>NZ_JAEDAE010000010.1 GCF_016056375.1 Hymenobacter negativus
GCGCTTACGTTCCCAAAAGGCCGGGCCTTGCTGCATTGAATTTGCAGCAAGGCCCGGCCTTTTGGGAACGTAAGCGCCGTGCTTTTTACAGCAATTCAACTCCTGTGACCTCGCGCAACTTGCGGTATTGTTTGGTGTCGGGCTGCAATACTTCTACTTCCTGCCACGATACCCTGACTGAGCGGCCATTGAGCTTCTCAAGCTGGCCCAGTAGCTCATCGTCCTGGGGAAAGTGGTGTGACCAGACAAATTCTGCGTTCTGGGTTTTATCGACAGTAATATTCAGAATGGCGACTCCAGTGCCGGTGAGCGCACGCCACTGGCCCGTGGTTTGGCCTGTGGTAGTGGCCGTAGCAGGCGTGGCATTCCCTTCGCCTACCATCGCCATAGAATAGGTCATAAACGTAGGGCAGGTTTGCACCAAGACCACGCCCATTTCCTGCCCCATCTGGTTCATGAGAGCCTTGTTAGCTAAAGCATTAGCGCCATAGACCTGTTGAACGTTCTTTAATTCCTTGCCCACACTAATTCCAGAGCATTGAATAACAATGCTGCGGGCCGTTTCTTTAGAGAGGTTTTTCTGGCCTTGCGCCGCTGCTTTTTGCTGAAGGCAATCGCAGGTAGCTGCCGCTAGTTTTTCGTTAAGCGACTCCTTGGTCAGGGTTTGGGCAAAGCCGACAGTGGCCGACAGGGAAAGGAGAACCACCAGGCTTGCGGGACGAACAATCATTTTAGTTGGAATAGTGGGGTAAGACTGTTCCAAAGCTACTGCCTGGCAGGGTGCCGGTAGCTATGGCCGCCTACGCTTTCCACTTGCCCGTGCTGCGCGGCCGGCCGGTGGCCCGTTCTTCGTCCGATTCGCCGGGGGCAATTTCCTCCAGGCGCACGCGCACGGCGTGGGCTTTGGGCTGCACTTTCTGGCCAAAGGCGTCGGCAAATTCCTGGGTGAACTCGGCCCCGAAGAAGATGATGAGCGACGAATAGTTGACCCACAGCAGCAGCACAATGGCCGAGCCCGCCGCCCCGAACGCCGAGCCGGGGTCGGACTTGGCGATGTAGAAGGCGATGAGAAACTTGCCAATCACGAAGAGCAGCGCCGTGATGAAGGCCCCGATGCCCACGTCGCGCCAACGGATGATGGCATCGGGCAGGAAGCGGTAGATGAGCGCAAACAGCAGCGTGGTGACGCCCAGCGACAGCGCAAAATCGACGACTTTGATGGCGATGACCCCAGCCTCCGGAATCTGGCGCGACAGCCAACCGGTGAAGGCGCTGAGCACGGCGCTTATCACGAAGGAAATGAGCAGCAGCAGGGCTACGCTCAAAATCAGCCCGAACGACAGAAAGCGCTGCTTGAGAAACGCCCCGATGCCGATGCCGTTGGTTTTCACCTTTAGGTTCCAGATATCGTTGATGCTTTCCTGGAGGGTGACGAAGAAGGTAGTGGCCGCGAAAACGAGCGTGGCCACCCCGATGGTAGTGGCCACCGGCCCGCGCTGCTGCAGGGTGAACTTGGCAATGCTGTCCTGCAGAAACTTGGCCGAATCTGCTCCTACCAGGCCCTTGAGCTGCCCATACACCTGCCCCGTGATGGCCTCGCCGCCATACACGGCACTGGCTACGGTGATGACGATGAGCAGCAGCGGCGGCAACGAAAAAATGGTGTAGTACGACAGCGCCGCCGCGTGCCGGAAGGAGTTGTTGTTGCTAAACTCAGCCGCCGAAGACTTGATGACGGCGAGAATATCAGAAAACTTGTAGTGCGTGGCCATGCAGAGCTGGAAAGGGGAATGTCGAAAAGAAGTGGTGCGCTTGGTAGTACGGCCGGGCCGGGCCAGCGTTGGCCTGGCGCCAATTACACGGCTCGCGCCAGTGTCCACGTCAGCGGCTCGACGGGCGCGGCGCGGAGGGCGGCCGCCAGCTCGGCATCGTCCTTAAACTGGAGCTGGGTGAGCACGCTGGCTTCTACGCTCACCTCTACTTTGGGCGCCTGGAACGGCCAGGGCCTGATGATGACCGGCCCGCCGGGGCCGCCGGGCTGGGCCAGGGTGTGGGTGGTGCCATCCGGCCCGCGATGGATTTCGACGGCACGGCCCATTTCCGGGATTTCGTGGCGGCAGAGAATAAGCGAAAGGCGGTCGCACCAGTGCAACAGGGCGTAGGCCTGGGCGGCTTCTTTTTTGGAGATTTTCAACTCCTTTTGCCACTGCTGCTGGCGGGCTTTCAAATCGTCCAGAAAGCCGTCGATTTCCTTTTTCTGGCCGCGCAAACCCTCGTACAGGCAGCTCAGGTGCAGGCTGGTGAGGAGGCTGCGCCAGCGCCCCTGGAAGCGGGCAGCGGCCAGCACGCCGGTGGCTTGTTCAAGCGAGAATTCTTTTTGAGTGAAGTTGGCCGGGGCGCCGGCGGGCGTGAGGCCGTGGTGGCCGCCGTGGCCGTGCCAGGCGGCCTGCTCGTCGTCGTGCTGCGCGATGGCGGCCAGCAGGCCCACCCATCGGTCGGGCGGCAGAGTGGGCGGCCAGTGCCAGGCGAGCTGCGCGGCCAGCAGGGCGTGGGCCTGCTGGTAGATGATTTGCCAGCCGGCGGGCGTGGAGTTGACTATCATGGGGGCAATTGCCTCGGAGGTGGACGCTCCTTCAACTTGCTGGCCCGGGCGAGGGTTGCACATCTTCGTTGCCAACCATGGACCAGCCGGCCCGTATTGGTAGCCCCATGTCTGACTGCCGCCCCACCCCGCTCACCGTCCTGCTGCCCGACGGCCGCGTGCTGGGCCTCGCCCGCTACGGCAGCCCCGCGCACCGGGCGGTGGTGTTTCACCACGGCTTCGGGTCTTCGGGGCTAGAGCTGCCCGCTGATGCCGCCCTGCTGGCCCGGCTGCAGCTCCAGATTCTGGCGCCCGACCGGCCCGGCGTGGGCCAGTCCAGTGTATACCGGCCGCTCACGTTTCCCTCCTTTGCCGATGACGTGGTGGCCATGCTGGAGGCGCTGGAAATATCGGGGCCGGTGGGCGTGATGGGCTGGTCGGTGGGCGGGGTGCACGCGCTGGCGCTGGCCGCGCGGCACCCGGCGCGGGTGGTGGCGTTGTCGCTGTTAAGCACCTGCCTGCCGCTGGGCGAGGGGGCGTCCTACCTCCACCTGTCGCCCTACTGGAAGGGCCTGCGCTGGGGCCAACTGGCCTTTCCGTGGCTGAACCGCACCACGTTTCACTGGCTAAGCCAGCAGTGGGCACAAGCCCCCGACCGCACCATCGACTGGTTTATTCTCGGCATGCGCCCGGCCGAAGCCCGCGTCACGGCCCGCTTCCGGGCGCTGCTGCGCGACGCGGCGGTGGCGGGTTTCGCCAACCACGGCCGCGGCGTGTACGACGACGCGCAAGCCTGGTGCCGCCCGCCCGGCTTCCGCATAGAGGACGTGCGCTGTCCCGTGTGCCTCTGGCACGGCCAGGCCGATGGCGTGTGGGCTCCCGGCAACATTCCCTACCTGGCCGGGCGGCTGGGTGGCGCACCGTTGCACCTGCTGCCGGGCCAGGGCCACATGCTGTATCTGGAAAACTGGGCGGCAATATTGGAGGAAATGGCGGGGCTGCTGTAGCGAGGACTTTTGGTCCGCGCCCTAAACGGAAACCCAAACAATATTCAAACAGCGTGGGGACGCGGACTAAAAGTTCGCGCTACATCCTTACCCGCATTTGGTGGCGGCCGGGTTCCTCGTAGTGGTAGCTAAGCAGAAACCCGCTGGTTTCGCAAATCTGGCGGGCAATGGCCAGGCCCAGACCCACGCTACCAGGCGGGCGCTCCGGGCCGGGGCGGAAGCGCACGAACAGCTGGTCGGCGGGCAGGGCGCGGGGGCGGCCGGTATTTTCCACGATTAAGAGCTGCGGCGTGAGCGTCACGCGCACCGTGCCGCCGGGCACGTTGTGCCGGATGGCGTTGCTGAGCAGGTTGCTTATCAGAATATCGAGCAGCGAGCGGTTGGCCGCCACGGGTAGGCTATCCACCAAGTCAGTGGCGAGGGTAAGGCTGCCCCCGGCCAGCTGCTCGCGCAGCTGCCCCAGCTGCGTGCGGATGACGGCCGCCAGGTCCACAGTTTCGGTGGGGAAAAACAGCTGCTGGTCGAGGTGCGCCAACAACAGCAGGCTGCGGCTGAGGTGGGTGAGGCGCTGCGTCACGTCCAGCAGCGGCTCGATGTGGCTGGCCTGCTCCTCGGTCAGGCCGGGGGCCTGCACCAGCATATCGAGCTTGGTGCGCAGGATGGCGAGGGGTGTTTGCAGCTCGTGGGCTGCGTTTTCGGTAAATTCCCGCTGCCGCCGGTAGATGCGCTGGTTGCGGTTGAGCAGGCGGTTCAGCGCCGCGTTCAACTCTTTGAACTCGGGGATGCGCGTGGGGGCTAGGTGAACCGGCTCGGGCTGGTCGAGCTTGTAGCGCTGCAACGCGCCCAGGGTCTTGTAGAACGGGGCCCACAGCCGCCGCGCCAGCAAATGCTGCAGCACCAGCAGCCCCACCAGCAGTGCCCCAAAAAGCAGCGCCCCTGCCTGCCCGATGCGCGCCAGCAACTCTTGGCTATCCAGCATGGTAGTCCGCAACTCCAGCCGGTACGGCCGCCCCTGAAACACCACCGGCGCTGCCAACTGCCGGTAGGGCACGGTTTTATTTACCAGCTTATTGTACATCATCCGCACGCTGAAGGCAGCTGGTGGCCCGGGCGCGGCCAGCGGCACAAACTCCACGTTGTGGTCGAGCCGGTGCCAAAACGCCAAATCGGCTGGCGAGTGCAGGTACAGCCGCAAGTCATTATCCACCCGCAGCTTGCGCCGGCTCAGCGTGCGGTCCACGTATTGATAATAGATTTTGCGGATGAAGTTGTAGTACACAAATGTGCCCGCCGCCGCCACCACGCTGGCATAAATGAGAAAAATAACGGTGGTGCGGGCCAGCAGCTTCATGCTTTGATGGGGCAGGATTGGCGAATTCAGCCGGCGGGTCATGCCGAGCGCATCGAAGCATCTTTACCTAATATGCTGACTCTTTTGATTGCATTGAGCAGTAAACATGCTTCGCTGCGCTCGGCATGACCCGCTGATTAACCATTAACATCAAACCGATACCCCAGCCCGTACACCATCCGAATGTAATTCGGCGCGCCGGCCTCCGTAAGCTTGCGCTTGAGGTTTTTGACGTGGGCGTACACATTCTCGAACGTATCGAACTGCTCGGCTGCGTCGCCCGACAAATGTTCGGCGATGGCGCCTTTGGTGATGACGCGGCCCTGATTCGCCAGCAACAGCAGCAGCAAATCGAACTCGGTGCGGGTGAGGGTAAGCGGCTTGCCAGCTACGGCTGCGCGGCGGGCGGGCACGTCCACGCTTAGCTCGCCGGCTTGCAGCAGGTTGGTCCCCTGGTAGTGGCGGCGGCGCACCAGCGCGGCAATACGGGCGCTGAGCTCGGGCAGGTAGAAGGGCTTGGGCAGGTAGTCGTCGGCGCCCAGTTCGAGGCCGGTGATGCGGTCATCGACAGCAGCGCGGGCGCTGGTGATGATGACGCCGGCCGCCTTTTGATGCTTTTGCAGCTCGCGCAGCAGGTCGAGGCCGTCGCCGCCGGGCAGTGTGAGGTCGAGCACGATGCATTCGTAGTCGTGCAGCAGCATTTTCTCCTGTGCCTGGGCGTAGGTAGTGGCCACTTCGCAGATGTAGTGCTGGGCCTGCAGGTAGCTGACCACGCTGGCCAGAAGGGCCGGTTCATCTTCGACGAGGAGCAGTTTCATTTAAATGATTTCGCTGGGAATGGACGGCAAGGTAGGCCGGTTTGCGAGCCGATGAAGCTATAAGGACTGTCATCCTGAGCGGAGCTAAGGACCTTACCAAGTCAGCACAGTTTATTCAAAACTTGATAGTGTCCTTCGCTGCGCTCAGGATGACAGTCATTTTACTTCGATTCAAAAGAAATAAGTAAGCGCCCACTCACTTATTTTTCAAAATTCCAATTTCTTCCAAATGTATTCTAAATCGCCGCGCTACTTCGCTTCCCTAAACCACGAAAACATTCTCACTTTCCCAAAATTCCCATGAAGCGAATCCTACCCTCCTCTCCCCTTTCGGCCCGGACGGCGGGCGCGGCGCTGCTGCTGGCCGCCTGCGCGGTGGCCGGCCCGGCGGCTGCCGCTTCGGCAGTTTCAACTGTAGCTTCGGCCCCAAACGATTCCAGACCGCTGGCGCGCCGGCCGCTCACCGGCCGCATACTCGACGGCAACGACCAAAGCCCGCTGGCATTTGCCTCAGTAGCCATTAAAGGCACCAACCGCGGCACCACGACAGACGGTGACGGCAACTTTAAGCTCGACGTGGACGACGGCGACGTGCTGGTGATTTCCTACGTGGGCTATGAGCTGCGTGAGATGCCCGTGCCCGCCGGCACCAGCACCCTCACCGTGCCCATGAAAACGGCCACCCACACCACCGCCGACGTGATTGTGGTGGGCAACCGCGCCTCTGAGGCCCGCACCAACGTGGACCTGCCCGTACCCGTGGACGTGCTCACGGCCAAGGAAATCACCAAAACCGGCCAGACCGAGCTGGGCCAGATGATTCACTTCACGGCGCCCTCCTTCAACTCGACCAAGCACGCCATCAGCAACGTGACGAGCTACGTGGACCCGGCCACCCTGCGCGGCCTCGGCCCCGACCAGACGCTGGTGCTCGTGAACGGCAAGCGCCGCCACCAGTCCTCGGCCCTGAACGTGAACAACGTGGTGGGCCGCGGCTCGGTGGGCACCGATTTGAACGCCATTCCGACGGCCGCCATTGAGCGGGTGGAGATTCTGCGCGACGGCGCGGCAGCCCAATATGGCTCAGACGCCATTGCCGGCATCGTGAACATCGTGCTGAAGGCTAACCCACGGGGCGGCGTGGTGACCGGCAACTACGGCATCACGGCCAAGGGCGACGGCGCGACTTACGACGCGGGGCTGAACTTCGGCCTGCCCGTGGGCAAGCGCGACGGCTTCCTGAACCTGACCGTGCAGGGCCACCACAACGACCCCACCGACCGCTCGGGCGACTACACCGGCCGCGTGTACAACTCCGACAAAGCCACCGACGACGCCCTGGTGGCCCAGAACAACTTCAACCGCCACGTCACCAAATACGGCACGGCGCGCAACACCATGGGCCAGTTTTTCTACAACGGCGAGGTAGCCATGGGCGAGAAGTGGCGCCTTTATTCCTTCGGCGGCCTGTCTTATAAGGACATGACGGCCTACGGCTTCTTCCGCAACCCCAGCAACAAGCAACGGGCGGTGCTCTCGCTGTTCCCGAACGGCTACAACCCCGTGTTTCCGGCCACAGTGCTCGATGTGGCCTCCACGGTGGGTTTGCGCCGCAAAACGGCCAGCGGCTGGGCGCTCGATTTCAGCCTTGGCGGCGGCCAGAACACCATCAAGACCTACGCCAACCACACGGTAAACCCGTCGTACGGCAGCGCCTCGCCTACTGATTTTTATACCGGCACTAACAAGTTTGGGCAAGTGCTGGCCAACGTCAACGTGTCGAAAGGATTTACGGTAGGCGGTCTGAAATCCTTGGCTTTGAGCTACGGCGGCGAGTTCCGGGTGGAAAACTACCAGCTGCTGGCCGGCGATGAGGCCTCCTGGAAAAAAGGCCCCGTGACCACCAACAACCCCGACGTGGGCAGCAGCGGCCGCGAAGGCATTGCGGCCGTGAACGCCGTGGAGCGCACCCGCAACAACGTGGGCGTGTACGTGGACGTGCTCAGCGATATCACCGACAAATTTCTGGTGGGCGTGGCCGGCCGCTTCGAGCGCTACTCCGATTTCGGCTCTAACGTGAGCGGCAAAATCTCGACCCGCTACAAGTTCTCGGAGATGTTCTCGGTACGCGGCTCGCTCAACCGGGGCTTCCGGGCGCCGTCGATGCACCAGCTCTACTACTCCAACTACGCCGATGCCCAGTGGCTGACACTGAACGGCGTGTTCGACTCCTACCCCATTGCCCACCTGCGCAACGACAACCCCTACGTGCAGAAGCTGGGCGTGGGCCAGCTCAAGGCCGAAACCACCCTCGACTACAACCTTGGCTTCACGGCTCAGGTCACGCCCGACCTTGTGTTCACGGCCGATGCCTACCAGATTGACATCACCGACCGGGTGGTGATTTCGGGCCAGCTCGACGCCTCCAAGCCGGCCCTGGCGCCCACCTTCGCTGGCTCGGGCTACGCGCAGGTGCAGTTCTTCTCCAACGCCCTCGACACCCGCACCCGCGGCCTCGACGTAGTGGCCAGCTACCGCAAAAAGATGGACCGCGACCAGGAAATGGGCCTCAACCTGGCCATGGCCCTGAACTCGACCAAAGTAGTTGGCGAAGTCCGCACCCCCGCCTCGCTTGCCAACCTGGGCACCCCGCTCGTGGACCGCGTGATGATTGGCCTGATTGAGGTAGCCCAGCCGCGCTCCAAGTTCATCGGCTCGGCCAACTACCGCTTCAAGAAGCTCGAAGGCCTGGTGCGCGCCACCCGCTTCGGCGAAGTAACCGCCATCCAGAGCAGCCCGGAACTCGACCAGACTTTCTCGGCCAAAGTCATCACCGACGCCTCGCTCACCTACGGCTTCACGCCCCGCGTAGGCCTCACCGTGGGCGCCAATAACCTCTTCAACGTCTACCCCGACGAAATCGCCTTCCCCTCGCTCACGGCCTCTGGCCAGACGCCCTACACGCGCTTCACCTCGCAGTTCGGCTTCATGGGCGCGTATTACTTCACCTCACTGCGCTTTAGCTTCTAGGCATTGGGCTGAATAAGCCGAACAAAAAAAGAACGGTCATGCTGAGCGCAGCCGAAGCATCTCTCCCGCGGCAGTAAATCATTCGCTGCAACGAATGAGGTGGGACGAATTCGTTGCCTGCGGATGGTGAGCCGCGCAACGAAGCGGGAGAGATGCTTCGGTTGCGCTCAGCATGACGTTCCTTTTTATCCGGCCAGCCCGTTCTGCCAATCCACCACTCCACCCATCCACAACTCCACCACCATGCTCGCACTCGCTGGCTTTGCCATGATTCTCACCTTCATGGTGCTGATTATGACGAATCGTCTGTCGGCCATTACGGCGCTGCTGCTGGTACCGGTGGCGTTTGCGGTGCTCACCGGCTTCGGGGGGCAAATGGGGCCGATGATGCTCGACGGCATCAAGAACATTGCGCCCACGGGCATCATGCTAGTGTTTGCCATCATGTACTTCGGGCTGATGACGGATGCCGGCCTGTTCGACCCGGTCATCAACCGCATCCAGCGCGTAGCCCACGGCGACCCGCTGAAAATCATCGTCGGCACGGCGCTGCTGGCCCTACTGGTGTCGCTGGATGGCGACGGCGCCACCACTTACATCATTGTGGTAACGGCCATGCTGCCGCTCTACCGCCGCCTGGGCATCAACCCGTTGATACTGACTTGCATGAACATGCTGGTGGGCGGCGTAATGAACATTCTGCCCTGGGGCGGCCCCACCGCCCGCGCCATGAGCGTGCTGCACCTCGACAGCACGCAGCTTTTCAACCCGCTGATTCCGGCCATGGGCGCGGGGCTGGTGTGGGTGTTTTTTGTGGCCTGGCGCTTCGGCAAGCGGGAGCGAAAACGGCTGGGACTGGAGCATCTGAACCAAGCCGATTCGAAGAAAAAAGCCGTGGTTTTCGGCCTGGCTGCCGGACTACCCCAGCCGCTGCCCGAAGGCCCGAACCTGGAGCTGTCGCCCGAGGAAAAAGGCCTGCGCCGCCCCAAGCTACTCTGGCTAAATGCACTGCTGACGATTGGGCTGATGGTGGCGCTGGTGCGCGAGCTGCTGCCGCTGCCGGTGCTGTTTATGCTGGCCTTCGCGCTGGCCGCCGTACTTAATTATCCGAATCTGGCGCAGCAGCGGCAGCGGTTTGCGGCCCATGCTGGCAATGCGCTGTCGGTGGCGGCGATGGTATTTGCGGCGGGCATTTTCACGGGCATCCTCAACGGTACGCACATGGTCGATGCCATGGCCCAGACCTTTGTGCAGTTGGTGCCGCCCTCGCTCGGCCCCCATTTCCCGGTGCTGACGGGGCTGGTGAGCGCGCCGCTCACGTTCTTCATGTCGAACGACGCGTTTTACTTCGGCATTCTGCCGTTTTTCACCAAGGCTGCGGCGCAGTTCGGGATTTCGGCGGCCACCATGGGCAAGGCCTCGCTGCTGGGGCAGCCAGTGCACTTGCTCAGCCCGTTGGTGCCGTCCACGTATTTGTTGGTAGGCCTGGCCGGGGTCGATATCGGGGCGCATCAGCGCTTCACCCTGAAATGGGCCGGAGGCACGGTGCTCGTGATGCTGGTAGTGTCGCTACTGCTAGGTATCATCGCACTGTAGAGACGCATATTTGCGTCTCGTCGTAGGCAGCGCCTGAACTGCCATTTTCCGGCGTTGTTTATTCTGCGGAACTGAGCGCAGACTTGCTCGTCAACGACGAGACGCAAATACGCGTCTCTACCTACTACCTACCGCGCTATTCTAGCTTTACCCCGTGAATCAATACATCGAGCAAATTCTGCACAACCCGCTGGCCTCGCTGGCCATCGTGGGCAACTTAGTTATCATCGAAAGCCTGCTCTCGGTGGACAATGCCGCCGTACTGGCCACGATGGTAGGCGACCTTCCCCGCGAGCAGCGCCACAAGGCCCTGCGCTACGGCATTTTCGGGGCGTATATTTTCCGGGGGCTGTGCATTTTGTTCGCCTCGTTTCTTATCAAATTCTGGTTTTTGAAGCCGCTGGGCGGGCTGTATCTGCTGTATCTGGTGTATGACCATTTCAAGGCCAAGCCGGAGCACGACGACGAGACCATCGACAAGCAAAAAAGCTGGATTTACCGCAACACGCTCGGCTTGTTCGGTAAGTTCTGGGCCACCGTGGCGCTCATTGAGCTCATGGATTTGGCTTTTTCCATCGACAACGTGTTTGCCGTGGTGGCCTTCACCGATAACCTGATTCTGATTTGTGTGGGCGTGTTCATTGGCATTCTGGCCATGCGGCTGGTGGCGCAGGGCTTTGTGCTGCTCATGGGCAAGTACCCGTTTCTGGAAACGGCTGCCTTCGGGGTCATCGGCCTGCTGGGTCTGAAGCTGGTGCTTTCGCTGGTGGCCCACTTCCTGCCCGGCCACCCCGTGAGCACGGCGCTGGAAAGCGAAGCCGCCGACGTAGCCATTACCATCCTCACGGTGGCGGCCTTTGCGGTGCCGTGGGCCACGTCGCTGCTCTTCAACGTGCCCCGGCACGCCGGCGGCAACCGCCCCACCGAAGCGAAAGCAACCGAGGCGACGCAGCAACAGGAAGCATAAGGGCGTGGCCGACGTTTTTCGCTCCCTCCAGCACCGCAATTTCCGGCTCTACTACGCCGGGCAGTCCGTTTCCCTCATCGGCACCTGGATGCAGAGGCTGGCTGTGAGCTGGCTGGTGTACAACGCCACGCATTCCACCTTTCTGCTCGGGCTGGTGTCGTTTTGCAGCCAGATTCCCACGCTGCTGCTCTCGCCCTACGGCGGCACCGTGGCCGACCGCTACAGCCGGTACCGCGTGCTGCTCATCACCCAGGTGGCCTCGCTGGTGCAGGCCACCGTGCTGGCCTGGCTGGTGCTCAGCGGCCACTACCACACATGGGCCGTGGCGGGCCTGAGCCTGCTGCTGGGCACCATCAACGCCTTCGACATCCCGGCCCGGCAGTCGCTCATCGTGGAGCTAGTGGACGACCGCACCCATCTCCCCAACGCCATTGCCCTGAACTCGACCATGGTGAACCTGGCCCGTCTGGTGGGGCCGGCGGTGGCCGGCCTGCTGCTGGCCCGCTTCGGCGAGGGGCCCTGCTTTGTGGTGAATGCGGTGAGCTTCGTAGCCGTGGTAGCTTCGCTGCTGCTCATGCGCATGGCGCCCCGGCCCGTGCGCCCGCACCGCCCGGGCGCCTGGGAGGGCCTGCGCGAGGGATGGGCCTACCTGCGCCAGGCCCCCGCCCTGCGCCGCCAGATTCTGCTCATGGCAGGCATCAGCTTCTGCGTCATGCCGTTTGGCACGCTGCTGCCGGTGTTTGCCAAGGACGTTTTCCATGGTGCGGCCGGCACTTTTGGCTGGCTCAATAGCCTCTCGGGGCTTGGCTCGCTGGTGGGGGCCTTCTACCTCGCTTCGCGGCCCGCCGAAAACCGCCGGCCGCAGCTCATTACCTACGCGGCGCTGGTGTTTTGCACCAGCGTCGTGGCATTTTCGCTCAGCCCGGTGCTGGGGCTGGCGCTGGTGTTCATCACACTCAGCGGCACGGGCATGATGATGTTCATTGCGGGCACCAACACGGCCATCCAGACCAATGTGGACGACCACATGCGCGGCCGGGTGCTGAGCTACTACGTGATGGCGTTTCAGGGCATTCAGCCGCTGGGAGCGCTGCTGGTGGGCTGGCTGGCGCGGCACATTGGGGCACCCCACACGGTGCTGCTGCAAGGCACGGCGGGGCTGGCGGTGGCGCTGGCCTTCTGGCAGCAGGGCCGCCGGAGTACCGGGGCCGCAAAAAAGCTGGCAACGGCAAGCAACTAAAGCGGCCGGGAACGGGTCAGGAACAAGGGCCGATACCGCACTTTTGCAGTATCCTTGCCCATACTTTTCCACCTTCCTTTCCACCGTCACATGCATACATTTACCCGATGCCTGCGGGCCCTATCCTGCCTGGGCCTGCTGGCCGCCCCCTGCCTCGCGCACGCTCAGGCCCAAACGTGGCAGTGGGCCACTGCCCCCACCGCCATCCTCGACCAGTCGACCGGGCTGGGCGGCTCTTCCATTAGCGCCATAGCGCACGACGCGGCCGGCAATACCGTGGTGGCGGGCCAGTTTTATGGCACCTTCACGCTAGGTACCACTACGCTAACCAGCGCGGGCTACAGCGACGTTTTTGTGGCCAAAATCAGCCCCAGCGGCGAATGGCTGCAAGCTGTGCGGGCCGGCGGCACCGGCGAAGACGTTATCAGCGCCCTGAAGCTGGATGCGGCCGGCAACGCCGTGGTGGCCGGTAATTTTGGCCACTTGATTACCGGAGGCACCGCAACTTTTGGGGCCACCACGCTCACCGCGGCCGGCACCACTGGCTCTTCCGACGCCTTCGTGGCCACGCTCAGCCCCGGCGGCCAATGGTTACAGGCCCTGCGGGCCGGTGGCACCGGCACCGACTACATATCGGCCCTGGCCCTGGATGCAGCGGGCAACGCCGTCGTGCTCGGCAGCTTTAGCGGCTCCGGCACGCTGGGCACCGCTACCCTCAGCGCCCCGGCCGGCACAGTGCAGCTATTTGTGGCAAAACTCAACCTGAGCACGGGCACCTGGACGCCGCTGAACCAAGGCACCAGCCTATATAGCGCCCAGGCTGGGTCCCTGGCCCTGGACGCGGCCGGCAACGCGGTGATATCCGGAACCTACGGCATCAGCCTCACGCTAGGCAGCACCACTCTGATGAGCACCACCCGCGGCGGCGGTCCATTTGTGGCCCGGCTGAGCGCCAGTGGGCAATGGACCCAGGCCGTGCAGCCGGTACAATCACCGAGCAACAGCGCCCCACCCAGCGCCATCAACTCGCTGGCGGTGGATGCGGCCGGCACCGTCACGGTACTGGGCACGCTGATTGAAGGCACCACCTTCGGCAACACAACGCTCACCAGCGTGGGTAGCTACGATATTTTCGTGGCCAAACTCGATGCCGCCGGCCAGTGGACCCAGGCCGTGCGCGCCGGGGGCCTCGCCAATGACATTGCCAACTCGCTCGTGCTCGACGCAGCGGGCAACGCCATCGTAACAGGCCTTTTTGGGACCTACGGCGGCTTTAGTCCCTCGCCCGACGCCACTTTCGGCCCCATCACGCTGACCACGGCGGGCGCTTACGACGCCTTTGTGGCCAAGCTCAGCCCCAGCGGCCAGTGGCTGCAGGCCATGCGCGCCGGGGGCACGGGCAGCGACGGGGCCGGCGCGGTACTGGTAGATGCCGCAGGCAATATCACCGTAGCCGGCGGCTGCACCGGCACGGCCGATTTTGGAGCCACCTCGCTCACCAGCGCCAGCATCTACAGCAGGGCCTTCGTGGCGCAGCTCGGCCCCGTTACCAATGCCACGGCCAGCCGCACGGCCACCCCTGCCGAAATTTTCACCCTGAGCCCCAACCCGACCACGGACGCCGTGCGCCTCACCTGGCCCGAAACCAGCGTCAGCGTGCGTCCCGTGCAGGTGCTCGACGCGCTGGGCCGCGAAGTGCGCCGGCAGGAACTGCCGGCCCGCACCAATACCATCACGCTCAACGTGGCCGGCCTCACGCCGGGCCTGTATATGGTGCGCTGCGGCGCGGCCGCCAGCCGCCTGCAAGTAGAGTAAAGCGGAAAGGCTAAGAGTAAAAAAGGCCCGCCTGAATCGTCAGGCGGGCCTTTTTTACTGCTAATTCCAAATCTAAGCCGGCTGCATTTCCTTCAAATGCAGTAGCATATCGGCCGTCATCTTATCCAGGTCGAAATCGGGCTGCCAGCCCCAGTCCTGCCGGGCTTTGGAGTCGTCGATGCTGGCAGGCCAGGAGTTGGCAATCTGCTGGCGGCCGTCGGGCTTGTAGGTTACTTCGAAGTCGGGGACATGCTTCTGGATGCTGGCCGTGATTTCGGCCGGCGAGAAGCTCATCGCGCCCAGATTGTAGCTGGTGCGGACTTTGATTTGCTCGGCTGGAGCGTGCATGAGGTCCAGCGTGGCCTTCAGCGCATCGGGCATGTACATCATCGGCAAATACGTGTCTTCTTCGAGGAAGCACTCGTAGTTTTCGCCGGCCACGGCCTTGTGGTAGATGTCGACGGCGTAGTCGGTGGTGCCGCCGCCAGGCAGGCTCTTGTAGCCGATGAGGCCGGGGTAGCGCAGGCTGCGCACGTCGAGGCCGTGCTTGCGGTGGTACCATTCGCACCACTGCTCGCCGGCCAGCTTGCTGATGCCATACACCGTGTTGGGGTTCATGATGGTGACCTGGGGCGTGTTATCACGCGGGGTATCCGGCCCGAACACAGCAATGGAGCTGGGCCAGTACACCTGGGCCACACCGTGGGCCACAGCCGCTTCTAGCACGATGAGCAGTCCGTCCATGTTCAGCTGCCAGCCGAACAGCGGGTTCTTCTCCGCCGTGGCCGAGAGCAGGGCGGCGAGGTGATAAATCTGCTTGGGGCGGTACTGGCGGATGAGCTTGTCGAGGCGGGTGCGGTCGAGCACGTCGAGCAGCTCGAAGGGGCCGCCAGCCAGCAATTCCGGATTTTTGGGCGGGCGCACGTCGGCGGCAACTACCAGGTGGGGCTCGTAGCGCTGGCGCAGGGCGGCCACCAGTTCGAGGCCCAGCTGGCCGCAGGCGCCGATGACCAGCACGGAGCCGGGTAATACAGAAGTTTCAGTGTCGCCGGGAGTGGTGGCCATGCGCGGGGGTCGGGTTGAGGTGGTGGGAGTGGGAATTGGGCTGCAAAGATACCGGGGCGGCCGTAGCCGGGCCGTGGAGGCGGGCACGGTTTTGCCCACAACGGTGTTGGAGCGCCTTAGTTACACCAACCCCGACTCACGCCATGCCACCCCGACCCACGCTTTACACCCTGATTTACCGCAGCCAGGCCTCGCGGGCGGTGCACGAAGTGACGCTGCCGCCGCTGCTGCGCAAGGCCCGTCTGCACAACGAGCGCACCCGCCTCGGCGGCCTGCTGCTGTATGCCAAGGGCGAATTTATGCAGGTGCTCGAAGGCCCCGAGCCCGCCCTGAGCCAGCTCTACGCCCGCATCAAAGCCGACCCGCGCCACTACGCCGTGCGCACCCTGGCCTACGGCCCCATCACGGAGCGCGCCTTCCCCGACTGGCGCATGGCCTACGCACCGGCCGACGCCAAAGCCCTGGAAAAAATCACCGGCTTCCTGCCGCTGGCGGCGGCCCCCGGCCACGCGCCGCACCCGCCCCAGGAAGTGGCGCAGCTGCTGCACAGCTTTGCCCAGGGCCGCGCCCAGGACCAATAGCGCCCGGCGGCTCGGCTAACGCCCGGCGGTATCTTTGGTGCCATGAAAGGGCATTTGCTGTTCTTATTTTTTGGAATCTGGCTGCTGGGCAGCACGGCGGTTTGCGCCCAGGCACCCGCCCGCCCACGCTACCGCAACCTCGTGATGGAAGGCGGTGGTATTCGGGGCATTGCCTACGGCGGGGCCTTGCTGGAGCTGGAGCAGCGCGGCGTGCTGGCAGGCCTCACGCGGGTGGGCGGCACCTCGGCCGGGGCCATTCAGGCGGCGCTGCTGGCAGTAGGCTACTCGGCCCAGGAAATCATCGACGTGGTGAACGCCACGCCCGTACAGCGCCTCAACGACGGCCGGTTCATCTTCTTCGGGGGCACGCACCGGCTGGTGAAGGAATACGGCTGGTACCGCGGCGACGAGTTCAGCACTTATCTCAGCGAGCTGGTGGCCCGCAAAACCCAGAACGCCCACCTCACGCTGGGCGAGCTACACGCGCTGGCTCTCAAAGAGCCTACCCACTTCCGCGACCTCTACACCACGGGCACCAACCTCACCCAGCAGCGCGTGCAGGTGTTCAGCCACGAAACCACCCCCACCATGCGCGTGGCCGATGCCGTGCGCATCAGCATGAGCATTCCGCTCTACTTCCGGGCGGTGCTGCTCGATGCCGAGAACAAGGTGATAACCGGTACGCCCACGCCCGGCCAGCCCGTGCAGGTGCTCGTCGATGGCGGCCTGCTGGCCAACTACCCCGTCGATTTGTTCGACTTCCCGCGCTACCTACCCGCCGGCTTCACCGGTCCGCCCGATGCCCGGGGCCACGTTTTCAATCCCGAAACCCTGGGCCTGCGTCTCGACCGCGCCGAGCAGATTCCGCTGGACGGCGCGCCCGCCGGCCGTCAGCAGCTTGCTCCCTACGACATCATCGATTTTAACACTTACATGGGCGCCCTCTATACCGTAGCCCTCGAAAACCTCAACCCCGTGCAGCCCACCGACTGGCAACGCACCATCAGCATCGACTTCCTGAACTTCAGCCCCAAAATCAAACGGATTTCGGACGCCCAAAAAAAGCAGCTGATGGACAGCGGAAGGAAGGGCGCGCAGGCTTTTTTTAATCACTAAATCCGTCTGTCATCCTTCGCTGCGTTCAGGATGACTACCGACAGCCCACCATATAATACATCCACCAACCCACCACCATATGTACGCCACTCTCCAGCCCGACCTCACCCAGCAGCTTCAGGAAATCAAAGATGCCGGCCTTTTTAAGAAGGAGCGCATCATTACCTCGCCCCAGGGCGCCGAAATTGAAACCAACGAAGCCGGCGAAGTGCTGAACTTCTGCGCCAACAACTACCTGGGTCTGAGCTCACACCCCGAGGTCATCAAAGCCGCCAAGGAAGCCATCGACACGCACGGCTACGGCATGAGTTCGGTGCGCTTCATCTGCGGCACGCAGGATATTCACAAGGAATTGGAGGCCAAGCTGGCCGAGTTTCTGGGCACCGAGGACACCATCCTCTACGCCGCTGCTTTCGATGCCAACGGCGGGGTTTTCGAGCCGCTGTTCAACGAGCAGGACGCCATTATTTCGGATGCCCTGAACCACGCCAGCATCATCGACGGCGTGCGCCTGTGCAAGGCCCAGCGCTACCGCTACGCCCACAACGACATGGCCGACCTGGAAAAACAGCTCCAGGACGCCGTGGCCAAAGGCACGCGCCACCGCATCATCGTCACCGACGGCTCGTTTTCGATGGACGGCACCATCGCGCAGCTCGACAAAATCTGCGACCTCGCCGACAAATACCAAGCCCTGGTGATGGTGGACGAATGCCACTCGTCGGGCTTCCTCGGTAAAACGGGGCGCGGCACCCACGAGTACCGCAACGTGATGGGCCGCGTCGACATCATCACCGGCACGCTGGGCAAGGCGCTGGGCGGGGCCATGGGCGGCTTCACCTCGGGCCGCAAGGAAATCATCGACATGCTGCGCCAGCGCAGCCGCCCCTACCTGTTCTCCAACACGCTGGCCCCGGCCATTGTGGGCGCCAGCCTGCGCGTGCTGGAGCTGCTGACGGAAAGCACCGCGTTGCGCGATAAGCTCGAAGAGAACACCAAATACTTCCGCGAAAAGATGACGGCCGCCGGCTTCGACATCACGCCCGGCGAGCATCCCATCGTACCCGTCATGCTCTACGATGCCAAGCTGGCCCAGGAATTCGCGGCCCGTATGCTTAAGGAGGGCATTTACGTGGTGGGCTTCTACTACCCCGTGGTGCCGCAGGGCAAAGCCCGCATCCGGGTGCAGCTCAGCGCCGGCCACGAGCGCGAGCATCTGGACAAAGCCATTGCTGCTTTCACCAAAGTGGGCAAAGAGCTGGAAGTGTTGAAATAAACCCGCCGGCTCAGTCAGTCGCTGAAGCTGTTTCATTAGCTACAAAAAAAGCCCCGCTGGCAGCTGCCAGCGGGGCTTTTCAGTTGGCGCGAGGCGCTACGCTATTCGCGTACCACGCGCTGGGTCAGCACGCCTTCGGTGGTTTTCACGCGGAAGGTGTACACGCCCGAAGCCAGATGGCCGAGGTTCAGCGAGGCTGAGCCGGCGGCGATGGTGCTGGTGTGCACCACCTGGCCCAGCGAGTTCAGCACGGTCAGCTGCGACGCCGTGGCGCGGGGGCCGCGCAGCTCCAGCGTGAGGCTGCCGTTGGGCGTGGGGTTGGGGTACACCAGCAGGCTCACACCCGTGAGCGAAGCCGTTTGCGTACCGGTCACCGTCACCGAAATGGCGTTGGACGGGGCCGACGAGCAACCCGAGGCCGAAGTCACCACCACGGTATAGTTGCCATTCTGGGCACCGGGCTGGAGCAGCAGCGTGTTGCTGGTGCCAGGAGCCGTGGTCACGGGAATGCCGTTGCGGAAGAACTGGTAGGTAACCCCGGCCAGGGCCGGCGTGCTCAGCAATACCCCACCGCCCTGGGGCGTCGAGGTGAGCGTGGGCGTTACCACCCCGAAGTTGATGGTGATGGTGGTGCTGGACGATGTGCCGCTGCAAGCGCCCGACGTAGCCACCGTGTTGAGGATGGTGTAGGTGCCGTCGCTGGTGGCCGTGGCCAGGTTGATAGCGCCCGTGGTCGGGTCCACGCTCAGGCCCAGGCCCGTGGTCGAGAACGTACCGGCCACCGCGCCGGGGGCCAGCACCGGCAGCACCGGCGTGGTCGAGCCCGTGCAATACGTGCCAGCGGGGTAGCTGAAGGCCGCGTTCGGCGGCGTAGCCAGCGTCAGCACTACCCGGCCCGTCGAGGTGCACGAGGCCGTGGGGCCGGTGGGCGTCAGGGTGAGGGTCACGGTGCCGGCGGTTACGTCGGCGGCCGAGGGCGTGTAGGTTGCGTTCAGCGTGGTGGCATTGGGCGAGAACGTGCCCGTGCCGCTGGTGGTGTAGGTAGCGCCCGTGGCCGAACCGGCGATGGTGCCGGCCAGCTGGTAGGGGTTGCGGCCGCAGCTGGTAGCGGCGGCCACCGGCAGCGAAGCCACCAGGCCCGGCGTCACGTTAACCACAATCGGGGTGCGCGAAGCACCGATGCACTCCGAGCCAATCTGCCAGTTGTAGAAGAAATAATAGTACGAGGACAACGTAGCGCCCGTGATGCTCACCGTGCCGCTAGGCGAGGTGTAGGGGTACGTGGTGGCCGGCACGGCCGAGGTGTAGTCCCGAATCAGGGCCGGCGTAGCGGCGCTCAGGTACAGCGTGTAGCTACCGGCGGCGGGCACGGCGAAATTCAGCGTGAGCACCGTGGGCGACACCGTGGCCGTGGTGTTGGCCGGTACTGGCACCGTAATGGTAGCCAGGGCACCCGTCGTGCTGGTCGTGCTGCCCGAGAGCAGGTTGATGGTAGCCGTACCAGCCGCTGCGTTGGCCGTGCGGTACACCGTCACGGTAGCAATGGTAGTGGGGCCAGTGGTGGTGAAGTACAAGCCACCGCCGGTATTGGTACCGTCGGTGCCGTTGGTCAGGGTCTTGCCCACGTTTTCGGTGCCGCCTGCGAAGGCCTCAGCGTAGTAGGTGGTGTTAGCCGTGAGGGCTGGGGTCACGAAGGGGTTGCCGGTGCCGATAGCCGTGCCGCCGGTAGCCGCCGCGAAGTAGCGCACCGAAATACCCGTGGGTACCGTGGCCGAAAGCGTAGCCGTGCCGCCCGCGCAGGTGCTGAGCGGCGAGGGAGCCGCCGTAATCTGCGGGTTGTTCACCGTGATAGCGGCCACGTTACTGTACACCACGTTGGTGTTGCAGGTGCTGCGCACGCGGTAATAGGTGGTGCTGTTGAGCACGGGCGTGGTGTACGTAGCCGAGGTAGCACCGGCAATGTCCGTGAAGGTGCCAGTGGCGCTGGTGCTGCTCTGGTACTGGAGGCTACCGTTGGCAGCGCCGGTCAGGGTCAGCGAAGCGGTGCCGCTCACGCAGATGTTGAAGGTAGCGGGCGAAAGCACGCCGGCCACCGGAGCTACGACCGTGCGGGTAGCAGCGGGGGTCAGCACGTTGTTGGTCGTGTTGGCATCGCCCACTACGGTAGCCGTCACGGCAAACGAGTAGGTGCCCAGCGCGGTCATGTTCAGCGTGCCGGTCAGGGTCACGTTCAGGGTAGCGCCGCTGGCCAGGGTGCCCGTGCTCACGGTGCCGGGGAAGGTTTGGGTGGTGCCGCCGGGCAGCGTAACCACTACCGATACCGTAGCCGGCGTGGTGGCGAAGTTGAGGGTCGAAGTACCGGCGTTGCGAATCTGCACAATCACCGCCTCGGCGGCGCTGTAGCAGCTCGTGCCCGTAGCGGGGCCCAGCAGGGCCACCGGAGCCACGTCCACGGCTACCGGCGTAAACTCGTAAGCGCCCAGGTCGGGCGTTGCACCGCGGGTTGCGCCCGTGATGTCGTCGGTCACGCGGGTGAGCGGCGTGCCGGCGTTATTCAGCAGCACGTTGCTGGGCAGCAGGTTGCCGGTACTGGCCCCCACAAATACCGGGTCGGCGGAGATGCTGTTCTGGTCGAACGCACCACTGTTGGCGGCCTGCAGGTTGGCCAGCGTTACGAGGGCCGAGCTGTAGTAGCCCACGTTGCCGTTGGGCACATAGATGTCGTTGTAGTTGCTGCTGGTCGGGGCCGTCGAGTAGTACAGGCCGTACTTGGTGCCCGTACCGGCCCGGGTGATGCTCACCACGTTGTTCTTCACCTCGGTGCTGGCGCCGGAGTTGTAGATGCCGTAGAGGGTGTTGGTGTTGGTCGACTGGTCGTCCGCGTTGATGCTGTTGTTGTAGATGCGGCTGAAAGCAGCGCCCGAATTGTAGATGAGGTACTGTGTGCCCGCGCCGTTGATGTTGTACAGCACGTTGTTCACCACGTCGTTGGTGGTAGTGGCCGTGGCCCCGGTGCTGGTGGCCAGATAGATGCCGTAGATGGTATTGGTCGAAGTGGGGTTGCCCGTGAACGGGTCGTGCAGGCGGTTTTTCTCGATGGCCTGGCTGCGCGACGAGCCGAAGGAGTAGAGGCCGTAGAACGTGCTGGGGTTGGTGCGCAGGGCGCGGCTCACGTCGTTGCCGATGAACCGGGCACCGTCCTGATACCCCGAGTAAATGCCGTAGGTATAGAAGTCGCGCACGTTGTTGTTCTGTACCACGTTGCCCGTGTTCAGCGAAGTCGTGGAGTTGCCATACAGCGTGATGCCGTAGTAGCCGCCGTTGATGGTGTTGCCCTGAATGGTCAGGTTGTTGGCCGAGTTGCCGCTGGTGGTGGCACTGGTCGTCGAGCCGTTCACCACAATGCCCGCAAAGTTGCTCGACGTGGTGGCGATGTCCGCGTTAATGGTGTTGTTGGTGATGCGGTCGTTGTCGGCCGCATTGGTCAGCAGCACGCCGTAGCCGTAAGTGGCCGCCGGCGATGCCCCGGTGCCGCCCGTGGCGTCAATGTTCAGGTTGTTGATGGTGGTGTAGTCGGTGCCATTAAGCTGCACCACGGCCCGCTGCGAGCTGTTGGTGGAGGCATACTGGATGGTGCGCCCGCCGCCGTTCACCACAATGGTGTTGGTGGCGCTCACGCCGTTCACATCGTTCAGCAAAAACTGCTCGGTGTAGGGGCCGCCCGAAACCGTGAAGGTCACCGGGCCGCTGATGCCGTCCTGGTTCAGGCGGTTCGCCGCATCGGTGAAGCTGGTGAAGTTGGTGCCGGCCGTGGGCAGGGCGCTGTTGATGGTGTAAGCCCCGCTGATGGGAACTGCCACGCGGCTGGTTACCGAAATGTTGTCAATCGTGGCCGGGGGCTGCACACCGCCCGTGCCGTCATTGCGCCAGGAAAAAATCAGGCGCTGGGTGCTGCCGGCAAGGCTGCCCGGCAGTTGAATCGTGGTGCGGCCAAAGGCCGTTTGCAGGTTGAGCTGGGCCAGCACGGTGACACCGGCGGTGCTCAGCGTGGTGCCGGCTACCGGCGTAAACGAGGTGGGAGCCACCTGCACCAGGATGTAGTCGTAGATGCTTTCGCCCCCGGCTTTCCAGTCGAAGCTCAGCTGAATGTTGCCCTGGCCAGCAGCCACGGTCACATCGCGGTACATGTGCACAAACGACGACGACGTGATGGTGTACGCGTTGCTCACGCCCGCGTCGTTGCTGATGTAAGCCGATTTGGTGCCCGTAGTGGTCGGGCCATTGCCGCCGGCCGTGCCCACCGCCCATTGGTTGACCACGGTGCCGTTTACGAGCGTGAAGCTGTTGGTGGCGCCTTCAAAATCTTCGTTGAAGACCGTGGTGGTTTGGGCCTGCGCCCCTAGGCCACCCAAGAGCAGAAGCCCGGCGCCAAACAGGCGCGTGAACCGCTTTGGTGATGACAGGGCACGGAGCAGCAACCCCTGCTGCTCGCGGAGTATTGTTTTGTGCATAAGACAAAAGGGTAAAAAGAATGAATACGGGGGTGAAAAAGGGGAATGAACGAAAAAATCGGGTGGTGGCGCAGCGTCTAGAAACCGTTCCGAAGTTGGTCGGCAGTCGGACTTTGCTTACAAGGGCGGTGGGTGAATCGCACCAAAACACAACTGCCTAATAAAGGCACAGTACAGAACGCTACGAGAAAAGTAAAAACGAAAAGCTCAGAAACCTAATCGGCCGCTGGCAGCGGGCGAAATCACCCGGCCCCATACTGTAATATTATTATTTGATTAACAATCAAATACGGTTGTTAAAATGATTTTGCCGCGTTGCCCCTATCCCGCGGCCGGAACGGGCCGCTAAGCAGCGGCTTCGGCTTTGCGCGAGGCATTGGCGGCGTTGGGAGCCGGGGCCAGGAGCCACTCGTTCAGGCGGGCGCGCAACTCGCCAGAGCCCAGATTGCGGAATACTTCGCCGTGGCGCACGAGGCTCATGGCCCCGGTTTCTTCGCTCACCACGAGCACCACGGCGTCGGTGATTTCGCTCAGGCCAATGGCGGCGCGGTGGCGCAGGCCGAGGGAGGCGGGCACGTCGGGGTTTTCGCTCACAGGCAGGATGCAGCGAGCGGCCCGCAGGCGGCCGTTGGATACAATCACGGCCCCATCGTGCAGGGGACTGGTCTTGTTGAAAATGGAGAGCAGCAGGCGCTTGCTGATTTCGGCATCGAGCCGGTCGCCGGATTCGGCGAAAGCCGTGAGGTCGGAGGCCTGCGTGAAGCAGATAAGCGCGCCGGTGTACTTGTTGGATAGGCTTTTGGCGGCCTCCACGAAAGGGCTGATGGGCAGCGGGGCCACCTCGGCGGGGCGGCCCCAGGCCCAGCCGCGCATCCGCTCCAGGGCCGTGGCTTTGCCCACATTCAGCAAAAACCGCCGGATTTCCTGCTGAAATAAAATGATGCTGGCCAGCACGCCCACGCTCATAAACTGCCCCAGAATCTTGGTGAGCAGCTCCATGCCGGTGGCCTTCACCACCAAGTACAGCAGGTAGAACGACACCAGCCCCAGCGCCACATTCAGCGCCACCGAGCCGCGCAACAGCTTGTAGAGCTGGTAGAGCAGCACCGTCACCAGCAATACATCGGCCGCGTCAATCCAGCCGAAATGCAGGAAATTGATGGGGAATGGGCCGGTCATCGGGTGGGTGGGGAGAATGAGAAGACGCTTTTCATCCTAAGCTTGCAAAGGACCTTATCACCGCCGAACTGGTTGCAGTAAGTTCAACCGGCCCGGACGTGATAAGGTCCTTCGCAAGCTCAGGATGACAAACGCCCTTCAAATTACGGCCTTTATTCCGCCATTGGAAAGGTATTGGCAAATAATTGTATGGTTTGATGGGCTTCGGCCACGTCGTGGGCCCGCAATAGCTTCGCGCCGCCCTGCAGGGCCACCATGTGCAGGGCCGTGGTGCCGTTGAGGGCCGTTTCGGGGCCGAGGCCGAGGGGGCCGTACACCATGCGCTTGCGCGAGAGGGCGGCCAGCACGGGCAGGCCCAGCGCCTGCAGTTCGGGCAGGCGGCGCAGCAGCTCGTGGCTTTGGGCGGCCGTTTTGGCAAAGCCGAAGCCGGGGTCGAGCAGCACATCGGTTACGCCCAGGGTGCGCAGGGCCGCCAGGCCGTCGCGGAAGTAGCGCAGCAGGGTGAGCACCAAGTCGTCTTCGTAGTGCGTTAGCTTGGCCATGGTTTGGGGCGTGCCGCGCAGGTGCATCAGCACGTAGGGCACGCGCAGACGGGCCACGGTGGCAAACATTTCTTTGTCGAGCAGGCCGCCGCCCACGTCGTTCACCAAGTCGGCCCCGGCCTGCACGGCGGCTTCGGCCACACCGGCCCGGAAGGTATCGGCGGAGACAAAGGCCTGCGGGAATTCCCGGCGCAAGGCCTCCACGGCGGGCAGCAGGCGGCGGGTTTCTTCTTCGGCCGAAATGTCTTCGGCTCCGGGACGGGTGCTGTAGGCGCCGAGGTCGAGCACGGCGGCGCCGGCCTGCAACATGGCTTCGGCGCGGGCCAGCAGGTCTTTTTCCGAAGCCACGCGGCTACCGGCGAAGAAGGAATCGGGCGTGAGGTTGAGGATTCCCATCACCTGCGGGCGGCGCAAATTGAGCAGGCGGCCGTGGGGGCTGAGGAGTGATTGAGCGGCTGAGTGACTGAGTGACTGGAGGGGAAGGGACATAGAGCGAGGCGGGGGGCGTTGCGGGCTCAATATCCAATGTCCGAAGCGAACTTGCGGCCGTGAAGGCGCTGCTACTTCATTCACTCAGTCACTCCCTCACTCAGTCACTCCTTGCAAACTCCCGAACACTACGACCTGCTGCTGGCCCGCTGCCGCACCCTCTTTCTGGCCAAAACCCACGATTATGGCACGGCGTGGCGCATTTTGCGCCTGCCTTCGGTCACGGACCAGATTTTTATCAAGGCCAACCGCATCCGGACCATTCAGGAAACCGGCGTGCAGCTAGTGGCCGATGACGTGAACGAGGAGTTCGTGGCTATCATCAACTACTGCCTCATTGCCCTGATGCAACTGCACCTGCCGAAGGACACGCCGCTCGACATGACGCCGGAGGCCGTGGCCCTCGCCTACGACCACGAAGCTGCCGAAAACCGCCGCCTGCTGCTGGCCAAAAACCACGACTACGGCGAAGCCTGGCGGCAAATGCGCGTGGCCAGTATCACCGACCTGATTCTGATGAAGCTGCACCGCGTGAAGCAGCTCGAAGACATTGGCGGGGCGGCGCTGGTGAGCGAGAGCGTGGAAGGCAGCTACCGCGACATGCTGAACTACGCCGTATTTGCGCTGATTTTGCGGGGCGAAGGGTAGCATCTGTGATGGTGCACTCTACCTGACGTTCTTACTTATCGCCTCATAACCCCACACCTGGCCCCTGCGTTTTGCCACCGGCTTACCTTTGTTTTTATGTCTCCAACTAGCTCTGCTCCGGCCGTCGCGCCGGCCCCTCATTTGTTGCGCACCATCACCCGCGTGTGCTGGTTTTTGCTGGGCGCGCTGTTCATTTTTTCGGGCCTGATTAAGCTGAACGACCCGGTGGGCACGGCCTACAAGCTGGAAGAATACTTCGAGGTGTTTGCCGTTTCGGTGCCCGCGCTGGAAGGCTTCTTCCTCTGGTTCAAAGAATTTTCGCGCACGCTGTCCATCCTGCTCAGCTCGCTCGAAGTCATTCTGGGCGTGGCACTGCTGCTGCGCTGGCACCTGCGCATCACGCTGTGGGTGCTGCTGGGGCTGCTGGTGTTCTTCGCCTTCCTCACCTTCTATTCGGCGGCATTCAATAAGGTAACAGACTGCGGCTGCTTCGGCGATTTCATCAAGCTCACGCCCTGGACCTCGTTTGCCAAAGACATGTTCCTGCTGGTGCTGTGGCTGGTGGTGTTTATGCACCAGCGGTTTTTGCGGCACTCCTTCGTCACGGGCACCTTCGGGATTATGGTCATGACGTTTGCCACGGCCATTGCTATCGGCATTGGGGTGCGGGCACTGGGCCACCTGCCCTACTTCGATTTCCTACCCTACAAAGTCGGCAACGACATTGGCAAGCTGATGAAGCCCGCCGAGCCCGCCCAGTACCGCTACACCATGACGCGCAACGGCGAAACCAAAACCTTCGACGCCTACCCCACCGATACCACCTGGAAATATCAGTCCATGGAATCGCTGAACCCCAAAACCTCTACCCCGGTCATTACCGATTTTGAGGTTTCGGACGTCAACGGCAACTCCTACACCCAGGAGCTGCTGAAAGGCAGCAAGCTGGTGCTCATTGTGCAGAACACCAATAAGGCCGACCGCGACCGGTTCACGGCCATCAACGCCCTGATGGACGCGGCTGCCAAATCGCGCCGCAACATCACGCCGCTCACCATCACCAGCACCAGCGCGGCCAAGTTCGACTCGTTCCGCCACGACGTGAACCTGCCCGGCGCCTACTATTTCGCCGATGCCACAGTGCTCAAATCCATCATCCGCTCCAATCCCGGCCTTATGGTGCTGCAAAACGGCGTGGTAAAAGCCAAATACCACTACCACGACATTCCGGCGCTGTGGCAGGTGGAAAAAGTGCTGAAGGAGTAGGTTATGCTCGCCTTTATCCTCCGTCGCCTGGGCCAGGGCGTACTCGTGCTGGTGGGCGTGGCCTGCACGGTGTTTCTGCTCTTCAACGTGCTGCCCGGCGACCCCGCTGCCCTGCTGGCCGGCCAGCGCTCCGACCTGGCCACCAAAGCCGCCATCACCGCCGACCTCGGCCTCGACCAGCCCCTGCCCGCCCGCCTGGTGGGTTACCTCAACGACATTTCGCCGCTCGGCCTGCACCCCGCCGACTCGGCCGGCCGCGCCCGCTACGGCGGTTTCGCGGTGCTGCCGCTGGGCAGCAAAGCCTTGGTACTGAAAACGCCCTACCTGCGCCGCTCCTTCCAGAGCAACAAGGACGTGCTGCGCATTCTGCTCGATTATTTCCCCGGCACCATGTGGCTGGCGCTGGCGGCCATGCTCATTGCCAGCGTGGGCGGCGTGGCCTTTGGCGTGGTGGCGGCGCTGCGGCCCCAGTCGTGGCTCGACAGGGTGCTGGTGAGCACCTCGGTGCTGGGCATTTCGGTGCCGTCGTTCGTGGCGGCCATTCTCATTGCCGTCACCTTCGGCTTCTACTGGAGCCACTGGACCGGGCTGAGCCTCACCGGCCAACTGTATGAAACGGACCCTTTCACGGGCGAGCGGCACCTGGTGCTGCGCAATTTGCTGCTGCCGGCCGTGGCGCTGGGCATCCGGCCGCTGGCCATCATCACGCAGCTCACGCGCTCCAGCATGCTCGATGTGCTGAGCCAGGACTACATCCGCACGGCACGGGCCAAGGGGCTGAGCCGCACGGCTACGGTGCTGCACCACGCCCTGCGCAATGCCCTGAACCCGGTGGTCACGGCTGTATCGGGCTGGCTGGCCTCGCTCATGGCAGGTGCGTTTTTCATCGAATACATCTTCAACTGGAAGGGTCTGGGCACCGTGACGCTACGCGCCGTTGAAAACCTCGATTTCCCGGTAGTAATGGGGTCGACGCTGTTTGTAGCCGCATTATTCGTGCTAATAAATATTATTGTGGATGTCCTCTACGCCGTGCTCGACCCGCGCGTGAAACTGAGTTAGCGCGTTCGGCATTCGAGGAAATGGCCTGTCATCCTGAGCTTGCGAAGGACCCTATCACCACTGAACGGTTTGCAGTAATTCAAATAATAAGGCCGTGATAAGGTCCTTCGCTCTGCTCAGGATGACAGACAATAAGAAATTGCCCCTCCTCTCCGACACCATTATTTCTCGCGGCGGCTCCGGGCATTTGAGCCTGGTGGGCCTGCCCGGCGCGGGCAAAACCACGCTCGGCCGCCAACTGGCCGCGCACTTCAACCGCCCGTTTCTGGACCTAGATGTGGCCATTGAAGCCCGCACCGGCCGCAGCGTGCGCGCCATTTTTGTCGAAGACGGCGAAGCCAGCTTCCGGGCTGTGGAAGCGGCAGTGCTGCGCGATGCACTGGCCCACGCCGGCCCGCCGCTGGTGCTGGCCACGGGTGGCGGTACGCCGTGCTTTCACGACAACATGGCGCTGCTCAACCAGGCCGGCCCCACGCTCTGGCTCGATGTGCCCATCGAAGCGCTAGCCGCCCGCCTGCCCCCCGAGGAAGTAGCCAAACGCCCCCTGCTGGCTGCTGCCGGCGGCGCCGAAGCCTGGCTGCGCGAAACTCTTGCCGCCCGAAGTAAGTTTTATGCCCAGGCGCGGCTGCGGTGCGGAGCGGCCTGCACGCTGCCGGCCGTAGTAGCCCAATTGGCGGGGGCCGGATTTGCCCTTCCCGCCACATTGCCGCCCGCATCGTAATTTTGTTAATTGATTCGTTCGACGTTTGTTACCCCTATGCAATCAGTATCCACCGAAGAACCGGCTGTAAACGAGGGTTCTACCCCTACCGTAGCGCCCGTACGGCCCAAGCACAAAGGCTCGGCGCAGCTCTTCCAAAACCCGGTGCTGGAGCGGCTTTCGCACACGCACATTGCACTGCCGGTGGGCATTTTCGCCGCTACGGGCATTATCAGCATGTATTATGGCCTCACGCATGGCTTCATGACGGGCGTGGCCGCTTTGGGGCTGTTTTTGGTGGGGCTGCTGGCTTTCACGCTGGTAGAATACCTGGTGCACCGCTACGTGTACCACATTCCGGCCACCACGCCGGGCCGCGCCAAGTTTCAGTACACCATGCACGGCGTGCACCACGAGTACCCCAAGGATAAGACCCGGCTGGCCATGCCGCCCATCATCACGGTGTTTGTGGCGTCGCTGCTGTTTTTCATTTTCCGCTTCAGCTTTGGCTCGTATGCGTTTGGGCTGCTGTCGGGCTTCACGTTCGGGTACGCCATGTACCTGTTTGTGCACTATGCCATTCATGCCTACTCGCCGCCCAAGAACTTCCTGAAAGTGTGGTGGACGCACCACAGCCAGCACCACTATCGGCAAGACGAAGTGGCTTTCGGCGTGAGCAGCACGCTCTGGGACCACATCATCGGCACCATGCCCAGCAAGAAAAACGCCTAGCTTTTTCCATTGCAAGACACAAAAAAGCGCGGCTCCTGTCAGGGAGCCGCGCTTTTTTGTGAGTCTTACGCGCTGAGTTAGGGGCGCGGGCCACGCATTTTACTCACGATGAAGAACAGCAGTGCCACCACGATGAATACGGCAATAATGCCCGTGTAAGCGCCGGCTTTGAAAATGTCGCCGATGACTTCACAGCCGGTCAGCGCAGTAGCCATCACGCTGAGAAAAAGAAAGAGGGTAAAACGGGAAGCATTCATGGCGTGAAAGAAAAAGAAGGGAGGTGAAAGCCGCGTAGCGCGCTGGCTACCGGGTTAGGCCTGATACTGTGCCTACGCCAAAAAGGTTGAGACCGGGCCGGTTGCTGTGGTTGACGGCCGGACTTTTGGAGGCTTCTGCGGTAGATTTGGCGCATGAATCGTTTCCTTCTGCCGGTCTGCCTGGCAGTGCTGTTGCCCGTAGCGGTGGCCGCACAAGCACCCGCTGTTGCCACTCACCTCACGGCTGCTGCCCATCAGCAGAGTGTGCTGGAATTTCAGACGGCCCTGAACAAGGAATTCCACGACCCGCAGGAGTCGCCGCTCACGCCGGCTGAACAACAGGCATTTACTTCTCTGCCTTTTTTCCCAACCGATTACAGCTATTACGTGGAAGCTACGCTGGTGCGCGATTCTACTTCCCGGCCCTTTGCCATGGAAACCAGCACTGCCCGGCGCCCTATGTACCGCAAGTATGGCGAGCTGCGCTTCGTGCTGAACGGCCAGCCCCAGCACCTGAGCGTGTACCAAAACCAGGAACTGCTGAAACGGCCCGGACTGGAGGATTATCTGTTCGTACCGTTCACTGACCTCACCAACGGGCACGGCAGCTATGGCGGGGGCCGCTACATCGACCTGCGCATTCCACCGGCGGGCACCAAGACTTTGGCGCTGGACTTTAACCGGGCCTACAACCCGTCCTGCGCCTACAACCACGGCTACTCCTGCCCGGTACCACCCGCTGAGAACCGGCTGGCCATTGCCATTCCGGCCGGGGTTCGCAGCGACCATTAACCCGACGCACACCGAAAAAGACAAGGCCCTGCATTGATGCGGGGCCTTGTCTTTTTTAGCATTTACTGAGGCTTTACCAGCTGCCGCTGGCGCCGCCACCGCCGCTGCTACCGCCGCCAAAACCGCCGAAGCCGCCACCTCCGCCGCCACCGCCTCCCCAGCCGCCGCCACCTCCGCCGAAGCCGCCGCCAAAGATGATGGGCGGAACAAAGCCGCCGCCAAAGCCCCGGTTGCCGCGCCCGCCGCCACCGCCCCGGTTGCGTATCATAGTGAACACAATGACCATCACGAGGATAATAATCCAGAACGGAAAGCCCGAGCCGGTGCGGTCGCCCCGGTCCTGGCGCTGAGCGTCGGCGGGGTCGGCCTGGTACTCGCCTTTGGCCAGGGCAATGAGCTGGTCGGTGGCCCGGTCGAGGCCGGCATAATACTGGTTCTGGCGAAAGGCTGGCACCAGCGTGTTGCTGATGATGCGCTTGGCTAGGGCATCGGGTACGGCGCCTTCCAGGCCGTAGCCGGTCTGGATGCGGGCAGTGTGCTCCTGCTTTGCCACCAGAATTAGAATGCCGTTGTTCTTGCCCTTGCGGCCAATGCCCCAGCCTTCGTACAGCTTCTGGGCGTAGTCAGCAATGTCGTCGCCATCAAGCGTGGGCACGGTGACCACGGCGATTTGCGATGAGGTACTGTCGTTGTACGCCACCAGCTTCCGCTCCAGCTGGTCGGCTTCGCTGCCCTGCATCAGCCCGGCCAGGTCGTTGACGAGACGCGGAGGATTGGGCCGCGGTGGAATGTTCTGGGCCGCGCTGCTCAGGGCCGATACCAGCCCAAGCAACAACAGCAGCATCGGCCACCATGCTCTTGACACGCCTGGTTTCAGCAGGGGGAAGCGGAACAAAGTCGACATCCTGGCAGTAGCCACGGAATTTTTCATGCGTCGGAAGACGGCTTTTGACCGCCAAAAGAAATGGAATCGTCCAGCTCGTTCTGGTCAGTGGCGGCGTCGTAGGGAAAGTAGCGCTTCAGCTGCTCGCCCACCATTCTAATGCCGCGCTCCAGCCCCAGCACGTAGTTTTCGTGCCGAAACTGGTCGAGCACGGCCTCTTTGGTGGTTTCCCAGAAGTCGTCGGGCACGGCAGCATTGATGGCCGAGTCGCCCACCACGGCAAACTGCCGGCTCTGCCAGGCCAGGTAAAACAGCACGCCGTTGCGGGCGGCGGTTTTGTGCATGTTCAGCTCGCCGAACACCTGGGCGGCGCGGTCCAGCGGCTCGGGCGTGGGGCAGGTGTCTTCGAGGTGCACCCGGATTTCACCGGAAGTGGTGATTTCGGCTTGCCGGATGGCGGCCACCAAAGCCGCATCCTGGGCGGGAGTAAGGGGGGAAGTCATTTTGTATCAGTTAACAGTGAGCAGTTAACAGTGAGCAGACTGCCATACGAATCGGAGGCGGCAAGCACCCCAGTTGTTCACTGCTCACTGTTAACTGATAACTGATTTAAAATTGAACGGTCGGGGCCTTGCTGGCGGCCGGGTCGGCCTCGAAATAAGGCTTGGGCGGGAAGCCAAACATGCCGGCAAACAGGTTGTTCGGGAACGAACGGGTGAACGTATTGTAGTCGTTGGTGACGGCGTTGAACTTGTTGCGCTCCACGTTGATGCGGTTTTCGGTACCCTCAATCTGGGCCTGCAGTTCCTGGAAGTTGGCGTTGGCCTTCAGGTCGGGGTAGTTTTCGGACACGGCCAGCAGGCGGCCCAGCCCGGCCGAAACCTGGCTCTGGGCATCCTGGAATTTCTTGATGTTTTCGGGCGTCAGGTCGTTGGCGTTCAGCTGCACGCTGGTGGCTTTGGCGCGGGCCTCGATGACACTGGTCAGCGTGCCCTGCTCGAATTTGGCAGCACCTTTCACGGTGTTCACCAGGTTGCCGATGAGGTCGTTGCGGCGCTGGTAGGCGCTTTGCACATTGCCGGCCTGGGCCTTCACGGCCTGGTCGCGCGTCACCATGCCGTTGTAGCCGCACGACGACTGGGTGAGCAACAGGGCCAGGCCCGCGAAATAGAGAAGAAAGCGTTTCATGATGGGTTGTGAAGGGTGTTAATGAAGGGTATTCGGGGTTGGTAATAGTGCGTTGGCAAAACCTGTGGCCGCCGCCCCGGTTGGGTACCGGATTTGGGGCAAAGTACGCAGCTTAGCCCTAGTGGTTGTAGCTTGCTGCTTAGCTGGCCCGAACGCCTTCTTTTATCGTCCCCCCGCCTTCTTCATTACACAGCCCCGTTGCATGAAAGCTGTTATTCCCGTTGCCGGCATTGGCTCGCGCCTGCGCCCCCACACCCACACCCAGCCCAAAAGCCTGGTGCCGGTGGCTGGCAACACCATTCTGGGCCACATCATCGACCGCCTGCAGGCCGCCGGCTTTACCGAGTTCGTGTTCATCGTGGGCTACCTGGGCGATAAAATCGTGAGCTACGTGCGCCGCCAGTACCCTGGGCTCAAGGCCACGTTCGTGGTGCAGGAGCCGCGCGAGGGCATTGGCCACGCCCTGTGGCTGGCCCGCGAGGAATTTCGCCACGACCCCGACGGTGTGCTCATCATGCTCGGCGACACCATCGTGGACGTGGACTTGGCCGCCCTCATGGCCACGCCCGGCTCGGTGCTGGCCGTGAAGGAGGTGAAAACCCCCAGCATGTTCGGGCTGGTGGAAACCGGTAGCAGCGGCCGGGTAAATAAGGTGGTGGAAAAGCCCAAAATTCCGAAATCAAACTTCGCCATGGTGGGCCTCTACAAGCTGGCCTACCCCGAAAAATTGGCCCAGGCCCTGGAATGGCTCATCGACTCGGACGTGCGGACCCACGGCGAGTTTCAGCTCACCGATGCGCTGATGCACCTCATCGAGGAGGGCGAGGCGATGACGACTTGCCCAGTGGACAACTGGTTTGACTGCGGCCGCAAGGAAACCCTGCTCGAAGCCAACGCCCGCCTGCTCAACCGCCCCGAGTTTTTGGACAACCAAAACTATTCTGACTACCCCGATGCCGTGATTATTCCGCCGGTTAGCATCGGGCGCGGCTGCCAGATTTCGCACTCCATCATCGGCCCCAACGTAGCCATCGGCGACAAAACCATTGTCAAAAACTGCATTCTGAGCGACTCCATCATCGGCAGCTACTCGGAGCTGCGGGCGGCGGTGATGCACGACTGCATCGTGGGCTCGGATGCCTCGTTTCGGGGCATGAACCATTCGCTGAATATTGGCGACAACACGGAAATTGACTACAGCTGAGGGTACGGAGAACCTCCCCATCCCCCTAAGAAATGCTTGACGCGCATTTCCCAATAGAAAGAGGCTGCGTTCAAGGATTCCCGCGCCTGGCACCCTTTTCCCCGGGCTTCCGCTTCAGGCGAACCGGGGCTTGGGGTGAGGGCACCACCCCGGGGCTCATCGGGAACACCCCAACAAAAAAAGGCCCTGCCAGTGTACCGGCAGGGCCTTTTTTCAAGTCAGCGCCTCGCTATTCGAGCACCAGGCGGATGACGGCCGTTTCGCCGTTCACCTGCACGCGCACCGCGTAGACGCCGGTGGGCAGGCCCGTGGCGTCGAACGGCACGCGGGTACCGCCGGCCGTCAGGCCCACGGTCTGGCGGCTGATGGTCTGGCCGAGCACGCTCACCAGCTCCACCTGCGCGGTGCGGGCTGCGCCCAGGGCCGGCAGGCTCACGGTGAAGGACTGGCGGGCCGGGTTGGGGTACACCGCCAGCTCGCCGCCGCCCAGGGCGGTGCGGGCCGCCAGCACCGTGTTGAACGTCACGGTCAGCGGGCTGGACGTGCCGCCGCCCGGGTAGTTGGCCACAATGGTTATGGTGTAGCTACCGCCCGGTGCCAGGCCCGTCAGCACAACCGGCGAGCCGGTGACGGTCACGGTCTGGGCCGTGCCGCCGGCGCGGGTGTAGGTCACGGTGTAGTTGGTAGCTCCCGTAGCGGCCGTGAAGGCGATGGTGGCACCCGTACTGGTGATGCCAGACACCACGGCGCTGGTCGGAGCCGGAGCCAGGGTGGTGAAGGTGGTGGTGGCCGCCGTCGAGGTCTGGCCGCCGCCGCAGTTCGTCACCACGCTCACCGAGTATTGCTTGCCAGCCTGCAAGCCGGTCAGGGTCACCGGCGAGCCGGTGGCCGTCTGGGTCTGGGCCGTGCCGCCAGCGGGGGTGTAGGTCACGGTGTAGCTGGTGCCCGCGCTGGCCCCCGTAAAGGTCAGCGTTGCGCCAGTAGCCGTGATGCTACCGGCCGTCAGGCCGGTTACAGCCGTGCAGGGCGCCAGCGTGGTGAAGGTGGTGGTGGTAGCGGCCGAAGTCTGGCCACCGCCACAGCTCGTCACCACGCTCACGGTGTAGGTCGTGCCCGAGGCCAAGCCGGTGAGCACCACCGGCGAGCCCGTAGCGGTTTGCGTCTGAGCCGTGCCGCCGGTGGGGGTGTAGGTCACAACGTAGCCCGTAGCACCGGCCGTCGGCGCCGTGAAGGTGAGGGTGGCGCCGGTGGTGCTGATGCTGCCCGCCGTCAGGCCGGTCACGGCCACGCAGGGGGTGAGGGTGGTGAAGGTGGCGCTGGCCGAGGGCGAAACCTGGCTGCCGCAGTTGGTCACCACGCTTACCGTGTAGGCCGTGCCAGGTGTCAGGTTGGCCAGGGTCACCGGCGAGCCGGTGGCCGTCTGGGTCTGGGCCGTGCCGCCGGCGGGGGTGTAGGTCACGGTGTAGCTGGTACCCGCGCTGGCCCCCGTGAAGGTGAGCGTGGCGCTGGTGGTGGTCACGTTGCTCGTAGCCAAGCTGGTTACGGCCGTGCAGGGCGTCAGGGTGGTGAAGGTAGTGGTGGCCGCCGTTGAAGTCTGGCCACCGCCGCAGTTCGTCACCACGCTTACCGTGTAGGCCGTGCCCGAGGCCAGGCCGGTGAGAACTACCGGCGAGCCCGTAGCGGTTTGCGTTTGAGCCGTGCCGCCGGTGGGGGTGTAGGTCACGGTGTAGCTGCCAGCGCCCGTAGCCGGGGTAAAGGTGAGGGTAGCGCCGGTGGTGGTGATGCTGCCCGCCGCCAGCGCCGCCGGGGCTAAGCAGGGCGCGGTGCCCGTCACGCAGATGGTGAAAGCGCCTTGCGTATCGTTCGAGCCGTAGCCGGCCACCGAGATGTAGTAGGTCGTATTGCCGGTGAGGCCCGTCAGGCTCACCGGCCCGGCCACCGTGTTGTTGGTGTTACCGGCCGAGCAGCTCACCTGCGTGAAGGGGCCGGCGTTGCTGGCGGCCGAGAACACGCGCACCAGGCCGGCGGGGTTGCCCGTCACCGTCACCGTTGCCGCCGTCTGGCCGGCCAGCGTGGTGAAGGAGTACCACACGTCCTTGGGCGCCGTGGCAATGCCGCAGGTGCCGGGGTTGGCGTAGCCGTTGGCCGTGGTGGTGGTGGCCCCCGCGTTGGTGCCGTTGGTGGGCGCGCAGGTGCTGCTTACCGTCAGGGCAATGGCACCGGTCGGGTTGTCGTTGGCCGGCGGGGGCACGGCGGCGCCCGAGGTAAACACCACGGTTACCGGGGTCGAAGTACCGCCGTTGGCGCAGTTGGTCACAATCGTCACCGTGTACGACGTGTTGGGGGTGAGGCCCGTCAGGTTGATGGGCGAGCCGGCCAGGGTACCGGTCGTGGGCGTGCCCCCGCCGGCAGTCGTGTTCAGCGTGAGGGTGTAGTTGGTAGCACCGGCCGCGGCCGTAAACGTGAGGATGGCCGAAGCCGTGGTGGCGGTGCCGCCATTGTTGGTCACGGTGGCCCCGGTCACGCCGGCGCAGGTGGTACCGCCGCCGCTGCCACCCGTCACGCAGATGGTGAAGGTGCCCGTCGTGCCGGCGTCGTAGGAGTACACGCGCACGTAGTAAGTGCTGCCCACGGTGAGACCGGTGAGCGTGGCCGTTTCAATGCCGCCGGCCGTGGTGGCATCGGCGCAGCCGATGTTGGTGCTGCTGGCGCAGGTGCCGCTACGTACATCTACCACGGCATCGAAGGTGCCATTGCCCGTTACCGTCACGGTGTGCGAAGTGGCCGAAGCCACAAACGAGTACCACACGTCGTCGTCGGAATTACCCGTATAGCCACCGCAGGCAATGGGCGCCTGCGACTGCGTAGCGCCCACGGTAGTGCCCGTGGTGGGCGTGCAGGTGGTGCCCGACGTCAGGGCGATGGCGCCCGAGCAGTTGTCGTTGGCCGGCGGGGTGGCCGTGGAGGCGGCCGGCGAGGTGAACACAAACGTGACGGGGCTCGACGTGCCACCGTTCGAGCAATTCGTCGTGATGGTGATGGTGTAAGACGTGTTAGGCGTCAGACCCGTCAGGGGCAGCGGGCTTCCCGTAATGTTGCCCGAAGCCGGAGTGCCGGTACCGCCCGTAGTGTTCAGCGTGACGGTGTAGTCGGTCGCACCGGCGGCGGGCGTAAAGGTGATGTTCACCGCCGAGGCCGCGGCCGTCGAGGTGGGGTTGGCGGTGGCCACGTTGGTCACGCCGGCGCAGGTCGTGGCAGTGCTGCCGTTGGTTACGCAGATGGTGAAGGCACCTTGCGTGTCAGCCGAGCCGTAGCCAGCCACCGAGATGTAGTACGTGGTATTGGGGGTGAGGCCCGCCAGGGCTACCGGACCGGCCACCGTGTTGTTGGCGGTGCCGGCCGAGCAGCTCACCTGCGTGAAAGGGCCCGCGTTGCTGGTGGCCGAGAACACGCGCACCAGGCCCGCGGGGTTGCCGGTCACCGTCACCGTTGCCGCCGTTTGGCCGGCCAGCGTGGTGAAGGAATACCACACATCTTTGGGATTGACAGCAATGCCGCAGGTGCCGGGGTTGGCGTAGCCGTTGGCCGTGGTGGTGGTGGCACCGGCGTTGGTGCCGTTGGTGGGCGTGCAAGTGCTGCCTACCGCCAGGGCAATGGCGCCGGTCGGATTGTCGTTGGCCGGACCAGCCACCGGGAGTGTCACGCAGATGGTGAAAGTATCCATTGCCGTGTCGTAGGAGTACACGCGCACGTAGTAGGTGCTGCCCACGGTGAGGCCGGTGAGCGTGGCCGTTTCGGTGCCCCCGGCCGTGGTGGCATCGGCGCAGCCGATGTTGGTGCTGCTGGCGCAGGTGCCGCTACGTACATCTACCACGGCGTCGAAGCTGGCGCTGCCCACCACCGTCACGGTGTGAGAGGTAGCCGTGGCCACGAACCTATACCACACGTCGTCGTCGGAATTACCCGTATAGCTACCACAGACAATGGGCGCCTGCGACTGCGTAGCGCCCACGGTAGTGCCCGTGGTGGGCGTACAGGTAGCGGCCGGCGTCAGGGTGATGGCCCCGGCGCAATCGTCGTTGGCGGGCCCGGTGGGCGTCACCGGCGTGCCGGTGTCGAAGCGGTAGGTGCGGCCCGCGTCGGGCAGCGCCGTCGAGTTGAAGTTATGGGTGGAGCTGGTGTAGGCCCCCGTGATGAACGTGGTGGTGGACCAGGCGGCGGCGCCGGTGGACTTGCTCGCCAGCACCGTTTGGCCGTTGCCAGCGCCCGAACCCTTAATGCCCACGGTGGGGAAACGCGAAATAGCCGTGTTGGTGGAAGGCGTAGCCGTACCGTACACGAATTCAATGCGGTTGCTGGTTTGGTAGAGCTTGACCTGGAATGCGAAGTTGGCGTACTGGCTCAGGCGCGAGGTGCCTGACTTGTCGCTCACGTTTTTCCACTGAATTGTACACACCTGGTTGGGCGCCGTGCCGGAGGTGGACACCCGATACTCGGGGGTGCCCGTGCCCGCCGTCAGGTCGAAGTTGAACGGCATCACCAGGTTCACGTCGGCCGTGCTAGTGCTGCTAATCGGGTCGATGCCGGTGGCTTGCCCGGTTTCACCGGTGAGGAAGATGTTGGCCGCCGAGGGGGTCGCGTTGCCGAGACGTATCAGCCCGTTGGTATTCAGCACAAACTGGGTGAACGAAGCCCCGTTGAAGCTGAAGGTGAAGCCGATGTTTTGCGCCGTCGAGTTGGCGTCGTCGGTGTTAGCCGTGCTGATGGCCGTGCCGGCGGAGCCCAGGTCGGTGAAAGTGCCGGACACGTTGGCCGCACTGGTCGTGGTGTAGTTGAGCGCCTGACCTTGGGCAAAGCTGGCTCCAAGCAAACCGCCGAGCAACAGTGCCCAACGCTTCAGTTTAGGAATGGAACGTATAGGTTTTGTCATACTAAAAAATGAAAAGAAAAAAAGGAAAAGGTGAAATAGTCAGGATTAATTGCGGCATTGCAGGGCCTTGAATTATCGAAAGCCCATTTATGTGCTAAACTAAGTAATAATTGTTCATTGTTCAGCTTACCATGTGCACGTCTTATTCGCTTGACAGGTCCAATTGGGGCTCTCTGCTGACGTTCGTCCGCCCTCGCGCCCCTCAAGTATTTTTAGATTGGCCTTTGGGGGGACAGCAAATGGCATTCTCTTCCCACCGGCTGGGCACGAAGCCGCCAAAGGGTTCGGACCGATAAGTTTATTCATTGCTCCGGTTGCGCAAGCAACTGCATGTGGGCATTGTACCGGGGCTGCCAGCAAGCATTCGATTTCTGAGCATGGTGGAGCGCCGCCCGTTTCCGTTCTTTTTTGGTCCCGTAAGCTGACAGCGAAGGACGAGCCCGGCTGAAGTAGCACCAAACCCATACTAAATAGCGCCCCTCGCCGTACTTTTCGGCCAAAACCGCGCTGCTTATGACCTCCCGCTTTGTTCTGACCGCTCTGGCGCTGTTGCTGCTCAGCGGCCCGCTCCGTGCCCAAACGCCCCTCGGCCAACCCTCGCTCGATGAGAGCAAGGTGCAAATCTGGTGCGCCACGGTGCGCTTCGTGTACGACGATGCCGGCCGGCCCAACCTCAAAAGCACCGTGCGCTGCGAAGGCGGCAACCTGGATGCGCTGGCCGCCAGCATCCGGCCCGACAGCCTGCGCGTGTACAGTGTGCTGTACCAGTCCATTGAGGGCCGGGGCGCCATTTACCAAGGCAAAAAGGACAACCCGGCCCGCTTGGCCGCCCTCACCAAAGCCATTGTGAGCAAGTTGAAAAGCTCGCCCGCGCGCCGCAAAGACCCCGCTCGTATGGCCCGCGTGGCCGCCCTCGAAACTGCCCTCACCAACTACGTCACCTCGGGCACGCCGCTGGGCGAGGTTTCAGCCGCCATGGCCCCCGAAACGGCCGACACCGCCGCTGCGCCCGGCGCGCCCGGCCCAGCCGAAGCCGCCGAAGCCCAAGCCGCCGCCGAGCGCGACGCGGCCGGTACTTCGGCCGCAGCGTTACCTGCTACTGGTCCTGGCAGCCTGCTGTACCGGTTTGCAGCCCCGCTGGCGCTCATTCTGGGCATTCTGAGCCTGGTGCTTTACATCATGCTGCGCGTGACGCTGGGCCAGTGGCGCCGTCAGCAGCGCCGCGAAACCCTGCTGGCCAAGCAGGCGGCGACTGCCGCCCAGGCCGCTGCCGCCGAAACCAGCGCTGCCGTGGCCGACTCCGTGGCCCGCGTGAAACGCGCCGAAGCTCTCGTACTTGCTGCCGCACCAGAGGCCAACAATACCCCAGCTACGCCGGTTCTCGACCAACTCAGCCCCGCCCAGCGCCTCGAAGTGGAGCGCCTCGTGAGCCAGCAAGTGGACGAAGAGCTGCGCTGGCTGCGCGCCAACCTGCCCGAGTTGGTGGCGTCGGCCATCAGCCAGCCCAGCGCGGCGGCAGGCCCTACGGCCGCACCCGATGCCACGCCCCGCAACCCGGGTAGCGTGGTAGCCGATGATGTGCAGATGGACTAATTTTCAAAATCCCCGGTTTCCTATCCAATTTGTCGGGCTGGCAACGGCCTTCGTCTTTCTTCTCTTTCATGAAAGCTGTTTTACCTCTGGTTGCCGTATTGACGGCTGCTACGGCCTGCCGCGCCACCGCCCCGCCCGCCCGCAACACCTTGCCCAACCGCCAGGCCCTCACCGAAACCACCGTGCCCGAAAACGGCGAGCCCAGCCGCCGCGCCGGGCTGGAACTTCCCCCTCCCCTGCCCCCCGTGAAATACCCCGCAACCCGCAAAACCGACTTCACCGATACTTATTTCGGCACCAAAGTGCCCGACCCTTACCGCTGGCTCGAAGCCCTCGACTCGCCCGAAACCAAGGCTTGGGTGACGGCGGAGAATGAGGTGACTTTTGGCTATCTAAAGCAGATTCCGTTCCGGGATAAAATCCGCGAGCGCCTCACCAAAATCTGGAACTACGAGCGGTTTGGCGTGCCCGAGCAGGTGGGTTCGGAACTGGTATTCAGCAAGAACGACGGCTTGCAGAACCAGGCCGTGCTCTACCGCCAGCGCGGCACAGAGGAGCCGCAGGTACTGCTCGACCCCAACAAATTCTCGGCCGACGGTACCACCGCCCTGGCCGGCACCGAGTTCAGCAACGACCACCGCTACCTGGCCTATGCCACCAGCGGCGGCGGTTCTGACTGGCACAAGGTCCGCATCATGGACTTGACCACCAACAAGCTATTGCCCGAAACCCTGGAATGGGTGAAAGTATCGGGCACGTCGTGGACCAAGAACGGCTTCTACTACGGCCGCTACGACGCGCCCAAAGCCGGTGAAAACGGCCTTTCGGGTAAAAATGAGTTCCACAAGGTGTACTTCCACAAGCTAAACACGCCCCAGAGCGCCGACCAGCTGGTTTACGAAAACCCGAAAATGCCCCTCGGCTTTCGCTTCGCCAACGCCACGGAAGACGAGCGGTTTCTGGCCCTGACGCTTACCGATGGCAAGGCCGACGGCAACCAGTTGCTGGTGCGCGACCTCACCGACCCCAAGCAGGCCAAAACCTGGACCACGCTCATTTCGAGCTATGAGTTCAACAACAACGTCATCGGCAACGTGGGCGGCGAGGTACTGGTGTACACCAACTACAAGGCCCCCAACTACCGCGTCGTCCGCATCGACCCGAAGAAGCCCGCCGAAGCCAACTGGCACGACGTGCTGCCCGAAAGCAAGAACAAACTGGAAAGCGTGACCCAGGTGGGCGGCAAGCTCATTGCTGATTATCTGCACGATGCCAGCTCGCAGGTGAAGGTGTATTCGGAGCTGGGCAAGTTTGAGCACGACGTGCAGTTGCCGGCCATCGGCACCGCTAGCGGTTTTGGCGGCCGGCGCGATGCCAAGGCGGTGTACTATGCCTTCACCTCGTTCACCTACCCCACCACCATTTACAAGTACGACCTCGCCACCAACACCAGCACCGTTTTCCGCGCCCCGAAGGTGGACGTGAACCCGGCCGACTACGAAACCACGCAGGTATTTTACCCCAGCAAGGACGGCACGAAGATTCCCATGTTCATCGTCCGCAAAAAAGGCGTGGAGCTGAACGGCAAAAACCCCACCTACCTCTACGCTTACGGCGGCTTTAACATCTCGCTCACGCCCGGCTTCTCGGTGGCGCGCATGCTGTGGCTGGAGAATGGCGGCATTTTGGCCATTCCCAACCTACGCGGCGGCGGCGAGTATGGCGAAGCCTGGCACAAAGCCGGCATGACGCCCAATAAACAAAACGTGTTCGACGACTTCATAGCCGCTGCCGAGTACCTCAAAACCAACAAGTACACCGACTACGACCACCTCGCCATCGCGGGCGGCTCCAACGGCGGCCTGCTCGTCGGCGCCACCATGACGCAGCGCCCCGACCTCTGCAAAGTGGCCCTGCCCGCCGTGGGCGTAATGGACATGCTGCGCTACCAGACCTTCACCATCGGCTGGAACTGGGCTCCTGAATACGGCACTTCGGCCGATGCAGCCCAGTTCAAAAACCTGCTGGCGTTTTCGCCCCTGCACAACCTGAGGCCTGCCGTGTACCCCGCGACCATGATAACGACGGCCGACCACGACGACCGGGTAGTGCCCGCGCACTCCTTCAAGTTCGCCGCTGCTCTGCAAGCCGCCAACACCGGCCCCAACCCCACCCTCATCCGCGTGGATGTAAATGCCGGCCACGGCGCGGGCAAAAGCACCAAGCTGCAAATCGACGAGTGGGCCGACGTGTGGAGCTTCTGCTACGCCAACATGGACGTGACGCCGAATGTGAAATAGTCTATTGAATGCTGTAGAGACGCAATATTTTGCGTCTCTTCGTTGCACGAAAACGCCTGGGCAAGTTCCCGGTTGTTCAACGACGAGACGCGAAGTGTCGCGTCTCTACAGCGTTTAGCCCCTCTTTAATATGCAAATCGGAATTAGCTCATTTGGCGAAATCGCCCCAGCCCACGTAGTCGGCCAGGACCACGCCGCTGCCCAACGCATGCAGGAAATCCTGGCCATGGGCAAGCTGGCCGATGATACCGGCCTCGATGTGCTGGCCCTCGGCGAGCACCACCGGCCCGACTTCATCATCTCAGCCCCCGAAGTCATTCTGGCTGCCGTGGCCGCCATCACCAAACGCATCCGCCTCAGCAGCGCCGTCACCGTGCTCAGTTCCGTCGACCCGGTGCGCACCTTCCAGAATTTCGCCACCGTCGACCTCATTTCCAACGGTCGGGCCGAGATGATTGCCGGCCGCGGCTCCTTCATCGAGTCGTTTCCGCTGTTTGGTCAGGATTTGAAGGACTACGACGCGCTGTTTATCGAGAAGCTGCAGCTGTTCCTCAACATCAACGAGAACGAAGTGGTGACTTGGCAAGGCAAGCACCGCGCTTCCATCGACGCCAAAGGCGTGTACCCGCGCCCGGCCCAGGCCAAAATCCCGGTTTGGATTGGGGTGGGCGGCACGCCGGCCTCGGTGGTGCGGGCCGGGCAGTTGGGGCTGCCGCTCACCATTGCCATCCTGGGCGGGGCGCCGACGCAGTACGTGCCCTTTGCCGAGCTCTACCGCGAGTCGGCCCAGAAGGCCGGGCACGACGTGGCCGCCCTGCAGCTGGCCATCAACTGCCACCTGCACCTCGCTGACACCGCCGAGCAGGCCCGCGACGAGTTTTTCCCGCCCTACTCCACCCTCATGAACCGCATCGGCCGCGAGCGGGGCTGGTCGCCCATGGACCGCCGCCACTTCGACTACCTCTGCGGCCCACAGGGCCCGCTGCTGGTGGGCGCCCCGCAAGACATTATCGACAAGCTACTCTACCAGCACCGGCTGTTCAACAATACCCGCTTTCTGGCGCAGTTGGTCATCGAGGGCATTGCGCACCAGAGCGTGCTGCGCTCCGTGGAGCTGCTGGGCACCCAGGTGGCGCCGGCGGTGCGGGCGGCGCTGGGCGTCGCGGCTGTTCCGGCCTAAAGCGGCCGGGCGGGCTATATTTCCGAATGAAATCGACGCTTCTACTTGCTTGCTTATTCTGGCTGGTGGTTTCGCCGCAACTGGGATTTTCGCAAACGTACCGGCCCAACAACGACTGCGCGTTCCTGACCAGCAAGCGGATTTTCCACTATGTGAATGACGATTTGCCCCTGCAAGCGGCGGAGCTGAAAGACCTGCCGCTCACCCAACGGTTCGTTCCGGTTAAGCCAGCCGCTTTTCACCCCATCGAAGTAGCCGAATCGGAGCGGGCCTATGCCGATGGCCGCTTTGCCGATGCGGTGGCGGCCGTGGCGCAGGTGGCCACCCTTCGTCCGGCCGACCCCACGGTGTTGCATTGCTACGCACGGGCCCTGTACCGGCAGGAAGAAACCCGCAACCAAAGCTACCCTGTGTACCAGCGGCTCATTGCCCTGCTCAATAACTACGGCCAGGAAGGCCCCGAAGTGGTGAGCATCTACACGCTTTTCCTGGAAGCCTACTTCAAGCTGGCCACCCTGCAGCTCGACCACGCGCAGTGGGCCGCCGCGTCCTACAACCTTTCGCGGGCAGCGGCAGTCATGCAGTCGCTGGACGGAGTGGCCAGCGAAAACCGTCTGATGCGCGAGCAAATCCTGCAGTACCAAACCGAATGCTTTGCGCACCTGGGCAACGCGCCTTTGTGCCGCTACTTCGGCCGGCGCACCCTGCAGGCATTTCCCGAAAACCAATACGTGTTGGAATACCTGGCGAGGCTGCCAACGCCGAAAAAGTCGCCCACCCCACGCCGCTAAGCACCAAAAAGCCCCGCCTGCATGCACAGGCGGGGCTTTTTGCTTGAGCCGAGTACCGGCTTAGTAGCGGTACAGGTCCGACTTGAACGGGCCTTCTACCGGCACCTTGATGTAGTCGGCCTGCTTGCTGGTCAGCTCGTCCAGCTCCACGCCAATTTTGGCGAGGTGCAGGCGGGCCACCTTCTCGTCGAGGTGCTTGGGCAGGGTGTACACCTGGTTTTCGTACTGGTCGGCGCGCTGCCACAGCTCCAGCTGGGCCAGCGTCTGGTTCGTGAACGAGTTCGACATCACGAACGAGGGGTGGCCGGTGGCGCAGCCCAGGTTCACAAGGCGGCCTTCGGCGAGGATAATCACCTCTTTGCCGTCGATGGTGTAGATGTCGACCTGCGGCTTCACCGTGTCTTTGGTGTGGCCATAGTTCTGGTTCAGCCAAGCCATGTCGATTTCATCGTCGAAGTGGCCGATGTTGCAGACAATAGCCTTGTCCTTGAGGGCGCGGAAATGCTCCTCGCGGATGATGTCGCAGTTGCCGGTGGTGGTGATGACGATGTCGGCGCGCGGAATGGCGTTTTCCATCTTCTTCACCTCGAAGCCGTCCATGGCCGCCTGCAGGGCGCAGATGGGGTCAATTTCGGTCACGATAACGCGGGCGCCCGCGCCGCTCAGCGAAGCAGCGGTGCCTTTTCCTACGTCGCCGTAGCCGGCCACCACGGCCACTTTGCCAGCCATCATCACGTCGGTAGCGCGGCGGATAGCGTCCACGGCCGACTCTTTGCAGCCGTATTTGTTGTCAAATTTCGACTTCGTTACCGAGTCGTTCACGTTGATGGCGGGGAAGGGCAGCGTGCCCTGTTTCACGCGCTCATACAAGCGCAGCACACCAGTCGTCGTCTCTTCCGACACGCCTTTGATGCCGGCGGCCAGCTCGGGGTAGCGGTCCAGCACCATGTTGGTGAGGTCGCCGCCGTCGTCCAGAATCATGTTCAGGGGCTGACGGTCTTCGCCGAAAAACAGCGTCTGCTCGATGCACCAGTCAAACGAGGCCTCGTCCATGCCTTTCCAGGCATACACCGGGATGCCGGCGGCGGCAATGGCGGCGGCGGCGTGGTCCTGAGTCGAGAAGATGTTGCACGACGACCACGTTACCTCAGCGCCCAGCGCTTTCAGGGTTTCGATGAGCACGGCCGTTTGGATGGTCATGTGCAGGCAACCAGCAATGCGGGCACCTTTGAAAGGCTGGGCCGCGCCAAATTCTTCGCGCAGGCTCATCAAACCCGGCATTTCGGCTTCGGCGAGGCGGATTTCCTTGCGGCCCCACTCGGCCAGGCTCATGTCCTTTACTTTGTACGGAACGTACGTCTTCGTCGTGGTTTCCACCATGATACGGATTAATTTATGTGTGGCGATTCAACTGCAAAGATACTGGATTTGTTCGCCTTGTGCCACAAAAAAGCCCACGCCGGTTGGCGTGGGCTTTTTTGTGGCACAAGGCACTTCCCAGGGCTAATTGTTTGGTACAATGTAGGCCTTTGGTTTCAAGGTGGTGTCGAGGTTGCTCTCGGCGCCCCGCACGATGATGGTATATATTTTACCGGCTTCAAATGCTTTGGTACCGGTGCCGGAGCCCGAGCCATCACCCACATTAAACTGGAATGTGTTGGAAGGCGCGGTGCCCGTGGTAATAGCTAAGTTGAAGGTACCGGCGTTGATTTCCAAAAAGTTGGAGGCAGTGCCAAAAGCTACATTGGGAATACGGTCGGCATAGCCCACGGTCTGGGCTTCGCTCAAATTGATTGGCAGCGCGGTGCCCTGGCCACTATTGGTGCCAAGCCCCTGCGCAATGTGCACCAACCGGATTTTTGCCTTGCCGGGGGCAGGAGTAGTAGCCGGAGCGGTCAGGTCATCGGCCACTAGCAGGCCGGTGGTCGCATTGGTAGGGCCGGGATTGTAGGCGAAAAAAGAGTAGCTCTTGTCCTTGTCAATGGTCAGGGGCTGGGTAGACAGCACGGTGGTCCCGCCCACTATTTTGAAAGTGGGAGTGCCCGCGTTAATGGTCTGGTAGCTGGCAAACTGACCGTAGTTGAGCGAAGCTTTTTCCGCTTCATCGACCAGCACCTTCGCCGCGACGTTCACGTTTGCGGCGCCGTTGAAAATGGCAATTCTGGCCGTAGATGCCGCCGGCGTGGGCGTGGGCGTGTCGCTCTTGCTGCAAGCGGCCAGTAGCAGAGTGGCCGGCAGAATGGCCTGAATGGCGCGGCGGAATACGAAGGATGTTTTCATGAACAATATCGGATTGGTGGGTGAAACACGCGGCCCAAGGGGTAATTAGCCGGTTCGGCCTGAACGTGTGGCACCCCGGGTTTGTTGGGTTGGCAGTCAGAAAATATTACCACGACGCTCTGTTCAGCCCTTCAAGCACCATTATATTTGTTACTATGCACGAAATCAATCAGCTGCGCTCAGTTAAATGGCAGCTCCGTGGCGCGGCCACTATTATCCTATCCGTTAGCCTATTAGCTCCTGCATTAGCTCAGCAAGCCCCTGGTAGTATTCGCCTGTCCCCCGAAGACGAGGGGCGCGGCCTGGGTGGTCCCCAGCATAATTTCGACTTTTTGGCCCCGGGTGCCAGCGGCGATAACTACCAGACGGCCGGTTTCTTTGGGCAGAAACTACGCCCCTACCTGGCTGGCAATGCCGATGCCCTGGCCCACCTTGACGAGTACCGCCGCCAGAAGACTTTTTTCCTGATTGACCGCCTGGTGGCCGTCGGTTCGTTTGGCCTCTACGGCCAGCAGATTCTGGCCCACGGCGACCGGGTGTATTTTAATTCCACGCAGCAGGTAGCCATTGGGGTATTCGCCACCAGCCTGCTGGCTACGGTTTTTATCAATCGCAACACCAACTCGCACCTGCAACGGGCGGTGAAGTCATTTAACCAAGACGTGGCCCACGGCGGCACTTGGCAGCGCTTGCAGCCGGCCGCCATTGGCTTTGCGGCTGCGCCCACGGGCCAGCCCTTGCTCTCGCTGCGCTGGGCGTTGCGCTAACCGCCGCGTTTTCCCGTATAAGGTCTTCGATGGACTACCCCTTGCCCGAAGCGGCCCGGCGGTACGTGGCCGCGCACCTGCACGACGACCCCGCCCACCTGGCCCTCCAAGCCCGCCGCCACCCCGGCCTCCCCGTGCCCGAACTGGTGCGCCAGATTCAGGCCCGCCAGAAAGCCCGCGCCAAGCTACCCGCCTGGGCTGATAACCCGGAGCTGATTTTTCCGCCCGCCCTGTCCGTCGAGCAGGCGTCGTCGGCCCGCACGGCGGCTTTTAAAGCCAGCCTGGTAGGCGGCCAGCATTTGGCCGACCTCACCGGCGGCTTCGGCGCCGACTCAGCCGCCTTCGCTGCCCGTGTGACGCAGGTCGACTACGTGGAGCGCGACCCCGCACTGGCCGGCGTGGTACGCTACAATTTCAGCCAGTTGGGCATCGATAATGTCACGATTAATGCCGCCGATGCGGTGGCATTCCTGAAAAGTACGCCGCACCACTACGATTGGCTTTACCTCGACCCGGCCCGGCGCGACACGGCCGCCCGCAAAATTTTTCTGCTGCGCGACTGCGAGCCCGACGTGGTGAAACTGCTGCCATTGCTGCTGCACAAGGCCGATAAAGTCCTGCTCAAAACTTCGCCCATGCTTGATATCGAGCAAGCCGTACAGGGCCTGGCCCACGTGCGCCGCCTCTGGGTGGTAGCCGTGGATAACGAGGTGAAGGAAGTGCTCTACGAGTTGGGCCAAGAGCCCGCCATAGACCCCGAGCGCTTCGCCCTGAACCTACGCCGCGACGGCACTCAGCAGGAATTCCGCCTCAATCGCGCCCGCGAGGCCCGCGCTACGCCGCGCTACGCCGAGGCGCAGCAGTACCTCTACGAGCCCAACGCGGCGGTGCTCAAAGCAGGCGCCTTCCGCAGCATCGGCACGGCGTTCGAGCTACTTAAACTACATCAGCACAGCCACCTCTATACTTCGGATGTGCTACGAGCCAATTTTCCGGGGCGCGTTTTCAAAATCCTGGCCGTGGAAAAAGCCGATGGTACGGCCCTCAAAGCCCACCTCGGGCCGGAAGCGCGTGCCCACGTCACCACCCGCAACTTCCCCGATTCGGTGGCCGACTTCCGGCGGCGCACCGGCATCCGCGAGGGGGGGGATACCTACCTGTTTGCAACTACCGACCTGCGCGGGCGGTTGGTGGTGCTGGTTTGCGAAAAGCTCACGGCTCCGGTGAATGGCGCAGCTGCCTTCGCCTAGCGCAGGAAGTGCGGTGCCACTTAGCCAGCACAAAAGCCACCCTAACTGGTTGTGAGCCGTAGAGTAGCTGCGCGGCCAGTGCAGCGCTTTTCACTCAACAGCTCAGTTAATGCGTTTTACAGATAAGGTGTGCCTGGTAACGGGCGGAACGTCCGGCATCGGCCGGGCCTGCTGCGTGCGGCTGGCTGCCGAAGGTGGTACTGTGGTGGTGCTGGGCCGCGACAGAGCCGACGGGGCCGAAACCGTGCGCCTGATTACCAAAGCCGGCGGCAAAGCAATTTTCATGACCTGCGACCTGGCCAAACCCCGCGCCATCAGCGGCGTGGTGAAGAAAGTGCTGGCCAAGTACCACCGCATCGACGTGCTGGTGTGCGACGCAGCCATGATGACCTTCGACCATCTCGTGGACCTGCCCCTGCCTCAGTGGGACCTGCTGATGTTGGTGAACCTACGCTCCCTGGCCCAACTCACCCAGCTCTGCCTGCCGCACATGCCCAAGGGCAGTGCCATTGTAGCCATCAGCTCGGTGCACGCCCACCAGACCACTGCCAACGTGGTACCCTACGCCACTAGCAAGGGTGCGCTCGAGGCCTTCGTGCGCGGCCTGAGCCTGGAGCTCGACCGCAAGCAAACCCGCATCAATGCCGTGGCTCCCGGCGCCGTGGACACGCCCATGCTCTGGAGCAATCCCAACGTGAAAAACGGCACCGAGAAAGTAGACAAAGCCACCGTGGGCACGCCCGAGGAGCTGGCCGCCGCCATTGCCTTCATGGCTTCCCCCGAAGCCAGCTTCGTGCACGGCACAACACTGGTCGTTGATGGTGGTCGGCTGGCGCAACTGTAGCTTCATATCGATGCCGCTGAATTATGGCAGCTATTTTTCGTTGGCTGCTGAACTCTACCGCATTTCCTCGGCAAATGCATAGCCATCAATAGCTCGGATTTCCGTACTTTTGCGCCGCGCCCGCCCGCCGGTTTCGGCCTGGCGGGCGCACTTCGTTTCTATCTTCCGTTCTTTTCGCGCACTCAATGCCCTATCTGTTCACTTCCGAATCAGTTTCGGAAGGCCATCCCGATAAAGTTGCCGACCAGATTTCCGACGCCATCCTCGACGAGTACTTGCGCCAGGACCCCACTGCCAAAGTAGCCTGCGAAACGCTCGTGACGACCGATTTTGCTCTCGTTGCCGGCGAAATTAAGTCCACGGCCCACGTCGATGCCGAGCCCATCGTGCGCGAAACCATTCGCCGCATCGGCTACAACAAGCCCGAATACCTCTTCAACGCCGACACCTGCGAGGTGATGAACCGCTTGCACGAGCAGTCGCCCGACATCAACCAGGGCGTGGAGCGTGCCAAGGACGAAGACCAGGGCGCCGGCGACCAGGGCATGATGTTCGGTTACGCCAGCCACGAAACGGCCAACTACATGCCCCTGGCCCTCGACCTCTCGCACCGCCTGCTGCAGGAATTAGCCGCCATCCGCCGCGAGGGCACGGCCATGCCCTACCTGCGCCCAGATGCCAAGAGCCAGGTAACCATCCGCTACTCCGACGACCACAAGCCCGAGGCCATCGACACCATCGTCATCAGCACGCAGCATGACGAGTTCGATGCATCGGAGAGCGTGATGCTGGATAAAATCAAAGCCGATGTGCTCTCGATTCTCATCCCGCGCGTGAAAGCCGGCCTGAGCGCCGATGCCCAGGCCCTGTTCACCGACAAAATTATCTACCATATCAACCCCACCGGCAAGTTCGTCATCGGTGGTCCCCACGGCGACTCCGGCCTTACCGGCCGCAAAATCATCGTGGATACCTACGGTGGCAAGGGTGCGCACGGCGGCGGTGCCTTCTCCGGCAAAGACTCTTCGAAAGTAGACCGCTCGGCTGCTTACGCCGCCCGCCACATCGCCAAAAACCTGGTGGCCGCCGGCGTGGCCGACCAGGTGCTGGTGCAGGTGGCCTACGCCATCGGCGTGGCCCAGCCCGTGGGCGTGTTCGTGACCACCTACGGCACCATCAAGGCCAAGAACGCGGCCGGCCAGCCCCTCACCGACGGCGAAGTGGCCGAGAAGGTGAACAAGCTGTTCGACCTGCGCCCCTACGCCATTGTGAAGCGCTTCGGCCTGCAAAACCCCATCTTCGCTCAGTCGGCGGCTTACGGCCACATGGGCCGCCAGCCCGGCACCGTGAACGTGGTGATGCCCGGCGGCGAAACCAAAACCTTCGAAACCTTCACCTGGGAAAAGCTCGATTACGTGCCCCAGATTAAGGCCGAGTTCGGGCTGTAATCCCGACAAACCCCGTCAACAAAAAGCCCCGTCTGACTTATCAGGCGGGGCTTTTTGTTGGGCAGAACGCCAACTTTATTAATGGGCAATGGCCTTTTCCTTGTGCTTCGTAATCTGACGGCGCAGGCTTTCGGTAGCGGCATCGGCGGCGGCTTCAAACGAAGCAGCGTCTTCCTGGCTGAACAGGATGTTGCCAGGCACCAGCAGCTTTATCTCGACGGTTTTGTTCTCGATGCCGTCTTTATTGTTGAGGCGCATAATAACCTCGCCTTCGGTAACCCTATCGTAAAAAGTTTCCAGCTTATTCAAACGTTGCTGAACAAAATCAAGCAATTTCTGGTCGGCGTCGAAGTGCACCGAGTGCATCTGTACTTTCATAAGGTGGGTGATTAAGAGGTAAAAGGGTAAACAGAAACTCAGGCCCGGGGGTGGGCCTGTTCAAATACGGATTTCAGGCGGTCCACGGACAAGTGCGTATACACCTGCGTGGCCGCCAAACTGGCGTGGCCCAGCAATTCTTTGATGGAATTCAGGTCGGCTCCCTTACCCAGAAGGTGCGTGGCAAAGGCGTGCCGCAACGCGTGCGGGTGCTGCTGCGCCCCGGAAGTCGTAATCTGGCTCAAATAGCGCTTCACGGTGCGGTACACAAACTTTTCATACATCGCGTCGCCCTTGTCGGTGAGCAGCAGCGGGCCGCCCACCGTGCCAAACTCGTGCGCCCGCCGGGCCTGGTAGCGCTCAATCACGAGCTTCAGCGTGGGATTCAGGGGCACGAGGCGCTGCTTGTTGCCCTTGCCGGTTACGCGCACGGTGCTGGCCCCCAGGCTCACATCGTCGGCATGGATGCCAATGAGTTCCGAGAGACGAATGCCAGTGCCGTACAGCATCTCCAGCACTAGCTGGTCGCGCTGCCCCGCAAAGTCGTCGCCAAATTCAAACGTGTTCAGCAAGCCGTTCAGCGCCTCCTCGGGCACAAATTCGGGTAGCTTTTTGGCCATTTTCGGGGCCTTAATGCGCAGCATGGGGTTGCTGTCAATAAGCCCGTTGCGGAGCAGGAATTTGTAGTACGAGCGCAGGCAGGCCACTTTGCGGTTCACGGTGCGCGGGTCCAGGTTTTCCTGCATCAGTTCCACCACCCAGCCGCGGATTAGCGCGTGCGTGGCCTGAGCGGGGTCAGTCAGTTCATAAGCCGACTTGAGGTAGGCCGCAAACTGTCCCAAATCGGTCTGATAGGAGACAATCGTATGCGGACTGTAGCGCCGCTCAAAGCGCAAAAAATCGAGAAAAGCATCCATACCAACACCAAAAAAGCCCGGCGGTTGGGCCGGGCATCCAATGTAGCATTTTTTTAGTTGAAGCCAAGCCTAGCGCTCAGGTATGGACGCGAAAAAACCGGCCGGCTTGCCAACGGAGGCAAACCAGCCGGTTTTCAACAAAGCTAAACGGCCGAAAAACTTTCGGGCTATTCGCCGGGCTGGCCGTAGGTGGCGAGCTTGTAAACAGCCTTCTGCTTCATCTTGCGCTCGGTGATGCTGGGCTTTTGGAAGAACGTGCGACGACGCAGCTCTTTCAGAACGCCGGTGCGCTCGAATTTCTTTTTGAAACGCTTCAGAGCGCGGTCAACCGATTCGTTGTCTTTGATTTGAATGATAATCATATCAGGGAATGAGGGAGATTTTCTGAGGGAGGCGGTGTAAACCGGGCCGCAAAGATAATCACGGATTTATCGGATTCAAACGGATTTCACGGATTTTGTAGTCGATTCATTTCCAACGTCTAGGCGAGGGCGACCGAACAAGACCTAAAACCCGCGAAATCCGCCAAAATCCACGGTTTATTTAAGCAGTACGCGGGCAATAACCAGCTTCTGAATTTCGCTGGTGCCCTCGCCGATGGTGCAGAGCTTGGCGTCGCGGTAGTACTTCTCAGCCGGGTAATCCTTGGTGTAGCCGTAGCCGCCGAAGATTTGAACGCCTTCGTTGGCGGTGCGCACGGCCACTTCTGAAGCGTAGAGCTTAGCCATGGCCGATTCGAGGTTCACGTTCAGGCCGCGGTCCTTCATGTCGGCAGCGCGGTAGGTGAGCAGGCTGGCGGCCTCCACTTCCGTGGCCATATCGGCCAGCTTGAAGCTGATGCCTTGGAAGCTGCTGATGGGTTTGTTGAACTGGTGACGCTCCTTGCTGTACTTGGTGGCCGCCTCCAAAGCGCCCTGGGCAATGCCCAGGCTGAGCGCGGCAATGCTGATGCGGCCGCCGTCAAGCACTTTCAGACTCTGCACAAAGCCGTCGCCCACTTTGCCGATGACGTTTTCCTTGGGCACTTTGCAGTCGGTAAAAATCAACTCGGTGGTTTCCGAGGCGCGCATGCCCAGCTTGTCTTCCTTGCGACCGGCCTCAAAGCCCGGCGTGCCGCGCTCGATGATGAAGGCCGTCATGCCGTGCGAGTCGCCCACTTCGCCGGTGCGCACAATCACCACGGCCACGTTGCCGGATTTGCCGTGGGTGATAAAGTTTTTCGCGCCGTTGATAATATAATTTTCGCCGCTCTCGTCGAGCACGGCGGTGGTGCGCATGTTGCCGGCATCGGAGCCGGTGTTGGGCTCGGTGAGGCCCCAGGCCCCAATCCATTCGCCGGAAGCGAGCTTGGGCAGGTATTTCTGCTTCTGCTCTTCGGAAGCATGCTGGAGGATGTGGCCGGTGCAGAGCGAGTTGTGGGCGGCCATGCTCAGGCCGATGCTGCCGTCAATCTTGGCCAGCTCGGCAATGGCGGTCACGTACTCAACGTAGCCAAAACCGGCTCCGCCGTACTCCTGGGGCACCAGCACGCCCATCAGGCCCAGCTCGCCAAGCTTATGAAACACGTCGATGGGAAACTCCTGGCTTTCATCCCATTTCATCATCTCGGGCTTGATGTGTTGGGCGCCAAAATCGCGCACCATCTGCGCTATCATGGTCTGGTTTTCGGTGGCTACGGCTTCCATGTAAAGGGAACTAAGGGTGGGATTTGGGAGAATGTAAGGTAGTGGGTACTGCAACGGCCATTTAGCCGTTTTCGGTCCACGAAAGTACGATTCAGGCAGTTGGCAACGAGGAGGGCGCAGCCCAGCGCAACCACCTGTAGTTGAATGGGCGCGGCAAAAGCGTTACTTTTGAGGCTTTTTGGGGGGAATCTGCCTTTCGAGGCCAAAATTTTTCCTGGTTTTTGTTTGATATCGCCCTAATTGGCCTTCATGCCGACATTTCCCTTTCGCCGCCTCAAGCCGCTGTGGCTGCTGGCCCTGCCCGCGCTACTGCTTTTTTCGTCGTGCGTTTCCACTCATTATTACAACCAGCGCACCATGTTCCGGCTTACCGACAGCCAGGGCCGCCAGCTGGACACCACTAAACTGCGCAAGGCGGTGAACCGCACCGCGCGCAACTACCTCATTCAGCCCAACGATTTTCTGGAGGTGCGGGTGAACACCAACAAGGGCGAACGTATTCTGGACCCCAACGGCGAGCTGCAATTTGGCCAGCCCAGCGGGGCGCTGCCCAGCCGGAGCGCGGGCGCCGCCACCAGCCCCAGCACCAGCGGCAACGCTCGGACGGTGGTGGGCCAACGCCCCGTGGGCCAGACGGCCGGTAGCGCCACAGCGGGCTCCGAGTTTCTGGTGCAGGCCGATGGCACGGTGGTATTGCCCCTGGTGAACCGCGTGAAGGTGAGCGGCTTGTCGTTGCTGCAGGCCGACAGCCTGCTGCAGGTTCGCTATAACGAATACTACAAGGAGTCCTTCGTGACTACGCGCGTGACCAACAACCGCGTCTTTATTCTGGGGGCACCGGGCGGCCAGGTAATTACCCTTGCTAATGATAACATGAACCTGATTGAGGTGCTGGCACTAGCTGGCGGCCTCGATGGAGGCACCAGCAATGGGGGCAGCAACAACCAGGGCTTCTACCGCTACGGCGGCAAGGCCAGCAACATTCGGATTATTCGGGGTGACCTAAAGAATCCGCGCATTCAGCAGGTGGACCTGACTACGCTGGATGGAATGCGCCGGGCCAACCTGCAAATGGAGCCGAATGATATTATTTACGTAGAACCAGTACATCGCCCGGTACTGGAAACCCTGACCGACGCGGCTCCAATCATCAGCTTTGCCTCGCTCGTTCTGACGACTACCCTTGTTATTATCAGCGTTATAAAATAAAACTGAGCGTTAGTTCTTTTATCATACCCAGCACGCTTGCTGGTAATAACATTACAATGGCCGTAAACGAAAACTCGGAGTTGGAAGAGCTCATCCGGAATGCCAGCGGCGGAGCCGTAGAGCCTTCGGTTGTGTCCAACGCCGGAGGCAATGAGGCAGACGACGATTCCGCCAGCCTGGATGTGGCCACTTTGGTATTAGTGGCCCGGCGCAGCCTGCTATGGATGATTTTGCTGATTATTCTCGGCGTTACGGCTTCGTGGCTGTACCTGCGCTACACCAAACCGGTATATAAGTCGACGTCTCTGCTCAAAATTGACGAGCGCAACGAGGGCAGCGCCCTGGGCCTGGCCGGGCAGATGGCTCCGGCCGTGGTGGACAAAGCCCACGGCAACAAGCTAGCCGGCGAGGTGGAACTGATTAAGTCCAACATCATCTACCGGCGGCTGAAAGACTCGCTGGACCTTGATGTGAACTACTACGTGCAGGGCACCGTGCTGGAGTCAGAAATGTACGGCACCTCTCCTTTCCGGGTGGTTTACAAAATCACGGACAAGGCGCTGTACAACCGCAAGTTTGACTTAAAATTTGTGAGCAGACAGCGGTTCAAGCTTGACTTCATCAACCAGAATCGGCCGCAGGGTGGCGAATATGCGTTGGGGCAAACCATTTCCCTGCCCGGCATTACCCTGCAGGTGCTCCCCACCTCGCAGATGACTAAGGAGGCTCTGGACGGCAGTTACCACTTCACGGTGCAGGACGATAACACCGTGAGCGCCTACCTGGATAAGAACCTGACCGTTGAGATTGTGAACCCGGACGCCAACACGATTGGCATCTCGTTCAACGATTTTAATCCCGTAAAAGCACAGGACATCGTTAATAAAATTGACTCGGTGTACCTGGTCGAGAAAATTGCAAGCAAACAAGAGGCCACCCAAAAGCAGCTCCGTTTTCTGGACAAGATTTCGGAGGAGAACCGCAAAAGCCTGCAGGAGGCCGAAGACAAAATGCAGGCCTTTGTGCAGAGCTCGGGCACGTACGATGTGAAGACCGAGGTGGGCACCATCAGCGAAAAGCTGGAAAAGCTGGAAGAAGACCGGCTCAAACTGGCAGAGACGCTGACGTTGCTGGGTCAGGTGGCCCAAATGGCGCAGCAGGGCAGCCTCACGCGCGATGAAAACCAGACGGTGCAACAGAGCATTCCCGCGCTGGCCGACATCAAAGACCCGCAGCTGGGCGACCAGTTGGCTGAGCTCAACAGCCTGCAATGGAACCTGCGGCGTCTGTCGCGCTCCTACACCGACAAAACAGAAGTAGTGCAGGCCGAACAGGCCAAAATAAACTTTGCCCGCAACAACATCCAGCGGCTGCTGCTGCAAAACCAAAAGCTGCTGCGCCGTAGCATGGACGAGCTCAACGCCCAACGCGCCAAGCTTACCGGGGAGTTGCAAAGCCTGCCCGAGAAGGGCACCGAGCTGGCCCGCCTGCAACGTCCGTTGGACTTGTACGAAAAGTCCTTCCTGATGCTACTGGATAAGAAAATGGAGTTCAACATCGAGAAAGCTGGCACCACGGCCGACTTTCAGATTTTGTCGCCGGCCTCGCCACCCTCGCCGCCTATTTTCCCCAATAAGCTCATTGTGTACGCCGTGGGGCTGGCGGGCGGACTGTTGCTGGGCCTGGGCCTGATTGCGGTGCGCTACCTGATGCACAATACGGTGACCAACGTGCGGGAGCTGGAGCGCAACACCAAAGCGTCGGTGCTGGGCATCATCCCAACCTACGACAAGGAGAAGATGGAAGTGTCGCGCCTGGTGGTGGACAAGAACCCCAAATCGGCCATTTCCGAGTCCATTCGCTCTATTCGAACCAACCTGGATTTCATCAGCTCGGCCAAGAAGAAACGGCTGATTTCGGTGACGTCCACCATCTCCGGCGAAGGGAAGACCTTTGTGACTGTTAACCTCGGCGGCATTATTGCCCTGTCGGGGCAGAAGGTTATCATCCTGGATTTGGACATGCGCAAGCCCAAAGTCAACCTGGCCTTTGGGGCCGAAAACACGCGCGGGGTCAGTACCATCCTCATTGACCGGCACAACGTGCAGGAGTGCATTCAGCCCACAAGCATCGACTCGCTGCAGTTTATCTCGGCCGGCCCCACGCCGCCCAACCCCTCGGAGCTGATTCTGAGCGACCGGTTTGATACCATGATTCAGGAGCTGTTTCAGCTTTATGATGTTATTCTGATTGATACGCCCCCCGTGGGTTTGGTCACAGATGGTATCCTTATCATGCGCAAGGCCGATATTCCGCTCTACATTGTGCGAGCCGGCTACTCGCGTAAGACGTTCGTTAAGAACATGAACCGGCTGATGCGTAGCAACAACTTCACGCGCATGTGCACCATCCTCAACGATGCGCAATCGGGAGGTGGCTACGGCTACGGTTATGGCTACGGCTACGGCTATGGCTACGGTGCGTATGGGCAGGGCTATTACGAAGAGCCCGCGACCAAACAGTTGTCCTTTGGCGAGAAGCTGAAGAAGTTTTTCACCTAATATTCTCAGGATAAATGGCTTCGCTCTGGCAACGTCTTTTTGGCGGGGCGACTTCCGCTCCGGTGGCCACGGCTTCGCTGGCGGCCCTGGCGGTTGATATGCACTCGCACCTGCTGCCCGGCCTCGACGACGGAGCCGAAACCGTGGAGCATTCGCTGGACCTGCTCCGGGCCTTGCGCGGCCTCGGCTACCGTAAGCTGGTGATGACGCCCCACATCATGGGCGACTTCTACAAGAACACGCCGGAAGGCATTCGGGCCGCGCTGAAGCGGCTGCGCGAAGCTGCCGCCGCCGCCGGCCTGCACGACGTAGCGCTCGAATGTGCCGCCGAATATTACCTCGACGAGTTTCTGGGCCGCAAGCTGGCCGATGGCACCGAAATGCTCACCTTCGGCGGCGACAAGCGCTACCTGCTGTTTGAAACATCGTACATGAACGAGCCGCTGAACTTGTTCGATACTATTTTCGAGATGAAGGCCCAAGGCTACCAGCCGGTGCTGGCTCATCCGGAGCGTTATACTTATTTATACGGTCGCTTTGCCGAAATTGAGAAGATGCGCCACGACCACGGTGTGCTACTCCAGGTGAATCTGAATTCGCTGGCGGGCTACTACTCCCCCGCCGCCAAAAAAGTAGCGGAGCAGCTGATTGATGGCGAATTAGTTGACTTTGTGGGTACTGATGCCCATCATCTTCGCCATACCGATACCCTGGCCCAGCGCACACTGCCGCAGCCTTACATGGAGAAGCTGCTCAAGCTGCCCTTGCTGAATAACACGCTTTAACAAATGGTCCGCCAGGAGTGCTTAGCTGGCCATTATTGGCTCGTTGATACCATTTATTTGCTCTGAGCGTTCATTACCGACTTCATGATATTTGTAACCGGCGGCACCGGCCTTATTGGCTCTTTTCTGTTGCGGGCGCTGCGGGAGCGGGGGCTGGCAGTGCGCGCGTTGTACCGGAGCGCGATACCTGCCGACGCCGCCCCGGGCGTGGAATGGCTGGCCGGCGACTTGCTTGATACCGAACAGCTGCGGGTGGCCCTTACGCCCGATGTCACGCATGTTTTTCACTGCGCAGGGCTGGTTTCATATGCCCCACAGGACGAGGACCGGTTGCTGAGCGTGAACGTGCAGGGCACCGCGGCCGTCGTCGATGCCTGCTTGGAGCGGCCGGGCATTCGGCTGGTACACGTGTCGTCGGTAGCGGCGCTGGGCGGGCCAGCAGCGGGCGCTACGGCCGCCCCCGGCGAGGTGCTTACCGTGACCGAAAAAGCTTCCTGGGACCTGGGCGCAGCCCATCCGGCCTACGCCACGTCCAAATACCTGGGCGAGCTGGAAGTATGGCGCGGGGTGGCCGAAGGGCTGTCGGCCGTTATCGTGAATCCATCGGTGGTGCTGGGGCCGGGCGACTGGCACCGCAGTAGCACGCGCTTATTGCGCTACGCGCACCAGCAGCACCGCTTCTACACCCGTGGCCTCATCAATTTTGTAGATGTGCGCGATGTGGTGGCCCAGTTGCTGGCCCTAGCCTTCGACCAGCCCGAAGCGGACGGTCAGCGCTATATTTTAAGCGCCGAAGCAGTGCCCTTAGCCGATTTTTTTCGGCAGGCCGCGACGGCCATGCAGCGCCGCCCGCCCACGGTGGCCGTGCCCGACTGGGCCGCCGAAATCATCTGGCGGCTGGAGCACGCCCGGGCAGTGCTCACGGGCGCCCGGCCGCTCATCACCAAAGACACGGCCCGGGCCGGACGGCAGCCGGTGGTGTACAGCCACGCCAAAGTACAGAGCACTACCGGGCTCTCATTTCGGCCGTTGGCCGACACCCTGGCGTGGTGCGCGGCCGAGCTAGGGGCGAAACCCGGCAGCCGCGAACCGGTTATCGTATCTTAGCAACAGTCAGATTGCACGGTTTTGGCCAATATTTGTTATAATTGATAGAGTACTAAAAAAGTGGAGTGGAATGGTTCTGGCAAGCGGTGACACAAATGCCTCCGGTCGCTGGATTCGCTAATTCACAAAACCAGATTAATCCACTTAACTGCGATTTTATGCGCATGAACGAACATTTTGAAAACCACCGGACCGTGCTGGATACCGTGCGTCGCTTCGAGCGTATGTTGGCCCAGCAGGAGTCTGTTTTCTTCGACCTGGAAGACTTCGAGAACATCATCGACCATTACGTGACGAGTGCAGCGTTTGACAAGGCCCTCCAGGCCTGTGAGGCGGCCCTCGGCCAATACCCTTTCTCAACTGAGTTGCTGATTGACCGCGCGCAAGTGACGGCCATGCGCGGCGACTACACCGAAGCCGAGCGTCAGATTGACGCCGTAGCGGCCCTGGACCCTACCAACGCCGACGTGGCCGTGACGCGGGGCATTATCAGCACGCAGCGGGGCGAATTTGCGCAGGCAGTAGAGTTTTTCCGCACCGGCCTGGAGCAGGAGCCCGAGCGCGAGGATATTCACTTCAACCTGGGCCTGGCCTTTCAGAGCTGGCAGAAATTCAAGAGTGCGGCCAAGCACTACAAGCAAAGCCTGCGCCTTAATCCCGACAACGAAACCGGGGTGCAGGAGCTCTTGCACTGCCTCGACATCACGGCGCGGCTGGAGGAGCACGAGGAATTCTTCAAGCGCTTCACCGACGATGACCCGTATTCAGCCACGGCCTGGTACAACTTGGGCCAGTACTGGTACCGTCGCGAGGACTTTGAGAAGGCTGCCGAAGCATTTGACTTTGCCGTGACCATCCGTGCCGATTTCTACGATGCCCACCACTGGCTGGCCGATACCTTCGTGTGCCAGCAGGAGTACCTGAAGGCCATTCCCGAGTTTGAAATGGCCTACCCCCCCGGCGAGCCGACCGATGAGGCATTGTGCAACATCGGCGAGTGCTACGAGAAACTGCGCGAGTGGGAGCCCGCCCGCAAGTTCTATCGCCAGGCACTGGAGTTGAACCCGGAGATGGACGAGGCCTGGTTTGGCCAGGGCGTGCTGTTGCAGGAGCAAGGGCGCTGGTTCGAGGCCATACATTACTTCCGCAAAGCAACCGAGCTATACGCCGAAAGCGGCGAGTACTGGTCGGCGCTGGGCGCGGCCGAAAACCAGGTGGGCAATGTGGTAAGCGCGCTCGAATCGTATGAGAAAGCCACCGAAGTAGCCCCCGACGACGTGCAGGGCTGGGTGAGCTGGAGCGCCATTCTCTACGAACAGGGCCATTTCAGCGAAGCGGCAGACTTGGTGCGCCACGCCGTGGAGCTGCACCCGCACGAAGCGCATTTCCACTACATGCTGTGCGCCTACCTGTTGGCCGATGGCCGCATGAAAGAGGCATACGGCGTACTCGAAACGGCCCTTACGCTCAACTATGAGCAGCACGTTATTCTGTTCGACTACTTCCCTCAACTGCGTGAGCAGCCGGGCTTGAAACGACTCATTGAGCAGTTTCGGAAATAACATTTTGGCTTAATGCTACTTTTGTAACCGCCCGTCAGCCGACGGGCGGTTTTTCTTTGCCCGCGCCACCCGTTTTTTAGAGCGGGCAAACACTCCTCAAATTCTCATATTTCACTTTTTATTAATGAATTACGACCTCTCTCAACTGCCAGAGCGCACTGCCAAGCCCCGCGAGCAGGGCTACACCATGGTAATGGACAAAGGCATGAGCCTGCGCGAAGTTGAAGACTTTCTGGAAGTGGGTGAATCCTACACCGATATTGTGAAGCTGGGCTGGGCCACGTCCTACGTGGTACCCAACCTGAAGCGCAAGCTTGAAATCTACCGCGAAGCCAACATTCCGGTGTATTTCGGCGGCACCCTGTTCGAGGCCTTCATCATCCGCAACCAATTCGACGATTACCGCCGCCTGCTGGACACCTACGGCATGGAATACGCTGAGGTGTCGGACGGCAGTATTGACCTCGACCACGAGCGCAAATGCGAGTACATACGCGAACTAAGCAAGACCGTGCGCGTGCTGAGCGAAGTAGGCTCGAAAGATGCTGAAAAAATTATTCCGCCCTACAAGTGGATTTCGCAGATGCAGACCGAACTCGAAGCCGGGGCCATCAAGGTAATCGGCGAGGCCCGTGAGGGTGGCAACGTGGGCTTGTTCCGCAGCACCGGCGAAGTTCGCTCGGGCCTGGTGGAGGAAATTCTGACCAAGATTCCATCGGAGAAAATCCTGTGGGAAGCGCCCCAGAAAGCTCAGCAAGTGTGGTTCATCAAGCTGCTGGGAGCCAACGTAAACCTTGGCAACATCGCCCCTAATGAGGTAGTAAGCCTCGAAACCATCCGACTGGGCTTGCGCGGCGACACGTTCTCGCACTTCCTCGATATGGATGCTGTGGACCCCATGTTCCAGCCAGCGGCCAAGACCGGCAAGCCCGGCACTTCCATGCCCCGCGGCTAAGGAAGCATAGGGCACTAGCTTAAAACTCAGAAGGCCCGTTGTGCTACGCACAACGGGCTTTTTCTGTAGGCATTGGCCTAACGCAACACAAAAAAAGCCGGCCTCCTTGCGGAAGCCGGCTTTTCTATGGGCCGAAGCCGTGGTCAGCTTATTGCTTCACCACTTTCAGGTTCTTCACTTCGCCGGTGGGCAAGGTGAGTTTCACCAGGTACACACCAGCTTTCAGGTCGCTCATGCCAGCAACCGAAGCATCGGTGAGGCTGCCCGTCAGGACTACGTTCTGCTGTTGCAGGGTGCGGCCCGTCATATCGGTCACCAGCAGCTTGGCGGTGCCCGTAGCGGCCGATTGCAGGGCTACGTGGAGTTCGTTGCCAGCATTGAGGGGGTTCGGGTAGGCCACGAAGCTGGAGGCAGGAGCCTTGCCTTCGAAGCTAACAACCGTGGGGGCAAAGAAGGCATCTTTGCCGTCCAGGTCAATCTGGTGCAGGCGGTAGTAACGCTTGCCCGTCTTATTGGCCTCCTTGTCTACATAGCTGTAGTTGGTCACTTGCGTAGTGTTGGGCGAAGCACTCGGAATCGAGGCCAGTGTGCGGTACTCGGTGCCATTGGTCGAAACCTGCACTTCGTAGCCTTTGCTGTTTTCTTCCGTGGCCGTCTGCCAGGTCACCAGCGCATCGCTGCCGATGCGCTTGGCATCAAATGCCATCAGGCGAACGGGCAGCGGGGTTTCGGTGCTGCCCAGCGTGAAGGTGGCAAACTGCGTAACGCCGGTTTTGGTCACGTTGTTGTTCACCTGGTCTACCGGACCATCGCGGCCAATCAGGCTGAAAGCGCCGCCACCGTTGGTCGAGAGGAAGATGGTCAGTTGGTCTTCCGGGATACTGCTGTTGCCAGGAGTGCGGATGTCCGGACCATTCAGGCCTTGGGTTTCCGAATCGCGGTAGTGAAAAATCATCGTAGCGGTGAGGCCACCAGTATTGGTAGCCTGGTCGGAAGGACGCACACCGAAGATGCGGCGGATGCCGAATCGGCCACTAACAGGGGCATAAGCTTCTACCGTGTTGCGGGTTACGTCTACCTGGCCGGGGCTGTTGGTACCGTTGAAGGTCAGCGTCAGGCCCATGTTACCATAGGTACGGGTCTCTCCTACTGCAACGCCCAAACGGGTGGTGCGAGCGAAACCACGCAGGTACGATATATCCGTTTCGCCGTTCAATTGCGCACCGTTGTTACCATTGACAATACCCCGGTCAGCCAGTACAATTACTGAGAGCAAAGGCTTGGTAATATCAGTGGTCAGAACGCCTGCATTGGCATTAAGCTGCGTGTAGGGGTTTGGAATAATGGTATTAACCGAATTCACACTGGGAGTCAGGAAGTTGATGGCCTCCGCCACGTTCATGATGCCAACCACGTCCTTGCGGCCGCCACCCGAGATATCAACCCGCTGGAACGAGCCGCCCGAGATGGTCTGGGTAGTGCTACCTGCAAACTCCATGATGGTGTTCTCGCGCTGGATGAAGCTGTCGTAGCTGTTATCGAAATTGCCGTAAACCTTCAGCTGTCCTTTTACAAGACGGGTAATGGAGCGCGAGCCCTGCGAAGTACCACCCATGATGAGGTTGAGGGCTTTGGCCGGACCCGAACCAAGGTTGCTATAGGTAGGCGTCGTAGCGTCCGAGTTGATGTTGGGGTACGGAACACCGCTACCAGCACCCAAGTCACGAATCAGGGCGTTCTTGGTTTCGTCCGGAACGCCATTGCTCCAGTTACGGGCATCAAACCAGTTGTCGTTGATGGAACCCGTCCAGATGGTTTGGGCCACCGGCGTACCAACTACCGTGAAATTAGCCGAGTAGAAGTTTGCAGGAGCACCGTTCGGGTCCGTGATGGTGAAGTTCGTATTCGTGATGGAGTTCGTACCGCTGGCCTGGTAGTACACATCAACCACGTAGTTGCCAGCAGCAACGACGGCCGGAGTGGCAATCAGGTTGGGCTGGGGGTTGATGCCGTTAACACCGGGGTCGAGGATAAACGTGCGCTGGCCATTGACCGTGTTGCCGGACTGCGTGAGGTTGATGGGCTGGAAGCCACCGCCAGGCGTGCCGCTCAGGCGAGTACGGTAGTAAAGCACCACGTTGGTAATGGTGTTAGCACCGGCTTCGGTGGTGGTTACCGTCGTAGCATCCAGGCGCAGCTGGCCGTCGTTCACGTTGTAGGTAGTACCGTTGTTGCTAGAGGAGCTCAGGTCAGCACCCTGGAAGGGGCGCGGCGTGTTGGGGTTGATGTTGTAGATAACAGTCCCGCTATTGTTCGGAGAAATACCGATGGTATTAGCCTGAATGGTTGGAGCAGGCGTCTTGGTACCGGCTACATCGAAAGTAGCAGCATAAGAATTAGGGTCGTTGGCTCGCTGTGGCAGGCCAGTACCATTTACCTGATAGGTGGCGTGGAAAGACACTTGAATGGTGTAGCCATTGCCAGCATTAGAGATGAGGCTAATCAGGTTAGTGTTTCCGCTGCCAAGCATGAAGGTGCGCACACCATTGCTGGAACTGGTTTGGGTCAGTTGCAAAGCACCATTGCTGATAGCATTAAAGCTAGGGTCATACAAGGTATAGTCCAGAGTGGCGCCGTTAACAACGTAAGTACCTGATTCGGTGGTCGTTACCGTACCGCCCAATAGAATGAGCTGACCAGCATTGATGTCGAAAGCCGGGGTAGTAGTCGAGCCAGGTTTCTGGTCAATCAACTTCGTGTTAAAGCCAGTACCAACGTAGGTCACCGGGCCGTTGCCCTGGTCAACACTCACCGATTCGCCGGAAAACAGGACTTCGTTACGGGGAGGTGATACTAGAGTAAAGACCGAATTGCGGATGGGGGACTGACGGGCATTGTCGTCCGTATCCGTCACACGGAAACGGATATCAAAACGATTAGAGCTTCCAGGGGTCACCGAGCTAGCTGCTGAGGAGAGCAAGTTGATTGCTGCACCGCTGATGGTGAACGTACGAATGTTAGTTCCAGCATCCAATACGCCAGTACCCAAGTCGATGGAGACGAAAGCAGGGTTTGTGCCAGTAGAAGCAGTACCGAAGTTTCCAGGAAACACACGGTACAACAACTCACCAGTGGTATATGTAGCATTACCAGCGGTTTCCTGTACGCTTACAGTTCCGCCAGTAATCTGAAATACATCAGAGGTATTGAAAGTACCAAAATCCTTGTTATAGAAGTTATTAGTACCTGTAGTACCCGCCTGAGTATCGTATGTGCCCGATGTGCCACGCACATTCAGTGTAACTGAACTGCTCACAATCTGAGCCGAAGCCGTCAGCGAAGAGCCCAGGCCCAAGAAGATGGCGAACAGTGGAATGAGAGAACTGAGGAAGCTTCGCTGTCGCAGCAGCTTCTGAGTAAAGGTTAAAGTTTGCATGTAATTGGAGGTTGAATGTTAGAGAGAATGAAACGCTTGGACTGCGGATTACACGACGAGGCGCATATACGCAAAGGTAAAAGAAAGGTCTGAGGTGTTCTGGGAAAATTTAAACAAATGCCGAATCTGTCCAAATAGACTAGTTATGACTTATCAAAGCAGACATCGATGAATGATATTTATTACTGGCTGAATGCATAAAAAAACTCGGTTAATGCACTACACTGTAAGGCACGCTCGCCAAAGCCTTTTTTTCGGCGGGTAGTTCCACGCCTAGCAAATCATGTACACTTACCCGGATTTTATTGGAGAGCTGGGTGATGGGTAAGTCGTTGCTATCGTACCCAAACGGGTTCTCAATTTCGTTGCCAATCATCTCCAGCCCGAGCATGGCGTAGGCCCCAATCATGGTCACGGGCACCATCCACCAGCCGCAGGAATCGACCAGCACCAAGGGCATTACCATGATGAAAACCGTGATGTAGCACTTAATAAAAAAGCTGTAGGAATACGGAATGGGCGTGGACTTGATGCGCTCGCAGGTGCCGTTCACGGTCATCATGCCCAGGTAGTGCTGCTTGATGTTAATGAGGTGGATGGGGTCGAAAATCTGGACCTGGCGCAACTGTTCCACGCTTTCCATGAGCACGGCAATGATGGTGGAGCACACACTCTCGGCCTTTTGGAGGCGCTCGATGATGTCCGGAGTGGCCTCCATCTTATCGAAACGGACTTTGTTGCGCAGGCTGCCTTCGAGGGCAATGGGGAAATTGGAGATGAGAGCGGCGAAGTAGCGGCGGCTGGATTTGGCCTCGCGGGGCAGCAGGGCATTCATTTCCATGGCTAGGCCCCGGCAGTGCGACACGAGCTGGCCCCACACGCGACGGCCTTCGTAGTACCGGTCGTAGGCAGTATTGGTGCGGAAAACCAGCAGCAAGCTGAGCAGGATGCCCAGGATGGACAGGTATTCGCGCCCGATGCGGACGTTGAGGGTATGGAAGTCGATGCTGATGACGGCGATGGCCGAACCGTAGAGCCCAACCAGGGCCACACGCTTCAACAACAGGCGGATAACCGCCGAAGTATGAAAGTGCCACAAGGCCCGCCACCAATCACCGCCCTGATAAACAATCATTGAGAAAGTATTTTTTTGTCCTGCAACGGCAAATCATTTGCCGGGGTTGAACCGAATTAGCCGCACAATAGAATAGTGAAAATGGACGGTTACCGAATCCATATTCGTGTGGCGATGGGCCGTATCATAGGTCATGCCACATTTTGCCGCCTAGCGCTTCTCTAGCCAACACACTTGTGCCTCACAGTACTCGGCAACAGGTTTATCATCCATAATATAGGATTTTTACATTATTTGGACGAATACCGAATAAATACCAAGCCGAGCGCCCGCTTAGCCAATCGGGCCGCAAAGGTAAGAATCACAGGCTCGGGACGCTAACTGCGGGAAATAATAAATGGGCCACGCGCAGCGCCGACAGCCAGCCAGCGAAGTGGATTCGGCGGCAACCGGTTTTCTTTGTAATTCACTTCACGCCCGGCATGGAAATTATTAAACACTTTTTCGACCTTCTGCTACACCTCGACAAGACCCTGGTGGATGTAGTACACAACTATGGCACCTGGACCTACCTGGTGCTTTTTCTCATTGTTTTCACCGAAACGGGCATCATCGTGTTTCCCTTTTTGCCCGGCGACTCGCTGTTGTTTGCGGCCGGTGCGCTGGCAGCCCGCCCCGAAACCGGCCTGAGCGTGTGGATAATTATCCCGCTGCTGATTGCCGCCGCCTTCATCGGCGACAACGTGAACTATGCCGTGGGCGATTATCTGGGGCCGCGGGTATTTCGCGAAGATTTCAGGTTTCTGAACCGCAAGTATCTCGACCAGACGCAGGCGTTCTACGCCAAGCACGGCGGCAAAACCATCATCATGGCGCGCTTTGTGCCCATCGTGCGCACGTTCGCGCCGTTTGTGGCGGGTATTGGCACCATGACTTATCGCTACTTCGCGTCTTATAGCATAATGGGTGCGGTGCTGTGGGTGGTGGTGCTCACGCTGGCAGGTTTCCTGTTCGGCAACATTGAGGTGGTGAAAAAGAACTTCGAATTGGTGATTCTGGGCATTATTGCGCTGTCGGTGCTGCCGCCGCTGTGGTCGTTTGTGAAAGGCAAGCTGGCTGGCCCGGCCGACGCACCGGCCCGGTAGCAGCAGGCCACTCCGCACGAGAGGGCCCTGTCCCCGAGTTGTAAGCCGTCCCGGATTTTCATATTCGGGACGGCTTTTTTGCGCTACTTTGGGTTGTTTTTCGGTTTTAATTCCAATTCCATGCGTCAGTTCGGGCTCATTGGCCGCACCTTAAATCACTCGTTCTCGCAGACATATTTCAGCCAGAAGTTCTACTCGCAAGGCCTGGCCGACCACGCGTATGAGCTGTTTGAGCTGGCTACCGTGGGCGAGTTGCCGGCCCTGCTGGCCGCCCACCCCCACCTGGCGGGTCTGAACGTAACCATTCCCTACAAGGAAAGTGTGGTGCCTTACCTGGATGAGTTGGCCAGCTCGGCCCGGCGCGTGGGGGCCGTGAACGTGATTGAATTCTTGCCCGATGGAAGCCTGCGCGGCCACAACACCGACGTGGTAGGCTTTCGGGAGTCGTTGCGGCAGTTTTTCCCGGCTTTGCCCGAGGCCCGGGCCTTGGTGCTAGGTGCCGGCGGCGCGGCCAAAGCCGTAGGCGTGGCGCTGAATGATTTGGGCATTGCCCACTGGTCTGTCACGCGCGACCCGCTGGGCCCCGGCCTGACCTACGACGACCTGACGCCGCAGGTGCTGGCCGCGCATCAGCTTATCATCAACACCACGCCGCTGGGCACTTTCCCGCTGGTGAACGAGTGCCCGCGCCTGCCCTACGAGGCGCTGACGGCGCAGCACTACCTGTATGACTTGGTGTATAACCCGGCCGAAACGCTGTTTATGGCCAAAGGCCGGGCGGCGGGGGCACAGGTAAAAAACGGCTTCGAGATGCTGTGTCTGCAGGCTGAAGCGGCCTGGAACATTTGGAACGACGAAGCGACTGCCGGATAAGCAGGAATCTGTTTGCAACCTTTTTGCATGGGCATGCATCTCCCATAAGCCAGCCCACCACATTGCTGGCTATCTTCTGATTGACACGCCTTTCTATGCAAGCGAAAATGGACACTTCTACCTTTCTTTCCCTGGCCGGCGCGGGTTACCGGGCGCGGGCATGAGCAGCGGCGCCCTCACCTGGTTTGCGTTCGGGGCCGATGACGTGCTGCCCGACCAGCCCGCCACGGCGCCGCGCCTCACGGCCAGCCGCAGCGCCGCTGTGACGAGCCCGCCCACCGAGGCCGAGCTGATTGACGGCTGCCTGCGCGGCCGCCAGCTGGCCCAGAAACTGCTCTACGACAAGTATGCCGGCAAGATGATGGCCGTGTGCCTGCGCTACGCCCAAACCACCTTCGAGGCCGAGGACGTGTTGCAGGAAGGCTTCCTGACGGTGTTTCGGACGCTGGCCAGCTTCCGGCGCGAGTGCCCGCTGGAATTCTGGATTCGCCGTATCATAATTAACGCGGCCCTGCGCCAGCACCGCCGCAACGCCTCGCTGGTGGCGGTGAGCGACGGTGATTATCCCGAAACCCTGGCCAGCGAGGAGTTCACGCTCAGCAATTATAACTTCAACGAACTGCTGGAAATGGTGCAGGAGTTGGCTCCGCGCTACCGCATGGTTTTCAACCTTTATGCTATCGAAGGCTATACCCACAAAGAAATCGGCGAATTATTAAGCATTACCGAGGGCACCAGCAAATCCCAATATTCCCGGGCCCGCGTCATCCTACAAACTAAACTGGAGCGCCTCGGTGCCCCAACCCGCCATGTCCGTTAATCCTATCGAAGACAACACTACGCCTAAAACCACCGGCAGCCTGGAGGAATTATTCCGCCACCACTTGGGCGAGGAGGCCGCCGTGCCCCCGCGCCCCATGCTGTGGGACCAGATTGACAACTCGCTGCTGATTCGACAGAACGAAACCTACCGCCGTCGCCTCATGGCCACGCGCTGGGTGGCGGCGGCCAGCCTGCTGCTGGCCACGCTGGCCGGCACCGGCTGGTGGGCCAGCCGCACCGACGTACTGGGCGGTGCCGAAATAGCTGCGAATACCGGTAACCCATCGGGCCGCGCAACGACTACCGCCACGCTGGGCATGAAGGAAGTAGCGGGCCAGCCCACTGCTTCGCTGGCGGCAAATGGCTCGGCAGCCGGTGCTAACGGGGCGACTTTTTCGGGCAAGGCCTCCATCGGCAACGGCACCTCGGCAAACAATAACGCCAACGGTGCATCAGCAGATAACCAGGGTTTTGGCACTATGAACCGGGGGACGGTGGCTGCGGCTACCCAAGCCAAGTACACTGGCTTCGGTCCAGCTTCGGCGGCTCGCTACTCGGCGGGCAAACGTGCAGCGGCGGAATCGACTTCGCAGAACGGGCTTGCCTTAGAAGGCTACTCGGTAACTACTGACGAAGCGCTGACCTCAACTACCAACCCAACTGCTGCCCCAACGCACTCCGATGAGCAGGCCCCAAACCGGAATTCCGGCCGAATGCTGGCAGCGGCGGACGTAGCCACCACAACAGCGGCCGGCACTTCGGCAGCCATCGGCGGCACAGCCGGCGCAACGGGCAGTGGCATATCGGCCAGCACTTCGCTGGCCACCACCACCGCTTCGGCGGCAACAGTTGCCCCCGGGGAAGTGAGCCTGCTGGCGGCCCGCCAATCTGCGCTGAGCCTGGCCAATACCACCACCCTACCCAATGGGTTGGCCACGGTATCGGTTGAAGACCTGCCCGCCATCGACGCGCATCGCTGGCATTACGGGGCCAGCTACACCGCTGGCGTATTTAACCCCAACGTAAATTTCTCACGGGCCGGCATTGAGCCGGAGTTTGATTACGACCGGGGGCCTGCCTTCGGCACCGACTCTCCGAAGCTGACCGAAGTAGCGGCCACCGAATACCGCAACAACCTGCGGCCGGGCCTGAGCCAGCGCATTGCACTACTGGCCACGCGCCACCTGCGCGGTCATTGGTCTTTGAGCACCGGGGCCGAACTCAGCCAGGCCACGGCGCAGTCGGCTTCGTCCTCGTCCTTCGTTGGTGAGCAGCTGTTCGACCTGGGTCAGGGCAGCAAACACACGCTGCATACCACTAATTTCCGCTACAACATGGCCAGCATTCCGCTGGAAGTGCGCTACACCAACCCGGTGAAGCGCGGCTGGAGCCTTTACGGCCGCTTGGGCGGCGTGGTAACGGCCCTGTTGGGTGTGCGCAGCGACGTGCAGGGCGACCCGGAAGCTACTCGTACTTACTCCATCGCCTCCACCGGTGGCCCCTACCGGCGCGTGATGGGCAGCCTGCGCGGCGGCGCGGGCACCCAGTTCCGCACTGGCACAGGCAAATGGGCCTTCACGGTAGGTCCGGTAGCCGAAATCGGCCTGGTGGCGCTGAATGCCCACCCGGTGCAGAGCTACTTCGCGCAGAGCCACCCGTATAGCTTCGGACTGGAAGCCGGGGTGGAGTTTGGGCGGTAGAAATCAGTGCTCGCCTGTCATCCTGAGCGCAGCGAAGGACCTTCTCACGTTCGCATATTTTGCTCAGACGTAAGAAAGTCCTTCGCTGCGCTCAGGATGACAGACGAATCCACCCCTTTTCCAATTCCCGCGAAACCCATTATCGCCAATTTGGGTTAAGGTAGGCTGACCATTTCGGCCTACCTTTCGCGTTGCATGGAGTACCAACTGACCTCTGAATTCAAGCCCACCGGCGACCAACCCACCGCCATCGCTAAGCTGGTGGAAGGCGTGAACAACGGCGAGCCCGCCCAAGTGCTGCTCGGCGCCACCGGCACCGGCAAAACCTTCACCATGGCCAACGTCATTGCCGAAACCGGCAAGCCGGCCTTGGTGCTGTGCCACAACAAAACCCTGGCCGCCCAGCTCTACGGCGAGTTCAAGGCGTTTTTTCCGAACAATGCGGTCGAGTACTACATCAGCTACTACGACTACTACCAGCCGGAAGCTTACATCGCCAGCACCGATGTATTTATCGAGAAAGACCTGGCTATTAACCAGGAAATTGAAAAGCTGCGGCTCCACACCACCTCCACCCTGCTCAGCGGGCGGCGCGACGTAATTGTGGTGGCCTCGGTGTCGTGCATCTACGGCATCGGCAATCCCGAGGAGTTCGCCAAAAACGTCATTTTCCTGAAGCCGGGCATGCGCTACACGCGCAATAACCTGCTCTACCAGTTCGTGCAGATTCTGTACTCGCGCACCGAGGTGGAGTTCACGCGCGGCTCGTTTCGGGTGAAGGGCGACACGGTGGACGTGTTTCCGGCCTACGCCGACTACGCCATTCGCATCTACTTTTTCGGCGATGAAATTGAGAGCGTGCACAAGATTGACCCGGTGAGCGGCAAGAAGCTGAGCGACGAAGCGCACGGCATCGCGCTGTATCCGGCCAACCTGTTCGTAACCGGCAAGGAAACGCTGAATTCGGCCATCAAGCAGATTCAGGACGACATGGTGCAGCAGCACGCCTACTTCGAGAAGGAGGGCCGCGACGCCGAAGCCAAGCGCATCATGGAGCGCACGGAGTTCGACCTGGAGATGATTCGTGAGTTGGGCTACTGCTCGGGCATCGAGAACTACTCGCGCTACTTTGATGGGCGCACGCCGGGCTCGCGGCCCTTCTGCCTGCTCGACTACTTCCCCGACGACTACCTGCTGGTAGTAGACGAAAGCCACGCCACCATGCCCCAGATTCGGGCCATGTGGGGCGGCGACCGCAGCCGCAAAACGGCGCTCATCGAGTACGGTTTCCGCCTGCCTTCGGCCTTGGACAACCGGCCGCTGACCTTCAACGAGTTCGAGAGCATGTACCGGCAGGCGGTGTACGTGAGCGCCACGCCGGCTGACTACGAGCTGGCCCAGGCCGACGGCGTGGTGGTGGAGCAAATCATCCGCCCCACCGGCCTGCTCGACCCCGAGATTGACCTGCGCCCCAGCATCAACCAGATTGACGACCTGCTCGACGAGGTTGACAACCGCGTGAAGCAGGGCGACCGGGTGCTGGTGACCACCCTCACCAAGCGCATGGCCGAGGAGCTGAGCAAGTATATGGACCGCCTGGGCATCAAGGTAGAATACGTGCACTCCGACGTGAAAACGCTGGACCGCGTGGAGATTTTGCGCAAGCTGCGCCTGGGCGAAATTGACGTGCTGATTGGCGTTAACCTGCTGCGCGAAGGCCTCGATTTGCCCGAGGTGAGCCTGGTGGCCATTCTGGACGCCGACAAGGAAGGCTTCCTGCGTGACCAGCGCAGCCTGATTCAGACCATGGGCCGGGCGGCGCGGAATGACCGTGGCAAGGTCATCATGTACGCCGACCGCATCACCGGCTCAATGCAACGGGCCATCGACGAGACGAACCGGCGCCGCGCCACCCAAATGGCCTACAACGAAGAGCACGGCATCACGCCGCGCACGGTGCGCAAGTCGCGCGAGGCCATCATGGGCCAGACCGATTTGGCCGACTACCGCATTGTGGAAACCACCGGTTACGCCAACCCCGAAGCCGACGGCGTGGCGCTGGCCATGGCCGCCGAGCCCGTAGTGGCCATGATGAACAAGGCCGAGCTCGAAAAGCTCATCAAAACCACCGAAAAGCAGATGGAGGCTGCCGCCAAGGACCTCGACTTCCTCACGGCCGCCAAGCTGCGCGACGAGTTGGCCGCGCTGAAAACCATGCTCAAAGGCAAGCGGGAGTAAGAGCGTACCAAACAGTCGTTTTCATCCTCAATAATCCTCGTATGCTCCGGTTTTTATTTGTCTCAGCCCTATTTCTGCTCACTGCGCTAGCCCATGCCCAGCAACCGGCAGCAGCGTCTTATCAGTACATGCACATCAGTTATGGTTCAGCTGAAATCAGCTTCTTGCCCGCTTACAATGGCAAGGAATCCATCAAAGTCGCTGATATCCGCGAAGAAGGAAGCAACAAGCGGCGGGCACCGCTAGAAGCCATGAGCAAGGTGCTGACCGATGCTTCGGCCGATGGGTGGGAGGTAGTAAGCGTGGTGCCTATCACGTCGACGATGGGAGGTAGTGGCGGATTTATCGGGGCGCTCTATTTACTGCGCAAGCCGAAGTAGCCGCTACGGCTGGCGGTAGAGCACGCCGCCCTTCATCACCAGCCGGATTTGGCGCAAGGCGGCCACGTCCTGGGTGGGGTCGCCAGCCACGGCCACCAGGTCGGCCAACAGGCCGGGGCGGATGGTGCCCCGGTCGGCGAGGTGGAAAATCTGGGCGTTGCCGCTGGTGGCTTGGCGTAGCACTTGTAGCGGCGTGAGGCTGTAGTCATGCACCAGCAGTTCGGCTTCGCGGATGTTGTCGCCGTGGGCGAATACGCCGACATCGCCGCCTTGCGCCAGTGTCACACCGGCTTTGAGGGCGGCGGCCATGCTCTGGTGCTTTTGTTGGATGCGGGGCGGGGCCGGGTCGGTGCCTTTGTGCCAGCCTTTATATTGGGCCGTGGCATCGGAGGCGGCCACGGTGGGACACAGGGCCACGCCACGCTTTTTCATGAGGGCGAAGATTTCGGGGGTGCCGCCGTCGCCGTGCTCAATGGTTTCGACGCCGGCCAGGACGGCGCGGCGCATGCCCTCGGGCGTGCTGGCGTGGGCCACCACGCCCCGGCCGGCTGAGCGCGCCGTTTGCACTATCAGCGTCAGCTCCTCCTGCGAAAACGTGGGTTGGGCCGAACCATCGGGCCCCCAGCGGTAGTCGGCGTATACCTTAATAATATCGGCGCCCTTCCCAATCTGCTCCCGCACGGCCCGGATGATGCCATCGACGCCATCGGCCTCCTGTGCGCCCTGGGGCACATTTTCGTCCACCGAAAGCTTGGGTCCGTAGCTGCCGGTAGCCACCAGCGCCCGCGTGACCACCAGCAGGCGCGGCCCGGGAATGATGCCTTGGTTGATGGCTTGTTTGAGGCCGACATCGGCAAAGCCTGCGCCTTCGGTGCCCAGGTCGCGGGCGGTGGTGAAGCCGGCCAGCAGCGTGCGCTGGGCGTGCACCGTAGCCCGCGCCACCCGCAGCGCCTGCGATTCGCGCAGCACCTGGTCGTCCCAGGCGGTTTCGTTGTAGGGATGCAGCAGCAGGTGCGAGTGGCCTTCGATAAGCCCGGGCAGCAGTGTGAGGCCGGGTAGCTCCAGGGTGCGGGCAGTGGGCTGCGGGGCTACCTGCGCAGCCGGACCGGCGGCGATGATTTTATCATTTTCGACCAGCACGACCCAACCCGAGTGCATTTCCTGGCCGTCGAACACGGCAGCAGGGCGCAGCAGCGTGGCGGTTGACCCAGCCGGAACACCCTGGGCACGGGCTGTTGTGCTCAGCATACTCAGGGCCAGCAGGCCGCCTAAAACCACGCAGCGGAAGCGCCCCGAGCAGCGGGCGCGGCCCGATTGACCAGCAGGAAAGTCAGAATATCGCATAAATAATCAAGGCCGCCCCATTGGTACGGGGCGGCCTTGCGAAACTACTCTGCACAGGTGGCTTATGCCGGTACCGGCCTTTCGGCCAGCGCGAGCACACAAGCTCATTATTTACTGGCCGTGGGCGCCGCCATTTCCGCCACGGGTGCCTTTGGAGCCAGTAAATGGCGGCTTTTGGCTACTACAATGTGCTTGGCTACCTGGAAGGCAGCCCGCTGCTTCACGTCTACCGACGAGGCGGCGGCCTGCACGGTGTACGTCCCGGCATCCGTCACCCAGGCTGAGGCAGCGGTGTCGTAGGAAGCCAGGTCGGCAGCGGTGAGGGTGAAGCTGAGCGTCTGGGCCTTGCCGGGCGCGAGCAACGACGTTTTGGCGAAGGCTTTCAGCTCGCTCTCGGGCTTGGCGAGCTTGCCTTTGGGGGCGCTTACGTAGAGCTGCACCACTTCGCGGCCCGCCGTTTTGCCGGTATTGGTGACGGTGAGCGTGGCCGTGAGTTTGTCGTTGAGCGTGGGCGCGCTGAGCTTCAGCGGGCCGTAGGCAAAGGTGGTGTAGCTCAGCCCGTGGCCAAAGGCATAGGCTGCCTGCTTGTGGAAGGTGTTAAAGTAACGGTAGCCTACGTAGATACCTTCGGCGTAGGTGTTTTCCGACTCCTGGCCGCCCATGCCGCTGGTTGGGGCTGCGCCGGCCCGCACTTTACCGGGGAAATCCTGGCTGTATGGGATGTCGGTGTAGGCCATCGGAAACGTGGTGGCTAGCTTGCCTGAGGGGTTGGTCTGGCCGCTCAGCACGTCGGCTACCGCGTGGCCACCTTCCTGACCGGGCTGCCAGGCCAGCAGAATGGCATCGGCCTGGCTGCGCCAGCTGGCGGTTTCTACCACACCGCCCACGTTCAGTATCACCACCACTTTCTTGCCCACCGCGTGGAAGGCCGTGGCAACCTGCTGAAGAATGCTTTTCTCATCGGCCCGGAGCGTGAAGTCGTCGGTCACTTTACGGTCGCCCCCTTCGCCCGCGCTCCGGCCGAGGGTGACGATGGCCACATCGGCGGCCTGGGACTGCTGCTGCAACGTAGCCGCATCCAGCCCCATTTCCGCAATGACGGGAACGGGCTCGAAGAAGGTTTTTTTGGGGGGAATCTTGGCTTTTTCGGTCCGCAAATACTGTTTGTACGCTTGGCTAATAGTAGAACTGACGGAAAATCCCGCCTTGCTCAGTCCCTGCTCAATGGAAATAGTGTAGGCGCGGTTCACATCGCCGCTGCCCGTGCCGCCGGCAATGAGGTTGTAGGACGTGTTGCCGAACAAGGCCAGCTTCTGGCCGGCGGCAAGCGGCAGCGCTTGGGCTTCGTTGCGTAGCAGCACCATGCTTTCGGCGGCGGCCTGGCGAGCCACGGCGGCATCGGCGGACAGCGCGGGGCGGCTGGTGTAGCTGTCGCCGAGGAAGGTGGGCGACTCCAGCACCAGTTCCAGCACGCGGGTCACGTTGGCATCGAGCTGGGCGGGGGTGAGCTGGCCGCTTTTGGCGGCCGCCAGCAGGGCCTGCGTCTGGGCCGTGGTGCCGGGCATGAGCAGGTCGTTGCCGGCCTGGAGCTGGGCCACCGGGTTCTGGCCGCCGTACCAGTCGGTCATTACCAAGCCTTTGAAGCCCCACTCCTGCCGTAGCAACGCCGTAAGCAACTCCGGGCTTTGGGAAGTGTAGGTGCCGTTCACGCGGTTGTAGCTCGACATCACTGTCCAGGGCTGGGCCTTGCGCACGGCAATCTGGAAGCCTTTTAGGTAGATTTCACGCAGTGCCCGTTCGCTCACCTGCGAGTTCATCTTCATGCGGTTGAACTCCTGGTTGTTCACCGCGAAGTGCTTGATGCTGGTGCCCACGCCATTCGATTCGACGCCATTTACAAAGGCCGCCGCGATGTTGCCGGTCACCACCGGGTCTTCGGAATAATACTCGAAGTTGCGCCCGCCCAGCGGGTTACGGTGGATGTTCATGCCCGGAGCCAGCAGCACATCAATGCCAAAGGCCCGCACCTCGCCCCCAAAAGCCACCCCCACTTTGTGCACCAGCTCGGTGTCCCAGCTCGACGCCAGCAGCGTGGCCACCGGGAAGGCCGTGGCGTAGTAGGTCCGGGTGCTGTCGCCGCCCCGGATGGGGGCAATGCGCACACCGGCCGGCCCGTCCGATAACGTGAGCGACGGAATGCCGAGCCGGGCAATGGCGTGGGTGCGGCCCGCCGCGCCGGGCACTTTCTCGGGCACCTTGCGGTCGGCAGGGTCGGATGGTGGCAGGATGCCTTCGGGGAAGCCGGCCGGGTAGAAACCCATGCCCACCACCAGCTTCACCTTTTCCTCGGTGGTGAGGGCGGCCAGAATTTCCTTCAATGGCGCTTTGCCCAGCTGCGGCGCAGGCGCCTGGGCCGAAGCCGCCCGGCTGCCCAGCAAAGCCAGCAATACCACCAGCGGAAACTTACCGCCTAAGCGGCCATGCAAACGGTACAGACTACGCATGATTTCAAGGTTTATTCATTGACAATCAATTTTCTATCGCCCCACGGAATACGTGCGCCGCTGCGGCCCCACGCCGGTAATCTTCACCGATTGCCAGCCGGTGGGTAGCGTGGCTTTGCGCTGCACAATGCCGGCCGGCGTGATATCCAGCCCGCCAAAGCCCATGAGCACGGCTTGTAGCACGCCGCCCGCGCCGGTGGCGAAGTAAGGATTGGTGCCGCCCTTGGTTTCGGCAATGACGCGGAAGGGCGGCAGCAGATTTGGTTCGTAAGAGTCTTTAAACCAGAGCTTCGCCTTGTCGGCATTGCCCAGTCGGGCGTAGAGCAGGGCGAAAATGCCCTGAGTCATGGCCGGGGTGCCTTCGTTGGGCACGCGGGTTTCGTAGTAGGCCAGGTCTTTGCGGATTTGGGCCGGGTCGGTGATGACGTTCAGCGGGTAGGCCAGCAGGTTCACGTCGCCCTGCTTGATGCCTTCGCCGTGGTAGGTGGCGTGCTCCTGGGTCACGCCATCGGCCATGCGTAGGATGGGAATGTTCTGAGCCACCAGCGCCCAGTCGGGGTTGGCGCGCAGGCCCAGCAGCCTGGCGGCGGCGGCGGCGTTTTGCAGGTTGACTTTGGCGGCGGCGTTGGTGAAAGCGTCGTTGTCCACGTTTTCGGCCCACTCATCTGAAGCCACCACGTTCTTGATGTCGTAGTGGCCGGGGCCGTTGCGCTCCACCCGGCTGGCCCAGAAGTCGGCGGTGGCCGAAAGCATCGGCCAGCCTTTCTCGCGCAGCCAGTCCTTGTCCTGCGTCACGCAGTAGTATTGCCAGGCGGCCAGGGCCACGCAGGCCGAAATGTGGTGCTCAAACGGCCCGCTCAGGGCCCACACCGGCGTTTCTTCCACGCCCGAGTCGGCGCTTTCCCACGGGTACATGGCGCCCTGGTAGCCGTGGGCAAAGGCATTGCGCCGCGCCGGCTCTAGCCGTTGGAACCGATATTCAACCAGTGACTTGGCAATTTCGGGGTGCAGCACCAGCAGCGCCGGAAACATCCACAGGTCGGCATCCCAGAACACGTGGCCATTGTAGCCCAGCCCCGAAAGGCCCATGGGCGAGGGCGAATAGTCGGTGCCAGCCCGCGAAAAGCTGTAGAGATGGTAGAGCATCGAATGCACGTCCTGCTGCGCTTGAGCGTCACCTGCAATTTGAATGTCGCTCTGCCACAGGTCTTGCCAGGCTTTGGCATGGAAGGCCAGCAGCCGTTCGCGGCCTTCGAGGCGGGCGAAGATGGTCATGCGCTCGGCCTCGTTCAGCGGGTCGGGGTGGTGAGCCGAGGTGATGGCCGAGCCCGCCACGGCATAACCGTAGGTCTGGCCCGCTTTCAGGGCTTTGCTGAACTTCATCAGGTGCTCGCCGTTGTCCCACATTTCGTGGATGACGCGCGGCTCCAACCCCTGCCCTTCCGTGAACAGAAACGTGGTGGAGGCGCACAGCAGCAGCTTGCCCGTCGGGCTTTTGGCCGAGGACGTGAGCAGGCGCACGGTGGCATGCGGCCGGTCGATTTCGTTGTAGTAGTTCTGCACATCGCGCAGGGCGTCGGGCGTATCCATCACGCTGGCGGCCGTCAGGGCCAGGTCCTTTTTCGCCACGATGGACACGTCCAGCAGCACCGTGTAGGGCAGGTGGCGCAGGGCGTAGGTAGTGTAACTGATGGTGGCCTTATCCTGGTAGTCGAAGGTGGTGGTGAGGGTGGCCTTCTGCATGTCCAGCGCCTGCCGGAAGTGGCTGGCATCGGCGGCCCCCAGGCGGCGGCCGTCGATTTCCAGGTACATGTTCAGCAGGTTGATGCCGTTGAGGAAATTGCTCACCCGGCCCCGGCCGTACTGGTCGTAGGCCCCGGCCAGCACCACGTTCTTCACCTTAAACGGCTCAGCCGACGACACCACGCCCATGATGCCGTTGGCCACGGTCACGCCGTAGTAGTTGGCCGGGTCCACCTTGTCGGCGACGATGCGCCAAGGGTCGGGCGTTTGGGAGGTTTGGGCGGTGGCTGGTTGGACGGCTGCAGCCAGCCACAGGCTGGCACAAGCTGCCAGGAGGGAGCGAATATTCACGGGTGGGAAATGAAAGAAGGTGAGAGCAACCGGAACCGCAGCAAAAAGCCGCCATGCCGACCCGAAGTAAGCATGACGGCTTTTGCTGCGGCTACCCGCAAAGTGGCACCGCGCTGGTGGTGCGGCTACTTGTACTTAGTAGCCCGGGTTCTGGGTGATATTGGGATTGATGGCCACTTGGGAGGTCGGCACCGGATACACCAGGTATTTGGGGTCGCTCTGGGGCTTGTCCTTGCGGGCAGCCAGGAACTTGCCAAAGCGAATCATGTCCTGCCGCCGCCACGACTCGCCGTAGAGCTCGCGGCCGCGCTCATCAAGCAGAATGTCTAGCGTGAGAGCCGGCAGCGCACTTGCACCACGTGAGGGGTGGGTGCGCAGGGTGTTGACGATGGCCAGGGCCGTGCTTCCGTAGATGCCCGCGCTGGTAGCAGTACCGCCGCGCATGATGGCTTCGGCCTTCATCAGCAGCACGTCGGCCAGGCGGAAGGTGACGTGGTCATTTTCACAGCCGTTGGTGCCCTTGGCCTCGCTCGCGTAATCGACGGGGTATTTCAAGGGACGGATGCCTTTGGCTTCCAGGTCGGCGCCTCTTTCAAAGAGGTTGATGTCCTGCGTGAACGCCAGCGGAGCTCCGCCACGCGTGGTGAGCGGCGCATCGGTAAGCAGGTTGTACTGCTGGCCCGCCAAGAAGCCCACGTTGATGCGGTTGCCCGGGTTGGCCGGCCCGCCGGGCGAGGCGTAGGCCACGCCCCGGCGCTTGTCGCCTGGCTCAAACAGGGCATAGAACTCGCCCGTTGTGGCCGGGCCGTTGTAGCCATTCACGGGCACCATGTTGTAGTGCGACACGAACTTCCAGAAGTCGCGCGTGGGGCCGGCATTGCCGAAGGTATTAGCTTGGGTAAAAATATTTTCCAAACCAATGGCCGTGTTGTTGGGCGCGAAGTTGTCGAAGAAATTAGGCGTGAATGAGTACTTGCCGCTGGTGATGATTTGGTCAGCCAGCGTGATGACCTGGTTCATGTCGGCGGCCGCAAACGTTGGCGTCTGGCGGTTGGCGTACGCGCCCTTGTTGAGGTAGCACTTCATCAGCAGCACCCGGGCAGCATCTTTGGTAGCGCGGCTCACGGGGGCATCGGGCAGGTCTTTCTGAATGGTCGTCAGCTCACTGATGATGAAATTGAGCGCGTCGGTGCCCTTGCGCACCCGGGCGTCCTTGCTCAGCTCTTCGCCGGGGTCGCGGTACAGCACCTGGTCGTAGAGGTCGAGCAGCAAATATTCGGCCCAAGCCCGAATAAAACGCGCCTCCGCCTGTTGCTGGGTAGTGGGGTTGAAGCGCAGCAGGTCGGTCGCGGCGTACTCGATGCCTTCCAACTGGGTGAAGGTGTCGCGCACCCGCTCGTTGTTGCCGTCCCAGGTATGGTTGAACAGGGCGCGCCACTTGCCGTTGTCGTCCCAGTCCGGGCCGCGGGTGGGCATGATGCGCGCATCGGTCGACACCTCTTCGAGGGCAAACACGCTCACGCAGCCCTGAATGGGGTCGCGCTGGGCGTTGTACACGCCCTGGAGCAGGGCCGTGGGCGAGTCGATGGTAACCTGGGACGTGTTGATTTGGCCGCCCAGCTTTTCGCTCAGGTCGCAGCTACTGACCAGTTGCAGCAAGCCCAGCACGGCCGTCGCGGAGGCTATTTTTTGGTATCTCATGGGAAAGAGCAATTAGACGTTAGAGATTGAAATTGACGCCGAACGTGAAGACGCGGGCGCTGGGATACGCCAGGTAATCGATGCCCACGGAGGGCACTTGGTTGGCCCCCCGCTTCACGGTGTTCACTTCCGGGTCGAAGCCGTCGTATTTGGTCAGCACAAACAGGTTCTGGGCCGTGGCATACACGCGGGCCCCTTTCACGAAGCTGCCAAAGTCGCCCAGGCCGTAGGCTAGCGTGAGGTTCGACATTTTCAGGTAGTCGCCTTTCTGCAGGTAGCGCGTAGAGGCCGAGCCGGCGTTGCCCACGGCTTCCTTAATGGGGTTGTTGAAGGTGGAGAGAGCAATGTTTTTGCCCGCCCCAATCTGCCCCACATTGCCCACGGCATTAAGCGTGTTGTTGTAGATATACTGCCCGAAAGCGCCCGTCATGTTGGCCACCAGCGAGAGCTTGCCGTAGCGCAGGTTGGCCCCCAGGCCCAGCAGGGTACGGGGGTTGGGACTACCCGAGTAAGCCACCGCGCCGTTGTTAGCGTACTGCGACTGGCCCTGGTCGTTGAGGCCCGTAAACTGGGGCAGGAAGAAGGCATTGATGGGGTAGCCGTTGGTGATGAGCTGCGAGGTAGCCCCCGATAACCCTTGCCCGTTGATGGCCCCGGTGATGATGTCGCCGCCCACCAGGTCCTTCACTTCGTTGCGAATAAACGTGGCATTCGCGTTCAGGCCCACTTCTACCCGCTCGCTGCTCACCAGCGTGGTGCCCAGCGCCATTTCTACGCCTTTGTTGATGATTTTCCCATCAAGGTTTTTCCAGTAGATGGCCTGCACCTGCGGCGCGGGCTGCCCGGGAATGGTGGGGAACAGAAGGTCGGTAGTCGTTTTGTTGAAATAATCGGCCGTGAAGGTGAGGCGATTGTTGAACACAGCAATGTCGATACCGACGTTATACTGTCGGTCGGCCTGCCACTTCAGGTCGGCGTTTTTGCCGTTGAGCGGAATAACAACTCCGTTGTTGTCAAGCGTAAAACGGTCTTGAGCGGCACCGGCCGGGAACTCCTGATTGCCGGTAAGGCCAAAACCGGCGCGCAGCTTCAACTGGCTCAGCTTTCCGGCCGGGAAAAATGCTTCCTGACCCAGGTCCCAGGCTGCGGCAAACGACGGGAAATAGCCCACCTTGTGGTTGGCTCCGAACTTGCTGCTTTCGTCGCGACGCAGGGTGCCGGTCAGAATGTAACGGTCTTTGTAATTAAAGATGGCCCGGCCGAAGAACGACTGCAGCGCCGATGTGGGGTCGATGAACGAAGTAATGGTGCGGTTGCCAGCCGCCGAGAACTGAATGTAGTTGGTGTAGTCGAGGCCGTAGTTGCCAAAGCCACCAGTAGCGGCGTTGCCGTAGGCATTCATGCCCGAACCGGAATTGGCAAACTTCGTGTACTCGAAACCAACCACAGCATTCAGATTTAGGTTGGTACTCAGCGCTTTGTTGAAGTTTAGCGTGTGTACCATCTGCTGGGTCGTAAGCTCGTTGTTGCTGATGGCAGCGTAGCCCTGGTTCTCGATGCCGGGGTAATTAATCAACCGCTGGTTGGTAGACTGGCGCCGTTCCCCGCTGCTGTAGTTCACGCTCAGCATCAGGCGGTACTGCAGCCAGTCGGTGAACTTGTACGAGGGAGCGATGCTGGCCAGCACAGAATTCACGCGCGACCGGTCGTCGTACAGCTCCTGGGCCGCTAGGGGGTTTATCACATCGCCCTGCACGATATAGAGCGAGCCATCGGCGTTGCGCAAGGGCTGGGTGGGGTTCCACTGCAACGCCTGCCCGATGAGGCTGCCCCGGAAGCCGGCGTCGGTGGTAATCGGGGCCAGCTGCTCTTTGAACTGGCTGGTGGTCATGTTAATGTCCAGCCCCAACTTCTTGCTTTCCAGAAACTGAAAGTTGGTGGCCAGGCTGGCGCTATACTTCTCAAAACCAGTCCTGCGCACGATGCCGTCCTGGTTGAGGTAGCCCAGCGACACGCGGTAACGGCCGGTTTCGCCGCCCCCGGACATTGCCACGTTGTAGTTCTGCAGACTGCCCGTTTGCAGAATTGATTTCAGGGCATCCACATCGCCACCCTTGTCGGCGCTAGTGGGGCCGCTGGTAGGCAAACCGTAGTAGCTCAGCGCCTGCCGGTACTGGCTGGCGTTGAGGTATTCCGGCCGGCGCAGCAAAGTCGAGAAGCCGCCTGATGCACTTAGGTTTAACAAAGGCGCGCCCGTTTTACCTTTCTTGGTGGTAATGAGCACCACCCCGTAGGCGGCCCGCGAGCCGTAGATGGCCGTCGCCGAAGCATCCTTCAGCACCGTCATCGACTCGATGTCGTCGGGGTTGAGGAAGTTGAGCGGGTTGCTGTCGGCCCCGGTGCCCACGTCGGTCGAAGCTGTCAGGCCCGGGCGGGCCGTGCGACCGTCAAGGGCCACGCCGTCCACTACGTAGAGCGGCTGGCCGGTGCCGGTCACGGCCGAGTTGCCCCGGATGCGCACCGAAGCCGGGCCGCCGGGCTGGCCGCTGTTGTTGCTCACCTGCACCCCCGACACCCGGCCCTGAATCAGCTGGTCGGGCGAGGCGTAGGTGCCGCGGTTAAAATCCTTCTCGCCTACCACCGCCACGGCTCCGGTCACGTCCTGCTTGCGGGCCGTGCCGTAACCAGTTACCACAATCTCATTCAGCGCCTGCGCGTCACCTTTCAGCGCTATCGACACCGACGACTTGCCGGTGATGTCGACCTGCTGCGCAGAGTAGCCCACAAACGAAAACGACAGCTTTGTGGCAGTAGTCGGCACATCGAGCTGGAAACCGCCATCGGCTCCGCTGCTGGTGCCGGTACTGGTCCCGGGCACCAGCACCGTTACACCGGGCAGGCCGTTGCCGGATTCGTCCGTCACCTTGCCCGAAATTGTGCGGTTGGCCTGGGCCTGGCCCAACAGCGGAAACAGAACAAACAAAATGCCCAGCAGCAGGAGCTTCAGGAGTGTTGTTGGGCCGCGCCCCCCGGAGGTGGCCGGCAGCTCACACGGATTATACCGTTTGTAAACGTTGTTTCTCATGGTGTGAAAAGTGAAATGGTGGGAGATTTTTAAGCAGTTGGTGGTTGGCAGGTCTCAGAAAACGATTTCTGCAAACGATTTCGGAGAAGGCAGCGAGTGGCGGGTCTATTCATGTATTGCAGCGTTAGGTGAGAAGAATGGGTTGTTGCGAAAAGCCAATGTTTTTATTGCAGCGGGAGCACCACAGCCTGCCAGGGCTGGAGCGCCAGCGTCGGTGAATTGGCCTGAATGGTGGGGTAATTATTGAGCCAGGCCGCTCCGGTGGACTTCAGGCCCGGGGGCATGGCCCAGCTGCGCGGCTCCGAAGAGAAGTTGAGCACCACCAGCACTTTATCGGCGCCCTGCGTGCGGGTGTAGGCGTAGATGTGCGGGTTGGCCGCGTCGAGCAGCTGGTACTGCCCGTACACCAGCACCGGGTGCGCACGGCGCAGGGCCGTGGCCCGGCGGAAGTGGTTCAGCACCGAAGCCGAGTCTTTCTCCTCTGCCGCTTCGTTGATGGTTAAGTAGTTGGGGTTGACTTTGAGCCAGGGCGTGCCCGTGCTGAAACCGGCCTGAGCCGTGGCGTTCCACTGGAAGGGCGTGCGGGAGTTGTCGCGCGAGAAGCGGGCCAGGTTCTGGAGGTAGGCCGACAGGCTGCCGCCCTGCGCTTTCACCAGCTGGTAGCCGTTACGGGCGGCCACGTCGCGATAGTCGGCAATGTTGGTGAGGCCGATGTTGGTCATGCCCAGCTCGTCGCCGTTGTAGCAGTAGGGCGTGCCGCGCATGGTGAGCAGGAAGGTGTTGAGCAGTTTGGCCGAGGCGGCGCGGAAGGCCGGCCGGTCGTCGCCAAACTTGCTCACGATGCGCGGCTGGTCGTGGCTGCCGAGGTAGATGGACTGCCAGCCCTTGCCCGCAAAGGCACTGTCCCAGCGCGTAAACACGCGCTTGAGGTCGGTGAGCTTGTAGCCGGCGGCCGAGTTGCCCACACCTACCGCATCGAAGTGGTAGGTCATGTTCAGCTCCTTGCGGGCAGGGTCCACAAAGAGCATGGCTTCCTGGGGGTTGCGGCCCGCGCCTTCGGCCACGGTCATGACGTTGTACTTGCTCAGCACTTCCCGGTTCATCTCCTGCAGGTAGTCGTGCAGGTGCGGGCCGTGGTTGTAGGCGTTGGTGTAGTTGCGCTCATTCAGGCCCGGCATAGGCGGAAATGCGGGGTCCTTAGCCACAAACTGAAAGGCGTCCATGCGGAAGCCGTCGATGCCCTTATCCAGCCAGAATTTCATCATGGCGTAGATTTCCTGGCGCACCTTGGGGTTGTTCCAGTTCAAGTCGGGCTGCTTGCGCGAGAAGTAGTGCAGATAATAAGCGTTGGTGAGCGAGTCGTACTGCCAGGCGTTGCGCTTCACATCAAAAGTGCTGTAGCGGGCCGGGGGGGTGCCTTTTTCGGCGGGCCACCAGTAGTAGTAGTCGCGGTAAGGGCTGGTGCGCGAGCTGCGCGACTGCTTGAACCACTCGTGCTCATCGGAGCTGTGGTTCACCACCAGGTCCATCACCAGCTTCAGGCCGCGCTGGTGCATGCCCTTCAGCAGCACATCGAAGTCCTGCATGGTGCCGAACTCGGGCATAATCTGCCGGTAGTTGCTGATGTCGTAGCCATTATCATCATTGGGCGAGGCGTAGATGGGATTCAGCCACACGGCCCCCACGCCCAGGCTTTTCAGGTAATCAAGCCGCGCGCTGATGCCCTTGAGGTCGCCCACGCCGTCGCCGTTGCTGTCCTGGAAGCTGCGCGGATAGAGTTGGTACACCACGGTTTCCTTCCACCAGTCGGGCTTTTTGGTCGCCACGCTATCTATTGCCGCCGGACCAGCCGGTGTGGTAGTAGCCGTTTCGGCTTTTTGCCCACTGTGCCCACAGCCTGCCAGCGCCAGCAGCAACGCGCCGCCCGGCACCAGTCGCCGCAACAGCGGCCTGGCAGTATTCAGCAGAAAAGATGTGGACGAGGAAAGTGGCATTACACAAAAAATTAACGAAAACTGCTTTCTCTAACAATCAGTACTTTAAGGCATTAATGGTTTACTGAGGTCGGCCAGACGTAAGCTGGTCAGTTGCGCCGGGCCGTCGGTGGTGAGAGTGATGCGGCCGGTGTGCTGCCGGGGGAAAACCAAGTCCGTGAGCGTGGTTTCGCCGTCCTGGGCGAAGACTTCGACCACCGACTTATCCACCAGCAGGCGCAACTGGAGCTGGCCGTCGCGCAGGGGCACTTTGGCCGTTTCGAGGCTCATGGCGAACATGGGATGGAAGGCCACGTTGCCCGATTGACGCCGGTCAAGGGTCAGCTCCTGCTTGGCCACGTCGTAGCGCAGCACGGTTTTCTCGTCGGCGCTTTGCAGCAGGTTTAGCGTAAGCAAGTTGGCCTTACCGGGCTTCAGGGTCAATTCCAAATCGTAGGACTCGCCGCGGAAGGGCAGTTCGTAGCCGGCCGCGCCGGGCTTGAGGTCGCGGTTTTTCACAGTCTGGGATTCTTTGCCCAGGCGGCGTAGCTCGGCCAAAGGCTGCTGGGCTAGCACGAGGCCGGCGGCGGTGCGGCGCAAGCTCAGCTCGCGCGGCACGGCGAAGCTGCCGCGCCACTCGGTGCCGGTGGGCACGGCCTGGGCGTAGGCCCAGTCGTTGGCCCAGCCCACCAGCAGGCGGCGGCCGTCGGGCACGTTGTTGAAAGTGACGGCAGCAAAGTAGTCCTTGCCGAAGTCGAGGTAGGCGGGCTCTTCGTAGGCCTGGTCGGGCGTAAACGTCTTGCCATCAAACTGCCCCAGGAAATACTGCTGGCCCCGGAACTGCTCCACCGGGCCGCCGGCCGAAATCAGCAGCACCCACTTAGTGCCGCCGCCGGGCACGGGCAGTTCGAACAAATCGGGGCATTCCCACTCCTTCACCGTGTTGCCGGCGCGACCCCAGCGGCTCAGGAAGCTCCAGTTTTTGAGGTTCTTCGACTCGTAGAAATAGACTTGCTGGCGGTCGGCTTTCACGGTGGCCATCACCCACTTCTGCTGCGGCGCATACCAGAACACCTTGGGGTCGCGGAATTCCTTGCTGCCAATGTCGAGCACGGGGTTGCCGGCGTAGCGCTGCCAGGTGCGGCCGCCGTCCTGGCTGCTGGCCAGGTTCTGGTGCTGAGCTACCACCGCGCCGGCCCGCTCCTGGTGGCCGGTGTAAAAGGCCACCAGCCCGTCGGTTTTGCCGGCCGGAAACAGGCCCGAGGTGTTGTCTTTATCGACCACCGCGCTGCCCGAGAAAATCATGGTGTTGCTGCCATCGGGGCTGGTGTATTCGGTCAGGGCTACGGGTTGGTGCGTCCAGTGTAGCAGGTCGGGGCTGGTGGCGTGTCCCCAGGCCAGGTGGCCGGGCTGGGCGCTCTGCGGGTTATACTGGTAAAACAGGTTGTACTGCCCGTTGCTGTAGACTAAACCATTAGCGTCGTTTATCCAGTTTTTGGGGGCCGTGAAGTGGTACACCGGCCGATACGGGTCGGCGGCCGGCACCGGGGTTTGGGCCGGGCTGGAGATGCTCACGAGCAAAAGCAAAGCGCAGGAGAGCAATTGGTTCATCGGTTGAGATTTGGCAGCTTAAAGCAGACGTTAAGGATTGAATAATCAGGCAGTAGCAGAGGCCAGCTCGCGAACCATGCTTTCGGAAATGGCCGGCGTAGCGCCCTGAAAAGTGGCGACCAGCGAGCCCGCCGCGCAGGCAAAAGCGAGGTTGTCCGCAGGCGGCTGATGGCTCAGCAGGCCCCGAAGCAGCGCCGCCAGAAAAGCATCACCGCTCCCAATGGTGTCCTGCACGGCCACGGGCCGGCCGGGGCTGCGGTAGAGGTGGCCACCAGTCCAGAGGGCGGCGCCGTCCGCCCCTTTGGTCACGCACACGGCTTGTAGCTGGAAGCGGGCCGCGAGCCATTCCAGGGCCGTTTCTTCGGCCGGGCTGGCCCCAAACCAGTCCATGATTTCGGTGAGTTCGTGGTGGTTGAGCTTCACGATGTCGGCGTGGCGCAGCAGGTATTGCACCACATCGCGCGAATAATGTGGGGGCCGAAGGTTGACGTCGAAGACCTTTAGCGGCGCCTGTTGCAGCAGGCGATACAAGGTTTCGCGGCTCACCGGACTGCGAGCAGCTAAGCTGCCAAAGACGAAAGCTTCGGCCCCCTGAACCAGGCTGCTAAGCGCGGGTTCATACTGGATGTAGTCCCAGGCCACCGGCTGGACTATCTTATAAGTCACCTCGTTGGTGTTGCTCACGTTGGCTTTCACCACGCCCGTGAGGTGGGTTTCGCCGCGCTGCACATATTTCGTGCTCAAGCCTTTGCTTTCCACAAAAGCCAGCAACTCCGTCCCCAAATCGTCGTGCCCCACACGGCTGATGAGCTGCGCATCGAGCCCGAAATTGCGCAGGTGCACCGCCACGTTGAGCGGGGCCCCGCCCGGTTGCTTTCCGGTGGGCAGCACGTCCCAGAGCATTTCTCCGAAGCAGGCAATGGCCATGGCGTGAGGGGTGGGTTTTTGGAGGTGAAAGTGTGGGTGGCAGTGGGCGGAAATGGCCGTGGTTGGAGCGCTAGTGCATAACCAGTGCTTTATCGACCTGCTCCAGACTGGTGCCCTTGGTTTCGGGCATAAAGCGCAGGACGAAAATGAGTTGCAGCACCATCATGCCGCAGAAAAAGGCGAATGTGTTGCCGCCGCCCAGGTGCTCGGCAAACCAAGGGAAGGTGAAGGCGATGACTGTGGCCATCACCCAGTGCGTGCTGGAACCCAGCGCCTGGCCCTTGGCCCGTACCGCGTTGGGGAAAATCTCGGAGATGAACACCCAGATAACCGCGCCCTGCGAGAAGGCGAAAAAGGCGATGTACACAAACAGCAGCACCGGCACCAGCACGCCGCCAAACTGCTCGGTGTAGAAAGCCCGCGCCACCAGCCCCAGCGTGGCAATGAGCCCCACCGAGCCCACCAGCATGAGCGTGCGCCGCCCAAACCGGTCTATCAGGTTGACGCCTAGCAGGGTGAAGATGAAATTGACCAGTCCAATGCCGGCCGACGACAGCAGCGCCGCCCCCTGCCCCAGCCCGGTCATCTCAAAAATGCGCGGGGCGTAGTAGATAATGGCATTGATGCCAGACACTTGGTTGAAGAAGGCAAAGGCCACGGCCAGCAGCACCGGCGTGCGGTACTGCACGTTCCAGAGCGATTCATCCTGCCCAGCATCGTGCGCCTGGGAAGTGAGAATGGCAGCTACATCGGCGTCCACGGTGGTCGGGTTGATGATGCCCAGCACGTCGCGGCCTTCATCTAGGCGGCCGTGTAGCAGCAGCCAGCGCGGGCTTTCGGGCACCCGGAACAGGAACAGCAGAAACAGCACCGCGGGCACGGCCTGCACGCCCAGCATCAGGCGCCAGGAATGCTCGCCCACGTTGGCCAACAGGTAGTTGGAGAGGTAGGCGGCAAGGATGCCGAACACGATGTTGAACTGAAACAAGCCCACCAGCTTGCCCCGCGATTCGGCCGGCGAAATCTCGGAGATATACAGCGGTGCCGTCACTGACGACGCCCCTACCCCGAGCCCACCCAAAAACCGAAACACCATGAACGGCACCCAAGCCGGGGCCAGCGCCGCCCCTACCGCTGATACCAAATACAAGACCGCAATCCACCGCAGCGTCTGCCGCCGCCCGAGCGCATCGGACGGGATGCCGCCGAAAATAGCCCCCAGCACCGTGCCGATGAGGGCAATGGAAATGGTGAAGCCGTGCTCAACCGCGCTCAGGTGCCAGAGCTGCTGGATGGCTTTCTCCGCGCCCGATATTACCGCCGTATCGAAGCCGAACAGGAAGCCGCCTAGCGCCGTGACGATGGACCAAAAAAGGACTTTGCGCTGCACCATGGGAAAGCGGGACGAAATGAGGTTGGCTCAAAAGTCCGGTGCAGGTTTCCCAATGGCTTGCTCGTTTCTTTCAATTGCTTGCAGAATTCTAACACAGCCTTAAACTCAACCGCAAAACATTATTTATCAATAATTTATACAATAACTAAATGAGTTGCACTTCTGCTTATCTTTCATTAATCCGACCCGATTTGCAAAAATATTTCACCCCCGCCCGGGGGTGTGCAGGGCTTTAAACTCCGAGGGCGACACCTGATATTTGCCTTTGAAGGCCGTGGAGAAGTACGAAGGCGAGGAGAAGCCGGTGAGGTAGGCGATTTCGGCGATGGTGCTGCCTTCTTGGAGCAGTAGCAGCCGGGCCTTGGTGAGGCGCAGGCTCTGGATGTAGTCCGACACGCCGGTGCCGAGCAGGGCCTTCACCTTGCGGTAGAGCTGCATCTGGGATACGCCCAGGCTGCGGGCCACGTCGTCCACGCTCAGGGTGGGCTGGTCGAGGTTGGCTTCAATGATGGCGGTGAGGTCGGCCAGGAATTTCTGGTCGACGCGCTGCGGGGCCACGGTGGCGGTGTCCACGCTCAGCTCGCGGCGGAAATGCTCGCGCTGCTGGTCGCGGTTGCGCAGCAGCGTGCGCAGGCTTTCGACTAAGAAGGTGGGGTTGAAGGGCTTGGTGAGGTAGAGGTCGGCCCCGGCCTGCACGCCGGCGACCTGCTCCTCGGGCGCGCTGCGGGCCGTGAGCAGCACCAGCGGGATGTGGGAGGTGCGCCAGTCGGCCCGCAGCTGGGCCACCACTTCCAGCCCGCTCAGGCCGGGCAGGTTCACGTCGCACACCACCACATCGGGGATGGTTTCGCCGGCCAGGCGCAGGCCGGTGAGGCCATCGGCGGCGGAGCTGACCTGGAAATAGGGCTGTAGCTTTTGCAGCAGGAAGTTGCGCACGTCGTCGTTGTCCTCAATTACCAGCGCGGTGGCATCGGTGCGGGCCAGCGGCGGCGGGGAAGCTTCGGCAAATTCGTCGTCGGGCAGCAGTTCAGCAGTTAGGGCCGGGCGCGGCTCGGGCGCGGCTTCGAGGAAGGTGGCGGGCCGGGCCAAAGGCAGTTTCACCTCGAAGGTGGTGCCGTGGCCCGGCTCGGTCCGAAACGTAAGCGAGCCTCCGTGCAGCCGGGTCAGGCCTTCGGCTAGTGCCAACCCAATACCAGAGCTGTTAGCCGACGACCGGGTACCTTGGTAAAACCACTCAAATACGTGCGGCTGGTCAACTTCGGCAATGCCGCGGCCGGTGTCCTCCACGCTCACGCGCACCACGTGGGCCACCAAATCAGGCTGCAGACTTACGGTAATGTGGCCGCCATCGGGCGTGTATTTGAAGGCATTAGATAACAGGTTGAAAAACACTTTATCCAGAATTTCACCGTCGAACCAGAGCTGCACCACCGGCTCGGCCGGGAGAAAGCGGTAGGTGATGTTGCGCCGCCGCGCCGTTTTCTCAAACACGTCCATCAGCTCGCGCACAAAATCGACGAGGTTGCCCTCGGTGGCCCGCACCGACATGCGGCCCACGTCGATTTTGCGAAAATCCATGAGCTGGTTCACCAGCCGCAGCAGCCGCTGGGCGTTGCGGCGCACCAGCTGCAGGTCCTGGCGCTGCCCGTCCGAGAGGTCGGCGCCATCGGTCAGCAGTTCCTCCACCGGCCCCAGAATGAGGGTGAGCGGCGTGCGCAGCTCGTGTGAGAAATTGGTAAAAAACCGCAGCTTAGCCTCGGATGAGCGGCTGGCTTCTTCGGCCGTGCGCCGGCCGGCTTCGGCCAGCTGCTCAATCTGGTTGCGCTGGGTGCTGATTTCGGCATTCTGCTGCTCCAGTTGCCGCCGGATGCGTCGGTTGAGGCGCAACGCCCGCCACGCCGACGTGCCCAACAGCGTGGCCACCAACAAGCTGGCCAGCAACAGATACACGGCCGTGCGCTGGCTGGCGTAGCGGTGCATTTCCGATTCGAGCTGCTGCTGCTGCCGCCGCAGGTCGTGTTGCTGCAAGGCCAACTGCTCGGTCTGGGCGCGCATCGGCCCCACGTTGGCCGAATCGATGACCATGGTTTCCAGCATGTTTTCCTTGGCGAAGGGCTCGTGGCGCAGGATGTGCAGGGCCGTCCGAATAGCTTCCTCGCCACCCGTGGGGTAGAGCATGGTGGCATTCAGTACACCGTCTTCCACCAGCTGCAGGCCATTGCCCGGCCCGGCCAACCCGTCTACCCCGATGATGCGCACGGGGTGCGGCAGCGCCAGCTGCGTTACCACCTGATAGGCGGCGCGGGCCATGGGGTCGTTGTGGGCAAAAATCAGCTCGGTTTCGGGGTGCGCCCGCAGCAGCGCCGGCAGTTGGCGCAACACCGACGAGGGCTGCCAGTCGCCGGCCATCTGCGCCGTCAGGCGGATATCCGGATAGGCGGCCAGTACCTGCGCAAAGCCCTTGGCACGGTCGGTAGCGGGTGAGGACCCTGGCCGGCCCAGAATTTCGAGCACTTGCCCGCGCTGGTGCAGCAGTTGGGCCACGTAGCGGCCGGCCGTGCGGCCCACTTCCAGGTTATTGCCGCCCACGTAAGCCGTGTACAGGCGCGAAGTGGTGCGCCGGTCCAGTATCACCACCGGGATTCCTTGGTTGTAAGCCGTTTCGGTGAGGGCCGTGAGCGGGCCGGATTGATTGGGGGAAATAATAAGCAGGTCGACCTTGTCCTTAATCAATTGCTCGACCTGCTGGCGCTGCAGCTCACTGTTGTTGCGGGCGTCCAACATCTGAAACTGCACGTTGGGGTGGAAGCTCAATTCCTTTTCCATGCCCGCCAGCATGGCCCGGCGCCAGTCGTCGCCCATGGTGCACTGCGAAAAGCCAATGCGGTAAACGGGTTCGGCCGGAGGAGCGGCGCATCCCCCCAACAATACCCCTACTTGTAGTAGCAGCAGAATTCGACACCAAAATGAGCTCAGGTAATCAGCCACTTCTATAATAGAAACAAGAAACTACGGGGTAAACGCATGAGCCAGGCGAGCCAACAGTTCATGCCTGCTGCAAACTACACATTATATAATGACTTAAATAAATCCTGGTGAATAGTAGTGTTTTCCTGGACATTTCCGCATGTAAACAATGAGGGTACAGCATTCGATTTTTTTTGGCATCGAGCACGCTTTGTGACAAGACAGCAGACGCTGATGCAACGAATAATGGTGGAGCCAAAAACAAAACAGCCACCTAGCTTAATAGCTAGGTGGCTGTTCATCAATGAGCGAGAAACAAGGTTCGAACTCGCAACCTAACCGAAGGCCCACGCGCGTCCGCGGAAAAAAATGACGGATTACTCATACTAAACCCTAGCACACAGGATGATATTCCCCCAAAGTCATAAAGGATAAGAAATGTAATTTCACGTAACAATTTCTGCTTAATTTATAAGTAATTTAAGCAGAAATTATTATTTAGCATGTATATTAGATGCTGACGTGTTGGTTTACAGTGTAGCTTTGTAGCCCATATCTTTAGCCATTTGCATGCGTTTCACTATAATTAGTTCCTGTATTATCCCATGGGGCGGGAGCGAGGAATTATGGGCAGAAGCAGCACTTGCGTTGCGGAGCGCAGGCCACGAGATTACCATTCTAAAAACGGCTTTTGACGCGCAGCATCCGCGCATCCAACAGCTTCAGGCGGCGGGCTGCATAGTTGTTGGAATAAGGACATACCCAAAGCTGGCTAAACGCCTGCTCAACCGCCTGCTGACTACGAGCCGACAGTGGACAGCCGGCGAAAACCAGTTCGACCAGGTTGAGCAACACCTACGGCAACAGCAGCCTGACTTAGTGGTAGTGGCACAAGGCTCGAATTTCGATGGCATCGGATTCGCCGATGTCTGCCGACGCGCTAACTTTCCTTTTGTGCTCGTGGCCCAAAAAGCGGCTGAAATCTTTTTTCCGCCGGTACACCAGCGCGCGATGGCTCGCTTAGTCTACGGCGCCGCCCGCCACTGCTACTTTGTCTCACGGCACAATTTAGTGGTAACTCAGCACCAATTGGGTCTGGAATTAGACCACGCTAGCGTGGTTCCCAACCCGTTTAATGTGCCATACGCGGGAGAACTGCCCTGGCCAGCCTCTCCCACCCTGGTACATTTGGCATGCGTGGCCCGGCTAGAAGTGCTGGATAAGGGACAGGATATTCTGCTGCAGGTGTTGGCGCTTCCAAAGTGGCAACAGCGCCCCCTGCACGTTTCCTTTTTTGGCAGCGGCGGTGATGAACCGGCCTTGCGAGAGATGGCAGAGTTACTCGGTCTGCACGACCGCGTGACCTGGGCCGGCCAAGTTCCCGATATTACGGCCGTATGGGCCAGCCACCACGCCTTGATTTTGCCATCACGCTACGAAGGCCTGCCGTTAGCCCTGGTGGAAGCGATGCTATGTGGCCGGCCGGCCATTGCTACGGCAGCCGGCGGCACGGCTGAGCTACTTGGGAATAACGAAACGGGCTTTGTGGCCGCGGCCGCTACCGTCGCGGCGCTCGATGAAGCCCTTGAGCGCGCGTGGGTTCGCTATGCCGAATGGCCGAGCATTGGCCAGCGAGCCGCTGCCTGTGCCCGGAACAACGTTCCACCTGAGCCCGGCGCAGTGTTTAGCCAGCGCCTGCTCCAAATGATTGGCAATTGATAATTGATTATTTGTATCACATAAAGATATTGCTCTCACTCAACGGTATACTACTACATGCAGCCAGGCCTGGTTTCTATTATCATTCCAACATATAACCGGGCGCACCTGCTTGCCGATGCCATCCACAGCGTCTTGGCCCAGGATTACCCGCACAAGCAAATCATTGTTGTCGACGATGGCTCCGAGGATAATACGCGTCAGCTGGTAAGTGCCTTTGCGGGAGTGGAATACATCTACCAGACCAATCAAGGCCAAGCGGCGGCGCGAAACGCAGGCCTGCGCCATTGCTGGGGCGAATACGTGGCTTCGCTCGACTCAGACGATGTCTGGGACGCTAACTTTTTAAGCAGTGGCATTGAGCAATTGCAGCCCAACATCAATCTGGTGTTTATGAACTGGCGGGCCGACGAGCAGTACAATGGTATGGAGCTCTTTTTTCGCCAAGCGGCGGCGCAACAGCGCTACTTTACACGGGCCATTGGAGACTGGTGGTACCTCAACGCGGCCCAGTCGCGGCGCCTGATGCTGGAAACCTGTCCGGCGCCTTCTTCTGCCCTTATTGTTCGGCGCAATGTGATGCTGGGTGGCTGGAATGAAGAGATGCTAATCGCCGACGATTGGTGCCTGCTGCTTGATGTTGTAATGCAGCAGCCCACCGCCGCCGCATTTACCATGGTTCCTCGCTGGCTGAAGCGCGTACAGGGGGACAACATCTGCGATGGGCGCAATTACATAGCGTTGGCCAAAGAGCTGAGCTTCCATGATGAGCCCCTGCTACTGCAGCGCCATCGGGCGCAGTTGCTATGGTCAGAGGTAAGCATTTTTCGGCAGCGGCAAGCCAAGCATCATTTTCATTACGCATATGCGAGCTATAAGCATGCTGCAAAAAAGGCTATGTTCCGTCATATCGCCAAGGCCTTTCGGCTAGCGCCTTTGGCTACTAGCCGCAACATTGTTCTAGAGGTAGCGGCCTACGCAAGAAATTACTACGCCAAAAGCTAAGCGCCGGCCCGTTGAAACAGCTGCCGCATTTTATCCCTGAACACAACCGAGGCCGCGCCCCACAAGTGCAACCGCTCCCAACTGTGCAGGCCAAACAGCACGCCGTGCAGCACCAAGACCCATCCATCGCTGGGGGAGCGCCAGACCTGGCCCAGCAGCAGGGCCAGGGGATAGTATACCTCGTAGTACTCGTTGAGCAGAATGTGCTGCCCCGGGCGGGGCTGCGCCACCACCACGGGCTGCCGCCACACGCGGGCGCGCAGCAGTGTGAGGCCCCCATACAGCCCCAAGGCCAGGTAGGCCAACGGCTGCTGGAGCAGGCCGAGCAGCAGGGCCAGGCCGGCCACTTCCAGCAGCAGCGCAGCCAAGGCCAGCCGGCGGCCGGCCACCGCGCCAAAGCGCACCACGAAGGTGTTGACGCCGGCCTGCGCATCGTTGGCCGCGTCGCCCAATTGGTGCCACAGGATGTTGCGCAGCCCGCAGCCCAGGGCCCAAGCCCCCACGACCGCCAGCCACAGGGTCGCGGGAGCTACGCCCGCCCACTGGCTGACCAGCGTGGCCGTGAGCAGTTGCGGAAACAGGTGCGCCCCGGCGGTATCGGCCAGCAGCCCCCAGCCGCTACGTACCTTGAGGCGCAGCGGGGGCAGCGAATACAGCGAATAGGCTACCCAGGCGCCCAAATAAAGCGCTGCTGCCCAATGGCTGAGTTGGTAGAAATACACGCCGATGGCCAGGCCAATGCCCGCGCATCCCACCAGGACCGCCGCCACTGTGCGGCCCGACTGCTGGGCCAGGCGGTTGGCCTTGCCAGCCGCGGCATCGTCGGCCCGGTCGGTCCAGTCGTTGAGCACGCTGACGTAGGTGGCACCCACCATAAGGGCCAGCAGCAACAGCAGCAGCCGCGGCAGCAGGGGCCCTAGCGGTACCCGCACAAGGCAGGCCGTGGCGTAGGCGGTGGCCAGAATCGGGGCGAACTTGTAGGCCCACCACTCGCTGGCGCGCGCCATTTGAAACAGGGAATGGGCTGCCTGTTGCCGAGCCGTTGGTTCGGCCGCAGCCGGGTCGTTCATCATGCTTTATCGGCTGTGGCAGCAGCTCCGCCGTCGCAACTTTACCCCAAATGAAAGAAACAATCTACACTTCGCAGTCGCCCCTCCGCACGCCGCGGGTATTCCTGCAGGGGGTATGGGCCGATTTGGAAGTGGTGTACCACATCGGCTGGCAGTTGTTTTTGCGCAACCTGAAGGTGCAGGTACGCCAGAGCCTGCTGGGCTACGCCTGGCTGGTGCTGCCTCCTTTGGTGACCGGGTTGGTGTGGGTGCTGCTGGGCCGCAGCCGGGTGCTGAACGTGGCATCCAGCGCCGTGCCCTACCCGGCTTTCGTGCTGGCCGGCGTATTCCTGTGGCAGGGCTTCGTGGAGGCGCTCAACTGCCCCTTGCAGCAGTTATCCAATGCCAAAGCCACGCTGGCGAAGGTGCGCGTGCCGCACGAAGCCTTTGTGGCAGCCGGGGCGGCCGTGGTGGTGTTCAACAGCCTGCTGCGGCTGGGCGTGCTGCTGGGGCTTATGCTGTGGTTCGGGGTGCCGCTGACAGGCACGCTGGCGCTGGTGCCGCTGGGCTTGGCAGCACTGGTGTTGCTGGGCCTGGCGCTGGGCTGGCTGCTGGCGCTACTGGGGCTGCTGTACGCCGACGTGGCCCAAGGGCTACCGGTGGTGCTGAACCTGTGGTTTCTGATAACGCCCGTGGTGTACTCGCCCCCCGCCGCTTTTGCCAATTGGTTTAACCTGAACCCGGTGACGCCGCTGCTTACTACCACCCGCCACTGGCTGCTGGCTGGTCCGCTGGCCCCAACTTCTGGCTTTGGCCTAGTGGCGGGGCTCAGCGGCATTTTCTTTTTGCTCACCTGGTTGGCCTACCGCCTAGCCCAGCCGCACCTTATCGCCCGCCTCTAATGTTTGGCATTTTTCGTCCGCTGCTGGTCCGGTATGCGCCCGCTCCCCTCAAGCGGCTGGCGCGGCGCGGGCAGCGGCAGTTTCACTACCTGCGCCACGGCCGCCCCGTTCCGTCCTGCCTGTTCGCATTTGGTGGCCGCACGGCCACCTGGCCCGAGCTAGGCCACGAGCTCTACGCCCGCGACCCGGTCTTCCGGGCCACCGTCGATGCCTGTGAGCTGTTCACCACCCAGGAGCTTCATGGGCCTTCGCTGCTGGCGCAGTTTACCGGCGAAGCGGGACCAGATTTTTTCAGCGATGAGCCGCGCCTGATGCACGGCAGCGTGGTATTGCAACTGGCCCTGGTGGATATGTGGCGGGCCCGGGGCGTGCAGCCCGATGCTGCGCTGGGCACCAGCTTGGGCGAAATTGCCGCCGTGTACGCCTGCGGTGGGCTCAGCCTGCCCGATGCTCTGCGGGTGAGCGCCTGCGGCTACGCCATCGGCCAGCGCACCACGCCAACCCATGGGGTGCTGCTGGTGCCTAGCAGCGAGGCCACGCTGGCGGCGCTGCTGCCCGGCAGCCCGGTTGAGCTGTCGCTGTTGCTGGTACGGGAGGCGGCCAGTTGCCTGCTGCTCTGCCGTTTCGACGAACTGGCCCAAGGCCATGCCTATCTGTCGGCCCACGGCCTTTCCAGCCAGGTGCTGAGCGACACTGCCATCCGGCCCTACCATTCGCTCCTGCCGACGCACCTAACCGCTATGCGCCGCCCCCTGGCCGGTCTGCAGCCCCTGCCCCTGGCCCGGGCCTGCTATTTGGCCACGCGGGGCGGCAGAGTGGCGGCCGGCACGGTGCTGAGCGCCGACTACTGGCTGGCGGTATTTCAGCACGCGGTGCAGCTGCACAGCACTCTGGCCAGTGCCCTGGCCGATGGCAACCGGCTATTGCTTCCGATAGGCAGTAACCCATTTCCTTTCTATAGCGAAGAGGAGCTTGCGGCTCAACTAGGTTCAGTCCAGCTGTTGCCCGCCCTGCAAGCCGGCCAGTCCGAATGGGCCGTGGTGGAAGAAAACTTCGCGCAGCTCCAGCGGCAGCGCGTGACGGGTGCGCCCGAGATGCCGCGCCGGGAAATGACCCCGGCCGAATTCACGGCGCAGTTCCAGCTGCTGGACCCCGGCTTTACCAACGACCTCAACCCTGGTTTTGCTTATCTGCAGCGGCAAGGCCCGCTGCATTTTCTGGCCGCCGAGAACGGCTGGCTGGTGGTCGACAGCGACTTAATCAACGAGGTGATGCGCGAGCCGCTGGTGTACTCCAGCAACCCTACTGCCCCCATCGACAACCAGCTGGCGGGGGCCGACCCGCCCCTGCACACCGAAACCCGGACCCTGATACAGTCCTACTTTTCGCCTAAAAGGCTGGGGGCGCTGGCCGAGTTTGCTAACGATGGGATAGTAGAACTGGGGGCCACGCTGCTGGCCCGCGGCTCGTTCGACTTTGTGCACGACCTCGCCCTGCCCCTGACCCAGGCCATGAGCGGCGAGCTGCTGGGCCTCACGCCGGCCGAGCGACAGGAACTGGGCAGCCGCTTGCCCAGCCAGCTCTACGAGTTCGAGTACTTCAAAGAACTGACGACCTTCTTCCAAGCGCACTTCGAGCAGCGGCAAACGTCGGCCGAACCGGTGCTGCTCGACCGCCTGCTGGCCCACTGGCGGGCCGGCCGGTGTTCGCTCGCCGAGATAGTCAATCTGTCTATAACTATTTGGCTGGCTGGACTATCTACTACTGGCATGCTCATGAGCAGCGCCGCCTATCACCTGCTGGCGCACCCCCAGGTAGCGGAGCAGCTGCGGGCCGACCCCGCGCTGGTGCCGGCCTTCGTGGAAGAAATGCTACGCCTCGAAACGCCTTTGCACACCCTGCCCCGGCGTACTACGCAGCCGGTAGTGCTGGGCGGCCAAGCCCTGCCCGCCGACACCCTGGTGCTCTGCTGCGTGGCAGCGGCCAATCGCGACCCTCGGCGTTTTTCCGCGCCCGATGTGCTCGACTTGCAGCGCAAACCGGCGCGCCACTTGGCGTTTGGAGGCGGCATCCACGCCTGCATTGGGGCCCACCTGGCCCGGCTCGAAACCCGGCTGATGGTGCAGTGGCTGCTGGCCCAGGGCCCGCGCCTGCGGCTGGCCAACGCCCGCGCTCTGCCCGAATTCCGGCCTTCGCAAATCATGCGGGTGCTGCAGCAGCTGCCGCTGCTGGCCTCGTCCGTTCCCGCCGCGCCCCATGACTGATGCTGCCGCCGTGGTTACGGTGCGTAACCTGTCCAAAAAATTCTGCTCCCAGCTGCGCACCTCGCTCTGGTACGGGCTGCGCGACATTGCCGCCGAAGCCTGGCCGGGTGCCGCGCCCACTCTGGGTCTGCGCCGGGCCGAGTTCTGGAGCCTGCACGAATTGTCGTTTGAACTGCGCCGGGGCGAGGCACTGGCCATCATAGGGGCCAACGGGGCCGGGAAAAGCACTCTGCTCAAGCTGCTTAACGGCCTAATCAAGCCCGATGCCGGCTCCATCCACTTGCGGGGCCGGGTGGGCGCGCTCATCGAACTGGGCGCGGGGCTCGACCCGGTGCTGACCGGCCGCGAAAACATCTTCATGCGGGCCGCCCTGCTGGGCGTGGGCCGGGCCCAGGTGCTGCCGCTGCTGCCCGCCATCATCGAGTTTACGGGCCTTGGCGCGGCAATCGACATGCCCGTGCAGTTTTTCAGCTCGGGCATGGTGGCGCGCTTGGCTTATGCTGTGGCCGCCCACCTGCACCCCGACGTGCTGCTCGTGGACGAAGTGCTGGCCGTAGGCGACATCGATTTTCAGCGCAAATGCATCCACCACATGATGAGCTATTTGGCAGCAGGCGGCTCGCTCATCTTGGTGTCGCACCAGCCCCACCACATGCAGGCCGTGTGCCAGCGCGGCCTAGTGCTGGAGAAGGGCCGGTTGGCCTTCGAAGGCACGACCACGGAAGCCCTGGACTATTATTTTTCTCACCAAAAAGCTGGGGCTGCTTCCGCAACGGGCCTGCCCGAGCGAATGACGCCCACTCTAAGCGAAGCATGCCCGGCCTTTATTGAGGACTTAGAGCTTACCGGTCCGGGCCCGGTTATCCAGTCCGGCGACGAGGTGCTCGTGACCCTCACCTACCAAGCCCTGCGGCCGGTGCCCGGCGTAATATGGGGCTTTTTTGTTTATAGCGGCGATGGGAGCACCTGCATCACGGCCGCCTATCCACCGGCGCCCCTGGCGCTGGCTCCCGGGCGGCATCGGCTCACCTGCCGCCTGCGCAGCCTGCCCCTCACGGCCGGCGACTACCTGCTGAAAGCGGCCATTTCTGATTTTGAGAACCGGCAATCCGTCGCTCTCTGGGGCTGGGAAGATGCGCCCGGCCGGCTGCACGTGGGGGACGCGCCCAGCATGACGAAGAATACTCAGAAAATGCTCCAGCAACTCGTCACCGTCGAAGTAGAATGGAACTAGCTGCCGCACTAACCCAGTCGCTGGAAGCGTCCGAGTTGGCCTCGGCCATTGCCCAGGGCCTTGATTATCTGCACCAGCACCAGTACCCCAACGGGGAGTTCTGCAGCTATTTCGCGCCCGATGCGGCCATGCAGGAATGGTGCGTGCACGACAGCTGCATCTTCCCCACGGCCCTCGTTGCCAATAGCCTGCTTTCCCTGGCCCAACACCCGCAGGCCGAGGAAATGCTGACGCGCACCACCGGCTTTTTGCAGTACCACATGAACCGCGGGGGCCTGTGGCACCACTTCACCGGGCTGCACCCGATGCGGGACCCGCTGCCGCTGGATATGGACGATACGGCCTGCGTGTCGGCGCTGCTGCAGGCCCGGGGGGTGGACTGCCCCACACCCACCAACGTGCCGCTGCTGCTGGCCAACCGCAACCGGCAGGGACTGTTCTACACTTGGTTTGTGGCCCGGGGCTGGAACGCCAACCGCACCCACTGGCGTATCACACTGCCCCGGCTGGCCCGCCCGCTGCGCAACCTGCTGCTCTGGCGCAGCGTGGAAGCCACGCCGGGCGACGTCGACCCGGTAGTCAACGCCAACGCGCTCTACTACCTCGGCGACATTCCCGAAACGCAGCCCGTCATTGCCTGGCTGCTGCGCCTCATTGCAGAACACCAGGAAGCCGGCTGCGACAAGTGGTACCCCGACCCGCACGTGGTGTACTACTTCCTTTCCCGCAACTACTCCCGCGGCATCACGCAGCTAGAGCCCGCCCGGCAGCCGGTCATCGACCGGATTGTGGCCGCTGCCCGGCCCGACGGCCGCTTGGGCAACACCGTGCTCGACACGGCCCTGGCCATCTGCACGCTGCTCAACTGGGGCGCGCAGCCACCGGAGCTGCGGCCGGCGGTGCAGTTTCTGCTGGGTGCGCAGCAGGCGCACGGCGAGTGGCCGCGCTGGCTGGTGTACTACGGGGGTGCCAAGAAGCTGGTCGGCTGGGGCTCGGAGGAGATGACCACCGCTTTCTGCCTTGAGGCCCTGGCCCGCTATCAGGCCATTATTAGCTAAACTGCCATGACCTTACTCCGCACCCAACCGGTTGCCAATCAGCCTGCGCTCGGCATTAGCCCGCATAACGAGAAAATTGACGTGCTGCGCGGGGTGGCCATACTACTGGTTTTCAGCTACCACGCCCTGCTGGTTATCTTCGGGCAATATGAAATCTACGATTTCAGCCCTTCCGGCTTCTGGATTGATTTTGCTCGGTACACACCCGGCCGGGTGCTGCTGGGCGCCACGCCCTGGGGCATGGGCGGGCAGGGCGTGACGCTGTTTCTGGTCGTTTCGGGCTTCCTTATCCACTGGGGCTTTCTGAAAAGCGGCGCTAGCTTCCGGCTTAGTGAGTTCTTCAACAAGCGGTTCTGGCGCATCTACCCGCCCTACCTGGTGGCGTTGGCCGTGTTCGGCCTCAGCCTGGGCACGGGCGGCACGTTCAGCCTGCTCACCCACCTCACGCTCACCCACAACCTCTTCGGCCGCTCCTTTTCTACCATCAATCCCTCGTTCTGGTCGCTGGGCCTGGAAATGCAGTTCTACCTGCTCTATCCGGCCTTTTTGCTCTTGCGCCGCTGGCTGGGCATTGGGCGGGCCACGCTGGCCGTGGCGGGGGGCACGGGCCTCACGCTGGTGTTGGTGCTGGGCTTCCAGATTCGCTCGGCGGTGCTCTGGCTTTCCCCGCTCAATATGTGGCTCATCTGGGTGCTTGGGGCCTGGTTTGGGGAGCGTTTTTTCCAGGGCAAGCGCCTGTTCGCGCGCAGCCCCGGCTACCTGGTGGGCTTCTATGGGCTGCTCTCCCTGTCTACGGTGACGGTGGTGTACGGGCTGCTGGGGCGGGTGCTCTTCAGCCTGTTTTTCATTTGCCTGATGGACTGGTACCTGCACCAGAAGGCGCCGGTTACGTCGGCCACGGGCAATGCGCTGACCCGCCTCACGGCGCGGGTGGGCCTGTACAGCTATAGCATCTACCTGTTTCACCAGCCTTTTCTGTATAAAGTCATTGGCTTGCTCAGCTTCGGGCAGCAGCGCAAGCCGGCGCTGGCCCTGGCTGTGCTGCTGGCCTTTGGCCTCATGTTCGGCATTGCGCACTTCACTTACCACTGGCTGGAGCTGCCGGCCATTCGCTGGGGCAAAATGCTGTATGCCCGGTGGTCAGGCGCGCCCCAACCCAGCAGGGCAAGCTAGGCGGGGCCGCCACCCTCCTGCTGTTATCATCTCGCACTGCATGCATGCTTTTTAACTCCTTCCAATTTCTCGTTTTCTTCCCGGTCGTCACCACGCTGTTCTTCGTGCTGCCGCACCGGTTTCGGTGGGTGCTGCTGCTGGGGGCCAGCTGCGTGTTTTACATGGCCTTTGTCCCGGCCTACATCCTCATCCTGCTCTTCACCATTGTCATCGACTATTGGGCCGGGATGCTGATTGAGGCCGCGTCGGGCCCCCGGCGCAAGCTGTACCTGGCCCTAAGCCTGGGAGCTAATTTGGGCGTGCTGGGCGTTTTCAAGTATTATAACTTCTTTAGCGGCAACGTGAGCGCGCTGCTGCACTGGGGCGGTAGCGCCACCACGCTGCCGGTATTGCATCTGTTGCTGCCCATTGGCCTCTCGTTTCACACGTTTCAGGCCATGAGCTACACAATTGAGGTGTACCGCGGGCGGCAGCAGGCGGAGCGGCACCTCGGCCTGTATGCGCTGTACGTGCTGTTTTACCCGCAGCTGGTAGCCGGTCCCATCGAGCGGCCGCAGCACATGCTGCCCCAGTTTCGTCAGAAGCAGTATTTCGACTACGACCGGGTGGTGAGCGGGCTGCGCCTGATGGCCTGGGGCCTGTTTAAGAAGATGGTCATTGCCGACCGCCTGGCCCGGCTGGTGAATGAGGTGTACGACGCGCCCACCCACTACCGGGGCCTGCCGCTGCTGGTGGCCACTGTTTTCTTCTCCGTCCAGATTTACTGCGACTTTTCGGGCTACTCGGATATTGCCCGGGGCAGTGCCCGCGTGATGGGCTTTGAGCTGATGCAGAACTTCAACCGGCCGTATTTCTCCCGGAGCCTGCCCGAGTTCTGGCGCCGCTGGCACATTTCGCTCTCCACTTGGTTCCGGGACTACCTCTACATTCCGCTCGGCGGCAGCCGGGTGGCGCTGCCGCGCGTCTGCGTCAACCTGTTCATCGTGTTTCTACTCAGTGGCCTGTGGCACGGAGCCAACTGGACGTTCCTCATCTGGGGAGCCTTGCACGGCACCTACCTGGTGGTGGGCCTGCTCACCCGCACCCGCCGCCGGAAGCTCGCCGAGCGCCTGCCGCTGCTGGGTCGCCCGGCACTCAACGTGGCCTTCACGTATGGGCTGGTGGTCTTCGCCTGGATTTTCTTCCGTGCCAATTCCCTGCCCGACGCCCACTATATCGTCCGGCACCTGTTTGGCGCGAGTGCCGCCTTACGCGAAGGTACCCTATCCCTGGGGCTGGCCGCCGTGAAAGTATTCTATCAGCGCTACGAGTGGCTGTCACTGGCTGGGGCGTTGCTAGCGCTGGTGCTGGTCGAAACCGCGCAGGCGCGGATGGCCGTGGGCGGTTGGGTGGCTCGGCAGCCCACGCCGGTGCGCTGGGCGCTATACTATAGCATCGTGCTAGGCATCGCCTTGCTTAGCTCCGCCGAGCGCGTGCAGTTTATCTACTTCCAATTCTAACTCGCCCCGATGCCGACCGCTCCGACCGCCCCCGCCCGCCGGCCGCCCACGCGCGGCGTGGGCAAGCTGTTGCTCAAAGCCTTTCTGCTGCTGCTGCCCTTCAGCGCGGTGGTGGGCAGCTACCTGGTGCTGGACCCGTTTCAGGTGCTTTACCACTACGACACCTATGCCACGCAGGTGATTCCGAACCGGGACTACATCAGTACCCAGCTCTTTGTGGACAATTACCCGCAACACCGATACCAGTCTTTCATTCTGGGCAACTCGCGCACGCTGGCCTTCACCGTGCGTGACTGGGCGAAATACACCCACGACCCCAGCGGCTTTCACTACGATGCGTTTGCCGAGTCGCTGTTCGGGGTATGGAAGAAGTTGCAATTTTTGGAAAACCAGGGTGCCGAGCTCAAAAACGTGCTCATCATCTGCGACCCGCAACTGCTGGCCCAAACCCGGGACGTAGAGTCCCACCTATTTCGCAAGGACCCGCGCCTGACCGGGGAGCTACCCTTCCGCTTCCAGCTGTCGTTTTTCCGGGCTTACCTCGCCCGCTTCTTCTTTCTTCATTACTGGAAGCTGAACTTGACGGGGCAGGTGACGCCGGGTATGGAGGATTTGTTCAACACACGGGGTGGAGGTATTGCACCAATTACCAACGACATGCTCCTGACCGAGGTGGAACAGCAGATTGCTGCCGACTCGGTGGGATTTTACGCCCGCAACCCGGGGCTGCCGCCGCGCCCGGCCCGGTCACCGGTCAGCCCGGCGGTTATCGGCCCCGAAGCCAGGGAGCAACTAGCAGCCATCTGGGCTATTCTCGCGCGCCACCATACCAATTACCATTTCGTCATCAGTCCGCTGTATTCGCAGGAGGCCCTGAATCCGGCCGACCTAGCCTATTTAGTACAGACCTTTGGGCGGGAGCATATTCACGATTTCAGCGGCGTAAACGAACTAACCAAGCACCCCGGCTACTACTACGAAGCCTCGCACTACCGCCCGTTGGTGGGCCGAAAAATCATGCGGCTGATTTATGCCAAGGATTCGACTGGCATCGGGGCAGGGCGCGGGGTGGGTAACTAAAGATTCGGCTGGGTAGTGGACCACGGCGTCCCCAAATGCAAGTAGACTAGGGCTTGGAGGAAACCACGACCAGCTTCTACCTCGGAGCCCTGGCCAGCTATCAGAGGACTGGTTTTGAGCCCACTTGTTATCCTGTGCACTCCACGCATCAAGTGGAATGCACAGGATAACAAGTGGACTTTCGTAAATCCAGCCCACCGTTAACGTAGACGCTCGTCATCGAAGCTACGACGTTGCATCCGCTCGCATTTAAGGCCCTAATTTTCTTACTCAGTACGTACCAGAGCCCCTTATTTTCGTCGCCTTCCCTCTGAATCACTTGCAAACGGCCGTGGAAGACGCGCGGGGCGCGGCCCCAGCGCATAGGCAAGGTCACCTCGTTTTGGCTACGAAGTTCCTCGTTTTGCCTACAAGCGCCCGCTGGCACCGGCGGAGCTTTGTCGTGTTGTTGACTTAACCAAAACAGACATGACACCGCAACAGGAAATGAAATCCGCTAGCCTAGCTCCTACCCCCGGCCCGGCCGGCAAAATTTGGTTTATTACGGGGGCCTCGCGCGGCTTTGGCCGCGTGTGGACGGAAGCCGCTTTGCAGCGGGGCGACCAGGTGGCCGCCACGGCGCGCCAGCTGGCCAGCATCGCTGATTTGACGCAGAAGTACGGGGCCAACGTGTTGCCGCTGGAACTGGACGTCACGAACGCTGAGCAGGCCAAAATGGCCGTGGCACAGGCCCACGCGCATTTTGGCCGGCTGGACATCGTGCTCAACAATGCCGGCTATTCGCTGGTCGGCACCGTGGAGGAGGCCAGCCTGCACGACATCCGGGCGATGTATGAGACGAATATTTTCGGGACCGTTTCCGTCATTCAGGCTGCCTTGCCGCTGTTGCGCGCGCAGGGCCACGGGCACATTCTGGGCACGTCGAGCGGCTTGGGCCATTACACCTTGCCGGTTATCGGCTACTATTGTTCCTCCAAGTGGGCGTTCGAAGCCGTCCATGAAAGCCTCGCCGCTGAAGTGGCTGCGTTTGGCCTCAAGGTTACCATTATCGAACCCGGGGCATACGCCACCGAGTTTGGCAGTCCGGAGTCGTTGCGCTTTGCGGCCGGCCTAGAAGCATACAGCGACTTCAAAAACGAGTTTTTCGCAGGCTTACGAAGCACGGAACGTGGCGACCCCGCCGCGACCCCAGCGGCGCTCTTTGCCGTTGTCGACGCCGCGCAGCCGCCGCTGCGGCTGTTCCTGGGCCGCCACAACCTGCCCGAGGTGCGCGCGGCCTACGCCGAACGCTTGGCGACCTGGGAAGCATGGGCGCCCGTATCAGAGGCGGCGCAGGGCCAGTTGGCCAGCATAACCCACTAGCCCGTTAGTCGGCCGTGTGACACACGGGTTTGTTTGCTCGTATTTATATTTTCCCGGTCCAAGCAGCCCGCCGGGAACGCTCCTTCCGGCGGGCTGCGGTGGTGCCACCCTAAAACCTCTTGTTCCTATCGTGTACAAGTTCAGTTCCATCACCGAGGCGCATCAGGCGCTGGGCCTGCCCAAGCCCCTGCACCCGCTCATCAGCGTGGTGGATGCCACGGCCACGCCAGTCGGCGCGGGGCCGTCGTCGGGCGCGCAACTGCTGAGCTTTTACAAGCTCGCCTATAAAACGGGCGGCACCGGGAGTATCAAGTACGGCCCGGGCTACTACGATTTCACAGAAGGCAGCTTGCTCTGCGCCGCACCTAACCAACTCATGGGCGGCGGCAACGAAAATACCTGCGACCAAGGCGGCTACGTCCTGCTGCTGCATCCCGACTTCCTGGTGGGCTACCCGCTGGCCCAAAAAATCAAGCAGTACACCTTCTTTTCGTACGACGCGAGCGAAGCGCTGCACCTCTCAGACAGCGAAAAGGACACCGTGGCGGCGCTGTTTCGCAGCATAGAGCAGGAGTTGCGCGCCCGCATCGACGGCTTCAGCCAGGACGTGCTGCTGGCGCAGTTGGAATTGCTACTGAGCTACACGCAGCGGTTTTACCAACGGCAGTTCATCACCCGGCGCACGGTAAGCCGGGGACTGCTGGCGCAGGTCGAGGCCGTGCTGAACGACTATTTTGGCAAGCAGCAGGGGCTGCGCCAGGGTCTGCCCACGGTGCAGTACCTGGCGGCACAAGTGCACCTGACCCCGAGCTACTTGAGTGACATGCTGCGGTCCCTCACCGGACTGAGCGCGCAGCAGCACATCCACCAGCGGCTTATCGAGCAAGCGAAAGAGCGGCTCTCCATCACTGAGCTGTCCGTGAGCGAAATTGCCTACGAGCTGGGCTTTGAGCATTCGCAGTCGTTCAGCAAGCTGTTCAAGGCCAGAACGAGCTTGTCACCCTTGGCCTTCCGGCGCTCGTTCGCCACAGGAGCCCCGCGACGCTCTCGTTGAACAAGAGGCTCCCTTGCTGCCAGTACCTTTTATGCTACGACCCTTTTCGTGCACTTGCGGAAGCAGGGGCGACCCGCAGGGGCGTGATGCGCGCTAGGGACGCCGCCGATAGTGCAGGATAAAACTGCGGACCTTCTCGGGTGCTTCGCGGTCCTGTTGGACGTATACCAAGCGAAAGGCGCGTCCAAAGGCCTTGAGCCGCGCATACGACGCCGCGATAAACTATAGACCTCTCAAAACCAAAACAGCCACCTAGCAACGAAGCTAAATGGCTGTTCATCAATGAGCGAGAAACGAGGTTCGAACTCGCGACCCTCAGCTTGGGAAGCTGATGCTCTACCAACTGAGCTACTCTCGCGGGGATATTTTGGTGGCCCGAAATTACGCCAAAGAACCGAAACCGCAACGATGGCAAGGCAAACAGCCAACCTCACCTTTGTGGGCGTCGTATGCACGGCTGATATGGCCACTCCTCCCCTCCCTCCTGCTACCCAACGCCTGGTTGGCCTGTTGCTGATATTTAGCGGCGCGCTTTTAGGCATTGGGCTACTGCTGAAAGTAGCCGTCGGGGCCTACTCCTGGAATGCGGGCAGGCCGGATAGCCCCTCGGCCTTCATGCTGTCGGTGAACCTGGTAGGATTGCTAGCCAGCGGCTTGCTGATGCGCGTAGGCCTGCGGATGCGGCGCGGCACCAGTGTGCACCGCAACCCCAACGCTGACGAAATACTTTAAATCCCCGGCGGCAACGCGACCTTTGCGCTATGTCATCTCCTCTGCGCATCTCGCTGGCCAAGGCCAACACCGCCACCGCCGCCCAACTTGCTGATTTGGGCCGCCAAACTTTTCAGGACACCTTCGCCGCCACCAATACCCCGGCCGATATGGCCGCGTATTTAGCTGCAAACTTTGGCCCGGATATCCAGATGGCCGAATTGCAGGACCGCGAAAACACGTTTTTGCTGGCGCACATGCAGAACGAGCTGGTGGGCTACGCCAAGCTGCGGGACAACTCAGAGCTGGGGTTGCCGGAAGGCCAGGACGCTGCCGGCCGCCTCGAAATCGAGCGCCTCTACGTGCGCGACGATTGGCAGGGCACCGGCCTGGGCGCAGCCCTAATGCGCGGCATCCTGGCCCTGGCCGAGCAGCTGCACTGCTCGGCCGTGGTGCTGGGCGTGTGGGAGAAAAACGACAAAGCCCGGGCTTTCTATCAGCGGTTTGGCTTCCGCGAGATTGGCCGGCACGAGTTCCGGCTGGGGCAGGATGTACAGACGGACCTGATTTTGCGCAAGGGCATGGCCGGCCGCTAAAGCGCCTACTTTTACCGAATGCCTATGCCAGCTCCTACGCACCTGCTTATCCCCTATTCCTTTCGCAGAAAGGGCATTTTGCTGGGCGCGTTACTGGGCATATTACTGACGGCCTGCCAGCCCAGGCACGAGCAAGCGGCCGAAGCCGCCACCCCACCAGTGGGGCATTACGAAGGCAGCCTCAACGCCGCCGGGCAGCCCGAGGTGCGGGCCACGCTCGATATTCGCCATCCCAGCCCCGGTCATTACGAAGCCGAATTCACGGCCCCCGGCACGCTCAGCTTCGTGGCCGACACCATTGTTTTCAGCAACAATCAGCTGCGCCTCATCCGGCCCGCCCGGCCCGGCCAGACCCTGGCCCTGACGCTGGAGGGCGACTTCTGGCGCGGCGCTCTCACTCTGGATTCCACCAGGGCCACCACCATTCTGGTGAAGCGCGGCGTGCCCACGCCCAGCACCTACCGCGCCGAGGAAGTGCCGCAGGCCACCGGCTCGGCCTGGCTGTTTACGCCCGCCGATACGGGCACGCCCGGTGCGGCGCTGGCCCTGCTGCCCGACGCCGAAACGGCCCCCACCGCCGCCATCTGGGCCGATGCGCTGGCCCGCGAAGGCCTCATCGTGCTGCTGCTGCCGCCCACCGACTCGGCTACGGCCGCGGCCGAAACCCCGCGCCTGCTGGCTGCCGTGCGCCTGTTGCGCGGCACTGCCGGGGCCGACACGGCCAACGTGGGCGTGTGGGCTACTGGGGCGCGGGCCGCGGCCGTGGCTCAGTTGCTGACCACCGCCGAGGCGCCGCGCGTGGCCTTTCTCATGGCTCACAACATGGCCGTCGGCCCGGCCAGCAATGCTGTGCTACGGGAGCTGCGCCGCCGCAAGCTGGCGGTACTGGGGCTGTACGGCGGCACCACGGCCAGCCAGCGGGCTACCGCCCTGCGCAACGCCCTGGGCGGTCGGCGCGGCGGTACGGTGCTGACTTTCCGCACGGCCGGCCCCGACTTGCTGCGGCCGGACGGTGGAGCTTTCGGGCCAGGCCTGCCCGGTGCCGTGGTGGAGTGGCTTCAGGGCAAGTAGTACCGGCCGCTGTGTCTAAAAGGCCGTATAGGTGATGTAGGCGGTGTACGCCGCGCCCGTTGCGGTGGTACCGCTCGTGCCGAGCTGCAAAGTGGTTGCGGTCAATGAGTAAAGAACACTTCTGGTTGACGCGGTGCCCGGCACGGTCAGGTCAATATTGCTTTGGTTGGCGTCGAAGGCCCAGGTACCGGCTACCGTTTGGGGGTCGGAGACCGAGCACTTGGTCGCGCCTTCGTCTTTGATATACTGGTTGGGAATGTTGAAACGGTAGAAGTTGTCGCGCTCGCAGGCGGGCATTTGCGCATAAACGTCCACGGCACCGTTCGCACCAGCTACGTCGAGCAGGTAACCGGTGATGCGCCATTTGGGTGTGCTGAGCTTATTGGCACGGGTGGGAACAGCCGTGACAACTGGTAGCGCAGTGTTTTGCCCGGACACCACCACCACGTTGCCCAGCTGGCTGGGGGGATAGTAGGCGAGGAATTCAAACGTGGTCATGCCGCCCAGGTAAGTGGCGTTGAAATCTACGTAGTAGGTGCCAGGCGGGAGGCTGGGGAACGAAAAAGCCCCGGTGCTGGTGACCGTTGCCGTGGCGGTGAAGTGGGTAGTAGCCTCGAATACGGTCACGCGCGTGACCGCATCGGCGGGCGCTATCGTGCCGCTCAGCGAGCCGCTGGTTTGCTGCACGGCCACGGCCGGCACCTGGGTGGTGGCCCCGGCGGCTACCACGGCCGTCACCTGAGCCGGGGCAATATAGGTAGCCGCCGGGGCGAAGCTCAGCACGTAGGAACCGGCCGCCAGGCCCGTAAACTGATAGGTGCCGGTCGCGCTCACGGCAGTTGTGGCCTTGGTACCGCTAGGGCCGGTGGCCGTCACGGTGGCAATAGCTGCGGCCGGCGTCACCGTGCCGCTAATGCCGCCGGGAGCGGGGTCTTCTTTTTTCGAGCAGGCACTGAGCAGAAGCAGGCAGCCGGCCAGCAGCGTGCACAGGAAGCGTAAAGGATGCATCATCAATAGGAAAGCGAATAAAATGCGGAGAATTAAACCACCCGAAAGTTAACGCTTTACCGCCGATGTGGCTGGCGGGCCATGCCAGGCGCTACAACAGCAGCAGGCCCTTCTCGCGCAGCAAGGCCCAGGCCGGGCTTTGCAGAAACACCTCAAACGAGCCTTCCGCTTTCGGAAAGCTGGCGGCGGCATCTTTCAGCAGCACTTTGGTATCGAAATCGTGGCTGAGCCGGGTGAGGAGCTGGTGCAGCCAATCGCCGGCGGCTTCGGTAGTTTTCACCTCGAAATCCTCGGCCTGTTCATAGCAGGTAAGCACGGCAAAGGGAGCTTTTTTGCCCGGTTCGATGCGGATTTCGGGGGCGTTGCCGAGCCAGAAGAGGCGCTGGTTCTGCTTGGCGAAATCGGGCTTTTCCGGCGCTTGCAGGGCCTGCTGGATGAGGTGGCGCGGGGTGGTCGTTTTCGGAGTCTTGAAATCGAACCAGCGGCCCAGCGGCTCATCCAAGGCCACGCCGTGCAAGTAGTTGTACAGCGACTTGGCCAGGCCGGGGCCGAAGGCTTCGTGGTCGGTGCCTAGCGGGTCGTCGTGCCAGAGGTCGTTCCAGGCGAAGCCGGCGGGCTCCGGGCCGATGGCGGCCACCTGGTACTTCGCGGGGTTCTTGCCCACGGGCGAATGCGCCGTCATCGAAAAGCGGTGCCAATAGCCGCTCTGCACCACCCCGGCCGCAAACAGCTGGCGCACCACTTCAAGGCTGTCCACCGTTTCCTGGGCGGTTTGGGTGGGGAAGCCGTACATCAGATAAGCGTGCACCATGATGCCGGCCTGCGTGAAGCCATCCGTGACGCGGGCCACCTGCGCGATGGTCACGCCCTTTTCCATGAGGGCCAGCAACCGGTCAGACGCCACTTCCAGCCCGCCACTTACGGCGATGCAGCCCGAAGCGGCCAGCAGCCGGCAGAGGTCGGGCGAGAAGGTTTTTTCGAAGCGAATGTTGCCCCACCAGGTGATGGCCACGCGGCGCTTGAGCAGCTCGATGGCGAGGTCGCGCAGGGCCAGGGGCGGCGCGGCTTCGTCCACGAAATGAAAGCCGGTCTGGCCGGTTTGCTGGATTATTTGCTCGATTCTATCCACCAGCAGGGTACTGGGCGCGGTTTCGTAGCGGGCGATGTAGTCCAGCGTGACGTCGCAGAACGAGCAGCGCTTCCAGTAGCAGCCGTGGGCCACCGTCAGCTTGTTCCAGCGGCCGTCGCTCCAGAGGCGGTGCATGGGGTTCAGCACCTCCAGCACCGAGAGGTACTCGGCGAGGGGCAAATCAGAGTAGTCGGGTGTGCCTACCTCGGCGTGCGGCACTTCAGGGTGCGGGTGGTTGATGTATTCGATTTGCCCTTGCGCGTTGCGACGAAAAGTTCGCTGAAGCAGATTGCTGCTATCCGGAGCGTAGAGAACGGGCTGTAGCTCACAATGCACATCATCAACCGCTTCGCTACCCGATACCAGGCTGACAGATGCCCAATGACGCTGGGAGTGACCGGTTCCCTGTTCTTTCAGGCCGCCCAGATACTCCAGCAGCCGCAGCCACGGGCCTTCGCCATCATCCAGCGTCAGGTAGTCGATGTAATCGAAAAAGCGGGGCTCCTGAATGGTGCGCAACTCGGTGTTGGGGTAGCCGCCGCCCATCACCGTCACGGTGCCGGGGCTGATTTCCTTGATGTGCTTCGCCAGCCGCAGCGCCCCGTAGAGGTTGCCGGGAAAGGGCACCGTAAAGCCCACCACTGCGGGCTGCACCCGCGCCAAAAGGGGCTCCAACTCTTCCAGCAGCATTTTATCCAGCAGGTTGGGGGCGGCTTCGAGCTCCTGGTGCAAGGGCTCGAAACTGGTGGCGGAGAGGGCCAGCTTCTCGGCGTAGCGCGAGAAGCCAAAGTGCGGCCCCACGGTTTCCTTGATGAGGTCGGCGAGGTCTTCGAGGTAGAGCGTGGCCAGGTGGCGGGCCTGGTCGGTGAGGCCCATGGTGCCGAAAGCAGTTTCGAGGTCGGCCACGTTATCGAAGCGGCTGGCTTCGGGCAGGAAACGGCCGTGGCAGATGCGCGGGGCCAGCGTGAGGTCTTTGTTCTGGAGGAAGCGAATGACCGGGCCGATGGTAGCCAGGTAGCGGTTTTGGAGCCGTAGCATGCGCCGGGCGTTATCGCTCAGATTGAATTCCCCAGCTTCGATTTCCTGAAAAACCCGCCGCAAACCGGCCTCCGAAAACAGCCGCAGCACCAGCTGCAAGCCCATGTCGGCCTGCGTCACGTCGTAGCCGCGCCCCGTCAGAAAGCCTTTGATGTAGGCTGTGGCCGGGTACGGGGTGTTGAGCTGCGTGAGCGGCGGCGTGAGCAGCAGGATGCGGGGAGAAGCAGTAGGCACAGTAGGGACTAACCCGGCACGGCGGGTCGGGGTTCATTTCCGGCAAAGTTCGGGCATGGGCAGCGGCAAGGCACCGAATTGTATTGCGGAAAAAGCAAATCCTACACGCCCATCTTTTCCGGTTGGTTCGTAAACCAAGGCATCCGGTATAAACCCCTCAACCCCATCCGATATGCAAATGCCTGCCCCCACTTCTCGAACCCGCCGCGACAACCGCGCCGTTCTCGATGCCCTCAGCCGCTGCGTAGCCGCCTGCGAGCTGTGCGCTGACGCCTGCCTCGATGAAGAAGACCCGAAAATGATGGTGCCTTGCATTCGCCTCGACCGCGACTGCGCCGACATCTGCCGTCTCACGGCTGCCTTCATCGCCCGGGGTTCCGACCACGCCCCGCACGTGCTCAAAGAGTGCATTGAAATTTGCCAGAAGTGCCACGACGAGTGCGCCAAGCACAAGCACGAGCACTGCCAGCAGTGCGCCGCTGCCTGCCAGGCCTGCGTGGAAGCCTGCAAAGCCTACGCTGCCTAGCCATACAAAAACTAGCCAAACAAAAAGCGGCTCTCCGAATCGGAGAGCCGCTTTTTGCTGCTATCAGCCTGAATCCTGCTACGCCAGCGCATCGAGCGACATACGCTCGGGCAGCATCAGGCGGCGGAACTCACTTACAGAGTAGCCCGTCACCTGGCGGAACTGGTTGCTCAGGTGCTGGCCGGAGCTGTAGCGCATCTGGTCAGCTATTTGGTTCAGGGTCAGTTCGCCGTAGCTGAGCATTTCCTTCACGCGCTCAATTTTGAGGCGAATGAGGTACTTCTCAATGGTGAGGTGGGCGGTGCGCGAAAACACCTTGCTCAGGTGCGAGTAGGTGGCTGCAAACCGGTCCGTGAGGAAAGCCGAGGTGGTAAGCGGCGAGCGCGCCGTACGCAGGTGTTCCAGGTATTCGGCCAGGGTGCTTTTGATTTGTTCGGTGAGCTGCTCGGCACGGCCGCGCAGCAATTCGAAGCCGGCGGCGTGCAGCAGCGGGGCCAGGTCTTCGGGGTCGGCGGGGGTATTCTCATCGAGTTCGGCCACGCCCAGCGTTACGGCTTTGGGGCGGTAACCAGCGCGCTCCAACAGGTTGTGCACGGCTTCTACGCACCGGGGGCACACCATATTTTTGATGTGCAGTAGGTTAGTTTTCAATGGCTTTAACGTGTTTGGGGCCGCCGTGAAGCAGCCGGTGGAGAAATAGAACGCGCTGCTGATGCGCCGGGGGCCGCCCGACGGGCGCGCGGGGCCGACGTCGAGACTTCGGCCCACCCACGCCCGAACCAATGCGCGGTGGCCCAGGTCACGAAGGGCACCACGGCGAGGAACGTAACGCCCAGCAGCCAAACCAATACGAGAAACGCAAAAAAAAGTCGACTAAAAAAATGGTCGCTTACGCCGAACAAATATCCCACCAGCATTAGTGCCAGCACCAGGCTGACTCCGGCCAGCACGCCCACCCGCCGCCAGGGCCAGGCGGCAACGTGTTTTTGGAGGCGACGGTGCAACGGCAAGGGCATATAATTCGGAATTGGGAAGGTGAAAATAGGGGAAATTTTGATTCAACCCCAATCTTAGCCCAGCAGCGCCAGCAGCTCGTGCTGCATAGCCTGGCCATTATCGGCCTCGTACCACATATTCATGCCCTTTACTACCTGGTTGGTATGCAAAGATTTGTCGGCGTGCAGCTGCTGGCTCAGCCGCTGCGCCTCGGCCGGGCGCGGGCCCCAGGTGCCCAGCTCGGCGCCGGAGGCCGCGTCGTAGCGGATGAGCTTGGGAATGCTGTTTTTGCCGTCGGTCTGGTGGGTGGCCATGAGCTCGGGGTGCTCGGAGCGCAGGGCTACGTGCAAGGCGACGAGGCCCCGGCTTTCTTCGGCCAGATGCGCCAGGATGGGCAGGGTGTGGGCCGTGTCGCCGCACCAGGTTTCGCCCAGCACCAACCAGTGCTCGGGGCGGGGTAGCTGCCGGAGTTTTTCGACCAGCGCGGGCAGCAGCGGGCGGGCGTAGGCGGTGTCGAGGTGCTGCTGGTTCTGGGCAGTGTAGCGGATGAGGCCCGGCAACTGCTCGGGGCCGGTGGTGCGGCCCTCAACGGCCAGCGTACCCATCAGCTCCCGGAACTCCGGATATGTGTAAGTCGACCCAGGCGCGGGCAAGTAAGCGGAAAGTGGATTGGACATCAGACGGATAAGGAAAAATGAAGGGGGAACGCGCAGCCTGGGGCAACCCTGGGCCTGCCCGCGCCGGTACAACCGTACCCGCGCCCAGTGGTTCGGGTTGCGCGCGGGCGGGTTATTTTTCTACCTTGCGGCATCGCTTATCATTTACCCCCTCACCTTCGCTCTTTCATGTCTCTGAAAAACTTCCTCCGCCCGCTCGCCGTGGCCTGCGCCCTCACCGCCACGTTTAGCGCCTGCAGCTCGGGCACCAAAGACGGCGACACCAACGTGGAGCGCGGCTACACCAAGAAAGGCCCCGCCGCCGGCACCGACGGCGTAGCCAACGGCGACTCGGCCACCGCCGGCCTCTCCCGCGACACCACCCACCACGTCACCGGCAAAGACCTGTATAAAGCCGCCGGCGACGCCAAAGACCGCAACCACGACGGCATTGCCGACTAGTTTCCGGCCAATAGGCTTCAAATCAAGGCCCGCAAAAAAGGCCCGCTCCTTCCGGGGCGGGCCTTTTCCATTTTTTGCAGAAGGAAAGGAGAAGTAGCGGAGCAGGCCTAGAAGAATACAAAGCCGTTGGGGGCGGCACCCACCACGGCTTCGTCGATTTTGCTGCCATCGGGCTGGTAGCGCGTCATCTTATCGGCCGAGAACGTGCCCGTGCCTGTGTAAATCGTCCCATTGTCGGGGTCGATGCCCAGGCCATAGAACAGCCCGTTGATGAAGGGCGTACCGGTCAGCGATGGCAGCGCGGCATCGGCGATGCCCAGGCGCACCACGCCGCCCAGGTAGCTAGCGGCATCGGTGGCGCGGAAGTAAAGCTGGTCGCCCGCCGGGTTGGTGTGAATATCGACGGGCACGCGCTGGTTGGAAGCAAACGTGCGCGACGTGCCGCCGCTCGTTGGGTTGGCCGGGTCGAGGCCGTAGAGGCTGCCCGCGGTCGTGTTGGCGTAATCGATTCCCAAGTATTTTCCGTTCGCATCGTAGAGGTAGGCCACGAAGCCGCCGCACAGCACCCACAGGCGGTTGTTTTTGTCGAGCGCGAAGCTGTTGGGGGCGTCGCCCACGGTCAGGGTATTGGTGACGCGGTTGGTAGCAGGGTCGATGACGGTTACCGTGTTGCTGCCGTAGTTGGCTACGAATACCTTACTGCCGGCCATGGTCAGGCGCTCGGGCATGCTCCCGGTGGCAATGCTGTCGACCACCGTGTTGGTAATCAAATCCACTACCTTGATGCCCGCGCGAATCGGGTTGTAGACCGAGTTATAAGTGCCCCATTGCGTTACGTAGGCCCGGCTCGTGCTGATGGGCAGGAAATAGCGGGGGCTGCTGAGCCCGGTCACCACGCCCACGGATTTAAAATCGGGCAGCGACACGACTTCCACTTTGTTCGAGCCGTTCATTACGATGTAGCCGCGCTTGTCGCGCACGGCCATGCTCTGCGTCAGGTTACCCAGCCGGCGGCCGTTCACGCTCTGGAACACGTCGGCCGTCACCGCCTTCGTGCTTTTATCAAACAGCGAAATGGTACCGTTGCCGGTGCCACTGGAAAAAGCGCCTTCGTTGAGGACATAGACATTGTTTTTTTCCGCGGCCGGAGCCACGGTTACTTCCTTGTCGGGGCTGCAACCGGCCAAGCTTAGCAAGGCCAGCGCCGGAGCAATCAGATAGTTGGAAAAACGCATGGAAAAATAAAGAAGAGAAAAATGGGTGGTTGAATACAAGAAATCAGAGCCAGCTCAGGCGCAGGCTAATGCCCAGAGCACGGGGCGGGGCCGGGCGCCCTTCATAGCTCTCGTAGGCGTGGTTGAGGAGGTTGGAGCCTTGCAGCAGCAGCAGCGCTTCGGCTCCGTGCAGGCGCACGGCGTAGCCCACGCTGCCGCCCAGCAGGCCGTAGCCAGGCAGGAAGGTTTGGGCAGTGGCATCGGTGTAGCGGTAGCTGGCGGCGCTGGTGGCAGCAGCCACGCGCCAGGCGTGCCAGGCGTAATCCAGGCTCAGGGTGCCGGTGTGAGCGGGCACGTAAGGCAGCGGCTGGCCTACAGGCACGAGGTCGTCGGGGGTGGCGCGGCGGGTGCGGGCCTGGGTGAAGGCGTAGGCCGCCCGGGCTCCGAGGCGGTGCGCGCCGCGCCGAAGCGTGAGGGCCGTGCTGGCTTCGAGGCCCTGCGTGAGCACCTGGCGCAAGTTGCGCGGCCGCCAGTAGCCTTCGGGGCCGGGCGTCCATTGCACCCAGTCGTCCACCAGTTGGCGGTAGCCGGTTAGCTCGGTTTGCAGGCTGGCGCGGGGCGCAAGCTGGGTGCGGTGCAGCAGCCCAGCCTCGTAGCCCAACCCGACTTCGGGGCGTAGGCTGGGGTTGCCGCCGGGGTTGAAGAACCGTTCGTTGAGCGTGGGGGCGCGGTAGCTGCGGGCTGCACTCGCTTTCAGCGTGAGTGCCTGAGCGGCGGAGTGACTGAATGAATCCGGAGTTACACCATTCGTCCACAGGTCCCATTCCAGGCCAGCGGTGGGCGTGAGGGGGTTGCCCTGGGGCAGGGTGGCCTGGCGCAGGTTGGCGGTGAGGCGCAGGCGGGGCTGCGGGTCGTAGCGCAACAGGGCAAAAGCGGCGGCGCGGTTTTCGGTGGTCAGCGGGCTGGCGTATTCGCGGAAGGTGGTGCTAAAATGCTGCACCTCGGCCCCCACGCGCAGGGAGCCGCGTGCGCCCACGGCGGCCGTGTATTCGGCCTGGCCCTGGGTGGTGCGCACCCGCGAGTCGCTCGTCAGGCCGTCGTCGTGGTAGTTCAGCACGTCCTCAAACGCGGCGGCACGCACCAGCCACTGCGCCCGCGCCGAGGCCTGGTGACGGTAGCTGAGCACCAGTCGGCGGCTTTGGTCGAGCTGCTCGGCGTGGCGGTTGGTACCGGTGGTGATGCCGGGCTGCACCTCGCGGTCGGTATCAGTAAACCACGCGCTGGCCGTGAGCTGGCCGGCCTGGCCCAGGCGCAGGGCCACTTCAGGGGCCAGGCTCCACTGGTGGCGCAGGGCGGCCCCGGCCAGCGTGCGCCGCACCGGCCCGCCAAATTCCTGGGTGGTGTAGGGGTAATTGTTGAGGGCCTGGCGGTAGCTGGCGGCCACGCGCATGGCCACGGCGGCGCTGGCGGTGCTCACCTCCGCGCTGCTGCCGCGCAGGCCAAAGCTGCCGGCATCGACCTGCACGCTGCCCCGCAGGCCGGGCCGCCAGTCGGGCGCCGTGCTCAGGAGCACGGCCCCGCCGATGGCACCGCTGCCGTAGAGGGCGGCGGCCGGGCCGGGCTGCACGGCCAGGCCGCTGTTGGCCCCCACGGGCAACAGGGCAAAGTCGTTCTGGCCCAGGGTGGGCAGCATGATGTTCAGGCCGTTCCAGAGCACGGCCGTTTGCTGGGCCGAGGTGCCCCGCATGCTGATGGAAGCCAGTTGGCCCGGTCCGTAGCTTTTGATGTATAGCGGGGTGCGGTCCTGCAGCAGCTCGGCCACGGTGCCGTTGCGGTACTGGCTCAGGGTAGCGGAGTCGGCTTCGTAGTGGCGGCTGCCGGTGGCAAACCGCTCGGGGCCCACGGCGCGCACGTTCACCTCGGCCAGCCGGTGCAGCCGCCGGCTGAGCCGAGCCGAATCGGGCGGCGCGGCACGCGGCTGCTGGGCACGGGCCGCAGGGGCTCCGGCCAGCAATCCGCCGACTGCCGCTAACCAGGTGAATAAAAGACAACGCATCCGAATCAAATTTTCGATTAAGAAAATTCGATTCAAAATCTGTCGAAAGCCCTCTTCAAACGAAGAGAACCAGCACCAGACCGAGGCCGAAAAACAGTGGTGAAACGGGCCTGCCGAAACCGGCCCCTGTTCTCTTTCTCCATTCGTCCTCCGCGAATGCTGAACCTGTGAATGCCCGGGCAGGTCTCCTGGCTTGCTTCGCCGAGCAGGCAGCCTTCCCATTTAGTCGATTGATAATCAATCAGCAAACAGTGGCATTCGTGGCCCGCTCCGATGTGAAGCGTACAGTTGCGGGGACAGCTCCGGCATTGAACCGGATTCCCTTTTCAGCCGCGCCCCGCGCTTGGGGTCTGGCACCTTGACGAGGCAAAGGTACGGGAAGGACAGTTAGCAGTGAACAGTTCGCAATTATGGCCTTTGCTCACTGCTCACTGTTCACTGAATTATCACCGGCGCAGCGTGAAGCCAACGAAGTACTGGTGGTCGCTCAGGTTGTTCAGGGCGAGGTGCGTGCCGAAATCGAGTTGGAGATTGTCGGTGACTTTGATGATGGGAGCAATATTAGTGGAGGCCTGCCAGCGGCGCTGTTCGGTATTCCACTGCGTCACCCCTTCGATGACCATGCCCAGCTTTTTGGCAAAATCCCACTCTATAGCGGCCGAGGGCATGAGGCCGAGGTAACGGCTACCCTGCTCGCGGTCGTAGTTGAGGTCGGTTTCGAGCTGGGCTTCAAGATTTATTTTATCGCTTAGCTCCACGTCGATGGGCAGCACGACGCCGTACTCGGGGGCCCCGTCGCCTACCTGCCCGCCGGTAGGCAGGCGCACGTAGCCGATAACCGACATGGCCAGCTTGCCGGCCTGGTCGTCGCCGAGGAAGTTGTGCTTCACGCGCACCGTCAGGTCGCCAAAGCCGGCGTGGCGCTCCTGCCACTCGTCGGAACCAGCGGGGCGCTGTTTGGCCACGCTGTAGATGGGCACTTCGAGCTGCACGTCGGTGCGGCGGCTCAGGCCCAGCTTGAGCATGGTGTAGGCGGCGTGCAGCTCGCGGGTTTTGTCGTCGTTGCCACTGCCACTGTTCAGCAGGCGCAAGCCGTCTACCTCCAGCTGGGCGTGGCCGGCATCCACGGTAAACGGACTTTCGGTGATGCCGGGACGGTCGGGTTGCAGCTCGCGCAGGCGGTTGCGCGGCACGGGCTTGCGCCAGCTGAAATGGGCCGAGTCGTAAGGAGAGCTTTTAGCCGGAGCTTGGGCCCAACTGAGCGAAGGCAACAGCAGAAGTAAGAGAAAAAAGTGCTTCATGGGCGCATCTACGCAGAAAATGAACCGTGGTGGCATTTTCTGAACACTATGTTAGCCCAAGCCCGACAGCAGCCTTCGGTTCTAAAACGGCACCAGCATTTTCACCGCCACGTTCCGGCCAGGGTTGTAGATGCCCGAGCGGCCGTTGGGCGCAGCCGCGTAGTATTCGAAGTATTTAAGGCGGTTGAGGTGGGCCTGGTAGGCGGTATCGAACACGTTGTCGACCTGCACAATGAGCTGCACCACCGGCCGGCCGCCGGCAGTAGCCAGGGTGGTGCCCGCCCCCAGGCCCAGCAGGGCGTAGCCGGCCGTAGCGGTTTCGGTATTGTCGAGGGCGTAGAAGTGGTTTTGGCGGGCGCTGCCGTCCACCGTGGCCCGGAAGTAGGTGCCCGTGAGGCGGCCCTGGCCGCTGGGCAGCGTGGCACGCACTTCGGAGCGGGCACGTAGTGGGGGGATGAGCGGCAGGTAGCGGGCGGATTCGCCCTGGCGTTCGAGCAGCTTGGCATCGGCGTTCTGGCCGTTCACGAAGGCCACGCTGTTGTTGAGCGCCAGCCACGGCAGGGCGGCGGGCCGCCAGTTCAGGGTCGCCTCCAGGCCGAACAGCCGGGCGGCCGACTGCTGGAACTGGTAGGTGGTGTTGCCGGGCACGATGACGACCGGCTGCCCGGCCTCGTTCAGCAAGCGCCCCTGATAAATGAAGTTCTGCACGTAGTTGTGGAACACTTCCACCGAGGCATCGAGCGTGGTTTGGTGCCAGAGCACGCCCACGTCCTGCTGCCAGCTGAACTCGGGCCGGAAGTCGCGGTTGCCGAGGTACACGATGTGCGCGCCGGGGTCGAGGCCATTGGAGCCGGTTTCGGGGATGTTGGGGGCGCGGTAGCCCCGGGCCAGGTTGGCGCGCAGCGTGAGCTGTGCGCTGGCCACGTAGCTCGCCCCCACGCTAGCCGATACGCCCTGGTAGCGCTGCCGAAACGCCGGAAACGGCAGTTCCGCCCCCACCGCGCCGGGCCCGGCCGCGCCCACAAAGCCGGTGGCCGGGTTGGGGGCCAGGTGGAAATCATTCCAGGTCACGAGGCGGGTATCGTAGCGCAGGCCGCCGCTCAGCTCCAGCTTGCCCAGGGGCTTTTTCAGCAGCAGGAAGCCGCCCGCGTCCAGCAGGTTGTAATCGGGAATAGGGAAGTCGGTGGCGTTCTGGTGGCGGTTGAGCTGGCCCATGCCGTTGCTACCCAGGCTGATTTGCAGGCCCTGCCAGTCGGGCAGGTGGTAGCGCACATCGTAGGTGTAGGTGGTGAGGCGCAGGGCCAGGCCGGGCTGCCCGGGCGCGGTGGGGTGGTTGAATTCCTCCCGCGTGTTCTGCTGCGCGCCCAGCAGCAGGTGCAGCTCGCCCCCGCTCAGGTGCAGTTGCGTTCGGGTGAATACCCGATAGTGCCGGATGCGCTGGTGCAGCGGGCCGATGGCGTAGGAATTCAACTCGTCATCGCTCACCAGCGGCCGGCTTTTGACATCATCCAGCCCGCTCTCCGCCACCTGCCGGGTGAAACGGCGGCTGAGCGAGTCGCGGCTGCCGTCGGGGATTTCCTGCCGGTTGTCGTAGAGCGTGAGGTACCAGTGCGAGCTGCCCCATACCTTGCTCACGCCAGCCATTCCAGTCAGCGTCAGCTCCCGAAAGCCCGTGTTGTACACCGCACCGTCTAAGCTATTGCGGTAGTCGCGGGCCAGACGGTGGCTGGCGCGGAAACTGGTTTGGAAACCACTTTTCTGATAGTTCAGTCCCAGCGAATTCCCCACCAAACCATTAGCCGATTGGTACTCGTTGAGTGCTTCGCCCCGGAGCCGGCCCTCGGGGCCGCTGGGCAGGGCGGGCAGCAGGTTCACCACGCCGGCCACGGCATCGGAGCCGTAGAGCAGGCTGGCAGGGCCTTTCACCACTTCCACGCGCTCAATGTCGTAGCCGTCCACCTCCACGCCGTGCTCGTCACCCCATTGCTGGCCTTCCTGCCGCAGGCCGTTGTAAAGGGTCAGCACGCGGTTGTAGCCCAGCCCCCGGATGAATGGCTTAGAAACGTTGGGCCCGGTGGTGACGGCGCTCAGGCCGGGAATGCCGCGCACGGCTGCGTCAATCACGTTGGTGTTGGCATTGAGGCTGATTTCGCGGCGGCTGAGCGTGGCAATGGGCACGGGGCTGCGCCGAATTTCGGTGGCCCGGCTCACGCCCGTCACCACCACTTCGCCGAGGTCAGCGGCCGCAGCTTGCAACAGGAAATCAACCGTTTGGGGCTGGCCGGCGGTTACCTCAGCGCGCTGCTCTATCGGCGCAAAGCCCACGGCGCTGGCCCGCAGGCGCACCGCCCCGGCCGGCACGCCGGTTAGCTCGTAATGGCCCGCCGCGTCGGCTACGGCTCCCAGCGTGGTGCCCACCACCGCTACACTGGCAAACGGCACCGGCTGGTGAGTGGCACCACGCACTATACCATTAAGAGTAGATAACTGAGCAAAAGTCAGTTGCGGCAATAAAAAAATCAGTGTCAATAATATTTTCATAAATATTTTATTAGATATAAATGGACGCAGTGATTCTGTGCCGCAAAAGGTGCGGGTGCTAAGGGTGAAGCCCAATGCTGATTGGAATGGGAGATGAACTACGACGGCGAGTTATCTACCCGCCTCACCCATTGGCTCGCTACCTACGATTTCGCGCACAAGCTGAGGCCAACAGGACTACAAGAAATTATCCGGCAAAGAAGGTTTGCCAGAGCAAAAACACGTTGAGGATGATGATGATACCGGACACTACCCAGGCCACCATTTTCACCCACGGCCGGTTCACAAACACGCCCATCTTCGCCTTGCTACTGGTGAACAACACCAAAGGCACTACCGCAAAGCTGAGCTGGAATGATAGAATTACCTGGCTGAGCACCAGCAGTTGCCCGGTGCCCTTTTCGCCGTAGAGCAGGGCCACTATCAGGGCGGGTATCACGGCAATGAGCCGCGTAATAAGCCGCCGCACCCAAGGCTTTAGCTTCAAATCGAGGAAGCCTTCCATTACAATCTGGCCGGCCAGCGTGCCGGTCAGCGTCGAATTCTGGCCCGAAGCCAGCAAGGCGATGGCAAACAAGGCGCTGGCCGCGCCCGCGCCCAGCACCGGTGTAAGCAGCTTGTGGGCATCGGCGATGTCGGCCACGTCTTCGTGGCCCTTGCCGTGAAAGGCCGCTGCCGCCGTCACCAGAATGGCCGCATTCACAAAAAACGCCAGAAACAGCGCCACCGTCGAGTCGATGGTGGCGAACTTGATGGCCGAGCGTTTGCCGGCCTCGTCCTGCGGGAAAGCCCGCGTTTGCACGATGCTGGAGTGTAAGTACAGGTTGTGCGGCATCACAGTAGCCCCCAGAATGCCGATGGCCACGTATAGCATTTGCGGGTTAGTCACCACTTCGAGGCGTGGGACCAGGCCCTTACCCAGCGCCAGCCAGTCGGGGTGCGAGGCAATAATTTCGTAAAGGAAACACCCGAAAATCAGCACAATAAGCCCCGCCACGATGCTTTCGATGATGCGAAAGCCCTTGTTCTGAAAGTACAGCACCACCAGCACATCCAGCGTGGTGAAGACCACGCCCCAGGCCAGCGGCAGGCCAAACAATAGCTTGAGTGCAATGGCTGAGCCAATGACTTCGGCCAAATCGCAGGCCGCGATGGCAATTTCGCACAATGCCCACAGCATCAGGCTAATGGGGCGCACGTAATGGTCGCGGCAGGCCTGGGCCAGGTCGCGCCCGGTCACGATGCCCAGCTTGGCCGCCAGGTGCTGCAGCAGCATGGCAAACAAATTGGAAAGCAACACCACCGATAGCAGCGTGTAGCCGTAGCGCGCCCCGCCGGCCAGGTCGGTGGCCCAGTTGCCAGGGTCCATGTAGCCCACAGCCACCAGCAGGCCCGGCCCCCAGAATGCCATCAGCTTGCGCCAGAACGAGGCATCGGCCGGCGGCACCTTGATGCTGGCGAAAACCTCGCTCAGCGAGTTGCCCCGGCGGGCATGACGCCAGCCGGTTTCAGTGGCCGGTTGCTTGGGTTCGGTAATGGTGGAAGGAGGCACGTTGGATAATTGATTCAATTCAAATTTACGCATTTTTAGGTTAACCTAAAAATAATTTTCGACCACCTTAAATACAGAGCTAAGCGAAAAAAGTTGCGCTGGCCCGGTAATTATTCGCTGCATTGGAAAAGCCCCGCACCGGCGCAGGCATCGGCTGCCGAACCATTTAGCTTTCATCGGGCATTAGCAACGCTGGTGGCCGGTGCAGGCCCGGTCGGATTCCGTTGCCTCGCTGGCGGCCGGCGCCCGACCTTTGCGCCGTAAAATTTCGCTGCATGACGCCCTCCCAAACTAAGTACCGCCTCGGCCTGCTGTCCCTCGTGGTCAGCATTGGGCTCGTGGGCATTAAGTTCTACGCCTACCACCTCACCCGTTCGCAAGCGGTGCTCACCGATGCCCTGGAAAGCATCATCAACGTGGCGACCAGTGGCTTTGCGCTTTACAGCCTTTACCTGTCCAGCCTGCCCAAGGACGAAAACCACCCCTACGGCCACGGCAAAGTAGAAAACCTGTCGCTCGGTTTTGAGGGGGGCCTGATTTTCATGGCTGGCGCATTTATTCTCTACAGCGCCGGCCTTAGCCTGCTTCACCCCCACCCCGTGGCCCGGCCCGACTGGGGCGTGCTGCTGCTGGCCAGTACCGCCGTGGTGAACCTGGGCGTGGGCCTGCTGCTGGTGCGCAGCGGCAAACGCCTGAAATCGGTGGCACTGGTGGGCGATGGGCAGCACCTGTACATCGATGCGCTTACTTCTATTGTGTCGTCGGGGGCGCTGGTGCTGGTGGCGGCCACGGGCATCGTGCGGTTCGACTCGGGGGCGGCGCTGCTGCTGGGCGGCTTCATTCTGGTGAATGGCGGGCGGATGATGCGCCGGGCCGTATCGGGCCTGATGGACGAAACCGATACCGCCGTGGTGGCCGAGGTAATTGCCGAGCTCCAGGCTCAGCGCCGCGCCCCCTGGATTGACGTGCATAACCTGCGCGTGCAGCGCTACGGGTCCAACCTGCACATCGACTGCCACATGCAGATGCCTTACTACTTCACCCTGGACCAGGTGCACACCGAACTGCACGACATTGAAGAACTCATCCGGGCGCGCTTTGCGGTGGAAGTTGAGATGTTCGTGCACGCCGACCCCTGCACCTTTGCGGCCTGCTCGCTGTGCCTGATGCCCGCCTGCCCGGTGCGGCAGTTTGCCTTGCAGCACGAAGTGACTTGGACCGTGCAGAATGCCGTGAAGAACGAGCGGCACCACCTCGGGCAGCCCGCCTGAGCCAACCACTGAGTAGGCATCGACCACAACAAAAAAGGGTGCCGCGATAATCGCGGCACCCTTTTTCGATGCATCTGGTAAGAAGCGCGTGCTTAGCGCACTATCTCAATCCAGCCTTTGGTCTGCGCACCGTTGGACGAGGTGAGCAGGTAGTAGTACACGCCAGCAGGCTGGTTGTCGCCGCCCCAGTTGTTCTGGTAGTTGGCTTGCTCATACACCTTGCGGCCCCAACGGTTGTAGATTTCCAGCTTGCTCAACGTGCCAGCCGTCGACACCTTGAACACGTCGTTCTGGTTGTCGCCGTTTGGCGTAATCACGTTCGGTATCTGCAGGTCAGGCACCAGCACGATGCGCTCCTTCACCGAAGGCGTACAGGCCGTAGTCACGCCACCATTGACGATGGACACAAACGTGGTGAGACGAATGCGGTAGTATCCGGATACACCCAGCTGCAGCGGACCGGGCGTAGCCGTAGTCGTGCCGAAAGTGGTTTCCGTGCCCGACACCCGGTTATTAGCGATGTCCTTGATGCGCTCGTAGGTCCACTTGTATGTAGTGGTCGAACCCTGCGGCAGGCCGGTAAAGTTCGTGGCATCCTTGAAGGTGAAGATTACCGGCGGACGGTTGGTACGCTGGCCGTTGAGGCCTACCGAGTCAGCAGTGGTAAAGTCAGCTTTCACACCGGGCAGCACCCGTACCAGTACCGAAGTCGTATCCGTGCAGCTCGTAGGGGCGCTGCCCGAAGCCGTTACATAATAGCGGGTGGTTACCGTGGGGGTTACCGTGGGGTTAGCTTTCGTCAAATCAGCAGCGGCCAGGCCGTTGGCAGGGCTGAAGCGGTAAGTGTAGGTACCAGGGGTGCCGCCGCCAGCAGGAGTGGCCGAAGCTTGCAGCGTAGCTGTTCCACCGGGGCAGATGTAAGCATTGTTGGTAACCAGGCGGGCTACCGGCGGAGCGACTACACGCACCAGAATGGAGGTGGTATCGCCGCAAGCTCCCTGTGCAAAACCCAGGGTAGGCGCAATGCGCAGGAAATAACGCGTGGTGGTGGTGGGGTTCACCGAAATGTTCTGCACGTTGGTCACCGCTGGCAAGCCAGTACCGCCGGCCGAAGCCGTCCACTGGAAGGTGTACACCTGCGGCTGGGTAGTATTGGTGGCCAGGCGGCGCACCGAGTCAGGTCGGATTACCCGGCCTTGCAGCGACAGCGAGCTGCCGCGGCAGATTGCCGCCGCGCCCTGTACCGTGGAGCCGCCCACGGCTGCTACGGCCGAGGCGAAGTTGCCGCGTAGAATTTTGATTACAATCACCCGGTTCTGCAGGCCCTTCACCGGGCAGGCATTGTCTTCAACCCGCACGTTGATGCGAATGGTGCGGCCCACCTGCGAAGGCGAAGGCTGGAAGAAGAACACACCGCGGGGGTTCTCGGTGCCGTTGCCGGTTAGGGTAAACGTTCCTACATCGCCTGAAGCCAAGTAGTTGGGGTCGGTGTTGATGTTCGAGGGCAGCGTCACCGTCAGTTGCTGGTGGGCGCTGGGGGTGCGCAGGTTGTCGGGGTCGGTGAAGTTCACCAGTACGCGCGAGTAGTTGCACGAGTACACGCTGATTTGGGTAGTATCAGCCGTGTTAACGGTGCCAGTGTTGGAATTAGGCGTCTGGTTGGTAGCCTGCACGGGGTTAGGAGTCGTGTTGCCACCGCAGTTAATAACGATGAGCACGGCCTCGCGACGCACGCGGCCCACAATGCGGCGCGCGCCGTTGATGCGGCGATACTCGGTTACTTCCACTACTACCTGATACTTGTTGCGGCCATCGGCGGCCGACGTAGCCGGGCTATACACGTTCGGGGTGAACGTAACCGTGCGGGCCGTCTGGTTGAGGCCGAAATACGGCACGCCTTGCTTGATGGGGCAGGTGCCCGTAGTATCAGTAGCTACCGGAATAGGCAGGCGGGGCGTAAACAACGTACCACCCGTGAGGCCGGGAATTTCCAGGATGCAAAGCGGGCTGCGGGTGATGATGAACACACCACCAGCGTTGGCGCCGGGGTAAGCGGTGTAGGTAACGGGCGTGCCGCAGGCACCTAGGGGGGCAGCCAGGGCGTACACCAGCGAGTCACCATCGGGCTCAATGGCCGAGAAGCCGAACGTGGTGCGCTGGTTCACGCACACGTACTGAATCGGAATATCCTGCGGGTCGAACTGGGGCGAAGTGTTGGCTACCGTGGTAGTGCCGCTGTTGCGGTTGTCGAGATAGGCTTCAGCATAGAGGTCGGGCGAGCCAACGATGTTGGCGATGGTGGGGCGCGAGCCCTGGCTCGTGCTCATCGTCCACTGGCCGGGGGGCAGCGTAACGGTGGCTTCGTAGTTAGTAAAGTCGTAGAGCGGGTAGAGCGACGACGGGCTGGCGCAGGAACCGGGTGTGCTGGGGCACAGCGGCGTTGCAGCCAGCGTGTTGCCTTGCTGCACAAGCGGGGCCGTTACGGTAGCCGAGGCGTTGCAGCCGCCGTTGCGGCACTCCAGCACGAAGGGCGAAGCCTGGATACCGGAGCAGTCGCGATAGAGGCGGAATTTCACCCGGTACTGGTTGTTACCCAGCGAGGTGTAAGTCATGTCGCAACCCAGCAAGTGGGAGGCCCGCGCCGACGGCAGTCCGCCCAGCAGACCACACGCAAAAAGCAGGATGATGAATGATTGTAAGATTTTTCTCATGGGTGAAAAAAGAGGGGTGTGAGGGTGTGAAAAAACACAAATCGGGTGGTTACCGACGAATCGGCGAACCAAGATACAGGTAGAAAGAACGAGTTCAAAAAAAGCCGCGAAACTATTGATGCATACAGCAAATTAAGGGCCAGAAATAACAATTTTCACCCCAAAAGGAACTTATTTTCAATTCCGTATCCCATCATCTTCACCCAAGTAAGCTTAACACTTATAAAATGGTGTAGAATGACGCTGCAACAATCGCAACTCATTGCTTATAAGAACCCTAAAACAATGGTTGGCATCGTGCCGCAAAGCAGGGCCACTTGACTATAACTGGATGTACCGGGCCAATGCACCAGCGCCGGATGCGCAAGTAAGTAGGCAGCTATTTCGGGAGCGTAGCAGGCCCTAGGTCACTCGAGCAGGAATTGAATCCTGGACGTACACCTGCTCATCTTCAATTACAACAATTACAATTGATGTTCAGCAATATAGACCATTTAATTACTGCACATAAAAAGGTAGTTTTCCCAGCGGCCAATTTGGAAGCTTTACAAAAATTGCCCGCAACGAGGTGATACTTTATTTGTAAGTAAATGGGAGAAAGCACGAAAGGAAGTAAAACATTCGAGCTTTGTCTCTACATTACGACATCAAACCAGTAGTAACGGCTGTTGGCCGTTATTCTATTCCTCCACCTTTTTCCCATTTTCCCCATTCACCCTATTCACCTTTATGACAACACTCCTACGTTCCTTCACGAGGCGGCACTGGCCTCAAGCGGGAGCTATGCTGCTTGCAGCACTGCTCTTCGGTAGCGGGCCAGCCCAGGCCCAGACTACTGCCTATTGCGCCACGGGCCTGGGTGGCGTTTGCGGCGGCAACGACATCACCGATGTGGGCTTGTCGGGCACTACGCTCAACGCCACGGGGCTTACCTGCGCGGCTACCGGTGGGCAGTCGTACACCAGCTACCCCGCTACCGGCAACTACACGGGCACAATCTCGGGCGGGGTGCCCTACACGCTGAGCGTGACCCTGACCGGCAGCAGCATTGTATCGGTGTGGGTGGATTACAACCACAATTTCGTGTACGAGGCCAGCGAATGGACGCAGGTCACCACCAACTCTCCAACCGGTACTCCGGCCAGCGTAACGCTGCTGGTGCCCACTAATGCTGTACAAGGCACTACGGGGATGCGCATTCGCAGCCGGGGAGCGAGCAACGCCAACGGCGCGACCGACGCCTGCACGAACTTTGGCAGCGGCGAAACCAAGGATTTTACGCTCACGGTTGGAGCCCCGGCGGCTTGCCCAAGCGTAAGCGGCTTGGCGGTTTCGGGCATCACGGCGTCGGGCGCTTCGGTGGCTTTCACGCCTTCCTCGTCGGCCACTTCCTATACGGTAACGGTGACGCCGGCTGGCGGCACGCCCACTACCCAGACGGCCACGGCTTCGCCCATTGCGTTGACCGGCCTGACGGCCAGCACGAGCTACACGGTGAGCATCGTGGGCAACTGCGGCGCCGGCCAGACCTCGGCGGCTAATACCATTACCTTCACCACGGGGTGCGCCACGGCGCCTTACGCAACGGTGAACAACACGACGGCTTACACGCAGGACTTCGAAGCTACCTGGCTGAACGTGTGCGCTACCCGCGATGCACCAGATGCTAACTGGCGCACCCTGCCCCTGACGGGCAACAACACGTGGCGTCGTGAAGACGACGGCGCCAGCGCCGCCTGGACCGGCCCGACTTCGGGCGCTTACTCGCCCACCGGCAGCCCCCTCAACGGCGGCACCAGTGCGCACTCGGCCCGCTTCCACTCCTACAACGCCAGCAGCGGCACCCGCGGCACCATGGACCTGTCGGTGAACATGGCCGGCACGGCCGGTACGCCCACGCTGCAATTCGACTACATCAACACCTCGGGCACGGACTCGCTGAAGGTGTTTGTAAGCACCAACGGCGGCACTTCGTTCAGCACTTCGCTGCTGAGCCTGACCACGGCCAGCACCTGGACCCGCCAGTCGGTGAACCTGCCGGCCACTGGCCTGACGGCCACCACCATCATCCGCCTGCGCGCCACCAGCGACTTCGGCGTGACGGACATCGGCGTGGACAACGTGCGCGTGAGCTACATCACCTGCCCCGCTGTAACGGCCGCGACGGCTACCGGCATCACGGCCACTGGCGCAACGGTGAGCTTCACGCCCGCCTCGGCGTCGACGAACTACACGGTAACGATAACCCCAACCGGCGGCACGGCCACGACCCAGACCATCACGGCTTCGCCCCTGACGCTGACCGGCCTGACGCCCAGCACGAGCTATACGGTGAGCATTGTGGGCAACTGCGGCGCGGGTTCGACTTCGCAACCGACGGTTGTGACTTTCACCACCGGCTGCTTGGCCGCGCCCTATGTTACGGTGAACAACACCACGCCCTATACCCAGGATTTTGAAGCCACCTGGCTGAGCCAGTGCGGCACGCGCGATGTGCCCGGCGTGAACTGGCGCACGACCCCGCTCACCGGCAACACTTCGTGGCGCCGCGAAGACGACGGCACCAGCGCCGCCTGGAGCAGCACCTCGGGTGCTTACACGCCGGCCGGCAGCCCCCTGGGCGGCGGTACCAGCGCGCATTCGGCTCGCTTCCACTCCTATGATGCTACCAGCGGCACCCGCGGCACCATGGACCTGTACGTGAACATGGCCGGCACGGTAGGTACGCCCTCGCTGGAGTTTGACTACATCAACACCTCGGGCTCGGACTCGCTGAAAGTGTTTGTGAGCACCGACGGCGGTACCACGTTCGGCCCCGCCCTGCTGGGCCTGAACCTGGCTAGCACCTGGACGCACCAGCTGGTGAGCCTGCCCACTACCGGCCTGACGGCTACCACCGTTATCCGCCTGCGCGGCCGGGGTGACTTTGGTGTGACGGACATCGGCGTGGACAACGTGCGCGTGAGCTACATCGCCTGCGCGGCCATCACGGGCCTGACTTCTTCGGGTGTGACGGCCACCGGTGCGGTCCTGACCTTCACCCCGCCCGCCGGCCCCACTACCTATACCGTAACGGTGACCCCGGCCGGTGGCACGGCTACCACGGTTACGCCCGCGCCTTCGGCTTCGCCCATCACGCTGACGGGCCTCACGCCTAACACGGTTTACACCGTGAGCATTGTGAGCAACTGCAGCGGTGGCACCACGTCGACGGCAACCACCACGACCTTCACCACGAGCTGCGCAGCCGCGCCGTATGTGCTCATCAACAACACGACGCCCTACAACCAGGACTTCGAGGCGGCCTGGACCAGCCAGTGCGGCACCAACGAAATTCCGGCCGTGAACTGGCGCAACACGCCGCTGACGGGCAACAACTCGTGGCGTCGCGACGACGACGGTGCCAGTGCCGCCTGGACGTCCCCGGCTTCGGGTGCTTACGCGCCACTCGGCAGCCCGCTGGGCACGGGCACCAGCCTGCACTCGGCCCGCTTCCACTCCTACAATGTATCGGGCCGCGCCCGGGGCAGCCTGGACCTGTTCGCTAACATGGCTGGCACGTCGGGCACGCCCGTGCTCACCTTCGATTACATCAACACGTCAGGCACAGACTCGCTAAACGTGTTTGTGAGCACCAACGGCGGCACCACGTTTGGCGCAGCACTCATCCGCCTCGGCCAGTCTGCCACCTGGACTCGCCAGACGCTTAACCTGCCCATCACCGGCCTCACGGCTACGACCATCATCCGCCTGCGCGCGGTGGGTGACCTCGGCCTCACCGATATTGGCCTGGATAACGTGAACGTTACGTACGTGGCCTGCGCCGCCGTGACGGGGGTTACGGCAACGGGTATAACTGCCTCCACTGCCACTATCAACTTTAACCCCACCTCGGGCCCGACCAACTACACAGTGACGGTAACGCCGGCCAGTGGCACGCCCACGACCCAGACCGTTACCACGTCGCCCGTTTCCCTGACGGGCCTGACGGCCAGCACGAGCTACACGGTAAGCATCGTGGGCAACTGCGGCGCCGGCCAGACCTCGGCGGCTACCACGGTGACCTTCACCACCGGCTGCCTGGCTGCTCCTTACGCCACGGTGAACAACACGACGGCTTACACGCAGGACTTCGAAGCCGCCTGGCTGAGCCTCTGCGGTACCAACGATGCTCCGGCTGTAAACTGGCGCAACACGCCGGTCACCGGCAACAACTCGTGGCGTCGTGAAGACGACGGCGCCAGCGCCGCCTGGACCGGCCCGACTTCGGGCGCTTACTCGCCGGCCGGCAGCCCACTGGGCACCGGTACCAGCGCACACTCGGCACGCTTCCACACCTACAACGCCAGCAGCGGCACCCGCGGCACGCTTGACTTGTCGGTAAACATGGCCGGCACGGCGGGCACGCCCACGTTGGAGTTTGACTACATCAACACCTCGGGTTCGGACTCGTTGAAAGTATTCGTGAGCACCAACGGCGGCACTTCGTTCAGTGCTTCGCTGCGGAGCCTGACCACGGCCAGCACTTGGACGCACCAGACGGTGAACCTGCCGGCTACCGGCCTGACGGCTACCACCATCATCCGCCTGCGCGCCACCAGCGACTTCGGCGTGACGGACATCGGCGTGGACAACGTGCGTGTAAGCTACATCACCTGCCCCGCCGTGACGGCAGTGACGGCTACTGGCCTTACCACGACCGGAGCTACGGTAAACTTCACGCCTTCCTCGGCGTCGACGAACTATACGGTAACGATAACTCCAGCCGGCGGCACGGCCACGACGCAGACCATCACGGCTTCGCCCCTGACGCTGACCGGCCTGACGCCCGGCACGAGCTACACGGTGAGCATCGTGAGCAACTGCGGTGGCAGCCAGACCTCGCAACCCGCTACGATTACCTTCAACACGCTGGCCGTAGCGCCGGTGAATGATGACTGCGCCGGTGCTCTCAACGTGCCCATTCAGTTTGGCACCTGCATCACGCAGACGACTTCCGATAACACCGCCGCCACGACCTCGGCGGGTGCCCCCACTCCGAGCTGCAGCACGACCCTGAACCGGGACGTGTGGTTTAAGGTGACGGTGCCCGTAAGCGGGTCGGTAACGGTGAAAACCGTGGCCCCCACCGCTGGCAGCAACATCACGGATACGGTTCTAAGCCTGTACTCCGGTACCTGCGGCAACCTGACGGAGATTGGCTGCAACGACGACACCAACGGCCTGTACTCGCAGGTGGCTCTGACGGGTCGCACGCCGGGCGAGGTGCTCTACATCCGCGCCTGGTCGTACAGCACGACCAATGCCGGCCTCATCGCTGTGTGCGTAACGGCTCCGTCGAACTGCGCGGCCCCCAGCGGCCCCACCGTTACCGGCTTGACCAACACCACGGCTACCCTGAACTGGCTGGCCCCCACGGGCGGCCTGCCCGCCGGCAATACCTACGAGCTGGAATACGGCCCGCAGGGCTTCACGCAAGGCACCGGCACCAGTGTAACCGGCCTCACGGCCGCTACCTACGCGCTGACCAACCTGCAGGCAGCTACCGACTACTGCTTCTACGTGCGCCAGAACTGCGGCACGGTGAATGGCAGCAGCTCCTTCGTGGGCCCGACGTGCTTCACCACGCCGCTTACCGCTCCGGCCAATGATGAGCCTTGCGGCGCAGTTGCCCTGGGCACCACTACCGTTACCGGCTCGAACGTGGGCTCGACCACCAGCATACAGAACGGCATCAACACGCCCGCCTGCTCGCCGGCAGCCTTGCCCAAAGACGTGTGGTTCAGCTTCATTGCTACCACTACCAGCCGCACCCTGACCATCACGGGCACGGCCGCTGGCATGGTGCGCGTGTTCACTACCCCCAGCTGCTCGGCCGGTCCCTTCAACCAGGTGTTCTGCCAGGCGGCTACGGGTAGCAACCTGAACGTGGGCCCGGTTCGTCTCACGGGTCTCACCGTGGGTACTACGTACTATGTGGCTGTGAGCGGCTACGGCAGCTCCGACACCACGGGCTCGTTCACCATCCTGAGCACGCCCACTGCCACCAGCGCCCAGGCCAACACCGACGCGCTACTGGTGTACCCCAACCCGAGCAACACCGGCCAGCTCACGCTGCGCCTGAGCGGCTTGAACGCGGGCGGCCAGGCTACGCTGCTGAATGCTTTGGGCCAGGTAGTGGCAACCAAAGCGCTGAGCGGCACTGCCGAGCAGACCCTGAGCACCCGCGGCCTGGCCACGGGCCTCTACACGCTCCGCGTGACGGTGGGCGGCCAGGTACTGACCCGCAAAGTGGTGCTGGAATAACCCTCCGCACCACCCCAAAACGAAAAGGGCCGGCAAATTGCCGGCCCTTTTTTGTTGTCAAAACCTGAGCATCCAACTCCGTTTTATCAATGATTTATTCTACCACCAGCTTGCGGGTGCTGCGGCCGGCCGTGCCATCGGCCTGCACCAGGTAGGTGCCGGGGCGCAGGCCGGCAAGGTCCAGCGTGGCGGTAGTGCCTGTGGGCTGCACCGAATACACGGGGCGCCCCAGCAGGTCGCTCACGAGGAGGCGGCCGCCCGGCGCGGGCAGCTGCACGGTGGCCTGTCGGCGGGCAGGGTTGGGGAAAACATCAAAAGCAGAACCCGCGGCCAGGCGCGTGGCCGTGGGCACGTAGGCCCGGTTTTCGAGGGTGAGAATCCGGTCGTCGGTAGCGGCGGGGGCACCGCGGCCGTCGCGGTTGCTGGTGCCAATGTACACCTTGCCATCCGGCGATACGCAAATGGCCCGCAGCCGGCCAAAAGTGGAGAGAAAATCGGTGCGGGTGGGAATGGTAAGCCCGGCCGCGTCCAGCGTGAGCTGGGTGAGCTTGTGGTCTTTGAGCACGGCCAGCAGCAGGCTGCCGCGCCAGCCGGGAATGGCCGGGTGGTCGTAGTACGTGAGGCCGGCCGGAGCAATGGTGGGCGTCCAGACGGTGAGGGGCTCGCGCACGTTGTTGGCGGTGCAGAAGGTGGCTTCGGCGGGCAGGTCGCAGAGGCCTTCCACGTTGGGCCAGCCGTAGTTGCGGCCCGCTTCTATCTTGTTGATTTCATCGTCATTATTCGGCCCGTGCTCCGAGCTATAGATGCGACCATCGGGCAGCCGCACGATGCCTTGCGGGTTGCGGTGGCCCAGCGTGTAGATGGCGCTGCCGGCCGTGGGGTTGTTGGCAGGAATGGTGCCGTCGAAATTCAACCGCAGGATTTTGCCGTTGAGCGACGCGCGGTTCTGCGCTTCGGAGGCCACCAGCGCGTCGCCGGTGGTCATGAGCAGGGTGCGGTCGGGCAGCAACAGCAGGCGCGAGCCGCTGTGGTTGGTGGTGGCCACGATGTTGCCCAGCAGCACCACAGGGTTGCTCAGCGTGCCGTTGGCGTAGGAGTAGCGCACCAGCTTCTCCTTCAGCGTGCCCTGGTCGGTGTAGTTATACACCACAAACACGCCGTAGGTACCGGCCGGCTGGCCCGTGGGCGTAGCATCGATGGCCATGCCCAGCAGCCCGCTCTCGTTGCTTTCGGTCACGTCGGCAATGGTGAGCAGCGGCAGCACCTGCCCGGTGGCCGGGTTCACGCGGCTGATGCGGCCGCTGCGCTCCGTTACCCAGATGAAATTATCGGGCCCCCACACCAGCTCCCAAATGGTGCTCAGGTTGGAGGCCAGGGCCGAAACCGTGACCGTGGTAGTGCCCACCGGAAACGTGGTGAGGGACGGCGCCTGGGCACAGGCGGCGAGCGGCAGCCCCGTGGTGGACAGGGCCAGCAAAGCATTGCGTAGAGATTTCATGGCAATAGGCAGCAAATGATTGAATGAAAAACCGCTGTTTATCAAAAGATAACGAAACTCCGCCGTAGCCGGATGCCACTTGCCCTGCCCGGAGCCGATTTTGTAGCTTGCGGCGGCATTCACCGTCTTCCGCTATGGCTGATTTTTTCACCGCCGCCCACCCCGCCGGCTACACCCTCAGCACCGACCCCGCCCGGCTCGACCTCGCCGCCATTCACCGCTGGCTGAGCGAAGAATCGTACTGGGCTAAGCACATTCCGCGCGCCACCGTGGAGCGCGCCGTGGCCAATTCCCTCAACTTCGGCCTCTACACCCCCGATGGCCGCCAGGCCGGCTTCTGCCGCGTGGTGACGGACCGGGCCACGTTTGCCTGGCTCTGCGACGTATTTGTGCTGCCCGAGTTCCGGGGCCAGGGCCTTTCCAAGTGGCTGGTGAAGCAGATGCTGGCCCACCCCGACCTGCAAAACCTGCGCCGCCACCTGCTTGCCACCTTTGACGCCCACACCCTCTACCAGCGCTTCGGCTACAAGCCGCTGGACCGGCCCGACCGGTGGCTGGAAATCAAAAAGGACAAGCCGTACCCGGCACCATAGCCCGTTATTTCGCTGGGCTGGTCCACTTGCTGTCCTTCAGCCGAAACCGCCACGGTAGCCCGGCCGCTTCTGCCCCAGCATATTCCAACCCCACCCGCGCGCTGGCCACCACATCAGCATCGGCTACGGTTTCGGCATGGTCTTCAAACCAGATAATATCCTCGGTAACTGGCTGGCCGGTGAGGACCGGCGTGATGCCCAGCGCCTGGCTCAGCACGCCCGGCCCGGCCGTGAGGCCGCGTACGGGCTTAGCCAGGCCGCGCCGGCGCAGCATTTCTTTCACGCCAATCAATGGCTCGATGGCCCGAATGAGCACCGCATCGGGGTGGCGGGCGTCGTGAGTGGCAATGTTGAACAGCGCGTGTCGGTTGTACACGGTGTAAATGTAGGCATGGCCGCCGGGCACGTGCAGGCCCTGCGCCTGGTGGCGCTTGCGCTGCAAATGCAGCGTGAGGGAATGGTCGCCCTCGTGCCGGTAGGCCTCGGTTTCGACAATGCGGCCGGCCGTTATTACGCCGTCGATGTGGGTGTAAAGGTGCTTGCCCAGCAGGTCGCGGGCAATGGCCAGCACATCGGGGCGCTGAAAGAAGGTGGCGGGCAGCTTGAGTTGCGGCATAGATATCAGCGGACGCGGTAGCGCAGCCCGATGCTCAACAGCCAGGGTTGCTGCTGCCACGGCAGGCGCGTGGTGGGCTGGTCGTTCACGCGCAGGTCTACGGCGGCAGCGGGCAAATCGACGGTGGCGCTGCTACGGAACAGGAAAAAGCCGCTTTCCTCATCCAGCTGCAGCTGCGTTTTGCTGCGCAATGGCACCAGGTAACTAGCATCGGCCACCAGTTCGAACTTATGGCTCAGTTCAATCCCCAGTCCCAGGCTGGGGCGCAGGGCGTCGCTCACGGTTTGGATGCGGGCGCTTAGCTCGTCGGCCCCCAGGTGGGTGCCGCTCACGCGCAGGCCCGCATCGGGATTATCAAAAGTGCCTAGCGGTAGCCCCACCGTTTGGCGGATGTAGCCCAGGCCAGCGCGGCCGTAGAGCGGCCGGCGGTGCGAATTGAAGTTGTGCTCGTAGCTCAGGCCCACTTCCCAGCCATCGCCTTTGAACTGCCGGTACAGGCGCTGCGTGGCCAAGCTCACGGCCAGCTCCTGCGTTAGGGCATACTGGTACTCAAACTGGGTTATTATGGTTAAATCCTGCGCATTCACCCGGGCCGTACGCTGCACCTGCAGGCCGGAGCCAGCCGGCGCATACGCCACCGTCAGGCCAGCCGCGGGCACGTCCAGCGGCCAGGCCCCTACGTGCGAACCGTAGCTGAAGCGTTTCAGGAAGCGGTCGAAGGCACTCAATTGCTTCTGCTGCGGGTCCGTCCCGGCCTCAGCAGGTTTGAACAGGGAATCGGTTTGCTGCTGGCGCTGCTGGTCGAACAGGCTCTTTTGCAGCGCCGTAGACGGCAGCAGCGTGGTGTGGCCCTGCCAGAAGGCGGAGTCGTAGGCCACGGCGTTGTGCAGAAAAACGTCCCGGTACTGGGCCCGCTCGGTGTAGCCGGGCCGGGGCGTTTGGGCCGTGTCGATGGTCGTGGTAAGGAATTCGCCGAAATAGTTGAGCGGTGGCCCTATGGGCAAGCGGGCTTTGGTTTGCCACCACACGGTTTTGAGGTGCCAGCGGCCGGCGTAGAGCTGATAAGCCACACGCAGGGCGCGCGAGTCGGCCGAATTTGGCGAGCTTTTCAGACCGGCGGGCGTGTAGTGCCACTCGGCTCCGAGAAAGGCGTAGCTGTCCTGGTCGATGTACATGCGGCCCTCGAAGTCAGCGCGGCGGTTGCCGGCCTTCGGCGCGAAGGTGATGACGTACACCGGCCGGTCCTGGAAGGTGCTGCCCAGCGCCAGGCGATAGTCATAATCCTTGAAATGAGCGGGGTTGATGAATTGCGAGCGCCGGTGCACAAAATCGCCGAGGTGCACAATGAATGGCCCGCCCGCCCAGTCGATGCGAATGGGCTGCCGGTCGGGCCGCAAATCGACCTTGCGCGACTGCTTTATCTGCACTTCACCCTCGGCCGTGCGCCGCTGATACGGCTCCTTAAACGCCAGCAGCAGCCCCTCGGCCAGGTAGCGCGGCTGGCCGGCCGGGTCATTGTCTGACTCGCGGTAGAAGCCTGTGAGCTGCGTGGGCCGCACCGGATAGTTGCGCGGAATGCGCGACACCGCTTCCCGCACAATGCCCAGCACCGAGCCCGTTACCTGCACCTCCCCCAGCGCCGCCGGGCTTATTTTCAGCTCAACGACCAACTCCGGCCCCGGCAGCGGCGGCAGCAGCCGGCTGTAGCTTTTGTAGCCCAGCAGCGCCACGGTCAGCCTTTCCTGAGTGTAAGCCGGTGGGATGCTTAGGGCAAAGCGCCCGTCGTCGTTCGTGCTGGTACCGATGCGGTTATCGGCCACCCCCACCTGAGCGTTGGGGATGGGCTGATGGGTTTCGGCATCGAGCACCCGGCCGCGCAGCACAGTGTTTTGCGCACCAGCCGGAAGGGTGCTTACCAGCACCATCAACAGCCAGAAACTGCGCAGCCAGGCATTCATTATTTCTGATTGAGTCAAGCGTTTGCCATACGCAAAACCGGCTCATTTGGGCTGCCCACAGGTGGGGACGGCCAAGTTGCAGCTAGCACAGTGTGCTGAATCTCCTGTCCAGCCCGTGCCCCCGGCTTGCAAGCAATGCCCTACCGCCCCTTGCCCACCAGCGCGGACAGGTACAGCTGAAAAGCGCTATTACGGGCCGTATCGTCGTCGGTAGCGCCTTTGAGCACGTGCGTCAGCCCACCGTTGTAGCGCAGGCCAATGCCCAGCCCACTGTTCAGCTGGTAGCCGAAGCCCACAGCGTAGCCCACATCGAAGTGGGGGTAACTGCCCGCAAAATCGGTGGTGACACGCGCCAGCGGTTTGCGGGTGTCTACGCGGCTAGTAGAGCCGGCCAGGTAGCCAAGCTGCGGGCCGGCCTCAACAAACAGCCCACCGAGCCCAGGCGTAGCCCGCAGCACCACCGGCAAGTCCACGTAATTCACGTCGATGCGGGTGGTGCTGTTTTCCTCCTTCGTGCCTTTCTGGGAGTATAGCACTTCAGGCTGGAGGGAAAGCCGGTCGCTGAGCTTGAAATTGACCAGCACCCCACCATGAAAGCCCCACTTATAAGCAGCTCCATCTACGTTCTGGCCGACGACTGTAGTATAGGACGGCCCTCCCTTCAGGCCAACCCGTACGTTCTGGGCCTGGGCCTCGCCCACGCCACTGGCCGCCACAGCTAGCGTTGCCAGTAAAGAAAGTTGTTTCATCGTTTCTGGAAAGGAGTCACGGAGATGGCAAATGGCCTTGAGTCAAGTATTGGGCTGGCGTTATGCTTTCGCAGCTTGCTGGCTCAGCAGGTACTCGGCAATCTGTACGGCATTGGTGGCGGCGCCTTTACGCAAGTTGTCGGCCACCACCCACATATTCAGTGTTTTGGGCTGCGTTTCGTCGCGGCGCAGGCGGCCCACCAGCACGGCATCTTTGCCGTGGCTGTCTTTGGGCATAGGGTAAGCGTTGGTCGACGGGTCATCCACTAGCTCCACGCCGGGCGTGTGGGCCAGGATTTCGCGCACCTCGGCCAGGTCAAATTCTTCGGCAAACTCCACGTTGATGGACTCCGAATGGCCGCCCATCACCGGAATGCGCACGCAGGTGGCCGTGACGCGGATGCTGTCGTCGCCCATGATTTTCTTGGTCTCGTTCACCATTTTCAGCTCCTCCTTGGTGTAGCCGCTGGGCTCGAACACGTCGATGTGCGGCAGTACGTTCAAGTCGATGGGGTGCGGATAGGCGGGGTTGCTGGCGGGCTGGCCGGCGCGCTCTTCCAAGAGCTGGTCCACGGCTTTTTTGCCGGTGCCGGTCACGCTCTGGTAGGTGCTCACCACAATGCGGCGCACGTGGTACTTCTTATGCAAGTCATTCAACGCCACCACCATCTGAATGGTGGAGCAGTTGGGATTGGCAATGATTTTATCTTCCGGCGTGAGGGTATTGGCGTTCAGTTCGGGCACCACCAGCTTCTTGGTGGGGTCCATGCGCCAAGCCGAGGAGTTGTCGATAACGGTGGTGCCCACGGCGGCAAAGCGCGGCGCGTGCTCCTTGCTCACGGAGCCGCCGGCCGAGAAAATGGCAATTTCGGGCCGGGCCGCAATGGCGTCGTCCATGCTCACCACGGGGTATTTTTTGCCCTGAAATTCAATAAACTGGCCCACCGATTTGGCCGAAGCCACGGGCAGCAGCTCGGTGAGGGGAAACTGACGCTCCGCCAATACTTTCAACATCTCGGTGCCCACCAGGCCGGTGGCACCCACAACAGCAATTTTCATGGAAAAAGCAGAAAAATAAACAGGTGCCCCAACGGGCACGCGCCCGCAAATGTCGCCAGAAATGGATTACTTTAGACGCCGCGTCTGCATTTTGCCGACTTCACTTTCTTCTGCGCCCCTTGCTGAAACACCTCTACTTCCTCCTCCTGTTCCTGCCCGGCTTCGCGCACGCCCAGCTGGCCGATAATTTCACCGACGGCAATTTCACCGCTAACCCCACCTGGACCGGCGACGCGGCTAGCTTCCAGGTGAACGCGCAGGTGCTGCAAAGCAACGGCCCGGCCGTCACCACCACGCAGGTTGCCCTCAGCACGCCCTGCCAGGCCACCACCGGCACGGTCTGGGAATTCTGGGCCAACCTGAAGGTGGTCACTACCTCCGGCAACTACGCCGACGTGTGGCTCATCGCCTCGCAGGCCGACCTGAAGGCCACCAACAACTCCGGCTACTTTGTGCGCCTGGGCGGCACCGGCGGCAAAGTCAGCCTTTTTCGCAAAGACTCCACCCGCACCGCCGTGGCAGTCATCGACGGCGCCACGGGCAGTTTATCTACCACCAACAACCTGGTGCGCGTGCGCGTGACCCGCACCACCGCCAACCAGTGGACCCTGGAGCGCGACCTCGCCGGCAACCGCACCTTCGTAGCCGAGGCCACGCAGCCCATCGATGCCACCTACCAGCGCAGCGTGGCCGTGGGCGTATTCCTGAATTATTCCGCCACCAACAACCGCAATTTCTATTTCGACGACTTTGTGGTGACCGATGCCACGGCCCCGCTTCTCGCCCGCGCCGTGCCGGCCGATGCCCGGCAGGTCGACGTGGTGTTCAACGAGGCCGTGGCCGCCGCCAGTGCCGGCCTGCCCGCCAACTACCGTCTGCAAAGCGGCGCGGTGCCGGTTTCGGCGCAGCCCTCGGCCACCAATCCGGCCGTGGTGCGCCTGGTTTTCGCCGCCGATTTCCCGAGCCAGAGTGTGCTCGAAGTTCGTAATGTGGCTGACCTTTATGGCAATGTGGCGGCCGGGCCGCTCACTGCGGCCTTCACGGCGCTGCCCGTACCACCGGCCTTTGGCGACCTGATTATCAGCGAAATATTTGCTGATGAAACGCCGCAGGTAGGCCTGCCACTCTCCGAATACGTGGAGATTTACAACCGCAGCCTCACCAAAACCCTGAGCCTGCGCGGCGTGCGCCTAGGCAAAACCAGCACTACCACCTTCGCTGCTTTTGCCGACACGGCCAAGCTGCTGCCCGGCCAGTACGCCATTGTGTGCGGCAGTACGCGCATCAGCCAGTTTGCCACGCCCGGTGTGAAAGTGTACGGCCCCACCAACTTTCCCTCGCTCAGCAATGGCGGCGACCAGCTCATCCTGCGCGGGCGCGACGGCCGCACGCTGTTTGAAGTCACGTATTCCGATACCTGGTACCGTGACGTCGTGAAAAAGGATGGCGGCTGGAGCCTGGAAATGATTGACACGAACAACTTTTGCGCCGGAGCCAGCAACTGGATTGCCAGCACCGACCCCCTTGGCGGCACGCCCGGCCGCGCCAACTCGGTGCGCGCCGCCAACGCCGATGCGCAGGCCCCGGCCCTGCTCCGCGCCGAGCTGCCCGCCACCAACACGCTGCGCCTCACCTTCTCCGAAAAGCTGGACAGTGCCTCAGTGAGCAACGTGTCCCGCTACACCCTCGCCCCGGCCAATACCATCACCCGCGTCACGCCCATCGGGCCTGATTTTCGGCAGGTCGACCTCACGCTGGGCACAGTAGTTTCGACTTCAGCCGTCATCAGCGTCACGGTGCAAACGGCCTCCGACTGCGTGGGCAACGTGAGCGGCAGCCTGCAAACCGCTACCGTGGCCCCGCCCGTCGCGCCAGCAGTAGGCGACCTGATTATCACGGAGATTTTTGCCGATGAAACGCCGCCGGTGGGCCTGCCATCTGCTGAATACGTGGAGATTTACAACCGCAGCCTCACCAAAACCATTAGCCTGCGCGGCGTGCGCCTGGGCAAGGGCAGCACCGCCACCGTGGCGGTGCTGGCCAGTGCTGACACCGCCCGGCTGGCCCCCGGCCAATACGCCATTGTGTGCGGCAGCACGCATATCGCCGATTTTGCGACCTACGGCAAAGTGTATGGCCCCACCAGTTTCCCCTCGCTCAGCAACGGCGGCGACCAGCTCATTCTGCGCGGTGCGGACGGCCGCACGTTGTTCGAGGTTACGTATTCGGATGCCTGGTACCGCGACGCCAAGAAGAAGGACGGCGGCTGGAGCCTGGAGATGATTGACACGAACAACTACTGCGGCGGGGCCGAAAACTGGACCGCCAGCACCAACCCCATTGGCGGTACCCCCGGCAAAGTCAACTCGGTGAGCGCCGCCAACGCCGACGCGCTGGCCCCCACCCTGCTCCGCGCCGTGGCCCTGAACTCCACCACCGTTCGCGCGTATTTCTCCGAAAAGCTGGACAGTGCCACGGCCGTTGCCGTGGGCCGCTACGCGCTGGCCGCCCCCGGCCCGGCCATTACGCGGGCCGCGCCCGTGGGGCCCGATTTCCGGCAGGTAGACCTCACCCTGGCCGCTCCTCTGAGCCCCAGCCGCCCCATCACCCTCACTGTGCAAACGGCTACCGACTGCGCCGGCAATGCCAGCGGCGTGCTGCAGCCGGCCACCCTTGCCCTGCCCGAACCAGCCGTGAGCGGCGACGTGGTGATAAACGAGCTGCTCTTTAACCCCCGTGTGAGCGCCGTGCGGTTTGTGGAAATCATCAACCGCAGCAACAAATTCATTGATTTGCAGGGCTGGCAAATTGGAAACGTAAAATCAGACGCCAGCATCGATGGCGACGTGCTGAGCACCGGGCCGTTGCCGCTGGCCCCGGGCCAGATTCTGGCGTTTAGCACCAGCACGGCCATCATCACGGCGCAGTACCCCAGCAGCAGCGACGCCGCCAACCTGGTGCAAATCCCAGGCTTGCCCTCTTTCCCGGATGCGGGCACGGCAGTGCTAATCGACGGCAACAAGACTGAAATCGACCGGCTTGCTTACAGCAAAGCGCTGCACCTGAGCCTGCTGGCCACCCAGGACGGCGTGTCGCTGGAGCGCATCCGGACCAATGGGCCGACGCTGGGCAGCAATTTTCACTCGGCGGCCAGTGCCGTGGGCTACGCCACGCCCGGCCGCCCCAATTCGCAGGCCCAGGACGATGCCGGCGGCAACCAGGAGCTGACCGTGACGCCCGAAGTTTTCACCCCCGACGACGACGGCCAACAAGATTTCGCCACCCTCAACTACCACCTCGACGCGCCCGGCTACGCCGCCAGCGTGACGGTGTACGACGCCTTGGGCCGCCTCACGCGCCGCCTCACCCGCAACGAAACCCTGCCCATCAACGGCTTTATCCAGTGGGACGGCATCGATGATAAAGGCCATAAAGCGGCCGTGGGCTACTACATTCTGCTGGTCGAATTATTCCGCCCCACCAGCGGCGAGAAGCGCGAGTTCAAGAAGACAGTGGTGCTGGGGGCGCGGTTTTAGAAACGCCTTGTCATTGCGAGCGCAGCGCGGCAATCCGTCCTGTCGAAACCAGTCACTTTCTTTTACCAGAAAGCCCCGGCTCTACGAAGAGTCGGGGCTTTCTATTGAAAAAGACTTTGTCACATTATCAGGTGTCTGGGATTGACAGGACGGATTGCCGCGCTGCGCTCGCAATGGCAGATGTCCGCCGAGCCCTGCCCCTATTAAACCCCGCCCGCTGGCTCGCGTCTTACCAGACATGAACAGCACCCAGCAACTGCAGCACCTTTATTGGCGTGCCGGCTTTGGGCCGCGCCCGCAGGACGTGGCCGCCGGCCTCAGCCCGCGCAAAGCCCTGCGCCAACTGTTGCACGATTCGGAGCATTTCGAGCCCCTCGCCGGCCCCGCCCTGAACTACACCGACCCGCAGGGCATGGTGATGACCGACCCGGCCTCGACCAAAAACAACCCCGTGCCCAACGGCATGGTGACAACCCCCGACCAGCCCGCGCCTCCTGGCGCACCAGTTGCCCCCGTAGCTGTCCTGCGTCCGCGCGCGGCCTTCAAAGGCGGTACCATTGCGGCCGGCGTCCCGCGCCTGCGCCGCGCCGACCTCACGCCCGCCCAGCGCAAGATGCAAAACGAGGGCATCCGCGACGCCTTCAACAACATGAGCACGGCTTGGATGGAGCGCATGGCTACTTCGCCGGCGCAGCTGCGCGAGAAGATGACCCTGTTCTGGCACGGGCACTTTGCCTGCCGCGTGCGCCAGCCCGATGCCGCGCTCAGCCTGCACAACACCACCCGGCAGTATGCGCTGGGCAAATTCCCCGACCTGCTGCTGGCTGTGAGCAAGGAGCCGGCCATGCTGCAGTTCCTCAACAACCAGCAGAACCGCAAGGAGCACCCCAACGAGAACTTCGCCCGCGAAGTGATGGAGCTGTTCACGCTGGGGCGCGGCAACTACACCGAAACCGACGTGAAAGAAGCCGCCCGCGCCTTCACAGGCTGGGGCTACGACTACCAAAGCAACTTCAAATTTCGGGAGCGGGAACACGATGCCGGCACCAAAACCTTCTTGGGCAAAACCGGCAACCTGACCGGCGAAGACGTGCTGACGCACATCCTGGCCCAGCCCGCCGCCGCCACGTTCCTCACCACCAAAATCTACCGCTTCTTTGTGAACGACGTACCCAACCCGGCGCACATCGAGCCGCTGGCGGTAGCCTTCCGCAAAAGCGGCTACGATATTGCCGACCTCATGGAGCGCCTGTTTTCGGCCGACTGGTTTTACGAACTGGCCAACATGGGCACCCACATCAAGAGCCCCGTGGAGTTGCTGGCCGGCATCCGCCGCACGCTTAATGTGCAGGTCGACAATGCGCAGCCGCTGCTGGGCTACCAGCGCGCGCTGGGCCAGAACCTGTTTCAGCCGCCGAACGTGGCCGGCTGGCCCGGCGGCCGCAATTGGATTGATTCGTCGTCGCTGCTGCTGCGCTTGCAGTTGCCGGCCATCCTGTTCAAAAACGCCGAATTCGCCGTAGCCCTGAAACAAGACGAAAACGACATCGCCCCCAACCAGACCAAGGCTGAGCGCACCGTGCGGCCCGGCGCGGGTGCCCACCTGCCGCTGGCCCCGCTCCAGCAGCTGCTCGGAGCCACGCCCGTCGCCCAGCAGCCCGAAAAGCTCAGCGGCTTCCTGCTCCAGGCCAGCATCCGGCCCGAAAACCTGCAACTGGTGCAGCAGGCCGCCCAGCAAAAAGAGCCTGCTGATGCGTTACGGGCCACTTTAGTGAGCCTATTGAGCTTACCTGAATATCAGTTAGCATAAATCCTCTCCTTCCCGATACAGCTATGGCTTCCACCCGCCGCGAATTCCTCCGCACCTCCGCTTTGGCCAGTACTTTGTTGCTGGTGCCCAAGTTCCTGCACGCTCTGGACCGGGGGCCGGGCCTCGCGGGGCTGCGCGATGCCACCGGGGCACGCCGCCTGATTGTGGTGCAGCTGGGTGGGGGCAATGATGGGCTGAATACCGTCATCCCCTATCGCAACGACTTGTATTACAAGGCCCGACCCACGCTCGGCATCAAGGAAACTGAGGGAATTTTGGCTTTGGACAAAGATTTGGGCCTGCACCCGGCTTTGAAAGGGCTAAAAGGCCTGTACGACCAGGGCCAATTGGCCGTGCTGAACTCAGTGGGCTACCCCAACCCCGACCGCTCGCACTTCCGCTCGATGGACATCTGGCAGTCCGGCTCGGGCTCCGACCAGGTGGTGAGCACCGGCTGGCTGGGCCGCTACCTTGACTCCAGCTGCCCCGACTGCCAACGGCCCTACAACGCCCTCGAAATCGACGACACGCTGAGCCTGGCCCTGAAAGGCAGCCAGCGCAAAGGCCTGGCCTTGAAAAATCCGGATAAATTCCACCAAATCAACCAGAACCGCCTGCTAAGCAAAGTGAGTAAGGAAACCGCGCCCGCCCATCAGGAGCAGGTCGACTACCTCTACAAGACGCTGGCCGAAACCGCGTCCTCGGCTGACTATCTGTACGACAAGTCGAAAATCTACAAATCGGCCGTGACGTACCCGAATTCCGATTTCGGCAAAAACCTGAAAACCACCGCCGAGCTGATTAACTCCGGCGTGGAATCCCGCGTGTACTACCTGGCCCTGAGCGGTTTCGATACCCATGTGCGCCAGCACGAGCAGCAGCAACGCCTCTTCACCGACCTCGGCGACGGCCTGGCCGCCCTGGCCGACGACCTGCGTCAGCACGACCAATGGAACAACACGTTGGTGTTGATTTTCAGCGAGTTTGGCCGGCGCGTGGGCCAGAACGCCAGTAACGGCACCGACCACGGCACGGCCAACAACGTATTCCTGGCCGGCGGCGCGCTTCAGAAAAAAGGCGTAATAAACGACGCTCCAGACCTCGTAAACCTCGACCAAGGCGACCTGCGCCACCAGGTCGACTTCCGCAGCATCTACGCCAACATCCTCAAAGACTGGCTCGGAGCCGACGATACCGACATTCTGGGCACCGGCTTCGAGCGGATGAGCGGACTGGTGTAATCGCCTGTCATTGCGAGTGGAGCGCAGCGGAACGCGGCAATCTATCATCTCAATGCGACCAACCCTGAGATGCGGTGAAGCTTTTTTTAATAGTAAAAAGCCCCGGTACTGAGTAGTGCCGGGGCTTTCTGGTAAAAGAAATTGTCTGGTTATTACAGGACGGATTGCCGCGTTCCGCTACGCTCCACTCGCAATAACTGACGTCTTACAGCGGCACGTTGAATCCAAAGGCCCAAATGGCCTGCAACGACCCGAAAACATGAGTGGCGCGGCCCTGCCGGTCGTCGCCCAGGAAGGTGTTGGTGTAGTCGGCGAAGGCGCCCTGCACGTCGGTTTGCAGAAAGAAATAGCGAAAAATATCCGCTTTCAGGCCCAGGCTGCTGCCCACCACCAGACCGTGGTAGTGGAAGGGCCCTTCCTGGTGGTTGCCTAGCACGGTCGAGATGGTGTAGGAAACCAGGGGGCCGGCCCCCACCTTACCCACGGCGCTTACTTTCAGCAAGCGACGGTCCCACAGCACCTTGTGCTTCACCAGGTTCACCATCAGGTAATTGTTGCCGTTGGTGTGTTGCAGGTGCACGAAAGCGGGCGTTACCAGCGTGTCCTTATCAAGGTAACGCCCCCGAATCTGGCCTTTGACGTGGATAATCTGGTTGTCGTCGACCACGTACTTGAGGTGGTTCCAGCTCACTTCGATGCCGAGGTTGTGTTTGTCGTGAAACAGGTAGCCCAGCGTCATGTCGTACTGCGGAATGGTCCAAGAATTGAACCGCCAGAAGTCCTTAAAATCAGGCTTGTCGCTGGCATGCGCGTTCACGAAGGTGAAGTCGTAGTTATCGGTTTTGGTGTTTTTGAATCGGATGTCGCTGCGCGTGTACCAGTCACGGTTGTAGCCCCAACTAAAATACACGCTGCCGTGCGGTTTCAGCTCGGGCGGAATGGGCGCGGCCGTGGGCACTGAGGGAGTGGCAATTGGGTCGGTAGACGGAGCCAGGGGTTGGGCCATAAGCGGCCCGGCCAGGCCCATCAACAGGCCCGACAATAAGAGGGGGAATCTCATTGGAAGTGAATAAATAAATTCCGCGATAAAGCTCAACTATAAAAGCGCGCGAAGGTAAGCCGCAAGTCCGCCAATTGTTTAGCTTATTCGGATAATCGGGCATGGCGGCCCTGATAAGGCCCGGAAAACCATAGACTAACCTCTGACCGCGTGGCAGCGCGCTGGTAATTCCCTCTCCCTCCTATCCCGCGCTGGCCCGGCTTTATTACATGGCCCTTTGCTCTTCCGCGCAGGCCACAAAAGTGTCATTGGCCCCGGCAAGTGCCGACGGCCGCTGTTTCCCTAAACCCAGCATGATGCGGTGCCTGCCAGCGAGGCAAGACACGTTAGCTCGCGGCCGGCCTACCGCCCAAATACGGCCGCCGCCAGCGCCAGCACGGCCCGGCGCGTGGCCTCGGGCTGCTCCAGGTACGAGAGGTGCCCGCTGCCTTCCAGAAACAGCGCCGCGCCCACCGGCGGCAGGGCCGCCTGCCGCACAGCATCGTCGAAATGCACGGCCACGTCGTGCTTGCCGGCCACCATCAGCACCGGGAAAGGGGCTTTGGCCAGCACCTGGGTGCGCTCGGGGCGGGCGGCCATGCCGCGCAGCGCCCCCGTGATGGTAGTGGCCGGGGTGGCTTTGCCGATTTCTTCGAGCAGGCCGCGGGCCTCGGTCAGCCGGTCGCGGTTTGAGGGCGCGAAGAGCGGGCGCACGAACGACTCCATGAACTTGCCCACGCCGTGGCGCTCCACGAAGCTGATGTTTTTCTCGCGGTTCTGGCGCTTCTCGTCGGTATCGGGCAGGGCGGTGGAGTTGATGAGGGCCAAGCCGGCCACGCGCTGGGGCCAACGCTCGGCCAGGGCCAGGGCCACGTAGCCGCCCATGCTGTGGCACACCAACAGCACGGGGTCGGGGCAGCCTTTCTGGTTGAGGTAGTCGATGACGTGACGCGCCTGGGCCTCCATTGAAAAATCGGGCACGGGCGCGAGGTTGGTGCCGTGGCCGGGCAGGTTGGGGGCCAGCAGCCGGTAGCCATCCGGAAAAGCGCGGGTGAAATCGGTCCACACCTCGCGGCTTTCGGCAAAGCCGTGGAGGAAAACAATGGTGGGCGGGTTGGAGGCGGGCGTCATACGGGCAAAAGTAACGTTCTCCGCTTTCCGCGCCCCTTATTTATTTCCCGCCACTTCCGCCCCCCGCTGCGATGACTCCCGCACGAACAGCTGCGGCTGCAGCACCACCTGCCGCTGCGAAAACGCCGTGCCGTCGGCCGCCGCCAAATCGGTAAAGAGCCGGAAGGCGGCCTGGCCCATTTCCTCGCAGCGCTGGTCCACGGAGGTGAGGTGGGGCTCGGCCACCATGGTCAGGGCCTCGTTGCTGAAGCCGGCTAGGGCCACGTCCTGCGGCACGCGCACGCCCCGGCTTTTCAGCACCTGTAAGGCTCCGAGAACGGCCCAGTCGCCGGCCGAGAACACGCCATCGGGCGGGTTGGGCAGGGCCAGCAATTGCTTCATGCTTGCCTGGCCGCCTTCCAGGGTCATGTCGCAGTCGATAATCAGGCTTTCATCCGGGGCGATGCCCTGGTTTTGCAGGGCATCGAGGTAGCCCTGGCGACGGTTACGATAGATGTTGAGGTGTTGCGGGCCGGCCAGGTGCGCCACGCGGCGGCAGCCTTGCTCCAGCAGATGGCGCGTGGCCTGATAGGCCCCGTCCTGGTCATTCAGCACCACGGCGTTCACGCTGTCGCCCTCCAGAATACGGTCGAAAAACACCAGCGGCACCCCGCGCTTGCGCACCTTATCAAAGTGCCGGAAGTCGAGCGTGGTGCGCGAAACTGACACCAGAATACCCGCCACCTGCGCGCTGAGCAGGGTTTCGAGGTTTTTGCGCTCCTGGGCCACGTCTTCGTTCGACTGGCAGATAATGATGCTGTAGCCGGCCTTGCTGGCGGCGGTTTCGATGCCGTGCACCACCGACGCAAAAAAGCGCCCTTCGATGTAAGGCACAATCACGCCCAGCAGCGTGCTGGTGCCCTTTCGCAGGGCCGAGGCCATGCGGTTGGGCTGGTAGTTCAGTTTTTTGGCCAGCTTGAGCACGGCCTGCTTGGTAGCCGGCCCAATGCTGTGGTGGTCGCTCAGGGCCCGCGAAATCGTGGTCATCGACACGCCCAGCTCCCGGGCCAAATCGGCCATGGACACGGGGCTATGGGCCGCGTCGGAAGGCTTTACAGAAGGACGGCGTCCGGCCATTTTAATGATGCGATAGATAGAACTACCCGGCGTAAAGCTAGTATAAGCGCCGCAACGATTGCGCGGCGGCGCTGTTCTACCCAGCAGGTTTGCCGTAGAAGAACGTAATTTTTTACGCCAGATTCCGTAATTCCGCCGGCCGGAACGGTACAACAACGCCCGTCTTTCCGGACCTTTGGCCCCATCAGAACCAATTGCGACTCCATGAACCCTCTCGTTGACATCCGCCAGTTCGACCAAAGCCTCTGGCTGGACTTTATCAGCCGCCCCATCATCATCGACGGCAAGCTCCAGCGCCGCATCCAAGACGAAGCCTTGCGCGGCGTAACCTCGAACCCGGCCATTTTCGCCAAGTCCATCGGCGATACGGCCGACTATGATTCGGCCATCAAAGCGCTGGCTTTGCAGGGCAAAACCACCAACGAAATCTACACCAACCTGGCTGTATCGGACGTGCAGGCCGCTACCGACCTGTTCCGGCCCCTCTACGACGGTGCGGGCCACGGCTCCGACGGCTACGTGAGCCTCGAAGTATCGCCCGAGCTGGTGAACGACACCGAAGGCACCATCGCCGAGGCGTTGGCCCTCTGGAAAGCCGTGAACCGCCCCAACGTAATGATTAAAGTGCCGGCCACGCTGGAAGGCCTGCCCGCCATCCGCCGCCTCATTTCGGAGGGCGTGAACGTGAACGTGACCCTGATTTTCGGCCTGGAGCGCTACCGTTTGGTGGCCGAAGCTTTTATTGCCGGCCTCGAAGACCGCGCCGCCAAGGGCGAGCCGCTGGCCCGCATCGATTCGGTAGCCAGCTTCTTCCTGAGCCGCATCGACGTGCTGATTGACCCCATGCTGGAAAAAATCGCGGCCGATGGCGGCGAGAAAGGCAAGCTGGCCGAAAGCCTCGTGGGCGAAGTGGCCATTGCCAGCGCCAAGCAGGCCTACCAGATGTACAAGGAGATTTTCTCGGGTCCGCGTTGGGAAGCCCTCAACGCCAAAGGTGCCGAAACCCAGCGCCTGCTGTGGGCCAGCACCGGCAACAAAAACCCCAAGTACGACAACCTGCGCTACGTTGACGGCCTCATCGGGCCGCACACGGTAAACACCGTGCCCGTGGAAACGCTGGACCTCTTCGGCAAGAGCGGCAAGGTGGCCGCCACCATCGAAACCAACTTGGAGCACTCGAAAGAAGTGCTGGCCCGCCTGCCCGAGCTGGGCATCAACCTCGACGAGCTGACCCAGCACCTCGAAGAAGACGGCGCGCAGAAATTCAAGGAGCCCTTCGCCAAGCTGATGCAGTCCATCGAGAAGAAGCGCGCCCTGGCCGTGGAAGAAAAAGTGGACGACTCCAAAATGGAGCTGGGCCAGTACCAGGCCGCCGTGGATGCGCAGCTGGCCAAGTTCAAGGCCGACAACTTCGTGGCCGGTTTCTGGGACAAAAAGGCTGATTTGTGGACCGCCGACGAAGCTGGCCAGCACAGCATCCGCAGCTACATGGGCTGGCTGCGCGTGGCCGAAACTATGGTGGGTGCGGTACCCGAAATCGAGCAGTTTGTGCACGAGGTGCAGGCCGCCGGCTTCAAGCACGTGGTGGTGATGGGCATGGGCGGCAGCACGATGGCGCCGATTGTGTTCAAATCCTCGTTTGCGAAAGATGAAAACGGCTTGCCGATGTCGGTACTCGACACCACCGACCCCGGCACGGTGCGCGAGATTGAAGCCTCCGTGCCGCTGGCCGACACGCTGTTCATCGTGGCCAGCAAGTCGGGCACCACGGCCGAGCCACTGGCTTTCGGTGATTATTTCTACGCCAAAGTCAAAGAAATCAAGGGCGACAAGGCCGGCGAAAACTTCGTGGCCATCACCGACCCGGGCTCCAAGTTCGTGACCGATGCCACGAACGCGAAGTACCGCCGCATCTTCCTCAACTTCCCCGAGGTGGGCGGCCGTTTCTCGGCCCTCACCTACTTCGGTCTGGTGCCGGCGGCCCTCTACGGCCTGCCCATCGGCGAGATTCTGGAACGCGCCATTCTAATGATGCGCGCCTGCGGTGCCTACGGCCCGACCGACAAAAACCCGGGCCTCGAATTCGGCACCGCCCTGGGTGTGCTGGCCTCGCAGGGCCGCGACAAGCTTACTATCGTGGTGCCCGATGCCCTGCACGACCTCGGCCTGTGGCTGGAGCAGCTCATCGCCGAAAGCACCGGCAAGGAAGGCAAGGGCATTCTGCCCGTGGCTGGCGAGCCGCTGGGCGAGCCCGGAATCTACGGCCAGGACCGCGTGTTTGTGTACGTGGGCTACAAGGACCAGCCCGACGAGGCCAACGCCAGCAAGCTCGAAGCCCTGAAGCAGGCCGGCCACCCCGTCATCACCCTGCTGATGAAGGACGCCTTCGACCTCGGCCAGGAGTTCTACCGCTGGGAAGTGGCCACGGCCGTGGCCAGCGCCGTGTTCCGCATTAACCCCTTCGACCAGCCCAACGTGCAGGCCGCCAAAACAGCCACCGACAAGCTGATGAAGGCCGTGGAAACCGAAGGCAAGCTGCCCGAGGGTGAAAAACCTGCTGCCAGCGAAAACGGCTTGGACTACTACACCGCTGCCCACGGCGAGGGCGCGGCCGGCGTGCTTAAGTCCTTTTTCGCCCAGGCCAAGCCCGGCGACTTCGTGTGCCTGCAAGCCTACCTGACCGAAACGCCCGCCGTGAGCGCCAGCCTGCTTGAGCTGCGCCAGCGCGTGATGCAGCAGCTGCACCTGGCCACCACCTCGGGCTACGGCCCGCGATTCCTGCACAGCACCGGCCAGTACCACAAGGGCGGCCCCAACACCGGCCTGTTCATCCAGTTCACCGACGACAATCCACAGGACCTGGCCCTGCCCGGCCGCTCCTACACCTTCGGCACCTTCAAGAATGCCCAGGCCCTCGGCGACCTGCAAGCCCTGCTCGACAACGGCCGCCGCACCCTGCGCGTGAACCTCGGCAAGGATGCCGAAGCGGGGTTGAAAACCATGCTGGCCGCCCTGCCTGCGCTGAAGTAATTCCCGTAGCTTCGGCTACACCTGCCACGCGGCGGTTCCCGGCAACGGGGGCCGCCGCGTGTTGCTTTTGGTTGTTCACTACTGGGAAATCAAGTAGCACAAAGAAGCCCCCACAGCATATGCTGTGGGGGCTTCTTTCATTGTTGCCAACCGCTGGCGGCAGGAGAGCAAATACTAGAACTGAATATTAGCAAACGTTCCTACCACCTCCCCAACGACGGGGAACGTGGCGCGGAAATCCCCGTTCACGAGTTTCGTTTGCGGGTCATAGGTTGTCGTACCAGTATAGTTTGTGCCCGCTACGCCGTCCAGAGTACCGGTCAGGGCGTTGGTGGTGTAGTTGGTGGTGGCGGAGCCTTTGGTGAAGTTCAGCACCATGGTTTTGCCACTGCCCAGCTTACCGGTAATACTTAGGCGTGGGGAGCCGGTGAGGTAACCGCCGTCAACCACACGCGCCTCGTTCAGGTCGTAGACCGGGGCTCCGGCTTCGGAAACCGTCACCTTGATGGTAGATGCCGTGGGAGTTGGGGCCGGCGTCGGGGCATCTTTCGAGCAGCCCATCAGGAAGGTACCGGCCAGCAGCACTGGGGCCAAAAAATTAGCAGTTTTCATAAAAGTTGGTTAGGTAGAATCATTGCCGCGTTCGTCGCACAATCCGGCAAATGTACCGGCGCAGCAATGGTTAAACCAACGATTGCAGCACTTGATTCCCCACCTTGGCGCCCAGCTCGCGCACGGCTTGGGCGATGCCGGCCGCATCGAAGCCGCACTCCTTGTAGAGTTCGTCCTGGGTGCCGTGCTCCACCACGCGGTCGGGAATGCCGAGGCGGATGATGGGCAAGTGGAAACCGTGGTCGGTCAGGAATTCGAGCACGGCCGAGCCGAAGCCACCGGGCAGGCAGCCGTCTTCCACCGTCACGATGGCGCGGTAGCGGCGGGCCACGTCGCGCAGCATCTCCTCATCCAGCGGCTTGCAGAAGCGCATGTCGTAGTGCCCCGCGTCGATGCCTTCGGCTAGCAGCGTTTCGGTAGCCTTCACGGCATAGTTGCCGATGTGGCCGATGCTGAGGATGGCCACGCCACCGGCTTCGCCCTCGCGCACCACGCGGCCCGTGCCAATGGCCACGCGCTGCAGCGGCGTGCGCCACTCGGGCATCACGCCCTCGCCGCGCGGGTAGCGGATGCTGTGCGGGCCGGCGTTTTCGGGCAGGGTGGCGGTGTACATCAGGTTGCGCAGTTCCTGCTCGTTCATTGGGGCCGACACCACGATGTTGGGGATGCAGCGCATGTAGGCCAGGTCGTAGCAGCCGTGGTGGGTGGGGCCGTCGGCCCCGGCAAAGCCGGCGCGGTCGAGGCAGAACACCACGTGCAGGTTTTGCAGGGCCACGTCGTGCACCACCTGGTCGTAGCCCCGCTGCATAAACGAGGAGTAGATGTTGCAGAACGGCACCAAGCCCTGCGTAGCCAGGCCGGCCGAGAACGTGACGGCGTGCTGCTCGGCAATGCCCACGTCGAAGGCGCGGTCGGGCATAGCGGCCATCATGATGTTCAGCGACGAGCCCGAGGGCATGGCCGGCGTCACGCCCATGATTTTGTCGTTGGCCTCGGCCAGCTCCACCAGCGTGTGGCCGAACACGTCCTGGTACTTGGGCGGCTGGGGCTTGTCGGGCGTTTTCTTGTAAATCTCGCCCGTGATTTTGTCGAACAGGCCCGGCGCGTGCCACAGCGTCTGGTCCTTCTCGGCCAGCGCGTAGCCCTTGCCCTTCACTGTCACGCAGTGCAGCAGCTTGGGGCCGGGAATGGATTTCAGGTCGTTGAGAATGGTGACGAGGTGCTGCACGTCGTGGCCATCCACGGGGCCGAAGTAGCGGAATTTCAGCGCCTCGAACAGGTTGCTCTGCTTGAGCAAAGTCGCCTTCATGGCGGCCTCCACTTTGCGGGCAATCTGCTGGGGGTTGGGGCCGAACTTTGAGAGCTTGCCCAGCACATTCCACAGTTCGTCGCGCACCTTATTGTAGGTGCGCGAGGTGGTGATGTCGGTGAGGTATTCCTTGAGCGCGCCCACGTTGGGGTCGATGCTCATGCAGTTGTCGTTCAGCACGACAATCATGTTGTTGTTGAGCACGCCGGCCTGGTTGAGGGCCTCGAAGCTCATGCCAGCCGTCATGGCCCCGTCGCCAATTACAGCGATGTGCTGGCGGTCAAACTCGCCTTTGTAATCCGACGCCACGGCCATGCCCAGCGCCGCCCCGATGCTGGTGCTGCTGTGGCCCACGCCGAAGGCGTCGTACTCGCTTTCGCTGCGCTTCGGAAAGCCCGACATGCCTTTGTAGCGGCGGTTGGTAGGGAATTTCTCGCGGCGGCCGGTCAGAATTTTGTGGCCGTAGGCTTGGTGGCCCACGTCCCAGATAAGCTGGTCGTAGGGCGTATTGAAGACGTAGTGCAGCGCCACCGTGAGCTCGACCACGCCCAGCGAGGCGCCGAAGTGCCCGCCGTAGATGCTGACGGAATCGATGATGAAGTCGCGCAGCTCGGTGCTGAGCTGGACTAACTGCTCGGGAGCGAGCTTTTTGAGGTCGGCGGGCGAGTCAATTGCCGCGAGTAGCGGGCCGGGTTCAATTATCATCAGGTCAGGCGTGGTGGGATGGGTGACGGAAGGTAACCGCCTGACCCGCTAAAAGATTATCGGGCTGGCACAAAGGTACGACGGCGGACGAAGTGCGGTTGTTGCGCTCGATGGAATTCGGGACTTGGTCGGGGTTAGACGTTTGATAATCTAGTTTTCTGCCAGAAAGGTGTTTGCAATGAGGACCTTTGCGTAATGCGCAGGCGCCGGATAGCGATATAGCCGCCAAACAACTTGCCCCACAAACAACAAATATGCCGGGAGGATGCAACCCCCGGCCCCGATTACGGCACTTTGGCCGTTATGAATTGTATGAAACGAACCTTACCGGCTTCGGCCGTAGTGCTTACCGCCCTACTGGGCATCAATCAATTAGCCGCTGCGCAGCAAGGCCCGCCCACAGGTGCGCGGCCGGCTGCGGCCGCGCCGCGCGCGGCAACTGGTCGCGTGAGCGGCACCGTAACCGATGCCACGACCGGCAAGCCGGTATCTTACGCCACGGTGGCGGTGCTGGACGCGGCCGGCAATCCCGTGAATGGCGGCGTGGCCGGCGACGATGGCAAGTTTGTGCTGGCCGGCATTCCGGCCGGGACCTACACGGTTCAAATCAGCTTTCTGGGCTATAAAAACGAGGACCGCGCCGGCGTGGTAGTGCCCGCGGGCGGAGTCATTGCGTTGGGCACCGTAGCGCTGGGCACTTCGGCCCAAAAGCTGGGCGAAGTTGTGGTAACTGGCCAGAAGGCCATCATCGAGGAGCGGGTGGACCGCACGGTGTACAACGCCGAAAACGACCAGACTGCCCGCGGCGGCGATGCCACCGACGTGCTCAAGCGCGTGCCGCTGCTGAGCGTGGACCTGGACGGCAACGTAAGCCTGCGCGGCTCCAGCAACATCAAAGTCCTCATCAACAACAAGCCGTCGACTATTGCGGCCAATAGCATTGCCGACGCGCTGAAGCAGATTCCGGCCGACCAGATTAAGACCGTGGAGGTCATCACCTCGCCCTCGGCCAAGTACGACGCCGAAGGCTCGGGGGGTATTATTAACATCGTCACTAAGCAGAACAACCTGCGCGGGGCCACGCTGGGCATCGACGCCAGCGTCGGCACCCGCAGCAGCAACCTGAGCCTGAACGGTAGCCTGCGCACCGGCAAAATGGGCTTCTCGCTGGGCGGCTTCGGCCGGGCGCAGTACAACGTACCCGGCGAGTTTTCGAACACTCAGGTGACGCGCAACATTGCCGACGGCTCGGCCACGACCACGCTGCAATCGGCGGATACGCGTCTGCAACAGATTTTCGGGCGCTACACGCTGGGCTGGGACTACGACATCAACAAGTTTAACTCCATCCAGGCGTCGGTGGCCTACGGCACCCGCAACGGCCAGAACTACCAGGACGGCCTGCTGCGCACCAGCTACGCCGGCGCTTTCGCCACCGGCACGCCCCGGAGCACCGACCAGCGCGACACTTACTCGAAAGACCTGTCGGGCACCGTGGATGCCAGCCTGAACTACACGCACAGCTTCGAGAAGCCGCAGCATGAAATCAGCCTGCTGACGCTATTCAGCCGCAACGACCGCACCAACAGCTTCACCAACACCATTCTGAGCACCTCCGATGCAACCAGCCTGGCCCGCCGCATCGTGAACGACAACCCGAGCTACAATGAGGAATACACGGTGCAGCTCGACTACCAGAACCCCATCAGCAAAACCCAGATTCTGGAGATGGGCGTGAAGAACATTCTGCGCCGCGTGAATTCGGACTACAGCACGACCTCCTACGGGGCCGATGGCGCGGTGGTGCCATCGGTAGGGCTGTCGTCGAGCAACGTGTTTACTTACCGCCAGAACGTGACGGCTGCCTACGCGGCCTACACCTTAGGCCTGCCTAAGGGCTTCACCCTAAAGCCGGGCTTACGCTACGAGTATACGACCATTAAGGCCGATTTTGCCCAAACCGACACGGCCAAAACCAACATTCCCAACTACGACGTGTTGGTGCCCAGCGTGAACTTCTCGCGCAAGCTATCGAATGGCAACGTGCTGAAACTGGCGTATAATAAGCGCATCCAGCGTCCGTCATTGCAGTTCCTGAACCCTAACCGCAATGCCCAGAACCCGAAGAACATCAGCTACGGCAACCCCAATCTGGACCCCGAATACACCAACAACTACGAGCTGGGCTACAGCACCGCCTACAAGCGCCTAAACCTAAATTTCAGCGCCTTCATGCGCAACACCACGGGCTCCATCGAGGCCCTGCGCACGGTGGAGGGTGCTGATATCGTGACGACCACCTACGACAACATCGGCAAGCAGGATGCCTACGGCGGCAGCGTATTCGCCAACATCAACAACGGCAAGCTCAGCCTGAACGCAGGCACCGATTTCTACTACGTGAAGCTCACCAACAACGTGCCCGACGCCCGCTTCAACGCCGCCAATGAAGGCTTTGTGATGAGCGGCCGGGTGTTTGGCTCCTACAATTTCACGCCGATATGGGGCCTGCAGGCCTTCGCCTTCTACCGCGGCAACCAAGTGCAATTGCAGGGCAGCCAGAGCGGCTTCGGCGTGTACAGCCTCAGCGTGAAGCGTGATTTTGCCGAGAAGCGCGGCAGCATCGGCTTCGGGGCTGAGAACTTCTTCACGCCCAGCATCACCATCCGCAACACCGTGGTGTCGCCGCTCATCGACCAGAGTAGCCGCAACGTGCTGCACAACATGAGCTTTAAGGTGAACATCAGCTACCGCATTGGCAAACTGTCGGTGGCCCCGCCCACCCGCCGCGGCAAGAGCATCAACAACGACGACCTGAAAGGCGGCGGCGAAGGCGGCGGCGACATGGGCGGTGGCGGCGGCGCTCCCGGCGGGGGCGGTGGTGCCCCTGGCGGCGGCGCACGCCCCGCGGGTGCGCCAGCAGGCGCAGCCCGCCCCGGTGGTTACCCTGGCGGCGCTCCCGGCATGGCTCCGGCCGGCGCAGGTGCCCGCCCGGGCGTCTACCCCGGCCAGGGCCAGCAGCGCACCGCGCCGGCCGACAGCACTTCCGGCAAGCCGGCGGCTGACAGCACGGGCCGCCCCCTGCCCGGCCAGCGCCCCGGTGGTTATCCCGGCCTGCGCCCCGCCACGGCTCAACCAGCCGACACGACCAAGCGCCAAGCCCCGGTTGGTAACCCTGTGAACGCGCCGGCCAACGCGCCTTCGCCCGGTACCAGCACGCCCAACGGCACGGTGCCGGCTGGCAGCCCCGGCGGCCGCCCCTAGCCTAACAGCTTAGGCCACCTCTGAAAAACGTCATGCTGAGCTTGTCCCGGCATGACGTTTTTCATATCACCTTAATCCTATTTTAATCAGTCGCCCGCCCGCTACCGCCTACTTTTGCCGGGCTGCTTTATTTCCTTCGATGACCGATAAATCCCTCGCTCCCCTGCCCGAAGACGACGCGCATTTTCTGCAGCGCTTGCAGCCCTCGCGGCTCATTCTGCCCGTCGTGATTGGCCTGAGCGTGGTGGGATTCATGTTCTGGCGCAGCTACAAGCCCGGCGACCTTGCCCCCCTAGCGCATGCCCGCTGGGAGTGGCTGCTGATTACGCTGGGTGTGCTGCTGGCCCGCGATTTCGGCTACATCTACCGCATCCGGCACATTGCCGAGCGCGAGCTCAACTACCGCCAGAGCCTCGACGTGATTATGATTTGGGAGTTTGCCTCCTGCGTGCTTCCCTCGGCGGTGGGCGGTACGGCGGTGGCTTCCTTTATACTGAACAAAGAAGGCATTCCACTGGGCAAGTCGCTGGCATACATCATGGTTACGGCCCTGATGGACAACCTGTATTACGTCATCATGGTACCGCTGGTGGTGCTCATTGCCGGGGCGGGCTTGTATCCACACGAGGCCATGCAGGGCGCGTTCATCGCCACGTTGCGCATTGCATTTGTCATTAGCTATGTAGCCGTGACGGCTTACGCGGGGCTGATGCTCTATGCCATTTTCATTAATCCGAAATCGGTGCGGCGGCTGCTGGTGCGGCTGTTTTCGTTCCGGCTGCTGCGGCGCTGGCAGCGCTCGGCCTACAAGCACGGCCAGGGCATGATGGATGCGTCCATCCAGCTGCGCGGCAACCCGGCCATCTACTGGTGGCGGGCGGCGGCCAGCACGTTCTTCGTCTGGACGGCCCGCTACCTCGTCATCGGCTGCCTCATCGCCGCCTTCGTACCGATGGATGCCGATACCTTCCTGTTCATCTTCGCCCGCAACCTCACCTACAAGGTGCTGCTGCTGCTGGCCATCACGCCCGGCGGTGCGGGCATTGTGGAGGGCGCGTTTCCCACATTTTTTGGCAAGTTCATTGGCACGGCTACGCTCACCAGCTTCATGGTTTTACTCTACCGCGTGGTGACCTACTACCTGTATCTGGTGCTGGGCACTATTTTCCTGCCGCGCTGGGTGGCGCGGGTTTTTGCGAAACGGCCAGCAAAGCTGACGTAGCATTCTTAAAAAGAACGTCATGCTGCGGCTGCGCTCAGCATGACGTTCAGACTTTCGGACTACTTCCGAAACCGCTTCAAACCTTACTTCCCCGCTGTGGGGCGCTGGTATGTTCGCCAGAATTCAGGGTGAGGCTTGGCTTTAAACAGCTGGTATATTTCGCCGTCAGCCAGGCGCGGGTCGAGCGTGGGGTCAGGCGGCAGCGGTGGGGTGACGGCGGGCTGGGGCGTGAAAAACGCCTCGCACACTATCTGGTGGTGATGCGGGGCCTTTCCCAGCACGCGCCCGGCGCTCACGGCGTGGGCCACGCTATGCGCCACGTGGTAGCGCCCGTTGGCCCCGCGCTCGTACTCCACAAAATGGTCGGTGCGGTCATCGGAATAAATGGTGTTGTAGAGCGGCGCAATGCGGTCGTGGCGGCCGGCGTGCTGCCGGGCTATGGCATTCATCGTCAGCGTATCGTGTTCCCACAGGGCCTGGTAGCGCCGCAAGGCGTAGTCGCGCTGCTGTACATAGAAGCGGCCCGATAGCCGGCCCGTGAGGTAGGTGCCCGTGCTGCGGTGGTTGGCGCGCCTGGCCACGAAGCTCAGCACGTACACGGTTTCGTCATCCTGCTGCTGCACACTATCAAGGTGCAGCGTGAACTTGCGCCAGGTGCCGGGCTTGAACAGCGGCACTGTGCGCACCGGGTCGGCCGCCGCTGTGTAGAAGCCCTGCCCGCCGGCGCTCAGGTCGAACCAGCCCAGCGGCTTTTGGGGCTTGGTGAGTACCTGCGCTTCCCGCACGCGGTGCTTCTCACGCGGCCCCAGGCCCAAAAAGCCGCCGGTGAAATTGCGGTAGCCGGCCGGCTCAAATACCTGACTCACGTACTCCGCCTCGTACCGCAGCGTATCGAAATTGCTGAGGCGGCGGTGGGTGTACACTTCGGCCACGTAGTCGGCCTGCTCGTAGTTTTTGGGCAAAGCGGCCAGCACTTTTTTCATGATTTTGCGCGGGTCCAGGCTTTCGCCGCGCACCTGCACGCCCGCCAGCTCGTAGGCCGCCGGAGCCAGGCGCACCGTCAGGGGCGCGGCGCTGGCAGCCACGGTGGCCGTGGCGTAGCCCACGCTGCTCACTTGGATTTCGCTACCCGCCGGCAAAGCAAAGCGTCCCTGCGCATCGGCCACCGTGCCCATACCTTTGGCGGATATCGAAACCGACGCGTATGGCACCGGCTGGCCGGTCTTTTGGTCCCGCACCACGCCGCGCACGGTGGCGGTGCCCGCCGCTGCGCGCACCTCGCGCGGCCGGCCTGCGGGGTTCAGGGCAGTGGGCACCGGGCGGGCTAAGGCACTGTCGGTCGGGGTTGCCGAAGCAGCCGCTATCATGGTTGGAGCGCCATGTGGTGGGTTCACGCTCCGCAGAAACAGGAAGCCGTCCACGGCCTCGCTCCACGGGCCGGCCAGCGGCTGGTAGTCGAAAGCGTAGGTGGTGAGGCGCTGGCCGGGCGCGTCGTGTTTCAGGCTCACGAAGGCATAGTCGGCGGGCTGGGCCAGCAGTTCGGCTTCGAGCGAGCCAGCGGCGGGCGCGGGCACCGCCTTGTAGCCCAGGGCCGGAAACCCATGGGTGCCGCCGCCGGCCAACGTGCCCAGAATGTACACCTGGTCGGGGCCGAGGCCCTCTTTCACGGCGCGGCCCATGGGCCGATAGGTCTGGATTTCGGCGTTCTCGAAGTGGTCGGTGCGGTTGGCCAGGTGCGGTAGCGCCGCCCAGCACACCACTTTTTCCTGCGGGTGCTGGCGCAGGTACCACAGCAGGTTGTCGGCCATCTGGGCATCGCGCGGGTTGCTGTCCACGGCCACAAACTGCTCTTCCAGCTTGGCATTGGCGTCGTGGGCGGCATAGTCGCGGGCCTGGGCCAGGAGGCTGCGCAGGTTCTGCTGCCAGAAGGTGGCTTCGGCGCGGCGCTTGGGGTCGGGGCTGGCGGCAGCTTTGTCAATCAGGCGCGTTGCTTTGGCCATTTCCTTCTCAAAATCGGCCAGCTTGGTGGTGGGCAGAAACGCAAACTGCTCGGCCATGAAGCTGATGACTTCGTCGAGGTAGTCATAATTGGGCAAAGCTCCCGCCTTTTGCGGAGCCAGAAACGCTTCCAGGTCGTCCACCAAGTCGCCGCTGTAGCCCTCGCTCATCAACTGCGGGTCGAAGCCGGCCACGCGCAGCTTGCCAGCCCCCAGCAGCGGCAGCACGCTTTGGAATTCCTGCGTGCTGGTCCACACCGGAAACACGCTGTTGCCAATGACCTCCGGCACCGGCCGCCCGGCTTCCAGCGCCTGCTGGGCCTTGTGCAAGTCATAAAATCCGCTCTCAAACGCCACTGTGGTAAAGCCCATCTGCTCGCGCAAGAACCGCATGAGCCGGATTTTGGCTTCAAACACGTTGCCTTCGCCGTGGGTGGGCTCGCCCAGCATCACCACCCGCGCCGGGCCAATCTCGGCCTTGAGAAATTCCAGGTCCCGAAAGTCCGCGTCCGTTGGGGCAATGCTGCGCACCGCGTGGGTGGGCAGGGGCATCGGAGCCTGGGCGTGGGCCCACGCCGTCGCAAATAGCAGCGCCCCAGTCAGGGCACTAGCCGCAAAGTCAAAACGCATCGGTAGCAGATAATGGTGGAACAGCCGCATGATGCGACCGGTAAGGAGGTTGCAAGTTACCCGCGTTCCGCTGCCGCCAACGGCTGCTGCCAAAATTCAACTCACAAAAAAGCCCCGAACCAGCTTGGTCCGGGGCTTTCCAATCGATTGACTTTCGAAAGAACTATTCGGCTTCGAGCATTAGTGCGGCGCCATCAGCCGATTTCAACGTGAGCTTCTTGTCGGTGAGGGTTTCTACGGCGAAGGTGTTGCTGGTGGTGGCACCATCGGGGGTCAGGGTGATGGTTTTGCCGGTCTGGTCGAACGTATATTTGCCCGACACTGCGCCGCTGGCGCCGGTCATGTTGTAGGTGCCGTTGGCGAAAATGCGCAGCTCTTCCTGCTTCTGGGCATCGGTTTGTTTCACTTTATCGCCAGCGGTGTCGGTTTCCTTGGCGGTTTTCCACACCTTGCTATCGGTGCCGTACAGCATGTTCACGCCTTCTACCTTGCCTTTGTCGTTGCTGCACGAAGCGGCAAACAGCGACACAAGCAGCAGCAGGCTGGCGAGGTAACGGAACGAAAAAAGGGACTGGAGTTTCATGTGCACAAAGGGTAATGGTGAAAGAATGAAAACATGACGCACGGGGCGCAGACTCGTCGGCTTACGATGCAGACGCAAAAGAGTTTAGCGTGTAACCCCGGCCGTACTTGCCCGTATAGCATCCCGGTCGGCCCGCTCGCAAGCGTTTCCGGCAGAATTTATCTCTCCATTTAACTTCACCGAAACCATGGGACTCTTCGATTTCATCAGCGACAAAGGCGAGCAAAAGCCCGTAGAGCCCGCGGCTAAGCCGGCGGCTGGCGGCACCGATTTTTTTGGCAACGCCAAACCAGAAGCGGCCGGCGACACGTATACCGTTGTTAGCGGCGATTCCCTCTCCAAAATAGCCAAGCACCACTACGGCGACGCCGCCAAGTGGCACCAGATATACGACGCCAACAAGGCGCTCATCGGCGACAACCCTGACCACATTGAAGTGGGGCAGGTGTTGACCCTACCTAGTCTCTAGGTACTTTTTTGCAGAAAAAAGGTGAGAAAAGCCACTCTGTTTCAGGGTGGCTTTTTTGCGTTTGGTGAGGTTGAAACCTGAGGTTGTTACCACGCGCAAAATCTGTCATCCTGAGCGCAGCGAAGGACCTTATCGCGGCTGAACGGAAGTAGTTACCCGAACGTGATAAGGTCCTTCGCTGCGCTCAGGATGACAGGTGCTTTACTCATTGCCAAAAAAATATTTTTCGCCTCACCGCTTGCCATTCTCAAAAATCCTCTTCTACCTTTGTATTACCAACCCGGTACTCCCCGCTAACGGTGGGCAGTTTTTAAGTTTTATACAGAAGTGGCGAGAGACTAGGCTCCCTGACCCACTGGCAACCTTCGCTCAACGAAAGGTGCCAATTCCTACCCACCCGCAGCTTTGGCTGCGCTGGGACAGATGAATCGAGTGCCATGGAAAATTCTTCAAATTCTGCTTTTTATTTCCCGACTGCTCCGGCTGCGTCGCGCGCTGTGGTGTCGGGTTTCTTTGTTTCGGCCGCTGGTGGCCGGCATGTAGCCGCCCTCACTTCGCATCGAATGCGAATGTGCTGTTGCCGCCCGTGTTGTTGCTAAGCTGATTCCAGCTTAGAACCCCTCCCCCAACTCTTCTGGTTTTTTTGGTGGCCCCGTGGGTCTGCCGCATGCCCTTTCGGGGCTGCGCGGTGGGTTTGGGCCACACCGGCAGCACGGGCTATTTCGGGGAGTTCCGGCGCTAAAAAGGGCTTTTGTAAGGCCGCAGCGCACTTTTTCCAATTGTCATTTCGGTTTTTCAAAACGTCAAAACCTCCCCCATCATGTCTGTTCAGCCCCAACACTTCGAAACCCTCCAACTCCACGCCGGCCAGCAGCCCGACCCCACCACCGGGGCCCGCGCCGTGCCGCTGTTCCAAACCACCAGCTACGTGTTCAAGAGCGCCGAGCACGGTGCCAATCTGTTTGCCTTGAAGGAGTTCGGCAACATTTACACCCGCCTGATGAACCCCACCACCGACGTGTTTGAGCAGCGCGTGGCAGCCCTCGAAGGTGGCGTGGCGGCCCTGGCCACCGGCTCGGGCCAGGCGGCTCAGTTCATTGCCCTCAACAACATCCTGCAGGCCGGCGACAACTTCGTGAGCACGGCTTACCTCTACGGCGGCACCTACAACCAGTTCAAGGTGGCTTTCAAGCGTTTGGGGATTGAGGTGCGCTTCGCGGACGGTGACAACCCGGCTTCGTTTGAAGAGCATATCGACGAGAAGACCAAGGCCATTTACCTCGAAACCATTGGCAACCCCAGCTTCAGTATTCCTGATTTTGAGGCCATTGCGGCCATCGCAAAGAAGCACGACTTGCCGCTGATTGTGGACAACACGTTTGGGGCGGGCGGCTACCTGTTCCGGCCACTGGAGCACGGTGCCAACATCGTGGTGGAGTCGGCCACGAAGTGGATTGGCGGGCACGGCACGAGCGTGGGCGGTGTGATTGTGGACGGCGGCACCTACGACTTCGGCAACGGTAAATTCCCGCAGTTTACCGAACCCAGCGAGGGCTACCATGGCCTGATTTTCAACGACGTATTTGGCAAGGGTGGGCCGTTTGGCAACATCGCTTTCATCATCCGGGCGCGGGTAGAAGGGCTGCGCGACTTTGGGCCGGCCATCAGCCCGTTCAATTCCTGGCAGCTGCTCATCGGCCTCGAAACCCTGAGCCTGCGCGTGGACCGCACCGTGGAAAACGCCCTCAAAATTGCCACCTGGCTCGAGGAGCACCCGCAGGTGGAAAGCGTGAATTACCCCGGCCTGCCCAGCAGCCCGTACTACGCCATCGCCAACAAGTACCTGAAGCGCGGCTTCGGCGGCGTACTCTCGTTCCGGGTGAAAGGCACCAAGGAAACGGCCACGCAATTCATTGATAACCTGAAACTCATCAGCCACCTAGCCAACGTGGGCGACGCCAAGACGCTCATCATCCAGCCCTCGGCCACCACGCACCAGCAGCTAAGCGAGGAGGAGCAATTGGCAGCCGGCGTCACGCCGACGTCGCTGCGTCTCTCGGTGGGCATCGAGCATTTCGACGACATCAAGGCTGATTTGCAGGCGGCGTTTGATGCCATCGGCAACACGGCCAGCCTGCCGACCGAAGGCGAGGAAGTGGGCGAGCCCGAACTGGAGCACGCCCAACCACTGGAAGCCTAGTTATTGGTGGTTAGTGGTGAGCGGTTAATGGTCAATGGCAATCCGTCACTAACCGCTCGACACTAACTGCTATTAAAGTATTGCCGCCAGCGGGCCACCCCTGGCGGGTCGGTGCCAGTCTCGCTGGCGGCCAGGTTTTATCGCAGCTTTAGAATCAGTGCATCGGCCCGGGCCTCTTCCGTGATGGGAGGAGATATGGGAGTGAGAAACTATTGCGCCGGGCCGGTTCGCTGGTTCTGAAGCTGTGCTAGTGTATTGCATTATGCCAACCCAAGTATTTGAATTACCTGACCTGAAGCTGGAAAGCGGCGAAACTCTGACCGGGGCGCACGTGGCCTACCAGACCTGGGGCCAGCTCAACGAAGACCGCGACAACGTGGTGTGGGTGTGCCATGCCCTCACGGCCAACGCCGACGTGCTGGCCTGGTGGCCGGGCCTGGTGGGCCCGGGCTGCTACTACGACCCGGCCGACTGGTTTATCGTGTGCGCCAACGTGCTGGGCTCGTGCTATGGCAGCACCGGGCCGCTGGATGCCGACCCGGCCACCGGGCAGGCCCGCTTCCAGCACTTCCCGCTGCTGAGCATCCGGGACCTGGTGCGGGCGCACGAGCTGCTGCGCCAGGAACTGGAGCTGACGGACATCAACACGCTGATTGGCGGCTCATTGGGCGGGCAGCAGGCGCTGGAGTGGGCCGTGCAGCGGCCCGACTTGTTCGACCATCTGGTGGTGATTGCCACCAACGCCCGGCATTCGGCCTGGGGCATTGCCTTCAATGAGGCGCAGCGGCTGGCCATTGCGGCCGACCCGACCTACGCCGCCGGCCAGCCCGGCGGGGGCGACGAGGGCCTGCGGGCCGCCCGCGCCATTGCCCTGCTCAGCTACCGCAGCTACTCGGCCTACGGCGAGACCCAGACCGACCCCGACGACGATGACCTGCTGCGTGAGCACCGTGCCAGCACCTACCAGCGCTACCAGGGCGACAAGCTGGTGTCTCGCTTCGATGCCTACAGCTATGTGGCCTTAAGCCGGAGCATGGACACCCACCACCTGGGCCGCAACCGGGGCGGGGTGCCGGCGGCGCTGGCTCGCATTGGAGCGCGCACGCTGGTGCTGGGCATCACGTCCGACGTGCTATTTCCGCTGGCGGAGCAGCGCGAGCTGGCGGCCCATATTCCGGGGGCGATGTACGGCGAGCTGGACTCGCGCTACGGGCATGACGGCTTTTTGCTGGAGACGGCGGCCATCACCCACTTTCTGGAGCTGTTCTACGCGCCTACGTTTGTGCACTAGATTACAGAATGCCTTATTAGGGTATTTGAAGCCACTTTTCATATGTGCTCATTAGCACAAGCATCCCGGCGATAGTACAAGCATCCAGTTGGCAGTACAACGCTAATCTCAAAGGCACAAAACGCCGATGGCGGGTACAAACAACTTGCCTGTTCGGAGTTCCTTCCAGCTAGCCGAAACACCTTTTCCATGAATCATTCTGAACACCCTTTGCGGCTAGGCCTGATTGGCTTTGGCTGCGTGGGCCAGGGCTTCTACGACATTATCGAGCAGCAGCCGGGCCTGGGCCTGGCTGTCGCCCGCATTGCGGTAAAAAGCCCAAACAAGCCGCGCACGCTTCCCCCCGATCGCTTCACCTACCACGCCGACGACCTGCTGCACGACCCCACGCTGGACGTGCTGGTGGAAGTAATCGACGACGCGGCCGAGGCGTTCCGGCTGGTAAGTACCGCCCTGCGCCAGGGCCGCCGCGTGGTGACGGCCAACAAGGCCATGCTGGCCCGCCACCTGCCGGAGCTGGTGCAGCTTGAGCAGGAGTTCGGCGGCACACTGCTGTATGAGGCGGCCGTGTGCGGCAGCATTCCCGTGGTGCGGACCCTGGACAGCTACTTCAGCCACGAGCCGCTGCGGGCGGTGCGGGGCATTTTCAACGGCTCGTCCAACTACGTGCTCACGCGCATGAGCGAGGCGGGCTCCGACTATGCCACGGCGCTGGCCGAGGCGCAGGTGCAGGGCTTCGCTGAAACCGACCCGTTGCTGGACATGGGCGCGTTCGACCCGCGCTCGAAGGCGGTGATACTGGCAGCCCACGCCTACGGAGCATTTCTGAACCCGGACGAGGTGCTGAACCTGGGCATTGAGGCCGTGGGCGCGGCCGATATTGCCTACGCCGCCGCGCGGGGCCAGAAGGTGAAGGTGGTGGCCAGCGTGGAGCGCCTGCCCAATGGCCGGGTGGCCGCCCTGGTGACGCCGCAGCTGCTGGGGCCGGAGTCGCCGCTCTATGCCGTGGAGCAGGAGTTCAACGGAATAATCATCGACGCCGAATACGCGGGGGCCCAGTTCCTGGCCGGGCGCGGGGCCGGCGGGCACCCCACCGGCTCGGCGGTGCTGGCCGATGTACTGGCGCTGCGCAGGGGCCACCGCTACGGCTACGCCAGGCGTGCCGCCGCGCCCGCTGCTCAGCTCACGGAAGGCCTGGAGCTGGACGCCTACGTGAGCCACCCCGACGCGGGCGTACTGCGCGAGGTGCTGACCTGGCTGGAGCTGCCCCCCGACGCCCTGCATCCCGACAGCGCCCACCCCTACGCCACCGGCCCCGTGGCCCTGCAGCAGCTCTGGGCCTGGCGCAAGGAGCTGCGGGCCGCCGGCATCTTCGTGGCGCGGCGGGGCGCGGTGCGGACGGTGGCCGACGCGGTGCCGGCCCACGCCGAAGTGGCGGCCGTGGCTTAGCCGCCCCATACGCAGGAGGCCCCGGAACGCCAGCGCGGTTCCGGAGCCTCCTAGTGTTTTGGCAGGAAAGCCGGGCCCTACCGGAACTCGATGCGCACGGCCGGCTGACCGGGGAGCTTCAGGGTATAGACGCCCCCTTTGAGGGTGCCGCGCGGCACGCTGAGGGTGCGGGAGGTGGGCTGGATGAGGCGCACCACGCGGCCCGCCGCGTCCAGCAGCTGGGCCTCGGCAGCAGTAGTCCAGGCGGTGGGCAGCTCGATGCGAATGGCGTCGTCGGCGGGGTTGGGGTAGGCCAGGGCGGCGGGCGCGGCGGTGGCCGGGGCCTGGGCGGCCGTCACTACCAGGCCGGGCAGGGCCAGCACGGGCCGCAGAAAGTCGCGGATGGTGCGGAAGGTAGTATCGGCGTAGGCGGCGTTGCTTTCGAAGGGAATGTGGCCCGCGCCACGCAGGGGGCGCAGCGTGTTGCGGATGCCCAACGCAGTGGCGCGGGGGTTCAGCCGGCCGCTGCCGTACACGTACTTGGGCGGCAGCAGCGAGCCCACCCGCCCCTGCAGGTAGGGCACGGTGGCATCGGCGGTGCCGTGCACGCTCAGCAGGGGGGCGTTGCCGGCCTCGATGTAGTTGGGGGTTTCGGTGGCCCCGCTCAGGTTGAGCACGGCCTGGGGCAGGCTGCTGTAGCCGGGATTGCCGCTCACGCCCTCCACGCCGCCCAGGGCGGCAATGCCCACGTAGGCGGGCACCTCCGCGGCTTTGTCGAGGTAGCCGACTTCGAGCGCCGCGAAGGCACCGGCCGAGGAGCCGCCCACAATGACGTAGCTGGGGTTGACCCGATACGTATTGGTAGTGGCCGCGTCCTTGCGGAAGAAGCGCACGGCGGCGCGCAGGTCCTGCATGCCCCGAATGGCCGACTTGGCGATGTTGACGGTGTCGAAGCCCCCGCCGAGCACGATGCTGAAGTCCAGCAGCCGGTAGTCGATGCTGGCCGTGACGTAGCCGAGCCGGGCAAATTTCGTGCACACGTCCACCATGTAAGCATCGGTCTTGGAGCCCGATATGAAGCCGCCCTGGTGGGCAAAAATGATGACCGGCCGCCGGGCCAGCGCATCGCCGGTGGGCTGATAGATGTCCATGGTCAGCGTCTGATTGCTGCCCACGGAGTTCACGGCCGCGCCGTAGGTCACGTTGGATGTCACGGTGACGTTGGCAAATACCGGGCGGTAGTAGCGCCCGCCGGTGGTGTCGATGACCGCCTGGGCGCTGGCGGCCTGGGCGGCCGTGAGCAGCAGGGCCACGAGGAAGAGGAAAAGTGTTTTCATCACGAAAGCATTTAAAGAATGAGCCGGATAAGCAACGCCCCTCCGATTTCGGTATCAACGCCGGATAGCCGGCCAGAGTTGGAGGAGCCGCCAGCGGCGGACTGGTTCCGAAGATACGACCTGCGTTATTTGCAGCCGCTTAGCCCCGCTATTTTATGTCGATTTCCTTCCCCCCTGCCCTGCACGCCGGCCAGCGCGTCGCCATCGTCAGCCCCGCCCGCAAGATTTCGGCCGCCGAGCTGGCCCCCGCCACTGCCACCCTCGAAAGCTGGGGCCTGGAAGTGGTGCTGGGCGAAAGCATTGCCGGCGACCACCACCAGTTTGCCGGTCCCGACGACCTGCGCCGCGCCGACTTCCAGCAGCAGCTCGACGACCCTGGCATCCGGGCCATCCTGTGCGCGCGGGGCGGCTACGGCACCGCCCGCATCGTGGACGGGCTGGATTTTGCCCGCTTCCGGGCCGCGCCCAAGTGGGTGGCCGGCTTCTCCGACGTGACGGTGCTGAATTCGCACCTGCTGGCGCTGGGCTACGCCAGCATCCACGGCGTGATGCCGGTGCTGTTTCATCAGGCCGGCGGCGAGCTGGCGCTGGAAACCCTGCGGCGGGCCTTGTTTGGCGAAGCTTTTCAGCCCATTGAAGCCGCGCCCCATCCGCTCAACCGGCCGGGCACGGCCACCGGCGCGCTGGTGGGCGGCAACCTGAGTTTGCTCCAGACCATTACGGGCACGGCCTCGCAGGCGGGCTTCGCGGGCCGCATCCTGTTTCTGGAAGACCTCGACGAGTACCTTTACCACATCGATAGGATGATGCTGCACCTGCACCGCAGCGGGCAACTGGCCGGGCTGGCCGGGCTGGTGGTGGGCCACTTCTCCCAGATGCGCGACAACGCCATTCCCTTCGGCGTGTCGGCCGTGCAAATCATCGACCGCTACGCGCAGATGTACGACTTCCCGGTGGCCTACGGCTTCCCGGTAGGCCACGAGGCCGACAACCTGGCCCTGGTGGTGGGCCAGACCGTGACGCTGACGGTGAGGAACGAAGGGGGATGGCTGACGGCCTGATGGTTCCCACCCCGCCCCTACGTTGTTCCGTTGGCCACGCGCCCCCGGCGCAACTTGTCGCTACGCTATTGCTCTCTACCCGAACGGCCACCCAGGCCGTGGCCGCCGATGCCACCACCGACACTTCCGAAGCCGAGGCCTAGGTCGATGCCCGGGTGGCCGCCCTCTACGGCCTCACGCCCGCCGAGGCGGCCCAGGTGAGCGGGGGGGCTAGCCCCACGCCCCAGGGGACGCCGGCAGCGCCGCTGCCCCGGCGTGGCCCCGGCACCACGGCCCCGGCGGCGGCCCCGCCGCCATCGTCCCGATGCCGCGTGCCGGGCGTAGCTTGCGTCATTTTCTATCCGCTTTTCCCGCGCTTTATGACCCCTCGCTACTCCCTTGCCCCCGCCCTGCTCGGCATGGCCGCCGCGCTGGCCCCCGCCGGTGGCACCCACGCGCAAGCCCCCACGCTGGTGGCCGTGAGCCCGGCCGCCAACGCGGTGGCCGCGCCCCGCACGGCCCCGCTGGTGGTCACGGCCAGCCAGCCGCTCACGGCGGCTTCGGCGGGCGCGCTTCGGGTATTCAGCGGCCAGCGCGGGGGGCTGCGCACCCGCCCGGCCACCCCGGCGCAAGCCACGGGTTCCACCCTGAGCTTTGCCCCCACCGCCTACCCTTACCTGCCGGGCGAGACGGTGCAGTACACCGTGACCACGGCCGCCGCCGGCAGCGGCGGGGCGCTGGCCCGGCCCCGCGTGGGCCAGTTCACCACGGCGGTGGGGGGCTCCGGGCGCGGCTACTTCCAGGCTGGCGCCGACCTGGTGGTGGGCAGCTCGACGTATGACGTGGGCCTGGCCGACGTGGACAACGACGGCGACCTCGACCTACTGGTCGTCGATGCCAACAGCCGCAGCGTGCAAATTCGGCTGAACGACGGCTCGGGCAACTTCAGCGGCAGCCAAAGCGTGGCGGCCGGCTACAGCGCCTACAGCGTGACCCCCGGCGACGTGGACGGCGACGGCGACCTCGACCTGCTCGTGGCCAACTTCGGCGGCAACTCGCTCAGCGTGTGCCTCAACAATGGCGGCGGCAACTTCAGCCCCGGCCAGCAGGTGCCCGTGCCCGCCGGCTCGCTGGGGGCGACCCTGGCCGACGTGGACGGCGACGGCGACCTCGACCTGCTGTCGTCGAGCCCGTACACGTCCACCGTGCACGTCCGGGTAAACAACGGCCAGGGCACCTTCACGGGCACGCAGGACGTGCCGGTGGGCGGCCAGAACAACGGCATGGCCACCGGCGACGTGGACGGCGACGGCGACGTGGACTTTGCCGTGGCCAACAAGTTCAGCAACACCGTGAGCGTGCGCCTCAACGACGGCAGCGGCCTCTTTGGCGGCACGCAGGACGTGGCCGTGGGCACCCGCCCCAACAGCGTGGCCCTGGCCGATGTGGACAACGACGGCGACCTCGACTTACTGGCCACCACCGAATACGGCGGCACGAGCGTGCGCCTGAACAACGGCAGCGGCCTTTTCGGCGGCACCCAGAACGTGGCCCTGGCCGATGGGGGCTGGAAGATGGCCATGGCCGACGTGGACGCCGACGGCGACCTCGACCTGGTTGCCACCGGCAGCCGCTATCCCAACCTCGGCGCCATCAGCGTGCAGCTCAACGACGGCACGGGGGTGTTTTCGGGCCTCCGCACCCTGCCCTTTGGCAGCCTAGTCTACGGCGTGGCCGCCGGCGACCTGGACGGCGACGGCGACCTAGACCTGGTGACCGCCAACTACGACAATGCCAGCACCGTGAGTGTGCGCTTCAATCAGGCGCAGCCGCTGGCCACCGCGGGTGCCGCCGCGTCCCTGCCGGCCCTCGCGGCTTTTCCAAACCCGACCACCGGCCGCACCGCGCTGGCCCTGCCCCCCGCCGCCACCTCGGCCGAAGTGCTCGACGGACTGGGCCGCGTGCTACGCACGGTGCCCGCCCGGGCCGGCTCCGCCACCCTGGACGTGGCCGGCTTGGCCCCCGGCCTGTACCTGGTGCGCGCCGCCGGGCAGGTGGCCCGCCTGGTGGTGGAGTAGCACGGCGTGGTGGTGACGGTGCTCGACGCGCTGGGCCGCCCGGTGGTTTCGGCCCGGGCCGACGCGGCCGGCACGGCGGCGCTGGCGCTGCCGACCGGCACTCCGGCGGGCGCGTGCGTGGTGTGCGCCGGCTCCCGCGCCGTGCGCCTCCCGGTGGAGTAGGCGCTGCTCAATTACGCATAAGGGCAGGCCAATGGCCTGCCCTTATTTCGTCCGCCGGGCCGCCGCACCGCTAAACCGTAGCCGGGCCAACCCAACACGCCCGTAGCACGTTAGGCACTGCATTCCCTGCCATGCCCGACTCCGTAATCTTCTCCCAGCCCTACGGCCGCGTCCTCGTAGATGCCGCCGTGCCGTGCGTCATCACGCAATGGCTCACCTTCGCCAACCGCGCCGATTTCATTGCCCTGCAGGAGGCGGCCCTGGTGTACTTTGAGGCGCACTCCACGCCTGCCGCACCCTGGGGCTGGGTGGGCGACATCCGCCGCATGGGGGCCATTCCGGCCGAGGTGCAGGAGTGGCTGTCCACTGAGTTCAACGCCCGGGCCGTGGCCGCCGGCCTGCGCGAAGTGAGCATCGTGGAAGCCGAAAACGTGTTTGGCCAGCTGGCCGCCCAGCGCTACGCCCATAATACCGCGCACGCCACCCCCGTCACCGGGCTGGCCACGGCTCTCTACCCCACCCTGGCCCGGGCCAAGAATGGGGCCCGGCGGGCCCTGGCCGCCCGCTAGGCCCGCCCCCACGCCCGCCCCGGAAACGCCAGCGCCGCCGCGTTGCAGGCGGCGGAGTCTTCGCGCGGGGCGTAGTGCGACAGGCCGGGTAAGAGGCGCCCCTGTCCGTGCGGCCGGCCGCTGGCAATGAGCCGGGGGTGGGCGTCCTGGCTTTAAGTTTGGACTAGGCCAGGGCAGGCAGGCGGAGCAACAGCCGCCGCACGAAGGCCAACAGACGCGTCAACGGCAGGAAAGGACGGCTGGGGGGAGCCCCCTTGATACACCAAACGGCCGCCGGATTGCCCCGGCGGCCGTTTGGAGTGCTGGTCTTGCTCCGGCTGTCATTCCGACTCAGGAGGAATCTGAACAAAGCCGCCAGACGGGCTTCCCAGATTCCTCCTGCGTCGGAATGACCATTCTTTACTTAGTCCACGTACAGCGTTTGCAGCATCGTCTGGCCCACCGCCTTCATCGTGTTGCGGTCGATGATGGCCATGTTGTCGGTGGTGGCGTGGTGGTAGGCGGGGAAGTAGTCGGTGGGCGAGTTGTAGTGGTAGATATCAATGGTGGGGATGCCGGCCCGGTTGGTGTACACGTGGTCGTCGGTGATGCCGCCGGTGTCTTCGTAGCGGAAGTAGTCGGAGTAGCCCAGCTGCGAGGCCACGCCCCATATTTTATCGAGGGCGGCGCGGGCGTTGGTGCGCGACGTTTCTTCGCGGGTAAACTTGCCGTTTCTGGCGCCCACCATGTCGAGCAGCACGCCATACTCGGCCTTGTAGTTGGCGGGCAGCATATGAGTGGCCCAATACTGCGAGCCCAGGCACCACGAATCGGTGCCGCTGCCGGCCAGCTGGTCCTTGAGGTCGGCCTGGGTGGTGTCGTCGTGGCCCCAGTCCTCGGCATCGAAGAAAATGAAGTCGACGCCCACGTTGGGGGCCAGCTTCTCGGGCTGCTGCGAAAGCACGCGGGCCATTTCCAGGGCCACGGCCACGGCGCTGGCCCCGTCGGAGGCGCCGTCCATGGGGGCGTTTTTCTTCACCTTGTCGTTGTCGGCAAAGGGGCGGGTGTCCCAGTGGCCGAAGATGGCCACGCGCCGCGCCGCCTGCGGCTGGTACTGGGCAATGATGTTGCGGGCGTGGATGTTGGTGCCGTCAAACGTCATGGCCTCGAAGGGCTGCTCCATCACCTTCAGGCCGTAGCTTTTAAGCTTGGCCACCAGCCAGTCGCCGGTGGCGCGGTGCGCCTTGGAGTTGGGCACGCGCGGCCCGAATGCCACCTGCTTCGCCGTAAAAGCGTAGGCCGAATCGGCGTTGAAGACGGGGGCTTTGGGCAGCTTAGCCTCGGCCGGGGCGCTGGTGTCGGCGGTTTCGGTGGGCTTTTTATCGGGGCAGCCGGTGAGGAACAGGAGGCCGGCCAGGGCGGCCAGGGCGGCCAGGGGAAGGCAAAGGGTGCGGAAGTTCATATTCTTTACTGTCATCCTGAGCGCAGCGAAGGACCTTATCGCGCCAGAAGGCATTTGATTACTTACTCAACTTGTTGCGAGCGTGATGAGGTCCTTCGCTGCGCTCAGGATGACAATAGAAAGTTGGTTATTCCTCGCTATACGCCCACTCCACGCCGGCCTTGGTGTCTTTTATCACGATGCCCTGGCTTTTGAGGGCGGCCCGGATGGTGTCGACCTTGTCGTAAGCCTTCTCAGCCTTGGCCTCGGTGTAGAACTCCAGGGTGAGTTTGAGCAGCTCCTCGGCGTTGGCGCGGGGCTCGTCCTGCAAGCCCAGGATGTCGCTCACCACGGCGCGGTAGGCGTCCACGGCCTCCGTCAGGGCAGCCGAGGACACGGTGGCCATCGTGGCCGTGGTAGCGGCCAGCGTATTGAACTTGCGCAGCAGGTTGAACAGGCTGGCAATGGCGCGGGCGGTGTTCAGGTCGTCGTTCAGGCCCACGAACACGTCGGCCACCAGCTTGCGCAGCTCCGCGTCGCCGGCAGCGGTGTCCGGCTGGCGGCCTTCGGCCAGGGGCGCCACCGTGCGGTCGCGGATTACGTCCGACGAGAAGCTGTCGGCCGTGAGGCGGTCGAGCAGGCGCAGGCCGTTCATCAGCTTGCGGTAGCCTTTGCGGGCGGCTTGTAGGGCGTCGTCGCTCACGTCCACGGGCGAGCGGTAGTGGGCCTGCAGCAGGAAGAAGCGCACCACCATGGGCGAGTAGCCGAAGGCCAGCGGCCCGGTTGGCCCCTTGAACATGTCGCCGAGCAGCACGAAGTTGCCCAGGCTTTTGCTCATCTTGGTGCCGTTAACGGTTATCATGTTGTTGTGCACCCAGAAGCGGGCTTCGTCGGTGTGCGAATGGCTGCCCTGGCTCTGCGCAATTTCGCACTCGTGGTGCGGAAACATCAGGTCGAGGCCGCCGCCGTGGATGTCGGACAGGTCGCCGAGGTACTTGCGGCTCATGGCCGAGCACTCCAGGTGCCAGCCGGGGAAGCCTTCGCCCCAGGGCGAGGGCCAGCGCATGATGTGCTCGGGCGAAGCCTTCTTCCAGAGGGCGAAGTCCAGCGGGCTGCGCTTCTCGCTCTGGCCCTCCAGGCCGGCGCGGGAGTTGGCCATCTGGTCTTCGATGCTGCGGTTGGAGAGCTTGCCGTAGCGCTTGCCTTCCTCGTCGTACTTCGGCACGTCGAAATACACCGAGCCGTTGACTTCATAAGCCAAGCCGTTGCCGATGATTTCCTCAATCACCTGAATCTGCTCGATGATGTGGCCGCTGGCCTGGGGCTCGATGTCGGGCGGCAGGCAGCCCAGGCTCAGCATGTGCTGGCGGTAGCGGTTGGTGAAGTGCTGGGCCACCTGCATGGGCTCGATGCGGGCGGCGCGGGCGGCCTTCTCCATCTTGTCCTCGCCGGTGTCGGCGTCGCTTTCGAGGTGGCCCACGTCGGTGATGTTGCGCACGTAGCGCACCTGATACTGTAAGTGGCGCAGGTAGCGCGTGAGCACGTCGAACACCACGGGGCCGCGGGCATTGCCGAGGTGGGCTTCGCTATACACGGTGGGTCCGCACAAGTACACGCCCACCTGGGGCGGGTGCACGGGCTGGAATTCTTCTTTCTTGCGGGTAAGCGTGTTGTAGAGGCTAAGCGACATGGTGCAAAGGTAGCGGGCCGGGCGACGTGCGCCGGCTGGCAGGCCACAACAAAACATTAGGGCCTTTTGCTCAATTCACCGGGATGTTTTCTGCAAAAGCTGTAGTTGCAGTAGGGGCGGGGCTTATCCCCGCCCGGTCGTTTAACGGCGCGAATGACCGAGCGGGGACAAGTCCCGCCCCTACCGCAGCCGGTACAGGGCTTCGACGGGGAAATGGTCGCTCCACTTGATTTCGCGATGCACCTTGCACGCCAGCACCTGCCACTGCTTGCTGGCAAATTGCTGGTCGATGCGCAGGCCGGGCAGCTTGCCATTATACGTGGCCCCAATGCCCAGGCCCACGGTGGCCCAGGCGTTCTGCAAGTGGTCGGCCAGCTGGTCGTAGACGTAGGAATAGGGCAGGTCGTTGGTGTCGCCGGCCAGCAGCACGGGGTAGGGCGAGCGGGCTACGCGGGCCAGCAGAGTG
>NZ_JAEDAE010000011.1 GCF_016056375.1 Hymenobacter negativus
GGTCGCCGCCAACCTTATCAAGGAAATCCCCTCTTGGATGCTTTCGCCAGCAACCAAGCGGGGATTTTGCTGTTAAACCCCTTCCGGCCGCTAAGGAAAGATTAGACTATTGTATTTTTGTCAGCTTATTCATATTAATATTATTTGTGCAAGTTTCTCCCGCACGTTACAGCCGAAGTATTGATTGGGTCACGGTATTGCTTTATGTGATATTAGTTGCAATGGGGTGGATTTGTATTTATGCATCGAGTTACTCGCCAGATGCGCCAGCGAATCCATTGAACAGCATGACCTTTGACAAGTTGATGGCATTCAACTGGTTTAAGCAATTGTTGTGGATTGCTACGGCTGGCGTGTTGATTGTTGTGTTGCTTGTCGTTGATTATAAGGCATATGATACTTTAGCATATGCATTATATGTAGGCATGATTGTACTCTTGTTGGTAACGATGGTGGTGGCGCGTCCAATTGCCGGTTCGAGGTCGTGGCTGGAATTGGGGCCAGTAAGACTACAGCCGGCGGAATTTGCAAAATTTACGACTGCGCTGGCTGCCTCGCGCTTCATGGCGAGTATTAACCTGAGGTATCAGGATTGGCGAGACCAGTTGATTTTAGCTGGCATTACGCTACTGCCACCATTGTTGATTGTGGCGTCGAATGAATCGGGGCAGGCATTGGTTTTTGGGGCTCTGTTGCTGGCGTACTTCCGAGAAGGAATGTCGCCGTTGATACTGCTGCTGCTAGCTGTAGCCGGTGTTGTATTGGTATTGGCTTTGATGGTGCCCAAAATGTGGCTAGTGGCAGCTTTTACGGTTATTCTGCTGGCCGTATTGGGATTGAATAGACGGGTTTTACGACACCACCTGCCGCTGGCAATAGGGGTGTGGGTGGCCGTGATTGGAATGGTGGTGGGGGTAGATTTCTTCTATAACCATGTACTGCAGCCTCACCAACGGCAGCGAATAGAAATACTTATTAATCCTTCTTCGGACCCATTAGGCAAGGGGTGGAATGTGACCCAGAGCAAAATTGCCATTGGGTCGGGAGGGCTGGTAGGGAAGGGATTTCTGCAAGGGACACAGACTAAGTTCGATTTTGTGCCTGAGCAGAGTACTGATTTTATTTTTTGTACAGTTGGGGAAGAATTTGGCTGGATGGGAAGCCTAGTGGTAATTGGGCTTTACTTGACGTTGTTGTGGCGCATTATTTACGTGGCTGAGCGACAGAAATCGGTGTTCGGACGCACGTATGGGTATTGCGTGGCGAGTGTGTTGTTCTTTCATATCACCGTGAATATGGGCATGACAATGGGGTTGGCCCCGGTGGTGGGAATTCCATTGCCCTTCTTTAGCTATGGCGGCTCTTCGTTGTGGTCGTTTACCATTCTGCTGTTTAGCCTGCTGGCGCTGGATGCCTACCGTAAGCAGGATTTAGTGCGCTGATGGAGAAATCACAGGTCCCTGGCTGGGTATGGGCGGTGCTGGTGGGCGCGCACGTATTGACGTTGGGATGGGTACTGCACCAGGGACGCTGGTCCTTTGTGGATACCGGGCGCTACATTCAGGCGGCGGAGAACCTGTGGCGACATGGACAGCTTTATGCCCGTCCCTGGCCGGGGATAGCGCCTAGCGGGCAGGCGGTGCAGGAGTTTACGATTCGGCCGGCGGGTTATCCGTTGATTATACTAGGACTGGGAGGGGCCGGTGGGTGGCCGGTAATGCTGCTGGTGGTTCAGAATGTGCTCAGTTTGCTGAACCTTGGGTTGGTTTTGAGGTGGTGGGCCCGCTGGGCGTATCCAAACTTGCGGGATTGGGCACTGGCATTGGCGGCCGTGCTGACTTTTCCGGCGCAATTCATCTATGCGAGTGCCGTGATGAGTGAAATGCTGCTGCAAACGGCAGTGCTCAGTATTGCCGTTACTGCCATTGCATTTATTCATTCTCCCCGATTACGGTATTGTGCGGGCGGGGCGGTGGCCGTGATTGTTGCTTTTTTGCTAAAGCCGGTTTTTTATCCGTTGGCTTTTGTGGCAGTTATGCTGGCAATCGTTGTGGGATGGCGGTATCGTCGGCCAGCAGTAACGGTTATCGGCGTGTTGCCTGTGCTGGTGGTAGGACTGTATATGCTATGGAACCAGCAACGAACGGGGTACTTTCATTTTTCCAGCATCGCAGAGATAAACTTACTGCAATACAATGCGGCAGGGGTGCTCCGGCAGATTGCCGGGCCGGAGGTTGAAGAAAAATGGGTGACGCAGGTAATCGACCAAGCGAATACTAAGCCGGATTTTGCGACGCGGCAGCATTTTATTCAGGTCCAGGCGGCGGCAATGCTGACCGAGCATATCGGCTTGTATGCGCGGCAGCATGTGCAAGGAATGGTGGCGTTGTTTCTGGACCCGGGGCGCTTCGATTTGAGCCAATTGCTGGGCTGGGCACCGCCAGTTGGGGGCGGCTTGCTGACTCAGGCGAGACAAGGCCGGCTGTGGCAGGCTGTTATAGGGCTGCCTTGGGGGCAATTAGGACTGCTGGGATTGGTATTGCTGGCAAACGTAGCCCGATTAGGATTTGCCGTGCGCGGCTTCCGGCGGCTGCAATACGGTAATACCGCGTGCCATAATGGGCGTTGGGTGGCAGTGGGGCTGCTGCTGTACGTAGCAGCTCTGACGGGGCCATTGGGCGCTGCTCGGTTTTTGGTGCCGGTGTGGCCATTGCTGCTGGCGCTGGCGCTGGCCGGGCTTAATTGGCCACCGCAAATACCGCTAAAGCAAGAAGGCTAGCCGATGCGGCCAGCCTTCTTAGAAAAAACAACAACGTAATGCCGGAAAGCGCGTGGCATCTTGCTATGCGAATTTGCGCTCAATAAGCTTCAGAAGCTTGTTGACATGTTCTTCCTTGCGGCTCCAGTCGTAGCGCTGTGAGAGGTCGGTAGTGACGTAAGCACGCGCTTGGTCGATGGTGGGAAGGGAATCGAGGTGCTGAATGGCGGCGTGGTAATCCATGTTTTCACCGTTGAACAACTCGTTGATGAAGCTGAAGCGCTGATTGATGGAAATAGCTTCGCGCAAGGTATCAACTTTAGGCCCGGAGCGTCCGGCCAGCGAAGTGGGGGCCGCCGTGGCGCGAAGGGTTTCGGCTAATGCAGGGGCGGCTTGCTGGCCGGCCTTCAGCTTTTCGTGCAGAGGAATATTGGCCGAGTCGGTATCGGGTGAAAGGCGGGCCGGGGCTTCGGCAGCGGGTGCTGGCTTAGGAGCAGCTGGCGGCAATTCTTCCTTGGGAGGCGCGACGAAAGTAGGAGGGGCAACCACCGGAATTGGCGTCGGTGCTGGGATAGCAACAGGCTCTTCGACCCGTGGAGAGGCTGTGGCAGCGGATACCGGGCCATCTTCAAGCAGGTCGGCGGTGGTGAGGGGTAGCAGGGCACTGAGCTCGGCGACGAGGCGCTGCATGGGCTGATGAGCCTTATAGTTAGCCGCGTGGTAGAGCTCGAACCGATGCGTGAGGAAATCGCGGCCGAGGTCGTCGCTAATGGGCAGGCTATCGACAAAACCCTGGTAAAAGGCTTTGTCGATGTCAATGTAACGCAGATTGTCGCGCAGCCCGGTCAGCGTTGGCGTTTCGGTAGTGCCGAGCAGCAGACGCTGGAAGCTGCCGGCGGGGTCGGCCACGAGGCCGAGCGTATCGGCCGCAGCCTGGGCCAGCAGCGGTTCAAAAGCTACACGGTTCAGGCTGATGTGGCGCGAAAGCACGTTCATGAACTGGGCCAAGGCCGCTTGGACGGGGGCGGCCTCAAAATCGAAATAGACGCTACGCAGGCGGGCGGTTTCGGCCTGCCACTGGCCCAATAGCTGGCGAATAACCAATAAGTTGAGCTGGCGAATGGGCGTGAACTTGAGCACGGCTGCGCCGTCGAGGGTAGCGGTGGGCTGGGCACCAAAATGCTGGTCGCAGAGCCGGGCGGCCAGGCGGCGGCCATACTGTGCACACTTGGCGAAGCTATATTTGTCGTTCATAAAAAGGCCGGGTTTCGGTGGCCGAAGTTAGGCACAAATGGCCCTGTTAACGATTGAGAATTTGCCCGGCGCGGCCGTGAACGTACCCGCCGGGGCAACATTGCTGGCGGCGTTGCAAGCCGCGGGCCACGACTGGATGCACGCCTGCGGTGCCAAGGGGCGCTGCACCACTTGCCGCCTGCAGCTGCGTTCAGGCCAGGAAAACCTGAGCCCGCTCACGGTGGCCGAGCTGCGTTACCAGGCGGCGGGCCGGCTGTTGCCCAATGAGCGCCTGACCTGCCAGGCCCAACTGCCTGCGGGCGATGCCACCGGCAGGGTGCCCGAAGCCACAAAGTTGCCCCATGTGCGGTACGACGAAAGGCCGGCTGCCGATTAATCAAAATAATGGCTAGGCCACATAAGCGGGTAAAAGCAGGCGGTCAGAACGTTTGCTCATTCGGAGCGGCGGTAATGGGTGCGATGGGCATTACCCTTGGCGGTTCGTTCCTAACTTTAGGATTCAAAACCACCCAAGCCCGCCCGTATTTTGTTTATTGAACCTCGCGTCGGAAACCGCCACAACGCCCCCCGCCGGGGCTGGATTGAAGTGGTGTGTGGCTCTATGTTTTCGGGCAAGACCGAAGAACTAATTCGCCGCCTTACCCGTGCCCGCATTGCCCGGCAGCGGGTCGAAATATTTAAGCCGGCGCTCGATACGCGCTACCACGCCGAAGATGTGGTGAGCCACAACGCCGCCCGGATTCGCTCGACGCCGGTGGCCATTGCCTCGGAAATTCTGCTGCTCGCGGCCGGGTCCGACGTGGTGGGCATCGACGAAGCCCAGTTTTTTGATGATTCGCTGGTGGACGTGTGCGCGCAGCTGGCCAACAATGGCACCCGCGTCATCGTGGCCGGGCTGGACATGGACTACCTGGGGCGTCCGTTTGGCCCCATGCCGGCCCTGCTGGCCACGGCCGAGTACGTGACCAAGGTGCACGCCGTGTGCGTATGCTGCGGCGAAATTGCGTCGTACTCCTACCGCATTGCGGCCAGCGCCAGCCAAGTGTTGTTGGGCGAAACCGATTCTTACGAAGCCCGCTGCCGGCCGTGTTTTTTGGAGGGCGTGCAGTCCAAAGAACCCACAACGGAAGCCCGCTCGGCCGCTACGCACTAAATTTCGGGGTGTAGCGTTGGCAACGGCAGCCCTGCTGCTTTCTATCCTTCCTTTGAGCTTTTGCTGAGCATATGTCCCACTTTTTCCGTTGTTTGTTTGGGTTGGCCGGATTGTTTTTGTGGGCGAATGCCACCTTTGCCCAAGGCACAGTTGGCTACGGCGATTGGCAGTTACACCTCCCCACCAACCACCCCTTGCTACTGGCCGATGCGGGAAACCGGCTGTACGTAGCCACGGAAAACGCCTTTTATTTTTTAGATAAGAAACAGAATACCACGCAGGTGCTCTCGCGTCGCGACGGCCTGAATGACGTGTCGGTGACGGCCCTGGCTTACGATTCGGTGACGCAGCAAACGGTGCTGGGGTACCGCAATGCCAATATTGACATTCTGCGGCCCAACGGCAGTGTGCGGAACCTAAACGACATTCTGCGTAAATCGATTCAAGGAGATAAAACCATCAACCGAATATCAATTGGGGGTGGCAAGGCCTATCTGTCGTGCGGTTTCGGGTTGGTAGTGATTGACTTAGCCAAGCTCGAAATCTCCGATACCTACAGCAATATTGGTCCCGGTGGAGCGATGGTTAGCGTGTATGATGCCGCTTCGGCCGGTGGCTTCCTCTACCTGGCCACCTCGGCGGGGTTGCTGCGGGGAGCCTTGGCAAATAATCTTCTGGACTATCACAACTGGACGGTGGCCTTGCCGGTGCCCTTGGTGGCCAACCGGCCGATATACCGGTTCCTGACAGCTTACGGGGGGCAGGTGTACGCGGCCGTCGACGGCACGGGCGTGTATAACTACGCGGCCGGCGGGTGGCAGGCCGTTCCTGGTACCTATTCCGGGCAGTTCAGGAGTCTGCGCTTCAGCAGCATCGGGGTGTTAGCCATCGATGACAACGCCGGGGTGCGGCGCGTTGGTGGCAATAGCGCCGTTACCACCGTGGTTCCGCCCACAGCTGGTACGTTGACCCAGGATGCCGTGCGGGCGCGCGACGGCAGCTACTTCGTAGCTAATTACAACAAGGGCTTGCTGCGGGTGCAGCCGGGGACTGGCGCAGTCATCGAGTCGTTTGTGGCCAATGGCCCGGCCAGTAGCTTGTCCTTCAGCATACTGGCCGATGCGCGTACCAATACCGTGGACATCTTCACGGGGCGCTATTCGGAGCGGTATGATTTGTCGGGCTACCGGGCCGGATTCTACGAGTATAAAGGTGGGCAATGGACCAACTTCGACGCTACTTCCTACCCTAACCCGGCTGATTTTCCCAACCCGACCAGCCCGGTGCGGGGCACGCGCACACCGGATGGCAAGCTCTACGTCGGCAACTTCAATGGGGGGCTTTTGGAATGGGAGGGGCCGGGTAAGTTCCGGTCGTTTGGCGAAGGTAGCCCGTCGGGCAGCCCGTTGCTGGGCACGTTTGGCGACCGTAACCGTGTAGATATTACCGATGTGGCCACGGCCGCCGATGGTAAAGTGTGGGTAGTGAATCGCCACTTGCGCCCCGGAGTGTCGGGCCTGTCGTTGTTTGACCCCATGGCTAATACTTGGCAAACCGTTCCCTACACGCTGGGGCTGGAAGCCCTCGAACGCATTGCGTTGGATGATAATGGCTATGTCTGGACCTCCGTGTCGCGCAAAACGGAACCTACCGGCGCACCGCTGGGCATCTATGCTATCGACCCAGCGCCTAATACCGCCAATGCTCCGCGTTTTTTTACGACGTCGACGGGCCTGCCCGACAACCAGATTTATGAGTTGGCAAAAGACCGGCGTGGCTATATCTGGGCGGCTACCATCAAAGGCGTGGCCGTGTTTAATGACCCGAGCGGGCCGTTTTTATCGCAGGCCGGATTCACGCTGCCGGTGGTGCGCCGGGGCGAAGGCACGGGCTTTCCGGCATTGTTCAGCGAGGCTGTGCGGACCCTGGCCGTTGATGGAGCCGACCGAAAGTGGTTCGGGACTGATAACGGCCTGTGGCTGTTCAGCGCCGATGCCGACGAGGCGCTGATGCACTTCACCACCGCCAACAGCCCCCTGCCGTCCAACCGCATCGTGGACGTGAAGGTGAACGACAAAACCGGCGAAGTATGGGTTGCTACTGATGCCGGCGTGGTGGCCTACCGCGGTTCGGCCACCGTGACCGAAGGCGAGCCAAACTGTACGGCCGTATTCCCAAACCCCGTGCGGCCTGATTTTCAAGGGATGGTCGGGATTACTGGCTTGGCCAACAACGCACTGGTAAAAATTACGGATGTGGCGGGCCACCTGGTATATGCCACCACGGCCACCGGCGGGGCCGTCACCTGGAACCTGGCCAAGCCCGATGGCCAGCGTGTGCGGTCAGGTATCTATCTTGTCCTGTCGTCGGATGCCGACGGTAAAAACGGCTGTGTGAGCAAAGTGGCCGTCCTTAGCAAATAAGGAACGTAGAAGGAGAAATGGTGCGCGGCGCCCATTCTACGGCTTCCTTTTTAATTTCTCCCTATGCTGATTAAGACGCGGGGCATTGTCCTCAGCTACCTCAAATACCGCGAAACGAGCATTATCGCCCGGGTGTACACCGAGCGCCTGGGCGTGCAGACCTATGTAGTGAACGGCGTGCGCAAGGCCAAGCCACCGGGGCGTATTGCCTTGTTTCAACCCTTCACACTGCTGGAACTGGTGGCCTACGTGGCCCGGGGCAGCGGCGGCCTCACGCGGCTGTCGGAGTTTCGGTGCGCTGAGCCCTTCCAGACGTTGCCCTACGATGTGCACAAGAGCAGCGTGGTGCTCTTTCTATCGGAAGTAGTGGGCCACGCCGTGCGCGAGGAAGAGCAGAACGAACCGCTGTTTCAGTTCCTGCACGATTCCATTCTGGCGTTTGACCTGCAGGCGGTAGGCAGCGAAAACTTTGCACTGACGTTTCTGCTGCAGTTGGCGGCCTATCTGGGCTTTGGCATCAGCTCAGGCAGCGAACTGACCGACCAAGTGATTATGGCGGGCCACGCGGCCACTGCCAAGGGCGTGACCGGCCCGGCCACGCTACGGCTGCGCGAGTTCGACGGCTATTTCGATGAACTGCTGCGCGACCCCGCCACCAGCACCATTCCCAATGGCCGCGTGCGCCACGAACTGCTGAACGTGCTAATTCGCTACTACCAGCTGCACGTAGAGCAGATGGGTGAAATTCGCTCCCTTGATATCCTCTCGCAGGTTCTTAATTAGAAAACCGGCCATTTCCGGCCAGAAGCCAACTGCTCATTGAACAGTTTACTTCTGGCCGGAAATGGCCGGTTTTTCTTGCGTTAGAACGGGTTATTTGAAATCAACCAGCTCGACTTCGAAGCGAAGCACTGCGTTGGCGGGAATGTCGGCACCGGCGCCGCGGGGGCCATAGGCCAGGGGCGAGGGAATGAGCAGTACCGCCTTGCTGCCCTTATTGAGCATGGCAATGCCCTGGTCCCAGCCCGGAATAACCTGGCCCTGGCCCAGCACGAAGGAAATGGGCTCATTGCCGTGCTTAGCCGAGGAGTCGAATTCCTGGCCCGTGGCCAGCACCGTGCCCCGGTAGAGCACGCGCACGGTCTGGCCGGTTTTGGGCGTAGCGCCGGTGCCGAGTTTTTTGAAAATATAGTAAGTGCCACCCGTTGTTTTCTTGGCTGTGGCCTTGTTCTTTTTCAGGTAGGCCTGAATGGCAGCCACGTCCTTGGTCATTTGCGCCGCGGCCAGGGCTTTGCCTTGGCGGATGTTTTCTTCCTGCTGCTTCTGATGGCGGGCCGTCATCTCGGCCATCGTCACCAGTTCGCGGGCGCTGGCCAGTACCACCAGCGTGTTGCCGCCCTTGCGCAAAAACGGCGGCACGGGCTGGCGAAAAGTTTTCGCAAATATGGTGTCGGCCGGGAAGCGGAAGATGGCGCTGTCGCCGGGCAAAAGCAGCCCAAGAGCTTCCTCCAGGCTGCCGGGGGTTACCTGCGCGGGCAGCGCCACCGGCTGGGGCAGCGGCTGCACCTGGCGCGAGTTCATCAGCACCGAATCGCGGCCGGTGCGAAATTCCATGAATACCGTCAGCACCTGGCCAGCGCGGCTGGCATAGGGCGCATCGGTGGGAGCTAGGGCCCGGGGCTGGTAGTGCCCGGCCGCGTCTTTGCGGAAAAGGCGGTACTCGGTGCCTGCTGGCAGACGGGAAAAATCAGTGGCAGGCGCCTGCGCCTGCGCCGTTTGGACTAGGCTGAGCAGGGCGCCTAACGCGGCAAAAAACAGATTTCGCATTACTTTAAATAGGATTCTGGAAGGTGAGCTGTGGAATTAAGCATTAAGCCTTACCGCACGCTCATAACCTGCAGTTCGAATACTAACTCGGTGTTGGGAGGGATTAGATAATGAGATTCATCGTCGGGGTCGTGCACCCCGGCTGCGCCGTAGGCCAGCGCGGCCGGTATCCAGGCGCGCACCCGAGAGCCCACAGGCAGCAGCGGCAACAACTCGTCCCAACCCGCAATCACTTCCTTGCGCCCCACCCGAAACCGCACCGGCCCACCCGAGGCGGCCGTCGCATCGAACACATGGCCATCGGGCAGAAAGCCGGTGTAGCGCACGGCCACGCGCTGGCCGGGCTTGGGGAGCGGCCCCGTGCCGCGCTCCCGAAACACAAAACGCACCCCACCCGGCGTAAACTGCGGGGCGAGGTGCGCGGTATCGGGGCTGGCGCCGACGATGGGGGTGGTAGGCGTGGTGGGTACGGCCGGCTTGGAACTAACCTGGGCACTGGCCGCCGGGCTGCCAAGCATCAGCAGGACCAGCAGGCTGCCCATTCCCCATCCGATGGCTGTGGTGCCGTGCATGCCGAAATGCTTAGAATACTTCGAGGATTTCCACGTCAAACATCAGGGCTGCATCGGTGGGAATGGTGGATGAGCCGGCGGGGCCGTAGGCCAGGTAAGACGGAATGAGCAGCAATTTGCGGTCGCCCTGGCGCATCAGCAGCAAGCCTTCATTGAACCCGGGAATGGCCCCGCTGCCGCCCGTGAACACCACACAACCACACTGGGTGTGGTTCTCCGAGGAGTTGTCGAAAATAGTGCCCTGCGGATAGTTAGCATTGCCGTATGACGCCGGGTAGCCCGTGGTGGCCGGATGCGCGCCGGTGCTCAGAAACCGTCCGATATACTTTACGCGCACCTGTTTGCCAACGGTAACGGGCGTGCCAGTACCCGCCACGCTATCCACCACATACAGGCCGGAATTGGTGCGGTGGGCCTTATTCAGCAGCTTGGTACGGACCAGATAGTTGTGAATCGTGTCCTCGTCGATGGCTTTCAGCTGGTTCTGGTGCTCGGCCAATTGCTTCTGATAGGTTGTTTGCGAGTTACAGCTCCAGAGGGCCGGAGCGGCGAGTAGCAGGCAGGCACCCAGCACCAAATGGTGCGCACGGAGCAGAAATTTATTCATGGCGAAGAGGATAAAAAGATTCCGACCAACGGAGCCCGGGCAGCAATGCCGCGCCGCCCGTTGGCCGGAATCCAGCACTATAAGAATGATTATTGAACGTCAACTAGTTCCACTTCGAAGCGCAGGGGCGAATTGGCCGGAATGTCGGCACCCGCTCCGCGGGTACCGTAGGCCAGCGGCGAAGGAATGAGCAAGATAGCGCGGCTGCCCTTGTTGAGCAGGGCGATGCCCTCGTCCCAACCCGGAATCACGGCACCCTGGCCGAGGGGGAAATCAATCGGCTTGCCGGCTTTGTCCGACGAGTCGAACTGCTTGCCGCTGAGCAACGTGCCGTTGTAGTTCACGCTCACGGTTTGGCCGGCTTTGGCCGGAGCGCCGGTGCCGGGTTTCAGCACCTGATAGTAGATGCCCGAGGGCGTCTTCTGCACAGTGAGGCCGTTTTTCTTGATGTATTCCTGCAGCACGGCGTCATCCTTTTTCAGCTGGGCCTGCACCTCAGGAGTAGCCATGGCCTTTGCCTGGGCATCTTTCTGGGCCTGCATCTGCTTGGCGTACTCGGGCGAGGCCATGCGCTGCTTCAGTTGGGCGGCCATGGCACGCTTCTGCAGTTCGGGCTGCATGGCCTGGGCTTCGGCCTGGGTGATAAGCTTGTCGGTGGTCGACACGAACATCTGCACCACGTTGCCGCCTCTGCGCAGGAACGGGGGCACCGGCTGGCCCGATTTAGGCTTGATGAGCGAATCGACCTGGAAACGGAACACACCGCTGTCGCCGGGCTGGAGCAGGGACAAGGCCTCGTCGGGCATGCCTTTCTGCTTCAGCTCCTGCAGGGGCAGGGGCACGGGCAGGCCCACGTCGCGGCGGGTGTTCTGGAGCACCGAGTCCTTACCGGTGCGGTACTGCATGTTGCCGAGCAGGAACTTGCCCACGCGGTCCTTATAGGTCGGGTCGCCGTCGGGGCCGATTTCACGGCGCTCGTAGCTGTTGCCAACTTTCTTAAAAATCTTGTATTCGATGCCGGACTTGGTTTTGGCAAAGTCCCCCCCGCCTTTGTTGCAGGCGGTGAGGGAAGCGAAGCTCAGCACGCCGGCCGCCAGGGCCAGCTGCCGCGCAGAGCGGGAGGAAAAACGCATGAAAATTAAAAAAGTGAGAGTCAGAAACGGTTCAAAGTTACGCCACCGGCGGCGCTACGGCAGCGGGTACGCCCGTTAATTGCTCCTTGTACTCAGGAAGGATGCTTAGGAAGCGGTCCACGGTTGCATCCAGGGTCAGGTAGCTGATGCCGCCGGCGGCGTTGTGGTGCCCGCCGCCATCGAAATGCTTGCGCGAGAAGTCGCTGACAGAGAAGTTGCCCACCGAGCGGAAGGAAATTTTAACGGCCACGCCCCGGTCAATGAAAACGGCCGCAAACTTGATGCCCTCAATGCTCAGCGCGTAGTTGACCAGGCCTTCGGTGTCGCCGGTTTTGCTCTGGTACTCGCGCAGCTCCTCCTGCGTGATGGCGATGTAGGCGGTATTGAACTCGCGGTTCACCACCAGCTTGTCCTTCAACACAAAGCCCAGAAAGCGGAGGCGGATTTCAGAATGCGAGTCGTAGATGCGGCGGTGCACCGACGACAAATCGATGTTCACTTTCAGCAGCTCGGCGATAATCAAATGCACGTTGCGCGAGGTGCTGGGGTGGCGGAACGAGCCCGTATCGGTCATGATGCCCGCGTACAGCGCCTCGCCCATGCCCTTGGTGATGAGGTTTTGGTCGCCCAGGTCGCGGATAATCTCAAAGATAAGCTCGGCCGTGGCGGCCGCCGAGGGTACCGAAAACGTGATATCGGCAAAGTCTTCGGGCTCCTGGTGGTGGTCGACCAGCACTTTGGTGCCACTGGCAACCCGGATATATTCGCCCAACTCGTTGATGCGGCCCAGGCAGCTGAAATCGAGGCAGCAGATGACTTCGGCGCGGGCGATGAGGTCGCGCACCTGCCGGTCGTTCTGGCGCTTGTCATAAATAACTACTTCCTCGTTGCCCTCCATCCAGTTGAGGAAGGCCGGATAATCGGATGGCGTGACCACCGTAACGTGGTGGCCCTTCTGCTTGAGGTAGCCGGCCCAGGCCAGTGAGGAGCCCAGCGCATCGGCGTCGGGTTTGTGGTGGGTGGTGATAACAACCTGCTTGGGCTGCGCCAGCAACGCTTGCAGCGCGGAAATTGAACTAGACATCGACAACGTGAATGGCCTGGAAATGGAACTGAGGGCCGGTGGCTTACGAATAATTGGGGCGGCAAAAGTCGGCATAAATCCGTTCTCAACAACGCACTTCCCCCGGAAGGTTCTCCAACAGTATCACAACCGCCGGCTGCACCCGGCCAAAGCAACCCGTGGGCTTTGGTGCTACTTTTGTGGCGCAATACTTTTTTTAACCCCAATTCTCCCCCGACCAACGCAATGGCCACCAACCGCACATTCACGATGATTAAGCCCGATGCCGTTCAGGAAAACCACATTGGTGGCATCCTGAGCATGATTGAGGCCGGCGGCTTCCGCATCGTGGAGCTCCAGAAAATCAACCTCAGCGCCGAGCGCGCCGGCCAGTTCTACGCTGTGCACGCCGAGCGTCCGTTCTACAACGACCTCGTGAAATACATGTCGAGCGGCCCCATCGTGGCGGCTATTCTCGAAAAAGACAACGCCGTGGCCGATTTCCGTGCCCTCATCGGCGCCACCAACCCGGCCAACGCCGAGGAAGGCACCATCCGGAAGAAGTACGCCAAGAGCATCGAAGCCAACGCCGTGCACGGCTCGGACTCGGACGAAAACGCTCAGATTGAGGGCGACTTCTTCTTCGGCAACAAGTAGTTCCGACTGCCGCAAGGTAGCAAAAAGCCCGCTCTGCGCATGCAGAGCGGGCTTTTTCTTTATACTAAAAACAGACTGTTTTTATACCAATCTTGTATTGTTGAGCTTACTTATGCCTGCTCAACTGAAAGCAGTGGCTCGACGTGCGAAGAATCTTCCACCGGCTGGGTGGTGTGCTTGTGCTTAAAGATAAACACGAACAGAACGGCGATTACCAGCGCGTAGCCCGCGAACGTGAGCCAGATGCTGTGCCAGTCCTTCACGCCGTTGGCATCGGTGAAGTAGTGCTGGATGATGAGGCCGCTGAGCGAACTGCCGAGCACAGCGCCAAAGCCGTTGGTCATCATCATAAACAAGCCCTGGGCGCTGGCCCGGATGCTGGGCTGGGTCTGGGTTTCGACGAACAGCGAGCCCGAAATGTTGAAGAAATCGAAGGCCATGCCGTACACAATGCACGAGAGGATAATCATCCAGAGGCCCTGGCCGGGGTTGCCGTAGGCGAACAGGCCGAAGCGCAGCACCCAGGCAATCATGCTGAACAGCATCACCTGCTTGATGCCAAAACGGCGCAGGAAGAACGGAATGGCGAGGATGAACAGCGTTTCCGAAATCTGCGAGATGGACATGATGATGGCTGGATACTTTACCGTCAGGGTTTCCTGATAGGCCGGATTCTTGTCGAAATCGTGCAGGAAAGTGTCGCCATAGGCATTGGTGAGCTGCAGCGCGGCACCAAGTAGCAGCGCGAAGAGGAAGAAGGTCAGCATCTTGCGGTCGCGCAGAATGGCGAACGACTTGAGGCCGAGGATTTCGGCCAGGTTCTGGCTGGAGGTGTTGGCTGACTGTGGTGGGCAGGCGGGCAGCGTGAACGAATAAATGCCCAGCAGAATAGCCGCGCCGGCGGCTACGTAGAACTGGCTGGCCGATTTCTCGAAGCCGAGCAGGCTCACCGTCCACATGGCCACGATGAAGCCCACGGTGCCCCACACCCGGATGGGCGGGTAGTCCTTCACCACGTCGAGGCCCTGCCGTTTCAGGATGGAATACGACACGGCGATTGACAGGGCCAGCGTGGGCATGTAGAAAATCATGTTCAGCAGGATAACCCAGAAGAACGTGCCGGGGTCCGTGACCTGCGGAATGGCGCACAGCACGAGGCCGCCTAGGATGTGCAACACGCCGTAGAGCTTTTCGGCGTTCACGTACTTATCGGCCACGATGCCCATGAGCGAGGGCATGAAGATGGAAGCAATGCCCATGGTCGAGAAAATGGCGCCAAACTGGGCACCCGACCATTGCTTTGTTTGAAACCAATAAGCGCCAATCGTAATCAGCCACGAGCCCCAGATGAAAAACTGGAGAAAGCTCAGGACAGTAAGGCGCAACTTCGTATTCATGCGGAGAACGGGGCAAAAGAGGGTGGGATAAGACAGATGCAGTCGCGGCGCAAGGGCCACAGCCGTCAAAGATAAATAAAAAAGCCCCTGCGAAGTGCCCGAACTGGGGCAGACTTCGCAGGGGCTTTAATCAGCCGCAGAAGGGCGTTTTACGCTTCGTAAGTGGGCGAGAACGTGCCGGCGGGCTGGCCGTCGGCCGTGGGGTAGTCGGTGTAGCCGTCGGCGAAACCGTTGGGGCCGGGGGCGTAGAAGGTGGCTTGGTCGGCTTCGGCCAGGGGCTGGCCTTTTTCGAGACGCTCGACCAGGTCGGGGTTCGAAATGAAGGGGCGGCCGATAGCAACGAGGTCGGCTGGGCCGGCGAGGGCGGTGTCAATCTGAGCTACGGTAGTATAGCCGCCGCTCAGGATGAGCGTGTTGGTGAACTTCTCGCGGATGAGCGGCACCACCTGGGCCGGCACGGCGGGCGCGCCCATGCTCTGGTGGTCGACGAGGTGCAGGTACACCACGCCGATTTTCTGGAGCTCCTCGGCCAGGTAGGCGTAGGTTTCGTCGATTTCGGGGTAGGTCGGCTGGTCATTGAACACGCCCCAGGGCGAGAGGCGGATGCCGGTACGCTCCTTGCCGATGGCTTCGGCTACGGCTTTGGTTACTTCGAGCACGAAGCGGGCGCGGTTCTGCACGCTACCGCCGTACTCGTCGGTGCGCTGGTTGCTGGCGGGGTTCAGGAATTGCTCCAGCAGGTAGCCGTTGGCGCCGTGCAGCTCTACGCCGTCGAAACCGGCTTCGAGGGCCAGCTTGGCGCTGTGCACGTACTCATCGCGCACGCGGGCCAGCTCGTCAGTGCGCAGGGCGCGGGGCGTGGGCTGGTCCTGCATCTGCTGCTGGTCGGTCCACATCTGGCCTTGGGCAGCCACGGCCGAAGGGGCAATGCCCTCAGCGCCTTCGGGCAGGTTGAGGGGGTGGAAAATGCGGCCGGCGTGCATCAGCTGCACGAAAATGTGGCCGCCGTGGTGGTGTACGGTTTCTGTGACGCGCTGCCAGTTGGTGACGTGCTCCTGGTTGAACAGGCCGGGAATGCGGGCATATCCCAGACCATCGGCCGAGGGCGAAACGCCTTCGGTAATGATGAGGCCAGCGGTGGCGCGCTGGCGGTAGTACTCGGCCATCAGCTCGTTGGGCACGTTGCCCAGGGCGCGGCTGCGCGTCATGGGGGCCATTACGAGGTGGTTGGCGAGGGTGAGGTTGCCCAGTTTGGCGGGCTCAAAGGCTTTGCTTGACATGAGGTCGAATGAAGTGGCGTCGTGCGTGAGTCGCCGGGTTGGATGAAACGCGGTGATAAAGCAGGTACGTACACGAATTGTTTTTGACTGGTTGCCGCTAGAACAGAATGATTGTTTGCTTGGAGGTGAGTAGCTCACAAATTCGCTGATATCAGGCGTTTCAGGCGGTTTGCTTGGAATGCGGCTTCGAGACCTCAAGCATCTACATCAAGCGGCTTCAACAGCTTTAGAAGCGGGCTTAGGAAAAGGAAGGCTTATATGCTAGGCTGCTATATTTCGTATTTTGGTGACATGAAAAGTGTTTTACCGTTGTTAGTTCTTGTCTTCGCCCAGTGTAGCATGGAAAAATTCAAGCATCCGGTTGCTATTATCCAACGGGCCGAAATTCGACAGGATGGACAGCACACGCCGGTAGGTATTGTCGAGCCAGGTGATTCCATCGATTTCATTGATTACACCTACCGTCCGGCCGACAGTACGGCGCTAGTTCAATTGCGCAACGGCAAACGCGGCTACATTCCAGTGTCAGCACTCAAAGTGCCTGAATGGCATAACTAACATAATACTCCTCAATTTGGGTTAGTTAGACAATGAGCGAAAAAATGAAATATGTCGTACTGACGTTATTAATTTTATCCCTATTGTTTTTGGGATTTACATGGCTCGTTTACCACGGTAGCGGGCACCGCATCCCCGTCGAAACAGACCGTTTTTTTATTCTGGTAACGCTGATTAATGTTGGGCTATTGTGTCTCGTAGGTGCTTGGATAAAGAGGCATAGACGGACATAGTTAAGGAAGTAGCGAATCAGCCAAACACCCATTCCCACCAAATCAAGCCTACTCCACACCCCACCAAAAAAGGCCCGCCTCCAACCGGAGACGGGCCTTTCTGCTAATAACGCTACCGAAACTACGCAGCGTAAGCAGCGGCGAAGCGTTTGTTCACTTCATCCCAGTTGATGAGGTTGAAGAAGGCGGCTACGTAGTCGGGGCGGCGGTTCTGGTATTTCAGGTAATAAGCGTGCTCCCACACGTCGAGGCCGAGGATGGGCATGCCTTTGCAGCCGGTTTCTGGCATCAGCGGGTTGTCCTGGTTTGGGGTCGAGCAGATTTGTACCGAGCCGTCGGGCTGCTTGCACAGCCAGGCCCAGCCCGAGCCGAAGCGCGTGGTAGCGGCTTTGGTGAATTCTTCCTTGAACTTGTCGTAGGTGCCGAAAGCCTTGTTGATGGCTTCGCCAACTGCGCCGGTGGGCTGCCCTCCGCCGTTGGGCGACAAGATGGTCCACCACAGCGAGTGGTTGTAATGGCCGCCGCCGTTGTTGCGCACGGCCGCCGGGGCCTTGGCAATGTTGTGCAGGATTTCCTCGATGGACTGGTTTTCCATCTCCGTGCCCGCGATGGCCGCGTTCAGGTTGGTCACGTAGGCCTGGTGGTGCTTGCTATGGTGGATTTCCATGGTTTGCGCGTCAAACGTGGGTTCGAGCGCATCGTAAGCGTACGGAAGTTTCGGGAGTTCGAAAGCCATAATTACAGAGGGTTTGGGTGGTGGTGAGTAAGAATGTTGGACAGGGGTAAAACAGTCAGCGCCGTGCATGGTTGCGGCCGTTTCGCCGAGAAGGTCAAAAGTATATTATTTCCTCTTCAAACTGAAAAATTTACGCATTAAGGCCGCACATTCTTCGGCCCGCACGCCGCCGCGTAGCTTAGTGCGCGGGTGCAGTAGCGCTCCATGTCGCCGGAAGCCCACTTTCGGCTCTTCGGCCCCGAACACCACGGCCTTCATCTGGGCCCAGTAACTGGCCCCGGCGCACATCACGCACGGCTCGATGGTGACGTAAAGGGTGCAGTCGGACAGGTATTTATTGCCGAGGTAATTGGCGGCGGCGGTTAGGGCCAGCATTTCGGCGTGGGCCGTCACGTCGCGCAGGCGTTCGGTCTGGTTGTAGCCCCGTCCGATTATCTGGTTTTCAAACACGACCACGGCCCCGATGGGAATTTCATCAGCGGCAAAGGCTTTTTCGGCCTCGGCCAGCGCCTGGGCCATGAAATAGTCGTCGGATAAATCTGTCATTGCGAGTGGAGCGCAGCGGAACGCGGCAATCCGTCCTGTAAACGCGACTGGTTTTCTAAACGCAGAGGGTTCAGAGGTGAATGGGGTGATAAGGCTTTCTAGGAGAAGGGCATTGGTGGCATTGGGAGGAAGGATTGCCGCATTTCGCTCGCAATGACATACAATTTACTTCTTCATCACAATAGCCCCCATCACGGCCTGGGCCGTGGGCTGCCACTGCGCCTGCTCATCGGCCGGCGCCACGAAGGTGAAGACGTACAATTGAGTGCCCTCGATGGCGTATTGCACGGTCTGGTAGCGTTTGATGGGGGCCAGCTGACTGCCGGTGCGCTTGCTGTCGGCCACCGTCGACACGAATTCGAAATAGATGAGATCGCGCCCGTTCACGGTCCGAATGTCTTCCTTGATGAAGTCAACCTTGGTATAGAGCCGCTGGATGCTGGACTTGTAAATCTTAATCAGTACGCCGTAATCGAAGCTTTCGAAGGTGGTGGGGCGCACGGCCACACTGAAATCCACGCGCCCGCTGGGGTTGGAAAACACGGCCAGCGGCTTGCGCGGCGAAGGGTATTTCACGGCAATGCCGTCGTCGGGCAGCGGCGCGAAGCCCACCGGCACGCCCACGCTCAGGCTCGAGGCCAGCTTCACGGTGGTAAGCTTAGGCTTGGGCGCAAAGGCCGTGAGGCCAAAAAACAGCAGCAGGAGCGAGGCGAATGTGAATTTCATAGCAAAGAGCAACGATGAGGGCATAAAAGTAGTGCCCCGGCTTTTGGGGCCGGGGCACTGCTAAGGCATCGGTTAGCGCCGAATGGTGGGGTACTTGATGCGGACCTTCTTCCAGTACACGTAGTTGCCGGTTTTGGCTTCTACCAGGTAGGTGCCGGCCGGAATCTTGCCCAGGTTCACCGGCGCGCCGGTGTTGTTGGCGGGGTCCAGGTCGGTCTGGTACATCACCTTGTTCTTGTAATCGGTCATCACCAGCGTGCCGGGCTTGGTGAACTGCTGGGTGAAGCTGAGCAGAATATCGGTCGAGTTTGGCTTGGGAAATACGTCGATGCCCGACAGCGTTTCGATGCGCTTGATGGGACCATCGAGCGTGACCGCGCCGGCCGTGCCCTTCGATTTAATCTCCATGCCCGTGGCATCGGACTTGGTTTTGGTCTTGATTTTGGTTTGGGCCTGCGCGGAGCCGGCGAACAACAACGCGGCAGCCAGCGCGAAAGAGGGGAGGAATTTCATTGGGAATTGAAGGGATTGAGAAGACAAAGGAACGCAGTTGCTAACGCCCTTTGCATACTCCGTACCAAAGTTTGGGTTTCGCCCCGCCGCTGTGGTGGCTACCTTCGCACAAAAAAACGGAGTCAGAACCACGCTAGTCAAATCCGTTCTTATCCGTCAAATCCGTTAAAATCTGCGGTCCATGCTACGTACCCACACCTGCGGCGAGCTCCGCCCCGAACACATTGGTCAAACCGTCAGCCTTTGCGGCTGGGTGCAGCGCACCCGCGACAAAGGCTCCCTGCTCTGGATTGACCTGCGCGACCGGTACGGCCTCACCCAAATCACCCTCGAAGAAGGCGTGGAGGCCGATGCCGTGCGCGAAACCGCCCGCCAGCTCGGCCGCGAGTTTGTGCTGAGTGTGACCGGCAAAGTGGCCGAGCGCTACTCCAAAAACGATAAAATCCCTACGGGGGCCATCGAAATCCGCCCCGAGAAAGTGGAGATTTTGAATCCCGCCAAATTGCCGCCCTTCCTCATCGAAGACGACACCGACGGCGGCGACGACCTGCGGATGAAGTACCGCTACCTCGACCTGCGCCGCACCCCCGTGCGCAACAACCTGATGTTGCGCCACAAAATGGCCCAAGCCGTGCGCCGCTACCTCGATGGCCAGGACTTCATCGAAGTCGAAACACCCGTCCTCATCAAGAGCACGCCCGAAGGGGCGCGCGATTTCGTGGTGCCCTCGCGTATGAACCCCGGCGAGTTTTACGCCTTACCGCAAAGCCCCCAGACGTTCAAGCAGCTGCTCATGGTGTCGGGCTTCGACCGGTATTTCCAGATTGTGAAGTGCTTCCGCGACGAGGACCTGCGCGCCGACCGCCAGCCCGAATTCACGCAGATTGACTGCGAAATGGCCTTCGTGGAGCAGGAAGACGTCCTGGATATGTTCGAAGGCCTGGTGCGCTACCTGTTCAAGGAAATCAAAAACCTCGATTTCCCCACCGTGCCCCGCATGACCTACGCCGAGGCCATGCGCGACTACGGCAACGACAAGCCCGACACCCGCTTCGCCATGAAGCTCACCGACCTCACCGAAACCACGAAAGGCCAAGGCTTCCCCGTGTTCGACGGCGCTGAACTGGTGCTGGGCATCAACGCCGCCACCTGTGCCGCCTACACCCGCAAGCAGATTGACGAGCTAACCGAGTGGGTGAAGCGCCCGCAAATCGGGGCCACTGGCCTCGTGTACGCCCGTGTGGAGGCCGATGGCCAGGTGAAATCCTCGGTTGATAAGTTCTACTCGCAGGAGGAATTGCAGAAGTGGAAAGCGGCCTTCAATGCCAACCCCGGCGACCTCATCCTGCTGCTGGCCGGCTCCGAAGCCAAAACCCGCAAAGCTGCCAGCGAGCTGCGCCTAGAAATGGGCCGCCGCCTCGGTCTGCGTGACCCCAACTCGTTCTCGCCGCTGTGGGTGATTGACTTCCCGCTGCTCGAATTCAGCGAAGAGGAAAACCGCCATTTCGCCATGCACCACCCCTTCACCTCGCCCAAGCCGGAGGATTTGGCCTTGCTCGACGACCCCAAAACCATCGGTCAGACCCGCGCCAACGCCTACGACCTTGTGATAAACGGCGTAGAAATCGGTGGCGGCTCCATCCGCATCCACGACCGTGCCGTGCAGGCTCGCATGTTCTCGCTCCTGGGCTTCACTCCCGAGGAGGCCCAGGCCCAGTTTGGCTTCCTGCTCGATGCCTTCGAGTACGGCGCCCCGCCCCACGGCGGCCTGGCCTTCGGCTTCGACCGCCTCTGCAGCCTCTTCGGCGGCTCGGATTCCATCCGCGACTTCATCGCCTTCCCGAAAAATAACTCCGGCCGCGATGTGATGATAGACTCGCCCTCGCCCATCGCCGATGCGCAATTGAAGGAGCTGAGCATTAAGACCGACGTGGTGGCGAAGTAGCAGTATGGAAAAATCTGCTTCCAGCCTAAATAGAAATAGCTTTGAGCACGAGATTGGTTATTCGCAAAGCGCCATTCTTGCTAATTTTATTTTCGGAGGTTTTCTTTTGCTTACTGGGGTGGGCCTAGCGTTTTGGTTGGAGAGCTGGGTTGCTGCATACTTTTCCGTAATAGGCTTATTTCTAATATGGCGAGCAATCAGGCGCATTCGCAATCAGGGGCCGCAGCTAAAAATAGGAAGCCAAGGAATCTGGACAGTAGCAACAGGTTTTTTGCCCTGGACTAAAGCCCAGGCTATAATTAAAGTTGAGTCTGGTCATCGTTCTGCCACGACGTATTTAATCATACTTGCAAAAGGTAGTTATGGAGAGATAACCCGAATAGCCTTAGAAGGCTTAGACGTGGATGCGCGTAATCTGCAAGCCTATTTGAATAAGTATGCACCAAAGCAAATCTGATTCTCAAAATACAGCAGCGGCGACTGATACTTCAGTCGCCGCTTTTTTATTGGAGTGCGAGAAAGGCCCAATACGTTAGGGTCGCAAAACTCCTGGTTCGACGGGCTACGAGCCTGACTAAACGAAGAGGCAACCCCAGCCCCTCATGCACCGAGTAGGTTTGTATCAGTTAACAACTTAACCACTCACCCCCATGACCAAGCTGTACATCTTCGCCGCCATTTTCCTGTTCTGGAGCGCCCTTGCTGCTTCCCTGATGCAAGTGCAGCTAGTGGCTTCGCCGATGCACAAGATGCGGGTGCCTACCTACCGTTCCGTGCCTGCGCGCGCCATGGTTATCGCGCAGGTGAATACGAGTGCCACGGCTGCTTCTTACAATTAATTACGGCATCGTTTTCCGATAATTCTACTCGATACATAAGCTTCATAAATTGAAATTTAGCTCCTGAACAGCAATGCCGAACCCAAGTGGGTTCGGCATTGCTGTTCAGGAGTATAACGCGACCATTTATTCTGCCGCTTAATTACAACCAGGCCATATTTTCCTTGAACTCGACCGGGTACATATTGAGGTATTGCACGATGCGCGGGTAGGTGCCGTGGTTTGGGCTGCTGCCGTGCGGCAATGCGTGGTGCCAAATAATAAAATCGCCGGCCTCGGCCGCGATGGGCACGGCCAACGCGTCCAGATTCACCCGGCGCGGGTCGGTGCCGGCAGGCAGGGTAGCCAGCCAGCTTTCCAGCTTGCGGTGGAAGCACGGCACGCAACGGAAAGCGCCTTGCTCGGCCGGCGTGTCGCAGAGGTACAGCAGGCCCTGGGTACCGAAGTGCAGCGGCGGCTCCAGGCTCATGTCCCAATGCAGGGGAGTGCCCTGGTGCTGGTAGGTAGCGGTTTCGGGTGGGTTGAAGCTGGTGCGGTCGGTGGTTTTCCAGAGGTCGGCGGTTTGCCAGAGCTGGACAAAAGCTTTCTGAATCCGCTTCGATTGCCGGTTTTCTAGTAGGGTTGGGTGGTGGTAAAAATCCATCATAATGCCCTTGCCAATGGGTTTTTCATACCAGGTGGCCGGGTCGTCAGGAGCCATGCCCAAAACCTCCCACACGGCCTTTTCGGTGGCGCGGGCCTGTTCTTTCGAAACGGCCGCACGAAGGATTACATAGCCATGTTCAGCCCAGAAGGCCAAATCCACAGCGCTCAGTACGTCCTCCTCTTCCTCAATTTCGCGCAAATTAGCAATCAGCCTTTCTGAATAGGGTTGACTGGAAATGATGCTATTGAGACGTTCGATTTGTAATGGGTCAATCTGCCCGTTGTTTTTTGCCAGAACCCAATTTTCAAACTCCGCAAAGCTCGGCACCGATTGCATCAAATAGCGCATGGTCTCCTCAAGCGGCAAACCAAGGCCGTTGAGCAGCAGGTTATCAAAACGCCAGCTTTTTTCGCTTTGCTCGATGAATACGCCATTACGCTTGGCCAAAGACTGCGCCCAGAAACGCTTTAAGTGCATCACCCCCAGCTTCCCGGTTTCCACTGATGAAGTAAGGTCAAGTTGCGCTTTCATATGCTTTAAAATCCTGATAAAAGATGAATCCAAACGCGACACTTGGCCGAGCTGTGGCAAATTACAGTGGAACACAAAAAAAGCGGCAACTGAACTCAGTTGCCGCTTCCCGTTTCAAGTCATTCAAGCTAGAAGTTCCGCTCGCCCGTCTCGCGCTTGCCCAGCATCACCGAGCCCACCATGGCGGCCAGCAGCAGGATGGAGGCCAGCTCAAACGGCAGCGCATAGTCCTTGAACAGCACCATGCCCAGGCGGTCGACCATGCCAATCTGCGAATCGAAACTGGTGGGGTCGTAGCCGGCGGGACTCACGTTGCGCAGCGCCGCCACCAGAATGAGCAGCAACGAGCCGCCGGCAATGGCCGCCGCAAACTTGGCCAGGGCGGGTTTGTGCGGCTCCGTGTCTTCGTTCAAATTCAGGAACATAATCACGAACAGGAAAAGCACCATGATGGCGCCGGCGTACACGATGATGTTCACCGCCGCCAAGAACTGCGCGTTCAGCAGCAGGTAGTGGCCCGAGAGCGTGAAGAACGTGAGGATGAGAAACAGGACGCTGTGCACTGGGTTTTTGGCCAGCACCACGCCCAATGCACTCAGCAGGGCCACGAACGAAAGAAAGAGGAAGAGAGGAGACATTGAGGTGTCATGCTGAGCGGAGCGAAGCATCTTATCACGCTTGCGCCGCGGGGGTTAACATATTTCTGACGAAAGCAGCGGTGATAAGATGCTTCCTTCGTCAGCATGACAAACAGGCTACGCCAGCTGCGAACGCAGCTTATCGGCCTGCTCGGGCGTGAGCTGAATACCGCGCTTCGAGCGGTTATCGGGCGTCACGGGCTCCACCAGCCGGTCTTTGCCGTAAATAAACTCGTCGCGCTCGAAGCGCGGCGGAGCCATTTTATCGGCTTGCAGATACACGGCCGCTTTCGGGCAGGCTTCTTCGCACAGGCCGCAGAAGATGCAGCGCAGCATGTTGATTTCGTAGCTGACGGCGTATTTCTCTTCACGGTAGAGGCCTTCCTCGCCCTTCTTGCGCTCGCCGGCTACCATCGTAATGGCTTCGGCGGGGCAGGCCACGGCGCACAGGCCGCAGGCCGTGCAACGCTCGCGGCCAACTTCGTCGCGCTTCAGCACGTGCAGGCCGCGGAAAACGGGGGAAAAGGGGCGCACCTCTTCGGGGTAGCGAATGGTTACCTGCTTTTTGGTGGCCGCCCGGAAAAAGTGCTGCATCGTGATGCTCAGGCCTTGGAAGATGGCGGGCAGGTAGGCGCGCTCGGCGAAGCTCATAGGCTTCTTTTCGAGGACTTTGGCGCGTTTGCTTAAGGATTCCATAGTGGTTATTTAATTACGCCGAACGTAATCAGGCCGCCCGTGAGCAGGATGTTGAAAATAGCCAGGGGGATGAGGATGGTCCAGCCCAGGCGCATCAGCTGGTCGTAGCGGAAGCGCGGGAGCGTCCAGCGCACCCACATGAAGAAGAAGATGCCAATGAAAATCTTCGTGAACATGGCCACCACACCCATCAGCACGAAAATGTTGTGCGCCCAGTCGGCCGAAAGGCCGGTTTTGGTAGTCAGGAAATCGAGGAATTCGTACTGGAACGGATAGTTGAAACCGCCGAAGTAGAGCACCGACATCACGGCCGTGGCCACAAATACGTTCACGTACTCGGCAAACAGGTAGAGCCCCATTTTCATCGAGCTGTACTCGGTGTGGTAACCGCCAATCAGTTCGGTTTCGCACTCGGGCAGGTCGAAGGGCGTGCGGTTGGTTTCGGCAAAAGCGCAGACCAGGAAAATCACGAAACCCAGCGGCTGACGCACAATGTTCCAGAAGTGCCACTCGCCGGCTACCGACTGTTGCAGCGTGATTTCGCGCAGCGAAAGCGTGCCCGACATCATCAGCACGGCAATCAGGGCCAGGCCCATCGCCAGCTCGTAGCTGATGTTCTGCGAAGCGGCCCGAATGGCACCCAGCAGCGAGAACTTGTTGTTTGAAGCCCAGCCGCCAATCATGATGCCGTAAACGCCCAGGGCCACCACGCCGAAGACGTAGAGCATCCCGACGTTGATTTCGATGCCCTGCAAGTGCACGATGGTGTCGCCGAATTTCAGGAAGTTGCCGAACGGAATCACTGCCGACGACATCAGGGCCGTGACCATGGCCAGGCAGGGGCCGAAGATGAACAGTGCCCGGTTGGCCCCGGCGGGGAAGAATTCTTCCTTCGTGAAGAGCTTTACGGCGTCGGCCAGCGGCTGGAGCAGGCCGAACGGGCCGGCACGGTCCGGGCCCACCCGGTCCTGAAAAAAGGCGGCCCACACCCGCTCGAAGTAAGTACAATAGGTGGCAATCAGCAGCGAAATGCCGAAGGTTGCCAGAACGACGAGGCCTTGCCAGCCCAGAGCGGGGAGAGTCATAGTTTAGATGTCATGCTGAACGGAGTGAAGCATCATATCACGTCCGTCTAGCCATTGATTAGTATTTCTGACGAAGGCAGCGGTGATAGGATGCTTCCTGCGTCAGCATGACAAATGATTAATTATTCAAACCGCCCAGTCGCAGCGGCGGGTTGCGCTCCAGCTCGCGGGTGGTGCTTTCGGGCAAGTCCTGAATGACCTGTGGGTTCACCACCGGCAGTTCGTAGTGGTTTTGCGCGATAACCGAGGCGCGGCTGATGTGCGCCGGGCCTTCCAGTACCCAGTCCGACGTTTCCTTTTTGTCGAAGCGGCAGGTGTTGCAAATCCACTCTTTCACTTCGCCGTAAGCGTCCTTGCGGGCCGTTACGCGCAACACGTCTTTGCCTTTGTACCAAAGCGTTACGCGGCCATTGCACTTATCGGTGGTGCAGTCGCGGTGGGCGTCCACCGGCTTTGTGAACCACACGCGCTGCTTGAAGCGGAAGGTTTTATCGGTCAGCGCGCCCACGGGGCACACGTCGATTACGTTGCCGCTGAACTCGTTGTCAATGATGTTCTCGATGTAGGTACCGATTTCTGAAGCATCGCCGCGGCCCAGCACGCCGTGCACGCGCTCGGGGGTGAGCTGGTCGGCGGTGTACACGCAGCGGTAGCACAGAATGCAGCGCGTCATGTGCAACTGGATGAGCGGGCCAATATCGATTTTCTCGAAGGTGCGGCGCTCTTCCTCATAACGGGTGGTGCTCACGCCGTGCTCGAAGGCGAAATCCTGCAGGCTGCATTCGCCGGCCTGGTCGCACACCGGGCAGTCGAGCGGATGGTTGATGAGCAGCATCTCCACGATGCCCTTGCGTACGTCCATCACCTGTTGGTTGATGGTGTTTTCCACCACCATGCCGTCCTGCACCGTCGTGATGCACGAGGCCACCAGCTTGGGCATGGGGCGCGGGTCTTTGGCCGAGCCGGCCGAAACCTTCACGAGGCAGGCGCGGCACTTGCCGCCCGAGCCTTTCAGGGGGGTATAGTAGCACATGGCGGGCGGCACGATGCCGCCGCCAATCTGGCGGGCCGCGTTCAGGATGGTGGTTCCGTCCGGAACTTCCACCTCAATGCCGTCGAACGTTATTTTAGCCATTGGATAGTTTTGTCATGCTGAGCTTGCGAAGCATCTTATCACGTTCGCAGTGCTCGGGTAATATCAGGTTCTGATGAAGGCAGCCGTGATAAGTTGCTTCCTTCGTCAGCATGACAGAAAGTTAAATTAAGCCAGCACCGCTGCGCCGCGGTAAACCGCGCCGGGGGCCGAAGCTTCTTTAGGATTGGTCACGTGCCACTCGAATTCGTGGCGGAAGTGGCGCACTGCGGCCGCTACCGGCCACGCGGCCGCCTCGCCCAGCGGGCAAATGGTGTTGCCTTCAATCTGCTTGGCTACGCTCACCAGCAGGTCGATGTCGTGCATCGAGCCGTGGCCGTGCTCCAGGCGGTGCAGCACCTTTTCCATCCAGCCCGTACCCTCGCGGCAGGGCGAGCACTGCCCGCACGACTCGTGGTGGTAAAAGCGGCTGAAATTCCAGGTGTTCTTCACGATGCACGTTGTTTCGTCCATCGCAATGAAGCCGCCCGAGCCCAGCATAGTGCCCGTCACAAAGCCACCGTCGCTGAGCGACTCGTAAGTCATCAGGCGGTTTTCGCCGGCGGCGGTTTTCAAAATCAATTCTTTAGGAAGAATTGGCACCGACGAACCACCAGCCACTACGGCCTTCAGGTCACGGCCTTTCCAGATGCCACCGCAGTACTCATCTGAGTAGATGAATTCTTCAACGGGCAGGCCCAACTCAATTTCGTAGATGCCAGGCTTGTTCAGGTGGCCACAGGCCGAGATGAGCTTGGTGCCCGTGCTTTTGCCGATGCCGATTTTGGCGTACTCGTCGCCGCCCTCGTTCACGATAACCGGCACGGCTGCAATGGTTTCCACGTTGTTTACTACCGTGGGGCGGGCGTAAAGCCCTTGCACGGCCGGGAATGGCGGCTTGTTACGCGGGTTGCCGCGCTTGCCTTCCAACGATTCCAGCAGTGCGGTTTCTTCGCCGCAGATGTAAGCCCCGCCCCCGGGATGCACATGCAAATCGAGCGAGTAGCCCGAGCCGAGAATGTTCTCGCCCAGAAAACCAGCGGCATAAGCTTCAGCAATAGCCTTTTCCAGAATGCGCAGCACGTACAACAGCTCGCCGCGGATGTAGATGTAGCTGGTGCGCGCGCCCAGGGCATAGCTACCCGTAATCATGCCTTCAATCAGCAGGTGGGGCAGTTTCGTCATTAGCTGACGGTCTTTGAAGGTGCCAGGCTCCGATTCGTCGGCGTTGCAGACGAGGTAGCGCGGCACACCCTCCGGCTTGGCCAGGAAGCTCCATTTCATACCGGCGGGGAAACCCGCGCCGCCGCGCCCACGCAGGCCCGACTTCTTTACTTCCTCCACCACTTCGTCGGGCGTCATGGTTTTGAGCGCCTTCTCCACGGAGCGGTAGCCGCCGTGCTTGCGGTACACTTCAAAGGTGTTGATGCCTTCGACGTTAATATGTTCAGTTAATAGCTTGCGTCCCATCTACTTGTTTTCTAAACCTGCGAGCCGATTTTCAATTTTGTCAAGACGTTGACGGGTTGCGCCAGCTTCTTTGCGAAAAGCCTCAATTATCATGGTCGTATTGGTGCGGTCAGCTTCCATCAGCAGCTCGAACGCTTGTTGGTTTCTCTCTGCTGGTTCAGCATAATTTCGACCATGCGGTTGATAGAGGCTTTCATGTCGTGCATCTCAATAAGAATGTCCGACACGACCAGTGGCAAATCCTGATTCTGTTCGGCCATAAGACTAATCTTTTTTCAGCGAGTTTGGCAGTCCTGTTTCCTCCCAAGGCAGAATGGGACGGTGCACCAAGCTCTTCAACTCGTTCAGCATGGCGTCCACCGCTTCGGGGGTGTCCAGCTGCTCGTAGTATTTCTCGCGCACCTGTACCACGGGGGCGAAGCCGCAGGCAGCCAGGCATTCCACTTCCTTCAGGGTAAAGGCGCCGTCGGGCGAAGTGCCGCCTACTTTGGCGCCGGTGATACGTTCCAGGTTGGCCGTTAATTCATCCGAACCGCGCAGCATGCAGGGACCCGTGCGGCAGATTTCCAGCACGTGCTTGCCTACGGGCTTGAGGTTGAACATGGTGTAGAACGATGATACCTCGTACACCTCAATTGGCTTGATTTTCAACGTCTCGGCCACCAGGTCCTGCACCTCGGGGCTCACCCAGCCGCCGAATTCGGCTTGCGCGATGTGAAGAATCGGCAGTAGGGCCGATTTGCTCCTCTCCTCGGGATAATGCGTGAGCAGGCGCTTGATTTCCGCCTGAGCGGCGGCAGAGAATTGCGGTTTGGTGGGCGCGGTGGTCGGCTCCATAGCAGTCAATTTCAACAAAAACTAAGCGTCCAGCTCGCCAGCAATGACGTTCATGGACGAGAGAATGACAATGGCGTCCGACAGCGTTGTGCCCACGGCCATCTCGGGGTAAGCCTGATAATAGATGAAGCAGGGCCGGCGGAAATGCAGGCGGTAGGGCGTGCGGCCGCCATCCGAAATCAGGTAGAAACCCAGTTCGCCGTTGCCGCCTTCCACCGAGTGATATACCTCGCCAACCGGAGCGTCAATCTCGCCCATCACGATTTTGAAGTGGTAAATCAGAGCCTCCATGTTCTTATACACTTCCGGCTTGGTGGGCAGGTAGTAGTGCGGAGCGTCAGCGTGGTAGGGGCCGTCGGGCAGCTTGTCGAGGGCCTGGTTTATGATGCGCAGGCTCTGCCAGATTTCCTCGTTGCGCACGATGAACCGGTCGTAGGTGTCACCGTTAGTACCCACCGGAATGTCGAACTCAAAGTCTTCGTAGCTCGAATAGGGGTTCATAGCGCGCACGTCGTAGTCGACGCCGGCGGCCCGCAGGTTGGGGCCGGTGAAGCCGTAGCTCAGCGCTTTCTCCGCCGAAATCGGGCCCACGTTTACCACGCGGTCCATGAAAATGCGGTTGCGGTTGAACATGTTCTCGAACTCCTTCATCACGGCCGGGAAGCTCTTCAGCCAGGCGCGAAGCTTGTCGATGGCGGCCGGCGAAAGGTCGCGCTCCATGCCGCCCACGCGGCCCATGTTGGTGGTGAGGCGGGCGCCGCACACCTCCTCGTAGATTTCGTAAATCTTCTCGCGCTCCTGGAACACGTAGAGGAAGCCGGTGAAGGCACCGGTGTCCACGCCCAGAATCGAGTTGCAGATGAGGTGGTCGGCAATGCGGGCCAACTCCATCATAATCACCCGAATGTACTGCGCGCGCTTCGGCACGGTCACGCCGAGCAGCTTCTCCACCGTCATGTGCCAGCCCAGGTTGTTGATGGGCGACGAACAGTAGTTCATCCGGTCGGTGAGGGTGGTAATCTGGTAGAACGGCTTACGTTCGGCCAGCTTCTCGAAGGCGCGGTGGATGTAGCCGATGGTGGGCACACCGGATACGATGCGCTCGCCATCCATTTGCAGGATGTTCTGAAAAATGCCGTGCGTGGCGGGGTGCGTCGGGCCCAGGTTCAGCGTCGTCAGCTCCTGGCTGAAGTCGTTGAGAATGGGCATCAGCTGGCCGGGGCGCTGGGCAGCGGCCTCTTCTTGAATTTTATGGGTGCCTGCCAGGGCGTCGTTTACTGCCATGATATGAGTATCAAGGGCCTAGCGGCCGAAAAACAGGTCGGTTTTGTCTTCGCGGGTACCGTCTTCCACCGGGTATTGCTTGCGCATGGGGTGGTAGTCCATGTCCTCCACGTTGAGAATGCGAATCAGATTGGGGTGGCCGGTGAAGATGACGCCGAAGAAATCGTAGGCCTCGCGCTCCATCCAGTTAGCGGTGTTGTAGAGGTCGGTCAGGGTAGGCACCACCGGGTCTGCCAGCGGGAAGAAGATTTTCAGGCGGAGCCGAATGTTCTTCGTCATGCTGTGCAGATGGTAAATCATGCCCAGCTCCTTACCCGGGTTCTCGGGGTAGTTGATGCCGCACATCGTGGTCAGGAAGTGAAACTTCAATTCCTGGTCTTGTTGCAGGCCGGCAATGATGTCGTGGATGCGCTCGCGCGTGGTCGTAGCCGTGAGCAGACCATAGGGCTCGTGCACATCGGTGAAGGTGCCCTCGCCAAACAGGCGGGTGAGCAACGCCAGTACCTGCGCGTTCTGGGCCTTTATCGGGTCTTCGGCAACGGGCGCTTCAGGAGCGGCAGCAGCATCTTGAGGAGTCATGGTGACTGGGTAAGTAGTCGGTATTGGGTAGTTGGTAGTCGGACAAGCAAGCGAAAAACGGGTGTCTGACTACTGACTACCCAATACCGACTGCCAGACTATTTAATGTTATAAGACGCGAGCAATTGCTGATACTCAGGGGCATTGCGGCGACGGAATGATTCGTTGCGGGCCAGGTCCTGCACGCGCATCAGGCCGTCGAGTACCTGCTCGGGGCGGGGCGGGCAGCCGGGTACGTACACATCCACCGGAATAATGCGGTCGATGCCTTGCAGCACGGAGTAGGAGTCGAAAATGCCGCCCGAGCAGGCACAGGCGCCCATGGCCAGCACCCAGCGGGGCTCGGCCATTTGCTCGTACACCTGCTTCACGATGGGGGCCATTTTTTTGGCAATGGTGCCCATCACCATCAACAGGTCGGCCTGGCGGGGCGAGAAGCTCGGACGCTCGGAACCAAAGCGGGAAATGTCATAGTGCGAGCCCATGGTGGCCATGAACTCGATGCCGCAGCAGGAGGTGGCGAAGGGCAAGGGCCAGAGCGAATTGGCGCGGGCCATGCCCACCACCTTCTCCAGCGAGGTGGCGAAGAAGCCAGCACCCTCAATGCCTTCGGGCGCCTCAACGGTTTTTATTTCAGGAACTCGGTTATCAGCCATGTCAGATTAATGATTAACGGTTAATGATTAGTGGTTAATCCATGGTCGTGCTAAGCACTAACCATTAATCACTAATCATTAAAATCAGGCGGCTTTCGCTACTTGGGCGGGCCGGTTTTCCAACACCGGCGCGTTGGCGAAAGTTTGCCCGGAAGGCACTTCATTCCAGCGCAGAATGCCCTTTTTGATAATGTAGAAGAAGCCCGCCAGCAGCAGCGCCATGAAGATGAGCATCTCGATGAAGCCGTAGTAGCTGCCGTTCTGGTTGAGGGCGCGGAAATTCACGGCCCAGGGGTACATGAAGATGACTTCCACATCAAAAAGCACAAACACGATGGCCGTGAGGAAGTACTTTACCGAAATCGGGGTGCGGGCATTGCCTACCGATTCGATGCCGCACTCGAAGGAGGCATCCTTTACGGTGCTGTGGCGCTTGGGGCCTACCAGGTGCGAAACCACCATGGCGAAGGCCACAAAAGCCAGGGCCAGACCGAATTGGATGACAATGGGAAGATAATCGGAAGGCTGATAATTAGCAGCCGGCAGGGCTAGGTACATAGTGGTCAATTATATAGCAAACAGGCCTCACGGGCGCTGAAGGGCAAAGGTAGCGCCCACGGGGTTGGGGCGCAATGTTGAAACGTGAACCGCTGGACGGCCGGCTGGTTTGGGCCGCAGATGACTGGTTATTGATACAGCAGCCGGCCGAAATATTCGCCGCACAATGGGCTTTTATTTGGATTACATGTGCTTTCTTTAGGGGCAAGCTGGTCGCTAATCTTCCCCGTTCCATGTCTAATCCTGAGAAAGCTGTGCCGGGTTCGGCGGCGGCCAGTGCGGCGCTGGTGGAGCGGGAGCATCAGCTTTCGGTTCTTTTCAATACCATTGCCGATGTCACGTTCATACTGAGCGTAGAGGGCGAAGGCCGCTATCGGTTTGTATTTGCTAATAAAGCCTTCGAAAAAACGACCGGGCTGCCGCTGGAACAGGTGCTGGGGTATTACGTGGAGGACATTATTCCGGAGCCCTCGCTCAGCTTGGTGCTCACCAAATACCGCGAGGCAATTACCCGCATGGAGCGCGTGGTTTGGCAGGAAACATCTGATTATCCGACGGGCCAGGTGACGGGCGAAGTAAGCGTGACGCCGGTGCCCGACGAGCGTGGCCACTGCTCCCAACTGGTGGGCGTGGTGCATGATTTGACCAAGGAAAAGCAGGTGGAAATGGCGTTGCGCCTCAGCAACGAGCGGTTTGCCTACGCCCTGAAGGCCACCACCGACGCCATTTACGATTGGAACGTGGCCGCCAACACGCTGTATTGGGGGGAAGGATTTGAAGAGTTATTTGGGCATCACCTCGCCGAAAACCCGACGCCATTCAGCAAATGGGCCGATTTGGTGCACCCCGATGACAGCCCGCGTGTGGTGGCGGGCCTGCTCCGGACAGCGTTTGAAACCAAAAATGTGTTCTGGGAGGAAGAGTACCAGTTCCGGCGGGCCGATGGTACGTGGGCCGAAGTATTTGACCGGGGCTACCTGTTGCGCGATGCGGCGGGCTGTACCGTGCGCATGATTGGGGCCATGAAGGACATCACGCCGCGCAAGCAGGCCGAGCGGCAGCAGCGGCTGCTGACCGAGAAGCTAATTGGCCAGAACAATGACCTGCAGCAGTTTACTTACATCGTGTCGCACAACCTGCGGGCGCCGCTGGCGAATGCACTGGGATTTAGCGACCTGCTGGCGCGAGTGGATAAGCACTCGGCGGTGTTCGACACGTCGCTGCACAACCTGCGCACCAGCCTGCAGCTGCTCGACGAGGTGCTAACCGATATGAACGATATTCTGTCGGTGCGCGATGAGCAGGCCGGCTACCGGCCCGAGCCGGTGCCGCTGGCCGTCGTATGCCAGCAGGCGCTGCAAGGCCTGCACGAAGCGCTGCAAGCCGCAAGCGGCCAGCTCCGCATTGCCATTCCGGCGGACCTGCGCGTGGCCGGCAGCCGGGCGTATTTCCACAGCATCTTTCACAACCTGATTTCCAATGCCATTAAGTACCGGGCCGATGCCCGGCCGCTGGTGATTGACATCATGGCTACCGCGACCCCGGCGGAGGGGTTGACCATAACGGTGCGCGATAATGGCTTGGGGTTTGACCGCCAGCAGGCCGGCAACAACGTTTTTCAACTCTACCGGCGCTTTCATGCGGGGCAGTCCGGGCGCGGCATTGGCCTGTATCTGGTACGGGCACACGTAGAAGCCATGGGCGGCCAGATTGCCGTGGAAAGCTGCCCCGGTGAAGGAACCGAATTCACTCTTCATTTCAGGCCCTATGCGGATGAAAACCTATCTCATTGATGACGACGAACTCGCCATCTACCTCACCGAGCATCTGTTGCGAGCCGAAGGGTTTTCCAATTGCATCTGCACATTTCAGTCGGCCCAAGAGGCGCTAGACAAGCTGGTGGGGCGAAAACAGGCCATACCACAGGTCGTATTTCTGGACCTTAACATGCCGCTGATGGATGGCTGGCAGTTCCTCGATGCCCTGACGCCTTACCAGGAGGCGTTACGCGGTACCTGTCGCATCTACATCCTCACCTCGTCGCTGGCGCTGAATGACCTGGAGAAATCCAAGCAGTACAACTTAGTGGCTGGCCTGATTCACAAGCCGTTGGATAGCGAAGAAATCCGCTCCATCCAGTCGCTTTACAGCGACGGGGAGGTAGGGGATGATGAGCCTTGCGACTGCTGACCACCAATTGGTAGCTATTAGTCAAATAGAAGCTGAGCGCTGCGGTTAGCTATTGACAATGAAAAAGCCGAACTTATTCAAGTCCGGCTTTTTCATTGTCAATAGCTGATAAGGCTTACAGGCCTTTGTCGCGGTTCAAATCCTCGGCTGGTTCCGAGCCGAGGAAGGGGTAGCGGTAGTCGGTGACGGGCACGAAGGTTTCCTTGATGGCGCGGGGCGACACCCAGCGCAGGAGGTTCAGGATGGAGCCGGCTTTGTCGTTGGTGCCGGAGGCGCGGGCGCCGCCGAATGGCTGCTGGCCCACCACGGCGCCGGTGGGCTTATCGTTGATATAGAAGTTGCCGGCGGCGTGCGTCAGCTTCTTCGAAGCCAAGTCGATGGCGTACCGGTCCTGCGCGAAAACGGCCCCGGTGAGGGCGTAGGGCGAGGTGGTATCTACCAGCTCCAGAGTTTCCTCGAATTGGTCGGCGTCGTAGACGTACACCGTCACCACGGGGCCGAACAGCTCGTCGCACATCGTGATGTATTTCGGGTCTTTGGCCAGGATGACGGTGGGCTCGATGAAGTAGCCTTTCGACTTGTCGTAGCCGCCACCGGCAATGATTTCGGCGTTCGGGTCGGCCTTGGCACCGTCGATGTATTTGGCGAGCTTATCGAAAGAAACTTCGCTGATAACGGCGTTGATGAAGTTGCCGAAGTCTTCCACGTCGCCCATTTTGAAGGAGGCGAGGTCCTCCTTCACGTAGCCGAGGATTTCATCGGCTAGGTTGCTGGGCAGGTAGACGCGCGAGGCCGCCGAGCATTTCTGGCCCTGGTACTCGAACGCGCCGCGCGAGATGCCCACGGCCACGGCCTTGGCGTGGGCCGTCTTGTGCGCCACGATGAAGTCTTTGCCGCCGGTTTCGCCCACGATGCGCGGGTAGGATTTGTAGCGGTGGATGTTCTGACCGATTTCCTGCCAGATGGTCTGGAAGACTTTGGTGGAGCCGGTAAAGTGAATGCCGGCAAAATCGGGGTGCTTGAACACTACGTCGCCCACCACCGGGCCGTCGGCGTAAATCAGGTTGATGACACCGGCCGGCACGCCGGCTTCTTCGAATAGCTCCATCAGCACCTGGGCCGAGTAAACCTGCGTATCGGCGGGTTTCCAGACGACGACGTTGCCCATCATGGCCGCTGAAGAAGGCAGGTTGGCGGCGATGGAAGTGAAGTTGAAGGGAGTGAGGGCAAACACGAAGCCTTCGAGGGGGCGCTGCTCCAGGCGGTTCCACATGCTGGGCAGGCTCTCGGGCTGCTGCTCGTACACCTGGCGCATGAAGTGCACGTTGAAGCGGAAAAAGTCAATCAGCTCGCAGGCGGCGTCGATTTCGGCCTGGAAGGCGTTTTTGCTCTGGGCCAGCATAGTGGCCGCGTTGATGCGGGCGCGGTAGGGGCCAGCCAGCAGGTCGGCAGCTTTCAGGAAAATGGCGGCGCGGTGCTCCCAGGGCAGCTCGGCCCAGGCAGTGCGGGCGGTCAGGGCGGCGTCGATGGCCTGATTCACGTGGCTGGCATCGCCGTAGTGGAAGTGGCCGATGGTACGCTGGTGGTCGTGCGGCGGGCTGATGCGCTTGAGGTTGCCGGTGCGCACCTGCTTGCCGCCGATGTGCATGGGAATGTCCAGCTCGAGCCCGCGCAGGCTCTTGAGCTGCTGCTGAAGCTCCAGCCGCTCTTTGGAGCCGGGCGCGTAGCCTTTGACGGGTTCGTTAATTGGGGTCGGGACGTTGAAAAAGCCGTTGGCCATAAGGATTCGGGGTTTGTTTTAGAGAGGGCTTGGGGTGGGATGGGACAAAGGTAAAGGCAGTTTAGAAAGCCCGTTTATTACGTAACCGCTTTACTGCTTTCCTTAACATTGAAGCAAGCATAAAGTAGGACCAGCCCAAAAGCCAAAATGGCTAGGGTTCTCCACTCAAACCACCCTTCCGTTGCCACAACAGTGTTCTTCGGGTTGTGAAGTTGGTAATGAATGGGAATCAGGCTTCCTACGCTGGATGACTTATAAATGTGTTTGCTGACTTCGGTAGTGGTGGTGACAGAATCACCCATTTGCCTTTTGAATACCAACTCAAGTTGATAAGTATTATTCGCCGCTTTGGGATTGATAATCTCGGTTTTTAACCGAGCGATGGCCAAAGGACCGTTGCTGGAACTCCAGCGTCCAAGGGTTTCTAAGGCAAATGTTCCAATCATTACCATACTGATAAAGAAAAGAACCATTTGAATCAGTGTTTTGGCAACCATAGAAATTGTTGGAACGTGGATTGAAAATAGCTACAGCCGCCCCAGCAGCTCCCGCACCTGCCGCGTCAGGTCCTCAAGCGAACCGCTGTTGTGCAGCACCACATCAAAATGCGGGTAGTCGTCCATAGCGGTTTCGCTGGGGTGGTTGTCGTCGCGGGTACCGTCGCCGCGCTGCTGCAACGGGTCGCCTTCCACGCGCAGCATAAGGCCGCCGCGGGCGCGGATGGGGTCGGCCTCGTTGGCGAAGCGCACGTCGGGCACCAGCACGAAGGCATCATGGGGCAGGCCAGCGAAGAAGGCATCGACCCACACCAGTGGTTCCCAGGCACGCAGGGCGCTGCCCACCTGCTGGAGCATTTCGCCCCGCGTGCGGTGGAAGGTGGGCACCAACTCGGCCTTGCCTTCCTGGGTGTAGTAGGGAGTCACGGCCTCGCCTGTGAGGGCCGCACAGACGGACTTAATGGAGTCGCCGAAGGAGCGAATCTGCCACTGGCGCTCGGGCTGGAGCTGTTGCAGGATGCGGGCCACGGTGTCTTTGCCGCTGCCCCGGCGGCCGGAGAGGCCAATGAGGTAAATCATGGGGTCGGGGTAGCCATCATGCTTCGCTGCACTCTGCACGACGGGCTTTTCTCGTTCTCTATTATAAAAACTCTTTTAGCTCACTCAGGCAACTGATTTCGTGCGTAATCTGGTTGAAATGCCGTCGCTTATCAGGGTTGAAATACACCTGGTCGATGCCGGCGTTGTACGCGCCCAGCACGTCGCATTCCAGGTTGTCGCCAATCATCAGGCTTTCGGCGGCGGTGGCCCCGGCGCGCTCCAGCGCGTGGCGAAACATGCGTGGGTCGGGCTTGAGGCAGCCACTTTCCTCGGAGGTAATCACCTCCTCGAAATAATGCGTCAGGTTCGACGAGGCCAATTTGATACCCTGAATGTCGTTGAAGCCGTTGGTAATGAGGTGTAGACGGTACTTGGGCTTCAGGTAGTCGAGTACCTCGTGGGTAAAGGGAAATACCGCCGATTTCTGAGGCAGGATATTGGTGAACTCAGCCGAGATGGTGGCCGGAATCTGGTCTTCGGTCAGGCCCAGCCGGGTCAGGGTGCGGCTGAAGCGTGCCTCGCGCAACTGGCTCTGGGTGATTTTATTGCTTTGGTACAAGCGCCAGAGGGCATGGTTAATGTCGCTGTAGACGCTAATAAAATGGTCGGCCGTGAAGGTGCCGTAGCGGGCGAAATCGTGCCGCTCGTAAAGGGTGAGCAGCGTTTCGTTGGCGTTTTTTTCGAAATCCCACAGCGTGTGGTCAAGGTCGAAGAAGAGGTGGCGGTATTTCATTCAGGCTTTGGGTTATTTGTTGTCGTTTGTCATCCTGAGCGCAGCGAAGGACCTTATCACGTTTGCTCCGACTGGGTTACACCAAACAGTTCAACGTTGATAAGGTCCTTCGCTGCGCTCAGGATGACAGTATGAGCACAACACGGCAAAATCAATTACAACGACCCGGCTAGGGCCATGCTCAGCACGCCGGCCAGCATGATGCCCTTGCAGAACGTGCTCAGGTGGCGAAAGTGCCGCCGCCGGTCGGCCCGGATGAGCAGTCGGGATAGTTGGGCCATAGGCAGCAGCACCAGCAACAGTAGCCATAGGCCCAGCGGCCAGTGCCCGACCCAGAAAAGGCGGCCCGTGGCCCCCAGCGTGAGCAGGGCCAGGCAAGCCAGGAAAAAACCGGCCACCCACTTGGTGCGCGCCACGCCCCACACCAGCGGCAGCGTGCGGCAGCCGTGCTGGGCATCGCCGCGCATGTCTTCCACGTCTTTCACAATCTCGCGCACCATCGTGAGCAGGAAGGCGGCCAGCGCGTAGGGCCACACCACGCTGTGGCTGTCGTGGCGCTCCAGCTGCAGCTGCAGTTCGGGCAGCAGCACCAGCGCCGCCGTGAGGGTGGCAATGCTGAGGTTGCCCACCAGCGCCACCCGCTTGAAGCGGGCCGAATAGCCCCACAACAGCAGGGCCGTGCCCAGCGTGACGAGGCCCAGCACTGGGTGCAGCCAGCCGGCCACCAGCACGCCCACCCCGCTGAACACCATGTGGGCCAGCATGGCCATGCGCCGGTTCACCACGCGCCCAATCACCAATCGGTCGGGCCGGTTGATGGCGTCGATTTTCACGTCGTAATAGTCGTTGATGATGTAGCCGGCCGCCGCTACCAGCAGCGCCGCCCACACTAGCAGCCCGAAGCGCCGGTCCAGCAGCGACGCGCGCAGCGGCACCCCGGGCAGCAGCAGGCCGGCCCGCACCAGCGCCAGGCACAGCAGCATTATCAGCAGGTTGGGCCAGCGCACCAGCGTGGGCAAGGCCGTACGCAGCCGCTCCACGGGAAGGGGCGGGGGCAGGGCGGGCGCAGGGGGCTTGGGGGGCAGCGGGTTCATCGGCAGAAGCACGGGGCAGGCGAAGTGCAAAGGTCGGCGAAAGTGGCGGGCTGCCTGCGGGAAGGCAGTACGGACCGAGCATAAAAAAGCCTCTCCGTTGCGGGAGAGGCTTCTGCGATGGCGCGGGGCGCAGCCATCAGAGTGTTTTCAAGCTCAGATTTTGCGCACGTTCACGGCGTTGATGCCTTTGCGGCCTTCCTGGGTTTCAAATTCTACCCGGTCGTTTTGTTGCACTGTGGTCCCGTTCAGGCCCGTTACGTGTACGAAAAAGTCTTCTTTCGTTTGGTCGTCGGTCACGAAGCCGTAGCCTTTGGCTTCGTTAAAAAATTTGATGATGCCGGTTTTCATGCAAAAAACAAAAAGGAAAAGAAAAAACCGCCCGGGTAAAGGCTGCGGAAAGGCCTGAAACAGCATTAACAAACCATTTCATCCCCGCTTACGCGGGAAGCCAACGCGGGGTTGGCCGGCCAGCGGCTCAGGCTCGACCGTTATTGGTTGTCGCGCCACTCGTACACCCACTTGGCCTGAATCTGCTCCAGGTGGCCTTCCGTGGCTTGCTCGCGGGTGCCATCGAAGTTATTCAGGCCCAGCACCCACTCAATCAAATCGGTGAAGCGGATGCGGTAGATTTTGGCCTCCGTGAAGTCGTCGCCGAACTTCTCGTAGAGCGCCATGGCAATATCCTCGTGGTCGGCCCAGTGCATGGGCGGCTCAAAGTGGGGCATGTTGTTGGTGTATGAGGGTATGGGGGTAAGAGGGCAGGGGTGTTTTCGGTAGGATGAAAAAGGCAATAAACAACTCCTACCCTCTTACCCTCTTACCCTAAAAAACTAGTGCCCGAGGAAGTGCTGGGGCGGGATGGTGACCACGAGTTGCATGTCCTTCTCCACCACGCACTGGCAGGCCAGGCGCGAGTTGATGCGTGGGTTTTCGGCGCGGTCAATGAAGTCTTCTTCCTTATCGGAAATTTCGGGCAGGTCGTCGCCGCCGGCGTTGATGTAGACGTGGCAGGTGCTGCAGCCGCATACACCGCCGCAGTTATGCTGGAGCTGGATGCCGTTGTTCAGCGCCACGTCGAGCACCGATTCGCCGGAGGCCGCCACGTGGGTTTGGGCCGGCTGGCCGTCGCTGAACTGGAAGGTGATGGTGGTGGCGGAAACAGACAAAACAGGAATCAAAAAAGTCGAATAATACGCGGCATTTGCCGCCGCAAAGGTACTCTCCCCAGCCCCGGCATCAAAGCTGGGCCTGGATGCTGGCCGTGAGCTGCGCATAGAGCGCCTGCCAGGCCGGGTGCGCCGCCAGGGCCGCACTATGGGCGGCCAGCGTGGGTGCATCGCGGCGCACGGCCGGCCCGGTCTGCACCGTAAAAGGGGGATTATTTAGGGCCTTATCTACCGTTTCGCGCACCAACGGGGCCAGCAGTTCCGGCGGCAGGGCGGCCTCGGCTAGCAAAGCGTCGGCAATGCCCAACAGGTGGTTGGTGAAATTGTTGGCAAACACGGCCGCCACGTGCAGCTTGAGCCGCTGGGCCGAATTGAGTTGCAGTACGTGCCGGCTGAGGCTGCCGGCTAGGGCCAGCAGCACGGTTTCGGCGGCCGGGGTGGCGGCCTCAACGCACAGCGGCACCGTGGCCCAGTCGATGGCGCGGCCCGGGCTGAAGGTTTGGAGCGGGTAGAGCACGCCGCCGCGCACCGCCGGCAGCGCGGTAAAAACCGACAGCGGCAAAGCCCCGGCCAAATGCGCCACCAGAGCACCCTCGGGCCAACTCACACTGGCGAGCAGCGGCTCCACGGCCGCGTCGGGCACGGCCAGGAGGTACACATCGGCGGCGGGAAGGGGAGGGGCCAGGGTGGCTAATGCCGGGGTGACGGGGAGCGTGGCCGCCAGGGCTGTCGCGGCCGTCGCCGTGCGGCTCCATATAAAGGCCAGTTGGTGGCCGGCAGCCACCAGCGCCGGGGCTAGCTGGCTGGCCACACGGCCGGTGCCAAACAAGCCAATGCATAGGGAGCGAGGAAATTCATTTGTCATTAATCAGTGATAGAATATAATATTAATAAACAAGATAATTGGCCGACTATTCTGCTCATAGCAAGCATCAAGTTTGAGCTAGCGGCAAAAAGGACCGGGCTCAATGATTTGTGCCCAAAGTTTAGCAACTTGTAGCCCCAAAGCTACCGTCCGACCTGTAAGGGTGCTTACACGGCGGTTATTTTGATTCATTTGCTCAGCTTCAAAATCTTCTTTATTCACCCATTTTACTCCCTCTTTTCAATGAATCACCAATACAATCGTCCGGGGACTAATGTGCGCCTTCGGCACATAGCCCTGGCCGCGCTGCTGGCGACGGGCACCGCCGTGGGCGCGCAGGCGCAAACCACGCTTAATTACCCCGTGGCCAATGCCCAGAACGTAGCCGGTACCTACACCGACCTGGGTACGACGGGTACGGTTATCACGACGAGCAGCACCGACGACGCCAACTCGGCCGAGCAGCTCATCGGGTTCAACTTCGCCTACAATGGCGCGACGATGGACCGCTTCATTCTGAACACCAACGGCTTTCTGAAGCTGGGCTCGGCGGCTGGCATGACGGCCCCCACGGTGGCCCTCTACACGGCCTACGCCGAGTCGAACAACGGAGGCACGTTGCTGGGCACGGCGGCCAGCGACATCAACCTAGTGTCGCCCTTCAACTACGACCTGCTGAGCGGCACCAGCACTGCTGAGTACCGCATGGCCACCACCGGCACGGCCGGCAGCCGGGTGTGCACCATTCAGTGGAAAAACGTAGCCGACAAAGCGCAGCTTTCGGATGTAGGCGGCACCACCATCGCCAACCAGTACGCCAACATGGCGTTCCAGGTGAAGCTGTACGAAGCCAACGGCACCATTGAGTTTGTGTACGCGGCCCCAACGGTAGCCGCTGCTGCCAACAACAACTTCAAATATGCCCAGACGGGCCTGAAAGGTGCCGGCAACGGGGCTACTCAGATTCTGAAGGTTACCAAAGGTTCGGTATCGCCGTGGGGTGATGCGGCCGTGACTTTTGCCAACGGCCCCGTAACAGCCGGCGCTACCGGCGCATTCAACTTCCGCCAGGCGGTGCCGCCGGACAACGGCCGCACCTACCGCTTTGTGCCCACCGTGCCCAACGACGCCGGCGTTTCGCAGCTCTACACCATCAACCAGCTGGCGGTGCCCGGTGCTGCTCCGCACGCGGTGAAAGCACTGGTTACCAATAACGGCACCAATGCCCTGTCTAACGTAGCGGTGACTCTGAACGTGACGGGTGCCAACACCTTCACCAACACGCAGACCATTGCCTCGCTGGCTGTGGGAGCTAGCGCCACGGTAACGTTTGCCGCCTACACGCCCGCCAACCAGGGCACCAACACCGTCACGGTTTCGCTGCCGAACGACGATAACAACCTTAACAACTCCAAGGCCGAAACCCAGGTGGTGAACACCACTACTTTCTCCTATGTCTCGCCGGGCGTAGGGGCCAGCAGCGCCGTAGGCTTCGGCTCGGGCACTGAACTGGGCTTCGGGGCCAAGTATTCGCTGAGCACGGCTCGTTCGATAACGGCGGTGCGGGCATTTGTATACGATGCGGCGGCCATTCCGCCGACCCAAAAGACGACGGTGGGCGAAACCCTCTACGGCATCGTGCTCGACGCGACGGGTGCTGTGCTGGGCCGCTCGGCCAATTTCGTGGTGACGGCTGCTGACATCAATGCCATGCACACCTTCACCCTGACCGCGCCGGTGACGGTGCCGGCCGGTGACTTTATCGTGGGCATGGTGCAGGTATCGCCGGCCAGCAACGGCGCGGCCTCGTTCTTCCCGATGGGCGTCCAGAGCGAGTCGCCGACCCGTCCGGGTACGTTCTACCGCTTCTCGCCCGCTGGTGGCACTCCCACGGATGCGGCTGGTGGCACCAGCCGCTACTTGGTAGAAGCCGTAACGGCTGCTCCGGCCAACAACGATGTGGCCGTGAACGAGATTCAGGGCTACGGCTCGGTGGCCGTGCCCGCTGGCAACCCCTTCAGCCTGCGCGCCGTGGTGCGCAACGCCGGGGCTGCTGCCATCACTACCCCCACTGTAGTTACGCTGAACATCACGGGTGCCAATACCCTGACCCTGACCCAGACCGTGACTTCGCTGACCGTGGGCGCAACCAACGTTGTGACCTTCGCCAACATCACCCTGCCCAACGCCGGTGCCAATACCGTGACCGTGACCGTGCCCAACGACGACGTGAACGGCAACAACACGGTGACCCAATCCATGACGACCAGCCCCACGCGCTACTCGTTTATCACTCCCGGGGCCACGCAGGCTGGCGCCATTGGTTTCGTGCCCAACGCGGCAGCCCGTACGCTGGCCTTCTGCGGTAAGTTCACGACCAGCGTGACGCGCGACGTGACGGCTGTTCGGGCCGTGATTGGTAATGATGCCACCCTCGTTAGCACTCCTACCACCGTGTACGGCGTGGTGCTGAACGCAACGACCGGAGCCGTAATCGCTCGCTCGGCCGATTACCTGGTGACCACTGCTGACCTTGGCCAGCTGCATACCTTCAGCCTGACGGGCAACGTGCCCGCCGGTGATTTCCTCGTGGGTCTGGCTCAGGTAATGCCCGCCAACGGCACCCAGGTAAGCCCCATGGGCTACGAAGCGGAAACCCCTGCCCGCACGGCTACCTTCTTCTCGGTAAACCTCACTCCCACCGTGACTTCTACGCCGACCGATGTTGCCTCTAACAACATCCGCTTCATGCTGGAGGCCGAAACCGCTGCTCCTAACACCTGCCCCACGCCTACGGGCCTGGCCATCACGGGCAGCACGGCTACGTCGGCCTCGTTCTCGTTCACGGCTGCGGCCGGTGCTACGGGCTACCAGATTATCTACGGCCCCCAGGGCTTCACCCCCGGCGGTACGGGCAGCGTTACTTCGCCTTCCTTCACCGGCACCACTTACACGCTGTCTGGCCTGTCGGCTAGCACGACCTACGACTTCTACATCCAGACCATTTGCAGCACTACCTCGCAAAGCGGCCTGGGTGGTCCGGTACGCGTGACTACGGCTTGCACGCCGCCCACAATTGCCGCTTTCCCCTACACCCAGAACTTCGACGTAGTAGCCGCCAACCAGGCGCTGCCCTGCGGCATCACCGTGACCGATGTGAACAACGACGGCTTCACCTGGCGTGCCACCGGCACGGTAGTCGACCCCGCCACCACCAACGTGGCCCGCTCGGCTCCCAACGCCATGGTGTACTCCTACAATAACCAGGGCCCGACCCCCACGATTGCTGCCAACGACTGGTTCTTCACCCCGGCTCTGACCCTGACCACCACGCAGCGCTACCGCGTTTCGTTCTACTACCGCGTGGCCACGGGTGGCTACACCGAAGGCCTCGAAGTGAAGTACGGCGCTGCCGCTACTCCCGCCGGCCAGACCAACCTGCTCTACACCAACACTGCCCTGACCAGCGCTTCGTACCTGCTGGCCAATAACGCCACCACTCCGGCCGTGCTCGACCTCGTGCCCGCCACGGCTGGCAACTACTACGTGGGCTTCCACGCCATCAGCCAGGCCAACCAAGGCTTCCTGGCTGTGGATGACCTCAGCATCACTGCCGGTCCGCTGGCTACCTCGGAGGCCTTGAAACGCGCTGTGAGCGTGTTCCCGAACCCCTCCAATACCGGCGTGTTCAACCTGGAAATCCATGGTGCCAATGCCAAGCAGGCCATGGCCGTGGAAGTAACCAACATGCTCGGCCAGCGCGTGTACACGGGCTCGGCTAAGGACAACTTCAGCAACAGCGTGAACCTGTCCTCGCTCGCCTCGGGCATCTACTCCATCAAAGTGCGCAACGGCGAGGAGTACACCCAGCAGCAGATTTCGATTGTGAAGTAAGCTTTGGCTGTACTGCGCTTCGGCAAAAGGGCCGCCCATTGGGCGGCCCTTTTTTGTGTTTGCGGCGGCCGTTCATCGGTCGGTATGTACGACCTACTGATGCCCTCATAATGGTTGACAGTTTGCATTGCGCTTATTCTGTATTAGCACGGGGCCAGGGTTCTGGACTAATCGATGCGCGGTAACGAATAGCGCCCCCACAAGCCATAAAAAAAGGCCGCCCTGGTTACCAGAACGGCCTTTTCAATAATTTGGTAGTCCACTTAGCCCACTGGCTGGGGCCGTATCACCCGCCCACTGGGTTCGGCTGGGGCCTCGGCCGAGGTATCGGCCGGCACGCCCTTGCTACCGCGCTGCCGCACACTCAGGCCGAAGCCGAGGGCCATGAGCAGCGTGCCGCTCCAGAGCAGGTTGATGAATGGTTTTTCCATGGCTTTCAGGATGACATAGTCCTTTTGCGTGGTGCTCACGCCAAAGGTGAACTTGCCTTTGGCCGGGTCCACCGAGTTGAAGGTGATGCGCACGCCGAGGTCTTCGGCCTCGTCGGGCAGACTGCCCACCATGCGGTTGCGCACCACAAACACGGGGTGCACGTGGTACTGGCGTTTTTCGCCGTACACAATCATGTCGGCCTGCAAGGCGAGGTCGCCCTTTTGCAGGTTGAGGCCGGCCGTTTCGTGCGCTGCCTCCACCGCCCGGAATACGGCGAAGTAGTCGTTGAGAAAAATGGTGTCGCCCACGCTCAGCACCGACATTTTGGGCTCGCTCCAGGGCTTCTCCTTGCGTGGGTCCAGCACCGAACTGATGTGCGTGTAGATGTCGTGCCCCCAGAACTTTTTGATGGCCGGCGAGGCCAGCAGCCCCCCCATTTCCTCGTTTACCTGCGCCCGAGGGTAGAGCGTGAATTGCTCGCCCGATTTCTGGTCCTTGTAATTGATGCGGTAATAAGTGTTTTCGGGCAGGATGTTCACCGTGTCGCCGGTCTTGTAGTAAACCTTGCCATCCACGGTAATCGGGGCGCGGGCCAGCGCCTTGTAGTCGTCGTCGGTGCGGTACAGGAACTGCTTGTCCACGTAGCCCGGCACGCCCGGTACCTCAAAGTACTGGCCCGTGTAGGTGAGCTGGTAGCCGTGCATGGGCGCGGTTTCGTTGCGCCACAGTAGCACGTTGTCGCGGTTCAAATCCTCGGTGAACTCCCGCGAATACAGTAGGCCCGACACGTTGCGCGAAATAATATTGGAATAGCCCGCCGAGGCCAGAATCCCCAGCAGCATCAAGGCAATGCCCAAGTGGGCCACCGCCCCGCCCGAGAGCCGCACCCCGCGCCGCAGCAGCGTGAAAATGGTGCCGAAATTGGCCAGTACCCCAAACAGCCCCGCCAGCGTGAGCACTACATAGGCCGGCGAAATCGAGAGGCCATTATACCGCACCAGCAGCACCACCAGCGCCGTGCCCAGCAGCGCCAGCAGCGTGGGCGCGGTGAGCGAGTTGACGAGCGTTTCCTTGGTATTGCGCTGCCACCACATAATCTGGGCTACGCCCGAGAGTAGGGCCACCCCCACGCCCATCCACAGTTGCAGCTTGGAGTAGTGGGCAATCTGGTCGGCCGGCAGCGCCACGTTGGTTTTGATGCCAATCAGCCCCATAAAGGAATTATATACCGGAATGCTGGTCGTGAACAGCACCTGAAACGCGCCGAGGCATAGCACTGTCGCGCCCACAAACACCCACAGTTCGGGGTTATAAGCCGTCAGCTCTTTCTGCGAAATCGGAATCTCTTTCCAGCGCCAAACCAGCAGCGCCACTGCCAGCACCGTGAAGGCCGCCAGATAAATAAACAACTGTCCGCTCAGCCCCAAATCCGTAAACGAGTGCACTGAGGCATTGCCCAGCACCCCGCTCCGCGTCAGGAACGTGGCGTACAAAATCAGCACGAACGTGGCCACCACCAGCGCAAACGCGGTGCGCAGGCCGGTGCGGCGCTTCTGCCACAGCACCAGGCCGTGCAGCGAGGCCACCAGCACCAGCCACGGAATGTACACGGCGTTTTCCACCGGGTCCCAGTTCCAGTAGCCACCAAAGTTCAGCGTTTCGTAGGCCCAGTAGGCGCCCATTACCACGCCCACACCCAGCACCCCGCCGCCGATGAGCGTCCAGGGCAGAGCCGGTTTCACCCAGGCCGTGAGTTCTTTTTTCCAGAGCGCGGCAATGGCGAAGGCGAAGGGCACCAGGGTGAGCGCAAAGCCCAGAAACAGTGTGGGCGGGTGAATCACCATCCAGTAGTTCTGCAGCAGGGCGTTGAGGCCGGTACCGTCTTTGGGCACGAAGTTGGGGTTCATCTTCCACACCGGCAGGTCCGTCAGGAACTCGCGCAGCAGGATGAACGGAGAGGAGCCCAGCCGCACGCCGCCCAGCACCACGCCCAGAATCATGCTCACCAAAAACAGCTGCACGCCGCTGAACACGGCCATCACGGGCGCTTCCCACTTGCGGTTAAACTTCATGATGCAGAAGCCCAGCACCACCTGCCAGAAAATCCAGAGCAGGAACGAGCCCTCCTGGCCTTCCCAGAAACAGGAAATCATGTACTGCACCGGCAGATGGTTAGAGCTGTGGCTCCAGGCGTAATAATACTCGTAGCGGTGCGCATGAATGATGTTGAACAAACACACCACCACCGACACAATAGCCGCCCCGTGTACGAAAAATGCGCCGCGTCCCAGCCGCAGCCAGCTGGCATCTTCCTGGCCCAGCGCCCGGCCCCGCGAGGCCTGGAAATAGCTATACGCCGCTACCAACGCCGCCGCAAAGGCCACGATAACGCTGAGGTGGCCGATTTGTCCTATTAATAAGTTCATAAGCAAAGAATATCGGGCAAATTTACGGCCGCGCCGCCGGAGCCGGGAGTTTCACTAACAAGTGGTCGAGGAAAAAGTCGCCATTTCAGTCTTTTGAGATGGCTGGAGCAATGAAAAAACCAGGCGGTGGCAGCAACGAAAATCCGTTGCCGCCACCGCCTGGTTTGGGGTCAGACGCTGCCAATACTTAGTTGACCGAAGCCGTCGCGCCCTTCAAATCCTTCTTCACGTACTTGCTGGGGCACTTCAGCAGAATGTTATCGGCCATGAACACGTCGCCCTTCATACAGCCGGTAATAACGACTTGCTCGGAAGCATCGAAATCCTGGGGCTTGGGGTTGTTGTACACCACGCGCTGGGCCAGGTGGGTGGTGTCTACCAGCGTGAAAGCGAAATAGTTGGGGTCCGTCATGGGGTCGTATTCCAGGCCCAGCGGGCGCTTTTGCGCATCGCGCGGCAGCTTGCCTACCACGTGCACTTTGGTGGTGTTGCCCTCGGCGGCGCGGGCGCGGGCCTCGCCGAAGCCTACGTAAACGCTGGCATCGGCGGTGGTGCTGAGGATGATGGCAGCGGCCACCGCAATGATGGCCAGAACGAAGAGGTGCGACTTTTTCATAAGGACATAGCTAACAGCAGTAACAACGTTCGGGTGCCGCAGGGGCACGGTTTCGGGCTACTTTATTTCTTTCTCCAACTTGCTCACCTTGCGGTCAAGCGAGATGAGGTAAAACAGCAGGCCGGCCACGATGATGACCACGGCCGCCACCACCACGTAGATTTTGCCGTTGGCCCGCAGCGCGTCGGCCATTTCGGGAGCCTCGGCGCCGGGGGCCTGGGCTAGGGCCGTGGTAGCGGTGAACAACAGGAGTTGCAGCAGGCCGAATGCGCCGAACAGGCGGGCCAGAAGGTTATTTTTCATCGATTTTCAATTGCAAAAAGGCCAGCCGGCTGCTCACCTGAGTCATCCAGAAAGCAAAGAGAATCCAGCCGATAACGGCCGGGTAAAACACCATCCGCATGGTGCTGTCGAGGTCGTATTTGTTGAAGCCGGGGTTGCCGGTCTGGCCCGGGTGTAGCGAGTTGCCGGCCAGGCGCGGCAGGATAAACAACAGCGGAATGGCCGCCGCAAACGCAAAAATGTTGTAGATGGCCGACACGCGGGCGCGCTGCTGCTCGTCGCGGAACGAGCCGCGCAGCACTAGGTAAGCCCCGTAGATGAGCATGGCCACGGCGGCGGCGTTCAGGCGCGGGTCGGGCGTCCACCACGCGCCCCAGGTGTACTTGGCCCACAGGCTGCCCGTGGCTAAGCCCAATACGCCCAGCACAATTCCGCTCTTAGCGGCCTCGTGGCTGAGGATATCGAGCCGGGCTGAGGGATTGCGCAGGTACTGCATCGAGCGGAACACCGACGTGCCCAGAATCACCATCATGGCAAACCACATGGGCACGTGGAAGTATAGGTTGCGAATGCTCTCATTCACGATGGCCAGCCGGGGCACGGGCAGCAAAAAGCCCGCCGCTGCCGAATACAGCAGGAACACCACGGTCAACACTTTCCACCAGGTCCATTTCATACTCAACCCCTCCACAAAAAAGGAAACAACAAATAAGACACGGCGCCTACCAACATGTTCAGCGCCAGCAGCGTGAGTAGCGACTGCTGGCTCACGCTGCGGTCGAGCCCGTCCAGCGCATTCTTGCTCACCTTGATGAGCAGCAGCAGCATGGGCACCATGAGCGGAAAGCCGAGGATGGCCATGAGCGTGGCCCCGTTGCCGCCAGCCTTGGCTGCGATGCCCGACACCAGCGTGAGCGTAGTGGCAAAGCCCACCGCCCCAAGTAGCAGGTTGGCCACAAACAGCGGCGCATCCTGAATCGGGTTGCCCAGAAACACGGTGTAAAGAAATAGGCCCAGTAAGGCCACTGCAGTGAGCAGCAGTGTATTGTAAAGAATTTTGGCCAGAATGACGGCCTGCGGCCGCACCAGTGTGTAGTAGTACAGGCGCTGGCCCGGGCTTTCCTGCATAAAGCCCTTGGCCACAGCATTGATGGCAGCGAAGAGCAGAATGACCCACAGCAGCGCGTTCCAGGCCGGGGGCGGGGGCGTGCCGCCGCGCAGGCTGAAGCTCAGAAAACACACGAACACCGTGCTGCCTACGTAGAGCAGCAGCCCGCCCAGCGCCGCCCGCTGCCGCCATTCCAGGCGGAAGTCTTTGGCTAGCAGGGTGGAAATTTCACGGAGCAACACGGGCAATGGGTTGGTTTCGGGCCGCAAAGATACGACCGGACCGGGCGCTGAGGGGCATAAAAAAGAAGGTTCTGCTGAGCTATGCTCAACAGAACCTTCCGGTGGAGAGTGTGCTTGCTGGCCAGGCCTTAGAAGTCGTAGCCCAGCGTGAAGTAGAATTTCGGGCCGTGGGTCACGTAGTCTTCCTGGCCCCAGGCCACGTCTATTTTGCCGTAGAAGCCCAGCAGCGTGGTGCGTGCGCCCACGCCGTAGCCCACCAGCAGCGGGTTGCTGAAATTGGTGACCGTGGCCCCGAAATACTGGTTGAACTGCGTAGTTTTGGTGTTGGCCGAGTTGTCAGTGCCAAACGGGTTGTTGCCCGAATAAGCAGTGCCGGCATCGGCGAAACCCACCAGCTGCAGGTTGCGGAAGAAACCCGAATAGATGGGCCGATGCGCGAAATACTGCACGATGGGGATGCGCAGTTCGCTGTTGAACAGCACGTAGCGCGGCCCGCTGCGGGCACTGTAATCGAAGCCGCGCAGGTTGGTTACGAACTCTTGGTTAAATACCTGGTCGGGAGCGGTGTAGCCGGTCAGGAAACGGTTACCAGTGTAGCCGGCGTTCAGCCAATCGTCCATGCCACCAATGCGGAACACTTGCGGCCGGGAGCCAAAAAACTGCCCGTAGCTGGCCCGGTTGGCCCACACAATGGAGCGGCTGATTTTCTGGTAATGACGCAAGTCGATAACGAACTTGCCGAAGCTCAGGCTCTTATCGCCCAGATTAGTCAAATTCAGCACGCTGGCTTTCAGACGGGTGCCGCTCACCATGTTCACACCGGTGTTGATACTGTTATCGAACACCAACTCGCCGTTGTAGCCCAGGTAGTTATAGCTCTGGTCCGATTCCGTCGACACATCGCCGAGCCGGGTGCGCGAAATGGTTACGAAACGGGGGCCGCCGCGCACGCTCAGGTTGTGGGTGAGCGGGTAGGCAATGGTGGGGGCTACTTCGTGGCGGCCGTACCGGTAGCGGCCGTCGTCGAGGTCGAAGAAATAGGCTTGTTTCTGGTAGGAAATGCCCCAGTCGTAGCGCTTGGTCAGGTTGGTGTAGGAAGCTCGAATGTTGCTGGTACGCAGGTCGAACAAGCCAAACAGGCTGGCGTCGATGCGCTGGTTTTCCAGCACGTCGGTCAGGGCCGCTTTGAACTGGAGGCCGAGGCCCAGCAGCGGGTCCATGTACAGCGAAGTCGACACATTATCCGCCATGAAGCGCGTGTCGTAGCGGAAAGGCCCGGTGATGGCCGGGGCTTCGGCCTGCGCTTTGGCCGTGGCCGCCGCGGCCGTGGAGGCGGCGGTGGGCGTGAGGCGGCGCCGCTTGGCTGGGGCGGCCTGCACGGGCTCGTCTTCCTCAAACTGGTAATCGCTGGTATTCACCGCTTCGTTGGTCTTGCGGCGCTCGCGGCGGTTGGCCGGCTGCGAGGCGGTATCCGCAGCGGCAGGCGCCGCCACAGTGGCAGCGGCTTGCGTGGCCGCCGGCGCGGCCGCCTTGGGAGTAGCAGCACGCGGCACGGCCGAGCGTTCTTCCAGCGTTTGCTGGCGGGCGGTTTTGGTGAGGGGCAACGTGGCCGGCAGTGGGTACTCGGGGTACACATAGAGGATGTCGCGCGACTGCGCCGGGGCTACGAATACCAACGCCGAAGTCAGCGGGCTATAGTCAAAGTCCTGCGTATTGGGCAGCCAGTTGGTCAGCGGGGCATGCTGCTTGGTTTTCAGAGAATACCGGTACAGCGCGCGCACGCCGCTTTCCTCGCCGAGGTACAGAATTTCATCGTCGGAGATGGCGCGCGGGCGGGTTTCGTTCGAAATCGTGCTCACCAGCGTCTCTACCGGCACGGGGCGGCCGTCGAGGTGGTATTGGAACAAATCGTAGTTGTTTACCACATTCTGGAACGTGGCCGGCCGGGCACGGCCCAACGAATCGAGGTAACGGTTGGAGCTGAATACCAATGCCTGCCCGCCGGGGAGGAAAACCGGCTGCACGTCGTCGAATAAGTCGTCGGTGAGCTGTTCTACCTTGCGGCTGCCGGCCCGCAGCAGGTAAATGTCGTTCTGCCCATTGCGCACGGCGCTGAAGGCCAGTGCCTTGCCATCGGGCGAATAGCTCATGCTCAATATCTGGTCGTAGGCGGCGAATAGCGAAGCCGGCCGCGAGAACTTAATGGCCTCGCGCACGCGGCGCACCAGGCCGCGGCCGTCAGCCTCGCGCAGGTGCAGGGCCATTTCGCCGCGGCTCATTTCGGCCACGGCCACCTGGGAGTTGCCGCGCCAGGCCAGCACGGGCAGGCGGGTTTCCACTTGCTGGTCGGGGGTGTGGTAGCCGCCGCGGCTCAGGGTGTGGCGATGGCGGCCGTCGCGGTCCATCACCATCACGCGGTAGCGGCCGCCTTCGTTCTGGGCATAAGCCACTTGCTGGCCGTTGGGGCTCACAATGGGCTGCGAAAAAACGTCGGCGTGGCGGTTGCGGCCGCTCTGGCGGAATTTCTTGTCGGGCTCCACCAGCGTAGCCACGGGCTGGCCGTTGAGTTCGCGGTAGTACGTCAGCCAGTCTTTCAGAAATACCTTAAACGGCACGTTCAATGACGAACTGATACCCACCTCCACGTCGCGCGTGATGCGCGTCAGGTTCAGGATGTTCTGGATGGTGGTGTAGCCGTAGCGCTCAGCCACGTAGTTCCAGATGCTCTGGCCGGCCAGCTTGGAATCGCGCAGGAAGAACGGGGCCGTGCGGTTGCCGGTGGGGTACTGCTTGGTCATGTCGCGCATGTAGCCGTCCATGTCCACGCTCCAGCCTTCGGCGGCGTAGGCCGAAGCCCCGCTGATAAACCAGTCGGGCAGCTGCAATAGGTAGCTGCTTTGGAGCACTTCCTTCAGCGAGCCGCCGTACATCATGTCGTTGAGCAGCACCTCCGTAATCTGGGTGCTGAGTTGGCGCTTGAACTCGGTTTCCTCGCCGGTGAAGGCAATCTGGACCTTGCTCATACGGGCCAGCGGGGTCTCGCCGCCGTTTATCTGCTGCTGGGTGGCGGTGAGGCCGATGTTGCTCTGGCGCAAATCGCCTACCGAGTTATAAAACAGCAGCGTTGATTTCGAGTAGGGATAGTAGCCAATGAGCGCCGTGATACGCTGCAGCTCCTTCTCGGCGTACTCGGCGGCGCGGCGGGCGCTGCCCTGGCCGCCATCGTAGTACATCACGTTGAAATTCTGGGTACTGAGCTGCTGCCAACGGAAATCCTTATACTGAATGCGCACCCGGCCAAAAGGCTCCTGCGCCGTTTGAGCCAGGGCCGTGTGCGGGCAAAGCAGCGGGAGCAATAGCGCCAGGACCCCCAGCGTATGCTTTGTAGTAGTGGATAGTGGAATGGTCATAATGAGAACCAACGAGCAAAAACAAAAATTAATCCGCCGAAACGCTAAAAAATTTGCGGACCAGGACGGGCAGCTGAACAAGCCCCCAATTGCCCGCTCGGGCTGCAATAAAAGCAGTGAACGGAGAATTGTTATCCGGCCGCGCATCGGCTGTTCAAGCGGAGTGTCGCCGTCCCGCCCTGTACTACGCTCAACGAGGTTTTAATGCACGCCGACCGGCTGTAAAGCCTTATAACGCTGCAGGCTGGCTTCGGGCCAAAGCTCCGTCTGATTAAGCAGAAAATCGGCCAGTAGCACCGCCATTCGCGGGGCCAGCATCACGCCTTTGGACCCGTAGCCGCCGCAAAAGCTTAAGGCCGGCACGGTGGGGTGGGGGCCCAGCAACGGCCGGCGGTCGCGCACGGCGGGCCGCACCCCGGCGCGCTGCCCCGTCACGGCAAATGGCAGGTCGGTGACTACGGTGAGGCGCGCGGCCAGCTCCTCGCGGCCCACGGCCGTGGGGCCGTCGGCAAACGGTGGCCAGCGGTAGGTAGCGCCCACCCGAAACTGCCCCGCACCCATCGGCACCACGTAGGCCCCCCGGTTGAGTACCTGTTCCGGGCTCAGGCCCAGGCACTCCACGTCCAGCACTTCGCCCTGGTTGGGCGTGAGAGGCAGCCAGCCAAAGTAAGGGTTGCGCACGGCCGCTGCGCCTTCGCAGCAAATTACGTGGCGCGCCCGCACCTGCCCGGCGTATTCGGCTCCAGTGGGCCCGAAAGCCAGCTGGCTCCAGTCAAACGCTTCGCGGCGCAGCCAGCCGTCGCGGGTGCCTTCGGCGGCCATGCTGGCCAGCAGTTCGCGCACGGCCACGTGGCCGCCGTGCCGCAGCCAGGCCCCGCCAAAAGGCGCGTGCACGCCGGGCAGGCCAGGGTCGGTGGTGTCGAGAGCGGCCACGAAGTCACCCCACGGGTTGTCGGCGCTACGGGCCAGTATGGCATTCTGCTCCTCTATTGAGCCAAATATTTTGAGAATAGGCGTTTCGGTGAAAAATGACTGCTGGTAGCGTTGCTCCAGCTCGCGGTAGAAAGCCGTTGCGAAAGGCAGCAGCTCGGCCGCCTGCCAGGTGAGGGCGAAGCGCTTGCCAGCCACGGGGTTCATCAGGCCCGCCGCTACGTTCGAGGCCGAATTCTCCTGGCCGGGGTCGTACACCAGCACCTGGTAGCCCCGCTCGCGCAACACATAAGCCAGCGTGGCGCCCGCAATGCCGTGGCCCACCACCAGAAAATCACAGTCCGTCGTCATGGCCGGCAAGGTAAGGATGCTGCGCTTAATGAAGAATTAAGATGAGGTGTGTCTGTTATCCTGAGCGCAGCGAAGGACCTTATCACGCCTAGAGCAGTAATTACTGCAAGCTGTTCGGACGTAATAAGGTCCTTCGCTGCGCTCAGGATGACAGGCCTCCCCATTCCGCTTTCCGCCTAGCGTCGTACCTTTCCGCATTGCTCAGACCCTCTGTTTTGCTATGACTGTCGCTGGTTTCACCTTCAACGCTTTTTCCGAGAATACCTACCTGCTGATTGACGAGGCTACCCGGCAGTGCGCCATCGTGGACCCCGGCTGTTACGCACCCGCCGAGCAGCAGGCCCTGCGGGAATACGTGACGGACAATAATTTACAGGTGGCACTGCTGCTGAATACCCACGCCCACATCGACCACGTGCTGGGCAACCAGTTTGTGCTGAAAACCTGGCCCGGCACGTCCTTTCTGCTGCACCGGCTCGACCTGCCCACGCTGCGCGCCGTGTCCACCTACGCCGGCAACTACGGCTTTCCGCAGTACCAGCCGGCCGAACCCACCGGCGAGCTGGTGGCCGGCCAGCCCGTGCGCATCGGCCAAACCGAGCTGGAAGTGCGTTTCACCCCGGGCCACGCGCCGGGCCACGTCGTATTCTACCACGCGCCCACTGCCACCGTCATTGGCGGCGACGTATTGTTTCAGCGCAGCATCGGCCGCACCGATTTGCCCGGCGGCGACCACGCCACGCTGCTCCACAGCATCGAAACCGAGCTCATGACCCTGCCCGACGACACCGTGGTGTACCCCGGCCACGGCCCCGCTACCACCATCGGGGAAGAGCGGCGCGGCAACCCGTTCCTTAACTAAAACAACCCCGCGCCAAGCCGTGCCGGGCATTCTTGTTCCCCCACCACCCTCACTTCGCCTCTTCTTTTGAAACGACACCTGCCCAACGCCGTAACCTGCCTCAACCTACTGTGCGGCTGCCTGGCGCTGACCAATATTTTTGCCGGACGGCTGGAAATCGGGGCTTGGTTTGTGGCCGCCGCCGCCGCCGCCGACTTTGCCGACGGCCTGCTGGCCCGGGCCCTTCGCGTGTCTTCCGCCATTGGGAAAGACCTTGATTCGCTGGCTGATATGGTGTCATTTGGCGTAGTGCCAGGCGCTATTTTCTTTCAGTTGCTCACGCGGAGCGCAGGGGAGGGCGGGTTGCCGGAATGGGCGCCTTATTTCGGCTTCCTGGTCAGCATCTTCTCGGCCCTGCGGCTGGCCAAGTTCAACAACGACACCCGGCAGACTACTTCCTTCATCGGCCTGCCCACGCCGGCCTGCACGTTGGTGGTGGCTTCGCTGCCGCTCATTCTGGCCTACGACCAGTTTGGCATTGCCCCGGTTATTCTAAATCCCTGGCTGTTGCTGGGCCTCACGGCGTTGCTATCGGGGCTGCTGGTGGCCGAGTTGCCTTTGTTTGCCCTAAAGTTTAAGACCTTCCGCTGGGCCGATAACCGGCGGCGGTTCATCTTTCTGCTGCTGGCGGCAGGATTATTGCTGGGCCTCAAAGCCGCCGCCGTGCCGCTGGTGGTGCTGCTCTACGTGCTGCTTTCGGTGCCGAAAACGGCCGTTCGTTAGTTTTGTTGGATGCAGCGACGCAATAAATAGATTATTTGGTTGTTAAGAAGCCACTGCCAGGTGAACCCGCCGCCCGGTGGTGCTGTTGCGGGAGCCACTACGTGACGAACTGAGCAGACAGGGAACAGGTCTCAATTTATAAAGGTGTATGCGTCTTTCTTTCCTCTTTGTTGCATTCTTGGGAATCATCGTGGGGGCAGCGGCTCCGGCAGCGCGGGCCCAGTCGGATGCTGCCACGGCCCATGGCGTAGTGAAGTGGGGCGGCTACATTGAGGTACCCACCCTGAGCTCACGCAAGCTGAAAGTGCCCGGCTTCAGCGAAGCCCAGCTGGTGCTGGATGACCAGGTAGGCTGGTTCAGCATGCGCCTGAACGGGGCCGTGCGCCAGGGCGAATTCCTCAACATGGTGTACGAGCCGTTTTCGGCCGCCGATGCCAAGCTCTACAACGTGAGCCAGCTACCGGCCGGCCCCGAAGCCCAGCTCGTCACCGGCATCGAGATGAAGCAGGCCGTCACGTTCCTGCGCCTGCGGCCCGTGCGGCGCGGCCCCCAGAGCGGCCAGCCCGAGCGCCTGGTTTCGTTCGACTACCGTTACACGCCCACCGGCGCCGGCGTGGCCGCCCGGGGCACCGCCTCTACGCGGAACTACGCCAGCCATTCGGTGCTGCAAAGCGGCGACTGGTACAAGCTGGGCGTGGCCGAAAGTGGCAACTCCAAAAGTGGCATCTACAAGCTCGACAAAGCCGCTCTGCTTAAGCTAGGCCTGCCGGCGGGCCTCAATCCCAACAACCTGCACCTATACGGGAATGCCATGGGTATCTTGCCACAGGCCAACGCCGTGTACCGGCCCGATGACCTGGCAGAAAACAACATCCTGTTCGTTGGTGATAATGATGCTGTGCTCCAGGACAACGAATACTTCCTGTTCTATTCGCCCGGGGCACATACCTGGGCGGCGCAGGGCGACATGTTCCGGCACCGCAACAACATTTACACCGATACGGCTTACTATTTCGTGAAGGTAGACGCGCGGCCGGGCCTGCGGGTAACTACCAAGGCGGCCGTGCCGGCCACGGGCTCGCCCACGAGCATCACCAATTTCACCTACCGCGACTTTTACGAGCACGACCTAGTGAACCTGCTGCACTCGGGCCGCAACTGGGTGGGCGAGGGCTTCCAGGTGGGCGGCCGGCAGGAGTTTGTGCTGGGCGGCGTCAGCGATTTGGTGGCCAATAGCCCCGTGCGTGTTACCACCAATCTGTTAGCCAGTTCCTCGATAGCCAGTGCTTTCCAGCTCACGCTGAATGGACAGTCGCTGGCTACGCAGTCCATTCCTGCCCGTACCGGCCAGCAGTACACACCCGACGCAATTATCACTTCTGAAACCAATCAGGTGAGCCTGAGCGCGCCGGGTACTGAACTGCGCCTGGCCCTGACCTACAACAGCAGCGACCCCAGCGCCAGCGGCTACCTCGACTTTTTCGAAATCAATGCCGAGCGCCTGCTCAAGCTCAACGGCGCGCAAATGGAATTCCGGACGCTGACCAACGTTGGGCCCCGGGCGCAGAACCGCTACGTATTTGCTGGCCTGCCCACCGGAGCGGTGGTGTGGGACGTGACCAATCCGCGCCACCCGCAAGCCATGACGTTCGAAGCCGGCAGCAGTAGCTTCATCGCAAATGCTGATACGGTGCGCGAGTTCGTGGCCCTGCAACCCGGCGGCGACTTCAATGACCACCCGGTGCGGGCCTTCGGCAAGGTGGCTAACCAGGACCTACACGCGCTCAACGCCACTGCGGGGGCACCCATGCTGGACCTCGTTATCGTGACGCATCCGGCGTTTATGGCGCAGGCGAATCAGCTGGCCGCCCACCGCACCACGCACGACGGCCTGAAGGTAGCAGTGGTGACTCCCAGCCAGGTATACAACGAGTTTGGTTCGGGCGGGCAGGACGTGTCGGCCATCCGCGACTTTATGAAGATGCTGTACGACCGTGCCCCGGCTGGCAAGAACATGCAGCTGCTGCTGCTGGGCGATGCCTCGTATGACTACAAATCAGACCCTTACAACGACAAGACGGCCGAGCCAAAATGGTGGAAAGACCAGCGGGTACCCTTCAAAACCGATGCTGATTTCGATGCTTTCAACCAGAACTACGTGCCTACTTACGAGTCGCGGGAGTCGCAGGCGCCGTATTTCTCCTCCGGGTTTTATGGCCAGGCCAGCTATTCTTCCGACGATTTCTACGCCCTGCTGGATGACAACGAGGGCGAATGGGACGAGCAAAACATTGGCAGCGAGCTATTTGATATCGGCGTAGGCCGCTTGCCGGTACGCATGCCCAAGGGCGACCTGCGCAACACCACCCAGGCCCAGCAGGTGGTGGATAAGGTGATTGGCTACGATGCCACCGCTGCTTACGGCAAGTGGCGCAACCGCATTACGCTGGTATCGGACGACGGCAACAACAACATCTTCATTGACAGCAGCATCGGGTCTGATGGCATTGCCAACATCATCCAAACTACCGCGCCGGTCTACAACGTGCACAAAGTGTACCTCGACCTGTATGCCCAGCAGGCCGTGGCCGCCGGCCAACGCTCGCCCGATGCCAATCGCGCCATTGACCAGTCGGTGGAGCAGGGCTCGCTGATTGTGAACTACCTGGGCCACGGTGGCCCCAAAGGCCTGGCCGATGAGCAGATTGTGACCAACGCCTCGGTGCTGGCCCTGCGCAACCCCAACAACCTCACGTTCTTCACCACCGGCACCTGCGATTTCAGCACCTACGACAACCCTGATTTCACCTCAGCCGGCGAGCAGTCGCTCACCGATAACGCTACGGGCGGAGCCGTGGGCCTCTTCACCACCACCCGCGTGGTCGAAGCCGGCCTCAACGCCGGCCTCAACCAGCGCTACTTCAACCGGGTGCTCCAGCCTATCAATGGCAAGATGCCGAACATCGGCACCATTGTGATGATGAGCAAGAACGACTACCAAGCCGGCGGCATCAACAACCGCAACTACACGCTGCTGGCCGACCCTAGCATGACGCTGGCCTATCCCAAGCAAACCGTGGCGCTCGACAGCGTGCGCCAGCGCGTGGGCAAAGATTGGGTGAATGCCGATACCCTGCACGCCCTCGCCCGCATTCGTCTGCACGGCCAGCTGCTGAACAATGGCACGCCGAACTCAACCTTTACCGGTCGGGCGCAGGTCACGATTTATGACAAGCCGACCACCGTGATGACCCTGGGCAACGAGCCCGGCGATATTCCGTCGCCGGTCAGCATCCAGGAAAGCGTAATTTACGGCGGGCAGGCCGATGTGGTTAATGGCAAGTTCAGTCTGGTGTTCGTAGTGCCCAAAGACATCAACTATCAGGTAGGTATGGGTAAAATCAGCCTCTACGCTTCCGATGGTACGCACGTCGTCGACGCCAATGGCTACCAGCCCCGGCTGATGGGCGGCGCGGCCCGCAATGCGCCCGAGGATAACCAGCCGCCGCGCATCAGCTTATTCATGGACAGCAGGGCGTTTGCATTTGGCGGCCTCACGGGCCAGACCACCACGCTGCTGGCTGACTTGGCCGACGAAAACGGCATCAATACCACCGGCACCGGTATTGGCCACGACATTACGGCCATCCTCGACCACGACCCCAATAAACTGCTGGTGCTGAACGACAGCTATGTAGCCAACGTTGGCGATTTTACCTCGGGCAGCGTGAAGAATCTGTTCAAGGACCTTTCGACGGGGCCACACTCGCTCACCGTCAAAGCCTGGGATACTTACAATAACTCGTCCGAGAAAGAGATTGAATTCGTAGTGGCCCAGGACGTGAAGCTGGCGCTCGACCACGTCCTCAACTACCCCAATCCATTTGCTCACTCCACTACGTTCTTCTTCGACCACAACCAGGCCGGCAGCGAGCCCGACAATCTGGACGTACAAGTGCAGATTTTCACCGTGGCCGGCCACCTGGTGCGTACCCTCAATGCCATCGTGCCTAGCACCGTAGCCCACCAGCAGAGCATTACCTGGAACGGCCGCGACGACTACGACGACCAGCTGGCCCGCGGCGTGTACGTTTACCGCCTCACCGTGCGGTCGCAGCGCAACAACTCGGTGGCTTCGAAATACGAAAAACTCGTCATCCTCAATTAATCCGCTTTTATTTGCGCCCGGGCCGCGCCTGGCTCCCTTTTTCCACTCTATGCAGCCTCTCTTTTTCCGTTCGCGCGTGGCGCTTTCAGCTGGCTTGCTGGCTATCGCGGCCACTGCTCAGGGCCAAGTTACCCCCCACGCCATTACCACGGCCGTGCCCATTCTCACGCTCAGCCCCGACTCGCGGGCTTCGTCGATGGGAGAGGCCGGGGTGGCCACCTCGCCCGACGCGAATGCGGGCTATTTCAATGCCGGCAAGCTGGGTTTTGTGCCCTACAAGTACGCGGCTTCCATCTCATACTCGCCCTGGCTGCGCAACATCACCGACGACATGAGCCTGTCGTACCTGTCGGGCTACGCCAAGGTGGGGCAGCGCTCGGCCTTCAGCGGCTCGCTGATGTATTTCGATTTGGGCCAGATTGACTACCGCACCGGCACCAACCTGCCGGCTGGCTCTTTCAACCCGAAAGAATACGCGCTGTCGGTGTCCTACGGCTTGCAACTCACCGACCATTTTGGCGTGGGGGCTTCGGCCCGCTACATCCGCTCCAACCTGGTGGGGGCCTATAGCGGCAACGATGCCAAGCCCGGCAACGCCGCCGCGGTCGACCTCGGTGCCTACTATACCAAGGATGCCACCATCGGCACGGGTATCTATAACTTCTCCTTTGGGGGCACGATTACCAACATCGGCAACAAAATAACCTATAAGGACCCCACTAATCCGAGCTTCCTGCCCACCACGCTGAAGCTGGGCACGGCCATCACCCGCGAAATCGACCAGTACAACAAAATCACGCTGGCGTTTGATGCCAGCAAGCTGCTGGTGCCCTCGCCGTACTACATCGACGGCGTGCCCGACAACCGCCAAGATATTGTAGACGAAAACGCCCGGCGCAACAATCAGAACATTGTGAGCGCCATGTTCAACTCGTTCAGCGACGCGCCTGGGGGCTTCAAGGAAGAGTTGCGCGAAATCAACCTCTCGACCGGTCTGGAGTATAACTACAACGACCTGTTGTACGCCCGGGGCGGTTATTTCTACGAAAACCCCGAGAAGGGTGGCCGTCAGTACGTGAGCCTGGGCCTGGGCGTGCGCTACCAGGTATTCGGCATAGACGGTACTTACCTGGTGCCCACGGGCAGCAACTCGCAGGCCAACCCCCTGGCCCAGACCATCCGGGTGTCGCTGCATTTTAACCTGAACAAGCTGGCCGACGCCTTCGACGAGAATGGGGCCGGTGGCACCAGTGGCGAAACGCCTTCGAACTAACCCACGCTTTTTTGGTTGTCCTACAGCTCCTCTTCCCGGCCGGGAAGGGGAGTTTGTTATTATTGCATATGCCTACTTCTTCAATTTCCGCTTCGGTGCTCGACCGCACCGTAGCCCCTCCCGTTCAGCCTCTGGCCCGCGTCGTGCTGCCCGATGCCGAGGTGCGCACCCTGCCCAGCGGGGCGCGCCTGCACGTGCTGGCCAACAATGCCCAGCCCGTGGTGCGCCTGCAAGCCGTGTTCCGGGCCGGTAAGCTGGCCGAAAACCGTCCCGGCCTGGCCTCCCTCACCGCCCGCATGCTGCTGGAAGGCACAACCACCCGCACCGCCCGCCAGATTGCCGACGAAGTGGCCTTCTATGGCGCGTCGCTGGAGTGCGACTCCGGGTTCGACCGTTCCACGCTCACGCTCTACTGCCTCACCCGGCACCTGCCCACGCTGCTGCCCCTGGTGGTTGACGTGCTCAGCAACCCCGCTTTCCCGGCCGCCGAGCTGGAGCAGCTCAAAACCCGCACCATCCAGAACGTGCGCGTCGAGCGCAAAAAGACCAGCTACCTGGCTTCGGAGCGGTTCAATGAGTTGCTTTTTGGGGCCCACACGCCCTACGGCCGGCCCTTCGATGCCGACGCTTACCAGGCCCTGACGGTGGAAGAAGCCCAGGCGTTTCATCGGGCCATGTATTCGTTTGGCAATGCCGAAATCTTCCTCTGCGGCGATGTAGCGGCTGAGCAGGAGTTAGTGGCCGCCGCTTTCGGCTCGGCTCACGCCCGTGAAACTATACCGGCCGCCACCCCCGCCATTGACGAACCCATCATTTCCACGCTGCCCGACCGGGTGGCCGTGGCCGGCAGCTTGCAGGCATCCATCCGCATGGGCCGGCACTGGCCCGCGCCCACGCACCCCGATACCCACCGCCTCAAGCTGCTGGTGAACGTGTTTGGCGGTTATTTCGGCTCGCGCCTGATGCGCAACATCCGCGAAGACAAGGGCCTGACTTACGGCATCTACGCCAGCGTGGCCCCGCGTGAGTTCGGTACATCCTTGGTCATTGGCACCGATGTGAAGGGCGAAAGCGCCGATTTCGCCGTAAGCGAGATTGTGCTGGAGCTGCGCCGCCTGCAGGAGGAGCTGATTCCGGAAGAGGAACTGGAAACGGTAAAGAACTACATCCTGGGCAAGTTTGCCAACGAACTGTCCACCGTGTTTGAGCAGTGCGATAAGTACAAAAACATCGTATTCCTGGGCCTGCCCGCCGACTACTACACCCAATTCGTGCAGCAGGTTGAAACTGCCGATGCCGAAGCCCTGCGCGCTCTGGCCCGCATCTATTTCGCGCCCGAAGCCATGCAGGTGGTCATTGCCGGCCCGGCAGGGGAATAGATTTAAGCCTCATTCATAAAAACAGACGGCCCGCGAACAGTTTGTTTGCGGGCCGTCTGTTTTATAACAAATACCCTAAGCCGGCTCCTGAATAGCGGGCGGAGTGGCATTGTACTCGGTGGTAGCGGTGCGGTGCTCCGCACTTTTTTTGCCTTGGTCGTCCTTCACGTCGCGGCGGCTGAAGGGACGGATGATGAGCCGCAGGGCTTGGTCAGAGCTGAAATAGCTGAAAGCCCAGTCTACGAAGGCTACCACTTTGTTGCGGAAGCCCACCAGCGTCATCAGGTGCACAAACAGCCAGGTGAGCCAGCCGAAGAAGCCATTAAAGTGAATGTTTTTGGGCAGGTCGACCACGGCCTTGTTGCGACTCACGATGGCCATCGAACCCTTGTTGTTATACACGAATTCGTGGGGCTTTTCGAGGCGTAGCAGGCGCTGGAGGTTAGCCGCGAGGTGGTCGGCGTGCTGCTGGGCCACGGGCGCGAGCATGGGCAGGCCCTTGGGCATGTCTTCGGTCACCATGTTGGCCACATCGCCGATGGCGAAAATGTTGGACTGGCCCTGCACCAGGTTCCAGCCGTTCACGGTAATGCGCTTGTTGCGCGTCACGGCTTCGGCGGGCAGGCCGGGCACTTCGGCCCCGTTCACGCCGGCGGCCCACACCAGGTTTTCGGTGGGGATAAACTCGGTATCCGAGAAATAAGCCTTGCCGTCCTCGTAGCGCTTGATGGACGTGTTGAGGCGCACTAGCACGCCCAGGTCGTCCATGTAGCGCTTGGCATCGGCCTGCGAAGCCGGCGACATCGGCCCGAGCAGCGCCGGGCCAGCCTCGACCAGAAAAATCTGCATGGCCCGCAAATCCAGCTCCGGATAGTCCTTGGGCAGCACGTGCTTGCGCATCTCGGCCAGCGAGCCGCTGATTTCCACGCCCGTAGGGCCGCCGCCCACCACCACGATGTTCAGCAGAGCCTGCTTTTCCACTGGGTCGCTGGTGAGCAGGGCTTTCTCGAAGTTCTGAAAGATGAAGCTGCGCAGGTTCAAGGCATTCGGAATGCTCTTGATTTGCATCGCGTTGCGCTCAATGCTTTCCAACCCGAAGAAGTTGGTAAGTGAGCCGGTGGCCAGCACCAGATAGTCGTATTGAATATGCCCTACGCTGGTTACTAAGGTATTCGTGTCAGGCATTACGCGCTGCACATCGGCCATGCGGTAGAAGAAGTTGCTCTGCCCCGCAAAAATCTTCCGAATGGGGTAGGCAATGCTGTCGGCCTCCAGGGCGCCGGTGGCCACCTGGTACAACAGCGGCTGGAAGTTGTGGTAGTTGTTGCGGTCGACGACCACAACCTGCACCGGCGCTTTGCGCAAGGCCTGGGCCAGGCGAAGGCCGCCAAAGCCACAGCCCACGATGACGACGCGGGGCTTATCTGAAACAGGGAGGTTGGTATCCATAGAGTTGAGCAAAGGTCAAACCCTAAGTAAACCGCTAAAGGGAGGCCGGGGTTGCCCCGCCCGAACTATTATTGCCGCGCTGGTCGAGCTTAATAATCGTCGTCGGTGTTCTTCTTTTTGAACTCGCCTTTCTTCACCTGCTGAATGAGTTGCAGCCAGCTGAAGGGGTTGAGCAGCGGGTTGTTGGAGTACTGGTTGGGGGCCATGCCCATGTGGCGGTCGTAGTCGAGCTGCTGGTTGCTCATCGTCTGGCGGAAGTTGGCCACCGCGCCCATGGGCTGGGTCCGGAAAATCCGGTTCATCAGCTCCTGATTTAAATTGTCGGCTGCCGCGCTGCCGCGCTCGGTGGGCAGGCGCAAGGCCAGAAAGGCCTTCTTGAAGTCGCGCTCGGTGGTGTAGGGAAACACGCGCACCTCGGGCAGCACGGTGGCATCTTCCTTGAGCTGCACGATAACCGAGTAGCTCTGGCGTTGGAAATCCTTGGGGATGACAATGGTCTGGTTGGCGTAGCCCAACGAACGAATCACGATGCTGTCGCCGGCCAGCACGGCCATCGAGAAGTAGCCGTACACGTTTGAGGCCGTGCCCCGGCCCGCTTTGGGCACGTAGATGGTGGCGCCTGGCACGCCCAACAGGCTGTCGCCGGTGGCCACGATGCCGGTGAATTGAATCACCTTGCGCTTGCCCTGAGCGTGCGCGCCCGGCGCGGCGAGCAGCAGGACCAGTAAGGACGCGGCCAGAAAAAAGGAAAAGCGACGAAGGCGCAAGAAATCAGGCATATTCAGATAGCGGAAGAACAAATATACGGCACCACGTTCGGGGCCGAGGGTAACTTTGGGCAGAAAGAACGACGGGCGAACTTCCCGCTTCTCAGACAGCAGATGCGCTTGAAACATTTCACGGTTGCTTTTGGTCAGCAACTTTTTAAATCGCTGGGCGACGAAAGCCGCGTGCGCATCCTGCATTTGCTGTGGCGCAACCAGGAAATGGTGGTGGCCGACCTGGAGCAGGTGCTGGATTTCACCCAGACCAAAACCAGTAGGCAATTATCGTACTTAAAGAATGCAGGTTTGGTGAATGTGCGCCGGCTCGACAACTGGATGTACTACTTCCTGAAAGAAGAGACGGCCGAGCTGCTCCAGCAGTTGCTGGCCTTCATGGAAAAAGACCCCCAGCTGCTGCACGACCAGCAAGTGTACCAAACCCTGTGGTCGAACCGCGAGCTGGCCGCGTATAAGCTCCAGAACCGCCACTGGCACGGCCCGAATTAGGGTAGGAGGGTAAGAAGGGCAGAAGGGTAGGAGGAGACGGCATTTCTTGCCTCTTATGCTATCTGCCGCGCTTTCTGTCAACTCCTGCCTCCATACCCTCTTACCCTCATACCCTCGCTCATGAGCACCGTTCGCCGCCTTTTTGTGTGCACCAATCAGAAATCCGGAGTAGGAGAGGATGTGGCCAAAGCCCTGAAAAAAGAGTTGAAGATTCAGGGTCTGAAAAAGCTGCTGACAGGCGGGGAGCGGGAGCGCGTGCGGGTGCAGACCTGCAACTGCCTCGACCTCTGCAAACACTGCAAAAAAGGCCCTGGCGCGGCCCTCATCGTATATCCCGAAGGCACGGCCTACGGCAAAGTGCGCCCCGCCGACGCGGCCGAGCTGGTGGCCCGGCACCTGGGCCTGGGGCAGGTGGTGGAGCGCTTACTATTGCGCGACCAGTAGCCCGGCAAAAGCCGGCATTTGCGGGGAAGAAGAGGCCTTTGGCCGGCCCGGCTACTGCAGTTGCCAACCGTAGTGGGCCATAATCCGTTGATAGAGCAATTCATTTGCTTTTCATTCTCGCTCCCATGCGTTTTTCTCTCGCAGCCCTGGCCCTCGCCGGGCTGAGCCTTACCGCTGCCGCCCAGCCGGCTGCTCCCCCCGATTCGGTTTACACCACGCCTCAGGCGGCGCCGCGCCCCGTTGGCCTCGTGCCAATGGCCGGGCAGGAGGCCCGCAGCACGAAGTCCTTCGGCCAGCTGGGTAAAGGCAGTAATCTTACCTTGTTGCCCATCCCGGTGCTGTTTTACCAGGCCGAAACCGGCCTCGGCTACGGCCTGGGGGCGCTGCTCAGTGGGCGGTTTTCGGCCGATACCCTCACCCGGCCATCCAACGCCCGGGTGCAGTACTGGACTACTACCGAAGGCCAGTCACTCATTCAGCTGGTGCACTCGGTGTACACGCCGGGCGAGAAATTCTACCTGAATGGTGAAATTAGCGCCTACGATATTTTGCTGTATTACTACGGCAAGGGCCCGAATACTTCCAGCGCCAACGAGTCGGAAACCGACTATAAGCTGTTCATCATCAACCAACGGATTCAGAAGCAGATTGCGCCCAAGCTATTTTTTGGCGCGCAGTACCGCTTCACCAAAATCACGGACGTGCACGGCCCGGCCACTGCCACCGATAATAAGACCCCCAGCATATTCTACAACGAGGGGCGACTGACGGCGCGCGAGCGGCAGAATACGCAGATTTCGGGCCTCGGCCCGGTCATCACCTACGATACGCGCGATGTGCCGCTGGCCGCTTTCCACGGCAACTTGCTTGATTTTGGGGCTACGTTCAACGGCACGGGCCTGGGGTCGGACTACCGTTTTGTGCGCTACCAGCTCGATGCCCGCCACTTTCAGCCCATCGGCTCCAACCGCACCATTCTGGCCGCGCAGTTCCTCGGCCAGTTCCACACCGGCGATGTGCCGTTCCGCGAGCTGGCCGGCCTGGGCGCCAACCTAGGTGGTACGCTCTACAATAACGCTAACCTGCTGCGTGGCATCTACGAGCAGCGCTTCCGCGACCGGCAGATGATTATGTTCCAAGCCGAAATTCGCCAGAAACTGTTCTGGCGCATCGATGGAGCGGTATTCGGCGGCGTTGGCAACGTAAACAACTACATCGATAAGTTTAACCTCAGCGACACGAAATACGCCGGCGGGGCGGGCATCCGCTTCAACTTTATCCGCCGCGACCGCGTGAACCTGCGCCTCGACTACGCCGCCGGTACCGGCAGCTCGCCGGGCATCCTCTTTGCCATCGGCGAAGCGTTCTAGAAACGGTGTTTTTTTCGAAAACCTCCCCTGCATGCAGGGGAGGTTTTTTTATGGGCCAGCAGAATTTATAACCGAAACAGCAGTTTGCGTTATTGCACTGACTGTTTGACGACTGCCTGAGACGTAAACCTGGCAGTAGCCCTGGCGGCGCATCCGGCTGCAAGCTGAGCCTTATCCTTTCGCTACAGCCCGGCGTACACTTGGTTCGATGGACCACGCTACTCCCGCGCGCTTCCTGGCTGCCCACGAGGCCACCGCTACCGCCCCCGTTCCTTCCCTGCTACCGCCACTCGTTCCCGCGCGTGACCACTGCGCGGTGCACCTGCGCCAGCAGTTGCCCCCGCCCCGCGCCAGCCTGCGCATCAGCGTCATCATTCCGGCCAAAGACGAGGCCGCCACGTTGCCCTCCGCGCTGGCGGCCTTGGTCGCCCAGGTCACCGAGCACGGCCAGCCTTTGCCACCGGATAGTTTCGAGGTCATTGTGTTGGCCAATAACTGCCAGGATGCCACTGCGGCCGTGGTGCGCCGCCAAGCCCGGAAGTTTCCCGGACTGGTGGTGCACGTAGCCGAGCTGTGCCTGCGCGGCGCTACGGCCCACGTAGGCCGCGCCCGCCGCCTGCTGATGGACGAGGCCTGCGCCCGGTTAGAGCAGGTGGGCCAGCCTGCCGGCATCATCGCCAGCACCGATGCCGATACGCAGGTAGCGCCCACCTGGCTGGCAGCCATTCAGGCCGAAATAGCCGCCGGGGCCGATGCCGTAGGCGGCCGCATTATTACCAGCAACGACGATGCCGGTCCGGCGGCGCTCCGGCGCATCCAGGCGCACGATGCGGCTTATCGGCTGCTTTGCGCTCGCCTCGAAGACCTTATTGACCCCGCGCCACTGGACCGGTGGCCCCGGCATCACCAGCATTTCGGGGCCAGTCTGGCCCTCACAGCCCGGGCCTACCGCCAGGTGGGCGGCCTGCCCGAAGTACGTTTTCTGGAAGACGAAGCCCTGTGCCAGCAGTTGCGTCGGCACGATTTGGCCCTGCGCCATAGCCCGCGGGTGCGCGTGCTCACCTCGGCCCGCCGCCAGGGCCGGGTAGAAGTGGGCCTGTCCTGGCAGCTGAGCGAATGGCTACGCATGAGCCAGCAGCAGCGCGAGCCGCACGTGGAAAACCCCGTACAGCTAATGCGGAGGTGGCAACTGCGCCGCCAACTACGTGCCTGCTGGGCTGGTAGCCCGGGAGCCGAGCTGGATGCTGCAATGGCCCGCCTGGGCCTGCCCGTGGCCACCGTGCTGGCCCAAATGCAACGGGCGGCCACATTTGGAGCATTGTGGGAATGGGCGCTGGCTCACAGCCCCAACCTGACCACGGCGTTGGTGCCGCTGTCGCGGGCGCTGCTGATGCTGCCCCGGCTCATTCGGAGCGGCGTGGTGGCGGAGTGGCAACCGCTGGCTTAGCGTTTTTGCAGCAAGTCAAGCCGGTAAGTTTCGTGCCGCTGGCCGGTGAGGTGACGCAGCGGGCCGTTTTCATTGGTCCTTGCCAAGAAAAATTCGTGCACGTCGTCACCGGTCAGGGGGTAGTCGTGCACGGGCGGCGTCCAGTGCACTAGCAGCAGCTGGCCGCCGGGGTTCAGGCCGGCTATTAACAAATCTGCCGCGCGGGCTAAGTCGGCTGGCGACCAATAATAGCCGACTTCCGAGAGCATAATCAAGTCGAACGACTGCCTGGGGAATTCTTCGGGCACCCGCAGCTGCCGAATTTCGACTTGTGGCAGGTTGGCACACCGCGCCCGGGCCTGAGCCAGGGCCGCCTCGCTCACGTCCACGGCCAGTAGATGGCCACAGCGCGGGGCCAGCTGCGCTGTGAGCACCCCCAGCGAGCAGCCAATTTCAAACACCTCGGCGTAGCGTGGGCGGGGCAGGGCGGCCAGCGTGGTGGCATATTTCTCCCGCTCGTAAGGGCTGGTTTCGAAGTTCCACGGGTCGCGGTTGGCCTGGTACACGTGGTCGAAATACTCCGGCGGCAAGGTATCGGGCTGGTTCTCGTTCATAATTCAAGCGCTTCAAAATAGACTTCATAAGGCCCGGCGAAATGCGCTAGCATTTCCGGCGATAATAAAAACCCTCCGGCATCATCCGTAAACACCCCGGGCGCTACCTGCGAGCGGTGCGCCGCAATGGCCTGCTGTTTCTGCCCCAGGGCCGCCGCAATGTCCAGCCGGAAGCCCTGCACGGCATCGGCCGCCGTGGGCAGGTCCTCCGGTGCGGCGCGCTCCCAGGCCCACACCACGTATTCGAGGCGGCGCGGCGGTTGCGGCATAGCTTCCAGGGCGGCCTGCACCAGGCGGGCGGTGGCGCGATGGTCGGGGTGGGGGTCGCGTCGCCAGGGAACCAGCACCGTAGCTGCTTGCTGGCGCTCCAGAAACTCCCGCAGCTGCGCTACAGCCGCCGTGAAGCCCGGCTCGGTTGGGCTGTTTGGCACCCGGCCGTCGGGCAGGCCCAGCAGCAGCGGCTCCGTTTCAGCTGCCCCCAGAATGGTGAGGGCGTGGCGAAATTCGGCCTCTCGCACGGCCCGCCGCGCCGGTGCTGAAAACACCTCAGAGTTGGGGTGCGACATGGTGCCATCGCTCACCAGCACGGCCGCCGTTGGCTGCCCGGCCTGACGCAGCAAGGCCAGCAGGCCCCCGCAACCCAGCGCCTCATCATCGGGATGCGGGGCGATGACTACGGTGGAGCCCAGCAGCTCAGCCACAAAGCTGGCGGCGCGGGCTAGATATTCGGAAAAAGGAAGCACGCGGAAAAAATCTGACAACTGACAGCAGCAAAAACAATCAACTAAAACGTCTTACCATCCAGCACGAAGCGGCCCACATCGGCCAGCGCGCCATCGGGGGCGGGTTGGCGGAGGTAGTGGGTGAGGTCGCGGTGCAGGCGCTCGAAGGGTTGGGGGCGAAGCAGGCCGCGCGCACCCACGCAGCGCTCGGCCAGGCGCAGCATGTCCAGGCTGATGGTTTCGATGGCGGTGCGCATCATATTGGCGTAGGCAACGGTGGTTTCGGCACCTGCGGGGGCGGCCGCGTCAGCGCGGGCGGCATTCTCGGCTGCGCCGCGCAGCCACTGGCGGCCGCTTTCCCGCAGAATGGCCATTTCGCCGAGGCGCTGGCGCTGGTAGGGGTCATCGGTGCGGCCCAGGCTGCGCAGAAAAGCAATGGTTTCGTCGCAAACGGCTTCGGCCCCGCCCAGCTGCACGGCCGCAAACCGAATGGCCCCACCGCTAAAAGCCGGTTGCTGGTAATACGCATTAGGCGGGCCGATGAGGTCCTCCGCACCAATTTCCAGCCCGGTCAAATCGGCCCGGAAGCTGGCGGTGGCCCGCATGCCCAGCGGCTGCCAGAAGGAGCGGTCCAGCACGGGCGGCTGCGCATCGGCTGGCAGCACAAACAGCTGCCAGCCCTGCCCATCGGGCAGCGCCCCGGTGATGAGCGGCCGCGCCAGATGGCCCGCGCCCGAAGCAAACGTCTTGGCCCCGCGCAGGCGGTAGCGGCCGTTGGGCAGAGCCTCCAGATGCACCCCATCGGCTGGATTCTCCGTGTTCCACACACCAAATAAGTGGCCGGCGTGGGTATCGGCGGCGTAGCGGGCCACCTGGTCGGCCGTGGCTAGCTGCTGAATGAGCAGCAGGGCATTTACGTGGCCCTCGTACACGCGCCCTACCGCCAGATTGCCCCGCCCCACGTGCTGCAGCACGCGCAGCAGCGCCAGCGTGGCCGCCGGTGTATGCAGTCCCGCCCCGCCAAGGGCCGCCGGCAGCGCCGCCGTAAGCAGGCCGGCTGTGTGCAGCCAATTAAATTCCCGGGTCGGAAAACCGCCTTCCACATCGGTCGCGGCGGCCTGAGCGAACAAGCGCGGAGCCAGTTGCGCGGCAGCTGCTTCGGCCTGTGCAGGCGTCATTGCCGCTTCAAACGCTTTGGTGGTTTCAGAGGAAGGCGGGCACGAAGGCGCGGCGGCAGCTAGCAACATAAATGGAGGGAGAATAACAGCGGAGCTTTGCTATACTTTTCAACGCCGCATAGTGTTCTGCTAAAGCTGATTTAAAAGACCCCGGGCGCGGTCGTAACAATTCGGTAACACGACCGGCGGGCTGCAGGCTGAGCCCGGGCGTACCTTCGTGGCGGCAATTGTGCCCAGCTTTTTCGCCCGTTTTATGTCGTCCCGTCCCATTCGCGCCGCGTTGCTTTCCGTGTATCACAAAGACCGACTGGCCCCGCTGGTGCAGGTTTTGCGCCAGCACGGCGTCACGCTGTACTCCACCGGTGGCACCCAGAAATTCCTCGAAGATGAAGGAGCCGAAGTAACTGCCGTGGAAGACCTCACCGGCTTTCCCGAAGTATTCGGTGGCCGCGTGAAAACGCTGCACCCCAAGGTGTTCGGCGGCATCCTGCACCGCCGCCACGACGTGGGCGACCTCGCCGAAGCCGAGCACCACGCCATTCCGCCCATCGATTTGGTGGTGGTGGATTTGTACCCATTCGAAGAAACCGTAGCCAGCGGCGCCGAGGAGCAAGATGTCATCGAGAAAATTGACATCGGCGGCATTTCACTGCTGCGCGCCGCCGCCAAAAACTTCCGCGACGTGCTCGTAGTCAGCAGCCGCGACCAGTACGCAGCCGTGACCGAGCTGCTCACCGCCAAAAATGGCGCTACCGACCTCGAAGACCGTCGCCACTACGCTGCCGCCGCCTTCGCCTCCACTTCGCATTACGACACCGAAATTTTCCAATACATGAGCCAGGGCACGGCCGTAGCCGGCACTGCCCTGCGCCTCAGCGCCCAGCCTGCCACGCCGCTGCGCTACGGCGAAAACCCGCACCAAGCCGGCACCTTCTACGGTGACCTATCGGCCCTTTTCGACCAGCTCCACGGCAAGCAGCTGAGCTACAACAACCTCGTTGACGTGGACGCCGCCGTGGCCCTCATGGCCGAATTCACCGATGGCGAACCCGCCTGCGCCATCCTCAAGCACACCAACGCCTGCGGCGTAGCTCAAGCCGCTACCCTGCACGAGGCCTACGTGAACGCCCTGAGCTGCGACCCGACGTCCGCTTTTGGCGGCGTCATCATCGTGAATAAGGAAGTGGACGCGGCTACCGCCGCTGAGCTCAATCAGCTGTTCTTTGAAGTGCTGATTGCCCCAGGCTTCGCCGCCGAGGCGCTGCCCGTACTTCAGAGCAAGAAAAACCGGATTCTGCTGCGGCAAAAGCCCGTTGAGTTTCCGAGGAAGCAGGTGAAAACCCTGCTCAACGGCATCATCGAGCAGGATGCTGACCGCCAGACCGAGACGGCCGCCGACTTCCGTACCGTTACCCAGTCGGCCCCGACCAATGAGGAAACGGCCGCTCTGGTTTTCGCCGGCAAAATCTGCAAGCACACCAAGAGTAACACCATCGTACTGGCCCGCGCCGGCCAGCTGCTGGCCTCCGGCGTGGGCCAGACCAGCCGCGTCGATGCGCTGCGCCAGGCCATTGAGAAGGCCCGCGCCTTCGGCTTCGACCTGCACGGCGCCGTGATGGCTTCGGACGCTTTCTTCCCCTTCCCCGATTGCGTGGAGATTGCCGGTGCGGCCGGCATCCGCGCCGTGGTGCAGCCCGGCGGCTCCATTAAAGATGCTGATAGCATCAAAGCTGCTGATGAATTGGGCATGGCCATGGTGCTCACGGGCGTGCGTCACTTCAAGCACTAGGGGGAAGTGGGCGGCGGCCCTGTCATTGCGAGGGCGCAGCTTGTGGCAATCCGTCCTTTTCTCAGCGACCAACCTAATACTGTGACAAACGCTTAAACTGTGACAAGGCCCTTTCACCACAAAGCCCCGGTACTGCGCAGTGCCGGGGCTTTGTGGTGAAAGGGCGTGTCTGGTTTTGCCAGGGCAGATTGCCACGGGCTGCGCCCTCGCAATGACAGTCGTCCTCAGTTGGCTTCCTTAGCAGAATCCCATAATCCCGTTCACCAACCCCGCGCAAACCTTCCGTACCTTTGCGCATTATTCTGCCCGACCCTATACCCGGGCTCCGCCTTATTGCAGCTAACTCAATGGGTTTCTTTAATTTCCTGACCAGCGACATCGCCATCGACCTGGGTACGGCCAATACGCTCATCATTCACAACGACAAAATCGTGGTGGATGAGCCGAGCATCATCGCCAAAGACCGCACCACCAATAAAGTCATCGCTGTGGGCCGCCAGGCCCAACAGATGCACGAAAAAACGCACGATAACATCCGCACCATCCGCCCGCTGAAAGATGGCGTAATTGCCGATTTCCACGCCGCCGAGGAAATGATTAAGGGCATGATTAAGATGATTGATACGCGGAACCGGCTGTTTCAGCCCTCGCACCGCATGGTCATCTGCATCCCCTCGGGCATCACCGAAGTGGAGAAACGCGCCGTGCGCGACTCCGCCGAGCACGCCGGGGCCAAGGAAGTCTGGATGATTCAGGAGCCCATGGCCGCGGCCATTGGCATCGGCATCGACGTGGAGCAGCCCGTGGGCTCGATGATTATCGACATCGGCGGCGGCACCACCGAAATTGCTGTTATCGCGCTGTCGGGCATCGTGTGTGACCAGTCGATTAAAACGGCCGGCGACGTGTTCAACCAGGACATCCTCGACTACATGCGCCGGCAGCACAACTTGCTCATCGGCGAGCGTTCGGCCGAGCGCATCAAAATTGAAGTAGGCGCGGCCCTCACCGAACTCGACGTGCCGCCGGCCGACCACGAAGTGCGCGGCCGCGACCTGATGACGGGCATTCCGAAAGTTATCAAAGTAACGTTCTCGGAAATTGCCATTGCCCTCGATAAATCGGTGGCAAAAATCGAGGAAGCGGTATTGAAAGCCCTCGAAATTTCGCCGCCCGAATTGTCGGCCGATATTTACGAAAACGGCATTCACCTCACCGGCGGCGGCGCATTGCTGCGCGGGCTGGACAAGCGTTTGGCCGCCAAAACCAAGCTGCCGATTCACATTGCCGAGGACCCGCTGCGCGCCGTGGTGCGCGGCACCGGCAAGGCTATTAAGGATATCCAGGCCTTTAAAGGCGTGCTGCTGACGTAATTATAGGATAATAATTGAACGTCATGCTGAGCGTAGTCGAAGCATCTCTACTGTGAAGAGTAATTATTTATTACTACGGTAGAGATGCTTCGACTACGCTCAGCATGACGTTCTTTTGCTAGTCTTTCAATTGCCAATTAATTAATTCGGTGTAACCCCGTGCGGAATTTATTTCTTTTCCTATTTCGCTTTCGCGGGGCGCTGGTATTTGGCTTACTGGAAATTATTAGCCTGTATTTATTTATTACCAGTAATTCGTATCAGCGGGCGGCGTTTTTTAATTCGGCGAATACCTACGCGGGCACGGTGCTGGCCCGCCGCACTCAGATTCTGGACTACTTCCACCTGGCCGAAATGAACCAGCAGCTGGCCGCCGAAAACGCCGCGCTCCGCCAGCAGCTGTACCCGGCCGACTCCGCGCACCGCGAGGCCGATTCGGTGGCGCTGCCCCCGGCCCGCACCGATTCGCTGAAGCGCGTGCGCTACCAGCGGCCCGCCGCCAAGCCCGATACGCTGTTGCTCGGGCAGCAGCGGGTGCCGGCCCGCGACCCGAGTTATCCACTCATTCCGGCCCGCGTTATCAACAACATGCTGCACAATGTGGACAACTACCTCACGCTAAACGTGGGCCGTGCCGACGGTGTGGTGCCCGGCAAAGGCGTGGTGGCAGCCGGCGGCGTGGTGGGCCGCGTGAAAGTGGTGAGCGAGCATTATGCCACCGTCACCAGCCTGCTGCATTCGCAAACCCGCATTGCATCCAAAATCAAGCGCGACGGCACGTTTGGCACCATCAAGTGGCAAGGTGATGACCCGACGCACGCGCTGCTCGACAACGTGCTGCGCGAGACCAAGCTGGTGAAGGGCGACACGGTGGTGACGTCGAGCTACAACTCGGTATTTCCCGAAGGCATTTTTATCGGCACCATCGATTCCTTCGTGAAGGAGCCGGACAAGAACTTCTGGACCATCCGGGTGAAGCTGGGCGTCAATTTTGCCAACCTGACCTACGTGTACATCGTGACCAACCGCAATAAGCCCGAGCGCGACACCGTGGAAACCCACACGGGCATTCTGCCGAAAGGAGGGGCGCGCCCATGAACGGCCTGCGGTTCATTTTCGTGCAGGTGCTGCGTTTCCTGCTGTATGCGGGCGTACACGTGATGCTCATCAGCCGGCTGGTGCTGTTTGATTTGGGCTGGTGTTTTTTCTACCTGGGCTTTTTGCTGTTTTTGCCGTTGGCCACGCCCATTGTGGTGCAGCTGCTGCTGGCCTTCGGCATGGGGCTCACCATGGATATTTTTTATGATACCGGCGGGCTGCACGCGGCGGCGGCGGTGCTGCTGGGCTTTTTGCGGCCGTGGGTGCTGCGCCTGCTGACGCCGCGCGACGGCTACGACAGCGCCGACTCGGTGAACGTGCACCAGATGGGCTGGCAATGGTTTGGCGTGTACCTCACGCTGCTGGTGCTGCTGCACCACGCCGCGTTTTTCCTGCTGGAACTGGGCAGCTTCCGGCATTTTGGCACCACGCTGGGAAAAATGCTGGTGAGCGCACTCTTTACCGGCCTTTCGCTGTTGATTGTGCAGCTTTTGTTTTTCCCGGTGCGGAGGGGCCGGAGCTAACTAATCTATTTTATTTCTGTCATCCTGAACACAGCGAAGGATGACGAACGTGAACTATGCAGTACCTCGAAGGCCGTAAGTACGTGGTGCAGGGCATCTTTTTGGTGGTGGCGCTCATCTTCCTCACCCGCCTGTTTTTTATGCAGGTGCTGGACGGGACGTACAAGCTGGCCGCTGACAAAAACACCCTGCAGCGCTTGGTGCAGACACCCTACCGCGGGCTGATATACGACCGCAAAAACGTGCCGTTGGTGCAAAACACCCCCGTGTACGACCTGATGGTGGTGCCCCGCGAAGTGAAACAGCTCGATACGCTCCGCCTCGCCGAATTGCTGCAAATACCGCTGGAAGACCTGCGCGCCAGCCTGGTAGCGGCCAAAAAGTATTCGCGCGTGAAAGCGTCGCCCATCCTGCAAAACCTGACGACGGCCGACCTGGCCGTTATTCTGGACAAGCTGGGCGACTTCCCGGGCTTCCGGACCCAGACGCGCATGGCGCGGGCCTACCGCACGCCCAACCTGGCCCACGCGCTGGGCTACGTGGGCGCCATCACGCCGGCTTTTCTGGAAAAACCCAAGTACGCCAAGTATCAGCCGGGCGAAAACGTGGGGATTTCGGGCCTGGAGTCGTTCTATGAGCAAACACTGATGGGCCGGCGCGGCGTGCAGTACAAGATGGTGAACGTGCGAGGCATCGAAAAAGGCAAGTTTCGGGGTGGGGAGTTCGACACACTGTCGGTGGCCGGGCAGGATTTGCACCTGAGCATTGATGCTGAATTGCAGGCCTATGGGGAAAAGCTACTGGCGGGCCGACGCGGCTCCATTGTGGCCATCGACCCGAAAACGGGCGAAATTCTGGCCTTCGTATCGGCTCCGCACTACGAGCCGCAGCTGCTGACGGGCAAGGGTTCGGGCAACCGTTACATGGCTCTGCTCAACAACCCCGACCGCCCGCTGTTCGACCGGCCGTTGATGGCGACGTACCCGCCCGGCTCGGTTTTTAAACTAGTGAATGAGCTGGTGGCCTTGCAGCTGGGCGTGGTGCAGCCCAGCACGGGTTTTGAGTGCAACCAGAAGCTGGTGCGCTGCACCCACCGCCACGAGTACCCGGCCAATGTGAGCATTGCCATCAAAAACAGCTGCAACCCGTATTTCTACCAGGTGCTGCGGGCGGTGGTGCAACGCGGGCAGGCCCCGAATAAGTACGACGATGCCCACATCGGGCTGGCGCAGTGGCAGAAAATGGTGAAATCCTTCGGCCTGGGCGAGAAGCTGGGCGTGGACATGAGCCAGGAAAAGCGTGGCCTGATTCCGTCGCCGGAGTTTTACGACCACAAGTTTTTCAATAAGAAGGAAAACCGCCAGCACCGCTGGAGCTTCCGCAACGTGTATTCGCTCAGCATCGGGCAGGGCGAAATCGGCATTACGGGCCTACAAATGGCTAATGTGCTGGCCACCATTGCCAACCGGGGCTGGTACTACACGCCGCATTTCGTGCGCGGCATCGGCAATGGCGGCCCGCTGCCGGAGTTCCAGCAAAAGCACTACACGGCCGTCGATACGACCTTGTTCAAATACATCATCCCCGGCATGGAGATGGTGGTGGACGGCAACGGCGGCACCGGCAACCTGGCTTCGCTTTCGCAATACGGCATCACGATGGCCGGCAAAACCGGCACCGTGCAAAACCCCCACGGCTTCGACCACGCTACTTTTGCCGCCTTCGCGCCGGTGCAAGACCCCAAAATTGCTATTGCCGTGTTCATCGAAAACAGCGGTTTTGGGGGGACTAGCGCGGCGCCCGCGGCTGGCCTTATGATTGAGAAATACCTGCGCGGCAAGGTGGCCCCGCACCGCAAGCGCTGGGAAGATTGGGTGATGTACGGCGACTTTACCAAGCACCTGCACGGGATGTAATTCGATGTAGAAACGCATAATTGCGTCTCGTCGTGCACTCCTTTTGGGGGACATTGCCGTTACAACGCCGAGACGCAATTATCGTCTCTACATCGTTTTTTCCAACCTTCTGCCCCCTTTCCCGGTTGTAGCACCTCCTCAACCAACGTTTCTATACATATGGAATCCCTGCAAGGAAAAGTCGCCCTCGTCACTGGCGCGGGCAAAGGCATTGGCCGTTCGGTAGCGCTGGCGCTGGCCGCCGAAGGCGTGCACGTGGGCCTGTTGGCCCGTACCGAAAGCGACCTGCAAGCCGTAGCGGCAGAGATTATTGCCGCTGGCGGTACTGTGGTTACGGCCGTGGCCGATGTGGCCGACCGCACCGCCGTGAACATTGCCGTGGCCAAAATCCACCAGGAGTTGGGCCCGATTGATATTCTCATTAACAATGCCGGCATCGGCACTTTCGCTAAGTTTCTGGAGATGGAGCCCGAGCAGTGGGAGCACATCATTCAGGTGAACGTGCTGGGCACCTACTACGTGACCCGCGCCGTGCTGCCGGTGATGATTGCGCGCCAAACCGGCGACATCATCAATATTTCGTCGACTTCGGGGCAGCGGGCCGCGGCTGGTAGCAGTGCCTACAGCGCCTCCAAGTTTGCCGTGTTGGGCCTCACGGAGGCCTTGATGCAGGAAGTGCGCAAGCACAATATCCGCGTGTCGGCGCTCACGCCCAGCACCGTAGCCACGCCGCTGGCCCTCGAAAACAAGCTCACCGACGGAAATCCCGAGAAGGTGATGCAGCCCGAAGATTTGGCCGAGTTCATGGTGTCGCAGCTGAAACTGAACCGCCGCATTTTTATTAAGGAGGCAGGCATGTGGTCGACAAACCCGTAATTTCGGGCTTTAGATAGTTGGCGAAGCGCCCCCGCAGCCAGGCTGTGGGGGCGCTTCTGGTTTTAATCAAACGCTCCGAACTTCATGTTAAACCCCGAAATTCAGTTGCAGCTTGCCCAGGAAAAACAACTCGTTGCCGCTACCGCCGCCGGCTGGGTGCGCGATGGTATGGTGGTGGGGCTGGGCACTGGCAGCACGGCCGCGCCATTCATTGAGCTACTCGGCCAGCGGGTGCGTGAGGAGGGCTTGCGCATCCAGGCCACCGCCACGTCGCGGGCCAGCGACGAGCTGGCGCGCCGCGTGGGAATCCCCATGCTGGAGCCCCGGCGCGGCCTGCGCTTCGACCTGACCGTGGACGGGGCCGACGAGCTCGACCCACAGCTGCAGCTCATCAAAGGCGGGGGAGGGGCCTTGTTGCGCGAAAAAGTCATTGCCACCGCTTCCGATTACCTGCTCATCGTGGCCGATTCCTCGAAAGCTGTGGCTCAGCTCGGCCGTTTCCCGCTGCCGCTGGAAGTGGTGCCCTTCGCCCTGCCCTGGGTGATGGATGCGGTGGAGGCCTTTGGCGGCGCGCCCGTGGTGCGCGTGGATAAGCTAAATTCTGCGGAGTTGGCCCAGTCCGACCAGGGTAACCTGCTGCTGGACTGTCATTTCGAGAAAATTGAAAATCCAGATGAACTGGCCCGGGAGCTGAAAACCATTCCCGGCCTGGTAGAGCACGGCTTATTCCTGGGCTTGGCACGCGCAGCCATTATCGTGCAGAACGGTGCGGCACAGGTACTGCGTCCGGGCCAGGCGGCGGTGCCGGCGGCGGCCTTTTCGACCCTTCCGTAATGGCTGATTCGGGAAGGTTTACGCTCCCGGCGGTGCCGGCCGTGCTGCTCTCCATCGTGAGCGTGCAGGGCGGCGCTGCTATTGCCAAAGGGCTATTTCCGCTGGTGGGTGCGGCCGGAACTGCCAGCCTTCGCATTGGGCTGTCGGCGCTGGTTCTTATGCTGGTAGTGCGTCCGAAGCTGGGGCAGTTGAGTTCAGCGCAGTGGCGGGCGGTGGTCCCCTACGGCCTGGCGCTGGGTCTCATGAACTTTCTCTTCTACTGTTCCCTGGCGCGCATTCCGCTCGGGTTAGCCGTTACGCTGGAATTCGTGGGGCCGCTGGGCCTGGCGCTGGCGGGCTCACGCCGCTGGGGTGATGCCGTGTGGGCCCTGCTGGCGGCCGCCGGCATCGGCCTGATTGCGCCGTGGCACGGGCAGGGGATTGACTTACTGGGCCTGGCCTTTGCGCTGGCGGCCGGTGCGTGCTGGGTCGTGTATATTGTGCTGGGCCAGCGCACGGCGGCCGTGCTGCCGGGGCAGCAGGCCGTGGCCATTGGGATGCTGTTTGCGGCGTTGCCGGTGCTGCCGTTTGGCGTGGCCAGTGGCAGCTTGCTGGGCCTTACGCCGCACCTGTTGCTGCTGGGCGGGCTGCTGGCGCTGTTTTCTAGTGTGCTGCCATTTTCGCTGGAAATGCAGGCCTTGCGCTCCTTGCCCACGCGCACGTTTAGCATTCTGATGAGCCTGGAGCCCGTGGCAGCGGCTATATCCGGCTGGCTGCTGCTGGGCGAGCGGCTGCTTTTCGGTCAGTGGCTGGCTGTGGGCTTCATTGTGATAGCCAGCGTGGGAGCCACACTCACCGCCCGCGATGCTGCGCCGGCTGTTGGAGGCGAGTAGTGGCGTAGCGCGGACTTTACAGTTCAAATTGTGGAGTAGCTGCGTAGCGGCGATAGGTTTGTAGCAGTTAGCTGGGTTACCCGGTAAAACCGCGTAGCAGCGACAGACCTTCCGGTGTTCTGCCACCGCTATGCGGCTTTTTCCCTTGCAAACCAAGATTCTACACGCCGGTCGCCGCCACGCGGCTGCTCCGTAGCTTGGATTACGAAGTGCGTGCTACTGATTACCGTTCCAACTCTTTTGCCGCTGATTCATCAATAAACCAGTCCGCCGCGCCGGCGGCCGGTGCGATGAGCTGAGCGGGGTATTCCTCAATATTCCGCTCGCCCAGCAGCACCCGCCGCACGGCTGCCGCCTTATCGGCCCCGAAAACCAGAAAGGCCACGGCGCGGGCCTGATTGATGAGCGGGGCCGTAAGCGTAATGCGGTAAGCATCGACTTCGGCAACGAAAACGGCCTTCACATCGGCCGTGGTGGCATGCAGCACAGGCGTGTGCGGGAACAGCGAAGCTGTGTGGGAATTGTCGCCCAGCCCCAGCAGTATCAGGTCAAACTGCGCGGTTTTACCCCCGAAAAAGCTGTTGATGGTTTGGGTATAAGCATGGGCTGCCTCTGCGGGCGGCAGCAGGGTATTCACGGCAAAAACATGGCTGTCGGCGATGTTCAGCGGGGCCAGCAGGGCCGTTTTGGCCATGAGGTAGTTGCTCTGCGCGTCGGTGGGCGGCACGTTGCGCTCATCGCCGAAAAAGAAATACGTCTGGGCCCACGGCACCCGCTCGCGGTAGGCGGGCGAGGCCAACAGCTCGTACAATTTCTTAGGTGAGCTGCCGCCCGATAGCGCCACCGAAAACCGGCCCCGTGCCGCCACGGCCTGCGTGGCTTTCTCCACAAAAAAGTCGGCCAGGCGGTGCAAAACCTCCTCCACGGAAGCGAAAACGTGCTGGGGCATGGCTATTTCTTTTTGCCGTTGAGGGGCAGCGTGAACCAGTGGAAGCCGTCGCGGGCAATAAGCGCCTCGGCCACTTCCGGGCCCCACGAATCGGCCGAGTAGTTGGGGAAATTCAGGCTGGCGCGGCCTTGCCAGGCGTTCAGGATGGGCATCACCAAATCCCAGGCTTCCTCCACCTGGTCGCCGCGCATAAACAGGGTCTGGTCGCCGAGCATGGTATCGAGCAGCAGCGTTTCGTAGGCTTCGGGCGCTTCGGCCGAATACGTGCCCTGGTAGTCGAACACCATGTCCACGGTGTTCAGCATCATGTCGAGGCCGGGGCGCTTGGCCTGCACTTGCAGGCGGATGCTCATTTCGGGCTGAATGCTGATAACGAGGCGATTTTGCTGCCAGCTCTCGCCCGTCTCGGGTGGGAAGATGACGTGCGGCACATCCTTAAACTGAATGCTGATGATGGACGCCGAGCGGTGCAGCCGCTTGCCAGTGCGCACGTAGAACGGTACGCCCTGCCAGCGCCAATTGTCCACAAAAAACTTAACGGCCGCGAAGGTTTCGGTGTTGGACGTGGGGTTACCGTCCTTTTCCTCGCGGTAACCCGGCACTTCCTTGCCCTCAATCCAGCCCGCGCCGTACTGGCCGCGCACGGCGGACTCGCGCACTTCCTCGGGCGTGAAGCGGCGCATGGCGCGCAACACGTCCACCTTGCGGTTGCGCACTTCGTCGGCCGTGAAATTCACGGGCGGCTCCATGGCCACCAAGCACAGCAGCTGGAGCAAGTGGTTCTGAATCATGTCGCGTAGCGCGCCCGAGCCGTCGTAGTAGCCGGTGCGCTCGCCCACGCCCAACTGCTCGGTCACCGAAATTTGGACGTGCTCGATGCTGTTGCGGTTCCAGAGCGGTTCCATGATGGCGTTAGCGAAGCGGAAGGCCATGATGTTCTGCACCGTTTCTTTGCCCAGGTAGTGGTCGATGCGGTAAATCTGACGCTCCTCGAAGTGTTCGGCCAGCAGCTTGTTCAAGGCCCGGGCCGACTCCAAATCGTGCCCAAACGGCTTCTCAATTACGATGCGCACCCGCGTGGGGTCGTCGTCGGCGTGGCTCTGGGCAATGCCCGTGGCAATGATGGGGAAGAACTCGGGAGCCACGGCCAGATAGTAAATCACGTTGGCCGGCGCATTCCATTCCTTCTCCAAAGCGGCGATGCGCTGGCCAAATTCCTCGTAGGCCGCCGGCGTTTTTACGTCGGAAACCTGGTAGAAAATGTGCGGCGCAAATTTCTCCCAGGCCTCTTTCTTGGCCTTGCCGCTGCGCGAAAACTGGTTGAGGTCGGCCAGCAGGTTGGTGCGAAATTCTTCGTCGGTGAGCTTGGTGCGGCCCGTGCCAATGATGGCAAACTGCTCGGGCAGCCAGCCATCGAGAAACAGGTTGTAGAGCGCCGGCGACAGCTTGCGGGCGTTCAAATCGCCCGTGCCGCCGAAAATGACGAAGACCGTGGGCTTGATATTAGTGTTGTTATTCATTGCCGAGGGAGCGGGTATTAGGGGAGATGAGAGGGGAAAAGGAAAGTCTGTCATCCTGAGCGCAGCGAAGGACCTTATCACGCTCGCATTGATTACTGCAAGCTCTTCAGCCATGATATGGTCCTTCGCTGCGCTCAGGATGACAGGCAAAAACCTAGTTGTTAGGCTTCACTGGCTCTTTCTCCGGGCCATGCTCTTCCACCTTCGTGTCTTTTTTATTGGCAGCGTCCTCATGCTCCGGCGTCCATTGCGTGTGGAACACGCCTTCCTTGCCAATCAGCTCGTAAGTGTGCGCGCCGAAGTAGTCGCGCTGGGCCTGGATGAGGTTGGAAGGCATTCGCGCCGTGCGGAACGTATCGAAGTAGCTCAGCGAAGCCATGTAGCCGGGCAGGGCCAGGCCAGCGGTGGCAGCGGCCGCCACCACGACGCGGCTGCCGGGCACGGCTTCGCTCACTAGTTGCTGCACCTGGCCATCGAGCAGCAGGTGGGCCAGGTCGGGTGTGTGCTGGTAGGCGTTGAAAATGTCATTCAGAAAGCCCGAGCGGATGATGCATCCACCGCGCCAGATTTTGGCAATATTAGCCAGGTTCAGGTCGTAGGAGTAGTCTTTCGACGCCTTCGAAAGCAGCTGCATGCCCTGGGCATAGGTGATGACCATGCTGAAGTAGAACGCCTGCTCCAACTGCGCCAGGAAGGCTTCGCGCTCCACCGGCAGCGGGCCGGCCACCGGTCCATACAGCCCTGCCAGCTGCTCGCGCAGGGACTTGTACTTCGATAAATCGCGCATGGCCACGGCCGTGTCCACGGTAGGCAGCGGCGTTTCCAAATCCATGGCTACCTGCGAGGTCCACTTGCCGGTGCCCTTCGCCCGGGCCTCGTCCTTGATGTCGTCGAGCAGCAGGTGGTCGGTATTCGGAGCGATGAAACCGAAAATATCCTTCGTAATATCCAGCAGGAACGACTGCAAGCGCCCCTCATTCCATTTAGTAAACACCTGCCCGATGGCCGCGTTGTCCATCCCTAGGCTAGTTTTCAGCACGGCGTAGGTTTCGGCAATGAGCTGCATGAGGCCGTACTCGATGCCGTTGTGCACCATCTTCACGAAGTGACCGGCCGCGCCGGGGCCGATATACGTCACGCACGGCTGCCCGTCCACCTGCGCTGCGATGGCCTCAAACATGGGCTGCATCACGGCGTAGGCCGCTTTGTCACCGCCGGGCATCATGCTCGGGCCGAAACGGGCCCCTTCCTCGCCGCCGCTCACGCCCATGCCGAAGAAGTGGAAGCCGGCCGCTCCCACCGCCTTGGCCCGGCGCTCGGTGTCGGTGAAGTGGGAGTTGCCGCCGTCGATGATGATGTCTCCGGGAGCGAGCAGGGGCTGCAGCTCGGCAATCACGCTATCTACGATGGGGCCGGCGGGCACCAGCATCATTACCGCGCGCGGCGTTTGCAGGCCGTTGATGAAGGTGGCGAGGTCATTGAAGCCTTCCACCGGCTTGCCCGCGCCTTCCTTGGCCAGCAGGTCGATTTTGGTGGCGTCCTTGTCGTAGCCGGCCACCGGAAAACCGTGGTCGGCCAGGTTCAGCAGCAGGTTGCGGCCCATGGTACCGAGGCCAATCATGCCAAAAGAAGGCTTGGAAGCGGGAGTTGCGCTCATCAGAAAAGAGGGGTTAAGAAGCAGGGTTCAGGTCAGGGAAACGAGTTACGCCAGAAAAAGGCGAAACCGGCGCGAAAGTTTTAGCGGGGCATTAACTGTTACGATAGTCGCTGGCGCGCGTCTGCGACGCGTGCCGCTGGCTGCGAGCCTATGGCTCGGGCCGTAATTACGGCTGCAAATGCCTTCAATCCCCGAGCCGTAAGCGCGAGCCCAGTCGGCAGCACGTCGCAGACGCGCGCCAGCAAGATGACCAATCAGACGGTTGCCCTTGCCCTTAACCTGCTACAGCTTCTCAAACGGAATATCCTCAATTGGATAAGATTTCCAGTTCTGATAATCAAAATGCCACCACTCAGCAGGCAACACCGTGAAGCCATTGCGCTCCATCACACTACGAAGCAGGTCGCGGTGGGAGCGTTGCTCGGGGGTGCCGCCGGCGTAAGCCGCGTAGGAGCGAGGGCTCATTTCATCATACTCGCCGGGCATGGCCACTTCTTGGTTGGCCGTGATGTCCCACAGGCTGAGGTCGACGGCGCAGCCACGGTTGTGACGGGAGCCTTTGCGCGGGTCGGCCACAAACTCCTTTTTATCGGCCGGCGTGTGGTCCCACATCTGTTTGGTGATGCGCCAGGGCCGGTAGCCATCGAACACCAGCAGGCAATAGCCCAACGGTTTTAACTCGGCATTTACCTGCGCCAACGCCTCGGCGGCGGGGCGCTGCAAAAACGCCCGCGCCTGCGGATAAAGCACCCGGCCCATGAAATTGTGGCTGGTAGCGTAGCGAATATCCAGCCGGATGGTCGGGTCGAGCCGGGTCAGTTCCACCAGCTCGCCGGGGCGGAACGGGCCGGCTTCGTGCGGCGGCCGGGCCGCGCAGCTGCTAAAGATGCTGAGGGCCCAGACCAGCCAAAGGTGACGCAGGACACGAATCATAACGAAAACTGACTAGCGGAAAGCCAAATAAACAGAAAAAGCAGCCCAATGGGCTGCTTTTTCTGTATCCGTCCCGCCGACGCACCAGCGGGCCACGCCGGCTTACTCAATCGCGAACCGCCGCCCGGCCGTGGTACCGGCCGTGGTGGCCACCCGGTACACGTACACGCCCGGCCGCAGGTCCCGCGTGCTGAGCGCCAGGTGGTCTACGTGCCCATCTACCTGGTAGGAGGCCGCCAGCCGGCCGCTCGCGTCAAACACTTGCAGGGTGCCGGTGGTGTTGGCGGGCACCACGTAGGGCAGGGCTACCGTGCTTTGCGCAGGGTTGGGGTAGGCACCGGCGGCATCGGGCAGCACCGGCGTGGCGGCGCGCAGCGCCAGCCGGCCCGGCAGGCCATACACGCGGCTATACTGGCGCGTAATGCTGTTGGTAGCGCTGTTGTATACCTGAATGTTCGACACCAGCTTGGTGCCGGCCGGCGTGTTATACACCGTCATGTAGTAGTTGGTCGAGTCGAATACGGCCAGCTGGCTGCCCGTTTCCGAGAGAATAATCGACTTGCGCATCAGGCCCTGCTGGGTGGTGCCGTAGTCAACCAGGTATTCCAGCGTGGCCGGGTTGGTGTCGAACAGGGCATCCGACACGTACTGCACACCCTGCGCCTCGTGGGTCGTGCCAATGACGGGCACGTTCAACTGCTTGTAGACGGAGTGGTTCAGGTTGTACACCATCACCCGGGTGATGACCGCGGCCGAATTACGTACCGTCATTTGGTACTTGTAATCACCAGTACTGAGCCGAATCATCTCGCCCTCGCCCGTATATACCTTTTCGGGGGTAATCTGGGCGTGGGCCGCCGAGCCGCCCAGCAGGGCCGTGAGGGAAAGCGCGTAAAAAAAGAATTTCATGGAAAGAAATAAGTGAAAAAAGACGGGTTAATGGCCGCAAAGCTACGCCGCTGCCTATTTCCCCACCGCCTCGTCCCCCTTTTGTTCCCGCCGCACCAGCTTCTCCACCGCGCCCAGCTTCTTAGTAAAATCCGTGTCGAAAGCTGCCGTGTAGTCGTCGGGCAGCAGGCCCACAAAGTCAGCCTTATCGCGTTGGTAACTGGCCTATACGAAGCGGGCCAGTGGCACCACTTTATTGAAGCGGCAGCGGAGAATGGGCGTAAACGTTTCTTTTTCATATGGAAGGTATGAATGAGATTAATGTGTGCCCAAGGTGCGGGTATTCAGAAATGCAATGCCTTGCGCTATCCCGCTGTTGTGGTTTGTCTGGCCTGCACCGCGAGGCAATGGGCCATGGTTTCGAGGCAGTGGGCCAACCTCCGCGCCGCCGGGCACAAAAAAAGCGACCCGCAGGCCGCTTTCTCCGTCAAATCAATCCGAAGTTTCGCTTACAAAATGCCGCTCATAAAGCCCGGCACCACGCCCAGCGCAATGCTCAGCAGCGCCAGCACCACCAGCGTCACCGTCTGGATGCCGTCTACCGGCACGGGTGTGGCACCCTCGGGAGCGGGCTGCATGTACATGGCGATAATTGGCCGCAAATAGTAATACAGGCCCACCATGCTCATGATAACCGCGAACACCACGAGGCCGATGTAGCCCTGGCCCACGGCCGCCGCGAGCAAGAAAAACTTGCCAAAGAAGCCCCCCGTGAGCGGAATGCCGGCCAGCGAAAGCATCGCCACCGTCATGCTGAAAGCCAGCAGCGGGTTGGTCTTGCCCAAGCCGTTGAGGCCGGAATACCGGTCTTCCTGGCGGTGCTCAGCCACCAGTTTCAGCACACCGAAAGCGGCCACCGTAGCAATAGAATAGGCCAGCGAGTAGAAGAAAATGCCGCTGGCAGCATCGCCCGTGAGGATGCCCTTGCTGGCCACGAGGCCAATGAGCAGATAGCCGGCGTGGCTTACGCTGGAGTAGGCCAGCATGCGCTTGGTGTTGGTTTGAGCCGCCGCGCCCACGTTGCCGAGCAGCAGCGTAAGGGCGCACATGGCCTGAATGGTGGGCATCCAGAAACCCTGGGCGGCGGGCAGCGCCACCGCCAGCAGCTTGAGGAAAGCGGCAAAACCGGCCGTCTTCACCACCGTGCTCATGAAGGCGGTGAAGAAGGTGGGCGTGCCTTCGTACACGTCGGGCGTCCAGAAGTGGAACGGCGCGGCCGAGACCTTGAAGCCGATGCCGATAATCATCATCAGAATGCCGATGTAGAGCATCGGCTGCAGGCTGGCGTTGGCGGGGCTGGCCACGGCTGCGCCCAGCTGCGAGAGGGCGAAGGTGCCCGTAGCGCCGTACAGCAGCGCAATGCCAAACAGCAGAATGCCCGTGGCAAACGCGCCCATCAGGAAGTATTTCAGGGCCGCCTCGTTGCTGCGCGAGTCGCGCTTGCTGCTGCCGGCCAGCACGTACATGCTGATGCTCAGGATTTCAATGCCCACAAACAGCATAAGGAGATGGTCGTAGCCAATCATCATGATGGCCCCTACCAGCGAGAAAAGGAGCAGCGCGTAGTATTCGGCTAGGTTGGGCTCGCCCGAGGTCACGTAGCTGCGCGAGAAGGGCAGCAGCAGAATGGTAGTCAGCAGCACAATGCCCGTGAAGGCCACCGTGTAGTTGTCCACCACCAGCATGTGGTTGAAGTAGGGCGCGTGCGCCACGTTCCAGTCGGCGAAGTTGGCCCCGAACACGGCCAGCAGCAACAGCATGGCGCCGGGCAGCAGCACCTTGTTCGAGCGCAGAAAGCCCAGAAACAGGTTGAGGATGCCGAAGACGGAGAGGAGAATGATGGAGGTCATGGGCTTTCTGGGAGTCGGAACAACAGCTACGAACTGTCATCCTGAGCTTGCGAAGGACCTTATCACGGTCGCTTCGTTGGATTACTACTTCAAATCTATGCGAGCGTGATAAGGTCCTTCGCTACGCTCAGGATGACAAATCCGTCACCCCACAAAAAAACTATCGGCCAACCAGCGTCAGCAGATTGGTAACGGCCGGCTCCGAGATGTGCAGGAACGTATTCGGAAACAAGCCAATCCAGAACACCAGCGCGATGAGCGGCACCAGCACCAGTAGCTCGCCGCCGGTGAGGTCGGTGATGGTTTCGGAGAAGGACGAATCGGGGCCGAGCATCACGCGCTGGAACATGCGCAGCAGGTACACGGCCGAGAAAATGATGGTGAGGCCGGCTACGGCACCTACCCAGGCATTGTACTGGTACACGCCGGCCAGCAGCAGAAATTCGCCCACGAAACCGCCCGTGAGCGGCAGCGCCACCGTGCTCAGCAGCATGATGAGGAAGCAAACCGAGAGGACGGGCGTGCGGCGCGTGAGGCCGCCGAGGTCGGGGATGAAGCGGGTGCCGGTGCGGCGCTCGATGGCGTCGGCGATGAAGAACATGCCGACCACGTTCACGCCGTGGGCCAGCATCTGGACCACCGCGCCTTGCAGGCCGATTTGGGTGAGCGAGAACACGCCGGCCGCCATCAGGCCCACGTGGCTGAGCGAAGAGTAGGCGATGAGGCGCTTCACATCGCGCTGGCGAATGGCGATGATAGCCCCGTAGATGATGCCGATGACGGAGAGGATGATAACCGGCTTCTGCCACTGGCTCACGCCGAGCGGCACGACCGGAAGCAGCCAACGCATGGTGCCGTAGATGCCCATTTTCAGCATGATGCCCGAGAGCAGCATGGTGGCGGGGGCGGGGGCTTCGGTGTAGGTGTCGGGCTGCCAGGTATGGAAGGGGAAGATGGGCATCTTCACGGCGAAGGCCGCGAAAATCAGCCAGAACAGCCACGACTGCTCCGAGGCGCTGAGCTTCAGGTTATAGAAAGCGGTGAGCTCCGAGGAGTGCTGGGCCAGCGAGCCGGCGGCGGGGCCGGTTTGCAGATAGAGGTACACGAAGCCGGCCAGCATCAGCAGCGAGCCGACCACGGTGTAGAGGAAGAATTTAAGGGTGACGGCAATGCGGCGCTCGCCGCCCCAGGCCCCGGCCAGCAGGTAAATCGGAATGAGAGCGACTTCCCAGAAGAAGTAGAACAGGAAGGCATCGAGCGAGACGAAAACGCCGAGCAGGCCCGTTTGCATGAACAGCACGAGGGCGTAGAACGTGGACGGGTTGTCGTAGTCGCGCTTGAAGGCACTCAACAAAATGAGCGGCACCAGGAACGTGGTGAGCAGCACCATCAACAAACTCAGGCCATCGAGACCGATGTGGAAGTTGATGCCGGCGGAAGGAATCCAGTTGTAATTGAGGTTGAAACTGGCCGAGCCGTGGCGGGTGAAGTCGAACGCGGCGTAGGCGGCGATGGCGAATTCGAGGAGCGAGGCCCCGAAGGCGAGGGCGCGGGCGGCGGCTCCCTTCACGACGAGCAGCAGCAGGGCGGCGGCTAAAGGGAGAAAAAGCAGTACAGCAGTCAGCATCAGCAGGCGGGTTGGGCGCGTTGCAGGGTGGGGGAACCCACCCGCAAATTGACCGCAAACTTACGCACGGACTAGGAAGGCACCACCGTTTTTGTGCAACTTCTACTGTCGGGCCACTTTGCGGCTCATCAGCACGCGCCCGCTGGCATCGAGCCACTGCGCCGCGTAGAGCCCCGGAGCTAGCGCCGCGACGGAAACCGACGTCTCGGCTCCGGCCGTGGGCTGGCGCAACACTTCGCGGCCCAGGGCATCGAGTAGGCGCACGGCAGTAGCGGACCAGGCCGGCTGGCGCAGGGTGAGAGTTTCGGTGGCGGGATTAGGGAAGACGAGGAAACCGGCAGCTTCGGCGGCAGCCGCCGTGGCCGTGGGGCGGCAGGACACGGCGGCCATGATTTTCGTCCACAGCTCGGTGTCGAAGGACGATGCGGCCAGGCGACTGGCTCCGGCGGTGTTGCCCTGGCGCACCACCACGAGGCCCAGGCTGGGCACCACGTAAATCTTCTGGTCGTTTTTGCCGAGGGCGGCAATGAGGTCGGCGGGGGCGGAGGGGATGAGCGGGCCGGGCAGCGTGATTTGGGAGCCGGGCAGCTTGTAGCTGGGCTGGCCGTTGAGCCACCAGAGGTAGCCGTAGCTGCGGTTCAGCGTCTGGCTGGGCGTGGTCATGCGGCGGAAGTAGGCCGTGTCGGTCAGGATTGGGGTGCCATTCCAGATGCCCCGGGCCAGGATGAACAGGCCGAAGCGGGCCATGCTGCGGGCTTTGCTGTAGAATACGTCGTTGGCCCACAGGCCCGTCATGCCAATGCGCGTGCCCAGGCGCTGACTGGTGTAGGTAGTCATGTTGGCAACGCCGCTGGCTTGCACCAATACATTTTGCAGGGTGCGGTAGGCCCCGGTGTGGTAGGCCCAGCGCGTAGCGGGCGGCGCGAGGTAGAGCAGGCAACCGGGCGTGGAGCTTTCGTTGTCGCAGGGCGTGGGCGGACTGTCGTCGAGCCCGGTGGTCATGGTGAGTTGGTGCAGCAGCTGAATCTGGCGCTGCTGCGGGCGGGTGGCGCTGGTCCAGCGGCCGAGGTATTTGGAGGTGCTGTCGGTCAGGCTCAGGAGGCCGTCCTGCCGGGCCAGGCCCACGAGCGTAGCCGTGAGCGACTTGCCCGCCGAGGCCCAGTACTAGGCCGAATCGGCGGTGTAAGTGCCGTAGTAATGCTCCACCACCAAGCGGCCATCTTTCAGTATTAATAGCGACTTGCTGCTTTTGCGGCCCGCAAATGCAATGAGCGAATCCAGTTGTGCCTGGCACCAGCCCAGGCTGGCAGGCGTGGTGGTGGCCCAGGTGCTGCCCGTGACGGGCGGGAAGTACAGGTTGGCGGTTTGAGCTTTTGACTGATTGGCTGTCAGAAACAGGGGAAGAATCAGCAGGCTCGTTAGGAGTAAGGCGTTTCTCATCGGCACAAAGAACCTCAGCAGTTGGATATTCACCTTGACTGGCTAGACTGTCCCAGGTTTAAGGTCGTAGCGCGCCCCGCAGGGCAACGAAGCTAACTTTGTGGTGCGCGTTCCCGAACAACAGGCGTTGTCAAGGCGCGGGGATGCGAACTACAGAGCTCACGCTACGACTTCGCGCAATACCTATGACAACTCCCATCCTGCGCGTGGCTCGGCCCACCGACAACCTGGCGGCCCTGCGCCGTTTCTACTGCGACGGCCTGGGCTTGCTACAAATAGGCTCCTTCACGGCCCACAATGGCTTCGATGGCCTTATGCTAGGCCACCCGCAGGCTCCGTACCACTTGGAGTTCACGCACCAGCCTAACCACGTCGTCGGCCGCGCCCCCACGGCCGACAACCTGCTCGTTTTCTACCTACCCGATGCCCAGAAGTGGCAAGCCGCCGTGCAGCGTATGGAGGCTGCTGGCTTTGCGCCGGTGCCATCGTATAACCCGTACTGGGACGCGCACGGCCGCACCTTCGAAGACCCCGACGGCTACCGCGTGGTGCTGCAGCAAGCGTTATGGGCACCGCAAGCCGTCGCGCCGGTGATGCTGCGCGACTTCCGGCCGGGTGACCAGCCCGTTTTCCGGCAGCTTAATGAGGAATGGATTTCGCACTATTTCACGCTTGAGCCTGCCGATTTGAAAGCCCTTGACCATCCCGAGGAATACATTCTGGAGCCGGGGGGCTGCATTCTGCTGGCTGAGGTAGGCGGACAGGTAGTGGGCACCTGTGCCCTGATAAAGATGCCCGATGGCCGCAGCTACGAACTGGCCAAAATGGCCGTGTCGCCTGCCGCGCAGGGCCGGCAGATTGGGTATCTGCTGGGCCAAGCTGCTATAGAGCGGGTGCGCAACTTGGGTGGTGGCCGCGTGTATCTGGAAAGCAACGCCAAACTGGCCCCGGCGCTGGCGCTGTATCGCAAGCTCGGGTTTCAGGATTTGGCCGAGCCCAACCCCTCGCCCTACGCCCGGGCCGATGTGCAGATGGAATTGTTGTTGGACTGATGCCCAGTTTATTGAGTGATAACACGACCGTGGTTTCGCGCCTCGCGCCCACGCCCAGCGGCTACCTGCACCTCGGCAATGCCGTCAACTTCGTGCTCACTTGGCTGCTCACGCGGCGGGCGGGCGGCACGCTGCACCTGCGCATCGACGACCTCGACCGCGCCCGCCTGCGCCCGGCTTATCTGGATAACATTTTCCGCGTCATCGACTGGTTGGGCATCGACTACGACCACGGCCCCAGCGGCCCCGATGACTTTCTGCGGCACCATTCGCAGCTGCTGCACCTGCCCGAATACAATCGCGTGTTGCGCCGCCTGGCCCAACAGCCGGGCCTGGTGCAGGCCAGCCAGCGCACCCGCACTGGCGGCACCGAGGCTGCGGTAGCCCTCGAAACTCTGGGCGCGGCCTGGCGGGCGCACGTGCCGGCCGGTACCGAAATAGCTCTTCCCGATGCCTGGCAGGGCGAAACCAGCGTACCGCTCGGCGCGCTGATGCCCGACTTTGTGATTCGGAAAAAAGACGGCGTGGCCGCGTATCAGGTCGCGTCGGTAGTGGATGATTTGCGCCTCGGCACCAACCTTATTGTGCGCGGACTGGACTTGCAGGCCAGCACGGCCGCGCAGCTTTGGCTAGCCGGCCAGCTCTCCGAAACGGCAGTATTCAATGCGGAGCGGGTGCAGTTTTTCCACCACCCGCTGCTGACTGATGCCGCCGGCCAGAAACTCTCCAAGTCACAGCAGCTGCCGACTGATGCGGGTGTTATGGCGCGGGAGCAGGGAAAGCAGGCCGTGTTTCAGGCAGTAGCAGAGTTGCTGGAGCTACCATCCGGCGCTGCAGAATCGTTAGAGATGCTGCAAAAAGGCGTAGAGACGCAACAGTTTGCGTCTCCTCGTTGAACGATGACACGACGGACGTTGCAGTCGCAAGTCGTTCAACGACGAGGCGCAAACTGTTGCGTCTCTACCGCACTTCCTTCTTGAACTGCTCGGCCCAGTGGTCGGCCAGGCGCGTGGGTTCCGGCAGCTTGTAGCCGCGCAGGCAGGCCAGGGTGAGGCGCGTGGCGGTGGCCTGGTCGCAGCGGTGGCCGGGGCTCACGAACAACGGCAGCACCTTGTCCTTGCTGCGAATAACCTCGCCGATGAGCTCGCCGGATTTGGCATCGATTAGCTCCGAAATGCTACCGCGCTCGGGGCCAGGCTCCTGAAAAACGCCCGTCAGCTTCTGCTTGGCTACGCCGAAGGTGGGCATATCGAGCAGCACGCCCAGGTGCGCGGCAATGCCCATGCGGCGCGGGTGCGCAATGCCGTGGCCGTCGACCATGATGACGTCGGGCTTGTTTTCGAGCTTGGCGAAGGCGTGAATCACATTCGGCGCTTCGCGGAAAGAGAGGAAGCCGGGCACGTAAGGCATGTCCACGGGACCGTAGTTGTACACTTTTTCGACCAGCTCCAGCGAAGGAAATTTCAGCACCACGAACACCGATAGAATGGTGTCGGGCGTAGGAAACGAGGAGTCGCAGCCGGCAATCAGGCGTGGCTCCCCGGCCAACGGTTCGGCACGCACGCGTTGGCGCATTTCGTGTTGCTGCTCGGTGAGGCTTTTGACAAGGGCCGGGTCGGGTGGGGGGCCGGGCGGGCGGTAGTAGGCCATTTGCGAAGGGTTATGAGCTTAGTGTTGAGGGTTGGGTGCCGTAAATGCGGGCTGCTTAGGCTTTGGATAGCTCAGCAGTAGCATCCTACGGCGGCGTGGGGCGTATGAGGGGCATACGTTTCTTCGTCGGCCATGTCTGATTCCACTTCCGAACAACCCGCCTCCACCGGCTCCGGCCCACTGCTGGAGCGCCGCTATTTTATTGACGTGCAGCGCGCCCGTAAGTCCCCAGCCCAGCTTATGGCTGAGGTGCAGGCCGACGTACCTCGCTTCTCGCCCGATGCGCTGGCCAATTTCAAGAAGAAGGAGGGCGACGACAGTGCGCTAAAGGTTGGCGACGAGTTCAGCATCACCATTCTGGGGCCGTGGGACGGTTGCGTGCGCGTTACCGAAGTTAGCGCCACGTCCTTCGAGTTCATCACCCTGGAAGGCCACCCCGAGGCCGGCCGCATTCGCTTCGAAACGCATTACCTGGACGAGTCGCCGGACGTGTTGCGGTTCGAAATCCGCTCCTCGGCTCGCTCGCGCGATGGGCTGGTGGCCTTTGCCTACGACACGCTGGGCGGCGGCAAGCTGCTGCAGGAGGCTACCTGGACGGAGTTTTGCCGGCGCGTGGCGGCGGCCAGTGGCGGTGAGGCGCTGCACGACGTAGTAGTCGAAACTTTCCGGCACGACGAGGCCGGCCACGTTCAGCACACCCGCCATGAGTAACCAAGTTGCCGCCGTGCCGGCAGCGGCCAAACCGCCCGCCTGGGAGCAGTACCGCGCCCGCCTCGATTCCTACGCCAACGCCAAAGTCAACTACGACTTCTCGCGCCAGAACGAGTACACCAGCGCCACCGGCTGGCGCCTCGACGACTACGAAACCGACCTGCCCGCCGAAGCGCCCGGCCCGCCCGAAGCGGCCGGCTCCTTTGCTGCCGCGCAGGATGTGCTGCGCCGCTATGCCTTCCCGCCGCCCGACCTCATCACCGGCTATTTCGACCCCAGCGCCCCGCTCGAAAAGCGCATCATGGTGCTGCGGGCGCACTTTCTGGTGTTCAACTTTTACTTCGGCGTGCGCGTGAGCGAGGTAACCGACGAGGAGGCCCGCCCCACGCCCGGCGGGCCCGAACGGGTGTGGGGCTACGGCTACCGCACCCTCGAAGGCCACTTCGAGAAAGGGCAAATCGACTTCACTATTCACAAAAACCTGACCACTGGCGCGGTGCAGTTTCGCATCCACGCTGTGTCGCAACCCGGTCAGATTCGCAATCCGTTCTACTGGCTGGGGTTCAAGTTGTTTGGACGAATTCTGCAGCGCAAATTCGCCCGCGAATCGCAGCGCCGCATGAAGGAACTGGTGGCCAAAGCGCTGACTGGGCAGCAGCTGCCGCAAACCTTACCCGCAATGGCAGGTTGAATATTTTGTAGGGTGCGGGGCTTGCCCCCGCCCGTCGTTGAACGGTGACGTTGTTTCGGCGAGAACGGCGGGCGGGGGCAGGCCCCGCACCCTACTATTTTAATACCCCAACATTTACTCAAGATGCTTCCAACGAAAGCCTACGCCGCTCCGGCCGTTAACATTCCTTTAGAGCCTTTCAACTTCGAGCGCCGCGACGTTGGCCCGCACGACGTACTGATTGATATTCAGTTCTGTGGTGTGTGCCACTCCGACCTGCACCAGGTGCGCGATGAGTGGGGTGGCTCCATCTTCCCGATGGTGCCGGGCCACGAAATCGTGGGCCGCATCACGCAGGTGGGCGACCATGTCAAGAACTTCAAAGTGGGCGACTTGGCCGGCGTGGGCTGCATGGTGGACTCCTGCCGCACGTGCCCCAGCTGCCAGGAGGGCCTGGAGCAGTACTGCGAAACTACCGGCATGGTGGGCACCTACAACAGCCGCGAAATCGGGAGCGGCGCGCCCACCTACGGCGGCTACTCCAGCCAGATTGTTGTGGACGAGAAGTACACCCTCAAAGTATCCGAAAAGCTGGACTTGGCCCGCGTGGCGCCGCTGCTCTGCGCCGGAATCACCACCTACTCGCCCCTGCGCCAGTGGAAGGTGGGCCCCGGCCACCGTGTGGGCGTGATGGGCCTCGGCGGCTTGGGCCACATGGCCGTGAAGCTGGCCGCCGCCATGGGCGCCGAAGTCACCGTGCTCAGCACCTCGCCCAATAAGGAAGCCGATGCCAAAGAGCTGGGTGCTCACAAGTTTGTGGTGACCAAAGACAAGGACCAAATGAAGTCGGTAAGCAACTACTTCGACTTCATAATCAACACTGTATCGGCCCAGCTCGACCTGGCCACCTACGTGAACCTGCTGCGCCGCGACGGCACCATGATTCTGCTGGGCGTGCCCACCGAGGCCCCGCACATCCACGCCTTCAACCTCATCAGCAAGCGCCGCCGCATCGCGGGCTCGCTCATCGGCGGCATTGCCGAAACCCAGGAAATGCTGGACTTCTGCGCCGAACACAACATCATGTCCGACATCGAAGTCATCGACATCAAGGACATCAACGAGTCGTATGAGCGCATGCTGAAAGGCGACGTGAAGTACCGCTTCGTGATTGACCTGGCCACGCTGAAGAACTAACAGCTGCCCGCATTGCAACTGAAAAAGCCGGCTTTCCTTGCGGAAGGCCGGCTTTTTTGTTGGTATTAATTGGGAGTTATTCGATGACGACGCGCTGCCAGCTTTGGCCGGCGGCGGTGGCAATACCCAGCAGGTACACACCCGGGGCCAAGCCCGCCAGCGGCACCGTGCCGCAGGCCTGCGCCAGCGACCAGCGGCGCACCGTGCGGCCCTGCAGGTCGGCTAGCAGCACGGGGCCGGTGGGCGGGGCGGGCAGGCGCAGGCTGAGCTGCTCGTGGGCCGGGTTGGGGAAAGCCTCGGCCAGCGGCACGGCTGTGGCCCCGCGCGTGGCCAGAGCCACGTTCACGAGGCGGGCCAGCCCATAGCGCGGCTGCCCGGCCACGCTGGTGAAATCGCCGCTCAGCACAATGGCCTGGGTACCGGGTTGCAGGTAGAGCATCGGCGCGGCCGGGGCGCGAGTGCCGCTGAGCACCGGCACCGGCTGGAAGCTGCTATCCAGGCTGCCATTGTCCAACAGGCGGGTGATGTTCACGTTTTGCGGGTTGGTGCCCGGGGCCACGATGAGCAGGCGGCCGTCGGGCTGCTCCACGGTGTAGCGGGAAGCGCGGGCGGCCACAAAGCCGGCATCGGGCGCGCCCGTGGCCAGTAGCCGGAGCAGGCCGTTGGGCGCGGCTTGCCCGTTGAAGGTGGTGAAGTCGCCATTAACTAGGATTTTGCCGCTGGCCAGGCCCAGGATGCCGAAGGACGCAGTGGCCCCGCCGCCCGTGCCAATCGAGAACGTGTTGTCGGTGCTGCCGTTGGCGTTGAGGCGTTCCAGGTAGCTGCGGTTGGCGTCGTTCCAGAGCACCAGCGTCTGGCCGTTGGCCAGGCCCACGGCTTCGCGGAAGCCGGCGGTGCTGCCCATGCCCGGGTTGGGCACTTGCCACGCGGCGGTGGCAGGCGGGGCAAACTGGGTGTTGGGCGTGCCATTGGCCAGCAGGCGTGCCACGGAGGGACGGGCCAGGCCGTTCACCTTGGTGAAAGTGCCGGTGACCAGCAAGCCGCCGGCCGGGTGCACGGCAATGCTCACCCCCGCGAAATCATACGGATATGGCTTGCTCCAGCGCAGCTCGGTGGCGGCAAAGGCCGGGTCGAACGCGCCCGTAGTCAGGATGCGGCGCAGCACGGCGGTGCTGTCGCTGCTCTGGTACGCGGCATAGAAGGTGCCGTCGGCCTGCGCAATGGCCCGGTAGGCGTAGGGCGTGCTGCTGTTGGGCCGGGGCGTGCCCGCCGGCAGCGCCACGGCGGCGTTGTAGGTGCCGTCGGCATTCACCCGGTGAAACGTGCGATAGTCGCTGTTGCCCACCAGCTGCCCGTTGAAGCGGGCCAACGGCAGGCTCAGCAGCAGCTGGCCGTTGGTGAGGGGCGTGGCGGGCACACTGGGCAGGTAGCCCAGCGGCTGGTTGTAGCTGGCATCGGGCTGGCCCGCCACGGTGAGGCGCGCCAGGCCGCCCGTGGTCTGCCCGCCCACCTGGTCGAAGTAGCCGCCAATCAGGTACTGGCCGTTGTTGAGCTCGGTCGCTTTCAACAGCGTGTTGTAGCTACCGGTGGCGGAGTTGGCGAAGGAAGTGTCCAGCGTGCCGTTGGTCGACACCCGCGCTAGGCCGCTGCGGGGCACGCCGTTGTAGCTGCCGAAGGACCCGACCACCAGCAGGCTGCCATCGGCCCGCAGGTTCAGGTCGATGATGATGCCGCTGTCGGGGCCGCCCAGGAAAGTGGCGTCGGGGGTGCCGTTGGGCAGCAAGCGCCGCAGGAGCTGGGCGGTACCACTGCTGGCGAGCTGGGCCCCGCCCACCAGCACCTTGCCATCGGGTTGCAGGGCCAGGCCCAGCACAATGCCCTGCGCGGGCAGCGGCGAGGTAAACGAGGGGTCGAAGCTGCCGTTGGCGTTCAGACGGGCTACCCCCGCCTGGGCGTAGCCGTCCACCGTGGCGAAGCTGCCGGCGGCCACAATCTTGCCATCGGGCTGCAATGCCAGCTCCGCTATTAGCTGGTCGCCGAAGGTGCCAGCGAACCCGGAGCCGGTGTTGAACGAGGTATCGAGCGTGCCGTTGGGCAGCAGGCGGATGAGGCCGTGGGTGGGCTGGCCGTTGAAGCGGGAATACAGGCTGCCGGCCACCAGAATCTTGCCGTCGGGCTGCACGACCACGCTGCGGACTTCGCCCGTCCAGCCCGTGCCGCCTGGCACAAACGACGCATCGAGGCTGCCATCGGCGTTGAGGCGCACGGGGTTTGTCACCGGCACGCCGTTGTAGTGCGAAAGCCCGTACTGGCCGCCCAGCACAATCTTGCCATCGGCCTGCACGGCCACCGCCGAAACAATCTGGTTAGGGCCGCTGCCGGTTTGGGTCCGGAAAGCCAGGTCCGGGCTGCCGTCGACATTCAGGCGCACCACTTGGCTCACGGCCTGCCCGTTCATGGTCTGAAAATCGCCGCTGACGACGACCTTGCCATCGGCTTGCTTCGCCATGGCCTGCACCCCGCCCCCCGGGCTGGTGATGGTGCTGGGCGCGAAACCGGGGTCGAGCTGCTGTGCGGAGGTTGTCAGGGCAGGCCCGCTGGCCAGCCCCAGGGCCAAACCAAACACGTAAAAAAGACGCATAAACTGAAATGGATAACGAGAGGGATGCGAACACAAATCCCTGCAAAGTTACCTTCCAAACGCGTGGCCGACGCCTGCCGCGCTACTGCTTCGCGAACACATACGGGTCTTGCTCCAGCCCATCATTCACGCGGATTTCCAAGGTTTTCACCTGCCCGTTCTCCACGGTGAAAGGGGCCGCGAAAATGCCGTAAGCGGCATTGGAAAAGGTGCTGCGGAAGGTGTCGCCGTCCATATAATCCAGTGTGGTGGTGAGGGCGGGGTGGTGCGAGAAGCGCACGAGCAGCTGCTTGCCCTTGGGCTCCACCGTGATGGTGCCGTACACCGGGTGCGTGTAGGTGCCGGCGTAGTCTTTCAGCGGGCGCGCTAGCTTGTTTTTCTTGGCCACGCGGGCGGCGAGGTCGGCCACGCTCTTGGCGGTTTCGGCGTTGCCGGCCTTGGCGAATCCGTAGGACTGACGGCTGCGGTCCACGTAGGGCACGCCCAGGTAGGCGTCGAGCAACTGGTAGCGCAGGGCCTCGAAAAAGCTCTGGTTATCCTGGTTGGTGAGCACGGCAATGCCCAGGCCCTCCTCGGGCACGAAGCACACGTTGGTGACGAAGCCGTTGGCGCCGCCGGTGTGCCAGTAAATCTGGCGGCCGTTGTAGTCGGCTGACGTGACGCCCAGGCCGTAGGTGCGGAAGTGGCTGGGGTAGATGGGCGACTTATTGCTGCTCATCAGCGTGTTGCCCTCGCGGGTGCGGCGCAGCGTGGTCCAGGACATGATGCGCTGGCCGTTGTATTTGCCGCTGTCGAGCTGGAAGCGCAGCCAGTGGCCCAGGTCGTTCACGTTGGAAACCAGGCCGGCGGCCGGCCCAAAGTTGTCCACCTCGTCGAACGGCACCCGCGTGAGCGGGCCGAAGGCCGTGGTGTAGGGCAAGGCAATGTTGGCCCGCTGGCTGGCGCCGGCCGTGCTGGGGTAGGTGTTGGCCATGCCCAGCGGGGTGAGGATGCGCTGCTGCACGAAGTCCTGCCAGGTGGTGCCGCCGGTGGCCACGGGAATGATTTCGCCCGCCGTAAGGAAGCCGTAGTTACTATAGCCGTACTGTTGCCGAAACAGGCCCGTGGGCTTCAGGTAGCGCACCTTTTGCAGGATTTCGGCCCGGCTCAAATTAGAATCCCAGAAGGTAAAATCGCCCTGGAAAGTTTTGGTGCCCATGTGGTGGCCCAGCACGTCGCGGATGGTAACCAGCCGGGTGCTGACGGAATCGTAAAGCCGGAAATCGGGCAGGTACTGGCGCACCGGGTCGTCGAGCTTCAGCTTTTTCTCCTCCACCAATTGCGAAATGGCGGTGCCGGTGAAGAGCTTGGAGTTGGAGGCAATGAGGAAGAGCGTGTTGCCGTCTACGGGCTCGGGCTTGCCCACGGCTTTCACGCCGAAGCCCTGCGATACCACCACCTGTCCGTCCTTCACCACCGTCACGGCCAGGCCGGGGATGTTCCAAAGCTTGAGGCCGCGCTGCACATAGCTGGCCAGGCTGTCGCGCACGAAGGCGTTGCCGACAGCAGTGCTGGAGCCGTGTCCGGCCGTTTGGGCGTGAGCGGGAGAAACAAAGGCTGCGGCCGAAGCCAGCGCAGCCATAAAAACGGAAAAGCGCATCAGGAATCAGGAAAAGTCGAAAAAAAGCCGGCTGCAATACCCCAGGATACTGCAGCCGGCTCAAAGCTAAGCAAGCCCGGAATGACGGCCGAGGCCACTGGCGGCCAGCGGCCCGATTAGCGGGTGAGTTCGGGGGGAGCATTCAGGCCATCGCGCAGCTGGCCGTTCACGGTGGCCTCGCGGCGGGTGATGCGGTAGCCGGCGCAACGGGTTTCGCCGGGCTCCTGCTGCAGCACCACGTTGCCGATGTCGTAGGTGCGGTTGGCCGCCGGCACTATCAGGCGGCAGCTCTGCCCGGCCTGCGCGGTGGCATAGTCGGGCACGGCAAACTGCGGTGGGTGCCCGGCCGGATAATAAATGGCCAACTCCGGCTTCGTGCTGCCCGGCGAAACATTTGGGCCGGGCTGGCGGAGCGTATCGAGCGGCTGCTGAAAATCGGCCGTGCGGTAATGCACCAGGTAGGCCGAGCGCACCTCGGCCCGGCGAAAGCCAAGGCCGCTGCTTTTGGTGGTGTCGGTGCTGAAAGCCAACATGAACGTGGGCGGCGGGCTCATGTTGAGGGGGCAGGCTTGCTGGCAGGCGGGCAGGGCCAGCGTGGTCAGCACCACCGCCAGGCGGGCCAACGGGAAAGAGAAATTCATGCGCAAATGGGTTGAGGACGGTTAAAAAACGCTTCGTCCTCAGATGACCCGCCGCATGGGCACCGGGGTTGCGTCGGCGTACACAATATGCTCGTCGCGCACGGGCTCTTCGCCCCGGAATTTTTGCAGGATGCGGGCCGTGGTGATGATGTCCTTCTGGCAATAGTGCGCAATACGGGCCAGGTCGTTTTCTTCCCAGTACACCCGCGCCACATCGGCCCCGGTAATGTCGTCTTTGGGGGTGGGAATGCCGAACAGGGCGGCCAGCAGATTCAGGGAAGTGTAGGATTTGCGGTCGCCAAACTTCCACAGTTCCATGGTGTCGTGGTGGGGAATTTCCCAGGGCTTTTTGCCGGCCATGTCCAGCTGCGGGGGCAGGGGCAGGCCGTTCACAAGCAGCCGGCGGCCGAGGTAGGGAAAGTCGAACTCCTTGCCGTTGTGGGCGCAGAGCAGGAATTTCGGCTTGTTGGCAAGCAGCCCGGCGAAGTCGCGCAGCAGCTGCTTCTCGTCGTGGTCGGCGTAGCTTTTCACGCGGAAGCGCCACAATTCATCCTCCTTGTCAAACACGAAATAGCCCACCGAGATGCATACCACCTTGCCGAATTCGGCATAAATGCCGGCCTGTTCGAACAGGCCGGCGGCGGTGAGGTGCTCGGGGAAAGGTTCGGCGGCCTGGGGGCGGCCGGTGTAGCCCTGCTGGCGGCGCAGGCTCTCACTTTTATGCTCCCAAAGCTGGCGCAGCATCTCATCGAGGCTATCGTGGCAGTCTACGCAGGGCACCGTTTCGATGTCGATGACAAAAAGCTGGTCGAGCGGGGTGCGGTGGAGGTGCTGCATGAAGAAGGAGCGGGACAGAGCCGGCCGGCAACCGGCTTATCTCAAAGCTACGGCATAGCAAGGGCTGGGTGCAAGACCGAAACCGTGCTACTCCACCACGAGGCGGGCAGCCTGGCTCCCGGCGCGCACCACGTACACCCCGGCGGGCAGGCCGCTCACATCGAGGGCCGGGGCGGCGGGGCGCACCAGCTGGCCCAGGCTGTTGTACACCACCGGCTGGGTGCCAGCCGGTACGCCCAGCACCTGCACCGCGCCGTGGGCAGGGTTGGGCACCAGCACCAGCGTGGCCGGTGCATCGAGGGCGGGCACGAACTGCACGGGCGAATACGTCACCGCGCCGTTGGCGTCGGTCTGGGCCAAGCGGTAATAAGCGGCGCCGGGGGCATCGGCATCGGCGAAGGTATAGGCGTGGGGGGCCGTGCTGCTGCCGGCCCCGGCCACGAAGCCCCGACGGGCAAAGGCCAGGCCGTCGGCGGATTTCTCCACCGCGAAGCCGGCATTATTCTTCTCCGAAGCCGTGGCCCAGGCCAGGGCCACGGCGGTGGGGCTGGTGCGGCGGGCGCTGAAGCTGACCAGCTCCACGGGCAGGGGCTGCAAGGAGCGCAGCGGGTTCAGCCGGTCGAAGCGGCTGGCGCTGGTGGTAGTCCCATCGCCGAGCTGGCCGCTGGGGTTCTGGCCGGTACTGGCGAAGTTGTAGCCCGAGGGGGTGCGAACCAGCGAGAAGTAGGCTGTTGGGCCCGGTGCCAGTGAGGTCCAGCTGGTGCCCAGGGTGGCTTCCTGAGCAGGAGTGGTGCGGTTAGTAGTGGAGCCGTCGCCAAGCTGGCCTTCGGCGTTGCGACCCCAGGCGTATATGGTGCCGTCGGCCCGCAGGCCCAGGCTATGGGCCCCGCCCGCCGTCAGCTGGGTGTAGTGGTCGGTGGCCGTCCCCACTGGCGTGGGCACGCCGTGGTCGGCAGTAGTACCATCGCCGAGCTGACCATTGCCGTTGCAGCCCCAAGCGTAAGCGGTGCCGTCGGCCATCAGGCCCAAGCTGTGGTACTGGCCCGCTACCAATTGGGTGTAAATACCGCCTCCGCTCACCAGCGTGGGTACGTTGTGGTTTGTAGTCGTGTCGTCGCCGAGCCGGCCGGAACCATTGCAGCCCCAGGCGTAAGCGGTGCCGTCGGCCATCAGGCCCAGGCTATGGTAAGCCCCGGCCGCCAGGTGGGTGAAGCGGTCGGTGGCGGCGCCTACCGCGGTAGGCACGGTGCGGCCGGTGGTGGTACCGTCGCCCAACTGGCCGAAGCCATTCTGGCCCCAGGCGTAGGCCGTACCGTCGGCCCGCCGGCCCAGGCTGTGGAAGGAGCCGGCCGCCAGCTGGGTGTAGCGGTCGGTAGCCGTGCCCACCAGTGTGGGCACGCTGTGGTTGGTGGTAGTGCCGTTGCCGAGCTGGCCGTTGCCGTTGCAACCCCAGGCGTAAGCGGTGCCGTCGGCTTTCAGGGCCAGGCTGTGGTAGGAACCGGCGGCCACCTGCACCCAATCCTTATCAGTGCCCACTTGCACGGGGCTGTTTCGGTTGGTGGCGGAGCCCTCAGTGCCGATGCCCAGCTGCCCGAAGGTATTGTCGCCCCAAGCCCAAAGAGTGCCGTCGGCCCGCACGGCCAGGCCGAAGGAGGCGCCCGCGGCCGTGCTGCGCGTGGGCAGGGCCGTGCCCGTGGCGGTGGGCGTGTTGCGCTGCGTGGTGTTGCCACACCCCAGTTCGCCGCTGCCGTTATAGCCCCAGGCGTAAGCGGTGCCGTCGGCCATCAGGCCCAAGCTGTGGTATTGGCCCGCGGCCAATTGGATGTACCGGCCCTCTCCGATTACCGGCGTGGGCACCCGGCGCTGATTGGTGGTGCCATCGCCGAGCGCGCCGCCGGCGTTATGGCCCCAAGCAGTGGCCGTGCCGTCGGCCCGCAGTCCCAGGCTGAAGTTGGCGCCCGCCGCCAACTGCGTGTACAGGTCGCCTCCGCTCACGGGGGTGGGCACCAGGCGCTGGGTCGTAGTGCCATCGCCAAGCTCGCCGGTGATGTTGCGGCCCCAGGCGTAGGCCGTGCCATCGGCCCGCAAGCCCAAGGTGTGGGAGGTGCCCGCCGCCAGCTGGATGTACAGTCCGCCCCCGCTCACCAGGGTGGGCTTGTTGCGTAGGGTAGTGGTGCCGTCGCCGAGCGCGCCGTCGCCGTTATAACCCCAGGCATAGGCCGTGCCGTCGGCCTTCAGCCCCAGGCTGTGGTAAGTGCCCGCGGCCAATTGAGTGTATAGGCCACCACCACTTACCTGGTTGGGTACCAAGTGGTTGGTGGAGGTGCCATCGCCGAGCTCGCCGTCGCCGTTGTAGCCCCAGGCGGTGGCCGTGCCGTCGGCTTTTAACCCCAAACTATGGTAGGTGCCCGCCACTATCTGGGTGTAGCCCCCGCCCCCGCTTATGGGCGTAGGCACCAGGCGCTGAGTGGTGGTGCCGTCGCCGAGCTGGCCGTAGGTATTCACGCCCCAGGCGTAGACGGTGCCGTTAGCCTTCAGGCCCAGGCTGTGGTTGGTGCCCACTGCCACCTGCACCCAGTCGGTATCGTGGCCCACCTGCACCCAGACGGTGCTGTTGGTGGTGGTGCCCGTGCCAAGCTGGCCATTGCTGTTGCGGCCGGTGGCCCAGAGGCTGCCGTCGGCGTGAATGCTGAGCGAGTAGCTGCTGCCCGCCGCGATGGTGCCGCGCAGCGCCTGCGCCCCGGCCCGGCCCGGTACCAGCAACAAAAGAATAAGCGTGAAAAGCCCGGCTGCAGCCATATCTGCAGTGGTGCGAAAGAAGTGCTTCACGTAGTTAATTGAATTATATGCCGGCAACGCGCGGGCTTGGCACCGGTAAAGTTACGACCCACCGTTTAACTAAACACCTTATATGCCAAAATCATACACTCCATGAGTTGGCTCGGGTTTTGGCTTGATTCTGACTGCAATATTGTTAATATAACAAGATTGTCTTGTTTGTGGCAGTAGCTGTTGCGCTTCTGCACTACCTGCCTCACCCGTCCCAAATCCGCCATTGGCACGTCCCAACTTAGGATGTGGGGCGCGGGGCTTCCTGCCTGGCCAGACCTTTGAGCCCAATCATAGCCCGTCTGCCGGTCTTGCGCCGGGGGCAGCACTTCCCCAACAAATAATATGGGACCATGTAACGTTTGGACCCCGGGGCCGATACTCCTCGCGCCTTCACCTCAATTTAATACCGCCGACAGGCAACCCCGACCCCGGCCGGACCATCTGTTAGGGCACACACCTTCTTTCCCTTTCCTTCCTGCACCGATGAGACTATTTACGCAACACGTTGCGGCGGGCCTGCTGTGCCTGCTCCTGGCCGCCACCCGGCCGGCCGCCGCCCAAACCCCCGCCGCTCCGGCGCTGCCCGCCGGCACCGGCTCGCTCACCGGCACCGTGCTCGATTCCCTCAAGAAAGAGCCCGTGCCCTACGCCACCGTGGTGCTGCTGCCCGCTACCGGCGACAAGGCCATTACGGGCGTGGCCGCCGACGATGCCGGCAAGTTCTCGCTCACCAAGCTCACACCCGGCCCGTTCCGGCTGCGGGTGAGCTACGTGGGCTACGGCACCCAGACGCGCTCCGTGACCGTGACGGCCGGGGCCACCGATGTGGGCACCTTCCGCTTGCCCACGGCCGGCACCGCGCTGGCCGAGGCCGTCATCATCGGCCAGAAGCCGGTGGTGGAAATCCGCCCCGACCGCATGGTGTACAACGCCGACCAGGACGCCACCAATGCCGGCGGCACCGCTGCCGACGTGCTGCGCAAAGCCCCCTTGCTGGCCGTGGACGGCGACGGCAACGTGAAAATGCGCGGCTCCAGCAACTTTAAGGTGCTGGTGAACAACAAGCCCTCGCCCACGCTGGCCAGCAACCTGGCCGAAGCCCTGAAGGGCATTCCGGCCGAGCAGATTAAGTCGGTGGAAGTCATTACCACGCCCCCCGCCAAGTACGACGGCGAAGGCACCGCCGGCATCATCAACATCGTGCTGAAGAAAGGCGTGGAGCAGGGACTGAATGGCCGCATCGGTACTTCGCTCGGCAGCCGAAATTCGGGGGTGAACGGTTCGCTCAATTTCAAGACCAAGAAGTTGGGCTTCACTTCCTCGGGCGGCACCGGCGGCTGGTACGGGCCCAATAAGTCGGAGCGGGTACGCTTCGGCAAAACCGATGGCTCGACCCTGACCCAACAGGGCGTGGGCAACTACGGCGGGCAATGGATGTTTGGCTCGCTGGGCCTCGACTACGACTTGAACGAGCACCAGAGCCTGTCGCTGGCGGCCTCGGTGAACCGCTACGCCGGCCACGACTACAACAACCTGCTGAACGACTACGTGTCGCCCACCCAGCCACAGACCAATCAGCTTTTCACTCGCGCCACCAACAGCAAGTTCAGCGGCTTTAACGGCGAGCTGACCGGTACTTACACCAAAACCTACGCCCTGCCCCGCAAGGAGTGGAGCGTGCTGGGCCAGTACGCCCGCAACGACGGCACCTTTGGCTACGATTTCGACCAGTACCTCAACTCTTACACCAACCTGGAAGTGGGCAGCGCCAGCTACCGCGAGCGCAGCCGGGGCCGCACCCCGGGCTCGGAAGTAACCCTGCAAACCGACCTCACCCAGCCCTTTGGCGAGAAGCAAACCCTCGAAACCGGCCTTAAAGGCATTTTTCGCAGCACCGGCTCGGTGGCCAACGTGGACGGCCTGACCCGGGGCGTGACCGATGATTTCGTGCGCCTACCCGGCCGCTCCACCGATTTCAGCTACGACCAGAACGTGCAGTCGGCCTACGCCACCTACACCAATAAGCTCACCAAGAAGCTGACCCTGAGCGTAGGCAGTCGCCTGGAGCGCACCGCTCTTTCCGCCGATTTCCGCACCAACGACACCAGTTTCGTGCGCAGCTACCTCACGCTGCTGCCCAACGGCAACGCCCAGTACGCTTTCAGCGACAACAACAGCGTGCGCGCCGCCTACTCGCGCCGCATCACCCGGCCCTACATCGACTACCTCAACCCCTTCATAGACCGCTCCGACCCGAAGAACCTCGTGTACGGCAACCCCGGCCTGAACCCCGAACTCACCGATTCCTATGAGTTGAGCTTCAACACCAACGGCAAAGCCGGCTCGCTCAACGTCGCGGCCTCCATGCGCCGCACCGGCAACGCCATCGAGTCCATTCGCCTCGGCCCCGACGCCAACGGCGTAACCCGCCAGACCTACGCCAACGTGGCCTCGAACGCCTATTACCAGCTGAATTTCTACGGCTCGGCCAAGCCGGCCAAGGGCTGGGACATCAGCGGCGGGCCCGATATTCAGTACATCGTGCGCCGCAGTCCCTCGCTGGGCATCGAGCGGCGCGGCTTCACGGCGAGCCTGAATTTCAACACCTCCTACAAGTTGCCCAAAAAATTCACCCTGCAGGGGTTCATGTTCGGCTCGCTGCCCTCGCCCGACTTGCAGGGCCGCGGCTCGGCCAACCTCTATTACCAGGTGGGAGCCAAGAAAACCTTCCTCAATGACAAGGCCGACCTGGTGCTGAATTTCGCTGCGCCCTTCAACGACTACTGGCTCTACCGCAACACCACCGACACGCCCACCTTCAGCGAAACCAACCGCAACTACGCCTACCAACGCTCGTTCCGTCTCAGCTTTAATTACCGCTTCGGCCAGGCTCAGCAAACCAAGCAGCGCAAGTCCATCTCGAACGACGATGTGAAGGGTGGCGGCAGCAAGCAGGGCGGCCAGTAGCCGGCATCAGTCGCGGCCAATCAAATACCGAACGCACAAAAAATCCCCGGCCGCGCTGGCCGGGGATTTTCGTTTTTTAGAGCCTTTTTGGCTTCTTATTGGCGGGCCAGGCGCAGGTCGTGTTTCACTTGTTTGTGAGCCGTTTTGAGGTAACGCTTGAGTTGCTGCTTGCGCGATACCACGATAACGCGGGCGTTGGTCAGGCTCACCGTCGACTCGGTGGCGGCCGCGTTCAGGGTCATTTTCTCGTCGGCGTAGCCGGCGTAGGTCACCACGGCATCGAGGGCTCCGGCGTTGGCCGGCACTTCAAACTCAAACTCGCCGTCGGCATTGGTCACGGCCATCTGCTTGGTGCCCGTGAGGATAACCACGGCACCGGGCAGCGGACCTGCCGGATTGGTGATTTTGCCGATGAGCAGCGTTTTCTCCGGTTTGATATCTCCATCATTATCAGCGTTTACCATGGCATCGGCCGTGTTGGTGAAACGCTGATGGGCTTGTGCCGAAAACGAAGTCAGGCTGACAACACAAGCGAAAACGGTGGCGGCGAGTACAGAGAAGAAGCGCATTGCAGTAAGTGAAGAAGTATCAGGTGGTTTTGAATGATACAAATGTCGTATTGTATTTATGGGGTAAATGCCTGCCTCGTTCAACAACGCCAATCTCCCGGCGAATGACTGGATTTGCCAAATCAGTGGATTGACTGGCCCCCAAAACCAAAAAGCCCCGGCCTCAAAGACCAGGGCTTCTTCAAAAACGAGTTGCAGAAAAAAGGTATGGTAAACCGTAGAAATCGGAAAGTGGATGGGAAATAATTAGTTGGCCGCCGGGGCTATTTCGCGAAGCAGGTACACTGAGCCCAGCGCCTGCACGGCTCCCAGCCGTACCACTTCTTCGCGCAGGCCACCGTAGCCGCAGGTCAGCTCCACTTCTTTTACGTTGCTGGGCACACGCAACTCAAACTCGCCTTCCGAGTTGGTTACCACAATGGTGCGGGTGCCGTGCAGCCATACCGTAGCCCCGGGCAATGCGCCTTTCCGGCCTTGCACCACCCCATGGATGACCTTGGTAGTAGCGGTTTTGGCGCCTTCCTCTGGGTCGGTGCTGGTGGCATCTTCCGGCTTGCCACCTGATTGCGTGTAAGCGTATTGCGCCTGGCTGGGCATGGCAGTCAGCAAAAAAACAATGGCTACAACGGTGGAAGTGAGGCCGGATTTCATAGCGTATTGCACTAATGACATTATTTATTGGAGGATACAAACGTACAATAAAATCATTGTATGTTGCAAGTATTTGTAATAATAAATTCACTTTTATTATTGGATAAGCGCAATTAATAGTTGACCATTAATTGATAATCAACTAAAAAGCCTCCGCAATACAATTGCGGAGGCTTCTGGCTAAGAGCTTTATAATAAGTAAATGGCTGGCGCGCTAAGCCTGCCGTAGCGAGTGCCGCCTTAGGCCATGTTGCGCAGCCGCTCCTCCTGCCGGAAAATGACGTAGGAATAGCCGTAGCAAAATGCCGCCGTGAGCAGCAACAGCCCCACCATCACCAGGTGCATGTGCTGGGTGGGCAGCATCAGCGCCAGCCCGGCAATGAGCAGCCCGACCAGGCAAAAGCCGATGCCGCCCACTCGATGCGTGCGTGCCCACACGGTGGGGCTTTCCAGCGTCCAGGGCGTGCGGATGCCCACAAAATAATTGGGCTGCACAGTGGTGAGGTAATTGCCCATAAAGGCCAGAAACAGGCCCAGCAGCACCATCAGGCCGCGGCCCTGCGTGCCGGGGTGCAGCGCCATGTACAGGCCGTAGCAGGCCAGCCCGCCCAGCATGACCACCATGGCGAGGCGCAGCTTCTGAAAGTTCACGCTGTTGCTGTCGAGCCGGCGCTTGGGGTCCAGGTAGGGCAGGACGCTGAAAAACAGGGCCATGCCCAATGGCGCCCCCAGCGTGAGCAGCCACATGTGGTCGCGGCTGGTGTAGCCGTTGGCCTGCCCGCTGCCATCGAAGTGCGAGGGCACCTGGGCAGGCAGCTGCGGCCACACATAGAGCAGGTACAGCGACGGGGCCAGCACGGCTACGAGCGTGAGCAATTGCCACAGGAGCAGATTCTTTTTCATGAGTACCGCGAAAAAAGGAGTGGGGAAAATTAGGATTTGAACTGATAAAGCCAGCCCAGCAATTCATCAAACACGGTCATGTTGAGGGTGTAGACCACAAACTGGCCCTGCTTCTGGCTGGTGACGAGGTCGGCCTGGCGCAACAGGTCGAGGTGGTGGCTGATGGTGGGGGCCGAGAACTGGAACTGCTCGGCAATGGCCCCGGCGGTGGCCGGCCCGCTGCGCAGCCGCTCCAGAATGGCGCGCCGCGTGGGGTCGTTCAGGGCTTTGAAGAGTGCATTCATACGGTGGTGTTTCAATGATTAGGCAAATGTCTAAATAAAATCGAAATAAAAAAGCGCGGCCCCTCGAAAGGAGCCGCGCGGCAAAAATAATTTTGCAGGGCTGGCCGTTAGGCCGGTTGCTGCGCCGTGGCATCGGCGGTGGTTTCGGGGCGACGGCCCCAGGCGGCGCAGCGGTTTTGCATCTGCTGGCGGAATTTCTCGCGGGCTTCGGGGCTGAGGTGCTCCATGCGGCCGGCCATGCGCAGCTTCCACTCGCGGCGCTTGCGGGCCCAGCCGCCGGGCCGCCCGCCGGGCTTGAAACCGAACAAAATGCGGCTCAGCAGCAGCAGGCCATAAGTTTGGCCTAGGGTGATGGCGGGCAAGTGAAATAGGGAGGGCATCAGCCAGTTCCAAAGGGCCTGGGTGGCAAAGCCGATAACGACGAGAAACAGCGCCGCGAAGAAAAAGAAACGGAGGCCGCGCAGCAGCCAGAATTTACGGTCCATGATGGGTGAGATAGTGGGATGGTGGATTGGTAGGGTGGTGAGCTAGCGGGATGATAGCGCCGCCAGCACGGGCCGGCAGAACGTCAATTCACCATCCCGCTAATCCACCAATCCACCAATTAGTCGGTGAATAATTCGGTGTAAAGCTTTTGCAGGCGCTTGCGCAGGTGCAGCACGGCGTAGTGCTTGCGAGAAATCAGGGTTTTGAGCGGTACGCCGGTTTCTTCTTCCATTTCGCGGAAGGTTTTGTCTTCCAACTCGTGCCACACAAATACTTCGCGCTGGGCCGCCGGCAGCTCGGCCAGGGCCTCGCTAAGGGCATCCATGAGGGTTTCGCGCAGCAGGCGGTTTTCGGGCGAGTCGTCGGGGGCCGGCAGAAGGTCGGCCAGCAACAGGCCCTCGCCGTCATCGGAAGCCTCGGCGGCACCGAAGGCCGCTTCCAGGCTCACCGGCCGCTTGCGGCGGTAGAGGTCGGTGATGCGGTTGCGGGCCACCCGGAAGAGCCAGGCCGCCGCCTGCTCCACGGGCTTGAGCAACCGGTAGCTTTCTACAAGCTCGGCGAAGACGTCCTGCAGCAGGTCTTCGGCCTCGGCTTCGTCGGGAATGCGCCGCCGGATGAATTGCAGCAGGCGCGGGCGCTGCTGGCGCACGGCTTCGGCAATCTGGCGGTCTTGCTGCGAAGCCGTCATCGGCAGGAGGGGAGTGGGGAGCGAAAGTGCCATGGTTGTCATTCTGAACAAACAGACGCGGGCCCGGTGAAATTACTTTAATCTTTTTGGCGAATGTTCCGTAGCGACGCCGCGCAAACTTGGTGCTTCGCATCGCCAGACAATTTCAAGCGCCCCCGGAATGCGCACTACAAAGTTTTCACTATGCAAATTCACCCCCTGATTTTTCGTTTTTCAGGGTACCTTTGCCGGCCGGCCGGCTGCACGTTGCCCATTCACCGGCCCTTCCTGTATGGACCCAACCGTTTCCCAGACCATCCCCGAAGTCATTCGGACCGTTCCGCTTCAGTACTACGTTTTCTTCGCCTCGGCCCTGTTTGCCATCGGCGTCACGGGCGTGCTGGTGCGGCGCAACGCCATCATCATCTTCATGTGCGTCGAACTGATGCTCAACGCGGTGAATATTCTGCTGACAGCCTTTTCGGCCTACCGCGCCGACCCCAACGGGCAGATTTTCGTGTTCTTCATCATGGCCGTGGCCGCTGCCGAAGTCTCCGTGGGCCTGGGCATCATCGTCATGATTTACCGCAACTTCCAGACCACCGACGTCAATTTATTGAGCCGGCTGAAGTGGTAGCGTAGCCGAGCGACTGAGTGACAGAGTGACTGAGTGTTTACGTCAGTCCGTTTCTCTTCTCAGTTGGTCGCCACTGCATTTGTCCTATCACTCAGTCACTCCGTCGCTCAGTCATTCTCTCATGCAAGAAACTGTTCTCCCCGGCGCCAACGCCCCTTATTCTACGTTCATTTACGTCCTGATTCCGCTGCTGCCCTTTCTGGGCTTTCTGCTAAATGGACTGTTGAACAAGAAGCTTTCCGGCACTGTGGCCGGCCTTATCGGCAGCGCGACCGTGCTGGGCTCGTTCCTGATTGCGGTGATGCTGTTCCTGAATTTCCAGTATCAGTACACCGTGCAGCTGTTCGATTGGATTACCGTGGGCTCGCTGCAGATTCCCTTCCAGTACCAGATTGACCAGCTCAGCCTGATTATGCTGCTGCTCGTGACGGGCGTGGGCTTCCTGATTCACGTGTACAGCATCGGCTACATGCACCACGACGAAAACGTGGGCAAATTCTTCAGCTTTCTGAACCTATTCATTTTCAGCATGCTGCTGCTGGTGATGGGCGCCAACTTTGTTATCCTCTTCATTGGTTGGGAAGGCGTGGGCTTGTGCTCCTACCTGCTCATCGGTTTCTGGAACAAGAACACCGCCTACAACAACGCCGCGAAGAAGGCCTTTATCATCAACCGCATCGGTGACCTGGGCTTCCTGCTCGGTATCTTTCTGATTTATCTGACCTTCAACTCGGTGCAGTACGCCGAAGTGTTCCAGAAAGCTTCGCTTGGCCAGTTCGGAACGTATGGCGTGGGCATCTGCACGGCCATCACGCTGCTGCTGTTTGTGGGCGCAATGGGCAAGTCGGCTCAGTTGCCGCTCTACACCTGGCTGCCCGACGCCATGGCTGGCCCCACGCCGGTGTCGGCCCTTATCCACGCCGCCACGATGGTGACGGCTGGTATTTACATGGTGCTGCGTGCTAATGTATTGTTCACCCTCTCGCCCGATACGTTGCAGGTGGTCGCCATCGTGGGCGCGGCCACGGCGCTGTTTGCCGCTACAATCGGTCTGGCGCAGAACGATATCAAGAAGGTATTGGCATACTCCACCGTTTCGCAGCTGGGCTATATGTTCCTGGCGCTGGGCGTGATGGGTTACTCTACGGCCCTGTTCCACGTGCTCACGCACGCCTTCTTCAAGGCGCTTATGTTTCTTGGGGCCGGCTCCGTCATTCACGCTATGAGCAACGAGCAGGACCTGCGCCGCATGGGCGGCCTGCGCAAGGCGCTGCCCATCACCTTCCTCACATTCCTTATCGGCTGCCTAGCCATTTCGGGCATTCCGCCGTTCTCGGGCTTCTTCTCCAAAGATGAAATCCTGGCGCACGCCTTCGAGCACAACAAAGTGCTGTGGGCCATGGGCCTGCTTACGGCTTTCCTGACGGCATTCTATATGTTCCGTTTGCTATTCCTGGCTTTCTTCGGCGAGTTCCGGGGTACCGAGGAGCAGAAGCACCACCTGCACGAGTCGCCGGCTTCGATGACCTTTCCGCTCATCGTGCTGGCCATTCTGGCGGCCGTGGGCGGCTTTATGGGCGCGCCCATGTTCACCGGCGGGCACCACTACCTGGCCGAATATCTGGCCCCTATTTTTACCTATTCGCAACGCATTCTGCCCGAGGCTTTCTCGGCCAAACCCGATGAGCATACTGAGCTGATGCTCATGATTGCCTCGGTTGCCGCCGGTTTGCTCGGCATCATTCTGGCTTACGTGATGTACGTGGCCCGCGCCACACGCCCGGCCGAGGACGAGGCCCACCGCTCGGCGCCCGAAAGCCTGGTGTACCACAAATACTACATCGACGAGCTGTACAACAACGTCTTCACACGGCCCATCATGGCGCTGTCGACTGGCCTATATAAGTTCGTGGAAAACGGCGTTATAAACCCCGTGGTGGGCGTTTTCGGCCGCGCAGTGAACGGTGGCGGGGCGCTGCTGCGCTACGTGCAGACCGGGGCAGTGGAAACCTATCTGATATTGATGGTTATCGGGATTGTGCTAATTCTGGGACTAAATTTTGTCCGGTTCTAGAGCCTGGGTTTTTAGGATAATAATCGGAAAAGCCGCTTGTGAAAACAAGCGGCTTTTTTGTGCCATCCCTCCCCCGAATAGCCGATTTAAGAGTAACGCTGGTGAGGTAGATTAAACGGTTGGGAGCAGAAGAAAGCAAAACATTTTATTTCATAATTGGTTGATTTTTAAATAATTATTATTTTTATGCTGAATGCATTCGGCAATAAGTGAGCAACTTTTTTAGCTGGAAAGGGTATAGCTGCTCATCCAACGCGATGATGGGCCAAATGGCTTGCGGCGGATTTTCGCATCTATCCCCACACCTAAAAATTATGGTCTCAAAACCTAATCTCCTACGTGGCCTCGCCTTGGGAGCAGTCGTGCTTGGCATGGCCGCTCCACATGCTCAGGCCCAAACCGCCGACCGCAAAACGGCGCTCAGCGCCAATATTGGCCTGCTGCAGTACAACGGCAACATGGGTTCCGACTTTTGGAACCGTTCCGGCAACGACCTGATGGTGGGCGGCGGCGGAGCCATTACCCGCTACCTGTCGCCGTCGTTCGACTTGGCCTTGCTTGGGTACTACGAGACCTACAAGTACAGCAGCGAAATCTACTCGGGTAGCAACTTCGACGCCCGCATCGGCATGGTGGACCTGGGCATTAAGCTCAAGCTCAACAACGGCAAGATTCTAAAAGAAGATGCCTTCATTCAGCCCTACCTGATGGGTGGCGGGGGCATGTTCCTCTCCAATACCTCCGGTAATGTGCGCGGTGTAGGCTTTGGTGTTGACCAGATTCGTCGGCCCGAGGTATTTGGCCTGGCCGGCCTGCGGTTCCGTCTTAGCGATGCCGTGTATCTGGACCTTACTACCAGCCAGCACTACCCCTTCACCGACCGGGTTGACCACCTCAGCGCCCCCAGCGACAAGCTGTACGACCGGTTCCTGTTGCACCAGGCCGGCATCACGGTGGCCCTGGGCAAGATGAAGGACGAGGACAAAGACGGCGTATCGGACAAGAAGGACAAGTGCCCCGGTACCCCGGCCGGCGTAGCGGTTGACCCCAACGGCTGCCCGCTGGACAAAGACGGCGACGGTGTTCCGGATTACCAGGATAAGTGTCCCGACGTGAAAGGCGTGGCCGCTCTGCAGGGCTGCCCCGACCGTGACGGTGACGGCGTGACCGACGCCGACGACGCTTGCCCCGATACCCCCGGCAAGCCTGAGCTGAAAGGCTGCCCCGATGCCGACAACGACGGCGTGATTGACCAGAACGACAAGTGCCCCAACACGCCTTCCGGTGTGCAGGTAGATGCCAATGGCTGCCCGCTTGACCGTGACGGCGACGGTGTACCCGACTATCAGGACCGTTGCCCCAACCGCCCCGGCCCGGCCAGCAACAAAGGCTGCCCCGAGGTGAAAGCCGAAACCAAGAAGCGCCTGCAAGAGGCCACGAAGTACATCAACTTCGAATTCGACAAAGCCGTGCTGCTGCCCAGCTCGTATCCCACGCTGAAGGACCTCGCCAAAATCATGGAAGAGTATCCTGACTACACGCTGAGCATTGCCGGCCACACCGATAGCAAAGGTGCCGACGACTACAACCTGCGCCTCTCGGATGACCGCGCTGCTTCGGCCCGCGCCTACATGCTGAGCCAGGCTGTGCCCGCTGACCGCATCGTGTCGCACGGCTTCGGCGAAACCAAGCCGATTGCCGACAACGCCACCAAAGCTGGCCAGGCCCTGAACCGTCGCGTTGAGTTTGACCTCTACCTCACTGGCGACCCCAACGCCGCCGAAGTGAAGTATGGCCCGGCCCCGACCATCGCGCCTGCTCCGCCGAAAGCCGCTCCGGTGAAGAAGGCGCCCGCCAAGAAAGCTCCCGCCCGCAAGGCCCCGGCCAAGCGCAAGTAGCCAGCAAGGCTCAGCCCAGGTGGCTGATAGATGAAGAAGGCCCGCTTGATGAGAGCGGGCCTTTTTTTGTGGCTGAGAGGCACGTTTTCCGGCCTGATTTGTTCCAACGGCAACATGCAGTCAGTAGAGCGCGGGGCCTGCCCCCTCACCTTACCGCGCTATGGTAGTGAGTACATGACCGACAAATAATACAGCCCGCCCACGCTGGGACCGCCGAGGTAGGACACGTAGTAATTATTGAGCACATTGCTGGCCCCGAGCTTAAAGCGCAGGTTGGGCGCGGGCACAGTGTAGCTGAGCTGGGCATCGAGGGTGTGGTAGGCAGCCACGGTACCATTCACCAGGAAGGTCTGGGAATAATAGCTTTGCTGCCAGCGGTAATTAAGGCCGAAACCGAGATTTTTATAGGCGTTTTCGTTGCCCAGGCTCAGGTTATAGGCCCAGCGTGGGGTGTTGAAGCCGTCCTCGAGCCCATCGCCGTTTTCGGTGCGGTCGAGGCGGGTGTAGGTGGTGTTAGCCCCCGCGAGGTAGCCGCCGCCCAGTTCGTATCGCAGGCCCAATGAGCCGCCGTAGTTGTACACCTTGCTTTGGGCGTTGGTCCAGAGGCGGTAGCGGTTCTGGGTGCTTTTTGAGTTCAGGTAGATGGCTGTGGAGTCGGGATTTAGCGTTTTGGGCACGTAGGCTTCTACCTGAGCAATGAAGTCGCGGTAAGTATTGTAGTAAAAATCAATGTCGACCAGTAGGCGGCCTTTAGGCAGCAGCGCAGCCTTATAGCCCACTTCGAGCGAGTTGATGTGCTCGGGCTTGAGGTAGGTATAGGGGTTTTTCACCAGTAGGCCCTTGTTCTGCGTGATGGCCTGGTTTTGAATGGCCTGCTTCTGGGCAGCTGTAGCGTTGGCGGGCGTGTTGGCGTTGATATAGGCCGTGTTGGCCGCCGTAAAAGCATCGATGCTGGTGCGCAAGTAGCTGTTCTCAAACACGCCGTCCGACATCACCCGCAGCCCGCCGATGCGCTTCACCTGCCCGCTGTTCACGTTGCTGAAACCCTCAAACAAACTCGGAAACCGGTAGCCACTTTGGTAGTTCATCCGGAAGTTGGCCCGCTGCCCGGGCGAGTACACGGCTGTGAAACGCGGATTGAATTTCAGGTCGAAGTAGTCGTTTTTATCGGCCCGCAGCGTGGCCGTGAGGCGGATTTTCTCGTTCAGCAGTCGCGCCCCGGCCTGCACGAAACCGCCGGTTTTGGAATAGGTCAGGTTGTCGCCGAGCGGGTCTTTGCCCTTTTCGGGGTTGATGAAATAGTTGCCATCGGGCACTACAATGTAGGTGCGGTGGTCGGCCCCGGCCAGCACATCCAGGGCAGTGGGCAGGCGGTGGCCGGCGCGGCGCAGGGCCTCGGCAATGTTCACCTGGCCTTCGGCGTGGAGCAGGTTGGCGCGCACGCGCAGGGCCGCGCCCACGTCCCAGTTGTTGATGCTCTGCACGGTGCTGAGGGCATTTTGGAAGGTGGGCGTGCCGGGCTGGGGGCGGCCGGCATCGGCAGCGGCGCGGGCGGTGGCATGGGCCTGGGCAATGGTTTGGCCGGCCTGGGTGGCGGCGTTCCAGGCGGCGGTGTAGTCGCGGTTCCAAGCGGCGTCGGGCTTGTAGCCGCGGTCTATATTTTCGGCGGCGGAGCGCAGGTTGTAGCTATGGCCGGTGTTTTCCTGGGTGAAGTAGGCGCGGGCCTGTACCACGGGCGTGGTCAGGCTCAGGGCGTGCTGTTGCAGCAGGTAATTTTGCAGCTGGAAGCGGTTCGAGCGCTGGTACACGTTGTCGAAGCTGGCCACGCGGTAGGTATAGGCCAGCTCGGTGCCGGGCCGGAAGCGGTAGTGCAGCGCGGCATCGCCCCACAGGGTGCGCAGGCGGTAGTCCACCACGTCCTGTTCGGCGTAACCGGTGCGGGCCACTTGGTAGTTTTTGCCGCCCAGGTTCAGGGTGCTGCGGTCCGACGACTCGTTGCCGTAGCCGTTCACGGGGTCGCGGGCCGGGTTATCGGCCCTGAATAGTCCGGTGTTGGCGTTGCCGTTGGGGTTGATGTCGGTCTGGTCGCTGGCAATCCAGTCGTAGCCTCGCAGGTAGGTGCCGTTCACTTTAAAGGCCAGCTTCGTACTCAGCGCTTTGGCGTAGCGCAAGCTGGTTTCGGAGAATATTTTGGCCCCGCTATACGGGTCGCTGACGTGGTTCACGCCGGTTTTTTGCTGCACGCTGAGGCCTTCGGAATCAAAAGGATTTTTCGTCCGAAAATTGGCCAGCCCGTTGATGGCGTTCAACCCGTAGAGGGCGGCGGCCGTGCCCGGCACGATTTCCACCGACATGATATCCAAATCACTCGGCCCGAGCACATTTCCAATCGGCCCGCCGATGTGCGGGGCTTGGTTGTCCACGCCATCCACCAGCTGGGCAAAGCGCACGTTGGTGGTATTGGTGAAGCCGCGGGCGTTTATCACCTTAAAAGCCAGGCTGGGCGTAATCACCTGCACGCCCTTGAGGTGCTCGATGGCATCGAAAAACGACGGCGCGGGCGTGAGGCACAGCGCGCGCGCGTTCAGCTTTTCCACCGTCACCGGCGACTGCAAAAAGCTTTCTTCGACTTTGGAAGCGGACACCACCACTTCCTCCAAATCGACTTTCTTACGGGTTGTATCGGCCGGGGCCACGGTTTGGCTATGGGCGGCCATCGCCGGGAGGGCGACAGCCGCAAGCAGCGCTGGGCGGGCGCGGCGCGGTAGACATGCAGACATGCAGCAAGGTGAGGGGAAACGGGGTGGTATCAGGATTGGGGCTGGGCGGCCACTACGCGCAAGCTTTGCACCTGGCGCACGCAGCGGCCCATTTTCTTCTCATCGGGCACAATAATTTGGTAGGGGCCGGCGGTGGCGGGCAGGGGCTGGCCATCGCAGCGGTCGGCCAGCAGCACGGGGCGCGGGGCAAAATCCGGATTGAGTTCAGCCAGGGCAAATACGGCCTGGTAGCCGTCGGCGGCGCTCACCAGCACGTAGTGGGCCATGCCTTTGCGGGGCAGGTCGGGGCCAATCTTGGCGCCCGCCGCCATGAGCACGGCGCAGAGTGACACGCCGGAGTAGGTGCGGTTTTTACCGTCGTGGTCGGGCCGCGTCACTTGCTGGCGCGGGAGCCTGGCCATTTGCGCCGGCCCCAACAGCACGGGCTGGGCAAGATTGGCGCTGATTACCTGCACGCCCGTTTGCAGAGCAGCCGTCTGGGCCGCCGCCGTTAGGGGCCAGCCACCACTCAGCACTGTGGCAACGCTGAGCAACAGGCATAAACGCAGGAGACGACGTGAAGCCAGGGTAGCGATGACGAGCATAGAAGCGGGCCGGGGAATTCGTTATGTTCGCAAAGATATAACGAACAGCTCCCCGGCCGCTACGCCTGCAATCGATTTGTTTCGAGCGCCATAAATTCCTGAAAACGCGTTTGCAGGGCTTTAAACGCCACAATGGCTGCCTGGCCGGCCTCCGTCACAACGGCACCGCCGCCTTTGGTGCCACCGGTTTGGGTGCTTACCAATGGCGTGGCGGCCTGCGCATTCATGGAGCTCACCAAATCCCAGGCGCGCTTGTAGGACATGCCCATGGCCTGCGCGGCCTTCGAGATGGAGCCCAGTGCCGCAATCTGTTCCAGCAGCTCCAGCCGGCCGATGCCAAGGAAGCGGCCCTCGTCGGTTTCGAGCCAGAGGCGGCCGTTGAGGCGGTAGGAGTGGGTGGGCAGCAGGAGGGATTTCATGAGACAATGATACAGGGAGGGCTACCCAAGTTAAATAATGGGCGCGAAGCCAACTTTTTCATCTACCGCAAGCGCTTGGAATCAAGTACATTTGATTGACGCTTTTGCTTTCCCAAAAGCGGGTTCAACATCGAGCTGTTATGGTTGCTTTTATACGGCGTTCTACTACGCTATTCATTGCCTTGTTCTTGTTGGGTTTTGGGCCGGCAATGGCGCAGCAAACAGTAGATAGCCAGGTTCATAGCGGTAATTTGCTGCGCCATTATCGGCTGTATGTGCCGGCTTCGTACCAGCCGGGCAAGCCGGTGCCGCTTCTGCTCAATATTCACGCCTTGGCCTCCAACGACGGCTTCCAGGAATACTACGGGGATTTTCGGCCAATTGCCGATACTGCAAATTTTCTTATTCTCCACCCCAATGGAGTGGTGAATGGCAATGGCGACCGCATGTGGAATGTGTTTGACGCGCCCAGTGCCGGGGGCATCGATGATGTGGCGTATTTGTCAGCGCTTATCGACACCATCTGTGCGCGCTACAGCGTCGACAAGAACCGGATTTATAGCACCGGGATGAGCAACGGCGGCTTCATGAGCTACGAGCTGGCTTGTCAGCTAAATGGGCGCATTGCCGCGGTTGCCTCCGTAGCGGGTACGCAAAACGTTGTTCGGCTGGTGGAGTGTTCCCCCCAGCACCCAACGCCCATTTTAGCCATTCACGGCACTGCCGACGGTGCGGTTCCGTACGAAGGGACCAATCAGGTCAATCACTGGGCTTCGGTTTCCTCCATACTCAACTATTGGGTTAAGTATAACGGCTGTACGCCCACGTCAACAGTTACCGCGCTGCCGGATATTTCCCAGACCGATAACTCAACGGTTGAGCATCTGGTGTGGGCAAATGGTCGCAACGGCGCTGTTGTGGAGCATTTTCGGGTAGTGGGCGGGGAACATACCTGGCCCGGCGCGCCGGTTCTTACCGGGGTCACCAACTTTGATATCAGTGCGAGCGTCGAAATATGGCGTTTCCTGCGCCGCTACAGGCTTGATAAGCTCACGGCCGTTGCGGCGGCCGGGCCCGGGCTGGAGGTGTGGCCTGTCCCGGCTGATGATGCCGCTTTGCTGTACGTGCGTACAAATGTGCCAATTCAGCCATCCAATGTGGTCTTGTACGATGTGCTGGGGCGGGTAGTCCCGGTGCTGGCCTCCAGTGCTGGCGGTAGCTTGGTGCTGGATGCTCACCAGTGGGCAAAAGGAACCTATTACTTACAAGTAACGGCGGATGGGCAAGTGTATCGCCGGAAATTGATTAAATAGACCACGTGAGCAGGAGGGCTTTCGGCAGCTGCAAGCCCTGGTTCCAAGGGGCAGTCAGACGAAAAGAGCCTGCATCTGCCAGGCGTTTTCCACGCCCACGGCCCCGATGCCATTGTTGAAATAGAGGTGTACACTTCGCGCATGTTTTTAGCGGCTTTAATCTCGGCCGCGATGCGCGCCGGAAAGTCCGGGCTGTAGGATGACTTATACAGCTCGGGCACGCCGTGGAAGCGGTAGTAAATAACATCGGTGTTGGCCACTACCTCGTCGGGCAGCTCCAGGGGCGGCGGGTAGCTTTGGCCCACAAAAGCAATGCGGGGCCGGGCGAGTCTGCGCTGCACCTCGCCGTCCCACCAGCTGGGGTGGCGGAATTCGATTACGTTCTGAAAAGCCAGGTCGAGGCTATCGAGCAGGCGCTGGAGCAACTCCTCGGTGTAGGCCGCTTTGGGTAGCAGCTGGAAGAGGACGGGACCGAGCTTTTCCTTCAGGCCTTCGGGCACTGAAGGAGGCCCGTGCTACCTTGCGGAAGCCGGCAGGCCGAGCAAGTATGAACAAAACAAGTAAGCAGTATTTCCCGGCCCTGACCGGCTTGCGGGCAGTGGCCGCCGCTCTGGTGCTGGCCCACCATTTCAACCCGCTGAATCCGGAAAGAGTGGGCTGGCGGATGCATAGCCTGGTGGCCGAGATGCACGTGGGCGTGACGGTGTTTTTTGTGCTGAGCGGCTTTCTGATTGGTTACCGCTACCTGGGCCAGGAACGGGTGCCGCTGCGCACCTACTTCGCCAATCGGTTTGCGCGCATCTACCCCATGTATTTCCTGCTGACCGCGGCCACGTTTCTCATCATTCACCAGGCCGACCCGGCCAGCAACCTGGGCGATTTCAAAACCTACCTGCTCAACATTACCTTCCTGCGGGGGCTGTTTGAGGAGTTTCTGTACACCGGCATCAAACAGGGCTGGTCGCTGACGGTGGAGGAAATGTTCTATGTGTCGGCGCCGCTGGCTTTCTGGCTCATCCGGCGCAACGCGCGGTGGCTGGGAGCGCTGCCGCTGGGGCTGGTGCTGCTGGGTGTGGGGCTGGTGCTAGCATGCCGGGGGCAGGCGTGGCACGGGTTTTTCGGCTCATTCGATTTTCTATTTCAGTTCACCTACCTGGGCCGGGCGGTGGAGTTTTTTGTGGGCGTGGCGCTGGCGTGGTGGCTGCGGCGGCCGGGCCCGCATGCGGCGCCGCGCTTTCTCACCTATGCCGGGCTGGCCGGCTGCGCGTTGTGCCTGACGGGGCTGAGCCTGCTGCATGGCCCGGCAATCGGGGCGTTTGGGGTGATGCAGCCGGCGGGAATGCTGCTCAACAATGTCCTGCTGCCGCTGCTCGGCATCGGCCCGCTGCTGTGGGGGCTGGTGCGGGAAACTACCTGGCTGAGCCGCCTGCTCAGCAGCCCGCCGCTGCTGCTGCTGGGCAAAAGCTCCTACGTATTCTATTTGCTGCACATGGGCGTGCTGCAGCACTTGATTCATAATGCCTTGCAGAAGATGTGCTGACTGTGCTGGCGCTTTACGCGGTATCCATTGGCCTGTACCGGCTGGTGGAGGAGCCGCTCAACCACTGGCTGCGGCGCGTGCTGCGCCAACCGGCCCGGCCCGTGGCCGCACTGGCCCGATAAAGGCGAGATTAAACAGGCCTGAACCGACTTCACTTCTTATGCCCATCATCGACAAAATAGCTTGGCTGCACCTGCGCAACGGCGAAGTGCTGAGCACCCGCAGCCACGGCAAAGACCGGTATTACTTTCCCGGCGGCAAGCGCGAGCCCGGCGAAACCGATGCCCAAACCCTGCTGCGCGAGATAGAAGAGGAGCTAACCGTGGCCCTCGACCCGGCCAGCCTGGCCTACGCCGGCACGTTTGAGGCCCCCGCCCACGGGCACCCGGCGGGCGTACTGGTGCGCATGGCCTGCTACTACGCCCGCTACACCGGCATGCTGCAGCCGGCCGCCGAAATTGCGGAAGTGACGTGGCTGACCTATCGGCACCGGGCGCAGGTGTCGGCCGTGGACCAACTGATTTTTGACTGGCTGAAGGAACAGGGCTTGCTCGCCGAATGAGGCCGTTGATAAGCTGAGTCGTAACCAATTCGCCATCCGGAAGTAAAACCGACTGCCCTTGCCTGGCCTCCTACGGCGGCGCGGGCTCATTCACCTTCCCGCTATGATGTCGAAAAACGTTCCGTTCCTGTTGGCCGGCCTGGGCCTGCTGGCCGCCTGCGGTGGCCCCAGCAAACAGGAAAAACAGGATGCTGCTGCCAACACGCCAGCCCAAACCGTAGCCACGCCCGCCGCCGACTCGGTGAGCCTGCCCGCACCCTACGCCACCAAATCCGTTACCAATCGGGTGAATATTCAGCCCTGGCCGGCCGGCAAAACGCCCGTGGCCCCCGCTGGCTTCGCGGTGGCCGAGTATGCCGGGAAGCTGGACAGCCCGCGCTGGCTGTACGTGGCCCCCAACGGCGACGTGCTGGTGGCCGAAGCCAGCACCGTGCCCATGAGCATGACCAAGAAAGTGGCCGCTGAGCTTAAATTGGATAAGTCCCGGTCGCTGCGCGACCACAGCGCCAACCGCATCACGCTGCTGCGCGATACCAACCACGACGGCACGCCCGACCTGCGCACCACCTTTCTGGCGGGCCTCAGCCAGCCGTTTGGGATGCTGATTATGGGCAATAATTTCTACGTGGCCAACACCGATGGCGTGCTGCGCTTTCCCTACCAGTCCGGCGCTACCAAAATCACGGGCTCGGGCCAGCGCATTCTCGACCTGCCCAAGGGCGGCTACAACAACCACTGGACCCGCAACCTGCTGGCCGCGCCCGACGGCTCCAAAATCTACGTGACGGTGGGCTCAAGCAGCAACGTGCAGGAGCACGGGGCCGAGGAAGAAGTGCGCCGCGCCAATATTCTCCAGTTCAACCCCGATGGGACGGGCGAGAAAATCTTCGCCAGCGGCCTGCGCAATCCCATTGGCCTGCAGTGGCAGCCCGGCACCGGCCGGCTCTGGGCCGTGGTGAATGAGCGCGACGAGCTGGGCGATGAGCTGGTGCCCGACTATTTCACCAGCGTGACGGAGGGCGGTTTCTACGGCTGGCCCTACTCGTACTACGGCCAGAACGAGGAGCCCCGCCGCAAAAACGAGCGGCCCGACCTCGTCAAGAAAGCCTTGGTACCCGACGTGCCGTTGGGGGCGCACGTGGCCGCACTCGGCCTCGCATTTTATGATAAAGACGCCTTCCCCGCCAGGTACCGCAACGGCGCTTTCATCGGCGAGCACGGCTCCTGGAACCGCACGCAATACTCGGGTTACAAAGTGGTGTTCGTACCCTTCGCCAATGGCAAGCCCGGCAAGCCGGAGGATTTTCTCACCGGCTTTCTGGCCGGCGGCGACTCGAAGGACGCCTACGGCCGCCCCGTGGGCGTGACGACCCTGCCCGATGGCTCGCTGCTGGTGGCCGATGACGCAGCCGATAAAATCTGGCGCGTGAGTGTCGCTAAGTAGGGTTCAATTGCCGGCCGGTAAGGGTTGCTGATAGTACAGCCGGGGCGTTTTGATAATGCCCCAGAAGTACATCATCTCGGTATTAACGTCCGATTTGCGGTAGTCGGTGAGTACATTCCAATCCATGATGGTGCAGTCGGAAGGCAGGAGTACCACCGGCTCGGCTGACTGGGCCAGCGTGGCGAAAAGCTGCCGTTCGCAGGTATTGAAGTCGCGGGCTTTGGGCTTGTCGGCTATTGTGAAAATGGCCGCGAAAACTGCCACGGCTGCCGCGTAGCGCCGCCGGGCCACCGCCGGCAGGTGCGTGAGCAGATAGTAGCTCGAAAAGGCAAAACAGCCAATCATGCCCAGAAGGATGGGCAGAATACTGTCGCGCCGGACCACGTTTTCCCGATAGGCGCGGTAGCCGCCCAGCGGCAGCAGCAGCATATACACCAGCGCAAACACGCCCAGCCATTGTAGGGCTTGTTGGGCTTTGGCCCCCAGGGGTGTGCGTACAGAGCGGGCAATCAGCCAGGCATTCACCAGCAGCATAACCAATAGCAGCGGCAGGCCCAGCTTGCCCGAGAGCGCATCATAAACCCCCAGCGGCAGCCGGGCGTAGCGCTCGGGCAGGGAAATGCTGGCCCATTCGTTTTCGGAGTTGTACCGCCCGATGTATAGCGAATACAGGCTCAAGGCACTGAAGAGAACGAATAGGCTGAGCTTGCGCCAGGGCAGCGCGCCGATGGCCACCGTGGCCCGCCGGAACCAGCTCATGCCATTGGCCAGCCCAGCGAAGTGCCCGCGCCAGGCCAGCAGCAGCGCCGTGGGGCATACCAGTAGCACCACGGCCGGAATAATTGGTCCATTCAGCGCCAGCACCACCGCCAGCCCCAGCAGCCCCGCGTACTCCAGCGCCGACAGGCGCAACGGCGTGCCGTGCAGCGCCGCCCGCAAAAACGGCAGGAAAAACAGCAGCAGCAGGCTCATGGGAAGCGCGTAGAAGGCCGTGTACGTCACCGACCAGTCGATAACGCCCATCTGGCCGCCGTAGCCCTCGGCCTGGAGCAGCGGCGTAATCAGTACCGCCGCCAATAGGAATTTCCGCCCCAGCACCTTGCGCGAATTGCTGATGGCCACGGCCAGCACATACACCAGCAGCGTGTGCACGGCCAGTTTTAGCAGGGCGCACGCCGCGTACACACTGTCGAGGGGGCTCAGCACGCCTTGCAGCAGCCGAGGCCCGTGCCGGAAATATTCGTGCAAAAACAGATGCGCGAAAAATCGGTTGGGGGCTGGGTAAAGTTTGTGCTCCAGCAGTGCCCGCAGCCCAAACGGGTCGTGCAGTACGGTGCTATATGCTTTGCCGGGGGCCACAATGGGGGCCAGGTCGCCGTCGAGGGGAAACTGAAAATATTGCCAGCCGGAATACGCTAAGTCGCCAATGAGAAAGAGCAGCAGGAGATAATGCCAGTTTCGCTTCAGCATGCGGCGCAAATTGGAGTAGAGGGGAGCCCGGCCACTGTGGCCGGGCCGGCCAAATTACGGCAGCCCGCGCCGGGAAGCCTCAATCCCTACGCCAGACCGCGCGTGATGCCCATTTCCAGGCCGCGCAGCTCGGCCAGGCCGCGCAGGCGGCCGATGGCCGAATAGCCGGGGTTGGTTTTCTTGTGGAGGTCGTCGAGCATCTGGTGGCCGTGGTCGGGGCGCATGGGCAGGCTCACGTTGCGCTGGCGCATGGCCAGCACCAGCTCGCGCATCACGGCATACATGTCCACGTCGCCTTCTAAGTGGTTGGCTTCGTAGAAATTGCCCTCCGCGTCGCGCTGGGTGCTGCGTAGGTGGATGAAGTGGATGCGCCCGGCAAACTGCCGCACCATGGCGGGCAGGTCGTTATCGGCCCGCACGCCGAACGAGCCGGTGCAGAAACACAGACCGTTGGCCGGCGAAGGCACGGCCGCCGCTAGTGCGGCCACGTCCGCAGCAGTGCTCATCACGCGCGGCAGGCCTAGAATGGGGTAGGGCGGGTCGTCGGGGTGAATGGCGAGGTTAATGCCCACCCGCTCGGCCACGGGTACAATTTCCCGCAGAAACAGTATCAAATGTTCGCGCAGTCTGGCTGCATCGATGCCCTCGTAGGCATCCAGCGCCTGCTGAAATCTCTCCAGCGTGAAGCTTTCCTCGCTGCCCGGCAGGCCGGCGATGATGTTGCGTTGCAGTAGCTGCTTCTCTTCCACGCTCATGGCACCAAAGCGGGCTTCGGCGCGGGCTAATTCCTCGGCCGTGTAGTCCTGAGCGGCATTCTGGCGTTTCAGCAGCTGCGTGTCGAAAGCTACGAAAGCTGCTTTTTCGAAGCGCAGGGCTTTGGAGCCGTCTTCCACTCCGTAGGCCAAATCGGTGCGCGTCCAGTCCAGCACGGGCATGAAGTTATACGTCACCGTGTAGATGCCGCAGGCCGCCAGGTTGCGCAGCGACTCCTGATAATTGGTGATGTAGTGCTGAAAACTGCCGGTGCGGGTTTTGATGTTTTCGTGTACGGGCACGCTTTCCACCACGCTCCACGTGAGGCCGGCGGCGCGCACCGTTTCTTGGCGTTTTTTGATTTCTTCCACCGTCCACACCTCGCCGTTGGGAATGTGGTGCAGGGCCGTCACCACGTCGGTAGCGCCGGCCTGGCGAATGTCGGCGAGACTCACGGGGTCGTTCGGGCCGTACCAGCGCCAGCTTTGGATAATGGGCATGAGTGGAATAGATGTAGAGACGCAATATTTTGCGTCTCGTCGTTGCTGATAATTTTAATTAAGATTATGGGCGTTCAAGGCAAACTATTTAACGCCGAGACGCAAAATATTGCGTCTCTACACCCCACTATATGCATTAAACCCGCCGTCCACCACCACCGTTTCGCCGTTCACAAACCGCGAAGCGTTGCTGAGCAGGTAAATCAGCGTACCGGTGAGTTCCTCCGGCTCGCCGAAGCGCTGGAAGGGCGTGTGGCTGATGAATTTGGTGGCGCGCTCGGTGGGCGAGCCGTCGGCGGCGATGAGCAGGTCGCGGTTTTGTTCGGTGAGGAACACGCCCGGCGCGATGGCATTCATGCGGATGCCGCCGCCGTAGCGCAGGCCTAGCTCGGTAGCCATCCAACGGGTGTAGCCTTCGATTGCGGTTTTGGCCATCGTGTAGCCCATCACGCGGGTGAGAGGCCGCTGGGCCGTGAGCGAGGAAATATTGACAATGGAGCCCGTGCCCTGCTCGGCCATCACCCGCCCGAATACGGTGGTCGGAATCACGGTGCCGAACAGGTTTAGGTCAACCGCCCGGCGCGTGTCCTCAATGCCCACGTCGAACAGGTTCTGGCTGGGGCCGACGGTGGCCCCGGGCATGTTGCCGCCGGCCGCGTTCACCAGCCCATCAATGCGGCCCCAGGCGCTCATGATTTTATCGCAGGCCGCGTTCATCTGGGCCACGTCGAGCACATCGGCCAGCACCACCAGCGCCTCGCCGCCAATGGCCCGAATGGCCGCCGCCCGCGCTTCGGCCCGCTCGGCGTTGCGGCCCAGAATGGCCACTTTAGCCCCGGCCTCGGCCACGGCCAGCGACATGGAAGCGCCCAGCACGCCGGTGGCCCCGGTGATGATGACGACTTTATCCTTTAATGAGAATTGGGAAAGGGAAGGCATAGTTGGGATGGGATTGGGTAGAGTTGATAATAGGAGGGGCCGGGGGTTACGGCAGTAATTCCAGCACCCCTTCCAGCCGGATGTCATCCGACGCACTGCCGACCATGAGGTTGAACTTGCCGGGCTCGGCCAGCCACTCCAGCTTGGAGTTGTAGAAGGCCAGCTTGTCCTTGTCGATGGTGAACGTCACGGTTTTGCTTTCGCCGGGCTTGAGGCTGATTTTGCGGAAATCCTTGAGCTCCCTGAGGGGCCGGGCCACGGACGCCACGGGGTCGCGGAGGTAGAGCTGGGCCACTTCCTCGCCCGCTACTTTGCCGTTGTTGGTGAGGGTGAAGCTGACCTGGGCTGACTCGCCGGCTTTCAACTGCGCCTGGCTGATTTTCAGGTCCGAATACTTGAACGTGGTGTAGCTCAGGCCGTAGCCGAAGGCGTAGCGTGGCGTATTGGGCGAGTCGATGTAAGCCGACTTGTAGCGGATATCGCCGGGCTTGGTGACGGGCCGGCCGGTGTTGTACTGCTGGTTGTAGGCAATCGGAATCTGACCCACGCTGCGCGGGAAGGTGATGGGCAGCTTGCCGGCGGGGTTGTAGTCGCCGTAGAGCACATCGGCCAGCGCGGCACCGCCCTCCGAGCCGGGCCACCAGGCATATAGAATAGCGTCGGCCTGCTCGGCAATGGCATCAAAAATCAATGGCCGGCCACCAAAAACCACCACCGCTACGGGCTTGCCAGTGGCTTTGAGCGCTTTAAAAAGCTCCTCCTGCACGCCGGGCAAATGGATGTCGGTGCGGGATTTTGCTTCACCGCTCATGTCCCAGGCTTCGCCTACGGTGAGGATGACGAGGTCGGCGTTTTTGGCAGTGGCTACGGCCTGCTCGAAGCCGGCGCGGCTGTCGTCGCTCACGGCGCAGCCCTTGGCGTAGAGCAGCTCGGTGGTTTTGCCGGCGCGCTGGCGCAGGCCGTCGTAGAGCGAGGTGATGCGCGTGGTGTCGGTGTCCACGGTCCAGCTGCCGTTGAGGTCGCGCCTGGCTTTGGCCAGCGGGCCGATGAGGGCCACGCGGCGCAGGGCCTTGGCGAGGGGCAAGGTGGCGTTTTCATTCTTCAGCAGCACCAGGGACTTTTGGGCCATCTGGCGGGCGGCGGTCCGGTTCTGCGGGTCGCTCAGCACCTGCTTCTCACGCTTCTCATCCGAGAATCGGTACGGGTCATCGAACAAGCCCAGCTCGAATTTCTTGCGCAGAATGCGGCGCACGGCCTCATCCACCAAGCTGATATTAACCTTGCCGGCCTGCACCAGCTGGGCCAGTTTCTGGTGGTAGGCGTCGCTCTCCATGTCCATGTCGGAGCCGGCGGTGATGGCCTTTTGGGCGGCGTCGGTTTTGTCGGCCGCGTAGCCCCAGTTGGCCAGCTCGCCGATGGAGCCCCAGTCGCTCACCACGAAGCCGGGATATTTCCACTGGCCTTTCAGGATGTCGCGCTGCAGGTAGGCGTTGCCGGTGGCGGGAATGCCGTTCAGGGTGTTGAACGAGTTCATGAACGTGGCCACGCCGGCCTCGGCGGCGGCGCGGAAGGGCGGCAGGTAGGTTTCCCAAAGCTGCTGCTCGCTAATGTCCACGGCGTTGTAGTCGCGGCCGGCGGTGGCCGCTCCGTAGGCCGCAAAGTGCTTGGCGCAGGCCATCACGGCGTCGGTGCCGCCCAATTTCTCGCCCTGAAAACCCAGCACCCGGGCTTTGGCAATCTGGGAGCCGAGGTAGGTGTCTTCGCCAGCGCCTTCCATCACGCGGCCCCAGCGCGGGTCGCGGCCCACGTCCACCATCGGCGCGAAGGTCCAGTGAATGCCGGACGCGGCGGCTTCTTTGGCGGCCACGTGCGCGCCGAGCCGGATGGCGTCGAGGTCCCAGGAAGCGGCTTCGGCCAGCGGGATGGGGAAGGTGGTCTGGTAGCCGTGAATCACGTCGAGGCTGAACAGCAGCGGGATGTGCAGCCGCGATTCTAGCGCCACGGCCTGGATTTCGCGGGTGTCCTTCACGCCCTTCACGTTCAGCATCGAGCCCACCTGTCCGCTGCGGATGCTACTAAGCAGCGTGTTTTTGCGGTCGCTGGCCGGGCCGGTCACCTCGCGGCCCGAGTACTGGTTGAGCTGGCCCACTTTTTCGTCCAGCGTCATTTGGGCAAGCAGGGCGCTGATGCGCTGCTCGATATCGGCCGGACTGGCGGTGGTGGCCTCGGGCACGGGTTTTTTCTTTTGCGCGACGGCGGCCGGGCCGGGCAACAGGCCCAGCAACAGCAGCGGCAACAGGGGCTTGGGAAACGAAAGAGTCATTTAGTTGCGATGAAGAGCCGCCGTAGCAGCTGGAAAAATGGGTTTGTGCATTCTGGCGGCCACCGGCCACAGCCGCCCCGGCCGGGGCCTCAGTTGTACGTTCCCACCATTCTCGTGAGGCGCAGTTCCGGCCGGGAGGGCTGTTTTTTGGACTCCGGTACGGCCAGCGGCCACCAGATAAGCACAGGGATTTCCGGGCGGACCCGGGGAATCAAGAAATGGGGAAAGAGTAGGTTTTGCGAAAAGATATTGGGCTCAGGGCCTGCGTCGGGCCGGGTGTTGCAGCCGCTGCATGGCCGCCGCGTAGCGCTGCCCCATCAGCCGCGCCGAAACCGCGTTGAAGTGGGTGTGGTCGCCGATATCGGCCGTGCTCTCGGCGGTTACAAAGGCATAATTCGGTACCTGCTTTTGCAGCCCGGCCACGGCTTCGTTGATGCGCACGGCGGAGTCGTTGATTTGGGGGCGGCCGTCGGGGCTGGTTTTGTTAAGCTGAAAAGCCGGCAACTGCCCGGCCACAAAGGGCACATTGGGCGTCTGTAAGTCTTCGCGCAGCTTTTTGATGAGAATTTTAAGTTTCTGTTGGTACAGGGCACTTTTTTCGGGGCTGCTGTCCGACTCGCCCTGGTGCCAGATGATGCCGGCCAGCGTGCCCGTCTGCAGCGCGGTTTTGGCACGGGCCAGGGCGTCGTCGTAAGGGTGCGTTTTGGTGTCTGCGAAGTAGGCACCGGGCATCCAGACATCAATACCCGAGCCACCCACCGCGCACGGAATCAGCCCAATGGTAAGGCTGGTGTCCGCCGCGGCCATGAACCGGCCGAACGTCAGCCCCGGCCCCACGCCGGCAATGGTTTTATCAAAGTGAATCGGGTCCTGGGCCACTTCCCACTGCCCGGCGGGGTTCAGGCGCAGCACGTGGCGGTTGGGCACGGTATCCGGAGCTTCCACTGCGCCGCGTCCGGCCATATTCGACTGCCCAATCAGCAGGTAGAGATGGAATTTCTCTTTACGGGCCGGTGAGCTTACTACCTGGCGGAGTCGTGGTTTCAGCACTTGCGCCCGCAAGCCAGCCGCTGGCAACAGGGCCAGCAGCAGGAGGTTGAGCAGGAACAAGCGGGTGGGTTTCATGGCAGTAGAGACGCATCCTTGCGTCTCGTAATTGAATGGTGACGTACGAACGGTGCGGCCGACGAGACGCAAGGATGCGTCTCTACTTTGGTTAGGCAGTAGCTATTGCGGCTGGCGCTGGTCGAAGAAATCGGCCAGGTGGTACATCTGCTGGTTCAGTTCCTTCATCTTCTCCAGTAGAGGCTGGTAGGGCTCCAGGTTGTTGTCGACGATGCCTTTGTTGGCGTTGGTGTTCGAGGGCTCGGCTCCGATTAGCGTGGGGTCGTTGTCCTGGTATTTGAACCAGTGCCAGCCCACGCAATTCTTCGATTCAAGCAGGCCCAGCGTGAAATTCTGGTAGAAAAGGCCGCGGTCGGCCTGCGTTTTCACCACCCAGCCGGCCCCGGCGGTGTTGGCCAGGCCGGGAGCATCTTCGCCCTTCACGTACCATTCCGTCACAATGAACGGCTTGCCGGCGAAAACTTCCCAGTCGCGCACCCAGGTTTTCTCGGGCGTCCAGTTGTTGTAGTAGTTGATGCTCACGGCATCGAGGTACTTGCCGGCCACCTTCATCAGCTCCGGGTAGTAGCGCTGCGCGCCGTGGAAGCGGCAGCCCAGGTACATGTGGTTGGGGTCGTACTTATTCATCGCCTTGGCCACGATGCTGAAGTAGCGGTCGGCCGCGTAGGCCAGGAAATCGGCCCGGTTCTGGTCGGTGATGGTTTCGAGGGTGATGCTGCGCTCGTCGGCCCACTTTTTAGCGGCTACGTAGCCGGGCTCAGTCACGGGCAGCTTCAGGTAGCCGTCGAGGTTCTTGCGCAGCAGCGGCATCTCGTTGTCCGAGAAGTAGCCGAACAGGTTCTTGTCTTTCTTGTTCGCCGCCAACTGTTTGGCGTGCTGCTCGGCAAATTCCTCAAAGCCGGGGTCGAACGCGAAAATCACGTCGTTCGGGTAGCCTTTGTGGCCGGGCTGCACGTAGGTCCCGCCGCGCTTGTCGCCGTACTTGCTCATGAAATCCAGGTTGATGGTGTAGGCCAGTGGCTGGTCGGCCCTGGCATTCTCCGCCTGTATTTCCCTGGTGGCCGACCACGCGCCCGCACCGTTAAAGCCATTCGCAAAGAAGAACTTGCGGGTAGCCGCCATCCAGCCGGCGCGGTCGCCGTACTTGGCTTTCAGCGCCTTTTGGGTGCGTTCGGAGCCGCCGGGCTGCACATCGTTCGGGGCGTTGTGCAGGAAGTAGTAGCCGTCGGGGTCCACGGCCCACCAGCGGCCGTTGATTTTCTCCACGTGGAAGAAGCCGGTGGCTTTGGTCTTTTTGTCGAGCCGCCCGCCGTATTTGTCCAGCTTCACGGTTGCTGGCTTAAAGCCCTGGAGCGTGGCAATGGTGCGCGTGGGGTAGTTCTTATACTCCGAAAAGCTCGCCTTGCCGTCAACGGTGGAATTGTTGATGGTCTTTTTGGCGGCCACGCGCAGGGTGTATTCGGCGCTGTCGCGGGATGGGACGGTTTGGGCGTGGGCGGCAGACGCTAATCCGATTAACAACTCAGCAGCTAGAAGAGGATTGAAAAGCGAACGATGTAGAGACGCATACTTGCGTCTCGTCGTTGAACGGTTCGTCTGGTTGACGCAGACGACGAGACGCAAGTATGCGTCTCTACGGGTTACTGACTTTCTCATTTCCCGGTGTCGTACTTAGCCACCTGCTGCCGGTAGTACTCCTGCAGCACGTAAAACGCCTTCTTCTTCACGCCCGTGCTCGAAATCAGGCCCTTGCGGTTGAAGCCGTTCTGATACACCGGATGCTGGCGGCGGGTGGCGCGGAAGTCGGCCAGAATCCAGGGCGTCATGCCGCGCAGGCCTTTTATCGTGCTCAGCATTTTGAGCTGGTTTATGTAGAGGGCCTCCTGGTATTCCTCGCTCCAGCGGGTGTCGGCGTCGCCGTGGTAGCCGGCCAGCGCGTCGCCACCAAACTCGCTAATCATCACCGGCTTGTTGTACTTGATGTCGAAAGTGTATTTGGTGATTTCGCCGGGCTTGCCGCCCCAGTACCAGCCCGCGTACTCGTTGAAGCTGGTAAGGTCGAGCGACTCGCCCAGCGGGTCGTCCACGTGGATGACGTTGTCGGGCGTGCGATGCAATTCCAGCGCGGCGGCAATGAGGCGGGTGTCATCCAGGGCGCGGGCCTTTTTCACGAGGTTGGTCATGAAGGTGAGGCGCGGGTCGCCGAGGGGCGTTTCGTTGCCGACGGACCACACCACGATGCTGGCCCGGTTTTTCCCCATCGAAATCAGGTCGGAGAGTTGGGTTTCGGCGTTCTGATAAGTAGCAGGGTTTTGCCAGGCAATGGTCCAGTACACGGGCACTTCGGACCACACCAGCAGGCCCATTTCGTCGGCTAGCTTCAGCATGGTTTCGTTGTGCGGGTAGTGGGCCAGGCGCACGTAGTTGCAGCCCAGTTCCTTGGCCCAGGTAAGCAGCATGCGCAGGTCGCCCTCGCCGCGCGCCCGGCCGGGGATGAGCGGGTTCTCGTCGTGAATGGAAATGCCGCGAAGAAACGTGGATTTACCGTTCAGCAGAATGTCCTGCCCGCGGGTCTGAATAGTGCGGAAGCCAATTTTATCCTGCACCGTTTCGCTGCCGCTGCTCAGCGCCACTACATACAGCTTAGGGTTCTGCGGCGACCACAGCTTCAGTTTTTTAGCGGGCAGGCTGAACGTGGCGCGGCCGTCGCCGTCGGTTTTCAGCGTTTGTTTGATGCCGGCTTCGGTAATATTCAGCGTCACCGACTGGCCACTTTTGCCCGCGCCATCGAGCTGCACGTATCCGGTCAGCTGGCTCATGTTATCCTTGGCTAGCTGCACTTTGTAGTCGACGATGAACGTCTCGGGCGCTTCGGCAATAAACACGTCGCGGGTGATGCCGCCGTAGTTCCACCAGTCGGTATTGATGGTGGGCACGGCGTCGAGGTGGCGGGTGTTGTCGGCCTTCACCACCACGAAGTTGTCGCCGCTGGGATTCAGCTTGCCGGTCACCTCGTACTGAATGGGCGTGAAACCGCCCTGATGCATGCCCAGCTTCTTGCCGTTCAGGTAAATGTGCGCTTCGTAGTTAATCGCCCCGAAGTAGAGGAAGTAGCGTTTGCCGGCCGTGGGCGTAATCCTGAAGCTCTTTTTGAGCCAGATGGTGCCTTCGTAGTACAGCAGCTTGGGGTCCTGCGAGTTCCAGTCGCCGGGGACTTGCAGGGCGGCCGAGTGGTCGAAGTCATACTCAATCAGCTCGGGCTCCTGGGCGGTGCTGGGCTTCTGGTTGTCGTAGTAGCCGCCTTTGCCGCTGGCCGACTTGTCAAAAGCCTCGCGGCGGTAGTCATAAAAGCCGTTTTCGTAGGGGTCGATGATGTAGTTCCAGCTGCCGTTGAGGCTGAGCACGCGGCGGGCCGGTGCATTCTGAATCAGGCTGGTTTGGGCCAGCGCCGACGAGCCAGCGAAGAGGCCGGCCACGCCCAGCACAAGGGCCAGCAGCAGCTTCAGCGGGGTGGGTGGGGTCATAGCAAAGGGGAGGAGGGAAGGAAAAGGCAACCGGGCGAAAGCGGAGGGGCGAAGGCTTGCGCGGCACCAGCCATTGCAGTGGCTTTGGGGCGCTGTGCCCGCCTTCATCTCCTCACGCACTCACCAGATTGCGGGTTACAGCGCCGACGGATACCCGTCGTTCTGCGTCAGCACGGGGTTGGTCTGGCGCTCCTGCTGCGGAATGGGCCACACCAGGTTGTGGCTGTCGATGCGGCTGACGGAGCCGGTGCGCGTGAAGAAGGCATTCATCACGGGGATGGCCTGGTCGGTGCGCACGAGGTCGAACCAGCGGTGGCCTTCGAAGTTTAGCTCCAGGCGGCGCTCCAGGGCCAGGCGGGCGCGCAGGTCGGCCTGGCTGATGGTGGCCGGCAGGTCGACGGTGGCGTTGGGCGTGGCCACGGGCAGGTTGCGCGAGCGGCGAATCACGCGGTTCACGGCGTCGAGGGCGGCGGAGGTGATGGTGCCGCCCGTCTCGTTCACGGCTTCGGCATACATGAGCAGCACGTCGGCGTAGCGCAGGATAATCCAGTCGTTTTCGGCATCGGTCGAACTGGTGGGCAGGTCGATGTACTTCTTGGTGTAGTAGAGCGTGGTGGTGCCGCTCACGTAGGTGCCAAACGAAGCGGCGGCGCGCACGTCGGTAGCGCCGCTGGCCGTGAAGGCGGCCACCAAATCCGGGTCCACGGAGTTGAACTGCTGGCCGGTGCCGATGTTGCCGTTGATGGTGGTGGCCACCGCTGCCGGCAGCACGGGCATAAACCAGGTGTTGAACGCGCTGCCGATGCCCAGGCCGCCCTTGGTGTAGCGGGCCGCGGCCAGAATCTCGGTGTTCATCTCGTTGCTCGTCAGGAAGATGTTGGCGTAGGTGGCCTGCAGCGCGTAGTTGTTGGCGTCAATCACCTTTTTGAGCTCGAGGGCGGCGGCGGCGTACTTCTTTTCGGTTAGCAGCACCTTGCCCAGCAGGCCCTGCGCGGCGCCTTTGGTGGCGCGGCCCAGGTTGGCCCCGGCCTGGGCGGTGGGCAGGTTGTTTTCAGCAAACGTGAGGTCTTCCTCAATGAGCGCATACACATTCTCCTTCTTCTCCCGGCCAAACTTGTAGGCGTCGGCGATGGAAGCAATTTCGTCTTTCACCAGCGGAATATCGCCCCAGATTTGCACGGCGTTGAAGTAGGCCAGCGCCCGAATGAAGCGCACCTCGCCAAAGAAGCGGTTGCGGGTGGCATCGGTGAGCTTCACGCCGCCGGCCCGGCTCAGGATGATGTTGCAGCGGGCAATGGCGCGGTACGTCACCTGCCACTGGCTTTGCAGGCGCGGGTTGATGGTGGAGATGGAAAAGTCGTTGAACTCGTTCAGCAGCTCGCCCGAAGTCAGCGCAAAGCTGTTATCAGAAGGAATTTCGGTGAACACGAACATGCCCCGGTTGTTGCCCGGCGCGCTGCCGTAGATGTCTTGCAAAGAGGCGTAGGCAGCCGTCACGCCGGTCACGATGCTCAGCGAGTCGGTGTAGCCCAGGGTGGTGGGCAGGCGCGTGGGGTCGTTGAGGTCGATGAAGTCCTTGCTGCACGAAGTGGTGCCCAGCGTGGCCAGGCCCAGCAACGTGGCCACGGCCGCTCCCGAGAAAAATTGATTGAAAGTCATGGTGGGAATTAGATTAACGGTTGGTGGTTAGCGGTCAGTGAATAGGGAAACGGGTGGTTGCAGGTGCGGCCTTCGCCCGGCACTTGGCATCAACCATTGAGCACTACTCATCAATCACTGCCTTTAGAAGCCCAGCTGCACGCCCAGCGTGATGGTGCGGGCCATGGGGTAGGCGCCCTGGTCCACGCCGTAGGTGGGGGTGGTGGAGTTGCCGTAGTTGTTGGCCTCCGGGTTGTAGCCGAAATACTTCGTGAACGTGTACAGGTTCTGGATGCTGGTGTAGATGCCCAGGCTTTGCAGCTTGGCTTTCTGCACCAGGGCGGTGGGCACATTGTAGCGCAGCGTCACGTTGCGGATGCGCAGAAACGAGGCATCGTGCACGTAGTAGGAGTTGAACACCGATTTCAGCGAGCCCGTGGTGGCGGCGGTGGCCAGGGGCGTCATGCCGTCGCCGGGGTTGTCGGGCGAGCGCCAGCGGTTCAGCAGGTTCACGCGGCCGTTGGTGCCGCCCTGGCCGTTCACCACGTAGCGGTCGCCGCCGTACAGAATGTCGTTGCCCTGCGAGCCTTGCAGCGTCACGGCCAGCGAGAAGGCCCGGTAGCCGAAGGTGTTTTGCAGGCCGTAGGTGAAGTTCGGGAAGGGGTTGCCAATCACGCCGATGTCGGCCGTGTTGATGAAGCCGTCGCCGTTCACGTCCTTAAACTTGAAGTCGCCGGGCACAATTTTCTGGGTGCTGGCATTCCATTTCGGGCTGCTGTCGATGTCGGCCTGGTTGCGGTAGATGCCTTCCTGTTGGTAGCCGTAGAACACGCCCAGCGGCTGGCCCGGCACCACCCGGATGGAGCTGGCGTAGCCAAACACGGCATCAAACGTGAGCTGCTCGTTGGCGCCGGCGAGGGCAATCACCTGGTTGCGGTTGATGGACAGGTTGGCCGAGGTGCCCCAGGTGAAGCCCGTGCCCTGGATGTTGGCTGTGTTCAGTTGGAATTCGAGGCCGCGGTTGCGCACCTCGCCCACGTTGGCCAGCGTGCGCGACGAGAAGCCCAGGATGGACGGAATGTTGCGGTTCAGCAGCAGGTCGGTGGTGTTGCGCTGGTAGGCGGCCACTGTCAGGTAGATGCGGTCGCGGAACAGGCCCAGGTCGAAGCCGGCATCGTACTGCGTGTTGGTTTCCCAGCCCAGGTTGCGGATGGCCACGCCGTTGGGCGAGAAGCCATACACGCGCCCCCCGTTGCCGGTGCCAAACACGTAGTTGGCGGCCTGCTGGTAGCTCTGGTAGTTGTAGTCGCCGATGTTGTTGTTGCCCGTCACGCCGTAGCTGGCGCGCAGCTTCAGCTCGCTGATGGCCGAAAACTGCTTGATAAAAGGCTCTTCGGCCGCCCGCCAGGCCAGCGCCACCGAGGGGAACGTGGCGTAGCGGTTGTCGGGACCGAAGCGCGAGGAGCCGTCCGTGCGCAGTGCGGCGGTCAGAATGTAGCGCTCCTTAAAGGCGTAGTCCAGCCGGCCAAATACCGACGTCAGCGCGCTCGACGGGTTCGACAAAGCACTGCCGAATACCTGGCCGGCGGCCGTGGGGTATTCAATGTTGGTGTTGGTGTAGGTACCGCTCTGGCCCAGCACCGTGCTGCCTTCTGAGGTGTTGTACTGAGCGGCGTAGCCGGCCAGCAGGGTCAGGTTGTGGTTGGTGGCGAAGGTGTGGTTGTAGGTGGCCGTGTTTTCCCACACCCAGTTCAGGTTGGTACTATTGAGGCGGCGGGCGTCCACGTTGTTCAGCACGGGCGTGGAGAGGTTAGCGCCCTGGTTGCTGGCGGTGCCCAGTGTGGCCGGCACGTAGATGCCCCGGCGCGAATCAATCAGCTCGCCCCCGAAGTTGGTGCGCAGGTGCAGGCCGGTGATTGGCTCAAAATCGAGGAAGGTGGAGCCCAGGGCGCGCACGGCGTTGGTGCGGTCCTGGTACAGGTCCAGCGGGGCCACCGGACTCAGCAGGTCGCCGGGGTTGGTGATGGCCTGGTTGGTGCCGGTTTTGATGTTGGCGTAGTCGCCATTGGGCAGGAACACGGGCACCACAGGCGGCATGATGAGGGCAGCCGTCACGCCACCGGTTTCGCCGCTCGGGCCGCCGCCCGTGATGTTGCCGCCGTTGTAGCTGCCCGAGGTGGGCACCACGTCGGTGCGGCTGAAGTTGGGGGCCAGGCTCAGGCCCAGCTTCAGCTTCTTGCTCAGCTGGGCATCGTAGTTGGCGCGCAGCGAGAACCGCTCGAAGCCCGAGCCTTTCACGATGCCGGTTTGTTTGAAATAGCCGCCCGAGATGTAGAAGCGCGAGTTTTCGTTGCCGCCGCTAGCCGACAGTTGGTACTGCTGCTGCACGCCGGTCTGGAAAATTTCCTTCTGCCAGTCGGTATCCGGCAGGGTGTTGGGGTCGGCATTCAGCAGGGCCGTCTGGGCGGCGTTCAGGGCGCGGCCGGCGTTGGTGTACGACTCCTTGAAATACTCCAGAAACTGGTCGCGGTTGAGCAGCTCCACGCGTTTAGCCACCTGTTGAATGCCGGTGTTGGCCGTGAAGTTGAAGCGGGTTTTGCCGTCGGTCGCGCCGCGTTTGGTGGTCACAATCACGATGCCGTTGCCGCCGCGCGAGCCGTAGATGGCGCAGGCCGCCGCGTCCTTCAGAATCTGAATGCTCTGAATGTCAGAGGGCGGAATCTGATAGTAGTTGTCGGGGTTGTTGAGCGGGTAGCCGTCCACCACGTACAGCGGGTTGTTGCCGGCCGAAATCGAGCCCAGCCCGCGAATGCGAATCACCGCGCCCGCGCCCGGCTCGCCCGAGGGTTCCGTAATCTGCGCGCCGGCCACCAGGCCCACCAGCGCCTCGGAGGGCGAGGCCACTGGCAGCAGCTCCACCTGCTTGGCCGAGATGGTGGAGATGGACGTGGCCAGCATTTTCTTCTCCTGCACGCCGTAGCCTACCACCACCACCTCGTCGAGGCTCTTGGCGTCGGGGGCGAGCGCCGCGTTGATAGCCGTGCGGCCGTTTACAGCTTCTTCCTTAGGCAGGTAGCCCACGAAGGTGAAAATCAGGGTGGCATCATCAGCGGCCTTGATGCTGTATTTGCCGTCGGCATCGGTCTGGGTGCCGTTGCTGGTGCCCTTCACGATGACATTGACGCCGGGCAGGCCCGCGCCTTTTTCATCCACCACGCGGCCCGTAATCGTGATGTCGGCCCGCACAGCGCGGGCGGCGGGGGCAAGGTCGGCAGCCGAGGCCAAGTGCAGGCCGAGGCCCAGGCTCAGGGCTGGGAGCAGCACCAGGGGCCGCAGGCAGCGCCGAAAATCAAGTCGTAGAATGACCGTCATATGGGGGTGGGAGTTTGGTGACAAGGAGAGACGAAGCCGGCCGGCGCACCGCACAAGGGGCGTACTCATCGGGGGCTGATGCAGGCCCGGAGCTCGATAGCGGAGCTTAAAAAAGGGGCTTTGCTCTGCGAATTACCGGATTGTAATCTGCTATCTAATGCAATGGCAGGCCTTTATTTACGTAAACGTTTGCAGCAAATCGGGCCATTTTGGGCGGTTAGCGGCCGGGCTTTGTAACTTGCCAGACATTCATCAGCCCCCAAAAAGGCTGTTTCACCTTTTTTCTGTCCGAAAGTTGTCCGTCATGACGCCTGTGAACCTGAAGTCGCTGGCCGAAGAGCTGAACATGTCCATCGCCACGGTGTCGCGGGCGTTGCGCGACAGCCACGAAGTATCCGAAGCCACTAAGCAGCGGGTGCGCGCCCTGGCCGCCGCCCGCCACTACGAGCCCAACGCCTACGCCAGCAGCCTGCGCCGCAACATCAGCAAGACCATCGGTGTGGTGATTCCTAAAGTGGCCAACCACTTCTTCGCGCTGGCCATCAACGGGATAGAGGAAGCGGCGCGGCAGGCCGGCTACCACGTCCTCATCTACCTCACCCACGACGACTATGCCCGCGAGGTCTCCATTGTGCAGCATTTGAAAGGCGGCCGGGTCGATGGCCTCCTGATGTCGGTAGCCAGCGGCACCGAGGATTTTGCCCACATCAAAAGCCTGCGCGAAGCCAACATTCCCATCGTATTTTTCGACCGCGTGTGCGCCGAAGTGGCCACCGCCAAAGTCACCACCAACGACTACGAAAGTGGCTACCAGGCCACCGAGCACCTCATCCAGGCCGGCTGCCAGCACATCGCGCACCTGCTCATCTCCAATAACCTGTCCATTGGCCAGTTCCGGCAGCAGGGCTACCTCGATGCCCTCGCCGCCCACGGCCGCCTGGCCGACCCCGACCTCATCTTACACGGCGTGATGGACAACCAGCAGAACGTGGGCCTCATCCGCGAATTGCTGCTGCGCCGGCCCGACATCGACGGCATCTTTGCCTCCGTTGAGCGGCTGGCCATCAGTGCCTACCACGTGTGCAACGAACTGGGTCGTCGCATTCCGCAGGACATCAAAATCATTGGTTTTTCCAACCTCGAAGCCGCTTCGCTGCTCGACCCGCCGCTGTCCACCATCACCCAGCCGGCCTATGACATCGGCCGCGAAGCCGCAAAAATCCTTCTCCGCGCCGTCGAAAAGAAGAAAGCCGTGCTCCCCAGCCAAAGCGTGGTACTGGAGTCCACACTGTTTCAGCGCCGGTCCACGGCGCAGGGCTAAGGCGTAGTTTGAATACCGTAGGGGCGGGGCTTGCCCCCGCCCGCCGTTCGCTCCGTTGCAACGGTTTCGCGCAACAGTGGAAACGCCCGGGCGGGGCAAGTCCCGTCCCTTCATCGGTTGTTTTGCCCTCTACCCGCTACTCCAGCACCACGCGCTTTGTCAGCGTCTGGCCCTCGGCCTGCAGGCGCAGCGTGTACACCCCGGCGGCGAGCGCAGAGGTTTGGAACTCCGCCGTGGCGCCGGCCGCATTCAGCCCAATAGTGCGCGTGAGCACAGCCTGGCCCAGGGCGTTGAGCAAGGTGGCGCGCACCTCGCGCTGCCCCGCCAGGGGCGGCAGTAGCACCATGAAACTGCCGTGGGCGGGGTTCGGATACAGGCTCACGGTGGCCGCACTCAGCTCGGCCCGCGCCGCCGTCACCGTAGCCGGGCGCAGCACGAGGCTGAAGCGGCCGGTGCCGCTGGTGGCTGTGGCCAGCGTGAAGGCGTAGCGCCCGCCCGTAGTCAGGAGCTGCTGGGTGCCCGTCAAAGCATCACGCAGGTAGACGGGGGTGCTGCCGAAATTGGCCAAATCGACCACTTCAAACGTGAAATTGCCAGCCTGCGGAACGCGCAGATGCAGCGGCACCACCACTTCAGCGGTGCCCAATAAGGGCAGGCCGTTGATGGCCAGCGGGCGGGCGCCGCTCAGCGTGGCCAGGTCGAGGCCGGCGGGGTTAGGCAGCTTGGCGGCGTCAAATTCGGTATCGACGCCAGCCGTAGCTCCGGCTTGCAGATAAAGGAAGGCGTCGTCGCTCAGGCCCGCTCCGGCCAACTGCAGGTGCAGTAGGGGGCGGCTATCGGCCTGGCCGCGCCCAAACACGGGCTGCGCCGCAAAGCTGGTGACGCGGTTGGCGTTGGTCAGGTTCACCGCGCCGGGCGTGCCGGAGGTGCTCACCCGCACGAAGTAGCCCGAGCCGGCCACCACCAGCGGCGAGGTGCCCACGCCGTTGGCGTAGCTGCGGTAGGTGCCGGCGTAGCGGCCGGTGCTCTGGTACACATACACGGCGGCGTCGAGGCCGGGGCGCTGGGCGGGCGTCACGGTGTTCCAATCGAGCGGGCTGGGGTAGGGGTTGCCCAGCAGCTGCCAGCCGGCGTCGGCGTCGGTGCCGCGGGTCAGCGCGCCCGAGTTTTGCGCGGCATTGTTGAAGGTGCCGGTAAAGCTCACGGGCGCGGCTGTAACAGGCATATTCACGGTGTAACCGCGCGTGGGCTGCATCACATCGGTAGCCGCAGCGGGGGAGAACCAGCCCTTGTCAAACGCCCCATAATTTGAAGTAACCGTGGCAATGCGGCCTTCGTCGTACCCAAACACCGTGGGAAACGGCGCTACCGCTCCGGGCGTGGCGCTGGTGTTGTAAGCCGCGTTGAGCGTGGGCCCAAAGCCCGTCGTAGCCAAACTGCTGAACGGCGCAGCAGCCACCGGCGAGCTGAAATGGCGGTAAGCTGGCCCGGTCACGCTGCTGGTCACGGCGCGCTGTATGGTGCCGCTGCCCATCACTACGCCGCCGCTGTTGTCAATCAGCGCCGTGCCGTCAGCTGAAGAAAGCAGCACGAACGGCTGGCTAGCAGTGGCGAGGTCGCCGGTTTGCAAACGTGCTACCTGGGCCACGCTCACGCCCTGGCTTAGGGTGAGGCCGAGGGCATTATTCACCGTGAGGTTGCGCACCTGGCTGGGCAGGCCCGCGCCGGTAATTTGGGCCGCCGTGCCGTTGTAGGTGTAAGTCGCGTCCGCATCAAACGTGCGGCTGCCGGTAACCTGAATGGCTCCCGAAGCGCTGGTGGCCGAAATGCCGGCCGGGTCGCAGATTTGCAACTCCGCGCCGGCCTGCACCTCGAAGCTGGCCGCGCCGCTCAGCGCCTGGCAGTTGCTGGCGAGCACGCCACCGGCCTGCACCTGCACGCTGCTGGCCACGCTGGTGCTGCCCAGCAGCGTGAGCAGCCCGCCGCGCTGCACCGTGATGCTGTTGTAGCTGCCGCCGGCCGAGAGGCGCTGGCCGCTGGCCACCACCAAATCGGGGCCGGTCACGGCGTTGCGCAGGCTCTGGATGTAGTCAATGTTGGGCTGGCCGAACCCATAGCCCCAGTTCAGGGCCGTGCTGCCTGAGGCATCTGCTTTGCCCGCGCCATTGTAATCGACCAGGGTCTGGGTGGGGTTCAGCGGGTAAACAAACTTGCTGGGACTGCCGCCGTTGTCCAGGTTCGGCGCGGCCATTTTGTAGTTGGGGGCGGCCGTATAGTTGGCCGTGGTGCCGGCCGCCACCGAGCCGCCCAGCGCCAGGCGCGTGGCAAACGTGTGGATGGCCCCCGTTACGCCCGCCGCCGGCGAGCCCGCCGCCTTCACCATCACCATGTCGTACTGCGTGATGTTAAAGATGTTGTTGCCGCCCACGTTGGTGAGGTAAGTGGGGCTACCCAGCAGCATATCCAGCGTAAAATCCGAGGCGTCGTAGTCGGGCACGTAGCCGGCGGGGCCGGCCAGCTGGCGCAGCACAATGGTGGTGCCGCTGCGCAAATCCGACCAGAAAGCGGTGTTCGTGAACTGGTATTTGCCGCCATTATCGGCCGTGCCGTTGGTTTCAAAATCCTTCACCACCATGCCGCGCACGTCCAGGTGGTCCTGCACCACCAGCATCTCCACGGCGTCGAGGTTGCCCGTGCCGTCGTTCGAGCCGTTGTAAATCCGGTTCACCACTATGGCCGGGGGCGTGACTGCCAGCCCGCGCAGGGTGCTGATGTAGTTCATGTTACCCGTGCCAAAGCCGTAGCCCCAGGTGCGGGTGGCGCTGGTGCTGCTGGCCACGGCGGTGCCGTTGTAGTCGGCCGTGCTTTGGGCTGGGTTCGTGGGGTAGAGGAAGGCGCCCGTGCCCAGGCCCGTCGCAAACACCAGCTTCGGCCCCGTCAGGCCGGTGTAGAAGGCATTGGTGCTGCCGTTGTTGGAAACCAGCGCGTGCACCGGGTTGTCAATTCCGCTGGCCGCGCCGGTTTTCAGCAGCACCATGTCGGTTTGCGTCAGGTTGAAATTCTGGCCCGCATTCGACAAATCTGCCAAGTAGGTGGTGTTTTCCATCAGCATATCCACCGTAAAATCCGAGGCGTCCACGTCCGTCGCGTAGCCCGTAATGCCCGAGGCCAAGCGGCGCAGCACGATGGTAGTGCCAATGCGCAAATCCTTCCACAAGGCGTTGTCTTTGAACTGGATTTTGCCGCCGTTGTCCAGCGTCAGGTTGGTTTCGAAGTCCTTCACAATCAGTCCGCGAATGTCGAGGTGGTCCTGCGTCACGAGCAGTTCCACGGCATCCGTCGAGCCGTCCGATGTCGAGCTGCCGTTATACGTCCGGTTCACCACAATGCCCGTGAGGGGCTGCTCCACAAACGTCAGCTTCGAGAAGTTGAGGCTGGCGCTCACAATGTCAAACTTCAGCGTCGCACTGGGCGAAGCCTCCAGGTACACGTTGTTAATCACCAAGTCCTGGTAAGTGCCAAAGCCGCCCGTCGTCGGCACCGGCACCACCCCGGTCCGGTCCACGTCGTTTACCGACAGCCGCAGCGAGCCCGTCGAAGTCGCCCCCGTCGACACCCGCACCGTAACGCGGTAAAGGCCGGTGCGCAGCACGTTCACGGTGTATTTCAGCCATTCGCCGGTGGCCGAGTAGCCCACATTGGTATAGCCAGCGTCGCCGTTTTCGGTGTCCACGCCCTCGGTGGGCCGGGGTACCGTGGGGTCGGCCGCCGCGCCGCGGTTGGCCACGTCCGAGTCGTGGTAGGCCACGCCCTCGCCGCCATTGTCGTACTCCACGGCCTTGATTACTCCCGGAATCACGGATGCCGTGCCCGAGTACGGCGTGCGCACGCAGGCGCTCACCTGCACCACAGATTTACTGACCACGATGGTCGTGTCCGGATTCACCAGCGTTAGGGTCACGGTGGGGGTGCCGGCGGTGGCGTAGGTCACGGCCGGCGGGGTTTTGCCGGTGCCGGTGGCCGGCGTCGCGCCCGCCCCAAAATTCCAGTTTATCGAGGTGAACTCGCCCAGCACCGTGGCCGAATACGTCACCGCTTCGGGAGCCGTGCAGGTGAAGGTTTTATCGGCCGTGAAGTTGGCTAGCGTAAACGTCTGGTCGGGGTTGAGGTAGTTGGGCGGTAGCGTCTGCTGCGCGTGTTGCAGCGAGTACACAATCTTGCGCGTCAGCGCGCCCTGCGCATTGAATAGCAGCACCAGCGTTGACTGCGCGTAAATCTTGTCGTTGTAAGCCGCGTTGATGCCGGCCGGTACGTTGATTTTCAGCGCTGCCGCGCCGGGCGCCGGGCTGCCATCCAGCTGCACCGTAAAGTCGTAGTCCGTTACGTCGCTTTCGTTCAGTACCATCACGGCGGTGGTGCCATTGTCGGTGCTGCTAAGCACCTTCACCGTGGTTTGGTTGTCGGTGGCGTTGAGGTTGGTGCCGTGCAGGTTTTCCGACACCAGCATCTCGTGCCAGTAGGCCGAGCGCGGCTTGATGCTAGCCACGGTGCTGCCATCCAGGTAGCCCAAATCGCCCGTCCCGCGCGCCCCGCTGCCCTCATGAATCGACCACGGCTGCATCGACACGCCCTCGTACTTCATGCCCACGCCAAACACCTCGGCCCAGTACTGCCCGTTCAGAAACGAATGCACGCCCACGCCCTCCACGGTATTGGCGGCGGGGTTGGCGTAGTCGATGTTGAATTCGGTGAGGGCCCAGCGCAGAGCGTTGGTGCCGGTGCGGTTGTTTTTGGTGTTCGCCGCCGCCATCAAACCCAGCAGATTGGTCACGTTGTTGGTGAGCGTCTGGGCGGCTCCCAGCACGGCGGCGCGGCTCTGGGTGCCATTGAAGGCGTAGCTGTGAAAGGAAATAACATCGATATAGTAGCGTCCGTTGGCATCGGTGCCGGTGATGTCGTTGGCCCCGCCTACCAGCGAGGGCATGTAGCTGCCGCCGTAGGAGGCGTTTTCCGGCCCCACCGTCAGGATGGTCGGGTCCACCGCCTTCATCGCCGAGGCGAAGGCCTTGATGTAGGCCGCCACGCCCGCCACCGGCACGGGGTTGGGCTGCGAAGTATTGTTCAGGTCGGGCTCGTTGCCGATAATCCAGTACCGGATGTTGCGGCCCATCGTGATGTTCACGTACTGGACTACCTGCGCCGCCTGGGCCGCCGTGAACCGCCCGCGTCCCTCCGATACCTGCACCATCGGTTCGGCCCCGATGCGCCGGATGGAGTCAATCAGGGCGATGTACTGCGCGTTAGTCACCAGGTTGGAGTTCACGCCGTTGCCGCCAATGCGCACCATCCGCACCTTCGACTGCTTCACCACCGGCCACAGTCGGTCGAGCAGCCCGTTGTACACCTGCGTGCCCAGAGCCGTGGGCAGCCAGGCATTCTGGCCGGCGAGGTAGGGCGAAATGGCTTGGCCATAGCCAACGCCCAGCGTCAGCCAGCTCAGCAGCAAAATCGATAGCAGTTTCTTCATCAGGGTGGGAGTTTGGTTGATTGTAGCGAAGGGCATGGGCAGCCGTGCCGGAAAGGGTGCAGCCAGCCGGCCAGTCGAAAAACATCGGCGGCAAATGGGAACCAGAAAAAGCAGGGGCTGAAACCAGCGCAGCCCGCATCAGCCGAAACCAGGCAGCTTATGTATTGCTCCGGTCCGGAGGGAGCATCGCGGCCGGGCAGAAACCGACCAAACGAGGCGAACAGGTGGCTAAAGGTATTGGGCTGGGGTGCCTAGAAGCTAGCGCGTTAGCATATTTATCTACGAAAACGTTTGCGGTAAAATCCCGTCGTTCCGAATAATCCGAAGCCGTTGGCAACGGCCCGCCGCGCGGCCTGATGTGGCTGACGGGCAACCACTATGCAGGAAATCAGTAAGGATGGAGACACCTGGTTCGGGCACAGCATAGCCCTGGCGTGCTGGCAACACCCTGCCTTCCTCACGCAGGTTTCACCCAACCCAAATTCCACCACGGCATCGTTTTGACAACTCACCCAACCACCCCGCCGCCCGCGTCGGCTCCCATCGTGCTGGCCGGCGCTACCGGTGACCTCGGCTCCCGCATTGCCCGGGAGCTGCTGAAACGCGGCGCCACCGTGCGGGCGCTGGTGCGCCCGGGCAACAGCAAGCCCGAGGTGACGGAGCTGCAGGACCTTGGCGCCGAAATCGTAACCGTCGATTTCAATAGCGTTACGGCCCTCACCAAGGCCTGCGCGGGCGCGGCCTGCGTGGTGTCGGCCCTCTCGGGCCTGCGCGAGGTGATTGTGGATACCCAAAAGCGCCTGCTCGACGCGGCCGTGGCGGCCGGGGCGCCTCGTTTCATCCCGTCTGACTACTGCATCGACTACACCAAGCTGCCCGCCGGCTCTAACCGCAACCTCGACCTGCGGCGCGAGTTCAACCAGCGGCTCGACCAGGCCCCCATCCAAGCCACGTCCATCCTCAACGGCATGTTCACCGACCTGCTCACCGGGCAGGCCCCCGTGGTGCTCTTCGGCATTAAGCGCGTACTCTACTACGGCGATGCCGACCAACCGCTCGACTTCACCACCATCGCCAACACCGCCGAGTTCACGGCCGCTGCCGCCCTCGACCCCACCACGCCCCGCTACCTGCGCGTAGCCGGCGAAGTGGCCAGCATTCGCGGCCTGCAGCAATCCGCTACCGCCGCCACTGGTCAGCCCTTCAAACTACTGCGCGTGGGCGGCCTGTTGGTGCTGGCTACGATGATAAAAGTCACCAAAACGCTCATGCCCGCTTCCGACGACGTATTTCCGCCCTGGCAGGGCATGCAGTACCTGCACAATATGTTCACGGGCCGCCCCAAGCTCGCCCCGCTCGACAACGCCCGCTACCCCGAAATCCGCTGGACGCCGGTGCGCGAAGTACTGGCTGCCCGCAAATGAAACCGCCCCCGCTCCATCCGTTTCCGGGCGGGGCGGGGGCGGCTAAAAGCGCCGGGGCTTTTAGCCGCCCCGGCGTCAAGCACTATTTTATCACCAGGCGGGTGGTCTGGGTCAGGGCGCCGGTTTCCAGCTTCACCAGGTAGATACCCGAGGCGAGGCCTTGCAGGGGCAGGTTCTGGCTTTGCAGGCCAGCGTTCTGGCGCACAGCCGTGAACTCACGCACCGACTGGCCCATCAGGTTCTGCACCGTGATGGCGGCCGTAGCCGTGGCGGGCAGCTCATACGATACGCTGGCCGACTCCGAAGCAGGGTTCGGAGCTACTGCCAGTTGCAGGATGGCTGCGCTGGCTGCTTTGGTAGACGTGGCAACCGTGAATGAGTAGGCGCCCGTTACGTCGTTGAAACGAACGGTGTAGCGGCCGGCCGTAGGAATCGCAATGTTGGGGCCGTTCATCGTGCCGACAGCAGCCGGGAAAGCAGATGCCGGAGCGGCAGGTCCGCCCCAGTTCACCGTCCAGGCATTGTCAGCGCGGAACTTTGCTTCGTTGGCCGACAGCTGCATGGTAATCGACCAGTCGTGGCCGCCGGTCACTGTGCGGGTCATGGCCGTGGAGTTGTCCCAGCCGGTAGCAGCACCAGTCGGGCTCGTAGCCGTGCCGATGATGCCAATGGTGGTGTAGTTGGTCGTCTGCGCCATCGACACGGATGCCGAGAACAAGGCGGCCAAGAGAAGGCCAAACTTAAGCGTAGAGTTTTTCATAATGCGGAATGTTTAAAAAAGTTGGTTGGGAATTGTGACTCAAAAGTAAGGCGGAATTGTGTTTTATTGTACCTGGCCGGGGGTAAAATTTTTCGCCAAAACAAGAGCATTTATGCGGACATATATTCGGCTAGACTCCTGCAAGCCCCGAAATTAGTTGGCATACATACGTTTTCAAGCCTGTTTTGGTTGCGTACAAACGTTTGCACTTTAGACGGGCTCAGGACAAAAAAATACCGTCATTTAGCAAAATAAATTTAGCGCTTTTTGCTGACTTCTGCTTTTGGTGAAACCCACTGCCGTCCCCGACCAGAACTCTTCCCTCACCAGCAGCCATCTGCTGTTGGATAAGCAACGCGGGGACTCAATCCCAGGGGCTTCAGGCATCCGGAGGCAGCACTCGCTGCCAGAAAGTAGGTACGCAATTTAGATTCGAATCGTTTACATATTAATAAGTATATTTAATAATATAATTTAAAACCTCAATCCTATGAAAACGATGAAAGTGCTTCCTCTTTTTCTGGTAATGGGTGCCCTGCTGCTTGGCGGGGCCTGCAGTTCTTCCAAAACCAGCTCGGATGCCACGGCCGATAGTGGCGTGGGCGCAATGCCCACCAGTACCGACGCAGCCGGCAATCTGCCCGCCGACGCTACCAATGGCGGCGCTGCGATGGCCAGCACCGGCGATACCGATACCGGCAGCATGAGCCGCGTGGCGGCGGCCGACGTTCCGGCCGGCGATTTGGCGGTCTTCATGGGCACCTTCGCCACCATGACGGACCCCGTGTTTCTGATTGATGCGGGCAGCAGCAACATCCTCGAGATTCAGGTAGGCCAGCTGGCTGCGGAAAAGGCGGCCAGCCCCGATGTGCGGAAGTTCGCGCAGTCCATGGTGGCCCTCCACTCGCAGAACGACCAGGAGCTGAAAGCCCTGGCCCGGCAGCTCAACGCCACGCTTCCCGCCACCATGCTGCCGGTGCACCAGCACCTGGCCGACCGGATGCTGGACAAAACGGGCAAAAGCTTCGACGAGTCTTACATGGACCTGATGGAGAAGGCCCACAAGATGGACATCGCCATGTTCGAGGTGAAAAGCAAAAACGCCGAAAGCCCGGCCGTGAAAAGCTATGCCACCAAAAACCTGCCCATCCTGCACTCCCGCAGAGCATTGGCCGACAAAATTGAGAAAAAGGTTGACTGAGCCAGCGGCTGGGAGCATTCGCTTCCACGCCAAAACCAAGACTGAATAGTAGCTATTCTACCACTTCGCCCGGCCTGATGCCATTGCATTAGCCCGGGCGAAGCGTTGTGGTAGGGGCGCTTGGCTACACACGAACGGTGCCTCCCGCCCCCTGCGCCCGCTGCGGAAGAAACCAAAGCTTCCCCAGCAGCGGCGCGGAAACACCAGCGTTTTAAGCTGGGTTCGTAAATTTGCCCCAGCAAACTGCAAGCACTGCTTTATGTAATAGCTGACTTCTTTCAAAAATCGAGTAGCCACCCCGCGACGTGGGCGGCTGCATCCGTTCGCTTTTTTGAGAAAGAACTCATGCTATTGCTACAAAACCTCGGGTACGCACACCCCAACAAAGACGTGCTGTTCGACAACCTGAACCTGGCTGTCAACGACCACCAAAAGCTGGCGCTAATTGGCAACAACGGCGCGGGGAAATCCACGCTGTTGAAAATCATGGCGGGCTTGCTCGCGCCTTCCACCGGGCGCGTGGTGGCCAGCTCTGCGCCCTATTACATTCCACAGCATTTCGGCCAGTACGACGACCTGACCGTGGCGCAGGCGCTCCACATCAACGGCAAAATCACTGCTCTGGCGGAAATTCTGGATGGCCAGGCCACCGACGCCAACCTGGCCGCGCTGGACGACGACTGGACCATTGAGGAACGCAGCCAGGAAGCCCTGCTGCACTGGGGCCTGGCCGACGTGCGCCTGACCCAACGCCTGGCCAGCCTCAGCGGCGGCCAGAAAACCAAGGTGTTCCTGGCTGGCATCGCCATTCACCGGCCCGACATCGTGCTGCTCGACGAGCCCAGCAACCACCTCGACACCGCCGGCCGGCAGCTGCTCTACGACTTCATCGCCAGCAGCCCCAGCACGGTGCTGGTGGTGAGCCACGACCGCAAGCTGCTGAACCTGCTCGACGCGGTGTGCGAGCTGAGCCGGCGCGGCCTGGCCCTCTACGGCGGCAACTATGCCTTTTATGCCGAGCAAAAGCAGGTGGAAAGCCACGCCCTGACCCAGGACGTGAAGGCCCGCGCTACCGCCCTGCGCAAAGCCCGCGAAGCTGAGCGCGAAGCCCTCGAACGCAAGCACAAGCAGGACGCCCGCGGCAAGAAAAGCCAGGACAAAGCCGGCCTGCCCGCCATTGTGCTAGGCATGATGCGCAACAGCGCCGAAAACAGCGCCTCCCGCCTCAAGGGCATTCATGCCGAGAAAGTGGGCGCCCTGGCCCAGGAGCTGAGCGAGCTGCGCAAGGAACTGCCCGACACCGACAAAATGAAGTTCAACTTCGACCAGTCGGCCCTGCACAAAGGCAAGGTGCTGTTCGAGGCCCAGGGCCTGAACCACAACTACGGCCCCGGCCTGCTGTGGCCCGACGACCTCACCTTCCGGCTGCACAGCGGCGAGCGGCTGGCGCTGCACGGGCCCAACGGCTCCGGCAAAACCACCCTCATCAAGCTGCTGCTCGGCGAGCTGGAGCCCACGCGCGGCACCCTGCACCGGGCCGGCAGCCAAGCCGTGTTCATCGACCAAGACTATTCCCTGCTCCACCACCAGCTGTCGGTGTACGAGCAGGCGCAGCAGTTCAATGCCGCCGGGCTGCAGGAGCACGAAGTCAAGATTCGCCTCGCCCGCTTCCTGTTCCCGCAAGACTACTGGGACAAGCCGTGCAGTGCCTTAAGCGGCGGCGAGAAAATGCGGCTGCTGCTCTGCTGCCTGATGATAAGCAACCAAGCGCCCGACCTCATCGTGCTCGACGAGCCCACCAACAACCTCGACATCCAGAACCTGGAAATCCTGACGGCCGCCCTCCACGACTACCACGGTACCCTCGTGGTGGTGTCGCACGACGAGTATTTCCTGCAGCAGCTGCAAGTGGAGCGCACCCTCCGGCTGGGGTAGCCTGTGAGAAGCGCCCGCCCCGCGGAAGCAGCATCTTCTCTTAGTAGCGTCAGCAGCAGGGGAGATGCCCATTGTTCCTTTAATTCGGCTTATGTATTTGCCTTCTTCTGATTTCGTCGCCACGTTCGGTGACTGCGACCTATATGTTGAAGGCCATGATTGGGTTCTGAAACGGGGCTCTCTGGCTTTCGACACTGACTCGTTGAAAAACGGCAAAACACTCAGTTGGCTGCCGTTGCTGGAGCAAGACTATGCGGATTTTCAGGAATCCCTTGTTCGTGGCCTGGCCCATCTAGGACCAGAAGAATCGGCGCTCCGACTGACAGCCTTTCCTACGCAAGACTTAATTCTGCTCGGATTGGCTAGTCCCTCCGCTTACTGGGTCGATTTGGCTTTGAGATGGGTAGGGAAGATGGGAACATGGCCCGCGCTGCTTCCTACCCTGCATGCATTGTCGCTCGACCTTTACTTACCTCAATCGACTCGACGCGCCGCCAAACGACTTTACTACACCGGTAAGCTGTAACCCAAACCCCGCCCCGCGCGCAAGCTGCTGAAGAAACCAAAGCTTCTGCTTAGCTTGCCTTTAGTTTTCGTCAAAAAAAATTAGATGGAACTGTACAAACTCACACCTAATTTTTTTAAACACAATGATTGCAGGCGTACTACTGAGGAATTTCAAGACCTATTCCGGAATCAATTATATCCCATTGTCAAATGGAGATAAATTCTGTGGGCTTGTTGGTAATAATGGGATTGGTAAAAGCTCTGTGCTAGAAGCGTTGGACTCTTTGTTTAATGCTAAACCTTGGAACTATAATGTTATAGTTAAAAAGAGTGGATTTGTAACGACACGCCCTCATGTTGTCCCAATGTACTTGATTAAACACGACGCATTAATAAATGAAGTTCAAACAGCTAAGAAAATAAGTGATGTAGTTTGGGATATAGATGAGGCTGACTTTTCAAACCAAAAAAGCAAGGAGATATTTAAAGTTTTTAAAGAACAAAGGGAGCTTCTTAAGCGAGAATTTTCGAAGGAAAAGTATTTTTTAATTCCTATTGGGATATCCAATGATTCGGTTCCAAGTTTCAGTATTTTTAATACAAAAAAACTTGGCGAAGCATTAGTTGATGATTTTGATTCATCAGCAATACAGATGTCTGAAGAGCAGGTAAACGCGTTTTTGCCATTGCATAATGAGCTAAAGCATATGTTTGAGTATGTGTATATACCTAAAGATATTGAACAAGAAGTATTTGGTCAGCTTGAGAATAAGGAAATACAAACCTTAATGGGAGAGACATTGATTGAAATTATAGAATCGTGCGTTCCTCAAGCTAAAATTCAAGAGATGAATACTAAGTTGAACGGTTTTATGGATGGGATGTCTTCAGTGCTTGAGGACTACTCTTTTAGGACGTTAACGGACAGGCAGCAAAACCTCAAAAAAAGCGATGTATACAAGCTTGTCATTGAAGCTTATTTTAAAATCAGAAAATTGCATAAGAAGCAAGGTGACCATTGGTTAGATGTTAGTTCATTAAGCTCAGGCGAGAAACAAAAGGCAATTATTGAAATCGCCAGCCGTATCATAAACGGTTATAGGAAAAGCGCTACAAACTTAATTCTGGCGATTGATGAGCCAGAGGCTTCATTGCACATGTCAGCATGTTATGACCAATTTGACAAGCTTTATCAAATTAGCAGTAGTGTTGCCTGTCATCAACTATTATTTACAACACATTGGTATGGATTCATGCCAACTGTAGAGAAAGGTACAGTCTGTATAGTGAGTAAAATCAATGATAATCATAAGGTAGACTTAATAAATGTTTCTAGCTATAGGGAAGAGATTAAGCAAAAAGTTAAAGATTCAAAAGGTAAATTGCCTTATGATATTAGACTTAAAAGCCTTAATGATTTTATTCAGTCGTTGATAACTAGCGTTATCGATGAAGACCCATACAATTGGTTGATATGTGAGGGAAGTTCTGAGAAAATATATTTTGAAGAGTATTTTAAAGATATAATTCAGGAGAAAAAGTTGAGAATTATCCCAGTAGGAGGTGCTTCTGAAATCAAAAGAATCTACAATCATCTATTGGTCTCTTTTGAGGATTTCAAAAAGGATATCAAAGGGAAAGTAATTTTGCTTTCAGATACTGATGCAGAATTGGTTAGTTATTCGACTAAAGACGACAAGAATTTGATTTCTTATAGAATGGTTAATAATAATGCGACCAAAAAGACAATATTAGTAAAGATTGATTCTAATCCTGTTTCCCCAAAAACAGAAATTGAAGACGCTTTAAATGGCAAGTTGTTCTTTGACACTTTGTCTACTTTCTTGCCTGATTATCCTGAAATTGAAAACATTATTGGGGGTATTACGAATCCGTCGGAGCAGGCGTGTTACTTCTCACTGGACTTATCACCTACAAAGAGCCAGCTTTTGGAAAATTTCTTTGATAAAGAAGGCGTTAAATTCTCATTTGCAAAAAAATATGTGGAAGGAATCTCTGATGCGTATGAAATACCAGAATGGATTGACGACTTAAAAAAGCTGTTTTAATTTGTACCCACTGTTAGACCTAACCGCACTTGTGGTATGTAAGGTGCTGAAAACTTGTCATAAAATGTTGAGGTCAAGATTGCATTTTTCGGACTTTTTGACCGGAAAATGCAATTTGCACCCCCTTTGCTAGTCCCCTCGTACAAACTTCCTAACCCGAAGCACCTACCTAAAGAGACTACGCAACATGGACTTTAAAAACTTCACCATCAAGGCGCAGGAGGCCGTGCAAAAGGCCACCGAAATCGCCGGGGGCAACCAGCAGCAGGCCGTCGAGACGGGCCACCTGCTGAAGGGCCTCTTCCAGAGCGACGAGAACGTCTTCTCGTTTCTGGCCAACAAGCTCGGGGCCAACCTCAACATCCTCACCCCGCGCCTCGACGCCATCGTGGCCGCCTACCCGAAAGTGAGCGGCGGCTCGCCCTACTTCGCCAACGAGGCCGCCGCCGCCGTGCAGCGCGCCAACGCCGCCATGAAGGACATGGGCGACGAATTCGTGTCGGTGGAACACCTGCTGCTGGGCCTGCTCGGCGGCCGCGACGCCGTGGCCACCCTGCTGAAAGACACCGGCTTCAACGAGAAGGACGCCAAAGCCGCCATCCAGGAGCTGCGCGGGGGCCGCAAGGTGACCAGCCAAAGCGCCGAAGACCAGTACCAGAGCCTGAACCGCTACGCCCGCAACCTCAACGAGCAGGTGCGCAGCGGCAAAATGGACCCCGTGATTGGCCGCGACGAGGAAATCCGCCGCGTGCTGCAAATCCTCTCGCGCCGCACCAAAAACAACCCCGTGCTGCTCGGCGAGCCCGGCGTGGGCAAAACCGCCATCGTGGAGGGCCTGGCCCAGCGCATCGTGGCCGGCGACGTGCCCGAAAACCTGCGCGACAAAACCATCATGAGCCTCGACATGGGCCTGCTCGTGGCCGGCGCCAAGTACAAGGGCGAGTTTGAGGAGCGCCTCAAGGCCGTCATCAAAGAAGTGACCGACTCCGACGGCCAGATTGTGCTCTTCATCGACGAGATGCACACCCTCATCGGGGCCGGCGGCGGGGGCGAGGGCGCCATGGACGCCGCCAACCTGCTCAAGCCCGCCCTGGCGCGCGGCGAGCTGCACGCCATCGGCGCCACCACGCTCAAGGAATACCAGAAGTACATCGAGAAAGACAAGGCCCTGGAGCGCCGTTTCCAGGCCGTGATGGTGGACGAGCCCTCGCAGGAAGACGCCATCAGCATCATGCGCGGCATCAAGGAGAAGTACGAGCTGCACCACGGCGTGCGCATCACCGACGACGCCGTGATTGCGGCCGTCGAGCTGAGCTCGCGTTACATCACCGACCGGTTCCTGCCCGACAAGGCCATCGACCTCATGGACGAAGCCGCCGCCAAGCTCCGCATCGAGCTGAACTCCATGCCCGTGGAGCTCGACGAGGTGCAGCGCCGCATCATGCAGCTCGAGATTGAGCGCGAAGCCATCCGCCGCGAAGACAACAAAGACCGCGAAACCGTGCTCAGCAAGGAGCTGGCCGAGCTGGGCGAGAAGCGCGACAGCCTCAAAGCTCGCTGGGAAAGCGAGAAAGGCGTGCTCACCGGCATCCAGGAGCAGAAAGAAGCAATAGAGCGCTTCAAGCTCGAAGCCGAGCAGGCCGAACGCCAGGGCGATTACGGCCGCGTGGCCGAGCTGCGCTACGGCAAAATCCAGGAAGCCGAGCAGAAGCTGAAGCAGCTGCAGGACCAGGCCAACGCCAACAAAGACGGCGGCTCGATGCTGCAGGAAGTCGTCACCTCCGAGGACATCGCCGAAGTGGTGGCCAAGTGGACCGGCATCCCCGTCAGCAAAATGCTGCAGTCAGACCGCGAGAAGCTGCTCAACCTCGAAGCCGAGCTGGGCAAACGAGTAGCAGGACAGTCCGAAGCCATCGCGGCCATCTCCGACGCCGTGCGTCGTTCCCGCGCCGGCCTGCAAGACCCCAAGCGGCCCATCGGCTCGTTCATTTTCCTGGGCACCACCGGCGTGGGCAAAACCGAGCTGGCCAAGGCCCTGGCCGAGTACCTCTTCAACGACGAGAATGCGATGGTCCGCATCGACATGAGCGAATTTCAGGAGCGGCACGCCGTGTCGCGCCTCATCGGGGCCCCTCCCGGCTACGTGGGCTACGACGAGGGCGGCCAGCTTACCGAGGCCGTGCGCCGCAAGCCCTACTCGGTGGTGCTGCTCGACGAGATTGAAAAAGCGCACCCCGACGTGTTCAACATCCTGCTGCAAGTGCTCGACGATGGCCGCCTCACCGACAACAAAGGCCGGGTGGCGAACTTCAAGAACACCATCATCATCATGACCTCCAACACAGGTGCCGACATCATCCAGAAGAACTTCAAGGAGCTGAACGAGTACAACCACGACGAAGTGGTGGACCGCACCCGTGATGAAGTCGTCGAGCGCCTCAAGCAGCACATGCGCCCCGAGTTCCTGAACCGCATCGACGAAATCGTGATGTTCCAGCCGCTCAAGCGCAAGGAAATCCGCAAGATTGTCGACATCCAGTTCAAGCAAATCCAGCAGCGTCTGGCCGAGTCGGGCATCCAGCTCGAAGCTACCGACGAGGTGCTCGACTTCCTCGGCGAGCAGGGCTTCGACCCGACTTTCGGTGCCCGCCCGCTCAAACGCGTGCTGCAGCGCCTGATTCTCAACGAACTCAGCAAGGACATCCTCGCCGGCAAAGTGAGCAAAGACGCCGTGGTGGAAGCCGTGCTAGAAGACGGGCAGGTGAAATTTGAGAACGTGGAGATGCCGGCGGTGTAATCTGCTAGGTTTTGAATGGGAAAGCCCCGCTGGCGTGATGCTGGCGGGGCTTTTTATTTATCAATTGTAGATTTAAATCATGAAAATTTCAAGGCGGTTTGGGTGCTTATCTATAATGACTTTCCTGATTCTAATTTGTGTGCTTTACTACAGTTCTTTTAACATGGCCTATAGGTTTTCAGGGCCTAGTCGTGTAGTTATTACTTGGCCTAGCACTTGGGGCTGTGATGAATTTCATGAAGCCTATCCAGTAATTCGCGTAAGTCCATCCAATAGTTTTATTCGACTATTCCATAGCAACGAGAAATTTATTGTGCCTTATCCAATAGGGCATTATCGAGACACAACCCAGTTTCATCAATACTATGCTCATCTAGTAAAGTCGGGGCAAGAGGACACGGTTATTGTAAGTGGTTATTTCGGGGAAACAATGAGCGTCGGGGAAGGTGGCGCGTATGGTGGGGGCGGAGGCATATATGCGTGTGACCCTATTCCTTATTTCAAGGTGCAGAATATATATTCCAAGCGAGGCAAGCTTTTAAAGCATTTTTCTGCTGCGCAATAGTCTTGCTATTTCACGTCTTGGAGAAGCTTTCGCTACCCCGGCCACGGCGGGGCGGGCCGAATTATCGGCGGCGGCTGGCGCGTCGCTCCATTTTTTCTCGATAGGTACGGCCGGCTTCAATGTGCTTGGGCTTGAGCTGGGCGCGCAGAGCGGGTGGGAGCGGGTGGCCGGCTAGGTAATCGTCGTGCAACAGCTTAAACTTCGCGTCGGAGTAGGGGGCGTTGTGCACGAACATATACACCACGCCGCCCGTCATCAACGCCAGCCCGAGGGCTATCTGGCCCGCTGGCGGGTCGGCGCTCTGGGTTTGGCCGTAGGGCGACGACGATACTCCGGTTTTGGTGGCCCCGGTCATCAGGCGCAGGCCGGGCAGGGCAAGCAGGATGGGGAGCTGCCCGGCCAGACGCTTGGCGTTGAACAGGCCCTGCACGGCATCGAGCGTATCCTGCCGGGCATCGGCCAGGGTTTGGGCCTGAGCCTGAACCGGCGTTGTGGCTGGAGCCGCATCGTTTGCCACCGGTGCATTGCCGGGGGCTTTGCCGTAGGCCAGCAGCGGATTGGGTGCAGAGGCTGTTCCGTGCAGGGGCGCGAAATTGCCGTGCAGGCGGCGTTGCACGTCGGCGGGCAGGTGGCCGGTGGCGGCCAGGTTTCGCAGCACGCGCCGCTCGCGCCCCCACCCGAACTGAATGAATTTTTTGGTGCCCAGCACCGCCATGGCCGAGCCGATGACGACGCCGGGCGTCCAGACGCCGGCGCTGGTGGCCTGCTGGGCGGGGATGATGGAGGCCGCCATTCCCGCCGCGCCAAAGGCCAGCCACCCAAACCCGCCGCCGCGCCGGCTCTTAAATAATTCGTGCACGGCCCGGGCTGAGTCCTGGCGCGTGAGGTAGAAAGTGCCCGGGGCGGGATTGGCCGGGGCCTGGGCCCGCGCCGCGCCGAGGGGAAGCAGGAGAAAAAGCAACAGGTAGCGTTTCAGCATAAATAGAAAAGGAAGTGGAAAAACGGCACAAGTTAGAAATGCATCCCCCAAATCTGAAGCCGCTAGCTTTGTCTTATGGCTTCCGTTTTTCAGACCTACCTGCAACTCGGCTTTCTGCACATCTGCACGCCGCACGCGGCCGACCACCTCACGTTTTTGCTGGCCCTGTGCGCGCCCTACGTGCTGGCCGACTGGCGGCGCGTGCTGGCGCTGGTTACCAGCTTCACGGTGGGGCACTCGCTCACGCTGGCCCTGGCCACGCTGGGCCTGGTGGCTTTCAAGCCGGCTGTTATTGAGGCGCTGATTCCGGTCACCATCATGGTCACAGCGCTGTGGAACCTGCGCGGCGCAGGCCGGCTCATCACGCGCCGGGCCCCCATGCTGGCGGCGGCTCCCAATGCCCTGGCGCTGGGTTTCGGGTTGATTCACGGGCTGGGGTTTTCCAACTATCTGCGGGCCTTGCTCGGACCTAACAGCCGGCCGGTGGAGGAATTGCTGGCGTTCAACATCGGGGTGGAGCTGGGCCAAATCCTTATCGTATCGGCCATCTTGCTGGTTGGGGCGGTATTGCTGGGCAGCCTGCGCGTGGCGCGCCGCGACTGGCTGCTAACCACCAGCGGCGCGGCCCTGGGCATTGCCACGGTATTGCTGCTGCAACAGTTGTGGCCGTAGGGGCCATAGAAATAAGAGCAGAACGGGACTAGTCATTAGCTGGTGTGGCGTTTCGCTCTCTCACGCAACTCCGCCGTAACTTTAGCGACTTTCTCGGCTTTCGCTTTTTCTGATTTTTCCAATTTACGGTTTTTCTATGCGTCGTATTCTATTGGCTGGCCTGGTGCTGGCAGTAGCGGGCCAGCAGGCCGCCACTGCCCAGACCACCAACTCCGGCACCGACAAATTTGCGCAGCTCGAAACGATGCTGCCCACGCCCAACTCCTACCGCACCGCCAGCGGCGCCCCCGGCTCCGACTACTGGCAGCAGCGCGCCGACTACGACATCAAAGTCACCCTGGATGATGCCAAGCAGGCCCTTACCGGCCGCGAAACCATCACCTACACCAACCTCTCGCCCGATGCGCTGCCCTACCTCTGGGTACAGCTCGACCAGAACATTTTCGAGAAAAACTCCATCGCCAACGCCACGCAGGTGGGCCAGTTGCAGGATAAGATGTCTTTTCAGTCGGTCGATGCGATGACATCCAATTTCGATGGCGGCTTTAAGATTGAGGCCGTGACCGGCAAGGACGGTCGCGCCCTGCACACCGTGACCAACAACACCATGATGCGCGTGGACCTGCCCGCGCCGCTGCTGCCGCGTCAGTCGGTGTCGTTCAGCGTGAAGTGGCACTACAACATCACCGACCAGTACAAGCAGGGCGGGCGCAGCGGCTTCGAATACTTCGCCGATGACAAGAACTACCTCTACGAGATGGCCCAGTTCTACCCGCGCATGGCCGTGTATTCGGACAACCAGGGCTGGCAGCACAAGCAATTCCTCGGCAACGGCGAATTCACGCTGCCCTTCGGCGACTACAAAGTGAGCATCACCGCGCCCGCCGACCACATCGTGGGCGCTACCGGCACGCTCCAGAACGCCGCCCAGGTGCTCACCGGCACGCAACTCAAGCGCTGGGAGCAGGCCAAATCGGCTACCAAGCCCGTACTGATGGTGACGCAGGACGAGGCCGTGAAGAACGAAAGCAGCCGCGCCACCGGCACCAAAACCTGGACTTTCGCCGCCAAAAACGTGCGCGACTTTGCCTGGGCCAGCTCGCGCAAGTTCATCTGGGATGCCATGCAGATTAAGCAAAACGGCAAGCCCGTGATGTGCATGAGCTACTACCCTAAGGAGGGCAACCCGCTCTGGGGCCAGTACTCGACGCAGGTGGTGGCCCACACCATCAAAACCTACTCGAAATTCACGATTCCCTACGCTTACCCCGTGGCCATTTCGGTGCACGGCCCGGTGGGTGGCATGGAGTACCCGATGATTTGCTTCAATGGCGGCCGGCCTGAGAAGGACGGCACCTACTCGCAGCAGGTGAAATACGGGATGATTTCGGTGATTATCCACGAGGTAGGCCACAACTTCTTCCCCATGATTATCAACTCCGACGAGCGGCAGTGGACGTGGATGGACGAAGGCCTGAACTCCTTCGTGCAGTTCCTGACCGAGCAGGAGTGGGAGCGCAACTACCCCAGCCGCCGCGGCGAGCCGCGCAACATCGCCGCCTACATGGCCACGGCCGACAACCTGCAGTCGCCGATTATGATTAACTCGGAGTCGGCCCTGCAGTTCGGCAACAACGCCTACGGTAAGCCCGCCACCGCCCTCAACATCCTGCGCGAAACGGTGATGGGCCGCGAGCTGTTCGACTACGCCTTCAAGACCTATGCCCAGCGCTGGGCCTACAAGCACCCCACGCCCGCCGACTTCTTCCGCACCATGGAAGACGCCTCGGCCGTGGACTTGGACTGGTTCTGGCGCGGCTGGTTCTACACCACCGAGCACACCGATTTGGCCCTCGAATCGGTAAAATCCTACAATGCCAGCACCCGCAACCCGCAGGTGGAAAACGCCCGCCTGCAGCAGCAGAAAGCCGCCGCGCCGCAGTCCATCACGGCCCAGCGCAACGCCAATGACATCAAGCAAACCTTGGTGGAGGAGAAGCCCGAGCTGAAGGACTTCTACAACAGCTACGACCCGCTGGCCGTGACGCCTGCCGAACAACAGCGCTACACCGCCATGCTGAGCAGCCTCACGCCCGAGCAGCAGCAGCGCCTCAACGACTCGCAGAGCAACTTCTACGAGCTGAGCTTCCGCAACGTGGGCGGCCTCGTGATGCCCATTGTGTTGCAAATGACCTACGCCGACAACACTCAGGAAATTCAGACCATCCCGGCCGAAATCTGGCGCAAAAACAACGCCCAAGTCACGAAAGTCATTGTGACCAAAAAGCCCGTTATCAGCTTCGTTATCGACCCATTCCAGCAAACGGCCGACACAGATTTGAGCAATAACGCCTTCCCACGTCAGCCCGCTGCCTCGCGCTTCGAGCTGTTTGAGCAGCAGCGCCCGCAGGCCCCGGCCAACCCCATGCAACAAGCCGCCAAAGCTTCGGCCAGCCCCATGCAGAAGCTGGAGCAGAAGCCCGGCAGCAGCGGCAACTAGTCGCCCGTCATTGCAAGTGGAGCGCAACAGCCCGTCCACTCAATGCAATCAGCCTGATAATGCAAAAAGCCCCGGCACTGCGTAGTGCTGGGGCTTTTTGTGTTTCAAATAGGGCTTTGTCACATCCTACAGTTGGTCGAAGAGAGGATGGATTACCGCGTTCCGCCGCGCTCCACTCGCAATGACAGACCTTACGCCTTCGGCGCAATATTCGGAGCCTCGCCGCCCACCATGCGCGAAATCAGCCCGTGGTCTTCCTTGCTTTCGGCCCACACCACGCCCACCACGTGAATAAGGATGAAGCCGATGATGAGGAACATGGTTACGTTGTGCGTTTCCTCGGCCAGATGATGAATGCCCCGCAGCCACGATACGTCCTCGAATATCAAAATCAGCCCGGTGGCCACCATGATGGTGATAAATAAGTAAAACAGCGCGTAAGTGGTTTTGGCAAACAGGATTTTGCCGGCCTGGCTCTTGTCGGCTGGCGGGGCGAGGCGGTAGCGGCGCAAAATCTCCATCAGCCGCGCCGAGAAGCGCAGCTCGGAAGGCCCCGTGAGCTGCAGGCCCAGCCGGAATACCCACAGCGCCACCAGCGCCCAGCCAAAGTAGATGTGCCATGCCCAGATGCGCTCGCTGATGATGTGCGCCAATTCGCGCGCCTGCGGCACCGAAACCTCCTTGCCCGACGACTGCAGTTCCGGCACCGCCGTTTTGGCCTTCACAATCACCTTCTGAAACAGAATGGTCATCAGCTGCAGGCTAATCAGCAACGCATTGGCCCAGTGCCAGAACCGGATGGAGCCCCGGTAATCCTTGATGGGTACTTCGACGGCGGGGGCAATGGTTTCGTTCATGGAGCGGAATGGCAAAAGGTCAAACGGGGAGGGCAATGCCGGCTTCTACGGTCGTGGCGGGCACGGGTTCGGTGCGGCCGGGGTAAACCAGCAGCGCGTGTGCCAGGCAGTGCATGGCCGCCGCCAAATCGACCTGGTTGATGACGTAGGCCAGGCGCACTTCCTGTCGGCCCAGGCCCGGCGTGTGGTAGAAGCCGTTGGCCGGCGACAGCATCAGGGTCTGGTTGTCAAGGGTAAATTCCTCAAGTAGCCACTGGCCAAACTTCTCGGCATCGTCTACGGGCAGGCGGGCCACCACGTAGAAGGCCCCGCCCGGCACCGGGCACACCACGCCCGGCATGGCGCGCAGCGCGTTCACCGTGAGGTTGCGCCGCGCCTGGTACTCGGCCCGCGTGCCGTCGAAGTAGGAGGGCGGCAGGTCGGCGGCGGCTTCGGCAGCCACCATTTCCAGCACCGGTGGGCAAATCCGCATCTGGCCGAAGTGGAAGGCGGCCAGCCACACGTCGGGGTTGCGGGTGACCAGGGCGCCCACTCGTGCCCCGCAGGCGCTATAGCGCTTCGAAATGGTGTCGAGCACCACCACGTGCTTTTCGCCGTCCACCAGGCTCAGGGCGCTGGTGGCCCGGGCGCCATCGTAGCAGTATTCGCGGTAGGCTTCGTCCGAGAGTAGGTACAGGTCGTGCTGCTGGCACAAACCCAGCAGGGAATCCAACTCGTCGCGCCGGTACACATAGCCGGTGGGGTTGCTGGGGTTGCAGATGAGAATGGCGCGGGTGCGGGGCGTAATCACGGCCTCGAAATCGGCCAGTGGCGGCAGCGCAAAGCCGTCCTCAATATGCGCCGTTACGGCCACAATGCTCACCCCGGCGGCAATGGCAAACGCGGTATAGGTGCCGTAAAACGGCTCGGCCACAATCACCTCATCGCCCGGGTTCAGGCAGGTGAGCATGGCGAAGAGGATGGCCTCGCTGCCCGCCGTGGTCACCATAATATCTTCAAAACGAGCCGGAATGCCGGCGCGCTGGTAGTAGGTTTCCAGCTTGCGGCGGTAGCTGTCGGTGCCCGCGCCGGGGGCGTAGCCCAGCACCGCGATGTCGGCCTCGCGCACGGCGGCCAGCATTTCGGGCGGGGTCAGCACATCGGGCTGGCCGATGTTGAGGGGATAAACAGTTTTGCCCTGTTGGCGGGCGGCGTCGGCATAAGGCAGCAGCTTGCGAAACGGCGAAACGGGCATAGCCTGCCCGCGCTTAGATACTTCTGGCATACAATAGAATCAATTATCCGACCGGCGCAGCACTAGCCGCCAGCCCCCTCAATTGGCTAAATATAACGGCGTACTGTCGCTCACAAGCACTTCTTGTACAGATTATACAGAATCCGGTTGTCGGCATCGGTGAGCGGCGCCCCCACGTTTTGCTGAATAAAATGCAGCTTAAATGCCCGGATGGCCGCCGGTAAATCCCGCGTGTCGTACCCGATAATCCGCAAGGCCTCGCGCGGGCTGAATACCGTAATCGGCCCGTTGAGCCGCGCCAGCTGGGCATCTACCCGACTGGTGTCCACGGGCTGGAGGGTGGCCGTGGGCACGTCGTCGGCCGGCGGCAGGGGCGGGGCGAGCAGGCGGCCGGCCAGGGCAACGGCGCTGTCGGCCACGAAGGGGCTGGGCAGCGGCCCGGCATCGTACCACAGGCCGAAACCATTGTCCGCCAAGCGCTTCCAGGGAAACAATGCGCTGGGGTCATTCTTGCGACTGGGCGCAATATCGGCATGGCCGATGAAGTTGGCCGTGGGAATGCCGTAGGCTTTCTTCAGCCCGGCCAGAATGTGCATCAGGCTGGTAATCTGGGCTTCGGCGAAAGGCTCAACACCGTTATTGTCCAACTCAATGCCGATGGACGATGAATTGATATCCGTAGTGTTGCCCCAGCGGGCCACGCCGCCGTGCCAGGCCCGCAGGTAGTCGTTGAGCATGTGGTACACCCGGCCGTCGCGCCCGATGACGTAGTGCGCGCTCACCTGCGTGCTCGGCATGGTGAACGTCTTGAGCGTCTGCGCCGTGGAGTCCTGCGCCGTGTGGTGAATCACGACGTAGTTGGGCTTGCGCAGGTTGAAATTGGTGGTGCCCACCCAGTATTTGCCCAGTAGGCTATCGGCCCCCGGTGTAATAACTGGCGTAGCACGCAAGGCATCGGCATAAGCCTTCACCTGAGCTTTGTACGACTTGTTGGTGGCGGCGTAGGGATTTTTGGAGGCGGCGCAGGCACTTAAGGCCAAGGCTGCCGCAAAACAAAAGGAAGGTAAACAGGCCTTCATCAGAAACGAATTAAACAACGAAGCTGCCGGTACAGCAGCAAAAAAGAAGCCCTTGGAGCAACTGCTTCAAGGGCTTCCGGTAACAAGACGGCCGCCCGCGCTACTTGGCGTAGGCCACGGCGCGCATCTCCCGAATCACGGTGATTTTAATCTGGCCGGGGTACTGCATTTCCTTCTCGATTTTCTGCGAAATCTCGAAGCTCAGCTCGGCGGCGCGCTCGTCGGTCACGTTCTCGGCGTCCACCATCACGCGCAGCTCGCGGCCGGCCTGAATGGCAAAACACTGATTCACACCCTTGAAGCCGTTAGCGGTTTCCTCCAGCTGCTTAAGGCGCTTGATGTAGCTTTCCATCATCTCGCGGCGGGCGCCGGGGCGCGAGCCTGAAATGGCGTCGCAGGCCTGCACCAGCGGCGAAATCATGGCCGTCATCTCAATCTCGTCGTGGTGAGCCCCGATGGCATTCACCACGTCGGGATGCTCTTTCCACTTCTTGGCCATTTCCATGCCCAGGATGGCGTGGGGCAGCTCGGGTTCCTCGGTGCTGACCTTGCCGATGTCGTGCAACAGGCCGGCGCGCTTGGCTTTCTTCACATCAAGGCCCATCTCGGCAGCCATCGTAGCGCAGAGGTTAGCTACTTCGCGTGAGTGTTGCAGCAGATTCTGTCCGTAAGAGGAGCGGAAGCGCATGCGGCCTACCATCTTAATCAACTCGGGGTGAAGGCCGTGAATACCAAGGTCGATGATGGTTTTCTCGCCAATCTCGACGATTTCCTCTTCAATGTTCTTGCGGGTTTTGGCCACGATTTCCTCCACGCGGGCCGGGTGAATGCGCCCGTCCTTCACCAGCAAGTGTAGCGAAAGGCGGGCAATTTCGCGGCGCACCGGGTCGAAACCCGAGATGATGATGGCCTCCGGGGTATCGTCCACAATGATTTCCACGCCCGTGGCAGCTTCCAGCGCGCGAATGTTGCGGCCCTCGCGGCCGATGATTTTGCCCTTCACGTCGTCGCTTTCAATGTTGAAAATCGACACGCAATTCTCAATGGCGTGCTCCGACGCGGTGCGCTGAATGGTTTCGAGCACAATCTTCTTGGCGTCCTTGGTGGCGGTCAGGCGGGCTTGGGCCACGGTGTCCTTCACGTAGGAACTGGCCTGAATCTGGGCTTCGTTTTTCAGCGATTCCACCAGTTGCTCGCGGGCTTCGGCGGCAGTCAGGTTGGCAATGGTTTCGAGCTGGCGCTGCACGTTGTGGAGCTGCTCGTCGGCTTCGCGCTGCTTGGCTTCCAGCTCGGCCATGGTTTCCTCGTGGTCGAGGCGGCGTTTTTCGGCCTGGGCTTCCAGCTTATCGCGCAGCTGCTGCGTGTCGGTCTGGTTTTTTTCGCGCTGGCGGTCAAGGTCGGCTTCCTTTTTCTGCAGTTGTTCGAGCTGGCGCTGGGTAGTTTCGGTGAGCATTTTGATGCTCTGTTCCTGCTCCACCACGCCCTGGCGGCGCTGGGTCAGCTCGCTGTCCAGCTCATTCTTGAGGCGGCGGCTTTCCTGGTCAAACTCGTTGCGCAGCGACTTGAACTTGTTCTTCGACTGCTCCAAGCGCTCATCAGCCTGCTTGATTTTCTCGTCGCGAAGGCGGTTGCCTTTCTCCTCCGCGTCGCGGAGGATTTGCTGGGCGCGGGCCTGGGCCTCGCCCTCGTGGTCCAGCCGGGCTTTGCCGGCCAGCTGTTTACCTACTACGAAGCCCGCCACAAGGGCAGCTACCGCAGTAAGTATACAGTATAATATGGTGGGTGACATGTAATTATGGTTTTTGGGGTGGGGTAAAAACCATAACCAGGTAGAACGATTATGCCCGGGCCGGGCGGAAGCGGCCGATTGCCGCGCCGCCCTGCCGGGCCAACGAGTTGTGTGCGTGCCAGTCGGGGGTATTACCCCGCTAGCACCACGCCGGATAGTAGCTCGTCGAAACGAGCCAGCCGTTCGGTTAGCGCCGCATCGGTGCCATCCTTTTCCTTGCTCACTTTCAATTGGTCGGCCATGGTGGCCAACGCAACCATGGCCAGCAAGTCCTGCTTGTCCTGAATGCCGTAGCCTTCTCTGAATTCGCGCAGCTTGTCGCCCAGCAGGCGGCCCGCCAGGCGCAGCCGTTCCTCATCCTGCACGTCAACGCGCATGGGATAGTCCCGGTCAGCAATACGAATTTTAATGGCTAATTCGCTCATAGGGCGAAGGTTACAGCGGTGGGGTGAGGGGTCAGTCGGTTTAGTCTCTCAAATAGGCAAGACACTTGTCCAGTTCGCGGATGTATTCGTTGAGGCGCAGTTTAAGTTCGTTGGCGTGGGTGGGTTCCCCAGCTATGGTGTGTACAAGTTTAACGATATTTTCCTGGTTTTGGCGCTCTTTTAGCTGCCGGTCCTTCTCGCGCACATCGGCCCGGAGCTGCTGCACGGTGGTGTTGGCATCGGCCAGCTCCTCACGCAATTGCTGATAGGCAGCCACTAAGGTGGTAATCTGCCGCTCCAGGCGGTCGAGTTGCGCAAGCTGTTGGGAAGAGGCCACGGGCGAATAAATTTTGGGTGAAGATAAAGCGCCGGGCCGAAAGCTACGCTTTACCCCGGGCTTGCTCGCGGCTTGTGACTCAGTGCGGTTTAGTTTGGAAGTTGAGGCAGGGACAAATAGCCCGGCAAAAAAAGAACGTCGTGCCCCGCGCTGGGAAGCGGTGGGGCACGACGTTCGGGTGGAAAAAATGGATGAAAACCAGCCATGACCCAGGCAGTGGCTACAGGCCGGGGCGGCAGCGGGTGGCCGGGGCGTTTACGGCGTAGCCCGGTCGGCAATCGACCACAGGAAGTCGGTGCGCAGGCGGCCTTTGAACTTAGGACTGCCCATGTCCACGTAGGTGTTGCCGAGGTAGCCGAGCGGCAGCCGGGGATTTGGCCCCTCTACCGACGTGAAACTGGCCTGGGCATGGCAGCTCATGCAATTGGTACGCACCCCTACGTTGTTGGTGACCCACAGGCCTTTGGTCAGCACACGGGAGGGTTCCTGGAAGTGTTTATTGTTTGAAAAAGTTTGCGGACTGAAGCCCGCTTCCAGGTAGGGGTTGAACGCGTAGATGGACTGGCCCACGCTTTTGCCGCCCGCGTAGGGTTGCACGGGGGCAAGCATCTGGTAGGCAATGGACATGGCGTAGTGGCGCGGGGCCCCCGTCAGCTGCGCGGGGCGGTGCGCGGCAATGGCGCTGCTGCTAGGCAGCGGCGCATTGGCCGAGTTGGGCGCCCACCACATGGTTTGCCAGGTCCAGCGCTTGATTTCCTTGGTGGTGATGTGCATGGCCACCAGAATGGCGTAGTCGCCCTTGTTCACCGGCACCTGGTTGTAATGGTTCGAGGTATCCTTTATCTCGGCGTTCAGCGCATCGGCTTCTTCCTGGGTGAGGCGGTAGTAGACGAAGTCGCGCAGGTTGTACGTGGTGGCGGGGGTAGGCTTGGCCCCGGCCGCGGCTACCGCGCCATTGCCTTGGCCCTGGTTCTTGATGTCGACGTAGATGGTGCTTGCCCACGCCGCCTGGCCGTAGGGGATTTGCTTATCGGTGGTGCCCGTCCATACTTTCATCTCGTACAGGGGCGCGGCGGCGCTCGGGGCGGCCGGCACTATCTCGTACACGGGCTTGATGGCGATGGATTCGCGGGGCAGTTCCGGAATTTCGCCCTTGTGGCCGTTCAGCATGCCTTGCAGGGTGGCCGTCAGAAAAAGCTTATTTTGGGCGATAAACGTGGCGGCGGCCGGGTTGTAGGCCACCGACTCAAACGCGTTTTGCGTTGAGCTGCCTGTCATGGCATGGGCCTGGGCCAGGTCGGCGCGGGCCGGCCGGCGGCTCACCAGGTTTGGGTCGCGCAGGAACTGCCGCGGCATGCGTAGCCGCCGCACCGGCCTGGGCCGCTTCAGGAGCATGGTGGGGGACTGCTCGGTGCCGGGCTCCTGCTGCTGTTGCACCTCATCGGCCGTGGGCCAGGTTTCGTACACGCGGGGCATATCCGGCCCCTGGCCTGCCGGAGCCGATAAAGTGGTCCAGATGCCCCAGCCGTGGCGGTCGATGCTGGCGGCATCGCGCCGCTCAATCCAGCCATTAATGGTGCTGCTGTCTTCCGGGAATTTGTAGCCCGGAATCTGGCCGCTGGTCATCTCAACCGCCTGTAGCATCGCGGTGGGCTGCTTATCGGTACCCACGGCCATCTCGCTGGTGGACGGGGCCGCAGTGGTAGTCTGCGTCTCCGATTCGGAGTTGTTCGAGGAGCATCCGCTCAGCCCAAGGCCGAGGTATAGTACGGCCGGTAGAAGGTATTGCTTTTTCATAAGCTGCTGAAAGTGTTAGAATTCGTGCAGCCAAAGCTCCGGTAAATTTCGTTGCTGGAATAAGGTAGAAATACGTGATTTTTTTTCGTACTGAGTCCCGGATTCGCGGTTGCCGACCCGCTGAAACAGAAAACGTCGTGCCGAGCATTGCTCGGCACGACGTTTTCTGTTTCAGCG
>NZ_JAEDAE010000012.1 GCF_016056375.1 Hymenobacter negativus
TTTCTACTAGAGCAGCTGCTTTTCGCAGAACCCGATGCCCTGTTGGCGATTGGGAGTGCAAAAGTACGGGGATTTTTTCGGAATGCAAGTAGTCGAAGAGAATAGTGGGCAAATATTCGGTTTGTCGCGGTTCAATTGGCAAAGTACCGGTTTCACGAATTCACTACTATTAATAGGTACCTCATCCCAAGATGTTCTTTTGACTACCTCTATAATGTGTGGTAATGCATACTACTTCACTACATGAATCGCATGAACACTATATAGTCAAAGACTGTGACATTGCTATGATTAATGTGAATTACCAATAGTATTGATGCATGGAAGAAACTACAGCAAGGAATAATATCTGAAAAGCGGGTACAATGCCCCTCATGCATTTGAGCAACGGAACAACCAAAGTATGTTTTTTATACACTACTGTTGGTTAGCTATTGTACTGTGGGTACACTGCCCAATACGCCGTTGGGTGTAGCTGAGGCCCCACGCGTTTCATTTCTATCGTCGCACTATCGGCCTTGAGGTCCAGCACGCTTTAGGGACCAGACAAGTAATACTAGAGACTAGCTACTCATTTTGACTTTAGTGTTTCCTTGATGAAGGTAAACGACTAAGGATGGGGTTAGATTATTATAATGCTTAGGGCGTTAAGCCTCTATCTGACCAATAGGGCTACACCTCGCTATATTCAACCGATTGAATATCTAAACAAGCATGGGAGGTGGCCGGTGCTAAATGTGCGCTACTGCGCTGTAAGGCTGCTGCACTATTGGAAAAATAATGGCTGTTTCCACCTTATTGAGGAGAAGTCCACAAGCTTTGAAGAGCAGCGTTTGACTATTAGCTATGTTTAGTGTCAGCATAAGCGGGCGGGCTGCATGTCTTGGCTAGTTCTTCGTTCCTGTGCAGCCTTTGCTAACCAAGCGATGTTAACCAGCATTTTCCGCCTTCGCAGGGGCATTAAAAAAGGCCCTCTGCGCAATGCGGAGGGCCTTTTTTGTGGCAACAGTTGGAATCGAACCAACGACACCAGCATTTTCAGTGCTGTGCTCTACCAACTGAGCTATGTTGCCGTCTCCCCACTGCGCCTTTAGGTTGCTTAGGGGACCGCAAAGGTACGAAAGCAATGCAACGAAGCAAGAGTCCCAGCAAAAAAAGTGTGAATATGTGCGCCAAGTTTAAAAAGTAGTAGGCATGCCGAGTATATTGCAGCCCCAAACGTTTCCACCTGCTTACCTTTACTGCATGTTGCAATCCATCCTCTTTTTACTGCTCCTGGTAGCGGCTTTTGGCTTTTTCACGTGGCAGGTCCGGAAAATCCGGGCTAACATCCTAGTTGGGCGTGAGCGCGACATGAGTGGCAATGTGGCCGAGCGGTTTCAGAAAACCTTGCTGGTGGCTTTCGGGCAGCAAAAAATGTTCAAGCGCATGACGCCGGCGTTGTTGCACCTGGTGGTGTACGTGGGCTTTCTGGTTATCAACATTGAGGTGATTGAGATTGTGGTGGATGGGCTATTTGGCAACATCTTCGGCTTTCATCGGGCATTGAAGTTCTTGGGGCCGGTGTATGATGTGCTGATGGCGACCAACGAAATCCTGGCGGCGCTGGTGATTGTGGCCGTAGCCGCGTTTTGGTGGCGCCGCAATAGCAACCCGCCGCTCAAGCGCTTCACGGGGCCGGAGTTGCGACTGTGGCCGAAGATGGATGCCAATATCATCCTTTATATAGAGGTGGCGCTGATGGTGGCATTGTTCTTTATGAATACGGCCGATTTGAAGCTGCACGAACTGCGCGGCGAAGACCTGCCGGGGACATTCCCTATCAGCAACCTGCTGGTGGGCCTGCTGCCCGGCAACGAGGGCACGCTGCACGTGTTGGAGCGGTTGGGCTGGTGGATTCATATTACCGGCATCCTGTTGTTTCTAAACTACCTGCCCAGCTCGAAGCACTTCCACATCATCATGGCGTTTCCGAACGTGTGGTACTCGCGACTGGTGCCGCAGGGGCAGTTCTCGAACGTGGAGAGCATCACCAACGAGGTGAAGGCGATGATGGACCCCGGCTTTGTAGTGCCCCCCGCCCCTACCGCGCCCGATGGCTCGGCGCTGGCGCCCACGCCTTTCGGTGCGAAAGACGTGGACGACCTGCCTTGGACCAACCTGCTGAATGCCTACTCCTGCACCGAGTGTGGCCGTTGCACTTCGGTGTGTCCAGCCAACCTGACGGGCAAGCTGCTCTCGCCGCGCAAAATCATCATGGACACGCGCGACCGGATGGAAGAGAAGTATAACTCGCCCGTCATTTTCCGCCCTAATGTGTACGGAGAGGAAGCCAAGCACGAGCCCATTACCGACATGATGGAGGCTACGCTGCTGCGCGGCAAGGTGACGCCGGAGGAGCTTTGGGCCTGCACTACCTGCAACGCCTGCGTGGAAAGCTGCCCGGTGAACATCAACCCGCTGGAAAGCATCATCGAGATGCGCCGTTTTCTGGTGCTGGAAGAGTCGGCCGCGCCAAACTCGCTGAACGTGATGTTCTCGAACATTGAAAACAACGGCGCGCCGTGGGCTTTCTCGCCGTCGGACCGGTTCAACTGGGCTGATGACTTGTTTGCGGCCGAGAAACCGGCAGCGACGGTTGCGTAACAACCACCTGTCATGCTGACGAAGGAAGCATCTTATCATCGCTGCTTTCGTCTAGTTTACTAATCTCACTGCGGCGGAGACGTGATAAGGTCCTTCGCTCCGCTCAGGATGGCACCCGTGTCGTTCTCCACTTCCCCAACTATGACTCCAGAAGCTCCCGCTAAAAAGCAAATCAACGTTCCCGTCATGGCCGATTTGGCGGCCCGCAACGAGTCGCCCGAAATCCTGTTCTGGGTGGGCTGTGCCGGCGCGTTCGATGACCGGTACAAGCGCGTGACCCGCGCTTTTGTGCGCATCCTCGACCATGTGGGCACCAAATACGCCGTGCTGGGCCTGGAAGAAAGCTGCACCGGTGACCCCGCCAAGCGCGCCGGCAACGAATTCCTGTTTCAGATGCAGGCCATGCAGAATATCACGACCTTGAATGGCTACGGCATCAAGAAAATCGTGACCGCCTGCCCGCATTGCTTCAACACCATCAAGAACGAATACCCTGCCCTGGGCGGCGACTACGAGGTCATTCATCACAGCACGTACCTGCAGCAGCTTATTAACGAGGGCAAAGTGGGCGTGACCGGAGGCGAGAGCTTCAAGGGCCGCCGCATTACTTTCCACGACAGCTGCTACCTGGGCCGCGCCAATAACATCTACGAAGCGCCACGCGAGGTGCTGGCCGCCCTCGATGCTGACCTAGTGGAGATGAAGCGCAGCCGCGCCAACGGCCTGTGCTGCGGCGCGGGCGGCGCGCAGATGTGGAAAGAAGCCGAACCGGGCAAAAAGGAAATCAACATAGAGCGCACCGAGGAGGCCCTGGCTACACTGGCCGGCAAGGCCGAAGCGCTGGCCAACCTGGGCGGCGTGGAAACCGAAACCAGTGCCCCCGGTGCCCACGATTTGCAGGGCAGCATTATCGCTGTTTCGTGCCCCTTCTGCATGACGATGATGAGTGACGGCGTAAAAAACAAGGAGCAGGAAAGCAAGGTGCAGGTGTTTGACCTGGCCGAGCTGGTGGCTTCGGCAGAGGGCATCAATGCCTAAATTTTGAGGGTGTGAATACATTTCTGGGGGTAAGCGGAAACAAGAAAACGTGCTTAGCTCCGTTTACCCCCATACCTTTGGAGGAATGGGCTGCCCGTTTGGGGGAGCTGCCCAGCCGTACTCACTGCCTTAAACCGCTCCTTATGTACGTTGCCTTCGACCAGCTGCCGCCCGAGGCCCGGGTGTGGATTTACCAGGCCAGCCGTCCGCTCAGCGGGCCGGAGATAGTGGGCGTGATGCCCATTTTGGCCCGCTTTGCCGAAGAATGGACCAGCCACGGCCGCAGCCTGCTGGCTTCGGGCGAATTTCTGCATCAACAGTTTTTGGTGATTGGGCTGGATGAGGGCGTGGCCGGCGCAAGCGGTTGTTCTATTGATGCTTCGGTGCGCTTCGTGGCTCAGCTTGAGCAGCGCCTGGGAGTGGAACTGCTGGAAAAATCCCGCTTGGCGTTTTTACAGGCCGGCACGGTGCAGCTACTCAAGCGAGGAGAATTGAAAGCGGCCGTAGCAGCCGGAACAATAGGCCCGGACACCTTTTATTTCGATAATACGCTAGCGACTAAGGGTGAATTGGATACCCGCTGGCCCCGTCCAGCCAGCCAAACCTGGTTGGTTCGCTACTTCGGGCAGGAAGAAAAAAACGGACAGCTTACGTGAATCCTGTTTAAAGGTAGTATTATTGCTAACCCAAAAATGCCTAATCGGGAATATTCCTGATTCCTCCCTCTTCCCTCCCCACACCACCACCCCACTTCACCTATGAGGAAACTATTATTCGTCTGCACTGCGGCTGGCTCTGTCGCGCTATTGAGCGGCTGTGCTACTAGCGGTGCTATGAGCAAGGGCGACAAGCAGTTCGCCCGTGGCCAGTATGAGCTAGCCATTCCCCTATACAAGGCCGATGTGGCCAAAGGCAAGGCAGCTGCAATCTCCAACTTCCGCATCGGCGAGGCTTACCGTCTCTCGAACCGGATTGAGGAAAGCGAGCCTTTCTACAAAGCCGCACTGGATGGTGGGGTGAAAAATGCTGACGCGGGCTTCCGCTACGCGGAGGCACTGAAAGCCAACGGCAAGTACGACGAGGCTGCGGCGCAGTTTGCGAGCTACGCCAGCAGCGGCGGTAACCGCACCCTGGCTGCCCGCGCTGAAACCGAAAGCAAGAACGCCGCCGCCAGCAAGGCCGTGGCTTCTATCAAAAACAAGTACGACGTGATGCCCGTGGACGCGCTGAACTCGGCCAGCTCCGATTTTGGCGGCACGATGATGGCCGGTACCGGCGACTTCGTATTTGCGTCAGGCCGCGAGGGCAAGAAGTACCTCGGCAACGGCGAGAACTTCAACGACCTCTATGCCATTAAGTTTGACAACGCGGCGGCCATGACCGGCGGCACGGTGCGCAAACTCGAAGGCCCCTTTAATACCGAGAATAAGCACGAAGCCAGCGCTACCTACACGCCCGATGGCAAGACGATGGTGTTTGCTCGCTCGAACGACGGCAGCAAAAAAGGCTACCTGAGCGTTGACCTCTGGATTTCATACCTCAAGGCTGGTGCCTGGAGCGAGCCCGTGCTGGCAAACATCAACGACCGCACAGCCGATGACTTTGCTCCAGCTTTCGCACCGGACGGCACCACGCTGTACTTCGCTTCGGGCCGTAAGGGCGGGCAGGGCGGCAACGACCTGTATAAGGCCACGCTCGGCCCGAACGGCCGCTTCTCGCCGGCTGAAAACCTCGGTGAGAGCATCAACACCGCCGGTAATGACAACTTCCCCGGCGTAGCGCCGGATGGCACGCTGTACTTTGCTTCGGACGGACGTCCCGGCCTAGGCAAGCTCGACCTCTTCATGGTGAAGAACGGCCAGCCCGTGAACCTGGGGGCTGATGTGAACAGTACCGCCGACGACTTCGCCCCCGTACCGATGGCCGGCGACATGGGCTTGTTCAGCTCGAACCGCGCCGGTGGCAAGGGTTCGGACGACGAGTACATGTTCAAGAAGAAGCCGCTCAAGCTGGTGACCTTCTATGCTGACGGCACCGTGCTGGAGCACGACGACAAAGCCAAAACCACGCTGCCCGTAGCCGGTGCCACCGTGACGGTGACCGGTGCCAACGGCCAGCGCCAGACCGCTACCAGCGGCCCAGACGGCAAATTCAGCCTGAAGCTGGACTCGGTGAGCAGCTACAACCTGCTGGCTGAGCGCGCCGGTGACTTCTCGTCGCGTGCCACGCTGAGCACCGTGGGCCGCAAGCCCAGCCAGGACCAGCTGCCCAACCTGACCAACGATATTCAGCTGCCAGTGACTCTGACGCTGAACAAAATCATCCTGGCCAAGGCAATTGAAGTCAAAGACATTCTCTACGACTACAATAAATATGACATCCGGCCGGATGCCGCCATCCGCCTCGATACGCTGGTGCAGACGCTGGTGGATAACCCCAAAATTTCCATCGAGCTGAGCTCGCACACCGACCAGCGCGGCAAGGACGCTTACAACCTGAAGCTTTCGCAACAGCGCGCCCAGGCCGCCGTTGACTACATCGTGAGCAAAGGCATTTCGAAGTCGCGCATCACGGCCAAGGGCTACGGCGAAACCCGCCCCATCGTGCTGAAGCCGACGACGGAAGAAGAATACCAGCGCAACCGTCGCACCGAGTTCAAAGTGACCCGGATAGCGAAGTAGCCTGAGCCTTCTGATTATAGTAAAAAAGCCCCCGCAGCTAACGTTACGGGGGCTTTTTGCTGCCCGACCATTTACTAGAGGCAACGGCGAGCCAGTTGATTTAGGGGATGGTAAAACGTGGCACAGGTTTTGGAAATAGCTGAACAGCGGCTGGATTTTCTGGCCGGTTGTTTCTTCTTTACTGCAATGAAAAAGGCTCTACTTCTGGCGTTGGCGGGTTTGTTTGCCGCCGTGGCTCCCGCACTGGCGTATCCGCCCATGCCGGCTAATGTTAACTTTTCGTCGGAGCGCGGGGTACCGTTTGGGTTGGTGCTGGATGGGCGGCCGCTCACGCGGGGCATGGCCCGGCAGGTGCACGTGGACCAGCTAATGCCCGGCCAGCACTGGGCCGATTTCAGTGTGCCTACGGCGTATGGTGGGGCTCTGCGCTTCCGCAGCCGCGTGTGGCTGGAGCCCGGCCTCGAAACCACGTTTGTGCTGGTGACGCGGCCCGGCCAGCCGCTGTATTTGCAGCAGGTGAATGCCGTGGCACTGTACGCGCCCGGCTATGGTGGCCGGGGCTACTACAACAACGGCGGCGGGCGCTACAACAGCCCGGTACCCTACAGCCAGGGCGGCGGCTACGGCAACCAAGGCAGCTACGGCAACGACCCGTATAACAACGGTGGCTACAACAACGCCCCGGCCCCCAATGCCTCCAACGGCGGCTACAGCAACAGCCCGAACTACCCCAGCAACGGCGGTGGCTATGGCAGCAACCCAAACTACCCCAGCAACGGCGGCTACAACAACGGCCCCACGCCCGGCAATTATCCCGGCACGGCCACCAGCAGCTACCGCAGCATGGCTTCGCAAGACGTGGATGCGCTAGTGAAAACTGTGCAGGGGCGCATTACGGAGGCCAGTAAGTTGAGTGCGGCTAAGGATGGCTTGGCCCAGCGTAGCCTGCGAGCCGATGAACTGAGTCGTATCCTGCGTAGCATCAATTCCGAGGCTTGCCGGATAGATTTGGCCACGTTTGCCTACTCTCACGTCAGCGACCCGGAGAATTTCGACCGGGTGTATGATGCGTTTGAGACGGAAAGCGGAGCCAAGGCGGTAGAAGATGCCTTGAATAATGCTTCGCAGCGCTGAGCGAGTGGGAATTGAGTGAATAATAAAAAAAGGGCCGCTGTCGTAATGACAACGGCCCTTTTTTTGTTCGCCGCAGAACGAATCAGAGGAATATTCAACTCCGATTCCTCCTGCGCCGGAATGATATTTCTTAGCGCAGGCGGTCGGCGCTGCGCACCAACTGCTCGTCGCGGCGGATGAAGCGGTTGGCCAGCAGATTGAGCAGCAAGGCCAGTGTGGGCAGGTAGAAGGCGATGAGGACCTGGCCTTCGAGCTTGATGTTGAGCAGCTGCTCGCCTTTTGTCTGGAAGTAGAACTCGGCCCCAAGGGTGGCGGTGATGAGCAGCAGGTTGATGGAGCCCAGCATGAGCTGCTTCATGCGGCTGCGAAACTGGAAAATCTCGAAAATAGCCAGCGCGGCTGAGGCAGCGGCCAGCGCCCCGATGGCCCAGACCGGACCAATACCGGCCGGCACGGTGAGGCCTTTGGCATCGAACCCGAAGGCGGTGAGAGTTAATTCCTGATTGGTGAGGCCGTCGATTTTGTGCCATAGGGGCAGCGCCAGCAGGCTTAACATGGCCAGGGCCAGCAAAAGCAAAAACACGCTTTGGATTCTTTGTATCATCTTTGTTGTAGTGTAGAACAAGTCCGGGCCAGTACCCGGGCCGCAAATTTAATCCCATCCGGCGCTTGCGCCGCCATTATTACCTTACGAATGCCAACTGCTTATATCGTGGATGCCGTGCGCACCCCGATTGGAAAATTTGGGGGTGCGCTCAGCAGCGTCCGCCCCGACGACCTTGCCGCCCACGTGCTCCGCGAGCTCATGCGCCGCAACCCTTCTGTTGATAAGGCCGCTGTCGAAGATGTTATCATCGGGGCCGCCAACCAAGCCGGGGAAGATAACCGCAACGTGGCCCGCATGGCCGCACTACTGGCCGGCCTGCCTATCACGGTACCCGGCAATACGGTGAACCGCCTCTGCGCCTCGGGCTTGCAGAGCATCATGGACGCGGCCCGTGCCATTAAGTGCGGCGAGGGTGACGTGTACCTAGCCGGTGGGGCCGAGAGCATGACCCGCGCCCCGTTCGTGATGGCCAAGTCGGAATCGGCCTTCGGGCGCGAGCTCACGGCGCACGACACCACGCTGGGCTGGCGCTTCATCAACCCCAAGCTGAGCAAGCTGCATTACCCCTTCGCCATGGGCCAGACGGCCGAAAATGTGGCCAAGCAGTACCACGTGACCCGCGAAGAGCAGGACCAGTTTGCCTTCGAGAGCCAGCGTAAATACGCCCGGGCACTGGAGAAAGGCCGTTTCCGCAAGGAGATTGTGCCCGTATTCATCCCTAGCCCCAAAGGTGATACGGCCCTGTTTGACGCCGACGAGCAGCCCCGCTTCTCGCCCCTTGAGAAATTGGCAACGCTGAAGCCCGCCTTCCAGCCCGAGGGCGGGACGGTGACGGCCGGCAACTCGGCAGGCATCAACGACGGCGCAGCGGCCGTGCTGATGGTGAGCGAAGAGGCGCTGAAGAAGTACAACCTGAAGCCCTTGGCGCGGGTGGTGGCCTCGGCCGTGGCCGGTGTGGACCCGTCGGTAATGGGCCTCGGCCCGATTCCGGCCACGCAGAAGGTGCTGCAGCGCGCCGGTCTTACACTGGCCGATATCGACCTGATTGAGCTCAACGAAGCCTTCGCGGCCCAGAGCATTGCCTGCGTGCGCGAGCTGGGCCTCGACATGGCCAAGGTGAACGTGAACGGCGGCAGCATTGCCATGGGCCACCCGCTGGGCAGCTCGGGCGCGCGCATCACCGCCACGCTGCTGCACGAGATGCACCGCCGCGGCGAGGGCATGCGCTACGGCCTGGCCACCATGTGCGTGGGCGTGGGCCAGGGCGCGGCCGTTATTTACGAGAAGCTGTAGGGACAGGTAAAAACCTTGTAGGGGCGGGGCTTGCCCCCGCCCGTCGTGGCACGACCGTGAGAACGGCGCGCACGGCGGGCGGGAGCAAGCCCCGCCCCTACTTGTTTGTATGACGTCTATTTAGTTAGTTTTTCGCACCACGCCCTTAACTTGGAACTGGCCCCCGTTACTACTAGCGCTACCCTATACTGGTGCGTGGTGGTGGAGTAGCGCCGTACTTTTGCGTCTGATGCGCTACTTCCTGCACCTTGCCTACGACGGCACTAACTACCGCGGCTGGCAGATTCAGCCCGGCCAGCCCACCGTGCAGGCCGAAATCGACCGCTGCCTGACCCAGATACTGCGCCATCCCACCTACTGCCTGGGCAGCGGCCGCACCGATACCGGCGTGCATGCCAGCCACCAGGTGGCGCATTTCGACGCCGACCTGCCCGAAACCCTGCCGCTCGACGTGCTGCTCTACCGCCTGCGCCGCGCCCTGCCGCCCGACATCGGGGCCCTGCGCCTGCACCCCGTGCCCGACGAGGCCCACGCCCGCTTCTCGGCCGAGGAGCGCAACTACAACTACTTTGTGGTGACGGAGCCCGACCCTTTCCGGCGCGACCAGGCCCTATATGTGGACCGCCCGCTCGACATCGCAGCCATGAACGAGGCGGCTGACTACCTCGTGGGGCAGTTCGATTTTACCACCTTCTCGAAGGTGAAGGGCGGCGAAAACCATTATGTGTGCTACTGCACGGCCGCTGGCTGGCACCCGGCACCGGGCGGCTGGCGCTTCCACATCCGGGCCAACCGCTTTGTGCGGGGCATGGTGCGGCTGGTGGTGGGCACCCTGCTCGACGTGGGCCGGGGCCGCCTCACGCCCCGCCAGTTTCAGGAGCTGCTATGGGCCCAAAAGCGGGTAGATGCCGGCAGCGCCGCCCCGGCCAAAGGCCTTTTCCTGAGCCGGGTAGAGTATGAGCCCGACGTGGTGCCGGAGTAATGGCAAGCGCGGCTTAACTTGAGCGGGCTTGCGGGCAAGGCATTGTTTTTGCGCGTAGCAACAGGCCACCTTTGGCCTTCCTTTCCACCGTTTGCTTATGCGCCCAACAGCTACTCTGTTGCTGGTGCTGGCCGTTTTGCTCGCGCCCCCCGCCCGGGCGCAGGAATCGGCCCGCACCATTGAATTTGTTGAAAACCGGGGCCAGTGGGATGCCCCCGCCCGCTATGCCGCCCAGGTAGCCTCCGGAGCCCGCCTTTTTGTGGAGAAAACCGGGCTGACTTATGCCCTGACCGCCGGGCTGCCGGGCCACGGACCCGCCAAAACCGCCCGGGCCAATGGCCGGCTTCCTGCCCACGGCCTGCGGCTGGAGTTCGTGCAGCCCAGCGCCGCCGCTACGCTTGCCCCCGAAGCCGAAACCGAAGTACCCGGCCGCCGCCACTACCTGCGCGGCACCGCCGCTGCCCGCTGGGCTACCGACGTGCGCGCCTGGCGGCAGCTGCGCTACCGCCAGCTCTGGGCTGGTATCGACTTTTTGTTGAAAGAAAGCTCCACTTACCAGTTCGAATACGACCTGCTGCTAAGCCCCGGGGCCGACCCCACCCGGGCCCAGTGGCGCTACCGCGGGGCCGACGGCCTGCGCCTCGACCCCGCCACCGGCCAGCTGCGGGTGCAGACTTCGGCCGGCGTGCTGAGTGATTTTCGGCCCGAGGCCTGGCAGACCGACCCGGCTACCGGGGCGCGGCAGCCGGTGGCCTGCGCCTTTGTGCTGCGCGGCGAAGTGGTGAGCTTTAAGCTGGGAACGTATGATGCCAGCCGGCCACTGGTGATTGACCCCGCCGTGCAGTTTGCCAGCTACACGGGCTCGCCGGTGGAAAACTGGGGCTTTGCGGCTACGCACGATGCGGCGGGCAACCTCTACACGGCGGGCGTGGTGTTTGAGGCCGGTTATCCGGTCACGACCGGAGCCTACCAGACGGCCTTTGCCGGCAGCACCGACATTGCCATCATGAAATTCACGACCAGCGCCACCGGCCCCGGCGCGCGGGCCTGGGCCACCTACGTGGGCGGCAACAACCTGGAGTTTCCGCACAGCCTGCTGGTGAACGAGCGCAACGAGCTTGTGCTGCTGGGCACTACTGCTTCCCCTGATTTCCCTACCACCACCACCGCCCTGAGCCGGGCGCTACGGGGCGGGCCTGCCATCGCGCCATTCGGCAACAACTCGCCTTTCGTGCTCAGCAGCGGCTCCGACCTGGTGCTGACGCGCCTGAGCGCCAACGGCGGCCGGCTGCGGGCCAGCACCTACCTGGGCGGCACTGGCACCGATGGCCTGCTGGACCCGGCCGCCGCCACGCCGCGCTTGCGCCACAACTACGGTGATGCCTTCCGGGGCGACCTGGCCCTTGACCCGCAGGGCAACGTGTACGTGGCCAGCGTGACGGGTTCGGCCGATTTCCCTGGCCTAGTGCCCGGCAACTACTGGGGCGGCAGCTCCGATGGCCTCGTCACCAGCCTCGATTCCAGCTTCAGCCGCGTGCGGTGGACTACGCTGCTGGGCGGCGCCGGGGCCGATGCGGCATACTCTTTACAGCGCGAAGACGCGGGCGGCGAACTGCTGGTGGCGGGCGGCACTACCAGTCCCAGTCTGGCCGGAGCCACGGGCGGCTACCAGGCCGCGCCCGGCGGCGGCGTGGATGGCTACGTGGCCCGCCTGCGGCCCGACGGCACGCTGCAGCAAAGCACTTATCTGGGCACCAGTGCCTACGACCAGGCTTTTTTTGTGCGGCAGGGACCGGGTGGGCAGGTGTACGTGCTGGGCCAGACGCTGGACCCGGCCTGGCCCGGCCTCGATGCCACGCGCTACCACACGGCGCAGGGCCAGCAGTTTATCCAGCAGTTGGCGTCAAACCTGCGCTCGTCGGTGTTTGCCACGGTATTTGGCAGCGGGCGCACTACCACGGACATTTCCCCCACCGCATTTGGGGTAGACTGCTACGGGCGCATTCTGCTGGCGGGCTGGGGCGGTGGGCTCGACCCCAACAACGGCTCGACCACCGGCCTGCCCGTGACGGCCAACGCCCTGCAGAACAACACCGACAGCCAGGATTTCTACCTGATGCAGCTTTCTGATGGCGCGCGAGTGCTCGACTACGCCACCTTTTTCGGCACCTCAGCCGATGACCACGTGGACGGTGGCACTTCGCGCTTCGATGCCCAGGGCATCCTCTACCAAGCCGTGTGCGCCTGCGACCAGGGCGGCGCGGGCACGGGCAGCCTGCCCATTCCGCCCGGGGCCTTCACCTATGCTGCCGCCAATGGAGCGCCGCGCTGCAACAATGCGGCCTTCAAGTTTGCGTTTCTGGCGGCGGCCTCGCCAGCGGGTACCGATACGCTCTCGGTGTGCGCACAGGCGGGGCCGGTGGCACTGGGGGGCTCGCCGGCCGGTGGCACCTGGACGGGGCCGGGCGTGAGCGGCACTGTCGGCAGCTTCATCTTTACGCCCAGTCCGACGCTGCTAGGCCCCAATGTGCTCACCTACACCAGCCCCGGCGCGGCCAATGGCTGCGCCGGCACCAGCACGCGGCGCATCACGGTGCTGCCCCAGGGCCGGGCCACGGCAACGGCCCCGCAACGCTCGTTTTGCTTGTTGACGGGGTTGCCGCAGCCCACGGTACCGCTCACGGGGCTGCCTGCCGGTGGCACCTGGACCGGCAAGGGCGTAGTGCCGGGCACGGCCCGATTCGACCCGCTGCTGGCCGGGCCGGGCAGCCACACCCTCACCTACGAGGTGTCTGCGGGGCGCTGCCCGGTGCTGGCTACCCTGCAAATGGCGGTGAAAACCGTGCCGCCCCACACGCCCCTGCCGCCGCGCCAGGTATGCCTCAACGACCCGCCGACGGCGCTGCCCGGGTTGCCGCCGGGCGGCATCTGGACGGGCCCGGGCGTGTCGGGCTCCATCGGCGGCTTCGTGTTTACGCCCTCCCCGGCGCTGCTGGGCGGGCCGCACATCCTCATCTATACTTTCCAGGGCAATACCGACTGCGATGCCGTAATCGACACCCTGCGCATGACCGTGCTGCCGCCCGGCCCCATCGGCGCAGCCCCACCCGACACGGCACTTTGCCTCGGCACGCGGCCCTTCCGGCTCCTCGGCGGCACACCGCTGGGGGGCTCCTGGAGCGGGCCCGGCGTATCGGGCTCCGTGGCCACAGGGTTCTTCTTCACCCCGTCCCCGCTGTTCACCGGGCCGCAAACGCTGCTTTATACCGGCCCGCCCGGCAACTCGCCGGCCTGTCCCGGCCGGGCGCAGCGCGTCGTGACCGTGAATACGAGCGGCGTGGCCACGGTATCGGCGCCCGACACCGTGATGTGCGCCGTGGCCGGGCCCCAACGCCTGAGTGCCATTCCCAGTGGCGGCATGTGGACCGGCCCGGGAGTATCGGGCTCGGTGGCCGGCGGTTTTTTCTTTACGCCAACGGCGGCGCTGATGGGGGTGCAGGTGCTGGCCTACATCGGCCCGGCCCCAGCCAACGCCGCCGACTGCCCCGTGGCCGGCCGCCTGCGCCTGCAGGTGCTGCCGCTGCCGCCGCTGTTTTTTGCGCCGGTGGGCGATGTCAGCTTTTGCCTGGCCGCGCCGCCCCACGGCATTGTGCTGGCAGCCCTACCGGCGGGCGGCGTATTTAGCGGGCCGGGGGTGGTGGGCAACCGTTTCAACCCCTCCGATGCCGGGCCGGGCCGCCACACGCTCACCTACACCTGGGACTTCGCCCAAGTGCGCTGCCCTACCACCATCAGCCAAACCGTGAATGTGAGCTTGGTGCCGGCCGTGCACCTGCCGCCTGACACCGTGCTTTGCGCTCCGCCCGCATCCCTGCAGCTGCGGGCTAGCCCGGCCGGCGGCACCTGGACCGGGCTGGGCGTGACGGCCGCCGGCGTGTTTACCCCGCCTACCGCGCCTGGCACCACCACACTCTACTACGAGCTGCCCGGCTCCTGCGACCCGGCCCCCTACCGCGTGACCGTGCCCGCCCAACTTTCGGCCCAGGCCCGCTGGACTGTACCCGCCTGCCCCGCCAATGCCTACGCCCCGCGCCGGCTGCGTTTCGAGGCCACCGGGGCCGCGTCGGCCCAGGTGCAGTGGGATTTTGGCGATGGCACGCCGCCGGCCACCGGCGCAGTGGTGGAGCATACATACGCCGCAGCCGGCCGCTACCAGCCGCTGGCCAGCCTGCCCGCCGCGCCCGCCGGCAGCTGCCCCAACCAGCTCACCCTGCCACCCGTGGACGTGCAGGCCGCCCGCGTGCCCAATATCATCACTCCCAACGCCGATGGGCTGAACGACACCTTCGCTCCGGAGCTGGGCGGCTGCACGGGCCGCCTCCAGGTATTCTCGCGCTGGGGCCAACTGGTGTTCGACACCCCGACCTACCACAACGACTGGGGCGGCGCAGGCCTGCCGGCCGGCCTCTACTACTACCTGCTGCACGATGCCGACGGCGGAACGCTGGGCAAGGGCTGGGTGGAGCTTGTGCGCTAGCGCTTGTTTTTCTAACGATGGCAAGCCTGCCTACACTGTCATCGTCGTCAAAAAACTGATGGTCCAGTAGCAGCCGAGCCGGGAGGAAACCGTGGCCACAGCCAACTCTTTGGCCCCGGCCACGGTTTCCTCCCGACCTTTGCCCTACTTATGGACCCCACCACTTCCGCCACCAAAACCGGCCAGGTCTTCGACTGGGCCGTGCTGCGCCGCCTGCTCGGCTACGTGCGCCCTTACCGGCGCGTCTTTATCGGCCTGATTGTGCTTACCGTGGCCACGGCCGTGCTGGGCACGCTGCGGCCCTTCATCATTCAGCGCATGGTCGATGTCAGCATCGAGCAAGGCGACATGAAGGGGCTGAACTTTATGTTTCTGCTGCTGCTGGTACTGCTGGTGGCCCACGCCGGCGTGAGCTACCTGCAGACGTATTACGGCGGCTGGCTGGGTCAGTACATCGTGCGCGACATCCGCACCGACCTCTACCGCCACCTGCTCAGCCTCAAGCTCAAATTCTTCGACCAGACGCCCATCGGCGTGCTCGTGACACGCAACATCTCCGACGTCGAAACGCTGTCCGACGTGTTCAGCGAGGGCTTAGCGGCCATGGTGGGCGACATTCTGCAGCTACTGTTCATCATGGCCTTTATGTTCTACATCGACTGGCGGCTCACGCTGGTGAGTTTGTCCGTAATTCCGCCCCTGCTGTTCAGCACCTACGTGTTCAAGGAGAAAATCAAGGGCTCATTTCAGGACGTGCGGACGGCCGTGGCCAAGCTCAATAGCTTCGTGCAGGAGCACCTCACAGGCATGAACGTGGTCCAGATTTTCAACAACGAAGAGCGCGAGTACCGCAAGTTCGCCGCCATCAACAAGGAGCACACCGAGGCCAACATTCGCTCGGTGCTCTACTACAGCATCTATTTCCCGGTGGCCGAGGTGCTGGGCGCCATCGGCGTGGGCCTGCTGGTGTGGTACGCCGCGCAGGGCCAGATTGAGGGCTCGATTTCGAAGGGCGCGCTCATCGCCTTCATCATGTACAACGCCCTGTTTTTCCGCCCTATTCGCCAGATTGCCGACCGGTTCAACACCCTGCAATTAGGTTTGGTAAGCACAGAGCGTCTCCTGAAACTGCTCGACAACCAGGAGCTAATCGCCCCCACCGGTACCTTCGCCCCCGCTGAATTGGAGGGCGACGTGGAATTCAAGCACGTCAAATTTGCCTACAATGAGCCCGACTGGGTGCTCAAAGACATCAGCTTCCACGTGAAGCCCGGCCAGACCATCGCCTTCGTGGGGGCCACCGGCGCGGGCAAAACCAGCATCATCAACCTGCTGAGCCGCTTCTACGACATTCAGAGCGGCAGCATCCTCATTGACGGCCGCGACCTGCGCGAGTACGACCTCAGCCTGCTGCGCCGGCAAATCGGCATCGTGCTGCAAGATGTTTTCCTCTTCGCCGGCTCCATCCGCGACAACATCACGCTGGGCAACAAGGCCATCACCGACCAGCAAATCTGGGCAGCCGCCGACCTCGTGGGTGCCCGCCGCTTCATCGAGCGCCTGCCCGAAGGCCTCGGCTACCCCGTGATGGAGCGCGGGGCCACGCTCTCCGTGGGTCAGCGCCAGCTCATCAGCTTCGTGCGGGCCATGGTGTACCAGCCCCACATCATCGTGCTAGACGAAGCTACGTCCTCCGTCGACTCCGAAACCGAGGAGTTGATTCAGCAGGCCATCGAAAAGCTGATGCAGGGCCGCACCTCGCTCGTCATCGCCCACCGCCTGAGCACCATCCAGAAAGCCGATAAAATCATCGTGCTCGACAAGGGCGAAATCAAGGAAACCGGCACCCACGACGAGCTGCTGCGCATCGAGGGCGGCTATTATGCCCAGCTCTACCGCATGCAGTACGTCGTCAATGGATGAATGAGCGAGTGGGTGAGTGGATGAATGACAACTGCGCCATCCACCTACTCACCCATTCACTCATTCACCCACTCACCCATTGAACCATGCGCTACCTCTTTCTCGCCATCATCCTGCTCACGCTCATTGCGGCCGGCACTTACGTTTACCTTGGCGGTACCCACGAACCTAAAACGACTCTCGAAATCACTGCCGCGCCGCTATATCTGGCCGGCCAGCCTTTCCACGGCAAGGTCACCGGCGATGCCTTCGGCACCCTGTTTCGCCAAGCCAAAGACGCCCAGGCCCGGCTGCACGGCGACCTCGCCAACCTCTACCTCAACGACCCTGAAACGGCCCACGATACCATCCGGGCCTTCATCGGCCTGGCCGTGACCGATACCACCCAAGCTCTGCCCACCGGTTTCCACTACCGTGTAGTACCGCCCGGACAGCGCGTGCTGGCCGCCCGCCTCAAGGGCGTGAGCTACCTGCTAGCACCCAATAAGCTCTACCCCGCTGCCCTCGAAGCCGTGAAAGCCCAGAAACTTACCCAGCGCGGCGACTTCTACCTGGAACGCTTCGGGGCCAACGAGGAATCGGAAGTATGGGTGGGCGTGAAGTAGCTACCGGCCAACGGCTTGCACCAAAGCCCTCATAGCCTGCCCTGCCGCGACTATCATGAGTGGCAACAAAAAGCCTTGGCATCGGATGATGCCAAGGCTTTTATCAGCAGGCGAAAAGGTCTGCTTCGTTATTTGCGCCCGAAATAATAGCCGGCCCCAAATTGCAGCTGGCTCAGGCCAAAGCCGGCATCGAGCGAATTGAGCGTCTGGTCGATGTTGTTGTCGTTCTTCACTTTCAACCGACTATAGCTCAGGCTGCCAATACTTGCCGTCAGGCCAAGCTTAGGCACCGGAAAAAAGATAATACCCGGCGTAAGCGCCGCGTAAAAACCGGTCAGTTTGCGTGTTGAATAGTAAATGCTTGGGTTGCCGTAGTTGTTGTAATACAAACTCTGGCTCACGTTGTTGTCCGACTCATAGCCCGCGCCAAGCATCGTCGTCAGGCCAAACTGTTCGCTCAGCATTTTGTAGTACTGGGCCATGGGCCCCACCCGCAAAGTAGAAGCCGTAGGGATGGATGGTGAGGAGCTGTTGTTATTTGAAGATGTGTAGGAGCCTCCGGTTACCGTGTGGTTAAGCTGCAAGCCCAACGCCAAGTTATCGGCCACGAAGCCCCCCACGGATAAATCCAGCATGAACGTCCCGAACCTGGAAGTGCTGCTGAATGCGCTCCCGTTGCCGGTGGTGCTGCTTACGTTTTCGGTCTGGGTATGGTAGCCAACGCTACCGGTGAGCAGCCCGGTGCCCTTGCCAATGGTAGACTGGGCCTGCGCGGCCGAAAGAGTGCTGCCTAGCGCAGCCAGTAGAAGTACTGTATTTCTCATGTGGGAGGAAATAATGAATGGGAAAAGAACCGTAAAGGTCTTCCCGTTTTCACCCAATCCAACACCCGCCTTCCATTAATCCTTACGGCTGTGCAGCCGGTCCCACCACCCAACGGCCTGAAAAGCACAATGCCCCTGCCGAGAAGACAGGGGCATTGAAGCTTACGGGAAAGTCGGGGTGGCAGGATTCGAACCTACGGCCTCGTCGTCCCGAACGACGCGCGCTACCGGGCTGCGCTACACCCCGAAAGCCGGCCGATGGGGCGACCGGTTTTCTTGCTCCAATATTAGCGGCCGAAAAAAGCCTCCGAACCCAGAAGTTCGGAGGCTTTACAAGAGCGGCTGCTCTTCCGTCGGAGTGGCAGGATTCGAACCTACGACCTCCAGCACCCCATGCTGGCGCGATACCAGGCTACGCTACACCCCGATTGGTATTGGAGCGACAAAGGTAAGGTTATTTTTGATTCTTGTGCAAGCTGAGCAAAAATAAAGTTTTGTCAGCAGTGGCCTAGGGCCAGTTTTTGGAGCGGTTTTGGTTCAATCAGCCTCATAATTGCTTAGCTTTACGCAAGCCGTTTTACCTCATCTTGTTCTTATCCTACTTATGAAAAAGTTATTACTACTTGTGTTGGTCAGCATGTTGGCTTCGGCCGCCGCGCAGGCCCAAGCACCGGCTTCCACCAGCCCTGCAGCAGCTCCCGCCAAAGAAGAAGCAATTTTGCCCAACGGTGCAGTAGCCCCCACCCCCGCAACGGTTGCGGCCACCGCCGCGCCAGCCGCCGAGGGTGCCAGCCGCATTGCCCTGGCCCCCGAAACGCCCGCCGCCAACCCCAACGCCATTAAGGTGAAAGCCGATGCCGTGGCCGGCAAGCTCACCGTGAAAACCGATAACCCCGGCCCTACCCGCGTAGAAGTGTCCGATGCCGGCGGCCGTCCGGTCATCACCCACACCATGATGAACGGGCAGACGCCGGCCGTGCTCAACGTGAGCCAGCTGCCGGCCGGAGCCTACATCGTGCGCTGCACCGCTTATGAAAAAACCGGCATGCGCCGCGTTATGATTGGTCAGTAGAAAAGCATCTCGTACTCCGAAACAAAGACTATTTAAAAAGGCCGTCATGCTAAGCATGACGGCCTTTTCCGTTTGCGTCATTCAGTATTAACCCAGCGGCTCCAGCAGGTCCCACTTGTTGCCATATAAGTCCTCGAAGACGGCTACATGGCCATAGGCTTCGGAGCGCGGCGTTTCGAGGAAGCGCAGGCCACGGCTCTGCAGCACCGGGTAGTCGCGCCAGAAATCATCGGTGTGGAGGAACAGCCAGACGCGGCCCGCGCCCTGATGGCCCACACCGCGCTTTTCCTCGTCGGTTTTGGCCTCGGCCAGCAGCAGGGTGCAACCAGTGGGGCCAGGCGGGGCTACCACCACCCAGCGCTTGCCCTGGCCCATATCCAGGTCAGAAACCAGGGCGAAACCCAGTACAGTGGTGTAGAAGGCAATGGCTTCGTCGTAATCACGAACGAGCAGGGTGACGTGGGCGAGGCGCTGGTTCATGCGGTGGCTTAGTGGATGAGTGGATTGGTGAATTGGCGCGGATGAAACAGCGAATCCACCATTCCACAAATCCGCCAACCCACCAGTTTACGCTTCTTCGGTTTGCAATTGCCGGTCGTAGAGCGCTTTATATAGCCCTGCTGCGTCGGCCATCAGCGCATCGTGCGTGCCGTGCTGCACAATCACGCCGTCGTCGAGCACCAGAATTTCATCGGCCAGCTTCACCGAGCTCACGCGGTGCGAGATAATAAGACTGGTGCGCGCCGCCATAATGCGCTGCAAGCTGCCGAGAATGGCATTCTCCGTCTTAGTGTCCACAGCGGAGAGCGAGTCGTCCAGAATCAGGATTTTGGGCTCTTTCACCAAGGCGCGGGCCATGCTCACGCGTTGCTTCTGGCCGCCCGAGAGGGTGATGCCTCGCTCGCCCACTTTGGTATCGAAGCCTTCGGGGAAGGCGAGAATGTTCTCGTACACATCGGCATCTTTGGCGGCCTGCAGCATCCGGGCTTCGTCGGGCTGGTCGAGGCCAAAGTTGATGTTGTTGCGGATGGTGTCGGAGAACAGGAATACGTCCTGCGGTACGTAGCCAATCTGCCCGCGCAAGGCGCGAAGGGAATAGTCGCGCACATCCACACCATCCACTTTGATGTCGCCATTGGTCACATCATAGAGGCGGCAGAGCAGGGCGGCCACGGTGCTTTTGCCCGAGCCGGTGTTGCCGATAACGGCCAGCGTCTGCCCCGGCTTCACGCGGAAGCTCACGTTTTTCAGGGCCTGAATGCCGGTATCGGGGTAGGTGAACGACACGTTCTCGAACACGATGTCGCCCACCAGCTCGCGCTGCACATTCTGGCGCGAGATGATGTCGGTTTTCTGGTCCAGAAATTCGTTGATGCGGGCCTGCGAAGCCTCGGCGCGCTGCACCAGCGACGACGTCCAGCCCAGCGCCGTAACCGGCCAAGTGAGCAGGTTCACGTAAATCAGGAACTCGGCAATGGTGCCCGTGGTGATGGTGCCGCGAATAACTTCCTGGCCACCCACCCACACCGTGATGAGCGTGCTCAGGCCGATGAGGAACAGAATGAGCGGAAAGAACAGCGAGTTCACAAAGTTCAGGCTCAGCGATTTCTCCTTGTATTCGTTGCTGGCGGCCGAGAACTGCGCGTGCGAATCGGCTTCGCGCACAAAGGATTTCAGCACCCGAATGCCGGAAAATGCCTCTTGCACAAACGTCGTCATGCCCGACAGCGCCCGCTGGATTTCGTCAGACTTGCGCTCAATCAAGTTATTGACGTAGAAGATGCTGACCGACAGAATGGGCAGCGGCAGCAGCGTGTAGAGCGTCAGCTTCACGTTCACCATAAGCATGAGCGGCACGATGAGCAGGAACAGCAGCACGAGTTGCAAAAAATACATGATGGCCGGCCCGAGGTACATCCGCACGCGGCTCACGTCCTCCGAAATGCGCGACATCAGGTCGCCGGTGCTGTGGCGGCGGTAGAAGCTGAGCGGCAGCGACTGGTAGTGCTGGTAAATCTGGTTCTTCTGGTCGTTTTCGATGTGGCGCGACATCACGATGAGGGTCTGCCGCATAAAGAACAGGAAGATGCCGCGCCCCAGCGCCAGCACAATGATGAGCACGCCGTAGAACAGCACGTTGCGCCCAAACAGCTGATACACGCCCTTTTGGGCCTCAGTACCAGCATAGAGATGGTAGAGGTCGATGCCCTCGTTCACCAAATCGAAGGCGTAGCGCACCAGCTGGGCCGGAAAAATGGCCAGCAAGGTGCTCAGCGCCACGAACAGCACCCCGGCGAGGAAATGCCACTTGTAGCGGAAGATGAAGGGATTAACGGCGGATAGTGCGCGCACGGGCAGGGTGGGAAGGGGGCCGGTTCGGGAAAATAGCGGTACTTTTGCGGCCTGAAAGAGAATCTAGAACGTCATGCAGAGCGCAGCGAAGCATCTTGCTTGCAGTGGTATTCAATCTTTTTTACGATTGATTTACTTCCCCGGGCCAGATGCTTCGCTGCGCTCTGCATGACGTTCCGGTTTCTCCGTATAAGACCCAACAAAGTTACGCCGCACTCTTCCCAACCATCCATCCCAAATTCCCACCAACCTTCAATTCATCCCCATGATTGAAACCCAGATTGTCGCCCCCGAGTCGATTTTCGGTCAGATTGCCGAGCATCAGCACGAACAGGTTGTGTATTGCCACGACCACGAAACCGGCCTCAAGGCCATTATCGGCATCCACAACACCGTGCTCGGGCCGGCCCTCGGCGGCACGCGCATGTGGCACTATGCTTCTGATGCAGAAGCGCTAAACGACGTGCTGCGCCTCTCGCGCGGCATGACCTACAAGGCCGCCATCTCGGGCCTTAACCTGGGCGGCGGCAAGGCCGTCATCATCGGCGATGCCAAAACGCTGAAGACCGAAGCCCTGCTGCGCAAGTTCGGCCGCTTCGTGAAGAACCTGAACGGCAAGTACATCACGGCCGAGGATGTGAACATGACCACCAAGGACATGGAGTACATCCGCATGGAAACCACCCACGTAGCCGGCCTGCCCGAGAGCATGGGCGGCTCGGGCGACCCCTCGCCCGTGACGGCTTATGGCGTGTACATGGGCATGAAAGCCGCCGCCAAAAAGGCTTTCGGTTCGGAGAGCCTGGCCGGCAAGCGCATCGGCGTGCAGGGCACGGGCCACGTGGGCACCTACCTGCTGGAGCACCTCCAGAAAGAGGGCGCCAAGCTCCTCGTGACCGACTACTACGAAGACCGCGCCCTGGATGCGGCCAACCGCTTCGGCGCCACCGCCGTGGGCCTGGACGAGATTTACGACCAGGACATGGACATCTACTCGCCCTGCGCGCTGGGTGCCACGCTCAACGACGACACCATTCCGCGCCTGAAGGCCCGCGTGGTGGCCGGCTGCGCCAACAACCAGCTCAAGGTTGAAAACCAGCACGGCCCCGAACTCGTGCGCCGCGGCATTGTGTACGCCCCCGACTTCCTTATCAACGCCGGCGGCCTCATCAACGTGTACTCCGAAGTAACCGGGGGCAGCCGCCAGGCCGCCCTCACCCAGACCGAAAAAATTTACGATTTCACCCTCCAAGTTCTCCAGAAGGCCGACGAAGAAGGTACGCACCCGCAGGCGGCCGCCATCCGGCAGGCCAAGGAGCGCATCGCCAACGTGGGCCGGGTGAAGTCGACGTACTAAAGGAGTTATGAGTTAAAAGTTATGGATTATGAGTTGGTTGAGGCGCTTGAATCTAACCACCTTGTCTCTCCTGCTCACAACTTCTAACTCACGACTTTTAACTCATAATTCATAACTCAAAGAAATGCTCAATCGCCGCCTCCTCCGTATCAAAGTCATGCAGTCGCTCTATTCCTACCACCAGGCGGTGGGGGCCGATTTTCTGCTGGCACAGGACCGCATCGCGGCGGCTTTCGAGCCCGACCTGACGGCCAAAGAGGCCCCCGACCGCCGCAAGCTGGAAGGCCAGCGCAAGCTGAGCGAAGCCCAGTTGCGCGACTGGTACCGCACCGGCACCGCGCCCGAAAAAACGGACGACAAAGCTGTGGATAAGACCGTAGCCGACGCCATCAACTCCTTCCAGAACCAGGTGAAGAAGGACGCTGATTTCTACGGCGGGCAGCTGCTGGTGGGCGCCGAAAGCATCCACGACCAGTATCTGCACCTGCTGAACCTGCCCGCCGCCCTGCTCGGCGTGATTGAGGAAGAACAGAGCCGCGAGGAGCGCCGCCGCCTCGGGCCCAGCGAAAACGCTATCGACGCCACGCGCCTGCATCAGAACAAGGCCATTGCCAAACTGATGGCTAATGAGCAGTTGCAGGGCCAGACCATCCGGCGCAAGCTGGCCTGGGAAGGGACCGAAGAAGTGGAAGCGCTGCGCGCCGCTTGGGGCGAAATGAAGGCCGATGAAACCGTGCTGGCTTACCTCAACGGCAAGGACATTGCCCAGCCCGAGATGGACTACGACACGGACCTCGAAATCTTGCGCCACATCTACAAAGACTTCGTTTTCAAAGGCGAAGCGCTGCCGCGTCAGCTCGAATCCGCTGATTTGAACTGGGAGGAAAACCGGCCCATTGTGCGCAACCTGGTATTGAAGACGCTGAAAATGCTGCCCTTCACCGCCGAACCCACGCAGGAGCTGATGAATCTCTCGGCCAACTGGGCCGACGACCGCGAATTTGCCGAAACGCTCTATAAGCAGACGCTCATCGAGGACGACAAGATGGAGAAGCTCATCGCCGGCTCGGTGCAGAACTGGGACGTGGAACGCGTGGCGCTGCTCGACAAAATCATCCTGAAAATGGCCCTTACCGAGATGCAGCTATTCCGCGGCATTCCGGTGAAAGTCACTATCAATGAGTACATTGAAATCAGTAAGATTTACAGCACGCCCAAAAGCAAGCAATTTGTTAACGGCATTCTGGACAAGCTGGCGACGGATTTGGCCGCCAGCGGCGACATTCGCAAATCGGGCCGCGGCCTACTGGACAACCAGTAGGCAGCCGGTACCGGCCGACGGCAACTTTATGGCCTGCGGCTGAACATTGGGCCGATATAGCCACTTTTGCATCTGCCGCCGTATTTCTGCGTACGCAGGCTTGAAAACATTCTCACCTCTCTTCCCCAATCCTCGACGACCATGGCCAGCAAAACCACCACCGGCATCCTGTGCTTCGCGGGCGGCGCCCTCACCGGCGCAGCCCTTGGCTTGCTCTACGCCCCCGAAACTGGCACCGAAACACGCTCCTGGCTCAGCTATCAGCTCGAAAAGTACCGCTCGGTGCTTGCCGACCTCACCGACAGCCTGGTAACCAGCCGCGAAGGCGTGGGCCAATCGACGGCCAAAAGCGAAGGCCAGCGCGTGATTTCCGATGCCAAATCTAAAGCTGAGCAGCTGCTCGGCGATGTCGACCAGCTCATCAACCAAATCAACTCCCGCAAGGGCGCTTAATTTTTTTGCGGGTACCTAAGTAACTGACGGAATGAGAGAATGGGTGAATGGCCGATGAAAATTCAGTCTTCGCTCATTCACTCATTCCGTTCTTTGCTTTCTCATTCAGTCATTTATTACCAGTACGATGCACGTAGTAACCCTTATTCCCGGCGATGGCATAGGCCCCGAAATCACGAAAGCGGTAACCGATATTTTTGCCGCGGCGCAGGTGCCCATTCAGTGGGAAGAGCAGAATGCGGGGCAGACCACGTTCGACCAGTCGGGCGAGTTGATTCCGACTGCTCTCCTCAAGTCGCTGGAAAAGAATAAGGTGGCCCTCAAAGGCCCCATTACCACGCCCGTGGGCAAGGGTTTCCGCAGCATCAACGTAACGCTGCGCCAGAAGTACGACCTCTACCAGAACGTGCGGCCCAGCAAAACCACGCCCGGCATCCACACCCGCTACGAGGGCATCGACCTGGTGCTTTTCCGGGAGAACACCGAAGGCCTTTACTCTGGCCTGGAAGTGTACGACGAGCGACTCGGCATCGCCGACGCCATTGCCCGCGTGACGGTGGAAGGCTCGCGCAAAATCTGCCGCGCTGCCTTTGCCTACGCCGCCAAGCACGGCCGCAAGAAGGTGACCCTGGCCCACAAGGCCAACATCATTAAGATGGCCGGCACACTGATGCTCAACGCCTGCAAAGAGGCAAGCAACGAGTTTCCGCAGATTGTGTTCGAGGATAAAATCATCGACAACATGTGCATGCAGCTCGTGAACAAGCCCGAGCAGTTCGACGTGATTGTGACCACCAACCTGTTTGGCGACCTGCTATCCGACCTCTGTGCTGGCCTTGTGGGCGGCCTGGGCGTGGTAGCGGGTGCCAACATAGGCGACAACATGGCCATTTTTGAAGCCGTGCACGGCTCGGCTCCCGACATCGCCGGCCAGGGCAAAGCCAACCCCACCGCCCTGCTTCGTTCGGCCATCATGATGCTGCACCACATCGGCGAACATGCCAAGGCCGAACAAATCGACAAAGCCCTGGAAGCCACGCTCATGAACAAAGAAGAATGCACCGGCGACCTCGGCGGCAGAGCCAGCACCAGCCAGTTCGCCCAGAGCATTATTGCCAAGCTGTAATTTGAAAAAGGTATTCGGTATTGGGTATTCGGTGGTCTGATACACGTTTATCGGACTACCGGATACCTAATACCGAATACCAAAAACTGAAATGAAACAATACCTCATACTAGCCGCAGCGCTCCTGCTCGGAGCCTGCAACCACGACAAAACCGCCGAAGTAGGCACCGAAGGCGTTAACGCCGCCGCCACCGTCGAATCTGACGCCGCCAACCCCACCGTGGACAACCCCAATGTGGTGAGCGACGAAGCCGCCGTGAACCCCAACGCCCCGGTGATGAAATTCGCCGAGGCCGAATTTGATTTCGGTGATATTCAGCCCGATACCAAAGTACACCACACGTTTACCTTCACCAATACCGGCAAGTCGCCGCTGCTGATTGAGGACGCCACCGCTTCGTGCGGCTGCACCACCCCTAGCTGGACCAAGGAGCCCGTGGCTCCCGGGGCCCAGGGCAAGATGGAAGTGCAGTTCGATAGCCGCGGTAAGCAGGGCATCATCAGCAAGCAGGTAGCGGTGCGGGCCAACACGCAGCCTACCATCACCACCATTCTCATCAAAGGCAACGTACTCACTCCCAAGGCCAACTAGCCTTTTCAAGCTTCTTATTCCAACACCATGTTCCTGACCCTTTTGCTGCAAGCCGCCGGCGGCACCGACTACGCCCAGCCGCTTTTCCTGCTGATTGCCGCTGGCGTCTTTTATTTCTTCATGATTCGGCCGCAGCAAAAGCGGTCGAACGATGCCAAAGCTTTTCGCCAGTCGCTGACCAAGGGCTCACGCATTGTCACCATCGGCGGCCTGCACGGCCTGATTGTGGAGCTCACCGACGACACCGTAGTGGTAGAAGTAGACCGCGGCACCAAGCTGCGGTTCGACCGCTCGGCCATTGCTCGCGAAGTGGGCAACAAAGCCAACACTGCTACCGGTACCGACGCCATTACCGCCGCCTAAGCCATGGACGGGCCGCTGAATCGGGCAAGCTGGCTGCTGCGCTGGTTCGTGCGTCCCTTCGCGGGCCAGGAGCCCAGCTTCTACCGGGCCATCACGGCCTGCCTACTGGCGGCGGGCCTGTTCTGGCAGATGAACGCCCTGAACAAAACCTACACCACCCGCATCAACTTCCCGCTGGCCTGGCACTACGACTCGGTGCATTACGTGCCCCTGCGGCCGTTGCCGGCGGCATTGCCCGTTACGGTCACAGGCCAGGGCTGGCGGCTGCTGCGTGCCAACCTGGGCTGGGGCACCCATCCCGCCGACCTACGCCCCGTGCCGCTGCCCGGCACCCGCTACCTGCCCGCTACCGCTTGGCACCGCGGCCTGCAAAACGCCCTAGAAGGCGTGCAGGTAACCGAATGGGCCGGCGATACCCTGCGCCTCACCTTCGACCGCTACGCCACCCGCCGCTTGCCGCTGACGCTGCCGCCGGATTCGGCCAAGCGCTACAAGGCCAGCTTCACGCCCGCGATGGTGACGTTTCGAGGACCGGCCAGCCTGGTAAATGAGTTGCCCAGCCCCTACCCTGTTGTGCCGCCGCAGCCCTCGGCCCGTGGCAAGGCGGAGGAAGTTGAGGCCGACGTGAAAACGCCGGCCCGAATTCGGGCCTCCGTGCCCACGGTGCGCCTGCGCCAGACCCGACGCTAGCAGGCTTCCAGCCCATCTTTCACTCACCTTCCTATTTCTCCATGTTGCGCATCGGCATCACCGGCGGCATCGGTTCGGGCAAAAGCATTGTCAGCCGCTTATTTCATGCGTTGGGCGTGCCCATCTACGATGCCGACACCCGCGCCCGCTGGGTGATGGAAAACGACGTGGAACTGCGTCAGCAGCTCACCGACGCCTTTGGCCCCAGCACTTACGATGCTACTGGGCGTCTCAACCGGCCGGTATTAGCCGGCACCGTGTTCAACAACCCGGCTTTGCTGGCCCAGCTCAATGGCTTGGTTCACCCGCACGTAGGCACCGATTTTGAGCGTTGGGCCGAAGCACAGGCGCAGGCCGGCCACCCCTACGTGCTCAAGGAAGCCGCTCTGATGTTTGAAGCCGGCTCCTACAAGCAGCTCGACCGCGTCATCACCGTGTTTGCGCCGCTAGCGGTGCGCGCAGCCCGCGTGCTACAGCGCGACCCGCACCGCTCGCCCGCCGACGTACAGGCCATCATGGCCAAGCAGCTCAGCGAGGAAGAGAAAATGGCGCGCGCCAACTACGTGCTTACCAACGATGACGTGCAGCCCCTGCTGCCGCAGGTGCTGGCGTTGCACGCGGCCTTCAGCGCGTAAACTGGTACCCCCTAAATCAAGAAAGACTGCCTCTCGCGGGGCAGCCTTATCCTTCGGACGCTGGGAAAGCCTAGATGCGGCCGGAATAATCTTCTAAAGTATCAATCACTTTCAGGAGCTGGGGCACCGCCAGTGAGTAATAAATCTTCGTGCCGATTTTGCTGGACTTCAGCACACCCCGGTCTTTGAGGGTAATGAGGTGCTGCGATGCAATGGCTTGGGGCAAATCAAGCGCTTGGTAGATATCAGTCACCGACATTTGGGTGTCTTTGCCCTTGGTTTTTCCCAGCAGGTCCACGATAGCAAGACGCTTAGGATGAGAGAGAACCTTGAGCATAGCCGCGGCGCGGTCCAACTGTTGCGCTTCTACACGCGAGTGTAATGGTTTCATGAAATCGATAAAAAGTGAAGGGGAGGTTGGAAGAGTAGGATAAATGCAATACAGTGGCACTACCGTGGTAGTTCCTAATCATTACGCAAAATAGGGGTAAAGGGGTTTGTTATTCCTAAAATACTTTAATATTCACACATTTTCATTTCTTTCTGAAATGCTATTTTTGGTCTCCAGTCACTTCAGAGACGGGCGCTACCTTTGTAGTTCTGCTTATTGGCAGTTTTTCTTATCCATTTCGCTATATGCTCGACCTGCTCACCAAGTTTGAAAATAAACGCCCCGAAATCGTCTTTGAATGGAAAGACGCCGAAACTGAAGCCGAAGGCTGGGTCGTCATAAACTCCTTACGGGGCGGAGCCGCCGGCGGGGGTACCCGCATGCGAAAAGGCCTGGACAAGCGCGAAGTAGAGAGCCTGGCCAAGACCATGGAGGTGAAGTTCACGGTGTCCGGGCCAGCTATTGGCGGAGCCAAATCAGGCATCAACTTCGACCCGCAGGACCCCCGCAAGCGCGGCGTGCTGGAGCGCTGGTACCGGGCCGTGTTTCCGCTGCTGAAAAATTATTACGGCACCGGCGGCGACCTCAACGTGGACGAAATCCACGAAGTCATTGCCATTACCGAAGAGTACGGCCTCTGGCACCCGCAGGAAGGCGTGGTGAACGGCCATTATCACGCCACCGAGCCCCAGAAAATTCAGAAGCTCGGCCAGCTGCGCCAGGGCGTTATCAAGGTGGTGGAAGACGCCACGTTCTCGCCCGACCTGGCCCGCAAATACACCGTGGCCGACCTCATCACCGGCTACGGCGTGGCCGAGGCCGTGCGCCACTACTACCGCCTCTGGCCCGGCACCGAGCTGCGCGGGCAGCGCGCCATCATCCAGGGCTGGGGCAACGTGGGCGCGGCGGCGGCCTATTACCTGGCCGGACAGGGTGTGCGCATAGTGGGCATCATCGACCGGGCCGGGGGCCTGCTGAGCACCGAGGGCCTCGGTCTGGAAGAAATCCGCGCGCTGCTGCTGGCCCGCCAGGGCAATGCGTTGGCAGCCGATAACCTGCTCTCCTTCGAGGAAGTGAATGAGAAAGTGTGGTCCATGGGGGCCGATATTTTTATTCCGGCCGCGGCCTCGCGCCTCATGACGCGCGCGCAGGTGGAGCAGCTCGTAGCAGGCGGCCTCAAGGTCATTAGCTGCGGGGCCAACGTGCCGTTTGCCGACCCTGAGATTTTCTTCGGCCCCACCGGTGTATTTGCCGATGAGCGCACGGCCGTCATCCCCGATTTTATCGCCAACTGCGGCATGGCCCGCGTGTTTGCCTACCTCATGGAAACCGGCGCCGAAATCACCGACCAGGCCATTTTTGCCGATACCTCGCGCATCATCGGCGCGGCCCTGGAGCGCACGCACGCCGAGAACGCGCAGCCCACCGGCATCGCGCAGCGCTCGTTCGAGATGGCACTGCGCCAGCTGGTATAGGGCTCATTAAGAGCGTAAAATCCCTGTTTTTCATCCTGAATGTAGCGAAGGCCTCGGTCACATTTGCAGCCGTTTGTTTACCGCAAACGATTTCGGCGTGATAAAGTCCTTCGCTACGCTCAGGTTGACAGACGAAATTCCTTTCAACCGGCAGCATTTTTATTTGGTAACAAATCGATAACTTTGACGCCCTACTTTTGGTCGCCCCACATTTGGGGCGATTTTGTTTTTGAAGGAACTCCCAACTGAACACTATGTCTACACTGAAAAAACCGAAAACCAGCAAAACCAAAGTTGCTGACGACATGCTGAATGCCGGCAGCGGCAAAACCATCAAGCAGCCAAACGTTAACGACGATAAACTCACCTCCATCACGGAGATGCGCCAGAATACCAACGGCCAGACCGCCATGGCCCTCGAAGACGAGCAGCGCCTGCGCAAAGCCTTCGTAGACAAGGACTGGAACGAAATCAAAATCGCCGACTCTTGGCAGATTTTCAAGGTGATGGCCGAGTTCGTGGAGGGCTTCGAGAAGATGTCCAAAATTGGCCCTTGCGTGAGCATCTTCGGCTCGGCCCGCACCAAGCCCGAAAACCCCTATTACCAGATGGCCGAGGAAATTGCGGCCAAGCTGGTGCGCCACGGCTACGGCGTTATCACGGGGGGCGGCCCCGGCATCATGGAAGCCGGCAACAAAGGTGCCCGCTCCGAGGGCGGTAAGTCGGTGGGCCTCAACATTGAGCTGCCCTTCGAACAGACCCACAACATCTACATCGACCAGGACAAGTGCATCGACTTCGATTACTTCTTCGTGCGCAAGGTGATGTTTGTGAAGTACGCGCAGGCCTTCGTGGGCATGCCCGGCGGTTTCGGCACCCTCGATGAGCTGTTTGAGGCCATGACTCTGATTCAGACCAAGAAAATCAGCCGCTTCCCCATCGTGCTGGTGGGCTCGGCCTACTGGAATGGCCTGTTTAAGTGGATTGAGGACGTGATGCTGCACGAGGAGCACAACATCTCGCCCGAGGACATGAACCTGGTGCAGATTGTGGACGATGCCAGCGAAGCCGTGAAAATCATCGACGACTTCTACCACAAGTACCTGCTGTCGCCGAACTTCTAGACCATTTGGTCGTTATTTAAATATCAAGAAAGCCGGGCCGTGAGGTTCGGCTTTTTTGTTGAACGCTGTGCCATTTTTGCGTTTGATATCCCCCGCTAATGTCCAATGCCAATTCGCTGATTGAGTACGATTACCTCATTGTAGGCGGCGGCGCGGCGGGCCTGAGCCTGGCGTACCACGTAGCGCAAGAGCCGCGGCTGGCCCTCAAGAAGGTACTGATTATCGAACCCGAAGCCAAGACGCAAAACGACCGCACGTGGTCGTTCTGGGCCGATGAGCCAAGCATGTTCGACGGCATTGTGGCGCACGAGTGGCGCAAAATTGCCTTCCGTAGCCCCGGCTTCGAGCGCGTGCTTGATTTGGGGCGCTACCGTTACAAAACCATCAATGGACTTGATTACTACCGCTTCGTGCAGCAGGCACTGGCTAATAATCCGCAGTTTACCTGGGTGCGGGCCACAGTAACCAGCCTGGAAAATGCCAATGGTGGGGTGCGGGTTCGGAGCAGTAAGGGCGACTTCAGGGCCCGCTACGCCTTCGACAGCCGCCCGCCGGACTTGGCGCAGCTAAAGCAGCCCGAGAAGCACCGCTACCTGTTGCAGCACTTCGTGGGATGGGAAATTGAGGCGGATACCGATGTCTTCGACCCAACGACGGTGGAGTTCATGGACTTTCGCGGCGCGCAGCAGCACGAGGCGCGGTTTATCTACGTGCTGCCTTTCTCGAATCGTAAAGCGCTGATTGAATACACGTTGTTTTCAGAAAACGTCTTGCCCAAAGCCGAATACGAAGCGGCTATTCGAGAATATCTGGGCAATACGTTGGGCCTGAAAACTTACCGCATTATAGCCGAAGAAGTGGGCGCAATTCCGATGACAGACCACCCGTTGCCCGCCCACAACGGCGCGCACATCATCAACCTGGGCACGCGGGGCGGACGGGCCAAGCCCAGCACCGGCTACGCTTTCAAGCGCATTCAGCAGCACTCGGCGCGACTGGTAGCGGCGCTGGCGAAAACCGGCCGCCCGCCCGCCGATGCCACGGGCGACAAATGGCAGTTCCAACTATTTGATACGCTGCTGCTCGACATCATGCAGCGCCGGGGCGAAACCACGCGCGACATCTTCCGGCAGCTGTTTGAGCGCAATCCCATAGAGCGCATTTTCCGCTTTCTGGATGAACAGACTTCCTGGGCCGACAACCTACGGGTGATGAATTCGGTATCGGCCGGGCCGTTTATGCGGTCCATCGGGCAGGTGCTGCGCGGCCGGCCGGGGCGGCGTTGAGTCCTTAGCTTACCGGCCTTGGGGCCTGCTCCAGCCACGCCCGCGCCTCGCGCACCGTGGCTTCGGAAATGGGGCGCAGCTGCGGTTCTGGTTCTGACAGATTCAGCAAGTAACCGGTGAGTTCGGGCAAATTGTCGAGGTCGTGGGTGCTGCACAGCACCGTTTTATTTTCCCTAACTGTCCAGTCGTGCACGAGGTTGAATACCTGACGACGATAGTACACATCGAGCTGCTGGGTGGGCTCATCAAGCAGATATACCTGGGCATCCTGCAGGCTGAGCTGGGCCAGCCACACCAGTTGCTGCTCGCCACCAGACAGCTGCGTAAAGTCGCGAGCGGCCAGGTGGGCCATGCCTACGCGAGCCAGCGCGGCATCGGCCAGCGCGTAATCAGCCGGGGCGTAGGCACTTAGCAAGCCGTGGTGGCGGTAGCGGCCCATCACGACCAGTTCGCGCACGGCAATGGCGAAATCGAGGCTGCCGCGCTGCGGCAGGTAGCCCAACAGGCCGGCCGTGGCAGCCCGGCGCAGCTCGCGCACTTCGTGGCCGTGCAACTTGGCGCTTCCCTCGTAAGGCAATTGCCCCGTGAGCACCCGAAACAGGGTGGTTTTGCCACTGCCATTGTGCCCCACCACGGCCACGAAAGCCGGCGCGGGCAGGCACAAAAAAAGGTTGCGGACCAGCACCCTACCGGGGTAGCCCGCAACCAGATTTTCCACGCCGAGCGTGGGAGTTATGAGTTGAGAGTTATGAGTTATGAGTTCAGCAGGTAAGTCCTTTTTCAACTCATAACTCATAACTCTCAACTCATAACTCTATTAATACTCGTCCTCGTTGAACATGAAGTCCTCCTTGGTCGGGTAGTCGGGCCATACTTCTTCGATGTTTTCGTAGGGCTGGCCGTCATCCTCCAGGGCTTGCAGGTTCTCTACTACCTCCATGGGCGCACCCGAGCGGATAGAAAAGTCAATCAGTTCGTCTTTGGTGGCGGGCCAGGGAGCATCTTCCAGGTAGGAAGCCAGTTCGAGTGTCCAATACATAGTGAAGCGGATAAAAAAGGGTGGGCGAAGGTAACAGTTTCCCGTCAAGATACAAACGGCCGGGCCGTTTCACCCGACAACGCAAATTTTTGGCCAGGGTTAGCCCGCGGCTTGTGCCTGTTGGCTGAACAGAACAATCAGGTCGTTTTTTGTGCGAATCTTGCGTTCGAACGACCGCACCTTGGTTTGTAGCATCTGCCGGAAAGCATCGTTGGCCGCACTGGGACTGAGGTTGTCGAGGTTGGCCCGCAGCGTGTTGAGCTCTTCGTGGTCGTCCTTGAGCAGCTCGCGCAGCGTGCTGGCCCGGAAACGGGCGCGCTCGGCCGGGGCCGTGGGCATGGGTGCCCCATCGGCGCGCTTGCGCAGGTGGTACTCAAGGGCGCTGAGCTCAAAAATCTTGTCGCAGGCCACCATGAAACGCTGCCAGATGCGGTCCGACTCTTCGCCGCGCACGGTGCCCACCTGCTTCCATTCGGCTTGCAGCGACTTGGCCTGGTGGATGGCTTCCTGGGGCGGAATAGCCATCAGGGCTTCGGCGCGCTCGGCTAGGGAGCGTTTGCGGGCCAGCAGCACCTCGGGGGTGGCAGGCGCCCCGGGCGCTCCGGCCGACTGCTGCGCGGCAATGTGCGCCTTGAGGCGCTCAAAAAAGTGGTTGTTGGCGGCGCGGAAGCGCGTCCAGAGTTCAGAGGCCTGCTTTTTGGGCAGATTGCCGTTGACTTCGCGCCAGGCTTGCTGCAGGGCTTTGAGCTGGCGGGAAGTGGTTTCGAACTGGTCGGAGTTTTTGAGGGCTTCGGCCTGCTGAATGAGGTCACGGTAGCGGGTTTGCACCCGGTTGGTCATGGCCTTTTTATCGGACTGAAAGGCCTTGCGGCGGTCGAAAAACACCTGAATGGCCGACTGGAAGCGGTGCTCGAGCTCGTCGGTCATGGCTTTGTCAACGGGGCCGGTTTTGAGCCAACCCTGGCGTAGGTCTTTCACCTTCTCGCTCGCCGACACCCACTCTACGCTTTCGCTCAGCGCTTCGGCTTCGTGAATGAAGCTGATTTTGGTGGCCAGGTTTTTTTCGCGGTTGCGGGCCACGGTCACGGCAATGGCATCCTCGGCCTCGGTGAGGCGGCGGTGCAAGGCAGCGAAATCGCCGAGGCCGTCATGGGTCAGGAGCTGTTCTTTGAGGTGCAGGGCCTTCATCAGGAAGGAGCCTTTGTTTTCGCTGGCCTCCATTTTTTCCAGCAGCGAATCAACTTTGGCACGCAGGGCTTCAAAGCGTTGGCTGAAGTACCGCAGGGCGGCATCGTCCGAATCTTTGACTAAGCCAATCTGGCGGGCGGGCTGGCCCAGCACCGGGCGCAGCCACACGCCATCGGCTTCCACGTAGCCGTAGCGCTTGGCTTCGGCCAGCAGGTGGTCGGTTGGTTCCATAACAGATAGTAAGCTCGTGGGTAGGAAGGTGGGGGCTTGGGCAGGAGGGACAAAAAAGGACGTACGGGCGGCGGTTGAAACACGACCCGGGAAGGGAGTACAAGTTTACGGGAAAAACGTGATGAAAAGATGTAGCTTTCGTTGAACAGCGGCTGAGCCGGCCCGGTCGGCGGCCGGGACCGGACCAATCTGTTGACAGAACCCGGGGCTGGGGTGTGGGTTGCAAGCGGCGGCTGTCGTTCTTTGCGGTTGCATTTCTTTCATTAGCCCCACCCCCACCCCATGAGCGACCAGACCATCATCTTTAGCATGGCCGGCGTGAGTAAGATTTACCCGCCGCAGAAGCAAGTTCTTAAAAACATCTACCTCTCGTTTTTCTACGGGGCCAAAATCGGCGTGCTCGGCCTCAACGGCTCGGGCAAGTCGAGTCTGCTGAAAATCATTGCCGGCGTTGATAAGCAATTCCAGGGCGAGGTCGTGTTTTCGCCGGGCTACTCGGTGGGCTACCTGGAGCAGGAGCCCCAGCTCGACCCCACCAAAACCGTGCGCGAGGTGGTGGAGGAAGGCGCGGCCGAAACCGTGGCCCTGCTGAAGGAATACGACGAAATCAACGAAGCCTTCGGGGCAGAGGATGCCGATTTTGACAAGCTGCTCGACCGGCAGGGCAAGGTGCAGGAGCGGCTGGACCAGCTCGATGCCTGGAACCTCGACAGCAAGCTGGAACGTGCCATGGACGCGTTGCGCACCCCACCCGAAGAAGCCATCATCGGCAACCTTTCGGGGGGCGAGAAGCGCCGCGTGGCCCTGTGCCGCCTGCTGCTGCAAGAGCCCGACGTGCTGCTGCTGGACGAGCCCACCAACCACCTCGACGCCGAAAGCGTGTACTGGCTGGAGCAGCACTTGCAGCAATACAAAGGCACGGTCATCGCCGTGACCCACGACCGGTACTTCCTTGACAATGTGGCGGGCTGGATTCTGGAACTGGACCGTGGTTCGGGCATTCCGTGGAAGGGCAATTACTCCTCGTGGCTGGAGCAGAAAACCGCCCGCCTGGCTCAGGAGGAAAACCAGGAAAGCAAGCGCGCCAAAACCTTGCAGCGTGAGCTGGAATGGGTGCGCATGTCGCCCAAAGCCCGCCAGAGCAAGGGCAAGGCCCGCTTGGCCAACTACGACAAGCTGGCCAGCGAGGAAGCCAAGGACAAGGAGCAGAAGCTGGAGCTGTTCATCCCCGACGGCCCGCGCCTGGGCGCGCAGGTGATTGAGGCCGAGGGCATCACGAAAGCGTTTGGCGACAAGCTGCTGTTTGAGAACCTGAGCTTCTCATTGCCGCAGGGCGGCATTGTGGGTATCATCGGGCCGAACGGCGCCGGCAAAACGACGCTGTTTCGCCTCATCACGCACCAGTTGGAGCCCGATGCCGGCACCTTCGAAGTAGGCCCCACGGTGCAAACGGCCTACATCGACCAACAGCACGACACGCTGGACCCCAGCAAGAGCGTATTCGACGCCATCACGGGCGGCACCGAGACCATGCTGCTGGCCGGCCGCCCAGTGAACTCGCGCGCTTATGTGAGCAAGTTTAACTTCGGCGGCGGCGACCAAGAGAAGAAGGTGGCCATGCTTTCGGGCGGTGAGAAAAACCGCGTGCACCTGGCCATGACCTTGAAACAGGGCGCGAACCTGCTGCTGCTCGATGAGCCGACCAACGACCTGGACGTGAACGCCATCCGGGCGCTGGAAGACGCACTGGAGAACTTCGCCGGCTGCGCTGTTATCATCAGCCACGACCGGTGGTTCCTGGACCGGCTGGCCACGCACATTCTGGCCTTTGAGGGCGATTCGGAAGTGGTGTGGTTCGAGGGTAACTTCTCCGATTACGAAGAAGCCAAGCGCAAGCGCCTGGGCGACGTAGAGCCGAAGCGCGTGCGGTACAAGAAGCTGGGATAAACCGGTTCATCAGCGCAAACCAGAATTGCCAGAATATTTCAGCAAATCGGATTCTGGTTTTAATTCGTTCAGGCCTGTCGGTCAGCCACAAAAAGAGCCGTCCCTCTGCAAGCAGAAGGGCGGCTCTTTTTAATGAAATCCTGTCGGTAATTTACCGGCGGCGCATAAAAATGCTCACGTAATGAAGCAGCGTGGCTAGCGAGGCAAGGGCTGCCACCACGTAGGTCATAGCGGCCCACCACAGCGCATCCTTAGCCATGGCGTGCTCTTGCACGGTCACTACGCCACGCTTATCCATCCAGGCCAGGGCGCGGCGCGAGGCATCGAACTCAACCGGCAGGGTGATGAACGAAAACAGCGTGGTGAGGGCAAACAGGCCGATGCCCACACCCAACGGAATCACACTCCGGTTAATCATGAACACGCCCGCCAGCAAAATAATGGGCATCCACTTCGACACCGCCGTCAGGGTCGGCACCATGGCCGACCGGAATTGCAGCATAGAATACGCTGTGGCGTGCTGCACGGCGTGGCCGCACTCGTGGGCCGCAATGGCCGCAGCGGCCGCACTGCGCTCGGCATAAACGCCTTCGCTCAGGTTCACGGTTTTGTCGGTGGGATTATAGTGGTCAGTAAGCTGGCCCTCGGTGCTGATGATGCGAACATCGTAGATGCCATGGTCGGCCAGCATCCTGGTAGCGATTTCGGCCCCACTCAGGCCCGAGCTCAGGCCGACCTGGGCGTACTGTTTGAACTTGCTGCGCAGCCGCCATTGAATGGCCCAGCTTGCGGCCATTAGCACGATGATGAGCCAATAGGAAGATGACATGAGGAGGAAGTGAATTGAAGGGATTTAATCGCAACCGGAAACCAAAGCCCGAACCAGATGGCCAACACTTCGGCCGCTCCCGGCACTGCTATCAAAACACTTGCTCTGCAAAAAAGATGCAGTATTTCGGCCCTGCCAAAATGACTATTGCGTGGCGATGATGTGCTCCACGATGCGCGAGGTGCTATAGCCCGCCACCAGCGGCACCGTGAGCACCTGCCCGCCCCGGGCCAGCACCAGCTCGTGGCCCACAATGCGCTCCACGGCGTAGTCATCTCCCTTCACCAATACGTCGGGCTGCACCAGTTCGATTAGAGCCAGGGGCGTGGGCTCGCCGAAGAGCACCACGGCATCCACAAATGCCAACGCGGCCAGAATGCGGGCCCGCGCCTCCTCGTCCTGAATGGGCCGGCCGGGCTTGAGGCAGCGCACCGAGGCATCGGTATTCAGGCCCACCACCAGCGCATCGCCTAGGTGCCGGGCCTGCTCCAGGTAGTCGACGTGGCCAAGGTGCAGCAAATCGAAGCAGCCGTTGGTGAACACCACCTTGCGGCCTTGCGCGCGCCAGTCGGCCAGGGTGGCCGGCAACTGCTCGCGGGTCAGAATTTTATCTTTAGTCCACATGCGGTAAGATGGAAAATGAGTAAGTGAGTAAATGAGCGAACAGTAAGAGAGATAAAAAATCCACTCACTTACTCATTTACCATCTTACTCACTGGTGAGCGGTTCCTCAGCTAGGGCTTCGGCCTCGGTGAGGACGCTGCCTTTATCGGCGGCGGCCACGGCCACGAAGCTGATGCCGCCCATGAGCACCACCAGCAGCGTTTGGGCTCCGTGCACCACCAGCGCGTAGGCAATGCCGGCCTCTTTGCTCACGCCGTACACCAGCAAAATGCCTTGCACCATCACGTGAAACGGTCCGATGCCGCCCGCCACCGGCGCGGCCATGCCAAAGGCGCCGAAGGTGAGCACGGCCAGTCCGGCCTTCATATCGAGGTTATAAGTTTCGGGAAAGCAGAAGAAGGCCAGGTAATCCATAAGGTAATACACGGCCCAGGTAAACAGGGTGTGCATTAGAAACACGCCCTTTTTCTCCAGTTTTAACACGCTGAACACACCCGCCAGCAGCCCCTTCACAAACAGCACGCCCTTGTTAAAAAACGCATTCTGCCGCAGGCGTTCTAGGTTGCGAAACAGCGCGTAGCCTGCTGCCAGCAGCAGCACGCCCGCAATGACGGCCGCGATGAGCAGCGGCGTGCGGTTGCGGGCCAACGCCTCATAGCGCCCGCCCAGCACCTGCACCGTCACGAAGTTCCAGAAGGTATTGAAATCCAGCAGCAACAGGCTTACTATTAAACCCAACAGCACCAACACGTCAATCACGCGCTCGGTTACTACCGTGCCTAGCGCTACTTGTACGGGCACCCCGCTCGTGCGCCGCAGCACCGAGCAGCGAATGACCTCGCCCATGCGCGGCAGCACCAGGTTGGCCAGGTAGCCCACCATCATGGCATGGTACACAGCCCAGTACGGGGCCGGCGTTTGGGAGGCATCGAGCTGCATCTGCCAACGGTAGGCGCGGCTGAAATAGCCCAGCGCTGATAGCGTGAGCGTGAGCGTAAGCCAGAAATAATTGGCCGTGGCAATGTAGTGCCCGATGCGCGACAGGTCCTGCCCGCGTACCGCGTACCACATCAGCGCCACCGAGATGCTCAGCAGCAGCACGTATTTAACAATCGTCAGCAGGTGTTTCATTTAATCAATGAAGGAATGAGTGAATGGGCGAATGGGTGAATGAGCAAATGGCTGCGGGAGTCACTCGCTCATTCACTCATTCGCCCATTCACTCATTGGATTAAGCCAGCCGGTTGTGCTCGTTGGGGAAAATAACCGTGGGCTTGTGCTGCCGGGCTTCCGCAAAATCGACCAGCGCGTAGGAAAAGATGATAACCACGTCACCCACCGCCACTTTGCGCGCCGCCGGGCCGTTCAGGCAAATGGTGCCCGAGCCCCGCTCCCCGCGAATGGTGTAAGTTTCGAAACGCTCGCCGTTGTTCACATTTACCACGGTCACCTTTTCGTTTTCGACGAAATTGGCGGCGTCCAGCAGGTCTTCGTCAATCGTCACACTGCCCACGTAGTGCAATTCGGCCTGCGTGACCGTTGCATGGTGGATTTTGGACTTCATTACTTCAATGTGCATAGCTAGCTTGGCCCGAGGGCATTGATTGGGGCCACAAAGATAACCCCTCCCCCGCCCCGCCTGGGCGTAGCTCAACCATCCACCACCACGTTGTCAATAAGCCGCACACCGCCCAGGTGGGCGGCCAGGCACAGCACCACGGCGCGGCCGGGCACGTACTCGGCCAGCGGCTGCAGGGTTTGCGCATCGGCTATTTCCACGTACTCAGGGGTGATGGCGGGTTCCTGGGCCAACGTGGCCAGGGCCTCGGCTTGCACCTGGGCCGGCCGCACGCCCTGCCGCACCTGGACTGCAGCGGCGCTCAGCACCTGGTAGAGCAGCGGTGCCACGGCCCGCGCCGGCGCGTCGAGCCGCCGGTTGCGCGACGACATGGCCAGCCCGTCGGCTTCCCGGATGGTGGGGCAAGCCACAATTTCCAGGTCGAACGACAAGTCGGCCACCAGCTGGCGCACCACCGCCACCTGTTGCCAGTCCTTTTGCCCAAAATACGCCCGGTGCGGGCGGGCCAGATGGAACAATTTGCTTACCACCGTGGCCACCCCGTTGAAGTGACCGGGCCGGTGCGCCCCTTCCATCACTTGTTCCAGTGCTCCAAAATCGAACCGCAACACGGCGGGCAGGGGGTACATTTCCTCCACCGATGGCACGAATAAAGCCGTGCAGCCGGCCGGCTCCAGCAGGGCCGCATCGGCCTCCGGCACCCTAGGGTAGAGCCGGAAGTCATCGGCGTTGTTAAACTGCGTGGGGTTAACGAAGATGGTGGCTATTACCTCGTTGCACTCGGCGCGGGCAGCCTGCACCAGCTGAATGTGGCCCGCGTGCAAGGCACCCATCGTGGGCACCAAGCCCAACCTTTTGCCCGCTTGGCGGGCCTGTTCGGTGTAGGCTTGCAACCCGGCGGCGGTAGTTAGTATCTGCATAGGAGAGGAAGGCAATTGGAATGGCCCCCAAAGTAGCTTATGTTGAATTTCCGCTCAAAATTGTTTAATTTTGTGCACCCATAGCATGGCCTTGTTCCATTCTCTTCAATAATTCCTTTATGTCGAAGCTACGAATCCTATACGCGGCCACCGAAATTGACCCGTTTCTCCAGACCACCAAGGTGGCTGAAATGCTGCGGCGCCTGCCCGCCAGCATGCAGGAGATGGGCTGCGAAATCCGGATTTTCGTGCCACGTTTTGGCATCATCAACGAGCGCAAGAACCGTTTGCACGAAGTAGTGCGCCTGTCCGGCATCAACATCGCGGTTGGCGATGACGAAAAACCTTTGGTTATCAAAGTTGCTTCGATTCCGACGGCAAAGTTGCAGGTTTATTTTATCGATAACGAAGATTATTTCCACCGCAAGTCGGCTCTGGTCGATAAAAACGACAAATTCTACGCCGACAATGACGAGCGCGCCATCTTTTTCTGCAAAGGCGTACTTGAAACGGTGAAGAAGCTGGGCTGGTCGCCCAACATCGTGCACTGCTCCGACTGGATGACCGGTCTGATTCCGCTGTACCTGAAAACCACCTACAAAAAAGACCCGGTTTTCAAGGACGCCAAGTCGGTGTTTTCGATTTACAACAACGAGTTCAACGACAAATTCGAGGGCAACATCCTCGAGAAGGCCAAGATGCTCGACATTGACGATGCCATGCTGGCATCGTTGAAAACCGCTGATTTCAGCGGCTTCATCAAAATGGGCATGGAGTATGCCGACACCGTGGTGCGGTCCGACGAGGATTTCTCGGACAACATGAACGGCATGTTCCACGAATACGCCCTGCACAACAAGCTCAGCCAGGTGGCTACCGACGAAAACCTGCACTCTTCTTACCTAGCGCTCTACAATGAATTGGCTAACTAGCCGCTGTGCCCCGCTGGTCGCGTTTGCCGCCCTGGCCCTAACGGGCTGCGACACGGGCACCGCCCTCAACGTGGACCTGCCCGATACCACGGGCATCAGCACCCAATACTTGGATTTGCCCGTGACGAGCGGTACCGTGCGCTTGGCGCCCGTGCAAAGCCTGAAAACGGACCGATTTCTTATCGGCCGCCTCAACGACAACGTGGCGGGCCAGACCGAAGCCCGGGCCTACTTCAACTTGTTCAATGGCGCTGTGGCAGACTCGCTGCCATCTAAATTCACTGCTCCCGTGATGGATTCGGTGGTAATGGTGCTGGGCTTTGATAAGGTGAATGGCGCCACCACCCCGGTGCAATACGATGTATACCAGCTGCTTAACCCGCTCGACGACCGGCAGGTGTATGATGCCAGCACGACAACCCCGGTGGGCACCCCGCTGGGCCTGAACCTGACCAGCCGCCTCGACCGCACGCAGGTGCAAATTGTGACGGCGGCCGTGGCGGCCACTGCGGCCAATCCCGCTGTGCCGGCCGTGACAACCATTGCGCCCGACCCTACCGTGCGCCTGATATTGCAACGCACCACGGCCAGCGCCGGGCAGCCGGCAGTACCGTCGGCTTTTTTCACCAACTTTTTCCAAAAGCTGCAGCAGCCTGGCTTCACGCAGGCCCAGTTTGATGCCTTGCTGAAAGGCATTGCCATTACCCCCAGCGCTGGCCACAACGGCAATATCCTGAGCTTTGGCCAAAATGGCCTGCCGCGCATCATCGTGTATTTCCATTCGACGGGTGCGACCAACAACGTACTCAAGCACTTTTACGGAATTTACTTCGGCCCGGTGTCGTCCTATCTGGCTAGTGGGACCTCTACCGCCAGCGACCCACGATATTATACGCAGATTACCAACGCATTGCCCCCCGCACTGCAAGCGCTGGCTACCCGTCCCGGCTTCGTGGCCTCCGGCGACCTGAACAATACCAGCTACGCACAGGAAGGCACCGGCCTGGGCACGCGCATTACGTTCACGGGCCTGACGGCACTGGCTGCCAAACCGGGACTAACCATAAACCGCGCGGAGTTGCGGGTGCCGGTGAAGCCTTTTTCCAATGCGCTATTCACGAATCCGGCCCGGCTTTATGCCCTAGAAGTGAACACGGCGAACGAAGTGTTGCAACGGATAGTGAACTATACGTCCGTTGACCGGGTAGTGCAGGCCGATGGTACGCTCCAGATAGGGGCCGGCAATCCGGCGTATAGCGTGCTGTTTGACGGAACCTCATCCCAACCGTACTACAGCATCCCCGTTACGACCTACATGCAGGCCTACCTGACCAACAAACTTGATAGTACCCCCGACGCCCTGGTGCTGGCTCCCAGCCTCCGCTCCTACGGCAACCTAAGCCTGAACCCCCTGAGCCTAGACCGGGCCGCTATTGATGCCGCGAAAATAACTTTGCGGATATATTACTCCCAGCGCTAGCGCCGGGCGGAAGCGCCGCCATCGGGCGCTTCAATCAACCTCTGTTTTCAAGAACTTAAACCCATTTGCCATGTGCGGCATTGTTGCTTATTTGGGCCATCGTGAGGCCTGCCCCATCATCCTCAAAGGCCTGCATCGGCTCGAATACCGCGGGTACGACTCGGCGGGCGTGGCGCTGCTCAACGGCGACCTGACCGTTTATAAAAAGAAAGGCAAAGTAAGTGACCTCGAAGCATTTATCGCCGAGAAGAACACGCACGCCAACGTGGGCATGGGCCATACCCGCTGGGCCACCCACGGCGAGCCCAACGACGAGAATGCTCACCCGCACTACTCCACGTCGGAGCGCATTGCCATCATCCACAACGGCATTATTGAAAACTACGCGGCCCTGAAAACGCACTTGCAGCAGCAGGGCCACGTATTTCATTCCGATACGGACACGGAAGTTTTCGTGAACCTGATTGAGGAAATCCAGAAGCAGAACCACTGCTCGCTGGAAGAAGCCGTACGCCTCGCCCTGCACGAAGTAGTGGGTGCCTATGCCATCGTAGTGCTCAGCAAGGACGCGCCCAATCAGCTCATCGCCGCCCGCAAAGGCTCGCCGATGGTGATTGGCATTGGCGAAGGCGAGTTTTTCATCGCCTCCGACGCTACGCCCATCATCGAGTACACCAACGAGGTGGTGTATGTGAACGACTACGAAATTGCGGTTATCCGCGACGGCCAACTGGAAATCCGCAGCCGCGAGGACGTGAGCCAGACGCCCTACATCCAGAAGCTGGAGATGGAGCTGGACTCCATCGAGAAAGGCGGCTACCCGCACTTCATGCTGAAGGAGATTTTCGAGCAGCCCCGCTCCATCCTCGACTCCATGCGCGGCCGTTTGGAGATAGAAGCCAGCCACCTGAACATGGGTGGCATCCGGGCCTATGAGCAGAAATTTATCAATGCCCAGCGCATCATCATCGTGGCCTGCGGCACCAGCTGGCACGCCGGCCTGGTGGCCGAATACCTGATTGAGGACCTGGCCCGCATTCCGGTGGAAGTAGAGTACGCCTCGGAATTCCGTTACCGCAACCCGATTATCACCGAGCGCGACATCGTAATTGCCATTTCGCAGAGCGGCGAGACGGCCGATACGCTGGCAGCCATAGAGCTGGCCAAGAGCAAGGGCGCTACCATCTTTGGCATTTGCAACGTGGTGGGCAGCAGCATTGCCCGCGCCACGGATGCGGGCGCCTACACCCACGCCGGCCCCGAAATCGGGGTGGCGTCGACCAAAGCCTTCACGGCCCAAGTGACCGTGCTCACGCTACTGGCCATGATTATGGGACAGAAGCGCGGCACCATCACCGATACCAAGCTGCGCGAGTTGATGGTGGAATTGGAGACGATTCCGGCCAAAGTGACCAAGGCCCTGGAGCTGGATGCCCAGATTCTGGAAATTGCCGAGGAGTTTAAGGATGCCACCAACTTCCTGTACCTGGGCCGGGGCTACAACTTCCCGGTTGCTTTGGAAGGCGCTTTGAAACTTAAGGAAATCAGCTACATCCATGCCGAAGGCTACCCTGCTGCCGAGATGAAGCACGGTCCCATTGCCCTGATTGACGAGAACATGCCGATGGTGGTGATTGCCACCCGCGACAGCTCGTACGAGAAGGTGGTAAGCAATATTCAGGAAGTGAAAGCCCGCAAGGGCCGCATCATCGCCATTGTGAGCGAGGGCGACACCGTAATTCCGGCAATGGCCGAGTACGTAATTGAGGTACCCCATACCTCGGAAGTGCTGATGCCGCTGGTATCGGTGGTGCCGTTACAGCTCCTCTCCTACCACATTGCCGTACTGCGCGGTTGCAACGTTGACCAGCCCCGCAACCTAGCGAAGTCGGTGACGGTGGAGTAACGATGGATTAGTGGATGCTGAATTGGCGGGTTTCCAAAACCTACCTCCGGGAAGCCGCTTCTGGAAACAGGGGCGGCTTTTCGCTTTATTTGCGGCCCTAAATCCACCAACTCACAACACCAACAATCCGCCAACATGTCCCATCAAATTATCCTCACCGACCAAGCCCCAGCCCCCATTGGCCCCTACTCGCAAGCCGTGAAAGCGGGCAATACCGTGTACGTTTCGGGCCAGATTCCGCTTGATGCGGGTGGGCAACTGGTAGCCGGCGACGTGGCCGCCCAGACTCACCAGGTACTCAAGAACCTGACCGCTGTGCTGGCCGCCGCCGGCCTCGCCCTGACTGATGTAGTGAAGTGCAGCATCTTCGTGAAAGACCTCGGCAACTTCGCCACCATCAACCAGGTGTATGGTTCGTACTTTGACGATGCCACGGCCCCGGCTCGGGAAACGGTGGAGGTAAGCCGCCTGCCCCGCGACGTGGAAGTGGAAATTTCCTGCATTGCTGTAGGCGCATAATATCCGGCTAATGTGGGCGTTAGGCTGAGAAATATTTTTCCGTCTAACGCCCACATTGCATGAAAGAACTTGGACTCGGCCTGCTCATTATTGGGCTTATTTCGCTGGCGCTGCCGTTTATCAACCCCAATATCCATTACGTTTTTCTGACCTGGATTGACCAGTGGGGCAGTGCCGTGGCATGGGGTATTCGGGGCGGTATCACGCTGCTGGGGCTAGTGCTCTGGCTGGGATTTAAGGACCGGGGATAGGATTAGAATTGAAGGGCGCGACCAACAAGCTCGTCGTTAACTAACAATTAATCAAACACGTAGATAGGGCGCCCTGGCCGGACAACGCTGCCCGCGCCTACCCCTGCCAACTATGGCAACGCCCTTCCCTACCCATCCGCTTCGCACGGCAGCCGACCTGGCCCCTTTGCTGGCTGCTATTGGCGAGGCCCGCGTGGTGCTACTGGGCGAAGCCTCGCACGGCACCCACGAATACTACACCTGGCGCACGGCCCTGAGCCAGCGACTGATTGCAGAGAAAGGTTTCGACTTCATTGCCGTGGAGGGCGACTGGCCCGATTGCTTTGAGGTGAACGCGGCCATTAAGCAGGACGCGGTGACCTATGGCACGGCGGCCCGCCTACTGACCACCTTCAGCCGCTGGCCCACCTGGATGTGGGGCAATTGGGAAATCGCGGCTTTGGTGGAATGGCTGCACGGCCAGAACCAGCGCCGGCCCGCCGAGAGCCGCGTGGGCTTCTACGGCCTCGACGTGTACAGCCTCTGGGAATCACTCCAAGCCGTGCTCCAGTACGCCGAGCAGCAGGGCGACGGTGCCATAACCGCCGCCCGACAGGCTTTTCGCTGCTTTGAGCCCTACGGCCACGACCCGCAGGAGTATGCCCGTGCCGTGGCCTTCGTCGCCGAAGACTGCCAGGATGAAGTGACGGCCGTGCTCCGTGCCCTGCGCCGTGAGGCCGGCACCCGCGCCTACGCCAGCCTGCCGGAGCGCGAGCAAGCCTTCGCCGCCGAGCAAAATGCTTTGGTGGCTGTAAACGCCGAACGCTACTACAAGGCCATGCTGCGCGGCGGCGGCGCCTCCTGGAACGTGCGCGACGAGCACATGATGGAAACCCTCAACCGCCTGCTAGCCCTGCACGGGCCGGATAGCAAGGCCATCATCTGGGCGCACAACACGCACGTGGGCGATGCCCGCTACACCGACATGCGGCGCGAAGACATGGTGAATATCGGCCAGCTGGCGCGGGAGCAGCTGGGGCGTGCGCAGGTGTTCAGCGTGGGCTTTGGCTCCTACCAGGGCGGCGTGGTGGCAGGCAGGGAATGGGGCGCACCGCTGGAGAAGATGCCCGTACCCACCGCCCCGCGTGATTCCTGGGAGGCCATGCTGCACGCGCAGCTGGGCGGCGATAATGCGCTGCTGTTTTCTTCAGAAATCAGGGGTGATGCGCGGCTGGAGCGGGCCGTTGGGCACAGGGCCATCGGGGTGGTGTACCGGCCGCAGCTTGAGCAATTCGGTAACTACGTGCCCTCATTGATACCCGACCGCTACGACGCGTTTGCGTTCCTGGACCACACCAAGCCCTTGCATCCGTTGGCAATTCACGCCGAAGAAAATGGGCCACCCGACCTCTACCCCTGGGGCGAGTAAGCAGCGAAGCCTCGTGGGCGCTGAATGTCGAGCTTCGTGCCGACCGGCTTACCGTCTTACCTTTGCGGCGCGTTCCGAACTCCGGGGCGCGCTTTTTTTCTGTTATGACCGAAAGAGAAGTTCGGGTGCGTTTCGCACCTTCGCCCACCGGGCCGCTGCACATTGGCGGCGTTCGCACCGCCCTGTATAACTACCTGCTGGCCCGCAAGCTGGGCGGCAAAATGCTGCTTCGCATTGAGGACACGGACCAAAACCGCTTCGTGCCCGGTGCCGAGGAGTACATCCTGGAAGCGCTGGCCTGGTGCGGCATCGTGATTGACGAAGGCCAGGGCGTGGGCGGCCCCCACGGCCCCTACAAGCAGAGCGAGCGCAAGCCCATGTACAAGCAGTATGCCGACCAGCTCATCCGAGATGGCCACGCTTACTACGCCTTCGACACGGCCGAAGAGCTGGACGCTATGCGCGCCCGCCTGCAGGCCGCCAAAGTGCCCAACCCGCAGTACAACTCCATCACCCGTGCCCAGATGCGCAACTCCCTCACCCTGCCCGAGGACGAGGTGAAGGCGCTGCTGGATGGCGGCGCGCAGTACGTAATTCGCCTGAAAGTGCCCCGCAAGGAGGAAATTCGTTTCCAGGACTTGATTCGCGGCTGGGTGGTGGTGCACTCTTCGGCGGTGGATGACAAGGTGTTGATGAAGTCGGACGGCATGCCGACCTACCACCTGGCCAATATTGTAGACGACCATTTGATGGAAATCTCGCACGTCATCCGGGGCGAGGAGTGGCTGCCGAGCGCGCCGCTGCACGTGCTGCTCTACCGCTACCTGGGTTGGGAAAAGACCATGCCCCAGTTTGCCCACCTGCCCCTGCTGCTGAAACCCGACGGCACCGGCAAGCTGAGCAAACGCGACGGCGACCGCCTCGGCTTCCCCGTATTCCCGCTGGAATGGCACGGCACCGACGCCGAAACCGGCGAAGCCACCATCAGCCGCGGCTACCGCGAAGACGGCTACCTGCCCGAGGCGCTGGTGAACTTCCTGGCCTTCCTGGGCTGGAACCCCGGCACCCAGCAGGAGATTTTCTCGATGGACGAGCTGATTGCGGCCTTCTCGATTGAGCGGGTGAGCAAGTCGCCGGCCAAGTTCGACCAGAACAAGGTGAAGTGGTTCAACGAGCACTACCTGCGCGCCAAGCCCAACGCCGAACTGGCCCCCTACCTGCTGCAGGCCCTACACGAGCACGCCATTGTGTGCAGCCAGGAAAAAGCCGAGCAAATTGTGGGCGTGATGAAGGAGCGGGTGAGCTTCCCCAACGACTTCTGGCAGGAAGCCAAGTACTTCTTTCAGGCCCCCACGGAATACGACGAAGCCGTGGTGAGCAAGAAATGGAATGCCCCCGTAGCCGCCGCCCTTACGGCCTACGCCGAGGCGTTGTCCGGCGCCCCCGAAGTATCGGCCGAAAGCCTGAAAACGCTGTTCAACGACACCATGGCGGCCCAGGGCCTCAAGCCCGGCCAGGTGCTGCAGGCCCTGCGCGTGGCCGTGACCGGCGCAGCCGCCGGCCCCGACTTATTCGAAACCCTCGTGATTCTGGGAGTGCCCGAAGTGGCCGAGCGCCTGCGCACGGCCGTGGCTACCATTCCCGTAGCGGCATAAGTTCAGTTTTGACTGCGGCATACAGCCCGGCTGCCTGCATCAGGCGGCCGGGCTTTGTTTGTCAGGACATTTTTGAAAGCTCAGCAGTCAACCGGGTGCGCAGCAGCTAGCCATAAAGTTATAACTGCCGCCACCGCCCGTATTACTCAGAACCGCATACCTTTGACTGGTACCGGGTCATCAGTCCGATAGCATTTTTCAGCCACTTGCTCTGCTAAAACCGGGGCTTCTGGAAGTCGTTTTTTTCATTACCTCCGTGGCTGTTTACGGGCGCTGCCTGCTCTCTTTTCGCATTTATGTAAGTTGCTGGCTGTTGGGGGCATGTTTCGTCCTGCCCTGGCAGGCGGCGGCGCAGGACCGGTCACCATTTCACGCCATCGACAGCCTGCAGGCCCTGCTGCGGGCGCACCCACGGCCCGACACTATACGGCTAGAACTGCTAAACAGGCTCGGTGAGGAGCTACTGGAGGTAGATACACGGGCCGCTGGCGCCCCCCGCAGGGAGGCACTCCGGCAGGCCGCCCGCGTGCGCTACCGCGACTTGCTGGCCGAGGCCCTGCTGAGCCTGGCCGACTACCACATCGCCCTGGCTCAGTATGATTCGGCCCGCGAGCCGCTGGAAGCCTCCCGCCGCGAATTCGCCCGCCTGCACGACCTGGGTGGGCAGATGCGCGGCCTGGGCCGGCTGGCTCGCATCGCCGACCAGCAGGGCCGCCTGGCCGAGGCGCTTGAGTATTGCCTGCGCGGCATGGCCATCAGCTCGACGGGCAATGAGCGGCGCTTCCACACCAGCCTGAAAATTCACGCGGCCAGCCTTTATACCCGGCTGGGGGAGTTTGGCCCGGCCCGGCAATAACTGGAAGAAGCTTTGGCCATTTCCCGCTACCACGATTACCCCGACCGCATCAACTTGATTATGGGTGAATTGGGCGAGCTTAATCGTGCCCAAGGCAACTGGGCCGAAGCCCGCCGCTTCTACGGCCTGGGCATTGCCGTCAGCCACCGCATTGCCGTGGCCGACCAGTCCACGGTGCGGGCCATGCGTTTCCATCTGGCCGATGTGACGGAGCGGCTGGGCGACCATGCCGCTCTGCCCCTGGCCCGCACGACCCTGCACGAGGCCGCCGAAGCCCACGATGTGCTGCTGGTGCCGCAACTGCTGGCGTTGCTGGGCCGCACCTGGCTGCACCAGGGCCGTCCCGATAGCGCCCTGGCCTACGCCACCCGCGGCCGCGAGGCCAGCGCCCAGGCCCGGTCCCTCGAAGGACTGCGCGCGGCCTACGAAGTGCTGGCCCAGTCCCACGCCGCCCAGGGTAGCTGGGCCGCCGCCTACCAGGACCAGCGCCGCTTCGATACCTACAACGACAGCCTGCAAGGCGCCGACGTGAGCCGCCGCACCGCCGCCCTGCGCTTCAATCACGCCGCGGCTCAGCACCGCGCCGAGTTGCAGCTGATGGGCCAGCAAGAAGAGTTGGCCCACCTGCGTCGGCAGCGCCTGGCCGCGGGCCTGCTGGTGCTGCTGCTACTGGCCACCATGGGCGGCACCGCCCTGCTGTGGCGCTACCGCCAGCGCCAGCGCCGCCGCGAAATCGCCCTGCGCAATACTCTGGCCGCTGACCTGCACGATGATGTAGGCACCCTGCTAAGCCAGATTGCCCAGCAAAGTGGCCGGCTGCAGGAAGGGCTGGCCGATGCGGCCGGCCAACGCCAGCAACTGGGCGAAATCACCGAAGCCAGCCGCACGGCCGTGCGCCAGCTCAACGACGTGGTGTGGAGCCTTGACACTCACAACGACCGCCTGCCTGACCTATTGAACCGCATGCGGGACTATGCATATGAGGTGCTGCACCTGGCGGGCCTCGAAGTGACGTTTGATTTTCCGGCGGGCCTCCCCGACCAGCGGCTGTCGGTATTGCTGCGCCGCAACCTTTACCTCATTTACAAGGAGAGCCTGCACAACGTATTGAAGCACGCGGCCGGCGCTACTGCGGTGGCCGTACGCCTGCGCTACGTAGCCCGGAGCTTGCCCCAACTGGTATTGGAAGTACACGACAACGCCCCCGGCCCTGCTTCTGCCAGCACCCGTCCTGAACAAGGCACAGGCCACGGCCTGCGCAACATGGCCACGCGGGCCGAAGCCATGGGCGGAGCGGCCACCGCCGGCCCCGCAACCGGCGGGGGCTTCCGGGTGCAGGTGGCCGTGCCACTGGCTAGTCCGCGCCGACCATTTGGGCTGAAGGCAGACGCATAAGCAGGTTGCCGTAGCAGAAAGAAGCCCATTATTAATGGCCACAACCGTCTTTTTATCCTTCGCACCGGCTTACCATCACCCAAACCTATGATTTCGCGTACAGCAGCGGAGTATTTCTCCGTCTCTGCACCCCGTCATGGCCAAGAAACCCGTTAAACCCAAGAAAGCTGCCACCGACCCCGCCAAAAAAGCCCGTGTTCACAAAGAACTAGAGGGCTTTGAGATTGGGGTGAACCCACTGGGTGAAATCACGTCCAACTACTCCATCGAGCAGATAAACCAGTTTTTGGGCCGCCACGTGCGCGACAAAAAGCTGGTGGACCGTGCCGGCCAATTCGGCGAAAAGCCCGGCGATGATGACGCCGAAGACGAAAATTTCCCCATCGAAGACGGCCACACCGAGCCCGAAGAATCAGACGAAGACTTCATCAAGCGCAGCAGCCGCGAAGCCAAGCGCAAGAAAACCGTGGGCGACCCCGACAAAGAAGCCGCCGAAACCCGGGGCGAGCTTCCGCTGGAAGAGTAAGCCCGAGCTGATTACAGCGTATTGGTGGTGCCCGTGCGCAGGCCTTTCTCAAAGGACTCTACTTTGATAAGCTGGCCGTTGGCGTAAGTTTCGACGCGGGTGCGCTTGTCTTTTTCGAAGGTTTCGACCTGCGTGAGCTGGCCGTTTTCGTAGGTTTCGGCGCGGGTGATGTTGCCATCATTATAAGTTTGTACGGCCGAAACCTGCCCATCGGGCTCATAGCTCGTCCAGGTGCCGTACCAATAAAAGCGCGGGGCCTGGCCCTTGCCGGTGACCCACTGGGCCGCGCCGCGCCGGGCCAGCTGGCCGCCGGGGTGCCAGTAGCTCACCTCACAGTGTCCCTCCTTTTGATAGGTTTCGGTGCGGTCGAGTTTGCCCGTGGGGTCGTAGTAGTGGAAGGTTCGCACGGGCTGGCCGTGGCGGTAGCGCCCGGCGGTGTAGGGCCGGTGGCGGCCATCGTCGTAGTAGGTGCGCCAACGCCCGGTTTCGAGGCCGTGCCGGTCGAAGCGGTTGGGAAGCCAGAAGGCCCACGCGGGCGGTGCCAGCGCGAAGCGCGAGCCGGCGCAGCCGCTCAGCAAGGCGCTGAATACAAATAGCAAAAGGAACCGGAAGGGCATCATCGGCGGAAAGAGGAGGTGTTAACTATAAAATTAGTTAACAGAAGTTCTTCCAACGCATCCGTGAAAAAATATTGTATTAACCACCGTTCACCGGCAGGAAATAGCCCTTCGCCTATATCTTTGGCCGCACCAACCATTCGCCCCGCCATGACTTCCCACGACGTTGACTACCGCATCCTCGGTTCCGATATTCAGGTGCTCGAAATTGAGCTCGACCCCAACGAAACGGTCATTGCCGAGGCCGGGGCCATGGTGTACATGGAAGAAGCCATTGCGTTTGAAACCAAGATGGGCGACGGCTCCGAGCCCGACCAGGGCCTGATGGGCAAGCTGTTCTCGGCGGGCACGCGCCTCATCACCGGCGAGTCGTTATTTCTTACCCATTTCACACACCGGGGCGGCTTTGGCAAGAGCAAGGTGGCTTTCTCGGCCCCCTACCCCGGCACCATCATCCCTATCGATTTGCGGGAGATGCCCGCCGGCCTCATCGTGCAGAAAGACGGCTTCCTGGCCGCCGCACGGGGCACCAAAATCAGTCTGCATTTCAACCAGAAATTTGGGGCTGGCCTGTTTGGCGGCGAGGGTTTTATCCTCCAAAAGCTGACCGGCGACGGCAAAGCCTTCGTGCATGCGGGCGGTACCATCGTCGAAAAGCGGCTCCACAACGAGCTGCTACGCGTAGATACCGGCTGCGTGGTGGCCTTTGAGCCGGGCATCGACTTCAGCGTGGCCCGGGCGGGCGGCCTCAAGTCGATGATATTCGGCGGTGAGGGACTGTTGCTGGCTACACTGCGCGGCAGTGGCCGCGTGTGGCTGCAATCGATGCCCGTCAAAAAACTCATTCGGGCACTGGCGCCGGGCGGCGGCAATGCTCAGAAAGAAAGCGGTGGGGTACTGGGCGGCCTCCTCGGCGGCATGCTTGATGAATAGCGGCAGCCCCGGGGCCGTTATTGCAGCGCTTCGGTAGCGGCGGGCTCGGAAGAGTTCATGGCACCCTTGAGCACAAATGCCAGGGCTACCACCAGCACAAGGGCCACGCCCACGGCTATGCGCACCAGAAATTTGACATCGCTGGATTCGTCGTGCTTGCGGCGGTCGGCCTCGCGGCGCTGTTGCCGCGACTTATAAGGACGTTTATAAGCCGAGTTCTGTACAGTTGACAATTCGGAAGTATAGGACAGTGTGTGGGAATATGACGGTAATATTACCACTTCTAACTCAATATATACAGGTTCAATTCGACTAAAGTCCAAGTTTTCTATGCCAAACGCATAACTAACCCTTTAAACGGATACAGAAAGCCTACAGAATTGACTGCTACGCCGGCCCCGCCACCATATAGGCGGTTCGGAGCACGGCCTCCAGCACCTCGCGCGAGTTGAGCAGGCGCGGCACCTTATGCTGGCCGCCCAGCTTGCCCTGGTGGGCGAGCCACGCCTCGAAGGTGCCGCTGGGCACGGCCCGCACTTTGGGCGGGGCCAGCGCCAGGCTGCGATGGCGCTTGGCAGCGTAATCGGAGTTGAGAGCGCAGAGCGTGGCGTCAAGCACGGCTCCGAACCGGGCTACATCGGGCGCAGCCGGGGCAGTGGCAAACTCAACCGCCCACTCGTGCCCGCCCCGCGAGGTGGCGCTATCGGCCACGAACCAGACCGGGGCCGCCGTGAAATCGTGCACTAGCAGACCGGTGGCCTGGCTGGCGGCTACCACGGCCGCCTCGGCCGTCTCAATCACCACTTCTTCACCGAAAGCATTGAGAAAGTGTTTGGTACGGCCGGTAATACGCACCCGGTACGGGGCCAGAGAAGTGAAGCGCACGGTGTCGCCCACGAGGTAGCGCCACAGGCCGGCGTTGGTACTGATGACCAGGGCATAAGAACGGTGCATCTCCACTTCGGCCAGGGGCACGGGGCGCGGGTCGGCTGCGGCCCACTGGTCGGCGGGCAGGAATTCGTAGTAAATGCCGTGGTCGAGCAGCAACAGCAGGTCCTCGCTCCCGGGCTCGTCCTGCAAGGCAAAGTAGCCTTCTGAGGCGTTGTAGATTTCGAGGTAGCGCATCTGCGCCTCGGGAATGAGCTGGCGAAACAGCTCACGGTACGGCCCAAACGCCACCGCGCCGTGCAGAAACAGCCGCAGCTGCGGCCACACCTGAGTGATGTTATCGGCCCCGGCCAGCGCCACTACGCGGCGCAGCAGCACCACCATCCAGGTGGGCACGCCGGCCAGCACCCGCACATCCTGCCGCAGCACGTGGCGGGCAATGCGCTCAATCTTCTCCTCCCATTCGTCCAGCAGGGCCAGCCTGAGGGGCGGGGTACGCAATATTTCGGCCCAGGCCGGCAGCTGCGCCATGATAACGGCCGACACGTCGCCAACCTGCGAGGCCGACTCGTGGGGCCGAAATGGATTGGGGGCGTGCGCGCCGCCCAGCGAGAGGGTTTTGCCAGCCAGCAGCCGCTCGCGGGGGTAAAGGTGAGTGCTCAGGGCCAGCATGTCGCGGCCGGCGCGGTAGTGGCAGTCGTGCAACGCGTCGACCGTAACGGGGATAAACTTGCTCCGGGCGTTGGTGGTGCCGCTGCTTTTGGCAAACCACTGCGGACGGCCGGGCCACAGCACGTCGGGCTGGCCGCGCAGCACCTTTTCCAACTCGGGGTATAGTTGCTCGTAGGTGCTCACGGGCACGCGCTGGGCAAAGTCGGCGGGCGTCATGCGCTCGCCGAAACCGTAGCGCCGTCCCCACTCCGTGCCCTGCGCCCGGCGCAGCAGCCCCCGCAACACCCGCGCCTGCACCTCCAGCGGCTGCTGCCGGATGCGGGCCAGCCGCGGCAGGCTGCTGAGTTGAACGGCATGAGCGAGTAGCTGGTCGAGCATCTATTTGAGTTATGAGTTTTGAGTTATGAATTATGAGTTGATGATAAAATTCAGCCTATGGGGTGGCTGGCTAACTCACAATTCATAACTCAAAACTCATAATTCCTTTCTACACATTCCGCTTGAGCTCGAAATTCTTGCCTAGGTACACGCGGCGCACGGTTTCGTCGCTGGCCAGCTCTTCGGCAGTGCCGGCTTTGAGGAGCTTTCCCTCGAAGAGCAAGTAGGCGCGGTCCACAATGCTGAGGGTAGAGTTCACGTCGTGGTCGGTGATGAGCACGCCGATGCCGCGGTGCTTGAGCTTGGCCACGATGCCCTGAATTTCTTCAGTGGCGATGGGGTCCACACCGGCAAAGGGCTCGTCGAGGAGGACGAATTTGGGGTCCACGGCCAGGGCACGGGCTATTTCGGTGCGGCGGCGCTCGCCGCCGCTCAATACTTTCCCCAAGTTTTTGCGCACATGGGTCAGGCTGAACTCTTCGAGCATTTCCTCCACCTTGGCGTGGCGGGCGTCTTTTTTCATGTTGGTCATCTCGAGCACGGCCATAATGTTTTCCTCCACACTCAGGTCGCGGAACACGCTGGCTTCCTGGGCCAGGTAGCCCACCCCGAGGCGTGCCCGCTGGTAGATAGGCATGGTGGTTATCTCGGTGTCATCCAAGAAGATGCGGCCGCTATTGGGCTTCACCATGCCCACCATCATGTAGAAGCAGGTGGTTTTGCCGGCCCCGTTGGGCCCAAGCAAGCCCACGATTTCGCCCTGCTCAACGGTCACCGACATGTCGTTGACGACGGTGCGGGCTTTGTATTTTTTAACGAGATGGTCGGCGCGAAGAATCATGCGGACAAAGGTACGGGCTGGGCGGAAGGCGGGCGAATGCCGCGCCAAACGATTGGCAGGGGTAAAATATTCGGCTTGCCTAACAAATGGCGTGAAATTTTCCGTTACTTTTAAGCCCACAACCTAACCCACCTAATTTTTCTTTTTTTTTATGACGGTAAAAACACTACTCCTTGCGGGGGGCACGCTGCTGGTCAGCGCGTCGGCCGCGTCTGCCAGTGGCTTTCAGGTGAACCTGGGTGGCCAGAAAAACATCGGCATGGGCGGTGTCGGCGTGGCGTTGACGCTTGACCAGGCCGCCATGTTTTACAACCCCGGTGCGCTGGCTATGGTGCGCGAAAACGGTGTGCAGGTTGGCTTCAACGCGGCGATGGCCCGGAGTGCTTACCGTCCGGAAAGCGGCGGCGGCCAGAGCAACCTCAACAACAAGCTGGTAACGCCCTTCAACTTCTACGCTGGCTTCGGCCCGAAGGAGGGCAAGTGGAAAATCGGCATTGGCGCCTACACGCCTTTTGGCAGCGAGCTGCACTATGCCAGCAACTGGGAAGGCCGCTATTCCCTCACGGATATCAACCTGCGTTCCATCTTCGCCCAGGTTACGGGCTCTTATGCTATCACGCCCCAGTTGAGCGTCGGCGCGGGCCTGGTGATGCTGGCTTACGGGGACGTGGACCTGCAAAAAGACGTTCCGTTGACGGCCCAGAATGGCGCCCCCACGCCCCACGTCACCCTCAACGGCAAGGCCAAGCAGTCGTTTGGCTACAACGTGGGCGTACTCTTCAAGCCCAGCGACAAGCTGAGCGTGGGCGCCAGCTACCGTTCGCAGGTAGACGCCAAGATTGAAAACGGCGATGTGCGCCTGCGCGACGTGATTTATTCGACCGGAGCCGCCTTTACCGCCACCAACTTCTCCGCGACGCTGCCCCTGCCAGGCACAGCCAGCGTGGGCATGGCTGTGATGCCCACCGAAAAGCTGACGGTTTCGCTGGATGCCAACCTGGTGTTCTGGAGCGCTTACCGCACGCTCGACTTCACCTTTAGCGGCAACAACGGCTACGCGAAGGATTTTGCTAAACCCGGTGAAAACACCGACAGCCGCTTGGGCAGCACCACCACGAATGGGGTCACCACTTACAACACTTCTTCGTCGGCCAAGCGCTACTACCAGGATGCGCTGTGCTTCCGCCTCGGCGCTCAGTACAAAGCCACGGATGCCCTGACGGTGCGCGCCGGCGGCTTCTTCGACCAAGCGGCGGTGAAGGACGGCTACGTGAGCCCCGAAACCCCGGATGCGGACCGTATTGGCCTGTCGGCCGGTGTTTCTTATGAGTTTGCCAAGCGCTTCGGTGTTGATGCGTCGTTCCTGTTTGAGGACTTCCTGAAGCGCAGCCAGAGCCAGAGCGACCTGCTGAACAACGGCACCACCGACCGTGTGGCCGGCACCTACAAAACGACCATTGCCATTCCCGGCGTGGGGCTGTACGTTAAATTTTAATTCCCACCCCCGCATTCCGACGCACAACCATGAAACGCACTTTTAACTACTCGCTGCCCGCTCTGGCCCTGCTGGGGCTGACGCTGGGCAGCTGCCAGCCCACGCTGGAGGACACCCGCCCCGCCGCCGATGCCGGTTCGCTGAACTTCAGCAGCTACGTGGCCGTGGGCAACTCCCTCACCTCGGGCTATTCCGACGGTGGCCTCTACAACGAGGCCCAGGCCGCGTCGTACCCCGCCATTCTGGCCCAGCAGTTTGCCAAAACGGCCAAGGGGCCTGCTGCCTTCGTGCAGCCGTCGTTTTCGGCCGCCAAAAAGGATGGCTCCGGCTACGTGCAGCTCCGGGTCGTGAACGGCACGACTACGCCCGTGCAGCCCTCGGCGGCCAACAGCTTCCTGGGCGAGCAGGTGGCCTACACCAACAACCCCGCTTTCCCCTCAGAGCTGGAAGCCTACACCGGCAGCCAGCCCGATAACCTGGGCGTGCCCGGCATTTCGGTGCTGAGCGCCGATAAAACGGCTTCTGCGAGCGGCAACGCAACCGTGGATGCCCAGACCCGCGGCGCCGCGGCAGCCTACGGCGTTCTCAACAACTTCTACCAGCGCATTCTGCCGGCGGCCGACCGGGGCACGAAAGACTACGTGACTTACATCGGCCAGAAAACCCCCACGTTCTTCACCTGCTGGATGGGCAACAACGACGTGCTGACATTCGCCACCAACGGCGGGGTTGCCAGCGCCACCAACCCTTTCAGCGGCATGACGGATACCACCAGTTTCGGCCGGGGCTACCGCAACATCCTGTCGACCATCTCAAAAAACGGGACGGTAGCCGGGGTTGCAGCCAACATTCCGAACGTGACGACGATTCCGTATTTCAACACGGTGACCGTGGCGGCCGTTGCTGCCTCGTTTAAGGCAGCCAATCCGGCATCGCCGGGCGTGTTCATCACCACGGGTACGGCTGCAGCTCCAGTGGTGCGCCTGGCTACTTCGGCCGACTTGCTGACGCTGACTACCCAGGGCTACATTGCCGCCGTGGTGGCGGCCGGCGGTACCGCGCCGGGCAGCTTGCCCACCAGCCCGTTGCCTAACAACTACGTGCTCGACGCGACCGAAGCGGCGGCCGTGGTGGCCCGCACCACGCAGCTGAATGCCATCATCGCCAAAACGGCCCGCCAGAACAAGGTGGCCCTGGCCGATATGAACACCTTCTTCACCACCATTGCCCAGCAGGGCATCGTGACCAATGCCGTGAACAACACGGCCACGTTTGCCTCCGGCAACCTGTTCAGCCTGGATGGCGTGCACCCCACGCCGCGCGGCTACGCCGTGGTGGCCAACGAGTTCATCCGCGTTATCAACTCGTACTACGGCTCGGCTGTTCCGACTGTGGCACCGAACGACTACCGCGGCGTACTGTTCCCGTAGGCAGCACTGCTTCACAAAGCAAAAAGCGTCTTTCCTCTAGTGGGAAGACGCTTTTTGCTTTATGGCACGTGTCCGGAATGAGGATAAAAGCGCGAGAATCAACAAATTCTTTATTCCCGAATACAATAAGTCTACCCCAAGCCGTTTAGCTTTGCCGGATAAATAAGCACGGTGCTTTTTAAATTTCTCTCCTTTTCACAAACTTGTTCATGAAAAACCTTTCCATTTACCTCCTAACTGCCGTTATGGGTCTATCCGCCCTGAGCAGCTGCAAAAAAGACAGCGAAAGCGCGCCCTCAAAGACCAGCCTCTTAACCGCTAAAAGCTGGAAAACTACCGACGTCAAGATTGATGGTATCAGCGTGTACAACACGCCGCTCATTGATGCTTGCGAGAAGGACGATTTGGTAAAGTTCAACACCGACAAAACGTCGACCTACGACCAAGGCACGCTAAGATGTGTGTCGACCGACCCGCAAACGGCTAAAGGCAGCTGGGATTTCACCACGAACGAAACCAAGCTGAAACTGACCGACCCTGACGGCGACGTAACCGAGGCCAACATCACCACGCTGACCAGCACGAGCCTCGTGCTGACGGAGCCTGATTTCATGGGTTCCGGCAAAACGGCCGAACTTACGCTGGCGGCTCAATAAGCCTCACAACAGCTTACTACAGGCAATAAAAAAGGGCCGCTTCGTGGAAGCGGCCCTTTTTTATTGTCCGGCACTGCCTAAAACCTGGCCGGCCAGGTATGCCGCGATAAGCTGGGCGTGGTGCCGACCGTTTTCGATGAACCAACGGCTGGTGGCGCGCCCGCCGCACACGGTGCCGGCCACGAACACACCGCGGCGACTGGTTTCGTGGGTTTGAGGATTGAAGAGCGGGGCGCAGGCTTCATCGGTCGGGTCGGGCTCCACCCGGAAGCGGCCGAGCAGGGCTTCGTCGGGGTGGTAGCCGGTGAGGGCGTACACGAAATCGGTGGGAATCGTTAGGGGGCCGTCGGGGGTGAGAATTTCTATTGCCTCGGGGTGAATGGCGGTGACGGTGGAGTTGAAGTGCGCCGTGATGCGGCCTTCGGCAATGCGGTTGATGAGGTCGGGCCGAATCCAGTACTTGACGGAATTGCTAACTTCCGGGCCGCGCACGATGAGCGTGACTTTGGCCCCGGCGCGGGTTAGTTGCAGGGCGGCTTTGGCCGAGGAGTTTTTGGCCCCAATGACGACCACGTGCTGCAAAACGTGCTGGTACGGCTCTTTGTAGTAGTGGCTGACGTGCGACAGGTCTTCACCGGGCACCCCCAGCAGGTTGGGCAAATCGTAGAAGCCAGTGGCCAAGATGACGTTGCGGGTCGGGATTTCGCCTTTGCTGGTGCTGACGGTGAAGTTGCCCTGCTCGCCGTCGAGCTTCAGCACCTTTTCGTGCAGGCGAATGTCGAGCTTTTCGTCGCGCGCCACGCGCTGATAGTAGTCGAGGGCGTCTTCGCGCAGGGGCTTGTAGTGCGCCGTGGGGAAAGGGTAGCCACCGATTTCGAGCAGTTCGGGGGTGGAGAAAAATTCCATGTTGGTGGGGTAGCCCACCAGGGAATTAACCAATGCGCCCTTTTCCGCGATGGCAACTTTGAGGCCTTTGCGCTGGGTTTCGAGGGCGCAGGCGAGGCCCACGGGGCCGGCTCCGATAATGAGAACGTCGAGCATATGATGTAGAGACGCGAATACGTGTCTGGTCGTTGAACGATAAACAGGTACGCTTCTCTTGAAACCAACCGGCCCGGACGCGGAGACGCAAATATGCGTCTCTACCTTTGTGCCATGCGTACCTGCGACTTGTGCGGCAGCACCGATTTTAAGAAGCTGCCCTTTTATTACGAATTTGAAGGCCAGCGGCTGCAAGGCACCCAGTGCCGCAGCTGCGACTTAATGTTTCTGGACCCGCAGCCCACGCCGGCGCAATTGGAACGGCTCTACGGCAAAGACTACTTCACCGAGCGCCCCAACTACGACCGGACCCAGCAGGAGGTCGTGTTCATCGAAGAAGGCCAGAAGCAGGCTGCTTTAAACCAAGTTCGGCCCGACAAGTTCACGAACTACATTCTGAGCAAGTACCCCGGCCGCCGGTTCCGCTACCTCGACGTGGGCTGCGGCCCCGGCTACACCCTCAAAAGCCTGGAGGCGCTGGGCTGGGAAGCCCATGGCCTGGAAATATCGGAGCACGCCGCTGACTTTGCCCGCCGCGAGCTACACCTGCCCGTGGTGACGGGCAACATCGAAACCACCGAGGACTTCCACGAAAACCAGTTCGACCTGGCTTACATGGGCGACGTGCTGGAGCACCTGCTCTCGCCCAGCGCCACGCTGGCCAAGTTCCACCACATTCTGGAGCCGGGCGGGCTGCTGGTGCTGGCCCTGCCGGCCACGCTCAACCTGCCCACCGTGCGGTTGGGTTTCGCGGCTTATGCCGCGCTGGGCAAGGAGCGCAAGATGGACATTCCACCCTACCACCTGTTCGAATTCACCCCCACCACCATCACCAAAATGCTGAAGAAGCAGGGCTTTGAAGTAGTGGAACTGCTGAACCCGGTGAAGCCGCCGAAGAACATCCGCCTCGGCGGCAGCGTGGTGGAGAAGGTAAGCAAGCTGGCCGGGCAGTACCCCACGTATTACCTGAACAAGCTAACCGGCCGGTTTGGCGACCGCATGTTTGTGGTGGCGCGGAACGTGAAGTAGCGACGTAACCTCATCCCTGGCCCCGATTCGCTTGAAGCGCGAAGCCCGCAGAGAGGGGAGCCATGCGGCGCCAGAACTTCAGTAAAATAAAATTCCCGGCTCAAAAATGAGCCGGGAATTTTTATTAAAATCGTCAGGCTCCCCGCTCCGCGGAGAGGTGCCGGGGGTGAGACTACCCCAGCAGCTCCGTGCTGCGCTTCACGAAGGCCGTCAGGGCCTCGCCTTTCAGCATACCCTGCGACAGCAGCGCCAAATCAAAGGCTTGCTTGGCGAGTGTGTCGCCGCCGTCGGCCAGCACTTTGCTCACCAACGGGTGGTTGGCGTTCACGGTCACATCGTATGACTCCGGGAAGGCGCCGAACATCTGCATGCCGCCCCCGCCGCCAGTGCGCTGCATGTCCTTCATGCGGCGCATGAACTCGTTTTGTGTGATGACCACCGGGGCATCCTGCGGGCTTAGGGCGGCCACTTTCACGTGCATGGCCGGGTTGGCGATGGCCGTGGTGAAGGTTTCTTCCAGCTTCTTCTGGTCGTCCTCGCTCAGCACACTTTCGGTGGCGTCGTCCTTCTCGATGAGTTTGCTCAGTGTATCGGCGTCCACGCGCTTGAAGCTGGTTTTTTCCAGCTTCTGCTCCAGCTGGCCCACGAAGTGCGGGTCGAGCACCTGGTCGAAGTTCAGCACGTCGTAGCCGCGCTCCTGAGCAGCCGCCACGAAGCTGTGCTGGTGTTCGGCGTCGTTGGTGTAGAGCACCACGGTGTTGCCGTTTTTGTCCTGCTGGTTGGCCTGGATGTGCTCGGTGTACTCGTTGATAGTGAACAGCTTTCCATCCACGTTTTTCAGCAGCACGAAGTCTTTGCCCTTGTCGTAGAACTTCTCGTCGCTCAGCATGCCGTACTTCACGAACAAGCCGATATCGCCCCACTTCTCCTCGTAGCCGGCGCGGTCCTGCTTGAACAGGCTGCTCAGCTTGTCGGCCACCTTTTTAGTGATGTAGGTGTTGATTTTGCGCACCGCCGCGTCGGCCTGCAGGAAGCTGCGGCTCACGTTCAGCGGGATATCGGGCGAGTCGATGACGCCGTGCAGCAGCATCAGGAACTCGGGCACCACGTCCTTCACCTCATCAGTGATGAACACCTGGCGCGAGTAGAGCTGAATCTTGTTGCGCGAGAACTGCAGCTCGTCCTTCACCTTCGGGAAGTAGAGAATACCCGTGAGATTGAACGGGTAGTCCACATTCAGGTGAATCCAGAACAGGGGCTCATCCATGCTCATGGGATACAGCTCCTGGTAGAATTTCTTATAGTCCTCGTCGGTCAGCTCGCTCGGCTGCTTGGTCCAGATGGGGTTGGTATCGTTGATAACCTGGCCCTCGAATTCAATCGGAATGGGCAGGAACTTGCAATACTTGGTGAGAATGCCGCGCAACCGGGCTTCCTCCAGAAACTCGTCCGAATCATCGGCCACGTGCAGCACCACATCGGTGCCGCGCTCGGCTTTCTCAGTGGTTTCCAGGGTGAAGGAAGTGCTGCCGTCGCAGGTCCAGTGGGCGGCTTCGGTGCCTTCCTTGTAGCTCTGCGAGAAGATTTCAACCTCGCTGGCCACCATGAAAGCCGAGTAGAAACCCAGGCCGAACTGCCCGATAATCTGGTCTTTAGTAGCAGCGTCTTTCTCCTTGTACTGCTCCACAAACTCGGTGGCGCCGCTGAAGGCAATCTGGTTGATATACTTCTTGATTTCCTCGCCGGTCATGCCCAGGCCGTGGTCCGAAATCGTGATTTTACGGGCTTCCTTGTCCACGGTCACGCGCACTTTCAGCTCGCCCAGCTCGCCTTTGTACTCGCCCAGCTGGGCCAGGCTTTTCAGCTTTTGGGTGGCATCGACGGCATTGCTGACCAGTTCCCGCAGGAAAATCTCGTGGTCGGAATACAAGAACTTCTTGATAATCGGGAAGATGTTCTCGGTGTGGATGGAGATGGAGCCGGTTTCTTGCATGATATAGGTTGGAAACGGTTGAAGACAGACGTAATGGCCGAGCGCAGAAGCACCGGCCACGGTTGTCGTGGCTTTCAAAGGACGTTCCAAGGGGTAATCGGCTGTCAGATTGACAGCGGCGGCGGATTACAGCCGTTCGGGCTGGTGCCGGGGCGGCACCCCGAGGCTGCTGGCGGCCACCGGGCCGGCACCGTACACAGCATCCCATTCGGCCTGTAGCTCGGGCAGGCGGGCCGAATAGTCGGCCAGCCACTTCAGGCCGGGCTCGGGCTGGGGAAAATACTGAATATCAAACTTGATGATGCTCCGAAACATGGCCAGCAGCGAGTCGATGGCCAGCTGGTTGTGCACGCGGTGGCGGTGGTTGACGAGCACCACGCGCTCCAGCGGCAGCTTCACGATGCCCGGCATCCAGCTTACGCCCAGCCACACCTGGTCGTAGACCGAGATGTCGGGGAAGGTGTTCATGTTGAGCAGCAGGTGGCGTACGCCCAACTCCCGGTCCAGGGTCAGGAGCTGCTCGGCGCTTTGGCGCAGGGTACGGGTGTCGGCTCCTGAAGCCCATTCAATACGCAACAGGCTCAGCTGTTCGTCGTATTGCAAAGAAAAGTCAGGAATATTGCTAATTATCACAGAAAAAGGCGCTAAAAGGCCGCTCGGGCAGCAAGTTACGGCATCATTACGAGAAATGTAGCGCAGTGGATTTGTGGACCATTATGGCGCGTGAAATTTATTTACTGAGCAACTTTCATCCTTTACATCCATCTTTGTATTGTGCAAGCCATCCGTTCCCATTTAGCCCTGCTGTTGCTGCTCTGCCTCGTGCGGACGCTGCTGCCTGAGGCATGGATTCTGGCCCTGCACCCCCACGCCCACACCACCGAGGAGCCAGCCCAGGCCCCGGCTTTCCGCCACAAAGGCAAGGCCCTCGTCAGTGCCAAGCACCAGCACTGCGACGTAGAGCAGTTTTATGATGTGGCGTTTCAGGCGGCCGGCCCGGTGGGCGTGCCCCAGCCCCGCGTGGCTGTGCGCTACGCCGCTGCGCCCGCCCTGCCGCCCGTGCGGCCGGCGGCAGGCGAGGTGCTGTTTGCGCGGTCGTTGCGCGGCCCGCCCGCCCGCGCCTAACCTCCGGCGCATCCCTTTTTTCTTACTGGTGTTACCCTGCTTCGCCCGCAGCTGCGCTTTTGCGCGGTTGGCGGGCCGGGCTGCTTTGGCTTTTTTATGTCATTCCTCATTCCCCGTTTTTCTTTATTGATGGGCCTGGCGATAGTGCCCACGGCTCTTTTTGCTCAGAATGTCCCGCCCGTTGCGCCGCGTGTCCGCACGGCGGCACCCCTTACCGGCCGCATTACCGACGCGGCTACCGGCGAGGGCCTGCCCGGGGCCAACATTATTTTCGACGACCTGAAGCAGGGCACGGCCGCTGGGCCGGATGGCTCGTTCAGCTTCAGCAGCCTGCCGCGGGGGCGCTTCACGGTGCAAGTGCGTTCGCTGGGCTACAACACCGTGACGCAGACCGTGGACACGGGCAGCGGCCAGCCGCTTGATTTCAAGCTGACGGCGGCGGCCACCGAGATTGGGCAAGTGGTGGTGACAGGCGTGAGCCAGGCCACGCAACTGCGGCGCTCGCCCATCCCGACCTCGGTGGTGGACCGCACGCGGCTGAACCAAACGGCCGGCTCGAACCTGGTGGACGCCATTGCGCACACGCCGGGCGTGGCCCAGATTACGACCGGCGCGGCCATCAGCAAGCCCGTGGTGCGCGGGCTGGGCTACAACCGCGTCATCACCCTGAACAACGGCGCCCGGCAGGAAGGCCAGCAGTGGGGCGACGAGCACGGCATTGAGATTGACGAGTTTAGCGTGGACCGGGCCGAAATTATTAAGGGGCCGGGCTCGCTATTGTACGGGTCCGATGCCATGGCCGGCGTCATCAATTTTGTGGCGCCCGACCCTATTGCCGAAGGCCATATCACGGGCACGGCCACGGCCAACTATCAGACCAACAATCATCTGCAGGCCTACTCTTTCCAGAACGCGGGCAACCTGAACGGCTTCAACTGGCTGGCGCGGGGCACCCGCAAGGTGGCCGGCGACTACCAGAACCGCTACGATGGCCGGGTGTACAATTCGGGCTTCAATGAGTGGGACGCCAACGGCTACGTGGGCGTGAACAAAAGATGGGGCTACTCGCATCTGACGTTCAGCAGCTTCAACCAGCGGCTGGGGCTGACGGAAGGCGCCCGCGACCCGCAAACCGGGCGCTTCCTGAAAGACGTGCCCAGCGGCGACTCGACCCTGAGCGTGCCCGTGACCGACGGCGACCTGCGCGGCTACGGCCTGGCCGTGCCGCAGCAACAGATTAACCACCTGCGCCTGGGCACCGACAACAGCTTCATTCTGGGCTCGAACGGCGGGCGCATTGGTCTGCAGGTGAGCTACCAGCAGAACCTACGCCGCGAATACGGCAACGTGCTCGACCCCAGTGAAACCTCCCTGTACTTCCAGCTGCGCACCGTGGATTACTCGCTGCGCTACTTCCTGCCCGAAAAAAATGGCTGGAACCTGACCGTGGGCACCAGCGGCCTGCACCAGCAAAACCAGAACCTTGGCCAGGAATTCCTGATTCCGGCCTACCGCGTGAACGAGGGCGGCGTGTTCGGGGTGGCCAAGAAAACCCTGGGCGCGCTCGACATCAGCGGCGGGCTGCGGTACGATGTGCGCCAGATTTCGGCCGATAAGCTGCTGCTTGACAGTAATGAGCGGCCCAGCAACGCCCCCACGGCCGAGACTAAGTTCCCTGGCTTCCGGAGCACCTTCCGCAACTACAGCGGCAGCTTGGGGGCGGCGTATAATCTGAATGAGAAGCTGACGGTGAAGGCCAACCTTTCGCGCGGCTTCCGGGCCCCCAATATTGCCGAGCTGGGTTCGAATGGCAAGCACGAGGGCACCATTCGCTACGAAATCGGCAACGACAACCTGGCCCCCGAAACCAGCCTGCAGGTGGATGCCGGCGTGAGCTACGTCACGGACCACGTTCGGCTCAGCGTCGATGCGTTCGAGAACAGTATCAGCAATTACATTTTTACGCGCCGCCTGCTCACGGCCAGCGGGGGCGACTCGCTGCGCGACGACACCCGCGCCTATAAGTACGACCAGGGCCAGGCCCGGCTGATGGGCGGCGAGGTCAGCCTCGACTTTCACCCCCACCCGCTCGACTGGCTGCACTTCGAAAACTCGTTTTCGATGGTGCGCGCCGAGCAGCTGAACGTGGAACAGGCCGAAAAGTACCTACCCTTCATCCCCGGCGACCGGCTGCAATCGGAGCTGCGAGCCAATTTCCGCCGCCAAGGCAAGCGCATCACCAACCCTTACGCCCGTGTGCAGCTGGAACACAACTTCGCCCAGAACCGCTACTTCTCGGCCTTCGACACCGAGACGGCCACGCCCGGCTACACGCTCATCAACGCTGGCATTGGCACCGATTTGGCCGATGCTAAGGGCCGGACGCTGTTTTCGCTCTTCATCACCGCCAACAACCTGTTCGACGTGGGCTACCAAAGCCACCTGAGCCGCCTGAAATATGCCGACTTCAACGCCTCGAACGGCCGTTATGGCGTGTTCAACCAAGGGCGGAACGTGAGCGTGCGGCTGGTGGTGCCGCTGGCGTTTAAGTAGCCGGGCGCGGCTTTTGCTGCCTAGGCAGAACCGCACTAATACAACCCGCCGGCTACTCAAGGCCCGGCTTTTCGCAACGGTCGGCGGCTTCCATCCGGAAGGCGCCGACCGTATTTTTTTATCCCGATATAAAACTGTTTCTTTCGGTAAATTTCATAAATCCCGCCCTTTTCAAACTTATATGTCCGAACTCTTTACGAACCTTCCCAAAGCCCGTACCTCGCTGCTGCGCTCGCTGCAGAAAGCCTTTCAGCTGGCCGTGGCGGCCAACGAACCCGGCGCGCCCTCGGCCGAGGAGCTGGCAGAGCTGGCCACCGGCCAGACCCGGCGCGACTTCCTGGCCACCACCACCAAGCTGGGCGTGCTGGTGGGAGCCGGTGGCCTGCTGGCCGCCTGCGAAAAGGTGGCCATCGAGCCCGGCATGCCCGGCACCACCGGCTTTGCCGATGCCAAGGGCACGGGGCCGCGCATTGCCATTGTGGGCGCGGGCATGGCCGGCCTCAACTGCGCTTACCAGCTGAAAAAAGCCGGCGTCCGGGCTGATATCTACGAAGCCAGCAACCGCGTGGGCGGCCGCATTTTCACGGCGTCCGGCCTGATGGGTTCGGGCGTGACCACGGAGCTGGGCGGCGAGTTCATCGACTCGGGCCACGCCGATATGCTGGGGCTGGTACAGGAATTCGGCCTGCCGCTCTACGACGTGGAATCGCCCAGCGAAACGGTGCTCACCAAGGATGCCTACTTTTTTGGGGGCCAGCACCATAGCGTGGCCCAGGTCATTCAGGCTTTCCAGCCCTACGCCAACCAAATTCAGGCCGACGGCCGCTCGCTGCCGAACAACAACATCACCTACGACCACCTGAGCGCCAGCGCCGCCCGCTTCGACCAGCTCTCGATTTCGGCGTATTTCGATTCCATCGGAATGACGGGCTGGATTCGGACGCTGCTGGAAGAGGCGTACGTGACCGAGTTCGGCCGCGAGGCCAACGACCAGACGTCCATCAACTTCCTGTGGATGTTTCAGGCCGATGCGAGCAAGGGCACGTTCGACATTTTCGGCATCAGCGACGAGCGGTACAAAATAAAGGGCGGCAACCAGCAGCTGGTCGATGCCGTGGCGGCGCAGCTGCCCGGGCAAATCACGCTCCAGCGCAAATTGGTGGCCTTGAGCCAGAGCGGTGCTGCGTATCAGCTCACCTTCGAGCTGCCCGACCGCACCCGCACCGTGGTCACGGCCGATTACGTGGCCCTGACCATTCCCTTCACCATTCTGCGGACTGTGGCCCTCAACCTGCCGCTGCCCGCCTGGAAAACCAACGCTATCCAAAACCTGGGCTACGGCACCAACGCCAAGCTTTTCCTGGGCTTCAACGGCCGGCCCTGGCGTACCAATGGCTACACCGGCTATTTCTTCTCGGATACCGTGACCCAGGGCGGCTGGGACGGCTCGCAAATGCAGCCCGGCAACGTGGGCACCTTCACGGTGTTTGTGGGCGGGCAGGTTGGCGTCGACATGGGCACGGGCACGCCGCAATCGCAGGCCGGCCAGCACCTCGCCGTGCTCGATGCCGCCTGGCCCGGCACCCGCACCGCCTTCAACGGCAACGTGCAGCGCTTCCACTGGCCCACGCACCCGCACACGCTGGCTAGCTACGCCTGCTACCGGGTGGGCCAGTACAGCACCATTGCCGGGGCCGAAGGCAAGCCGGTGGGCAATCTGTTTTTTGCCGGCGAGCACTGCAGCGCCTGGTACCAGGGCTACATGAACGGCGCCGCCGAAACCGGCCGCCTGGCCGCCAGCGGCATTCAGGCGGCCTTGCGAAGCGGCACCACTGCCCTGGTGCACCGCTTTATGCGCCGCCGCGAGCAGGTGTTGGCGGTTTAATATTGGTTGCCCCTTTTGCGCTTAATTGCCCGCATCCCCGCCTGGGGGGCGGGCTTTTTTTTCGGGCGATGGGTGATAGTTGGGCCGGAAATGGATTAATTAGTACATGCCTGCTCTTATGACTGCTTTCCACTCACTTTCCATGCCCGCGCCGGCCGCCACCGCGCTGCGCGATGCCCTACTCGCCGACCGCGAGCAGGCCCTGACGCGGCTCTACCGCCGGGCTTTTCCGCTGGTGCGGCGTTACATGGGCGGCCACGGCGGCACGGACCAAGATGCGCAGGACGTGTTTCAGGATGCGTTGGTGGTTCTTTATGAGCAGGCCGTGGGCGGCACGCTGGTGCTCACTGCCTCGGCCAGTACCTACCTGGTGGGCATTGCTCGCAACCTGTGGCACCACGAGCAGCGCCGCCGCGCCCGCCTGCCGCACGAGGCCCTGCCCGACGACGCGGACCCGCTGGCCGCCTTAGCCGCCGAAGAATCCGACGATGCTATCGAGCCGACTTTTGCCGTGCTGGACTACGTGGCGCGCCTGGGCGAGAAGTGCCGGAACGTGCTGCTGGCCTTCTATTATTTCCAGCAGCCCCTCACCCAGATTGCCGAGGCCAATGGCTACCGCTCGGTGCGCTCGGCTACGGTGCAGAAGTTCAAGTGCCTGGAGCGGCTGCGGAATTCGGTGCGGGCCGCTTTTCATTCCGAAGTCCTTTACCGCTAAGCCATGCGTCCCGAACTCGAACGCCTGCAGCTGATTGAGCAGCAAATCCTCAACACCCCCGCCGCCCTCTCGGCCGAGGACTGGACCGTGCGGCTATTAGTCGACGGCGAACTGGCCGCCGATGCGGAAACGCAGCAGCAGCTCTACCACGGCCTGCGCCTGGCCGGCCGCCAGCAGCTGCGGCAGGAGCTGCGCCAGATTCATGCGCAACTGTACGGCGGCTGGCGCGCCTGGCTCCGCCGCATCTGGCCCATGTAGAGACGCGACACTTCGCGTCTCGGCGTTGAACGGCCGGAACCGCGCCGAACCACGCATTCACAACAACATTAGCAAACGTAGCTAACGACCAGACGCAAAATATTGCGTCTCTACCTCCACCTCTTCACTGCGGGCCACCTTACCCTTGCTTTTCAGCCGGGCGGGCACCGCCATGCCTTTCCCTCCCCAACATTCACATGCTCAACCAAACTGAATTCCGAAAATTTGCCGTGCACGGCCAGGGCCTCAACGGCCTGCGCGTTGACCAGTACATCTCCCACATAGAGGGACAAACCCGGCCCTACATCACCAACATGACCCGCTCGGTCATCGAAGAGCGACCCCAGAACTTTCGCGAAATCGACGTGTTTTCGCGCCTGATTATGGACCGCATCATCTTTCTGGGCCAGGCCGTCGACGACAACATCGCCAACATCATCAACGCCCAACTGCTGTTTCTGGAATCGGCCGATGCCCGCAAGGATATTCTGCTCTACATCAACTCGCCGGGTGGCTCGGTGTACGCCGGGTTTGGGATGTACGATACCATGCAGTACGTCACGCCCGACGTGGCTACCATCTGCACCGGGCTGGCCGCCAGCATGGGGGCGTTTCTGCTGTGCGGCGGCGCTATTGGCAAACGCTCGGCCCTGCCCCACGCCCGCGTCATGATTCACCAGCCCAGCGGCGGCGTGCAGGGCCCATCGGCCGATATCGAAATCACGGCCCGCGAGGTCATCAAAATCCGCGAGGAACTCTACGGCATCTACGCCGAGCGCACCGGCAAAACCTACCAGCAAATCCACGCCGACTCCGACCGCGACTACTGGCTGCGCGCCGATGAGGCTAAGGAATACGGCCTGATTGACGAGGTGCTGACGAGAAGTTAGCAGGCCGTATTACCCCGCGATTACCACCCCTCGCACCCAAAGCCCGTCCATTTACGTTCTTGGCGCAGCGTCAACGCTTCGCCCCCATGCCCCACGACCACGACCACAGCGCCCCCGGCCACTCGCATGCCGGCCACCAGCACGCCGCTCCGCCGCCCGGCGGCGCGTTCAGTGCGGCCTTCGCCATTGGCATCGGCCTCAATCTGGCATTTGTGATTGCCGAAACCATTGGCGGCTTTTGGGCCAATTCCAGCGCCCTGCTCTCTGATGCCGGCCACAACCTGAGCGACGTGCTCAGCCTGGCCCTGGCCTGGGGCGCGGCCTGGCTGGCGGGCCGGCCCGCTACGCGGCGCTACACCTTCGGCTACCGGGGCGCCACCATTCAGGCGGCGCTGCTCAATACAGCCCTGCTCTACGCCGCGCTGGGCTTCATTCTGTGGGAAACCATTGACCACCTGCGCCACCCCGAGCCCGTGAACGGCCGCTGGGTGATGCTGCTGGCCGGCATTGGCATCTTAATAAACGGCATCACCGCCCTGCTGTTTCGCAGCGGCCAAAAGGGCGACGTGAACGTGCGCGGCGCCTACCTGCACATGATGACCGATGCCCTGGTGAGCGTGGGCGTGGTGGCCGGCGGCGGCCTGGTGCTGCTCACCGGCTGGACCTGGCTCGACCCGGCCATCAGCTTCATTATCCTCGGCATCATCGCCTACAGCTCGTGGGGGCTGTTGCGCGACAGCCTGCGCCTGGGCCTGCAAGCTGTGCCCGACGGCATCGACCCCGAGGCCGTGCGCGCCTACTTACTGAAGCAGCCGCAGGTCGAATCCGTCCACGACCTGCACATCTGGAGCCTCAGTAGCGCCGGCCATGATGCCGCCCTTATGGCCCACCTCGTGCGCCCCGGCGGAGCCGATGCTACTTGGCTGAGTACCCTCACCCACGGCCTCGAAACCGAATTCAACATCCGCCACAGCACCGTGCAGGTGGAGGATGGGCCCCTGCCTGGCGGCTGCCACAGCCACTGCGAACTGGCCGCACCGGCCGAACCGGCGGCAGTACACGCCCACTAATACCTTGGCGAACCCGCTTCCGGCTTGTGCCACCACAAGTTGGTGCTACATTTCGCCATGCAAGTTTCCCACCCCACTAAATCCACCGTTCTCACCGCTGCCGTCATTGTGGCCGCGCTGGGCTATTTCGTCGACATTTACGACCTGATTCTGTTCAGCATCGTGCGTGTCAAAAGCCTCAATGACCTTGGCATCATCGACAAAGCCGCCGTTACGGACCGGGGCTTGTTCCTGATAAACATGCAGATGGGCGGCATGCTGCTCGGCGGCATTCTCTGGGGCATTCTGGGCGATAAAAAGGGCCGGCTCTCGGTACTGTTCGGCTCCATCCTGCTCTATTCGCTGGCCAACATTGCCAACGGCTTCGTCCAGACCATCGACCAATACGCCTGGCTGCGCCTGATAGCCGGTATCGGACTGGCCGGCGAGCTGGGCGCGGGCATCACCCTCGTGAGTGAAAGCCTACCCAAAGAAAAACGTGGCTACGGCACCATGATAGTGGCCACCGTGGGCGTAAGCGGGGCCATGCTGGGTTACTGGGTGGGCGAAAAGCTGGGCTGGCGCAATGCTTATTTCGTGGGCGGCGGGCTGGGTCTAGCCCTGCTGCTGCTGCGCGTGAGCGTGTTCGAGTCGGGCATGTTCCAGCAGGTACAGGCCCAGGCCGAGGTGTCGCGCGGCAATTTCCTGAGCTTGTTCACCCATCCGGTGCGGCTGGGCAAATACCTGCGCGTGCTCCTGATTGGGGTGCCGCTGTGGTTTGTAGTGGGCATCCTGGTGACGCTGGCGCCGGAGTTTGGGCGGGCGCTGGGCCTCACGGGCGAGGTTACGGCCGGGCTGGCGGTGTTCTGGTGCTACTTCGGGCTGGTGTTTGGCGATTTTATCAGCGGGGCGCTGAGCCAGGTGTGGCACTCGCGCAACAAGGCGTTGCAGGTGTTTCTGGTATTTTGCGCCACGCTGGTGGCAGTGTATTTATTCGGAATTAAAGGGGCTTCGCCGGCGGTTTTCTATGGTGTATGCTTCGTACTGGGCGTGTCGGTGGGCTTCTGGGCCCTGTTTGTGACGGTGGCCGCCGAGCAGTTCGGCACCAATCTGCGGGCTACAGTGGCCACCACCGCCCCCAACTTTGCGCGCGGCGCGGTGGTGGGCCTGGTGCCCGCTTTCAAGTACCTGAGCGGGGCGTTGGGCTTCGTGCCAGGCGCGGCGGTGCTGGGCGGCCTCTCGCTGCTGGTGGCCTTCTGGGCCGTGAGCACCCTGCCCGAGAGCTACGGCAAGGACCTCGACTACGTGGAAGAATAGCCTGCGCAGCAGGCGGCGCGGCGCACTCCGGACGGACCTACTTCGGGGCTTCCACCTGAAACTGGCCTGTGGTGCGCACCGGTTCCCCTTGCTGCGTCAGCCCTTCCGTCACGATGCGGAAGCTGCCCGCCTTTTCGGCACTCACAAAGGTCACGGTAGCCGTGCCGGTGGCGCCGGTGCGCACCCCGGCGTTCCAGTAGAGCGTGGCGCTGCTGCGCCCGTCGGTGGGGGCTTCGGCGCCCGTGGCGGGGCGGTAAAACTCGCGTACCCGCTGCAGGCGCGGCGGCGCGTACAGCGGCGGGCGCGTGGTGGGGGCGGGTTCGGCCCCGGCCACGTAGTTGGGGTTGCCGTGTTTGGTCAGAAAGGACAGGGCCCCGGCCCCGCCCCGCTCGCCAAAAATGGCCGCCGACCCCGGCCGCAGCACCTCCACGGCCTCAAAGTCGACGATGGGCACGGTGGCCAGCATACTAGGGCTCACGGGCACCCCGTCGAGCAGCAGCAGCGGCAAGCCCGCCGCCTCGCTGACGGGCTCGGTCGCCACCGGCTGGCGCGAGCGTCCGGCGGCACTAGCCGCGCCCGAAGCGGCCTGCAGCGCCGGGCCCAGGTGGGTTTGCTCGGCGCCGCTCTGGCCGCGCATGGTAATGCGCACGTTGCCCTGGCTACCGGTCACGCTGAGGCCCGAGACCCGGCCTTGCAGTATTTGCAACACGTTTTGATAAGTGGCAATGCCCGGTATGTCTTTGGTCAGAATGGTGACGTCGGGGCGGCTGTAGATGCGGCGGTTGTCAGTTAGCGGCGCCTGCGGGGCGCGCTGCTTCACCTGCACCTCGCCCAACAGGATACTCCGGCCCTGGTAGGCCGCCACTTGCTTCTGAATAGCGGCAAAACCCGGTCCGGCACTGTCGGCAGCCCAGGGCCACGGCGTCCGGTCCGCGGCCGAAATGGCCAGCGTATTGTCGTCGAGTAGCACTTGCGGGTGCCGGGTGCCCTTGACGGGCTGGGCCACCACGCGCACGGCCGCCGAGTCCTGCCCCGAAAAGCCGGTAAACATAAAGCGGCCCTGCCCGTCGGCCTGCACTTCGTGCACCTGCAAGGGCTGCAAGCGGGTGAGGCTGACGATGGCACCGGGCACCGGCGCAAGGTGCTTGTCCACGACGCGGCCGCCAAGGCTGGGCCCCAGCTCGCGCGGGTAGCTTGTTTCCGGCCACTGGTTGGCCAGCACTTCCTTCCACACGAAGCGCCGCCAGCCCTGGGTGAGCAGTAAGTCGTCGAGGGCGCGGCCGACAGCCGCGGTGCGGGCCGCGAAGTAATACCCGGGCTGCTCCACCGGCCCCGGCAGGTCGGCCGTGAGCAGTAGCGCGGTGCGAATATCCGGGCCGTGCGCTAGCGTGGGGGCCGCCGCGTCGGTCACGGCCAGGGCGAAGTTGCCGGCCAGCGGCCGCCCAGCCGCATCTTGGGCCGATACCTGCAGCGTTACTTTTTCGTGCGGGGCGTACGCGGCTTTGTCCGGCTGCACGCGCAGCCGGACACCGGGGCCAGGGTCGTGAAAGCTCAGCCGCTCGCAACGGGCCACCTGCTGTCCGTCGAACAGGGTGACGTGCAAAATACCGGCCGGCAGGTTCTTCTTAGGCACGGCCAGCTCCAGCGGCCGGCCCTCGCTCACCTCGGCCTGCCCCGCATAAGCCAGGGTGTTCTGGACATGGGCGGCCAGGGCCACGCGCTCGGTCGCGGCCTCGCCCGAGCCGGCCATGCGGCGCACCAGCACCAGAAAAGCATCGGGCCGCTCCTGCACCTGCAGGGTAAGCCCGGCCGGCTGGGCCGCGGGCAGCGGGTACGTGGCCTCCGGCCCGCCGGAAAAGCGGAGGCGGGCCGTGTAGCGCCGGCCGGGCGCGGGCTGCAACTCGAAGCGGCCCATACCCAGGTGCTGGCTGCGCAACTGGGCCACCACCGTGCCCTGCTCGTCCTGCACCGTGCCCTGCACCCCAATGCCCCGGCCGGCGGCATCGGTGGCCTTGAAGGCGACGGTGCTCGGCAGCCCCGCCACCAACTCGCCGCCTTCGGGGAAAAACTGCACCGCGCCGGCCGTAGCCGGCGGCTTCTTTTCCGGGGCCCGAGCCCCAGACCCCGAGGCGGCCACCACCGGCACCACGCGGCTGAAGAGGTAGTTGGGCGTGTTGCGCATCCAGCTGGTGTAGGCGCGGAGCGTGTAGAGGCCTTCGGGCAGGTTAGGCGGGAGCGGCAAGCTGCCCGGGGCGCCGCCGTCCTGCACGGCTAGGGCGTGGTGCAGGAGCAGCTTCTGGTCGGGCCCGACGACGTCAACGTAAAGCACCCGGCTGAGGCTGTCCGGCAGCAGGGGCGCGGCACCGGTCACGTAGCCCTTGCACCAGATGGTTTCGCCGGCGGCGTAAGCGTCGCGGTCGAGCTGCAGGTACACTTTCTCCGGGGTGGTGAGGGCGTAGAAACGCCGCAGCTGCTGCGCGAGTCGCGGCCCGAAATCATCGGTCGGCCATTGAAAAGCTGCGAGTGCGGCCGGTGCAGCCACCGCCAGGAATAAGCGCCAAAGTTTCATAAATAGAGCAGAAAATGTGGGGGCAGTCACAAGTATAACGGGTATTATGCGGTGCGCCCCGGCCCTGGTGTCGTCGGCCTGGGTAGCCGCGGCCGCACCGCAAGTATTTTTTCTACAGGAATCCTGCTTGATTTTATTTTTGATACCGCCTTGTATCGCGGCCATCAGCCACCGCTGGCGCCACGCCAATACCTGGGCCACGCGAAAGAATAAACCTGATGTAAGCCAGCAAACAACCACCTTCGGCGGGCGCGTTGCGTTTGAAGAAACACCCCACCGTTGGCGGGCCGTAATCCCTTGCCATGAACAAACTCCTTTTTGGCGCGGCCATCTTCACGGCCTCCGCCCTTTCGGCCCACGCTCAAACCACTCCCGCCATCACGCCGGCCTCGGCAGACCCAGCGTGCGGCCGATGCCAAAGCCACTTACGACGCCTAGAAGCAGCAAAGCAACAACAGCGACCAAGCCGTGCGCGACAGCAAAAACCAGCTAAAAGAAACCGCCAACCAGCAAAAGACCTGAAAAAGCAGTTGCACGAGCAGCGCGACGCCGAAAAAGCCCAAACAACCCAGCTTAAAGAGCAGCGCGACGTCGCCGCCGAAGCCAAGAAAGAGGAGCGCGACGCCCGCGACATGGCCAAGGCCGCAAAGAAACGCGCCAAGGAAATGAAATAACGAAGCAGCCTATCCGTCGTATTCAGTAAAGCTCCGGCCCCGGCCGGAGTTTTTTATTGCCCGCTTGCCGGTCTCTGCTCCTACTTTCGTCCCCATTTCCCAATACCCGCATGGCCACACCTACCAAAAACACCACCATGTACTACCCGTGGCACCACTTCGTGCTGCTGCCGTTGGCATTCCTCATGGCTGGTTACGCCATCACTCGCTACACCAAAGTAGCCGGCGACGACGACCAGACAGCCCGGCTTTGGTTCACGGTGGCCGCACTGGCCGTTATTGGCCTGGGTGTGCTCCTGATGCTGCGCCAGCACTACGCCCTGCAATTGCAGGACCGCATCTGCCGGCTCGAAGTGCGTCAGCGCTACTTTGAGGTGAGTGGCCAACGCTTCGCGCCGCTCGAAAAGCAGCTTAGCCTCGCCCAAATCCTGAGCTTGCGCCTGGCCGGTGACGCCGAACTGCCGGCCCTGGCCCAGGCCGCCGCAACCTCCAACCTTTCGCCAAAAGACATCCAGGCCCGTATTACCGATTTTCAGTTCGACACCATGCGCGTCTGATTTAGTGGATTGGCGGAGTAGTGGAATGGAGGATTTTGCCTAATCGGTCCCGTCATTTCAGGAAACCACCAATCCACCAACCCACCAATCCACCAACCCGCATATGATTCTCTACAACGTCACCAGCAGCATCGAGCCCAGCGCCGCCGAGGACTGGCTGGACTACATGCGCTCCACCCACATACCCGAGGTGATGGAGACCGGCTTTTTCATCAAGAGCCAGCTCTGCCGCTTGCTCAACGAGGAAGAAGGCGGCATTACCTACGCCGCCCAGTACTACTGCCTTAGCCTGGAACAACTGGAAGAATATCAGGCCATCTGCGCTCCTTCCCTACGCGCCGATATGGAAAAACACTTCGCCGGCAAGTACGTCTCGTTTCGGACCGTGCTGGAAGTGGTGGAGTAAAGCCTTCCACTGCCTTTATCGAGAACGTCGTGCCGAGCCTAGGCTAAGCATGACGTTCTTTTTTATCCCCCTACCAATAAGCCGCAGCCCACCAGCCGGGCACGAAATCGCCGCCTGTGCTGTTTAAACAGCACTATATGAAAAACATCATTTTCTTCGGCGACAGCCTCACCGCCGGCCACGGCCTGCCCGCGGCCAATAGCTTTCCCAGCCTCCTTCAGCAGCGGCTCGATGCGCAGTCGTTTCCTTATAAAGCCTACAACTACGGCGTGAGCGGCGAAACCAGCGCCGGTGGCCGCCAGCGCCTGGCCGCCGTGCTGGCCCGCCACCCCATCGATGTATTTGTGCTGGCCCTTGGGGCCAACGACGGTATCCGAGGCATTCCCGTGCGCGAAACCACCCAGAACCTGCAGTTCATCATCGACGCCGTGCGGCGGCAATATCCTAAAGCGCAAATTGTGCTGGCCGGCCTGGAGTTTCCCTTCGACCTTGGCCCGCTCGGCGGCCACCGCCTGGCCCACTACGCTACTGAATTCAAAGCCCTGTTTCGGACCTTGGCCGATAAAAACTCGCTGCCCTTCGTGCCCTTTCTTTTACAAGGCGTACTGGGCCGCCGCGAGCTGAACCTGGCCGACGGCGTGCACCCCAACGCGGCCGGGCAGAAAATCCTGGCCGAGAACGTATGGCAGGTGCTCGGGCCACTGCTGCAGCAGCCGGTCAGCTCGTAGCTGCTGAAAATTGTTAAAACCCGAACAGATTCCCCTGCACCGGCTGCGGAATGATGTGCGGCGGCGGCACCACAATGCCCGTCAGGATGCGGATTTTCTCCAATAAGTATTGGGTAAGCACCGGCGCGTGCCGCACGTCCTTCTGGTGGATGAAGAAGTACACTTCGTGCACACCCTGCGCCACCCAGGCGGCAATGCGCTCGGCCCAGGCATCGGCGCGGTGGTAGTCGGTACTATGCAGGCCGTGGCCATTGAAGCGGATAAAGGCGGTGGGCGTGGTCAGGCGCAAGGGCAGCACGTCGCGCCGGCCGGCCACGTCGGTTATCACCAGCGTTTTATTGAGGGCTTCGAGGGTGGCGAACACGGCATCGGCCAAAACCTTATCGGCAAACCAGCGCGGGTGGCGCAGCTCCACGGCCAGCGGTACGGTTTCGGGGAAGTCGAGCAGGAAGCGTTCCAGGCGCGGCAAATGCTCGGGGCCGAAGTGCGGCGGCAGCTGCAAAAAGGCCCAGCCCAGGTTCTCGCCCAGCCCTTCGAAGGCCCGCGCCGTGGTTACCACCAGGTCATCAGCCTGGAATAACTCCCGCTCGTGGCTGATGCTGCGCGGCAGCTTGGGGCAGAATTTAAAGCCGGAATCCGGCCCTACGGCCTCGCGCCAGCGCCGCACGGTGGCGGCATCCGGGATGCGGTAGTGCGTAGTATTCAGCTCAATGCTGTTGAACTGCTGCGCATAATAGCGCAGGTAGTCGGGCTCCTTGATGCCGGCCGGGAAGTACGTGCCCAGCCATTCCTTATTCGTCCAGATGGGGCAGCCGACGTAGAGGCGGGCCGGCGCGGGTTGCGTGGGCCGGGCGCGGGCCAGTACCCGGGCCGTTTCGGGGTGGTCGGGCGGCAGGCTGAAATTAACGTAGCGAAGGTCGGGCAGGCGGCCAAAATCCATGGGGCAAAGGTAGGGTTGGGGCCCCGGTGGCGGGCTAATGCTCTTACGACAAAAACCGGACTTTTGCAACCCGGCTTCGAAGGTAGTCGCCGCGCCGATGCCCAAATTTTATACCCGCCGCATAATCTAATTTTTGCACCTGCGCAATGGCAAAGGCCTCATTCGGCAAAATATACTTTGAGACAACCTCACGGCTACTTTTCCGGCCAACATGAAGATTAATTAAATGCAAGTTTTCTAAATAAAGGTCAATTTTTAACCTAATTCGGTTAGTAGAGGTCAGCAAATTTTTAGCATTGCTCAAATGGATGGGTCTATGTTTGTCCTGCTCACCATCTGCAAATCGCATGATTTTATTTCGCCGCCTACAAGTACTCGTCCTTTCCAGTTGCTTCTTTTTTCTGCTGACTTTGCTGGGCGCTTCGGCGCGCACCGCCCCCGGTACCACCAAAGCAGTTCCCGCCACTAGCACCGCCACCACGGTGCTGCGCGGCCGGGCCTCCTGGTATGGCAGTTACTTCCAAGGCCGGCGCACCACCAGCGGCGAGCGCTACAACCGCTTCAAATACACCTGCGCCCACAAAACCTTGCCCTTCGGCACCCGCCTGCGGGTCACGAATGTGAAGAATGGCAAGTCGGTTATCGTGCGCGTTACCGACCGCGGCCCGTTCCGCCACCAGCGCATCCTCGACTTATCCGAAGCCGCCGCCAAGCCCCTGGGCGTAGTTGATTGCGGCGCTACTACCGTTGTGGCCGAAGTAGTGGCCCCCGAAACGCCCCTCGGCCCCGCTTCTACCCCCGAAAACCTGGCCGCCCTCTTCGCCGCCGACCCCAACCCCGATGCTGCGTTCACGACCTACACAGTAACCCCGGACGCCCGCATCAGCCCCGCTGATTCGGCAGCCCGGGTAGCTGCCACGGCCACGCTCATCGCCGCTTCCACCAGCACCAAAGCCGAGGTTATCACTTCTACCGAATCGGTGAACTGCCCGGCGGGCTTTCTCATTCAGGCTGGCTCTTTCATTGATGCCGCCAATGCCCAGTCGGTGCAGGCCCGTATCAAGTCGCTGATGCCCGAGCTCAACGTGACGATTTCCCAGGATTTGCTCGATGGCCGTCAGCGCAGCCGCGTGCTCGTGGGCCAGTTTGGCGAGCGCCCCGAGGCCGAGGCCGTGCGCCAGCAATTACTGGTCTGGGGCATCGGCGGACTGGTACGCGAAGTCGCCCTTCGATAACAGTAGACTAGCCGCATAGCGGCGGCATGTTTGTAGCAAACCAACCGCAACCGGTAAAAGCCGCGTAGCGGCGACAGAATCCAGCAGGAATTTCTGTCGCCGCTACGCGGCTTTTGTTCTTTCTTCAGTACCGACCTACAAACCTGTCGCCGCGCTGCGGCTCCGGGCCGTAGCTTGCGTTCGGAAATCCAATCCATTATCTGCCATGATAAAAGCCATACTGGCGCTGGCCGCGTGCCTCACCCTCGTTTGGGTGCTGAATACCAAGCAGGGCAACCTGCCGCCCTTCGGCAAGCTGCTGAGCCCGTACCGAGGCTTCTGGCAAAACGGCGAGCGGCCCGAGGATTTCCCGGCTCAGCAGAAGCTGGAAATCGCGGGCCTGCAACAGCCCGTGACGGTGCGTTACGACGACCGCCGCGTGCCGCACATCTTCGCCCAGAACGACCACGACCTGTACCTGGCGCAGGGCTACCTCACGGCCCGCGACCGGCTCTGGCAAATGGATTTCGTGGCGCACGTAGCGGCCGGGCGCTTGGCCGAAATTGTGGGGCCAGAGCGACTGGAGACGGACCGGTTTTTCCGGCGCATGGGCCTGGGCTTCGGGGCGCAGAAATCGGTGGCCGCCGTGCTGGCCGACCCGGTGACCCGCGTGGTGGCGCAATCTTATTCCGACGGCATCAACGCCTACATCAATAGCCTCACGCCCGCCACCTATCCGTTTGAATACAAGCTACTCGACTACGCGCCCGAACCCTGGGAGCCGCTGAAAAGCGCCCTCATTCTCAAATACATGGCCTTTGACCTGACGGGCCGCTCCGACGACCTGCGCATGAGCAACGCCCTGCGCAAGTACGGCCCGGCGGTGATGCGCGACCTGTTTCCGGACTACCCCACCCGCGAAGACCCGGTGATTCCGGTGGGCACAGCCCTGGATTTTAAGCCGCTGGCCACGCCACCCGTGCCGCCGGCTTTTGTGGCAGCCGAGGCGCCGTATGCGCCCAACCAGGAACCCTCGCGCGACCTGGGTTCCAACAACTTCGCCGTGAGCGGGGCCCGCTCGGCCACCGGCTTCCCGATGCTGGCCAACGACCCGCACCTGCAGCTCAACCTGCCCAGCATCTGGTACCAGGTGCAGATGACCGCGCCGGGCGTGAACGTATACGGCGTGAGCATTCCGGGCGCGCCGCTGGCCATCATCGGCTTTAACGAGCAGGTGGCCTGGGGCGTGACCAACACCTACGCTGACGTGCTGGACTGGTACCAGGTACAGTTTCGCGATGCCCGCAAGCTGGAATACTGGCACGCCGGCCGCTGGAAGCCCGTGCGCCGCGTGGTGGAGCACATCAAAGTACGCGGGCAGGCCGACCGGCTCGATACCGTGCTATACACCCACCACGGCCCGGTGGTGTATGACCACGCCGAGAAGCCCTTTCTGCCGCAGACTCCTATCGGCTACGCGGCCCGCTGGACGGCCCACGATGCGGCCAACGAGTTTAAGACGTTTTACCAGCTCAACCGCGCCCGCACCTACGCCGACTACACCACCGCGCTGGCCAGCTACGGCGCGCCGGCCCAGAACTTCGTGTTTGCCGATGCTGGCCAGGACATTGCCATTTGGCCCAACGGCCGCCTACCACTGAAATGGCACGAGCAGGGCAAGTACCTGCTCGATGGCCGCGACCCGGCCCAGGACTGGCAGGGCTGGATTCCGGCCGCCCAGAACCCCCACGCCAAGAATCCGTCCCGGGGCTTCGTGTCGTCGGCCAACCAGTCGTCGGTGCGCCCGCAGGACTACCCGTATTATATGAACTGGGATTATGGCTCGTCGGAGCGCGGCCGGCGCATCAACCAGCGCCTGGGCCAGATGCCCCGCGTGACGGCTGACAGCCTGCGCCTGCTCCAGAACGACGTGCTTGGCCTGAATGCCCAACTAATGCTGCCGCGCATGCTGGCGCTGGCCGGCCCCGCGCCCGCCACCACGCCCGAGGGCCAGGCGCTGGCCGCCCTGCGCGCCTGGAACTACCAATACACGGCCGAGGCTGTGGGGCCGAGCCTGTTTGAGCTGTGGTACGACAACTTGGTGAAGCGCCTCTGGGACGACGACTTCCCCCTCGACCCCAAAGGCCCGGCCTACCGCTACCCCGCCCGCGACCGTACCAACAATCTGATTTTGAAAGAAGACAGCAGCCGCTGGATTGACGACCGCCGCACCCGCGCCCGCGAAACCCTGCCCCTGCTAGCCCGCCAAAGCCTGCGCTGGGCCGTGGACAGCCTCACCCGCAAGTACGGCGCGCAAAGTCCCAAATGGCGCTGGGCCAGCCAGAAAAGCACCGACATTCTGCACCTGCTCAAACTTCCCGGCTTCGGGCAGATGGACGTGGACTGCGGCGGCGGCTCCGGCATCGTGAACGCCACCACCGAGCGCAACGGCCCCAGCTGGCGTATGGTGGTGGCCCTGGGCCCGCAGGTGCGCGCCTACGGCGTGTACCCCGGCGGCCAGAGCGGCAACCCCGGCTCACCCTTCTACAGCAACCTGCTGGAAACCTGGCGCGTGGGCCAGCTCGACGAGCTGGTATTCCTGCGCAGCGCGGAAGTGCCGAATGCGCGAGTGACTACAGCGTGGACGCTGCAAGCGAAGTAATTTGACTAAAAATCAGCTATTGAAGCAATATGGCCAGACAGCCTTAGCTGCTAATAAATTTGCGGCATGGATACCCGCACTCTCTTCAACATCCTTGGCAGCAAGCATTCCCAGCGGCTATGGCTGCTGCTGGTGCTGGCGTTACTAACTACCCGCCCCGCCGCTGCCCAATACTACGGCCAGTATGCCGTCGATACCACCCAGATATTCAACTACGTGGACCAGATGCCCACCCTACCCGGCGGGGGCGGCAACCTGGCCCTGGTGAAGGCTGTGCAGCAGCACCTCCAGCTGCCGGTAGAAGTACGCGAGGGCCGCACCGAAGGCCGGGTGTTCGTGCGCGTTGTGGTGGGGGTGAGTGGTGTGGCCCGGCAAGCGGCCGTGGTGCAGTCGCTCAGCCCCGCCTGCGATGCCGCCGCGCTGGCCGCCGTGAAGCGCATGCCGCGCCTGCTGCCGGGCCGCTACCAGGGCCAGCCGGTGGCGGTGCTGCTCACGGTGCCGGTCATGTTCCTGTCGCCGCGCCACGTATTTGCCAGCACGGAGGTTTCCCGGCCGGCCCAGTTTCCCGGCGGCGATGCGGGACTGGAGCAGTACCTGCAAAAGAACAAAACCACGCCCGCCGAAGTGAAACAGCGCGACCTCAAAGGCCGCGTGGTGGTGCGTTTCGTGCTCAAGCCTGACGGCCGCGTAGGCGCCAGCGAAGTTATCAACTCCCTCTGTCCCAGCTGCGACGACGAAGCCCTGCGCCTCGTGCGCGGCTTTCCGCGCTGGCAGCCCGCCCTGGGCTACGACGACCAGCCCGTGGCCATGTATCAAGTGGTCAACATCTGGTTCAGCCCGCCCGCGCCGCCCAGCGGGCAGGCTGCGCCGGTGCCCGAAAACCAGGTTTACAGCCAGGTTGAGCAGATGCCCGTGCTGCCCGGCCGTAGCGGCTCCGCTGGTCTGCAAGCCGCCCTGCAGGAGCTGATTGAGTACCCTGAGCGCGCCCCCAGCGGCGAGGGCCAGGTCAGCTTCGTGGTGGAGCCCGATGGTCGCGTCACGCGCCCGGTGATGCTCAAGCCCATCAACAGCGCGATGGACGAGGCCGTGCTGGCGGCCGCCCTGCGCCTGCCCCGCTTCGAGCCCGGACGCCACAACGGCCAGCCGGTAGCCGTGCGCCTGGCCGTACCAGTCCTGATTGATATTCGCTAAACAGCTTTTTCGTCGAGAATCAGCATCTTAAGCACACAGAAAAGGCGGCCCTCCGTAGAAGGCCGCCTTTTCCGTATCACACAGGAAATCCACTGTTTTACAGCAGAAAGCCGGCAATTATTTAGTCGTGGTTGGCGCGGTTGATGAGCACTACCGTCACGGCCGCGATGGCGGCAATGCCGAGCACCATCTGCGTGGGCGTGAAGCGCTGAGCGGCTTTGCGCAGCAGCACGCCGCCGTTTTTCAGCAGGTCGTCTACGTGCTCGGTCTTGCCCTGAAATACGTGGTAGGCACTCTCGAAAGTACGGGCAAGGTCTTCGGGCAGGATGTCTTCGAGTTGTTTTTCGATTTGCGCTTCCATAAAGCTGGGTCTTGAGAAGGGAGAGGTGAAAGAGGGCAATTACCGCCCCGGATTCGCTGTACGGAAAAGCGCGGAGCGGGGCTGCCTTTTTTCATTTCCCCAAGCCAGCCAACAAACAATACCCAAACCCAAAACCCTCATTATCAACATTATTCATTCACGCAAATTGCCTGACAATTCCCGAATTTACTCCACCACCACAATGCGGGAGCCGGTGCGCCGGTCCTCCCGCACCTGGCAGTAATAAGCGCCGGGAGCCAGTCCGTGCAGGTCCACGGGCAGCAGCTGGGAGCCGCGGGGCAGCACCTGGTCCACGGCTCGGCGCACCTCGCGGCCCAGCGCATCCAGCACCACAATCTGGACGTGTCCGCCGGCGCTTTCGTAGGCCACGGTAGTGCGGCCGTCGCGCGCTACCGGGTTGGGGTATACCGTGAAATCAGCTACCTCGGCCGCCGAAGCGGTGGCAGTGACGGCGCCGGGCCGCAGCACCGGCACGTAGGTAAACGACTGCCCAAAGAGTTGCGTGAGCGTAGTTGGCGTCACCTGGAACCAGTCTTTGAGGATGCTGGTGTAGATGCTGCGGAAGTCGAACTGCATGGGAATGTTGTCGTTGACGCCGGCATTGGTGGGCAACGTGGGGTTGGCTCCGTGCACAATGGGGTTCACCTTGGTGCCAAACACTAGCAGCGGAGCCGCCGCGCCGTGGTCGGTGCCGAAGCCCGAATTGGACCGGATGCGCCGCCCAAACTCCGAGAATGTCATGCCCACCACCCGGTCCTGAATGGCCAGCCGCCGCAGGTCGTCCTGGAAGGCATTCACGGCCTCCGCAATCTTGCCCAGCAGCGTGGCGTGGGTGCCCACGGTGGTGCTGCCCGTGCTGGGCACCTGCAGCGTGTGAGTATCGAAGCCGCCGAGCTGGCACACGTAGATGCGCGTGCTCAGGCCCCCGGCCACCAGTTGGGCCACTATTTTGAGTTGGTCGGCTAGCGAGTTCTGGCCCGCCGTGGGGTACAGCGGCGAGAGGTTCTGAGCCCGCCCAGCCGCCGCCTGAATGGCCGTGGTGTACACCTGCGTCTGGCTCACCACCTGCCGAATGAAGGTAAGCTCGTGCCCGGCCGGCGTGTTCGGCGCGGCATCCACGCCCCCGCTAAGTAGTTGATAGAAAGACGACGTACTGGCAATGGCCATGCCCATGTTCACGGTGGGGCCCTGCACGCAGTTGCTCACCACCGAGCCAATGCTGATGGCCAGCGGGTCGGGGTTTGCGGTGCTGGGGTAGCCGGTGGGGTAGCCCGGAAACTCGCTGTCGAGGTAGCGGCCGGCCCAGCCGGTTGTCCAGGTCACGTTCGAGTCGGAGCCCGAAGTCCAGATATCGGTGGCCCGGAAGTGCGAGAAGTTGGGGTTGGGGTAGCCCACGCTCTGCACCACGCCCAGCTTGCCGTTCTGGTACAGGTTCTGGAGCGAGGCCATGGCCGGGTGAATGCCGGTAGCCGTGGTGAGCGGCAGCACCTGCGCCTGCGGCAGCGCAATGTTGCTGCGGGCCGCCAGCAGGGCCGGGTACTGGTCCAAGGGAATAATCATGTTCAGCCCATCATTACCGCCTTGCAGCTGAATGATGACCAGCACCTTATCCGTAACCGTGGTGGCATTGGTAAGGGCCGCCAGCTGGGCCGAATACCCGTAGGCGCCAATGGGCAGCCCGCTCAAAAAAGCAGTACCAACCGAGGCCGCAGCTGTAGTCTGTAGAAATTCGCGACGTTTCATGGGAATCGGTTGGCGTTAGGACAAATGATATTCGGCCAGGCCCATCAGGGCGCGGAGCATGGCTTGCAGCTTGGTTGTCACGGCGGCTTTTTTGGCCGTGTTGGTGGGCGCAGCCAGGTACTGCTGCCACTCCACAGTCCACTCAAAATCGGGCAGGCCGGGCAGCAGTGCGGTTTTCAGAAAGGCAATCTGATTGGTGGTGAGGCCGATGGGTAGCATCAACTTCACATATTCGGCAATCAGCAGGTTGCAATCGGCGGCCGTGGCAGCCGGAAACGACTGCGTGAGGGCCAGCACGTCAATCACGATTTTGACCCCGCTGCGCGTGTAGCCCGGGCCGATGAACAGGTCCGTTACCTGATTGCGACGCGGCAGCGTCACGGCGTTTATCCAGAGCTCGTGGTATTGCGGCGTCTGGTAGTAGGCGGCCCAGCCGGCCACGTTGGGCGGGTCGCCCAGCGTTTGCTGCTGCACGTAAGTCAGGCTGTTGAGGTAGTCCCACATGGTGTACTGCACGGCCACGTTGGTGGCAGGCGGAAACACCATTTCCATTTGCCTGCACAGGCCTACCGTGAAATCGAGCGGGCTTTTAATGAGGCAGCCCACGTTCAGCGTGTCGAAGAAATGCTCGGAACTGAACAGCGCGCGCAGCACCGGCACAATATCGAAGCTGTTGTTGATGAGAATGGTAGCCAGCGGGCGGATAATATCCGTCTCCACCTGCGTATCAATCAGGTAGTACACAAACCAGCGGTAGAGCTTACGCACGATGAACCGCGCTGTTTCCACCTGCTGAAAAATCAGGTTGATAAGCGCCTGATATTCCGTAGCGCCGCTGTTGGCGATGCTGGCATTGCCGAAGGCCGACGAAAACACCTTGGTGCTGGTATCGTGGCGGCTGGCCGTGAAGTAGCTACCCACGGGCACGGTGGCCTGGTCGCGCCAGCCGGTGAGAACTTTGGCGGCGGCCTGCACGTCGGCCTCGGTGTAGTTGGTGTAGTTGCCTGTGCCGATAAGCGGCCCCTTCCCCACCGTGAACAATTCCAGCAGCTCGCGGCCGTAGTTCTCGTTGGGCGCACCCGTTACGCTCTGGTTGCCATTGAGGTAGCGCAGCATGGCGGGTGTCACGGTCACGTCCTTGGCCAGCTGCTTAAAATTGCCCAGCGCGTGCTGGCGCAGCAGCCGGCAGTATTCGTAGCCTATGCGGGCGTCGTTGATGTCGCCGAATTCAATCACGAAGTGGTTGTGCCAGAACAGCGTCATCTTCTCCACCAGCGTGGTGCCCTGGCCCAGCAGCTGCCCCAGCCACCAGTCGCGCAGCGAAGCCCGCCGCACACCCTCAAAATTCTGGTCGAATACCTGCGCCGTCCATGTCTGGCCGATGGGCACACTGGTATCGGTGGCCGATACGTTCACGGGCGGGTCGGGTGCGGTGGCCGGGGCCGTCAGCATCCCGTTGAGCACCGCCGTGAGGTTGGAGGCCGCCGCCGTCATAATCTCCGTGCGGGTGGGCCCAAACAGGCAGCGGCGCAGCAAATGTGCCGCTTGCGCGTAGCCCCAGGCGCCGGCGTAGGGCGTGAGGGTGCTGGTGGTACGGGCTAGGCCGGTGGGCAGCGCCTTGTTGGCGTAGCGGCTCACGGTTTCGGGCGGTTCCTGCTGATTCTGCGCGGCGGCGGGCTGCTCGGCCACGGCCGCTGCCGGGGCATTCAGGACGGCCGCGTTTCGTTGGAGGAAATGTCTGCGATTCATAAGCAGGGCGTAATGATGTAATCAGAAGCAACAATGAAACGACGCTTGGCCCGGCATTCTTCCCCTTCTGGGCCAATAGTTTAGCATAGACCAGACAAAGCCTGTTGCGTTTAATACAAGTATCCTGTTTCTTACTGAGTAATCACTGAACTCTCCGCCAACGGAGCCAATAGCCCGGCGAAGGGCACAAAAAAAACGCCCGGCTGCAAGGCCGGGCGTTTTTTGAACTTCTGATTCAGAGTCGAAGACTATTGAACCGAGGCAATTGCTGACTCAGCGACTGCTTCGGTTGCAGCCACATCGGCCGCTGCCGCGGCGCGCACGCGGCCGGCCGCATAAAAATTGCGGTGGTAATAAGGCTGGTTCAACGAACTCACCATCACGCCGCCGTTGCAGGCCGAGTGGGCAAACTTGCCGTCCTTCAAATAGATACCTACGTGGTAAATCGGCCCTTTGCCCCTGCGGAAGAACACCAGGTCACCGGTTTGCATCTCGGCTTTGGCCACGCGCTTGGTGTTGCTGAACATGGCCCGCGACGAGTGAATCAGGTTGATACCGTACACCTCGTGGAACACCCGCGTCACAAAGCCCGAGCAATCGGTGCCGCGGCGCGAGTTGCTGCCGTAGCTATAAGGAGCTCCAATCCAGTCAGTTACCGTGCGCAACAAGTCCTTGTTTTCGTTGAACGCAAGGTGCAGGCCCAAGGTCTGGGCGTAGTAGTTGTAAGTGAGCGAGTCGCGGGAGGCGGCCAGCTCGGCGGCGGTGGGTTTGGTGGCCGGCGGGTTGCTCGGGTCGCTTTCGGGGGCAGTCTCGCTCGTCAGGGCCGGAAGCAGCGAAGCTTCGGCCACGACCGGTGCCGAGGTGGCACGGGCCGTAGCCGAAGCTTCGGGGGCACGTTCGAAGAAGAAGGAGAGGGCCAGCGAGGTAGCGGCGAGGCAATACAGGAGGCTGTTTTTCATTGTCCGTCGTTAGAGTTGGGGGCAAAAAACCGGATTCCTCGGTGAGAGCGGAAGAGCCGGAGTAGTAGCTTTCTTAGGCGATAGGCAAGGCTGAGTGCAGCCGAGTGAAGAGGTGGTGAAAAGAAGTCGTACCTGATAATTTCTATTGTTCGTAGAATAGGTCGTGGGGTAAAGCTATGTTAAACTTTTGGTAACTCCGGCACTTTTTCTTAAAAAAAAGCAAAAACACTTTCTAAAAGATAATTTTATCAATAAATATTAACTTAACAGCTTGCAACCAAGCTCATCTTTGCTTCGTATCTGCGCGACCAAAATATTCCTATATCCTCTCTTTTATGGAAAAGCTTCAGACCTGGACCAACTCTCCCCTTGCTCTCATTGCCCGACGCGTGCTCAAGGCCCAGCGCGTGGCCATGGTGGTGGGCCAAACGGTGCACCTGAGCGGGGCCTCCCGTGAAGAGTTTCTGGCCGATGCCGAGTGGGTGGCCCACGAGGCCGTGCACCTGCGCCAGTACAAAGAGCACGGCCTGCTCCCTTTTCTCTGGAAATACCTCATTGAATCGGCCCGCGTAGGCTACTACCACAACAAGTATGAAGTGGAAGCCCGCGACGAAGCCCGCCGCGTAGTGCTGGCCGACCCTAAGCATGTGCTGTGCCCCCTGCCGCGCCACGCCCAGCCCGGCCCCGAAACTGCCTAGCCAAGCCGGCATTAGTCAAAATAAAACCGGCGAATTGCAACTAACCGGCAGTTGATTACGAATAAACCACACGCCTCCGGCGCTTCAGCGCCCGGCAATTTTCTTATTCTTTCCACCACCCAATTCCCGCTCATACTCATGGATAACCAACAAGACCAGTTCGGGACCCCGAACCAAGCTAATACCGGCAATACCGGCAATACCGGCCGCACCGGCCAGAACCCCACCACGCCGGGTGCCTCTAGCACTTCCAGCGGCGCTTCTGCCGCTTCGCGCAAATCGGCCCCCACGCCCAGCGCCCAAAGCTCCTCCCAGACTCCCGACGCCCAAAACCAGACCACGGCCAACGCCGGCGACAGCCGCCAGGGCGAAGGCCAGCAAACAAATGCCCAAGAAGGCACCCTGCTCGACACGGCCCTGAACAGCGGCAAAAAATGGATTGAAGATTCGGGCATGCTCGACAGCGTAAATCAGTTGCCCCAGTCGCTCAAGGACCTCGGCAACCGCGCCCTCGACCGTGTGAACGGACTCAGCACGACCCAGAAAGTAGTGGGCGGCGCCATTCTGGCCGGCGGCATTGCCTGGCTGGCTACCCGCAAGAGCAAGTCGGGCAGCAGCGAAAACAGCCCGTATAACTATGGTCGCCAGCGCGATGCTGGCAGCTACGGCCGCCGCAGCTACGGCTATCAGGCCCCCGATGCAACCACCAGCCGCCGCCCAGCCGCCGGCACCACCGGCCGTTCCGATAGCGGCGCTCTCTACGCCAACAGCGGCAGCCGCTACGGCAGCAGCGGTAGCTACGGCAGCGATAGCAGTGCTTCTAAATCATCCGGCAACACCGGCATCCATTCGGGCAGCGGCCGTAGCGAAAGCAGCCCCAGCGCCTCGTCGTTTACCGACCATGGCTCGCAGGCTTCTGAGCACCGCTCCCATTCTAAGGATGACGGTTTCCGTAGCATCGAATAGCATCGTGCTTTTGTAAGCAAAAAGCCCCGCTTCTCATCGAAGCGGGGCTTTTTGCTTTCTATCGCCCCAAAGGCGAAAGCGTGTTTTAGATGTTCATGGCCGACTCGCGGCGACGCATTTTGCCGGCCGGGATACCGAACATCATCTTGAAGCGGCGGCAGAAATAGGCGGTGTCTTTGTAGCCCACTTCCTTGCCGATGTCGCGGATGCTTTTCTTGGTAGTGCGCAGCAGGAACACGGCGCGCTCCATGCGCTGGTATTCGATGTAGTCCTGCGGGTTGATGTTGGTCAGCATCTTGAAATACTGGCCCACGTAGTCCTCGCTCACGTTGGCCACGCCGCTCAACACTTTGTTCGACAAATCGCCGCCCAGATTTTCCTTGATGTAGTTGAACAGGTCAATCAGGCGCGGGTCTTTGAAGTAGGTGCTGTTGGTGGCCAGTTGCTCCACAAACATGTTGTTGCGCAGCACGTAGCGCACCACTTCCACTACGATGTTCTCGGTGTAGATGTTGATGAGGCGCTCGCGGCCGGGCAGGTCCTGCATGCTCTCTTCCACCACCTTAATCACCAGGTTGGCGAGCTTAGGCTGCCCCGAGATGAGGAAGGCCGGCACGTCGAGCGAGGCGAAGAAGTTAACTGAATCAAACACCTTGGCCTCGAAGCTCACAAAGCTGTGGCTTTCGTCGGCGTCGCCGATGAGGTCGAGGTTGTCGTTGGAATGGAAGAACTTGTCCTTGTTCGAGATGAGGTCGTCGTTGGTAATGACGCGGTTCTTGGTGTCTTCGCCGTAGCTCACACGGGTGGGCCGGCCGCCGGGAATGAAGAGCATTTCGCCTTCTTCCACCACCATGGCCTCTTCGCCAAACGTGATGTGGCCCTTGTGCAAGAGAATCAGGTTGTTGCCGACATCGTAAGAGTTGCGCACGGTGAAGGGCTGGTGCAACACCAGGTTTTTGGCCTTGATGTAGCGGACGCCCAACGACTCGATGACTTTATTGTAATCTTCCATAATTCAGGTGGCCCGGAAGGCCGTTGAGGGGTGCGGAGGAGGTAACTGGGTGGCTACCGCAATGCAATATAACAGCTTGAAATTCACAAAAACTAAAAACCCAGCCAAATAGTGGCTGGGTTTTGTGCAATGAATCTGAATTTTAGGCAATTCCCGGCTTACTTGAGAATATCCCGCGAAATCACAATTTTCTGAATTTCCGAAGTGCCTTCGTAAATCTGGGTAATCTTGGCGTCGCGCATGAAGCGCTCAACGTGGTACTCCTTCACAAAGCCGTAGCCGCCATGAATCTGTACGGCTTCTACGGCCGAATCCATGGCCACTTTGGAAGCGAAGAGCTTGGCCATCGCGCCCGACTTGCCGTAGTCGGCATGGTTGTCCTTGTCGGCGGCGGCCTGCAGGCAGAGCAGGCGGGCAGCATCCACGTTCGTGGCCATGTCGGCCAGCTTGAACTGAATAGCTTGGTGCTGCGCAATCGGCACACCGAAGGCCTTGCGCTCCTTGGCATATTTCAGGCTAAGCTCCAGAGAGCCAGAGGCAATACCGAGTGCCTGCGCCGCAATGCCAATACGGCCACCAGCCAATACCTGCATGGCGAACTTGAAGCCGAAGCCGTCGTCGCCGATGCGGTTTTCTTTGGGCACCTTCACATCGGTGAACATCAGCGAGCAGGTGTCGGAGCCGCGGATGCCGAGCTTGTTCTCTTTCGGGCCCTGAATAAAGCCGGGCATGTCCTTGTCAACGATGAGGACGTTGATGCCGCGTGACTTCAGCTCGGGGTGGGTTTGGGCGATAACTAGGTAAACCGAGGCCGTGGTGCCGTTGGTAATCCAGTTTTTGGTGCCGTTCAGCAGGTAGTGGTCGCCTTTGTCTTCGGCGGTGGTGCGCTGGCTGGTGGCGTCGGAGCCGGCTTCGGGCTCGCTTAGGGCGAAGGCGCCGATGATTTCGCCTGAGCACAGGCGGGGCAGGTATTTCTGCTTCTGCTCTTCGGTGCCGTACTTTTCCAGGCCCCAGCACACCAGCGAGTTGTTCACGCTCATCACCACCGAGCATGAAGCATCAACTTTGCTGATTTCCTCCATGGCCAGCACGTAGCTCACGGTATCGAGGCCGGAGCCGCCGTACTCGGGGCTCACCATCATGCCCATGAAGCCGAGCTCGGCCATCTTTTTGATTTGCTCGGCGGGAAATTTCTGGTGCTCGTCGCGCTCGATGACACCAGCCCACAGCTCGCTCTGGGCGAAGTCGCGGGCAGCGTCGCGCACGGCCAGCTGCTCTTCGCTGAGTTGGTAAATATTAGAAGATGTGGCGGTTTGCATGGGCGGGGTGGGAATAATTGATTTAATGGCGCAAAAGTACGCCCTCAGGGCACGACGGGCAAGATGAATGGTAGTAGCCAGCTCCCCGAACAGCCGTTAGCCAATAAAACTGGCTTTGGGCACCAAAACAACTGCCTTGAGCGGCCCGAAGTTTTTGCCCGACTTTTACCCGGATATGACCCTCCGCCTCCTCAGCCGCTACGCGCTGGCTTTGCTATTTGTGTTGGCCGGCAGCTGGCATTTTGTGCATCCTGCCACTTACCTGGCCATTATGCCGCCCATGCTACCGGCCCCGCTGGCGCTGGTGTACGCGAGCGGTATTTTCGAAATAATGGGCGGGCTGGGGCTATTGCCGACGCGCACGCGGCGGTTGGCCGGCTGGGGCTTGCTGGCGCTGCTGATAGCTGTGTTTCCGGCCAACGTGTACATGGCACTCATTCATGAGCGTCTGCACATTCCCGTCTGGGTAGCGTGGGGCCGGCTGCCGCTGCAACTGCCGCTGCTGTGGTGGGTGTGGCGGGTTTCTGGGGCAGGAGGGTACGGGGGTAAGAGGGCATGAATTATTCTAGTGAACTCATGCCCTCCTACCATCGCACCCTCCTGCCCTGAGCTTACTCCCAGCGCACGTCCAGCAGGCGCAGCTGCACGCTGCGCTGGCCGCGGTACTCGTTCAATTCCACCGTGTAGCAGGCGCTGAAGGGGCGGCCCTGCTCAATCTCGGGCAGGTAGTCGGCCAGGCCGAAGCCAATGGCGTCCACGGCCGGCCCCTGGGCATCGGCCGAGGCCAGGCGGAGCTTGAGGTGGCCTTGCCCCACCACCCGGGCGCTGTGCGGCACGGCAATCAGCCGTTGCGAGGCAAACACTGGGTTGGGGTTGCCGGGACCGAAAGGCTCCATGCGCCGCAATTCTCCGAAGAATTCTTCGGTGATGCGGCCCAGGGGCAGCACGGCGGCTATTTCCACGGGCCGCACCAAGTGCTCGGTGGTGAGCGTGCCGGCCACCACTTCCTCGAACCGACGCTGAAAAGCCGGTACGTTTTCCACCTTCAGCGTGAGGCCAGCGGCGGCGCGGTGCCCGCCAAACTGGTCGAGCAGCGCCGAGCAGGCCTCCAGCGCCTCGTGCACATCGAACCCCGCTACAGAACGAGCCGAGCCCGTAGCCTTGCCATCGCGCTGCGTGAGAATGACGGTGGGCCGGTAATACTGGTCGAGACAGCGCGAGGCCACGATGCCGAGCACGCCCTGGTGCCAGTCGGCCTTGTAGAGCACGGTGGCGCGGGCATTTTGCAGCACGGGGTCGCCGGCAATCATGTCCAGCGCCTCCTGGGTGGTGTGCTGGTCCGAGCCGCGACGCTGTTGGTTCATCTGGTCCACTACTTCGGCGGTGTAGCGGGCCTCCTGCTGGTCGGGGGCCAGCAGCATGGCCACGGCGCGGCGGGCGTCGCCCATGCGTCCGGCCGCGTTGATGCGCGGCGCAAAGCCAAATATCAGGCTGCTGATGCCCAATGGACCTTCGCGCAGCGTGGCCAGTTCGCGCAGGGCGGCCAGGCCGGGACGCAGCAAATGGGCATCTTCGTTGAAACGCCGCAGGCCGTAGGAGGCCAAAATGCGGTTTTCGCCGGTGATGGGCACAATGTCGGCGGCAATGCTCACCGTCACCAAATCCAGCAAGTCGTGCAGCGGCTCCTTGGGCAGGCCGAGGTGTTCGCCCAGGGCCTGCATCAGCTTGAAGCCCACGCCGCAGCCCGAAAGCTCTTTGTAAGGGTACTCGCAATCGGCCCGCTTGGGGTCGAGCACGGCCACGGCAGCCGGCAATTCTTCGCCGGGCAGGTGGTGGTCGCAGATGATAAAATCGATGCCCTGGCTGCTGGCGTAGGTCACTTGCTCTACGGCTTTGATGCCGCAATCGAGCGCAATGATGAGGGCAAAACCCTGGTCGGCAGCCGTGTCAATGGCTTTTTGGGAAATGCCGTAGCCCTCCGTGTAGCGGTCGGGGATGTAGTCGCGCAGGCGCTCGGCCCCGAACAGCGGCGTGAGGTAGCTGATTACCGTGGCCACCGAGGTGATGCCGTCCACGTCGTAATCACCCAGCACCAGTACTTTCTCACCGGCTTGCAGGGCGTGGGCCAGGCGAGCCACGGCGCGGTCCATGTCGCGCATCAGCAGCGGGTTGGGTAGCTGGCGCAGGTCGGGGTGGAAAAACGAGGCAGCGGCTTCGGGCGTGGCAATGCTGCGCTGCACCAAAAGGGCGGCTATCTCGGGGGCAATGAATAGGGCCTGGGTGAGGCTATGGACCTGGGCAGGGTCGGGTTCGGGGATATAATTCCAGCGCTTACCAGCGGATACGGACATTGGATACTTCGTCAAAATGGGTCCAAAAGTACGACCAAACCCCTCCCCCACGCCGAAGGCCCTACCTTTGCCCCACGTTTTGCCACCCCCGCGCGCCATGAAAAAGCTCCGAGATTTCTACCGCCAATACCGCCAGTACATCGGCACCGATGTGCTGATGTACGGGGTATTCATCCTGGTACTGGCGCTGATGTTCGTGTTTTTAGGGTAAACGGGTGTCAGGGCTAGGGTCAAGAATGCAGCTTTCCTGCCTCCTACCCTCTTACCCCCACACCCTCCTGCCCTAAAGCCTACTGCACACCATCACCCCGCAGCTTGCGGAAGCGCTTGCGGGCTTCGGCCACGTAAATGCTGCCGGGGAATTTTGTAATCACCTGGTTGTAGAGCTCCTGCGCTTTCCCTCTGTCCTTTACATCCTCCTCCTGAATACGGGCCAGCAGAAACAGCGCGTCGTCGCTCAGCACGTCGGTTTTGGGGTTGGCGGTAATGCGTTCGAGGGTGGCAATAGCCCCAGGGAAATCACCGGTGCGGCGCTGGAGCTGCGCTTTCAGGTAGTAAGTATCATCGGCCAGCGAGTGGCCGGGGAAGCGCTCCAGCAGCGCATCCAGCCCTTTGATGGCTTCGGGAATCTTGTTCTGAAACACCAGCTGCTCCACGGCGGCGTAGGCTTTCAGGCCCAGGCCCAGCGTGTCCTCCACGGTATTGTCCTGAATCAGCAGCGAGAGCTGCATGGCGTCGTTGGCAATTTCGCGGGTGGTGGCTTCTTTCAGGATGTCGAGGTGGCTCTGGGCCAGCTTGAAATCTCCGGCGTAATAGCTCAGGCGTGCGTTGCGCAGCTTGGCCTCGTAGCCCAGCGGCGAGTCTTTATGCGATTTTTCTACCTGCGAGTAGAGCAGCGTGGCCTCCCAAGGCTCGCCTTTCAGGATGTACAAGTCGCCCTGCGTAACCTTGGCCTCGTCCACCACCTCATCGCTGGCCCGGGGCATATCGATGACTTCTTGGAGCAAGGTCATGGCCTTGGCCCGGTCGTTCAGCTGAAAAGCGTAGAGGTTGGCCAGGTTGCGAATAACGGGAGCGGTATCGGGCGTGCGGCCCAGCTCGGCCAGCAGTTGGTCGTATTCCGTCACCAGGGCGCGCACCTTGGTCACATCCACCGGGTAGGTTTCGCGCACCTGGGCCTCGCGGGCCTGCAGCAGGTGCTGGCGTGCTCCGGTGTAGTACGGACCGTTGCGATACTCCTTTGCCACGTAGCTAAAGCCTTCGATGGCCGTTTCGTAGTCCTTGTTTTGCTGCGCAATGGATGCCAACTCCATCACCCGCACGCCCTCGCTGCGGCTGCGGCGGTCCAGGGCACGGGCCTGCATCAGTGCGCCACCGAAATCGTGCCGCTGCATCTGCAGCCACAGCAGGAGCTCGCTGTAGGCCGCCTGGTCGGGGTGCTCCTGGGTAGCGGTAATCAACTGCTTTTCCAATGCGTCGAAGTCTTTTTCTTCGTGCAGGGCATTTTGTAGCATGTTGCGCACGTAGGGCAACTGCTTGTCGTCCTGGGCTATCAGGCGAAGGGTTTCGGCCAGCACTTTGGGCTGGTCCTGGGTTTGCGTGTAAAGCTGGATGAGCTGCGGGGCGTACTCGGTGTCGTTTTTGGCCAGGGCACGGCCGCGGAGGTAAGTGCGCTCGGTCCACTCGGGCAGCTCGCGGCGGCTGAATTCGACCGCCACCGGCTGCACCTGCGCGGGCGTGAGCTGGGCCAGCACCTTTTGCCACTGCTTCTCAGCTGCTGGCTTGTCCCCGGCCGCCTGATACACGCCGCCTAATGTCACGCCCAGCGTGGCATCCTCGGGCCGCAGCTTAATGGCTTTCTTAGTCAGTTTCTCGGCGTCTTTATTCCGCTTCAAGGCCTGCAACGACGCGATGTAGACCGGAAAGGTCGTCAGGCTGGTTTGCTCTTCTACAGGCAGCTTTTCAAACAAAAAAACCACTTTCTCGTGCTCGCCCCGGCTGGCGTAATCCTGCGCCAGCGTCGTATTGCTCACGGGCGCCCAGCCCTTGGATGGCTGCGCGTGCGCAGGTAGGCTCAAGAGTAAAGCAGCAGCAAAAAGGAAGGAAGGCGAACGCATAGATTTCAGTAGTCGATTCACGAAGCAATAGTCGGGCGCGAGACGCCACCGGTTGCCCGCCTCAAAACGCAGAACTTCGGGCGCATCGTTCAATATCAGAAGACTGGCCCGGTTCCGAAAACCCTTCTCTCAACAAACGAAAAAGGGCCGCCCCCGAAGGTACGGCCCTTTTCAAACTCGCGAATTGACGTCCTAGAAAAACTTGGTGCGGTTGTCTTTCACGTTGGCGTGGGCCTTCACGGCCTCGTAAATCTTGCCATCCTGCTGCTGGGCGCGCTGCTGGGCCAGCTGTTGCTGCACGGCTTTCAGGTTGGTATTGGCCACCTGCGGCGTGGCTACGCTCACGGGCTCAATCACCAGCACACCTTGCTCGCCCTGAATCGGAGCCGATTTCTGGCCGGGCTTCAGCGCGTAGGCTTTGCCCACGGCCAGCGGTTCGAAGCCGATGTTGGCAATGTTGCCCTGCCCCAAAATCACGTTCTCGGCGGTGCCTACCTGGGCGGTGGGGCCGTATTTGGTGGCCATTTCTTCCAGGCTGCCGGTCTTGGGCAGTTTGGCAATGATTTGCTTGGCTTTCTCTTCGTTGCGCACCATGGCCGACAGCTCGGGCTTCAGGTTGGCCACGGTAGCGGTGCCTTTGGCGCGCTCGTCGGTGAGGGCGGCAATGACGTATTGGTCACCCATTTCGTACACTTCCGAGATGTCGCCCACCTTGGTTTCGGTGCCGTTCGGGCTAAAGCCGAAGGCCCAGCGCACCAGCTCGCGGGCGTTCTGCAGGTTGTTCACGCTGCGGGCACCGCGGTCCAGGTTTTTGGCTTCCTGTTTCTGCAGGGTCTTGTCTTTGGTGGTCAGGGCGCGGAAGCTGGCGAGGTCCGTAGCCTGCCCTTTCAGTTCCTGAGCCTTGGCATAAGCAGCTTCGCGGGTGGCATCGCTCGGGGCGATGGTCTTCTTCACTTCAGCAACCTGATAGGTCTGCTTGGTGGGCGCAGCCGTGATTTTGATGATGTGGTAGCCGAACGAAGTTTCCACCACGTTGGGCAACAGGCCGGGGGCCGTAGCGCCAAAAATGGCTTTTTCGAACTCCGGTACCATGCGGCCCTTACCGAACCAGCCGAGGTCGCCGCCCTGCTCCTTGGTGCCGTCGGTGCCGAACTGGCGGGCCATGGCCGCGAAATCGGCACCGCCCTTGATTTTGTTCAGAATGTCCTGTGCCTTGGCTTTCGCGGCGGCTTTGGCTTCGGGCGTGGTGCCCTCGGCCTTGATGAGGATGTGGCTGGCGCGCGCGGCGGGCTCTTTGCCCACACCCGTACCCGTCACTTTGTACAGCGAGTACGTGCCGTTCTCGGCGTACGGGCCGTAGATTTTACCCTGCTCCAGCGGCAGCTGCTTACGAAGTTGTTCAGGCAAATCGGCGGGGCTGCGGAAGGCCTTGTTGTAAGGCTGCTCCGAGTTTTGCATCACAAACAGCGAGTCGACCGGGGCCGAAGCAAACTGCGTAGTCAGTTCGGCCATCGAGTTTTTCACGGCGGCGCTGTCCTCTTTCGAAGCCACCACCGGCACGGTGATGTACTCCACCGAACGGCCGTCTTCTACTTTGTATTTGCCTTTGTTCTTGTCGAGGTAAGCCTGCAGCTGCTCGTCGGTCACTTTCACGGCCGAGTCGGAGATGCTGCCGTAGGGCACGAACAGGTACTTCACCGTTTCCTTGGTGTTCTGGGCCGCGTCGAAGCGCTTGGCTTCGGCCGTGGTTACGTACACCGAGTTTTTCAGCAGGGCGTTGTACTTGTTGGCGAGGCGCTCAGCAGGCAGGTTGGCTTCGAAATTATGCCAGGCGGCCTGGTTTTCGGGGGGCAGCTTGTCGAGGTTTTTCAGGTATTCAATCAGGCGGGCTTTGTCGAACTGGCCGGTTTTCTGGTCAGTAAAGGCCTGCTTGATGCCGGGGCTGATGTTATCGCCCTGCACCATGTCCACCAGCTCGTCGTCGCTCACGGCCAGGCCCAGCTTATCCCATTCCGGCTTAAAAGCCATGCGGTAAATGGTCTGGTTCCAGGCCTGGTCGCGCAGGTAGCCAAGGGCTTGCTCGTCGGGCTGGCGCTGCTGCTGGGCCACAAATGCCTGCTTGGCCTGCTCCAGGGCGTTGTTGTAATCGGCCAGCTCTACTTTCTCGCCCGCCACTTCGCCCACGGTTTGGTCGTTGCGGTTGAAGAGGCGGTTTTTGCCGCCCACCAGGTCGCCGCCCACAATGAAGAGCAGCATCCCGACGGCTACGGTACCCACCGCCCAGCCAGATTTTTCCCGTATCGTGTTAATTAAAGCCATTTACTTGTCAAAAGAATCGAACTCTGTGTTGGTCAAAAGAGGCGCAAAATAACCAGAATTTGACCGGCAATCAAAGTTTTACCGTTTTTAAAGTCCTCACCCAGCCCACCCCAACCGATTGCATCGCCCGGATTGCTACAGCGGCGTTTCGGCCCAGTGCTGGCCTAGCGGCGTTTTTTGGTCGATTTGGCTGGGGTTTTGGCGCGAGCCTGCTGGGCCAGTTTGGCTTTTTGCTCAGCAATTTTTGCCTCCAGCCGCTCCTGCTGCCGCCAGTAGAGTAGCGGCATCCAGCAGGCCATGGCCACCATGAAAATCCAGTAGTTGCGCATCAGGTCGTTGAAGAGCAGCGTCTGGTAAATGCCAATAACCATGGCTGCCACGCCCACGGCGAAGAGCACGGTGCGCAGCAAGTCTTTGTCAAATTTCATGGGATTGTGTTTTAACGGGCCGGCTGAGGTGCGGCCACGGCCTGCGGCGCGGCAAACACGCCGGTGGGCCGGGTAATCTGATACCGCGAGAAATTCTGGTTGGCTTTCAGCCCGTAGCCCGTCAGGTACTCGGTGGGCGTGGTCACCTTCACAAACATGGCCGAATCGGTATAAATCAGCTGTTTGGTCTTGTCAAAAAACAGCTCCTCGGTGTCCATGTTCTGCTGCTCGGGCACGTTCATAACGTGCACCTTGCCGCGCATGATGTAGAGGTTTTTGGCCTTGTCCGACTTGCCGTAATTCGCTTTCAGCGTGTTGATAACGTTCTTCTTGCCATCGGCCGAGTAAAACGTGACCACCATGCCCTTGGGGTAAATGATGTCGCCGTTCTCAAACTGCTGCTCCAGCGGGGCCGTCAGCTGAAACTTCAGCTTGGCCGAGTCGCTCACCAGCGTCAGCACGTTGGTAGTTTCCATCAGCGGGCCGGTGTAGACCTCCATGGGGCCGGTGGCGGCTTTTTTTTCGCAGGCAGCCAGGGCCAGTGCGGCCAGCATTGCCCCCACTCCTGCCGCGCGCCACGATGCTCTCACTTGAATATCGGTTAGGTAATTCCGGCCTTATTGCAGGCGACGCTTGATAAACCAGCGGTTGTTGAGCGTGATGCCCAGCTGGCCGCGGATGTAGTTTTCCTGCACGTTGCTGCTGCCCGTGGTCGCGCCCACCAACTCCGTGTTGCCGCGCACGCCATAGGTGAAGGCCAAGCTGATGGTAGTAGCCTCCAGCGGCGTGGCCGTGGGCAGCGGAAAGCCAAAGCCCCAGCTTACCGACCGGTCATACAGCATTTTGCCGCCCGGCTGGTACGGCAGCTGCGCCAGCGAAATGCCGGCCCGGTAGGCTACCCGCTGAAAGTAATGCTCCACCGAACCCGGGTCCGGGGTAATTTCTCCTCCGAGGCCGAAACGCATGGTGTTGCTCAGCGCCGGCCCGGTGGAGTTGAAGCTCCGGAACTGCGACCATTGCTGCTGCGCCACATCCAGGTTCAGGCTATAGTTCTTGTCATTGTCGAAGCTGATGCCAACCTGCGCCAGCGCCGGCACAAACGTGCTGCCCCGGCCGTCGGTCACCACCGTGGACGTTCCCACCAGGGTGCCGTTGGTGTCTTCGCGCTCTTGGGTGTTGGTTTGTTGCCCTTTAAGATTATGAGCGAAGCTATACACGCCGCCCAGGTTCATGTTGAGGTTCTTACCGAGCTTTTGGCGGTAATGCGCACCGGCCCGGAAAGCGAAGTCTGAGTAGCGGGTGTGCTGGCGGTCCACGGCCTTTTCCAGCGTGTTGGTGCCGTTGGTCACCACCACGGTGGTGCCCGTAGTTTCATCTACCACGCCAAACACATACGAGGCTGTGAAGCCCAGCGTGAAGGCTTTTGTGATACGCACACCCTGTCCAAAATAGGCTTCCGAAACACCGCCCGTGCCTTTCAGCTGCGTGAGCGACTGCGCCGGCTGCCCGGTGGGCGTATTGGTTACGTCCTTCACGATGTTCGACTCGTAGTCGACCGCGCTGAGTGGCTTCAGGCCCACGGCCGCGCCCCATTTCGAGCTCAGCGGCACCGACATGGCAAAGTAGCCTAGTGTGCCGTTGCCGGTGCGTCTGGAAGCGCTGGCGTTTTTCACCGTTTTGTATTGCCCGTTGTAGCCGGCCTCAAACGTGGTCCGGCCCGTGTAATAAAGCATTGCCGGGTTCAACTCATTCACGTTGATAGCGTTGGGCGCGGCCAGGCCAACGCCGCCCATGCCCATCTGGCGCACGCCGCCGGTGTTGGCGTTGTATTCGCCCAGCCCGATGCGTGAGTACGGCGAGTTGCCGAGGCCCTGCGCCTGCGCGCCGCCGGCCGCCGCTACCGCCAGGCTTACCAGCACCAAACGCTTCATCTCTTTATTTGTCAACATGATAAACTAGAATCCGATTAAGACCAAGCAGCACCAGCTCGGGAACTACAAAGATACGAGGCGGGAGCCGGGCTGCCAGAAACGCGGCATCGCCCCCGGTCAGCAATACCCCAATGCCGGGGTATTGCATTTGGTACTGAGCCACTAAGCCGTTGATTTCGGCTACCGTGCCGTTCACTACGCCGCTCAGCAGGCTCCCGGTAGTGGAGTCTCCCACCAGCGGAATCGTTGCATCGGGAGCAGGCAACTCCAGCAGCGGTAGCCGCCCCGTGAAGGTGTGCAGCGCCCGCAGCCGCATGGCCAGGCCCGGCGCTATGCTGCCGCCGTGGTAGGCGCCGTCGGCCGTCACGAGGTCAAACTTCAGCGCCGTGCCCGCGTCGATGATGAGGGTATCCTGGCCCGGGCGCAGGCCGGCCGCGCCCACGGCCGCCGCCAGCCGGTCGGCCCCCAGCGTGTGGGGCGTGGCGTAGGCATTGCGCAGCGGCACGGGCGTGGTGCCGGGGCTAAAACCCAGCACCTGACCCGGCACCAAATCCTGCAGTTCTTCCACGGCCAACACCGCCGCTTCCGCCACCGAGGCAACGATGACATGCAAGGGCTGCCAGCGCCGCACCAGTTCCCGCACCGAGGCCGGCGTGAGGCCAGCCGCCATTTCGCGCAGCAGCGGGCCATCGAAGCAGCCGGCCTTCACGGCCGTGTTGCCAATGTCCAGAACCAGAGTCCGCATTCTCTAGAATGAATAATGAGGAATGATAAATGAGGAATTGAAGGCTGCCCAGACGGACAATTCTTCATTCCTCATTTTTCATTCCTCATTTTTTCTTACAGGAAGTATTTCAGACGAATCACCTCCTGCTCGCTCAGGAAGCGCCATTTGCCGCGCGGCAGGTCCTTCTTGGTAAGGCCCGCGTACTGCACACGGTCCAGAGCCACTACCTCGTAGCCGAGGTGCTCAAAAATGCGGCGTACGATGCGGTTGCGACCAATGTGGATTTCGATGCCCACGAAGTGCGCGTTGCCCGCCACTACAGCCACGTCGTCGACAATGGCTTTACCATCCTCCAATTCCAGGCCTTCCGAAATCTTGCGCAGGTCGTCTTCAGCCAGCGGCCGGCTGAGCTCTACCTGGTAGATTTTTTTGTTCTTGTGCGACGGGTGCGAGAGCTTCTGGGCCACTTCGCCGTCGTTGGTGAAGAGCAGCAGGCCGGTGGTGTTGCGGTCGAGGCGGCCCACCGGAAAGATGCGCTCCTTCGAGGCGCTGGCCACCAGGTCCATTACCGTGCGGCGGCCCTCCGGGTCTTCTGTGGTGGTGATGAAATCCTTGGGCTTGTTCAGCAGCACGTACACCGACTTCTCGCGGTTGAGGTTGGTTTTGCCGTACTGCACGGTGTCTTCGGGCTGCACTTTGTAGCCCATTTCGGTCACCACTTCGCCGTTTACCCGGATTTCGCCGGCCGCAATCAGCGCATCGGCCTCGCGGCGCGAGCAAATACCTGCGTTGGCGATGTAGCGGTTCAGGCGCGTCTCATCCACGCCAAAATCGTCCTCCTCGCGGCGGCGCTTGTTGCCACGGGTTTTATCAGCTTCGTAGTGCTTCAGGTTTTTGTAGTCGGGTGCCTCGCCGGGGCGCTCGCCGAAGCGGGGCTTGTCGGCGCGGTTTTCCTGCACCACAGGGCGGGCCGGGCGGGCCTTCTCCACCCCGGAGCCGTAGGCTGTGCCCGAGCGACGTACGCTACGCTCCTGCGCTTTCAGGGCTTCGCGGCGCTCGGCAAAGCTGCCGGGAGCCGGCGTCCAGCGTTCGGTGCTGCGCTTTTCGTAGCCGCCGGGGCGCTCGCCGGTGCTGCGGGGCGTGCCGGGTGCCCCATCGCGGCGACCAAACGCGCCGGGCGTGAATTTACGGCCAAATGCGGCCTGGTCGGCGCGGTAATCGGCATCGCCAGCCTCGTTGCGCTCGGCACCAAAGCTGCGGCGCTCCGGGCGCTCGCCACGCTCCTCACGAGGCTGCGGCGGGTTGGCTTCAAACGGCCGAGCCGCCCGAATGGGCCGGTTCGGGCCACGTTCGTCGCTGCGGTCGAAGTTCTCGGGCTCGCGCGGCGTGCTGCGGCCAAAGCTGCTACCGCCGCGTGGGCTGCTATCAGCGTCCGTGGCGTAGGGGTTGGTCTTTTGAAATTTGCGGTTGCGCTCACCGGGCAGGCCCCGAGGCACCGCCTTTTCGCCGTCGCGGCGGTAGGGCTGGCCGGCCCAGTTTTCCTTGGGCTGATACGGCCGGATGGGACGGGAATCGGTGCTAGCGCCGCGGTCGTCGCGGTCACGCTCACCGCCGAAGCTGCCGCGCTCGGGGCGGGGCGTAGCGGTGCGGCCGTAGCTGGTGCCGCTGCGCTGCTCCTTGCCAAAGCTGGGCCGCTCGTCGCGACGCTCAAAAGGACGGTCATTGCCGAAGCTCTTACCACCAAAGCTCTTGTTGCCACCGCCAAAGCCGCTCTCGCGCTGGCCGCCGCTATAAGGGCGCTTCTCGGCACCATCAAATTTCTTTCCTCCACCAAAAGCGCCGCCCGATGGACGGCCAAACGCGCCACCAGTAGCAGGACGACCGAATGCGCCATTCGAAGCAGGACGGCCGTTGCCACCAAAATTGCCTCGGTCGCTGCCGCGCTCACCGCCCCGGCTGCTGCCTGGCCGCTCGCTGCGGCCGGCGCTATTGCCACCAAAGCCACCGGGACCGCCGGCATTGCGGCCGCCTCGACGGTCCGCCCTATCTTCTGAAAAATGTTTCTTGCCCATGGGGAGAAAAGTTGCGTGCCGTATCGCTACGGTACAGGTTAAAAAAAGGTCGGCATCAAGTAGCCGGCGGTCAGAAGCGGGTCAACAACAGCAACCCAAATAAAATTCTGACTGCCGGCCACTTAATGCCGACTACCAAAAAAGCGGCTGCTTAGTCGCGCCGGGCCATTTTGGCTTCAATGGAATGCTGGGTGTGCGGCACGGCGCGCAGGCGCTCCTTGGGGATGAGTTTGCCCGTGCCGATGCACACGCCATAAGTACCGTTTTTGATGCGAACCTGCGCGTTTTCGAGCTGCTGGATGAACTTCATCTGGCGCGAGGCCAACTGGTTCATGCTCTCTTTCTCGGCGGTCTCGGCACCATCCTCCAATACTTTGGCCGACGAAGCCGTCGTGTCGGTGCCCGAGTCGTTGCTGCGATTCAGGGTTTCTTTAATGAACGACAACTCCTTGCGGGCCGCCGTCAGTTTTTCCTGGATAATCTGGTCGAACTCATTCAAGTCCTCCCGCGAATAGCGAATGTTGTCGTCGTTCATTACAATGAGAAAAAAGGCCTGCTAGGGGAAGTTAAGGAATGGTGAAGCGGTGGTAGTGGCGCAACGCCGGGAGCTGCTAAAAAGTTTGGCAGCCCCGGACGGGGTGCTATTCCCACCATTACAAGCCTTTGCAGGCTTGATTTTGCGGGTGCAAAGTTAGCTCTTTCGGGGCGCTTTTCCTCCAAATGCTAAAAGCCCAGCATTTGGATGGCTGCTACAGCTGCTTCTACGCCCTTATTGCCGTGCTTTCCGCCGGCCCGGTCCCAAGCCTGTTCCAGCGTGTTAGTCGTCACCAACCCAAAAATAACGGGCTTATTGAACTTCAACCCTACTTGGGTGATACCCTGCGCCACGGCGTGGCAGATGTAGTCGTCGTGCTTGGTTTCGCCCTGAATTACCACACCCAGGCAGATGACGGCATCAATCTCCTCGTGTTGGGCCAGAAACTGGGCCCCCAGCGTCAGCTCAAAGCTACCGGGCACGGTGTTGCGGTAAATGTTATCGGCTACGGCCCCGTGCTTTATCAGGGTATCGTAGGCCCCGGCGCTGAGCACATCGGTTATCTCGCGGTTCCAGTCGGCTACTACCAGGCCAAACCGCTTGTTGCTGATGTCAATGAAAGTTGAAGCGTCGTATTCGCTCAAGTTTTGTAGGGAAGTTGCCATGTCGCGGTTTTCGTATCGGAAGAGAAATTTGTATAGAGGCCTTTCGCCGCCGTGCCAGTAAGCCGTAACGGGCGCGATGGTTTGCTTTTCTCCTGATTAAAGTAAAAAAATTGCGCTTCCTCAAAGATGAGAAAGCGCAATCGAATGTTGGCATGCCTGCCTGAATTGGCAGCTCACCAGGCTTATTTTTCCAGTTTGGCTTTGTACTGGCGAGCTTCTGCCACTTCCTGGGCCGTGGGGTAATCGGTGATGATGCGGTCGTAGGCTTTCACCGCGCCTTCGTCGTCCTTGGCCAGCTCGCGGGCCATGCCTTCTTTCAGCAAGTAACCGGGCGAGAAGAACTCATTGGCATTGTGCTCGGCGGCTTTGGCGTAGAGGTCGGCGGCTTCCTTCGGTTTGTTCAGCTCCAGCTGCGCGTCGCCCATCAGCGAGTAGGCACGGCTCTGCACCAGGTAGTCGTCGGAGCTGAAATCTTCCAGGTAATCGAGCGCCGCTTTGTAGTCGCCCTTCTTCAGCGAAGCCACGCCAGCGTAGAAGTTGGCGAGGTTGCCAGCCTTGGTGTTGCCGTATTCATTGGCTACGGTGGTCAGGCCGGGCGCCTTGCCGTCGCCTTTGATGGCTTTGTTGAGCGAATCAGCTTCCCAGTTGTTCACGGCACGGAACATGCTGGCCTGCGCCTTCGAGTCCTGTTGGTTGCGCCAGGTGTAGTAACCAAAGCCACCTACCACGGCCAGCACCACCACGGCCAGAATACCCAGCAGCAGACTGCGGTTGTTGCGCACGAAATCCTCGGACTCGGCCAGGCGGGCAGCCAGGGCGTCCGGGTCTTCCAGCAATGGGTTTTCAGACGGCACAAATTCTTCGGCCGGGGCCAGCGGGTCGGCGGGCACGTTGGTCTGCTGGTTAGCTTGCCCCTGGCGGGCCTGCTGGCTCTTGCCAGTGTACGGAATCTTCGACATTACAAAGGGTATTGCTACGGCGGCCCGCAAGCAGGCCGGGGGCCCGGGGCCCGGTTAATTAGTCGTGGATGTAGGGATAATCGGCCTGCACGTACACGTCCTTGTACAGCTCATCGGGCGTGGGGTAAGGCGAGTTTTCGGCAAACTCAACCGAAGCCTGAACAGCCGCTTTGATGCGCTCGTCAATGGCTTCGAGGTCAGCTTCGGTGGCGAAGTTGTTCGTCAGGATGGTGTGCCGCACGCCCTCAATGGCATCGCGGTGGCGGTAGTCCTCCAGCTCCTCTTTGGTGCGGTACTTGGCCGGGTCGCTCATCGAGTGGCCTTTGTAGCGGTAGGTTTTGAACTCGAGCAGCGTGGGGCCTTCGCCGGCGCGGGCGCGCTCGGCGGCGCGGGCCACGGCCTCGTGCACGTCTTCCACGCGCATGCCGTTCACGGGCTCGGAGGGCATGTCGTAGCTCAGGCCAATTTTGTAGAGGTCCGTCACGTTGGAAGTACGAGCCACCGACGTGCCCATGGCGTAGCCGTTGTTCTCAATCACGAAGATGACCGGCAGCTTCCACAACATGGCCATGTTGAAGGCCTCGTGCAGTGCGCCCTGACGCACCGCGCCGTCGCCCATCGAGCAGATGCAAAGCTTGCCTGTCTTGTTATACTTCTCGGCGAAGGCAATGCCCGCACCCATTGGCACCTGGCCGCCCACGATGCCGTGGCCGCCCATGAAACCAACTTCCTTATCGAAGATGTGCATCGAGCCGCCTTTGCCTTTTGAGCAGCCAGTAGCTTTGGCAAACAGCTCGGCCATCACGGCATTGGGCGAGGTGCCCAGCGCCAGCGGATGGGCGTGGTCGCGGTAAGCCGTGATGTACTTATCGCCTTTTTCCAGCGCCGATACCTGCCCGGCTACACAAGCCTCCTGGCCAATGTAGAGGTGGCAAAAACCTTTGATTTTCTGCTGACCGTAGAGCTGCCCGGCCTTGTCCTCAAACTTGCGCATGAGCTGCATTTGCTCGTACCACTGCAGGTACGTTTCCTTGGGGAACGTAGCCGTGGAGGCAGGCATCGTCGTAGCAGAACCTGATGCCGCCGCTGTGGGCTTATCGGTTCCAGGCATAACGGGGTCGGGCTGGGCCACGGTGGTCACACCGTTGCTCTTTCCTTTGGCAGCTTTGGCGGCTGAACCATTGGTAGCCTTCGGGGCCGTCGGTTTTTTAGAAGCAGCTTTTACTTTCGTATCCGCCATAGCACTGTTAAGGAAAGAATAATTCGCGTTGGGAGGGCGAAATTACGTAAAACTGCTGGCAAATCCGCACCTTATGACTCTTGACTCCCTCCAGCTTCTTTTTTTTAAAAATTACGACGACGCCGCGCTTCGTTTATCGCCCGGCCTCAATTGCTTCATCGGTGATAATGGGAGCGGCAAAACCAACTTGCTGGATGCGATTCACTACTTGTCTCTGACCAAAAGTGCCATTACTGCTTCAGACGCTCTTTGCATCAAGCAAGACGCTGATTTCTTTGTAGTTAAGGGTATTTTTTCTTCAAATAATATTACTGAGAAAGAAACTATCCAGGTAAGCCTCCGGCAGGGCCAGAAAAAGACTGTCACGCACGATAAGCAGGCCTATGAGCGCATGGCCGACCACATTGGCCGCTACCCCGCCGTGCTCATCTCCCCTTACGACACCGACCTGATTCGCCAGGGCAGCGAAGAGCGGCGCAAGTATTTCGACAGCCTCATGGCGCAGCTCGACCATGAGTTTCTGGAGCACCTCATCTCCTATAATTCCTTACTGCGCCAACGCAACGCCGTGCTTAAGCAAGGCGGGCATAGCAACGCCCATGGTTTTGACCGCGAATACTTACTAGCCATTGATGAGCAACTTGCGCCGTTGGGGCAGCAGCTTACTGCGCTACGTGAAGCCTTTCTTATCGACTACCTGCCCATCTTTCAGCGGCACTACGAGCAGCTCGCCGACGGCCGGGAACAAGTATTGCTTACCTACAAGAGCCAGTTGGCCGGGGCCGAATTTGCCCAATTATTGCGCCTCAATGAGCGCAAGGACTTCATGATGCAACGCAGCACCGTGGGCTCCCACCGCGACGACTTTGTCTTTCTGATGAATGACCAGCCGGTGAAGAGCCACGCCTCGCAGGGCCAGCAGAAGTCGTTCGCCATCGCTCTTAAGCTAGCCCAGTTTGAGTTGTTGGCAGCCAAGCAACAGAAGAAGCCCCTACTGCTGCTCGACGACATTTTCGACCGACTAGACGATAAGCGCATTGCCCGCCTGCTGGAGTTGGTCGCCGACGAGACCTTCGGTCAGGTTTTTCTTACCGATACTAATCTGGAGCGCACCGACCAGGCCTTGGCTCGGGTAGCGGTTCCCATCATCCGATTTCGGGTGCAGAATGGTACTGTGGCACCCGTTTAGGCTCCGCTCAGCAGTACCTTTGTGACTTTGCAACTGGCTTGCTGTCGCTAGTTGAACTTGCCTTAAAGTCGCGTGAAAAAACCCTCTGCTCCTTCCCGCTCCGGCGATATCATTCCACTCAAGGAAGGCCTCGAAGCGCTTGTTCGGGCTTACCGCCTGCAGGGCAAGCTCAACGAGGTAACCGTGGTATCGAGTTGGGAGCGGGTGATGGGCAAAGCTGTCGCTTTGAAAACCCAGGAAGTTTACGTGAATAAGGGTCGACTATTCGTGCGTCTCAGTTCCGCTCCGCTCAAGCATGAGCTACTCATGGCAAAGACCCGCGTGGCCGAACTTATCAATGCAGAAGTTGGGGAGACGGTGGTAACGGAAGTCATCTTCCTATAATCGTTTCGGCTCTGGTAGGCCCCTATTTTTTGGCCGATAGACCAACCCATTATCTGGGGCAAACCGATGCCATTTTGCAACTCTTGGCAAGTCAACTATCGGTTGTTGTAAGGCCCATCTTTACCGCAGAATAGAATTGGTGATTGAGCCTCTGTTGGTGACTATCCTCCGCTGCTTTTACGCTTCCAGAATCACCCTGGCTCGACTACTGCACCCATTAACAGAACAAAAATGTTTCACGTGGAACGTTTTTGTCACTTCGGGCCATACACCCTTAACAGGAGTTCATTGTATGCTTCGAGAAGAGCTATGTACTTAGTCTGGAGTGCTAATAACTGTTTAGACAGGTCAGCGTCGGTATTAAGTGTTTGCGTTACACGCGGTGTAACAGAGTTTACAATCGGGTTTTTTTGAACAGTTGTTACAAACGGCAATACAGATTGTTGTACACTTGTAATTTCGTCGGAAAAATCATGATTAATTATTTCTCCTATTCTTTTTACAAAGCTGTAATCGACTGTCTCATCTTTGAATTTACGGTAAATTGTCGGACGTGTAATACCTAGCTCGTCGACTATGCGAGTGATGGAAATACCGCTGTTTTTAATAGCTTCCTGAAGGATTTCGCCCTGGTGTGGCATAGAAATGATGTTGCGTAACGCTGATGCAAATATGTTTAATGTAACCCGATTAAACAAATGCAATTGAACATTAATTACACCTATATCAATGTTACGTAACTCCATCAAAACTGTTACACCATTACAAATTGCGTACAATATTGATTGTATTTACACTTTACAAATCACTATTGTAACACAAATTACATGTATGTTGATACACTGGAAAGTTTACTCAGCTGTCACCGGCCTAGCATAAAAACCACCCTTAAATAGGCCGTAGCTGAACTAAATCTAGAAATCGGTTTGGGTAGTCAGTTGTGATGCCGTCAACGCCGAGTGCGATTAAGGCTGCCATGTCGCACTGGTGGTTTACGGTCCATGGTACAAGCCGTAGGTTTGGGTATAGGGTCCGCAACTGATGCACTGGTGCGGCTGTAACAGTAGTAAAGTCGGGGCCCAACGTGGTGGGTATAAAGCCTAGCTCCTGTATACTGGCAAGCCAAGGTTGGTTGGCTTCAAGGAGCAGGCAGGTGGCGAGGTCGGGCTGTTGAAGATGGACGAGGCGAAGAACCCGTGGGTCGAAGCAGAGCACGGTGGTGCGGGCTGAAACTTGTGCCTCATCAATTTCTGCCAGGACCAAGGGCAGGAAAAATTCGGGAGCGGGATGAAAAATATTGTCCCCGGCCGGGCTGCTTTTTATTTCGATGGCGTAGCGAATTTGTGGGCGGCCGGAAGGACGGACTATGGCCTCAATGGCGGCCAACACTTCCCGCAATAGCGGCTTGTAGGCCCGCTCAGAAACTTGCTCAGGAAAGACATGATGATGCCGCAGGCCGCAGTCGCAGCGGCGAATAGTAGCGTAGGGCATCTGGTAAAGATTGAAGCGCGGAAAGGGGCTATTTTCGATAATTCTGCCTTCAGGGTCGAGGCAAATAGCCGGATTGAGCCAAGGTTCATGTGAAACGACAACCTGATGGTCGGCAGAAATAACCACGTCCATCTCGAGCACATCGACGCCGAGGGCGAGGGCGTGCAGAAAGGCTGGCAAGGTATTCTCAGGGCGCAGGCCACGACAGCCGCGATGGCCGTGAAGCTCCGGAAGTGAGGTTTGAGAGGAAACAGACATGGAGTGGGTATGTGAATGAGGGATAAGTAAAGTGTGCGGCGTAGCATGGACTAAGCGGGCCGCTAATGAAGTGCGGTGTTTGCTACATGGTTTGAGGTAATTTTACAGCTCATCCTAACCTTTTATGATTTCATGAAAAAACTACTGCTACTTGTTGTGTTGCTAGCCCTCGCAGCCGGCGGGTACTATTACTACCGAAGCCTGAAGCAAGGCCCGAGTGGCGCGCTGGTTTCGGCCGCCGCCGCAGTGCAGACGCACGACATGGCGATGTTTGAGAAATACGTCGATGTGAATAGCGTGACTGCCCACCTAGTGGATGATGTGGCGCAGCAGAGCTCGGCCCTGACTTCGCTGCTGCCTGGCGGCAGCCTGATGATGGGCGGAGCCATGCGGCTGCTGAAGCCCGCCCTGGCCAAGGCTGCACACCAGGAAGTGCAGCGCTATGTAGAAACGGGTTCGCTGGAAGCCGCAGCAGCAGCGGCTCCAAAGCGTATGGTAAACATTTCGCTCACGGGATTGGCCAACAAGATTGTGAGCCCGGAAAGTGAGTTTAAAGGCATCAAGTACACCCGGGAGGAGGGCGACAATGCGTTCGTAGGCCTGGAGGTGACCCAGCCCAAGTACGACACCACGATGGTGGTGGAAGTGAAGATGCGCCGCCAAGGCGACCATTGGCAGTTGACCCAGATTACGAACAGCGGGGAACTGCTACGCGGAGTTGCCCGGCTGGAGAAAAAGCGGCTGCTGAATTAGTTTAGCCAGCGCTTTCACAACGCTTTAAAAACGAAAACGCCCCGGCCGGATGGTCGGGGCGTTTTCGTTTTTAAAGCGTTGGTAATGCTTAAACGATGCCGGTGTTTGACTTGCCACGGCCGGCGAAGAGGTAATAAATGATAAGGCCACCCAAGGGGAAAATGAAAATGATAACAGCCCACAACAGCTTCTTACCAATGGTCCAAGGCTGACGGAAAACGTCGAGCAAGGCAATGATGTCGAGGGCAAGCAGAACGTAGCCCCATGTGGCCAGGCTGCCATCGTTGTTGAAGCGGCTGCACGAGGTGGCCAGCAGCATCAGCGGCAGGAGAAGGGCCGCGAGCGGCAGGCGGGAAGTGTAATGACGAAGGGTACGCATGACAGGGGAAACAAGGTGAAAGAATGTGTCTGAGCTTCCCTTACGCAATGAATTTCAAATAAGATATAAAAATCCGGCTTTATTAATAATAATCATCTGAAAATCAAATATTTAAACCGATAAACCGGCTGATTTGACGCACAAATTCAATGCCAGCGGCCGGCATGAAAATTAAGGTGAGCACGACCCCATAGATGGCGCCGTAGAAGTGGGCATCGTGGTTGATGTTATCGCCCCGGCGGCGGCCCTGGTAGTAGGAATAGAGTAAGTAGAGAAAGCCGAAGATGAAACCGGGGATGCCCACCGGGATGAACATCATATAGATTTTATTCAGGGGCGAGTAGATGACGCCGGCGAACAGCACGGAGGCCACGCCGCCCGAGGCCCCGAGGCTGCCGTAGTTGCGGTCGTCGCGGTGGCGGAAATAGGTAGGAATATCGGATACCACGATGCCGCCCAGGTAGAGCAGCAGAAAGCGCCAGATGCCGCCCATAGCCCCAAAGCCATCGAGGCCAGGCGCGCCGGTGCCGTTGACCAGCACGGCCAGCACCAGCTGCCCGAAGGAGTAGAAGGCAATCATGTTGAAGAGCAGGTGGCCCCAGTCGGCGTGTAGAAAGCCTGAGGTGAGGAAGCGGTACCACTGGCTATTGTCGCGGGCCACACGGTAAGGCCGGAGTATCCAAGACTCCATGAGGTCGTGGTTGGACCAGGCGTAGGCGGAAACGAGGACCGTGAGGCCGACGAGAATCAAGATAGGATTGAACACGGAGGATTAATTTTCGCGGTCCATAAGTTGGAGCGCGAGGTGATGCAGGGGCTGTTTGCGCTCGTTTGGCGCCGCTACACGCTCCAAATGCTGCAGAGCATCTTGGAAGTAAGAGTTGATAAGAGCTTCCGTCTGAGAGCGAATTTCGAGCTCGTCGTAGATGGCGCGAACCGCCTGCACTTTGGCGTCGGCATCAAGCACGGGCTGACCGATGTGTTGGGCCAGGATAGCCTGTTGGGCGGGACTGGCCTGTACCTGGGCGGAGAGCAGGAGGAAGGTCTTTTTATCGGAGATGATATCACCCCCTACGCGCTTGCCGAAGGTGGCGGCGTCGCCGTACACATCGAGCAGGTCGTCGCGCAGCTGGAAGGCCAGGCCGATGTCAATGCCGAACTGGCGGAGATGCTCGGCATCTTCCTCCGAGGTGCCGGCGAGGCGGGCCCCCAATTCCAGGCAGAAGCCGAGGAGCACGGCCGTTTTTAGGCGAATCATGTCCAGGTACTGAGCGATGCTGACCTGCGGTTCAGTCTCAAAATTCATGTCCCACTGCTGGCCTTCGCAGACCTCGGCGGCCGTCTGGCTGAAGCGGGCGAGGATACGCGGGAGTAGCGCAGGCGGCACGTCCAGGAACAGCTCGTAGGCGCGCACCAGCATCACGTCGCCGGAAAGGATGGCCACGTTGGGATTCCACTTTTCGTGCACGGTAGCCTGGCCGCGGCGCAGGGGAGCTTGGTCCATCAGGTCGTCGTGGAGCAGGGTGAAGTTGTGAAAGACTTCGGTGGCCAGGGCGGGCTTGATGATGCCGTTGAGGTCATCGGTGAAGAGGTGAGCGCCGAGCAACGTGAGCAGCGGCCGGATGCGTTTGCCGCCCAGGCCCATGATGTAGCGGATGGGGGCGTAGAGGGTATCGGGGGCCTGGCCGTAGTCGAGATGGGCGAGGGCGGCAGTGATGCTGGCGGGGAAGTCGGCTGGGGTCATAGGTGGTGCAAAGAACGGGGCTGGGCGCTGCCGGTTCCAACGGCGCGGACGGGCGGAACCTCACCCCCGGCCCCTCTCCCCAGGAGAGGGGAGCCGAGGCGGCGCTGATGCAGTAAACGCCCAGCTTACGACTGTTCTATGAGCCCTCGTATTTCTCCTCCACGTTCGCCAAAGCTTCACAGTCGCAATAGCTGCCGAAGTCACCTAGCCATTGCTTAATAGGTTCAAATACGAGGTTATTGTCTGCCGCAAATTGCTGGGTAAAACGCAATGTGTCGTCGCAACCATGCTCCGTCAACTGCTGGTCGAGATAATCGAAAAAGGCTTAAAGCTTCTCCTTAGGCATCGGAAGCGCCTCCAGTTTCTCAGCATTGGCCTTTCGGGTTAGCTCGTTTTGAATGGCCTTGCGACGTTGCTTTTCTTCTTGGGACGGCATGATTGAAAGGGGAATGGGTTCGTGATAAAGCTATGCAAAAAGCCCCGGCTCTAAATTGAGCCGGAGCTTGTGACTGGTTGGAAAGAGGGCTTGTCACGCCCCAAGGTTGGTCGCTCCGAGAGGACGGATTGCCACGGCCTACGGCCTCGCAATGACAGGCGGGTCCTACCGCCGCTTGCCCTTATGGCCGCCCTTGCTGTGGCCCTTGCCGCTGCTGTAGTCGCGGTAGCCGCGGGGCTCGCTGCTGCGCTGTTTACGCTCGGCGGCCTCGCGGTTTTTCACGAAGTCGGGGCGGTTATCGACTAGCTCGAAGTCGATGGTGCGGTCGAGGAGGTTGGCGGATTTTACTACCACTTCCATCACGTCGCCGAACTGGATGATGCGCTTGGTGCGGCGGCCCACGATGCGGTAGTTGTCCTTGTCGAGCTCGAACTCATCGCCGGGAATGTCGCTCAGGCGCACCATGCCTTCGCACTTGTTCTCCTCAATTTCGATGTACATGCCGCGCTCGGTGAGGCCCGACACCACGCCCTTGAACGTGTTGCCGATTTCGTCTACCATGAACTCGACCTGCTTGAACTTGATGCTGGCGCGCTCGGCATTCGCGGCCAGTTTCTCGCGGGCCGACGAGTGCTTGCACTCTTCCTCCACGGGCTCGGCCGGCACGTTCTTGCCGCCCTCCAGGTAGTGCTCCAGCAGGCGGTGCGCCATCATATCCGGGTAGCGGCGGATGGGCGAGGTGAAGTGCGAATAGTGGGCGAACGCGAGACCGAAGTGACCCAGCGGCTCGGTAGTGTAAATGGCCTTTGCCATGGTCCGGATGGCCAGGCCCTGCAGCACGTTTTGCTCGGGCTTGCCCACCACCTCGGAGCTGAGGTTGTTGAGCTCGGTGCTGATTTTTTTCGGGTTGTCGAGCTTCAGCTTGTAGCCGAATTTCTGGGCGAAGAGGGCGAAGGTTTGCAGGCGTTCGGGCTCGGGCGCTTCGTGCACGCGGTACACCATGGTGAAGCGCGGCTTGGTCTTTTTGAGGTTGAACACGAACTCGGCCACCTTGCGGTTGGCCAGCAGCATGAACTCCTCAATCATCTTGTGGGCATCCTTGCGCTCCTTCACGTACACGCCGAGCGGCTTGCCATTTTCATCCAGGCGGAATTTCACCTCCTGGGTTTCGAAGGTGATGGCACCCTGCTTGAAGCGTTGGGCGCAGATTTTATGCGCCATGTCGTTGAGCACATTTATCTCCACGGCGTAGTCGCCCTCCTTGCTTTCGATGCGCTCCTGGGCCTCCTCGTAGCTGAAGCGGCGGTCGGAGTGAATGATGGTTTTGCCGAACCACGACTCGTAGAGCTTGCCGTTCTCATCGAGCTCAAACACGGCCGAGAAAGTCAGTTTGTCCTCGTTGGGGCGCAGCGAGCAGAGGCCGTTGGAGAGGCGCTCGGGCAGCATCGGAATCACGCGGTCGACGAGGTAAACCGAGGTGGCGCGGTGCTTGCCCTCGCGCTCCAGCTCGGTGCCGGGGCGCACGTAATGGGTGACGTCGGCGATGTGCACGCCCACTTCCCAGTGCCCGTTTTCGAGTTGCCGGATGCTGAGGGCATCGTCAAAATCCTTGGCGTCGGCGGGGTCGATGGTGAAGGTGGTGATGTTGCGGAAGTCGCGGCGCCGGGCAATTTCATCCTGCTCGATGACCTCGCTGATGCCTTCTGATTCTTCCTCCACTTCGGCGGGGAATTCGAAGGGCAAGCCGAACTCGGCCATGATGGCGTTTATCTCGGCTTCGTTGCCGCCGGCCTGCCCGAAGTTGCGCACCACCTCGCCCACCGGCTGGCGGTGGTTGTCAGTCGGGAACTCGTTGATGCGGACCAGCACCTTGTCGCCGGTGCGGGCATCGTGCAGCAAATGCGGCGGCACGAACACGTCGAAGTACACCTTGCGGTTGTCGGCCTTCACGAAGCCGAGCGTGCCCTGCACTTGGAGCTGCCCCACGATTTCGGGGCGCACCCGCTTGAGGACTTCCACCACGTCGCCCATCGGGCGGCCGTCGCGGGAGCCGCTACGCAGGCGCACCCGCACCACGTCGCCCTGCAGGGCAAACTTGAGTTGGTCGGTGAACACCCGGATGTCGTCGCCGCCATCAACGCCCTCGGGCACCACGAAGGCGAAGCTGGGCGTAGCCAAATCGACGGTGCCGATGATGGTGTTGGAGGGGGCGCGCTCGGGGCGGTCGTCGCCGTCTACGTGGTCGAAGCCGGCCGAGCGGCGACGGTGCACAATGGGGTCTTGCCCGAACTGGGCCTGCACCGAAAGATTGCGGGGCGGCGTCACGGCCGACTCACCTTTCTTACCGCCTTTTTTGGCGCTGGACGGCATCAGGGCCGCCGCCACGGCATCGGCATCGGCGAGGCGGTATTCGTCGTTTTGGAGCAGCGTAATGAGGCCGTTTTTGCGCAGCACCTTGATGTGGGCAAATATCTCCTCGCGCTGGCCCTTGGTGGTGACGCCGAGGCGGCGCGAGAGCTGGCGGTAGGCCATCACCTTGGTGGGGTTGTCGGCGAAGACGCGCAGGACCTGGTCCTGGGTGATGGCCGCGGGTTCGGGCTTTTCGCGCTTGGCGCGGGGAGCCCGGGAGTTTTCGGGGGTATTCATTTGGGGTAAAAGTGGCCGCCGAAAAGTTGATTGGTCGCAGGCGGCGAGAGCGGAAATGGATTGGCTGGCTGGGCCGCGCCGCTTTATGAAACGCGGGCCGGGCCGGGAGGTTATGGTGCAGGCTTTAGGAGCCCGCGCGGGGTAGCGCCAAGCGTGGCAGCAGCCAGAATCGGGAGCTGCGGCGGCTTCTGGCGGCGCAAGGTAGGAGGCCGGCTGGGATGTAGCGCGGACTTTGTAGTCCGCGTCCCTGCGCGGTTTGATAATCGTTTGGGTATCGTTCTGGGACGCGGACTACAAAGTCCGCGCTACTGCTCGTGCTAGCAGGCTCTACGCCCGGCTGGCTACGGCGGCTTCGATGTCGGCCAGGCTATCCTTCGGGATGGCGGCTAGCAGGCCTTGGGTGTACTCGTGTTGGGGAGCGGCGTAGATGGCCGCCGCCGGGCCGCTTTCCACGATGCGGCCCTGGTGCATGACCAGCAGCCGGTCGCTCATAAACCGGGCCACGGACAGGTCGTGCGTGATGAATAGATAGGTGATGCCGAACTCACGTTTGAGGTCGTTGAGCAGGTTGAGGACCTGCGCCTGCACCGAGACGTCGAGGGCCGAAACCGACTCGTCGCAGACAATCAATTTGGGCTGCAAGGCCAGCGCCCGGGCAATGCAGATGCGCTGCCGCTGCCCGCCGCTGAACTCGTGCGGGTAGCGCTGGAAATGCTCGTCGCGCAGCCCCACGGTGCGCAGCAGCTCCAGCACCCTCGCCTTTTGCTGCTGGCGGGTGCCGCCCACGTTGTGCACGCGCATCGGCTCCCAGATGGCCTCGCCCACGGTCAGCATCGGGTTGAGGGCCGCGTAGGGGTCCTGAAACACCAGCTGCAAATCGCGCCGACGGCGGCGCAACTCCCCGCTCGACAGCTTGGCCAAATCGGTCCCTTCAAACAGGATGCTGCCCGCCGTTGGTTCCGTGAGGCGGAGCAGGGCCCGGCCCAGCGTAGTCTTGCCGCAGCCCGACTCGCCCACGAGGCCGATGGTTTCGCCGGGGTAGAGCGTGAAGCTGACGTTGTCGACGGCCCGCACGTAATCGGTGGCGCGGCGGAAGAAGCCCTTGCGGAGGGGGAAGTAGACCTGGAGGTTCTGCACCTGCAGCAGCGGCTCCGAAGCGTTGGGCATGGGGGCCGCTACGGGCTCGGAAACAGGCGCCGCAGTAAGCTCGGCAGGGCGTGGAACATCCCCCAAAACGCCATGTTCCACGGGGAACGTTTTGGTGGTTTCAGAATTATCCCGTAACTGCTGGGCCTCGATTTCGGGCGAGGAATCCGTAAGCGCCTCATTTTCGAGCGGAAGCACGGGCTCGGGCTGGGCCAATAATTGCCCGCTGGCGTCTTCCCGCATGAAATCGGCCACCACGGGCAGGCGTTTTTTGCCCACTGAGAGGCGCGGACGGCACGCCAACAGCCCTTTTGTGTACGGATGTTGCGGATTTGAAAAAATATCCAGCACCCTCCCCTGTTCCACGACCCGGCCGCGGTACATCACCAGAATGCGGTCGGCGATTTCGGCCACCACGCCGAGGTCGTGGGTGATGAAGAGGACGGCCGTGTTGTGCTGCCGGCGCAGGTCGTCGATGAGGCGCAGCATGCGGGCCTGCACGGTCACGTCGAGGGCCGTGGTGGGCTCGTCGGCGATGAGCAGGGCCGGGCGGCAGGCCATGGCCATGGCAATCATGACGCGCTGCTTCTGACCGCCCGATATTTCGTGCGGGTAGCTGCCGAAGATGCTTTCGGGGCGCGGCAGTTGGGCCTCGGTGAACAACTCGATGGTGCGGGCCTTGGCGGCGGCCTCGCTGAGGTCGGTGTGGAGGCGCAGGGCTTCCACCACCTGGCTGCCGCAGGTGTACACGGGGTTCAGCGAGGTCATCGGCTCCTGGAAAATCATGCCGATGTCGTTGCCGCGCACCTGGCGTAGGTCGGCTTCGGCGAGTTTCAGCAGGTCGGTCTGGCCCAGCTTTTCGGATTGGAAGAGGGCCTCGCCGCTGGCAATGCGGCCGGGCGGCATCGGAATGAGCCCCAGTAGCGCCAGCGACGTGACGGACTTGCCCGAGCCCGACTCGCCCACAATGGCCAGCGTCTCGCCCCGATTCAGGTCAAACGACACGCCATCGACGGCCCGCACGTCGCCGCGGTGGCTGGAGAAATCAATGGTGAGGTCGCGAACGGAGAGCAGCGGGTTGGGCACGGAGGGAAATTGGAGCAGCTTTAGGAGTGGTTTTGGGTATGCAAGAACGTCAATCTATGAGGACGGCAGCGCGGGTGGATTAGAAGCATGCTCACTCTTCTTCTCGAACCTCCCAGTCTAACTTACCCCAAGAGTAAAAAATATGGTAGCCGCAATGCTCCGTGAATACTGCTGTTTCGTTGAATTCGGGCGCTTCAATAACAAAGGCGTACTTGAATTCGACTTTTGAATCGTCTTCAAACTTGATATAGACGGTTGTATTTACGGGAAAATCAGACGCACCTAGCTTCTCGTGCTTGGTTTCGCCTTTAGCAATCAGGTAATCGCGCACCTTTTGCTTCCAACGTTCAGGTAAATCTTCGTGGCGCATTAGGCGAGGAGTTTGTTAGCTGCAGGAAAAAAGAGCCTTGATGCAGCATTAGACACATTTCGACGACACTAATCGGCTTCCTCATCATCAGATAACCACTGCGTCTCATCGTTGACAGGCTGCAGCAACCGTCCCTCAAGCCATGTTTTCATGAGGTCAGGTGTGAAATCAGGGTATTTGGTCTCAATCAGCCAAGACAAGAATTCATCCGGTCCACCGTTCGCATACGGAGGAGGTGAAACCGGATAAAAAGCTGTTGGCAGCCTCTCATAAACCGATACGTAGTTGACTACGTGCCCTAATTCCTGTACCACTTGCCACGCCAAAGGGTGCTGAATATCAATCTTGAACTTGACCCACCATAGGCCTTCATCAACTCCTGTCGCTATCGGTCCGCTAATGGCAGGCACTTGCAGCAGAAAGGATTGCAAAGATTCAAACAGGTTCTCATCCATAACTCATTGGCTTTAAACGAAGCGGTAAGAATATTTCGGTTCCGCTCATCATTACGCACTGCCCCTCCCCTGCTACGCCAGCTTCTCAGCGTCTGGAGCGACTAAGGGCGCACTTTCGGGGTGCGAGGCGGCAGATGGCTGCGATTCGTTGAAAAAGCGGCTCTGGTTGAGCAGAATCATCACCACGCCGATGAAGATGGAGGAATCGGCGATGTTGAAGATGGGGAAACCGCTGCTGTAGGAGCCGCCGATGAGGGGCCAGGATTTGGGGAAATAACCCACGTACAGCGGCACGTAAATCATGTCGATGACCTGGCCGTAGAACCAGCGCGTGGGCGAGCCTACCGGGGCATTATTGTAGAGTACGCCGTAGAAAATCGAGTCGATGAGGTTGCCGAGCGCACCGCCCAGAATCAGGGCCATGCAGGCGATATAGCCGGCAGCCACGCGCTGGCGGCACAGGCGGATGATGTAGTACACCAAACCCACCACGGCGAGGCTTCGGAAGGCCGTGAGCACCAGCTTGCCGTAGGGCGCGGGCAGTTGCGCACCGAAGGCCATGCCGGGGTTCAGGGTGTAATTCAGCTTGGCAAACTGGCCGAGCACGGGGATTTCACCAGCCGAACCGGGCTGCATGTAAGTGTGCACGGCCCACTTCGAGAACTGGTCGACGGCGATGATGAACAAGGCCAGCAGGAAGAATTTGGCGGCGGAATGCTGGCGGGTGGTCAGGGTTGGGTGCATTGCAGGCGGTGCCCGTAGGCAGCGAAAAACGGGCTATTAAAACGCAAAAGAACGTCATGCTGAACGTAGTGAAGCGTTTCTATTGCTTCGGCTGCGTTCCACATGACGTTCTGTGGTTGCTCAAAGAGGCTGCTACCCCAGATTCTCCGAGTCAGGAGCCACTAAGGGCTCGCTCTGTTTCTCTGCTACCGCTACAGGCTCTTCCTGCTTGAAAAAACGGCTCTGATTGAGCAGAATCAAGGCTACGCCGATGAAAATGGAGGAGTCGGCTATGTTGAAAATGGGCCAGAGCGACACGTACTTCCCTCCTATCAGCGGCCAGTTTTGGGGCAAAAAGCCTTCGTAAATGTCCACGTAGAGCATATCGATGACCTGGCCGTAGAACCAGCGCGTGGGCGAGCCAAACGGCGCATTATCGTAGATGATGCCGTAGAAAACCGAGTCAATCAGGTTACCGACGGCGCCGCCGAGGATGAGGGCCATGCAGGCGATGTAGCCGCCAGCAGCGCGCTGCTTGCAGAGGCGGATAATGTAGTAGCTCAGGCCAAAGACAGCCAAGAGGCGGAACCCACTGAGAACCAGCTTCCCATACGGCGCGGGCAGCTCGGCGCCGAAGGCCATGCCGGGGTTCAGCGTGTAATGCAGTTTGGCCCAGTGGCCGATGAGCGGGATTTCGCCCGCCATGCCGGGCTGCATGTAGGTGTGCACGGCCCACTTCGAGAGCTGGTCGATGGCAATGACGAACAGCGCCAGCAGGAAGAATTTAGCCGCGGATTGCTGGCGAGTAGTGAGGGTTGGGTGCATTCAGACGGTGCCAAAAGCGGCGAAAACGACGGCCTGATTTATTACCGTCCTTTTGTACCTTTTACAACTGATTGTCTGAGGTTTTGTGCGACCAAAGACGAGCTTATTGAGTGTTTGTGCGGCCGAGGACTCGCCGGGGTTTCAGGACCCCGGCGAGTCGTTCAGCATCAGGCAGTTGCGACCTCCAGCCGAACCGGCACGGAGTAGTCATCAAATTCGAGCACCGAGCCGCCGTTCACGTCGGCCGCAAAGTCGAGCGCGAGGGCTTGGGTTTCGGTACGGATGTAGTCGCCGAACGCGGCCACGGCGGCCGTGAGCTCGGGCTGCTGGTCGGCCAACGTGACGCGGATTTTGTCCTGCACTTCCAGGCCCGAGTCTTTGCGTAGGTTCTGCAGGCGGTTCACCAGTTCGCGGGCGAGGCCTTCCTGGCGCAGCTCGTCGGTCAGGGTCACGTCGAGGGCCACGGTGAGGGGGCCGTCGGTGGCCACGAGCCAGCCGGGCAGGTCGTCGGTGCGGATTTCCACATCGTCCGGGGCCAGGGTGATGGGCTGGCCATCCACTTCCACGGCGAGGCTTCCCTCCTTCTCCAGCTTCGAGATTTCGGCGGCCGTCATCTGCTGAATGCGGGCGCCCACGGCCTTCAGGCGCGGGCCGTATTGCTGGCCGAGGCGCTTGAAATTGGGCTTCACCGACTTCACCAGCACACCGCTTTCGTCGTCGAGGAATTCGATGTGCTTCACGTTGATTTCGGCGCAAATCAGGTCCTCCACGAGGCCGACTTGCTCCTTGGTCGTGTCGTTTAGCACGGGCACTAGGATGCGCTGCAGGGGCTGCCGTACCTTCAGCACCGACTTTTTACGCAGCGAGTGGGCCAGCGAGCTAATGCGCTGCGCCAGCTCCATGCGCTCCTCCAGCTTCTGGTCGATGCGGGCCAAATCGGCCTCCACCAGCAGCGTCAGGTGCACCGATTCCGGGGCCAGGGGCGTGTTTTTGGCCACGGCTTCGGCGCGCATGCCGTCGGTCATGTTCTTGTACAGCCATTCGCCGAAAAACGGCGCGATGGGCGACATCAGTTGCGCCACCACCACCAGGCATTCCTGCAGGGTTTCGAAGGCGGCGCGCTTGTCCTGGGTCAGTTCGCCCTTCCAGAAACGGCGGCGCGAAAGACGCACGTACCAGTTCGAGAGCTGGTCCGTCACGAAATCCTGGATGGCGCGGGCGGCCTTGGTGGGGTCGTAAGCATCCAGATAACCACGCACTTCCACAATCAGCGACTGCAGCTTGCTCAGCACCCAACGGTCCAGCTCGCTCAGCTCGGCCAGCGGCACGCGGTCGAATTCGCTGGTCTGAAACTCGTCCAGGTTCGCGTACAGCGCATAGAACGAGTAGGTGTTGAACAGCGTGCCGAAGAAGCGGCGCTGCACCTCCGTCACGCCAGCGGGGTCGAACTTGAGGTTGTCCCACGGTGGCGCGTTGGCAATCATGTACCAGCGGGTGGCATCGGGGCCGAACTGCTTGATGGTGGCAAACGGGTCGACGGCGTTGCCGAGGCGCTTGCTCATCTTGTTGCCATTTTTGTCGAGCACCAAGCCGTTGGCCATCACGTTCTTGAAGGCTACGGAGTCTTCCAGCATCACGGCCAGGGCGTGCAGCGTGAAAAACCAGCCGCGGGTTTGGTCCACGCCTTCGGCAATGAAATCGGCTGGGAAATTCTTCTGAAATTTCGCCTCGTTTTCGATGGGGTAATGCCACTGCGCGTAGGGCATGGCGCCGGAGTCGAACCACACGTCGATGAGGTCGGGCTCGCGGTACATGGGCTGGCCGCTGGGCGACACGAGGAAAATATCGTCCACGTAGGGCCGGTGCAGGTCCACTTTTTCGCCGTTGGCGTAGGGGTTGTGGGTCATGATTTCGGCCGCTACGGCCTTGTCAATCTCCGTTTTCAGCTGCGCGATGCTGCCGATGCACAATTCCTCGGTACCGTCCTGGGTGCGCCAGATGGGCAGCGGAGTGCCCCAGTAGCGCGAGCGGCTCAGGTTCCAGTCCACCAGGTTTTCGAGCCAGTTGCCGAAGCGGCCGGTGCCGGTGCTTTCGGGCTTCCAGTTGATGGTTTTGTTCAGCTCGATGAGCCGGTCCTTCACCGCCGTGGTCTTGATGAACCAGGAGTCGAGCGGGTAGTAGAGCACGGGCTTGTCGGTGCGCCAGCAGTGCGGGTAGGTGTGCTCGTACTTCTCCACTTTGAAGGCCCGGCCGCGCTCTTTCAGGCGCACGCTGATGTCCACATCAAGCGTGCGGTAGTCGGCGGCGGTGTCGTCGTGGCCGTCATAGTTTTTCACCCAGCGGCCGCCAAACTCGCCCATCTGGGCCACGTAGCGGCCTGTGCGGTCCACGATAGGGCTCATTTTGCCCTGGTCGTCCATTACCATCAGAGCAGGAATGTCGTTCTGCTGGGCTACGCGGAAGTCATCGGCGCCAAACGTGGGCGAGATGTGCACGATGCCGGTGCCGTCCTCCGTGGTCACGAAGTCGCCTGGGATGACACGGAAAGCCCGCTCCTCCCCTTCAAAAGCCGGAAAGCCAGCTTCCTGGTTGAACAGCCGCTCGTAGCTGATGCCCACCAGCTCGGCGCCAGTAAACTCAGCCAGCTGGCGCCAGGGCAGCACTTTGTCGCCGGCCTGGTAATCTTCCAGCGCAGCCTGCGCACCTTTTTCGGTGAAGTAGCGGCCCACCAAATCCTTGGCCAGCACCACCACCTGGGGCTCGTAAGTATAGGGGTTGAAGGTGCGCACCACCGCATAGCGGATGTTCTTACCCACGGCCAGGCCGGTGTTGGCCGGCAGGGTCCAGGGCGTGGTAGTCCAGGCTGCGATGAACACGGGCAGGCCGTCGGCCAGGGCAAACAGCTTCTCCGAAGCTGCATCACGCTTCACCTCGAATTCGGCCACGATGGTCGTGTCCTTCACGTCGCGGTAGGTGCCGGGCTGGTTCAGCTCGTGCGAGCTAAGGCCGGTGCCGGCCGCCGGCGAGTAGGGCTGAATGGTGTAGCCCTTGTACAACAAACCCTTGTCGTAAAGCTTCTTGAGCAGTGCCCAGCAGCTTTCGATGTACTCCGGCTCGAAGGTCACGTAGGGGTCGTCGAGGTCGACCCAGTAGCCCATTTTCTCGGTCAGGTCGTCCCACTGCGCCTTGAAGCGCATCACGGTTTCGCGGCAGCGCTGGTTGTACTCCTCAACGCTGATTTTCTTGCCGATATCTTCCTTCGTGATGCCCAATTCCTTCTCCACCTGCAGCTCGATGGGCAGGCCGTGGGTGTCCCAGCCGCCCTTGCGGGGCACTTGCTTGCCCAAAAGCGTCTGGTAGCGGCAGAAGATGTCCTTCACCGTGCGCGCCATCACGTGGTGGATGCCGGGGGCACCGTTAGCCGAGGGCGGGCCCTCGTAAAACACGAACGTGGGCTGACCTTCGCGGCTGCTCACGCTCTTTTCAAAGATGCCGTGCTCCTTCCACCAGGCGAGGATTTCCTCGCCCACCTGGCCGTAATTGAGCGGCTGCTTGTATTCGGGGTATTTCATTTATGTAGAGCAGTTTGCACGATATAGAGACGCGATACTTCGCGTCTCGTCGTTGCTGATGTTGTTAAGTCTGCGCGGGTTTGGTCGTTCGGGTAGGTCGTTCAACGGGGAGACGCGAAGTGTCGCGTCTCTACAAGTCGTTCTAGATTGAATAATCGCCTTCGTAATCGGAGGCTTTGTGCATTTCTTTCAGGTTCAGGTCAATGTCATCGTCTTCCTCGTGGTAGCTCTCATCGTAGTGCCGGATGAGGGCGTTGGTATCCGTGTCGCCCTTGCCGTGCTCAAACGTCACGAGTAGCGAAGGCAACAGAATCAGGTTGGAGAAGTTCGTAATCAACAACGACGCGGCCATGAGCATTCCCAGCGCCTTCGTGCCGCCAAACTCGCTGAAAGCGAATATGCTGAAGCCCACAAACAACACGATGCTCGTGTATATCATGCTGGTACCAGCCTCGCTCAGCGTCACCGACACGGCATCGCGCACTCGGCCACCATTAGCGGCCATTTCCTGCCGAAATTTAGCCAAGAGATGAATGGAATTGTCCCCATCAATGCCCAGCGCAATCACGAAAATCAGGGCTGTACTAGGCTTGAGCGCAATGTTAAAATAGCCCATAATGCCGGCCGTGAGAATCAGCGTCACGGCATTGGGGATGAGCGCAAACAACACCGTTTTGAACGAGCGGAACAGGATGAGCACCACCAAACCCACCAGCCCGAAGGCCATGAACAAGCTGTCCCGCAGGGTGTGAATGACGTACTCGTTGCCCTTGGTGAAGATGATGGTCGTGCCCGTGGGGCGAATGTCCATGCCCGTCCCTTTGAAGATGCGGTTCATCTCCGGGATGATTTTCGTGTTCATCAGCGTGTCCAGGTTCTGGGAGCCGATGTCGGCGATTTTCAGGCTGATGCGGGCCTTCTGGCTGGTGCTATCCATGAAGGAGCGCAGCAGCTTGCTGTTCATGCCCGCGCCACCAGCCGAGCCGCCCGAATTAGCCAGGGCACTGAGGATGAAGTTCTTTTCCGAGTTATCGGGCAAGCGGTAGAATTGCTGGTTGCCGTTGTAGAAGGCCTGCGTGCTGGCCTTCAGGAAGGTAACCAGGCTGACGGGCGGCGACAACTCCGGCTGCGTCCGCAGGAACTTCTCGAACTGGTCGATTTTCTCCAGGTTTTTCAGCTTGTACAAGCCCTTTTTCTTATGAGTATCTACTTCAAATTCCAGCGGCATCACGCCATTGAAGTGGCTTTCGAAAAAGGCCAAATCGGAGTTCACCGAGCTTTTCTTGGGCAGGTCGTCGACCATGTACGACACGGCTTCAATGCGCGAGATACCGATGGCAGCGCCCGCCACCATCACCAGCGCGGCGAGGTACACGGTGGCGCGGCGCTCCAGCACCAGGTGGTCGAAGAACTCCAGCAGCTTGGTGAGCGGCGCGGCGTCGAGGTGCTCCAGCTGCTTGGCCGTGGGCGGCGGCAGGTAGGTAAACACGGCCGGAATCAGGATGAAGCTGATGACGAAGGCCGCGAAAATGTTGATGGTGGCCACCAGCCCAAACTGATATAGAATGGCAATATCCGTGAAGGCAAACACGATGAAGCCCACGGCCGTGGTCGTGTTGTTCATCAGCGTGACGAGGCCGATTTTGCGGATGACCCGCGTCATGGCCAGCATCTGGTTGCCCGATTTGCGGTAGTCGTAGTGGTAGCGCGAAAGCAGGTAGGTGCAGTTCGGGATGCCGATGACGATAATGATACTGGGAATCAGACCGGTGAGTAGGTTGATTTTGAAGCCCAGCAGCACAATCGAGCCAATGCACCAGATAACCGTGACGCCCACCACAATGAGCGGAAACACCACCGCCGACCACGTCCGGAAGAACACCAGCAGCGTAATCCCGGTCACAATCATGGCCAGAATGGTGAAGAACTTCATTTCCCCGGCCACCTTGCTGGTCATGGTGGAGCGCACGTAGGGCAGGCCGGCGTAGTGCAGCTTAATGTTGGTTTTCTTCTCAAACTGCTGCGCGAAGCCCAGGATGTTGTTCATCACCGCCTGCCGCTTCGAGGAGTTCAGGTACTTGGGGTCCATCGTGAGGGCCAGCAGCGTGGCCCCGGTGCTGGGGCTGATGAGCTGGCCCTTATAGAACTCCACGCTGTTCACGACGCGCATCAGGCTGTCGAGCTCCTTCTGGCTGCGCGGCGGGGCTTTAAAAATGGGCGTGGCCACGAAGCGGTTTTCGGCCGTGTCCTTGCTGATGTTGAGCAGCTTGCTTACACTCAGCACGCCGTTTACGCCCTGCACTTTGGCCAGCGTGTCGGTCAGAATGCGAAACTCGTTGAAGTTGCCCAGCTTATACACCGAGCTGTCCTGCATGCCGATAACCAGCACGTTACCATCCTCACCAAACGTACGCTTGAACTGCCGGAAATACACCATGTCCGGGTCCTGCTCGCTCACCACCTGGGCAAAGTCGTAGGTCATTTCGACGTCCTTGGCCTTGTAGGCCATGAACACGGTGATGGCCGCCAGCACTGCAATCAGCGACAGGCGAAACCGGATGATAAAGACGGCGAGCTGTTCCCACATAATATCCTGCTAAAGAGGCAAAGTTACGCGAAGGCCGGGCGCGCGTTGGTCATTGCGAGTGCAGCGCAGCAATCCGGCCTCTCAACGCGACCAGCCTCGATATATAAAAAGCCCCGGCTCTAAACGAGGCCGGGGCTTATGGTAGCATGGACTCTGCGAGTCCGCGCGTTACAGAACGTTCGCTCCGGCGCGGACTCGCAGAGTCCACGCTACACGTTTCTACAGCTGCTCGAAAATCCGGCGGGGGCTCACGGCCTCGCCGATGTAGGCGCGCAGCTCCGAAATGGCCATGCGGGTTTGCTCGCGCGAGTCGCGGTGGCGCACGGTCACGGTGTTGTCTTCCAACGTCTGGCCATCGACCACGATGCAGAAAGGCGTGCCGATGAGGTCCTGGCGGGTGTAGCGCTTGCCGATGGCGTCGCGCTCTTCCAGCACCAAGCGGAAGTCGTACTTCAGCGAGTCGAAAATTTCCTGGGCCTTCTCGGGCATGCCGTCTTTGCGCACCAGCGGGAAGATGGCAGCCTTCACCGGGGCCAGGGCCGGGTGCAGCTTCAGGAACGTGCGGGTTTTGGTTTGCTGGGCGTCGCCCTCGCCTTCGGTGATGGTTTCTTCCTGATAGGCGTTGCAGAGCGTGGCCAGGAACAGGCGGTCGGCACCCACCGAAGTCTCCACTACGAAGGGCACGTAGTTGCCGTAGGCTTTGCCGGTGGCGGGGTCGATGTCGGCGTCGAAGTACTGCTGCTTCTTGCGGCTCAGGTTCTGGTGCTGGGTCAGGTCGAAGTCAGAGCGCGAGTGAATGCCCTCGATTTCCTTGAAGCCGAAGGGAAATTCAAACTCGATGTCCACGGCGGCCTTGGCGTAGTGGGCCAGCTTGTCGTGGTCGTGGAAGCGCAGCTTCGCGGCCGGCAGGCCAATGGCCTCGTGGAAGCGGCGGCGGGCGGCCTTCCAGGTGTCGTACCACTCCCCTTCGGTGCCAGGACGCACGAAGAATTGCATCTCCATCTGCTCAAACTCCCGCATGCGGAAGATGAACTGCCGGGCCACAATCTCATTCCGGAAGGCCTTGCCGATTTGGGCAATACCGAATGGCACTTTCATGCGGGCCGACTTCTGCACGTTCAGGAAGTTCACGAAAATGCCCTGGGCCGTTTCGGGGCGCAGGTACACGGGTGGCGCGTCGCCGTCCACGGCCGAGCCTTGCGTGGAAAACATCAGGTTGAACTGGCGCACCTCGGTCCACTTGCCGGTGCCGGATACCGGGCACTTAATATCTTCGTCTATGATGAGCTGGCGCACGCCAGCCAGGTCGTTGTCGGTGAGCAGGCGGCCCATCTCGGCGGTGAGGGCGGCGCCGCGGGCGGGGTCGCCAGCTTTTTCGTACTCGGCGGCTTTTTCTTCGAGCAGCACGTCGGCGCGGTAGCGCTTCTTACTGTCGAGGTTATCAATCATGGGGTCGTTGAAGCCCGCCACGTGGCCGCTGGCCTCCCAGGTGCGCGGGTCCATGAAAATGGCCGCGTCGAGGCCCACCACGTTGCCGTGCAGCTGGGTCATGGCGTCCCACCACAAGCGCTTGAGGTTGTTTTTAAGCTCCACGCCGTTGGGGCCGTAGTCGTACACGGCGGCCAGGCCGTCGTAGATTTCCGAGGACTGGAACACGAAGCCGTATTCCTTGGCGTGGGCCACGATGTCTTTGAGTTGTGCGGGTTCAGATGCTGGGTTCATACCCACAAAAGTAGGCCGATGCGGCGCAAGCTGAAACTTCTGCGTAGAAGGCGCGCCCGTTTGTCATCCTTTGCTCCGCTCAGGATGACAACTACGTCACAATTCGGTAACATATCCACAGTCAGCCCTATTCCTACCTTTGACGCATGATTGCAATCAATTTCCCACAAACCCGCCTTTTATGTTTGGTTTAGAACCTCACGTACTTCTGCTCCTCGGCGTGTGCCTGCTGGCCGCCTGCGCGTTCGAGTTCGTGAATGGCTTCCACGACACGGCTAACGCCGTGGCCACCGTTATTTACACCAACGCGCTGCGGCCCTGGGTGGCCGTGGTGTGGTCAGCTTTCTGGAATTTCATCGGCGTGTTTGCCGGCGGCATTGGCGTGGCCATGGGCATCGTGTACCTGCTGCCCGTCGAAAGCCTGGTTGATGCCAACGTGTACCACGGCATTGCCATGGTGGGCGCGCTCATTCTGGCCGCCATCATCTGGAACATCGGCACCTGGTATTACGGCATTCCAGCCTCCAGCTCACACGCCCTCATTGGGTCGATTCTGGGCGTGGGCATTGCCTATTCGTTGCTGCCCGAGTCGCGCGGCACGGCCGTAAACTGGACCAAAGCCAGCGAAACGGGCGTAGCCCTGCTGGTGGGCCCGTTGCTGGGCTTTGCCCTCACCATCGGCATGATGTTTCTGTTTAAGCGCTTTTCGCCCAGCAAGGCCATCTTTAAGGAGCCGCACAAGCGCAAGCCCCCACCCCTCTGGATTCGCCTGCTGCTTATCACCACCTGCACGCTGGTGAGCTTTTTCCACGGCTCCAACGACGGCCAGAAGGGCGTGGGCCTGGTCATGCTGATTCTGATTGGCATCGTGCCCTTCCGCTTCGCGCTGGACGAAAGCAAAAACCCGCTCGACCTGCGCGATTCACTGAGCAAAGTGGAGTACGTCATCGGCCGCGTAAACCGCGCCGACCTCAGCCCCAACGACCAGAAAAACCTGGTTGAAATCCAGGAAAAAACGGCCGACCTCGACCGCATTTTTGCCGGCAAAACCGACATCAAGCAACTACCCCAGCAAACGCGCTTCGAAATCCGTCGCGACGTGCTGCTGCTCACCAACCGCGCCAAAAAACTCCTCGGCTCCGAAAAAGTGAGCCTGAGCACGGCCGACCGCAAAAGCTACGACGAGGCTTCTACGGAGATGAAAAAATTCACCGACTATGCCCCCTGGTGGGTGCTGCTCATGGTGAGCCTTTCGCTGGCCTGCGGCACCATGATTGGCTGGCAACGCATCGTGAAAACCATCGGCGAGCGCATCGGCAAAGAGCACCTGAGCTACGCCCAGGGCGCCAGCTCTGAGCTGGTGGCCGCCGCCATGATTGGGGCCAGCACCTGGCTCAACCTGCCTTCGTCGACCACGCACGTGCTCACTTCGTCCATCGCGGGCAGCATGGTGGCCAGCCGCGGCGTGAAGAACATCAACCCCGGCATGGTGCGCAACATTGCCCTAGCCTGGGTGCTCACCCTGCCCGTGACCATGGTGCTCTCGGGCCTGCTGTTCCTGTTGTTCCGCGCGGTGCTGTAGCGCCAAGCTCAACCGGTCAAAACACAAAAAAGCCTGTCTCTATCCGAGGCAGGCTTTTTTATTGGTCAGGAATTCAGGCATTGGCCCATTTTGAAACCAAGCATCCCAGAACGGGGATAAGCCCCCCGTTTTCATGCCTTTATCCACTTATCCACAGTCGAAATCGACTGAAATGTGGATAAACTCAACTTACTTGGGCCACTGCACCTCCATGTCGTCGTTGATGAATACGCCAAAGTTGACGAACTGCAGCTCGCCTTCTTCGAAGTATAAGTCAATCATCGACTTCTCGTAGGACAGGCGGATAGCGCCTTCTTCCATGGTTTCGAGTTCGGGCGTGGTCTGGCCGTGGCGCTCCATGAGAGCCTTCACCTGGTCTACGCTCAGGCCGTAGATGGCCTCGCCGTAGAGGCGCATGTTGGGGTTGTCGGTTTCGATGCAGCTCAGGCGGAAATCGTCTTCGCGGTCGAAATAGAGCGAGAGCAGGTAGTCTTCCTCGTGGTAGTTCCAGGCCTGGTGCTCGAAGTCGTCGTCTTCGTCCGACTCTTCAATTTCCTCGGGCTCGCCCACGAGAGTACGCACTTCGTCCATGGTGGCGCCGAAGCGCAGCGGGCCCATGCCGGTGCCCAGAATAATTTCGTTTTCCTCGATGCTGGAGGATTGGGGAGTGCTCATGCGGGTTGGGGTGAAGGGTAGGTAGCAAAGGTAGGCAGGGAGGTTGGGTGTTCGGTAGGTCACGCCTGTCATCCTTCGCTGCGTTCAGGATGACACACGGGCCGCTTTATCCACCAACTTATCCCCTATTTCCCGTATTTCTCAATAAACGTCTCCTTTTGCCGGATGTATTCCGGGTGGGCTTTGGCTTCGTCCCACTTGCGCTTGAAAATGGCGGCGGCTTCCACCTTATCCACATCGGGGTGGGTGGTGCGGGGCAACTCGGCCCGGCCGTGGGCGCCGCTCTGGCCTTTTTTGTCGTCGGGCACGGGGCCGGCGTATTTCTTGCCGCCCTTATGGTTGGCGTAGCGCCGGGCCCGGGTGAACCCCATTTGGATGAATTTGCGAGCCATGTCGGCCCCCACAAAATCGTGGGCCTTCAAATACGCCTCAAACAGGCCGTAAATCGTTTCGGATGACTCCCGGGCTGCGGCCGCGTCTTTGAAGCGCCAGTGGGGCAGAATTTCGGCCTTGTAGGGCTCCACCAGCAGCACGCCCTGCTCGCCCCGGCCCACTCGGTAGAGCTCGGGGTGCTGGCGGAAATCGACGGAATGGAAATCGAGGGTGTAATCGAACGGCATGGGGAAACCTGAATCGAATTTGATAGGTCGTTGAGCAATGTGCATAACCCATACGGATTCGCGCAAAAACCGAAAAGCCCGCTTTTCAAAAACCCGAAACCCCCGAGCTTAATTTTTTTAGCAGACGGCTCTTGAGAGCGTGAGCTGGATTTTTCTTTCCCCCTGACTTTTCCCCACTTTTAAATTTTGATTAAATTTTTTTTCTAAAAAACTTTTTTTATTTCCACTCATTAGGCCGGTTGATAAGTGGAAAAGCCCGGGAGGTTATCCACGCTGGGGATAACCTGGGGGTAATACCAGTTTTATCCACGGGATATACACCGGCATTGTGGAAAACAAAACAGTGTTTTTCAGGATGTTGAATCTATTTTCAACATGTCCACCGTGTTTCCACATTTTTATTATCCCCGCAGAATTGCCAGTGTGGGAAGGCGTTTTCCCCGGGGAAAGTTATCCACGGTTGTCCCCGCTCGGTTTGCCCTGTATGAGCAGGCTGTTGGCCAAAAAAACTTCTGCCCCACTTATCCCCGAGAGGCCAGAGTGTTTCCCCCAGGTTATCCCCGGATTTATCCTCAGCCGATAGCAGGTGTGGAAAACCCCGTGGAAAAGCAGTGGATTGTGCCCGAAAAACCGGCTCAGTGACTGGAAAACAAGGAAAGTTATCCACCAATGTGGATAGTTTGCTAGGTTTTAGCAGATTTTTCTGCTGAAGTCAAACCGCCCGGAAGAAGTTGGCCTGGCTAAGAAAGGAATGAAAAAAGCAATGCCGCACCCATGCGCGCGGGTAAAATGCCAACTTGAATAGCAACGCAGAAATGCTGTAGCTGTCTGCCCGCTGCGAATACAGACAGATTGACACACTAGGAGAAAGGGGCACTGCGGCTAGAATTTCAGCGGCTCCACGATGTCGAAGCCGGCGCGCACCTGCTGGGGCTTGGGGTCGAGGTACACCGGCTCAGGCACTAGGAATAAGTTGGGGTCGCCGCCGCGCCAGCGGCCGTCGCCGTCGGTGTCGATGAGCACGCGCAGGCGGTAGGTACCGGGGGCTAGGTCCGAGAACAGGTAGCTGCCCTTGGGCGACAGCAGGCTGGCCACCACCTGAAACTTCTCGTCGAGCAACTGTAGCTCAAAGCTCTTCTCTTTGGTGGTGATAGTGCCCGAAAGGCTGGTGGACACGTCCTGCTCGCTGATGCCGAGGCGCAGGGGCTTCAGGCGCAGGTTTTGAGCAGTAATGGCCGTAATGGCCGTGCTGTCAAGCAGAATTTCGAGGCGCTTTTTAGCTTTGGAATTGAAGCGCACGGCCAGCTCGGTGCGGTCGGCACTGAGAGTGCCATCGGCGGGCAGGCGCAGCGGGCGGCGCTTCACCGAATCCTCCACCAAGGTGCCAAACGGCCGGTCTTTGGCAATGCGAACCGGCACCGAAAACTGGAATTTCACCTGGCCCTCGGGGTACACGTTGCGGGCGCCGCCCTCCACGGTGTAGAGCGACGGGGCAGGGGCTTTTTTGGCCGCTGCCGGCACCGGAAATTTGACTTGCAGGGTGTCGTGGCCCACGTTGCCGGTGCTGTCGGTGGCGGTGAGGACGTAGCGGCCATCGCCCACTTCCGGGGTCTTAAACAGCACCACCGAGCGGCCCCGGTCGGCCAGCTGCACGGCTTCGGCCACGGCAGCCGGCGCAGCCTTGCTGTCCAGAGAAACCATCGTAGCCGTGCGCACGCCTTCGCTCAGGCTGAGGCGCAGCTGCGTGGGGCTGGGCGTGCGCGAAGTAACCAGCGGGGGGCGTTTATCGGGCTGGGTGAGCAGCAGGGGAATGTCCTTGCCGGTGCTGCCCTCAATGGTGATGGGCGTGGGCAGGTAGGCGATTTTCTCGCCTTCGTCGTAGTGGCCGTTGTTGTTCTTGTCGGCCACGGCGTAGAGTTTGTAGGTGCCGGCTTTCAGAAAATTCAGGCTGAATTTTCCGGCTTTGTCGGTGAGGACGGTGTAGTACGGGCGGCCCTTGCGCACGCCCAGCGTGTCGCCTTCGCGGTAGAGGCCAATGCTGGAGCCCTCCACGGTCTTGCCCGTGAGCACATCGGTCAGCGTGCCGCGCACCTTGCCCGAGTCGAGCGCGGCGCCGGTGCTGAAGGTGAGGTAGGCGTTTTTGGCCGGCAGGGCTTCGGTGATATCCACTACGGCTTCGCGAAAATTGAAGCTGTAGGTAGTGTTCGGGTCAAGCGGCTTATCGAAAAGCAGCGTAATGGAATTGCGGTCCTCGCGCAGCTTGTAGGGGTTGTCTTCGGGCAGCTGGGGCGTGATGAGCAGGTTTTTGCTCAGCTCCTTGGTCACGACTGCCTCTGAGAAGTTAAGCCGTACAAACTGCTGCTTCACGTTGCGGGCCGCGCTGTCGGGCGAGCTGCTGATGCGGCGCGGGGGGGTGCGGTCGCGCGGGCCGCCCAAAGGCGGGGCCACGGCGGCGCAGCTTTCAAGCAAGGCAACCAGCGCCAGCAAAGCCAGCAATTCAACGCGAACGGACATTATACAACAGCAGCGTGGTGAGCGTAAGAACAACAATGGCCGCCCCAATGCGCAGCCCCGTGCGGCGCGTCACCTCGGAGGTCGGCTCGGTGGTGCTAACGACCACGACGTGCCGGGCGGTATCGGCCACAAAGGTCGGCGGTGGCTTCTTGACGGAGTCGGGCAGGGGCGCGGGCACGGTTTGGGCACGGGCGGCGGTGGTCAGCAGGACCGCCGCCACAAGTAGCCGCCACCGTGCCGCCCGCCGCATCAGGCGCCGGTCGGAGTGCGCCGCCCGGCCACGTAGAGCAGGCTGGAATACTGGCCCTCGTGCTGCTCGGCGTAGGCGTTCGACTTGTAGCCGGCCTTGAGCACCGTCAGCAGGCCGCCGGCGCGTTCGTTGCGATGCTTCTCGCTGAGCATGCTCACGTAGTAGGCATCGAGCGGCATGGGCAGCGTCTGGCGAATGGTCAGCTTGTGCTTTTTGAGCAGCTGGGCCATGGTTTTGGGCGCGAAATGGTAGAGGTGGCGCGGCACATCGTAAGCGGCCCACAGCTCGCGGTAGTGCTGGGCGTCGAGGCTTTCCACATTGGGCACGGCGATGAGGAGCACGCCGTCGGGCTTCAGCAGCGCCACCAGCTGGGCCAGCGTCTCATTTAGCGTGTGCACGTGCTCCAAAACGTGCCAGAGCGTAATGGCATCGAACGTGCCGGGCTGAAACTGAGCCAGGCTCTCCTGCCCTATCGGCTGGCCGAGGCGCTGGCTGGCCTCCTCGCGGGCGCGAGGATTGGGCTCCAGGCCCGCCACCTGCCAGCCGGCCGACTTCGCCGCTTTCAAAAAATGGCCTGTGCCGCAGCCGTAGTCCAATAATTTGCCGCGGCGTGGGGCCAGCTTATTCAACAGGCCCACCTTGCGGCGCATGGTGAAAAACCGCGCCACTTTGTAGGCTTGATTCACAAAACCCTGCGCGGCGCTATTGTGCGATACGTAAGCGTCGGACTCGTAATACTTGCCAATTTCGGCCTCGTTCGGCCGTGGGTTGGTAAACTGGAAGCTGCACGCCGCGCACTGCACGATAGCGAAGCTTTCGTGGCTGACCGTGCGGTCTTCCACCACCAGCTTGTTCTTGAAATCAGTTTTGCCACAAACCGGGCAGCTTTCTAAACGTTCGTAGGACACGCAGGAATTATAAGTTTTAAGGGTTGAATGTTGAGTGATTCACTTGGAAGCTCCAACAGTCAACTCAACATTCAACCCTCAAAATTCAACATTATCGGCCAAGGTACACCATCAGCACCGACACATCGGCGGGCGAGATGCCGCTGATGCGCGAAGCCTGCCCAATGGTTTCGGGCTGAATCTTGAGGAGCTTTTCGCGCGCCTCGTGCGAGAGGGCAGGCATGGCTCGGTAGTCGAGCCGGCCCTGAATCACGAAGTTTTCCAGCTCCTGCATGCGCTCAGCCTGCTGCTGCTCCTTCTGCAGGTAGGTTTCGTACTTGATGTTGATGATGGCCTGTTCCAGCGCCTCAGCGTCGAAAGCGGCCAGGGTTTCATTCAGCGCGGGCAGGGCGCGGCGCAGGTCGGCCAGGTCCACGTTGGGGCGGCGCAGCAGGTTCACGGCGCGGGTTTTTTCGTGGATTTCGGCCGAGCCCAGCTCCACCAGCAGCGGGTTGATTTCGGCTGGCTCAATGGCGAATTTCTGGAACAGCGTACCAATTTCGGCGGTTTGGGCTTCTTTCATCCGCACGCGCTCCAGCCGCTCATCCGAAGCCAAGCCCAACTCATGGCCCAGTGGCGTGAGGCGCAGGTCGGCGTTGTCCTGGCGCAGCAGGATGCGGTGCTCGGCGCGGCTCGTGAACATGCGGTAAGGCTCGTCGGTGCCTTTGTTCACCAGGTCATCAATGAGCACGCCGATGTAGGCCTCGCTCCTTTTGAGCACGAATGGCGCCTTGCCATGCACTTTGTTGTGCGCGTTGATGCCGGCCATCAGGCCCTGGCAGGCCGCCTCCTCGTAGCCCGTGGTGCCATTAATCTGGCCCGCGAAATACAGGCCCGAAATCAACTTGGTTTCGAGCGTGAGCGCCAGCTGGGTCGGCGGGAAAAAGTCGTACTCGATGGCGTAGCCAGGGCGGAACATCTTGGCATTCTCAAAGCCCGCGATTTCGCGTAGGGCGCGGTACTGCACGTCCTCGGGCAGCGAACTGCTGAAGCCGTTGATGTAGCACTCCACCGTGCTCCAGCCCTCGGGCTCCACGAAAATCTGGTGGCGGTCCTTGTCGGCGAAGCGGTTGATTTTGTCCTCCACGCTGGGGCAATAGCGCGGCCCCAGGCCCTTGATGCGGCCCTGGAACATGGGCGACTTCTCGAAGCCCTCGCGCAGAATGTCGTGTACCCGCTCGTTGGTGTAGGTGATGTAACAGGGGCGCTGCTGCGTGAGGCGCGGCGTGTCGAGGTATGAGAATTTGCTGGGCACTTCGTCGCCGCCCTGCGCTTCCATTTTGGAGTAGTCGAGGCTGCGGCCGTCCACGCGGGGCGGGGTCCCGGTTTTCATGCGACCGGCTTCAAAGCCCAGCTCCACCAACTGCTCGGTGATGCCGCGGCTGCCTTTCTCGGCCGCCCGGCCACCGCCAAAGTTCTTCTCACCAATGTGGATGAGGCCGTTTAGAAAGGTGCCATTGGTAAGCACCACCGACTTGCCCCGGAATTCGATACCGAGGGCCGTTTTCACGCCCACCGCCGTGCCGTTTTCCACCACGATGCCGGTTACGGCTTCCTGCCAGAAGTCCACGTTGGCGATGCCTTCCAACGTCAGGCGCCAAGCTTCGGCGAAGCGCATCCGGTCGCTTTGGGCGCGCGGGCTCCACATGGCGGGCCCTTTCGAGCGGTTAAGCATCCGAAACTGAATCATGGTCTGGTCGGTGATGATACCCGACTGGCCCCCCAGAGCGTCGATTTCGCGCACAATCTGGCCCTTGGCCACGCCGCCCATGGCCGGGTTGCACGACATCTGGGCGATGGTGTTCATATTCATCGTCACCAGCAGCACTTTCGAGCCGAGGTTGGCGGCGGCGGCAGCGGCTTCGCAGCCCGCATGACCCGCGCCCACTACAATGACGTCGTATTCGGAGGTTTGAAACATAATCGTAGGAACACGCCAGGGTGCGCGGGAGGGGCCGCGCTGGCAAAACGGATAATAATAAATCGATTAACGACGAACGCGCCGCAGTGCGTTCCTGCAAAATTACGCAATTCGGCCCCGGCCGCCAGTTTCACGTGAAACCGCTTGGCGCTTTCAGAATTTGGGGCTAATTGTTGCCCTGCAAATCCTCCGGCAGCCACTCGGCAAAAAGTTCGGCCGAATTAGCCTTCACCGCCTCCCACGAAAACGGCAGCCACTGCCCGCTGATGCTGTCGAACACCTCCGTGGCGGTGGCGCAGGCAAATAGCTTATAGTCGAATTTGGGGTAGTCGTTGACTAAGTAGCCGGGGTAATAATAGTCGAGGCGCAGCCGGCGGGCGTAGTCGGTTTTCAGCAGCAGCAGATACTTGCCGAGGCTGTGGCGGTGGTAGGTGGGGTCGTAAAAATTGAGGATGCCGGCCAAGGTGCGCTCGCCATAATCGAGGATGCCCGCGGCAATGAGGCGGCCTTCGTCGCGCAGCTCGATTATCTGGGTGTTGAAGACGTTGTGAGTGGCCTCGCCCAGCAGCACGGCCGCAATGGTTGGAGCGGCATCGAAGGTGATGGCGGCGCGGTAGCGAGCATACAGCTCCTCATACTCGTCAGTGAGGCGGAAAGACCGAATGGTGGCCTTAAAACGGGCGTTGCGGCGCAGCAAACGGTGCTGCTCGGGCCCCCAATCCACGCCAGGCAGGGCGATGCGCAGCCAGTGAGCGGTGTAGAGGCGGCCATCGAAGGGCACGAATTGGCAGGTGAACAGGTCCTGCTGCATCCGGTAGTAGCCCTGGGCGAGGTAAAAATCCAGGGCATCGCCCCTAATGATGGGGAACTCGGCAGAAGAAGAGGCGGCCATATTGCGGGGCTGGCAACGGTGGCACGGCTGCTGAGGCCGGCCCGATTCTGAAATGCCAACGCCCGCATGAAGCGGGCGCTGGATAATTTTTACGAAAGAAAAATGCCGGCTTAGAATTCGCGCAGCGCCAGGCAGTAATCCTCCTTGGCGCGCATGGCCGTCTGGCTCAGCAGGTCCTTGTCGTGGTAGCCCAGCAGGTGCAGCACGCCGTGAATCATGACGCGGTGCAACTCGTCGCGGAACGGGATGCCAAGGTCTTGGGCATTGTCACGCACGCGCTCTACGCTGATGAAAATGTCGCCTTCGAGAATGTCGGCGTCGTCGGAGTTATCGAAGGTGATGACGTCCGTCAGCGTGTCGTGGTCGAGGTACTCGACGTTGAGCCGGTGCAGGTAGTCATCGGAGCAAAAAATGTAGGTGAGCTGCACAATGCGGTGCTCGTGGACTTTGGCCACACGCTCAATCCAGCCCAGCAGCCCTTCGGCGTCGGAAAGCTCAAAGTCGGGCGCATCTTCCACCATGAACTCGATGCCGGGGGCTTCGTGGTGCAGCTCGCCGGGCGGAAAATTTTCGTGGTGGGGCGGGCCCAGCGGCGGGGTACTGTTCATGCGGAATCCGGCAGCTTTAAGCGGCGAGGTGGTCGGCGGTAGTGGCTTCACCAGCGGGCGTAGGGGCCAGCTGGAAGGTCAGGAGCAAGCAGCGGCCGTCTTTGCTGAACTCGACCTCATCGGCCAGGTGGCGGATGAGGAAAATGCCGCGACCACCCGGATTCTCCAGGTTTTCGGGAGCCGTGGGGTCGTCCAGGTTGTCGTAGTTGAAGCCGGTGCCCTCGTCCTCAATCTCAAACTTGAGCTGCTGGGGCTCCACATACAGCGACAGGTAGACATTTTTGTCTTTGTCGAACTTGTTGCCGTGGCGAATGGCGTTGTTCACCGCTTCGGTCACGGCCACCATGATGTTGCCGTAGATATCGTCCTCAATCTGAAAGGTATCCTTCGAATTGTCGATGAAGCTCTCAACGACGCGGATATTCTCAACGAGCGACGGAATCTGAATTTTTACCTGCTTCATAAGGCGGTTTGATGGGAAGGACGGCAGCGAGTTTGGGGCGGCAAAAATAGTCTTTTAACGGCAAAGCGCCGCAACTATTTCTGCTATCCTCAAATGCTTGGTTCTAACAGTACACTAATTGGTTAACGAAACGGCGGCCCACTTGGATGGGAAGCCGTTCGGATTATTTGATTTTCTGAAAGTACTCGCCCACCTCGCGCTGGTAGTACGGGGTCAGGTTCGGGGGAGTACTACGTAATAGTTCGGTCTGGCGTTCCTTGGTGGCCTTGTATTTGTCGAAGGCCGGAGGAAAGACCGGGGGTTTATACTGAGCCGATTGGGCCTCGCGCTTGGTGTCTTGGTCGCGCTCGCGGGCCGATTTTTCCACTTCCAGCAAACGGGTGAGGATTTGCTGCTGGCGCATCATCGTTTCTTCGGTCAGGCGCTTGTTCACGAGGTCGGTTTCGGTTTGCTCCATCATTTTTTTGATGTCGCCGGTGCCGCCCGCGCCCTGGTCACCTTTGCCGTCCTTGCCGTTCTGGCCGCCCTCTTTGCCGTCTTTTCCGTCCTTGCTCTGCCCCTGGCCGGGCTGCCCGCCGCCTTGGCCCTGCGAATTGCCGGGCTTGCCGCCCTGCTGCAGCTTGTCGAGCTGCTGCATGGCTTGGCGCAGCATCTGCTGCTGGCCGGCCAGTTTGGCCAACTCCTGCGACATTTCACGGCCCGACTTGCCCGACTTCGACAGCTGCTGAATCTGCTCGTTGAGCTGCTGCTGCATCTTGCCCATGTTGCCGGGGCCGGGCTTGCTGCCCTGGCCCTGCCCTTTGCCCTTGCCTTTTTTCTTGCCGGGCTTGCCCTGGCCGTCCTTGGGCTGGCCTTTGCCCGACTGCGCTTCCTGCTGCATCTGGTCCAGGGAGCTCTGCAGCATCAGGGCCAGATTGTTCATGCTGGTCATGGCCTGCTGCTCGGTGGCGGTGGCCCGGCCCAAGTCGCGCTGCTGAATGTGGGTAAGCGACTCGTCCATGCGGCCGTTCATCTCGCCCACCTCGCGGGTCACGAAGCTCTGAATCTTGGGCTCCTTCTTGGCCAGGGCATACAGGGAATCCTGAATGATTTTGGCGTCGTCGCGCAGCTTGCGCTGCGTCTGGCCCAGCTGCACGAAACGAGGGTCAGACTGGTCCACTTTGCGGAAATCCTTCATCAGCTGCTCCTGGTCGAAACTCAAGGTCAAGAGGTTGTCCAGGATGTCGCGCAGGTCGTCGATGTTCTGCTGGGCCTGGTCGCTCTCCTCCTCGCTCATCTGGTCGCGCATTTTCTGCGCCATTTTCTTCATGCGGCTGGCGGCGCTTTTCTGCTGGCCGGCGGCTTTTTTATTCTGGTTTTTGCTCAGACTCTGCTGGCTTTCCTGCATGTCCTGGTCGGTCTGCTCCTGGTCGGGCTTCTGCTCGTCCATACCGTTCTGGTTGTCGAGCTCCTTGTCCATCTGCTTCAATTCCTGCAGCTCTTTTTTCAGGTCTTCGAACTCCTTTTGGTTCTGGGCCTGCTCCTGCTTCAGCTGCTCCTGCTTGGCTTTCTGCTCCTGGTTTGACAGCTTGTTATCGGGGTTTTCCTTGTCGTTCTGGGCAGTTTTTTCGGCCAGTTTATCTTCCTGCTTGGCCAGCTCATCCAGCTTGTTGGCGGTTTCCTCGGCCTTCTGCTCCAGCTGCATCTGCTTGAACATTTCGAGGGCACGGTCAAGCTCCTTTTGCAGGGTGTCTTCCTTGTTTTCGAGCTGCTGCAGCAGCTTCTGCATTTCGGCGTCGGGCTGCTTCTGCTCTTCCAGTAGCTTGCGCAGCTTCTCGTAGAGCTTCTTGGTCTCGGGGTCAAGCAGGTCGTTCATCAGCTTTTTCAGCTCCTCGGCCTTCTTAGCCAGCTCCTCGCTTTTGGGGCTGAGCTGGTCCTGTTTCTGCTGCAGTTGCTCAAACATCTTCTGCATCTGCTCCATCTGCTGGTTCAGCTGGTTTTTCTCGTCCAGCATATTTTCCAGCTGCTTGCGGTCCTGAAAGCTCAGGTCGCGCTTGGTTTTCAGCTTGTCCTGCGACTTCGCCAGCTCACGCTCCAGCTTCTCGCTCTGCTTGGCAGCCTGGCTCATCTGGCTGGCCACCGACTGCGCCTGGGCATTCATTTCCTGTCGCAGCTCGCGGCGGCTGGGCAGGCGGAACTCGGCCGGCCGCGTGCGGGTGGCCTTGGGGCCGTGCACACCGTCGTTGTCCCAGGCCTCTACGAAGTATTCGAGGCGGTCGCCGGGCTGCATGTTCAGCGCGCCCAGGTTCCAGGTATAGGCGTAGGTGCCGGCGCTTTCGCGGGGCAGGCCCAGCGGCGTAGCGCCCACACGGCTCGGGGTCGAGTTCGGTCCCTGGCCAGCGCGGCGCAGGGCGTAGTGCAGCGCCAGACGGGTCAGGCCGTAATCGTCGCGCACGGTGCCGCCCAACGCCAGGAAACGGCGTGTTACGGTATCCGAAAAAGCCTCCAACGTCAACGTGGGGGGCAAGTCGGGCACGGCCGTGAGTTGGTAGGAAATGGGGTCGCGGTTGAGGCTGGCCGGGTTTTTCAGACGTAGCAAATAAGGCTGCGAGCGCATGATGCGCCGCTCCGCCACGAAGGTGCCATCGTCGCTGGTAGCGGCCAACGTTTCGTCGGGATTCTGAAACACCAGCGCCATCTCATCGGTGGCGGCGGTGGCAAATTCCCAGCGCACCGTGCTGCCTTCGGGAACCGTCAGGTTGCCGCCATTTTCGATGGTTTCGGCCGGCTTACCGGTATAGGGCGGGTAGGTGATATTGACTTTAAAATCGCGCAGGTTGGGCCGTTCCAATACCGTAAGCTGGTATTCGGGCGAAGCAAATCCCGCTCCTTTCAACTGAAATATCACGTCGCCCTGCGGCTGTTCGAAGGTGTAGCGGAACTGGTCGCCGTGCCCGGCCACCTTGCTCAGCCGCCGTTCGCCCCCATCCATCGCAATGCTGACATCGGCCGGCAGCGCTGCGCCCGCTACGCCCACGTCCAGCGTGAAATCCTCGCCCTTAAAGGCCGTTAACCTAGCGTTTTTAATCAAAAACCGAAACGGCGCGGGCGGCGAATACGCCCGCTTGTAGTGCCAGATGCGCTCGGTGCCCTGCACCAGAAAGCTGGGGTAAAAGGCCAGCAGCGCCAGCAGCACTGCCGCCGGAATCGCTGCGTACTTCCACAGCGGCTTGCTTTGCTGCTGAATGTTGATGCCCTCGGCAAACGAGTATTGGCCAAACTGCGCGGCCCGCTGCTCCAGGCTGGCCGCAATCAGGGCATTGTCGCGGGCCTGGCCCTGCAGCTGCAGCGCATTCAGCAGGCGGTCCTGCACTTCTGGAAAAATCTCGCCTACGCGGCGGGCAGCCTGCTCGTCGCTCAGCAGCCGGCGCAGGTTGGTAAGGGCCGCCAGCGGCGTCCAAATCCAGCGCACAAAGCTGTAAATGGTGAGGCCAATAAAGCCAAACAACAGCCCAGCCCGCACCACAGTAGGTAGGTATAGGAAGTATTCGAGCCCGTTGAAAGCCACGAAAAACGTGAGCAGCAGCCCACCGGCCACCAGCAATCCACGCACCAACAGGTTCAGGTAAAACTTGCGCTTGAAAGCCTCCAGCTCCATTCGCACCCGCGCCAGCGCGGGATACTCGGCCGCCGCCTCACCTTGCTTTATCAACACCGCCATAAATCAGGTCTTAGTCGGGAAAGATACATCAGGAGCAGGCCGCTTGGTTCGATTTTAGGGTAGGAGGGTGTGAGGGTATGGGGGCAGGAGTTGGTTGGTTCAGGCAACTCCTGCCCTCCCACCCCCATACTCTCCTACCCCAGAGAAACCCAGGCCGGGCAGTGGTCCGAATGCACCACATCCGGCAACAGACCCGCGCCGTCCAGCCGCGGTTGCAGGGCGGCATCGGCCAACCAGTGGTCGAGGCGCCAGCCCACGTTGCGGCCGCGCGAACCGGCCCGATAGCTCCACCACGAGTAATGCCCCGTGGCTTCGCCATGATGATGCCGGAAGGTATCTACCAGCCCATCGCCCAGAAAATCCGCAAACCACTGCCGCTCCTCGGGCGTGTAGCCGGGGCTGTTCTGATTGGCCTTGGGGTTGTGCAGGTCGATGGCCGTCTGGCAGCAGTTAAAGTCGCCGCCGATGAGCAGCGGCGGGGTTTTACCATCGGCCCGCAGTTTGGCAATGTATTGGCGAAAAAAGTGCAGCCACTCAATCTTAAAGGCCTGCCGTTCTGGCCCACTCGTGCCCGAGGGCATGTAGGTGTTCAGTACCGCTACATCCTCAAAATCGAGTCGTAGCACGCGGCCTTCGTCGTCGTAGCAGTTTTGGCCGCAGCCGTGAACCACCGCTTTCGGCTCAATTTTCGAGAAGATGGCCACGCCGCTGTAGCCCGGCTTCTGAGCCGGGTGCATATACACGCGGTAGCCCAGCTTTTCGAAACCCGACACATCCATCGGCTCGCGGCTGGCTTTAATTTCCTGGAGGCAGAGCACGTCAGGCGCGGCCTCGGCCACCCAATCAAGCAGGCCCTTGCTCAGGGCCGAGCGCAGGCCGTTCACGTTATAAGAAAAGATTTTCATAAGGTAGGAACGCGCAATGGCGCGTTCTATGCTTGGCCGAGCGCAGGCCGTCAATGTTTACGAAACGATGTTCAAGCGGCAGGAACGCACCATGGCGCATTCCTACAACTCGTCGCCGGGGTCCAGCGCGAAATACTCCAGCACGTGCCATTTCAGCATGCGCTCTTGCTCTTTCAGGTTGGCAAATGGCACGGGGCGCAGCAGCTTGTAGTGCGGCCAGCCGTCGGCGTCTACATGCGTCTTCTCGTAGTGCCCGCTGAGGCTGAAAAGGCGGCAGGTGGCAATGTGCATCAGGTCCTGTTTTTCCTCCTTGGTGAAGGTGCTGAGGCCTTGATTCAGCTCCTGAATACCGATGAGTAGCAACAGTGCATTCAAATCGGGGCGCTTGCCAAAACGGGCTTCCATCTCCACCATCAGGGTTTCCCAGCGGGCGTCGAAGTCGGCTTCATCCTCGTCGGGGTGGCCGATGGGGCCGTGGTTCAGGTCGTCGCTCATGCGTGGGGTTGGCCGTCGTGCTCGGCCTTGTGGGCGGCCAGGGCAGCGCCATCGTGGGCACCCGCGCCAGCTTCCGATTTTAGAATTTCCCAGTACTCCACCGCGCGGCGGAAATGCGGAATCACAATGCTGCCGCCGATGATGTTGGCAATAGCAAACACCTCGTAAATCTCCTCATCGGTGAGCTTTTCCTCGAAGCATTTGCCCACGTGGTACTTGATGCAGTCGTCGCAGCGCAGCACCATAGAACAGGCCAGGCCCAGCATTTCCTTGGTTTTCACGTCGAGCGCGCCGGCCGCGTAAGTATTAGTATCGAGGTTGAAAAACCGCTTAATGACCTTGTTGTCGGCTGCCATAATGGTGGCGTTCATCCGCTGGCGGTACTCGTTAAATTCGGTTACTTGGGACATATTAAAGGGAGGTTGATAGGATGGTAGCCCGGCATGCAGAGCGTAGCATCTTTATAGAGGTACTAACTCAGGTCATAACAACGAAGCGGTAAAGATGCTTCGCAACGCTCTGCATGGCGGGCTAATTCCAGCTACATTGCTTCTCCAAAATTACTCCCAAACCCTTCCCCACTCTACCGCCATGCTCCGTACCCTGTGGGCCGATTTCATCGGCCTCATCTACCCTCGCCTGTGCCTGGCCTGCCGCGAGCCACTTGTGACCGGCGAGACGCATCTCTGCACCGGCTGCCGGGCCGAGCTGCCCTACACCGACTTCCACCTGCTGCCGCCCGACCAGAACCCGCTCGGCCGCCGCTTCTGGGGCAAGCTGCCCATCCGCCATGCCCTGAGCTACCTGCGCTTTGTGCGCCACGGCCGGGTGCAGCACCTGCTGCACGAGCTCAAGTACCAGGGCCAGCGCGACGTAGGCACCGCCCTCGGCCAGCTCTACGGGGCCGAGCTGCACGCCGCCGGCCTGGCCACCGATTTCGACCTCATCATTCCCGTGCCGCTGCACCCGCGCAAGCTGGCCAAGCGCGGCTACAACCAGGCCGCCGCCTTTGCCACCGGCCTGGCCGAGGGCCTAAAAATCCCGGCTGCCAACACCGCCCTGCGCCGCACCACTAATACCAAAACCCAAACCAAAAAGAACCGCGCCCAGCGCTGGGAAAACGTGGCTACGGTCTTTGAAATCGAAGACCCCGCTTCGGTTATCGGGCGCCGCATCCTCATAGTCGACGACGTGCTCACCACCGGCGCTACCCTCGAAGCCTGCGGCGCGGTGCTGCTGGCGGCTGGCGCGGCCGAGGTCAGCATCGCCGCCATTGCATGTGCGGACAGGTAAGTCACCAATCATCCGAAAGCGTAAGTCATAAAAAAAGGCCGCTCCTGATTCAGGAGCGGCCTTTTCTACTTTATCGGGTCGATTACTTGTTCGAGCCGGCGTTAATCATTGCGCAACGGAAACCGATAGTTGCCGTGGCCGAATCCTCGGCCATGAAGCGGCGCGTGCCGGGCGAGAGCCAGTAGGCCACATCGCGCCACGAACCGCCTTTGTACACGCGCACGTGGTCGTCAATCAGCGACTGATAGCCTTTCTTGTCGTACTTCTCGGCCGGGTCACCCACGCCGTTGCGACGGAAGGGGTTCAGGTCTTCCACGTCCTGGAACGACAGGGGACGGTACACGTCTTGCACCCACTCGTTCACGTTGCCGGCCATGTTGTAGAGGCCGTAATCATTGGGCGGGTAGGCGTACACCTGCTCCGTAATCATGGCGCCGTCGTTCAGGCTACCGGCGATGCCGGCGTAGTCACCCCGGCCGCGCTTGAAGTTGGCCAGGAACTGGCCCTGCTTGCGGCCGTAGGCGTTGCGGGTCGATTTGCCATCCCAGGGATAAATACGCTTCTCCTCCTGGTTTTCGTTGCCCACTTCCTGGGTGCCCACAAGAGCCTGAGCAGCGTATTCCCACTCGGCTTCTGTGGGGAGACGGTAGTTGGGCAGCGTGTTGCCGTTTTCGATGGAAGTGCTGTTTTTGCCCGTAGCCAGAGCGCCAGCAGCACCGGCCGTGCCTTCGGCACCGGCAGCAGCGCCTTTGTCTTTCTTCTTGCCAAACAGGCCGCCTTTGCCCGATTTGCTGTCGCCACCAGCGGCGAGGCGCTCGTTTACCTTGGCGGTACGCCAGGTGCAATAGTCATCGGCCTGCAGCCAGCTCACGCCCACTACGGGGAAGAAGCGGAAGCCGGGATAACGCAGGTAGTAGGTCACGTAGGGGTCGTTGAACGACAGGTCGCGTGCCCATACGGTGGTGTCGGGCAGGGCCGAGCGGTAAAACTCTTCGGCCGAGTCGGTGCGGATGAAGTGCAGGTATTCCAGCCAGTGAATGTTGGCCACCTCGGCTTCGTCCATGTAGAACGAGGCAATGGTTACCGTGCGCTCGATGTTGTCGTGCGTCATGGTCACGTCTTCCTCCTGCGAACCCAGTACCGTGCGGCCGCCTTCAATAAACACGAGGCCAGGGCCTTCGGGAATTTTCTTGAAGTTGGCGACTGCCATGCCCTTCTCGGTGTTGTATTCGATACCCGTCGTAGAGGAATATTTACCAGGGTTCGAAGCCGTCGCCGGACCCTTTTTGCCACAGCCGGTGAGGGCTATCGCGCCCACCAAGACTAAGCGTAGATAATTATTTAATTTCATAACAAAGTTAAAACCAGTATGGGTGAGGAGGGGTTAGCTAGCGCAATTAGGACGCAATAATACAAAATATTAAAATATCGGGCAAGGGGCTGCCGGATAAACTCGCCTTTTTAGGCGACGATGGGCATTTTCCAATCGGTCAAACGCCCGCAGCGCCAATGTTACCTCGTGGGCACCGCCCAAATCGGCACTTAGGCGGCTCAGACCCACGTCGTAGCTGTAGCCCAGGCGCAGGCCACCGGCCTGAATGCCTGCCACCACAGCCATCACGTGTTGGGGGCTAACGCTGCCGGGTACTGAAATATTGCGATACACTGCGCCGAGCGTAACCGGCGAAGCCGTGAAGTACACGCCCGTTTCGACGCGCTGCGAACCGCCCTGGCGGGTGTAGGCCGCCACTGGCGTGTAGCTGACTTCGCGGGTAGCAATACCTGGTCCGGGTTTGATAACGAAGAATTTATAGCCGCCGGAGAGACTTAGCAAAAGTGGGAGCTGGCTTTGCTGGCGAAAGCCCAGGCTGGGCTGGTTGAGGTGCTGCCCGGCCAGACTAATCCAGCCTTGCTCAGAATACACCACCGTGCCGGTGCCCACGCTGAAATAGTTGACGGGCGCAAAATCGAGGGCTTCGGACGTGGGGCCGCTCACGCTGCCGTCTTCCCGAATCTGGTCGCCGAACACAAAATTGTCATATCCCACGCGCTGCCGGCCGTAGCTGGCACGTAGGCCTCCGCTCAAGGCTATTTTTTCGGTGAGGCGGGTGTGGTAGGCGTAGAGACCGCCGATTTCGAGGCGGGTATAGCCCACCGAGCCGGTGCGGTCCTGGTTGATGAGCAGACCCAGAGCGTGGTGCTGGCCCGGCGTGTTGGTGCGCAGGTCGGCCCCGAGCTGGGTGCTCACGAACGAGCCCGCCAGGCTGGGAAACTGGTTGCGGTAGCTCAGCGTGACGCTGTAGTCATCGACCAGGCCCGTGAAAGCCGGGTTGGTGTGCAGCCGGGTGGCAAAGGGCTGGGAAAAAAAGACGTCCTGGGCCCGTGCGCCAACGGTGGTGCCCGCCGCCAGCAGCCCGGCCAGCGAGGCAGGGCGTATCAGCTTGCTAAACAACGAGGAAGAAGGCACGGGCATACGGACCGGCATAACGCCAAGCCGGCGCGAATTAGTGCGCCGGGCTGGCGAAGATACGGCCCGACCTACTGAAGCTGGGAGCGGCCAGAACTCATTTTTGCACCACTTTCACGCTCAAGCGGCGGTTCTGGGCACGACCTTCCTCGGTGGCGTTGGAGGCGATGGAATAATTGGGACCATAACCCCGGGCGTCGAGGCGGCTGGGGCTCACGCCCATTTCAACCAGGCTGGCCCAGGCGGTGCGGGCGCGGGCTTCGCTCAATGCCTTGTTTACCTTATAGGTACCGGTGTCGTCGGTGTAGCCGCCGAGCTTGAGCCGGGCTTTGGGGTAGGCGCGTAGCAGCGTGGCAATGTTGCGCAGCTGGCTCACGGATTCGGGCGTGAGTGTGGCCTTGCCGGCTTCGAAATACACCCGGTCGAAATTATACCAGCCCCGGGTCAGGTCCACGGTGTCGACCTGCACCTGCGGGTCGCTCAGGAAGCGGAACAGGTAGCTTTCGGTGGAGTTGGTCCCGACGTTGGCGATGGACCCGCCGCCGGGCAGTTTGAGGCTGGTGGGCTGGCCGGTTTCGTACAGGTAGTTGCCGGTTTTAACATCGAAATGGCCGGGCACGATGGGGTCGGCCACGCGGGCAGTAGGCCGGCGGACTGAGTAACGCGACCGCCGCGAAGTGGCTGGCGCTGCAGCTTCTGAGGAATTTGGTGCGGCTGGGCCTGCCGTGGGAGCTGGCTCAGCGGAAGCCACCGGAGCAGCCGGCAGTAGGCTTGGCGCAGCCGGAGAGGGCGTACTGACCGTGTGCGTGGCCGTTGGCTTGGCATTGGCGGCGGTGCGGGCGGTGCGCGGGGCACTGCTGAGGTCGGTCACCAGTACGGGGCCGCCTACCACGGCCTCGCTGGCCAAGGCTAGTGTGGGGGTGCTGGCCGGGCTGTTGCGACTGCTGCTGGTTTTGGCCGGCACATCGCCGAGCTTGTTGAGCGTGACAGTGAAGTTGGCGGTTTTGCCAGTTTCAAGGAAAACATTCTCAACGGTTTGCGGACGGTAACCGCCCTCCCCTACCCGAATCAGGTACGGGCCGCCCACCATGAGATTGGCAACCGTGAAGTGGCCCGATGCGTCGGTGGCGGCGGCGTGGCGCGCGCCGGATGGCAGGTGGATAACCGTGATGGCCGCGCCCGGCAGCGGAGCCTGCGAGTCGGATTGCACGCTGCCCATGAGGCTCATGGCCGCAGTTTGAGCCCGCGCGGGCTGCATCGTTGCCGGTAGCCAACCCAACGCAACCAACGAAATAGCAGGTAAAAAATGCTTCATGTGAACGCAGTAATAACGGGGCAAGGTCTTAGGCGGAAAGACGTGTTTTTAATATGCAGTTGGATAACAAATGATTTTGCAGATTAGCGGATGGGGTTAAACAACCTTTTCAGGATATGAATAAGATAGCAACCACAAATAGAAAAACCACAGCGTCCATTCCCGGCCAAAGATAGTACAAAAGTGCATTTAGAATAATTAGACAATAAGTTATAAGTAATCTAATTTGATGTTTTTGTTTTTTGATAATGCGCTTACCTCGGGAGTGGAATGATTGATTGGGGTGGCTAATGGCCAAAGCGGCTTCAATGCCAATTGCGGCACCGCCACGCGTTATTACCGCTCTATTAAAATGGCTTGCTCGTCGATTTGGGCTCAAATGTGGCACAGGCAGCGTTTTACCTTTGTTGAGATTAATCCATTTAAAAGGACTTGCTATGCGAAAGATTTTGTTGGGGCTGCTGGCTTTGGTTATCGTGCTGGTGCTGGCGGCGGTGGCGGCGCCCTTTCTGTTTAAAGACAAGCTGCGCGCCCTGGCCGACAAGCAGATTGCCCAGCGCGTGCGGGCCAAGGTGCTCTACAATCCGGCCGATATCGATGTGAGCGTGTTCCACTCCTTCCCAGATTTGACGCTGGATATCAAGAACCTGCGGGTGATTGGGCTCGACTCATTTAGCCGCGACACGCTGGCCTATATGCCCAGCCTGCGCGTGGGCCTAGACGTGATGACGGTGATTAAGGGCCAGGAAATCAAGATTAACAACGTGGAGCTGGAGCGACCCGACCTGAGCCTGCGCCGCCTGAAAAGCGGCCGCGCCAACTGGGACGTGATGATTTCGGACTCGGCCGCCGCGGCAAAGGGGCAGGATACCAGCCAGGTGAGCCTGGCCATCAAGGGCTGGAAGCTGACCGACGGCCACCTGCGCTACGAGGATTTGACCCTGCCCTTCCGCATGGAAGCGCGCGGCGTGAACCACACCGGCAGCGGCGACTTTGCCAGCAACGTGTTCGACATGAAGTCGCAGACCACGGCCGCCGACCTGGACATGACCTATAACAACGTGGCCTATGTGACGGATAAAAAGCTCGACGCCGACGTGACGCTGAACATGGATTTGAATAAAAACCTGTACACGTTCAAGGATAATAAATTTAAGCTCAACGACTTTCCGTTCAGCTTCGCGGGGGCCATTGGCCTGCCCAATGCCACGGACATTACTTACGACATCACGTTTAAGGCGCTGGAAACGGACTTCAAGACCCTGCTCAGCCTGGTGCCGGGTGCTTACACCGACAAGTTCAAGAATATTGAAACCAGCGGCAAGGTGGCGTTTGACGGCTTTGCCAAGGGCACGCAGACCGCCACGCAGCTGCCCGGCTACGGCGTGAACCTGACCGTGACCAACGGCCAGTTCAAATACCCCGAACTGCCCCGCGCGGCCAAAAACATCAACCTGAAAATGCAGGTGAGCAACCCCACGGGCGTGACCAACGACGTGAAAGTCAACATTCCGCAGTTTCACCTCGACCTCGGGCCGGACCCGGTGGACGGCAACATTGCCATCGACGGCCTGAACCCGATGAAGGTGGACGGCCGCGTGAAGGCCAACGTGAACCTAGAAGAAGCCCTGAAAGTGTACCCGGTGAAGGATTTGGCCATGCGCGGGCAGTTTTTCGTGGATGGCACGGCGAAGGGAGTTTATTCGAAAACGCAGATGCCGGTGGTGAACGCGGCCATCCGGTTGAGCAATGGCTTCGTGAAATCGGCCAAATTCCCGGCTCCGATTGAGAACATTAACCTGAGCGGTACGGTGGTGAATACTACGGGCCAGGTGAATGATACTCAGATAAACCTGCCGCAGTTCCGGATGGTATTGGAGGGCGAGCCGCTGGAAGGTCGCCTCACGGCCCACAACATCGACAAGCCGGTGTTTGACACCAACGTGCGCGGCACGGTGGACTTGACCAAAATCACGAAGATTTTCCCGTTGCAGGGCATGACCGTAACGGGCCGCGTGGCCGGCGACATCGCGGCCAAAGGCAACATGGCCGACGTGGAAGCCGGACGCTACCAGAACGTGGTGGCCAGCGGGACCGTGAAGGCTACCAACGTGACGTATAAGAGCAAAGACCTGCCGCAGGGCGTGAAAATCAACTCGGGCACGGCTACTTTCAACAACAACCAGATTGCGCTGCAGAACGTGAACGGTGTGGCCGGCAGCTCCGATTTTGCGGCGTCGGGCACCATCAGCAACTACCTGGGCTATCTGTTCACGCCGGGGCAGTCGCTGAAAGGTAACCTGACGGTTAACTCGCGCAATTTCAACGTGAACGAGTGGATGGTGGACGAGGTATCAGCTAAGCCCACGGTGGCGGCTACCGGCGGCAAGGCCCCGGCTAAAGCGGAAGGCGTGCTGCAGATTCCGAAGTTCTTTGACCTTGTGCTGAACAGCCACGTCGATAACGTGACGTATGACAACCTGAAGCTGACCGATGCCAAGGGCGTGGTGACGGTGAACGACCAAACGGCTACACTCAAAGGGCTGACGTTTAACACGCTGGGTGGCAGCTTTGGCACCACGGGTAACTACAGCAGCAAGGATTTATCGCATCCGAAATTTAACTTCGGGCTGAATATCAATAACCTGAGTTTTCAGAAAGCCTTCTCGGCTTTCAATACCATCAAGACGCTGGTGCCGCTGGCCAGCCAAGTAGAGGGCGTGTTTGGTACCAACTTCAACGTGAGCGGCGAAATGGGGCCGGATATGTTCCCGAACCTGGCCACGCTGAGCGGCAAAGGCATTTTCGACGTGGTGAAGGCCGCCATCAACCAGTCGGAGGTGATGACCAAAATTGCCAGCCTGACTACGCTGCCCGAGCTGAAAACGCTGGTGGTGGTGGATAAGAAAATCCAGGCCAACATCGTGAACGGCAACCTGGTGGTGCAGCCCTTCGACCTGACCATTGGTGACGTGAAGATGAACATCGGCGGCTCGAACAGCCTGGCTGGTGTACTGTCCTACGTCACGGCCCTGAACGTGCCCACCGGCAAGCTCGGCACGGCCATGAGCAGCCAGCTCACGCGCCTCACGGGCGTGAGCAACATCCAGGGCACCGACCGCGTGACGCTGGGCCTGAACATTGGCGGCACGGTGAAGGCGCCGGTGGTGAAGCTCACCAGCGGCAGCATGAAAGACCAGGGCAAAGCGCTGGTGCAGAATGTGGCCAAGCAGAAAGCCCTCGACCTGCTGGGCGTGAAGCCCCGCGCCGTGAGCAAGGAGGACAGCGTGCGCCGCGCCGGCCAGACCCCCGAAGAAGCCGCTGCCCAGGCCGAACTCGACAAAAAGCAACAGCGCATCGACGCTGCCAACAAGGCCAAAGAGCAACTGGCGAAGGGTTTTAACAGCCTCTTTAATAAGCCGAAACCCAAGCCCAAAGCCGTAGAGCCCGCCGATACTACCAAGCCCTAGACTTGGCCGGAAGCAACTTTGGCTGAATTGTTGGAGTAGAAGCCCCGACTATCTGATTGATAGTCGGGGCTTTGTACTAATTCAATAATCAACTAACACTGACGCTATGCTATTCAAACGCCTGCTTCCTTTCACTGCCATTGCCCTGCTGGGCCTGGCGGGCTGCTCCAAGAGCTCCGATGAAAACGCCAACACGTCCAAGCTCGAAGTGCGGTTGATGGACGCGCCCGGTGACTTCCGCAGCGTGGTGCTCGACGTGCTGGAGGTGGAAGTGCATCTGAAGGACGAGAACGACCCGGACGGCTGGAAAAAGCTAAACTTCACCCCGCGTGCCATTAATGTGCTGGAGTATGTGAACGGCAATTCGGCGCTGCTGGTGAACGACGACTTCGCCCCCGGCGACCTCAAGGAAATCCGCCTCATCCTGGGACCGAACAGCTACGTCATCGGCCGCGATGGCCAGCAGTACGACCTGAAAACGCCCAGCGGCCAGACTTCCGGCGTGAAGCTGAAGCTGGAAAAAGCTACTCTGAAACTGCGCGAAACCTACCAGCTGCTGCTCGATTTCGACGTGGCCAAGTCCATCGTGGAGCGCGGCAACTGGAAGCCGGGGAACGACAAAAAGGAGCGGTACTTGCTTAAGCCCGTCATTCGGGTGGTGGCGCAGGACCTGCGCGCCGGCCTGCACGGCACGGTGAACCCGGCGGCGGCCCGGCCCCAGATTCTGGCCATCCGGACTTCGGGCCTGCTCGCGCCCGATACGGTGAGCACGGCAGCCGATGCGTCGGGCGAGTTTCGGATAGGAGGTTTGGCGGCGGGTTCTTATCGGGTGGAGTTTTTTCCAACGGCTACGGCCCCGGCTGGTCAGACTTACCAGAACAAGGTGCTGACGGGCGTTACCATCGTCAGCGACCAGGTGAAAGAGCTAGGCACCACGTCCTTGAACTAGACGGCTAGCGCCTCGACCAGCAAAAAGCCCCAACCTGCTACGGCTGGGGTTTTTTGTTGCCGGTAAGCAGGCCCGCGGTAGCCGCTGAACGGAAGCTATGTGGCCTGCTTCGACTGGTTCGGTATAGCGGTTCAGTACGTAGTAAAAAGTCGACCATCCTAAAAATTAAAAGCGGATTAACAGGTAGTTAAAAGGGGATTAATTCGAAAAAAGCCTGCAACAAAGGGCACAAAAAGGCCATTTATGTGCTGAAATCGGTCGCCCAGAAACTGGGCCGGCCGGATGCATTAACCCTTTTTTACCCTGTTTAAATGGCTTCACACGCTGCTGCTTTGCCGCCACCTGCGCCCTGGCAACGCCTCACGCGCATGCTTGATACCGAGCGCAACACCATTCGCCACATCATCTGGTACGCCGCCGTGGCGGGGGTGGTGAGCCTGTCGCTGCCGCTGGGCACGCAGGCCGTTTTTAATTTGGTTTCGACGGGGGCCGTGTTTGGCTCCACCTACCTGCTCATTGCCGTGGTGGTGGGTGGGGTGTTGCTGGGCAGTGTCCTGCTGATTGGTCAGCTCACGCTGGTGGAAGCCATCGAGCAGCGCATTTTTGCCAAGGCCGCCATCGAGTTTGCCTACCGCCTGCCGCGCATCAAGCCCGAAGCGCTGGCCGGCCAGAACCCGCAGGAACTGGTGAACCGCTTCTTCGACGTGTTAACGGTGCAGAAAGGCCTCACCAAGTTGCTGATTGACTTGATGTTTGCGGGGATGCAAATCGTGTTCGGGGCGTTGGTGCTGGCGTTTTATCACCCCATTTTCATTGCCCTGGGGCTGTTCACCATCCTGGCCCTGATACTCATCTTCGTGCTGAACTACCGCCGGGCGCTGCGCACCAGCATCGACGAATCGGCCTATAAGTACGAGCTGGTGGACTGGCTGGAGCAGGTGGCCGACCGCCTGCCCGAAGTGCGCGGTAGCGAGGCCCGGAAAGACGAGGCCCTGACCCGCACCGACGAGCTAGCCGCCGCCTACCTGCACGCCCGCAACGGCCACTTCCGGGTGCTGAAAAACTACTACAGCTACGCCACAGCTTTGCGCACCTTGCTCACGGCCAGCTTGTTGATTGCCGGCACGCTGTTCGTGGTGTCGCGCCAGATGACGCTGGGCCAGTTTGTGGCCGCGGAGGTGCTCATCGTGCAAATCAGCGGGTCGATTGAGAAGCTGATGACTGGCGTGAGCACCATTTTCGACGTGCTGACGGGCGTGGAGAAGATGGCCGCCGTCACTGATTTACCCCTCGTCACTCACCACACCGCCCCCACTCATGCTTAACCTCTCGAACCAACAAGTGGCCGAGGAGGTGTGGCAGAAAGTGCCCCGCCTCTCGCGGCCCCAGCTTCTGCGCATCCAAGCCAGCCGGCGGCTGAGCCGCATCCTGCTGGTGGTGGGCGTGCTGTTTGTAATCGCGCTGTTTCTGCCCTGGCGGCAGACGATTGCCGGTAACGGTACCCTCACCGCCCTCACCCCGCAGGACCGGCCCCAGACCGTGCAAAACCAGATTGCGGGCCGCATCGAGCACTGGAACGTGCGCGAGGGCCAGCTGGTGCGCAAGGGTGACACGCTGCTGACCATTTCTGAAATCAAGGACGAATACTTCGACCCCGACCTGCCCGAGCGCCTGCGCGAGCAGCTGGCCGCCAAGCGCGCCAACGTGGATGCCTACGGGGCCAAAATCGAGGCCACTGACCACCAGATAGCCGCCTTGGGTACTACGCTGCAAGTGCAGCTCGAAGCCGCCCGCAACAAGGTGGAGCAGGCTGCGAACTACCTTAACATTGACCGCGCCGACCAGGTGGCCGTTACCAACTTCTACGAAACCAGCCGCGCCCGGCTGGCGCGCTATGAGGAGGGCTACAAAAACGGCCTGTTCTCGCTCACTGACATTGAAACCCGCCGCCTCAAGCTGCAGGAAGACTTGGCCAAGGTGACCTCGGCCCGCAACAAAGTAGCCAGCAGCGAGCAAGCCCTGGCCAACGCCCGCATCGAGCTGAGCAACCTGCGCGCCAAGTACGCCCAGGACCTGGCCAAAGCTCAATCGGACCGTAGCACGGCGGTATCGAGTCGCGCCAGTTCGCAGGGCGAAGTGGCCGCTACGCGTAATAAAATCAGCAACGTGGCGGTGCGACGCGGCCTCTACGTAGTGCGCGCGCCCCAGACGGGCTACGTGGTGCGGGCCCTCAAGGCCGGCATCGGCGAAACCATCAAAGAAGGCGAATCCATTGCCACGCTACAGCCCGAATCGCCGCTGTTGGCGGCCGAAATCTACGTGCGGGCCATGGACGTGCCGCTCATTCAGCGCGGGCGGCAGGTGCGGCTGCAGTTTGATGGCTGGCCGGCCATTCAGTTTTCGGGCTGGCCCTCTGCGGCCGTGGGCACGTTTGGCGGCTTCGTGTCGGTGATTGACGTGGTGAGCAGCGGCGGTGGCAAGTACCGCCTGCTGGTGCGCCCCGCTCAGCCGCAGGCCGGCGACCAGCCCTGGCCCCGGCAGCTCCGCTTGGGCTCGGGCGTGCAGGGCTGGGTCATTCTGGATTCGGTGCCGGTGTGGTACGAAATCTGGCGCCAGCTCAACGGCTTCCCGCCTACCCTACAAGCCGAGCCTGAAGAAGCGCCGGTGAAGGGAAAGTAAGAACGATGTAGGCGCGGGAGAAAGCCCCGCTTCTACACCGTTCTGTTAACATGAACTTTGTAAATCAAGATGTTATCCGTCATAGTTAAAACGTTATTTCCTTCCCAATCCAGCCTCCACTGGCTGCTGATGCTGCTATTGGTGGCCCTCGCGCCGACCGCCCTCGCCCAGGGGCCTGCCCTGCCCGCCCGCCGCTCGGGCCTCGAAAAAGCGCCGCTTCAAACCACGCAATTGGCCATCATCAAGCCTGGCGATACGGCCAGAATATTCTCGCTGCAAAACCTGGCCGATATACTATTTGCCAATCACCCAATTGTGAAGCAGGCCGACCTGCTCAGCGACGAGGCCCGCAGCCAGGTGCTGCAGGCCCGCGGCGGCTTCGACCCCAAAATCGGCTCCGATTTTTACCGCAAGCAGTTCGGCGGCACCGACTATTACAACAACTGGGGCAACGAGCTGAAAGTCCCCATCTGGCTGGGCGGCATCGATTTGAAAGCCGTTTATGACCGCAACGTGGGCACCTACGTGAATCCGGAAAGCCGCACGCCGGTTGGCGGGCTGGCGGGGGTGGGCCTGTCGGTGCCCATCGGGGCCGGGCTGCTGATTGATGCCCGCCGCAGCACCCTGCGCCAGGCCCGCGTGCTGCAAAGCGCCGCCGAAGCCGACCGCGTGAAGCAGATAAACGAAGTGTGGCTGCAAGCCGTGAAGGACTACTGGACCTGGTACTACTCGGTGCAGCAGGCGGCCCTCATTCAGGAAGGCGTGGCGCTGGCCGACCGCCGCTTTCAGGGCACGGCCCGCCGCGCCCAGATTGGCGACCAGGCCCCCATCGACTCGGTAGAGGCCCAAATCACGGTGCAGGACCGCCAGGTGCAGGCCGCGCAATTGGACGTGGACCTGCTCAACGCCCGCCTTCTCCTCTCCAATCATCTCTGGACCAAGGATGGCCAGCCCGCCGAGCTGCCCGCCTACGCCGTGCCCCAATCGCCGGCGCTCGACACCGTCAGCCGCGCCGAGCTGCAGCGCCTCACCGATTTTGCCGCCGCCCAGCACCCCACGCTGCGCAAGCTGGAAGCCAAAATCAGCCAGCTCGGCATTGAGGAGCGGTACCGCCGCGAGATGCTCAAGCCCAAGCTTAACGTGAGCGGTGTGCTCCTTAGCCAAGGCGACTTTTACCGCGCCGAAGTGCCCTCCTACTACAATTTCGGGATGGATAACTACAAGGTGGGCCTTGATTTTTCTTTCCCGCTGTTCCTGCGGGCCGAGCGGGGCAAGCTGCAATACACCCGCATTCAGGTGAAGGAAACCCAGTTGGAGCGCCAGCAGAGCCAGCGCAACATCATCACGCGGGTGAACTCCGTGTACAACACCCTGCGCGCCTACGAGCGTCAGCTTGCCCTGCAAGCCCAGACCATCGCCAACCAGCGCCTCCTACTCCAGGCCGAGCTGCAGAAGTTCGAGTTGGGCGAAAGCACCATCTTCCTCATCAACGCCCGCGAAACCAAGCTAATCGACTTGCGCATCAAGCAGGAAAGCCTGCGCGCCAGCTACGAGAAGTCGCGGGCAGAACTGTACTACTACGCTGGCACCCGCTCGGCATGACGTTCTGCTTACTGCCAGCCGCCCCCTAGCGCCCGGTACAAGTTCACGCTTTGCAGCAGCAGTGC
>NZ_JAEDAE010000013.1 GCF_016056375.1 Hymenobacter negativus
GCATCGGTCCAGAAGCCTTCGTCGCCGAAGGTTTCGTTGCGGTACACGTCGCGGCCGGCCTCGGCGTTGCCGGTGCGGAGCGCTACGGGAGTGGCCCCGGTGTCGGCGGTGTCCGTCGCCGCTTGGGTGGTGGAAGTTTCGGTACTTGTCTTCGTGTCGGAACCGCCCTGGCAGGCGGCCGCCGCCACCACGGCAAGGCCCGAAACAAGAAGGGCGGGCACTCGGAAGTGGTGCAGGTTGGCCATCAGGTCAGGAGGTAAAGTAAAAAATGAGAGATGAAACAGATTAGTTAGGAAGACGCTGCTTAGCTAGGCGCTGCCATTAGCGTGCCATCCGGGCGAGCACAGCCAAAGCGGCGCGCGCCCGGGTTTTAACGGTGGCCAGCGGAATGGCTAGCTGCTCGGCCGTCTCGGCCTGGGTGCAGCCGCCGAAATAGAGCAGGTCCATGACTTCCCGCTGCCGGGGCTTTAGTTGCACGATGAGCTCGCGCACGCCAATGTGCTCGGGATAAAAGGCCGTGGGAGCCGGGCTATAGTGTGCTCCAGCAGCCTCCAGCGACGGATTGCGGCGGTGAAAGCGATGGCGCGGACTGCGCAGGGCATCAATGGCCTGGTTGCAGCACACGCGCACCATCCAGGTGAACAGGCGGCCCCGCGTGGCCTCGTAGCTGCCAATGCTGAGCCAGACCTTGAGCAAGCCTTCCTGCAGCACGTCTTGGGCCATCGCCTCGTCCTGCACCACCCGCAGAATGACGGTGAACAGATTCCGGGCGTACTGCTCGTACAATTGCCCCAGAGCGCGCTCGTCCCGGGCCAGCAGGCGCTGCACCAGCTCTTGCTCGGCCGGGGCCGGGAGTAAAGCCACGGGGCTAGGTAGCGTAGTAGTAGTTTGGGGCATATAAGCTGGCAAAGCATGGCCGCGCCACGAATGCGGCCCGACACCCGCTCATACGGCCGATAAGTAAGCAGTGTTTATCCACCGTGACGAAGTGGCCTTTTAGCGGGACGAGTAGCATATTCCTTAAGCAGTTGACCCAGCCAATAGCTGTACTTAAGAGACAAATTGCCGCAAAAACTGCTGAATGCCCTCGTTGCAGCTGCGCGAAGAGGTCAGGTGCGTGCCATCGTGCAGCGTGAGCAGGTACTCGCCGTGCGTCCAGGGCCGCAGTTCTTTGATGTGGGTGGTGTGCACAATCAGCGAGCGGTGGATGCGCAGGAAGCGGGCCGGGTCGAGCTGGCTGGCCAGCTGGGTGAGCGTGGCGCGCACTAGGTGGGTTTCACCGGACGCGTGCACCGTGACGTAGTTGCCGGTGGCTTCGAGGTACAGTACCTGCTCGACGGGCACGAAGTAGAAACGTCCGGGTTGTTTCACCAGCAGCTGCGACGCATACGGCACCGGCGGGGCGGGCAGCGCCTGCACCAGCGCCTCCCAGCCCGGCGCGGCCACCTGCCCGACCCGCTGCTGCACGTAGAGCAGGCAGCGCGCGAAACGGTCAGGGTCCAGGGGCTTGAGCAGGTAATCCACGGCGTGGGCCTCAAAGGCTTGCAGGGTATACCGGTCGTAGGCTGTCACGAACACCACCAACAGCCGCGGCTGGGCCGGCAGTTGCTGCAACACCTGCAGGCCGTTGCAATCGGGCATCTGCACGTCCAGAAATACCAAATCCACGGCCGGTCCGTGCGAGAGCGTGGCCACCGCCTCGGCCCCGGTGCCGCACTCGCCCGCGATGACAAAGCCCGGCTGGCCGGCCAGCAGCTGGGCAATGCGCCGGCGGGCCAGCGGCTCATCGTCCACAATCAGGGTTTGAATGGGGGCCATTGCCACAAATTAGTGGTGAAAGGGTAGTTCGATGCGCACCACGGTGCCCTGGCCGGCCGCGGGCAGCAGGCGCAGCGCGTACCGGTCGTCGTAGAGGGCGCGCAGGCGCTGCTCGGTATTTTCGAGGCCCACGCCCCGGGGGCCGGCCTGCTCAGGGCCGGGGCCGGAGTCGCGCACCTGCACCACCAGCTGCTGGCCCTGCCGCTCGGCGGCAATATGCAGGCGGCCGGTGCCCCCCGCGCTCAGGCCGTGGCGCACGGCATTTTCCACCAGGGGCTGCAGCAGCAGGTGCGGAATCAGAGCTGGGAGCGCGGCCGGGTCCACCTCGTAGGTCACGGCCAGCCGGTCGGAAAACCGCACCTGCTCCATGTCCAGGTACAGCTCCACGAAGTGCAGCTCCTGTGCCAGCGGCACCTGCTGGGCATCGGAATGGTCGAGCACCAGGCGCAGAAACTCGCCGAGCTTGGCCATCATGCGCTGGGCGGCGGCGGGCTCGTCGCCGATGAGGGTGGCAATGGCATTGAGGGTGTTGAAGAGAAAGTGCGGGTTGAGCTGCTGCTTAAGGGCGTGCAGCTGGGCCTGCACCAGTTGCATTTCCAGGCGCACCGCGTCGAGGTTGCGGCGCTGCCACTTGTCGTGGTAGTCGAGGGCGTAGGCCACGAACAGCACCATCCAGTAGAGCGGAATCCAGAAATTAAATCCCGCCAGAATCGTGACCCATGAAACGGGCGCATTCGAGCCGCCTACCAGGTAGAGTGTGGCCATGAACAAGGCCCGGTAGGCCACCGTGAGGGCCACGCTGGCGGCCGCGTGCACCAGCAGGTAGGGCAGCCAGCGGGCGCGGCCGGCCGTGAGGTCGAAGCGCGCTGCCAGCACAAACACCACCGGTGTGAGCAGGGTCCCAATCAGCCCGTACAGCAGCGGCCCCAGCAGCACCGTGCGCCATTGCAATGGCCCGGTGCCCGTAATGGCCTGCCCGTACGCCACCAGCATCATGAAGAAGGCAAACGCCCCCCACGCGGCCGCCATGCGCAGCCAGGAGATGCGGAAAAGTAGGAGCATAGGGAAGGTCAACAGCCAATTCCGTTCAACGGGAAATACTCCCGCCGAGTTAAAAACGAATGGCGAGCGCAGCCGGGCAAGTCATCATTCCGCGCCCCGCTAATCAGTCGCTCGTGGCGGTTGCACAACTCGGTGTGGCGTCTGGAAACAAGGGGTTGATAAGCCGAATCGAACTGGAAAGAATGGCAAATGGGCCATTTACGTGCTTTTGACAGCCCACCTACCCGCTTAGTGAGCCGTCCAGCAAGTTCTGCAACAGCCAAGTTTCTTTTCTCTAAAATTCAGGCTTGAATGATGTGCCGTTCGTGTGTCGGGGCTGCACCTCACCATCGAATTCCAACCATTCGTCAACTTTCTACCCAAGCAGTTTATAGCCCGGATAGGTTTGTAGCGTCAAATCACGGTTTGGCAAGTTCACGCCCAGGCCGGTCGGCCTGGGGTGCCACGCTATTTCCCCGCGATGCTTAGCGCCTATTCCTGGGGCCAGTTTGGCCTTTTCGTTTTGGTTGTGGTCGTTCTATACTACCTGGTGGTGGGCCTGCTCTACTACCGGGTAGAACTCATGGCTTTGCTCACTCCGGGCAAAAAGCTGGCCGGTGCCCAGCTCACCGGCGCGGGCGGCAGCACGGTGGCTCCGCCCTCACTGGTGCGCCCCACCTCAGCCTTCGTGAAGGCCACGCCAGCGGCCACGGAAACCCGGGAAGAAGCCGATGATGCAGAACTCCCCGAAGCCGGGGCCGACCAGAACCTGCCAGCCGCCACCGAGCCGCTGGTCGGCGGGACGCTGCCCGATTCTACCGGCACGGCTACCGGCCACGACGAAAGCACCAGCGACACCGCCCCAATGGAGGCCACGGCCACCGCGGGCGACGAAGCGCAGGTGCTCGATGAAAACCGCACCGAGGAAGCCGACCAGGCCGATGAGCACCTGGCCGCTCTGGTCCGGCGTGAAGCCCATAACCTGGCACCGGATTCTGTGGCGGCGGATACAGCAGCTGACGGGGTTCTGGAGCCTGAAACCGTGCAACTGCCCCTAATAGCGGAGGGCTACGAGCCGCTGGCCACATTCGAGGAGCCGGTGGCTTCGCGGCTGGACATCGCTCCCGTGGACCCGCCCCGGCTGGTGGCCGCCGCTTCGGTTGCCGAATACTTGACCCTGCTGCAAGCCGGCCAGCAGCCCGTGCCGCCGGTCGAACTGGCCGGCACCACCCTGGCCGAGCAAATGGCCCAGCAGATGGCCCTCAACCACGCCGAGCTGAATGACCTCTTCGGTCCCGACGATGAGTAGCCCGGCCTTCTTTCTCCCTAATCATTGATTCCCGATTCCACTTCCATTGCCATGACAAAGAAACCCTTCATTACCTCGCTGGCCCTCGCGGTCCTACTCCTCAGCTCGCAGTTGCTTTACGCCCAGACCGGGGGCGGCAACGGCACGGCCGGCATTCAGGATGCCACCACCCAGGTCACCAGCTACTTCGACCCGCTGACCAAGCTTATGTACGCCATCGGCGCGGTACTGGGACTGGTGGGGGCCATCAAGGTCTACGGCAAGTGGAATGCCGGCGACCAGGACACCCAGAAAACGGCTGTCTCGTGGTTTGGCTCGATGATTTTCCTCGTCATTGTGGCCACGGTGGTGCGCTCGTTCTTCCTCTAAGTCAGCGCTATGCCCATCTACGACCTCAATCGCGGCATCAACAAGCCCGTCGAATTCAAGGGCCTGGTGGGCAGCAACATCTACTTTCTGGCCGCCGGCATCGGGCTGGTGTTTGCCCTGTTCGTGACCTGCTACCTGCTAGGCCTGCCGCTGGTGCTCACGGTGCTGGTCACGTTTCTGGCCGGGGGCGGCATATGGGCCGGGGTGTTCGCCCTGAATCGCCGCTACGGCGAGCACGGGCTGATGAAGGCCGCCGCCCGGCGCTCGTCGCCCAAATACATTACCAACCGGCACAGCCGCCTATTCCAACGCCTCAACGAGGACCCGACCAGCCGCGCCTAGCGGCAGGTTTGGGTGCTTTCCCGCTTATGAGCAATAAGGTTCTGCCCTCCGTATCCCTCGAATCCAAGCAGCCCATCTACAAGGTGGAGAAGGATTGTCTCATCTCGAAGAATGCGGACGTGACCGTGGCGTTTCGGCTGGATTTGCCCGAAATCTTCACCCTCTCCCGGGACGATTACGCCCAGCTGCAGGCCGCCTTTGTGAAGGCAGTGCGCCTGCTGCCCGACCACTGCGTGGTGCACAAGCAGGACTGGTACGTGGAGGACAAGTACGCCCCCGGCTTTGAGGCCGAGCGCACGCTGCTCTCCTCGGCCTACGAGCGGCACTTCAACGAGCGGCCCTTTCTGAACCACTTCTGCTACCTCTACATCACTAAAACCTCGTCGGAGCGGCCCAACTGGGGCAGCACCTCGGGGCTGCTGGCCCGGCGCAACATCGTGCCCAAGGACATGCTCGACACCAAGGTAATGGAGAGCTTTTTCGACAACGTGGGCCAGTTCGTGCGCACGCTGGAAGGAGTGGGGCCGACCAACGCGCCCTACATCCGCTCGCACCGGCTGACCTCGGATGAGCTTGCCGGCACGGCCGAAAAGGCCGGGCTGCTGGAAAAGTACTTGGCGCTGGACCTGTCCGACCAGGCCCTACAGGTCGACCTCGACTTGACCGAAGGGCTGAAAGTGGGGGCGGAGTTCTGCCAGATGTTCTCGGTGGCCAACCTCGATGACTTGCCTACCTCCGTGGAAACGGATATCCGCTACGAGCAATACAGCACCGAGTACTCGGACTTCCCCATCAGCTTCGCCGCCCCGCTGGGGCTGCTGCTGGGCGCTAACCACATCCTGAACCAGTACGTGTTTCTGGACAACACCACCAAAACGGTCAAAACCTTCGAGCAGAAGAAGGACCGGCTCAACTCGCTCTCGCTCTACTCGCGGCAGAACGCAATCAACTTCGAGTACTACAACGCCTTTCTCAACGAGCTGATTGCCCACAAGCGCCGGCCGGTGCGCGTGCACTGCAACGTGCTCACCTGGGGCCGGCACGAGGAGGAGCTGACTGAAGTGCGCAAGCTGGTCAACGCGGCCTTCAACGCCATGAACTGCAAGCCGCGGCAGAACACGGTGGACATTGCCGCGCTCTACTGGGGCGGCATTCCGGGCAACGCGGGCGACTTTCCCAGCGAGGAAACCTTCTACACCTTCATCGAGCAGGCCGTCTGCTTCTGGGCCTCCGAAACCAACTACCGCAGCACCGGGGCCACCAAGGGCATCAAGCTCTCCGACCGCCTCACCGGCAAGCCGGTGCTGGTGGACATTTCGGATGAGCCGATGAAGAAGCAAATCATCTTCAACCGCAACAAGTTCGTGCTCGGCCCCTCGGGCTCGGGCAAGTCTTTTTTCACCAACCACATGGTGCGCCAGTACTACGAGCAGGGCGCCCACGTGCTGCTGGTCGACACCGGCAACTCCTACAAAGGGCTCTGTGAGCTGGTGGGCGGAGTGTATTTCACCTACGAGGAGGACGACCCGATTGCCTTCAATCCCTTCCTGATTTCAGGCAAGCTGGACGTGGAAAAGAAGGAATCCATCAAAACGCTGCTGCAGGCACTCTGGAAAAAGGACGACGAAAGCGTGAGCCAATCGGAGTACGTGTCGCTCTCAACGGCCGTCAGTTTGTATTACGTGATGCTGGAAGCCAACGCGCTTATCAAGCCGAGCTTCAACACGTTCTACGAGTTTGTTAAAGGGCCTTACAGGAAGATTCTGGAAGAGGAAAAGGTCCGGGAGAAGGATTTCGACATCGACAACTTCATCTATGTGCTCAAGCCCTACTACCGGGGCGGCGAGTACGACTACCTGCTGAACTCCGAGAAGGAGCTGGACCTCGTGCAGGCTCCCTTCATCGTGTTCGAGCTCGACAACATCAAGGACCATCCCATCCTGTTTCCGGTGGTCACGCTCATCATCATGGAAACCTTCATCTCCAAGATGCGCAAGCTGAAAGGGGTGCGGAAGATGATTCTGATTGAGGAGGCCTGGAAGGCCCTCACCACGCCAGGCATGGCCGCCTACATTAAGTACCTCTTTAAGACGGTGCGCAAGTTTTTCGGCGAGGCCATCGTGGTGACCCAGGAAATCGACGACATCATCGGCAACGAGATTGTCAAGGACGCCATCATCAACAACTCGGACTGCAAGATTCTGCTCGACCAGCGCAAGTTCATCAACCGCTTCGATGAGATTCAGGCGTTGCTCTCGCTCACGCCCAAGGAAAAGGACTTGGTGCTAAGTATTAATCGCGACAACAAGGCCACGCGAGGCCGCTACACGGAGGTGTTCATCAGCCTGGGCGGGGTCGTGTCGAAGGTGTACGCCATCGAGGTATCGAAAGAAGAATACGTGACCTACACCACCGAGGAAACCGAGAAAGTGCGGCTGTTTGAGAAGCTCAAGCAGACCGGCGATATGCCTACGGCCATCAAGCTCTTCGCCAACGAGCTGCGCGAAGGGTAGGGGTTGAAATGAACTAAAGCTCAACATCATGAAGAAAACCATGCTTTCGCTACTCGGCCTAGCCACTTTGCTGACTGGCTGCGGCTCCGACAAGGCTACCACGGTGACGGATGATAAAGCCGTCGGAACAGCTCCATCAACAGTTTCCACGTCGCCGGTGGCCGTGGCCGCCGTGACGTTTGCCGATAGCTTGGCGTCGGCTCCCAAGGCTGAAAAAGCTGACATCGCTGCCGCTCGGGCTTACGCGCAGACGGTGAATACTTGGGAGTCCAGCGGCCTGAACGCTGTAGTAAAGGAGCATCCAGTGGTGGCCAACGTCTGGAAACGCTACCGCTATGTGCTGCGCACGGTGGTTCGTTCGCGGAGCCTGAAGCGCGTGAAGCCCGAAGACGTGGCCACCTGGAACGGCTTTACGCCACAGTGCGAAGAAGCCATGAAAATGCTGGTGCCGCTCATCCAGGAGCCTAACGTGACGGCTACTCAGGCCCTACCGACGCTGCAGAGCGTGGAATCCAGCATCGGGCGGGTGCGCTTCGCTGCTGAGCGGCACCTGATGTACCTGGAGCACCCCTATACGCGGACGCTGTAGGACCGCCTCTCTCAACTACTTGCCTTCCCTATGAAAACGAAGATTGGCATCCTCAGCCTGGCGCTGCTGAGCTTCAGCACCTTGAAAGTGTCGGCCCAGCTGGTGGTAACGGCCCCGGTCCTAGAAGTGCAGAGCGGCGTGCAAACCGGCCTGCAAAACACGATGAAGGGGCTAGAAGCGGCAGCCAACAAGTTAGTGGCCCTGGGCGTGAAGGAGCAGGAACTGACCAAAACCTACTCGCTCAAAAACATGGAGCAGCACAAGGCTTGGTACGATGGGCTGCTGAAGGTGAGCAGCGCGGTGCGGGATTACCGCCGGGTGCGGGCCATTTACGCTAAGCAAACCCAGATTATCTCGACTTATTCCTCAGCCATCAACGTGCTGCGCACCTCGCGCTACATCACGCCGGCCCAGCTGACGGAGATGGTGTCCATCTACACGAAGATGCTGGCTGAAGGAGCCAATACTGTGTCCGACCTGGCCACCATCACCAGCCCGTCCATGCTCAAGATGACCGACGCGGAGCGGATGGAGTTCATCGACACGCTGGACGCCAAAATCACCGACCAGCTGGGCCTGGTCAACTACTTCACCCGGCGCAACATGATGGTGCTCAAAACGGCCCAGCAGGTCGAGCAGGACCATCAGGCGCTGCTCAGCCTCATGGGCGCGCACTAACCCTTCCTCTTCCAATGAAAGCATATACCACCATGATACTGCTTGGCCTGGGGCTGAGCGCGCAGCAGTGCTTTGCCCAGGCTCCGGCCGTCATTTCCGCGCCCATAGCCGAATCCAGCTCGCGCAAGCAGATTGTGCACCAAGGAGTTTCGACCACCCTGCTGGGGCGGGGCAAGGCCCTGGCCGGCGATATGCAAGTGGTAAGCGGCAAGATTAAGGGCATCGTGGACCAGACGCAGGCCCTGCACGCGCAGTGGTACAGCAGTTTGCTACAGATAAGCGCGGGGGTGCGCAACTACCGCCGGGTGCGGGAAATCTACGCCGCGCAGGCCTCGATGATTTCGCAGTTCAGCTCGGGCGTGGCCGACCTGCGTGGGCGCGGCCTCTCCCCGAATCAGGTGACCGAAGCGGCGCAGGTGTACCAGGTACTGCTGCAGGAAAACGTGGCCCTGATTGGCGAGCTGGCCACCATCATGACCACAAACCGGGCGGAAATGACAGACCCGCAACGCATCAAGTTCATCAACAAGATTGGCGATAAGATGCAGCAACAGCAATTCTTGATGACCTACTACACCAATAAATGCCGAGCCGTGGCCCTCTCCCAGCAACAGGCCATTCAGGACCGGGCGTCCGTGCTCACCCTCGTGGGCGCCAAGCAGTAGCCCTTTCGCATTCATCCACTAGCCCCAACCTACCTGATTATGGAAATGAATTCCATCACCGCGCAAATGCTCCAAATGGAGCAGATGCTTAGCCGGCTTTATGATTCCATGCTGCCCTTGGTGGCGCAATTCGTTACCCTAGGCCGGGCCGTGGGCGGGGTAGGAGCCCTCATTTTCATCAGCTCCCGGGTATGGGGCCACATTGCCCGCGCCGAGCCCATTGACCTGTATCCGTTGCTGCGCCCATTTCTAATTGGGCTGGCCATCCTGCTGTTTCCGCAGCTGCTCGGCGGCCTGCGCGGCATCACCGGCGCGCTGGCATCAAGCACGGACTCGGTCCGGGTGGACCAAACCACCCAGATTACGGCCTTGCAGGACCAGAAAAAGGCGTTGTTGGCCGCCCGGCCCGAAAACAAGTACTTCGCCACGGACGAGGCCTACGAGAAGCGGCTCGACGAACTGGGCATGATGAACATGGGCCAGCAGCTGTCGCTCTCGTTTGATAAGCTCAAGTACGATGTGAACCAGAACTTCCGCGAGTGGATGAAGAACACGTTGGAGCTGTTCCATGTCGCGGCCCGGCTGCTCATCAACGTGCTGGCCACCTTCCTGCTCATCGTGCTGTCGGTGCTAGGACCGCTCACTTTTGGGCTGGCCATCTTCCCAGGCTTCGGCAACTCCATTCCTAAATGGCTGGGGCAATTCATCACCATCAGCCTGTGGGTGCCCGTGGCCAACATTTTCGGAGCCATTATGGGCCAGTTTCAGATAATGATGCTACAGGGCGACATCACCCGCCTGACCTCTAACCAAGGCGTTGACTCGGCCGACTTCGGCTACCTCGTGTTTCTGTGCATTGCCATCACGGGGTACCTGATTATTCCCTTCATCACCGATATGATGATTGCGGCTTCCGGGGCAGGCCAGGCCGCCCGGGCCATGCAATCGGCTATGAGTGGTGGGGCGGCTATGGCTGGCGCGGCGGCAGGTTCAGCCGGGCGGGCGGGCGCGGCCGGCGTATCCGGGGCCGCATCGGGCCTTGGGGCGGCAGTTGGGGCCGGGCAGGCGTTAGCTGGCAATGCTGCCTCGGGCAACATGACGCGGAGTGAGGCCGCAGGTCACCGGGCTGGCACGGCGGTGCGCGAACGGGCGGCCAGCTTCGTCAACCGGCTACGGGGCTAGCCCTGGTTGCGCGGTGATTTCCCACTATTTCCTTTTCCCATGTTTGCTTCCCTCAAAACCATTGATTCGGCTTTTCAGCAGGTAAAAACCCTGGCACTTATTTTCATTGTGGCCGTGCTGGTGCTGGCCGGCACCATCGCCTACTTCGCCTTCCAAACCACCAACGCCGCGGCCAATCGCATCTATGTGCTGGAAGGTGGACAGCTGCTCACGGCTGGGGCGCGGGATGCGCGGGCTAACCGGCCGGTGGAGGCACGCAGCCACGTCACGCGCTTCCACGAGTTGTTTTTCACGCTTGACCCTGACCAGAAAGCCATCGACAGCAACGTCAATAAGGCCCTATACCTGGCTGATAACTCGGCCAAACGGCAGTACGAGAACTTCAAGGAGAAGGGCTTCTATAACGACCTGATTGCCGCCAACATCAGCCTGGAAATGACGGTGGATAGCGTGGTAGTGACCAATTCGCGCCCGATGGTGGCGCGGTGCTACGGGCACCAGCGCGTCATTCGGGCCACCTCGGTTACCACCCGCAATTTCCTTTCCGAGTGCTCCCTGCGCGACGTGACCCGCTCGGAAAATAATCCCCACGGCTTTCTGATGGAGAACTGGCGGGTGCTCAAGAATGAAGACCTGAATACGCTTCCTCGCTAATCCTTCCCTGTTATGGCAACGGCAACCAACGCGCCGCACGACGCGCAATTTCTTCGCACCCGCAAGATGGCCACCTTTCTGCCGGTGGTAGGCGTGCCCTTTCTGGCCGTGATGTTCTACCTGGGCGGGGGCGGCCAGGGCACACCGGCGGCAGCGCAGAACACCGAAACCGGCTTCAACACCAACTTACCCAAAGCCGAGAAGGGTACCATTACTAGCAGCAAGCTCGAAGCCTACGCCAGCCCGGTTGATACCCTGCGCAACCGGGGCCTGGTCGATGCCCGCCTCGATACGACTTCGGGCTCGGGCCTTTCCTACGCGGTGGGGGCCGATGGCAAGGCGGGACCCAACGGCTCCGTCGATAAGTCGGTGGTTGAGGCCCAGCAGCAGCTCATTGCCGCACAGCAGGCCCAGATGAACGGCGGAGTTGCGCCCGGCACCGTAGTCCCTGCCACAACAGCCCCAGGGGCCCTCACCCCGCAGGAGCAAATGGAGTTGATGCGCAGCCAGCACGAACGCGACCTGGCCGAGCAGAAAGCCCAGTTGCAAATGGCGGCACTGCTAGCCCAATCCAACAGCGCCAGTGGGGGAGCAGCAGCCCCGCGCACGGTTGCGGCCCTACCAAAAAAGAAGAAGCCCACCACCCGCCTGCGCGCCATTGATGATGACGCTGTAGTGTCACGCCTGGGCTCCAATGGGCCGGGGCGCAAGCGCACGGCCTCTTTTCAGGGCTTTGATGCAGAAACCGGCAAGGGTGGCGACGGCAACACCCTACCGGCCGTCATCCACGAATCGCAGGAAGTGGTAAGTGGCTCGCTGGTGAAGATGCGTCTTACCGAATCAGCCGTCATCAATGGCCACTCCTTACCGGCTAACACCTTCATTTACGGCAAGTGCAGCCTGGCCGGCGAGCGGCTCAGCATTGCCATAGAAACGCTCAAATCGGGCAACAGCGTGTTTCCGGCGGCGCTAGAAGTGTACGACGTGGACGGGCTGGAAGGCCTGCACATTCCCGGCGCCATTACCCGCGATGCCGCAAAACAGGCTGGTGCCGAAGGACTCGGTGCGGCCGACATGATGACGATGAGCGCCGACCCAGCCATGGCCGCGGCAGGCGTGGCGGTTAGCGCCGTGAAAGGCATTGGCCAGAAGAAAATCCGCTTGGTCAAAGTCCGCCTGAAGGCCGGCTACAACGTGATGCTCAAAGTAGATAAAGACTAACGACTCCTTCCCATGAAAACCACCCTATTTGCTACCAGCGCCCTTTTACTCGGCCTAGCGGCTGTTCCGGTGCAGGCCCAGACCTCGGCCGCCCGGATGCTGCAATATTCGGAAGCCAATAAGCTGCCGACCTATCCGCTCTATATCAGCGACCAGAAAACGACTCATCTAGTGTTCCCTTTTCCCGTCACTTACGTCGACCTGGGCAGCTCGGGCCTGATTGCGGCCAAGGCCACCGGCGCGGAAAATATCGTGCGGGTGAAAGCCGCTTCGGCCGGCTTCCCCGAGTCGAACATGACGGTGCTCACCTCGGATGGAAAGCTCTATTCCTTCGTGGTGAACTACCAGCACGACCCCAAGGTGCTCAGCCTCGACCTGGGCGCGGCTGGGTCGGCCTCGTCGGCACAGGGGGAAGCCATCTTGTCGAACTCGCCCATCCCGCAGGGCAATCTGGATGCCTACTCCCGGCAAGCGCTGGCGGCGGGCGGTACCTCGGCCAGCGAGAATGCCAACCAACTCAGCGTGCGCGCTGGCAACGTGGGCTACAAGCAGGAAACCCTGTTTTTTCCGCTGCACGTTGCCAACAAATCGAACGTGACTTACGACGTGGATTTCGTCAAATTCTACATTCAGGATAAGCAGGTGGCCAAGCGTACGGCCGAGCAGGCCTTAGAAATCACGCCCATTTACGTCTTCAATGGGGGCCTGAAAAAGATTGACGCCAAAGGCCAACTCGAACAGGTCTACATCTTCAAGAAATTCACCATCCCCGAGCAAAAGCAGCTCATCATCGAGGTGTACGAAAAGGGCGGCGGGCGCAACGTCAAGCTCAAGCTTACCAACGCCGACCTGCTCAAAGCCCGGACTTTCAAATAGGCATTGTCAAGCTCAGCAGCTGGGCAGAAGCAACGAAAAGTGCCCGCACTGCGTTGCCTGCCTAGTTAGCGTGAAGATTTAACCCGTGTTGGTATGCGTAGCTTCCTGATTTTCGCGGCGATTATCGCCTTTCTGTATTCGTCTTGGGCTCCCAGTTGGGGCAGCACTGCCGCCACCTGGGGGCTGGTGCTCTTTGGCCTAAGCAAGTTCTGGGGACTTTCCAGTAAGGTCACGCCGCCCAACCGCAATCCGTACAATCCCTACGAGCGGTACAAGCCTTTCTAGGCTATTTCTACTGCTTATAACTTAAGCCCCCGACGCTTCGGCTCGGGGGCTTTTTGTTGGTCTGGCAGTAAGGCTTTGGCATTTTCCTCTGCCATTGGCCCCAGCACCGGCATCACTAGCCGCTGCTCCACGATGGGTGGAAACAGGCGGTCGGGGCTGCGCTGCATCTGCTCCAGGCGCGCGGCAATGGCCGGCCAGCGGTAACCCTGCATTTCGGGCTTCATGTTAAAGTCGATGTCGCCGTGGAAGGCCAGGGCACGGGGCACTTCGGAGGAGGAAGTGTTGAAGCGGCCTTCATAGGCTTGGCGCATCTGGTTCAGAGTGAGCTTTTCGCTCAGCGCGGCCACGTCCACGAAGTCGCGGAGCCTTTCGCCGCTCATCACCACACCGGCCAGCTTCATAGCGCCCAGGTCTTCGAGCGAGGCCAAGCGAATGTTGGAGTCGGGATAGAGCACGGGCGGTCGTAACAACGGGAAGCCATAATTCACCACATCGGTTTTCACTTGGCCGATGACGCCCTGGATGGCGGCTTTGTCCCATTCCGGCTCCTGGGCCCGCATTCGCTGGAGCGCGCCGTCGGCCCGCATCTCATATTTGCTTATCAGCAGGTCTTTGATTTCTCCGTCAATCGGGGTGGGGCCGTCCGAAAAAAGGTCGAGGTCGCGGCTGCGACGGTGCCCCAGATGTAACGCCAAAGCCGTTCCCCCTACCAGGACGAACGGCTTCAGCAAGGGCTCCTGCATTAGCTGCTCTAGGAGTTGAAGGTTTGCGGTATCGACTGCTTGCGCTGGTAGCATCTAAGCGTTTCCTTTTCGATGTGGAAGAACTGGCATACGGCCGCAATGGCGGCATCCGACATATAGGGTACCGTTTCAACGATTTCCTGCACGCGGGGCCGGCCGTAGTATTCCAGCATGGCAGCCCAGTCTTCTTTGTTCCCGCGCTGAATGACGCGCTGCACGATGGTACGCGCCATGGCCTGCGGGTCGATGGCTTCGGGGTCTACGTCCCACAATAGCGTTGGCAGGTGCTCGGCTAGCGGGGCCGGTACGGCCTGCGGCTCGGGCGTTGCAACCGTAGCAGAAGGGGTGAGCTTTTCCATGAGTACAGGATGTGTGAGCCGGGGCTATTCGCCTTTCGTATGACTAGAAAGCATAATCCCCAAACCTGGGTTGGGAACCAGAGGGAGAAAGGCAATACCAGGCTCTAGTCTATTTAAACACCTTTTCAGGGCCTATAGTTGCGCTAAATCAGCCGGATTTAGTAAAGCTACCATTACGGCAGGTGAGGGCCCACGCTCGATTCATCAAAGTGCAGATATGGGTCGTACTGATGGGCCGGCTCTACTTGCGGGCCTGCTCCGGGCGCATACCTGGCGAAAGGGTCAAAGCCAGGAGCTGGCTGGTACTCGACGTCGAGCGCGGCCGACAATTGCTCCAGGTCAATCTGCCCGGCAATGTATTGGTTCTGCAACTCCACCAGAAGCGCCGAGGGCGGTCGATTTTGACTCATTGACACGCCAACTGCAAACCTCACCACCTCGCGACGCTGCTGCTTGGTTTGCTCGTTTTCGGAGAAATAGGGTGCTTTTTCCACCACTACAAGATACGTATAAAAGCTTGCATCAGCGGCCTGGGCGGCACTAAATCAGCTCGGTTTTGAACTCACAGCTTTGGACCTCGACGCTTTAGCTCCGGTGCTTTTTGCACTGTCTCGTCTTTGCTGGCTGCCGGCACTTTCGGCGGTTCCGGGCCGGTGGATGGCGCGGCCTGCAGCGGCGGTCCGACAACCAGCAGCACCACCGTAACCAGAGGTAACGCCTTTAACAACCGCGCCACGCGCTGGCGCAGCCGGGTATCTTCCATCTTGGCGGGCATTTGCGCCAGCAGCTCAGCCCCGGTTTTCAGGATGGCCAGCCGCGCCGGCTGCTGCGCATCGGGATGCACCACGCCGCGGGTGCCCTGCATAATCTGCCGGGCTACCCCGGTGTGACGCCCTCCCAGCAGCGCGCGCCAAATGGGCTCCTGGCTCTGCTGCACCTCGCGCATGGCGTCCACGCGCCGCAGAAACTCGGGCACTACCACGGGCGTGGCCGGGGCTAGCACCAGTTCCGGGAGCGGCGTGGTAATCTGGCCAAAAAAGGCGCGGAGCGGCTGCAAATCGGTTTCCGGGTTCCCGGTGGGCCGTAGAATAGCATAGTCCCGGGCCTGGTTGTATTGCTTGGGGTGCGACTGCGCGACGAGATTCACGTCGTAGCCGGCATTCTCCGCCAGCACCTGAAAAGCCGCGCCCAAGGTCCGGCCATTGCCCTCCCGGAAGGCGTGGGCGTAGTTGTACTGGTCGAAATAGTAGGCCGCCCGGGCCACGAACTGGTCTTTATCCAGCCCCTTCAGAAAGCGCTCAGCGGCTAGTTGCTGCCCGATGGCATCCAGGTGGGCGGGCAGTTGCTGGTAGCTGCCAAAGTACATGGTGTACAGGCCGGGACCGTCCTTATCGGCCGAGGTTGACTTAGTGGCCTGGAACTCACCCCAGGCGCGCGTTTCGCCGGCCCACGGGTACACATCCTGAAAAAGGTGACGGTGCAATGCCTGCAGGCCCTGGGCATTGTGAGGCGTCACTTCCACGTGGCCGGCCAGCACCTCCAGCAGGCGGAAGTGGAAGCGGTTGCCTTCGACCTCGGCCAGCTTGTCCTCATCGGCGATGTTGAGCTTGTTAATCAGGACACCGGTGTGGGGGTCGGTAAAACCGTCAGTCATAGAGGAAAGCCGCGCGGGAACTGAGTAAGCAAGCAAAACGCCCCACCAACTGGCAGGGCGTTAGCGAATAGATAAGAAGCGAAGGGCTAGTGCGATAATGAGCGGGCCTTGGCCACGGCGGGAGCCGGCCGGGGCGCCACCGCCAGGATGCCATCGGCTCCCCGCGTGGGTACCGGCATCTGGGCCTGGGCTTGGTAGTGCGCATCAAGCTGGGCGTTTACTTCGGCCAGGCTCAGCTCGCCGTTGATGTAGCGCTGGCTAAGCTGCTCGGCAAAGGGGCTCAGCTGGCGGTCCTGGGTCGCGTTCAGCGCGGCCGCCCGGTCCGACAGCGCCTGGCGCTGCTCGCGGGTTGCTTCCTTGGGGCCGAATTTTACGAGGGTATCCATGCTGTTTTGCCTGAGTGGTCTACTACGGCAAACGAAAGTTAGGCAAAAATGTGCCAAACCGGACTACTGCTTCGCCCCGGCCGCCTGCGCATCGGCCAGGGCTGCGTCCAGCACCGTCTGTACGGGCACGGCCAGCAATTCAGCCACCCGGAGCGCCTCGGCCACGGTCAGGCTGGATGGGTCCGCTTCGCGCTGCTTGATGGTGCGATAGGTCATTTGCAGGTGTTCCTGCAGCTCGCGCTCGGTGAAGGAGAAGCGGCCGTGGCGTAACAGGTAGCTGAACTGCTGGCCCGCCAGCGGGGTAGCACCGGGCGGAGCCGTGACAGGGGTTAAGGTTTTCATGCAGGCAGTATAACGCTTCCCGGCCTTACGGGAGAAGCAGCAGCAGGATTATGCGCCACTGCCCCCAGCGCGTACCAGCGGACGGCAACCCGCCCGCTGGCATCGGTACTCAGGCCGCAAGCTGCAGCTGCATTTGGGTACCGGGCGCGGCCAGCGGCTCTGCCTCGGGCACCAGGGGGTGGGTCTTCGCGGTGGCGGCTTTGGCCTGGCGGGCGCGGTAGGCGGCCATTTCGGGGCCGGGCAGCCACTGCTTGCCGGCGCAGGCCCGCAGGTTGAACTCCTGCCAGAGAAATTCCTCGCGGAAAGTCAGGTGCACCGTGCCCTTCTTGAAGGCACGGATTTCGAAGAACCGGCTGTAGACCGTGTACACGCCATTCGGGTTGGAGTTCTGATTACTGTAGCGGTCAAGGGCGGTATCGATGCCCACGCAGGTATCGTAGTTTTCGCCCGTCAGGTAGCACATCACCCGGTCGATGTCGGCGTAGTCGTCGCGGCGGCTCCAGTTCACCCGGAAGCCCTTGCCCGAATAGCTTTCCTCCACCGCGTAGGGCAGAATCACCTTGCGGTTCACTTTCCACTGCGAGTTAGTTACCCAGCCCTCGACGTGCAGGCGGTTTTCCTTGTGGTACTTGGTAAAGGTGTCGAACACCGATTCCACGGCCTGTTCCATGATGGTTTCGCGGTTGTCGAGCACCAGCGCCACCAGCTCAGCCACTGCCTCGTGGGTGAATTCCTGGTAGCCCTGGGCTTTGCTGAAGGCCGCGAAGTTGCGGCGCACGTCGGCCGTCATCAGCTTCTGAATGTTCACCTTATCGAGCACGAGCCCCCAGATTTGCTGGTTCATCTCGTCAGCGAAGTTGTTGTAACTCGTGCGCAGGCTGCCGCGCTCCAAGCTGGCCTCGGCCATTTTCAGCACGTCCTGGTAGTCGTTGCGCAGCAGGCTTTTGGCGTAGAACTTCATGCCCTCACGGGCTTGGAGGTAAGCGGCGTACTGCGCTTTCAGGCCTTCGTATTCGGCCGCCATGTTGCCGATAACATCGCGGGTGGCTACAGCATTGGCAAAGAGGTTTTCATCCAGCTCCGGCCCCCGGCGGCCCCGGCTGGTGAACTCGAAGGTTAGGCGGTCAGCTTTGGCCGGCTTGTGCAGTCGGACCAGGCTAACCGCTACGTTGGTGGGGCGCTCGGCCTCGGCAAAAACAGCTCCCAGGGCCTCGCTCGTGCCGTGGTCCTCGATGAGGCGGGCCAACAGCTGCCGGGTTTCGGTGTAGGGGTTGGCCAGCGTTTCGGTGTTGAGCAGGCACACCACATCGCCGCCGGCGGCTACCACGTCCCAGGCTTTGAGCAAATGCCGGTCACCGTTGGAGAAGGGAGGATTCATGATAATAAGGTCAAAAAAATGGTCGCCCCGATAGTTCAGGAAGTCATTGGCAATGACCTTGTAGCCCTTGTCGTGCAGCACGGCGCGTAGCTCGGGGTCGGCCTCGCAGCAATACACGTTTTGCTTGCCGCTGCGGCTGTGGTAGTCCTCGCGGTCCAGCCAGGCCGTCAGCGCGTCCACGATGGCCCCGCTGCCGGCGCTGGGCTCCAGAATGGTCAGCTTGCGCAGGGCTGCCGCGGCCGGGTTGTAGCGGCGGTACCGGTCGCTGCCCGGCTCCTCGTCTCCGGTGGAAGCGGGGTTGAAAAACGGGTCGAGCATGCGCTGAATAACGGCGGCCGGGGAAGGAAAGAATTCAGGATTGAGCATGGCGCTTAAAAGGGCTAAGGCGATAGTGTACAACCACTTACTTATCCTACTAAACGCAATTTAAGACGTTTTTGTTGCTAAAAAGACAACAATATTCAGCTAAAATCGATTTGCCGTTTTGACTGCGCCAACTCCTTCTTCCCCCTTGTTCTTGTAAAAAACTGCCGGCGGTACGCCGGCCCCAGCACTCCGATGGCGGTACCGGCCCTTGCCGGTTCGGCCAGCAGCAAATGAAAGGGGGGAGGCCCGGCTGGGGCTGCAAAGCGCACCGGGGGCGGGGCCGGCATTCCGCCGCGACCAGCGGGAGCAGAGGAGAGCCGGCTCCGCCCCCGAGTAAGAGCCGCTGCCTGGGCCGGGCCGGCGCGGTGGGGTTTTGCGAGAAGGATAGAAAAGGCGCGACCAGCGGGAGCGGTGCGCAGCACGGCAGCGCAGCGGACCCCTGTATAGCCTGGCCCGCAGGGCTCGCCCGCATTGAGCATTTACATGTTCGGAAAAGCTTAACTGAATTTTTCCGCTTTACCCACGTCCGGATTGAGGTCAATCAGAATGCGGAGAGGGGCAAAGCCATCGGGCAGGAAATGGTCCAGATTGTTGTAGTCCCGATAACTTGCATCGCCTTTTTCTCGCGCGTAAACCTGGCGGTAAGCGGGCGTGTATATCTCGGCCGCACTGTACTTTTTTGCGGTCGGCGGCAAGGGGCGAGGGCAGCAGAAAATGCTCCGCAGCGGTTCCACCAGGTCAGGAAATACTTCGCTGAACTTCATCGGAGTGGTCCGAGTAACCGTTTTATGGATGTCGAGCGCTTTCACCAGGCTCAGGCCATAGTCTCCGATGGGGGCTACCCCGTGGCAATCCTCCTTCGTTGGGCGGGTCGATGGCAAGTTGGTCTTCGACTTCCCCACGTACAGCAAGTAAAACGCCTGACTGCCGAACAGCCGCTCGTGCAGCAGCAGCTTGTGCCACTGATGCAACTCACCCTTCACCTTTACTTTCAAGTCGTTGAATTCCCCTTCGTGCGACATTACCTTAGCTTGCAGCGCGTACCAATCGTACTGACCGGTCCCGTCCCCTATAAACAAATCAATGTCGTTGCCAAACGCGGTTTCCACCGGCCACGAAGTTTTGTACACCTTAACAGTGGCTGGACTGCTCCGATGAGTGAACCTTACCAAATCCAGGATGAAATGGTCGGTCATCCCCAACTCCGAGAAGCTCAGTTCATGGCGAAAAACATCCGAGAGGTGGCGGTATACCCGTTGGGATAAGTAGCTGGAATATTCACAAAGGCTCAAAGGCGGGTAGCCAAGCAGAATCGCCTCCAATACTGGGTCGTTTAACATCATCGGGGGGGGTAACTCAGGAAACCGAGCGTGCAATCTTGAGCATCGCCGCCGGCGAGTCGCCGAACTTGCACAGGGCCTCGCAGTGCTGGCGCAGCTCCGAAAACAGGATGTAGCGGATGGTCGCGCCGGCGGCTCGGATGGCCGGCCGCGAAAGCTGGGCCTGCACTTCCTTCTCACGGGCATCGGGCACCACTAAGTAGAGGGCCGTTTCGTGCTCGGGCATGGAGAACGCCAAGTCCGTCAGGCGCAGAATGCCGCTGTAGATGCTGGTGCTTTTCTCCACCTCAAAGGCCGCTACCACGCGGTTGGTGCCGGGCGCGAACCACACGATGTCGATGAGGCGGATGGTGCTGGCCACGTCGGCGGGCACGGGCAGCTCGGGGTGCTGGTCGACGCAGAGAAAGGAGAGCTTCTGCCCGCCGCAGAGGCGGTTGCGGTCGTTGATGGCCGTGGTCACGTCGCAGCCCAGGGCCTTGCCCACGCGCAGCAGGTGGTGCTGCATCTCGGTGTGCTGGTTTTCCTCCTGGGCCTCGGACTGCACCTCCTTGTGGCGCTTCTGGGCCTGCTGCTGGTACTTGTCGCGGTCCTCGTCGGTGGCAAATTGTTGGTCGCCGGCAATCATCTTCTTCACGCCCACGTCGAAAAGCAGCCCGCTCAGCGCGCCGTAGTCGAGGCTCAGGTGCTGGCGGTGCTCCTGATTAAGGTCGCGCAGCCGGTCGCGCATCCGCAGGTACTCGGACCAGGAGCCCAGCTTGATTTTCTCCCCAAACAGGGCGTTGAAGCCGTTGACGATGGCCGTGTTGCAGGGCGGCATCAGCGTGGGGTGCAGGAAGTAGAGGATGCTGGCCACGGCCGGCCCCAAGCCCTTGATTTTGCGGCGGTCCAGAATATTGATTTCGCGTAGCAACTGCTGCTCGGTGGTGGCCGCTAAGCAGCTTTCCAGGAATTGGCCGAAGGCGCGCTTGTTGTCCTCGTGCTCGTAGATGTCGGGGATGCGCAGCTTGGGCTTCCAGTAGAAGGGGTGCGCCGCGCCCTGGAACACCTGCTTCTGCTCGCTGATGACGCTGAGCACGAATTCGAGCGAGGTGCCCTTAAAGTCGTTACCGAAGCTGCCGGCCTTGATGTCTTTCACTACCTGCTGCACCCCGCGCCGGATGGAACGGAAGGCTTTCAGGCGCTCCTCGTTGTTGATGAACCAGGTGTTGTAAACGGACTCGGAATCAGCTTTGTATTGCTGGATAAGAGGCGGTAGCGCGGCGGACATAAAACGGGATAGGCCAATGGAACCACTAAGATGCGCAGAACCCCGGGGTCCGCAAGCCGACGCACTCGAAATCTGCCGCTAGGGCTGCCCATGGGGCGGAGATAGAGCCGGCGCATCGAGGTCGGAAAAACAAAAAGCAGCGGGCCGTCGGGCCCGCTGCTTCTGCTGGGGAGCGTAAACGGCGGGGCCTAATACCCTTTGTTCTTGAGCAGCCATTCTTGCATCTCCTTGATTTCCATCATCTGAGAATCAATAATTTGCTGCCCCAGAGCTTTGGTTTCCATATGCCGGCCCAAATCCAGAATGGCCTGAGAGGTTTCGATGGCGCTTTGGTGGTGGTCTTGCATGAGCTGGGCAAAATCGCGGTCGGTGTTGCCGGTAATCACCCGCAGGTCGTTGGCCCGCATCATTTTATCCATGGCCATCATCTGGCGGGTGTTGAACGCCGGCACGAGGGGCGTTTCCACCCGGTGCCCGGCCAGAAACGCGTTAAACTGCGTAATCTCGGCCTGTTGCGCGGCAATGATGCGGGTGGCCAAGTCCCGCATCTGGGTGTCCTTGCCGTTTTTCAATTCCTCCTGCGCCATCTTAATGGCTCCCTGATGGTGCATCACCATCATCATGGAGTAATCCTGGTCGGGGTCCTGGGTTTTGGCCATCCCGTCCATCATCTTCATCATGTCATGCATGATGGTCATCATGGTGTTCTGCTCGTGGGCCTGCACTTTCAGGCTATCAGAGTCGTCTTTGCTGCACGAAGTAGCGGCGAGGGATGCGGAGGCCAGCAGCAGGGCCAGCAAGGGAAGGCGAAAATGCTTTTTCATAAAATCGGGTCGAGGTGAAATTTATCTGCTGCTGAAACGGACTGGCGGCATCCAGGATTTACAGCAGTGAGGTCCCGACTTGCATAATTTCCATCACTAAATCAGCGAGTCTAGGCTGCGGCGGGCGTGGCTGGCGGGCCCCAGGCGCTGAAACTCGGTAGGGGTGAGGCCGGTCACCTGCCGGAACTGCCGCGAGAGGTGCGCCGGACTGCTGTAGCCCAGTTGCTGGGCCACTTCAGCCATGCTCAGCTCCCCGTAGCCAATCAGTTCCTTGGCCCGCTCCACCTTCTGGCGGATGATGAATTTCTCAATCGTGAGGCCTTCGGAAGCGGAGAACAAATGGGAAAGATAGTGGTAGTCCTTGCTCAGGTGCTCGACCAGATAATCCGAGTAGTTAAGCAGGCGCGGACCCGGCGGCGGATAGTGAATCAGGGCCACCAGCAGGGTTTTGATGCGGTCCACGAGCTGGTCGCGGGGGTCTTCCAGCAGCTCAAAGCCGGCCTCCTGCAGGCTGGCCCGGATGGCTGCCCAGTCGGGAGCCGCCCCGTCTGGCGTGGACACGTCGGCCTCGCCCAGCGCCACGCGGTGAACGTGCAGGCCCAGCACCGTCAGCTCCTCGCGTACCACCCGGATGCACTGCGGGCACACCATGTTCTTAATCAGCAGGCGGTGCGAGCCGGGCGGGGGCAGGACGTGGGTAATGCTAACGTCGGCGTGCATAGGGTGCGGCATTATTTCACGACCAGGCTACCCCGTAGCATGCCCATGCCGCAGGTAAACTCAAACTTGCCCGCCTGCTGGGGCAGCAGCTCCACCAGCGTGGTTTTGAACGCCGGTAAGTCGCGGCGGATGCTGAAATCGGGCATCAGCAGCTCCTCCGAGCAGCTATTTTCCTCGTCGCGGTAGAAGCTCAGCTGCACGGGCTTGCCGCGCTCCACCTCAATAACATCGGGCGAGTAGCCGCCCTTCACGGTGATGGCCACCTCCTGCACACCGCCGGAAGTAGACACGGCGCTGGCCGTCTGGCGGGCCGAAAAGAAGAAATACCACAGCACGAACGCAGCCAGGCTCAGGCCGGCGACGGTGACAATAATGGCGGTCGTATCCATAGCAGAGCGAGATTAATGGTTGTCGAAGCTGCGCAGGCGCAGCGAGTTGGTCAGCACCGATACCGAGCTCAGGGCCATGGCCCCGGCCGCCAGCATGGGCGAGAGCAGAATGCCGAAGAAGGGGTAGAGCAGCCCGGCCGCCACGGGAATGCCCAACGTGTTGTAAACGAAGGCGAAAAACAGGTTCTGCTTGATGGTGCGGATGGTCTGGCGGCTCAACTCGATAGCCGTTACCACCCCGTTCAGGTCGGAGCGCATGAGCGTAATGCCGGCGGCTTCCATCGCCACGTCGGTGCCCGAGCCGATGGCCAGCCCAATGTCGGCCTGGGCCAGCGCGGGCGCGTCGTTGATGCCGTCGCCCACCATGGCCACGGTGCGGCCCTCGGCTTGCAGCTCCTTCACCTTGCCGGCTTTGTCCTGGGGCAGCACCTCGGCAAAGTAGCGCGTGATGCCGACCTGCCCGGCCACCTGGGCCGCCGTTTCGGGGTTGTCGCCGGTCATCATCACCACCTCAATGCCCAGCGCCTGGAGCTTTTTGATGGCGGCGGCCGACGTGTCGCGCACGGTGTCGGCCACGCCCACCAAGCCCACGGCCTGGCCCGCCACGGCAATATAGAGCACGGTTTTGGCTTGGCTCAGCAGTTGCTCGGCCTGGGTAATGAGGGTAGGGGAGAGACTTACGCCCTCGTCGGCCAGCAGGCGGCGGTTGCCAATCAGCACGACCTGGCCGTTTACGGTGGCGGCAGCCCCTTTGCCTTCGACAGCCCGGAAGCCGGTAGCGGTCAGGCTGGCCGCGCCCTGCGCGTCGGCGTGGCGCACCACGGCCTCGGCCAGCGGGTGCTCGCTCTGGCGCTCGACGGCGGCCACCACCGGCAGCAGCTGGCTCGCTTCCTGGCCGGGCAGCGTCCAGAAATCCGTCACGGCGGGCTCGCCCTTGGTGATGGTGCCCGTTTTATCGAGCAGCACGGTGTTTACCTGGTAGGCTTTTTCCAGCGCCTCGGCGTTGCGCACCAGCACGCCGTGCTCAGCGCCCTTGCCAGTGCTCACCATGATGGCCGTGGGCGTGGCCAGCCCCAGCGCGCACGGGCAGGCAATGATGAGCACGGCCACGAAGTTGACCAGCGCCAGCGGCAGGCGGGTGCCGGCCGGGGCCAGGTCGAACCAGATGACGAACGTGAGAATGGCAATGACCACCACCGTGGGCACGAAGATGGCGCTGACCTTATCGGCCAGTCGCTGAATGGGCGCGCGGCTACCCTGGGCGTCCTCCACCAGCTTCACAATCTGCGAGAGCATGGTATCAGCGCCCACTTTGGTGACGCGGAAGCGGAAGGAGCCGGTCTTGTTGAGGGTGGCCCCAAACACGGGGTCGCCGGCTTTTTTCTCCACCGGCAGGCTTTCGCCCGTCAGCATGGCCTCGTCAATAGAGGACTGGCCATCAGTTATTTCACCGTCGGTGGCCACCTTCTCGCCGGGGCGCACTACCACAACATCACCCAGCTGCACCTGCTCGATGGGCACGTCGACTTCCGCGCCATCGGGGCGCACCACGCGGGCTGTTTTGGCTTGCAGGCCGATGAGGCTGCGCATGGCCGCCGAGGTCTGGGTCTTGGCCCGCAGCTCCATTACCTTACCCAGCAGAATCAGGGCAATGATGGTGGCGGTGGTATCGTAGTACACTTCGGGCATGATGCCCCGGCTGGTGAAGAAGCCAGGTACCACCGTGGCCGCCAGGCTGTAGAGAAACGCCGCGCCGGTGCCCACGGCAATGAGCGTATCCATGTTGGCCGCCCGGTGCTTGAAACCGTTCCAGGCCGACACGTAGAACTCGCGTCCGCTGTATAGTAGCACGGGTAGCGTAAGCAGCAACAGGGTATAGTTGAGCCACTGCACGTTCACGCGCTGCATCATCGCCGGCCAGAGCATGAGCATACTCAGCGGCATGATGACTACTACCAGCCCCACGGCCACCCAGAAACGGCGCTTGAGCTTCTGGTACGCCAGGGCTTTCTGGCGGTCGATTTCGGCGCTACGCTCGGCGGCGCTGGTATCGGGGGCGCGCTCGGCTACGCCGTAGCCGGCGTTGATGACGGCTTCCTTCAGCGTAGCTGGGGAGGCCTGGGTGGGCACGTAGTCCACGGTGGCCTTCTCGGTGGCAAAGTTGACCAGCGCCCGCTGCACGCCGGGCGTGCGGCTGAGCGACTTCTCGACGAAGGCCGCACACGAAGCGCAGGTCATGCCTTCAATGTCGAGGGTTTCGGTTTTAGTGGCAGGTTCCATAGCAAGCGGTGTAAAACATGGTTTTTGAGCCGTTTAGCCAGTTGGCGCAAGCCCATAATCACCCTACAAAGGAACGGCTGTCGAGGACCGAAGTTGGTACTAAATACCGCCCCAGAATTGCATAATTTGACGGATTGCCGGGGTCCTTCCTTTGAGAAGAAAAGGCCCCGGCAGCCGCTATGAGGGGTTCTGGAAGAGGTAGCGCCCTTGCTGCTTTTCCAGGTGGTCATGCACAAACCACGGGATGCGGCGGATATTCTTCACATAATCCGGGGCACCACCCGGCACCTGATAAGCACCCAGCTCGGTGGTGAAATTGGGCAGCACATTCATGAAGTGCTTGATGGCGGCTTCTTTCAGGCTATGCCGGTAGGGGTTGCCAAAAATCAGGTTAAAGCCCTCGCCGAGCGACCAGCTATTGGACACGTCCTTTTCGAAAAACCGGCTGTGCTTGTCGTACTGGTTCGTGAGCACCACCAAATCAACGTTCTGGTACAAGGAGCGGTCCGTGAACGGCGTGGGGGTAAACAAACCCTTGTGCTCCCACAGGTAGTTGAACCAGCGCTGCAGGTCTTCTGCGTCGCCGCAGCCCACCACCAGCACATTCAGGTGCTGCTCGTCGACTGGCGGGCCAAACTTTTCGTGGGCTGATTCGAGAAAGTCCTTCAGGCTGTTGTCCATGTTTTTGGCCGTCAGGTGCGGCTTGGTCGCCTCGCCGCGTTTGGCCAGGCCTTCGTCCAGTGCCGCCGAAACAACGGCCATGGCTTCTTGCCCACGGTCGGGCAGCCGGCCGGCGGTTTCGTACTTGAAGGCATCCTGGCTGTCTACCTTTTCTTTGGCTTTGAAGTCCGAGCACTTCACTTCCACGTTGAACGTGAAGCCCTCGTCCATAAACACGCAGTCCACGTCCTTATCGTTGGCGGGGTTGATTTTCGCTTCCACGCGAAAACCGGTGGGAAACCGCTCGCCGAAATACCGTACCACCGTGGTTTCAACGGCGTATTGGATAAACGTTTTCTCGTTAAATGGCTGCGGCTTAAGCAGCATCTTCTCGGCGCACCAAAAGGTAAATTCCTTGGGCGTGAGGGCCTGCTTCAATACGGTTCCGGCTTGCAGAAAACCCGTGAAGTAAGAGTGGTCGGTGCTTTTGGCCCGTACCAGGTAATGATTCGTAAGCGAAGCAATTTCGTCTACGCGGTTGCTGAGTTCTTCCATGAGAAGGGTTAATTGTAGAAAAATTATTGAGTGGAGTAGCAGCCCTGAGGCGATGTACTCCGCTCGATGATGAATACGAAATCCAACACTCCTTCTAGAAACTGAGCAACTAAAAGTTGTCGGCGTAGCCTGAATTTCTCAGGATGTTATATCAGTTGAGCTTATAAAATCGCGCATTCGGCTTGCATAATTTTGCTGCTGCTCCTCATCTAATATCCGCTCAGCACTTCCACAAATGAACCTGAGGCTTTTAGAATCGTTGTTTTACCTCTTCCTATCCGCAAGCTGGATTTGGCTGCCCGAACCCTTCCGCGACGTTGCGGGTAAAGAAGCAGCTTTACTCTTCTGAGCAGATACCTCTAATTTTGCGGTTGCTTCATGCCCGTTATGTTCCGTAGCCTGTACCCCTTCCGCCGTTTGCTGGCAACGAGCTTCCTGCTCGTCTTCGTCAACGTGTTCGTGGGGCAGTGCTGGTGCGCGACGGTCAACCCGCTGCCGCCGGCTCCGCCAATGGCGACCGTGGAACACCACCAGGCCGAGAAGCCAGCGCACCCAGGCTGCCACGGCCACGGCGCGGTGGCAACTCACCACAGCAAGCACGGCCATGCGCCCAAGTCGACACGCAGCCACGACTGCTGCAAGGACAAGTCGGCGTCGCTGCTGTCCTCGCTGACGACACCCGCCCAGAAGCACTTATTCCTGCCCGCCCCGGCTGTGTTGCCGGCGGCTATCGAGTTTCATTTCCGGCCCCTGGCTGCTAAGTGGGACCGCACGGCTACGGTGGCCCTGGTTCCGCCCCGGCACCTCAAGCCCAAAATACCCGACATCCGCATCTTCATCCAGTCGCTGACTGTCTGATTTTTCCGACGCGCTAAGGCTCGCGCCGGCGTAGCTGTGCTATGTCCGGGGCGGGCCTTTTCGTTTGCTCGCCCGCGTGGCCCGGCCGCGCCCCCTTCCCCCATTTTCCTGGTTTTGCCTCCCCCTGCAACGCAGCGTTGCGGTCGGGAGCATGATACACCGCTCACTCGTGGGCCGGGCTGTCGCTGGCTGCCCTACCCCTTGCCGCAACCCCAAGCCTACCCCGGTACCGCCCACCGCTTACCCGTTCCCCGTGCCTACTGCTTCCTCATTTGCACCTGTTGCTGCCAGTTGTGTGCTTTACATCAAGCACATGGTCTGCGCGCGCGGTATTCGGGTGGTGCGGAGGGAATTGGAAATCCTGGGGCTGCGGGTGCTCGACGTGCGGCTGGGGGCGGCCACGGTGGCTGGCACGGCGGAAAGCCTGGATTGGCCGCGCATTCGCCAGGCCCTGACTACGGCCGGCTTCGCGCTGCTCGAAGACCCGGCGCACCAGCGGGTAGCCCGGATAAAACAGGCCGTGACAACTCTGCTGCGCCGCCCCGATACGCTGCGGCACCGCGACTTTATGCCCGCGCTGGCGCTGGAAACCGGCCTGAGTGTCCGCCGGCTGCACGCCTGCTTTGCCCGGCTGCCGGGCCACGACAGCCTGCTCAGCTACATCACGCGGCAGCGGGTGACGTATGCCCAGGAGCTGCTGGCTACCTCGCGGTCCGGCATCGGGCGCATTGCCCGGCAGCTGGGCTACGGCAGCCTGGCGCACTTCTCGGGGCAGTTTCGGCGGTTTGCGCAGTGCTCGCCCTCGGCCTACCGGCAGCAGCTGGAAACTGCTGCTGCGTCCACAGCGCCAAATGATGCAAGCCACGGGTTATTTGATGCAAAACCGGAAGCGGCTTCGCCAGTATAGGAAGGAGTCAACAACGCTCGTTTACTTCCAATCCCCTTTCCTATGCACACCCAAAACCAAGCCCTCCTCGACGCCCTCAATGCCTGCATCGCCGCCTGCGAGCACTGCGCCACCGCCTGCCTGCAGGAAGATGATGTGAAAATGATGGCTCGCTGTATTAGCCTCGACCGCGACTGCGCCGACATCTGCGCCCTCACGGCCCGCTACGTGGCCCGCGGCTCGGAGCACGCCGCGCACCTGCTCGGCGAGTGCGCCGAAATCTGCAAGGCCTGCGGCGATGAGTGCGCCCAGCACACGCACATGCAACATTGCCAGGAGTGCGCCGAGGCCTGCCGCCGCTGTGAAGCTGCCTGCCGCCAAGGGCTGCAAGCAGCCTAAACCGGCGGTAGTGGCGGCCTAAAATCATGCAAGCCCGGAGCGCAATTCTGCACCCTCCAAGGGTCACTTTGGCCGTCTCTTTGCGTGTTGTATAGTCACCGGCCCGGCTTTGGGCCGCTTCACTCATCGCCTCATGAAAACGCTTCAATTCAAAACCAACATCAACTGCGGCGGCTGCATCAAGGCCGTTACGCCCACGCTCAACCAGCAGGCCGGGGCCGGCAACTGGCAGGTGGACACGGCCAACCCCAACAAGATTCTGACCGTCACGTCCGACCAGCTCACCCCGGCCCAGGTCGTGCAGGCGGTCGAAGGGGCTGGCTTCAAGATTCAGGCAGCCTAGCCGCGAAAGTCACCTCTGAAAAACGCCCGGTTCTGCCGGGCGTTTTTATTGGCGGCTTACTCAACGAAGCGGCATAGGCGGGCAGGGACAGGGCGCTTGCGCGAAGCTGAGCCGCACCCAAAATTATGCAAGCCAAGGCAGCAATTATGCATAATCGACGCTTGAACGCTCCCGTAAAATTGGGTTCTTGTCAATGGGCTGGCCTTCACTGGGCAGCCACTATCATCACCTTATGTCACCAAAACCTACCCTAGCGGTGGGGCTGGCCTTACTGCTGAGCGCCTGCTCGGCCAGCAACACCACCACCGAGCCTCGCAAGGAAGTCAGCTACATCCGGGGGCCTTACAATGCGGCCTTTTTCCGGCGGCACGGGCCGTCGGAGGCCTATTCGGGCGGCTTCCACTTCCACCACGGGCGCGAGCACGACGTGCTGCTGCAAACCAAGCTGGCCGACCGCGAAAAGGTGGATGCCGACTTCGATGCGCAGGTGTTCGACTACGTGAAGAACCAGAAAACCAAGGTGGGGCCGACCATGGAGCTGTTCGGGCCCTACACGGCGCGGGTGATGTGGAAGCTGTTTCGGACCATCGACTGGACCCACCAGCACCACGAGCAGACCTACGACATCATGGCCAGCCAGCGCGTGGCCTGGGACAAGAAAAAGGAGTGGACCGACCGTGCCGTGCGCCTCTACCTCAAGCGCAACGCGGGAGTAGCCCGCTCGGTGGCCCCGCTCGACATCACCATGCGGCGGGCGGCCACCATGATGAAGCCCTACTTCACCTACTACCGCAACTTCTACCCCAAATCAAACTCGCAGGCCTGGGTGGCGCACTGGTGGCACCCGGCTGCTTATGAGGCCCAGATGATAAGCGGCAACGCCGACGGCGGCCAGGAGGCAGCCCTCAAGGCGGTGAATGACCTCATGTTCAACGAGGTGTACAAGAACCGGCCGCAGCGCATGCTACTGAGCCGCGAGTTGATGCCGCGCTACGCGCGCATGTCGCCCGAGTCGGCCAATATCTTCGACAACCTGCACATGCTCCACGGCCTGGCTTATGATATCCTGAGCTACGAGGGCTGGACCGAGCAGCAGCAGCGCGACGAGCTGTACCGCGTCATCGACGCCATGAGCTACCAGCCCGGCGACGAAAAGTACGTGCGCAAGTTCGACCTGCCCTATCCCGACGTGGACCCGCGCCAGTACCCCGCCTGGATGGCCAGCCCAGAAGGCTCTATGTCGAAAATCATGATGGAGATGATGATGGAAATGATGCCGTTGATGATGCCCGACATGGCCCCGGACATGAAGGAGAAGATGATGGCCCAGTTCCAGATGAAGATGCGCCCCGGCATGGAGCCCGGCGAAATCGAAGGCTCGCTGCACGACGCCATGATGAAAATGATGCCCGACATGAAGATGATGCCCGGCGCGCTGGAGCCCGGCAAAACGCCCGAGATGATGCGCGACGCCATGCTCAAGGGCTGGCAGGAAAAGTACGGCAACATGCCCGACGCGCCCCCGCTCGACATGAGCCACGAGCCCACCTTGGCCGCCTTTGGCCGCTAGGGCTCCTTTCGTCTTCTTCTCATCCTCTTGCCGTTACTTCCTATGCCAACATTTATTTCGGTGCGCCGCCTGCTGCTGGCCGGTGCTTGCCTGCTGGGCCTCACGCCGCTGGCCCACGCCCAATCCGACCAGATTAACCTCGACGCCGGGCTACCCACCCGCCTCGAAGATGCCTACCCCACGGCCTGGGGCAACCGCGAGTTCCAACTGCCGGTGCGCTACCAGCGCAGCCGCCAGGGCGACAACCTGGTGCAATACACGCCTACGCTGGAGTTTGGCCCCTTTCGCAACACCCAGCTGGCCGTGGCCGTGCCCATCTACTCGGGCAACGGCGACCGGTCAGGCAGCGGCAACGTGCAGGTGTCGGGCCTCTATAACTTCAACACCGAAGGCAAGTTCCTGCCCGCCCTGGCCCTGGCCGGCACGCTCACCGTGCCCACCGGCCTGCGCAGCGAAGGCACCGACTACAACGGTCGCTTCATCCTCACCAAGAGCTTCCTGGGCACCCTCAACCGGCTGCACCTCAACGTAGTGTACTTTCACAACAGCCAGCCCGGCGTGCTGGCCGAAGGCAATGAGCTGAAGCAGGAGCGCCTCGACCGCTTTGCCCTGCTGGTGGGCTACTCCACGCGCATCAGCCCGCAGTCGTCGCTGGTGCTGGACTTCGTGCGCGAGCAGCGCCGCTTCCGGGGCGAGTTGGGCTCGTCGTTGGAAGCCGGCCTGCGCCGGCAGATGAACCCGCGGCTGGTGCTGAGCGCGGGCGCTTCGGCCGGCCTGGGCACCGACGCCGACAAGTTCACGGCTACGCTCGGCCTGCAACACGCTTTTTAACCCAACCGCGCCCATGACCATTACCCGCCAAACCCTACTGCTGTGGTGGGGGCTCACCGTCACGGTGGCCTACCTGCTGACCGAATATTTTGGCCATACCCTGAAACATGGCCACGGCGCGGTGCTCTGGACCTGGACCGGGGCCATGCTGATTCCGGTGCTGCTCACCCTGGCCCTGGGCCAGCGGGCCAACGCGCTAGTCTGGGTGTGGGCCGGGGCCACCGTGCTGGCCATGGCCGAAAACTTCGCTGCCCACGCCGCTGAGGCCAAGCCGCTGATGCTATTCAGCTTTCACGCCCTGTGGTTTCTGTTTGGCGCGGCGGGCTTCGCCTACACCGCCGTGGTGGTAGACGGTCGCTCCCGCAAGCAGCTGTACGCGGCGGCGGCCGTGCTCAACCTGGTGGGGGCTGTGCTGGTGCTGCTCAACCACGATTTTCTGAAAGGCTACCAGTATATAGTGCTGGCCCTCATTCAGGGCGTGCCCATGCTACTCGACGTGCCGCTGCGCCGGCAGCACGAGGCGCAGAATCAGTAACTTGCCCTAGGCACATAACCTTCTTTCCTCACGCCCTTTCCCCTTCTCCCGTGGAGCATAAAAAGCCTTATTCCCGTTTTTTCCTGATGCTGGCGACCTCGCTGGTGGCCATGTACGCCGTGATGTACCTCAACGTATACGAGTGGGACCACGTGTACTTCAGCCTCACCCGCGTGTACATGGCCTTGCTCATGCTGGTACCCATGACCCTGATTATGATGGGCTTTATGTGGAGCATGTACCCCAATAAGCAGCGCAACGCCCTGATTATGGGCGGCAGCCTGGTGGCCTTCGTAGTGGTCCTCATTATGGTGCGCTCCCAAACCTTCGTGGACGATAAGCTCTGGATGAAGGCCATGATTCCGCACCACTCCATCGCCATCATGGTCAGCAAGCGCGCCACCATTAAAGACCCCGAGGTCCGCACGCTGGCCGATAGCATCATCTCGGCCCAGGAGCGCGAGATTGGCCAGATGAAGCGGATGCTGGCCCGGCTGGAACGGGAGCGGGCGGCCAAGTAGCCGGCGGCTGGCGAGGCCCGCCACCCGGAAATTATGCCAGGTTTGCGCAAGAATTGTGTAAATCCTGGCCTGGCCCGCCGCCGTACCTTTGTAAGTGGCTACTTATAACGCCCAACCTGCCCGCGTGAAACGCTTCCTTAGTTTGTTTTTGCTGTTGAGCTACCTGTTGTCCAGCCCCGGGCTGGTGTACAGCATGCACTTCTGCGGGCAAACGCTGACGGAGGTTTCGGTGGCCAAGGAAGCGGCCTGCTGCTGCCCCGTGCCCAAAAAGCCCACCGGCTGCTGCCACGACCAGAAGGTGACCAGCACCGTCAAGGACGTGAAGCTGACCAGCGCGCAGCTCAAGCTGCCCGTGCCGGCGGCCGTGCCCGCCCCGGCCCCGCTGCGCCTGGCCTACCGGCTGCCAGCTCCCACCTACCCGCCCGAAGCGCCGGCCGCGCCGCGGGCGGCTACGGCCGTCCCGCCGCCTGACTGCCCCGCCTACGTGCGGGACCATGCTTTCCTGATTTAGCTTCTGGGTGCTGCCTTGTTCCCCCGGCCGATTGGTCGCGGGGCTTTTATGCGTGCGCTTAGCAGTAACTATCAGATGATTGAGCAACTTATTTCCCTGTCCCTGCGCAACCGGGGCATCGTGCTGCTGCTGGCGGCCGGACTGCTGGTGTGGGGCGCGTTTTCCATCCGGGCCAGCAAGATTGACGCCATCCCGGACTTGTCCGAGAACCAGGTGATTGTCTTCACCGAGTGGGCCGGGCGCGGGCCGCAGATTATCGAGGACCAGGTAACCTACCCCCTCGTCACCAACCTGCAGGGGCTGGCCCAGGTGCGGGCCGTGCGCGCCGCCTCTATGTTCGGCATGAGCTTCGTGTACGTCATTTTCAATGACAACACCGACATCTACTGGGCGCGGGAACGGGTAATGGAGCGCCTCAACTACGCCCAGCGCCTGCTGCCGGCCGGCCTCACGCCCACCCTAGGGCCCGATGGCACGGGCGTGGGCCACGTGCTTTGGTACACCCTCAACGCCCCGAAGCTGGACCTGGGCGAGCAGCGCGCCCTGCAGGACTGGTACGTGAAGTTTGGCCTGCAAACCGTGCCCGGCGTGAGCGAGGTGGCCAGCTTCGGCGGCTTCCAGCCCGAGTACCAGGTAACGGTGGACCCCACCAAGCTCACCTACTATAACGTGAGTTTGCCGCAAGTGCTGGCCGCCGTGCGCCAGAACAACAACGAGGCCGGCGGGCGCAAGCTTGAGCAGGCCGGCGTGGGCTACATCATCAAAACCAGCGGCTACATCCAGGACGTGGCCACCTTAGAAAACGTGCCGGTGCTGACCCGCCCCGGCGGCGTGCCGCTGCGCCTGCGCGACCTCGGCACGGTGCAGATGACGGGCGAGAGCCGCCTGGGCATCTTCGACCACAACGGCCAGGGTGAGGCCGTGGGCGGCATCGTGGTGATGCGCTACGGCGAGAATGCCGACGACGTGATTACCCGCGTGAAGGCCAAAATGACGGAAGTAGCCAAGGGCCTGCCCGCCGGCGTGTCGTTCGACATCGTGTACGACCGCAGCGGGCTGATTGAGGAGTCGGTGGCCAACATCAAGCACACGCTGCTGGAGGAAATGGCCGTGGTGTCGCTGGTGGTGCTGGTGTTTCTGTTTCACTGGCGCAGCGCCCTGAGCATCCTGCTGCAAATCCCGATTACCATCGCCGCGAGCTTCATTCTGCTCAACGCCTTCGGCATCTCGTCCAACATCATGTCGCTGACGGGCATTGCGCTGGCCATCGGCGTCATCGTCGACAACGGCATCGTGATGGCCGAAAACGCCTACCGCAACCTGGCGTTGCACCAGGCCGCCGAGGAAGCGGCGGCCGGGCCACCCGGTGCGCCGCCCACGCCCGTTGCTGCCATCTCCACGCCTGAACCTATTCGCCATGACTAACGACGAGCGCCTCGCCATCATCGAGAAATCCAGCCAGCAGGTGTCGCGGGGCATTTTCTTCTCCACGATTATCATCGTGGCGTCTTTTCTGCCGGTGTTTTTGCTCACCGGGCAGGAGGGCAAGCTGTTTCACCCGCTGGCCTACACCAAGACGTTTATCCTGCTCATCGACGCCGTGCTGGCCGTGACGCTGGCCCCGGTGCTGCTGTCCTTCTTCATGAAGGGCAAATTCAAGACTGAGGAGCAGAACCCCATCAACCGGGGGCTGGAGCGGGTGTACGCGCCCCTCATCAACTGGTGCCTGACCTGGCGCAAAACCACCATCGCCATCAACCTATTACTGCTGGCCATCAGCATTCCGCTGCTGCTGAGCCTGGGCACCGAGTTTATGCCGCCGCTCGACGAGGGCTCCATTCTGTTCATGCCCATCACCCAGCCCGACGTGTCGAACACCGAGGTGAAGCGCATTTTGCAGGTGCAGGACCGGATTATCGCGCAGGTGCCCGAAGTGAAGGGCGTGCTCGGCAAGGCCGGCCGGGCCAGCACCGCCACCGACAACGCCCCGCTGAGCATGATTGAAACCATCATCCAGCTCAAGCCCCGCAGGGAGTGGCGGGCGGGCATGACCAAGGCCAAGCTCATTGAGGAGTTGAACGGCAAGCTGCAAATTCCGGGGGTAGTGAACGGCTGGACGCAGCCCATCATCAACCGCATCAACATGCTGAGCACCGGCATTCGCACCGACGTGGGCGTGAAGGTGTACGGCCAGCAGCTAGACACGATTTACCAAGTGTCGCAGCGGGTGCGGACGGCCCTCAATGGCGTGCCCGGCGTGCAGGACCTCTACGTGGACCCTATCACGGGCGGCAAATATTTACAGATTGACCTCAACCGCGACCAGTTGGCCCGCTACGGCCTGACGGTGGACCAGGTAAACGAGGTAGTGGAAATGGCCATCGGCGGCGCGCCCGTGGCCAGCACCGTGGAAGGTCGCCGCCGCTTCGCTATCAACGTGCGCCTGGCCGAGGACTTCCGCAACAGTCTGCCCGCGCTGAGCCGCATCCCGATTCAAACCACGGCCTACGGCCCCGTGCCGCTCTCGGCCGTAGCCACGCTGCGCTTTGAAAACGGCCCGCCCATGATTAACTCGGAGAATGCCCAGCTGCGGGGCGCGGTGCTCTTCAACGTGCGGGACCGCGACCTGGGCGGCACCGTGAGCGAGGCCATGCAAAAGGTGCAGGCCATGCAGGGCCAGCTGCCCGCCGGCTACTACCTGGAGTGGAGCGGGCAGTACGAAAACCTGATTAGCTCGCAGCGCACGCTGCTCTTCATCCTGCCCATCGTGCTGGTCGTGATTTTCGGCTGCCTGTACTTCGCCTTCCACTCGGTGCGCGAGGCGCTGCTGAGTCTGGTCACCATCCCGTTTGCGCTCATCGGCGGGGCCTACATGGTGTATTTCTACGGCGTGCACCTTTCGGTGGCGGTGGCCGTGGGCTTCATCGCCCTGTTTGGGCTGGCCGTGGAAACGGGCGTCATCATGGTCATCTACCTCAATGATGCTATGCAGCAGCTGGTGGCCGCCAAGGGCAACTCCAGCGCCACCATCACCAAGCAGGACCTGCGCGACGCCGTCTTCCACGGCGCGGCCAAGCGGCTGCGGCCCAAGCTGATGACCGTCTCGGTGGCCTTGTTCGGGCTGGTACCGGTGCTCTGGGCCACCGGCACGGGCTCCGACGTGATGCTGCCCATCGTGCTGCCCATGGTTGGGGGCGTGTTCACCTCGTCGACGCACATTCTGCTGGTCACGCCGCTCATTTTTCTCATGACCAAGGAGTACGAGCTACGCAAGTTTGGTAAGCTGGACGTGCTGGCGGTCAAGCATTAAACACCCCTTGTCATGCGTTATACCCTATTTACTGTCAGCCTCATGGGTCTTTTGGGGCTACTAACCCTTCCGGCCCGCGCCCAGCGCCCGCTGCCGCTCGACTCAGTACTGCGGGCCGTGCAAACCCGCAACCCGGCCCTGCGCCAGTACGACTATCGCGCCCAGGCCAAAAACGCCGCCGTGGCCGGGGCCAATACGTGGGAGCCGCCCAAAGTCAGCGCCGGCTACTGGATGACGCCCTACAACCAGCGCCCCATCAAGGAGCTGAACAACGGCCAGGGTATGGGCATGCAGATGGTGTCCGTCGAGCAGATGCTGCCCAACCCGGCTAAGCAGCGGGCCAAACGCGAGTACCTGGCCGGCCAGGCCGCCGTGGCCCAGGCCGACCAGGCGGCCAGCTTCAACCAGCTGCGCGCCCAGGCCCGCACGCTCTACTACGGCCGCGTGATTCTGGAAAAGAAGCTCAAGGTGCTGGACCAGAGCCAGGAGCTGCTGGATTTCCTGCTAAAAATTGCCCAGGCCCGCTACCCCTATAACCAGACCACGCTACCCAGCATCTACCAGGTGCAGGCGCGGGTGGCCATGCACGGCAACGACCACGCCCAGCTCTACGGCCAGCTGCGCCAGGCCACCATCGGCCTGAACACGCTGATGGCCCGCGACCCCGAAGCCGAGTTTGCCGTGGACACGCTGCTGCCCACCGCGTTCGGCGGCCCCTACCCCGACACCGCCGCCCTCGCCGCCCGCCGCTCCGACGTGCGCAGCCTCGACCGCTCGCTGGCCGTGGTGCGCCTCAACCAGGCAGTGGAAGCCAGCCGCCGCCGGCCCGACTTCGGCCTGCGCTACGACCACATGAATGGCATTGGGGCCACCCCCAACCAGTTTTCGGCCATGGCCATGGTCACCATTCCCTTCGCCCCGTGGGCGGCCCGCGAGTACAAGGCCAACACCGCCGCCCTCGGCCTTGAGGCCCGCGCCGTGCAGCAGCAGCGGGCGGATTTGCTCAACGAGGCGGCCGGTCGCATCACCACCCTGCAATCGGATTTGCGGGTGAAGCGCGAGCAGGTACTCAACTACGAAAAAGGCATTCTGCCGGCGCTGCGCAAGAACTACCAGGTCACGCTGCTGGCCTACCAGCAGAACACCGCCCAGCTCCCGGCCGTGGTCGAAGCCCTGGAAACCTGGCTCACGACCCGCCTGCAGTACCTCGACACCCAATACGACCTGATGACCTTACACGTGCGCTATGACCAGGAACTTGAGCAATAGTTCGCGCCCGCCCCGCCGCGCCCGGTGGCTGACGCTGCTGGCCGCCGCCGCGCTGCTGGCCGGCTGCCACGGCCAGGCCCACGGCCCCGAGTCGCAGGCCGGCGCTCAGCCGGTGGCCAGCGCGGCGGCCATGCAGTATACCTGCCCCATGCACCCGCAAATCGTGCGCGAGGCCCCCGGCCAGTGCCCCATCTGCGGCATGGATTTGGTGCCCAAGGTGCTCAACAACGCCGCCGCGCGGGCCGAAGCTGGCCTCGGCAACGTGGTGCAGTCCCCCAACGCCGCCGTGGTGGCGGCCGTGGCCACCGTGCGCCCCCGCGCCGAAGGCGTAAGCCCCAACGGCGCGGCCGACACACTCAGCCTGCCCGGCCTGGTGGAGTACGACCCGCGCCGCAGCCGGGCCGTGGCCGCCCGCTTCGGCGGCCGCATCGAGCGCCTGCTGATTCGCTACAACTACCAGCCCGTACGCCGGGGCCAGAAGCTGCTGGAGCTCTACAGCCCCGAGCTGGTGACGGCCGAGCAGGAGTACATTTTTCTGCTAGCCAACGATGCCGACAACCAGCCGCTGGTGAGCGGGTCCCGCCGCAAGCTGCTGCTGCTCGGCCTCACCGAAGGCCAGCTCGCGGACCTGGCCCGCACCCGCCGCGCCAGCTACCGGATGGCCGTTTTCAGCCCCTACGACGGCTACGTGGTGGAAACCCCGGCTTCCAACGAGCCGCCCGCCCCGGCCGGCGGCATGGGCGACGTGGCCGCCAGCGCCGGCGGGATGGGCGCGGCCGGCGGTGGAGCCAGCCCCGGCATGAGCGGAACCGCTGCCGCGCCCGCCACGTCGGACCCCAACTCCCCATCCAGCCGCCTCACCCTCACCGAAGGCGCTTACGTGGCCACCGGCCAGACCTTGTTTCAGGTGATGAATACCGACCAGGTGTGGGGCATCTTCCAGCCCACGCCGCCCGAGCTGGCCCGCCTGCGACCCGGCCAGCGCCTGCGCGTGGTGGCCGAGGGCACCGACCTGCCGCCCCTTACCGCCCGCCTCGATTTCGTGGAGCCCGAGTTTCGCAGCGGAGCCAGCACGGCCGCCGTGCGCGTGTATCTGCCCAACCCCTTGGGCCGGCTGCGGCGCGGACAGCGTCTTACTGGTCACTTGGTGCCCGACGCGGCCCTGGCGCTGGCCGGCATCTTTTGGCTACCCCGCGCCGCCGTGGTTGACCTGGGCACCCGGCAGGTGGCCTTCGTGCGGCGCGGGGCCACTTTCGTGCCGGTAGCGGTGCAGGTGGGCCAGCGCACCGCCGCCCAGGTGCAGGTGCTGCACGGCTTGGCAGGCACCGAAGATGTGGCCGCCAACGGCCAGTACTTGATTGACAGCGAAGGCTTCATCCAAACCGCGTCCGTCGGCGCGCCTACGCCCCCCGCCCATGAATAACCCGCGTTTACTCCCTGCTTCGGTCCTGAGCCGGGCGGGCCGGCTGCTGCTCATGCTGCTGGCATTGACGGTTGCGGCCTGTCAGCAAGCCCAGCCCCCAGCCGAAACTGCCGCCCCCGAGGCTGCTAAAGCCGCTTACTATACTTGCTCCATGCACCCGCAAATCCACGCGAATGGCCCCGGCAGCTGCCCCATCTGCCACATGGATTTGATACGGGTGCAGCCGGCCCCGGTGGCTGCGCCAGCCGCCAAAAAAGCCGCTTCGGCCGCCGTCTACACCTGCCCCATGCACCCGCAGGTGCGCGAGGCTCAGCCCGGCAGCTGCCCTATCTGCGGCATGGATTTAGTGAAAACCTCCAGTCGCCCCGCCGTCAAAATGACGCCCGCCGAGATGGCCGCCATGCCCGGCGGCAACCCGGCCGCCAATGACCTCATCCTCACGGCCCAGCAGCTGGAATTAGGCAACATCCGCGTCCAGACTATCGGCAACAACTCAGCGGGTAGTGAGGCTACCGGCCCGGCCGAGGCCCCCGCGCCCCAAGCCTTGCTCACCGGCACCGTCACGGCCGATGCCCAGCGCACCCAAAGCATTAGCAGCCGGGTGGCCGGCCGCGTCGAGAAGCTCTACGTGCGCCAGACCGGGCAGCTGCTGCGCCGGGGCGCGCCGCTATTTTCGGTGTACAGCGAGCAGCTCGAAACCCTGCAGCGCGAATACCTGCTGGCCCTGGCCCAGGACTTGCAGGTGGCCGAGCCCACCTACCGGCACTTCGCCGAAGCCACGGCCCAGAAGCTGCGCCTGCTCGGCGTGTCGGCCGGGCAGCTGCGGCAGCTGGCCCGCAGCGGCAAGGCCAGTCCACTGGTGACCTACTACAGCCCCGCTACCGGCACCGTGCAAACCCTGGACGTAGTGCAGGGCCAGTACGTGGCCGAAGGCTCGCCGCTGCTCACCCTCAGCGATTTAGGCAGCGTGTGGGTTGAAGCCCAGCTCTACCCCGCCGATGCCGGCCGGTTACGACTAGGCCAGTCGGTAGCCGTGCAGGTCGTGGGCCGGGCGCGACCCTTGCGTGGCCACGTGGTATTTCTCAGCCCCGAGCTGAGCGGGGCCAGCCAGATTACCCTGGCCCGCATTCAGGTACCCAACCCCGATGGCACCTTGCAGCCCGGCGCGCAGGCCAACGTGCTGCTCGATGCCCCGGCCGCGTCAGCTGCCACCACGGCCACGGCCCCCACGCAAACTGCCCTGCGTGTCCCGCAGGAGGCTATTATTCACGACGGGGCCGCCAGCTACGTCTGGAAGCAGACCGGCGAGCGGCAGTTTCGCCGGGTGCAAGTGCGCACCAGCGCGGGCACGGCCGCCACCGTGGCCATCACCGGCGAAGTCCGGCCCGGCGACCAGCTGGTCGTGAGCGGGGCCTACCTGCTGCAGAGCGAATTTACCCTGCGCCAGGGGGCCGGCGACGACCACATGAGCGGCATGGCCATGTAGCCCCAACCACCAGAATTATTACCGTCAGGGCCGCGGTTCGGCCTGTTTCTTACCCTTTTTTCCATTCTAACCAATGAACAAGTTCCTCCCCCTCGGCCTGGCCCTGGCCAGCCTCACGTTTGCCGCCAGCGGCTGCTCCGACAACAAGAGCACCACTGAAACCACGACCACCACACCCGCCGCCGAAACCACCATGGCCCCCGACAGCGCATCTACCACCACGCCCGACGCCATGGCTACCACCTACACCTGCTCCATGCACCCGGAAGTAGTGAGCGACAAGCCCGGCAAGTGCCCTAAGTGCGGCATGGACCTGATAGTTAAGAAGTAAGCTACCCGTCATTGCGGTCAGGGCTGGCGTATGTTTAAACCATTCCACGCCAGCCCTGGCCAATGGCCGGCAGTGCATAGCACTTCGGCCTTGGTTAAAAGTTTGGTCCAAAAGTTACATGGCCGCCGAATACCCGGTTGAGCGCCCCCATGGAGCGCGTTGCCGCGAGCCTTGGGTAGGCCGCTTCGCCACTTGCGCCGCCGCTGGTGCCGTCGGCACGAACGGCGAAGCGGCTTAACCGGCGGGATGGCCAAAATGCTGCTGGAGCACCTGCTGGATTTTCTCGGCGGTGAGTGGCTTGGTGAGAAAGCCGGCCACGGGCAGTGAGCCGGCCCGCTGCACGTCGGCCGGGTGCAGGGAGGTGGTGAGCATGACGATGACAATGGCCCGCCGCTGGGCCAGGGGCAGCCGCTGGTAGGCTTCCAGAAACTCGAAGCCGCCCATGACGGGCATGTTGACGTCGAGGAAAATCAGGACCGGGCAAGTGGGCGCGTCGGGCGTGGTGCAGGACGTGGCCAGCACGTCCAGGGCTTCCTGCCCGTTGAGGGCCTCGCGAACCTGCGTGGTGACGGCCAGGCGCTGGAGTAGCTTGCGGTTGAGGTAGTTGGTGGTGGGGTCGTCGTCGACCAGGAGGGTGCAGCGGATGGCGGACATGAACAAGCAGCAGCAACGGCTGCGGGAAAGCTTAGTGAGGGAAATACACGGCGAAGGTGGTGCCCTCGCCGACCTGGCTCTGGACGGTGATTTTGCCGCCCGCGTTTTCCAGCATGCGCTTGACCATGTACAGCCCCAGGCCGGAGCCTTCGACGTGGGTGTGCAGGCGCTGGAACATGGCGAAGAGCTGGGCCTCGCGGGCCAGGTCCAGGCCCAGGCCGTTGTCCTGCACTTCCAGCACCACGTAACCCGCTTCCTGGCGGCAGCGCACGTGCACGTCGGGGCGGCGGTCGGGGTGGCGGTACTTGAGGGCGTTGCTGAGCAGGTTGTACACCACACTCCGCAGGTTTTTCTCCGAGAACCGGAGCGGGGGACATGCCTGCGTGGGCAGGTGCAGCCGCCCCCCGGTTTGCCGGAGCAGCGGGGCCAGGTCCAGGCGCACGTCTTCGAGGACGGGGGCCAGGGCCACGTGCGCCGTGGGTGGGTCGTGCTCCTTTTGCAGCTTGGAGACTTCGGTGAGGTGGTCGATGGTGCGCTTGAAGCGCTCCACCGCCCCCTGCATCAGATTCAGGATGTAGGCCACCTCGCCCGTGGGGGGCTGCTCGGGCAGCTCGTGGTGCAGCGTATCAAGCAGCCCTTCGATGTTGGTGATGGGGGCTTTCAGGTCGTGGCTGGCGGTGTAGATGAAGTTGTCGAGGTCCACGTTGGTGCGGCTGAGCTGCTGGTTAGCAGCGGCCAGTTCTTGGTTGGTGGCCCCGACCTGCCGGCGGGCCAGGACCTGGCCGGTCACTTCCACGGCCACGCAGGTAATGTCGGTGACGTTCCCCTGGGCGTCGCGCAGGGGCTGGTAGGTGAAGTTGAAAAAGCCGGTTTCGCCCGGGCGGTGGCGGGCCAGGCGGATTTCCTGCTCCTGGGCCACGAACGGCGTGCCGGTGCGGCGCACCGCTTCGAGCAGGGCGGGCAGGCCCTGCTCGGCCACTTCGGGCACGGCGGCAAAGAAGGGCCGGCCCACGAGCTGGTCGAGCGGGCGCCCCAGCATCTCGCCCATGGGGGGGTTCACCAGGTCCAGCACGAACCCGGGGCCGCTAAACAAGCAGATGGCCACGGGCGCCTGCTCGAAGATGGCCGCCAATTGCTGGCGCTGGGCTTCGCGCTCCTGCCGGGCCCGCACCTGCTCGGTGACATCGTAGGCAAACACCGACACCCCCTGGGTATGACCGTGCTGCTGGTAGGCCTGGTAGGTGAAGTTGAAGTAAATGGTGTGGGCCGGGCCGCCCTCGTCGGGCCGGAACGTCAGCGGCACTTCCGTGCCCACGTACGGCTGGCCGGTGTGGTACACGCCGTCAAGCAGGGCCGTGAAGCCGTCGGCTTCCGCTTCGGGCAGCGAGGCGGCAATGGGGCTGCCGTGCAGCCCGCGGCCGGGGAACAGGCGGGCGTAGGCCTCGTTCACGTACTCGATGCGGTGCTCGGGGCCGCGCAGCAGCAGAATCAGAGCCGCGGATTGCGAGAAGGCCTGGTACAGTTCTTCCCGCTCCCGGGCCTGGTCCTGGGCCGCGGCCAGCAGCTCGGCCTGCAGGGCCTCGTTCTGCCGGCGGGCCCGCACCTGCTCCGTGACGACGTAGGCAAACACGCACACGCCCACAATCTGTCCCTGCTCGCGGTAGGCCTGGTAGGTCAGGTTGTAGTAGTCGGATTGGGCCGGAGCGTTGGCGGTGGCTTCGATGGTGAGCAGCAGCTCCTGGCCGAAATAGGTCTGGCCGGTGTGGTAAACGCCGTCGAGCAGCGCGATGAAGCCCTGTTCCACCGTTTCGGGCAGCGCCTCGGCCACGGGGCGGCCGGCCAGCTGGCGGCCGGGAAACTGGCGCTGGTAAGCGCTGTTCAGGTACTCGTAGCGGTGCTCCGGGCCACGCAGGATGCAGACGAGCGCCGGGGTTTGCTCGAACACCTGATAGAAGGTTTCGCGCTCCTGCGCCTGGCGCTGCGCGGCGGCCAGCAGCTCGGCCTGGAGGGCCTCGGTGCGCTGGCGGGCCAGGGTCTGGTCTGTCACTTCGTAGGCAAACACCAGCACCCCATCGACGCGGCCGTGCTCGTCGCGCCGGGCCTGCTGAATGTAGTCGAAGTAGCGGTCCTCCAGCTGGCCGTCGCCGGGGCGGGCCAGGCGCACCAGCACGCCCGCTTCGCGGTGGGTCTGGCCGGTGTCGTACACCTCCTGCATCGTGCGCAGGGCGCGCTGGCCGGCCAGCTCGGGCAGGGCGTCGAGCAGGGTGAGGCCCACCCGAGGCCGGCCGGCAAACAGGGCCTGGTAGGCGGGGTTCACCAGCTCGTAGCGGAATTCGGGCCCGTCGAAGACGCAGATGGCGGCCGGCGCCTGCATGAAAAACTGTTCGAGGCGGGCGCGCTGCCACTCGGCCTGGGCACGGGCAGTCTGGGCTTCGTGGGTGCGCTCCTGCACCCGGGCTTCCAGCTCCTGGTTGAGCTGCTCGACCTGGCGGCGGGCGCGCACCTGCTCCGTCACATTGTAGGAAAAGTCCAGGATGCCGTCGATGCGGCCCTGCGCGTCGCGCAGCGGGTGCAGGGAGAGGTCGAAGAAGAACTGTTCGGGCTGGCCGGTGCCCTGAAAGTCAAACCAGCCTTCCAGCCCCTGGGCATAGAACGGCTCGCCGGTCTGGTACACCCGGTCGAACAAGGCGATAACGCCCAGCCCCTCGGACTCCGGCATGGCTTCGCGAAACGGCCGGCCGGCGAAGCTGCGGTGCGGAAACACGCGCTGGTAGGCCGGGTTGACGAACTGGTAAATATGGTCGGGGCCGTGGTAGACGGCCACGTGGGCGGGCAGCTGCATGAGTACCTCGTGGAAGCGCCGGCGTTGTGCCTCGGCCTCGGCGCGGGCGGCCTGTTCGGCAGCCTGGGCGGCACGCAGCGCATTTTCGGCGGCGGTGCGGGGTTGGTCGCTCATGTCGGTGAAGCTCACCAGCAGCAGCTCGCCGCTGCGGCGGGCCGCCACGAGGAAGTAGTTGTCGAGGCTGTCAGCCTGGTAGTACAGCTCGAAGCGGCCGGGCTCGCCGGTTTCAAATACCTGCCGGTAAAAATCGAAAATACCGTTGGCGAAAATGTTGGGGAAGAGGGTGCGAGCCGTGCCGGCGGGCTGCTCGGGTAGCCCGGTCATGCGCTGGGCAGCGGGGTTGAAATACTCCGGGGCAAAATCATCCAACTCACCGGTAGGACCATAGCAGGGGCGCAGCAGGTTGATGCCCGTGAGCGAGACGGCCATCAGTTCGTGCAGCAATGTGTCCGGCTCAAAGAAAGGCGCAGGCACGGAGGAAGCGGGAGCAGACATAAGTAGCGGAACAGAGCCGCCACCGCCAGAACGAAAGCAACGGAGTAAAAAATCAGGCAGAAAAAGCGGAGCCGGGCCACGCGGTCAACCACAAAAATGGCAGGTTTACGGCTTGTTCACTCAGCGAAACGTCACGGCAAAAGTTGAGGCGACGTTCGGGGTGCTGGTAACGGCAACGGTGGCCTTGGTGTTTTCAATCAGGCGCTGCTAAATTTTCCGTTTTCTGCCCCCTACTTACACGCCTGCACCAGGGCGCTCACGCTGAGCGTGGCCGTTGCGTCGGTGGTGTAGTTATCGTTATTTACGCACACAAAGAGCTGGCGCGTGCCCGGTGGCAGTGTAATGGGACGGGTTTCCTGGGGCGTATTCGCGGCGGCCCGCAGGCAGGCCTGCATATCCGTAATAGTACCCTTCGTCGCCAGAAACTGGTTGGCCGCGGCCGGGTCGGCGGTGATGTACCAGTGGCACTTGGTGCTGACTGTGGGCGGGGCATTGTTGCCTTGCTTGGTGAGGGCGGAAGCGGCTGCGCCCAGCAGGGCCGGGGCCGCCGTGCCGCCGCTGCCCACTACCGCCGCCATGGCTAAAGCCGTGGACCACGACACCGGCGGCTGGCCCTCGTCGCGCACGTCGAGCTTGTAAACGATGCCCACCGTGCCGTCCGGAATATCCACCGTAAACACCTTGCGGCTGGAGTGCAGGCAGTTGCTGCAATGAATGGAAGCGTTGCTCAGCGGCAGGGCTTCTACCAGGCGGGAAGCACACTTGATTTCCCGTCCGTCCTCACGCCAGCTGCGAAAGTCGGCCTGCTGCACGCCGTTCAGATACGTACCCCGAAAACTGACCTGGCCGTTCTCGTGCCAGCCGCAGCACAGGCCCGTGGGCTTGTCGGGTTTTTCGGCGGCCAGCTTGCCTTCCCATTGTTTTTTCCAGGAGGGGTAAAAGTAGTCGCGCACGGTGCCCATCGTTTTGCCCGCCGCGTCGTGGTGGGCAATGCGGGCGTAGGCAACCTCTTCCAGCGTTTCGGTCCGTTCCCAGTCGCGGTCGAAATAGACCGTATCGGCCGGGGGCAAACTCACGGCCGCCGGCTTGGGCCGCTGGGCCAGCGCGGGCATGCTTATAATAAGGAGTAGAAAAAGCAGCGGGTAGTTTTTGGTCATACAGTAAAAGCGCGCAGCGGAATGGAAATGCGGTTGGTAAAAATAGTGTGAAGTTTTGCGAAGCGCAGTGCTCGTATTTTTTGGCTGCTCCAACCACGTTCGTCTTCGCCCATTTTCAGAACTTAGGTTCTATAATCATTAATTATCGGACCTAAGTTTTTCGTACATTTGACGCGCACTTGCAGCCTCATATTTTGCAATTGCAAAAACATAGATGGTACCAAAGGGAAAGAAGAACCTGCCGGCCGTGACCGGCGAGCTGCCGGCGCTGGCGCTGGCCAACGACCTGGCCGGGCAAGTGGCACCCAACGTCGGGCGTTACCTGACCCTGGGCCTCGAAGGCGCGGACAACACCCGCCTGGCGTACTCGGCCGACCTGCGCAGCTACGAAGCCTTCTGTGCCGCGCACGAGTTCACGCCCTGGCCGGCCGCCGTGGCCACGCTCGCCAGCTACGTGGCGCACCTGGCCGACATCCCGCGCAAGCTGGCCACCATCAACCGGCACCTAGCCGCCATCGAGAAGAATCACCAGCTGCTGGGGCTGCCCTCGGCCATCAGCGCGCCGGCGCTGGACGTGCTGCGCAAGGGCGTGGCCCGCGCCGTGGGCAAAAAGCAGAAGCAGGCCCCGGCTTTCTCGGTGGCCCACCTAAAAAAGTGCATTGCCGAACTGGACCTGACCCGCCCGGAAGGCGTGCGGGCGCGCGCACTCCTCTTAATAGGTTTCACCGGGGCCTTTCGCCGCTCCGAGCTGGTGGGCCTGAACCTGGAACACATTGAACTGACCGATGCGGCCCTCATCTTGAGCCTGCCCAAAAGTAAAACCAACCAGGCCGGGGAGTTGGAGCAAAAAGCCGTTTTCTACGCTTCCAATCCGCTGTTCTGTCCCATCCGGGCCTACAAGGCCTGGGTGGAGCTGCTGGGTGAGCGCACCGAAGGGCCGGTGTTCGTGTCGCTCGCGCGGGGCAAAACCGGGGAAGCGGGCACCCCCTCGCGCCGACGGCTGTCGGACCGGCGCGTGAACCTGCTCGTGAAGGAGCACCTGGGCGAAAAGTATTCGGCTCACTCGCTGCGCGCCTCGTTCATCACCACGGCCAAGCTCAACGGGCAGTCCAACGAATTCATCAAAAACCAGACAAAGCAGAAAACCGACGCCATGATTAGCCGCTACTCCCGGCTCGACGACATCATTGCCTATAACGCGGCCCACTCGCTGGGTTTGTAACTTGGCGCACCTATTATATAAGGTATGGAAAACCTGCTTCAGCCCCGGCACCCGCTTGATAAATTTCACCAGTCGCAGCTGGACTTTCTAGCTGCCCTGCCGGAAGAGCAGCGGATAGAGCACGCCCGCCTGTTTCGGCTGGGCAATGCCAGCTACCGCTACCAGCAGCAGGCCGTAGGCGAAATCACCGAGGCCGACTACCTGGACTGGCTTGAAGGCCTACCGGCTAAGATGCGGCGCGTGGTCGAGCAGGAAGGCTTCGAGCAAAGCAAAAGTAGCCTGGCGTTGCGGCGGCACGCGCTGGAACGGCGCGACCAGGGCTATTCCGCCTTCATGCAGGCCATTCTGTTGCCCGAAGACTGGGCTTACCAACAAAGCGTAATCACGGAATCATGAATTGCCCTGCTCCCCTCGCCGCGGCGCTGCAAGCGGTGGCCGCCGGCCTGCCCGACGCCAAGAACCATTACTTTCTGAAAGCCAACTATTACGACCACGTCGAAGACAACGAAGATGGCGACGACCCTGCGCGTTGGTGGCTGGCCGTTATGTGGCTCAACGAGGAAACGACGCGCAACCTTGAGTTGGGGGACGATGAACTGCGACTGGATGTTCTGCTCGACGGCCGCCGCCTCGCCGACTGGACGCGAGTGAGCATTCCCTACTCCGAAGTCTGGGACGTGCTGCACCAACGCACGAAGGGTAGCCCCAACCCTAATGGCTGGGCTACCCTCTATTACGACCACGCGGCCATGCGCATCCCCCCGGTGGGCTAGGTCAGGGCCAGCGTGGCCAACTGATGAAACGCGGCCTCGTCCAGTCGGAACCGGTCGCTGATGGAAAGCGAGCTACGGCTGTTGAACAGCGCGTGGTTCACGGCATTGTAAGCCAGCCACAGGTTAGCGGGCGTTTCCAGCAGCCTCATTTCCTCAGCCAGACGGTCCATCGCATTGCGGGCCAGCATTTTCGGCAAGCCGCTCTCGGTAATGACCGTAGCCAGGTTCTCCGGCGTGGGACGTTTGGCTAGCTCCTTGTAGACCCCGATGGTCGGAGTCAGCGAGTTGGTTTGGCTCTGGAAGGCGGTAAAGATGCTGGCCAGCTGCTTTTTAAACACCTCCAGGTTGAGGCCTTTGTGGTGAAACTTCTTATCCACCAGCACTTCCTGCTCGCGCTGCACCTGGCGGCCCGTCAGCACGGCCAGCTCGGCATCCTTGATTTTAAGTGCGTCCTTAAACTTTTTCGGTTTGCCGTTCAGCAGCCAGGTTAAGTATTGGTCGAAGCTCATGTAATCATCGGCCCAGCCCATCAGGCCATTGGTGCACACCTGCCGGTAATAGCTCACCCGCATTTTCGAGGTCGTACCCGTCTCAATGTGTTCCTTTAACGCCGTGCCTTGCAGCGAGAACGGCGTTTTTCCTGAGTAAGAGTTGTTAATAATCATCGACTTATAAAGCCGGTCCACCACTTTGGTATTCGCCGAGCTCGATGCGATATTGACTTCGTCGGGCAGAATCAAGTTGATGGAAAATTCCCCCTGTGGCGTAAAGCTGGCATCAATGGTGTGCCCTGGCAGGTACAACTCAGCGGCCTCGCGCAGGACCTCGTTTTTAATCAGGCTGTACTCACCGCTCTGCATGGCGAATATGTTCTTCGTCCCATCCGGCAGTTCTCCCACAATGGCCTGCTTACGGTCGCTGGGCACGATGCGGTAGCCAATCGGAAGTAGGGTTTCCAATGGTACGGACGCTACGGGGAAACAGAGGGCATCCCACGTTTGGGACCGTTCCAGATTGATGCTTTGCTGGCTCATGGGTAAAGGAACAAATATTGAACGAGTGAATTTACAATCATGATTTTACAATTGCAAATTTGTGATTGCAGAAAAGCAATTGTAAACTCGCAATGCTTTCGCTTATCTATTGAAGCTCTGCATGTTCAAGTCTCCACTTAGTGCGCTCGTGTTATGACGGTGTAATAATGGCATTTGAAACCCGTACTTTGCAGTGGATTCCTGCTCTCTTTCTTCCTCCTTATGCCTTCCGATGACATCTCTAATCTTATTAATCAGACCACCGGAGTTGAGACTGCGGGGCCAGTAGAGCCACTGATGCTAGGTAGGGATACCCAATGCTACTAGAAACCTAATCAATCGCGGTCTCAAACTGAACACCTGCCTTGATAACTTGGCTCACTAGTTTTTCCTTTCGCATCCTAAAGCTATTTGCCTAATTCGGCTTAGCTAAAATTAATAGCATTTTTGATGCTACTTTTACTCGCCTTCGCACCCTTTGAAGGTGGTTAGCCGAACATTTTTGAGATATGTTGCAATCCTATAAGTACACTTTCAGTGGTCATGACAGCTTTCAGTGCCGGCTGCTATGGCTTAAGAAGGGCTATGATTATTTACGCGAAGGCCGCACGTTCAGCGCCGATGACGCACCCGTTATACTAGGGGTTGGTAACAATATGGTGAGGGCTATCAAGCATTGGCTACGGGCCTTTGGCTTACTGGACGAAGCAACCGACCAGCCTACTCAACTAGCTGACCTTTTATTTGGGTACCATGATGAAGGAGCACCGTTTGATGCGTTTTTAGAGGATAATGCCACCTTGTGGTTGCTTCACTATCAATTAGTCCGTACTAGGTTCGCTTCCACCTATTGGCTCATTTTTGATGAGTTTAGAAAGCGTAAGATTGAGTTCACACGTGAGGATTACGGGAGATTTATCGAGCAGAAAGGTCGCGAGGAAAGCTTTACGGTGAGTCCCAAAAGTATCAGCGAAGACTTCGGGGTTTTTCTGAAAATGTATTATCGGGGTACTTCCGAGCGAGGTACAAAGGTAAAAGACCGCGAAGACAGCTTTTCAGGCATACTAACTGAGTTAGACTTAGTGCATTCATTCCCGCGAAAAAACGAGGATGGTAAAAGCGAGATTTCAGTCTACGTTATTACGCCTTCAGACCGCGATGATGTGCCAGCCGACTGGATACTTTACTGTTTGCTGGACTCCCCTAGCATCGGTATGTCGGTCAACTTGGAGACCCTCGAAAATGACCCTGGGATGCCATGTGCCGTGTTTGGGATGAACCGGGCTGGTCTGTTGCGCAAGATTGAACAACTGGTCAGTAGCCACGAATTCCTTACCTATAATGACCAGGCCGGTGTACGCGAGCTACAATTCCGCGAAAAGCCGGCTGATAAGTACCAGATTTTAAGAAATTACTATGCCTCAGTCCATGTTTAGCCCCTCGGTCAATATCGTGCGGGATGCCAATCGGGCATTGAACTACATCCCGACTGATAATACTAAGCGCATCGTTTCCCAATTGCTGGCCGACTACCAGACTGGTATTCGGGCTTTCACGCTGATTGGCTCCTATGGCACTGGTAAGAGTGCTTTTCTGTGGGCCTTAGAACAAAACCTTACTGGCCAAAAGCCTTACTTCCGCGACAAACTCTTTGGTACAGGCCCTACCGAGGTCGTGCGCTTTATTGGTGAATATCAGTCCCTGGCTAACGTTATGGCCGAGCGCTATGGCCTGGAGCCAGGAGCCGAGGGTACTGCTATCCTAGCGGCACTCTACTATCAGCACCAGGATATCCTGAAAAAGGGCCGTCTGGTTGTGTTGATAGATGAGTTTGGCAAATTCCTGGAACATGCGGCTGCGAATGACCCTGGGGCCGCAGTCTACTTTTTCCAGAGCCTAGCCGAGTTCGCAGCTGACCCACGCCACAATGTACTGCTCATTACGACAGTGCACCAGAACGTTGATGCTTATGCTTTTGGCTTAAGTGTACCACAACGACAGGAATGGAGTAAGGTGAAGGGGCGGTTTCGTGAGATAACGTTCAATGAGCCGATTGAGCAGTTACTTCGTTTGGCTGCCACGCACCTGGACGCGACTAGGCGCGATGCTCATGAGGAAGAGGCTGTCTTGCAAACGGTCCTTATTGCTAATGACACGCGGGCCTTTGACTTAAAGCCGGCATACGCCGCAGAGGTAGCGACGGGCCTGTTTCCCCTTGACCTGTTAGCCGCAAACGTACTTACGCTTTGTTTGCAACGCTACGGCCAGAACGAGCGCAGCCTCTTTTCTTTCCTAGAAGCATCAGACCACACCAGTTTGAAACAGTTCCGTCGTGACCGGCCTGGGGCGTTTTATCACATCGGGCAGGTTTATGACTATCTATTCTTCAACTTCTACTCGTTTCTCCAGTCAAAATTCAACCCGGACTATGCTGCGTGGTCAGCCATTCGGAATGGATTAGATGAGATTGAGCGGACTTTTTCGGAAGACATTGAGGCCTACCAGCATTTGCTCAAAACCGTTGGGCTGCTTAACATCACGGCTGCTCAGGGAAGTAATCTGAATCAGGCATTCTTAGTGAGCTACGCTAAGAGTGCGCTGGGCCTTGAAAATGCGGCTGAGTTAGTTGAAGCGCTGAAGAAGCATAAAATCATTCTGTATCGGCCACACGCTAAACGCTTCATTCCTAACAACGGCACCACACTGGACGTGGAAGCCGCCTTGATTGAGGCTGAACAGAAGATTGCAAAGAGTGATGCTGTAGCAGCGTTGCTCCAACGTTATGATGACCTGCCACCAGTATTGGCCAAAGCTTACACCTACGAGTTTGGTACGCCACGCCAGTTCAAGTTCGTTATCACCGACGAGCTACGAGCCGACCACCCCACCGGTGAAGTAGACGGTCTGATTTATTTGGTCTTTAACGAAGCCTTGTCGGCTGAAAAGGTACGGGCTCACTCGGCGGCACATACCGACCAAGCGCTGATTTTCGTGCACTACGAAAACACCCGTGACATCATCGATTTGCTTTACGAGCTGCAGAAGCTTGAGCAGGTAAAAGCCGATAATGCGGACGATAAAATCGCGTTGCGTCTGTTGGATGAGAATATTGAAGCTGCGCGCAAAACGCTCAACCACTTCATATTAGGCAATCTTTATGTTGGCTCTACGCATCTTACCTGGCTATGGCAGGGCGAGCAGAAGGATATTCATTCGCAACGCCTTTTCAATCAACTACTATCTCGGGTTTGCCAAACTGTCTACCCGAGCACCCCGGTTTTCAAGAATGAACTAGTCAACCGGCACGTTATTTCGAGCTCCATCTTTACTGCTCGCCGGCAGTACTTTAAAGCGCTGGTAACAGATTGGGACAAACCTGACCTCGGGTTTGAGAAAAGCAAATTCCCTCCTGAAAAGACTATTTACCTCTCGCTGCTCAAGGCCAATGGAATCTCAACCAGTTTTGGAAGTCGTAATGAGCAGCACCCCGACCCTAATCGCTTCAAGCAGCTGTGGGAGGTGTCAGAGCAGTTCTTGCAGAGTGCAAAGGAGCGTCGTCGGTCTGTAGCAGGCTTATACGAAAAGTTGGCAGCGGCACCGTTTAAGCTTAAGCAGGGCTTTTTAGATTTTTGGATACCCACTTTCCTTTTCCTTAAGCGGGATGACTACGGTATGTTTGGGGACAAGGGCTACATTCCTCAGCTATCGGATGAAATACTTGACCTAGTTGTCAAATACCCGTCCGACTATGAGGTAAAAACCTTTGACATCGAAGGCGTTAAGCTGGACTTACTCAATAGCTACCGCACATTTCTCCAGCAACAAGACCGATTGTTCGTTGATAACCAGACGTTTGTTGAGACAATTCGACCATTCTTGTCTTTTCACCGTCAGCTTCCTGCCTACGCCAAGAATACCCAGCGTCTTGATAAGGAAGTTCTTGCGCTAAGAAAAGCAATTGTTACTTCCACAGACCCTGAGAAAACATTCTTTGATGAATTTCCTTCGGCACTGGGTTACACCCTAAATGCCCTACTCAGTTCGCCGGAGTCGTTATCAGAGTATATTCAAAAAATTGAGGATGCTATTCGTAGCATTCGCCATGCCTACCCTGAGCTACTGAATCGCTTTGAGAGCTTTATCCAAGTAGAAGTAGTAGGTCAAGCTATTCCGTTTACTGAGTATAAGTCTGTATTGCAGAAACGCTTTAAAAAGCTCAGTCAGCCTATGCTGATGGCCAACCAGCGAGTTTTCGTGCAGCGGCTTAACTCGGCTAGCACCGACCGCGACGCCTGGCTCAGTGCCATGGCACAAGCTGTAGTTGGCAAATCGCTGGATGTCATCAGCGATGATGATGAATCGGTACTGTACGATAAATTTCAGCGAATGCTGCTTGACCTGGACAGTCTAACTAGCCTATCAGCCAGCAACATTGACGCGAAGAAAGAATCTGCTACATCCATCGAGCTTAGCGCTTTTGGTACGGAAGTGCAAAAAGCCCTTATCAGACTGCCCAAAGCCAAGGAGCAAATTGTTAAGAAGGATACCGACGCGCTTCTCCTTCGTCTCAATCTTATGAACCATGGAAAGCAAGTTAATTTAGCTATCGTGGTTAACCTTCTCAATAAACTACTGCAATCATGAGCCAGAAAGTACGACATGTCTTGGGCATCTCCGGAGGTAAAGACAGTGCTGCCCTCGCTATCTACATGAAGGACAATTATCCGGAGTTGGATATTGAGTACTATTCTTCTGATACTGGGAAGGAACTCGAAGAGACTTATGAATTGATTCGCAACCTAGAGTCTTATCTAGGCAAGAAGATTCACATACTCAGAGGCGCTGAAAACAGTGAACATGAGGCTTTTGACCACTTTTTAAAGCAATACAGTGGCTACTTACCCTCTTCACAGGCAAGGTGGTGTACGAAGAAGCTGAAGCTAGAGCCCTTCGAGAGGTTCATTGGCAACGACTTGGTGATATCATATGTCGGTATTCGCGGCGATGAGGAACGGGAAGGATACATTTCAAAGAAATCTAATATCCAATCCATCTTCCCTTTCAGGCAGAATATTTGGAGTGAAGATGTAGTGGCAAAGTTTTTAAGCAACTCATCAATACCGATGATTCAGAGCTGGATAAGTGAAGGAGTTGTTGAGGTTGATGATGAGTTTATTTCTTTGATAGACTTACCAATATCTCCAAAATTTCCACAAAACCGCAAAGCGTCGCTGCTACTAAACGCCGACGTCAAGTCTTTTAACAATCTGGTGTTTAGGTTTTTGCAATCAACTAGTTATCCACTAGCGCAGCTTTCTTCTTTTCCACTTGTTGAAAACAAGGATGTCCTAGTTAAAAAGGACATATTCAGCATTCTACGCAATAGCGGGGTGGGCGTCCCGAAGTATTACGAAGAGATGGAATTTGAAGTAAATGGTCAAGTTGGCCATTATTCTCGCAGCCGCTCAGGGTGCTACTTCTGTTTCTTCCAGCAAAAAATAGAGTGGGTATGGCTCCTTGAGCAACACCCAGAGCTTTATACCAAAGCTATAGCTTATGAAAAAGAAGGCTATGCCTGGAATGAGCGCGAAACGTTAACGGAGCTTATGCAACCTGAGCGAGTCCAACAAATTAAGGCAGATTACATTAAGCGTGAGGCCGCAAAAAAGCTTACTACTCACTCTATGTTTCTACTGGATATTCTAGACGATTCGAACGAAGAGGAAGGCTGTGCTGCGTGCTTTATATAGCTTATGAGGCACGAACGGTCTGACATTGATTTTCCGCTCTGGCGTAAAAAGGTTGACGCAGCTGTTTTTAAACAGGCTTATACTCCTATTCCAAAGTTTTTATGGAAGGTTTGGGAGATAGAAACCCTGTTTAGTCTCTGCCGAAGCAAAGACAATGTTGATGGCCATGTGCGGATAATGTATGAAAATCGTGAGTTCAAGGGTAGAATTCTTTACTCTCCTTCGAAAACGATTTACCGTCTTTTCTTTCCCAAGGAATTAGGCAACGCTTTAAAAGACGTCTTTGTCATGAGCTACATGCGTAGTATCGAACAAGACCTACGCAAAGGAAAGACCCAATATGACTCGCAAGACATTGAGCAGGAAATACCATTTTGGGAGTTTCTAGACATCGAATTTGATGCAAGCATGAAGACATTCTGGTTTAAATGTCACTATAAGCAGAAACCGATTTACATTGAGTTATTCCAAGAACTCATCAAATCACATACACTGCAGAAAATTGATGATAGCCTGAATGATAAAGAGGCTTTTCGGTTTGTAAAAGGCAATTGGAGGGGTCGCGAAGAGCTTCCAAGTCAGATTGAAGCAGTGAATGTCATCTACAATCTGATTGATACTCAAAGCAAAAAGATTTACATCGGTGAAGCTGAGAGCCTTATTCGAAGGATTCGACAAAATCGCGAGGAGATAGAAGACTGGGATTTTTATCGTTTTGATACCCTGCCAGCTGGGCTTACTAAACAGCAAAGGGTTGCCATAGAACGCCTAATTATTAGGATTTTCGCTTCCTTTTTTGACAATGTCAAAAATGTGCCTTCTATGAAAGTCTCAGATTACATTTTGGCTAACAAAAGGATTGACACATAGCATATGGAATCAACGCTGCAATCTTCGCTAATCCAGTATGGTGGTTTCAAGGTAGTTTTGAGAGACCTTTCCGACTTTTTAAATACGCTTTACAATAATACAGATACCAGTTATAAGGAAATCATAAGGCTATCTGGCGTTGGAAAGAATAAAGCCGAAAATTTTAGGTACTATCTTCGAGATTTTGGTCTTTTAGCCCCCGGCGTATATAAGCCGACCGACCTTGGACGGATTATTTATGCTAACGATAAGCGCTTTGTTGAGTCCTTCACTCAATGGGTGATGCTTTATAACTGGTCTAAGGCTTCTGGTAATCCGCTGCTTCACTTTGTGCTTTACCACAATGAGACCTCATCAGCTAGAAAGCAAGTTGAAATTGACTTTGTCAACTGGGCAGATTTGAATGGATTCAAGACGGACTATAAGGACACCATACCAGGCTTAGCTAACAGAACTTTTGACGCATTGGTGGACGAAGGCGCTTTCCGCGCACTAAGTTTACTTACTGTTGCTGACGGTATGGTGCGCCGCACAGACCCATATGGTGTTCATCCTTTACTGTTGGCTTATATACTCTACGACACTCGAAATGGCAGGCAATCCATCACTATTAACGAACTACTGATTGAGCCTGGTAACATAGGGCAATTTTTTGGCTATAGTCCCAGTAGCTTAGAGAATCGGCTAAATGACTTGTCCAATCTTGGGTTGGTCAAACGGATACAGTCTGCTAACCTGAACATGATAGAACTACCCTACGTTGGCTCCCCGCTCGCATTAGTCGAACAGTACTATGCAGAGAACTGAGGAGTTGCTAACTACTATTCGGCGGGCACGAAAACGCACTGGGGCCATTCTAGCGGATGGCCTTTTTGAGGCTGTTATTGAGCAAAGTAAAGAGAGTGGCTTTGCAGTGGTCGACGGTTCGGCACTCCATAATGGAAGGGTACTATTAACGGATGACCAATTGCTAGACAAAGTCAAGCTGCTGGCCGGTGGTGCGCCCTGCCTTTTTTTGAACTTGGAAATGTATGTTGCGCCACGGTTAAACGACCCCGGCTATCTGAAACAGCTTGTTCAAAAGCTAGTAGTGATGGAGCCAAGGCAACCAATTGTGTTTTTACTGTACTCAGCGCGGGTCTTCTCTTCGTTCGACGCTGTATATAACCAGTCGCCGTCCACCCCTCAGCATACGCTCAATTTGGCCGATAACCAGTATTTTGCATGACATATGACTACGCTAAGCAGTTTAATTCAACTCTCCACGGCTTTTTCCGCTGAGATTGACTTATCGACGGATTTTTGCTATAACCTCACCGCTCCCGACCAAAAGATTGAAGGCTACCTGCCCAATCGCAGTTCGAGGCGCGTGATGAAGGCAATTCTGGACACGATTTCGCCAGGTACTGACCATAAGGTGCACCTTATTCAGGCATCATATGGTACTGGCAAGTCGTATCTACTGCTTATGTTGGCCCACTTGCTGGGCAATAATAACGCCGAGGTATTGGCTACTTTTCTGCACAAAATTGCAGACAAAGAAGCCCAAATCAAGGATGGCTTAACTGCAAAGCTGACGGCCCTGACTGAGCGCGATGATAGATTTTTGGTTGTCATCCCCAATTATGGAGAAACCAACTTTCGGCACGCTCTACTGAAAGGCTTGATTGCGGCCTTGGATAAGCAAGGCCTTACTCGGCCACCCACTATATACCAGCGTGCTGCTGAGGTGCTGGAAGGCTGGGCCGTTTCCAATAAAGCAGTATATGAGCAATTCTCTCAAAAGCTTAGCGGCATTCGAATCGAGGATTTTATTGGGCTCCTTCGCGAGTTAGATGCGCCCACTTACCAATCCTTTAAAACCTACTTCCGGGAGATTGTCCATAACTCATTTGATGAGTCTGACATGGCTGACGTGTACACTGTGTATGCGGATACTGCCAAAAGCATTGCTCCTCATGGCTATCGGGGCATCGTAGTGCTCTACGATGAGTTTGGCGATATGCTAAACCGAATGATAAACTCGCCAGAGGGGTCTGGCCTAGCGGTGCAGAAGTTTGTAGAAGGAGTGAAACGTGGTGGGAACGGAGCAAACATTCTGTTTCTGGCCGCTACCCACCAAAACCCTTCTTCTCTGCAAGAAGACAAAAAACAGGATATAAGCAAGATTATCGGTCGATTCGACACTCATTTGCTTGGTGCTACGAAAGACACGTTGGATGGCTCATCTGATGATGTAGAAATCACCGATGCCACCGAGATAATGGGAACGGTTTTCATTCGGCCAGCTGATACAAAGCCCCAGTTAGATGCGCTGCTTAAAGCGGATGATTACGCGAGTGATGCAGTTGATTCGGTGCGTAAACAAGGGCTATATGGTAAGCAAACTGCTGAATGGATAGGCCACAACGTGGTCGAAAACCTGTTCCCGCTCCACCCACTTACCGCCCGGCTCCTACCTAAATTCTCGAATGAGTTCGCACAAAACACGCGGACTATGTTCAATTTCCTCAGCCCTAGTCAGCTTGAGATAGGTGGCTTACAGCATTTCCTGACGAATCAGCCATTAATCGACGATAGTGGAAGGCCGACCCTATTCACGCCTGACCGGCTATTTGACTTTTTTGAGGCCAACCTAAAGGAAGTCAAGTTTGGCATCAATCTGCTCGATGATTATAAAAATGCTGCTGCCAAAGTAACCGGAGAAATTGATGCAGAACGTTTACTTCGCAATGTTCTCATAATGAAAGCCGTGCGCGATAAGCGTTTAGCACCGCGTCGAGAAATGCTATTTTGGGCACAGAACTGGCGTACTACTCGCATCGCTGAATTCAACGCTCTCCTGGATGGCCTAGTGAGTAAAGAATGGTTAGAGCATAATCCAACGGACCATACATACGATTTCCCTTCCTCGGGTGCCCTATCGGTGGGAAACGTAGTGAAGGAAGAAGAAGCTAACCTAGCTGGCTTTAAGCTGGGGACTTGCATAGGCATTTGGAATAGTCTGGAGCCCCGCCTAGCGCTCGAATCGGCTGACCAACTAAGGCGGTATGAAGTAGTGCCTATCTACCAAGCTGCCGATTCACGAGAGAAACTAGAAAAGCTGGCAGAATACTACAAAGGCCAAGCTGAAAACTGGTCGACAACGGGCTATGTCTTTCCGTTGATAGCTGATAATCCTGATGCTGTCAAACAGCTTGCCCAAGGAGTCGTTGCTAATAAAGCCGCCCTACCTTATGTATTTTATGCTCAGCCACGAGACCCGTTGTTCTTTGCTGAGCCACTGAAGAAGACGGTAAAGTATGAGGCGTTGCGAATTGCGATGCAGCGCGACGATATCGTTAACAATCCTGCCCGTAAAGAAAAAGTAAGCGAGCAGCTACGCACCGTAGAGGCAGAACTGCGTAATATTATCAAGCGCCTGTTCGAGCCAATCAACTGGGAATGGTTTTATGCAGACGATAAAACCGCTCGGGAATTTACAAATACTCGCGGTTTCAACAGCTGGTTTGAAGAGAAAGTAGATGAACGGTTCTCGGAGGTTCCTGCTATCAAAGACGAAGCTTTGTGGTTCGTCAAACGAACCGTGCGCGCTGCCGACCGTGATAGAGCATTTGCCAGCATCTATAATGCTGAACCCAACAGAATCCCACTGGATAGCACTGGGAATGCCCCAGAAGAGCGCATCCTGCGTAATTTCTTTCAGAAGCTTACCTTATCAAAGCAGAAGTCTAGCGAGAAGGGTATTCAGTACGGCGATGTTACTTCGCCTGATTCTGGTACTCCTGAAGCAGCCATTTTCAAACACTTTGATAAAATTTTGAAAGGGAAGGATAGCGGTGCTCCAGCACCTGAGCTATTCACTCCGCTGTTGCAAGCGCCTTATGGGTTGTCAGAGCACCTGATTAAGTTTTTCTTCGGGTGCTATGTACGCCTTCATTCCCTGCAAATCACTCTCTTTCAAAGAGGGATGTTCAAGGAGAAAAATACCGAACTGTTCAAAGAACTGTTTAAAAAACCGGTTGATTTTAGAGTCCGGCGAGTAGATATGTCCTCCAAAGAGGAAAGCTACTTCAAAGATTTGAGGGACTTATTTGATAAAAAAACAGCAAACTCATTTGGGGAAATTGCGCGCCAACTTCAGGGGATACAGCTCTCGGCCCTGCAAAAAACGCTGATAGTACAGCAAGGCGGTGAAGTGAAGGGCTTTTTCGAGGCTGTTGCTGAATTGGGAAGGCAAGCGACTATCCCAGAGCCAGAAGCACGAGCACTTTTCCTGGAAACACTACCGAACAGCTTGGTAGGCGCTGCTTCGCAGGAAGCTTTTGAGGATGACCCAGCAAATAAACCTAAGCTCCTCGACAAGCTACGCTCCTTCAGGCAGTTTCCATTAGACGCAGATAAGCGGTTTCGCTTGGAAACCCTGCAATTACTGGCGAAAGAGGTTTTTGGAGAAACCATCATCAGCAAAGACGAAATCCTTGGCGTAACGCAGCGATGGTTTAAGGGCCTGTCAGCAGCTCAGCGCATGGCTTCCTATGCTAATCCGCGCATAGCGTCTTGGGTAAACCTTATCAAGAATGGCCCGATGAGTAAGGACATTCTGTCTTGGTACTTCTCCGAGCTGACTGATACCCCCCTGAACGATTGGGAGGGTAACCTCCATATTCGTCAGGCAAAATATGTGCAGGAGTTTCAGGGTTATAAAACGACCATCGAAGACTTCACTAGCGACCCCATTAAGGTGTTGCAACATATTGCGCGGGAAGTATTTGAAGTACCTGTTAGTGAATGCCCAACTGAAACTGTTTTTGGGGCATTGTTTAAAACCTGGTGGGTTTCGTTAGGCCAGCTCAAGCAGAATCATAACTACTCCGACACGGCCGCAAAGTGGATGATGGATAATATCGATTCCACCGCGCCCACTACGATTCTATATCTCGATACTATTCCGAGGCGCTGGATAGAAAAAGGAAACCTACCAAGCATTATTCCTACGAAGTGGGAAGAATGGACCAATACTCATATATCCGCTGTCGCTGCTGAATACCAACGGTGCTATACCTTGATAGATGCTTGGCAGCCACCTGTAACGGAAGAAGAATTCTTTGCCGGAGTAGGTCAGGTGTTTGGTTTAGCAGAAATAACCTCCATTGAGGTCCTCAACAAAGGCATTCTATCTGAGTGGTTCGCCAACTTGCCCGCTCGCACACGGGAAGCAGACTGGCTCAATAAGACGTCGGATGACGCATTGTTGCTGAATCAGTTGCTTTCCGAAACCTCACTTTACAATTTATTTACTCAGACGCTGCCCACGCGCTGGGCCTTACCAATCCTAAAGGACATCAGCGCTGAAGAGCTACCTAAGTTTCTACAGAAAGTAGAAAATCTAAAAGGTAGTGTCGAGCAGTATCGTCGGCCCTTACTGGAAGTTGTTGCTGCGGTCGACAGAAAGAAGAAGTACGGGCACGAAACAGAGTACTTGAGTTGGCTTTATGACAATCTGCGTAGCCAAGAGGCTTTTGCAGTTAAAGCAGATGGCGATGATACATTGCTTACCGACTCCTTAGCAAGGTTGATGCTCAGTCGCGCTAGAAGCAAAGCGAGCCTGGGTAAGCTTGTCGAAGAAGTGGCAGCTGACCTCGGGCTACCGGTTGACAATCATACCTGGGATAAAGACCAGCAGAAGGAGTTCGTAAATAGCTGGAATAAAGCGATAGTGACCATTCAAGGGTGGACCTTTCCTGAAGACCGCAAACTAGAGGATGCCCGAGCTGAGCTGAGCAGCTTCGTTCAAGAATTCTGCGACACCAAAGGCTTGACTTCTACTCAACGACGCAAACTTCTCAACGACCTCATCAACGAGTTGGTGCCGGCTGCGCAGGTACTATGAAAATTTACCTAGACCCTTTTAGCCTACAACCGGCCTCTGAAGCACTAGAAGTGGCGGATGATGCGAGTTATGTAGTGGCTCGCTGCCTACTACTTGACTTTATGCGTAGCGCTGGACAAAGCAATCGAGATGTGATTGTTCGCCAAAAACCATGGATTGAATGGTTTGGTGACCTGCCTCAGACTCTAATCGCGCGAGTTTCCCCTTTAGCACTACTCCATCAGAAGCATCCCAACGTCACGTTGCCAGCTGACCTTGTAGAGCAAGATGTGCAAGAGTTGAATTTGCTCGTTGATATTGATTTTGAGCCTTCTGTCGCTGGCATCACAAAGCACTTTTTTAGTAAGCTATTTAAGCAGCCTGTTACCCCCGATGCCTCTACCGTATATGCGCTGGCACGGTTTGTTGTTCAGAATCCCACTCTGTACAACAAACGATACCTACGCCAACTCTGGAGCCAGCATCTAGAGCAACTCCCAACTGCTTTAGAGCCGCTTAAACTGGCTGACGCTGCCTTTGCGAAAACCTTGGGAGAGGGCATCTATCTTGGTGGCAACACTGAGTTAGCCTCTGATTGGGAGCATGATAATACTGTCTGGTTAAAAAGGACTTATCAGATTCAAATAACTGACTTGCAGCAGCTCAAGTTATTGAGTTGGACAAAGCCACCCTTTAAGATTGCGGATGCCGAATCAGTGTTGGAGAAGAAGGTTAAGCACTGTGTCACAGCAGAGCTTAAAAAAGGCGTGCCGCCGTTAGAGGTACTTCCAGGCCGCTATAGTGGCGAGCTACAAGCTATTCTTTCGGCTGCTATAAAGGTTGATGCTGCGCTACTATCGGCTCTGGAAACCCGCTATGCGGATATTATAGCAAATGATTCACAACTGCATAGACAGCTTCGGGTACTTGTAAATCCCGAACTTGTAACGCCTCCAGATGAACAAGCGTTAGCCAGCCTACCATTGTTGGAGCAATTACGGGTTTGGCAGAAATGGGCTACAACCAGTTTTATCCCCTACAAATTCTGGCTTGACCAGGTGAAAGACCCGGCGGCCGAAGTACTAGATAGGGTTGAGGAATTTTCCAACCAGTATGGCGATTGGTTATTTGTCAACTACTCGACACTGATTGATGATGAGCGTATTTTAACAAATAGTAACGTTCGGCAACGAGCCCAGCAGTTACTTAGCTCACCTGGCAGCCGGCTCATTTGGCTTATAATAGATGGCTTGCCTGATGCTTACACCGCACTTCTAATGGCAGCGTTAAAAAAGCATGGCCTGAACAAAATCAAGACGGAGTATGCGCTAACTGCCCTACCTACTATTACAGCGATAGGTATTCCGGCATTGCTAAATGGGCTTAGGCCAGACGCTTCTGCATTCATTTCCGATTCTAAGAAACGCAAAGAAGCCTTAGTGCAAGCATTTCCTAATCAGAATGTTGCTTTTTCTAATCTAACTGGAAATTTCGCTGAAACACTCGATGCTAACGCGGACTTGTACTGCTTGCATTGGCGCGATTTAGACGAGTACCAGCATAAGGAAGATAATCAGATTGAAGGAACACGGGCTGATTACATCGGCTACGAGTTGGACAAGCGTATCGGATTACTAGCAGCAGCTATGCGGGCGAATCCTGACCGTCGCACAAAACTGCTCATTTCAACTGACCACGGGGCTACCCGCTGTCTGCGTAATGAGTCGGGTATCAGCAATAAGAAGATAAGGGAGGCCGCTGCCGAATCACACGAGCGCTGTATTAAGCTTGTCGGCAAGCTAGAACATGAGCACCTTGATGCTGAAGAAACCTACCACTTGACGAGAGAAATAACCTACAACCAGGATGATTGGGTAGCAGCCCGCGGTTACCGGTATTTCGGCAGGAATGACCACGGCTACCGTCATGGCGGCCTGTCGCCAGAAGAAACCATTGTCCCAGTTTTAGTGGCAGAAATGGGGGTGATAACTGTAACTGAGTTAGCTATAAGCTACTTCGGCAAGAAAGAGTTGGAGTTGGGTAAAACCCTTAAGGACGTGCAATTCCGCATACATAACCCTAATGACTTTATCGTTGAGCTACGGGGCTTATCATTAGCGGAAGACTCAAAGACTGAGTTCGTTCTTCCAGCACAGCTAGCACCAAATAGCAGCGTGGCACTGAAGACTAAGTTAAAGCTGCCTTCATCACTACGCCCTAAAGAGAAATCCGTAAGTCTAACCGCCTCGCTAGAATACGTGGTACAGGGAGACCCCTACACTACGCAAGCTTCTGTTTCAGTGCCTATCCAGCAGGCTAATGAGTTGGATGACTTTGACTTTGATATTTTGTAGAGTATGAACGACGCGCTCCGCCAAAAAGTAACTGACGTGTTCGAGTCAGATAGCATTGATAAAAGTCTCTATAGTGGCTCCGGTCTTAATGAGCAAAGCATCCCGGTGTTCGTTGGAGAATGGCTTATTGACCGTCAACTAAAAGGGGGCGAATGGGATGAGGATGTCAAGCAGCAGGTAATTGCTTTTGTACGCAAGTTCATGCCGAGCAAAGATGACGTCGAGGACCTCAAACAGCGCCTTCGTAACGGCGATAATGTGTCGGTACTCGAATACGTTAGCCCGAGGGTAGACTTAACTAAAGACCAGACCTTTTTAGAATCAGGCAGTCTCGGTAACCAGAAAGTCCAAATTGAGGAGCACTTGCTCAGCCGCTATCCCCGCTTGCTGAAAGGGGGCATGTGGGGCATAGCCATTTACCAGTACCGCCGGACCGATAAGGGCGGAGAAGTATGGCTGAGCGAATTTAAGCCCTTGCAGGCTGCCAAAATAGAGGTTGACGAGTATGTAGAAAAGCGCCACTTGTTCTCCCGAGAGGAGTGGACGCAACTTCTTATCAACTCTCTCGGCTACAATGCTGAAGGGCCAGGAGGATATACGGAAGATAAAACCCGCTTGGCACTGCTCACTCGCTTAATACCGTTTGTGCAAAGGCGGGTCAATCTCTTTGAGTTAGCTCCGAAAGGAACTGGCAAATCATTTCTGTTTGGCCAGTTCTCGCGCTACTCTCGCCTGATTGAAGGGGGTGCTGTTTCTCCGGCTGTGCTTTTCTACAACGAGAATACAAAGGTTCCTGGGTTGTTTACTCAGTTTGATATCGTTGTGTTTGACGAAGCACAATCCCTTTCTTTCAGCAGTCCTGACGAAACGGTGGCCAAGCTAAAGGGCTACTTGGAGCAAGGCAAATACTCCAAAGGCAAGTTCACAGTATCAGCAGATGCTGGCGCAGTTTTTATCGCCAACGTTCAGATTGACCGGGATAAAATGCCTGTTAACGCCAAGCATTTATTTAGTGATTTACCAACCATACTGCAAGAAACCGCCCTCCTCGACCGTATCCACGGGCTTCTGCCTGGCTGGCATTTGCCACGAATGGGAGTGGATGCCCTATCGAAAGGCGTAGGTTTAAAAGCCGATTATCTAGGTGAAATATTTCATGCTCTTCGCTTCCGCATAGAGTATGACAAGTTTGTCGAAGAGAGACAGCACTTAATTGACTCTAAGGATTTTCGCGACGTTCGCGCCATCTTAAAATTATCCGCCGGCTTCCTTAAACTTTTGTTCCCAGACCTTTCTACAGTTACGGACCAGGAATTTGAAGTATACTGCCTGCAACCTGCCATCAACCTGCGCCAACGTTTGCGTGAGCAGCTTTCTTACATGGACCCAGAGTTTTCTAGGCATGAAATAACACTACGGCGCGTGCCAGCTTCCGCCATGAACCACGAGGTTGTTTCGGTAGAAGAGTCCGAAGAAACGAATGAAGTGGAAGCCTAGCTTACGTATCCATAACCACTGCACCCGTAGAACAAGCAGATTTGAAAAAAGCCATCTGCATTTGAAAAGTGGCCAGCGCCTCGCCATCCGGCAATAGAAACCGCTGACTCGGGCTGTCTGGTGGAAACTGCAGCAGCTCGTTCGGCACGTCGAGGCTGCGCAGCAGGCGGTGCAGCAAACGGGGCTCCTCCTTCTTCAGGTTGCCGTTTTTCAGATTAATGATGGTGGTGTAGGGAAATTTGTGGGCCTCGCAAAACGGTAACAGCCCGCCCCTAGCAATCATCTTCAACCTGTTTTGGGCGTAGAGCAGCGCGTCCTGATAGGGCAGGGCCAGGCTCAGGTCGGGAAAGCTCAGGGGCGCTACTTCCGGCCCGCGTTTTTCTTCTTCCATGCTTTGTAGCTTTTAATCATTTCGGCGGCCTGCTCGGCCGTGGTAGCCCGGGCCTGCTCCTCCGTACAGTCGGGCTTAAACTTAGCTTTTACCTCCCCATCGGTGACATAGAGGCCCCATTCGTTGCGGCCGATGGTGTACTTGCCCACGGTGGCCAGCACGTTTTTGGCGGCCTCCGCCTGGGCTTTGATGAGGTAATTGACGGCCAGCGCCGGGGTAACGGCCGCGGCCGATATGCCGGCCGGCACGTTGAAATACTGCTCGCGCCACTTCAGGTACACGCCTTTTGGCCCCTGGCCTACCACCACTGGCTGGCCCTCGTGCAGGCCCACTTCGCGGGGAGTCGACGCCCGGCGCTGGGTGATGAGGTCCTGCGCCTGCGCTTCGCTCAATTGCGCGGGGCTGACGCCCTCGGGAAGGTTGTAGTATTTCTCGGCGTGCAGAATATAGGGGCCGTTTTTGCCGGTGCCCAGCAGCATTTCCGCGCCCTCAAAGTGGCCGATGAAGCGCTTCTGCAGCTCGGCCCGGTCCGGAGTGAGCTGGTCGGCGGCGGCCACCCAGCCCAGCAGGTTCTGGTCGAACATCGGCACGAACTGCTGGTAGGTCTGCTGGCCCCGGGCAATCTTGTCGAACACGGCCTCGCAGCCGGCGGTGAACTTGTAATCCATCACTTTGGGGAAGTTGCGCTCCAGAAACTCCGTGACCTCGGTGCCGGTGGCCGTGGGCAACAACTTGTCCTTATCCGCGCCCAGCGTTTCGCTGCGCTGGCTGGTGGTCAGCTGGCCACCCTGCCAAGTTAGGACCTGCGCGGTGAGCTTCTTGCCTGCGACGCTGCCGGTGCTGATATACTTCCGGGCGAAAATCGTGTGCAGGATGGACGCGTAGGTACTCGGCCGGCCAATGCCCTGCTTTTCCAAATCCGCAACCAAGGTGGCCTCGTTGTAGCGCTTGGCGGGCCGGGCAAAACTCTGCCGCGCCTCCAGCTTGACCAATGTCAGCGCCTCGCCCTCCTGCACCGGATGCTTGAGGGTCGTTTCTGCCTCGTCAACGGGCTCCTCCCCTTCTTCCTCGACGTCCTGGTACACGGCCAAGTAGCCGGCGCGGGTGAGCACGCGGGTGGAGCTGGTGTAGGTGTCGGCGGCATCGGCCGCCGGCGCGAGGGTTATCGTGGTCTGGTCGTACTGAGCGGCCAGCATCTGCGAGGCCAGGGCGCGGGTATAAATCAGCCGGTAGAGCGCCTGCTCGTCGGGCGTGTCGCCGGCGTGGGCCTGCTCCCAGTGCGTGGGGCGGATGGCTTCGTGGGCTTCCTGCGCGCCGTCCTTGTTTTTGGTCTGACGGGCCTGAAACTGGCCGGCCCCGAACTGCGCCACAATCTGCGCCTGGGCCTGCTGGGTAGCCTCCTTGCCCAGGTTCACGCTGTCGGTGCGGATATAGGTGATGTGGCCGCCCTCGAACAGCTTCTGGGCCAGGTCCGATACCTTCTGCACAGTAAACCGCAGCTTTTTCACGCCTTCCTGTTGCAGCGTCGAGGTGGAGAACGCCGGCGCGGGCTGGCGCTCCACGGGCTTCTTCTCCACGCTCAGCACCCCAAAGCCTGCGCCGCGGCCCACCTGCGACAGGTAGGCCTGCGCCTGGTCGAGCGCGGCGAAGGGCGCGGCCGTGCGACGGGCCCGCAGCTGCTCGCCGTGGCTGGTTTGCAGCGTGGCCACCACCGGCACGGTGAATGCGTCGCTGAACTGCTGAATCTGCCGCTCCCGCTCCACCACCAGGCGCACGGCCACCGACTGCACCCGGCCTGCCGAGAGGCCGGCCGCCAGCTTGCGGTTCAGCACTGGACTAATAGTGAAGCCCACCAGCCTATCCACGGCCCGGCGGCCCTCCTGGGCGTGCACCAGGTGCAGGTCCACCGTGGTGGGCGCAGCCAGCGCGGCCTTGATGGCCTTCTCAGTGATTTCCTGAAAGGCAATACGCTTGGTCGTGCGCGGGTCGAGGCCCAGCACTTCGCAGAGGTGAAACGCAATGGCCTCGCCTTCCCGGTCGGGGTCAGTGGCCAGGTACACGCCCTGGGGGCCGGCGGCTTTGGCCAGGCGGCGCAGGTTGGCCACCACGGCCTTCTTGTCGTCGCTGACGACGTATTTCAGGGCGTGGCCGTGCTCGCGGTCAATCCCAATGTCGCCCCCGCCCACGGGCAAATCCCGAATGTGGCCCACGGAGGCTGCCACCTCATAATCGGGGCCCGCATAGCCCTTGATTTTCTTAATCTTGTTGGGGCTTTCGACGATAATAAGCTTCATGCTGGGTAGCTAGTACGCAGCGAAACTACCCAGCCCGATTAGCCTTCTGGAGAAAAAAGGATGAGTGGTAAAAAGTCGCGGGTGAAGTGCAGAAACTGGCTACGAATGGTAGTACAGCTGCTGCCTGAGCTAGGCGTTTGCTGACTAAAAGCTAGCTGGCGTCTGGCTGGTTCTTCTTGAAGCGCGGGCGGCCCAGCGCCGGCGCGGGCGGCTCCACGGGGTTGTCCATCTGTTTCTGGGCCAGCCTGGTCATTGTCAGTAGGTCGGACTTGGCCAGCTCGGCCACTTTCACCAGCTCATCCAGCGTAAAGCTGCCGGGCTTGGCCATGCGCACGTTCAGGGTGTTGTGCGAGATGCCGATGTGCCGGGCCGTGTCGCTGCGCATACCCAGGGCATGAATGAGTTCGGCCAGCGAATTATAGGAACTTGGTTTGAGCATAGTCGGGGCCGCAAAGAGGTCTAACACGAGCAAAGATTAGTCAATTTTTGCAACATTACGGCCCCCGTCGCCCCGTAGTTCGGCTATTCAAAAAAGCTGGGTGCCTGGTAGCGGAGTATCTCCGCCCCGTCCGGCTCGGTGATGCGGTCGAGGTACACCAGCACGTTGCCCTCGCGGGCCTGGCGCTCCTCGGCCCGCTGCCAGACAGCGTACAACTCGGCGTAGGGGAAAAAATTCATCTGGTCGAAGCCGCTGGCGAAGCCCTGCACCATTTCCTCCACCTGCTCACGCTGCTCGTGGGAAACCTCGTTGTACACCCAGCGCAGGAACTCGTCCGAGTCGGCTGGCAGGTCGAAGTAGGCCACCGTCTGCGGTACGGTGTGGCTGCCCATGTAAAGCAGCAGCTCCCAGAGCCGGTAGTGGCTTTTCTCTCGCTGCCAGTATTCCACGATGTCCCGGCGGCCGGTCCCCATGGCCTGCCCGCCAAACTTCATTGTGCCGGGTTCGGCTGCGAGCGCTTTGCGGAAGCCGTAGTCGGCGACCCAGTCCTTTTTCGTGAGGCTCTGAAAGTTGTACATGGGGGCGTAGTCAGGGTTGGAGAGGCAAGTTAAGGCAAAGCCGGAACTGAAAAACCACTTTTTATAAGTGGCTATTCCGGCCTCGGGGCCTGTTGCGGGCTGTTCCATTCGCGGTAGGCGGTGGTGTGGCGGTCGGCCACGATGGCCAGGCGCTCGGGCTGGTCGTCGCGCTTTATCCAGATGTGCGAGCTGCCGCAGTGCACCTGGTAGCCGGGCCCTAGCAACTGGCGGGCGGGCTCGGCGAACCCGCGCAGGTCGGCTGTATCGGGGGCAGCCTCGATAAGCTGCCGCAGCTGCTCCAGGCGCTGCGCTTCGGTGGAATCGGCCGGTTGTTGCTCAACGGCCAGATAGGCCAGCTGCGGGGCGAAAATGGGGCTATTCAGGGGGTATTGAGCAGTAGGGGGCATGGCAAAAAGAACAAAAGGGAGAGAATGACTACTTCGTGGGCGGGCCGGGCTTGGCCAGCTCCCGGGCGAGCAACAGCACCTGAGCGTTGTGGAAGGCTTGGCCGAACACGCCGCGCTGGTAGTCACGGGCCAGCTGACCCACGTTGGCAAACTCGTAGCGCAGGCCCGTATCGCCTAAAGGCTGCAAAAACCGGTCGGCCTCCTCGGCGCTGAAGCCGCTCAGGTCGCGGCCGTCACTGAGTAGCAGCTGCACACCCGGGCGCTCGTGGCGGCCCCGCTCGTAGGTGGTGTAAATCAGGCCTACCGCCCGCTCCCGGGCGTAATACACGGCATCGCCAACAACTAAATCCTGGGCCTGGGGCAAGCATTGGGGTTAAAGAAGCAGGAGGGAAAACTGGCCGCCCTGGTCCTCACGGGTGGCCCGCAGCGCTTCGCGGCCGATGGGGCGCACGGCCCGCACTAGGGCACTGAGCACGTCGAAATCGGCCTGGGTATCGATGCGCAGCCCGAGCCGTTGGGCCACTTCGGCGGTCAGGCCGTTGCTGTCCAAGCCTTTGCCCAGCTGCTGCATCAGCATTTCCACGTCGGTAATGGCGGCGATAACCCGGCGGCGGTACTGGTTCCAGCCCGGATGGATGATGGTGGGGGCTTCGCTGGCTTGCATCCGGCAGGCGCTAAAGGTGGGTATCGTAGCCCGTGACCGAGGTGAAGAGGGCGGGTAAATCCTCCCCGTACACCATTTCAAACGTCTGCTGGTTGGTGATAACCGGCTCCCAGTCGACCAGCTTCTGGTGGTAAAACTCCACTTTGTAGGTGTCAGTGGGCATGAGCGTAATTTTCAGCCGGTTCACCTGGGCTTGGTTGCGGCGCAGGTCCATGCGTAGCCAGGGGTTCGGGTTGCTGGCCGTCCGGCCGGCGGCCATGAGCTTGTCGGCCCCGGTCATTACTAGGAAGCGGCGGCCTCCCAGCTGTGACAAGATGGTGTAAGCTTCTTCGACGACTTCGGGTTTAGCGCTCATAAGCAAAAGGCTGTTTTATTGCGTTCCTGACAGTTATTAAACGCAAAATAGCCTGTTAATGTTTCAATTTCATTTAAATTAAAGTTTCTATTATTGATTAATTATGCGGGGATTTTTCTTGCGTAAGGGCATTTACCTACTGGCAATGCTTTTCAGAAGAAAGGCTTATTCGGTGGAGCCGTTTTGTTCGTGTTTGGAGGCGTTGATGTTTAGTCTTGGGCCAGCCAAATCCGCCGAGGATTCATGGTATAAAACCTGTGAAACTTAGTACAATAAAGCTGCGCTACGTCCTATAGCTAAATAACTGTCATTTTGTGCTTTAATTGCAGTAAACAGGCAATTATTCACCTTATAATGAGTCAGATTTGTTTAAAATAAAGTGTCAATTTATGACTTTTGCGACTGTCTTCTTGGCTCAGTCCTTGATTTTCCCCTTTTGTTATTTATTCAGGGTAGCTTTCTAGTGTTTTTTTGGTTACTATGGCCATAATGATGCCTTGGGCTTAGTTTTTTCGATTTTTGGGTATGTATTGCTTCCTGGAGCGCTGTCCAGAGCTTGCCGCTTGGGGGCCGTTGCTCCAGAAGCTGTGGCCGCTGATGATTCTCTGAGCAGTGGCTACTTATTCCAGTATCTTAGCAGTACAAGAGTATGTTCTTAACTTGTAATAATAGTATAAAAAAGCAGAAAAGTGCAATCCCTGTTTTTTACCTTTTTAAACTTTGTTATTTGTTTTCCTTTCGCCCCTTGTGCCAGTGGGGTACATCCCTTCGGTCCTAAATGCCTTCGCTTGGTCGACAAACTAAATAGTAGTCTTTTACTGATTAGTTAAAAAGAACATACTAGTTTACTATAAGGAGTAAACGGCCAAAAGCTAAGTTCTGGACAGGTAAAAGCTAAGTTTCGGACAGGTGCTTCAGTTTCAAAAGCTAAGTTCTGGACAGCTTTTAGCCATCAAATAGTAAGTTCTGGACAGGTAAAAAGTAAGGTTTGGACAGGTGGGTTATCCACATTGCTCTGCAGGTTTCGGCTGCTGCAGCGGGTCGTCAAACCGAATAAACTAAGGTTTGGACAGGTGCCCGGCTCGGGTCAAGGGCTTCCTGATAGATGGCGTCTGGCTGCGCTGGGTGAATAAACTAAGGTTTGGACAGGTAGTACCGGCGGCTCTTAAACGCGCCTTTCTGGCTGGCAACTGGGGCCGGGTTGAGTCAAAAGGTAAGGTAGGCAAAGCAGCACCTTACCTTTTTAGCCGTTTTGGTATATCTTGCGTATGCTTCCCACCGCTACCTGCTGCTTAACTCCATGGCTGATAAACGTATCTCCCGCGTCCCGGCGGCTCCCATGCTGGAGCTGGACCTCAAGTATGAACCCGAGTATCGGGGGGAAGTTAAGCAGCACTGGAACGTCACGTTTGCCCACCAGAAGAAGATTTCGGTGTACGGCAAGCGCATCATGGCCCGGGTGATTGACCAGATTCGGGACAACGACTACCAGCTGCGGGATTTCTACCAGTTGCACATCTCCTCCATTCTGGAGGGCACTGACATCGAGCCGGAAACGGCGTATTCGAAAATCAAGGGGGCGCTCTACGAGCTGGCCGACGTGAAATGGGAGTTTGAGAGCATCGAGAAGAAGGAATGGTACTTCCGGCACCTGCTCGACACCACCCGCGAGCAGCGCGTGGGCTACAAGGACGGCATCATCACCATCCTACTCAACCCGCAGCTGGCTCCTTACCTGGTGAAAGCGGCCCACTTCAGCAAGTTTCCGCTGCACGGCTACATGAACCTGAAAAGCTGGTACAGCATGCGGTTCTTCGAAATTCTGGCCGCCTGGCAGGATAAGGGCTACTGGGAAGTGCCGGTGGAGGAGTACCGGCAGTATATGGACTGCTGGTACGAGTACGACAAGCGCGGGCAGGTGAAGAAGGGCAAGACCGGCAAGGCGCTGATGAAGTACCCTAACACCATGCTGCTCATTGCCAACACCATGAAGGAGCCGGAAAAGGAGCTGGCCGGTACCGACTTCGAGTTCACCTTCACCCCCATCTACGAAACCACCCGGCCCACCCGGGGCCGCAAGAAGATTATCCGGTTTCGGTTCGAACTGAAAAAAGGGCCGACGCTGAAAGACATTCCCGCGTCCTGGCTAGAAAATGCGGCCACCGGCAGCATCATTGCCCGGCTGCGCGACTGGAAGGTGACCGATGCCAATATCGTCAAGTATGCTCCCATCCTCAAGCAGGAAGGCGCCCTGGAGCTGCTCAAGGCCTGGGAATTGAAGAACCGCTCGAATCGGCATATTGATGACAAGCTGCGCTACTGCAACGCGGCCTTCGTACGGGCCGGCAAGCAGGCGCTGGAAGATGCCAAGCAGGCCAAGATTGACGCCAAGAACGAGGCGGCCGAGGCAAAGCTGATTGTGCAGCAAGCGCTGAACCTATAGTGTAAGGTCACCAAGGCAACATTCTTGGCGATTGTTCACTGTAAGACTGCCAATCTAAATTAAAATCCAACAAGAGTGCATTTGCGTGAATTTTACTGAGCTTAAAAATCGAGACGCTTGGGCGACAATACGTGGGTTTGTGTATCAACTAGACATTACACTCCTCCGCTGGATTGCACTGAAGGATAATCAGGTCTTGCAACTGGAGAGGGGCGAGGATGTTGATATCGTCACAAACGCAAATAACTCCTCAGCTCAAGAGCTTTCCCGCGAGCTTGAGCAAGTCAAGTACCGCGAATCCAAGGTTTCGCTGAACCAGGAGTTTGCCCTTGAGATGCTGCACAATTTTTTCCAGCACCTGAGCAACAACTCTGGCCAGGATTTACTGTTTCGCTACGTCACCAATGCAGCCTATACGCTAGAGAGGCCGGCACTTGCTTTGAATGGTAGCAGTGGCATCGAAGTCTGGAAGGTTATTGCAACGGACAAGAACGTTGCCAGCAGTGACCACAGACTATTAGTTATTCAGCAGCACCTGCAGCGCAAAATACGGGAACACATTCAAGGTATGCCAGCAACCGTGCAGCCAGCGGTAAAAGCTGACTGGCTGGCCTTCGATGCATATATCTCTGACCCTGATAAATTGCTAGATTTCGTTCGTCGGGTAGATTGGAGTACTCGGCAGACCGATTACAGCGCCATGAGCCAGCAGGTAGAAGCGGCGCTTTTGACTGCCCAACTGGTACCGGATGCAGCAAATGCTAAAAGCCTTTATGCCCGCCTGTTCCTTTATATCGCCAAACAACTGAGTGAAGCAGGCCTAAAGCAGCTTAACCCGGCCGAGTTAAGAGTGCAGGCACAACTACCTGCGCTCTCCGTTTCTGACCTGCGTTTGTTGCAGGTGATTGAAAACCTTTTTAGCTCGTTGGAAGCCCGGGTTAGCAGCCTAGAGGAAAATGCAAGCCAGTACGCAACCCAGCTGACGCAGCTGCTAAGCAAGGTAGAGGTGCTAAGCCAGTCGGACACTGTATTCGATTACCGGCTTGGTAACCTGGCCAGCACCCCACCCCCACCCGTACAGAACGGAACATTGCGCGCGGGCAAGGTCAGGCACCTCACGCAATTGCTGTTAGCGACGCCGTGGGTGCATCTGCAGGGCATTAACGGTAGCGGCAAATCGCAACTGGCCGCCCTTGTCGCACGTGAGCACAGCAGCGTGCATTGGCTGGAGCTGCGAGCATATAATGACAGCATCGAAAAGACGGTGTTGCTACTTGAGGCCTTTCTGGCGCTTATCACGCAACGACCGGTTTCCACTAACCGGCAGCGCTGGCTCCAAGAGGTAGTTACGGAACTTCCCGCCCAAACGCTATTGGTACTCAATGACCTGCCGCGCATAGAAGCAGGTTCGGCCCTGGAGGAAACCCTTGTTTTTCTAGCTAATCAATTGGCCGCCGGGGGCATCCTACTACTAACTACTTCCAATTTTGATGTCACTCCATCTACGCGCCGGCTACTACTAGCAGCGACATTCAGTGAGTATCATGATGTCAATTTCACGGACGAGGAAATTGCCGAGTACCTGACCAATTGTGGCGCAGGCCCGGAGGTAGTGGCTTTGGCTGGGTTGGTTGGCGTGGTAACGTACTACAATCCTACGCTCGTCGGCGCGCTGGTATATCACCTGCAGGCGATGAACTGGGGAGCTGACAGCGCCGACGTGCTTGATGTGCTGATTAGACAAGAATTTTCCGCGGCCACGCTGGAGGATGCGCAGTATGCCATTACCCGCCGTCTTTCGGACCCGGGAGCAAAGCAGCTGTTGTACCGGCTGAGTTTGCTGAATTGGGGATTTGGCTTTACGCAGGTACAGGCTGTCAGTGGAGTAGAAGCTATTATTGAAGCGCCTCGCGAAGCGTTGCAGCGCATACTCAACCTTTGGATTCAGTCGATAGGCAAAGTATATTATGTTTCCCCTTTAGTGCACAACTTAGGCGAACAAAACCTGTCGCCGGCAGTAGTGCGAGGCATTCATTTGGCCGTAGCACAGTCAATCCTGGAAAACCAGACCCTGGATTTGCTGGATACTACGCGATGTTTTTGGGCGCTCAACAAAGGCCAAGATTATACGAAGGCCGGCGGATTGCTGCTGGGGATACTCCGAACAGCTGAGAATGCGGAACAAGCTCAGTTGCTGCGACGGTGCGGACTGCTTACCTACGCAACTAGCACTGACATTCCGGCGGCAATGCCCCGGCTACTGCGGGCTGCCATCCGCTACGAGCAGCTACGATTACACCACCTGCTAGGCCTTGATATCACGGCTTACCAGCATTGGCTGACGCACTACGCAAACGAAACGGGTGGAACGCTGAATGAACAGGTCTTAGTGCGCCTATTCAAGCTGATTAACGCTGAAGAATGGCACTTTCCGGAATTCAGTGAGGACTTCTTGTTTGTGCTGGCCAATCGGGCGGCGCTGACAGAATTATCCGAGGATGACTTTACGCCGGCCCAACTAGCGATGCTGTTCTGGTTGCCTATTCGCAGCATTAATTCGGTCAGCGCTCTGATGCAATGGCGGAAACTTGCCGAGCATTTTCAAGCTGAGACCGGCTTTGATGTCTGGCAGGAACCCATTGCACAAACGGCCGTTACCCTCATCAGTCGGCAGTTGGCCATTGCTGCCGTCGAAACAAGTGCTGAAGCCGCACTGGTTATTCTGAACGAGTGGGCAGACTATTATGCTCAGCAACAGCAGGAGCTACTTCGGGCAACTGTTCAAGCAGTCAGTATTCCTGTACAATTCCAGCAGGTAGCTGAGCGCTCAAACATTATTGCTGAGGTAGCGGCTAGTGCTGCTGGGCTGGCCCTCCCCGATGCACAGTATCTACTTTTCTTTGCTTTGGGCAAAGCATGCTACGATGCCAACATGAAGGCTGAAAGCATAGAGTGGTTAGCTAAGGCGGTTGACTTGCAGTGTATTCAGCAAGACAGCTTTGTAGAGGCTTTAATTTATGCAGGGGCCGCCATATCCACCCACGATACGGCACGCGCGCTGCAGTTCAACCAGCAGGCGGAGGAACTGGCTGCTGCTGACACGCTGATTCAAGAAATAGACTACCTTAAAGTCGCAGCTGAACTGGCGCTAGCCTACTGGCTGCATCACGATATTGAGCAAAGCTTCCGCTGGTTTGAGAAGGTCGTCCAGCAGTTGGTAGAAGCCAAAGCCAGTGCGTCGCCTGAGGCTTGGAAGCGGTTGTACGTATGGCTCCGCCACGCCCTGGGCTACATTGCCCGCGTAGCTGCCCGGGAACAAGCTCCTGAAAGGGTAGCAGACGGCGGGGAATACGTGGCTCCTTACCAGGGATTCTTTTCGTTTAACACGAAAGATGTGTCAGATTTATATGATGACAACCCGGCTCCGCACGTCTTATTCTATACGATGGCCCTGTTTGCAGAAGGCATCGGCGATATCGATAAGGCCTACGAATGGTCACAGAGAGCTTTCGATGCCGCTCGACAAACTCCAGGCGAGCAGGCCTTATTGATGATTGCTGCCCTCTGCGGGCAATATGCATTGGCTACCGGGCACTATGTAGAAGGCCTGGAAGCTCAGTTGCTTGCGGCAGCAATGAGCGCCTTCGTAAAACACGAAGGGCTAACTCAGGAGCAGGCCATGGAGACGTTCCAACTGGAAGAGCTGAATTCGCGCCGGCCAGGCCCCGTATGGAATGACGCGGAGGCTACGGCGGTAACGCTCGCCGTTATTCCAATGGTCACCCTGACACTAACTGCTCAGCTAACGAATGATGCTCGGCGCACAGAACTGACCCAAGCTTGCCAGCTGGCTCTGGACCAGTACCGCTCCCAGGCCTCAGACCAGGGCCTATGGAGCCACGTAAGTGAGGTAAGCACCGAAGTACTTACCGCTACTAGTAGCAGCCGGCAGTTACTGACAAAGGCATCTGCCTTCGCTCAGGAAGGACAACGGGACTTGCAAGTTATCTGTCTGCTGGGCGCTATTGCCCAAGCGACAGATGGACGCTCGCAAGTGCACGAAATGTTTAAAGTTCTGCCGTATTTGGATAAGACGCTTAAAATAAGACCGGCAGTATTTCGATTCGTTTTGATTCCTTTTGTCAGACAGGTCAGCAAAACATCTATCCGCGAGTGTTTTGTTGGTACCCGAACTGAGCTAGACGATTTACTTGAGTCTATTGAGAATGTAGCTGCCACCGAACCGCATGCGGTGCAGCTGCTCCTACAACCAGCAGTAGCCGCCGCTGATTTAACAGTGCCTTCACCCCGAGATACTTGGCTTTACCAATACCGCGAAATATAAGTTGAGTATGAATACTGATGCCAGTCAGCTCCACGGCTTCGGCCATGGGCATCCCTTTATTGCGGCTTTAGTAGTGATTTATTGGGGAGTCAAACCCATAACAAGAGGGGGAAAAGAGTTGCTGATGGTACAATTGCAAAACAATGAGCTAAGTGGCCAGTTCTGCCGACGCGGCCGTGATGTTGGCCTCACTCATGGGGTAGTGAGTGCCTGAGGCTCCCTCGTAGAAGTAGTGCCACTGCGATTTGCCATAGTTCAGGCGGTCTTTGTACAAAGCCAGCCCGCTAATCGTGTGGGTCGTGTGGGGGCTGAAAAAATGCACTTGGTGTCCCACCAGAAACCTGGGGGTCGGGTGTTGCTTGCCAGAGCCGGTGCTCACGTAAGCGAGCTGGCCAACGATGCTGCCCACGGCCTGCCCACGCCAACGCAGTTCATCCACCGGGCCGGCCGCGGCCCGCTGCTTCAGGTACTCGACTTCGCGGGCCTGGTCGCGCAGGCCGATGGTGGCTGCCAGCAGGGCAATGGCCTGCTCGGCGGTGTCAGCAAAGTATATCCGGTCGCCCTCCCCTGGCAACAGGACCTCAAACTGGCCACTTAGCACCTGCTGGGTGTTCGGATTGACGTAGTTAAAGCCCTGCTGGGTGTTTTCAGAAAGAAGTTCGTATTGGCCCGCGTCGTCACTGTGGCGGTCGTTTACCTTGATGGCGTAGTGATAGCCGTTCCAGTAGATAGCAGTTACGAGGCCCTGCACGTCGCGGTAGCGGGTGCTGCGGACGGTGGCCCCAATGGCAATGCGGCCAGCGTGGGTTTCGATGGCGGGGAGGTTCGGTAGCATCAGGTTTTGCAATTGTAAAAAATGAGGTTAGTCGCGCTGCTCATCGGCCGGGTACTCCGGGTAGTCGGTACTGTCCTGGTTGTCGGCCGACTCGTCGCCCTCCTGGGGCGGGTACTCGGGAATCCAGTCGCCGTGCTCGGCCGGCGCGGGCTCCTGGCCGTTGGGGGTGAAGTCGAAGGCATACCGCGCCTGCACCTGGGCCAGCGTTAGCGGGGTCAGGGTGGGATAATTCGGGCCGTAGTGAAAGCGGGGCTCGATTTCCACGTAGTACTGCCCGCTGGGCTGCTGCCACAGCGTAACGCGCCCGTTGCCCTCCCCTTCTTCGGCCGTGGCCCGCCGGCCCGAAATGTAAGCGTAGCTGTCCAGCGGCAGCTGGCCCAAATCAAGCTCTACCCGCTCCCACGGGCATTCCCCGCTGCCCCCCATTTCTTCCTCAAACGCTACCCACGTCCGCCCCTCGTTTTTCTCCACGATGCGGCCCCGGTACTGCTGGCCCTGCTCCTTCATGGCCTCGGCCAGGGCGCTCAACGTGTCGTACTGGTCGAAGGAGTAGGGCACGGCGGCGGGGATGCGGAACGGGCCGGGGAACTGCTCGCTCAGGTAGTCCACTTGGTCCGCCGTGCCGGCGCGAAGGGCAAAAAGCTGTGGCCCCTTGCGCTCGTGGCTGGCCTCGTGCACTTCCAAATAATGGTGCTCGGGAATCTCCTGCCAGTTGACCGGGTCAGCCAGCTGGGCCTCGTCCTGGCGGTCCGTGCCGGCGAAGTGTTCCACCTCATAAAAGCCGTAGTAGTCGGCCAGCCCGCCGTACACCACCGTAATGCGGCCGGTGTGCAGGTTGCGGTAGTACAGCGGGGCCGGAATCACCCGGTACTCCTGCGAGCTGATTTCTACCACTTCGGGCACCTGGGCCGGCGCGGCGGGGCCGGGCGTGTAGGGCTCCAACTCACGGCCGAAAAAATGGCCCAGCGTTACACCGTGATTCGCCAGATGCTCAGGCATCTTGTCTGGCTGGCAAAGCACCCCTACATAGCCCTCCGCGTGAAAGTACGCTTTCACCTCTGCCGGGCCGATGCTGTTCATATAGATGTGAACGCGGGAACCGATGGCGGGCACCTCACCGCTGCCCGACCATTGGAGGCCGGCCGGTAAGCCGGCGCGGGTGGGAAATCCTACCCACTGCGGGCACTGCTCGGGGTCGCCGGCCCAATCGAAGGGGCTGATTTGGGGCTGCTTGGGGGCGGGGGTTATCATATTGAAGGGGAAAGGAAATAGTGAGAAGATGAGCCAGGCGCTAGGCGGCAAGGGCCAGCTGGCTGCCGAATACCACGCCGGCCCGGGGGCTGCTGCGCTTGCGGCGGCTGGCGGTCTTGGCGTGGTGAGTGGTTTCGGTCACAAGTCCCAGAAAGCCGGCGGCGTGGGTGTAGCCCTTCACCTCGGCACGCTCCTGTTGGCCGTCGCGGTTCACCGTTACCGTGGTCCCTACCGCTGGCACGGGCTGCTGAGCCGACCAATGCAGCCCACCGGGAAGCATCGTTAAGCGAGGCGCGGCCGCGAACTCGGGCACCGGATTGGTCAACTGCTCAGTGGCATCTTGGTTGGCTTGCCAGGCATCTTCGCCGGCCTGATGCTTGGCGGCGTTGGCAGCGCGGAGCCGGGCTAAGCGAGCGGCAGGAATGCGACGGGCGGGGCGAGTGGTGGGGATGGTTTTCATACTGCGGCAAGTGGAATGAATTAAGAAATGAGTCGGCTAGAACCAGGGGGCAGCTTCCCAAGCGGCCAGCTCGGCGGCGGACACTGCCGGCTGGGTGGCAAGCGCTTCGTCGGCGGGGTCAAACCGGTCGGCCCACACCTCGCCGGGCGCTAAATCAAAAGCTTCGTCAACCATGAATAAAGGGCTGTTTTATCGTTCGTTGCTTATACTTATTAAACGCCAAAATAAGCATTAATGTTTCAATTTTGTTTAAATTAAAGTGGTAATTATTGACTGCTTAAGCAGCCGCTAAGGGTATTGCTACGAACGGATTTTCCCCTTTTGTATAGCCTTAACAATTGCCTTTTTGCAATTGCAATTTCCTTTTGTTGCCCGCCGTAGCGCCCGCCCGACGGAATGGCTCCATCGGGCGGGCGCTGGCCTTACTGCGGAGTGGCTTCGGTGCCGGGGACTTCCTCCGCTTCGTAGCTGGGTACGATGCCCAGAATGTGGTTGGCGGCTTTCTGGCCTTGGCTGGCGGCGGAAATTATCAGCTGTTTGTCGTTGCGCAGGGCTTGCAGCCAGTTGGCGATATAGCTGGCGCTGCTGGGCTCGGTGCGGGTCAGGTCCAGCCCGGCCGCGTGGCTCAGGAACGAGGCCCCCAACTCGGCCACCAGTTCCTCCTTGGCGTAGGTTTCACTGCCAAAGGCGGCTAATTCGGTGAGCGTGGCCCGGTCCAGCCGCTTGGCGTGGCCGGTGGAGTGGGTCAGCTCGTGAAACAGGGTGTGGTAATAGTCTTCGGCCGTGTGGAAGTTGCTGGCCTCGGGCATGGTCACCGTGTCGATGCTGGTGCGGTACATGGCTTCGCTGCCCTTGTGCAGCACCCGGGGGCCACCCACGTAGCCGGCCAGCACCTGCTCGGCGGCCTGCTCGGGCGTATGCTCGCGGCTGGGCAGTTCGGGGAACGTCCACGCCACGCCGTCAATCTGGGCCACGTTGAACACCGTGGAGTATTTCAGGAAGGCTTTTTTCTTCTCCTCGCCCTTGCCGTCGTCCTTCTTGGTCACGGTGAAGAACACCACCGGCATACCCTTCTCGCCCCGGCGCACCTGCCCGCCCAGCTCCTTGGCTTGGTTGTAGGTCAGGAAATACGGGTGCTCATACTCCAGCATCCCCAGCAGCAGGGCATTCACGCCCTGATACACGTGCTTGCTGCGGTAGTTGCGGGGCGCGCCGTGGGCGGCATTCCACGGCTGCTTCCACGGGGTCACGCCGTTCTCCAACGCCAGAATAATGCGGTTGGTGATGATTTCGTACACGTCAGGACGGGGAGCGAAAGGAGCGGGCTTTTTCATGGCTTAACAGGTTGGTTTTATGCTTGCTGCTTATATTATTTAAACGCAAAAACACTCATTTATGTTTCAATAATATGTAAATTAAAGTGTCAATTATTGCGTATTATATCGCCGTATTTGGCACGGGTTCTGATTTTTCCCTTTTGTACTTTATTCGCACCGCTCAGGCATTATCCGCCCGATGACCACTGAGTTCGCCCTGAATTGGCATCCCGGCTTTTTCCTGTGGTTCGCGAAAGGGATGGGAGGGGTTTAGTCCGCAGGACCGCAGGCAACACCGGAGCCCCGCACAGCCCGGCCCGGAGGGGTTCGCCCCCGTGTCCTCCTCCGCACTAGCGGCGACCGCATCGCCCGGCATAGGCATTAGCCGTGGATTTGCTACTTTTGGTAACGCTTTAAGCCGTGTGCTCATTTTCCTTCAATCCATGACTTCTGCCAGCCAAGCTGCTTATCAGGCCCTGCGGGACTACCTGAACTCGCTGCTCAGCCCCACCCACCCCGACCAGGCGCTGGTGGAGGTGCCGGCGGCGCTGCGGCCGAGCCTGGAAGCCTTCATGCGCGGCAAAACCGAGTACCAGGACGAGGCCGGGCGGCGCATGATTTACGCCCACGACCTGGCGGCCTGGGCTGGCGATTTGATTCACGGCGCGGGCCTGGCCACGCCCCTGCCCCTGGCCACGGTGGACGTAGCGGCGCTGCGGGCGGCCACCCTGCGCCAGGCCGCATGACCTGGACCGAGATTGAGCGCCTGACCGAGCTGGTGCAGGAGTTGCCCCCGGTGCGCCAGCAATCCAGCCAGCAGCTCAGCCAGGTAATGGTTTCGGCCCACTCCACCATGATTGAGGGCTCCCGCGTGACGGTGCTCGAAGCCATGGATTTTCTGCTAGGTGAAGCACCCATTCTGGGACCGGGCAAGCCGCTGGAGGGCTACGACATGCTGGGCGACCACGCCCGCGCCCTCGACCTGGCCCTGGAGCGAGCCGACGCGCGGCAGCTACCCGGCCCGGCCTTCCTGCGGGAGTTGGCGGCGGCTGTCATGCGCAGCACCGGCCGGCTCACTAACACGGCCCTGGGCACCGTGGACCCCACGCAGGGCGACCTGCGCCGCAACAACGTGTTCATCGTCGGGGCCAGCTCGTTTCCCAACGCGCAAAAGGTGCCGGCCCTGGTCGCGGCCCTGGTCGGGGAACTGCGCGAGCGGATGCCCGCGGCGGCCACCCTGCGCCAGCAACTGGAGCTGGCCTTTGAAGCCCACCAGCGGCTGGTGAGCATTCACCCCTTCAACGACGGCAACGGGCGCACCTCCCGGCTGCTCATGAACTACGTGCAGCGCTACTACGGCCAGCCGCTGACCATCGTGTTCCGCGAGGACCGCCAGGCGTATTTCGAGGCCTTGGAGCAGAGCCGGGTAGCGGAGGACCTGGCGGTGTTTATGGACTTCATGCGGGGTCAGCACGGAAAATCTCTGACGTATCAGCTGTCCGCATCGGTTCCCCGTATCTAGCGGGTAGCCCCCCTTTGGAGACGTTGCGCAGTAAGTGAGCGGCCCCAAAATTCCGGCTCGTTTACCCGGATTCGCTACCTTTGCCAGCACATGCGCCTGCTAGCCCTGTTTTTTGCTTTCTACTTTGCCTGCCTCTCGTGCCTTTCCTGCACGGACGAGGCGACCGTGTGCAAAGACCAGCAGCAGACAACCGTGGCCGCTTCGCACTCCGATTGCGGGGCCGGCGCGCTGGGCGACTGGTGCTCGCCGCTGTGCCAGTGCCACTGCTGCGGCGGGGCCGTAATACCCCTGCCCCTGGCAAACCCGGTGGCGTATTCGCCGCCCGCTGAGTGGGCTACCAGCCCCCGGCACGGCCGGCTGGTCGTGGCCGCCCCGACGCGGGCGCTCGGGTCCGTGTGGCAGCCGCCCCAGGCCTAACCCTTCCCCATTTTTTCCTGCTGACCACCCCCTCCGGGTGGCCCGTCGCGGTGCGTGACGGGCGATTTGGCGCTTGGCGCTGAATCGGTTATGCCCCTTGTGCTCCCGCCACCCGTGCCGGAGCCTGCGGGCCGCAGGGTTTCACGGAAGCGTTAGACCTAACCCCCAACCAGCGGATGTTCGACCGGCTGATTCATTTTTCCATTCACAACAAGCTCATCATCGGGCTGCTGACCCTGGCCCTGGTGGCCTGGGGCGGCTACTCGCTGAGTCGGCTGCCGATTGACGCGCTGCCCGATATTACCAGCAACCAGGTCGTGGTCTACACGGTGGCCCCCTCCCTGGCCGCCCAGGAGATTGAGCGGCTGGTGTCCTTTCCGGTGGAGCAGGCGATGGCCACCATTCCCGGACAGGTCGAGGTGCGTTCCTTCTCGCGGTTTGGCCTCTCGGTGGTCACCGTCGTATTCGAGGACCAGACCGACATTTACTGGGCCCGCACGCAAGTCTCGCAGCGGCTGCAGGAGGCCGAAAGCCAGATTCCGGCCGGCACGGGCCGCCCCGAGCTGGCCCCGCTCAGCACCGGCCTGGGCGAGGTGTACCAGTACCTGGTGCGCGCCAAGCCCGGCTACGAAAAGAAGTACAACGCCACCGAGCTGCGCACCATTCAGGACTGGATAGTGCGCCGGCAGCTGCTGGGCACGCCCGGCGTGGCCGACGTGAGCAGCTTCGGCGGGCTGCTCAAGCAGTACGAAGTGGCTCTGGACCCCGAGCGGCTGCGCTCGCTGGGTGTGACCGTCAACGAGGTGTACCAGGCCGTGGCCAGCAACAACCAGAACGCCGGCGGAGCCTACCTCGACCAGAACCCCACGGCCGCCTTTATCCGCACCGAGGGCCTGGCCACCTCGCCGGCCGACATCGGCAACATCGTCATCCGCAGCACGAGCACCGGCCTGCCCGTGCTGGTGCGCGACGTGGCCGAGGTGCGCTACGGCGCGGCCGTGCGCTACGGGGCCATGACCCTCAACGACCAGGGCGAAGTGACCGGCGGGCTCGTACTCATGCTCAAAGGGGCCAACGCGGCCGAAGTCATTCAGGACGTGCAGAAGCGGATGGCCACCATCCGCAAAACCCTGCCCGAGGGCGTGAGCGTGGAGCCCTTCCTCGACCGCTCCAACCTGGTGGACCGCGCCATTCATACGGTGAGCAAAAACCTGCTGGAAGGGGCGCTGATTGTGGTTTTCGTGCTGGTGCTGTTTCTGGGCAACTGGAGGGCCGGGCTGGTCGTGGCCTCGGTTATTCCGCTGGCCATGCTCTTTGCCGTAAGCATGATGCGCCTGTTCGGCGTGTCGGGCAACCTGATGAGCCTCGGGGCCATCGACTTCGGGCTGATTGTGGACGGGGCCGTCATCATCGTCGAGGCCATCATTCACCGCCTGCACGGCGGCCAGCTGGTGGTGCCGGGCAACCGCCTCAGCACCGAGCAGATGAACGAGGAAACCTACCACGCGGCCAGCAAAATCCGCTCCTCGGCCGCCTTCGGGGAAATCATCATTCTCATCGTGTACCTGCCGCTGCTGGCCCTGGCCGGCATCGAGGGCAAGATGTTCCGGCCCATGGCCGAAACCGTGGCCTTCGCCATTCTCGGGGCTTTTATCCTGTCTCTGACTTACGTGCCGATGATGTCGGCGCTGGCTCTGAGCCGGTCGACGGAAAACAACAAGACCTTTTCCGACCGGATGATGGCCTTCTACACCCGCCTCTATCACCCGCTGCTCAAGGGGGCGCTGCGCCACCAGGCGGCGGTGCTGCTCACGGCGGCGGGCCTGCTGGTGGGCGGCTTTTTCCTGTTTCGCACCTTGGGCGGCGAGTTCATCCCGACCCTGACCGAAGGGGACTTTGCGGTGGAGATGCGGGTGCTGACCGGTTCCTCGCTGAGCTACACCATCGAGCAGGCCCAAAAGGCCGGCGGCATTCTCAAAAAGCAGTTTCCCGAGGTCAAGGAAGTAGTCGCCAAAATAGGGGCCGGCGAGATTCCCACCGACCCCATGCCGGTGGAAGCGGCCGATGTGATGGTCATTCTCAAGGACCAGAAGGAATGGACCTCCGCCCCGAACCGCGAGGAGCTGGCCGATAAGATGGCGAAGGCGTTGAGCGTGATGCCGGGCGTCACGTTCGGCTTCCAGCAGCCCATCCAGATGCGCTTTAACGAGCTGATTTCGGGGGCCAAGCAGGACGTGGTGCTCAAGATTTACGGCGAGGACCTCCAGCAGCTGGCCGACTACGCCCAGCAGGCCGGGCGGCTCGTGCGCCAGGTGAAGGGGGCCGAAGACGTGTACGTGGAGCAGGTAACGGGCCTGCCCCAGATTGTGGTGGCGCTCGACCGCAACCGCCTCGCCCAGTTCGGGCTGAACGTCTCGGACGTGAACCGCACAGTGCAAACGGCCTTCGCCGGCGAAACCGCCGGCCAGGTGTTCGAGCAGGAGCGCCGCTTCGATTTGGTCCTGCGCCTGCGCCAGGATTTGCGCAAGGACATCAACAGCGTGCGCCGCCTGTTCATCGCCGCCCCCAACGGCCGGCAGGTGCCCCTGGAGCAGGTGGCCACTGTCGAGCTGCGCGAAGGACCCAACCAGATTCAGCGCGACGACGCCAAGCGGCGCATCAGCGTGGCCTTCAACGTGCGGGGCCGCGACGTGGAAACCGTGGTCGAGGAGCTGCAGGGCAAAATAGACCGCCAGCTCAAGTTCGCCCCCGGCTACTATACCACCTACGGCGGCCAGTTCGAGAACCTGCGCCAGGCCACTGACCGCCTGAGCGTGGCCGTTCCGGTGGCGCTGGTGCTCATCTTCGTGCTGCTGTTTTTCACCTTCCGCTCCTTCAAGCAGTCGGTGATGATTTTTACGGCCATTCCGCTCTCGGCCATCGGGGGCATCGCGGCCCTGTGGCTGCGCGGGATGCCATTCAGTATCTCGGCCGGGGTGGGCTTCATTGCCCTGTTCGGGGTGGCCGTGCTCAACGGTATCGTGCTCATCGGCTATTTCAATCAGCTCAAGGCCGAAGGCGTGACCGACCTGATGGAGCGCATTCTGCGCGGCACCGAAGTGCGCCTGCGCCCGGTGCTGATGACGGCCACCGTGGCTTCGCTCGGCTTCCTGCCCATGGCCCTCGCCACCTCGGCCGGAGCCGAAGTGCAGCGCCCGCTGGCCACCGTGGTTATTGGCGGGCTGGTGTCGGCTACCCTGCTTACGCTGCTGGTGCTGCCCGTACTCTACGCGCTGAGTGAGCGCGTGAAAGCCGGCGCCCCCCCTGAAGAACCGCAGCCCACCGCTACCATGGCGGCCCCCGCAAAAAGTCTGCCCGTGGCCCCGGTACTACTCATGTTGCTGCTCGGCCTGCCCCTGCCGGGCCGGGCGCAGGGCCCGCTCACCGCCGCGCAGGCCGTAAGCCAGGCCCTGCAAACCAACGGCACCGTACTGGCCGGCCAGCGCGCCCTCGAAGCCCAGCAGGCCATTCGCCGCACGGCCTACGACTTCGGCCGCACCACGCTCACCGGCAGCTACGGGCAGTACAACTCCCTGAACCGCGACAACCAGTTCACCCTCACGCAGTCGCTGGCCCTGCCCGGCGTGTACCGCAGCGCCGCCGGGCTGGCCGATGCCCGCATTGCCGGCCAACAGGCGCAACTGGCGCAGGTGCAGGCCGAGCTGCGCCGGCAGGTGCGCCTGAGCTACGAGCAGGCCGTGCACGCCCGGCACCGCCTGCGGGTGCTGCGGGGCCAGGACAGCCTCTACTCGGAATTTCTGCGCTCGGCCAACCTGCGCTTCAAGACCGGCGAGGCGGCCCGGCTCGAACCCGCCACGGCCCTGGTGCAGCAGGGCGAAGTCCGCACCCAGCTGCGGGCGGCCCGCACCGACTTCCGGGTGGCGCAGCGCCAGCTGCAGGCGCTGCTGCAAGTGCCGGCCGCCGTGGCCCTGGCCGACAGCGTGCTCCGGCCGCTCGCGCTGCTGGGGGCCGCCCAGCTGGCCGACACCATGGCCCCGGCGCTGGTCGATACGCTGCTGAAGCGCACCAACCCGCAGGCGCGGGTGCTGGCCCAGCAGGTAGCCGAGCGCCGCGCCGAAACCCGGGTAGCGCAGGCGGCCGGGCTGCCCGAGTTCACCGTGGGCTACTTCAACCAGAGCATCATCGGCTACCAGCGCCTCGACGCGGCCGGCACCGAACGCTACTTTGGCGGCGGCGCTCGCTTTCAGGGCGTGCAGGCCGGGGTGGCCGTGCCGCTGTGGCGGCGGCCCCAGAAAGCGCGGGTGCAGGCCGCCCGCCTGCAGGAGCAGGTGGCCCAGGCCGGCTACGAGCGCTACCGGGCTGAGCTGGCCGGCCAGCTCGATGAGCTGCTGCTGCGGCGTAGCGAGCAGCAGCAGCGCCTGGACTACTTCGAAAGCACCGCTCTGCCGCAGGCCACGGTTATCACCCGCCTTTCCACCATCGCCTACAAAGCCGGCGAAACCGGCTATTCCGAATACCTGCTCAACCTGGAGCGCGCCCGCCGCCTGCGCCTCGACTACCTCGACGCGCTGCTGCAACACAACCAGACCGTTATCGAGCTGGAATACCTGCTGGGCAGCCAGTAGCCCGGTCCGCGCCGCGCGCCGCCTTTTCCCTTCAACTTCAGAATCATCATGCGTTATATCCCCCTCTGCCTGGTGCTGCTCGGCCTGCTAAGCGGCTGCGGCTCCCAGGAAGCCCCCACGGACAAAGAAGAAACGGCCGCCGCCCCCGGCGGGGAAGCAGCCGAAAAAGGCCCCGCCGACCGCATTACGCTCACCACTGCCGAGCAGCAGGTGGGCGGCGTGCGCTTGGGCTCGCTCACCCAGCGCCCCATGAGCGGGGGGCTGAAAGTGAACGGCGTGCTCGACGTGCCGCCCGAAAACCTGGTATCGGTCAGTGCCCCGCTCGGTGGCTTCGTGGACCGGACTGACCTGCTGCAGGGCTCGCGGGTGCGCGCCGGCCAGGTGCTGGCCGTCATCCGCAACCCCGATTTCGTGCAGCTCCAGCAGGACTACCTCGAAACCCTCAGCCAGCTTAAGCTGGCCCGCGCCGAGTACGAGCGGCAGGGCGAGCTGTACCGGCAGGAGGTCGCACCCCAGAAGAACTTCCAGCGCGCCCAGGCCGAATACGAGGCCCTGCAAGTGAAAACCAACGCCCAGGCCGCCCGCCTGCGCCTGGCCGGCCTGCCCATCGGCGGGGCCATCGTGAGCACGGCCACGCTGCGCGCGCCCAAGGGCGGCTTTGTGAAGGCCGTGAACGTGAGCATCGGCCAGAGCGTGACACCGACCGACGTGCTGTTTGAAATCGTGAACCCCGAGCACCTGCACGTCGAGTTGACGGTGTTTGAAAAGGACATTCCGCAGGTGAAGGAGAACCAGCTGGTGCGCTTTTCGCTGGGCAACGACTCGCTCAGCCGGGAGCGCACGGCCCACGTGTACCTCATCAGCAAAACCATCAGCGACGAGCGCACCGTACGCGTGCACGCCCACCTGGACCGCGAGGATGAGCAACTGCTGCCGGGCACCTTCGTGCGGGCCGTCATCGAAACCAACCGCGTGACCGTGCCCACGCTGCCCGAAAAAGCGGTGGTGCAGTACGGGGCCCAATCCTACGTGTTCGTGGCTGCCGATTCGGCCGCCGCGGCCGGCCGGGCCACCTATCGCCTCGTGCCCGTGACACGGGGCGTGAGCGAAGACGGCTACACCGAATTCCACCTACCGACGGCAGAACAGGGTAAACCGCTGCGCTTTGTCGTAGAGGGAGCTTACGCCCTGCTGGGCAAGCTCAAAAACGCCGAGGAGGAAGAATAAGCTGCCTTTGTTCAAACGCCCATGCTCCACCTGCTCAAACCGCTGCTGATTTTCTTCCTGGCCGGCCTCTGCGAAATCGGGGGCGGCTACCTCATGTGGCAGTGGTTGAAGGCCGACCGCCCCGGCTGGATGGGGGTCGTGGGGGCAGTATTGCTCATGCTCTACGGTTGGATAGCGACCTGGCAGCCCACCTCGTTTGGCAAAACCTACGCCGTGTACGGCGGCATTTTCATTGTCATGTCCATCGCGTGGGCCTGGTACTTCGATGGCTTCCGGCCCGACCGCTTCGATGTCATCGGCGGGGTTGTCTGCTTCGTGGGCATTGGCATCATCCTGTTCTGGCCCCGTGCCTGAACAGGCAGTTTTCTTATTAACATTCTGACCGACTTTCATGCCTGACCCATCATCCGATAAGCTTAACGAGGAGCTGAACACCGCCAAGCAGGTGCAGCCCGAAAACGTGGGCGCACTCAGCCGCGACCAGCTCACGCCCGAAGCCGCTGCCGCGCCCCAGGGCCACGACGTGCCGGGCCACGACCACGCCGACAACGAGGACCACGCCGGCCATGACCACGACCCCGGTGAGCTGGACCTCGACGACGAGCACGGCCCGGCGGAATCAAACCCCTACCTGGTGCCGGGCATCAGCTTTGCGCTGCTGCTGGCCGGCATCGCGCTGGACTACTATAAAGTCGGCTTTTTCAGCGGCTACGTGCGCCTGGCCTGGTACGGGCTAGCCTTCGTGCTGGTGGGCTGGAAGGTCGTCAAAGCCGCCGTGCTCAGCATTCCCAGCGGCAACATCTTCAACGAGTTTCTGCTGATGAGCATCGCCACCATCGGGGCCTTTGCCATTGGTGAGTACCCGGAGGGCGTGGCCGTGATGCTGTTTTACACCGTGGGCGAGCTGTTTCAGGACGCGGCTGTGAACCGCGCCAAGCGCAGCATCAAGGCCCTGCTCGAAATTCAGGCTACCGAAGTGACGGTGGTGCGCAACGGGCAAAGCATGGTGCTCGACCCCAAAGCGGTGCAGGTGGGCGACGTAATGGAAGTGAAGCCCGGTGAGAAAGTAGCCCTCGACGGCACGCTGAACACCACGGCGGCCAACTTCAACACGGCCGCGCTCACCGGCGAGTCGGCCCCGCAAACCAAGCAGCCGGGCGAGGCCGTGCTGGCCGGCATGATTAACTTGGAATCCCTGATTCAGGTGTCCGTGACGGCGGCTTTCCAGGACACCAAGCTCTCGAAAATCCTGGCCATGGTGCAGGACGCCGTGGGCCGCAAGGCCAAGACCCAGCAGTTCATCACCAAGTTTGCCAAAATCTATACCCCCATCGTGGTGGGGCTGGCCGTGCTGCTCATTGTGGTGCCCTACTTCGTGGTGAGCGACTACGTGTTCCGCGACTGGCTGTACCGAGCCCTGGTGTTTCTGGTCATTTCCTGCCCCTGCGCGCTGGTCATCAGCATTCCGCTGGGCTACTTCGGCGGCATTGGCGCGGCCTCGAAAGCAGGCATCCTGTTCAAGGGCTCCAACTTCCTGGACGTGCTGCGCGAAATTGATACCGTGGTGATGGACAAAACCGGCACGCTCACCCAGGGCGTGTTTGCCGTGCAGCAGGTGCAGCCGGCGGCCGGCACCACCCCCGAGCAGCTGCTGCGCCTGGTAGGAGCGCTGGAAACCAAATCGACGCACCCCATTGCCAAGGCGGTGGTGGCCCACGTCGGAACGGCCGCGGCGGGCGTTTCCGTCGATAACGTGGAAGAAATCGCCGGCCATGGCCTGCACGGCAAGGTGGACGGCCGCGACGTGCTGGCGGGCAACACCAAGCTGCTGGCCAAGTTCAGCGTGGCCTACCCGCCCGAAGTCGACCAGGTGGTGGACAGCATTGTGGTGGCGGCCGTGGACGGGAAATACGCCGGCTACCTCACGGTGGCTGACGCCCCGAAAGAGGACGCGGCCCGCGCCGTGCAGGAGCTTAAAGCCGACGGCATCAGCAAGCTGGTCATGCTCTCCGGCGACAAGGACAGCATCGTGCAGCGCGTAGCCAAAGAGTTAGGAATCACCGAAGCCCACGGCGGGCTGCTGCCCGAAGAAAAGGCCAAATACGTGCAGCAGTACCTCACCGAGGGCCGCAAGCTGGCCTTCGTGGGCGACGGGGTGAACGATGCCCCGGTGGTGGCCCTGGCCGACGTGGGCATTGCCATGGGCGGGCTGGGCTCCGATGCCACCATCGAAACCGCCGACGTGGTCATTCAGACCGACCACCCCAGCAAGATTGCTACCGCCCGGCGCATTGCCCGCGCCACCCACAACGTGGTGTGGCAAAACATCTGGCTGGCCTTTATCGTGAAGGGAATCGTGCTGGCGCTGGGGGCCGGCGGCGTGGCCACCATGTGGGAAGCCGTTTTTGCCGATGTGGGGGTAGCCCTGCTGGCCATCCTCAACGCCGTGCGGATTCAGCGCATGGACTTCACCAGCAAAGCAGCAAGCGCCAAAACATAGACTGTCAGGCACTCATTGAAGCACGAAACATGACGTTCCCACCCTTTTTTCTGGTCCTGCTGCTGCTAGCGGGCAGCGGGGCCATCAGCGGCTGCAGCTCCCGGCATGACACCGATGAGCACGAGCAGGAAGTGCACGCTGGCGCGAAGCCCAAACCCGCTCCTGTGGTCGCGCCCCCGGCCCTGGGCGACACCTTGCGGCTACTCGCGCAGCAGCTCGATACGGTGCGCCGCCTCGGGTGCTGGGACGAGGACTTTGCCCGCCTGATGAGCGTGCACCACAGCGGGGCCCAGCGACTGGCGGCGGTGGAAGTGGCCCAAGGCCAGGACTCTACCCTGCGCGCCTTGGCTCAGCACGTGCTCAAGGGGCATGAGCGCGACAACCACGTGCTGACGCTGGCCCTCACCCGGCAGCCGCCGGCCGGCCAAGAGTACCGGCCGGGCAACGACAGGGACCCGTTTGTGCGGCGCATTACCGCCGCGCTGGCTCCCCTGCGTCAGCCGCCGCCCCTGCCTGGCACCCTTGATGCCGATTTTGCCACGCTCATGCAGGTGCACCACCAAACTGGGGTGGCCCTGGCTCAAACGGAGCTGGCCTTTGGCAAAGACGCGGAAGTAAGAAACGCCGCCCGCCAGATTGTGCGCGACGAGCAGGCAGAAATCAAGCAGTACCAGCGCTGGCTCAAGACCCACGCGGCAACCCCTATCCATTAACACTTTTACCTGCTGCTTCTATGCTGCTTACTATTCCCACCGCCGTCACGCCGCCCTGGTCCACCATGCTGGGCTTCTCGCTGCTGCCGGCCGTGGTCATGATTGCCGGCGCGGCCCTGGCCGTGTGGCGAGCCCCTGGCCCGAAGCTGCGCAGCGCCATTCTGCATTTCGCGGCGGGCGTCATCTTCTCGGTCGTGGCCGTCGAGCTGCTGCCCGACATTGTGCAGCACCATGCGCCCTACGAAGTGGCCCTGGGCTTCGGGCTGGGCGTGGCTACCATGCTGGGCTTGCGCTACTTCACCCAGCGCCTCGAAAAGAAAGAGGAGCTTGGAGATGCCGGCAATGAGCCAGCGGCTGGCACTCGTGCTACGGCGCTACCCGGCGCGGCCTCCCTACCCTGGGGCCTGCTGGTGGCCATCGGCATTGATATCCTCATCGACGGGCTGCTGCTGGGCATTGGCTTTGCGGCGGGCGCGAAGGAAGGCACCCTGCTGGCCATTGCCCTCACCATCGAGCTGCTGTCGCTGGGCCTGGCCACGGCCATTGAGTTGCGGCAGGACGGCCACGGCAAGGGCCGGGCCGTCGCTATTGTGGCCGGCACTTCGCTCATGCTGCTGGTCGGGGCGGGCATCGGCACCACGGTGCTGCGCGGGGCCACCGGCAATATGCTGGAAATCGTGCTTTCCTTTGGCTTGGCCGCGCTGCTGTTTCTGGTCACCGAGGAACTCCTGACCGAAGCGCACGAGGAAACCGAAACGCCGCTGCTTACGCTGGCCTTTTTCGTGGGCTTTCTCCTGTTTCTGATTCTGGGCATGGTCGCCTAACCCACCCTTTTCGAATACGCTACGCATGCACACCGCCAAAATTGACCTGACCCTGGAGCCTACCGGCCGCCACCTGGCTTTCTCGAAGGAGCTCCTGGAAGTCGCCCACGTCTTTCGCCGCGTCGGGGGCGAGGCCTCCACCTGGCAGCGGGTGGCCGTCAACGCCCGCTCGCCCTTCCTCGATACCGACACCTTTGCGCCCGGCACCTTGCTGGAATACTACGTGCAGCACGAAACGCAGCAGGGCGAGCCCGAGGCCCGTAGTCACATCGTAAGCACCACCGTAGCTTGATTAGCTTATGGGCGTTGTAACCCTTTCCATCACCCGCTAGCCGACTTTGGTCACGGCCCTCACCAGCCGGTATCCCCCGTTTTCCAGCGCGGCCTCAATGGCTTTCAGGTCGGGGCCGTTGACGTGGGCGGTGGCCACTTCGGCTTCGCCCACGGCCACGCGGTCCACCACCAGGCCCAGGCCAACCAACTGCTCGCGCACCCACACGATGCAGTCCGGCGCACACATATTGTCGATGGTAAGCACGTAGCGCATAAGCTGCGTCATGCCGGCAGTATCGTCCTCGGGGTGGGCCATAACAAAGTAGCGGAAAAGCTGAATTATACGGGACACCGCCCAAATGCAACGGAATGGCCGGGGGCCGTGTTGGCCCCGCATGTGCCACCACCACAAGCCCGCCCTCAAACTCCAACGTTTCGGCATCTACTTGGCCGTCGGTCTGCTGGTGCTGCTGAGCCAGTATTACACCCCGTAAGCAATGTCCTCCCACCTACCGATGCCGCCGTGGGCGCTGCGTGGATACCGGGGTGGGCGGCACCACCACTTCCTGAATAACCGAAAAGGTGTAGGTCGTAACTTTCTTTCCGGGGTGCGCGAACGGGGCCGCAGGGGCCGCCAACGGCACCAGGGGCCGGGTCACTTCGTGATAGAACTGCACCACCCGGTAGGCGGCAAATAATCCGGCGGCCATCAAGGTCAGTAGGGCCGTGTAAACGGCAATTTTCTTCGTGCTCATGCTACGTGTTTGTTAAAAGCCGGGCTTTAGGCCCGGGGATACGAGGAGGGAAACCAGATTTGGGTGGGGCGGCGTTAAACCGCCCCGACGCGACTAAGTAGCCCCCTGGCTGCATCGTCGGCAGTCCATATGGGGACAAATGGCAAACTTTTTTTTGCAGCCGGGAAATCTTGCGACTGACCAGCTCGGACGCTCGCAAAGGTGAGCGAAGCCGGCGAACGGTTTATCTGATGCCTTCAGAAAGCCAACTTTATTTAAGTCAGCATCTTACTGAAAATGCGCGCTCATTTATAGCCGACTCATGGGGGCTGCACGCATGATTTGGCCGGGGGAGCAGATACAACTTCATCACGAGGCGGCCGGGCAGCAGCCCGCCGGAGGGTCGAAGCAAAAATTGGGAGCAGGTTCATCGCTGCAAACCTGCGACCGCCGGGCAGCGAATCATAGGACACAAAATGCGATTTCGTTACTTGCAATTGGTATTAACGCGAAACGCCCTTGTCCCTGCTCGACACCTCCCAGATTGCCTGCGAATACTGCCGGCAAAAGTTTGTTCCCAAGAAGCGGTGGGTCCAGAAATACTGCGGCAGCCCCTGCCGGGTAGCAGCGTGCAACCAGCGGGCCGGGCGAGCCCACCCGCTCGAAAGCCAGTCGGCCACCAAAGCCCGCCGGCGCAAGGAGCGCGGGCGCACGCCCACCGCCGTGGCCGCCGCCCAGGCCTCACCGGCCACGGAAGAAATCCTGGCCGCCATCGGGCAGCTGGCCGGGCGCATGACGGCCATGGAACAACTGCAGCAGCAGCTGCTAGCCTTGCTCCTGCCGCCAGCCACGTAGAGCATTGCCTTGCCGCACACAAAAAAGCCGCCCCGGTTAAGGAGCGGCTGAAAACGAGGATTCCTGTTCTACCAACCCTGACGACTTACAAGCGGGGGCCGGGCCGAGGTTTTTGCGGTATTGGCTGCGTCTGGGCGGGCTGCTCCAGTTGCTGCACGGCCTGGCGCAGCTGCTGCACGGCGGGATTATCCTTCAACGTGTCAAGCTTATCGACCACGGCCAGCACTTTCTCCACGTTCTCCCGGTTCAGGCCCTGCAACGCCGGCTTCGTCAGCAGCTGCCGGCTGACCTCCTGCAAACGGGCCGCGTTCAGTGTGGCAGCGCTCTCACGCAGCTCCCGGGCCACCAAGCCTGCCGCTTCGATAAACGATTGCCGGGCTTGGTCGTGGGCGAGCGAGTCACTGGGCACCAGCTGAGGCCCCTCCCGGCGCTGCTGCTCCTGAACGGCGGCCAGCTGCCGGCGCTCCATTGCATCCGGCACCGGCTCAATCACAGTGGCCCTGGGATTTAGCCGCAATGCATCCAGCGCGTCGCTGATGGCCGGCAGCTGCGGCGAATCCAGCCGGTAGCGCAGGGTGAGCTCAGTGGCAATTTCCCGGGGCGCATTGGTGTCCAGCTTAACAGCGTGGTCAATGGTGAGCCCGACCCTTTCGAGGTTCTCCCGCAGGGCGGGCAGCAGCGCGATGGCATCGCGGCTTTCCCGAAACTCGACTACAAGCAGCCGCTCACCCTGGTTGCGGGCTAGGACTTGGGCCTCATGCTGCTGCGTGATTTTGCCCTGGCCTTCGACGGGTGGGTTGTCCCAGTGCTGCTGGCCGAAGCCGTACTGGTCCTCGTCAATGCCGCCCAACTCACGCTGCACCACCCGTTGCAGCTGGTCGTGCTTAAGGTCCTGGTTCCAGTCCTTGCCCTGGCTTTTCACAATCTCCACCCGGTGCTCAAATCCCAGCGTCTGGCTGGCCGCCTCATTAAAGGCCCCCAGCGCCTCCCGGCTCATCGGCACGTGAAACTGGTAGGTGTGGGCCCCCAGCTTGTTGGAGTGAATCAACTCGTCGCGCAGGGTCTGGCTGCTGGCCGGATTGCCCGGCTCCCCGTTTTCCTGGGCGTACTGCCGGGTAGCCTGGTCGTTGTAGCTTTTGAGGTGCTGGCTGAGCGCCTGCACGCCGGCGGGGTGGACGGCGGTGATTTCGACGGTCAGCAGGTGCTCGTGCTCCCGTACTACCCTCATGGGATTTTGCTCGCTAGCCAGGCCCGCTAGCAGCCGGGTATCAAAGTGGTGGCCCTGCGTATCGTTGTCAAAAGCGGCCCGAATAGCCGGAATGCCTTCTTCGCTGAGCAGCCGCTTCAACTCGAAAATCTTGTTCTGGGTGAGCGTGCCGGCCGTCGAGGCGTACAGGGCGCTGTCGCCGGGGTGCAGCTGCGCGTAGGAAAGCGTATCGAGGGCCGATTCACTTACGACTAGCACCGCCGCCGGCCGGCCCTCGGGCAGCCTACTCAGCCACAGCGAGCGGGTGAACTGGCTTTCGGGAGCCTGACCTTTGAAGCCCTCCCCTTTCAGCTCCAGTCCCACTACGCGCCCCTCGTGATAGGCCGGAAAGGCCGTATTGACGTAGGTCTTGGCCGGCAGTCCCTCCTTCTGCACCGTGTAGAGCTGGTTGAGAATGCGGCCCGCGAACTGCGGGTTGGCAATCGTGCTTTTGGTAATACCGCGCCCTTCCAGATAGGCCGTGTTTTCGAGCGGCCGGCAATGTTGGGTGTAGATGCTATGGAATTTCTCCCCCGGCGCGGTTTCCACGATGGGTGGCAGGTCGAGCCGGGGGCGCTGCTCCTCGGGCAGGTTGAGGTAGGCGCGGAAGTGGTCGTTAACCGATTGCCACAGGTTGCGGCCCGGCAGCGGACCAAGGCCGGCGATGCGGTCGGAGCTGACCCGGTTTTTCATCCAGTCGATGACGCTGCCCTTGTCGCGGTCGTCCTGGGCGTTGAAATACATCCAGTCGCCGCCCCGGCCCTTGAAGACCACCAGCGTATCATCGCCCTCAAAAACGTGCCATTTGCCTTTGCCCAAACGCTCGCCTTTTTTGAGGTTGTAGCCGAAGTGGCTTAGCAGCTCGGGCAGCTCAACCTGCTCCTTAATCTTCTGGAAGGTGAGTTCATGTTCCATGGTAAAGCGGATTAATTCGAAGGATGGAAGGCAGAAAAAAGAAGCCCGGAAGTAGGCTTCCGGGCTTTTGGAGTGAGGAAAAGTGGGTTTGGAGCGGGCCGACCTAGTGGCGGGGGCCCCGGGTTTTTACCTGGGGCGCTTCGGTTTTGACCGGGGCCGGGGCTACGGTCTGGGTGGTGGCCTTCACCGTCTGCTCGGCTTTCGGCGCTTGGCGCTGGGCCAGCTCGTGGGCGGCGGGCGTCACCTCAATGCAGGCCTTGGCGGCGTTTACCTGCACGGTACCGTCAAACTTCTGCCCGCCGCTGCCGCTGGCCATGTTAGCCAGCGCTACTACTTTGCCCTCGCGCAGGTCATGGCTTTGTTCAAGGGTAAGCTTGACGCCGGCCACGGTGTCGTGCAGGGTCACTTTGCTTTCGGGCAGCACTACGACCTTGTTCATAGCCTTATCCACGGCTACATAGCCGTTGAACTCGCGGCCCTGCTCGTCCTTGAGGCCCCGAATCAATCCAGCGTTGCCTTCGGTTTCGAGGCGCTGGCGCTGCTCGGGCGTGAACGGCTGGCCGCCAATCTCGTTGGGAATGACCAGCTTTTCCTGGGGCAATTCCATTTTGAGCGTAGCCGTGCCGTCGGCCTCGCGGTGGAGCACCATCTTCCCCTCGAACTTCACGGGCTCCTGGCCTTCCTTGCCCGCTACCTGCATGGGCAAAAGGTCCGTTTTCTCGCCATTAAGCAACTTTTGCAGCTGCCCGCTGTCGGCTAACTCCGCCAGATTCAGGCTAAGAGAAACCAGCACCTTTTGCGGCACTTCATCGGCTTTGAATAACGCAGGCTCCGACGGCTGCGCGACGGTCTGACGGGCGGCATTGCCATTGACGGGTTCCGCCGCTACGCTGAGCGGCTTTTTACTCTGCGCCGGCGGGCCGGGCGCGAGCTCCGGCTGGGCCGCCCCGGCCTGCTTAGCCAAGCGGGCCTGCAAATCCTGGCGGGTTTTCTCGTAGTCCACTTCCAGATTCAGCCGGGTCTTCGGGCCGCCGTTCAGGTGGGCGTAGAAGTTTTTCAGAAACGCCGATGCAGGGTTGCCGCTCGTGTCGATGTCAAAGATGCTCTTGCCGTCACGGATGACCTGCTCAGTGGTTTTGCCCTGCTGCTGGGCCAGCTGCTGCACCCGCTGCCCGGCCGCCGCCTGCTGCACCTGCTCCGGGGCGGTGAGGGCGTGCTTGGGCACGGCCGAGAGCTGGGCGCTGAGCGCATCCCACTGCTTCACGCCGAAGGCTTCGCGCACCTGCTTGCTGCGCTGCGGCTCGTATTCATCATCGTAGCCCGCTTCCTGCCGCCGGGCCGCCGCCTGCTCGGGCTTCTCCACTACGGCCACGCCATTCCCCACTTGCCGAAATCCCTGCAGGGCCGCTTCGAGCTGGACCAGCTTGTGCGACTCGGGGTCGTAGCTAACTGCGAAGCCGCCGCTGAGCTTGCCCGCCGGGTCGCGCTCCAGCTGCAAAGCGCCCACCGCCACGCCGGCTTCCTTTAGCTGGTCGAGGTAGGCGCGCATTTCCAGCAGCGGGGCCACCTCTTCGCCTTTCTGCTGCCAGGTAATGCGCAGCTCTCCGACCGGCTCCGCAGTGGCCGCAGCATCCGGGACGGGTGTAGAAACCAGGGGCGGCTGCTCGCTGCCTGGCCCCTCCCCTACCGGTTGTTGCCGCTCCGGTGCGGAGACACCTTCTGCTACTTCTGCCCGGGCCTCGTCTCGTAACGCATCCGCGTAGGTGGCCCGGCTCTCGTCCGGGCCTTGCTGCGCACGGTTGGCCACCCCTTCCAGCTCCGCTTCTGCCTCGGCACGAACTGCCCCCCTAGTGGTGGCCACCTCGCCAGCCAGTTCCTCGGCCCGCGTCGTCAATTCAGCTTGCTGGGTAGCTTGTGGGGTTGCCTGGCCAAATACCAGCAACCGCTGCTCGGGTTCGGTTGCGCTGTAGCCCACGCGGCCCTGCTCGGTGATTTTCCAGTTATCGCCCACCTTTTCCAGCAGCGTGGGCTTTTCCACTCTGAGAAACTTATCCTCCCGGCCGGGGAGGCGGTTGGTGGTAAAGGCCCGCATCAGGGCGTGGTCAAATGCATTCAGCAGCCGGCCATCCGCGCCGGGGGCCGGCAGCAGCGCCGCCTGGTTGGGGTTGGCGGGATTTACCTGAATCTCATAGAGGGAGTGCCCGGCGGGCTGCCGCTGCAGGCTCTGCCCGCTGAGGTTGCCATTGGAGGTCGGCACCGCACTCAGGTACCAGCGCTCCGGCGTGGGGGTATTCACTTCATCTTGCTCAGCCATAGGAGAAATGGGTAGGTGAATAAAAGCTGCCCTTCCGGCCGGCGCAGGTGCGACCGGCTCGGAATTCGACCCTGCAAACCTACCGGCCCTCATTAGGCCCTGGTAAGAAAGTTGATGAGTGGCCGGAATTGGCCCGTGAGGTGCCACCCGGACACACGAACGGCGCGCAGCCAGGGCGCAAACCCTGACTCCGCGCCGTTCGGCTTGCCCACCTGTCCAGGCCTTACTTTTCTACTTTCTCCTTGATGAGGTGCCGCAGCGTGGGGTCTTGCCCGATGCGCAGCAGCTCCCGCGCGCGCAGCTCCTTCACTTCGGTTTTCACGCGGTTGAAATTGGCCTTTATCATCTCCTCGGCCTCGTCCTTGCCCGTGGGTGGGTTGATGAAGCCGGCGTAACAAAGAGCTGACAAGGCGCGCCCATCCAGTAGCAGCTTAGTAGCTGTGTTGCTTTAACTGCACTAACTTGCGATTACCCTGCAGCAGAATTGCTATAGGCGAAGTAATAACAATGTTCGCACTGACAACATCATTAGATAAAACGACTTGATTATGAGTATTAACTTATTTTGGGACAATTCCAATATATGGCTTGTGGGGCAACAAGTTTGCAAGATGCGAGAGCCTGGTTATGAATTTGATTTTCGCATTCACGTAAAAAATTTGTTTGATTTTGCTGTTGATTCACGAACGGTAGATTACGCATATGTAGGTGGTTCTATTCCACCAAACTCTGACCCGCTCTGGAATTACTTTTCTAAACTAGATATTAAAGTTGAAAAGCAAGAACGCGGACAAACCTCAGGCGGCGAAATAGCTGTGGATGAATCCATTCAACTACAGATGGCGAATAGAATCCTAGATAGCGAAGCACCAAGTCATATGCTATTACTAACAGGAGATGGAAGTGGATATCTCAACGGCAAGGGCTTTATTAAACAATTAGAAAGAGCCCTCAAACACGGATGGAGTATTGAGGTTGTGAGTTGGGATAAAGGATGCAACAGGCATTTGAAAGAATTTGCAGAAGCCAGAGGCATTTATCGCTCACTAGAATCAGTTTACGACAAAGTCACCTTCGTCAACAATCAACGATGGGCAAAATAGACTGTTCTAATAATTTACATTCAGCATCATATTGATTAATACTAGAGCCAGCCAAAACACCATTTCATATATGAACCCAAATGGCAGCTTTCTACATATTGATAATTTTTCCGACTTAGGAAAAGTTTACGTGCATGACCATAATCCCGAGGTCAAACGCACTATTGTACGACCTGTTTTCAAAGTAGAAAAGGTAGAAAATCAGGCTTACTACTTTGCCCCTGGCTTCATTGATACTGACAATATATTTTTTAGCTGTCCTCTCGCAATCTCTTACGTTCAGGTCAATTCAGCCAAGCAAATTTTACCACAACATGGGCACAGTTCTATCATAGAGCTTGATATAAAAGCATTTAACAAAACACTTTCAAGCTATGTGAATGCTAAAATTGAGATTAAAAGGTGGAATATTGATTTCAAAATAATTGGCAAAGTAATAAATTTTATAAATCAATATATCAATTCTGAAAGAGATATAAAACTGATTGATTTCAATTGTTTTTCAAAGATTGATTTGAATTTTAAAGACAAATCAATAATTATTAGTGCAATTGATAATTTAGAGTTTGTCTTTTTCGATAACAGCATCAATAGAGTAGGAAAAGATAACTTCTTTTGGATTGAAGCAGAGATAAGAAACATGCCAGAAGATAGATACTTAAGAAAACTAATCATATCTAACTTGGCTAATCAATGCACGCGCGTCGAAACAAAAGAGTACGGAGCACTTATTGTCTTTGACATCGAATCAGCATATACGGCCTCTTACAGCAGACGAATGATTGAAGAATCTACTGCTTTAGAAAAAAAAGCAAAAGATTTATTGAAGCTCGATATGGCAATTGAATATAATCCTGTTGAACAATCAATTGAGCAATTAGCAATAAAGTAAAAGACTCATTAACACCCCTATTTCTCCGTTTTCTCCTTGATAAGGTGCCGCAGCGTGGGGTCTTGCCCGATGCGCAGCAACTCCCGGGCGCACAGCTCCTTCACTTCGGTTTTCACGCGGTTGAAATTGGCTTTAATCATCTCTTCCGCCTCGTCCTTGCCCGTCGCCGGGTTAATAAAGCTGGTAATGTCGGGAATGGGCTGGTAGGCCTGGGCCTCGGCGGCCACCGCCTTCACGTCCACCTGAATCCGGGCGTGAAACACCTTCTGGTCGATTTCCTCGCCGAAGTTGTCGGCCACCGCGCCCACGAAGTTGCCCTGGGTGAGGTTGGCAATGGTGCTGGCCGGAATCATGCTATCCATCTGAGTCGAAAGGCTGGTGCTGGTTTCGCGCATATTGATGCTCAGACTCTGGCGCTGCTGCAGAATTTTGCCGAACCGCTCGCTCAGCCACTTGCCGCTGTTGCCCGACACCTGCCCGCTGAACACGTTGCCCACGGTGTTCTTAATGACTTCGGCCTCCTTCTGGCCGTAGTCGCGCTCCAGCTGCGAGAAGTCCTGAAAGCCCAGGCAGGTGCTCACTTTGTTACTGCGGGCCGTGGCAATGAGGTTGTCCAGCCCCTTAAAGTAGATGGTGGGCAGCTCGTCGATGATGATGGACGATTTACGCTTGCCCTTCTGGTTCACCAGCTTCACTAGCCGGGCATTGTAGAGGCCCAGCGCTGCCCCGTAAATGGCTTGGCGCTCGGGGTTGTTGCCCACGCACAAGACCTTGGGCTCCTCGTTGCTGTTGATGTCAAGCGTGAAATCGTTGCCCGACATCACCCAGTAGAGCTGTGGCGAGGCCAGCCGGCCCAGCGGAATCCGCGCCGAAGCAATCTGGCCTTCCAGCTGCTCAATGGCATCTTTCTGGAACGCCGACACGAACGGCTTTACCAGATTCTCAATCTCGGGGTACGAGGCCAGCACCGGGAAAATCTCCTCGTAGTCGCGGCTCAGAAACTCGATGACGTGGGGAAAGGTGCAGTATTTACCCTTCTCAAACAGCTTCAAAAACCAGATAATGGCCGCCACAAAGTTGATGGGCGACTCCACGAAAAAGTCGCCCTGCTTCTGAATCCAGCTCTTGTTGAGGTTAAGCATGATGGTCGAGGCGCTTTCGTAGGCGTCCACGATGTCGGTCATCAGCTCGGGCAGCAGCGGGTTGCAGCGGTGGCTTTTGCGGGGATTGTCGAAGTTGATGACGTAGAAGCCCACCGGCTTGTCAAACTTGTCCTGGTGGCGCAGCAGCGTGTTGTAGCAGATGCGGCTCAGGTCGTCAAACTTGTAGTCGTAGATGTACATGCAGAAGCCCTTGGCCAGGTGCTGCCGGATGAACTCGTTGATAATGGCGAACGACTTGCCCGAGCCTGGCGTGCCCAGCACCATCGTGGCCCGAAAGGGATTCACCACGTTCAGCCAGCCGTGGTGCTGCTTGCCCCGCAGCTGGTACTCGGTGCGCAGGTTCACCGAATACTCGTTTTCCATCAGCCGCTCCTCCTGCGGAAAGCTTTCGTTGGCCTTGTTAAAGATGTCCTTCATCAGGTCGTTGTTAAACAACCTACTCAGCCAGGCCCCGGCGCTCAGCAGCAGCAGAAAGCCCGCCGACAGCAGCCCGGTATATAGCGCCGTTGTTAGCCCGGCCCCCAGCGCGAAGCTGCGCACGATATCCGACCCGAAAATCAGCGCCAACCCGATGACCGCGTAGCCCGCCACGGAAGCCCCTTTGAGCTTTTCATTGGCCCGCCCCCGCGTGCCGAGGCAGCTCAGTAGCAGGAACACCACGGATAGCGTCTTACTCACCCAACTGGCCTTAAACAGGAAGGTATTTTTGGTAAAGCTCTCCAGAATATGCTCGACCACGGCCGGTGTCCAGCCCATGCTTTTGAAGTAGCCGAAGCAGTAATAGTAGATGTTAATGCCCATCAGCACAATGGCAAACAGGCGCATAAACTCCATGATTTTCCGCAGTCCTTTCTCGTCTTCCATCGCATGAAACGCTTGGTGAATCAAGCAACTTACCCCCGCCGGCAGCGCCCGGCGCGGATTATTTGACGAGCGGTCCAAAGTCAGCGGTGAGGTGCACGCCGGGCACACGAATGAACCGCCCTACCCGTCCGGCCGCTACCGGGCGGGCCCTTTCCGGCGGGGGCGCTTCGTAGGCTCGGGCCGACTGGGCTTCGGTAGCACGGCGGGCGTGTCCGTGGCGGGCGCACGCGCAACTTCCGGCCCTAGCGCCGCCTGCAACCCGGGCGCGGCCAATGCCTCGCGTAGCTGCGCTCCTTTATAGCCCACCTCCTGCCCCCGGACCGCCACGCCATTCAGTTCAAAACTCACACCCCGAAGTATGCCCCCCTTGTCGTGGGTATAGCGAACGCCAATCAGCTCTTTTTGCAATTGCAAAGCCAGCCATTCCTCCCCTCCCCTATCAGCTTGCGCGAGTAAGTGCTGCAACGCCCGGCTGACCTGCTCCCGCGCGGCCTCTTTCGTGGGGTCCAGCGCCCGCAGGCTGCGCCGCCGCTCGGGGATGGGGTCCATCCCCAGCTCCTGGCTTATCTGCCGCGTAATGGCCGGTTGCCGGTAGAAGTTATTATCCGTCCGCAACGCCGGTCCTCCATCAATCGGCACCCGGTTCAGGTAGATGTGAACGTGCGCGTGCTTCTTATCTCGGTGCTCATAAACCACCACCTGATGCCGGTCAATAGGCGCACCAATCAACTCACAATACCGCTGGGCGGCGGCCACCTTCTGCGCCTGGCTCACCACCTCCCCCGCCTTCCACGAGAGCACGGTGTGCCATACCGGCTTCTGAATCTTTTTGCTCTGCGCTGCCACCGCCCGCATATCCTGGGCCATCTCCCTGGGAGTACCCGGAATCAGATTAGCCACGACCAAAAGCGGGGCCTCCCCCGGCTCCTTGCCACGGCCCTGGCGCTGCCCCGCACCATATGTTAGCGCCCCCTCGAAGTCATTGCCGGTGGTGGTCTTTGCAATCATACGAGGTACCCTCTGATAATGGCCAGTGCCTGCACTAACTGAGCTTCGTGGGAACTAAAGGACTTGCCAGCCTGCGCCAGTCGAGCTATCTGATTCAGGTTAGTACCGATACCTACCAGTTGCCGTCGCAACTCCGGCGGGATATTTTCTTTGACCTCCACCCCCCGGCCTACGTCACGTAAATAAGCCGACACTTTTTTGTAGCCGGCGGCCGTAGCTTTTGCCTGCAAATCCTTTTTCTCATCCGGGCTAACCCGCACGTCAATGCGTAAAGTCCGGGCTGCGTCAATGGTATTCTCAGCTTGCTTCTCTGGTTCCATAATGATTCTGGGGATATTAGCTTACCCAGGCTTGCTAAAACTATTTTAGAATTACGAATTGCTAAATGCTATACGCTAAACTAGCAAGCCAAGCCAAGTGAGCCTGCGAACTTGGCGGTGTCATTGACTCGGGCAAACGAAGTTTGTCCGGACAAAGACATGGCTTGCTGGACGATGAACGAGCTATTGGGACGGTGGCGTTGCACGGTGCTAGGACTAGGGCTAGGCTTAGTGAGTTATGCCACAATGCAACTTTAACTCTTTGCAACTTTACACCCTATAAACTCAACAATTTTGTCTTTATAGTATAGCATCATCTCCTGGTTAGTTCTGCCACATTACCCCATTGCACCTTTGCAACTATACAACTTGAAACAGGACAGGATGTATTGCGCCCGAACATTTGATTGACTGCACCAATACACCAAAACAACTTTGCAACTTTACCACACAGCTTCTTCACAAATTTTTGCCATAAAGTTGCTTTGCAACAATACAACTAATTACCTTCGCCACATTACAACTAAACAACATTGTCACATCCAATCTTTGTTGTTTTGCAACTTTGCAACTAGACAACTTTTACTTCTTGCAACAAAGCAACTTTATTGTGTTGCACCATTGCACCCAAGTGGCTATACCACAACGCCACTTTGCAACTAATAATCCAGCATTTCTAAACCTTCTGGCCCTTCGCATGAATCAACCCCACGTACTCGCATTCGCCACCCAGAAGGGGGGCGCTGGTAAGTCGACCATCGGCACGCACATGGCCTCTGCGCTGTGCTACTACTATGGCTACAAGGTGGCCATGGTGGACTGCGACTACCCGCAGAACTCCCTGCACGCCTACCGCCTCGAAGAGCAGAACCGGCTGCAGTCGGAAGCGCCGTTTCAGGCCCGCCTGCTTAAGCAGGGCATCCCGCCGTACCCAGTCATCATTTCCAGCGTGGAAAAAGCCGTGAGTTCCATCGAGGGATTGTTTGAGCAGGACTATGATTTCATCCTGGTGGATACGCCCGGCACGGTGAACGTGGTGGGGCTCCCCGAACTGCTACGGCTGGTAGATTACATCTTTCTGCCGATTGAGCCGGATAAGGGCTCAATTGCTTCCACCATGTCCTACATGGGCATCCTGGGTCAGTTCGTGCAGGCCCGCGATGAAGACTCCAACCTGCTGGGCTTTTACGCCTTCTGGAACAAGTTCGTGAAGTCCGAGAAAAAGGGGATTTATGACAAGACGGAGGAGCTGTTTCAGGAGAAAGGGCTGCCCTTGCTCAAAAGCCGGGTGGAGCTACTAATGACTTACAAGGAAAACCGCTCCACGATGTTTCCGCTACCGGAGCGCGACCTCAGCCGGCTCGGTTTGGGCCAGCTCATTCTGGAAATCCTCACCCTCGTGGTAGGGGAGGGGGCCGTTACGCCCTCGGGTAAAACCATTGCGTTTACGGCCCCGGCTGTCGAGTCAGCCCCCGGCGCGTAGCCTCATGGCCCATCCGCCGCTGCTTTTCCTTTAAAATTACTCTCCTGCATCCTCCTTCATCATGGCCAAAGCCTCCACCAAGAAACCTAAACTCACCCCGGAAGAACAAATGGCTGAGCTGGCCCGCCTGACGGGCTCCGTCGCGGCCATCAGCCACATGGGGACCAGTCAGCCCTTCGTACTGCCCACCCCGGCCCCGGAGGCTACGCCCACCCCGGCGACTACGGCCCCGGAGGCGGCAGCAGTGCCCGTCGAAGCCGCGCCCCCGGTCCCAGCAGCAAAACCGGAACCGTCGGTGCCAGTCGCACTCGTTGCCGCCACGGAGCCCGCGCCTCAACTTGCTGCGGCTCCCGAGCCAGCCGCCAGTGCAGTACCAGTAGAACCAAAGGGAGAAAAACCATCGCCCGTGGTAGCACCGGCACCATCGGCCGCTCCGGCGGCTGTGCTACCCGTTGCTGATGAGGAGGAAGAAGAGGCGGTGGCAGTGGAAGCTGCGCCGATGCCAGCTGCCACGGGGGACGGCAAGGATAAGCTGGACCTGACTTCCCTCTTTGCGGATTCGGCGGAGAAGAAGACCTTTCAGATTCGCATCACGGCCAGCCACCAGCAGTTTTTCCAGCAGATGGGCCTGCTGTTGGGTGGGGGAGCCTCCTCGACTGATGTTATTCACAACATCCTCGCCCAGTTCAAGGCGGCGAACGAGGCCCAGATTCAGAAAGCGTTTCAGCGGCAGCTGCGCCAGATGATGTCGCCCAAAAAATAAGTATATCCGTTAGGGGCTATTTCGCCGGCGCGGCTCAATGTCGGGCCGGGCGGTTCTTCCTTCCCTATTTCAAACTATCTCCTCCGCTGCCGGCCCACCTGGGCAGGGTAGGGGAGGGACCCTATTCTCTACCAGCAATGCGCAGCAGCAGTACTTCCATTCCCAGCCCCCAAGGTGCGTCAAAGCGACGTGGCGGGCGGTAAGCGTTTGACCGTGCTGGCCCTGCTGTGGGCCGGTACGGTAGCCCGCGCAACCTGTTTGCCGGCCGAAAACAGCCTGGCCTCGCCTGGGGACAGCGCCACCGTTGACTCGCTGCGCGCAGTAGCCCGGCGGCCACAGCTGCCGGACTCGGTCCGGTTTCAGACGCTACGCGCGCTCAGCGACGCGCTCTTTGCACAGGATGAGCCGGAGGCCCGCCGCGTGGGGGAGCAGGCCGTGCAGCTGGCCCGCCACCGGCGGGACTGGCCGGGCGTGGCCGATGGCTTGTACCAGCTGGTGGTGAACTGTGAGCGGGCCGCCGACTACGTGGCCGCCATGCAGTACAGCCAAGAAGGCGCCGGCGTGGCCAGGATGCACCAGCTACCTGACGAGTGGCGCTTCACGCAGTGCATGGGCCTGGTATCAGTGGATACCAAAGACGTGACCGGGGGCCTGAAGTACATGCGGCAGGCCTACCAGCAGCAAGGAGCTGTAGGCAATGTTCCACCCCGCGAGCGGGGCGGGCTGCTGCTCAACCTGGCCAACACCTTTCTGGTGATGCAGCGCTACGACTCGGTGCTGCACTATGCGACCCGCGCCCTGCCCTATATGCAGCGGGCGAAGGATGCCCGGGGCCTGGGCTACGTGTACCAGTTCCGGGGCGAGGTGTACGCCATGATTAAGCCCCAGACCACGGCCACGCTGGATTCGGCGGCGACGAACATGAACCGGGCGCTGCGCATCATGCAGCGCCACGGATTTCGGCCCCAGACGGCCAGCTCGGCCCTGGCACTGGCCCGCGTGTACCGGCTGCAAGGACTGCCGGCCGTCTCGCAGCGGATGGCGGAACTGGCCCTCACCCTGGCCCGCGAGCTGAAGATGCCCGATTACGAGGCCGACGCGTTGGCCAACCTGGCCTGGGCGCATGCCGACCAGGGTCAGATGCGCCGCTCCTTCGACCTTGACAACCGGGCCCAGAACCTGCGCGACTCCCTCTTCAACGGCGACAAGGCGCAGGCGCTGGCCCAGCTGCAGGTGCGCTACGACGTGAAGCTGCTCACGGAGCAGAAGCGGGCCGCCGAGTTTGAGCAGCGTAGCCAGCGGGCGCAGCTGCATTCGCTCTGGCTGCTGCTGGGCGGGCTGACCACGACCATCGGGGTGGGCAGCTGGCTGTACTGGCGGCTGCGGCGGCAAAAAGCCCTGCTGGCGGTGGCCAATCAGGCTAACTGCCGGTCCGTAGCCGAAAAGGAGGTGCTGCTGCAGGAAATTCACCACCGGGTGAAGAACAACCTGCAACTGGTGAGCGGCCTGCTGGGCTGGCAGGCCAGCACCCTGCCCGAGCCTGCCCTGGTGGCCGCACTAACCGCCAGCCGGGACAGAATTCAGAGCATGGCCATGGTACATGAATTCTTATATCAAGCCGACAATCTGGCCGAAGTACGCATGGACCAGTACCTGCGCGAACTGCTTGATTCTCTGAAAACAGCGCTTACTACGCCCGAGCAAGCTATCCAGCTGAGTACGGACCTGGCCCCGGTAATCATGAGCCCCAAAGAGGCCAGCACGCTGGGCCTGGTGGTGAACGAAATGGTGACCAATGCGTACAAGCACGCTTTTCGGGGCCTTGCCCAGGGCCACCTGCTCGTTTCCTTCGCCAGCCGCCCCACCGGCTTTCAGCTCACCATCGCCGATGACGGGGCCGGAATGCCGGCCCAGGACGCGCCGGCGAAGGCCCACTCCCTGGGCATGCAGCTGGTCCGCACGCTCACCAAACAGCTGAAAGCGAAGCTGTCGGTGACCCGTTCCTTTCCCACGGGCACACGCATGGAGGTTACTCGTGAATGACGAGCCTCGCGGCGTGTCCTTTATCCCACCCTATGTCTACCATTCTCATAGTTGAAGATGAATTGCTTATTGCCGCTGAGATAGAACGCACGCTGGTTCGTCTCGGCCACACTCCACTCGAACCCGTCGACAACAGCGACGAAGCCCTGCGCGTGCTGGCCACGCAGCCCGTGGAGCTGGTGCTGATGGACATTAACATTGCCGGCGACTGCGACGGCATCGCGGCCGCCCTGCTCATTCGCCGGCAGTTTGCTGTACCAGTGGTGTTCCTTACGGCACGCTCCGACGCCGACACCCTGAACCGCGCCAAGCTGGCCCAGCCCTACGGCTACTTGGTCAAGCCCTTCACCGATGATTCGCTGCGGGTGCAGGTCGAGCTGGCCCTTTACAATGCCTATCAGGCCGGCCCCACCGGCCCCGTCCTAGACAACGCCAATGCCGCCGACACGGAGGTATTGGGAGCGGCCGAGCGCTGTCCCAAGTTCAAGGACTACCTGTTTGTGCGCAAGGGCTCCGGCCACGTTAAGGTGCTGCTCGCCGATATTCTCTATTTCGAAGCCCTGCAGAATTTCGTGCGGATGCACACGGTGCGGGAAAAGTTCGTGTTCGATTCCACGATGAAAGAGCTGGAGCAGAAGCTGCCTGACCAATTCTTTAAAACCCACCGCTCCTATATCGTGAATCTGGACCGTGTACAGGCTTATGAGGAGAGTAGCGTTTTGCTCGGCGAGGACTACGTGCCCGTCAGCCGTTCATCCAAGGACGAATTGAAAAACCGCATTCATCTGGTGGGGTAGCCTAATGCCCGCTATCAATGATTAGCATTCAGGCCACAAAATCCACCCTACAAAATTCACTGTGGCGGTTGCAGAACCCGCAGCCAAGTCTCTCGAATCGGTTGTTTGTACTCCCAACCGTCCGGAAAGGCTAGGCTGACGGGCCATTGAAAGGCCAGAGCGTCAACCTGCAGCTTGCGGGCCTTAGGGGCAGTATTTCGTTTTTGGGCCTGCTTCGTTCAGCCGTTTCGGGAGGTCGGCTGTTACAGGGCTGTACGTTCTTTTTCACCCGTTTTCATTCTTCCGTTTATGGATTTGCATTTTGTCCGCCGCGGCACCGGCCGCCCCCTGTTACTAGTCCATGGCATCGGCGGCAGTTGGCGGTCCTGGAATACCATCATCGACGCGCTGGCCGCCGAGCGTGACGTCATCGCCGTGGACTTGCCCGGCCACGGCGAAACCCCCAAGATGACCGGCGAAAACTCCATCGCCACCTTGGCCGACGCGGTGACGTCCTTTCTCACTCAACATGACCTGCTCGGGATTGATGCCGTGGGCAGTTCGATGGGCGCGCGGCTGGTGCTGGAGCTGGCCCGGCGCGGCGGTGTGCTCGGCGCCGTGGTTTCGCTGGACCCGGGCGGATTTTGGCAGGGCTGGCAGATTCCTTTTTTCTACCACTCGGTGGACCTGTCGGTAAAGCTGGTGAAGGCCCTGCAGCCGGTGATGCCCGCCCTGGCCGGCTCGGCGGTGGGCCGCACGGTGTTGCTCCCGCAGTTTTCGGCCCGCCCCTGGGCCGTAGATTCGCAGCAGGCCATCGACGAGATGTACACCTTCGCCCACTCGCCCGCCTTTGACGAATTGCTCGACCAGCTGGCGCACGGCGAAGTGCAGCAGCCCGCGCCCAAGGGCAGCATCCCCGGGCCGCTGGTCATTGGCTGGGGCCGGCAGGACCGGGTGTGCCTACCCAGCCAGTCGACGCTGGCGCTGGCGAAGTTCCCGGATGCGCGCCTGTACTGGTTCGAGCACTGCGGCCACTTCCCACAGTGGGACCAGCCCGCCGAAGCCACGCGCCTGATTCTGGCCGCCACCAGCCGCCAGCCCTTCACCGATGAATCCATTGCTTTGTCAAAATCAGAAGTGGCGGCACCGACTTTGCCGAAGGCGGCCGTCGTGGCAACCGCACTGGCGCTGCTAGCCGGTGGCATTTGGCTGCTCTCGTCGCGGGGAAAGCGGGGACGGTAGCCCGGCGAGAACCCCGGCGTAAGCACGATGGCTGGCCGGGTTTCCAGGCACGAAAAAGCCCCGGCCCTTTATCAGGGCCGGGGCTTTCGTTTTCAATTACGTACTCGCTTAGCTGCTCTGGGCACCGCGTACCCCGCTGTTAGTGACAAAGACATTCAGGTCGCGGCTAAGCTTGTCCTGCCCGGTGATAAAAAGGCCGTGCGGGACGCCGCAGCAAATGCAAGGAGCTTATTACTTGCTGTCGGTGTCCAGGCTATTCAAGTAGGCCACTAGTGCGGTACGCTCGGCCGGGGTTACGGCGTAGAACGGGTGCGGCGCGGTTTTGCCCCGCTTGGGATTTAGCAGTTCGTCGAGGCTGTGCACGGAATCGTCGTGCAGAAACACGGGCTTGCGGGCCAGGTCCAGCAGCAGGGGCAATGCGTTGCCGCGAATGCCGCCGCCGGGGCTGGCATCCACTACCACCATTTTGTCATCAAATGTGCCGGGGGCATTCTGAATGGGGGTGAGCGGGGCCTGCCGCTGGGCCAGCACCTTGGGCGCGTAGCCGGGCCAGATGACCTTCATCGGCACCAGCTTGGCCTGGACAGCCACGCCCTGGTTGGTGTTGTGGCAGGCCGTACAGTTTTGCGAAATGAACAACGCCCGGCCGCTGGCCACCTGCGCGGCATTGCGCACCACGCCCTTGGGCGCTTGCAGGCTCGACACGTAGGCGTTCAGGTCGCGCAGCTTCTGCTCGTCCACGCGCTTGCCGGTGGGCGTGGGCGGGTCGCCGGCCTTGCCCTGCAGGTGGGCCGTGACGAAGGGGTAGCCGGTGACGCCCGTGGCGGCCAGCACCTTGGCGTAGCCGGCCACGATGGAGTCGCCGCCCGCCGCGCCGAGGGCGTGCATGAACTGCCGCCCGCCGGGCGAGAGCAGGTTGCTCTGGTCGAACAGGGCCGTGTAGACCGTGTTGTTGAAGTCGTCCAGCTTGTCGTTCTGGCCCGACGAGCCGTAGGGCGCGGCCAAATCCTGCCGGAAGAAGGGCGTGATGTGCACGGAATTGCCGTTACCGTCGGGCGAGTCGTCGAAGGTGCCCACGGGGTAGAACTTCGGGTTACTTAAGTAGGCATCCACCTCGGCTTCGGTCGATTTGGCCGTCAGGCCCTTCGGGGCGCGGCCGATGGTGCTGCCGTCGGGCTGCTGCAGCTGCAAGGTGGGAAACAGGGCGCGGGAGTTGGCGGCCGTGGCCAGCAGCTTGCCCACATTCAGGCCGTGCGGCGTAGGGCCGTCGATGCGCTTGCCAATCGTGCCTTTGCCCGTCAGCTCGTACATCGACTTGTCGGTGATGGCGTGGCACAGGGCGCAGGTCACGCCCACCTTGCCGCCCTTGGGCACCATGCCAATAACGGCGTTGGCCTTCACCAGCGCCTCCAGGGTGGCGGGGTCGTTAAGCTTGGGCGCTTTGGCGGGCGAGTGGTCGGTTTTCAGCTCGCTGGCGAAGGCCGCTTTCAGGTCGGCCGGCATGGCGTCCACGTCGAAGCTGACCCCGGCTTTCAGCGCGTCGAGCACCGTCAGCTTGGCGGATTTCATGCCTTGGGGCATCCGCACGGCATCGGTCCAGAAGCCTTCGTCGCCGAAGGTTTCGTTGCGGTACACGTCGCGGCCGGCCTCGGCGTTGCC
>NZ_JAEDAE010000014.1 GCF_016056375.1 Hymenobacter negativus
GGTCGCCGCCAACCTTATCAAGGAAATCCCCTCTTGGATGCTTTCGCCAGCAACCAAGCGGGGATTTTGCTGTTAAAGCCTTTTCATTCAGGCAAGGGTTCTAATCCTCTCTGACGTGAGTAGGCAATGCACCTTTAATAAGGTTTGGGCTGCAGTAAAACTAGGCTTAACTGTAATGCTGTAAGAATTTATTGATTTCAGGATTATGGCAAGTTATATCGTGGTGTTATTGTGTAAATTGTTTGATTATAAGTGTTTTGTATTTGGTGAATGCTCTGGCAATTTTCGTTTTGGAATAAAACTTTACTGTTGAGGCAATCCGCTATGTGAAGGCGTGGCGTAGGTGGGACATCATCCAAAACATCCAAGCATTCCTTCATAACCATGAAAAAGACATTGTTTTCACTCGCTGTCGTTGCTTTGTTCAGCGTTGCTACCACTACTACTGTTTCGGCTCAATCAAAGACTAAGACCGTGATGGTAGGTGGTGCGGCCATGTACCCCACGAAAAACATTATTGAAAACGCGGTTAATTCGAAAGACCATACTACGCTGGTAGCAGCGGTGAAAGCTGCTGGTCTGGTTGAGACGCTGCAAGGTGCTGGTCCTTTCACGGTATTTGCGCCGACTAATGAGGCTTTTAATAAGCTTCCCGCTGGCACGGTAGAAACGCTGGTGAAGCCAGAAAACAAGGCTACTCTTACCAAAATATTGACTTACCACGTGGTGGCCGGCCGTATGACTTCGGCTGACTTGATGAAAGCAATCAAGGCTGGTGGTGGTAAGGCTACCCTTAAGACGGTGAGTGGCGGCACTCTGACGGCCATGATGAAGGGGCCCAAGACTCTTGAGCTGAAAGACGAAAAAGGCGGCGTGTCTACCGTCACCATCGCCGATGTGCTGCAGAGTAATGGTGTTATTCACGTAGTGAACACCGTGCTGATGCCTATGTAAGGCTTTGCAAGCTTCTGAATGCAACTTCGGCAACCGCTGCTGGCTTTGGCCAGCGGCGGTTGTTTGCGTTATGAGAGATGCTATTTAATGGCAGGCGGCTTGGGCCGTGCGGGCGTATTCATATCCTAGGCTTAGGGCGCGGCGGTAGAACTCGCAGGCAGCGGTGGAATCGCCGGCGTGAGACGCCAGCTTTCCGAGCAGGAAGTAGCTGCGGCCATCGTTGGGGTTGGCTTGGATTACGCGTAAATAATCGGCGCGGGCTTCGGAGTAGCGAGAGAGGGCCGCGAAGGCCACACCGCGCAGTTGCACGTAGTGCCAAGGAGCCTTGCGGCCGGCACGCTGGTATTGGCTTAGACCAGTGGTAAAATCGGCCACGGCCAGAGCGGGCTGGTGCAGGTCAAGCAAGCGGGTTTCGCCTCGAGCTAAGTAAGCTATGCTGCGGGTGCTGTCTAATGCTAAGGAACGAGTGTAGTTGAATTCGGCAGTGCTAGCGCGGCCGAGGGCGGCCTCGCAGCGGCCTAATTGGTACAGTAGGTCGGCGGTGAGGCGGCGGGATTGGGGCTGTTGGAGTGCGTCCTGAAAATCGAGGCGGGCCGCATGGGCATCTTGAAGGCTAAAACGCGCCAATTCGCCGCGACGGCGTAGGGCTGGAGCGTAGCCGGGGCGGAAGTGAAGGGTTTCATCCATGAAGCTGTACGCAGCCGACCAATCGCCGCGTGCGTAAGCCCGCAGGCCATCGGCGTAGTTGCTATTGGCTGAGACGCGGTCCATGGTTGCCTTTACTGCCATGGCAAAGAGTACGATGCCTGCAATGAAGAGGAGGGTGAATAGCCAGTCGCGCCGGTTGAAGGTGGGGCGCTGGCGGGGAATGCGCTGGTAGTGGCGCTCGCGGCTGCCGGCGGGTGGGCGGGTACGGAGTGGGGCCGGCGGTGGCATGGGCACGCCGTAGACATGCTGTGAGACGGGGCGCTGCTGCTGTTGGCGCTGGGCTTCGGCGGCGCGGCGCGCGGCCTGGGCTAGCTGGAAGTCATAGGTGGCGCGCCGACCAGGGTCGCCGAGGATGCCGTAGGCGACAGCGACGGCTTTAAACTGCTCCTCGTAGCGTATGTCGCCGCCGTGCTTGTCGGGGTGGTAGCGCACGACCAACTGCCGGTAGGCACGCTTGATATCGGCGGCCGGGGCGGTGGGGGCAACTCCAAGAACTTGGTAATGATTCTGACTCACGCTAGCGACAAACACAAAGGTGAGTGCAAAAGTCAGCCACGCGCCGAAATTTTCCGTAGAACCGGCGCGGTCCATTGCTTTTTTCTGCGAAATCAAAGAAACTGCCGGGCTTTTTTTTCTTGTCTCACTCCATTTTCGCGCCGCATGTTCAACGACGACGATACCTCCAAAACTCCCCGCAATGACAGCCTGATTGGAAACCTCACCGGGTACCTTGATACCCGCATCGACTTGGTTCGGCTGGAAATTCAGCAAAAAGTGTCCACCATTTTCGTGGGTACCATTCACGGCGCAACCTTGGCTATTCTGGGGCTGCTGTTCGTCATCTTCGTGAGCATCTTTGCCGGGCTGGCACTGAATGCTGCTTTGGATAGCCCATATTGGGGCTTTGGCATTGTGGCCGGCTTCTACCTGGTGCTGCTGGTGCTGGTGCTGGTAGGAGTTGATAAAACCGCCTTCCAGGGCCTTGCCAATAAGGTGCTCAAGGATACTATTTACAAATCTGACAAACGCCAAGCTTAAGCCAACCCTAGCATGAGTGAGTTGCAAAACCCCCTGTTCGAAGAGGAAAAGGAATTTCTCGAGCGCAAAAAACTGGAATACGAGCGCGCCCTGCGGGGTGACGTAGACCACATCAAGGACCAGTCGGTAGTAGTAGGTAAGGTGGCGCTGGTGGGCGCAGGCCTGGCTGGTGGCGTGTGGCTTATCACCAAGCTGATTGGCGGCAAAAAGCGCAAGCGCAAGACGCACGCAGCTGAATACGCTGAGGCCGACCACGACTACGAGTTTGGAGCCGACTACTATTCCAGTAACAAAGGAAAAAAGGATAAAAAAGCCAAAAAAGGCGACGACTTGGCGCACAAATCGGCCGAGGAGTCGGCCCGCGCTTTTGTGGAGCACCACGAGCACGCGCACGAAGCCGATGATTTGGGTTTTGGCTCCACGGGTTCGCACTCACAGGATTATTCTTCGGAAAAGGCTTCTACGGTTCCTTTTGCAGCCGGCGCAGCCTTTGCCGATGAGGAATTTGAGGAAGACCCTTTTCAGGATTTGCCTTACGACGACAGCCGTCGTCTGCCCGCCTCGCACGCTTTCGATGAGCCCGCGCCGGCTGCCAGCGCCGCCAATTCGCGCTCGCGCATGGTAGGTTCGGTGTTGCAGGCTTTTCTGCAGTCCGATACGGGCAAGGTGCTGGTAGCTCAGGCAGCTGCCGTGGCGCTGGCCATGGTGACGAAAAAAGTAGGCGAGTTTTTCCCGGCGGACAAAAATGCCGACCTTGCGACTTCTCCCGGCTACGCCAAGGCCGAAACCGGAGCTTCTCCCGTCGCCTCGTCTGCTCCTTCTGACTCCTCGGATGCGTCCAACCCCCCTAAGTCTTTATGATGCGCTGCGCGCCCGGCAGCAGCACGGCCGCAAAGCGCTGGCCGTATTGCTCGACCCGGACAACCTAGATGAAACCAGCCTGCTGCACCTGCTCAGCCTGAGCGAGGCGCATCCGGTCGATTACTTTTTTGTGGGAGGCAGTCTGGTGCTTAGTGAGCATCAGGCTGCCCTCATCACGTTAATTAAGGCCCATTCGAATGTACCAGTGCTGTTGTTTCCAAGCCACAGCATGCACCTCGATGGGCCTGCTGACGGCTTGCTATTGCTCTCACTCATCTCGGGGCGCAACCCGGATTTTCTGATTGGGCAGCACGTGGTGGCCGCGCCGCGCCTCAAGGCCAGCGGGCTGCAGCTGCTATCGACGGGCTACATGCTGGTCGATTCGGGCCGGCAAACGACGGCATCCTACATGAGCGGCACCACGCCCATGCCGCACAATAAGCCGGGCATTGCGGCCTGTACCGCGCTGGCTGGCGAGCAGCTAGGATTGAAGCTGATGTACCTCGACGGCGGTAGCGGAGCCCAAAATCCGGTTTCGGGCGCCATGATTGCCGCCGTACGCGAAGCCGTGAGTGCGCCGCTTATCGTGGGCGGCGGGCTGAATTCGGGCGAGAAAGTATATGCCGCTCTTGCCGCTGGAGCAGACGTGGTGGTGGTGGGCAACCACATTGAGGCCAAGCCAGCGTTTCTGGCCGAAGTGTCAGACGTAGTTGCCTCATTTAATCAAGTGGCAGCTTCGCGGCGGGTTTTTCAATAGCCATGGGGCTGGCAGCTTAGCCAAATAAAAAGGCCCTGAAACCGCAAGGTGGTTTCAGGGCCTTTTTATTTGGAGCCGATTATTGGACTCGAACCAACGACCTGCTCATTACGAATGAGCTGCTCTACCAACTGAGCTAAATCGGCTTGTGCCCGACCAACGGTTTTGGAAGGGGCTGCAAAGATAGGCAATAGGCCGGAAGCTACGCAACCACTGGCAGAGAAAAATTTAGCAACCGAACGCCGCGCCGTGCGTTTGCAATGAGAACAAAACGGTCGACCTATGAAATTACTACCCTCCCTGACTGCTGGCCTGGCCGGTGCTGTGGCCCTGACGCTGTTGCACGAAACGGTCCGCCGACTTCGCCCCGAAGATGCGCCCCGCATGGATGTGCTGGGCATGCGCGGCCTGCGCAAGCTGCTCGGCAAAGCGGATGCTCCGCAGCCCGATAACGACACGTTATTTAATGTGACGATGGCCGGCGATATGCTGAGCAATGGACTGTATTACAGCATGGTGGGAAGTAGCCGCCATGCCCTGGAGCGTGGCCTGGCCCTGGGGGCGCTGGCTGGGGTGGGCGGCGTGCTGCTGCCCGGGCCAATGGGCCTGGGCACGGCCCCAACCAACCGCACGCCGCAAACCCAGGCCATGACGGTGGCGTGGTATACCATGGGCGGCTTGGTGGCTGGAGCCGTGGCGCGGGCCTTGCGGAACCGATAAGAACAAGCGGGGCGTTGGCACAAAGCAAAAGCGCCGTTCGCACGTCAGCAGGCGCTGACCGTACTTTGCGGTGGCGTTTACGTTTTTGACTACATGAAATTCTGGCTCATTTTCATTCTGATTTTTTTCGCCGTTCGCTACCTGCTGCCCATTGTGCTGCGGCTGGCGCTGAGCGGCTTTGTGCGCAAGCAGATGCGCAATGGGGGCTTTGTGGTGCCGCCCCAGGCGCGGCCTGCGAGCGGGCCCACTTCCCGCCCCGGCGAAGTACGAGTGGACTACGTGCCGCCTACGGCCAGTCACGCCAACCATTCACATGGCTTCAAAGGCGGGGAGTACGTTGATTTTGAGGAGGTAAAATAGCGGCGCAAAGCTTTTTGAAGCAATACGGAGGTTTCGTCGGGTTGACATTCGTGTCGCTTGGCGGAACCTCTTTTTGCGTTGTAAAACCTCGCGTTGGAAGCTATAGCGTGGTTCTACTGTACCTTCGGGCACGTTTTCATTTTCCCCAAAATTGCCCTGATGGCTGCTGTTGTTTCTGCTCCTTCTGTTTCGTCCGCGCCGTGGTGGCAGCGGGCTTTGCCGCACGTGCTGGCGGTGCTATTTTTCGTGGTGCTGGCCTGCGCGTATTTCGCGCCCATCATGTTTGATGGCAAGACGCTGGCCCAGCACGACATAACCCAGTTCCAAGGCGGGGCGCACGAGGCGCAGGAATACGCCAAGGTGATGGGCAAGGAGGCGCTGTGGACAAATTCCATGTTCTCGGGCATGCCGACCTACCTCATCAGCCTGCACTTCCCAGGCGACTGGTCGGGCTACTTGCAGAAGGCCATGACGCTGGGCCTGCCCGCCGTGGTAGCCAATCTGTTTCTGGCACTGCTGTGTGGCTACATTCTGCTGGTGGCGCTGGGCGTGCGGCCGCTCATTGCGGTGGCGGGCGCGGTGGCGCTGGGCTTTTCGAGCTACAATCTCGCCATTCTGGCCGCCGGTCACAACACCAAGAGCCTGGCCCTGGCCTATGCGCCGCTGGTGCTGGGCGGATTGCTCGTGACGTACCGCCGCGATAAGTGGCTGGGAGCGGCCCTGTTCGCGGTGGGCCTTACGCTGAACGTGCACGTCAACCACCTGCAGATTACCTATTATCTGCTGCTGTTGGTGGCTATTTTCGGGATTATCGAGCTGGTGGCAGCGGCACGGGCGAGCCGCCTGCCCGAGTTTGCCAAGCGCACGGCGCTGCTGGCACTGGGCGCGGCGCTGGCCGTGGGCGTGAGCTTTGGCCGCCTTTATACCACCGCCGAATACAGCAAGTACAGCAACCGCGGCCCGAGCGAACTGAAAACGCCGGCCCCGACCCCGCCCGGCGAGGCACCGGCCCCCAAAACGGAGGACGAAGGCACGGGCGTGGACCGCGACTACGCTTTCCAATACAGCTACGGCGTGGGCGAAACCATCACGCTGCTGATTCCCAACTTCTACGGCGGGGCCAGCTCCATGCCGCTCAGCACCGACTCTAACCTTGCCAAAGCCGGTTTGCCCCAGGAATATCTGGGCTCGATGCCGACTTATTGGGGCCAGCAGAGCTACACGGCCGGGCCGGTGTACATGGGCGCGGTGGTGTGCTTCCTGTTTATTCTGGGGCTGTTTGTGGTGGAGAAGCGCACGCGCTACTGGCTGCTGGCGGGCACTATTCTTTCCATTCTGCTGGCTTGGGGCAAGAATTTTGAGACGTTCAATTACCTGATTTTCGACCTGCTGCCGGGCTACAACAAATTCCGCGCCGTGAGCATGGCGCTGGTGATTGCACAGCTGGCCATGCCCATTCTAGGCGCGTTAGCCCTGAGCCGCATCCTGCGGCCTCGCCCGGCTACGGCCCCTGCATTGCCAGGTACCAAGGCCCCGATTTCGGCTGATGCGGCGGCTTTACTGCCCAAGGTTCTGTATGCCGGTGCTATTGCGGCCGGGCTGTGCGTGCTAGCGTATCTGGCCAGCTTCAGCTTTGATTTTGCGGCCCCTGTGGATGGCGAGCTGACCAAGCAGGGCTTCACTCCGCAACTGCTGGGCGCATTGCGGGCTGACCGGGCCGACTTGCTCCGCAACGACGTGTGGCGTGGGCTGCTGTTCATCGGCGCGGCGTTGGGCGTGCTGTACTTCCACTTGAAGGGGCAATTGAAACTGGTGCCGGCGGCGGCCATTATGGTGGTGCTGATGCTGGTGGACCTGTGGGGCGTGGACAAGCGCTACCTCGGCGACAATAAATTCCAGCGCGAAACCATTGCCGAGGAATTCCAACCTACTGCGGCCGACCAGATGATTTTGCAGGATAAGGACCTGAGCTACCGCGTGCTCAACGTGCAAAATCCCTTCAACGAAGCCCAGACCTCGTATTTCCACAAGAGCATCGGCGGCTACCACGGCGCCAAGCTGCGCCGCTATCAGGACCTGATTGAGCGCCAGATTGCGAACAACAACCAGCAGGTGCTGAACATGCTGAACATGCGCTACCTCATAACTGGCGATGCCAAGCAGCCGGTGCAACGCAACCCCGGCGCGCTGGGCAACGCCTGGTTTGTGAGCACGGTGAAGCCCGTGGCCAACCCCGACGCCGAAATGGCCGCCCTCAGCACCCTGAGCCCTGCCACGGAGGCCGTGGTGGACGCCAGCAAATTCCCGCAGCAAAAGGCCGCGACCTACGACATCGCCGGCTCCAGCATCGCCCTCACCAACTACAGTCCCGACGAGCTGAAATACCGCTACAACGCCACGCACGACGGCCTGGTGGTGTTCTCGGAAATCTATTACGCCGACGGCTGGCAGGCTTTTATCGATGGCAAACCGGTGCCGCACATTCGGGCCGACTACGTACTGCGGGCGCTGCAGGTGCCAGCCGGCGCGCACACCATCGAATTCAAGTTTGAGCCGAAGGCCTACGCCGTGGGCAATGGCGTGTCGTTGGCGGCCAGCATCGCGCTGCTGCTGGTGCTGGTGGGCGCGGGTGTGTACGTGGCCCGTCGCCGCGAGCGCAGCGGCGACGAGCTGGCCGATACGCCGGTGCTGGCGTAGCGCTTCGCTTTTCAGGAACAAGGGAAAGGGGATAGGGGAAACGGTGGTTTCTTCGGTCCCCTTTCTCATTTACCGCCGCTCCGATGCCTGTTTTATCCCTGCTCCAGCTTCTTGATGAGCCTGTAGCCGCTGCCCATGGCGTGCGCCTGCTGCTGTGGCGCGATGACTTGGTGAACCTGGACCTGCCCGGCAACAAGGCCCGTAAGCTCAAGTACAACCTGCTGGCGGCACGGCAGCAAGGGCACCAAACGCTGCTCACGTTTGGTGGGGCGTATTCCAACCATATTGCAGCCGTGGCGGCGGCCGGCCGGCTACAGGGCTTCCGCACCATTGGTTTGATTCGGGGCGATGAACCGGCGGCTTGGGCCTCACTGAATCCCACCCTCGCTCAAGCTGCCACCGATGGCATGGCCCTGCACTACCTCGACCGCACCGCCTACCGCCGCCGGGCCGAGCCGGAATTTATTGCGGAACAGCTGGCCCGTTTTGGCCCGGCCTACGTGCTGCCCGAGGGTGGTACGAATGAGCTGGCCCTGCCCGGCTGCGCCGAACTTGTGGCTGAGATTCGGCAGCAGGTTGACTTTGATGCGCTGGCCGTGGCTGTGGGCACGGGCGGCACACTGGCTGGCCTACTCAGCGGCTTGGCCGGCCAGCAGCACGCCGTGGGCGTGGTGGCGCTGAAAAACGGCGGCTTCCTGCGCGCTGAAGTCGACGCGCTGACGCAGTCAACGACGGGGCTAACCTTCGATAATTATTCGCTCCAGACCGATTATCACTTCGGTGGGTACGCTAAATACTCGGTCGAATTATTGACGTTTATCCAGCAGTTTCAGGCGCGGCATGGGGTGTTGCTCGACCCGATTTATACCGGTAAGCTGCTGTTCGGCGTGCTGAACTCGATTGGGAAAGGCTATTTCCGGCGGGGCAGCACGGTGGTAGCTATCCACACCGGCGGGCAGCAGGCGTGGGCCGGATGGCAGGAGCGGTTCGGAAGCAGGCGCTAAACCGTAGCCGGCTTCGGGTCAGCCCACCAGCCGGTTATTTCCAGCGAAGCCAGCACGAATATCACCGTCAGTACCGGAGCCAGAAACCGCACGTCCCAGTCATCCACAGTCAGCATGATGATGGCCGTTTGCAGCAGGAAAATGGCTGCCAGAAATACCCGCGCCGGCCGCCAAACTTCCGTCCGCCCGGCGCCGCGCGCAGCCAGCCAGTAGGCCGGCCACAATACCACCACGCCAATAATCCGGTGCGCCAGCGAGTAGTGCGGCTTGAGGTAGCTGACGAATACAAACAACTTGCCCAGCATCAATCGGCCCAGATACAGCGGATTATGCGCCCCAAAATACACAACCCGCGCCACCGGGCCGGTGCCGGGCGGCGGCATATTGAGCGGTGCAGCTTGGTGCACAGCCCAGAGCTGGTAGCGGAAAATCAGCTCGCCGCGCTGGTAGGTATCCATCAGGTAGTAAGTGGCGAGCTGATGGTTGAGGGCCACCCACAGCAGGGGAGAGAGCAGCACCAGGGCAAGCAGCGCCGCCCGCCACGGCCGGCGGTCGGGCCGGCGGCGCAGGGCATCGAGCCCGGCTAGGGCGGCAGCCAGCGCTACCAGGAAGCCGTTGGGGCGGGCCAGAGCGGTGAGGATTAACACGGCAATGAGCCCCAGCCAGTCTTTTCGCCGGCCGCTTTGCAACTGCGTGAAGGCTCCGAACGACAGCGCGACTAAGCTGATAAACAGCGACTCAGTAAGCAGGAAAACATTCAAGGGCTGAATATCAGGCCAGGCGATGAAGAGGAGCGTGGCCAGCGCCGCCGCGCCGCGTTGGCCGTGGCTTAGCCGGCGCGTGCCCTGGTAAACGGCCCGCGTGGCCAGCGCCGAAATAGCCATCTGGCCCGCCACGATTCCCCACCACCCCAAGCCCAGCCGCAGCCACAGGCTCTGGAACAGCGGGTAGAGCACGTAGCGCAGGTTGTGGCCGGGCTCGAAATAGCCGCGCTCAGCAATGTTGGCGGCGTAGGCCAGGTAGCGGGCGCTGTCGTTGGCGAAGTACGGCCCGTGAAATTTGCGGAGGTACAGCAGCTGCACCAGCACCCACAGCCCCACCAGCAGCGCCGGGTGGTGCCGCCACAAGCGTTGGGCCAGCAAGCAGAAAGAAGTGGGAGCGCGCATCAGGCCGCAAAGCTAGGCTACTGCCCGGCCCAACGCCGCGCCGCGCCCTGCGTACTTTACGCTATATGAATCTAGTCCGCCTCGTTCGCCGCCTCTTGCCACTGTTATTTTTAGTTGGGCTGGGGTGGTTTCTCTGGAAGAAAATCGGCCCTACGCTCGCCGACCTCAACCCGCTGAATACGGAGCCCAAAGTCACCGTCACGCACAACACCGTGCTCACCCAGGTTGAAGCCCTGGGCAAGTTGGAGCTGGTGCGCTACAAGTTCAAGGACATCGTGGAGTACCGCCGGGCCAGCCGCTACCCGCTGCTGCCCGATGCCAAAGTGGCCCTCGTGGTGGGCGGCGAAGCCGTGGGCTGCCTCGACCTGCGCAAAATCCGCCCACAGGATGTCGTGTTTGAGGGCGACTCCATTGTGCGCGTAGTGCTGCCCGCGCCGGAGCTGTGCTCCTTCCAGGTAAACCACAACCAAAGCCGCGTCTTCAGCACCGAAAACGGCTTTTTTCAGGATGCCGACCTCGTAGACCAGGGCTATAAATACGCCGAAAAGCAGGTGCGCAATGCCGCCCTGCAATCCGGCATCCTGGCCCAGACGCAGCGTAACGCCGAGCAGATTCTCGTGCCCATGCTGCGCACCCTCACCGGGCGCCGCGTGATAGTGGGCCAGCAATTGGTGATGCCGGCGGCGGGGCCGAAACAGTAGTATTTGTCATGAGGAGCGCCGTGAGGCATCTGGGAAAAGCCGCTGGGTCATTTTCCTCAAATGCTTTACTGCATCAGCATGGCAAACAATTATTCGTCATCTTCCGGTGCTTTACCCAACTCATCAAGTGCCATTTTGATTAAATCCTGCTCGTAGCCTTTTCCCGTTAGGTACTGCGAGATTTTCATGCGGCGTATACGCGGGTTTTTCTCCTTTTCCTGGCGGTCCTTCTTCTCCATCACCTCAACCAGGTTCTGGTAATACTCCTCGCCGTCAATTTCTTTCATGCCCACTTTGATGCAGTATTCGCTGATGCCTTTCTGCTTCAATTCCTGCATGATGCGGCGGCGCCCCCACTTTTTCTGGCGGTAGTGGCCGCGCACAAAAGCCTTGGCAAACCGTTCCTCATCCAGTAGCTTTTCGCGGCTTAGGCGGATGATGATTTCACCGGCTTCGTCCTCGTCGAGGCCGTAGGATTTTAGCTTTTGCTCCACTTCCTTCTGGGTGCGCTCTTGGTAGGCGCAGAAGGCGGCAATTTTTTGTAGGGCCTCGCCGGGCGTGTACTGCTTGGGGGCTTTGTCGGGGTTTTTGAACATGGAGACGGGGTGAGGGGCGGGTAAACCGCAAAGTAGCGCTACCCTTCGATGGTGGCAGCGCCTGAGGGGACGCTGCTGATAGGGTGCGCCAGTTTCCGGGAATGCCTGGGCCATAGCGCACTGCCGGACTGCCAGCGGCACTGTCTGCTGTGCTAACCATTATGGCTGTCAGTTCGTTGCCAACGGGAGTGGGAATGTGCTGTAACCTGAACAGTAATCGGCTTAAGTACAGTTTGTTAAGCCTGCCTTTCTTCTACGACTTATTACTGATATTCAGTGAATTTATACGGGTTTTGAGGGGCATGATGGGGCATGAAAAAAGCAGGGGCGTACAACAGACAGTCCCTCATTCACTCAACATTTTCCTTTTATGCATAACTCAACCAATTCCTCGGTGGACCTGGCCGCTGGTCTGGGCACGCCGGTAGCGCGGCGCTCTTTTTTGCGCTACTCGGGCGCGGGCCTGGCCGTGGGCGGCCTCTGGCTGGCCGGCTGCTCTAAAGACGATGACAACAATCCCACGGCCGGCTTCATCGACGTGGGCACGGGCGATACGGGCATCCTGAACTATGCCTACGCGCTGGAGCAGCTCGAAGCCGCTTTCTATGCCCAGGTGGTGGCCGGCGACTACTTCAAAAACGCCAACACGTCGGCGGCCGAAAAAGCCCTGTTCACGGACCTGAAGGACCACGAGGCCATTCACGCGGCTTTCTTCAAGGGAGCCATCACCAGCGGCCGCATCACCGACAGCCTGCAGCCTGATTTCAGCGGCATCGATTTCTCGCAGCGGACCACCGCCGCCGGCTCCGCCAAGATGGGGGTGCTCAACGCCGCCATGGCATTCGAAGACCTGGGCGTGGCCGCCTACAATGGGGCGGCCCGCTTCATCAGCAGCGTGGATTACCTCACGCTGGCCGGCAAAATCGTGTCGGTCGAAGCCCGGCACGCCGCCGCTATCCGGGAGCTGCTGACGCAGAACACCTTCGTGGCGAATGACGTGGTGGACCTGACCACCAGCACGCCGAACAACTCCGGCGGCACCGGCAACCTCACCGGCACCGGCATGGAACGCTCGAAGCGCCCGCCGGTGGTGCTGGAAACGGCCAACAAGTTCCTGGCGGCCAACTCCAAGCTCAGCGCCAACAGTTTTGCTTAAGCGCCTCCGGTGCCTCCCCCATCCCCTAATCAAGCCTTCTCATGGACTTATTTCAAATCATCAACGACATAGCCAAAGTTGACCCCGAGGTGTACGACCGGTTCGATTCGCGCCGCGCCGTGTTCCGCAATTTTCTGGGGTACGGCAAAAAGGCCTCGGCCGCTGCGCTGCCCCTGGCCGTGAGCACTCTGTTCAGCAAAGCCTACGGCCAAACCACCGGCACGGGCAGCGGCCTCGACCCACTCATCGTTGGGACACTCAACCTGGCGCTGCAGCTGGAGTACCTCGAAAAATACTTTTACCAGACGGCCCTGGCCTCCAACATTCTGAACCCGGAGCAGACAGGCGCTGTGACCATCATCCTCAACGATGAGAACCTGCACATCAACACCCTGCGCGGGGTGTTGAAGGGCGACGCCGTAGCCGACCCCACCCGGGCGGCTTTCGACTACACGGGCTCGCAGGGCGGCAAGCGGCCGGCGCTGTTTGCCACGCTGGGCACCACGTTCACCAGCGCCGCCGATTTCCTGATGGTGGGCCAGCAGTTTGTGGACACCGGCGTGCGCGCCTACAAAGGCGGCGCGGCCAACCTCATCACCCAGAAGGATATTCTGGAGGCGGCCATCAACATTCACTCGGTGGAGGCCCGGCATTCCTCGCGCATTCGCTCGCTGCGGCGCGGCGGCATTCAGAGTGCCACCGCTCCCAAAAGCTGGATTACGCCCGACGAGACACCCACCACCCCGCCGCTGCCCAATAACTACAACGTGGCCGGTGCCCCCGCGCTGGTCGGCCCTTACAAACGCGGTGCCGATGCCGCCAAGTTCCCGGACGAAAGCAATGTGAGCCAAGGCACTAATCCTGTTCTCAACGCGCAAACGTTGGTGGCCGGGGTAGGCGCCGGAGCCGGGGCCGAAGCTTTCGACGAGCCCCTCGACGCGGCCACTGTAAAGGCCATTGCCAAGAACTTCGCCACCGACCCCACGGCGCTGTTCAAATAAGGTTCTTTCGCTTTAATCAAGGTAAAAAGGCGGCCCGGCGGGCTGCCTTTTTTATTGGGTGGCCCCGGCGGGCAGGACGAGCCGCAGGCAACCTATTCCGGCCGGCAGGAATCAGTGGAATTGGGGCCGTACCTTGACGGGGCCTTTTCTGCCGCTGTATTCTATGCTGCCACTTTCGCTGCGCTGGTTTTTTCTGATTTTGCTGCTGAGCAGCACGCCAATCCTTAGCCGTGCCGGCGTAATTCGGGGCACGGTGAGCGGGGCTGATAAGGCCGGCCTGGCCTTCGCCAACGTGGCCGTGCGCGGCGCGGCCACCAGCACGGGTGCCAACGAGCAGGGGCAGTTTCAGCTGCGGCTGCCGGCCGGGCAGTATGATTTGGTCTTTCAATACGTGGGCTACAAGCAGCACATCGAGCCGGTGCGCGTGCCGGGCGGCGACTCCACGCTCACCGTCAACGTTATGCTCCAGCCCGAGGCGTACAACCTAGGCGAGGTGCTGGTGAAATCATCCGACCGCGACCCAGCCTATGCCATCATCCAGGAAGCGCAGCAGTGGCGGGCCTACCACAAGCGCGAGGTGGCGGCCTACCGCGCCCGCATCTACATCAAGGCCCTGGGCCGCATCACCGACACGCCTGCCAAAATCATGGGCCTGTTCAAGCTGGGGCCAGACATCAAAAAGGGAATTTTTTACCTCTCCGAAACCGTGTCGGATTTCAGCTTCACACAGCCTAATATTGTGAAGGAAAAGATGTTGTCGAGTCGCATCAGCGGCGACTCGCGGGGCATCAGCTTCAACCGGGCCAGCGCGGGGCGCAACCTGAGCTTCTACGAGAACCTGATAAACCCGGGATTCTCGGAGCGTGGCTTTGTGTCGCCCATCGCGGGCAATGCCATGCTGTTCTACAAGTACGAGCTGGTGGGCAGCACCCCGCAGGGGGGCGTGCTGGTGCACAAAATTAGGGTGGTGCCGCGCCGCCGGACGGACCCCGTTTTCGCGGGCTTCATCTACATCGTGGACGGCTCGTGGCGCATCCATTCCGTCGATTTGCACCTGGATAAAGATGCTCAGCTCGACTACGTGGACGAGCTGCACCTGGCCCAACAGTACGCGCCCGCGCCGGGTAATCCCAATGTCTGGCTCATTCAGTCGCAGCAGGTGACGGCAAATCTTTCGGGGTTGGGCTTCAAAGGGTCAGGCTACATCACGGCCGTGCTTTCCAACTATGCCAACGTGGTACCTACCTACCCCACACCGCCCGAACCCAAGGCCGCGCCGCCCGTGGTGGCCGAGGGCAAAAATGCCCCTGTGGGCCAGGAAACCGCCGCCCAAATCCGCAAGCGCAAGCCCGACCTGCGCGGCCTCAACGCCCAGGTGCGCAAAAAAGTGAAGCAAGCCCAGCGCGACTCGCTCAAAAACGACATCTTCGCCCAGATGCCGCGCGGCGAGGTGCAGCTGGTGGAAAAAGGCGTGAATGAGCGCGACTCGGCTTACTGGGACGCTGTGCGCCCAGTGCCCCTCACGGCCGAGGAACAGAAGGATTACCGCGTGAAGGACAGCACTGAGGTCATCCGCCGCTCGCGTCCTTACCAGGATTCGATGGACCGCAAGCGCAACGAGTTCGAGCCCATCAGCCTGCTGCTGGGCGGCTACACGCACGTTAATAGCTTCAAAAAGACGTCGTTCTACGTGCTGCCGGTGTCGCAGATTTTCCAGTACAACACCGTGGAAGGGGCTGTGCTCAACGCCCAGGCCACCTTCCGCAAGCGCACCGATGACCGGCGGAATTTTAGCATCACGCCGGTGCTGCGCTACGGGTTCAGCAGCAAGGAGCTGAACCCCAGCCTGGAAGCGAGCTGGCAACTGCACCCGGCCCGCCGCCAGCAAATCGGCCTGAAAGCCGGCCGCACCATCGAGAACTTCGACAAGAACTCGCAGGTGACGCCGCTCATCAACACGCTCTACACGCTGTTTGACAACCGCAACTACGCCAAGCTTTACCGTCGCGACGGGGCCGAGCTCAGCTACCTCACCGAGCCGCTGACGGGCCTCACGCTCCTGACCACTGCCGCTTATTTCGACCGCCACGAACTTTACAACACCACCGACTGCTTGCTACACGACGTGCCAGGCCGCGCCTTCACCCCAAACCGGCCCGTGAGCGACGAGCTGCCCGATACCGGCTTCGGCCGCAGCCGCATTCTCACCCTGGCGCTGTCGGCCGATTTCAAGCCCGGCCAGCGCTACATCAGCCGGCCCGATGGCCGATTTAACCTCGGCTCGAAATGGCCCACCTTCAACGTGCAGGGCCGGCTGGCCGTGCCGCACGCGCTGGGGGCCGATGTGCGCTACCTGCTGCTGCAAGCCGGCGTGCGCGATGCCGTGCCGCTGGGACTATTGGGCACCAGTAACTTCCGGGTGAACGTGGGCGGCTTCGTGGGTAAACAGGAAGGGATGACCTTCATCGATTACCGCCACTTCTCCGGCAACCAAACCATCCTGGCCGGCAATTTCAGCAACTACCAGCTGCTGGACTACTACCGCTTCAGCACCAACAATACCTACCTCGAAGCGCACTACGACCACCACTTCAACGGCTTCATCTTCAACAAAGTCCCGCTATTTCGCAAGCTGAAGTGGCAGGAAGTTGTGTCTCTCAATTACCTCACCACCGCTCAGGCCGGCCACTACGTGGAGCTGGGCGCGGGCGTGGAGCACATCCTGAAAGTGCTGCGGGTGGATTTCTACACCGCCCTGCAAAGCGGCCAGCGGTTGGGCACGGGCCTGCGGATAGGCGTGGGATTTTAGGGTAGGAGGGCAAGAGGGTGTGAGGGTATGAATTAACAGAAGTAATAACTCCTACCCTCATGCCCTCACACCCTTCTATTTATTACGGATGGCGCGCATCATGTTGGCCAGCGCGGCGGCCGGGTAGGCTTTGCCGCGCGAAATCACGGCGTCGATTTTTTTGATGTTGGCGATGTCTTCCAGCGGGTTGGCGGTCAGCAGCACCAGGTCGGCGTCTTTTCCGGGGGCGATGGCTACGGTTTGCTCGGCCACGCCCATGAAGCGGGCGCCATTGAGCGTGGCGGCTTGCAGCGCCTGCAGTGGCGTGAGGCCGGCTTTCACCAGCAAAATCACCTCTTCCTGGAGCGAGGCCCCGGGGTAGACGAATGAGTTGAACGGGCCGCTATCCGAGCCGGCCAGCAGCGTGACGCTGGCCGCCTGCATGGTGGGAATCATGCTCATGAATTTGGCTTCCAGTTTCTTGCTGAAATTCTGGCTGGCCAGTGGCTGCACGCGGGCGCTGGTGAGCCGGCGCTGGTAAGTGGCCTGAATCCTGGGGTCGATATAGGCCAGAAGGGTGTCGCGGGCGTGGTCGTTTTCGGGCAGCTCCGTCAGCGTTTTGCCGATGTAGAGCGTGGGCACGGCGGCCGTGTGGCGCTTGGCCATGAGGGCAAAGATGCGGCTGGCGGCGGCCGGGCTGTAAGTATCATATACCGCCGGTAGCGTGGCAAACAGGCCCATCGGCTTGCTTGTGCCCAGGCTGTTGCGCACCAGCGAGGTGAGGCTGTCTTCCTTGCCGGAGCAGGCTTTAAACACGTAGTAGAGGTGCTCGGTAGCGTCGAGCCCGCGCTTCACGGCGTCGCTCAGCTTCACGGAGTAAGGCATATGGCCGGTGGTTTTCAGGCCGCGTCGCTGGGCCTGCCGGATGGTTTCGAGGTAGGCCGCGCCCGAAATCTTGCTGTCGTAAATCTTCACGTAGTCCACCTTAAGCCGCTGCAACGAGTCGAGCGCCTTATTGATTTGGGCCTTGGTTTCGACTTCCAGCGAGCCTGGCCAGTAGGCGCCCGGCCCATCAATCTTGGGGCCGGAGGTGAAGATGCGCGGCCCGGCCAGCCGGCCCGCGTCCATGTCGCGCCGCCACTGGAAAATGCTGGGCGTGAGGTCGCCACCCGCGTCGCGCACCGTGGTGACGCCGTGGGCCAGGAACAGGGTCAGGCTTTTTTTATTGGCCGCGGCCAGGCTGTCGCCGCCCCGGAAGTGCACGTGCATGTCCCACAGGCCGGGGATGAGGTAACGGCCGTTGCCGTTCACGTACTGCCGGGCGGCGTAGCTGTCCTTGTCGGCCAGCTGCACGCTCACGATTTTGCCCTTCGCAATGGCCACCACCTGGTTGGGCGTGAGCTGGCCCGTGCGCACGTCCACGATGGTGACGTGGTTGATAACCACGTCGTAAATCTCCAGCTTGGTGGGGCGGCGGGCGCACGCGGTGAGCAGCGCGGCGGCCAGCAAACCAAAAACAACTCGGGACAATCTCATGCGGGCGGTGACAAGCAGGTCCGGCAAAGTTAGCCCGGCAAGCGCACCGTGAACCGGGTGAACTTTCCTTCCTGCGTTTCGACGGTCAGCGTGCCCGCGTGGCCCTTCGTAATAATGTCATACGCCAGCGACAGCCCCAGGCCGGTGCCATCACTGGCCGGCTTGGTGGTGAAGAAGGGCTGGAACACCCGCTCTACCATGCTGGCCGGAATGCCAAAGCCGTTGTCATGCACCTCAACCTCAATCCATTCGCTGGCGCGGCGTGTTCGCACACATACTTGCGGTTGAAAACCGGGGCCGTTGGCCTGCTGATGCTGCCGCACCGCATAAAAGGCGTTTGTGAACAGGTTCAGCAGCGCCCGGCCCAGTTCCTGCGGCACAGTTGCTACGGTACCCACGGCCGCATCGAAATGGGTTTCCAGCTCCACGGCGGGCGTGAGGTGCTGGTCTGGTGCGCTCTGATAAGCCAAGCGCAGGTTTTGAGCCACTAGGGCGTTGAGGTCGGTGGGCACGGGCAGCCGGGGGCCGGGGCGGGCGTGCGCCAGCATATCGGCGATGATGGCCGAAGCGCGCTGCCCGTGCGCACTGATTTCGTGCAGGTTCTGTTTTAAGCCATCCAGTATTTGCTGCTCCAGGCCGTCCGGCGGGGTGGTACCGTCGTGGTCGAGCAGGCCCACGCTCACGTCGGCAAACTTGCGCATGAAAGCCAACGGATTCTGCAGTTCATTGGCAATGCCAGCCGAAAGCTCGCCCACGAAGGCCCATTTTTCGGCCGCCACCAGCTGGGCCTGAATAGCCCGTACCTCTGTCAGAGCCTCGTCCAAGGCATTGCGCTGGGCTTCAATCTGGGCGTTGCGCTCGTTAAGAAGGCGGTTGGCGCGGCGCTGACGGCGGTTGGCCCAGCCGAGTAGCAGCGCCACCGTGAGCAAAACGCCCAACAGGGCCAGCAGGCCGGCCCGTTGGTAATCAGCCGTTTGCTGCTCTTGCGCCGCCCGCTGCCGGAGCTGTTGCTGCTGCTCAGTAAAGGCCAGCAATTCCAGCTGCCGGAATTTCTCGGGGCCAAAAAGGCTGTCGCGGGCCACTCCGGCCAGACTCTGGTAATGAAAGGCACTGTCGGGGCGGTGGCGGGCCTGGTACAGCCGCGCCAGCAGCGTCCCGGCGTCCATCACCGTGAGGCGATACGACACGGCCTGGGCCTGGCGTAAGGCGTTGCGGGCGTGCTGCAGGCTCGAATCGGGCTGGTGCAGTTGCTCAAATAGCAGGGCCATGTGGTAGTGCGCCATGGCGCGGTTGCGCAAGTCGTTGGTCGCCTGCGTTTCGTGCAGAGCCCGGCGGTAATAGGCGAATGCTTCCGGATAATGACCCAGACGGGCCTGCACTACGCCCATGTTGCGCAGCGCCAGCGCCACGGCCAGCCGGGGCCGCCGGTTTTGGGCAATAAGCGCTTCGGCCCGCTGCTGCAGGGCCAGCGCCGAATCGAGCTGGTTGAGCTTCTCGTAGCAGCTGCCCAGGTTAGTGAGGGCACCTGCCACCCACGGCAGCCGGTGCAGGCGGCGGTATAGCCCCTCCGAAGCCCGATAGTAGCCGATGGCTTGCGGGTACTGGCGCAGGTCGAGGCTAATATTGCCCAGGCAGTTCAGGTTGTAGGCTTCGCCTTCGGGGTCGTGGGTTTGGCGGCTGAGCTGAATGGCAATTAACTGGTTGGCGTAAGCCTTGGGCAGGTCGCCGCGCTCGCGCAGCACCATGCCAATCATGCCCTGGGCCCGGCCGCGGCCTTTGTCGAAATTTAGCCGTCGCGCCAGCTGCCACGCTTCCTGGGCCAGGTACATCGTCGAATCGGGCCGCGAGGCCCGGTAGGTGCGGCCCAGTTCCAGCAGCAGCAGCACCCGGGTCGAGTCGGCCGGAGTATGCGCCAGCATGCGCCGCAGGCTGGCGGTGGCCGGGGTTTGGGCACGGGCACACGGCCCCCAGCCAGTGAAGGATAGCCACAGGAATAGCAGCAGCAGGCGCGCGGCTGGGGCAGGCATTACAGGAATTGCGGAAAGGAATGGAAAGGAAGGACGGCTTGCAAGAACCGGGCTAGGACGGGCTAGGAGAGGAACGTCACCACGGGCTTACGAATTGCAAGCAGTTACGTAAAACAGACTTATTCGGCTTGCCGACTAAATTGATAACAAACAATTTCCAGCAGTAGTTGATAAAAACATATTGATAATCAGGCCGCCAATAGCGCGCATTCTATTCCCAAGAATAAGAAAGGCCGCTTCGAACAATCGAAGCGGCCTTTCTTATATCCTCTTATTAATGCCTGCGTGCGGATAACCACCTGATTGTGAGGCGTTATTCGACTTGTGTTCACCGCTCTACAGCGGCTTTTTACGCTCGGCCTGAAATTTCTTTAACTGCGGGTCAACCTGCTTTTTATCGCCCACTACCACTACGGTCATGGCTTCGGGGCGGATGTATTTGCGAGCGGTGGCACTCACCTGCTGGGGCGTCACGGCGTTGATGTTCTGTACCTGCTCGGTCAGGAAGCTGTCGGGCAGGCCCTGCAGGTCGAGGTTGTTGAGCTGGCCGATGATGCCGCCGGGGCTGGAATTGCGGAGTACGAACATGCCACTCTCATAATTCTGAATGCCCTTGAGCTCGGCTTCGGTGGGCGGCGTTTTCTGCAGGCGCTCCACTTCGTTCATGATTTCACGCAGCGAATTGTAGGTGTCGGCGGTGGTCACGTCGGCATTTTCGCTCCAGTTGCCGGTGTGGTAGTGGGTTTCGAGGTAGCTGTAGGGCGAGTAGGTGTAGCCCTTGTCCTCCCGGATGTTGCGCGTGATGCGCGAGCCAAATGAGCCGCCTAGCAGTGAGTTCGTCACCCGCAGGCGGATGTAGTCGGGGCTAGTGGGGTCGGCGGCGGGCAGGCCCACCACAATGGTTGACTGCGGTGCGCTGGGCCGGTCCTGGGTGAGAATATCGCCTCTGGTCAGCGGCTTGGCCACTTCGATGAGCGGGGCCGGCCCCTTCGTAAAATCCTTCCAGGCGCTGCTGATGGCTTGGCGCAGCGCCGGCGCATCAAACAGCCCGGCCGCGTACACGCTGGTGCGCTGGGCGCCGTACTGGCTCCGATAAAAATTTTGCACCTGTTCCAGGGTCAGGGCATCGAGCTGAGCATCAGTAGGCAGGGGCCGGCCGTAGGGGTGGCTGCCGTAGATGGCGGCCGAATATTTCTGGCGGGCCTGGGTGCCGGGCTGGGCGCGGGCCAGGTTCATCTGCCGCTTCAGGTCGGTTTTGAGGCGGGACAGCTCCGAGGCCGGCAACGCGGGGTTCATTACCACCTCGGCCAGGAGCGTGGCCAGCTGCGGGGCGTATTCGCTCAGGCAGGAAGCCTGCAGCGTGGTTTGGTCGGCGCCCGCCGAGATGTAGAGCGAGCCGCCCATGCGGGCCATTTTCTCGGCCAACTGGGTAGCTGTCATGGTGGGCGTGCCTTCCTGCAACAGCTTGGCCAGCAGGTCGGCCACAGCCACTTCGTTGGCCCCCTCGTGCACATTGCCTGCCTGAATGGCCACCATCATGGTCACTTTGGGTACCTGGCCGTAGGGCACCAGCCGGCCTTTCAGGCCGTTATCCAGAGTGAAGTCTTCCTTGGCGGGCAGGGCAAAATCGCGGGGGGCGCTGCCTTCGGGCGGGGTTTCTTTGGGGGCGGCCGGGGCGTTGGCCGCGGCTACGGCCTTGTTCACGCTAGCAGCGCGTGAGGTGGTGGGCTTAGCCGCGGCTTTGGGTTTGGCGGGGGCTTGCTGGGCCTGCGCTCCTGGCGCACCGCTGGCAACGAGGGCCGCACCGAGCAGCCCGATAAATAGCTTGTTCATGGCGATGAGAGGGACGGCTAGCTCTTGGCCAGCGGGTTGACGGTGAGAATGGTGCGGTTGCCGGGGCGCAGGTATTCGCGGATGGTTTTCTGCATCAGCTCGGGCGTTACCTTGCGGAATTCGGCTTCAAGGCGGTTGATGCGTGCCGGGTCGTTGTCGAACAGTGCAAACACCGCCAGCAAGTCGGCCCGCCCGAAGTTGGTCGAGCCGCTCATCTGGTCATAGAACGCGGAGCGGATTTTCACCATTGCAAGGTCCAGCGTAGGCTGGTCGATGCCATTCTTCGCCAGCTTGCCGACTTCCTGGTCGAGCACGCGCACCACCGAGTCGGCTTGCACGGTGGGGTCGTAAATGAGGCTGCCCATCCACAGCATCGGGCCGTTGTAGTTGAACTGGTTGCCGAGGTCGGAATTGATGCCGCCGCTCACGGCATCGGAGTAGCCGCGCTTCTGCACCAGCGCCTGGTAAAGGCGGCTGTCGTTGCCCTGTAGCAGAATCTGGTCCAGCATTATCATGGCGTAATACTCGGGCGTGTTGCGGTCAGGCATGTGGTAGGCGAAGGCCAGGGCGGGCTTGGTGGCCAGCTTATCATCTTGCGCGAAGCGCTGCTCCTGCTCTTGGCGCGGCTCCGTGAGGTCGGGCTTGGGCGGCTGCGGGGCGCTGGGAATGTTGCCATAGTATTTCGCCACCCAGGCCTTGGCTTCGGCGGGCTCAAAGTCGCCCACCACGGCCAGCACGGCGTTGTTGGGGGCGTAGTAAGTCTTGAAGAATGTCTTGGTATCGGCCAGGTTAGCGGCGTCCAGGTCCTTCAGGTCGCCGTAGAAATTGTGGGCGTTGTTCCAGTTTTTGTTGGCCTTCATGGGCATGTCAATCCACGGGAAGCTGCCGTAGGGCTGGTTGAGCACGTTCACGCGCACCTCGCTTTTCACCACGCCCTGTTGGTTGGTGAGGTTGCTTTGGTTGATGGCCAGGCCGCGCATCCGGTCAGCCTCGGCCCACAGAATGGTTTCGAGCTTGTTGCTGGGCACCACCTCATAATAGTTGGTAAAATCGAACCGCGTCGAGCCGTTCAGCGCCCCGCCGTTCTTCTGAATGAGCTGAATAAACTCGGCCTTGCCCAGGTTCTGTGAACCCTGAAACATCAGGTGCTCAAACAAATGCGCAAAGCCCGTGCGGTTGCGTGGCTCGGTGCGGAAGCCCACCGCGTAGTAGTCCGCCACGGTGGCCGTGGGCGCGGTATGGTCGGGCGAGAGCACCACCCGCAGCCCGTTCGGCAAGGTGTAGTATTCCACCGGAATCTGGAAGGCCGGGCTGGCCGCGGCCGCGGGCGGTGGGGTAGCCACGCTGGTGGCGGGGCCGGCCGCCGGGGCCGTGACCACCGACGTAGCCTGGTGGCTGCACGCGCTCAGGGCCAGCGCCATGGCCGGAACCCATTGCCAGCCAAAGCGGCGGTTATTTAACTGTCTCATAGGTGAAAAGGTATGAATGTGAAGAAAGTGTGTTCGATTTACACATTATTGCCGAAACCTCGCCAATCCTGGCTGTAGAATGTTGCTCAGGCAGCAGATGCAGTGCCCACTTGCGGGGTTGCTCCACGGCCGGCCAAAACTCCCGGGCGTTGAAACGCAACGCCGTTTTTTGCCGGACCTTTGCGCCATCATGCTCTTCCCTCGCTTCCTCGACCTGCCCGCCCTCGTACCCGGCCGCCTGCTGCAAGCCCCTGCCGATGCCACGGCCGAAGTGCGCCACCTGCTGCTCGATAGCCGCCGCGTGGGCTTGCCCGCCGGGGCCGTGTTCTTCGCCCTGCGCGGCCCCAGCCACGACGGCCACCGCTACCTACCCGACCTCTACACCCAAGGCGTGCGCCTGTTTGTGGTGGAAGAAAGCGCAGCGCTGCCCGGCGGACTGGCCACGTATGCCGGGGCTGGCATTCTGGCCGTAGGCAGCCCGCTGGCGGCCCTGCAGTCGCTGGCCGCCGCGCACCGTGCCGGGTTTGCCGGTCCGGTCATCGGCATCACAGGTTCCAATGGAAAAACCATTGTGAAAGAGTGGTTGGCCCAATTGCTGAGCCCCGACGAAGATATCTGCCGCTCGCCTCGCTCCTACAACTCGCAGGTGGGTGTGCCGCTCAGCGTGTGGGAGTTGAACCCCGAACGCCACACCCTGGGAATTTTTGAAGCCGGCATTTCGGAAGTAGGGGAGATGGCGCATCTGGCGAAAATCATCCAGCCCACCGAAGGCATTTTCACCAACCTCGGCACGGCCCACGATGCCGGTTTTGCCTCCGAGGAACAGAAGCTGCACGAGAAGCTGCAATTGTTTCAAGGCCAGAGATTTCAGTGCCTGTTCTACTGCGCCGACCAGCCCCAGGTACGCGCCGCCGTAGCAGCTCTGCACCTGCCCGGTTTCTGCTGGACTCGCCTGCCCCAGCAGCCCGCCGACCTGCGCTTCACCACCGAAGCCAGCCCCGCCCACGCCACCCGCCTGCACGCCGACTACCTCGCCACCGGCCTCAGTGCCGCGTTCACGCTGCCCTTCGCCGACGAGCCCTCCATCGAAAATGCGCTGCACTGCCTGGCCGTGCTGCTGCACCGGCAGGTCGAGCCAGCTGAGATTCAGCGCCGCTTGCTGCGCCTGCACCCGGTAGCCATGCGCTTGGAAATGAAGCTGGGCCGCCACGATTCCTACCTGCTCGACGACACCTACAACAACGACCTAGCCGGCCTGGCCTTGGCCCTCAACGCCCTGGCCCGCCAGAGCCGCCCCGGCCGCCGTACCCTCATTCTCAGCGATGTGCTAGAATCCGGCCTGAGCAGCCCGGAGCTATATGCCCGCGTGGCCGCCCTGCTGCCTGCGGCAGGCGTGAGCCGACTGGTGGGCATCGGGGAGGAAATATCATCTCAGTTAAGAGTTAAGAGTTATGAGTTAGGAGTTGAGAGCGAAAAGTTGGGCGTTGGAGCGGCAGAAGCCGAGCCCAACGCCTCCCCTAATCAATTCTTAACTCTTAACTCTCAACTCTTAACTCAATTCTACCCCACCACCGAAGCCTTCCTGGCCCAGCTAAACCCCACGGATTTCGCCCACGAAACCATCCTCATCAAAGGGGCGCGGCGCTTTGGATTCGAGCGCATTGTGGCTGCCTTGCAGGCCCAGCAGCACGGTACGTTGCTCGAAGTTAACCTCGACGCCCTCAGCCACAACCTGCAGCATTACCGCCGTCAGCTCCGGCCGGGCACCAAGCTCATGGTGATGGTGAAGGCCTTCGCCTACGGCGCGGGCTCCTACGAAGTAGCCAGCCTGCTCGAATTCCAGCGCGCCGACTACCTCGCCGTGGCCTATGCCGACGAAGGCGTGGCCCTGCGCGAAGCCGGAATCAGCCTGCCCATCATGGTAATGAACGCCGCGCCCGATGCCTTCGAAGCCCTGCGCCGCTACCGCCTAGAGCCCGAAATCTATTCCTTTGAGATGCTGGATGAGTACCTGGCTACGTTCTCCGAACCCGCCGATAACAGCCTGCCCGCTCCCAAAATCCACCTCAAGCTCGATACTGGCATGCGCCGCCTCGGTTTCGACGAAGCCGACCTGCCGGCCCTGGCCGCCCGCCTGCGCCAGCACGCCGCCCGCCTGCCCGTGGCCAGCATGATGACCCACCTCGCCGCCGCCGACGACCCCGGCCACGACGACTTCACCCACGAGCAACTGGCCGCCTTCCGCCGCATGACGGCCACGCTCGAAGCGGCCCTGGGACATTCCGTGCTCAAGCACGCGCTGAACTCGGCCGGCATTCTGCGCTTCCCGGAAGCACAGTTCGACATGGTGCGTCTCGGCATCGGCCTCTACGGCGTGGACGCCAGCAACACCGCCGACCCCACCGCTCTGCGCCCCGTGAGCCAGTTACGCACCACCATTTCCCAAATCAAAACCCTGCCCGCCGGTTTCACTGTGGGCTACGGCCGTCGGGGCACCGCCGCCGCCACCGAGCGCCGCATTGCCACTCTGGCCATTGGCTACGCCGATGGGTATGACCGCCGCTTTGGCAACGGCACGGGCACGGTGCTCATCCACGGCCAACCGGCCCCGCTGATAGGCTCGGTGTGCATGGATATGTGCATGGTCGACGTAACCGCCATCCCGGCCGCCCGGGCCGGCGATGTCGCCCTGATTTTCGGCGAGGGGCTACCGCTGCCGGAGCTGGCCAGTCGCATCGGCACCATTGCCTACGAATTGCTCACCAACGTGAGTGAGCGCGTGAAACGGGTATTCGTGAGCGAATAGGTAGTACTGTGGGTGTTAATTTTCAAAGACCTGGTTGGCTGCCAACTGTGGCAGCAACATTTACTGATGAATAACATCTTATTCGTTTAGACAGGTCAGGAATGTCTTACGTGGGGAGAAAATGGCTATTCGGCGAAAAAAATTGAAGAATAAGTAGGGGGGAATGAGTTTTGTAGCTGGTGCCTTCCGGTATCGTTATATACTCCACCTTTTTCCGCTCTAAGTGAAATCAACTTTACTCACAGCTTCTCTTGCTTTTTTTCTTTGCTGCACGGCCCTGCCACAGGCCTGGGCCCAATCCGATGCGACAGCCGAAATTGTCGGTACCATCCGCACCGACAAGGGCACTTTGCTTACGGGAGCTACTCTCTCGGCCCTGCACCTGCCCACGGGAATTCGCCGGGTCACTACCACCGATTTGCAAGGGCATTTCGACCTGAATACCCTGCTGTCCGGCGGCCCCTACGCCTTGCAGATTATCCAGCCGGGTTTCCGCTCGCAGGTTATCAACAATGTGTTTTTGAAAAGCGGACAGCCCGCCGAATTTCAGTTCAACCTCGTGCCCGACCTGGTGGGCGTGGGCACGCGCCGCGCCGACCGCAGCGAGCAGGACGCCGTGGCACCCGTGGATGTGATTGACATGCACGACCTGGCCACTACTGGCGCCTATGTCGACAATACCCGGCTGCTGAATTACGTGGTGCCCTCGTTCAATTCCAACCGCGAAACGTCGGCCGATGGGGCCGACCACGTCGACGGCTTCAACCTGCGCGGCCTCGGGGTCGACCAGGTGCTGGTGCTGGTGAACGGCCACCGCCGCCACTCGTCGGCCCTGATTAATCTGTTGGGAAGCCGCGGCCTGGGCAGCTCGCCCACCGACCTCAACACCATCTCATCCAACGCCCTCGACCGGGTCGAGATTCTGCGCGACGGCGCCGCGGCCCAGTACGGGTCCGATGCCATTGCCGGGGTAATGAACCTGACCCTGAAAAGCGACAACCACGGCGGTAATGTATTGGTCAACAACGGAATTCATAGCTCCGGCTTTGGCTATAATACCACGCTTAGTGTAAACAAAGGGCTGAAACTAGGCCGGCAAGGTTTCCTGAACGTGACCGGCGAAGCCGACTACCGCAACTACACCACCAGCCCCGGCTACAGCCGCGACCTGAATTCATGGCCCATCTTTTCGCCCGTGGCGGCCCGCGAAGATTCCTTCCTGCTGGCCAACGGCAAGACCAGCCGCGACTACCGCCAGCGCAACGGCGATGCCCGGATGATGAACTACCGCGCCGTGTACAACGCCGCTATTCGCCTCTCCGAAAGAGCCCGGCTCTATTCCTTTGGCACGTATAACTACCGGCGCGGCCAGGCGGTGGCGCCGTGGGTGCTGCCCAGTGCCAACCCGCTCGACCTGGTGGACCGCGACGGTTTCCGCCTGGGCTACCAGCCCGACATCAATACCCGCATCAACGACGGAGCCGCCGTGCTGGGCCTCGACCTGCAGCTCGGCCGCTGGGCGCTTGACCTGAGCCAGAGCGCCGCCGCCAACCGCATGCTGTACGACCTGAGCAACACGCTGAACCCTTCGCTGGGCGTGGCTTCGCCCACCACCTTCGAGGCCGGCGGCCTGCAGCTCAACCAGTACGTGACCAACGCCACCATGAGCCGCCTGTTTGGCAACGTGCTGGCCGGCACCAACGTCGCCTTCGGTACCGAATTCCGGACCGATGCCTACAAAATCATCGAGGGCGATGAAAACTCCTGGAAAGACTACGGCCAGGGCGCGGCCGGCGCCTCGGGTGGCTCGCAGGGCTTCATCGGCTTCAACCCCACTTCGGCCGCCTCGGGCAAAGGCAGCCGTCAGAACGTGGCGGGTTTCCTCGACGTGGAGGCCGACGTAGTGAAGCGCTGGACCGTGGGCGGGGCCGTGCGCTTCGAAAATTACTCGGACTTTGGCTCGAAGCTGATTTACAAAGCCAACACCCGCGTGCAGCTCACCAACTGGCTGGCCCTGCGGGCGGGCTACAACACCGGGTTCCGGGCCCCGTCGCAGGCCCAGCAGGTGTATAGCCAGCTCACGCTGCTGCCCACGGCCACTGGCACCACGTATTCCGGCATTTTCAACAACCAGAGCGCCATTGCCCAGGTGGCGGGCATTGGCCGCCTGGCCCCCGAAACCTCGCGCAACCTCAGCGCCGGCCTGGTGCTGAAGCCTGCCAAGAACCTGTCGCTTTCCGTCGATTTGTACAACATCGACATCGACAACCGCATCAGCCTCACCAACGTGTTCAGCGACACCACGGCCAGCTCATTGGGCAAGGCCCTGAAAGCGGCTAATACCGAGAGCGTGCAGTTTTTTGCCAATGCCGTCAATACCCGCACCCAGGGCCTCGACGTGGTGGCGCGCTACAATGCGGCGGTAAGCCGCGGGACCCTGTACGCGTCGCTGGCTGCCAACTTCAACGCCACCAGCCTGCGCAGCCTCCAGGTGCCCGAATCCTTTCAGGGCATTCAGAATGACAACATCGCCGGCAATAACTTCATTGGCCAGCGTGAACTGTCGCTTCTTACCACCGGCAGCCCCAAGAGCAAGCTCATTGGCACGCTGGGCTACGATGGCAACAAGCTTGGCGGCCAGGTACGCGTCACCCGTTTCGGGCAGGTGTCGTTTTATGATTTCAACTTCGACGGCTTTGAGGAAGGCGCTTTCTTCCTGGTCTTCAAGCCCAAAACGACTACCGACCTGCTGCTCACCTACCACGCCTCGAAGGGCCTGCTGCTGGCGGCCGGTGCGCGCAACGTATTCAGCGTGCGCCCCGATAATATCGAAACTGCCGCCGACAACGGCCACGTACCCGACGGCGTGCCCGCGCCCTACAACCACGACCGGGCCTCGGCCAACGCCTACCTCACCGCCAAGCATCAGCAAAACGTGAGCCTGCCCTACGACCACGACATCCTGCCCTACCAGATGGTGCAGATGGGGGCCAACGGAGCCTTCTTCTACCTCAAGGCCTCTTACAGCTTCGGCTTGTAGCCAGCCGGTTTCACCTCGTAAAGCCTTCGTTTCGACGCCGAAACGAAGGCTTTTTTTGTGTCCGGGCCCGTGCGCGTAATGTTGGCAAGGTATTTATTTTGCTACTTTACATCTGGTGTAATGCGCCCGAAATATCTTTGGGGTAGCCCAGAGCTTTGTGATGCTCTTTAGTAATATGAAAACCAATACGTTCTTTCCTTTCCGCTTCGTCAGCTGCGCCTTTTTCTGCTTGGCCCTGGCAGTTTCTGCGCACGCTGATTCTCAGGCTCAAACGGCCGCCCCTGTAGCCGCCGCCGCCGATATGCCGCCCCTTGATGGCCTTTGGAAGGGCCCGCTGAAAGTTCCCGGCGGCCAGCTCGAAGTAATTTTTCGCTTCGTGAAACTCACCGGCGGCGAATATTTCTGTACCCTCGATGTGCCGCTCCAGAAGGTGAGTCGCATGAATGTGAAAACCGAAATCAAAGGCGACACCGTGCGCCTGTACGCCGAAGAAGCCGCCACCCGCTTCGTGGGCCGTGTCTCGGCCGATGGCAAGCAGATGGCCGGCACCTGGCAGTCGCCCGGCTTCAAAGTGCCGATGACGCTCACCTTCAGCGCCCTGCCCGCCATGAACGCCAAGAACGTGCGCCTCACTCCGCCCTACCGTGAGGAGGAAGCCACGTTCAGCAACCTCGCCGTCAATGCCCGCCTCAGCGGCATGCTCACCATTCCGGCTGGCCCGGGTCCGTTTCCGGCCGTGGTGCTGCTCAGCGACAGTGGCCCGCACGACCGCGACGGCACCGTGGGCGACTTTGCCCCGCTGGGCCAGCTAGCCGACTATCTCACCCGCCGCGGCGTGGCCGTGCTGCGCTTCGACGACCGCGGCGTAGGCAAATCCGGCGGCACCCCCGCCGTCACTACCGACGACCTAGTGACCGATGCCCAGGCCGGCCTCAATTACCTGCGCACCCGCCCCGAAATCGACCTTTCGCACCTTGGCCTGGTGGGCCACGGCGAAGGTGGCAACGTGGCCCTGCTGGCCGCTGCTCAGCCCCTGCCGCCCGCCTTCGTAGTAACGCTGGCTGCTTACGGCCTGCCCGGCCGCGACATTGTGGTGCAGCAGCAGGCCACCACCCTGCGCACCCTAGGCACCGAGACGGCCCAGATTGAAGCCGCGACCAAGCGCCAGCAGGCCATGCTCGAAATCATCCGCCAAACCACCGACAATGCTCAGGCACAAGCCATTGTGGCCAACATGCTGAAGCAGAACAACGCGGCCATCGACAACGCTACGGCCCAGGCCAGCGCCGCCGAAATGACTTCGGCGCGCTACCGCTACTTTCTGGCTTTCAACCCGGTGGAGAAGCTGCCGGCCGTCAACTGCCCCGTGCTGTTGCTCAACGGTACTTCCGACCTCACCATCAACGCCGACGCCAATATGACGGCCCTTACCAAAGGCCTGAAAAACAACAAGAGCGTGACGGCCAAGAAACTGGTTGGCGTGAATCACCTCTTCCAGCCCGACCCCACCAAGTGGCCGGTTATCAATGGCCAGCCCCAGCCCAATTTCTCGCCCGAAGCCGAGGATACCATCCGGGAATGGATTGTGGCGCAGTCCAAGAAATAAGGCCGCAGATTGTAACGGATTTGACGGATGACGCAGATTCGAACGGCCTTTGACAATGCCATTTGCCATGCCGGCTTACCACTTACCAACAAAAAAGGTCCGGCTCACAAGCCGGACCTTTTTTGTTGGTAATGAACAATCACATTTAGAACTGCAAACAACTGCCGTCCGAATCTGCGTCATCCGTCAAATCCGTTACAATCTGCGGCCTTACTTAATCATGTCGACCTCGGCCTTAATCATGGCGTTGTAGCGACGGCCCTGGCCGTTGGCCAGCGTCAGCAGGTTCCAACCCTTGCCGATGGTGTAGCTCCAAGTGCGGCTTTCCTTGTATTCGAAGGTGGGACGCATAATCTGACCGTAGGGCGTATAGTTGTCCATGAAGTTAGTGGTGTAGAACTTATCACCGCCCACAATCCACTCCATGGCTACGAAAAAGCCTTCCTCGGGAGCCGGGATGTTGTAGGTGCTCAGGTCGATGGTGTACCATTCGCCACCGCGCGCGGCCGAAACCACCACGTTTTCGGTAAGCAGGTCGGTGTTGGGGGCGTTGTAGTTGCCGTCGGCCTTGTAGATGCGGACGCGGAACGGCTCGCGCGGGAAGCCGTTTTCGCCGATATAAAAGGACACGGTGCGCACGTTGCCGAGCTTCTTCTGCTTGTCATTTTTCACGAAGAAGGCGTACTGCGAGCCCGGTAGGCCCTGAATCATGCCTTCGCCGGGGTTGTTCGACTTCGAGCCCAACTCCAGATTCTTAAGTTTACCGCCCTTCACGGTCACGTTCGACAACTCAATCACACGCTTTTTCAGCTCGATAATGAGGTCTTCGGTGCTGCCACGCTTGATAAATACGGCGCTGCGCTCGTAGCCGAGCGTCATCACGATAAGGGAATCCTGGCTGGTTTTTTCAAGGCCGGCCAACTGGAAATAACCGTATTCGTTCGTGAGCGCCCCGGTGCCTTCCTCGCGCAAACCGATGGAGGCGAACGGAACCGGGTCTTTGGTTTTGGCATCCACGACGCGGCCCGTAATGCGGTTTTCCTGCGCCCAGCTCAGCGCCGGCAACAGCAACAGAAAGGCCAGAGCGAGAAAAGGTATGCGTTTCATCATCGCCAAAAATAATTTATAATGGGTTGTAGTCTGGCAAATTTACAAATTTTGAGTCACTCTGCTAGCATCCTTTATTCCCTGAAGCACGTATTGGCGCGCTATATGCAGATTTTTTTTTGCTGCGTAACAACGGCAGCCTGATTTTATTGCTGTACAAGCCCATCGGGCTGCGCCAACTGGTTTTAAAGCCGGTTGGTAATAATACGATTGAGCAATGGAAAAATAAAAAAATCAACATTACTGAATCCTTTCCCGTACTGGGACCGGAATCATTTTCCAGAACCTACCTACTTCATTTCATGAAAAAGTCCTTCTTCTCGCTGCTAGCCGCTGCCACGCTGCTGGCCAGCTGTGAAACCAAACATTCGGAAACCAAAGACCAGCTTAGCGAAGCCGGCCAGGACACTGCCGTGATGGCCCGCGATGGGAAAACGGTAGCCGACGTGGCCAGCGATGCCGGTGCCGCCGTCGACAATGCCTGGGACATGGGCAAAGCCAAACTGGCCGACGTAAAATTCAAGGAAATCACCCTGCCCGGCGTATCAGTGCGCGGCGATAGCACTTACAACGTGTACAGTGTCGACGAAAAAGTGCTGTTCGATACCGACAAAGCTGATATCAAGCCCAGCGCCGCCGAAGCTCTGAAACAAATCACCGGCTCCATCGGCCAGCGCTACAACACCAGCCAGGTACGGGTAATGGGTTTTGCTGACTCGCGCGGCGACAAGAACTACAACAAAGACCTGAGCGAGAAGCGCGCCGAAGCCGTGAAAAACTACTTGGTGGCCAACGGCAACATTGCCGCCACCCGCGTAAGCGTGGAGCCGATGGGCGAAACCATGCCCGCCGCCTCGAACGCTACGGCAGCCGGCCGCCAGGAAAACCGCCGGGTAGAAATTGCCGTCCGCACCAAATAATCTACTGCGTAGCCACCAGCCACGGTTGCTGACGGCCGCCAATTGCAAACCGAAAAGCCCCTGCGTTATTCCGCAGGGGCTTTTTCTTTGAATTAAAGAATATGGCTCTGAGTAAGAGGGGGTAATAGTAAAGCTGAACAGTAACGAAGCGTTTTACGACGACATTCCCTTTGCTCTGGATTGGAGCTATAATATTACAGTGCAAATATTTATCTGTTATTTTGTATTGCTGTTCTCAGAATTTTGGCTCCAATAATGAGCAAATGAGTTTACTATATACTGTATGCTACTGCTTATCTTTCGGGGCCGTAAGTCAAGTTTGGTCTTTAATTAAATAGAATGAGGAGAAGTTTACTATGCGTTCTTCTACTGTTTGGAATAACGAGTACCGTTTTGGGCCGGGGTCCCCAGGGCCGTCTGCCCTTGGGAGGATTATGGAAGGGTAAGCTCCCGGTGCTGGGGGGGAATCTGGATTTGACCATCAGTGTGATTCCGTTGGCGGGGGGCAAGTATTTTGCGGCCCTTGACGTGCCCGCTCAGAAGGTAAGCCGTATGGTAACGGAAGTGACCGTGCGCGGCGACTCGGTACTGCTGTGGATGCCGGCGGCTGGCAGCCGCTACGCTGCCCGCTTCGATTCGGTGCGGCGCGAGCTAAATGGGGTCTGGACGCAGGCGGGGGTGAAGTCGGCGGTGCGGCTGTTGCATTCGCCCATGCCTTCGGTCACGGGGCAGGGCACACGCCTGGCCCCGCCCTACCGCGAGGAAGAAGTGGTGTTTAACAATCCTTCGGCCCGCCTCAATTTTGCCGGGATGCTGACCGTGCCCGCCGGCCCGGGGCCTTTCCCGGCCGTGGTGATGGTGAGCGACATCGGTGCGCAGGACCGCGACGGTACCGTGGGTAACTACCACCTAATGGGCTCATTGGCCGACTACCTCACCCGGCGCGGCATTGCCGTGCTGCGCTACGACGACCGGGGCGTGGGCCAGAGCGGCGGCAGCACCAGCACCGCCACCACGGCCATGCTGGTGAGCGACGTGCAGGCGGCCGTGAATTTTCTGCGGGCGCGTCTGGAAATCAACATCAACCGCATTGGCGTGCTGGGCCACGGCGAAGGAGCCAACGTGGCCCTGCTGGCGGCCGGACAGCCGCTGCCGCCCGCCTTTGTGGTGGCGCTGGCGGGCTACGGCCTGCCCGGCGAGCAAACCCTGCTGCAACAGCTGGTGGACGAGCAGAAGGCCAAAAAAGTAGCTCCGCTGGAAATCCAGGCGGCTTATGAGCGCAAGCGGACGATGTACGACATCATCCGTCAAACCAACCCGCCGCAGGCGCAGGCCATTGTGAGCAACATGCTGCGGCAGGACCAGCCCACGCTGGAACCCCAGGCAGCCCAGGCGGCTGCAAATCAACTGCTTACGCCCTGGCGGCGGTATTTTCTGTCCTTCGACCCCATTGCCGACCTCGACCAGGTGCATTGTCCCGTGCTGCTGCTCAGCGGTACCGACGATGCCGAAGCACCCGCCGACCTGCACCTGACGGCCCTGGAAAAAGAGCTGAAAAGTGTGAACCACAACGTCACCGTGAAGCGTCTGCCGGGCGTCAACCACCTGTTTCAGCCCGCCAAAACTGAGTGGACGCTGATGAATGGCGAGATGAAGCCGCTGTTTTCGCCCGTGGCCGAGGAAACCATCCGGGAATGGCTGGTGAGCCTGGATGCGAAAAAATAGACCGCAGATTGTAACGGATTTGACGGATTACGCAGATTCGGACGGTGTTTGATTATGGCTTCAAATCTAATTTTCGTCAGAAATAAAAAGGTCCGGCTTGCAAGCCGGACCTTTTTTGTTAGCAGGTAATACGCCGACGGAGCACTCTACCGAAGGCTGACCGAATCTGCGTCATCCGTCAAATCCGTTACAATCTGCGGTCTTACTTAATCATATCGACCTCGGCCTTAATCATGGCGTTGTAGCGCAGGCCCTGGCTGTTGGCGGCCGTGATGAGGCTCCAGCCCTTGCCAATGGAGTAGTTCCAGGTGCGGCTTTCCTTGAATTCGAAGGTGGGGCGCATAATCTGACCGTAGGGCGTGTAGTCGTCCATGAAGTTGGTGGCGAAGAACTTATCGCCGCTCACCACCCATTCCATGGCCACGAAGAAGCCTTCCTCGGGGGCCATAATATTGTAGGGCGTGAGGTCGACGGTGTACCACTGGCCACCTTGCGGGGCCGAAACCACCACGTTTTCGGTAAGCAGGTCGGTGTTGGGGGCGTTGTAATTGCCGTCGGCCTTGTAGAGACGCACACGGAACGGCTCGCGCGGGAAGCCGTTTTCGCCGATGTAAAACGACACGGTACGCACGTTGCCGAGGCGTTTTTGCTTGTCGTTTTTCACGAAGAAAGCGTACTGGCTGCCCGGTAGGCCCTGAATCATCCCCTCGCCGGGGTCGTTGGAGCGGGCGCCAAGGCCGAGGTTCTTCACTTTGCCGGCCTTCACCACCACGTTGCTGAGCTCGACGGCCCGCTTGGGCACTTCGATGGTGAGGTTGGACAAGGCGGCGCCTCGCTTCACGAGCACGGCCCGCCGGGCATAGCCCAGCGCCACCACGATGAGGGAGTCGTCGGGATTCTTGGTGGGAGCGGGCACAATGAACTGGCCGTGCTCGTTGCTAAGGGCACCGATTTGCTCGCTTTTCAGGCCGATGGACGTGAACGGCAGCGGCTCTTTTGTGTCTTTATCAACAATTACCCCCTTTATCTGAATTTGCTGCGCCCATCCGGAGGTTGCAGCAAAGGCTAGAAATAGTGCTATAAGTGGTAGGCGTGTAGACATAGTAGGCGGTATAATCCGAACAAAATTACAAAATCTTGCGCCGAAAGTTATCAGAAATTATTAGCAGATGCAACCGAATAATCCAAACCGCTGGCCGGAAAGGGCGTGAGGCAGACGCAAAGGGACTGTTGGTCGTCAAAAAAAAGCCAGGGAGCCAAAAAGCTTTTAGTGGCGTACCTTTGTTTGTATTCTTTCTAAATAAGGTTTAGCCCGTTCAACGCCCGTGTCATTATTTCGTCGTTCTCCGCAAAAGGCCGTCATTAGTACCGCTACCCGGCGCACTGCCAAAGACTTGCGAGTGGGCGAGACCGGCACTATCTGCTGCCTGGAAGACCCCGAAATGGCCTTGAAGCTGCTGGAAATGGGCTGTGTGCCCGGCGTGCAGGTGCGTCTGAGCGGCCGTGCCCCCCTCGGCGACCCGCTGATGCTGGTGCTGGGCGACCAGGAATACACGCTGTCGGTGCGGGCCAGCGAGGCGGCGACCATTTTGCTGAAGGAGTAGCAGATGCGCGATGGCTGTAACAGTAAGTAGTTCAACAACAGCGACAATTGCCGCGCCGCAGGCCGGCCCCGAGGCCGGCCCCCGACCGTTGCGCATTGCCCTCATCGGCAACCCGAACAGTGGTAAAACCTCGCTGTTCAACCAGCTTACGGGTCTCAACCAGAAGGTGGGCAACTTCCCCGGCGTGACGGTGGACCGCAAAACCGGCGTAGCCCAGCTCACCGCCACCCAGCGGGCCGAGATTATTGACCTGCCGGGTACCTACTCGCTCTATCCCAAGAGCCTGGACGAAAAGGTAATAACCGACCTGCTCTACGATAAAGCCGCCGATAACTACCCCGATTTTGTGGTGGTAACGGTGGATGCCAACAACCTGCGACGCAGTCTGCTACTGTTCACGCAGCTCGGCGACTTGGGGCTGCCGGCAGTGCTGGCGCTCAATATGATGGACGTGGCCGAGCGCCACGGCGTGAACATCGATTTGCCGGCGCTGGAGCGGGAGTTGGGCGTGCCCATTATTCCGATGAATGCCCGGAAGGGCATCGGCGTGGCGGCCCTCAAGATTGTGATGGCCCAGCGGCTGGATGCGCCGCCGGTGCGTTTTTGGCAGCCCGATGAACGACTGCTACCGCTGGTGCGCCAGATTCGCTACTACTTTAACCTGCACAACGACTACCTGGCGCTGCATTATGCCCAGCAATATCGCCAAATTGGATTTCTGAGCGCCGAGGATAAGACGCATATTCAGGAGCTTACGCAGCAGGCCGGGTTTGATGCCACCGCTGCACAAGCGGCCGAAACCATTGGGCGTTACGGGCGCATCAACGAGATTCTGCTCGAAACCGTGACGGTGGTGCGCACCGAAAAGCGCGAGCCGATAAGCAACCGCATCGATAAAGTGCTGACGCACCGGGTGGGCGGCTACCTCATTTTTCTGAGCATTCTGTTCCTGCTGTTTCAGGCCATTTTTGCCTGGGCGCAGTACCCGATGGACTGGATTGACCAGGGGATTTCGGGGCTGAGCGCGGCCATTCAGGCCAACTTCTCGGGGCCGCTGGTGCGGCTGCTCACGGAGGGCGTGCTGGCGGGCTTGGGCGGCGTGCTGGTGTTCATTCCGCAGATTGCGCTGCTGTTTGGCTTTCTGGCGGTGCTGGAGGAAACGGGCTACATGGCCCGCGTTACCTTTTTGATGGACAAGCTGATGCGGCCCTTTGGGCTGAGCGGCAAGAGCGTGGTGCCACTGATTTCGGGACTGGCCTGCGCGGTGCCGGCCATCATGGGCGCGCGGGTGATTGAGAGCTGGAAGGACCGGATGATTACGATTTTCGTGACGCCGCTGATGTCGTGCTCGGCGCGCATTCCGGTGTACACAGTGCTGGTGGCGCTGGTGGTGCCGGACCGGGCCGCGTGGGGCATTTTCAACCTGCGCGGCGTAGCGCTAATGTCGCTGTATTTGCTTGGGCTGTTCTCGGCGCTGGGCTCGGCCTGGGCGATGAAGAAGCTGCTGAAGGCGCGGGAGCGGAGCTACTTTATCATGGAATTCCCTGTGTATCAGTGGCCGCGCTGGAAGAACGTGGGCCTCACCATCTATCAGAAAGTGAGTGCGTTTGTGCTGCAGGCGGGCCGGGTGATTGTGGCCATTTCGGTGCTGCTGTGGGTGCTGGCCAGCTACGGCCCGGGCCGGCAGCAGGCAAATGCTGAAGCGCAGGTGCGGCAGCAAGCCGCGGCCCGCGGCTGGGATGCGTCCGAGACCAGCCGGCAGGTAGCTTCGGCACGACTGGAAACCTCCTACGCCGGCAAGTTTGGGCACGTGCTGGAGCCGGCTATTCGGCCGTTGGGCTACGATTGGAAAATCGGTATTGCGCTGCTCACGTCGTTTGCGGCGCGGGAAGTGTTTGTAGGCACTATTTCCACCATTTACAGCGTGGGGCAGGATGCCGACATGGGCACTCTGCAGCAGAAGCTTAGCGCTGAAAAAGACGCGGCCGGGCAGCCGTTTTTCACGCCGGCGCGAGCGTTTTCGCTGCTTGTATTTTACGTGTTTGCCATGCAATGCATGAGCACGCTGGCCGTGACGTACCGCGAAACCAAGAACTGGCGCTGGCCGGTGGCGCAACTCGTGTATATGACCGGGCTGGCCTACGTAGCGGCGTTTGTGGTGTATCAGGTGCTGGCGTAGAGACGCAATATTTTGCGTCTCATCGTTGAACGAGTTTTTAGGGCCGGCAATAGGATGGCGCGTTTCGGGCCGTCCAACGACGAGACGCGAAGCGTCGCGTCTCTACATCGGTCGACTGTCCAGTTTGCGCGCGGGTGTTCAGAAATGGACACCTTTTTCGTTATGAATTAATTTTGTTTTCGGGGTAAAATGCATAAAATCAAGTAAATAAATAAATGGCACGGGCATTGGCGACAGATAGAGGAAACACGCTTCTTTCTGCACAAAAATGGACAGAGCCATTGCCGATTCTATTCAAGCCCAACGCAAGCGCCACCGCTGGCTCGTGGTAGCAGCGGGCGTATTAGTGCTGCTGGGCGCAGTGCTGGCCTTCCGCACGGTGCTGAAACCCAGCCTGCGCCGCGGCGATATCCTGACGGCTACCGTGGAAACGGGTGAGGTGGAAGCCTCTCTCACGGCCGCCGGCACCGTGATTCCGGGCCGGGAGGCGGTGCTGACCAGCCCGATTCAGAGCACCATCCGGCGGGTGGCGGTGGCGGTGGGCGCGCGGGTGAAACCGGGCGAAACCATTCTGGAACTGGACAAGGAACTAGCCAATTCGAGCCTGGCGAAGTTGGATGACGAGCAGCTGCGCAACCAGAACAAGAACTCGCAGCTGCAACTAACACTGGAGCGCAGCCTGACCGATTTGCGCGCCCAGGCCCAGGTGCAGGCCGTGAAAGTGCGCAGCCTGCAATCGGCTCTGCGCGATGAGCAGCAACTGCTGAAAATAGGCGGCGGTACCGCCGAAAACGTGCGCCAAGCCGAGTTAAACCTGACCGTGGCCCAACTGGAAGCCGACCGCCTGACGCGCCAGATTCAGACCCAGCAGCGCTCCAATGCGGCCGACGTGCGGGAGCTGGGCTACACCGTGTCGATGCAGCAGCGCAGCATTGCGGAATTGGCCACCAAGCTGCGGCAAGCCAACATCAGCAGCCAGCAGGCGGGCGTGCTGACTTGGGTGAACGACAACCTCGGCACCACCGTGCAGGCCGGCGACGCGCTGGCCCGGGTGGCCGATTTGAGCAGCTTCCGGGTGCGGGCCACAATTTCGGACAGCTACGCCGATGCCCTGCACCAGGGCGACCCGGTGAAGGTGCGCATCAACGACCTCGACCTACGGGGCACGGTGGCCAGCATCAGCCCGAGCGTGGACAAGGGCGTGGTAACGTTTTATGCCCAACTCGACAACCCCCACCACCCGGCGCTTCGCCCCAATCTGCGCGCCGACGTATTTGTGATAACCCGCGCCCACCACGGCGTGCTGCGCGTGAAAAACGGCCCGTTTTACCAGGGTGGCAAGGAGCAGCCAGTGTTTGTGCTGACTAACGGCGGGCGCGTGCAGCGCCGCACGGTGCGCTTCGGTGACAGCAATTTCGACTTTGTGCAGATTATCGGCGGCCTGCGGGCGGGCGAAGAAATCGTGGTGTCGGACATGAAAGAGCATCTGGACACGCCGGAGCTGAACCTTCACGACTAAGGCGGCGCGACGATGAAACCCCGAATCATTAAGCTTCTTTTGTTGCTCGCGCCGCTGGGTGCGCTACAGCAGCCGGTGGCGGCTCAGGCAGTGCAAACCGCCGCGCCCGCCCTCACACTGGCCGAGGTGATTGCCCAAGCGCTCGACCATTCGGCCGCCGGGCAGCAAACTATCACCAACCGCGAAACCAGCTACTGGACCTGGCGTGGATACGAAGCCAATTACCGGCCGCAATTGGGCCTTAAGGGCACGCTGCCCTACTACGTGCATGGGATTCAGGCTGTAGGTCAGCCCGATGGCACCACGCTCTTCCAGACGGTGCACAACAATTTCTCGGAAACCAGCCTGAGCCTGACCCAGAATATCGGGCCGACCGGTGGGCAGGTAATTGTGGGTGCAACGGTGCAGCGGACGGATGTTTTCAACGATGCGGCGGGCAATTTTCACAGCTATAACACCCAGCCGTTTACGCTGGGCATCGTGCAGCCGCTGGGCCAGTTCAACGCGCTGAAATGGGCGCGGGCCATCGAGCCGCTGCGCTATCAGGAAAGTCAGCGGGCCTACGTGGAAGAGCGCGAAACCGTGGCGCAGCGCGTGACGGAGCTGTATTTCGATGTGCTGCTGCAACAGGTGAACGCCGCCGTGGCCGGCCAGAATGCCCAGGCTACGGCTGAGCTGCTGCGCATCGGCCGCGAGCGGTTTGCGCTGGGGCGGCTGTCGCAGAGCGACTTATTACAGCTGGAATTGAACCTGCTCGATGCCCGCCAAGCCCAAAATCAGGCCCGGCTTGATGCCGAAAGTGCGGCCGTGCAGCTACAAGCTTACACCGGCCAGCCGGCAGCCGCGGGCACCCTGGCGCTGGCCGTGCCCGCGCCGGCCCCGCAACCGACCGTGGCTCCGGCACAAGCGCTGGCCGAGGCCCGGCAGTACCGCAGTACTACGCTGGCCCTGCGCCGCCGGCTGCTGCAGGCCGAGCGCGACGTGGCCCAGGCGCACGGCACCACCGGCTTTCAGGCCAGCCTCACGGCCAATCTGGGCTATGTGAACCAGGCCCGAAATTTCACGGATACTTACGTGAACCTGCGCGACCAGCAGCAGGTGCGACTGGCTTTTTCACTGCCGCTCATGGACTGGGGCCGCCGCCAGGCCATCGTGAAAGCCGCCGAGCTCACTCGCGACCAGACCCGGCACGACGTGGCCCAAGAGGAGCGCAGCTTCGAGCAAACGGTGCTGACGCAGGCCGGGCAGCAGCCCGCGCTGGCCGAGCAGATTGCGCTGGCCGGCCGGGCCGACTCGCTGGCCCAGCGCCGCTACGACATTGCCCGCGCCACCTACCTGCTGGGCCGCATCAGCCTCACGGATTTGACCCTGGCCTCGGTGGCCAAGGACGGGGCGCGGCGCGGCTACATTTTCGCCCTGCGCGCCGGCTGGGTGGCCTATTATCGCCTGCGGGCCCTCACTTTATTCGATTTCGAAACCCAAACTCCCCTTCTCAAATGAGCCCGGAAACCGACCTCCGCCAACCCGATGCCGCCGCGCCCGACCGTGCCGTGCCCGTTCTGCGCCTCCGCGACATCGAGAAAGTTTACCAGACTAAAACCATCGAAACGGTGGCCCTGAACCAAGTGAACCTGACCGTGAACCGTGGCGAGTTTGTCTCTATCATGGGGCCGAGCGGCTGCGGAAAGTCGACCTTGCTCAGCCTGATGGGCCTGCTCGACGAGCCCACCGGCGGCGTGATTGAGGTGGACGGCCGCGCCGTGACCTCCTACTCCGACAAAGAGCTGGCGGGGCTACGCAACCTGAAAATCGGCTTCGTGTTTCAGAGCTACCACCTGATAAACGACCTCTCGGTGGTCGACAATGTGGAGTTGCCGTTGCTCTACCGGCCCGGCATGGGCGGCAAGGAGCGCCGCCAGCGCGCCCTTGCCGCGCTGGATAAAGTGGGCTTGAATGCGCGTACCGGTCACTTCCCAGCCCAGCTTTCGGGCGGGCAGCGGCAGCGGGTGGCCATTGCGCGGGCGCTGGCCGGTGGGCCGGAAATCATCCTGGCCGACGAGCCGACCGGCAACCTCGACTCGGTGATGGGGGAGGAGATTATCGACCTGTTGCTGGAGCTGAACCGCGAGCAGGGCGTGACCATCGTGATGGTGACCCACGACCTGCAGCAAGCTATGAAGACGCAGCGCGTGATTCGGTTTTTCGACGGCAGCCAGGTTGGATAATCAGTAAACAGTTATCAGTTCACAGTGAGCAATCAGCATGCTCGCACAACTGCCAACTGTTCATTCCTCACCGTTAACTGATAACTGAAAATGCTTCTCTCTTACTTAAAAATCGCCTGGAAGGTGCTGATGCGCCGCAAGTTCTTCACCTTCATCAGCCTGTTTGGCGTGAGCTTCACGCTGATGATATTGCTGGTGGTGATGGCCATGTTCGACCACGCTGTGGGGCCCAACGCGCCGATGAAGCGCGTGGACCGCATGCTGTTCGTGAACACCATCCGGCACCAGATGGCCGATGGGCACGGTTGGATGAGCAACCTGGCGAGCATCCACTTTGTGGACGACTACGTGCGCAAGATGAAGACGCCCGAAAAGGTGGGCATTACCACCGCCTCGGCCAATGCCACGGCTTTTACCCAGAGCAAATTGCTGCCGCTGGACATGGCTTATACCGACGGCAGCTTCTGGCAAATCATGGACTATGATTTCCTGGGCGGGCGGGCCTTCACGGCCGACGAGGTGGCGCAGGCCCAGCACGTGTGCATCATCAACGAGGCTACGGCCCGGGCCTACTTCGGCCGCCCCGACGTGGTGGGGCAGACAATCGAAATCGACCTGAAACGCTACCGCGTGGCCGGGGTGGTGCGCAACGTATCGGCCGCCCAGGTGTATGCTTACGCCGACGTATGGGTGCCCTACACGCTGAGTCCGCAGTACTTCAAGGACGACCGGCTGGAAGGCGATTTCCTGTTGGTGCTGCTGGCTCCCTCGGCAGCGGCCGTGCCGGCCGTGAGCGAAGAGTACCAGCAGATGATGAAGCGGATACCCATTCCGCGGCCCAAAGAGGTGAAAGCCATTTACTCCTACGCCGACCCCATCGTGCCAGGCGTCACCCGGGGCATTCTGGGCAACGAGCCCAGCCTGCAAAACGACCAGATTACCAAATTCTACGTGCTGGTGGGCGGGCTGGCGTTGCTATTCATGCTGCTGCCCGTGCTGAACCTGGTAAATCTGAACGTGACGCGCATTCTGGAGCGCTCGGGCGAGATAGGGGTGCGCAAGGCGTTTGGGGCGGCCAGCATCGATTTGGTGGGGCAGTTTCTGGTGGAAAACCTGGTGCTGGCGCTGGTGGGCGGGCTGCTGGGCCTGGGCCTGGCCGCCGGCGCGCTGGCCCTCGTGAACGAGGCGCACCCCGTTGCTTACGCCCACTTTGCGCTCAGCTGGAGCGTGTTTGGCTGGGGCATGGTGCTCACCCTGCTCTTCGGCCTGATGAGCGGTGTCTACCCGGCCTGGAAAATGTCGCGCCTCAACCCCGTGGCTGCCCTGCGCGGCGGGGGCGAACAGAAATAGTTAATGGTGAAACTAGTGTCATCCTGAGCGCAGCGAAGGACCTTCGCTGCGCTCAGGATGACAGACAAAATCTAAACTCGTCAAACTCCATGCTCCGCCATCTTTTCACCCTCATCTGGAACCGCAAGCGGGCCAACCTGCTGCTGATTTCCGAAATCTTTTTTTCGTTCGTGGTGCTGTTTGGATTGGGCACGGTGCTCATCACCGCAGGCAAAAACTTCCTGACGCCGCGCGGCTTCGAGTCGGCGCAGGTGTGGCGGCTGCTGGTGCGTGCCGGGCAGGGCCAGAAGATGCCCCGCGCCGAGCTCGACGACGTGCTGCGCCAGGTGAAGGCCCTGCCCGGCGTGCAAACTGTGGCCCTGACCAGCAACAACCTGCCCTTCACCTTCAATACCAACAACTCGGACTTCGTGTATAAGGGCCGCAAAACGCCCTTCGCCAACACCTACGACGCCGACGACCACTACGCCGAAGTCCTGCGCCTGCACCTGCGCGAGGGCCGCTGGTTTGCGCCGGCCGACGACGGCACCCACCACCGCCCCGTGGTCATCACCGAAAATATGCGCCAGTACCTATTCGGCGATGAGCCGGCGCTGGGCAAAATTTTCCGCTACCCCATGGTGGTCAAAAACACCAAGCCCGAGCACGAGTTCCAAGTGGTGGGCGTGGTAGATAATGTGCGGATGACGACCGAATTCGATGAGGCCATCCCCTCGGTGTGGATGCGCCTGCTGCCCTACGACACCACCCACTGGGAAACGGCCGCCGTACTGGTGCGCGTGGCCCCCGGCCAGGGCGGCGCCTTGCAGGAAAAAATAGCCCGCACCGTGGCCGGCGTCACGCGCCAATGGAGCACCGAAGTGCGCGTGATGGAAGACGACCGCCTGCACCGCCGCCGCTATACGCTGGTACCGGTGGTGGGGCTGGGCCTCATGGGCCTGTTCCTCATCATTAATGTAGCGCTGGGCTTGTTCGGGGTGCTGTGGTACAACATCAGCCAGCGCCGGGCCGAGATTGGGCTGCGCCGGGCCATGGGGGCCACGGGCGCGGGCATCGGCTGGCAGTTTTTGGGTGAAATGATGGTAGTCACCACCTTCGGGGTACTGCTGGGCGGGCTGCTGGCGGCCCAGTTCCCGCTGCTCAATGCCTTCGACCTGCCCACCCAGCCCTATCTGCTGGCCATCGCGGCGGCGGCCTGCGCGGTGTACGCCATCACGGCGCTGTGCGCGTGGCAGCCCAGCCGGCTGGCGGCGCGCATTCACCCGGCGGTGGCCCTGCGCGAGGAGTAGGGAGGCGGCCAATTATCTTGCCGCAGCTAGCTGGTAGCGCAGGCAACTTCCGGGCCGCCCGCTGCATCTGTCGCTTCAGCAACGCTGCTTTTCATCCTCACCTTTTTTCTGTAGTAGTTATGAAAAACCTCACCGCCACCGCCTTTTTCTGCCTCCTGAGCACGGCTGCCTTTGCCCAGGCCGGGCCCCAGGTGCGCAACGTGGCCAGCTTCCACGCCGTGGAGGTGGGCAACGGCATTGAGCTGCGCCTGACTTCCGGCACCACCCAGCGCGTGGTGGCCAGCGCCGAAGAAGCCGACCAGCTCGACCGCATCCTGACGGAAGTGCGCGACGGCGTGCTCAAAATCAGCTTCGACCGCGAGTGGGCCGAGACGCTGGGCCTGAAAAACGTGCGCCACATGCGCGTCGACGTCACGGCCACCAGCCTCACGGCCCTGCACGCCAGCAGCGGCGCGCACGCCGAAGTGGTGGGCGCCTTCACCACCCAGGGCTTGGACGTGGCCGCGTCGTCGGGCGGCAGCGTCAAGGCCACTTTCATCAGCACCGATGTCAACGCGCACGTGAGCAGCGGCGGCGTGGCCACCCTGGCCGGCACCGCCCAGCGCCTCGACGTAGGGGCTAGCAGCGGCGGCGTGTTCAAAGGCGATGGCCTGGTGGCCCGCGTCTGCGATGCCTCGGCCAGCAGCGGCGGCAACCTGAGCGTGACCGTGCAGGAAACCCTGACCGCCGACGCCAGCAGCGGCGGCGGCGTGCGCTATTCCGGCTCGCCCCGCGTGAGCAAGCGCACCAGCAGCGGCGGCAGCGTGAAGCAGCGGTAGGCTGCTTAGTGCTTGGTAATTAAGTATTCGCCTTGCAATTCGGCTGAACTTTTCCGAGTGCCCTGAACACCAGGTGCCAAGCACTTGGCAACAAGCACTCTGGGCAATAAGCCCCAAAAAACATCATGTTTCTCATTGTCGACGATGACCTGGCAATCCGTACCTCGCTGAAGCTGCTGCTGAAGCAGGCCGGCTACCCCGCGCAGGCCGTGGCCACGCCCGCCGAGGCCCTGGCTGTGGTGCGCAAAGCCCCGCCCCGGCTGGTGCTCATGGACATGAACTTCTCGCTCGATACCAGCGGGCACGATGGCCTGGCCCTGCTGGCCCAGGTGAAAGCCGTTGCCCCGCAGGTGCCTGTCATCCTCATCACCGGCTGGGGCAGCATCGCGCTGGCCGTGGAGGGCATGAAGGCCGGCGCGGCCGAGTTCGTGACCAAGCCCTGGCACAACGACTCGCTGCTCCAGACCATTCGCACGGTGCTGGCCGTGCACGAACACCCCGCCGAGCCCGCCGCGGAGCCCACCGAAGCCCCTGCCCGCCAGCGCCGCCAGCTCGACCAGCAGTTTGCCTTTCGGGATATTATCGGGCACGATGCCCAGCTGCTGCACGTATTGCGCCAGGTGGGCCAGGTGGCCGCCACCGATGCCGCCGTGCTCATCGAGGGCGAAAGCGGCACCGGCAAGGAACTCATCGCCGAAGCCATTCACCGCAACAGCCCGCGCCGAAACCAGGCCTTCGTGAAGGTGAACCTGGGCGGCATTTCGAGCAGCTTGTTTGAAAGCGAGATGTTCGGCCACCGCCGGGGCGCGTTCACCGATGCCAAAACCGACCGCGTGGGCCGCTTCGAGCTGGCCAACGGCGGCACCATTTTCCTCGATGAAATCGGCGAGCTGGAGCTGGCCTCGCAGGTGAAGTTGCTGCGCGTGCTGCAAGACCGCACCTACGAAGTCCTGGGCGACTCCAAACCCCGCCGGCTCGACATCCGCGTCATCGCCGCCACCAACCGCAACCTGGCCGAGATGGTGCAGCAGGGCCGTTTCCGCGAAGACTTGTTCTACCGCATTAACCTGATTTCGGTGCGCCTGCCCGCCCTGCGCGAACGGGCGGCCGACATTCCCTTATTGGCCCAACACTTCCTCGACCAGCTGCGGGCTACCTACCAGCGCCCGGCCCTGCGCGTGAGCACCCGCGCCCTGCACTGGCTGCGCGAGCAAGCCCTGCCCGGCAACATCCGCGAGCTCAAAAACCTGGTAGAGCGCGCTGTCCTCGTCAGCGGCAAGGAGGAATTAGGCCCCGAGGATTTCCAGGCCAACGCCATGAAATCACTCAGCCACTCCGTCACGCAGTCGCCGTTGCCCGCTCCCGGCACCATGACCCTCGATGAGCTAGAGGCCCAGATGATTCGGCAGAGTCTGGCACACTACGACGGCAACATCAGCCGCGTGGCGAAGGCGTTGGGGCTGAGCCGGGGCGCATTGTATCGCAGGTTCGAGAAGCATGGCATCCCGTATGATGCGTAGGAGCAATCGGGGGTAGAGACACAATACTTTGCGTCTCGTCGTTGAACAGCCGGGACTGCGCGGAATCGCCCATAACCGTGCGGACTAAACAACATCAGCAACGACGAGGCGCAAAATATTGCGTCTCTACCCATTCAGCGTGGCGTTCCGCCTGATGTTCTTTTGCCCCAATCCATGTCCCTCCGTCTCCAGTTTCTCCTCTTCACTACCCTCATTCACGTCGTGCTCATTGCGCTGGCGGTCCAGCTGCGCACCACCAACGTGCCGCTGTTCTTTGGGAGCGAGGTGTTGCTGCTCATCAGCATCGCCGTCACCGCGCAGCTTTATCGGGGCTTTGTGCGTCCGTTTCAGCTTATTGCGGCGGGCACGGCGGCCATTCAGGCCCAGGATTTTAGCATGAAGTTCGTGCCCGTGGGCCAGCGCGACATGGACCAGCTCATCCTCGTGTATAACCAGATGATTGACGCCCTGCGGCACGAGCGCGTGAGCCAGCACGAAAAAAGCTTCCTGCTCGAACGCCTCATTCAGGCCTCGCCCGCCGGCATCCTCATTCTCGATTTCGAAGGCCGAATTGAAAGTGCCAACGCCGCTGCCGCACGCTTCATCGGCCAGCCGGCCGCCGCGCTGGCCGGCCAGGTTCTGGCCGAACTAGCCGCGCCCTGGGGCCCGGCCCTGGCCACCCTGGCCGAAGACCAGCCGCAGGCCCTGCGCCTCTCCGGCCTGGCCACCTACCGCGCCCACGCCGCCCATTTCCTGGACCGGGGCTTCACGCGCCGCTTCATTGTGTTGGAAGAGCTGACTCAGGAGCTCATCAAGCAGGAAAAGCAGGCCTACGGGCAGCTCATCCGCATGATGTCGCACGAAATCAATAATTCCATCGGGGCCATCAACTCCATCCTGCACAGCTTCCAGCACTACGCCCCCCAGCTCGACCCCGCCGACCAGCCCGACTTCACCCAGGCCCTCGACGTAAGCATCGCCCGCAACACCCAGCTGGCCAACTTTATTGCCAACTTCGCCCACCTCGTACGCCTGCCCCCGCCCGTGCCGCATCCCACCGATGTGCACGCCCTGCTGCGCGGCATCGGCCGTCTGCTTCAGCCCCTGAGCGAGGAGCGCAACATTGCCTGGCACCTGGAGCTGCCCGCCGGCCCGCTCATGTTGCCCCTCGACGCCCAGCAAATAGAGCAGGCCCTGCTCAATGTGGCCAAAAACGCCCTCGAAGCCATTGGCCGCGACGGCAACGTGTGGGTGCGCACCACGCTCAGCCCACCCGCCCTCACCATCGAAAACGACGGCCCCGGCCTCACCCCCGAGGTCAGCCAGCGGCTCTTCACGCCCTTCTTCAGCACCAAGCGCGACGGCCAGGGCATCGGCCTCACGCTGGTGCGCGACGTGCTGCTGGCCCACGGCTTCCGCTTCCGCCTCGAAACGAATGAGGCCGGCCGCACGGCATTTAGTATTGATTTCTAAATGGGGGTTATTTTTAATGGGGTTTTCGGTGAATTGAATAATTAATGATGTTTTTGGGTGTTGTTATGAAAGGGGGTAAGTGAAAATTATTTAATATCTTCGGTCAGGTGTCTCTAAATTTACCCCACTATGACTCGGAAAAGATATTTAGCTACTGCCTGCCTCGGGGCCATCCTGTTATTAGCCGGCTTTGCCGCCTTCCTCCCCCAAAGCCACCCCGACGCCCTTCCCAACGCCTTCAATCCCGCCGATTTGGCCTGGATGCTCTCTGCCTCCGGCCTCGTGCTGCTGATGACGCCCGGCCTGGCCTTCTTCTACGGCGGCATGGTGAGCAAGCGCAACGTGATTTCGACAATGCTCCAGAGCTTTATCGCGCTGGGCGTCATTTCGGTGCTGTGGTACGTGGTGGGCTTTTCGCTGGCTTTTGGCGACAGCATTGGCGGCGTGATTGGCAATCCGCTCACGTTCTTCATGTTCAACAACGTGGGCACCGCCCCGCACCCGCGCCTGGCCCCCAACCTGCCGCTGGTGCTCTACGCCGCCTTCCAGCTGAAATTCGCCATCATCACGCCCGCCCTTATCAGCGGCGCGTTTGCCGAGCGCATCCGGTTCTGGGGCTATCTGCTGTTCATGTGCCTGTTTAGCCTGCTCATCTACTGCCCGCTGGCCCACTGGACCTGGCACCCCGACGGCTTCCTATTCAAGTGGGGCGTGCTCGATTTTGCCGGCGGCACGGTGGTGCACATCTCGGCCGGTTTCGCGGCGCTGGCGGGCGCCCTGGCCCTGGGCCGCCGCCACAGCCACCTCGAAGGCCACACCCACGTGCCGCCCAACGTGCCGTTCATTCTCATTGGCACGGGCTTGCTGTGGTTTGGCTGGTTTGGGTTCAATGCCGGCTCGGCGCTGGCGGCCAATGCCACGGCGGTGCAGGCCTTCTTCACCACGCACATGGCTTCGGCCGCCGCTATGCTCACCTGGATGATGATTGAGGCCGTGCGCGGGCAGCGGCCCTCGGCGGCGGGCGCGGCCATTGGCGCGGTGGTGGGCCTGGTAGCCATCACCCCAGCGGCGGGCTACGTGAGCTACGGCCCGGCGCTGTTCATCGGCGTAGTGTCGGCCGCCATTAGCGCCGGCGCAGTCGATTTGAAAAACCGCACCACGCTGGATGATACGCTTGACGTGTTTCCCTGCCACGGCGTGGGCGGCATCGCGGGCATGATTCTCACCGCCGTTTTTGCCAAGGATGGCGGCCTGGTTCCCACCGGTTCCTGGACGCTGCTGCTGCACCACCTCGGCGCGCTGGCCTTTATTTCGGTCTACACTTTCGGTGGCTCCTACCTACTCTATAAAGTAACCAACGTCCTCATTCCCATTCGGGTAAACGCTACGCACGAAGCCGATGGCCTCGACCTCAGCCAGCACGGCGAAACAGTATTGCCCGCGCCCCAGGAGCTGGAATCCGCCAAAGAGTTACGTTTCGTGGTGCGGGCATCGTAGTAGCTACTAAAAGCGCCTGTCATCCTGAGCGCAGCGAAGGACCTAATCACGCATGAACAAGTAGTTCTTATATGATTAGGTCCTTCGCTGCGCTCAGGATGACAGGCACTTTTAGTATTACGTCCCAATCACAAACACCGTCGGAATCTTGTGCAGCTCCGGGGCTGGCAGGCGCTTCCAGTCGCTCACGGTCAGCGTCTTAATAAACTCTCCTGCCCCGGTCACATCGGCCGCCACGCACAGGCGGGTGCCGGGCTGCAGATGCGCCAGCAAGTCGCTGAACAGCGCCCCGTTGCGGTAAGGCGTTTCGATAAACAGCTGCGACTGCTGCCGCAGCTGCGCCTCCTTCTCCAGTGCCTTGATGGCCGCCACCCGGGGCGCTTTTTCAATGGGCAAATACCCGTGAAATGCAAACTGCTGCCCATTCAGCCCCGAGGCCATGAGCGCCAGCAGCAGCGACGACGGCCCCACCAGCGGCCGCACCCGCAGGCCCTGCCGGTGCGCCTCCCGCGCCAGTGCCGCGCCGGGGTCCGCAATGCCGGGGCAGCCGGCTTCGCTGAGAATGCCGGCATCAATGCCCTCTTTCGCCAGTAGCGCGAGTGCGGCTTTTACTTCCGCGTCGGTGCTGTCCTTGTCGATGACTACGAAGCGGATATCCTCAATCACGCGGTGCGGGGCCACGCTTTTCACGAAGCGGCGGGCGGTGCGGGCATTCTCCACCAGAAAATAGGGGAGGGACGCCACGGCGGCCACTACCTGCGGCGGCAGCACCTGCGGGGCCGTGTCGTCGGCCAGCGGCGTTGGGATGAGGAAAAGGGTTCCGGACATTGGGCATAAATAATATGCTGCAAAGGAACGGCGCTACCGCTTGACAACCCTCGTGGCCGCATTCATCGAATGAGCTTTCGGACGCTCGAATGCGCCTCGGCCTGCATATCAGTCAAACAAAAATCGCCCCGCTTTCATAAAGAAAGCGGGGCGATTGGACTGACGGTCAGCAGCTGTAGGCGCTAGTCGCGCTTCAGCAGGCGGGTAACGCGCTGGTCGCCCTGGCGGGCTTGCAGCGTGTATACACCGCTAGCCAACGCCCGAACATCAAGCTGGAAGCGGCTTGCACCGGCCTCCGCCGTTTCTTCGCGGTGGATGAGCACGCGCCCGGCTATGTCGTAGAGGTCAAGCTGGACCGGGCCTGTGCCCGAGCTCATCAAGTCCAGAGTAAGGTATTCCTGCAGCGGCACCGGGTAGGCTTCGAGCTTGAAGACCATGGAGCTGGCAAAACGCACGGCCAGCACCTTGCTCAACTGGCTTTTGCCCTCGGTGTCGAGCTGTCGCAGGCGGTAGAACAGCGTGGCCCCCAACTGGCTCGCGTCTTTGTCGATGGCCGTGGAGGCGGCCGGCGACCACCGCTGGCTGGCTACCACCTGCCGGCTGATTTCCTGCCACTTCTGCTGGTCCGTGGAGCGTTCAATGACGTACCAGCCATTGCTCGGCTTCGTGGTTGTCGACCAGGTCAGCACGGCATCGGCGCTGCGGGCGGTGCCCGAAAACAGTGTCTGAGCCAGCGGAGCCACGGCGGGCAGGCTGTTCAGGCTCACAGTGTACCAGGCGTTTAGCTCGGTGGTGGCCACTGCTACGGTGCGAGCCAGGGCGGGCTGTGGCTCGCCGGCTTTCACCCAGGTTTGGCCCCGGTCGATGGAGTACCACACCTGGGCCAGGGCTCCGCCAAAGTCCAGGCCGTGGTCGTTGTCGGCCAGCCAGCTCAGCGACAGCTTGACGGCTTTGGTTGGGTTGCGTTCATCGGCCGTGCTGACTCGCCAGATGCGGTCGATGCCCTGCTTGCCCGCAAACGCCGGGCTTTGGGCGTAGGAGTAGTTCAGCTGGTTCAGGCCGGTGCGGCGGTCCACGGCCAGCGTCAGGGCCTGGCCGTTGGGGTTCAGCACAAAGCCCATGTTGCCGAAGTTGACGGGCTCGGTGCCGCGCACGGCTTGCTGCTGCGTCAGGCTGCCCCGCACGTAGTGGCTATCGTCTTCGGTGCCGGCCGGGCCGGGGCCCATCAGGGTGCCGCCCGATGCCAGGCGCAGGCTGTAAGCCGCCGTGGTGAGCAGGTTGCCCGTGGCCAGCCGCAAGCCGTTGGCTACCGTGGCATCGGAGCCAAGCGTGGTGCCGGCTGGGTTGTCGAGGCGCAGGTTGTAGAGCGTGGCACCGTTCATGCTGAGTACGTGGGGCGTCATGCCCATCAGTACCACTGTACTTTTGCTGGCTACCCAAGTGCCAGCGGCGGTGTTCAGCAGGTTGCCTTCATCAATGAAGAGCCGGTTGGAATAGTTACCAGCTGCGGAGGTCAGGTCGAACTCGCCGGCATTCTCTACATCGCCGCGCACGTAGCGCACCGAATCGGTGAGGGCGACGAGGCCGCCCGCTCCGTTGTAGAGGCCCTGTGCCTGGCTGGTGTGCAGGGCCGTAGCACCACACACCAGCAGCAGCGCAAGCGCGACTTTGGGAGGTTCGAAACGTTTGAGGTATCGGTTCATGGTCTCGTACTGATTAATTCCAGTTTGTTCCATCAGAAACAAAAGTGCCCATGGTGTTAGCAGGAATGATAACACTCGATACGGTAGCATTGCCGTTCACAATATATACGGTCAGAGAACTGCTGCCAGAGGCTTTTATGTATACAACGCGCCCGGCAACCGAAGCACCATCAGCAATAGACAAGGAGGCATTATCAGTGGTGCTGCTGGTGGTTACTTTGATGTAGTTTGCGCTGGCGCTGCCGCTAAAGCTAGGAGTAATTCTAGCTGCGTTGCTACCACTGCTATTGTTGCCAGGCATCGAAGCCAGAACGCCAACAGTAGCTGCCGGCCCAGCCGGAACCGTGAAGTTCAGAACCGCCGCTGTGCTGCTTCCGCTATTGGTTACAGAGGCACTCGAACCAGCAGGCCCCGTTGTTGTAGTACCTATCGTTACAGTGGCAGCGCCATTAGCACCGGTGGCACCGGTAGGCCCAGCCGGGCCCTGTGGACCAGTGGGGCCAGCGGGGCCTTGCGGACCAGTGGCACCAGTGGCACCGGTCGCACCAGTGGCACCTTGAGCGCCAGTGTCGCCTCTTGGAATGGTAAAGCGGAATACAGCTGCCGAAGTAGTCCCGGTATTGGTAACGGATGCGCTCGAGCCCGCCGCGCCGGTCGTGGTGGCACCTAAAGTCACAGTAGCCGCAGCACCTGTGGCACCCGTTGCGCCTTGAGGGCCCGTTACGCCCTGAGGGCCAGTAGCACCGGTAGCACCAGTGGCCCCAGTAGCACCTTGAGCCCCGGTATTTCCAGTATCACCTTTCAATCCCTGCGGGCCAATGGGGCCAGCAACGCCCTGCGGACCTGCAGCGCCGGTGGCACCCGTCGCGCCGGTAGCACCCGTCGCGCCGGTAGCACCGGCCACACCCTGAGCGCCGGTGTCGCCAGTATCGCCTTTGTCACCTTTCAGGCCTTGAGGACCGGCTACCGTACTGGCTGGGCCGGTAGCACCTTGTGGACCCGCCGGTCCGACTTCGCCTTGGGGACCAGCTGCGCCTTGGGCACCGGTGGCACCCATCGCGCCCGTATCACCTTTCAATCCCTGCGGACCAACGGGGCCAGCAACGCCTTGGGGGCCTGTGGCACCAGTTTCGCCAGTAGCACCCTGGGGGCCAACAGCACCGGCCACACCCTGAGCACCCGTTGCCCCGGTGTCGCCTTTAGGGCCAGCAACGCCTTGGGGGCCAGTGGCACCCGTCTCGCCTGTATCACCTTTTAGCCCTTGGGGACCAATTGGACCTTGGTCACCCTGGTCGCCTTTGGCACCATTGGTGCCGGCCATGCCCGTGTCGCCTTTGGGGCCAACGGGGCCCGCAACGCCTTGGTCGCCCTGGTCACCTTTGGCGCCGTTGGCTCCAGTTGCGCCAGTATCACCTTTTTCCCCTTTGGCACCATCTAACCCAGCATCACCTTTCGGACCGATGGGACCGGCCACACCTTGGTCGCCTTGGTCGCCTTTCGGGCCAGCCGCGCCGTCAAAGCCACGGTCGCCTTTCGGACCAACGGGGCCGGCAATGCCCTGCTCACCTTGGTCGCCTTTCGGGCCGGCCGCGCCGTCAAAACCCGTGTCGCCTTTGGGCCCTACCGGGCCGGCCACGCCCTGCGGGCCCGTGTCCCCTTTCGGGCCGGCTGCACCATCAAAGCCAGCGTCGCCTTTGGGGCCCATGGGACCGGCCACGCCTTGAATCCCTTGGTCGCCTTTGGCGCCATCCGCTCCGGTAGCGCCAGTATCACCTTTCGGGCCAATAGGACCAGCCGGGCCTTGCGGGCCTGTGTCGCCTTTCGGGCCGGCCGCGCCGTCAAAGCCGGCGTCGCCTTTCGGACCGATTGGGCCTGTTGGGCCTGCTGGGCCTTGGTCGCCCTTCGGGCCGGCCGCGCCGTCAAAACCCGTGTCGCCTTTGGGGCCCATGGGACCGGCTACACCTTGCACGCCCTGGTCACCTTTCGGACCAGCCGCGCCGTCAAAGCCGGTGTCACCTTTCGG
>NZ_JAEDAE010000015.1 GCF_016056375.1 Hymenobacter negativus
TGGTGGAGCAGCACGGCGGCCTGTTTGCCGGCGCGCCCGTGGTGGCGGCCCCGGTGGCCAAACCCTAACCACTGATTGGCCTGGATTTTTCGGATTCCACGGATTTTGTGGGCGAATTCGCGTGCCTAACGGCCGCCAAACAAGCCGCCGAGCATTCCGCCCAGGCCACCGTTCAGCAGACCGCCCAGGCCCGAGCCGCCGGCGCTGGCCGGTTGCGAGTTGGGCCGCCCGCCCAGGCCGCCCAGAATGGACATCATCGAGCCCAGCCCACCGCTACCGATGGCCGAACCCTGCTGCGGCATATTGGCCGTGGCGTTGGAATTGCCACCGCCCAACAGGCCACCCAGCATGCCGCTGCCCAGCAAGCCGCCGAGCAGGCTGCCCATGCCGCTATGCGCCGCCCCGCCCAGCAAGCCACCCATGCTGCCGCCCAGCAAGCCGCCGCCGGAACTGCTCTGGTCGCCGTAGCCGCTTTGATTCTGGCTGCCGCCGCTCATCACTTTCGAAATCACCATTGGAGCCACCACGCCTAGCAGGCCGGCCATAAGCGCACCCTTGGGAATGCCAACATTGGAGAGTTTATCGCCGATGCTGCTCAGGAATCCGGTTTTGGCCGGGTCTTGCGGGTCGTGGGGGACGCTGGCGGCTTGGTCCACCACGGTTTCGAGGGTTTGCTTCTGCTCAGGGTTGATGCCGAGGTACTGAGACATTTTGCTAATCATGGCCTCCTCATCGTTGGCATACGAGCCATCGGCGCGAGCAAAGCTGATGAGGTCGGTGACGAGCGAGAAGCGTAAATCACTGTTCTTGAGAACGTCCAGGTTCTGCTGAATGCTCTGATTGGTGGCGTCCTGTGCAGCGGCCAGCACCTGCTGGGTAGCCCCGCCCGACAAGCCGGCCTGCTGGGCCAGCGCTTGCAAAAATTGGCCTTCGGCGCCCGAGGCCTGCCGGTCGGCAGTGGCCAGGCTGGCAATGGCGCTTAGGTAAGCAGTTTTTTCTTGTTCTGAATAATTCTGGAGGAGTTGGGTATCCATCGGATGGGGGTGTTGAGTGAGAAGTTTGTTCCAACTCCTTAACGCGGGCGCCCGGAATACGTTGCTTTCCTGCAGTGGCGCCGGCCGCACAGTTTTTTTCTGAAATCAGGCGAAAATTTCTTGCGCTGAAAATGAATTTGTTGCTTCCGGATTTAAGCCAAAAACGAAAAAATATGCGCCCAAATGCAGCGGAGGGTTTTGTGTTTCCAAAAAGTCCTCCCATCTTTGCAATCCCAAACGGAAACAACCACACGGGGGATTAGCTCAGCTGGTTCAGAGCATCTGCCTTACAAGCAGAGGGTCGTAGGTTCGAACCCTACATCCCCCACACTGATAAGCAGCCACTTGGATTAATATCTGAGTGGCTGTTTTCTTCTAAAACGGCCTCCTGGTTTGCGCCGGGGCTGCTGCACCTGCTGATAGGGCGTGCAGATTTTTTAATGGGAGGTTAGCTCAGTTGGTTTAGAGCGCTTGCTTCACACGCAAGAGGTCGAAGGTTCGAATCCTTTACTTCCCACCAGTAACACTAACAGCCACTCAGACGCAAGTCTGAGTGGCTGTTTTGCTTTTGACGCAGCTTCGGAATGCAGTGGTTGCCAGTGGGCTATGCGCTGCTGATACAAATTTGGATGGTAACGGCATCTGCTAGCAGCAGGAGCCGGTGGGCAAGCGCGTCTTATTGCATGGCTGGAGGACGAATCAACTTTTTTTGTTCATTGATACTATTTCAATATATTTATATGTAAAATCGTGTTGAAGGACAGACATAAAGCGTATGAAATCGCAGCTCTATTTATTGCTTTCGGCGCTGCTGTTCTTGCTGCTAGTGGCTGGAGCGCCGCCCAAATCGGCGCTTCCAACCGAAATAGGGCCGTATGCGCTGAATTACCCCGCTTACTTTGGGGATGAGCTGGCCCGGTACCCCAGCAACCCTATGACGAAGGAAGGCGTGTTTTTGGGGCGCATGCTGTTTTACGAAAAGCGGCTGTCGGGCAACAATAAGATGTCCTGTGGTACCTGCCACCAGCAAGCCCGGGCCTTTACGGATGGCAAAGCAGTCAGCCGGGGCATCGACGGCAAGGAAGGACGCCGCAGCGCCATGTCGCTGGTTAATCTGTTGTGGGTGCGCAACTTGTTCTGGGATGGGCGCGCCGCTACGCTCGAAGAACAGGCCGCCGTGCCCATCCAGGATTCGCTGGAGATGCACCAGTCGCTGGAGCAGGGCGTGGCCAAACTGCAGCGCACCAGCATCTACCCGCCGCTATTCAAGCTGGTTTTTGGCAGCGAGCAGATTACGAAGGAAAACCTGGTGAAAGCCATTGCCCAGTTCGAGCGGACGCTTATTTCCAGCAATTCGCGCTACGACCAGTACCTGCAGGGCAAATACCAGCCCACGGGAGCCGAACTGACCGGCTCGATTTTGTTCATGACCCACCCTACGCCGGAAAACGCCCTGCGCGGCGCCAACTGCGGCGACTGCCACGCCGGACCGAAGACCTTTATGGACTACTTCCACAACAACGGGCTGGAGGCAAACCCCAAAGACGTAGGCCGGGAAGGCGTGACTAAGCGCTACCAGAACCGCGGCATGTTCCGCATCCCGAGCCTGCGCAACATTGCCCTCACGGCCCCTTACATGCACGACGGTCGGTTTAAGACGCTGAGCGAAGTGCTGGACCACTACAACGAGCACCTACAGCCCAGCGCCACGCTGAGCCCGCTGCTCATCGAAGCCACCAACCAGCGCGGCGGCAAAAGCCTGCTCCTGACGCCTGAAGAAAAAGAAAGCGTGCTGGCATTCCTGAACATGCTGACGGACTCGACTTTTATCACCGACCCCCGTTTTTCCGACCCCTTCGTCAAAGCCACGGCGAGCCGAAAGTAGGAGCGCGCACGGGCCAGCCTGGGGTTGCGGGCTGGATAGGAGCGGTTTGTATTCATCTTTTTAGCGAGCAGATATCATGCGACTGATGATATGCGCGGGCTGGGCAATAGCAAGTCTGGTAGCGGCTTCGTTCCGGGTGCTGCCCCCGGACCCGCCGGCGGCACCAACGGCAGAGGTCCGCGTGCGGGTTCGGAATGTGTTTGGGGCCGAGCGGCTGCAGCTGCACCAGTCCTACACTACCCTGCCGGGCGATGTAGTCGAGCTGACCCGGTACGCCTACTACCTAAGTAACCTGCGCCTCCAGCGCGCCGACGGGACGGAATGGCGAGAGCCGCGAAGCTGGCACCTATTGGAAGTGGACGAAGACGGCACTTCTGATTTCACGTTTGTCCTGGCGGGCGTGCCGGTAGGCGAGTACACGGCCATTGGCTTCGCCGTGGGGCTGGATAGCCTGGTGAACCACGGCCCCGACCGGGCGGGGCCGCTCAACCCGGATTTTGGCATGTTCTGGCAGTGGGAGTCTGACTATGTATTTCTTAAATGCGAGGGGTACTTCCAGAAGCCCGCCCGCGAGCTGGGGGCCTTCGTGTACCATGTGGCCCGCGACGGGTGCTACCGCCCCGTGACCCTGCCGCTGGCACCTGGCCAGCTGGTGCTCAGCGCTGGCGCGGCGAAAACCGTGGAAGTCACGGCTGATGCCCGGCAGCTTTTTGGTGGTTTTCCCAAGGCCGGGCTGACGCTGAAGCTCGCGCAGGCTGATTCAGCAGCCAGCATTATGGCCGGCCGCAACGCGGCGGGGCTGGCCGACAACTATGCCCGAATGTTTTCGGTGGGGAAGGTGCTCAGCCAATAGCGCGGGGCGCACAGCCAGCGGAGCCGCTGAGGATAAGTGGCGCCTGCCGCATCGCATCAACAATCTGTTACTTTTGGCCCTTGCACTGCCCGAATACCTGCTTGTTGTCTCCCGTGAAGCTCTTTTTACTCCTGTGTGGCCTGCTCTTTGGCGTGGCTCCTGTTTATGCTGCGGTAAGCACGGGCACGACCGACAGCCTGCTAATCGAACTAAACCGGGTACTGGACCATAAGAAGGAGTACGACTCGCAGCGCCTGAATCGCATTGCCGAGCTCACGGCCGAGTTTGCCTCGGCGGAAGCAAACGACAACGCAAAGTTTGACCTGGGGCTGCGCATTTACGATGAATACAAGGCGTTTAAGTACGATTCGGCCTTTGTGTACTGCCAGAAGGTTATTCGGCTGGCCAATCAGCTGAAGCAGCCCGAGAAAGTAGAGGTGGCTAAGCTGAAGCTGGCTTTTGTGTTGCTCTCCTCGGGCCTGTTCAAGGAAACCTTTGAAACGCTCGAGGGCATCAACCCAACGCTGCTGAAAGAGGCGGACAAGCAGAGCTTTTATTTTCTGAAAGCCCGGGCCTACAGCGACCTGGGCGATTTCAACCAGGACCAGGTATACCGGCCCACGTACTATTCTAAAGCATTGGCCTACGCCGATACGGCCCTGCAATACGCCCGCCCCGGCTCCTACGAGTACCTGTCGGTGCAGGAGTTTCGGGCGCAGAAAACCAACAACCTGAAAGCGGGCGCGGCCGTGTACCAGCAGATTCTGCGCCTGCCGCACCTCACGCTGCACCAGCTGGCCGTGAGCGCCAGCACCACGGCCTACCTCTACGAGCTGGCCGGGCAGACGGATAAGGCTGTGGAGTTGCTGCTGGTGTCGGCCATCGCCGACGTGAAAACGGCCACCAAGGAAACCACGGCCATCTTCAAGCTCTCGGACTACTGCTACCGCCAGGGCGACCTGAAAAACGCCTACACCTTCATCAGGGAGGCGCGGGAAGATGCCGCGTTTTACAAAGCCCGGCAACGGCAGATTGAAATCAGCCACGTCTCATCCATCATTGAGGGACAGAAAATCAATATCATTGAAAATCAGCGCAAGTCGCTGAAAACCTACGCCATTATCATGACGCTGCTGGCGGGCGTGGTCATTGGGTTTGCCGTTATCAGCTTCAAGCAGCTGCGGAAGGTGCGCAAGGCCGACCGGGTGATTTTTGCCACCAACCAAGAGCTACGCGAGCGCAACGAGGTGCTGCGGCAGCTGAATGGCGACCTGAACGAGGCCAACAAGATTAAGGAAGAGTACATCGGCTTCTACTTCCACAACAACTCGCAGTACATTGACAAAATCGAAACTCTGAAGAAGCGGCTCGACGCCCTGCTGGCCAGCAAGCAGTACGCTGGCGTGCAGAAACTGGTGGATGGCGTGAACATCAAGACCGAGCGCAACGAGCTATTGAAGGGGTTTGACACGGTGTTTCTGCGGCTGTTTCCCAACTTCATCGCGCAGTTCAACGCGCTGTTCAGTGACGAGGAGCGGGTGAAGCTGACCGACGACCAGCTGCTGACCACGGAGCTGCGCATCTTCGCCCTCATCCGCCTCGGCATCGATGACAGTGAGCAAATCAGCCGAATGCTGGGCTACTCCATCAACACGATTTACACCTACAAGACCCGGGTGAAGAACCGCTCGTTCCTGCCGAACGAGGAATTCGAAGCGCGCATTCAGGCCATTCAGGCCGTCTGAAAAGTGAGGCTTTTGCTCAGCGGCTGTAGCCAAGCAGCACCTGATTTATGATGAGGTGAGTAAGCGCACACCGGAGCGAAGCGAGCAAAAATTATAGCTCGAGGTGGGGCTGCGATGGAGGCTCGGAGATGGTGATGGACAATAAGAGCGACTGCTTTAGCGGGGTGTAAATAAGCTGAACTTTGGCGGCTGTTTTAAGAGGCTAAGGCCTCTTTTTTTGTATGAAATGGAAGGCGAAACGGCTATACACGGTCAATATTTTAAGAGGTATTATTTGGGGTAATGAATTGTATGTGAAAGGGTAAACGGTGTGGGAGGTTAATATTTTTCATACTGTGGTTTGACAAGTTTCGGTGGGGTAGGGGTAACTCTAGTTTTGCCCGGCAAGCTCCCCCAAACGATTGTCGAAAATGGCTGGAACCGCTGACTCGGTTCGTGGCTCGGCGGGGGAGGGCCGCGCTGCCATCGGCTGATTTATTGCCCGGCAGCGGGCCGCCGGCACTACGATTAGCCACCATTAAACTCCCACCCATGCTGCACCCGTTACCTCCTCTGCTTACTGCCCGCTTGCTGCGAAAGTCGCTGCTGACTTCAGCGCTGGGCGCTTTCGTTATGAACGCCGCGCTGGCGTACCCGGCGGCCCTGGCGACGCCACTGGCCGGCGCGGAAATGCTGGCCGGCGGCACCATCACCGGCCGCGTGGTGGATGCCAAGGGCGAAGGCATTCCGGGCGTCACCGTGATTGTGGAGGGCACCACGCTGGGCTCCTCAACCGATGCGGCCGGGGTCTTCAGTATTGCCAACGTGCCCGCCGGGCCGCACACGCTGGTTTACTCGTCCATCGGGCTGAACTCGGTGCGTGTGCCAGTGACCGTGAGCGAAGGCCAGACCATTCAGCTAGCCGCCACGGCCCTGAGCGAGAATGCTACTGCCTTGAGCGAGGCGGTGGTGGTGGGCTACGGCACCACCCGCCGCCAGGACGTAACCGGCGCCGTAACCACCGTGACCACCAAAGACTTCGTGCAAGGCCAGGTGACTTCACCCGAGCAGCTGGTGCAGGGCAAGGTGGCCGGCGTGCAGATTACGACCGGCGGCGGCGCACCCGGCGAGGCCAGCGTGATTCGCATTCGCGGGGGCTCGTCGCTGAATGCCAGCAACGACCCGCTCATCGTCATCGACGGGGTGCCGGTTGACAACCAGGGTATTAGCGGGGCGGGCAACCCGCTGTCGCTGGTGAATCCGCAGGATATTGAGAGTTTCACGGTGCTCAAGGATGCTTCGGCGACGGCCATTTATGGCTCGCGGGCATCGAATGGCGTCATCCTCATCACCACCAAGAAAGGGGTGGAAGGGGAGAAGATGCATGTGAATATCAGCTCGCAGGTGTCGCGGGCCACGAACTATGGCAAGGTGGACGTACTGAGCGCCGACGCTTACCGCACGCTGTTTGCCCAGGCCAAGCTCAACGGCAGTATTCCGGCTTCGACGCCCTCTTACCTGGGCACGGCCAATACCGACTGGCAGGACGCCATCTATAAAACGGCCTGGACCACGGACAATAGCGTGAGCCTGAGCGGCAGCGCCAAGCACATGCCCTACCGCATTTCGGTGGGCTACCTCGACCAGGACGGCACCCTGAAAACCGGCAACCTGAAGCGGAACTCGGCCTCGCTGGGCCTGTCGCCGCGCCTGTTCGATAACCACTTGCGCATCGATGTGAACGCGAAAGGCACCTGGGCCGACTACCGTTTTGCCGACCAGGGCGCCATTGGCGGCGCGGCGCGCTTCGACCCCACGCAGCCGATTTACGACAGCAGCCCGAACGGCTTCAATGGCTATTTCGAATGGAAAGCTGGCGCGATTCCGAACGATTTGAGCGACCGCAACCCCGTGGCGCGCCTCAACGACAAGCGCGACAGGAGCACGGTGCTGCGCAGCATCGGCAACGTGCAGTTCGACTACAAGCTGCACTTCCTGCCCGACCTGCACGCCAACCTAAACCTGGGCTACGACCTCTCGCGCAGCAACGGCACGGTGTTTATTCCGGCGGCTTCGTCGTTGGCATTCAGTACCATGGGTCAGAATACTTCCTACCGCCAAGAGAAGAACAACAAGCTGCTGGAAGCCTACCTCAACTACAGCAAACAGCTTGGCGACCACCACGTGGAGGCGCTGGCGGGCTACTCGTACCAGGATTTCTACACCTACTCGCCGTTCCGCTTTGGTTACAAGGCCGATGGCTCGCGGGTGAATCCGCTGTTGCCGGCCGAAAACCCCTTCAAGACGCAGTACACGCTGCTGTCGTACTACGGCCGCGTCAACTACAATTTCCGCGACCGGTACCTGTTCACGGGCACGGTGCGAGCCGACGGCTCGTCGCACTTCCGCAACCCGTGGGGGTATTTCCCGGCGGCTTCGGTGGCCTGGCGCATCAACCAGCAGAGCTTCCTGAAGGATTCCCGCACGGTTTCGGACCTGAAGCTGCGCGTGAGCTTCGGCCGCACGGGCCAGCAGGACATCACCAGCGTGGCCGGCGACTACCCGTACCTGGCCAAGTACAGCCTCAGCTCGCCGTCGGTCAGCCAGATTTTTGGCACCGATACCATTCGCACCCTCAAGCCAGCCGCCTACGACGCCAACCTGAAATGGGAGCAGACCGATACGTATGACGCAGGCCTGGACTTCGGCTTCCTGAACAACCGCTTCACCGGTTCGGTGGACGTGTACCTGCGCAAAACCAGCGACCTGCTGGCCGTGGTGCCCATCCGGGCCGGCACCAACCTCTCCAACACGGTGCTCACCAATATCGGCAACCTCGAAAACCGCGGCGTGGAGCTGGCCCTGAACTACAACGTGCTGCAAGGCGAGCGCCTGAACTGGTCGGTGAATTTCAACGCCACCGTGAACCGGGGCAAGATTACCAAGCTGCTGCTGGCCGAAGACCCCAACTACCTGGGCACGCCCACGGGCAACGTCGGCAACTTCCAGTTTGTGCAGGTGAATGCCGTGGGCTACGCGCCCAACACTTTCTTCCTGTACCAGCAGAAGTACGAGAACGGCAAGCCGCTGCAGGACCTCTCCTCCAGCACCAGCACGGTGCAGTACGTGGACCAGAACGGCGACGGCCAAATCAACGACCGCGACAAGGTGTACGGCAAGAACCCCGCGCCCAGCGCCATTTTCGGGTTCGGCTCGAACCTGAGCTACGGCAAGGCCAGCTTTGCCTTCACGGTGCGCTCCAACGTGGGCGGCTACATCTACAACAACGTGGCCGCGGGCCAGAACAACTACTACGGCCTGAATACCACGCACAACTACAACTCGAACGTGGTGCCCGCCATCTACAACACGGGCTTTGCTAACGGGCAGCCCTACAGCGACATCAACCTGGAAAGCGCCTCTTTCGTGCGCCTGCAAAACGTGACGCTGGGCTACGATTTCGGCAGCCTGCTGCGCGCCGGCACCACCCTGCGCCTGAGCCTGGCCGGCCAGAACCTGCTGCTGCTCACCAAGTACTCCGGCCTCGACCCGGAGCGCTCCAACGGTATCGACAGCAATTTCTACCCCCTTCCCCGCACCGTGACGCTGGGCGTCAACGTCGGCTTTTAATCATCCTCACGCTGCATTCTGATATGAAATCCCACCCCATTCTGCGCCGCGCCGGGCTCGTATTTGCCGTGGCGGCGGCCGCGCTTACCGGCGGCCTCACGGCCTGCAACAAGGACCTGCAACGCGAGCCCTTCTACGACCTGAACACCGAATCGGTGTACCGCGACCCGGCCAACTACATCCAGGTGCTGGCCAAATGCTACGCCTCGCTCAACCTGTCGGGCAACTCGGGTGCGCCCGACGTGTTTGCCGGCCAGGGCAAGGACGAAGGCGAAACCGCCTATCTGCGTGCCTACTGGTACCTGCAGGAGCTGCCCACCGACGAAGCCGTAGTAGCCTGGAACAGCCCGCCGCTGCAGGAGCTGAACAAAGCCACCTGGACCTCGGGCAACGACCTGATAAACAACTGTTACACGCGCATTTTCTACACCATCGCGCTGTGCAACGAGTTCATCCGGGAAACCAGCGATGACAAGCTCGGCAGCCGCGGCATTACTGGGGCCAACGCCGACAAGGCCCGCACCTACCGGGCCGAAGCCCGCTTCCTGCGCGCCGTGGCCTATTCGCACGCCATCGATTTGTATGGCAATGTGCCCTTTGTGACCGAGGCCGACCTGCCCAGCAAGCAGCTGCAGCCCCGGCAAATCAAGCGGGCCGAGCTGTTCGACTACATCACCCAGGAGCTGCGCGACATTCAGCCGGCGCTGCTGGCTGCCCACCAGGCCCCCTACGGCCGCGCCGACAAGGGTGCTGCCTGGGCCCTGGCCGCCAAGCTCTACCTGAACGGCAACGTGTACACGGGCCGCACCACCACGGCCGCCTACGACAGCTGCCTAGTGTACTGCAACAAGATTCTGACCAAGCCCAGCTACGTGCTGGCCCCGGAATACCGGCTGCTTTTCCTGGCCGATAACAACGTGACTTCAGCTTCGGAAATCATCTTCCCGCTGGAGAGCGACGGGCTGGTATCGCAGGTGTATGGCGGCACTACCTACCTGGTGCACGCCGCCGTGGGCGGCCGCATGCTCAACACCGGCTTCGGCATCAACAGCGCCTGGGCCGGCAACCGCACCCGCAAGAACCTGCCGCTGCTGTTCCCCACGCCGGCCAGCGGCTTCGATACCCGGGCCATGTTTTTCACCACGGGCCAGAACCTGGAAATCAACGACCTGACGGCCTTCACCGACGGCTACGCCGTGACGAAGTGGCGCAACAAAACATCCACCGGCGCCAACGGCAACGACCCGCAGCAGATTTTTGTCGACACCGATTTCCCGCTCTTCCGCCTGGCCGATGTGTACCTGATGTACGCCGAAGCCGTGCTGCGCAACGGCCGGGGCGGCACTCAAACCCAGGCCCTGGCCTACGTGAACCTGCTGCGCGACCGCGCCTACGGCAACACCCCCGGCACCACCGACGGCCACGTAACCACCGCCGAGCTCACGGCCCCCGACTTCATCCTCGAAGAGCGCGCCCGCGAGCTGTACTGGGAAGGCACGCGCCGCACCGACCTCGTGCGCTTCGGCAAGTTCACGGGTTCCACCTACCTGTGGCCCTGGAAAGGTGGCGTGAAAGCCGGCCAGAGCATCGACGCCAAATACAACCTGTACCCCTTGCCATCCACCGACATCGTGGCCAACCCCTCGCTGGTGCAGAACCCCGGGTACTAAGGCATGACTGTTATTCCGACCGCAGGGAGGAATCTGACTCAAATGGTCGGAAGACTTTTCTCAGATTCCTCCTTCGTCGGAATGACAGGCAATGCTCGCAACTGCATAATGGTTTGGGACTTAGTGTCTGGGCGCTCTCGGTGGGAAACCGGGTGGGAACCTCGGAAGACATTGGGAATTGTCAGCTGATTGAGCAAACCCAGGCACTAAGTCCCAAGCCCCTTGCCGGGGCTACCTGCCCCGGCCCGTCATTTTCCATTCCCACTCACTTTTTCAGCTTTTCACTCATGAACAAAACGTTTACGCTCGCTTTCCTCGCTGCTTTGGGCGGGGCTACTCTCAGCGCCCGCGCCCAGGTGGTGCTCGACGGCGTCATCAATGCCAGCGAAATTGGTGCGGGCGGTAAGTATGTGTCGCTGGGCGCATTCAGCCCGGCGCACGTGGGCAACGCCGGCTTCGGCAACGCCGGCCTGCTGCGCATGTACGGGGCCAACACCGCTACCAAGCTCTACATCGCGCTGGCCGGTACCATCGAGGTGGGCGGCAATAACTTCCAGCTCTATATGGACTTGCCGAATAAATCCGGCGTGCCGGTGGGTACGGGGCTGCCCGGCATTGCGGGCGCTTCCACGGTATTCGGCACCTTCGGGGGCGGCAGCATCGGCGGCACCAAGCTGGAGCTGGAAGCCGACGCGGCCATTGCCACTACCGGCAACATGGACGTGCAGGCGGCCATCTACACGGCCACCACGGGCGTGGCCAAGTCGCTGGGCGACGGCATCAGCACGCCCGCTTCGAACGACGGCGTGGCCAATACCATCCCGCCGTCCTCGACCACGGGCGTGTACAGCCTGTTTGCCGGTACCCGCGTGGCCTACAAGGCCCCCAGCACGCCCACCATCGACATCACCAGCAACCCCGGCAATGCCAACGGCGGCGGCGCGGGCTCCTACGGCCTCGAATACGAGTTCAACCGCACCTCGCTGGGGCTGCCCTCGGGCGCGTCCATCGTGCGCGTGTTTGCGGGCTACGTGAGCGGCGACGCCTACTGGTCGTCGGACGTGATTCCGGAAATCCCCGGCAACGGCAACAACAACCTGGGTTTCAGCCCCGACTTCACCAACCAGACGCTGTATCCCGGTACCCAGGCCGCCACGCTCAACGTGGTGGTAACCAGCACCCGCCAGGCTGACGACGCCGTGGTGGCCATGAGCGTGTTCCCGAACCCGGCGCAGGGCGAATCGACCATTTCCTACCAGGTGCAGGGTGGCACGCAGGCTGTGGCCGTGCGCGTAACCGACCTGCTGGGCCGCGAAGTCCGCACCCTGCTCGAGGCCAAGCAGCCCGCCGGCTTCCACGATTTCAAGGTGTCGACGAACGACCTGTCCACCGGCATCTACCTGGTGAAAGTGCAGGTGGGCGACAAAGTAGCCAACCGCCGCCTGGAAATAACCCGCTAGTCTTCAACGCGCCGCATATGGGGCCGGCTGGGTCCGATGTGCGGCGCATCAATTTATCCACCGCGCCCCAGCCATTGAATGGCCGGCCGCTTTCGCAAAAGTCCTTTCCCGTTTTGTCTATGCTTTCTTTCCTTCCTCAAAAAACCGCTTTACGTTTCCTCGGGCTGGCCGCTACCGCGCTGGGCCTGAATACCACGGCCCAGGCCCAGACCCGCGTGCTGTTCGTGGGCAACAGCTTCACGCACGGGCAGTACACGCCGGTGCTGAACTACAACTCCGGGGCCGTCACGGATTTGAACTACAACCTGCCCGCTGGCAACCCGCGCGCCCACGATTCGGGCATGCTGGCGGCTTTTGGCGGCATCCCGGGCATTTTCAAGAAATTCACGGTGCAGACCGGGTTGAACTACGACGTGCAGTTGGAGGCGGTAAGCGGCAAGACGCTGGAATTCCACCACACCAACGCCTTGTCATTGATAGCGCAGCCGGGCTGGGACAAAGTGGTGTTGCAGGAGCAAAGCACTCGGCCGGTGCCCAGCACCCGTGGCGGCAACCTAGCCTTGTTCTACGACTATTCCACCCGCCTGGAGCAGGCCATTCACGCGGCTAACCCTGCCGCGCAGGTGTACCTGTACGGCACCTGGGCCCGCCCCGATTACACCTACCCCGCCGGGTCGCGCTACGTGGGCTTGCCTCTCGACTCGATGGCCCAGGACCTGCACCGGGCCTTCTACCAGGCCTTTGCCACCAACGGCCACTTCGCCGCCGTGGCCCCGGTGGGCGACGCCTGGATGCGCGCCATTACCACCGGCATCGCCACCCGCAACCCCTACACGCCTGACCCCGCCAAAATCAACCTCTGGAATGTCGACTACGTGCACCCCAGCACCACGGGCAGCTACCTGAGCGCGCTGGTGCTGTTTTACCAGCTCACCAACGTGGACCCGCGCACCCTCGGGGCTAGCGAGCAGGCAGCGGCGGCGCTGGGCATTGCGCCCGCTACGGCCGTTACGCTGCAGCAGCTGGCCTACCAGCAGGTGACGTCACCGACCACTTCCATGGCTTTCACGCCCGGCAACGTGGCCGTGGTGCGGGTGGGCGATGGCTCGGCCACGCTCACCACCGCCGCTACCCCGGAATTTGTGGACGAGTACACGCTGGGCGGCGCGCTGGTGCGCAGCATTGCCATGCCCACCGCCGACAACGGAACCGTGCGCGCCTTTACCAACAGCGGCACGGCTACTTCGGACAACATTACCCGCTCGGTGGATGGCCGCTACCTGCTACTGACCGGCTACAACGCCGTGCCAGGCACAGCCGGCATCGTGACCAGCACCAACAGTGGCACCACCAACAACCGCCTCGTGGCCCGCATCGGCACCGATGGCAGTGTGGACACCAACACCCGCATCAACGACGCCTTTTCGGGCACCAATGTCCGCACGGCGGTGAGCACCGACGGCAGCGCGTTTTACGTGTCGGGCGGCAACAGCGGCATCCGCTACGTGCCCTTCGGCAACGCCGGGGCCACCACGGCGCTGAGCACCGGCACGGTGACGAACTTCCGCATCCTGGGCATTGCCGGCGGCAACCTCTACGCCACTTCGGCCGCCAATTCCAACTACGGCCTGAACCAGATTGGCACCGGGCTGCCCACGGCGGCCGGCGCGGCCACGGCGCTGCTGCCGGGCTTCCCCACGGCCAGCGGCCCCAGCTCCTACGGCTTCTACTTCGCCGATTTAAGCACTACCATTCCTGGCCTCGACGTGGTGTACGTGACCGATGACGCCAGCACCGGCGGCATTCAGAAGTGGAGCTTGGTGGGCGGCACCTGGACGCTGAATGGCACCATTGGCGGCAGCACCACGGCGCTGCTGCGCGGCCTCACGGGCCAGCGCATCGGTACGGCCGTGCAGCTGATTGCCAGCGGGGGCGGCGGGCTCTACACCGTGACCGACCAGGCCGGCTACAACGCCGCTCCGAGCATCACGGCCCTGCCCGCGCCCTTCGTGCCGCTGCCCGCCAACACCTCGTTTCGGGGTGTGGCGCTGGCGCCGGTAGCCACGGCGCTGGCTGCTGCTAAGTCGGGCGCTGCGCCCGAGGTAGGCGTATTCCCCAACCCGGCCACCGACCAGCTCACCGTGCAGCTTGGCGGGCTGGTCAGGCCGACTGGCCCCGTACGCGCCACGCTGCTCAACCTGCTGGGCCAGGTGGTGGCCGAGCAAAAGGGCACGGGCAACACCTTCACCTTCGGGCTGGCCGACGTGGCCAACGGCGTATACCTGCTGCGCCTGCAAACGGCGGCCGGTGTGAGCAGCCGTCGGATAGAAGTGCGGCGGTAAGCCGTTCAACGACGAGACGCATACTTGCGTCTCGTCGTTGAACGGCCAGGACGCGCAAATCTGTGCAGACTAACAACATCAGCAACGAGGAGACGCGAAGTGTCGCGTCTCTACATCGTTCCTTTTCATGAAAAAAAACGTCTTCTCCTTCTTCCTGACCCTGTTGGCGGGTTTGGCTTGCGTCGGCCCGGTTGCCGCTCAGGCCACGCCGAAACCAGCCAAAGACCCCGCGCAGTACGGCCGGCCCTTCGGCGGCGTGCCCGATGGCCGCGATGCCACCATCTACCAGGTCAACATGCGGGGCTTCAGCAAAGAAGGAACCTTCAAAGCCGTCACGGCCCGGCTTGACTCAATTAAGAGTCTGGGCGCAAACGTGGTGTATTTGATGCCCATTTTCCCCATCGGCAAGCTGCGGGCCGTCGATTCGCCCTTTGCTGTGCAGAACTACACGGCGGTGAATCCGGAGTTCGGCACGCTGGCCGACCTGCGCACGCTGGTGGACGCTGCGCACGCCCGCGGCCTGGCCGTGATGCTGGACTGGGTGGGCAACCACACCAGCTTCGACCACGCCTGGATAACCCAGCACCCCGACTGGTACCTGCACGACGCCACCGGCAACATCGTGAACCCGATACCCGATTGGAAGGACATTGCCCAGCTTAACTGGGCCAAGCCCGAAGTGCACGCGGCTATGATTGAGGCCTTGCGCTACTGGGTGTTCGCGGCCAACATCGACGGCTACCGCTTCGACTACGCCGACGGCCCCAGCCAGGAGTTTTTCACCAAAGCCCTGGCCAGCCTGCGTGCCATTCCGAAGCACAAGCTGCTGATGCTGGCCGAAGGCGACAAGAAGAAATATTACCTGCAGGGCGGTTTCGACCTGTGCTACGACTTCGGTTTTATGAATGTGCTGAAGGGCGACATTTTTGCCAAAGGCAAGAGTGTCAAACTCATTGACTCGGTGAACACCGCCAACTACCGCAACGCCCCGACCAACGCCCGGATGGTGCGCTACATCTCCAACCACGACATCAACGCCTGGGACGGCACGCCAGCGCAGCTATTTGGCAACCAGCGCGGGGCCATGGCGGCCTTTGTGGTGGCTGCTTATATGAAGGCCACGCCCATGATTTACAACGGCCAGGAAGTGGGCTACGCCGAGCGGGTGCCATTCATGGGGGCGCGCCGGCCGATTGACTGGACACCCAACCCGGCCCTGACCAAAGAATATCAGCGCCTGATTAAGTTTCGCAACGGTAGCACAGCTGTGCGCAACGGTGCGCTGGCCTCCTACAGCACCGACGACGTGTGCGCCTTCACCAAAACTGAAGGTCGGGAGCAGGTGCTGGTGCTGGCCAATCTGCGCAACGCCGCTGTGAACTACCCGCTGCCCGCCAGTGTAAGCAGTGCGGGCTGGCGCAATGTCTTCGATGGCCATTCCGTGGCACTGGAAAAACTGACGCTACAGCCCTATCAGTACCTAATTTTGAAGAAGTAGCGGCGCCCGTTGCGTTGCGATTTTGACCCCCGAATGACAAAAGAAATTCTGCTGGCGGTGCTGTTGGCGGCTGGCTCCCAGGCCCGCGCGCAGGCCACTGCCCCGCTCACCGCCCGCCTCGGCAAAGTGAGCCTGACCGTGGCCCTGAACCCCGACGGCCGCCCGACTTACGCCGTGGCCTTCGGCCCGAAAACTGTGCTTGCGCCCTCACGCCTCGGGCTGAGCTTTGCCGATGGCAAGGGCTTTGAGGGACCGTTGGTGCTCACGGGCAGCGAAACCAAAGACGTGGACGAAACCTGGCAGCCGGTGTGGGGCGAGGTGAAAGATATTCGCAACCACTACCAGCAGCTCACGGTGCACCTGCGCCAGCCCGCCGCCGATGGCCGCAAGCTGGACGTGGTGTTCCGGGTATTTGCCGATGGGGTGGGGTTCCGCTACGAGTTTCCGCGCCAGGCCGGGCTGCAATACTTCACGGTGCAGGACGAATTTACGGAGTTTCATCTGCCCGCCAACCATAAGGCGTTCTGGATTCCGGGCGACTACGACTCGAACGAGTACGCCTACACCACCAGCCGCGTGAGCGAGGTGAACACCACGCCCATTCCGGCCATTCAGCAAAAGGCCCCGGCCAACCGCGTGCAAACGCCGCTGATGCTAAAATCGGACGACGGGCTGTACATCAACATCCATGAGGCGGCGCTGGTGAACTACCCGGCCCTGTACCTGAACGTGGACACCAAAACGTTTGACCTAACCAGCCAGCTCGTGCCCGATGCCACTGGCACGGGCGCCAAGGCCTATTTGCAGGCCCCGGAGCACACGCCCTGGCGCACCATTGTAGTGAGCGACAAAGCGCCCGAGGTATTGGCCAGCAAGCTCATCCTGAACCTGAACGAGCCCAGCAAAATCGCCGACCCGAGCTGGATTAAGCCCCAGAAATTTGTGGGCGTGTGGTGGGAAATGCAGACCGGCCGCGGCAGCTGGAACTACGCCGACACCTTCAACATCAAGCTGGCCGGCACCGATTGGCGCAAGCTCAAGCCCAACGGCCGCCACATGGCCAACACGGCCCACGTGAAGCAATACATCGACTTTGCCGCCGCGCACCATATTCCCGGCGTGCTGGTGGAGGGCTGGAACGTGGGTTGGGAAGACTGGGCCAATAACTGGAAGGAGGAAGTGTTCGACTTCGTGACGCCCTACCCGGATTTCGACGTGGACGAGCTGCAGCGCTACGCCGCCGCCAAGGGCGTCAACATCATCATGCACCACGAAACCAGCGGCGCGGCCACTAACTACGAGCGTCGCCAGGATAATGCCTACCGCTTCATGAATGCCCACGGCTACACTTCGGTGAAGACTGGCTACGTGGGCAAAATCATCCCGCGCGGCGAGCACCACGACGGCCAGTGGATGGTGAACCACTACGTGCAAACGGCCCAGAAAACGGCCGACTACCGCATCATGGTCGACATGCACGAGCCCGTGCGCCCGACAGGACTCAACCGCACCTACCCCAACTGGCTGGCCTGCGAAGCTGCCCGCGGCAACGAGTTCAACGCCTTCAGCGAGGGCAACCAGCCCGAGCACGAAACCATCCTGCCCTTCACGCGCCTCATGGGCGGGCCGATGGACTACACGCCCGGCATCTTCAAGCTCCAGAACTTTGAGCCGACCGGCAAGCGCCTGGTACACACCACGCTGGCCAAGCAGCTGGCCCTGTACGTGACCATGTACTCGCCCCTGCAAATGGCCGCCGACCTGCCCGAAAACTACAACCAGCACCTCGACGCCTTCCGGTTCATCGAAGACGTGCCCGTGGACTGGGACGACACCCGCATCCTGGCCGCCGAGCCCGGCGACTACCTCACCACCGTGCGCAAAGCCAAAGGCAAGGATGAGTGGTACCTCGGCAGCATCACCGACGAAAAAGCGCGTCAGCAGCCCATCAAGCTGGATTTCCTGACGCCCGGGCAGCGTTACGAGGCCACCATTTACGCCGACGGCAAAGGCGCCGACTGGCAGAAAAACCCCACGGCCTACCGCATCAGCAAGCAGGTGGTAACCAGCAAATCGGCCCTGACCCTGCAGCTGGCCCCCGGCGGCGGGGCGGCCATCAGCTTCAAGCCGGTTACCAAATAACGCTCCGCGTTTCGGCGCGCTATTCCTTGTCCTTTTTTAAAATTTCCTCCATGTCTATTCGTCGTATTTTAGCTAAATACAGCCTGGCTTTGCTGCTGGCCACCAGCTTCATGGCTGGTTGCAAAAAGGACACGCCCTCGGCCCCAACGCCGGTCGTGCCGCCCACTACGCCCACCACGCCTACTTCGGCCGACCCGGCCCAGTATGGCACGCCCTTCGCGGGCGTGCCCAACCGCGAGGATGCCGTGATTTACCAGGTGAACATGCGGGCCTTCAGCCAGAGCGCCAACTTTGCGGGCGTCACGGCCCGGCTCGATTCCATTAAGAATCTGGGCGCGAACGTGGTGTACCTCATGCCGATATACCCAGTGGGCCAGTTGCGCGGCGTGAACTCGCCCTACGCCGTGAAGGACTACCGCGCCGTGAACGCCGAGTTCGGCACGCTGGCCGACCTGCGCACGCTGGTGGACGCCGCCCATGCCAAGGGCCTGACCGTGATGCTGGACTGGGTGGCCAACCACACCAGCTGGGACAATGCCTGGATAACCGACCACCCCGACTGGTATCTGAAAAGCAACGGCACCATCATCAGCCCGCCCACCACCACCTTCACCGACGTGGCCCAGCTCGATTTCAGCAACGCGGCCATGCGCGCGGAGATGATTTCGGCCATGAAATCGTGGGTGTACACGGCCAACGTCGACGGCTTCCGCTGCGACTATGCCGATGCGCCCACCATCGCCGCTTCCACCTTCTGGAAACAGGCCGTGGATACGCTTCGCACCATCAAGACCCACAAGTTGCTGATGTTGGCCGAAGGCACCCGCAGCAGCAACTTCGCTTCGGGCTTCGACTACAATTTTGGCTTCAACTTCTACGGCGGTATTTATAACGTGTACCGCAACAATGCTTCCGCCACCACCTTCGATAACCTCAACACCAGCGAGTACGCAGGCACCAACGGCAGCACGCAGCAGGTGGTACGCTACATCACCAACCACGACGTGAACGACTCCGACGGCACGCCGGTGGCGCTGTTTGGCGGCGACGCAGGCGCCATGTCGGCCTTCGTCATCGCCGCGCTCTACAAGGGCGTGCCCATGATTTACAACGGCCAGGAAGTGGGCATGAGCACGGCCATCAAATTCCCCTTCACCGGCGTGAAGGTGAACTGGAATGCCCACCCCGAGGTAACGCGCCTCTATCGCCAGCTGCTGAAAGCCCGCGCCGCCAGCCCGGCCCTGCAGCATGGCCTGCCCACGGCCTCCTACAGCACCGCCAACGTCTGCGCTTTCACCAAAGCATCAGGCACGTCGCAGGCGCTGGTAGTAGTCAATACCCGCAACGCGGCCACTTCCTTCACGCTGCCCGCCACCCTGAACAGCACCACCTGGACCAACGCCCTGCAAGGCGGCCCGGTTGCGCTGGGCAGCACGCTGGCGCTGCCCGCCTACGGCTACGTCGTGCTGACGAAGTAGAAGGGTTAAGAGGGGCAGGAGCTGATTTAAGCGCCTGTCATCCTGAGCGGAGCGAAGGACCTTATCATGTTAGAACGGCTTGTTCATGCGTGATAAGGTCCTTCGCTCCGCTCAGGATGACAGGCGCTTTTGCATTGCCCACCGCTACGGCAGCAGCCGAATGACGAAATTTTTCAGCGGGTTCTTTTTGATGAGCGTCACCAGCTGGCCGTTGGCGTAGTGGTACTCGTCCTCGCGGCCGTCGCGGTGGGCGCGATAGGTGCCATCGGCAGCGCGGCTCACAGTGAAGTAATCGCCGAAATACTCGGCGAAGGCAGTAGCATGGCTGCCGGGCTCGCCAAAAAACATATCCGTCACGGTGTAGGTGATGGGGTGCTTTTCAGTGGCCTGGTAGTGGTGTTTGTACTGGTCGGCCCGGATGGCGTAATGGTCGCCCAGCCACTCGGTGCGCGACGAAAAATCGCCCTGGTTGGTGTGGGCCTCCACCGTAGACAGCAGCAGCTGGCCGCCCCGCACGCGGTTGGTCACCTTGTAGTAAATCTTCAGGTGATAAAACAGGAACGTGACCTGCACGTCGCTGGTGAGCGTGGAAATCACCTCGGTGGTGCCGGGCTGGGGCTGCCGGGTGGCCGTCATGGTGCCTACGCGCAGGCCGGCCACTTCAATGGCATAGCGGCGGGTTTCGGTGGGCGCGGCCTGGGCGTGCGCCGCGCTGGCCAGGCCCAGCCACAGTGCTGGCAGTGCCAGTAGCTGGCCGGCCCAGGGCCTATTGCTCATTCAGGCTCCAGTTGTAGTCGAGGTAGGAAATCTTGGTTTTGCCGTCGATTTTGGTGCTGGAATACTTATTGACCCACTTTTCTACCGACTGGCCATTCTTTTCCCAGTCGCCCTTGTACCAGTCGAAGTACTTAGAAAGTTGGGCGCTGGCGGCGCTGATTTTATTCTTGGCCGGGTTGTTCAGGAAGTCGCGGCCCTGGTCGTCGAGCTGGCTTTCGAGCTTGGCGGCCGTGTAGGCTTCGTTGCGCAGGCGCGGGCACGACATGGAGGCGCATACCAGCGCGAAGTGGATGCGCGGGTCGTCGTACTTCTTGCGCAGCGTGCCGTGTTCAATGTTGTCGAGGCTCATTTTCTCGCCGCCGATGCTGAAAAACTTGATGGCCCAGGGCGTGGTCACAAAGGGAATCTTGATTTTCGAGCCAATGTCCTTGATGCTTGAGACGGGGTAATGGTCAAGCACCAGCCGGATGGTGTAGGCATTGTAGGCGTTAATCCAGAAGGCCATCTGCTCGGCCTTGCTCCACGACGCGGTGGGCGCGTTCCGGCTGAGCATGTCGAGGTAGCTGTTGAGTTCTTTCTGGTCGGCCTTGAGGCCTTTGTAGTTGACGAGACCCTTGGCGCTCACGTATTTTTTCAGCAGCTTGTCGTAGCTCCCGTGGTCAACTGCGGCTGGGCTGGCGGCCGTGGCCGGGCAGACCGATGAACAAGCTGGAGCAGAGCCGAAACTATTGGCGGACAAAAACATAGCTCCGAGTAACGCGAGGGGGAAAAGGCGGGTGGTTTTCATGAAGAGAAATTAGCGGAGAAGTAGCGGAATGCCCTTGGTTTGCGGACCTGTGCGGCGGCAATAAACGTGGGGCAAGCCGTTCGTGCACAGGCATACGAGAAATGAAGCTGCGTCGATTGGTGAAGACCAAAAACGACCCGCACTACCGCTGGTCGGGCAAAGATTCTGCCCATTCCAAACTGCAGTTGACGGCTCCTGCGTAAGCAGGAGAAGCTACTCGTGGCGCGAGTTCGGCGAAATGCAGAAATTGCGCCCCCGCCCTTCCCTTGCTATGAAACTGAGCGTCATCATTCCCACCTTCAACGAAGCCCCCAACATTGCCCGGCTGGTAGCAGAGCTGTGCCGACACGATGCCAGCGGCGCGGTAGAAATACTGGTAGTAGATGCCCACAGCCCCGACGGCACCGCTGAACTGGCCCGTCAGGCCGGGGCCACTGTGCTGCTGTCCCCCAAGCCCGGCCGCGCCGCCCAGATGAACCACGGCGCCGCTCACGCCACCGGCGATGTCCTCTATTTTGTGCATGCCGATGTGAGCATTCACCCCGACTACGTGGTCACCATCGGCCAGGCGGTGGCGCAGGGCTACGCGGCGGGCTGCTATCGGTTCCGGTTCGATTCGTCGAGCCTGCTGCTGCGCATCAATAGCTACGGTACTCGCTTCAAAGGGATTATGAGCCGGGGTGGCGACCAAACTTTGTTCATCACGCGGGAGTTGTTCCGGCAGCTGGGTGGGTTCAACGAGCGGTTTGTGGTGATGGAGGACTTTGAGATTATCCAGCGCATCCGGCGGGTAGCTTCGTTCCTGATTGTGCCGCAGGACGTGCTGGTGTCGGCCCGCAAATACCGCAACAATAGCTGGCTGCGCGTGCAGTTGGCCAACCTGACCGCCTTCTCGATGTACTTCCTCAAGGTGGCCCCGGTGCGCATTGCCCGCACCTACAAAGCCATGCTCAACACCTACTAATGGCTGAAACTGTGCTCGTGACCGGTGCCAATGGCTTTCTGGGCCGGCACCTTGTGGCCGAACTGCGCCAGCGCGGCCACGAGGTGCGGGCACTGCTGCGGCCCGGCACGCCCGCGCCATTTCCGGCCGACTGGCACATCGACTACCGCGAAGCCGACCTTACCCAACCTCACACGATGGCCGGCGCGGCCGACGGCTGCACGGCCATCATCCACGCCGCTGCGCTGGCCCGGGTGAACCCGGCCCGCAACCCGGCTGTGTGGGCCGCCAACGTAGGCGGTACCAAAGCCGTGCTGCGGCTGGCCCGGCGGGCTGGCGTGCGCCGGCTGGTGTACGTGGGCACGGCCAATGTTTTCGGCTTCGGCCCCAAAGCCAACCCCGGCGACGAAACCCGGCCTTATTCCGGCCGCCGATACGGCCTCGACTATATGGACAGCAAGCGCGCGGCCACTGACCTCGTGCTGCGCGCCGTGGCGCAGAAGAAGTTGCCCGCCGTGCTGGTGCACCCCACCTTCATGCTCGGCCCGCAAGATGCCAAGCCTACTTCCAACGCCCTGCTGCTGGAACTACTGCGGGGCAAGCTGCCGGGCTACCCGCCGGGCGGCAAAAACTACGTGCACGTGCGCGACGTGGCCACGGCCACCATTAATGCCCTTACCCAGGGCCGGGTAGGGGAGTCCTATATTCTTGGCAATGAAAACCTGAGCTACCGCGAAGCTTTCGGGCTGATGGCTGAAGTGCTGGGCGTACCGCCGCCGCGCTGGCCTGTGCTGGCCGGACTGGCCACGCTCTATGGCGAATTCTGCGACGTGAAAGCGTGGCTCAGCGGCCGGCCAGCGCAGCTGAATTCGGCCATGACGGCCGTGGCCAACGATAACCACTATTTCAACGTGCAGAAGGCCCGGCAGGAACTAGCACTTCCCCAAACGCCCATTAGACAGGCCGTAGCCGAAGCCTTCGACTGGTTTAAAGCCAACCACTATGTCTGATTCATATCCAGGGCCGCGCCTGGGCGATTTTGCGGGCAAGGTGGCCATTGTCACCGGTTCCGAGTCAGGCATTGGGCGCGAAACGGCCCGGGTGCTGTGCGAAAACGGGGCCGCCGTGGTCCTGAACGGCCGCAATGCCGAGCGGCTGGAGCAAACCCGACAAACCCTGGCCGCCGCCGGCCACACCGTCGCCAGCTGCGTGGCCGATGTGACCGACTACGCCGCCTGCGAGCGCCTCGTGCAAAAGGCCCTCGACCACTTTGGCCAGGTCGATATTCTGATAACCAACGCCAGTATTTCCATGCGGGCCTACTTCGCCGACATGCAGCCCGAGGTGTTCCGGCAGGTGCTTGACAGCAACGTGTATGGCTCGGTGTACCCGCTCAAGGCCGCCCTGCCACATTTGGTGCGCTCGCGGGGCAGCGTCACGTTCATTTCCTCCATCTCGGCCCTCAATGGCATGCCGAGCGGCTCGGCCTACTGCGCGGGCAAGGCGGCCGTGGCCAACCTGGCCCACACCCTGCGGCTTGAACTAGCCGATACTGGCATTCACTTTGGCGTGGTCCACATCGGCTTCACCCAAAACGACCCCGAAAAGCGCGTGCTCGATGCGTCCGGCCAGCCCGTGCCCATTGCGCACCGCCCGCCGCGCTGGCAGAAGTCGCAGGCCGAAGTGGCGGCCATTATTGTGCGGCACGTGCGGAAGCGGCGGCAGCGCACCGTGATTTCGGCCTTGGGCCGAATCATCGTGCTGGTGCACAACTATCTGCCGCGGCTAGGCGACTGGGTGGTGCTGTCCACCATCCGGCGCATGCGGCATTTCTACGAATAGCGGCTTGGGCAACTGGCAGGCCGGAGTGGGCAGCACAATGTTCGGGGCTACATTCGCTGCCAATCTGTGCTGCTATTTGCCATCGCGCCGCTTTGCCTGACTCTGCTTTTTCTGCGTTTATTCGTTCGCGCCGCTGGGTAGTGGGCTTGTTTTTCAGCCTGCTGGTGCTGGTGGGTTTTGCCTTGCACCGCGACTATGGCATGGGCTGGGACGAGCCCGCCGAGCGCCTCAATGCCTTCGTCAGCGCCAAGTACATTGCCCTGAAGCTGGCCCCCGAACTGGCCAGCCGCCAACCCCGCCTGGCCGACATCCCCGACCTGCGCCAGCACCGCGATGCCGACCACGGCGTGCTGTTTATGCTGCCCTGGGTAGGCCTGGAGGCCCTGCGGCCCGGCCCCGACCCCGCCGAATGGGCTTACCGGCGGCACCTGGCCGGGTTCCTGCTGTTTGTGGCCGGCGCGTGGGCCGTGTATCGGCTGGGCCGGGCGCGGCTGGGCAGCTGGCGCTGGGGGCTGGTGGGCGCGGCGGCGCTGGTGCTCTCGCCGCGCATCTTCGCTGAGGCGTTTTACAACTACAAGGACATCGTGTTCCTGAGCCTGTTTGCGCTGGCCGTGCTCACGCTCACGCGGCTGCTGCGCCGGCCCACAGCGGGCCGGGCGCTGCTGCACGCCCTGGCCACGGCGGCGGCCATCGACGTGCGCACGATGGGCATTTTGCTGCCCTTGCTCACCCTGGCTTTTGGAATACTGGAGATGTGGGCGCGGCCGGTGCGGCGGCGCGGACTGGCCGGGGCGCTGGCCCTCTACCTGCCCCTGACGGCGGTGCTGGTAGTGCTGGCCTGGCCCTACCTGTGGGAAAACCCCTGGGAAAATTTCAGGGCTGCGCTAAGCAGCTTTGGGCATTATGCCAAGCCGTTGGAAGTGTTTTACCTGGGGCAGTTTGTGTCGATTCAGGCCCTGCCGTGGCACTACGCCCTGGTGTGGCTGCTCATCACCACGCCCGTACCCTATGCGCTGCTGTTTGTGGTGGGAGCGGCAGGAGTGGCGCGCGCCCTATGGAGCCTGGGGCCGGAGCGTTGGCTGCGGCGCACGGGCAGTCGGCGCGACTTGCTGGTGCTGGCCTGGTTCGTCGGCCCGCTGCTGGGCGTGGTGCTCCTGCATTCGGCCATTTATGACGGGTGGCGGCATCTGTACTTTGTGTATCCGGCCTTCTTATTACTGGCTGTTCAGGGCTTGCGGCTGATGTGGCAGCAGTGGCAGCAGTGGCAGCAGGGCCCGCGTGCGGGCGGGTGGGCTGCTGGGGCGGCGCTGTTGACGGTGGCGCTGGGCACTGCACAGGTGGCGTGGCGCATAGCTACCGAGCATCCGTTTCAATACGCCTACTTCAGCTTTTTGCCCGGCCGCGTTATCGAGCAGAATTTTGAGCGTGACTACTGGGGTTTATCGGTGAAACAGGGGCTGCAATGGGTGCTGGCCCATGATGCCCGCTCGGCCGTGCCCGTAAGCATGGACAGCCGCACCGAAATGACCCTGCGCATCAATGCCAAGGTGCTGCCGCCCGCCGCCCGCGCCCGCTTGCGCCTGGTGCCGCCGGATTCGGCCGCCGGGGGGTATTTTCTGAGCATTCACCGCTGGCACCCGGGGCCGTACCCGGCCGGGGCGGGGCAGCCGGTGTATGTGGTTAGGGTGGGCGGCGCGGTTATCCTCACGGTGCTGCGCCGGCCCTGAATGCTGAACGGTGGCGCGGGTGTTTCTTTGCGGCCCCGTTGGGCCTTTCGCGCTTGGGTTTGGTTGGCAAGCGTTGCTTTTATCGTGTTAGTTTATGCCGCTGCTTGAAGTTACGGATGCCCGCCTGGCGCGGCAGTTTGTGGAGTTGCCCGCCCGCCTGCACCAGGCCGTGCCGCAATACATCGGGATTCTGGAAAACGAGCTTGAGGCCGTTTTCGACCCTATCAAGAACCCGAAGTTTGCCAACGGCGAAGCCATTCGCTGGGTCCTCACCGATGCTGCGGGCACGGTCATCGGCCGGGTGGCGGCCTTCCTCAACCGCGACGCGCCCGACGTGCAAAACCCCGACCTGCCCACCGGCGGCCTGGGCTTTTTCGAGTGCATCGACAACCAATCGGCCGCCAATGAGCTGTTCGATGCTGCCCGGCAGTGGTTGGCCGTGCGCGGCATGCAGGCCATGGACGGCCCCATCAATTTCGGCGAGCGCGACCGGCTGTGGGGCCTGCTAATTGACGGCTTTGACCGCCCGCCCAACTACGGCATGTTCTGGCACCCGCCGTACTACCAGCAGCTGTTCGAGCGGTACGGATTTCAGCTGTACTTCAAGCAATACACCTGCTACCGCACCACGGCCGCGCCGCTGCACGCCCGCTTTGCGCAGCAGGCCAAGGAGCACGCGGCCGAATTCCGGTTTGAGCACGCCCGCAAGGCCGACGCCGAAAAGCTGGCCTACGACTTCCACCACGTGTATAACCTGGCGTGGGCGCGGCACTCGGGCGTGAAGCCGATGACGCTGGACCAGGCCCGCAACATCGTGAAGGAAATGAAGCCCGTGGTAGACGAGCGCCTGCTCTGGTTTGCTTACCACGGCTCCGAGCCGGTGGCATTTTTCATCAGCCTGCCCGAGTTGAACCACATTTTCCGGCACGTGGGCCGGCGTCTCAACCTCGTTGGCAAGCTGCGCTTTCTGTGGGCGCGCTGGCGCTTCATGCGCCGCCGCGACAAGCGCCTGTTCGGCATCATCTACGGCGTGGTGCCCGAGTACCAGGGAAAGGGCGTGGACGCGGCCATGTTGGTGTATGCCCGCCAGGCGTTCATCGACGCGGGCTACGCCGACATCGAAATGAATTGGATTGGCGATTTCAACCCGCGCATGCTGGTTACCACGCGTTCCATTGGGGCCACCATCGTGAAAACCCACGCCACCTTCCGCTACCAGTTCGACCGCGAACGGCCGTTCGAGCGGATGCCGATAATTCGGTAACGAGTGACTGAGTGAGGGAGTGACTGAGTGAATCGTTGAAAAACGTCACTCAGTCACTCGCTAGAACGGATAGCCAATGGCCAGGTTGAAGCGGCCGGTGGTGCTGGTGGGCGTGCCGTAAGGCGCTTGCAGCGGGATGGCGTAATCGAAGCGAATGACGAAAAATTGCACGTCGACGCGCAGGCCTACGCCAGCTCCTACGGCCAGTTCTTTCAGGAAAGTGCTGGCGCTGAACTGACCAAACCGGCCGTCGGGCTGGCCCTTGTCGTCCGAGCCGGGGCGGCTGGGGTCGGGGTTGGCCAGCCAGATATTGCCGGCGTCGAGAAACACGGCGCCTTTGAGGTAGGGAATCAGGTCCTGGCGGTACTCCACGTTGCCTTCGAGGCGAATGTCGCCCACCTGGTCGTAGAAGCTGTTGAGGTCCTGCGTGGCATTCTGGGGGCGGTAGGTGCCGGGGCCGACGCCCCGGGCGGCAAAGGCGCGCACCGAGTTTGGCCCGCCGATGCCGTACTGCTTGGGGTAAGGCAGCACGTCGGAATTGCCGTAGGGCATGCCCACGCCGGCCTGGAAGCGCGCCACGATGCGGTTGCCGGAAGCCGGATTCTGGCTGATGCGGTAGTATTCGCGGAATTCGAAATCGAATTTCAGGTATTGGCTATACTCCTGACCGCCAATGGTGTACTTGCCGTTGGCGTCCTTGGTGCCGCCGAAAGAGCTGACGAGGCCCTGCGCCAGGTTGCCGCTGCCTTCCACCTGCCCGCTGAAATAAATCTGCTGGCGGCGCTGCTCCAGCACCTGCTGGTTGTAGGTGTAGCGGTAGGAACTGGCCAGGATGAACTGCTGCTGAAACGCGCTTTTCAGAAAAGGCCGCGCTTCGAGGATGGGGATAAACTGGTCGGTGGGCGTGAATTGAACGTAGGTGATGTCAATCGGCTTGATTTCCTGCTCGTTGGTAATCTTGGTTTTCCAGGAGTAGCCGTATTTCAGGTTAAAGAAGTTCTGGGTGAAATAGTTGGCGCGGGTCACGAGTCGGAAGCCCGCCCCGATGGTGGTGCGCGGCTGGAAATCAGAGTTAGGCAGGTGCACATCCAGTAGCGGCAAATCGGGCACCACCAGGCGCGGCACGAGCAGTTGGGCATTCAGGCCCAGCTCGTAGCTGGTGAGGCCCACGCCACCGCTGCCACTGCCGGTCTGGGTTTCGGTGCTGGCCACGGCATTCACGAGCAATTGCTCGCCGCCGCGCAGGGCCGAGCGGTTGCGGAACGACACCGTGAGGCCCGGCCCGGTAAAGCCGTTGCTCTTGGACACCAGCTGCAAGTCGGCCCGTAGGCTTTTCTTTTTGAGTTGCGTCATCAGCACGTCGGCGTCGAGGCGGGCGCGGCCGGCCGAGTCGCCGGCCACAGCCGGCTTCAAGCGGATTTCTACAAACTTGAACGTGTTCAGGCTCATCAGGCGGCTGATAGTCTGGTCGCGCCGCCGGCGCCGGTACAGGCTGTCCGGGTACAGGAACGTGGCCCGCGTAATGGCACTGGCCTTGAATACTTTCTCGTCGGGATAATACTCGTACTTACGGTAGAGCACCGGCGGGCGCTTGGTGGTATCGGTCAGGATGTAGTTCGTGTTCAGCTTCACCACGTCGAGCCAGTAGGGGCGCACGGCTTTGGCCGGGGTGTTGCCTTTCACGCGCAGGTACACGTTCACCTTGTCGTGCAGCGTACTATCTACCTGAAACAGAATGTAATCGGGGTTGAAGTAGAAGAAACCCTCGTTTTTCAGCACGTTGTCGATGCGCACCCGCTCGTTGGTGAGCGTGGTCAGGTTGTAGGCATCGCCCACTTTCAGCAGGGTGCCGGGCTGGGTGGCGCGCACGGCGGCATTCACGGCGGTATCGCCCTCGGGGAAATGGATTTCCTTGATGGTATAGGGCTTGCCGGTATTGGCGGTATAGTCGACCTGCGCGGTTTTGTCCTTGGCTTTCACCTCATGGGCCACGGTGCCTTTAAAGAAGCCGTTGTTGTAGAGCCGGTTGGTAATCAGGCCCTCGCTAGCGCTGATTTTCACGTCCTTGAGCAACACTGGCGCTTCCCCAAACTTATCGGCGAAGAACTTGCCCAGGCCCTTTTTTTTGCCCACGCCCAGGTGCCAGAAATACAGCTTCGGCCGCAGGCCCAGAATAGAGCTGTTGGGCTTAGGCGCAATCACTGATTCCAACTCGGTTTGCAGCGCCGCTTTGTTGGTGAGCTTTTCAGGCGATTTGATGATGACCTTGCTGCCGGTGTAGAGCTTCTGACCTTCGGGAATGTAGCGTAGGCCCGAGCAGGAAGTAAAAAATAGAAGCACAGCAAGGCTGAGCAGGCGCCGCACCTCACCCCCCGGCCCCCTCTCCCGCGGAGAGGAGGAGCTTAACGATGTTGTTAGAGCAGCGTCAGGCTCCCCCTCTCCTCGGGAGAGGGGGCCGGGGGGTGAGGTGACACCGGGAAGTAAGGTTCGGGTATGCCAATCAAACATGCTACTATCGTTCACTACCAACTGAATATCTATTTCTTGCTCGCTTGCTTCGTCGAATCCATCCGCGCCGTGGGCTGGCTTTGCTGCACCGAGTCCTTCTCGGCCTTTTTCTCTACCTTTTCCTGCTTGCGGTTGGCCTTGCGCTCTTGTTTAATGTCTTTCGGGACCTTCGAAAACAGCTCTTTGAGGTCGCGGTAGTCGCGCTGGAACACCAGGGCCGCGCCGGTGCGCACCAAGGCCCCGTCGATGTCCTCGTAGCTGTTCTGGCGGAACACGCGCACCCGCAGGCGACCGTCGGCCAGCAGGGTGTATTCCAGGCTCACGTCGCCGGCCAGGTTGCTGGGGCTGTTCTGGCCCTGGGTGCTTTGGGTGCCAGTGTTGCCGCTCAGGGCAATGTCGGTGCCCACGCGCACGGTCAGGCGGTTGTTGAGGAGCTGGCGGCGCAGGGCCACGTTCAGGTCGGTGCGGCTGCCTTGGCTGCCGTCGGCACCGTAGGCGGCTTGGTTGGTCACGCCCAGGTCGAGGCCTAGGCCAGCGAGGTACTTGCCGGTGAGGTTGTTTAGCTGGTCCGTCAGCACGGCGCTGGCGCTGCCGCGCAGCTGCGTGGCCACCAGGCCCTCGCCGCTGCTGGTCTGGAAAGGATTCTGCGCCACAAACCGGCCCAGAATCAGCAGCGAAAATACCTGCTTGCTGAGCTCCGAAGTCTGGTTGGGCTGGCGCAATTGGGCCAGCTTGGCATCGACCTGGCCGTTGAGGGCGCCGCGCTGGTTTTCGGGCATCGTAATATCGAAACCAATGGTGGGCTTGCTCATCTGGTCGGTCACGTTCAGCAGCACGTTAAACGGGAGGCGGTTACGCGACACAGTAGCGCTGGTGAGGTCGTCGGCCCCTTGGCCGGCCAGCAGCTCGGCCGGCGCGGCCTGCACCTTATACACGGCTGTGATGTTGAGCGTGGCATTGTACGGGTCGCCGTCCCAGGTAATGGTGGAGCCGCGTCGAATGATGAAATCCCGTTGCGCCAGGCTATAGAGCGACATATGGTACAGGCCGCGCCCCACCTCCAGCCGTCCGCTGAGCGTGATGGTGCCATCCGGCGCAATGTTGGTGTTGAGCGTGCCGGCGGCCCGTACTTTCAGGTTGTCGCCGCTCACCGGGTCGATGACGATGGTGAAGGGCGTGCGGTCGGTAATCGTGACCACGGCCGTCACGTCGTAGCCCGAAGCCGCCATTTTCAGTGTATCGCCGGCCGCCAGCTTGCGCGAAAGCATGGTATCAAGCGGGGCGCTTTTGTCGACAAATTCGACGATGCCCTCGCGTTCCACGGTGGTGGGCGTAGCCGTGGGCGACTCCACTGTGAGGTTGGAACCATCCACCACCGTCACGTTGGTATTCACTTTTATCAGCGAAACCGGCCCCGTGAGGCGGGTGTCCGAGTCGAGCACCAGCCGGCCGTAGAACAGCTGGTTGTTCTCGCGGGTGCTGCGCACGGCCATGAAATTGTTGGTCGTGGCCCGCATGTCGAAGGAGTAGTTGATGAAGTCCTTGCTCAGCAGGTAGCCGTTGATAACCGCCTTGTTCGAGGCTGAATCCAGCACTGTGAAGTTGTTAAAGGCAATGCCCCGGTCATCGAACGTGAGCGACTGGTTGGGCAGGCGGAACGGTGAGCCCAGCTGCGGCACCACAAACCCGGCATCGTCCGAAGTATTGAGCGTGCCGCGCACCACCGGTGCGCTCGGTGCGCCCGTCACCGTGAGTTGGCCGCGCACGTAGCCGTTGGCCTGGCGCACCTGGCCCACCGAGAAAGGCTCCACTAGTTTTAGGTTGAGGCGGTTGGCATCCACCGTCAGGTTGAGCGGGGTGGGGCTGCTGGCGAGGTAGGTGCCGCGCACTTGGACGTCGTTGCCCGCGCCGCCCACGGTGCCGGCCGCGCCGCCGGTCAGGCGCGCGTCGATGTCGTAGCGGCTGGGGGCGGGGTTGGTGGCGCGCAGGGCAATGTCGCCAATCTGGGCTTTCTGGAACACAAGGTTTTTGATGGTGGCATCGGCCGTGAAGGCTTGGCTGGGCTTGCCCAGGTTGTCGATGCGGGCCGTGCCGTTCAGGTTGCCGGCCACCAGCGAGTCCTGCTGCTGCACGATGCGGGCCAGCTCGGCCAGCTCAAAATTGGTAAACGTGACGCCCAGCGGCGAGGTGCGCACCTGCGGGTTCTGGCTTTGCAGGGCCAGCGTGCTGCGGCCGTTGGTCAGGTTCAGGCCGTTGGCCACCACTTCGCCAGTGGGGTAGTAGCGCACGAAGTTGTTGGCGCCCGCCGTCCAGTTCTCGTAGTTGATAACCTGCTGCGGCGCGGCCACAAACTCGTACACCACGCTGCTGTTCCTACCGCCGCCCTGGGCCAGCGCCTGCAGGGTGCCGGCCACCGCCAGCCGCTCGCGGTTGGCCGAGTCGCCGAGGATGGCCACGCGGCTGAACAGCTTGTTATTCGCCACGTTGCCGATGATGCTGGGGCGGCGCAGTTTCAGGGTCGAATCCTGGGCGGCCTGGGCCAGGCGCAGGCTATAGTCCAGCTTCGCGGGGTCCGAATCCACGTTCAGGCGCAGCGAATCGAGCTTGTAATTATTATACCGAATGACAGGAATGCTGGTATTTGCCGTGAGGCGGGCGGCCTGCCGCGAGTAGTCGCCGGCCAGCGTGAAGGGCGAAATTCGCTTCAGGCCTGGCACCAGCTTGGTGGCCAGCTTGGGGTCTTTCAGCTTCAGGGAGTAGGTGAAATGCCGGTCGGCCGCGCTGGGCACGTACTTCACGCCGGGTACATCGAAGTAGCGGTCGAGGTGCTGCTGGAGTTCGGTGGCAATGTCGCCCAGGTGCACGTTGCCATCGAGGTTCACATTGGCAATGTCGGAGCTGATGACGGCCAGCGTGCGGCGGTCGTTCTGCACAATGCGGCCGTTGAGCGAGTCGAGCGGGAAGGGCTGGTTATCGCGCACTATCACAATGTGCCGCCCGCTGAACGTGCCATTCAGCGTGTTCAGATTCGACCCGCGCAGGTTGGCCACCAGGTCGCCCTGCACGCGCAGGTCACCGCCGGTGTAGAAGCCCAGCGCCGTGAGGTTGGCCCCGCGCAGGTTCAGCTTCGTGACTTCGTAAGTCGGGTTTTTTGCGTCGCGCAGGTTTACCACGGCGCTCAGGTCGAGGTTCAGGTTGGGGTCGTTTTTGCTGCTCGCGTTGATGATGTAGCGGTTGTGGTCAAGGTCCACCGTGGCCACCACGCTGTGGTAAGTGTAGCCGTTGTAGCGGGCGCTTTGCACGGTGCTTTGCACGCGGCCCACCAGCGAGGCGGGGCTTTTCAAGTCGCCCGTGGCGTTGATGCGGCCCGTGGCCGTGACGCGCCCGATGCTCGGGTCCTTCAGCAGCTTGCCAAAGTCGAATCCGCCCACCGCAAACGTGCCGATGAGCGGCTGCCGACCACCCGCCTGCGCCGCCCCCAGCTTCCCGCTGAACGCGAGGTTACCATAAGTGGAACGTAGCTTCAGGTTGGTATCGAACGCCAGCGTGGTGGGCCGGCCCCGGAAGGTGCCGCTCAGGGCCAGCGTGGGCGGAATGCTTATATTATTCGGAATGCTGCCCTTCGGCGCGAGACTAAGAATATCGGCCCGCGAAGTACTGAACTGTTGAATGTCGAGGTCGGCGTACAGCCGCGCATCCGTATTGGGCAGGCCCTGAATGCGGCCGCGCCGGGCTTTGAGCACCGTATTGCGCAGCCCCACAAACTCCAGGTTGCGCACCGAGAAGTCGCCCACGCGCCCGGCAATCTGCCCGTTCAGCAGCACCGACTGATTAGGGCCGGTATTAAAAGGAGAGGTGCCGGCCAGTTGCGGCGCCAGATACAGAATGTCGCGAAAGCCCAGCCGCACGTTCCGCAAATCGCCTTCAATCTTCAGATTCGGCAGCTTTTTCGCGTTGCCCAGCGCAGCCAGGCTCTCGTAGCCAATGGCCAGCGTGCGCCGGATGCGGGTGTGCGGTGTAATCAAATCGAGGCTGTCGAGCCGAATCTGCACCGAGTCGTACACCACGTTGGCCTTCCACGAATCGACGCGGAAACCGCTTTGCTCCCGGCCGGCCAGGTTATCAACCTTGCCCGTGGTGCGGTTTTCGGAATAGCTCAAATCGTGCGTGTTCAGCACAAGGTCGGTGAAATTGAGGTGGTTGTAGTCGAGCGCCGGGAGGCGGGTGCGCTGCTTCGGTTGGTTGAAGTTGTCGAACTTCACGGCCAGCCCGCTGATGTCGGACTCGTCCAGCAGCACCCGCCAGCCCGGCGCGGCGGCGCTCTGGCCGGTAGCGGCTTTGGCCTTGTCGGTGGCTTCGTCCAGCTTGCGCACGGCTTCGGCGGGGTTCACCACGCGCTCGGCCACGGGCACGGCCTCGTTCTGGGCGTAGGCGAAAGTGGTGTTTTTCAGTGTCAGCTTGCCCAGGCTCACGCGCTGCTTTTGCAGGTCGATGTTCTTGGCGGTGATGTCGGCTAGGCCAATATTGGTGCTGATGAACTGCGCCGCCGGGGCGTTTTTGTACGTGAACTGCACGCTGTCGAGCGCTGCGTGGTTCAGCCCAAACTGCAGCGTCAGCGGCTCGGTGGGGCCGGGGTTTTCTACCTCCGGGGCCGTTTTGGTTTGCACGATGCTGATGGCCGAGCGGTGCAGCGCCGCGTTATCCACCTTGTAGATGGATTTATCCACATCCACCTCGTCCATGTTGGCCGTGAACTCGCCCACCCGGGCCCGAATGTCGGAGCCGGTTACCTGGTCATTCTGCGTGAAGTAAATGTTGGTGAGCCGCGCCTTGCCGATGTCGTATTTCAGCTTCGAAGCCGTGGTATCTGCTGGGGCGTTGGGGTCCACGAAGGCATCGACGATGAAGTCGTAATTATTCACCGAGTCGGGCTCGGTGCGCGTGAGGCGCACGCGGCCGTCGTTCAATTCGACGTTGGAAATATTTACCTGGCTATGTAGCAGCGCCCAGATATCGAGGTCGACGCCGAGGTGACCGACCGACAGGAGCGTGTCGCGCTTCTGGTCTTCCAGGTACACACCGTCGAGGTTAATGGCGTGGCGAAAGTCGGTTCTGAATTTTCCGATGCGGACTTCCGTCTTGAGCTTGCCTCGCAGGTAGCTCTCGGCTTTGCTGGCCACAAAGTCCTGGCCCGAAGGAAATTGCAAGAACACAACCACCCCGATGACGAGGAGTAGCACCAGGGCAATTAACCCCAGAATTCCGTAGAGGGCACGACGCAGAAAAGTGGACAAGGCGGAAGGTAATTAGCAGCAACACAAAGCAGGAGCAGCTTTCCAAACGCAGAAACTGTGGCTGGGGTTGGCAAAATGGCCTGCTGTCCCGTCTGCCGAACACGACCCGGCCCGGCTGCGTAAGCCCGGCCCCGGCCAATGCCCGTGCGCAACCGTTTGAGCATTCCCGCCCTGTTCCGGCTTCATAAATCGTCCCCGGCAAGTACCTATCTTGCGCGTCCCAAACCCCACCAGCTCCCATGATACTACGTTTCTCCCTTCCCTACCGCACCGTACTTGGCCAGCGCCTGGCCGTGTGCGGCTCTCACCCCGACCTCGGCAGCTGGCAGCCCAACGCAGCCGCCGACATGAACTACGACGAAGCCACCACCTGCTGGAGCCTCGAGCTGACCGTGCCCGATGCCGTGGGCGAGCTTACCTATAAGTATGTGCTGCGCGATGACAACACCGGCGGCGAGCACTGGGAGGCCGGTCCCAACCGCCGCATTGCCTACGACGCCTCCCGCACGCAGCGCCTGCACCTAGCCGACTACTGGCGCGCCCCCGCCCAGCCCGAAAACGAGCTGCTGACCGCCGCCTTCACCAAAGCCCTGTTCCGCCGCCCGGCCAAAGCCACGGCCGCCGTTGGAACCCCGGCCGCGCCCGCCAAAAAAGCCAAAGCTCCCGCCGCTGCCAAAGGCTCGAAAGCCGCCAAAGCCACGACTGAAGCGGCCCCGGCGCTGCCAACGGACAACGACCAACCAACCACCAAAACGGCCGCCGGCGAAACCACCTTCCGCCTGCTGGCCCCACGCGTAGCGCCGCAGCTCGGCCTCTGCATCCTTGGCTCCGACCCCGCGCTGGGAGCCTGGGACAACACCAAAGCCTTGGTGCTTTCGGATGCCGACTACCCCACCTGGAGCGGTACCGTGACGCTGCAAAACCCCACCGAGGACTGCTACTATAAATACGCCATGTGGGACGCCGCCGCCGGCCACGCCCTCGACATGGAGGGCGGCGAAAACCGCGTGGTGCCCGCCACACCGGACCGCACCGTGGCCCGCGTCTTCAACGACGAAGCGTACCAATACGCCACCGCCTGGCGCGGGGCGGGCGTGGCGCTGCCCGTGTTTGCCATGCGCAGCGCCGCCGGCCTCGGGGTAGGGGAGTTCTCCGATTTGAAGCTGCTGACCGATTGGGCCGTGCAAACCGGCCTCAAGCTGGTCCAAATTCTGCCCATTAACGACACCACGGCCACCCATACCTGGGTCGATTCGTACCCTTACGCGGCCATTTCGGTGTTTGCGCTGCACCCGCAGTTCATTCACCTCGAAGGCATTGCCACGCTTAAGGACAAGAAAGCAGCCAAAGAACTGGCCCAGCTAAAGCAGGAGTTCAACGCCAAGGATTTCGTGGACTACGAGCCGGTGATGAACGCCAAGTGGAAGTTTCTTAAGCTGCTCTATAAGCAGGAGAAAGCCGCCTTCCTAGCCGACCCCGAATACCGCGAGTTCTTCGCCAGTCAGGCCGACTGGCTGGTGCCTTACGCTGCCTTCTCGGCCCTGCGCGACAGGTTTGGTACCGCTGATTTCCAGCAGTGGCCCGAAGAATTCCGCACGCCCGCAAACGTGGCCGCGCTCACCGCCGAAACCGCGCCCGATTACGACGACTACGGCCTGTTCTTCTTCACCCAGTTCCACCTCGACAAGCAGCTGCGCGCCGCCGTCGACTATGCCCGCAGCCGGGGCGTGGTGCTGAAGGGTGACCTGCCCATCGGCATCTACCGCCACTCGGTAGACGCCTGGACCCAGCCCGAGCTCTACCACATGAACGCCCAGGCCGGTGCCCCGCCCGATGATTTCTCGACCACCGGCCAGAACTGGCGCTTCCCGACCTACAACTGGGAGCGCATGGCCGAGGACGGCTACCTGTGGTGGAAGCAGCGCATGAGCTACCTCGCCCGCTACTTTGACACGCTGCGCATCGACCACATTCTGGGCTTCTTCCGCATCTGGGAGATGCCCATCGAGTCGGTGGAGGGGCTGCTGGGCCACTTCGCGCCGGCCCTGCCGCTGCACCGCCACGAGATTGAGCGCCGCCTCGGCTGGTTCGACTACTCGCGCCTCTGCGAGCCTTACATCCGTTGGCACATGCTGCAGGACATCTTCCAGGGCGAAGCGCAGAACGTGTTCGACGAGTACATGGACGACGCCAGCTACGGCCGCATTCACCTCAAAGAGGCCGTGAGCGACCAGCGCAAAATCGAGGCCTACATCGCCGAAAAAGTAGCCACCTACCCCGAGCACGCCGAGTATTTCGCCTGGCTGCAAAAGGGCCTGTTTGCCCTGGTAAACGAAGTCCTCTTCGTGCCCGCCGGCGACGACTTCTATCACCCGCGCATCACCCTGAACAAGAGCTACTCGTTCCGCGAGCTGGATTCCGACGAGGACCGCCGCCGCCTCTACGACGACATTTACGTGGACTTCTTCTTCCGCCGCCACGAAGAGTTCTGGCGCCAGCAGGGCCTCGTGAAGCTGCCGCCCGTGCGCTACGCCACCGACATGCTCATCTGCGGCGAAGACCTGGGCATGGTGCCCGCCTCGGTGCCCGGCGTGATGAAGGAGCTCGGCATTCTGGGCCTCAACATCCAGCGCATGCCCTCCAACCCCGAAACCGAATTTGGCCACCCGGATAGCGCGCCCTACCTGAGCGTGGTCACAACCAGCAGCCACGACATGAGCACCGTGCGCGGCTGGTGGGAAGAAGACCGGGTACGCACGCAGCGCTTTTACGAGACCGTTTTGGGTCACTGGCGGGAGGTGGCGCCGTTCTACTGCGAGCCGTGGGTGGGGCGCGAAATCCTGGTGCAGCACCTGCACTCGCCGGCCATGTGGGCCATTTTCCCGCTGCAGGACCTGCTGGCCATCGACGGGCACCTGCGCCGGGCCAACCCGCACGAGGAGCAAATCAACGTGCCGAGCAACCCCGCCCACTTCTGGAAGTACCGCCTGCACCTGCCGCTGGAGGAGTTGGTGCAGGCCGTGGGCTTCAACGAGCCGCTCCACCAGCTGGTGGTAGCCAGCGGGCGCGGGTAGCGCGGTCTAATTAATAATTTATTAATACAAAAGCCCTTCTTCCATCGGAGAAGGGCTTTTTGCTGTAGGGCGGCCAATCAAAAGTATGGCATTTGTGGCCACTTGTTACTGCGCTATGTTCGGTGCTGCCATGGGTAATTATCTACTTGAATTTCAATAAATAAATCATTTCCGTTATTATTCTGATATCACTATTTAATTGAACTATAACAATATTAAGCGCAGTGCCAAATGCGCTAAATCCGGCTTAGCGATGGCATCGTACATACCTCTTAATCTCAGCCACACTGTGTTAACTGCTTGATACTCGGAGCCATCTTGACCATAATTATTAAACGCTTTTCACCGTGGAAATAAGGTCGTTTGTCGAAATGGCGATTCTCTGGCAGGGCCGAGATTGTAATTTTGGGCGTTGCTAAAGTAGGCTTATGCAAATAGTAGAAGAGCCTTGTACGTCTTACAGTCCTACTATCTATAGTATGCATAGACTGCCGCCTGTACTCCCACCGTTGGTACCTGTTGATTTAGTTCTGATTGCCTTTTAACCCCGTGTCCTAACCTTTATGAAATCTCACTTACAATTCTTGCTCCTGCTGCTGTTAGCCATTGGGCACAGCGCTCATGCGCAGCGGGGCAAAAACGGGGCTGGCACCATCACAGCGGCCAGCACGGTTGTGAATACCTACACCACCCTAACGGCCAATGCCGGAACGGGGGCCACTTCGCTGAGCGTGGCTAACAGTGCCCTCACGGGCGGTGCTTTTGGTACCACAGCCCTGGCCACCGGCGACTTGGTAATGATTATCCAGATGCAGGGGGCCGGCATCGCCACCACGAACACCGCGGGCTACGGTGCCGTTTCGGCCTATAACAACGCCGGCAACTACGAGCTGAGCGAGGTGCGCAGCGTGCCCAATGCCACGACTATTGTGGTGGCCTGCGGCTTGCAGAAGGCCTATACCGCTGCCGGCCGGGTGCAAATCGTGCGGATTCCGCGCTACACCACCCTAACGCTCAATACCAATACGAGCATTGTGCCCACGGCTTGGAACGGTAGCACCGGTGGCATTGTGTCCATTGAGACGCAGGGCGATGTCATCATGAATACTGGTTCGTCCATCAACGCAACGGGCCTGGGCTTTCGGGGCGGGGTAGTGGTCCGCTCGGCTACCGCTGTCAACGGTGCCCTGGGGTACCTCTATAACACCAACGCCAACGGTGCGGAGAAAGGCGAAAGCATTGCCGGTTACCAGACCGACTACGACAACCTGGGCGGTCGCTACGGCCGTGGGGCTCCGGCCAATGGCGGCGGCGGCGGCAACAACCACAATGCATCTGGCGGCGGCGGGGCCAACGTAAGTGCCACGGCCTGGAACGGCCAGGGCAACCCCAACAACTCGTCCACTTACGCTACGGCTTGGAACCTGGAAGGAAATAACTTTTCCGCATCGACGTCGGGCGGCGGCGGGCGCGGGGGCTATTCCTATTCCAACACGCAAAACAACCCCAACACCACCGCGCCCGGCAATGCCGCCTGGGGCGGCGATAACCGCCGGAACACTGGCGGCCTCGGCGGGCGTCCGCTCGACCAGACCGGCGGCCGGCTCTTCTTCGGCGGCGGCGGCGGGGCCGGAGATGCCAACGACGGCGTTAGTACGTCGGGCGGCAACGGTGGCGGCCTGATTTATGTGCTGGCAGCCGGCCGGATAGCCCGGGCTACCACTGCCACTACCAACATTACCATTGCTGCCGACGGCAGCAGCGTGACGACCGCCTCCACCAACGACGGCGCGGGCGGCGGCGGCGGCGGCGGCAGCATCGTGCTGAACACGGCCGGAACCGTGAGCAACACCCTCGCGGTTTCGGCCGTGGGCGGGCAGGGGGGCACCCAGAACCTCGCCAACAACGAAGCCGAAGGTCCCGGCGGCGGCGGCGGCGGCGGTTTCATCACCTACACCGATGCTCCGGCCAGTGCCGTAGTTACCGGCGGTGCCAACGGCGTTACCAATTCGACCGGCGTCAACAACGTGGGCAACCCGGCCGTTTCTTTCCCGCCCAACGGCGCCACCATTGGCGGCGCAGGTATCACCAGCACCTTCACGTTCAACCAGCAGTGCCTGGTGACGGCCGACGTGCAAACCGTGCTCAGCGGGCCCAACGCGGGCACAGTGGGCCAGTCCATTATCTACACGGCCCAGACCGTGAACCTAAGCCCCGACATCACGGCCACCAACGTGGTACCCAGCATTACGTTGCCCGCCGGCGCCACCAATGTGGTGCTGCCCGCGGGCGCGACGCTTACGGGCAACGTGGTGACGTTTGCCTCCATTGCCTCGCTCGCGCCCAACCAGAATGTCACCAACACGGTGCGCTATACTCCCGCCGCTGCGGGCACCGTCACGGCCTCGGCGGCCAACGAGGCCGGCTCGCCTGACCAGACGGTGGCCAACAACGACGGCACGGCGGCCAGCGCTATCGTGAGCACCATCATCACGGCGCCCTCGGCCACGGCCTGCGCCAGCCCTGGGTCCAACGGCCCGGGCGTGTCGGCCGGCAACCCCACCAACCTGACCACGCTCTCGGCCAACCCGATGTCCTACTTCCCGGGTACCTCGGCCACGGTGAATGCTACCAGCACCACTCTCACCGTGGGTGCGGCCACCGGCGCGGGCACGGCCATCGCGCAGGGCGACCTGTTGCTCATCATTCAGATGCAGGGCGCCGACCTTAACGCGACCAACACCGACCAGTACGGCGACGGCGTGCCCGGCCTGCCGGCCAACAACGTGGTGAGCAACACCAGCTACCTGGCCGGCCAGTATGAATACGCCATTGCGGCGGCGGCTACGCCGGCCGGCGGCGGCACCGTGACGCTGACCACCGGGCTGCGCAACTCCTACGCCAACGCGACCGGCACCACGGCTGTGGCACAAAAGCGTTTTCAGGTGGTGCGGGTGCCCCAATACGGCAACCTGACCTTGAGCAATGACATTATTGTGACCCCTTGGAACGGCACCACCGGCGGTGTATTCGCTGTGGATGTGGCCGGGGTGGTAAACTTCAACGGCAAAACCATCAACGCCGACGGCGCGGGCTTCCGCGGCGGGGCCAACGTGAACATTGGCCTCGGCACGGCCGGCGCTTCTACCGCGTCGGAGTTTGTGCTTAACTCGGATGCGACTTCTCAGAAGGGCGAAGGCACGGCCGGTACCCCGGCGCTGGTGAACAACGGCGGCGCGGCCTTAAGCACAGGCTCGGCCTACGTGAGCGGCAATGCCGGCCGCGGCGCACCTGGCACGGCCGGGGGCTCAGGGGTGCGGAGCCAGAACGCGCTTGGCTTCGAGAACTCGGGCGGCGCAGGCGGCGCCAACGCCGGGGCCGGTGGCCGCGGCGGCAACAACTACAACCAAGCCCTTGCCATTGGCGGCGAGCCGGGCGCGGCCTTCACGGTATTTAGCCCGAACCGCTTGGCGCTGGGCGGTGGCGGCGGCTCGGGCGATTCTAACGACAACGTAGGTAGCGGCGGCGGCGCCGGTGGTGGCTTGGTGCTGCTGCGGGCCGGCAGCGCCACAGGCACGGGCACAGTTTCGGCCAACGGCACGAGTGCGGCTTCGGGTCAGAACGACGGCCAGGGCGGCGGCGGCGCGGGCGGCTCGGTGCTGCTGACGGTGGACCGCGGCAGCCTGAGCACGGTGACGGTGAGCGCCCAGGGCGGCAACGGCGGCAACGCCGTATATGCCGCGGCGCACGGCACGGGCGGCGGCGGCGGCGGCGGCGTGGTGTTTGCCAACGCGACGCTGGCGGCCAGCAACGTATCGGGTGGCGTGAACGGCACCACTGGCGACGGTAATGCCACCAGCGGCAACGCTTTCGGTGCCACCGTCGGCCTGGGCGGCGCCGGCCCTACCGGCTCAACCGGCCAGGGGGCTTTTGGCCCCACCACACTGAGCACACCGGTGAACAACAGCGTGGCTGGTGCCACCTGCAACCCGGCGCCGGTGGCGCAGAACGACGTGACCACCACCACACCCGGCGCGGCCGTGACCTTTAACGGCGCTACTGCTATCCTCGGCAACGACTCTGACGTGACCGGCGGCCTCGACGCTACTTCGGTTGACCTCAACCCTGCTACCAACTCGCAAGTGAAAACCCGCACCATCGCGGGGGTGGGTACCTGGACGGTGGACGCCACAACTGGCGTACTCACCTTCACGCCCGCTGGGGGGTTTGTGGGCGTGGCCACGCTGCCCTACACGGTGAACGACATCTACGGCAAGCCGTCGAACCAGGCCGTGGCCACCGTGACGGTGGAAAGCACCCGCTCGGACCTCTCGACGACCATCACCTCAACCCCGGCTTCGGGCGGCACGGTGAGCGCGGGCGCCTTGGTGCCCTATTCGGTAGTGGCCACCAACAACGCCGGCACTGGCCTGAGCTCTGCCTCTAATGTGGTGCAGACCGTGCAGTTGCAAACCGGCCTGACGGCCGCGCAACTCACCATCACCGGCGCCACGGCGGGCACGCCCAGCGGCGGCGTGATTACCTACACCGGCGGCACCTTCAGCGGCGCTACCTACAACCAGAACACCGGCGTACTCACCTTCCCGGCTGTGTCGCTGGCATCGGGCGCTTCGCAGAACTACACGTTCTCGGCCGCGGCACCGGCCAGCGGGCCGTTTACGGTGCTGGCCCAGGTGGGCAACGGCAACGTGGACCCCACCCCGGCCAACAACACCGCCAGCACCACGCTCGGCGTGTCGGTGAAGGCTGACCTGGCCACCACCATCAGCGGCCCTACCACCAACCCTACGGCCGGCGACCTGCTGACGTATAACGTGACGGCCAGCAACGTGGGCAGCAGCCCCGCCACGGCCGTGGTGCAAACGGTAAACATCGGCACGGGCCGCACCAACGTGTACGCCACCAACGGCGGCACCTACGACAGCAGCACCGGCCTAGTGACCTTCCCGGCCATTGCCCTGGCTCCCGGCCAGGTGGCCAACAACTCGGTTAGCTTCGTGGCCCCGACCAGCGGCACTGTGCTCAGTACCGTTACTTCGACCTTCACCAGCGCTTCGCTCACTTCGAATAACGACACCAATACGGCCAACAACTCGGCTACGGCTGCCTCGCTCACCACCCAGGCCGGCAGCGGTACGGCCGCCAACGTGAGCACCACGCTCACGGCCACCTCGGGCGGCAACAACGTCTCGCCGGGCACGGTGACGGCCGGTGCTACCGTCAACTACACCGCGAGAGCCAACAACAGCGGCCCCGGCCCGGCGGCCAGCGTGCAGGAAGTGGTGGCCTTGCCGGCCGGCCTTACGGCCGCTCAACTCGGCATCACGGGCTCGACCTCGAACTCCAGCGCCGTAGTGAACGGCCAGACGGTGATTACTTACGCCGGCGGCTCGTTTGCCGGCACCACCTACAACCAAGCTACCGGGGTGCTCACGTTCCCGAGCGCCGGTACGCTGGCCCCGCAGGGCTCGGCCACTTATACCTTCTCGGTGGCGGCACCCAACGCCCCCACGCTGCTGGCCGTGGCCTCGGTTTCGACTACTTCCATTGACCCGGTGACGGGCGACAACGTGGCCTCGACCCTGACCACCATCGGCCAGGGCACCGACGTGAGCGTGCAGTTGCTGGGCCCGACGACGGCCCAGGCCGGCCAGCCGGTGAGCTACGTGGCCACCGCCTTTAACAACGGCCCGAATACCGCTACGGGCATGGTGGAAACAGTGACCATTGCTGCCGGCCTGCTCACTTCGACCTCCAACAACAACGGGCTAAAGATTAACGGCAGCCTGCCTACTTCGGTGGATGCTACCACGGGCGTGGCCACCTACACGGGCGGCATCACCTACGACCCGCGCTCCGGCGTGGTGACCTTCGCCACCCTGACCTCGCTGGCCAGCGGCGCCAGCGCCCAGAACACGCTCACCTACCTGGCCCCGGCCAGCGCCACGGTGGCCAACGTAGCGGCCGTGCGCAGCACGTCGGCCGATACCAACCCGGCCAACAACACCAGCGCCGTGACAACCACCGTATCTACGGCCACCGACATCGTGGTGGCCGTGAGCGGCCCGGCTTCGGCCACGACCGGCGACCTGGTGACCTACGCCGTGACGACGACCAACAACGGCACTTCGACGGCCAGCGGCACTTCGGCTACGGCCCTGCAAGCCCCCACGGGCCTGCCGGTGGCCACCAGCGGCAACTCGCTGCGCGTGAACGGCCAGTACCCCGCCAACGTGAACGGCACCACGGGCGTGGCCACCTTCGCCGACGGCTCGACTTACGACCCGGCTACGGGCATCGTGACTTTCCCGGGCATCAGCAGCCAGCTCACCGGCACGGCTTCGGCCGTTACCAACACGGTATCTTTCAGCGCGCCCAGCGCCACCAGCCTCAACCTGGTGGCCACGGTGAACCCCGCCACCGGCAGCGCCGACCGCAACCTGGACAACAACTCGGCCAGCGCGACCACGCAACTGGCCGCCCCCAGCGCCGGCAGTGCCGACATTGCGGTGAACATCAACCCCAGCGTGGCCACGCAAACGGCCGGTCAGTTCGTGACCTTCACCGTGACGCCCAGCAACGCCAGCACCAGCGCCACTGCCGGCACCAACGTGCAAACGCAGGTGGTGGTGACCGCCAGCCAGCCCACTTCGGGCGTGAATGCCATCGTGGTGAACGGCCAGAGCACGCCGTCTTCGGTGAACGGCACCACGGGCGTGGCGACTTACACTGACGGCTCGACCTACAACCCCGCCACCGGCGTGGTGACCTTCCCGACGACGGCCACTCTGGCCGTGGGTGCTACCGGCACGGGATTCACCGTGCGCGTGGCGGCCCCGGGCACCGGCCCGCTGGTGGCTGTGGCTTCGGTGCGTTCCGATAACAACGAAGGCGCGGCCCTAACCGCCGATAACGTGAAGAGTAGCAGCGTGGCCATCACGGCCAGCGCCGACCTGAGCACCGTGGTGAGTGGCCCCAGCCAGACGGCCCTAGGCAGCGCGGTGGCCTACACCGTGACCACCACCAACCTGGCCCCGACTACGGCCGGCAGTGCGGGCGGCTCGCCCGCCGTGGGCGCTACCCAAACCATCAGCATCCCGGCCAACGCAGCCACGGGCACGCCCACGGTGAGCGGCCCCGGCACGGTAGCTATCAGCGGCACGGCTGCGGGCGGCTACACCATCACCATCAGCTACGGCACCCTCAACTTGGGCGCAGCCGGTGAGGTGGTGAATACGGTGAGCTTCACCGAAGCCAGCACCACGACCTACACGGTGTCGGCCACGGCCAGCACCACGGGCACTGGCGCCACCCCCGACCCGGTGAGCGGCAACAATCCGGCCTCGCAGCAAACCACCATTGCCCCGACCGGTCCGGTGGCGGCTGACATCGTGAATAACGGCCGCACCGGCACCAACGCCGGGCAGAGCCCCATCGGCAACACCGCCGGCCAGGTGGCCATCACCTCACTGGCCGCCACGGTGGGCAGTTCGTCCATCGCCTCCTACAACATCACGGCCATTCCTACCGTGGGCACGCTGTATGTGAACGGCACGGCCGTGACCGCGCCTCGCCCGTTGACTTTGGCTGAAGCCGCCCAGCTTACTTATGACCCCGCCGTCGCCGGCGCGCAGGGTAGCACAACGCCTTCGACGCTCGCTGCTAACAACGACTTCTTTCAATTCACGGCCACCGACAACAACGGCTTAGTGTCAAACATTGCCCGTTATACAGTGCCAGTGAATCAGGATAACCTGTCGGTGTACACGGTTATCACCAAAGGCGGCAACGCGAACCAGTACCAGAACGGCGACGTGGTGGCCTACGGCATCGACCCCAACGGCGCGATGTACAACACCTCGGGCCTGATTTATAATGCTAACGGTACGACGGCCGCGGGCACAGTGAACAATGGCATCGCCACCGGCTCCATCACCAACGCCAACACCACGACCCTGGCTGGGGTGGGCATCGCCTACAGTTCTACTACAGGCTTGTTCACGGTAACCGACCGCACCAAGTTGCCCCGTGCTGGCCGTACCATTCCGGTGACTATCACTACCACCGACCTCTTTGGCGGCGTAACGGTGCAGACCATCAATATTGTATTAGGTGCCTTCCCGCTGCCGGTGGAGTTGACGGACTTCACGGCGAGTGCGGTGCGCAACGTGGACGCGGCGCTGCTGTG
>NZ_JAEDAE010000016.1 GCF_016056375.1 Hymenobacter negativus
AAGAGGAAAAGACAGAAGAGCGAGGAGGAGGCCGGGGGATACAAGGATCTATCGGCGCGCCAACAATCCATCAATCCGCCAGCCCACCACTCCACCAAATCAAACGACGTCGGCCGAGATGCCGCGGTCGTGAATGGCGGTACAAAGGGGCTCCAGCTCCTCGTAAGTACCGATTTTGACGGCGCACTTGCCCTTGTAATGGATGAGCAGGGTGCACTGCTCGGCCTGCTCGGGCTGGTGGCCACACACATCCATCAGGGTTTTGATGACGTGGTCGAAGGTGTTGACGTCGTCGTTGTACACCACCAGGTTGCGCAGCTCCACGGCTTCTTCGAGCAGTAGAACGTCTTCTTCGTAATCAATTTGCGGACGGGTATTCATAGGGCAAATTTACGCAGGAAAGCCCGCGTGAGGCAGCCAGTAATAACCCCAAATCCGTCTTATTCGTTTCGTCGGTTCCTGAAGATTTATCCCGCGTCCCGCCGTTTTGAGCCGTAGTTTTCGGTTTCGGTGCATCAGATTTCGCCGGCCCGCCCATTTTCCGCTCTCGCTTGCCATGCCCGTTCCCTCCGCCGATTTCAAAAAAGCCATCAAGCGCCTCACCGAGCCCGAAAAGGAAGCCCTGCTGCTGCGCGCCGTGCGCCGCGACGCCGAGCTCTACGAAACCTTCCGCTTCGAGCTGCTGGCCGACGTGACCCTGGGCCAGATTCAGGAAGAAACCGCCGACCGCATCCACGAGCTATTTGCCGTGGCCGTGACCGGCCGCCTGCTCAACCGCAGCCTCGTGAAGGCCGTGCGGGCCGGCGTGCAGGAGGCCGCCCGGGCCCGCCGCATCACCAAAAACAAGCAGCTCGAAATCGACTTGCTGCTTTACATCCTGCGCCAGTGCATTGATAATTACTCGGGCCAGTTCGACAGCGTGTGGGACGGTTTCTACAACGCCACCGCCCGCCTGGCCGCCCGCCTGCCGGCCCTGATTCTCAAAAGCCTGCACGAAGACCTGTGGGTAGAATACCAGTCGGAACTGGACGACGTGCTGCGCGAGCTGCACAGCCGCAAAAAGAGCCACAACCTGAAATTCGAGCTGCCCCGAAAATTTGAAATTCCGGCCTAGATTTGTGGGTAATTGTCTACTCCAAATCAACATATGAACCGTCGTTTTACTCATCTTCTAGCCACCGGCTGGCTGGCTTTCACCACCGGCTGCGCCGGTTCCTACAGCCTCATCCGGCCCAAAAGCATCAACACCTACACTCCGTCGGCCTCCACCGGCCCGGTCGCCCTCGACTACCAGTTTGATGCCCTGCGCCTCACCCATCGCAACAAGAAGTACGTTAAGAAGGAGAATAAAATGGGCTACCGCGTGGTAGCCGTGCGCGTCACCAACAACTGGGACCGGGAAGTAAACTTCACCCGCGACCTGAACCTGCTCTACGGCGAGCGGCCCGTGGGCATTGTTCCTTCGGCCATCGCCGCCCACGACCTGCGCCAGGGCGTGGCCATCTACCTGCTATATGTGCTACTGAACGTTCAGGTGGGCGGCACCACCGACCCGCGCACCGGCAACACCGTGGGCGGCACCTTCCTGCCCACCGGCCCGTTCATTGCGGGCGGCAACATGCTGGTGGCCAGCGGCGGTAACACCAACCTACGCAAGGAATTCGCAGCCTACGACCTCACCAACCGCATCATAAAGCCCGGCGAAACCGTGTACGGCATCCTCAGCCTGCGCGAAACAGCCGTAGCGCCCCTGCGACTGGAGCCCCGCGCTGGCACAGTTCAGCCCGGCCTGCCAGCCCCTGCACCCGCCGGCGCCATGCCAGGCACCGCTCCGCGCTAAGCAGTTCTCATTAAAAACAAAAGGCACAAAAAAAGGCCCCGCTGCTAGCAGCGGGGCCTTTTTTATGGGTAACAACGGCGGGTTTTACCGCAATTAGGCTTTCTTGGCGATTACGTTGAAAGTCAGGTCGAACGTGTCGTAGATGGCTTTGTCGCCGATGCTCTCGAAGAACGACTTCGAGCCGTACTTCAGGCCGAACTTGGTGCGGTCGATGGTCACCTTGCCGCTGGCGGCGGCCACGCCGTCTTTCACGCCGGCTTTGGCGGGGAAGCTGATGCGCTGCGTCACGCCCTTGATGGTCAGGTCGCCGGCGATGGTCACGTTATCGGCATTAGCGGCGGCACCTTTGATGGGCGTTACACTGGCAATTTTAAAGGTCGAAGTGGGGTACGTAGCCACGCCGAAAAAGTCGTCGCTGCTCATGTGGCCCACAAATTTGCCATGGCTTTCGGCGTCTTTGATGTCGGTGGCTTTCATCGACTTCATGTCCACGGTCACGGTGCCGCCCACGATGGAATTGCCTTTCACGAGCAATTCGCCGTCGGAAAACTGCATGGTGCCCATGTGGCCGTGGGTCACGGCTTTGCCTTCCCAACCCAGGGTGCTCAGCTGCGGCTGCAGCTTGTAAGCGGGGGCGGGTGCTGCGGTGGCTACTTTAGGAGCCGAAGCAGCGGAGGTTGCGCCGATGGTGGCAACAGCAAACAGAGCGGGCAAAAGAAATTTTTTCATTTGAAGAAAAAAGTTAAAAAAAGGGAAGTATCAGATAAGCGGTGGCGGGGCAGCCACTAAAAAACGTGCCAATGCCTACTCGCAGGAAGGCAGGTCGGGGGTTGCCCCGTCTTCGGTTCGAATTTTATCGAGCAGGAGGTTAAGCTGGCGGGCTTCTTCGAGGCTGAGAAAGCGCGTGCCATTCTTTTCCATCACGCCGGAGTCCTCTATGCTCTTCAGCAACTCCAGGCCGGCCGGGGTGATGCGGATGTCCACGGCGCGGCGGTTGGCCGGGCATATGGTGCGGGTCACGAGCTTTTTTTCCTCCAGGCGGTCCACGATGCGGGAAGCGTTGCTGGTTTTGTCCAGCATCCGGTCGATGAGCAGCGCCACGGTAGCCGGCAGCGGGTGCTGCCCCCGCAGAATGCGCAGGATGTTGAATTGCGGCAGCGTCAGGCCGAACTCTTTAAAGGCAGTGGCCTGGCGCAGCTGCAACCAGCCGGACGTGTAGGTCAGGTTGATGATGGCCTTCTGGTGCTCGTCGCGGAAAGTGGGCTGTTTGATTTCGTCTTCGATGCGCATGGTAGGCAGTGGAATCGGATGCAAATATAATGTACATACATTTAATGTCACAACATCGTTCCAACTTATTTTAAAAAGTTTTGCCTTCCTCCTCCCCTGCCCTACCGCTCCGGCTTAAAATCCGTATCCCTGCAGGTTCACCATTTCTTTATTGCCATGAATCGTTTCTTCCTGCTCGTATTCGCAGCCGGCTGCCTGGCCACAACGCCGCGTCTGGCGTCGGCTCAGGCCGGAGGCTTTCCGGTGCAAACTACCAGCCGCACCCAGTTTGTGATGACCAACGGCGAAGTGGTGCGCCGCGAAGGCACCCAGACCACGCCCCTCACCCAAAACGTGAAGCTGCCCAGCGGCGTGAAAATCAACTACAAAAGCGGCATCGTGGAAATGCCCGCCGATAAGGTGAGCCCCCAGGGCAAGAAAATTACCCTGCACGAAGGCGACTACGTGAAGCCCGACGGCGGCGTAGTATTCGCCACGCCTGCCAGTGCCGCCGCGGCCCGGGGAGAGGGCACGCCGCCCACCACGCCCCCCGGCACCAAATTCGAGCCCTACGTGCAGCATGGTCCCGGCTTCTCCGACCCCGCCATGCAGATTTCGCTGCTCAACAAAAAGATTGAGCTGCTCAATCAAAAAATCCAGGTGCTCAGCCAGGGCCAATCCACCACGCCCAACACCAAAGCCATCGACGACCAGCTCACGCAGCTGGATGCGCAATTGAACGGACCGAAGTAGCAATGGAACAGGCCGGCGCTACGCCCGCCGCAGCAGCCCGGCCTGTTCCTGCACCAAGCCAAACGGCTCATCCTTCACAATCAGGAAGCCGTCCAGGTCCAGTACGTCGGCTAGGGCGCTGATTTCGAGGGCGGCCGCGATGCCCACGCTGGTTTCCACCATGCAGCCCAGCATGGGCAGCAGGCCGTGGGCGCGAGTGCGGCGCAGCAGGTCGATGCCGCGCCGGAAGCCGCCGGCCTTCATCAGCTTCACGTTCACGCCATTGAATTGCTGGGCAATTTCGGCAAAGTCGGCCGCGTCAGTCACCGACTCATCGGCGATGAGCGGTACGCTGCTGCGGGGGCACAGGTAGCGGTAGTCATCGGCCAGGGCGGCGGGCAGGGGCTGCTCCAGCAGCTTTACATGCAGGCCGGGCACAGCGGCAGAGATTTCCTGGAAGCGCAGCACGCTGTCGGCATCGGGCCAGGCTTCGTTGCCGTCCACCAGCAGGGCGTGGCCGGGCAGGGCGCGGGCCACCTCACGCAGCAAGTCGAGGCCGCCGGCTTGGTTCACCTTAATTTTTAATAGTTGAAAGCGGGCGGCATCCTGCTCGCGCAGAAAGCCGGCTACTGCGCCCGGCTCCATGATGGGCAGCGAAAACGCCGTGGGCACTGCGGCGGCGGGCGGCGGCACGCCCAGCCATTGCCACACCGGCTGCCCGGCGCAGGCGGCCAGCCATTGCACCAGCGCCGACTCGAGGGCAAAGCTCAGAGCATGAGCTACGGGGTAAGCCGCCAGCAAATCATCAAGTTCCGCCAGGGACGTGACTTCGGCCAAGCCATTGGCCAGCAGGTCGGCAAATTGTTGCTGGAGCAACTCGGGCGACTCTCCGTAGCGGACATTGGGCGCGGCCTCGCCGGTACCCTGATGGCCGTGGCCGGCTACGCACAGCACCAGATTGGTTTTGGTGGCCGAGGCATTTCGGGAGATTTTCCATACGTAGCGCAGCGGCAGCAGATGCGAAGTAAGGGTCCAGATAGGCATGAAGGTAGTAACGGAATACCCAGGAAATCGGCTCAAAACGAAGCCGGAAGTAAGCAAGTGCTAACGGCATCCAAATATTTTTGGCCATTCAGCGTGATTTTGGAGCTATTGAACTAAAAAATATCGGGAGGATAGAGAAATATGCAGAGCTTTGCTATGTCATAATTCTTCGCAATTATATCCTAACCCCACCCATCATCCGCTTTTATGCAAAAAACCCTACTTACTTCTTTTCTGCTTGGCGCTCTGTTGTTTGCTTCGCCGTTTCAACACGTCTGGGCACAAGTCGAGGCCACCAAAGCCACTAGCTCCATTCCGTGGTTTGCAGTAAAAAACAGCGCCATGGTGGTGCAAACCGGCGATAAAGTAAAGCCGCTGAGCAAAGATGTAACGCTGCCGAATGGAATTCGGGTCGAGCACCTCACCCGTTCCGTGGTGCTCACCAACGGTACCCGCGTAAAGCTCAAAGAAGGCGATATGCTGAGCCTGAACGGGGAATTCATCCAAAAAAACACCACGCCGGAGCCGGAAGTAGCAGCTGCTCCGGCCGCCGCCACCCTTTCGGCGTCGGCAGCACCGGCGGCACCGGCGCCCGCTTCTGTTCCGGCTCCAGCCCCCGTTTCCAATACTGCCCCACCGGTTGCGCCCACTTTCACCTACCGCCCCACCGCGCCCGTCGATGGCAAGCTGAAAGGCGTGGTAGAGCTGGGCGCCAGCGGCTTCAACCTATTCATTGTTCGGGTCGACAATCAGCACAACTGGAAGCTCGAAAAATCAGAGTTCGGCAACAGCCTGGTAATGGAAAACATGGCCACCGAGGAGGATGTGCGCAACGGGCTGAAAACCTACATCGGCAAAATGCTCGATTTTGGGGTGTCCGGACGCGATATCCATTTCGTGGTGAGTTCCGGCGCGGCCATGTCAGATGTGACGCGCCACATCGTGAGGTCGCTGGAGGCGCTCAAGTACGTGGTGACCACCGTGACGCCGGAGCGTGAGGGTGTCCTGGGCCTTAAAGCCGCCCTGCCAACGTCGTTCGCCGATAAAGCCTTTGTGCTCGACATGGGCTCGGCCAACAGCAAAATTGCGTGGCTGGCGGGCGGCCAGCCCCACGTAGAGGACACCTACGGCTCGAAATATTACGAAAAAGACATCTCCGACGCCGCGGCCATTGCCGACGTGAAGGCCAAGGCCGAAAAGGTGCCTGCCAGGCTGCGCAGCACCTGCTTCGTTATCGGTGGCGTACCCTACGAGCTGGCCAAAACCGGCCGCCAGGGTCAGGAGCCCTACACCGTGCTGAAAGCCGCCGATGCTTATTCGCAGTTGTCCGGGGCTAAAATCAAATCGGGCCTGAACATCTACCAGGCCGTGGCCAGCGCCACCGGCTGCCAGCAGTTCGTGTTCGGCTATGACCCCAATTTCACCATCGGCTACCTGCTCTCGCTGCCATAGCCTCACCGAGGTTGACCCGGCTCTAAACGCCTCGTGCCGATGGGTACGAGGCGTTTTTTTGTGGTCGGCACAAGGGCTTGCTCCGTCTCAGTCGGGTTTGCTGGCGGGATAATGACGTTCTTTGATGCCTCATTCCGTATTCACGGCCTTTTTCAATTGCATGGCAAAATCCCGTTTACTCCTCGTTGCTATTATGGTGCTGCTGGCCGGTGCGCTCACCGTGCTCGCCGCCACCCAAGCGCTGACCCTGCCACCCATGGTACCGGTTGCGGCCCGCTGGCTGGCCTTATTGGCCATAGCCGCCGCGGTGGCTCCCCGGCGCTCCCTCACGCTCTGGATTGTGGTCAGCATGCTAATCGGTATCGAGCTGGGCCACGACGCGCCGGGCGTAGCCATGAATCTCAAAGTATTGAGTGACGCCTTCTTACGCTTAGTAAAAACCATCATCGCGCCGCTGGTCTTTGCTACGCTGGTAGTGGGCATTGCCGGCCACGCCGACCTTAAGCAAGTGGGCCGCATGGGCCTGAAAGCGCTGGTTTACTTTGAAGTTGTTACCACATTTGCCCTCTTCATCGGTTTGGCTGCCATCAACTTAACCAAAGCCGGCGTGGGCATCAGCCAGGTTGGCGTGAAGGAAGAAGCCCTCACCGCCGCCGCGCCCCAGACGGCGGCCGATATTATCCTGCACATTTTCCCCGAGAACATCGCCAAATCGATAGCTGAAGGGCAGGTACTGCAGGTGGTAATCTTCGCCATCATCTTCGCTATCGGCTTGGCCCTCACCCCCGAGCGCCCCCGCCGCGTGATGCTGGAGTTCTGCGAAAGTCTGTCGGAAGTGATGTTCAAGTTCACCAACGTGGTGATGTATTTCGCTCCGCTGGGCGTGGGCGGGGCGCTGGCCTACACAGTAGGCAAAATGGGTTTTGCACCGCTGCTCAATGCCTTACAGCTGCTGCTCACGCTCTACGGGGCGCTCATTGCCTTTGTGCTGCTGGTGCTGCTGCCGGTGGCGCTGTTTGCCCGCCTTCCGCTGCGCCGCTTTGTGGCGGCAGTGGCCGAGCCGGTGAGCATAGCCTTCGCCACTACTTCAAGCGAAGCGGCCCTGCCCCGGGCCATGGAAGCCATGGAAAGCATTGGCGTGCCGCGCCGCATCGTGGCGTTTGTGATGCCCACGGGCTATTCGTTTAACCTCGACGGCACTACACTGTATCTTTCGCTGGCGGCGGTGTTTGTGGCGCAGGCAGCGGGGGTGCCGCTCAGCTTCGGCCAGCAGCTGCTCATGGTCTTCACCCTGATGCTCACCAGCAAGGGCGTGGCGGGCGTGCCCCGGGCCTCACTGGTTATTCTGCTGGCCACGGTGGCTTCGTTCAACCTGCCAGCTTGGCCGGTGTTCATCATCCTGGGCATTGATGCGCTGATGGATATGGCCCGCACAGCCGTGAACGTACTGGGCAACTGTCTAGCTTCGGCCGTCGTAGCCCGTTGGGAAGGAGAATTTGTGGACGGCTACCAGGGCCCCGACCCGGCGGCCGTTCCGCAATAGAACTTTTTCAATAATACCCAAGTTGAATACGCAACCCGGCCGGTCAGTTTTCGCTTTTCAGGGGGCATTTTGAGCCTTTTACCGAGCAGATGCCAATTGGTTGATATTAATCATCTAATTTTGTGTCCTGCCTTTGGGGTAATTGTCAAAGGCTTTGCAAAGGCATTTTTTCGTTTTAATATTTGATTTTTACGATATAAATTTCTACCTTCCGCCTATGAAAATCGTCCGTCCTCTCGCATTACTGGCCTTTTCGCCGCTGCTGCTGCTGGCTCCGGCTTGCGTATCGGTCAAGACCATGATGAAAGGCACGCCATCGGCGGCCATCTCCAAACGCCTGCCCCCGCTGGAAATTCTAGCCGACCAAGGCCCGCTGGCGATGAACGACGGTGCCCTGCCCGAAGACCCACTGAAATTGTTTCAGCAGGAATGCCGGGTGAACCTGACGGAGCCCACCGACTCGGCCACCTATGGCTACGCCAAGCTGATTGTGAAGAAGGTACGCACTCTGCGCACCGGCCGTGCCGTGCAGGGCTTGCAGGTACTCACCTTCATGATTCCGGCCGTGGTGGGCGTGCCGCTGGAATGGTATAAAACCACGCTGCAAGCCGAAGTGCAGGTAAGCGACGCCGCTGGCAACCTGCTGGGCTCTTACCTCGGCACGGGCACCTCGGAAGTGAAGGTGGCCATGTACCACGGCTACTCGCAGACGGCGGCCCCCCGCCTAGCCGATGTAATTGCCCTGCGCAGCGCCATGGCCCAGATTCGGCCCCAGCTCGACACCGCCACCACCCGCCTGCGCCCCCTGCTGATGGCCGGTGGCACCGTGGAAAACCCCACGCTGCCGTCTTCATCGGTGGTTACGGGCAGCCGCTAACAACTTGGGTTAACGCACGGCTTTTCCTCTTCTGAATTAGCATTAAAAGGCCCGTAGCGCCCTTTCTCCCGGTTCCGGGCGGTGGGCGCTACGGGCCTTATCTTTGGGCTTACCATGACCTACCTCCTGCCCTCCCGGTTTTCTGCCATCCTGCTTTTGGGCCTCGGGCTGCTGCTGCCCGGCTGCTGCGCCAATAACGTGTGCGACTGCCCCGGCGAAGCTCAGGCGGACGCCATCAAGCTGGTTTTCTCGGCAAAAGACTTCAGCAAAGTGGCTGACCTCGATACGATTGTGCTGCAGCGCTATCCATTGGTAATCATTCCGGCCAGTGGCAGCAACCCGGGCACCAAGCCCGAAACGGTGACACTTACTCGCTCAGCAGCGCAGGCTTACGACACTATTGTTATCAACAACAGTACCCCGTTTGCCCAGACCAGCACGACCAAGCTCGACCAGTACCAGTATTATGTGCGCTATTTTCCGGCTCCGCGCAAGGCACGTCCGGCTTTTGCCCTAGTTATCGACAAGGTAGCATTGCAGGGGAATCTGGACGGCAACGGCTGCTGCACGTGCTACACCAATACGCAGAAGTCCATTACCACGCGCAAAGACAGCACAGCCAGCACTAACACGGCGCTTATCACCAACCTGAAGGGGGTTCCCGTCTTTACCATCACCAAGTAGCCCGCCGGGCACTGGCTTACGTATAGCTACCGCCGCGCTGCAACGTTTAGCCAGGCATTCCTGTTTTCTACTTTATGGCTGCTGAACCTACTCTTACGGCGGCGCCGACGGTGCCCGTTTCGCCCCGTCCGGCCGCTCCTGCTTCTGTTTTTCCATTTAAATCCACGCTCAGCCTGGAGCCGCTGATTGCCTACTGGCATGCGCGCGAAAGCGCCAGCAATGCCGGCATAGCGCTGCTGGCCAAGGCCATTGGCCAGCAGGTGGCCGAAGCCGGCTGGTGCCGGGGCCTGCTTACCGATTACTCGGTGCTGGAATGCAACTGCGACCTGGTGGAAACCCTAATGCTGGCCGTTTTTCCGCCGGCCTCGTTCGCTACGGACATCAGCGGCGTGGTGGCGCCGTTTCAGCGGCGCAGCTTCTACTCAACTCATTTGTTTGAGGAGGTGATGCTGAACAAGGACCGCACCGTGAAGCAGCCGCTCAACATCGACATGGCAGCCATGGAGCGGCAAATGGGCCTGATGGCCTACCACCTGATACTGCACCGCCTGTACGGGGCCGAAATGCCAAGCTTGGGCACCATCGTATTTACCGTGCCCGACTATAAAATTGGGCTATACCGGCACTATGGCGTCGATTTCAACTCCGATTTTGTGACGGTGAAAGTGGTGGGTGAGCTGCCCGTGCTCACGCCCGAACAGATTGAATTTCTGATTCATAACCGCCACCGGCCCGAATACTGGCACGAGCTGCTGCCACCCGAGCATTTCGAGCTGGAGGGCTTCAACCTGCTCCAGCTGGTGGATGTTACCGACCAGGAAATCCTGTCGGAGCTGAAGTACGACCTGCTGGAGCGCGACGTGCTGCAAACGCCAGCCCGCTTCGAGCAGATTCAGGAGAAGCTGCGGGTGCTGTTTGCGCAGCCGGCCCTGCAGTTGGGCATTGCGGCTTATGATGAGAAAAAGCGGGCTTTCGTGGATTTTGGGCGCAAAATCAACCACAGCTTCCTTACCAAGCAGGTGCAGCACCAGTCGGCCGATGGCAGCTTCCGGCAGATTTACGAGCGCCTGCTGCGGGAGCGGGAACCGCTGGTGCTCAAGGACGTAGCCACGGCTGACATTCCGGAGGACCTGCGCCAGCAGATTATTACGCTGGGCATTAAGTCGGCCATTCTGGCGCTGCTGCCCTACGGCAACGACACCGTGGGCCTGCTGGAGCTGGGCACCCCCGACGTGAACGGCCTCGACGAGTTTGACATGGACAAGGTGGCGCAGTTTGTGCCCCTGTTTGCAGTGGCCGTGAAGCGCAATGCTGAAGACCTGCAATCCCGCGTGCAGGCCGTGATTCAGGAGAAATTTACGGCCATCCACCCCACCATGGAGTGGCGTTTTGCCGACGCGGCCCGCAACCTGCTGACGCAGCTGGATGCCGGCAACCGCACCGCCGAGATGGAGGCCATTGTGTTTGATGACGTGTACCCGCTGCACGGCTCCTGCGACATCCGGGGCAGCAGCACGGTGCGCAACGAGGCCATTCAGGGCGACCTCATCGAGCACCTCACCCTGGCCAATAAGGTGCTGAAAAAGGCCTCCGAGTGCCAGCAGCTGCCAATTCTGGACGAGTTGAAATTCTACGTCACCAAGAACCTGAAGCGGCTGCGCGAAGGCCTGCTCACTGGCGATGAGGCCAATATTTACGACTCGTTGAAGCGGGAAGTGGAGCCGCTGTTCGAGTACTTGGCCACGCACACGCCCGAGCTGCGCCCCGTCATCACCAGCTACTGGAGCAATATCGACCCCAAGCTGGGCATTCTCTACAAGCGCCGTCAGGACTTTGAAATAAGCGTGACCACGCTCAACGATGCTGTGAGCGACTACCTTGACGAGGAGGAAGAAAAGGCGCAGCAGATGTTCCCGCACTACTTCCAGCGCTACAAAACCGATGGCGTGGAATTCAACATCTACGTAGGCAGCACGTTGGTGCAGGACAAGCCGTTCGACCTGGTTTTCCTGAAAAACCTGCGGCTGTGGCAATTGCTTACGATGGTGGAAATCACGCGCCGCACCCATGCGCTGAAATCTGCGCTGCCGGTGCCGCTGGATACGACCCAACTCATCCTCATTCACGGCCAGCCGCTGAGCATTCGGTTCCGGCAGGATGAGCGGCAATTCGACGTGGACGGGGCCTACAATATCCGCTACGAAATCATCAAGAAGCGGATTGATAAAGCCACAGTGCTGGGCACGGGCGAACGCCTGACTCAGCCCGGCACCCTGGCCCTGGTGTACGCCCAAACCCGGGAGGCCGTGGAATACTTCGAGTACATCGACTACCTCCAGGACCGGGGCCTGCTGGAACCCGGCGTGGAAGAGCTGGAGCTGGAAGAGTTGCAGGGCGTGAAAGGCCTGCTGGCCCTGCGGGTGCGGGTGCGGTTGGCCGACTAGTTTACTCCGCCTGCATAACCGCTTCTTCCTCGCGCCAGAACATCTTTAGGCCGGCCCGAAAAGCCACCAGCCACGCCGCCCCGCCAGCGAAGCCCGCCAGCACATCGGTGGCGTAGTGCGCGTGCAAATACACCCGGGTGAGGCCAATCAAACCCGCCCACAGCAGCAGCGGTGCCACCCAAACGGGCCGCTTGAAATGCCGCGCCAGCAGCCACGCCAGGCAGCCATAAAAAGTAAAACCCAACATGGCGTGGCCGCTGGGAAAGCTCAGTCCGAAGGTGTGCAGCAGGGCATTGCTGGGCCGGGGGCGGTTGAAATACAGCTTGAGCAACTGATTGAGCAGCACGCTACCCGCCATGGCCAGCAGCATTTCCCAGGCCCCGCGCGGGTGGCCGGCCCGGCGTATCAGCAGCGGCACGATGACGCTGGCCGGCAGCAAAAACGGCAGCGCCGCAAAAAACGTGACCACCCGCACCGGTCCGGTCAGGCCCGGGTGCGCCAGCCGCCAGCCATCCACAATGCCCGAGGCCCAGTTATCCAGCGCCACCGAATGGTGCACGAATACCACCCGCGCCAGGTAAAAGAATACCGCAAACGCCACGATGAACAGCACCAGCCCAAACAGCACTTCGACGGTGAGCAGGCCGGCCAGGGCCAATAAGCGGGAAGTAAACCGATTCATAGCAGGTAAAAATGCCGGGAAATGGAAAAGCCAGCAACTGCTTTCAGTACGGAAAATAAAAAAAGCCAGCCCGATGGGGCTGGCTTTTTAAAACGTGCGCTCGGAGAGACTCGAACTCTCACACCTTGCGGAACTGCCGCCTGAAGACAGCGCGTCTACCAATTTCGCCACAAGCGCAAGCTGGGCTAAAAAGCTGCTCATCCTGAAAGGGTGGCGGCCTTTTGATGCTGCAAAGATACAGCGCCATTTCATCGCCACGCAACACATAGGCCGTTTTTTTCAGTTGAACAGCGCTGCCGAAGGGCACCGGCAATTGTTTTTCAGTTACTTGCCACCCTATTTTTTTTTCCTGCAATCGTTATTTTCTGATGACTTTGCCCCCGACAGTTCCTTTTTCTACCTCCTCTGCTCCCGAAAAGCTGGTTGGCTTCGACCAGGCAGCGTGGTTTTATGATGCGCTGGCGGGGCTGGTGTTCGGGTCGTCGCAACAGGCGGCCCAGCAGTCGGCGCTGCGAGGGCTGCCGGGAGGTGCGCCGCACGTCCTCATTCTGGGCGGGGGCACGGGCTGGGTGCTGGGCGAAGTGTTGCGGCGGGTGCCAGCGGCCACGGTGCTATATCTGGAGGCGTCGCCCAAGATGCTGGCCCGCGCCCGGGCCCGGCTTGCGCACGAGCTTCCGCAGGCGGTGGGCCGGGTGGAGTTCCGGCACGGCACCCAGGCGGCCCTGCAACCGGCCGAACGGTTCGGGGCCATCATCACCTTTTTCGTACTGGACTGCATTCCCTCGGCCGACCTAAGGACAGCCTTAGCGCAATTGCGCGCCGCCCAACACCCCGGCGCACCGTGGCTGGTGGCCGATTTCCGGCCGGCGCGGCGCGGCTGGCGGCACTGGCTGCTCCAGCTGATGTACCTTTTTTTTCGCCTCACTACCGGGCTGCGCGCTCGCGAGATGCCCGACGTGCGCACTGCTCTGGGAAGGCTGGGGCTGGCGGCCAGCCCCCCGCAGCTTTTTTTTGGTGGAGCAATAGAAGCCCTGATTTTCACGGAAAACCCAGCTGCGGCCCAACCTTGATATGTTACTAACACTGTTTCACCAAGTTGAAACATGATTTTATCATTATCGAGCCCGTTTTTCACAATGAATACCCTTATTTTATTGTAAATTTTCTGCAACTTTGTATTCCACACCGTTTACGGCTTTCTATTGCATTACTTGTTTCCTTATTATTTCTGCCCATGAAACACACTGTCACTACTGCTATTCTATTGTCTTTGGGACTGGGCACTTTTCAGGCGCAGGCACAGGTGAAACCCGTTCCGGGAAAGCCTTTGCCGGCCAAGGCGGCACCTGCCGTGGCTAGGCCTGTTCCGGCCAAAGCAGCCCTTGCTAAACCAGTACCGGCCAAACCGGCCGCACCTAAGCCGGCAACTCCCAAACCTGCGCCCGTGAGTGCCGCGCCGGTGGCCCCGGCGCCGGTAGCCGCTTCGGCTTCGGCTTCGGCTCCTGCCCCTGCTCCTGCCCAACCCAAGGCCGACACGGGTCCGGCTGTGCGCTACACCGTGTCGTTCCCGAACGCGGTGCACCACGAGGCCAAAGTGACGGCCACATTTGCGGGCCTGCCTGCTGGGCCGCTGCACGTGCGCATGGCCCGCAGCTCGCCCGGCCGCTACGCCATCCACGATTTTGCCAAGAACGTGTACTATGTGGTGGCCACCGACGGCGCCAACCACCCGCTGCCCCTCAACCGCCCCGACCCCTACGGATGGGACGTGATGCCGGCCGCCGACGGCACCGTGATTTTCAGCTACACCCTGTACGGCGACCAGACGGACGGCACTAACGTGGGCATCGACCAGCAGCACGCCCACCTCAACCTGCCGGCCGCCCTGTGCTACGCCACCGGGCTGGAAGGCCGCGCCACCGAAATTAAGTTTGACCTGCCCGCCACCTGGAAAGTAGCTTCGCAGCTGCGCCAGGGCTCGGACAAAGCTGTGTACACGGCCCCCAACATGCAGTACATGATGGATAGCCCGGTATCGCTGGGGCCGCAGCAGGTGCTGTCGTGGCAGGAAGGCGACCAGACCATCGAGCTGGCCACGCTGTACATGGGCCCGACCTCGGAAATTGATGCCTATGCCAAGAAAATCCAGAAGGTAGTTAAGGAGGAAAAAGCCGTTTTCGGTGAGCTTCCTACTTTCGATTTTGCCCGCTACACCTTCGTGGCCGACTACCTGACCCAGGCCAAAGGCGATGGCATGGAGCACCGCAACTCAACATCGGTGACCAGTCCCCGCTCGCTGAAGGATGAGGACGCGACCAAGAACCTGGGTACCGTGGCTCATGAGTTCTTCCACGCCTGGAACGTGGAGCGCCTGCGTCCCAAAGACCTGGAGCCCTTTGACTTCCAGCGCGTGAACATGAGCGACAACCTCTGGTTTGCCGAAGGATTCACGCAGTACTACGGCCGCCTGGCCCTGCGCCGCGCCAAGCTGATTGAGGACGAGGATTTCCTCGACGACATCAGCCGCTGGGTGAACCTGCGTCAGAACAGCCCCGGCGCTCGCTATGCCTCCGCCATCGACATGAGCCGCCAGGCTGCTTATACCGACGGAGCCGGCACGGGCGCGCCCATGAACCTGGTAAACACCAACTTGTCGTACTACGACCAGGGCGCAGGTATTGCTCTAGTGCTCGACTTGCAGCTGCGCCAGCACCACCGCTCCTCGCTCGATAAGTTCATGCAGGCCATGTGGCAGCAGTACGGCAAGAAGCAGGCGGGCTATGCCCCCACCGCGCCCTACACCACCCGCGACCTGCAGCGCGTGCTGGGCGAGGTGAGCAAGGACACGGTGTTTGCCAGCCGCTTCTTCCGGCAGTACGTGTACGGCCGCGAGCAGCCGCGCTTCAGCGAAAACCTGCTGGTGGCCGGCCTGGCTGTCATTCCGACTCGGGCTTTGGGCGCGGCCCTGCCCAGCCAGGTGGAGTTTGACGAAGATGGCCGCTGCTTGGTGGCCTACAACACCCAGATTGGCTCGGGCCTGTACAAGGCCGGTATCGACCGGGGCGACCAGATTGTGGTGCTTGATGGCCAGACCATCAAAAGCTCCGGCGACCTCGACGGCGTGCTGCACAAGCACTCGCCCAGCGACGTGGTATTTGTGAAAGTGAAAACCCGGGGCGGCGTGGAGCGCACCACCCAGCTCATCCTCGCCGAAGACCCCAACGTGCAGGTGAAACCCGTGGAAGCGGTAGAAAAAATGGTGCTTTCGCCCGCGCAGAAAACCCTGCGCGAGGCCTGGCTGGCCAGTCAGGCGTCCAACTAAAAGCAACTTGATATAAAGGTTGGCCCCGTCGGGCCGGAGCCGCATGGAGCGGCCCGGCCCGACGGGGCTTTTTGCTGCGCGGGGGTTGGGGCCGGTTGATTGGCTAAAATCTCTACCTTTGGACGGTTGGTGACGGTTTTTACGCCGTTCAGCTAATCCCTACGCACCAGCTATTCCCTTTCCTTTATTTTCATTTTTCTGTTTTGTCATGGCAATTTTCGATAAGCTCGCCAACGCTGCCAAGGACTTTTTTATCGAGCCCGAGGAAGGCGCAGTTGCTCCGACGACTCCTCCGACTGCGCAGTATGGAGCCGCCCAGCCTGCCGCACCCGTTATCCCTAATGCGACGCCCGATGCCGCGCCGGCTCCCGGCCAGGCCGAACAACGCCACCTCGACCACATTGCGGGCCTGCTGGCGGGGGATGGCAAAGATTTCGCGGCCTATATGAAGATGGTGAAAAGCATGGCTGCCGCCGGTCTGAGCGGCCCTATGCTTTACCAGACGGCCTTCAACGCCTTTACGGCCGTGAATGGCGGCACCGTACCGGCGCTGCTGGCCTCGGCTACGCAGTTTGAGCAAACCCTGGCCGACGACCGCGCCAAAGTGCTGACCCGCCACCGCGAGAAAATGGGCGAAGGCGCGGCCCCCGGTGCTGCGCCCGGCCCCGTGGCCCTGCTCATGGCCCAAGAAAAAAAGCTGGCCGCCGACCTCGCCGAACTCACCCAACAGCTGCAGGCCAAGCAGCAACAGCTTCAGCAAACCCAGCAGCAGCTGGGCGAGGAGCGCCGCAAATCCCAGAGCGCGCTGGCCTCCTACGAGCTGGCCAATGCTGCCGCAATGGCCGACCTGCAAACCCACCACAAAGCCGCCGAGACGTTTTTGAACGCGGCGAAGTAAGCTCCTGCGATTTCCACCTTTCAATCTTTCTGCAAAATGAATACCCCGTTATTAGGTCCGCCCTCGCCCGCCGACGGCCTGCCATCCTGGCAAAAACCGGAGAAAGCCGCCGCCTGGGTTTTTGTGGCCGGGCTGGTCGGCTTGGGCGTGTATTACTGGGGGAAGATTCTGCCTTTTCTCATTGATATCGTTTTCGATACCGTGAAGCTGGGCATTGGCCTAGGAGTGTTGTTCGTGCTGTTTTTGCTGGCCACCAACAAGCGAATTCAAACCGGACTCTGGTATTTGGGGCAGCGTATTTTTCGCACCGCCGCCAGCATTTTTGTGAATACCGACCCCATTGGCATCATGGAGGACTACATCTCAAATACCGAGAAGGAGGCCCGCAACATGGACGCCGAAGTGGGCCACATCGAAGGTGCTAACGAGTTGGTGAAACGCAAGATGGCTGCCAACGCTGCCCAGATGAAAGAGTATTTGTCCTTGGCCGCCTCGGCCCAGCGTCAGGGCGAAAAAGATGCCGCCGACAGCTACGCCAGCCGCGCCGCCCAGCTCGAAGATTATAATAAACGCCTGCAGCCAATGGCCACCACCACGGCCAACGTGAGCCTGGTGATGCGCCAGATTCTGAAGGCGGCCCTGCGCCAGATTGACAACAGCAAGTTCAAGGTTAACCTCTTGAAGGACGAGTACGCCCTGGTGAAACGCACCAGCTCGGGCATGCGCGCGGCCATGAACATCCTGCGCGGCGACCCCGACAAGAAGTACTTCTTCGACCTGGCCACCGACCGCGTGGCCGAGGACATGGCCCAGCAGCTGGGCCAGATTAAGCAGGCCATGCGCTACTCGCAGGAATTCGTCAAGGAGATGGACATCCAGAACGGGGTGATGAGCGAGAAGGGCCAGCACCTGCTCGACCAGTACCAGAAGGGCGAATTCAGCGCCATTATGAACAACGAGCCGCCCGTGCCGATGACGGCCGCCACCACCCGCCAGGCCACTGACGATGCCTACGGCAAGCTGCTGGATTAATGACCCGAAACCTGAACGTCATGCTGAGCGCAGTCGAAGCATGACCGTATAAAATTTATTCAAAAACCTCCCCTCAGTCTTCTTTCACCACCTTAACTGCAAGCACCATGCGGCTAACCTTCGCCAGCAAAGCCATTATCGCGGCCATCATCCTCATTGGCCTATACTTTGGTATCCGCCGCTTTACGGCCACCAACCCGGAGCTGGCCAAAACGGGCCGCTCGGCCATCGACCCGGTGCCGGTTGATACCATCGTCAATAATAATGGCGGTTCCGACACGCCGGGCACCGCTACCGGCACCAAGCCAGCCTTCTCCTACGAGGCACCCGCGCCCGTCGATGGCAAGCTGAAAGGCGTGGTAGAATTGGGGGCCAGCGGCTTCAACTCCTTCATCGTCCGCATCGACCAGAACCGCACCTGGAAGCTGGAAAAAGCCGATTTCGGCAACAGCCTGGTGATGGAAAACATGGCCACCGACGACGATATCCGCAAGGGGCTCAAGGCCTATATCGGCCAGATGCTGGACTTCGGCGTGGGTGGGCGCGACATTCATTTCGTGGTGAGCTCGGGCGCGTTGAAAGCCGACGTAACGGGCAAAATCGTGAAAGTGCTGAAAGGCATGGGCTACGTGGTGAACACCGTGACGCCCGAGCGCGAAGGCGTGCTGGGCCTGCGCTCGGTGCTGCCGGCTTCGTTTGCCGACCGCGCCTTCGTGACGGATATCGGCTCGGGCAACACCAAAATCTCGTGGCTCGACGGCAACCAGCCGAAGTCGGTGGAAACCTTCGGGGCCAAGTACTTCGAGAAAGGCACTGCCGATGCCACTGTGGCCGCCGAGGTAAAGGAGAAGGCTACCCAAGTGCCGGCCGATTTGCGCGGGACTTGCTTCATCATCGGCGGTGTGCCGTTTGAGCTGGCCAAGAAAGTGCGCAAGGGCAAGGAACGTTACACCGTGCTCGACGCGCCAAGCGCCTACCAGCTCGATAACGCCAAATCGAAAGCTGGCCTGAACATCTACAAATCCATCGCCGACGCTACCGGCTGCAAGCAGTTCGTGTTCGACTGGGACGCCAACTTCACCATCGGCTATTTGCTGACGCTGCCGAAGTAAATCCATTTATTGTTCGGCAAACATACCTCGTCTGTCATCCTGAGCATTCTGCGATTAAAGCAGAGACGAAGGACCTTCTTACGTTAGAAAACTTATTAACGTGAGAAGGTCCTTCGCAGAATGCTTAGGATGACAGACGTTTTTCGTTGTTAAAAACACTTCTGCTGCCTACCCGTTTCTTTGGCTTCGTAAGCGTCTTTCAACACCCCAGCCTCATGCCCCAACGCATTTCCTATCTCCGCAATGAGGCGCTGCCCACCGTGCGGCCCGGCTACCCCGGCAATAAGCTGTTCGGTAACGAATTTGCCAACGGCGAGGAACTGTTTGAGCCGAGCTTTGCCAATGTGCTAAAGTGGCAGCTCTCGACCAACCCGCAGAAGGAGGAAAAGAAGCGCGACACCTGGGCTCCGGACGTGGTGGACTGCGCCGCCGCCTTTTCCTCCACCGAGGACATGCTGGTGTGGCTGGGCCACTCCTGCTTCCTGTTGCGGGCGGCCGGCGTATCGCTGCTGTTCGACCCAGTCCTGTTCAGTTCCATCGGCCTGCGGCACCGCCACGCCCTGCCCTGCCCGCCCGAGGCCATCCGCAGCCTCGATTACCTGCTGCTCTCGCACGGCCACCGCGACCACCTCGACGAGAAATCCATCAAGCTGCTCGCCGCCCAGAACCCGCAGATGCAGGTATTATCCTCCTTGCGGATGACCCCGCTGCTGCGCGGCATGGCCCCCGCCCTGCCCGTTCAGGAAGCCGGCTGGTGGCAGCAGTATGACCTCGGCCCCGATGCGCCACTCGAAATCACTTACCTGCCCGCCGCCCACTGGCACCGCCGGGGCCTGACCGATATGAACCGCGTGCTTTGGGGCAGCTTCATGATTCGGGTGCAGGACAAGCTCATCTACTTCGCCGGCGACACCGCCTACGCCGAGCATTTCGAAGCCATCGAAGCCCGCTTCGGCCCCATCGACATTGCGCTGATGCCCATCGGGGCCTACAAACCGGCTTACATGATGGCCAAAAGCCACGTCAATCCCCACGAAGCCGCTAAAGCCGCCAACGTGCTGCGCGCCGGCCACGTGGTGCCCATGCACTACGGCACCTTCGCCCTGGCCGACGAGCCAGCCTCCGAGCCCCTGCGGCAACTCAAAGAAGTGGCGGCCGGCGGCATGCTGCGCGGCGAGCTGCACGCCCCCGCCGTGGGCGAAATCCTGCGCTGGCAGGACTGGGAGTAGGTTTTTAGGGCTTGAGCGTAGGAGGGCAAGGGGGCATGAGTTATTCTGCCGACCTTTGTCCCCAATTTCCTTTCCAAACTCTTACCCTCCTACCCCCATCCCCTCCTGCCCTAGCTTACATGTCGCCCACTTTAGTACTGAGCCTGGTTGCGGGCTATTTCGTCGTCCTCATCATCATTGCGCTGCTTACCTCGCGGGGCGCGACCAGCGAAAGCTTTTTCGTGGCCAACCGCAACGCGCCGTGGTACATGGTGGCATTTGCCATGATTGGCACCTCGCTCTCGGGCGTCACCTTCATCTCGGTGCCGGGCAACGTGTACGGCAAAAGCTGGAGCTACCTGGCGGTGGCGTCGGGCTTTGTGGCCGGCTACGTAGTCATCGGCACCGTACTTATGCCGCTCTACTACCGCCTGCGGCTGGTGAGCATCTACTCGTATCTGGAGCAGCGCTTTGGGTATTGGAGCTATAAAACCGGGGCCTTGTTCTTTTTGATTTCCAGGTCTTTGGGCTCGGCTCTGCGGCTGTATCTGGTGGCGGGCGTGCTGCAACTGGCCGTGTTCGATGCCATGGGCGTGCCGTTTGCCGTGACGGTGGTGGTCAGCATCCTGTTCATCTACCTCTATACCTTCAAGGGCGGCCTGAAAACAATTCTCTGGACGGATACTTTCCAGACGCTGGCCATGCTCAGCTGCGTGGCCCTAAGCATCTATTTCATGTCGGATGCGCTGAATTATTCCTTCGCTAAGCTCGTCACCTCGGTGAAAGAAAGCCCGATGTCGCAGGTCTACTTCTCCGATTTCCGCGACGATAAATTCTTCTGGAAGCAGTTCGCCTCGGGCATGTTCATCACCATCGTGATGACCGGCCTCGACCAGGACTTGATGCAGAAAAACCTCAGCTGCCGCAGCCTCGGCGAGGCCCAGAAGAATCTGTTCTGGTTCACGCCGGTCATTGTGTGCGTTAATATTCTGTTCCTCACGCTGGGCGTACTCATGTACCAGTACGCCGCCGCCCGCGGCCTCAAGCTCACCGAGCTGCCCCAGCTCCTCAACCTTAAAGGCACCCTCGATACCGATAAGGTTTTCCCTTATCTGGCCACCACACAGTTCTCACTGGCGGCTGGCATCATCTTCATCCTGGGCATTATTGCCGTCACCTACGCCTCGGCCGACTCGGCCCTGACCTCGCTCACCACTTCGTTCTGCATCGACTTCCTCGACATTAAGCAATACCCCGAAGCTCGGCAGACGCGCCTGCGCCAGCTCACGCACTTGGGCTGGTCGGTGGTACTCATCGTCATCATCCTCATCTTCCGCATCCTCAACGAGCAAAGCCTGATTGATGCCGTGTACAAGGCCGCCGGCTTCACCTACGGCCCTCTGCTGGGCCTTTTCGCCTTCGGCATCTTCACCCACCGCCAGCTGCGCGACCGGCTGGTGCTGCCTACCTGCGTGGTCGCCGTCAGCCTCACCCTGCTCATCGTGTCGCACTCTGTGGAGTGGCTGAACGGCTACAAGTTCGGCTTCGAAATCCTGTTGCTGAACGGGGCGCTGGTGTACTTGGGTCTGCTGCTCATTTCGCGCCCTGCCGACGCAGCCGAAGCGCCCGCGAACCTGTCGGCTTAGTCCGGGGTTTGAGGTATTTGAGCCATTCATTCGTCTTCTCAGTTATGCGATTTATAAATGGCGCGGGCGCTGGCCCGGCCGTTATTCTGCCTATGAAAAACTTCCTCCCGTTCCTCGGCTTGCTGCTCATCGCTGGGGCGGCCCACGCCCAGCAGCCCGCCCCGGCCACCGGCCAAACCATTATCCTGAAACCCGGCCAGATGCAGGTGCAGCGCAACCCCGCCGCCAACCGCCCCGACCGCGCCCCCGTGTACCCCGGCGGCGAGCAGGCCATGGGGCTGTTCTTCCTCGAGCACATCAACTACCCTGAAGCCGCCAAAGCCAAGGGCCTCAACGGCAAGGTGCTGGTGAATGCCACCGTGAACGAGGACGGCAGCATCAGCAACCCCGTGGTGGCCCAGTCGCTCTCGCCCGAGTGCGACGCCGAAGCCCTGCGCGTGGTAAGCCTGCTCTCGGGCTGGCAGCCGGGCATGCGGCGCGGCCGCCCGCTGCCGGTGCTGGTGCAGTTGCCCGTGCCCTTCGGCGAAGCCGGTGTGATGCACGTGGAGCAGGTGCGCCGCCAGCCGGCGCGCGGCCGGCACCAGTAGAGACGCATAATTGCGTCTCGGCGTCCGCTCCGTTAGAACTCGTTCAGGCTTTGCCGTCCAACGACGAGACGCAAATACGCTTCTCTACTTCACCCGCGCCTCATGCCCGGCGGCCGAAATTGCCGCGTTATAATTAGCTGAATTAGATAATACCCGATGGCCCGTAGTGGACTCAATACCAGCGGCAACGACATTGCCGCCGACCTACCCAAACCCAAAGTCAACAAGGAATCGCTGCGGCGCGGCCTGCGGATATTCCGCTACGTGCTGCCCTACCGCGGCAAGTTTATCGTGGGCATGGTGCTGCTGGTGCTCAGCAGCCTGAGCACCATGTCGTTTCCGTGGATTGCTGGCAAGCTGGTGAACGTGGCCACTGGCCAGCCCCTGGTGCTGCCCGGCGGGCTGGTGCTCGACATCAACCGCGTGGCCATCGGGCTGTTTCTGGTGACGGTGTTGCAGGGCTTTTTCTCGTTTGGCCGCATCTGGTTTTTCACGCAGGTGAGCGAGTTCACGGTGCGCGACATCCGGCAGGCACTCTACGCCAAGTTCGTACAGCTGCCCATTCCGTTTTTCGAGAAAAACCGCGTGGGGGCCATCACCTCGCGCATTACCTCCGACGTGGCCCAGATTCAGGACTCGTTTTCGCTCACGCTGGCCGAGCTGTTCCGGCAGGTGTTTACGCTGGTGGGCGGCATCGGCTTCATCATGGTAGTGTCGTGGAAGCTGTCGCTGTTCATGCTGCTCACGTTCCCGCCCATCGTGCTGGCGGCCGGGCTGTTCGGGCGCAAAATCCGCACGCTCTCCAAGACCGTGCAGCAGGAGCTGGCCCACACCAACACTATTGTGGAGGAAACGCTGCAAGCCATCAACTCGGTGAAGGCTTTCACAAACGAGAAGTTTGAAACCGGCCGCTACAATAACTCGCTGGGCAAAGTGGTAAGGGCCGCGCTGCAAAGCAACCTCTACCGCGGCGGCTTTGTGTCGTTCGTGATTATCGGCCTGTTTGGTGGCATTATTCTGGTGCTGTGGCGCGGGGCCACGCTGGTGCACACCCCCGTCACCGACCCCAACCACCTCCAGATTGGCGACCTCACGGCCTTCATCATCTACACGGCCTTCATCGGGGCCTCGGTAGCGGGCCTGGGTGAAATCTACGGCAAGGTGCAGAGCACGCTGGGTGCCTCCGAGCGCATCCTCGAAATTCTCGACGAAGCGCCCGAGCCCACCCACATCGAGCCGGCCGTGGGGCTGGTGCCGGCCCGCCTGCACGGCGACATTCGCTACGAGCACGTGGCCTTCCGCTACCCCACCCGGCCCGATGTGCCGGTTCTCACGGATATCGACTTCCATATTTCGGCGGGCGAAAAAATTGCCCTCGTCGGCCCCAGCGGCGCGGGCAAAAGCACCATTGCTGGCCTGCTGATGCAGTTTTACCCGCTCAGCGGTGGCCGCATCATCGTGGACGGGCACGACGTGCAGGACTACGACCTCACCGCCCTGCGCCGCCACATCGGCATTGTGCCGCAGGAAACGCTGCTTTTCGGTGGCACCATCCGCGAGAACATTGCCTACGGCAAGCCCGGTGCCAGTGACGCCGAAATCACCGAAGCTGCCCAGCGGGCCAACGCCTGGCAGTTCATTCAGGCCTTCCCCGAGGCGCTCGATACGGTGGTGGGCGACCGCGGCATCAAGCTCTCGGGCGGGCAGCGCCAGCGCGTGGCCATTGCCCGCGCCATCCTGAAAAACCCCGCCATCCTCATCCTCGACGAAGCCACGTCCTCCCTCGACAGCGAAAGCGAAAAGCTGGTGCAGGGCGCCCTCGATGAGCTGATGGAGCACCGCACGAGCCTCATCATCGCTCACCGCCTGAGCACCATTCGGAAGGTTGATAAAATCCTGGTGATTGACGGCGGCCGCATCGTGGAAGCTGGCTCGCACGAGGAACTGAGCGAGCGGGAAGGCGGACTGTATGCGAATCTATTGCGGCTGCAGTTTGAGTTGAGCTAGATAAATTTGGTTTCACTTTAACTATCGTAAAGATATGGGCATTCAAAAATCACCAATTGATGAGCTTTTTTTTGAATTATATGGATACTATCCTAATAAGGCAGGGCAGGCTTATGAAATGTTGGTAGCAGCAGCTTTCAAAATAGTAACAGGGCAAAAAATCAAATATGACCAGCATCTAAGAGGTACATACAGCAAAACTGATTATCAGATTGATGGACTGAATGAAGATGAAAGTCTAGCAATTGAAGCAAAAGATTATACCATTGACGAAAGAAAAGTTGGTAGACCTGATATTCAAAAGCTTCAGGGAGCATTATCTGATTTAAATGTTTCAGGAGGACTTTTTGCTTCTGCAACAGATTATACAAGACCCGCAGAAAAGTATGCGGATAGTTCAAATCAAAATCCACTGCAAAAAGAAATCGAACTCTATCACATTAGACCCTCAACTGAACTTGATGAACAGGGACGTATCAAAACGTTTATCGTCAATATCAATATGATTGTGCCAAATTTTTCAAATGGCCAATTCAATTTTGCTTGGACTACAAGTGCTGTTCAAAAGTTTGAAGCCAATGGACTGACTGGAAAACCACTCAAAGTTATGCTTGACCGTTTCTACAATGAAGATGGTTCGATTGACTGTTTTTTAATGGATTTCACTCATGATAATCAGCCATTACATGTGAATATGGAAGATAAATTTGCCGATGGGTGCTGGGTGCTTCCTAACAGGTATATTATGCATGACAACGAATTATACGAAATAAAAGGCATTGAATATAAAATCCCATACAACACAACTACTTCAACATTGACTATTGACAGTGAAGGAGTGCCCAAAATTCTAATTAAATCTGAAGGCAAAATAGATAAACTTTTAACCGATAAACAGTTTAAAGACCTTTCGATTAACAATGGAGAAATAAATTGATAGCTATGAAACCCGCGCCCCAAGCGCGGGTTTCGTATTTTTAGCCCCTCAACAACTCCCCTTCACCCTCTCCTTACTGATGAGCAAGCACTTCGCAAGTTTCTCCGTCGCTGTTGCAGCGGCTGCTACCCTGCTGGCCGCGCCGGCTGCCCAGGCTCAGATTGCCACGCCCGCTGCCAGCCCCAAAAGCACCGTTTCGCAGCGCGTGGGCCTGACGGACATTACCATTACCTACTCGCGCCCCAGTGTAAAAGGCCGCGCCATTTTCGGCACGGTGGTGCCGTTTGGCAAGCGCTGGCGCACGGGCGCTAATGCCACCACCAGCATCAAATTCTCCGACGATGTGATGATTGAGGGTAAGAAAGTGGCCGCCGGCGAGTACGGCCTCTACACCATTCCGAACAAAACGGAGTGGCTGGTGGTGCTCAACAAAAGCCTGAAGCAGGGTGCCGACGTGGATGGGTTCAAGGACGACCAAGACGTGGCCCGCTTCACCATTAAGCCCTACAAGCTGGCCAGCAAGGTCGAAACCTTCACCATCAACTTCACCGACCTCACCCCCGCCACCGCCAACGTGGCGATGGAGTGGGAAATGACCGGCGCCAAGTTCAAGGTAACCGCCGACGTGGAAACCAAGGTAATGGCCCAGATTGATGAGAAAGTTATCAAAGCCGCCACTCCTGCTCCCGCCGACCTGGCCGCTGCCGCCGTGTACTACTACGACAACAACAAGGACCTGAAGCAGGCCCTGGCCTGGATGGAAAAAGCCAACGCCGCCGAGCCCACCAAGTTCTGGAACCTAAACACGGAAGCCAAAATCCGCCTGAAAATGAAGGATTACGCCGGTGCCACCAAAGCCGCCGAAGCTTCGAAGAAAGCCGCGCTGGCCGCCACGCCGCCCAACGGCGAGTACGTGAAGATGAACGAGGAGCTGATGGCCGAAGCCAAGAAAATGGGCAAGTAAGCGCCCGTTTCGCCTCACCCCCGGCCCCTCTCCACCGAAGAGGGGAGCCTGATGAATTTGCAAAAAGCCCCTGGCTCATTTCTGAGCCAGGGGCTTTTTGTTTTGCAGCGGCCGCCAAATTCCCGGCCGGGTTTAGAACCGCTTACTTCCCGCCCCGGCCCTGCATGATGAGCAGGCGCCTCACGTTATCCACCTCAATCTCATCGGGCTGGGTTCGGAGCACGCGGCGCAGGTCACCCGCTGAGCGGCCGCCGAATACCACTACCTTGAAGCCGGCGGCGTGGGCCTGGGCGCTTTGCTCGGGCGTCACGCGGTCGGCATCGAGCACCACGGTCTGCACCTTTTCGGCTTTGGCAGTTTTCAGGCCGACGGCGAATTCATCGGAGGCAATTTCGAGGCCGACGCGCACGCCTGGCATGGCGGCGCGGGCCAGCCGCACGGTGGCCCCGTCCTGGGTGATGAACAAAACCTTATTCAGCGGTGCATGGTAGCGGGCCAGGCTACGGGCAATCTGGCGCACTAGGAGCGGCACCTTTTCGTTCTGGCGGCCGGGGGGCAGGCATTGGTCGTCCTCGTGCAGGTCGAGGTGGATGAAGGGGAAGCTGGGCCAGCGGTTGAGGCGGGCCAGCAGGGTATCGAAGGTGATGGGGTGCTCTTTCTGGATGAGGTCGTAAGGGAAGCCGCCCTGGTAGCGGAGCTGGGTGAGCTCGGCGGCGGTGCGCTGGCTCACGCAGCCGGTGCCGGTGCTGCCGTCCTGCAAGTGCTGGTCGTGGTAGAGCATCACCACGCTGTCGCGGCTCATTTGCAGGTCGATTTCCACGCCATCGGCCCCGCGCAGAAGCGCCCGCCGGATGCCGCGCCAGCTGCTCGGCGGCCGGTAGTTGAACGGGCTGATGGGGGTGTAGAAGCCAGAGCCGGCGTGGCCCAGCACCACCAGGTTGGGGTTGACGACGGGCTTGGTGGTGGTGCAGGCCGCCAGAGTCATTACCAGAAAAAGAGCCAGTGAGGCGGCGGAGAGTAAGCGGTATTTTCTCATGCAAAAGCGAAAGCCGGCATGCGCCGGTTGGGTGCTGAACGGCAAAGGGGCTGCCGGGTTGTAGAGACGCGTATTCGCGTCTCATCGTCTGGGCCGTTAGAATTTGTTCATGCGTTGCCGTTCAACGACGAGACGCGAATACGCATCTCTACGCCTTACGCGGCTTATCCAGCAGCCCGAACAGAAACGTGAGCGCCACCACCAGCCAGATGGAAAACCACACGTCGCTCAGGTAGTGCATGCCCAGCACCAGCCGGCCCAGCGCAATAAGCCCCGGCAGCACCAGCAGCGGCGCCCGATACTTCGGAAAAGCCACCGCCAGCGGCCAGAATAAGCTGAAATAAGTAGCCGTGTGCGTGGACGGGAACGAGTCGTTGTGCGAACCAGCGGCCCATAGGCCCGTGCCCTCGTAGCCCGCCCCAAACAACACCTCCGGCCGCAGGCGGTGAACGGTGCCTTTCAGCACATTGGCTAGCACCATGCTGAACTCGTGGGTGAGCAGCAGGATGAGGAAAATGGTGGCGGCCTTTCTTTTGAGAATGTAGCGGCCGATGGCGAAGGCCAGCCCCAGCCCCAGAAAGATGACGGGCAGGCCCGCCACGTGCGTCATCAGCGCATCATGGGCTTTATCGGCGGTGGTGGTGAGGGTGGCGAAGTACGGCGCGGCCCCGCCGAAATGCCCGTGGATGAACCGGGCCAGCGGCTGGTCGAAAAACAGAATGAGCAGGGCGCAGGCCGGCAGCGTGAGGGCCGTGAAAACAAGAAACTGGCGGAGCGTCATGTAATAAGTTATGAGGGTAAGCGGGTATGAGGGTGAGAGTTTCGACGCCGGATTCCAACTCCTACCCTCTCACCCCCATACCCTCCTTCCCTGATAATGTTACCCCAGCGCCTGGTTCAGGGCGATGATGGCCGTTTTGTAATCCTCGCGGCCCACGATGAACTGGATGTTCACCTTGCGCAGCGCAAAGCCGGCGCTGCGAATGTTGATGCCCTCATCGGCGAGGGCGCGGGCGGCGCGGGCCAGCAGACCAGGCTCGTCGATGTTGGAGCCGATGAGGCAGACCAGGGCGGCCGCCTGCACGGTCACGTTCTCGTACTTGGCTTCGAGGGCGGCCACCAGTTGCGGCCGAAGGTCTTTTTCCCAGATGAGCAGCGAGATGCTGTTGGCGCTGGTGGCCTTGAAGATGTAGCTCACCCCGAGGTCGAAAAACACCTGCATCAGCGTGAGGTCGAAGCCGGCGGCGCCTACCATCAGCGGGTCGTGGATGTCGATGATGACGACTTTCTCGGTGCCCGTAATGACTTCGATGCGCTTGGTGGGCGACACGTAGTCGCGGGTGATGAGCGTGCCGGGGTGCTCGGGCTCGAAGGTGTTTTTGATGCGCAGGTCGATGGCGTTTATCTCCAGCGGCTTCGAGGCTTTGGGGTGGATGGCCTCCATGCCCACGTCAGCCAGCTGGTCGGCCACGTCGTAGTTGGTGAAGCCGATGGGGTGGCACTGGTCCACGCCCACCAGGTTGGGGTCGGCCGAGCTGAGGTGGTATTCTTTATGAATAATGGCCTCCTGGGGCCGCACGGCCACGGCAATCTTGCTGAAGGTGACTTCCGAATAGCCCCGGTCGAACTCCCGCATAATGCCCTCGGTGCCCTTGGTGTAGCCTGTGGCAATGCAGATGGTGCGCGGAAAATCAATATCGGTAAAGGCCTGCCGGATTCGCTCATCAATCGTCAGCGGCTGGGCATCGTCGAAGCCGCTGAGGTCGACCAGCGTAGCGTGCACGCCCCGGCTTTGCAGGATGTTCACGGCGTTGAAGGCCGAGTGGGCCTCCCCTATCGAGGCCAGGATTTCGCGGGCCGCCTGCAGGATGTTCACGCTGTTGACGTAGCCGGAGGCCAGCACGTTCACGAGGCTGTCGAGGTACACCTGGGCCTGGTCGATGCGCTGCTGGATGAAGGCATCGGCCACGGCCAAATCCAACCCCAGCGGCTCATACTGCTTGTTTAGCTCCTTGAGCTTGGCAGCCACGTCCTGCAGAAGCTGGCTGAATTCCTGGCCCTGGGTGATGTGGTGGTAGACGCCGGGCGCGCCGGTTTTCTTGTTTTCGAGAAGCCAGTTGGTCACGTTGGCATAGGCCGACACCACGAAAATGCGGTTGTACAGCTTCGCGCCCTCGCGGCCGTGAAAGATGATGTTGTCTAGGACGTCGGCGAAGGCGGTCATCGAGGTACCGCCGATTTTTTCAACTGTGAGCACGGGCAAAAGAGCGGCCTGAAGGCCTGCGAATGGTAATCAGAACACAAAAGAACGTCATGCCGAGCGCAGCCGAGGCATCTCACGTGCAGAAGTAATCCAATTGAAGGAATTACTACCACACGCGAGATGCCTCGGCTGCGCTCGGCATGATGGGCAATGTAGCGCGGACTCTGCGAGTCCGCGCATGAGCGAGCTTCCGTTCACGAATGCGCGGACTCGCAGAGTCCACGCTACTACACGCTACTGCGCCGGCTCCTTCCCGTAGGAAATCATGTTCGTAATAAGCCGATACGCGCCGGGCACGCCGGCTGGCAGCTCCCGAAACAGCGACAGACCCGTGTAGATGTAGTGCCCCTTGCCATAATCTGTCACCAGAATGGCGCTTTCCTTGGCCGGCTCGCCGGGGTCGCTGCTGGAAATAACGGTCTGGTATTTCGGGTCCCATTTCGAGGGATAATAGAGACCCTGCTCCTGCACCCAGCCCCGGAAATCCTGCTCGGTGATTTTGTTGGGCGCGGCCAGTAGCGGGTGCTTCGAGAGGGTCACGGGGGCATCTTCCACGGTCACGCGGTCGGTGCTGAGCGTCATCGGGTAGGGGCCGATTTCGGGCATGACGGTGCCGCGGTTCACCACGTATTGCACCACCACATTGCCGCCCTGCTCGATGTATTTGAGGATTTCGGGCTGCTGGGTTTTGAGGCGGTCGACGGTATTATAGGCGCGGATGCCGACAACCAGGGCGTCGTATTGCTTGAGGCGGGCGGCGGTGAGGTCTTTGGGTTCGAGCAGCGTGACGTTGTAGCCCACCTGGCGCAGGGCCTCGGGCACTTCGTCGCCGGCGCCCATGAGGTAGGCCACGTTCTGGCCGCGCTTGCGCAGCTCCAGCTTCACGAGCGGGGCCACAGCTTCGGGAAACAGCGTTTGGGTGGGGATGTGGGGGTATTGGATGGTCTGGATGCCGCGGCTGTAGGCCTGGCCATCCACGGTGGCCACGGCGCGCAGCTCCGTTTTGCCGGGGGCGGCGCCGGGGCCGGGCTGCACGCGGAACTCCACGGTTTGCTCGGCGTCTTTGGTGGCGAGGGCGAAGGACTGGCTGGCGGGGGTACTGGTCCAGCCGGCGGGCAGAGTGAGGGCCAGCGTGCCGGCCACCCCGGCGCGGCCGGCTTTGAGCGTTACGGGCACGGTCTTGGGCTGGGCATCGGCGAAGACGTAGGCGCGGGCGGCGGGCAGGTTCACGGCCACGGGCGGCACCACGGCCAGCGGTTGGTACAGTTCGCCGAGCACCGGGTCGGTGTGCTTGTATTGGACGGGGACTTCGTAACTGAAAGTGTGCCCTGCGATACTTCCATTAAAGTAAAAACGCGTTAGCGCTGCATTTTCGGGCTTACCTCTTACCTGATGAAAATAGATTGGCATGAAATTCAGCTTTTTGAACTGCGCTAGTTCTTCCGGGAAAGCGTTGGCAATTTCAGGCACCATATACATTCCCACCGACGGCCGTTCAAGCAGCCAATAGGGCTGTGTGGTGCCTTGCACAGATACGGTCGTAGACTTTGAAGCATCAGCAGCCGAAATATTGGCTACCATGTTTTTGGTCAAAGTCAAATTGGGTTTCAAGATTGCGCCCTTCTCCTCATAGGAGCGGATTTCGCTTAACACTACGGGCAAATCCGTGCGGCTCAACGCTTCAATTTTAACGGAAATTTCACTGCCTTGCGTTGCTGTTGAGGAGCTAGCAGTAGCTTCAAAAACCAGCCCGGCACAAGCAGCCACCAGCTTGTCTATTTCTTCTCGTTTTTCACCGAGCCAGAACCCTGAGTAATGAGCATCATCTAATTTTAACGCAATTGCTTTTCGCGCGTCAAGTGCATCCCGCACTTTCAGCAGCCCCGCCACGCTGGCGCTGGGGTTGCTCGCATCATACTTGCGAATCACCTCCTCGATGAGCTTGCCCACGGCTGCGCCGCCGGGCACCCGGTTCCAGGTCTGGTCCACGCCCTCGAATAAGTCCTTAGCCGCCTTCTCCCCTTTCACGGGCTGGAAATACTCCAGCGCCTCGCCCCGCTGGGCGGCCGAGCCGAAGCCCTGGCTGCGGTGGTTGCTGCGGCTGCGGGCCGCGATTTCGCCGTACGACTGCCCAAGCAGGGGGTTGTAGCCGCCGGCATCGAGCTTTAGATACGCGTCCATGTTTTCGCCGGGCTTCACGAAGAAGCTGCCGGTGTTCCAGAGCAGGCGCTTGGGCTGCCAGGGCTGCACGTATTGCAATTGCTCGGGGAAGCGCTTGGGGTCGCCGGCGGCGTCGAAGGCTTCGGCGGCGAGGATGGCGCTGGCCTGGTGGTGGCCGTGGCCGGCGCGGGCGTCGGGCGGGAAGCGGGTGATGAGTACATCGGGCCGGCGCTGGCGGATAACCCACACCATGTCGGCGAGCACCTGCTCCTTGTCCCAGATTTTGAAGGTTTCGTCGGAGGTTTTCGAGAAGCCGAAGTCGTTGGCGCGGGTGAAAAACTGCCGGCCGCCGTCGAGGCGCCGGGCCGCCAGCAGCTCCTGCGTGCGAATCACGCCGAGGCCCTCGCGCAGCTCGGGGCCGATGAGGTTCTGGCCGCCGTCGCCGCGGGTGCAGCTCAGGTAGCTGGTTTCGAGCAGGCGCTCGTTGGCCATGTAGGCGATGAGGCGGGTGTTTTCGTCGTCGGGGTGGGCGGCGATGTACATCACCGAGCCCAGCACGTTGAGCTTCTTGAGGCCCAGCAGGATTTCGGAAGAAGTGTAGGTTTTGGGCGTCTGCGCTTTGCTTTCAGTTAGCAGTGAACAGTTGACAGTGAGCAGTAGCAGGGCCGCGGCGAGCGGGCGGAGGGAGCGAATCATGCGCGGGAAACCGAATTGAGGGCGTGAAGTTATCGGGTGGGCGTCGTTGCCCGGTCCGACCGCCCCAGGCGGTCGGACCGGTTGAAGCAAAAACGAGATAAAAGGCCCCCTACGCTTCACCCCGCGGCGACCGGTCGGACCCCGACCGGGTGGTTCTGCCTCAGCCGTGGAACACGTAGAGGTTGAAGGCCGCGTAGTTGGCCCCAAAATTCAGCAGGCCAGCTAACAGCCCCACCAGCAGGGCACGGCCCAGCGCCTCCGACACAGGCAAGCCCAGTCCACGCCGCCCAATCAGCAATAAGTACAGCGCCGTTAAGAAGCCTTGCAGCAGGGCCGTGCTCAGGCCCGGCTGGTGCACGCCCAGCAGCCGCACCGTGGGCAGCGCCAGCAATAGCAGCAGCTGGAAGGCGCAGCCCACTACCACCTGCACCAGCACGGCCACGGCGTAGTTGAGGCCGGCGCGGCGGCGGTAGGCGGCCCACGTCAGCAGGGCCTGCACCGGCAGCAGGGCCAGCCAATACACGTTGAAAAACGCCCCGATGGTGTGGAAATACTGTTCGACGCGCAGCAGCTGGGCCGGCGTAAGGGGCTTGAGGCGCTGCATGGCGGCAGCCACGCTCGCACCCACGCCTTCGTAATAATGCAGCTTCACGCCCAGCAGCGTGACGAAGCCCACCAACAGCAGCAGAAACTGGAAGGGGTTGAAGTGGCGCTTGCGGCGGCCGGCCAGGTAGTCGGCCACCAGCTGGCCGGGGCGGAATAGCACCTGCGGAATGAAGGCAAATATGCCCTTGTCGGCGTGGGTGAACACGTGCAGCACCTCGTGCAGCACGTGCGCCGTGCTGAGGCGGTGGGCCGGGGCCTGGCCGCATTGGGGGCAGAAGCAGCCGGGCGGCGGCAGGACGTGGCCGCAGTTGAGGCAGGCGGCAGCGTGCGCGGAGGAAGCATCGGACATGGCCGCAAGATATGGGACGGCCGGGGCGGCGCAACATCGGGGCGGGCAGCCGCGTCTTTGGCTCGGCTGAACTTCATTTGTGTGAAAATCGGTTTACCACCCACACCGGCTGCCGTATGGCGGCCCCATCCTTAGTTTATGACGATTCCTTCCTTCCGCCGCTGGACGTTTTCGGCGGCTTTGCTGGCCTTGCCGGTGCTCGCCCAGGCTCAATCGGTGAATGCCCCTTCCACGGCTCCCGTTACTCCGGCCGGCGACCAAAGCGCCGCCCAGTGGTACCTCAAAGACCCGCAGCTCGACAACGTGCCCGGCGTGGGCGCCAACCGCGCTTACTCGGAAATCCTGAAAAACCTGGTGCCGACGCCCGTCATCGTGGCCGTCATTGACTCGGGCATCGATACGGCCCACGTCGACCTCAAGCCGGTGCTGTGGGTGAACCGGGGCGAAATCCCCGGCAACGGCATCGACGACGACAAGAACGGCTACATCGACGACGTGCACGGCTGGAACTTCCTCGGCGCGCCCGACGGCCGCAACGTGAACGCCGAGACCCTGGAAATGACGCGCATCGTGGCTGCCGGCCGCAAGCGCTTCAAAGGCTTCACGGCCAAAACCGTGAAGCCGGCCGACAAGGCCGCTTACCTGCTTTACCAGAAGGCCGAGCAAGCCTACTCCGCCCGCCTCAAGGAGGAAACCGAGCGCAACAAGCAGGTAGAGGAGATGAGCGGCCCGCTAAACATGATGGTGGCCAACATGAAACAGGCCCTCGGCACCGACAAGCTGGACACCACGGCCCTCAAAAACGCCAACCCCGACGACCCCAACCTGAAACGCGCCGTGGCCGGCATGCTCGACATGATGCGCCAGACCGGGGCCGGCGACGCCGATGCCCTGCTAAAAGAGCTGAACGACGGCGTGAAGCAGGAGCGCAGCATGCTGGACAACTCGCTGAATCTGAATTTCAACCCCCGGGCCGACATCATCAAGGACAACCCCGAGGACGTGAGCCAGCGCTTCTACGGCAACAACGACCTCCATGGCCCCGACCCCATGCACGGCACCCACGTCTCGGGTATCATCGCGGCGGTTCGCACCAATAACCTTGGCATTCAGGGCCTCGCCCCCGACCCCGTGCGCATCATGATGGTACGCGCCGTACCCGACGGCGACGAGCGCGACAAGGATATTGCCAACGCCATCCGCTACGCCGTGGACAACGGCGCGCAGATTATCAACATGAGCTTCGGCAAGGAATTCTCGCCCCAGCGCCCGGCCGTGGAAGTCGCCTATAAGTACGCCGCCCAGAAAGGTGTGCTGCTGGTGCACGCCGCCGGCAACGAAAACCACAACCTCGACGTGGCCGACAACTACCCGGCCTCGTTCTACATGAACAACACCCCCATCCCGAACCTGCTGACGGTGGGCGCCTCTGGCCCGAAGGACAACGTGAACCTGACCGCCGACTTCTCAAACTACAGCAAGAAGGGCGTGGACGTGTTTGCGCCCGGCGTGGGCATCTACAGCACGCTGCCCGGCAGCACCTACGGCAACGAAAGCGGCACCAGCATGGCCTCGCCCGTGACGGCCGGCGTGGCGGCAGTGCTGAAATCCTACTTCCCCAAGCTCACCGCCACGGATTTGAAGCGCATCATCATGCAGTCGGCCCAGGTGCACCACACCAAAGTGCAGGTACCCGGCACCGACAAGCAGGCCGATTTCTCGACCCTGTCCGTAACCGGCGGCGTGGTGGATATGTACGAGGCCGTGAAGCTGGCGCAAAAGGCGTCGCTGTAAGCTCACGACACTCCCCTTCTTATGGAAGAGGGGAGCCTGATTAAACAAAAAGCCCCGGCACAATTATGAGCTGGGGCTTTTTGTTGGGAATCAGACCGTTTACACAATTGGTTTATTCCACCACCAGGGGCTGCGTAGCGCTGCCGTTGCGCACCACGTACATACCCGCCAGCAGGTGGCTGATGTCGAGCGGAATACCCGCCGAAACCCGAGCCGTCAGGCAAACCCGGCCGGCCAGGTCGTACACCTCCACGGATGCGGCCGGGTTGGGTGGGGTCATAGTCAGGGCAGCGTGTGCGGGATTAGGATAAATGCCCATAGTATTTTGCTGGCTGCTGCGCGTGCCCGTGCCCGTGCCGCTGAGAGCATAAACTTGGAACAAGGAGCCGAATTGGTTGACCAAAAAGACATAATTACCGGATGCAGCAATTGCCGTTGCACTCGCACTAGCTGCTGTGGTGGCCTGCAGCACCGGGGCCGAAGCTTGGCTGATAGCAAAGGCCTTCATCGGCAGGTTATTAGAACCCATTCCGCTGTAGGATTCGCATGTATAGGCAGTAGTACCGGTCATTGCCAGCAAACCATAACCCGAAGCGAGGGGGGCCGTGCCCAGCAGCACGGGGTTTAGCGGGGAACTCACGTCATAGCTGTAGAGTGAGCCATACAATCCGCAGGCGCGGTTGCCATTCACGACGTTAATAGGCCCGTTGACGACCCGAACTCGAACTGGTGCGGCCGGATTACTCAAATCGTACACGGTGGTTGTCCCATAGAAGTTGAGATACAGCGCGGTTCCATTCAAAACTACGGCCGTAGCGCTGGCGGTGAAGGAGCTCAACTGATTAAGCAAACTATCAAAAACCCTCACGGTACCGCCAATGGTGCTCGCCGCGCACACCAACGAACGGCTGGCACCAATATAAATGGGCGGTTCGCCGAATAATACAACACGGCCGGCAGCTGGAGTTGCCGGATTGCTCACATACAGCGCCGTGAGGTAGCTGGTAGTAACCTGTCCCAACCCAAATCCCAGAATGTAGGCCATTGTATCGGCCGCCGCCAAGGCACGGGGCCGAATGGCCGAACATGAGCCCAAGAGCACCGGAGCCAAGGGGTTGGCGATGCTGTAAACCTGTAAAGTGCCGCCACCAAAATCTGATACATAGGCTTTGGTTCCACTAATGGAAATGCCGTTGGGTATCCCGGTTACGGTAGTATTCGTGACACGGGTAAGGGTCTGAGCCGGGGCAGAAGCCGTAGCAGTGAGCAAGACCAAGCCAGCAGAGAGGATAAGTAAGGGTAAACGCATGTCTTGAAAGGAAATAATGACAAATGATTAGGTGAAAGGCTTTACCTCAATACCCTCAGAAACGGTTTTATCGATAGCACAAAAACCGTTTTCACTCATTCGAAATTAATATATTCCTAACATTAATTCATTCAAGTCCCTATCCTTTCACTAATCAGTATTCGCTGATGTTAGGAGCCCCAATACACCCTAATACACCATCCCTACCCCACATCCACTCCCTTTTCCTCTTTCCGAAAGTGGTTCAGCACCAATTTATCACTCAGGCCGGGCAGCCATTTATTGAGGAACACCACCAGCTTGCCCTGGCCGGTGAGCACGATGGTGCGCCTGCGCTGCTGCACAGCTTTCAGGATTTCGTCGGCCACGGCTTCGCTGCTCATCATGGCGCCTTCGTCGCGCGGCGACTCGCCCTGCGAGGAGCCGTCGGCGGCCAGGGCCGTGTTGCGAATGTTGGAGGCCGTGAAGCCGGGGGCGGCCGTGAGCACGTTCACGCCCTGGTCGAGCAGCTCCGTGCGCAGCGCTTCGAGGAAGCCGTTCATGGCAAACTTGGAGGCCGAGTAGCCCGTGCGGCCCGGCAAACCGCGGTAGCCCGCAATGCTGCTGATGCCCACGATGGTGCCCTTGCGCTGCAGCAAATGCGGCAGCGCAAACTTGGTGGTGAAGACGGTACCGAAGAAGTTGGTCTGCATCAGCCGCTTGATAACCTCCAGGTCGGCATCCTGAAAGCGGGCGCGCATGCTGATGCCGGCATTGTTGAGCAGCACGTCGAGCCCACCGAAGCGGGCCACGGTTTCCTGCACGGCGCGCTCGGCGGCGGCTTCGTCGCCCACATCGGCGCGGATGGTAAGGTGGGCCACGCCGGCGGCGGCCAGCGCGGCGGCCGTGTCGGCCAGTTTAACTTCGTCGCGCCCGGTGATGGCCACCTGGTAGCCGGCCCGGCCGAAAGCCAGCGCACAAGCCCGGCCAATGCCCGACGTGCCGCCGGTGATGAGAACAGTGGGAGTTGGCATGAGTTAAAATAATGCCCCAGGCGGGCCGGGGAGAAAGATGGACGAATAATCCCGGCAAACTTACGGCGGGGTGGTGCGATTTTTGCGCGGTCTGATTAAACCTCCTCCGTGGGTTACGGTCAGCTACTTGCCGGCCGCGCGGCGGCGGGTGTTGAGCGAGCCCGCGGGCGGGGTGGCCGACGCAAAATGGATAATGGCCGATTGGGGCAGAATCATCCCCGCTTTCTGCTTACATTTATCCGTTGAATTCAATTGCTTTCTTTCAAAGTACCGTATGCATCCACACTTACGTTCCTGGTCCCGGTTTGCGCCGGGTTTTATTGCTGTTTTGCTGGGACTGGGCGTAAGCTCAGAGGCCGCCGCTCAAACTACCTGCCCCATTGCAGCCGTGTGCACGCCGGGCAATGCCAGTAGCGGCCAGGCCAACCTCTACGGCATGGGCATCCTCAACGTTAACGTTGGGAGCGGCCTCATCAACAACACCACGGGCAACTACATCGACGGCTACCGCGACTACGGCTGCACCTTCAACGCGGCCCTGACGGTGGGCCAGACCTACACCATCAGCGTGCGTACCGGCCCAAACGTGAACGAGAACGTGAAGGTCTGGATTGACTATAACAACGACGGGGCCTTCACCGGCAACAGCGAGCTGGTGTTTGATGCGCCCAACGCCATCCTGCACACGGGCACGTTTACGCCCCCGGCCACGGCCGTGCTCAGCACCAACCTGCGCATGCGGGTGTCGTCGGACTATGCGCTGGGCACCGTGCCCACCTCGTGCTCCACGCCCCAGTACTCGCAGGTGGAAGACTACAGTGTGCGGCTGTCGTCGAACGTGAGCGCGCCGGTGGCGGCCTTCACCACCAACGGCACCACCACCTGCTCGGGCACCGTGCAGTTCACCGATGCCAGCCAGAACCTGCCCACCTCCTGGCTCTGGACCTTTGGCGACGGCGGCACCAGCACCCTGCAAAACCCCTCGCACACCTACGCCACGGCCGGCACCTACGCCGTAACGCTGCGCGCCACCAATGCGGTGGGCAACAATACCAGTGCCGCCACCAGCATTGTTTATAATGCGTCGGTGCCGCTGGCGGCCAGCTGCTCGCCCCAAACCACCAACTACTTCGCCAACTACGGCATCACCCGCTTCCAGCTGGGTACCATCAACAACCCTTCGGCTGATGGCAGCGCCGGCTACCAGGATTTCACCTGCCCCCAACGCACCGACCTGATTGTGGGCGTAAGCAACCAGATGATTATCACCACGGGCGGCGTGAACCCCCACGATATCCGGGTGTATCTGGATGCTAACAACAACGGCATTTTCGCGGCCTCCGAACTGGTGTATACGGGCCTGAACACGCCCAGCCCCGGGGTTACCACTACCCTCACCCTGCCCGCCGGCACCACGCTCAACCAGCCCCTGCGCCTGCGCATCATTGCCGACGCCATTGGCAACACGGCCGGCCCCTGCGTGAGCCCGGTGAGCGGCCAGGTGGAAGACTACACCGTCATTGCCCGGCCCAACACACTGCCCCCCATCATCAACTTCAGCACCAACTACGTGGCCGGCGGCTGCGTGAATCCCATTGTGTTCACCGACCTCACCACCAACCTGCCCACCTCCTGGGCCTGGAACTTCGGTGATGGCACCACCAGCACGCTGCAGAACCCCACGCACACCTACACCGCTTCGGGCACTTACAACGTGACGCTGGCGGCCACCAATGCCAACGGCACGGCCAGCGTAACGCGCCTAAACGCGGTGACCATTCAGGTGCCATGCCTCACCTTCTGCGCCGCGAATGGTACGGGCGGCATGGGCCCCACCGGGCAGCAGTTGCCCAGTCCCTTCTACATCAGCACCGTGAGCATTGCCAATGCCACGCCGGCCTTCACCAACAGCACCAGCGTGGCTACGGGTGGCTACGCCAACTACACCAGCTTGCCCCTGTCGGCCAACGTGGGCAACTCCCTCAGCTTGACTGTAGCCACCAACCTGGGCGCTACGCACCGCACCTCGGCGTGGGTGGACTGGAACATGAATGGCACGTTCGACAACTCGGAACTGGTGGTGAACGGCAACTCCAATAGTAACACGTTCACGGCCCCCTTCACGGTGCCTGCCGGCACGGCCGGTATCAACCCCCGCATGCGGGTGATGGTGGTGGCCAACGTAACCGGCGGCACGCCCAGCGCCTGCGCCACTAACGTGGCCAATGCCGAAGTGGAAGACTACCAGTTGCGCATCCTGCCCCTGGCCACCCGCGATGCCCAGGCCTTGCCTACGCTCAGCCTCTTCCCCAACCCCACGCTGGATGGGCGGGTGAGCCTGCGCCTGCCCGATGCCAGCGCCGCCGGCCTCTACGCCACCGAGGTGCAGAACGTGCTGGGGGCGACGGTGCTGCGCACGGCACTGCGCCTGGGCCCGGCCGCCGATGCCCAGTTAGACCTGAGCGCGCTGCCGGCCGGCGTGTATGTGCTGCGCCTGCGCGACGCGCAAGGCCAGACCGCCCTGCGCCGTCTGGTGCGCGAATAACTACAAATGTTCCTTCGGGCAGCTACGATGTCCGAAATCAACTTCTAACCGCCCCGGCTGCCTTCTGGTGGCTGGGGCAGTTTTTCGGTTCCCCTCCTCTTCATTTTATTGTATGCCTACAACCTTACTACGGCGTTTTTTCGGGTCGATGCTACTACTGGCGCTGCTGGTACTGGGCACGCGCCCGGCGCAGGCCTCGCACCTACTGGGCGGCGAGATGAGCTACCGCTACCTCGACGCAACCGGACCGGCGGCCACGCCCTTTCGCTACGAAATTACTTTGACGTTGTATAGCAACGGCTTGTACACCAACGCCAACCCCAATGGCATTGCGGCCCCGCCGGTAAGCGCGCCAATTGACATTTATAACCGGACCACCGGGGCGCGCATTGGCAGCTACAACTTCAACCGCACGGCCCCCACGCCCACCAATACCAACCTGCCGCCGCCCATTGCCCCGCCCGTGCCGCAAGGCTGCGCGGTGAGTGGCCCCAGCCAGCCGTTCTACCTGTGCAAATACGTGCAGACGGTAAACCTGCCGGTTTCCTTCGATGGCTACTACGCCGTATACTCGGTGAGCGCCCGCAACAACACCCTCACCAACATCAACAACCCCAGCGGGGGCACCGGTGGCAACGTGCCCCTGACGCTGTACGTGAGCATGGCCCCGCCGCTCATCTACAACCGCTCGCCCGTGTTTTCGGATACGGCCGTGGCCATCGTGTGCCAGAACGATACGACCATTACCCTCAACAACGCCTTCGACCCCGACGGTGACCGGCTGGTGTATTCTTTCGGCACGCCTTATGGCTTCCTGAGCAGCAACACCACCTTCCCGCCCCTGCCCCAGCCAGTGCCGTACTACCCGGCCTACAACGCGGCCAACCCTTTTGGCACGGGCGCGGGCAACTTTGCTACCATCAATGCCAGTACGGGCATTGCCAAATACGGAGCCCGCAACATTGGCCTCTACGTGGTAGCGGTAGACGTATCGGAGTATCGAACCATCAATGGCGTGGAAGTGCTGATTGGCACCACCCGACGAGACTTGCAGCTAGTGGTTTCCACCTGTCCGCCCACTACACCGCCGGTCCTGCCAACACCGGTTATTACGCCCCGCAACTATACTATTGAGGAAGGCCAGTCACTGAGTATTCCGATTACAGCCACTCAGGCCAGCAGCAACCACCCGCTGGTGCTCACCGTGAACAGTGCCCTGCTCGATGGTAGCGGGCCGTTCAACACTACTTTCAACGGCAGCACGGGCGTGGTGCAGGCCGGCAACCTGACCGGCACGGCCACCGCCACCGGCAACGGCTCGGTATCGGGCACGTTCATCTATAATTCGGCCTGCGGCCAGGCCCGCACCACGCCCTACGACCTGGGCGTGACCGTGAAGGACAACGGCTGCGGCGGCAAGCTGGCTTCGGATATTTTCCGGGTGACGGTGACCCGCGCCGCCGGCCCCAACGCCATCAACGGCCCGGCCACGGTGTGCGACCCGGCTACGGTACGCACCTACACCGCGGCCGGCCCGGTGCCGGCCTCTTACCGCTGGCGCATCACGGGCGGCACCATCACGAGCGGCCAGGGCACCAACACGGTGCAGGTAACCTGGGCCAGTGCCAACACCACCGGCACGCTGTCGCTCAAAGGTGTTTCGACCTATGGCTGTTTGTCTGACTCAGTAGTTAAAACCGTGGATATCCGGCCGCTGCCGGCCCTTACGGCCGTAGCCGCCGCGCCCAGCATCTGCCAGGGCACGTCCACTACCCTGACGGTAACCGGGGTGGCGGGCCTGACTTATACCTGGACCGGTGGCGGTATCAACTCGACCGGCACCACCGTTACGGTATCGCCCACCGCTACCACCACCTATACCGTGACCGGTACCGACGGCACTTGCTCCATCACGGCCACCGTGACGGTAACGGTGACGCCGCCCCCCACCGCCAACGCCGGCCCCGACGTTGTCGTGTGCCCCAGCCCGGTGGGTGCACCCGGCCCTACCGTACAAATCGGCACAGCAGCTGTTACGGGCTTCACTTATAGCTGGAGCCCCGCCACGGGCCTGAGCAGCGCCAGCGTGGCCCAGCCCACCGTGACGCTGCCCAACACCACCGGCGCCCCCATCACCCAGACCTACACGCTCACGGTATCATCCGGCCCGAACTGCCTGAGCACCGATGCCGTGGTGGTGACGGTGAACCCTGCGGCCGTGGCCGACGCCGGCCCGGCCCGCAGCACCTGCTCGGGTGTGGCCTCGGCGGCCATTGGCACCCCGGCGCTGGCCGGCTACACCTATAGCTGGAGCCCGGCCACTGGCCTGAGCAGCGCCAGCGTGGCCCAGCCCACCGTGACGCTGCCCAACACCACCGGCGCCCCCATCACCCAGACCTACAC
>NZ_JAEDAE010000017.1 GCF_016056375.1 Hymenobacter negativus
CGGGCCGGGTACAGCCGCCCCCGGCGCACACGTCCCCACCCGCGGCCACGGCCAGCGCCGGCTCCCGGGGCCCCGTGGCCCCGCAGGTGGCCATGCCCGCCCCGAGCGCGCCCCGCGCCCCGATGGGGAAGCCCGCCCGCCGCGCGAACCGCGCGCGCCGCGTCCGGAAGGCGAAGCCCGCCCACCGCGTGAGCCCCGGCCCGAAGGCGAAGCCCGTGAGCCCCGCGCCGACGGGGAGCGCCGCCGCAGCCGCGGTGGCCGCAACCGCAAGCGCGGACCCAAACCGGAAGGCTCTGCCCCGGCTTCCGGCGAATCTTCCACCGCGGCTTCCGGGGAGGCTTCCGCGCCGGGTAACGCTGAATAGCGGAGTGATAAACAACAAAAAAGCGGCCTTGCAAGGCCGCTTTTTTGTTGTTGAAGCAATTGAAATTTGGAGCTCGACGCTTCTGAATGGCCTTTGCGAAGCGTCATTATTTATGGGAGGGCGCGCTGAACAACCATCTGGCGTGGCCGGCTGGTTGCCTTTGGTAATCAGAGCACTCCTTTGTCTGTCAGCAGGCGGACGGCTTCGCGGTAGTTAATGCCAATGGGAACTTCCATGTTGTTGACGAGTTCGAGCGTATTGCCGTGGATGGCCGCAATGGCGGCTTTGTGCACTAAGTATGAACGGTTTACTCGCAGGAAGGCGGTTTCATCGAGCAGGCTTTCCATCTTCGTCATGGTCATGTGCGTGAGGATGACGCGGGCTTTGGTGTAGACTTTCAGGTAGTCCCGCATGCCCTCCACAAACAGGATATCGGCGGCGGGCACGCGGATGAATTTCTTGTTTTCCTTGAGCAGCAGCACCCGCGGGGCGCCGGGCTCTTCGGCTGGGCCGGGGGCCGGGCCGACCAGGCGCGCCTGCACTTTGGTAATGGCCTTGACGAAACGCTCGAACGAAATGGGCTTGAGCAGAAAATCGACCGCATCGTAGTCGAAGCCCTGCACGGCGTACTCGGCGTAGGCGGTGGTGAGCACCACGGCGGGCTGGTGGCGAGTGAAGGTCTTCAGGAAGTCGATGCCGCTGAGTTGGGGCATGTTCACGTCGAGCAACACCAGGTCGGGGCGCAACTGGTCGAGGCGGCCCAGGGCCTCCACGGCGCTGTCGAAAACGGTGGGCGCGGCCAGGAACGGCAAGCGGCCCACATACTTGCGCAGCAGGTCTTGCGCCAGGGGCTCGTCGTCGATGATGACGCAGGAAAGCGGGGCTACTGCCATAAGCACAACAAAACGTGGTACTGCGCGGCGGTGGCGTCGATTTGCAGCGAGTGGGTATGCGGGTACAGGATGCTGAGGCGGCGCCGGGTGTTGCGCAGCCCAATGCCTTCGCCGAGGGCCGCCTCGGCTTGGGGTGGCCGGGCATTGGCCACCTCGAAGCAGAAGGCGCCGTGCTCGTCGCGGTAGGCGCGCACCCGCACCCAGGCGTCCTTCAGCAGCTTTTCGACGCCGTGCTTCACAGCGTTTTCGAGAAAGGTGACGAGCAGCAGGGGCGGAATGCGCTGGCCGCGCACCGCCGGCGCAATCTGCACGTCGACGGCCAGCCGCCGCGAGTGGCGGATTTGCTGAATATCAAGGTACTCGCGAATAAAATCTAGCTCCTGCATCACTTCCACTTCAGTGGCCGTGGCGTCGTGCAGGGTGTAGCGCATCATGTTCGAGAGCGAGAGCACGAGCGCGGCGGCCGTCCGGTCTTTGTCTTCCACCAGCGAGTACACGCTGTTCAGGGTATTGAAGAGAAAATGCGGGTTTATCTGGGCCCGCAGAAATTCCAGCTCCAGCTTGAGGTTGTCTTTTTCGAGCGTGACGGTGCGCAGGTGCGTCTGCACGATGGCCCGCACACCCTTGATGGTGAACGGCAGAAAATACGCCATGAACAGCTGCAAGGCGTAGAAATACAGTATTATCGTCTGCAGAAAAGTCCAGGGTCCATTCTTCGACACACTGGCCGCCAGCTTGTGAAAGTAGGGCGGTAGGTTGGGTTGGCTCCGGTCGAGGTAGGTGTAGAGGTAGTAGTGTGTGAGGCAGTAGCCCAGCATCGACGCGGCCAGCACCCCCAGCACCCCCAGCAGCACCCGCCCCAGCGGCCAGCCCCGCCCGATGCAGGCCGACACCGCGTAGAACGTGACCAGCGCAAAGCCCAGCCGGGCCAGCGTGTTGAACACGAGCGCCGGAGCGTTGTCTGTGCCCACCAGCCACTGGCTTTGCAACGCATACCAAGGATAAGCCAGCAGCCAGAACGCCACGTGCAGCCCCGCCCGGGCGCGGTGGCTCTGGTGGGTGCCCAGCAGGAGATTGGCAAAGCTTCGGGTTGAAATTGGCATGGCAAGCAAGCGAGCAAGCCCCGCGGGCCAGTGGGCGCGGCGGCCTGCCCCGGCGGGCAGCTGCAAGGTAGCAAGCGCCCCCAGCTTATTTGATGCGGCTTTCCTCATCGCCCGTTACGCTGCGGCTTTTGTTGGCCACTTTCACCTTCTGGTTGCCCAGCTGGTAGGTGAGCGTGGCCGAGAAGAAATTAGAATCCCAACGATAAGTGCTGCGCGAGCGCAGGTTGTCGAACTCGGTGAGCGACACGGCGCGGGCCGTGCGCAACACGTCGTTGTACAACACGCGCAGGGCCAGCCGGTCCTGCCGAAACTTCTTTTGCAGCCCCAGATTGACCGAATACTGCCCACGGGTTTGGGTAACGCCGCTCGGCAGCGGGCTCTGGAAGTAGCCCGAGGCGCTCAGGTTCCAGCCGCCTGGCACCACAAAGTCGTTGGACAGGCTGTATACGGCAGCCAGGCCCTGCACCGTGCGGGGCGCGTTGGCCACGCCGCGCAGCAGAAATGTAGTGTAACTGGCTTGCAGCGCGTTGGTAACGGTCCACCACTTGCGGGGCGATACCGGGACGGTGGCCGTGAGCGTCCATTGGTGCTGGCTGTTCAGGTTTTCGGCCCGCGACTGTGTCACAAGCGAGCCCGGCACTTCGCGCTGCGTCACCCAGGCAATTACGTCGCTGGTTTGCGAGTAGCCCAGGGCCACCACGTAGGTGCTGCGCAGGGTGTAGGTCAGGTCGAGGGCGTGTGTGAACTCGGGCCGCAAAAAGGGGTTGCCCTGCGAATACGTGTACACGTCCTGAAAGTAGATGAACGGGTTGAGGTCCTGGTAGCTGGGGCGCTGAATGCGGCGGCCGTAAGCCAGGCTCAGATAGTCGCCCTTCCCCACGGCCCGGCTCAGCAGCACCGACGGAAACAGGCTGAGGTAGGAGCGGCGGGCCTGCGCATCGGTGGTGTGCAGGTAGCCCACGGAGTTGGTTTGTTCCAGGCGCAGCCCCACGCGGTATTCCAGCTGCCGACGCTTGCCGGCGAAGGTGGCGTAGGCCGCCGAAACGTGCTCCTGGTAGCTAAAAAAGTTGGTTCGCAGCGCGTCGTCTTGCCAGCCTTCGGGCCGCAGCAGCTCGTAGCGGGCGTCGTTTTCGGAGGTGACGTAGCTGTGCTTGGCCCCCAGTTCCAGCTTGCCCAGGCGCAGCGTGCGCTCGTAGTCGAGTTGGCCCGCCACAATGCGAATGGCCTTGGGCAGGTAGTTGCGCAGTTGCAGGCCGTAGCCCGGCACCTCGCCCTGGGCCGTCACGAAGGCATTGCGAACCAAGTTGTTCTGCCCCGACTCGTAGTACGAATAATCCAGGTCGGCGGTGAGCGTGCTGGCCGAGTCGAGCTGCTGCCGCAGGCCCAGGTTGCTGGCCAGCTGGGTGGCATTGCTGTGGGCATCGGTGTGGCTGGTCAGCACCGAGTCGGGCGCGGCAGGGTAGTGCAGCAGGCGGGTGGCCGCCTCGGTGGTGCTGGTGCGGGCGGTGCGCAGGCCGCGCAAATACAGGTTGAAGCTGGTTTTGGGGCTGGCCTGCCAGTCGAGCCCGGCCTTAAAGGTGTGCCCCAGCTGGCGCGTGGGCGTGGCCGACGTGAGCAGGTGGGTGGCCGTCACGGCGCGCTCGGGGCCGGCCAGGTAGTCGAGCTGGGCCTGTTCCGAAACTTGCGTCTGGCGGCCGGCCAGGGTGTAGCCGCCGTACAGCGCCAGCGGCCCGCGCTTGTGGTTCAGCGAAATGCCGGCCGTCTGGCGGCTGTTCGTCATGCCGCCCGAGCCCAGCGTGAGGCTGCCGCGCGTACCATCGAGCAGGCTTTTCTTGGTGATGATGTTGATGACGCCGCCCGGCCCCTCGGCATCGTACTTGGCGCCGGGGCTGGTGATGAGCTCAACCTTTTGAATTTCCTGGCTACCCAGGCTTTTGAGAAAAGCGGCTAACTCGCTGCCCGACAAGTAGGTGCGTTTGCCATCCACCACCACCATCGTGCCTTTGCCATTGAGCGACACGCTTTCCGAACGCGGGTCAACGTACACGCCGGGCGCTTTGGCCAGCACTTCGAGCGTGGTGTAGCCGGCGGCCAGCGGCGTGTTGGCCACGTCGAGTATCAGGCGGTCGGGCAGCTGGGTGATGCGGGGCCGGCTGGCCGTCACCTGCACCTCGGCCAGCTGCTGTGGCATGGCGGCCAGCTGCAAGGTAATGGCCGGTGGCACCGCCCCCGCTACCAGTACCAAGGCCTGCGTTTTGGGTACCAACCCGATGAATGACGCCCGCAGCTGGTAGGTACCGGGTGCCACCCCGCGCAGTGAGAAGGCTCCCTGCGCATCGGCCACGGTGGCCTGCACACTGCTCGAATCCTTGGCCTGCAACAGCAGCACGGTGGCAAACTCAACTGGTTCGCGGTTGCTGGTCAGTACCGTGCCGTGCACCCTGACTTGCTGGGCCCGCAGCGCCGGGCAGACGTTCGCGGCAATGAAAAGTAAAAAAAGGCTAAATCGCGTCCACATGCTGCGCTTGGTTAAGTTCGCAGCGAAGGACGCGGACGGGCAAAAAGCCCCCTACTTTTTTCGACCAAGTCGCACCGGCCTTAGACCAAGTCGACGGATTGGCATCGTCCAGTTCAGGGTTTCTTCACCCCAGCACCTGCCCTACCCCAAACAGCACCGTGAACACCAGCGTGCTCAGCGCCATTTGCTTCAGCAGCGGGTCAATCTGCATCGATTCCTTGCGCTGCCATACCTGAATGGCGTTGAAGGCAAATAGCGGCGTGGCCAGCGCAAACAGCCACTGCCACGGCGAATGGTACGTGAGGGCCACAAATACCGTGGCGCAGCCCACGCCCAGCACCAGCAGCAGCCAGTGGTAGCGGCGCGCATGCACCGGCCCCAGCCGCACCGGGATGGTGATTTTGCCCGCCAGCACATCGGAATTGATGTCACGGATGTTGTTCACATTCAGCACCGCCGTGGCGAAGCAGCCGAGCGCGGCGGCGGGTAGCAGGACTTGGAGCGGCAGCGTCCGGGTTTGCAGGAAATAGGTACCACACACGCCCACGATGCCAAAAAACAGGAACACCGAAATGTCACCAAAACCAGCATAACCGTACGGATTGGAGCCCGCCGTGTAGTTCACCGCCGCCCAGATGGCGGCCAGCCCCAGCGCCAGAAACGCTAGAAACAGCCCCAGCCCGGCCGCGCCCAGCGCCACCCACAGCAGCGCGAGACCGCTGCCCAACGCCAGCAGGCCGCAAATCCACATGCCGCGCTTCATCTGAGCCGGCGTGATGGCCCCGCTTTGCACGGCGCGCTGCGGGCCTTCGCGGTGGATGCTGTCGGCGCCGTTTTGCGAGTCGCCGTAGTCGTTGGCGAGGTTGCTGAGAATTTGGAGCAGAATGGTGGTGAGGGCGGCCAAGCCGACCACTAGGCCATTAAAGTGGCCGTTGGCGGCAGCTAGGAAAGCACCCGTGAGGATGCTGGCCAGGGCCAGCGGCAGGGTGCGGGGGCGGAATGCAGAAATCCAGGGCGACATGGGCAACGGGGCAAACGGAAATAAAAACAAAAGAACGCCATGCGGGGCACGACGTTCTTTCAACATGCATTTCGGCAAAAAATTACTTCGTGATATCGGCCACCAGCTCGGGGCTGAGGGGAGTCACTTTCGAGTTGTAGAACTTCACCACATGGCCCTTTTCATCGACCAGGTATTTGCAGAAATTCCAGTTCGGCGCGTCCGATACCGCGCCGTTTTTGGTTTTGTCCGACAGGTATTTATAGAGCGGCGTAGCGTCGTCGCCTTTGACTGCTACAGTTTCGAACAACGGGAAAGTCACGCCATAGTTCTTCTCGCAGAACGAGGCTACTTCCGAGTTCGAGGCCAGCTCCTGGTTGAAGCTATTCGAGGGAAAGCCCAGCACGACTACCTTGTTGCCGTATTTCTTCGACAATTCCTCCAGCTCCTTATACTGCGGGGTGTAGCCGCATTTCGAGGCGGTGTTCACAATCAGCAGCTTCTTGCCCTTGTATTTGCTGAGCTTCACGTCTTTACCGTCGATGGATTTCACGGTGAAATCATACACGGAAGCGGGGGCGGCGGTGGTTTCGGCTGGCGTAGTCATGGCAGTGGGAGCAGCCGGTTTGGCGGCGATAAAGACTACGGCCGTAGCGGCCGTGGCCAGCGTGAGGAGAAGGGAATTTTTCATGAGTTGAAGGTAATGGATTGCGCAGTTGCGTGCGTAACCATACGAAGGTCAATAGGGTTTCGGACTGCGAATTGTAGCGTGGGCTTTTAGTCTGCGAGTCGGAACGTTGGATTCGCGGACTAAAAGTCCGCGCTACAAATCAGGTAGTGGGCGGCGTGAGCCACTTCTCCAATTGCACTGGCTTGTACGCCATCATCTGCGCCAATAATTCTTCCGGATTGGCCGATTGCAGGAGCTGGGCGCGGTTTTCGGCGCGCAGCAGCTGGTCGTCACGCATGCGGTCGAGGGATTGCAGGAGCAGGTCGTAGTAACCGTCTATATTGAGCAGGGCCACGGGCTTTTGGTGCAGGCCGAGCTGGCCCCAGGTCAGCACTTCGAACAGTTCTTCGAGGGTGCCGTAGCCGCCGGGCATGGCAATGAAGCCGTCGGCGCGGTCGGCCATCATGAGCTTGCGCTCGTGCATGGATTTCACTACGTGCAGCTCGGTGCAGCCTTTGTGGGCCAGTTCCTTAGCATCCAGAAAATCGGGGATGACGCCGATAACCTGGCCGCCTTCCGCCAGCACGGCATCGGCGATGGTGCCCATCAGGCCCACGCGCCCGCCGCCGTACACCAGCGTGAGGCCCTGCGCGACCATCGCCTTAGCAAGCGCCTGCGCCTGAATGATGTAGTTCGGGTTGGTTCCGGCGCTGGAACCGCAGTACACGGCAATGGATTTCATGCGTTGGTCAAATAGAACGATGTAGAGACGCGACACTTCGCGTCTCGTCGTTGCTGATGTTGTTTATGTAGAACGGCGCAGTTCCATCGTTCAACGAGGAGACTCGAAGTGTCGCGTCTCTACATCGTTCTAGTAGTTACATCCGCTCGGGCACCTGGATGCCCAACAGGCCCATCGAGGCCTTAATTTGCTCGCCCACGCGGGCCGACAGCGCCACCCGCAGGCTGCGCTTGGCCGCGTCAGTTTCCTGGAAAATCGACACCTCGGCGTAGAAGCGATTGTATGCTTTCGCCAGGTCGTAAGCGTATTGCGCAATGACGGCCGGCGAAAGGTTGCGGGCCGCCTCGGCCACTACCGAAGCGTAGCGGGCCAGCTCCTGAATCAGTTCTTGCTCGGTCGCTTCCAACCCCGTAATGCTACTCCAATCAGCCGACTCAGCTATGCCCAGCTCGGCGGCTTTGCGGCGGATGGCGGCGATGCGGGCGTGCGAGTACTGAATGAACGGACCGGTGTGGCCTTCCAGGCTCACCGACTCTTCGGGGTTAAAGAGCATGCGCTTCTTGGGGTCCACCTTCAGCAGGTAGTATTTCAGCGCGCCCAGGCCCAGCATGTGGTAGAGTTCTTCCAGCTCGGCATCGGAGAGGCCTTCGGTTTTGCCTTTTTCGAGGGTAGCGGCTTTGGCGGCGGCCACCACGTCGCGCACCAGCTCGTCGGCGTCCACCACGGTGCCTTCGCGCGATTTCATCTTGCCGGAGGGCAAATCCACCATGCCGTAGCTGAGGTGGTGGATGGCGTCGGCGTAGGGCTTGCCCAGCTTTTTGAGCGTGGCTTGCAGCACCTGCATGTGGTAGTTCTGCTCGTCGGCGATGACGTAGATGCTGCTGTCGTAGCCAAAATCCTGGTACTTCAGCTCGGCCGTGCCCAGGTCCTGGGTGATGTACACGCTGGTGCCGTCGGCGCGGAGCAGGAGCTTTTCATCCAGTCCCTCGGCCTGCAAATCTACCCACACCGAGCCGTTTTCCTTTTTGAAGAACACGCCTTTTTCGAGACCCTCTTCTACCCGTTCCTTGCCCAGTAGGTAGGTTTCGGACTCGTAATAGTACTGGTCGAAATCGACGCCGATGTTTTTGTAGGTGGCATCGAAGCCTTCGTACACCCAGCCGTTCATCTGGCTCCAGAGGGCTTTTACCTCCGCATCGCCGGCTTCCCAGGCTTGCAGCATCTGCTGGGCCTCGGTCATGAGCGGGGCGCTTTTCTTGGCAATGTCCGGCGCCACGCCCTCGGCTTCGAGCTGGCGAATTTCCTCGCGGTAGTGCTTCTCAAACAGCACGTAGTATTTACCGGCGAGGTGGTCGCCCTTCAGGCCAGCGCTCTGCGGGGTTTCGCCCTGGCCGAAGTGCTGGTAGGCAATCATCGACTTGCAGATGTGGATGCCGCGGTCGTTCACCAGGTTGGCTTTGGTGACGGTGGCGCCGGTGGCTTTCAGAATCTCGGCCACCGAGTAGCCCAGGAAATTGTTGCGCAGGTGGCCCAGGTGCAGGGGCTTGTTGGTGTTGGGCGAGGAGTATTCGACCACCACGTTTTGCGGGCCGCCGTCGGTGCCCACGGGCGCGGTGGCAGGCTGCTGGCGCAGCTGCTCAAATTGGGCCAGCCACTCGGCATCGGCAATTTCGAGGTTGAGGAAGCCTTTCACCACGTTGAAGCCGCGCACGCGAGGTTCGTGGGCTTTCAGCCACTCGCCCAGGGCCTGGCCGATTTGCTCGGGGCCTTTGCCCAGCGCTTTGGTGAGCGGGAACGTAACGAGGGTGAAGCTGCCGGCAAACTCCTTGCGCGTGGGCTGGAGCGTGAGGCTGGCGACGGGGATTTCAACGCCAAAAACGGCCTGAGCGGCGGTTTGCAGGGCGGTTTTGAGGGAGGATTCTAGCTGTTGCACGGGGCAAAGGTACGGGCTGGCGGTAAGCGCACCCCTGCCCCCTTTCCAAAAAGCGGGAGCGCCGGCTTCGGTTTTTGCCAGCCGTCGGCGGCAGTGTATTCCAGCGCTACGTCCTAACCCATGGCCAAAGGAAAGCACCGAAAGGGACGTTTTGCGAAATGGCGGTACTTTGCCGGCTCTCACTCCCACCCGCTCTCGTTCTCATGTCCCGTATTCTTCCCACCATTGTGGGGGCGCAGTTTTGCTGCACCTCGCTGTGGTTTGCCGGCAATGCCGTGGCCCCCGATATGGCCGCGCGCCTGCACCAGGGGCCCGGTTTTGTGGCCGCGCTCACCAGCGCCGTGCAGCTGGGCTTCATTGCCGGCACCCTGGCCTTTGCCCTGCTGGCGGTGGCCGACCGTTTCTCCCCGTCGCGGGTGTTCGCGCTGAGCGCGGCGCTGGCGGCCTTCTGCAACCTAGGGCTGGTGCTGCCGGGCCTGCCGGTGGCGGGGCTGCTGGGCTGCCGGGTGCTCACGGGGTTTTTCCTGGCCGGCATCTACCCGGTGGGCATGAAAATAGCGGCCGACCACTACGAGGCCGGGCTGGGGCGCTCGCTGGGCTGGCTGGTGGGGGCCCTGGTGCTGGGCACCGCATTTCCGCACCTGCTCAAGAGCGTGGGCGGGCCGCTGCCCTGGCAGGCGGTGGCCTGGGCTACCTCCGGCCTGGCGCTGCTGGGCGGCGCGGCCATGCTGGTGCTGGTGCCCGATGGCCCCTACCGCCGGGCCGGCACGCGCCCGGCGCTCACGGCGTTTTTGGCGGGGTTCCGGCAGCCCGCGTTTCGGGCGGCGGCGTTTGGCTACTTCGGGCACATGTGGGAGCTCTACACGTTCTGGGCCTTTGTGCCGGTGGTGCTGGCGGCCTTCAATGCCCGGCACCCGGGGGCGGGCGTGCCGGTGCCGCTGCTGTCATTCAGCATCATCGGCGGGGGCAGCCTGGCTTGCGTGGGCGCGGGGCTGCTGGCCCGGCGGCTGGGCCCGGCCCGGGTGGCGGGGGCGGCACTGGGGCTGTCGGGCGGCTGCTGCCTGGCTTCGGGGCTGGTGCTAGGCACGGGCTCGGGCGCGATGCTAGGGGCTTTTCTGGGGTTCTGGGGGCTGGTGGTGGTGGCCGATTCGCCGATGTTTTCCACGCTGGTGGCCCGGCACGCCCCCGCCACCACGCGCGGGGCCGCGCTCACCATCGTCAACTGCCTGGGCTTTGCCCTCACCATTGGCAGCATTCAACTCACCAACCGGCTGGCGCTGCTGCTGCCGCCGCAGCTAGTGCTGCTGCCGCTGGCCGTGGGGCCGGCGCTGGGGCTGTGGGCGCTGTGGCGGCAGGAAATGGAAGTGTGACAGCCCGCAACCCCCAAACAGCTCTCGAAATTTAAAGCAATGCAAAGCCCCGCCAGATATTGGCGGGGCTTTGCATTGCTTCTTGAAGTTCACGAAACTCATCAACTAATGAGATTTCTTAAACTTTGATTGGTAGACGAGTTTCTTAAACTTGGCTCAAGCAATGAAGGCGGTTCCAAGACCCAATACTATTCTCTGGCTGTTTACTTTAGTCGTTTAGGAAAAATAGCGCAATCGTTTATAACCGATTAAAAGTATCTGTACTTTCCTTCACATCTCCCAAAATGCGCTTGGTACTTACCACGACCAACGTTTTATCAGTCAGAGTTAGCACCGTTTGCGTTGTAAGAAACGAGTTGTTAGCATAGGTAATGGTGTTTCCGCTGTAGGAATAGGGGCCCATGTACAACATAAATCCCCGTTCATCATATTTAGCTTCATCACTACCAAATACCAATGTCTCATCGTTCGGTAAAAAGGTTATCGTTCGAGTAGTGGTAGGGGTTCCATCCTTATAGGTAGTCACGGTGGTTTGTGAAGTCATTTGCCAAGTGCCTATCAGGGTGTACGTTGGAGCAGTCGAAGATTTGGAGCAACTACAAAAGCTAATAGCAAGTAGAACAAGGAATAAAATATTTTTCATAATGCTAATCTATACAGCTTTTAGAGGAGTATATGTTTGATATAATATTACCTCATAAGAAGTTTGTCTAAACGGTGGAATTCGTAGACTACTAACTTTTCGCAAGGTAGTCCGCTCAGCGAAGTTCCCCACAAAAACGCCCCGCCAGCTACTGGCGGGGCTTTCTGTTTCTTCAGCGGCTTAGGCTGCGTGCTTGGGACCGGGCACTCTACGCTTCACCGCAAACGGATAATTCGTTGCCATTCGGGTCGGTGAAATGAAACCGCCGCCCGCCCGGATAAGCAAAGATTGGCTTGCTGATGGTGCCCCCGGCAGCTTCTACCGCCGCTTGCGACTCCTCCAACGTATCGCCCCACAGCACCACCAACGGGCTGCTGGGTGGCACGCTGTCGGCCCGGTAAAATCCACCCGCTAGCTGCCCGTCCTCAAAAGCCACGTAATCGGGCCCATAATCCTCAAACGTCCATCCAAAAACTTGGGCGTAGAACTGTTTGGTCGCGGCCAAGTCAGTGGCCGGAAACTCCACATAGAAGATGGAATTGTTGATTGGTTTGCTCATTTCGCAGAATGGGTGAGGCGGTGAGGGGGTAAAATTATTTGGCAATTCGGTTTTGCCTGTCATGCTGAGCGCAGCCGGAGCATCTCTACCGTGTAACTACTAATCCAATCGACAGGATTTACTACTGCGGTAGAGATGCTTCGGCTGCGCTCAGCATGACGGTTGGCTTCAAACTGCCAGCCCTCCCCTACCTACTCACCACTTCCTCCAGCCGCAGCCGCTTCTCAATGGCATCCGTCGCCTTTTCCAGAATATTAAAGGCATTCTTGGCCATCGTGTTGCCGTTGTCCAGCGTGGGGTTGATTTCGACCATCTCGAAGCACACCACCCGGTCGTTTTCCAGCAGGTCCTGGCAGAGGTTTTCGGCTTCGGAGAGGTAGAGGCCGTCCTCCACGGGCGTGCCCGTGCCGATGCTGAAACTCGAATCGAGGCTATCCACGTCGAAGGAAATGTACACCAGGTCGCAGAAGCGCAGGTGCTCGTAAATCTCGCGGCTAAGCTGGCGCGAGCCCTTGGCCTTGATTTCGGGCAGCCGAATCCACTTGATGCCCAGCTCTTCGATGAGGGCGTCTTCCTCCTCCTCGGTGTCGCGCACCACCACGTACACCAGGTGCTCGGGCAGCAGCTTGGGACCGGGTTCGCCCAGGTTTTGCAGGCGGCGCCAGAAGAATTCCGTTTCCGCGTCGGGGATGTTGCGCTGGTGCTTGCGGTTATCCATGCCCAACGCGGCGGCCAGGGGCATGCCGTGCACGTTGCCGCTGGGCGTGGTGTAGGGCGAGTGGATGTCGGCGTGGGCGTCAATCCAGATTACGCCCAGCGTTTTGGTGGGGTACGCGGCCTTGATGCCGGCAATGGTGGCGTTGGCCGAGCTATGGTCGCCGGCCAGCACCAGCGGGAATTCGCCGAAGCGCAGCGTCTGCTCCACGGCGGCCGTGATGCCCTTTTGCACCGTATAAATGGCGTCGATGTGCTTGGCAAACGGGAACGGCGTTTTGTCGAACAGGACGTGGTTCAAATCGGGCACGACCACGGAATTGAACCGGCGGAAATAATCAGAGCCTTTGTTGAGGCAGGCCACGCGCAGGGCGTCGATGCCCATGCCGGAGCCACGAGTACCCGCCCCGAGTTCGGAGCGGACTTCCAGTAATTTGATGCGTTTCATCGGAGGGTGGGAATTTGGGAGAGCAGGATGGCGGCATCGTTCCAAGGATTCAGTTAACAGTTAGCAGTGAACAGTTATCAGTTAATAGTTATGCTCTTAATGAGCCAACTGCTAACTGTTCACTGTTCACTGTTCACTGCTAACTGAAACGCTTCGAGCGCTGCCTTGCGGCAGAAGAATCTGCCGTAGCCAAGTCGCTTATTATTCCATCGTCACGATGCGAGGCGGGATTGCGGGAGAACATCAAGCGGTTCCCGGCCGTTAACCCGACCCCGGCGGTACTTTTGTACCACCCGCCGCAAAGGTCGGGCTTTTTCGCCGTTTTCAAAACCGCATGGATACGTACCACGACCTCATTTCCCAAACCTTCGACTTCCCCACGGCCGACTTTACCGTGCACAACCACGAGCTGCAGTTCCACGGCATCGACCTGATGGCCCTCGTGGAGAAATACGGCACCCCGCTGCGCCTCACTTACCTGCCCAAAATCAGCTCCCAGATTCAGCGGGCCAAGAAATGGTTTGCCGATGGCATTGCGAGCACCGGCTACACGGGCTCGTATTCCTACGCCTACTGCACCAAGTCGTCGCACTTCCGCTTCATCCTCGAAGAGGCGCTGAAAAACGACATCCACCTCGAAACCTCGTCATGGTTCGACATCAGCATCATCCGCAATTTGCACGCCCAGGGCAAGGTCGATAAGCAGAAGCACATCATCTGCAACGGCTTCAAGCCCGAGGCTTACAAAAAGGAAATCGCCGACCTGATTAACGACGGGTTTGTGAACTGCATGCCCATCATCGATTCGCCCAACGAAATCGAGTACTACCACGACCACGTGAACGAGAAAGTGAACATGGGCATGCGCCTGGCTTCGGATGAGGAGCCGCGCTTCCAGTTCTACACCTCGCGCCTGGGCGTGCGCTACGCCGATGCCATTCCCATTTACGAGCAGCGCATCAAGGACGACCCGCGCTTCACGCTCACCATGCTGCACTATTTCATCAGCACGGGCATCAAGGACACGTCCTATTACTGGTCCGAGCTGAGCCGCTTTGTGCATAAGTACTGCGAGCTGCGCAAGGTGTGCCCCACCCTCACCACCATTGACATCGGCGGCGGCCTGCCTATCCAAACCAGCATTCAGCCCGACTACGACTACCCCTACATGGTGGCCGAAATTCTGCGCACCATCCAGCGCATCTGTGCCCAGGAAGGCGTGCCCGAGCCCAATATTTTCACCGAGTTCGGCATCTTCACGGTGGGCGAAAGCGGGGCCACCATCTACAGCATTCTCGATGAGAAGCTGCAGAACGATAAGGAGCTCTGGTACATGATTGACGGCTCGTTCATCACCAACCTGCCCGATACCTGGGCCCTCAACCAGCGCTTCATCATGCTGGCCCTCAACGGCTGGGAGAAGCAGTACAAGAAAATCCAACTCGGCGGCCTCACCTGCGACTCGCAGGACTACTACAACTCCGAGAAGCACATCTACCAAACCTTCCTGCCCGAGCGCAAGCCGGCGGATGCCCAGCCGCTTTACGTGGGCTTCTTCCACACCGGCGCCTACCAGGAGAGCCTGAGCGGCTACGGCGGCATCAAGCACTGCCTCATCCCCGCCCCGCAGCACATCATTCTCGACCGCGCCGCCGACGGCACCCTCACCGATACCGTGTTTGCGCCCCAGCAGGAAGCCGGCAGCATGATGCGCATCCTCGGGTACGAATAATTCAATTTCGACGTTAGCGGGTTGTGCCGAAATATTAGGCTCGCTGCTTATCTTTGAAGCCCAACCCCGCAACCCCTCACCCGTTTTTATATAATTATGAAAAAGTACGTTCTGCTCGCCGCCGGCTTCGCGGCCCTCTCCCTGGGCGCCTGCAACCGCCAGAAGTGCCCCGCCTACAGCAGCACAAAGGAAGCCAACCGCGTTTCCTCGCCCATCACGGCCAGTGCAGCTACCCCGGCGGCCCGCCAGTAGTGCTTTCAGGTTTGAAGTGAAAAGGCCGGCTTCCCGCGTGGGAGGCCGGCCTTTTTTGGTGGGTTTTAAGTTGGTGATGTTTCAGATGATAACGAAATCCTTGCAGAGATAAAATCGAGTACAATGAACTATTCAACTAAGTGGCTCCGGTTGTGCGAATCAGAAGAGGCGTACCGTATGCGTCAGTATGATGTAATGCAGGAAAAGAAGCAACTGGCCCTCGACTTGGAAAAGGCACTGGTGGAGGACAATCTAACGGCTTTGCGGCTCTGGACGGCCCTCGAACCAGGCATTGAAATTCTAATGCCCTTGCTTTCGCGTGTGCTAGACCTCGCTATCGACAGCAGCGACCCCAATAAAATCGGCCTCGCGCGGAAGGTATTATTCCAGCACAAAAAGGACCCCGGGTTAAGGAATCAACTCCAGCAATTGATTGCGCTCTACTTGGCCAATAATGACGAATGGAATTATCGACGCATTGCCGAGCTTTATACTCACTTGCAATACAAAGAAGAAATGGCTGCTTTTCTGGTGCTGTGTCGAGCGAATGACAATATAGAAATTCAGGAGATTAGCGACGATTATCCCCTTATTTGATTTCCCCCTTTTCCTATTCCGACCGTTTGATTAAGCGCATCTTACCAGCCGCGCCAGGCCCGAAAACTGACACCTCTATATACCCCGGAAACCGCCGATACGCGGTGATGCTGTCGCTGCCCGCCGCCTTCACCAGCGAGTCGCCCACCTGAATATATTGCTGCCCGGCGGCAGTCAGGACCAGCGCTTGCGTTTCGCCGGTGGCCAGCTTCACCTTCTGAATGCCGTGGGAATAGGACAGGACTTTCTCCACGCGGCTGGCTAATTGCAGGGCTTTGTAGCGTTCGATTTCGCGCTTGCTATTGGCCGTGGTGGTGAAGTAAAAAATCACCTGGCCCAGAATGACGCACGCCAGCAAAAACAGCATGTTGCGGTTCTTGGCTAGCCAACCCTGCTTGTTTTCGGTGACTGTCATTCGCCTAAGATTATATCTGTGGCCGCCTGCAAATCGGCTACGTGGGGCGTGAAACTGGTTTCCTCCTCCCCCACCAGAATGCCGCGCACGCCGATGTTGGCCCCGGCTTCCATGTCGCGGAGGCGGTCGCCCACTATCCAGCACTGCGCGGGGTCAAGGTTGAAGCGGGCCACGGCTTTTTCCAGCATCCCGGAGTTGGGCTTGCGCAGGATGGATTCGCTCACGCTGGGGTAGGCGTCGCTGAAATAGAGGGCGTCAATTGCGTTGTCGCAGGCGGCTTGCAGCTTGGCGTGGCAGGCGCGCACGTCGGCGGCGGTGTAGAGCTTTTTGGCGATGCCGGCCTGGTTGGTAACGACGATGAGCAGGTAGCCAGCAGCTTTGAGGCGGGCCAGGCTTTCGAGCACGCCGGGGATGATGATGAATTTCTCGGGCTGCCAGACGTAGGTGCCAATTTCTTCGTTCAGCACGCCGTCGCGGTCCAGAAATATGGCTTTGTTTTTTGTTGTCATTGCCGCAAAGCTACGGGTGCCCCGCAGGATACCGACGGTACCTTTGTCCCTTCCATTTGCGCGACGACATCATGAAAATTGCCATCATCGGCGGCGGCATCAGCGGCCTCACCCTAGCCTGGTATCTGCAAAAAAGCGGAGTGGCCTATGACCTGTTCGAGGCCGACACGCGGCCCGGTGGCAACCTGCGCAGCTGGGCTACGCCCGAAGGCTTCCTGCTCGAAACCGGCCCCAACTCGCTGCAACTAAGCCCCGAACTGGAAGAATTACTGGCCGACCTCGGCCTCACCGACCAGATTCAGGAAGCTGCCGCCGTGAGCCAACAGCGCTACGTGCTGCGCGACGGCCGCTACCAGATTATGCCCGGCTCGCCCCCCAGCCTGCTCACCAACGGCTTTTTCAGCCTGAAAGCGAAGTGGCAGCTGCTGAAAGAATTCCGCCAGCCCGCCGCGCCCATCGATAAAAACGAAACCGTAGCTCACTTTTTCCGCCGCCGCTTCGGCTCCGAAATCGTGGACTACGCCGTCAATCCTTTCATGGCCGGCATCTACGCCGGCGACCCGGAGCAGCTTCTAATTAACAAGACCTTCAAGCAGCTACCGGCCCTGGAGCAGCAGTACGGCTCGGTGCTGCGCGGGCTGATGAAAAGCGGCAAGGGTGCCGGCCGCCGCCGCATCATCACCCTCAAAAACGGCGTTCAAACCATTACCGACACACTGGCGGCCCGGCTCAGCAGCTACCAGTCGGGCACCACCGTCACCGCCATTTCCCGCGCCGCCGATGACACCTACCAGCTGGAGCTGAAAGGTCCGCAGGGCCTGGAAGCTGCGCCGGGCTACACGCATCTGGCGCTGGCGCTGCCCGCCTACGCCGCCGCACCGCTGCTGGAACCGTTGTTTCCCAAAGCCGCTGCCGCGCTGGCGGCCGTGTACTACCCGCCCATGACGGCCGTGTATTCAGCCTACGACCGCGCGGCCGTGGCGCACCCGCTCAACGGTTTTGGGGCGCTGCACCCCAAAGTGGAGGGCACCTACGCGGCCGGCTCCGTCTGGACCAGCAGCATCTACCCCAACCGCGTGCCGGCGGGGCAGGTGCTGTTCACCACCTTCGTGGGCGGGGCGCAGTACGAGGACGCGGCCCGTCAGCCCGAAGAAGCACAAAAAGCTGCCGTGCACGCTGAATTGAGCAAGTTTTACGGCATTACGGGTGCGCCGCGCTGGCAGGGGCGCTACGTCTGGCCTCGCAGCATTCCGCAGTTCGATGCGCGGATTGTAGACGCGCACCGCGCCGCCGATGCCCTCGAAGCCGACCATATTGTGGCGGTGGCCAACTGGCGCGTGGGCGTGAGCGTGCCCGATTGCATCCGGCAGGCGCGGATGCGGGCGGGCCTCTTAGCGGCTGAGAAATAGCCTGTTTTAACTTGCCTGCCTCTTACCAGCCGGGCAGCTAGCCAGCGGCGGCGGGCTAAATAGTATCGACCAGATATTTCGGCCGTGCAGCTTCGGGCCTCGAAACCCTATCTTTGGGGTCAATTTGTATTCCATGAGCGAAGGCCTCGTCCTGATTCCTACCTACAACGAGCGCGAAAATGCGGAGCTGATTATCCGCAAGGTGATGTCGTTGGCGCGGGATTTCGACGTGTTGATTATCGACGACGGCTCGCCCGACGGCACGGCCGCCATCGTGCGCGACCTGCAAACCGTGTTTCCCGGCCGCCTCTTTCTGGAGGAGCGCAGCGGCAAGCAGGGCCTGGGCACGGCCTACCTGCACGGCTTCCGCTGGGCGCTGGCGCACGGCTACGAGTACGTGTTTGAGATGGACGCCGACTTTTCGCACAACCCCGAAGACCTGCTGCGCCTGCACGACGCCTGCGCCCTGGAAGGCTACGACATGGCCATTGGCTCGCGCTACATTCAGGGCGTGAACGTGGTGAACTGGCCCATGTCGCGGGTGCTGATGTCGTATTTCGCCTCCTGGTACGTGCGCCTCGTTACGGGCATGCCCATCAGCGACGCCACGGCGGGCTTTAAGTGCTACACGGCGCGGGTGCTGCGGGCCATCGATTTGGCCAACATCCACTTCGTGGGCTACGCCTTCCAGATTGAGATGAAGTGGCTGGCCTACCAGCTCGGCTTCCGCATCAAGGAGGTGCCCATCATCTTCACCGACCGCACCCGCGGCACCTCCAAAATGTCAAAGGGCATTGTGCAGGAAGCGTTTTTTGGGGTGCTGCAAATGAAGGCCAGCAGCTGGCTGCGCCCACTCAAGCCGGTGAGTCCTCGCTAAGGCCAGGCATTTTGCCCGCCCACGTCCCCTGGCGCCAACCAGCCACCCGTCCCGGCGTATCTTACCATACGCATGGAAAACACGCCCCTGTTCTGGTTGGCTTTCACGATTTTCGTGGTGGCCCTGCTGCTGCTTGACCTGTTGGTGTTCAACCGGCAGGCGCACGAGATACGGCTGCGCGAGGCGCTGGGCTGGAGTGCGTTCTGGGTGGTTCTGTCGCTGTGTTTCAACGGGCTGGTGTACCGCACCATGGGCCACCACGCGGGCCTGCAATGGCTGACCGGCTACCTGGTCGAGAAAGCGCTGAGCGTTGACAACCTCTTTGTGTTTCTGCTCATTTTCACCTATTTCAAGGTACCGCCGCAGTACCAGCACCGCGTCTTGTTCTGGGGCGTGATGGGAGCCTTGTTACTGCGGGCCATTTTCATTCTGGTGGGCGGGGCACTGCTGGCCCGGTTCCACTTCCTGATTTACCCACTCGGCGCGTTCCTCGTGTTCACGGGCATCCGGATGGGCCTGAGCAAAGGCGACCCCGAAATTGACCCCGAAAACAACCCGGTAGTGCGCTTTCTAAGCCGCCACCTGCCCATTACCCGGCAGCTGGAAGCCGGCAAATTCTTTGTCAGGAAGGACGGCCTGCATTTCGCCACCCCTCTTTTCGTGGTGCTGGTGATGGTGGAAACCACCGACGTAATGTTTGCCGTCGACTCCATTCCGGCCATTCTGGCCATCACGCGCGACACTTTTATTGTCTTCACGTCCAACGTGTTTGCCCTACTGGGGCTGCGAGCCATGTACTTTGCCCTGGCCAGCATGATGCGCCTGTTTCATCACCTGCACTATGGCCTGTCGCTGATTCTGGTGTTTATCGGGGCCAAAATTCTGCTGGAGAATATGGTGCCCATTCCCATGCCGGTGGCACTGGGCGTGGTGGGCACGCTGCTGGTATTGAGCGTGGTGGCTTCGTTGCTGTGGCCGAAGCGCGAGGCCTGAGCCCGGCTGAGCACAGGGCCTAAAAAGAAAAGGGCTGAACCGTGTGGTTCAGCCCTTTTCTTTTTAGGCCCTGTGCTTTATCTATTTTGGATTCTTGGCTGGCTCGGCATCCGGCACGTTGGCGTTCACGCCCGCGTCGGGGGCGGCGCCGGTGTTGAGCAGGTCAATCAGGTTGAGGGGCTCAAACTGGCTCGAATCGGCCTGGGCGGTGGTGCGAGTGGTATCGGGCCGGGCCGAGAAGGCCATGTATTGCCGGGCCGGGCCGCCGAGGTGCAGCGCGTAGGGCAGGTTTTCGCGGTCATTGCTGGTGATGAGGCCGCGGGTGGCCATGATGTCGGCAATGAGGCGGAAGAAGTAGCGCGTGCTGCGGCGCAGGTCGCCGTAGGCATCGAAGGAGTAGCGGGCGAACTTGGGCTTGGGGATGATGCTGGCCAGGTACAGACTCTCGGGCAGGTTAAGCTCGTCGGGGCGCTTGCCGTAGTAGAACAGGGCGGCATCCTTCACGCCGTACACGCCGCGCTTGCCGCTGGGCCAGCGGTACTTGCTCGGGCCCCATTCGATGATGTTGAGGTACACCTCGAACATGCGCTGCTTGCTGGCGAGGTGGGCGTTTTCGAGCAGCCACACGATGAGGGCTTCCTCGGCCTTGCGGCCCACCGTTTTCTGACGGCTCAAAAACACGTTTTTCACCAGCTGCATCGAGATGGTGCTGCCGCCCCGGGCAAAGCGCCGCTCCTTGATGTTCTGGATGGCCGACTTCACAAACGCCTGCTCCATGAAGCCGTGGTGCGAGAAAAAGCGCGGGTCCTCGGCTGTGGTGATGGCGTGGATGAGGTACGGCGACACGTCGTTGTAGGGCACAAAATCCGGGTTCGGCGGGCCCACGGCGAAGGTGCGCAGCGAGTCACCCTTGTCGTTGTATGCCGTGTACTGGAAGGCCGTGTTCAGCTTGTTGAGGTCTTCCTCGCCGAAGCCGGTGAGGTGGAAATTATTGCCCCGCAGGCCCGAATCGAACTTCAGGCTGTCCACGCGGGCCATGTCGAGGCTGGCGTTGAGGTGGTAGGTGAGCGTGCCGGTGCCGGTGGTGCCACGCACTTCATCGAAGATGCCGGTAGGCAAGGACGAAAAGAAGTCGTTGGCCTGGGTCTCGGCCGATTTCACGCGGATGCTCACTGCGCGGCTGGGCTTCATGCGCACGCTGATTTCGGGGTAGAGCACCAGCTTGTTAAGAGTAATCTGGCTGCCTTTTTCCAGCGCCACCGTGCCGCGGCCCAGCGTGGCCACGAAGTCGAGGGAGCCGCGCTTCACCTCAATCTCATTGGAAGCCAGCTTGGGGTGATAAAGGCTGAAGCCCCGCGCCGCCAATGAGCCGCGCACCATGAGGCGGCCGCCGGTATCGTCGTCGTCAAAATCCTTGCTATCGAGCCGCACCTGCACCGTGTCGAAGCTCACCAGCGCGCCAAAGCGGCGCGGCACGTAGGGCAGCTGCACCGAGCCGCCGACCCCAAACACCCGTGCCGTCAGTTCATAGTCGCTCGGCTCGATGTGCCCGCTGATGCCCAGCTCGTTCGACACCGAATCGATGGTAGCCGTGAGGCGGCCCGAAATGTCGCCGTCCTGAATCTTGAGCTGCGGCAGCGTCAGCTGGGCCGTGTGGCGCGGACTGAGGTAGCTCACGTAGAAATTCGTGAAATTGGCCTCGCCGGGCACGTTGTCGAAGGCCGTTTCGAGGGCGCGGTTCAGCAGCAGGCCGTAGTTGGTGCCCTTGGTGGTGTCCTGGGGCACGGTGCTGGCTTTCTGCTTTTTTGCCAGGAAGCCGAAGTTGTCGGTAGTAGCCGTTTTGCGGGCGGTGAGGCGGGCCGTCATGATTTCGAGCCCGCTGAACACCGGCCGGCCGGCAAACAGCGAGCGCACGCTCAGGCTGGCCTGCAGGCGCTTTGCCGTAAGCAGCGTGTCCGTTGGCGCGGCACTGGGCACGAGGCTCATGCCCTGAATCTCGACGGTTTTGAACCCCGCAAACCTGGCCGGTCCCAGCGTGAGAATCACCGGGTACTTGCGCTCAATTTTGGCCTTCACTTCTTTCAAAGCGTAATCCAGCAGCTGCTGGCGCTTCCACTGAAACACGGCAAAAGCCAGCAGCAACACCGCCGCTAAGCTGCTGGCAATGCCAATAAGAAGACGTTTGGTGGAGGGGGAAATGCGCACGGAAATTAATAGAGGTGGTTGGCCTGGCCAGCACCAAAGGTAAGAACAACGAAAGTAGAGGGAATACGCAAGCCAAGCAGCAAACGGCTATAACTCCCCCCTCCTTAGGTAAGGAAGGGAGTTTTTCGTTCTATCCCGCTCGTTCGGCCCGTACTTTTGCCCCATGCCCAGCCCCCTCCTCGCCCTCTCGCCCCTCGATGGGCGCTACGCCCGCGCCACCGCCCCCCTGGCCGCGCGCTTCTCCGAAATGGCTCTGATACGCTACCGCGTGCTGGTCGAAGTCGAATATTTCATTGCGCTGGCCGAGCTGCCACTGCCCCAGCTTGTGGGCGTATCGGCGGAGGCTTTCGCGCCGCTGCGCGGCCTCTACGAGAACTTCTCCGAAGCCCACGCCGAAGCCATCAAGGCCCACGAAGCCATTACCAACCACGACGTGAAAGCCGTGGAATACTGGCTGCGCGAGGAGTTCACCCGACTGGGCTTGGGTGACTTTATCGAATTCATTCACTTCGGCCTCACCTCGCAGGACATCAACAACACGGCTATTCCGCTCAGCTTCCGCGATGCGCTGATGGGGGTGCTGCTACCGGCCTACGCCCAGGTGCGCAATGCCCTGGCCGCCCGCGCCCAGGAGTGGACGGCCGTGCCCATGCTGGCCCGCACCCACGGCCAACCGGCCTCGCCCACGCGGCTGGGCAAGGAGATTGAGGTATTTGTGGCCCGGCTCGATGCGCAGGTGGCGCTGCTGGCGCAGGTGCCGTTTGGGGCGAAGTTTGGCGGTGCCACCGGCAACTTCAACGCGCACTACGCCGCCTACCCCGGCACCGACTGGCACGCCTTCGCCGCCACCTTCGTGAACGACCGGCTGGGCCTGCACCGCTCCTTCCCCACCACCCAGATTGAGCACTACGACCACCTGGCCGCGCATTGCGACGCCCTTAAGCGCCTCAACAACATTCTGCTCGACCTGGCACGCGATGTGTGGCAGTACATCTCCCTCGGTTACTTCAAGCAGACCATTAAGGCGGGCGAAGTAGGGTCCTCGGCCATGCCGCACAAGGTAAATCCCATCGACTTCGAGAATGCCGAGGGCAACTTCGGCGTAGCCAATGCCCTGCTGGAGCACTTTGCCGCCAAGCTGCCCATTTCCCGCCTCCAGCGCGACCTCACCGACTCCACGGTGCTGCGCAACCTGGGCGTGCCGCTGGGCCACATCCTCATTGCCCTCGGGGCCTTGCAGCGCGGCCTGGGCAAGCTGGCCCTCGACGAATCGGCGCTGGCGAAAGACCTCGAAGCCAACTGGGCCGTGGTGGCCGAAGGCATCCAGACTATCCTGCGCCGCGAGGCCTACCCCGACCCCTACAACGCCCTCAAAGCCCTCACCCGCACCGGCGAAGCCATTTCGGCCGCCAGCATTGGAGAGTTTATCAATGGGCTCGACGTGAGCGAAAGCGTGAAAGCAGAGCTGCGCGCCATCACGCCGCATCGCTACGTGGGGCGGTAAATGCGCCTGGCTATTGGCAATTACATACCTTCCACTCCACGCTTGTTTAATTGCTGATACTGATATGACTCGTGCACTCTTCCCCGTGCTGACCCGCAGCCTTATGTTGCTGGCCGTCTCAGTTTTTTTAATTGGGCCGGCGGCGGCACAGGCCCCAGCATGGCAGTGGGGCCTGCAAACCACCAACCCTGCCCCCGCCGACGGCAGCACCGCCATGGGGTATGCCGTGGCAACCGATGCCGCCGGCCGGGTATATGTGGGCGGAGCCATTAACGAAAGTGCTACATCCGGACCTGTAAGCCGCAGTTTTGGCAGCGCCGGTACCGTGGGGCCCGGCCGCAATGGCTTCATTGCCCAAGTTACAGCCGCAGGCCAATGGGCCTGGACCACGGCTGCCGTACCGAGCGGCACCAGCAGCACCCCACCGCATATTTCCGTGAATAGCGTGGCCGTGACTGCCGGCGGCGATGTATATGCCACCGGCACTGTGGCGGGAAGTGGGGTGCAGGTGGGCAGCCAGAACCAAGCGCTGGGCGGCACTGGCCAAGGAGTTTTTGTGGCCCGGCTAAGCAGCATGGGCGTGTGCCAGTGGGTGCAGGTGGTCGAAATGACGGCATTTCTGCCCCCTGTGCTGGCCATCGACCCTGGCACGGGCGGGGTGGTACTGGTCGGCGCGTATCAAGGCAGCCCCAGCTTTGGCGGGACGGCCTTGCCGGCCAGCAATTTCTACCGCAGCGGGTCGGTGTACGTTGCTCGTCTGAGCGCGGCCGGGCAGTGGCTTAGCGCCACTGCTTCTGCCGGTGCGGTGGGCGTTATCAGTTTGAATGCCGCCGTGGGACCGGCCGGCCAGGTAGCAATAGTTGGCAGCCACGGGGCGGGCACCATTGCTTTTGGCTCCAATACCCTCACGGCCCCCACCGGCGCTGACGAGTCCTTTATCGTAGCTCAGCTTAGCCCGGCCAACCAGTGGCAATGGGCAGTAGGTGGCCGCAATGCGGGCTACAACAACAGCGTCACCTTAAGCGCCGCCTACACGGCCACGGGCGCGCTGTGGGTTTGTGGCCGGGGCGTAGACGGCAGCGTGGTCGGCCCCATCACCCTAAGCGCCCCCATCACTTCGGGCTCCACCAGCTATACCGGTTTCCTGGGGCAACTATCGGCCACCGGGCAATGGGGCACTGTGCAGCAGCTTCCCCCTAGCAGCGCCGGGCTGTCGGTGCTGGGTTGGCTAGCCGCCGATGCTGCGGGCAATGCCGTGACGATGGGCGGCCTACGGGGTTATGCTGGTGCTGTTCAAACCACTATTGGCAGCCACACGCTCACGGCGCCGTCGGCTGGCCTGGTGCTATACATCGCCAGCCTGAGCAGTGCAGGCCAATGGCGCTACGTGGCCACCGTGCCCCAACCGGCCCTGGCCGACGGGCTGAACCCCACTGGCATGACACTCGATGGCAGCGGCTCCCTCTACTTCACGGGCGGCCTGAAAGGGGGACTCACTTTGGGCAGCACCACACTCATGGGCAGCGCGTCAAGCACCAATTGGGGAGATGTTGTCTTGGGCAAGCTTACCAACGCCACCGCTCTGGGCACTCGCTCCTCTGCGGCTGCGGCCCTGGCCTTGCTGCCTAATCCGGCCCACTCTCGTGCCACGCTTCAGCTACCTGCGGCTTCCCAAGCGCCATCTGTTACCCTCACCGATGCGCTGGGCCGCACCGCCCGCACCTACCTGCTGCCCGCCCACTCCTCCACTGCTACCCTCGACCTCACCGGCCTCGCGCCCGGCCTCTACGTGGTGCGCTGCGACGCGGCTTTGGGCCGACTGGTGGTTGAATAATCCTTTGTGTGCCAAGCATCCGGTGAGTCAGCAGGGAGCACAAAGAACTTGTTCCCTCAGTCATTAAAATCCACTTTTAGTGACCACCTTTAACGCCACGAATTTCTCCTTTCCTGATACCAAACCAGCCACTTTATCTGATGTCACATCTCCGGTTCCGCTTCCTTCGCGTAGCTGCCGCCGTGCTGACGCTGGCCTCCCTGGCCGCCTGCTCCTCCAAAAAGGACGACCCGCAAGCCCCCACCGGCATGAGTTGGACTGCCGACGGCACTGCGTCTACTGACTCGTCCCCGCAAATCGTAGCCTCCAGTACCAATATCGACATCATTGGCTCGACGGGTACCGCACCCAACAACGCAACGATTCACGTAGGCGCCCCCGCTCAAGTGGGCACTTATCCAATCACTAGCACCGGCGCGGCGACGGCCGATTATATCCAGCGTGGCGGCACAGCCACCATCAGCTATCTGGCCAGTACGGGCACGGTTAGCATTAGTACACTGACTGCCAACCGGGTTACGGGCAGCTTCTCGTTCACAGCCTACAATTACTCCGGAGGCGTCAGCAGCCCGCTGGTGAAAACCATTACCAACGGCCGGTTCGATGTAGCCCGTTAAGATTGGGAAGCATCCATACAGCGTTAGGGGGCCAATACCTGAAGAATTATCCTCCCAGCACCCCAACACGGCATTTACACCGCATAATCTCTTGCGTATGTGGGGGTTTTATGCCCTATCTTTGTTTAACTTGGCCCGGTGAGTGCCGGCCGCTTTCCCATTTTTTTCCTTCCTTTTTATGATGTTTTCTTTCCGCTCCCTTCGTGCTGCCACTACCGTAATGGCGCTGGCTACCCTGGCCGCCTGCTCGAAGAAAGACGATGCCACCCCTACCCCCACCCCCGCCGCTACCACCGGCGTCACCTACACCGTTGACGGTGCAACCGTCACTGCGACGACAGCGGGTGCCACCGTTCTTGGCAATCAGGTTGTCGTTTCAGGTGTCAGCGGCACTGGCACAGCCAATAAAGGCGTCCTGCTGACTTTGCCCAAGAGCACGGGCACTTATACCCTGTCGGCTACGTCCAACGAAGAAGCCTCTTATCTGGCCAGCGGCAACTCCAGCGACATCTACGATTCTACTTCGGGTACCATTGTGGTAACCACCTATAGCGCCTCCACTACTTCCGGCGCGTCTAACATCGCCGGCACGTTTACTTTCACGGGCAAAAATTCCGCCGGGGCAACCAAAACGGTTACCAATGGCACGTTCAATGTGAAATACTAGCGCACGATTCATTTTCGCGTAGCTAAGCTGCCGCTCCCCATTGAGGAGCGGCAGCTTTTTTTGTGGCTTCAGCACAACGTCACCTGCTATTTTTACTGCTTCATCCGCTCCCCGCCCCGTGCCCCAGCTCTCCGATACCGTTGTTCACGCCGACTGCCGCCACTTTCGCGGCGACCTGCCCTGCCGCCCCAACAAAACCCACGGCTACGTCTGCGAGGGCTGCCCGGTGTATTCGCCCGTGTCGCAGCGTGTGCTCATCATCAAGCTCGGAGCCATCGGCGACGTTATTCGCACCACGCCGCTGCTGCGCCGCCTGCGCCAGGAACGGCCCGGCTGCGCCATCACCTGGCTTACGCTCACGCCCGCCATTCTGCCCCAAAACGAGATTGAAGAGATTCTGAAATTCGATTTTGCCAGCGCCCTGCAGCTGCAGGCCCGCGAGTTCGACGTCGTCATCAACCTCGACAAGGAAAAGGAGGCCTGTGCCTTGCTCAACACCATTTCGGCAAAAGAGAAATTTGGCTACGCCCTGCGCCCGCACGACGGCGTGGCCTGGCCCGTGAACCAGTTGGCCGAGCATAAATACCTCACCGGCATCTTCGACCAGGTGAGCCAAGCCAACACCAAGCCCTACGTGCAGGAAATCTTCGAGCTCTGCGGCTTCGATTTTCAGGGCGAAGAATACGTCTTCGACACCCACGACGACAAAGGCTACGACTGGAGCCGGCTGCCCGCCGCCCGCCCCCGCATCGGTCTCAACACCGGCTGCGGCGACCGGTGGACCACCCGCCTCTGGAGCACCGAAAAATGGGTTGAGCTCATCCACGGCCTGCAAGCCGCCGGCTACACACCCGTGCTGCTGGGCGGCGAGGCCGAAGACGCCCGCAACCGCGAGCTACACGCCGCCACCGGCGCGGCCTACCTCGGTACCTTCCCCCTCCCCCAGTTCATCAACCTGATGGACCAGATGGACGGCATCGTGACGCAAGTCACCATGGGCATGCACATCAGCATCGCCCTGCGCAAGCCCACCATCCTGATGAACAATATTTTCAACCCCCACGAATTCGACCTCTACGGCCGCGGCCAAATCGTGCAACCCAACCGGGAGTGCGTCTGCTTCTACCGGGGCACCTGCCGGCTGGGCACCAGCTGCATGGAAGATTTGCCGGCGGCAAAAGTATTGCAGGCCGTGCGAGAGAGCGTGCCGCTCGCAAGCCCGGTAGCTTAGGTTTTCTTGCGGGCTGCCGTCCGCACCGCTTGTAGCTTGGCGGCATAATCGGCTGGGGGTGTAGCAGCAATCAGCGCAGTCAACGCTTCCAGCGGCAGCTCTTCCGTTTTATTGAAATTCACGCAGCCTTTGCCCATTTTTAGCTTGGGCGCGGCCGCCGCCAACTGCTCCTGTAGTTCGGGCATCAGGTACATCGGCACCAGGTGCAGGCTCAGGTAGCCTTTCTGATTGGCCAACCCAACGTACATATCCTTGCCCGTCCGAAACTCTAAGTACTTTGGGCCCACGTGCTCGGTGTAGCCCATTGGCACGGCCTGGCGCACCAGTTGCCACGCCTGCGTTGCCACTAATTGCCGCTCGGCGGGCAATGCTGCAATGAATTCATCAAAGGAAAATGCAGTTGTGGTATCCATGATGTTTGCTAACTAATTTTTTTGGCAAATTAATCAGCCCTCAGCAATTTCCCTAGTCGGCTTTTAACCCCGCCACTTCTTTCAGCGCTGCCACCATTACGGGCCACGAAAACTGCTTCTTTTCTTCCCGCACACCAGCAACGAAAGCTGTTTCTCGTTTGCCAACATAAAAGTCCACCACCGCATCGGCAATGGCAGCTGGTGTGGGCGGCACCACGTAGCCCACCACACCGTCGGGGATTAATTCGGCCAGTCCGCCCACATTGGTCACCAGCATGGGCCGTTCGAAGTGATACGCTATTTGCGACACCCCGCTTTGCGTCGCATTTTTATACGGCTGCACAATTAAATCGGCGGCGCAGAAATAGTCCACTACTTTTTCATTGGGAATAAAATCCGTCGCCCGAATAATTCGGCCTTCTAAATTATTCCGCCGAATTAATTCCTCATACGGCGCAGCATCTTCGTAAAATTCGCCTGCGATAATTAATTTAATTGGCAACTCCGCCAACCGCTTATCTGCCATGACTTCCAGCATAATATCCAGCCCTTTATAAGCCCGGATAAACCCGAAGAATAACAAATAAGCAGTTGTAGCCGGCAGCCCCAGTGCCACCAACGCGTCATCTTTGGTTTTCAATGGGCCGAAATTATCATACAGCGGATGCGGCCGATACAGCGCCGGTTTCTGCCCGAAGCCCAGGTTTTGCAAATCCTTGAGCACGCTGCGGCTCATGGTCACAAATCCGTCGCAGGCGCTCAGGAAATAGCGCGTCAATGGCCCGTCGCCCGGCCGCTTCTCGTGCGGGATTATGTTATCGGTAATGGCCACCACGCGGGTATGCCCATTGCCGTGCACCAGCCGCGCCACCGTGCCCAGCGCTGGCCCCATAAACGGTAGCCAGAACCGGAAAATCACCAAGTCGGGCCGCTCCGCCCGCAATTTGCGCCCCACCTTCACCCACGAAAGCGGGTTTACTGAGTTCAAACTCACCTCAATTGCCAAATCCGCTGGCCCCGCCTCGGTACTAAACTGGGTTTGCCCCGGAAATAAAAAGTCTGGGTACTGCAACGAAAACGTCACAATCCGTACCTCATCGCCTGCCGCCACAAAGGCCCGCGCGAGCCGTTCATTGTAGGTCGCCAGCCCACCGCGCAATGGGTATGCGGGCCCGATAATTACAACTTTCATTTAGTTTCATTTAACATTTATCAATTAACATTTAACAATCCCGAATCAGCCAGTTGCACAGCTGTTAAATGTTAATTGATAAATGTTAAATGAACTCAGTTCAATCTTTCCCGCACCAAATAATCGTCGCGTTTCGGGCCGTTCAATTGAATCATTTCGCCCAGAAAACCTGCCACAAACAGCAGCACGCCCACAATCACTGCGGTTAAGGCCAAAAAAAACAGTGGCTGCTCCGTCACTTGCCGTGCCTTCAGATTATGCAGCGACAGCCAGACTTTTTCGCCCGTCAGCCACATCGTAATCAGCAATCCAACCAGAAATGACAACGTGCCCAATGTCCCGAAAAAGTGCATTGGCGCCCGTCGGAACCGCCCCACAAAGGTGATGCTCAGCAAGTCCAGAAACCCGAAAATGAAGCGCTCCAGACCAAATTTAGTCACGCCGTATTTGCGCTCCTGGTGCTGCACCACCTTTTCCCCAATTTTGCGAAATCCGTTCCATTTCGCAATTACTGGAATGTAGCGGTGCATTTCGCCATACACCTCAATACTCTTCACCACCCGCGAGTCGTACGATTTCAGCCCGCAGTTAAAATCGTGCAGCTGAATGCCCGACATAGCCCGGGTCGCGCCATTGAATAGCTTGGTCGGAATCGTTTTCGACAACGGGTCAAACCGCTTCTGTTTCCAGCCGCTCACCAGGTCAAATTTATCCTCCGTAATCATCCGGTACAGCTCCGGCAATTCCTCCGGCGAGTCCTGCAAATCGGCATCCATGGTGCACACTACGCGCCCACGCGTGGCCTCAAATCCCACGTTCAGCGCCGCCGATTTGCCGTAGTTCCGATTGAAACGAATGCCCCGCAATGTGGCATCGTCCACCGCCAGCGCCTCAATCACGGCCCAGGAATCATCCGTCGAGCCGTCATCAATCAGGATTACCTCGTAGGTCAACCCGCGCGCCACCAGCACCCGCGCTATCCAGCGCGTGAGCTCCGGCAACGATTCTGCTTCGTTCAGCAGCGGAATCACGATGGAAATTTCCACCGGAAAAGAAGCATTCGACTTATTCAAATTCAGGCTTGGAATGTTTCGTAAATGCCGATACGATGAGCGCAATCAGCAGCCCGCCCAGTACCGAGCCCACCACGCCAAAAAGCACCATCCAGCCCGTTGTGCTAAATTTTTGCATCATCGCAACGCCTTGGTCAATCTGCTCATCCGTCATGCCGCCCTTGGCTTCCATGTTGGCGCGGGCCGTATCAGCCATTCGGCCCATATATTCCGGGTCGATAAACTTCATGTACACAACACTGAACGCCGTCGAAATGACGCCCGAAACACCGCTCATAAAAGCGCCTATTCCGAGCCCTTCCGAGTAATTCATAAACCCACCGTTGCCTTGTTTATACGTCTTGTGCGCCATCACCATGGCCCCAATCAGAATAACCAGCCCCAGCCAACGTGCCGGCGACTGGTCGGCGTGGGTAATGAAGAGGATGAATGAAAAAATGACGCTTATCAGCCCAGTCAGCAAGCCATAGCGCAAACCCACCGACGTGGTTGTAACCGGAGTAGCATTTGTTTCCATTGGATTTTTGGGGTAAAGTGAACCGAAAGGTAATCGGAATAATTATTCCCGCAGAAAAATACCGGCTGGAATTGCCAGCACGAGCCCCAGCATCAGCACCTGCGTGAAGTTGCTGATGGCCATGTCGCCCACGCTCAAGTTTGCCACGTTGCGGACCTGCTGCTGCTGCGCTTGTTCACTAAGCTGCGCTTTGGGATTTTCGCGCTGCTGAGCGCGCACGATTTCCAGCACCTCGGCCCGATGCCGGGCCAACGCTGCCTCGCCGGCCCCATGCGCCAGCCCCACCAAGCTGCTCGCCGAAATTAGCGCCGCAATCAATACCGTGAGCGTACCCACGCCAAGCGAGCGACCCAAGCCGGGCCGTTGCGGCTGCAACTGCCGCCGCAGCACCCACTCACTAGCCACGGCCGCCAACGGCACCAGCAATTGCGCCAATAATTGCTTCGGCCCAAAACCATTACTTCCCGTCATCTGCAAGCCGGCCATCCACAAAGCGCAGACCAAGCCCACGCCCACGCCAAACCGTAGTGCTAGCCGGAACACTTGCCCCGCAGCCTCGCCGGGTTCGGTCGTGTTTGATTCCTGAGAAGCGTCAGCCATAAATAGTGCAGCAAATTAAAGCTGCAAGATACGGTCCACAGCCCCATTACCTGGGTTTTGCAACCATGCCCAGCACAATCAGGCCACTCCTACCACCCGCTTCGTGCCCGTGCCCCTCCTGCCAAACCGCACCAGTAATGCTTCCGCCAGCAGCGTTAGCAGCGCCAGAGCCAGAAAATACCGCCACAGCGGCGTCCCCATTCGCTCCTGACGAAATTTTGCTAATCCAACACCTGCATTTCCAGCCTCTACCACCCGCACATTAGGCCGATTCGGCCCCACCATTTGCCGCAAATCATCCACCGAATACGCGGCTAACTCTGACTCTCGTTTATCCTGATTGAAAGCTAATGTTGTCAGCACCTTACCTAATCGCTGCACTTGGTAAAATCCCACTTCATTCATCTCCTGCGGCAATTCTAACCGCATTTCCTGGCCCACCACCCGCTGCCCCGGAATCAGCGTCAAACTATCTTTTACCAGTTTCAAATTCGATGCATCTGCTGGTCCACTCGTATTTCCGGCCGACGCTGGCAGTTGTAGATTCACTGCATCCTGCGTCAACCGATAAGCCGGCAATTGTTCGTTTTTAAAGCTCAACATCGCCATTCGGTACATCACTGGTACAAATAGCGCCTGCGTCGTGAAGTCCGAGTATTCTTTCGTAAACGGCGCCGAAAACACATACACTTGCCCCGCGCCACTCACAAAATTCGCTAGATAGCTTTCTCCATCCCGCAAACGCAAAATGTCCGTTCCCGTCCGTGACCAGCGCAAGACAGGTGCCACCCGCGGCATCGTAACTGCCCGCGCCTGCGCCCCAAATACATCCCGGAAAAACGGTTCCCGCGCATTGGGCATGGCAACTTCGCGGAGTTCCGGCGTTGCTCCCAAATCTTCCCACTCCACTGTTCCAATTCCTAGCTCTCGGAAGAATTGCTGATAAGTCGCCCGCGCTGTCCGGGCGGCCGTCGGAATTACGACTACGCTACCGCCACGCTTCACTACCGCGCGTAACCCATCTTTCAGTCCAGTATCCAGCGTATTTACTTCATTCAACACCACTGTATTAGCCTGCCGCATTGCCGAATAATCGACATTCTTCACTTTCGAAAAGCTATACTTAAATAAGGGCTCGTTAGCATAAGCTTGTTGCGACACCGGTTCCGCTCCTATTTCCAGCACGCGTATCGCGGCCGCCGGCTGTAGTGTGAAATAGAATGTATTGTCGAATGTCATCGGCACGTCTTCGGTCACCACTCGCCCCAAAGCCAGTCTTTCATCCTCGAGCTGCACTTGCACAACCGATGTTACCGCCCTCCCTGGCTCCGCCGTTACCCGAAAGGCAGCTACTTGCCGTTTCCCTAAGAAAACCTTCACTGGGCAATCCACCGCCGCTACACTTCCGCCATTCCGCAGACGCATATGTATCCCAACATTTGTACGAACCCGCAGAAAAGCATCATCAACCCACAAACTATCTACATAAATATTGCCTATCGGTTGCCCTTGCACAGGCACCAATACCACTTCCTTACCCGCTGCAAGCTTATTCAACGCATCAGCCGAGAATACGTTTTTCTGAAAGTCGGAAAATACATAGAGAGAATTGCCTTTCCCATATCTATCATCAATTACATAATTATCGATAAACACACCTTTCGCCGTTGGCCGAAGCTTATCTAATTTATCATTGTAAACAGCTTTTGATAACGAGTTAGAGCCTGCATTTATTAACCTTAACTGGCTCCCTTCGCTTAGCTTTCGGGCTTCCCCAATAGCTCTCCTCATCAAAGAACCATAAGTCACATCCGATGCTTGCATACTAAAAGAATTATCTATTAGTACATCAATTCCAGTAGTATCCCTTATTTCTTTAGCCTCAATAAAAGGCTGACAAAAAACGAAAACCAAGGCTACCACAGTGGCCACTCGAGCTAACAATACCAGTAATTGTTGCACCTTACGGTACCGTGTAGTCACTAGTTCAACTCGTCTGATAATCTCTGTATTAGTAAATAAAACCCGTTGCGGTCGCCGCAATTGCAACAGATGTATCACCACAGGAATTGCAGTTGCAAGCAAGCCCAACAAAAACCAAGGATATAACAATTGCATTTGTTCAGCAAATAATTACAATTCTAAATCTGCACCCACTTGTTTAACAAATAAACAACTTATTGTCTGTTAAAAAGATTACACCTCAAACAATGCTTAATAATACTCTGCATAACTGGTAGCGGAATAAGTCATAACTCTTCCTCGGCGACCGGAAGGGGTTTAACAGCAAAATCCCCGCTTGGTTGCTGGCGAAAGCATCCAAGAGGGGATTTCCTTGATAAGGTT
>NZ_JAEDAE010000018.1 GCF_016056375.1 Hymenobacter negativus
CCTCGGTTTGGGCCAGGGCGGGCAGCCAGCCGCTGACGCCACTCAGCAACAACAGAAAAAACAAAAACCGCCTAGCGGAAAGGAAACGACGCATCAAGGGAAAATCAGCAGCACGAATAATTGCCGCAAATTACGCCACGAAAGCGGGTGGGCTGGATGATAAGAATGGCGTGCTTGGTAAGAATAACGGTCATACCAACTAAAAACGAACGTCATGCTGAGCGAAGTCGAAGCCTCGCTACCGCAGCAGTAAATGAATTACTTGCGCGGTAGCGAGGCTTCGATTTCGCTCAGCATGACGTTCTGTGCTCTTAACTATTGGCTGATTTACGAGCCCGTCAGTTCGGTATCGGTCATCGGCTGGTCGGGCGTATCCGGGCCGCCCTCGAGGCCGTTGGTCTGGCTGGCATCGCCGTAGTCGCCGCGAATTCCGGCCCCGTCGCCCATGTTCTGCTGGGTGCTGCTGGGGATGGACGTGCCCGTGCTGGGCTGCTCATCCGGGCCTTTGTCGGGCGTGGCGTTCACAGTGGCATCCTGCTCCGAAGTCTGGTCGGGCGTGCTGGACGTGGGTGCGTAGTCGGGCTGCGGGTCGGTGGGGTTCTGCGTGGGGTCAGGCATGGTTTGGGGAGGGAATGTGAAGGATGAACGAGGCGCGAAAGCAGCCCCGTGGCTGAGTTTACGGCGGCCGGCCCGCACGGTTGGGCGCGGCCAATTGCGCGGCGTTTGCCATCTTGCTGAGAACTTTCCTTTTCACCCGATATTCCACTTGCCGTGGCCGACTCCATCACCGACTTCTACCACCAGAAAACCGACGCCGAGCTGCAGTTCCTCGTCGAGAACCCCGACTACTACCAGCCCGACATTGTGGCCGAAGCCCGCCGCGAGCTGCGTCGCCGGGGCGTAGCGCCATCTCAGCCCGCACTGGCTGAACCGGTAGCCATGGCCGCGCCGCCTGCGCGCGGGCTGCCCACCGGCCCGCTGGTGTTGGCCGTGGCCGTAGTGCTGGCCCTGAGCCTGGGCGTGCTCTACTTCATCAACCACAAGAATAGCCCACCGGCCGCCGCAGTAGCCGTCGCTCCGACCAAACCCAAGGCCCCGCCCCGCCTCACGGAGGTGGCCACCTCTACCATTCCCGATTTTGGGCCGGCCGTGGTGGCCAGCGTGCAGCGGCAGGTGCAACGCATTCCGGCCCGTGAGCGCGCCGCCGCGGCTCAGGAGGCCATGCCCCTGCGCCAGTACCGCGAGCTGGCCAAGCGCTTCTGGACGGCCGAAACCCAGACCGAATACGTGATGAACCAGGCCCGTCGGGGCCAGCTCGATGCCGCGCTGCCCGGCCACATCCAGGCGGTAGAATCTACCTGGGAGCAGTGGAATAAGGCGATGAATTACAGCTATAAATTCGGCCCGGCCATGAGCGACCACCTCGACATCATGACCCGCGTGGCCCGGCAGCAACAGGAAGGCCTGAACGACCTGCTCATCGTAGCCAACAACCCCCAGAGCTACGAAAACGACCAGACCCGCAAGCGCGCTGCTGATGTGAGCGACCTGCTCTCTGGCCTGTTGCCAAAATCACCGGTCACGGGCCAGCCGTATAATACCATCGTGCGCCGGGTGCGGCTGTAGGCGCTCCATTTCCAACATCTGGCAAATTGGCCGGTTGGGGAAGCTGGCGCACTCCTTGCCGCGTCCGGCTCCTCATGGAATCATCTCCCCCCGAACACGCTCCCGGCTCCACGGCCGCGCTCGCCGCCCAGCTTTTTGCCCAGAAGCCCGAAGCTGAGCTGCTGTACCTGGCCCAGAATTCGGCCCGCTATCCGCCCGCCGTGGGGGCCGCCGCCGTGGCTGAGCTCAACCGGCGCGGCCTGCTGCCCGACACCCCGCGCCCAGCGCCGCCACTCGTCAAAACCGAGGATGAGGCCGAAACCTGGCCGCAGCTGCTGGGCCATTTGCTGCGCGGGCTATTCATACCGTCGCGCCGTTTCCTGGCCACGCCGCTGCTCATCGATGCCTGCCTGCTGATATTTGGCCTGATGGTGCTCAGCGGCGTGTCGGCCTCCGACCCCACCGGGCCGCAGCTCATACACTGGGGCTCCAACGTCACCTACCTCACGCTGCACGGCCAGTCCTGGCGGCTGCTCACGTACATGTTTGTGCACGCCGGCCTCTCGCACCTGCTGCTGAACATTCTCTCCCTCTGGCTGCTGGGCCTGCTGGTGGAAGACCGGGTGGGCCCGCTGCGCCTGCTGCTGGTGTACCTGGCCTGCGGCGTGGGTGGCGGTCTGGCCAGCCTGTGGTGGAATGCCCAGGGCATTAATTCTGTGGGAGCCAGCGGGGCTATTTTCGGCCTTTACGGTCTACTGCTGGCACTTTTAATTGGCAAAAAGCTGGTGCTCGATAAGTCCGACCGCCGTGCCATGCTGGGCCTGGTGTTGTATCTGGTGCTTAGCAATCTGCTCTCCGGCCTCACCGGCAATATTGATAACGCGGCCCACCTTGGTGGTCTGGCCACCGGCCTGTTCATCGCTGGCCCGCTGGCATTTATCGGGCTGAAGGGTGGCGAGAAAGTCGAAGCCACATAGTCTGGTATTGAAGGCGCTAATCGAGAACGGTCAGCATGACCGTTCTTTCATCCATTACTTACCATTTAAACCATCCATGCAAGCCCTCCAGCTCGATGCCATCCACCAGCCTGCCGCCGTGCGCGAGGTGCCCACGCCCACGCCCGGCCCCGGCGAAATCCTCGTGAGGCTGCACGCTGCCGCCCTCAACCACCGCGACGTATTTATTCAGCAAGGGAAGTACGCCGGCATCAGGCTGCCCTGCACCCTGGGGGCCGATGGCGCGGGCGAAGTAGCCGCCCACGGCCCCGACGTGCCGGCCGATGCGCCGTCCGTGGGCACTCGCGTGCTCATCAACCCCGGCCTGCGCTGGGGCAACAACCCTCGCGCCCAGGCCCGCGATTTCGTGGTACTCGGCATGCCCGACCCCGGCACGTTTGCCGAATACATCACCCTGCCGGCCCAATACATTCGCCCGCTGCCGGCCCACCTTAGCTATGAGCAGGGGGCAGCCCTGCCACTGGCAGGTCTTACCGCCTATCGGGCAGCTTTCACTCGCGCCCAGGTGCAGCCCGGCGAGCGGGTGCTAGTGACCGGCGTAGGCGGTGGCGTGGCCATTACGGCTGTGCAGCTGTGCGTGGCCCGGGGCGCCGAGGTGTGGGTAACGTCCAGCTCCGAAGAGAAAATAGCCCGCGCCCAGGCACTCGGAGCCAAAGGCGGCATTAACTACAACACCGAAAACTGGGTGAAAGCCCTCACCCAGCAAGCCGGCGGCGCGTTCGATGTCATCATTGACAGTGCCGGTGGCGCTGCCTTTGGAGCCCTGCTTGATGCCGCTGCGCCGGGCGGCCGCATTGTGTTCTACGGCGGTACGCTGGGCAATATCCCCGACGTGCCGCCCGCCAAAGTCTTCTGGAAGCAGCTCAGCATCCTGGGCTCCACCATGGGTACGGAACAGGATTTTGAAGAAATGCTGGCCCTGGTGAGCGAAAAAAAGTTGGTGCCGGTGATTGATGAAGTCTTTCCGCTAGCCGAGGGAGAAACCGCCCTGCGCCACCTCGATGCGGGCGCGCAATTCGGCAAAGTAATACTGAAAATCGGCTGAGAATTGAGCTTGTTATTATCGGAAGCGGGGGCTCAGATTCACTGAATCTGAGCCCCCGCTTTGCTTGTCATAAAAGCGGTAAAATCCTTGTTTTCTGGAATGAAAACAGTGGTTTTAGGGTTAATAATGCACGCTAAAAGACGAAACCAAACCAGCCAGTTTCCGCCATGAAGTCCGCCGCCGAATACCTCGAAAACCAAGTGTTTGAAGCCCGCCGCCCGCGCCGCGAATTGCAGCCCGTGGTGGCTTACGATGTCGCGCTGAATGCCATTGAGCAAGCCGTGGCCGATGCCGAAAAATACCGCTATTTGCTGATGCGTGCCCTGCGTCATCATGCCAACGACACGGCTGCCGCTCCCGCCGCTACTTCCGCCGCGTCGTCCTTCTTCGCCGACGAAGCCACTGTGCTGCCGCTCTATCCCGGCCAGCAAAATATGGCTGCCTAACCACAAGCCCAAACCGACTTACAAAGCCCCGGAATTTTATTTCGAGGGCTTTTTTATTGCGCTAGGTGGGCTGCCAGTGCTGCCGCCTGTTGCCGTAGCTCCGGCACCGCCGTCGACTCAAAGTAAGCCGGCCGGCGGCTGGGGCCGAGCGTGAATAGGCCCGGCGAAACCGCGCCGGCCGCGTTTAGCAGTGCGCCGTGGGCATCCGTCAGCAGGCCCAGGTGCAATGGGTCGGGGGTAAGGTCGCCGGCCGCTCGTAGGCTCATCACCAATGGAGTGGCAATGCGCGAATAATCCAGTAGCGGCCCCGCGCAGCTGACAACGTGGTCGGCGGTGTGCCAGCAGGTATCCGGGCTGTGGCATCGGACTCCCACCCGGAGCCGGTTGCCTTCGGGCAAAATCTCGCGCACCGTGCCAATGTGCAGCTGCACCAGTCCGGCGGCCGTGAGAGCAGCCACTGCTTCTGCATTCTGCGGGGGGCTACGGTGCCGGGCCACAGCCCACAGGCCCGCCAAATGCTGCAGAAACCGGCGCTGCTCTGCCAACGGCCACGCCGCCCAGATGCGGCCGAGGTCGGGCCGGAGCGAGTCCAGCACCGCCCGCCAGTTGAGGCCTTGAGCCGCCGCTGCTTTCAGGTGCTGCTTATACACCGCCACCACGCCGGTCACGGTAGTTTCGTGCGCCAGCTCGGGGTAAAAGCTGGGATAAGCGGCCATGACCGGGCCATGCGCCGAGGGCCAGCGGCCGTGCCGCGCCACTACCGTAATGGGCGCGCGGTGGCCGTCCTGGCGCATGGCCAGCAACACGTCCACCGCTGTTAGCCCTGAGCCGATGAGCAGCACGTCCTCGTCGGGGCCGATGCGGCGCAGGTTGCCCACGGCCCACGGGTCGGCGTGGTAGCCGGGGTGCTGGAGGTAGCGCTGGTCGGGGCCGGTAGGCGGCGGGGGCGGGAAGTTGCCCAGCGCCAGCACCACAACATCGCTGCCGATTACCGTGCCATCGGCCAGCTGCACAGCGCGGCGGCCATCGGGCAGGAGCGGGGCGGCTACGGCGGTGGTCTGATGCCAGCGCACGGCCGCCGTATTTAATTCCTGCGCCAGCTCCTCGCGCAGGTAGCGGCCATAAGCAGCCCGGGAGGCAAATTCGGGCAGGCCGGCGGCGCTTTCGGGCTGGCGTTTTAACCAGTCGGCAAAGTGGTTGGGCGCGTCTGGGTACAGGCTCAGGCCGCCGGGGCGCACGTTGAGCAGGTATTCGGGGCGCCGGGCGGTGTAGGCCAAGCCGGGACCGGGCACCTCGCGCGGCTCAATAAGATGAATTTCGGCCCCCACCAGTGCCGGCTGCCGCCGCAATTGCAGCACCAGCGCCGTGCCCGCGAAGCCGCCGCCCACAACGGTAATAACGGGACGAGCGGTTGGTTTCACAGAAGCAGGACGGTTGTAGAGACGCATACTTGCGTCTCTGCGGTGAATGATTTAGTGAGTCGGCGCAGACGGCGAGACGCAAGTATGCGTCTCTACATATACCGGCCCGGCACGAGGTAGTTCTGCACGTAGTCCTGAATACCATCTTCCAGGCGCGTAAACGGCCGGTCGTAGCCGATGCTTCTGAGCTTGCTCATATCGGCCTCGGTGAAATACTGGTACTTGTCGCGAATATCCTCGGGCGTGTCGCGGAACTGGATATCGGCCGTGCGGCCCAGGGCGTTGAAGGTGTTCAGGGCCAAATCGAGGAAGGTGCGGGCCTGGCCGCTGCCCAGGTTATAAATGCCGGAGTGCGTGCGGTGATTCAGCAGGAAAAAGCATACTTCCACCACGTCCTTCACGTACACAAAATCGCGCATCTGGCCGCCGTCGGTGTAGTCGGGGTTGTGCGATTTGAACAGCATCATCGAGCCCGACTGCTGAATCTGGTGGAAGGCGTGCATGATTACCGAGGCCATGCGGCCCTTGTGGTATTCATTGGGCCCGTACACGTTGAAAAACTTCAAACCCGCCCAGAAATATGGTTTCTCTTCCTGCTGCAACGCCCAGTTGTCGAAGTCGTTTTTCGAGTCGCCGTAGGGGTTCAGCGGGCGGTAGAGCGGGAACAGCGCCTCGTCTTTATCGGTGTAGCCCAGCGTGCCGTCGCCGTAGGTAGCAGCCGAAGAAGCGTATACCAGCGGCAGGTTATACTTCACGCAAGCCTGCCACATCTGCTTGGAATAGTTCAGGTTAAGCACGTCGAACACGGCCGGGTCCATCTCCGTGGTATCGGTGCGGGCGCCGAGGTGGAAAATGAACTCCACCTGCTCGTGGTTGGCGTCGAGCCAGTCGAAAAACGTCTCGCGGTCCACGTACTCGCGCAGCTTTTTGCCTTCGATGTTGGGCAGCTTCTTTTCGATGGAAAAATTATCCACCACAACGATGTCGTTGAAATTGGCGGCGTTGAGGCGGGAAACTAGGCAGCTGGCAATGAAGCCGGCCGCGCCGGTGACTACTATCATGAGAGCGGAGATTGAAGCGGAGGTGAGCAAAGGTAAACCGGCGCGCCGGGCCGTGGGGCTGGCCGCCTACCTTTGCGCCATGCGTGTTCTGCTGCTGCTTTTACCCCTGGCCCTGCTGCTGGGTTGCCAATCCGAGGCCGAAAAAACGGACTCTGTACAAGTGCGCGACGACCTGGGCCGGCCCCTGCAACTGCCCGCCCACCCGCGTCGGGTACTGGCCCTGGCCCCCAGCATGACCGAAATGCTGTTTGCCGTGGCCGATACCGCCACCATCGTGGGCCGCGTGCCGCAGGACGATTACCCGGCCGCCGTCTACCGCAAGCCCGTGGTGAACAATTACCCGCTCGACCTGGAAAAACTGGTGCTGCTGAAGCCCGACGTGGTTTTCACCATCGAAGGCATCACATCTGTTGATGACGCCAAGCGCCTCCAGGACCTGGGCATTCCAGTGTATTTCCAGCGCTACCGCCGCGTCGAGGACGTGTTCAAGGGCATCGACGACGTGGGCCGCCTGCTGGGTCGCCTGCCTCAGGCCCGGCACCTGACGGATTCGCTTCGGCAGCAACTTCGACAACTCACGCTAACATCTGCCCGCCTCACCACCAAAACCCCCAAAGTGCTGGCCATTACCTGGCTCGACCCCATCTACTGCTACGGTCAGAACACGCTGTTTACCAACCAAATCCGTTACGCTGGCGGGCGCAATGCCATCACCGAAACCTTTCCGCAGCCCTACCCGGCCCTCACCCGCGAGTACGTGCTCAAGCTGAATCCCGACGTTCTGCTGGGCGGCACCTTTGAAAAGCTGGACAGCACCTTTTTCAAAAATTACCCCGAGCTAAAACGCATCAACGCATATAAAAACCGCCGCGTGTTCCCCATCACCGGCAACCTGATGGAGCGGCCCGGCCCTCGCGTGGTCGAGTCGGTGCGGGAACTGCAAGGCTTGCTAAACCAAGGCCCATCCAAACTGCCCATTCCCGCTCGCTGATGCCGGTTCGTCGTCCTGCGTTGTGGCTGATAATTGGCCTGCTGCTCGCGCTGGCGCTGGTGGTGCTGGGCCTGCGCGTGGGCAGCTACGCCACGTCGTACACCTTCATCCTGAACACCTTCCAACACTACAATTCCGCCGACCCTGCCCAACTGGTGCTAGTGCAGCTGCGCCTGCCGCGCCTGCTGCTTGCGTTGCTGGCCGGGGCCAGCCTGGCCGTGAGCGGCTACCTCCTCCAAACCTTAGTCACCAACCCCCTGGCCGACCCTTACCTGCTGGGCACGGCCTCCGGAGCCTCGCTGGGGGCCATTGCGGCATACGTACTGGTGCCCTCGCTCACGCTGATGGGCGTGTATTTGCCGCCGGTGGCGGCCTTGACGGGGGCTTTCGCGGCCACGCTGCTGGTGGTGGCGCTGGGCACCCGGCGCGGCAAAATTCTGCCGGCCCCGCTGCTGCTGGCAGGGGTGGCGGTGGGGGCGCTGGCGGCGGCCGTGGGCAGCCTGCTCACCTTTCTGGCCTCGCCCGAGGGCAGCCTGCGTAGCGTGGTGTTCTGGGCGTTTGGCAGTTTCGAGCGGGCCGGGTGGGATGTGCTGCCGTACCCAGCTGTTGCGCTGTTTATCAGCCTTTTTGTGTTGGCCTTCCTGCAGAAGGACCTCAATCTGTTACTACTGGGGGAGGAGCGGGCTGCCGCGCTGGGTTTGCCGGTGGCCCGGCGGCGCTGGCTGTTGGTGCTGCTGGCGGCCGGCCTCACGGGGGGCGTGGTGGCACTGTGCGGGCCGGTGGGCTTTGTGGGCCTGCTGGTTCCCCACCTCACGCGGGGGCTGCTGGGCACCACAGGCCGCTACAATCTGCTGGTGTGCGCGGTGCTGGGCGGGGCCTTTTTGCTGGCCTGCGACCTTCTGGCCCGGCTGCTCTACCCACCGGCCGGGCTACCGGTGGGGCTGGTCACGGCCCTGTTCGGGGTACCCTTCTTCGTATATTTGCTGCGAAGTAAGGGACTTCGGAACTTGGGGTCTTAGGGACTTGGCTAGTGCAACGCGCTGGCCTTCCGCCCATCAAACCAAGTTACCAAGTCCCCGAGTACCCAAGTCCCCAGAATGATATACATCAGCCGCCAGGAACATTTCAACGCCGCCCACAAGCTCTACAACCCTAAGTGGAGCGAGGAGCGCAACCGTGAAGTGTTCGGCCCCTGTGCCAACACCAACTGGCACGGCCACAACTACGACCTCATCGTGACGGTGAAGGGCGAGCCCGACCCCGAAACCGGTTTCGTAGTCGATTTGAAGGCCCTATCCGACCTGCTGCGCACGCACATCACCGAGCAGGTTGACCACAAAAACCTCAACCTCGACGTGCCTTTCATGGCCGGCCAAATGGCCAGCACCGAAAACCTGGCCATCGCCTTCTGGCAAATCATCGAGCGAGAGCTGCCCGCCATCACCCCGGCCAAGCTGCATTGCATCAAACTCTACGAAACGCCGCGCAACTTCGTGGAATATTACGGCGGCTAGAAGTTTTGAATGTTAAGGGTTGAATGTTGAATGGGAAAGGCGGTGTCATTCTTGTTCAGTAGCTGCACCTGCGCATTAACCCCCAACTCAAAACTCAACATTCAAAACTCAACATTCCCAAAGTGAAATACTACCTAATAGCCGGCGAACGGTCGGGCGATTTCCACGCTGCCAACCTCATGCATGAGCTGCGCGGACAGGACGCTGATGCGCAGTTCCGCTACTGGGGTGGCGACATGATGCAGGCCGAAGGCGGCGAGCTGGTTCGCCATTACCAGGACCTGGCCATCATGGGCTTTCTGGAAGCGGCCACCAGCATCCTCAAGTTTCGAGGCTACCTCAAGCAGTGCCAGGCCGATATCCTGGCTTATAAGCCCGATGTGCTGATTCTGGTGGACTACGCCGGCTTCAACATGCGGATGGCAAAGTTTGCCAAGGAACAGGGTATTAAGGTGTTCTACTACATCTCGCCCAAAATATGGGCCTGGAACCAGGGGCGCGTCGAAAAGGTGAAGGCTTACGTCGATAAGATGTTCGTTATTCTGCCCTTCGAGACGGAGTTTTACCAGAAATTCAACTACCCCGTCGACTACACCGGCAATCCCACGGCCGATGCCGTAGCCGAGTTTCAGCCCACCGCCGATTTCTACGAGCGCAACCGCCTCGAGCCCAATAAGCCCATTATTGCCGTGCTGCCGGGCTCGCGCAAGCAGGAAATCGAGGAGATGCTGCACGAGATGATTGCCATTTTGCCAGGGTTTCAGGAGTACCAATTCGTGGTGGCCGGTGTCACCAACCTCGACCCTAACTACTATAAGCACTTCCACCGCAACGGCATCCGCTTTGTCTTCGACCAGACCTTTGACCTGCTGAGCCATGCCACGGCGGCCCTCGTCACCAGCGGCACGGCCACGCTCGAAACGGCCCTCTTCGACGTGCCCCAGATTGTGTGCTACCGCACCAGTTCGCTGAGCTACGCCATTGGCAAGATGGTTATCAAGGTGCCCTACATTTCGCTGGTAAATCTGATTGCCGGCCGTGAGGTGGTGAAAGAGCTGATTCAGGGTGATTTCACGGCCCGCAACCTGCTCGATGAACTGCGCACCCTGCTCACCGACTCCGCCTACCTGGGCCGCATGAAAGCCGGCTATGCTGAGTTACGCGAAAAGCTGGGCCAGCACCAAGCCGCCAAAAAAACCGCTGAGCTCATGGTGAGCTACCTTCGGGGCAAGTAGCCTGATGGATTGGCAAATCATTATGAAAAAGCTCCTGGTATTTTCAGGGGCTTTTTTTGTGTTTACGGGGTGCTATGAGTTTTATTGAGATTGGATGTCATCCGTTAGTAATAGAATTGTCGACTAAATCAGCTGGTTAGCCGACTAAATGGCCTGAGAAATACGCGTTATTCCTTAGATTTACTCCATTCATACCAACCCCTCTTTTAATGACACAACCTTACTTTCGCTGGCCGAACACCCAACGGCTCGCAACCGTTGCTGCGGGTAGTAGCCGTGGCCGGGTGGGCACCCTACTGCTGGCCCTGGGCCTGACCTTCGGGGCCAAGGCCCAACAGGCTACTCCCCAATTTTTTCAGACCGATGCCGAAGCCCGCAGCGCGGCGTCAGCTTCGCCACTTTCGGCGGCACTGTTCCACTCGCAGCCACTCACGCTGGACGTGAACGGCCTGCGGGCGGCCCTGGCCACTGCTCCGCTTGAAACCCGGACCGATGCTGCGCCGCTGGTGCTGGCCCTGCCGCTGCCCAACGGCAGCACTGGCCGCTTCGCGCTGCGCGAAGCTCCCATCATGGAACCTGCGCTGGCTGCGCAGTTTCCGGCCATCAAGACCTACGCTGGCGTGGGCCTGGATGATGCTTCGGCTTCGGTACGCCTCGATTTGTCGCCTCAGGGCTTCCACGCCCAGGTGCTGACTGGCGCGGGCAAAAGCTTCTACATCGACCCCGTCACCCGGACCGATACCCGGCACTACCTGGCCTTCTATAAGACGGACATGAACCGGGCGGCACCTGCCGCGGGTCCTATCCCCAGCTGCGATTTTCAGCTGACGCCAGCTGATAAGCAAGCTGCCGCCACTCGCCTGGCTGCGGCCGCTGCAGGCAGCAGCGCCACAGCCCTTTCTTCTGGTCCGCAGTTGCGTACCTACCGTCTGGCGCTGGCCAACACGCCGGAATACGCCCTCACGAAGGGCAACACTACCGCCGGCGTAATTGCCGGCGAAGTAGCCACCGTGAACCGCGTGGTGGGCGTGTACGAGAAAGAACTGGCCGTGCGCATGGTGCTGGTTGCCAACAATAACCAGCTGGTATTTCTGAGCGGTACTGGCCCGCAGCCGCCTACGGCTTACACCAACAGCGACGGTGCTGCTATGCTGACGCAGAACCAGTCGAACATTAATGCCATCATCGGCACGGCCAACTACGACATTGGCCACGTGGTAAGCACCGGCGGTGGCGGCATTGCCGGCCTCGGCGTGGTGTGCGGCACGCGCAAGGCCCAGGGCGTGACGGGCTCACCCAGCCCCGTGGGCGATGCCTTCGACATCGACTACGTAGCTCACGAAATGGGCCACCAGTTTGCTGGCAATCACCCCTTCAATGGGAATGCGGGCAGCTGCGCCGGCGGCAACCGCAATGCCAGCACGGCCTGGGAGCCCGGTTCGGGCACCACCATCATGGCATACGCTGGTATCTGCTTGCCAAGCAATGACCTGCAGCCCCACTCGGACCCGACTTTCCACACTGGCAACTACCAGGAAATGCGGGCCTTCATTGATGGTACTACGTGCAGCACGGCCACGGCTACCGGCAACACGGCCCCCGTGGTAACGGCTCCGGCCGGCGGCAAAACACTGCCCGTTGGCACGCCTTTCAAACTCACGGCCACGGCGACCGATGCCGAAAACGACGCCCTCACCTACATGTGGGAAGAGATGGACCTCGGCGCTCAGCAAGCCCCTAACGATGCGCAGGTGGCCGGCCAGAACGTGCCCCTGTTCCGCTCCTTCGTGCCCCTGACCAGCGGCACCCGCTACTTCCCGCGCCTGACCGACCTGGTGAACAATACCACTGTCATCGGTGAACGCCTGCCCACCGTTACGCGCACATTGTCGTTCCGCTGCACGGCCCGCGACGAGCACAGCGGCCCCGCTGGCGTTATCGGCGGCGTGAACTACAGCTCGCTGGTGAACCTGAACGTGAGCAGTGCTTCCGGTCCCTTTGTGGTGCAGGCCCCCAACACGGCCGTAACCTGGACGGGCGGCGCGGCCCAAACCGTAACCTGGGACGTGGCCGGCACCACCAATGCCCCCGTTAGCTGCGCCACGGTCAACATTCTGCTCAGCCTCGACGGCGGCCTGACCTACCCGACCACCCTGGCCACCGCCGTGCCCAACAACGGTTCGGCCGTAGTAATCGCCCCGACCCTGTCGGCCAACCAGACCCAGGCGCGCATCATGGTAGAAGCTGCCGATAACTACTTCTTCGACATCTCGAACACCAACTTCACCATCACCACGCCGGCTCCCGGTCCCACTATCACCAGCTTCACGCCCACCGGCGGCCTGGCTGGCACGGTGGTAACGGTGCTGGGCTCAAACTTCACGGGCACTACGGCCGTGGCTTTCAACGGCACGACTGCCGCCAGCTTCACGGTGGTTTCGGCTACGCAACTCACGGCTACTGTGGCCGCTGGCACCACCACTGGCCCCATCACCGTTACGGCTCCAACCGGCACGGCTACTTCGGCTACGCCGTTTGTGGTAGGCGCACCGCCCGTTATCACCAGCTTCACCCCCACAACCGGCCCGGTGGGCACGGTGGTTACCATCACTGGTACCAGCTTCACGTTGGCTTCGCAGGTGAAGTTTAACAACACTGTGGCGCCTACGTTCACGGTGGTTTCGAGCACCCAGATTACGGCCACCGTGCCGGCTGGTGCATCTACTGGCCCCATCGCCGTGACCACGCCTGTTGGCACTGGTGTTTCGACATCCAATTTCGTTGTGATTCCGGCTCCGATTATCTCGTCCTTCACGCCGGCTAACGGCGTGGTGGGTACCGTAGTGGTTATCACCGGCCTCAATTTTACCGGCGCTACGCAGGTGACTTTCAACGGCACCGTGGCTCCTACTTTCACCGTGAACTCGGGCACCCAGATTACGGTGACGGTGCCGGCTGGGGTTACCAGCGGCTTTATTACGGTGACGGGGCCGGGCGGCACGGGCACTTCCACCACGGCCTTCACGGTGCCGCCGGCGAACGATGCCTGCTCCGGTGCCATTGCCCTGACCTGCGGCCAGTCGGTAACCGGCACCACCGTTGGCTCGACTGCTACTGGTGACCCCACGGGCAGCTGCACGGCCATCAGTGTAGACGGTGCTGGCGTATTCTACAGCATCGTGGGCACGGGTGCTAACATCACCGTATCGACCTGCAACGCGGCTACCAACTTCGATACGAAGCTGTTCGTGTACTCGGGCACTTGCGGTTCCTACACCTGTGTGGGCGCCAACGACGATGCTGCAAACTGCTCCGCCAATTCGCTGGCCTCAACGGTTACGTTTAGCTCAGCCTTCGGCACTACCTATTACGTGTTTGTGAGCGGCTACCGCGGCACCGGTGCCATTGCGGCTGGCAACTTTGTGCTCAGCACTACCTGCGCCACGCCGCCGCCCACCCCCACGCTCATTAGCCTCACGCCTAATGCTGGCCCCATCGCCTCGGGCGTGGTGCTGACCGGCACCAACTTTACCGGCGCTACGCGCGTGACTTTCAATGGTGTGGCCACGGCTTCTGTTGCTGTAATTGATGCCCAGACCATTGCCGTGACCGTTCCCAATGGCGCTACCACCGGCAACGTGGTGGTGTACGCCGGCAATGGCATTGCCAGCAACGGCCTGCTGTTCACGGTAACCACGCCCGTGCCCACCATCAGCCGGATTGCGCCGCCCAGCGGCGCCACCGGGACCACCGTTACCCTCACCGGTACTGGTTTTGGCGGTGCCACCAGCGTTACTTTCAACGGCGTGGCAGCTACCACGTTCAACGTGACCAGCGCCACTAGCATGACGGCCGTAGTGCCCGCCACCGCCACCACCGGCAACGTTATTGTGACGACTGCCGGCGGTGCCAGCAACGGCGTACTGTTCACGGTAGTGCCGCCGGCTCCCACTATCGCCAGCATGACGCCTTCCACCGGGGCTGTTGGCACTTACGTGACCATCACCGGCACCAACCTGACAGGCGCTACTTCGCTCACCCTGAACGGTGTCGCTATCACGAACTTCACTGTGGTGAATGGCACCACCATCACCTTCTTCGTACCGGCCGGTGCCACCACCGGCAACGTAGTGGTGACGACGGCCGGCGGCCCCAGCACCACCACCAACGTGTACACCGTGACCACCGGCCTGGCCACCGCTAAGGCTAACCAGAGCGAGTTCAGCGTGTGGCCCAACCCGGTAGCGGGCAAAGCCACCCTGCACGTAGCCCTCACGGCCCCGGCCGCCAAGGCCAGCGCTACCCTGCGCAACGTGCTGGGCCAGCTGGTAGCTACCCGCGCCTTCAGCGGCAGCGCCACCGAACTGCCCACCACCGGCCTGGCCACCGGCACCTACCTGCTCACCGTGCAAGCGGAAGGCAACGCCCCCAGCATCCAGCGCGTGGTGGTGGAGTAGTTGCATTTGATTGGATAATTTCCAATCGTGAAAGAAAAAGGCCCGCCAATTGGCGGGCCTTTTTTTAGGCCTAAAGCCTAAGCAGAGATGCCAATGCCTGCTTGCGGAACATCGCCAATCATATCAACTGACACGCTGTATCCCCACTGGCTGGTATCTATTGGTTCGAACCAGATTTCCCAGCTGACTGCCGAACTAGCTCGTTCAGGGATTGTAATGCCGGCTAGGCGGTGGGTTGAAGTGAAATTTACAAAAGGAGAACCTGCTGCTAGAAGCCGAGAATCGTTTTCAATAACCCGTACAATCTCTGGTAATATGCTTGCGTATATTTGTTCAAATTGCTGAAAAAAAGCTTGTTGTGTTCGTGACGGTCCGGTAGCATCAGCAGTGTCAATCATGCACTCAATTGTAGTGCCCGTAGGTTGGAACATAACCTTTGCGGCATAAAAACAGCAGGACGAGCCAGCTTGACCGATACCATCCAAAACGAGGCGACCAAAAAAGTCGTCTTCAAGAACAACGGGCCGACGAAACAGAAATGAAAAGAAATCCATGTCACTGGCACAATAAGTGAAACAACAAAAATGGGAAGCCCGGCGCAAACCGAACTTCCCATTGTCTGCAAACGCGCCAGTTGGAATCCTTACGCTGCCCGCATGTGCCGCAGTGGAGATTTCTCGAACTTGCTGCGGCAATAGCTCAGGTTGATTTGCAATGCGTCGGAGCCTTCTTCCGAAGGCATTTCGAACATGGCATCGGTCATGATGCTCTCGCAGATGGAGCGCAGGCCGCGCGCGCCGAGGCGGTACTCGTCGGCCTTTTCCACGATGTATTCCAGCGCGTCATCCGTGAAGCTGAGCTCGATGTTTTCCATGCCGAATAGGCGCTTGTACTGACGCACAAGCGAGTTCTTGGGCTCGGTCAGAATCATGCGCAGGGTGGTGCGGTCCAGCGGGTTGAGGTGGGTGAGCACCGGCAGGCGGCCAATCAGTTCAGGAATCAGGCCGAAGCTCTTGATGTCCTGGGCCGACACGTAGCGCAGGAAGTTTTTCGTATCCACCTGTTCATCGAGGTTCGTCTTGGCGAAGCCCATCGGCTTGGTATTCAGGCGGCTCTTGATGATGCGGTCGAGGCCCGAGAATGCGCCGCCGCAGATGAAGAGAATGTTCTCGGTGTTCACCGAAATCATCTTTTGCTCGGGGTGCTTGCGGCCGCCCTGCGGCGGCACGTTGATGTTGGTACCTTCCAGCAGCTTCAGCAGGGCCTGCTGCACGCCCTCGCCGCTCACGTCGCGCGTGATGCTGGGGTTGTCGCTTTTGCGGGCAATTTTGTCGATTTCGTCGATGTAGACGATGCCGCGCTCGGCCGCTTCGAGGTTATAATCAGCCGCTTGCAGAAGGCGGGTGAGAATGCTTTCCACGTCTTCGCCCACATAACCGGCCTCCGTCAGCACCGTGGCGTCGGCAATGCAGAAGGGCACTTGCAGGATTTTGGCCAGCATGCGGGCCAGAAAGGTTTTGCCGGTGCCGGTTTCGCCCACCATGATGATGTTCGACTTTTCAATCTGCACTTCGTCGTCCTGGGGCTTCTGCATCAAGCGCTTGTAGTGGTTGTACACGGCCACGGCCATCACCCGTTTGGCCTCATCCTGGCCCACCACGTACTGGTCGAGGTGCTCCTTGATGGCTTTGGGCTTGATGAGGTTAAACTTGGGCTGCTTGCTGGCGTCCTGGGCTTTGGCCTCTTCATCGAGGATGTGCTGGGCTTGGCCCACGCATTTTTCGCAAATGTGGGCATTGATACCCGAAATCATGACGGCGACTTCGCGCTTGCTCTTATTGCAAAAGGAACAGGATATTTCGGCCACGGAGGGAGGAATAGAGTAGGGTGGAAGAGCAAGTTTTAGAACAAACGGACTCAAAGATACGACATGCCCAACGTCGGCGGGTAGAAAAATGGTGCCATCGCCTTCGTACGGGCCCGTTGCGCATCAATCCCGAAATCGGGCCCATTGGACACCAAAAGCTGCTGCCCTTAAACTGCCTTTGGCAAGGGCAGGCAACTACTGCACGAGCTTTGGTACGAGAATTAAACGACTCGCTGCGCGGGCTAATGGTTGCTTCGGACAAACTAGCCGTGCATCTGCTCATGGCTGCAGATTACCGTTAGTACAATTCCAAAATTCGTCTATATATTTGGCAGTCTACCATATTTGAATTCCTGAATTAAAAGGTGATAATATGGGGTTTGAGTACACTCGTTTTCGGTGGCTGGTGAGGTCCGCGCTGAATTGCCTGGCCGTACTGCTCAGCTTAGTTGCCGTGGGCCAGACCCTGCCTTCGCGCAGCTTCAGCCTAGCCGAGGGACTACCCGAAACCAGCGTTAGCGCCCTGGCGCAGGATGGCCTGGGCCGGCTGTGGCTGGTATCGGAGGTTGGGGCGGCCTGGTACGATGGCCACGCTTTCCATTCGCTCACCACCCAATCGGGCCTGCCCAACACGCGGGTAACGGCCTTGGCGGCCGACCCCGGCCCGGCGTCTGGCCTGTGGATGGGTCTGCGCGACGGCTCTCTTTGCTATTTCAACCCCACCTCCGAGCGCGTGCAGCGCGTGACGCCCCGCGTCCTGGGATACCCTACCGATGTGCGAGCCATCCTGGCTCGCAACACCGGTGCCCGGCGGGTGTGGGTGGGCACCGGTGGCGGCGATTTATATTGCCTGCGCTGGCCCCAGGGGCAGAATCGGGGCGCCTGGCCCGCGGCACCGCTGGTGCAGCAGGTGCCACTACCTATTGGCCCGGGCGGGCAGCCGCCGGCCATCAATGCCCTTGCGCTGGGGCCGGCCGGGGCCCTTTGGGTTGCTACCGACCAGGGGCTGCTGCTGGTAGACGAAGACACCGGCCAGCCTCGGGCGTTGCCTGAACCGCTGGCGGCGGCTCTCACCACCGGGCCGGTACTGGGGCTGAATGCCGCGCCCGACGGCCGCCTGTGGGTGGGCACCGAGCGCGCCGGTCTGTTTGTGCTCGATACTCCCGCCGCTGGCGGTGGCGTGCGCCAATACACCATCGTTCAGGGTTTGTGTTCTGATAAAGTACTGCGAATCGTGGCCGAGCCAGGTTCGGCCGGACGGGTGTGGGTGCTCACGGGCCAGGGCCTCAGTTATCTGGAAAGGGCCACGGCCCCGGTGGCCCGCTGCCTGCCGGGCACTGGCCTGGTGAGCCACAGCTACCGCCGGGGCGACCTGCTGCGCGACCGCGAAGGCAACCTCTGGGCCACCTCCGCCAACGGCCTGACCCAGTACCCGCCCGATGCCCGCTTTGCTTTGTTCGGCACCACCGATGGGCTGCCCGGGGCCAAAGTGTACGCCCTGGCCCGGGCCAGGGGAGCTAGCGGCGACTATTGGGTGGGGACCAACAATGGCTTGGCGCTGCTGCATCCCGGGCCGTTTCCGGCCACTCGCTGCCAGGTATTGCCCCAGCGCGAGCCCGATACGTATAATATCATCCGGGCCGTGCTGGAGCGGGCCAACGGCGACGTATGGGCCGGCGCTACTAAAGGCGGCACCGCTATCTGGAAGCCCCGGCAAGCCCGCTGGTTTTCGCTGAATGACCAAATTCCGGAGCTGAGCGACGCCACCGTGGCCAGTCTGGCCGAAGACCGGCACGGCCGCATCTGGCTGGCCACCGAAACCCAGGGCCTGATAGTATATGACCCCGCCACGGCGCAGCACCAGCAATACGTGGGGCCCACCCTGGCCGGGGCGCGGCGCGTGATGAAGCTGTTGCGCAGCCACACCGGCACCATCTGGCTGGGCACTGAAAATTCCGGCTTGCTCGAAGCGCAGGAAACCACCCCAGCCAGTCCGGGCGCGCTGCCCGGCCTGCGCTTTCGCGCCGTGGCCCCCCGGCCGGCCAGGGCCGAGCCCCTCAGTATTTTTTCGATGAGCGAAGACGGCCACGGGCAGCTGTGGCTCAGTAGTTTCGGCGAAGGTATGTTTTGCTACGACCCGGCGCACCCCATTGCTGGGCTGCGCCGGGTGCCTTTGCAGGATATTCCCGGTGCTCACGTCAACAACCCTTACTTTGTGCAATGCGATGCTGGCGGGGCCGTTTGGCTGGGCACCACCCGGGGCCTGTTGCGCTACACGCCCGCCACCGGCCGCCAGGATTTCTTTGGCCGCGAAGAAGGCTTCATTGGCCAGGAAACCGGCATCAATGCCGTGCTGGCCGAGCCCAACGGTGTGCTATGGGCCGGCACCGTGGCCGGCCTGATGCGCTACACGCCCGCCGGGGCGCACCCCAACCGCGTGCCGCCGCGCCCCCAACTCACGGGCTTCCGCTTGTTTATGCACGACACGGTGCTGCTGCCCAACGCCCGCCTGCCACACCGCCTCAATTACCTTACTTTCGACTACGGCGCCACCAGCCTCACCACGCCCGGCCGAGTGCGCTACCAGTACCGCCTGGCAGGTTTCGAGCAACCGTGGAATGGCCCATCGGCGGCGCGCTCGGCTACCTATACCAACCTACCGCCCGGCGACTACCAGTTTGAGGTGCGGGCTGCCAACGAAGATGGTTTGTGGAGCCCGCAGCCAGCCGTGTTTGCCTTCAGTGTGCAGCCGCCGTGGTGGCGTACCTGGTGGGCCTATCTGCTATATACCAGCGGATTTGCCTGCATAATGTACGGGGTGCGCGCCTACACCCGCGACAGGGAACGGGAGCGTGCCGACCGCCAGCTAGAGCGCCAGGCCCTGCAACATCTCCAGGAGTTGGACCGCGTGAAAACCGACTTTTTTACCAATGTCAGCCACGAGTTTCGCACCCCGCTCACCCTCATTTTGGGGCCGGCCGAAGTGCTGGCCACCGACCCGGCCGACCCGGCCGTGCGCCGCCAGGGGGGCCTGGTGCTGCGCAATGCCCGCAAGCTGCTCACCCTCATCAATCAGCTGCTCGATTTAAGCAAGCTCGAAGCCGGCGCCCTGCATCTGGCGCTTGCTCCGGGCGATGTGGCGATGGCCGTGCGTCAGCTGGTTTCATCCTTTGCCGTGCTGGCCGACAGCCGGCATATTGTTCTGGAATGCCAGGTGCCCGCGCAGCCCGTACCGTTGGTTTTTGACGCGGGCAAGCTGGATGAAATTCTTACCAATCTGGTGGCCAATGCTTTGCATTTCACCCCAGCCAATGGCCTCGTAACCGTAACGGTAACCGAAGTACCAGCCACGGCTGCCGCCCCCAACGGCATTGTCAGCATTGCCGTGCAGGATACCGGCCCGGGCATCGCCGCCGAAGACTTACCCTATTTGTTCGACCGTTTCTTTCAGGCCCGCAGCCCCGGCAGCGAGGCCCGGCCTACCGGTACCGGCATTGGCCTGGCGCTGGTGCGCGAGCTCACCGTGCTGCACGGGGGCACGGTGGCCGTTGCCAGCCAGCCAGGAGTTGGCTCCACTTTCACCGTGCAACTGCCGCACGGCCTGCCCATCGAATCGGTCCATGAAGCGCTGCCTCCCATTGCCGGAGCAACCACGCAGGGTCCCGCTTACCCAGAGGAGCCGTCTTCGCATATTTTTGATAAACAGGGTTTTGATATATCAGCTCAAAGTGCTTCTGAGCGCGACCTTGTGCTTATTATTGAAGACAATGACGAAGTGCGCGAATTCATCCGCACGACGCTGGCCCCGGCCGGCTACCGCCTCCTGCTGGCCACCACCGGCGATGCCGGCCTGGCCCTGGCCCGAGCCGAAGTGCCCGACCTCGTTGTAAGCGACGTGATGATGCCCGGCCTGGACGGCTACCAGGTATGCGCCCAATTGAAGGCCGACGTGGCCACCAGCCACATTCCGGTGGTGCTGCTCACGGCCAAATCCGGCCCCGATGCCAAACTCGAAGGCCTAGAAACCGGTGCCGATAGTTTCCTGGCCAAGCCCTTCAACCCGCGCGAGCTGCGGGCGCAGGTGCGCAACCTGCTGGCGCTGCGCCGGCAGGTGCAGGCACATTTTGCCGCCGTGGCCCCGGCGATGCCTATCACCGCCCCCCTGGCCAGCCTGGAGCCCGAGCAAGCGGCGGCGCATGCCGCCGCCGCTGCCGGCCAGCTTTCCCTCGACCAAGATTTCTTACGACGAGTGAGCGAGTCGATGCTGCGCCACCTGGCCGATGAATCTTTCGGTGTCGACGAGCTCGGGGCCGACATCGGACTGAGCCGCACTCAAGTCCACCGCAAGCTCAAGGCCCTCACCGGGCAGTCGCCGGGCGAGAGACTCCGCACCACGCGACTGAACCGGGCGCTGGTGCTCCTACAGGCGCAGGTAGGCACGGTAGCTGAAGTGGCGTACCAGGTGGGGTTTGGCAGCCCGGCCGCCTTTTCCACGGCCTTCTCGCGGCAGTTTGGCATGCCCCCCAGTGCGGTAGCCCGGCAGGGAGCAGGAGTAGGGGAAGGCGTTGCCAAAGCGGGAATTGTTGTTGATAAAATCCAATAGATTCTCGGCTTGTAAACAGTGGGTATGGCTGCTGCGTGGGCAGTTGGGATAGCATAGTTCCAGGCCTGTTTTATGAAATAGGCGTTTTCTGCAACGTTTATGCATGTGTTGCAACGTTGGCCAACGCATTTGCAACATCTGCGCAACGCATCTAATGAGGGAATAACGTGCTTTGACCGTACCAGCCACCGCCTGGTTGGTGATTAATACTTCCCCATGAAAAAATACTACTCACTTCTTGGTGCGCTCGTCTACATGCGCGTAGCCGAGCCTGGCTTACCGTCGCATCCTACCCTCACTCAAGGGTAATTACGCGGCAATTATTCTTGAGATTATCCCGGAAAAACTCATGCTCGTCTCCCCGCCACGTCCGTCCATTGCCGCTGCGTCAATATACCCCGTCACGACCCTGCCCGCCCGCCGCCTTGAGCCTGCCGATATGGTGTGGGCCGCAGCCTTGCTCGAAGCTGCCTGCGCCGACCACCCCGTATTGAAATACTGCTGCACCGGCCCCGATGCCAAAAGCCAGAAAATATGGCTGCTGGAGCAGTTGCTACGCTTCGGCCTGCGCTACGGCCGGGTGTACACCAATGCCGATGCCAGCGCCATTGCCGTGTGGCTCGGGCCCAGCCATCCGGCTGTTACGCTGCGGCGGCTGCTGCGCATGGGCCTGTTGCCCGCTGCCCTGTGGCGGCTCGACTGGGCCGGGTTTCAGCGGCTACGGCACTTTCTAGTGGCCTCGGCGTGGCTGCGCCGCCAGAGCCTCACTGCCACTAGCCACTACTACTTGCTGGCACTGGCCGTGCATCCGGCTCACCGTGGCCACGGTTTGGGGCGCCGCCTAATGCAGGCCACGCTGGCCGCCATGCAGGCTACTCATGCGCCGTGTTACCTCGATGCCCAGCGGTCCGAAGTCCTGCTATTTTTTCAGCGGCTGGGTTTCCAGACTACGGGCCAATGCTCTGCCGGTCACGACGCCGAAGCGCCCGTTAACTGGGGCCTCCTGCGCGAAGGCCATGCCTGAATACCGACCTCGGCCTGCCAGTCAATTGCCCTTACTCCACATGCCAATTGACTGTTTCATCCTCGTGCTGCCACTATTTGCCCGTCCTTACCCACCGAAACGAGTTCCCACATCCTGATTGTATCCCGATACAAGTGACTTGCTTTCGAGCCGCGCTGCCCAACCGGCAACCGCTTCGCCAGGGCTAGCCAGGTAAAATAACTCATGGCGCAAGCCACGCTTTCTTCACACACTCTCTCTTATGGAACCACAAGCCCAACATCTGCAATTAGTATTTCTAGCTTCTACTGTCACGCCGGCCTGGGGCACGGGGTGGGTTTTCACCGCTACGCCGCTCCAGCCCTCGCGACCGGCTGGCCACTACGCGGCTCCCATCCGGCTCAGGCTAGCTGTTATCAGCGCCTGAAAACCTGTCAATAAAAAAGCCCCTGCTGGTTTAGCAGGGGCTTTTTTATTGACAAAATCGCCTATAAAATCAGTGCAGTCAATCAAGTCTGACTGAATCCGAGATTATGCTTTCTTCTTCTCTAGCACTTCGTCAATCAGGCCGTACTCCTTGGCTTCATCGGCACGCATCCAGTAGTCGCGGTCCGAGTTGTCGTGGATTTCCTGGTAGGTTTTGCCGGTGTGCTGCGCCAGAATGTCATACAGCTCCTTCTTCAGTTTCAAAATTTCACGAGCCGTAATCTCGATGTCCGACGACTGACCCTGTGCCCCGCCCGAAGGCTGGTGAATCATCACGCGGGCGTGGGGGAGGGCCGAACGCTTGTTAGCGGCCCCACCGGCCAGTAGCACCGCGCCCATCGAAGCGGCCAGACCCGTGCAGATGGTAGCCACGTCGGGGTTCACGTACTGCATCGTGTCGTAAATGCCGAGGCCGGCATACACCGAGCCGCCGGGCGAGTTGATGTACAGCAGAATGTCTTTCTTGGCATCGGCCGACTCCAAGAACAGCATCTGCGCCGTCAGGATGTTGGCGATGTAGTCGTCCACGGCCGTGCCCAGAAACACGATGCGGTCCATGATAAGGCGCGAGAATACGTCGATTTCGCGGAAGTTCTGCGGACGTTCTTCAATCACCGAGCGGGTCATGTTGGTGGGCAACATCATGCCGTTGCGCACCTGGCCTTCCATGTGGTTCAGGTACTGGTCAACGCCCAGGCCGCTCAGTCCCTGGCCTTTCACGGCAAACTTGCGGAATTCTTGTCTATTCAGTAATGGATTCATTGGAGAAAAATGGGGTGCGGGCCTGCGCTCGCACGGGTGAGGTTAGTAAGACGGACGAAGAAAGCGAATGTTGCTGGAAACCCAACAAAAAAGCCCCTACGTTTCCGTAAGGGCTTTTCCAAAAATCGGGTTGCGCAGGGGTTAGCTGTGCAGGTTCCGGAATTCTTCGGCCGTTACGGGCTTGTCCGTAACAACAACTTTGCCGCGCAGGTTTTCGAGCACTTTCTCTGCCAGAATGGCCTCGTACTCGTTCACGTAGTTCTTGCCGTTCTCCTGCTTGAGGTATTCGTTGGCGTACTGGCGCATCGATTCGCGCATCTCGTCGGGCATATTCGGCATGCTGAACTGGCCCATGATTTTGTCGAGCGTGCGGTCTACAATTTCGTCGTTGCTCACCTTCAGGCCGGCTTCTTCCACCACCTTGTTGCGAATCATGCTCCACTTCAGCTCTTTCTCGTAGTCGGAGTAGTGCTCCTCAACTTTCTCGGGCGTCAGTTTGCCTTCGTTGGCGCGCACCAGCCATTTCTTGAAGAACTCCGTGGGCACCTTGATTTCGGTTTTGTTCACCAGCTGCTCCACGATGCTGTTGTTCATCGCGCCTTCGCTCTCGCGGTCGTAGTTCTGCTGGATGGTTTCGCGCACTTTGGCATCGAACTCTTCCTGCGAAGCCACAGCCTCGGGGCCAAACACTTTGTCGAACAGCTCCTGGTTCATTTCCGGGGCAGCCGTGCGGTTCACTTTCTCCACGCTCAGCTCGTAGTTGCCGGTTGCCTCGGCAGCTTCGGCTTTGCTCAGGCCGGTAAAGTTCGAAATCGAAGCCGCGTCATTGCTGAAAGCAGCTTGCAGGTCAAACGTCACCACATCACCAGCTTTCTTGCCGATAAACTGGGCCTGGTCGCCGGTCACCTTGGCAATGGGCAACAGGATGGTGCGGCCTTCGCCTTCTTCACCGGCCTTCTTCAGCTTGCCGAAGAGGTAGTCGCCCGCTTCCGACTCGTCGGGGTTGGTCGTCTCGCCGTACTGACGGGCAATTTGCTCGTTCGTCTGAGCCAGCGTGTCGTCGTCGAGGCTTACCTGATGACGCTCCACGGCCAGGTCGGCGGGCAGCTCGAAGTCGGGCAGCAAGCCCAACTCAAATTGAAAATCAAACTCCTTGGCAGCATCAAAATCAACGGAGCTCGGCAGGGGCAGGGGCTCGCCCAGCAGCTTGATGTTGTTGTCCTTAATATAAGAATCCACGGCCTGGCCCAGCACTTTGTTGAGCTCTTCGCCCATGATGCCCTTGCCGTACATCTTGCGCACCATGCCCACGGGCACCATGCCAGGACGGAAACCCTTCACCTGGGCACGCTTGGTGTATTCTTTAATCTGCTTTTCGACGGCGGGGGCGTAGTCGGCTTCGGTCAGGTGTACCGTCAGCAGCCCGGTCAGCTGCTCGTCGTTCTTGTCGAGGGTAATGTTCAAAACAGGGAAGCCAGTGGTTACCGGCCCGATTGAAAGGTTGAAAAAAAAGCCCCCAGCCTATACGACTGAAGGCCTGCATCAAATAAAAGTGCGGATAGAGGGACTCGAACCCACACGCCTTGCGGCACCAGATCCTAAGTCTGGCACGTCTACCAATTTCGCCATATCCGCAATATGGGGCGCCGCAGCCGTTTGCTACGGGCCGCAAAGGTACTCGGGAAAACCATTGTGTGCAAAGTCTATGTATAACTCGTATCGAAGGGTTAGCGGGGCCACCTTTTCCGCCCCGGCGTTGTTACTTTACCCATTATGCCTCCCGTAATCTCTCCCGAAGCCGAGCGCCAGGAAATCCTGCGCCACTACCGCCGCCTGCTGCGCACTGCCAAGCCGTACTTAAAAGACGGTGACCCCAAGTTGATTAAAAAAGCCTTTAATCAGAGCCTGGAGGCGCATAAGGAGATGCGCCGTAAGTCGGGCGAGCCGTATATTCTGCATCCCTTGGCAGTGGCGCAGATTGCAGTGGAGGAAATCGGGTTGGGCACAACCAGCATTGTGGCAGCGCTGCTGCATGATGTGGTGGAAGATACGCCGACCGAAATTTCGGACATTGAGCGCGAGTTTGGTACCAAAGTGGCCCGCATCATCGATGGCCTGACCAAGATTTCGGGGGTGTTTGAATACGGTACCAGCGAGCAGGCTGAGAACTTCCGCAAAATGCTGCTCACGCTGAGCGAGGATGTGCGCGTGATTCTCATCAAAATTGCCGACCGTCTGCACAACATGCGGACGCTTGACTCGATGCCGCGCCACAAGCAGCTGAAAATTGCCTCGGAAACGCTGTATCTGTACGCGCCGCTAGCCCACCGCCTTGGCCTCTATACTATAAAGAGTGAGCTGGAGGATTTGTACCTCAAATTCACCGATACGGAGACGTACACGGAGCTTAAGGCTAAGGTGCGCCAGAGCCAGGCGGCGCGCAACCGCTTCATCAAGGAGTTTGTGCAGCCCATTGACGAGGAACTGAATGCTCAGGGCTTCGACTATGAGATAAAAGGCCGGCCTAAGAGCATCTATTCCATTCTCAAAAAGATTAAGAAGCAGAACATCACCTTCGATGAGGTGTATGACCTGTTTGCCATTCGCGTGATTCTGGACGTGCCGCCGGAGCAGGAAAAAGCTGCTTGCTGGCAGGTATATTCTATTGTCACGGACTTCTACCAGCCCAACCCCGACCGCTTGCGCGACTGGGTTAGCACGCCCAAAGCCAACGGGTACGAGAGCTTGCACACCACCGTCATGTCGCGCGCCGGCCAGTGGGTGGAGGTGCAAATCCGCTCGCGCCGCATGGACGACATCGCCGAGAAAGGCTATGCTGCACACTGGAAATACAAGGACACCGGCAGCATTCAGCCCGAAAGCTCGCTCGAAGGATGGGTGAACAAGGTGCGCGAGATGCTGGAATCTAACAACTCCAGCGCCTTGGAGTTCATGGACGAATTCCGCCAGAACCTATTCGTGAAGGAGGTGTATGCTTTTACGCCCAAGGGCAAGCTGGTGATTCTGCCCGATAAGGCCACAGCACTGGATTTCGCCTTCGATATCCACTCGCAAATCGGCATCCACTGCCTCGGCGCCAAGGTGAACCAGAAGCTGGAGCCGCTGAGCTATCAGTTGCACAACGGCGACCAGGTCGAAATCCTGACCTCGCACAAGCAGCGCCCTACGCCGGAGTGGCTCAACTACGTCATCACCACCAAGGCCCGCTCGAAAATCAAGGATTTCCTGCGCGATGACAAGCGTGCCAAAGCCGAAGACGGCCGCTTCCTGCTCGAAAAACGGCTGGAACTCATTGGTGTGCCCTTCACTCAGGATAATTTCAATCGCCTGCTGGCCTATTTTAACGCCCCTAGCGCCCAGGAATTCTATTATCGCTTGGCCGTGGGGCAGATTGATGGCCGCGCCATCCGCGAGTCGCTCTTCACCTCCGAAAAGCCTTTGCCTGCCGTTCTTGAGCCCAAAACCTTTGAGAACGAGGTCCAAAAAATTCGCGGCGTACGCCCCGATATGCTGGTAGTGGGCGAGCACACCGACAAGTTCAACTACAGCATCGCGCGTTGCTGCAACCCCATTCCCGGCGACGACGTGTTCGGCTTCGAAACCGACCAGGGCCTCATCATCCACCGCACCAGCTGCCCGCGCGCTGTCGACCTCATGTCGAACTACGGCAACCGCATCGTGCGCGCCAAGTGGACCGACCAGCTCGAACTGGCCTTCTTGGCTGGCGTCCGCCTCAAAGGCTCCGACCGCGTGGGCCTCGTCAACGACGTGACGCGCATCATCAGCACCAGCCTCAAGGTCAACATGCGCTCCATTGCCCTCACCGCCGATGATGGGTTCTTCGAGGGCCAGATTATGGTCTTTGTCAACGATACTGACCATCTTAATAAGCTCATCCAGCGCCTCAAAAAAGTAGATGGCGTACTGCAGGTTGAGCGGTTCGATTCGTAAAGTGAAACCCACCGAACCCATCGCCGTCCACGGTACCCGTGTGAACGAGCGCACCCAATGCGCCCATTACCACTCCGAGCGCGACATCATCGCCATCCAACACAAATGCTGTGGCGAGTTCTACGCCTGCATCCAGTGTCATAATGAAGTCGCCAGTCACCCCGCCCAAACCTGGCCGAAAACCGAATTCCAAACCAAAGCCATCTACTGCGGCCATTGCCACCAAACTCTCAGCATCGCCAGCTACCTAAGCTGCGACAGCACCTGCCCCCACTGCCAGGCCAAATTCAACCCCGGCTGCGCCAACCACTACCACCTCTACTTCGAGCAATAGGATTTCATAACCACGCCGCCGTGGCTCCCCCTCTCCACCGGAGAGGGGCCGGGGGGTGAGGCATTCCGTTTGAACGACCGTACCTTTGTACCGCCGACTTACACTCTATAATATAAAGTGAGTAAATCCCGAACCGACTTAAACACCGAAGCAGGGCAGGGCACGGGCGGCTCATCCGAAACCGGCTACGCTGCCAAACACACGCCCAGCCCGGCCTCCGAAGCAATCCTGAATACCGACAAGCTAGATGAAGTTCGTAAGCTCTTCACCGCCCACCTCGAAAACAAAGGCCTACGCAAAACCGGTGAGCGCTATGCTATTCTTGAAGAAATTTACGCCCGTTCCGGTCACTTCGATGTCGAAGAGCTCTACGCCGGCATGAAGGAGCGCGGCCTGCAAGTAAGCCGCGCCACCGTTTATAATACCCTCGATTTATTAGTCGAGCAAGGTCTCGTTAGCAAGCACCAATTCGGCCGCAACCTCGCCCAGTATGAGAAGAGCTACGGCTACCGCCAGCACGACCACGTCATTTGCACCGAATGCCATAAAGTGGTGGAATTCTGCGACCCCCGCATCCACGGCATCCAAACCATGGTCGGCGACCTGCTGAACTTCCATATCTTGCACCATTCTTTGAATCTTTACGGTATCTGCGGCGACTGTCGCGCCCAGGCCGCCGCCCGAAACCCCCACGCATGACCACCACCAGCACCGTCGACAACGGCATCCTCTTCGTCCGCCTCAATGGCGACCTCATCGGCAGCCCCGACACCGACCAACTCCTGCAATCCGTCAACACGCACCTCGGCGAAGACCTCAACCAGTGCGCCGTCGACCTCTCCGAAATCCGCTACATCAATAGCACCGGCATCGGCGTCCTTGTTTCGCTCCTCACCAAGTTCCGCAGTCGCGGCGGCGAACTGGTCCTCATCAACCCCGCCGACCATCCTAAGAAGATGCTGGCCATCACGAAGCTGAACAACATCTTCACCGTTTCGCCCGACGAAGCCACTGCCCGCCAACAGTTAACCCCGGCCGCCAATTAGGCGGCCGTTTTTTTGCCCGTTTGGTCTATACTTATCTGTTATCCTAAGCATAGCGAAGGACTTTATCACGGAAGATAGCACTAGGCAAAAGTCAACGCAGCAATTCAACCTACAACACCAACACAATAATAACAGCCCTCCTCCAAGCTTACATCCCGTCAAGCTCCCCTCTCCATCGGAGGGGGGCTGGGTGTGAGGCCTAACGCGAGGGCGACCCCAAACCACCATGCCAGTAGATGTATTAGTAGGCCTCCAATGGGGCGATGAAGGCAAAGGCAAAATCGTAGACGTTCTCGCGCCCACCTACGACGCCGTCGCCCGCTTCCAGGGCGGCCCCAACGCCGGCCACACCCTGTATTTCGACGGCGTCAAGCACGTCCTGCACCAGGTGCCCAGCGGCATTTTCCATCCGCACATCATCAACGTCGTCGGCAACGGCGTCGTCCTCGACCCCATCGTCTTCCGCCAGGAGCTCCAAAAGCTCACCGACCGCGGCATCGACTGGTCCCAAAACCTCTACATCTCCAAGAAAGCCCAGCTCATCCTCCCATCGCACCGCGCCCTCGACCGCATCAGCGAAGAAGCCCGCGGCAACACTAAAATCGGCAGCACCCTCAAAGGCATCGGCCCCACCTATTCCGATAAAATCGGCCGCGTCGGCCTGCGCGTCAGCCACATTCTCCTGCCCGATTTCTCGCAGCGCTACCAAGAAGCCGTTGCCCAGCACGCAGCCATCGCCGCCCACCACAACAAGCAGCTCGAAATCGAAGCCCTCGAAGCCGATTTCTTCTCCGCCGTCGAATTCCTGCGCAGCCTCCAACTCATCGACACCGAATACCTCCTCAACGACCTCCTCACCCAAGGCAAGCGCATCCTCGCCGAAGGTGCCCAAGGCTCTCTATTAGATATCGACTTCGGTTCCTACCCCTACGTCACCTCGTCCAGCACCATCGCCGCCGGCGCCTGCACCGGCCTCGGCATCGCCCCCCGCCACATCGATAAGGTGTATGGCATCACCAAAGCATACTGCACCCGCGTCGGCAGCGGCCCGTTCCCCACCGAGCTCCACAACGAAGTCGGCGAGCAAATCCGCCAGGCCGGCCGCGAGTTCGGTTCTACCACCGGCCGCCCTCGCCGCACTGGCTGGATAGACCTGCCCGCCCTTCGCTACGCCATTATGCTCAATGGCGTCACCGAACTCCACCTCATGAAAGCTGACGTCCTCGATGCCTTCACCGAAATCCAGGCCTGCACCCACTACCGCACCGCCACCGGTGAAAGCACCCCCCAACTGCCCGACCCAGGCGAGCTCACCACCGTCACCCCCGAATACGTCACCCTCCCCGGCTGGAACACCGACCTCACCCAAATCACCGACGCCGCCCAACTCCCCGCTAACCTAATTGCGTACCTCGAATTCCTCGAACGCGAGCTTCAGGTGTCCATCAGCATCGTTAGCGTGGGCCCTGACCGCGTCAGCACTCTCCACCGCTAACCTCTCCACAAAGGATAAGAAACTCCAATTACATTAGCCCCGCAACTATCCCCAGCCTCACGACGGAGATAGTTGTGGGGCTTTTGCATGCCAAAAAGCCCCACACTCATCAATATCGACTTACCCAGCCCCATCGAATGATGCTGTATTGCTTCAAATCCAGATTTACACACAATAGGGTAGGGGGCAAGCAGACCGGTTCGTCGCATCTTCAGCCAGCGATAGCGCCCTTCAAAAGCAGCCACAAACCTAGCCAAGCAAAACGTAATGCTTCGCATCGTGAATGCACCGTGATGCATTATGCAGCCTCAACCACCCCTTAACGAAAGCCAGCCAGCAACGAAACTGAATTTTTTAACCGCATCAATCAGCTACTTACAACCCTGAACCAACTATTTCGTAAAAGGCCGCTTGCCGCCCCCAAAAGTCCCCCTACCTTTGCAGTCCCGAAACGTCAAACGGACCAACGGAAAAGCCCAGAGCACTCCCTCAGGCGACAAATTGAAAGGTTCGGAACTCCTGCGGAGAGTAGTGTATCTTTCATCCGCAACCAGCCACAAGCGCTAAGATTTATTTCTTAGATAGCTTGCACTGGCGAAAAAAGCTGCCGTACCTTTGCAACCCGGTTCAATCGGAAGTAGCTAGATTTGAAAATCGAAACGAAAAGATTCTAAAATTTTTTCGCCGAAAAGTTTGAAAGTCGAAAAAAACAATTACCTTTGCACTCCCAAAACGAACAGAGGTATCCAAAAGGGAGCTATAACAAGCTGACTTACAAATAAAAGAGCTGCTTTAATCGAAAGCAGCAGATTTTAAAAACGAATCGAAAAGCAAAAGAATTTTCGAAACGAACTTGCTAAATAGAAAAAAGCTTTCTATCTTTGCACTCGCAAAACGAACAAAGGTTAGCAGCAGCAACGCCGGACTAACACACCAGTCCACACTGATATTTCAAATGGAAATATCACACGTTCTTTGAATGACGGAAACAGACAAAATAGTAAGTGTTTCACTTGCTGCTTCTTCTTCGGAATAAGCACAGTGAAGCAAACCAAGCGAAACGAATTTGACCATAATGTCAATATGTGAGCAAGGTCAGCACTCGACATCAGCCCAGGTTCGCCTGGGTGTAGAAGATATTTTACAATGGAGAGTTTGATCTTGGCTCAGGATGA
>NZ_JAEDAE010000019.1 GCF_016056375.1 Hymenobacter negativus
ATGGGACCGGCTACACCTTGCACGCCCTGGTCACCTTTCGGACCAGCCGCGCCGTCAAAGCCGGTGTCACCTTTCGGGCCAATAGGACCAGCCGGGCCTTGGTCGCCTCGGTCGCCTTTTGCCCCGTCCGCACCCGAGGCCCCGGTGTCGCCTTTGGGGCCTACCGGACCGGCCACGCCTTGAATACCCTGGTCGCCTTTGGGACCGGCTGCACCATCAAAGCCAGTATCGCCCTTATCACCTTTGGGACCCTGTAAACCGGTAGCACCCGTCTCACCAGTAGGGCCAGCAATACCCTGAGGACCTGGTGCTCCAGTTGCTCCAGTCTCCCCTTGTGGGCCTTGAGCACCCGGTGCACCAGTTGGCCCAGCGATACCCTGTGGGCCTTGGGCGCCAGAAGCCCCGGTTTCTCCTTGTGGACCTTGAGCACCAGTGGCGCCCGTTGCGCCGGTAGCACCCGTCGCGCCTGTAGCACCCTGGGGACCAGTGGCGCCGATTTCACCCTGCGGGCCGGTAGCCCCAGTGGCACCCTGAGCACCAGCGGGGCCTGCCACCCCCTGCGGGCCTGTGGCACCGGCTGGCCCAGTAGCTCCTTGTGGGCCTATGGGACCTGGAGCACCTGTGGCGCCCGTAGCACCCATTATCCCCTGCGGACCTTGGGGGCCATCAATGCCCTGCGGGCCAGTAGCGCCGGTTGCTCCTTCGGCTCCTGCAATGCCCTGCACGCCAGGTACGCCCTGCACGCCCTGCGCGCCTTGGAGGCCTCGCGGACCCGTAGGCCCGGTAGGCCCGGTAGGCCCGGCAGGACCTGAAGGCAAAGTGACAGAACTGGTACCCAAACTCAGCTGCTGCCCATTTAATACCAGCGCATCGAGGGGCTGGGCTATAAGCATGCCATTGGCGTCCGCAACCACTTTGCTTGTGGTGCCAGTACCCAGCGAAGAAATAGTCGCATTCCCCCCAATGGTTAGGTCACTACCGATTTTACCAGTGCCCGAAATGCGAAAGTCAGCCAGCTGGTCCAGCGCGGTTTGATTGTCGATGTAACCCGAAACAGCCGCCACGAGGCCGTTTGTGCCATTTACACCAGGCTTCACGGGCCCGGTTTTGGGAATGGTCCGCCAAGAGTCCTCAGTTGTTGGCGCGCTGCTGGTCGCTATCCGCACCCAGTTGGTGGGGTTGCTGCCTTTGGTGCCCGTGCCACCAGCGTTGTAATACAGGCCCGGTCCACCTAACAGGTCACTGCTGGTATTGAAAATCAGCAGGCCATTGGCTGGATTTACAACCGTAGTGTTGTCAGTAGCCGACTTAAGGGCTACTCGTGGGATAAGCAAGCCCCGAGTGCTACTCGAAATATCGAGTGCAGCAGATGGGTCAGGCGTGCGTGTGCCGATTCCAGTTTGGGCATTGCCCAGCATTGGTACCGAAAAAAACAGTCCTAACGACGCTAATCTCAGTACGACTCCGAGAGGTAGTTGAGTTTTCACTAAGCAGATTTTAAAAGGTTAAAAGAAGATTTAATAGAAGCATTGCTGAATGCAGTGCACAATATTATTTCTTTTATTCAATTAAATCTGCTTGAAATGAATGTACATTTAAAAATATTAATTATCATATATTTGATAAATAATATTATTGCTACAATCTCTGACAGGGTTTGAAAATCTGGTTAATGATATATTTCAAGCTGTTATATATAGCACAGTTGACCTATTAAGATTAATAATTAATTATAAATAAACATGCTTTAATCATAGTTAAAATTTTTAGAAAATATTTATGCTTGAAATCATAAATATGTATATCCAGCCAAGAGGTGTATCTTGTCAAAACTGCAATAGAAATTCATCTGACAATATCAGCATACTAAGCAGCTGCCCGACCTTTACTGCTGCACGAACGACTTCACCAGCCCAAATACTTCCTCTGGCTTCTCGGCGTGTACCCAGTGGCCAGCATCGACCACGGTAACAACCTGCGAATGCGGAAATAGCGTCGGAATACCGTGCAGCTTGTCCTCGATGGTGATGTAGTCCGACTTACCGCCCCGAATGAATAGGGTCGGTTTCATGAACGGTGCTTTGCCCGTAGTTTCCTCGCCCACAGCAGGTAACTGGGCGCCCAGCACGTCGAGGTTGATGCGCCAGGCAAAGGCATTATCCTCCTTGCGGTAGAGGTTTTTTAGCAGAAACTGCCGGGTACCAAGGTTGCCGACGTGCTGCGCCAGCGCCGCGTCGGCCTCCTGCCGGTTGGTGATGGCGCGGAGGTCCACGGCGTGCAGACCGGCCACGATGTCGTCCTGATGCTCCATATCGGAAAAGCGCGGAGCGATGTCGACCACAATCAAGCGGGCCAGCCGCTCGGGGTGGTCGAGGGCGAGGCGCATGGCTACTTTACCGCCCATACTGTGGCCCATAAGTGTGGTATCGGGGCCGAGCTGCAGGTGGTCGAACAGCTCCAGCACGTCCTGCGCCATGAGGGCGTAGGTGTGCTCCGGCGAGTGAAACGAGCGGCCGTGGTTGCGCAAATCCACGCTGATGACGCGCAGGCCGGCTTCGGTGGCCCAGCGGCGCGCCAAGCTCTGCCAGTTATCAAGCGTACCAAACAGACCGTGGAGGATGACCAGCGGGCGGCCCTGGCCCTGGTCGAGGTGATGAAGTAGCGGCATGGGGCAAAAGTAGCGCGCAGGGCAGGGAAAGCCGGTTATAAACAGCCGAAAGACCGTCATGCCGAGCGCAGCCGAGGCACCTCGCGGGTGGTAGTGACTCAATCAAACTACCACCCGCGAGATGCCTCGGCTGCGCTCGGCATGACGAACATTATCTACTCAGACTTACGCCGTGGCGGCCTTAAAAGCCGGTGCAAACACAGTCTGGGCAAATTCCTCTACCGTAGTAGGCGTGGTGCTGGCGGCGTCGCGCGGGCCGTTAGCCATCGACTTGCCTTCGTTGATGTTGCGTGTCATCTCGTCGTACAGGTCGGCCTGGTTCTCGCTCAAGCCAGCCCCGACCATGCCTTTTTTAGCGTCCTCGTAGGAGAAGGCCACGTAGGGTAGCTCCGGCCGGCCAATGGCCTGGCCGATAGCCGTTGTGGCCTCGGCCAGGGTGTAGTTGCGCGGCCCCAGAATGTATTGCACGGCGTGGTTTTCCAGCTTATCGGCAGCCAGCAGTTCGGCAGCTTTCGCGGCGATGTCCTTGGTGGCCACCATCGGAAACGCGGCGTCTGCTTTCGTAGCCGAGCCGGCGATGCCCATGTGCTGAATCATGCCCACGTTGGCCAGCAGGTTTTCCATGAAATAGGCCGGGCGCAGGTGCACCACGTTCAGGCCTTCGATGGCGTTGAGGCGGGCTTCCTGGCGGTGCAGGCCCACCACGGGACCGGTGCCGGCGGCCTCATCGGCCCCAATGCTGCTTAGGTGCACGGCATTTTTCAGGCCGGAGGCGCGCACGGCCTGGGCGGTGGCTTCGCCAATCTGGTCCATGAAGCCCAGCACGTTGGGCGAGGTCACGTTGGGCGGAATCATTAGGAAAGCTGCATCGGCGCCGCGCAGGGCGTCGGTGAGGAAAGGCGCGTCGTGGGCATCGCCGGCTTTGGTGGTAGCTCCGGCCTGAGCAAGTGCGTCGAGGCGGGCGCTGGGGCGGGCCACGGCCGTTACCTGGTGGCCTTGCTTCAGGAGCGTGTGAACGATGGCGGTACCGATGTGGCCGGTCGCGCCGAGGACGGTGATTTTCTTTGACATAGGAGCAAAAGCTTGAGCCGGGGCATCGTTGCGCGGCGGCGATGCAAAGGTGATGGCCTAACTTTGCTTTTCGCAAGTGCCTACTAAAAAGTAGGGTACTTACTTAAAAGTAAAAATAGCTGTTAGTCAGTGCAATAATTTTATGTCGAAACCCACCAAACAACAAACGGCCGAAGCCTACTGGTCGGCCGCCGATACTGAGCGCAACCTGACCTGTCCCGTGCGCACCACTCTGAACGTGCTGGGCGGCAAGTGGAAGCTGCTTATTCTCTCGTACTTGCTCGATGAGCCCCGGCGCTACGGCGAGTTGCGCCGGCTGATGCCCGAAATCACGGAGAAGATGCTGATTCAGGAGCTGCGCGAGCTGGAAACCGACGGCATCGTGGCCCGCACCGTGCACCAGACCGTGCCGCCGCGCGTCGACTACAGCCTGACGGAGCAGGGGCAACGCGTGCAGCCGCTGTTTGGCGAGCTGGTGGGTTGGGGCAAGCAGTACCTCGACCGCACGGGCGGCTGCGGGCTGCCCGGAGCGCTGGCCTCAGCCGTGGCCGCAAACTAAAATTCACTGTTTCAACATCTCCGAAGCGGGACCTTCCGGCGGACTATCTTTGGTTTTCTTAGCTTTTTAGATTCTGAAACACACTACTCTTCTGTTCGCCGGGGCGCTGTTGCTGGCCGTGCCCGCCCTGGCCCAGGTCACGCCGCCCGGCTCTACAACGCCCGCCACGCCGCCCAATGCCGCCTCGGCCCAGGAGCCGATGCACCAGCCCGCCGAAAAGGCCCGCAAATGGAGCCTGCACTTCCAGCAGACGCTCATCGACCAGTGGCACAATGACTTGACCACGCCATACGCGGGCGACTACAGCTTGGCCGACCGCGAATCGGCCAAGCTTTCCTTCACCAGCACGCTGTTTATCGGCCGGCGGCTGTGGAAGAATGCGGCCGTGTACTTCAACCCCGAAGTGGCCGGCGGTAGCGGGCTGAGCGGCGCGCGCGGCGTGGCCGGCTTCACCAACGGCGAGACGTTCCGCATCGGCGACCCTTCGCCGCAGCTGTACCTGGCGCGGCTGTATCTGCGGCAGGTGTTTGCGCTGGGCACGGCGACTGATTTCGACCTCGACGACCTCAACCAGGTGGCCGGCCCCACGCCCCAGCGCTACTTTGCCCTCAATTTGGGCAAGTTCAGCACGGCCGATTTCTTCGACCAGAACAGCTACTCGCACGACCCGCGCACCCAGTTTCTGAACTGGAGCCTGATGAGCGCCGGGGCCTGGGACTACGCCGCCAACACGCGTGGCTACACGGTGGGCGGCGTTTTTGAGTACGTCACGCCCGGCTTCACGGCCCGGTTTGCCTCCACGCTCATGCCCACGCTGGCCAACGGCCCGGTGCTGGATTTCCACTACGGCACGGCCCACGCCGAAACGGTAGAGTTGACCAAGGTGTACCACCTCAAGGGGCGGCAGGGTACCATCCGGGCGCTGGGCTTCCGCAACGTGGCGGCCATGGCCACCTATAACACGGCCATCCGGCTGGCCCAGCTCACCGGCGAGCAGCCCGACGTGACGCTGGTGCGCCATGACGGCCACACCAAGCTCGGCTTCGGGCTGAACGCGGAGCAGGAAATTGCCAAAAACGTGGGCCTATTTGCCCGCGTGAGCTACAACGACGGCAAGAACGAAACCTGGGCCTTCACCGAAATCGACCACAGCGCCAGCCTCGGCATTGCCAGCACCGGCGACCGGTGGCATCGGCCTGATGACCGCCTCGGCGCGGCCATCGTGGTGAATGGCCTCAGCCCCGAGCACCGAGCCTACCTGGGTGCGGGCGGCTACGGCTTCATCGTTGGCGACGGTCCCGGCACGGGTTATGTTGCCAATAGCGGCGCGCTGAACTATGGTCTGGAGCAGATTGGCGAGGTGTACTACAGCTTTGCGCTGCCGCAGTACCACGCTTCCCTCAGTCCCGATTATCAGCTGGTCATCAACCCCGCCTACAACCGCGACCGCAGCGGGCCGGTGCATGTGGTGGCCGTACGCCTACACGTTGAATTTTAGGTAAATCAGACCGAAAAAAGGTAGAAAAGAATAACTTCGGGCAACCGCGGTAACGTTTCGGGCATCATGGCGGTAACCGGGTTTATTCACTCACCCTTTGCCTTTTTTCGCATGAAGAATTTTCAGATTACCTCGATGTGCGCCAGCCTGCTGGTGCTGGCCGTAGGCGCGCTTTCGTCCTTCACCAGTACCCGGCCCCAGAGCGACCGCGAAACCCGCTCGGTGGGTTCGTTCACCGAAATCAGCCTCGGGGGCTCGGCCCGCGTGGTCGTGAAGCAGGGCAGCCCTCAAAGCGTGGCCGTGGAAGGAAGCAAAGAAGACCTGGCCGATTTTGAAACCGACGTGCAGGGCGGCAAGCTGCGCCTGAACTTCCGCAACCAGGACGGCCGCATGTTCAGCAATAAAAGCCACGGCCCCGTGACGGTGTACGTGACCGCGCCCAGCCTCACGGCGCTGCGCGTGGGCGGCTCGGGCAAGATGGAAGTGAACGGCGGGCTGCAAGCCGACGCCATGACGCTGGCCGTGAGCGGCTCCGGCGACCTCGTGGTGCCGCAGCTCAAGGCCGGCCGCCTTGAAACGGGCGTGTCGGGCTCGGGCGATGTGACGGTGAGCGGCACCTGCCCCAGCAACGACATTCGCATCAGCGGCTCGGGCAAAGTGAAAGCCCGCGACCTAAAAACCGAAACCAGCCGCGCCCGCATCAGCGGTTCGGGCAATGCCTACGTGTACGCCAGCCGCACGGCTGATGGGTCGATTTCGGGCTCGGGCAGTATGTACGTAGCCGGCGGGGCGCAGCTCAGCAGCAGCACCCACGGCAGCGGCCGGGTGGTGAAGGAATAGAGTCAGTTAAGAATTAACAGCGAAGAGTTAAGAGTTGAAATCAGGGGTTTCTCCTGCTTCAACTCTTAACTCTTCGCTGTTAATTCTTAACTGAATAATGGCCTGCTGGTATAAAATTCGGGCATATCATCGGGGCGGGCCGACCGCCGGAGAATGCGGGCCGTACCTTTGTAGGGCCGCTGGCCGGCTTTGCGTTTCACCCAATACCACCCCGTGTATCTTCATCATGTGGCGGCCTACCTCCCGGAGGCCGTCGTCACCAACGCGCATTTCACTCGTCTTAATGGCCTGGCCAGCGAGTGGATAATTGAGCGCACCGGCATTCAGGAGCGCCGTAAAGCGGCCCCCGGCGAGAATGCCAACACCATGGCCATTGCCGCCACCCGTGCGGCGCTGGCCGCTGCTCCCGCCTTTGCCCAAGCTAGTGTCGACCTTATTGTGGCCGGCACCTACACGCCGCACGATACCATTTTTACCGCCGCGCACGCCGTGCAGCGCGATTTGGACATCAACGAAATCCCAACTGTCAGCATTTCCTCGGCCTGCTCCTCGCTGCTCAACGCGGTGGAGATTGTGGAGGGCTACTTTGCCATGGGCAAGGCCAGCCGTGCCGTGGTGGTCGTGACCGAGCACAACACGGCCTACAACAACGAGGAAGACACGATGGCCGGCCACCTCTGGGGCGACGGCGCGGCGACCCTGCTCATCAGCAAGGAGCGCCTCAGCCCCGAGGATTTGCACATCGCCGAAGTCATCACCGGCGGGGCGGCCCCCGTGAGCAAGGCCGACGAAGCCGTGACCCTGAAGCCCGTGGAGCGCGGCATTGTGATGCCTTTCGGGCGCGACGTGTTTCAACAAGCCTGCACCTACATGGCCCGCGTTACCCAGACGCTGCTCGACAAGCACCACATTCCCACCGAAGAGCTCACCTACCTCATTCCGCACCAGGCCAACCTGCGCATCTCGAAAAACGTGACCAAGGCCCTGGGCCTCGACCCCAGCCGCGCCGTGAGCAACATCGAGCGCCTCGGCAACACCGGCTGCGCCGGGGCTGCCATCGGCCTGGCCGAGGTGTGGGACACGCTGAAAGGCGGCGATAAGGTGATTATTACGGTCTTCGGCGGCGGGTATTCCTACGGGGCGATGCTGCTGAACAAGTAGTTAAGAGTTAAAGGTTAGGAGTTGAGAGCTGGCAGCACGTTAGCCTCAATAATCAACTCTTAACTCCTAACCCTTACCTCTTGACTTAACAAAGTGCTTCCTCCCGCCGCCGCCTTCCTGCCCGAAATCACCTTCCAGACCAGCCGGGCCAGCGGGCCGGGCGGGCAGAACGTGAACAAGGTAGAGTCGCGGGTGGAACTGCGCTGGCACCTGCTCAACTCGGAAATCCTCACCGACGAGCAAAAACGGCTGATGCTGGAGAAGCTGGCAAACCAGCTCACCGCCGAGGGCCTGCTGCTCCTCGCCGCGCAGGATGACCGCAGCCAGCTCCGCAACAAGGAAATTGTGCTGGCCCGCTTCCACGACTTGCTTCTCAGAAGCCTGCGCCGCCCCAAGCCCCGCAAGGCCACCAAGCCCAGCAAAAGCGCCGTGCGCAAGCGCCTAGAGGGTAAAAAAAAGGACAGCGAAAAGAAGGCCAACCGGCGGCGGGTAGAGTAGAGAACGTTGGCACAGCTGTTTGCTGGCCATGAAAATTTCCTGCCAAGCCGCCGGGCAGGCTCGCGGTTCACGAAACTCATCCCCACAGAAGGTTTTCTATACTTTGTTGACTGAACCAGTTTTTTTTGAACTTCATCCAGTCAGCAGGACTAGTAGCGCAAGCCCTAAGCGGCCGTTCAGAGAAACAAGCGTTTACCTAACCGATTGCTCTGTTATAAAGCCATCCCTTTACCACCGGACTGTCTTTTTAGTCCTTTTAATACCTTACTATTTGAATACGTTTTACTGATATGGGATGCTCGACATTACTACTTTTTTGCCGCCCTCAACGCACGGTGCTGCATGAGGCTGCCCCCTGCGATAGACTCTAGCTGCTTTAATTTTGTTGAGGTAAGCAGCCCGAGAAAACCACCTTGCTATTGGTTTAGAACGGCGTGAAGCTGGTGCCACGCTCCAGTTGGTACTCAAAAAAAGCTTTGATTTACATTGTGTTATACAGGTTGTCTACGCTTTGTCTACGCGCTGTATTTGGAAAGCCGCCCCCTCGGGGCGGACTTTTGACCCGCCGTAGCTAGCGGAAGCAACTCTGTACCTGGGATAATACTTCACCTGCCCAGCCGGGTGCTTTGCTTGAGCTATTTGAGGTGCCACCTCTCTTGCCGGCACCCCAATTTTTCGCTGGAGGCCGCCTATTACCACTCAACTATGAAACGTGCTTTTATGAAACAACTCGACCTATCAACCATCTGGAAATTACACCTTCGGGCCGGCTGGCCGGCGCTGCGCCTGCTGGTGCTGCTGGCCTGGGTGAGTGGGCTGGCGGCTGGTGAGGCGGGCGCCACGGCCGGCACCGGCGCCCCGGTAGGGGTGGCCACGGGCGGCACCCTGGTGGTAGGCCCCACCATCACGGTAGCGCCGACCTCGCTGCCCTATGCCGGCATCGGCCGCAGCTACAACGCAACGGTAACGGCCTCGGGCGGCACCGCTCCCTACACGTTTAGAATCGTAGCCGGGGGGCTGCCGGCCGGGCTGACCCTGAGCGCGGGCGGCGTACTGTCGGGTATCCCCACCGAGGGCGGCACGGCCGTCTTCACGGTCTACGCCACCGACTCCTCCCCCAGCTATTACAGCGGCTCGTTTTCCTACGTCTTTACCGTGGCTTCGCCCTATCCGTACCAAGTGGGACCCAGCTCCCCAGCGGATGGTATCGCGGGGCAGCCCTACACCCAGGTCTTCACGACCTCCGGGGGCACGGCTCCGTATTCTTACAGCCAGTCGGGCGGCACGCTGCCGCCGGGCCTGAGCCTAAGCGCCAACGGCACCCTGTCGGGCACGCCCACGGCCAGCGGCACGTTCCGCTTCAACCTGCGCGCCCGCGACTCCTCCACCGGCAGCGGTCCCTACTCTACCGACGCCTACGCCGAAACCGTGCTCGTCATTGCCCCGCCGGTGCGGCTGGAGCAATCCATTGTGTCCACTGGCGGCGTTGGCCGCGGCTACTATCAGCAGCTGACGGCCACGGGCGGCACCGCTCCCTATACCTTCGCCATTGCGAGCGGGCGGCTGCTAGCGGGCCTGACCCTGAGCGCGGGCGGCGTGCTGTCGGGTATTCCCACCGAGGGCGGCACGGCCAGCTTCACGGTGCGCACCACCGACTCCTCCACCGGCACCGGGCGCTACGTCAACACCCCCCCCGGCCCCTACAGCAGCGTTGCCAACCTGGTCATCTCCATCAGCGGGCCCAATCCGTACCAGGTGGGGCCCAGGTACCCATCGGATGGCACCGCGGGGCAGCCCTACACCCAGGTCTTCGGAGCCTACGGGGGCACGTCCCCCTACACCATTTCTAAGACGGGCGGCACGCTGCCGCCGGGCCTGAGCCTAAGCGCCAACGGCACCCTGTCGGGCACGCCCACGGCCAGCGGCACGTTTAGCTTCAGCCTGCGCGCCCGCGACTCCTCCACCGGCTTCGGTCCCTACGATTCTGATAACTACACCATCACACTCGTCATCCAGCCGCCCGCCATCGCGCTGGGCGCGGGCACCCCGCCGGCCGGCACGGTGGGCACCGCCTTCAGCCACACGTTCACGGCCAGCGGCGGCACGGCCCCCTATACCTACACCCTGGCGGCCGGCGCGCTGCCGGCCGGCCTGACCCTGGGCACCGACGGCAAGCTCTCAGGCACGCCCACGGCGGGGGGCTCGTTCCCCATCACCGTGCGCGCCACCGATGCCACGGGCGGCGGGACCTACAGTGGCACGGGCGGGTTCACACTCGTTATGGCAGCCCCGACCCTTGTGCTCACGCCCGCCGCGCTGCCCGACGGCGCGGCGGGCAGCGCCTACTCCCAGTCCTTTAGTACCGGCGGTGGCACGGCTCCCTATAGCTATACGCTCACGGCCGGCGCGCTGCCGGCGGGCCTGAGCCTGAGCGCGGGCGGCACGCTGGCGGGCACGCCCACCGAGAGCGGTACGTTCAGCTTCACGGTGTCGGCCACGGATGCCTCCACTGGCACGGGGCCGTATAGCGCGGCGAAAGCCTACGCCCTGTATGTGGTGGCCGCGCCGCCCGCGGTGGCGTCCATCACCCGCCTCACGGCTTCGCCCACGGCCACGGCCACGGTGCAGTACGAGGTGCGGTTTACCACGGCGGTCGCGGGCGTATCGGCGGCCAACTTCTCCGTGGATGGTCCTACGGGGGCAGCGGTGAGCAGCGTGAGCGGCACCGGCACCGCCTACACCGTGGTGGTGAGCACCGGCACTGGCAGCGGCACGCTGCGCCTGAACGTGGCCAACAGCACGGGCCTCACGCCCCAGGTAGTGAGCTTGCCCTACACTGCCGGTCCCGCCTACACCATCACCAAGAGCTTCGCGGCTCCTCCCCGGCTCACCCTGCGGGGGGCAGGCAACTTGGGTGGTACCGACGACGTGACCGCCTTCGTGGACGCGGTGCAGGTGTTGCAAAACAATAACCCCGTGACCGGTGCCCTGCAAAACGGAAGCTTTGAGACGAGCAACGTGGCCGAAAGAAGCCACCGCTATGCCGACAACGTGGTAGCCACTCCCTGGACCTTCAGTGAGACGGCCGGCGTGGCCCGCTCCAACAGCGCGTTCGGGGCGGCTCCCTCGCCCGATGGCGATGCCGTAGCTTTCCTGCAAAGCTCTGGCGGCCAGAATGGCAGCATCTCGCAGCTGGTGACGGTGCCAGCCGGTAGCTACCAGGTCAGTTTCCGCACCGTGCAGCGCGACTACTCAGCTAAAAACCAGGTGGTGAACGTATTCCTCGACAACGTGCTGCTGGGCAGCATTCAGCCCGCTTCTACCACCGTCTACGACACGTTTACCTCGTCGGCGGTGGAGGTAGCCGCCCCGCTGCCAGTGGAGCTAAGCGCCTTTACGGCCACCCTGGCCGGGCCGGCCGCCGTGCGCCTGGCCTGGGCCACCGCCTCGGAAAAGAACAGCCAGGCCTTTGAGATAGAGCGCAGCCTCGATGGCCAGTCGTTCGGGCGCATCGGCACGGTGCCCGCCGCCGGGAGCAGCAGCAGTGCCCGCCGCTACGAGCAACTGGACACCCAAGTCCTAAACGCCCTGGGCTCGCTGTCGAAGGCCGGCGCCGGCCAGGCCTCGCTCTACTACCGCCTGAAGCAGCTCGATACGGACGGCACTTTCAGCTACTCGCCCGTGCGTAGCGTTTCCCTTACGCCCGCCCTGCCTTCCGCGCTTACTCTCTTCCCCAACCCGGCCCACGGTGCGGCCACCCTCACGGGCGCGCAGCCCGGCGTGGCGGTGACGGTGCTGGATGCGCTGGGACGCCCGGTGCTCTCGGTTCTGGCCGACGCGGCGGGCCAGGCACTGCTGGCCTTGCCGGCGGGGTTGCCAACCGGCGTGTACGTGGTGCGCAGCGGCATCCGTGCCGTGCGCCTCACGGTTGAATAAGCAAGCGCTGCTCTTGAGTAAGCAAGCACTGTTCACGGCATCTTGGGCAAACCGCCTACTTCACCAAAAACCTTAGGCAGGTGGCCATCCTCATCAGCGCCATTACCGCCGCCCAAACCCGCCACGACGCGTTGTCAGCGTAGAGCTGGCGAAATGAAAAAGCCCCACGACCGCAAGGCCGTGGGGCTTTTTCATTTCGTTGGGGTAGGGTGCCGCGCAGGATGAGCAGGGCCACTGAGAAGTAGATAATCAGGCCCGTGACGTCGACCAGCGTGGCCACGAAGGG
>NZ_JAEDAE010000001.1 GCF_016056375.1 Hymenobacter negativus
CCTTCGGGGCGGGGCGGGCGCTGGTAGGGCACGGCGGGCGCATGGCCGGCGTCGAGGGCGGCCAGGGCGTTTTTGGCGGCGGCGAGGCGCTCCAGGTGCTTGGGGTCTTTGGGGTCGGGGGCGTCGCGGCGGGGCTTGCCACCGTCGCGGCCGCCATCCCGGCCGCCTTCGCGGCGCGGGCCGCGTTCGCCTTCGGGGCGAGGACCACGGTCGCGGCCTCCACCGCCACCGCCGTGGCTACCCCGGGCCGGGCGGCCACCAATTTTACCACCCAAGCCGGCGAAGCGCTTGGGGTCGAACTCGGGAGCTTCGCCCAGGCCCAACTCTTCGGTGATTTTCTGCTTCTCGATGTCGCGCTCGATGAGGCGCTCGATTTTTACTACCCGGTCCTGGTCCTGGTCCGAGATGAAGGTGATGGCCGTGCCTTTGGTGGCGGCGCGGGCGGTGCGCCCAATGCGGTGCACGTAGTCTTCGGCGGCGCGGGGAATATCGTAGTTCACCACGTGGCTCAGCGAGTCGATGTCGATGCCGCGGCTGAGCACGTCGGTGGCTACCAGGATGGGGAACTGCTTGTTTTTGAAGGCGCGCATGATTTCTTCGCGCTCCTCCTGGGTGCGGTCGGAGCTGATGCCGCGGGCTTCGATGCCGAGCTTATTCACGGCCTTTACAATGCCGCCCACGGCTGCTTTTTGGCTGGTAAAGAGCACCATACTCTGCACATCCTGCGTCTTGATGATGTGCTCGAGCAGGTAGATTTTCTGGCGGTCGTAGGCCATGTAAAACTGCTGGTCGATGCCGGCGGCGGGCTTCGATACAGCCAACCGAATTTCGTCGGGCTGGTGGAGAATCTGCTGCGAAAACTCCCGGATTTTGCTGGGCATGGTGGCCGAGAACAGCAGCGTCTGCCGCTGCTTGGGCAGCTGGCGCACGATGTTCAAGATGTCATCCGAAAAGCCCATGTCCATCATTTTATCGGCCTCGTCGAGCACCAAATACTTGATTTGGTCAAACTTCACGTAGCCCATTTGCAGGTGGGCGATTAGGCGGCCGGGCGTGGCGATAATGATGTCGGCCCCGCTCGTGAGGGCGCGCTTCTGCTGCTCCCAGTTCTCGGATTTGCCGCCGCCGTAGATGGCGATGGAACTGGCTTCCACGTAGTAGCCGAAGCCCATCACCTGCTCGTCAATCTGGGTGGCCAGCTCGCGGGTGGGCACTAGAATGAGGGTGGTGGTGTGGCCGTGCTTGGCGTGCGAAATCTTGTCGAGCAGCGGCAGCAGGTAGGCGGCGGTTTTGCCAGTACCGGTCTGAGCGCAAGCAATTAAGTCCTTGCCCTCAATGATTTTGGGAATGGCCTGCTCCTGAATAGGGGTGGCCTGCTGGTAGTTCATGGCGTCGATGCCAGAAAGCAGGTCGTCGTGGAGGTTAAATTCGTGAAACGTCAAAGTTCAGCTGTTGAAAGTTGTTAAAGGGCTGACCTTGATGCCGTGGTCAGCAAACCGCTTGATTTGAGGTAAAGATACGGCAGGTCGGGCGGAGGTTCGGTAGGGCTGGGTTGATTGAAAAAGAACGTCATGCTGGGCGGAGTCGAAGCATCTCGCGTGCTTAACGCAAGCCAATCGTGTAACGAAGCGAGCAAGATGCCTCGGCTGCGCTCGGCATGACGTTCTTTTGTTGCTTCCAACATCCATCCCCCGCCCATGCCCACCCTCGACCGTTTCTCCACCCAGGCCGCCGACTACGCCCGCTACCGCATTGCCTACCCCGCCGAGCTCTACGACTGGCTGCTGCCGCAGGTGCCGGGCCGCGAGCGCGCTTGGGACTGTGCCACCGGCAACGGCCAGGTGGCGGCCGTGCTGGCCGAATCATTCGTGCGAGTTGACGCTACCGACCTCAGCGAAAACCAATTAGCTCAGGCCCCGGCGCGGCCCAACATCCACTACCAGCGGGCCACCGCCGAGCACACACCTTTCCCCGACCAGCGCTTCGACCTCATCACCGTGGCCCAGGCCGTGCACTGGTTCGATAGCGAAGCCTACCACCAGGAGGTGCGCCGCGTGGCCCGCCCCAGCGCGGTGCTGGCCGAGTGGGGCTACCAGCTGTGCCGCCTCGAAACACCCGAGTTGACCCAGGTGCTCGATGAGTTTCACGACGTGACCTCGGGCCCGTATTGGGACGCCAACCGCCGCCACATCGAAAACGAGTACGCCAATCTGCCTTTCCCCTTCGCCGATGTGCAGCAGGCCCGCTTTGCCGTGGTAAAGCACTGGACAGTAGAAGACATGCTGAATTATCTGCGCACCTGGTCGGCCACGGCCAACTATGCCCGGCAGCACGCCGGGGCCGATATGGTGGCCCTGGTGGCCGACGAGCTGAAGCGGCTGTGGGGGCCGCAGGCGCGTCCCGCCACGTTCCCGGTCTTTGCCCGGTCCGGGCGGGTAGAATAATTGGCCAGCCGCCACGTTGGCAAGCCAAATCAAGCCTTGCTTATGACCGTTCTGGCTACCCAATTGCGGGCCGTGGCCTTGTTCTACCGCAGTGTCGTGCCCTTCATGGCAGGCATTTCGGCCCTGATATTGTTGGCCGTGCTGCTGCCCGCATTGCGCGAGGGCTGGGGCCGCAGCTTGCTGCCGGCGCTGCTGCTCGTCAAGCTGGCTACTGCGCCGGTGGTGTGGTACCTGTCGGAGCAGCTGCGGCCGGGGCAGTATTGGTTCTATTTCAACTTGAATATTTCGCGTCGGCGATTGTGGGCTGGGGTGGTGGCGCTGGATGGCCTGCTGTTTCTGGGCAGCGCCTTGCTCATGCGGGCCGTGTTGTCATGAGCCAGTTAATTGATAATCCGGTCGGGGCGCAAGTACTGGAAGCGGATGGCATTCGCATCGGGTTTGGTGAGCGGCAAGTGCTGAACGATATCTACCTGCGCGTGCAAACCGGCCAGCTGGTGGGCCTGTTGGGCCGCAACGGCAGCGGGAAGTCAGTATTGCTCCAAACTATTTTCGGTGCCCGGGCCGTGGCCGATGCTTCGGTGCGCGTGAACGGCCGGCGCGTGGTACCGGCCTTTCGTCATCCCGGCCTGCTGAACTATCTGCCGCAGGAACCGCTGTTGCCGCCTTCGCTTTCATTGGTTCAGGCGGCTGATATGCTGGGCGTCGACCTCGTAAAAGCCACCGCTGGTTTTCCTGAGCTGCGCCCGCAGCTGGGTCGGCGGCTGGGCGAGTTGTCGGGAGGCTCGGGCCGGCTGGTGCAGGCGCTGCTGCTTTTGCATCAGCCTACCGCATTTTCCCTTTTCGATGAGCCATTTTCAGGGGTGATGCCGGTGCACGTCGAAGCCCTGGCCGAGGAAATGCAACACGTCAAGCACCGTAAAGGCCTGCTAATTACCGACCACCGCTATGCCGAAGTGCTGCCCATCTGCGACGTGGTGTACCTGCTGCACCAGGGCCGCCTGCTGCGGCTGGACGGCGACGTGCGCGAGCAGCTGCGCGATTATGGATATTTGGCGACTTGAGCCAATTTGTGACTCGGCGCGTAGCTTGCCGGTTTTCCAAGCAGTCTGAATATGTCGTTGCCGCTTCCCTTTGCCCATCTTCGCGTCCTCGAACTCGCCTCCGTGCTTGCCGGCCCGCAGGTGGGCCAGTTTTTTGCCGAGCTGGGAGCCGAAGTGCTGAAAATTGAAAGCCCGGCCGGCGACGTTACGCGCACCTGGAAAACCAGTGCCGAAACAGCTATTCCCAGCGCCGCTGCAGATGCTTCGGTTTCGGCCTACTTCGCCGCTTCCAACTGGGGCAAAAGCTCGCTGGTGCTCGACCTGACCACCGCCGCCGGCCAGGCTGATTTGCACCGCCTGGCCGCCCAAGCCGATATCGTGCTGGCCAGTTACAAGCCCGGCGACGCCGAAAAGCTGCGCGCCGACTACGCCACGCTGTCCGCCCAAAACCCGCGCCTGCTCTACGGCCACCTCACCGGCTACGGCCCTGCTAATACCCGCGCCGGCTACGATGCCGTGCTGCAGGCCGAAGCCGGCTTCATGTACCTCAACGCCCCCGGTCCCGGCCAGCCACCCCAGAAAATGCCGGTGGCCATGGTCGACCTGCTGGCCGCGCACCAGTTGAAAGAAGGCTTGCTAACGGCTCTGTTTCAGCGCGAAAAAACTGGAAGCGGGGCGCTGGTACAAGTCAGTCTGCTTGACAGTGCGCTCTCGGCCCTGGCCAACCAGGCGGCCACCTTCCTCGTCACGGGGCGCGACCCGCAGCCGCTCGGCTCGGGCCACCCCAGCATCGTGCCCTACGGCACCGTTTATCGCGCCGCCGACGGCCGGGCTATGGTGCTGGCCGTTGGCTCCGATGGGCAGTTCTGGCAGCTCTGTGTCGCGCTGGGGCGTCCGGAGTGGGCCACCGATGTTCGTTTCGCTACCAACCCGGCCCGCGTGGCGCACCGCCCCGAGCTGGAAGCCATGTTAACCGCGGCAATCGCCTCGGTGAGTGGCGACGAGCTGCTGGCCGAGCTGGAGCGCCGCGCCGTACCGGCCGGGGCCGTGCGCACAGTGGGAGAGGCCTTGCGCCATCCCTCGGCTCGGCCCATGCTGCTGCCGGGGGCCAGCCCCGGTATGCAGGGCCTGCGCACAGTGGCTTTCCGCAGCCCGCAATGGGCCGTAGCAAGCCAGCTGAGTACGCCCCCGGGCCTGGGAATGGCCGCAGTGGCCCCTTTTTCGCTGGGTCCATCGGCATTGGATGAAACTACCGCCCCATTTACTTGCGTACCACCTGCAACCTGAGTGGCTGCTAGTGGCCGCTCCTTATCGTGCTTTTTAATAGGTAATTTCCTGCCCCGTGTCGCGCTCATTCGTGGCTTATTCCCCCTTCGCATGGCTAAAACGTCCCCCAAAAAAAACGCCGCGCCCGCGCCGTTAGTCACTTCTGAACCAACAACTACGCCGAAGCCCGCACCCGCGTCAGCCCGCCGTAAAGCCGCGAAAACTTCTAAAGACAGTAAAGCAACGGCCGCCAAACCCAGCGCTCCACGGCCGACAGTGCCCGAAACCGGCCATACCGGGGCCACCGCCACCAACAACCACCCCACGGCCGCAGCCGGCTCGCCCACCGAAGCCCCGGCCGACCGCCTCAATCAGATTTTTGAGGGCCTCAAGCAGAAATCCAGCGCCAAGCAGGCCATCTACCGCAACACCCAAGCCGCGTTCGACTGCCTCCGGCTGGTATCGCAGGAGTTGGTGCTGGAGCTCAGCCGCAAGCTTACGCCCCTCGATTCGAGCGTGGTGATTGAGTACCGTTCCATCAACGACATGGAGTTTCACATCCGCTTTTCGGGCGATTTGCTGGTGTTTGTCATGCACTCCAACATCGTGACCTTTCCCGACGACTACGGTCCCATGCCCAGCAAATACGTCGAAGCCGACTTTCGTCGCCGCTTTTTCGGCCACATCATGGCCTACAACTTCATGGCCGACAGCATCAAATACCAGCGCCTGAACGACCCCGGCTACCTCGTGGGCCGTCTGCTTGTCAACATCAACAACCACTACTTCCTCGAAGGTGTGCAGCAGCTTGAGCTGCCCGATAACGACATGAGCGACAACCCGGTAACGCCCGAATCCATGCGCCTCTTCGTGGAAAGCGCCATGATTGCCGCCGTCAACAACGACCTTATTGCCCCGCCGCTGCCCGAAATCCAGCGAATATCGGTGAAGCAAAAGCTGGAAAACCAGCAGGTGAGCCGCGGCAGCAAGGTCGGCTTCAGCTTTTCGGCCCAGCAGGCGTTTTAGTCGAATAGCACTCGCCTGTCATTGCGAGCGCAGCGCGGCAATCCGTCCTGTTGAAGCGCGAAACCTTGGGATGTGATGCAGCCTTTTTGAAAGCAAAAAGCCCCGGCTCTTGATAGAGTCGGGGCTTTTCACATTTCGGGGTTTATCGCATTATACAGGACGGATTGCCGCGCTGTGCTACGCTCCCCTCGCAATGACAGACGAGAACCCTACCGCCCGTAGCCCACTTTCTGGCGCACTTTGGCCAGCACGCCCGCGCCGTACTCCTGTGCTCGCTTCGCGCCAATGGCCAGCGCCGCATCCAGCTCCGGCAGGTTGTTCATGTAGAAATCGAACCGCTCCCGCTCCACGGCAAAGCGGCGCAGAATCAGCTCGTACAGCTCTTTTTTGGCGTGGCCGTAGCCGTAGCCGCCAGCCAGGTAGTTGGCGCGCATCGTCTCCGTTTCGGCCGGCGTGGCCAGCAGTGAATAGAGCTTGAACGTCACGTCCGTATCCGGATTTTTGGGCGCTTCCAGCGGTGTGCTGTCCGAAATAATGGTTTTGATGGCCTTCAACAGGTCTTTCTCCGGCAGGAAAATGTCGATGATGTTGCCGTAGCTCTTGCTCATTTTCGCGCCATCGGTGCCGGGAATGGTCATCAACTGCTCGTCGGCGCGGGCCTTGGGCAGCACCAGCGTCTCGCCGTAGCGGTTGTTGAAGGCGCTGGCAATGTCGCGGGCAATTTCGAGGTGCTGAATCTGGTCTTTGCCCACGGGCACGATTTCGGCATCGTAGAGCAGGATATCGGCCGCCATCAGCACTGGGTAGGTGAAGAGGCCGGCGTTCACGTCCGACAGCTTGTCGCTCTTATCCTTGAAGCTGTGCGCGTTGGCCAGCATGGGGTAGGGCGTGAAGCAGCTCAGATACCAGGTCAACTCCGTTACCTGCGGCACGTCGGACTGCCGGTAGAACAGGTTTTTATCGGTATCGAAGCCGCAGGCCAGCCACGCGGCGGCCACAGCGTAGGTGTTGGCGCGCAACACCTCAGGGTCGCGCACGGTGGTGAGCGAGTGCAGGTCGGCGATGAAATACAGCGAGTCGTTGGTCGGGTTTTTCGACAGCTCGATGGCGGGCAAAATAGCTCCAAGCAGGTTGCCGAGGTGCGGCCGGCCGGTGCTCTGAATGCCGGTAAGGATGCGGGACATTTTTAGTAATTAAAGTTTTAATCGCACGCCTTGGTTGTAGGCGTGTACGGCGGCCACGAGCTGGGCCCGGCTGACCGCATTAGTAGCAAATTGGCGCTGTAGCACCGGGTCGGCCGGAAACAGGGCCGCCACGAAGCCGCCGGGCGCCAGTTTCGGGTCGAACCCCGGCGTGCGGCCGGGACTGTACGCAAAGAACGTACTCGTGCCGGCTTTGCGCAGCACCGGCAGCTTCACGTGAGCTTTAAAATTAGTACCCATCTCCACCTGGTAGTAGTAATAAAACAGCTCCACCGGCCCGGTTTCCAGGATTTCGAGTAGCGCGGGTTCCTTAAAATCCGCATCGGTGCCGCTAAGGAAACGGAAGTCGTTCACCCGCACAAACCGGTGGTTTTCCACGGTGAAAGCCGTGACTTCGGCGGCGCGGAACTTACGCTCTTTGCCGTTTTTTACGCCCACCATCATCGTGGGGCTGCCGTTTTCTGCCAAGGCCAGCTTCAGCGAAGCTTCGCCTTTGGAGCCGTTGGCCAGCTGGTAGGTGCCAGGGGCAAAATTGAACTGGGCGCGGGCCACGGCGGGCAGCAAAAGTGCCCCGGCCGCCAGCAGAAAATAGGAAAGTCGCATGGCGGTGAAAGGCCGACGGGCGAAGAAAAGTTACACGCTCACGTTTTCCACGGCTTCTTCCTGCAGCTCAACGGTTCCCTCTTTGCCTAAGTATTTGTCAATGAGAAAGTGCGACAGGTACAGCACCGGCGTTAGCAGAATAGCCGCCGCAAACTTGTACCAGTAGTTGGTATTGGCCACGCTGATAACCTGGTCGAAACTCCAGTTCCCAAATACGTAAAACGCCACGTACAGCACCACAAACGAATCAACCAGCTGCGAAACCAACGTTGACCCCGTGGCGCGTAGCCAGATGTAGCGCCCGCCCGTAGCCTTGCGCAGGGCCGTGAAAATGGTGGCATCAAGCACCTGCCCTACGGCAAATGCCGTGATGGACCCCGTGATGATGCCCAGCCCTTGTCGGAAGATGCTCTGGTAGGCGAAGTCGATATTGAAGGGGCGGCCGAGGCTGTCCGTCTTGTTCACGTCGAGCCAGAAGTCGGCCGGTGGCAGCTTGGTGGTGAGGTAGATAACCCCGAACGCAAACAGAATCAGCACCACCGTCAGGTAGCTGATGCGCAGCACGCCCGCCTTGCCAAAATACTCGTTGATGATGTCCGTGGTCACAAACACGACGGGCCAGATGAGCACGCCCGCCGTGAGATTGCCGGGCAGCCCCATGAGTTTATCGGCCGAGAAAATCTTGACGCCGATGATTTCGGCCAGCAGCGCATTTACCAGAAAAATCCCGCTGAGCACGAGGTAGAGCTGCTGCTTTTTATTGGCGAAGGTATTCATAGGAAGTTGGCTACAGGCTCACAACCAAGCCCTCCGTCGCCAGTTCGGCGGGGGGAAACACGGCCTGGGCCTCGTGCAGCAGCGGCTCCAGCGCCTTGTAGCGGCTGGAGAAATGGCCCAGCAACAAGCGTTTCGCGCCCGCATCGTGGGCAATGGAAGCGGCCTGGCGGGCGGTGCTGTGGTGGGTTTGGGCGGCCCGCTCCTGCAGGTCATCCAGAAAGGTCGCCTCGTGGTAAAGCAAATCGACGCCCTCGATGAGCGGTACCAGCGCGGGCGTGTAAAGCGTATCGGAGAAGAAGGCGTAGCGGCGTGGCGTGGGGGCGGGGCCGGCCACGTCGGCATGGCGCAGGCCGGGCTGCTGGTCGTCGGGTGGCAGGTCGTCGCCCTGGGCTAGGCGGGCCAGCTGGGCAGGGGTTAGGCCGGCCGGTAGCTTTTCTTTCAGCAGGTTGGCGCGGCGCGGCCTTTCCGAGAACAGGTAGCCGGCGCACGGCACGCGGTGGCGCATGGGCAGCGTGGCCACGGTCAGGTTTTCGTCTTCGTACACCACGGCGTGGGCTTCGGTGTTCACGGCCGTGAAATCCATGGCAAACCCCAGCTGCATATTCGACACCCGGGCCTGGGTCACCAGCACCTCATCGAGGCCGGGCGGGCCGATGATGGCCAGCGGCTGGGTGCGCCCCTGCAGATGCATGGTGCCCAGCAGCCCAAACAACCCAAAATAATGGTCGCCGTGCAGGTGCGAGATGAAGATGGCCCGGACGTGGTGTGGCCGCACGCGGTACTCCAGCATCTGCCACTGAGTGCCTTCGCCGCAATCTATCAGGTAATTCGATGCGCCAACGGTGAGCACCTGGGCCGTGGGGTGGCGCCCGGCCGTTGGCGTGGCCGAAGCCGAACCCAGAATCTTCAGCTCAAAAGTCATGCGTTGGGAAAGGGCTACAAGCCATAAGCTGCAAGCCGCAAGCCATTGTCCTGGCTAAAAGCAGAACAGCAGCTTGCGGCTTGCAGCTTATAGCGCGCGGCTAAAAAATTACTCTTTGTCGGTCAGGTCGCGCTCGATGGCGTGCAAAAACACGCGGTCGATGCCTTCTTCCACGGTGGGCAGAATGTGCAGCACAGACTCAAGCTTGCTGATGGTGATGAGTTTCAGCACGTGGTCTTGCAGGCCGGTGAGGACCAGCAGACCGCCCGTGGAGTTGCAAAGACGGTTGGCGATGAGGATGGAGCTGAGGCCCGACGAATCCGTGTACTTAACGTTCGTGAGGTCGAGTATCAGGTTGTTAATACCTTCAGCGTTGAGCTTCACAAACTCCGACTTAAGGTCGGGCGCGACGGTGGTGTCGAGCTTCTTCTCCTCAATCGTGATGATGGTGTAGCTATCTTTTTTATCAATCGTGTACTTCATACAACGTAAGCGAGGGAGGGTAAGAGAACGGCGAAGGTAAAGAAAAAACCTAAAATGTTCGGTGAAGTTTGGCTAATGTTTTGCGGGAATTCGCAACGCTGCGGCCGGACCGGCGAAAGTTAGCGATGCCCAGGTAGATTGCCAATCGGCGCGGGCGCGCAGCTTGGCGGGGGCGACGCTCATGTCCACGGCGGCCAGCAGGTAGGGGCCGGGTCCGGATAAGCGTAACAGAATACGGCCGTTTTGGTTGGCGCGGGTGTTGTAGTGCGTGGTGGGCAGGCCGCCGGGCTGGCGCTGCCACACCTGCACCGCTGCGCCAAACGCCGGCCGGCCGGCGCGTAGCACGCGCACGGTCAGGGCTTTATCAGCAGCCAGGCGGTAGGGGTTTTGCTCGGGTACCAGTTCCAAAGGCAGGCCGTAGATGTGGCGGCAGGCGCTGTCGGTAGCTGCCGCAGTAGCTGCGGCTTCGCCCACCTGGATGAGAGTTTTGGCGCAGCGGCGGTAGGTTTCGCGGCCAGGCTTGGCCATTTCTTCGTTTTCCTGGCGCAGCTTCAGGGCGTAGTCGAGGCCTTCCTCGCGCAGGTAGGCGGTGAACTGGTCGGCGGGCAGCTCGATGAAGGAATTGGTGGAGCGAAGCAGCACCACATGGGTGCCGGGCTGGGCAAAGGTAAAGCCGGTGCGGAAAGTGTCGGTTTCGGTGGGGTTTTGGGGCGTAAGGTCAGCCGAGTCGGTTCGGGTGGGGCTGAATCGGATGAGGCGTTGGATTTTGGTGGCTTTGGTGGTCCAGGGCTCTCCTTTGAAATCGGCCCCGATGAGGGTGTGCACGTTCACCGTTTCGCCCGGCTGCAGGCGGAAGCGCGGGGCTTCAAGCCAGAATTCGTGGGCGAGGGCGGCCGTGGCAAGTAAGCCTCCTATTGCTGCCAATACAATTGTTCGGATATGCATTCGCTAAGCAGGGTAGGGAGGTGATGTCAACCGGTTTTGCAAGCTGCGGGGCAGGTTCGCTACCAACATAGCATTGGGAGGGAAACTACGCTGCAGTGCAATGTTCTCCTCTTGGTGCAATTGCTTCAGCTTTGTTTCTGAAACATCCAGAATATGGTGATATTCAATATTATTGAAGCTGTAAACGTAGTGCGCCTTGTACTCCTGCTCTTCGTCATGGACAAGTGCTTTCGTCTTAATCTGGGTCCGAACAGCAGGTGCCACGAAAGCATCCTCTGCAATTGCGATAACCTGTCTGCAATAGGAACCGCTTTTATAAACCCAGGCCAAACCGCTTATCGCACATCCGAGCACGGGTAGCAATGTCCATAGCATGTAAGGCGCATTCGAAGTGCTGAGAATACGTGAATGATTGGGTTGGGCGCTCACGTATTCGATTTGAACAACAGTGCCCGGGCGGACATTTTGCGAGCTTGAATACGAATGGTTTTTATACAGATGGCCAGCGAGGTTGAATGTGTAATCGATTTCCCAGATGCGGTCTTCGTCCTCACTTTCAGTGTAATCGGTGGAGCTGGCGCTGACTATGGTGCCGGATGCTTGCGCAATTGGTTGGGTGATAAACCACGCACTCTCAAAGTCAACGGTCGGCAGGAAATTCGTCATTAATACCAACCCAACCGCGCAAAACAGCAGCCCAAGTAGGAAATTGGTGTTGCCGAAGTAGATACGGAGCTTGTCGCCCAAAGTCAGTAACATGAATTTCAGGGCTTACTTAGCGATTCTGTTACTGCCGCTCAAGCGCCAAGGCATAAGCCCGGTCGTAGTACACGCGTAGGTTTTTCCAGTCGAAGAGTTCGGCGGAGCTTTCCACTGCGTTGCGCTGCATGATGCGGTCGCGGCGGTTGAGCTGCACGAATTGCCAGAGCATGTCGCACAATTCCTCGGCCGATTCGTCGAAGGATTTTTCCTGCCGATGTACCACGAAAATGCCCTTGCCTTCGGGGTCGGGCACGTTTTGCAGGGCGTAGTCGCCGAATCCTGACAGGTCGGAGGTGATGGCGGGAACGCCGCGGGCCACGCATTCGAGCGGGGTGTAGCCCCACGGCTCGTAGTAGCTCGGGAACACGCCCATGTGGCAGCCGCGCACAAACTGGCCGTACTCCATGCCCAGCAGGGGCGAGGCGGGCGACACGAAATCGGGGTGGTACACCATCTTCACCCGGTCGTGCTTGTGGTTGAGCAGCTTGGAGCGGCGCAGGTAGTTCAGGATGTCGTCGTCGGCATCGTTCACCAGGTTGTGGGTGATGACCGGGGGCAGGGCGTTGGTTTTCCAGCTCTGGAGTTGGCGGCGGTAGCGCAGCTTCCAATAGTCGTCCACCATCGCGCCGAGCTCGGGTAGCTTGTGGTCCTGGCTGGCGGCGGCGGCGTAGAACAGGCGCTCGCCCACTTGGCGCTCGATGGCTTTGCAGGTTTCGTGCACCTCGTCGAGCATGGCGCGGCGCTCCAGTACCTGCGGGTTGATGCTGGTGAAGGGCCGCTTGGTGATGAAAAACATCACCACCTGGGTTTCCAGGCCGCTTTGCTGAAGGCGGTAGTTAAGGCGGGCCAGGGCTTCGAGGGTCAGGTCAAAGCCTTTGTTGTGGTACTCGTAGCGGCCCGAGGTAAAGAAATACAGCGTCTTGTCCAGGTCGAAGGCATACGACTGGAAGAAGTGCGCCATCACGAATTCGTGGATTTTGGCCTTGTACTGCTGGTGCAGGTTCTGGAACTCGTGTAGGGCCACGAAGCGCTCGATGTTGAGACCGTTGGGCAGCACCGCGTCCGGAATTCTATCCAGCAGGTAGATGCACTCGCGCACCGTCAGCTCGCTCACGGTGGTGAAGACGTGGCTGCCGTGGGCGGCGGCGCGCTCCATGCGCACGGCCGGCTCGATGTTGAAGTGTTTGGCCTCCTGCTCCCAGTTCACCCACATGAGGTGGTCATAGAAAGCAGGGTCGTTCATGGCCAGGTAGCGGCCCAGCAGCGTGGCGTGGGTGGTGAAGAGCAGGTGCGCGGGCACTTGCAGGCGGCGTAGCTCCGGGATAGCCACGCCGGTCATCCACTCATGGAAATGGCCCAATAGGCGTTGCCCGGCCGGTTTTTGGGCGGCCAGGTGCTGGAAGAAAACGGTGGTGAGGTGCCCAAAGGCCACGACCTGGTGCAGTAAGTCGTCGTTGTTGGGGGCCGGGATGCCGTGGCGGCTCCAGAGGTCAGTTTTGAGCTGGCCCAGCCGGTCATATGCCTGAAACGGGTTGATGAGCACCACCCGGGGCCGGCCGGTGATGAGCCAGGTCCCAATCTGCACGTCGTAGCCCTGGGCGCGCATGGTGCGCACGGCGGCCATATAGGGGTCGGCGCCGGTGTGCACGGTCAGGTCGTCGTAGGGCTCAAACTCGCCCTGGGCCATGTTGGGAAAGTAGGGGCCCAGCAGGCAGTACCGGTCGCCCCAGGCGGGCACAGTGGCCGGCACCTTGCTGCGAATCACGGTGTAGATGCCGCCCACCTGGTTGCACACTTCCCAGGCCACTTCAACCAGCAGCGAATCGGGAAACAGGACGTCGGAAGTGTCGGGGGCGTGGGGGGTGGGCTGCGTAGGCATAAGGAAGGGGCCGGGCGGGAAAAAGAACGTGGCGAAAGGTAAGCCGATTGGGGCTTAGTTGGCACCCGGGGGCACATTTTTTCAAATCAGCGGATGGCGGGCGCCAGGGCAAGGGCGGGAGGGCTTGGTTGCTAGGTTTGCGCAACCTCCAGCACCCCGGGAATCGTTATTTTGGCTGGCATTATGCCGGTGCGCGCAAAATCGGCCCAGAGCTGCCGCAACTGCCGGCCCGCCGCGTCAAATTCCTCCCAATTGGCCTGGCCCAGCAGCGGAGTGGCAGCCCAGCTGGCCTGCGTGCCCAACAGCAGCGGCAAGTCGACGACGTGCGCGGCTCCGAACGGACTGCCAGGTGGCTGGTACGTGAGCAAAAACCGGTAGGCCCGGCCGCCGGCCCGGACCTGCTGCTCGGCAAAAGCCCGCGCCGGGTCCAGGTAAATGCGGCGGGAGGTCGCCTCGGTGAGCAGGCGCACCAGCCGCCCACCCGCCAGCGGCAGGCGTTGCAACCAATTGAAAGTAGGGTCTATAACGGCAAAAAACCGGGTTTCTTCGGCCGTAGCCCCAATGAGAACATCGATGTGCGGGGCCACGGCGGCCCAGCTCGCCTCGATTTCGGTTTCGGGCGGCAGGGGGGCGGCACCGTATTGCGGGCCGAAGGGCATGCCGCTTTTCAAACCCTGCCAGCGGGCGGCTTTCACCACGGCGCTTTCGCGGGCCAGTACTTCATCGGTGGAAGCGGTGGTGGGGATTTCGCCCACGGCCTGGCTCATGGCGCGCAGCATGCGCTGGCGGCCCCGGGTGAGGCCCAGTGGCGCGCTGTGCAGCATCACGCGGCGGAACAGGCCCGGGGCCTCGGGCACCAGCATGAGCTGGGCAATGGCATCGGCCCCCGAGGAATGGCCGAACATAGTGACCAGTGCCGGGTCGCCGCCGAACGCGGCGATGTTGCGCTGCACCCAGCGCAGGGCTTCCAGCAAATCGAGCAGGCCAAGATTGGGCGGCGTGCTGCCGCTGCCTAGAAACCCGAACAGCCCCAGCCGGTAGGTAACGGCCACAAACACCACCCGTTGCTCGGCTACCCAAACAGCCGGGTCATAAATCGCCAAATCGCCCGCGCCCGACACGTAGGAGCCACCGTGCACCCACACGATGACGGGCAACGTTTCACCGGCCCGGTAGTCGGCAGGCCGCGTGATGGACAGGCGCAGGCAGTCTTCGTCGAAGCGGAGGGCGGCGAACAGCTCACCCAGCACCTGGTCTACGCGCGGGTCGGCGAGCTGGGGGCAGGCTGGTGCGGGCGCGGTAGCGTAGATGGGCACGGTGGCCGGCGGCTGAGATTCCGGCGGGCAAAACCGGGCGGCCAGGGCGTAGCGAATGCCCGTGGCGCGCACTACCGGCCCATCAACCCGGCCGATAATAAGACCGGCCGGGGTGTGGAAATGTGGTGCGGTAGAGGCGGGTTGCAAAGGGATGCTTGGTAATGGTTTGGATTTAAAAGGCAGTCATGCAGGGTGCAGCGAAGCATGACTGCCTTTTAATTTTTTGAGAAGAAGCCCTTAGTGCAGCGCCCGCTTCTTGATGATGCCGCCCTGCGCATCATCGATGCGGTACTGCACAATGAAGGCATTGGGGTCGACTTCCTGCACAGCGGTGCGCAGGGCGGGCAGCTCCAGGCGGGTGACTACTGTGAACACGATGTCGCGCTCCAGGCCCAGCTCGCCGCGCTTGCCGTAGCCAGATTTGCCCTGGTACATCGTCACGCCCCGGCCCAGCTTCTCGGTGATGACTTTGCGCACGGCGTCGCTGTACTCCGACACGATGGTGACGCCGGTGTACTGCTCGATGCCGTTGAGCACGAACTCGAGCACGCGGGCGGCAGCGAAGTACGTCAGCATCGAGTACAGGGCCGGCTCGGTGCCCAGCACCAGAACGGCCACGCCGAAGATGATGACGTTGAGAATCAGAATCAAGTCGCTCACCTTGAGCAGCACCAGGTAGCGGCTCACGAGCAGGGCCGCGATTTCGGTGCCGTCGAGCACGGCCCCGCCGCGCATGGCCAGCCCGATACCGGCCCCAATGAACACCCCGCCAAATACGGCCGTGAGCAGCAGGTCGTGGGTCACATCGGGGAAGGGTACGAAGGCCAGCATCAGCGCCAGCCCGCCAATGCCCAACGCGCTGCGCAGGGCAAACCGACGGCCCAGCTGTTTATACCCCAGGGCAATGAAAGGCAAGTTGATAATGAGAATGAACACCGAAAGCGGCAGCCGGAAACCCGTGGCCAGCAGCATCGAAACGCCCGTAACGCCGCCGTCGATGAAGTGGCTGGACAGCAGAAATGATTTCAGGCCAAACGCGGCGGACACGACGCCCGCGATGATGAACGCCGCGTTGGTCAGCTCCGAGTTGGGGCGGTTGATGGTTTTGGCGGAGGTAGGAGTATCCATGCGGGTGCGTTAGGTGAATCCCGATATATCGGGAGCAATCGATAATGACAAAGAACGTCATGCTGAGTGCAGCCGAAGCATCTCTCCCGCGTAACTAATTGATTTTAGTATGGCGGGAAAGGTGCTTAGGTTGCCTCGGCATGACGTTCTTCGACAGCAGAATAAGGGCAAGCAGGGGCTACCCCTCCTGCGACAATATCAGCACCGCATACGGCGCAATGGCGATGCTGCCGTGCCAGCCAAAGCCGTCGTATTCGCCTTCTGCGGCATCGATGCCAAAGCTTTCCATGTCGCCAAACTCGCCGTCGTAGCCCTTCCAGTCGCTGTTGAAGCGCACCTGCCAGTGGCCCGGGCCGGGCAAGCCGATGGTGTAAGCCTCGTGGGCCTGGTTGGCGAAGCTGGCCAGTACCACGGTGGTATCGCCGGGGCCACCCTCGCCGGCCTGCCGGCCGAAGGCCACCAGCTTGTCGTTGTTGTTGACGTGAAAAACCTTGGTATGTTGGCCGCCCAGGCCACGCGTGGTGCCGTGCAGGTTGCGGCGCAGGGCAATGAGGTCGCGGTAGAGGTGCACCAGCCCGCCGCGCTCCTGCAGGCGCTGCCACTGCACGGGCTCGGTGTCGACGAAGGCACCGTCGGCCAGCATCTCCTGGCCCTGGAAGAGCATGGGGATGCCGGGGGCCGTCATCACCAAGGCCGCGCCCAGGGTGGTGCGCTTCTTGGCGAACCAGTGGTCGGCCGCGCCGGGCATGATTTCCTCGGCCACGCGGCTCTTGCCGTTGGCCACTTCGTCGTGGCTTTCGGTGTAGATGACGCGGCGGAAAGCGTTGTCGTTGTAGAGCTGCGTCAGGGCCTGGGCAACGGCATTCATGTCGCGGTCGGCGTCGTTGGGCGTGGTCAGCGCGTCGCGGATGGGGTACACGAACGAGCCGTCCCACTGCGAGTCGAAGCCCTGGCCGCCGTTGGCGGGGGCTTCGGTGATGGCGGCGTTGCCGCGCAGGTCCTCGGCGATGGTGATTTTCCAGGGCATCGTCTTATCGATTTCCTCGTTAATCCAGCGCATCAGGCTCCAGCCGTCGGGCAGGTCGTCGCCGGGGGCTTCCTCGCCCTTCACGTTGCGGATGAAGGCAATGGCATCGGCGCGCAGGCCGTCGCAGCGGTACTCGTTCAGCCACATCAGGGCGTTGTCGCGGATGTACTGGCGCACTTCGGGGCGGCCGTAGTCGGGACGGTTGTCGCCCCAGGGCGTTTTGGCGCGCCAGTCGTTGTAGAAGTAAATGCCGCCGCCGTCGTTCTCGCTCCAGCCGTCAAACTGCCACAGGTCGAGGTCGCCGGGGCCGAAGTGGTTGTACACCACATCCAGCACCACCGCAATGCCGTGCTGGTGGGCCGCCTTCACCATTTCCTTGAAGGCCACCGGCCCGCCGTAGTCGCTTTCGAGCGCAAACGGGTTGGCCGGATTGTAGCCCCACGAGCGGCTGCCCGGAAACTCCGTAGCCGGCAGCAATTCGATGCAATTGATGCCCAAATCGCGCAAATACGGCAGCTTTTCGGCCACGCTCATAAACGTGCCTACGTTTTCGGCATCGGGGGCATTGAAGGTGCCCACGTGCAGCTCGTAAATCACCAGCTCGTTCCAAGCCGGCATCTGGAAATTGTCGTCGCCCCAGTCGAAATTGGGGTCGTGCACCACCGACGAGCCGGCCGAATTCGTGACCTGGCGGGCGTAGGGGTCGTTGCGGTCGAAGGTCTGGTCGCCGTTGGTAAGGTGGAATTTGTATTCGTCACCCACCTTGGCTGCGGCCACATCCACGGCCCAATAGCCGTTTTCTTCGGCTTGCATCGGGCTTTTTTCGGCCTGCCAGTCATTGAACGTGCCGATGACGGAAACCGAATTAGCGTGGGGGGCCCACACCCGGAAGGTGGTACCGGCCGTGTGGGGCACGGCCCCCATGCCGGGCTGTAGCGTGGCGCTGGGCGCGGGTTGCGGCGCTTTGGCCGTGGGCGAATTGGAAGAAGCTTTCGAGGCAGTTTTAGCGCGGGAAGCGGGTTTGGAAGCGGAAGCGTTGGGCATTGAAAAAAAGGCGTCCCCACCGCCCGGGCAGCCGAAAATGCGGCCGGTACGCGGCGGTAGGTACCCCCGGCATACGTAACGGTTGTGTTTTTGGCCACATCCAAGCTGCCCGGGCGCAGAACCCCGCTGGCCCTCACCTAAATTAAGCCGGTGCTATATTTCAACCAGAAAAATATTTTGCCGACTTTCCAGCCATGGACACTGCCGCCGCACCCGCCGCCGAGGGCCGCACCACCCTCTACCACCGCCGCCACGCCTGGCAACAGCGCGCCAAAACCCTGGGCCACGTGGGGCCGGCCCTGGTGCTACTCTTCGCCGTGCAACCGGTGCTGGCGGGGGAGGAGGCCTTCACGCCCCTCGTGGTGCTAGAGTTTGCCGTGGGCGCCGCCTACCTCGTGCTCATGGTGCGCGAGCTGTTGCACCTGCGCCACAACCCGTTCCACCAGGAGCGGGTAGCGTGGCTAGAGCTGGCATCGGCCGCCATTCTAGCCATCGAAAGCTACCACATCTGGCACCGCCACCACGCCGCCGACCTGGCCCGGGGCGTGCACCGGCTGCACATGCTGCCCTGGATTTACGCGGCCTTGGCCGTGGTGTACGTGGTGCTGGCCTTCCGGATGAAGCAGATGGCCGGCCGCCGCTTCCTGCACCTGCGCCCCGAGGGCTTTGCCACCCGCACCAAGCCCCTGGGCCGCGCCCACGAGTTGCGCTGGGCCGACCTGGCCGCCGCCGAGCCCGCCGGCCCCGCCGACGTGCTGTTGCACCGCCACGACGGCCAGACCCACCGCATCTCTTTTGCCGACCTGCACGACGGCCCGGCGCACCGCGACCGCCTGCTGGCCCACGCCGCCCAGGCGCTGGCTCCCGCCCCGGAAGGCGCATAAGTGTCCTGCGCGGGCAACTTTAGCCCCCAGTTTGGGGTTTTCAGGGTAATCTTTGCCCCCGATTTATTGCCCCCATGCCCCGTCCCAAACCCGTTGTTTTTGGCCTCTACGGCTGGACGCCCGACTACGGCTTCCGCTACATTCACCCCGCCAACCGCCGCGCCTTCGAGCTGCTGGAGCCCGTGGGCAAGCTCTTCGAAAAAATTGCCGAGGACGACGAAGGCGAGTGGATAACCCTGCGCTACGACGAGCAGCAGTTCTTGGTGCGCCCCGAGCTGTTCAAGGAAATTTACCACAAGCCCAAGTTCAGCTTTGGCGATGCCGTGGAAGAAACCACGCCCCAGCCCGGCCAGTACCGTCACTTCGGCCACGTCTCCGACGTGTTCTGGAGCGAGGCCACCGATACCGCCACCTACCAGATTGTGGAGCGCAAGCGCAAGCTGCCGCGCGTGTTTGCGGCGAGTGAACTGCGGGCGGACTAGGGATAGGGTAGGAGGGTGTGAGGTTGGGAGGAAGAGAGTAAACGGGTGCGAATGGACAAGGCAACCGTCTGGGGCGAGTGTGCTTGCTCTCCTACCATCTTGCCCTCATACCCTCCTACCCTAAAATCACACCCCCGCCGCGATGCCCACTACCACTGCCACGGCCCCCAGCGCAAACAGCGCCGCCCACAGCGGCGCGGCAAACCGAATCCAGTGCTCGAACCGCACGCCCGTGGCCGCCAGCATGGCCATCAGGGTGCCATTGGTGGGCGAGATGAGCTCACACAGCCCCGCGCCGTACTGAAACGCCAGCACCGTGACCTGCCGCGACAGTCCCAGAATATCGGACAGCGGCACCAGCAGCGGCATGGTGAGCGTGGCCTGCCCGCTGCCGCTCGGCACGGGCAGGTGGAGCAGGGTTTGCACGCCCATCATGCCCAGGGCGGCCAGCGCCACGGGCAGGTGCCCCAGCGGCGCGGCCAGCCCCTGCACGATGGTGTCGACGATGTGGCCCTGCTCCAGCACCACGAAAATGGCCCGGGCAAACCCCACCAGCATGGCCGAAAATGCAATGTCGCGGAAGCCCGCGATGAAGCCCTCGGCCGTGCCCGTGAGGCCGCGCCCGCCCACCAGCCCCGCCACCACGCCCAGCCCCAGAAACAGGGCCGACATCTGCTCGAACTCCCAGTGCAGCTGCACCACGCCGTAGGCAAACACAGCAAACGCGCCCAGCATAAGCAGCAGCACCAGGCCGGGGCGGGCGCTGCTGGCGATGGGGCCGGCGGCCGCTTCGTTGGCATCGAGGCTGAGGTCGGGGGACAAGCGGTGGCGCACGGCGTGGCGCGTGGTGGCCCACAGCCACAGCCCCACCGCCACCAGCAAAAAGCCCATTCGAAACGCCCCGCCCGAGAGCAGTGGCAGCTGCGCCAGCTTCTGGGCAATGCCCACCTGAAACGGATTTATTGGGCTAAAGGAAGCGCCCACGAAGGCCGCCCCCACGCTGGCCGCCACGGCCGTGAGCACGGGGTAGCCCAGCCGCCGCATCAGCACCAGCAGCACCGGCACGAGCGGAATTATCTCCTCGCCCATGTTCTCCAGCGCGCCCATGGTGGCGAACAGCGTGCCCACCAGCGGAATGACGAGCACCTCGCGGCCGTGGGCGCGGCGCAGCAGCCAATCCACTCCGAAGCGCAGCGCCCCGGTCTGGTCCACCACCGTGAAGGCCCCGCCGGCCAGAAAAATCAGGAATACTACGGCGGCCGCATCGGCCAGGCCTTTGGGCACGTCCACCAGCACATCGAGCGGGCTCACGGGGGTGGCGGGCACGGCGTGGTAGGAGCCGGCCACCACCACCTGCCGCCCGGTCACGGCGTCGAGGTGGCGCGTGAATTCGCCGGCCGGCAGCACGTAGCTCAGCGCCGCCGCCAGGATAATAAAACCAACAATGAGCACCAGCGGATGCGGAAAACGAAAACGATTCATGCCGCAAAGTTGGGCCCTGGGAACTTAGGGCCGTGGGGACTTGGTCTAACTTGCGGCGCTGAGATGAGGCGTCCGGCCGCGCAATGGCACGAAAGCAGCCAGAGGGACAAAAAGCCAAAGCCCTAAGTCCCCAAGTTCCTAAGTCTCCCTGAATGACCATCACCGCCTTCAAAGCCCTGCACCAGCGCTGCCAGACCGAGCACCTCGCCCAGCACGGCACCCCCCTGGCCGAGCGCCAGGAGGATAGTTTTGACCTGACGCTCTACGCCGTGGAAGGCTTTTACGCCGAAACCTGGCGCAGCCGGGGCGAAGAGCAAATCCTCTTCATCCACGTGTTTCAGAAGCCCGCCGGGCTGGGCGAATACCTGGCCCGGGTGCAACTGCCCGCCAACCTGTAAAGTCCTTGCGCCGCCCCGGCACTACCGCCGTTGAGCAAACAAGAGGCTGGATGAGACAAACCCTACTGCTGTTAATTCTGGTGTTGCTGACGACGCTAAACCGCCCCAGCTACGCCCAAACCGTCCCCGCCTCGCGCCCGCCCGAAGCCTTCGGTTACCGCCGCCTTGTAGTGATGTTTGGGCGCGACAGTGTGCAGGTGCTGCTGCTCTCGAAACCTGGCGAGGAGAAGCTGAAGAAGCCGCTGCTGCTCTGGGAGCAGGGCTCCATCCCTACGCCGCTGCTGCTCTACGATGCGCACGGGCCCTACTCGCCATTCGGATTTCACCCCAAAAAGGTGCTGGAGAGTTGCCACATCGCCATCATCAGCAAGCCCGGTATTCCGCTCACCTTCGACGTGACAGGGCAGGACCCCAATGTTATTTTCCAGCGGCGCCAGCCGTCGGCCTACTATTGCGCCCGCAACTACCTCGACTACTACGTGCGGCGCGACGAGGCCGTGCTCCGCTTCATCAAGAAGCAGCCTTGGGTTGATGCGCAGCGCGTGGTCATCGGCGGGCATTCGCAGGGCACGTCGGTGGTGGCGCACCTGGCCGCCGTGCCGGGCCTGGTGAGCCGGGCCGTGTACCTGAGCGGCAACCCGCTGGGCCGCAACATGTCAATGCTGGCCCAGGCCCGGCAGGCGGCCGATACCACCGCCGCGGGCTGGATTTTTCGCCGCTGGCAAACCGTAGTGGCCGACCCCACTGTTGCTGACTGCAAGGGCGACGACCCGCGCAACGCCTACGGCTTCGGCGCCTCCGAAATGCCCGAGCTGCTGCGCACGAAAGTGCCCGTGTTCATCGGCTTCGGCACGCTCGACCAAGGCGTGGCCGGCGACGACTACCTGCGCTTGGAAACCATCCGGCAGCACCGCACCAACTTCACCTTCCGCGAATACCCCGGGCGCGAGCACAACTTTTTCGGCGTGAAAAACGGCCAGCCCGACTACGACGATTTCCACTGGGACCAGGTGGGGGAGGACTTCCTCCGCTGGGCGGGGCTGTGGCCGCAGTAGTGCCGGCGCTGGTTCCTATTCTTCGAGCCGGTCCACGTCGGTGAGCTGGCCTTTGTTGTGCATGATTTGCAGGTCAAGCACGGTGAGCGACTCGGTTTCTTTGCTGTATTTCTCGGGCGCGTTGAGCTCGTTGATGGGCGACCGGTCGTCGATTTCGTATTCGTTGGCCGCCACCTCCACGGTATTGCCTTTGGCGCTCATTACCTTCAGCAGCGAGTATTTGGTGCTGTCGCCCATCGAGTGAATGGTGTAGATGTCGCCGGCATGCGGGGCGGCTAAGTAGGCGAGGCGGTCGCGCTCGTGGTAGCGGCCGGCAATGGATGCCCCGGCCAGGCCCAGCACCAGCACGCCCACGCCGGCCCAGTTCCAGAGCGGGAAGCGGGTGCTTTTCTTCAGGGTGCGCACGGCAGGGTGCAGCTCGGCGGGCAGGGTTTTTTCTTCCCAGCCCTGCTGGCAATGCTCGCACAGGGCCACTGCTGACTTGCTGAACGGGAAGAACGGAATCCAGTAAACGTGGGCGTAGCGGCTGTACACGCTGGCCTTCAGCGCATCGGGGGTGGCGCAGGCCGGGCAGCTGGAGCCAGCGGGGAGGGGGGCGGTGCGCAGGTGCGCGCCCTTGAAGCCGTAGATAATCATGCGGGGTCAACGGTAGCGACGATAGCGCTTGGGAAAGGTGAAGCCACAAAATAAGGCAATGATTTGCAAAAGGAAAATGGGTGGCTAATGCGAAATTCCTAAGGGCAAAATCCACCGGTAATAGCAGTAGCGGCGCTACCTTGCCGGGCATGAACCGCCTGCTCCCGCTCGCCTTTGCCCTGCTCAAGTTTGCCTCCGGCTATTTCCTCACCAGCCCGCAGTACGACCTGCACCGCGACGAATACCTGTACCTGAACCAGGGCCGGCACCTGGCCTGGGGCTACCTGGAAGTGCCCCCGCTAATGGCCGCGCAGGGCTGGATGAGCATGGCCCTGGGCGGCAGCTTTTTCTGGGTGAAGTTCTGGCCATTTTTGTGGGGCGCGGCCACGCTCTATTTGGTAATGCGACTGGCGCAGCGACTGGGCGGCGGCTGGTTTGCCACGGCGCTGGCGGGCACCTGCTACCTGGGCACGGCCTTTGCGCGGCTCAACCTGCTGTTTCAGCCCAACTCATTCGAAGTGTTTGGTTTCTTGTTCTGCCTGTATGGGCTGGCGCGCTACGTGCAAACGGAGCGGCCACGCTTCCTATACTGGCTGGGCCTGGGGCTGGGCTTGGGCCTGCTAAACAAGTACACCACGCTGTTTTTCATTGCGGCGCTGGGCGGGGCGCTGCTGCTCACGCCCTGGCGGCGCCTGCTGGGGCAGCGGGATTTCTGGGGCGCGGCGGGGCTGGCGCTGCTGCTGTGGCTGCCCAATGTGGCCTGGCAAATCCGGCACGGCGTTCCGTTCCTACACCACATGCAGCTGCTGCACGACACGCAGCTGGTGCACGTGGAAGCAGCTGCTTTCTGGAAAATGCAGTTGCTGATGTGCATCGGGGCCGTGTGGGTGTGGATGCCGGGCCTGCTGGCCCTGCTGCAGGGCCGCGCCCTGCAGCCCTACCGAGTGGTGGGGCTGGTGGTGGTGTTTGGCATCGGCCTGCAGGCGCTGCTGCACGGCAAGGATTACTACACGCTTGGGTATTATCCGGTGTTGTTCAGCTTTGGGGCCTGGTGGTGGGAGCAGCGGTTGCGGCCATTCGCGCGGCCGAGTCGGCCCAGCGCTTTGGCCTGGCGGCCGGTGGTGCAGGTGGCGCTGCTGAGCCTGCCGCTGCTGCTGATGCCACTCATGCTGCCGTTCATCTACTCACTGCGGCCGCCGGCGGCCATGGCGGCCCTGCGCCCCCGGTACGCTCCCCTGGGCCTCTACCGCTGGGAAGACGGCCACGACCACGCCCTGCCCCAGGACTACGCCGACATGCGCGGCTGGCGCGAAATGGCCGACAAGACCTGGGCCGCCTACCAAAGCCTGCCCGATTCGGTGCGCGCCCACACCCTCATCAAGTGCGATAACTACGGACAGGCCAGCGCCCTCAACTACTACAACGCCCACCGACCCATGCCGCCGGCGCAGAGCTTCAACGGCAGCTTTCTGTACTGGTACCCGGTGCGAGAGGACTGGCAGGCGGTTATCCTGGTGGACGATGAGCCCGACGCGGAGCTGATTTCCCATTTCGCCAGCTGCCGCGCATTCGGCCGCGTGGAGGACCCTTATGCTCGCGAAAAAGGTGCCGTCATCACGGTTGGGATAAAGCCGGACCGCGCGATAATCAGCCGGGCCAACGGCGAGCACCGCGCCGCCCTGGCCGAGTGGGAAGGCCCTGCCCGGCCCCGCTAAGAAGCAAACGGAAATTCGGCCAGGCTTTCCCACGGGCCGCCCCGGTAGGCCCACAGGTGCAGACCGGTCCCCACGGTTTGAAAAGGGGTAAAATCGGCCTGCAATTCGGCCAGGAGCACGCGGGCTTCGGTGGGGTCCACCTTGTTTTGGATAGTGACGTGGGGCTGAAGTTTCTGCTGGTCCTGGGGCGTGAGGTGCGGGGCAAACTCGGCTTGCAGCCGGCGGTGCAGGGCACGCAGCTCGTCGTTTTCGAGGGTGAAGGCCACGCCCCGGCCCAGCGAGCGCAGGCCCGTGACCGATAGCGGAAGAGGCCGCTGGCTGGCCGCGATGGCTTTTAATTGCGCCTGCACGGCGGCCCGCTCTGCGCCGGGCAGGTGATGAAACAGCGTGAGGTGGGCCGCGAGGTAGTTGATTTTGGGCGGGAAGTTCCGGCGGCGCAAGTCGTTGAAGTAAGCCTGCGCGTCGGCATCGAGCGCGAGGGTGAGAATGAGCGGAGCGGGAATGGAATCGGGCATAAAAGACGGGAGGCGTAGCGCAGGTACCTACGCAAAGCTGCCCGCCAGGGCCGTAATTTGCCGTCCCACCTACCTGCATTCCCCATGCCGCACCCTGCCCCCTACACCCTCCTCATTCAGCACGCCGCGCAGGTGCTCACGCTGGCCGGCGGCCCAACCGACCGCCCCCTGGCCGGCCCCGCCCTCAGCGCCTGGACGATAATCGAGCGCGGATACGTGGCCTGCGTGGGCGATAAAATTGTGGCCGTTGGCCCGATGGACGAGCTGGACCTCTCGCATATCGGCCCCGAAACCCGCCTCGTGGACGCCACCGGCTGCGTGGTGATGCCCGGCCTGGTGGAATGCCACACGCACCTGGTGTTCGGGGGCAACCGCGCCCACGAGTTCGAGCGCAAGCTGCGCGGCGAAAGCTACCTCGACATTCTGGCCAGCGGCGGCGGCATTCTAAGCACCGTGCGCGCCACCCGCGCCGCCTCGGAGGAAGAATTGCTGGCCAATGCCCTGCACCATCTCGACGGCTTCCGGCGCTATGGCGTGACCACCGTGGAGGCCAAAAGCGGCTACGGCCTCGACCGCGACACCGAACTGCGGCTGGTGCGCGTGGCCCGCCAGGCCGGCCGCCAGCAGCCCGTGCGGGTGGTGCCCACCTTCTTGGGCGCGCACGTGGTGCCGCCCGAATTCAAGGAGGCCGGCCCGCAGGCCTACGTCGATTTCATTTTGCGCGAAGTGCTGTCGGACCTGAAAGGAGAGGCGGCGTTTGTGGATATTTTCTGTGAGCAGGGCGCGTTTCCGCTCGAAGTGGCGCGCTATTACCTGGAGCAGGCCCACCACATGGGCTTCGGCCTGAAAATCCACGCCGAGCAGTTGCACGACCTCGGCGGGTGCGAGATGGCGGCCGCCTTAGGCGCGGTGAGTGTAGACCATTGCGACTACCTTACGCCGGCCGGCGCCGCTTGCATTGCGCAGCATACCCAGGGGCAAACCGTGGCCGTGCTGCTGCCGCTGGTGCCCCTGTTCCTCCGGCAGGCACAGTATGCGCCCGGCCGCGATTTCATCGAAAAAGGGTTGCCCGTGGCCCTGAGCACCGATTTCAACCCCGGCTCGTGTCCCAGTAAAAACCTCTGGCTGGCCTTGTCGGTGGCCTGCCTCAAAATGGGCTTCACGCCCAAGGAAGCCGTGGCCGCCGCTACCCTTAACGCCGCCTGGGCCATTGGCCACCAGCACGACTGCGGCAGCCTGACCCCCGGCAAGCGCGCCGACGTGCTGGTGCTGAACGTGGGCAGCGTGGCCGAAATCCCGTACTGGCTGGGCGAAAACCCGGTGCGCGACGTGATAATCGGCGGAGAATAGCTGGAAGGCCTTTCAAAAGCAAAAAGGCCAGTCCGAAGCTTCGGACTGACCTTTTTTTGTGGAAAAGGAAGGAAAAAAAGCGTTTATAATTGGCGGATGCGCCGAATGATTTCGGCAGCGCTGAGGGCTTCCAGCGTGGGCGTGACCGTAGTGCCGGCGGCCGTGGTCAGGCGCTGGGTGCCGTAGTAGAGCAGGCCTTCGCGCTCCTGCAGCACAATGGCGATGACGTCGGCCCCGTAGGGCAGGTAGCTGCTCCAGGTAGTGGGCGCGGCACTGGAAGCATAGCCGCGGGCCAGCCCGTTGTAGCCCACCGGGCGGAAATACACGCGCGTACCGGTAGTAGTGCTGGTGAAGGGCACCGTGACCCCGATGGGCCCGGAACTGTTGGCCGAGTAAGCGTGCCAGAACTGGTCGAGGTTCCAGAGGCTGAGCGAATCGAGCGGGAGAGAGGTGTTGTAGTAACTGGCAGTAGTGGCCGGCCCGGTAGTGGTGGTGACCTGGATGGCCCGACCGGTCGAATCGGCTCGCAGCTGCCAGGCCGACGAATCAGAGATGGTGCCGGCCACGCTGGGGGCCGCTGCGGGTTGCTGCCAGAGCAGCATGGGCGTGGTATCGAGGCCGGCCGGGGGCACGGGCGAGGTGAGCTTGAGCACCTGCCGCCCCGCCCCGTTGGCCGACCACCCCGGGTATAGCCGCAGTCGCGTGCTGCCCTGCCAGACCTGAATGTCAAATTCACCGCCGGAAATTAACACTTGGCGCGATGAGGCTGCCGTGGTGGGCAGGTTGGCCAGCACCATGTCGGGCACCGAGTATATCTCGCGCACCCGCAGCTGGGCCTGGCCCGTGGCCAGCTGGCGGTTGGGTAGGATGAAGACATTGGCCCCGAAGGCCAGCGTGGCTCCGGCCCTAGTCGAGAAGGTCTGCGCCTTGTTCAGGTCGAAGGTGAATGTTTGAACGGCTGGCGCGGTGGCCCGCAAATCGGCGAAGGTGGCCGGCGCCACTGCCGGGGCGCACTCCACTACGTCGTCGTCTTTGTGGCAAGCGGCCAGCAGGGCCGCGCCCAGGCATAAACACACAAAATGTTTCATAGAAATCAGGAAGGAAATGTGGTTGGAAAGTTCCCACTGGTCGCGGGGCTTTCGGCTGCTGGCCAGCCAGCCGGAAGCCCTGCGCCGAGACATTAGGGCAGATTGAATGATACCCCCAGCAGCGCCGCGCCGCCAAATAAATGGCGTTGGTAGTAAGGCGTGTAATTAGCCAGAGGCGTGAACAGGTAAGTGGCCGTGGGCTGAGCCAGCAGCTCCCAGCGCTCGGAGAGGCGGTAGCGGGCCTCGGCCCCCATGCTGGCCCCCAGGCTGTAGCGTCGGTAGGGGCTGCCCGAAAAGCCCCAGGTCTGGCTCTGGCAGGCGCAGGCGCTGCCTTCGGTGCTGCTGCCGCCCACGTACACGGCGGCTTCGGCCCCGGCCAGCAGGCCCACGCGCCAGCGCCCCGAGAGCGTCCAGCCGTAACCTACCCGCACCGGCACCGTCACAAACCGGTAGGTGTCGCGCCGATGAATGCCGGTGGAATCAGGGGTTGGGCTATTGGCGACCGCGCTGGTGGTGCTATACACCTGCTGCAGGGCCAGGGCGCTGGCATATTCGGCGTAGCCCAGGCCCGCGCTCAGGCTCCAGTGCCCGCCCAGGGTGCGCCGCACGGCTACCTGCACCGCGCTGCCCAGCGCCGGCCGTTCCAGCGTGGCCACCGGTGTGGCGGTGTTATTATTTGGAATATAAACTATTGTTGGCGGAGATGTTACAGATGCGGCTAGATTAGCTGCCGTGTTCAGGTTGCGGTAAGTGATGGCTGGGCCGGCCACCACCTGCACCGCCCAGCGCGACGCGAGGGGCAACGGTAGGGGACTGGGCACCACGGCCACCGGCTGCGGGGCAGGTAGCCCTAGCCCCGCGCCGAACTGCACAGCGACCAACCGGGCAGATAGCAAGTCCTGAGCTGCGCGTTGGCTACGGACTTCCATCGGGCGGGCACGGCTGATTGCGGCGGTTGCCGGGGCGAGTTGCCGAGTGGGCTGGTCGGCAATGGGTGATGTGTAGGACTGCGGCTGCTCTGAAGAAGGGGTAGCTGCGGCCGCCAGCGCGGCAGCTGACTGGTCCTTATGCTGAGTTAGCCGCTTTTTCGAGGCAGCCCGCCCTTGCGAGGACTTGGTGATTGTTGCCATTGAAGCATTGCGGCCCGTCCGCAATGCGCCGGATTGAGCCACTGCCGGGTTAGTAGTTTCGGGCAAATGGTGTGTGACACTTGCCACCGAACCCGCCTGCTTGCGCGGTGCTCGCGCTTGCCCGCGAGCGGCTTGTGGCGAAGAATGATTCCAGCGGGCACTATTTGCTGCCAGCTCTTTAACAGCGGACGACGCTGCTACGCTGCGAACCGGCTGGCCGGTAGTGCCCACGGAAGCCCCCCGAGCTGCTGAAGCAGCAACTGCGGCTTTCGCTGCGGCAGAAACCGCTGCGCCAGCCGGAACTGAGGTAGCCACCGCCGCTGGTGTCTTTTGGGGGCCTTTTGTCGCAATCGAGCCAGGCGAAACTACCGGCGAAATCACCTGACCCGCAGTCGGTCCGGCGGCCGCATCGGCAGTTGGCCGTGGCGTGGTAGCCGGCGAAACTGGCAGCGTATTCAGCGCCAGCCTCTGCGGGTTTGTGCGGCTGGTAGCAGTGGCGTTCTGTGAGCTGACGCCACTAGTCCGGGCGGCGTTGTCTGATGAATTATAGGAAGCATTCTGGCGGGTTCTCGAAGCAGTAATAGTCGACTGTTTGGCGCCCCACCAATGCCAGCTTGCGGCCAGGGCCACCACCGACAGCGTCATCAACAACAGCCACGCTGCCGGCACCCGCCGTCGGCGCTTTCGGAGCTGCGGCGCGGCCACGGGCGGCGGCAGCTGCGACCGAATACCGGCCCACAGCTGCGCCGGCGGCTCCTGGCCGTAGTCGGCCAGGCGGTCGCGCAGGGCATCGTACAAGTCGTCGGGTTTGCGGTCGGTCATGGCAATTGGGGGTGATGGTGGGCCGCCAGGCGGGTTTCGAGCAGCCGGCGGGCCCGCGCCAGCTGCGATTTGGATGTGCCTTCGGCGATGCCTAGCAGCTCGCCGATTTCCTGGTGCGAGTAGCCCTCCACGGCGTAGAGGTTAAGCACCGTGCGGTAGCCGGGCGGCAGGGTGGCCAGCAGGGCCAGCAAGTCGTCGGCGGCCAGGTGGTCCAGGGCCGAGGGCTCGGCGGTGGGCAGGTCGCCGGCCAGCTCATCCAATGCGTCTCCGGCGGGGCCGGGGTGGCGCAGGCGGTGCTGCTCCAGGGCGTGCAGCGAGGTGGTGACGGCAATGCGCCGCGCCCAGGCCTCGAACGGCCCCTGCCCCCGGAACTGGTCGAGACGGGTGAAGATTTTGACGAAGGTGTTTTGCAGGGCGTCTTCGGCTTCAGCCCGGTTGGGGCAGTAGCGCAGGCACACGCCCATCAGGGCATAGGAAAGTTTCTGATAGAGTTGGTACTGCGCCGCCGATTCGCCCCGCCGGCACGCAGCCAGCAGCGCCTCATCAACCAGGGTAATGGGTGGCGGCATGCAGTGGAAAGTAGGAGTGAAGGCCAGCGGTACCTGCCGCCTTATATCCCCCTGACCGGCCAGTGCCGGCCGGGGTTGCGTGGCCCGCAAAAGATTTTAAAAATAATTCGCCATCGCGCCCCACGCCGTATTCTTGCCAAAAGAATTCCGCGCTCACCGCCATATCCGCCAGAACCCGCCATGCGCTACTTCCACGTCGATGCCTTTGCCCAAACGCCCTTCGCCGGCAACCCCGCCGGCGTGTGCCCGCTCGAAGCCCCGCTGCCCGCCGCCCTCATGCAGCAAATCGCGGCCGAAAACCACTTAGCCGAAACCGCCTTCTTCGTACCCCGCCCCGGCGCCCCGGCCGAGTTCGACCTGCGCTGGTTCACGCCGGCCGTCGAAATCGACCTCTGCGGCCACGCCACGCTGGCATCGGCCCACGTCCTGTTCACGCACCTCGGCTTTGCGGGCCCGCAAGTCACCTTCCACAGCCAGAGCGGCCCTCTGCGCGTAACCCGCGAAGCCGACGGCCGCCTCACCCTCGATTTCCCCTCGCGCCCGCCGCAGGAATTACCCGTCCACCCCACCGGCCTCACCGATGCCCTCGGGGCCACGCCGCTGCGGGTGCTGGCCGCCCGCGACCTGCTGGCCGTGTTCAGCTCCGAAGCCGAAGTGCACGCCCTAAAGCCGGATTTCGCCCGCATCGCGGCTCTGGAGTACGTGGGCGTCATCGCCACCGCGCCCGGCTCGGATGGCATCGATTTCGTGTCGCGGTTTTTTGCGCCCCGCGTGGGCGTGCCCGAAGACCCCGTCACCGGCTCGGCCCACAGCATCCTCATTCCCTTCTGGGCCGAAAAGCTGAGCAAAACCGAGCTGCGCGCCCGCCAGATTTCCCCCCGCAGCGGCGACCTCTGGTGCCGCCTGCGCGGCGATAGGGTGGATATCAGCGGTTACGCCGTGACGTATTCGGCGGGGGAGTTGCTGGTGGGATTGGACAGCTAATAATTCATTACGCAAATTGCTCCAATACCGCAGAAACAAAAACAATACGTATTACACTTCTCAAATTAGAAACGATGACTATGGATTTAGAAAAAATATTAAGACAGTATGTGTCTGATATTGTATCAGTAGTAAATATTATGAAAGAAGAAGGGTTTAGAAGAAACCCCATTGAGACTTGGCAACAAACCTTATATAAAAACGGGGAAATTGCGGGGGCTAACTTAAAATACGATTTCCATGGAATGGGTTGTTGGGTAAAATGGCGTGGAAGGGTTATTGATTTTGATTTTAGAGGTGACGTGGCCAATACAATATTTGGTATTGATGCATGGTTTGCAGCATACTATTTGCAAAGCATGAAGCTAGAAGGCTATAGTGATTTTGGTTTTTGCCATATACAGATTCTGAATACCATTGAAAAGTTGAATCAAGAGGGAGAATTAGTACAAAAGGAAAATGTGTACTTCTATCTTCAGGATTACAATAAATTAGAAGAGTTAGAAAATTTGATAGACTGAATGGATAACAGCGCTGTAATGCAGATTTGAAATCCGGGGTATGTAAACTTAGGGTTTGTGTTTCTAAAACAAGTCTATTCCAGCTGATGCTTTTAGACTTAAAGCGGGTAAATAACTTTGATTCACTTCGCCTACGATTTCGCCGGCGCCTTCTTCTTGCCCGTACTAGCCCCCAGACGCTCCGGGTTCTCGGCCAGAAACTTGCCCCAGCTTTTGCCGCCGCTGGCGGTTACGTTGTTGCCTTTCATGTAGTGGTGGCACAGGGCCACGGCCAGGGCGTCGGTGGCATCCAGAAAGGTGCTGGCTTCGGCAATGGGCGGCAGCTTGAGGGTCTGGCGCAGCATGTGGGCCACCTGCTCCTTGGTGGCCGAGCCTGAGCCGGTGACGGACTGCTTCACCTTGGTGGGGGCGTACTCCACGTAGGGAATCTGGCGGGAGAGGGCGGCCGCGATGGCAACGCCCTGCGCCCGGCCCAGCTTGAGCATGCTCTGCACGTTGACGCCGAAAAACGGGGCCTCGATGGCCAGCTCGTCGGGCAGGTACTCGTCGATGAGCTCCAGCATGCGGTCGAAAATCCGCTTTAGCTTTACGGCGTGATTCGAGCCCAGGGACTTCATATTGATAACGTCGTAGCACAGCACGTCCACGCGCTGGCCGCGCACCTCAATCAGGGCGTAGCCCATAATCTGGGTGCCAGGGTCGACGCCCATGATGATTTTGGGCAGCAAATCCGGGGCGGGAGCGGGGCGGGGGCGAAGGGGAGCGGGCATCTCTTACAAAGTTACGCCCCCGGGCAGGGCGAAGCGCCCGCCCCGGCCGATTCTTCGGCGGCAGCTGCTGCCGCCGCGTCGCGCCCGGGCCGGGGCAAAGGTCCGGACGAGCCCGAAAACCGCCGCGCCCGACAGTGGAAACGCATCGTGTTCTGGGGCAAAATCGGGGTCACACTGCTCACGCTGGGGCTGCTGTATAATTCCATTTTCGCCGCGCCCGATACGGCGGCGGCTTGGCGGCATTTGCTCAGTACCACGCTCAGCGGAGCGGGGCGCGGTCCTGTCCTGCTGGCCCTGGCCCTGGTGCCCGCCAACTGGGGCCTGGAGGCTTGGAAGTGGTACCGCCTGGCCCGGCACCTGGAGCCCGTTACGTTCGGGCGCAGCTTCCGGGCGGTGCTGGTGGGCCTCACGCTGGGCTTCGCCACCCCCAACCGCGTGGGCGATTACGCGGGCCGCATTATCGAGCTCAAAAGCCGCCGCGTGAGTGCGCTGGGGGCGGTGTTTCTGGGGCGCTACTGCCAGCTGGTGGCTACGGTGCTGGCGGGCGTGGCGGGCCTGCTGTACTTCCTGCTGAAATTTTACCTGAAGGGCTACCCGGCCGCCGGGCTGGGCGTGGCGGCCTCGGCGGTGCTGCTGAGCGGGCTGGTGCTGGTGCCGCTGTACCGGTCGCGGCTGCTGCTGGCGGCGCTGGGCGTGTGGCGGCCGTTGCGGCGGTTTCGGCCGGCGCTGGCCATTATGCCCACGTATCCGGCCACGGCGCTGCACGCGGTACTGGCCATTTCGGGGCTGCGCTATGCGGTGTTTTGCGCGCAGTTTATGCTGCTGCTGGCGGCGTATGGCGTGGGCGGGCCGCTGGGGCCGGGGCTGGCCGCCGTGGCGGGCACGTTCTTTTTGAAGTCGCTGGTGCCTTCGCTCAACGCGCTGGCCGATGTGGGGGTGCGGGAGCTGTCGGCCACGCACCTGTTTGGGCTGCTGGGGCAGCCGGCGCTGCCGGTGCTCTCGGCCAGTTTGAGCTTGTGGGTCATCAATATTGCCCTGCCCAGCGCGGCGGGCCTGCTGCTGGTGCCCGGCCTGCGGGTGCTGCGCGAGAAGCGCGCCGGGAAATGATGGCGGCGGTAGGAATTAGCCTGCTGGTGCTGCCCGCGCTTTATGCGGCGCTGATGGCGTGGCTGCGCGGCGGCTGGGTTAGGAATGAGGCATTCAGCGTGGAACGTGAGAAATCAGGGAAGAATGATTTCCCGGGTCTCATTCCCGATGCGGAATCAATTCCGCTATTCTCCGTCCTCATCGCCGCCCGCAACGAGGCCGACAACCTCCCGCAACTCCTGCGCGACCTCGCCGCCCAAACCCTGCCGGCCACCTGCTTTGAAGTCCTCATTGCCGACGACCATTCCACCGATGCCACCGCCGCTCTAGTAACGGCCGCTGCTCAGGAAAACGCTTTCGCGCTGTGCCTCATCAAGCTGCCCGCCGCCCAGACCGGCAAGAAAGCGGCCCTGCTCACGGCCCTGCACGCGGCCCGCGCCCCCTGGCTGGTGTGCACCGATGCTGACTGCCGCCTCGGTCCCGGCTGGCTGGCGGCCTACGCGACCATGCTACACCGGCAGCCACAGGCCAACTTCATCAGCGGCCCGGTGCTGCTCACGGGGCCTGATAATTGGTTTATGACCCTCATGGGGCTGGAATTTGCCGGCCTGGTGGGCGTGGGCGCGGCTTGCCTGGCCCGTCGGCAGCCCACCATGTGCAACGGCGCCAACCTGGCCTACCGCCGCGCCGCCTTCGAGGCCGTGGGCGGATTTGCGGATAACGCGCACCTCGCCAGCGGCGACGACGAGTTTCTGCTCCATAAAATCCACGCGGCCTTTCCCGGCACGGCGCATTTCCTGACCGATGCGGCGGCCATTGCCCGCACGGCTGCGCCATCCTCGTTGCGGGCGCTGCTGCGGCAGCGGGTGCGCTGGGCCAGCAAGTGGCGGCACTACCAAAGCGCGGCTTCGCGCAATCTGGCGCTGTTAGTGCTGGGCGCCAATGTGGCCCTGGCCGCCGGCGCCCTGGCGCTGCTGTGGCGGCCCGGCCTCTGGCCCTGGGTGGCGGCGGCGTGGCTGCTCAAGTTGGGCGGCGATGCGTGGCTGCTGGGTCCGGTGCTGCGATTTTTGGGGCGGCGGAAGTGGCTGTGGGGGCTGCTGCCGCTGCAACTGCTGTATGCGCCGTATGCGCTGGCGGTGGGAGCGGCCGGTTGGCGCGGTGGCTACGAGTGGAAGGGGCGGGCGGTGCGGTAATGGTTTAGGAGAAACAAAATCCACGACCTGTTAGCACGATTAGGTATGGCTATAAGATTTACAATACACAAAAATTAATCATTGCCTAGTAATGCCGATAATATATCATCTTTTAATGTAAAAGTTCTGGTAGTTTGTTCGTAATCGTAATAGACAGGATTAGCATCAAATCCCCACTTTCCTGGAATGCCCGTTGTAGAATTTATTCTTTGCCCTTGCACGCACCAAGTTGGTTTTGAGTCAATACTATTGAATAAACCATCAGCTATGTTGCTGTAGAAATAGGTAATTACGGTCACTTCACCTTCAATAGTCTTCTCCCCTCTAACCACTTTTACCTTATCTCCAATTTTTAAAGGAGATATTTCTATGGCTATTTCTTGCAACTTTAGTTCAAGCTGTTTAAGAGTATTATGATGTTGGGTTTTTAACGACCTTAGTTCGTCAAACAATATATCGGCTTTTGTCATGTACTTGTTTTTTGAAGGTGAAAAAAGGTGAAAAGAATAGGTTTTACTGCTTTTTTCGATGCCTGTACTGCATTTGCGTAAACGAATCCAATATAACAGTTTTAGTGAAAATTCCAGATGCAATAAAAGGAATGAGTAGCAGATTTTCTCAATGAATAGCTGTAAGCCTCTCGCCGCCGGGCTTACATTTGCTCAAATCCCAGCCCGCCGTTTCTTCCTCGTGACTGACCCCGAATTCGACCTGCTCGACGAACTGTACTTCGTCACCCCGTTCCGCACGCTGCTTCAGAAAACCGGCCTGCCCGCCGCCGAGCTTGAAGACCAGCTCCGCACCTTGCTGGAGCAGGGCCTCATCCGCAGCTACTGGCCCGACCCCGACACCGAGTTGGCCTACGAAACCACGTCCTTTGGTGCCATTGCCCGCGATGCCTCTTACCTGGCCTCAAAGGAAGGCCTGCTGCAACACAACACCCGCTAACGGTGGCGACGACGGCAGTATCGGCAGCCCCCACCACTGCGGCGGCCGCCCGGCCGCCCGGCTACTACGTGCGCCAGCGCCTGTGGCAAAACCGCCCCGCCGTGGCCGGGCTGGCCTTTATTGCCCTGTGTACGCTGGTGGCGCTGCTGGGCTACTGGGTGCTGCCCGACAACTCGCCCAACGCCAACCACGGCTTCGTCCAGGTTCAGAAAGAAGGCCCCGGCTTGCGCGTACTGCTGCTGCGCCAGCCCCTGCCCGATTCGGCCCGCACCGGCCTGGCCCCGGCCAATATCTTCAGCACCTGGCTGCGCGGCCGCGAGCCCGAAGCGCAGGAAACGCCCATCGGCGGCTATCAGTTTTCCGGCGATTCCATCATCCTCAAGCCCTTGGGCCAGCACTCAGCCGAGGCGGGCCGGCCCCGGCGGCTGGCGCTGGCGGCTGTGACGGGCCACCTCGGCCCGGCCGCCGAATTGCAGCGCGAAATCGAAGCCAGCCACCTCGTAACCCGCACATATGCCCTGGGCACCGACAAAGCCGGCCGCGACGAGCTGAGCCGGCTGCTGCTGGGCACACGCATCTCGCTGGGCATCGGGCTGGTAGCCGTGCTGATTTCGGTGGTGCTGGGCATGGCCGTGGGCGCGGTGGCCGGCTACTTCGGCGGCTGGGTCGATTCTGTGCTGCTGGGCCTGATGACCGTGGTGTGGAGCATTCCCGGCATCATGCTGGTTATTGCCATTTCGCTGGCGCTGGACAGCAAGGGCGTGTGGGTCAGCTTCGTAGCCGTGGGCCTTACCATGTGGGTCGATGTGGCGCGCGTGGTGCGCGGGCAGATGCTCAGCCTGCGTTCGGCCACCTTCGTGGAGGCCGGGCGGGTGCTGGGGCTGCCCACACCGCGGCTCATTGCGCGGCACCTGTTGCCCAACATGCGCGGGCCACTTATCGTGCTGGCCACCAGCAATTTTGCTTCGGCTATTCTGCTCGAAGCGGGCCTGAGTTTTCTGGGCCTCGGGGTGCAGCCGCCCGCGCCCAGCTGGGGCCTGATGGTGAAGGAAGGCTACGATTTGCTGGGTACCGAGGCGGGCCTGTGGCTCACACTGCTCCCCGGCACAGCCATTTCGCTGCTCGTGCTCAGCTTCAACCTGCTTGGCAATGGTCTGCGCGACGCTTACGACCCCAAAACGCCCGTGGCGGTGTAAGTTTGTGGTCCCGCGCCCGCATTTCCGGCGTATTGCTTACCTTGCTGCATGCCTGCTGTCGCTCCCAATTCTCCCACTGAACCACTGGCAAATGCTGCCGCCGAGCTTGCTGCGCGCGATGAGCAGCTTAAGCAGATGCGTCGCCAGCTGCAGCTCAAACAGTTCGAGCTGGATACGGTGCTGGGCGTGGCCCATGACATGACGGCCCGCGACCACTCCGTAGACGAGCTCTACCACATGCTGCGCCTTACCCTGCAGGGCCAGCGCAACGTGGTGCAGCTGGTATTGTTTGCTCATGAGGACAATCATTTTAGGGCCCGCCTCGCGCTGGGCTGCGACCTGGCCACGGCCGAAAAGCTGGTGCTTTCGCCCGCGCTGATTGATGGGGAAATAAAAGAGCCGCACTCGGTGGAAGACCTGCTGCTGGGGCCGGCCTGGGACCGGTACGAGCTGGTGCTGCCCATTCTGCGGCAGCGCCAGGTGGTGGCCTATGTTTTTGTGGGTGGCCTGCGCACCGATTTCGACCGCCAGCAGCTCATTCCCTTCCTTACCTCGCTGGCCAACACGCTGATGGGGGCCGTGGAAAACCGCCGCCTGCAGGCCCAGCGCGTGGCCGATGCTGCCGTGCGCAAGGAAATCGAAATTGCTCAGGAGGTGCAGGCCATGCTCTTCCCACGTAAGCTGCCCAATGATGCCGACCTGGCCATCGAGCGCAGCTACGTGCCGCATACCGAAATCGGAGGCGACTATTACGATGTAGTCGAAATTGACGCCGACCGCCTGCTGTTGTGCGTGGCCGACGTGAGCGGCAAAGGCGTGCCGGCCTCTCTGCTCATGTCGAACTTCCAGGCCGGCCTGCGCACGCTGCTGCGCCAGGGCGTGCCACTGGCCACCATCGTGCCCGAACTCAACCACCTGCTATTTCGCAACTCGGGTGGGGAGAAGTTCATCACCGCCTTTCTGGGCATCTACGACCGCCGCACGCGCCGCCTGCAATACGTGAATGCCGGCCACAACGACCCGCTGCTGCTGGCCGATAACGGCACCGTGACCACGCTCAAAGACGGTACCGTGATGCTGGGCATCATGGAAGAACTGCCGCTGCTGCGGGTGGGCGAAATTGAAATCCCCAGCCATTCGCTGCTGCTGCTCTACACCGACGGCCTCACCGAAGTATTCGACGCCGAAAACAATGAGTTTGGTGAAGAAGGCGTGCTGGCCGTGCTGCACCGCAGCCGCTACCTGCCGCTGCCCAAATTGCATCAGGAACTGTTGCGCAGCATCAACGCCTACAGCGCCCACAACGCGCAGTTTGCCGATGACGTGACGATTCTCAGCTGTCGGTTTAAGTAGTACACCATGGTGCCTGCTTTGCTGATTGCCGAAATCAACCAACGGCTGACCACGGCCTTCGATGAACTCAACAATTGGTTTGCGGCCCCGGCCTTCCTGCGGAACTACCACCCGGCTAACGGTGGCTGGAGCATTGACGAGATTCTCGAACACGTTGCCCTAACCAACCATTTCCTGCTTATCCTAATCGAAAAAGGGGCAGTGAAAGCGCTTAAAAATGCTCAAGGGCTGGACCTGACCACAGAACTGGCCGCTCGCCAGTCGGCGCGTGCACGCCTTGACGAGATTAGCCAGCCGGGGGCCTTTACTTGGATGCGGCCCGACCATATGGCACCGCAAGGGCTGAAAACGGGCACAGAAATAGCCGCTACGCTTCGGAAACAATTGACGCAGTGCCAGGCCGTGCTGGCCCGTCTGCCCAACGGCGAAGGTGTGCTATACCGCACCACGATGACCGTGAATGACCTGGGCAAAATGGACGTGTATGATTTCGTCTACTTTCTGGCTAAGCATGCCGAACGACACCTCGCCCAAATTGCGAAAGTGGCAGCTGAGTGCAGCGCGATAGGCTAAGCTTTCGTCACTGGTGCTTCCGCACCATCTTCCAGCCACGACTGCGCCCGCACCAAGAGGGCCAGGCAGATGAAGAATATCGGCCCAATCTTATCCACTTCAATCAGCTCATTGAGCGTGAGGTGGAAGATGATGACAACCAGCGACATCGACGCAGCCAGCACCACGCGGCGCACTTCCGGCTGTGCGCGGGAGCGGTGGTAGAGGTTTTCGGCGAATAGGAGGGACGTGGCTATCAGCGTGATAAACAGCAGAAACCCCGGAATTCCCTGTTCGGCCAGCTGGAGCAGGAAGTAGTTATGCGTGGTCGATTTTTCGGGGTTGTCGCTCACGTAGGTGCGGAAGCTCTTCACCGTGTAGCGCTTGTACTCGGGGTAGAAAGTGGCCGCGCCGCTGCCGGTGATGGGCTTGTCGCCAATCATGCGAGCTGCGGCCACCCAGCGGTACACCCGCTCCATGCCCGACACATCCTGCAATTTGTAGGTGGCTTCGAGATGCTTTTCGAAATTCTGGCCGTTGAAGACGGTGCGCTCATAGTTAGGCGCGAATTCCATGTATCGGTCGCCGGTTACCACGTAGGTCACACCCAGCGTAACGCCCACGGCCACGGCCAGCAGCAGCACCCGCGTGAGTCGCAGGCGCATCACCAGGTAGAAAAGTCCCGCGATGGGCAACGACAGGATGGACGCGCGGGTGTAGGAAGTGAGCAGGCCAAACAGCACGACGCCCAGCCCTATGCGCCACGCCAGCCGGACACCGCCCCGGCTCGTGGCCTGAATGGCAAACCAGGCAAACGGCACCAGCAGCGCCAGCATGGCGGCATAGATAACGTGGTTGCGAAAAAACGGGTGTAGCGCCCAGTTAATTTCAGCAAAGCTGAAGCCCTTGGTGGCGTGGCGGCTGGCCACGTAGAGCACGCTCAAGGCGGCCCCGGCCACATACACCGCTGCAAAGCGCCAAGTGTCGTTGGGCCGCTGCACAACAAGCAGTGTGCCCAGCAGGAAGGGCACGATGTACCACACCTTGGCCAGCAAATATTTGAAGGACTTGAGGGTATCAACCGAAAACAGCAGGTCGACGCCCGTCCACAGCAGCATCAGGGCCAGAACGACCAGCAACGGGTTTAGCAGCTCGCGGCGCGGGATGTGGCCCACGCCCAGCATCAGGGCGCCCAGCACGCAGGCCGTGAGCACCAGCATCAGCGGCTCGGAGGGCACGTCCATGCTCAAGCCGCCAAACAGGCCGATTTCCTGCGAAAAAGGCAGTACGAAAAACAGCAGGTAGTAGACCCAGCGCCATTCGACGAGGGCCACCAGCACGCCCACGGCCAGCAGCGCCGGTAGAAACAGCGCCGGCATCTCGGCCAGGGCCGCTGCTGCGCCACCGGCCAGCAACAATCCCACAAACCCCATAAAAAGAAGCTGGGGCGTATCGAAAGACCTCCAGAGCCGGCCCAGCCGCTGGTTCACGGACGGGTTCACGCCGGGCGCACGGCCCCGGGCCGGTTGTAGCGGTACAGCTCGAGCAGCGCTATGAACACCACCGACAGCGCGAAGGTGAGCAGCATGGAACCCAGCACAATGAGCGAGCGCACCGGCTTGAATTTCTTGGTGGCCGGGTAGGCCTTCTGCACCAGGTACACGCTCGAAAGCCGGCCCTTGATGCTCAGCTCAGCCGTTTCGAAAGCCGAGCGGGCGGCGATAAGGCGGCCCTGCAGGTCGGCCACGCGGGTCGTGAACATGGCCAGCGAGTCGGCGCCCGCCACGTAGCTTTCCAGGTTGATGAGGTTGCCGCCGTCGGCGCGGGTCAGGCCGCGGAGGCTGCGCTTGAGGCCGGCCACGTCGCCGCCGCTGGCTTCGGCCTTGCGCAGAGCCGCTTCGGTTTCGATAAGCTGCTTCACCATATAGCGGCCCTGCATTTCAAGGCCGAAGATGCCGTAGCGGTGGCGGGCACCCACCAGCTCACGGCGGCTGCGCTCGTAGCTGGTGCTCAGGTAGTCGTAGCGCTGGCGGTAGAGGTTGAGGACGGTGCGGCGGTTCTCCAGCGTCAACTGCTGGTTCACCGAGTCGATGGCGTGGACCAGGGCATTGGCCACGGCCGCAGCCAGCTTCTTGTCTTTGTCCATGAACGTCAGCTCGATGGCGTCGCGCTCGTTGTGCACGATGCTCAGGTTGTTGCTGAACTCGCTTAGTACGAAGTTGTCAACGGCATCATCGCCCGGTTCGCCGGCCTTATAGTGCTTGTACAGATTGAACTGCTTAATAATTATCTCGGCCACCGGTTGCGATTCGCCGATGGTGATGACGCGGTCCAAGTCTTCGGCCCGGCCGCCAAGCTCCAGCTTGCTGCCCGACTGACTGCCCGGCTCCAGCAAGCGGTCGGGGTCGGCCGTTTGCGGGTTGGTGGGGATGAAGATGGCCGTGGAGCGGTACACGTTGGGCAGCAGCAGCGCCACAACGATGCTCACAACGGCTGCCAGCGCCACGGCGCCGGCCACGAAATATTTCCAGCGGTTGATAATGGGCCCCAGGCCCACCAGCGAGAAAGAAGGTGCGGACATACAGAAAGGAAAACCGCTGGCTCCGCCTGCAAAAATTAGTTGGGCAGGGAGCGGGAAAGCGGCCGGCAAAGATAGCCGGAAAATAGCCCTTCGTACCTAATAGTGCGGCTGCCCCGGCGCGGTGCGTAGCTTTGTGGGCCCCGCGCCACGCGTCGGGGCGCATTTTTCGTAATCTAGCCTTCCCTCCAGCATCAAACGGTTTTTCGGCAATATCAGCTTCGTCGTCCTGCTCAACCTGCTGGTAAAGCCCGGCTGGGTGGTGGTCGAAAACCTGGTGCAGGACCGGCTCGGGCACGCCACCTTCGGCCTCGTCACGGCCCTGTCGGCCCTCACGCTGGTAGTGGCCGCCCTCTCCGATTTGGGCCTGACACCCTACGCAGTACAGCGCGTAGCGGCCGAGCCTAGTTTCATGGCCGAGACCTTTCCCACGCTGCTGCCCCTGCGCGGCGCGCTCAACTTTGTGGCCCTGGCCGCCATGCTGGTGGTGGGCTGGGTGCTGGGCTACCGCGGCCCCGAGCTGGCCTTGCTGGCGGCCGTGGGCGCGGCGCTGCTGCTGGCTCAGTACGGGCAGTTTTTGCGCGGTACCCTCCAGGCCCATCAGAAATTTAACACCGACGCCGTGCTCTCGGTGGTCGAAAAATTCCTGCTGCTCGGGGCCGTGCTGGCGCTGCTGCCGGTGGGCCTCACGCTGCCGCGCTACGTGGGAGCGCGGCTGGGCGCGGCGGCCTTCACCACAGTGCTGCTTTATGGGCTGATGACGCGGTTTTTTGGCCGCGTGAAATACCGCTGGAAAGGCCCCGTGGCCCGCACGGCCCTGCGCGCCAGCCTGCCCTTCGCCCTCATGACGCTGCTCTACGGCGTGAACGAGCGCATCGACATGGTGATGCTGGAGCGCCTGGCCTCGCCCACCGAGGCGGGCTACTACGCCGGGGCCTACCGCTGGGTCGATGCCGTGATGATGTACGCCTGGACGGTGCTGCCGCTGTTTTTTGCCAAGTTTGCCAGCGTGCCGAAGGATGCCGGAGCCCAGCGTGAGCTGCTGCGCTTCGGGCAGCGCATCGTGACGCTGCCACTGCTTTTTGTAGTGGCTTTCATCCTGTTTCGGGGCGAGGTGGTGTTCTGGCAGTTCAAGCACAGCAGCCCGGCCGAAGTGGCCCGCATGACGCTCTGCCTGAAAATATTATTCGTCAACGTGCTGGTCCACGGCTTTTTTGCTATTTACAGCACCCTGCTCACCAGCACCACTCACGAGCGCGCCGTGAGCTGGCTGGTGGCCCTCAGCATTGCCCTCAACATCGGCCTGAACCTGATTTTTCTGCCCAAATTCGGGGCCGTCGCGGCTTCCGTCGATACCTTGGTTTGCGCGGCGGCGGTGTCGGTGGGCTACCTCGTGCTGGTGACGCGGCGCACCAGCGTGGGCGTGCCCGGCCGCCTGCTGGCCCGCCTGCTGTTGTGTTTTGGGCTGCTGTGCGGGGCGTGGGCTGGCCTGCAATATGGCTTGTACCTGAAATGGTGGCTGGAAGCGGGCATCATGGCCGTGGTATTTGGGCTGATTGTGCTGGGCACCGGCCTGGTGCGCCGCAGCGAAATCAACCAGCTTATTCCGGGCAAGAAAGCATGACCTCTGCGCCACTGCACATCGCCGTAAATACCCGCTTCCTGCTGCCCGGCGACCACCTCGAAGGCATCGGCCGCTTTACTTATGAGACGCTGGGGCGCCTCGTGGCGCAGCACCCGGAGGTCACGTTTCATTTCCTGTTCGACCGCGCTTACGATTCCCGCTACCTGTTCGGGCCCAACGTAGTGCCGCACGTATTGCAGCCGCCGGCGCGGCATCCGTTCCTGTTTGTGGCGTGGTTTGAAGGTGCAGTGGCGGCGTGGCTGGCCCGACACCGGCCGGCGGCCTTCCTCAGCCCCGACGGCTTCACCACGCTAAACACCCGCGTGCCCCGCGTCACGGTCATCCACGACCTGGCTTTTGAGCATTTTCCGCTCGATGTGGGCCTGCTGCAACGCAAGTATTACCACTTTTTCTCGCCTCGTTTCGCCCGCGCCTCCGCACAAATAGTAGCAGTGTCCGAAGCCACAAAGGCCGACATCGTGCAGACCTACGGCACCGCACCCGAAAAAATCAGCGTGGCCTACAACGCGCCCGCCGATTTATTCCAACCCCAATCGGAGCAAAGCCAGCGGGAAATTCGCCGGAAATTCAGCCACGGGCAGCCGTATTTTTTGTTTGTCGGGGCCCTGCAGCCACGCAAAAACCTGGGCAATCTGCTCCGCGCCTTCGACCAGCTCAAAGCCACCGGCGGCGCGGCCGTGGCCGATGCCCAGCTCCTCATCGTGGGCCGCAAGGCCTGGAAAGCCGGCCCCATCCTGGCGGCGTATCAGCAGATGCGCCACCAAAACGCCGTGCATTTCACCGGCCGCGTGGCCGATGCCGAGCTGGCCGGCCTCTACGCGGCGGCCCGGGCCACGGTGTACGTGCCTTATTTCGAGGGGTTTGGAATTCCAATTGTGGAGGCGCAGGCCAGCGGTTGCCCGGTGCTCACGTCGGGTGTCAGCTCGATGCCGGAGGTGGCAGGGGAAGGCGGGGCGCTGCTGGTCGACCCGCGTGATGTCGCCAGCATTGCCGCCGGCCTGGCCCGTTTGTGGACCGATGCGAGCCTACGGCAAGAGCTGATAGCCCAGGGGCATGAGAATTTAAGCCGGTTTTCGTGGGCGCAAAGTGCCGAAGTGCTGTGGCAGGCCATAGAAAAGGCCATCAATAAGCAGTAATTTGAAGCGGCAGGACATGCCGCACGAAGCGCCGCCCGGCCGTACTTTTGCACCTAGTTATGGCCCGTTTGCATCCCTACAATTTCGCCCACGTGCTGCTGCCGCAGCTGGCGTGGCGGCGTCCTTCGTCGGTGCGCCGGGAGCTCAGCGACCCGTACCTGGCCAAAGAGCTGCTGCATTACGTGTGGGACAAAGCGGCTGAACACGTAGCCCCCGCCGACCGCGTGCCGCCCAAGGGCCTGCGCCTGAGCTGGCACGAGGTAGCCGGCCGCGTCACGGCCCTGTTCCATTTGCCCGCGCCCCAGGCCACCATGGAGGCCCATTTTTCGGCCCTCGTGTACGAAGAGGACGACGAGCCCGCCGAAACCGAAGCCGAGGAAACGCGCCCTCGTTACTTTACCCTCGAAGCCACGCTGGGCCTGAGCGGCCCCGCCGGCACGCCCACCGTGGTAGGCGAATGGGCCGGCGACGTGCACCGCCACATAGTGCGCGGTCCCGCCGGCGGCCGTCCCAACACCGCCGAGGCCTTCCTCGAAGCGCTGGCCACCGTGCTCGGCCCACTGCCCGATACCAGCGTGCCCTTCATGCGCATCGTTCGCTCCTGATGGCGGGTGCCTCTGCCTGGCTCGAAGCGGCCGTGCTCACGCGCCCGCCCCGGCTGCTGCACGCCCTGCTGCCCGGCTGTGAGTGGACCGGCCCCGCCGCCACGCACGCCGGCGCGCCGGTCGTGTACCTCACGTTCGACGACGGCCCCATTCCCGAAGAAACGCCCTGGGTGCTGGAGCAGTTGGCATTGTTTCAAGCCAAAGCCACCTTCTTCTGCGTGGGCGAAAACCTGGTGCGCTACCCCGAAATTGCCCGCGCCGCGCTGGCCGCCGGCCACCGCCTCGGCAACCACACCCACCACCACCGCAGCGCCTGGGCCACCGCTCGCACGGCTTACCTGGCCGATGTGGCTGCCTGTCAGGCTCAACTTGATGAGCTGCTGAAGGAGGCCGGGCAAACCGCTGTTCCGCTTTTCCGCCCGCCATATGGCCGGCTTACCTGGCCGCTGCTGCCCACGCTGGGGCGTGATTTTCGCGTCATCATGTGGTCGGTGCTCACCCGGGACTACGACCCCGGCCTGAGCCCGGAAACCTGCCTGCGGTTTGCGCTGGAAGCCATCCGGGCCGGCGATGTGGTGGTGTTTCACGACAGCCGCAAGGCTAGTGCCCGGCTGCGCTTCGTGCTGCCCCGGGTGCTGGCCCACCTGGCTGCGCAGGGCTTTCAGTTTGCTACGCTATGAGCGGGCTGCTGCTGAATTTTCTGTCGATTTACCTGGCCTTGTGGCTGTTGGGCATGGCATTCACGGCGTGGCGCTTCGCAAGCCGGCGCGGAACCAAACCGGCCGCCAGCCTGCCCGCGCCGTTGCCTCGCGTGAGCATTCTCATCGCCGCCCGCGACGAAGAAATGGCCCTGCCGCGCTGCCTGGCCAGCCTGCGGGCGTTGGATTACCCGGCCGAATTGCTGGAAATTCTCGTCGGCGATGATGGCAGTACGGACCGCACCGCAGTCGTGGCCGCTGCCGCCATGCAGGGCTTCGCGGGGCAGTTTCGGCTGATTTCCATCACCGAAAACCGGGGCCGGGCTCGGGGCAAGGCCAACGTGCTGGCCCACCTGGCCCGCTTGGCTACCACCGAATTCTTCTTCATTACGGATGCCGATATCAGCCTGCCCAAAACCTGGATAGCCGGCCTGCTGGCCCATGCCGCGCCGGGCGTGGGCACGGTCACGGGCATCACGGCCGTGCGCGGGCCGCGCCTGTTCGACCAATTGCAGGGCATCGACTGGCTGCTTTCGCTGAGCATGGTGCAAGTGGTGAGCGACCTGGGTCGCCCCGTAACGGCCATGGGCAACAACATGCTCGTAACCCGTGCCGCTTACGAGGCTACCGGCGGCTACGAAGCGCTGCCCTTCTCCGTGACCGAAGATTTTGCCTTGTTTCAAGCGGTGCTGGCGGCCGGCTTCGGCTTCCGGCAGGTGTTTCAGGCTGATATCCGGGCCGATTCGTTGGCCATGCCTACCTGGGCGGCGCTGCTACGGCAGCGCAAGCGCTGGCTGCGCGGGGTGGCAGGGCTGCCGCTACGTCTGCGGCTGGAATTGCTATTTTTCAGCGGCTTCTGGCCGGCGCTGGCTGGTGTAGCGATGATGGCTGGACCGGCCGTGGCGCTTGGCGTCTGGGCCGCTAAAGTGCTGGTGCAGGGCGCGCTGGCGGCGGCGGCGCACCACCGGGCCGGCCTGCGGCTGCGCTGGTGGCTGCTGCCGTTGTTCGAGCTTTACACGCTCGGACTGACGGCAGCTATTCTGGTGTTTCAGCTGAGCGGCGGGAAAGTGGTGTGGAAGGGCAGGAGCTACGAGTAGTTGAGCAGATGCTTATTTCCCGCAGTGGGCGCAGTGAAAAGGGCCGTGTTTCGCAGTGCTATTCGTTGGACGACACTGCGGAACACGGCCCTTTTTCACTGCGACCACTGCGGGAAATTTTTCGTGGTGGAAATGAGGCTACTTCCCTTTCTCAACTACTACCAGTGCAATGTTCACTAGGTCGGTAGGCTCATTAGGCCGCATTTCGGGCGCGGGGTTGATGCCCACTTTATTAGGGTCGAACTCTCCCTGCTGAGCCAAAATGCGTTGCGTTTCCAGTAGTTTGGCCCGGCTGAAATCTTCGCCTGAGCGCAACGGAATGAGCTTGAGTAGAGCGGCCGTGGAGGTTTTGGTGTTGCCTGTGATGCTAACGCGACCAATCTGTGCTTTCCGGCCTTCGGAAATGTTGAAAGTCAGGTCGGTAGTGCCGTTGGGCTGGCGGGTGGCTTTCGGGCTTACCGAGAAGAACAGGTAGCCGTGGTCCATGTAGCGAGAGGTTACGTCGTCACCTTTGGGGTCGAAGCTCAGGCGGCGGGCCACGGCGGCGGAGTCGTAGGCGTCACCGGTTTTGAGGCCCAGGGCCTGGTTCAGTTCAGTCGCCGTCAGATACGTGTTGCCCTGCCAGCTGATGCGGCCAATGCGGCCAATGCGGCCCGCTGCCGCATTCGGTGCGGCTGTGGTATTGGCCGGTGCCTCGGCCGGAGCCGCAGTTTCCGGAGCCGGCGAACCGACGCAGGCCGTGGCCGCCCAGGTAAAGGCAAAAACTGGCACAATGAACAGAAAACGAAGCTTTTTCATGGGAGAGGAAGTTGGTTGAGTGAGCATTTGGATTCGTAGAAAAATTTGTTTGTGGGAGAAGGCATGAACCAGGGCAAAGGGCAATTGCTGAGCGGCCAGCTTTATCAGCAGTTCGCCGTAAGGGGCAGGGCTGGCCTGGGTGCGGGCCACGGCCGCGTCGGCCAGGTACTCGTGCACCACTTTCAGCTGCCGGCCGATGTAGCCCACCGCGCTGTTGAACCAGAACATCACGCCCAGTGCCTCCACCAAGAGCAAATCCAGGGTGTGGCGCTGCTGCACGTGCACCTGCTCGTGCAGCAACAGCTGCTCACGCTCGGCCGGGCTGAGCGCCTCGTGTAGCGGCGACAAAAACACGTGCCGCCCAAAGGAAAAGGCTGGCATACTGGCCTCAGGCAGATGCACGATGGCGAAGGTGCCCAAATCGGTCTGCGGATTCTGCCGGGCCAGCCGGCGCAACGTCCGCACATTGCGCACGGCCCGCACCAGCTTATAAAGCGCCCCCAACGCGTAAAGAATCACCGCCCCGATTAGCAACATCGCCAGCCAATCTGGCCCGTTGGGCGTGGGCGTAGCCACCGCCTGGGCCAAGGGCGCATTCAACTGCCAGTTGAGGCGGAGCGGCAGTTGGGCCACGGCCGGCGCGGCGGCTGGGTTGGCCAGCCAGGCCGCCAGGCCCGGAAAGCCCACCAGCGGAATTACCACGCTTGCCAGCAGGGCACCCAGTAGGTAGGCCCGGTTCCAGGCGAAGTAGGTGAGGCCGGCTAGCAGCAGGCGGTAGGCCAGAGCAAATATTATCAGGCAGAAGCTGGCCTCGGCCAGATAAAGCAAAAAGCTAGTGAGCATCGCCATCGGGTTTGGGGCCGTTTTCGGAATCGTGGAGCAGGTCGAGCAACTGCTGTTTCTCGCGCTGGCTCAGGGTTTCTTCTACCATGAACGACACCAGCGCCGTGGGCGAATTATCGAAATACTGCGCCAGCATCCGCTTCAGGCTTGCGGCCCGGTACTCCATCTTGCTGATGAGCGGGAAGTACTCGTAGGTTTTGCCATAGGCCTTGAAACCCACGTAGCCCTTGCGCTCCAGAATGCGCACCACCGATGAAATGGTGTTGTAGGGCGGCTTCGGGTCGTCGGGCAAGTGGTCGATAACGTCCTTTACAAAAGCCTTTTTCAGCTTCCAGAGCGCCTGCATGATGCGCTCTTCCGTTTTGGTTAGTTCTTCCATGTGTCAAATGTATAACGTATAAATCAGTTTAAAAACTTGTTATTAAGTTTTAAAACTGATTTATACGTTGATATCCGTTTTTGAGCGCGTCGGCTGCTTTTTAGCAAGCAAAATAGTTGTCGGCCCGTGCCTTCGCCCGACCTTTGCGCCACTATGCACATCACCGATTCGCACGCTCACCTCTACTCCGAACAGTTCCGGCCCGACCGCCTTGAGGCCCTGCGCCGCGCCAAGGAAGCGGGCGTGCGCACCATCGTCATGCCCAACGTCGACCACAGCACCATCGACGCCATGCTCGAACTGGAGGCTGAGGCCCCGGAAACCTGCTTCGCCATGATGGGGCTGCACCCGTGCTCGGTCACGCGCAATTTTGAACAGCAGCTGTACGAAGTGGAAACGTGGCTGGGCCGTCGGCCTTTCGCCGCCGTGGGCGAGGCCGGGCTCGACCTGCACTGGGATAAAACCCTACTGGCCGAGCAGCAGCAGGCCCTGAAAATTCAGCTCGACCTGGCTAAAAAGCACAACCTGCCCATCGTGCTGCACACCCGCGAAGCTTTCGCCGAAACCGTGGCGCTGGTCGAAGCCGCGCAGGACGGTACGCTGCGGGGCGTGTTCCACTGCTTTTCGGGCACGCCCCAGGAGGCCGAGCAGGTTATCAAGCTGGGTTTCAAGCTGGGCATCGGCGGCGTGGCCACTTTCAAGAACGGCGGGGCCGATAAGGTACTGCCCGGCATCGGCCTGGAGCATCTCCTGCTCGAAACCGACTGCCCGTATCTGGCCCCCGTGCCGCACCGGGGCAAGCGCAACGAGCCAGCCTACCTGCCGTTGGTGCTGCGCCGGGTGGCCGCATTGCTGGGCCTGCCCGAAGCGGAGGTGGCCGAAGCCACCACGCGCAACGCAATGGCGCTGTTTAATCTGTAGTAATCGGGTTATTGGAAATAAAAACGTCTGTCATCCTGAGCGCAGTGCTTAGGATGACAGACGTTTTTATTTCTAAAACTGCTACTACGCGGCGCGTTCCAAGTCGGTGAGCAGGCCTTCAATCTGGTCCGAATAGGCGTTGACCTGGTCGAGGCCGGCGCGGGCTTCTTCGAGGTGGCCGCGCTGGTAGCGGGTGGCCAGGTCCTGGCCGGTGCTGAGCATTCGCTGGAGCACGTGTTCGAGCTCGCGCACGGCGGGCTGGCCGGCGGCCTGGGGCTTGAGCACGGTTTGAATCCACTGGCCCAGCGGGTTCTCGGTGAGGGAAAACAGGGCCGGCTCGGCTTCGCGTACGCCGTAGAGCACCGAGCGCAACCGCGACTTAAACAGCACCTGCTTTACGCGGGCTTGCTGAAAGTCGAAAGAAGAAAGTGGCATGCTGGGGCTGAAAAAAAGTCGAGCAGAAAGGACCGCAAAGATACACCGGTTTTAGCCGGCCGTGGCAGTGCCAAGGGCATCGGTGGCCGCGTCGCGCACATGCTCTAGGGCTTGGCGGGCTTTCACCAGGTCGGTTACCTCAAAAGCGAAGACCATGATACCGGCCGGCTGGCCGTTTTCGCGGAACTGCTGATAGATGAAATTAAAATAGCTGTCCTTGAGTACGTTGCTGGTGTCGCGCTCCAGCTGCAGCTTCATCTCGTTGCCATGGAAGGTTTCGCCGGTTCGGAATACGTCGTCGAGGATGGTGATAATGCCCTGGTCTTTCACCTCGGGTAGCACTTCCGCCACGGTGTGCCCCACCAATTGGCGGTGCGGGAAAATCTGCTGGTAGTTCGGGTTCACGAACTCGTAGCGGTGCTTGGGCCCGCGCAGAATGCAAATCATGGACGGCGCCTGCTGAAACAGATTCTCATAGGTTTCGCGCTGGTTTTCGGCCTTCTGGTACATCTGGTAGGCCTGCTCGGACAGCGTGTTCTGCTGCTCGTTAGCGGTGAGGAGCTCCTGCACCATCTGGCGCTGCTCGTGGATGTCGGTAGCACCGCCCACCCAGAGGTTGATGCGGCCCTCGGCATCGCGGCGGGGCACGGCCCGCACCAAAATCCAGCGGTACTGGCCGTCGTGGCGGCGCAGACGGTATTCGACTTGATAGGGGTCGCCGGTTTTCACGGAGGTGAGCCAGGCGGCGAGCACACGGTCGCGGTCTTCTGGGTGCAGGCTCTCGCCCCATTGCAGGCCGGTTTGCTCGGCCAGGGGCTTGCCGGTGAAAGTGAGCCAGCGGGAATTAAAGTAGTCGCGTTGGCCGGCGGCATCGGCGGTCCAGATGAGGACGGGCAGGTTTTCGAGGATGAAACGGGTGCGGTCCTGGGCTTCGTCGAGGTCGCGCTGCACTTGAGCGGCGCGCTGGGCAGCGCGGTGGGCCTCGGTCACGTTTTGGGTGCGTTGCAGGATGTATTCCAGCTCGCCCTGCTCGTTCAGAATGGGGTAGTGGGTAGCCTGCCAATACATTTCCTCGAAGCCGCCGCCCTGCTCGGCGGGCAGGGCCAGGTCGTAGCGAATGAGGGGCATGGTGTGCGGCGCATGGTGCTGGCGCACATGCTCATGCGATTGAAAAATGACATCACCCTCGTTCTGGTCAACCGACGGAAAGGCTTCAAACAGCGTTTTGCCCACTACCTCGGCCCGGGGCTTGAGGGATGCTTCCACGTGGCCGTCGGTATTGTCGACGATGGTGGCATCGGGCAACATCAGCAGCAGGTTTTCGGGCAGGGAGCGAAACAGGCGCTGATAGTCGGGGGAAGCAACGAAAGCAGTCATTGGGTCAAACGGGGAGAGGAAACGCAATACAATACAATACAAGCAGAAAAGGCCGGCGGTCCGAAACTAAAACGGGAGCCCTCGGAGCCTTAAAAGTACGGCCGGCTGCGCACTGCGCAAAGCCGGCCAGCGGCGCTTAAGCCGCGGCCAGGCCACGCTCCAGGGAGAGGAGCAGGGTTTCGATGTGGTCGGCAAAGGTGTTGATTTGGTCGAGGCCGGTGCGGGCTTCCTCGATGTGACCGCGCTGGTAGCGGGTGGCCAAGTCTTGGCCGGTGCGCAGCATCTGCTGCACGGTGCGGTCGAGCTCGCGCACCTCGGGGTGGGCGCCGTGCTGGGGCTGGAGCACGGTGTGCAGCCACTGGCCCAGCGGGTTTTCCTGGGGCGAAAAGAGGCTGGCTTCGGCCTCTCGCACGCCGTAGAGCACGGAGCGCAGCCGCGACTTAAAGAGCACCTGCTTCACGCGGGCCTGCTGAAAGTCGAACGAAGTAAGAGGCATAGAGAAGGGTGTAGAAAGAATAGAAGGGTGGCCAAAAGGCAAAGAAGCGGCGACAGAGGAGCCGCAAACCTCAACAATGGTTGCGGGCGGCCTACCACAAATCAGGCCAATGGCAAATCGGGGTCAGTATTGCGGAGTTTTTCCAGGGCTTGGCGGGCCTTCACGAGGTCGGTGACTTCGTAGGCAAACACCATGATGCCGGCCGGCTGGTCGTTCTCGCGGAATTGCTGATAAGTAAAATTGAAGTAACCCGTGCGCAGCTGGCCGCCGGCGTCACGCTCCAACTGCAGCGGCAGCTCATGGGCTTCGAAGCTCTCGCCGGTCTGATACACCTTGTCCAGCAGCTCCATAATGCCCTGGTCTTTGACTTCGGGCAGGGCTTCGGCCACGGTGTGGCCCACCAGCTGGCGGTGCGGAAACACCTGCTGGTAGCGCGGGTTCACAAACTCGTAGCGGTGCCCGGGCCCGCGCAGGATGCAGATGAGGGCCGGGGCCTGAGCAAACAGGTTTTCATAGGTTTCGCGCTGGCTTTCGGCCTTTTGGTACTGCTGGTAGGCCTGCTCGGAAAGGGCGGCCTGGTGCTCGTTGGCCGTCAGGAGCTCCTGCACCATCTGGCGCTGCTCGTGGATGTCGTTGGCTGCACCCACCCACATGGTGATGTGGCCAGCGGCATCGCGTCGGGGCGAGTTACGGATAAGCAGCCAGCGGTACTGGCCGTCGTGGCGGCGTAGGCGGTATTCGTGCTGGAAAGGGGTGCCGTTGGCCAGGGCCGTTGCCCAGGCCTGTTGCAGGCCGGTCCGGTCGTCGGGGTGCGTTATTTCGGCCCAGTCGATGGCCTGCATCTCCTGCTGGGTTTTGCCCGTGAACTCCAGCCAGCGGTTGTTGAAGTAGTCGGGGGTACCATCGGGGCGGTTGGTCCACACCAGCACGGGCAGGCTTTCGAGGATGAACCGGGTGCGCTGCTCCGACTCGTCGAGGGCCTGCTTGGCGTGGGTGGCAGCCCGGCTGGCCCGGTGGGCTTCGGTCACGTCCTGCGGAATCTGCAGGATGTATTGCAGCCGTCCCTGGGCGTCGAGGATGGGGAAGTGGGTGAGCTGCCAGTACCGCTCCTCGGTGCCGCCGCCCAACTCGGCGGGGCGCTCCAGGTCGTAGCGCAGCAGGGGCATGGTGTCGGGTCGCAGGGTGCGGCGCACCTGCTCGTGCGAGGCGGCCAGGTCGCGCTGGCTTTCAGGGGCCGAGGGGTAGGCATCGAAAATGTTGCGGCCCACGGCCTGCGCCCGGGGCAGCAGCGACACGGCTACGTGCTGGTCAGAATTGTCGAGCACGGTGCCATCGGGGGCCAGCAAAAGGTAGGAGCCGGGGAGGGCGTGAAACAGGGCCTGGTAATCGATGGGCAGGGAGGTATCAGCCATGAGGCGGGCTAAATGGATAGTGGCGCCACAAGTATCAGCGGACAGTGGTGAGGGGCGCGTGAAGGCGGGGAAGGATGGTTTAGGCCGCCAAGCAGGGGCGGAGGGCACTGGAAGCCCGGGCCCATTGTTGCCAACAGAGGAGCTTCGTTCTACAAGAATACGAGTTAAGCGGCAATTCGGTTGGAATTATCCAATTTCTGAGGCTATAGAGTCAGAAGCTCTTGCTCAACCCATCGTTCGGCTCGACGGTTCATCCGGACCATCCGACGGTTCGGTAACAGGAAGTTGAACACCGGGTCAGCCTGCGGGCACTTTTGAGCCATCAAAACACCCGCCGCCATGAAAACTTCGCTACTGCCGCTGCTCCTGCTGCTGAGCGCCGCCCACGTCGTCCTAGCTCAAACCGCTACTCCACCAGCCCACCAATCCACCACGGCACCAACCCGCCTGCACGGCGTGGTGCGCGATGCCACCGGCCAGCCCCTGCCCGGCGTGAACGTGTTCCTGAAAAGCACCTTCGACGGGGCCAGCACCGACTCGCTCGGCCGCTTCGATTTTCGCACCGACCGCGCCGCCGGCCCGGCCGTGCTGGTGGTGAGCTTCATCGGCTACGTGCCGCAGGAACTGCTGGTGACGCTGGGCGAAGGCGCCATCAGCCTGCCCAACATTCGGCTGAAGCTCAACCCTGCCGCCCTAGGCGACGTGGTGGTGACGGCCGGGGCCTTCGAAGCCAGCGATGCCAAGCGCGGCACCCTGCTCAAGCCCCTCGACATCGTGACCACGGCCGGGGCGCTCGGCGACGTGGCCGGCGCGCTGAATGCCCTGCCCGGCACCACGCGGGTGGGCGAGGACGGCAAGCTGTTCGTGCGCGGTGGGGCGGCCTCGGAAACCAAGTATTACATCGACGGGCTACCCGTGCAGACGCCCTACGGCGGTGCGGTGCCCAATGTAGCCTCGCGCGGCCGGTTTTCGCCTTTCCTCTTCAAAGGGCTGGTATTTAGCACGGGCGGCTACTCGGCCGAGTACGGGCAGGCGCTGAGTGCGGTGGTGGTGCAGAACTCGACGGATTTGGCCCCCGAAACGCAGTCGAGCATTTCGCTGATGTCGGTGGGCGGCAGCCTCGGGCGCACCCGGCGCTGGGAACGCACCTCGGTGGCCGTGAGCGCAGACTACACCAACCTCGCGCCTTACTACAACCTCGTGCCCCAGAACCTGGGCTGGGACAAGGCCCCGCTGGTCCTGGGTGGCTCCCTCAAAGTGGCCCACAAAGCAGGCGAGGCTGGCATGCTGAAAATCTACAGCACCTACAGCCGCCAGCGCCTGGCCCTGCGCCAGCCCGACCCCAGCCCCGCCTACGCTGCCGACGGCCACCCCATCACGCTGGCCAACGACAATGCTTACCTCAACGCCACCTACCGCACTCCGCTCGTGCGCGGCTGGAGCCTGAACACCGGCCTGGCCCTGACTGTGGACGACAACCTGATTCGGACCGACGCGCAGCGCGTGCGCGACCTCGACCAGTCGGCTGTGGCGCGGGTGGTGCTCACCAACGACTCGGCCAGCACCTGGTTCAACCTTAAAATGGGCCTCGAAGGATACGCCCAGCGCTACCGCCAGCAGTACCAGTCGTCGGCCGAAGCAAGTACGCTGGCCCTGGCCGTGGATGAGCAGCGCGGCAGCGGCTTTGCCGAAAGCGAGATGGTGCTGAGCCACCGCCTGGCCGCCCGGGTGGGGGCGCGGGCCGAGTATTCGGCGTTGCTGCACCAGTTCAATGCCGCGCCGCGTCTGGGCCTGGCCTACAAAACCGGCGAGCACAGCCAGCTTTCGGCCGCCTGGGGCTACTTCTACCAGACACCTACTACCGACCTGCTGCGCATCAGCCACGCCCTCAACTTCGAGCGAGCCGAGCACTACAGCCTCCTGTTTGAGCGCACCGTGCACGACCGCACCCTGCGCGCCGAGCTCTATCAGAAAAACTACCGCCAGCTCGTCACCTACGACCGCGCTAACATCTACAACCCCGTCGGCTACCAGAACGCCGGCAGCGGCTACGCCCGCGGCCTCGACGTGCTGTTCCGCGACCGCAGTACCTTTAAAATGGCCGATTACTGGCTTAGCTATGGCTTCCTCGACACCCGCCGCCAGTACCGCGCCGACCCCGTGGCGGCCATCCCCACCTTTGCCGCCCGGCACAACCTGAGCGTGGTGGGCAAGTACTACGTGGCCCGGATGCACACCCAGTTCGGCTTCACCTACAGCTACGGCAGCGGCCGCCGCTACTTCGACCCCAACCTGCCCGGCTACAACCAGGCCACCCTGCCCGCCTACCAGGACCTGAGCCTCAACGTGAGCTACCTCACCCATTGGTTCAAGCAGTTCACCATCGTCTACGTCTCGGCCTCAAACGTGCTGAATCGCCAGAATATATATGGCTACACCTTCGCCGGCACGCCCGATGCCGCCGGGCAGTACCGCAGCGCCGCCGTGCTGCCGCCCGCCCCGCGCATGCTGTTCGTGGGCGTGTTTATCTCGATAAATAAGACCAAAGTGGATTTGAACGCGCGGCCGGATTAAGGACAGCTGGCAGTTGGCCCGTGCCAGCCGGAGAGAAAATGTGGTTGGTCCGTGAAATAATCGTGTGGCGGGGCACGTTGCAGGCCCACCATCCACTGTCAATTCCACATATGCCTATTTCGTTACGAAGATTGACGCTGGCCCTTTGTGCCGGCGGCGCGCTGGGGCTCACCGCCTGCAAGAAGCATCAAGAGCCGGCCCCCGATACCCGTTCGCAACGGGAAATATGGCTGACCACTCCGGGGTGGAGCATGCAGACCATCAAGGACGAGTTGACAACCCCGGCGGGTGTTGTGACCACCTCCACCAGCACACCCGCGTCCTTCTTTGACCCCTGCCATCTAGACGACCTGACCCGTTTCAATGCCGACCGGACCTTTACGGTAGACGATGGGCCGATAAAATGCCCGCAGCCCGCAACGTCCAGCACTAACACCTGGAGTTTCGCCGCTAACGAAACGGAAATCCTGTTTAGCAACGCCACCAAGAGCAATAAGATTACAACCCTTACCGCAACTACCCTGGCGCTGACTTATAACGAGACCTACCCTGACGGAACGATGTGGACCCAAACGGTTACGTACGCCGCCAAGTAGCCGCGGGTGGGTGCCTGAAGTAGGAGCAAGCCCTCGGTAAGCAGTTACGGGATAATGGCCCCTCCAGCCACGCCCGATGCCAGCGGGCGATTCCGCAGCGCGACCGTGCTGCCGCCTGCCCCGCGCATGCTGTTCGTGTGGGTGTTCATCTCGATAAATAAGACAAAAATGGATTTGAATGCGCGGCCGGACTGAGTTGTAGTGTGGACTCTGCGAGTCCACACTACGGTGCTAGCGGCGCACTTTCGGTGCGGCTTTGGGCCGGGCAGGCCGGGCCAAGGCCTGGCGTACCTCGGCGGCCGTGGCCAGTTCGTTGAGGTCGGGGCGCTCGGGGGCTTGCTGGTACTGCGGCCGTCCGGCGGGGTCCACGTCCCGGTATTGCCAGATGTCGGTGCGATAGTGCGTGCGGCGGCCGTACGTCCAGTGGCCGTTTATTTTTACCGGGTCGCGCAGGCTGCATGAGGAGAGTGCGAGCAGGTCCTTGCGCCCGTCGTGGTTGGCATCGGTAAAGAAAAGCGCACTCAGGTACGTCAAATCGCCTTGCGAGTCGATGGGCAGCACAAGTACGCGGTAGGTGTCCGGCTGGTAGGGGTCGAGCACAAAGAGTGCGCTGCCGTACGCGTCGCGGTCGCCGCCCGGTACCGAGAAAAATAGCTGCTTGCCGAAGGCGCTGGGCCGCCAGGAGTAGGCCAGCAGGTCGTTCGACTGGGCGAAGGACACCGGTAGCACCCGCCGCACGAAGGCGCTGTCGGCCTCGCACGGCAGGCGCTGGGCTTCGCCCTGCTGGCGCGTGCGTTCTTCGATGACAGCGGGCTGTTGCTGGTGCGGCGCTTCTGGTTCCCAGACCAGGGTTGGGCCAGCGGGCGGGGTTGGCAGGGCCACGCCCAGCGTGTAGGCCACCCGCACCGGCCGTCCGCCCTGCCGGCCCGGCACGAAGACGGGAAGGCGGCGCACGGCGGCCAGCACGGCGGCATCGGCGGCGGCGCTCAGGCCGCGCACGATGCGCAGGCTGTCAATAGCGCCCGTAGGCTCGATGGTGAACCGGACGACGACGCGGCCCGCCGGCCGGGGCTCCGCCTGCGGCCACTCAATGGCTTCCTCGATGGCCAGCTTGGTGGCCTCGGGGCCGCCCCAGCCGGGCAGCTTGGGCAGTTGCTGCACATTGGGCGGATTGACTTCGGTGGGGCCAAATTTTTGGGCCGAGGCAACATGTGCGACGCCGTAGCCGCCAAGCAGCCCCAGGAGAAGAAAGCCGCGTAGTAGGAATGCCCGACCGGACATAAGAAATGGGGACATGCCGCAAAGGTGAACCAGAAAATGGCTACTGCCGGGCTGCCCGGCCCTATTACCAACCGTTGCCGTCGCGCCAGCCGCCGGGAAGCCGGTGGCCTCGGCCGGAAACAACCACCAGCCGGCGCAAACGGCCCATTTTTTTGGCACGATTGGCCCCGCTGTGGGGACGCCTTTTGCCTCACCTTTGTTCCATTCACCTTTGTGCCATTGAATCACCCAAACAGCACTCTCATGAGAAACCTCCGCATCCTGGCCCACATCTCCCTAGACGGCGTCATCCAACATGAAAACGACGCCCAATTCACGCACGGCGACTGGACGACGCCCTACCGCACCCCGGCCGGGCTGGCCGCCGTGCTCGAAGCCCAAGGCCGCCGTTTCGATTTGCTGCTGGGCCGTCGCACCTACGACCTGTGGGCCGGCTATTGGCCCAACGCCGGCGATACCCCGATTGCGAATGGAATAAACACGGCCACCAAATACGTGGCCACCCACCGGCCCGACAGCCTCGTCTGGGGCCCGGCCCAGGGCGTAGGCCCCGACATTGCGGAAGCCATTCGTGCCCTCAAGGCCACCGCCGGCCCCGACCTCGTGGTGTGGGGCAGCACCACGCTGACCTCAGCGCTGCTCGACGCGGGGCTAGTGGATGAGGTGGTGCTGCTAACGTACCCGGTGCTGCTGGGCCAGGGCAAGCGCCTGTTTTCGGACAGCATCACCGCGCGCGAGCTAGCCTTCGTCGGCTCGCAGGCCACGCCTTCGGGCGTGCTCGTCAGCACGTACCGGTATGTAGGAGCGCTGCAGTAAGGCTATCAACGCTACTGCCCAAACCGGTAGCGCAGGCCCAGCGCGGCACTGCCGATAAAGTCGGGGCGGGTAAGGTCACGGTTGGTGGTGATGTCGAAATTCAATTCGAAGCGGGAACTGAGGCGGTAGCGCGCGGCCAGGCCCGCCGTGAGGAGCCAGTTGTTGGTGGCGTTGCGGACAGCAAATGGCGCCGATTGGGTGCTGCCGGAAAACCTGTCGATTTGGGTGCCGCGGGAGTAGCGCGCGGCGTGCACCAGTCCAACGCCGCCCAGCACATCGAACTGCAGCCGGTGGGCAGGCTGGCGCGTGAGGGTATAGCGGGCCAGGGCCGAAACCGACGTGGTGCGCACGGTGTAGGTATTGCTGTATTGATAGTAAACGGCCGCGCCGGAGCCATCGTAAAAATAGCCGTCATAGGCGTATCTGCTGGTGCGCCCGCAGTAGGCCGCGCCCAGCTCCAGGGCTAGGCGGGGCCGCAGCTGGTAGCCGGCCGTGAGCTGCACCGGCACCCGGAAGCCGGTGTCGCCATAGCGCAGGTCGCCCAGGTTTTGGTAGTTGCTGTGGTAAGCCCCCAGGCCGATATAGAAGCGCCGGGCGGTGGGCGCATCGGCAACGGTAGTGGTTTGGGCGAGGGCGGGCAGGGCGGCCGTGCAGAGCAGGCCGCCGAGCGCGAAGGTAAGGAAACGCATGGATGTAGAACGGAAAGAGACCAGAATATTGCCAAGAGCACACTGGTGGCCCCAGCGTTGCACGGCCGAAACCTAAATCCGCACAAAAGCGCCGCCCGCTGGTCGGTCCCGGCCGACGGTTCATCCCCTTCATCCGACGCTTCGGGAACACCCATTTCCGACCGGCCCGGCCCGCTGCCACCTTTGAATCATCAATCACGGCAACCATTCCTTCACTCACACCATCAGCCCTCATTTTATGAAAACCCTCGTTCTCACCCTCGCTTTCGCCGCCGCCTCGCTCGCCGCCAGCGCCCAGGCCCAACCGGCTGCTATTGCTCCGGCTGCCACAGCCGCTGCGCCTGCCGATGCCTACACCACGATGATGAGCGCCACCATCGCCGAGCTGATGAGCACCGGAGACCCGGCCGCCCTCAAGGCCGTGGCGGCCAAGCTGGAGCGCGCTGCCACCGTGGCCCCCACCGACTGGCTGCCCCGCTACTACCAGGCGTATGCACTGGTGGTGAATAGCTTCACGAGCAAGGAGGACGGCGACACCAAAGACAAAACCCTCGACCAGGCCGAAGCGGCCCTCGGCCAGGCCCGCCAGCTGCACGGCGATGCCTCGGAGCTGCTCACCCTGCAAGCCTACCTCTACCAGGCCCGCCTGAGCATTGCGCCCATGGCCCGCTCGCAGCAATATTCCGAAATGGTGGGCGAAGCCGTGGCCCAGGCCCAGGCCATGAACCCCGCCAACCCGCGTCCCTACCTGGTAGAGGCCAACAACGTGTACTTCACGCCCAAGATGTTCGGCGGCGGGGCCGAGGCTGCTAAGCCGCTTTACGAGCAGGCCCAAGCCAAATTTGCCGCCTTTGTGCCCGCCGGCCTGCTCATGCCTAGCTGGGGCGAGCGCCAGTTGCAAGTCCGCCTGAAGCAGTACGAAACGCCCGCCACGGCCGCCGCGAAGTAGGGTGGTAGATGCTTGAAATTAGGCAGTAAGATGAGCCTGCCGGGCCTTTTAAATTCCATATCTACCCCCAGTCCCTTACTTTGATGGAAACTTGCCCGCCCACTGCCGTGCTGCCGCCCCACCCGCCCCTTGCCCAGCCCTGGATAACGACCTCCGAGCACTCGCAGCTGCGCAGCATCTGGAAGCGGCGCTGGTGGATACTGCTGGGCACGGCAGGCTTCGCGTTTTCCAACGAACACCAGCCCTGGCTGCATCCGGTGAACTACGCCATCAGCTTTGCCATTTCGCTGGCGTATTTTGTGGGGCTGTGGCTGGCCAATGGCTACACCGGCGACTGGCTCAATCGGCACCAGGGCTGGACGGAGCGCCCCATGCGCCGCCTGCTGCTCACGGTGGGGGCCTCGGTGCTGGCCTCGTTTTCGGTGATTCTGGTGATGGGCGAGTTCATTACCGTGGTGCTATGGCACAAGGACCCCTTCTTTCCGTTTCGGCACAACGTGGCCGGGCAGGTGGTGGCCCCGCTGGTGATGACGGTGATTATCTCGCTGTTTATGCACTCGCGCTCCTTTCTGCTGGGCTGGCGCGAAGCCACGGTGCGCGTCGAGCGCCTCGAAAAGGAAACCGCCGTGGCCCGCCTCGACTCCCTGCGCCGGCAGGTGGACCCGCATTTTCTGTTCAATTCGCTGAACGCGCTGACCAGCCTGGTGGAGGAAAACGATCCCGCCCGTGCCGTGCGCTTCATCCGGCAGCTCTCGCAGGTGTACCGCTACGTGCTCGACAGCGAAAACCAGGAGCTGGTGCCGCTGGCCGATGAAGTTGCCTTCGCCGAAAGCTACCTGTACCTGCAGAAAACCCGCCTCGGCGAGGCGTTGGCCGTGGAAATGGACCTGCCACCCGCCGCCGTGACCCCGTACTACGTGCCGCCGCTGGCCCTGCAGCTGCTGCTCGAAAACGTGCTCAAGCACAACGCCGCCTACCAAACCGACCCGCTGCACCTGCGCGTGACGCTGGACCCGGCCGCCCACACCCTCACCGTGCGCAACACCCGCCGCCCGCGCCGCTTGGCCCCGGGCGAATCGTCGGGCCGGGGCTTGGCCAACCTGGCCGCCCGCTACGCATTCCTCACCGACAAGCCGGTGGTGAGCGGGGAGGAGAACGGCGAGTTTGTGGTAACGCTGCCGCTTTTAGTCATTTAACAATTACCATTTATCATTTAACACCCGGTAGGTTTGCAGCGGGGCTGTTGGCACCCACCGAATCCGACTTACGCCGGGCTGTTAAATGTTAAATGATAACCGTGATAATGAAGCTAACTGCCCTCATCGTTGAAGACGAACCCCTCGCCGCCCGGCGCCTGGCCGACATGCTGGCCCGCCAGCCCGAGCCGCTCGAAATCCTCGGCACGGCCGAATCGGTGGCGCAGGCGGTGAGCTTGTTGCGGGAAATATCGCCCGACGTGCTGTTTCTCGACATCAACCTGGCCGATGGGCTGAGCTTCGAGATTTTTGAGCAGGTGGCGGTGCGCTGCCCGGTCATCTTCACTACCGCCTACGACCAGTATGCCCTGCAAGCCTTCAAGGTGAACAGCGTGGATTACCTGCTCAAGCCCATCGATGCCGACGAGCTGGCCGCCGCCCTTGCCAAGCTACGCCAGCGCCTGCCCGCCGCGCCCGCCCCAGCCGCCGCCCCACCGGCCTTCGACCCCGCGCTGCTGGCCCAGCTCGTGCAGCAGATGCAGCAGAGCGCGCCGCCCGCCGCCAGCTACAAAACCCAGTTTGTGGTGCGCGTGGGCGAGCACCTGAAAGTGGTGCCGCTCGACCAGATTGCCTACTTCTTCAGCCTCGAAAAAGCTACCTTCCTGCAAACCACCGAGGGCCGCAAGTTCGTGGTAGACTACACGATGGACCAGCTCGAAACGCTGCTCGACCCGCGTCGCTTCTTCCGCCTCAATCGCGCCTACCTGGCCCAGCAGTCGGCCATTCAAGACATCATCCACTACGCCAACTCGCGCCTGCAAACCGTGCTCAAGCCCACCGCCCCCGATGCCCAGGTGCTGGTGAGCCGCGAGAAGGTGAACGTGTTCAAGAGCTGGCTGGATAGGTAGCGTCAGGGTAAAAAAACGTCCTGCTCACCCCTCCAGCCAGGCTTTCAGGGCGGGGGCTTTCTCGCGGCTCACTAGGATTTCTTCGGCCGGGGCAGGGTGCAATTCGACCATTAGCTTGCCGCCGAAATGTGGGTGCAGGCGGCGCACGGACGGCAATTGGGCGATGATTTGGCGGTTGAGTCGGAAGAACCGGGCCGGGTCGAGCAGGCCTTCGAGCTGCTCTAAAGTGTAGTCGAGCACGAAGCGACGGCCGTCGGTGGCCACCAGCGTCACAGTTTCGTTCCGGCTCAGAAACCAAGCCGCTTCGGCCACCGGCAGGGGCAGCATCTGCTCGCCCTGCCGCACCAGAAACCGCGTTTTGTAGGGCCGCAGGGTATCGAGCATGCGCTCGATGGAATTAAGGGCTAAGAGTGAAGAATTAGGAGTTGAAACTGCAGAATCTGTCGCATCAACTTTCAACTCTTCACTTCTAACCCTTAATGTTGACCACTGCTGCAGCTTGGCCAGGGCAGCTTGCAGCTCGGCCAGCTTCACCGGCTTCAGCAGATAGGCCACGCTGTGGGCCTGGAAGGCGCGGATGGCATACGCATCGAAGGCGGTGGTGAAGATGACCGGACTGGGCACTACGGCCTGCTCCCAGATTTCGAGGCTGAGCCCATCGGCCAGTTGGATATCGCTCAGAACAAGGTCAGGCGCGGGGTGGGCGGCCAGCCAGGTCAGAGCGCCGGCCACGGTGTCAAGCACGGCCAGCACCTGCGCGTTGGGGGCGGCTTGCAGCAGCAGGCGTTGCAGGCGCTCGGCGGCGGGGTACTCGTCTTCGAGGAGGAGAACGGTCATGGTGGCGGGTTAGCTCTGGGCCGGTAGCAGGGGCAGTTTTACTACGAATTTGCCGTCGGTGGCGCCGGCCTCCACGGTTTGCGCTGCGCCCAGCAGCGTGTAGCGACGGCGCACGTTGGCCAGGCCGGTGCCCGTGCCGGGCGCAAAACCGGCTGTGCGCAGTCGCAAAGTGTTTTCAACCACCAAAACATCTGGCGCATCGACAGCCACGACTAGCCGCAGGTGCAGCGGGTGCTCGCGCGAGGCCACGTTGTGCTTCAGTGCATTCTCCACCAATAGCTGCACGCTGAGCGGGGCCACGTGCCGGGATTGGACGGCGGGCGCAATGTTCATTTCGACCCGTAGATTATCCCGAAAGCGGGCTTTGTGCAGTGCCAGGTAGGTTTCGACGAAGGCCAGCTCCTCGGCCAGGGGCACGGTGGCGCGGCCCTGAGCCAGCAGTACGTAGCGGTACACGTCGGCCAGTTGCTCCACGAAGTCCTGGGCCGGGGCGTTGTCGGGCTCGATGAGGGCCGAGAGTGTGTTGAGGTTGTTGAACAGAAAATGCGGGTCGAGCTGGTTTTGCAGAGCCTCCAGCTGGGCCTGGTTCTGGGCGCGGCCCAGCGCCTCGGCGCGGTCCAGGCTGGTCTTCCACTGCTCGAAGAAATACATGGTTTCGTAGAGCGTGAGCACCGCCACGGTGGGCACCAGGCTGAACCGGACCTGCACCAGCAGCGCCGGGAGCGTGAGGGGAAATTCCTTGGGAAGCAGCGCGTGCAACGGCAAAATCAGCAACACCGACGTGGCGGCGGTAATCAGCACCGCCAGGCCGGCCAACAGCCAGAGGCGGCGCGGCGTCTGCTCGGGGCGGGGGAGGCGGGCCAACAGCGCCATCCACAGCTGCCGGTTGGCCAGCCAGTAGCCCGTGGTGAAATACAGCGAAACCACCCAATGCATCAGCACCAGTGGCCAGCGCCCATCCGGCTCGTTTGGCAGGCCAACGACAGTAATGGCCAAACTCAGCAGCGGAATGCCTCCCAGCAGAAACCGACGGTCATTGAGGGCAGGCATGGGCGAGGCGGCGGGGCGTGAGGTGACAATCCGTCAAAAATAGCGGGCGAATTACGGCATGGCCCACAGCGGCCGGCCCGCCATGGCCAGCGCAAACAGCCCGGCCACCGCGCCGGCATACAGCGCCGCCCCGGCCCAGGTGAGGCCGGTGGCTTGCTGCGGAGCCCAGCGGCTCAGGGCCCAGCCCAGCAGGGGCAGGGCTTGCAGAGCGTGCATGCCCAGGAAGTGCGCAATGCGCAGGTCGCCGGCGCGGGTGCTCCAGCCCAGGCCGGGCAGGCCGGGGCCGCCATCGGGCGCGCCCACGGTATGCTGCATATTATGAATCATGAAGCCGCCCAGCACGCTGCCCACCAGAAACACCAGCAGCCCCAGGCGCATGCCCCACACGTAGCTGGCCGGCCCGAACGGCTGATAGCGCCAGGCCAGGTACAGGGCCCACACCGTCATCAGCGTATTCACCAGAATGAACACGCCCATCAGCCCGAACAGAATGGCGTTGAGCGCCGAGGCCGTGTTGTAGTGCGAGGTAGTACCCCGCGCCGCCTGCGTGAAAATCACGGCCTGCTCCACCATCATGCTCACGCCCACGCCCCAGCTCAGCAGCTGCACGCTGCGCTGGGCGGCAGCCGGGAGGTCGGCCAGCAGCCAGCCCAGCGTCCAGGCAAAGGCCGCGATGGACAGCGCAAACTTCAGCGGTTTCATCCACACCAGCGCCCCGGTTACGTGGCGCTGGTCGAAGGGCAGCAGCGCCAGGGCCAGCACGGCCAGGGCCACGTTCAGCCAGCCGGTGTAGGAGAGGACGGGGTTCACGCGATGCAGCAGGCGCAGGGCATCGCCCACGGTGCTGGCGGAAGGGGCAACGGCACTGAGCGGCGAAAAATCAGCCGCCGAAAGCAAGGTGGTTTTCATATGGCGTAGCGTAGTAAGCGGGTTGATTTAAACGAGCAGTTATCAGGCATCCCGGGCAGACTCCGGGTACCGGCTGCGCACCCCGAAATACAGCAGCAGCCCCACCGGCCCGAACATGAACGTGAGCAGCAGGCACGGCACCAGCAGCAAGTGCGGCACGCCGCGCCGGTGGGCATCGCGCAGCTCCCAGGCGCCGGTCCACATATCGAAGCAGAGGTAGTGAACCCAGCCGGCCAGCAGCGCCCACCGGTCGCGGAATAGCGCCGCCACGTCATCCAGGGAGCCAAAACCACCCTCGCCGCCGTGCGGCCCCAGGTAGTGCGTGGCAATGAGCACGGCGTAGGTTGCGGCCAGCAGCAAGGGCAGCGCGCCGCTGAGCACCACGGCGCGGGTGCCGCGCCAGCGCGGGGCCAGCACCAGCAAGGCCCAGCCCAGCAGGGCCGCGGGGTTGGCGAGGGAAAACAGGAAATCGGGCGTGAGCATGGGAGCAGGACGAAGAAGTTGGTCAAAGCTAGCGGCCAACCACAGGGGCGCGCCAGCCGTTTCGGGGCGAAGCGGCCAAACAACCGGGCGAAGCAGCGGTTGTGGCCGGGTGAAATTCCCGACCTTTGCCGTTGGTCGGTTTTTGGTTTGCTATGTTCCGGTTGTTGCGTCTTGTGTGGTTGAGTATGGGCCTGCTGCCGGCGGGGGCGTGGGCACAGGGCGTTGGCCCGGCCCGGCCCGATTCGACGGTGCGCCGGCCCAACATCCTGCGCCTGCCGCACAACCGCTTCGTGGTGCAGTACGACTCGCGCTACTCCATCCTCAACCACCACCTCACCACCATCAACGGCCTCAAGCTGGGCATCGAGTTCAAGAGCCGCTTCCGGACCGGGGCGGCCATCTACTTTCTCAGCACCGGCGTGCCCTCCCGCCAGGCCAAACCCGACAACGCCGCCGAAGACGCCGACGCCGAAATCCGTTTCCGTTACCTGGCCGCCTACGCGGGCTACGTGCTGCTCGAAAACCGCCGCTGGGAGCTCAGCGCCAACCTGCAGGCGGGCCTGGGCTCGGCCTACGTGCTCTATGAGGCCGACGACGGCGACCTCGACAAAACCCCGCGCGAGTTTATGGGCATTGTGGAGCCCACGCTGGCCGCTCAGTACCGCGTGTTTCGCTGGGGCGGGGTGGGCACGGGCCTGGGCTGGCGGCAGCCGGTGTTCGTGCCCGTTGCCATTCAGAAAGAACTGAATGGCCCGGTGTTCTACCTGCGCGCCAACCTGTTTCTGGGCGAGCTATTCAAGGTGATGAAGGACAAGGAGCCGCTCTTCACCCAGACCAACATGCGCCCCTAACGCCACAACGCCCAACGACGGGCTGCTTCTACTGAGCAACCGGCCGTTGGGCGTGTGAAGGTTCGGCCCGTGGGGCCGCCCCGGGAATTAGTCAATAAACTTCAGCTGCAGCGCATCGGCCACCTGCTCGGCCGGAATGGCGAAGCCGATGCCCTCGATGCCGCGGCCCACGAGCTTGGCATTCACAATGCCCAGCAGCTGGCCGCCGTGGCTCACCAGCGCCCCGCCGCTGTTGCCGCCGTTGATGCTCACGTCGGTTTGCAGCAGCGTGTGGCCTTCAATCTTGCGCCGGCCGCTGATGATGCCCTTCGTGATGCTCTGCCCCAGCTCCTTATCGGCAGGCGTGCCGATGGCAAACACGTCGGCCCCGATTTCGGCGCTACTCGTGGTGGGCAGTTGGAAGGCGGTGAGGCCGTCGGTGTTGATTTTGATGAGGGCGAGGTCCATCTCGGCGTTCACGCGTACCACGCGGCCTTTGGCTTCTAGGCCGTCGGCCATCAGCACTTTCACATCGGCTTCTTCGCCCACCACGTGGGCATTGGTCACGATGTAGCCATCGTTGGAAATAATGCAGCCGCTGCCGTGACCGTCCGTGGTTTCCACAATGACCACGCTCTTGGCGGCCAGGCTCACGCTGGTAGTAGTTGTGGCCTTGGGCAGCACCGCGCGGTGCACCGCAATGGCGGCGGGCTTGTCGGCTTCGGCCGCAGCAGCGGGGCTGGTGCCGGCGGGTTTGGCCAGCGCGGTGGTCACTTCTTTATTGGAAAGGAAGGCGTAGAGCGAGTTTTCGAAAGCATCTTCGAAGGCTGCGCTGCCGCCTTTCTCAAACTTCACGCTCGAGCCGCCGTCCTTGTGCTCGAAAATGGTCTGGCGGTTCTGGTTCTGCAGCTTCCAGGTCACTTCCACGGCGCAGCGCGTTTCGTAGTGGGCCCGGTATTCGTAGATGTGGGAGGCGTAAATGTCGTACTTCACGTCGCGCATCTCGCCCTGCAGGGTGTAGCGCGAGTTGCTGCCCGTCGAGAATACGCTCTTGCCTTCCGACGAGGGCACGGCGTATCCCAAGTCCTTTAGCAAGGAATTGACGTTGCCTTTCAGGTGGTCGGCGTCCACATCCAGCGTCTTGCCGAAGTAGAGAATATCAGTGTTGTCCTTACCCACGATGAAGTTACCCATCTTGTCGCCGCCCTTCAGGCGCACGTTCACCATGCCGCACTGAATGGTCTGGCTGCTGGCCATGGCCTTGGGCAGGGCCGGCATCACGGGCTTGATTTCGCTCTTCGTGAATTTTTTGCCCGAACCCAGAATCGCATCAACGCAGTAGCCGCCCAGGCCCACAGCCCAGCCGTAAATCAGCGGATTGCTATTGACGTTGCCGTTTTCGTCGGTGCTCACGCCCTTGAAAGTGCCCAGCACCGGCACCCAGTTCAGGTAGGTCAGGCCATTGCTTTTTTCGGGATACAGCACTTCGGAATGGTCCTTGTAGCCGTCGTGCTTGATTTTGATTTCGGCGTTTTTCTTGCGCCGCACCCGCACCTTAAAGTCGTTGCTGCCCGCAATGGGCTTGGTTTTAACTTCCTTGTCGTTGATGTAAACCGTGCTGCCCGCGGGTGCACCCGTCACGCGCACGCTCTGGTAAGGGGTGGCGATGATGGTAGCGCAGCTTTGCAGTAGCATCGCCCCCATGATGCTGCCATTCAAGATGATAGTAGAAGGTTTTTTCATTAAGTACCGGGTAAGCGTGTGGAGAATTAGTTAAAAAGGACCAGAAAATGATTTGTGGAAAGTGCGCATTTGTGCAAATTCGGTCCAATACTACTACTAAAAGATTCCTATTCCTACTTTCACTTGCCGGTGCTGTAAGCGAAGCCCACCGAGAGCGTACCGTTGGCCCGGGCGCGGTTCTGCACCACCACGCTTTCGTAGGAAAACGAGTAGGCCAGGTTCAGCGCCAGGTGCTGGTAGAGCTTGAAGGCCAGCACGGTGGCGCTGTTCATGCGGTAGTCGCCGCCGGGGTTGCGCAGGCTGGGCTGGTAGAAAAATAGCTCCGACGCGCTGACCACGCCCCGGTTCAGGCGCAGCTTGAGGCGGGTGGAGTTGCGTACCACGTGCCGCGAAAAATCGGGCTCGGTGTTGTAATCAGTACGCTCATCCAATAGAAAGGTGCTTAGGGCCAGCTCGTTGTTGAGGGTGTCGGCATACAGCTGGTAGCCCACGCCGCCGCCGGTCACCACCCGCCGGTCGATGGCGCGCAGGTTGCTGGTTTCGAACTCGCCCAGCGCGTAGAATTTCCACCGGCGAATGCGGTAGTCGGGCGTGCTGAGCAGCAGCAGCTCCCGCTCGCGCAGGGCCCCGTCCTGCCGGCCGTAGCTGTAGCTCAGGGCCGCCGGAAACTGCCAGTGCCCCGCCGTGAAGCCGCCCGTGTGGCTGGTGCTGAAATACACCCGCTCCACCGTGCCCGTGGTGTAAATGCCGGTGAGGGCCGCCGTGTAGCGCACCCCGGTGCCGTCCACGTTATAGGTTTCAAACTCGGCCGAGGGCAGCCCGGCCGGCGGCGGCGCAATGCTGCCCGCGCTGTTCACCACCGCCGAATCGGGCACGGCCGTGCCGGTCGAGTCCGGTTCCTGGGCATGGGCCGCCAGGCTGGCCAGTAGCCCCAGCCAACCAATCAGCAATCCGAAAATCTTCCAGATTTTCATTCCGCTATAGCGTGCGCAACGTGGCCGCCCTGTTGAGCTTGCCCGTGGCCGTCATCTGAAATTCGGGCACGTAGGCGAACTGCCGGGGCTGCTCGTAGCGGCCCAGGCGCTCGGCCAGCAGAGCTTTGAGCAGGGTTTCCTGCTCGGCCGATAATGCCGGCCCTTCGATAAAAGCCGTCACGGCCTGGCCCAGCCGCTCATCGGGCTGCCCGGCCACAAAGCAGCGCCGCGACTGCCCGATTTCGGCCAGTGCCACGTCCAGCACTAGCTCCACTTTCTCGGCCGGCACCTTCACGCCGCCGGAGTTTATCACGAAATCGGCCCGGCCCAGCCACTCAAACGTATGGGCGTCGAGCAGCTGCGCCACGTCGTTGGTAACGATGAGCTGGTCGTCGGTTACGTCGCCGCGCAGCGTGAGGCAGCCGCGCTCGTCCTGCCCCGCCGCAATGCCCGGCAGCACCCGGAACGTGGGCGCGGCCTGCGGGCCGTTGAGCCGCCGCAAGGCTACGTGCGAGCAGGTTTCGGTCATGCCATACGTCAGCCACGCCGCCGCTTTCAGCGGCTGCAGTTCCTGCGTCAGCGACGCATCGGCCGGCGCGCCGCCTATCAGAAAGGCCTTCATGTTATCGAGGCGCGCGGCGTGGCCGTCCGCTAACACGGCTTTTAGCTGCAACGGCACGAAGGCCGAAAAGTCAAATTCTGCGTCCGCCGCCACGTAGGCAAACGGGTCGGCGTGCGGCTCCACAATGGTGAGGTGCATATTGCGTTCCAGCCCGCGCACCAGCATCATCATGCCGCCGATATACTCGCAGTTGAGGCACACCAGCGCCCGGTCGCCGGGGCCAAGGTCGAAGAAATCGGCCGTGCGCCGGGCCGATGCTTCCAGTTGCCGCCGGCGCAGCACAATGGGCGAGGGCGGCCCCGTACTGCCCGACGTGGTGAGGGTGAACTCCTGCGTCCCGTTCAGCCACTGCCGGATAAAATCCAACACCTTGGCCTCGTAGCCGTTCACGGGCGCATCAAGCTGGGCGGGGTACTCACGAATGGCGGCGTAGGCGTATTCGCGGCCGTTGAGCAGGAGGGAGGTGGGCAGGGTAGCAGGCATGGCGCGAAAGTACGGCGGCCGGCCGGGTTGCCTTTGCGAGAAAAATTCCGTATTATTACTATACACTATTCCCTCAGCGCCATGCAATCCCACCCGCAATCCGCCGCTGCTGCTGTCGTGGCTCCCGCCGTTGGCAGCCCGCCCACCAAAGTCCGCAGCTTCGAGCTGTCCGAAATCAAGGCCCGCGCCAAAGCCATGAAAAAGGCTCGCAAACAGGAAGACCGGCGGTATTTTTTCAGCTGGTGCGCCTGCCTGCACGCCATCGGGTTCAGCTACTAGCGTTTCCTCTGCTAATTCCTTATAGAAAAGCGCGTCTGCTTTCTGCCGGAAGGTAGAAAACAGACGCGCTTTTTAGCGAAGCTCCGGGGGTGAGCTTACGGGAATTTGGGGAATTTCGAGAAGTCCGGCTGACGCTTTTCCATGTAGGCGTTGCGGCCTTCTTTCGCCTCATCGGAGAGGTAGTACAGCAGCGTAGCATTGCCGGCCAGCTCCTGAATACCAGCCTGTCCGTCCAGCTCCGCGTTGAAGCTCGATTTGAGCATGCGCAGGGCCAGCGGGCTCTTTTGCAGAATTTTGTGGCACCAAGCTACGGTAGTTTCTTCCAGCTTATCGAGCGGCACCACTTTATTCACGAGGCCCATTTCGCGGGCTTCCTGCGCGTCGTACTGGTCGCAGAGGTACCATATTTCGCGGGCTTTTTTCTGGCCCACGATGCGCGCCAGATAAGAGGCGCCAAAGCCGCCGTCGAACGAGCCCACGTTCGGGCCGGTTTGGCCGAAACGGGCGTTTTCGGCCGCCACGGTCAGGTCGCACACCACGTGCAGCACGTGGCCGCCGCCAATGGCCCAGCCGGCCACCATGGCCACCACAGGCTTAGGAATCGAGCGGATGATTTTCTGCAGCTCCAGCACGTTGAGGCGGGGCACGGTGTCCTCGCCCACGTAGCCGCCGTGGCCGCGCACGCTCTGGTCGCCGCCCGAGCAGAAGGCCCGGCCGCCCTCGCCGGTGAGGATGATGACGCCGATGTCGGTGCGGTCCTGGCAGATGCGCATGGCATCAATCATTTCCTGCACCGTGAGCGGCGTGAAGGCGTTGTGCACCTGCGGCCGGTTAATGCTGATTTTGGCGATGCCGCCAAACTGCGAGAAGAGAATTTCTTTGAACTCCTTAATCGGGGTCCAGTTGATGGGTTCGGTCATAGAACGTTGTCATTCTGAGCGCAGCGAAGAATCTTATCACGTCCGCGCCGCTGGGGTTACTAAATCCGACGAAAGCAGCCGTGATAAGATGCTTCCTTCGTCAGCATGACAATTACGAAAAGGCTTGTTTCACCGCACTACGGTATTCCTCGAAAAACGCCGCGTTGGTCTTCGAGTCGGTGAAGACTTCCAGAATGGCCGCGCCGGTTTCGGCTGCAAAGAAAACCGGTAGCGCGGCTTCAAGTTCGGCGAAGGATGAAACCGGGAAGTAGCGCAGGTTAAAATCCTTGGCCGTGTTCTCGGCTGTGAGCAGCTGGCGCGTCTCAAAAAACTCGTCCAGCTCCGGCTGCTGCCGCGGCCCGTCGATGATGCGGAAGATGCCGCCGCCGTGGTTATTGAACAGTACCACCCGCAGGTTGGGCAGCGGGTAATTGTGCCAGAAGGCGTTGCGGTCGTAGAAAAACGCCACATCGCCGGTGAGCAGAACTACCGGCCGCCCAGGTTGCGCCAAAGCCGCGCCTACGGCCGTTGAGTTGCAGCCGTCGATACCGCTGGTGCCGCGGTTGGCGAAGACTTCGATTTGCCGGCCCTGCGGAATGCCGAGGATGTTGGCGTAGCGCACGGCCATGCTGTTGGCGAGGTGCAGGGCCACTTGCTCGGGTAGTGTCGCCAGGGTGTGGCGGAAGGCCGAGAATTCGTTGAATGGCTGCGTGTCGTCAACAAAAAAAAACTTCAGAAACTCAGCAGCTGCAGCGTCAGCTCGTTGCCAGGTTGCATATTCAGTGGAACCAACTGAACCCGAGCCGGAAGCAAGTTGATTATTAGCAAAGAAGGAGGGATTCGAACCTTCGGACCTTTCGCCCTCACTGGTTTTCAAGACCGAAAGCTGCTGAAAGAATACCGCCGGTGCTACCCGCACCACCCGGGTAAGCGAGCGGAAGGTATCGGCCGCTTCGCCAGCCGCTTGCAGGTGCCAGTGTTGAGCCGGGGCCGCGTCACGCAAAAACAGTTTCAGGCTTTTCGAAATCAGCGACTGGCCGAATGTGATAAGCAAATCCGGCTTTAAAGCGGCCTTGTCGTCCTTGCCCAGCCCCGCCAGAAAAATATCCTGCCGCTGCACAGCCGCAACTTCGCCCACGTTGGCAATAATGTCACCCACCACCGCCACCTTCCGGGCTTTCGCAAACTCGTAAAGCGCCGCCAGCAGCCCGGGGTTGTTGGGTTGCTGGCCGGCTACTACCAGCACATGGCCGGCGGCCCGCAACTGCTGGTGCAGCTCCAGAATCTCGGCAGGCGAAAGCGTTGCGTTAGAAGCATATTCATGAACAATCTTCACATCCTTCTCATACCCAATTCCCTCCCCCGCCTTCGGGTAGAACGGCTCCCGCAGCGGCACATTCACCTGCACCGGCCCAGCGGGCGCGGCCTGCGCCAGATTAATGGCCTCGTTCACAATACGCGCCGAATGCCACTTGGCATCAGCGTGTGAGGTATCGACGGGAAACTCAAACTCGCACTTGGCGTGCGCGCCGTACAAATTGCGCTGGCGGATGGTCTGCCCATCCAACTGGTCAATCCATTCGGGCGGACGGTCGGCGGTGAAAATCACCAGCGGAATCTGCTGGAAAAAAGCCTCTGCTACAGCGGGAGCGTAGTTCAACCCGGCCGTGCCGGAGGTGCATACCAGCGCCACCGCCCGCCGTTGTGCCTGCGCAATGCCGAGGCCGATGAAGGCTGCCGCCCGCTCATCGGGCACCACGCGCACATTCAAATCGGGGTGGCGCGCAAACGCCAGCGTGAGCGGCGCCGAGCGCGAGCCCGGCGACAAAACGACATCGGTAATGCCATGACGGGCGCAGATTTCGGCGATGTTATAAACAGCTTGCATCTTTTTTAATGAACAAGGATTATTGAAGTACCGCGCCCACGGTTTGCAATTTCATTTCGGTTTCCTGCCACTCGCGAGCGGGGTCCGAGTCGACGGTGAGGCCGGTGCCGGCGTAGAGAATGGCCTCGGTGGGGCGCAGTTGCAGGCAGCGCAGGTTCACGAAGAGGCGCGCGATGCCGGGCGCGGCCACGTTCACCGGCCCCAGGAAGCCGCTGTAGTAGGCGCGGTCGTAGCCCTCGTGGCGGCGCAGGAAGTCGAGCGCCGCCATTTTGGGCATGCCGCCCACGGCCGAGGTGGGGTGCAGCAAGCGTAGCATATCGGTGCCCAGCGAGGCGGCGTTGGGCACATTCTCCAGGTCCACTTCAAAGTCGGTGCGCAGGTGCAGGAGCTGCCCGGCGGCCACGGTGCGCGGGCCGCTTTCGTGGTACTCGCGCAGGCGCAGCTGCTTGAAGCAGCTCACGATGTAGCGGGCCACCAGCGCCTGCTCCTCAATCTCCTTCTGCCGCCAGATGGCATCCTGCGGGCGCGTATCCGGCAGCAGCGGCTGCGTGCCGGCCAGTGCCATGGTATGAAAGTGGCCGTCGGCCGTAACCTCGGCCAGTACTTCGGGCGAGGCCCCCAGCCAGGTGCCCACGCCCGGCACGCTCACCAGCGAGACAAAGGCACGCGGGTATTTCTCCCTCAACTCCGCAAACGCCGTCAGTGGGTCGAAGCCCGACGGCAGCGGGCGGCGGGCGGCGCGGGAGCTCACCACCTTCACCACTTCCCGGGCCTCGATGGCGGCCACGCCGCGCCGCACTAGGGTCGTGTATTCGGCCTCGGTGGCAGCGGGTGGGGCGGGCTGCGGGCCGTAATGCCAGGCCAGCACGGGCGGTGTGGGCAGGCCCAGCCAGGCGGTGAGACCCGGCACCAGCTCGCGGGCGGCGGGGGCCACGGTCACGGTGTCGGGGTGGGCCAGGTCGTAGCCCACATCGGCAGGCAGGAACAGGGCGGGGTTATGGTCTGAATCGCGGAAGGGAAAAAAGGCGAAGCCGGCCGGTGCTTGGGCATCCAAGGCCGGCGGCAGGCCAGTGTAGGCGGCCTCGAGGGAACGGGCTACCAGCAGGCGCGGGTGCACAGCACCAGGCTCGCGCCACAGCGCCAGCGGGCGGTTGGTACGCAGCGCGCCGGCCACAAGGTGTCGCAGCCGGGCCGGGGCATCTAGCCCCGCTGCTGCCGCCGGCCAGGGCAGGTATCGAAGTTGACCCGCTGGCATTTAAACCGTCTTAGAGCCTGCGGCCGGCAAATCAATTACCGCCATGGTGATGCGGCTGATGCAGACCAGCGCCCCGGTTTCTTCGTGTGAAATGCGGATTTCCCACACTTGCGTGCTCCGGCCGATGTGCACCGGCGTGGCACGGCCCCGCACCCAGCCATCGCGCACGCCTTTGAGGTGGTTGGCGTTGATTTCGAGGCCTACGCAGGCTTGCTTGGTGCGGTCCACGCGCAGGGCGGCGGCAATGCTGCCCAGAGTTTCGGCCAGGGCCACCGAAGCGCCGCCGTGCAGCAGGCCCATGGGCTGGTGGGTGCGGCCATCCACGGGCATCCGGCCTTCGAGGTACTCGTCGGTCACGGCGGTAATTTCCATGCCGAGGGCATCGGCCAGGGTGGGGCGGGAGGCCGTCCAGCTTTTTACTTCTTCCAGATTCATGCAGTAGTGATGAACGGTTAGCGGTTAGCAGTGAATGAGAGGATTTGACTCGAGCGTACTTTTCGTAAATAACTAATCATTCATCGCTAGCCGTTAACCACTAAAAGTCAAACCCCGTACTTTGAGGAATTGTTGACCGATTGTTACGCAAAACTACCGCGAAAGTGAAGCCCCGGACCATCTTCCTTCTGCGCCACGGCCAGACCGATTTCAACGTGCGTGGCATCGTGCAGGGCAGCGGCGTCGATTCGAGCCTGAACGACACCGGCCGCCGCCAGGCGGCGCAGTTTTTCGCGACTTACGGTCACGTGCCCTTCGACAAGGTATATACTTCCACCCTGCGCCGCACCCACGAGTCGGTGCAGCAGTTCCTCGACCTCGGCCTGCCCCACGAAGCCCATCCCGGCCTCAACGAAATCAGCTGGGGTGTGCGCGAGGGCACGCGCATCACCATGGAAGAGGACGCTGAATACCGCCGGGTGCTGGCCGGCTGGGTGGCCGGCGATACCCACGCCAGCCTCACCGGCGGCGAAAGCCCCGAGGAAGTAGCTGCCCGCCAGCGCCCGTTCATCGAGCTGCTGAAGGCGCGGGAGGACGAAGCAATTGTCCTCGTCTGCATGCACGGCCGGGCCATGCGCATTATGCTCTGCCAATTGCTCAACTACCCGCTCAGCTGCATGGAGGGCTTCGAGCACAGCAACTTATGCTTATACAAGCTGGAGTACACCGGCTCGGTGTTCACCATCAAGAATTTTCTGGACGTCTCGCATTTGCAAGCGGCGGGGTGAGTTGAAACGTACATAACTGACCGCCATGCTTCGCTGCGCTCTGCATAACGTTCTTTTTCAACTAGCTGCACATGCCCTCATATTCTCCCCATAATAACATTGCCCCCGCCAACTTTTCGGGCTAATTTTGGCCTTCTCAATCCAAGCGCTACAAATCCGATGGCCGAAATCATAAAAATGCCCAAAATGAGCGACACGATGACTGAAGGCGTCATCGCGGCCTGGCTCAAAAAAGTGGGTGATAAAGTTAAATCCGGGGACATCCTGGCCGAAGTCGAAACCGACAAAGCCACCATGGAGCTGGAGAATTACGAAGACGGCACGCTGCTCTACATTGGGCCGAAAGAGAAAGATTCTGTGCCGGTAGATGGCATTCTCGCCATTGTGGGCAAGGAAGGCGAAGACATTTCGGGTCTGCTGAATGGCCAGAGCGGCGGTGCCGCCCCGGCGGCTGCGCCCGCACCGGCCCCCGCTGCCGAAGCTCCCAAAGCACCAGAAGCTGCACCTGCGCCCGCTCCGGCCCCTGCGCCAGCTGCCGCCGCTCCGGCCGCGCCCGCCAATGGCAAAAAGGCCACCGTGGTGCGCATGCCCAAAATGAGCGACACGATGACCGAAGGCACCATTGCCGCCTGGCTGAAAAACGTAGGCGACAAAGTGAAATCGGGTGACGTGCTGGCCGAAGTCGAAACCGACAAAGCCACCATGGAGCTGGAAAACTACGAAGACGGCACGCTGCTCTACACCGGCCCCAAAGCCGGCGAAGCCGTTGCCGTTGATGGCATCCTGGCCATTATCGGTGAAGAAGGCGCCGACATCCAGGCCCTGCTCGGCGGTGGTTCGGCTCCGGCCGCTGCTCCTGCCGCCGCCCCGGCTGCTCCCGCTGCAGAGGCAGTTCCGGCTGCGGCCGCTGCTGCCCCGGCTCAGCCTGCTGCCGCGCCCGCCAACAACGGCCGCATCCTGGCCTCGCCCTTGGCCAAGAGCATTGCCAAGGAAAAAGGCATCAACCTCTCGCAAGTGGTAGGCAGCGGCGACAACGGCCGCATTGTGCAGCGCGACGTGGAGAACTTCCAGCCCTCCGGTGCTGCTGCCGCGCCCGCACCGCAAGCTGCTCCGGCTGCGGCCCCCGCTGCACCGCAGGCGGCCTCGGCTCCGGCTCCGCAGGCTGCCCCCGCCGCCCCGGCTTCGACCGATACCTACACCGATACGCCCGTGTCGCAGATGCGCAAGGTGATTGCCAAGCGCCTCTCCGAGAGCCTGTTCACTGCTCCGCATTTCTATCTCACGATGGAAATCAACATGGACAAGGCCATGGAGGCTCGCGTGAAGCTCAACGAGCTGTCGCCAGTTAAACTGAGCTTCAACGACCTGGTGCTGAAATCGGCGGCCATTGCGCTGCGCTCGCACCCGGCTGTGAATTCCTCGTGGCTCGGCGACCGCATTCGTCAGAACAAGGTTATCAACATCGGCGTGGCCGTGGCCGTAGACGAAGGGCTGCTGGTGCCCGTGATTCGCAATGCCGACGGCAAAGGCCTCGCCACCATCGCTACAGAGGTGAAAGAGCTGGCTGGCAAAGCCAAATCGAAGAAACTGCAGCCGTCCGAGTGGGAGGGCAGCACTTTCACCATCTCGAACCTGGGCATGTTCGGCATCGACGAGTTCACCGCCATTATCAACCCGCCGGATGCTTGCATCCTGGCCGTGGGCGGCATCAAGCAGACTGCCATTGTGAAAGACGGCGCGCTCGCCATCGGCAACATCATGAAGGTGACGCTGAGCTGCGACCACCGCGTGGTGGACGGCGCCACCGGCGCAGCCTTCCTGCAAACGCTGAAAAGCCTGCTGGAAGACCCCATGCGTTTGATGATTTGATTTTTGGGGTCTTGGGGACTTGGGGACTTGGGGTCATGGTTATTCGTCAGATGATGATAACCGGACCCGAAGTCCCCAAACCTTTTACCGAGACCCCAAGTCCCTTAGACCCCAAGCCCCAATTTATGACCAGAATCCGCTCTACTACCGTCCTTGGCATCCGGCACAACGGCGAAATTGCCGTGGGTGCCGACGGCCAGGCCACCATGGACAAGCACGTAGCCAAAAACAACGTGCGCAAAATCCGCAAGCTGGGCGAGGGCAAGGTCGTGACTGGCTTTGCCGGCTCTACGGCCGATGCCTTTATGCTGCTCGACCGCTTCGAGGAGAAGCTGACCAGCTACGGCGGCAACCTCAAGCGCGCGGCCATCGAGCTGGCCAAGGACTGGCGCAAAGACCAGTACCTGCGCAAGCTGGAAGCCATGATGGTGGTGGCCGACAAGGATGAGCTGCTTATCGTGAGTGGCACCGGCGACGTGCTGGAGCCCGACTCTGACGTGGCCGCCATCGGCTCCGGTGCCATGTATGCCCAGGCCGCCGCGCTGGCCCTCAAGAAGCACGCGCCGCACCTCTCGGCCCGGCAGATGGTGGAGGAGGGCCTCCACATTGCGGCCGACATCTGCATCTACACCAATCATAATTTGATGATTGAGTCGCCGAGCTAAGCGAGCCGTATGAACAACCAGAACGTCATGCCTCAGCTGCGCTCGGCATGACGTTCAACTGAATTCAAACAGAAAACAACCCCATTTTTCCATGCAAGTAACCAACTTCCTCCGCCACCACTTTCGCCACTTCAACGCCGCGGCCCTCATCGATGCGGCCGATGGCTACAACAAGCACCTGGCCGATGGCGGCAAAATGATGATAACCCTGGCCGGCGCAATGAGCACCGCCGAAATGGGCATTCAGCTGGCCGAGCTCATTCGGCAAGACAAGGTGCAGATTATCAGCTGCACCGGCGCTAACCTGGAAGAGGACATCTTCAACCTCGTGGCCCACGATTTCTACGAGCGGGTGCCGCACTACCGCGACCTTACCGCCGCCGATGAGCACGAGCTGCTGAAGCGCCACATGAACCGCGTGACCGATACCTGCATCCCCGAGGAGGAGGCCATGCGTCGCATCGAGCACACCGTGCTCAAGCACTGGGAAAAGGCCGACCAGGCCGGCGAGAGCTACTTCCCCCACGAATTCTTCTACCAGATTCTGAAGTCGGGCGACCTGGAGCAGTACTACCAGATTGACCCCAAAAACTCCTGGATGCTGGCGGCGGCTGAGAAAAACCTGCCCATCATCTGCCCCGGCTGGGAAGACTCCACGCTTGGCAACATTTACGCCGGCCACGTGATTTCGGGCGACATCAAGAACGTGCACACCATGAAGACGGGCATCCAGTACATGATGTACCTAGCCGACTGGTACACCAACACCGCCACCGAGGAAAGCAAAGTGGGCTTTTTCCAGATTGGCGGTGGCATTGCCGGCGACTTCCCCATTTGCGTGGTGCCCATGCTGCACCAGGACCTGCAGCGCCACGACGTGCCGCTGTGGGGCTATTTCTGCCAGATTTCGGACTCCACCACCAGCTACGGCAGCTACTCCGGCGCCGTGCCCAACGAGAAAATCACCTGGGGCAAGCTGGGCGAGAAAACCCCGAAATTCATCATCGAGTCGGACGCCACCATCGTGGCACCGCTGGTGTTCGCCATTGTGCTGGGGCAATAGATTCAGCGTTGGATTAAAGCAAAAAAAGCCCGCCGCTGAATTTCAGCGGCGGGCTTTTTTTGCTTTAATCCAACGCTACTTTTTCGTCACGCGCACATCCACGCGGCGGTTTTGGGCGCGGCCTTCGGGGGTGTCATTGCTGGCGATGGGGTGGGCGTCGCCGTAGCCTTCGGCGGTGATGCGGCCGCCATCAATGCCATTGCCGACTACGGCGTTGCGGGCAGCATTGGCTCGGTCGGCGCTGAGCGACATATTCACGGCGGCCTTCCCTTTGTTGTCGGTGTAGCCGCCGAATTTCAGGGTGGCGTTGGGGAAGGCTTTGAGGATGGCGGCCACGTTCTTCAGCTGGGCCTGCGACTCGGAAGTGAGCGTCGATTTGCCGGTGTTGAAGTACACGCGGTCAAGGCTCATCCAGCCCTGGGTTTTGTCGTCGCTCACGGTCTGGCTGTTGTCGTTGAGGAAGTTGAACAGGCGCGACTCAAACGAGTTGCTGCCCACGTTCAGCACCGTGCCGTCGGGCAGTTTTACGTCGGTGTTGGCACCGGTATCGTAGATATAATTGCCACTGGCTTCGTCGTAGCGGCCGGTGGGCGCGGTAGGGGCGGGGGCAGGGGTGGGAGTGGTGGCCGTCATCGTCGTATCCGTGGTGGTCGTGGTGGCGGGCTCGGCGGTTTCCGGAGTTTTGTTGCAGCTGCGCATGAAGTAGAACAGCCCCGCCAGTACGGCCAGCGCGAGCAGCAGCAACGGCCAACGGCTGGGCGAACTAGCCACCGATTCCACGTCGCGCACGGCGCTACGGCCCGCGTTGCCGAACGTATTGGCCGCTGCGCTGGCCGTGTTGCCGATGCCAGCGGCAACTGAGCCGAGGCCCAGGCCGGAAAGCATGGTGCCCAAGCTGCCCGGCAGGCCCCCCAGTGCCCCCATGATGCTGCTGCGCTGGCTGCTGAGGTAGCTGCCGAAGCTGTTGGCGTCCAGATTATTTTCGGCGGCCTGCTTGCCCAGCAGGCCCAGGGCCACGGGCACGGCCATGCCCAGCAGGCTATTGGTGGTCGATTCGCGCACGCCGGCTTGCTGGCTCACGCCTTCCACGGCGGCGGTGTAGTGAGTGCCGAGTATGGCGCGCAACAGCTCGGCTCCTCTGTTCAGCAGGCCGCCATCGGTGGCTGGCGCGGTGGTGTGCACGCTGCTGGTGCCGCCCAGCAGGCTACCCAGGTTGTTCAGAATGCCGTTGCTATGCGCTTGGTTTGCCAAGCCAAACAGTTCGGCGGTGCCGCCGGGCTGCTGCGAACGGGCAAACAGCCCACCCAGCGCCAGCGGCACGATGCTGCGCAGGGCAGTGCCAATGCTGCTTTCGCTCTCTCCCAACGCCGTACTCGCCTGGCGCACGGTAGCGCCGCCGAAGTAATTCTGAACTAGTTCAAGCAGGTTCTGGCTCATGTGGATGGGGGCGAAAAGTGAAAAAATGGGTCCGGGGCCAGTTGTGACACCTCGCTTTCTTGAATTAAATATAGTTGTTTTTGTATAAATATAGGCAATGGGCTATATGCACGTTTAATGACTTGCTGGAAGAAGCGGTTTGCGGCCGTCAAGGCTTGGCCACGCGAGCGTCAAAAGCAAAAGAGCCGGCCGCTTCATCAGCGGCCGGCTCTTCCTATCTATCAGCGTACGCAGCAATATTTACCAACAGCCTCTATCGCACGGCCGATGGAAAATAATTGAGTTTAGCAGACTCTTCCAGTTCGTTATCAAGGTTGGAATCGAATTGAAAAGAATAAAGAAACCATTTGTCCTCGGCTTTGTAAAACTCAAAGGTGAACCGCAGGGGCTGGCGGTCATAGCGAACCAAATAGGAATGCAAAACGAAACTGGTCGCAACCTGTCGCTTGACGATGAGTTCGTAGCCGCGGTATTGGCCAACGTAGTCCGGGGTCAGCTTGTTGATTTCATTCTTTATCTGGTCAATCGCGTCTCTGTTTCGCAGAGCCCAGGGATTGGTGGTGTAAAGCGTTTCAACCGCCTTGGCCGGACCTCTGGTGTATTCCTTGAAAAATTTATCAACCAATAGCTCGGGGTTGTCCTGGCCGTAGGAATACTGCGCGAAAAAGCAGAGCAGGATTAGCAGAAAGATTCTGTGCATAAAGAATGGTGCCGCGAAAATTTAGAGAAGGCAGAAAGTAACCACTTGTTAAAACCTACGCCATTTCCATCTCTCGCGCCTTCACCATGCCCACGGCCTCAAAGGCCTGGCTCAAATCCAACATCAAATCCTGCGGGTCTTCGACGCCGATGCTCAGGCGAATCATTTGGGGGGTGATGCCCATTTCGGCTTGCTCGGGCACCGAAATGTCGGAGTGGGTCATGGTGGCAGGGTGCTCGGCGAGGCTTTCGGTGCCGCCCAGGCTCACGGCCAGCTTGATGAGGCGCAGGGCATTGAGGAAGCGGAAGGCTTCGGCCTGGCCGCCCTTGATGTCGAAGGAAATCATGGAGCCGGGCGAGAGGCAGTGGCGGCGGTAGATGTCCTGCTGGGCGAGGCAGTGCTCCAAGTGAGTGAGGTAGTAGGTGCGCGCCACCAGCGGGTGGGCACGGAGCCAGTCGGCAATGATTTGGGCGGACTGGGCGGCACGCTCCATGCGCAGCTTCAGGGTTTCGAGGGAGCGCATGAGCATCCAGCCGGTGTTGGGGTCGCACATGGTGCCCATGAAGGTGCGCATGGCCTTGATTTCCTTCATGAGTGGCTTGCTGGCCAGAGCCGCGCCCGCAATGAGGTCGGAATGCCCACCCAGGAACTTGGTGGCCGAGTACAGCACCACGTCGGCCCCGTGCTTGAGCGGGTGCTGAAATACTGGCCCGAGGAAGGTGTTATCGACCACCAGCCGGATGGGGTTTTCGGGGGTGCTGTGCTGGCGGGCCAGGGCGGCGCAGGCCTCCAGGTCGACGAGGTGGTTGGTGGGGTTGGCGGGCGTTTCCACGAAAATCATGGCCAGGCGGCCCTGCTCGATGCCGGCCACCTGGGCCGTGAGTTCCTCTGGGGTGGAGGTGGGGCGGAAGCCCACGGCGGTGATGCCAAACTTGGGCAGCACGTTTTTGAGGAAGAAATCGGAGCCGCCGTACACGGGCTCGGAGTGCAGCACCACGTCGCCGGGCTTCAGCAAGGCCAGCAGCGTGGTGCTGATGGCGGCCATGCCGCTGGCGAAGCTGGCTGCTTCCTCAGCCCCGTCCCAGAGGGTGAGGCGGTGCTCCAGGATTTCCAGGCTGGGGTTGTTAAGGCGGGAGTAGATGAGGCCCATTTCCTCGTCGGGATTGGCCTGGCGCAGGCCGTAAGCCAGCTCGAAGAAAGCCTTACCCTCTTCGGCACTGTTGAATACAAAGGTGGAGGTCTGGAAAATAGGGGGCTTGATGGCGCCCTCGCTCCAGGCGGGGGTGTAGCCGTAGCTCATCATCAAACTTTCGGGGCGCAGTTGTTGGCCGCCGATGTGGGCGTGGTCGTGCAGGGTGGGCATGAACTGGGGGTTGGGTGGGAGGGGGGAAATGTGAGGCGAAGGTAGGATTTTGTTTTGAGGGCGGGCCACAAAAAAACCGCCGCGGGGGAGCGGCGGGGTGGGGCGGAGCTTGTCCCCGTCCGTCGGGGCACGTTTAGCGAAGTAGAGTAATTGCCCGGTCGGACGGGGACAAGCCACGCACATATATTCATGTTTTACAGTGGCTTGATTCGCGGGCTGCGTCAAAATCTTCGGTTCATGGTCTGTCCCAAAAAACGCCCATAATTTGGGGCAGTTTGCTTGAGTTTTAAATCAATAATCTGTCACACATAGTTTGGGCTGGTGTGTTGAATTTTGTTGGATATGCCTTTTATTGAATGGGGTAAATCTTTTGGCTTTTCAATAGATTCAGGTCGACATAATCAACGAAATAAGCCCGCTGCAATAATTCGGCCTGCCCAAGTTGAACTATCCAATTATTCACCCTTTTATTCATTTCCCAATAATCAAGAGAAGCCAATGCTTCCAATGATTCTTCATCTGGACAGTACACGCCAAAAACCGGGTAAGCTGGTTCTGAATCTTCGGGCACATAAGGGCCCTGAATAAGAAATAAGTCATACTCGACCGTTGAAGGAAGCTCTCCAAAAATTTTTGGCAGCGCGAGCCGTACTGCTTCCAGCCAACGGATGTTCAGGTCCATGCTGGGAAACAGATACGGATTATCGGGCACTATTAGCGTATATCCTCTGGGCATCGCGCACTCACATTGAAAAGGCTAATAAACATTTAAGGTGCTTCAAATCTAGTAATTCACATAGCGGACAGTTTACATTAATACAACCTATGCCCACCCCCATCCCCAAAAAACTCCTGGCCCGCCAGCACGAAATCACCGCCGATTTCCTGCGCGAAGTCGACCGGCACCTGGCCGACATCGTGGCCGGCCGGGCCACCGAGATGTTCGAAATCCGCGACCTGGCCGGCGTACTCTGCATCCACCCCACGCACCTGAGCAACACCATCAAAATAGCCACCGGGCATGCCCCGTGCTACTTCTTCGAGGCCCGCATCATGGACGTGGCCCGCGAGCTGCTGCACGACCCCGGCCGCCCCGTGGCCGCCATCGCGGCCCAGCTCACCTACGACCCCTCCAACTTCACCAAGTTTTTCAAGCGCTTCCAGGGCTGCACCCCCAAGCAGTACCGCGAGCAGGTGTGGGCCGCCCAGCGCGCCGAAATTCCGGAAGCTGTCACCATTTAAACGGAACTACTCACCATAAACCCCGCCGCCTTGGGCCGGACATTTGCCTCATCATTCACCCCAACCAATTCGTAAGATGAGCATCTCCAAAATCGCCCTCGTCACCGGCGGCAGCCGCGGCCTAGGCAAAAACATGGCCCTGAACCTGGCTCAAAAAGGCCTCGACGTCATCCTGACCTATCACAGCCAGCGGGCCGAAGCCGAAAGCGTGGTGGCCGAAATTCAGGCCCAGGGCCGCAAGGCCGCCGCCTTGCAGCTCGATGCTTCTAATGTGAGCAGCTTCGCCGCCTTCTTCGAGCAAGTAAAAACGACGCTGAAGGAAACATTTGGGGCCGAGAAGTTCGATTTTCTCATCAATAACGCCGGTACGGGCCTCTACCAGGCGTTTGCCGAAACCACCGAGCAGCAGTTCGACGATATCCTGAACATCCACTTCAAAGGGCCGTTCTTCCTTACTCAGCAGGCCCTTTCGCTGATGAACGACGGCGGCGGCATCGTCAATATCTCGTCGGGCCTCACGCGCATTGTCATGCCCGGCTCGTCCACCTACGGCAGCGCCAAAACGGCCATCGAAAGCCTTACGCGCTACCAGGCCAAGGAGCTGGGTGCGCGCCGCATCCGTGTGAACGTGGTGGCCCCCGGCGCCATCGAAACCGACTTTGGCGGCGGCCGCACCCGCGACAACAAGGAAATCAACGCCCACATCGCCAGCCTCACCGCCCTGGGCCGCGTGGGCCTGCCCACCGACGTGGGCCCTGTGGTGGCCTTCCTCTGCACCGACGAAGCTGGCTGGGTGAACGGCCAACGCCTCGAAGTATCGGGCGGGCAAGCCATCTAGGGGTAGAACGCTGTTGAGCAACACAAAAAAGCCTTTCCGGTACGCTGCGGAAAGGCTTTTTTGTGTTTTGATGGTCTTGAGTCGCGCTATTTTTCGGCTCCTTTCCGCATCCGATAAGAGTCGACCTGCTGACGCAGCACGGCCAGCAGGGAGCCGTAACGCTGGCGGGCTTCCTCAATGTCTTCCAGTCGTTGCAGGCGGGAATTAATCAACTCCGAGAAGTCTTCGACGGAGTACGAACGTTTCGGCGCGGTGGACACGGACTGAAAACAAAAAGGAACCGGGCAGTATAGCGGAGGGGCTACGGCATATACGTAGCCCCTCAAACTTAAGACTTAAAACCGGAACAAAGGACGGGCCGGGTTCCAGATGCCCCACGGAATCATGAGTAGCACCAGCACCAGCGCCACGCCGAAATAGAGCAGGGCTTTGCGGTGCTTTTGCGTGCTGTCGCTGGTTTTCTTCACGGCGATGCGGCCCACCTGGGCCACAATGGCGGCCAGAATCATCACTATCACGTGCTCCATGCCGAAGAAGCGGACGGTGGCATCCTTCATGGCGCCGGCTTGCTTCATGGCGTTCAGGCCCACGGGGCTGAGGCCGAAATACAGGCCTAGGCCAATGATTACCTGCAACCACATAAAGCCGGAGAAGGCGGCGCTCATGCCGTTGTCGGCACTCACAAAGGGGCGGCGGCCGGAGTAGCCCGCGTAGGCGCGGAACACGGCAATGAGGCCAAAGATGAGCACAAACCAGCGGGACCAGGAGTGCAGAACGAGAAGCGTTTGGTACATAAAAAGGGGAAGAGGTGAGCAGAGAATTTTGCTTGCAAAAGCGGCTTACGCTGTGGCCAGGGCCAGCTTTTTCTTGTAGCGGTGCACCACGAACATAACCACGAACAGCGACACATAGGGCAGGGCGCACCCAATGCCAAACCACCGCCAGAACGAGCGGCCGTGACTGTACGCCATAAACGCCGTCATAATTGGCATGAAAAGCAGCGGCGTCAGAATAGCAATAAGAGCCTCAATCATTGAATAAACGGAGCTGAATAATGCCGCAAAGGTAGGGCCGCCAGCCGTGCGGTCAACCCGGGTGTGGGTGGCGCGGCTAGAGCTGCTCGGGCCAGCGGTGCGGCGGCAGCTGTTGCCGGGCGGCTTTTTCTTCCCGGTATTTGTCGCGCATGGCCATAAAGAGTGCGATAAATACCGACACAAACGGCAGCAGTAGCCCCAGCCCAAACCACCGCCAGAACGACCGGCCGTAGTTGTAAGCAATGTAGCCGGTGATGGGCGCGAAGACGAGCAGCGAAACCCCGAAAATGAGCAGCAGGCGAAGAAAGAACACGGGAGTTGAAGGGAGAGGATATGGAATTGGTAATTGCTTATTCAGGACGTCGTGCTGACCGTTCTATGCGACCGAGCAAAAGCGTGCTACCGCACCTTGCCGCGCTTCACCAAGTAGGCATACAGTACTTTCTCAAATGGCTCGCGCACGTCCACAGGTACGAAATCGATGCGCAGCTGGCCGCAGCGCTGAGCCAGCTCCTGCTCGTAGGCGGTCATAGTTGCCTGGTATTGCTCTTTCACCTGCGAAGGCTGGAGCTTGATTTCGAGGCCGGTTTCTACGTCTTCAAAAATATAAGGCCGTTCAGAAAACTCGAAATTGGCTTCCGTCGCGCGGTCGAGCACGTGGAATAACAGCACTTCGTGGTGCTGGTGCTTGAGGTGCTGGAGGGCGGCCAGGGCGGCTTCCTGCTCGTCGGCCCCGCGCCCCAGCATGTCCGAAAACAGGATGACGAGGGAGCGTTTCGGTATCTGCTGGGCAATGGCGTGGATGGTGCCGGCCACATCAGTTCCCCGGCCAGTTTTGGGCGCGGGCGGACGCTCTAGTAGCTGTTGCAGGGCCAGCAGCAGCGTGTGGCGGTGGGTGCTGGTGGAGCGCACCGGCGTTTGCAGCTCAATGGTATCGGCAAAGGTGACGAGGCCCACGGCATCGCGCTGCCGGGTGAGTAGCGTGGTGAGCGCAGCCGCTGCCAAGATACTGAACTTGAGCTTGTCGAAGCCCGGCGCGGGGTAGTACATGCTGGGGCTCACGTCGAGCAGCAGGTGGGCGCGCAGGTTGGTTTCTTCCTCGTAGCGCTTCACGAAGAGCTTATCGGTGCGGGCGAATACCTTCCAGTCGATGTGGCGCGTGCTCTCGCCGGGATTATACAGGCGGTGCTCCGAAAACTCGACCGAAAAGCCGTGATAGGGCGACTGGTGCAGCCCGGTAATGAACCCGTCGACCAGCTGACGGGCCAGAAACTCAATGTTCTCAAAGGAGCGGATAGCGGCGAGGTCGAGGGGCATGGGCGGTGGGAGGGAGGAATTGATAACATCTGTCGTCCTGCGCGCAGCGCAGGACGACAGGCGCTCAAAGATACCTTCAATACTAACGCTACCCCCGCCGTTTATCTTTGCCGCAACTTTCGTAAGTTAGTCCCTTCAACCAACCGACCGATTCTATTTCCCACTCATACCCCACCCAATTCCAGTGGACGACCGTCACGACCAGGAAGAGATTTATTCCCAACGCATTAAAGCCGGCAAGCGCACGTACTTTTTCGACGTGAAAGCCACCCGCGGCCAGGATTACTACCTGACCATTACCGAGAGCAAGCGCCGGCAAAACGGCGACGACTCCGTTTCGTACGAAAAACACAAGATTTTCCTCTATAAGGAAGATTTCCTCAAGTTTGTGGATGCCCTGCAGGACGCCGTGGACTACGTGCGCGAAGAACTGTTGAGCCCCGAAGAAGTGGCCGAGCTCGACCGTCCCCGCGACTACGACGACCGCGACCAACCCCGCCGCGAGTTCGAGCGCCCTGCCTTCGACCCCAACCGCAGCGACGACAGCTTCTAAACAGGAGTGAGAGAGTCGTGATTAGTGGTTAACTTTTTTAGCCCGATTTCAACGGCGCGGCTGGACTTTGGTCCGGGCGCGCCGTTTTGCGTGGCGGCAAGCCGTACCTTTGCGGCCGAATTGCCTGCAATTCACTCAATCACTCAGTCACTCATTCACTCCCACCATGGGCCTCCGCTGCGGTATCGTCGGCTTGCCGAACGTCGGTAAATCCACCCTTTTCAACGCGCTTTCAAACGCCAAGGCCGAATCGGCCAACTACCCGTTCTGTACCATCGAGCCCAACGTGGGCGTTATTACCGTGCCCGATGAGCGCCTCCAGATTCTGGAAGCCCTCGTGAACCCCAAGCGCGTGCTGCCGACCATCATCGAGTTTGTCGACATCGCCGGCCTTGTGAAAGGCGCCAGCAAAGGCGAGGGCCTCGGCAATAAATTCCTAGCCAACATCCGCGAAGTCGACGCCATCATCCACGTGGTGCGCTGCTTCGACGACCCCAACATCGTGCACGTAGCCGGCGGCGTCGACCCCGTGTTCGATAAAGACGTTATCGACACCGAGCTGCAGCTCAAGGACCTGGAAAGCGTTGAGAAGAAGCTGCAGAAATCGGAGCGCAGCGCCAAGGCCGGCGACGCTGTGGCCAAGAAGGAAGTGGTATCGCTGCAGAAGTTCAAAGCTGCTCTCGAAGCTGGCCTCAACGCCCGCGCCGTGGAAGCATCGACCGACGACCTCGAAGCCATTGCCGACCTGCAGCTGCTCACCATTAAGCCCGTGATTTACGTGGCCAACGTGGACGAGGCCAGCATTGCCACCAACGGCAACAAGCACGTGGACGCCCTGCGCGAACATGTGAAAGCCGAAGGTGCCCAAGTGGTGCTGGTGTCGGCCGCCATCGAATCGCAGATTGCCGAGATGGAAGACCCCGAGGAAAAAGCCATGTTCCTGGGCGAGTACGGCCTCACCGAGTCGGGCCTGAACAAGCTCATCCGGGCCAGCTACGAGCTACTGAACCTGATTACCTACTTCACCGCCGGCGTGCAGGAAGTGCGCGCCTGGACCATCCACAAGGGCGACAAAGCGCCCGCCGCGGCCGGTGTTATTCACTCCGATTTCGAGAAAGGCTTTATCCGTGCCGAGGTTATCAAGCTGCCGGATTATCAGGAGTACAAGACGGAAGTAAAAATTAAAGAAGCCGGCAAAATGGCCGTGGAAGGCAAAGACTACGTGGTGCAGGACGGCGACATCATGCACTTCCGGTTTAACGTTTAATCTGGGAATTTACCCGTTTTTTCTGTGGAAAAACAAAAAGGCTTGCCGTTCGGCAAGCCTTTTTTAATGTTGATTTGTCTCGAAAATTCGAGCTAATCCGTGGCTACTTCCCAACTACTTTATATAGCATGCCCTTGGGCAGCTTGTCCGTGGTTTTCATCCCGTTTACAATAGCTAGCTCCTCATAGCGGCTCGACGGAATGCCGGCCGATGCTAGGGCTGAAGCTAGCGTCTGGGTGCCGGTGGCAGTGCGGATGTGAATGTGCTCGGGCTGGCGGTTCAGCTTGTTGGCATCGGTGAGGCGGGCGTAACCTTGGGCGGCCCGCTGAAACTGCGGCGCGTAGGTGCTGAACGAAGCCGGCGCGGCCAGGCCCACGAAAGCATAGATGCTCTTGCCGTCCTGAATGAGCTGGGCCAGTACGTGGGCGGGCGTGCTGCTTTGGTCGGTGGCCTGCTGGTCACCTTCAAACACGAGGGCCGGGAAGCCATTGATGGTGGTTTTGCTGGCATTGGCCGAGGCCAGGCCGATGGATTTGGCAAGGCTCTGTCCGGCCTCATCCAGTGAAGAACCGCTGGCTCCCAGGAACACCAGGAGGGCTTTGCCGTTGGGTTCGGCCATCTGGAATTTGTCGGGGGCGTTCTGCGACTTCCAGCCCGAGGGAATGGGGAAGCGGAACTTCAAATCGGGGTGGTAAAACACGCCGCTTTCCACGAAACCCTGGCGCGGGTCTTCACCAAAGGTCAGGCCCTCGATGGAGCGCAGGTAGGCGTCGCGGTTCACGGCCAGCGTGCGGTTGCCCACGCTTTGCTTGGCCTGGGCGGCCAGCTGCTTCACACGGGTGTATCGGTCGGCCGAGTTGGGGTGGGTGCTCAGGAAGGTGGGGATACTGCTGCCGCTCTGGGCCTCGGTGCGCTCCAGGGTCTGGAAGAAATCGGCCATGTGGCTGGCGTCATAGCCGATTTTGGTGGAGTATTTCACGCCCAGGCCGTCGGCCTCGTTCTCGTCGTCGCGGCCGTATTTGAGCATGCCCAGGCCCACTACCTGTTGCGCCACGCCTCCCACCGACTGCATGATGCGTGGGGCCAGCACCGAGCCCAGTATCATGCCGATGCCGGCAATGGTGCTGCGCGTCTGCTGCTTTTTGCCGTGCTGGGCGGTGATGTGGCCCAGCTCGTGCCCGAGCACGCCGGAGAATTGGGCTTCGTCATTAAAGTATGCCATGATGCCGCGCGTGAAGTACACGTGGCCGTCGGGCGTGGCGAAGGCGTTGATGATGGGCGAGTCGACGATGGTGAAACCATAGTCGCCGGGGCGGTCGGAGATGGCCGTCATGGCCTTGCCCCGCGCCGTGATGAGGCTTTGCAGCTTGGCATTATCGTACAGGCCAAACTGGGCGATAACGGCCGGGTCGGGCTTGGCGCCCTGCAGCGGGCGGGCAGTGGGAGCGGCCTTGGTGGCGGACGCAGCCGGGCGGCGGGCGGCCCAATCGGTGATGCTGGACGAGCTGGCCAACGGTAGCAGCAGCGACAGCAGCGCGCCGGTGCGCAGCGAAGGAAGAAGCGAAAGATTCATGGGAATAAATAAAGCGGAATTACCGGTGAAGGGCTACGGATGGGCTTGCAACGGCGGCAGGGCAAATGCGGTTACGCCGCGCTACGGTTGGGCCGGACGGAGCCGGCAATCGGCCGGGCGTTGGGGACATTGGGGGCAAGCCCCGTCAGGGTTATGCCATTTCCCTGCCAGTTTGCGGCCAAACCAGTCACATTCACCCAAAACACACGCAATGCCCGGCAACATTGCGGCTGGTTTTGCCCGCTTGTTCTCAGTTTTTGCAATGACTACGTCCCGTTTGTGGCCCGTGTGGCTGCCCGCAGCTTTTTTGTTTCTGGCGTGCAGCCGCCAGCCCACCGCCAGCAGCGCCAGCCGGTTTGTGCCCGCGCCGCCGGTGGTGGATGGGCTGGCCACGGAGTGGACCGACTCGCTGCACTACGACCCCAACAGCAAGCTGCAATACCAGGTTCTGAACGACGGCCGCGCGGTGTACCTGCGCCTTAAAGCCGCCGACCCGGCCACCCAGGCCAGAATCGTGCGGCTGGGCCTCACGGTCTGGCTCGACACCACGGGGCGCAACCAACACCAATTTGGCGTGCATTTCCCGCTGGGCCAGCTGGGCGGGCGTGGTCCGGCCGAAAACCACGACCAGCAGCCGGATAACGCCACCAACTCACCGGCCGACCGCCAGGCTTCCCGGCGCGAGCGCATGACGCGCGTCATTGCCAACATGCGCGAGATGGAACTCTTCAACTACAAAGGCAGCAAAGAGCCCACCCTCACCGATGCTCAGTCACAGCTCGGCGTGAAAGCCGCCCTGGCCCTGGATACCCAGGAGGACCTGATTTACGAGCTGGCCGTGCCGATGCGCCTGCTCTACCATAAGCTGCCCGCGCTGGCCACCGGCCAAAAAGCCGTGGTCGGCATCACATTGGCTGGTGGCAAGCTCTCCATGCCCAGCCAGGGTGGGGGCGGAGGCGGCGGTATGCAGGGCGGCATGGGTGGCGGCATGCGCGGTGGGGGTGGAATGCGCGGCGGTGGCGGCATGCGTGGTGGCGGCTATGGCGGTGGGGGTATGCGAGGTGGCGGCGGATACGGCGGGGCACAAATGACCCCGCTTGCGCTGAAAACCAGCGTGCAGCTTAGCGCGAAGTAGCTGCCAGTGCTACTGCCGGCTGTTCATGTCCACGGTTTTGTAGCCGATGAGCAGGTCGGCGCGGGTGCCAGGCGGGCGGTAGTACACCAGCAGGTCGTACTGGTTTTCGGTTTCGTAGTGCGTGCCTTCGAAGTAAACTTCGTTCGGAGCCTTGCCAGTGGCGCCGGCCACGGCAAAATCGTAGTTGTAGTAGCCTTGCTTGAGCAGCGCGTGGCCGGTGTAGAGCTGCTGCGCCTCGTCGTATTTCAGCTTGAACTCATCCTTCAGCTGCCAGTCGGTGAGCGCGCCGAATACATAAACCGGACCGGGCGCGGGCTGCGGCGCCTTTAGCTGAAACTCCACGTCGGCGTAGTCGGCATTGGTGGCGCCGCTGCCGTATTCGCGGCTCTCGAACACGCGCTGGCCGTTGGAGTCCACGTATTGGTTATAAGCAGTTTGGCTGCGCGGCACCTCGGGCTGGAGCTGCACCGTGGTAACGGGCGTGGCGCGCGGGTCCACGTGCAGCACTCCGATGCCCACCGTCTGGATGGAGCGGGTGTCGAAATAGCGGTACTCGCTGAGGCCGGGGAATGCGTTTTCGAAGTTGAAATACTGGTACTCAAGCCGGCGCTCGGCGTCGCGCACGAAGGTGGGATGCAGGTTGTATTTGGCGTTGTCCCATCGGAAATTCTGGCGCAGCACCACCTTCACTTCCACGGCGGGATTCACCAAATCCACGGTGCCGTAGCCGATGCTGAAATCGAGCTGCTGCATGGTGAACCGCTCCTGCCCACCAATGACGATGCCTGGCGCCAGGCCCACATTCACCTGGTTCTCGTACACCAGCAGCCGGCGCGACAGCACCGGCACACCGCCCTGGCTCTGCACCACCAGCAGGTAGTTGCCGCTCAGCTTCACCTGCGGCGCGCGCAGCCGGTAGTGGTAATACGGCACTTTGGTGCCCGTGCCCACCCGGTAATCGGTGATGAGAAATTCGTTGATTTCGCTCAGAAACTGCATGTCCGTCAGCACCGAAGGTTGCCAGTCGGCATCGCAGTGAATGAGCTTGGCGGTGTAGCGCTGGCTTTGCTCGCCCAGCACGTCAAACTCCAGCACGATGCTCGGGCTCTGGCCCAGCGGCACCACCGGCGGCTGTAGCACCTCGTTGGGCTGGCCGGTGTTCACGTAGCACTGCACGCTGCGCACGTCGGGCGCGTAGGTGTAGTCCTGGTAGCGCAGGGTGCGGTCGGCGTAGTATTCCGGGGGCTTCTGGGTGCCGGGCGTGGTGCTGGTGATGGGGGTGCCCAGCGGCACGCAGGCGGTGGCGAGCAGGAGGGAGGCAAGGGGAAGGATACGCATGGGCCGAAAGTTACAGCAGCGGCGCGGGCTGGTCCGTATCCGGAACAGCGGAGCTGGTGCGCCAATGGCCACGCGTAAGTGGTGGGCTCATTCCCCCGGGCCGGCTTTGGCAGTACTCACGGTGCTTCCTATTGGTTCGGAGGCCATAAGTTTGCCGCTTAAACCAGGGCCTTGGCTCGTGGCTGAATTCCTGGCATTGTAAGCAGGTCAATCAAATCAAATAGACTATGACAAAGGGAAATGCCGCGTTGTCATCCGACCAACGCGAGGAGCTGCTCCGGACTCTAAGCGCCCGGTTTGAAAAAAACATGAGCCGCCACACAGGCCTCGAATGGGCCAGGGTGCAGGCAAGGCTGGATGCTCATCCCGAAAAGCTATGGGTTCTTGATAGCATGGAAGCGACTGGTGGCGAGCCTGATGTAGTAGGCATGGATGCGAAGACGGGCGAATATATTTTCTATGACTGCGCCGCCGAAAGCCCCGCCGGCCGCCGCAGCGTCTGCTACGACCGCGCCGGGCTGGAATCCCGAAAAGAGCACCGGCCGGAAAATAATGCCGTGGATATGGCCGCCGATTTGGGCATTGAGCTTCTAACGGAAGAGCAGTACCGCAACCTGCAAAAGCTGGGAAAATTCGATGCAAAAACGTCCAGTTGGTTGAAAACCCCGCCGGAAATCCGCAAGCTCGGCGGGGCCATTTTTGCCGATTTTCGCTTCGGTACCGTCTTCGTGTACCACAACGGCGCGCAGTCGTACTACGGCGGCCGGGGCTTTCGGGGCTCGCTGCGGGTTTGAGATATAGTCAGCTGATTTCAAGAAGAATTCAGGCGGATTGCCTATGAAAAAAGCCCCTTGCGCAGCTACTGCTGCGCAAGGGGCTTTCTGTTTTGAGCGGTTTTGGATTACACCTCCGCCAGCATTTCCCAACGGTCATTCAACTGCGCCAATTCCTTTTTCACCTGCTCAAATTTCACCGTCGCATCTTTCAGCTGCGCGGCGTTTTCGTAGATTTTGGGGTCGGCGAGCTGCTTTTCGTAGCCGGCCAGTTCCTTTTCCAGCACGTCGATTTTGGCTTCCACTTCGGCTAGTTCCTTGAGGGCTTTTTTCTGGTCGGGCGACGAAGTTTTGGCCGGCATGGGGTCAGCTTTTTTCTCCTCCTTGGGCTGCGGCTTGTTGGCCGACGGTGAGGGCAGGCCGGCTTTTTTGGCGGCTTTCTCGCGGTCGTCCTGCCACCGCTCGTACTCCTCGTAGGTGCCGGGGTACTCCTTCAGCTGGTAGTCTTCGATAAACCAGATTTTGGTGGCCACGTTTTCCACGAAGTACCGGTCGTGGCTGATGACGATGAACGTGCCCTCGTACTGCTCCAGCGCCTGGATGAGGATGTTCACCGACACCATGTCCAAGTGGTTGGTCGGTTCGTCGAGCAGCAGGAAGTTGGCTTCCGAAATCAGCGTTTTGGCCAGGGCCACGCGGCTTTTCTCGCCGCCGCTCAGCACCTTGATTTTCTTGAACACCTCGTCGCCCGTGAACAGAAACGAACCCAGCACCGAGCGCAATTCCATGTCGTTACGCTTCGAGCCGGCCTCGCTCATCTCCTGCAAAATCTCGTTGTCGAGCGTGAGGCTCTCGAGCTGGTGCTGGGCGTAGAACGACATAATCACGTTGTGGCCCAGCTGGTGCTTGCCTGCCGTGGGGGCCTCGGTGCCGGCCACCAGGCGCATCAGGGTCGATTTGCCCTTGCCGTTGGCCCCGATTAGCGCAATTTTATCGCCGCGCTCGATGTGCACGTTGGTGTCGCGGAAAATCAGCTTCTGGTCGTACTTCTTCGTCACGTGCTCCATGCGCAGGATGTGGCGGCCGGGCTCGACTTTGAAGGTGAACTTCATGTTGATTTTGGCCGCGTCCTGCGCCACGTCCTCAATGCGCTCCAGCTTGTCCAGGGCCTTCACGCGGCTCTGGGCCTGCTTGGCCTTGCTGGCCTTGGCCTTGAAACGCTCGATAAATCGCTCGGCCTGCCGAATCTGGGCCTGTTGGTTCTCAAAAGCGCCTTTCTGGATGAGGTTGCGCTCCTCTTTTTCTTCGAGGTAGTAGCTGTAGTTGCCGGCGTAGGGCACCAGCTTGCCGCCCAGTACTTCCACCGTGGTATTGGTAGTACGGTCGAGGAAGGCGCGGTCGTGGCTCACGATGATGACGGCGCCCTCGTAGTCGGCCAGGTAGTTCTCAATCCACTTGATACTGGGCAAGTCCAGGTGGTTGGTAGGTTCGTCAAGCAGCAGGAGGGAAGGCTGCTGGAGCAGGATTTTGGCCAGCATCACGCGCATGCGCCAGCCGCCCGAGAAGCTTTTCAGCGGTTTTTGCAGGTCTTCGGTCGAGAAGCCCAAGCCTTCCAGAATTTCCTCGGCGCGGGCTTGCATGGTGTAGCCGCCCAGTGCCTCAAACCGCTCCTGCATGGTGGCCAGCTTGTCCACCAAATCATCGGAATAATCGGTTTCGAAGAGTACCAGAATTTCGTCGATTTTCTTCTGCAATTCCAGCGCTTCCTCAAAGGCCTGCATGGCCACGTGCAGAATGCTTTCGTGCGTGTCGTAGCTCAGCAAATCCTGGTTGAGGAAGCCCAACGTCACTTCCTTGCTCATCGAAATCGAGCCACCGTCGGCCTTGTATTCGCCTACGAGTAGGCGCAGCAGCGTCGATTTGCCGGTGCCGTTGAGGCCGATGAGGCCGATTTTATCCTTGGGCTTGATGTGCAGGCTGGCGTTGTCGTACAGCGTGCGGGAGCCGAAGTGGAAGTCGAGGTCGGAGATTGAAATCATGGGGTCGCGGGGTATTCAGGCGCAAAGGTACGGCCGAGGAGGGGGCCGCCGGCTAAAAAACCGTGCTGCTGGAATACGCAACCGCCAAACCGGACCGGAAAGTGCGAAACGGCACCGTCCGCTCGGGTTGGTTCGGCATAACCAATTAGTTGGAGCCCTATTTAGATGGACCCTTCGGCAGTGGGGCCTGGTCCTGCGCTTCGCTTAGCTTCTGGGCTATTTTCTGCGGCACGCCCGCGTTGTTGAACAGGCCGCTTACCACGCCCTGCCGCCAGAGCGCAAACACCGAAAAGCGCGGTTCGCGGGTGCTTTTCATTTCGCCGGTCACCAGCTCGCCGCGCTTGCGCGGGTTCTGGTCGCGAATCACGATGACGTTGACGGCCTTCGAAATAACTCGCTTAATGAGGGTTTTCTTGACTTCCTCGTGCTTGTAGCCCAGCAGTTCCATCTGCAAACCAGTGTATTCGGCCCACATGGTGCCGGTGGTGCCCTGGCGGTCCACCCGCATATCGAACCGGATGCGCTGAGCCTGGCCGCGCTTGAACTCCACCAGCTTGGTGGGCACAGTCATAGAATTGAGCATAGCAAACGGACCGGGTCCAAACACGCCCCAGATATGGTGGCGGCCTTTAGGGTTGAGCAAATACACGGATAACTGCGCATCGAGCCGGCACTGGTTTTGGAGGTAGGTGGTGGCCCGGCCGGTGAGGGGCGTGGCGGGCGTCTGGTGCCGCCGGTCGTTGCTCAGGTTCAGGAACGTACCGTTGAATCGGTTGATGTTCATGGTGCCGGTGATGGGCGTGAGCGGGCTGCGGTAGGTGGTGTAGAGGTTGCCGTTCACGAGGTCGAGGCGGGGCACGTCGACGATTACGGGCAGGTTGAGCATCTCCTCGGGCGAGATTTTGGACTTGTTCGGGTTGATGGGCCCGCGGCCGTCGGAGGCAATGGTGACGACCGGGCTTTGCACGGTGGCGCGCTTCATCCGAAAATCGCCGTGGTTCACCAGCCCCACAAAATCGAGCCCGGCCAGCGCCAGCCGCTTCACTTTAATGGTGACGGCCGGGGCCTGGTAGCCCTTGTGCAGGTTCATCCCGATAGGCGAGAAACGGGGGCGCAGTAGCATGTCGCTGAATGTCAGCTGATGGGCATCGGTGTCGAGGTGCACGTGCTGGCTGCTGGCCCGATAAAAAGGGCGGTCGAAGGGGGCAGAAAACCGGCCGGTATTCAGCACCCAAGCGCGGGCGTAGGCAATGCGGGCCGGGTCGATGTTCGCCACCGAATCGATGCGGATGGATTTGCCGGTCGCGTTCAGGTCGCGCACGTGAGGAGCATGCCGCCAGCGGCCGAAGCGCACGTCGGCGTGGTTCACGCGCACCACGGCCAGGTCGGAGCGGCGCAGCTGTTTCGAGAGTAGCTTCCAGAAGGGCGGAGGGGGCTGCACGGGCGGCGTGAAATCGAGGTCCGGCCGGTCCAGCACCAGGCTCTGGGCCTTGAAATGGCGTTGTTGCAATGCCTTGGAATCGAGGCCAGCCAATGCCAGGCCGGGCAGCTTGAGGTCGACACGCACGCCGCCGGGCTTGCCCTGGCCCGGCGCGGGCGGCCGAATCCGCACCGAGCGCAGGTCAAACGTTCCTTTCGCGGTTGATAAATGCACACTGCCCAGCGCCAGCGCATGCGCCTCCACCGTGGCTTGGCTGCGGCCCAGCGCCACTTCCCAGGCATTGGCAAAGAAAATGCGCTGCGCATCGGGCGCATTCAATGAATCAAAATGAATGGCCGTGCCCGCCACTTGCAGGCCGTGGATGACGGGATTTGCCGCTGCGCCCTGCACCCGCACGTAGCCTTCCTGCACAGCCAGATGCGCCAAATCCAGGCTTTTTAGATATTCCAGAGGTGATGTTGCCTTTCCCGCTGAGCCTGTAGCGGGCAAACTGGCGGTGAGCTGCGGCTGCCGAATCAGCAGTGAATCGGCCCGAAACCGGTGCTGGTGCTGCAACTCCGCCGCCCGCAACCCGGTGAGGAGCAGGCGCGGCAGCGTCAAATCAATGCGGGGCTTACCGGCGGTGGCATTTCCCAGCGGTTGCACCCGCCCAGAGTCGAGTTGGATGCGCTGGTCAGCGGTCGAAACAGTGAGCCCGGCCACGGCTAGCTGGTGGCCGCCCGCGTGCCCCTGCGCGTGTTGCAGCCGCAAATTCCAGCCAATAGCATAGCCCAGACGCTGCGAATCGGCCGCGCCGGCCGCGCTGATGAGCAGGTTCTGGGCGCTCAGGTCGGCGCGGCGAAATTGAGCCGTGGGCTGATTTTGCGTGCCGCCGGGCTGGTAGTTGGCCTGAATATGTTGCAAGCCAAAATAGCCGATATCCAGGCCTTTGAGCTTGAGCGGTAGTTTTTCGTGCAGTGGCTTACCAGCGTTTTTGGTGGGTTTATGAGCCAATGCCAGTACTTCAACCCGGGCCGAATCCAGCACCACGCTATCAACTGGCACCACGCCCTTCCGCAACAGCGCCAGCAGGCCGATACCCGTGATATCGATTTGGGCCACGTCGAGCCGGATGCGGGGCAGGGTATCGGCCACGGTGGCGGCGGGGCGCAGGCGCAGGTCGCTGAGCCGAATGACGCGCTGCCACAGGCTGGTGTGCAGGGCGCCCACTTGCAGACGGTACTGGCCGTGGGTTTGGGTGCTTACTTGCTGCACCAGCTTTCGGCGCAGCCACGGGTCGAGCATGCGTTGGGCCACCAGGGTGAGCACGAGCAGCACCGCCGCCACGCCCAGCAGCCACCAAACCCAGCGACGGGGCCGGGGCGAAGGAGCTTCGGGCGCACGGGGTGCGGCAGGAGACGGAAGGGCGGTGGGTGCAGCTAGTTCGGACACGGTATTTGGCGGAAAGTGGATAACGCAAACGGCCCTTGGTAGGGTTGTGCTCCAGCCCGCTGAGTCGATGAAAAGGCGCAATTCCCCGACCAGTCAGCTGGTTAAAAATGCCGGCCGGCTTACCGTAGCTTCGGCCGGATTCATTACTTTTAGGCCATGCCTACCCCATCCGCCGCCGACGCCCTGGGCGCGGCCCTGCTGGCTTCTTTCCGCCACAGCTTTCAGCAATATAAAACCCTGGCCGACCGCGCCCTGGGCCAGCTCAGCGATGCCGAATGGCTGCACCGGCCCGCGCCGGGCAGCAACAGCGCTGCCGTCATCGTGCAGCACATGGCCGGCAACCTGCGCTCGCGCTTCACCGATTTCCTGACCACCGACGGCGAGAAGCCCACCCGTCAGCGCGACCAGGAATTTGAGGAGCCCCAGAGCGCGGCCGGCATTCCGGCGCTGCGGCAGGAGTGGGAAGCCGCCTGGCAAGTCTTGTTCGATTTGCTGAACGAGCTGCAACCGGCCGATTTGCTGCGCACCGTTACCATTCGGGGCGAGGCGCACTCGGTGCTGGAGGCCGTGCAGCGGCAGGTGGCGCATTATGCTTCACACGTAGGCCAACTGGTGCAGCTGGCTAAAATCATTCGGGGCGATGATTTTCAATCCTTAAGCATCCCGCGCGGCCAAAGCCAGCAGTTCAACCAAGCCATGCAGGACCGAAAATAGGGACGCTCGTGCATCTACTTGGCCGTCCTCCCGTAAGCAACATGCCAATGATTCAGCCTGATTTTCTGCCCGGCTGCCCCGCCGAGAACACCGATTGGCCCCCGCCCCATATGCTTGCCATCACCACCCTGCTCACGCCTCCTCACGCCGCGCACATCAACCGCATCATCAAGCGCTTAGAGAAAAAGTTCGGGCTCGACGACGTGCAGGCCACCCCCGACCCGCACCTGACCTACCAGCTGGCCGGCGTGCACAAGCTCTCGGCCCTGAAGGAAGTATTAGCCGATGTGGCCGCCACCACCGAGCCTTTTTCGGCCTTCACCACCGGCCTGGGCGTGTTTCCGGGCGAGCGGCCGGTTATCTACATCCCCGTGCTGCGCTCCGACGCCCTCAATGCCCTGCACCACCGCATCATCGAGGCCACCGCGCCACTGTGCCTGCGCACCGACAAGTTCAGCGGCCCTGATTGCTGGCTGCCGCACATTTCCCTGGCCCTGCACGACACCACCCCCGACCTGCTCGGTCCGGTGTTGAGCTACCTCAACGAAGAAACCTACAACCTGAAAATTGAGATAAATAACCTCGCCATCCTGCGTCAGCAAGGCGACTTGTTCCTGCAGGAAGAAACCTTCCAGCTGGGGGTGGAACAGGCAGTGCTAAAAGAAAAATAGGCTAGCAGGACAGTGTAGCCGGTCCATTTAAGCATCAAACCCCACTATACCGACGGCGGAATCTGGGTGCCGTTGTCAAGGCTCTGCCATAGGTACTTGCAGGCCAGCGAGCGGTAGGGCCGCCAGGACTCGGCAATCACAATCATGCGTTTTTGCAGAGCGCGGCCGGTTTCTTCCAGGCCGTAGTGCTTGCGCATGGCGTTTTGCACGCCCAGGTCGCCTTCGGCAAACACATCGGGCTGGTCGAGGGCGAATATCTGGAGCATCTGGGCCGTCCAGCGGCCCACGCCTTTGATGGCGGTAAGGTGCTGGGTAAAGGCCTCCTCCGAAAGGCTGGTGAGGTGTTCGTAGTCGAGCAGGCCCCGCTCGTTGTACTCGGCAATGGCTTTGAGGTAGCCGGCCTTCTGGCGCGAGAGGCCCACGGCGCGCAGCTCGTCCTCACTCAGCGCCAGCACTTCGCGCGGCTCGGGGTAGCCCTCGGGCGGAAACAATGCCTGGAAGCGCTTCCAGATGGCCGCCGCCGCTTTGGTCGAAATCTGCTGGCTTACGATGGCGCGCAGCAGGGCTAAGTACAGGTCTTCGTGGGGGCGCGGATGAATGTCGCGGCCGTTGGCAATGACGGCCCCGAGAATCGGGTCGACGGCCGAAAGGTGTTCGATGGCGGCTTGGTTGAGCATTTAGCGGGGCGTAAGGTGGGAGTAGCGCGACTTGTCCGGTAAGTCGTCGGGGTTAACGGGCAGCATAATGATATCGAGCACGTCGCCGGTCGGGGAGAGGCGCAGGGCCGTGAGGTTGCGCCCGAATACCGCGCCCGTGTCGATGTACATGGTGTGGGAATCGGGGTCGTGGATGGGTTCGCCGTCATCCATGGGGGTGTGGCCCACCACTTGCAGCTGCGGAAGGCGCCGCAGCGGCCCTCGCCGCCACAAGATGCCGTCGGAACTGTCGCGGTCCAGGGCCAGCTCCAGCGGGATGTCGGCCAGACCGGCGTGGCTTACCAGCACATGGTCATTTTGCCACAGCAGCGGGCGTTGTTCGAGCCAAGGCAGGTGCCGGGCAAGTAGTTTGGGCTGCCGCTTATATTGGTCGGTGGTGCTGCGTCCGCCCCAGTTCAGCCAGCCGGGGTAGGGACCCTGAGGGCTGAAGTGGTGCAGCAGAGCATCCTCGTGGTTGCCCATCAGGAAGGTGGTCGACTCGGGGTACTGCTCGTTCAGCTGCCGGGCCAGCTCCACGGTTTCGGGAATATGGGCTCCCCGGTCCACCAAATCGCCCACCTGAATGAGGTAGTCGGTGGCCGGGTTCCAGCGCTTCAGCATTTCGCTGAAAGTATAAAAGCACCCGTGCACATCGCCAATGATGAATAGATTCATGGCTTTGAAAACAGTGAAAAGAGGGCGGAAAGGTCCTGCCGGAAAGGTTTTAGCCGTGTTTTTTTGCCGCATCCGTATTTGGCTGCGCCACGCCCAGCCAGCGCACCAGTGGCCCGATAGTAAGGCCCTGGCCGATAATCGAAAACACCACCACCACGTAGGTAATGCCCACTAGCAGCTCGCGCGGCATGGTGGCCGGCAGGCTCAGGGCCAGCGCCACCGACAGCCCCCCACGCAGCCCGCCCCAGGTGAGCACGGCCAGGCTGTGGTCGGAAGCCCGGAAGGTGTTGCGTACCCGCAGCAGCCCCAGCGGCAGGGCCACTGCCGCCAGCCGCGCCGCCAGCACCACCGCAATGGCCGCCAGCCCCGCCAGCACTGTGCGCCCGGGAATGTGCAGCACCAGCACTTCCAAGCCCATCAGCACAAAGAGCAGCGCGTTCAACACCTCATCAATCAGCTCCCAGAACTTGTCTACGTAGTCCTGCGACGCATCCGAAAGCATGCCGCCGCTGCGGCTGAAGTGGCCCACCAGCAGCCCGGCCATCACCATAGCCAACGGTCCGGACGTGTGCAGGTACGTGGCCAGGGCCGTGCCGCCGGCCACCAGCGCCAGCGTAATAAGCACCTCTACCTGGTAGTTGTCGATGGTGCGCAGCAACCAGCCCGCGCCCAGCCCCAGGGCCGTGCCCAGGGCCAGCCCGCCCACCGTTTCGCGCAGAAATATGGCGAGGGCGTGGCTGAGCGTCACGTCGCCCGGCCCCAGCAGGGCCACTTCCAGCGTCACCACAAACAGCACCACGCCCACGCCGTCGTTGAACAGCGACTCGCCCACAATCTTCGTTTCCAGTGATTTCGGAATGTTGGCTTTGGTCAGTATGCTCAGCACCGCCACTGGGTCGGTGGGTGAAATCAGCGCCCCAAACAGCAGGCAGTAGATGAATGGCGTGGGCAGCCCAAACCACGGCAGCAGCAGGTACATGGCCCCCGCCACCAGCGCCGTACTCAGGGGCGTGCCCACCAGTGCCAGCACGCTCACCGGCCAACGCAGCCGTCCCAGGCTGCGGGTATCAACGTGAATAGCGCCCGCAAACAGCAGAAACCCCAGCATCACCTGCATCACGATGGTGCTGAAGTCGAGCCGGTTCACCAGCCTTGCAAACTCCAGCACCGGCGTCACCTCAAACTGCGCCAGCCCCACCAGCGCCAGCGACGCCACCAGCCCCAGCACCATCAGCCCAATGGCGGTGGGCATTTTCAGAAAACGCAGATTGACGTAGGCAAAAGCCGCCGCAATGACGAGCAGGAGCGCAAGGGCAGTGTAGAGGTCCACGGTGGTTGAGGCAAATGAGTACGAAGAATACGTTTGTCATCCTGAGCGTAGCGAAGGACCTTATCACGTTTGCAACGGTTGGATTACTGCAAGCTATTCAGTTGTTATAAAGTCCTTCGCTGCGCTCAGGATGACAAACCGAGTCACTCATTCACTCATTGAACCCAGTGCCGCTTCAATGCGCGCCACCATCGCATCATCCACGTCCAGATGCGTTACAAAGCGAATCCACTGCGGCCCGAAGCTGCTGGCCCGGATGCCCTGCGCCTCCAATGCGGCCAGGAAATCGGCGGCGGGTAGTGTATCATGCAAGCGGAAGATGACGAGGTTGGTTTCCGGGTTCAGCACCTCGGCCACGTAGGGCTGCCGGCGCAGCGTGGCGGCCAGCTGGGCGGCGCGGCGGTGGTCGTCGGCCAGGCGGTCGACGTGGTTTTCCAGCGCGAAAAGTCCGGCGGCGGCCAGGTAGCCGGCCTGCCGCCACCCGCCGCCCATCACCTTGCGAATGCGCTTGCACTTCTTAATAAAATCGGCCGAGCCCAGCAGCACCGAGCCCACCGGCGCCCCCAGGCCCTTGCTCAAACACACCGAAATAGAGTCGAACAACTGCCCGTAATCTTCGCTGCGCTGGCCGGTAGCCACCAATGCGTTGAAAATGCGTGCGCCGTCGAGGTGCCGCGCCAGGCCGTGCTTTTTCGCCACTTCGCTGATGGCCTGCAAATCTTCCAGCGAATAGCAGCTGCCGCCGCCGCGGTTGTGCGTGTTTTCCAGGCACACCAGGCGGGTGGTGGGGTAATGCACGTTTTCGGGCCGAATGGCGGCCTCCACCTGCGCGGCCGTGAGGCGGCCCCGCTCGCCCGGCAGCAGCGCCACCGACGCCCCCGAGTGAAACGCAATGCCGCCCACTTCCCACAAATACACGTGGGCCGTCTGCTCGCAAATCACCTCGCTCAGCGGCTCGGTATGGGCCTTGATGGCAATCTGATTGGTCATGGTGCCCGAGGGGCAAAACAGGCCGGCCTCCAACCCGAAACGGGCGGCGGCGGCTTCTTCGAGGCGGCGCACGGTGGGGTCTTCCTCGTACACATCGTCGCCCACGGGGGCGGCCCACATGGCGGCCAGCATGGCAGGGGTGGGGCGCGTCACGGTATCGGAGCGCAAATCAGCTAGGGGCAGTTCGGGTTTTTCAGTAGGCATAAGCGGTAATAGAGGGAAGCGGCTAATCGAAAAAGAGCGCAGCACAAGCAGTCCGAAATTTCGGGAGTGCCGCAGATTGGCGCTACGGAAATTCGGAACCAGGCCGGGTGGCCGGGGCAAAAGTAGCGCCCGAAACCCGGCGACTGCCCCTTGCCCGAATGCGCAGTAATTCAGCAAAATGCCTCGCAGGCTTGCACTTTCAAAATGAAAGCCCTACTTTTGCCCTCCGTTTCGTAAGCCCTAGACTCTAATCATTCCGGCACCATGACCGTTACCCGCCTCAAGCGCAAGCACCGCAAGAACATTGCCCGCGCCAACAACAAGCAGCACATCATTAAGGAGTTGCTCCGCACGCCCGTCCTGAAAAACGTGGACCTGGAAGAGCTGAAATCGCGCTTCACCACCACCGCAACTGCTGCTCCCGCCGCCAAAGCTCCTGCCAAAAAGGCTGCTAAAACCACCGAAACGGCCGACAACGCCGCCGCTTTCGATGCTGCTGATGCCGTGACCAAGCCGGTGAACGCCGACGGTCAGGAAGGCGAGCACCCCAAGCCTGAAATTGCTCTGTAAGTAATTTTCCGTTGGCCAGCGTGCCGGGCTAAAGCAATTTGGCCGGTTTCGTTGGCTAGGCCCAAAATTCGACAAGCCCCGTTTCCTGTTTTGCAGGTTGCGGGGCTTGTTGGCTTTCTCATGGGCAGCGCGGATTGCTGTGCTCCGTTGCATTCTGCTTGCAATGACAGACGGCCTTAACTGCTGCGCTTACCCAATTCCACGGCCTGCAAATCCACCACCTTGCCGCCGTCGATACCAAAGCGCAGCAGCGTGCGCACCTGATGGAAGCCGTGGCGCCCGGCCGCGCCCGGGTTGAGGTGCAGCAGGTGGCGGCGCGGGTCGGGCATTACCCGCAAAATGTGCGAGTGCCCGGTGACGAACAGCCCCGGCCGCACCTGGTCGAGCAGGGGCCGGGCGGCGGGCGCATAGTGCCCAGGGTAGCCGCCAATGTGGGTAATCAAAACCCGCAGTCCCTCAATTTCAAAGTCTTGAACCAAGGGCTGGGTGCGGCGTACGTCCGTGCCGTCGATATTGCCGTACACGCCCCGAAAGCGCGGCGCTAAGGCCTGCAATTCGTCCACCACACGGGCATCGCCGAAATCGCCGGCGTGCCAAATTTCGTCGCAGTCGCGCAGATGATGCGCAATTCGCTCGTCGAGGTAGCCGTGGGTGTCGGAAAGCAGGCCAATACGTGTCATGCCGTAAAGATGGGGGCGGCCGGCAAATCGGCCCATTCCCGTATCTTGCAGCCGCTACCACCGACCAGCCTCTTAATTTTATTTCCTGACGTCGGCGGCCTTCTCTAGGCCGATGTCTTCCCTCAATTCGCTTTTCCCGATGAACATTTTCATCAACGACATTCCGCTGGTTATCAAGAAGCTCAGCGAAAAAGTGTACAAGCACAAGTTCGACCTCATCCTGAGTCCCGACGATGACTTCACATCGAAAGACCTGGTAGGTGATGTGCTGGTGCGCGACGCCGGCCCGCTGTTCATCGACCGTCTGCTGCGCCTGATGGAAGTGAAGAAGCTGAAAAAGCTGAAGTCGCTGACCATGTTGGTCAAAAAGAAAAAATTCATCACCCTGCACTTCAAAGACCAGTTCAAAATTGCCAAGGCCGGCGGCGGGCTGGTGGTGAAAGGCGACCAGGTGCTGATGATTTACCGCCTCGGCAAGTGGGACCTGCCCAAGGGCAAGCTCAAGAGCGATGAGGACCAGGCCGCTGGTGCCCTGCGCGAAGTGGAGGAAGAAACGAACATCAAGCTCGAACTCGGCGAAGAACTGCCGAGTACCTGGCACAGCTACGCCTACAAAGGCAACAAGATGCTGAAGAAAACCAGCTGGTTCCTCATGAAGTGCCTCGACGACAGCCTGATGAAGCCCCAAACCGAGGAGTATATTGAGGAAGTGCGTTGGATGTCGCCGCAGGAAGCCCTGGCCAAACTGGAAGATTCCTATGCCTCCATCGCGCTGGTGGTGCGCCACTACCTGAGCGAAATGGCCGGCAAGCCCAAGGCCACCAAAGAACCGGCGAGCGGGAAGTAACCGTACATTACCGGGCAATGCAGTGGTTTCAGAAAACGGTGATTGGTATGCTCATGGTGGGCGTGGGGGCCTGTTCGGGCGCCCACGAGCCCAACCATGACCGCGCCGCGCCCTCCGCTGCCGCCCCGGCCCTGAAACTGCCGCAGCTGAATGTGTCGGCGCTGCTGCCGCTCACCATTGATGAGATAAGCCAGCAGCTAGGCCCGCGCCTGCCCGTGCCGGATTCCTTCACCGACCCCACGCGGGTGCCCTCCATCCACTCCGACGAGCGACTGGATTCGACGGTGCTATTTCAGCACCGGGGCCTGACCATGGTGGTGGGCTATGATGCCCGCACACGCCGGGTGAATGAGTTGCTGTTGATGGGCAGCAACGAAAACGAGCTGATGACCCGCAGTGGCCTGCGGCTCAACTCGCCGGACTATCTGGTGCTGCCATTTTTTCAGCGGAACCGCCCCACCCAGCTCATGGGCCTGCGGGTGCTGGCACTGGCGCTCAGCCAGTAACCACCGCGCTACTGCGCCAGAGGCGGCAGCGGAAATGGCAGAAAAGCATCGACATTGCCCCCAAAACGGTGAATGTCGCGGATGATGGTGCTGCTGATGGCGCCCAGCGTGGGCGAGGTCAGCAGAAATACTGTTTCCAGGCCGGCATTGAGGTGTTGGTTGCCGTAGGCAATGGGCTTTTCGTATTCGAAATCGGGGCTGTTGCGCAGGCCGCGCAACAAAAAGCCGGCGCCGGTTTCGCGGGCAAACTCGGCCGTGAGGCCTTTGAAGGTGCGCACCGAAACCCGGGGGTCCCGTTCGAATAGCCCGGCAATCAGCCCTTGCATCTGCTCAACCGGCAGGTAGCGCTGCTTGCTGCTGTTGGTGCCGATGGCAATGATGACGTGGTCGAACAGCGCCAGCCCGCGCTGCACAATATCGAGGTGGCCATTGGTAAACGGGTCGAAGGAACCGGGGAAAAGGGCAATGCGAGGCATTGGGGAAAAGTTTTGAGTTAAAAGTTATGAATTATGAGTTAGGTGTTTCAACTGGCACGATGACAACGCATAACTTTTAACTCATAATTCATAACTCCGCTACGCGAAGTGCAGGCTGAGCAGGTCGAAATAGCGGTACTCGTACACGTCGTTGAGCCGGTAACTGTACTGCACATTGCCGGGCCGGGTGCCAAAATGCACGTTGCGCACGTAGGTGCGCAGCAGGCTGAACACGGCCGAATCGGGCGTGAGCTCGCCCCACACGGTCACGTCGTCTTGGTCGGGGTCGAGGGCCAGCTCCTGCATCACGAGGATGGTGTAGTACACCACGTCTTCGGCGGTAGTGCAGGGGAACACGTTGCAGTATTCGAGGTGCTGGCCCAGTACCACCAGCGTCAGCTCCTGTGGGCCGGGGTTAAGGTACAGCCGGCGCGGGGAGGCTGCCCCGCGCTGGTGCACCAGCCCGGCCAGCAGCGCGCTGGTGTGGTGCAGCAGGCGGCCGGTGGCGCCGTAGGTGGCGGTTAGCCACTCAGCCAGGGCCGCATCAGCAGCAAATACGTTCACCAGCTCCAGGCCGGGGTGGGTGGTGTGGCGCACCACCTCGCTGGGTGTAGGGGTATGGTGCAGGCGCAGGGCCGCGGCCTCGTCGCCGGCCCGGAACAGCGGGGCCGGCAGTAGCGTGAAGGCGCGCCCCGTGACGGCCAGCCGCACCGCATTCCAGCCCCGCAGGCCCAGGAAATCGTGTTGGGCAGCCAGGGCCGGCACGCCGCCAGTGGGCAGCTGGTAGTCCTCAAGCACTACAAACTTGCGCCGTTCCACGTCGGCCACGGCTACGTGCAGGCGGGCCGGGCTGGCCAGCAGATACAAGTTGTAGGCCCCCAGATTGGCGGGGTCGAACGTTTCATCGCGCAGGCGCAACAGGGGCGGCAACGCCGCCGACGCAAAAGAGGCTGAGGTAGTAGGAGCAGGCACGAATCGAAGCTAAGCAGGCCAACGGCCGGGGCTAAAGATAAGGCCGCGCTTGGGGAAGCCGCGAAAACCGGGACGGGTGGAATCAGCCGACTGCCGCCATCCCCCGCTTAAGCAGCGCAGGATTAATTTAGACGAAGCGGAACTGGGGCACGAACAGGTCGTCGGGGCTGAGCATCATGCGCAGCAACGGATGCACCTGCGCTGGGGGCAGTTGCATCAGCTGCCGGGGTGTAAGCCACTGTAAATCTGTAAGTAGCTGGTGGTCGGCGGCGTGTTCGGGGTCGTGGCCCAGAATGGGTTGGGCGTCGGCGTCAGCTATTACTTCGAAGAAAAGCTCCAGGGCCTGGAGCTTATCGGTGCTGAATTCGTGCAGATGCAGAAAGCGCCCCACACGAACCGTCAGGCCGGTTTCTTCCCGAAATTCCCGCACCAAAGCTTCTTTAATGCTCTCGCCAAACTGCCAGCCCCCGCCCGGCGGCGACCAGAACGGCGCTTCCGTGGGCAGCAGTCCCCGGTGGCCCGCCAGCAGCATGCCACCATCGCGCAGCAGCAGCCCCCCAACCCGCACCCTAACTTTACCGGAATATGCCTGCAGGAGGGTGTCGGGGGAGGTATTCGGCGAAACAGGCATAGCTAAGTTGGAAGGATGAAAGGCCGCCGGAGTATCAGGCGGCAGCCTTGTACGGCAAACGCCTTCAATACGACATTGTTTTACCGATAGCAACTGTCCTGATTCAATGGTTTAATAGTAAGCTGGTTAGTTGTCTGACCGACGTTGTTTTTGCTCCAGCCGGCTCGTTGCTGCCGTGCGGCGACGCATTCGCCAGCGCCACAGCCGGCTAAGGATGAACACCAGCAGCAACACCACCAGCCCCGCCGCCACCAGCGGCAGCAGTAGCGTAATGGCCACGCCGCTCACGGCCAGCGTGTTTTCGGCGGTGGCCAGCACAGGGTTTGCCAAGCCACCAGTGGTTGCGGTGGAAGCGCCCCGCAGCAGCGCGGTGCCGGTTTGCACTAGGCCGGCCGTGCCACCGCCTACCAATATGCCCAGCGTCCAGCGCAGCGTGGGGTCGAGGTGGGGGAGGGCCGAGGTCATCAGAATGGTGCCGGCTATGAAGGAGGCCGGCGTGGTCATTGTATCCAGCGCGTGGTCGACCAGCGGAATATAGTAGCCCGCCACTTCTACCACCGTGGCCGTAGCCAGCATGAGCAGCGCCGCCCAAGTGCCCAGCCAGGCAAAGCCGGCCGCCGGGGCCAGGTAGCCGGTGTGGTAGGCGATGCTGGCTGCCAGCAGCGGCACGAATACCCGAAACCCGCTGCACGCCGCCAGCCCCAGGCCCAGCGCGCCCGCCACCAGAAACTGCATTGCCGGGACCTGTTCCATGACCATTGCGAAAGCTGAATTGTGCCCCCGAAAGATACGGGCGCGGGCCGTAGGCCAGTACCTTTGATGAATGTCTTCAGAAAACCACGCTCCCGCTTCCGCTACCACCGTCGACCTCGAAACCCGCATCCGCCGCAAGCTGCTGGGGCAGGGCTTCATGCACCTCATTGGGGCCGAAATGACGATTATTACCCCCGGCCGCATTGAGGTCGAGCTTACCCTGGAAAACCAGCACTTGCAGCAGCGCGGCTTCGCGCACGGCGGCCTCATTGCCACGCTGGCCGATTTAGTGGCCGGCTTCGCGGCCGTGACACTGGTGCCGGACAATTTCGGCGTGGTCACATCGGACCTGAAAATCTCCTACTTGCACCCCGGCGTGGGCCGCCAGCTCCGCGCCATTGGTTGGGTGCTGAAACCCGGCCGGCGCCTGCACTTCTGCGAAGCCGAGGTGTGGTGCGACGACCTGATGATTGCCAAAGCCAGCGCCACGATGGCCGTGATTGAGCCGGTTTAGATTTGAGCTTTACGCCAAAAACAAGGATGGGAGACACAACTGCCTTTCAAGCTGAAGTACAAGCTTGGCTGCATGGGATTTTGACGAGTGAAAAACCGCTTGATGGAATCTCTGCTTATCGTTTTGGGCTTGGTGAAGTAGAAGAGGGATATGTTCTCTATTTGGCCGGTTCGAAAATCTATAATGAAGAACATGACGAATGGGCCGCTAATCTTCCAGAATTTCTTGCTGCGAAAGAACTTATCATCTCAGGGGATGACGGACGGGAATGGTACTGGATACTTCTGGATGTTATTTATGTGCTAGGTAGAGCGTTAAGAAAAATGCTAGTGCAAAGCTCCTTTTTAGGAGGCACTATTCCTGTTTATACCGGCTTTGAAAGTGGTGATTTGTATCGAATAAAATAATGCTCTCCCTCCGTACTCCCTCCGTCCGCGACTACTTTCCCTACGAGCCCACCGACGACCAGGCCCTGCTTTTCACGCAGCTCGACGCTTTTCTGAAGGACCAGTTGCCGGGGCGCAAGGTCTTTGTGCTGCGCGGCTACGCAGGCACCGGCAAAACCACCGTAGTGAGCGCCCTGGTGCAGTGGCTGCATAAGATGCAGCGCAAATACACCCTGTTGGCCCCCACCGGCCGCGCCGCTAAGGTGATGGCCGGCTACGCGGGCGTGGCCGCCAGCACCATCCACAAAAAGATTTACCGCCAAACCAGCGGCTCGCCCTCCGAGCGGCTCAACTTCCAGCGCCAGCCCAACCGCGCCGAGCAGACGCTCTACATCGTGGACGAAGCCTCGATGATTTCGGACGAGAAAGCCTTCGGCGAGAACGGCTTGCTGGATGATTTGATGGGCTTCGTGTTCGAGAAAACCAGCAATAAGCTCCTCGTTATCGGTGATACGGCGCAGCTGCCGCCGGTGGGCCAGCTCCTAAGCCCGGCCCTCGACCCGGAGCTGCTGGCCCACCGCTTCCGCGCCGACGTGGCCCACGTGGAGCTGCGCCAGGTGATGCGTCAGGCCCAGCAGTCGGGCATACTGGTGAATGCTACCGAGCTGCGCGAGGAGCTGCGCGAGGAAACGCCCAATATTCAATTGCATACCAAGGGCTTCCGCGATATTTTCAAGATGGGCGGCGACAAGCTGGAGGACGGCCTGCGCTGGGCCTACCGCCAGTTCGGTCACGAAAACACCACCATCATCTGCCGCTCTAATCGCAACGCCAATCAATATAACCAGCTCATCCGGCGGGCGTTGTTCGATGCCGAGGAGGAGATTGAGGGCGGCGACTACCTCATGGTGGTGCGCAACAACTACTACTGGCTGCCGAAGGACTCCGAAATCGGCTTCCTGGCCAACGGCGACTTCCTGCAAATCACCAAAGTGGTGCGGCGCGAGGAGATGTACGGCTTCCATTTCGCGCAGGCCCAGGTGCGGCTGGTGGACTATCCTGACGAGCCCGAAATCGAAGTGAAGCTGCTGCTCGACACGCTGCACACCGAAAGCCCGGCCCTGCCTTCGGACCGCAACAATGCCCTGTATATGGCCGTGAGTGAGGATTACGCCCACCTCAAAACCAAGGCCGAGCGTTACAAGGAGATGCGCAAAGACCCGTACCTCAACGCCCTGCAAATAAAATTTGCCTACGCCCTGACGTGCCACAAGGCGCAGGGCGGGCAGTGGCAGGCCGTGTTCGTGGACCACGGCTTTCTAAAGCCCGACGAGCCGCTGGCGGGCGAGTTTGCGCGCTGGCTCTACACGGCCATCACGCGGGCCTCGGAGCGGCTGTTTCTGCTCAACTTTCAACAAAAGCTGATAAGCGACCCGGTGGAGGAGGACTAAGTCGCCCGAACAACACGGAATCATAACGCAAGCCGCTTCGTTGAGAAAGACTTCACCGTTTCTTCAGGCATGGCCGGCTAGTTTGGTCAGAAATTTGTGAGTGCGCCCGAAAGCACTAAATTTGTTCATCCCTCAGCTCATCAACGTTTCTTCTTTTTGAATTTTATGAAAAAAACCCTGCTTCTCGCCCTGAGCCTGACCGCTGCCGCCTACTCCGCCCAGGCCCAGGCTCCGGCTGCCAAAGCCGCCACCACGGCCGGCCCCGCCATCACGTTTGAAGAAGTGAAGTACGACTTCGGTTCGGTGGTGCAGGGTGGTACCGTTGACCACACGTTCAAGTTCAAGAACACGGGCACGGCTCCCCTCATCATCTCCAACATTGGCGTGAGCTGCGGCTGCACCACTCCGGAGTGGACCAAGGCTCCCGTAGCCCCTGGCAAAACCGGTACCATCGCCGCCCACTTCAACTCGGCCGGCAAAATGGGCATGCAGAACAAAGTGCTGACCATTGAGTCGAACGCCACTGCTGGCAGCACCACCGTTTCGCTGGTTGGCGAAGTGAAAGAGGCCACCACGGCCGCTGCCAACGCTGCTCCCGGCATGAGCGTGACCGACACCACGCCGATGGCTCCGGCCGCGAAAGACAACGGTAAGAAAGTGAAAGAAAAAGTGGGCGACTCCAAGCTGAAAGCCAAAGTGAAATAAGCTTTCGCCAAAGCTAAAACCCCATAAAAAAGGCCGTCTGCACCAGCAGACGGCCTTTTTGCGTCCTGGCAAAGCCTTAGAGCTCGCGCACGGCCAAAATCAGGCTAACCCAGCCGGCCAGAAACAATAGTCCGCCGATGGGGGCCACCGCGCCCAGCTTGGTCACGCCCGTGAAGCACAAGGCGTAGAGCGAGCCGCTGAACACCACGATGCCGCCCAGCCAGAGTGCGCCCGTGGTGCCGAGGCTGCGCAGCTCGGGGCGAGCGGCCCAAAGCATGCCCGCGGCCAGGGCGGCCAGGGCGTGGTAAAACTGGTAGCGCACGGCGGTTTCGAAGGTATCGGCGCGGCCGGCTTTCACCAGCATGTCGTGCAAAGCGTGGGCTCCGAAGGCCCCGATGGCCACGCCCAGGCCGCCAAACACGGCAGCCAGCTGAATCAAAAGTCGAGCAGTCATAAAGAAGAATAGGGGAGAATGTAGGCACGAAGGTAGCCCGCCTACTCGCAAGCCCGGGCGTCAGATTTGCCGTTTGAGGCGCAGAGAGGCGGTGTGGAGGTTGCCGTCGGGCCGGCGTAGCACGAGCAGGAGCACGCGGCCGTCTTCGGAATGCAACATGCGGTCGAGCTGCGTCAGCGAGAACGTATTGACGGGTAAGAAATTGACGCTGACTAACTCTTCGTCGGCTTCGATGCCGGCGGTGGCGGCCGGCGAGTTGGGCATGACCCGGAGTATCAGAAACCGGTGGTAGTCGTCGCCGGTAGCCAGCAGGTCAATTCCGGACATGTCGTGCTCGAACGGCTCGCGAAACTTGGTGTTGGGGCGGAGCAGCAGGCGGCGGTGTGGATAGTCGATAACGAGGGAAAACCGTTTCAGCAGCTCGTAGCCAATGTTGCCGTTGCGCTGCACGTCGATGCGCCGGTGCACGTCGCCGGCATCGGGAAAGGAGGTGAGGACCGAACGCAAGGCGTAGCGGCCCAAATGCAGGGTAGGCACCCGCCCCAGAAAGCCGCGCACCGTGCCCGATAGCCCCCGCCCCAGGTCGGCGGGCAGGCGGTGGGCGGGGGGCGCCATACGCGGGTCCGAGTCGAGCTCCAACGAGAGGGCGTGGCTGGCTCCGGTGTCCAGCACCAGCTTTAGCGGCATCGTGAGCGAGTCGTTGAGCTGCACGGGCGCGGTGAAATAGGCCTTGTTATTTTCCAGCGAGAGCGGCACGCTCGACCAGCGCCGGCCCCGGGGAGGGTGATAGGTGGTCGGGTCGTTGAGCACCACCGTGGACATTTCCGAATGAATGGTGACCACGAAGCTGCGAAACAACTCGGAGCCCAGAATGCCGCTGATGGGCACCCCCACGTAGCCCGACAGATTAAGCACATCCTCCGACATCACCAGCCAGCTCATGCGCGGGGCTACCGCGCCCGGCAGCTCTACGCGCACGCTGTCGGTTTGGTAGGCGAGCAGGCCGGTATCGGTCCCGCCCATGCCAATTACCCGGAAATACTGCCCGTGGTGCAGGCGCAGCGAGTCGGCCAATTGCGGCGAGGTGATGATGGACGTGCCTACACCGGAATCGAGCAGAAAATTATAGGGGCCGGCGCCGTTCAGACGCAGCTTCACCACCAGCAGGTTGCGCTGCACCTGAAAGCTTAGCGAGGTCTGGTGGTCATTGGCACGGGTGAACTCGAACGGGCCGGGCAGCAAGGGCCCCGTCTGGGCGCGAACGGGCGAATGCAGCCCCCCGCAAAGGGCCCAGGCAACCAGCAAAAACACCAAGTGCGGGCTACGCATAATCGGGACAACTCAAGCAACCGGTAAATAAAGCGAAAAGACACGCCATTATTCGCCTAGGGTACAAGTTGCCCCCGAGGTTGGGGCGTAGTCCGCGCTTTTAAGCTTACCCGAGCGCCTCCCAGGCTTCGGAAGGAGCGTAGCGCAACGCCCCGCCGCTGATGTGCAGCGGCGCCGCTACGTTGTTGTGATAGAGTTGTCCCGTGCCCAATCCCTGCGCAAAGCCGTGCACATTGTACTCGCCCGTGAGCTGCGCCACGGCGTTCAAGCCAATGTTGGATTCCAGGGCCGAAGTAATCCACCAGCCGATGCCACGCGCTTCGGCCAGCGCAATCCACTGGCGGGTGGCGGCGTGGCCCCCCAGGAGCGTGGGCTTGAGCACGACGTAGGCCGGACGAATTTCGTCGAGGAGGGCGGCTTGCCGGGCCGGGCTGGTCACGCCAATCAGCTCCTCATCGAGGGCAATGGGAATGGGGGAGGTGCGGCACAACTCGGCCAGGGCCGCCGGCTGGCCCGCCGCAATGGGCTGCTCGATGGAGTGGATATCAAACACGGCCAGCTGCGCCAGCTTAGCCGGCGCCTCGGCCGGCGCGAACGCCCCGTTGGCATCGACGCGCAGCGTAAGCTGCTCAGGCGGCGCTACGGCCCTGATTTCGGCCAGCAACTCCAGCTCGGTGGCAAAGTCCAGCCCCCCGATTTTGAGTTTGAGGCAGGAGTAGCCCGCCGCCAGCTTTTGCCGGATTTGCTCCCGCATGAAGGCCGCGTCGCCCATCCACACCAGGCCGTTGATGGGCAAAGCCTCTTCGCCCCGGCTAAACGCATTGTCGTAAAGCTGGTGCCGTCCGCCCCGGGCCAGGTCCAGCGCGGCGGTCTCCAAGGCAAAGGTGAGCGCCGGCCACCCCGGACCCACAAAAGCCGGGGCATCGGCTGCCGAAAAAGCAGCCAATGCCCCGGCGTTGAACCGTTGGCATAAATCAGCAATGGCCTTGGCAAAGCCGGGGCCGTAATCGGGGCTGAGGCCCGCCAGCGGGGCGGCCTCTCCAACGCCTTCCACCATCGGGCGGGTGTCATCGGTCAGGTGCAGGTACCAGGCCACGTGCTCGGCCAGCGCGCCCCGCGAGGTGCGTGCCGAAAAGCTGAAGCGCAGCGTACGCTGCGATAATCGGAGATGAAGCATGGCGCAAAGATGCGCGCCTGGCCTTATCAGCGGTGGGTTGCAGCGCTATTTTACCTGGGCGCTTTTGCCGCGCCGGCTCACGAGGCCTCCCTTTCGGCCGGCATCCCGGGCCTCATCGGCCGAGAAGCGGTGGCCGCGGCCGCTGGCGTGCGATGCCTTGCCGCCTTCGCTGGCAATGCGGCGCTGGGTTTCGGGGCTCATGGCGGCGAACCCGCGCCGACTTTTAGTGCCCACGCGGTTAGCAGGACGAGTAGCGCTTTTCAGGGCTGGAGCAACAGTTTCCTCGGCAGTGAGTGTGTTCGTTTTCATATGATTAAGGGGAGAAGGTTTTGTGTGTTGCAATGGTAGCGTCAATGGTCAACATTACCTACCCTTCCTACCTTGAAATGTTGCTTTTATAGCTGAAACTGGTCGTAAATACCGCTTTTTACCGAGGAGCTTCTACGTACTTTTCCCTGGCTATGCGTGTTTGATTCGGACCGGGTTCGGCCGGTTTTCCCCGGAATATTTGCGCCCCCGTACAACCTCCGAACTGCTAATCCGGTTAGTGATGCAGGCGCTGCTATTTCCACTGCGTTTCAGCTATGACTCACGTCTCCGTTTTACCCGCCGCTGCCCGTGTGGCACCCACCTGGCTGGCCCGCTACCGCGCCGTGCGTGCCCAAAGCCAGGCCCTGTGCGCGCCGCTGCTGCCCGAAGACACCGTGGTGCAGCCCATGCTCGACGTAAGCCCCCCCAAATGGCACCTGGCCCATACCACCTGGTTCTGGGAAACCTTCCTGCTAAAGGAGTATGCTCATGACTACCAGCTGTTTCATCCGGATTACGCTTACCTGTTCAACTCCTACTATAATTCACTGGGCTCGCGCGTGAACCGGGCCGACCGGGGCACGCTCTCGCGCCCGGCCCTGGCCGACGTGATGGCCTACCGCGCCCATGTCGATGCCGCGCTGGCCCAGCTCCTCACCGAGCGACGCGACCTGCCCCCGTTGTTTTTCGAACTGCTGGAGCTGGGCCTCCAGCACGAGCAGCAGCACCAGGAGTTACTGGCCACTGACATCAAATACATCCTCAGCACCAGCCCACTGGCCCCCGAATACCTGCCTGCTGCCGGCCTGCCAGTCAACGAAGCCGCCGGCACGGTACCAGCCGCCTGGCTACCCGTGCCCGGCGGCGTGCACCGGGTGGGCTTTCAGGAAAATGGGTTTTGCTTTGATAATGAGTTGGCGGCGCACGACGTGCTGCTGGCTCCCTTCGAGCTGCAAAACCGCTTGGTGACCAATGCCGAATACCAGGCCTTCATCGAGGCCGGCGGCTACCGCGATTTCCGCTACTGGATGGGCGAGGGATGGGACTTAGCGCAGGCCCAGGGCTGGGAAGCGCCGCTCTACTGGGTGCGGCACGCCGATGGCTGGCACCGCTTCACGCACCACGGCATGCAAGCGGTGGTGGCCGAAGCGCCGGTCACCCACATCAGCTTTTACGAGGCCGATGCCTACGCCAACTGGGCCGGCGCACGCCTGCTCACCGAGTTCGAATGGGAGGCCGCCGCCCGGCACTTTGGGGCCACCACCAGCGCTGGTACCTGGCTCGAAAGCAACCTGTTCGACCCGCAGCCCCTGCCCGCCGACGCCGAACCCGACCAGTGCCACCAATTGCTGGGCGACTGCTGGGAGTGGACCTACTCGGCCTACCACGCCTACCCTGGCTACGCCCGCGCCGCCGGCGCGCTGGGTGAATACAACGGCAAGTTTATGGTGAACCAGCTGGTGCTGCGCGGCGGCTCCTGCGCCACGCCCGAAAACCACATTCGCGTGAGCTACCGCAATTTTTTCCACGCTGATAAGCGCTGGCAGTTCACAGGTATTCGCCTGGCGCGCTAGGCGTGCGGCGTTTCTTCGTTTCTTCAGTTTCCTCTATGCCCATTTCTTCTATCCTGAGCCCCTCCGCAACCGAGCTGGCGCGGCACGTGGCCGAGGGCCTGCACCGCGCACCTAAAGCCCTGTCGTCGATGTATTTCTATGACGACGCGGGCAGCCGCCTGTTTCAGCAAATCATGGATTTGCCGGAGTATTACCCCACGCGGGCTGAATTCGCCATTTTTCGGGAACACGGCCCGGCCATTGCGGCGGCCCTGAGCCCAGCGGGCGGCGGCGACTTCGCGCTGGTGGAGCTAGGAGCCGGCGACGGAGCCAAAACCAAGCTGCTGCTGCGCGAATTGCTGGCTGCCGGCACCCCGTTTACCTATGCTCCGGTAGACATCTCGGCCGGGGCCATGACGGGGCTGGTAGCCACCCTGAAAGAAGAGCTGCCGGCGCTGAACGTGGCCCCGGTGGTGGAGGACTACGCCACGGCCCTCACGCAGCTGCGCACCTGGCCGGGCAGCAAAGCGGTGCTGTTTCTGGGCTCGAACATCGGCAATTTCGGTCCGGCCGAACGGCTTGATTTTCTGCGGCAACTGGCCGCGCCCCTGGCCCCAGCCGACCGCCTGCTCATCGGCTTCGATTTGCAGAAGGACCCGCGCCGCATCCGGGCCGCCTACGACGACGCTCAGGGCGTAACGGCGGCCTTCAACCTCAACCTGCTCACCCGCCTCAACCGGGAACTAGGGGCTGATTTCAACCTTGCCTACTGGCAGCACTACACCGACTACAACCCCCTGAATGGGGCCGTGCGCTCCTTTCTGGTGAGTAACCGCGCGCAGCAGGTACACGTGGCGGCCCTTGATGAAACCTTTGAGTTTGCGGCTTGGGAGGTGATTCATACCGAAAACTCCTACAAATTCACCCTGCCCCAGATTAAAGCCCTGGCTGCCGACGCCGGCCTGCGGGTGGTGGAGTATTTCACCGATGCGGCCACCGATTTTGCCGACGTAGTGCTGGCTGCTAGGTAGCGTGGCGCCTGTCATCCTGAGCACAGCAAAGGACCTTGTCACAGTTGAATATTTTGCAGTGATTCCGCTAAAGCAGCCGCGATAAGGTCATTCGCTGCGCTCAGGATGACAGACGATTCTTGTCTTCACCCCGATAAAAATCTCCTATGCTCACCCTTGCCTCCGGCTACGGAAATTTTGCAGTGCCCGCAGTTGCTCTGGCCGCGGCCGATGCAGCCATGCGTCCCGCCCGGCAATATGGCCTGCCGCTGCCCGTGAGCCCCGTGGCCGGCCTGTCCGAGCTGCGCGAAGCCTTGGCCCACCGCTACCGCCAGCGCGGCGCTGCTGGTGTTACGGCCGAACAGGCGGTAGTGACGGCCGGAACCAAAGCCGGCCTGTTTGCCCTGCTCAGCGAAATGCTGCGGCCCGGCAATGAGGTGCTGCTGCCCACGCCCAATTGGTTTGGTTTCTACGACCTAGTGCGGCGCACCGGTGGCATCCTGCGCCCCCTGCCGCTCCGTGCGGCCGATAATTACGCCCTCACGCCTGAAATGCTGCGGGCGGCCCTCACGCCGGCCACGCGGCTGCTCATCATCAGCAACCCTAACAACCCCACCGGCCGCGTGTATTCGCAGCCCGAGTGGGCCGCCCTGCTGGCCGTGACGGCCGAATTCCCGGACCTTTGGGTGCTCAGCGATGAGATTTACGAAGGCATCAGCTTCGGGCCGGAGCCGGTGCCTACGCTGCTGGCGCTGCCCGGCCCGCACGAGCGGCACGTGGTGGTGAGCGGCTTCTCGAAGTCGCTGGCGCTGGCGGGCTGGGGCGTGGGCTGCCTGGTGGCCCCGCCCGCTATGGCGCAGGCCGTGGCGGCGCGCATATTCAGCACTGGCCTGGCGGTGCCGGTGCCGGCTCAAATGGCCGCACTAGCCGCCACGCAGCACGCCGAAGCCATTGGGGCGGCGTTGTGTGCGCAATTAAAGCCCACCCGCCAGCTGTTGCTCGATGCATTGGCAGACCTGCCCGGCGCACCCGGCGCGGCTGCGCCCGAAGGCACCTACTACGTTTTTGCTGATTTCACGCGCTTTCTTGCGCCCGGTTTGCTGGCTCAGGAAGCCTCCGCCGCGCTGGTGCGGCAGCTGGCCGCCGCAGGTGTAGAAGTGGTAGATGGGGCTACCTGCGGCGCGCCGGGTTTTCTGCGCCTGTCCTACGCCGTGGCGGAGGCCGATTTGCGGCGCGCGCTGGCCATCATCGGGAGCGTGGTAGGAATGTAGAGACACGACCCTTCGCGTCTCGGCGCATGTGCCGTTTGGGAATCATTCAATGGCAAGACGCGAAGGGTCGCGTCTCGGCATCGGCCTTGCAAGGGCGATTCAACGCCCTGCGATTTCGATTTGACCGCCCTTGCGAGTGGCCTGTCCGTACCTTTGTCGGGCTTTTTATAGGGAATTATGCTGAATAATATTCGTCCTCATTTGCGGCCCACGCTGCTGCTGGCGTATCCGGTAGTGCTGTCGCAGCTGGGGCACATCATGGTGAGTTTTGTCGATTCGGTGCTGGTGGGGCGCACGGGCACCGTGCCGCTGGCCGCCGTGAGCCTGGGCGTGAACAGCACCAACGTCATCATGATTCTGGGCATTGGCCTGAGCATGGGCAGCGTGCCCCTGGTGGCTGCCGCCGATGGCCGCCGCGACCTGCCCGACCTGGCCCGCCTCCTGGTTTCGTCCGTTTGGCTGAGTGTGCTGGCTGGGCTGGCGCTGGCCGGAATAGGCCAACTGGTGCCGCCACTCATGCACTACCTGGGTCAGGCCCCGGCCGTGGAAGCGCTGGCCGCGCCCTGGGTGCGGGTCATCAGCTGGTCGTTTTTGCCGCTGATGATTTTTCAGGGCTTCCGCGAGTTTGCCGAAGGGCTGGGACTCACGCGGCAGGCCATGTGGCTTTCGGTGCTGGCCAACGTGGTGAACGCCGCCCTATGCTACGCGCTGGTATTCGGCCATTGGGGGGCACCCCAGATGGGCCTGATGGGCTCGGCCTGGGCCACGCTTATTGCCCGCACGCTCATGGCCGGGCTCATGGGGGCGTATGTGCTGCTGGCCCAGCGCCTGCACTCGTACCGCGCCGCCGTGCATAGCTGGCTGCCCGATTGGGCCACGCTGGCCCGGCTGTTCGATGTGGGCGCGCCCATTGGCGTGCAGATGGCCTTTGAAGTCGGAGCCTTCGCCACGGCGGCCATCATGATTGGCTGGCTGGGCGCGGTGCCGCTGGCCGCGCACCAGGTGGCCATCAACCTCGCTTCGATAACCTACATGGCGGCGAGCGGCATTGCAGCGGCGGCCACTATCCGGGTGGGCAAGCTGATGGGCAGCGGTGACATGCCGGCGGCCCGGCAGGCTGGCTTCGCGGCCTACGTGCTGGGCTTTGGGTTTATGGCCACGATGGGGGCGCTGTTTATCGTGCTGCGGCACCAGGCCCCGCTGCTCTACAGCCACGATGCGGCGGTGGTGGCGCAGGCCGGTACGCTGCTGCTTATTGCGGCTCTGTTCCAGATATCCGACGGCTTGCAGGTGATGGGCCTGGGCGCACTGCGTGGGCTGGAGGATGTGAAAGTGCCTTCTGTGGTGGCCTTGCTGGCGTACTGGGCAGTGGCGTTGCCGCTGGGCTATTTTCTGGGGTTTCGGTTGCATTTTGGCGCGCCGGGCGTGTGGACGGGGCTGCTGCTGGGACTTACTATTGTGGCGGGCGTGCTCATCGTGCGCTTCCGGCGCGAAACTGCGCCGGGCTTCGTGCCCACGCCGGTGGCCGTGCCGTAGCACATTTTATTAAATCCGGCTAATTATTCGAGGCTGTCAGGCGTTGGTCATCCTGAGCGGAACGAAGCACCTTATTGCGGCGGCAACAAGTCGTGATGAGGTCTTTCGCTCCGCTCAGGATGACAGACTTTTTATCCAGCTTCTTATTTTGCCCTCATGCTCTCTCTTCTGACTTCGTTCTTAACGGCCGCCGCGCTGCTGCAAGGCCCGGCCGTGAAACCCCAGCCAGCCACCATCGCCAAGCCCGCCCCTGCGCCGCCCATTCCGTGGTCGGCCACGCGGCGGCTCACGGTGGCCGACTTCCAGGGACACCCCGGGCCGTCGGACCGGCTGGCAGCCCTCACTTCGGCCGATATCAAGTCGAACGCGGCCTGCCGCGATTTCGTGTTCAGCGCCACCGTGCAGGCTACGTTCGACCCCAATACCTCGTGGTTTCAAAACCCCAAGCTGGCCTCCGATGCTCTACTGCGCCACGAGCAGCTGCACTTCGACATTACTGAAGCCTACGCCCGCCTCATGCGCCAGAAGCTGGCTGCCTTTGCGGCCAAAGCCGATTGCAACAAGCTCCAGCCGGCTTTCAACAACGTGACCAAAGCCGTGTACGCCGAATGGGACAAGGAGCAGAACCGCTACGACCAGGAAACCGGCCACGGCCTCAACGCCGCCCGCCAGGCCTACTGGGAAAAGCAGACGCAGCTGAAACTGGAGCAGCTGAAGCCGTTTGCGGTGCAATAATTAATTAGGAATCGTCTGTTATCCTGAGCTTGCGAAGGACCTTATCACGTTCGCAAGCTCAGGATGACAGACGATTTCAAACCCACCCCATGACATCCACACCAACTCCCCTCGTTCCCATCTCCTGGGCCGATTTCGAGCGCGTCGACCTGCGCGTGGGCACCGTGCTGGAGGCGCGGGCTTTTCCGGAGGCACGCCGGCCGGCGTATCAATTGCTGATTGATTTCGGGCCGGAAATCGGCCTCAAAAAGTCCAGCGCCCAAATCACGCACCACTATACGCCAGAGGCGTTGGTGGGCCGGCAGGTGCTGGCCGTGGTCAACTTCCCGCCCAAGCAAATTGGGAAATTCCGCTCCGAAGTGCTGGTAACCGGCTTTGCCGATGCCGACGGGCACATTGTGCTGGCCGCCGTGGCCGGGCCGGTCCCCAACGGGCAGCGGCTGGTTTAGTTGGTTTTGGGGGGCGGGCCCCACTGGTCGGCGGGCTGGTTGGCTTTGGCGGGGTTTAGCCGGGCTTCGCGCTTATTGAGCGTATCGATAACGCCGGCGTAGATTTCGTTCAAATCCTTGTTGTGAATGCCGTAGTAGCGGTAGCTGCGTTGGAAAGTGGAGTCGGACACTTCGTGTTTCCAAAGCAGATTTTTCTGCTGGGCCAGAAACAGCGCCCGGGATGAATCGGGCGAAAGATGGCTGCTTTCTATCTGGGCTTCGAGCTGGTGCAGGTCGGCCAGCATCTGGGCCATTTTTTCCCGGGGGACCAAATCGGCGGGCAAGGGCGCTTCTTCGGGGCGCTGGCAGGCGGGCAAAACCAGCAGGAGAGGGGCCAGCACCAGGCCCAGGCAGCGGCGGCGGAATGAGTTCACACCACAAAGTTAGTCCCGCGCCGTAGCTTCGCCGCCATGAACCCCTCCGTGCCCTCGGCCCTCACCGACCTGGTGCGCCGCCTGCGCCACCTCGAAATCCGCATTCGCAAGGCGGTGGAGGCCCAGCTCCAGGGTGATTTTCACTCCGTATTCAAAGGCACGGGCCTCGAATTCGACGATGTGCGGCTTTACCAGTACGGCGACGAAGTGCGCGCCATCGACTGGAACGTGAGCAGCAAGGGCCACGGCACCTTCGTGAAAACCTATAAGGAGGAGAAAGAGCAGCAGGTGCTGGTGCTGCTGGACGTGAGCGGCTCGCTGGACGTAGGTGACGGCCAGCGCCGCAAGCTGGATGTGGCCCGCGACATCGCGGGGCTGCTGGCGCTGTCGGCCGCACGGCAGGGCTCGGCGCTGGGCCTGCTGGCGTTCAGCGACCAGAAGGAGCTGTATTTACCGCCCGGCAAAGGGCCGCGGGCGGCATATGCGCTCATCAACCGGCTGTACTCGCTGGTGCCGGTTTCGGCCCGCACGGGGGTGGGGGCGGGCATCCGGCAGGCGCTGGGGCTGCTCAAGCGCCGCAGCCTGGTGGTGCTGGTGTCCGATTTTATTGACGGCAACTACGAGCGGGAGCTTACCATGCTGGCCCAGCGCCACGACCTGATTGTGGTGCAGCTGCAGGCCCCGCGCGAGCGCACGTTTCCGGCCCTGGGCATCCTGCCCCTGCGCGACGCTGAAACCGGCCAGGTGCGCTGGGTAAACACCTCCAGCCCCGATTTTCGGGCCCGTATGGAGGCCCAGGCCGAGCGCCAGGAGGCCGAGCTGGTGAACATCTGCCGCCGCCACCGCACCGGCTTTCTGGCCCTGAGCACGGAGGGCGATTTCGTGCCGCAGCTCGTGAACCTGTTTCGGCACCGGCGACAGTCGGGACGGGCGGGGTAGGAGGTGGCAGCCAGTCGTTTTGGCTAAGACAAAAGGCATTTTGGTTAAGCCTGCTGTTTGGGCAGGCGGGACCTTTGTATCGTCAACAAACCGAAATCAACGACTCATGAAAGCAGTAAGAATTCAGGCCTTTGGCGGACCGGAGGTGCTCAACGTAGAAGACGTGGCGCGGCCGGTGCCGGCGCCAGATGAAATTCTCATCAAGGTGTACGCCAGCGGCGTAAACCCCGTGGACTGGGTGGTGCGGGAGGGCGGTAACGACGCGCTGCGAGCCTATCTGACCCTACCCATGACCCTGGGCTGGGACGCGGCCGGCGTGGTGGAGGAGGTGGGCAGCGCCGTCACCGGCTTTCAAAAAGGCGATGCCGTGTACGGCGAGCCCAATTTCCCCGGCGATGGCAGCTACGCCGAGTACTGCGCGGCCAAAGCCAGCCAGTTTGCCCTGAAACCGAAGATGCTCAGCTTCACCGAAGCATCCGGGGTGCCGCTGGCCGGCCTCACGGCCTGGACGGGCCTCTTCGAACACGGCCAGTTGCAGGCCGGCCAGCGCGTTCTCATTCAGGGCGCATCGGGCGGAGTGGGCGGTTTCGCCGTGCAGTTTGCCAAAGCCAAAGGAGCCTACGTCATCGGCACCGCCTCGGCCGGCAACCTCGACTACGTGCGGCAGCTCGGGGCCGATGAGGTGATTGACTACCGCAGCCAGAAGTTTGAAGACTTGGTGCACGACCTCGACCTCGTGCTGGAAGCCTCGCCGCTGCGCGACAACGCCGAGCGGGTGAAGGCCATATCGGTGCTGAAAACCGGTGGCACTTTCGTCACCGTCAACCTCGACCATCCCTTCGACGACGCGGTGCATGCGGCCCTGGCAGCCAAGCAGGCCAGGGGCGAGCTTTCGAACAACCAGCCCCGGCAGGAATGGCTCCAGGAAATTGCCCGACTCATTGACGCGGGCCAGGTGAAAGTGTTTATCAGCAAGGTATTTCCGCTGGCTGAGGTGGCTGAGGCTCACCGCGAAAGCCAGACCTGGCACGTGCACGGCAAGCTGGTGCTGCAAATCCGCCCCAACAACGAGCCGGCATGAGGCGCTTCACTACCATCAGCGAGTTTCACGAATTCGTGCAGCTGCCCAAGCCCCAGCACCCGCTCCTGAGCGTGGTAGACGTGAGCACCGTGACCCACCGCTACGGCCCGGAGCCCACGAGCATGGTGTTCGAATTCTACTCCATCTCCCTGAAGCGAATGCACAATGTTAACCTCAAATACGGGCAGCATTCGTTTGACTTCAACGAAGGCATTATGTCCTTTATGGCCCCCAATCAGGTGTTTAGCATGGCGGTGGCCAACCCGGCTGAAGAGGTGGAAAAATCGGGGTGGGTTATCTACCTACACCCTGATTTTCTGTGGAACACGCCGCTAGCCAAAACCATACAGCAGCACGATTTCTGGGATTATTCGCTCCGGGAGGGCCTGTTTCTGTCGGCTCGGGAGGAAGCGGCCATGCTGGCCGTCATCCTCGCCATCCAGCAGGAGTATAACTCGGCCATCGACCGGTTCAGCAAGCCGATTATCGTTTCGCACATCGAAAGCCTGCTGCAGTACGCCGACCGGTTTTACCACCGCCAGTTCCTTACCCGCGAAAAGGCCAACCACGAAGTGCTCGAACGGCTGGAAACCCTGCTGCGCACCTACTTCGACGGCAATAATGTCGCCGAACGGGGCCTGCCCACCGTGCAGCACGTGGCCGACGGCCTGCAGCTCTCGCCCAAATACCTCACCAACCTGCTGCGCGTGCTCACCGGCCAAAACACCCAGCAGCACATTCACGCCCAGCTGATAGCCAAAGCCAAGGAAAAACTATCGACCACTACGCTCACGGTGAGCGAAATTGCCTACGCGCTGGGCTTCGAGCACGCGCCCTCGTTCAGCAAGCTATTCAAGGCCAAGACCAGCCTGTCGCCGTTGGAGTTCCGCGCTTCTTTTACTTAACCCGATTTGCTCCAAACCGGTCGCGGCGCCGCGACAGCTCCGCACCTGAAGTAGAGCAAGGCGTTTGTGGAGCCAGGAGAAACGCGGCCCAAACCACAACCCGCGTCCCAAAACCGGACGGCGCCGCTACATTTGGGCCATTGCCGCCCGTTGGCCGCCCTGCCCGTTATGTCCTTTTGCTTTCTTCCGCGTTTGTGCCGGCTGCTCCCGCTGCTGCTGCTGCTGCTGCCGGGGCTGGCACTGGCCCAAACCACTCCGCCGCCCATTCCGCAGGGCCGCTTTCTGAAGCAGACCGTGTTGGTGGGCGAGCCGCTCGACTACGAACTGCGCTACGAGCACGCGCCCGATTTGGAAGTGGTGTTTCCCGATTCGCTGGCCAGGTTTGCGCCGTTTGAGTACGCGGGCAAGACCTTTTACCCCACCCGCACCCGGCGCGGCATCAGCCTCGACCGCGCTGTGTACCACCTGCGCACCTTCCGGCTCGATTCGGTGCAGGCCCTGGCCCTGCCCGTGGCCGTGCTGCAAGGCCCCGACACGCTGAGCGTGCTGCCGCTGCCCAGCCGGGTGCGTCTGCGCCGCACGGCTGCGCCGCAGTCCGCTGCTGCGTCCTTGCCCGCCCTGCGCCAAAATCTGGTGCTGGTACCCGTCGAGCCCATTTTCAACTACCCGTACTGGTTGGCCGGGGGGCTAGCCGGACTGCTGCTGCTGGCGGGCGGGGCGGCGCTGTTTCGGCGGCGGCTGGTGCAGCGCTACGCGGCCTACAAGCGGCGCAAAAACCACGGGTACTTCCTGGCACAATTTGCGCGGCACGTCGAGCGGTTCGAGCTTTCGCGCTCGGCCACCAATGTGGAGCGGGCCGTGGTGCTCTGGAAAAACTACCTCGCCGGCCTCGAAAACAGCGGCTTGAACTCCTTCACCACCCGCGAAATTGTGGCCTATTTCGAGAACGACTCCGACGTGCGCAAAGCCCTAAATGCAACCGACAAGGTCATTTACGGCAACGTGCAAACCGAGGAAGCTGCCGAAGTCGACCGTGCTTTTCAGCGCCTGCGCGGCTTCGCCGAGCGCCGGTATGCCTCGGTGGTGGGGTAGGGGCTAAGGTTGAGTAGGGATAAGGGATAGGGAATAAGGGAAAGATGACAGATGCTCTCCTATCCCTCACCTCTTATTCCCTATCCCCTCTCCCTATCTTCGCCCCCGCTTGAACGACTTTTTCAACCTTCTGCGCTACACCACGCTGGCCGGCTACCAGTGGCAGCAGCCGCGGCTGCTGCTGCTCATTGCGGCCGTGCCGCTGCTTTTTGGGCTGCGCTGGGTGCTGGCGCGGCGGCGGGCGCAGGTGGCAGTAGCCTTTGCGCCCGGCCCTGTGCGGCGCGACTGGTCGGCTGCCCTGCGCTTCGTGCCCGATGTGGTGCTGGGCCTGGCCCTGAGCTTCGCCATTGTGGCCTTGGCCCGCCCGCAACGCACCGATGAGCGCGTGGAGCAGTCCGGCCGGGGCATCGACCTTGTGCTGGCCCTCGACGTCTCGGGCTCGATGGAAATTCAGGACCTGCGCCCCAACCGCCTCGAAGCCGCCAAGCGCCTGGCCACCGATTTTGTGAGTTCCCGCGTTGGCGACCGCCTGGCCTTGGTGGCCTTTGCCGGCGAAGCCTATTCGCTGGCTCCCCTCACCACCGACTACGACCTGCTGCGCGAAGACCTCGCCGGCCTGCGCGTGGGCATGATTAAAGAGGACGGCACGGCCATTGGCACTGCCCTGGGCGTGGCTACTAACCGCCTGCGCGAGTCCACGGCCAAATCGCGGGTCTGCATCCTGCTCTCCGATGGCGAGAACAACGCCGGCAGCCTCGACCCGCAGCTGGCCGCGCAGCTGGCCCACGCCTTTGGCATCCGCATCTACACCATTGGGTTGGGCAAAGACGGCTTCGTACCCTACGGCCAGGATTCGCTGGGCCGCACCCGTTACGTAAACACCCGCCTCGACGAAACCACCATGCGCCAGCTCGCCGCCGCCGCCGATGGCCGCTTTTTCCGTGCTACCGATACGGGCGCGCTGCGCGAGGTTTTCGCCCAAATCAACCGCCTCGAAAAGTCCGAAATCAAGCAGCTGCGTTTCCGCAATACCAAGGATTTCTACCGGCCGTACCTGTGGCTCAGCATCGGGCTGTGGCTGCTGTGGCTGCTGCTGAAAAACACGTTTCTGAGCAACCCGCTGGAGGATTAAAGTGCAGTTAATAGTTACCAGTGAGCAGTTAACAGTGTTGTTTAAATTGCGATACGGACTGTTAACTGCTCACTGATAACTATTACCTGTTAACTGAAAAGATGTCCATCGCCGATAACATCCACCGCCTCAATGCTGAGCTGGCCGGCACAGCCACCCGCCTGTGTGTCGTCACCAAGACCCACCCCGTCGAGCTGCTGCAAGAGGCTTATTACGCCGGGGCGCGCTGCTTCGGCGAGAACCGGCCCCAAGAAATGGCCGCCAAGCAGCCCCAACTGCCGCCCGATGTGGAATGGCACCTCATCGGCCAGCTCCAGACCAACAAGGTGAAGCTGCTGGCCCCCTTCGTGCACACCATCCAGAGCATCGACAGCCTGAAGTTGCTGCGCGAAATCAATAAGCACGCCGCCGCTAACAACCGCGTTATCAACGGCCTGCTACAATTCCACATCGCACAGGAAGAAAACAAATCGGGCCTTACGCTGGCCGAAGCCGAGGAAATCCTGACCGCGACCGAGTTCCCGCAGCTGCAAAACGTGCGCCTCACCGGCGTGATGGGGGTAGCCACTTTTACTTCCGATGAGGCTCAGCTGCGGCAGGAATTCCTAATGCTGCACGGCTATTTCGACCACCTCAAAGACACGTATTTTGCGCATGCGCCGGCCTTCCGCGACATCTCGATGGGCATGAGCGGCGACTACAAGCTGGCCGTGGCCGAAGGCAGCACGCTGGTGCGGGTGGGCAGCGCCATTTTCGGCAGCCGGGGGTAGGGGCCTTTCGCGCACTGCGTACTTCTGCGTAAACCACTGCGCCCACTGCGGGAACCACCGTTAGAACAACCCTGGAACCACAACGGTAGAAATTCGCCTATCTTCCGTCCCTAAATTCCCACCATGCCCGCCACCACTGCGTCCTCGCCGCCTCCACCGGCTATTGTGGCTAACCAGCACATCTACGACGACTATTTCGAGGAGGAATTCACCCGCACGGTGGACGAAAACATCCTGCAGCTGCTCGACCGTGTCTGGTTTCGCTCCGAGCTGGTGGGCTTCGAGAATTACCCTCAGCGCAACAACCCCGACCGGCCCCTGATTTTCGCCAGCAACCACTCCGGCATGGCCTTTCCCTGGGATGCCATTGTGGCCCTGTCGCATCTATTCCGCTACCTGCCCCGGCACGAGAACATGAGCGACCTGCCGCGCCCGCTCTCGGCCCCGCTGCTCTCGCAAACGGCTCTGATGAACCCCTATCTAGTCAAGGACTTCTGGAAAAAATGCGGCTGCGTGGATGCCACGACGCTGAATTTTGAAACCATGATGTACTACCAGGACCACAACCTGATGCTTTACCCCGAGGGGGTGCCCGGCATCGGCAAGGGGTTCAATCGCAAGTACCAGCTGCAGCGCCTGGCCACCAGCATGGTGCGCCTGGCCCTGCAACACGGCACCGATATCGTGCCCTTCTACACCATCAACGCCGAATACCTCAACCCCTACGCCTATAGCTGGGACGGCATCAACAACCTGACCAAGAAAATCGGTATTCCGTTTTTGCCGCTCACGCTGTTGCTGTTGTTGGTCCTGGTGCAGCCCTGGGCTTTTTATCTCGCGTTTCCCGCCAAGCTCGTCTTCGTGATGGGCACGCGCATTCGCCCCTCCGACCTCACCAGCAAAACCGTGGACGAGCTAAGCCGCGACGAATACCTGGCCCTGAGTGAGCAAATCCGGCTGCAGATGCAGGCCGAAATGGACGCCGCCGTAGCAGCCCACGGCCAGAAGCCCTACCGCTGGGCCGAGCTCTGGCAGCGCATCAAGGAAAATCGCCGCTTCTTCCCATTTTTTCTGCCCTTCGCCTGGCCGGCCATGTTCACCGAGTTCGAGCGGCTTTACGTGAAAGAAGGCCGCCGCAATTTCCGCATGCAGCTCGACCGGCCCGGCGCGTGGCTGCGGATGCTCTGGCGCAACCCCATAACCCTGGCTTATTTCGTCCCGTTGTTAGGCTGGATTCCGCTGGCCATCAAAGGCTACCGCGGCAACAAGCTGGGCGAAAAGCAGAAGTCCTACCGCAGTAGCTAGGGCTTCCAAAATCGGCTGTCATCCTGAGCTTGCGAAGGACCTTGTCACGTTTGCATAAGTTGCTCTCACTGGATAAGGTCCTTCGCAAGCTCAGGATGACAGCCGCGCACCTCACCCCCTCCTCCCAAATCCCACCCGAATGCCCTCTTTCCAACACCTGCTGCTCAAGCAGTTTCTCACGGCGGCGGCCGCCCCGCTGGCCCGTCGCAAGCCCAGCGTAGGGGCCATGCGCCTGGCCATGGAGGCCGGCTCCCTCTTCCAGTTTATGCCCTGGAAGGTGAATCTGGAAAGTTTCAAGCTCGACAACCGCCTCGAAGCCGAGTGGCTGCGGCCGCGCGCTGCGCACCCTACGCGGGTATTGCTCTACCTGCACGGCGGCGGCTACGTGCTGGGCTCGCTCAATACCCACCGCAGCCTGGTGGGCAGCCTGGCCCAGCGTACGGGCCTCAACGTGCTCACCATCAACTACCGCAAAGCGCCCGACCATCCGTTCCCGGCCGCGCTCGATGATGCCCGCCGGGCCTACCGCTGGCTGCTGCGCCACGGCCACCAGCCCCACGAAATCGTGGTGGCCGGCGACTCGGCCGGTGGCGGCCTGGCCCTCGCGCTGCTGCTGGCTCTGCGCGACGCCGACGAAACCCTGCCCGCCGCTGGCATTGGCCTCTCGCCCTGGACCGACCTCAACCTGCCCATCACCGCCCTGCGCCGCGTGGCCCGCGAAGAAGGCCTCCTGCTCGAAGCCCTGCAAATGCGCACCTGGGGACCGCTCTACGCCCACAAAACGCCCATCACGCACCCGCTGCTCTCGCCCGCTCAGGCCGACTTGCACGGCCTGCCGCCGCTGCTCATCCAGATTTCCACGGCCGAGGTACTGTACGATGACGTGGTAAAATTCACCCGCAAAGCCCGCGCCGCCGGCGTGTCAGTCACGCTTCAACCATTTGAGGGACTGGTGCATTGGTGGCATTTGTTTTGGCGCGTGGTGCCCGAAGCCCGGCAGGCCCTCGACCAGGTAGCGGCCTTCCTGACGGAAATGTGGGCCCGGCCAGCTGCAAAGCCTGCCCACCTGTTGCTGGGCGAACGGCGCTTGCCCCTGCGCCGCCGTGCCGCATAGGTTGGGGGTGAAGGGGTTACGAAGCGCAACCGCCGGCCTCAAATATTCAGCAAATCGGAAAAATAAATTCTCTTTTTGGTGATTTTTAAGCCACTTTTAAAGAAATCCGGCGTACACAGCTCAACTATGTTAGCGAGTGTTCGTAGGTTTGCATCGAATTTAGTCGGCTTGCATACTACTTTGGTATGGCAATGGGCTTTCTTACAGTAGGTTCCCTTTTTTCTTTCACTCCAACCCGTTTCCCGCACCATGGAAGATTTGTTTAAAAAGTTCGTAAATGCTGGCGTCGGCTACATCGCCCAGGGCAGCAAGTCGGTTCAAAGCACCATCGATAAGCTGGTGAAGGACAACAAAATGACCCAGGCCGAGGGTAAGAAAATTGTGGATGAGTTGCTGAAAAGCGGCGAAACCAAGCGCGCCGAGCTCGAAAAGCAATTCCAGGGCCTGGCCGACCGTGTGCGCAGCACCGTGGGCCTCGGCGACTCGAAACCCGCAAAAGGCAAAGCCACCGCTAAAAAGCCCGCTGCTAAAGCTGCTGCCAAGCCTGCTGCCAAAACCTCCAGCGTGGTAAGCGCCGCCAAAACCACCGCCAACCAAGCCGCCAGCCGCGCCGCCGGCGCCGTGAAAAACGTGGCCGACCGCGTGAGCGCCGCTGCCGAAACCGCCCAAAAATCCACTGCCGCCACGGCAGCAGCTGCTGCCAAACCGGCCGCTAAGCCCGCCGCCAAAGCTGCCGCTAAGCCATCTGCAACAGCAGCCAAATCAGCTGCTAAGCCCGCTGCCAAAGCCCCCGCCGCGAAAGCTACCGCCAAACCGGCTGCTAAGCCCGCTGCCAAACCAGCAGCGAAAACTGCTGCCCCGGCTTCGGCTGGCAGCGAAGGCAACGCGTAAGCAGCTTCCTGTTATCGTGAAAAAACCCCGTTCGCCAGAAGCGAACGGGGTTTTTTAGCGTAAATAATCGGCTCTGAAATGAGTCTGGCAGGCGTGGTAACCGGCCAAAACCTGCGAAATCAGATTAATCTGCGTAAATCTGCGGTTGATGTTTAAAAATACGATTTCCAACCTCTCCCGCATTCGGCAGGTGGCCGAGGTGCTGCTGCGCTATGGTTTTGAGGATGTGGTGACGACCACGCCCCTGCGCCGCCTCGTGAGCCAGGCGCGCCGCCTGAGCTGGCAGCGGGCCGAGCGGCAGGTGTTCGAAACCACGCGCTGGGAGCGGGTGCGCCTGATTATCGAAGAGTTAGGGCCGACCTTCATCAAGCTGGCCCAGGCCATGAGCAACCGGGCCGACCTGCTTCCTGAGGCACTGATTGACGAATTTGAGAAGCTGCAAAGCAACGTGCCGCCCTTCGAAACCGCCGTGGCCCGCCAGATTATCGAGGAGGAGCTGGGCCGGCCAATTGCGGAGGTGTTCAGCGAGTTTGACGACGTGCCGCTGGGCTCGGCCAGCATCGGGCAGGTGCACCGGGCGCGGCTGCTCACCGGTGAGGAAGTGGTGGTGAAAGTGCAGCGCCCTGGCGTGCGCGAAAAGGTGCACTCCGACCTGGCCTTGCTGCACGAATTGGTACGTCTCACGGCCGGCTTTCTGCAAAAGCAGGGCCTCGCCAACCCGCAGGACATTGTGGATGCTTTCGAGCGCAGCATGAGCAAAGAGCTGGACTACACGGCCGAAGCCCGGTCGATGGAGCAGTTTCGCAAGCTCTACGAGGACTACACCACCTTCTACGTGCCCAAGCCTTACCGCGAGTTGAGCACGGCGCGCATCCTGGTGATTGAGTTCGTGAGCGGTTGCAAGATTACCGACAAGGCGCAGCTGCAGGAGTGGGGCCTGAGCCCCGCCGACGTGGCCGAAAACGGCATGGACATCTACCTGACCCAGATTTTTGAGTTCGGGATTTTCCACGCCGACCCGCACCCCGGCAACGTGCTGGTGCGGCCCGATGGCACCATCGTGCTCATCGATTTCGGCATGGTGGGCCGCCTCACCAAGCAGCAGAAATACGCGTTTGCGGGCGTGTTCATCGGCATGGCGCGGCAGGATGCCCGCAGCATGGCGCTGAATTTCCGCCGATTAGCCCTGACGGCCGAAATCCCGGATATGCGCGCTTTCGAGTCGGACCTGAGCCAGCTGATTGAGGATTTTGCCATGCTCGACGTGAAGGAGATGAGCATGAGCGACCTGGCCGACGCGCTCCAGAACATCATCTACACCTACAAATTGCAGGTGCCAGGCGCGGTATTCCTCATCCTGCGGGCGCTGGTAATTCTGGAAGGCATCGGTAAGGTGTTGCACCCGAATTTCAACACGTTCGAGTTCGTGGCGCCCTACGGGGCCAAGATTATTCGGGAGCAATACTCGCGCGAAAACCTGCTCACCGAGGCCGAATACACCGGCACGCAGCTGCTGGCGCTGCTGCAAACCCTGCCCGCCGACGTGCGCCAGATTGTGCGCAAAATCAGCAAGGGCGAGCTGCGGCTCAAGTTTGAGCTGGTGGGCTATACGACGTTACTGCGCAAGGCCGACCAGCTCGTGAGCCGCACCATTCTGGCGCTGCTGGGCGTGGGCGGGCTGCTGTTTTCGGGCCTGACGCTGCTGGGCCGCTACTCGCCCGACATGCCCTACCACCGCGGCGTGCCCGAAATAACCTGGTGGAGCCTGGGAGCCACCGGCTTCCTACTGCTAATACTCCTGCTGCTGGGTACCCGGCGGCGCGAGAAGTAAGCACAAGCACGGAATTTGGACTGAAGGTTTGGCGCCGGGCCCTGCGCGGCGCGACCTTTGCGGCCGTGCGGTTGTATTTCGGCCCGCCTGCTGCAATGTCTGCTTCCTTCGTCGTCCGCGTTACGCTTGCTGTTTTTGGGATTTTATGGGGAGCAATGCCGCGAATTTCCGTTGCCCAGACGGCCCCGGCCGGCTCGCCCATCCTGCGCGAAGCCAGCCTGCAAACCGATACTGCCACCTACCTGCTGAGCCGGAATACCGTGGCTGTGCAGGGCGTGTCGGCGCTGTATTTCTGGTACCGGCGCGATGATGAGACCGTGGAGCTGCGGCTGTACCCGGCCAATGCCCGGCCGCTTCGCTTGCGCCGCAACCCCGATTTTCAGCAGCTCGACTCGCTGACCAAAGAAGACGATGGCGGCTTTCGCACCCGCCTCAAGTTTCAAAACCTGACCAGCAGCCGTTTTCTGCGTCTGGTGGTGGAGCAGGCCGCCGACTCGGCCGGGCGGGAGCCGAGCCGCGAGGTGGTGCCACTGCTGCCGCTGGTGCGCACCACGCTGGCCCTGCGCGTGGCTGATAACGAGCTGTTTGTCGGCGAAGAAAAGGTGTTTGAGCTAACCAGCTCGAACGCCCGCAATGTGCACGCCAGCGGCGAATGGGTGCGCGGTACGGAGTTCGATTACCGCCTGGTAGCCGAGGCCAACGGCACCCTGCGCCTGCACGTGCTGCCCAACCAACTTGGCCCCCGCACGCTGGCGGTGAAGTTGCAAACCGAGCGTCCCATTCTGCTGGCCGGCAACCGCATCAGCTACCAGCTGCCGGTGCTGAAGCAGGACTTCAACGTGAAAGCCAGCCGCCTGCGCTTCCTCTCGCCCGACAAGCGCAGCGTGACCCTGGACGACGTGAGCCGCCGCAAAGGCGCCGAGCTGATTCTCGACAACGGCCGCAGCTTCGAGCTGCACCGCACCTATCGCGTGGAAGACCAGGAGGAGCCCGGCGGCACGCTCATCGCTGAAATCTTCACCCGCCAGTTCCTCAGCAACGACCGGGTGCTGTGCTACCTACGCCCCTACAACACTCACCGCCAGACCGAAGGCTACCTCTACATCAAGGAAAACGATGTGGCCCGCTACCTCACCAACCTTGATATCACGCCCCAAACCGTGATTCGGAACGTGCAGGTGCTGCACCGCGGCGGCGAATGGACCTCCGGCCTGAGCGTGAGCCCCGGCGAAACCGTGGACGTGCGCCTGGAGGGCGAGGGTCTGCAAAAAGCCCGGATTTCGTTTGAGGATTTGCCGGTAATTCCGTCCGATTCGTCGGTGCGGACCGATGCCCGGTTGGTGTACCGGGTGCGGGTACCCGTGAGCTACGACAAGCGCAAAAGCAACATCTACAACGCGGGCCAGGCCACCGGCTACGCGCTTAGCATCAAGGAGTTTCAGCGCCCACATCCGCTCGATTTTGTGTCGGTGGCCTACGGCGACGCGGCCCGGCCCATCACCCGGCTCAACGGCCCGGTGCTGTACGACGGCACCATCCGCGACGTGGTGTTTCAGTTCAACCCCAACGCCATCGACACGCCCGATTTGCTGTTCGGCAAGCAGTACCTGACGTTCGAAATCCGCACCCTCAACAGCAAGGGCGAGCTCATTGAGCTGCGCAACGTGGAAAGCCTGCTGGTGTGCCCGGGCGATAATTCGCCCCGTGCCGCCTTCTACCAGGACAAACAGTGCCGCACCGACCCGCTGAGCCTCAACTCCCTGCTGGGCCGCAAAACCTACGACCTCGACGAGTGGAGCCGCATTGTGGTTACGGTCAAACATATATCCAGCCAATATGGCGAAACCGGCTACACCCAAACCGTGGAGCTGGTGCTGAAACGCCGCTACAAATTTGACATTGATGTGAGCTTTCCGGCCGGCCTGCTCACCCGCAAGCAGGGCGACTCCGGCTTTGGCGACCTGGGCGGCATTTCGCTGGCCACGCTGGCGCAGTTCAGCTTCTACAGCCCCAACAAAATCAACCGTCTGCGGCCCTATAAAATCGGGGCCGGCTTTGTGGCGCTCAACGCCTTCAACTTGGGCAGCAGCAGCACCAACCGCGACCTCGGCGTGGTTATTCTCGGCTCGGTGTACCCCACGCGGCGCGAGGCGAAATTCACCTTTCCGCTGTACCTGGGGGGCGGGTTTTTGCTAGGCACCAGCCGCTGGTTCTACATGCTGGGTCCGGGCATTGGGGTGCGGCTGTAGCGTCGGCAACGCGGGCGTAATGGTGGCAATCACCCGGCTTTTCCGGTCATTGGCAGAAAAAGCAGAAGGGTAGGCGTAGTTCGGCGGTAGTTTTGGGGCATGAAATCACCCCGTGCTGCTGCGTTGTCCATTTTTTGTCTGACTAAAACCCTTGGCAGCGGACGCTGGCGCGGGCTGGCCGCCGGGCTGCTGGTGGCGGGCGTGCTGCCGCAAATGGCCCAGGCGCAGGGCCGCGTCACTATCAGCGGCACGATTAAGGATGCCAAAACGGGGGAGGATTTGACCGGTGCATCCATTCGCATCGTGGAGCTGCCGGGCACCGGCACGGCCGCCAATGCTTACGGCTTTTACACCCTCACGCTGCCAGCGGGCACCTACACGGTGGAGGCCAGTTTCGTAGGCTATGCCGCCCAGCCGCGCAAAGTCACCCTCGACAAAAGCCAGCGCCTCGATTTTAAGCTGGCTGGCGGCGGGCAGGAACTGAACGAAGTGGTGGTGACAGGCCGCAGCAGCCAGGCCAACATCAGCAAAGCCCAGTCCGGGGTGGAAACGCTGGATATGAAGCAGATTGCCAAGGTGCCGGTGCTGTTTGGCGAGAAGGATGTTATCAAAACCCTGACCTTGCTGCCCGGCATTAAAACGGCGGGGGAGGGCAGCAGTGGCTTCTCGGTGCGCGGCGGCAACGTGGACCAGAACCTGATTCTGCTCGACGAAGCGCCCGTGTACAATGCCTCGCACCTGTTGGGCTTTTTTTCCACCTTCAACTCCGACGCTATCAAAGATTTGACCGTGTACAAGGGAGGGATGCCGGCGCAGTACGGCGGGCGGCTGTCGTCGGTGGTCGACATCAAGATGAAGGACGGCAACAACCAGCAGCTGCACGGCAGCGGCGGCCTGGGCCTCATTGCCTCGCGCCTGGCGCTGGAAGGGCCGCTGGTGAAGGACAAAGGCTCGTTTCTGGTGACGGGCCGCCGCACCTACGCCGATATTTTCCTGAAGCTGTCGAACAACGAAACTACCAAAAGCGCCCGCCTCTACTTCTACGATTTCAACGCCAAGGCCAACTACACGTTCGATGCCCGCAACCGGCTCTATTTCTCGGGCTACCTGGGGCGCGATGTGCTCGGCATCAATACCTTCGAAAACAACTACGGCAACCAGACGGCCACGCTCCGCTTCAACCACCTGTTCACCGACCGGCTGTTTTCGAACACCTCGCTCGTGTACAGCAAGTACGATTACCAGATAAAAATCCGGGCCAATGACTCCGATTTCAGCATCGATTCCAAGATTAAGGACTGGAACCTGAAGCAGGATTTCGAGTTCACACCCAGCACCAAGCAGACGCTGCGCTTCGGGGCCAACGTCATCTACCACACCATCACGCCGGGCCACGTCACGGCGGCTTCGGATGGGCCGGTGAATTCCACGGCCGATAAAACCAATTACTCGCTGGAATCGACGGCTTATGTTTCGCACGAATGGGCGGCCACGGATAAGCTGGATTTTACCACGGGCTTGCGGCTCTCGTCGTTTAGTTTGTTGGGTGCGGGCACGTATTCTACCTACAATCTGGCCGGCACGGTGCTTAGCAGCCAGAGCTATTCTTCGGGCCAAGTCATCAAAACCTATGTGAACCTGGAGCCGCGCCTGGCGGTGAGCTACCAACTGTCGGATAATACCGCCCTGAAGGCCGGCTACGCCCGCAACGTGCAGAACCTGCATTTGCTGAGCAATTCGGCCGCGTCGTCGCCCACCGATTTGTACGTGCCCACCACCAACAACGTGAAGCCCGAGCTGGCCGACCAGCTTTCGGGCGGCTATTTCCGCAAGCTGGGGGCCAATCAGGGCTATTCATTCTCGGCCGAAGTGTACTACAAGTGGCTGCAGAACCAGATTGACTACCGCGACGGCACCCAGCTGCGTGGCAACCAGGACGTGGAAAGCACGCTGCTCTACGGCAAGGGCCGGGCCTACGGCGTGGAGTTTCTGCTGAAAAAAGAAACCGGCCGGCTCACCGGCTGGGTGGGCTACACGCTGAGCAAATCGGAGCGGCAGTTTACCGACATCAACAGCGGCACCTGGTTCAACGCCCGGCAGGACCGGCCCAACGACCTCTCGGTGGTGGGTGTGTATCAGTTCTCGCCCAATTGGAGCCTGTCGAGCACCTTCGTGGCCAGCACCGGCAACGCCGTGACCTATCCCGTGGGCAAGTATTACGTGGCCGGCCAGGTGGTGAGCCTCTACGGCCAGCGCAACGCTGACCGCCTGCCCGGCTACCGCCGCCTCGACGTGGGCGCCACCCTCGACAAGCCCCAAAAGGAAGGCCGCCGCTTCCACCACAGCTGGAATTTCTCCATCTACAACGTGCTAGGCCGCGAAAACCCCTACAGCATCACCTTCCAGACCAACCCCGACGACCCCAGCCGCACGCAGGCCCTGCAAACCGCCCTGTTCCGCATGGTGCCCTCGGCGACTTACAATTTCAATTTTTAAGTGCCGGTTGAAAGGTGAAGATGCACGGTCATGCTGAGCGAAGTCGAAGCATCTCTACCGCGCAAGTAATCCAATCAAATGAAAAGTTATGCGGTAGAGATGCTTCGGCTTCGCTCAGCATGACGTTCCAGCTATTCTTTATGAAAACCCCAACCCGCTCCCTTCGCTTCCTTGCCGCTGCCGCCACTGTGCTGCTCGCCGCGTCCTGCCAGAAGGTCATCACCCTCGACCTCAAGGAAAGCGCCCCACGCTTGAGCATCGAAGGCAACCTGGCCGATGACGGGCAGCCCTGCACCGTGCTGCTGGGACGCAGCGTAAGCTACACCGAAACCAACACCTTTCCGGCCGTGAGCGGGGCCAAAGTCACGCTGAGCGACGACGTGGGCGGCCTCGAAACCCTGGCCGAAACCAGCACGCCCGGCCAGTACCGGGGCCGCACCGTGCTGGGCCAGCCGGGACGGCGCTACACCTTGCGCGTAGAAGTTGAGGGCCAGGCCTACGTGGCCGCGTCTACGCTGCCCTCGCCGGTGGTGCCGCTGGCGGGCCTGCGCGCCCAGAAAGCGCCCATCGGCACCAACATCCAGGCATTGCCGGACTACCTGGACCCAGCCGGTACGCGCAATTATTACCTGTTCCGGCAGTACCGCAACGGCCGCCTGAACCCCAACATCTACCTGCAAAACGACGAATTCACCGATGGCAAGGCCAACGTGCGCGGCCTGGGCACCGGGGGTGGCGGCAGCCGCGGCACCGATGCCGACAAACTGGTGGCCGGCGACAGCCTACGCGTGGAAATGCAAAACGTGGACGCCGACGTGTACGAATACTTCCGCACCCTCAACCTGACCTTGCAGGGCGGCGGCATGGCCACCGCCTCACCGGCTAATCCGAAATCAAACTTTTCGGGCGATGTGCTGGGGTATTTCAGCGCGCATTCGGTGCGGCGGCGCACCATCCTGGTGCCGGCGCTGTAGGATTGGGCTTTAAGTAGAGACGCAAAATATTGCGTCTCGTCGTTGAACGGCCGGAACTGCCCAAATTTGCGCAGGCACAATAACCGCGGCAACTACGAGACGCAATATTTTGCGTCGCTACATCCTTATGCCAGCATGAAAATTGTTCTAATTGCATAAAAAAGGCCGTCACGCTCAGCATGACGGCCTTTTTTATGCAACTATTGACGCTCTAAACAAGCTTCATATCCGCAATAATTGCCTTAATTTTCTCGTGGCCCAGGCGGTTGGCCAGGTCATAATCCACGGCCGATTTCAGGGGCTGCTTTACGCTGAAATAGAACTTGATTTTGGGCTCGGTGCCACTGGGACGGGCCGAAATCTTGCTGCCGTCTTCGGTGAGGAATTGGAGCACGTTGGAGCTTTCCACGCCGGTGTCGGTGCTGAGGCCGGTGGCCAGGTCGTGGATTTTACCGGTTTTGTAGTCGCGGATTTCCACCACTTTCAGGCCGGCAATATGCTGCGGCGGGTTGGCGCGCAGGCCGGCCATCATCTCCTGGATTTCCTCGGCGCCGCGCTGGCCTTTTTTGGTGAGCGAAATCAAATCCTCCACGTAGAGGCCGTACTGGGCGTACATGGCCACCATTTCCTGGTAGAGCGTGCGGCCTTGGTCTTTGGCCACGGCGGCCATTTCGGCCACCAGCGCGCAGGCCGAAATGGCATCCTTGTCGCGCACAAAGTCGCCGATGAGGAAGCCGTAGCTTTCCTCGCCGCCGCCGATGTATTTCTCCTGCCCCTCCAGGTCGCGGATGAGGCCGGCGATATATTTGAAGCCGGTGAGCGTGCGGTAGCTCTTCACGTTGTACTCGCGGGCAATGTCGCCGAGGACTTCGCTGGTCACGATGGTGTACACGATGAAGTCCTGCGGCGTGCTCTGGCCGGCGCGGTGCCGGGCCGAAAGCAGGTAATTGGTAAGCATGGCGGCCGTCTGGTTGCCGTTGAGCAGCACCCATTCGCCTTGGTTGTTTTTCACGCCCACGCCCACGCGGTCGGCGTCGGGGTCGGTGGCCAACACGATATCGGCATTGGTGGCTTTGGCCTGGTCGAGCGCCAGCTGCATGGCGCTTTTCTCCTCCGGGTTGGGCGACTGCACGGTGGGGAAATTGCCGTCGGGCGTGGCCTGGGCCTGCACCACGTTCACGTTGGTGAAGCCGAACTCGCGCAGCAAGCCCGGCACCAGCGTGATGCCCGAGCCGTGAATGGGCGTGTACACGATGTTCAAATCGTGCTGGCGCTGGATGGCGGCCGGGTCGATGCTGAGCTTCTTGGCAGCGGCAAAATACCGGGCGTCGATGTCGGCCCCGATGCGAATGATTTTCGAGTTATCGGCTGCGAACTTCACCTCGCTCGGGCTGGTGATTTTGTTGACTTCAACAATGATGTTGGTGTCGTGCGGGGCCACTACCTGCGAGCCGTCGTTCCAGTACACCTTGTAGCCGTTGTACTCCTTGGGATTATGCGAAGCTGTTATCACACAGCCGCTTTGGCAGCCCAGCTCCCGGATGGCAAACGACAACTCGGGCGTGGGGCGCAGCGCTTCAAACAGGTAAACGGTGATGCCATTGGCCGAGAAGATGCCGGCCGCGATTTCGGCAAATTCGGTGCTGTTGTTGCGGCTATCGTGCGCGATGGCAACTTTGATTTCCTGCCCCGGAAAGCTCCGCAATAGGTAGTTGCACAGGCCCTGCGTGGCCATGCCCAGCGTGTAGCGGTTCATCCGGTTCGAGCCCGGCCCCATGATGCCGCGCAGGCCGCCGGTGCCAAATTCCAAGGAGCGGTAGAAGGCATCAGTAAGGGCATCGTCCTGGCCGGCAGCCTGCATGTCGCGGATGGCCTGCTGGGTTTGGGCGTCGTACTCGGGCGTGAGCCAGGTGCTGATGGTATGCTGAATTTCGGGGGTGAGCGGCATGGGAGGGATTTGGTTCGGTTGGGTGATAAAGGTAGAGACGCATATTTGCGTCTCGTCGTTGAACGGCCGGCAAAGCGGCGCGGACGACAAGACGCAAATATGCGTCTCTACCTCAGAATAAAAGAAATAAATTACAGGTTGCCGCGCAGCGCCTGTTCGCGCTCAATGCTCTCAAACAACGCCTTAAAGTTGCCTTTGCCGAAGCTCTTGGCGCCTTTGCGCTGGATGATTTCGTAGAACACGGTGGGCCGGTCTTCCACGGGCTTGGTGAAAATCTGGAGCAGGTAGCCTTCTTCGTCACGGTCCACGAGCAGATTCAGCGCTTTCAGCGACTCCAAATCCTCGTCAATCGCGCCGATGCGTTCCAGCAGGTCTTCGTAGTACGCGCCGGGCACGGTCAGGAACTCCACGCCGCGGCGGCGCAGCTCCGTCACCGTGGCGCGGATGTCCTTGGTAGCAATGGCAATGTGCTGCACGCCGGGCGAGTGGTAGTAATCGAGATATTCTTCAATCTGCGACTTTTTCTTGCCTTCGGCGGGCTCGTTGATGGGGAATTTCACGTAGCCGTTGCCGTTGGAAACCACCTTGCTCATCAGGGCCGAGTATTCGGTGCTGATGTCCTCGTCGTCGAAGGTGAGCAGCAACTTAAAGCCCATTACATCCTCGTAAAACTTTACCCACTGGTTCATTTCGCCCCAGCCCACGTTGCCCACGCAGTGGTCGACGTGCAGCAGGCCCACCGGCGCGCCCTGCGGCACCCCGCTGCTCTTGGCCACGTAGCCGGGCAGGAACGGGCCGCTGTAGTTGGTGCGCTCCACGAAGGTGTGGATGCTTTCGCCATAAGTATAAATGCCTGAGAGTGTTACGCTGCCGTGCTCATCCTCAAGGGTATAGGGCTCGAAAGCCGACTTGGCGCCGCGCTTGGTGGTTTCTTCCCACGACTTGCGGGCGTCGTCCACCCACAGGGCCATCACCTTCACGCCGTCGCCGTGCTTGGCCACGTGCTGCGTGATTTCGGAATCGGGCAGGAGGGAGGTGGTGAGCACCAGGCGTATTTTGCCCTGCTGCAATACGTAGCTGGCGCGGTCGCGCAGGCCGGTTTCTGGGCCGGCGTAGGCCACCAGCTCGTAGCCGAACGCGGCCTGGTAGTAGTAGGCCGACTGCTTGGCGTTGCCGACGTAGAATTCGACGAAATCGGTGCCTTTGAGGGGGAGGAAATCCTGGGCGGGTTGGGCCAGCACTTCGGGCGAGGTCATGGTTTGCATGGGTGGGAGGAGGAAATTAGCGGGGTGAATGACAGGGTAAAAATACAGCTTCTGTCGGTTTGACGCGACTATTGGCCGAAACCCGCCCAAACCCGGAGCCGGAACGGCGCGCGTTTGCCAATTCATTCCCATTTTTGTGCCCAATCATCTGCCTTAGCGCTCCCATGAATACCGAAGAACTGAACCGCGCCCTCGTGGCCCTGATTGAAAAAAAGGCCGAGCTGCACACCCTTAAGTACGACGACGCCCGCTACGACGACGTGGAAGAGGCCTTGCACGACCTCGAAGACGACTTCAACGACGAGTATGGCGACTTCCTGGAAACGGCGCTCGACAAAGTGCACACCGACCTGAAATCGGACACCGACGTGCTGCTGCCCACTGCCTACCTGCCCAGCAACCCCGGCTCTACGCCCACGCCCAAAGAAGGTGTCTGGGTTGATTCGGAAAAATACCCCGGCAAGGAAGCCCGCATTACCCTGGTTCCCAATCCGGTGCGAATCATGCTTACTGTGGGCAAGCAGGTGCAGCAGGAGCTGTGGAAAGCGTAATGGCTTAATTGTCATTGCGAGCGAAACGCAGTGGAGCGCGGCAATCCGTCCTGTTCTCAGCGGTCAACCTGATAATGTGACGAGCTAATTAATTGACTTATCACAGCACAGGGCTAGTCGCATCGAGAGGACGGATTGCCGCGCTCCACTGCGTTTCGCTCGCAATGACAGAAGTTATGCTTTACCGCATCGCCGAGCCCGCCGATTGGCACCACGCCCAGCAGACCGGCTTTTTCGCCAGCGCCGACCTCGCCGCCGAAGGTTTCATCCATTCCTCGGAGCCGCACCAGATTCTCGAAACGGCCCGCCGGTACTATGCCGGGCGGGCCGATTTGGTTTTGCTGGAATGGGACGAAGCTGCCTTGGCCGCTGCTGGCGTGCGCGTGGAGCGCGAGTGGGTGGCGAGCCGGCAACAACATTTTGCGCACGTTTTTGGGCCGGTGCCGCTGGGAGCGGTGTGCCGCCATTGGCTACTTGGAGCCGATGAAAGCGGTGGTTTTCAGCTGCCGCCGGAGCTGGTTGTTTTGGGGGAATAATTTTTTTACCGCCGTGCAACCTCGTCCCGGGCGGAGGCATCTTCCGACCAGAAGCTCACCCCAAATCGTCAGTTGTATGCTGCCTTTTTACGTTCGTTCGTTTCGCTGGCTGGCTTTGGCCGGGCTGGCTACGGCCTGCGCTCCCACCTATCAGCTGGGCATGAAGCCGACCCGGGCCACCGGCTTTTTTGTGGAGGGCCGTGAGCAGGCTCAGGCCGTGGCCGACAGCGTGGAAGTGCGCCTGAGCTTCGTGTGCTACGAGCCCACGCGGGTAGTGTTCGAGGCCGAATACCGCAACCCCACCCGCCACGCGCTGGTGGTCGACCCGGCCGCATTTCAGTACGAAGCCAGCCGCCGGGCTGATGCCGGCTTTGACTTCAAAGGCCGCCGCCCCAAGCCACTGCCCGGCACCGAGGTGTCGGCCGCCGTGGCGGCTGCCAGCCAGTGGCTGGCGCTGCCGCCGCTGCCGCCCAAACCCGTCTCGGCCTTCGACCCCGAGCCTGAAATAGCCGCCCTGCACAACCAGGCCGAAAATGAAGCCGCCAAAGCCGCGCGTATCGACTGGTTCGGCATCGCGCTGAGCGCAGCCAGCCTGGCCACCGACGTGGCCAGCATAGGCAAGCGCGAAACAGTGGCGCAGTACCAAAGCCGCGCCAGCATCCGCGACGCAGCGTTTGCCTACAACGTCGTTTCGGCTGCCAATAAAGTCGAACACGCCGTGACGGCCGACGTACTTCAGCAGCGCGCCGCCATGCTCCAGGACTACGCCCTGCGCAAGGTGACGCTGGAACCCGGCCAGCAAGTGCGCGGCTACCTCTACTTCCCCCGCTACGACGCGGCCGATGGCCTGGTGGTGAAGGCCCCAATTGGAGGTAGCATGGTGCCGCTGGAATTTGCGCAGGTACGCCGGCGGCAATAAAAAATAATTGCTAAATGCAACACTACGTGCTGTATATTTCGATTCCTTTCCACGCAATACGCCTTTACCGCTATGTACACACCGCCTTCTTCGTGGCTCATTGAAAGCGCCCGACACCAGAAAAAATCGCAGAGAAACGGATTGATTTTGAGCGGTATATTAATTGCCGCTGCCGTATTGGTCCAGATATTTGGCTAAACAAAAAGCCCCGGCAGTCTGCCGGGGCTTTTTGTTGTTTACGGAGCTTGGGTCCGCGAAAATGAACCGCTTGGGAGTGCTCACCCCAGCTCGGCCAGCTCCAGCCAGCGCATTTCCTTTTCCTCCAGCTCCTCATTCAGCGCTGACAGGCGGGCGCCCCAAGTGGCGAAGTCCTGCGGGCTGCCGGCGCCGCCGTTCAGCTTGGCGGTGATGTCCTGCTTCTCGGTTTCCAGGGCGGCCATGGCTTTTTCGAGCTGCTCATACTCCTTTTTCTCGGCGAAGGTGGCGCGGCGTTTGGCGGGCGAGGGGGCCACAGCCGTGCTCACGGGTGCGGGCGTGATGGCCGCTTTGGCGGCGGCGCGGGCGGCTTTGGCGGCTTTCTCTTCTTCAAGGAGAGCAGCTTCGGTTTCGCGCTCTGCCAGGTACTCGCGGTAGTCGGTGTAGTTGCCGGGGAAGTTGAGGACGGCCCCGCCGGGCTCCAGCACGAAGAGGTGCTCGGCGAGGTTGTCGAGGAAATACCGGTCGTGGCTCACGATGAGCAGGCAGCCGGTGAAGTGCAGCAGGAAGTCTTCCAGGATGTTGAGCGTGGCCAGGTCGAGGTCGTTGGTGGGCTCGTCAAGAATGAGGAAGTTGGGGTTCTTGATGAGCACGCGCAGCAGCTGCAGGCGGCGCTTCTCGCCCCCGCTCAGCTTGCTCACCAGCGTGTATTGCTGGGCCGGCGGGAACAGGAACAGGTTGAGGAACTGGCTGGCGGTAAGCACGTCGCCGTTGGCCAGCTCCACCACTTCGGCCACTTCCTTCACGATGTCGATGACGCGCTGCGAGGGGTCGAATTCCAGCTCGGTCTGGGTGTAGTAGCCAAACACGGTGGTCTGACCCACGTCGATGGTACCGGAGTCGGGCTGCAGCTTGCCGGTGAGCATGTTGAGCAGCGTCGACTTACCCGCGCCATTCGGGCCTACGAGGCCAATCCGGTCCTTTTTCTTGAACACGTAGCTGAAATCGTCGAGCACCACGTTGTCGCCGAAGCGCTTGTTGAGGTGGCTGGCTTCGATGATTTTGCCGCCCTGACGGGTGGTTTTCACGCTCAGCTCCACCTGCTGCTTGCTGAGGTTGGTGCTGGCCTTTTCCTTGGTTACGTAGAAGGCGTCGATGCGGGCTTTCTGCTTGGTGCCGCGGGCCTGGGGCATGCGGCGCATCCACTCCAGCTCCTTTTTGAAGAGCTGGCGGGCCTTTTCTACTTCGGTGGCTTCGCGCATCTCGCGGTCGGCCTTTTTCTCCACGAAGTAGGCGTAGTTGCCCTGGTAGCGGTACACCTGGCCCTTGTCGAGCTCCACGATTTCATTGGCCACCTTGTCGAGGAAATACCGGTCGTGGGTCACCATCAGCAAGGTGAGGGTGGGGGAGGAGAGGCGGTTTTCGAGCCACTCGATGGTGGCCAGGTCGAGGTGGTTGGTGGGCTCGTCGAGCAGCAGCACGTCGGGCTCTTCGATGAGCACGCGGGCCAGGGCCACGCGCTTGCGTTGCCCGCCCGAGAGCATGCTCACCTGGCGCGTGAGCAGCTCGCCGAGGATGCCAAGGCGGCCGAGAATTTGCTGCACCTGGGCTTCGTAGTCCCAGGCGTTGAGGGCGTCCATGCGTTCGAGCACGCGCTGCAGGTCGTCGGGCTTGTGGTCGGGGTCGTTCACGACGTGCTCGTACTCCTGGATGGCCTTGAGCGTGTCGTTCTGGCTGGCGAAGATGGTTTGCTCCACGCTCAGGCTTTCGTCGAACACGGGGTTCTGGCCCAGGTAGGTGACGCGGATGCCTTTGCGCACGCTCACCTCGCCGGTATCGGGGGCTTCGAGGCCGGCCAGCACCTTCATGAGGGTGGTTTTGCCGGTGCCGTTGATGCCCACAAAGGCCACGCGCTGGCCCTGATTGAGGCCGAAGTTGAGGTCTTTAAACAGCCAGCGGTCGGCGTAATTCTTCGAGATGTTCTCGGCGGATAACAGGTTCATAGGCCGCAAAGGTACGGCCGGGGCGGGCGGGGACGTTTAGGGATTACACTTACATTCGCCGCCATGCATCTTTCCCAATCCTTTCGACATTGCCGGTTTTTAGGGCTCATTGCTTTGGGTTGCTTGAGCAGTTCGTGTAACTCAGAATCAAACCAAGCTGATAAGGTGAAGAAGCCACAAACCTCTTCAGTGGCTAAACCTAAACTAGTTTATAAGCCGACTGGTCCCGACAAAGCAATTTATGATTTATTGCCTGTTAATAGCGATACACTTATTGCGGTGAAATGGCACGGCGGTTTAGCCATCACAACGGACGCCGGTTTGCATTGGCAAAACCTGCACGACCAACCACAGAAGCACGATTTTTTATATTTCAAACACCTAACTATTGACGAGCACCATATATTATGGGGGCTAGACAGTTGGCCCGGTATGCACGAACCTGCGTACTCACGCCTTGCTTATTCCGCCGATTTTGGGAATACATGGAAGCATCTCGAATTTGATACGCATAAGTTCTTTCCGTATGAGTTTTATTCTCTGCCGGGCAAACCGCTCCGAATTATTGCCTATGATGGAACGGTTTCTCAGATGCAAGACCGAGCAGGAAAAAAGTGGAAATCTGTCAAGACGGTTGTTGAATTAGATAACTCCGTTAATGACACTATACCAGGCGACTCTTTTTTTTCTGGCGGGCAATTTAAATTCCTTGAAACAGGTCAGTTGTTTTCTCGAACCATAAAAGGCTGGCACCCAATTGTGACTGCGGGATTCATCAATGAAGTCAATGATGTTTGCTCTTGCGCTGGTAGCACCTATGTGGTTGGCTATAACGGTGCGGTCAGTCCCACGCCACATTATTTGCTGCGAATTGCAAATGGACAAGTTCGAGATACTACTGTTCTTCCTGATGAAGACCAGAGATACCTGCGCTGTGATAAAAAAGGAAGATTGTGGCTGTTTAATTTCAGAGGTGTCTGGCGAAAGTCAGGAAACAGACTTGTGTACCGTTACTGAAAACTTCCCCAGCCCCTGTCGCGGCGCCCGACACGCCTCGGCGCGGCGGGGAAATGTAGCATTTCTGAATGGCTTGCTGGTTAATGCAAACGAGGTATTCGTGCAGCTTTTGGCTTGATTCGTAGGTCCGGCTGTTGGCTGAATACCGGGTATGGGTTGTTTATTGCATCATCCAAAGAATCGCCTTGTAAAATACCTAGTCAATAAATACGTAGTTGCCCATGTGCGTTTCCGCATTTGTGCGGTAGGGCTAGTGCCTGCGAGTTGGAGAGCTTTGTGAAGCTATAGTATTCACCAGCTATTCATTCTTATGCTGACGCTGCATTTGCACGAAGAAGGTTTCTTCCCCATTTGTTGGGCTGAGACAGCCACGCCGGGTACCACCTACGTGCGGCCCGGTGCCAGGGGCGTGCTTCGGGCCTTCGTGCTGGCCTAGCGTGGAGAGCTGGAGCTGTTCACGGGCAGCTTGTGTGGCGGGAAGCTACACTATAGTGGCCCGGTGCACAGCGGAACCGAGCTGCGCCAGCTCCTAGCGGCCTGCGGCGCATCGGCAGACGCGAAATCATTGGTTACGGCCGGCAATCGGTTTGATGCTGCGTGAGCTAGCAACCGGGGCGGTCGGCGCACCAGGCAAGCTTCGGCGCTTTGGGAGAAAGATTGTATATATTTTAATAATATTTACTATGTTTACTATTCACTAAGTCCTCAATAATCATGAAATCATTCATTTTGCCATTCCGGACCTCAACTTCCTGGACAGCTGCGCCGGGCACCCTCAATCTGGATGAGCCCAATGCGGTGTTGCGGGCACGGGCGCTGGCATTTTCGCTTGGCGCATCGTCACTGCACATCGATTGTTCGCGGCTGGCGTGCCAGCGTGCGTTGGGGGTTGGCTACGTGGTTTCGCAGCTGCTGCTGCTGCATCGAGCGGGGGCCAAGGTGTGGCTGCGCAACGTGAATGCCCCCCTGCGACGCTGCCTTGACCTGCTGCGCCTCAATTCATTATTCCAGATTGAGGAAGCCTGGTAAAAAGCAGTCCGGCCCGTGCCACAGGTAGCCTGCAACGCTCGTCGCGCAACGGTAGGAGGGGCCAGACGCATCGCAGCGCCATGATTTCAACCAAAGTCAAAGGCCCGTTTACCGGTTGGTAAACGGGCCTTTGGCGCGCCGTGTCTGGCAATGCGGCAGGGAGCTATTGCAATGATTTGGGCAGCACGTACTGGTCTTTGTCGAGCATGACGTAGCCGGTGCGCAGGAACAAACCCCGATGCCGAACGACCATGCCGGGGACACTGGTGTAAGCCACAGGAACGGATAGCCAGATAACAGCGCCGTTTAGCCGGCGCTCGTTTAGTAGCATTTGGTGGCCAGCACTGAGGCGGTAACGTTCCTGCACGCGGCCATCGCGGCGGTAGCGGGTGACGTGGCGCCAGGCAATGTTATCGGGAGCCCACTGCGTCTGTCGCACGCCGTCGTTGGGCAAGGTGCCGCTGTTCTGGTGGGAAATGCCCTGCACCACCACGCGGCGCCGGCCGCGAGCCCGGGCATTGGTGTTGAATATGGGGCTGGTTTGCTCCGCGTGCAGCCGAAGCTGCGCCGCTTGTTGCAGCAGGGTGTCGCGGGCGGCGGCAGCGCGGGCGGGGTCGGTGATAAGCTGCGCGTGGGTGGGCGCGGCCAACAGCACCAGCAGGGCCAAAAGGCCGCTTAATCGGTAGAACATGTCGAATAAAGGGTTGTGGAAAGCCCCAAAGCTACTACGCCGGCTGGCATCCTACCAGCGTAACAGTGGTGCTGAAAAGCCTACCCAATGACCGTTGCTACTTCTACTTGAAAAGCGCCCTTGGGCATGAGAAAAACGCGGGTATGATGACCTCCTATGCAATGAAAACCGGCCGGCCGTTTTCTGTTGAAGCAGACCTCCTGACGAAGCCCGTATTTCTACCCTCCCCAACGCACGTACAAATACCTGCCTTTAAAAATAGGTGATTTTACGCGATTTCAGCACCCAGTAGCGCGCTAGGTTTGCATCAGTTATTGCGCGGAGAAACAGGCGGTTTGCTGAAGCTACCCATGGGCAACAGGCAGCGGTTTTTCAGTAATAGCGAGTGGAGCAGCAACCACTTTGCCAAACGGGGCGATGATTCCGAAAAGCCTTACGAGTAGGAAAAATAATAACCCAATAAACCCATGTCAAATTCAACCGCAGCAGCACCCACCGCAAACGGCCAGGCAAATACGTTGCCCGGCGGCTGGACTCCCTACCACCCCCTCACCCCCCAGGACCAGCAGGTATTTAACGAGGCCATGCACGGTTTCGTGGGAGTGAAATATACGCCGCAAGTGGTTTCGACGCAGGTAGTGGCCGGCACCAACTATAAGTTCAAATGCTCGGCCACGCTGCCGCAGGGCACGGCTATTTGGGAGGCTATTGTAGAGATTTTTGCCCCGTTGAATGGCCAGCCGCACGTAGTAGGCATTATCCGCATGTAATAAATTAGCATTAGTGTAAGTAGGAGAAAAAAGGCCATCTGAACTATTCAGATGGCCTTTTTTCTGGGCCGCGCAGCCGGTTTGAAAATTCCCGGCTATCCCTCGGCCCGCAGCACCTCCAGCGGCGAGCGGCGCAGTACGTCGCGGCTGTTAAACAGGCCGATGGCGGCCGTGAGGGCCGTGACCAGCGCCGCCAGTCCCAGCAGCGGCAGCACGGCCGGCCCAAAGCTGGCTTCGAACACCCACACGGCCAGTGCCCACGCCGCCAGCACCGCCAGCGCAATGCCGGCGAGTGCCGCCAGCAGCCCCAGCAGGCCGTACTCTACCAGTGTAATGCGCAGAATCTGGGCCCGGCTGGCGCCCAACGTGCGCAATAGCACGCTTTCGCGCACCCGCTGGTAGCGGCTGATGACGACGGAGCTGCCGAGCACCAGCAGGCCGGTGAGGATGCTGAACCCGGCCATGAAGCGAATCACGAAGGAGATTTTGTCGACGATGTCATTGAGTGTTTGCAGAATCAGGCCCAGGTCGATGGCCGACACGTTGGGAAACTGCTGCACCAGCTTTTGCTCCACGGCGGCCAGCGCGGCCGTGCTGGGCGTGTGCGTGAGCACCACTTGGAACTGCGGCGCGCCCTCGAGCACCCCGGCCGGGAAGATGACCAGAAAGCTGGGCTGCACCCGGCTGCGGTCAATCTCGCGGGTGCCGCCGATGATGGTGCGCTGCGGCAGGCCCTGCACGTTGAAATCCAGCGTGTCGCCGAGGCTGAGCTTGGTGCGTTCCAGGTAGCCTTTCTCGACGGATATGCGCGGGATTTTATCGGGGCCAATGCCTGGTAAAGTGCCGGCGGCGAGCTTTTCAGAGGAGTTCAGGGAGTCGCGGTAGGTCACGCGGTACTCGCGGGTGAGCGCCCAGGCCGGAATGCCCCGCGCCGTATCCTTTTTGATAACGGAAACGGACGTGCCGTTGATGGCCGTCAGGCGCATCGTGACAATGGGCACGCGCTGGAGCACGGGCAGCTTTTGCGAAGTGAGCAGGGCCTCCACACCAGCACGCTGCTCGGGCTGAATATCGAAGAGCACCAGATTGGCCGCTGATTTCTGGCCGGCCACCTGCACGCGGCCCAGCAGCATGGCTTGGGTGAGGAAAAGGGTGGCCAGCAAAAACGTGCCCAGCCCAATGGACGTGACCAGCGTGAGCGTTTGGTTTTGGGGCCGATACAGATTGGCCAGGCCCTGCCGCCACACGTAGCCCCAGCCGGCGGGGAAGAAGCGGCGCACCGCAAGCATCAGCAGGCGGCCCAGGCCGGCCAGCGCCCCAAACGCCGCCAGCAGCCCCGCCCCGAAGCCCAGCGTGAGCTTCCAGTCGCGCATCTGGCCGTAGGCGAAGGCCAGAATAAACAAGCCGATTACGCCAATAACCACGCCCCGCACCGGGTCGGGCGCGGCGGTATCATCTTCAAAGGCCGTGCGCAGCACCCGCAGCGGCGACACGCGCCGGATGCTCAGCAGCGGCAGCAGCGCGAAGAGCACCGCCATCAGCAGCCCCGTGAGCAAGCCCGTGCCAATGGCGGCCCACGACACACTCACCGTAATATCCACCGGCAGGAAATCGCCCAATACCCGGGGCAGCAGGCCCTGTACGGCTGCGCCCAGGCCCGCCCCCAGCACCGCGCCGATGAAGCCGAGGCCGGCCGTTTGAATCAGGTAAATAAGCAGCGCCTGCCGGCCGCTGGCCCCCAGGCAGCGCAGCACGGCCACGGCGGCCAGCTTTTCGCGCACGTAGAGGTTCACGGCGCTGGCCACGCCCACGCAGCCCAGCAGCAGCGCCACAAAGGCCACCAGGCTGAGGTAGCGGGTAAGGTCGGCGAAGGCGCGGCCGGTGCTTTGCTGGCGGCTGGCCACGGTATCGGTGTCGATATCGGCCGCGTCGAGGCGGGCCTGCAGGGGCTTGAGCACGGCTGCCACATCGGTGCCGGGCGCGAATTGGTAGCTGCGGGTGTACTTCACCCGGCTGCCGCGCTGCACCAGGCCGGTGGCGGCTACCTCCTTCAACGGTAGAAACACCGTGGGCGCCACCGCCGTGCTGATGCCGGACTGCCCCGGCGTTTTCAAAACCCGCCCAATGATGGGCAGCACCACGCTGCCCACCTGCACCGAATCGCCGACTTTGGCTCCAAACTGCACCAGCAGTGCGTCATCGACCAGCGCGCCGGGGGCGGCGGCGGTATCGGCGAAGTGCCGGGCGGCGGCCTGCGGCTGCGTGTCCCAGTCGCCGTAGAAAAAGCCGCCGTCCCGGGCACGCACCTGCGCCAGCCGCGTGCCCCGACCCGGCCGGAACTGCACCAGCGAGGCAAAGGATACTTCCCGCATGCGGGCCGTGCCAAGGTTTTTAAGGGCCGGTTCCAGTTTGGGTTCGAAGGGATGATTGGCGCTAAGCACTAGGTCGGCCCCGAGCAACTCCCGCGCCTGCCCGGCAATGCTGCGGGCCAGGTTGTCACCGAAGGAATTGATGCCCACCAGTGCCGCAATGCCCAGAATGATGCTGGCCATGAATAGCAGCAGTCGCGCCCGGCTGCGGCGGCTGTCGCGCCACGCCATGCGAAAAAGCCAGGAGGTATTAGTCATTTTTGAGATGTCGTAATAGCTTATTGAAGACCGTCTTGCTGAGAATGTCCTCGCCCTGCCATTCAGATGCTTACTTGATTTGCCCCCAGTATTTCTTCCACCACCTTGCCGCCGCGCAGCCGCAATGTCCGCTGCGTCTTGGCGGCCAGCTCCAAATCGTGCGTCACGAGCACCAGCGTGGTGCCGGCTTCGCGGTTCAGCTCAAACAGCAGGTTTACCACCCGCTCGCTGGTGTCGGGGTCGAGGTTGCCTGTGGGCTCGTCGGCGAAGAGCACCGCCGGGCGGTTGGCGAAGGCGCGGGCCAGGCTCACGCGCTGCTGCTCGCCGCCCGACAGCTGGGCCGGGTAGTGGTCGGCGCGGGCGGCCAGGCCCACGCGGTCGAGCAGGTCGAGGGCGGTTTTGGTGGCGCCGCGCTGGCCGCGCAGCTCCAGCGGAACCAGCACGTTTTCGAGGGCCGTGAGGGTGGGCAGCAGCTGGAAATTCTGGAAGATGAAGCCGACGTGCTCGTTGCGCACGGCGGCGCGCTGGTCTTCGCTCAGGTTGTCGAGCTGAATGCCGTTGACCCAAACGCTGCCCGAAGTGGCACGGTCGAGCCCGGCGCAGAGGCCCAGCAGCGTGGTTTTGCCCGAGCCCGAGGGGCCGACAATGGCAAAGGTGTCGCCGGCGGCGAGGTCGAAGCTGACGGCGTGGAGCACCGTGAGCGGCTGGCCGGCGCTGGGGTAGGTTTTGGTGAGGTTATCGACGCGAAGAATGGACATTGGATTAGGGCAGGAGGGTGTGGGGGTGAGCGGGTAGGGGGGGATGTGCTTTCGTTGATGTTCTTTCGATTACCAAAGCCCGCCCCGCACAACCGCACCGCCCCCCGTTCGTTACCCAAGACGTTGAAACCCTTGGCATGTTTTCCCGCTTTATGGTTTCGTGCCCAAAAAGCTGCTTATGAAATTCCTTAATTTATCCCTGGCCGCCCTGCTCGGGCTGGCCCTCACCGCCTGCAATACCGGCCCCACGGCCGAAAAGCCGGCTGCTGCCGAGGCTCCCACCACTACCGCTCCGGCGGCTACGCCCGCTACCAAAAAGCGCCTGCTATTCTTCGGCAATAGCCTCACCGCCGGCTACGGCGTGGAGCCCGAGCAAGCCTTTGCCGGACTCATTGGTGCTAAAATCGATTCCCTCAAACTGCCCTATGAAGTAATAAATGCCGGGCTGAGCGGCGAAACCACTGCCGGCGGCCGCAGCCGCGTGGGCTGGATTCTGAAGCAACCGGTGGATGTATTCGTGCTGGAGCTGGGCGGCAACGACGGCCTGCGTGGCCTGCCGCTTTCGGCCACCCGCGACAACCTGCAGGGCATCATCGACACGGTGCGGCGGCGCAGCCCCGGCGCGCAAATTGTGCTGGCCGGCATGCAGATACCGCCCAACATGGGCCAGGACTACGCTCAGGATTTCAAAGCCCTCTACCAGGAAATAGCCACCAAAAACCACCTGGTATTGATTCCCTTTCTACTGCAAGGCGTGGGCGGCGACCGTAGCCTGAACCAAGCCGATGGCATTCATCCCACGCCGGCCGGGCACCGCATTGTGGCCCGCACGGTGTGGGCGGTATTACAGCCGCTGTTGAAGTAGGGCAGGAGGGTGTGAGGTCAGGATGGGCAACTCTTACCCTCACACCCTCCTGCCCTTATACCCATTCTATATCACCCGCAGTCCGTCGAGGTTCACTTCATCGCGCAGCAGCTCCAAGTGGCGGTATGCAAGGGGCCGGCCGGCATCGGTGCTGAGGTTGGGCAGGGCGGCGCGGGCGGCGTCGAGGGTGAGCTGGGTGAGCTTGCGCTCGCCGAGGTAAATGGCGACGGGGCGGCCCAGGCGGGCATCGTGCGCGGCCAGGGCGTGGTCGATTTCGGCCAGAATGATGCTCATGGAAAAAGAGTTGAGCTGAAAATTGGCGGAAATATACTGTGTAGCTTTCAGTTGGCCGTAAATAGCAAGGCCCAACGGTTGAATGCTGGCTATTGCCTGAAAACTGTTCACTGCCAACCCGGCTACCTTTGCCCAATGACTACTGCTGCTCCCACGCTGGCCGTTTCGGTGGCTTTGGCCGCCCGGCCCATTGGCATGTTCGACTCCGGCATTGGCGGCCTTACGGTGGCGCGGGCCGTGGCCCAGCGCCTGCCCCACGAGCGCATCGTGTATTTCGGCGACACGGCCCACCTGCCCTACGGCGACAAAAGCACGGCCGCCATCCAGGCCTACTCCATCAAAATCTGCGACCTGCTGCTGCGCCAGCACTGCAAGCTGATTGTCATTGCCTGCAACTCGGCCTCGGCCGCCGCCTACGAACTGGTGCGCGAATACGTGGGCAGCAAGGCCCAGGTGCTGAGCGTCATTGACCCCATTGTGGCGCACCTGGGCCAGGCCTACGCCGGCCGCCGCGTGGGCCTCATCGGCACGAAGCAAACGGTGAATTCCAACGTGTACAAGAAGAAAGTCGACGACCTCGATGCGGGTGTCGACCTGCAGTCGCTGGCCACCCCACTGCTGGTGCCCATGATTGAGGAAGGCTTCTTCAGGAATTCCATTTCGGACGACATCATCGGCACTTATTTAGGCAACCCGGCCCTGGCCGATATCGACGCATTGGTACTGGCCTGCACGCACTACCCGCTGATAAAGGAGCAGATTGCGCGCTTCTACGCCGGCCGTGTGGATGTGCTGGATGCTTCGGACGTAGTGGCGGCGGCGGCCGAATCATACTTAGCAGCCCATGGCCTGCTGGCCCCCGCGTCGGCCACGCCGCCCGCGCACCATTTCTACGTGTCCGATTTCACCCGCTCTTTTGAAGAGAGTACGCGGATATTCTTCGAGCAGGAAGTGCACCTGGAGCATTACCCGTTGTGGGAATAAAAAGCAGGAGTTCTTCGCCGCAAAGCCCCGGGCCCGGGGTGACATTCGGCAGCGCGGGCATCCCGGCTTTGGGCAGGAGATAATTCCGTAACTTTCCAACCGCGCTGCGTCGCTCTATCTTTGGGGTGTATAAGCGCAAATGCAATACTTACGTCACTCACTTTTTTCACCTTCCTTTTTCACTTTATTTCTTCACTATGAAGCAATTCTTCACAACGCGCCTGCGCTCCTGCCTGGCGGTGCTGGCCCTGACGTGGCCCACCCTGGCAACGCAGGCCCAAACCCTCACCCAGGCCGATTTTACCGGCGTAGTGGTACCGCAGTACCTGAGCAACGGCAACAACAGCGGCACAACCACTTTTCCCGGCCCGCGGCTGGGCGTGGCCTTCCGCGCCACCGTTTCTAATTTGACCGCCAGCACCATGTACCGCTACTATGTGCAGGCGGCCACGGCGACGGAATTCGGCAACTCGGCTTCGGGGGCTGGGGTTGTGCTTTCGGCCACACCGGGCACCACGCCGGCTACTTCTACCTATGCCACCTCCAGCACGGGCAGCCTGTCGACGGCGGGTTCGTATGCCACCTTCACCACCGACGCGTCGGGCAGCTACACGGGCTGGTTTTTCTTCGTGAACTCGAACAACGCCACCCGCTTCCAGACGCCGGGCACCGTGCTGTTCCCCACCATTACGCTGGCTACCGACGCGGTGCCGGCTACCGTGGTGGCCCGCCGTGCGCTCAACCAGAGCATCACCCTGCTGGGCTTCCTGCCCGGCGCTGGCGCCAACAACGGCACCCTGCTCACCGGCTCGTCGTCGGCCACGCCCAACAACGTGGTCTTTACTTATGACAACACGGCGGGTACCGGCCGGCCGCTCAGCGGCGCAGTGGTCGAGAGCATCGGCGTAACTACCGGCACCACCCAGACTGGTGCCAACGCCTACACCTACAGCACCACCAGCGGCTCTTACACCGCCGTTATCCCCAACACACTCGCCACCGGCGTGCGCCGGGTAGAAGAGCGCAGCATCGTAAGCGGTGCCGTGCTGAATTGCAACAGCGATGCCGACGGCATCTGGCCTTCGGGTGCCAACACGGTGAACCCCGCCGGCGGCACTGCGGCCGTGGTGCTCACCGCCACCGACACTCCCTTGAACGCGGGCTGCAGCTCGGCCGCTACGGCCACTATCACCGGCACGCCGGCCAGCCTCACGGCGTTCACCACGGCTGTGGGCACGCCTTCGGCCACCCAGACCATCACGGTGGGTGGCACGTCGCTCACCGCTGACATCGTGGTGACGGCCCCAACCGGCTACGAGGTTTCGCTGAGTGCCACCACCGGCTTTGCCGCTACCGTAACGGTGCCCCAGGCCAGCGGCACCGTCGCTAACACGCCCGTATATGTGCGCCTGACCGGTGCCGCTACCGGCACTTTTACCGGCAACGTGGCCCTGAACAGCACCGGCGCTACTTCCGTGAACGTGAACGTGACCGGCACCGTGACCGCCGTGGCTACGCCCGCACCCACCATCACCAGCTTCACGCCCACCACGGGCGCGGCCGGCACTACTGTTACCATCACCGGTACTAACCTGACCGGCGCCACCGCCGTTACCCTGAATGGCCTGGCCATCACCGGCTTCACCGTGGTGAACGCCACGACCATCACCTTCACGGTGCCCGCCGCTGCTACCACCGGCACCATTGCCGTGACTACGCCCGGCGGCACGGTTACCAGCACTGGTACCTTCACCGTAACGGCATCGGCTCCTACCATCGCCAGCTTCACGCCCACTACGGGCGCGGCTGGCACCACGGTAACCCTCACGGGCACCAACTTCACGGGTGCTACGGCGGTGACCGTGGGCGGCATCGCCGTCACCGGCTTCACGGTGGTTAATGCTACGACCATCACGTTCGTGCTGCCCGCTACGGCCGTTACCGGCCCCATCGTAGTGACCACGCCTGCCGGCACGGCCACCAGCACCACCAGCTTCACGGTGACGGTGGCCGCAGTGCCCACCATCACGACCCTGAGCCCGGCCCGTGCTGTGGTAGGTGGCCCTGCTTTCGTACTCACCGTAGGCGGCACCAACCTGACGGCTACCACGCAGGTGAACTTCCGCGGCCAGAACTACACGGCGGCTACGGTTACCGGCACCACCAGCATTACCGTCAATATCCCCGCCAGCGCCATCGCCACCGTTGGTCAGTTCACCGTGACGGTGAACAACGGCGGTACGGCTTCCAACACGCTGGACTTCGCGGTAGTGGCTGCTGCCACGACGGTTGCCTACGAAGATTTTGAGCAGGGCACGCGCACCGGCTACACCGATGCCGCGCCCGTAGCGCTGCGCTCCGGCGCCTGGACTTTCACCCAGGCTCTGCTGGGAGACTTGTTCAACGACCGTGTGAACCAGACGAAGTCGGCCCGTATTCGCGGCGGCGGCTCTATTGCCATGAATTTCGACAAGCCCAACGGCGCGGGCATTGTGACCATTTCGGCTGGCTTGTACGGTTCCGACACGGGCCCCACGTTCACGGCCGAAGTATCCACCGACGGGGGTACCACCTACCAGCCCATTGCCGGCACGCCGGCCACCCTCACCAGCACGCTGACCCCCTACACCCTGACGGTAAACCGGAGCGGCAACGTGCGGCTGCGCTTTAGCACGACCAACACCACGTCGGGCCAGAACCCCCGCATCAACCTCGACGACCTGAACATCACCAACTTCACCGGCACGGCTACGGCCGCCAGCCAAGCGCTGCCCGGCCTGTCGGTGTTCCCGAACCCGGCTACCGACCGCATCACCGTGGCGCTGCCTTCGGCTGGCGCTGCTACTGTAGCCCTGCGCGACCTCACCGGCCGCGTGGTGCTGGCCCCGGCCACGCTGGGTGCCGACAAGCAGGTAGTGCTGCCGGCCTCGCTGGCCCGCGGCGTCTATATGCTCGAGGTGAAGCAGGGCGATGTACTCGCTGTGCGCCGCATCGAGAAGAACTAAGTCTTGGTGCGAACTGACCGGAACCGGTCAGTACCTGTGAAAAAGCCCCCGCCAATGCGGGGGCTTTTTTTGTGCTTTATCAGCTGGGCAGTGCTTTGGGGGGAGCTGATGGTAGGAGGGAAGCGAGTGGCATCGTTGCCGGGAACGATTGCGCAACTAAAAAAGGTGGTTTGCTTGGCGTATGGCTAATAAAGCCAGACTTTTAGAGGGTTAATAGGAATAAAAATATCTATTTATTGATATTTGCTTTGCTGCGTTTGCCTGCCCGCAGTTAAGCCGGTCTTCCTTCACGTCACCAATTCTCACCCTAACCCTTTTTCCTGATGAAAAACCGCTACACTCTACTCTTCTGGCTGATTTTAGTCAGCTGTCTGGCGCACGGCTCGCGGGCCTGGGCGCAGGCCACGCGCCGCCTCACCGGCACGGTGCGGGCTTCGGATTCTAAGGAAGGCCTGCCCGGCGTGACGGTGCTGGTGAAAGGCACCAACAACGGGGCCTCGACCGGGGCCGACGGCAACTACGAGGTGAACGTGCCCGCCACGGGCAACGTCACGCTCAGCTTCAGCTTTGTGGGCTATGCCAACAAGGAAGTGGCCGTGGGCAGCCAGAGCCAGGTTGATGTGACGCTGACCGTGGACGCCAAGCAGCTCGATGACGTGGTGGTGATTGGCTACCAAGCCGTGCAGCGGCGCGACGTGACGGGCTCGGTATCGTCCGTCAGCGCGCAGCAGATTAAGGACGTACCGGTAAACTCGGCCGCTGAGGCGCTGAGCGGCCGGCTGGCCGGCGTGCAGGTCACGAGCTCGGAAGGCACGCCCGGCAACCAGAGCGTGAACATTCGCATTCGAGGCGGCGGGTCCGTGACGCAGGACAACTCGCCACTGTACGTGGTGGATGGCGTGCAGGTAGAAAACGCCCTGAACGTGATTTCGCCCCAGGACATCCAGTCGGTGGACGTGTTGAAGGATGCCGCTGCCACCGCCATTTACGGGGCGCGCGGCGCCAATGGCGTGGTTATCATCACCACCAAGGGCGGCAAGGAAGGCAAGCTGGTAGTGGCCTACAACGGCTTCGCGGGCGTGCGCCAGCTCTCGCGCAAGCTGGACGTGATGCAGCCCACTGACTTCGTGAATTACCAGTACGAGCGCGCCGTGAACATTGACCGCGCCGCCGGCAACACCACCACGTTTGGCGGTCTGAACACCTTCAAATCGTTCTTCAAATCGAAAAACTACAACAGCGACACGCTGAACCAGAGCCGCAACTCGCCCTTCCTCGACTGGCAGGACCAAGTGTTTGGCCGCGACGCATTTCAGCAAACGCACAACATCTCGCTCTCGGGCGGCGGCGCTAATTCAACCTATGCCCTGAGCGTGACCCGCAACAACGAGGACGGCATTCAGCTGGGCTCGGGTTTCATCCGCAACCTGGTAAACTTCCGCTTCGACAACAAGGCCACCGAAAAATTCCGCTTCGGCGTGAACGTGCGCTTCAACGACCAGAAGGTGGAGGGCCTGGGCACTTCGTCGCAGCTCTCGACCACCACCACGCGCCTGCGCAACGCCATCGAGTACATCCCGTTGGCCATCAACCTGCCCGGCGGCTTTGACCCCAGTACGCTCGACGAAACCTTCGCCACCAACACCACGCTGGTAAACCCCATTCTGGCCATTGGCAGCGACATCCGGCACGACAAGCAGCGCACCCTGAACCTGGCCGCCAATGCCACCTATAACTTCACCAAGGACCTAGCGTTCCGGTCCACGGTAGGCTTCGATTTCGGTAATTCGACGCTGGAGAATTTCTCGGGGCGCAACTCGCCGGCCATCCGGCAGCCCGGTGGCGGCTTCAACCTGCAGCCGTTTGTGTCCATCGCCACCGGCTCGGCGCTGTCCATCAACCAGTCCAACGTGCTGAGCTACGCCCACCAAATCGGCAAGCATTCCTTCGATGCGCTGCTGGGCGAGGAAATTTACCAGCAGAGCAGCCGCATTCTGACGGTGCAAACCAACTTCCTGCCGCTCGACATCACCGCCGAGCAGGCCATTGCCAACATCAACCAGGGGGTGCTGCCGTCGGCTTCGTTCCAGCAGCCCACGCCCACCAGCGACAACCCCACGCTCCAGCATTTGCTGTCTGGCTTCGGGCGGTTCAACTATTCGTTTGATGACAAGTACCTGGCCACGGTGACGTTCCGGGCCGACGGCTCGTCCAAGTTTGCCCCCGGGCGGCGGGTGGGCTACTTCCCGGCCGCCTCGCTGGCCTGGCGCGTGTCGAAGGAGGACTTCATGAAGTCGCTGTCGAACACGATTTCGGATTTGAAGCTGCGCCTAAGCTACGGCCTGGCCGGCAACAACCGCATCAATGACTTCGGCTACAGCGAGTTTTACCGCACCGGCCTGGGCCAGTACTCGCTCAATCACGCCATCTCGCTGGGCACGGTGGTTACGGGCCTGCCCAACCCGTTTTTGAAATGGGAAACCACCACCGCCCGCAACGTGGGCGTGGACCTGGCGCTTTTTAACAACCGCGTGCAGTTTTCTGTGGATGCCTACTACAACTCGACCCACGACCTGCTCGTGAACGTGCCGATTTCGCCCACCCTGGGCTACCAGACCCAGTTCCAGAACGTGGGCTCGACCACCAACCGCGGCCTGGAATTCCAGCTGGCCGGCACCGTGCTTAAGACGCCGGACTTCACTTGGTCGGCTAGCGGCAACGCCTCCATAAACCGGGGCCGCATCGAGGAGCTGGGGCCGATTACGGCCATTCCCGGCGTATATTCGGGCTGGGCTAGCACAACCATTGCCAGCGACTTCCTAGCCCGCGTGGGCGACCCGGTGGGTATTTTCTACGGCTACCAGACCGACGGCTTTTACACCGTGGATGATTTCACGGGCTACAACGCCGCCACCCGTACCTGGACGCTGAAGCCCGGCGTGGCGAACGACGTGGCCGTGCAGGGTCAGCCCCTGGCGCCCGGCATCATCAAGCTGAAAAACGTGGTGGACACGCCCGGTGCGGCCGCCAACATCGTGGACGCCAACGACCGGGTGGCCATCGGCAACGCCAACCCCAAGGTGACCGGCGGCATCAACCAGCAGTTCACTTATAAGGGCTTTGATGCCAGCGTGTTCTTCAACTTCGTGTACGGCAACCAGGTGTTCAATGCCAACAAGGTAGAGTTTACCACGGCCGTGAACCCGTTCAGCAACCTACTCACGATGATGAACGACCGGTACCGCACCATCGACAACAACGGCGTGCCGATTACCGACCTCGAAACCTCACGCAACCTCAACCAGAACGCCAAAATCTGGCAGCCTACGCGCACGCTGTTCGTGCACAGCTGGGCCATTGAAGACGGCTCGTTTATCCGCCTCAACAACATCACGCTGGGCTACTCGCTGCCCAAAGCCCTGATTGCGAAGGCCAAGCTCACGCAGCTGCGCTTCTACGTGACCGGCAGCAACCTCTACACCTGGACCAAATACAGCGGCTACGACCCCGAAGCCAACACCCGCCGCGCCTCGCCGCTCACGCCGGGCGTGGACTACGCCGGCTACCCGCGCAGCCGCTTGCTGCTGTTCGGTGTGAACCTAGCGCTGTAATTCTCCCAACCCGAAAATTCCCATCCTCCGATGAAACCGATATTTTTCCGTTCCACCCTGGCTGTGGCCGCCGCGCTGGCTTCGGCCGCCGGCCTGTCTGCCTGCAAAGATTACCTCGACGTGAAGCCAGATTCGCTGTACACCAACGAGCAGGCCTTCAACAGCGTGGGCAGCGCCACCAGCGCCGTGATTGGCGCCTACGACATGCTCTCGGGCGATACCGGCTACGGCACGCGCCTGAGCTGCTACTACCCCTACGATACCGACGAGATGCAGGGCGCGCCCGGCCCGTTCGACGGCCGCTCGCGCAGCATCTCGCGCTACACCGCCGAGCCCTCCAACCCCGAAGTGACCAACCCCTTCAACAATCTGTACCAGGGCGTGGAGCGAGCCAATATCTGCATTCAGAGCATCCCGAAGATGCCGCTCTACACCACCGGCTCGTCGGCCGATACCGCCGCCCTGCACCGCCTGTACGGCGAAGTGCTGACTTTGCGGGCCCAGTATTATTTCGAGCTGATGCGGAACTGGGGCGACGTGCCCGCGCCCCTGGTGCCCACCTACACCACAGCCCTGGCCGGCGGCGAGCTTACCCAGCCCAATGCCGACCGCCTCGCCACCTACGACCGCCTCATCGCCGACCTGCTGCAAGCCGAAAAGCTGGTGCCCTGGCGCTCGCAGGCTGGCACCACCAACGAGCGCATTACCAAGGGTGCGGTGAAGGCCTTGCGCGCCCGCCTGGCACTGTTCCGGGGCGGCTACTCACTGCACGGCACCCAAATGACGCGGCCCACCGACTACCTGGCTTTTTACGCCATTGCCCGGCAGGAGTGCCTGGACTTGATGAACAAGCGCAGCGAGCACACCCTCAACCCCAGCTACCGCGAGGTTTTCAAGAGCATCAACGAGCTGCGGCCGGAGTCGTCTTCCAACGAAATTATCTTCCAGGTGGCGATGGGCGGGTCCAGCATTTCGGGCGATAGCAAGCTGGGCTACTACAGCGGCCCGCTGCTGAGCGCCTCGCCCCTCTACGGCAGCACCCAGGCCCAGATTCGGCCCCTGCCCACTTACTTCTACGCCTTCGATTCGACCGACGTGCGCCGCGACATCACCCTGACTACTTACAGCATCGACGGAGCTAATAACCAGAAGGGGGTGCTGCTGAATGCCCTCACCGACGGCAAGTTCCGGCGCGACTGGCGCGTGCCCACCCTCAACGGCGCGGGCAACTACCTGGGCTACAACTGGCCCCTCATCCGTTTCGCCGATGTGCTGCTGATGTTTGCCGAAGCCGACAACGAAATCAACAAAGGCCCGACGGCGGCGGCCGTGGCGGCCCTGCGCGAGGTGCGCCAGCGCGGATTTGGGGGCAGCACCACGCTGGGTCAGATTCCGACGCCGGCCAACCAGACCGATATGTTCAACGCCATTGCCAACGAGCGTTTCCTGGAGTTTGGCGGCGAAGGCATCCGCAAATACGACCTGCTGCGCTGGAACCTGCTCGATACCAAAATCACCGAAGCCCGCGCCAACCTCACCAAGCTGATGAATGCGCAGGCCCCCTACGCCTTCGTGCCGGCCACCATGTACTACCGCGTCACCGGCGGGCAGGTGGTGTGGGCGCGCTCCTTCTACCGGCCTTCGCCGGCCACCGCGCCCGCTGGCACCACGGCCGTAGCCTGGCGCACGGCCGTGACGGCCGCGAGCATCGCCAACGTAGCGTCGGAGTACGTGCCCGGCAAAGGCAAGGAGCTGCTGCCATACCCGCAGGGCACGGTGGACACGAACAAAAACCCTGGCTTCAAGCAGAACGAGGGGTATTAAGATACCGTGTTTAATAAGTCGTCATGCTTTGGCTGCGCTCAGCATGACGGCCTTTTTCCCTCCCCGGCTCCGCAGTTTTCGGGAACGATTGCGCAATTAAAAAGCCCGCTGACCTTGGCGGCACTCCCAAACAGGTCGGACTTTTAAGGTCCGACCTGTTCTTTTTACCTGATATCATGACGCCACAACCCATTGCCCAGCCCACTTTCGTGACCGATGCCGCCGCGGCCTGGGAAACCACCGGCCCCGGCGTGCGCCGCAAGGTGCTGGCCCACGGCCCCGACCTCATGCTCACCCGCGTGGCTTTTGAGGCCGGTGGGGTAGGAGCCCGCCACCAGCACCCGCACGCCCAGCTCAGCTATGTGGAAAGCGGAGTGTTCGAGTACACCATCGAAGCCGAAACGCACACCCTGCGGCCCGGCGACAGCTGCTACGTGCCACCGCTAGCCTGGCACGGCGTGGCGTGCATCGAGGCCGGCGTGCTGGTGGATGCTTTTACACCCCGCCGCGACGATTTTTTGAGCTAACGCCCTGCCCATTCGGCGGCTATTTTCTTTCCGATGAAAACGACTTTCCTGCGTCTGCTGGGGCTGGCCATGCTGCTGTTGCTGGGGCTGTGCCTGCTGCCGGCCCGCGCCCAAACCATCACCGTAGCCGCCGACGGCTCGGGTAGCTTCCGCACCATTCAGGAGGCCATCAACAGCGTGCCCGAAACGGCGGCCAAGCCCCGCACCATCTTCATCAAAAACGGCACCTACCGCGAGAAAGTCTTCATCGATGGCAAGAGCAACCTCATTCTCAAAGGCCAGAGCGAAGCCGGCGTAATCCTGACCTACCCGCAGGCCCGCGACGAGTGGAGCTGCGGCCCCGGCGCTATGGCCGGCGACTGGGGCGTGGCCACCCTCAACCTGCGCAACAGCCCCGACATCACCCTCGAAAACCTGAGCGTCATCAACAGCTACGGTTTCGATGCAACCGGAGAAGTCACCATTGACTGCCCCACCGCCCCCACGGGCAAGAAAACCGTGAGCAAAACCGGCCACCAGATGGCCCTGCGCGCCCTGCCCGGCGCCACCCGCCTCATTGCGCGGCACTGCACCTTCCGGGCGCTGGGCGGCGACACGGTGAGCCCCTGGGACACGGAGGCCGGCGCGTATTATTTCAAGGACTGCACAATGGAAGGCGGCGTGGATTTCTACTGCCCGCGCGGCTGGGCCTACGCCGAAAACTGCCGCTTCATCTGCCACAGCAAGGAGGCTGCCATCTGGCACGACGGCTCGGGCAACCGCGACTCGAAAACCGTGCTGCGCCACTGCACGTTCAGCGGCGACGACGGCTTCAAACTGGGCCGCTTTCACCGCGAGGCCCAGTTTTATCTGGTTGACTGTCAGTTTGCGGCCAATATGGCCGATGCTGACATCTACCATGCGGTATCGGGGCCGGGGGCAAAGCTCTGGGGGCGGCGCGTGTACTACGTTGGCTGCCACCGCCAGGGCGGCGACTACGCCTGGATGCAGGACAACCTGAGCGCCGCCGAGGGCGCGCTTAAGCCCAAAGACCTCACCGCCGCCTGGACCTTCGGCGGGCGCTGGAACCCGCTGACCGGGGCCGTGCGCGCCACCCAGCCCGTAGCGGCCGCGCAGGTTGATACCACAGCTGATAAAATGCTGCTCTACCAGCGCGCCGTGGGCGGCTGGCCTAAGGCCCTGGGCGAAGTGAAAGTGAACTACGCGGCCCGCATCAGCGCGGGGGCCCGCGCCGGCCTGCTAGACAGCAAGAATCTGAACGATGCCACCATCGACAACGATGCCACGACCCGCGAAATCCACTACTTACTGAAGGCTTTTCAACAGACCAACAACCCCGCCTACCGCACCGGGGCCGAAAACGGCATCCGCTACCTGCTGAAGATGCAGTACGCCAACGGCGGCTTTCCGCAGTTTTACCCGGATTTGAGCGCCTACCGCCACGAAATTACCTACAACGACGACGCCATGATTCGGGCCCTGACCGTGCTGCGCCGCGTGGCCCGGCAGCAGGAGCGGTACGCCCTGGTGAGCCCCGATTTGGTGGCCCCGGCCAAGGAAGCCGTGGCCCGGGGCGTGGCTTGCATCCTGAAAACCCAGGTGGTGCAGCACGGCCAGCCCACCGCCTGGTGCGCCCAGTACGACGAAGTGAGCCTGCTGCCCGCCAAGGCCCGCGCCTTCGAACTGCCTTCGCTCAGCGGCGAAGAATCCGTCGGCATCGTGCGGTTTCTCATGGACATCGAACAGCCCACGGCCACCGAAAAAGCCGCCATTGAAGGAGCTGTTCGCTGGTTTGAGAAGGTGAAAATGCCCAACCTGGCCCTCAAGGAAATTGCCGCGCCGCAGGAGCCTAAGGGCCGCGACCGCGTCATCGTGCCCGCGCCCGGCGCGGTGCTCTGGGCGCGCTTCTACGAGCTGGGCACCGACCGTCCCATCTATGTCGGCCGCGACAGCCAGGTGCATTACCAGCTCACCGAAATCGAAAACGAGCGCCGCGCTGGCTACCTCTACGCCGGCACCTGGCCTGCCGAATTATTGGCCCAGGAATACCCCGCCTGGCAAAAGCGCGTGGCCGGCGAAGCCCGGAAGTAGCCGCTGGCTTAAGGAAGAACCATTCAGTGACTCAAAGCTTCTCCTCTAGCCAGAGATACCCGGCGGCGAGTAGAAACAGCCCAAAGAACCAGCCCACCGGCCACGGCTCCGGCTCCGTATCGGGTGCGGCTTCGGTAGCTTCTGGTGCTTTAATTCCGGCGGTCAGCTGGGCCGCCTGCTCGCGCTCCTGCAGCTCCGGCCCCAGCCATGCCGTGGCAGGGTACACGTAGAAATGGTAGCTGATGCGGCCCGGCCCGCGTACTTGGTGCCAACCGGCCGCGCCGGGCCAGAACTGCGCCTTGCTCCACTCAGGCAGGCGGGTGTCTTGGCGCAGGGCCAGGCGCACGGCAGGGCCACCGGCCAGCGGGGCCACGGTGGGCGGCGCGGCTGGAAAATCTGCCGCCAGATGCAGTGTAAGCGGCTGGGTCGGCCGGGGCCAGCGGCTGCCCGTGTGCCAGCTTGCCTCAGCCGGAGCCGGAGGTATGGCTGCCGTTAGCAGCCGGTTCCAGAAGGAGGCATACACGGCGCTATGCCCCTGGAGCCCCCAGCGAAACGTTTCGGGCACCACCGACACCACCGCGAAGCCCAGCCCCACGCGCCGGCTGGCGGCTAGCAGTAATTGGCGCGGCCCCGTGATGAGGGCTCGCAAGTTGGGGTTGGGTTGGAGCTGGGCCGACAACGCAGCGCGGGCTTCACCGGGGGCATCGGGCCAGGCGAGGGGCTGCGAGACAGTATTGGCCGGCCGGGGCTGCACCGTGAAATCGGCGCGGGCGGGGGCGCTGCGGGGCAGCGGCTCGGCCTCGGCCAGCGCGACGAGGCCGAGCCGGCCGGCGCGTAGGGCCGCTTGCAGGGCTTGGGTTTCGGAGGGCGTAAGGGCTGCTATCGTAGCAGCATCTGCAACAAGAACCGAATAGCGGCCCAGCAGCGCGGGCGTGAGGCGGTCGAGCGGCTGGGCCGGCTGGTTCACGAAATCGGTCTGGACCAGGCCCCGGCTTACGCTCGTGCGCAGAGCCACCGGGTAGTGCGCTTCGGCCAGGTAGTTTTTCAAAAACTTAAATTCGAAGGAAGGCGTGGCCGCGAGCAGCAGCACGGCTGGCCGCGCGGGCGTAGTGATTTCGACTGGCACCGGCTCTTGCAGCAATGGCTGGCCCGGGCGGCGCAGCAGCAGCTCGTAGGTAGCCAGCCCGGGCGTTTTGGGCTGGTAATGCAGCCGGAATGGCCCGCCGCCGGCCGGCAGCTTCACGGAGTCGCGCCCGGTGCCGGCGGCCCGTAGCACCACCCACGCAACAGTTGCTTGGCCATGTGCGGTCACCGTGCCTTCCAGCCGTAGCGTTTCGCCCAATGGCAGTTTCGCCGGCCAAAAAGCGGTGCCGAAACCGGAAAACGGCGCGTTGGGGTGCAACTGCACATCCAAGGAGCGCAGCAGCGGCAGGTCGGCCACCGGCAGGCCGTGGCCCAGAATGTGCAGACGGTGCAGGGCCGGCCGTTGCTCAGCCAGCGTGAGCAGGCTGGTCAGCGGGCGCAATTTTCCGACTTTTTCTACGTCGCCATACACCCACACCGTTGTGCCCGCACCCAGCCGCTGACGCAATTCCCGGAGTGTATCGGGCGAGTAGCCGGGGGTGAGAAGAATGACCTCGGCGTGGGCGGCCGGCAGGTGGTGCAAGGGAGGAAAGGCTATGAACCACAGCGCCGCTGCCGCCACCGCGCTAGCCAGCAGCCGGGCCGCAATCTGCCGCCGGTGGGGGCGCCGCCAGGCTTGCACCAGCAGCCCCGCGCCCAGCAACAGGCAAAACGCCATCAGGCCGTAGTAAAGAACCGGATTTGGGGCTAGTGCGGGCAACTTATTAACGGCTTAATTCCTGAAAATAGCGGCGCGCCAGCCGGTCGGGGGCGGGCGGGGCGGCGGGTGCGGGGGCGGGGGCGGCCAGCAGGTCGGTGAGGGCCCGGGCCACGGGGGCGCGGCTGGCGGCGCGGCTGGGGCGGCCGGCGCGCACATCGGCTCCCAGCTCGCGCAGGGCGCGCAGGGCCGGCAGGTAGAATCCCGGCCGGGTGAGGGCCGCACCGGCCAGCACGGTGCCGGCCTGGTCGAGCGCGGCGGCATCGGCGGGGCGGGTGGGCTGGCCGTTGTCGGCCGCGGCCAGCCAGCGCAGGGCGGCGCGGATGGCAGGCTGCGGGTTTGGCGCGGGCAGGGTTTGCTGGCGCTGGGGCACGGCGGCCCCGGCCAAATCGCCGGTCAGGCGCAGGGTTGCTTCGGGCATGGGCGGCGGGCTGAAACCGGCTTTCTTGACGAAGGCCCGGGTTTGCTGCTGCACCTGCTTGAGCAGGCGCAGGGCGCGGTACTCGTAGGGCAGGGCCTCGCGGAGCTGGCCGGTGCGCAGGCGCAGCTCGGCGGCCCACATCTGGTCGAGCACGGCGCGGAGCTTGGCCTTCACGGCGGGCTCCAGGAAGTCGGCCGTTTCGGCGTCGTCGTGCTTGTGGATGTAGGGGTCCATCAGGGCGTCGGTTTCGGCGGTGGGCGAGGCCTTGGCGGGCGAGGTGGGAGGGGCGGCGTGGTCGTGGTGGTCGTCGGGTTCGGGGGCGTCGGCGGTGGGAGTGGCAGGCGCTTCCTCGTCCTCGGCGATGGGCGAGTGCGGCGCTTCCGCGCCAATGCCGGCCTCGGCTTCTTCGCCCATAAACTTGCCGTAGCGCAGGCGCAGGCTCTGCTGGTCGAAGCCCAGGGCATTGGCCCGGCTGGCCACAATGGCGGCATCGAGCTTAGGCTTTTCGGCGATGAGTTTTTCGGTGTCGATGATAATCTGGCGCTCGCTGCGGAAGTAGGCCGGGGCCACTTTCACGCCCATGCCCATGTCGAGGGCGCCATCGGCCACGGCCGTGTCCTGCCACTGCACCAGGTAGGAATCGGTGCGGGCGGTGTGGCCGTTGTTGTCGCGGGCCGTGAGATAGAAGTAAAGCTCGTCTCCGTAGGTCAGGCCCAGCTTGGGCAGGTTGAGCATGCTGCTGATGTTAGCCTGCAAACCGCCCAGCCCCGCGCTCAGGTCGCGCCGCACCTCGCGGAATTTCACCGCTTCGCCCTGGCCCTGGGCCACGGTGATGACCAGCTCGGCCCGGCTCAGCCCGTAGTCATCGTGCACCGTGGCCCGGACGGGCACTTCTGGCCGCTGGCCCAGCGCCGCCACCAGCGTGTAAGGCTTCGGCGTGACGATGCGCAGCACCGGCGCCAGGTCGGGCCGCACGTCGATGGCGTAATCGTCCGATACCGTGCCCGCGTAGCGCAGCTGGTACAGCGTGGAGGCGTTTAGAACCAGTTCAATGGCAAATGTGCCCGCTTGCCCAGCCACGGATTGCATGCGCCGCCTTTGCGCTCCCAGTTCCAGCTCAGGCGCGGGCTGGCGGCCACTCACGCGCACCTGCCAGCGCACCCGCGCACCCTGCGGGCACTGAAACGACGCCTGCGCTGGCGCGAATACCGCCAAGTGGGTATAGGCCGGGGGCGTTACCAGCAGCGTGGTTTCGGTGATGCGGGGCGGGGCCTGGCCGGGCTTGGCAGGCTGGGCTGGTTCCGGAAAATGCACCGCCACACCAGATGGCTGCGTCCGGCGGGCTGGCCCGGCAGGCCACCACCAGAGCAGCGCCCCAGCCAGTAGCAAGCCGCCCGCCAGCCAGCCGGCCGGGCGGAAGTCCACGGGCAGGACGAGCGCATCAGCGGCCCCCAACTCGCCGACGCGCTGGGCCACGCGCTGCTGTTGCAACGTTTCCAGCAAATTCAACTTTTCGGAATCCTGCAGGAGCAGGCCGGTGCTGTCTTCCAACTGAGGAAACTGCCGGTCGAGCCGGGGCGCGATGGTAGCGGGCGACACTCGCCGCAACGGCCACAGCCGCCAGCCCGCCAGCAGCAGGCCCAGCCCGCCTACCATTGTCAGTGCCAGGCCGCCAGTGGGCCAGTGCTTTGCCCAACCCAGCAGCCCAACGGCAGCGGCCAGCGCCGGCAAGAGCACGGTTGCGGCCCGGCGGCGCACATCGCGCCGCCCGGCCGCCCGGAGCAGTTCGCGGGCAGCGGCCACGCTGGTAGTGGGCATGGTGTCGGTGGCCGGTTTCATGAGGCGGCGGGCGGGGTTAAGGTTTCGCGCCGCCGGGCCAGCAGGCGTTCGAGCAACAGCAGCAGTCCCGCCAGTAGCACCAGCCACGGCCGCAGGTCAGTTTGGCGGAAGCCGCTGAACGCCGGGGCTTGTGGCATTGCATCAGCAGTCGTTTCTGCGGCGGTCAGACTTGGTTTAACCAGTTGGGCCGGGTCAAGTGCCCGTTGGTCTTGCTGGGAGAATGCCGCACCCGCCACCACCCGTTGCTCATTGGCGGGAATGGCGGGTTGCAACAGCTCCAGCAGCCACGCGGGCAGCTGCGGAGCATCGGCAAGTTCGCTCCACTCGGGGTTCAGGCGGGTAGCGAGGTGGTAAATAGCGCCTCGTCCCAGCGTTTGGCGCGACAGCACAGCGCGGCCCCGGCCGTCGGTCCACCTGGCTACGGTGCTCTTGCCCAGAGCCGCTGTGTCCCGCCGAAACACGGTTACAGGAGCTGCTTCGGCATCATTGAGGGCCAGGTGTGCGGTATCGGCTACGCCCGGGCCGGCGGCCTCCAGCCACAGGCGAGTGCCCTGTTGCACGGCGTTTCGCCATGCCGTCGGTGCCGGGGCATCGCTCAGCCAGAAAAGCCAATCGGGCGGTGAAGCCGGACTGGGTGCCTGGGTCGTGGTGCTCAGCTCCAGCGCCACGGGCAGGCCTGCACTTGCCGCCCGCAAGCCGGCCTGCAGCACGCGCGCATCGGAGCGGTAATCGGCCGTGGCGTAGATAATGGCCCGCAATGGCCGGGTTTGCACCGCTACCGCTGCCGTATCGATTTCGGAGCTAGTCGCCGTTTTTACCAGGGTGATTCGGGTGCCTGTGGCAGTATTTTGAAGACGCAATGGGGCCAGTCCGGCCACGCGCAGCGTCGCCCCTGGCGTAGGTTGGGCCAGTGTTGTGGTTTGAAACCGCGTTTGGCTTTCCGTGCTCTGGCCCAGCTCCAGGCGCAGGCTGTCCCCACGTAGCGCTGCCGCCTGGAGCCAGTTCGTGGCCTTCGCATCTGGCAGCGCCTGCCAGCGCACGGCCGCCGGCAGCGGAGCGTGGCTGCCCTGAAAGTTGCGCAGCGCGGCCCCCGTTACTACCAGAAGCGGCTGGCCCGGAAAAGCGCCGGCCGCCTGCTGCACCCGTGCCCAGGCAAACTCCTGGCTTTGAGGGCGGGTAGTAGCCAAAGCAGCCATAGAATCGGTCGCCGTTCCGGATTGGCCGGTCTTCACACGCTGCCACACGCTGCCCGACACCCGGGGGAAACCCGCCGCCAGCCAGCGCAACGCGTAGCCTTTGCGGCGAAGGGAATCAATGGTCGGTTTCAACTCGGCCAGTGCGGGCAGGCCCGCCGCCTCGGCGCTCAGCAGCACCACGCCCCGGCTGGTGGGCAGCGCCGTGCGCCACACCGGCCCGGCCACCGCCACGGCCAGCACGGCCAGCAGCGCGGCCCGCAGCAGCAGCAGCCACAGCTGCTCCAGCTTCAGGTTGCGCAGGCGGCGGTTGGCGCCCGCGGTCAGCCAGCGCAGGCTGCCCACAGCTACCTCACGGCCCGGCCGGCGGTTCCAGAGATGGATGGCTACCGGTACCAGCAAGCCCAGCAGGGCCAGCAACGCGGCAGGATTAAGCAGAGTGAACAATGTGCGGTGGAATCAGAATCGCAATAACAGACGGAAAAACGGCGCCGAAGGTGGCTTTGTGGTTAGCTACTCAGGGTGCGTAGCCGGAGAAACTCCCGCATCGCCGCATCGAGCGGCTGCGAGGTATCCAGCAGATGGTAATCAAATCCCTGGCGGCGGGCTTGCCTGGCCGTCTCTTGCAGCCACACCTGCAGCTGCTTTTGGTAAGCGTCGCGCTGCTGGTTGGCGTCGATTTGCAGGGTTTGGCCGGTTTCTAAATCCCGAAAGGTAACCGCCCCCTGGTAACTGAATTGCAGCTCATTATGCGCCATCAGGTGCAATAGCAGCACGTCGCCGCTGGTGGCGCGCAGGCGCGTAAGCAGCGCATTGATTTCGGTGCCTTCCTCATACAAGTCGCTCACGCACACCGTGAGGGCGCGCTGCCGCCGTGCCGTGAGCGGGGCCAGCGTGCCGACGCTGGGGAAGCGGCCGGCGGCCTCCGCCGTTTCCAGGGCGTGGTAGAGGCGGGGCAGCTGGCGGGCATCGGCACGGGGCGCGAGGTGGCGCAGGCCAGCGGGACTGAGGATGCTTAATCCCACGGCATCGCCCTGCTGCGTAGCAATATAGGCCAGCGCACCCAGTAGCAGCCGGGCGTAGTCGAGCTTGGTGAGGCCGTTGTCGTCGCGATGAGTCATGCTCGCGCTGGCATCCAGTAGCAAGTGCACCGTTTGGCTGGTGTCAATCTCTGACTCTCGCAGATAATACCGGTCCGAGCGGGCCGCCAGGCGCCAGTCGAGGCGGCGCAGGTCGTCGCCGGGCTGGTAGGGGCGGTACTGGCTGAACTCCATGCCCGCGCCGTGCCGCCGGCTGGCATGCGCGCCGTTGAGGAAGCCCTCGGCCGCTTGCCGGGCGGCAAGGGAGAGGTTGCGCAGGGCATGTAAATGTTCAGGCGTCAGCAACGTCATCTCTCGCAGTGTCTCGCAGGGTTAAAATCGCAGTGTTCCGAAGTGTCGTTCAACGGTCCACCGTGAAGCAATTCGTTAAAAATCACAATTTTACCGATTTAAATAATTCGGTCACCGCATCATCCGGCGTCATGTTTTCCGCTTCGGCGTTGAAATTCAGCAGCACCCGGTGCCGCAGCACCGGCGGGGCCAGCGTGCGGATATCCTCCAGCGTGGCGGCAAAGCGGCCGTGCAGCAGCGCCCGCGCCTTGGCGCACAGTATCAGGGCCTGCCCGGCGCGCGGCCCCGCGCCCCAGCGCCCGTAGTCCTTAATAAATTTCACCTCCGACGTGGCCGGACGAGTGGCCCGCACCAGCCGGTTCACGAAATCCATCAGCTCGGGGCTCAGGCTCACCTGCCGCACCAATGCCTGCAAGGCCCGGATATCGGCCCCGCCCAACACGGGCTGCACTGCCTGGCCGGCCGCGCCGGTGGTGCCGCGCAGCACCGCCAGCTCCTCCTCGGCCGTGGGGTAGCCGATGCGCACGTACAGTAAAAACCGGTCGAGCTGGGCCTCGGGCAGGGGGTAGGTGCCGCTTTGCTCGATAGGGTTTTGGGTGGCCAGCAGGAAGAAGGGCCTGGGCAGCGCATGCTCCTGCCCGGCGTAGGTGACGTGGCCCTCCTGCATGGCCTCCAGCAGGGCGGCCTGGGTTTTGGGCGGCGTCCGGTTGATTTCGTCGGCCAGCACCAAGCTGGCGAAAATAGGCCCGGGGTTGAACTTGAACGAGCGCCGGCCCGTGCCGTGGTCTTCCTCCAAAACTTCGGTGCCGAGAATATCCGTCGGCATCAAATCCGGCGTGAACTGGATGCGGCGGAAGGGCAAATCCGTGGCGGCGGCCAGCGTGCGTACCAGCAGGGTTTTGGCCAGGCCGGGCACGCCTTCCAGCAGGGCGTGGCCCCCGGCGAGCAGCGCCACCAGCACTTCATCGAGCACGGCTTCCTGGCCCACGATGACCTTGGCAATTTCGGCTTTGAGGACGGGCAGCTTGGCCAGCAGCGTGTTTACTTCTTGTTCGGTCATGTATTGGGTCTTGGGGACTTAGGGTCTTGGGGACTTGGTTTTCTTCCGGTTGTTGGACAGTCAATCCAAGTTCCTAAGACCCTAAGTCCCCAAGACCCCTACGTCAGCGCATACAGCAAAATATTCACTCCAAACTTGGTGTTATCCTCGGCCAGAAAGCGCTTGTTGCGGAAGTCGTAGTCCCACTCGCAGCCGTAGTCTTTGTTGGAATACAGCACGCCGATGCGGCCCTTGATTTCGATGGCTTTCAGGTAGTCGTGCACTAGGTCGTCGCCCCAGCCGTTGAGCTCGAAACCGGTGTTGGGCGGGCCGTCTTTGAAGGTGAAAAACTGGGAGTAGATGGGGTGAGTTTTGGGAATTTTCTTCAGCGCGCCACTGCCGAAGCACTGGCGCATCTGCTCCTCAAACGAGCGGGCAAACAGGCCATCGATGTCGTGGTTGCAGTCGTCGACGAACACGAAGCCGCCGTTGCGCACGTACTGAATAAAGTTCTGTTTCTCAGCGCCCGAAAACTGCACCAGCCGGTGCCCCGAGAGGTAACAGAAGGGGTAATTGAACAGCTCTGCACTGTCCAGCGCCACTACTTTTTCCTTGGGGTCGACGGGTACTTTGGTGTACTGCACCAGCGAGTGCAGCAGGTTGGCGGGCATGCGCTCGTCCACCGCATCCCAGTCGCCGGAGTGGTATTTCAGGCGCACAAAGGTGAAAGGGGCAGCGGGCACAGTAGAAAGGGTAGCAGCGGAAGAAAAACGAAAAAGCGAACAGGCGCTAGCGCGATAGTCGGTCGGGAAATAAATCGGTTGCGCAGGGCGTTGAAATCGGCGGTAATTAAATCAGGGCTTGCCCTAAACCGCAACCTTTTGCCAGCGTCCAACTGTATTAAAGGCTACTGTTTTCGGCCCTGCTGTTGCCGAAGCTACGCCTGAAATCTCGGATGGCTTCGTCCTGTTATCCTCATCCTATATCCACTATTTGCTATGAAAAAGCTGTTGATAATCGCATTACTGAGTTTTGGGCTGATGCCGCTGGCGCACGCACAGTTTGGCATTAAAGGCGGGCTGAACGTGGCCGAAATGACCGGTCGCGATGGCGAAAGCGCTTCTTACAAACCGTTTTACCACGTCGGGATTTTCTATCAGGCCAATATCCTGGGGCCGCTGTCCATTCAGCCCGAAGTGCAGTATTCGGTGGCCGGCGGCAACCTGAAATCGGCCTTTACCAACTACGATAGCGAACTGCACTACCTCACCGTACCCATCCTGGCCAAGCTTACCGTGGGGCCGGTATTTGTGGAAGCCGGGCCGCAATATGGCATCCTGCTCAGCGCCAACCAGTCGGGTACTATGCAGGTAGGATTTACCCCCGATGGCCAGCCTGCCTATGGCAACCAGTCGCGGTCGGCCAGCAGCGAGTTTAAACGCAACGATTTCAGTGTGGTAGGTGGTGTAGGTCTGAAACTTGCCAGCGGATTTTCGCTGGGCGGCCGCCTCGTAGCGGGCCTGAACGATATTAACGACGCCAAAAACCTGTCCGGCATCAACGACCCGCGCCTGCAAAATCGGGTGTTTCAGGTGTATGCCGCGCTGCAGTTTGGCGGGAAGAAGTAGCGTGGACTCTGCGAGTCCGCGAGCGAGCACAGCGAGCATCCGGCGTATGGTACGGCCATAGATGTTCGCTGCACTCACTCGCGGACTCGCAGAGTCCACGCTACAATCTAAATCGCGTCCGAGAGGCTCGTGAACGTGAAGTCCCGGATTTTTAGGGGCGGAATCAGGCAGCCGGCCAGGCGCTGGGGCCGGCCGATGGCCTCGATGTTATTCAGCATGATAATCGGGCTTTCGTTGAAGCGCAGGTTCTTGATGGGGAATTTGATGGTCCCGTTTTCGATGTAAAAAGTCCCGTCACGCGTGAGGCCGGTGTAAAGCAGCGTCTGCGGGTCGACTTCGCGGATGTACCACAGGCGCGTCACCAAAATGCCCTTGGCCGTGCTTTTGATGAGCTCGGCGGTGCTTTGGGTGCCGCCCGCCATGATGAAGCCGCTGGGGAAAGCCGTGGCCGCCACCTTGTTTTTCTCAGCCCAGAAGCGGGAGTAGTATAGCTGCTTCACCACGCCTTTCTCAATCCAGTTGAGGCGCTTGGTGGGCAGGCCTTCGCCGTCGAAAGCGCTGCCGGGTACCTCGGCATTCATGGGGTCGGAGTAGATGTTCACCCGCTCATCGAACAGCTTTTCACCCTTGCGGTTGCCGCCGCCTTTCTTGGTCATGAAGCTGCGCCCCTCGTCGGCCGAGCGGGCATCCAGCCCATACATCAGCCCGCCGAGCAGCGACAAATCGCCGCCGTCCATCAGCGCGGCCGGCTCCAGAATCACGGTGTACTTGCCGGGCTCGATGGCCTTGGCGTTTACCGAGCCCAGGGCTTTGTCGGCGGCGCGCTGCGTCAGGGCTTTGGCGTTGAGCTTGGCGGGGTCCGTCACGTCGGCAATGGCGTAGCCCGAGCCGCGCCCGTCGGCGGTGCGCACCGTCACCGAGAAGTCGGTGTTGGTGGATTGCTGGTAGGCTTCGAGGCCCTTGGAATTGCGGATGGCCTGGAACCGCGTGCCGCCATCGAGAAAGCCGGCGGCGGTCAGGTTTTTGGCAGCGCACAGGTTCATGCTGTCGGCCGCGGCCTGGGCGCGGGTGGCGGCCGTGAGCAGCGTGGTGGCCGTGGAGGGCGGGCTCACGTAGGTTTGCGGGCCGAGCAGGGGCACGTATTCGGGGCTTTCGGGGGCGAGCTTCGCAATTTCCTCGGCCCGCTGCACGCAGCGTTTCAGGGTGGCGTCGTCGAACTCGTTGCAGGTGGCAATGCCGCTGCGCTTGCCGAAGCGACTCTCGACCACCAGCGACACGGAATTCTGGGCGCCGGCCGTGCTCACGCTGTTGCGCGCGTAGCGAATGTTGCCGGTGGTGCGACCGTTCAGCGATACCGCGCACTCGTCAGCAGTGCTGTAGCTGAGGACTTTTTTCAAGAGAGCCTGGGCTTCGTCTTTGGAATAGATAGCCATGATGATTTGCAGAAATGTGGGGGAAGGAAAGGGCTAAACCTTGCGGGCCGTGTTGATGACGTTCACGCCGTTGAACCGCGTGGTGGCCGAGCCGTGGCTCACCGACGACACCTGGGCCGGCTGGCCCTTGCCGTCGAAGAAAGTGCCGAACAGGCGGTAGTCCGACTGGTCGCACGAGCCGGCGCAAGCGCCCCAGAATTCCTGGGTGTTCGACTGATAGGCCACGTCTTCCAGCGGCTCGGTGATTTTGCCTTTCTCGATGGCGAAAAACAGCTGCCCGCCAAACTGGAAATTGAAGCGCTGCTGGTCGATGGAGAACGAACCCGCCCCCGCAATGTAAATGCCCTTGTCCACGCCCTTCACCATCTCATCGGGGCTCATTTTGGCAGTGCCGGGGCGGAGGCTCACGTTGGGCATGCGCTGAAACTGCACGTCTTCCCAGCTCTGGGCGTAGGCGCAGCCGTCGGATTCTTTCTGGCCCACGATGTGCGCCTGGTCCCTAATTTTCTGATAGTTCACCAGCTTGCCTTCCTTGATGAGGTCCCACTCACGGGTTTTTACGCCCTCGTCATCGTAGCCCACGTTGCCCACCGAGCCAGGCTGCAGCTTGTCGGCCACAATGTTCACGGCCTTCGAGCCGTAGGGTAGGTTTTTGGCCTTCCACTCCAGGGTGGCAAAGCTGGTGCCGGCAAAGTTGGCCTCGTAGCCCAGCACGCGGTCCAGCTCCGTGGGGTGGCCGACGGACTCGTGAATGGTCAGTCCCAGGTGGCCGGGGTCAAGGACCAAATCATACTTGCCGGGCGTTACTGATTTCATGGTCAGCTTGGCTTTGGCCTGCTTGCCGGCCAGGGCGGCATCGGCCAGCATGTCGTAGCGCAGCTTGTAGCCGATGGTATCGGTGCCCTGCGGGCCGCGCACCTGCTCGGCCGCGCTGGGCGTGAGGTACTCAAAGCCCAAACCCACCGGTGCGCTCAAGGCCTCGCGCGAGCGGAATTTGCCCGACTTCATATCCACCGCCGTGGCCGAGAACGTGGGCCAAAGCCGGTGAATGTCCTGGTCGATGTAGGAGCCGTCGGTGCTGGCGAAATACTTCTGCTCGTTCACCTGAAACAGGGCCGAGTTGATGTAGTTGGCCCCCGCATCCATGGCGGCGGCGTTGGCCGCCAGCAGCAAGTCCACTTTTTGCTTGATGGGCACCTCGAAGGCACTTTGCTGAATAGGCGTTTTCCAACTCACCTCGCCGTAGCCTTGCTGCGCGGCCAGCTGCACGGGCTCTTTCATTACCAGCTTGTTGGCCTTGGCAATGCTCACGGCTTCGCGGGCGGTGGCGGCCAGGTTGGCTTCGGTCACCACGCTCGTGGAGGCGAAGCCCCAGCAGCCCGCCACCAGCACCCGAATGCCCACGCCGTAGCTCTCGGTGCTCACTATGTTCTGCACCTGCTTTTCGCGCGTGAACACATACTGGTTCAGCGAGCGGCCGATGCGCACGTCGGCGTAGTCGGCTCCGGCGGTTTTGGCGGCGTTCAGGGCCGCGTCGGCCAGGCGCTTTTTCACGGCCACGTCAGCGCCCGGCTCCAGCAGGCGGGCGGGGTCGACGGGCGTGTGACCAAAGCCCGGCAGGCTCGGCAGAAACAAGGCTCCGGCGGCGAGGCCGGTGAGGCCCACAAAGTCGCGTCTTTTCATAAGGTTTGCAGAAAAAAGTGAAAGTGTAGCGTGGGCTCTGCGAGTCCACGCCTTGGTTAGTAATGCAAGAGTAAAACCCACTAAGCGCAGACTCGCAGAGCCCACGCTACAAACTACACCGCGTCCGACAGGCTCGTGAACGTGAAGTCCCGGATTTTGAGCGGCGGCACGAGGTTGCCGTTCAAGCGCACTGGTTTGCCGATGGCTTCCAGGTTATTCAGCATAATCACCGGGCTTTCGTTGAAGCGGAAGTTCTTGATGGGGAACTTGATTTGGCCGTTTTCAATGTAGAACGTGCCGTCGCGCGTGAGGCCAGTGAACAGCAGCGTCTGCGGGTCGACGGGGCGGATGTACCACAAGCGCGTCACCAATATGCCCTTGGCCGTGCCCTTGATGAGGTCGGCGGTGCTTTGGGTGCCGCCTTCCATAATCCAGCCGTTGGGCCGAGGCAGGTCGGGGATGCCGGCTTTTTGCGCCCAGTAGCGCGAGGAGTAAAGGTTTTTCACCACGCCCTTTTCAATCCAGGTGGTGCGCTGCTGGGGCCGGCCGTCGCCGCTGAAGGTGAGGTCGCTGATTTCCGGATTCAGCGGGTCGGAGTAAATCGTCACCCGCTCGTCGAACAGCTTTTCGCCCTTGCGATTGCCGCCGCCTTTCTTGCTCAGGAAGCTGCGGCCTTCGTCGGCGTTGCGGGCGTCGAGGCTCTGCATAAGCGCCCCGATGAGCGAAGTGTCCACGTTGGACAGCAGCGCATTCGGCTCCAGAATCACGGTGTATTTGCCCGGCTCAATGGCCCGCGCCTTCATCGAAGAAGCAGCCTTATCGGCCGCAATTTTCGTGAAGCGGGCCGCGTCCATCTTGCTCGAATCAATGTAGTCGCCCGAGGCGTAGCCCGAGCCGGTGCCGTCGGGCGTGCGCACCGTCACCGAAAACGTGACGTTGGAAACCTGCTGATAAGCTTCCAGGCCCTTGGAGTTACGCTTGGCCACGAAGCCGTGCGAATCGTCCAGAAAGCCCGCCGAGCTGAGCTTGCGTTGGTCGCAGAGCGCCATGCTGGCCCCGATTTGCGCGGCGCGGTAGTCGGGCGTGATGCCAGCCGTGGCGGCCGAGTAGGAGCGGCTGCCATCGATGTACTGCTGCGGCCCGAGCAGCGGCATATACTCCGGGCTTTCCGGCGCGAGGCGCGCAATTTCCTCGGCCCGCTGCACGCAGCGGCGCAGGGTGGCATCGTCGAACTCGTTGCAGGTAGCCACGCCGGCACGCTTGCCGAAGCGGCTTTCCACGGCCAGCGAAATATTGTCACTGGCCCCAGCCGTGCTGATGGAGTTGCGCGCCGAGCGCACGTTGCCGCCGGTGTTGCCGCTCAGCGTGGCGTCGCACTCGTCGGCGGTGCTGAAGCTGAGGACTTTCTTGAGTATCGTTTGGGCTTCGTCTTTGGAAAGAATGGCCATGATATTTTCAGATGTGGGGATGAGGGTCTGATAGGACCTTTCAATTAACCGATTTTGCGCGCCGTGTTAATCACGTTCACGCCGTTAAACCGCGTGGTACTCGACCCGTGGCTCACCGCCGAACTCTGGCTGGGCTGCCCTTTGCCGTCGTTGAAGGCGCCGAAGAAACGGTAGTCGCTTTCGTCGCAGGTGGCGGCGCAGGAGTTCCAGAATTCCTGGGTGTTGGCCTGGTAGGCCACGTCTTCCAGCATTTCGGTGATTTTGCCTTTCTCAATGGCGTAAAACACCTGCCCGCCAAACTGGAAGTTGTAGCGCTGCTGGTCGATGCTGAACGAGCCGTTGCCGGCAATGTAAATGCCCTTGTCCACCTTGCTCACCAGCTCGTCCACGCTCAGCTTGTCTTTGCCGGGCAGCAGGCTCACGTTGGGCATGCGCTGAAACTGCACGTCCTGCCAGCTCTGCGAGTAGCAGCAGCCGTCCGAATGGTCCTGGCCCACCACGTGCGCCTGGTCGCGGATTTTCTCATAGTCCACCAAACGGCCTTCCTTAATCAAATCCCAGCGGCGGGTTTTCACGCCCTCGTCGTCGTAGCCCACCGCGCCCAGGGTGCCGGGCTGGATTTTATCGGCCACGATGTTCACCACTTTCGAGCCGTAAGGAATACCCTTGGCTTTCCACTCCAACGTAGCGAATGAGGTGCCCGCGTAGTTGGCCTCGTAGCCCAGTACGCGGTCGAGCTCCAGCGGGTGGCCCACGCTTTCGTGAATGGTCAGGCCCAGGTGGTGCGGGTCGAGCACGAGGTCGTATTTGCCGGGCACCACCGATTTGGCGGTCAGCTTCTGCTTCACCTGCTTGGCGGCGGCGGCCACGTCTTCCAGCATGTCGTAGCTGTACTTGTAGCCGATGAGGTCGGAGCCGGTGGGGCCGGCCACCTTATCGGCGGCTTTGGGCGTGAGGTACTCGTAGCCCATACCCACGGGCGAGCTCATGGCCTGCCGCGAGCGGAACTTGCCGCTGGACCGGTCGATGGCCGTGACGCCGAACGTGGGGTAAATCCGGTGAATGTCCTGGTCGATATAGGAGCCGTCGGTGCTGGCAAAATACTTCTGTTCGTTCACCTGAAACAACACCGAATTGATGAACGATACCCCCAAATCCAGCGCCTTGGCGTTCACGCCCAGCAGCAAATCCACCTTGTCCTTGATGGGCACCTCGAAGGCATTCTGCTGAATCGGGGCTTTCCAGCTCACCTCGCCGTAGCCCTGTTGCGGGGCCAGCTGCACTTTTTCCTTCTGCACTTTCGAGTTGGCCTTGGCAATCTGCACGGCCAGTTGGGCGGCTTTTGCAATGCCGGCCTCGGTCACATTGTTGGTCGAGGCAAAGCCCCAGGTGCCGTTGGCAATGACGCGGATGCCCACGCCGTAGCTCTCGGTGCTGGCAATGTTCTGCACCTGCTTTTCGCGGGTGAAAATGCTCTGGTTGAGGTAGCGGCCGATGCGCACGTCGGCGTAGCTGGCCCCGGCGGCTTTGGCGGCATTCAGGCCGGCATCGGCGAGGCGTTTTTTCTGGGCCACGTCGGCACCGGGCTCCAGCAAGCGGGCAGGGTCCACGAGGGTGCCGCCCAGGCTGGGGAAGCTGGGCAGAAAAAGGGCCCCGGCTGCCAGGCCAGAAAGTCCCACAAAGTCGCGTCTTTTCATTGAAGGGAAGAAATGTAGCGTGGACTCTGCGAGTCCGCGCGTGGGAGAGTTTTAGTTAAAGTTGAAAGCGAATGCGCCCGCTGCAAGCCGGCCGATGCGCGGACTCGCAGAGTCCACGCTACAACCTACACCGCGTCTGAGAGGCTGGTGAAGGTGAAATCCCGGATTTTGAGCGGCGGCACGAGGCTGCCGTTCAGGCGCACAGGCTTGCCCAGCGCTTCCAAGTTGTTCAGCATAATTACCGGGCTTTCGTTGAAGCGGAAGTTTTTCACCGGGAATTTAATCTGGCCGTTTTCGATGTAGAACGTGCCGTCGCGCGTGAGGCCGGTGTAGAGCAGCGTTTGCGGGTCGACGGCCCTAATGTAGTAGAGGCGCGTCACGAGAATGCCCTTGGCCGTGCCTTTGATGAGCTCGGCGGTGCTTTGGGTGCCGCCGGCCATAATCCAGCCGCCGGGCGGCGGGATATCGGGCGCGCCCGATTTCTGGGCCCAGAAGCGTGAGGTATAGAGGTTCTTCACGATGCCTTTTTCTACCCAAGTCACTTTTTGCTGCGGTCGGCCGTCGTTGGCGAAGGTCAGGTCGGGCACGTCGGGGTGGGTGGGGTCGGAGTAAATGGTCACCCGCTCGTCGAATACCTTTTCGCCCTTCTTGTTGCCACCGCCTTTTTTGCTGAGGAAGCTGCGGCCCTCGTCGGCGTTGCGGGCGTCCATTGCACCCATCATGTTGTTGAGCAAGTCGATGGCGGCGGCCGGCTCCAGAATCACGGTGTACTTGCCCGGCTCAATGGCCTTCGCGCCCACCGACGATGCCGCCTTATCAGCCGCCACCCGCGTCAGGCGGGCCGCGTCGAACTTCGCCAAATCCGTGTAGTTGGCAATGGCGTAGCCCGAGCCCGTGCCATCGGCCGTGCGCACCGTAATGGAAAAGTCAAGGTTGGAAACCTGCTGGTAAGCCTCCAGGCCCTTGGAGTTGCGCTTGGCCACAAAACCCGCCGAATCATTAAAGAAGCCGGCAGAACTCAGCTTTTTCTGCTCGCACAGCGCCATGCTGGCCCCAATCTGCTCAGCCCGATAATCAGGCGTAATAGCCGCCGTGCGCTGGGCAAACGAGCCCGGCGAGGCCAGGTAGGTCTGCGGCCCGAGCAGCGGCACGTACTCGGGCGACTCGGGCGCCAGGCGGGCAATTTCCTCGGCCCGCTGCACGCAGCGCCGCAGCGAGGCGTCGTCAAACTCGTTGCAGGTGGCTAGCCCGCTGCGCTTGCCAAAGCGCGCCTGCACGGCCAGGGCCACATTTTCGCTGGCCCCGGCGGTGCTGATGGAGTTGCGGGCCGAGCGCACGTTGCCGCCGGTGCTGCCGTTGAGCGTTGCCTCGCACTCATCGGCGGTGCTGAAGCTGAGGACTTTCTTGAGTATGGTTTGGGCTTCGTCTTTGGAGAGAATGGCCATTGAAATAAGGGTTTGTAGGAACGCGCCCTGGCGCGTTCAATCGTTGTACCATCAGCCGGGCTGTTTCCACGGCACGACCGCCGAACGCGCCGGGGCGCGTTCCTACCCGATTTTGCGGGCGGTATTTATCACGTTCACGGCATTAAACCGCGTGGTGGACGACCCGTGACTCACCGCCGAAACCTGGCTGGGCTGGCCCTTGCCATCGAAAAACGACCCGAACAGGCGGTAGTCCGATTCGTCGCAAATCGCGGCGCAGGAGTTCCAGAATTCCTGGGTGTTGGCCTGATAGGCTACGTCCTCAATCATGCCCGCAATCTGGCCTTTTTCGATGGCGTAAAATACCTGCCCGCCAAACTGAAAATTATAGCGCTGCTGGTCGATGGAATAGGAGCCGCGCCCGGCGATGTAAATGCCCTTGTCGACGCCCTTAATCAGCTCGTCCACGCTCAGCTTGGTTTTGCCGGGCTGCAAACTCACGTTGGGCATGCGCTGGAATTGCACCGAATCCCAGGAGTCGGCGTAGCAGCAGCCGTCCGATTCCGTCTGGCCGACGATGTGCGCCTGGTCGCGGATTTTCTCGTAGTTCACCAGCACGCCGTCTTTAATCAGGTCCCAGCGCTTGGTTTTTACGCCTTCGTCGTCGTAGCCCACCGCGCCCAACGAGCCGGGCTGCAGCTTGTCGGCCATGATGTTCACCAGCTTCGAGCCATAGGGAATCTGCTTGGCCTTCCACTCCAGCGTGGCAAACGAAGTGCCCGCGTAGTTGGCCTCGTAGCCTAGAACGCGGTCCAGTTCGAGCGGGTGGCCGATACTTTCATGAATCGTAAGCCCCAGGTGGTTGGGGTCGAGCACGAGGTCGTATTTGCCGGCCGTGACGGATTTCGCAGTCAGCTTTTCCTTCACCTGCTTGGCGGCCAGGGCGGCATCTTCCAGCATATCGTAGCTGTTGCGGTAGCCGATGAGGCCGGTGCCACTGGCGCCCGCAATCTTGTCGGCAGCCTGGGGCGTGAGGTACTCGTAGCCCAGGCCCATGGGCGCGCTCAACGCGTCGCGGGTGCGGAACTTGCCACTGGCCCGGTCGATGCCCGTGACCGAAAACGTGGGCCAGATGCGGTGCACGTCCTGGTCGATGTAGGAGCCGTCGGTGCTGGCAAAATACTTCTGTTCGTTAATCTGAAACAGCGAGGAGTTCACGAAGCTCGCGCCGTTGTCGGTGGCTATTGCGTTGGCCGCCAGTAGCAATTCCACCTTCTGCGCCACCGGCACTTCGAAGGCATTTTGCTTGATGGGCGTGCGCCAACTCACTTCGCCGTAGCCCTTTTGCGGGGCCAGCTGCACCTTCTCCTTCTGCACTTTGGCGTTGGCCTTGGCAATGGCCACGGCCAGCTGCGCGGCTTTGGCCAGGCCGGCTTCGGTCACGGTGTTGGTGGCGGCGAAGCCCCAGGTGCCGTTGGCCAGCACCCGCACGCCGCCCCCAAAGCTTTCGCCGCTGGCGATGTTTTGCACCTGCTTTTCGCGGGTGAAAATGCTCTGGTTGAGGTAGCGGCCGATGCGCACGTCGGCGTAGCTGGCGCCGGCGGCTTTAGCGGCGTTCAGGGCCGCGTCGGCCAGGCGTTTTTTCTGGGCCGGGTCGAGGCCGGGCTCCAGTAGGCGGGCGGCATCTACGAGCGTGCCGCCCAGGCTAGGGAAGCTGGGCAGAAAGAGGGCCCCGGCGGCCAGGCCGGACAGTCCCACAAAGTCGCGTCTTTTCAAAAGAGAGTAGGGATTCGGATGATAAGGAAAGCAGATTCGTAAAGATGGGACGGAATCTTAATGAAAAAGACAAGCAGATAACCGAAACGTTGCGTTGTCTTTTTGGAGCCCGGGACTTGCGGAAAATTTTGTTGCAGAAAGCTTGTCGGGGCCGGGCCAAATAGCCAGCAATTGCGAGGGCTACGGCGCCTCAGCCTATGAATGCAGGAAGATTGGCTGTCTGAAAAAAGCCTGCTTTAGCGAGGTTGGGAGCTTTGTTCCTGCTGTTTATTCTGCTATTCCAGCCATAGCGCTATGAAATACCAGCTAAATACAAGTCGCAGCCAGCACCACTTTGTCCTTGAATAAGCAAGTGAGGACGCGTGTCTTTGTGTCGTTCAATTTTCAACCTTCACTTCCATTTTTCATGAACAAACTTTCAATGTTGCTGCTGGCTGCCGCTTTGATGACGAGCACCGCTACCCACTCACTCGCTGCCACCCAGGCGGTTGCGGTTACAATTCCAGACGAGGGCTATAACTATGGCTACGCCGCCGGCCAGCGCTACCTGACGTACACCACCGACATGGCCCGCATTGCTGATGAGTGGCACAAAGCGCTCAAAAATGTTGATTTCTACAACAGCACCGGCGAAACCGGACGCGCCGAGTGGTGGCAGGGCTATGCCGATGGCCTGCAGTATTTCGATAACAACAGCTACTAAATCCCACCTAGCTCGTTACGTACAGCACTTACTAAAACCAAAAAAGCCCCGCCAATTGGCGGGGCTTTTTTGGTTTGATGGGCTCGTCAGCCTTACACTGGATGGCCTAGGACTATTTCGACGGCCGCCAGGAAATGCTCACGCCCGAGGCACCGTTGCCAAAGTAGCTGGGCGCCATGCTCACATCGCGGCCGATGGACTTGCGGCCCCAGCGGTTGCGGTGGCTCAGATAGGCCAAGTGAGCGGATAGAATGCCAAAGCCCGCGCCGGCCACCACGTCGCTCTGCCAGTGCTTGTCGTTTATCATGCGCAGGGCGGCCACGCTCGTGGCAATGGTGTAAGCGCCCACGCCGTACCATTGGCTCTTGTCCCGAAACTCGGTGTGCACGATGCTGGCCGCCAGAAATGCCTGCGCCGTGTGCCCCGAGGGAAACGAGAGGTTATCGGCGCCGTTGGGCCGGGTCTCGTTAGCGAGGTATTTCACGGCGAAGGTACTGGCCAGCATGATGGCCTCGCCTTTGGCAATGATAAGCAGCGTGTTGATGCGGTCATTGCGCGACTCCACGCCCGCCAGCGCCACCGCGCCCAACTCGACGTAAGGCAAGAAAATTACCGTGTTGTCAATCATCGTATTGACGGGCCGAAACTGCTTCTGCACAAACGTGCGGGCATCGTGGTTGATGCCCGCATCGCCCTGCGCCGTGATGGCGCCGTAGGTTATCAGCACCGCAGGAATGGCTACCGCTTTGAACAGCTTGCTTTTCAAAAATGGCTTGTTGCTGGGGGCCGAAACGCCGCCGGGGTTGGCGTATTTTTTCGTAGTGTCAGAAGGCGTAGGCTTAACCTGAGCCTGAACCGGGTGGATTGCCCCGAACAGCAGCATAGCGGCAGCAAAACGGGTAACTAAAAAGGAGCGCATGAAGAAAGAATTTGAGTCAGATTAAACAGCAAATTCATTTCTACGGGTGGGGTAATAAAAACGTAACATCATATTCTGAGGAAAATAGTAAGTTGATTGGTATGAATAAGTTGCCGCAATAAAAAAGTCCCCGCCAGCTTGGCGAGGACGTTGAATTCTGTGCGAAATCTGTTGATTTAGTGGCTATTCCCAGCCGCCGCCCAGTGCCCGGACCAGTGCCACGCTGGCTCCCAGCAAATTGCTCTGGGCCTGGGTGAGCAGCGTAGCCGCGTCGAGGGTCTGGCGGTCGGCATCCACCACTTCGAAGTAGGTGGTGAGGCCGGCGCGGTACCGCTCCTTGGTGAGGGCGCTGGCCAGGCGGGCGGCGCGGTAGGCGCGCTGGCGGGCCGCCACCTGGGCCTGGTACTGGCGCACGTCGGCCTGGCTGGTTTCCACTTCCTGAAAGGCGTTGAGCGCGGCCTGCCGGTAGTCGGCCACCAGCGCTTCCGCTTCGGAGCGGGCCACCTGCTCGTTGGCGCGGTTGCGGCCACCGTTGAAGACGGGGATGCTTACGCCGCCGCCCACGTAGTAGGTGTAGTTGTCGGCTACCTTCACGATATCGCCCAGCTGGGCGCTTTGCGGGCCCAGGTAGCCGTTGAGGCGCACGGTGGGCAGGCGGGTGAGCTTTGCCACATCGACGCGGGCGCTGGCGGCGGCGAGGCGGCGCTCGGCCTGCTGCAAATCGGGCCGGCGGGCCAGGAGGGCAGCGGGCAGAGAAGCCGGCACCACCGGCGCAGTGAGCGGCCCGGCCTGCGCCGGCACCGCGAAACCGCTGGCTGGCTGGCCCAGCACCGTGGCCAGGGAGGCTTCGATGCCCAAGCGCTGGCGGCGGGTTTCTACCACGCTGGCGTCCACGTTGGCCAGCTCGGTTTCGGCGCGGTGCACAGCTATTTCATTGTCCACGCCTGCCTGGTAGCGGGCGCGGGTCAGCTCCAGGCTGTGCTGGCGGTCGAGACGAGCGGTGTCGAGCACGAGCAGCTGCGCATCGAGCCCGCGAATGTTGAAGTAGTAGGTCGCGGCATCGGCCGTGAGGGAGAGCAGCACGGTGCGGCGGTTGGCCTCCTGCACCTGCGCGTCGGCCTCGGCGGCCCGGATGCTGCTGCGGATGCGGCCCCACACATCAAACTCGTAGCTGGCATTGATGGGAATATAATACTGGGTCTGAATTACGCCCAGATTATTGGTCGCTACCGGAAACGGCAGCGGCCGCAGCCCCGACAGCCGCGAGCGGTACACCTGCGGGTCCACCGTTACCAACGGCGAGCGGTACGAATTGGCCACACGCACATTGGCGCGGGCCTCCTCCACGCGGGCCAGGGCGGCTTGCAGGCTGAAGTTCTGAGCGGTGGCCTGCTGTTCCAACGTGTTCAGGCCGGCATCGTTGAAGAGCGTCCACCAGCTGCCGGACACGGGCGGGTTGTCCACGGTGGGCGGTGTGCTGCTGGCCACGGCCGCCGGCGGCGTGGCGGCCGTGAGGCTATCGGCCGTGTTTTTCCAGGCGGCGGGCGTGGGCAGGCTAGGCGGCGCGTAGCTGGGCGGCCGCACGCAGCCGGCCAGCAGCGCGAGGAGTAGAAAAGGAGAGATGCGGAGGGTCATTGGACGAAGCAAAGTCAAATCTGGCGGTCATGCTGAGCGCAGTTGAAGCATCTCTACCGCGCAAGTAATCAATCTGCTGCAACGAAGTGGTAGAGATGCTTCGACTGCGCTCAGCATGACCGTTCAATTAACAGCTAACAACTATCCGTTACTTCACCGGCGACGACACGCGCGGCGCGTCCGGGTCATTCGGGCGGGGCTTGGCGGGCGGCGGGCCGGCGGGCTTGGTGGGCGGGACGAAGGCTTTGGTTTGCACGGCCTGGCCTTCGACAAGGGTTTCGGCCGGGTTCAGCACCAGTTGCTCGCCGCCTTGCAGGCCCTGCGATACTTCAATTTGGTTGCCGAAGTCGCGGGCAGTGGTGATGGACTGGTAGTGGATTTTGCCATCCTGCACCATGGCCACGCGGCTGTCGGTGCCGCCGGGGACCAGCGCATTGGCCGGGATGATGACGCTGGGCGCGGTGCGCGGTAGATAAAATTTCACCTGGGCATAGGAGCCGGGGCGCAGCTCGCCGCGCGGGTTCGGCACCTGCACTTCGGTGAGCAGGGTGCGGGTGTTGGGGTCGAGGGCGCCGGCATCGCGCACCACCTTGCCTTTAAAAGGCTTGCCCACAAATTCCGGCACCAGGTAGTCGGCCGTCATGCCGTTTTTGATGGCGGGGGCGAAGTTCTGCGGTACCTGCACGTAGGCGCGCAGCTTCTCGGTTTGCTCAATCTTGAACAGCTGCGAACCCGGCGCGTTGCTGCTGCTCACCAGGCTGCCTACTTCCACGTTCCGTTGTGTGACGATGCCGCTGAACGGGGCCGTGATGCGGCGGAAATTCTGCTGGGCCAGCAGCTGTTGCAGGGCCGCCTGTTGCACCGAAAACTGCGACTTAGCCACGTCCAATTCCTGCTTGGAGATGGCGCCGGGCAGAGCTACACCGGCCAAGCGGTTGTAGCTGGTTTTGGCCAGGCCGAGGTTGGCACGGGCCTGGGCCACCTGCTGGTCGAGCTCGGGTGTGGTTACTTCGGCCAGCACTTGGCCGGCGTGCACCTTCTGGCCAATGTCGGCGCTCCACGATTTCACGAAGCCGTTGGCCTGGGCAAACACGAATGTTTCGCGCAGCGACTTGGTATCGGCGGGCAGGGTAACGGTGGTGGTATCGGGCGCGGCTTTGGCCGGGGCCACGGTCACGGTCGGCTTCGCGTCGATAACCTGTTTGGCTTCGGCGTCGCGAGCTTTTTCCTGCTTGTGGCGTGGCATGTAGCCCAGCACGAACAAGCCGGCGAAGACGACCAGCACAACCAGAATTATCAGCCAAAACCGGCTGGAGCCGGAAGAATTAGAATCGGACATTAGGCAAAAGAATCGGGGCGGAATGCAGCAGTTGGAAGTGGAAGCGGGGAGGGCTAAGCCTGAGCCGTGGCCACCGGCTTCGTCTTCTTCAGGTAAGAGAACATAATCGGCACAAAAAACAGGGTCGTCACCGTGGCCAACGTGAGGCCGCCAATCACAGCGCGGCCAAGCGGAGCGTTCTGCTCGCCGCCCTCGCCCATGCCCAACGACATGGGGAGCAGGCCGATAATCATGGCCAGCGCCGTCATCAGCACCGGGCGCAGACGAGTAAAGCCGGCGTCCAGCGCCGCATCGCGCGGGCTCAAATCGGGCTCTTCCTCGCGCCGCTCATTGGCGAATGTGACGAGCAGAATAGAGTTGGCCGTGGCCACGCCAATGCACATGATGGCGCCCATCAGGGCCGGGACGCTGAGCGTGGTTTGCGTCACAAACAGCATCCACAGGATGCCCGCCAGCGCGCCCGGCAGGGCGGTGATGATGATGAGCGGGTCCATCCAACTCTGGAAATTCACCACCATCAGCAGGTACACCAGCACAATGGCACCGGCCAGCCCCAGGCCCAGCCCGGCAAACGACGTGCGCATGGAATCGGCCTGCCCGCGCAGGGCCAGCGTGGTGCCTTTAGGAAGGTTCTTCTCCGTGTCGGCCAGGATTTTACGGATGTCTTTGCTCACGCCGCCCAGGTCGCGGCCGCTCACGCTGGCGTACACGTCCACGGTGCGCTGGATGTTATAGTCCGATACTACTGCCAGCGCCTGGCTGCGGCGCACGGTGGCGAAGTTGCTCAGCAGCTGGGCCTGGTCCTGGCCCGCGCCGGTCACCCCAATACTGCCAACTTCATCGAGCGTGGACAGGGCGCGGGGCGGGGTTTGCACGGCCACCTGGTAGCTCACGCCGGTAGCAGGGTTCAGCCACTGGCTGGGCGAAGTCTGGGAGCTGGAGCTGAGGTTGACCAGTACGTTGTTGGCAATGTCGCGCTGCGAGAGGCCGGCCTCTTGAGCCCGCACCCGGTCAATGTCGAGGCGGAGCTGGGGCTGGTCGAAAGCCTGGTACACGAAGGCATCGACGAGGCCGGGAATCTTCACGATTTTCTCCTTGATTTCGCCCGCGATGCGCTGGTTAGCCACTTTGTCGCGGCCAATTACCTGAATGTCAATTGGGGCGGGCAGACCAAAGTTCAGGGTCTGGTTCACGATGTCGGCCGGCTGGAAGAAGATGGTCAGGTCCGGATATTGCTTGTGCAGCCGGCGGCGGATTTCGTTGATGTACTCGCCAGTGGGGCCGTGCTCCTCCTTCATGCTCACCAGGATTTCGCCATCACCGGCCCCAATGGTGGGGTTGTCGCTCAGCAGCAGGTTGATGGGTATGACGGGCAGGCCGATGTTGTCGAGCACGAGGTCCAGCTCATCGGCCGGAATCACCTGCCGAATTACCTGCTCCACCTGCCGGAAGCGTACCTCCGTTTCCTCCACCCGCGTGCCGGTGGGCACCCGCACGTGCAAGCGTAACTGGCCGGCGTCCACGGTCGGGAAGAAGTTCTGGCCGATGAGCGGGAACAGGCCGAGCGAGCCAATAAACAGCACCATAAACGCCAGAATGACTTTGGGCCGGTTGCTTAGCGCCCAGTCCAGCGCCCCGCCGTACACGCCGCGAAACTTCTCGAACCGATGCTCGAAGCCCTTGTGCAGCTTCCAGACCCAGGTCTGGGTGATGGCCTGGCCAGCTTCGCGTTCCGAATCGGTGATTTCATCTTCGGCTTCCTCCTCGGGCGTGCCGCTGGGGTGGGCCTTCTCGTACTGTTCGCGACGAATTATTTCGAGGTCGCGCTCAATCTTGCTCACCGGCTGGCCGTTGCGCTGGTGTAGGCTGGGCAGGTCGGGCTCCTCCTGGGCGTGGTAGATGGGCAGCTCCTTGCGCAGCAGGTACATAACCAGCGTGGGCACCAGCGTCCGGCTCAGAATGTAAGACGCCAGCATGGCGAAAATCACCGCCGTGGCCAGCGGTGCGAAGATGGCCGACGCCACCCCGCCCAGGAAAAACACCGGCACAAATACAATGCAAATAGCCAGCGTAGCCACCAGCGCGGGCGTAGCAATCTGCTGAGCTCCATCCAGAATGCTGCGCTTAAGCAGCTTCTTCATGCCCATGTTGCGGTGGATGTTCTCGATTTCCACCGTCGCGTCATCCACCAGAATGCCTACGGCCAGCGAGAGGCCGCCCAACGTCATGATATTCAGCGTCTGCCCCAGAATGTTCATCACGATGATGCTGACCAGAATCGAGAGCGGAATGCTGGTGGCAATAATCAACGTGGAGCGCCAGGAACCCAGAAACAGCAGAATCATGAGGGCCGTGAGGGCCGCCGCGATGCAGGCCTCGATGATAACGCCCTTGATGCTGGCCCGCACGAAGAACGACTGGTCGAACAACAGCTTGATGTTCAGGGCCGGGGGGGCGTTGGCCTGGATATTGGGCAGCGCCTTTTTGATTTTTTCGATGATGTCGAGCGTGCTGGCCGCGCCGCTTTTCAGAATCGGGATAATGGCCGTGCGGCGGCCGTTCTGGCGCACAATGTTGGTTTGCACGGCCGCGCCCTCGTGCACAAACGCCACGTCGCGGATGTAGGTGGTGGTGCCATTTACCGTCTTGATGGGGAGGTCGTTGAGCGTGGCAATGGCCTCGGGGCTGGAGTTCAGCTTCACGTCGTATTCCCGGTCGCCGATTTTGGCCGAGCCGGCCGGGATGATGAGGTTCTGGGCCAGCAGGGCCGTCACCACGTCGTTGCCGCTCAGGTTTTTGCCGGCCAGCTTGTCAGGGTCGAGGTCGACCATAATCTGCTTGGGCTTGCCGCCGTTGGGCAGCAGCACCGACGCGCCCTGCACCACCGCCAGCCCCGGCCGGATGAAGGCGTTGGCCGCATCAAACAGGTCCGACTCGCCCAGCGTCTCGGAGCTGAGCGAGGTCTGGGCAATGGGCACGTTGGAGGCCGAGTAGCGGATGATGAGCGGCGGCGTAATTCCCTGAGGCAGCACGCGCAGCAGCGTTTGGGTGATGGCCGTGAGCTGGGCCACACCGGCATCAGGGTTCGAGCCGGGCTGGAAGAACACCTTAATCAGGCCCACGCCCTTCAGGCTCTGGCTTTCCTGATGCTCCACGTTGTTCACGGTGGTGGTGATGGCGCGCTCCACCGGGATGATGATGCGCTGGTTCATCTCCTCAGGCGAGATGCCGGAGTAGCCCCACACCACGCCCACCACCGGAATCGGGATGTCGGGAAAAATATCCACCGCCATCCGCTGAATGGTGAGGCCGCCGCCCACCAGAATTAGCAACGCCATCACCACAAAGGTGTAGGGGCGCGCCAGCGCTAGTCTAACTATCCACATATCGTCCGTTTTCTGCGTTCGCCGGTGCAGCGCATCGACTGCAAGGGCTCCTAACTACTCGGCACGAGTTTTTGTTAAGAATGTAGCGCAAAATTAACCCCCTTCAGCTGCTGAAGCCGTTTTCATCGACGGGGAGGGGGGATTTTATCGACGGGCCCGGCGCATTTTCCAGACCGGGCACTGTTACGTCGCCCGGGCTGTCAAAACCGAGTTTTCCGGTATCGTTTGTTGCTGGTAGGCGAGGCGCAACAAGCTGGGCAACACCATCAACAGCAGCGGCAATGCCAGCAGCAGCCCGCCAATTACGGCAATGGCCAGCGGTTGGTGCAGCTGCGCGCCCGCCCCGATGCCGAGGGCCAGCGGCAGCAGCGCCGCAATGGCCGAGAGGGCCGTCATCAGCTTGGGCCGCAGGCGCGCCGCAATGGCGTAGCCCACGGCCTGCTCCACGGGCCGGCCTTCCTCCAATATCTCAAAAAACTGCTGAAAGGTGAAAATCGCATTCTCGCCGATGATGCCCACCACCATAATCAACCCGGTGTAAGAACCTACGTTCAGCGGGGTATTCGTGACAAACAGTGCCAGCGAACCGCCGGCCGGCCCCAGCACGGCAATCAGCAGAATCAACCCGGCCGCCTTCAAATCCCGAAACAGAAACAGTGCCACCGCAAACACCAGCAGGCAGGCCGTGCCCAGAATGGTCAGTAGTTCCTGGAACGACTGCTGCTGCTCGGCATACGAGCCGCCGTACTGGATGAAGTAGCCGGGCGGCAGCGGCACGTCGCGCTCCAGCTTCTGGCGGATTTCGGCCATGGCCCCGCCCAGGTCGCGGCCGTCGAGGCGGGCCGTGACGGCCGTCATGGCTTGCAGGTTTTCGCGCTCCAGCTCGGCATCGCCGACCGACACATGCACCATCGCCAGCTCGTCGAGGCGGCGACGTTGGCCGTTGGGCAAGAACACGGGCTCGCCGCGCATCTGGGCCAGGTTGGCCTGGGCGGCGTTGGGGTAGCGCATCCGGATGTTCAGGAGCTGCTCGCCTTCGAGCACATTGCCGGCCGTAGTGCCGGCCAGCTGAGTTTGCAGCTGGGTCTGGAAATCGGTGGCGGTGAGGCCGTACTGTGCCAAGCGTCGCGGGTCGGGGCGCACGTCCACGCTGGGGCCCATGCGCACAATGCCGTCGAACACGTCGGCGGTACCGCTCACGCCTTCCACTACTTTGGTCACCTGCTCGGCCAGAGCGTAGCGCTTGGCGGCATCGGGGCCGAAGACTTTGATTTCGATGGGCTGCACGGTGCTCATCAGGTCGCCCAGCATGTCGCCGATTACCTGGCCGAAGTCGATGGTGAGGGCCGGCTGGGTGGCTTCAATTTTCTCGCGGATATCGGAAATAACTTCCTCGGTGGTGCGCTTGCGGTCGGTTTTCAGGCGGATGAGGTAGTCGCCGCGATTGGGCTCGGTGATGAAAAAGCCCATCTGGGTGCCGGTGCGGCGCGAGTAGCTGGCCACTTCCGGCACCTTCACAATCAGCTTTTCGGCCTGGCGCAGCATGCGGTCAGTTTCCTCGATGCTGGTACCGGGCGGCGAGTTGTAGTCGAGCACGATGGCGCCCTCGTCCATGTCGGGCAGGAAGCCGGTGGCCAGGCGCGGGATGATGAGCACCATGCAGCCAATGAGCACCAAAATGCCAACGATGGAGTAAGCCGGGTGGCGGATGACGGCGCGCACCCAGGGGATTTCGTGGTGGGCGGCGCTGACGTGCGCCTTACCCCCCCGGCCTCCCTCTCCGGTGGAGAGGGGGGAGCCTAGCGATTCCTGATTGGTGCTGTCGGCTGGCACCCCCTCTCCACCGGAGAGGGGACCGGGAGGTGAGGCGACCGGCTGCCCGGCCTTCCGCGACAGCAGCAAATAAATCACCGGTAACCCCAGCCACGCTACCAGGAAAGAGCACACCAGCGCCACTACCATCGTAGTAGCCAATACCTTGAAATAGGCCCCCGCCACGCCGCCCAGCAGCGCAAACGGCAGAAAAATCACAATTGTCGAGAGGCTGGAGCCCACCAGCGCAGGCAGCAAATGGCCCACCGAGCGGCGTACCACCTCGCCGGGCGTGGCCTCGGGGTGCTCCTCGCCCACGCGGTGCAGCTGTTCCACCATCACCACCGCATCGTCAATCATCAGGCCGATGGCGGCGGCAATGGCCCCCAGCGTCATGATATTAAAAGAGTAGCCGAGGCCGAAGTAGAGCACCGCAATGGTGAGTGCCAGCGCCACCGGAATGGTGCCGAGTATCGTCAGGGTGGCGCGAAAGGAGCGCAAAAACAGCGCCGTCACCACCAGGGCCAGCGCCAGGCCAACCCAGAGCGCATCCTGCACCGATTTTACCACTTCGGCCACAAAATCGGCCTGGTCGTAGTACGGGGCCATGCGGACGCCGCGCGGCAGGCCCGATTTTAGCGCGGTTACTTTGGCCCGCACGCCGTCGGATACCTGCACCACGTTGGCATCGGGCTGGCGCAGGATGGAGATGAGCACGGCGTCGGAGCCGTTGGCGTTGATGCGGGTGTACTCGGGCTGCTCGCCCAGGGTCACGGTGGCCACGTCGGCGAGGCGCACGATGCGGCGGCCGTCGTTGCGCAGCACCAGGTTTTCGAGGTCTTCCTTCTGAACGATGGTGGCGTCCGTGACGGTAAGGTAGAGGCGGCGGTAGTCCGAGAGGTAGCCGTTACTCTGCACGAAATTGGTGGCGGTGAGGGCCTTGGTTACGTCGTCGGGCCCGAGGGCGAGGGCGGCCAGCTGGTCGGGCAGCAATTGTATCTGGTACTCCTTGGTGCGCCCGCCCTGTACCTGCACCGACGACACGCCGTCGACCTGCGATAGAAAGGGCTTGATGGTGTAGAGGGCCAGCTTGCGCAGCTCCAGCGCCGAGCGGCCGGGCGCTTCCAGCGTGTAGCCCATCACCGGCAGGATGGCCGGGTTCATGCGCTCCACCGAGATATTGACGGTGGACGGCAGGTCGCCCCGAATCTGGTTGAGGCGTGACTCGATGAGTGTCTGGCTCTTGGCCACGTCCACGTTCCAGTCCAGAAAGGCCGAGATTTCGCAGCTGCCGCGGCTGGTGGTGCTGCGCAGCAGCTTCAAGCCCGGCACCCGCTTGATGGCATCCTCCATGGGCTTGGTCACGGTCACCATCATGCGGTCGACGGGCTGCAGGCCGTTCTCGGCAATCACCTTCACCTTCGGGAAAGTCACCTCCGGAAACAGGGCCACGCTGATGCGCCGGTAGGCCACCGTGCCCAGGGCGAGGGCTAACGCCAGCAGCACCGCAATGGGCGCTTTATAAGCTAGAAAAGGGGAGGGGCGGTTGGGCATTGGGTTGAGATTGAGGATGCGTGCCAGCAATTCGCCTTGTTATTCCTTTTCGGCCGCCACGGGCCGCGTCACCTTCACGGCAGCCGTGTCGTCCAGCCCGAAGTTGCCACTGAGCAGAATCCGGTCGTGGGGGCTGAAGCGCGGCGCTTTGATTTCGATGTGGTCCTTTTCCTGCGCGCCCACCGTCACGGGGACTTTCACGGCGGTGGAATCGTTGAGCAGCTTCATCACCCAAAACTCGGTCTGCGTTTCGTCGGTGAGCACCGCGCCGCGGGGCAGGGTGCTGGCTTGGCGCGGGGCCGTGCGGTCCAGCTCGACTTGCACGGCCAGGTTTTCGGGCAGGTCCGGTACCTGACCGGTGGGCCGGATGGTGTAGCGCTGGGTCTGAATGCTGACATCGGCGGTGGCCAGCACCTCGGCCACGCGGCCCGTCAGCACCCGGCCATCGGGGAGGAGGATGCGGCAGCTCTGGCCGGTATGCACGTAGCGCAGCTGCGTCACGGGCACGTCGAGGATGAAGCCGAAGCGGCTGCGGTCGTAGGTGAGGCCGAGCTGCTCGCCGTCCTGCACGTAGTCGCCTGCCAGCTTGTCCACGGTGGCCAGCACGCCGCTGCGGGCCGATTTTATCGGGATGATGCCGCTGAACCGCAGGCGCGGGTCGCCGGTGAGCTTATCCAGGTGCAGGGTCCGCGATTCCTTGGTCTGGATGGTGAATACCGTCTGGCCGGCCCGCACCTGCTGGCCCACCACTGGTGAGGGCGGCAGCACGTAGCCCGCGGTGGTGGCCCGCAGCGCATCCTTGGCCGGGAAGGCCGACACGGCGCTCAGCCGCAGCACGTCCGTAAGGGTATCGCTCTGAACAGTGCCAATGGTTACCAGGGCCTTGGGCTTCACGGCGGGCTCTTCCTCGGCGTCAGCATCGCCGGCAGCGGCCGGGTCTTTCGAACCGCAAGCCGAAAGGCTGGCGAAGGTGAGGAGGAGAAGGAAGCGGCGGGGAAGGGAGGTCATAAAGTAAAAAAGAGGCGAACGAAGTAGAGACGCAATATTTTGCGTCTCGTCGTTGAACGACTGGGACCGCGCCTGCTGTGCGGCTAAAACAACGTCAGCAACGACGGGACGCAAAATATTGCGTCTCTACTGCTCGGCCAGGTAATCCAGCGCAAAGCGGCTCCTGAGCTGGTCGGTCTGGGCCTGGGTTAGGCTGAATTGCAGGGTCCGGTAGCTGGTTACCAGGTTCAGGTAGTCGAGAATGGCCACATCGCCCGTCGCCAGCTGCTGCCGGGCGGCGCCCACTAGCGCATCGGCCACCCGCAGTTGCTCCCGGATGCGGCCCAGCAGCGCATCTGAGGACCGGATGAGGCCTTCGAGCTGCTCGTACTGCTGCTGCCGCTGCACCGTGAGAAACTGCCGGTAGCCGCGCCGGCTCTGCTCGCTCAGCTCGATGCGCTGGTACTGCAGTTGGCGCTGGTGGCCGTCGAAAATCGGAATATTCAGCTGCAAGCCGCCCCCGATGCCCACGCTGTGGGCCAGCGCCACGGGCAGGTACGACGAGGATTGCAGGCCGGCATCGACCACGGCACTCACTTTGGGGCGGTAATTGGCATCCACGGCGCGGCGGTCGAGCAACAGGCGGAGGCTGTCGAGGGTGTACTGGCGCTGGGCGGGGGCCAGCAGGCCCGCCAGCGGGCGGTGGGTGGGTGGGGTAGGGGCTTCGAGGGCCACGAGGGCCGTATCGGCCACGCCGGCCAGGGCGCGCAGGGTGCCCAGCTCGCGGCGGTAGGCCAGGCGGTTTTGTTCCACGGTCACCTCCTGCGTACGCACCGAGAGGTAGAAGCTCAGGTACTGCGTCTGCTTGAAAATGCCGCCGTTCACCAGCTGGCGGAGCTGCGCGTCCTGCTGGCGCAGCTGAGTGAGCAGCGTGCGGCTGAACGTGAGCTGGGTTTCGGCGGCGTAGGCGGTCAGGAACTGGTCGGTGATGCTGCGGCGCAGGTCCAGCGCTGACAAGCGCCCGGTATTGCGCAGCACCTGGCCCTGATTGGCTAGAATCTGGTAGTCGTTCTGCAGCTGGAAGCGGTTGAGAATGGGCTTAGTGGCCTGCGCGATGGCGGCGTAGTTGCCGCCGTTCGAAATGGCGTTGTCGTAGCCCAGCACGCTTTCACCCTGGTTGTTGGTGATGGACGGATAATACAGCGCCGAGCCGATGCCGCCCACCTGCACCCCGTTCTGGCGGGCCCTCACGAGGCTGTCGAGGCGGTTCTGGCGCACCTGGTTGGCGGTTTCGCGTAGCAGCGGGCTGTTCTGGCGGGCCACCAGCAGGAAATCATCGAGCCGGCGCGGACTGGCAGGGGTAGGGGCCACGGCCGGCAAAGGGGCCAGAACGGCTGGGGCCGCGCCGGTCTGGGCGCGGGCAGCGCCGGCAAACAGCGCCGGCAGCCCGCTCAAGGTCAGGCACCAAATCAGGCAGGAAAAGCGAGCGAACAACAGACAGGGGAGGATGGTAAGCGCCACAAAGCTGCGGGCCAATTCTGAAGAGAATCGGCCGCTTATCAGCTTGAAGTCCCTCATACGCACAAGGGCACAGAATATATACAAACTTTGGGCCTTCCTTCGCGGCTGTGCCGCCATCCCTTCGGCCACTCGCTCATGAAAATTCTCCTTGTTGAAGACGAAGCCGCCCTGCGCACCGCCCTGCTGAGCTCTTTGAAGCAGGCCGGCTACCTGGTGGAAGCCGCCGCCGACTTTGCGCAGGCCCACGAAAAAATCAAGCTCTACCAGTACGACTGCGTGCTGCTCGACCTGACCCTGCCCGACGGCTCCGGCCTGGATTTGCTCCGCGCCCTCAAAGCGGACGGCTCGCCGGCCGGTGTGCTCATCATCACGGCCCGGGACGCGCTCGACGACAAAATCGCGGGCCTCGACCTCGGCGCCGATGACTACCTCATCAAGCCCTTCCACCTCTCTGAGCTCAACGCCCGGCTGCGGGCCATCATCCGCCGCCGCCAGTTTCAGGGCCAGCAGCAAATCACCTTCCGCGACCTGCTCGTGCTGCCCGAACTGGCCGAAGTGCACGTGCGCGGCGAGCACCTCACCCTCACCCGCAAGGAGTACGACCTGTTGCTGTACCTGCTGGCCAACCCCGGTCGCATCCTCACCAAGGAAGCCATTGCCGAGCACCTCTGCGGCGATGCCGTGGACGCGGCCGATTCGTTCGATTTCATCTACACCCACCTCAAAAACCTGCGCAAAAAGCTTCAGGAGAAGGGCGCCGACAACTACATCCGGACAATGTACGGCGTGGGCTACAAGCTGAGCCACGAGTAAAGCGACACGGAAAGAAACAGAAGCGGGCCGTAGGTTACTCGTATCATTGCACCCGCCCCGCGCTTCTCCGCCGTCTCTGCATGAACCTGCTTAACGCTACCACTCGCTACTACCTACTACTGGCCTTGCTCTTGTTCGTGGGCGGGAGCCTGGGGCTTTATTACGGCATCAACTGGGCGCTGCGCACCGAGGTGAGCGAACAGCTGGCCGACCGCCGCCGCGAGCTGCTGGCCAAGGCCGAGGCCAACGAGCTGCTGCCCGTCGACCAGCTGGCCGTGCTGCTCGACATCAGCCGCACGCCCCGCCCGCTGGGCTTCCGCGACACAGTGCTGCTCGACCGCATCGAACACGAAATGGTGCCGCACCGGCAGCTCACGTTTCCGCTCACGGTGCGCGGCGAGGGGCCGGTGTGGGTGTCATTGCGTAAGTCATTGGTCGAAGCCGAAGACCTGCTGGGCGTGGTGCTGGCCGTGATGCTGAGTGTGCTGGCCCTGCTGCTCGGCGGCATGGTGGCGCTGAACCGCTGGCTGTCGAGCCGGCTGTGGGCGCCGTTCCGGCACACGCTGGCGGCCCTGCGGCAGTACGATTTGCAGCAGCACCGGCCCCTGGCGTTGCCCGCGCCGGCCGTGGCCGAGTTTGCCGAGCTGAACCAGGCCCTGAACGGTTTCAGTCAGCGCCTGGTGACCGATTACGAACATCTGCGCGAGTTCACGGCCAACGCCGCCCACGAAACCCAGACGCCCCTGGCCATCATGCAGGCCCAGTTGGAGCAGCTGCTGCAGGTGCCCGCCCTGGCCGAAGACCCGGCCGCCGCCCCGCTCGTGGCCGACCTCTACGGGGCCACGCTGCGGCTCTCCCGCCTGCATCAAGCCCTGAGCCTGCTCAGCAAGATTGAAAACCGGCAGTTTGCCGAGGCCCAGCCCGTGCGCCTCGACCAATTGCTGGAGGAGAAAGTGGCCCAGCTCGAACCGCTGTTTGAAGCTCGCGAGCTGCGCTACGGCCTCGACGTCAGCCACGGCCCCGTGGTGGTGCAGATGCACCCCGGCCTGGCCGATTCGTTGCTGCAAAACCTGCTGCAAAATGCCGTGAAGCACAACGTGCGCGGCGGCGAGCTGGCCGTGTCATTGTCGAAAGCCGAGCTGAAAGTGACCAACACCGGCCCGGCCGTGGAGGGCGACCCGGCCCGGTTCTTCGAGCGCTTCCGCAAGCACAACGCCGCCTCCGAGTCGCCGGGCCTGGGCCTGAGCATTGTGCAGCAAATCTGCGGCTATTATGGCTTTGGGGTCGATTATTCGGTGGCGAAGCAGGGCACGCGCCACACCCTCCGGGTCAGCCTGAGCCCCACGGCCGGGGTGCCCGCGAAAAGAAGCAGTGCCCGCCTCGCGGCGCAGGGTTAGGCCCCGCCCACGAATTAACGAATCGGCAGCCCGGTGGTCGTAAGCGGCCACCGGGCTTTTCAATTCCTGAACCTAGCCCCGGTCGTCGCGTAAGCCTAACCGTAAGGTCCCGAATCGGCCGGGCCGTGTGCTTCATCAGAAGCACAGGGCCGGTGCCGTAGCATTGGGCCTGCTTCAATCCGCTCTTCACCAAAATCCCGCTTTCCCGCATGGCCACTCCCGACCCCCGGCGTCTCGCCAATCAAATTGCTCTCGTCACGGGGGCTAGTTCCGGCATCGGCGTGGCCGTAGCCGTGGCCCTGGCCGCCCACGGGGCCAAAGTAGTGGTGAACTACGGCCACGACGAAGAGGGTGCCAAAACCACCGTGGCCACCATTGAGGCGGCCGGCGGCACGGCCCTGGCCATCAAGGCCGACGTAAGCAAGGAAGACGAGGTGCAGGCCATGTTCAAGCAAACCATCGAGCAGTTTGGCACGGTGCACATTGTGGTGGCCAACGCCGGCCTGCAGGTCGACGCGAAGTTCGTCGATATGACCCTGGCCCAGTGGCAGAAGGTGATTGACGTGAACCTGACCGGCCAGTTTCTGTGCCTGCGCGAGGGAGCCCGCGAGTTCATCCGACGCGGCGAGCAGCCCGAGATTTCCCGCGCCACCGGCAAGCTCATTTGCATGAGCTCGGTGCACGAAGTCATTCCGTGGGCTGGCCACGTGAACTACGCGGCCAGCAAGGGCGGCATCATGCAGCTTATGAAAAGCACCGCGCAGGAGCTAGCCCCGCACAAAATCCGGGTCAATAGCATTGCCCCCGGGGCCATTGCCACACCCATCAACCTTTCGGCCCGCGACACGCCCGAGGAAGAAAAAGCCCTGCTAACACTCATTCCTTACAACCGCGTGGGCGACCCCGCCGACATCGGCAACCTCGCCGCCTGGCTCGCTTCGGACGAAGCCGATTACATCACCGGCCAAACCATTTTCATGGACGGCGGCATGACCCTGTACCCCGGCTTCGCCGACAATGGCTGATTTCAGTTAACAGTTATCAGTGAGCAGTTAATAGCAATTAACTGTAGCGATAACTGCACACTGATAACTGTTAACTGAAAGCATGAACCCCGAACAAACCCGCCTCCAGGAAGCCAATGCTGGTACCAAACCCTGGCGCAAGTTCGGCCCCTACGTGGCCGACCGGCAGTGGGGCACCGTGCGCGAAGACTACAGCGCCAACGGCGACGCATGGAACTTCACCACCCACGACCAGGCCCGTAGCCGCGCTTACCGCTGGGGCGAAGAAGCCCTGGCCGGCTTCTGCGACGACGAGCAACTCATTTGTTTCGGCCTAGGCCTCTGGAACGGGCAGGATGCCATTCTCAAGGAGCGGCTGTTTGGGCTGAGCGGGCCAGAAGGCAACCACGGCGAGGACGTGAAGGAGGTCTATTATTACCTCGATGCCACACCCACGCACTCCTACCAGCGGATGCTGTACAAGTACCCGCAGCACGCTTTCCCCTACGAGTGGCTGGTGACGGAAAACGCCCGCCGCGACCGCATGAAGCCGGAATTTGAGTTGATGGACACGGCCATATTTCTCGAAAACAAGTACTTCGACGTATTTGTAGAGTATGCCAAGGCCGATGCCGAGGACGTGCTCATCCAGCTCACCATCGTCAACCGGGGCCCGGCCGAGGCCACGCTGCACCTGCTGCCGCAGCTCTGGTTTCGCAACACCTGGGCCTGGGGCGAGGATGCCTACCGGCCCCGCCTGGCCGCTACTGCCGATAACCACATTCACGCCGAGCACCGCGACCTGGGCGCTTTCACGCTGTATTGCGACGAAGCGCCCGGTCTGCTTTTCTGTGAAAACGCTACCAACAACGGCCGGCTGCACAATGCCCCGTCCACGGAGCAGTTTTTCAAAGACGGCATCAACGACTATCTGCTCCACGGCCAGGCCGGGGCCGTAAACCCCGCCCGCACCGGCACCAAAGCCGCCGCGCACTACGAGCTGGCCATCGCAGCGGGCGCTACCCGGGTGGTGCGCCTGCGCCTGGCCGCGCCCGACCTGAAAACTCCCTTCGTCGATTTCGACCAGACCCTGAAGCTGCGCCTGGCCGAAGCCGACCAGTTCTACCAGGCCCTGCAGTGCGACCTGCCCGGCGCCGACGCTCGCCTGGTGCAGCGGCAGGCCTTCGCCGGCATGCTCTGGAGCAAGCAGTTCTATTACTACGACGTGCCCCGCTGGCTGGCCGGCGACCCCGCCTTCCCGCCTCCGCCTTCTGAGCGCCTCGAAGGCCGCAACAGCACCGGCTGGGTGCACCTCAACAACCAGCACATCATCTCGATGCCCGATACCTGGGAATACCCCTGGTACGCGGCCTGGGACCTGGCGTTCCACTGCCTGCCGCTGGCCCAGCTCGACGCGCAGTTTGCCAAAGACCAGCTGCTGCTCCTGTGCCGCGACTGGTACATGCACCCCAACGGCCAGCTGCCCGCCTACGAGTGGAAGCTGAGCGACGTGAACCCGCCCGTGCACGCCTATGCCACCTGGCGTGTGTTTAAAATGGACCAGAAGGCCCGCGGCGGCCACGGCGACGTGAAATTTCTGGAAACCATTTTCCACCGCCTGCTCCTCAACTTCACCTGGTGGGTGAACCGCAAGGACCGTGACGGCCGCAACATCTTCGAGGGTGGATTTTTGGGGTTGGATAACATTGGCGTGTTCGACCGCTCGGCCCCACTGCCCTTCGGTGGCTTCCTGGAGCAGGCCGACGGCACCGCCTGGGTGGCCATGTACGCGCTCAACATGATGCGCATTGCGTTGCAACTCAGCCAGACCAACCCAGTGTACCAGGACTTGGCCAGCAAGTTTTTCGAGCATTTCCTCTACATCGCCGAGGCCATGACCAACGTGGCCAACGAGCACATGGACCTCTGGGACGACGAGGACGAGTTCTACTACGATGCCCTGAACACGCCCGACCGCGGCCACGAACTGCTGAAAGTGCGCAGCCTCGTGGGCCTGATTCCCATGTTTGCGGTGGAGGTGATTGACGAGGATTTGCTAAAGGGCGCGCCGGAATTCTTGGCCCGCATGAACTGGTTTCTGGACAATCGGCCCGTATTGGCATCGCTGGTTTCGCGCTGGCAGGAGCCCGGCAAAGGGGCGCGACACCTGCTCTCGCTGCTGCGCGGCCACCGCGTGAAGCGCCTGCTGGCGAGGATGCTGGACGAAGCTGAATTTCTCTCGCCCTACGGCGTGCGCAGCCTCTCGCGCTACCACCTGGAGCACCCGTTCATCTTCCGGGGCACCGAAACCCAGTTCACCGTCAACTACGAGCCGGCCGAGTCGCAAACCAGCCTTTTCGGCGGCAATAGCAATTGGCGCGGCCCCGTGTGGATGCCCATGAACTTCCTGCTCATCGAGTCGCTGCAACGCTTTCACCACTACTACGGCGACGATTTCAAAGTAGAATACCCCACCAATTCCGGCAAAACGGTAACGCTGCTCGAAGTGGCCGATGCCCTCACCACGCGCCTTACCCAGCTATTCCTGCGCGACCCTGAAACTGGCCGCCGCGCCTGCTTCGGCGACGACAAACAGCTGCAAAACGACCCCAATTTCCGCGACTATCTCTGGTTCCACGAATATTTCCACGGCGACAACGGCCACGGCCTCGGCGCCAGCCACCAAACGGGCTGGACCGGACTGATTGCCAAGCTGCTGCAGCCGAGAATCGGGGTGTAGCTGCCTGTCATGCTGAGCGCAGCGAAGCATCTGACTTGCTCTCATCGGATAAATCCAGATGCTTCGCTGCGCTCAGCATGACAAGCTCACTTCACCAAATCTAACCCAAAGCCCATGCCCATCCCCACCCCCTGGCTAGACGCCACCACGCCCATCCGCAACGGAATGGTGCACTGGCCCGATAACGCCCCCGTCCACGTCAAAAAGACGCTCAGCATCGCTGCCGGCGCGGCGGCCAACGTCACTGAAGTGTCGATGAGCGCCCACACCGGCACCCACGTCGATGCCCCGCTGCACTTTACCGCCAATGCCGGCGACAGCACCACGTTAGATTTGGCCCAACTTATTGGCCCGGCCCGGGTGGTAGCCATCGCCGACCCCAAAAGCATCAGCCTGGCCGAAGTGCAACGCCTGGAAATTGAGCCCGGCGCCCGCCTGTTGTTCCGCACCCGCATGTCGGATTCGGAGTGGAGCACCATGCCGTTTCAGCCCGATTTTGTGGCCCTGGACGGTGACGCAGCCATTTTCCTGCGCGATGCGGGCGTGGTCTGCGTCGGAGTCGACTACTTGTCGGTGGGAAAAGCCGACGCCCACCACGCCCTGCTCGATGCCGGTATCTGTGTGATTGAGGGATTGGCTTTGCAGCACATTGCGCCCGGCGACTACGAAATGCTGTGCCTGCCGCTGAAAATTGTGGACAGCGACGGCGCGCCCGCCCGGGTGCTGCTGCGCCCTCAGTAACAGCCCGCAACAAACCGGAGTGCTGCTGCTCGGTTTCCAGGACCGGGCAGGATAATACAAATCGAAGCAGCCTGGCTTCTTATTTGACGTATACGGCTTGCCGCCGGCTCCCGGGCCGTGCGGCTTTGTCTATTCAGGGTACTCCATACTATGTTTTTGCGCACCTTCTGGCTTTGCGGAGCCGTTGCCGGTTTGCTGGCACTACTTGGGCCGGCGCACGCCCGCCAAACGCCGAACAATGACGGCTTTCAGCGCCGCAACGGCCAGATGCAGGTAATCCGCAATGGCCAGCCCCGCCCCATGACCCGCGACGCCCACCTGCCCACCGGCGCCACCGTCACCAAAGACGGCTTCGTGGTGAGCCCCACCGGCCAGCGCATCGAGCTGCGCGAGGGCCAGGGTTGCGACCTGCGCGGCCGTCCCGTGGCCGTGCGTACCGCCGCCAATGGAGCCTTGGCGCTGGGCGCGCGCCCGATGCCGGTATCCGTTCGCAGTGCCCGCCCCGTGCCTGCGCCTTCGTTGCTGGAACAATTGTTTGGCCCGGATGATGACGAAGGCAAAGGAAAATTCAAATTTAAAAAGCACAAAAAACACCACGGCAAGGGCCATGGCCGGGGCAGGGGCGACGACTAGCGGCCGGCCGCGTATTTCAGTAGTTCATGGTTCATTATTTTCTCGCGTCTCCTTTCCCTGATGCGGCCCGCGCCGGGCAGTTTGCCGCCGTGCAAGCCGCGCTGCAGGCCGAGGCAGGCCCCGATACCTTGCTACTGGGCAACCTGGTGTTGGCCGATGGCACCGCCCCGCTCGATGCGGTGGTGGTGCGCCCGCACAGTATTACCCTGCTGATATTGGCGCCCCGTGGTGGCCGGCTCAGTATTCCTGCCCTGGGCTATGGCCGCTGGCTACTCGATGGCACGCCCGTGCCTCGTTCCGAGGATTTTGACAATCCCTTTGAGCAGTTTCGGGAGCAGAAAGCCGCGCTGGCCGCCTGGCTGCAGCCGCGTTTCACGCCTGAGCAGGCCGATTTGAGTGGGATTTCTGGGTTAGTGCTGTTCGAAGCGCCCGTTGAATTTAGTGCCGATGCGGAAGCTGCTTTGGAAGAAGCTCCGGCCGGCTTCCGAATAAATACCGTGGTCGAATTGCCAATCTGCTTGCGGAGTTTGGCGACCCCTGAAATCAACCTCACCGCCAACGATATTGCCGAGTGGACCGCCGAATGGGCCGCCTTCGTAGCCGCGCCGGCTGCCGGTGCGCCACCCGGCGCGCAGGCCCGTGCCACCGCCAATACCACCAGCGCCAGCCGCTTCCTGGGCCAGAAGGCCCGCGCCCTCTGGGGCTGGCTCGGGGCCAACGACGTGCCCGACGACGACCTGCCCTACGGCTACGCCAATACCCTCAGCGCCCGCAACGAGGAAAAACAGCAGCTCGAAGACCTGCGCCGGCAAATGCAGGCCGACCTCAACACCCAGCTCCGGGCCCTGGAAGCCCGCGAAGCTGAGCGTGAGCGCAGCATTACTCAGCTCCGCGCCGAGCTGGCCCAAGCCCCGCCCGTAGCGGCCGAAGCCACCGCCCTCGTCTCGCGCCTCGGGGCCGAAACCCGCGAAAAAGCCGCCCTCGAAGCCGAAATGCAAGCCTCCCGCGATGAGCTGGCTGCCCGCAATCAGGAGCTGGATGCCAAGATTCAGCAGCTCAGCCAACTCATCGGGCAGCTAAGTGCCAATCCGGCCGCTATTTCGCCGGCTGCCGCCCCGCCGATAACGGCCCCACTTCCGCCAACAAATCCCGTTGCCCCGCCCGCCCCGGCAGCTTCATCAGTTGCTAAAAGCAAGCCCGTCGCTGCTGCCTCTACTTCCTCTGGTGTTATCGAATCTGACGCGCTTTGTGCCGAACCCGTAGAAAGGGGGCCAGATTCGGCAGGAGTTAGCTCCTCGGCAACTGCTACTGCAAAGCCAGATGCCGAAGCATCACCACGGGTTCTCGCGCGCTCCAACCGCCTTGAGCACCTGCGCGCCCGTGCGCAGGCGGTCGCCGCTACGCTGCGGCCCCGGCTACGGCAGGCGCGGGAGTGGGGGCAGGCCCAGCCCCGTGCCGTGCTGGCGGCGGCCACCGCGGCCGTGCTCAGCCTGGGCATTTGGGGGCTGAGTCATGTTGGCAGCACGCCGCCCGTTCCTTTCCAGAAAAATGGCCTTTGGGGCTACGCCGATGCCAGCGGCCAGCCCGTAATCCCGGCGCAGTTCACAGCTGCCAGCCCGTTTGAGAAAGGGCAGGCCGTGGTGGCGAAAAACGGCGCGTATGGGTTCGTGGATGAAAAGGGCAAGGAAATAATCCCCGCCTCCTACGATGCCCTCAATCCCTACGCTGGCGACTACGCCCGCGCCCGGGTGGGCGATGCTTACACGTTCATCGACGAAGAAGGCCAGGAATTTGACCATTATTATTTCAACGCCCTCGACTTCGCCGAAGGCCATGCCGCCGTACTCGACCACCGCGGCTGGCACTACATCAGCGGCCCCGACGAGCCCGATACGCCGCCCGTCATCTTCAAAGAAGCCTACTCCTTTGCCGGCGGTCTGGCCCGCGTGAAGCTCACCGATGGCTACACCTTTATCACCCCTGATTACCTCACCGACCCCGCCCGAGGCACCAAGCCTTTCGGCCGCTACCAGCAGGCTTCCGATTTTGTCGATGGCAAAGCCCGGGTGAAGCAAGGAGGCCGCAGCTTTAGTATTAATAAGCACGGCGAAGAAGTGAGGTGACGTAAATGCTCCCACCGCAGGTAAAATATTCAGGCGCAGGCAAGCTACATTGGTGGCTCGCCTGCGCCTGATTACTTTAGGTAGATTTTTTGGATGAAATAGTTGGTTGAATGTGAGTGAGTTTAAAAATATTTCTCTCGGAAACGATTGTGGAATTATTCCATATCCTGCAAAACCCTTAGCTTGCACCCCGCTTAACAATAAGGTAACATGGAAGTTCAAACATTGAAGTATCCGGCCATTCGTAACTACGTGGCTGGCCAGTCGGTAGAAAGTGCCTCTACGCCCACCATGGACGTATTTAGCCCCCTTAGCGGGCAGTTGATTTCCACCTTGCCGCTTAGCAACGCCGCCGCGCTCGACGCCGCCGTACAGGCCGCCAAAGCCGCTTTTCCCTCGTGGTCGGCCACGCCGATTAAGGAGCGGGTGCAAATTTTTTATCGCTATAAGACGCTGTTGGAGCGTGACATGAAAGCCCTCGCCGACCTCGTGCGCGAGGAAAACGGCAAGACCTACGACGAAGCCCGTGCCGAAGTCGAAAAAGCCATCGAACTGACCGAGTTTGCCTGCTCCATGCCGCAGCTCATTCAGGGCGAATTTCTGGAGGTGAGCAAGGGCGTGGAAGCCCGCGCCGAACGCAAGCCGCTGGGCGTGGTGGCCAGCATCGCCCCGTTCAATTTCCCCAACATGGTTCCCCACTGGACCATCCCGAATGCCATCGTGCTGGGCAACACCATGATTCTGAAGCCCTCGGAGCAAGTGCCACTCAGCGCCGTCAAAATCGCCGAGCTGCTGAAGGAAGCCGGCCTGCCCGATGGCGTACTCAACATCGTGAACGGCGACAAGGAAATTGTGGAAGCCATCTGCGACCATCCCGAAATCCAGGCCGTGAGCTTCGTGGGTTCCACCAAGATTGCCAAAGTGGTGTACATCCGCGCCACCAGCAACCTCAAGCGCTGCGTTGCCCTCGGCGGCGCCAAAAACCACCTCATGGTGCTGCCCGACGCCCACCCCGAGATGACGGCCTCGAATGTGGCCGCCAGCATGAGCGGTTGCGCGGGCCAGCGCTGCATGGCCGGCTCCACCATGGTAGGAGTGGGGGCTGTGGATGGCATCGTGGCTAAAATTGTGGAAGAAGCCAAAAAGATTGTGGCCGGCCAGAACCTCGGCTCCGTCATCAGCAAAGAAGCCAAGGAGCGCATCGAAAAGCACATCAGCGAAGCCGAAGCGGCCGGCGCCAAGGTGCTGCTCGACGGCCGCAACGCCGTGGTGCCCGGCCACGAAGACGGCTACTACGTGGGCGCCACCGTCATCGACCACGTGACGCCCGACATGCGCATTGCCCAGGAAGAAGTCTTCGGCCCGGTGCTCGCCATCATGCGCACCAACACCCTGGACGAGGCCCTGGCCATCGAAAACGCCAACCCCTACGGCAACGCCGCCGCCGTGTTCACGAGCAGCGGCAGCAGCGCCCGCTATGTGATGGACCACGCCAACGCCGGCATGATTGGCGTGAACATCGGCGTGCCCGTGCCCCGCGAGCCCTTCTCCTTCGGCGGCTGGAACGAGTCGAAATTCGGCGCCTGCGACATCACCGGCAAAAGCTCGATTGAGTTCTGGACGCAACTCAAGAAGACCACGACCAAGTGGAACCCGGAGTCGAGGGTGAACTGGATGAGCTAGTTTGGATTGAGCTGTTAGCCTTTAGCTGATAGCTATTAGCCCCTAATAATTACAACGATACAAAAGCTAATAGCTAACAGCTAAAGGCTAACAGCTAAGTAAATGGAAACCACCTTCGCCACCGACAAAGACCAAATCCTGCACGATAACCTCGACCACACGCTCTTCTCGTGGTCCAAGCAAACGGGCCTGAACCCCATCAACGCCGAGCGCGCCGAGGGCGTGTACGTGTACGACCGCGACGGCAAGCGCTACATCGACTTTTCGGCCCAGCTCATGAACGTGAACATCGGCCACGGCGACCAGCGCGTTACCGAGGCCGTGGCCGCCCAGATGCGCGAGCTCAGCTACGTGTACCCCGGCATGATTACCAAGGCCCGCGGCGACCTCGGCCGCCGGCTGGCTGAAATCACGGCTCCCAACCTCACCAAGGCGTTTTTCACGCTGGGCGGGGCCGAGGCCATCGAAAATGCCATCAAGCTGGCGCGGGTGTACACCGGTCGCCACAAGATTGTGTCGCTGTACCAGTCGTTTCACGGGGCCAGCTACGGCGCCATGAGCGTGGGCGGCGACCCCCGCAAATTTGCCGTGGATAGCCAAGCCATGCCCAGCACCATCCACGTCGAAAATCCGTTTTTCTACCGCTGCCCCTGGCACTCCGAAACGCCCGAGCAGTGCGCCCAGCGCGCCGCCGATGCCATGGAGCGCATCATTGGCTACGAAAACCCCGGCAGCGTGGCCGCCATCGTGCTCGAAGGCGAGTCGGGTACGTCCGGCTGCATCAAATATCCTCCCGGCTACTGGACGCGCATTCGTGAAATCTGCGACAAGCACGGCATCCTGCTTATTGCCGATGAGGTGATGTCGGGTTTCGGCCGCACCGGCAAGTGGTTCGGTTCCGACCACCACAATGTCAAAGTTGACATCATGTGCATGGCCAAAGGCATCACTGCCGGCTACCTGCCCCTGGGTGCCGTGATGGTGGATGAGAAAATTGCCAAATCCTTCGACGACAAGCCGCTGCCACTCGGCCTCACGTACTCGGCCCACCCGGTTTCGTGCGCCGCCGCTGTGGCCGTGCTCGATATCTACGAGACGGACAACCTGCTCGAAAACACCGTGGAAATGGGCAAATACATGGACGAGCAAGTGGCCCAGCTCATGCACCTCCACCCCAGCATCGGCGACTGGCGCAACACCGGCCTCTTCGGCTGCCTGGAGCTGGTGAAAAACCGCGAAACCAAAGAGCCCATGGCCCCCTGGAACGCCACACCCGCCCAAATGGACATCATGAACCAGGTAGCCGCCAAAATCCGCGAGCTGGGCATGTACACCTTCGTGCGCTGGAACTACATCTTCATCTGCCCCCCGCTGAGCATCAACAAGGAGGAGATTGACGAGGGCTTGGCCATTATCAGCGAGGCCATTAGCATTGCGGATAAATACGTGTACTAACTGCCCTCGCCTAATCTCACCCCCGACCCCTCTCCTTGGGGAGAGGGGAGCCTGCCGATTTTATAAGACTGCAATAAATTCAAACTGCATTCCCGCGCCGCCGTAGCTCACCTCTCCTGGGGAGAGGGCTGGGGGTGAGGTTTCACGCCACAACATGTCCATCCTCCTCAAAAACGGCCGCGTCGTCACCGCCGATTCGGACGCCGTCTGCGATATTCTGATTGAAGGCGAAACCATCGTGTCCATCGGCCGCAACCTTTCAGGCGATGGCGCGGAGGTAATTGACTGCACCGGCAAAATCATCGTGCCCGGCGGCATCGACCCGCACGTGCACCTTGAAATGCCTTTTATGGGTACGTTTTCGTCCGATACCTACGAAACCGGCACCCGCGCTGCGCTGCACGGCGGTACCACGATGGTCATCGATTTCATTCTACAAAAGCAGGGGAATTCGTTGCGTTCAGCTTTTGAGGAGTGGAGTGGCCGGGCCACTGGCAACGCTGTGGGCGACTACAGCTTCCACATGGCCGTGACGGATTTTAATCCGAGCACCAAGGAGGAAATCAAGGACATGGTGGCCGAGGGCATCACCTCCTTCAAAACCTTCATGGCCTACAAAGGCGCGCTCATGATTGACGACGCTCAGATGGTAGGCCTGATGCAGGAAGTGAAAAAGCACGGCGGCCTCGTGACGGCCCACGCCACCAACGGCGACATGATTGACACGCTCATCGCCCAGCACCGGGCGCAGGGCAAGCTCACGCCGCTCTACCATTACCTCTCGCAACCCGAAGTGACTGAGGCCGAAGCCTCCGGCCGCTTCGCCGACATTGCCAACTACACGGGCGTGAACGCCTACATCGTGCACCTCACCTGCGAGGGCGCCCTCAACCAGGTGCGCCGCGCCACCGAGCGCAACCAGCGCATGCTGGTCGAAACCTGCATTCAGTACCTGGTGCTGGATGCTTCGCTTTATGAAGACGAAGCCAACGGCGCGAAAGTGGTAATGTCGCCGCCGCTACGCGAAAAGAAGGACCAGGCTACGCTCTGGGCAGGCCTGAATCAAGGCTTGGTCAACGTTGTTGGCACCGACCATTGTCCTTTTATGTGGGAGCAGAAGTTGATGGGCAAGGACGATTTCTCGAAAATTCCCAATGGCCACCCCGCCGTGGAGCACCGCATGGAATTATTGTTTTCGGAAGGCGTGAACAAGGGTAAAATAACGCTGAATAAATTCGTGGAAGTAACTTCCACCAATGCCGCGAAAATATTTGGCATATTTCCGCGCAAAGGCACTATCAGTATTGGCGCCGATGCGGATTTGGTGATATTCGACCCCAATAAAAAACACACGATTTCGGCCGATACGCACCACATGAATTGTGACTACTCAGCCTACGAGGGATGGGAGCTAACTGGTAAGATTGACACAGTTTTACTCCGCGGAAAGGTGGCCGTAGATGCCGGAGAAACCAAAGTAGCCAAAGGGTACGGACAGTTTATCAAGCGCGGCAAAACCAATTTCTAACAGGCAATTATCATTGCCAACGGACCGGCTGACATTACGAATGCTTTCAGGCATTCATTTCTTGCTGTGCCCTAGTGTGTAGGGCGTACAAATGACCGTTTTTTTGCTTAATTTAAAGCCCGCTTTGGGCTGTTTAATTTGAATTGACTTTCATCACAACTTAAAGCGTTGTGACTTGCCGGTAATTCCTGCCGCACGGCACTCGCTACGACTTAACTCAACTCCATTCATTCTCACCCCCAACAATGCCCAGAATTATTAAATCCGGCCTCATCCAGATGAGCCTGCCGATGACCGAAGGCGAAGGCACGATTGCCGAAATCATGGAAGCCATGGTGCAGAAGCACATTCCGCTCATCGAAGAAGCCGGCCGCCAAGGCGTGCAGATTCTCTGCCTGCAGGAAATCTTCAACACCCCGTATTTCTGCCCCGGCCAGGACAAAGCATGGTATGCTTCTGCCGAGTCGGTGCCCGGCCCTACGACGGACCGCATGGCCGAATACGCCAAGAAATACAACATGGTGATGATTGTGCCCGTGTACGAGCGCGAGTCGGCCGGCTTCCTCTACAACACCGCCGCCGTAATTGATGCCGACGGCACTTACCTCGGCAAGTACCGCAAAAACCACATCCCCCACACCACTGGCTTCTGGGAGAAATTCTTCTTCAAGCCCGGCAACATGGGCTACCCCGTGTTCCAGACCAAATACGCCAAAGTAGGCGTGTACATCTGCTACGACCGTCACTTCCCCGACGGCGCCCGCATCCTGGGCCTGAACGGCGCCGAAATCGTGTACAACCCTTCGGCCACCGTGGCCGGCCTCTCGCAATACCTTTGGAAGCTGGAGCAGCCCGCCCACGCGGCGGCCAACGGCTATTTCATGGGCTGTATCAACCGCGTAGGCGAAGAGAAGCCCTGGAACCTGGGCCGTTTCTACGGCACAAGCTATTTCGTGGACCCGCGCGGCCAAATAATTGCCGAAGCCGACGAGTACAAGGACGAGTTGCTTGTGGCTGAATTCGACCTCGACATGATTGACGAAGTGCGCAACACCTGGCAGTTCTTCCGCGACCGCCGCCCCGAAACCTACGAGAAACTGGTGGAATTGTAGGCGCTTGGCTGACATAAAAACGGTCATGCTAAGCGTAGTCGAAGCATGACCGTTTTTTTATTCACTAATAATTTCGAAATTAACCTTCCCCAATGGCTGAATTTTCTACACCTACCACCGAGCAGCAATTCGCGGAAAATTTCGCGCAGCTGAAGCCGGTGATGAACCGCACCGAGGCGCTTTACGAAAGCTCCCGCTGCCTTTTTTGCTTTGATGCGCCGTGTATAAAAGCGTGCCCGTCGGGGATTGATATTCCTCAGTTTATTCGTCAGATAAACTCGGGAAACGACACCGGCGCGGCGCGCACCATTTACGAAGCCAATTACTTCGGCAATGCCTGCGGAAAAGTGTGCCCCACAGAAGTGCTGTGCGAAGGTGCATGTGTGTATAACCTGCAGGAAGTGAAGCCAATAGAGATTGGCCGCCTGCAAAGCTTTGCCACCACCAAGGTGATTAAAAACGGCGAAAAGCTGTTCGGCCCCGGGGCGGATAACGGCAAGAAAGTAGCGGTAATTGGGGCGGGTCCGGCTGGTATTTCGGCGGCTTGCGAGCTTCGCTCTTTAGGTTATGATGTTGATGTTTTTGAAGCCAAAGCGCAGCCTTCGGGCCTGACGGTTTACGGCGTTGCACCGTATAAAATTACCAACGAAGAAACGCTGGCCGAAATGGCCTATTTGCAATCGCAATTCGGCTACAATGTGCATTTTAATTCAGCTATTTCTTCGCGTGAAGAATTAGAAAAGCTGGAAAATAAATATGATGCTATTTTCCTGGGTATTGGCCTCGGAAAAACCAATGAATTGGGATTGCCCGGCGAGGATAAAATAAATTGCACCGGCGCGGTAGAATTTATTGCCGAACTGCGTGAGTTCCAGCATAAAGTTGCCGTGGGCCGCAAGGTAATTGTGCTGGGTGGCGGCAATACCGCCATGGATGCCGCCTCCGAATCTTCGCGTCTGGGGGCGGAAAACGTGATTCTGGCTTACCGCCGGGCCAAGGAAGAAATGGGCGCTTATGAGTTCGAATACGACCTGGCTAAAGGGGTAGGGGTGAAGGGCTTGTTCAATGTGGCGCCGGTTGAAATTACGGGTAATGGCTACGTGGCGGGCGTAAAATTTATCCGCACCGAAACCAAGGACGGCAAAGTGTCGGAAATCGCCGGTTCTGAATTTGTGGAGCCTTGCGATATGGTGATTAAAGCCACTGGCCAGGCCAAGCAAACGGAGTTTCTGAGCCTGATTCCGGGCCTGAAACTGGATGGTAAAGGCCGCATCATCGCCAATGCGCATACCGGGCAAACGTCGAACCCCAAATATTTCGCTTCCGGTGATGCCTGGAATGGCGGGGCCGAAGTGGTGAACGCCGCCGCCGAGGCCAAGCTCACGGCGCGCGGTATTCACGCTTATTTGAGCAAGTAGCGCGGACGTTTAGTCCGCGAGTTGAGCCCATTTTCCACATTTCGTATTCAATCGCGGACTAAACGTCCGCGCTACATTATGCCTGATTTATCCATCAATTTCGCCGGCATCAAATCGCCGAACCCGTTCTGGCTGGCCTCGGCTCCGCCCACCAATTCCGGCTACCAAATCATGAAGGCCTTCGACGCCGGCTGGGGCGGTGCGGTGTGGAAGACCCTGGGCGTGCCCGTTGTCAACGTATCGAGCCGCTACGGCGGCGTGAACTACCGTGACAAGCGCCTCGTGGGCTTCAACAACATCGAGCTGATTTCGGACCGGCCGCTGGCCGATAACCTGCGCGAGATTGAGGAAGTGAAAAAGCGCTTCCCCAACCACGCCGTCATCGCCTCGCTCATGGTGCAGACGCGGCAGGAGTGGCACGACATCGTGCGCCAGAGCCAGGACGCGGGCGCTGATGGCTTCGAGCTGAACTTTGGCTGCCCGCACGGCATGTGCGAGCGCGGCATGGGCTCGGCCGTGGGGCAGGAGCCCAAGGTACTCCAGATGATAGTGGAATGGGTGATGGAAGTGGCCAAAAAGCCTGTCATCGTGAAGCTCACGCCCAATATCTCGGATATCACGGAGCCGGCCATGGCCGCTCGTCGGGCCGGGGCCGATGCCATTTCGCTCATCAATACCATTCAGAGCATTGTGGGGGTTGATTTGGACCAATTCTCCCCGTATCCGATTGTGGATGGCAAGGGCACCAACGGCGGCTACTGCGGCCCGGCCGTGAAGCCAATTGCTCTGAACATGGTGAAAAACTGCGCCCAGCATCCCGATATCAAATTGCCCATTTCGGGCATCGGCGGGATTGAGAACTGGCGCGATGCGGTGGAACATATTTTGCTAGGGGCCAGCTCGGTGCAGGTGTGCACAGCGGCTATGCACTTCGGCTTCGGCATCATCCGCGAGATGACTTCAGGGCTGGAGCAGTACATGGTGGAGAAGGGGTTCAATACCATCTACGACTTCGTGGGCAAGGCCCTGCCCAATGTGCTGCACTGGGAAGACCTGAACATGAAGTATAAGGTGACGGCTAACATCAACGAGGACAAGTGCATTGGCTGCCAGCTATGCTACACGGCCTGCGAAGATGGCGCCCACCAGGCCATCAAGCTGAACGCCGGCACGCGCATCCCCGAAATCATCGAGGAAAACTGCGTGGGCTGCAACCTGTGTTCGCTGGTATGCCCCGTGGAGCAATGCATCACCATGGAGCGCACCGACGACGCTACCCAGCACCTCACCTGGAAAGAGCGCACCGAAGCCGGCACCGCACCCACCGAATTCAACGACGAAAAGGCCGGCGGCCGCCACCACTGGGTGCCTGAGCCCAGCGCCGCTCTCGGCAAGGAGCGCCACAAAACGCTGCCCGGCAAAGCCCGGCTGTATTCCGGCGAAACGGTGTTGCCAACCGAGGCTTAAGCTGGTCAATAACGCAGTTTCACGGCACTAATTCTGGTCCGCATTTTGTTTATAGACGTAAGAAGTACATTCACTTGTAAATCGACGTGCTCTGGCACGCTGCTATATCATGAAGACCAAATCAGTAATTTTTGCCTTGAGTATCAGCCTGCTCATGCTGGGTGGCTGTGTTGCGGCTGGCCCGGGCTACGGCCCCGATTACGGTTATTACCCGCCCGTGCAGCCGTATGGCTACGGCTATGCCCGTCCGTATTACGCGCCTCGGACTGTGGTGGTGCGGCCGGCATATCGGCCCGCCTACGGTGGGTACCGGGGTGATGGGGGGCGCCACGGCGGTGGCTACCACGGTGGTTATGGTGGCGGAGGCTACCACGGCGGCGGTGGCCACGGCCGGGGCCACTAACCGACAGCAATTAATTGAAGGGGGCTATTCGCTTAATAAAGTGAGTAGTCCCCTTTTTTATGGCCTTTCAGTCGAAGATGACGGTTTTGTTGCCGTGGACGAACACCTGCTCGTCGAACACCATTTTGAGGGAGCGAGCCAGCACAATTTTCTCCACGTCGCGGCCGGCCTGGGCCATTTCGTGGGCACTCTGAGTGTGGTCGATGGGGATGACGTTCTGGGCAATGATGGGGCCCTGGTCGAGCTGCTCGTTGACGAAATGCGCGGTGGCCCCGATAATTTTTACGCCCCGGGCGTAGGCCTGCGCATAAGGGCTTGCCCCCACGAAGGCCGGCAGAAAGGAGTGGTGAATGTTGATGAGTCGGTTGGAATAGTGCGCCACAAATTCGGGAGTCAGGATGCGCATGTACTTGGCCAGTACCACAAAATCGGGCTGGTATTGGGCCAGCACCGCCAGCACTTCGGCTTCGTGGGTTTCGCGGGAGCGGTCGGCGTGGGGCAGGTAGTGGAAGGGTAGGTTGAACTTGCGGGTGAGGTCGCCGAGCACCTCGTAGTTGCTGATGACGGCCAGCACGCGGGCATTCAGCTCGCCAAACTCGTGGCGCACCAACAGCTCGCTGAGGCAGTGGTGCTCTTTGGTGGCCATCAGCACAATATTTTTGGGCTGGTTGGTGGTGAGGCGGATGACGGCAGAGGGCGGCAGCGCTAACCCCAAGTCGTCTTGAAGTGCCTCTGCGTCAAACTCGCCGGCCACCTCGGTGCGCATGAAAAAGTGGTTGCCGTCGCGCTCTACAAACTCGCCGTTGCGAACGATGTTGAGGCCGTGTTTAAACAGCACCCCCGTGATTTTGTAAACCAGGCCCGGCTCGTCGGGGCAATGAATGAGTAGTAGATGCGCCATGCGAAATAGGGTAAGTAGTCGGGTGAGGCGGCTGAAGGCCGCGCTGCAAAAGTAGAGCGCTAGCTATTGGATAATTGCGCTTTTATTTGTCGCTCAATTCTACCAAAATATTCTGTGCATTCACCTCTACCTGCCCGGCTGCTGCCGGCCCTGCTGCTCAGCGCCTGCCTGTTTACGCCCAATCTCAGCCGGGCGCAAGGCTACGCCGAAGGCATCGGCCTCAGCTACGAGGTGCTGCCCTTGAAGCTGAAAGGCGGCAGCGAAGCCACGTTTAGGGGCGATATTTTTCGGGCCAATATTATTGTGCCCCTGGCCGTGGCGGCCGACACTTCACACGCGGTATTGGCGGGTCTGAATCTTGAAATAGTACGTTTCAGCGGCAGCCGGCCAGGATTTGAAGTGAACAATGTGTACGGCATCACGCCAGTGCTGGGCTATCGGCAGCGCGTGTCGCCCCGTACCGAGCTTACCGCCATCGCGCTGCCGTCCCTCAACTCAGACCTGCGCGAGGTGCGCGGGGCCGACGTGACCTGGGGCGGCGTGCTGCGGGCGGCCTACCGCAGCAGTGCCCGCCGGGCTTATCGCCTGACGGTGGGCTACCGACAGCAGTTCTACGGGCCGCAGTACGTGCTGCTGTTGGGGCTCGACTGGCGGCTGGGGGAGCGGTGGCGGCTGTTTGGCGACTTGCCGACCACCTTCACGGCTAGTTACGCTGCCACGCCCCGGGTCAATGTCGGCTTCAATCTGAATGGCATCAATACGGCCTACCGGCTGCTGAATAACGACCAGTATTTCCAGTACCAGCAGGGGCATTACGGTTTGTTTGCCGAAACGTATTTGAGTGCCCATTGGGCGCTCCGGGCCACCGCCGCCTATGCCGTGACGCGGCGGCTGGAGGTATATGCCAAGGACGACCAATGGCCCGCTACCATCGACTACATCGGTCTGGGCAAGGCTCCTACGCCGCTAAGCTCACCGATTGAAAAAGGCTTGGCGTTCCGGCTGGCGCTGAGCTACCGGGTTCCGGCCCCTTGATTAGGCCGCCCCAACCGGTGCCGCGCTGCTCGTGCTAGGTGAGTCAGCATGAATAGCCGCCGTTGTATCGCGCAGGTGCTGGGGTCGCTGCCTGTTCTTCACTGCTTGGATTTCGGCTACAATAGCCAGCGCTATTTCCTCCGGCGTTTCGCCGCCCAGGCTCAGCCCGATGGGACTGTGGAGGCGGTTTCGCAGCGCATCCGAGATGGCTGCTTCGGATAAGTCCAGCTCGCTTTCACCGAGCAGCCGGCCGGCTTTGGCTCGGGGGCCCAGCAGACCGATGTACGGGGCCGAAGAAGGGAGTAGCACTTGCAGCGCAGCCAAATCATAAGCATAATTGTGGCTAAGCAAAACGTGGTACGCGCCCGCATCTGGGGTCAGCGTTTGCAACTCACGCACTGGCACGATGCGTACCTCGGCTGCTTCCGGAAACCGGGCCGCGGTGGCCAGGTTGGGCCGGCCATCCAGCACGGTAATGTGCCAGCCGAGCGAGGCTGCCAGATGCACCAGCGGCTGCGCATCGTTGCCCGCCCCATATACTACCAGGCTCAGAGGTGGCCGTAGCACCTCCAACAGTGCCCGCACCGGCCCGGCATCGGTTTCAATATCCAGAATCTGTGATTTGTCCTGCGCCAGTGTTGTGCTGGCGGCTTCGGCCAGGGGGGCGGCCAGCAGGGGAGTGCCTCGCAATGCGCCGGTGGCCGATAGTAGTACCCGCTGCCCCACGGCAGCTTTGAGGCCGGTAGTATCGGTTTCAAATACTGTGGCCAGCACCGCCGGCTCGGGGTATTGGGCAAAGCCGCGCAACAGCTCCACCGGGTTATCGGATGCGTCAAAATCCAGCGGCTCCAGCAAGATGCGAACCACGCCCTGGCAGCCGGGGCCGAGGCCGTGGCGCGGGTCATCCTCGTCGCGGGTATCGTAAGTAACCAGCGCCGGATGGCCCCGAAAAATGGCCTGGCGCGCCCGTTGGCGAGCATCGCCCTCCAAACAGCCGCCGCTGATGGCTCCGGTCAGTTCTCCGTCTTCGGTCACGAGCATGCGGGCTCCGGGGCGGCGGTAGGCCGAGCCCAACACCTCCACCACGGTGGCCAGGGCGCATGGCCGGGCCTCGGCGCGGTACCGGTCGTAGGCGAGGAGCAGGCGTTGGAGTTCGGTCATGAGGGCGGTAGTTTGCGCAGGCAGTACGCCCGGTAGCGGCATGGGGTTATGCAAACCACTGACCGGAGAAAGTGGTTTTGGATTGGAAGTGGGCCGCCAACAATCAGCCCGCATGTAGAAATTTATGACTGCTACTATTCCCGTCTATCAATTAAATAAGCTCACTGCCGCGGAGGAAAAAACGGCGGCGGTTTTCTTTTTGGGGCCGAATTCCGCGCCGTCCCACCTGCCCATCGACCTGCCTTATCGTAGCAATTATTACAAAATCGGCTTGTGCCTGCGCGGTACTGCCCGCCTGAAAGTAAACCTCGAAAACTACGAAATCAGGCCTGGTTCGCTGATGATTCTCTCGCCGTATGCTATCAAGCAGTGGCCATTTATGTCGGCTGATTTTGATGCATTAAGCATATTTTTTACCAGAGAATTTATTTCTGCCAATAGTAATCTGAATCCGGACGCCTTTTCGTTTTTTGAGCGAGATGCCCGCCACGTATTTCAATTAACTGCGCTTCAAATCGATAATATTGCCGCACTGTTGCATTCCATTGGGCAGAAATATAACGCGCCGCATACTTATCGGGAGGAAATTCTGTGCAGCCTTATTCAAATTTTGCTGCACGAAATCGCGCCCATTTACAACTTGCAACACGTTACGGCGAATGCCATTCAGACCAGAAGCCAGCTGATTGCCGCCGAATTTAAAAAGCAGGTCAATACGCATTACACTACCGAGCGAAGCCTGGCATTTTACGCCGACAAACTCTGCATCAGCCCCAAGCATCTGGCCGAAACCGTGAAGGAAGCCACCGGCAAACGCGCCGTGGAATGGCTGGCCCAGGCCGTGCTGCTGGAAGCCACTGTGCTTCTGCAAAACCCAGCCCTCAGCATTGCCCAAATCGCGGATACGCTGCATTTTGCTGACCAGTCCGCGTTTGGTCGGTTTTTCCGGAAAAGCATCGGGGTTTCGCCCGCAGCCTACCGCCAGCGCTGGGCCTGATGCTTGCCGCACTTTGGCCCAATCTTGCCGCCGTTTTGCCCTTTTTCAAGGGTAAGTCCGAACGGAGCTTTGTCCCATGAAAATTATCCTCACTGGTTCCCTCGGGAACATCAGCAAGCCCCTGGCCACTGCGCTGGTGCAGCAGGGCCATGCCGTCACGGTTATCAGCAGCAAGCCGGAAAAGCGCGCCGAAATAGAAGCTTTGGGCGCAACCGCTGCCATTGGCTCGGTTGAAGATGCCGGTTTCCTTACAGCCACTTTCACCGGTGCCGATGCCGCGTACCTAATGGTGCCACCCAACTTTGCCGTGGCCGATTCGCGGGCTTACCATCAGCAAGTGGGCCATAATTATGCGCAAGCCCTTCGGCAAGCCGGCGTGCGGCGGGTGGTGCAGCTGAGCAGCTGGGGCGCACACCTGAGCAAGGGCACCGGCGGCATCCTGGGCACGCACGACGTGGAAGGTATTTTGCGCCAGGTGCCCGGCATTGCGCTCACGCATCTCCGGCCTACCTCTTTCTTTACCAATTTCTACACTTCGGCCGGGATGATAAAAGGCGCGGGGATAATGGGCGCCAATTACGCCGGCGATATAAAGGTTTCTTTTGTGCACCCGCGCGACATTGCCACCGCAGCGGCTGATGAATTGGTGAAACCTACTGATGGGTCCGGTCAGGCCGTGCGCTACGTGGCCAGCGACGAGCGCACGGCCGATGAAGTCGCCCACGCCATCGGCGCGGCCATTGGTAAGCCTGACCTGAAATGGGTGGCTTTCACGGATGCCCAGATGCGGGAAAACATGACGAGCCACGGCGTGCCCGTAATCAGAGCCAACGAAGTTGTGGACATCTACGCTAGCATTAACAGCGGTAAATTGGGCGAGGATTATTGGCAACACCGGCCGGTTTTGGGCGAAGTAAAATTGGAGGATTTCGCCCGGGAGTTTGCGGCAGCTTTTTAGTCGGGACCGATTGTTAATTGAACGCCATGCTAAGCTTGTCGAAGCATCTCTACCACAATAGTAAATAAATTACTTGTGCGGTAGAAATGCTTCGACAAGCTTAGCATAGCGTTTTTTATAGCATACTTTTGTAGGGCGGCTTACATTTGATTTCTACAAAATTTCGCCATGTCACCCCGTCCGCTTTCCGACCTTTACACCAAACTGGCGCCGGAGGCTGCTGAGACGCTTTTGCTACCGGAGCAGCCTCGCGAAATCGGCCATTTCAACGTCTTCAACGTGGCGGACCTGATGCTGGCCAACCGCGACCGGCCGCCGATGAGCTTTGACCGACGCTCCTTTTACAAAATCAGCCTGATTCGGGGCCGTAGTCGCATCGAGTATGCCGACCAGGCGGTGGAAGTAGAAGCCGGCGCTTTGTGGTTTGCCTCTTCGCGCGTGCCCTACCGCTGGCTGCCGCACGACCAGAGCCAGACCGGTCACTTCTGCATCTTCACCGAGGCGTTTCTGCAGCCCACCAAGGGCCGGACGGCGCTGGAGGAATTGCCGTTTTACCAGCCCGGCGCGTACCCGGTTGTGCGGGTGACGGATGCCGAATTTGCTGCCATAGAAGCCATTTTTCAGAAGATGGAGCTGGAAATTGCTTCCGACTTCGCCTACAAGTACGACCTGCTGCGCGCCTACTTGCTAGAAATGATTTACTACGTGCAGAAACTGCAGCCGGCCCCGGCAGCGGTGCCTGCGCCAAACGCCTCGACCCGCCTCACGGCCCAGTTTGCCGACCTGCTGGAGCGGCAGTTTCCGTTGGAATCGCCGCAGCAGCGCCTGCGCTTGCGCACCGCCACCGACTATGCTGCCCATCTGGCCGTGCATGTCAACCACCTCAACCGCGTGCTCAAGGAAGCCACCGGCCACACCACCACTGCCCTGATTGGCAGCCGGATAGCGCAGGAAGCCAAAATCCTGCTGAAGCAAACGAACTGGAATATTTCCGAAATTGCCGATAGCCTGGGCTTTGCCGATGTGGCACACTTCTGCAATTTCTTTAAGCGGCAGACGCGCTTGACACCGAGTGATTTCCGGAGTTGAGGGTTTTTGGTTAAGGACGTTGGGCTTTGCGGCGTCCTTTATAACGGCTTTTTAGTTGTTTGATTTATTCAGCAAATGGTTTGACCGGCGCAATAGCGCCGCTGCCCGCCTGCCGGACCTTTGCGGGGTAATCAATCACCAATTAAAAACGACCATCACATGCGTGTTTTCGTAACCGGCGCGTCGGGTTTTGTCGGCTCCGCCATCGTTCAGGAATTACTCGGCGCGGGCCACCGGGTGCTCGGCCTCGCCCGCTCCGAGGAGTCGGCCCAGGTGCTGTCTGCGGCTGGCGCAGAGGTACACCGCGGCTCGCTCGATGACCTCGGCAGCCTGCAGCGCGGTGCGGCGGCCGCCGATGGCGTCATCCACACCGCTTACAATCACAATTTTGTGGAATACGAGGCGGCCGGGCAAACTGACCGGCGCGCCATTGAAGCACTCGGCAAAGCGTTGGCCGGCTCCGAGCGGCCGCTCATCGTCACGGCCGGGCTGGCGGGCTTCAACCTGGGCCGCCCCGCCACAGAAGACGATTCTCCCGCCGCCTCGCTTCGCATGTCGGAAGCAGTAGCAATGGAACTCGCCGCGCAGGGCGTGCGAGCGATGGTGGTGCGCCTGGCTGCCTCGGTCCACGACCACAACGACCACGGCTTCGTGCCGACACTCATCAATATTGCCCGCCAAACCGGCGAGGCGGCCTACGTGGGCGAAGGCTACAATTGCTGGCCCGCCGTGCACCGGCTCGATGCCGCTCGCCTTTACCGGCTGGCCCTGGAGCAAGGCACCGCCGGTGCCCGCTACCACGGCGCGGCCGATGAGGGCATTCCGTTGCGCGACATCGCCGCCATCATCGGCCGGCACCTGAACCTGCCCGTCGTATCTAAAAAGCCCGAGGAGGCCGCCGGCCATTTCGGCTGGATGGCGCGATTTGTCGGGTTGGACATGCCCGCCTCCAGCGCCCTCACGCAGCAGCGGCTGGGCTGGCACCCCACCCAGCCCGGCCTGCTGGCGGATTTGGAGCACGGAGATTATTTCAGCAAGTAGAATCGAAGCCAAAGAAACGCCCCGTAACGACTTCGTTGCGGGGCATTTCTTTTAACAGAATATTGCCCTTTTCTGAGTCGCAATAGCGGGTATTCGGCCAATGCTGGGTAGATTGAAGCGCTCCAAGGATTCCGTGCAATGACAACAAACATCACCCTGACCAAAACGGTAAGAAACGATTTAGACATGCTGTTTGAATTTCAACTTGACGAAGAAGCAACCCGTTTAGCCGCGTTCACCTCGAAAGACCCGAGCAACAAGGAGGCTTATATCGAAAAGTATTCAACCCATTTAGCCGACCCGACAATAAACATGCAGACAATAAAAGTCGACGGAGAAATTGTGGGTAGTATAGCGAAATTCATGTTGCACGGAGAAGCAGGAATTACTTACTGGATTGATAAGAAATTTTGGGGCCGCGGCATCGCCACAAATGCTTTGTTGGAATTCCTGAAAATCGAACAAGCCAGACCCATTTATGGCGGTGTGGCTTTCGATAATTACGGCTCACAAAAGGTGCTGGAGAAATGTGGCTTTGTGAAAACGGGAACGGATAAAGGCTTTGCTAATGCGCGGCAATCTGAAATTGAAGAATTTATCTACAAACTTTCGGACTAACGATTTGGCAATTGTAGACGGTATTACTATGGGTTCGGTATTGCAATCAAGGTTAATTATTTGGCGTCATGAATGGATTCAAAAAGCACAGAGGGCTCAAACGGTATTACCGAAACCTTGCTACTGCAAGCGACTTTGATAAAATGCCTTGGCTTAATGCTGGAACTTGGTTTGATAACTGGCATCACCACTTTGATTGGTATGGCTACGGTAATAGTAGTTTCAAGAGAAGGAAGCCGCATTTGGATAAGCTGTTTCGGCATTTTGATATGTTGATTGGCAAGACCCAAAGTCTAAATCCCAAATTTCAGCTGTATGCTGTTCTGCTTGACTTTGATAGTGCAAGCGACGCACTATTTCTGCACAGTACAAACCCGAATAATAGTCAGTTTCCCTTCAAGGTTTCGGATTTGCAATCGGTAACGACATTGAAGAATAATCAGCTTGACAATTATATAAACAGCCTTGACGGCTATGAAAAGCTGTATGGCCAAGCTGGTGAGGCATTTTGCTTAATATTCAAAAAAGGGGTAGGGCGACCTTTCTAAGGCAGAAAAGAAATTGCTGTTAATGATGATTCAGCATCTTTGTCAAAACCCAACAAAAACGCCCCGCAACCAATCGGTTACGGGGCGTTTCTTTTGCGGCCTAAGCTGCTTCAGCTACTCGCGGTTATTGCCAGCCGCCGCCCAGGGCGCGGTACACGTTCACCGTGGCGTTGAGCTGCTGCATGCGGGTTTCGATGAGGTCAAACTTCGACTCCAAGGCGTCGCGCTGGGTGAAGAGGACTTCCGTGTATTCGGCGCGAGCGTAGCGGAAGAGGCTGTTGGAGATGTCCACCGACTGGTTGAGGGCGGCCACTTCTTTGGCTTTCGCGTCGTAGCTCTTGGCCAGGTTGCCTATGTTGGCGACTTGGTTCGACACCTCCACGTAGGCATTCAGCACCGTCTTTTCGTACTGGTAGGCAGCCTGGGTTTGCGCAGCATTGGCGGTGTAGTAGGCCGCCTTGATGCCGTTGCGGTTGAACAACGGGCCGGCAAAGTCAGCGCCTAGTGCGTAGAGCATCGACTGGGGCGTGCTCACCAGCAGGCCGGGCGTGAAGGCGGCCAGGCCCACGCCGCCCGAGAGGCCCAACGAGGGATAGAAGTTAGCGCGGGCTACCTGCACGTCGATTTTGGCGGCGGTGAGCTGCTGCTCGGCCTGCCGGATATCGGGGCGGTTGGCCAGCAGCTGCGCGGGCGAACCGGCCTGAATGGTGGCCGGCAGCAGGTCGTTGAACGACTGCGTGTTGCGCGCCACCGGCTGTGGGTAGCGGCCGGCCAAGTAGTTCAGCTTGTTCTCGGTTTCGATGATGCTTTGCTGCAGCTTGAATTGCAGGGCACGGGTGTGTTCTACCTGAGCCTCGAAGCGCTTCACGGCCAGCTCGTTGGCGCGGGCCGACTCCTTCTGCTGCCGCACCAGCTCCAGGGCGTTGCTCTGGATGCCGATGTTCTGCTTCACAATGGCCAGCTGGTTGTCGTAGGCCAGCAGCTCGTAGTAGGAGTTGGCGATTTCAGCCACTAGGTTGGTCACCATGAAGTTCTTGCCCTCCACGGTGGCCAGGTAGCGGACGGCTGCGGCCTTCTTGGCGTTGCGCAGCTTGTGCCAGATATCGACCTCCCAGTTGGCAAAGGCGCCAACCTGGAAGTTGGTGAGCGGGTCGGGCGTGCGGCGGTCTTCCTGAATCTGAACCTGCTCCTCGGTGGCGCCTTGCAGGGTGTAGCGGCCCACTTTCTCCACATCGGCGCGGGCGCCGAGGCTCACGAAGGGCAGATACTCACCCTGGCGGGCGCGGATTTCGTTTTTGGCAATCTCGATTTCCTGGAGCGTGATGTTCAGCTCCTGGTTGTTTTGCAGGGCGGTTGAAATGAGTTCCTGCAGGTTGGGGTCGGTGAAAAATTGCTTCCACTGCACGCGGCCGGTGTTGGCGCTGTCGAGCGTGCCGGCCGACGTGGCCGGGGCAGCGGTAGAATAGCTGCCCGGCACGTTGCGGTTTTCATTTTTTACGACCAGTTCGGGCGTTTTGCAGGCACCTACGGCGAGGGCCAGACTGGCCGCGCCGAGGGCTTGATAAATTCGTTTCTTAAGCATAAGGCTCCATTTCTTCTAGTTTCACGCGGGGCTCTACGCCTTCCAGGATGGGGGCTTCGTTCTCATCCTTAATCAGTTTGCTGTTGCCGGCCAGGGTGCCGAAGAAGTAGTACAGGCCGGGGATGATGATTACCCCGAACACGGTACCGAACAGCATGCCGCCCAAAGCCGAGCTACCAATGGTGCGGTTGCCGATGGCGCCGGCACCCGTAGCCACCACCAGCGGAATCAGACCGGCGATGAAGGCGAACGAGGTCATCAGAATCGGGCGGAATCGGGTTTTGGCACCTTCGATGGCCGCGTCGCGGACGCTCATGCCTTCCTCGTGTTTCAGGGCCGCGAATTCCACAATAAGTACTGCGTTTTTACCCAGCAGACCGACGAGCATTACCAGACCTACCTGAGCGTAGATATCGTTGGCCAGGCCGAACATCTTGATGAAGAGGAACGAGCCAAACACACCCGCTACCAGCGAGAGAATCACGGCCAGCGGCAGCAGGAAGCTTTCGTACTGCGCGGCCAGCACCAGGTACACGAACACCAGTACGATGAGGAAAATCACGGTCGACTCGTTGCCGCGGCTCACTTCGTCTTTCGACAGGCCGCCCCAGTCGATGCCGAAGCCGTGGGGAAGGCTCTCGGCCACTTCCTGTACTGCCTTGATGGCCTCACCCGAGCTATAGCCCGGTGCGGCGCCGCCCCGGATGGAGCCGGTGGTGTACATGTTGTAGCGGTTGATTTCGTTGGCACCCTGCGTCTTCACGATTTTCATGAAGGCCGAGAAGGGCACCATTTCGCCTTTGTCGTTCTTGGCCCACATGTTCAGGATGTCCTCGGGCAGCTTGCGGTACTCCGGCGAGGCCTGCACAAACACCTTGAAGAAGCGCTGGTACTTGATGAAGCCCAGCTCGTAGGTCGAGCCCACCAAGATGCTCAGCGTGTTCATGGCGTTGCCGATGCTCACGCCCTTTTGCATAGCGAGCTCGTTGTCAATCTTGAGCTCGTACTGCGGGTAGTTGGCCGAGAAGAAGGTGAACACGCCCGCCAGCTCCTTGCGCTTTTTCAGCTTGGCGATGAATTCGTTGTTCACTTTTTCCAGCTGCTTGTAATCGCCGGTGTTCGTTTTGTCGAGCAGCTGCAGCTGGAAACCACCCGCGGCGCCGTAGCCCGGTACTGCCGGCGGCTCGAAGAATTCGATGGTCGCGCCGGGAATCTCCTTGGCTTTCTTTTCAAGTTGTTCTACAATCTCAGCAATGGATTCCTTGCGCTCCGACCACGGCTTCAAGTCAATCAAGCAAGTACCGGCGTTTGAGCCGCGGCCTTCGGTGAGTACTTCGTAACCGGCCAGCGTCGAGATGTTGGCGATGCCGGGCACGTCCTTGGCCAGGTCGCGCAGGCGTTTCGACACGGCGTTGGTTTGCTCAAGCGTGGTGCCGGGCGGCGTCTGCACAATGGCGTAAATCAGGCCCTGGTCCTCGCTCGGAATAAAGCCGGCCGGCAGACCTGCCGAAATAGCCCAGATGCCCAGCCCGAAGGCCACCAGCATCACGAAAGTCACAATGCGGTTGGCCACGATGCGCTGCAGCAGGCCCACATAAGCATTCGTCAGCTTCTCAAAGCCACGGTTGAACCAGTCAAAGAAGCGCTGCAAGGGCGTTTTCTTCTTGGGCTCGCCGTGGTGGTTTTTCAGAATCATGGCGCAAAGCACCGGCGTCAATGTCAGAGCCACGAGGCCCGAAATCACGATGGCCGTGGCCATGGTAATGGAGAACTGGCGGTAAAAAATGCCCACCGGGCCGCTCATGAACGACACCGGAATGAACACGGCCGTCATCATGATGGTGATACCAATAATGGCACCGCTGATTTCGCCCACCACCTGTCTCACAGCATTATAGGGTGATAGATGCTGCTCGTCCATCTTGGCGTGCACCGCCTCAATCACCACAATGGCGTTATCGACCACAATACCAATCGACAGCACCAGCGCAAACAGCGTAATCATGTTGATGGTGAGGCCGAACGCCTGCATCGCAATGAACGAGCCCACCAGCGACACCGGCACGGCCAGCGCCGGAATCAGCGTCGAGCGCCAGTCGCCGAGGAAGATGAACACCACCAGCGCCACCAGAATAAAGGCATCGCGCAGGGTGTGAATCACGTTCTCAATCGAGGCGTCGAGGAAGTTCGACACGTCATAGGTGATTTTGTAGTCCATGCCGGGCGGGAAGCTGGTTTTCTTCAGCTCTTCCAGCTTGGCCTTCACCTCCTTAATTACATCCGAAGCGTTCGAGCCGTAGGTCTGCTTCAGCACGATAGCGGCCGAAGGGTACTGGTTCAGGTTGGAGTAGATGTCGTAGTATTCCGAGCCCAACTCCACGTTGGCCACGTCCTTCAGGTGCAGGCTTTCGCCGTTGGCGTTAGCCCGCAGAATCACGTTCTTATACTGCTCCACGTCGTTGAAGCGACCCTGGTAGCTCAGCACGTATTCCAGCGACTGTGCATTCTTGCCATCGGCGCGGCCGATACGACCCGGCGAGCCAATCACGCTCTGCTCGTCGAGCGCCTTCATTACGTCGTCCACCGAGATGTTGTAGGCACGCATGCGGTCCGGCTTCAGCCACACGCGCATGGCGTACTGCCGGCTACCCAGGATGCTGGCCCGGCCAATGCCGCCGAGGCGCTGCAGCTCGGGTATCATGTTCACGCCGGCGAAGTTGAACAGGTACTTCATGTCCGTGTTCTTGTCTTTCGAGTACAAGTTCACGTACATCAGCATGTTAGGCACCACCCGGTTCACAATCACGCCCTCGCGCTGCACAATCAGCGGCAAGCGGTTGAGCACCTGTGCAATGCGGGTGTTCACGTTCACCACCGCTTGGTCGGGGTTGGTGCCCAGGTTAAACACAATCTGAATGTTGGCCTCACCAGCCGATACGGCGTCGGAGGTCATGTACTTCATGCCCGGCACCCCGTTCACGGCCTGTTCCAGCGGAATCAGTACCGACTCGGTCAACACCTTGGCGCTAGCGCCGGGGTAGGAGGCGCTCACCATCACGAGGGGCGGCGAAATCTCCGGAAACTGCGACGTAGGCAGCTGCATGATGGCCAGCCCGCCCATGAGCAGGATGGACACCGAAATAACAATGGCAAATACGGGCCTGCGAATGAATTTACTAAACATATTCTTCTGGCTGTGTGGATATTATTGGAAGGCCGATTGAGCGATAAGGGCCGTCATGCCGAGCGCAGCCGAGGCATCTCGCTCTCTTCGTTGTAGCGGCATTGATTACTTCGGCACGCAGATGCCTCGGCTGCGCTCGGCATGACGTTCTGATTCAGCGTCAAAGCGCTTACTCAGCTGTCACCTTCAAATTCGTGATAACCCCCTGCGGCGCCTTGTAATCGTAAGCCACCTTGTCGCCGTCTTTCACCTTGCGCAGGCCTTCCAGGAGGATGCGGTCGTTGGTGGTGATGCCGGAGCCGATGATGTAGAGGTCTGGCATTTCGGAGGCGATTTTCACTTCGCGCTGGTGCACCACGTTGTTCTTATCAACCACGAAAACGTACTTCTTTTCGAGGATTTCGAACGTGGCTTTCTGCGGAATGATAACGGCGCCTTTCAGCGGCACGGTCATCAGCACACTGCCGGTTTCGCCGTTGCGCAGCAGCCCATCGGGGTTGGGGAAGGTGGCGCGGAAGGCGATGTTGCCGGTTTCGTTATTAAAGTCGGCCTCAATGGTTTGCACCACGCCGGTCTGGTCAAATATCTCGTTGTTGGCCATGCGCAGCTTCACGTGCGCGGCCTTGTCGTTGGTTTTCGCGTGGGCCTTGTAAGACAGGTATTCAGCTTCGGGCACGTTGTAATACACCCACATTTTGCTGTTGTCCGAGAGGGTGGTCAGCAGGTCGCCTTCATCCACGAGGCTGCCCAGCCGGGCCTGGAAGTGGTCCATAATGCCACTGAACGGGGCCTTCACCGTGGTGAACTGCAGGTGGGCCTGGGCCATCGACACGTCGGCGTTGGCCTTGTCGTACTTGGCCTGGGCCAGTGCCAGCTCGCTCTTCGACACAATGTTCTTGTCAGCCAGGTTCTTCGTGTTCTGGTATTCCATCTGCACGAAGTGGGCCTCGGCTTGCGACTTCTTCAACTCGGCTTGGTACACGGTGGGCTTAATCTGGAACATGGTCTGGCCCTGGGCCACGCGCTGGCCTTCATCCACGAAAATCTTCTCCAGGTAGCCCTTTTCCAGCGCCCGCAGCTCGATACGCTGGTAGGAGTGAATCTGGGCCACGTACTCCTTCGTGATGGTGGTATCCTTTTGCAAAGGGCTGGTAGCCACGAACCTAATCTGCTCTTCTACTTGCTTTTTCTCTTCCTTGCAGCCGGTGGCGTAGCACAAAACGCCGCAACTTAGCAGCATGAATACTCTTTTCATAAGAACCTGGGGTAACGTGACAAGCGGGGGGTATTGCATAAAAAACAGTGCAGCAGTGTGTTGCGCTCTCAAGCCAAGCCCGCAATGAAACTGGGAAAGCCCGCGACGCTGGGCGCTGCAGACAGGTGGGGCAGGACCGGAAAAGCCGGGGTGGAATTAGACATACTTCGCGAAAAGCGCCGCCCAAACAGCAGAGCGCCCATGACCCCCGGCAACCCTGCCGGAGCCAAACCAAGCCAAAAAGCGCGCCTAGTAGGGTGGGAAGGACAAGGCCGCGCGGCCGGTGTAGTTGATTGACTCTACAAACTTCCCCCCGGCGGCATGAAGCGAAAATGAAGGTTTATGAAGACGTTTTTTTATTTTTCATTTGCGATAACAACGGACCCAGATTGGCTTACTTCATTTTGAAGGCCCAATGCATAAGCGCCTGTTAAGCACATTTTGCCAACTTATGGAAAGCAAAACGCCCCGCAACGAATCCGTTGCGGGGCGTTTCTGTTGAGGCTTCAGCTGCCGCCGCGCCTAGTGGGGCGGTAGTACTGGCGGCGGCATTACGCCTAGGCCAGGTCGAAGCGGCCGAGGTTCATGAGCTTGGCCCACACGGCCACGAAGTCCTTCACGAACTTCTCCTGAGCATCTGCGAAGGCGTACACCTCCACTAGCGCGCGCAGCTCAGAGTTCGAGCCGAAAATCAGGTCTACTCGGGTGCCAGTCCACTTCAAGGAATTGGTTTTGCGGTCGCGGCCCTGGAAAGAGTTTTGTGCATCCGAGGTGCTGGCCCAGGTGGTGTTCAGGTCGAGCAGGTTCACGAAATAATCGTTGGTGAGCGCGCCGGGGCGGTCGGTGAACACGCCGTTGTTCGAGCCATCGAAGTTGATGTTGATGGCGCGCAGGCCGCCAAAGAGCACCGTCAGCTCGGGGGCGGTCAGGGTCAGCAGCTGGGCTTTGTCAATCAGCAGCTCCTCGGCGGCGGCGCGGGGCTGCGGCCGCAGGTAGTTGCGGAAGCCATCGGCCACCGGCTCCAGGGCCTGGAACGACTGCACGTCGGTTTGCTCCTGCGAGGCATCGGCGCGGCCGGGAGTGAAGGGTACCGTTACGACGTGGCCGGCTGCTTTCGCGGCCTGCTCGATGCCCACCACGCCAGCCAGCACGATGAGGTCGGCCATCGAAACCTGCTTGCCGCTGGTCTGGGCCGCGTTGAATTCCTGCTGAATGCCGCCGAGCTTGTTGAGCACGGTGGAGAGCTGGGCGGGGTTATTCACTTCCCAGTAGCGCTGCGGGGCAAGGCGCAGGCGGCCGCCGTTGGTGCCGCCGCGCTTATCGGAGCCGCGGTAGGTGGAGGCCGAAGCCCAGGCCGTGGACACCAATTGCTGCACGGTGAGGCCGGAATCGGCGATTTTGCCTTTCAGCGCGGCCACGTCCTGGTCGTCAATGGTTTGGTAGGTGACGGCCGGGATGGGGTCTTGCCAGAGCAGCTCCTCGGTGGGCACTTCGGGACCGAGATACCGCTCTTTCGGGCCCATGTCGCGGTGCGTCAGCTTAAACCAAGCGCGGGCGAAGGCATCGGCAAACTCATCGGGGTTTTCATGGAAGCGGCGCGAAATCTTCTCGTAAATTGGGTCTACGCGCAGGGCAATGTCCGAGGTCAGCATGAAGGGCGCGTGGGTCACGGCCGGGTCGTGGGCATCGGGGATGGTGCCCGCGCCGCCGCCGTTCACGGGGCGCCACTGGTGGGCGCCGGCGGGGCTCTTGGTCAGCTCCCACTCGTAGCCGAACAGGTTGTTGAAGTAGCCGTTGCCCCACTGCGCGGGCGTGCTCGTCCAGGCGCCCTCAAGGCCGCTGGTGATGGTGTGCTCCGAGTGGCCTTTGCCGAAGCTGTTGCGCCAGCCCTGGCCCAGTTCCTCAATAGGGGCACCGGCAGGCTCGCGGGCCACAAACTTGGCCGGGTCGGCCGCGCCGTGGGTTTTGCCAAAGGTGTGGCCACCGGCAATCAGAGCCACGGTTTCCTCGTCGTTCATGGCCATGCGGCCGAAGGTTTCGCGGATGTCGCGGGCCGAACGCTCGGGGATGGGCTCACCGTCCGGGCCTTCGGGGTTCACGTAGATGAGGCCCATCTGCACGGCGGCCAGCGGGTTTTCGAGCTGCCGGTCGCCCTGGTAGCGCTTGTCACCGAGCCACTCGGTTTCGGGACCCCAGTACACTTCTTCCTGCGGCTCCCACACATCGGCGCGGCCGCCGGCGAAGCCGAACGGCTTCAGGCCCATCGACTCCAGAGCGCAGTTACCGGCCAGAATCATGAGGTCGGCCCAGGAAATCTGCTTGCCGTATTTCTGCTTGATGGGCCACAGCAGCAGGCGAGCTTTGTCGAGGTTGGCGTTGTCGGGCCAGCTGTTGAGGGGGGCGAAGCGCTGCATGCCAGCGCCCGCGCCGCCGCGGCCGTCGGCAATGCGGTAGGTGCCGGCCGAGTGCCAGGCCATCCGAATGAAGAAGGGGCCGTAGTGGCCATAGTCGGCCGGCCACCAGTCCTGCGAGTCGGTCATCAGAGCAAACAGGTCCTGCTTCACGGCGTTCAGGTCCAGCTTCTTGAACTCCTCGGCGTAGTCGAAGCCCGGGTCCATGGGGTCGGTCAGGGTCGAGTGCTGGCGCAGAATGCTCAGCTTGAGCAAGTTGGGCCACCATTCACGGTTAGTACGGCCGCCACCGGCGGTCTGTTTCACCTCGCCGTTCAGGAACGGGCACTGCGAAGCATCCGCGTTGAGGTCGTGGAGGATGGAGTTTTCCGGGGGAAGGTCGTGCAAGTTGGCGCTCATGTTGGAAGTGTTGTTGGAGTCGGCCCTGTAAAGGACTGACGAGGTAAAAAAGTTTGCGAATTTGCGTTGGAAAGCAGTTGCAGAGGCGGAATCAGAGCCGCGAACACCAGCTTTGCACAAAGCTAATCCGGCTGTTTGCATAATCAAAATCGATTTTATTTATAACTTTATAAGCAAAACCTATACTCGCTGCGGTTCTGCTATGACGCTTCAACAACTTGGCTACCTGGTAGCGCTGGATACTCACCGCCAATTCGGCCTCGCTGCCGAAAAAAGCTGCGTGAGCCAACCCGCCCTCAGCGTGCAGGTGCAAAAGCTGGAAGAGGAACTGGGCGTGCTACTGTTCGACCGCACCCAGCGCCGCATCGAGCCCACGGCCGTGGGGGCCCAGGTAATTGCTCAGGCTCGGCGCGTGCTGCGCGAGGCCCAGCAGCTGCGCGAAGTGGTGCAGGCGGCCAAAGGCGAAGTGGTGGGCGAGCTGCGCCTGGGCGTTATTTCCACGCTGGCCCCGTACCTCGTGCCGCGCTTCTTGGTGGGCCTCACCACGGCCTACCCGCAGCTGCGCGTACACATCGAAGAGTTGCGCTCGGAGGAAATTATGCGGCGCCTTAAGGATTACCGGCTCGACGTGGGCCTGCTGGTGACGCCGCTCGACGACCCGCTGCTGCACGAACTGCCCCTGCTGGATGAGCCGTTCCTGGTACTGGCCTCCGAAAACCACATGCTGGCCGCCCTCGACGCTATTCGCCCGGCCGACCTGCCCAGCGCCGGCCTCTGGCTGATGCAGGAAGGCCACTGCTTCCGCAACCAGGTGCTGAACCTGTGCGGGCGTAGCACCGCCCCCGGGGCCGTGGCCTACGAAAGCGGCTCCATCGAAACGCTGAAAGAATTGGTGCGGCACCAGGATGGCTATACGCTGGTGCCCGAGCTGGCCGTGCTCGACGAGGTAGATACCAACCCCTTGCTCAAGCGCTTCGTGGCCCCCGCCCCGGTGCGCGAAGTGAGCTTGGTGGTGCACCACAGCTTCGTGCGAACGGCCCTGCTCACGGCCTTGCGCGAGCTAATTCTGGCGAGCGTGCCTGAACGGTTGCGGGCGGGCAAGGCAGGGGAGAAGGTGCGGTGGCGATAGAAGTTGACTTTTAGCCTATTTAGTAAGTGCACCTGGTTATGTAGAGACGCATATTTGCGTCTCGTCGTCGGGACCATCCACTTGCCGACAGTACCATTCGACCTAAACCGTTCAACGACAAGACGTAAATATGCGTCTCTACACTTTGCTGACGACTTTTACGAGAGGCAATATTTTCACGAACAGCGTTAAAAGAATGGAAAACGAAAACATCGAATCTGGCGAATCTGCTGTGCTCGACAACGGCCCCTTTTACCATGGGACGAAAGCTGCTTTGCCGATTGGTGAGTTGCTAACCGCCGGGTTCAACTCGAATTATCACCCCGAAGTCGTGATGAATCATATCTATTTCACCGCCCTACCAAATGGCGCCGGCCTCGCTGCGGCCCTGGCTAAGGGTGAAGGAATTGACCGGGTTTATATCGTTGAGCCGACGGGAAGCTTTGAAAATGACCCGAACGTGACGGATAAGAAATTTCCTGGCAACCCAACTCGTTCATACCGCAGCCAGGCACCCTTGAAAATTGTGGGTGAATTAACGGAATGGGTGAGACTGACACCGGAAGAGCTTCAGCAGTGGCACGAAAGGCTGGCGACAATGAGAGCGAATCCGAACGCGAAAATTATCAACTAGTCAAAATCGCAAGCGCAAAAACGCCCCGCAACCAACCAGTTGCGGGGCGTTTCGTGTCACGTCGGCAGCGCTAGCCGCTACAATAGCTTGTCAATCGTTACGGGTAGGTCGCGCACGCGCTGGCCGGTAGCGTGGTAGATGGCGTTGGTCACGGCGGCGGCCACGCCCAGCAGGCCCACTTCGCCGATGCCTTTCACGCCGAGCGGGTTCACCTTGTCGTCTTCCTCGCTCACGAAAATCACATCGATGTCGTGGATATCGGCGTTCACGGGCACGTGGTATTCGGCGTAGTTGTGGTTCATGTACCGGCCGAAGCGGTGGTCCATCACCGACTCTTCCATCAGGGCCGAGCTGATGCCCCACACCACGGAGCCCATGACCTGGCTGCGGGCCGTTTTGGGGTTGAGGATGCGGCCAGCGGCCACGGCGTTCACCACGCGGGTGACGTGCACGGTCATCAGCTCGGGGTCCACCTTCACTTCCACAAACACGGCGTTGTGGGCGTGCATGGAGTGCGTGGGCGGCTTCAGCAGCTCCAGCTTGGCGAGCGTCGTGGAGTTTTCGGCTTCCATTTTGGGCTCGCCGCTGGCTTGCACGAGGTCGCGCAGCACCACAGCTTGGGTGGCGTCGGCGCGCAGGCGCAGCTGGCCATTGGCAAATTCCACGTCGTCGATTTTGGCATCCTTGAAGGCCGGGTGGTCCATTTTCTGGGCCTGTTTCAGCAGGGCTTCGCCCAGCTTGGTGCAGGCCTCCACCACCGAGTTGCCGATGGACGCCGCCGTCCAGGAGCCGCCCTGCACGGGGGCCTCGGGCAGCTCGGTGTCGCCCAGCACGAAGGTGACGGCGTCGAGGGGCAGGCCCATGCTTTGGGCCGCAATCTGCGTCATGATGGTATAGGTGCCGGTGCCAATGTCGTTGGTGCCGCTGCTCACGGTGAGGTGGCCGTCGGCGTCGAGGCTGGCTTTGGCCACGGCAGGCTGCTTGGAGGCATCCCAGATGCCGCCGCCCATGCCCCAGCCCACCAGCAATTTGCCGTCGCGCATGGAGCCGGGCGTGGCCGTGCGCCGGTCCCAGCCGAATTTGGCCGCGCCCTCGGCGTAGCACTTGCGCAGGGCCTTGCTTGAGTAGGGGAGGTCCTGAGCCTGGTCGAAATCGGAGTAGTTGCGAATTCGAAATTCGAGCGGGTCGAGCCCGGCGGCGTAAGCCATTTCGTCCATCGCAATTTCCAGGGCGATGGAGCCCGAGGCCGCGCCCGGCGCGCGCATGTCGAGCGGCGTGTACACGTCAAGCTTGCTGAGGCGGTAGCCCAGGCTTACGTTTTTGCAGTCGTAGAGCGTGCCGCTCCAGCCCACCACGTTTTCGGTGAAGTCCTCAAACTGCGAGGTTTCGGCCACGGCGAAGTGGTTGATGCCGGTGAGCGAACCGTCTTCGGCGGTGGCCAGGGCCACGTGCTGCAAGGTTTCGGGCCGGTGGCCGAAGCTGAACATCTGCTGGCGGGTGAGCGACACGCGCACCGAGCGTTGCAGCTCCAGCGACGCCAGCACCGCCAGAAACAACTGGTATTGCGGCCGCAGCCCCGAGCCGAAACCGCCGCCGGTGTACTTCGACACCACGCGCGCTTGGTCCTTGCTCAGCCCAAACACCTTCATCACGTACTGCTGGCTGTTGAAGGCGCCCTGGGTTTTGTCGTAGATGTTCAGCTTCTTATCGCCCAGCCACTCCACGGTGCTGGCAAACATCTCCATGGGGTTGTGGTGCTGGGCGTGGTGCGAGTACTGCGCCTCCATATGCGCCACGCCCTGCTTCCAGCCCTTGCCGAAGTTGCCGCGCGACTTGGGTGGCTTGTAGCCGGTTTTGCCACGCCCGGGCTCGTAGGCCTCGTCGATGTGCTTCACCAGCTCGGTTTCGTGGGCTTCTTCCTCGTACTCAATGTGCAGGATAGAGGCGGCATAACGGGCCAGCTCAAACGTATCGGCCACTACCAGGGCCACGGGCTGCTGACTGAACTTGATTTCGGCGTCGTGCAGCGGGCGGAAGGGCGAGCCGCCGGGGGCCACGTCGTCCTTGTAGCTGCGGTCGAGCCAGGCCAGTGAGGGCACGTTCTCGTGCGAGAAAACCTGCTGCACGCCCGGCAGCGCCAGCACCGGCGCGGCGTCGATTTTCGTGATTTTGCCTTTGGCAATCGGGCTGCTCACCACGTAGCCGTAGAGCAGGTTGGGCACGTTAAATTCGGCAGCGTACTTGGCGGTGCCGGCCACTTTCGCCGGGCCATCGACGCGGTTGGTGGGCTTGCCGATGTAGTCGGTGGAGTGGCTCATGGGTTGGAGTTTTGGAAGGCGTTGGCGTCGAGGGCCTGATTCATTTCGGTGGCTTGCTTGAGGGCGCGCACGATGGCGCGCTTGGCCAGCTCAATCTTGAAGTTGTTGGTGCCCTGGCCTTTGGCACCGGTCAGCACCTTGGCCGCGGCGGCGCGGAAGGTGTCGGCCGTGGCGGGCTGGCCGATGAGCAGGGCCTCGGCTTCCTTATCGCGCCAGGGCTTGTGGGCCACGCCTCCCAGCGCCAGGCGGGCGTCTTTGATGGTGTTGCCGTCCAGCTCCAGAGCCGCCGCCACGCTCACCAGCGCGAAGGCATAGCTTGTGCGGTCGCGCAGCTTCAGGTAGCTGAAGTTTTTCTCAAAGCCTTTGGCGGGCAGGTCGAGGCCGGTGATGAGTTCGCCGGGCTCCAGGGTATTGTCGCGCTCGGGCTGGTCGCCGGGCAGGCGGTGGAAATCCTCAAACTTGATGGTGCGCTCGCCGTTGGGCCCGCTCACGCGCACTGTGGTGTCGAGGGCTGCCAGGGCCACACACATATCGGAGGGATGGGTGGCAATGCAATGCTCGCTAGCCCCCAGAATGGCGTGCACACGGGTGTAGCCGCCAATGGCCGAGCAGCCCGAGCCGGGCTCGCGCTTGTTGCAGGGAGTGGCCAGGTCGTAGAAATAGTAGCAGCGGGTGCGCTGCATGAGGTTGCCGCCGTCGGTGGCCATGTTGCGTAGCTGCGGGCTGGCCCCGGCTAGAATAGCCTGGTTCAGCAACGGGTAACGCTTCTCCACCTCGGGGTGGTAGGCGGTGTCGGCGTTGGTGGCGAGGGCGCCGAGGCGCAAGCCGCCGTCGGGCAGGTTTTCGATGGCGTCGAGGCCTAGCTTTTTGAGGCCGATAAGGTGCGTGGGGCGGGCCACGTTTTCCTTCATCAGGTCAATCAGGTTGGTGCCGCCGCCGAGGTAGGCCGCGCCGTCGTGCGCAGCATTGTCCTGCACGGCGGCCGCCACGCCGGTGGCTTGGCTAAAAGTGAACGTATTCATCAGGCTGAAATGAGGAGGAAGGAATTACTTTTTCGGCGGCTCAACGGGCGCTATCTCCGGCTCGGTGGCGCCGGCCGACCAAGCTTTGTCCTCCATGATTAAGCCTTCGTTGTGCAGCACTTCCATCACCGCGCTCAGAATGTTGGGGTAGGCACCGCAGCGGCACACGTTGCCGCTCATTAGCTCACGTACCTCGGCTTCGGTCTTGGCCTTGCCCTCGTTGATGAGGCCCTGGGCCGAGCAAATCTGGCCCGGCGTGCAGTAGCCGCACTGGAAGGCGTCGTGGTCGATGAAGGCCTGTTGCAGCGGACTCAGCTTATCTTCGGTGCCCAAGCCTTCGATGGTTTGGATGCGCGAATCTTCGTGCGTGATGGCCAGCGAGAGGCAGGAGTTGATGCGCTTGCCGTCGACCAGCACGGTGCAGGCGCCGCACTGGCCGTGGTCGCAGCCTTTCTTGGTGCCGGTCAGGTCGAGGTACTCGCGCAGGGCGTCGAGCAGGGTAGTCCAGGGCGCGATGTAAAGGGTATGGGCCTGGCCGTTGATGTGGAGGCTGACGGGCTGGGTGGGGGCTAACGTGGGGGCGGGAGGGCCCAACGGTTGCTGAATAAATCGTTGACTCATGGGAAGGTGTGATGCAGTAAGGAGAAGCGTGCTCCCGGCTTACGCACAGATTTGGCTCACGTTATGGGTAGGACATAATTTAGAATCATCGGAAATCCTGATAAGCACAACCTGATGCTTTCTAATTATTGCTTGTCAAGCATAAGCGCTGCTTAGTGCCCCGCTTACTATTTTGTCGCGGACAGCTAGCTAGGGAAAATTATGGTTGTATTCCTGGAAATATAGCGCTGAAGCATAAGGCGTTTTGTATGCAGATTGCTACACCGTCAGCCAGGAAACTAGGCGGTCAGAGCAATACTGATATCGTCCGGCGAGAAAATGGCCGGATTCGTCCTGTGCAGCCTTGGGATTAAGCCAGATTACGCAATGGCGGTAGGTGCAAAAGGTAATTTTGTAGTGAAAAAGGCCCGCAACGCCACTGACTTGCGGCTATTTACGCTCGATTGTTATGCTAAAGAATTTCCAACGCTATTTCCGCTTTTATCTGGCTTCGGTTCTGTTTGGCTTGTTGCTGGCGGGCATCCGCTGGCAGACCGCGCCGCTGGGCGCTAATGAGCTGAACACGGAGCCGGCTTCCACCAGCGCACCGGCGGCCCGGCCGGTTCACGTGGCCAGTCATTCGGTCGCGTTTCGTTAATCTTGCGGCTCCGCCGCCGACCGGTCGGCCCCTTTCCTGGACGATGCGTCAGGGGAGGGGCCGCCGATATTTTCGGGCTGGCGGCCCTACCTTCCGGCCCCATGAAAATTCTGTTAGTTGAAGACGAGCCCTCCGTGGCGGCCTTCCTGTACCAAGGCCTGACGGAGCAGGACTACACCGTCGACCTGGCCGCCGATGGCCTGCTGGGCCTGAGCCGCGCCCAAACCACTCACTACGACTGCCTCATTCTGGACCAGATGCTGCCCGGCCTCAGCGGCCTGGAAGTGTGCCGGCAGGTGCGCGCTCACGACCCTGGCGTGCCCATCCTCATGCTCACTGCGCTGGGCGAAACCGATGACAAAATTCGTGGCCTCGACGCCGGGGCCGACGATTACCTCGTCAAGCCCTTCGCCTTCGACGAATTGTTGGCCCGCCTGCGCGCCCTCGTGCGCCGCCGCACCGAAGCCCCCGCCCCCAAGGCCGTCCTCCATCTGGCCGACCTCAGCCTCGACCCCGGCGCCAAGCGCGTTGAGCGCGCCGGCCAGGCCATCCAGCTCACCGCCCGCGAGTTCGCGTTGCTGGAGTACCTGCTGCGGAATCAGAACCGCGTTGTTTCACGGGCCGATTTACTGGAACACGTCTGGGATTTGAGCTTCGATACGGGCTCAAATGTGATTGACGTGTACATCAATTTCCTGCGAAAGAAGGTGGATAAGGGCTTCGAACCCAAGCTGATTCACACGCTGGTGGGGATGGGGTATGTGATGAAAACGGAGGGGTGAGCGGGGCGGTCTGTCATCGCGAGCGAAGCGCGGCAATCCGTCTTTCGATGCGACCAACTCAAAGATGTGACAAACCCTAAATTAACCTGAGCCTATACTCCCCAGAAAAGGCTTCATCACATTGTTAGGCTGGTCGCATCGAAAGGACGGATTGCCGCGCTTCGCTCGCAATGACAGACGGCCACTTCCACTACCTCCTAACCTATGTCCATTCGCCTCCGTCTTGCGCTCCAGTTCGGGTCTATTCTGGCCGTGACGCTGCTGTTGTTTGCGCTGGTTATCTACTTTGCTACGCAGCAGTCGCGGCGTAATGAGTTTACTCAGAGCCTGTTCAAGCGCACGCTGGTGGTGGGGCACGCCTACGTAGCCGGGCAGGAGGGCCGCGCCGATGTCGGCGAAGAAGCTTCCTACCGCCGCTACCTGCGCCAGCTCTACCGCACGCTGCCCGCCGAGCAGGGCCGGGTGTATGACGCTAAAAATCGGCTGGTTTTCCGGGAAGGGCAGGGGGCCGCCCGGCCCGCGCCGCCGGCCTGGCTGGCCGAGGTACGCCGCACCGGCCAAGCCGTGCTGGAGCCCGAAACCAACTACCACGAAACCGTGGGCCTGCTCTACCGCGATGCCCGCATGGGGCCGCTGGTGGTGGTGGCCTCATCGGTGGATGAAGACAGCCGCCAGCAGCTGGACGAGCTGCGGCAACTGCTGGCGCTGGGGTTTCTGGCGGCGGTGGCGGCAGCGGGAGCGGGCAGCTGGTTTTTTGCCGGGCGGGCGCTGCGCCCTCTGCGCCGCATGGTTCGCGAAGTCGACGGCATCACTGCCACCGACCTGAGCCAGCGCCTGACCCGCACCGGCGAAACCACCGACGAAATTGGCCTGCTTACCCAGCGCTTCAACCGCCTGCTCGACCGCTTGGAAGCGGCCTTTGTGGGCCAGCGCACCTTCGTGCGCGACGCCTCGCACGAGCTGCGCACGCCGCTCACGGCCCTCATCGGCGAGCTGGAAGTGTCGCTGCTGCAAGCCGAGCGCCCGCCCGCCGAGTACCGCCGCGTGCTGCAAAGCACCCTCGATTCGGCCCGGCAGCTCAATAGCCTCACCAATGGCCTGCTGCAGATTGCCCGCGCTTCCGACGACCCCTCGCAAGTGCCCATGGCGGCTGTCAGCCTCGACGACCTGCTGCTGCAGGCGCACGAGCAGCTGCTGCGCCGCCACCCCACCTGCCGCGTCGACCTCGATTTTGGGGAAACAGAGTCCTTCGTCGTGCGCGGCAACGAGGCGCTGATACTGTCGGCTGTGCTCAATGTGCTGGACAATGCCTGCAAATTTTCGAAGGACACCGGCGGCACTGTGACGGCCACGCTGGCCCACCGCCGTAATCACCTGTCGCTGCTGGTGAGCGACGAAGGCCCCGGCCTCTCGGCCGCCGATTTACAGCAGGTGTTCGTGCCGTTTTTTCGGGCGGCGTCGGCGCGGGCGGTGCCGGGGCACGGCATCGGGCTGCCGCTGGCGGCGCGCATCATGGCGCTGCACGGCGGCACGGTGCGCGTGGAAAGTGAGCCTGGCCAAGGCACGCAGGTGTGGCTGGAATGGCCGGTGCCGGAGCGGAGTTGAGTTGGGCGGATGTTGAGTCGTGCATAGTGTAGCGAAGCGTCTTTACCGCGCAACGCAATCCAATCGTCAGATTCACTTCCTCGGTAAAGATGTTTCGCTACGCTCTGCATTACCGTCCTTTTGTTTTATTTCGGAGTAATTCCCTGTTTTAATTTCCTTTTAATTCCCCTTTAATTCGACCTTAATAGCGCCTCGGTAACCTTGTATTCAGAATTCCCCAAAGCCAGATGCTCGGCGTTGGCTGCAACCTCAAGGTTATGACCCAGGTAATTTCTTCTCCGGCCCGCACCGGCTCACCTATCGTGCCGCCGGTTGCGCCGGCGAATCCCCGGCCAAAGGCGTCGCTGTTTAGCACCATCGGGCAGGATGCGCCGGCGGGGCTGGTGGTATTTCTGGTGGCGCTGCCGCTGTGCCTGGGCATTTCGCTGGCCTCGGGCGCGCCGCTGCTGGCGGGCGTGATTGCGGGCATCGTAGGCGGCGTGCTGGTGAGCGTGCTGAGCGGCTCGGCGGTGAGCGTGAGTGGGCCGGCGGCTGGCCTCACGGTGGTGATGCTGTCGGCCATTGCCACGCTGGGTTCGTGGCCGGCGGTACTGGCGGCCACGGTGGTGGCAGGCGTTATCCAGATTATTCTGGGGCTGGCGCGGGCGGGCATTATTGCGCTCTACTTCCCGGCGGCCGTCATTCGCGGCATGCTGGCTGCTATCGGTATTATTCTCATTCTGAAGCAACTGCCGCACTTCTTTGGGGCCGATGCCGACTATTTTGAGGACATGAACTTTCTGCAGTTCAACGGCATGAACACGTTCTCGGCCATTGGCGCGGCCATGAAGGGGCTGAGCCCCGGCTCGGTACTGGTGGGCGTGGTGTCCTTGGTGATTCTACTGCTCTGGAACACGGCTCCTGTGAAGCGGCAGTCTTGGTCGCGGCTGGTGCCCGGCGCGCTGATTGCCGTGCTGGCTTCGGTGGCTATCAATTACCTGCTGAAAAAAGTAGCTCCTGAGCTACAAGTGCGTCCCGAGCACCTGGTAAAGCTGCCGGTCGTGACCTCGCTGGGCCAGCTGGCCAGCGAAATGACCTTCCCCGATTTCGAAGCGCTGCGCCGGCCCGCCACCTACGGTGTGGCGTTCACCATTGCCATCGTGGCCTCGCTCGAAACGCTGCTCAGCGTAGAAGCCGTCGACAACCTCGACCCGCAGAAGCGCCACACGCCCACCAACCGCGAGCTAATGGCGCAGGGCGCGGGCAACCTGGTGAGCGGCCTGCTGGGCGGCCTACCGCTTACGGCCGTTATCGTGCGCTCCTCGGCCAACATTGCGGCTGGCGCTCAGAGCAAAATGTCCGCTTTCATTCACGGCCTGCTGCTGCTCACGAGCCTGCTGTTTCTGGGCGCGGTGCTGAATCTGATTCCGCTCTCGGCACTGGCCGCCGTGCTGCTGACGGTGGGCTTTAAGCTGACTACGCCGGCGCTCTACCGCAAGCAGTGGCGGCTGGGATGGGCACAGTTCATGCCCTTCATCATCACCATCGTGGCGGTACTTTTCACCGATTTGCTGAAGGGCGTGAGCATTGGACTGGTGCTGGGCTTTTTCTTCATCCTGAAGGACAACGCCAAGGCCGGTTCTTACCTGCGCCGTGACGACCCAGAGGACAACGCCGAAAACCCCGCCGCCCCGCTGCACTTGCGCCTGCCCGAGCACGTTTCCTTCCTCAACAAAGCCAGCATCGTGACCACGCTGGACCAACTGCCCGCCGACAGCCGCGTTATCCTCGACGGCACCCGCTCCGATGTTATCGACCACGACGTGCTCGAAGCCATCGAGGCCTTCCGGCAGGCGGCTCCGGCCCGGGGCATTAAGCTCGAGTTGCGCGGCATCCGGCAGGTGGCGCTGGGGGCACATTAAGTTGAACTCCCAGCCCATGAACCATCCGACAACCAGCCCGCTGCCGGCCCCACCCGCTGATGCTCCGGTGCCTGGTGCCGCGGCCGTTACCGGCGAAGCGCACCCGGTGGCGGCGTGTGCGCCTACGCTCACGGTGTCGCGCGGCACGCGGCCACTCATTACGCGGCGTCCGGCTAATGGCTGCTTGGGTGAGCGCCGCCGCTACTTTTGAACGGTGCCAGGGCTCCGGCCGTAGAACCCTGCGCCAATTCATTTTCAACCACTGATTGGTGCTACCTTGGCAGCGCCTCACCGCAACGCAGCCCGGCCGGGCTGCGGGGCATCACCCGCCGGGACACTGCTTTGGCAGCTGCTCCGCGATGAAATTTCCCTTTTTACTATGGCTGGACTCAGCACAATTCTCGAGAACAACAAGAAATGGGTATCCGACCGCAACGCGAAGGACCCCAACTTTTTTAAGAACTTGGCCAATGGCCAGAAGCCGAAGTACTTGTTCATTGGCTGCTCCGATTCGCGGGTGCCGGCTTCGGGCATTACGGGCACGGGGCCGGGCGAGATGTTTGTGCACCGCAACATTGCCAACCTGGTGGTGCCGGCCGATATGAACCTGCTGAGCGTGCTGCAATACGCCGTGGAAGTGCTGGGCGTGCAGGACATTCTGGTGGTGGGCCACTACGGCTGCGGCGGTGTGGCCGCCGCGGCTGCCAACAAGCAGTACGGCCTGATTGACAATTGGTTGGTGAACATTCGCGACGTCATCCGCCTGCACGAGGCCGAGTACCTGCGCATCAAGGATGACAACCAGCGCGCCCGTCGCCTCGTGGAGCTGAATGTGATTGAGCAGGTGCGCAACCTAGCCAAAACCAATATCATCCAGAACGCCATGCGCGGCGACAACCCGCCCCGCCTGCACGGCCTCGTGTACGACATTGCCGACGGCGTGCTCAAAGACCTGAACGTAGACGGCGACGACGTAATTGTAGACATGGAGCACATCTACGGTACCGAAGCCGCAACCACGGCACCAGATAAGGACGCCAGTACCTACGAAGGCCCCAAGCACGACCCGGCCAAGGAGGCGGTAGTCGAAAAGAAAGCGGTAGCCGAGAAAAAGTAAGCTCAACGAAACCTTCCGTTTTCCCCAAATAGCTGCCAACCACCCACAAAAAAGCCCTGTCGCGCATTGCGGCAGGGCTTTTTTATATGATGCCGTCCGGGATATCAGGTCTGGGCGGCCACTGGGTGCGGCTATTTGCTGACTTGCAGCTCGGCTACGGCTTTGGCCGCGGCAGCTTGGTTTTCGGTGGCATGAGCGCGGCCGGTCTGAGCTTTGGAAGCATCGCCCAGCAGCTTGATGGCGTATTTATCAGCCGAATACTGCTTGTATTTCATGCCAAGCTCGCGCAGGCGGGTCACGCCTTCATTAAAGGCGGCCGGGTCGTCGAGACGGCCCATCATATTAGCCAGCGGCTCAATCAGGTTGAACTTGCCCTGGGGGCGCGCTTCGTCGAACTTGTTGCGCACGTAGGTCCATTGGTCGGCACCGCCCGCCTGGGCATAGGTAGCCACTACGGCCTGGGCCAGCGCATCGTGGCTGTCGCTCTCGAGGGCCTTGGCGCGGGCCAGGGCCTGAGCCGGCTGCACTGCGGCCAGGCCGCCCAGGGCAGCACCCTGCACGCTGTACGACTGGCTGCTGAGCTGCTGATTGAACAGCTTCTCGTCCTTCTTATCCTTGAGCTTGGCCAGGGCTTTGAGGGTACTGGCAATCACCAGAGACTCTTTTTCGGTGGCGGCCAGCTTGCGCAGGGCGGGGGCAGCGGCCTTGGCCACGGCGGCATCGTCCAGCTTCAGCCCTTCGATGGCGACGAGGCGCAGGTTGTAGAACTTGTCGTTGAGGCCGGCCAGGAGCAGTTTGCGGGCCACTTCGCTGCTGGTCTGTTCTTTAATAGCCGCATCGAGGGCCTCGCGGCGGTCGACGTAGCGGGGCGCGTGGGCGTACTGGTAGGCGTACTCGGCCATCGATTTGTTATCGGTTTTCAGCCAAAGTGTCTTCTTGTTTGCATCCACGTTCACCAGGTCGGGCTTGGCCGAAAGAGGCATGGTGAAGGTCTGGGTGGCTTCCGCCATGGTCACGGGCTGGTGCATCACCTTGCCGCCCACGTAGTAGTCGATGGTGAAGGGCAGGCGGAAGGTCTGTCCCGTCTGGGTCTGCTTCACGGTCACGGTTTCGGCCTTTTTGGCCGCGTCCCAGGCGTAGTCGATGGTCACGATGGGGTGGCCCGGTGCGAAGTACCACTGGTTCCAGAACCAGTTCAGGTCCTGGCCCGACACGGCCTCAAACGCGAGGCGCATCTGGTGTGCCTCACCATTGCCGAGGGCGTTGTCCTTGAGATATTTCTGGAGGCCGGCGAAGAATACGTCGTCGCCCAGGTAGGTGCGCAGCATGTCCATGATGGCGCCGCCTTTCTGGTAGCTCACTAGGTCGAAAACCTCTTCCTGCTCGTCGTAGTGGAAGCGCACGAGGGTTTTGGCGGCATCGCGGGGGCTGGCCAGGTAGCGGCGCAGGTAGCGGTAGTAGTGGGCATCGGCGGCATCCTTGCCGTACTTGTGCTCAGCGTAGAGGCCTTCCGAGAAGTCGGCCATTGTCTCATTGACGGTGATGTTGGACCAGCTTTCGGCCGTCACGTAGTCGCCAAACCACTGGTGGAATAGCTCGTGCGCAATCACCGATTCGGAGCCGTACTCGCGGTCAATCAGCTCACGGTCGGTCATTTGCACCTGCTCGCCGTGCAGGGTGGCGGTGGTGTTTTCCATGGCCCCGCTCACGTAGTCGCGGGCCACAATCTGGCTGTATTTATTCCATGGATACTCCACGCCGAGGCGGTTGGAGTAAAACTCCATCATGTCGGGCGTGTTGCCGAAAATCTGCTTGGCGAAGGGCGCGTACTTGGGTTCGAGGTAGTAATTCACCTCCTTGCCGCGCCAGGTGTCCTTATAAATTTTGAAGTCGCCCACCGCCATCATGAATAGGTAGGGCGCGTGCGGCAGTTCCATTTCCCATACGTCGGTGCGCAGGCCGGGGCCGGCGGGCGTGCTGCTCACCATCCGGCCGTTGCTGAGCGTGACGTACTTAGCGGGCACGGTCATCGAGATTTCCTCGGTGGTTTTCTGGTTGGGGCGGTCGATGGTGGGGAACCAGGCCGATGAGCCTTCGGTCTCGCCCTGCGTCCAGATTTGCACCGGCTTTCCCTTCACGGTCGAGTCGGGGTTGATGAAATACAGGCCCTTGGCATCGGTGATGGCGGCCGAGCCCTTTACTTTCAGCTCGTCCGGCTTCGACACGTAGTCGATGTAAATCGTGTATTCCTCGCCCGGCTTGAAGGTGCGGCCGAGGTTAATGCGCAGGTTCATGCCATCGGCGTAGTCGTATTTGAGCGGCGTTTGCGCGCTGCCATTCATCAGGGCCACCGTGTTGATGTCCATGCCTTTGGCGTCGAGACGCAGCGAGTCGGTAGGGTAGGCGTGGGGCTTAAGGGTAATCCAGGTTTTGCCCAGCAGGTGGCGTTTGGCGTAGTCAAAACGCACGTCGAGCTTGGTGTGCACCAGGTCATTAATCTTGGTGGCCGAGGCGCGGTAGGGAGATTCGGACTTGGCCGCGGGCGGGGTGGGAGCCTGCGCAAAAGCCGGCGTGGAGGCCGCCAGGCTCAGCAGGCCCAGCGCGAAAAGATGCTTCATAGAGAAACTTCGGGTGAGTGAAAATCGATTTCGCGCGAAGGACGCGGCGGTGTAGGCAACGTTGCCTGACGCGAAGGCGAAAGTAGCAGATGCAAGGGGTAGGGGCGGGGCCTGCCCCTGCCCATGTGTTTACCGGAATCATTGGAAATGGGCCATACGCCCGGGCGGGGGAAATCCCCGCCCCTACATCGGCCATAACTTTGCACTCCCACCAACCCACCAATTAATGCGACTTACGCGCTACGCCAGCCCACTTTTCTGCACCTTTTTCACCTTTAATGCCCTGGCTCAAAGCACCCCGGCCGACAGCACCCGCGCCCTGAACGAAGTAACCGTGTACGGCACCCGCCTCGACCAGGTGGCCGGCCAGACGGGCCGCTACGTGACCGTAGTGCCCGGCCGCGCCCTCAGCCAGTACCCGGTGGCCTCGCTCGACGACCTGCTGCGCTTACTGCCGGCCATCGAGATGCAGAGCCGGGGCAACTTCGGCACCCAAGCCGATATCACACTGCGCGGCTCCACCTTCAATCAGGTGCTCATCCTGCTCGATGGCATGCGGCTGAACGACCCGCTCACGGGCCACTTCGCGGGCTACCTGCCCATCACGCCGGCCGAGATTGAGCAGATTGAAGTGGTGCGCGGCCCCGGCGCAGCCCTCTACGGCCCCGATGCCGTGGGCGGTTTCGTCAACATTGTCACCAAAACCTTTGCCGCCACCCACCGGCCTGATGGCGTGGAAATCGGCGGCACCTTCATGGCCGGTGAGTACGATTTGAAAACTACCAACGCCGGCTTCTACGGCCAGGATAAGGGCCTGCGGCTGGCCGGCGGCATCCTCAACAACACCGCTAGCGGCCAGCTGCTGAGCCTGCCCGGCGGCCTTCGCAATGATTTCAAGCTGAATACCTACTCGCTCTCGGGCGCTTACAAAATCAACAATAAGCTGAGCGCCGCTGCCCGCGCCAGCTTCGACCGGCGCGACTACAACGCCCAGAATTTCTACACCACCAACGCCGGCGACCGCGCCCGCGAAACCACCTCGCGTGACTGGTACCAGGGGCAATTGCGCTACGACTGGAGCACCCGCGCCCGCACCGAATTGCAGTTGGTGGGCACCAGCAGCACCGATTACTATGTGTACACGCCCACCTCGGCGGCCAGCGACCACCTTATGCACTACCTCAACGTGCAGGCCCAGCACCAGCTGCGCTTTTCCGACAAGGTGCAGCTGACCCTGGGCGGCCAGGCCGACCGCCGCAGCGTGCGCAGCAATGACCGTGGCGACCACGCTGTGTGGCACCAAGGCGCATTCGCCGTGGCCGGCCTCATGCCCACCGCCGGCCTGAACCTGACCGCCGCCCTGCGCCTCGACCACGACCAAGCCTACGGCACCGAAGTGCTGCCCCAACTTACGGCCAGCCAGCTGCTGGGCGAGAAGCTGACCGTGCGCGCCGCCGTGGGCCGCGCCATCCGAGCCGCGAATTTTACCGAGCAATACAACTCGGCTATCCGGCCCGGCATCGTGCCCAACGGCTTCAACGTGGGCAACCCCGGTCTCGAAGCCGAGCGCACCTGGAGCTACGAAGGCGGCCTGGACTTCCACCCGCTGCCTGCCCTCGTGCTGCGCGGCACCTACTTCAACCGCTACGGCCGCAACCTGATTGACTACGTGGCCACGCCTGGCACCGAAGTGCAGGCCGGCACCGGCTTCACCAACCTGAACGCGGCCAGCACCTACCGCTACGCCCAGAACCTGTTTGCCGTGAGCACGCAGGGCCTCGAATTTGAAGCCAGCACCCGCGCCCAGCTTAGCCAAGGCCTGCGCCTCGAAGGCAGCGTGGGCTACACCTACACCCATCTGAACGTGGACGGCAGCATCGTGTCGCAATACCTAAGCAACGTGGCCCGGCAGCTCATCAGCGGCAACGTGAGCCTAGTGCATCGCCGCTTCACGGCCAGCCTGGGCGGGGTGTATAAGCAGCGTGCCAGCCAGAACACCACACCCAGCGCCACCGTGAACGATGCGCAGCTGACTCCTGACTACGTGGTCATCAACGGCCGCCTCGACGTGGCGCTGCTGCCCGAGCGCCTGTGGGTGGTGGGCCAGGCCCAGAACCTGTTCGATGCCAAATACTCCGACCTGCTGGGGGCGCAAATGCCTAGCCGCTGGCTGATGGCCGGTGTGCGTGTGGCGCTGCGGAAATAACCTCACCCCCGTCCCCTCTCCAGCGGAGAGAGGAGCCTGACAAAAGCTCCGATTAGAAAGCCCTGGCCCAAACGAGTCAGGGCTTTTTTTGCGTCATGAGGAAAACGTTTTTTGCGCCGCCGTGGCTCCCCTCTCCCCAAGGAGAGGGGTCGGGGGTGAGGTTTTACGCGTGGGTTCGCCCATCCGGCCGTACCTTTGCCCTATCAATTCCTCCTCCCGGAAGGATTGTTTTTATACAGAGGCGCTGAGAGACAGGCTCGAAGACGCGCCGGCAACCACCCGCAACCGCGGCCCGGTGCCAATTCCTGACCATATAAAAACAACTGCCGTGCCTGCCGTTTCCGCTGCTTCGCTTGCTTTTTCTGGTGTTTTTCGTGCACGTTTGTTACCGGTGGGCCGGATGTTCGCGGGCTGTTGTTGCTGTTGATTCCGGGCAGTAGCGCGGCGTAGCTGAGGCTACGGCCGGCGCGGTTTCATTCTTTTTTACGGGCTTTTTGCTTTGCGGCACGACCGCTCCGGATGGAGCGGTGGCGTGGCGCGCTTCTATCTGTTATGTTGAAAAAATCACTGGAGCTGCTCCGCGCGGAGGCAGCCGAAACGGGGGCGAACACCCTCAAACGCAGCCTGAATGGCGTGAGCCTGATTGCCATCGGCATCGGGGTTATTATTGGGGCGGGCCTGTTCTCGCTCACCGGCATCGCGGCGGCCAACAACGCCGGGCCGGCCGTTACCATCTCCTTTATTGTGGCGGCGGTGGGCTGCGCATTTTCGGCACTGTGCTATGCCGAGTTTGCGGCGCTGGTGCCGGTGTCGGGCTCGGCTTACACCTATTCGTATGCCACCATGGGCGAGCTGTTCGCCTGGATTATCGGCTGGGATTTGGTGCTCGAATACTCGGTGGGCGCGGCCACGGTGGCCATCAGCTGGTCGCAGTACCTCATCAAGTTTCTTGGCAAATACGGGCTGCACATTCCGGCGCGGCTGGTGATGTCGCCGTTTGAGTCGGCTACGCTAGCGGATGGCAGCACCGTGAGCGGCTACGTGAACGTGCCGGCCATGCTCATTGTGCTGGCCATCACGGCCATCGTCACGCGCGGCACCAAAGGCTCGGCGTGGTTCAATGCACTGGTGGTGGCCCTGAAGGTGGCCGTGGTGCTGGTGTTCATCGCGCTGGGTTGGAAATACATCGACCCGGCCAATTACCAACCCTATATCCCGGCCAATACGGGTACCTTCGGCGAGTTCGGGCTGAGCGGAATTCTGCGCGGGGCGGGCGTTATCTTTTTCGTGTTCATCGGTTTCGACATCGTGGCCACCATGGCGCAGGAAACCAAGAACCCGCAGCGCAATATGCCGGTGGGCATTCTGGGCTCGCTGGCGGTGTGCACGGTACTGTTTGTGCTGTTTGGGCACGTACTGACCGGTTTGGCCAAGTACACGGAGTTCAAGAACAGCGCCGCCCCCGTGGCCATTGCCATCGAGAAAACGCCCTACGCCTGGCTGTCATCGGCCGTAATTCTGGCCATTCTGGTGGGCTACACGTCGGTTATTCTGGTCGATTTGCTGGGGCAATCGCGGGTGTTTTTCTCGATGTCGCGCGATGGGCTGCTGCCGCCGGTGTTTTCGCGGCTGCACCCCCGGTTCAACACGCCATTCCAGTCCAGCCTGCTGCTGGGCTCGTTCATTGCGCTGTTTGCGGGCTTCGTGCCCATCTCGGTGGTGGGCGAAATGACGAGCATCGGCACCTTGCTGGCCTTTGTGATGGTGTGCCTCGGCGTACTCATCATGCGCCGCACCAACCCCGACGCGCCGCGCTCGTTCCGCACGCCGTGGGTGCCGGTAGTGCCGATTCTGGGCATCCTCGTGTGCCTGGTGATGATGGCCTCGCTGCCCTGGGAAACGTGGCTGCGCCTGGTGGTGTGGCTGGCGCTGGGCATGGCTATCTACTTCGGCTACGGCAAGCGCAACAGCAAGCTGCGGCTGGCGCAGCAGAAAGCCGAACTTCCGCGCTAAAAATTTCCCGCAGTGTGCGCAGTGAAAAAGGCACACTGCGGGAAAGCCATGCCGTCGATTTAATGCGTGGTCAGCCCGTTCGCGTCCAGCTCCTCATCGTCGCGCACGCGGCTGAGGTCGCCTTCCAGGTCAATTTCTCCTTCCGGAGCGGTGGGCACGAGGGGGCGCTGCTTGTACACATCCACCGCCCCGCAGCGGTCGAGGACGGCGCGGGCCTGCTCGGCTTCTCCGGGCGTGTTGGTTTCGATGGTGACCACGGCGTGCTCGGGGCCGGTGGCGGCAATGTGGGCCTGGGCATCATCGAGCTGATTACCGCTAAACAGGTCCGTAAAAAACCGCGTCACGCTTTCGCGGAAGGGTTCGGCGGGGGCGCCGGCGTCGGGCAGGTTTTGGGCTTGCAGGGTTTGCTGGGTGGCGATGCGGATGCTGCCAGGAGCGAGCCCGGCGGCCTGCGCCTGCGTGGCGGCAAATTCCGCTTCGGAAGCGCTGGTGAATAAACCGACGATAACACGGGCCATAGAAGAATAGGGGAAGGTGTGCCGGTTCTACGGCGGCCCGGGCGGGCGGTTGTGGGGCAGAAGTGCACGTTCGGCCAGCACTCGGGAGCCGTTGCATAATTTCAGCCAACCATCATCCCCGGCCCAATACCTTTGCCATTGCACTTCCCGCAGAACTTTTATTCCCGTTCAAGCAGTTGGCGGCTGAATCCCGAGCTTATCCATGACCCCCACTCAATACCCCGGCCTGATACCTTCGCACGAACACGAGCGCCTCGCGGCCCTGCAGCCCTACCAGGTGCTGGGCACACCGGGGCAGGAGGTCTTCAATGATTTTGTGAGCATCGTGGCCAAGGTATTCGATATGCCCATTGCCTTGGTGAGCCTGGTGCGGGCCGACGACGTGGTGTTCATCGGCAACGAGGGCCTGCCCGAGGCCCTGGTGGTGAACCGCGAAGACAGCATGTGCTCGGTGGCCATCCTTAGCGACGAACTCACTGAGTTCCGCGACATCGCGGCCGAGCCCTGCGCCCTCGTAAATCCCTTTGTGGCCCAGCAAATGCAACTTGGCTTCTATGCCGGCCAAGCCCTGTACGCCCCCAATGGAATGGCCGTCGGCAGCCTCTGCGTCATGGACCACCGCCCCCGCCAGCTCACCCCCTCGGAGGGCTTATTGCTGAAGGACCTGGCGCAGGTGGCCCAGGAACTGCTGCGCCTGCAGGCCGCTCTGGCCGCCGGCTTCACCGTTCCCGAGGCCCTGCCCACTCGCCTCGACGCCACTGTGCAGCAGTCGCTCACCCGCCTGGCCACCCTGGCTGAGCTGAACCAGTGGGAAACCGCCGACACCGCCGAAGCCCACCAATACGCCGAGTCACGCCTCGACGAGGCCCGCTACCTGGCCCAGACGCTGTACCGTGAGCTACAAATAGTGCTGGCGGGGGTGGCATAGGCAAGCACACAGTTGGTCCACATTAGCTGCGCTGAACTTGCGCCAGCACCTAGCGCAGTTGCTCCAATCCGACCTTTTTCGCGGTTACCTTTGTTGATTCTCTACGCCGAAAAACACTCGGCGCAGCCCCTAAATCAACCCGAATTCCGTGATAGTTTGCATTGCCGAAAAGCCCAGCGTGGCCCGTGAAATTGCCACCGTGCTGGGCGCCACCCGCCGCATGGACGGCTACATGGAAGGCAACGGCTACCAGGTGACGTGGACCTTCGGCCACTTCTGCCAGCTCAAGGAGCCCGACGACTACCAGCCCGAGTGGAAGCGTTGGAGCCTGCACAACCTGCCCATGATTCCGGACACGTTCGGTATCAAGCTCATGCGCCGCGACGAGGGCGTAGTGAAGCAGTTTCACACCATTAAAAAGCTGGTGGACGAGGCCACCGAAGTGATAAACTGCGGCGACGCCGGGCAGGAAGGGGAAGTAATCCAGCGCTGGGTACTGATGGAGGCCAAGTGCCGCAAGCCCGTGAAGCGCCTCTGGATTTCGTCGCTGACGGAAGAGGCCATTCGCCAGGGCTTCCAAAACCTGCGCGAGGCCAAGGAATTCGACTCGTTGTATCAGGCCGGCAAGAGCCGCGCCGTGGGCGACTGGCTGCTGGGCCTGAACGCCACGCGTCTGTTCACTCTCAAATACACCACCTACCAGGACAAGCAGCTGCTGAGCATCGGGCGGGTGCAAACCCCCACGCTGGCCCTGCTGGTGGAGCGCTGGCACGAAATTCAGAACTTCAAACCGGAGCCGTATTGGGTGCTGAAAACCGAATACCGGGGCACTCTTTTCAGCCACATGGCGTCGCCGGATAAGGCCAAAGACGCCGACGCCGCGCCCGACACCAAGAGCCGCCTGCGCGCCCTGGGCTACTTCGTGACCGAGGAGGAAGCCCGCGAAACCCTGGAAGCCGTGCGCCCCGCCCCATTGCGTGTTACGGATGTGGAGATTAAGAAAGGCCGCGAATCCCCGCCGCGCCTGTTCGATTTGACTTCGCTGCAGGTGCAGTGCAACAACCAGCTTGGTTTATCAGCTGAAGACACGCTGAAAATCGTGCAGGGCCTCTACGAGAAGAAAGCCGTGAGCTACCCGCGCGTCGACACTACCTTTCTGCCCGACGACCAGTACCCGAAAATCCCCGGCATCCTGCGCGGCATCGGCTACGATGCGCTGACCGGCCCGCTACTGGCGGCCAAGATTCCGAAGACGCCCAAGGTTTTCAACAACAACAAAGTCACCGACCACCACGCCATCATTCCGACGGGCGCGGCCGGCCCCGGCGGCGGCATGGAAACCAGCGTGTACGACATCATCGTGCGTCGTTTCATCGCCGCCTTCTACCCCGATTGCGAGGTGAGCAACACCACCGTGCTGGCCGAAGCCGCCGAGCGCCCGTTCCGCGTGCGCGGCCGCCAGATTCTGAACCCCGGCTGGCGCGTGGTGTACGGCGACCCCACCCAGCAGGCCGCCCCCAAGCCCGCGCCCGCCCCGGGAGCCGCCGGTGCCGCCGAAGCCGACGATGACGCGGTTTCTACCGTGCTGCCCAACTTCGTGAAAGGCGAAAGCGGGCCCCACGACCCGCGCCTGGAAAGCAAGATGACCCAGCCGCCCAAGGACTACACCGAGGCCACGCTGCTACGCGGCATGGAAACGGCCGGCCGCAACATCGACGACGAGGAGCTGCGCCAGGCCATGAAGGAAAATGGCATTGGCCGCCCCAGCACCCGCGCCGCCATCATCGAAACGCTGTTCAAGCGCAACTACATCAAGCGCGAAAAAAAGCGCATCGTGCCCACGCCCACCGGTGTGGAATTGATTGGCCTGATTCGAAACCCCACGCTGAAATCGGCGGAGCTGACGGGGCAGTGGGAGCACAAGCTGCGCCAGATTGAGCGCGGCGAATTGTCATCGGAAGGCTTCCTGGGCGAGCTCTCGGCCCTGGTGCGCGAGATGGTGGCCGAGGTGAAGAACGACGGCCGGGGCCGCATGGTCACGTCCGGCAGTGCCGAGCTGGCGGTGCAGCAGGCCCAGGCTGGCGGCGCAGCCAGCAGCAAAGTGCCCGCCGGCATGACCGGTACCAAAGCCACGAAAGCCCCCGGCGCGGCCACGCTGCCCGGCGCCAACGGCCTGGGCTATTGCCCGGCGTGCAAAACCGGCCACGTCGTGCGCGGCAAAACCGCTTTCGGCTGCGTGCGTTTCCGCGAGGGCTGCACCTTCCGCCTGCCGGCCGAAGTGCACGGCAAAAAGCTGAGCGACCCGCAGGTGAAAGCCCTGCTCGCCAAAGGCCGCACGCCGGTGATGAAAGGCTTCATCGGGGCCGAAGGCCAGAAGTTCGACGCCGCCATTGGCCTCGACACCAGCTTTCAGCCCATGCTGCTGCAAGTGGCCGACAGCAAACCCGGCGCCGCGCCTGACTCGGGTCTGATTCCGTGCCCGGTGTGCAAGCTGGGCACCATGCTCAAGGGCAAGGCGGCCTACGGCTGCTCACGCTTCCGCGAGGACTGCCAGTTCCGCGTGGCCTTCGAGTGGGGCGGCAAGCAGCTCACCGAAACCCAGCTCAAGCAGTTGCTGCGCAAGGGCGAAACCAGCGTTATCCGCGGCTTCATCTCTTCTAAAACCGGAAATAAGTACGATGCCGCGCTGAAGGTAGAGGAAGGGCGCGTGGTGCCGGTGTTTGGGTAGGGAGTGTCCCTACTACCGGCTGATGCAGTAGTTCAACTTCAGGCTGAATCTGTTGTGTCGGCCAAGGTCGGTGGCAAAGTAGGGCTCCAAACTGAGTGAGGGGCGGCTGGGCAGGCGCAACAGGGCACTGGCAAACCCCATGCTTGGATTGGGGTTGTGCGGCGAATGCGCATAGCCCACCAATAGCTGTGGTCCATTCGTAATTCCCAAGCCGGAACCCACCCCCAGGCGCGAGGTATGGGCACCCAGCGCGTTTTCGGCTCCGTAGCAAAAGTCAGCCTGCCCAAAGGCTACTGACGGTTTGCCCATCCGAAGCATGAGCTCTGGCATTACATAGGTGCCCCCGCGCGACTCGGCACCCCCAAAATAGCTGAAGTACCCCAGCTGGCCCATGTGCAGGCCAAACCGCGCATCGATGCTGCGCCAGCCGTTTTCCCTGTGAATTTGCTTGTATACGTGCACATCGAATAGCAATGGGCGGAAAGTAGTGTCGCGGTCGGTGATGGGATAACGGCCGTTGGGGTCGGGCAGAGGCTGCGCGTTGATGCGCTGCTGACCCACCCACAGGCCTCCGCCCCAAGTATGGGTTCTATTGACGGGCTGGCCAAATGCATTGGTTTCTGCGGCGGTTTCAAACGCTACTTCGCCGCCCACAGCCGCAGCCTGCTGTTGCAGGGCCAGCCGCTGGCTGCCGCTGCAACCGGAGTTATTCACCAGAATTTTCTCATCCGCATCGTGGTGGTTCTCCAGCACGCCCCCGGTTACGGTCACGGTGTGAGTGGGACTGCCGCCGGGAGCCGGGGTTTGCTCAGGAGCCGGGGTCTGTGCAGTCGTGACGGCAATAACACCGATAAGCAGCAGGCTGAGCGGCAGCCCGGCCAAACGAAGCTTTGGCACAGTCGCGGCCGTAGCCAGAGCCGCACCCGTTTCCGCAATCAGCACTGCCAGCAGTAGTGCCTTCACGGCCAGCACTTCCGGAAGCGTGAGCGCTGCCGGACCCAGAAGCGCCGTGATTCCCAGCATACCCGCCACGATGATGAGCCGTCGTATGAGACTTATAGGGGTGACAACCGAGCCACTTGAAACTGCAATAGCCTTGCCCTGCCGCACCCGCCATGCCCACAGCCCCAGCGCCAGCAACCCCAGCGGCAGCAGCCACAGCTGCAATTCCAGCCACCGGCCACCCAGCACTGTGTGCACGTGGCCGGCCACCGGCTCACTGGCCGCATCGCGCCAGAAGCCCTGAGCAAAGCGCCCCAGCAGCAACAGCCCCGTTTGCAGCAGCAGCCACGAGCCCACCGGCCAGCGGCGCTTGCGGGTAGCCAGCAATACGCCGCCCACCACCGCGCACAATAGTAAGGCCAGCAGCTGCGTGGGGGCCACCGGGAGGCTGTGGGCCGCCGTGGCTGGTAGCAAGCCCGCCTGCACCTGTGCCCACCACGGCGGGGTGCCGGCCGCATATGTGAGGCCCCAGGCGGCGCTAGTGGGCTCGCCAAAGCAGCAGCCCGTGAGCACGCAGCCCACGCACTGCACTACCAGGGCCGCGCACAGGGGCAAGGCCAGCGCATCAAGCACGGCCCAACCCAGGCCCAGCCAGCGGCGCAGGGCTACCACCGTCAGCACCGCTGCCAGCCCGCCGCCCAGTATGGAGCGCGCCGTATCCGTAGGGACATTCGTGAATAGCAGGCTACTCCATTCGTCCAGCGGGTGGGTGATAAGCTTGGTGCCCAGGATAAGCGCCAAGCTGCTGGCCGCCACCAGCGTGAGCCAGGGGCGCAGTGGGAAGCCGCGCCGCCAGCCTTCCCAGAGCAGCAGCAGCACGTTGGTGAGCGTGGCCAGTAGGTAAAACGGCGCGTAGTAGTCGTGGTTCGGCGCGTAGGGGAGCAGCATGGTGGGGCAGTTAGAGCTGCTGTGGATAGCAGCCCCTAAACCTACCGTTCTACCCAAAGCTGTTGCAACCTAATTTCTGTAAGTATCAGACTTTGAAATCAGGTATTTATCATAATTATGCGCTGATAATCAATGCATAATTATGAATTATCTAGGCTTTAATATTATCGGTAGAATTCATGACTGAGCCAGCGCCGGCTGCTGCTTCGGCGGCACTGCGCTGTCCCGGTATTCCACCAGATTCTTCACCATGCCCTTGAAGATGATGCCGTGGAAAGGCAGCACCGCGTACCAGTACAGCCGCCCGGCCAGGCCACGCGGGCGGTAGGCGGCCAGCTGCTCCACGGCGTGGGAGCCGTCAGGCTGGTCCACGATGCGGAACTGCAGCCAGGCTTCGCCGGGCAGCTTCATCTCGGCGTAGAGCAACAGGCGGCGGCTGGCTTTGTCTGCCACCAGCACGCGCCAGAAATCGAGCGGGTCGCCGGCGCGGAGGCGGCTGGGCGAGCGGCGGCCCCGGCGCAGGCCCACGCCGCCCACGGCCTTGTCCATCAGCCCCCGTATGCGCCAAAGCCAATCGGTTTTGTACCAGCCCCGCTCGCCGCCGATGCGCCAGATATTGTCCAGCACCTCCGCCACCGGCCGGGTGAAGGGCATGAACTGGCGGTCGAAGAACATGCCGTTTTTGGGAATCTGAATGGCGTCCATGTAGTTCTGGCGCATCACGCCGGAGCTCAGCGCGTCGCTCCAACTGCTTACCACCTCATTTTGCTCGATGCGCTGGAAGGCCAGGGCCAGGGCGGCGCGGTAGCTCATGCACTCGTGCGGAATTACGGCGTCGATGCTTTTGGCTGGGTCGCACACGGTGTCATTTTTCAGGCTCTCGACCAGGCTTTGGGCCAATGAAAACGTGGTGCTCGTGACTAGATACAGCCACCACGACGACAGCCGGGGCGTGAGCACGGGCACCGTCACAATCCAGCGCCGGTAGCCGCGCTCGGCGGCCAGGCCTAGCAGCATCTGGCGGTAGGTGAGCACATCCGGCCCGCCCACGTCGAAGGCGCGGCCGAAACAGGCGGGGTTATCCAGCACGGCGGTGAGGTAGAACATGATGTCGCGGATGCCAATGGGTTGGCAGCGCGAGTTCAGCCAGCGCGGCGTCACCATCACGGGCAGCTTCTCCACAAGGTCGCGGATAATCTCGAAGGAGGCCGAGCCCGAGCCGATGATGATGCTGGCCCGCAGCACGGTGAGCCGGGCGGTAGTGGCCGCGCCCAGCACGTTTTCCACGGCGCGGCGCGAGCGCAGGTGCACGCTCAGGTCGTGGTCGTTGGCAATGCCGGAGAGGTAGATGACCTGCCGGACCGTGGTGGTGTTCAGGTAATTGGTGAAGTTTCGGGCCGACTGCTGCTCCTGCTGAAAAAAGTCTTCATTGCCGCCGCTCATGGAGTGCACGAGGTAATAGGCCGCGTCGATATCGGTGGGCACGGTGGCCAGGGTTTGGGGCCGAAGCAGGTCGCCTTTCACCACGTGCACTTGCGGGTGCCGGGCCTCGGGCAGCGTTTCGGGCAGGGCGAAGCGGCGCGGGTCGCGCACCAGGCAAATGATGTCGTGGCCGGCCTCGGCCAGCAGCGGCAGCAGGCGCTGGCCAATGTAGCCAGTGGCTCCGGTGAGCAGAATTTTCATAGGTCCGCAGCGGGGCGCGGAACGTGCGGCGGCGCTCCCTACTTGGTGTAACGGGCTGGTGGCGCGCTTGTTTGGTCACGGCTGCATTGGCGCGGCCCGGGTGCCGCAACCCCGGTCCCGAAACCGCATCTTTGCCCCTATGAAACACGCCCTACACCTCCTCGCTGCCGGCTTGCTGCTCACCACCGTGGCTCAGGCCCAGACCAAGTTCAGCATCCCGCCGCTGAGCCCCACCACCCACATCCACCAGAACTTCTCCACCTCCTACATCGACCTGACGTATTCGCGGCCTTCGCTGCGCGGGCGCACGGCCTTTGGGAGCGGAGTGGCTCCGTATGGTACGGTGTGGCGCACTGGGGCCAATACCGTTACCAAAGTGCGCTTTGGCGAGGAAGTGAAAATCAACGGCCAGGCGGTGCCGGCCGGGGCCTACGCTCTGCTCACCATTCCCGACGCCAAGGAGTGGACTTTCATCCTGAACCGCGACACCGCCCAGTGGGGTAGCTACGAGTACAAGCAGGCCCTCGACGTGCTGCGCGTGAAGGCCAGGCCCACCAAGCTGGCCGCGCCGGTAGAAACCATGAGCCTGGCCGTGGAAAACCTCAAGCCCGCCTCCGCCGACCTCGTTGTGACCTGGGACCGCACCCAGGTGGCACTGCCCATCGTGGCCGACCCCGACCGTGTGGTAATGGGCCAGATTGAGCAGGCCCTGAAGGGCGAAAAGAAGCCCTACGTGTCAGCGGCGCAGTATTACTACAACACCGGCAAGGACCTCACGCCCGCCATCGGCTGGCTCGATGAGTTCATCAAAGCCAACCCCACCAGCTACTACGGCTATTACTGGAAAGCCAAACTGCTCCAGAAGCAAGGCAAAAACCAGGAGGCCATTGCCGCTGCCAACAAGTCGATGGAATTCGTGAAGGACGATAAAAACGAAGTGTCGAAAGCCGAATACACGCGCCTGAACCAGGAAGTGCTGACCGCTGCCGGAGCCAAAAAATAACGCTTCTGCTTCCTGCATCTGATTTATTACCGCACAAAAAACGCCCCGCATCATCAGCGGGGCGTTTTTTCTTAAGAGTCAGGCAGAACTTACTGCACCACCACTTTCTGGCGAGCGGTGCCGCTGGCGGCCTGCACTTCCAGCACGTAGATGCCGGCGGGCTCGCGGCTCAGGTCAAGGGCGAGGGGCGTGGCACTGGTCCAGGCCTGCGTTTGCACAAGGCGGCCGGTAGCGTCCAGCACGCGCACGGTGGCGGGACTAGCCGTGGTGCGGGCCGCTTGCAGCGTGAAGCGGCCGTCCAGGGCCGGGTTGGGCGCCACTGTGAGGCTGGCTTGCAGGCCGGCATCGGTGCGGGTGGCCAGGGCCGTGCCGCTATAGCGGTTTACCACTCCCGCCACGCCCGAGGACTTAATTTGTATGCCCGCCGACCAGCCCACGGTGGGGCTCACAAACTCGGTACCGATGTGGTTGAAGGTGTTTTCGAGCGCTACCCAGGTCTGGCCGTTGTCGCGCGAGAAGGACGAGCCCTGGTCGCCGTTGCCAAGGTCGATACCGGTTGATACGTACTGGTTGGTGCCCGGCACCATGCTCAGGCCCGCGCCGTGCAAGGGGCCGGTATAAGTAACCGCACTCCAGGTGGCGCCGCCGTCGGTGGTGCGGTACAGCCCGTGGTTGAGGCCCCCCGTGTCGTCCAGCGTGCAGAGTAGCCCGTTCTGGGCATCGCGGAAGGAGAGGGTGGCCGGGCCGCCCAGGCTGGGGGCGACGTTGGCCACGGTCCAGGTCAGGCCCTTGTCCGGCGAATGAAACACGCGTCCTGCTATGGTGACAAACCAGATGTGGTTGCCTACCGCCGCCGGCGCTGTATTCATCGGGTATTCGCCCCGCGGGGTAGCGGGGCTGGTGGCCACCGGCGTCCAGGTAAGGCCGCCATTGGTCGTGGTGTACATTTCCATTTGAGTGGCCCCGGGCAGCGGGTCGCCCACGGTCACGCCATCGGTGGCCGAGAAAAAGTGAATCAGGTCCGGGTAGCTGCTGGGGGCGGCATATACAGAGGCGCTGTTCTGGACGGTCCACGTCAGTCCGCCATCGGTAGTGCGCAGAATGCGCCCGCCCGAGTTATTGTTCAGTGCCGTTGTAATCCAGGCCGTAGAAGCGCTAATGGCCGAGAGCGCCGTGAAGTCCTCATCCGCACCGGTCTGGATGGGCAGGTTGGTCACGGTCCAGTTCTGGCCGGCATTCACGGTACGGGCCACCTGGGGTATCGAGTAAGTGGAGCCAATGCTCGTGCCCACGGTCCAGGCCGTATTTGCATCCACCGCATCGATGTAGAAGGGGGCTATATCGGCCGCAAAACCAACGGGCTGATTTACCCACTGGGCCTGGGCCGAGAAACCCAGTAAGCAAAAGCCGAGGCAGGAAAGGAAATGTTTGTTCATAAAAGTTGAAAGGGGAAAAAGGGTGATTTCGTCCTGATAGATTGGCAAACCAATCCGTTGGTTGCCCGGCCTCGCAATTATTTTTCCGGCTGGCTGACCATTTGCGTGAAGCTACGGGCGGCGTTGGTGAATTCGGACGGCACGAGCACCACCGTAGTAGTGTTGTTGTCGATGCCGATTTCTGAGAGCATCTGCATGCGGCGCAGTTCCAGCGCAATGGGACTTTCTTCCATCTGCTTGGCGCCCTGCGTCAGCTTTATCGATGCTTCCAGCTCGGCCTCGGCCTTGATGATGCGGGCGCGCTTCTCCCGAATGGCTTCGGCCTCGCGCGCCATGGCCCGCTGCATGGACTCCGGAATTTCCACGTCCTTGATTTCGACCAGCTCAATCTTCACGCCCCAGTTTTCGGTGGCGGCGTCCACAATCTGCATCAGCGAGGCGTTGATGGCGGCGCGCTCGCGCAGCACTTCATCGAGCTGGTGCTGGCCGATGATGTTGCGCAGCGCCGTGACGGACAATTGATAAACAGCCTGGTTAAAATTGGCCACCTTGATGATGGCATCGGCCGGGTTCACCACCCGGAACCACAGCACGGCATTCACCTTAATGGTCACGCTGTCCTTGGTGATGGTTTCCTGCTGCTCCAAGTCCACGGTTTTGGTGCGCACGTCAATGGTCTGCTGGCGCTCAATAAACGGAATTATCCAGTACAGCCCCGGCCCGCGCAGCCCCGTGAACCGGCCCAGCCGAAATACCAGCGCCCGCTCGTATTCCTGCGCCACACGGATGCCGGAAAGGAGGAGGACAACGACGAGTAAAACGATGTACAGCGACATAGCGAGTTGGGATTGGTGAGTTTTGGGAGATGTATCGCTGCGGGGTGGCAGGCATTACAACAGCATCAGGCGTTGTCTTTTGCTTCTTAATTGCCCCAGCAGCAGGCTACCCGCTTGGGTGCTCGGAACCGAATCGGGATTCCGCTAACAAAGGCCCGATTGCCAGCGGTATCAATGGCCTCGAAGCTAACTGTGTACTCTTCTTCTGATTTAAAGTGCACGTCGCCCCCGCAGGTGAACCAGCCAACGCCCAACTGATTCTGCCACGGAATGAGATAAGTCGTAACTGATTGAGCACTTGTTGGATGCCGTATGGTGGCTTTAACCAGGCACCGCGAGCTGTCGCGCAACGGCAGGGAGAACAACACATAATTGTCCAGGCCTTCGCTGTTGGCTTCGTACTTTTTCTCCTTCACCGCCGGCGTGGCCACCCAGCGTGGGGCTACAGTATCAGGGGTAGAAGTTGTTTTCCAGCGGTAAGCGGTAGCACGCTTCTGGCCAGGGGCTAAGCGGCCGGGGCTGAAAAGGTAAAACAGGTTCTCATTGTCTTTAAAAGCGCGCAACTCGTATTCCGTGCCCGTAAGCAAAGGCCGGCTGGGGGCGAGCACTACCTGCGTGCGGGAATCAACATCAGCGGGTTCTGTGAAAATCAAGCGGTCCAGCACGAGCAAATCAACTGAATCGTGAGCCGACCATAGATACACGTGAATGGCGCTGCCAAATTGTTGCAATCTAGCCGCCAACGACTGCGCACCGCCCAGCCCATTGCCGGAAAACAGAAACACTTGCTTGGGCTGAATTACTTCGGGGTAGGGGCCGGGCCAAACACTTACCCAAGGAGAATAATCGCATTGCGCCTGTGCCAGCAAAGGCAACATAGCCAACCAAGTGACGGCGACGTATCGGCAAAAGCGACCTGGCAATTTCATTAAAACGGGTGTTCAAGTGGCTGATTGACGGATGAAAAATTACCGCCCCACCACCGGCAGCACCGCCACGCTCTCGTGTCCGGCCGCATCAATACTCGCCACGCCGAAAATGAAATTGTCCTTGCTGATGGGAAGGTCAGCCTTGGTATCGGCCACGGGGAAGCGCTGCTGCCACTGCGGGGCGCTGGTTTCGCGCACCAGCACCACGTAGCCACTGGGTTTGGGGCCGGCGGCGGGGGCCTGCCAGCGCAGCTCGGTGCGGTTGGTAAGGTTGGCGGTGAGGACTTCGACCTTGGTGGGCGCGGCAGGGGCCAGGGCCAGGCCGACCATGGTGGCGAGGTTCACGCCGGCGTTGCGGCGCAGGTAGGCGAAGTCTACGCCCTCGGTTACGTCGCCGTAGGCGCGGCCTTTTTCGGTGCGTAGGTCCTGGTGCTGGTGGGTGAAATCCTCGTTCATCTCGGTGAAGCGGACGGCAGCGAAACCCTGCTGGTTGAAGGGCGTGTGGTCGCCGCCGCGCAGGAATCGGTCGGGGCGGTACTCGATGGTGACTTGGTGGCCGTGGCTGTAAAGCTGGGCCATGCGGGCAGCGTAGCGGGCCAGCTGGCGACTGGGTGCGTCGTTTTCGGAGCTAAGCTGGCGACGTATTTTGGCCTGCTCGGGCGTTTCGGTGGCCGGCACGCCTTCGCTGAACACGCGCAGGTGCTTGTCGTCGCTGATTTCGGGGTCGAAGCCGTGCGAGTTGCCCACGATGTCGTTGTTGAGCATCGCAATCAGGTTCCAGCCTTCTTTTTTGGCGCGCTCGGCCAGGTGGCCCGAGCCGTAGAGGCCCTGCTCTTCGCCCTGCACGGCCACAAACTTGAGGGTGCAGGGAAACTTTTGGCCGGCCAGCACGCGCGCCAGCTCCATCACCAGCACCGTGCCCGAGCCGTCATCGTTGGCCCCGGGCGCGTCGGCGGTGGCGTTCATCACGTCGCTCACGCGCGAGTCGATGTGGCCGCTGACAAGGATGACGCGGGTATCGGTGGGGTCGGTGCCGGGAAGGGTGGCCAGCACGTTGGCCATGAGCACGGGCTTGTTGATGCGGCGGCCGTCGGGCTTCACCGTGAAAGTGTCCATCTCGACGGTCATTCTTCCGCCGCCGGCTTTGCTGTATTTCAGGAATTCATCGCGCACCCAGTTGCGGGCCGCGCCGATGCCGCGCGTAGGGCTCTGCGTGTCGCTCAGCGTGTGGCGCGTGCCGAACGAAACCAGCTTGCGGATGTCGGATTCGAGGTTTTTGGCCGAGATTTCATCCACCAGCTTCTGAATGGTGGGGTCGGCGGGTGGCAGGAGCGGGGCGGGCCTTTGAGCGAAGGCGGCGAAGGGCGCGAGAAGCAGCAGGGCGGCGAGTTTCATGGCGGTAAACTTACAGGAGCAAACGGGACTACCCTCCTTACCAACCGAAGGTCAGCGAAGCTAAGGAGGGGATGTTTGGCTAAAAACCAAACGGGGGTGGTTGTGGGCATATGCACGTCTGGCCGAAATACGTTCCGACCGGCGCACACGCCACAACCACCCCCATTTTCGCTGGCGCGAAAACATCCCCTCCTTAGCTTCGCTGACCTTCGGTTGGCAAGGAGGGGAGTTTGATGTTCTACTTATTTCTGATAAAACGGCTCTATCGTTTTGAAATACGGGTTCACACCCTCTTCCGAGTTCATGTCCAGCAGCATCAAATCCACGAACTGGTACACGTTAGTTTTGCCTTCGAGCACGGGGCCGAGCTGCTGCATGAAGCTGGGGTCGGGGTTGCTGCTGACGAAGGCGAGGAGCAGGCGGGGCACGTCGGGGTTGGTGGCCACCTGCATCTGGGCCAGGTAGGCAGCTTCGATGTGGGGCTGGGTGGCGGCCCAGGCGGCAATGGCATCGGCCACGGCCTGGGGGGCTTCGGCGGGCTGGCTGAGCATCACCTGGGCATCACCGCCGGCGGGCGAGAGCGCGCCGGTGAGCTGGCCCGAGAGCAAGGCGGCCAGCTCGTCCTTCGGCAGGAGCTTGCCGGCGGGCGAGAAGGGGTTCAGCACGCAGTCCTGGCCCTGCACCATGTTGAAGAAGGCGTGGCCGGGGATGCGCACATAGCTAACCAGGCCGTTGTCAACGCCACCATCGGTGAGGCGGGGGGGCGAGGAGAAGATGGGCAGCTTGCCATCGTTGAGAATTTGAAGCTGGATTTCCTGGCCTTCGGCGAGGGTCACTTCGCCGGTGCCGATGCCTTCCATGGGGGCCAGAATCATCAGGATTTCTTCCTGCAACAGGGCCTGGTAGAAGGCGGGGCGGGCGTTTTCGTCGGTGGCGGCCAGCAGCAGGAGCTGCTCCAGCACGTTCTGGGGCTCGAAAGGCAGGGGCGCCGGCTCGGGCATCTGGAAGGTGGGCACAGCGGGCTCCGGCTCTACCGGGGCCGTGAACTTGGCGCCTTGGTAGCGGGGGCCGCCGGCGGGCTTTTCGGCCGGGGCCGACGGGGTGGCGGGGGTGGCAGGAGCGGCCGGCTTTTCGTCGGCGGGTTTGTTTTTGAGGAAGTCGAGCAGGCCCATGGGGAATTCAGTGTTGCTAGTGGATTGAGGTGCAATCTACGGCGAAAAATGGGTTTTGGGCGGGTGAAATGAGGATTAAGGATGATGCAGGGGAGTTAATTAGAATAAGTTGCCTGGCATCCTGAGCGCAGCGAAGGACCTTGTCATGTTGGAGCCGCTTGCGGAACTACCACAAATCGGTCAGCCGTGATAAGGTCCTTCGCTGCGCTCAGGATGCCAGCTGTTTGCCCCTACCAGTCCAACCCCTCAGTGGCACTTGTCAATATCGGCCTGCACCTCGCGGATGGTGCGGGGCGCGGCCTCGTTACCCCAATGGCTTTCGATGTAGTTGAGCAGGTTGGTGAGCTGGGCGGGGCCCAGGCCCTTGTTGCTGGGCATGACGTTGTGGTAGCCAATGCCGTTGACGACGATTACCTCGCTCTGGCCGTTGCGAAGCAGGCAGGCCAGCTCGGCGCGGTGGTCCGCCAGGTAATCGGCCCCGGCCAGGGGCGGAATGAGGCGGGCCAGGCCCTGGCCCTGGTCGCCGTGGCAGCTGGCGCAGTGCTGGGCGTAGAGCTTTTCGCCCTGGTGGCGGTTGTTGCTGAAGCAGCCGGGGAGGAGCAGCAGGAGCAAAAGACCGGGGAGCAGGATAGGGGGGCGGAAGGGCATGAAGCGTGGGTTATCGCTCAACTGATGAAAAACGTTTGTCATCCTGAACGTAGCGAAGGACCTTCTCACGTTTGTAATCGTCTAACGTGAGAAGGTCCTTCGCTACGCTCAGGATGACAGCTGACCTGGGGCCGCAACGGCCGATTCCATTTTACCTCCCCGCCACGCCTTTTTTGCGGCCGTCAATTTCGGCCAGCAGCACCGGGATTTCGGTCATCAGGCGCTGCACTTCCTTGGGGTTGAGGCTGTCGTAGAGGCCACGGATGTGGCCCTGGTCATCCACGAGGGCGAAGGTGCCGTTGTGGGCGAAGCCGCCGGGGGACTGCTGGTCGGGCTGGGCGGCGGTGAAGTAGGCTTTGGCCAGCTGGAAGACGGTGTCCTTGGCGGTAGGCTCGCCGTGGGCACCGGTGGTGGCGAAGTGCCAGCGGCTAGCATCGGTGATGCCGAGGCGCTGGGCGTAATCCTTGAGGACGGGAATGCTGTCGTGGGCCGGGTCGATGGTGTGCGAGAGGATGGTCAGGCGCGGGTCCTGGCCGTATTTAGCGTACACTTTCAGCAGCTCGGCCTGCATTTTGGGGCAAATGCCGGGGCAGGTGGCGAAGAAAAAATCGGCGATATAGGCGCGGCCGGCGAAGGTCTGGTTGGTGAGCGTCTGGCCGGCCTGGTCCACGAGGCGGAAGCGGGGCACGGTGGCAAATACCGTGTCGGCGGGGCCGCCATCGGCGCGGGGCCGCACGTCGCGCTCGCCCATGATGGGTAGCTTGGCCGCTTCTTTGGGCGGCTCGGTGCAGGCGGAGGTGAGCAGGAGGGTGGCCAGCGCGGGCCACAACAGCAGGCGGTTGAACATAGCGGCGGGTTTATTTAGAAGCGGGGGGCGGTACTTCGCCGGCGGCGGGGTGCTCGGCGCGGAAGCGAGTGGCCGAGTCGATGGTGGCCTTGTACTGGCGCTGCACGGCGTCGAGAATCAGCTTTTGCTGCTGGAAATAGGCCAGGCGGGTGGCGGGGGCGGCCGTGGTGTCGGGGGCTTTATACTGGTGCATCCAGCTCATCATGGCCTTATCGGCGGCCAGCAGGCCGTGGATGTAGGGCGCGGGCGCTTCAGAATGGTAGCCCGAGAGCTTGGCCTTCAGCTCGTAGAGCTGGCTGGTTTGGGCCATCAGCGAGTCGTGCTGGTTCATGAGGGCCATTTCGGCAGCGCTGGCGGGCGAGGCCGCGCCGTTTTCGGCGATGGGCTTATTGGGCGAGGAGCAGGCGGCCAGCAGGGATGCAGAGGCCACTGCGGCAGCACGGAGCGCGTTTTTGAGGAGGCTTTTCACGGGGCAAAGGTACGGCCGGCGGCGGTGAGGGAAAGGTGAGGGGGACGGGGAAAGGCAGGCTGGACCGGGGAAGGCCTTGCCGGGACCGAGAAGAAGTTTGGCGGCTGCGAGGGAGGTTGGGGCGGCAGCGCGGAAAAAAACGCGAAATCAAAAGAAGAAGTCAACTGGTTTGTCATCCTGAGCGTAGCGAAGGACCTTATCACGGCTGTTGCTTTTTGTAATCACTGCAAACAGTGCGCGGCGAGAAGGTCCTTTGCTCTGCTCAGGATGACGGGTTTTAATCCACTCATCCACTACCCCATTCATCCACCAATTCATCAACCCCCGCATATGAAAACCCGCCAACTGGGCCGCTCCGGCCTCACCGTATCGGCTCTGGGCCTGGGCTGCATGGGCATGTCCGATTTTTACGCCGGGCAGGACGATGCCGAAAGCACCCGTACCCTGCACCGCGCCCTGGATTTGGGCGTGACGTTCTTTGACACCGCCGACATGTACGGCCCCTACAAAAACGAGGAGCTGGTGGGCCGCGCCTTCAAAGGCAAACGCGACCGCGTGATTCTGGCCACTAAATTCGGCATTCAGCGCGACCCCAACGACCCCACCAAGCGTGGCATCAACGGCCGGCCCGAGTACGTGAAAGCGGCCTGCGAAGGCAGCCTCAAACGCCTCGGCACCGACCATATTGACCTATATTACCAGCACCGCGTGGACCCCAACACGCCCATTGAGGAGACGGTGGGGGCCATGAGCCGGCTGGTGGAGGAAGGCAAGGTGCGTTTCCTAGGTTTGAGCGAGGCCGCGCCGGCCACCGTGCGCCGGGCCGTGGCGGTGCACCCCATCGCGGCGCTGCAAACCGAGTATTCGTTGTGGAGCCGCGAGCCGGAAGACGAGATTCTGCCCACCGTGCGCGAGCTGGGGGTGGGGTTTGTGCCGTATTCGCCGCTGGGCCGGGGCTTCCTCACGGGCCAGATTAAGCGCTTCGAGGATTTGGCGGAGGACGACTACCGCCGCCACACGCCCCGCTTCCAGGGCGAAAACTTCCAGAAAAACCTCGATTTGGTGGCCCGCATCAATGATTTGGCGAAGCAGAAACACTGCACCGCCAGCCAGCTGGCCCTGGCCTGGGTGCTGGCCCAGGGCGATGACGTGGTGCCTATCCCCGGCACCAAGCGCGTGAAATACCTGGAGGAGAACCTGGGCGCGCTGGAAGTGGAACTGACGAAGGACGAGCTGGCGCAGTTGGATGAGATTGCGCCGAAGGGCAAGGCGGCAGCGGGTCTGCGTTACCCGGCGGCCATGATGGGCTCGGTGAACGGGTAGCCTCACCCCCGGCCCCCTCTCCTTTGGGAGAGGGGGCCGGGGGTGAGGCTACGATGGTAGCAAATCAATCCACCCATCCTCGCTCACCACCACGGCCAGCACGGGGTATTTGCTGCTATTCACGTAGCGCAGAGCACCGTTGTAGCGGGAGCCACGGGAGGAGTCGCCTTTTTCGGTGGCCAGCCCGTCGAGGATGACGCCGATAGCGTGGCACATGGCATTGGGCTCGATAAGCACAGCCCCGTCGATGTTGGTGACGAGGCGTAGCACGGAGGGCGTCATGATGCGTGGCACCACACGGAAGCTCTGGCGGGTGAGGCGCTTGGCTTCATTGGCCGCGCCGGTGGTGATGACCAGGATGGTGCCGTTGGGCTGGCTGGTGGCCTGCTGGGCCAGGTCCCAGAGGTATTCGATGCTGTCGCGGTCCAGCGCCGGAAACACGATGCGCACGATGCGGGCGAAGTTGTCGGCCGCTACCTGGCCCTGGGGCAGGCGGGGCGTGTTGCTCACCACGCGCATGAGCACGTGGCCGGCGTGGCTCACTTCCCAGCTGTAGTGGTTGGTGAAATGCACCGTAACCAGCGGCTCAAACTGCGAGTCGGACTCGGGCACGAGCTGGCCCAGGCCGAAGACGTGCGAGGCATCCGAAATCAGGGCCGTGTGGCCTTCGCTCAGCTCCAGCAGCTTGCGGATGGAGCGGTGGTCGCGCATGGGCACAGGCGTTTCCAGGGTGAGCACGGGCACCACGGCCGGGTGCTGGCGGCGGCTCACCAGCATGGTGCCAATGCCTTCGTCGCCCTCGTGGCGCAGGGCGGCCACGCCGTTGCAGGCGTCGTAGAGGCCGTGGGTGCCGGCGGGGGCCACGCGAAGCATCAGCCGGCGGCCGGCCGAGCGCAGCACTTCGTTGTAGTCGCGGTCGAGGACAGGCTGGTCGTTGTCGGCGGTGTCGGCTTCGCGCAGGGCGCGGGTGCAGTCGTGCATAAACTCCAGCACGGCCGCGTGGGGCAGGTTGGCGGGGCGGCCCGAGCCGGGCTTGGGCAGGGCGTAGTAATTATCGTAACACTCGGCCGAGAGCTGGAGCACTACCGTCACAAGGTAACCCTGTAAACTCACCGGTGTGGAGCAGAACGAGCGGCGGCTTTCGTGGCGGCTGGTGGTGAGGCTTTGCAGGGTGGTTTCGGTGGCCTGACACATGAGCTCGTACCAGTGCTGCTTCTCGAACCGGTCGTGGTCGTTGGGGTGCAGGTGGTACACCGAGCCCTGGGGGCCTTTGTCGGCTTCCAGGGCCGTGGCTTTGAGTTTCACATCCCGGAAATCGGATGGCGAGTAGCGCACCGAAGTGGGCTCCAGGACCACGGCATCGGGCTCGTCGCCTTCCTTGGCCGACGCAAATCCTAACAAGAAAACCTCGGGCCGCAGGCTGCGGTCGAGGAGATTAAAAACCCCCTCGGCAAAGAGCTGGGCAGATACGCGAAACAGACTTTGGTGTTCCCACATGGGCAAATACAGAACGGTCGGGACCCGTCGCGGCCCCGGCTTCGCCCCGAACTACGCAAAAAAAAGATGGATAGTGGTGCGCCGAAACAAATTTCCTGCCCAAGTGCTTCAGGCATTTCTCCAAAAGCCGTATCTTCGGTACCCTGTCGGCCGTGGTAGCCGGCTCGTCCACACCGCCCCATCCTCGCAAGCTTATGCTCTTCGTCGACATGCTTTTTGTGATGGCGGTGGCCATTTCTTTTATCCCGATTCTGACCGGGTACTGCGCCCATAGCCGGGGCCGCTCGTTCTGGCTGTGGTTTGCGCTGGGCTGGCTATTGCCGCTGGTTTCGTTTTTCCTGCTCTTTGCCCTCATCGCCCGCGACGAACTGGACCCCGGCCGCCGATTACTCGGCGAAGCCCGCGAAATTCTGCGCGAAGCCGAGGAAAAAGCCGGCCTGAGAACAAAGCTGTAAAAGCCGTTTGCTTTAATGGCCGCTTGCTGTAGAGACGCATATTTGCGTCTCTAAGTAGGGTAGGTGCGCGTCAAACTGTATTCTGTTCAACTCACCGACGAGACGCAATCATGCGTCTCTACACCGTGCTAGCGTTTGCCCGGAAGCCAACCTTCGCTGATGGCCCGCGCCACCCACGCCCCGGTGCTGAAGCAGCCTTGCAGCAGGTAGCCGCCGGTGGGTGCTTCCCAGTCCAGCATCTCGCCGGCCACGAAGGTGCCCGGCCGCTGCCATAGCATCAGATTCTCATCCACAGCGGAAAAAGCAATGCCGCCCGCCGTAGAAATAGCTTCATCTAAGGGCCGCAGGCCCATTACGGGTAGGGGCACGGAGGTGAGCAGCGCCGCCAGGGCCTCCGGCTCCAGGGTTGCCGCCTCGGGCGCTACCTCGCGCAGCAGTGTGGGCACGGGTGGCCCCAGGTGCAGGGTCTTTTTCAGAAACTCGGGAAAAGAAGCCTTGCCGCGCGGCTGCCGGAGCTTCTGCAGGAGTGTGGCCGGGGGAAGGTCGGGCTTGAGGTTGAGGCGCAGCACCGCCGGGCCGCCCGCTGCCAGCGCTGCCCGCACCTGCGGGGTGAGGGCATACACCGGCGTGCCTTCCACGCCATAGTCAGTGAGCATGAGCTCGCCGCGCACGGCCGGGCCGTCTTTCACGCGCAGGGCAATGTTTTTGAGCGGGGCCCGGCCCACTTTCTCCCGAAAGAAAGCCGACCACGCTATTTCGGCCCCGCAGTTGGCTGGCGCGAAAGGCACCACCGGCATCCCGATTTCCTGCAGCAGCGGCACCCAGGCGCCATCGGAGCCGGTTTTGGCCCAACTCGCGCCGCCCAGTGCCAGCACCGTGGCGGTGGGTTCGATGATGAACTCACGGCTGGCCCCGGCGCTTTCATCACGCAGCCGCAAGCCCGCAGCCCCCACAAAGCCCAGCCAGCGGTGCCGAGTGGTGATTTCAACGCCCAGCTCGCGCAGTCTTCCCAGCCAAGCCCGTAGCAAATCGGCCGGCTTGTGCGCCGCCACCGGGAAGATGCGGCCACTGGTGCCCACAAAGGTTTCAATGCCCAAATCGCCGGCCCAGGCCCGCAGGTCAGCCGCCGAAAAGTGTTCCAGCAAAGCCCCGAAACGGGTGCTCTCCGTCCCGTAGCGTCCGGCAAAGGGCTCGGCATCTTCCGCATTACTCAGGTTGAAGCCGCCGTGCCCGGCCACCAGAAACTTACGGCCCACCGTAGCCTGCGCTTCAAAAAGCTGCACTTGCCAGCCGCGCTCAGCCAGCCGCTGGGCTGCCAGCAGACCCGCTGGCCCTCCGCCCACAATGGCTACGGTTTTCGTACTCACGCCTCGCTCTCCTGAATAAGCTGCTTGCGGTAGCGCGCCAGAATGGCCGATTTCAGGATGAAGCCCAGATAGCGGCCATCCTCCTCGCACACGGGCAGGGCCCAGGCTCCGTGGCGGTCCAGCAAGCTCAGGGTGTGCTCCAGGTTATCATTCGGGCCTACCACGGCCGGGGCGGGCTTCATCAGCTCGCGCACGCTGGTGGTGCCGTAGTGGGCATCATCGAAGAGGGCATCGCGCACCGAATCGAGGCTGACCACGCCCAGTAGCCGCCCCCCGGCCGCCACCACCGGAAACAGGTTGCGCGAGGAGTGGCGGAAAATTTCCACCAGCTCGCCCAGCGTCGTTTTGGGCCGCACGGGTATGAAATCGGTTTCGAGCAGCTTGCGCGGGTCCAGCTGGGCCAGCAGGCCACGGTCGCGGTTGGCGTACACGTCCACGCCTTTCAGCGTCAGCTTGCGCGTGTACACCGAGTACGGCTCGAAGTATTTGGTAATCAGATAAGAACTGCTCGTAACCACCATCAACGGTACAAACAGCGCATAGCCTCCGGTAATCTCAGCGATGAGAAAAATGGCCGTGAGTGGCGCGTGAATCACGCCTGCCAGCGTGCCCGCCATGCCCAGCACCACGAAATGTACCTCTGGGATGTGTACCAAGCCGCTCAAATTGATGAGCCGGGCGAAGAAAAACCCTGCCAGCGCCCCGGCAAACAGCGACGAGCCAAACATGCCACCATTGCCGCCTCCGCCCACTGTGATGCTCGTGGCCACCACCTTCAGCATCATGCTAAACAGCACCAGCACCAGCAGCAGCCAAGGGTTATTGTCTTGATAGACCGAGAAAATGCTGCCGTCTGTAATATTTTCGGCATGGCCACGCAGCAGTAGCTCCACCGTGTTGTAGCCCTCGCCATACAGCGTCGGGAACAGGAAAATCAGCCCGCCCAGTGCCGCCCCGGCAATAAGCACCTTGCGCCAATTCAGCCCCGGCCAGCGCTCGAAAAAATGGTCGAACCAATGGTAGGTCCGAATCATATAAACCGAGAAAAACGCCGTGAACAGCCCCAGCAGCACATAAAACGGTACCGCATCAACCGGCCAGCTGGTGGTGATGAGCACGAATGGCTGGCCTGCATACAGCGCCTTCGAAATCACCGTGGCCGTAGCCGATGAAATCAGCAGCGGGATAAAGTATTGTGCCGGCAGCTCCAACAGAATGGTTTCAACGGCAAACAGCACCCCCGCAATGGGCGAGTTGAAGATGGCTGCCACGCCCGCCGCCGCGCCGCAGCCCGTGAGTAGGCGGCGGCGCCGCCGGTCCAGGTGCAACACCCGCCCCGCATTGGAGCCAATGGCCGAACCCGTCACCGAAATTGGGGCCTCGGTACCTGCCGAGCCGCCAAACGTGACCGTAAAAAAGGCTGTGATAAGCTGCGAATACAACTTCGAGCGCGGCACCACGCTGCCCTCGCGGGCTGTGTTGTATATAATCGGGGCGATGCCACGCCCCAGCTGCCCGCCCAGAAACCACTTAGTAAACAGCACGGTAAGCATGATGCCGATAACTGGGTACACCGAAAGTGCAAACACCCGGTTCGGCTCCGAGATGCCCATGCGCAGCATTTCCTGTCCCCAATGCACCGCGTTCTTGAGCAATACCGCCGCCAGGCCCGCCGCTCCGCCCACCAGCACGCTCAGAATGAGCATGTACATTCGCTCGCTGATGTGGCGTGCCCGCCAAACCAGTAGCGGGCGCAACAAGCGGTGGACGGCGTGATGGGGCATGGGCAAAAAAAGTGGGCGGCACTTTTACCAACGCAAAATTGGGGCCCGTAGATGTAAACGACCTGAAGCTGCCACTCGCCTGCTTTGGTAGCAGCCCGTTCAATTAAAAGTAGCTGAGACCTGACGTTCTGTTAATCAATTAATTGATTAATGATAGCACGAATCACATTTTGCTTGGCATCACCTCTTACTCGGGCAGCGGCAGCCCCTGTACATAGGTTTTTTTGAGGTGCTCGCCCACACGCAGCAGGCTTTCGTCGTGCTCATACAGCAGGTTGCGCCACAGGCTTTGGATGAGCAGCAACAGTCGCAGCGTCATCATTTCCGGGTCGTCGGTGCCGAGCTGCTCAAATGCCTGCTTTAATAGGCTGTCGATGGGGCTCATAAAGCGCTGAAAATACTTCTGCACCAGCGGCTTGCTGAACTCTTTGTCCTGCACTTTCCAGAAATCGGGCTCGTCGTGCACCAGCTTGTAGGGCAGGTCAATGGTTTTTTCAATCAGCGCGCGCGGGTCTTTCTCGGCAAGAATGCCGCGGTTGGCTTCCACAATACGCTGGAAGCCCTGCTTAATCAGGTATTCAAAAAGCTTCTCTTTGCTCAGGAAATACTTGAACAACAAGGCTTCGGAGACCCCGGCCGTCTTTGCGATGAGCAGGGTAGAGGTGTTATCGTACCCGCGCTCACCGAAGAGCTGCAGGGCCGTTTGTTCGATTTTGGAATGACTGGTCATTGGCCAGACCGGATGAAGATGATGAGGACCCGAATCAAAACTGCTCCGGATAAAGGAAAATACGTGTTTTTGTAAAGTAACGCCGCCCGCACGAGTTAAAAAGCCGCTGGCCTGTATTACCCCCAAAAGGTACAGCCGGCTAAATCGAAATAAATCGACTTAGCCGGCTGTAATAGGCTGATAAACTCGTTGTTGGAACCTTCTAGCGCGAAGGCAACGTCATTTTCAGCAAATGTTGCCAGACGGGGTGGGAGTTCATCTGGTTAAACAGAACGTGGGAATTTGGCTGCCTAGCAAACGGGTGAGATGTTGTTCGACAGCGAGACAAAGGTAGAGAAGATTATTTGCTGTAAAATGAGTGTTAGCTCACTATCTGTAAGTGTTTACTCACTACATTGGTAATGAGATTTATAAAATGACAAGCGTTGGGCATTAAGAGGGTGTAGAATAGAAGGTGCCAAGTTAATCCGCCCGAAATTCGGAGGTGAGTCGATGCTATTGGCGTTAATCGTCAATTCAGGGCAGCACTGTAGGATGGTTGGTATTAACAAACATTTGTTAGTTTAAAGGCTTGCCGTACCTTTGAGCTATCCAATTCCCACCGCCGCTTCCACGTCTCATGTTTCTCAATTCTGATATTGAGCACCTTGCGCTGCATTCCAGCGGGACTACTATGCTCGTGCGCATCAGTGGCATTTGTTTGTTCAACGCATGAGCAAGAAACTTAATAAGCGCCAGATTATCCTGGATGAAGCCGCTAAGCTGTTCAAGCTGAAGGGTTTTGGCGGCACGTCGATGCGTGACCTGGCAGGCGAAGTAGGGATGGAAGCGGCCAGCATGTACAACCACATCAAGTCGAAGGACGAGATACTGGAACACCTCTGCTTTCACGTTTCCAATACTTACATCGCGCAGCTGGCCGAGGTGGAGCAGATGGCCGGCTCGAACGGCGACAAGTTAAAGGAACTGTTGCGCCGGCACATCAACCTGATGCTGGAGGACGGGGCGGCCGTGTCGGTGGCCAATAATGACTGGAAATACCTGACCGATAACAAGCTGGAGCAGTTCAAGGCCGCCCGCAAGCAGTATGAGAAGGGCTTTGCGGCGCTGATTGAGAACGGCATCGCGGCCGGCGAGTTCCAGCCTGTAAATGCCTCGGTAGCGTTATTCACTATCCTTTCGGCAGTGCGCTGGGTAGAGCTGTGGTACCGGCCGGGCCGGGGCGTTACGGCGCAGCAGTTGGAAGAAGATATCATGACCATTCTGCTGAATGGCTTGGCAAAGAACTAGTAATGAGTCGTTTCCATAAAGTTAAAATTAAGCGCATTCAACGGGAAACCCCGGACAGTGTGGTGGTATCGCTGGATGTGCCAGCCGAGCTGCGCGAGACGTTTGCCTTCACACAGGGCCAGTATTTAACGTTTCGGCGCGAACACAACGGCGAGGAGTTGCGGCGGTCCTATTCCATTTGCAGCAGCCCGCTGGAAGGGGAATGGCAGGTGGCTATCAAGAAGGTGCCGGAGGGGCGGTTTTCGTCGCTGGCCGTGGATGCTTTGCAAGTGGGCGAGGAGCTGGACGTGATGCCCCCTGCCGGGCATTTCCACACGCCCGTGCATTCGGAGCAAGCCAAAAACTACCTGTTTTTTGCGGCGGGCAGCGGTATTACGCCGGTGTTCAGCATTATCAAAACCGTGCTGCTGACCGAGCCGGCCAGCCAGGTAACATTGGTGTATGGCAACCGGGGGCGCAATTCCATCATCTTCAAGGAAGGCATTGAAGCCTTGAAAAACCGATTTCTGAATCGCATCAGTGTGTACCATGTGCTGAGCCGCGAGAAGGGAGAATCGGACCTGCTGTTCGGCCGCATTGACCAAGCCAAGGCGGCTGAATTTCTCGCCAAGATTGTACCCGCCGCCCAAGTTGATGAGTGCTTCATCTGCGGGCCGGAGGACATGATAAATGGTGTCCGCGCCGCGCTTACTGATGCCGGCGTAGCACCGGAGAAGATTCATTTCGAGATGTTTGGCTCGGCGAATGCCGGGACGGGCGGCGCGGCCAAACCCAAGCTGCCGCCCGTGGGCGAGGACGACAAGCACAGCACCGTGACGGTACAACTCGACGGCAATACCCGCGTGCTGGAGATGTCGTACTACGGCAACACCATCCTGGATGCGCTGCTGGAAACCGGTGTGGATGCCCCTTATTCCTGCAAAAACGGCATGTGCAGCACCTGCCGCGCCCGCGTGACGGCCGGGCAGGTCGAAATGGACGTAAACTATTCGCTATCGGACACCGAAGTGGCGAAAGGCTACGTGCTGACCTGCCAGGCCCGGCCTACTACCGAAACGGTAGCAGTGGATTTTGACCAGTAGCAGCCGATAATATTTCTTACTTTTAACTAACGATTGTTAGTTAAGCTTTGTTGAAAGCGTATGGAAACGTTAGAAATGACCCAGGAAGAGCAGTTTCAGGCCCGCATTGATGCCGACGTGCGCATCGAGCCCAAGGACTGGATGCCCGATGCCTACCGCAAAACATTGATTCGACAAATTTCGCAGCACGCTCACTCAGAGCTGGTTGGAATGCTTCCGGAAGGTAACTGGATTACGCGGGCTCCTTCGCTCAAGCGCAAATCCATTCTGCTTTCGAAAGTACAGGACGAAGCGGGCCACGGCCTCTACCTCTACAGCGCGGCCGAAACGCTGGGCACCACCCGCGACCAGATGCTGGCCGACCTGCACTCGGGCAAAGCCAAGTATTCCAGCATTTTTAACTACCCCACGCTAAGCTGGGCCGATATGGGCTGCGTGGGCTGGCTGGTGGATGGCGCGGCCATTCTGAACCAGGTGCCGCTGTGCCGCACTTCATACGGCCCCTACGCCCGCGCCATGGTGCGGGTTTGCAAGGAGGAGAGCTTTCATCAGCGCCAGGGGTTCGAGATAATGCAGACGCTATGCGAAGGCGCGCCTGAGCAGAAAGCCATGGCCCAAGAGGCCCTGAACCGCTGGTGGTGGCCCACGCTGATGATGTTCGGCCCGAAAGACGAGGACTCGCCCAACACGGCTCAGAGCATGAACTGGCGCATCAAGCGCTTCACCAATGACGAGCTGCGCCAGAAATTCGTGGATATGATGGTGCCCCAGGCCGAATTCCTGGGTTTGACCGTGCCCGACCCGCTGGTGAAATGGAACGAAGCCCGCCAGGCCTACGACTTCGGCGAGGTAAACTGGGATGAGTTCTGGGCCGTGGTGAAGGGCAATGGCTTGTGCAACCGCGACCGCCTCGGGGCGCGCGTGAAAGCGCATGAAGAAGGTGCCTGGGTGCGCGAAGCCGCCATGGCGCACGCGGCCAAGCGCGCTGAGCGTGAGACGGCAGCTGCGTAACTGCCAACCTGAGATGTAGAGACGCGACACTTCGCGTCTTGTCGTTGGACGCGCCAGACATAATAACATCAGCAACGAAGAGGCGCGAAGTGTCGCGTCTCTACACGCTAATATCAATGAATCAATCTGAATGGCCTCTTTGGGAGGTCTTTATCCGCAGCAAGCAGGGGCTTGACCACAAGCATGTGGGCAGCCTGCACGCGGCCGACGCGCAAATGGCCATCCAGAATGCCCGCGACGTGTACACGCGCCGGCAGGAGGGCATTAGCATCTGGGTGGTGGAATCGAAGCATGTGCATGCCTCCAACCCGGATGATGCGGAAGCTTTCTTCGACCCGGCTAACGACAAAGTGTACCGGCACCCGACCTTTTATCAGGTTCCGGATTCTATTAAACACATGTAATGCAGGGCGATATGGAGTTTGCTTCTTCGGAAAATCCGGCTTTGGCCAACTACGCGCCAGCGGTGCGGCAGCAGTTATTCCAGTTTGTGTTGCAGCTGGCCGACACTAGTTTGGTTCTGGGCCATCGGCTGAGCGAGTGGTGCGGGCACGGGCCTATTCTGGAGCAGGACCTGGCCATGGCCAACATCGCGCTGGATTTGCTGGGCGAAACCCGTAGCCTCTACCAATACGCTGCCGAGCTGGAAGGGCAGGGGCGCACCGAAGACGACCTCGCCTACCTGCGCAGCGCCACCGAATACCGCAACCCGCTGCTGGTGGAGCAGCCCAACGGTGACTTTGCCGACACTGTGGTGCGTCAGTTTTTGTTTGATAACTTCCACTACCATTTTCTCAAGCAGTTGCTGACCAATGCCGATGAGCGGCTGGCTGCAATTGCGGAAAAGTCTCTGAAAGAGGCCACTTACCATCTGAAGTGGAGTTCGGAATGGATAATCCGGCTGGGCGATGGCACGGAAGAAAGCCGCCAACGCGTGGAAAAAGCCATAGCCGAGCTGTGGCGCTTTTCGGGGGAGCTGACCATGCCCACAGCGCTGGAAAAAGAGCTGCAAGCGGCCGGGCTGATTCCAGACTACGCCGAAATTCAGGCCGGAATGGCGGCTCACGCCGAGCAGGTGTTGGCAGAAGCTACGTTGGCGGTGCCTCAGCAGGTTTTCATGCTGACGGGTGGCAAAGATGGCCGTCACACCGAGCACTTGGGCTACATTCTGACCGAGCTGCAGTATATGCAGCGCACCTTTCCCGGCCTGACATGGTAGCGCCCGCGCCCCCCACCGAAGCCCACATCTGGCAGCTGCTGGAGGAGGTGACCGACCCCGAAGTGCCGGTGCTCAGCATCCTGGACCTGGGCATCGTGCGGGCCGTGCGCGTGGAGGGTGAGCAGATTACCGTGACCATCACGCCCACGTATTCGGGCTGCCCGGCTATGAATACCATTGCCACCGACATCCGGCTGCGGCTACTGGCAGAAGGTTATACCAAGCTGACAATCAACAATCAGCTTAGCCCGGCCTGGACTACTGATTGGATGACCAAGGCCGGCCGCGAGAAGCTGGAAGCTTACGGCATTGCCCCGCCAATTGACGGCACGGCCAGCGGACACGTGCTCAATCTGTTCGGGAAAGAAACCGCTGTGCGCTGCCCGCTATGCAAGTCGGAGCATACGCATCTGGTCAGCCAGTTCGGCTCTACGGCGTGCAAGGCGCTGTATCAATGCGACGATTGCCGTGAGCCGTTCGATTATTTCAAATGCCACAGTTGATTTGATATGTGCAATGTAGAGACGCGACACTTCGCGTCTTCTCGTTGAACGAGCAAAGCCGGGGCGATATAAACAACATCAGCAACGCCAAGACGCGAAATGTCGCGTCTCTACAATCGTTCAATTTTTACACTCCTCCCATTATGCCTGAAAACGACCCCCTGATTTTTTCGCTGGAAAACGGCATTGCCACTATCCGCCTCAACCGGCCCGAGGTATTTAATAGCGTGAATAAGCCGCTGGCGCTGGCGTTTCAGCAGCATCTGCGCGATTGCCAGGGCGATGCGTCGGTGCGGGCTGTGCTCATTACCGGGACCGGGCGGGCCTTCTGCGCGGGGCAGGATTTGGCCGAAATCACCGGGCCGGACAGCCCGGAGGTGGCCGAAATCGTGGAGAAGCACTACAATCCGATTATCCTACTCATTCGCGAGCTGGATAAGCCGGTGGTGGCGGCCGTGAACGGCGTGGCAGCCGGTGCCGGTGCCAACATCGCCCTGGCCTGCGACATTGTAGTGGCCAAAGAATCAGCCTCCTTCATTCAAGCTTTCAGTAAGATTGGGCTGATTCCAGATAGCGGCGGGACGTACTTTCTGCCGCGACTCATTGGAATGCAGCGGGCCAGCGCGCTGATGATGACCGGCGACAAAGTGAGCGCCGCCGAAGCCGTGCAGATGGGTATGATTTACAAGGCTTTTGCCGACGAAACCTTCGACCAGGATGTGGCCACGCTAGTGCGCAAGCTGGCCGCCATGCCCACCAAAGGTCTGGCTTATACCAAGCAGCTCCTGAACAGCACGTTTGCCAACGACGTGGCCCAGCAGCTGCGCGCCGAGGGCGACTACCAGCTCCGCGCCGGCAATACCACCGATTACCGCGAAGGCGTCGCCGCCTTCCTCGAAAAACGTCAACCCAGCTTCACCGGCCAATGAAAACCGTTGGTATAATTGGTTGCGGGGCCATGGGCGCGGGCATTGCCCAAGTTGTAGCCACAGCTGGCCATACCGTGCGCTTGCTCGACCAGCACGCCGGCGCGCTGGAGCGGGCCGTTTCCGGCATTCAGGATAACCTGCGCAAACTGGCCGAGAAAGGCAAGCTGACCAGCGATGCAGCATCAGCAGCCAGCAGCCGCCTCTATGCCACGGCCGACATGCAGGATTTCGCTGACTGCGAGCTGGTGATTGAAGCCATTGTGGAGGATTTGGGGGTGAAGCAGCAGCTTTTCCGCAAGCTCGAAGGCGTGGTTTCGGCCGATTGCGTGCTGGCCAGCAACACCTCGTCGCTGTCGCTGACTTCGATTGCGGCAGCTTGTGAGCGGCCGGAGCGGTTTGTGGGCATCCACTTTTTCAATCCGGCTCCCGTAATGCAGTTGGTGGAGGTGATTCCGGCCGTGCAAACCCGGGCGGGGCTGGCCGAAAAAATCAAAGCCCTAATAGCCAGCTGGAACAAGCTGCCCGTGCTGACGCAGGACACGCCGGGCTTCATCGTGAACCGGGTGGCGCGGCCCTTCTATGGCGAGGCCATTCGCATCATGGAAGAAGGCATCGCTGACATGGCAACCATCGACTGGGCCATGACGGAGCTGGGCGGCTTCCGCATGGGACCGTTCGCGCTGATGGACTTTATTGGCCACGATGTGAACTACCGCGTGACGGAATCCGTGTTCACCGCCTTTTTCTACGACCCGCGCTTCAAGCCTTCTTTCTCGCAGAAACGCTTGTTCGAGGCCGGCTATTACGGCCGGAAATCAGGCCGGGGCTTTTACAATTATGCTGCTGATGCCGCGCAGCCCGCGCCCACCCGCGACGAAGTGTTGGGCCGCCGGATAGTGAGCCGCATACTAGCCATGCTCATCAACGAAGCGGTGGATGCGTTGGCCCTGAACGTAGCCTCGGCCGCCGACCTGGAGCTGGCCATGACCAAGGGCGTTAACTATCCCAAAGGCCTGCTGGCCTGGGCCGATGAGTTGGGGCCTGCCAGCGTGCTGGCCACCCTCGACGACCTCTACGCCGAGTACCATGAAGACCGGTACCGCGCCAGCCCGCTGTTGCGCCGCAAGGCGCGCGCCAATGCGTTATTCCTCGTAGCGGAACCTGTGTTGTAGCATGTGCTTAGCTCGTTCATAACGAAATGATTACCCCGCGCATGTTAAAGCATGCGCTAACTTCTTTCTCATGACTCCCACCCTCGAAAACTACACCCTCGGCCGCTGGAGCACCGGCGGCAATTCGCCCCAGGAATTACTCGATGCCAGCACCGGCGAAGTCATTGCCCTGGCCAATACGGAAGGCTTCGACTTCGAGAAAATCCTCGATTACGGCCGCCGGGTGGGCAACCCCAAGCTGCGTAAAATGACCTTCCACGAGCGGGGCCGGATGCTAAAGGCGCTGGCTTTTCACTTGCAGGAAAAGAAGGAGGTTTTTTATGAGCTGAGCTACCGCTCGGGCGCAACGCGGGCCGATTCCTGGATTGACATTGAGGGCGGCATCGGCAACCTCTTCGCCAATGCTTCGCTGCGGCGCAAGTTTCCGGATAAGCCGTTTTACGTGGAAGGTGAGCCAGTGGGCCTGAGCAAGGGCGGCACCTTCATGGCTCAGCACCTGCTGGTGCCGCGCGAGGGCGTTGCCGTGCACATCAACGCCTATAATTTCCCCATCTGGGGCATGCTGGAAAAAATTGCGGTGAACCTACTGGCGGGCATGCCCGCCGTGGTGAAGCCCGCCGTGCCCTCGGCCTACCTCACCGAGGCCGTAGTCCGTGAAATCATTGCCTCCGGCATTCTGCCGGAAGGGGCTTTGCAGCTAGTGGTTGGTTCGGGGCAGGGTTTGCTCGACCACGTTACCTATCAGGACGTGGTAACTTTTACCGGCTCGGCCGCGACCGGCCGCAAGCTGCGCGCCCACCCACGCATCATTGAGGAAGCCGTGCCGTTTACGATGGAGGCCGACTCGCTGAATGCCGCTGTGCTGGGGCCGGATGCCCGGCCCGGTACGCCGGAATTCGACTTATTTGTGAAGGAAATCCGCAAGGAAATGACGGCCAAGTGCGGGCAGAAATGCACCGCCATCCGCCGCGCCATCGTGCCCGAAAACCTGCTCGAAGACGTGCAGATTGCCCTGGGCAAGCTGCTGGCGCAAACGACGGTGGGCCACCCGCAGGCCGAAGGCGTGCGCATGGGTGCGCTGGCTGGCCGGGCGCAGGCTGATATCTTCCGCGACAGGGTGCGGCACCTGGCGCAGCACACGCCCATCGTGTATGGCAGCCTGGACGAGCTGGAGCTGCTGGGCAAGGACCGGGGCGCCAACTTCGCAAAGGGCGCTTTCACCTCGCCCATTGTGCTGCGCAACGACCAGCCATTCAAGCACCTCGACAGCCACGAAATCGAAGCCTTTGGCCCGGTGGTAACGCTGATGCCCTACCACGACATGGCCGAGGCCGTGACGCTGGCCAACATGGGCAAAGGCTCACTGGTGTGCTCGCTGGCCACGAATGACCCGCTTACGGCGCAGGAATTTGTGCTGGGCGCGGCAACGAACCACGGCCGCATCTTGGTGCTGAACAACGAGATGGCGAAGGAAAGCACGGGCCACGGCTCGCCACTACCGCAGCTCATTCACGGTGGCCCCGGCCGGGCCGGCGGCGGGCAGGAGATGGGCGGCATCCGCGGGGTGGAGCACTTTATGCAGCGCGTGGCTTTGCAGGGCTCACCGAGCATGATTACGGCCATCACGGAGGTGTACCAGACCGGCGCCAAGCAGGTGGAATACGACAAACACCCTTTCCAGCGCTACTTCGAAGAGCTGGAAATCGGCGAAACCTACACCACGCATAAGCACACGGTGACGGAGGCCGACATTGCCAATTTCGCGGGCATTTCGGGCGATAATTTCTACGCCCACGTCGATGCTACTTCGCTGGAAGGTACGCTATTCACCGGCCGGGTGGCCCACGGCTATTACGTGCTTAGCAAAGCGGCCGGCATGTTTGTGGACCCGCGCAAAGGCCCGGTATTGCTCAACTACGGCCTCGACGAATGCCGCTTCACCAAGCCTGTATACCCGGGTACCACCATCGGCGTGAAGCTGACGGTGAAAGAGAAAGTGGGGCAGGAGAAGCGCGACGAAAACGACATCGCCAAAGGCATTGTGCGCTGGCTGGTGACGGTGACCGATGAAACCAACGAAACTGTGGCCGTGGCCACGATTTTGACGATGGTAAAAAAGAAAAATCAGGAATAACATGAGCACCCTCATCGCCGGCCACGTTCTGGCCGAAACCGATGCCGCGGGCATCACCACCATCACCTTTTTTCACCCTTCGCACAATTCTTTGCCCAGCCGCGTGCTGAATGATTTGGCGCAGGCCATCACCCGCGCCGGACAGGACGAGGGCACGAAAGTCATTGTCCTCAAAAGCGAGGGCGACCGCACCTTCTGCGCCGGGGCCAGCTTCGATGAGCTGCTGACGATTGAGACCAAAGCGCAGGGACTGGAGTTTTTTTCCGGCTTTGCGCGGGTTATCAATGCCTGTCGCACCGCGCCGAAAATCATCATTGGGCGGGTGCAGGGCAAGGCCGTGGGCGGCGGCGTGGGCGTGGCGGCGGCTACGGACTACTGCTTCGCCACCCAGCACGCGGCCGTGAAGCTGAGCGAGCTGGCGGTGGGCATCGGGCCCTTCGTGGTAGGGCCAGCCGTGGAGCGCAAGATTGGCACGTCGGCCTTCCAGCAGTTGGCGTTGGATGCAGGCGAGTTTCGCTCGGCTGACTGGGCGAAAGAGAAGGGCTTGTATGCCGAAGTAGTGGACGATGTGGCCGCGCTTGATGCTGCGGTGGCTGCTTTTGCCGCTAAAATGGCGGCTTACGCACCGGATGCTACCCGGGCAATGAAACAGGTTTTCTGGCAGGGTACCGAGCATTGGGACACGCTGCTGACCGAGCGCGCCGGTATCAGTGGCACGCTGGTGCTGTCGGATTTTACCCGGCGCGTGCTGCGCAAGTAACACGGCAGAAGGGACGCCGGATAAACTAAAGAACGGTCGTGCTGAACCCAGCACGACCGTTCTTTAGTTTGAGCCTGGAAAGCTCGTTCTTACAACTCCATAATGTCCTCGTTCCAGAGCGTGGGCTCGGCTTCGATGAACTCATTCATCATATCCACGCACTCTTGGAGGTCCATGTCAACCACCTCTACGCCGTGGCTTTCGAGGAAGGCGCGGGACTCGCCAAAGGTGCGCGACTCGCCCACCATCACCTTCGGAATTTTGAACTGCACGATGGTGCCGGCGCACATGTAGCACGGCATCAGCGTGGTGTAGATGACCGTGTCGCGGTAGCTGCGCTGGCGGCCGGCATTGGTCAGGCAGTCCATCTCGCCGTGCTTGATGGCGGAGTCTTCCTGCACGCGCTTGTTGTGGCCCTGGCCGATGATTTTGCCGTCGCGCACGAGCACGGAGCCGATGGGAATGCCTCCTTGCGAGCGGCCCAGGCGGGCTTCGTCGATGGCGGCTTGCATGAATTCGTCTTTGGTTTTCTGGTCTTGCATGGGTGGGATGTTATCGCGCGCAGATGCCTTTGTAGGGGCAATACTCGCACTTGGTGAAGTCGTCGGTTTTGCGGATGGGCTCGGCGGGGTCGAGAATCCGGAGGGCAATTTTACGCACTAAGTCTTCGGAAACGGCTACGAAGTCTTCGCCGCCGTCGGTGAGGAAGCTGAGGTCGGCGGAGAGGAGGCCTTCGTCGATGTTGCGCAGGGAAAGGATGGAAGTATCGGCCGTTTCGCGCTGCACCGTGTGGGCCAGCATGAGGCGGTAGAGCCAGAGCTGGCGCACCTTATCAGCGCTGCTACTGGGCTCGTGCAGGAGGCGGTCCACGGCCTCGGCGGGGCTGAGCTTGTCGCGGTAGCCGCGCAACTGGAGGTCGCTCTTTTTTACGAGGCCGGATTTGTAGTCGACCACGCGCAGGCGGCCATCGGGCAACTCGTCTACGCGGTCGGCGAAGCCGAAGAGGCGCACGGCTAATTGCTCGGGCTGGCCCGGTACATCCACGAAAACGGTGGCGGCCAGCTCCTTTTCCAGGCCAAAAAGGCGCAAGGGCAGCAGCCCGGGCTGCTCGGTCAGGCTTTCCAGCAGGCGCACCACCAAGCGCGTGGCTACCTGGCCATACACGTGGTTCAGGCCTTCGTCGGCGCGGGCATGCTTTTCGCTGGCTTCCTGGCGCAGAGCACGCTGTACCTCGGCCGGGGCCTGGCGAATGAGTTCGGGGATGTCAGCGGCCGTAATCGGGCGGGCACCCTGCTCGAAGGGCAGCATCAGGTTTTCCAGCGCCTCGTGTATCATGGTGCCGAAGCTGCTGGCTTCCAGCGTTTCCTCTACGGCTTCGTTTTCGTGGAAGCGGGCCACTTTCGAGAAGTAGAACCGCAGGGAGCAGGCCAGGAAATCGTTGAGGCGCGAGGGCGAGATGTTGCGCTCCAGCACGCCGCGCAGGGCGGCCAGCATTTCGGAGTCTTTTTCCAGAATCAGGTCGCCTTCGTAGGGGTTCACGCCGACTTCAACCTCCGGGCCGGCTACGGAAACGGTCAAGTCTTCCAGCGTAAGCTGCGGGTTTTGGGGCAACAAGTCGTTCTGCAATTGCAACAGAAAACGGCTGCGCTCACCGCTTTTCATGCCCTCGGCCCCGGGCAGCACGTGCACCAAATCCACGCGCTGGGCCCGTTGCAGCAGGCGCCAGAAGTTGTAGGCCGTGATGGCCTCCGCATCGGCGTAAGTCGGGAGGTTGGCCGTGGTGAGGACGTCGTAAGGAAACAACGACTGCTGGCGCTTAGGTGCCGGCAGCACGCCCTCGTTGCAGCTGAGGATGATGAGGTGGTCGAAATCCAACGCTCTGGTTTCCAGTAAGCCCATTACCTGAACGTCGGCCAGCGGCTCGCCGGAGAAGGGCAGGCGGGTGCGGCCCATCTGCTCGTACAGGAAGCGGCGGAACGAGCGCACCGACAGGCGCTGCTCACGGCAGTCGAAGGCTGAATCGAGCTGCTTGACGAGGGTGTAGAACAGGTACAGATACTCGGACCCGAGGCTGGCTTCGCGGTCGGTGTCGGCTACTTCGGCGGCGTACACCTGGCGCAGCAGGTCGATGACGGTGTAGCAGGCGGCGATGATGTCGTCGCAGTTGTCCCAGGTTTTGAACAGGGCCTCGATGAGCGGGTGGTGTGCGCCGAGCTTCAGCAGTTCCTCGGCGGGCAGGAGCACGGCATTCAGGCGCACGATTTCGCGGCAAACCTGGTCGAGGATGCCGTGGTACTGGGGTTGGTCGGCCTGCTGGTCCTGCCAGTGCTGGTAGCGGCGCAGGAAAGGGTGGCTCAGTAGCTTGCTCACGGCCAGGTGGTGGTAGCGAGGCACGCCGTAGCCGGTTTCCTGGCTGCCCTCCCGAATGCCGGTGAGGTGCACTTCAAACAGCAAATCGACCAAGTTGAACAGGGGCGTGGCCTGAAAGCTCAGGCCCATGGTCACGTTATAGTCGGGCACCTCGTCGGGCGGCAGGCCGTGGAGCACGGGCAGGAGCAGGGTTTCGTCGGGCAGCACGACGGCCACAGTGGCGTCGGGGTAGCGCTGGCGGGCTTCGGCCAGCAACTGGCCGGCCAGCTTGCCCTGCATGCTGGGGTTGGCCACGCCCAGGTAGCGGACGTGGTGGGCCTGGCCGCGCAGGTATTCCACGCCGCCCCCGAAATTATCGAGCGGCAGTTTCCACTGCTCGAAGTAGCGCCGCAGGTGCTGGCCGGCGCGGTTGGGCGAGTTTTTTTCGAGGTAGAACGGGTCGGCGTCGAAGCGGATTTCGGCCCGGCCCGCATTCAGCAACAGCCGGATGAGCTTTTCCTCGGACTTCGACAGATTGCCCAGGCCCACGAACACATGCTTGGCCGGTTCGGGTTTGGCGGGGTCTTTCAGGGCCTTTTCCAGCTTCTGCACGGCCAGGCGGTAGGCCAGGCCGGGGTAGGCGAGGTGGTTGGCCTTCATGCGGCGCTGCAGCTCGTGGTACACCCGCTCCAGCTGGTTCCAGAAGCTGAACGAGTGCGCGGCGGCCTGGCTTTTGGGCGGCAGCTCGGCCAGGTCCCAGCGCTCCAGAGCCTTGGCTTCGCTCAGGTATTCAAATACTTTGTGCGTGTCGGCCAGGTTCTGGTCGAGGTTGGAGAAGTCGCTGAGCAGCAGGCCCGCCCAGCCCACAAATTTATCGAAATCGAGCCCGGTATCGATGCCTTTCAGGATGTCGTAGAGCAGCAATTGCAGGGCAATGGGCTCCTCCACCTGCACGCCGGCCAGCTCCACCATGTAGTCTTCCATGGCGGCCACGCGGGGTGCCCACAGCGGCGCACCGCCGGGCAGGGCCAGCGCCAGTTCATTCTTTAGATACACCACGGCGCGGCGCGTGGGCACGATGACCACAATGTCGGACAGCTCATCGAGCGGGCCGGAACCGTAGCGGTCCAGCAGGTCGCGCGCGGTGGCAGCCAGGAAGGAAACCGGGGCCGCGCCCGGGGTGGCCGGGGCAGCAATGGGGTAGGGGGCAGGCGGAGCAGGCATTAGCGTAAAGATACCAGCCCTGGCAGTAGTGGGAGGGCCAGCGCGCCGCCGGGCTACATGCGCGGGTGTTCCAGCCAGGGCTCTACCTCGCCGTGCGCTACAAAATCGTGCAACAGCTCCAGCAATTCGGGGCGGGTGTGGGGGCGTGGCACCAGCAGGGCTGGGGAGTCGGGCGGCACGTAGCCCAGCAGGGTGCGCATGTGCTGGGGCTGGGCCACCCGGAAACCCATGCGCCAGTTGGAAAAGGCGCGGTGCCGGCAGGGGCCTTCGCTGAGCACCCGGCAGCTGAAATGCCGCGGGTCGACGGCGATGTGCTGGTAATAAAGCCGCCAAACGGCCTCGGGCGTGCCTTCCAGCACTTGCAGAAACCGGCCGTCGGGGGTGTACAGCAGCAGGCCGGTAATGTCGTCGCGCAGGTTATTAGCTCGGCACTGGATGAGCAGCGCGGTGAGTTCCGGAGTGTCGAAGGGCACCAGCGACTGGCTCTGGTAAATGAGTTGGTACAGGCTCATACGCTTCGGCTGAAGGGTGAAAAAACTATTTCCAATACCATGAACCAATGGCTGCCTGTTCTTTGGCAGAAAGATAGATAAATGGCAGAGTTTAATTAATGTTGAGCTTGCGCATGGAATAGTCATCAGCCGCCGAAACGCCGTTATTTACTTTCTCAACCAACCTTCTCCTGCCATGAAACAACGCTACTTCCTACTGCTGGCCGCCCTGGCCCTGGCTACCCCCGCCGCCGTGGCCCAGACCACGCCCGCCGTCATTCCGGCCCCCGCGCCCCCGGCCGTGCCCGACCCCCTTTGGCACAAGTCCATCAAAACCGGCCTCGGCCTCAACGAGGCCCTGCTCAGCACCAACTGGCGCGGAGGTGGCGTCAATACCATCGGCTTCAACGCCCTGTTCAACGCCAAGGCCAACCGCAAAAGCGGTGTGCACAGCTTCGACAACGAAGCCGATTTCCTCTTCGCCTTTTCCCAGACCAAGGGCCTCGGCTACCGCAAGGGCCAGGACCGCCTCTTCCTCGACACCAAGTACGGACGCGCCCTCACCGACCGTTGGGACATGTTCCTGTCGCTGAACTTGCTCTCGCAGTTCGCCCCCGGCTACAAGTACGATACCGACGCCGCCGGCAACGACCGCGCCCAGCTCACCTCCGATTCCTTCGCCCCGGCCTTCATCACGGCTGCTTATGGCTTCGAATACCACCCCACCACCTACTTCCACGTACGCCTCGCGCCCTTCGCCCCGCGCCTCACGGTGGTCAACCGTGTCGAACGGTTTGTGGCCGCCCTCGGCGACACGCCCTACGGCGTGAGAGCCGGCCACAGCACCCGCTTCGAAGTGCTAGCCGCGCAGGTGCTGGCCGAATACGACCGCAACATCAGCCCCAACGTCAACTTCAAGGCCCGCTACGTGCTATTTGCCAACTACGAGCACCTCAATCTTCAGGAAATCGACCACCGCCTCGACGTGGGCCTCACCGCCAAAGTGGGCAAGTACGTCAACGTCGCCCTCAATGGCATTGCCCTCTACGACTACGACCAGGACCACAGCATCCAGTTCTCGCAGGGCCTCACCATCGGTGTGGCCTACGCCTTCCAGAACTTCGTGGATGCGAAGAAGTAGGGGCGTAGCCGCCCGGCGCTAGCGCTGCGCGCGTTTCAGCAACTCCTCGACTTTGCTCGTCATTCTGTTGAATTCCTGCTGCTCGAACCCGACAGATGTGTAGGCAATATTCCCTTGAGCATCAACGAGGTAGTTGCGGGGGATGTATTGTGTGGCAAAAAGCGAGTAGACTGTTCTTTTTTCGTCCGGATACATTGGCAGGTCGAACCCTTTCTTGGCTTTGAAAGCGGTTATTTCACTTTGCGAGTGTTCCCGTCCGATTACCAGCACTACCAGGTTCTTGTTGCTTTTGTGCGCGGTCCAGAACTGCTGCATCTGTGGCAACTCCTGCATGCAGGGACCGCACCAGGTAGCGAAAAAATTGATTAAGACAACCTTGCCTTTCAAATTCAGCGATTTGATAGTTTCCTGTTCGTTGCTAACGGTGAACGCAGGCATGGGCTGACCAACGGCAAGGTCTTGGGAAAAAGCAGGAGAGCTAACCAGCAGTAGTAGAACCAGCAGGAAATGTTTCATGGCGGAAAGGTTTAGGGAATTGATTTATTGGGGCAATTCAGGAAGACCGTAGCGCGTAAATCCGCTCAATTATCTCCACCACTTTCAGGCCTTCCAGCGCATTGGTAGTAGCGAAGCTGCGGCGCTGCACGGTATCCACCACGTTTTCGATGACTTGGACGTGGTTGGCGGCCGAGCCTTGGAAAGGGCCGTAGTCGTTGGCGGGGCTGGTGGGGGGCAGCGCGGGCAGCTGGTAATTTTCGAGGTGGCAATACTCCACCTTATCCATGTACTGGCCCGCGATGCGCAGGCTGCCGCGCTCGGCCACCACCGTGAGGGAACTTTCGAGGTTGCGGTCCCACACGGCGGTGCTGTAGCTGAGCGTGCCACTGCCGCCGCGCAGCAGGTCGAAGGTGACGAGGCCACTGTCCTCAAACTCCGTCAGGCCTTCGTGCGTGAAGTCACGAAACCGGGCCGAAATGTTGGTGATATCTCCAAATACCCAATACAGCAAATCGACGAAATGGCTGAACTGAGTGAACAGCGTGCCGCCGTCCAGTGCCTGCGTGCCCTTCCAGCCGCCGGGCTTGTAGTAGCGCGCATCGCGGTTCCAGAAGCAGTTCAGCTGCACCAGAAACACCTGGCCCAGCCGGCCTTCGTCGTACACCTGCTTTAGCCAGGCCGCCGGGGGCGAGTAGCGGTTTTGCATCACCCCAAACACCAGCTTACCCGTTTGCAGGGCCGTGTGCACGATGGTTTCGGCATCGGCCTTGTGCAGAGCAATTGGCTTTTCGATGACGACGTGCAGGCCGTGACGCAGGCCGGCCACCGCCTGCGGGGCGTGCAGGCCATTAGGGGTAGCCACGGTGAGCACATCGGCAGGCGGCCCGGTTTGCAGGTATTCTTCCAGCGAAGTGAAGAACTGCACGCCGGGAAACTCCGCCGCGAGGCTAGGCTGCAAGTCGGCGCGAGTGTCAATCAAAGCTGCCAGTGCGGCCCCTTCGTGGCGGGCGACCAGCGCGGCGTGGCGGCGGCCAATGTGGCCCACACCGCAAATGACAAAACGGACTTCAGGGGTTGAATTGCTCACGAAATTGAATTAATTTCCAAAGAAAGCCCCAACGCACCCGATGATGTACTCCTGTTGCTCCACTGTCAGCAGCGGATGAATTGGCAGCGACAACACCGCCCCACACAGCCGTTCCGCCACCGGAAACTGCCCTGCCCGGTAGCCCAGATAGGCGTAAGCCGGCTGCGCGTGCACTGGCAGTGGGTAGTAAATCATGGTGGGCACCCCGCACTTTTTGAGAAACAATTGCAACTCATCGCGCCGGCCGGCTTCCTCTACCTGAATTGTGTACTGGTGAAAAACGTGGCTGCTGCGCTCATCCCGCGCCGGAGTGCTAATGCTGCTCACGCCGGCCAGCGCCGCGTCGTAGCGGGCGGCTACGGCCTGGCGGGTGGCCGTGTTGGCGGGCAGCTGCCGCAGCTTCACCCGCAGCAGGGCGGCTTGCAAAGTGTCAAGACGGGAGTTGAGGCCGATGCGCTGGTGGTAGTATTTGCGGCTCTGGCCGTGGTTGGCGAGCTGTTGGAGCAAGGCCGCGCGGGTTGCATCGCGGGTGAGGAGGGCGCCGCCATCGCCCAGCGCACCCAGGTTTTTGGACGGGAAAAAGGAAGTAGTGCCGATTTCGCCCACCGCCCCGGCAAAGGCCATTTCGCCGCTATGAAATTGGAAAGTGGCCCCGATGGCTTGGGCATTGTCCTCAATCAGGGCCACACCGTAGTGTTGGGAAATCGCGCGCAACGCCTCTAAATCGGCGCATTGCCCAAACAAATGCACGGCTACGATAGCACCGGTGCGCGGCGTGATAGCCGCTTCGACCGCGGCTGGGTCGATGTTGAAGGTATCGGGAAGCGCATCCACCAGCACCGGGCGCAGGCCCAGCAGGGCGGCGGCTTCCAGCGTGGCCACGTAAGTGAAGGCGGGGATGATGATTTCGGCCCCGGCCGGCAGCTCCAGGCTCATGAGGGCCAGGGTGAGGGCATCGGTACCGTTGGCGCAGGGGATAATGTGCACGCCGCCCAGGTACTCGCCCAGCTCGGCCGCAAATTGGCCCACGGCCGGCCCCTGAATAAAGGCGGCCGTATCCAATACCTCATGCATGGCCTCATTCAGAGCCGGTTGCAGGGCCGCGTGTTCGGCCGCCAAATCGAGTAACTGGATAGGAGAGGGCGGGGCAGGAAGAATCAAAGCAAAGCCGGGAAAAGAGCGCCGCCAAAGATACCGAGCAAACTTAGGCCAGCTCCCGTAGCAGCCAGAAGAGTTTCAGCAAATCGAGCAGCGGCAAACGCGGCGCGGCCGAAAGCAGCTGCCGCCGCAGGGCCGGCTCTGCCGCGCCCAGTGTGGCACGAGCCGCCGGGGCCAGCCCCAGCCGGCGCAGGCGCAAGGCCATTTGCAGCAGGCGCGAGTCGGTGCCCAGCCCATCATGGCGGTACACCTGGGCCAGGTTGTGCACGGCCTGCGCGCTTTTTTGCAGGAACACGGCCGCCGACTCCAGTCCATCGTGCAACACGGGGTTATCCAGGTGCAGAATGGCTACCTGCGCCGCCGCCAGCTCCACGCCGAATTTGGTGTCCTCGTGGCCGTAGCCGGTTAGCCGCTCATCAAGCGGAAATTGCCGGAAAATATCGGCCCGAATCAACGCATTATTAATGGTGAGCTGACCGTAGGGTGCGGCCTGGCGCACGGCGGCGGGGCGGGCTTCGCGGACCTGGCCGTAGTGCCAGCGCAGGTGAAGGGCGGGGTCGGTGGGCGGCGCGGTTTCGTAGCAGGTGCCGCCGATGAGCACGGCGGCGCGTCCCAATGCGGCAGCGTAGCGGGCCAGAAACTGATTGTCCGGCAACAGGCTGTCGTTGTCGAGCAGCAATAGCCACTCGTGCTGCGCGGTGGCAGCCAGCTGGTTGCGGATAGCGGCGCGGCCCACATTCTGCGGCAGTTCGCGGTAGCACACGCCGGGCAGGTCGCCCAGTGGCCGGTTAATCAGGCGGAATTCATTGCTGGAAAAATCATCGAGCAACAGAATTTCCACCGGGCCGGGCCAGTCGGCAATCTGGGCAAGCAGCGGATTGACCAATTCCCCGACGGCGCGATTATAAACCGGAATTAAAACGGATAAACCGGCTGCTGCCATCGGTAAAATAATTCGGCCTGACGGCCGAAATTTAGGCGCTGAAGCGGCGGGCTGAATCCAGCAGTTCGCCGTCCTTGCACGTCAATACGCGGTGCGGGTATTGCTCTATCAGCTGAAAGTTATGCGTCGCCATCAGAATTGCTGTACCGGCGTTATTAATCTCACCAAACAGCTGCATGATGCTGGCCGACACGTCCGGGTCGAGGTTGCCGGTGGGCTCGTCGGCCAGCAGCAGCACGGGCTCGTTGAGCATGGCGCGGGCGATAACCACGCGCTGCTGCTCGCCGCCCGAAAGGCGGTGCGGCATGCGGTTGGCCGCGCCGCTCAAGCCCACGCGCACCAGCACGTCCGAAATGCGCTGCTGCTTCTGCGACTTGCCCTTCCAGCCCGTGGCATTGAGCACGAACATCAGGTTTTCGGCTACCGTGCGGTCGCTCAGCAGCTGAAAGTCCTGAAACACAATGCCCAGCCTGCGACGCAAGTACGGTACTTTACTGGCCGGTAGTTTCGGCAGCGAAAAGCCGGCCACCGTGCCTGTGCCGCTTTGCAGCGGCAGGTCGGCGTACAGGGTTTTCAGGAGGGATGATTTACCCGACCCGGTGCGGCCCACGAGGTAGCAAAACTCACCTTTTTCCAGCGAAAAAGTTACGCCCTGCAGCACCGCCTGCTGCTCCTGCATTATCGTGGCATCGTGCAGCTCAATAACGTTCTCGGTCATACGGTTTACAAGCTCAATGGCTGCAATTTGCCAAACTCCAACCCCGAAATCACAGCGGCCAGCTCCGTTTCCTTGCCCTCAAGGCCGTAGCGGTGCAGGTCTTTCAGCGGCCGGTCGGCCCGGAAATAGGCGATGAGCACAAAGGCTTCGTCCCGCAACTGAATGTAGTCGGGGATTTTGGCCTTGCCTTTTACTTTGATGATATACATTTTTCGAGTTATGAGTTAAAAGTTAGGAGTTATGAGTTGGAACTATAAGCGCATTAGCAACCTGACAATGAGCTCATAACTCCTAACTTTTAACTCATAACTCAATTACGAATTTACCTTCTTGTGGTCGGCCAGGAATGTCGCCAGGCCTTTTTCCGTGAGGGGATGGTTGAACAGGCCCATAATCACGTTGAGCGGGCAGGTCACCACGTCGGCTCCAATTTCGGCGCACTGGATGAGGTGCGGCACGTGGCGCACCGAGGCAGCCAGGACTTCCGTCGGGTAGCCGTAGTTGCTGAAAATCTGTACGATTTGCTCAACCAGTTGCAGGCCGTCGTGGCCGATATCGTCGAGACGACCCACGAACGGCGACACGTAAGTAGCGCCGGCTTTGGCGGCCAGCAGGGCTTGGCCGGCGGTGAAAATCAACGTGCAGTTGGTCTTGATGCCCTTGTCGGAAAAGTACTTGATGGCTTTCACGCCGTCCTTAATCATGGGCACTTTCACCACAATGTTGGGGTGCAGCTCGGCCAGGGCCTCGCCTTCGCGGATGATGCCGTCGAAATCGGTGGCAATGACTTCGGCCGACACGTCGCCGTCCACCAGCTCGCAGATTTGGCGGTAGTGAGCCATCACGCTGTCGATGCCGCGAATGCCTTCCTTGGCCATCAGCGACGGGTTGGTGGTCACGCCGTCGAGGACGCCCAGCTCCACGGCTTCGCGGATTTCGGCCAGATTGGCGGTGTCGAGAAAGAATTTCATAACGGGGTCTTAGGGACTTGGGAACTTAGGGTCTTAGTGTGAAAAGGGAATGTCTTGGCCAAAAACCAAGACCCTAAGTTCCCAAGTCCCTAAGACCCCAAACGAAAAAGAATCGGCCCCAAAGCTACTCATTCGCCCGCCAAAATTGCGGAACGGAGCAGCGTCGGGGCCGACCAGAAAGGGCAAAAAAAAGCAAGCCAAAATCGCACCGCTACAACCGCCTACCCTTGCTACCTTCCGGTCCTGGGGGAGTTCAGCGGGAGCTGGTCGTTCTGACTTGCCGGTGCAAAGGTAATCACGGATTCGTCGGATTCCACACGGATTCACCGGATTTTGTGGCCGCCGTGCGCCGGCAAGCAGGCGCGGGCGCAGGTAAGCGGCTGATTGCATTGGAAATGCCCGTTGGTGTAGCTCGGCGAAAAATATTTTGCGGGTCGGTTAATCGTCTACAAAATCCGGGAAATCCGCAAAATCCGCGGAAATCAGTGGTTAACTTTGCGCCATGGAACGACTTATCATCCTTGATTTCGGCTCGCAGTACACGCAATTGATAGCCCGGCGCATTCGCGAATTGCACGTGTTCTGCGAAATTCACCCCTACACCCACGCCCCGAACCTCGTCCTTAGCGATGATATTCGGGGCGTTATTCTTTCCGGCTCGCCGTGCTCGGTGCGCGACGCGGACTCGCCCAACCCCGACCTGAGCCACATTCTGGGCCGGGTGCCGGTGCTGGGCGTGTGCTACGGCGCGCAGCTGCTGGCCCAGCAGGGCGGGGGCGAGGTGACGCCCGCCACCATCCGCGAGTACGGCCGGGCGCGGCTGTCGTCGCTCGATGCGGCCTCGCCGCTGCTGGATGAGATGCACGTGGAGTCGCAGGTCTGGATGTCACACGGCGACACCATTGAGCGCCTGCCGGCCGGTTACCACATCATAGCCAGCACGCCGGAAGTGGCGGTGGCCGCTTTCAAAATTGAAGGCCAGGACACGTATGGTATTCAGTTTCACCCCGAGGTGACGCACTCCACCGAGGGCAAGCTGCTGCTGCGCAACTTCGTGGTTGACATCTGCCAGTGCGCCCAAACGTGGACGCCCGACCACTTCGTGGATTCGGCCGTGACGGCGCTGCAACACACCATCGGCCCCGACGACCAGGTGATTCTCGGCCTTTCGGGCGGCGTGGATAGCAGCGTGGCGGCGTTGCTGTTGCACCGCGCCATTGGTCCGCGCCTGCACGGCATTTTTGTGGACAACGGCCTGCTGCGGCAGGACGAGTTTGCCACTGTACTCAAAGCTTATGAAGGCCTCGGCCTGAACGTGACCGGCGTGAATGCCGCGCCCGAGTTCTACGCCGCGCTGGCGGGCATCAGCGACCCGGAGGGCAAGCGCAAGGCCATCGGCCGCACGTTTGTTGAGGTGTTTGACCGGGAGGCGCAGAAGGTGCAGGGCGCGCGCTGGCTGGCCCAGGGCACTATTTACCCCGATGTGATTGAGTCGGTGTCGGTGCACGGCTCGTCGGTCACCATCAAGAGCCACCACAACGTGGGCGGCCTGCCCGAGAAGATGAACCTGAAGATTGTGGAGCCGCTGCGCATGCTCTTCAAGGATGAGGTGCGCGAGGTGGGCGCGGCTCTGGAGCTGCCGGCCGAGATTCTCAACCGTCACCCCTTCCCCGGACCCGGCCTGGGCATCCGCATCCTGGGCGACATCACCCCCGAAAAAGTAAATCTGCTCCAGCGCGCCGACGGCGTGTTCATCGACCTGCTCAAAAAGCACGGCCTCTACACCCATGTGTGGCAGGCCGGCGCCATGCTGCTGCCCATCCAAAGCGTGGGCGTGATGGGCGACGAGCGTACCTACGAGCGGGTGGTGGCCCTGCGCGCCGTGACCAGCGTAGACGGCATGACGGCTGACTGGGCGCACCTGCCCTACGATTTTCTGGCCGAGGTGAGCAATAAAATCATCAACCAGGTGCGGGGTATCAACCGCGTGGTGTACGATATTTCGAGCAAGCCCCCGGCGACGATTGAGTGGGAGTAAACGCTCTTTCTGAAATTTATATAGAACGTCATGCTGAGCGCAGCCGATGCATCTCTACGCAATAGTAATTTGGTTTACTTGTGCGGTAGAGATGCTTCGGCTGCGCTCAGCATGACGTTTTTCTTTGCTATATAATAACCAAAATGACCATGCGTTTCCACTGCCTCCAACACATGCCCCACGAGGGCCCCGGCCACGCGGCCGACTGGCTGGCCGCGCACGGACATTCGCTCACGTTCACGAAGCTTTTTGAGCCGCAGCCGCAGTTTCCCTCTTTGGCCGATTTCGATGGATTGCTGATTCTGGGCGGGGCCATGAGCGTGCACGATGAGGAAACCCTGCCGTGGCTGCTCGCTGAAAAGGCCTTCATCCGCGAGGCGTTGCGAGTGGGTAAGATTACGCTGGCCATTTGCCTGGGCGCGCAACTGGTGGCCGAGGCGCTGGGCGGTGAGGTACGGCCCAACCACGCGCCCGAAATTGGGTTCTGGACGGTGCGGTTTTCGGCAAAGTCGCTGGAGCACCCGCTGCTGCGCGGGTGGCCCGAGAAGGCGGCCGTGCTGCATTGGCACCTCGACACGTTTACAGTGCCGCCGGGCGCGATGCGCGTGGGAATGTCGGCGGCTACGGCTACGCAGGGGTTTGTGTGGGGCGATGGGGTGATTGGGCTCCAGTTTCACCCCGAGATGACGGTGGCTATGGTGGAGCAACTCATGGCCGACGAAGAGCACGAGCAGGCCGAAGAGCAGGAATTCGTGCAGACGGCGGAGCAGATTCGCAGTAAGCTGAAATCAGTCTGGAAGGGACGCAAGCTGCTGGAGTCGCTGCTGGAGAATCTGGTGGCGGTGCATGTTAAGGAAATAAATTTGCTGAAAAATTAATTCTCGAAATAATAGAGCATCAAAAAGCCGCTTCGAGTTACTGAAGCGGCTTTTTGATGCATTAATAAAGCAATGTCAACAGAGACGCAATACTACTTGATTCCAATTGTTGCCTTCGCAGCGTTTGTGGTCAGCATCTGGCTTGCGCACCGTTTTATCAAAGCGCAAACTATAACCTGGGGTGTACGAATAGCGCTTTGGACTGGCGCGCTATTGCTCAGTAGTGGGGCGTTTTTGGGCTTGGTATTGGTAATGTTATTCGCATTTATGGCTCATCATCCGATGGACCCGCCAATGAAATGAGGCCTTAAAACCCCTTCGGCAACTCAATCCCCTTAATCGTCTTGTACAGGCTCAGCGCGTTCTGGTCAGTCATACCGGCTACGAAATCCGTCAGCAGCAAAATCTTTTCATAGGCCGAAACATCTGCCTGATGCCCTTCGGCGCGGAACTGCTCGGGGAGCAGCAACAGGAGCTTGCGGCTGCGGTGGCCCTGGCTGTGGTCGAATACGGCGCAGAGGAAGGCGTCGAGCAGGCCGCCGAGGACTTCGAAGCCGGCGGCTTCGATTTCGAGGACGGGGCGGCTGCGGTAGAGCTGGTGGATGCTCAGCCGCTGCACTTCCTGCAAATCGGTCCAGCAGCTGAGCTCTTTGATGAGGGACTGGTCGTACTCGCCACGCAGGATGGCGGGGGCATGGTGGGCGAAAAGGGCGGCCAGCTCGTTCACCAGCTTGCCGATGAGGCGGGCACGGACGTAGCCCAACTCCTCGCGCCAGTCGTGCCACTGCACGCTACCCACGCGGTCCGCCGGGTCGTTGAGCATGCGCTTGAGCAGTGGCAGGCCGGTTTCGGGGGCAATGAGGCCGAGCTTGAGGCCGTCTTCGAAGTCGATGATGCGGTAGCAGAGGTCGTCGGCGGCTTCGACGAGGAAGGCCAACGGGTGGCGGTGGTAGAAGCCGGCTTCGGCATCTTTGGCCAGCAGGCCCAGCTCGGCCGCCACGTGCCGGAAGCGGGCGGCTTCGGTCTGAAAATGGCCGTATTTCTTCTCGGAAGCGCCGCCGACTTTCGCCGCATCGCCCACCAGGCTGGGGCGCGGGTACTTGGTGAACGCGCCCAGTGTGGCGTAGGTGAGGCCCAGGCCGGCGCTGCCGCTGCTGTGCGCGGCATAGGTGTGCGTGAGGATGCGGAAACCGGCCGCGTTACCCTCGAAATGCTGCAAATCGGCCACTTCGGCGGCGTTAAGGTGTGCCAGATACGGCGCAGCGGCGGGGCTGAGGAAGTAGCTGCTGATGGCATCCTCGCCGGAGTGGCCGAAGGGCGGGTTGCCGATGTCGTGGGCCAGGCAGGCGGCAGCCACTATGTCGCCGCAGTCCTGGTCGAGGTTGGGCAATTGCGCGGCCAGTTCGGCATCGGCCTCCATGAGGTGGCGGGCGGCGAGGCGGCCCAGCGAACGGCCTACCACAGCGGTTTCGAGCGAGTGGGTGAGGCGGGTGTGCACGAAATCGGTTTCGGGCAGGGGCATCACCTGGGTTTTGCGCTGCAAGCGCCGGAACGCGGAGCTGAATACCACGCGGTCGTAGTCCTGCACGAAGGCCCCGCGCACGGGGGCGGCGCTGGCGGGCGGCAACTGCTGGTCGGGGAAGCGGCGCTGCGAGAGCAGGCGGGGCCAGGACATTTCAGTCAAGAGAATACGGGAGGAGGTGAATAAGGCGTTTGTCATCCTGAGCTTGCGAAGGACCTTCTCACATTTGAATTGGATTACTGCTAATCGTTCAGCGGTGAGAAGGTCCTTCGCAAGCTCAGGATGACAGATGGATTTTACCGCGCCAGCTGCTCATCGAGCTGCCGGAAGGGGTTGAGTGTATTCAGATTCAATACAAAGCGGATGCGGTCGGTGAAATCTTGGCGGTTGCTGGGGAAGCCGTTGGCGTACTGCGACCCGGCCACGGGCAGGTAGAATTGCAGGATGTCGCGCAGCACGGGCACCACCAGGCCGGCATCGTAGTAGAGGCGCTGGGCGGCGCGGGTGGTCGATTCGCTGGTAATGAACCGGTCGTGGGTTGCCCCAAAATCGGCGAAGACGGCGAGGCGCGTGATGGGCAAATCGGCTTGCAGGTTGACGGTGCTGAGCCATTTGGTATCGGCCACGGGCAAGTAGCCTTTGAAAGCGCCGTCGCGGTCGTCGGTCTGGTGGAGCTGGGCCGTGACGCTGTGCGAAATCTGCTGGCGGTCGAGGAAGGCGGTTTGGCGGCGGTAGTCGGGGCTGCCGCTCAGGCCGAGCACGAACTCCGGATTGCTGGGCTGCTGCAAAAACCGGCCGCCGAACAGACGTGCCTGCACCCGCTTGCCCCGCGAATAGAAGCGGAAGTAGCTGGCGCTGGCCCGCAGCAGCAGGGCCTGGCGGTTGTTGGCGTCGTCGGCGCTGCTGGCAATCATGCGGTTCAGGTCCACGCCGGCGCTCCAGCCTTGCAGCCCGTTGCTGTGGCCCACGCCGTAAGTCACGGCCTGAAACACGCCCGTGCGGTCGCGGTCCTCGTCTTTCACAATGGTATTGGCGACGGTGAGGCGTTGGTGTGGGCTTGCGCCCGGCGCGTGGGGCCAAGCAAAGCTCACGCTCGGCTCGTATTTGATGTAGCGCTCGAAGCGCTGCACGTCGAAGGCAATGGTGGCCTGCCGCGATAGGTGCTGGGGCAGCACATTCAGCTGAATGCGGCCGATGCCGTTCAGCTCGTTGCGGCTGAAGCTGTACATGGGCATGGCTAGGTATTGCAGGCGCTTGGGGGCCAGCGGGTTATTGTAGAACGCCGCGCCGAGCATGAATTTATCCGAAGTATTGGCCCCCAGCACCGGCAGCCAGCTGATGGTGGCCTTGTCCCAGCGCTCCACGCTGGCGAGCGGTCGCAGGCGGATAGGAGTGGCGCGCGAAGGGTGGTCGGCCACGGTGAGGCGGTCGTTGCGGCGGTTAAGCTCGGGCGTCACGTAGTTGGCATCCACCACCAGAGCCGCCACGTTGGCCCGCTTGAAGTTGAGCTGGCTGGTGGCTTCTTCCTCGGCATTGGGGTCGGTGTTGCCGAAGGGCGCGGTCCACAGGGTTTCGAGCACCCGGCCGTTAGCATCGACCGACGACACCGGCACGGCCCAAGGCGTGGGCGAGTCGGTGCGCACCAGCACCTTCACCACGTCGTTGAAGCTGGCCAAGGTCTGCAGGTCGGCGTCGTAGTGCTGCGTGTTGGTCAGCATGCCCTGAAAAAACCAACCCAGCTTCTGGCCCGTGCTTTCCTCAAACACGGCTTGCATGTCCTCGGGGTAGGGGTGCTTGAACTGCCACCGCTCGTAGTAGAGGTGCATGGCCGCGTCAAATTTGGCCTGCCCGAGGTAGCCGGCCAGGTATTTCAGCAGCGAGCCCGTTTTCTGGTACACCACGATGCCGTAGTTGAGGGTCGTGTAATCGGCCGAGGTGAGGCCCTGCACCGGCTGGTCGAGCCCGCGGCTGGCCAGGGCCTGGTAAGGCACTTGGTCGAAAGCAGCGCGGGGCAGCTTTTCGAGGCCGAAGGTGCGGGCAATGCGTGGGCTTTGGGCAAAGCCCATGAATCCGCCGGGCTTGATGGTGTCCAACTCACTCACACGGCCTTCCTCGTAGGTGTTCACGCCCTCGTCCATCCATGGAAAGTCCCGCTCGTTCGAGCCCAGGATGCCGTAGAACCAGTTGTGGCCCACCTCGTGCACAATGGCCTCGGGCTGGGTCACGGTCACCATCGGATATTCCATGCCGGAGCCGGCGCTCAGCGCCCCATCCACGGCGGTGGCGGCCGAGTAAGGGTACTCGCCCACCCAGCGCGAGTAGTAGGTGAGGGCATCGTTCACATCCTGCAGGCCTTTTATCCACTTCGTCGCCTCGCGGTTGGTGAAGAGCACCCAGGAGGTGACGGTGCGGCCCGAGGGCAGCGTCACGCCACTTTTGAGCACGTTGAAGCGCTTATCGGCAAACCAGGCGAAGTCGTGGATGCGGTCCTGCTTGTAGCGCAGGGTTTTGGTGGTGGCATCGGAGGCTGGGAATTTCAGGTCGGTGCCAAAAGCCTCGGCGGTTGTTTTGCTGGCAGCGGTGGCGGCTAGGGCGTCCATGCGGGCGCGCTCGTCGGGGTTTTGCAACTCGCCGGTGGCGCCCACGGTGTAGTTGGAGGGCAGAGTGATGGTGACATCGAACGAGCCGAATTCGGAGTAGAATTCGCCCTGGTCGAGGTAGGGGATGGGGTGCCAGCCGCGCCGGTCCAGCACGGCGGGCTTGGGGTACCACTGCGTAATCTGGTAGCTCTGCCCCACGTGCCCAAACCGCGAAAACGACGCCGGAATTTTCACCCGAAACGGCGTGCTGATGCTGGCCGTGGCCCCCACTGCCAGCGGCTGCGGCAGCACCAGCTTGGCAATGTCGGCATTGTTGGGGTCGAAAACCAGCTTGGCCGGCTGGCCGTTTACCTTGAAATCGAGCCCATCGATAAAGCCCCGGTCCTCTGCCTTAGCGAACTGGAATCGATTCTTGCCGTCGCGCAGTTGCTGCCTGGCAAAGGCCGTCGAATTGTCTTTGTAAGCATTCGGCCACAGGTGAAACCAGATGAAGGCGAGGGCCTGCGGCGAGTGGTTGACGTAAGCCAAATCCTCGCGTCCGGTGAGGAAGTTGGTCTTGTCATCGAGCGCCACGTCGATGGAATAATTGACTTCCTGCTGGAAATAGGGGCCGGCGGCTTTAGGGGGCGTGGGCTTGGGCGTGTGGCGCTGGGCCAGGGCGAGGCCGGGTAGCAGGGCCAGCAGGCCGACGAGTATGCGTTGGGTCATGGTCAGAAGCAAGGGCGGGAGTAGCGCCGCGCCTACGGGACGAAGCTACGGCGCGGTATGCGACTTGCGGGGAGGCAGGAGGATGGAAATTGGCTGCAATCGGTGAGAAATCGTAAGTAGAGGTGTCCGCTTTCCCAGCAAACCGTTCAGCAATTCGCATGACCATGGCTGCCAAAAACAACCTCCAACGATTCACTGACGCCCAATCCTCGTCCTACCAAACAGCACTGTCTGAAATCAGAAATGGCCGCAAGCGCAGCCATTGGATGTGGTTCATCTTCCCGCAAATTCAGGGCCTGGGTCTGAGTGAAACCGCCCGATTCTACGCCGTAGCCGATGTCCAGGAAGCGAAAGAATATTTGGCTCATCCCGTGTTGGGGGCGCGGCTGCTGGAAATTTGCCAGGCGTTGCTCGGGCTGGCTTCCAGCAATGCCCACGACATTTTCGGCAGCCCCGACGACCTGAAGCTAAAGTCTTCGATGACGCTGTTTGCGGCGGTGGGCAGCAGCCCGGTTTTTCGGCAGGTGCTGGATAAATTCTATCAGGGAGCCCAGGACGAGAAAACGCTGCGCATCCTAGCCGCGTCAGCCAATTCCTGAGCCGCTTTGTAATGAAACCCTGACCGCCGCGATAGATGCTTCAGCAAGAAAAGTAGCCCCGCTGTTGACCAGAAAATGGAAGCAAGACCGAAAATTGACGTGCCCCAAACGGCGGCCGACCATGCGACAGAACTATTCGCCTGGAGCGCCCTGGTTCTGCTTTGGGGCCTGACTATCTGGGGCCTGTTCACCTTGCCCGCCACCATTCCGGTGCATTTCAACGGGGCCGGCGTGCCTGACCATTACGGTGAAAAGAGCAGCCTCCTGCTGCTGCCGCTGGTAGCCACTGTGCTGTTTGCCGCCCTCACGGCGGCCGGCAAATTCCCCCACGTACTTAACTATCCGGCCGAAATCACGCCCGCCAACGCGCTGGGCCAGTACCGGGAAGCCATCCGCCTGACTCGCGGTCTGAAAATTGGGATGGTGCTTGTTTTTCTCCTGCTGGTGTTTCAAACCGGGCAAACGGCCACCGGAAAGACGGCCGGTTTGGGCGCGTGGTTTATGCCCGTCACGTTAGGGTTGCTTTTTTTGCTGCCGGGTTTGTGGTACTGGGTCACTATATCCCGAGCCCGAGCTTAAGAGGTATTGAAATGCCTTGATTTTAAGGCTCATGCTATTGCTCGTGCGTGCGGCCCATCAGCCGTACCGTACCGTAGCCTACCAGTAGAAACAGCCCAAAAATCAGCGTCACGCCCCATGTTCCGGGAAAGGAGAAAGGGTGCAGAATCCGGTTCACGATATCGAAAAACAACGTGAGTGGATTGGTGACTATGTTCCAAGAATTGAAGCGTAGGTAGCGGCCCAGGTAGATGCCGAAACTGCTGAGCAGCAGCGCCACGGCGGCAAAGCCCCAGCCGGCTCCAAATCCCAGGCGCTGCTGCACCAGCCGCTGCATGTCGGAGAGAGAGGCGTAGGCCAGCATCAGGCCATTCCAGGCGCAACTCAGTATCAGGGCCAAATCGTACCAGAGCGGCACGCCGGGGCGGGTGTCGAGGTGGAATAAATCGGTGAGAATGTAGGGCGCATTAGGGAAAAACAGCAGCCACACCGCGCCCACCGGCACCAGCATGCGTGCCCGCAGCGGCCCTTTGGCCGTGCCCAGCATGGTACTGAGGGCAAAAGGCACCACGGCCAGAAACAGGTTCCAGAGCATAAACAGGAACGTGAGGCGGCCCGTCAGCAGCACGCGGCCCGCCACCAGCAGGACGCTCAGGGCCACGGAAGCGGCCAGGGCGAACACCAGCGTGAGCCGGGCGCGGGTGAAGGGCTGGCCGGAAAGGGTGGTTGCTTGCATAAGGTTAAAGTTAATGCCGAAGCGCCGGTAGTAGTTACGTCGGCTTCGGGCAAACGACAAAGCTCTGCCCCACGGGCTGCGTGTCCGCCGGGAGGCATTTATGGCTAATTTTGCGCGGCTTACCACGGGGGCAAGCGTGTTTTCTGGTTCAATGACGTTCACTCCTTCGCTGCGGCGGCCGCTTCGGTGGCTGGTAGCCGGCCTGCTGCTCACCAGTCCCGCGCTGGCCCAAACGCCGGCTAAGCCCCAGCCGACTAGCCCTGCGCCCGCCACCAAGCCGCCGGTTGCCAAGCCGGGTGCTGCTGTGCCCACCAAGCCGCAGCCCGCCAGCGCTGCGCCCGCTAAAAGTCAGCCCGCCAAGCCGCAGCTGGCCAAACCCAAGCCCACCGCCGTGCCGCCCGCCGAAGCCGGCGTGCGCTACCGCAGCGGCAAAACCCAGCTCGACCAGGGCAACTACGCCGCTGCCCTGGCGCAACTGGAGCCGCTGGCCCAGCCCACCGCCCGCTTCGCCCGCGCCGCCGATGCTGCCTACCTGGCCGCCGTGGCCAACGCCCGCCTTAAGCAATGGCCCGAGGCCGAGCAGCTCCTCAACCTGCTCCGCACCGAGTATCCGGCCTACCCGAATATGCCCGATGCGCTGTTTCTGCAGGCGCAGGTTTCGTTTGAGCAGGAGGACTTCGACACGGCCCTCAAAACCCTGACTCAGCTTCCTGCTGATAAATTGGTGGCCGAGCGCGAGGCCATGAAGGCCACCTACCTGCCGCGCATCAAGGAGCGCAACACCTGGCAGCGCAACCTGCGCCGCTACCCCGACGATGCCACCCTGGCCCGCGCCTACGCCGACCACCTCATTGCCGGCGGCGCCTTCACCGATGCCGACCGTCCGCAGCTCGATGAGCTGATTGCCAAATTCAGCCTCGACCCCGCCCGCTACACGCCGCGCCCCCGGCCCGTATCGGTGAAGAAAACCAGCTACAACGTGGCCGTGCTGCTGCCCTTCGAGCTGGCCGACCCCAGCTGGCAAACCCAGCGCAAAAACCAGTTCGTAACCGACCTCTACGCCGGCCTGCGCCTGGCCCAGGACAGCCTGCAGCGGGCCGGCCGCCCCATCCAGCTTTTCGCCTACGACACCGGCGCCGATACCCTCACCCTGAAGCAAACCCTGGCCCTGCCCGAGCTGGCCGGCATGGACATGCTCATCGGCCCGGTCTATAAATCAGGCGCGAAGCTGCTGAGCCGCTACGCCCGCGAACACCAGATTGTCTGCGTCAACCCGCTCTCGCAGGATGGTGATTTAGTAGTTGATAACCAGTGGCATTACCTGTTTGCACCCAGCTCGGCCACGCAGGGGCGGGTGGCGGCACAGTTTGCGCTCAATGCCTTTGGGGCCGGTCGGCCGGGGCTGGTGCTGTATGAAGACAGCAAGGACGACGCCGATTTTGCTGCCGCCTACAAGACCACGTTTGAGGAACAGGGCGGCAAAATCAGCGCCCTGCGCCGCTTTAATCCCGATGTGGACGAGAGCCTCGCCGCCGCCTTTGCCGGGCCGGAATTGGCCGCCTCCAGCCACGTGGTGGTGGTGTCCGACAACCGCCGCATTGGCCCCTACGCGCTCCGGCTGGTGCAACAACAGCCCGCCGCCACGCGCCCCGGCGTGCTGGCTCCCGGCTCCTGGCTCGACAATCCGCGCCTCGACGTGAGCCAGCTCAACGGCCCCGCCACCTACTTCATCCAGCCCAAATACTACGACGAGCAGGCGCTGGGCTTCCGCCGGTTCCGGCAGCTGTATTTGCAGCGCCAGCACCTGCCGCCGTCGGTGTTTGCCAGTCAGGGCTTCGAGCTGCTGCTGTATTTCGGCAACGTGCTGTTTCAGTACGGACCGGCATTTCAAACCGGCCTGTCCAGTGCGCCGCAAGCCACGGGTGCCATCTTTGAAGGCGAAAGCTACCCCGGCGGCGCGCACGACAATCAGGTGGTGCCCATCGTCAAGCTCAGCGGCCTGGAGTATCAGGTGATGCGCTAGATTATTTTACAATTGATAAAACGTCATGCTGAGCGCAGCCGAAGCATCTCTCCCGCTTCGGCTGCGCTCAGCATGAACGTTCCTAAACCGACCTAATAAAATCATTTCATGCCCAACCTCACCACTTCCGCTGCCCTTTTTGAACGTGCCAAAACACTCATTCCCGGCGGTGTAAACTCCCCGGTGCGCGCCTTCCGCTCGGTGGGTGGCTCGCCGGTTTTCATGCAGAGCGCCCACGGCGCCTGGCTCACCGACGTGGACGGCAATAGCTACGTCGACTTCATCAACTCCTGGGGCCCGATGATTCTGGGCCACGCGCCGGAAGTTGTGCTCGACGCCGTGCGCCAGGCTCTGCCCAACTCGCTCAGCTTTGGCGCGCCCACGCACCGCGAGGTGGAAATGGCCGAGCTGATTCGGGAAATGGTGCCCAGCATCGAAAAAGTCCGTCTTGTGAACTCCGGTACCGAGGCCTGTATGTCGGCTATCCGGGCCGCGCGCGGCTACACCGGGCGCGCCAAAATCATCAAATTTGAAGGCTGCTACCACGGCCACGGCGATGCCTTCCTGATTGCGGCCGGCAGCGGCGCCCTTACCGCCGGCGAGCCCGACTCGGCCGGCGTGACCCAGGGCGTGGCCCAGGACACCCTTACCGCGCCCTACAACGACCTGCCGGCCGTTGAAGCCCTCATTGCGGCCAATCCCAATCAAGTAGCCGCCCTCATCCTGGAGCCTGTCGTTGGCAACATGGGCCTGGTGATTCCCGCCGAAGGCTTCCTGCAAGCCCTGCGTGACCTGTGCACCCAACACGGCATTGTGCTCATTTTTGATGAGGTGATGACCGGCTTCCGCCTCGCACCGGGTGGTGCGCAGCAGCTCTACGGCATCAAAGCCGATATGACGACGCTGGGCAAAATCATTGGTGGGGGCCTGCCCGTGGGCGCTTACGGCGGCCGCGAAGACATCATGAACTGCGTGGCCCCGGCTGGCAAAGTGTACCAGGCCGGCACCCTCTCCGGCAACCCGATGGCCACCGCCGCCGGCATGGCCCAGCTGCGCTACCTGCACGAGCACCCCGAGCTCTACACCGCCCTCGAAGCCAGCAGCGCCCGCCTCGCCGACGGCACCCGCCAGATTGCCGCCGAGCTCGGCCTGAACTACACTGTGAACCGCGTGGGCTCCATGTTCAGCCTGTTTTTCACCGATAAACCGGTGAATAATCTGGACGATGCCAAGCACTGCGATACCGCCGCCTTCGGCCGCTACTTCCACGCCATGCTGGACCGCGGCATCTACCTAGCGCCTTCGCAATTCGAGGCCCTGTTCGTCTCCACGGCCATCACCGACGAGCTGGTGGAAAAATACCTGACCGCCTGCCGCGAATCATTGAAAGAAGCCCACGGCTTGTAGGTTCATACTGTCATGCTGAACGCCGTGAAGCATCTGAGTTTGTGGCGCTGGGCGGCAATTCTCAGATGCTTCACGGCGTTCAGCATCACAATCTGCAAAACAATTTATTTGGATTGAATCCAAATCCGCGACCTTTGCCCGATGCTAAAATTCCGTCTGCTAAGCCTTTTTTTGTTTTTTGCGGCGTTTGCCCACGCCGAAACGCCCGCCCAGGCCAACAAGCGCCTCTTCGATAAAACCGTCGACGAGCTGAATTTCCGCACCATGGAAACGGTGTATGACAAGTCGTTCACCCGGGGCAAATTTCCGCTCACGCTGCGCACCGCCGCCGCGCGCCGCGCCTTCGATGGCTTCGGCGATAATAAGGCGCTCAAGCAGCTGTTTCTGAACTACAACGGCATTGCCGAACGGTATAAAAACCGCTTCGGTAACGGCCCGCTCACACTGGCGGAGTTTGATAAGCAGCTGAAGTCGGTGCTGTTGGACAAGAACTTCGAGTTCTTTATTCATAACCTGCCGCGCGATGAGCGGGTATCGCTTATTCGGGCCGAGCAGCGCCTCATTCAGCAGGCCAGTGCCCAGTTCAACGACTCCGGCGCGGCGGCTGGCCCCACTGTTGCTGCTGCCGATAACGACGCCCAGCCCGAAGCCCCCGTCACGGCCCCGCTCACCACCAACGACGCCGACGGCTCACAAGCGGAAACCACGCCCGCCGCCGTAGCCGACGAAGCCCCGCTCACCAGCGCCCCCGTGGTGCCAGCCGGACCGGGGCCGCGCCACGACTGGCTTGACTACCTCACTCTGCTGCTCAGCCTGGCCAGCGCCGGGATGCTCTTCCACCTTGTCACCAACGTGTTGCCGGCTCTGAACCGCCGCATCAAGAACCTCAGCGCCGAGTCGGAGCCCGAGCCTGAACCAGAGCCCCGCAGTTTCGCCAGCCGCCTGCGCCCCAACCGCAACCCCGGTGGCCTGCGCGAAGACCGGTACGAGGACGATGAAGACGAGGAAGCGGAAGGCGAACCCGCCGGCCCGTACCGGCACGACGACGACTGATTTCTGGCCGAATCAAATTAAAAAACGGCCAACCAAATTGCCCATTACCACCCAACTCAATGATTCTTACCGACCAGCAAATCCTCGCGGAAATCGAAAAAGGCACCATCGTCATCGAGCCCTACGACCGCAGCTGCCTGGGCACCAACTCTTACGATGTGCACCTCGGCAAGTACCTCGCCACCTACCGCGATGAAGTGCTGGATGCCCGCAAGCACAACGAAATCGACACCTTTGAAATCCCTGAGGAGGAGGGCTACGTGCTCCAGCCCGGCCGCCTCTACCTGGGCGTGACGCAGGAATACACCGAAACCCATGCCACCGTGCCCTTCCTCGAAGGCAAGAGCAGCGTGGGCCGCCTCGGCATCGACATTCACGCCACCGCCGGCAAGGGTGACGTGGGCTTTTGCAACCATTGGACGCTGGAAATCAGCGTGTCGATGCCCGTGCGCGTGTACCGGAATATGCCCATCGGCCAGCTCATTTATTTCACCGTGCAGGGCGATGTGAATACCTTCTACAACCGCAAGGAAAACGCCAAATACAACGACAAGACCGATAAGCCGGTGGAGTCGATGATGTGGAAGAACAAGTGGTAGAATATAGCGTTAGGACGATGCCAGGACAATAAATCCGAACCGTGCCTCGTTTTTTTTCGTTGAATTCGGTGACTGCGCCGCTCAGGGCTGGCCCGGTCCTTGCGTAAGTGTGCAACTGAAACCCCTACGACGATGACTACGAAAACTGCTTTTGCTTCTCTTTTCCTGGCGCTTCTGGCCGGTTCTGCTGCTGCCCAGCAGGGGCCTAACAGCACCGTGGCCGTGCAGGACAAAACCCAGCCCAGCCCCCGCCTCAACCCCGTGCAAGCCCGCGCCGACCGCCTCAGCGAACAGATGGTGCGCGACCTGCATCTGAACAACTACCAGGCCACTAAGCTCCGCGCCGTTAACGCCGATAAAATCGCCAAGATGGCGGCTATCGAGCGCAAAAACGCCGGCAACCAGAAGTTGATTGACGAGCAGTGTAATGGTGTCTGCAAAGAGCGGGACCAGGAATTTCAGGCATTTCTGAGCAACGACCAATACACCAGTTACTTCGGCTCTCGCAGCGTCTACAACCGGACTGACCGGGACTTTGCCAATCAGTCGGCCAGTATTCTGCTCACCAATTCGGTGCAGAACCCGTCGCCGGCCCGCGCTAATGACGCCTCCATTGCCCCAACCAGTACCCGGCCCACCAACCGCCCGGCTGGTAACTTGGGCCGCAATGCCCGATAAGTTATAGCGCACGCTTCAGCTTGCGCCTTGAATAAAAGCCCCGTCGGATATTTCCGGCGGGGCTTTTTTTATGGAATTTCTGTTCCAGACGGCACCAGCTAAAGAATGTGCTACAGGCGCTCTTGGGTTTGCTCCTGCTTGTCGAGGTACTCCGATAGTTCCTTGCAGAGGGCGCGCATCCTAGTGGCCATTTCCTTGTCGTCGGTGGCTGTCACAATGTTCTCGGCCATCGAGCCGATGTTATCGACCACGAAGCGCTTCATCTCGTCCACGGGCATGTCCTTGGTCCAAAGGTCAATTTTCATGGTGCCGACCTGTTCCCGGTCCCACAGCGCAATGTTGATGGCCTTAGCAAAGTGGATATCCGGCCCTGCGTCGGTAGCCGACCAGCTGATGGCCTCGGGTACTTTGTTGTCGTCGAGGGCGATGCTGAAGCGGATTTCTGATTTTTTCATAACGAGTAAAAAGTTGTCATCCTGAGCGTAGCGAAGGACCTTATCAAGTCAGAACGATTGTCGTTCGGCGGTGATAAGGCCCTTCGCTACGCTCAGGATGACAGTTTTGGAGGCAAAAAGTTATACGTAGTTATTCAGCATCACCGGCATCACCAGCATCAGGATGCTTTCGTTGTCGTCCGGGGTGGTGGGCATGAGCAAGCCGGCGCGGTTGGGCGTGCTCAGCTCCAGCGTAATTTCCTCCGAATCGATGTTCGACAGCATTTCGAGCAGGAAGCGGGCGTTGAAGCCGATTTCCATGTCCTCGCCGTCGTACTGGCAGGTGAGGGTTTCCTTAGCTTCGTTGCTGAAATCCAGGTCTTCGGCCGAAACCACCAGCTCGGAGCCGGCCAGGCGCAGGCGTACCTGGTGGGTGGTTTTATTGGAGTAGATGCTGATGCGGCGCACCGAGTTCAGCAGCTCGGCGCGGTTGATAACCAGCTTGTTGGGGTTGCTCACCGGAATCACGTTCTCGTAGTCCGGGTACCGCTCGTCAATCAGGCGGCACACGAGGCGCATCTGGTTGAAGCTGAAGAAGGCGTTGCTCTGGTTGAATTCCATCTTCACCGGCGTGGCCTCGGAGGGCAGCGTGCCTTTCAGCAGGTTGAAGGCCTTGCGCGGGATGATGAGGTTGGCGGTTTGGCCGGCGCCCACGTCCTGACGGCGGTAGCGGAGCAGGCGGTGGCCGTCGGTGGCCACGAAGGTCACCTGCGCGTCGGCCAGCTGCACGAGGATGCCCGTCATGGCCGGGCGCAGCTCGTCGGTGCTCACTGCGAAAATAGTCTTGTTAATGGCGCGGGCCAGCGACGACGAGGGCATCTCAATCGGGGCCGAGCCCTTCACCACTGGCACGCGGGGGAAGTCGGCGGCGTTTTCGCCGGCCAGCTTGTAGCGGCCATTCGCGGAGCTGATTTCGATGGTATAGGTTTCCTCGTCCAGCGTGAAGGTCACGGGCTGGTCGGGCAGGTTCTTGAGGGTATCGAGCAGGATGCGGGCGGGCGCAGCAATGCGGCCAGTGTCGCGGGCCTCCACGGGCAGCTCGGTTATCATGCTCGTCTCCAGGTCGGAGGCGGTGATGGTGAGCTTGCCGGCCTCAATCTCAAAGAGAAAGTTCTCCAGGATGGGCACCACGGGGTTGTTCGTAACCACGCCGTTGATGCTTTGCAGCTGCTTGAGCAGCGCGGAGGAAGAGACAATAAATTTCATGGTGCGAGGCTGAGGTTGGGGCTAAGGGAGGGCAAAGATACGCGGCGGGGTTGGCGTTTGGAAGCCAGCTGCAAGATTGGTGAAAGACGTTTTAAAGCATAAAACAGCCGGAAAAATGACCATCAATAGCAGATTTACGTTGGGCAGCTGAAAAGTCCGGAAAGCCGTTAATTTAAACTCAGCCATTGCGCACGTTTCAGTAAGCAAAGTTCTTTGCTGATTCAATTCACTCCCCTCATGGAAACGCTGCACCATTTAGTCTACCAGAGCTCGGCTACCACCGGGCTGAACGAAGCCGAACTCACCGCCCTGCTCGCCCAGTCGCGCACCTGGAACCACGGGCACGGCCTGACCGGGCTCCTGCTCTACAGCAACGGCGACATTATGCAGGTACTGGAAGGCACAGAGAAAGAAGTGAGCTACATCTTCACCCGCATTGCGCAGGATGCCCGGCACGGCCGGGTGGTGAAATTATCCGATGGACCCATTGCGGCGCGCCATTTCTCGCAGTGGTCCATGGGCTTCAAAGCCCTGAAACCCGAGGAGTTCACTCACCTGCAGGGCTACGTCGACCCTGCAAAGGACACTTATCTAAACCAGCCGAGCCAGCACGCCGATGCCGGCCTGCATTCCGTGTTGGCCTCCTTTGTGGTCGACGAAGTGGTTCGATTCTAAGCCGCAAATGACGCGAAGCGCCGCTTGCGCCGCCACGCCCGCACGGCTCCAAACGCACCCAGCAGCGCCAGCGGCGCGCCTAGGTTCAGCAGTTGCCAGCGTCGGCGTTGCTCGGCCAGCTTCACTTTGTCGAGAGGGCGAAGGGTAATTTGCTTGCCGCGCACGGCGATGAGGCCGGTTTCATCGAGCAGGTAATCGGTGGCGTTAAGCACCAGCTCGCGGTTGGCGAATTCGGTGTTGGCGAGGCGGTCGAAGCCCAGGCGATAGGGGTTGCCGGTTTTGGGGTCGACGTCGGAGCGGATGAAGTCGCCGTCGGAAATGACGAGGATTTTGCTCGGCTTGGCGTTAGCCAGCTTCTCGGGCTGGAATTGCAGGGTACCGGGCCGGGCGCGGTTGGCAAACAGCGAAGTGAACTGGCCTTCGAGCAGGTAGCCCACCGGCTGGAAGCCCTTCTGGTAGAGCTTGGGGTTGGGCTCGAGGCGGGCGTCGTTGAAGTTGATGGGAACCGGGGCGGGCAGCACGCGGGTGTAGCGTGAGGTAGTCATCAGCGGCGTTTTGCGGATGCCGGTGGCCTTCACCGTGTCAAGGTTGCCTACGAATTTCAGGTACACCGCATCGAGGTTGCGGGTGATGGGGTGGGGGCTGAACCGGTTGATGAGCGGGTAGAGCTGCCAGGGCATAGGCTCGATTTTGGGCTTGTTGCCGTCCAGGCCAGTCACGAGCGGAATCTGGCCGCTGTTGAGGTCGAGCAGCAAGTTCTGGTTCAGGCGCAGGCCATACTTGAAGAACAGGTCGTCGAGGTTGAGGTTGTAGGGCGTGGCCAGCGAGGCCCCATTACGGCTCACGCTGTCCAAATCAACCCGCAACGCATCAACGAAAAACATGGCCCGCCCGCCCTGCGTGATGAACTGGTCGAGCTTGAACTTGTCATCTTCCGAGTACGGCGTTTTGGGCTGGGCCACCACGATAGCGTCGAGGGCGCTCAGGTCCTTCACCTTGCTCAGCGTCACCCGGAACACGTCGTACTGCTGCTGCCAGGTGCCGAGGATGTCGCCGGCCTGCGCGTTGGTCAGCTCGCCGTGGCCTTCCACCACACCGATGCGCTTGCGCAGGGCCGGCACCAGCGTGCGGATGGCACTGGCCAGCTCATATTCCAATCCTTCAATGCTTTGGTTGAGGCGCACCTCGGCCGGAGCGGCTTGGTTGCCGCGCAGCAGGAGCACCGATTTATCGTGCCCGCCCACGCTCACCACAGCGTAGGGGAAAATGATTTTCTCGACGCGCTTGCCGTTCTCAGTGGCGCCGAGATTGGTGGGTTTCAGTCCTTTTTTGAAAAGCGTTTGGTAGAAGGCGTTGCGGGCGGCTTCGGTGCTGCCGGCGCTGGGGTCGATAAAAATGTAGTTCAGGTTGGCCCCGCCGTACACCTGGAACTCGGTCAGGGTTTCCCGCACGCCCTGCTCCAGGCGGCGGAAGGCGGGCGGGAAATCGCCGGTGAGGTACACCGTGACGGTAACCGGCTGCTTGAGGTCGCGGAGCAGCTTCTTAGTAGCGTCCGACATAGTGTAGCGCTTTTCCTCGGTCAAATCGAGTCGGAAGAAGAAGCGTTGGGCAATAAAATTGAACAGCAGCAACCCGCCGATTATGGCAGCAAACGTGAGCAAGTCGCGCTGCTTGCGCGAGGTCGGGGCAGGAACCGCAGCCGGAGAAGTAGTCAACGTATTTTCCATTACCAGTTACGACTCCGTAAAGCCAGGCGCGTGGCTTGCAGCGCCACCGCCACCACGCTAAAGAAGTAAACCAAGTCCCGCGAATCAACCAGGCCCTTGCTCAGGTCGCGGTAGTGCGCCGCGATGCCCAGCTGGCTCACGTAGTAAGCCGCGCTGCCTTGCAGCACCGATGCCAGCGAATCGAACCCCGAGTACACTAGAAAGCAGCCCACCACCGCCACCAGAAAGGCAATAATCTGGTCGCGCGTGAGGGCCGAGGCCAGCACGCCAATGGCCGCGAACACCGCCGCCAGCAGCGCCAGCCCCAAATAGGAGCCCACCGTCGCGGCCGAGTCGATATTGCCCTCGGGGCTACCCAGCTTGTACACCGAGTAGTAGTAGAGTAACGTGGGCACCAGCGCCAGCAACGCCAGCAGCAGGCAGGCCAGATACTTGCCGCCGATAATCTGGCCATCCGTCAGCGGCCGCGTCAGCAGCAGCTCGATGGTGCCGGCCTTCTTCTCCTCGGCGAAGGTACGCATGGTGAGGGCCGGAATCAGGAACAGGAAAATCCACGGCGCCAGGTTGAATAATGTTTGCAGGTCGGCGTAGCCGTAATCGAGCACGCTGCTATCGGGAAAAACCCAGACGAACAGGCCCGTCGCTACCAGGAAAACCCCCAGCACCACGTAGGCCACGGGGGAATTTAGGAAGGCGTTGAATTCTTTTTGAAGGATTGTTAGCATTTATTCTCGTTTGTCATCCTGAGCGTAGCGAAGGACCTTATCACGTCCGCTTCGTCTAACCGATATCGGGTAAATCTAATGGTTTACTGCAAGTTGTTCAGTTGTCATAAGGTCCTTCGCTGCGCTCAGGATGACAGATATTTAATCTTTCTCACTTCGTCAATTCCCCAAACACCTCTTCCAGGCTCTGCTGCTCCTGCCGCAGCCCCAGCAGAATCCAGCCTTCCTGCCCGGCCAGGCGCGACACGGCGGCGCGCACATCGGTGCCCGGCGCGGTGCGCAGCAGGACCGCGCCATTGGCCGCGAGTTCGACGTGGCGCACGTTGGGGAGCTTAGCGAGCTTGGCAGTATCCACTGCGCCTTCAAATTCGGCGCGGACCACGGTTTCGCCGGCGGCGCGGGCGGCCAGCTCGGCCACCGGGCTGTCGGCCACCAGCTTGCCCCGGCTGATGATGAGCACGCGCGAGCACAGGGCCGTGACTTCGGGCAGAATGTGGGTACTGAAAATGACGGTTTTGTCCTCGCCCACCTCGCGAATGAGCTGGCGGATTTCCAGAATCTGGTTGGGGTCGAGGCCGGTGGTGGGCTCGTCGAGGATAAGCACGTCCGGGTCGTGAATCAGGGCCTGGGCCAGGCCCACGCGCTGCCGGTAGCCCTTGCTTAGCGCGCCGATTTGCTTGTTCTGCTCGCGGCTCAGGCCCACGCGCCGCACCAGCTCGTTCACGCGGTTGCGCAGGCCGGAGCCGCTCAGCCCGTGCACCGAGCCAATAAATTCGAGGTACTCGTGCACGTACATATCCAGGTAGAGCGGGTTGTGCTCGGGCAGGTAGCCCACGTGGCGGCGCACTTCCAGACTATTGGTGAGCACATCGTAGCCGGCCACGCGCACGGTGCCGGCGGTGGGGGGGAGGTAGCCGGTGGCAATTTTCATCGTGGTGCTCTTGCCCGCCCCATTCGGCCCGAGAAAACCCACGATTTCACCTTTGCCTGCCGTGAAGCTGATGTTGTCCACGGCGTTTTGGGTGCCGTAGGTTTTGGTCAGGTTTTCAATTTCTACCATTCTGAAACTGTTTGACGCAAGAACGTCATGCTGAGCGCAGTCGAAGCATCTCTACTACGCAAATAATTAATTAGTATTGAGGTAGAGATGCTTCGACTGCGCTCAGCATGACGTTTTTCTATTTAACCTGCGCTGGCCGCAGCTGGATTTCGGAAATCATCGTCGTGTCCGGCGCTCCAATTGCGTGCACAATGGCGGCCGCAATGTCTCCGGGCTGCATCTTGTGCGGGTCGGGCGTAGCGCCGGGCTCCTTGCCGTTGAAATTGGTTTCGACTGAGCCCGGCATCACGCAGGTAACGCGAATACCGGATGGCCGCACCTCCTTAAACAACGCATCCGAAAAGCCCCGCACCGCGAATTTGGTGGCGCAGTAGCCGGACATCCCGGCCGTGCCCGCCGTGCCAGCCAGCGACGCCACGTTTACGATGTGGCCCGCGTGCTGGCGTTTCATCTGCGGAAGTACGGCGCGGGTGCAGAGGAAAGTGCCCAATACGTTGGTATCAAACATGGTTTTCCAGTCTTCGGTCTTAAAACCATCAACCTCACCCATAATACCCAAGCCGGCGTTGTTGACCAGCACGTGAATTTCGGGACCTAACTCGCGCTGCGTATTAGTGAAGGCTTCGGCAATGGAGTGCTCATCCTGCACATCGCACTCAAAAAACTGTAACCGGTCGTGCACCAGGCCCGCAGGAGCAGTGCGCGCCCATCCAGCTACGGCCGCGCCACGCGCCAGCAGGGCTTCGACGGTGGCGCGGCCAATTCCTTTGCTTGCGCCCGTAACGATGGCAACTTTACCGGTGAGGTCCATTTATCTTTGGGAAAAGTAAGGCTGAATATGCGCAATACGAGTTTGCGGCCGCAAGTTAGCGGCCTGGGTGGGTTTGGGGTACTGCGTGGCATGGGCCGCATCGGATTCGGTCTTGCCCTGATGGTTGGTTTGAGCACCTGCGGCCCCGGCCACGGCACCGATTGCCTGAAAAGTACCGGCGCCATCGTCACCCAGCGCCGCGACGTGGACGCCGGCCTAGTTACCGTCACAGCCTTCGACAACGTGGACCTGCGCCTGGTACAGGATTCCCAAACCTATGCCGAAGTGCGGGCCGGCGAAAACCTCATCAGCGACATCGTATTCACCCGCAAAGGCAACGCGCTCGAAATCAATAATACCAGCACCTGCAACTGGGCCCGCAGCTACGACACGCCCCGCGAAGTGACGTTGCACGTGCCGCGCATCACCAACATGTTTTTGCGCGGCCAGGGTAATACCAGCACCGTAGGCCAGTTCGTGCAGGACACCATCTTCTTTCACCTTATTGGGGCCGGCGACATGGACCTCAACGTGAAAGCCCGCCAGCTTTATCTTGACCAATACGAGCTGGGCGATATGACGATACAGGGCACCGCCGAGCGGATGGATTTCACGTTGGGCGGCTCGGGGCGGCTTTTTGCTCAGGGCATAACGCCCAAGGTCTGCTATTTTACCCTGACGCGCGACAGCGACGGCGACGCCCACGCGCGCGCCAGCGAAACCCTCGCCGGTACCGTAGCTGGCAATGGCACACTGTACTACGGCGGCGCCCCCACGGTTACCGACATCAAAATAACCGGCAAGGGCGGCAAAAAAGCGGAATAGATTAACTCATAAATCGCCCAGCTGCGGCCGAATCAGTAGCTCTTCCACCACGGCGTGGGGCGAAAGGGAGTAGGTGGAAAATATGGCTTCGGCCACGTCCTCGGCCTGCACAAACCGTTCGGCGGGGAGCTCCACCCCGGCCCAGCTGGCCGTGAGCGTAGGGCCGGGCAATACTGCCGTCACGCGCACACCGCTGGCCTTCAGCTCCTCGCGCAGGTTTTTGGTGAAGCCCAGCAGCGCGTGCTTGGCAATGCCGTAGGAGCCGCCATTGGGGTAAGCCGTGATGCTGGCCGTGGAACAAACCGTGAAAATGTGTCCGTGCCCTTGGGCAATGAGGCCCGGCAGCAGCGGCAGCGTCACGTCATAAGCACTGAGCAGGTTCACGGCCAGCATCTGGCGCAGCTGCGAACCATCGGCCGGCTCGTCCTGCAAACGGCCGGGAACGAAGGCCCCAGCGTTGTTTACCAGCACCTCCACGGGCAGGCCCAGCGCCAGCACAAAGGCCGCGAAACGGGCGCAATCGGTTTGCTGGCTGAGGTCGGCGGGTAGCGTGTGCAGCAAGGCCCCGGGAACATCGGCCGTCAATTCGGTTGTAAGCGCGGCCAGGTCATCAGCCGAGCGGGCGCAGGTGGCCACTGGGTAGCCGGCCTGCAGGAAGCGCGCCACCACGGCGCGACCAATACCTTTGCTGCCGCCAGTGACGACAATTAATTTTTCGCTCGTTTGGGCTCTGTTCATCTGATTTACGTAAGGTGGCGAAGCCTCTGAAGTTTCGCCTGCGGCAACCGCCGCGCCCAAACTTCGGTTTTTATTTTTCAACAAATTCTCATGCTTAAAACTTTCGGCGCGTTTGTCCTTTTCCTGCGGGGCATGGTGGTGCGCACGGAGCGGTTCAGCGTCCTCTGGAACCGCACCATCGACGAAGCCATCCTTATCGGGGTCGATTCCATTGTCATCGTGTCCATCGTGTCGGCTTTTATCGGGGCCGTTACCTGCGTCCAGATTGCCTACAACCTAACCAATCCGCTCATTCCGCAGTCCACCATCGGCTATATGGTGCGCGAGATGACTATTCTGGAGCTGGCCCCCACCATCACCAGCATCGTGCTGGCGGGCAAAGTGGGCAGTAGCATCGCCGGCGGTCTGGGCACCATGCGCATCACCGAGCAAGTGTCGGCGCTGGAAGTAATGGGCATCAATTCCACGTCTTACCTCGTGCTGCCACGCATTCTGGCGGCCCTGCTCATGTTCCCGCTGCTGGTTATTCTGGCCATGCTGCTGTCCATTCTGGGCGGCTACTTGGCCGGCACCCTCACCGGCGTGATGACGGCTCAGGACTACATCGAAGGCATCCGCACCGATTTCATTCCCTACAACATCGTGTTTGCCCTCATCAAGGCCGTGGTATTCGCCTTCCTGGTTTCGGGTATTTCGGCCTTCAAGGGTTATTACACCACCGGCGGCGCCCTCGAAGTAGGAGCCGCCAGCACTGGCGCCGTAACCAATTCCATCATCGCCATCCTCATTGCCGATTTCGCTCTGGCGGCGCTGCTGCTCTGATTATTAGCTACTAGCTACCATATGATTGAAGTATCCAACATCGAAAAATCCTTCGACGGCAACCCCGTTCTGAAAGGCATTTCGTGCGTGTTTGAAACCGGCAAGTGCAACCTGTTGCTGGGTGGCTCGGGCACTGGTAAAAGCGTGCTGTTGCAGTGCATTGTGGGTTTGATGAAGCCCGATATCGGCTCCATTACCTTCGATGGCACGGTGTACACCAACAGCAAAATCGATATCCGCCAGGAAATCCGCCGCAAAATCGGGATGCTGTTCCAGGGCTCGGCGCTGTTCGACTCGATGACGGTGGCCCAGAACGTGGAATTTCCCCTGCAAATGCTGACGCCCGAAATGTCGCCCGAGGAGCGGCGCGAGCGGGTCGAGTTCTGCCTCAAGCGTGTGGGACTGGAAAACGCGGGCAACAAAATGCCGGCTGAAATCTCGGGCGGCATGAAGAAGCGCGTGGGCATTGCCCGCGCCATTGCGCCGCAGTGTACCTACCTGTTTTGCGACGAGCCCAACTCCGGCCTCGACCCTGCTACCAGCATCAAAATCGACAACCTGATTCACGAAATCACCCACGAATACAACATCACCACCGTCATCGTAACCCACGACATGAACTCGGTGATTGAGATTGGCGAGCACATCATTTTCCTGCACCAGGGCAAAAAGCTGTGGGATGGCACCAAGGACGAAATCCTAAACGCCACAGTACCCGAGCTGCGCGACTTCATCTTCAGCAGCAGCCTAGTGCGCGCCGCCAAGCGCGTCGATGAGGAAACCGAAGGCGGCATGGCCGCTTTCGCTGAAGAAAGCGAGTCCGGCGGCGGCATCTAACGCTGCCCCGCTGCTAGGCAAAAAAGCCCGTTCTCTGCGCAGAGAACGGGCTTTTTTGCCTAGCAGCAGGACGACATTATGCTTTAGGTAGCAGCATCTGCAAATGCGCCAGATGGTGCCGCCCGTGCCAGGCATAGAGCGCCAGCGCCTGGTCAAGCGTCGATTGGCGCTGGTTGCCGGGGTGATAAAAGGTGCGCTGCCACTGTTCCTCTGTTAGGTGGTATAACAGCGTCACCCAGCGCGAATGCAGCGCCTCCAGCAGCGTGAGCGACACCGTGATGGGCGTGGCGGCTACATCGGGCAGCTCAGCCCAAGCCTGCTCGTCGTAGGGGCTGATGGTGGGGTTGTCTTCCGTCAGGGCCAGGCGGAAGCGCACGTAGCTGTTGATGTGCGAGTCGGCCACGTGGTGGATTACCTGGCGGCCGGTCCAGCCGCCGGGGCGGTAGGGGTGTTGCAGGCCCTCGCCGCCTACCTGGCGGGCCATAGCCGTGAGTTGGGCCGGCAGTTCCGCCAATTGCTGAATAAGCGCTGTGCGCTCGGCGGGGGCCAGGGGGCCCGTGGGCAGTTGCGGCCGGCCGATGGGGTATTTGAGTGCGTCGAGGTTGTAATCCATGGCTGCAAAGAAAACAAAAACGCTGCCCCCGATGAAGAGGGCAGCGTTGTGGGCAACAAATTCAGGAAGACATAATCCGTGAAAACCGTCGAATCCGCGGTTTTAGCCGTTGCGCTTGTTTAGCTCGTCGCGGATTTTAGCGGCTTTCTCGTAATCTTCTTTTTCGAGGGCCTGAGCCAGCATTTTGGTGAGCTCATCCAACGAAACCTGGCCACTGGGCTCGCGGGGCTCGGGCTGGGCCCGGCTGGAACGGGGCGAGTCCGTGTCGTTGTCGTCATCCTCGTCGTCTTCGTCCTCTTCGGCTTCGCTTTCGGCTTCGTCGAGGTCGGAAAGGATGATACCGGCTTCGCTCAGCACCCCTTCCACCGTGTAGATGGGCACGCCAAAGCGCAGACCAATGGCAATGGCATCAGAGGGACGGGCATCGATATCGAAGGTCGTAGCGCCATCGGAGCACACAATGCGCGAATAGAAAACGCCTTCTTTGAGGTCGGAAATCACCACCTCCAGAATCACCACGTGTACGTGCTCAGCAAAAGACTTGAACAGGTCGTGCGTGAGCGGCCGATTGGGGCTAATCTTTTCTATTTGAATAGCAATGCTTTGTGCTTCAAACATGCCAATGATAATGGGCAAGCGGCGGTTGCCGCCCTTCTCGCCCAAAATCAGCGCGAAGGAGCCAGATTGCGACTGGCTGGACGAAAGCCCCAGAATTTCAAGCTGGATTTTTTTCAAGGGAATAAGGAACTGGGTGTCTTGGAAGCGGAAGGGGGGAGGGGCCGGGCCGAAGCCGGGAGACAGGATGTACGTGCAAATAAAGAAAAGTCCGGGCATCTGCGGCCAAAACCTGCCGTAGAAACCGGAAATGCTGAAAAAAGATTGGGGACCCGAGCCGGGGCTTCTTGCGAAAACCACCGGACCGAGTCCCCAATGCCTGCACGTAAATCTAGTTAAGGGCCTTCACGGCGGCGGTTAGCTTGGGCAATACGTCAAAAACGTCGCCCACGATGCCGTAATCGGCCGCTTTAAAGAAAGGCGCTTCCGGGTCTTTGTTGATGACCACAATCACCTTCGAACTGTTCACGCCGGCCAGGTGCTGGATAGCACCCGAAATGCCGCAGGCAATGTACAGGTTCGGCGAGATGGTAATGCCGGTCTGGCCCACGTGCTCGTGGTGAGGGCGCCAGTCCACGTCCGAAACGGGCTTGGAGCAAGCCGTGGCCGCGCCCAGCGCCTTGGCCAGGTCCTCAATGAGGTTCCAGTTCTCGGGGCCTTTCATGCCGCGACCACCCGATACCACGAGCTCGGCCTCGGGCAGCAAAATGCCGCCGGCCTGGTCCTGCATCACCACCTGCGTGGGCGCATCGGCAAAGTCCGCGTCCGACAGCTGGGCGGCGAAGCTCGTTACTTCGGCCGTTTTGCCGGCGTCGTGCTTGGCTTCGGTCGAGTTTTTCTTCACGGCAATGATTTTGCGGTCGCCGCTCAGCACCACGTCCGAAAACGCCTTGCCCGAGAATGCGCCACGCTTCACCGTGAACTGGCCGCCGTCAGTTTTGGGCAGTTCTACTACGTTGGTAGCCAAGCTGGCCTTCAGCCGCACCGACAGGCGCGAGCCTACTGCCGCGCCAATGTTGGAATTGGCCAGCACGATGATTTTAGCCTGTTCCTGCTCGGCTGCCGTAGCAATGAGCTTGGTGTAGGCATTGTTCACGAAATCCTTGAGGCGGGGCTCGGCATCGAACAGCACTTTCGTGATGCCTTGCTCGCCGAGCTTGGCCAAGTTGGCCTCATTGGCTTCGCCTACGGCAATTGCCGTGGCGGTAGTGCCCAACTGGGCAGCCACCTGCGCCCCGTAGGAGGCAACTTCGAGCGACGACTTTTTTACTTCGCCGTCAGCGCATTCAACTACAACTAATACAGACATGGTTTTTTGTTTTTGTCATCCTGAGCGCAGCGAAGGACCTTATCACGCTCGCGCCGCTGAGTTAGTTAGAGCAAACGAAGGCAGCCGTGATAAGATGCTTCCTTCGTCAGCATGACAGACGAATTAGATAACCTTTGCTTCGTTGCGGAGCAGCTTGATGAGCTCACCGGCATTTTCGGCGTCGATGAGCTTCACACCCTGCTTCTTGGGGGGCAGCGCGTACTCGGCCACGGTGGTGCGGGCAGGCTCGCCTACGGCGGGAACCACTTTCAGGGGCTTGGTGCGGGCCGTCATGATGCCGCGCATATTGGGGATGCGGGGTTCGCACATGGGCTGCTGGCAAGAGGCCACGAAGGGCGTGTTCACGGTTACGATTTCCTTGCCGCCTTCGATTTCGCGTTCCAGCGTGGCGGTGTTGCCGCTCATGTCCAGCTTCATGGCCGGGGCCACCGTGGGGATGCCGAGCATCTCGCCCACCATGCCGTGCACCTGGAAGCCGTTGTAGTCGATGCTTTCCTTGCCCATCAAAATCACGTCGTAAGCGCCTTCTTTGGCCACGGCCGCAATCTGCTCGGCCACGAAGTAGGCGTCTTGCGGCGCGGCGTTCACCCGAATGGCATCATCGGCCCCAATGGCCAGCGCCTTGCGGATGTTCGGCTCGGTGTCGGCTTCGCCCACGTTGAGGACGGTGACGGTGCCGCTACCGGCAGCTTCCTTCAACTCGATGGCGCGGGTGAGGGCGTACTCATCCCAGGGGTTAATCACGAACTGCACCCCAGCCTTGTTGAACTCCTTGTTATCGGGGGTGAAGGCAATTTTGGTGGTCGTGTCGGGCACGTTGGAAATACAAACCAGAAACTTCATCTAAGCGGGATTAGGGTGGCGAAATCGAATGAAAAAGGCTGCATGCATAACAACCTATAGTAGCTTGCCGGTTTCCGGCAGCCAATCTTTAGCGAGGGATATGCGAGGGAAAAGCCGCAATTTTGCCCCAAAGGTAAACAAAACTCCCGCCCTGATGAACACTCCTGCCACGCGTTTGCAACAGTTATTGGCTTTCTACGCCGACGACCCCACCGATGCCTTCACCATATATGCCCTGGCAACCGAATACCGCACCCAAGAGCCGGAACGCGCCTGGGAATTTTATCACAAACTCTTAACCGAGCACCCCGATTACGTGGGGACTTACTACCACGCCGGCAAGCTGTTGGAACAGTTTGGCAAGAAGGATGAGGCCGAAAAGGTGTACCGGGCCGGGCTGAAAGTAGCCCGCAGCGCAGGCCAGCAACACGCCGCCAGCGAACTGCTGCAAGCGCTGAACAGCTGCCTTGGGCTTGATTATGAAGATGATTAGCCAACGCTAAGAGCGGGAGCCCGCCAGTCAGGGCTCCTGAAATGCAGTAGTGCCGAGAATACGAGAATATTGGCTAATTGTAATTGCAGGAAAGCTGTGCCAAAGCCGTGAAAGGTGATTTCATTCGGCGGGCAATTACTTAGGTTCGTCGGCATAAAATTGAGTTTTGCCGGGCAGGTAAATCTTATGCCTTTACTGATTAGCTACTTTGCAGTGACACCGAAAGAGAGGTTCTACCACGTCTTACTGTTCTGCTATGTCTGCGTTGTTTTCTGCCATTACCCGGGCCTTTCCCAGAGAATTAATTAGCCACTTGGCCGCCCGCCTGGGCGAGGGCGAAAACGGCATGAAACGCGCCCTGCAAGGCGTGCTGCCCGTGATGATGGGCGGCATGGCCCGGAAAGCCGAAGCTTCGGATGCGCAACTGCTTTTTGAATGGAGCAACCGGGCGTATTTAACAACGCCGTATGGGCTGGGCAGCGTGACCGGGATGCTGGGCATTCTGGGAGGGGGCCAGGAAGCCGGCAGCGCCATGATGCAGGGCGAAACGCTGCTGCTAGTGCTGTTCGGCAATTCCTGGCAAACCATCGCAGCCTCGGTCAGCCGCTATGCACAGGTGAAACGCACCACCGCCAGCACCTTGCTGATGCTGGTGGGGGCGGTGCTGCCGGGCCTGCTGGGCCAGTACGCCGAGCGGAACCGCTTGTCGGCGGCGGCAGTCACGGCAAATCTTATTAGCATCAAAAACCGGTTGAATAACTTGTTGCCCGGTGACTTGCGGGCCGTGGCCGATGCCTTGGGGCTAACGGCCACCACCCAGCCAGCGAAGGGCCGCACCCGGCAGGGGCGAGTTATTTCCTGGGCCTTGATGCTTACCGTGTTGCTGGGCATGAGCAGCGTGCGCGTGGGCCTGTTGGCCCATGTACTGCCAGTGGGTTCTGCTCAGTTGGTGCATGGCTGGTGCCTGATGGCTGCGCAAGTTGCCGGCGGGATGACCCGGGCAACGCCAGCCGTGTGGTAGCCACACGACCTGCCAAGAATTGACCCCCTCAAAAATGGGCGTTCACCGAGGTTTAGAGGGCGTTCAAGGGGTAAATGAAACATTCATTTTATCCTCATACAGGTACTGGCACCTTTGTCAGGAAATCAACGCCCATTATGTCCCGTTTCCCTTTTCTGGTTCTTTTTGGAGCGTGGTGCCTGGCCGCTCAGCCGGCAGCCGCCCAAAGCACCCCGGCTGTCCAGGCTACCCCAACTGACACCGTCCGCCTGACGCTGCCCGATGCCGAGCAACGCTTCTTTCAAAACAACCTAGCCGTGCTGGCCCAGCAATACAACGTGACGGTAGCGCAGGCCCAAGCCGTGCAGGCCCGCCTCATCGACAACCCGACCATTTATGTGGAGCAGGATGTGCTGCGCCGCAAAATTTCACGCCCCACGGTGCCTGAGGGCACGGTGGGCAGCGAAGCCATTGTGACGGTGCAGCAGCTGTTTTCATTAGCCGGGCGGCGCAAGGCGGCCGGCCAGGCTGCCCAGCAAAACGCCGTGGTGGAGCAGTACAACCTGCAGGACCTGCTGCGCAACCTGCGCTACCAACTGCGCACCACGTTCTACGACCTGTATTTCAAGCAGCGGACCCTGACGGCCTACGCCATCGAAATTGCTTCGCTGACGCGCACCGTGAGCCTGTACCAGACGCAGTTTGAGAAGGGTAACATTGCCCTGAAAGAGGTTATTCGCTTGCGGGCTTTTCTGTTCACGCTGCAAAGCGAGCGGCAGAACCTGCTCAACGACGTGGCTTCGGACCAAACCGACCTGCACGTGCTGGTGCGCGATGCCACGGGTAGCCAATTTGTGCCGTTGGTGGACGTAGACAAGACCCGCGACCTAAGCCTGAAAAACTACTCGGAGCAGCAACTGGCCGATACGGCCCTGGTGCTGCGTACCGACCTGAATGCCCGCCGCGCTACGCTGGAGCAGCAAAACCTGAACCTGCGCCTCCAGCAAAAGCTGGCCACGCCCGACTTGGCCGTGGGCTACACCTACGATAAAGCCGGCTCCTACATCAACAACTACCAGGCACTAACCTTGGGCATTGCCGTGCCGATTTTCAACCGCAACCAGGGCAATATCCAGGCGGCGAAGGCCCAGATTGCCGGTAGCAAACTGCAGGTGGACCAGCAGCAGCTGGTGGTGCAGAACGAGGTGCACCAAGCCTACCAGCTGGCCGCCCGCAACGATGAGCTGTTTCAGAACACCGACCGCGACACCGCGCCATTTGCTCGCCTCATGGTGGGCATCGAGCAGAGCTACGCTAAGCGCATCCTGAGCGTGGTGGAATACCTGGACTTTTTCGAGTCCTATAAAAATAACCTGGTGCAGCTGAATACCTTGCGGGCCAACCGTGTGCGAGCTTTCGAGCAATTGAATTTTGCCGTGGGCAAGCCCATCTTCCGCGCCGACCAGTAATTTTTAAGCCGATAGCCAATGGCTATTGGGCTTCAGCTTCTCGGGCAATCAATCTCACTGTAATCATCAAAAGCTAACAGCTAACAGCTATTGGCTATCAGCTTAAAATAATGAACCGCTCCTTTCTGGCATTGCTAACCGCCGTAACCCTGGTTGGCTGCTCCAAACCCGAAGTCAAAGAAGAAAAGAAGGAGGGCTTCCGCCTGTCCGACACCATGATGCAGCAGATTGTGCTCGACACGGTGCGCCTGCGCCCGGTGCAGGACGAGCTGGTGCTGACCGGCGAAATTGCCACCGACGGCGACAAAACCGTGAAGGTGTACCCGCTGGTGGGCGGCGTAGTGGAGCAGCTAAAAGTGCAACTCGGCGACAAGGTGAGCAAGGGTCAGGTGTTGGCCGTCATCAAATCGGGCGAGATTGCCGATGTGCAAAACCAGACAACGGCCGCCAGCTCTGACCTTGACATTGCCCGCAAGAACCTGGCCGTGGCCGAGGATATGTTCAAAGCTGGCCTGAACTCGGAGCGCGATGTGGTATTGGCTCGCGCGGAAGTAACCAAAGCCCGCGGCACGGTGGGCAAAAACGTGAAGCAGCTCAGCGTGTACGGCATCGGCAAGGATGGCATGTACGAGTTGCGAGCCCCGATTTCGGGCTTTATCACTGAGAAGAATGCCACCGACCATGAGCAGTTTAATAACGACAACGTGGGCAACCTGTTCACGGTGAGCGACCTGGACGATGTCTGGATTATGGCCAACGTGTTCGAGTCGGACATCTCGAAGGTGAAGGAAGGCTACTCGGCCGATGTGACTACACTGAGCTACCCGGACAAGCACTTCCGGGGCAAGATTGACAAGGTGTTCAACGTGCTCGACCCCGACAGCAAGGTGATGAAGGTGCGCGTGCGCCTCGAAAACCCCGGTTACCTGCTCAAGCCCGAGATGTACGCCCAGGTGCGAGTGGAGAATACGGAAGGGGCGAAAGCCCTGGCCGTGCCCGCCAAATCGGTGGTGTTTGATAAGGACCGCAACTTCGTGATGGTGTACAAGGACCGCACCCACGTCGAAACCCGCCCCGTGACCATCAGCAAAACCGTGGGCGACTACAGCTACGTGAGTTCTGGCCTGAAGCCCGGCGACGTGGTGATTGCCAAGGACCAGCTGCTCGTGTACGACGAGCTGAATGACTAAATTTTAGGGGCTTGGGGACTTAGGGTCTTGGGTACTTGGTGGTCGACAGACCAGCCAGGCCGGGCCCTTACGTCCAGTTTCGTCCGGTTTTCGCCGGCTATTTCCTCCCATTGAGCGACGAAAAGAAAAACCAAGACCCTATGTTCCCAAGACCCCAAGTCCCTACCAATGAATAAGTTCATTCAAGGCATTATCGCCTTTTCGCTCAAGAACAAGGGCTTTATCTTCCTCATGACGCTCGTGGTGGTGGTGATGGGCGTGGTGAGCTACCGCAACACGCCCATTGAGGCGTTTCCGGACGTGACCAACACCGAAATCACCATCATCACACAGTGGCCCGGCCGCTCGGCCGAGGAGATGGAAAAGTTCGTGACCGTGCCCATCGAAATTGCCCTGAATCCGGTGCAGAAAAAGGCCTCGGTGCGCAGTACGACGCTCTTTGGGCTGTCGGTGGTGAAGGTGATTTTTGACGACGGCGTGGACGATGCCTTTGCCCGCCCGCAGGTGAACAACCTGCTGCGCGAAGTAGACCTACCCGACGGCATCACGCCCGATGTACAGCCCCCCTACGGCCCCACCGGCGAAATTTACCGCTACACGCTGGAAAGCAAAACCAAAACCGTGCGCGAGCTCAAAACCCTGCAGGACTGGGTGATTGAGCGCAACCTGAAAGCCGTGCCCGGCGTGGCCGACGTGAACAGCTTCGGCGGCGAGGTGAAAGACTACGAAATTGCGGTGAACCCCGGCAAGCTGCAGGATTTCGACCTCACGCCGCTCGACCTCTACAACGCCGTGCAGCGCTCCAACATCAACGTGGGCGGCGACGTGATAAACCAGGGCCAGCAGAACTACGTGGTGCGCGGCATCGGCTTGCTCAACAACATCTCCGACATCACCAACACGGTGATTAAGAACGTGAACGGCGTGCCCATTCTGGTACGCGACGTGGCCAAAGTAACGGAAAGCGCCCTGCCGCGCCTAGGCCAGGTAGGCCGGGGGTTCGAAGACGATAAGCTCGAAGGCATTGTGGTGATGCGCAAGGGCGAAAACCCCTCGGAAGTCATTGCCCGCTTGCACGATAAGGTGGCCGAGTTGAACTCGAAAATCTTGCCGCCCGATGTGAAGATGAAAACCTTCTACGACCGGCAGCAGCTCATCGATTTCTCGACGGAAACGGTGATTCACAACCTGATGGAAGGTATTGTGCTGGTGACGCTCATCGTGTTTCTGTTCATGGCCGACTGGCGCACCACGGTGATTGTGTCGGTGATTATCCCGCTGGCGCTGCTGTTTGCCTTCATCTGCCTGCGCCTGCGCGGCATGAGCGCCAACCTGCTCAGCATGGGTGCCATTGACTTCGGCATCATCATCGACGGGGCCGTGGTAATGGTAGAAGGCCTGTTCGTGGCCCTCGACCACAAGGCACACGAACTGGGCATGGAGCGGTTCAACAAGCTCTCGAAGCTGGGCCTGATTAAGAAATCGGGCCGCGACATGGGCAAGTCCATCTTCTTTGCCAAGGCCATTATTATCACAGCCTTGCTGCCCATTTTCTCCTTCGAGAAAGTAGAAGGCAAGGTGTTCAGCCCGCTGGCCTGGACGCTGGGCTTTGCCCTGCTGGGCGCCCTGATTTTTACCCTCACGCTGGTGCCGGTGCTGGTCAGCATCCTGCTGAAAAAGGACGTGAAGGAGAAAGAAAACTTCTTCGTGCGGGCCGTGAACAATGGAGCTAACCGCTTCTTCCGTTTCACCTATGCCCGCAAAACGGCCACGCTTGTCATCGCCTTCGTGGTGACGGCGGTGGGCTTGTATTCCTTCTCGTTTTTGGGTTCAGAATTCCTGCCGGAACTCAACGAAGGCTCGATTTATGTACGGGCGCAGCTACCGCTGAGCATTAGCCTGGAGTCCTCAAATGAGCTGTGCAACCAGATGCGGCGCGACTTTCTGAGCTTCCCCGAGGTGAGCGACGTGGTGAGCCAGACCGGCCGGCCCAATGACGGCACCGACCCCACGGGCTTCTACAACAACGAGTTTCTGGTGCAGCTTAAGCACACGCCAGAGGTGGAGAAGAAAATGAAGTCGAAGGCCTACCGCGAGGATTTGGTGGAGCGCATGAAGGCCAAGCTCGACAAGTTCACGGGCGTGGATTTTAACTTCTCGCAGCCCATCACCGACAACGTGGAGGAGGCCGCCTCGGGCGTCAAGGGCTCGATTGCGGTGAAGATTTACGGCACCGACCTGGCCACGTTGGAGGCTAAGGCCCGTGAAGTGTACGAAGTGCTGAAAACGGTGAAAGGCATCGACGACCTCGGCGTGCTGCGCAACATCGGCCAGCCAGAGTTTCACGTTGACCTCGACGAGCGCCGCATGGCCAGCTACGGTGTGAATAAGTCGGACGCCAACTCGGTGCTGGAAATGGCCGTGGGCGGTAAGGAAGCCACCCAACTCTACGAGGGCGAGCGCAAGTTCCCCATTCGGGTGCGCTACGAGCCCCAGTACCGCCAGACGCCCGCCGAAATCGCGGCCCTGATGGTGCCCACGCAATCGGGCAAAACCATTCCGCTTTCCGAAATTGCCAACATCGGTTCCGTCACCGGCCCCAGCCTGATTTACCGCGACGATAACCGCCGCTTCGCCGCCGTGAAGTTCAGCATCCGGGGGCGCGACATGGGCTCAACCATCAAGGAAGCCCAGGAAAAAGTGAACCGTCACGTGAAGCTGCCCGCCGGCTACGAGCAGAAATGGACCGGCGACTTCGAGAACCAGCGCCGCGCCCAGCAGCGCCTCACGCAAGTGGTGCCCATTTCGTTGGGCCTCATCTTCTTCATCCTGTTCATCCTCTTCAGCAACCTGAAAGATGCGGGGCTGGTGCTGCTCAACGTACCGTTTGCCATCATCGGTGGCATTGCGGCGCTGCTTATCACCCACACCAACTTCTCAATTTCGGCCGGTATCGGTTTCATCGCCCTGTTTGGTATCTGTATCCAGAACGGCGTGATTCTCATCTCCGTCTTCAAGCAGAACCTAGTGAAAAAGCACTCGCTCGACCACAGCATCAACGAAGGCGTAATTTCGCGGGTGCGGCCCGTGGTGATGACGGCTCTCATGGCCACCATCGGTCTGATGCCGGCCGCCATCAGCACCGGCATCGGCTCGGAGACTTCCAAACCGCTGGCCATCGTGGTAATCGGCGGCCTGATAACGGGTACTATCCTCACGCTCTTCGTGTTCCCGCTGGTATTCGAACGGTTCTACCGTTCGGAGCACACTAAATACGTGCCGCTGCCCGGCGAGCAAGGCTATGTGGAGCCAACAACGCCTCATTAAGGTAGGCATGAAAAGCAACGGGCCAGGCTGAGGGCCCGCCCGTTGCCAACTGTTAGCTAATCCAGTGGCGAGCCGCCGCGGCCAAGGCCACTTTGGTTATCTCCAGGAAAAGCCACCACCAGAAGCTTTTCGGAATCTCCGGCGGTATAGGTTTACGAAGCACGGCTTTACGCCGTATCTTCGCCGCACGAACCTTTCTCATGAGCGACAGGAGTTAAGTGTACGTACCACCTGCTTCCCGAAGCCCCAGCTGTTCCACCAGTTGGGGCTTCACCTTTTCAGGAAGAGCCGTGTGGTGAGATAGTTTAACCGTGCGGTAGGGCGAAAGCAAGCCGTACCGCGGGGCAGAATGCGCTGCTCGGCTGGCAGTGATGGATTAATGCTGACAAAAAAAGCCCGCTGCCTTATTAGGCAGCGGGCTTTTTTCATGCGTTGGGGCTTCATATATAATTCACCGCTTCATAAAATCCTCATTGTTATCTCATCAACTTTTCACCAGATTCTCATCTTCCGGCCGAAGCTGACTTAATCCGGCCGCTACTGCAACCCGCCGCTCCGCTGCTTCCCACCCCGCACTTGCATGAATAAGTTTATTTCCGGCATCGTTGCCTTCTCGCTGAAGAACCGCTTCTTCATCTTTTTCATGACGGCGCTGCTCGTCGCAGGCGGCACCTACAGCTACGTGCACACGCCCATCGAGGCGTTTCCGGACGTTACCAATACACAGATGATTATCGTGAGCCTCTGGCCCGGCCGCTCGGCCGAGGAGGTGGAGCGGTTTGTGAGCACGCCCATTGAGGTGGCCATGAATTCGGTGCAAATGAAAAGCAACATGCGCTCTATCAGCATGTTTGGCCTGTCGGTGCTCAAGATAAACTTCGAGGACAACGTAGAGGACTTCTTCGCCCGACAACAGGTAAACAACCTGCTGAGCGGAGTGAATCTGCCGGTCGGGTGCGACTCGCATGTGCAGCCGCCCTACGGGCCCACGGGCGAGATTTTCCGCTATACGGTGCAGAGCCGCACCGGCCGCAGCACCAACGAACTGCTGGCAATTCAAGACTGGACGGTGGAACGGCAGCTAAAATCGGTGCCCGGCGTGGCCGACATCGCGGCCTTTGGCGGCACGCGTAAGGTGTACGAAATCAGCGTGAACCCTGCCATGCTGGCCAAGTACGACATGACGCCGCTGGAGGTGTTCGAGGCCGTGCAGAAGTCGAACATGAACGTGGGCGGCGACGTGATTGAGAAGAACTCGCAGAGCTACGTGGTGCGCGGCATCGGCCTGCTCACTAAGCCGGAAGACATCGGCAACATCATCGTCAAGGACATCAACAACGTGCCCGTGCTGGTGCGCAACGTGGCCAAAGTGACCGAGAGCAACGCCCCCCGCGTGGGCCAGGCCGGGCTCGACGACCAGTCCGATGTGGTGGAGGGCATTGTCATCATGCGCAAGGGCGAAAACCCGGCCGAGGTGCTGGGCCGCGTGAAGGCTAAAATCGCGGAGCTGAATGAGAAGGTGCTGCCCAACGACGTGTACCTCAAAACATTCTACGACCGCGACGTGCTGATGAACCACTGCACGCACACCGTTATTCACAACCTGATTGAGGGCATTGTGCTGGTCACGCTCATCGTGCTCATCTTCATGGCCGACTGGCGCACCACGCTCACGGTGGGCGTCGTGGTGCCGCTGGCGCTGCTGTTTGCTTTCGTGTGCTTGCGGCTGAAAGGCATGAGCGCCAACCTGCTCAGCATGGGTGCGATTGACTTCGGCATCATCATCGACGGAGCCGTGGTGATGGTGGAGGGCATTTTTGTGGTGCTCGACCACAAGGCCCATCAGGTGGGCATGGAACGGTTCAACAAACTCGCCAAGCTGGGCATGATTAAGAAGACCGGCGGCGAGCTGGGCAAGGCTGTGTTCTTCGCCAAACTGATTATTCTGACCTGCCTGCTGCCCATTTTTGCCTTTGAGAAAGTGGAAGGCAAGATGTTCAGCCCGTTGGCCTACACGCTGGGCTTTGCGCTGGTGGGTGCCCTGATTCTGACCCTGACGCTGGTGCCGGTGCTGTGCTCGCTGCTGCTGAACAAGGACGTGAAGGAGAAGAATAACCCGGTGGTGAACTTCTTCGATAACATTGTGACCAGTGCCTTTGGCTTCACCTACCGGCATAAGCTGCTGAGCTTTGGGGTGACCATGGCCATCGTGGTGGCGGGCCTGTACTCATTCAAGCTGCTGGGCTCGGAATTCCTGCCGGAGCTGAACGAGGGCGCGCTGTGGGTCGAAACCAAGCTGCCGATGTCGTCTTCGTTGACGGAAACCAACAAGATGGCGGCCAATTACCGCCGCATCCTGCGCTCGTTTCCAGAGGTGACGTCCGTACTGAGCCAGACCGGCCGCTCCAACGACGGTACCGACCCGTCGGGCATCTATTATGTGCAGGCGCAGGTCAACCTCAAGCCCAAGGAGGAGTGGAAGCGCAACATCACGAAGGAGCAGCTGATTGACGAGATGGACAAGAAGCTGAAGGAGTACCCCGGCATCATTTTCAACTACTCGCAGCCCATCATCGACAACGTGGAAGAGGCGGTGGCCGGCATCAATGCGGCGCTGGCCGTCAAGATTTTCGGCAACGACCTCAAGGAGCTCGACGGCAAAGCCAACGAAGTGATGAAAGTGCTCAGCGGCGTGCGCGGCGTGAAAGACCTGGGAATCCTGCGCAACTTGGGCCAGCCCGAAATGAGCGTGCGCCTCGACCAGACCCGCATGGCGGCCTACGGCGTCCAAACGTCTGATGCCCAAACAGTAGTGGAAATGGCTGTGGGCGGCAAGGCAGCGACTCAGATTTACGAAGGCGAGCGCAAGTTCGACGTGACCGTGCGCTACCCCAAGCAGGACCGCGACACGGAAGCTAAGATTGGCGAGCTGCGCGTGCCCACCATCCGGGGCGGCAAGGTGGCACTCAAGGAAATTGCCACCATCAAAACCGAGAACGGCCCTGCATTTGTGTACCACGATAATGGCCAGCGCTTTATCGCCGTGAAGTTTTCCATCCGCGACCGCGACATGGGCTCAACCATCGCCGAAGCTCAGAAAAAAATGGACCAGACCATCAAGCTCGGCAAGGGCTACCGCATCGAGTGGGCCGGCGAGTTCGAGAACCAGGTGCGGGCCACCAAGCGCCTGAGCCAGGTGGTGCCGGTGTCGCTGGTCATCATTTTCATTCTGTTGTTCATCACTTTTGGCAACGGCAAGGATGCCGCGCTGGTGCTGGCCAACGTGCCATTTGCCCTTATCGGCGGCATCGCGGCGCTGCACCTTACGGGCGTCAACTTCTCGATTTCGGCCGGCATTGGCTTCATTGCCCTGCTCGGGATATGTATTCAAAACGGCATTGTGCTCATCACCGTTTTCAAGGAAAACCTGCGTAAAAAAATGAGCTTAGCCGAGAGCCTGCGTCTGGGCGTGGCCTCGCGCGTGCGCCCCGTGGTGATGACGGCCCTCATGGCCATGATTGGCCTGTTTCCGGCCGCCCTGAGCACCGGCATCGGCTCCGAAACGCAGAAGCCGCTGGCCATCGTCGTCATCGGCGGGCTGGTGACGGCCACGGTACTCACGCTGCTGATTTTCCCGCTCATCTTTGCCTTTTTCTACCGCGAAATGCACCAGGACGGCCCGGCGCCCAAGCGCATGGAGGAGCGGCCGGTATTGGTGGGCGCGTAACCACATCAAGACCAATGTAGAGACACAGTATTTTGCGTCTCGTTGTCCGCGCCGTTTGGGTGCTGTACTGTGCTGCCGTCATGCCCACGTCATCGTTCAACGCCGAGACGCAAAATATTGCGGCTCTACATTGGTCAACGCCTGCGCACTTTGTTTAGCAGTGCCACGGCTTCCGGGGCAGTGCCCGTGAGCAGCACACCGGCCCCATACAGTACCGTGAGCACGCCGCCGCGCATCAGCAGCGTCAGGAAAGCATTGCCGGTTTCAGGCAGTATCCAGGCGATGAAACCAGCGCCCGCGGCCACGGCCAGAATACGAACCGTACTGCTATCGAAGGGCTGCATGCCGTAGTTTCGCCACACAAACCAGGTCCGCACAGTGTTGATGCTTACCAGCGCAATGCAGTAGGCCAGGGCCGCGCCGGCTAGTTCCATGCGCGGAATCAGCAACCAGTTGAGCACGACTACCGCCGCCGCTAGCGAGATATTAAACACCAAATCGAACCGATACCGGGGCGATGTGGCCACGATAATGCCATTAACGCCGGTAATGCCGTCGAATAGCCGGCCGGCTAATAGCAGGAGCACGGCCGAAGTGCCCACCGCGTACTCGGGCCGGTGAATGAGCCCGTAAATGAAATTGAGGTTCAGGCCAATGCCTAGTGCCAGGTAGCAACCCAGCAGCGTGTTGATGCGAGTGCTGCGACGGTAGAAGTCAGCCATTTTGGCCATGTTGTCTTCCTTCCAGTACTCGGCAATGAGCGAAAAGGCCGTCTTGTAGAGCGCCCGGAAGGGTAGAACCAAAGCAGTGCTTACATTGGTGGCGATGAGGTAGATACCGGCTGCCGCCAGGCTTACTTTGGTGCCCACCATCAGGCTGTCGATGTTGAGCAGCACCGTGCCCGAGATGTTGCTTAGCAGCACGAACGCCCCAAAGCCCAGCATTTCGCGTAGCGGCTTGATGCGCAGCGCTGCTCGCGTGGGCCGCAGGTGCAGCTCGCCGATTGCCGCTAAGTAAAGGGTCAGCAGCACCGCCACTACCGCATACGCCCCCACATAAGCCAGCACGAAGCCGTGGAAGCTGATAACGCCTTGGCTATAAGCCACAGCAGCGCCCACCAGCATCAGCCGGAGCAGGATTTCCTGGCAAAACGAAGAAAAGGAGGTATGGTAGAGCGAGCGCAGATAAGCATCCTGCAGCGAGCCCAGCATGATGCAGCCCGCCAGCGCAATGGCCGCGAGGTAGTGCGGCGCAAGAAGTGCCGCGTCTTTCTTCGCATACCATTGCAGCAGCAGCGGCTTACCCACCAGCATGGCCAGCGCTACCACCACAAAGCCCAGCAGCGGCGGCCCCAGCAGCAGCGGGAAGAAACCTGCGTGGTTGCGCCCCTGGTTCCGGAAAAACGGAAAGTAGCGGATGCCCATATTGGCAAAGCCGAAGGAAGCCACCTGCGCACCAATAGTCGCGAGTGGAAGCAATACGCTGGCGGTGAGGCCAATTTGGGCCGGCGAAAGCAGCCGCGGCAGCACCAGAATGGTGTTAGCGAAGCCGATGGCCAGCCCGACGTAGGAAATCAGGGTGTTGCGTATGCCCTGGCGCTGAACGATGCCCAAAGTGAATGGGTGAATGGGTGAATGAGTGAATGGACCAGGGCGTTGTTAACGAAGGCTCCAATCCATTCGCTCAGCAGCAAAGTTCGGCCACAATCTGGCTTCCCGTCAGAAACGCCACGCCTCGCTGCTGCAGATGCCGCATGATTTCGGCGAACTGGCGCGGGCCGGTTACGAGGTTAGCCGGGTCGAAATGGTCGTTGTGCCAAAGCACGGTGGCCACCCCGCCAAACCGTTCAATCTCCTCAAACATCGGCCGTAGAGTGGGCAGAATTTCCTCGGGTTGCAGCTGTAAATAATTGGGATGGCGCAAGGTAGCGTCCATCACATTGAGCGGGATTTCCAGGAATTTACATGCGGCACCCGTTGAGAAGTTGAAGGGATAAAACGGTAGGCAGTAGGAATTGCGAAAGCCGAAATGCTCGGCAAAGCCTAGCGTAGAGTCGTAGGCAAAACTTCCCGCTTCCTCAACCAAGGGCGGGGTCGTGCGCGGCTCCCAGCGCAGGTAGTGAAAGCGCAGGCCTTCGTGGTTCGGCTTCAGCGTTTCAATTTCCCGGCCCAGCTGGCCCAAATCGGCGGCCGTTCCGATGCTGCCGTGCAAGCCAATTTCAACGCCCTGCTGCTTGAGTTTTGCCAGACGCTGGCGTAGCGCGGAGGTAAGGGTATAGTCGGCATTCGGCGTGCCGTCGGCACTCGGGCGCGACTCCGGCAGGATGAAAAACGTGGATGCCGCGCCGTATTCCGCGACGGCGTCGGCCACGGTTTCCAGGTTGTCCCAGGCATCGGGCTGCGTCAGGCGCCGCCACAATTGCCGGCCGAAACGCCCAAGCTGACCTTGTTTCAATGCGGCTTTGGCGGGCGCTTTCCATGCGCTGCGCAGGCTGTCGATGTCGTGCGTGATGAAAGCCGCGAAGGGGGCTGAGCAGTTCCAGCGCCGCGCAATCAGCGGCTGACCAGTGACGTGCTCCACCGCTGTTTTCAGCACGTCGAAATAGTAGTTCACTACCGGTAGCGCCACGAAGCCGTACTGCTTTTGCACGCTGGCCGAGTAGGGGAAACGCCTGTACCGGTCGCGTGCATCAGAAAAGTATTCCTGCCAGCCGCTGAGCAGGTAGAAAGCCGCCGAGATGATGTCGGCGTTGACGACGACACGGCCGGGCTGCCGGCTAAGCAGCGATTCCTCGCTCCGATTATCAAAGAAAAACGGCACCTGCTGTCCGGCCCAGTTGCGGTAGTTCGGGGCGGCCGGGTAGGGGCTTTGGTCCTGAAAAAAGCCGTCCGCCAGGTCAGCTACTTCAATGGGCCGCTGGCTCCCGACGTAGCCAATCAGCGCCTCGGGCACATTCACATAGGCCATCCGAAAATGCCGCCACACATAGGCCAGCCGCATTTCGGCCGAAACCGGAACGGCACTTATCGGGGGCAATGCAATAGCCGATGGCATATGGATTTTATCTAAAAAATAAGCTGTATATCAGCTGGTTGAAGTGGATTGATTCAGCCAATTGTTTAGTATTGCGGCGGTGCGCAATTGGCTGCGGCCTTCGTCAGGTGTGCCCAGCGTGGCATTGTAGTACACTGCCCGTAGGTAGAGGTCGGCGGGTTTGTGGTGGGCGTATCGGCGCAGGGCGGCCGTCAGCTCGGCAGGCGCATCGGCCCGCTCTACGAGGCCCCGGGCGGCGTAGCCGTAGTAGTCGTTGGTGAGGGCAAAGGTGCCGAAGCGGAAGTAGATGCTGGCCACGTTCAGCAGCGTAGCTTCGAGGTGGGTGGAAGTGTCGGCGGCCACCAGCGCATCCTGCCGCAGCAGGAAGTCGAACACGTTTTCCTGCCGGGCGCTCGACCATTGCAGGGCCGGCAGCAGCTTCCGCAGCGGCTCAAAGTCGCGGCCGTCGCTGGGGTGCGGGCGCAGCGTGAAGGTGAGTTCCGGCAACTCGCGTAGCAGGTACACCAGCGTATCGACCAGGGCCGGCATGGGGTCGTGGATATTGCAGGCGATGCCCACGCGGCGCACGGCCGGCGCGGTATTTTTCTGGCTGAGGTAGGCATCGGCCTTGGGCATTCCTACCAGTTCAACCCTGCCCTGCACGGGGCCGCAGAGGCGGTACTTATCCAGCGCATCCTGGCCTTCCAGCAGGCTCAGGTCGAAGCCCAGGGGTGGGAAATTGGCACTCACACTGGCGTGCTGCACGTAGGCGGTGGGCACGCCCTCGGCGCGGCAGGCCAGCAGCAGGGAGCGGGTGTCGTCGTTGTGGTCGTTGGAGAAAATTACGGCCCGGGGCCGGTAATGCCGTAGCGCACGCCGGTACACCTCGTAGTATCCGATGGCGTAGAAAATAAAGTCAAAAAAACGCCACGCCCGGCCGCCATCCGTTTTCAGCAAGCCGAAAAAAGCCAGCGGAAATTGCCAGTAATACAGCAGCTTGCGGCGCAGCGACAACCGGTTTACGGCCGCGTTGTAGCGCCCGATATTCTTGGCCTGACCAGCTACCAGCACCGCATCCGGCCGGGCTTGCCGGATGAACTCCAGCGCATCGTAGTTGTTGGCACTCACCACGTAGAGCCAGACTTTGCCGTGCAGGTCGTCACGGTTTTTGATGGGCTTAACGATATTGCCTACCAGCCGCAGGCCCGCGTAGCCCAGCACGCGCGCCAGCCGTTTCAGCGGGTTGGCCGGCGAAATATCGGCCAGCGCCGCTGGGGGCAGCCCTGCGAAAATTTCCGTGAAGCGCAGCTGCAGAATATCGCGCAGGCGCTCAATCAGGGTCTGAGGGTGGGAGGGTATGGGGGCATGGGTTATTGCCGTTGGCGAAGTTGTCATACGTGCGAAACCTGAAAATCCTGCTTAAGTAGCTTCCTCATACCCTCATACCCTCATACCCTCATACCCTCATACGCCCACACCCCCACACCCTAAATGGCTTCCCAGGTAAGCGGAGTGCCGGGTTTCAGGTCCTTAGCGGCCTTGCGGCCCAGCACCGTTTCCCAGTGGCGCGGCCACAGCCCGTCGCCGGGGCGAATGATTTTCAGGTTATCGGTTGTGAATTCCTCGCCGGCCGCAATCGGCTTCGATACATAAATGCTGCGCTTGTAGAGGCGGCTTTTCTCCTCGCCAGTCTGTATGCAGAGCTGTACCGTGCCCAGCGCCTGGTGGGCGCGCTCGGTTTCCTCGACTAGGCTTTTCAACTCGTGTGGCTCCAGCGAAAACGCAGAGTCTACGCCGCCTTCGGCGCGGCTGGTGGTGAAGTGCTTTTCGATGACGCAGGCGCCCAGGGCTACGGCGGCCACGCTCGCGCCCACACCCATGGTGTGGTCGCTCAGGCCGATGGGGCAGCCAAAGGTTTCGGCCAGCACCGGGATGGTGCGGAGGTTGGTATTTGCTGGCGAGGCGGGGTAAGTGCTGGTGCATTTCAGCAGCACCAGCTCGCGGCAGCCGGCTTCGCGCAGCACCCGCACGGCGTCGTCAATCTCGGCCAGGGTGGCAGCCCCGGTGCTCACAATCACAGGTTTACCAGTGGCGGCCACTTTGCGCAGCAGCGGCCAGTGCGCGTTTTCGAAAGAGGCAATTTTGTAAGCCGGCACGTCCAGCGTTTCCAGGAAATCCACCGCCGTCTCGTCAAACGGCGAGCTAAAGGCCAGCATGCCATGGTGCCGGGCGCGGGCAAACAGCTCGGCGTGCCATTCCCAGGGCGTGTGGGCTTCTTCATAAAGCTTGTACAGGTTCTTGCCCTCCCAGAGCGACTGGCCTTCCTCGTCGATGGCAAAGCCGGTGTCCATCGTGATGGTATCGGCAGTATATGTTTGAAGCTTAAGGGCATCAACGCCAGCAGCGGCGGCGGCATCGACCAGGGCCAGCGCACGGTCAAGGCTCTGGTTGTGGTTGCCGGACATTTCGGCGATGATAAACGGCTTGTGCGCGGGGCCAACCGGACGGCCGCCGATGGTGATTTCGGTCATGATTTCAGGAATGCGAAACGGAAGCGCAAAGGTACTGTAGCGTGGCCTCTGCGGGTCCGCGCCTATAAGAATCCCGTCAATTATTGCCTGTACCTCAGGCCCGGACTCGCCGAGTCCACGTTACACCAGCTCATCCAGCGAATGAATGCTCCGGTCGGCTTCGTGGGCAGCATCGGCTTCGTAGTGGGCGTAGTTGCCCCGCAGAATGCGCACCGTTTTGAAACCCAACGGCTTGATGCCTACAAAGTCTTTGCGCACGTTGTCGCCCACGTAAGTTACTTCTTCCGGCGTCACGCCTTCGCGCCGGCAAATCAGCTGGAATACGTGCGGGTCAGGCTTGGCGCGATGGCGGCCGTAGCGGTTGGTGAGGTAGGCGTGGCGCACCCGGCTGGCCAGGTGCAGCGCGGCAACCTTGCGGGCCTGTACTTCCTTGTGGCCATCGGTCACGATGTAAAGCGGCCAATCGGCGAAACGCGTGAGGCAGCGCTCGGCATCCGGATACAGGCTCAGCGTGGGCCGGTGCTGCCGGTAAGTGCGGAGGCAGGCTGCCACCAGCGCCTTGCTCCATTTGCCGTGCTGCCGCAGCACGTTATCAAAGACTTGCCCCCTGCCTTGCACGGCTTCATCGGCAATCATACCTGCCGCCAGCGTTTCGGCCGGCACTTCTAGTAGCGGACTCAGAAAATCCGCCACGGCCCGAAACCCGCTGTGCACGTAGCTTAATTCGGGATAAAGCGTGTCGTCGAGGTCGAAAACAAGAACGGGCATGGTGACTGGAACGGTATAGAGACGCAATATTTTGCGTCTCGTCGTTGGCTGCGTTAGCTAATGTTGTTTAGATATTGGTTCGAACGGCTTATTCCTGGTCGTTCAGCGCAAGCTGCTCAACGACGAGACGCAAAATATTGCGTCTCTACACCGCTACTACCACATCCGTGGCCATCCGCACCTGCTGCAATGGCCCCGCCACCGGTCGGAACGGAAACTGTTGCAAATCAGCCCCCGCTGCTTCCTGCAGAAACCAGAAAAAGGAATCAACTCCCGCCGCGATGCCCAGCGTGGAGGCCCCGCCGAAGCGGCTATTGCATTCGATGATGTGCAGGCCACCATCCGGGGTGAGCAACGCTTGCAGCACGAAGGGACCGTAGAGCCCCAGCTGTTCGATGACGGGCGTGAGGCGGTCCAACAGCTGCGGGTCGTGGAAAGTCGTGGTTATTTGCGACTCGCCGCGCACCACTACGTCGCGGGTGCGCGCAATGAGGCCGTGCACCCGGCCGGCGCGGCTCACGTAGCCATCCACACTAATTTCGCGGCCTTGAATGAAGGGCTGGAAAATGGGCTCCGTCAGGTTTTGGGCGTGGGCTATGGCGGCGGCGTAGGGCAGGTTGAGGCCCAGGCTGAGCGAGCCGGCCCCGTACCGCTCCTTCACCACAAAGGCGGCGTTGGGATTGGGCTGGTCGCCGGCCAGCGTGTCGATGCTGAGGCTGGCGGGGATGATGGGTAAGCCGTTTTCCTGGCCAAAGGTGCTGAATTCGAGCTTGTCGAGGCAGCGTTGTACGGCTTCGGGCGGGCTCACCAGCACGGCAATGCCGGCGTCGGCCAGGGCGGCGCGGTGCCGGCTCCAGAAGGCCAGCTCGCCGTCGCGGGTAGGGATAATGCGGGTGATGCCCTGGGCCTGGCACTCACCGATGATGGCGAGCAGGTGCTCGTCGGTCGTCATGGGCATTACCCAGCTTTCATCGGTGAAGTGAAAACCGAGGGCCTGCGGATTGAGGTCGCCGCCCACTATTTTGATGCCGGGATTCAGGCGCCTGGCGGCATTTTTTACCGCGTGAGCCAGCGGCACTTTGGCCGAAATACTGCTAATGAGCACGTGGCCCGGCCCTTTGGCGGCCGATGCCTCCGTGGCAGCAAGCGAGTCCTGACGGGCACGCTCAAAGGCAATGATTTCGGGAATGGCTACTTCAAGCGTAGTTGGAGGCAGCCAGTCTATCTGGCTCGACCACAAGGTCATATCGGCCTGTGACGCTTCAAACGGAATGTCGGAGGCCACGTACTTAGCCCGCATGCCGGGGAAATTCTGCTGCAGCACTTCCACTACATCGGCCACGCGGCGGGCGCGGCCAGTGCCCAGGTTCACGAGGCCGGTCACGGTTTCGGCGGCGGCAAGGCGGAGCAGGCCTTCGGCTGTGTCGGCGGCGTAGAGGTAATCGAAAAACGACTCGGCCCCATACACCGTGATTTCCTCGCCGGCCAGCAGCATCCGCACCCAGCGCGAGGTAATGTCGCGCCCATTGCGCCCGTAGCCCCGGTAGATGCGCGGAGCCACCGTGCTGAACTGCTGCGCCCGAAACGTATCGAGAAAGCGCAGCTCGATTTCGTGGGCCAGCTTGGCCATGCCCGTCAGGTTGCGGGGCAGGATGGGGTCGGTTTCGCGCAGGCTGCGGGGCGCGGCCGGCACTTCAGCGAAGTTGTAAAGCGCCGGGTCATAGATGAGGTAGCTGGAGGCAAATACTACGCGGCGCAACGACGGCAAGTCTTTCTGCACCGTCATCAAGTGGTGGCTGAGCTGCACATTGTGCCGGAAATTCTCTTCCCAGAAGCCGTAGGTTTCGGTGCTGCGCTCGAAGGTGGCGGCGAGATGAATGAACAAGTCGGGCGCAAAATCTGCAATTTCGGCCTCGGTGAGGAAATTCAAATCGCCCTGCCGGTACTGGAACTGGGCCGGAAAGTCGGCCGGGCGCGGCTTAATGTCGCCCACCAGTACCTGAATATCCGCATTAATCGAAGCCAGGCGGCGCGTCATTTCCTGACCAATTACGCCGGCCCCGCCGCTGATGAAAATTCGTTTAAAGGGCAGTTCCAAAGGCTGTGGCATAGTCGGCGGCCAGCTGGCCGTGCATCAGTGAGTCGGTAAAAGTACCCGGCGCGAGCTGGATATGCTGCCGCAAACGGCCTTCCAACTGGAAACCAGCTTCTACTAAAATGGCAATGTGCGCGGGCCGGATATCGTAGGTTTCGGTAAACAAGCGGTTGAATTTCAACCCTTCAAACGCCACCTGGCCCAGTAACCGCAAGTGCGCCAGAAAATCCTGCCGATAGGTATCAGCCTGAGTGGCTCGTGTCGGCTCTACCAGAAAGGAAACCTCGGCCCGCAAATCGGCCCAGGAAATATGCACCAGTCCGCCGTAGGCAATTAGTTCATCCTCATGAAGAAGCGAGAAGAGAAGCTGCCCCGGCTGTTCCTGCTCAAACAACGGCAGCACTACGCGCTGGAAATAAGTTTCTTGCTGCTCGGCGGTAAGCGGCGCCGCCTGACGGAGCACTTGCAACTGGGCGTTGCGCCAGGCGCGAATGGGCTCCCGGTCTTCATACCTGATGGGAACGAGCCGATAAGCGCCGTGGCGGTATTCGGCCTGGGGGAGGGGGCGGTAGGTAGGCACGCGGTAGGAACGCACCATGGCGCGTTCAATCATTAGAATGGTTGTAGGTCGTATTTAGCTGCCTGACGCAGAACGCGCCATGGCGCGTTCCTACACCACCAGATAAGAAATCAGCGGGTTGAGCGGGCTGCGGCGCAGGGCGTAGTTGGCCACGCCAAAAACCTCGTCAAACGCCAGCGTTTCACCGGGAAATTCCGGGCAGTTCAGCTCATCGAAAGCCACAATGGCTCCTTTGGTCAGGCGCGGCCGGATGGCTTCGAGGCAGGCTTTGGTGGGGGCGTAGATGTCGAAATCGAAGTAGGCGAAGGCGATGACGGTTTCGGGATGGTCGCGCAGGTAGCGGGGCACGGTTTCGGAGGCATCGCCGGCCACCAGCTCAAACTTGCGCTTGTGCGGGATGGGGCTGTCGGCCTCGTGCAGGGCCAGGATTTGGGTGAGGTATTCCTGATAATTCTCGGTCACGCCGTAGTCGCCCTCTTTTACCAGCTTGCCGTCCTTGGCATCTACCGACGGGAAACCGCCGAAGGTGTCGAAACCAATGATTTTGCGGTTGTAGTTGAACGGCTCGTAGATGCCGCGCAGGGCGTGCATCAGCGCTAGGTTCTGGCCCCAGCGCACCCCAAATTCCATGGCCACGCCGTGCACCGGGATGATTTGCTGGTAGAGTTCGGTGAAGAACAGCAAGCGCGAAAACGTCTGCCGGTTCAGGTACAGGCCCAGGTTGTTGAGCAGCTCAGTGTTCGGAATCGGCGACTCGCGCAGGGTTTGGGCGAAGCCTTCGCGGCGCGACTGCTCGGGCGCAGAGGCCCCGCTGAGCACGGAAATAGGAGAGGAAATGGACATGATTAAGGCGTTGGCCGACGTTTAGGCCGGCTGCAAAAATGCAACAATACTGCGGCCCAGCCCAACGCCGGCCAGCGCTTCGTAATAAGCCGCCACGGCCGGCAGTGGAGCGGTGCGAAGCAGAAAATTGTCCTGCGCCAGGCGGGATTGGTGGGCACCTTTGCCGGCCGCGCGGTCCATTACATAATTAGTGGCCGGGTTTAACAGGTTTAGGTCAATAGGCTGGTCACCAATAACTTTTGCAACTTGCCAATTAGTGGATTCTGCAAGATTGCGCAGGCCGGACTGAGTGAAATACGAGAGATGGTCGGGTAGCACTACCCAGAAGGGCCGGTCGATTTGGCTGGTGTCCAGCAAGTGCTGTTGCAGGGCCGAAAAATCGTTGGGCACGTCTACTACCAGCACGCCATTGGCCTTCACCAAAGCCCGGCACTGGCGTAGCAGGTCGGCAGGTTCCAAGACGTGTTCCAGCACGTTATCGAGCCAGAGCACGTCGAACTGCTGGCCCGTTTTCACCAGTTTTTGCACCTCCTCATATAAGTCGCCGGTGCGTAGTTTCTCACGTAGCGCCGGGTGAAATTTCTCCACGCTGAAGCTGCTGAAATCCAGGCCCAGCACATCCCAGCCCTGCCGCTGGAAGTAATCCAGCGCCCAGCCCTCGCCGCAGCCGATATCGAGAAAGGAGCCGGCGCCGCTGGCCGCACCGCGTAGCTGCTCCAGTACCCAGTGGCGCAGGCGCAACTTGCCCTCGATGTGCTCCAGCTCCTCGGCCGGGTACACGGGCTGGTACGTCGTCAGGTTTTCCTGATAGTACCGCTTGGCGTAGTAGTCGCGCAGCTCTTCCGGGGTCGGCTTATTCTTGATTTCATAGAAGCCGAACTCGTTCTGGCGAATGGTATCGGGCAGGGTCATGTGGTTTTTTGCTCGATGTGCGCGTTCAGGGCCATGATTTCGGGGTGCGCTTCGAGCAGGGCCAGCAAGTCGGGCACGTTCAACTGGTCGGCGTGGTGCTGTTCGATTAGTGCCTTCAGCACGGCGTAATCCTCGGCCGTATCCAGGGTGATGCGGAAGCGGCTGAAGTCGCCGCCGGGCCACACCTCGTCGCGGTAAACCACCCGACCCACCGTGGCCGGGTTGGCCTTGAGGTAGGGCGTGACGTGCTCCCGCTCATACGGCAGCGTGGCGTTGGCGTAGGCTTCGGCCAGCATTTCCATCGAGAAAATCTCGAAGTCCAGCCCGCGCGGGAACGTGCGCACGATGGAATTGGAGCGGTATACCAGCGGGTTGCCTTCTTCCAGATACCGCTCCACGGCGGCGCCAATCAGCGGGCCGTCTACCAGCGGGCAGTCGGAGGTGACGCGCACAACCACGTCGAGGCCAAATTTCTGCGCCGTTTCGTAGTAGCGGGCCAGCACATCGGTTTCGCTGCCCCGATGGTAAGGAATCTGGTTCGTTTCGGCGTAGGCGGCCAGCACGTCGTCGGCCGGCTCAGTGGTGGTGGCCAAGTAGATGGGCAGGCCGCTTTGCCGGGCGCGGGCTACGTGGTAGTCCAGCAGCGGGCGGTTGGCGGCGGGCAGCAGCACCTTGCTCGGCAGCCGGGTGCTGCCCATCCGCACCTGCGAAATGATGCCGGCGCGCTGCATTAGGCGGAGATTTTTTCGAGCAGGTACACCACGTCCTGGTTGCCGCGCTCGGCATCGTTGATGTAGGGGTAAAGCTTCTGCTTCACCAGCCGCAGGTTCGGGAAGTTGTCCAGAAACACCTTTGCGAAGTCGGTTTTCCAGAGAAAACCTTCGTTGCCACGGTACTTAATGGGCGTGGTTTCGGGGGCGTAATACTCGTAGCCCATGATGTAGCGGCGCGAGGTGCGCACCATTTCGCCCATGATGCGCGGCAGGTCTTTCGGGGCAATGTGAATGAGCACGCCATTGGTGCAGGTCACGTCGAAGTAGTTGTCCTTGAAGGGGAGGTCGAAGCCGCTGCCTTGCAGGATGTTCACACCGCGCACAAAGTCGCGGGCCTTCTCTACGGCATATTGTTGCAGCTCAACGCCGTACAGGTTAGTGAAACCGGCCGCCTGCAGGCCTACCAACTGCATACCGGTGTTGCAGCCCACTTCCAGAATCCGGGCCTCGCGGGGCAGCTCGCCGAGAAATTCGGCGTTCATTTCCAGCTTGGTATGGCCGTAGAGGTCGCGGTAAAAGGCATTCCACTCATCGAGCGGGCGCGAGTTGCGGTCGGTGTATTCACGGCCGAAATCGCCGGCCCAGAAATCTTCTTGTTGGGTGTGCTGCAAGGGAAGTTGTGAATTAAGAGTTAGGAGTTAAGAGTTTTAGCAGGAGGATGGATAGAAGGTGATTGAGCTGTGACTGTGAACATCAGTCCGCTTTTCAACTCTTCACTTTAAACTTCTAACTCTTAACTAAAAACGCAGTGATGCACGCCACCACGTAGGCTTGTTCCTCATCGGTGAGCGTGGGGAAGAGCGGGATGCTGAGGCAGCGGGCGTAGTAAGCTTCGGCCAGCGGAAAATCGCCTTCGCGCCAGCCCAGGTCTTCGTAATAAGGCATCCGGTGCACCGGAATGTAGTGGACCTGCGTGAAAATCTGCCTGGTTTTCAGGAAATCATACAGGCCTTTGCGGTCGGCTACTTCGATGACGTAGAGGTGGTAGGCGTGGCCGGGGCGGCCGGGGGCCAGCACCGTGACGCCGGGCAGCTGCGCAAAGGCGGCATCGTATTGTGCGGCCAGCTGGCGGCGGCGGGCTAAGCCCTCATCGGCGCGGGCGAGCTGGCTGAGGCCGAGGGCGCAGTTGAAATCGGGCAGGCGGTAATTGTAGCCGAGCTCCTGCATTTCCATGTACCAGCCGCCGTCGGGTTCGCGCCGCAGGTCAGCCGGGTCGCGGGTAATGCCGTGGGTGCGCAGGCGCAGCAGGTGATGAAACAGCGCCTCAGAATTGGTGGTAATCATGCCGCCTTCGCCGGTGGCAATGTGCTTTACCGGATGAAAGCTAAAAATGGCGAGGTCGGCAAAATTGCCGTTGCCGCAGCGTTGTTCCCGGACTTGGGAGTCGATGAAGAAGCCGCCGGGTGCGTGGCAGGCGTCCTCAATAATCCAGAGGCCAAACTCGTCGGCCAACTGTCGGGCTTCTTCCAGGTTCACGGCCAGCCCGGCAAAATCAACGGGAATCAGGCCGGTGAAATACTCTTTGGGGTGGTCTGCCAGCAAAGCCCGGACCTTCCCCAAATCAATCAAGCCCGTGGCCGGGTCGATGTCGGCAAAATGCACTTCGCCGCCGCAGTAGCGCACGCAGTTGGCCGAGGCCGAGAAGGTGAGGGGCGTGGTGATGACGCGCTGCCCGGGCTGCACGTTCAGGGCGAGGGCGCAGAGGTGCAGGGCGGCGGTGCCATTGCTTACGGCCACGGCGTAGCGGGCCCCCACGTAGGCGGCAAACTGCTTCTCAAACTCGGCTACGGTAGGACCTTGCGTGAGGTAGTCGGCCTGCAGGGCGGCCGTAACGGCGGCGATGTCGGCGGCAGTGATGTGCTGGCGGCCGTAGGGCAGGGGCCGGGTGGGGTGGAAGCGGGCTTCAGACATTAGGCCGGCAAGTTACTTAAACCGCAAATTCCGGGTCGACGTGCAGGCGGATTTCCTCCCGAATCTGCTCCGCATCCAGCCATTCCTCGTTGTTAGCCGAGTCGTACTGGAAGCCCAGCGGCACGCGCTTACCATCAAATTCTTCGATGAATTTATCGACGCTCCAGGTCGGCATCGAGGGCAGAATGACGTAGTAGCGGGCCAGCTCGACGGTGCTAAGGGCGTCGGTTTCGGTGATCATGGCCTCGTGCAGCTTCTCGCCGGGGCGGATGCCCACGATTTTCTGTTCACACTCCGGGCCGATGGCGCGGGCCACTTCTGTGATTTTGTAGGAAGGGATTTTCGGCACGAAAATCTCGCCGCCCCAGGCGTGCTCCAGCGCATAGAGCACGAGGTCAACGCCTTCCTCCAGCGAGATGTTGAAGCGCGTCATGTCGGGGTGGGTGATGGGCAGCACGCCGGTGTGGCGCTGCTGCAAAAAGAAGGGCACCACCGAGCCGCGCGAGCCAATTACGTTGCCGTAGCGTACCACCGAAAAGCGCAAATCGCGCTTGCCTTTCATGTTGTTGGCCGCCACAAAGAGCTTGTCCGAGCACAGCTTGGTGGCGCCGTAGAGGTTAATAGGGGCGGCCGCCTTGTCGGTGCTCAGGGCCACCACGTCCTTCACGCCGCAGTCGAGGGCAGCGTTAATCACATTTTCGGCCCCGAAAATATTGGTTTTGATGCATTCCATCGGGTTGTACTCAGCGGCGGGCACCTGCTTGAGGGCAGCGGCGTGAATTACGATGTCGATGCCTTCGCAGGCGCGGTGCAGGCGTTCGCCATCGCGCACATCGCCAATGAAATAGCGAATGGCCGGGTACTTGGCCGGGCTGAATTCCTGGCTCATCTCATACTGCTTCAGCTCGTCGCGCGAAAACACCACGAGGCGTTTCACCAGCGGAAATTGTTCGAAAACGGTACGGACGAATTGCTTGCCGAAAGAGCCGGTGCCCCCCGTGACGAGGATGGATTTGTGGTTGAGGTCGAGAGCCATGAAAATTGATAAGCCAAAACAGGACTGCAAAAGTAGGGCATTCGGTGGTTGGCGACTGAATTTGTCTGTCATCCTGAGCGCCGCGAAGGACCTTCTCACCGCTGAATGGCTTGCCATAACTCAGTTGAAGCAGCCGTAACAAGGTCCTTCGCGGCGCTCAGGATGACAAACACCACGCACAAAACGCCCGCCGCTCCCGACCTTTGGCCTGCGGAGCTGCTTCTGCATTGCGAATGCTATTCAATTCCCTTCATTTCCTCGTCTTTTTCCCGGTAGTTGTCGGGCTGTACTATGGCTTGCCGCCGCGCTGGCGCAATACCCTGCTGCTGCTGGCCAGCTACTACTTCTACATGAGCTGGCGGGCGGTGTATGCGCTGCTGCTGCTGGCCACCACGCTGCTCGACTACTACAGCGGCTACCGCATGAGCCAGCTGCCCACCAAGCAGCAGCGGCGGCCGTGGCTCTACCTCAGCCTGGCCAGCAACCTGGGCACGCTGTTCGTTTTCAAATACTTCAATTTCTTTCGGGACGGGATTGTACAGCTGGCTACGGCGCTGCACCTGCCTGTTGGTACCGGGCCGGCGCTGGGGTTGCTGCTACCGGTGGGGGTGTCGTTCTACACATTTCAGTCGGTGGGCTACATCATTGATGTGTACCAGGGCCGGCTGGAAGCGGAGCGGAATTTCGGACGGTTCGCGCTGTTTGTGGCGTTTTTTCCGCAGCTGGTGGCCGGGCCTATCGAGCGTGGCGGGCACATGCTGCCGCAGTTCCGGCGCGAGCATCAGTTTGATTATGCCCGTATCGTGAGCGGGCTGCGGCTCATGGCCTGGGGCCTGTTCAAAAAAGTGGTGGTGGCCGACCGCCTGGCCCTGCTCGTCAACCCCGTGTTCAACAACCCGCGCCAGCACCCCGAAGGCCCGCTGCTGCTGCTGGCCACGCTGGCCTTCACCTTCCAGATTTACGGCGACTTTTCGGGCTATACCGACATGGCGCGCGGCGCCGCGCGGGTGCTGGGCTTCGATTTTAACCTGAACTTCCGGCAGCCCTACCAATCGGCTTCGGTGCCGGAGTTCTGGCGGCGCTGGCACATGTCACTTTCGAGCTGGTTTCGGGATTATCTGTATATCCCGCTGGGTGGCAGCCGGGTAGCGCCAGGTCGGGCCTATGTTAACCTGCTGGTGGTGTTCCTGGTAAGCGGCCTCTGGCACGGAGCCAACTGGACGTTTCTGGTATGGGGTGGTCTGCACGGTCTATATCTGGTGCTCAGCACTTGGGCGCGGCCCTGGCGCGAGCGGCTGGCTCAGTTCACGGGGCTTGCGGCGCGCCCGGGCCTGCGGCGGGGCGTGGGCGTCCTCATCACGTTCGGGCTGGTAGCCTACGCCTGGATATTCTTCCGGGCCAATACGTTGAGTGATGCTCTGTTTATCAGCCAGCATTTATTCAGCGGCTGGCAGAATCTGCACGGCCGGCAGCTAGCCACGCTGCTGCTCGATTTCTCCCAGCACTACCGGCCCGAGCTGGCCGTGGCCGCCCTCGGCGTGGGGTTGATGCTGTTGGTAGAATACTTCGCCAGCCGGCGCAGCCCGCAGGTGTGGCTGGCCGCGCAGCCCTTCGCCACCCGCTGGGTGGGCTACGTAGGATTGGCCCTGCTTATTCTGTACCTGGGTGTTTTTAACAGCACTTCGTTCATTTATTTCCAGTTCTGAAAATGCCTGCGCGGACTGCGGTTACCAAATTGTTGCTGCGCCTGGGCCTGCTGGGCGGGGCGGGCCTGCTGGGCGTTACGCTGCTGGCCCCGGTAGTGCTGCGGGGTGGAGTCGATGCATTTTATGGGCGCTTCACGAGCCCGCCGGCTGGCTCGCTCGTTCTGGGCACGTCGCGGGCGGCGCAGGGCATCCGGCCGGCGGTGTTGGCGGCGCGGCTGGATGGACAGTGCGAGGGGCCGCTGTTGAATTATGCCTTCACGCTCACGCACTCGCCCTACGGCCCGGCCTATCTGGCCAGCATCCGGCGCAAGCTGCGGCCCGAAGTGCGCAACGGTCTGTTCATCCTAGCCGTCGACCCGTGGTCGCTGTCGCTCACTGGTCCGGAAGGGGCGTTTCCGGAAGACCAGTCCTTCATCGGCCAGCTCCACCAGGTCAGCCAGAACCCTAACCTGCCCTACCTCACGCGTTACCAAACCAAGCCGCTCTACCGCCTGCCCCTCGACTTCGCCACCGCCACCGAACGCCTGCATCCCGACGGCTGGCTCGAAGTGAACATCGGCACCGACAGTGCCCAGGTCCGCGCCCGCACCGCCCGTAAACTACAGGATTACCGCCTGTTGGCCGCCAGCCAGCACTTATCCGAAGGCCGTTTGCAGGCTCTGCGCCAAACCATTGCCTTTCTGAAGCCGCATGGCCGCGTGGTGCTGGTGCGCCTGCCGGTCGGCCAGTCGCTACTGCAACTAGAGCAGGTTTATCAGCCTGGTTTCGACCAATTGATGCGCCATACGGCTGCTGACTTTTCCGTTGCGTACCTGGATTACAGCGTCGAGCCGTACGCAACTACCGACGGCAACCACCTGCAACGAGCCGCCAGCGCAGCGTTCAGCCAGCAGTTGGCGGCGGATTTAGCCACCAAGCTTCAGCGGAAGTGATATCAAGATTACAAAGAAATAAAAAAGGCTTTCCAAGCATCTGGAAAGCCTTTTTTATTCAAAATAAGAGTGATTTACTCAACTACTAACCGCTTGGCGATGGATGCCGTGCCCAACTGAATACGCAGCGTGTACACACCTTTGGCCAGGTCGGCTACGTCAACAGTCGTGGCCGCGCCGCTGGCGGAAAGATGAATATTGCCCCGAACCTGCTGGCCCAAGCTATTGAAAAGGGTGGCTTTTGCTGGGGTGTCGGCAGTCATTTTGGGAACCAGCACCGAAAAAGTGGCGTGGGCCGGGTTGGGGTATAGCACCACATCGGCTGCAGCTAGCGCCGCGCTGGTTGCCAGCGGACCGGCCGCTGGGCCAAACCGAAGCTCAAAGCGCCTGGTTTGTGCTTGAACTGCTTGCTGAGCAGTTACCGCGAACGAGTAGCTGGCCTGCTGGCGCAGGTTGATTTGCTGGTTGGTCTGGGCATCAATCAGGTAAGCATCCAGGCCGGTGGGAAGGTTGAGCAACTGCTCGGCGCGCAGCGTGTAGCTACCTGCGGCGGGCACGCCAATGCTCAGCGGCACAACCGTGGCCGGTGTGAATTGAGGCAGGCCCGCGATGGCCTGGGCCGGGCCGCCCACAGCCAGCGCGGCCAGGTTCAGCCCGCTGGAATTGAGCAGCTTCACGGCATCGTATTGGGAATCGAGCCCGGAAGTTGCCCCGGTCTCAGCGTACACAAACAGCGCATCGGCCGGGCCGGTGGTGCCTTGTAGCGCAAGCTGTACCAGCGGGCGGGTTTCGGCAGTGCCTCGGCGCACGGGCACTTGCGTGGCGTAACTGGTCACGCGCTGGGCATTGCGAAACGTGAGACTGCCCCCCGACTGGCCCTCGCTCACCCGCACAAAAAAGCCCTGGCTACTGCCAATAAGCGGGCTACCCCCGACGCCGTTGGCATAGGTGCGATAATTCCCCTGGAATTGGCTGCTGCTCTCGAACACATACATGGCCGCATCGAGGTTGGGGCGGTCAGTACCGCTTACCAGGCTCCAGTCGAGCGGTGCGGGGTAGGGGTTTCCTACGAAGGCCCAGCCGGCATCGGCGGCGGTTGCGCCCGTGTTGCGGGCCAGCGGCAAGGTCAGGTCACCGGTGTTGAGGGTGCCATTGAAATCAACGGTTTCTGACGCCATGATGTTCACGGTGTAGCCGCGGCCCGGCGTCAGTGCATCGGCAGTACCCGCCGGCGAAAACCAGCCCTTATCAAAGGCGCTAGAGGAGTTGGTCGTAGTGGCCAGGCGGCTCTGGTCATAGCCGTACACCGTGGGGAAGGGCTTGACCGAACCCGGCGTGGGCGAGGTGTTGTAAACGGGATTCAGCACCGGCGCGAAACCGGACGTTGCCAAATCGGCTACCGTAGTGGCTGCCACCGGGGAACTGTAGTGCCGGTAGCCCAAGCCATTATTCACGCTGCGGTCGAGGTAGCGCTGCACCAGAGCAGTATTGCCCTGCACAATGCCCGTACTGCTATTTACCGCCAAAGCCGTGCCGGTGGCCCCCGAGGGCAAAGTCAGGCTCTTGCCGTTCAGCACGAGGTTGCCAGCACCGGCTACCGTGAGCACCTGCATCACCGTTTCGGCTGCATTCAAGGTCACGGTATTGGCATTGGTCGTGGTCAGGTTGCGAACCTGATTAGGTAATGCCCCACCCGTTACCTGCGCCACGGTACCGTTATAGGTATAGCTGGCATCGTTGCTGAAGCTGCGGCTGCCGCTCAACTGCACCGAGCCAACGTTGCCCGTTGCTTCAATCCCCGCCGCATCGCAGATGCCCAGGGTACCGCCGGCGGCCAGCACAAAGTTGCCCGTACCCGTGAGTGGCTGGCAGTTGGTCAGCAGCGTGCCACCATCCTGCACTGTGAGGGTGCCCACCACCGTGAGGCCGCCGGTGAGGGTGGCCGTGCCCGCGCCGCCCGTAGCCGGGCCGGTGATGGTTACGTTGCCGTAAGTACCGTTCACGTTCTGGGGCGTGCTCACCACCAAATCAGGCAGGGCGGAAAGTTGATTGAGCCGGACGCTGATGGTAGCACTGGCAAAGTTGGCCGCCAGGAAGTCCAAATCACCGTCGTTGTCAATATCAGCCGCCGCCACGCCGTTGGGGTTAGTGCCCACCGAAACGGTACTGCTGCTACCAAAACTGCCGGCCCCGTTGTTCAGGCGCACGGTTACATTGTTCGAATTAAAGTTAACCACGACCATGTCCAGGTCGGCATCCCCGTCAAGGTCGGCGGCTGCGATGCTGGTTGGGCCGGTACCAGTCGAATATTCGGTCCCGCCCCCAAAGCTGCCACTGCCGTTGTTGAAGCGCACGCTGGCGTTGTTGCTTCCAAAGTTGGCACTCATCAAATCCAGGTCGTTATCTCCGTCAAGGTCTCCAAGCGCCACCCAGCGCGGCCGGCTGTCTAGTATTGGGTCCGACCCACCGCTGAATGTTCCATTGCCGTTGTTCAATCGGATGCTGACCGTAGTGCTGGCTGTACCCCAGTTGGCTGTTAGCAGGTCCAGGTCGCCGTCGCCATCCACATCACCGGTTTGAATATTGAAGGGCAGCGTACCAACGCTGACGGTGGAGCCGCCGCTGAAATTGCCCACGCCGTCGTTCATTCGCACCATCACGTTGTCGCTGGCTCCGTTGGCCACCAGAAAATCGAGGTCGCCGTCTCCATCCAGGTCTGCCGTGGTCACACTCTGGGGCTGGCTGCCTACCGTATAGTCGGTGCTACCACTAAAAGTGCCGCTCCCGTTGTTGAAGCGCACACTCACGGAATTAGCGTTGTAGTTGGCCGTCAGCAGGTCAAGGTCACCGTCGCTGTCAATATCAGCAGTCGTCACGCTGCGCGGCTGGCTGCCTACGCTGGGGTTCGACCCACCGCCAAAGCTCCCACTGCCATTGTTGAGCCGGACGCTAACTGAAGAGCCGCTGAAAGTGGGCGATAGCAAGTCTAGGTCGCCGTCGTTGTCCACGTCGGCCACGGTCACATTATAAGGGCTAATACCTACACTCGGGTCTGAGCCACCGCTGAAGGTGCCATAGCCGCCGGTTGCCGCCGCCGTAAACTGAAAAAGGCGCGGCGTTGCCAGCGCCCCGGCGCTGCTGCGAGCGGCGGTAGTCACGCCTACGCGCACAGTTTCGCCCGGCCGGAAATCGTAAGTCGGGGCAAATGTCAACTGGTCGTTATTGAGAGTGGTGGTGCCGCTGGAGTTCGTGCGCAAACCACCGCGCTGGCTGCTAAAAACCCGTAAGGCAGCCTCTGAACCCGCCACAAGCGGCTGGCTGAATCGAACAGTGACCGGCGAGGTACGCACCGCCGCCTTCTGATTGGCCGCCGGTGAAACTGCTGTAATAGAAGGCTGTGCTGCCGCCGATAGCATCAGCAAACCCGGTAATAGCGTTATTCCCGCAAGTTTGATGTGGTAGAAACGTATGGTCATAAAAAAGGAAAGGTGAATAAAAATGAAATCAAAGTAAGTGGCTGACAGCTCAATTCCTGCTTGGCTACACAAGTGCCGCCAACTTGCCCGCCAGCGCCCGGCGCGAGTAGCGCGCATGACTTGCCACCGGCAAATCAAGGTTTGGATTAACGCGCCACTGTGCCACCAGCGCTTCCAGTGTTTCGCGCATTAGGGCGAGGTCTTCGTAAGGCAGGGCCTGGCCCGCGCCGCATTCCCGAAGCAGGTTGTCGGCATCGGAGCCGGCCGGACCTACGCAGAGAATGGGCTTGCTGGCCGCCAGATACTCAAACACTTTGCCGGGCAGGATGCCAAAATTGCGCGGTACATCCGGAATAGCCATGAGCAGAGCCGAGGCGCCCAGCAGGTATTCCACCGACTTATCATGCGGCACGAAAGGAATAAACTCTGTAAGCGGCAACAGGCCGGCCTGCTCAATCTGTCCGCGCAATTGAGCCGACACCTGGCCCACAAAGCGCAGCCGCAGCGGCACGTCGGGGTGGGCAACGGCGCAAGCAGCCACGGCTTCTAGCAGGCGGCTGATGTGGTAGAGCTCGGTGATGGTGCCGGTGTGCGTGATGCGCAGGCAGTCGGTGGGCGGCTGCGAAGGCTGGCGGAAATCCGACTCGTCGTAGCCGTTGGGCAACACGTGGAATTTGGCGGCTGGCAGCTCCGGCAGCTTGGCTGAAAACAAGCGCTTGGTTTCGGGCGAGGTCACTAGCACGGCATCGGCCTGGGTCAGCACCTGCCGCTCGTAGCGCGCATCGAGCCAGGAAGCCAGGGGCGTGTGGTGCAGGTCTTTGTAGTAGTAAATGTCCGTCCAGGGGTCGCGCATGTCGGCCAGCCAGCGCAGGCCGTGGCGGTGCTTCAGTGCCAGGCCGATGAGTTGGGTAGAGTGGGGCGGCGACGACGTGAGCACGGCATCAAACTGTTCGCCGGCGGCCAATAATTTCTCCACTGCCGCCAGGGCGTGACGGTTCCAGCCCCGGCGCGGGTCCGGGATGAACAGGTTGCCGCGCACGAAGCGCAACGCCTTTTGCATCAGCCCCGGCTTGCCTTCGTTGGCGAAGCCGCCGTAGGGCACGGCGCGGCCCGTCAGCTTCTTGTAGCTCTCAAACGGTTCAGATGTTTTGGTGCGGATAACGCGCACGGCTGGCGGCACTTCGGCCAGTAGGCTTTCGTCGAGCACAGGGTAAGTGGCCTGGTCCACGGCCACGGTTATCACGGTGGGCTCCACGTTAAAATGGCCCAGGTGCTTCACAAACTTGAGGCAGCGCTGCACGCCGGCCCCGCCCGATGGCGGCCAATAGTAGGTGATAACGAGCAGGCGCAGAGGGCGGGATGATGACACGGCAACCGGAAACAGAAAGCGGGCCGCGAAGGTACGCCCGCTGCCGGTTTTCGGCCTTTTGTGGTTACTTTTGGGGTTCCGTTGCAGCCTGATTTCGAGGGGCCGCCCCGCACCAAATCAGCTTCATCCGTTACAATCAGCGCTAAATCAGCGATTCAATGTTCGATAATCTCTCCACCAAGCTCGACCGGGCCATTAAAACCCTCAAGGGCCAGGGCAGCATCTCCGAAATCAACGTCGCGGCCACCATCAAGGAAATCCGCCGCGCGCTGGTCGACGCCGACGTTAACTACAAGGTTGCCAAAGAAGTAACCGACAAAATTAAAGATTCAGCCATGGGCCGCGACGTGCTCACGGCGGTGTCGCCGGGCCAGCTCATGGTCAAAATCGTTTATGATGAGCTCACCGAGCTCATGGGCGGCGAGAAAAAGGATATTACCATCAAGGGCGACCCGGCCGTGATTCTGCTTTCAGGCCTGCAGGGCTCGGGCAAAACTACCTTCGCCGGCAAGCTGGCCAGCTACGTTAAAAAGCAGGGCCGCAATACCCTGCTGGTGGCCTGCGACGTGTACCGCCCGGCCGCCATCGACCAGCTAAAGGTGCTCGGCGAGCAGATTGGCGTGGAAGTGTACTCGGAAGTCGAGAACAAGAACCCCGTCGAAATCTCACGCAACGCCATCGACTACGCCCGCAAAAACGGCAAAAAAGTCGTCATCATCGACACCGCCGGCCGCCTGGCCGTGGACGAGCAGATGATGCGCGAGATTGAGGCCGTGAAGTCGGCCATCAACCCCAGCGAAACGCTGTTTGTGGTGGACTCGATGACCGGCCAGGACGCCGTGAACACCGCCAAAACCTTCAACGACCGCCTGAATTTCGACGGCGTGGTGCTTACTAAGCTCGACGGCGACTCGCGCGGCGGCGCGGCCCTTAGCATCCGGGCCGTGGTCACCAAGCCCATCAAGTTCATCTCGACGGGCGAGAAGATGGACGCGCTCGACCTGTTCTACCCCGACCGCATGGCCCAGCGCATCCTGGGCATGGGCGACGTGATTTCGCTGGTGGAACGTGCTCAGCAGCAGTTTGATGAGGATGAGGCCAAGCGCATCAACGCCAAGATTCGCAAGAATCAGTTCAACTTCGACGACTTCCTCTCGCAGCTGGAGCAAATCAAGAAGATGGGCAATATCAAGGACCTGATGGGCATGATTCCGGGCATGAGCAAGGCCATGAAGGACGTGGAAATCGACGACGACGCCTTCAAGCCCGTCGAGGCCATCATCAAGAGCATGACCAAGCAGGAGCGCGCCAATCCCGACCTCATCAACGGCTCGCGCAAAAAACGTCTGGCCAAAGGCTCCGGCACTGATATTCAGCAGGTAAACGCGCTGATGAAGCAGTTTGAGGATATGCGCAAAATGATGCGCACCATGAACAAGCTCAGCCAGACCAAGGGCGGCATGGCTCAGATGGCCAAGATGATGGGCGGTATGAAAGGCGGCCCCGGCGGCATGATGCGCTAAGTGCTTCGCACCTCCGCTGAAGAAAAGGCCCAGGCATTGCGTCTGGGCCTTTTTTGTGGCTTCAAATAGCTAATGGATAAGCAATTTCAATAAAATTCTGGAGCGTGGGAATTTTTTGGTGCAATTCTTGTTAGCCTCCTCGTGAAAGAATAGTTTTTTAAGGTGTTTTGGTATGGATAGGCGGCGGGGTTTCCCTACCGCCTATTTTTTATGCCTCAAAATCAACGGATTAAGTGCGGGATTGGCTGCTATTTCACAACATTTGTCCACAAAAAACGGCATTTCGTGGACAATTCTTGTCCACGAATGGACAAGAATTGAACAGAGGCCGAAGTATTGGTTTATAGTACTTTACAGCAAAATCCTTGCCGTAGTGGGTGTTTAAGGAACCATGGACCAAGGAGAATAACATGTCACTGGATAAGCCCAATCAAACGGCCAACGTATTATTTGAGGCTGTCAGCCATAGACTTAACAAAGTCAACTATTGAGGCTTGGCTCTTGGCTATAACGATGTTAACAGCAACAGTATCGGAGTCAACGAAGAGAAAGGTACGCTTCTCTACCAAGCCTGTAGTGGGCTCCATGCCACTCGTGCTGGTGCCGTCCACCTGCACCACGGTTTGGCGTAAGATGACGACTTCGTCACCAACATTAGGAAGAAGACCTCCGTCACTGTATGTGACCTCCAACTTCTGCCCTTTCGAGTCCATCAAGTAGACTTGTTTTGCTGGTTCAGAGTTGTTTTCGTGGTAGTGAAAATTGATAATAAACTTCATTCGTTTTGGGGTTTGGTTTAGGCGCAAAGCTACGAATCCCCATAGATGCGCAACAGTGTAGCCAACCTCCAATTTGACAGCTAATCGAAATTGGCAAATCTTAAACGTCCGTTTGTGAAATGCCACAATATTTCATATCTTTGGGCATAGCTTCACCGACAGCCCCGAACCCATGAAATTTGTAACGTACCTGCGGGTAAGTACCCAACGCCAAGGGGCATCAGGTTTGGGGTTGGAAGCGCAAAGGAGCATGGTTGCTGGCTTCATCAAAGATGCAGATAGCGTACAATCTGAATATGTCGAGATTGAGAGTGGAAAAAAGAACAACCGCCCGAAACTGGCAGCAGCAATTGAAGAGTCCAAACGGACAGGGGCAAGGCTTGTTATAGCCAAGTTAGATAGGCTTGCCCGCAACGTTGTTTTCATTGCAACCCTCATGGAAACGGGTGTTGACTTCGTGGCAGTAGACAACCCAACCGCAACCCCTTTCACCTTGCACATATTCGCGGCTCTTGCGGAGCAAGAAGCTGCTATGATAAGCCAACGCACCAAGGCAGCACTTGCAGCGAAGAAAGTAAGAGGCGAATCGATGGGAACCCCTGCTAACCTAACGGCGGCTGCGAGGGCAGCAGGTACGGCAGCAATTCAAACCAACGCAGCTAACGATAAAGCCAACCTACAAGCTCGCCAACTTATCGACCTGTTATCAGCTCAAAACTTGACATTGGCAGCAATGGCTGAAAGGCTGAACCATACTGGATATCGTACCCGGCGCGGCTGTTTATTCACTGCTAAGTCTGTGTTGCGTCTGAAGTCTCCAAAAGCTACGGCATGATAAGCAAAGGCGGGCTTATCTGGTAAGTGCTCTGCTGCCACTCCCCCGGCGGCTCCTCTCGTTACCCCCTCCTCCTCTTCCCCCCCAGAGGGGGAGTCTGGCTCTGAAACAGTATCCTGCAATTTCTGCCAGTTTTAGAAGTTGGAGTGGAAATGTGGTGGGTCCGTACATAAAATTTTTGCCAAAAAAATGGGCTGGTACTTCAGAAATATAGTTTTTATTGTATTTTACTGCCGTTTCAGTTGACTTTTTACTATGTACCAAAACAGTTTTAATATGCCCTAAATGCGGCTTATTGGTGCAAAACTGTACTATAACGAGAAGTATTTCAACATAAATGGGTCTGTACTGATGTGACCAACGGCTATTTTAGATTAATCTTTATAGATTTGGTCCCCCGTTTATGGAAGAAACCCCAGCTCACCAAGACTTTAGTTTTCGACTGCACGGCAACGGTGTTTCTCCAGAAACATTTAGAGCGCGTGAGGTTGGTAAGCTTATAACCCAACTTGAACATGCATTCCAATACTATTTGGAGGCAAAAGATGGCGCAACCAGCAAAGATTTTTCCCTGAGCTTAGTATCCGTAAAAGATGCAAGTCTCGGCCTTGGCTTTATATCCCATAAGACGAAATCATTTTTGGCGGCTTTTCTCGCCATTACCGGCTCAATCAATTCCGGCGATTATTCTATCATTCCAACCCGAACCATACGCGAGTTTCAAGAAATTCAGAAACTAGTCAGGGCGAAGAATTGCGTCGCGGATTTCTTGTACCAAGATGAGCCATTTGCCTCTATTAGACCGGATACAGATATTTCCCCATCTTCGACTCGTATAATCGGAGAAACAGTTCTGTATGGAGAGATAAAGCGCGTAGGTGGCAAGTCCCCAACGGCTAGGGTTGAGCTTGATAATGGTAGCATTATTACATGCAATGTCATTTCGCAAGCTTTGGCTAAGCAGCTTGGAGCTAAGTTATATAGCAATGTCGCATTAAAAGGCATGGCTAGCTGGTCAACGTATGATAACGAATTGCTGGATTTTACCATCGAGAGTTTGATTCATTACGCTCCACCGGCAACTAACAAAGAAGCATTTGCGGGATTGAGTGCATTGTTAGGGCATCATTGGGATGCCGTGGACAACATAGAAGCCGCTCTTTTAAATAACGACACACCCCTAGAATAAGCGCCGATGGCACTGGTTTGCATTGATTCGATGATAGCCATTTGGGCCATCAAAAAAACGGCTACTGCTGGCCAAGAAGACCGCATTGCTTTAAGCGTAGCGTTGTTAAATGATTTAGACCGGTCCAAGAAGAAAGTAATAATGCCATGCCCAATTATTACTGAATTGCTTGCGTTGGTCAGCGACGCAAAAGAGCGGGCAGACCACTTAAGCTATTGTAACATAAATTTCAGGACACCGGCCTTAGATGCAAACACAGCGGCAGTAAGTGCAAAAATCTGGAACGACAATAAAGACCGTTGGAAGGATATCTATTCTGAGCATTCTCCCAATTTTCGTAATCGTTTTAAATTTGACCTAATGATATTGGGTGTAGCTGTAGCAAATAAGGTCGAGTGCTTTTACACAGGGGACAAGGCTCTGAAAAATATGGCGGCTCAATACCTTGATGCGGTCTATATTTTTGACCCCATTATACCCAAGGCCGGTATGCAAGCTCCGCTTTTTAATTCAGCAGGACTGCCAGCTTGGACTAATACAGCTCAATGAATTTGAGAAGGCCCGCAACTAGCGGGCCTTCTCTTTTACCGATGGGCTGGGCATTAGCATGTCATGCCTTGTGAGAAATTACGGCATAATTTCACAACTGCAATGTCGATGCCCAGTCACTGAAATCTTCAAAACATAGTCTTGCATTTTGATTGAAAGGAGTTTGCTTGATGACTTCTGCCCAATTTTCCACTTTAAAGGAGAGCTTGTTAAAGTGCCTTGGGCCTTGTTGTATGCAAAGTATTGATAATTGCGATATTATACCTGCCTCGCTCAGATGCCATCTGTAAGTTTGCGTTTCTTGATGAACAATATTGATAGTGAAAGTATCGCATTCATCACCAGCGTTGTATTCAAGTATTAAATTATCGTTGTATGGCTCATGGGCAACAACTTTATTGATATAGTCAATTATTGTTTTTAGATTTTTCATTTTATATAAAGTAATTATTCGTTATTTATGTCGCGCCGGTTTTAGTTTAAGCTTGAGATTAAGATTGGATAGTTCAGTTTGTATGATTTCACGGGCTTGGGCTTCATCTTGTTCACGTAGAAAAATGGCATCATGTATTGTCACCACCTTTTCTATTCCCGCGTTAACCAACGCTTTAACCAAGACCGTAAAAATTAGGCTACTTTCAACCCTCTGCGCTAAAAGACAATTATTTGCGTATTGCTTTGCGCATAGGTGCGGCCAATTCAGCGTCTTGAGTTGAGTGAATAACCGATGTACTGAGGGGAATAGGGATTTGAATACTTCGAAGCTTCTGACACTATGAAGTTGCTTTTGGTACTTTTCAATATCAGTCTCCACGCCATAAGCCAGTGAAGAATTAAGCTTGTGCTGCACCTCATGAATATTGAGGCTGTCCAAATACTCATAGTCGCTGTATGCGGCAGTATAGAAGACAGTTTTGGCATCTTTTCGGCTCAATGGCATCATCAGCTTCTCACCATACATCCTGTTGAAGCGGTCACTGATGGTTTCGTATATCGTACCATCAAAACACAACTGCTGAAAGAATTGGTAGTCTTCGCAATTGGCCACCGCTTCGAAGTATGGTATAGCTTCATCGCACTCAGGCGCAAAACGCATAATTAGATTTGCACTCAACGAGGCAAATATTGCAGGCTGAGAATTAACGATGTCAAGCTCAACAATAGGCGAATCCAAATCATCACGAAATCGATAAAACTCACGTATTGACTTTGGGCTATATACCACTTGTGAGAATACGCGATTTCCAAAGAAATCTACAACCGTTTCATTAAAAGGGGAATGATTGAAGATGTCAATGAAATCTTCTGCTGTCAGTCTAACGCTATTTTCTGCCCACAGTGCTTCGATTGCTGCCCTTGATAGAACTGAGTCCAAAATGACCACAGTACGCATCATAGAGCGCACGTATTCACGGTATTTTTCGGTTATGCCTTTCGTGCGGTGATTCACCGCATTTAATTTCTGGGTACCACGTTTGGTAACAGTCTCCTTTTGCCTAATAAATTTTATATCCTTTCCATATAAGTGGTTTGGAATCCTGTATGATTTACTCTGACCTTGGAATGAGCAGTCAGCACTAGGCTTCTGATAGTACCCTTTACTGTAATCGACTGTTCGCCCATCAGCAAGAATGCCACGACCATTACCATGTTCATCGCACTCAAGGCGCTCCAATAAACGGTTTGTGATTAGCCGCTCAACAACCTGCGGATAATCATCACCAATGAAACGCCTGAATATGTCTGAATGTACTGGAATATAAGCGTTACCAAATGTGTTTTCAGTTCTTCCGAATGTCTTTTTGATTATATATGTATTAATGAGTATAATGCCTTTTTTAAGTGCAGGTATGTTTCGAAGGCCGGTTAAAGTTGTATTCAGCTCGTTTAAATTCAGATTGGCAGGATGGAATAAATTGATTTCAACCTTTTGCGAATTACAAGGGCGGGGCATTTCATAATTTATAACTTTAGTATTATTATATTCACCTTGATAGTGACGGTTATTGTTAGCTGATAGGATAGGGGCACAGGAAAATTACCAAAACCTGATTTTCACCCAACGCATGTATCATGATGCGTTTCAGAACCAATCAGTAGGATACATGACCGGTTTCAACCAATAATAGGTGACAGGGTAGCAAAAAAAAAAACATCAAACAGATTTTTTAATGATTCTGCATTTTCGCTCGCGTAATTATCTGACTTTTAGTTTAATGTACCTTTTCGGGCACTTATGGTATATACCGTGGGTGTAGTTGATAACTGTATGATATATATATAGAATAATATGTCATATATGTAATAAAATGCTGTATGGTTAAGCTGGTTGTTTGAAAAGGATTTTGTGGGCTTCCTTTTTAGCAATATCACCTTTGGCTTTGTAATGCTGCTGCACCATCATGGTACTTTTATGCCCCAACCATTCCGCTACTGTCGTTTCGCTTACATCGTTTGTAAAGCACCAGTCTGTAAACGTTTTACGCCCACACTTGGTACTAATAAACTCCCATTTGGGCCGAGAATCGGGAATTGCCTCCGATTTGTTATAGTTCATTTGGGTGTGGATGTGCTGAAGTGAAGGAATTTTCTTGGCTATTTGCTTCAGTGCTTGGTTAAAATGGTTGTTTTTTATGGCCTTAAGCTGATAATTGTTTCTCTCAAGTACTTCAAGCGCACGAGGCATAAGCGGAATATTCACCCATTTGCTGGTTTTCTGTTGGTGCAAGCGCAACTCTTTGTAATGATTGCCTTTGTCATCTTGTGCGTCGAATACATCTGCTTTAGTAACGACACCATCAATATGTCTCAACCCGGTTGAGCATAGTAGAATGAATTGGTCTCTCGCTCTTTCTAATAACTCAGCATCAGCACGAAGCGGATGAGATGCAAATTCTTCCAACTCCTTCGCAGTGAGATAGACATGGTTTTCGTTTGCATTGTCATCAACCATCTTGAATTTTCGAAAAAAAGCAGTTGGTAACCTCAAATCATCAGCAAACCACATGAAAACTGCTTTCGTGTGAATCAAAATATTTCTCACGCTTGAGTTACGGCGCAAGGTTTGCTTTTTAACAGTCAAAATTGGTGTTTCAAGTAACCAGTTTTGGAGCGCGTTCATCGTGGCCAAGTTGATATCTTGGATTTGTAGATATCTGTTGAACCGCTCAATAGTCTGCCTCAAGTAGATATAGCTGTTCTTCGTGGATGGGCGCTTATGCGCCACCGGACTTACACGAATGAATTCATCAATACGGGCTGTAAACAAATCGCGTGGTCTTGTGACTGATTCTTCGCTGTCGATGCTTTGGAAGTAGCCAAGTTTGGCTTCTTGATGAGCCAATTCCTCTCGCAATCCAGCAACCACCTTCTTGAGATTGGGAATGAACTTCTGCTGTGAGTCCGATTCAAGCTTTTGGGCAAGTTCTTGATTCTTGGCCTTAAGGTTTGCCTCTGCCACTAATGCCGCTTCTAGCGCCGCCTTGGTTATCTCATGGCCTTCAATGGCTACTCGTCTGGCCGCTGCTTCAAAGTCGCGTACAAGCGCCTGAATGACCTCATTTTTCTCAACGCAAAGCTTGTCTTTACTGTTGAGCTTTCCTTGACTCTGGTTGAAATGTGCAGGTAAGCATGATACACCAGTGGCACGAGTTAACTCTGCCCCGTTATCAGCTTTAAGCATAACATACACTTTCTGAGCACCATCTTTTCTGTTTGAGCGAAGCTTATAGTAAATCTTGTACATTCCCAATGTGGCCGTTTAGGTTGATATTACAAATTACGGCACAGAAAAAACTTGTCCAAAACTTGTCCACAAATGAATTATAATATTTTATAACACATTGAAAATAAGAATTATAGTTTTTTAAGGTGTTTTGGTATGGAAAGAGGCGCCCCTTTGGGGCGCCTCTTTTTTTTGCCCTTGCTGTAAGGAAACCGCACTGCCTGCGTCAGGCTGAGAAAAGGACGGGTAGTAGCGCCCGGCGTACCTTGCGGTCGTTCCATTGCACCTTTTGTGTTTTTATGAAGCAGCTTGTCGAAAAGCATCCGCTGGCCATTCGTTGGTTCCACTGGGTCAATTTCCCGGTTCTTGCCCTCATGATTTGGAGCGGGATGTGGATATATTGGGCCAACGATGTGTACCGCCTGGGCTGGGGCAAGACCACGCTGGTCAAGTTCTTTCCGCAGTCGTTCTACGAGGCCTTCCACATCGACCACAAGCTGGCGCAGGGCATGAGCTGGCACTTTGTGCTGATGTGGGTGTTTTTCCTGAACGGCCTGCTGTACGTGTTTTACACCTTGCTTTCAGGCGAATGGCGCTACCTGCTGCCCACCCGGCACTCGTTCAAGGAAGCCTTGTTGGTGACACTGCACGATTTGGGCCTGTACAAAAAGCCGCTACCAGTGCGCAAATTCAACGGCGCACAGCAGATTGCCTATACCTCGGTCATTATCATGGGTATGGGGTCGGTGCTCACGGGGCTGGCCATTTACAAGCCTACGCAGTTTGCCTGGCTCACGCAGCTGCTGGGCGGGTATGAGTTTGCCCGCATCATTCATTTCGCACTTACCATCGGGTATGTGCTGTTTTTCATCGTGCACATTGCGCAGGTGGTGCGGGCGGGCTGGAATAATTTTCGCGCCATGGTGGCCGGCTTCGAGGTGGTGGAAGTCGACTCGACCACGCACCAGGTGGTGGCCGGCCCTACTTCGCTGCCCGCCGCCGATGCAACTCTTTCTTCCAACTAATTGCCGCTGTTCGGTATGACTGACCATTCTTCCGCGCCCGCACCGCTCGACCAGCCGGGCGCTCCGTTGCAGCCTGAAGCGGCCGTGCTGGCCGAGGCCCGCCGTCGCTCGCGGCGCTCGTTTATTGGCTTGGGTTTGGCTGGCTTGATTGGGATTGGGGGCTGGGACTGGCTGATTTCGCAACCCGCCGACGAGGGCATTCCGCGCCCGTTGCGCAAGGTGCTCGATGCCAACGGCCGCCTCAGCCAGGCCTATTTCAAAGAAACGCGCTTGGCGCCCGAGTTTGCCCGCAGCCGCGCCAAAACGCCCCGCGAAAACGGCGACGTGGGCCTCGATGGCGAAGTAGACCCCGCCACCTGGCGGATGCGGGTGCAGGGCTACGGCACTGGCAAAACCCAGGAGTTCACCCTCGCCGACATCAAGGCCCTGCCCAAAGTGGAGATGGTTACCGAGCTTAAGTGCATTGAGGGCTGGAGCGTGGTGGTGCACTGGGCCGGGGCGCGGCTGTCAGATTTTCTGGCCCGCTACCCGCTGGCCACCCGCAGCGGCCGCCCCGCCGACCCGCTCAACCCACCCGCCGACCTCGCGCCCTACGTGGGCATGCTAACGCCTGACGAACAGTACTATGTGGGCCTCGACATAGCCAGTGCCCTGCATCCGCAAACACTGCTGTGCTACGAAATGAACGGGGAGCCGCTCACTGCTGCTCACGGCGCGCCGCTCCGCCTCGTCACGCCCCTCAAATACGGCATCAAGCACCTCAAGCGCATCGGCACCATTGCCTTTGCCGATACTCGCCCCAAAGATTATTGGGCCGAGCTGGGCTACGACTGGGATTCGGGCCATTGACTGGGTTGGTGGGTTGGTGGAATAGCGGGTGTGATGTTCTGTTGGCGCACACTGCGTGTTCTGAACACAAACCCACCATTCCACCAACCCATTAATCCACTTAATGCACCACGCGCAGCTCGTAGCGCTCGGGCTGACTGCCGAGGGCGGGCACGTGCCACGCGCCCACGCGGCTGGGGCCGTAGCCCAGGTTCACCTTCACCCATTCGTCGCGGGTGGGGAGCAGGGCAATGATTTCCTGCTCGAGGCGCGACAAATCGGCGGGCGAGTGCTGGGCCGGCTGAGCGCCGCTGTTGGGGTCGTGGGCGGCGCGGCGCAGCTCTTTCTCCATTTCCAGGTAGGCGTTTACCTTTTCTTCGAGGGGAATCAGGTTGGGGTTGAGGTAGTCGAGGTTGGAGGCCATAAAAAAGCGGCTGGAAAACCAGCAAATAGGTAAGCGGTGAGGAGCTTTTCAACGCAGCCCCGGCCCCAAAAGATACGGCCGTGCCGGGCGGCTACGCTGCGGTTGCGCCGGCTGCTCCGGCGGCGGGGCGGTTGCGCTGGCACTTTTCGCCGCAATATTTCACGTCGTCCCAGTTGGCGCGCCATTTTTTGCGGTACTCGAAGGGCCGGCCGCAGGTGACGCAGATTTTGGTGGGCAGCTGGCCTTTACGAAGTTTGGCGGGAAGCATAACGTGGGATTAGGAAGTATTAGCCAAACGGGCGGCCCCGGCGCGAAGTTTTGGGTAATTTTGGCCGTTGGCTGGTCGCGAAGCGTAGTGGCCTCAACCTTTGGCGAGGTGGCGCGCGCTGCTGCCTCAGAATGCGCTTTTAATTCTCTATGACCACAACCACCGCCCCCGATGTGCTGGGCCAGGCCCTGCTCGACTACCACCACGGCAAGTCCGGCGCCACCGTGACCGTGCATTGCAGCGCCGCCGATGACGAGCCGCTGCCCGCCGCCTACTTTTTCCGTACCGTGCTGCAAATGCCGGAGTTGGAGCGCCTGGCCCTCGACGAAAGCCGGGGCCGCGTGCTCGACCTGGGGGCCGGGGCCGGCTGCCACAGCCTGGAGCTGCAAAACCGGGGCTTCCAGCACGTGAAGGCCGTGGACGTGTCGGCCGGCGCGGTCCAGGTGATGAACGAGCGCGGCGTGCTCACCGTAGCCCGCCACGACTTATTTGCCCCGCTGCCGCCTACCGAACTGCCCTACGACACCATCCTGCTGCTCATGAACGGCCTCGGCCTCACCGGGACCCTCGACGGCCTCGATAAATTTCTGGCCCACGCCCGCACCCTGCTGGCCCCCGACGGCCAGATTCTGGCCACGTCCTCCGACGTGCGCTACCTCTACGAAGACGAGGACGGCGCGCTGCTCATCAACCTCAACGGCCCATACTACGGCGAGGTCGAGTACACGCTCAGCTACGACGGCCGCACCGGCGAACCTTTTCCCTGGCTGTTTGTAGATGCTGCGCTACTTAACGACGCGGCCGAAACCGCCGGCTACACCGCCGAATTCCTTAGCGAGGACGAAAACGACCAGTACCTGGTGCGCCTTATGCCGCAGGGAGTAAAAGGCTAAACACCAGCTTACTGATTGTCATTAATCGGTGAAAAGGCCTGCCAAACATCGGCTAAAAATCAGAGTTTGAATTAGTAAAACAAGCATTGAAATCTTGACCAACGCCATCACCTACCGCACCCGCTGGGCCGACATGGACCCGAACGGCCACATGCGCCACTCCGCCTACGCCGACTACGCCGCCGACCAGCGCTTGGTTTTATTAGCCGAATGGGGCTACGACATTAAAGAATTTGCACGCCTGCGCCTGGGGCCCATTCTGTTCCGCGAAGAGACTACCTTCCTCAAGGAAATTCACATCGGCGAAGAAATCCGGGTGGATAGCCGCCTGCGCAGTGTGAACGACGACGGCACGCGCTGGAGCATCACCCACACCATTTATAAAGCCGATGGCCGCGTGGCCGCCACAGTGGCCGTAGACGGTGCCTGGCTCGACCTTGACAAACGCAAGCTCACCACGCCGCCCGCCGAGCTCAGCACGGCCTTCCGCGAGCTGCCGCTATACGAAGCGCCGGTGAAGTAGCCCGCAAAAAAGCGCCCCCCGAAATGTCGTTTCGGGGGGCATTTTTTTGCTGCTGGTCTCAAGCCTGGGCATCGACCTGTACTCTGCTGGCGGGTCGCAGCGCCTTGGTAATGCGGTTTAGCTGCTGCTGGTGGTGGAGCAAGTGGTCTACTAGGTGTTCCATTACCTGATAGATGGTGATGCGGCCGGAGCGCGGATGCGGAAAGATGGCCCGGTTCTGCTGCCGGCTCGGAAACTCGTTGAGTAGCCGCTCCAGCTGGCGGCGCGACGCTTCCCAGGACTTGCGCATTTCGGGCAGGGTGGGCACCTCGCCGGTGTCGGTGAGGGTGGCCACCCCGCGCGGCGCTTTGAACTTGAGGCCTGGTAGGCGCAGCAGCAGGCGCACCAGCTGTACCCGCAACCGGGTAAAGAAGCTGACCTTAGGCAAAATCTCCTCGGCCTGCAGCTTCTTCTGAATGTATTTCAGGATATTTTCCTCGATATAGAACAGGTGATGCACCACCTGCACAGCCGACCATTTGCCCGGTGCGGGGGCCGTGTTTTGGTCGGGCCCCAGGGCTTCGGCCGAAGCCAACAGGCGCTCGGTGGCCCGTTCGAGCTGTTCGAATTTGAGGTGAAGGCGGTGATTCATGTGGGTGGGGAGGATGAAAAAGAGCCTTACGGCAGAGCAGGCGTAAAAGGTACGGCGACAATTTGATTGGTTTCGCGGCCGGATTTTGGGGAAGTCTGCGGCCCTGGCAATTGGTTTGGGGCATAAGCTGCGGCCGCTACCTAGTTTTGCGCCATCCATGCTCATTAATTCATCGTTTCTCTCGGTTGCGTGGCCTGCCCGTTGGCGGGTGCTGGCCGTACTGACTCTCTATGCCCTCTACCTGCCGCTAAGTGGCTACACGGTCAGCCAGTTCCGCTTCGATGCGGCTGAATACTGGGAGCTGTCGTTGAAATTCACACAAAACGGGCACTATTCCCTGCTGGCTTTCGATGCGCCGCTGCGGGGCTACCTGGGACCGCTGCTGGTGTTGCCGGCGCGGCTGCTGTGCCACCTCACGGGCTGGTCGATGCTCACTGGAGCGCGGGTGCTGGGGGCGGGCTGGGCGGCGGTGCTGTTCGGCATTGCCATACCGCAGCTGTGGGCGCAAGCCACGGGCCGCGCCGTAAGCGGCGGCCGGTGGCTGGTGCTACTGGGGCTCACGTTTATTTTCTGGCGCGACTATTTCAACTTCACCCTCAGCGATATGCCGGCGCTGGCGCTGTTGCTGCTGGGCCTGGCGGCGCTGGCGCGGCGCAGTTGGGGCTGGGCGGTGTTGGCCGGCTTGCTACTGGCGGCGGCCATCAACATCCGGCCCATTTACCTGGCCAGTGCGCCGGGCGTGCTGTGGCTATTGGTGCCAAAGTCTTCACCGGCCATAGGCTCCCGCTCGGGATTTTGGCGGAGAAGCGCAGCACTGGTAGCCGGGCTGGCGTTGGTGTGGCTGCCGCAGCTGCTCATCAACCAGCGGTATTTCCAGCAGCCAACTCCGTTGGTGCTGGCCCACCAGCCCGGTACCGCGCCGCTCTACCTGAAGCAGTTGACCTGGGGCACTGCTTTCCAGCGCTACGAATCCAGTCTGGTTCCGGAAAGCTACCGCTCATTGGTTTACGCGGACTCAGCTGGCCAGCGTGCGCTGGCCAGTGAGCCCGGCCAGCGCTTCAACAGCTACGGCCAGTATGTGCAGTTTGCATTGCGCCATCCAGTTGCTACTAGCGGGCGCTACCTGCGCCACCTGTTCAACGGCCTGGATATCCGTTTCCCAACGCCTTATCCCCGGCAGTTGCACCCGCCCGCCCAGGCGGTGCTGCGGCTGCTGAACTATGCGCTGCTGGGTTTGGGCGCATGGCTGACGGTAGCGGCGTGGCGGAGCCGGCGGTGGGGCCAGAGTCCCGTGGCGGTGGGCACGCTTCTGGCGCTGCTGCTGCCGTGCCTGCTGGTGCTGCCCACACTTATGGAATGCCGTTTTCTGCTGCCGCTGCATCTGCTGGTGCTGGCAGTGGTGGCAGGAATGTGGCAGCCGGGCGCGTGGTGGCGCGGATTGGGCTCACCCGTGCGCCGGCTGGCCTGCACCATAATCGCGGCCGGCTGGCTGTGGGGCTGCTGGCAATTATCCGAAGCCACCGCTGGCCAGCTGCGCCCGCCGAGCGAGGCTCCGCAGGAATAGCGCGGCGAGTAGCACAAAAAAGCCCCGTCAGCTTTCGCTAACGGGGCTTTTTTGTTATCAAAATTCAGCCTTACACCTTGGCGTAGGTCACTTCCTTCACGGCTTTCACCACGCGGGCCACGTTGGGCAGCGAGGCTTCGATGAGGGTGGGGGCGTAGGGCAGGGGCACGTCGGCACAGGTGATGCGGATAACGGGGGCGTCGAGGTGGTCGAAGGCACGGCGCTGCACGATGTAGGCCAGCTCGCCCGAGATGCTGGCCAGCGGCCAGGCTTCTTCGATAACCACCATGCGGTTGGTTTTCTTCACCGAGGCGATGAGCGTGTCGTAGTCAATCGGGCGCACCGAGCGCAGGTCGATTACTTCGGCTTCGATGCCTTCCTTGAGCAGCTCATCGGCAGCGGCGTAGGCCACTTTCATCATTTTTCCGAAGCTCACCAGCGTCACGTGCTTGCCCTGGCGCACGATGTTGGCTTTGCCGATTTCGAGCAGGTACTCTTCTTCGGGCACTTCGCCCTTGTCGCCGTACATCAGCTCCGACTCCATGAAAATCACCGGGTCGGGGTCGCGGATGGCCGATTTCAGCAGGCCTTTGGCGTCGTAGGGGTTCGAGGGAATGACTACTTTCAGGCCGGGCGTATTGGCGTACCAGTTCTCGAAGTTCTGCGAGTGCTGGCTGCTGAGCATGCCGGCGTTGCCCGTGGGGCCGCGGAACACGATGGGGCAGGAGTACTGGCCGCCCGACATCGAGTAGAGCTTGGCCGCTGAGTTAATCACCTGGTCGATAGCCACCAACGAGAAGTTGAAGGTCATAAACTCGATGACGGGAATGAGGCCGTTGGCCGCCGCGCCCACGCCAATGCCGGCAAAACCCAGCTCGGCAATCGGGGTGTCAATCACGCGCTCGGGGCCGAACTCGTCGAGCATGCCCTGGCTTACTTTGTAGGCGCCGTTGTACTCGGCCACTTCTTCGCCCATGAGGAACACCCGCGGGTCGCGGCGCATTTCCTCGGACAGGGCCTCGCGCAAGGCCTCACGGAATTGAATTTGACGCATGGTTTTCTTTAGAATAAAGCCGGTTTTCAGCCGTTCGGCAAAGCTACGACAGGCACGGGCGTTGGGCCAAAGTGGAAAGGGCTATTCCGTCCGCAGTACTGGAATTAATTCTCCACTCTCAGAATTTACTATAATACCCCAATCACTCTCAAAGAAAAAGGTGAGGTCGTCTGATTCTGAAGCGACGCCAAGAACAATAGTTTCAAACTCATCACGCTGCTCTTTTGGATGAAATGATAAACTAGCCAAGCACAAATCATCAGCCGCTAAGCATTTCTCGTCCCTCGCTTTCACTTGGAGGTAGATAATGTTTTTGAATATTAATCTTAGGCTGCTGAGCTTCTCGTTAGCTGCCCAAGATTCTGGAGAGACTTTCCAACTAAGTTCCAGCGTACTGCCAATAACATCATATCTTATGCTTTGGAAGTCATAGCAGTTATGCAGGTCAATATTCTGCCCCTGCCATTCTACCGAAATAGCATCAGTGCCAAGAGAGAAATTTACTAGCTTCATCCTTATTTCAACGCCTCCCGAAATACCTTGCCCTGCGCGTAATCCTGAAACTCCAGGTCCTCCACGGCGCGCTGGGCGTAAGCGCGGTCGAGGGCCACGGCCTGTTTGAGAAAGGTGCCCACGGCGGCTTCGTTTTGCTGGCGGGCGGCCACCACGGCCAGTCCGTAGATGGGCGCGGCGGCCGTGGGGCGCAAGGTTTGGGCCAGCTGGTATTGCTCCTGGGCCAGTTCGTAGTGCTCGCGGCCCACTTCGATGAGGGCGCGGTTGAGGGCGTTCTGGTAGCTGGGGCCTGCGTATTGGAGGCTGCGCAGGGCCTCATCGGGCTGGCCGACTTCGATTTCCAGCGCGGCGCGGTCGGAGAATATTTTGCGCAGCAGCGGGTGCGGGCCGCCCAGCTTGATGGCGTAGTCGTAGTTCTGGAGGGCTTCGAGGCGGTCACCGGCGCGGTGGTAGGCGGTGGCGGCATGGTAGAAAAACTCGGCCGTGGGGTTGCGGTGGGCGGCCAGCGTAAAATTGACGGCCGCACGACGGTAATAGGCCTTCTGGATTTTGTCGGTGGGCTCTTTCTCGGCGCGCATCAGCAGCACCACGCCCAGGTTGTGAAAGGCTTCCCAGCTGTTGGTATTGGCGGCCGAAACTTCGTAGATGCGTTGCTTTTCGGCCAGCAGCGGCGTGAGCGTGGCCGAATACCGCAGCTCTTCGGGCGTGAGGGCGTCGGTCTCGACTTGCTTCTCCACAATCTTTTTCGAGAGCAAATAGACCTCCGAATCGTAGCGCTTGGGGGCGGTGTAGGTGACGGCTACGGTGCCGAAACGCAGCACCGGGTAGATGTACTGCTCGATGTAATCGAAGGAAGAAAGCCGGTGCAGGGCCTTTTCTTTTTGCTCGAAAGTGCCTTTGGTGTCGTTGATGAGCGTGACAACGGAGTCAATCTGGTCGGCTTTCAGGGCCGAGGTCGTGACTTTTTGCAGGAAGGTGTCCCACTTGCGCACGTAGGCCAGTGTGTCGTAGTGGATGTCCTCGTTCTTATTGAGATACGAGAAGTTTTTCACGCGCTGCTTGTAGTAGTAGAGCAGCATGCGGACGCGCTTGCTGGCCAGCAGGCGGTTATGAGCGTCAGTAGAATCGGGCGAGTGGCCCGCGATGATGAGCACCTGCCGGGTGTGCTGGTTGGCGTCAATCAGGTCTTCGAGGGCGGCCACGTTGGTGCCCAGGTAGCCCCGGATAAACCATTTGTCCTCATCGAAAAAGAAGGGCAGCACGCGGGTGCCGCTCATGTTGTTGTTGGCGCGCTCGGGCAGCAGGGCCAGGGTGGTGTCTTCGCGCACCACAAGGCGGGCGGGGTCGGCAATGCCGCGGGCCACGCGTACATCGGCGGGGGCGCTGAGGACTTTGCCGTTCTTTTTTAGTTCGCGCACCTGGGCGTGGGCCAGCAGCTCGCCGGGGTTGCGGCCGGGCGTGTTGGGCAGGGTGAATTTCTGGGTGGCGAGGAGTTGGCCCTTGTGCTCGTCGTCGTACACAAAATTGCCCGACGTGAAGGTGATGCGGCCGAGGGTGTCTTCGCGAAGGCCGTGCTCGTAGCGGTAGCGCAACAGCAACTCGTAGGCCACGCCTTTGTGCAGGTGGTTGGCCGGCACGCGGGCTTCCACGGCGAAGGGCACGGCATCGCCCGAGGCCGTGAGCACGGCGGGGCGCGCCACCACGGTGCGTCCGGCTTCGGCCTGCTTCAGCACCCGGGGCAGGGTGCAGGCCGAGAAAAATACGGTGGCTGCCAGCAGCCCGTGGGCCACTGGCCGCAAAGAATTACGCATTAAAACACCTGAGGTGGGAAAACAAAAACCGCCCTTTCTAACGTAGAAGCCTCGAAATTAGTCGGCTTCAGGCGGGCGAAATTACACCGGGCCCGTTGCCCTTGCCTGGCCAATGCCTTATCTTAGCCCAGAGAAACTGATTTTCGCTAGCCGCTACCGCCCATGAAACGCTTCACCGACTACCTCGAAACGCAGTCCTTCGGCCTGTGCTCGGCCCTGGCGCAGAAGTGGGGCTTCAGCACCCGCAGCGTCCGGCTGTCGTTTGTGTATGCCTCGTTTTTCACGTTTGGCTCGCCCATCGTGCTGTATTTCGCTGGCGCGTTTTGGATGAATGTGCGGCGCGCCATGCGCGAGCAGCGCAGCACGGTTTGGGATTTGTAAGCTGTCGTTTGTCATTGCGAGTGGAGCGCAGCGAAACGCGGCAATCCGTCCTGTAAATGCTAGACACTTCCGTTAACCGGAAAGCCCCGATGCTTCGTAGCGTCGGGGCTTCTTATTGTTAAAAAAAGCTTTGTCACATCTCAGGGTTGGTCGCTGCGAGAGGACGGATTGCCGCGTTTCGCTGCGCTCCACTCGCAATGACAGGCGTCTTTATTTCAGCCCCAACTCGCTGAATTTGCGCTTGCCTTTGCCAAAGTAGGCCCAGACCAAGCTGCCGTTGTAAACCCCGGCGCGGTCCTGCACCCGCAAGTGCGGCCGGGCTGCTTGCCGCTTCTTGCGCCAGTACCCGAAGCTGCTGTAGAAGCTGAAATGCGCCCGCAACACGGCCCAGAAATTCCCCACTTCTCCACTTAACAAGAACCGTAGGCCGGCCACGCCATCCAGCACGAGGCGCTGGAAGAGGGGACCGTAGAGCTCGCCAGGCGCGGCATTTTTATACAGCAGCGCTAGGCCATTGCGGAAATTCAGGTAGGTTTTGCGGGGATTGGACTTGTGCAGGGTACCGCCGCCCACGTGTTGCACGGCGCTGCCGCCGTGGTACCAGACTTCGTGGCCTGCATTCTGCAGGCGCCAGCAGAAATCGATTTCCTCCATGTGCGCAAAAAAAGCCGGCTCCAGACCGCCGAGGGCTTGCCAGGCCGAGCGCCGCACCATGAGGCAGGCGCCGGTAGCCCAGGCCACGGGACGCGGGTCGTCGTACTGGCCCAGGTCCTTTTCGAGGGTATCGAAAAGGCGGCCGCGACAGAAGGGGTAAGCCAGGCGGTCGAGGTAGCCGCCCCCGGCTCCTGCGTATTCGAATAGCGTGGGGTCGATTTGGGACAGGATTTTGGGCTGCACGGCGGCGATTCGCAGGTTGGCTTCGAGCAGGCCGCGCAAGGGGCGCAGCCAGCCCAGCGTGACTTCCACGTCGGAATTCAGCAGCACGAAAAATGGGCTGTCGACTTGCGCCAATGCCTGGTTGTAGCCTTCGCAAAAGCCCCAGTTGCGCTCCAGCAGCAGCAGCTCCACGGTGGGAAAGTCGCGGGCCAGCAGCTCCACCGAGTCGTCAGAGGAGGCGTTGTCGGCCACGATGACGCGGGCGCCGTCGGCGTGGGCGACAACGCCGGGCAGGAAGCGGTGCAGGAATTTGGCGCCGTTCCAGTTCAGGATGACGATGGCCACGTCGGCGCACACGCCGCTCGGGGCCGCAGTGTTAGGCCCCAAAACCGCTCAAATCGAGGCCGGGCACGTTGGGCATCAGGCCGCTGGTTTTGCGCTGCAGCTCCTGGCGGGCCAGCTCGGCGGCTTCGTCGAGGGCCTTGTTCACGGCAGCTACCACGAGGTCGGCTAGCATGTCGCGGTCCTGAGGAGTGAGCAGGGTTTCGTCAATTTCAAGCTTGAGGATTTTGCGGTGGCCGTTGGCCGTGGCGCGCACCATGCCGCCGCCGGCTTCGCCCGTGGCCGTGATGTGCTGAATTTCCTGCTGGGCCTGCTGCATCTTGTCCTGCAGCTCTTTCACTTTGCCCATCATGCCGGTGATGTCGAATGCCATATTGTATTTCGGTTAACAGTTTTCAGTTAGCAGTGAACACCTAAAGGGCACAAAAGGATGCTTTGCGCTGTCGTATTCGGCCAAAATTCCCCGCAAAGGTGGTGGCGAAGCGCGGTTCTACTTCAGAATAGTGACTGCGCCCGTGGCCGAAAACAGCGTGCCGTCCTCGTTATCCTGCTGAAAACGCCACACATACGCGCCCGGCACCGGGGCGTGGCCTTTGATGGTGCCGTCCCAGGTTTCGCTGCGTTGGGTGCCGCGAAAAACCTGCTGGCCGTTGCGGTCTACTACCACAAAAGTGTAGTTGTTCAGGTACTTGCCTTTCACTTCGAGCACGTCGTTCAGGCCGTCGCCATTGGGCGTGAAGGCGGTGGGAATGGTAAGCGTGAGTTGCCGCGTGACACTGGCCAGGTTGGAATAGCTGAACGTGCCCGCCGGCAGGCCCGCGCCGCTAATTTGCAGGCGGTAGTGCAACACCTGGCGGTCGGTGGGTGGGGTGAGGTCGGTGTAGGTGTTGCCAGTCACGGCCACGGAACTCAGCACGGAGCCGTCGGCGGCGAGGCGCTGGAGGGCGTAGGTGGCCAGAATGGTTGGTTCGGGGCCGGTGAAGGGTGTCCAGGTGAGGGCGGCGGTGCTGCCGTCGGCATCGGCGGCGCTGGCTGAGAGGATGGCCGGGCAAGTGGCAGAGCTGGGGGGCGAGACGTTGCGGCAGGTATCCGCCAGCCGCACGGTGTAGCAGGGCGGGCTGGCTTTGAGGGTGGCCAGGTCGGTGGAATCGCGGCGCGCGCGCAGTGAGGTAGCGGTGCCGAAATCGACCGCTCCGCTGCTGCCGGCCGTGCGGCTGTAGCGGAGCGAACTGCCAACGGGCAGGGTGGGCGTGGCCAGCGTCGGTGTCAGCACCACCACGTTATTGAGGTTGAAGCTGGCGACCAGGAGGGGCTGGGGTGGCGGCAGGCTTGATTCCGTGCGGATGGGAAACGAATTGGAAATGGCCACTCCGCCGCCCGGCTGAGTGGCCGTTACCACATAGTTATAAGTACTGCCGCACACCACGTCGGTATCCTCCAGCCCACCGCTAATGGGCACCAGGGAGGTAATAGACGTGCCGTTGCGGGTGACGGTGTAAGTGGTGCCGGGGCCGCCTTTGTCGTCCAGCAGCAGCTGGTTGCGGTTGCGGGCCGACGCACCGGTAAGGCTCAGCGTGCCGATGGCGACTGAGGCATCCGGGCTGCCGCCGCAGTAGTCCTTGCGGGCAATGCGGTAGCGGCCAGCCGCCGCGTTGGGCACGCTGAGCGGAGGGCTGCCGGGGCTTATGGTTACGCTGGGCACATCCTGGAAACCGGTACCGGTGTCAACCTGCAAAGTGTAGAGGTAGCCGGCCGGCAGGTTGCCCACGGCCAGCGTAGCCGTGCCGTTGGGCACCGGCCCGCTGAGCGTGAGGCTGGTAAGAGTGGGCTTTACTGGGGCGGCTAGCGTGATGGGCTGTACCGAAGGGCGACTCTCGCACGAGCCGTTGGTATTAAAGTGGCCGGTAAGGGTGATAGAGGTGGCGCCGACTGGCACGGGAATCACCCCTGGCCCCCGGCCAATCGAAGCCGACCCGGTAGAGCCAGTGGGCGTCTGAAAAGTGTAGGTGTAGGTATCGTAACCCGTGTCAGTTATCGTGACCAAGGCTTGGTTGGCGGGGCAGGGCGCTACCGTGAAGGCCGGCGGCGGCGTGTCGTAAACGTTGTAAACGCGGTAGTAGTAGATGGGATTACCAATCACATTATTTAGTTCCGATACCGTGACCGGGCCTACTTCGGCTAATGTGGGAGTATACGTATACGGCAGGTAGTTGGGGGGGAAACAGCGGGGAGTGGAGGAGAAAAATGTGACCCCCGTGCCCCGCAACACGCCGTAGCTCAACACGCCGGTGGTGGGCCGAGTATGCACGAAATGCACCGGCTGGCCCACGCAAAAGGACGTTATTTCCATGCCGTTGGCATCGAGCGCCACAAATGCCGTGGGGTCGTTGGGCAGTGTTTCGCACTGGCTCCAAGCTAACTGGCCCGGCAGCCACAGCAGGAGCAATAAGAAATAGCGGTTCAGCAGCTTCATATTTTATCAGCTTCGTGCGCTTGCATCGGGCAGCCTTCGTAACGCAGGATGAAGCAGTATAGCGCCCATGTCGGCACATTCATTCCCATTTACCAGAAATGATTTTTTGCCAGAAGTAAGGCCAGCGGCTTTTACTGCCAGTCAAACTTACGGACGAAGGCCGCGGCTTTGTGCAAATCCGGGTACAGCACCCGGTCGCGCACCACGAATTTCACTTCCTGCCCGAAGGCTTCCACCACGCGCTCCAGGGCCTCGGAGGTGCGGCCGGGGCGGCGGAAGGCCAGCGCCTGCACGGCCGTAAGCAGTTCGATGCCCAGCACCTGCTCCACGTTTTCGATGACGCGGCGGGCCTTGGTGGCGGCGTTGGCGCCCATGCTCACGTGGTCTTCCTGGCCGTTGCTGCTCACGATGCTGTCCACCGAAGCCGGCGTACAAAGCTGCTTGTTCTGGCTCACGATGCCGGCGGCGGTGTACTGCGGAATCATCAAGCCGGAGTTCACACCGGGCTCGGCCACGAGGTAGGTGGGCAGGCCACGCTGGCCGGAAATGAGCTGGTAGGTGCGGCGCTCCGAGATGCTGCCCAGCTCGGCCATGGCAATGGCCAGGTGGTCGAGGGCCAGGGCCAGGGGCTGGCCGTGGAAGTTGCCGCCGCTCAGAATCAGGTCTTCGTCGGGGAAGATGTTGGGGTTGTCGGTGACGGAGTTGCACTCGGTTTCGACCACCTGGGCCACGTAGGCCAGGGCATCACGCGAGGCCCCGTGCACTTGCGGTTGGCAGCGGAAGGAATAGGGGTCCTGCACGGCCAGGCGGGGCTGGGTTTGCAGCTCGGAGCCGGCCAGTAACTCGCGCAGGCGTTTCGCTACCAGCACCTGCCCGGCGTGGGGCCTGATGCGGTGCAGGTTTTCATTGAACGGGTGCGTGCAGCCGCCAAAGGCTTCCGTCGAAAGCGCCCCGATGACATCGGCGGCGGCGGCCAGGCGCTGGGCGCGCAGCACGCCATCCACGGCATAGGCCAGCATAAACTGGGTGCCGTTGAGCAGGGCCAGGCCTTCCTTGGCCTGCAAGGTGAGGGGCTCCCAGCTGAAGAGGCTCAAGGCGTCCTCGGCACTGAGGCGGTAGCCCTGGTAATTTACTTCGCCCAGGCCCAGCAGGGGCAGGCAGAGGTGGGCCAGCGGGGCCAAATCGCCGGAAGCTCCGAGGCTGCCCTGCTCGTACACCACGGGCAGCATCTCGCGGTTGTACATGGCCACGAGGCGCTCGGCGGTGGCCACCTGCACGCCGCTGTGGCCGTAGCTCAGGCTCTGGGCCTTGAGCAGCAGCATGAGGCGCACGAGGTTTTGGGGCACTTCGGCCCCGGTGCCGCAGGCGTGCGACATCATCAGGTTAACCTGGAGCTGGGTGCGCTCTTGGGGCGCGATGCCCACATTATACAAGGAGCCGAAGCCCGTGTTGATGCCGTAAATCGGCTGGTCGTCGTGCACCAGGCGCTCGTGCAGGTAGGTGTGGCAGGCGGCAATCTGAGCCTTCGCGTCGGCGCCGAGTTCGACCGGGCGGCTGTCGGCCAGCAGGGCGGCCAGCGCGGCCAGGGTGAGGGGCTGCGCGGGCGAAATGGTGTGGGTGGGCATTAAAAAGGGGGGTGAGGGGCGGTTGGGGACCGCAAAGAACGAAAAAAACTCCCCTCCTTTTTTGAGGAGGGGAGTTTTCGTGAAGCAGCTTACTGGTACTTCTCACACTACTCTACCGTGAGGGCAGCCACTACTTCGCCCAGCGGTAGCACGCGCTCCACGCCGGAAGCCATGATTTTGACTTTGGCCACGCCGGCCGCGATTTCCTCCGGCCCGAGCACGATGACCAGCGGAATGCCCTTGGCGTCGGCGTACTTGAACTGCTTTTGCAGCTTGCTCGCGTCGGGATAAAGCTCGCTAGGGATGCCGGCGGCGCGTAGCTGCGCCAGCAGCGGCAGGGCCGCCCGGCCGCTGGCCAAATCGAAGTGCGTGAGGAGGCAGCGGGTAGGCGTCTCGCCGGTCTGGGTGAACAGGTCCAGCGCTTCCAGGCAGTCATACAGCCGGTCCACGCCAAACGAAAAGCCCACGCCCGACACGCCCGGCAGGCCAAAGGAGCCGGTGAGGTTGTCGTAGCGCCCGCCGCCGCTCACGCTGCCCATCTGCACGTTGTTGATTTTGACTTCGAAAATGCAGCCCGTGTAGTAGGAGAGGCCCCGCGCCAGCGTGGGGTCAAATTCGAGCCGGTCGAACTGCCGAAAGCCGGAGGCCACCAGCAGGTCGCGCACCTCGGCCAGCTCGGTAAGGCCGCGGTAGCGGGCCGTGATTTCATCCGTCGCGGCCGCGTCATCGGCGGCGGTGGGGCGGGTGCCGTCGGGTTCCACGCCGGCCGTCACGAAGCCGGCCAGCAGGCGCTGGAGCTTCTCTTCGTAGCTGCCTTCCACCGTGAGCAGCGCAAACAGGGTTTCGATGGTGCCTTCTGAGAAGCCGCGTTCCAGCAACTCCTTGGTCACGCCGTCGCGCCCGATTTTATCGAGCTTGTCGATGGCCACAAACAAGTCCGTTTCGCGGCCCTCGCCGCCTAGCGCCTGGTAAATATTGCGCAGCACGCCGCGGTGGTTGATTTTGATGGTGAAATCGTGCAGGCCAAGGCCATCCATTACCTGGGCAATCATGAGCACGATTTCGGCTTCGCAGAGCAGCGAATCGGTGCCCACCACGTCGGCATCGCACTGGTAAAACTCGCGGTAGCGGCCGCGCTGGGGGCGGTCGGCGCGCCACACGGGCTGCATCTGGTAGCGCTTGAAGGGGAAAGTTAAGGTGCCGCGGTTCATGGCCACGTAGCGGGCGAAGGGCACGGTGAGGTCGTAGCGCAGGCCTTTTTCGGCCACTTTGGGCAGCAGGGCTTTCGAGCCGGTGGTTAGGTCCTCGGCCGTGACGTCCTTGGCAAAATCGCCGGAGTTCAGCACTTTGAACAGGAGTTGGTCGCCCTCGTCGCCGTACTTGCCGGTGAGGACGGACAGGTTTTCCAGCGTCGGCGTTTCGAGCGGCGCAAAGCCAAACGACTCGAACGTGCGGCGGATAACGTTGAAAATGTGCTGGCGGCGCGCCACCTGCGCGGGGCCAAAGTCGCGGGTGCCCTTGGGAATACTCGGTTTTTGCATAACGCAGGCAAAGGTAGATACCCGTTTCGCAAGCGTGGAGTGGGAAGGGGTGGGGTGGCCAGGCTAACGCTTGAAATAGGCTAAATTCATGCGGTTCTGTTGATAAAGAAAGGCCGAAAAATCGGGCGCGAATTCGATGCGCGCCCCCCGCTCTTCGTAGCGAAAAACGCCCTTGCTCACCGGTTCCAGCGTCATGTTGCCTTCGCGCGGCGACTCCAGGCGCAGGGTATTGCCCTCCCGCTTTACGCTGAAAAACAAGCCAATCATGCTGCTGGCGTATTCACCCACACATCGGTCAAGGTCGGCAGATTCGGGCACGTAGCTGGAGGTAGTGAAGACGGGCAGCCGGTAAGGCTTTGCAAAGCAGATGCTGCGGATACCTTCCCAAACCTGGTTGATGCTGTAAGCCCGCGCATTGCTGCAAAATGCCACCGAAAGCTTTTCGGTGGGGCTATAGCTGGCCATGGCGCTGTAGTCGTTGGCCGAGCTTAGGTCGGCTTGGTAGGAGTAGAGCGGCTGTGGCCAGCGGCTGTTTTGCCCACTGCTGCCAATGAGGTGCGGGTTCCCATCGTGCCCTTGCTCCATTTCCTGCCGGTGAGCCGCCGATACCAGCCGGCCCTCGTACAGGGCTTCCGAAAGGCGGTTGAGGTCGGCCGGAGTCGATACGAGGGTGCCCGTGCCGGTGGGGCCCGCAAAATTGAGATTGGGACTGGGCTGCCAGCCGCTGGCGCGTTTTTCGAAGGCCAGGGCTTCCTGCTGCTGCGGGGAGGGGACACGGCTAAAGTAGGTGTCGTGCATGCCGGCCCGATCCAGAATACGGGTTTGCAGGGCCTGGGCGTAAGTTTGTTTGGTGAGTTGGGCGATGACGTGTTCGAGCAACACGTAGTTGGCATGCACGTAGGGCACGCCGGGAAATATCTCCGCCGGGGCCACCGGCTCGGCAATAAAATCCAGCAGCTGGGCGCTGGTCATCGGCTTGCCCGGTGGGTAGGCCCGGGCCCGCAGGCCGCTACGCTCGGTCAGCAAGTGCTCGATGGTGATGTCAGCAGCGCGGGGAAACTTGGGTAAAAACCGAGCCAGCGGGGTGTTCAGCGTCAGCTTGCCTTCTTCCACCAGCTGAAACGTCAATATCGTCGTGAGCAGTTGGTGCAGGTAGTTGACGCGGTAACGCGTGGCAGGCGTGGCGGCGAGCGGCGGCCGAAGCTGGGCAAAGCCAAACGCCCGGCTATACACTACCTGGCCTGCCCGCATCACGGCCACGCTGCCCATCATTTTCTGGTTGGTGGCCAGCGAAGTCAGCAGGCTATCCAGCTTGGCCGTGTTCAGTGACTGGCCTTGCGCGCGCAGGGGCAGCAGCGTCCCGCCCGCCAATAGAAGCAGCCAACGACTCGTTACTGTTAAATAAAAGGCTTGTGATGAAGGAGATTTCCGCATAGGCCGGCAAAGGTAGTCAGCCGGAATGGCGGGCTAGATGGCAGCATGCGCTGTAGCAAGGCAACAAATGTGGCTGCCTCGGTAATACAAAACCCCGCCGCCGGCCAAGCCGACGACGGGGTTTTTCGCAGAAAGAAGAAGGTGAGAAAAGCGGGGTGGCAAACGGAAGTGGGGTAACTCAGCCGCCGAAGCCGCCGCCGCCCTGGGGCGCGGCCTCGATGCGGCCCGGCTTGGCCTTGCTGGCCCCGATGTACCAAGTGAAGCCCAGCCAGCCCACGCGGCTTTCGTCTTTGGAATAGCGGGTGCTGCTCAGCACGTCGGTGGCGATTTCGTTGCGGTACTGCTGGGTGTTCAGCAAGTCGGCAATGCGCAGGGTGAGGGCGGCACGGTCCGAAAACAGGCGCTGGCGCAGGGCAATGTCGACCTGCCCGGAGGCCAGCTGCCGGCCCTGGGCCGTGAGTTGGGCCGAGCGCACGTTGCCGCTCAGCTGCAAATCGAGGGTGGGGCGGATGGTGAAGTTGTTGGTGAGGCGGGCCGTGGCGATGAAGCCCGTGCGATTGTTGCCGATGCCGTTGCCGGCAATCTGGGCGCGGTAGAGGCTGGTGCTGGCATTCATCCGCCACCACTTGGCCAGGGGCTGGTTGAGGCTGAACTCGGCCCCGAGGTTGGTGGTGGTGCCCAGGTTGGCGTAGGTTTCGGCCGTCACTAGGCCGGCATTGCCAGCCAGGCGGGTGGCCAGGGTGTCCACGAAGCGCAGGCGCTGGATGGAGTTGGTGGTGATGCGGGCAAACGCGGTGCTGGTAATGGTGGCCTGCCCAATGGTGAGTTGGTGGCCCAGCTCAATGTTGTGGCTGAATTCAGCCTGCAGGCGCGGGTTGCCAAGGCGGTAGCTGCGCGGGTCCTGGTAAATGGCCAGCGGCAGCTGCTGCATAAAGTTGGGGCGATTGAGGCGACGGGCGTAGCTCAGCTGCAGGCGGTTCTGGCCAGCTTCCTTGCCAAAGTCGCGGCTGATGAGGGCCGAGGGGAAGAAGCTCAGGTAGTCCTGGCGGAGGCTGCCGCGCTGGGCAATGCCCTCGCCGCCCTGAATGCTGCCACTTAGGTACGTGTATTCGGAGCGCAGGCCGGCCTGGGCGTTCCACTTCTTGCCAAAGCTGTGCTGGGCGGTGACGTAAGCAGCGGGCACCACTTGGTTGGACGTATAGGTGAGCGAGCGGGCGGGGTCGTCCTGGAAGTCGTTGGGACGGGTTTCGCTGGTGGCGTAGCCGAAGCTGTTGCTGCCGTGGTTGCTCTGGCGTTCTACTTTGGCGCCCATTTCAAGCCGACCTTTGCCGTCGGCCAGCGGGTGCACGTAGTCCACCTGCCCAAACTGAATGTTGGCCAGCAAATCGAGCTGCTGCCGGGTGCCGGGCTGCGGCACGCCCACCGAGCCAGCCTCGGCGTACTGCCGCTGCACCACCGGCACGTTGGCATCGATTATCACCGTACCGAAGTTAGCGGTCAGCTCACGGCCTTTGTGAGCCTCCCAGGTGCGGCGGTAGTTGCCGTCGGCTTCCAGGATTTTCACTTTCACGTCGAGGTCCTGCCGGCCAACGGTTTTTTGCACCGGGCCACCGTTGGTTTGCTGGGTCAGGTCCTGGCTTTCGCCTTCGATGTTGCGCTCCGTTTTGGGGCTCACGTTCAGGCTTAGGCTCTGGTTTTTGGGCAATTCCAGTTCCACTCCCATTTCCAGCGAGTGGTTACGGTGAATTTCGTTGCCAACGCCCACCTGGGTGGTGCGGACGGTTTCGCCGGGGCCTAGCAGGGCCGTCTGCTCGCTGTGGCCGTGGTTGAGGTAGGTCACGTCGCGGCCGTTGTAGCCGGCCGTCCAGGTGGCTTTGCCCACCTTGCGGCTCAGGTTCAGGTTGCCGCTGTATTTGTCGGCGGTGCCCAGGTTGAAGGCGGCCGTGCCGTTGGTGCCGGTACGGGTTTCTTTTTTGGTAATCAGGTTGATAACCCCGCCGCCGCCGGCTGCGTCGTACTTGGCCGAGGGGTTGGTAATTACTTCAATTTGGGCAATGCGCGAGGCCGGAATCTGGTCGAGGCGGGGGCCACCGGTGCCGCCGTTGCTCACGCCGGCGGGCTTGCCATCAATGAGGATGGTCACGTTGGAAGTGCCGCGCATGCTCACCGTGCCGTTCACATCCACGCTCACCGAGGGCACGTTTTGGAGCACGTTGGCCGCCGTGCCGCCCACGCTGCCCAGGTCCTTGTCCACGTTAATCACGCGCTTGCCCAACTCCTCCACCACAGCGGCTTTCTGGCCCGTCACCACCACTTCGCTCAGCTTGGTAGCCTTGGCCGCACTTAGTTGAAGGCCCGATAATTCCAGCGAAGGCGCAGCGGCCGTGAGGGTAAAGCGGCGGCGCAGCACGCCATAGTTCAGGTCCTGCACCCGCAGCAAGTAGGTGCCCAAGGGCAACGTCGCTGCTTTAAAAGTGCCCTGCTCCGTGGTCTGGGCCACCGCCACGAAGGTAGAATCAGCCGCACGCAGCAGCAGCACATCGGAGAATGGCACGGCCTGGCCAGAGCCGGCTTCCACCAGGCTGCCGCTCACGCGGCCGGGGCCAGCAGTCTGGGCCATGGCTGCCCCGATGGGCAAAAAGAGCATTGTAGCCGAAGCCAGCAGCAGGCGGCCGAAGTAAAAACCAGTGAGCGGAGTGAAAAAGGTTTTCATGGTGCAGCGAAAAAGATGAGGTCGGGCGAGGGGCGGCTCAGGTCCGGCAGCGGCCGCGGTTCCGCTGGGGAGGTGAGGGGTCCGGGGCCCGAATCCCCGGTGAGTGTGAAGCCACGCCGGGTAGCGGGCCGTCTTTGGTACACGCTGACGGCAGCTACTAGGCCTTGTATGGAACAAATGTAAAGCAGGTACTTTGTAACACAAGGTACTGGTTGAATAAATTTCTGTTAAGCAAAGCTTTTGAAATTGTTACCAGTTGAAATTCAGCTTGTAAGCGCCAAAAAAATAATTTTGGCATCAGGCCTTCAGCGGCCCTGGCAGAGAAATAGGGTTTGAAGCGTTAGATGCCGGGTTGCTTCCGGCGGTTGCCTGAGTTGTTAGGAATCGGGTCGAATGCGTAAAAAAAGCCCCGCCAAATAGGGCAGGGCTTTGATAGGGTGGTCATGCAGAGCGCAGCGAAGCATCTTTACCGTACAACGCAATCAAATAAGGTTAGTGGTGAAGGTAAAGATGCTTCGCTGCGCTCTGCATGACACTATATATGTTTCAATTACAAGCCGTTACTTCCGCTTCAGCGGCGGGCGCGGCTTGGCCTTGGGCTGCTTGATGGGGTCAGTCACCTGCTGGCCGTTGCGGTAGGTCACCGTACGGTCCACGGTGGTGCCGTCTTCCTTGTAATAGGTCCACACGCCGCTCTGGCGGCTGTTGCGGTACTGGCCGCTCACAGCCACGGTGCCATTCTCGCGGTATTCTTTAAACGCCCCTTGAATCTGGCTGCGCACGTAGGTGGTTTCCTTGCGCAGCTTGCCCGAGGGGAAGTATTCCTGCCCCACGCCGCCCAGAAAACCATTCAAATATGGCTGCCGGGTTTGTACCTGGCCGTTTTCAAAATAGGTGAGCCGGTCGCCCACCAGGCGGCCGCTGGGGCCGTAGGTTTCCTGCTTGCGCACGGCCTTGCCGTCGGGGTAAAACTCGCGCCAGGTACCAGTGGGACGGTTGTTCTTGTACTGCTCTTCGGCCTGCATCACCTTGCCCGCCACGTCCTGGTAGCGCACAATCTTACGGTCTTTGCCGGAGTTGCTGTAGTCGGTTTCCTCGTGCGGGTTGCCGGTCACGAAGTATTCCACGCCCTTGCCCGTTGGGATGCCGTTGCGGTACGTGAGCTTGCTTTTCACCTGGCCGCTCTCGTAGTAGCTGGTGGCCGGCCCGTCGAGGTTGCTGGTGCCGGTGGGCGGGGCCACACGCTTGGTCAGGTCGTCGCCGAGCTGGTTTTTTATCGGGCGCTGCACCAGCGGGGCCGGCGCGTAGGTACTCTCCGTCTGCAGCTTGCCGCTCTGGTAGTAGCTGCGGTAGCGGCCCCGGCCGTTCTTGTCGGCCAGCACTTCTACCTCAATCTGCCCGTTCGGGTAATACGTTTTGTAGGGCCCCGACAGTAGCCCGCGCGTGAAGCTACCCTCGCTCTGCACCGCGCCGTTGGGGTAGTAGAATTTCACCGCGCCGTTGGGCTGGCCGTTATCGTAGTTTATTTCGGCTTGGGTCTTGCCATCGGGGTACACGGCCCTCAGCGGTCCGTTGGGCTGGCCTTTCACCAGCGTGGTTTTCAGCCGAATGGAGCCGTCGGGGTGGTAGTAGGTCAGGTCGCCATTGGGCTCATCGTCCACGAAAAAACCGGCCTGGGCCACCTTGCCATCGTCGTAATAGGTTTTGAACGGACCCTGCCGGATGCCGTCCTGGTAAGTAGCCTCCAGCCGCCGCGTGCCGCTGGGGTGAAACTCCACGTAAGCCGAATCGCGCTTGCCCTGCCGGAAACTGGTCTGCTGCTCGAGCTTGCCGTTGCGGTAAAACCGCTTGTAGCTGCCCTGCGGCACGGTATCGGCCGCTACCAGAGCGGTATACACCTCGCGCTTGGTGGTTTTCAGCGAGTCGTAATAGGTGATGAATCGTTTCAGCTGCTGCCCGTGGGAGGGGAGGGCCAGCAGCAACAACAAAGGCAACAAATATTTCATAGGCGAAAGAACGCAGGAATTGCTATTTCCGTGCAGATGGGGCTTCCTGCTAAAATTCGGGCCAAAAAAAGCCCCGCCGGTTTCAAACGACGGGGCTTCCTAAATTCAGTGAGTGTGAAACGGCTACAGCGCCTCCACCACAATGGCGCTGGCGCCGCCGCCGCCGTTGCAGATGCCAGTCACGCCGATTTTACCGCCCTCGTTCTTGAGCACGTTCATCAGCGTGGTTACGATGCGTGCGCCTGAAGCGCCCAGCGGATGGCCCAGGCTCACGGCGCCGCCGTACTTGTTCACCTTGCCGCCGTCCAGGTTCAGCAGCTTATTGTTGGCCAGCGAAACCACCGAGAATGCCTCGTTGATTTCGTAGAAATCCACGTCGGCGGCCGTCTTGCCGGCGTTTTTCAGGGCCTTCGGAATGGCCAGCGCGGGCGAAGTCGTGAACCACTCCGGCGCCTGCTCGGCATCGGCGAAGCCCAGGATGCGGCCGATGGGCGTGAGGCCCAGGGCCTCGGCTTTCTCGCGGCTCATCAGCAGCACGGCGGCGGCACCGTCGTTGAGCGTCGAGGCATTAGCGGCCGTCACGGTGCCGCCGTCTTTGATGAAGGCGGGCTTCAGGCCGGGTACTTTGGCAAAATCAACTTTGGTGTATTCCTCATCGTCTTCTATGACGGTGGTTTTGCCGCGGCTCTCAATGCTCACGGGCACAATTTCGTCCTTCTTTTTGCCGGCCTTGGCGGCGGCAGCACTACGGGTGTAGCTCTCAATAGCAAAAGCGTCCTGCTGCTCGCGGGTGATGCCCATTTCCTTGGCCGTGTTTTCGGCCGCGTTGCCCATGGCGTAATCGTGGTACGGGTCCCAGAGGCCGTCGCGCACAAGCCCGTCAATCATCTGGCCGTGGCCATATTTAGCGCCGAAACGGGCTTTGTCGAGGTAATAGGGCACGTTGCTCATGCTCTCCATACCGCCGGCCAGCACCACCTCGGCCTGGCCCAGCATGATGCTTTGCGCCGCCATCATAATGGCTTTCGAGCCCGAGGCACACACCTTGTTCACGGTCGTGCATTCCACAGAGTCGGGCAGGCCGGCTTTCTTGGCCGCCTGGCGGGCCGGGGCCTGGCCCAGGTTGGCCGAAATCACGTTGCCCATAATCACCTGCTCCACTTCGGAGCCCGCCACGCCGGCTTTCTCCAGCGCGCCTTTCAGGGCAATAGCGCCCAGCTCAGTAGCCGACAGCGACGACAGTGCCCCGCCAAACGAACCAATCGGCGTGCGAACGGCCGAGATGATGACAACTTCTTTAATCTGCATAATTCAGGAAACTGAAAGGGTTGGGGTGGGAGGTTGAATCAGGCCGCAAAAGTACGGATTTACTACGCCCCAACCACCGACCTGCCTAACAGTTGTTAGCATTGAGGAGTTGCGACAAAGAATGACTTCCTGAATCAGGCAAAAAATCTTACCACGTCGGTTTGTTGGGGTCGGGTTTCTGCGCCGCTAGGCGTGTGAGCTGCTGCAAATACTGTTGCTCCTGCGCCCGGAGCGTTTCCAGCAGCTGCCGGGCCTGGACCGGGCTTAGGTTCATGGCCTGCAGGCGCTCGCGTTGGGTTTGCAGGCTGAGGTCGGCGGCCGTGGCGGCATCGGAGCCGGGCCGGTTGCTGCGGCCTGCCGCCGATGCTCCATTGGTGGCGCTCGTGCGGTCCAGGCCGCGCTGGGTACCGGGTGTGGCACCACTAGCCACGGGCTGGGTCGGGCCATTGCCGGGAGCGCGGCCGCCGTTCGCGGCATTGCCGGGGTTTTCGGCTGGGCGCTGGTTGTCCGGCTGGCCGGCGGCATCGGGCCGGCTGGCCTGGGGTGCGGTCGGGGAGGGCGGCGACGGCTTATTGTCATCGGCTTCGCCCTTGCGGTCCGTACCCGCTTTTTCCCCCGGCTTATTTTTCTCAGCTGAATCCTTCTCGTTCGAATCTTTGGGCTTAGCGGGAGCCGGTGTTTTGGGCGGGGCCGAAATCTGCGGGCTATTGGGCCGGCGGGTCAGATAGTCGCTCACCGCTTCAAAGTCGAACCGCGCCCCGGCATTGGATGGGTCGAGCAGCAGCGCCTGCCGCAGCAGACTCAAGGCCTGCGCCAGTTCGCCCCGCTGTGCCGCCAGCACCGCCAGCTGCTGCCTCGCAATGCTGCCCATACGGGCCGGCGTGCCCGTCAGCAAGCGCCCGTAAGTAGCCTGCGCGGCACCCGGCTGGTTGGCCAGCAGCTGGGCATGGGCCAGGTTGAGCACCAGGCGCGGGTCGGGGCTTTTCTGGCGTTGGGCCGCCAGCGCCGCCGAAAATGCCTGTGCCGCGCGTGCCGCATTGCCCCGGGCATACGCCGCTGTGGCGTCGGCCACCGCTACGTTTCGGTCGCGAACCCCCGTCAGCAGGTGCCATGCCGGGCCGCTCAGCATTACTAGTAGTAGCGCCGCGTATTTCATGGCCGGATAGTGGTGATGGTAAGCGCCACGTCCAGCGCCAGTAGCAGCAGGGCCGCTGCCAATGGGTAGCGGTAGCGGTTGTCGGCCACGGCCACGGTACGCACTTGTTCGGCGGTGCCTTGCATGGCCCGCAACGAGCGCAGCAGCGGCCCGAACCCGTTCTGTTGGTTGGTCAGCTCTGCATACTGCCCACCCGTTTGGGCCGCCAGCTGCAGCAGCGGGCCTTCACGCAGGCGGGTTTGCACGGCCCGGCCCCGGCCATCCACCACGAAGCTGCCATTGGCTTTGGGGATTTTGGCCCCCGCCGCTGTGCCCACGCCCACGGTATATATGCGGGCCCCGGTGCGGCCCAGGGCGCGCAGCGTGGGTTCCAGGTTCTCGCCAAAGTCCTCGCCGTCGCTCACCACCACCAGGGCCGTGGCGCGGGGCGGAGCAGGGCTACCGGTGCTGGGAGCCACAGTCAGGCGGCTCAACAACAATTCCAGCGGTGCCTGTAGCGTGGTGGGACCAGCCGGCAGCAAGCTGGTGCGCAGCGTGGCAATAAAGGTCTGCACTGCCGCTTGGTCATACGTGAGCGGACATTGTACCACTGCCTCCGCCCCAAACACCACCAGTCCCAGCCGGTCGGCCGGGAACTGGGCCACCAAGTCCTGCAACTCGGCCTGCGCGCGTAGCAGGCGGGTAGGGGCCACGTCGGTGGCATCCATCGAGCGCGACACATCGACTAGCAGCCACACGTCTTTGCCAGCCGTGCGCACGGGCCGCTGGCTCACCCCTAGCGACGGGCCGAGCACGGCCGCCAGGAGCAAGCCGCCTGCCACTATGCGCAGCAAGGCCTTCCAGCCGCGATGCCGCGGCCGGCTGCCCAGCAGGTGCGCCAGCCGGCCACCGCGCCGCCAGTGCCACACCAGCAGGCCCAGTATTAGGCCCAGCGCTAGCGCCGCCACTACAAAATCAGGATAAGCCCAAGTCAGCACGTTTGGTCTGTAATGAGCCCAATATTACTGCGGCCGGCCGGGTCACTCATTTTTTTACATCAATTAGCCAGCCTCAATTAACAATCCAACGACCTGAGACAGTTAGCAAATAGGCCCGCAACGTGTGTCGGATATTTTAGCGGCACAGATATTTTTTTCGGTAAAAGCATGGCTCTTTCACTTCGGCCCGTATATTTGCACCCGCTTCGGACGGAAGCGAACAACAGCCGGAGAAGTGGGTGAGTGGCTGAAACCAGTAGTTTGCTAAACTGCCGTAGCTCTAAAGGTTACCGGGGGTTCGAATCCCCCCTTCTCCACCATAATGTTGGGTTGCGAAAGCAGCTCGTTGGGGCTCCAACCAACAAGTCGTTTTCTTAACTCAACATTATTTTTTTCGGGGTGTAGCGTAGCCCGGTATCGCGCCTGGTTTGGGACCAGGAGGTCGTAGGTTCGAATCCTGCCACCCCGACATTTTTTTGCCCCGTTTCGACCCCGTAGCTCAGCTGGATAGAGCAACTACCTTCTAAGTAGTCGGTCTTTGGTTCGAATCCAAACGGGGCCACTGTACAAGGCCCTCCCTGGAACGGGAGGGCCTTTTGCATTCTGGGGCCAGACGGTGGCAAAACAAAGACTGGTCAGCGCGACGAAGCCTCAGATATGAGTGTGAAGGACTATGGTCAATGCCATTTTCTGCGAAACAAGTCGGTTATTTTGCAGTTAAACCGACATCCCTGCTTATCTTGGACCCCGAAAACAAACTCTTTCGTTTAGTGAATAGCTACCCGATGGCAGTTGCCTGTTCTTTTTAGCCACCCGTTTTAACCCCAATATCCCCCTCAAATTTCACCCAGTTGCCATGAAAAAATCCCTACTCTTTTTGGGTCTGCTCGGGTTTGCCGGTCACGCCAATGCGCAAACTAATCCCTGGACGATTGTAAACGTGCCCACCAGCAACATTCTGGGCCAGTCCAACATTGTTAACCTCAGCACGCTCTCGCCAACGATGGTGTGGGGGGTAACTTCCGACAAGGTAGCATCAACCGCTCCTGCTTCTATTCCAAGAAACTTTATCCGCAGCAACAACGCCGCTGGTGACCAATTCGATTGGGGCGAAATTTCCGTAACCTCCGGCCCCACCAAAAGCTCTACGGTCGGCAATATTTCCGGAATCAACGCTACCACCGCAGTAGCGTGCTCCTTCCCGGGCAGCACTTTTGATGGTGCCGCTACCTACGGTGGCGAGATTGTGAAAACCACCAACGGTGGCCAGTCCTGGACTAAAGTAACGACGGCTGCACAGTTTGCCGGCGGTTTCTGCAACTGGGTGCACATGTTCGATGCAACCACTGGCGTAGCCCTGGGCGACCCCACCAACGGTGCTTTTGAAATTCTGCGTACCACCGACGGCGGCACCACCTGGAACCGTCTGACCAGCAACATTCCTGCGCCGCTCGCCAACGAGTACGGCAACGCCGGTGCTTACTTCGCGCTGGGCAACACCATCTGGGTTGGCATGGCTTCGTCGAGCCAGACTGCGCAGGTTCGGGTGTTCAAATCGACCGATAAAGGCTTGACCTGGACGGCATCGGCTCCTACCCCAATTACTTACCTGATTGACAAGGTTGCCTTCAAGGATGCCAACAACGGCATTGCTTTCGGCTACAACACGGCTAACAACCAGGTTTCGTCGGTAACTTACGCCCGTACCACCGACGGCGGTGCTACCTGGTCGCAGATTACCCCCACCAACAACGCCAACGGTAACTTCTACCGCAACGACCTCGATGCCGTGAACGGGGTGTACTACAGCACCGGCCCGCGTTTCCCCGTGCCTGCCACCAACCAGGCTCCGGAAGATTTCGGCTCGTCCTACAGCACCGATGGTGTGAACTGGACGACCATCACGCTCTCGGGTACTACCCTGAATGCTCCCGGCTATTTCTTTAGCATGGACCTGGTTCCCGGTACCACTCCTGGCACCACGGCTGGCTACAGCGGCTTGTACACCGACGTTAACGGCGTAGGTGGTATCTACAAGTACGCCGGTGCCATCACGGGTACCGCAACCCGCAATGCGGCCCTGCAGAGTGCCCTGAATGTGTACCCCAACCCCAGCGCTTCGGGCGTGTTCAACGTGGACCTGGGTTCGGAACTGAAAACGGGCGCACAACTGACCGTTTCGGATGCTCTGGGCCGTCAGGTGAAGTCGCAGACGCTGAACGCGGCTGCCATCGGCTCGCGCAAAATCAACCTCGACCTGAGCGGCGAGAAAACCGGCGTGTACACCCTGCAAATCCGCACGGAGGCCGGCCTGGCTACCCAGAAGATTGTGATTGACTAAGTAGCTCGGCTACTTCTGGAAAAGGGCCTTTCTCTGCAGAGAAAGGCCCTTTTTTTGTGCCGAATTGCCGCCCTCAAAATGGATGAGCAAGAAGCTGTTTTTGAAGTGTGGGGAAATGAAAAAATCCGAGGATAAATGGCGCGAAAAATACTCAAAATGGGATTAAATATGTACTTTTGAGTGTTCAGTACCTAGCCGCCCGTGGGGCGGTTTTATGACCTGATTTAATCCCGCCCTCATGAGCGAAACAACAGCAAAAACTCCGCAGTCGGACTATTCGGCCGACAGCATCCAAGTACTCGAAGGATTGGAGGCCGTGCGCAAGCGGCCTAGCATGTACATCGGCGACACCGGCCTGAAGGGCTTGCACCATTTGGTGTGGGAAGTGGTCGATAATTCCATCGACGAAGCCCTCGCCGGCCACTGCGACCTGATTAACGTTACTATTAACGAAAACAACTCCATCACCGTGCGCGACAACGGGCGCGGCATTCCGGTAGGCTACCACGCCAAGGAAGGCAAGTCGGCCCTAGAAGTGGTGCTGACCGTGCTGCACGCTGGCGGCAAGTTCGACAAAGGCTCCTACAAGGTGTCGGGCGGCCTGCACGGCGTGGGCGTGAGCTGCGTGAACGCGCTGAGCTCAGACCTGAAAGTAACCGTGCGCACCAAAGGCCACGTGTACCAGCAGGAATATAAAATCGGCTTCCCGCAGTACGACGTCAAGGAAATTGGCGACACCGATGAGCACGGCACCGAGGTGCAGTTCTTGCCCGACCCTACCATCTTCCCCGAAACCGAGTACCGCTACGACACCATTGCCGGCCGCCTGCGCGACTTGAGCTATCTGAACAAAGGCATCCGCATCACCCTCACCGACCGTCGTGAGAAGGTGGAAGGCGGTGAATTCCGAGGCGAGGAATTCTTCTCGACCGGCGGCCTGCGCGACTTCGTGCAGTACCTCGACGGCGAGCAGCGACCTTCGCTGCTCTCGGAGCCCATTTACGTGGAAAGTGAGAAGGGCGGCACGCCCGTGGAAGTGGCCCTGCAGTACAATACTTCGTACCAGGAGAACGTCTATTCCTACGTCAACAACATCAACACCATCGAGGGCGGCACGCACGTGGGTGGTTTCCGCTCGGCGGTGACGCGGGTGCTGAAAAACTACGGCGACAAGAACAAACTGTTCGAGAAAGCCAAAGTGGAAATTACCGGCGACGACTTCCGCGAGGGCCTCACGGCCGTTATCTCGGTGAAGGTGGCCGAACCGCAGTTTGAAGGCCAGACCAAAACCAAGCTGGGCAACTCCGAAGTGAGCGGCGCGGTGAACTCGGTGGTGGGCGAAATCCTGACGCAGTACCTGGACGAAAACCCCAACCAGGCCAACAAAATCATGGAGAAGGTGATTCTGGCCGCCAAGGCCCGCATCGCCGCCCGTAAGGCCAAGGATATGGTGCAGCGCAAGGGTGTGCTGTCATCGAACAGCCTGCCGGGCAAGCTGGCCGACTGCTCGGAGTCGGACCCCGAAACCTGCGAGCTGTACCTAGTCGAAGGCGACTCGGCCGGTGGCACGGCCAAGCAGGGCCGCAACCGGGCGTTTCAGGCCATTCTGCCGCTGCGTGGCAAAATCCTGAACGTGGAGAAAGCCCAGGAGCACCGCATTCTGGAAAACGAGGAAATCAAGAACATGATTACCGCGCTGGGCGTGAGCTTCAACGAGCGCAAGTCGCTGGCCTTTACTACCGATGAAGAGGGCGCCGAAACCGGCCCGCTGAACTTCGACAAGCTGCGTTACCACAAGGTCATCATCATGACCGACGCCGACATCGACGGTTCGCACATTCGGACCCTGATTCTGACCTTCTTCTTCCGCTACATGCGCGAGCTGGTGGACCGGGGCTTCATTTACATCGCCCTGCCGCCGCTCTACCTCGTGAAGCGGGGCAAGGAGGAGCGCTACTGCTGGACCGAAGAGGAGCGTGCCCAGGCCCAGGAAGAGCTCGGCCGCGGCAAGCCCGAAACCGTGAACGTGCAGCGCTACAAAGGCTTGGGCGAGATGAACGCCGAGCAGCTCTGGACGACGACCATGCAGCCCACCACCCGCACCCTGAAGCAAGTAACGGTGGAATCGGCCGCCGAAGCCGACCACCTGTTCTCGATGCTGATGGGCGACGAAGTGGCTCCGCGCCGCGACTTCATCGAGCGCAACGCCAAGTACGCGAAGCTGGATGTGTAATCCGGACCGCAGATTCTGCGGATTAGACGGATTTAACTGAGTAGGGAAGGGCAGCCGGTTGCGGTTGCCCTTCTTTTTTGGGTTTGCTTTGTATCGTTGGGCTTCGGGTGAGGCTTGAAAAACTTTTGGAACTGATGCGACAATTAATTTCTTCGGGCGCGCCTTGGGAAGCTGTGGTGGGCTATTCCCGCGCCGTGCGCGTGGGCAACGTGGTGGAAGTGGCCGGCACCACCGCGCAGGACGGCGATACCGTGACCGGCACCGATGCCTACACCCAGACCAGACGCGTGCTCGAGAAAATCGGCGCGGCACTTAATGCAGCCGGTGCATCGTTTGAGGATGTGGTGCGCACGCGCATGTTCGTGACTGACATCTCGCAGTGGGAAGAAGTAGGGCGGGCCCACGGCGAAGTTTTTGCGACCATCCGACCGACGGCTTCCATGCTGGAAGTTAAGGCGCTGATTGACCCGCGATTGTTGGTCGAAATTGAAGCCACGGCCATTATTTCCGCGTAGAGTGTTATTCCCGGGGCATCTTTCACGTATTTTGCTCTGTCATCCTCATCCATTATGAAGCTCTTCAAGTCCGCCGACCTTATCCGCAAAAGCAAGTACATCAGCCGCGATTTGAGTTGGCTACGGTTTAACTACCGCGTGCTCGACCAGGTGCAGGACGCTAGCCGGGGCCTGTTTGATAAGCTTAAGTTTCTGGCCATCACCAGCTCGAACCTGGACGAATTTTTCATGATTCGGGTGGGCTCGCTGTATAATTACCTCGACTACGGCAAGGAGCGGATTGACTACTCGGGTTTGCGGGAATTGCCTTTCCGGCGCAAGCTGCTCGACTTCGCGCACCGCTTTGTGAATGACCAAAGCCTGACGTATCTGAATGAGTTGAAGCCCAACTTCGAAAAGAACGGCTTCAACATTCTCAAGATGAGCGACCTGACGGAGCTTGAAGTGAAAAAGGCCGACGGTTATTTCAAGAATACCGTGTTTCCGCTGCTCACGCCGATGGTGTACGACTCGTACCACGGTTTCCCGCTGATGATGAACCAGATGCTAATCTTCGGGGTGGTTACGCGCATTGGCAGTGGCATTGCGGTGGGGCTGGATGGCGAGGCTGAAAAAGGGCAAGAGCGTCTCACCTTCGTGCAGATACCGCAGAACCTGACGCGGTTTTTTGAACTCACGCGCAAGGACAAAGTCATTTTTGTGCCAATTGAGGAAGTGGTGCGCGAGTTTCTGCCCCGCCTGTTTCGCAACGTGGAAATTGTGTCGGCCGACTTGTTCCGCATCACCCGCAACGGGGATTTCACGCTGGAGGAGTCGGACGATATTGATAACGACTTCATCAAGGAAATTCAGGTGGGCCTGAAAACCCGTAAGCGTGGCCGCGTGGTGCGCGTGGAAGTGGAGCCCAATGCCTCGATTACGCTGATGAATGTGCTGCGCGAGCGGTGGAATATTGATAACGGTAACGTATTTGTTATCAATTCGCTGATTGACCTGAAAGGCTTGTGGCAGATTGTGCGCCACCCCAATTTCCGGGGCAAAACGGCTAAAATGCCCGCCACTGTGCAGCCGCTTAGTCTACCTGAGGGCGCCGAGGATAATCTGTTTGATTACCTCAAGCACCACGACGTGCTGCTGCACCACCCTTACAACAGCATCGAGCCGATGGTACGGCTGCTGGAACAGGCGGCCGTGGACCCGCACGTGTTGGGCATCAAGCAAACCATTTACCGCCTGGCCGACGACTCCCGCGTTTCGGCTGCGCTGCTGAAAGCGGCTGAGAACGGCAAGCACGTTTCGGTGCTGTTTGAGGTGAAGGCGCGGTTTGACGAGGAAAAGAACATCCGGGAAGGGGCGCGATTGGAAAAGGCGGGCTGCTTCGTGATTTACGGAGTGAGCAAGTACAAGACGCACACCAAGCTGCTCATGATAATCCGCAAGGAAGGCGAGAAGGTAACGCGCTACGTGCACATCGGCTCGGGCAACTACAATGAGCAGACTTCGCGCCTCTACACCGACGTTAGCCTGCTCACCACCAATGACGTGTACGGGCACGACGTGTCGGAATTCTTCAACGTAATCACCGGCCACTCGCAGCCCGACGACTACGAATACCTCATCACGGCGCCGAAGGACATGCGGCAGCAGCTCATTCACCTGATTCGGGAGGAGGTGAAGCACGCCAAGAAAGGCCTGCCCAGCGGCATTGTGATGAAGATGAACTCGCTGGAAGACAAGGAGATTATCGACGAGTTTTACCGTGCGGCTAAAGCAGGCGTGCCCATTCGGTTTATCGTGCGCGGCATTTGCTGCCTGCGGCCAGGGCGGCCAGGGTTGAGCGAGAACATTGAGGTGCGCAGCATCGTGGGTGAATTCCTGGAGCATACGCGGCTATTCTACTTCCACAACGGCGGCGATGCCAAGGTGTACGCCGGCTCGGCCGATGTGATGGTGCGCTCGTTCGACCGGCGAATTGAGGCTTTGTTCCTGATTGTGAACCCGCAGCTTAAGCGGGAAGCCATTAATATTCTGATGATGAATATGATGGACAACCAGAATAGCTACGTGATGCGGGAAGATGGTGCTTACATTCGGCAGCATCCGGCTCCCGGCGAGCCCGTGGTGAACGTGCACAAGGACTTTTTCAAGCGCGACGAAGCCCAACTGGCCACTGCCACGCCCGAAGGCCTGCTGGCCCTGTTGGGCGTGCAGGAACAACGCCGCGCCGAAGCGGCAGCCGCACAGGAAGCCTCGGAAGCGGCGGCCGCATTGGAATCCGTGGAAGCCAGTGCGCAAGACGATTCCTTCGGCGAAGGTGGAGAGCCCGACGATGTGTGTGAGGACGATGCCACGCCCGTGGGGCATATCGATGAAGCGGCGGTGGGAGCAGCAAAGGTGTAGCAATGCCTGTTATTGCGAGCGAGGCGGCAATCCGCTCTCTCAATAAGGGCCACCCTGAGATGTGACAAAGCCATTTTATAAACAAAAAGCCCCGATACGGTAAAGTATCGGGGCTTTTTAGCATAAGGGCGTGGCTGGTTTTGACGGGCCGGATTGACGCGGGCTGCGGCCTCGTAATGACAGGATTACTCCATTTCGGCGGGCTGATTCTGCACGTCGGGGACGGGGAGGATGGCGGGGTGGCCGCCGTCGGGGCTTAGCTCGTCGAAAAACTCCTCGAACAAGGCCTGGAGCATGCCATCTTTCAGGCCGATATCGGGCACGACCATGGTATTGACGTTGGCCCACTGCATGGCCGAGAGGTAGATATGGCCAGCGGGAATGATGACGTCGGCACGGTCGGGGTTGAGCATGGCCACGTTCACGCGTTCGGTCATGCTAAGGCCGGAGAGGCGCTTGAGCGTGGTTTCGATGGCGCGGCGGGTGATGTGCTTATCGGGGTCCGAAGAAGTGAGGCTGTAGATTTTGTTGATGTTGCCGCCCGTGCCGATGGCGCGGGTGACGTGGTATTTGCGGGCGTTGGCGCGCACCCAGGCTTCCATGCGGGTCCAGAGCTCGGCCTGGGCGTCGGTGCCGACTTCGCCGCTTTCTTCCTGCTGCATGCGGCGGATGGAGCCGATTTCGAACGACTGCGCGGCCACCTTGCGGCGGTCGTGGTAGATGTTGAACTCGGTGCTGCCACCGCCTACGTCGATGTGCAGGTAGTGGCGCTTGTCTTCCAGAACGTGCTCGATGACGCGGTTGATGTAGAAGGCTTCGTCCTGCCCATCGATTACCTTGATTTCCATGCCCAACTCCTGGCGCACACGGGCGGCAATGGCCGCGCCGTTGGCCGCCGAGCGCATGGCCGAGGTGGCGCACACGAGGTAGTGGGCCACGTCGTGCACTTCCATCAGCAGGCGCAGCGAGTGCAGGAACTTGACGAATTTTTCCTCCTTGGCGGGCGAAATCTCGCCGCTGGCAAACACGTCCTCGCCCAAGCGCATGGGGAAACGCACGTACTCGACGCGCTTGAGACGGTAGCGTCCTTCGTAATACAGCACGGCCGATATCTGACAACGAACGGCGTTGGACCCAATATCAATAGCGGCGAGCTTGCGAAGGGGGAAATTCATGCAGGAGCAGGGGTAAATAAAGCCCAAAGGTAAGCCGCCGGGCGGGGCTTTGGGCATTGGTTTTGGCTGCCAGGCGGGCAGCTTTGCTAAATCCCTGCTTACTCAAAAAACCTCGCCCAGGTTCAGCGACAAGCCATTGGAGCCGTCGGCCCCGAAACCGTAGTCGATGGCCAGGTTGGTGTTGGAAACCTTGTTGAGGCGCAGGCGCAGGCCGGCACCGGCGGCGGGCACCACTTTCTCGAAGCGCCGGCTTTCCTGCTCGGTCACGCTCTGGGCATTGGCGAAGACCACGCCGCCCAGCAAGTGGTTGCGAGTGATGCCGTAGCGGTATTCCACCTCGCCGTAGAGCAGGTTATCGCCCCGAAACCGACCCTGGATGAAGCCCCGGCCGGTGTTGCTGTAGGTGTCCCAGCCGGTACTGGGCAGGTCGAGGAAGGGGGGATTGCCGGCGATGGTGAGGACGTTGTAGGACCAGAAGGCCAGGATATTGGTTGAGCGCGGTGAAGGGTGCAGATAGGTGCGGGCGTCGATAAGCAGCATGTCGGAGGCGGTGGTGCTGCCGAATCTTTTCAGGTTGGTGCGCAACTGGGTGCTGAGATACTCGCCGCCCTGTGGATTGATGGCATTGGCACGGCTGTCGTGCAGCAGAGACAAAACCGGCCCCGACGATACCGACATGCCCTCAACCCCGAAACGGTAGCGCGAAATCCGGCTTACCTCGCGGAAACTGTTGCGGCTCACAATGTCCCAGTGGTAGTCGAGCTGATAGCCCAGGCCTACGTACCAGGCTGGGGCCACGCGCCGCAGCGCGCTTTCGTAGACGCGCAGGTAGTTGTAGTTCATGCTCACCACGCGGTCGGTGGTGCTGGTGTACATGCCCAGGCCGTAGGTGCTTTGGGGGTAGCGCATTAGCCGCCAGTCGCCCACGAAATACCAGCGGTTGTCGGGCAGCCAGATGGAGGACGTGGCCGTGATGATGAGCTGGTCGTTGGCAGTGTAGGCAGCCCCGGCCAGCACCGTCGAGACGTTGGCCGCCGGGCGGGCAAAGGCCATGCTAAATGCCAGCTGCGCAATGCCGCCGGTTTGCTGCGTGTAGCCGAGCACGGGCACTACCAGCAGGGCTTTCTGACCGTGCTCCATTGACAGCGAATCGTGCGCGGGCAGGCGGGAGAAAGCCAGCCGGGCCACGTCCTCCACATCGGCAGAGGCCGGCAGGAGCGGGGCATGCTGCGCCTGCGCAGTTAGCGCACTGCTCAGGGCCAGGCCCAGCCCGATTGCCAGAGGCAGCTGGCACCGCAGAAAAAAGGCCCGTAGCCAAGATAACATAGTGGTAAAACCCAATAAAACCGAACCGCTTTCAGCCGGCTGTTTTGGCATAGACCCCGAAATTACCGGAAGGTTACATCGAACGATTGGCTACTCGTCCAATGGCCGGGGCGGGTCGACGGTACGGCAGCTGGAGCCGTCAAAAAAAAGCTGGCATGCATCGAAGACGCATGCCAGCCCAAATCACCGTTTGGTATCAATTACTTATCCAACCGGAAGCCTAGTCCGAACTGGATGAGCGAGCTTTCCACCGACTTCTGGTAAGAAACGGCAAAGGCCAGGGTTTCAACCACCGGGGCAATGTAGAAGCCCGCGCCGTAGCCCGAGTGCCAGCCGCCGAGCGAGGCGTCCTGGTAATACACGCGGCCCTGGTCGTAGAAGCCAAACACGCCGTAGTAGAAGGGCAGGAAGCCGTTTTTGATTTGGCCAAGGGCGAGGCGTAGCTCGGTGTTGTAGTACAGGCTGGCGTCGCCGCTGAAGCGGTTGCGATAGTAGCCGCGCAGGCCCTCGTTCTGGCCCAGGCTGGCGAATTTATAGAACGGAATGTCGCTGTCGGGGCCGTAGTTTTTGGCCCCGCCGCCTTTCAGCACAAGGGTAACGGGCAGGCCGATTTTGGCCGTGCCGTAATACTCGGCGAAGCCCTGGGTGAGGCCGAAGTTGCTTTTGGTGCTGCTGAGCTGGCGGTAGCTGTCGTGCTGCACCCGGATGCGCACGCCGCGCTGGGCAAAACTGGGGCGGTTGCGCAGGTCGAGGTCGAACACACCGTTGAGGCCCACTAGGCGCTGGGCGGCGGTGTTGGGCCGAACGTCGGCAGGGCGGGTATCGATGGTGCCGAGGTAGGTGTTGCCGGCGAAGTCGCTGGTGTAGTTCTCAAACGTAGGCCCCACGCGGAGTACGCTACGTTGCAGGAAGGTACGCTCCAGGAAGGCATTTACGGTGTACCCCTGGTAGCGGGCGTTGTAGAACTTGTTGTCGTAGAGCGTTTGGTCGAAGCCGGTGTTATTGCCCAGCCCGAAGAAGCGGTAGAAGGGGAAATAGCTGCCGTAGCTGGCCGAAGCGCCCACATCGACCTTGCCGATGGCGTAGCGGTGCCGCGTGCTGGCCGTGAGCTGGAACAGGCCGTTGATGCTGCCCTGCACATCGAACGAGTACATGTTCTTGTAGCCCGGCTTGCGGAAGCCCTGCCGCAGGAAGGTGATGCCCGCGCTGGCCCCGAAGCCGTCGTTGGCGTTGTAGAACAGGCCGATGCTGGGGCGATAGGAGTTGAATTCGAACTGCTCGCGGTCGTACTCGTTCACGCTTGGCCGCGTGCTGGTGCGGTTGTCCGACTCCGGGCCGAGCTGCATTTCGGTGTCGGGCAGGTCGTAGATTTTGGTGCGGGCGCGCAGGCCACTGGCCGTGGAGCTGTCGCCGATTTTATCCTTGCCGTCGCCGCCAATCACGCGCACCAGAATGCTATGCTTGCCCCCGTCGCCGGTGATGGAAAACACGTCCTTGCCACCGAGGCCGTAGAGGCACACTTCCTCGGTTTCGTTGGGCTTGAAGGTGCGGTCGAACAAGGCCGTGCCTATGGGGCTGTCGGTGTCGCCGGCGCGGTCGAACATCTGCACGCGCACCTGGCCATCAGGCATCCGGTTCACCTGGAATACCTCGCCTTTGTTCGAGCCCACCACATCTACACGGCGAGCCAGCAGCAGGTAATATTCATCGATGGCCTTGGGCAGCTCCTGAATGCGGGCTTTAAGCTTGCGGTTGATGTCCTGGGCCGAAAGCGTTTGGATTTCGGCCGGCAGCTGGGCGGTGGCTCCGTCGATAACGGCAGGGGTGATTTTGGCTTGCAGGTACTTTGCGGTTTCCTGCCACTGCTCACGGGTGAGGTCCTGGAGTAGGAAGCGGTCGAGGTGGCGGGCGGGCCAGTTCAGGCTTTTCATGTCCTGAAACTCGGAGTTGAAGCCTTCGATGCTGGGCACGGCCCACTCGCGGTTGGCGAGGTAGGTGAGGAAGCCGTTCCAGAGGGTGAAGCTTTGGTCGCGGTCGCGCGGGATGGGGCGGTAGAGCGTACCACCGTCCTTCTGCTTGTAGCCGGCCCACTTCCAGTTGTCCTCGTGCTTGCCGAAGTCGGCCACCAGCATGTCGAAGGCGCGGGCGCGGGCAAGGGCAGGCGCGTCCACGTGGTTGTCGTGGTCCTTATAGAGCTTGCGGAACAGGCCGAAGCTGCGCGTCACCTCATCGGAGCCGCCGAAGCCGGGCAGATTGGGCTTCGGGTCTTTGGGCGAGTCTTCGAGGGTGCCGAGCAGGTTGGCGTATTCTTCGCGGTAGGGGCCGAGCTGTTGGTTGTCAGGTAGGCGAAACAGGCGCGGGCGGGCGTGCAGAATGTCCGTCTGATCCAGCATGTAGCTGATGGGCAAGTTGCTGTACGGGTTGGCCGTGGCCGTCACGTCGCGCAGTACGTCGGAGGCAATGGAGTTACGCAGCTCGGGCGGCAGAATCTTGGTCACGTCCTTATCCACGGAGCGGAACACGTACTCCGAGCTATCAGCCGCAATGAGCTTGAGCGAGGTCGTCTGGCGTCCGCCGCCTTTGCCGGTGGGGCGCAGGCCACCTTTTTCGGTGGTCAAATCCAGGGTTTTCACCGTGACGGGCTGCAGCCACGACGAGCGGTAGATTTTGCCGATGAAGAAGTCGCGGCTGCCGGTGGGCTTGTATTCGGGGCCGGGTACTACGGTAGTTGTGACTTGGAATGGCGCATCGGGCTTGGCTTCGGCTACGGTTTTGGTCGCGCCGGGGCAGGTGGTGATGAATGGGTTGGCGGGCGCTTTCTGGTCGCCACCCTCAGCGCAGGCCGAGCGGAAAAGGGTAGCAGTATAAGCGCCCTTGGCGGCCTGGCCTTTATCATCAAAGGTGAAAACGTGCGTTTTTACCGTGCCATCGGCGAAGTATTCGAGGGTGGTGTAACCTTCCTCGCTTTTGCTGTAGAGCGACTGGCCCCTGGCCCCCACGTGCTCGCTTTCGGCGAAGCTGCCGCTAACAACATGGTAGTTACCCTGAAAAGGCGTGACTTGCAGGCTGAAATCGTGGGCAGCGGCGTAAATGACGCCGGGGTTGCTCTGCAAGGTGTTCAGCAGCTCTTTTTTCAGCTCCTGATAGCGCGGGTTGGCCAGGTCGCGGGGGGTGCCCACGTTTTGACGGTAGGCCGCGTAGATGGTGCCAAACACCGGCGGGCTGAGATGGCGCGAAAGCGGCTCGTGGCCGCCGTACACGCCATTGGTCACCACGGGGTGGTGGCCCAGCAGCAACACGTTCTTGTTCTTGGTGTCGTCAATCAGGTCCTGCAGCTGCTCACGGAATTCTTCTTTCGTGAGGGTTTTGCAGTCGGTGTCGGGCGCCTCGGGGCGGTCGAAGGGGTGCGTGAACCACGGCGTGTTGATGGCCACTAGGCGCACCAGCGGGGCCACGTCCACCACTTCGGGGCCAGGGCAGCCGTTGGTGGGGATGAAGGCATTCTGGCCGGGCAGCTGCTTCTCGATGTACTTTTCGAGGCGGCGCACGGCTTTGAGGCCGGCGGGGCCGGAGTTGGCCCAGTCCTTATCGCCGGGCAGGAAATAGATTTTGCCCTGTGGCAGGCCCTTTACCAGGGCAATGAGCTGGTCGGCGCGGTTGCGCTCGGCCTGGGCCAGGGCGGTGTCGCCTTTTGCCACGAGGCCGGTATTGCTCACGATGTCGCCGAGGTGCACCACGGTGAAAGGGCCGGTTTGCTGCTCCAGCGTGGCGCGTAGCAGCTTAAGGCGGGCGGCGGGTAAATCGGCCTGCGCAGTATTGCCCAGCAGGAAAACGGTGTGGGCCGGGGCCTGGGCAAAACCGGGAGCCGAAGCAGTGAGAAACAGCCCGGCAATCAGGGCGCGAACGTAGCGAAAAGGCATAAGCGAAGAAGGTATAACCCTCTTCTACGGCAGAGGAGTAGCATGCGGTTATTTCCGGCGAGCTGAAAGACGCATTCGGCTATATTTACCGGCCCACCAGCCGACTTCGCCGATGAACCCAACTGCTGCTAACGTGCTGATTGCCGGGGCCGGCCCTTCGGGCCTGATGCTGGCGCTGGAGCTGTGCCGCCACGGCCTGCGCCCCCGTATTATCGACCCGCTGCCGGGCCCTTCGCCCCTGAGCCGGGCCTTGGTCATGCACGCCCGCACCCTGGAGCTGCTCGACCGGCATGGATTTGCCGGAACGTTCATCGCGCAGGGCGAAATGGTGCGCGGCGTGGCCCTGCGCCGGAAAGGGCACGTAGCGGCTAAGCTGCCATTGGGCCGCATTGGCGAGGGGCTGAGCCCGTTTCCCTATGCCCTCACAATCTCGCAGGACCAGACGGAGCGGCTGCTGCGCGAGGCACTGGTGCCTTACGGTGTGGCCGTGGAGTGGAACACCAGCCTCACGGGCCTCACGCAGGAAGCGGCCGGGGCCACTGCCACCCTACAGGCCCCTGGCCAACCGCCCGAAACGGTGACTGCAGCCTACGTAGCGGGCTGCGATGGGGCCCACTCGGCCGTGCGGCACGCGCTGGGCATCGGCTTTCCGGGCGGGACGTACGAGCAGGTTTTCTTCGTGGCCGATACCGTGACCGAGGGCCTGGACGAAGATGTCCGGCTGGGGCGGATGCTGGAAGTATCGCTGGCCCCGCGCACCTTCAACGCCTTCTTTCCGATGCCGCAGGGGCGGATGCGCATTATCGGCCTGCTGCCCGATGGGCTGGCCCCGGAAGCCGCCACCTTTGCCACCGTGCAGCCGGGGCTGGAGGCGACCGAGCACGTCCGGGTGCAGTCGGTGAGCTGGTTTGCCACCTACCGGGTGCACCACCGAGTGGCCGACCACTTCCGGCAAGGCCGGGCGTTTCTGGTGGGCGACGCGGGCCATATCCACAGCCCGGCCGGCGGGCAGGGCATGAACACCGGCCTCGGCGATGCCGTGAACCTGGGCTGGAAACTCGCCGCCGTGCTGCAGCACACCGCGCCCGAAGCCCTGCTCGATACCTACGAAGCGGAACGCATCCCCTTTGCGCGGCAGCTGGTGGCCACCACCGACCGCGCGTTCACTGGCGCCACGCGGGCCACGGCCTGGGCCAGCTTCGTGCGCAGCTGGGTGGCGCCGCTACTGCTGCCGCTGGCCGTGCGCGTGCCCGCCATCCGCCGGTTGATGTTTCGTACCATCTCTCAAATAGGCATTAAGTACCCGCATTCGCCCCTGAGCCGGGGCCGGGCCGGGGGCGTGGCAGGCGGGCAGCGCCTGCCCTGGGCTGCCGGGCGCTACGAGGCGTTGCGGCCCGTGGGCTGGCACCTGCTGCACGTTGGCCCGGTGCCGGCGGCGCAGGCGTGGGCGGCGGCGCACAACTTAGCCGCCACACAAATTGCTCCCACCGCTACCGAAGCGCCTGGTACCTTGTACGTGGTGCGGCCCGATGGCTACGTGGGCATGGTGGTGGCCGCGTTTAATGAAATGGAATTTGCCGCCTATGCCCGGCAGTGGCTGAGGCAGTAGGCCGCATCTGCAAGTGAGTAGAGAAGCAATATTTTGCGTCTCGTCGTTGCTTATCCATGTTCGTGTATGTAGTTATCCTCGTTCCACGACCAGACGCAAAATATTGCGTCTCTACATCGGTCAGCATATTTGCTAAGCGTTAGCGTAGCACCGGCTTCTCCCTACGCTGGCCAGTCCATAGCTGCTGCCAGCCCAACAGCAGCAGGCACGGCAGGCCCACCCACAGGGCTTCGCTGGCCAGCACCCGCAGCCCTTTAGCGCCAAAGAACCCCCGGATGCTCAGGGGCGATACTTTGATGGGCCGGAAGGGAAAGAAGTAGCGCTCCGGGTGCCAGGGGCTGAAAAAGGCTACCCCCAGACCGCCCGTCGTCATCGCATCGAGCAGGCCGTGCGAGGCGGTGGCCAAAAACAGCAGCAGCGCGAGCCGCCTAGCGGGTGGCCGCTGGCCGGGGCGGGGCAGCCGGCCCAGCAGGGCGCCCACCGCAGCTACTACAGCCGCGGCCAGCAGCGAATGCGTGAGGCCCTGTGCCCCCAGAGGCTGTCATACGGCACGCCCAGGCGGTAGCCTACGGAGTCCACATCGGGCAGGGCGGCGCAGAGGGCAGCAGCCACCCAATAGGGCCAGTGCCGGCGGTCGGGGAGCAGGAGCTTGCCCAGAGTAGCCCCCAGGGCGGCATGGCCAAATGCGGAAGCCATAAAGTGGGTTAGGGAAAAACGCGACTGGTCCGCCTACCAAGGGCAGGCGGACCAGCGCAAAAAGTCGTTTACCAGCGTCGGATAATGCCGTAGTGTTCGAGCAACCAGAGGGCGGCGATGAGGGCCACGATGATAAGGGCTTTGGGCCAGAATTCGGCCCAGAAGCCGCCCTTAGAGGGGGGCATCCTCGGGCTGCCAGGTCATGACCATGTGGTGCACGGGCAACACCACGAATTCGGGGTGATGGCGCAGGTCTTCGTGGTTGCTCAGGGCCCAGTCGAAGGCAGCCTGCTCGGTTTCGAAGGCTTCGGGCACGCCGGCAATGGGCCTTAGCATCATGTGATTGTGCTGGTGGGCGGCGTCGTGTTCCTTGCGGAGGCCGAGAAGCTGGTATTTGGTGACGAGTCTGTACATGGCGCTAAGGTAGAAAAGAGAAGGTATTTGGTGGGTGATTTTTTTGGGGTTCGCCTGTCATTGCGAGTGGAGCGCAGCGGAACGCGGCAATCCGTCCTCGCTCAGCGACCATTCCTGAGATGTGACAAAGACAAAGCCCAGACATTGCGAAGTATCGGGCTTTCTGGTAAAAGAGAAAGTGTCTGAGTTTTGATAGGACGGATTGCCGCGTTCCGCTGCGCTTCACTCGCAATGACAAACGCCGCTATCCCGCCAGCTCCCTTAGCACCTTGGGCACGCCCGTGCTGGCGGCCTCGGCCACGTAGCGCACGCCGCGGCGGCCGGCTTCGGGCTGGTGCGGGTCGATGACGAAGACGGGGCAGGTGGCGGGGGCGTAGTGCAGCAGGCCGGCGGCCGGGTACACTTGCAGGGAGGTGCCTACCACCAGCAGGGCATCGGCGGTGCTCACGGTTTCGGCGGCTTCTTCGATGGCGGGCACCATCTCGCCAAACCACACAATGTGGGGGCGGAGCTGGTGGCCGTCGGGGGCGAGGTCGCCCAGCTTGATGTCACCGGGGCAGTCGTAGACAGTGGTTTCGTCGGCCACTGAGCGCATCTGGTTCAGCATGCCGTGCAGGTGCAGCACGTCGGTAGAGCCGGCGCGTTCGTGCAGGTCGTCTACGTTCTGGGTGATGATGCTGACGCGCCAGTTGGGTTCTTCTTCGAACCCAGCTAGGGCCAGGTGGGCGGCGTTGGGCTGCACCGTGCGGGCCTGGGCGCGGCGCTGGTTGTAGAAATCGAGCACCAGGGCCGGGTTGCGCGCGAAGCCCTCGGGCGAGGCCACGTCTTCGACGCGGTGCTCTTCCCACAGCCCGTTGGTGTCGCGGAAGGTGCGGATACCGGACTCGGCCGAGACGCCGGCGCCGGTGAGGACGACGAGGTGTTTCATTTTTTGAGGTGAGAGGGTATTGGTGTGAGGGTAGGAGTTGGGTAACGCGCACCTACAGCGTCAGCTCACCTTCTTCCTCGCCGTGCCAGAACTTGATGCGCTTGGCCTGCACCCGAATCAGCACGATGCCGGGCGTGTCTATCCCGTCCTTGAACCAGCGTTTCAGCTCCGGCAGCCAGTGCTTTTCCAAGGTGGCTTTTTGGCGGATGAGGGTGGCCGTGCCTACCACCGACACATAGAGCCAGTCGGGGCCGGAGAAGCCGAGACTGACGTGGGGGTTCTCGGTGATGTCGCTGACCGTGCGGGAGCCCTCATACGTGAAGTAATAAGAGTTGCCGTCGTATTCCACGTCGCCGTTGTTGCTCATGGGGCGGGTGCTGAGGTGGCCGCGGCTGGTGTGAGTGGTGAGCAGGGTGATGTCGAGCTTCGCCATTTTGGCGGCGACGGCTTTAAGGGTGGTTTCGGCCATGAGGATGGGGGAAATGCGTGAGCGCAGAATACGTTGGGAGGGGAGCGGTTGTTTATAAAAAAGCCCGCTGGAGGCAGTGGGTTTTGAAACGGTTAGGGCTGGCGTTACTAAGGGCTTAGTGGTGGGCTACGGGGCCAGCCAGTAGGCGGGGAAGCCGGTTTACCGCTGCGGATACTGATGAGATAATAGTTAATATTTAGGAAACATTATATTTAGCCGCCTGGCGGTTAGCTTTACGCAGCCGGGCCACCAGGCGGCATACCAACGCCAGGACCCTGATGCCTTTTCTTACCTCATTTTCTGCAACGTACTTATGGCAACTCTCAAGGTTAAAGACGGTACCGAAATCTATTATAAGGACTGGGGCACCGGCCAGCCGCTGGTGTTTCACCACGGCTGGCCGCTCTCGAGCGACGACTGGGACTCCCAGATGATGTTTTTCCTGAACAAAGGCTACCGGGTGATTGCAGCCGACCGCCGCGGGCACGGCCGCTCAGGGCAAGCCGCCACCGGCCACGACATGGACACCTACGTGGCCGACATCATCGAGCTAGCCGACCACCTCGACCTCAAGGATGCCGTGCACATCGGCCATTCCACGGGCGGGGGCGTGGCCATTCGCTACGCCGCTCGGGCGGCCCGGGGCCGCGTGGCCAAGGCGGTGCTCATCAGCGCCGTACCGCCCCTCATGGCGCAAACCCCCGCCAACCCCGACGGCGTGCCCATGGCGGTGTTTGATGAAATTCGGGAGAGCACGGCCACCAACCGAGCGCAGTATTTTCAGGATTTCACCCTGCCGTTCTACGGCTACAACCGCCCGGGCGCCCAGGTGAAGCAGGGCATCCGCGACAACTGGTGGCGGCAGGGCATGAACGGCGGGGCCAATGCCCACTACCTCGGCGTCAAGGCATTCTCGGAAACCGATTTCACCGAAGACCTGAAAAGCGTGACCGTGCCCGTGCTGTTGCTGCACGGCGAGGACGACCAGATTGTGCCGTTCGGCATTAGCAGCGCCAAGTCCATCAAGCTGCTGCAGCACGGCAAGCTGATTTCGTACCCCGGCTTCCCGCACGGCATGCCCGCCACGGAAGCCGCCACCATCAACGCCGATTTGCTGGCCTTTATTCAAGGGTAGGGCGTTGACGCGGGTTTGTACTGTAACAAAAAAGCTGCCCTGGTATGGGGCAGCTTTTTTTGTGTTATCAGGGACATGGGCCGGTTATAGAGACGCATAATTGCGTCTCGTCGGCCGCATCGTTCAGATATTGTCCAATGACGAGACGCAATTATGCGTCTCTACGCCTCTCATTTAATGGTTAATCGGGCACTCGATGAGCAGAAACCGCGCACCAGCTGCCGCTTCAATGCTCACGCGGTCCGTGTCCCAGATGCCGAGGCTGTCGCGCTCCCGCACTTCCTGGCCGGCCACCGTTACGCTGCCGCTGATGACGAACAGAAACAGCAGCTTATTCAGCGGCATGAAGCTATAATTCACTGTTTGCGTCTCAGTATAGTAGCCGAGGGATAGTTTCGCGTTCTGGTTTATCCAGCAGTGGGCGGTGCCTTCCTCATTGCTCACGATGGTGGTGAGCTGGTTCACGCGCTGGGCTTCCGGAAACTGGCGGCGCTGGTAGCGCGGGCCGATGTTCTGGAGCTTGGGCTCAATCCAGATTTGCAGGAAATTCACGTCGGTGTCGCCCACGTTGTGCTCCTCGTGGCGCAGGCCGCTGCCCGCGCTCATGATTTGCACCCAGTCCTGGTGCACCACTTCGGTGTAGCCGAGGGTGTCTTTGTGGTTCATGCTGCCGGCCAGCATCACGGAGATGATTTCCATGTTGGCGTGGCCGTGGATGCCGAAGCCGCCGCCGGGCTGCACTACGTCGTCGTTGAAGGTGCGGAGCAGGCCGAAGCCGCTGCGCTCCGGGTCGGCATACGGCCCGAAGCTGAGCGAGAGGTTGCTTTTCAGCCAGCCAATGTCCTTGAGGCCGCGCTCGGCGGCGCGGGTGAGGCGGGTTTTCATTGCGCGGCGGGCAACTCGTTGCGGAAGGCGAATTCAGCTACCGGTTTACGGCTGCGGGCGGCCTTTTCGCGGCTCAGGAAGGGTTCTTCAAGCTGCTCGGCCTCGCCGATGTAGCCGAGGGCCATTACCACGGCCGGCGTGAGGTTGTCGGGCAGATTGAACTCGCGGCGGGTCTTGTCGCGGTCGAAGCCGCCCATCACGTGCCCGTGCAGGCCCAGCGCGGTGGCTTCAAGGAAGAGAGTGGCATTAGCAGCGCCGAGGTCGTGCATGGCCGCGCCGTTGGGCTGGCCGTCGGCGTTGGCCGTTTGGGCCAGGGCGATGATGAGCACGGGCGCGTTTTTGGCCCAGGGCTGGTTGCCGGGCATCAGGCAATCGAGGATTTTCTGGAAGGCTTCGGTGTCGGCCTTGTGCGCGTAGATGTACTGCCAGGGCTGCAAATTCATGGCGCTGAACGCCCAGGAAGCAGCTTCAAATACCTGATTCAGTTTTTCCTGCTCCACGGGCTGCGCGGAGAAGGAGCGGGGGCTCCAACGGTTGCGAATGAGCTCGTGAACGGGGTAGGTGGTGGGGGCGGGTTTCATGTTTTGGCGGTTCGCCTCACTCCTCGGCCCCCGCTCCGGTGGAGAGGGAGAGCCAAGGCGGCGCGGCTGGGTTGATTTAGTAGGTTAGTTGTTTGAAGCTTATTAGCAAGAAAGGTCGCATAAATGTTCGGCAGGCGCCCCCTCCACCGGAGCGGGGGCTGAGGAGTGAGGCGAACCGCCAGAACAATTAAAATTGCATCGGCACTTCCATCAGCAGCAACTCGGCGTTGCTGTCGGCGCTGATTTCGAGTTTCTCGGTGTCCCAGATGCCGAAGCCGTCGCGGCGGTGCAGGGCCTGGCCGTTGATGGTCACGTCCCCTTCCAGCACGAAAGCGTAGACGCCGTTGCCGGATTTTTTCACGGCATAGTCGGTCGCAAAGCCTTTATCGAGGTTGCCGATGTGGAACCAGGCATCTTGATTGATATGCGGGTTGGTGCCGTCGCCGGCGGGCGATACCACTTGCAGCAGCTGGTTGTGGCGGGCCTCCGGGGCGAAGGTTTCCTGGCCGTAGTTTGGCTTGATGCCCCGCTCTTTCGGGAACACCCAGATTTGCAGAAATTTCACTTCCTGATGCTGGTTGTGGTTTTTCTCGGAGTGGGCCACGCCGGTGCCGGCGCTCATCACCTGCACGTCGTGCTGGCGAATGACGGTTTTGTTGCCCATCGAATCTTGGTGCTCCAAGTCGCCGGAGAGCGGGATGGAGATAATCTCCATGTTGTCGTGCGGGTGCTTGCTGAAGCCCATGCCGCCGGCCACGGTGTCGTCGTTCAGCACGCGCAGCGCGCCGAAGTGCACGCGCTCGGGGTTGTTGTAGCCGGCAAAGCTGAAGGTGTGAAAGGAATTGAGCCAGCCATGGTTGGCGTGGCCTCGGGTGTTGGCGGGATGCAGAACGGTGTTAGCCATGATAGGGGCGTTAGTTAGATGCGTTGGTGTGACAAATGTAGATACATTTGATGTATATACATCATTTCCGATAGAAAAGTTTTCCAACTTCTATTATTTCTGTTGCGGGCAGGGGCTGTGCGGCCAGCCGGTACCTTTGCCCTGGTTATTCTCCTGCTTCCACTTTCATGATTCACACGGTAATCTTCGACATGGACGGCGTTATTATCGACACCGAGCCCATTCACCGCCACGCTTTCTTCACGCAGTTTGCCGAACTGGGTATTCCCGTTTCGGCCGCCGAGTATGCGACTTTTCTGGGCAAATCGACGCGCAACGTCTTCCAGCTGCTTAAGCAGAAATATGGCCTCAGGCAGGACGTGGAAGCCATGGTCATGCGCAAGCGCGAGTTGTTCAACCAGTCTTTTGACGAAGATGCCAGTCTCGACCTGCTGCCCGGCGTGCGGGTGCTCATCGAAGACCTGCGCCGCCACGACGTGCAGCTGGTAGTCGCATCTTCAGCCTCCAAAGCCACCATTGCCCGGGTGTTCGACCGTTTCGGACTGGGCGAGTACTTCGCCTACCGCATTAGCGGCGAAGACTTTGCCGAGTCCAAGCCCAACCCGGCCATCTTCCTGCGCGCCGCCGAACTGGCCGGAACCCCCGTCACCAAGTGCATCGTCATCGAAGACGCGGCCAACGGCGTAGCCGCGGCCAAGGCGGCCGGAATTTATTGCATCGCCTACCTCAGTCCCCATTCCGAAGGCCAGGACCTGCACCAGGCCGACCGCATTATTCGGAGTTTCGATGAGTTGAGCGCGGTCAGCATTGAAGCCATTGTGCCGGTTAAAGCGTAGCTATTCAAACCGCTTCAACTCCTCGCGGGCAAACGTCCACTCCGGCGTATCAAACTCGGCCCCGGCCGGCCCGGGTACGGCAAACCAGGCGCCGAGTGCCGGTGCATCAATATTGCGAAGCACGTGAATGCTCTGGGCCGGCATATAGCTCTGGGCCAGCAGCACATATTTCTGGTGCGAGGCCGGGTTCTCGGCCACATCAACTACCAGTACCGCGTGGCCGGGCGCGCCGCCGTGAATGAGCACGTCGCCGGGCTGCACCTGCGCCAGCGGCACCGGCCGCAGCTCCCGGCTCAGCGACTTCGTGCCCGCGTACCCGAACGTGGGCACCAGGTAGCGGACCAGCGCCGCGTGGGTGGGCGCTTCGGCGGGCCGGGTTGCTGGTAGCACCTCCTCGTTGGCTACCCGAAACGTGCGCCCGGCCACAAAGTCCGAAAACCAGAAATCATAGCCCGTGGTGAGGTGAAAATGCACCTTGTTCGGGTCGTGGCTAAAACCGTATTCGGCCCGCAGCCTAATCACGGCATCGGCGCACTGCTGCAAATCCTGGGGCGGCACGTCGATGTTGACCACCGCCGCCACCACGTCTTGCCGGTCCTTTAGCTGGCCGTTGTAGAGGCGGGCTTTGGTACCAGCCGGCTTCAGGGGCAGCCAGCGGAGCCACTCGCCCCACGAGCTGGCGGCCACGGGCACTCGTTGGCAGCCGGCGGGAGGCAAAAAGCGGGTCGCCAAAGTCTGGCCGACCGGGACCCATGCCTCCAGCCACGGGTAAGCAAGGTCAACCGGACGTCCCTCGGGTCCGGGCGACGCACTCACGAGAATTAAGGACAACGCAACCGGAAGCAACAGGCGACTAAACAGCATAAGCGAAAACCCAAAAAAGCCCGCGAAGTGCGGGCTTTTTGGACGGTCTGAACGCCAGGGCGCAAAAATTATTTTGCCTTAGCAGCGGGCTTTTTAGCGGTGGCAGTTTTCGTGGCCGGCTTCTTGGCAGCAGGCTTCTTTTTGGCCGCTGGTTTTTTAGCGGTGGCCTTGGCGGTTTTTTTAGCCGGCGCATCCGCGTCTTTCTCCTCCTTGGCGGGAGCAGCTTTTTTGCCGAATCGGCCACCTTTGGGCTTTTCGGGCGTGGCATCGGCCAGCTCGATGCAGCGCTCCAGCGTGAGTTCGGTAGGCTCTTCGCCCTTGGGAATCTTCACGTTCTTCTTGCCCGCCACGATGTAAGGACCGAAACGGCCGTTCAGCACCTGAATATCGGGGTTTTCGGGGAAGCTTTTGATGAGGCGCTCGGCGTCGGTTTTGCGCTTGTTCTCAATCAGGGCCACGGCTTCTTCGGCCGTGATGGTGTGCGGGTCCTGCTCCTTGGTAAGAGAGAAGAACTTGCTGTCGTGGCGGATATAAGGACCGAAACGGCCCAGCGCGGCCGTCATGGCCTTATCCTCGAACTCGCCCACCACACGCGGCAGCTTGAATAACTCCAGCGCGTCTTCGAGCGTGATGCTTTCAATGAACTGTCCCTTGCGCAGGTTGGCGTAGGCCGGTTTGGTTTCGCCTTCGGTGTCGCCCAGGGCCACGTAGGGGCCGTATTTACCCAGGCGGGCCGAGATACGCTCGCCGGTTTCGGGGTGCACGCCCAGCTCGCGGGTGCCGCCCACGGTGCTGCGGTCGATGTCCTGCCCGGCCTCAATAGTCGCGTGGAACTTGCCGTAGAAACCCGTCAGCATCTGCGTCCAGTTTTCGTGGCCGTTGGCAATCTGGTCGAACTCGTCCTCCACCTTAGCCGTGAACTGGTAGTCCACAATCACCGGAAAGTGCGCCACCAGAAAGTCGTTCACCACCATGGCCGTATCGGTGGGAAACAGCTTGGCTTTCTCAGCGCCGTAGTTCTCGGTTTTTACTTCGGTCTGCACCGCGTTGCCGTCCAGCGTCAACACGTGGAATTTGCGCTCCTTGCCCTCCCGCGAATCCTTCTCTACATAGCCGCGCTTCTGCACGGTGCTGATGGTCGGGGCGTAAGTTGAAGGCCGGCCAATGCCCATTTCCTCCAGCTTTTTCACCAGCGAAGCCTCGGTGTAGCGCGCCGGCGGCGACGAAAACCGCTCCGTGGCGCTCAGGCGCTGCAAGGGCAGGTTCTGGCCCACGCTCAGTGGCGGCAGGCCGCGCGAGAAGCTGCTTTCGCCGTCTTTGGCGTCGTCCTCTTCCTCCTCGTCCTTGCTCTCGGCATACACTTTCAGGAAGCCCTCGAAGGTAATCACCTCGCCGCTGGCCGTTAGTGTTACGCCCGGCTGGGTGCTGATGCCGATAACCGCCGTGGTGCGCTCAATCACCGCCTCCGCCATTTGCGAAGCCATGGCCCGCTTGCGGATGAGGTCGTACAGCCGCTGTTCCGACGCATCCGAGCCCGCTTTCACCGCGCTGAAATCCGTGGGGCGAATGGCTTCGTGCGCCTCCTGGGCCGAGGCCGACTTGGTTTTGAATGTGCGCGTGTGGTGGTATTCGGCCCCATAAGCTGCCGTGATGGCCGCCTGTGCGCCCGCCAGTGCTTCCTGACTCAGGTTCACCGAGTCTGTGCGCATGTAGCTGATTTTACCGGCTTCGTACAGTTTCTGCGCCACGCTCATTGTCTGCGCCACCGAGAAGCCCAGCTTGCGCGAAGCTTCCTGCTGCAGCGTGGACGTGGTAAATGGCGCGGCCGGGCTGCGCTTGCCGGGCTTCTTATCCAGGCTCTCAATCTGGTACGACGCCCCCACGCAACGCTGCAAAAAGGCCTCGGCTTCTTCGCGCGTCTTATAACGAGTGGGCAGCTCGGCCTCCAGCATGGCCCCGCGGCCGGCATCAAAGCGGGCCACAACGCGGTAGGCGCTTGCCCGCAAAAACTGGCTGATTTCGCGCTCCCGCTCCACCACCAGCCGCACGGCCACGCTCTGCACACGGCCAGCGCTCAGGCCGGGCTTCACCTTTTTCCAGAGCACCGGGCTCAGTTCAAAGCCCACGAGGCGGTCGAGCACGCGGCGGGCCTGCTGGGCATTCACCAGGTCCTGGTTCACCGTGCGCGGGTCGGCAATAGCACCCAGAATGGCGTTTTTGGTGATTTCGCGGAATACGATGCGCTTGGTTTTGGCTTCGGGCAGGTTCAGCGTTTCGGCCAGGTGCCACGAGATGGCTTCGCCCTCGCGGTCATCGTCACTCGCCAACCAGACGGTTTCGGCTTCCTTCGAAAGTTTTTTTAGCTGCGCGATGAGCTCGCGCTTGTCGGCCGAAACCACATAGGTGGGCTTGAAACCGTTGGCAATATCGATGGCATTGTTGTCCTTCGGCAAGTCGCGGACGTGGCCGTAGCTGGAACGCACCACGAAATCCTGGCCGAGGTAGCCTTCAATGGTTTTCGCCTTGGCCGGCGACTCGACGATAACTAAATTCTTGACCATGTGGGCGGGTAAGGGGTGCGGCAGTAGGAGAGGGGTAACTGTGAAGGTGAAACGACCAGCTGCGACGAAAAGTTAAAATTGGCCGCAAAGATGCCGCTTAAATCTTAGCAGCCGCATCCGGTAGCAATAATCCGGCCGGAGCCGCGCCTCGGGAACGAGTCAGCAGCCCGGCGGGTTCAGCGCCGTACCGGGCGGGGTTATCTTTGCTTATTCGCGGCTAACCCCCGTACTTCGCCCTCCCGATTAGCTTTCCCCTTCCTGAATCGATTCCCATACTATTAATATGGCTTCCCCCCAGAATCCGCGACCCAAGGCTCGGCGTGCCGCTGCAACTCCTACGGATGTCATTGACGGCGCAACGCCGGACGCCGGCGCTGTTTCAGCGCTCGACGTGGTGCGCACCAACAACGACCTGACCCGCAAGAAGGGCGGCTCGCGCGGCTCCGTCGACACCCAGGACCCGGGCTACGTAAACGACCAGCTCAATCGGGTGCTTTACGCGCTTGATGCCTTTAAGAAGGGCGACGTGTCGGTGCGGCTCACCAAGCAGAACGACGACATTTTCGCCGAAATCGCGGAAGCCTACAACTCGATGGTGGACATGATTGCCGGGGTAGGGGGCGAGGTGTCGCGCATCTCGAAAGTGGCCGGGGTGGAAGGCAACCTGAAAGCTCGGGCCTCGGCCGATAGCGCTGCCGGCTTCTGGCGCGACATGGTAAACAACATCAACGGCCTGGTGGACAGCATCGCCGTGCCAGTGTTGGAAGTGGGCAAGGTACTGAAGAACATCAGCCGCGGCAATCTGGACGAAAGCTTCCAGATTCCGGTATCGGGCGACTTTAAGTTGATGGCCGAAACTATCAACAAAACGATTGACAACTTGAACATCTTCGCCGGCGAGGTAACCCGCGTGGCGCAAGAGGTAGGCACCGAAGGGAAGCTCGGTGGCCAGGCTTCGGTGCCCAACGTGGGCGGCATCTGGAAAGACCTGACCGACAACGTAAACAACATGGCCTCGAACCTCACCGTGCAGGTACGAGACATCGCCAACGTGGCAACTGCGGTAGCTAAAGGCGACTTGTCGCAAAAGATTACCGTTGATGTAAAAGGCGAATTCCTGCAGCTGAAGCAGAACCTGAACCAGATGGTAGACTCGCTGAACCTGTTTGCCGGCGAGGTAACCCGCGTGGCGCAGGAAGTGGGTACGGAAGGAAAACTCGGCGGCCAGGCCAGCGTGCCGAACGTGGCCGGCGTGTGGAAGGACCTGACGGATAACGTAAACAACATGGCCAGCAACCTGACTTCTCAGGTGCGGGACATTGCCAACGTAGCAACGGCCGTAGCTAAAGGCGACTTGAGCCAGAAAGTAACCGTCGATGTAAAAGGCGAGCTGCTCCAGCTGAAGCAGAACCTGAACCAGATGGTGGACTCGCTGAACCTGTTTGCCGGCGAGGTAACCCGCGTGGCGCAGGAAGTAGGCACCGAAGGCCGCCTCGGCGGCCAGGCCTCGGTACCCAGCGTGGCCGGTGTGTGGAAAGACCTGACGGACAACGTAAACTACATGGCTAGTAACCTGACTAGTCAGGTACGAGACATTGCCAACGTAGCCACGGCCGTAGCTAAAGGTGACCTGACGCAGACGGTTACCGTTGATGTAAAAGGCGAATTCCTGCAGCTGAAGCAGAACCTGAACCAGATGGTGGCGTCCCTCAACCTGTTTGCCGGCGAGGTAACCCGCGTGGCCCAGGAGGTGGGAACTGAAGGTAAACTCGGCGGCCAGGCCAGCGTACCAAACGTGGCCGGTGTGTGGAAAGCCCTCACCGACAACGTAAACGACATGGCCGCAGCTCTTACCTCGCAGGTACGGGACATTGCCAACGTGGCCACGGCCGTAGCCCGCGGCGACTTGAGCCAGAAGATGACGGTAAACGTGAAGGGCGAAATCCTGGAGCTGAAGAACATCCTCAACCAGATGGTGGACTCGCTCAACATCTTTGGCGACGAAGTAACCCGCGTGGCCCGCGAAGTAGGTACCGAAGGCAAACTCGGCGGCCAGGCCGTAGTGCCCCGCGTAGGCGGCACCTGGAAAGAGCTGACCGACAACGTGAACACGATGGCCTCGAACTTGACCAGTCAGGTACGAGACATTGCCAACGTAGCAACCGCCGTATCGAAAGGTGACCTTTCGCAGAAAATCACGGTAGATGTAAAAGGCGAGCTGCTGGACCTGAAGGACAACCTGAACCAAATGGTGGACTCGCTCAACATCTTCGCCGGCGAGGTAACCCGCGTGGCCCGCGAAGTGGGCACGGAGGGTATCCTCGGCGGTCAGGCCAACGTGCCGAAAGTCTCGGGTACCTGGAAGGATTTGACGGACAACGTGAACACGATGGCCAGCAACCTGACTTCGCAGATGCGGGACATTGCCAACGTAGCAACGGCCGTAGCCAAAGGCGACCTTTCGCAGAAAATCACGGTTAACGTGCGCGGCGAGCTGCTCCAGTTGAAGGAAAACCTCAACGAAATGGTGGACTCGCTCAACATCTTCGGTGACGAAGTAACCCGCGTGGCCCGCGAAGTAGGTACCGAAGGCAAACTCGGCGGCCAAGCCAAAGTGCCCAACGTGCGCGGCACCTGGAAAGACCTGACGGACAACGTAAACACGATGGCCAGCAACCTGACTTCTCAGGTGCGGGACATTGCCAACGTGGCCACCGCCGTATCGCGCGGCGACCTGAGCCAGAAGGTATCGGTAAACGTCAATGGCGAGCTGTTGGACCTGAAGGACAACTTGAACCAGATGGTGGACTCCCTGAACATCTTCGCCGGCGAGGTAACCCGTGTGGCGCAGGAAGTAGGTACCGAAGGCAAACTGGGTGGCCAGGCCAGTGTGCCGAACGTGGCCGGCGTGTGGAAGGAACTGACCGACAACGTAAACTACATGGCCTCCAACCTCACCACGCAGGTGCGGGGCATCGTGAAAGTTGTGACGGCGGTATCGAAGGGTGACTTGACGCAGAAGCTGACGCTGCAAGCCAAAGGCGAAGTGGCCGACCTGGCCGACACCATCAACAGCATGGTGGATGACCTAAACCGCCTCGCCGTCGAAGTTAGCCGCGTGGCGAAAGTAGCCGGTGTGGAAGGCAAACTGACCGAGCGCGCCACGGTAGGCGGCGTGTCGGGTAGCTGGAAAGAATTGGTGGATACGCTCAACGCCCTGCTCGAATCCATCGCCTCGCCGGTGCTGGAAGTGGCCCGCGTGGTGCGCGCCATCTCGGAAGGCGACCTGACTCAGCGCGTAGACGTGCCGACCACGGGCGACATTCTGGCCATGGCCGACGCCCTGAACCTTGCCGTCGAAAACCTGAACGAGCTGCTCGGCGAAATCAACGACTCGTCGCAGATTGTGGGTACTTCTTCGGAAGAAATGGCTGGCAAAGGACAGGAAATGAGCCGCGTAACCGTCGATGTGGCCCTGGCCATGCAGCAGATGGCCGAAGGTGCTCAGAACCAGGCTTTGAAAACCGACCAGGCCTTTAAGCTGATTGAAGAAATCATGCAGGCCACCAAGGAAACGGCCAACAAGGCCGACGTCGTGAACAAATCGGCAATCTTGGGTGAGCAAACCTCGCAGCTCGGTCTGAAAACGGTGGCCGAAGTGGTGAAAAACATGGAAGAGATATCCAGCGCCGCTTCGCAAACTTCACGCACTATCGAAGTATTGAGCACCCGTTCGGGCGAAATTAGCAAGTCGCTGGGCGTAATCACAGACATCGCCTCGCAAACCAACCTGCTGGCTCTGAACGCCGCCATCGAAGCAGCCCGCGCCGGGGAAGCCGGCCGTGGTTTCGCCGTAGTAGCCGAGGAAATCCGGAAGCTGGCTGAAAGCTCCCGCCGTTCGGCCAACGAAATTGCCACGCTGGTTGACGACGTGAAAAAGGATACGACCACGGCAGCCACGGCTATTTCGACCATGGAAAACCGCGTATTGAAAGGCAAGAACGCCACGTTCGAAGCCAGCTCGGCCTTTAAAAACATTGCCACCAGTTCAGGCGAAACGCTCCGCACCTCGCGCGACATTCTCACGGCTACCGAGGTACAGAAAACTTCGATTGGCGACGTGGTGAAGTACGTGGAAGAAGTGGTAGCCATTGCTGAGCAAACGGCTACCGGCACGCAGCAGGTAGCCGGCACAGCTAAGCAACTATCGACGGCCATGCAGGAGCTGACCACCAGCTCGCAGCGCCTCACCGACATTGCCGACGACCTCCAGGCCGGCCTCGAAACCTTCCAGCTCAGTTCCTACGAGCCGGAGCCCGAGCCGGAGCCTGTGCGCCGTGGTGCCCGCGATACGTACCGCGCCCGCGAATCGTACGACGCCGCGCCACAAGCGCAGAATGGCATGGCCGCCCGCCGCGCCCAGAGCCGTAGCGATGCCGCGCCAGTTGCCGCTGAAACCGGCCGGCAGTCCAATCCCCGCCGTGCCCGTGCCGAAGTCGCAGTGCCCGCCGCAGCGCCAGCTCCTGCCCGCCGCGAGCGCCCGGCACGGGCGCAGGCAGCCCAGGCGGAAAAGCCTCAGCCCGAGGCTGCTGTTAATGGCAAAGCTGCAAAAAATGGTCAGGTTGCGAAAAACGGCCAGGCCAACAAAGCTGCGGTAAAGTCTAAAGCGAAAGCCAAATAATTCTCAATCCATTCGTTTAGCCCTTTTTCGACTAATCCCGCATGGCTGAGACTGAAATAACCGCTCCTATAGCCAAGACCGAACGCGCCAAGCCCGCCGAACTGGTGCAGCTTATCGTGTTCCGTCTGGGCGATGAGGATTACGGCATTCGCATCGAGCAGGTGAAGGAGGTGACCGTCACGCCCGACGTGGCGCGCATGCCCAAAACCCCGCCTTTCATCAAAGGAATTGCCAACCTGCGCGGCGATATTATTGCCATTCTGGACCTGGAAGAGCGGTTCCGGCTGCGGCCGGTTGGTCGGCCAATTCCTGAGCGCAGCTACACCATTGCCGTCGAAGCCGCCGATTACGTGCTGGGCCTGATGGTGCGCGAAGTACCGCGACCGTTCACCATGCCCCTGAGCCAGATTGAGCCGGCCCCCGAATTCGTGCAGGATTCCAGCACCCGCGACAAGTACCTCGAAGGCATTGCCAAACTGCCCGAAGGCGGCATCATCATCGTGCTGGACATGCGCAAGCTTCTGACGCCAAGCGAAGTGATGCGCCTGCCGGGCAAAACGGCATCTTCGTAGCCCCGGCCCCGTACAAGGGTGGCCCGCAACATTGCTCGGCTACCCGTTAAATCTTACGTTCCCCAATTCCATGAATAAGCGCATCCTCATCGTCGACGACTCCTTTTACATGCGTACGATGCTCAAAAACATGCTCACTGATGCCGGCTACGAAGTAGTGGGCGAGGCAGCAAACGGCGCACAAGCGGTGGAAATGGCCGCATCAACTTCCCCCGACCTCATTACCCTCGACGTAATTCTGCCCGACAACACTGGCCTGGACGTGCTCAAAAGCCTCCGCCAGATTCAACCCACCGCCAAGGTGGTGATGTGTAGTGCAGTGGGCCAGGAGGTTATTGTGACCGAAGCCATTGAAAACGGTGCTTTGGCTTATATCGTAAAGCCGTTCTCGGAAGAGAAAGTGCTGGAAATTGTGGGTGCGGCGCTGCAAAACGACGCTTCTGAACAAGCTGCGTAAGGTGCTGCTGCGACAACATTCCGTTGCCCCACTACATCTCATCGGAAACGGTGGGATGTGTCTGTGCGCGCCGGAAAGTTGGTTTATCAACTCAATTTCTCAGGCCTGATGAAAACGCGCGACCAGGAATACCGGGAGCTTTTCATGGCCGAAGCGCTGGAGTATTACGACTCCATGAGCCGCCATTTGAGCGAGCTTGAGCGCAACCCCGATGCCGGCCCGGCTCTGAATGAGTTGTTCCGGCTCATGCACAACCTCAAGGCCAATGCCCGTGCCATGGGCTTCACCGATTTGGGCGAGGTGGCGCACCATCTTGAAACCCTGTTCGGGCTGATTCGGGACCAGGAACGCACGTTCAGTGGTTCCCTTATCAAAGTGGTTTTTGCCGGGGTTGACGCGCTGGGCAACATGATTCGGGCGGTGGGAGCCGGCCAGCCGCTGCCGGATGCCACGGTGTTGCTTGATAACCTTGACCTCCTGGTGCGGGGCGAAGAGCCAATTCTGGAAGAAACCGAAGAGGTAGAAACAGAGGAAGAGTCGGGTAAAAAAATGGAGCTTTCCGACCTGGTGTACATTCAGGTTAAAAAGCTTGACAATCTGTTGAATCTGGTAGGGGAGCTGGTTATCGACCGTGACCGGATTATGACCCTGGCGCAGGAAATTGGTAACCCAGCGTTGCTTGCTACTGCCCAGCACCTGTTCCGCATCTCCGACGACTTGCAGTACAGCGTGATGGATGCTCGCCTGGTAGGCGTGGGTGTGCTGCTGAATAAGTTTCCCCGTGTGGTGCGCGACGTGGCCTCCGCCGAAAGCAAAGAAGTTGAGCTAACCCTCAGCGGACAGGACGTGCAGATTGACCGCAACATCTTGCAAATCATTACCGATGCCCTGCTCCACCTGGTGCGCAACGCCGTCAGCCACGGCCTCGAAACCACGGCCCAGCGGTCCGCAGCGGGCAAGTCGGCGGTAGGCCACCTCACCCTTTCGGCCCTGACCGAGCGCGACGATGTGCTCATTCAGGTGCGCGACGATGGCCGGGGCATTGACACCGAAGCCGTGCGCCGCAAGGCCGTGGAGCGCGGCCTGACCACGGCCAGCGCAGCCGCTAATCTAGACGAGCAGGCGGTGTGGGCTTTTCTGTTTGAGCCCGGTTTCTCAATGGCCAGCAAGATTACCGACATTTCGGGCCGTGGCGTGGGCCTCGATGTGGTGAAGCTGGCCCTCGACTCGTTGGGCGGGCAGCTGCGGGTCGAATCGCAGTTGGGCGTTGGCACCACGTTTACGCTGGTGTTGCCCACGTCCATTGCCGTGAAGGGCGCGCTGCTGATTGAAGTAGACGAGCGTCCTTACGCCATCCCGCTGATGCACACCGACACGGTGCTCGCCCTGCAACCTGACAAGATTTCGGTAGTGGGCGGCGTGCTGGTAACGCACGTGCAGGGGCAGGCCGTGCCGCTAATACCGCTGCGGATGCTGCTGCACGACGAAGGCGACGAAATGCTGCCTTTCGCCGACAAAGCTGACATGACCGGTGCCCAGCAGGTGCTGGTTGTGAACTACAATAACCGCCGCCTGGGCTTGCTGGTTGACCGGTTTATCCGGCAGCAAAATATTGTCATCAAGCCCTTGAGTAAGCCCTTGGATACCATCGACCTGTTTGGTGGAGTTACCCTGCTCGGCAGCGGGCAAGTGTGCCTGGTGCTGGATGTGCCGGCCCTGACTCGCCTGTTTCTGACCAAACGCCCTTAATTTTCCTACTTTCACCCCAGTCCTCGCAGCTGCACTTTCCCCTATCTTTGACGTTATGGATTTATCGATGACTGAGTTAGAGCGTGATATAATCCGCGAGATTCTTAACATTGGCTTGGCTCGTGCCGCCGATTCATTCGCCGTTATCGCCCAGGAGCGGGTGTTACTTGAAGTGCCGAATATTGACTTGCTGATGAGCGACGATATCCTGCACCGGGTGCGCGAATACCAGACCCGTCATGTGCCCATTCAGTCCGATATCCGGGGTGATTTCAATGGCACCACGCTCATGTTCTTCTCCGGACAGCACGTGCAGCGCCTCTCGCGGGTGTGCCTGCGCATGCAAACCCCTGAAACGTTGGAGCTGAACGAGTTGCAGGAGTCGCTGTTGCTCGAAATAAGCAACATCATTACCGGGGCGTTGGTAACGCAGCTGGCCAACATTCTCAAGGCCAACATCTATGGTGCGCCACCCGTGGCCCCTAAGGGTGATATTGCGGAGAACCTGCAGAGCCTGTTGCCGGCGCAACAGCTGCAGCCGCTCATCTTCTCGGTTATCACGCAGTTTTCGGACCGCGACAACACGGTTGAACTGCCGTTGATGCTGTTTTTTGACCGCGTGACATTCCAGAAAATCCTGGAAATCATACGCAGCTACGACTTTCTGGGTAGCCAGATGTCGGCCTAATAATCTTTTAAGGAATGCTTAACTGCGTTCCGGCCCGTCATGCCGCGCCGGCCGTTGCAACTCTCCCGCGAGCCCGTTCGCTGAACTGGCTGGTGTGCCTGGGAATGCAACAGCCGGCGCGGCATGACGTTATTTTTCGCATTCAACCTTACTGTTTACCTACGTACCAATTCCAATGGCTAAAGCGGACGCCCTCGCCCAAAAAATAGCTTCCTTCGACCCCAACGCGCCTGGCGATGCGGACAGTGGCCTGTTTGGCCTGCCCTTCACGCCCGAAGAGGCGCAGGTGGTAGTAGTGCCCGTGCCGTGGGAGGTGACCGTGAGCTACCGCGCCGGCACGGCCGATGGCCCGGCCGCCATCCGCGATGCCTCGCTGCAGGTCGACCTGTACGATTCCGATGTGCCCAATGCCTGGAAGCTCGGCCTGGCCATGGAGGAAGCGGACGAAACCATTGCCGAAGCCAGCCGCAAGCTGCGCCCACTGGCCGCCGATTACATTGGCTGGCTGGAAGAAGGCCAACCCGAAGCCGACCGCAAAAAGCACGAAAAGGTACCAGCTCAGGCCACTGCCGAGGGCGACAAGATGCTGGCGTGGCTGAAAGCCAAAACCGGTGCCCTGCTCGATGCCGGCAAGGGCGTGGTGGTACTGGGCGGCGACCATAGCACGCCGCTGGGCTACCTGCACGCGCTGGCCGAGCGCCACGACGAATTCGCTATCCTGCAGTTCGACGCGCACTGCGACCTGCGCCCCGCTTATGAAGGTTTCAAATATTCGCACGCCAGCATCATGCACAATGCGCTGGAGCTGCCGCAGGTGAAGAAACTCGTGCAGGTGGGCATTCGGGACTTTTGCCAGCAGGAAGCCGACGTCATCGACCAGTCCAATGGCCGGGTGGCGCTGTTCAGCCAGCGGTTTCTGAGCGACGAGAAGTTCGCCAAGAAGTCGTGGAAGAAGGTGTGCGGCAAAATCATCGCGCAACTGCCCAAAAAAGTGTACATCAGCTTCGATATCGACGGCCTCGACCCCAAGCTATGCCCCGGTACCGGCACGCCCGTGCCCGGCGGCCTGGAGTTTGAAGAAGCTACTTATCTGCTGCGTGCCATTGTGCGGGCGGGCATCCAAATCATCGGTTGCGACCTGAACGAAGTAGCACCCGGCGACACAGAGTGGAACGCCATCGTGGGCGCACGCCTGCTCTACCAACTTTGCAACTGGATGGCCGTATCGCAAGGGCGGCTGACTGCTAAGGGCATGCAGGCCGAGTAAGCTTCTTTCACCTTAACCCTTTTGCCATGATAGGATTCATTCTCAAATTCATTCTCACCGCCGTGCTGGTGTATGGCCTCAGCATGGTGCTGCCGGGCGTGGCGCTGGGCGGCGTGGGCAGCGCAGCTATACTGGTCATCGTGCTGGGCATTCTGAATGCCATCGTGAAACCCATTCTGCAAATTTTGGGCTTTCCTATCACGGTGCTCACATTGGGCCTATTTCTGCTGGTTATCAACGTCATCATTGTGAAGCTGGCCGATTTCCTGATGAGCAGCTTCGATGTGCACGGCTTCTTCAACGCCCTGTTATTCAGCCTGGCGCTGTCGGTAGTGAATGCTGTGGTGGATTTGGTGATGGATTGAGTCCCAGGCGTCGTCCTGAAACAAAAATCCCCGCTGCTATGCCATTATCGGTACTGCGGCGGGGATTTTTGTTACCCGCTAGGCTTGAGCAATGCTTCGCCGCCAGCGGCGCACGGCCCACCACCCAACCCCACCGAGCAGTAGGAAGGGCCAGATGGCCACCATGCCAATCAGTAGGCTGGTAATCAGAGTCCAGCCGGTGTAGAACGATTCTACCAAGCGGCTGGCAAATGATACGACCGGTGCTTCGGGTACGGAATGGGGCAGGGGCTGGTAACAGGTGAGAGAGATGGTGGAATAGGCCACTTCATCGTTGAGCGTTTTAAGGCGGCTTTCGGTACTTTCGATTTCTTCGCGCACCTCGCCGATTTTTCCTTCGACTTCCAGCACTTCGCTGATTTTGCGGGCGCGGGCCAGCAGGTCGATGTAGCGCTTTTCGACGGCCCGTTTGGTGGCGAGGCGGGCGGCCACGTCGGCATGTTGGGCCGTAACATCGTCGGTGGTCAGCTTTTTTTCCTCCACGGTACCCAGGCCACCGAGCGCAGCCATCAGCGGCTCAAAGCGAGATGGGACCACACGAATGGTCATAGCCTGACGCCATTCGCCATCGGCCCGCACCTCGGTGGCCGCACTGAGGTAGCCACCGTTGCGGTGCACAAGGCTGTCGAGGCGGGTGCTGGCGCGAGGCAAGCTGGCCACTTTCAGGCGTAAATCAGCGTGGTAGATGAGCAGGCGGGAGGGAGCCACGACGGATTCGATGTAGGGCCGGGGACCCGGAATCACGTCGGCCGTAGCCTCCTTATCGTCCGAATCCGAACTCTGTGGCGGCGCGGCCGGTGCACTCATCATGTATTGCGGCGCCACGTCCGCAACGGCAACACTTTCTTTCTTGGCGTGGCTGCAGCCGCACAGCAGGACTGCCAGCCCAACAGCAATGCTGAGGGAGGATTTCATGATTCATTCCGTAAAAAGTGAAACCAGAAACAGTAGCTGCGCAGCTCCTTTTATGCCAACGCACAACCAGAAGTAACCCATATAGCTGGCAATAAAAAATGCCCGGCGGAAGGGCCGGGCATTTTTAGGAATCGATAAGCAGGCTTATTACAGGCGGCGAATATCCGCTCCCAGCGCCTGGAGACGCGTGTCGATGTTCTGGTAGCCGCGGTCAATTTGCTCCACGTTTTCGATGGTGCTTTTGCCTTCGGCCGACAACGCGGCGATGAGCAGGGCCACGCCCGCGCGGATATCGGGCGAGGTCATGGTGATGCCGCGCAGGCGCGTGCGCTGGTCGAGGCCGATTACAGTGGCGCGGTGCGGGTCGCAGAGAATCACCTGCGCGCCCATGTCGATGAGCTTATCGACGAAGAACAGGCGCGACTCAAACATCTTCTGGTGGATGAGGACCGTGCCTTTGGCCTGGCAGGCCACCACCAGCACGATGCTAAGCAAATCGGGGGTGAAGCCGGGCCAGGTGTGGTCGCTCACCGTCAGGATGGAACCGTCGAGGTAGGTGGCAATTTCGTAGTGCGCCTGCGCAGGAATGAAGATGTCATCACCCCGGAATTCCAGTTGAATACCCAGCTTGCGGAAGGTATCGGGAATGAGGCCAAGTTCCGGAATCTGGCAGTCTTTGATGGTGATTTCGGAGCCTGTCATGGCCGCGAGGCCGATGAAAGAGCCAATTTCAATCATGTCCGGCAGCATGCGGTGCTCGGTACCGCCCAGCTTCTCCACGCCTACGATGGTGAGTAGGTTCGAGCCAATGCCCTGAATATTAGCTCCCATGCGCACCAGCATGCGGCAGAGCTGCTGCAGATAAGGCTCACAGGCAGCGTTGTAGATGGTGGTGGTGCCCTCGGCTAGCACGGCGGCCATCAGGATGTTGGCGGTGCCGGTTACCGAGGCTTCGTCGAGCAGCATGTGAGTGCCCGTGAGCTTGCCATCGACCTTGATGCGGTAAAAGTCGGTGCCTTCGAGCGTGAGCTTGCCGCCCAGCTTTTCGAGGCCCAGAAAGTGTGTATCCATCGGCCGGCGGCCGATTTTGTCGCCGCCGGGCTTGGGCAGCTGGCAGCGGCCGTAGCGCCCCAGCATGGGGCCAAGAATCATCACCGAGCCGCGCAGCGCGCCAGCCTGGGCCACAAACTCGGGCGTGTCCATGTAGTCGAGGTTCACGTCCTCGGCCTGGAAAATATAGGTGTCGGAAGCCAGCTTGCCCACTTTCACGCCCATATCGCGCAACAGCTCGATTAGCTTGTTGACGTCACGGATGTCGGGAATATTACTGATGGTGACGGGTTCCGGGGTCAGCAATACCGCGCAGAGAATCTGGAGGGCTTCGTTTTTGGCGCCCTGGGGCGTGATTTCGCCGCGCAGTGGTTTGCCGCCGCGTACTTCAAATGCAGCCATATAATTTAAGAGTAAAAATCTGTCATCCTGAGCGCAGCGAAGGACCTTACCACGCTGGAACAAACTGTTCCTCATGATAAGGTCCTTCGCTGCGCTCAGGATGACAAGAGGTAAAAGAGAAAACTATTGAGGGGGCTGCTGAGGCTCCTGGCTACGGCCTTTTTTACGCTTCTTGCCGTTTTTGTTGCCGAAGCCATTGCCCCGGTTGTCGCGGTCGCGGCCTTCGCGGCGGTCGCGGCCTTCGCGCTGCTGGGGCTGGGGCACGATGAACGGCTTGCTGCCTGCCGGAGCAGCCGGCATTTCAAAAAGGTTTTCGCTGTCCACCACGGCCGGGTCGAGCTTGAGCTGGCCGCCCGAAAGTTCACTCATGTGCCGCAGAATGGTCATGTCCTTGGCGTTTTCCTTGTTGTGCTGGCGGTAGAGGAACTTCATCGTCCGGCCAATCTGGATGGTGGCCTGCTCGCGCTCGGCGGCATCTTCCAGGGTGAGGGCCTTGGCAATCAGGGCTTCGATGGCAGCACCATATGCACGCAGCTTGGGAGCGGTGCGCGGGTAAGGCACACGGCTGGGCTTCTCAGTGCGTACCGTGAGGCTGCGCAGGGCCACGGGCGCTTCCAGGGCCACGTCTTCGCCGGCCATGGCGTGCAGGTGGTTCCAGAGGCGAGTCTGGATTTCGGGCAAATCGCGCAGGGCCGGCTGCAGGCGCAGCATGAGCTGCACAATTGCCGAGGCGCGCTTGGTACGCTCGCCCACGTCCTCAATGTCTTTGAGGCCCTGAATGAGCAGGTAAGTGCTGTGCCCATATTCACGCACCAGCAGCTGCAGGTGGAAGGGCAGGGAATTAATATCGGTCATAAAAAGCAGGAGAGAGGCTGCCGAGGGCAGGGCTCAGGCCAAAGATACGGCGTGAGAAGGGGTCGGTTATGCGCAAAAGGGAAGTAGAGACGCAATATTTTGCGTCTCTACTTCCTCACTCAACTCTAATGTACCCGCAGCTTGGCGAAGCTCAGCAACAGCACCTTCTCGCCCACTTCCTCAAACTGAATGGTGGCTTTAGTAGTACCCTGCTGGTTTTCCAGCGCGCTCACCGTGCCGAAGCCAAACTTTGCGTGTTCCACGCGCTGGCCGGTTTGCAGCTTGGAGGTATCGGAAGGCGCAAAGTCGGCCGGGGCTACGTATTTGGTGGCCTGTACCTTGCGCGGTGGTGTCGGAATCAGGTTCGAGCGGCGCTCAAAGACGTGCTGAAACGGTGAGCCTTCGCCCGCGCCCGGCCCGGCGGCAAACTTAAAGTTGACGTACTGCGGGTCAATCTCATCTAAGAAGCGGCTTTTCTCGCAGCTGCGCAGGTTGCCCCACTGGTAGCGCGAGGTGGCGTAGCTCAGCGTGAGCTTCTTTTCGGCCCGCGTAATGGCCACGTAGAACAGGCGGCGCTCTTCCTCTAAATCGGCCCGTGATGTAATCATCATCTGGCTCGGGAAGAGGTTTTCTTCCATGCCCACAATGTACACATTGCGGAATTCCAGGCCTTTAGCTGAGTGAATGGTCATCAGCGTTACGGCCTCGCCTTCCTGGGCGGCGTCCTTCAGGTCCGAATCCGTTACCAGCGCAATGTCTTGCAGGAACGCGCCGAGGCTTTTGTCTTCGCGCTCGGGGTCGTCCACGTATTCCTTGATGCCATTCAGCAACTCCTGAATGTTTTCGTAGCGCGAAAGGCCTTCGATGCTTTTATCCGCATAAAGCTCCTCCAGCATTCCGGAGTTCTTGGCAATGAATTTGGCTGCTTCAAAAGCATCCTCCTTCTCGGCAACCACAATGTAGCTCTTAATCTTCTCAGCAAATCCCACCACCGGATTGCTCACGCGGGCCGGCATAAACTGGTCGGCATGGGCCACTACTTCCCACAGCGTGTGGTTGGCTTCGTCGGCCGTGGTTATCAATTTGCTGATGGTGGTATCGCCAATTCCGCGCTTCGGATAATTAATTACCCGGCGAATGGCCTGCTCATCGTTTTGGTTGACCGTGAGCCGCAAATACGCCACCAAATCCTTGATTTCCTTGCGCTGATAAAACGACAGGCCGCCAACGATTTTATATTTGATATTTAATTTTCGCAACGATTCTTCCATCGCGCGGCTTTGCGCGTTGGTGCGGTAGAGAATGGCAAAATCGTCGTACGACAAATGCCCGTTCATCTTGTCCTCGAAGATGGAATTGGCCACCAGTTTGCCTTCCTCGTTATCCGAAGCGGCTTTGATAACCTCAATCAGCGTGCCGTCCTCATTCTCCGAAAAAACGTCCTTGCGCAATTGCGCTTGGTTATTTTTAATCACCGAATTAGCGGCCCACACAATATTTTTAGTGGAACGGTAATTCTGCTCCAGTTTAAATACCTGTAATTCGGGATAGTCCTTCTCGAAATTCAGAATATTCGAAATATCGGCGCCGCGGAAGGCGTAAATACTTTGCGCATCGTCGCCTACCACGCAGATATTCCGTTCCTTAGCCGCGAGTTTGCGGGTAATTAAATACTGCGAATAGTTGGTGTCCTGATATTCGTCCACCATCACAAACCGGAACATATTCTGGTATTTGTTCAGAATGTCGGCGTGGTCCCGAAACAGCACGTTGGTATTAAACAGCAGGTCGTCGAAATCCATCGCGCCGGCCTTGAGGCAGCGTTGAAAATACTGCTGGTAGATAACGCCAATTTTGGGCCGCAGCGCCGCCTCGTCGTCGGCCTTGATAGCCGGGTCGTTCAGGTACTGGTTGTGCGAAATCAGCTTGTTCTTGGCGGCCGAAATGCGACCAAGTACCAAACTGGGCTTGTAGAGTTTGTCGTCGAGCTCCAGTTCTTTCACAATCTGCCCAATCAGGGTTTTCGAGTCCTGCGTATCGTAGATGGTGAAGCTGCGGGGGAAACCAATTTTATCGGCCTCCGAGCGCAAAATTTTGGCAAAAACCGAGTGGAATGTGCCCATCCACAGGTTGCGGGCGGCGGGGCCCACCACTTTTTCCACGCGGGCGCGCATCTCCTTGGCAGCCTTGTTGGTGAAGGTGAGCGCGAGAATATTGAACGGGTCGACGCCTTTTTCGAGCAGGTTGGCGATGCGGTAGGTGAGCACCCGGGTTTTGCCCGAGCCAGCGCCGGCGATAATCATGCAGGGGCCTTCGGTTTGCATCACCGCGGCGCCTTGCGATGGATTCAGGAGGGAAAGATAATCTAGTGCCATGTGCGAAATAAGCCGCCTTTTGGGCGGGTCTACAAAGGTACGGAGCCCCGGTGCAAAGCCTGTCGCCCCTTATCAAGGCTTATCTTTGTACTGGTTAATCGTAGGGTGCGGGGCTTGCCCCCGCCCGTCGCATACGCCACTCTTACATGTCGTTCAACGGCGGGCGGGGGCAAGCCCCGCACCCTACCTACAATGATTATTATCCAGGAAACGGTCATTTCCGATGACATCGCCGACAACTTTTTCGTCTGCAACCTCGACGCCTGCAAAGGCGCCTGCTGCGTGGAGGGCGACCTCGGCGCGCCGCTCGAAGAGCCCGAGCTGAAGATTCTGGAGCAGGAATACGCCAATATCAAGCCCTTCCTGACCGAGGCCGGCCAAGCCGCCATCGAGGCCCAAGGCCTTTACATCAAAGACTGGGAAGGCGACTTCAGCACAACAACAATTGACGACAAGGAGTGCGCCTACGCACTCTGGGACGAGCGCGGCATTCTGAAATGCGGCATCGAGCAGGCCTATCTGGCAGGCGCCACCACGTTTAAAAAGCCCATCAGCTGCCACCTGTACCCGATTCGCATCACGAAGTACGAAGGCTTCGACGCGCTAAACTACGACCGGTGGAACATCTGCAACCCGGCCTGCGACTTTGGCAACAAGTTGGGGGTGAAAGTGTACCAGTTTCTCAAGGAGCCCCTGATTCGCAAGTACGGCGAGGACTGGTACGGGCAGCTGGTGCAGGAAATTGAGAACCCGTCGCCGGAAGGGAAGAAGTAGGGGCGAGCACCACAAAAAAAGAACGTCATGCTGAGCCCTGCATGACGTTCTACATTTCAAACTGGTCCGGAAACTACGCCTCCGTCACCACAATTTTCTCGATTTCGTCGTTGGGCTGAATCTTGTCGATAACATCCACGCCGTCCACCACTTTGCCGAATACCGTGTGCACGCGGTCGAGGTGGGCGGTGTTCTGGCGGTCGTGCACGATGAAGAACTGTGAGCCGCCGGTGTTTTTGCCGGCGTGGGCCATGCTCAGCGCGCCGCGCTCGTGGTACTGGTGGTCGCCGCTGGTTTCGCAGTCGATTTTGTAGCCGGGGCCGCCGGTGCCGGGCATGCCCTTCGCGCCTTCGCGGGTGTTGGGACAGCCGCCCTGAATCACGAAATTCGGGATGACGCGGTGGAATTTCAGGCCGTCGTAGTAGCCTTTTTTGGCGAGGTCGGTAAAGTTTTTAACAGTGTTCGGAGCGTCCTGCTCGTAGAACTCAACTTTCATGACACCTTTTTTGGTGTGGATTTCGGCAGTTTTCATGAATCGCGGATTTTTAGCGGATTAAACGGATTTGCCGGAAGCAGGTGCTGCTTTCGGCCGGCGAAGGTAATAATTTGATAGACTTACGAAACAACCGGGACGGGCCGTTACTACGTAAGCTCACAGCCGTAGGGACATTTACGCCGTTAATGATTTTTTACTTACCCATTTTTCTTCTTTCACAGTCACCTGATTTCATGAAAAAATCTTTTGCTCCCATGTTGGTTGCCCTCGCTACCTCCCTCATGCTGGCTAGCTGCGGCAACGACAAGCCCGCTACTACCGAAACCGAAACCGTGAGCACCGTAAACCCGGCCGATTCCATCGCCGCCGTGGCCGGCGATTCGGCCCGCATGGCCAAGCCCGAGGGCGTGATGGTGGACGGTGTGGCCATGACGGCTGATAAAAACATTGTTGCCAATGCTTCTGGTGCGAAAAGCGTAAGCACTCTCGTTTCCGCCGTGAAGCAGGCGGGCTTGGTAGAAACCCTGAGCGGCGCGGGCCCCTTTACCGTGTTCGCGCCCACCAATGCGGCCTTCGATAAGCTGCCCAAAGGTGCCGTAGCCGGCCTGATGGACCCCGCCAGCAAAGAGAAACTCAAAGGCGTGCTTACCTACCACGTCATCCCAGGCCGCCTCGTGGCCGCCGACCTGAAAGACGGGCAGGAACTGACCACCGTGAACGGCGAGAAGCTGCACATCTCGGTGAAAAATGGCCAGATTATGGTCGGCAACGGCAAAGATGCCCCCGCCACCGTGCAAATCGCCGACGTGATTTCGAGCAATGGCGTAACCCACGTAATTGACAGCGTGGTGCTGCCTACCGCCAAGTAAGTCGCTGCATTTGAAGAAGAATGAGGGATGAAGAATTGCCATTTGGGTAATTCCTCATCCCTCATTCTTCTTTGAGCCGAAGGCGTTAGTGCCGGTTATCCTCGCCGGCCAGCATGCTCAGGTAGCTGTCGTAGCGGGGCAGGGCAATGCGGCCCTGGTCCACGGCTTCGCGCACGGCGCAGCCGGGCTCGTGGGTGTGCTGGCAGTTGTGGTAGCGGCACTGCCCCAGCAAGGCGCGGAATTCGGGGAAGTAGCCGGCCAGCTCGGCGGGCGGCAAATCCACAAGGCCCAGTTCCTTGATACCGGGCGTGTCGATGATGAAGGTGCCGGGGCGCACTTCCAGCATTTCGGCGAAGGTGGTGGTGTGCACGCCTTTATCCGAAAACTCGCTGATTTCGGCGGTTTTCAGGTCGAGGTCGGGCACCAGCGCGTTGATGAGCGTGCTTTTGCCCACGCCGGAATGGCCCGCCAACAAGCTCACCTTGCTGTCGAGTAATTGGTCGATTTCGGCCACACCCTCGCCGGTGGTGGCGGCGCAGGTGCGGCTGGGGTAGCCCAGGCTGGCGTACATGCCCGCAATCTGGGCCTGATACTCGAAGCCGTCCTCGTCGTACAAATCAGTCTTGTTAAACAGCAGCGTGACGGGAATGTGATAGGCCTCGGCCGTAACCAGAAAGCGGTCGATAAAACCAAACGAGGTAGCCGGTGACACCAGCGTAACCACGAGCAGCGCCTGGTCGATATTGGCCGCCACGATATGGACGTGGCCGGTTTTGTGCACCGACTTGCGCACGATGTAGTTGCGGCGCGGCGCGATGTGCGAGATAACGCCCGCACCCTCGGTCTGGGCCTCAATGCTGAAATCGACCAGGTCGCCCACGGCCAGCGGGTTGCTGGCTTTCAGACCCTTTATCTTGAATTTGCCGCGCAGGCGGCAGCGGTACAGCTGCCCGGTTTCGAGGCCGCGCACGAGGTACCACGAGCCCGTGGACTTCACCACGATGCCGTGCAGCAGGCCGGTGGGGCCATCGGGGAGGTAGGAATCAGCGGTTTTCATTGGGAGCAGGGGTGAGGGTGCGCAGGGCAGCCATGATGGTGCGCGTGGCCCCGGCCTGGTCGTGCACGTAGTCGAGAATCGTGTCTTGGAGGCGCAAGCGGGCAGCGTCGTCGTTCCACAGGAAGGCGAAGGCCGCGAGCAGCTCGGCCCCGTCCCGCACCGGAAACGCGGCCTTCAGTTCCACCAATTCCACGGCTTCCTGAAACTTGGCGTAGGTAGGCCCGAAGAACAGCGGCAGCCCGAAGGCAGCGGCTTCCAACGTGTTGTGCAGGCCCTTGCCAAAGGCGCCGCCCACGTAGGCATACTCCCCAAAACGGTAGAGTTGGCTCAGCAACCCCACGTTGTCGAACAGCAGCACGCGGGCCTGGGCCACAGTAGCGGCCTCGGCCTGCGAATAGCGCTGCACCGGGCCGGGCAGCGTGGTTTCCACTTGCCGTATGTTGGTTTCCGTCACTTCGTGCGGGGCGATGAGCACGCGCAATTCGGCGCCGTAGCGCTCCAGCAGGGGGCGCAGCACGGGCAGGTCTTCGTTCCAGGAACTGCCTACCACCAGCACGGGCGCGCCATCGGCCACGAAGGCATCCACGAGCGGCAGCGCGCGGGCTGGGGCCAGCGCGGTAGCGACCACCGTATCGAAACGAGTATCGCCTGCGATACTTACCCTGTCCATTCCTGCGTCGCGCAGCAATTGAGCCGAGGCTTCGTTCTGCGTAAAGATGTGCGCGAACCGGCCCAAAATCTTCCGAAAAAAGCCGCCCCAGGGCTTGAAAAATACCTGCTCGGGCCGGAAGATGGCCGACACCACGATGGCCGGAATTCTCCGCCGAAACGCCTCGCTCAGGAAATGATACCAGAATTCGTACTTCACAAATACCACCAGCCGGGGCTGCACCGCGTCCAGAAAGGCGCGGGCATTGGCGCGGGTATCCAGCGGCAGGTAGAAGATGTAGTCGGCTCCCGGCCAGTTCTTGCGCACTTCATAGCCCGAAGGCGAGAAGAAGGTTAGTACCACTTTGGTGCCGGGGTGTGCCTGTCGGTAGGTGTCAATCAGCGGGCGGCCCTGCTCAAACTCGCCCAGCGAGGCGCAGTGAAACCACACGCGGGGCGCGGCATCGGCCCCAATGGTCTGGCGGATGTGAGCCAGCAGCCCGCGCCGACCCGTCACCCAAGCGGCAGCCTTAGGTACAAACGGCGCTAACAGCCGCAGCAGCAGGCCGTACAGGCCCAGGGCGATATCGTAGAGAAAAAGCAAGCCCCAAAATTACGCACTACGCGCCCAGTCGATGTTTCGGGCCACGATTAAACTGCCTTATCAGCTTCCCAATCCACGGGGCAAGCCTCGCCGTTGTTCTCGTAGAACTGCAACGCGTCAATCATGCGTAGGGCTTCTGTGAGGCTGCGGCCCAGCGGCCGGTCGTTCACCAGCTGGTGCCGCACGATGCCATCCTTGTCAATCAAAAACAAGCCCCGGTAAGCCATGGGCGAGCCCACGAAGGTCATTTCGGCCTGCTCGGTATAGTCGTAGTGGCCGCCCAGCACGTCGTAGTTGGCCGAGATGGTTTTGGTAGCATCGGCCACCAGCGGGTACGTCACGCCCCCTATGCCGCCCTGCGCGCGCGGCGTTTCCTGCCAGGCCAGGTGGGCGTAGTGCGAATCGGTGGAGCAGCCTACCACGGCCACGCCGCGCTGCTCAAACTCGGCCAGTCGGTCCTGAAACGCCAGTATTTCGGTGGGACACACACGGCTGAAATCGGCCGGGTAGAAGAAGAACAGTACATGCTTCTTGCCCAGGTAGCGGTCGAGCGAAAACTCTTCTTCGGCCTTGCCGTCAATCACGGCCGTGGCCTTAAAGGAAGGGGCGCGCTTGCCCACGAGAACTGCCATGCGGAAGGGGAAATTGTTGGTTAGTTGCTTGCGCAATTTGTCATCCTGAGCGTAGCCAAGGACCTTCTAACGTCAGCACATCGCTGCTCAACCGTGAGAAGGTCCTTCGCTACGCTCAGGATGACAAACGCTTTATTTACTGCCTGGGTTGGCTCATGCGCCCCGCTTCAGTCCTGGCACACGAACTGAAACGTGTGCCGCGTGCGCTGCTCAAGCAGCAGGCGCTTGCCGGCTGTGAGGCGCGCAATGCTGGCCGCATCGTAGTTCTTAATGGTGAACAGCGTGAGCCCGGTATTATAATGAAGCGTGAACTGCGCCCGCAGCAAATCCAACAGCTGGTGCACCCGCCGCTCCGAATAATCGACGCACACCGAAAAGCTGATGGCCGAGTTCTGCATCACGTTAATCTTGAGCTTGGCCTGCGCCAGCCCCGCAAAAATCACCGCCATGTTCTCCTCCGAGATAAACGAAAAGTCCTTGCTGGCGAAAGACAGCAGCACCTGGTCGGTCTTCCGAATGAAGGCCGGGGCCAGCGCCGGGTGCTGGCAGTCGTGAATGAGCGTGCCTTCCGCCGCCGGGTCCAGAAACGACTTCACGCGCAGCGGAATGTTGCGGTCGGCCAGCGGTTTCAGCGTTTTGGGGTGGATGACCGATGCTCCGTAGTAGGCCATCTCAATGGTTTCGCGGTAGCTGATTTCAGGGTAGCGCACCGTGTCGGGGAAGATTTTGGGGTCCGCGTTCAGCAGACCCGCCACGTCTTTCCAGATGGTCACCGACTCGGCCCGCAGGCAGTAGGCTAAGATGGCGGCCGTGTAGTCGGAGCCCTCGCGGCCGAGGGTGGTGGTGCGACCATCGGCCGTGCCGCCGATAAAGCCCTGCGTGACAATAGTTCGAACTTGTTGAAAGCACGGTAACACCTTGTCGCGAAGATTTTCTTCCGTTGCCTGCCAGTCAACTTGCGCTTCCCGCCAGCTTTCGTTCGTGCGTAACAGTGAACGGCAATCGAGCCATCTAGTGTGCCGTAAATCGTTCAATACGTGGGCCACAAACTCTGAGGCTAGCAATTCCCCGTAGCTGACGACTTGGTCGTATTGTTCGTCGTAGTCCTTTAAGGTGCTTACAACTGCCAATTGTGCTTCCAATGCATCGAAGGCATCCCGAAATCCTTCGTTAATATCATCCATCATATAAGGACCGGCACCAGCTGCTAGCGAAGCAGCGGTGTTTCGATGAAAGTCCTCAACACGATTTAATGCATCAGCATAGTCTTTGCCATGATAAGCAAGGTCAAAAATTTCCTCCAGCGCGTTGGTCGTCTTCCCCATCGCCGACACCACAATCACCAGCGGCCCTGAATGGGAACCGACAATTTTCCGAAGATTCAGAATAGCCGCCGCATCCTTCACCGACGCGCCGCCGAATTTATACACCTGAAGTCCCTGTACTTTCTCCATAGGCCTCAAAAGTAGCGCCGCCGTCCGCAAATGCGGTTTTTAGGGCAGCGCCTTACTGTTTCGAAGCAGGGTGTAACACTCCGCGTTTAAACGCAACCGATTGCACTTCGCCCCGGCTAGAGTAGCTTTGTTGGGCATTCCCGCTACCTCAATTCGATTCCCAATCCGCTATATGGACCACAATAAACTGGCCCTGCCCGTCGGCACTACCCTCGACCGTTTCATCATGCGCAAGCAGGAAGATTTTCCCTACGCCACGGGGGAGTTATCCCAGCTGCTGCGCGATATCGCCCTGGCTGCCAAGATAGTTAACCGCGAAATCAACCGCTCCGGCCTCATCGACATTGCCGGCGCCTACGGCAGCCAGAACGTGCAGGGCGAGGACCAGCAGAAGCTCGACGTCATTGCCAACATTCGCTTCATCCGCGCCCTGCGCAACGGCGGTGAAGTCTGCACCATCATCTCCGAAGAAGATGACGAGATGATTCAGACCGGCAACAACCAAGGCAAGTACGTGGTGGCCATCGACCCGCTCGACGGTTCCTCAAATATCGACGTCAACGTCAGCATCGGCACCATTTTCAGCATCTACCGCCGCGTGTCGCCCACCGGCCGCGAGGGCACCGCCGCCGACTGCCAGCAGCCCGGTACCCACCAGGTGGCCGCCGGTTACGTCATCTACGGCTCCAGCACCATGCTGGTGTACACGACCGGCAATGGCGTCAACGGTTTCACTTACGAGCATTCGCTGGGCGAATTTTTCCTCTCGCACCCCGACATTATTACGCCCCGAACCGGTACTATCTACTCCATCAACGAGGGCAGCTCCGACTCGTTCTCGCCCGGCGTGGCCGCCTTCGTGCAGCAGTGCAAGGACCAGAGCTTCTCGGCTCGCTACATCGGCTCGCTCGTGGCTGATTTCCACCGCAACCTACTCAAAGGCGGTATCTACATCTACCCTGCCACCGCTAAAAGCCCCAACGGCAAGCTGCGCCTCATGTACGAGTGCAATCCGCTGGCCTTCATTGTGGAGCAAGCCGGCGGCAAAAGCAGTAACGGCCACCGCCGCACCATGGAAATCGAGCCCCAGGCCCCGCACGAGCGCTGCCCCATTTTCATTGGCAGCAAAGAGCTGGTAGAGCAGGCCGAGGCCCTCATTGCCCAGGCCCAGCAAGCTCCCAAAGAGCAGCCTGCCAAAGAGCCCAAAGCCAAAGCCGACACTGCAAAATAAGCCAAGCATTCAGCTAACAAAAAAGCCGCTCCTGATTTCGGGAGCGGCTTTTTTGTTATTAATCAGGTCGAAACTACTCGGCCTTCTTGCGGCTTTTCTTGGCCGGGGCGGCAGCTTCCGGGTTGCCTTCGGCGGCCGGAGCAGCATCCGCTGCGCCAATCACGCCGCCGGTGCTCAGGGGCTCGTCGGCGCTGGGCTCGGTGGCTGCCGCTTTAGCGGCTTTGGTCGATTTGGCTTTGGCCTTCGGAGTCTCTTCGGCAGCGGGAGCAGCCGGAGTTTCTTCGGTGGCAGCGTCAGCGGCAGCCGCTTCCTGGTAGGGGCGGTGCTTGCTCACGATGCCGTACCAGGAGGCCAGTTTCTTGATATCAGATAGGTACACGCGGTCCCGGTCGTAGTCGGGAATCACGCCGGCCAGGAAATCGGTCAGCTCGCCTTCGCTCGACTTCGACGTCACGGGCGAGGCCGCGCCGTGCTTCTGATAAATGCGCTCGAATACTTCCGTCAGCGGCACTGTTTCTTCGGGGTCCTGGGTATAGATGGAAATCTCCGACAGCAGCGACACTTTGTTGCGGGCCGGGGCCAGCGTGCGGGTTGCTTTTTCGTCGAGGCTTTCGACCAGCACGCCGTGGCGGGCGGCGCGCACCAGGCGGTACAGGCCGGGCATGCCGCTGATAGCGGCCAACTCTTGCAATTCGTAGGGCATTTTTGGGAATATTGAGAATGAAGAATGAAAGAACAAAGAATGAGGAATAAAGCTAGAAACGCCGTGAGGGCATTTCATCAGCTTCATTCCTCATTCGTCCTTCTTCAGGGCAAAACTACGGATTATTGTGCATCCAACGCGTTCGAGCCCGTCACGCCGAGCTTGAACACGATGGGCAGACTGGCCCGAATGGGCAGTTCCGGTTTTTTAAACTTCAGCAGGCGCACCACGCGCAGGGCTTCTTCGCCCGTGCCGCCGCCCAATTGCTTCACAATTCGCAGGTCCTGCATCGTGCCATCGGCGTTGAGCTGGAAGCTGATGATACACTGGCCCTGGATGCGGTTGCGCTTGGCCAGCGGCGGGTATTTCAGCTCCTTGGCAATAAACTCGTACATGGCCGTCTGGCCGCCCTCGTAGTATTCGGCCACAGGGATGGATTTGCCCACCGAGCCGATGCCGGTACCTTGCTCCGTCTGGGATTTCGGCGGCGCAGTGTTAGGAGTGGTTTGGGCGGCGGCCGGCGCGGCCGCTACAAGCAGCAGGCCTAGGGCCAGCTGCGGAATGGAAATGTTTTTGGTCATGATGTTAATAAAGAGGGGCGGGGAAACAGGGGTTAACAGCAGCCCATGCGGGCCAGTGGGCGGTTGGCAATTTAAGGGCCAATCTACGCATTGGCGGCGGCATCGGCCTTCCATTCACTGTTTACCTCCGCAATAAAGTCCAGCACTTCATCGCGCCCCAATCCCGTTTCGGCCGAGGTGAGGAAATAGCGCGGCAGCTCGTCCCAGATTTCGCTCATCTTGCGCAAGTACTCCGTCACCAGTGCCTTGGTCTGGGCCGTCGATTGCTTGTCGGCTTTCGTGAATACCATTACAAACGGAATGCCTTCCTCGCCCAGCTTTTCCATGAATTCCAAATCGACGGCCTGCGGCGCGTGGCGCGAATCAATCAGCACGCACACGCACATCAGGTTGGCCCGGTTGCGCAGGTAGTAATTAATCATCTTAGCCCATTCGGCGCGCGCGGCTTTGCTCACCTTGGCGTAGCCGTAGCCCGGCAAATCGACCAGAAACCAATTGTCGTTGATGATAAAATGGTTAATTAATTGCGTCTTGCCCGGCGAAGACGACGTTTTGGCCAGTGCTTTGCGCTCCGTCAGCATATTAATAAGCGACGATTTGCCCACGTTGGAACGGCCGATAAATGCGTATTCGGGCAGTGTAGGAGCGGGGCACAAATCGGCCCGCGAATTACTGGTCAGAAAGCGCGCGTCGTGAATAATCATGGATAGGGCGGGAAATAAACGGGAAATTAACGAGCCGCAAAATTACGCTGGAATGCAACCCGATGATGAATAAATAAAAATGCACCAATGAATGGCTATTTCATTGGTGCTTCTATATTTGCGCGGCATGCCCGCCAAACCAGCAGGCCGCTGCCGCCGCACTCGACCACACCCAAATGGCCGAAATTTTGCCAAAAACCGCTTTTCGTAAGCAAACAGCCTATCTTTGCCCGCCATTGGCGCTGCCCTGACGCGGCGTCGTTCGGGCTTTTCGGCCCTGTAATCGGTTACCTTCTGCGCAAATGTGCATTAAAGCCTAACCCTATCGTGGTTTTTCAGTATAAGCCCAAAATATAGTTTTCTGCGGCTGCTTCCGGCGGCGCATTCTGCTCTTACAATCCCTTCAGAAATTTCTTTTTTTCAAACCTCTCCTCCAATGGACAACTTATCCAGAAGGTTACTGCAAGCGTCGTGCGCCGTTGCCCTCACCGCCACCATCGCCTCCCCGGCACAGGCGCAAAGCACGCGTAAGGACCTGAAAACCGGCAACAAGTTCTTCGAGCAGGAAAACTATCGCGCGGCCCTGCCTTACTACGAAAAGGTATTGGCCAAAGACCCGAACAATGCCAAAGCGCTGTTCAACGCCGGTATCTCCTATATGTCGTTCGACAAGGAGAAGGCCAGCGACTACATCTACAAAGCGCAGAAGCTGAAGCCGAAGGTTTCGAAGGACGTGGAATACTGGCTCGGCCGCGTTGACCACCTCAACTACAACTTCGACGAGGCCGTGGCCCACTTCCAGGCTTACAACGCAACGCTGAAGAAAAACGACCAGCGTAAAGAAGAACTGGCCCAGCTCATTCAGCACAGCAAGAATGCCAAGGTACAATTCAACTCGCCCAAAGACATCTTTGTAAAAAACCTGGGTCCTACCATCAACACGCAGTTCTCGGAGCACAGCCCCGTGATTTCGTCGGATGATAAAATCCTCATCTTCACCTCGCGTGGCGAGAGCGTGACCGGTGCCAGCGGCAGCGTGAGCGACAAGAAAAACAAAAGCGTTGCTGCCGACGGTGAGTACTACGAAGACATCTTCGAAGCCACCCGCGTAGATGACGAGAACTGGCAGAAGCCCCGCTCGCTGAGCGGTGTGCTGAACGGCAAAGGCCACGACGCCTCGATTCAGCTGTTCGACAACGATACCAAAATGTTGATGTACCGCAACGACAACAACGGCGACATCTTCGTGACGGATAAGAGCGGCGGCGACTGGACGGCTCCCAAGCCTCTGGATGGCAACATCAACTCGAAAGCGTTTGAGTCGGATGCTTACATCACGCCGGACGGCCTGACCATCTACTTCTCGACCGGCAAATACTCGGAAGACGGCACGCTGGACCTGTACACTGCTACCCGCACCTCCACGGGCTCGGACTGGGGTACGGCCCGCTCGCTGGGTGCCAACATCAACACCAAGTACGACGACGACAGCCCTTACCTAAGCAAGGACGGCAAAACGCTGTATTTCTCGTCGCGCGGCCACAACACCATGGGCGGCTACGACATCTTCAAGTCGGAGTACGACGAGGCTGGCCGCAAGTGGGGCCCGGCCCAGAACATGGGTTACCCCGTGAACACGCCGGATGATGACTCCTACTACCGCCTGAGCCCCGACGGCTCGTATGCTTACCTGAGCTCGTACCGCATTGGTGGCTACGGGGAAAAGGACATCTACACCATCAACTACATCAAGAACGCCAACATCGTTGGTAAGGTGTTCTCGTCGAAAGACAGCACCACGGTGATTCCGGGTGTGGAGCTGGTATTCAGCGGTTCGCAGGCTGATAAAACGGCCCTGAGCTTCCGCGACGTGACCAAGCCGGATGGTGCTTACCAGGTAGCCGTGCTTTCGGGCCGTACCTACCAAGTGGCCGTGAGCAAGGACGGCAAGCCGATTGAGACGCAGGAATTTGCCGTGCCGGTTTCGACGAACGACTCGACGACTATCACGAAGAATTTCTACATCAACTTCGTAGATACGTCGGCGGTGAATATGTTCGCTACCAAGAACATTTACTTCGATACTGACAAGTACAAGCTGCGTCCGGAGTCGATTAAGACCCTGAATGAAATCAGCCAGGTGCTGACGGCTAACCCCGGCATCAACATCTCGGTAGAAGGCCATTGCGACTCGCGTAACACCGACGAGTACAACATGGTACTCGGCCAGAACCGCGCCAACGCCGCCTTCAACTACCTGAAGAAGCAAGGCATTGCCGAGGCCCGTATGACGACCGTAAGCTACGGCGAGCGTCGTCCGGCAGCGCCGAACGATTCGCCTGAGAACATGCAGCTTAACCGTCGCGATGAGTTCAAGGTGGTGCTGAAGGAAGGCGAAACCATGCCGACCATGAATGCTCCGACCAGCGGTACGGGCACGGGCATGAGCGGTTCCTCGACCACCACCACGACCACGACTGCTCCGCTGAACCCAGGCAAGAGCAAAGTGAAGATGGCCGACGGCACCAAGGTGAAAACCAAGGTGGATGAGGACTCGGACAAAGTGAAGGTGAAAACCAAAGGCTCGGCCGGCGACAAATCGAAGACCATCACCAAAGACGGTGAACTCGACGCCAAAGCCAAAGACGCCAGCGGCGAAAAAACCAAAGTAAAAGGCAAGAACTAATTATCGTTCAGCCTACTAAGTTGGGAAGCGGGCCGGGCAATTTGTCCGGCCCGCTTTTATTATCAAGCGTTCAAAAGTGTCGCTATTCTTTTCTGGCGGCGCCTGCTAACAAACCAGCCCAATTGGGCGTTGGGGGAGAACAATTTTCCTGCTTCATTAACGTTCTTTGCGCCCGCACATGGCCGTCGTACCCTACAAAGACAATTCCGCCGATAAGAAATCGCAGGTTGCCCAGATGTTTAACTCCATCGCGGGCAAATACGATTTTCTCAATCATTTCCTCAGTGCCGGCACCGACATCTACTGGCGGCGCAAGGCGGTGGACGAGCTGAAAACCCTGCGCCCGGCCCGCATTCTGGACATTGCCACCGGCACCGCCGATTTCGCGATTGAAACCCTGCGGGCGGCCGCGCCCGATGCCCAGGTAACGGGCGTCGATATTTCGGAAGGGATGCTGGAGGTAGGACGGCGCAAGCTTGCTGCCAAAGGGTTGGGCAACCGCATTCAGCTGGAGCTCGGCGACTCGGAAAACCTGCCGTTTGGAGACAACGAGTTCGACGCGGTGACGGCCTCGTTTGGCGTGCGCAATTTTGCGCACTTAGAAAAAGGCTTGGCCGAAATGCGGCGGGTGCTTAGGCCCGGCGGCAAGCTGGTGGTGCTGGAGTTCAGCAAACCAACCGCTTTCCCGCTCAAGCAAGCCTATAATTTTTATTTCAGTCGGGTGCTGCCGGTTTTTGGCAAGATGATTTCCAAGGACCAGTCAGCATATACGTACCTGCCCGAATCGGTGCAGGCCTTCCCCGACGGCCCCGATTTCCTGGCTATACTGACCAAAGTTGGCTTCAAAGAACCTGCATGGCAACCACTCACCTTCGGCATAAGCTCCATTTACACCGCGCAGAAATAAAGCGCTTGCTGCTGCTGGGCGTGCTGGCGCTGCTGCTGCCCACGGCCGCAATGGCGCAGCGCAAAGCCCAGTCGCGGGCTAACCGGGGCAAAAACGGCACGCTCAAATCCATCACGGTGAATAATCTGCCGGGCTACGACGACCGGTGGTTTCATCCGGGCATGTACATCAGCGGCTCGGCTTCGCGGTTCGTGATTGAGCAGTCGAGCTCGTATATCAGTAACCAGTACGTGACGGCCAATTCCATCTACAGCCCAAGTTTGGGGGTGGGTTTTATTGGCGACGCGCGGATTGGCGGGCCTCGCTCGCCGTTTATTTTTCGCTTTGCGCCGGGGGTTAATTTCCTGACGCGGAAAGTGGAATTTACGCCGCGAAATTACCCAGTGCCGGATTCAGTAGTTACGCAGGAAGTGACCTCGACGGTGGTGCAGTTTCCGCTGCTGATTAAGTACCAGTCGGACCGGCGGCGCAACTCGCGGATGTACATGATTGCGGGCATCAGCCCCAGCCTCACGGCCAGCAACCGCCGCAGCGACCCATTGCGTAATCAGCTTCAGGCGCTCGGCAGCGACCTGACGCTGGAGTATGGCGTGGGCTTGGACCTGTTCTACCCGCTGTTTAAACTGGCCCCGGAAATTCGGTTTTCGCACGGGCTGAAAAACCTGCTCGTGGGCCACAATGATGTATTCAGTAATAGCCTGCAAAGCATCAGCACCAATTCGGTGACGCTGTACATCAACATTCAAAACTGATTTACTTGTAGTCGGTATTGGGTAGCCAAATGTTGGACCATGTGGTTCCGGCAGTTGACTACTCAATGCCGACTTTTCATTTCAAACTATATGAAAACTGCTTTTATAACCGGCGCTTCGTCGGGCATTGGCCGGGCTACGGCGGTGGCGCTGGCCAAGGCCGGCTACCAATTGGTGGTGACTGGGCGGCGGCGCGAACGGCTGGATGAGCTGGTAGCGGAGCTGGCCCCGGTGCAGGTGCACGTGCTCACGTTCGATGTGCGCGACCGGGCGGCCGTGGATGCGGCCGTGGCAGCATTGCCTGAGGCACTGCGGGCGCCGGATGTACTGGTGAACAACGCCGGCGGAGCGCATGGGCTGAACCCCATCCAAGCCGGCGACCCGGCCGATTGGGATGAGATGCTGGATGCCAACGTGCGCGGCCTGCTGAACGTGACCCACGCGCTGCTGCCGGGCATGACGGCCCGCAAAACGGGTTTCGTTCTAAACATAGGCTCCATTGCCGGGCAGGAAGCCTATGCCAACGGCAATGTGTACTGCGCCAGCAAAGCCGCGGTGCAAATGCTCACCAAAACCATGCGTCTCGACCTGCTGCCCACCGGCGTGCGGGTGGCCGAAGTAAATCCTGGAGCCGTGGAAACCGAGTTTTCGCAGGTGCGATTTAAAGGTGATGAGGCGCGTGCGGCAAAGGTGTACGAGGGCTTCGAGCCGCTCAAGCCGGAGGATATTGCCGAGGTAATTGTGTTTATGGTGACCCGGCCGCCGCACGTAACCATTGCCGAGGTGCTGGTGCTGGCCGGGGCGCAGGGCGCGGCCACGACGATTAACCGGAAGTAATCTGCTGCAAACAGAAAAGCCCCGCGGCTGCGCAAAAGCGTATGCGGTGGGGCTTTGTTATTTTCTCACCGCGGCCAACTGTTCCAGGAGGGCACGGTTCAGCTCGTGCCTGCCGGCGAAAGTGAGCAGCCGGGTTGCGGCTCCGAACTGCTGTAGCTGCTGGTGTTGCTGCTCGGCCTGGGCGGTTGAAATGTACTCGTCGGCGGTACCGATGACGATGGTAAGCAGCAGGCCTTTCAGAAGTTTGCTAGCGGCGGTGGGGGCAAGGTCCTCAGGAAAGCCACCGGCCCAGAGAATGAGATGCGCGGGCCGGAACGCCGCCTGCGCCAGCCAGCGCCCCACGGTGGCCGTGCCCTGCGAAAAACCCAGCACCGTCACGTGCACATCGGGCGGGCATTGGGCCAGCACAGCTGCGGCCAGCTGGTTGAGAAAGTTGACGTGGTCTTGGATTTCGTGCAGGCGGTCGTCGCGGGTCATCCAGCTGGCGCCTACGCGGCCGCCGTTGCCGCTGAGGTAGAAGCGCGAGAGGCCTTCGGGGGCGATGATGACGGTGGCCGGGTCGGCTTCGGCCAGAAAAGCGAAGTGGCGAACAAAATACGCCGCCAGCTGCCCGTAGCCGTGGCAGACGAACCAAACACGCCGCGTTTGGGATGATAAAATGCCCAGCTGCTGGTAGCGGGCGGTACGGGCAACGGTGATATGGCGCTCCATGAAACCGTGGGGCCGACGACTGGCTACCCAACGGGCGGCAGGTCGTCGGGGGAGAAGCAAAAGGGCATGAGGGCGCTGAGCGTGCTGAAGCGCAGAATGGTACCATCGCGGCCGGGCAGGAGCAGGGGGATGGGCTGACCCTGGCGGCTTTCGTATTCCAGCATTACCTGGCGGCAGGCACCGCAGGGAAGGGCAGGGCCAAAGCTGCCGTGGCGGGGGCGGGCGGCCACGGCCATGCCCACGATGGGCGCGTGGCCGGGCTGCGCGGCGGCCAGGCCAAACAGGGCCGTGCGCTCGGCGCAGAGGCCGCTGGGATAAGCGGCATTTTCCTGGTTGGTGCCTTTGAAAAGGGTACCATCGGCGAGGAGCAGCGCGGCCCCGACATGGAAGCCGGAATAGGGGGCGTAGGCGTGCGCGGTGGCATCGCGGGCGGCCTGCCAGGTGGTGTGCTCAGCGGGGGTGAGGTCGGTAGCGGCGTCCAGCTCATCGAAGTCAATAAGCTGCTGGCGGGAATTGCGGGCCATGCGGATGGGATTAGGGGGCGGCGAAGGTAATACGGTTGCCGCACTTTTGCTTAAGTTGCCAACCGGCCGGGCAAACGATTTTGCTTAAAGCACAACGTTCCGGCCCAAACGAATGGGCCGGAACGTCGGCAACCGGTTGCGTAATGACTAATTACTCAACCACCACCTTGCGCAGCAGCACATCGGTGCCCTGCTGCACGCGCAGGGTATAAAGGCCCGGGGCCAGTCCGCGGGTGGCCAGCTGTTGGGTGCCAGCGGCCAGCGCCTGCGTGCGGACGGTTTGGCCCAGGGCGTTGTACAAGGCCACGGTGCCGGCGGCGGGGGCAAGGCCTTGTACTTCAAGGGTGAATTCGCCGCCAGTAACGGGATTGGGGTAGAGACGCACCAGGGCGTCGAGGGCCGAGCGGGTGCTGAGCGGGCTCAGGCCGAGGGTGAACGGCCCGCCGGCATCGTTCGAGCTGTAGCCCGACACGGCCAGGTAGTAGCGCTGCCCGGCGGTGAGGCCCGTAATGGCTACGTTGCCCACGTTTTGGTTGGAGCCCGCGCTGGCCCGGCAGAATACCTGCGCGAAACCGGCCGAGCAACTGGTGGCCGAAAACACGCGCACCGTGCCGGCGGCCGTGCCGCTGGTGTAGAGCGTGAAGCTGCTGCTGCTGGGCGTGAAAGTAAACCACACATCCTTCGGGGCCTGGCTGCCCGCGCAGGTGGGCAGCGCGTTGGCCAGGCCGCCGCCAATGCTGGTGGTGGCGTTGGCGTTGGTGCTGCTGACCTGGCCGGTGAGGGCCACGGCACCGCAGGGCTCGTCGTTGAGCAGCTGCGGCTGGTCGAACGTCACCGTCTGCGTGTTGTTGGCGGCGTTGCCGTCGGGCTGGCCATTGGGCAGGCTGCCGGTCACGGTGAGCGTGTAGCTGGTGGTTTGGGTGAGGGTGACGCCGGTGCTGAACGTGAGCTGCTGGGTGGCGCCGGCGGCCAGGCTCAAGCCGCTGAAGGTTTGCTGGTTGGTAGCCGGGGTGGCGCCGTTGTTAATGGCGTAGGCCAGCGTGACAGACGTCAGCACGGCCGTGCCGCCGTTGCGAATGGTCACCGTGACGGGGTTGGCGCCCAGCACGGCGGGCGTGACAGGGGCATCAATGCTCACCACGGCTACGTCGTTGGCTACCACGGTCAGCTCAAACGCGCCTACGTCGGGGGTGCTGCCGCGCTGCACGCCCACAATGTCGCGCGGCACCCGCGTGAGCACGGCCGACGTGCCCGAGGCATCGAGGCCGATGGCGGTGGGTAGCAGGTTGCCGGTGGCGGCGGCCGTAAACTGCGGGTTGGTCTGGAAGCTGTGCTGGTCGTAGGCGCTGCTGTTCACGGCCTGCCAGTTGGCCAGCGTGGCCTGGTTGGTGGAGTAGTAACCGGTGTAGAAGCCGGTGCCCGTGCCGAGGTACAAATCATTGTAATCGGAAAGGATGGACGAGGTAGTGGTGCTGAAATACAGGGCGTAGCGGCTGCCCGTGCCGCCGCGCGTGATGCTTATCAGGTTGTTGCGGAAGTCGATGTTGGTCGAAGCGGTGACCTGGTAAAAACCGTAGCAGTTGATGCTGCCGGCGTTGGCCGTGTTGTCGAACGAGATGGTGTTGTGGTAGTAGCGGCAGTAGGACGAAGACGCATTGTAGATGCCGTAGTCCTGGCCCGCTGCGTTGAAGTTGTAGATGATGTTGTTGACCGCGTCATTTTCCTGGCCCGCCAGCCCGCTGTTGTTGATGTAGTAAATGCCGTAGGCGCCGGTGGTAACGGTCGTTGTGAACGGGTCGTGAATGCGGTTGCGCTCAATGGCCGTGCTCACGTTGCCGATGCAGTAAATGCCGTAGAACGTGGTCAAATTGCTGGTGCGGGTGGGGCGGGAAATGTTGTTGGCCAGCAGGCGGGCGCCGGTGCTCGATGACAGCTCAATGCCGCGCTGGTAGAAGTCGCGCAGGTCGTTGCCGCTGATGCGCAGGCCGGCCACGCGGTTCGTCGTCGACAGGCCGTTAATCTGAATGGAGCCATAGCCACCGCTGATGACGTTGCGCTCGAGGCGCAGGTTGTTGGCGTTGCCGGGGGGCACTAGCGCGCCAAACGGGTTAAGGGCCACGATGCCGAAGCTGCCCGACGTGAGGGTGGACGACACCAGGATGTTGCAATCCTGAATGCGGTTGTTTTCGGCCGCGCCCACCAGCTGCACGCCGTTGCTGAACGTAGTACCGCCCGACCCGTCGATGGTCAGGTTTTGCAGGGTCACGTAGTCGGTATCGAGCAGCGAAACAACGGTTTGCTGCGAAGCGGTGCCGGCAAAGCTGATGGTTTGCTTAGCGCTGCCGCCGTCCACTACCAGCGTGTCGGTGGCGCTCACGCCGGGCACTACGCCCAGCACAAAAGCCTCCTGGTAAGGGCCGTTCAGCACGTTCAGGCGCACCGGGCCGCTGATGCCGCCGCCGTTCAGGCGGGTGGCAGCATCGGCGAAGCTGGCGAAGTTGGTGCCGCCGGTGGGCAGCTGCTGGTTGATGGTGTAGGTGCCGCGCAGGGCCGTGTACACCGTGGTGGTGCGGCTGTTGTTGGTGGCGTTGCTGTCGGCCTGGCCATTGGGCAGGCTGGCCGTCACGGTGAGGGTACTGGCTCCGGCCGCCAGCGTGGCCGTGGTGCTAAAGCTGAGGCTGGTGGTGGCGCCGGGGGCCAGCGCCGGGCTCAGGGCGAAGGTTTGGGCCACCGGCGTGCCGTTGTTGAGCACGTATTCGAGGCGCACGCTGGTGAGGGCGGTGCTGCCGTTGTTGAGGACGGTGACCGTGACCGGGCCGCTGCCCACCGCAGCGGGCGAGGCCGGCGCGTCGATGCGCAGCAGGGCCACGTCGAGGGCCGGGGCGGTAAATTCGTAAGCGCCCATATCGGGGGCGGTGGTGCTGCGCGTGGCACCGGTCACGTCTTGCGGCACGCGGGCCAGCGGGGTGGCCCGGCCATCGAGCGGGCTGGCGGTGGGGCGCAGGTTGCCGGTGGCACGGTTCTCGAAGCCAGGCTCGGCGGCGGTGCTGTTCAGGTCGTAGGGGCCGCCGGTAGCGGCCTGCCAGGCGGCCAGGGTCGGGTAGGCGGTGCTGGCGGTGTAGCCCGTGATGAAGTTGAGGCCCTGCCCGTTCAGGTCGTTGTAGTCGGAAACGGTGGAGCCTGTGGTACCCAGCGACTGGTAGATGGCGTATTGCGGCGCGGTGCCGCCGCGGTTCACGCGCACCACGTTGTTTTTGAACTCCACGTTTGCCCCGGTCAGCTGGTAAAAGCCATAGGCGCTGTTGCCGCTGGTGTTAGCAGGCATGTCCAGGTCGACGGTGTTGTGGTAGTAGCGGCAGTAGGCGGAGCTGACGTTGTAGATGCCATAGGTGCTGCCCGTCGTCACCATGTCATACACTAGGTTGTTCACCACGTCGTTGGGCGCGGCGGCCGTGGCGGCGGTGGTCGTGTTCACATAAATGGCGAAGGCCGCGCTATTGGTAGCGCCCGCCGCAAAAGGCGTGTGCAGCCGGTTTTTTTCCACCGCCGCCCCGCTCACGCCGGAGGTCAGGTAGATGCCGTAGTAAGACGACACGGACGTTGCATTGGGCCGGGCCACGTCGTTGCCGATGAGCTGCGGGGCACTGACGTAACCCACGTACAGGCCGTACTGGTTGAAGTCGCGCACCGTGTTGTTGCTGATAACGATGCCCGGCGTGGGTGCGGTGGTGGAGTTGCCCACGGCCGTAATGCCGTAGTAGCCGCCCGTCACGGTGTTGTTGGTAATGCTCAGGTTCTGGTTGGTGGTTGCGCCAGTGCCGGTCATATTCGAGGCACTGCCGCTCGACACAATGCCGGCGCAGTTGAACGTCACGCCGCAGGTCACGGTGCAGTTGCTCACCGCGTCGTTGTCGGCGTTGTTCACCAGCTGAATGCCCCAGCCGTAGGAGCCCGTGCCCCCGCCGGTGGCCACCACGGTTAGGTTGTTCAATGTCACGTAATCCGTCCCGTTCAGTGTGACGACGGCCGGCTCGGTGAGCACCGTGGCGTTGTACTGAATGGTTCGGCCGTTGCCGTTGATGGTAATGCGGTTGGTAGCGCTGGTGCCGACGACGGCCTGCAGGCGCAGCTGCTCGGTGTAAGGCCCACCGCTCACGTTGAACGTCACCGGCCCGCTCACGCCGTTGGTGTTCAGCGCCGTGGCGGCCGCCGCAAAGCTGGCGTAGTTGGTGCCGCCGGTAGCCTGTGCGTCGTTGATGGTGTAGGTGCCGCTGAGCTGGGCCAGGGCCGCCGGCCCGCTGAGCAGCAGCGCGCCCAGGGCCGCCACCCGGCCCCATGGGGCACGAAGCAGTGCAGTAAAACGTGGGTTCATAAGACGAAAAAGGGAGAGGTGAAGAGATGACCAGCCGCCGGCCTGCCGGGCTGGGTGGCCTGCTTGCCGGGCAAGTTACCGGCTGAAATACCCCATTTAGCTTGCTTTGGCGCGAGTTGGCCGGTTTGCGCCGTGAGTCCGGCCGCGGGCGGCGCGAAGCCGGACTGGCGTTGGGTAGTGCGGGCGGCAACTCCTAAATTTAGGGCTTCATTCGTCCGGCTGTATTTATGAAGCGCCTCGTTTGCCTGCTGCTTGTGTTGTTGCCGCTCGGTGCCTCGGCCCAGGCGCGCCTCGACAGCTTGCGCCAGCGCCTGGCCGCCTCCCGGCCCGATACCAGCCGCGTGCTGCTGCTCAACCTGCTGTGCTGGGAAAACGCCACCCGCGACGCCCGCGCCGCGCAGGCTTACGGCCGGCAGGGGCTGGCCCTGGCCCGGGAGTTGCATTTCCGCCTGGGCGAAGTGTACGTGCTCAACTCCCTGGCCCTGGCCGCCTACGTGCAGCATGACGAGCCCGCCGCCAGCCGCTCTTACCAGCAGGCCATTCGGGTGGCCGAAACCGAGCCCCGCGCCGGCCGGCTGCTGTCGCTGGCGCTGTTGGGCCTGGGCCGCATCGCCAACCAGCAGCGCGACTTTGCCGAGGGCGAAAAATATTTCCGCCAGGCCCTGGCCCGTATGCAACAGCAAAAGCCGGCATCGGCCTCCGACATCGGCATGGTGCAAAACCATTTGTCGATGCTGTACTACGAGTGGCAGCGCTCGGGCCTGCCCGCGCCCGACTCCGTGGGCCGGCTTAGCCTGCGCTACGCCGGGCATGCGCTGGCCACCTTCCGCCGCCTGCCGCCCGATGCCAAGCTGGCTTCCTGCTTCAGCGACGTGGCCCTGGTGTATGCCCAGCACCAGCGCTACGACTCGGCCGAGTATTACCACCGCGCCGCCCAGCGCCTGTATGAGCGGTTTGGCGAGCGTTTCGGGCAAACGCAGAACCAGCTGAGTCTGGCCGACGTGCTGCTCGCCCGCCACCGCCCCGCCGAGGCCGTGCAGCTGCTGCGCCCGGCGCTGGCCTGGGCCCACCAGCTGCACCTGTCCGGCCTCGAAGCCCAGGCCCGCCAGAGCCTGGCCACCGCCCTGGCCGCCACCGGGCAGGGCCTCGAAGCCTACCAGCAAACCCGCGCCGGCCAGGCCCTGCTCGACAGCATTCAGGCCACCGAGCGGCGCCAGGACCTTACCCGCCTGCGGGTGCAGTTCGACTCGGAGCGGCAGCAAAGCCGCGTGCTGGCCCTCACGCAGCGCACCCAGCTGCAGCGGCGCTACCTGTGGTGGCTGGGCGGCCTGCTACTGGCTGTGGCCGCCGGGCTGCTGGCGGCGGGCGTACTGGGCTGGCGCCTGCGCCGCAGCCGCGCCCTGCTGGCCCGCCAAAACGAGGAGCTTACCACCACCCGCGCCGAGCAAGACCGGCTCTACGCTCTCATTGCCCACGACTTGCGCAGCCCGGTAGTGGCCTTCACCGGCCTAGCCGACCTGCTCACCAGCTATGTGGAGCGCCACGACACGGCCCGGCTGCTGCGCCTGGGCGGCCGCATGCGCCAAGCCGCCGAGGGCCTGCGTGGCCTGCTCGACAACCTACTCAGCTGGGCCCTGGCGCAGCGCGGCGAACTTACGCCCCGCCCCGAGCCCCTGGCCGCCGCCGACCTGCTGGCCGAAGCCGCCGGGCTATACCAGCCCAGTGCCGAAGCCGCTGGCGTGCAACTGGTAGTGGCCCCCGAGGCCAGCGGCCACCTGCTGGCCGACCGCAACATGACGCGCACCGTACTGCGCAACCTCATCAGCAACGCGCTGCGCGCCACACCGGCCGGGGGGCGCATCGAGTTGGCGACCGCGCCGGCCGCAGGCGGGGGGCTGAGCCTGCTAGTGCGCGATACCGGCGAGGGCATGACGGCCACGCAATTACAGCGTGTGTCGGGCGGGGCGCCCATCACCTCCGGGCGTTCGGGGGCGGCCGGGTTGGGGCTGCGGCTTAGCCAGGCGTTTGCCCGAGTGCAAGGCGGCCGGCTGGCCCTGCACAGCCAGCCGGGCGAGGGCACTACGGCGGTGCTCACCCTGCCGGCGGCTGCGGCGGGCCCTGCCGCGCTTTCGGTGCCCGATGCAGCTACACCCCACGCTGCCGTGGCCTAGCGCCGGGCCACACGGTGTAGCTTTGTGGCCCGCCGGCGTCACTGGCGGTTTTTGTTTTGCTTATTTGCTGCATGCCCGACGCCTTACCCATCCGAGTGCTGATTGTGGAGGACGAACCGCTCTACGCCGACCAGCTGGAGCTGCACCTGCAGCGGCTGGGCTACGAGCCGGTGGGACCGGCGGCCAACGCCCGCACCGCGCTGGCGTTGTTTCGGGCCGAGGCCGTCGATTTGGTGCTGCTCGATGTGCAACTGCGCGGGGCGATGGACGGCATTGAGCTGGCCGCCGAGCTGCTAGCCCAGCGACCGGTGCCGCTGCTGTTTCTGACCTCCTGCGCCGACGACGAAACCTTTGCCCGCGCCCGCCCGCTGGGGCCGGCCGCTTACCTCATCAAGCCCGTGGCCCCCGACGCCCTGCAGCGCGCCATGGCCCTGGCCGTGGACGGCTTCATGGCCCCGCCAACTGAACCCGCGGCGGCGCCAACCGAAGCCGCCGCAGGCCGGTCGGCAGCACTCTTTGTGAAGGAAAACGGACTGCTCGAAAAGATTCTGCTCGACAGCATTCGCAGCGTGGAGGCCAGCGATAAAACGTGCCGCCTGGTGCTGGCCGGGCGCGTGGTGCAGGTGCGGATGCCGCTGCGCGAGCTGGTGCGCCACCTGCCCACCGACCGGTTTGTGCAGATTCAGCGCAGCTATTTTGTCAACCTCGACTACATCGAGCGGCTCGACCCGGTGCGCCATCTGGTGCAGGTGGGCGAGCAGGTGTTGCCCGTGAGCGAAACCTACCACGCCGAGCTGCTACGCCGCCTGCACACGCTGGGGTAGGAGGAAAGCGGGCCGCCGGGACCGGAAAAAATTATGGCCGGCGGCCTGGGTTTGCCACTTCACCCGCGCCGTCTTCGCCCCGAGGCCCCATCTTTGCCGCATGACTTCCCGCCTGTTGCTCCTCGGGGCCGGCCGCTCGGCCTCGTCCCTCATCCAATACCTGCTGCGCCACGCGCCCACCGAAAACTGGTTCCTGACCGTGGCCGACGTGAACCCGGCGCACCTGGTACCGGTGCTGGCCGCCCACACCGAATACGCCCGGGCCGTGCCGTTTTCTACCGATAACGAAGCGCAACTGGATGAGCTGGTGAGCCAGGCTGATGCTGTTATTTCGATGCTGCCGGCCGCCCTGCACCCGGTAGTGGCGCGGGCCTGCGTGCGCCACGGCCGCCACCTGGCCACGGCCAGCTACGTGAGCCCCGAGATTCGGGCGCTGCACGAGGACGCGGTGGCCGCGGGCGTGACCTTGCTCATGGAATGCGGGCTGGACCCGGGCCTCGACCATATGTCGGCCATGCGCGCCATCGCGCACATCCGGGCGCGGGGCGGGGTTATTACCTCTTTCAAAAGCTACTGCGGCGGTCTGCTGGCCCCGGCGGCGGAAGGCGACAATCCGTGGAAATATAAGTTCACTTGGAACCCGCGCAACGTGGTGCTGGCGGGCCAGAGCACGGCCAAATTCCTGGAAAATGGCTTGCCGCGCTTCATTCCGTATCAGCAGCTTTTTGCCCGCACCGAAACGCTGACGGTGCCCGAATACGGCGATTTTGAAGGCTACGCCAACCGGGATTCGTTGAGCTACCGCGCGCCGTATGGGCTGGAGAATATTCCGACCATTTTGCGAGGTACGCTGCGGCGGCCGGGCTACTCTGCGGCTTGGCATGCGTTAGTGCGGCTGGGTTTGACGGATGATTCGGTGAACCTTGATAACCCCGAAACCATGACCTGGGCCGAACTGGTGGAAGCCTATTTGCCCACCTCGCTCATTCCCCATCTCGACCTGGCCCAGCGCACGGCCACCTACCTGGGCCTGAACCCCACTGGCGAAGAAATGGACCGCCTGAATTGGCTGGGCCTGTTTTCGGACCGGCCCGTGGGCCACGCCTATGCCACGCCTGCCCAGCTGCTGGAACGCCTGCTGGCTGAAAAATGGCAGCTCCAACCCCACGACCACGACCTGATTGTGATGCAGCACCTCTTCGAGTTTGAGCTGCACGGCACCACGCACCGCCTCACCTCGTCGCTGGCCGTGGAAGGCGACGACGCCACCCACACCGGCATGGCCAAAACCGTGGGCCTGCCGCTGGGAATGGCCGTGCGCCACCTGCTGCGCGGCGAAGTGCCCCAGCGCGGGGTATTGATTCCAGTGAATGCCGACCTGTACGAGCCCATTCTGGACGAGCTGGCCACGGACTACGGCATCCACTTCCATGAGGAGGAGGCACAATAGCACTGCCACTGTCAGCTCAGCCCTTTAACTACCCAAACTGTCATCGTTACCAATTAAAACAGCCCTTCCGATGACCAGTCAGGTCATCGGAAGGGCTGTTTTGATAGCAACAAAATCGAAGGAAAAAGTAGCCGAAACTATTCCACCACTAGGCGCTTCACCAGCGGGCCCTGGTCGGTGGCTAGCTGCACCAGGTAGAGGCCGGCCGGCAGGTGGGTCAGGTCAAGGGCCACTTGGGCATCGGCGCGGGCGGCGGGCACCATCATATGGCGTGCCACCTGCCCCACCGAGTTGAGCAGGGTTAGCTCGGCGGCTTGGTGGAGCAGGGCGGCGGGCACGGCCAGCGTGGCGGTGCGGTGGGCGGGGTTGGGAAACAGGCCCACCAGGGCGGCCAGCGCGGCGGGCCGGGTGGCCAGGGCGGTGCTGGCCGTGGTGCACACCGGCGGCAGCGACGTAACCCCTCCAGCGCAGGTGCTGGCCACGCACACCTGGTAGCTAGTGTTGGGGGCCAGACCGGTGAGGGTGTAAGGCGAGCTCACGGCCGTGGCCGTAATGGGCGTGCCCCCGCCCGTCGGCGTGGCCGTGATGGTGGTACCAGTAGTGCTGGGCGTGCCCGCCGTGAAGGCTACCGTGAGGCCTGTGAGGGGCCCGGCCGTGCTGCGCGTCACGCTAACGTTGGTGGGAGTGGGGCAGCCATTGGGCACCGTCGTCCCGATGGTGATGCGGAAGTCTGACGTTTGGCCCGTGGTAAAGGCCGTGCAGGCATCGGCCGCGCCCAGGCCGGCCCCGGCGGCCGTGGTGCGCAGCCGCAGGCGGGTAGCGCCCACTGTGGCTGAAGCCGGCACCGTGAACGATACCGTGGTGTTGCCGGTGACGTTCTGGCCCACCAGCGTAAACTCGCCGGGCTCGAACACGGCGTTCAGGTTATAGTCAATCCAGAGCCCGATGTCGGCTGGCCCGCTGCCCGCGGTGGTTTGCAGCTGGTAGGTGGTGCCCGCCAGCAGCGTGGCCGTGCCGGAGCCGGAAGGGTCATATTCGACGTAGGCGGAGCCCGGTTGGCAGGCCGGGGCCACGCTGTTGAGCGTGGTGCCCGCAATGGCTGCGCTGGTCAGGCTGGGGGCAGGGCAGGTTGTGCTGGTAATGCCGTGACTGCCCACGCAGTAGCCGGAGTTAGGCTGCTGCACCGATATTTCATACGGCCACGCATAGGCCGTGGTCAGCTCTTGGCCAATGCGGATGTAGTAGGTCTGGCCGGGCGTCAAGTTGGTAAGGGGCAGCGTGAGGGTGGCGTTTTGGTTGCCGGCGGCATTGGCGAGGTGGCGCGTGCAGGCCAGCCGCGTGAAGCCGGCACAGGTGCCGGCAAAGGCATCAACCAGAATGCTGCCCCGGTCGTCGATGCCCACCACCACGTTGTGGGCCGGGCCGGTGGCCACGAAGCGGTACCACACGTCCTGATTGATGGGCACGGTGCAGGCGGCGGTGGGCACTGGGGGCGCGGGCACCGCCACGGTGCCGCCGTTGGAGTTGCCGCTCACGGGCAGCGGGCTGATGCCCGTGACCAGCAGGATGGCATTGGCGCAATCATCGTTGGCGGGGGCGCCCGGCGGCGTCACGAATCCTACCGTTGCAGGAGATGAGGCCGAGCCCGGCCCGCAGTTGGCCACCACGGTCGCGCTGCTGCTGCCGCTGGCAATAAGGCCGGTGAGCTGCACCGGCGACCCCGTCACGAGCAGCGTGTAGATGGATGTGTTGCCAATACCAATGTAGCTGCCATACGTCACCGTGTAGCTCACGGTCCCGGCCACGGGCGTAAAGCTCAGGGTGGCCGTGGTGGCGGTGAGGTTGCTGATGACGAGGCCGGTGGGTGCGGCACAGCCGGCCGGGGCTGTCAGGGTCACGGTGTAGTCCTCGGTTTCGCCGCCGATGAGGCTGGTGCAGGCCGCCCCGGTGCCCAGCCCCGAAAAGCTTGACGCCAGCGAGCGCACCCGCAGCCCCGTGGGCCCGGCCAGGGCCGTTTGGGGGATGGTGAAGGAAACTGTCCGGGTAATATTGGCGCTGGTCACGCTGGCGGGCATAATGCTCTCGCTGGCCTCAAACACACCGTTTTGGTTGAAGTCGAGCCAGGCCGCCACATTGTCGGTTGCACTAACATTTGCCGTCTTCACGCTGAGCGAATACGAGGTGCCCGGTTGCAGCGTGGCCGTGGTGGGGCTGGCGGCCGGGAAGTTGGTGTAGCCCCCCGTAGTGCAGGCCGGCGACTGGGAGGTGTTGGTAAGCGTGGTGCCCGCAATGCTTACATCGGTAATGTTAGAGAAGCCGCAGCTGCCGCCGAGCCCGGTGCTGCAATAGCGCGTGGGCGTGCTGATGCTGCGCGTGACCGCCGGGGCCGTCTGGCCGCTGGCGGCGCAGGGAGCCGTCACGCGCACGGTGTAGGTGGTGCCCTGGGTCAGCCCGCTCAGCTGAATGGGCGAGGCCGCGGCCGTGGTGGTCTGGCTAAAGCCGTTGGGGCCGGTCACGAGCACCGCCACGGGCCAGGTGTTGTTGGCCCCGAGCGTGAGCGGAATAGTGGCCGTGGTGGTCGAGGCATACGTGGGCGTGCCGAGGGTGGGCGCGCCGCAGGTGGGCAGGCCCGGCCCATCGGCCACGCAGATGGTGAATGCCCCGGTGAGGTCAGCATCGGTGAAGCCCGCTACCCGCAGGTAGTAGGTGGTGTTGGGTATGAGCACACCCGTGGTCAGGCGCTGAGCGGCCGTGTTGGGGGCGCCGCTGCTCAGTGGGTTCGGGCTGAAATCAATAAGGGAAAACGGCCCAGTGCAGCCGCTGGCAGCGGCAAACAGTTGAATGAAGCCGGCCGGGTTGCCCGTCACCGTCACGGTGGCTCCAAAGCTGGCCGGCCCGCTGGCTGCCGTCGTGAACTTAAACCACACGTCTTTGGGGCTGCCGGTATTGGTGTAGCCGTTTGGCACGGTGGTAGTGGCGCCCTGGTTGGTAGCCGTGGTGGCCGCCGCGCAAAGGCTGCCTTGCGGGGTGAGGACAGTTGCGCCGCAGGGGTCGTCGTTGGCAGGGGCCTGCGCCCGGGCCGTCAGGCTGCCAAGCCCCATCAGGCACAGCATTAAAACGGACCGCGCACACTGAAGCGCTGTAGGGGTAGGGTTTTTTATCATAAGTACCGGCTGAAAGTGGAAATCGGCAGCTAGATACGGAGTTTTGAGTAGAAAATAATACCGGGCAGCGTACTAATCGGCTGCCGGATAGGGTGATTGCCAGATTGATAGCCGGGGGTCGGCTGCCAGTTACGCTGAGGAACTGGCGACGGCAACGGTTTAAGCATTCCGTACCTACGCCGCCGCCCGGGCCTGGCGCTGCAATAGCTGACGCCCGGCGGGCGTTACTTTGGCGCATGATGCAACTTCGGGCCTATTCACGGTTGCGCGTCCGTCTACTGGGCCGGCTGCTGCGCGAAATTGGGGCGTTGCGGCTGGCGTTGCTGGCCCCGGTGCTGCTGACGGCCGGAGGCCGGGCGCTGGTGCTGGCGGCCCCGCATCCGCAGGGCCAATGGGCCATACCATTTCTGACGTTCCTGACGCTGGCAGCGGCCCACCGGCAGCGGGCCGACTTACGCTTTCTGTTCATCAGCGCGCCGTACTTTCGACGCTGGCTGGCCGTGGAGTACCTGTTGCTGGCGCTACCGCTAGCAGCGGTGCTGGCCGTTTTCAAAGACTGGGGCGCAGCCCTGCTGACGCTGGTGCTGCCCGCTACGGCGGCCTTGCTGCCCGCAGCCCGCGACAGCCGCGGTACACAACACCGCGCCCGCAGCCTGTTTCGCAGCGAGGCCTTTGAGTGGGTGAGCGGGCTGCGCGGCGGCGGGCTCTGGGCCTGGCCGGTGCTGCTGGCCGGGGCCGTGTGGCAGCACGGCTCGCCGCTGGGGCCGGGCGTGGCGCTGGTGGCATGGCTGCTGGTGCTGCTGGCCTGCTACGGCACGCCCGAGCCGGTGACCATGTTGGTGCTGGCGGCGCGCGCACCGGGGCAGTTTCTGCGGCGGCGGCTGGGGCTGGGCGTGAGCTATGCTGCGCTCACGGCGTCCCCATTTTTCTGGCTCCTGGCGACGGGGCCGGCGGGCGTGGGCGGCGCAGTGGCGGTGGCCGCGTTCTGGCTGGGGCTGGTGGCCCTGCTCATGCTCACCAAATACGCATTTTACCCCAACGCCTCGCACATTCGCACCACGCAGGCGCTGGTAGTGGGCGTGGCGCTTACCTTATTTGCTCATCCGGTGTACCCGGTACTGCTGCTGGTGGCGGTTGGCGGCCTCATCTGGCAAAGCCGGCGGCGGTTGCGCGCTGTGCTAGGACAAACCGAAAACCATGCTTGAAATCAAGAACCTGCGCAAAGCCTACGGCTCACACGTCGTGCTGCACGACCTCAGCCTGAGCTTGCTGCCCGGCACCATCCACGGCCTAGTGGGAGCCAATGGCGCGGGGAAAACCACGCTCATCAACTGCCTTTACGGGCTGGAAAATGACTTCGCCGGCACCGTTCATAATACGGTGGGCCCGGCGGTGCGGGAGCAATGCGGCCTGCTGCCCTACGAGCCCTATTTCTACCCGCGCCTCACGGGGCGCGAGTACCTGGAGTTTTGCCTGCAGGCGCGGGGCCGGCCGGTGGTTGATTTCACCGGCTGGAATCAACTATTGGAATTACCCCTCGACCAGTATGCCGATGAGTACTCGGCTGGCATGCGCAAGAAGCTGGCCCTGCTCGCGCTGCTAGTGCAGCAGTTCGACTACCTGATTCTCGATGAGCCCTTCAATGGCCTGGACCTCGAAGCCAACCTGCTGCTGAAGGCCATTCTGAAGCGCCTGCGCGACCGGGGCACGGGCATTCTGCTCACCTCGCACATCCTGGGTGCCCTCACCGAAACCTGCGATGAAATCTCGGTGCTGGTGGATGGGCGCGTGCAGCGCCACTATGCGGCCAGTGAGTTTGGTTCACTGGAAAATGATTTGCTCGACAGCCTGCACCGCGAAAAGCTGGGCCTGCTCGCCGGGCTGACATAGCGGGTTGTAGCGCGGATTCTGCGAGTCCGCGCTACAGTGCCAGGTAAAACCCCGCCAGCAGTGCCCGAAACGCCGCCGAATATTCCGCGTCATTTTCTGCCGTGCGAATAATCAGCTCCTTTTCCCGCACCGTTGCTGCCGCGCGTCGAAAGCCGGTGATGTGCCGCAACGGCTTACTGCCGGGCCGGTGGCGCACCACCAGCCGCGTAGCCGGGTGCAGGCCAACGGCGGCCGCCTCCTGCTCAAAAGCCCGCATCTCGGGCGGCGGCAGTAGCACGGTGAGCAAGCCCGATGGCAGCAGAAACTCCGCCGCAAAAGCTGCTAAGGCTTCGAAAGACAGCGACGCGGCATCTTCGTGCCGGGCGGTGCTCCGCGCCGTATCCGGTGAGCGCAGCGACTGCCGAAAAAACGGCGGATTGCAGATGATGTGGCTAAAAGGCGCGGGGTGTGTAGTCTCAAACTTCGCCAAACTCAGCGCCCGCACCCGAATGCGCCCTGCCCACGGGCTGGCTGCCGCATTTGCTGTTGCCTGAATAGCTGCGGCAGCATCAATTTCCACCGCTTCAATTTCGACAGTGGGGTGGCGCTGAGCGGCCATGAGGGCCAGCAGGCCGGTACCGGTGCCAATATCCAGCAAGCGGGTGGCGTGGGTGAGGTCGGCGGCCGCGCCCAGCAGGCAGGCATCGGTGCTCACCTTCATGGCGCAAGCAGCTTGCTCGATGCGGAACTGCTGGAACTGGAAGTAGTCGTTGGACATGAAACGGCTACAGCAGCGACTTGGTGGCTTCGATAGCCTCGTAGCCCTCATCTACCAGCAGGCCTTTGCCCAGGGCGCTTTGCACGGCCAGCACGTCGCAGCGCTCGTTTTCGGCGTGGCCGGCGTGGCCTTTTATCCAGTGGAAGCTGACTTTGCGCTGCTTGTAGACGCGCAGGAAGCGCCGCCACAAGTCCTCGTTGGCTTTTTTGCCGAAGTCAGGCTTCTTTTCCCAACCGAAAACCCACTTTTTCTCCACGGCATCGACCACGTACTTGGAGTCGGACACGACGCGGATGGGCAGGTCGGGGCGGGTCACGGCTTCGAGGCCGACTATTACGGCCAGCAGCTCCATGCGGTTGTTGGTGGTGCGGCGGAAGCCCTGGGTAAGTTCCTTCTCGTGAGGGCCATAGCGCAGAATGGCGCCGTAGCCGCCGGGACCGGGATTGCCACGGGCCGAGCCGTCGGTGAACAGGTGAATCATATTAGGGACTTGGGGACCTGGGGTCTTGGGGACTTGGTTTTCTCAGCAATGTTTCATTGACCATCACCAAGTCCCTAAGTCCCCAAAACACTAAGTCCCTACATTAAAAATTGGCTTTGAACAGCTTGATGGCAATGGCCAGCAGAATCACGCCAAACACGCGGCGCAGGATGTCTTCGCCGGCTTTGCCGAGCTGGCGCTCAATCCAAGCGCTGGTTTTGAGCACGACGTACACAAACACGAGGTTGAGCAGGATGCCGACCAAGATGTTGGGCAGCGAGTAGGCGGCGCGCAGCGAGAGCAGCGTGGTCATGGTGCCGGCCCCGGTGATGAGCGGAAACGCCAGCGGCACAATGGAGCCCGTGCTGGCCGTGAGGTCGGAGTGAAAAAGCTGGATGCCGAGTATCATTTCCAGCCCGATAAGGAAGATGATGACCGCGCCGGCCAGTGCGAAACTCTCATTATCGACCCCAAACAGCCGCAGGATGCTCTGGCCCAGAAACAGGAACGCCACCATGAGGCAGCCCGCCACGAAGGTGGCCAGCTCGGCCTTAATCTGCCCCTCGCGCTGCCGAATCTGGATGATAATCGGGATGGAGCCCACGATGTCAATCACCGCGAACAGCGTGAGCGTGACGGAGAAGATTTGCTGGAGGGAGAACATGGGTAGGGCGTTTGTCATCCTGAGCGCAGCGAAGGACCTTATCGCCGGTGGATGTTTTGTAGTATGTCAAACGGCGCAAACGCGACAAGGTCCTTCGCTGCGCTCAGGATGACAGCCGTTGTGTATGCCAATGAACATTACCCCGGGTATTCCTTCGCGAAAAACTGCACCAGCGCCTCCATAGCGGCATCGGGCACGGCGGGGAAGTTGGCGATGCGGATGGTGGTGTTTTTGAGCGGGCCGTAGCCGCTGCCCAGCTGCAGGCCGGCTTCCTTGGCTTTGGCTTTAATTTCCTCAATCAATCCCGCCTCGCCGCGCAGGCCGATGACGGTGGTGGAGCGGGTTTCGTAGTTGTGGACGAGGGGCGAGAGGGGGGTGGCCTGCTCGAAGAAGGCGTAGAGTTTCTCGGCGCGCTCGGCCAGGTGCTGGGCCACGGTTTTGATGGGCTCGCGGTCGGCCAGCACGCGGCTCATCAGGTAAATGCCCAACACGTTGGGAGTGTAGTTGGTTTGGTAGTTCAGCATCTGGCTCAGCAGGGCGGGCAGCGCGTTGTAATGGGCGCGGTCGTTCACAAGCTTGGCCTGGGCCACGGCGCGGGGCGATAAAAGCATGACGCCCAGGCCGGCCGGCAATCCGAAGCACTTCTGCACCGAGCCGAACCACACATCGGCCTTGATGTATTTCAGGTTCAGGCCGGCCAGCGAGCTGGTGGCATCCACGGCCAGCAGTGCCCCGCCGAGGCGGTTATACAGGTTCAGGATGAAGCCTTCGCGCAGCTGGGTGGCGGTGCTGGTTTCGTTCTGGGTGATGCACACCAGGTCGGTATCGTCGGGGGCGAAGGGCAGGCTCGCAATGTCGGGCAGTTCGTCGATACCGAAGCTCAGGCCTGTGCTGGCCGGCCGGATGGCCTTGGCGTACTTATACCACTTCTCGCCGAAGTCGCCGTTGTAAATATGAAACGAGCGACGCGGCGTGAGGCTCTGCGTCAGGATTTCCCAGCACTCGGTAGCCGAGCCGGTGAACAGGACGGTGTAGTCCTGCGGCACGTTGAGCTTAGCTTTGAGGTCGGCCACGGTCTGACGCACCAGGCTGATGACTTTTTCGGAGCGGTGCCCGGCCGAGAGCCAGTCCTCATCAAAAGCATCGGTGAGGTACTGCCGAACGGCCGGATATACGGCCGAAGGGCCGGGATTGAAGGTGTACATATGTCTGAACCGCAGATTCGGCGGTTTTTTTCGGATGAATCAGATTGCGTAGGCGACATTTCGCCCAGGGAGCCACAGCCCCGGCCTTGGCGCGGACGCTTGCGAAAGCGTGTAGCCGGCCGGAAAGTTGCGGCCTGCAAAGGTCGCAGACAACTACCGTCTACAAAATTCAATTCATCCGAAAAATCCGCCGAATCCGTGGTTCAGACTACACCCGAAACCCGACGCGCCTGGGCGTCTGGTTCACGAACCACTGCACGGCCAGCCGGTAGCTTTCCAGCCCGAAGCCGCTGATGCTGCCGGCGCAGTGCCGGCCGAGGAAGCTGCGTTGGCGGAAGTCCTCGCGGGCGTGCAGGTTGCTAAGGTGCACCTCCACCACGGGCGCGCTGATGGCGGCCACGGCATCGGCCAGGGCCACGCTGGTGTGGGTGTAGCCCCCGGCATTGAGCACGATGCCGTGGTAAATGAAGCCGACTTCATGCAGCTTGTCGAGAATGGCGCCCTCGTGGTTGGATTGAAAGTGCGTGAGCTTCACCTGTGGGAAGGCTTCCTCAAGCTCGGGGAAAAAGTCTTCGAAGGAGCGGTTGCCGTAGATGCCGGGTTCGCGGCGGCCGAGCAGGTTGAGGTTGGGGCCGTTGAGGATGAGGATGTCCATGTTGGAAGTCTTGAAGCATCAAAGAACGGGTGTAGAGACGCGACACTTCGCGTCTCCGCATTGAATAATGCCCGAACAATGAGGTGCGATTACCGAACTGCTCGGACGCCAAGATGCGAAGTATCGCGTCTCTACACCCGTTCTTTGGGCCTCGTAACCCCAACTCCATGACCTGGCCCCAAGCCCTCAAACAGTTCGACGGCTACCTGCGCCTCGAAAAATCCCTCTCGCCCAACTCAGTGGAGGCTTATGTGCGCGACATCAGCAAGCTCCAGCAGTTTCTCATCATGCAGAAGCTGCACCTCGGCCCCACGCAGGTGAGCACCGAAGTATTGCGCGAGTTTCTGGCTACGCTGCAGGGACTGGGCCTGAGCGCCACCTCGCAGGCCCGCACACTCTCGGGCCTGAAGGCGTTTTTTAGCTTCCTCATCATGGAGGACCTGCTGAAACTCGACCCCACCGACACCCTCGAAGCCCCCAAAACCGGCCGCCACCTGCCCGATACCCTCAGCTACCCCGAAGTAGAGCAGCTGCTGGCCGCCATCGACCTCAGCACCGACGAAGGCCTGCGCTCCCGCGCCCTGCTCGAAGTGCTGTACTCCTCCGGCCTGCGCGTGAGCGAGCTCTGCGACCTGCGCCTGAGCAACATCTACGCCGACGAAGGCTTTATGAAAGTGGTGGGCAAGGGCAATAAGGAGCGCCTCGTGCCCGTGGGCCGCGAAGCTCTTAAGCACCTCAACTTTTACCTCAGCGGCGTGCGCGGCCACCTCGATATCAAGCCCGGCAGCGAAGATTTTGTGTTCCTGAGCAAGAACGGCCGGCCGCTCTCCCGCATCACGGTGTTCACTACTCTTAAGAAGCTGGCCGAGCAGGCCGGCTTGCGCAAAACCATTAGCCCGCACACGCTGCGCCATTCTTTCGCCACACATTTGATTGAAGGCGGGGCCGACCTGCGTGCCGTGCAGGAAATGCTGGGCCACGCCAGCATCACCACCACGGAGATTTACACCCACCTGGACCGCGACTTTCTGCGGCAGGTCATCACCGAGTTTCATCCGCGTAGCTGATAGGGTAGGAGGTATGGGGGTAGGAGGGTAGGAAGTTTCAGCATGACAGGGGCTTATTCGGTGGCAAGTCTTGCCGTTGCGCGATACATGTTTTGCCTACTCGCCTTGGCAGAAAATCCTGCCATCATACCCTCTTACCCCCATACCCTAGATTACCCGCCCGCATTGTGTAAATTTGACCTTTCTGCACCCGTCGAATGGCCGATAATCGTTATAAGAACCCTCCTGCCGGCCCCTCGGCCAACCGCCCGAGCGAGCCCAAGGCCAACCGGCGCAACGAGCCCCGCACCAACGGCCCGGCCCCCGAGCCTGCCCCCGCTGCCCGCCCGGAGCCCCGCCCCGCCGCCAACGTGCCCAAAGCCGCCCGCGCCGCCCAACAAGCCCCGCCGGCCAAACCCATCAAGCCGCCCCGTGCTCCGCGCGGTCCCCTGCCGGGCGTGGGCAACCTGCTGAGCCTGTTGCGTGACCGCCGCTTTCACTTGTTTGTGGGGTTTGGGCTGCTGCTGGGCAGCCTTTACCTAACCATTGCCTTTACCTCCTTCCTCTTCACCGGCCACGCCGACCAGAGCGTGGTGGGCGCCATGAGCACCATTCCGGTGCGGGAAGCCGGGGCCGAATCGCACAACTGGCTGGGGCTGCTCGGGGCCTGGGCCGCCGAGCTGTTCATTTACAAGCTGTTTGGGGTGGCGGCATTTGCGCTCATTCCCATCGTGTTTTTTCTGGGGTATAAGATTGTGTTCCGCACCGCGCCGGTTTCGGTGAGCTATACCCTGGCCCTGGGGCTGTTCAGCATGGCCTGGCTGAGTATTTTGCTGGGCTACGTGGTGGTGAGCCTGGCCGCGCCAGGGGCCGACCCCGTGCTGGCCCACCGCCTCGATTTTCTGTGCGGCGGCGCGGGTTTCGAGGCTGCTTCCTGGCTCGACAGCCTCATTGGCTGGGGCACGGTGCTGCTGCTAGCTTTTGCCCTGATATCGTTCGTGGTGTTCTTCTTCAACGTCACCAGCCTCAACCTGGGCCGCTTCCGCAGCCTCAGCACCGAGGACGATGCCGACGAAGACGCCGAGCTGGAGGCCGAAATTGCTGCCGAGCAAGCTGCTGCCGCGGTCCAGCCGGTAGCCGCCGTCGCGCCTGCTGCTCCGGCCATGACGCTGAAAACCCGTCCGGCTGCGCCGGAGGCCACGGCCACCTCTTCCGCCACGGTTGCGGCCGGTGGCATGCAGGCTACTGGCCCATCGCTGGAGCTTGATGCAGACGATGAGACGGACGAGGCCCAGGCATTTGTAAAAGAATACGAGCCCGCCCCGCGGCCCGGCGCGGGCCTGCCGCTGAGCGTGGCCGGCACCGTAGCCGCTGGCGCGCTGGGCACGGCGGCCGCATCTTCCTCGCTCGGTACATCAGTTGCTGGGGGCGCTTTGGCGGCGGCTTCGGTTCCGCTGGCCGTCAGCGGCCCGGCCTTCTCCATTGAAATGCCGGTGGCTGACGAGCCCGCCGCCCCGGCTCCGCCAGCTTCGACAGTGCCCACGCCGCTCTCGCTGGCCGATTTGGCCGATGAGGATGCGCCGCTCCCCGCTCCCCGCTCCCCACTTCCCACTCCGGCCGTCCGCCCGCTCGAAATCACCGTGCCCGGCCGCGACGACCTCGACCCCAACGCCGGGGCCGACATCGCCGCCGTGGCCGACGAAGACGAGGATGCCGACGCCATGCCCAACGTCAACTACGACCCCACGCTGGACCTCTCGCGCTTCCAGTTCCCTACGCTGGAACTGCTCAACGACTACGGCACGCCCAAGGCCCAGGTAACCAAAGAAGAGCTGGAGGCCAACAAAGACCGCATTGTGGAGACGCTGGGCCACTATAGCATCGCCATTGCCAGCATCAAAGCCACTATTGGGCCCACGGTCACGCTCTATGAAATCGTACCCGAAGCCGGCGTGCGCATCTCCAAAATCAAGAGCCTGGAGGACGATATTGCCCTGAGCCTGGCTGCGCTTGGTATCCGCATCATTGCGCCCATTCCCGGCAAGGGCACCATCGGCATCGAGGTACCGAACACCAAGAAGGAGATGGTGAGCATCCGTTCGGTGCTGGGTTCGGAGAAATTCGCCCGCTCGGAAATGGACCTGCCCATTGCCTTCGGCCGCACCATCACCAACGAAGTTTTCGTGGCCGATTTGGCCAAAATGCCTCACCTGCTCATGGCCGGTGCCACGGGCCAAGGCAAGTCGGTGGGCCTGAACGTAATTCTGGCCTCGCTGCTATACAAGCGCCACCCCGCGCAGCTCAAGTTCGTGCTCGTCGACCCCAAAAAGGTGGAATTGAGCATTTTCAACAAGATTGAGCGCCACTACCTGGCTAAGCTGCCCGACACCGAGGAGCCCATCATCACCGACACAAAGAAGGTGGTGAACACGCTCAACTCGCTGTGCATGGAGATGGACCGGCGCTACGACCTGCTGAAAGAAGCCGGCTGCCGCAACCTCAAGGAGTACAACGCCAAGTTCATCGAGCGCCGCCTCAACCCCAGGAAAGGCCACCGCTTCCTGCCTTTCATCGTGCTGGTAATCGACGAGTTGGCCGACTTGATGATGACGGCCGGTAAGGAAGTGGAAACGCCCATTGCCCGCCTAGCCCAGCTGGCCCGCGCCATCGGCATTCACCTCATCGTGGCCACCCAGCGCCCGTCGGTGAACGTGATTACCGGCATCATCAAGGCCAACTTCCCCTGCCGCATCTCCTTCAAGGTGACCAGCAAAATCGACTCGCGCACCATTCTGGACACTGGCGGGGCCGACCAGCTCATCGGCCAGGGCGACATGCTGTTCTCGGCCGGCTCCGACCTGATTCGGGTGCAGTGTGCTTTCATCGACACGCCGGAAGTGGACCGCGTCTGCGACTACATCGGCGAGCAGCAGGGCTATTCTGATGCCTACATGCTGCCCGAAGTGGCCGGGGCCGACGGCGACGCTGGTGGCGGCAATGAAGACATGGACCCCTCGGAGCGCGACTCCATGTTTGAGGATGCGGCCCGCTGCATCGTGCTGCACCAGCAGGGGAGCACCTCGCTCCTGCAACGCAAGCTCAAGCTCGGCTACAACCGCGCCGGCCGTCTCATCGACCAGCTCCAGCACGCCGGCATCGTAGGTCCCTTCGAGGGCAGCAAAGCCCGCGACGTGCTTATTCCCGACGAGTACCAGCTGGAGCAATTGCTGAACTCGATGAAATAGTATCAATTAGTAGCGTAAGCCCGAGCTTGCGCTACTTTTTTTGCCTTCATTCTTACTTCATTGGCAAACTGGCCGGACGTTTGTTATCCATCTTCCGTATCAGGCATTCCAAGTGAGGCTCCTGCGCCTCTTGACCCTTATTTTCTAAATGAAAAAGACCCTCTCCCTGCTGATGTTCGCGGCTACGCTGTCACTGCCCGCCGCCGCCCAGCAAGACCCTAAAGCTGGCAAAATCCTCGACCAGATGAGCGCCAAGTATCAGGCATTGAAAGCCTTCCAGGCCACCTTTACCCAAACCCTGGAGAACCCCAGTGCCAAGGTGAAGCAAAACATCAACGGCGACATCGTGGTGAGCGGCCAGAAGTTCCGCCTCAAAATCAGTGGCCAGGAAGTCATCAACGACGGCAAAACCACCTGGACGTACTTGAAGAACGAAAACGAGGTGAATATCTCCGATTCGGACCCGGATTCGCAGGAAATGTCGCCCTCCCAGATTTACACGATGTATAAAAAGGGCTACAAATACACCTACGTGCAGCAGGTGACGGAAAGCGGCGAGCCGCTCGACGTGATTGAGTTGGCCCCCGAAAACCGCCAGAATGACGTGTTTAAGGTGCGGCTGAAGGTGCGTAAGAAGGATGCCTCCGTGAAAAGCTGGCAGATGTTCAAGAAGAACGGCAACCAGTACACCTTCCTCATCAAGAACTTCAAGCCCAACCCGCCAGTCGATGCCACCACGTTTGCCTTCGACAAGGCCAAGTATAAAGGCGTGAAAGTGGTGGACCTGCGCTAAAATTCGGAAATAACGTGATTTGAAAAACGGCCCGCTTCGAAAGAGGCGGGCCGTTTTACATTTGCCCCATGCGCGAAGATTTCTACCATTACGTCTGGCAACACCAGTATTTTGATAAAGCCGACCTGCGCACGGCCGACGGTGAGGAAATCCAGGTGCTGAAACCCGGCCACCGCAACGCCGATGCCGGGCCCGATTTTCTGAACGCCCGCCTGCGCGTGGGCGATGTGGAATGGAACGGCGCCGTGGAAATCCACCTTCGCGCCTCTGATTGGACCCGCCACAACCATCAAACCGACCCCAAATACGACCAGGTGATTCTGCACGTGGTGGGCCAGCACGATGCCGACGTGGCCCGCACCAACGGCAGCCTGATTCCCGCGCTGGCCCTGCAGGCCCGCCTTGCCCCGGAGCTGCTGGCCCGCTACCAGGCCCTGGTGGATGCGCCAACGGCCGCCCCCTTGCCCTGTGCGCCGCTGCTGAATCTGGTGCCCGAAATCACCCGCACGATGATGGCCGAACGGGCGCTATTGGAGCGCGTGGAACGCAAGGCTGACGACGTGATGGCGCTGCAGCAGCACCTCGGGCACGACTGGGAAGCCACCGCCTATCACGCGCTGATGGCCGCTTTTGGCTTCCAGAAAAACAGCGAGCCGCTGGCGCGCCTGGCCAAAGCTCTGCCGCTGGCCGTGCTGCGCCGCTACCGCCACGACCAACGCCAGCTCGAAGCTTTGCTATTTGGTCAGGCGGGATTTCTGGTTGATAATGAGGAAACTGCTGCTGATGACTACATTCGGGACTTGAGGCAGGAATACGAGTTTCTGCGGCACAAGTACAGCCTGACCGATGCGGCCCTGGCTGTGCACGAGTGGAACTACCTGCGCCTGCGGCCGGCCAACTTCCCGCCCGTGCGGCTGGGGCAGCTGGCGGGCTTGCTCCACGCCCGGCCGGCCTTGTTTGATGCCCTGCTGACGGCCCAAAGCGTGGCCGCGCTGACGGAATTTTTCCAGGCCCCCGCCCCGGCGTACTGGCGGGCGCACTTCCGCCCCGGGCGGCCGGGCAAGGTGCCGGGCCTGGGCAAAAGCAGCATCGACCTGCTCATCACCAACGTGGTGGTGCCGCTGCGCGTGGCCTACGCCCGATACGTAGGTAAGCCCGAGGTAGTAGAAAGCAGCGTGGCCCTGCTGAGCGAGCTACCGCCCGAACACAACCAGTATACCGATGTGTATGAGGCGCTGGGCTTCGCGCACCGCACGGCGGCCGACTCTCAGGGCCTGCTCGCGCTGCACAAGAATTATTGCGCCCCGCGCCGCTGCCTGCACTGCGCCATCGGCAGCCGGCTGGTGCAACAACCCCGCGTGGTCCGGTGAAGGTAGTGCTGGCCATTTTGCTGAATGCGGCCCTGCTGGCCGGATTGCTGCCGTGGCTACGGCGGCAGTGGCGCGAAGCGCCGGCGCCCTGGTGGCGGGCCGCCCTGGTGGCCGGCCTGGGCGTGCGCGTAGCCGTGGGCCTGCTGCGCAACTGGGATTTGCAGCTCGATGCCAAGTTCATGAGCGACCTGAGCCAACCCATCACGGCGCAGCTATGGGCGCACCCGGGCCAAGCGTGGCAAACGCTCACTCAGGCAGTGACGCTTATTCATTTTAAGTATTATACGGCTGTTTTTCAGGGTCTTTCCAATACCTGGTTTTTTATTAAAGCTCTGGCTTTTTTAAACCTGGCTTCAGGCGGAATTGGCTGGCTAAATGGTTTGTACCTGAGCTTGTTCGCGTTTGTGAGCAGTTGGCAGCTAGTGCGGGTGCTGGCCCGGGTATTCCCAAATACGCCGGCCGGAGCGGGCGCGGTGGCGTTTTTACTGTGGCCATCGGTGTGGTTCTGGGCTACGGGGCTGAGCAAGGAGTCGCTGCTGGTGGGGAGCGGAGCGTGGCTCACTGCGCTGGTGTTGGAACGCTTGTACGAAGACTCGGCGGTGCGGCCGCCTGCCACCTGGAGGAGCCAGGCCGGGTGGTGGGTGGCGGTTGGCGTACTGGCCTTTGTGCACTTCAAAATGCGCTACTTTTTTGCCGCACCGCTGCTGGCCGTGCTGGTAGGCATTGCGCTGGTGCGGAGCCTGCAGGTGCGCGGGCTGGCGCGGCCCCGCTGGGCGCAGGCCGTGGCGCTGGTGACAGTGCTGGCCTCCGGCCTCTGGCTGGCGCAGCAGGTGAGCGTGGCCTTCAGCGTGAATAAATTCACCAACCAGGTGGTGCGCGTGTACACTTCCGACCTGCCCAATCTGGTGGGACGCCCCCATTTTGAGTACCCCGACCTGCGCCCCACGCTGGAAAGCGTGCTGAGCTACGCCCCGCTGGCGGTGGCCAATACTCTTACGCGCCCTTTCCTTGGCGAGGCCCGCGAGCTCCGCCTAGCCGCTGCCGGGGCCGAAAACCTGCTCTTGCTGGTTTTAATTATAACGGCTGCTGTGGGGGCCGTGCGGGGCCGGGCAGGCCACCTGCCATTTATACTAGGCCTGGGGCTATTGATTTTCTGCATTGTATTGGCGGCTTTGATGGGGCTGACCACACCCAATTTGGGCTCGCTGCATCGCTACCGCAGCGACTTGATGCCTTACCTGGTGCTGCTACTGCTCCAAAATGACTACGCCGCGACTGTGCTGCGGCGGCTCGGGTTGCGGGGAAAGTAGCCGTTGGCCCGGGCGGGCCATGCTACCGAAACGGCCCCTGCGGCGTGTGCCGTACCTTTACACTGCCTGGCCGGGCAGCGGCGCAATTTGCGGCCGACTGGCCGGGCCTCCCTCATCCGAATTCCCTCCATGGAAAACCCCGTTATCATTCTTGGTGCCCAAACCGTGGGCACCGCTGCCCTCGACGCTTTCCTTTCCAACGACGTGGTGGTGTATTGCCTGCTCGACGACGACCAGAAACTGCAAGGCACCGAACTGCTCGACGTGCCCGTGATGGGCAACACCGACGACGGCGAGCTGCTGAAACTCCTCGGCAAAAAGTGCGAAGTTTTCGTGGCCACCGAGGACACTGCCAGCCGCCGCAGCCTCACCCAAATGCTGCGCACCGAGTACGAAGCCGTGCCTGTGAATGCCATCCACGAGCGGGCCAGCGTATCGAACCACGCCATCCTGGGCCACGGCAACTACATCGGCCCCAATGCCGTGGTAGCTGCCACCGCCACCCTCGGCGACGGCTGCCTGGTGGGCGCTAATGCCGTGGTAGAAGCCCGCGCCACCGTGGCCGACTACGCCCAGTTGGGCAGCGGTGCGCTGCTCGGAGCCGATGCCAAAGTAGGCGAACAAGCCTTCATCGGCGCCGGCGCGGTAGTGGTGGCCGGCGTAAAAATCGGCGACAAGGCCCGCATTGGCGCTGGTTCGGTGGTAGTGGCCGATGTTCCGAATGGCCAAACGGTATTCGGCAACCCGGCGGTTAAGGTCTAAAGGAGTTATGAGTTAAAAATTATGGGTTAGGAGTTTTCGTTCATTGTCCGACGATGCTCCTGACCATAACTATTAACTCATAACTTTAACTCATAACTTACCATGTATCAGGTTCTTCTTTATTACTGCTATACCCCGCTCGAAAACCCCGAGCAGTTCCGCGACGAGCACCACCGCCTGTGCCTGGCGCTGGATTTGCGCGGGCGCATCATTGTGGCGGCCGAGGGGCTGAACGGCACGGTATCGGGCACGCGCGAAAGCTGCGCGACCTACATGGCCGCCGTGAAAGCCGACCCACGCTTCGCCGCGCTGGAATTCAAGATTGACGACGTGGCTGCCCATACGTTTCAGAAACTACACGTGCGGGTGAAGCCCGAAATCGTGCACAGCAGCCTGCACCACGTGCGGCCCCACGAGAAAACCGGCCAGCACCTTTCGCCCGAAGAATTCAAGGCGCTGAAGGACCGCGACGACGTGGTGGTCGTTGACGTGCGCTCAGACTACGAGTACAACCTCGGCCGCTTCAAAAACGCCGTGACGCTGGACATTGAGAATTTCCGCGATTTTCCCGACCGCGTCGAGCGCCTCAAGGAGTTCAAGGACAAGAAAATTCTGACTTACTGCACCGGCGGCGTGAAGTGCGAAAAAGCCAGCGCCTACCTGCTGGAGCAGGGCTTCGAAAACGTGTACCAGCTGCACGGCGGCATCATCAAGTACGGCATCGAGGCCGGAGGCGAAGATTTCGACGGCCAGTGCTACGTGTTCGACAACCGCGTGGCCGTGGACGTGAACCGCGTGAATCCCACCGTGATATCGCGCTGCCACTACTGCCAGCAGCCCAGCGCCCGCCTCATCAACTGCGCCAACCCGCACTGCAACGCCCACCTGCCGCTCTGCGAAAGCTGCGGTGAAACCCTGCAAGGTGCCTGCTCCGAAGCCTGCGCCCAGCACCCCGACAAGCGCGTGTACGACGGCACCGGCACCTATCCCAAGCTCAGCAACCACTACAACCCCGCCCAGGGCCTGGCCTCCTACAAAGCCTAAATCTTAGTAGTCGGATTAAGTAGTCAGTAGACGGTACTTGCCGTCGGTTGCGTTTCTTGCCGATTATTTCGCCGCCTGATTTCTGACTACTCAACACCGCCCACGATGACAATTCCCAATTCCGAACTCATCCTCAATCCCGACGGGAGCATTTACCACCTCAACCTGCTGCCCGACCACATTTCCGACACCATCCTCACCGTGGGCGACCCGGCGCGGGTGGCTCAGGTAAGCCGGCATTTTGATTCGGTGGAGTTCGAAACCACCCACCGCGAATTCGTGACCCACGTGGGCTACTACCGCGGCAAGCGCCTCACCGTGCTCAGCACCGGCATGGGCACCGACAACATCGACATCGTGATGAACGAGCTCGACGCCCTGGTCAACATCGACTTCATGGCCCGCGAGGTGCGCCCCGAAGAGGAGCGCATGAGCCTGCGCATCATCCGGCTGGGCACCAGCGGCAGCTTGCAGGCCGATGTGCCCATCGGCGCAATGCTGGCCACCGAGCACGCCGTGGGCCTCGACAGCCTCATGCAGTTTTATCCGCTGATGGAAACCGGCCTCGAAACCGAAGTAGCTACCGAGCTGCAACGCACGCTGGGTATTTCATTTGCGCCCTACGTGGTGCGCGGCTCCGACCTGCTGCGCGAGCAGCTGGGTGCGGGCATGACGATGGGCAACACGCTCACCTGCCCCGGCTTCTACGGCCCGCAGGGCCGCAGCCTGCGCCTGCCGCTGCGCCAGTCCGACTACATCTCCCGCCTCCAGAATTTCCGCCACCAGAGCGGCGAAGGCGAATTCCGTCTCACCAATTTCGAGATGGAAACGGCTGGCTATTATTCTCTGGGCCGCCTGCTTGGCCACGAAGTACTGTCGCTGAATGCCATCGTGGCCAACCGCGCCACCGGCGAATTTGCCGAGAATGCCGGGGCCGTAGTCGATGCCATGATTGAACGCACGCTCCAGCATCTGGTAGCGAAGTAGGCGCAAGAATTCGCTTAACTATAAACGGTCATGCTGCGCGCAGCATGACCGTTTTTTATTCCCGTTACCGGTTAATAGAAATCGAACCCAAGCACGGCACGCAACGGCAATGAGGAGCCTGATTTCAGGGTGAGATGCTCGGCATCGGCAGCCCAGATGGTGGTGGCTACGCGCTTGGTGGCGCCGTCGGCCGTCTGGAAATAGATATCGAGCTTGCCATGGTAGGCATTGCCCAGGGTCACGGCGCGGTCGGCATCGGCGCGGCGGCGCTGGCGGTCGGCTTCGTTGGTGAGCACATCGGCCTGGCCGAATTGCATGTTGGCTATTTCTTCCTTCTCAACAATTTCTACAGTATCAGCAGAATAGGTAAATGACATGGCGGTAATTTAAAATCGGGTGGGTGGAGGAGATGGCGGCAAAGTGCCCCCGTTGGTCTATCCAAACGATAATCTACCCGCTTGCGTCTGATTTTTTGATGAAAATTTCTAGGGCAGCTGCGCCAGAAATTCCATCGTGTCCACGCGGTCGGCGTACTCGTCCACGCCCGGGGCCTGGGCCCTGCCAAACGGCACGCTGCCCGCAAACCGTCCGCTGGCCGACACCACGCACTGCGTCTGGGCCGCCACGTCGGTGAGCTGGTCCACGAGGTCAACCTCGCTGGCGTACTCGGTGTAATGAATCACCGAAATAGGCGACACCAGCGCCGCGCCACGCGTGAGCAGCAGGAAGCCGGTGTCGTAGTGCGGCACGCCATTTACCAGCAGAATGCTCTTGTTGTAGTCGTAGTTGTTGTTGTATTTGTGATGATTAAGCACACCTCCAAAACCTTGCAGAGCATCGAGCAATGGCACAAAGTCGTAGTCCTCGGGCACAAAGAGCTTGCTCACATTGCGGCAGCCCAGGCCATAGTATTGGAAGATGTCCGGCCCCAGCAGGGCCAGCTCCGCGCTGGTTTCCTGGCCCGTTAGCACGGCCACGCTGGTGCGGTTGCGGCGGATAAGGTGGGGCCGCTGGCCAAAGTAAAACTCAAAGTAGCGCGCCGTATTATCCGAGCCGGTGGCAATGAAGGCATCGGCCGCGTTCAGGCGCGGCAATACTTTGATAAAATCCGCGAAACGCGGCTCAATTTTCACCAGCTCTTCCATCAGCCAGGTCATCAGCACGGTATCATCGGCGCTGGGCTTGGCCAGCAGCACGTGGCCGCTGAGCAGCACGCACAGCAGGTCATGAAAGCCGACCATGGGAATGTTGCCGGCCATCACCACGCCCACCTGGCGCACGGTGGTGGGCTCGGCCGGGTAGCGCGCGGCCCAGTGGCGCAGCGGCTCTTCGGCCAGCAGGTGCGCGATGCCAGCCACGGCGGCCGTCACGTTGGGCAGGTCGAACCAGGCGTTTTGGTTGCGGGCGCGGGCTGCCAGGCCGGTCAGCTCATCGGTAGAAATGGTGGCAAGGCGCTGGCCGAGGGCCACAAAAGCCGCTAGGCGTTCGGAATGATTCATGAGAAAAGGGGAGGGCACGAGCCGCAAAAGTGGCCCGCACGGAAGATTACCCGGCAAAATTGGCTTAAACTGTGCAAACCCAACCGTTGTTGGTTAATTTTGCAGGCCCAAAGAACGGCGCGGGGCGGGCGTTTTACGTAAAGCTCCTTCGTTCTGCTTTGGTTTCCTTACTTCACCTCCCGAACCCCGACGCCCCATGGCCATCATGATAACCGACGAGTGCATCAACTGTGGTGCCTGCGAGCCGGAATGCCCCAACAACGCTATTTACGAAGGCGGCGCGCAGTGGCGCTGGGCCGATGGCACCACGCTAAAACAAGTAACCGCCGCCGACGGCACCGTGGTATCGGGCACGGCCCCGCAAACTCCGGTATCGGACGAGTACTACTACATCGTATCGGATAAATGCACTGAGTGCGTAGGCTTCCACGAAGAGCCGCAGTGCGCTGCCGTGTGCCCCGTCGATTGCTGCGTGGACGACCCCGACTACCGCGAAACCCGCGAGCGCCTGCTCGAAAAGAAAGACTGGCTGCACATTGCCGCCTAATCTGACGGCAAGCAATTTCGCTCAAAAAGAGAGGCCGCTTCCTATGCAGGAAGCGGCCTCTCTTTTTGAATTCGCGACTCAGGTGCCGCAGTTAAAGTACTTATCGTAAGCCGATTCTGGAATAAGATTCAGCCGGCTCATGAGCTTGATGGGACCGCGCAGCAGCTGAAGCAGCGCGTAATTGTTGGGGTAGTCGTGGAAGGTTTTGGGTGGGGCAGCCACAATGGTTTCGAATTCGGCGCGCGTCAGCCCCAGGCGCTTGATGCAGAGTGCAATTACCGCCTCGTCCTCAATTAAATTGACACTGGAAATGCGGTGCAGCGCCACTTCCCGGCTCATCTGGCCCGAGCGTATCAGCGCCGAATAATTAAACAGCCGCCGGTCGATGTTGAATTTGACGCGGTTGAGGTAATAAATCAGGCTCTGGTAAAGGTCGTCGGAATAATGCGCGCCCGGGCTTTTCCAAGCCAGCTCCCGCACCAGCAACTCGTCGACCTCGGTCCGCACGTAATCAAGGTGATAGAGCAGTGTCACGGTTTTGATGCGCCGCACAAATGCGTAATAGAACATCTCCTTGATGCCCAGATTGAAGCCCGGGTCGGCGGGCTGCCAGCGCCGCAGCGGCACCGTGCCAAACTGCTTGTGCACGGCCCGCAGGTAGCGCCCGTCCAGAAAATTCCAGCTGAGCGGCGCAATGCCCTCGGTGCGAAACGACTGGCCGATGACCAGGTGCCGGATGCCCTCCTTGGCCGCCACGCCATACAAAGCAGTGGCGATGCCCAGGTCGGTGCCTTCCTCCATGTCGGGCACGGAGGCTTTCAAAAAAGCTATTTTCAGGTCTTTCGACTCGCGCCAGTCCGAGGTGATGGTGCGCAGCTCCACGCCCAGGCGCTGGCAGGTGCGCACCATGTTTTCGCCGGCCACGGGGTTGCCGAAGCCGTCGTTGAAGTGCACGGCCAGTGGGCGTAGCTTAAGTTGGGTGACGCAGTACCAGAGCGTGTAGGTGCTGTCGCGGCCGCCGCTCACGCCCACCACGCAGTCGTAGCGGCGGTTGCGGCCGGCCCGGCGCATCTCCTCGGCTTGGCGCCGCACGGTTTCGCGGCCGGCTTCGCCAAGGGGGAAGGCGGTTTCCATGCGGTCGTGCACGTCGCAAAATGAGCAGTTGCCTTCCGCATCAAAGGTGATGCCCGGCGCAGTGGTATCCATCACACACCGGGTGCAACGCTGATAGTCAGCCGCTGAATCCGTTGTAGGTGAGAAGTCCTGGGAGCGTAATTGTGTTAGCAATGGAAATGGAAATAAGGGGGGCCGTATAGCGAACTATGGGTGTACAGCAAAGACAGATTGTGAGGTACTGCAGGTGGGTGGCAGTTAAACGGAAAGCAGGCAATTCGGTAGAGAGTAAAAGTTATAAGGCAGAAGGCAGATACTTAGGGCAATTGGTCGAAGCGGTAGCCTTTGCGCTGAAGCATAAGGCCAATGTCGGTGCCCCGCTCGGGGCGATGGGGGCGCGCAAGGTCGGCCACGACCAGCTGGCCGGCAAACTCATTGAAAGCTCCCTGTGCGCGCACGCCGTGGGCGTCAACGGCCAGAGAGCAGCCCACACTTTTTTTCCCTTCATACGGCCCGCCCACAATGTAGCCGACGGATGTGACGCTGACCACCACTACGTTGTAGAGCTGGGCAAGAATGGAAAACGGCTTCACCCATTTCTCCTGATAGGGGTCGTGCTCCTCGGTGATGGAATAGTCCACCGTCCACGACGCCGGCGCAATGATAAATTCGGCACCCATCCGGGCCAGGGTATGGCCAATGGGCAGCCCGTCGAGGTAGTTATCGGCGCAGATGTTCACCCCGATTTTGCCTAGCGGGGTGTCTACTACGTTCAGTGTCTGGCCCACAGCATAGTACGGCTGCTCTACGTCCAGGAGGTTTATCTTGTGGTATTTAACAATGATGTTGCCCTGCGGGTCTATGAGGATTGCCGCGTTGAAGTTGCGCCCATCGGCGGCGCGCTCGGTGAGGCCTGCACACACATAAATCTGGTAGCGGGCCGCCGCTTCGCACAGCATGTTGCTATACGTGCCGGGGATGGGCTGGGCTTCGTAGAGGGCGCTGGGGTGCGTCCAGGCAAAATCGAGGGTTTCGGGCAGGAGCACCAGCTCGCAGTTTTGGGCGGCGGCTTCGGCAATCTGCTCCACGGCCCGCGCAAGGTTGCGGGCGGGCTCGCCACCCTCAACCAGCAGTTGTCCCAGGCCAATACGTAGCGTGCCAATTGGTTCCGGCACGTCGGGCAATGCCGGAACTGAAGGTGCAGGTTTACGAAAAGAAAAGAACGAAGCCATGAAATTTTGCGAAGCCACAAACTGAATCTCTCGGAAGGTACAAACGGCGGATTAAACTTTCAGCGTTGAATACAGTCGGCGACTTTTAAAACGATAAGGACTTATTGGGCTTACTGTAGCAAGTACTTGAATAATATTAGTATTTTATAAATTGTATGTATTTAAAAATGAATCTAATTCGGCTGTGTAAAACTGGTTTTTGACAGGGGTATTTCGTTTGTGGCTGATTGGCTATGAGCGGACTGATATTGGTGAATTTTCTATGAATACCTTGGGGGCATTTGAAGCTCCGACAGGGTAATGAGTCAGATTGGGGTTGAACTGCTTATTCTCCCGCAGTTCTAATGCCTATTTTTGTTGCTTCTGCTACTTGCACAACTCTCCATGTCCCTCGCCACCACCTATTCGCCCACCGACGTTGAAGCCAAATGGTACCAACGCTGGCAGGAGCAGGGCTTTTTCAAAGCCAAACCCAACCCTAAAAAGAAGCCTTACACCGTTGTCATCCCGCCGCCAAACGTGACGGGCGTGCTCCACATGGGGCACATGCTCAACAATACCATTCAGGACGTGCTGGTGCGCCGCGCCCGCATGCAGGGCAAGGAAGCCTGCTGGGTGCCCGGCACCGACCACGCCAGCATTGCCACCGAGGCTAAGGTCGTGGCCCAGCTCAAGGAGCAGGGCATCAGCAAAACCGACCTCACCCGCGAGCAATTCCTCAGCCACGCGTTTGAGTGGAAGGACAAGTACGGCGGCATCATCCTGGAACAGCTCAAGCAGCTCGGCGCCTCCTGCGACTGGGACCGTACCCGCTTCACGATGGAGCCGGACCTGACCGAGGCCGTGCTCCGCGTGTTCGTGGACCTTTACAATAAGGGCCTGATTTACCGCGGCGTGCGCATGGTGAACTGGGACCCCGAAGGCCGCACGGCCATCTCCGACGAGGAGGTGATTGCCAAGGACGTGCAGGCCAAGATGTACTATCTGAAGTACGCTGTGGTAGGGCAGGATGACCAGTTCCTGACCGTGGCCACCTCGCGCCCCGAAACCATCATGGCCGACGTGGCCGTGGCCGTGAACCCCAACGACCCGCGCTACGCCCACCTGGCCGGTGCACAGGTGCGCATCCCGCTGCTGGGCCGCGAAATTCCGGTTATTTTCGATGAATACGTCTCGACCGATTTTGGCACGGGCGCGCTGAAAGTGACGCCCGCCCACGACCTGAACGACTACGAGCTGGGCGTGAAGCACAACCTGCCCGTTATCGATATTCTGGCCGACAATGGCACGCTCAACGAAAAGGCCGTGCTCTACGTGGGGCAGGACCGTTTTGCCGTGCGCAAGCAGATTGCCAAGGATTTGCAGGAAGCCGGCCTGCTCGATAAAATCGAAGAGTACGCCAGCATCGTGCAGACGTCGGAGCGCACCAAGGCCGTGATTGAGCCCAAGCTCAGCCTGCAGTGGTTCATGAAGATGGAACAGATGGCCAAGCCCGCGCTCGACGTGGTAGAAAACGACACCGTGAAGCTGCATCCGCCCAAGTTCAAGAACATGTACCGGGCCTGGATGGAGAACGTGCGCGACTGGTGCATCTCGCGCCAGCTCTGGTGGGGCCAGCAGATTCCGGCGTACTACCTGCCCGATGGCACGTTCGTGGTGGCCCTCACGGCCGAGGATGCGTTGCTGAAAGCCCGCGAGCAGAGCGGCAACGCCGACCTGCAGGCCAGCGACCTGCGTCAGGACGAGGACGTGCTCGACACTTGGTTTTCGTCGTGGCTGTGGCCCATTTCGGTGTTCGATGGCTTCAAGGACCCCGACAATGCCGACATCAACTATTTCTACCCCACCAACGACCTGGTGACGGGGCCGGACATCCTATTTTTCTGGGTGGCCCGCATGATTATGGCCGGCCTGGAGTACCGCCAAGAGGTGCCGTTCAAAAACGTGTACCTCACCGGCATTGTGCGCGATTCGCAGGGCCGCAAAATGAGCAAGCAGCTCGGCAACTCACCCGACCCGCTCGACCTCATCGCCCAGTACGGCGCCGACGGCGTGCGCACGGGCATGCTGTTCTCCGCGCCCGCCGGCAACGACCTGCTCTACGACGTGAAGCTGGTGGAGCAGGGCCGCAACTTCTCGAACAAGCTCTGGAACGCCTTCCGCCTCGTGAAAGGCTGGGAAGCCGATGCGTCGTTGCCCTTCGTGAATGAAAAGGCCGTGACCTGGTTCAACGCCAGGCTGCAAGCCGCCATCGTGGAGCTGGACGACCATTTCGAGAAGTTCCGGATGTCGGATGCGCTGATGACCATCTACAAGCTGGTGTGGGACGATTTCTGCGCTCAATACCTGGAAATGGTGAAGCCCGCCTATCAGCATCCCATCGATTCCGAAAGCCTGCGTCACACCACGGCTTACCTCGAAACGCTGCTCAAGCTGCTGCACCCCTTCATGCCCTTCATCACCGAAGAGCTGTGGCACGAGCTGGCCGAGCGCGGCCCCCGCGACTATGTGACCGTGGCCCCCTGGCCCCGCGCCACCGCCCCCGCCAACAGCGCCGAAACTCTGGCCAACATGGACAAGGCGCTGGCCATCGTGGCCGGTATCCGCACCGTGCGCAACCAGAAAAACCTCGGCCCCAACAAGCCGCTCACGCTGGTGGCCAAAACCGACGAGCCGCAACTGGTGAGCGACTACGAAGGCATCATCCGCAAGCTGGGCAGCATTTCGGAAGTGAGCTTTGCCGAAAATGGCCCGGCCGCTTCGGTTAGCTTCGTGCTGGGCGGTAGCGAATTTTTTATCCCCCTCGAAGGCCACATCGACATGGCCGCTGAGCGCGCCCGCCTTGAAAAAGAGCTGGAATACGCGCAAGGTTTCCGCGACTCGGTGCAGAAAAAACTCGGCAACGAGAAGTTCGCCCAGAATGCCAAGCCCGAAGTGCTGGAAAAGGAGCGCCAGAAGCTGGCCGATGCCGAAGCCAAAATTGCTGCCCTTGAGCAGGCACTGAAAGGACTGTAAACGCAATTTAGTTTGATGCAAAAAAGCCGCTTCCTGATTCAGGAAGCGGCTTTTTTATGCGTTTTATCGAGCGTTACTGCGGAATGCCGCCGGGCTGCTTTTTTTGCAAAGGTGCAAGCTGATTTTGCAGTTGAAAGGTTACTTTCTGGCAGTCAGCGAAGCGCTGTTCCGATAGTTTCAGCGCCTTTTCAGTAGCATCGAGCTGTTGGTATAAATAGCCAATGAGGCCAAGTGCCAGCACAAGTGCTCCGAGGAAAACAATGTTTTTCATATGTTGATAAAAAGCTGTCATCCTGAGCGTAGCGAAGGACCTTATCACGCCAAAACGTTATGACGTGATAAGGTCCTTCGCTACGCTCAGGATGACAGAATGAGGGTGCTTAAATCGCCGTGTTCGGGTCGAACTGCTCCAGGTAGTCGGCCACGCGGCGCACGAACATACCGCCGAGCGAACCGTCCACCACGCGGTGGTCGTAGCTGTGGCTCAGGAACATGAAGTGGCGGATGCCGATGAGGTCACCCTGTGGCGTTTCAATCACGGCCGGCTTCTTTTTAATGGCGCCCACGGCCATGATGGCCACCTGCGGCTGCATGATGATGGGCGTGCCCATCACGTTGCCGAACGAGCCCACGTTGCTCAGCGTGTAGGTACCGCCTTCGAGGTCGGCGGGCGTGAGCTTGTTGATGCGGGCGCGGTTGGCTAGGTCGTTCACCTTCTTGGTCAAGCCATTCAGGTTGAGCTGGTCGGCGTTGTGAATGACGGGCACAATCAGGTTGCCCGAGGGCAGGGCCACGGCCACGCCAATGTTGATGTCGCGCTTCTTGATGATGTAGTCGCCGTCGATGGACACGTTAATCAGCGGGAAGTCCTGGATGGCGCGGGCCACGGCCTGGATGAAGAGGGGCGTGAAGGTTAGGTTTTCGCCCTCGCGTTTCTTGTAAGCATCCTTGTGCTTGTTGCGCCAGTTCACGATGTTAGTCACGTCGGCCTCCACGAAGCTGGTGACGTGCGGCGAAATGCGCTTCGAGTCCACCATGCGCTGCGCAATCATCTTGCGCATGCGGTCCATCTCAATCAGCTCCTGGCCGCCGCTCACGCTGGGCATAGGCTTCACGCTGGCCGCCGGGGCCTGAGTAGCTGCCGCCGGAGCCGGAGCAGCCGGGGCGGCCTGCGGCTGCGGGGTAGCTGCCGGAGCCTGCACCGAGGCCGTAGCCGCAGCTACCCCCGTCAGTGCGGGCTTACCAGCAGCTACATAATCGAGAATATCCTTCTTGGTGACGCGGCCTTCCTTGCCGGTGCCAGGCAGGTATTCTAGGTCGGTCAGACTCACGCCTTCTTCGCGGGCAATGCTCAGCACCAGCGGTGAGAGGAAGCGGCCGGGCTGGTGCTCGGCCCCGGCAACCGCGTGAACGGGCTGCGGAGCCTGGGGCTCGGGCAGGTAGGGCACGGCGCTGCCGTTGCTGGAGGGCGCGGGGGCGGCCTGTGGGGCAGCGGGAGCGCTGGCTGGGGCGGCAGCACCAGCGGCGGCACCAGCGGCGGCATCGGTTTCCATGATGGCGATGGGCGCGCCCACGGCCACGACCTGGCCTTCCTGCACCAGAATTTCCGTCAGCACGCCGGCATAGATGGCCGGCACTTCGGTGTCAACTTTATCGGTGGCTACTTCCAGCACTGATTCATCCTGCTCAATTGTGTCGCCAACTTGCTTGAGCCATTTCAGGACGGTGCCTTCCATGATGCTTTCGCCCATCTTGGGCATCGTCATTTCCACTCGTGCCATAGGTAAGGAGGGGTATTTGGGGGTAAGTGAGGGTGGGGTGGGAGTTTGGTGTCGCAAAGGTAGCCCAAAAGCCGAACGCCCCTGGCGCATTGTGCGGCGGGAGCGTTTTAATAATTTGGGGCCGGACATTATAGGATGGGCCTGAAATATTTAGGCTTCAATTGCCGCCGCACATCCGCTGGCAGCGGCCAGCCCAACTCGTATTGCCGCACCACCAGCCCTTCCCTGCTTTCACTATACCGGTTCAATTGCCGGATGTCCAACACGGTGAAGAAGGCTATTACAGCGGTGATACTCAGCGCCGTTTTGGGTTGATGATTCATTACTTCAAATCCTGCCCCCGACAGCCCCGCCAAGCCCAGCGACGCACCCTTCATCGACCCATGGCGATGTAGCCGGAACAGGTTGTGCACGGCATAAGATGAATCCCGAATCGGAGCGTCAGCAGCCGCCTGGGCCTGGGGTTGTCCTGCCTGACCAGCGCAACCGAGCGGCAGAAAGCAAACAAGCAGGAATCGATAACGCATGAGCAAACAAAAAAAGGCCGAAACTCTAAGCAAGAGTCTCGGCCTTTAAATGAGGTTGCACGGCTGGCTTGGCAATGCGCTACTGCGTCACCGTAATTTCCGGCAGCCCTTCTTCTGTTAAGTCGCCACCCGTTTCGGCCGCATTTTTCTCAAACTTCGAAAAGCAAATAGTGCGGTTCGATGCATACCGACTGGTAGGGTCGTTGATGATGACAACGTGGTTGAACGTGCCGAATTCCTTGCCCTCGTACATCAGGGTTTGCTTGATGCCCAGGTCGGGCTTGTTCACCACGTCCACGTAAATGTTGCGGCCCACGCCCTTAGGCCCCGGCTTGGCAAAGAGCACCGTGGTTTCGATGCTGCCGTTGCAGGAATCGGCGCAGCCTGCAATAGTGCCTGTTGCAATGACAAGAATTGCTAGGAATAATTTCAGAAAAGCGCGACTTTTCGACAGTATCAAGCAAGTACTTAGCGACATTCTAAAAGCAAGGGGACTAGTTTAACCAGTTATTTAACCAGTTAATTTTCTGTTGCACGATTCGCTCTGCTTCAGCAACAGCCTCTTCAAGGGTTAAACCACCAAGAGAAAATGAACCTGTACCAATCACAAAGCCTTTGGCAGGCCATCTAATAAGATAGGATTCTCCTTTCTCGTTCAGATTAGGTGTTTCATCAGACAAATCAAAGCCCTCATCCTTCTCTAACTCGTAATAGACATCGTGATTAATACAGGAAATCACGACTGATTTCCGTATTACTCCATCGTAAAGCCAATAACCGCGCTTTACTTCTATTTCTTTGAGTGGCGTTTCGGATAAAATTCCGGAGTCTAAATCGTCGAGAAATCAAACGACTGCTCCAGGAAAGCCGTCGTGAAATTCCCCTCCTTGAAGTCCGCGTTGTCCATCAGGGCGAGGTGGAAGGGGATGGTCGTTTTCACGCCTTCCACCACAAACTCGCTCAGGGCGCGTTTCATTTTCACAATGCACTCCTCCCGGGTCTGGGCCACGGTGATGAGCTTGGCAATCATCGAGTCGTAGTTGGGCGGAATCTGGTAGCCGGCATACACGTGCGTATCCACGCGCACGCCATGGCCGCCGGGGATGTGCAGCGTGGTGATGCGGCCGGGCGCGGGCCGGAAGCCGTTGCGCGGGTCTTCGGCGTTGATGCGGCACTCCATGGCGTGCATCTTGGGGTAGTAGTTCTTGCCCGAAATCGGGATGCCCGCCGCAATCTTAATCTGCTCCTTGATGAGGTCGAAGTTGATAACTTCCTCCGTCACGGGGTGCTCTACCTGGATGCGGGTGTTCATCTCCATGAAGTAGAAATCCCGGTTGGCATCCACCAGAAATTCGATGGTGCCCACGCCCTCGTAGCCAATAGCCGCCGCGCCCGCAATGGCCGCTTTGCCCATTTTCTCGCGCAGTTCGTCGGTCATAAACGGCGAGGGTGCCTCCTCCACCAGCTTCTGGTGGCGGCGCTGAATGCTGCAGTCGCGTTCCGAGAGATGGCACACGTGCCCAAACTGGTCGCCGGCAATCTGCACCTCGATGTGGCGCGGCTGCACCACGTACTTCTCCAGATACATGCCGTCGTTGCCAAACGCGGCCTTCGATTCCGTGCGCGCGTCGTCCCAGTGTTTCTGGAATTCGTCGTCGGAGTGAATAATGCGCATGCCGCGCCCGCCGCCCCCGGCCGTGGCCTTGATGATGACGGGGTACTTGATTTTATTGGCAATTTTCTTGCCCTGCTCCACCGATTCGAGCAGGCCTTGCGAGCCCGGCACCACCGGCACCCCGGCCTTAATCATGGTTGCCTTGGCCGTGGCCTTGTCGCCCATCTGGTTAATCATCTCAGGCGAGGCCCCGATGAACTTGATGCCATTCTCGGCGCAGATGCGCGAGAATTCCGCGTTTTCGCTCAGGAAACCGTAGCCGGGGTGAATGGCGTCGGCGTTGGTGATTTCGCAGGCCGCAATCAGGTTGGGCATGCTCAGGTAGCTGTCTTTGGAGGCCGGCGGCCCGATGCACACGGCCTCATCAGCAAACTTCACGTGCAGGCTTTCCTTATCGGCAGTCGAGTACACGGCCACCGTTTTGATGCCCATTTCCTTGCAGGTGCGGATAATGCGCAGGGCAATTTCGCCCCGGTTGGCGATGAGTATTTTCTTAAACATGGGGACTTAGGGTCTTAGGGACTTGGGTGGGAGAGTATAAGGGCGGCAACGGGGGCCAAAGCGCACAAAAAAAGGCTTGGGGACTCGGGCAATAGATTTTTCGCCGTACGCAAAAAATCCAAGTCCCGAAGTCCCCAAGCCCCCAAGTTCCTTCTACTCAATCAAAAACAGCGGCTGGTCGTATTCTACCGGCGTGGCGTTGTCCACCAGCGCCTTCACAATGCGGCCGCTTTCTTCGGCTTCAATTTCGTTGAACAGCTTCATCGCCTCAATGATGCAGATAACCTGGCCTTTCTCCACCATATCGCCTACCTGCACAAAAGCAGGTGCTTCGGGGCCGCTGCTGCGGTAGAAAGTGCCAATCATGGGCGCTTTCAGGGGCTTATAGTTGCCAGCAGGAGCTTCTGCGGCGGTGGCCGGAGTAGCGGCAGCGGCCGCCGGAACCGATGCAGGAGCGGCAGCTACCGGGGCCGGGGCCGCAGGTGCCACTACCGGCGCTGCCGTGCCGAATACGGTTTTGGTGTTGGGGTCGCGCTGCACCGAGATTTTGAACTCTTCGGTTTCGATGTTGACCTTGTTCAGTCCCGATTTGGCAATAAAATCGAGCAGCTCCTGGAGTTCTTTGGCTTTCATGGCAGCGTCCTTTTTGGGCGAATTTGACATATTCTTTAGCTGCTAGCGTTTGGCTGCTAGCTCTTTGCTTTTTCTAGAACGTCAGCTAATAGCCAGTAGCTAAAAGCCAACAGCTTATAAAAAACTACTTTACGCGCTCGACGTAGCTGTAGTCGCTGGTCTTGATGCGGATTTTGGTGTCCACATCAATAAACAGCGGCACCTGGATGCGCGCACCGGTTTCTACCGTAGCGGGCTTCAGGGTATTGGTAGCGGTGTCGCCGCGCAGGCCCGGCTCGGTATAGGTCACCACAAGGTCCACGGTGGTGGGCAACTCGGCGGTGAGGGGCATCTCGGTTTCGGCGTGCATGAGGATGGTCACGTCCTGGCCTTCCTTCATCAGGTCGGCAAAGGGCACCATCTCCTCGGGCAGCACCACTTGCTCGAAGTCTTCCTTGTTCATGAACGTGTAGCCGTAGTCGTCCTTGTAGAGGAACTGGTGCGGGCGCTGCTCCACGCGGGCCGTTTCCACCTTCACGCCGGCGTTGAAGGTGTTGTCGATGGTGCGACCGGTTTTGATGTTGCGCATCTTAGTGCGCACAAAGGCGGGACCTTTGCCGGGCTTCACGTGCTGAAACTCGGTGATGACGTGCAACTCGTTGTTGTAATTAAGAACGAGCCCGTTGCGGAAGTCGGCGGTTGATGCCATGGTTTCTAAACTTTTAGCTGATAGCCATTAGCTATGAGCTTTTTTGTGGGTGTTTTTGTGAGCGGTTATTCATAAGCTTTTGGCTATTAAACAACCGAAAATCCAAAGGAGGGACAAAGCTAACAGTTAATGGCCATTAGCTAACGGCAACGCGGTTGCCATCATATGCCCATTTAAGGTAGATGGAGCCCCAGGTGAAGCCACCGCCGAAGGCCGCCAAAATGAGGTTGTCGCCGCGGCGCAGCTGGCTTTCGTAGTCGGCCAGGCACAGCGGAATGGTCGCACTGGTGGTGTTGCCGTAGCGGTCAATGTTGAGCATGACCTTCTCGGGGCCCACGCCCATGCGGTTGGCGGTGGCGTCGATGATGCGCTTGTTGGCCTGGTGAGGCACCAGCCAGGCCACGTCTTCGTTGGCCAGGTGGTTGCGCTCCATCACCTGGGCGGCCACGTCAGCCATGCTTTTCACGGCAAACTTGAACACCGTAGCGCCTTCCTGATAGATGTAGTGCTCTTTGGCGTCAATGGTTTCGTGCGTGGGCGGGCGGCGGCTGCCACCGGCTTTCTGGTGCAGGTAGGGCTCGCCGCTGCCGTCGGTGCGCAGCACCATGTCCAGCACGCCAAAACCATCGGTGCTGGGTTCGAGCAGCACGGCCGCCGCGCCGTCACCGAACAGAATGCAGTTCGCGCGGTCAGTGTAATCAACAATGGCCGACATTTTATCGGTCCCCACGATGACTACCTTCTTGTACGTACCCGCCTGAATGAACTGCGCGCCGGTGGCCAGCGCGTACAGGAAGCTCGAACAGGCCGCGTTCATATCGTAGCTGAAGGCATTGCTGGCCCCCACGCCGTTGGCGATGATGTTTCCGGTGGCTGGGAACAGCATGTCGGGCGTTACGGTCGCGCAGATGAGCAATTCGATGTCCTTGGCATCGGTGCCCGTTTTGTCGAGCAACTGCTGCACCGCCTTGATGCCCATTACCGAAGAACCCTGGTTTTCGCCCTTCAGAATGCGCCGCTCCCGAATGCCGGTGCGCGACATAATCCACTCGTCGTTGGTATCCACCAGCTTTTCAAGCTCGGCATTGGTAAGCACGTAGTCGGGCACATAAGAGCCCACACCAGTGATGGCGGCAGTAATCTTCATACGGGCAAAAGTAGGCGGGGCAAGCGTAAAATGGGAATGCGAGCGGCGGTGCGGCCGGAAATAGCCACCCAACGCCCCGGCAATGAGCGCCCAAGCGTCTAAAAAAAATCCGGCCGAAGCCGGAAGTTTTTCACCGCCGGGGACCGGGGCTAGGACTTAAAAGTAGCCTTTATTTGGTCAACAATTCCGGAATCGGCCATGTTGAAGCCCTGCACCAGCATGTTGCCAATGGCCAAAGGCGTACTGCGCCCGTGCCCGATAATTGCGTTGTCGTTGATGCCCAGAATGGGCGAGCCGCCCACGGCTTCGTAGTTGAATTTGTCGAAGAACGGGTCGTGGATGTGCTTGGCTTCCATCAGTTCGTAGATGGATTCAGCCATTTTCAGCAGAATGTTGCCCGTGAAGCCGTCGCACACAATCACGTCGGCTTTGTCGTTGAACATATCGCGCCCTTCCACGTTGCCCACGAAATGGATGTGCGGATTCACCTTCAGCAGCTGGTGCGCGGCCTGGGTGATGGGCGTGCCTTTGCCCTCTTCTTCGCCCAGGTTCACGAGGCCCACTTTGGGCTGCTCGATGCCCAGCACGTAGCGGGCATACAAGAAGCCGAGCTCGCCGAATTGCTCCAGCATTTCGGGCTTGCACTCGGCATTGGCTCCCACATCCAGCAGGATGCCGAATTCGCCCGTCATTTTGGGAACGAAATTGGCAATGGCGGGGCGAATCACGCCGGGCACGGCCTTCACCGTGAGCATTGCCCCCACGAGCATGGCGCCCGTGTTGCCAGCCGAGCAAAACGCATCGACTTCGCCCGTGAGGAGCATTTTGTAGCCCACGGCAATGCTCGAGTCCTGCTTCTGCTGGAAGGCTTTGGCAGGGTGCTCGCCCATGTCGATAACCTGCGACGCGGGAACGAACTCGAGCGCGGCTCCGGCCGGGCCGGCAGCCTGAAGCAGGGGACGCACGGCGTCTTCCTGGCCGATGAGGACAATGGTGGCCCGGCCAGCGAGCTGTTCGGCGGCCAGCAGGGCACCCGCCACGGCGGCTTGGGGGGCGAAATCGCCGCCCATTGCGTCGAGGGCTATTTTCATGAAAGAGGTGTTTGGAGGTAGGTCAGCGGAAAATCAAAAGTACCAAAAATCCGGCCCCGCTGGCTTAAAAAAGGAGCGAAGCCGGACCTAGTGGTGCCGCGAAGTAACAACCAAACGCGCTATTCGTCGTCGCCGGTAGCATCGGCCGCAGGAGCGGCGTTGGTTTTTGCGTAGTTTTTGATAGCCAGCTGGCCGTTGTGGTACAGGTCGCCATCCACTACGTAGGCCTTGTGGCGCAGGTGCAGCTCGCCCGTGTTGGGGCACAAGGTCACGGCCTTAGGGGTCAGCTTGTAGTGGGTACGACGCTTGTCGCGAACGGCGGAAGAAGTGCGGCGCTTAGGATGTGCCATGGTTTAGTTGAAATTAGGGGATTGAAGTTGCGGTTAACGAGTGGGGAGCGACTCGGGGCACTGACGGATTCAGTTCAGGTTGCGCAGGGCGGCCCAGCGCGGGTCGGCCGGCTCGTCGTCGTCGGGTCCCTCGTTTTCGTCGCGGGTCGAGAAGATGAGCTTGGTTTCGGCGTCGGGGTTGTCGTCGGCCTCGTTCTGGAAGCGCGGGTGCAGCTTCTTCATGGGCAGGGCCAGGCCGATGTAGTCGTAGAGGTGCTGCGCCAGCGGCAGGGTCTGGGTGTCGGGCGTGATTTGCAGCACGTTGTCGTCCAGCTCCTTAGCTTCGTCGCCGAAGCGCACCAGCAGTTGTTCGTGAATATCCAGCGGCTGGTCGAACTCATCGAGGCTGCGGTCGCAGGTGAGCTGCACGGTGCCGGTGATATGGAAGTTCAGCGTGAGCAGGCGCTCGGTTTTGATGAGCTCCACGTCGGCGTGCAGGTGGCCTTGCTCCACCAGCGGCTGGTCGAACAGGGCGAAGAATTCGGGACCCAGCTCGAACTCAAAGTGGTGCGTTTTCAGCGCCAGCTTGGCTAAGTTGAGGTCGTATTTGCTTTCTTTTTTCACGGTCGCTTGGATAGCAGGGGGCAAAAGTAGTGAAAATCCGGCTTTTTGCCAAAAGCTCGGGCTATTTTCCCGGTTGTTCAGGCAGTTTTGAGGATGAATTCGGGGCTGATGTGCAGGCGCTCGTAGAGCTTTTTGGCCAGGTCCATGGTTACGCGCCGCTTGCCGCTCAGGATTTGGGAGAGGCGGCCGGGCGGCACTTCGAGCAGGGCGGCGAGTTCCTTTTGCTTAAGGTGCTGTTGCTGGCGCTTCAACTCAATCATGGCCGGCAGGGTAGTGGGCTTGGGCGGCAGGGGAAAAATTTCCATCCGAAGCTCGTAGTCCTCGATGGCTTCGGCTAACTCACGGGCACGGGGCTGAATTTCCGGATGCGCGTCTATGTCTTGCGCTTCCAAAGTATCAAATTCGCGAAACGCTTGGCGCAGTTCTTCGGGGGTGTTAATAATCATGGCCTTATAAACTCAATAGTAGTCGCGTCAATGGCATCGTATTGCCGATGCGTGCCGACAAACTTGATATAAACGGTGCGCGTCGTGAAAGAAATGGATGCAATCAAGCGGTAGTGGTTGCCTTTTATGTTGAAAACAAAACGCTGGTTGCCAACATAATCAGCAGTACCAAAAGACTGCCGCACGGCTGCACCATTTGCCCAATCAACGCCGCGCACATAGTGGTACCACTCTTCCAAAGCCGATTCCGCATCGGGATGGGCCAATACAAAAGCGCGCAACACGGCTCGGCTGATAATGACCATGAGCGGATAGAAGCAGAAACGCGGCCGTTGCCAGCCGCGTTTCAAAATTAGAAAGAAAATTTCGTTTCTGAGAAGATGCTACCGTGCCGAGCGAGGCTGGGCAGCTTCCCAGCGCTGCTTCCAGATGTCGCAAGCCAGGTACACAGCGGCACGGAAGGACGATTCGTCGGCCCGGTACTGGCCGGCGAGGCCGTAGGCGGTGCCATGGTCGGGCGAGGTGCGGACCACGGGCAGGCCGGCCGTGAAGTTCACGCCGCGCTCGAAGGCCATGAGCTTGAAGGGAATCAGGCCCTGGTCGTGGTAGAGCGCCAAGGTGGCATCGAACTGCCGGAACTGCTGGGTGCCGAAGTAGCCATCGGCCGGGAAGGGGCCGACGACGAGGTGGCCGTCGTGGGCAAACTGCTGGATGACGGGCGTCACGAAGTCGCCTTCTTCCTTGCCCAGCAGACCGTTTTCGCCGGCATGGGGGTTGAGGCCGAGCACAGCGATGCGGGGCTTGAGGATGCCAAAATCGTTTTTGAGCGACTTGAGCAGCAGGGTGATTTTGGTGCGCAGCAGCTCAGCCGTGAGCTTGGCGGGCACGTCTTTGAGCGGGACATGGCCGGTGACGGTAGCAATGCGCAGGCCGGCATCCTCGTCCACCAGAAACATCAGGCTCTCGGGAGCTTCGAAATAGCTGGTGAGAAACTCGGTGTGGCCTGGGTAGCGGAAATTGTCGGCCTGGGTGTTGTCTTTGCTGATGGGGGCCGTTACGATGCCGTCGAGCTTGCCGGCTTTGAGGTCGCGGGCGGCGCAAAGCAGGCTTTCACGGGCAGCCGCGCCGGTGGCGGCGGAGGGCTGGCCGGGGGCGAGAGCAAAATCTTCGTCCCAGCAGGTCACGGCATTGAGGCGGCCGGGGGCAATGTCAGCGGCATCGCGCAACTGGCGAAACTGCAGGTGCTCGGTATCGGCGGGGGTGGGAAAATCATCGAACAGCGCCGTGGCCGTGCCATAGATAACGGGCGTGCAGATTTTGAGCAGGCGCTCATCGAGAAGGGTTTTATAAATGACTTCGGGGCCGATGCCGGCGAGGTCGCCCACGGAAAAGCCGAGGCGCGGGAGGTTGTGGGACATTTTTTATTCTGTCATCCTGAGCGAAGCGAAGGACCTTATCCAGTTCGCGCCGCTAGGGTAAGTTAATTGTGACAGAAGCACCCGTAATTAAGATGCTTCCTTCGTCAGCATGACAACGAGGGTTAAGCAAGCTGCTTGGTCAGGAACTCATAGAGCAACCGCACGCCCACGCCGGTGCCGCCTTTGCCGCGGTAGCTCTCGGGCGCGGTGAGGTAGGCCGGGCCGGCGATGTCGAGGTGAATCCAGGGGTAGCCGACGGCGAAGCGCTCCAGGAATTTGGCAGCTGAGATGTGTCCGGCTTCACCCTTGCCGAGGTTGTTGATGTCGGCGATGTCGGACTTGATGTGGTCGGCATACTCGTCCCAGAGCGGAAACTCCACGAGGCGCTCGTGCACGGCGTGGCCGGCTTCGGCGAGCTTTTGCAGGGTGGCGGGCTCGGCGGTGCCCATTGAGGCGCTGGCCTCGGTACCGAGGGCGCGCACAGCGGCGCCGGTGAGGGTGGCTAGGTCGATAACCAGTTCGGGCTCGTAGCGTTTGGCGAAGCTCAAGGCGTCGGCCAGAAGCAGGCGGCCTTCGGCGTCGGTGTTGCGCACTTCCACGGTGAGGCCGGAGTGCATGGTGATGACGTCACCGGGGGCGTAGGCGAGGCCGCCGGGGCGGTTGTCGGTGGCGGGCACGAGGCCGATGACGTGCAGCGGTACCTGGTTTTTGGCAAGGGCGTAGAGCGTGCCGGCCACGGCTGCGCCGCCGGCCATGTCGCACTTCATCATATCCATGCTGTTGGGCGTGGGCTTGAGGCTGAGGCCGCCGGTGTCAAATACCACGCCTTTGCCGACGAGGACGTAGGGCTTCTCGTTTTTGGCGCCTTCGGGCTTGTATTCGAGGATGCTGAAGGTGGGCGGCTCCGGTGAGCCGAGGTTGACGGCAAGCAGGCCGCCCATGCGCAGGGCTTCAATTTTGGCCAGGTCGAGGATGTCGGTGGTGTAGCCGGCTTCGTCGCCGGCCTGGGCCATGCGCTCGGCAAACTGCACGGCATTCAGCTTATTGAGCGGGGCGTTAACGAGGTCGCGGGCCAGCTGCACGCCGGCGAGCAGGTTGGCAAGCTCATGAATTTTGGCCACTGAGGTTTGGCCATTCACCAGGTAAACCGTTTTTAGGGCCGGAGCTTTGAGCGACTTCTCGTCGGTTTTGTAGCCTTCGAACTGGTAAGCTGTTAAGGCTAGGCCTTCGGCCAGTAGCAGGGCCGCGTTGGGCGTGGCGCTGAGGTTCTGGATGAAAACTTCGGCTACTTTTTCGGCTTTCAGCTGGGCGTGCAGGGTGTGGCCGGCGCGGCGCAGTTGCTCGGCTACCTGGGCGGAGGTAGGCTTGTCGGCGAGCACCACGAAGTAGTGGTGGTGGCTGAAATGGTTGAGATGAACGAGCTTCTGCTCGTCGGCGAGGGCGGCGTTTACGTACTGGCGAGCGGCAGCCACAAGGTCGCCGGCGGCGGCATCGGGCAGGGTAGTGGTGCCAGCGGGCAGGATGAAGACCTGGGTGGACTGGGCCGGCGCGGCGGCCGCGTGAGCGAGGGCTAAGGACATAAGCGGAGATGAAGGCCGTAGATTTGAGGCCGCAAGGTACTGTTTAGGTAGCGAGGTTTTTCTGACGTTCGAAATAGTGCGTCGTACTCGGCCAAAACAGCCCGTCGTGCAGGGCGTAGCACAGCATCTTTATCGCATTAGTAAATAATGCTGCTGCAACGAAGCGGTAAGGATGCTGCGCTGCGCCCTACACGACGGGCAATTAACACTCTTTAAAATCTTCCTCTCGTGAATACCGTCCGCCCCAAAAAGCACTTAGGCCAGCACTTTCTGGCCGACCCGAATATTGCCCGCAACATCGTGGGCGCTTTGCAGCTGCCCAACGGGGTGAAGGAAGTGCTCGAAATCGGGCCGGGTATGGGCGTGCTCACGCAGTACCTGCTTCAGAACCCGGCCTACCAGACCAGCGTGGTCGAGATTGATACTGAGTCGGTGGCCTACCTGAAAGTGCATTACCCGGGGCTGGCTGAACGCATTTATGCCACCGACTTCCTGAAGCAGAGCCTGGACACGCTGTTTCCCGGCCAGCCGCTAGCCATCATCGGCAACTTCCCTTACAATATCAGCAGCCAGATTTTTTTCGCCGTGCTCAACAACCGCCAGCAGGTGCGCGAGGTGGTGGGCATGATTCAGAAGGAAGTAGCCGAGCGCCTGGCCGAGCCGCCCGGCTCCAAAACCTACGGCATCCTTAGCGTGCTCCTGCAGGCGTTCTATAAGATAGATTATCTGTTTACGGTGCCGCCGCACGTGTTCAACCCGCCGCCCAAGGTGGAGTCGGCCGTAGTGCGCCTCACCCGCAACGACGTGCAGCAGCTAGACTGCGATGAGAAGCTGTTTTTCCGGGTGGTGAAACAGGCGTTCCAAACGCGCCGCAAGACGCTGCGCAACGCGCTGAAACCGTTCGGGATCCCTGCCGAGGCGACGACGGACGCCATTTTTGAGCGCCGCGCCGAGACTCTAAGCGTGGCTGATTTTGTGGCGCTGACGCGGCACGTAGAGCAGTATCAGGCGGGCGGTGCGTCGTTGTCGGATTTGAACCCCAACGACATCACCGCCTAATTTCTCGGTGCAATTCAGTAGTTAACTCCTTCATTTTCCTCCAATGAAAAAAGTTTTCGTTGCCGTTAGCCTGTTGCTGTGCTCCTTTACCATGTCGGCCGATGGTCCGTGGTTTAGCGGCAAAATCGTGTACCACAACACGTTCAGCACTCTGGCCGGCCAGGATATCACCGAAAAGTTGAGCCCAATTTTCGGTCTTGAGAACCTCTACTACATCAGTGGGGAAAACTATAAGTCTTACACCGAAAAGAAGCTGATGCTGGAGCTTTATACGGCTAAGACCAATCAGATGCAATACGTTATTAACGGGCAGCATAGCACGGTTGACGCGGCCACAGACACGCCCGGCGCAACAATAAAGCCGCTTACCGGTGAGACGACTATTGCTGGCTACGGTTGTCATAGTCTGCAAATTGATACTGACGGCATCACGACAGTGTATTATTATTCACCTAAACTGCGAGTGAACCCAGAGCTGTATAAAAAACACTTGGCAGGTAACTGGTACGCTTTTTTAAAAGCCAGCCATGGCGCACTTCCCCTAAAGTTTATCATGACTGACCGCAAGCAGGGATATATAATGAACTGTGAAGCCACTTCCGTAGAGGCAATGGCACTTACAGAAAGCGAGTTCACCATGGAAGCTCCGGCCCGCTAACGCTTCCCAACCATGAGCCTCTGCCTCGTCGTCGACGAAATGCACCCTTCGCTGCAGCCGCTGCTCCAAAGCATCGGCGTCGAAATCGATTACCAACCCAGCTTGACGGCCGCCCAGGTACCGGCCGCCCTGGCCGCGAAGCCCTACGAAGGCCTGGTAGTGCGCAGCAAGTTGCGTGTAACCGCCGACCTGCTGGCCCACGGCCCGCAGCTGCGCTACGTAGCCCGCGCCGGCGCCGGCACCGATAACATCGACGAAGCCGCGATGGCGGCGGCTGGCGTGGCGCTGCTAAATGCACCCGAGGGCAACCGCGACGCGGTGGGCGAATTTGCCGTGGGGCTGCTGCTGGGGCTGCTACGCAACATCGCGCGGGCCGACCACGAGGTGCGCAATGGGCAATGGCGGCGCGAGGCCAATCGGGGGACCGAAATCGGCGGCAAAACCATCGGGCTGCTGGGCTACGGGCACATGGGGCGGGCGTTTGCGCGGCGGCTGGGGGCGTTTGGCTGCACGGTGCTGGCGCATGACAATGACCCGGCTGTATGCACCGACGGCCACGCCACGCTGGTGCCGCTGGCCGAGCTGCAGACGCGGGCCGACGTGCTCAGCCTGCATATTCCGTATTCGGCAGCCAACCACCATTATGTGGATGAAGTATTCCTGACCGGTTTCGCCAAGCCGGTTTGGGTGATGAACACGGCCCGGGGTGAGGTAGTGGACCAGGCCGCGCTGGTGCGGGCGTTGCAAAATGGCACGGTGCGCGGCGCGGCCCTCGATGTGCTCGATAACGAAAAGCTCAATACCCTCAGCCCGGCGCAGCAAGCCACGTTCGATTTCCTGCGAGCGGCTCCCAATGTGGTACTCACGCCGCACGTAGGCGGCTGGACATTTGAAAGTTATGCCCGCATCAACGAAGTGCTGGTGGAGAAAATTCGGGCTTTTCGGGCGGGCACGTTCGGCGCAAACGCGGGGAGCTAATTCGTTTTGCGTATCTTTGCCAGGAACCTAAGAAGGGAGAACGGTTGGCAGTGCCAGCCGTTCTCCTTGCTTTTTACCCATTCCGTTCCGCATCCGTTCCCACCATGGCTACTATCAATTATTACACCCCCGAAGGCCTGCAAAAACTGAAGGACGAACTCCAGGACCTTAAAATCCGGGGCCGGGCCAAGGCCGCCGAAGACCTGCGCGAAGCCCGCGACAAGGGCGACCTGAGCGAGAACGCCGAATACGACGCCGCCAAGGACGCGCAGGGTTTGCTGGAGCTTAAAATTGCCAAGCTCGAAGAAGTGCTGGGCAACGCCCGCCTTATCGATGAAACCAACATGGATTTCAGCAAGGTGCTCATCATGAGCAAAGTGAAGCTGAAAAACCTGAAGAACAATATGGTGCTCGACTACACCCTGGTGGCCGAGGAAGAAGCCAACCTGGCCGCTGGCAAAATCTCGGTGAAGTCGCCCATTGGCAAAGGCCTGCTGGGCAAATCGGCCGGCGACACGGCCGAAATTGTGGTGCCCGCCGGCAAGCTGCAGTTTCAGATTCTGGAGATTTCGCGCTAGCAAATAGGTGCCTGGTTGCCGGTGCTTGGCGCCTGGCAATTTACCAGAAGGGCCGTTCCGAAAGGGGCAGCCCTTTTTTTGTGCTGCTTTCCGCGAAAGACCGTTATTTGTGCTGCGTGAAACCATGCAACAAGCTCCAACAACCAAGCGTCAATTCCCATGCCTTCAATTTTCTCCCGCATCGTTTCCGGCGAACTGCCGGCGTATAAAGTGGCCGAGGACGGCCGCCACCTGGCGTTTCTCGATATCACGCCGCTGGTGGAAGGCCACACGCTGGTGATTCCGAAGAAGGAAGTCGACTACATTTTTGATATGCCCGCCGATGAGCTGGCGGCCCTGCATGTGTTTGCGCAGCGCGTGGCCAAGGCCGTGCAGGCGGCCGTGCCGTGCAGGCGCATAGGCGTGGCCGTGATTGGATTGGAAGTGCCGCACGCGCACATTCACCTCATTCCGATGAACAAAGTGTCGGACATGAACTTTGCTAATCCCAAAATCAAGGTGCCTGAGGAGCGGATGAAGGAGTTGGCGGCTGCCATTGCCGCCAAAGTGGAGGGCGGCAGCGGCTTGGCCGAGGCCAAACCGGCCGGGGCCGATGCCAGCGCCGCCGTGCCTGCCGAGCTGCAAAAGCAAGTGGCCGGGCTGCACTTTATGAGCGAATCGGATGCGCCGCTGGAAGCCGTGGCCTACGCCGCGCCGGGCGGCGAGCTCAGCAACGCCGCGCTGCTAAAGCTGCTGGGCGAGCCCGCCGATGCCAAAGTGGAAACCGTAGAGTTGACTCAGTTCCTGCGCAACCACACGGCCGACGATGGCGTGCTCGGCGATGTAGCCCAGGCCAACCGCTACAAGGCCCTGCAAATGTTTATGAAACAGGACATGAACGATGTGCAGGTCTACCGCGTGGGCGCGGGGCCGCAAATCCACGCCTACGCTTTGGGGCGAATGATGGACGGCACGCTAGCCGGCTTCAAAACCGTATTGACTGAAACCTAATACTAACTAACGGACCCTGCCTTTTGGGGCACGATTGCAACGGTGGGGGTGAAAGGCTGTCTGTAGCGACAGTCTTTCATCCCCACTTTCATTTCCTACTTATGCGCTGCGTTTTACTGGTAAGCTGTTTCTTATTGCTGAGTTTGGGGGCCTGTGCGCTGAAACCCACCCGCGAGTGGATAGCCACGCCCGACTCGCTGGGCTTGCGCTACCAAACCACGGCCCTCACCACGCCCGACCACGCCCAACTAACCGGCTGGATAGTGGAGCCCGCCGCCAACGTGCCCGACCGGCATACCACAATGGTAATGGCCTACGGCGACATGAATAATATGTCGTATTTCCTCTGGCAGGCGCGGGCGCTGAGCCAGGGCGGCTACAGGGTGTACCTGTTCGACTACCGCGGCTTCGGGCACAGCAGCGACTTTGCCATCGACCGACAACACCTCTATTATCCCGAGTTCAGCACTGACCTGCGCACCGTGCTGGCCGATGCCCGGCACCGCTACCCGCGCAGCCGCACGGGCATCATCGGCTACTCGATGGGCACCATTATGGGCTCGGAAGTAGCGGCCCGGGGTGGGTGTGATTTCCTGATTGCCGAAGGCTACGTGGCCAGCCCGCAGCGCATTGTGGCCGAGCAATTCGGGCGCTATCAGAAAACGGTGACGCTGCCTGCCGAAGCCGCCGACTACACGCTGGTGGCCCGCCGCGTGAACTGCCCCTGGCTGCTGATAGGCGGCACCGGCGACCACAACACGCCGCTAGCCGATTCCGTGGTGATAGCGCGGCAAGCCCGTTGGTTGCAGCGCCGGCAGGTGCTCAGCTTCGAGGGCGGCCATGGGGAAGGCTTTTATAAGCTGAGCGAGGCGGAGTACGGCGACAAATACGTGCGGGAGGTGACGCGCTTTCTGGACCGCAAGCGGAGCTAGAGCAGTTGGCATAACGTGCTTCAACCCAAGCCAGCCAGTAGGAAAACGCCGCTCAGGTAGCTCCAGCAGGCGATGAAGATGAGGTGCACGCAGGTTTCGAAACGCTTGCCGCGCCAGAGCTCGGGGGAGTAGCCGAAAAATTGAATGAGCAACCGGGCCAGCCAGAAGATGCCGCAGCCCAGCGCCACGCGGCGGCCCAGTGGCGTGCCCAGCAGTTCGGGAGCTGAAGTGAGGCAGAGCACGCCCATCAGCAGCACCACAAAGGCGACGAAAAAGGTGTGCACGTACATCATCTGGCGGTTGATGAGGCTGACGGGTGCGAATTCGGTGCGCCAGTTGAAGTAGCGGGCGAAAGCCGCGTGCAACAGCGCCAACACGACGAGGGCCAAGCCAATAATTCTAAGCTGCAGGACCATGCTTGCGCAGGAAAAAGGCGGTGATAAAGGGCGTGATTTTGACCTCGTGCGCAACCCGCAGTCCGGCCGCCCGGAAGGTAGCCAACCAGGCTTGGCGTGAATGAAAATGCAGAAAGCCAATGGTGTAAGCCAGAAAATTGGGCAGGTCGCGCAGGTGCTCGGTTACGACCACCGTGCCGGTGGGGGCCAGCACCCGCATCAGCTCGCGGAAGAAAGCTACCCGCTCGGCGGCATCCCGGATTTCGTGGGCTGCCAGAAATGCCACGGCCAAATCAATGGAACCAGCAGGCAGCGGCAACTCCGCGCGGGTATCGACAGCGTGCGTGCCGGGGTAGGGCGGGTACGCCCGGCGGGCCCGCTGAATAGAAACCTCTGTGTGTCGGGCGGCGTCGTAAAAATCGGCTGCCAGTAGGTTAGCATTGGGGTATTGGTGGGCCAGCGGGGCACTTATTTCATCGAACCCGGCGCTGACTGTGAGCAGTGCCGCCGGAACCGGGCCGGCGGCCTGCAGCCACTTGAACTGGTATAATCCGGAAAAATCGTAGATGTAGGCCGTGATGAGCAGCGAAACAAGCATGGGCACCAGCGCCAAAACCAGCAGCAGCCCGGCGTAGGGGCGCAATGCCGACGGGCCTGCCTGCCACAGCCCCGCCAGCACCAGCGCGGCGCCACCCGCCGCGAGATAGAAATGCCAGTTGAACCGCACCACATTCCAGACGCCTTGCAGCGGGGTTCTTAGCGGCGCCATTGCTCGGTGCGTCCTTTCTTCCAGTAATAGGGCACATCGCGCAGCGAAAACGCATTGGCCAACACCAGCTGGCTGAGCCCGAGGTGCTGCAAAAAGCCGACGTGGTAGCTCTCTACGGCCACGGGCTGCGGTTCCCAATGCTGGCGCACGCCTTCTACTATCAGCATGCTGCCGGCCGCGGCATCGGCCGAAAAGGTGAAGGGCAGGGGGCCGGCAAAGCGCCGGGCTTCGGCCCAGGTGGCGAAGGGCGACTGCGGCGGCAGCACGACTTCCGAGGCCGGCGGGGCCAGCGTGACCTGAAAATCGGCCTGCTGCGATGCAATGCGCAAGCGGCCGGCGGTGTGCTGCTGCGCGATGTCGACGGTGTGGTAGCGATAGTGCGTCATCAGGTTGCCGAGCAGGGTCATGCGCTTCTTATCGGTTTCGGAGCGCAGGATGTAGAGGCCGCGCAGGCGCTTGCCGGTGGGCGAGGGGTAACGCACAAAGGCCCGGTAGCCAATCAAAAAGAAGTCCTGCCCCAGCGCGGCTGGAAAACCTTGGGGCCGTAGCTGGCGGGTCTGGACCAGCGCCACGGCCAGGAAGCCCCACTTGTCGGCAAAGGTGTCGGGCACCAGCGGGGCGGGCAGCAGGGCCGCCAGCTCGGCCCCGGGCACGGCAAAGGTGAGCACCAGCGAATGCTCGAAAAACGCTTCGACGGGAAACGGGTGGGTTTTGAGCCAGGCGAGCATGCGTGAAACTAGGCGGCTGCGAGCCGGGACGGCCGCAGGTAGTGAAGGTAGATAAAACCACAGAATAGCACGGCAAACAAGGCATTAGCTCGGCCCCAGAGCAGCAGGTCGGGCGCGAGTACGGCTTCCAGCGTGTTCATGGTGAGCACCAGGATAATCTGAGCCCAGGCGCACCAGCGGGGCTTTATGCCACTGATTACCCACAGGCCAATGCCGATTTCGCCCAGCCCGATGAGGCGCGTGAGCAGGCCCGCGTGCGCTGGCCCGAGGATGCGCGCCACGATGGCCGCGTGGCGCGGCACAAGCATCAGCAGCTTGCAGAGCAGGCCGTTGGCCAGCCAAACCAGGGCAATGAGGTAAGTGAAGAGGCGGTGCATAACGTATGGTAGCATGGACGCTGCGAGTCCGCGCGAAGGCGAAAGATGGCAGAACGATGCGTGGACTCGCAGCGTCCACGCTACCAAACTATTCCGCCCGGCCGCTGTCTACCAGCTTTTGCAGGCGGGCCTGTGCGACGCGGGGCAGGGCGCTCAGCAAATCCAGGCCGGTGGCGGCTTCAATTTTATCGACCGAGGTGAGGTATTGCCGCCAGTCCGGGCTCACGGTATTGTTGTCGTTGGGCGTATCCACGGCCAGCACGCGCACGGCGGGGTCGGTGGCGATGCGCTGCAGGTCGTTGGTACCGTCGGGCAGTATCACCATGACTTTCCAGATGCGGGCCGGCACCGTGACGCGGCCCTGGTCGAGGGTTTCGACGAAGCCATTGCTACCGGTGCCGCCGCGCCCGTAGCTGCCCATTATCACGTAGATTTCCTGGCCGCGCTGCACCTGCGAGCGGCCGTATTCTTCGAGGTGGGCCCAGGTTTGCTGGTTGTTGTGCGGAGCCTGGGGCACCATGTTGGTCATCAGGAAGGTGTTGGCGTTGGCGTCAAGGTCGGCGGTACGGTCGCCGCTCGGGCAGTTGTGGCCTTTGTCGAAGCCCGAGCGGGCGTAGCTGGCGGGCGTTACTTGGTAGAACTGGCGGGGCAGGGCCGCGTCGGGCCGGAAGTTGTTCTGGCGAGGGGCCTGGCCCAGGTCGGCTTTATCGATGTGCCAGCTTACCCAGTTCGGAATGCCGCGCGCGGCGTTGTAGCCGATGGTGAATTCGGGGTGGACCAGCAGGTAATTGCTCGCGTTGTTGGGGTCGGAAGTGGCACCGCTGGGGTTGCCCAAGGCCAGGTTGGCATCGTTGGGGTCCTGGGCCTGGCCGGTGCCAGTGCCAGCCGGGTATTGGGTTTTGGGTGTTTGGCTTTGGGTGTTGGGTACTGGGTTTTGGGTGTTTTGGGGCTGATTTCGATTCTCGAAATAGCCGCCCGTGACTCCCGCGCCTACGGCTATGGCCGGGCCGGCAGCGGTTTCGAGCACGATGTCGTCGATATCGAGCCGGTTTTTCGGGCCGCTGGTTTTGCGGATTTCCAGGCGCAGCGGCTCGTTGGCCAGGCCGGCGAAGACGTGGGGCGTGAGCTTGGGGCCGCTGGTGACCACCGGCGCGCCGGTGCGGGCGTAGGTGCGGCCGCCGTCGCGGCTCAGCCACAGCTCCCAAGTGCTGGGACCGTCCTGGCCATAGGCAGCAGCCGAGATGGTGATGCGCCGCACCCCGGCCTTGGCATCGAAGCGCATAGCAATACGGCCCAGGTTGCGCAGGCGGGCGGCCCGCTCGCCGGATTTATGGTCCTGCGGGCTGCTGCCAATGAGGGCATCCTGAAAATGCCAGGCCCCGGTGGCCAGCGGTTCGTCGGCCTCTTCGTAAGCGCCCTTGCTGCCGGCCTCGAAGGTTTCGGGGAACGGAGCCGGGGCGGGCTGCTGGGCGGTACGGGCCGCAGGCGGGCGAGTGGCAGTGGCGGTTTCGGCTGGTTGCTGCCCGCAGGCCAGGAGGCCAAACGCGGCAAGGGTGAGATAGGCGGAAGCGTGCATGGGGCGAAGATATGCGCCGGCCCGGCCCCACTTGACCAAGTGAAAAACCATTGCGTAGCTTCGCCGCACTTATTCATCGTTCCAACCTTTCACCCCAACTGTTTTTATGGAAGACAACCAATTCACGCCGGAGCCCCGGCGGATACAAATTTCGGCCGAAGAAGCCGCCGAGGTCCAGGCCCGCTTTTTTGCACAGGTGTACGGCTGGATGGCCGCTGGTCTGGGCCTGACGGGCGGCATTGCCATGTTTGCTTCCACGTCGCCGGAGCTGATAAACTTCGTTTTTGGTACGCCTTTCGTATTTCTGGGGCTGATTATCCTGGAGTTGGTGGTAGTGGGCTTTCTTTCGGCCCGCATTTTCGACTGGAGCCTGGGCAAGGTGCAGGCGGCCTTCGTGGGCTACGCTATGCTGAATGGTGTGACGCTGAGCTGCGTGTTTCTGGCTTACACGTCCTCGTCCATCGCCTCCACGTTCTTTGTTACGGCGGGTACGTTTGGCGTGATGAGCCTCTTCGGCTATTTCACCAAAGCCGATTTGTCGGGCTGGGGCAAGCTGCTGAGCATGGCCGTTATCGGGTTGGTAATTGCCATGCTGGTCAATTTTTTCTTCAATAACCCGGTGGTGGAAATTATTACTTCCTTCGTCGGTGTGCTTATTTTCACGGCCCTCGCGGCCTACGATACTCAGAAGCTGAAGATGCTGGCGCTGCTGGGCATCACGGAAGGCGAGGAGGTAAGCAATAAGGCATCCATCCTGGGCGCCCTCACGCTGTACCTCGATTTCGTGAATCTGTTCCTGTTTCTGCTGCGCATTTTCGGCCGGCGGCGGTAGGTTGCCGCGCTGGTGTGGTCATTCACAAACAGAAAAAAGGCCCGCTGGCATTGCCAGCGGGCCTTTTTTCTGTTTGCCTCAGTATGAGGCAGGAGTTTTTAGGTCAAGGCGGTAATTATTCCGCTGATGCGCGCCGAGTTTAGCGTGGGACCATCACCCCGTTGGCCTGTAATGCATTGGTAAGAAACAGCACTTGGTAGGGCAGGGCCGCTTGCCAGTATTCCCAGGTGTGGCCGCCGGGGCGCTCGGTGTAGTCGTGCGGGGTATGGTTGTACACGAGGCGGCGGTGCAGCTCACGGTTGATGTCGACGAGGCCGTCATCCACGCCGCAGTCGAAGATGATGGGCAGGCCATTTTTATGGATTTGGTCGGCCATGTTGATGACCGAGTTGGCGCTGAAAAACGTGGGATTGTCGGCCTCATTGCCCAGGATGGGGGCCATATTTTTGTTGCGCCAGGCCACTTCGTCGGGCGTGAAATGGCGGTTGGCGCTGCTCAATTCCAGGGCGCCGCTCATGCTGCCGGCGGCGCAGTACAAATCGGGATGGCGGGCCGAGAGGTAGAAGGCGCCAAAGCCACCCATCGAAAGCCCCGTGATGACGCGGCCCTTGCGGTCGCGCACGGTGCGGTAGGCCTGGTCGATGGCCGGAATAACTTCCTTGGTGAGGTAGGTCTCAAACTGGCTGTCAGCCTTCACGGGACTGTCGAGGTAGAAGCTGAAGGTTTCGCCCTCGGGGTTCACGATAATCAGGTTGTACTGGTCGGCGAGGCGGTGCAGGAGCTGCTTGTCGGGCGTTTTGCTCAGCCAGTTGTCGAAGTGGCCCCAGGCTCCGTGCAGCAGGTACAGCACCGGGTAATTCGCCTTTTTATTTTTGGCGTAGGAAGCCGGCAGCACCACGGCGGCGCGGTAGGTTTTGTGCATGGCCGCGCTCGGGATGGCCAGGGTATCGACGCGGGCGGCGCGGGCCGTGGTGGCGGTGAGGAAGATGAGAGCGAGGAGAAGGAGGGGGCGCATGAGTGGTTGAATAGGATGGTTAGCGGGAGGAGGGGGCTAAAGTAACGGGGCCGCTGTCATCCTAAGCGCAGCGAAGGACCTTATCACCGCTGAACGGTTGGCAGTATTCCTCCTGATGCGAACGTGATGAGGTCCTTCGCTGCGCTCATGATGACAGCCGGCAAGGGGTTCCGGCAGCAGTGAGCGTAACTTTGTGGCTCTCGCATTCGCAAGTATCAAACCAATGAAATTCCGCTTACTACTTATCGCTTTACTCGCCGGCTGGGGCAGCGCGCAAGCCAATCAGCTCACCTTCCGGGTGGATATGGGCACTACGGCCGTGCCTGCGGGCGGCGTGCACGTAGCCGGCAACTTCCAGGCCGCCGCCGGCTTCCCGGCCGACTGGAACCCCGCCACCACAGCCCTGACCGATGCCGACGGCGACCACGTGTGGGAAGCCACCGTAAACGTGCCGGCCGGCACCTACCTCTATAAGTTCGTGAACGGCAACGCCTGGGGCGTTTCTGAAATCGTGCCCGCTACCTGCGGCATTACCGATGGCAGTGGCAACGTGAACCGGCAGGTGGTGGTGGGCGGCTCGGCCGTGCGCCTGCCCATCGTGGCCTTTGCCGGCTGTGCCCCGCAGCTGCGCTTCGCCGTGGACATGACCGGCCAAACCGTGGCCCGCACCGGCGTGCACGTGGTGGGCAACTTTCAGGCCCTGGCCGGCTACGGCGCGAACAACGACGCCACCGCGCTGCCCCTGACCGACGACAATAACGACGGCATCTACGAAGTGACGATTTCGCTGCCGGCCCCGGGCATGTTCCAGTACCGCTTTGTGAACGGCAACACCCTGGCCGGAGCCGAAACCGTGCCCGCCGCCTGCGGCACCGCCGATGCCAGCGGCACCCTGCTGCGCGTAGTGAACGCCACGGCCGCCGTGAACACCACGCCGAGCTACTGCTTCGGCACCTGCACGGCTTGCAACGGGGCCACGCTCACCAGTTACTCCACGTATTGGTGGAACGACGCGGTGTTCTACGAGGTGTTCGTGCGCAGCTTCTACGACAGCAACGGTGACGGCAAGGGCGACTTCGCCGGCCTCACCCAGAAGCTCGACTACCTCAACGACGGCAACCCCGCCACCACCACCGACCTGGGCGTGACTGGCCTCTGGCTGATGCCCATTATGGACTCGCCCAGCTACCACGGCTACGACATCAGCGACTACAAGGCTGTGGAGCCGGACTACGGCACGATGGCCCAGTTCGATGCATTCCTGGCCGCCGCCCACCAGCGCGGTATCAAGGTGATTCTGGACATGGTGCTGAACCACTCGTCGAGCCAGCATCCGTGGTTTACGCAGTCGGCGGCTAGTACTACCAGCCCGTACCGCAACTGGTATTTGTGGTCGCCCACCGACTTGGGCTACGGGCCGTTTGGCGGCAGCGGCTGGCACCTGCGCAACGGCCAGTATTTCTACGGCGCTTTCTATGATGGCATGCCCGATTTGAACTGGCGCAACCCCCAGCTTAAAGCGGCCATGTGGGATGCCGACCGGTTCTGGCTGCGCAAGGGCGTGGACGGCTTCCGCCTCGACGCCGTGCGCTACCTGGTGGAAACCGGCACCACCACGGCCGACACGCCCGAGACGCTCGGCATTCTGGAGGAGTTTCACGACTCGCTGAAGGCCGTGAACCCGGCCGCCCTGTCGGTGGGCGAGGCCTGGACCAATACCAGTGCCGTGATTCCCTACGTGCGCAACGGCCGCCTTGACCTTTGCTTTGAGTTCGACCTGGCCAGCAGCATCGTGGGGGCCGTGACGGCGGGCAGCCCCGCCGCGCTGCGCACCCAGCTCAACCTCGTTACCAGCCAATACCCGCGCCTGCAATACGCCACCTTCCTCACCAACCACGACCAGAACCGCGTGTTCGACGTGCTGGGCAGCAACGTGGCTCGCATGAAGCAGGCGGCAGCGCTCTACCTCACCATGCCCGGTGTGCCGTTCATTTACTACGGCGAAGAAGTGGGCATGGCCGGCAGCGGGGCCGACGAAGACAAGCGCAAGCCCATGCAGTGGACGGCCGGCACGCAGGCGGGCTTCACCACCGGCACGCCCTGGCGTGGCATCAATTCCAACTTCGGCACCTACAACGTGGCCACCGAACAGGCTGACCAGAACTCGTTGCTCAGCCACTACAAGAAGCTCATTGGCCTGCGCACCGCCAACGAAACCCTGCGCAAGGGCTACTACCTGCCCGCCACGTCGTCGGCTGCTTCGGTGCTGGCCTACGCCCGTGTGTTCGGCCAGGAAGCTACCCTGATTGCCGCCAACCTGGGCAGCAGCACCGTGAGTGGCTCCACGCTTTCGCTCAATATGTCGACGCTGGCCGCCGGCACTTACCAGGTGACCGAGCTGTACACCGGCCAGGCCGCCGGCACCGTCACGGTGAACGCGCAGGGTGGTTTCAGCAGCTTCGCCACCACGCTGCCGGCGCTGGCCGCCAACCAGACCTGGGTGCTGCGCCTGCGCTCCACCACGGCCACCGGCACGGCCAGCACGCAGCCCGCCTTCGGCGTGGCCCTCTACCCGAACCCCACGGCCGGCGTGGTGCGCTTGGCCCTGGCCGCCGCCCCAGCCGCCCAAAGCCAGCTCCAGGTATTTGACCTCACCGGCCGCCTATTGCAAACGCGCAACATCAGCGGCAACAGCTACGTGCTGGAAACTAGCGGTTGGGCCGCCGGTACCTACTTCGTGCGGGTGCAGTCGGGCACGGCCGTGGCGGTGCAGCGGCTGGTGGTAGAGTAGGGGCCTCACCCCCCCGGCCCCCTCTCCGGTGGAGAGGGGGAGCCACGGTGGCGCAGGGTTATGCTAATAAAAAAAGCCTCGGAGATACGAGGCTTTTTTTATTGTAATCCGACCTAAATCAGAAATTCATCAGGTTCCCCATCTCCCCAAGGAGAGGGGGGCGGGGAGGTGCTCCGCTACTTCATAAACACTGGCCGAATCAGGTTCTCAAACGTGAAAATCTCGTCCCACTTCTCCTGCGTTAATAGCCCGCGCTCGGTCACGGCGATGTCGTGGACGGACTTGCCGGTTTTAAGGGCTTCCTTGGCGATTTCGGCCGAAGCCTCGTAACCGATGACGGGATTGAGCTGCGTGACGATGCCGATGCTGTTGCGCACCAGGTTTTCGGCGTGTTCCTTATTGGCCGTGATGCCCACTACGCACTTCTCGCGCAGGGTGCGGCAGGCGTTGGTCATGTAGGAAATGGAGGTGAACAGCGCGAAGCTGATAACCGGCTCCATCACGTTGAGCTGCAGTTGGCCTGCCTCGGCCGCCATGGTCACCGTGAGGTCGGCCCCGATGACGTAGAAGGCCGTCTGGTTCACCACCTCGGGCACCACGGGGTTCACCTTGCCGGGCATTATGCTAGAGCCCGGCTGCAAGGGCGGCAGGTTGATTTCGTTGATGCCCGTGCGCGGGCCGGACGACAGTAGCCGCAGGTCGTTGCAGATTTTGCTGAGCTTCACGGCCGTACGCTTCAGCACGCCCGAGAGCTGCACGTAGGCGCCCGTGTCGTAGGTGGCCTCAAACAGGTCGCCGGCCAAAATCAGATTCAGGCCGGTGATGGCGCGCAGATGCTCGGTCACGAGCTCGGGGTAGCCGGTGGGTGCGTTAATGCGCGAGCCGATGGCGGTGGCGCCCATGTTGATTTCGTCAATCAGCCGGCGCGAGTCGTCGATGCGCAGCAGCTCCTCGCGCAGGTTGGTGGCGAAGGCGCGGAACTCGTCACCCATGCTCATCGGTACGGCGTCCTGGAGCTGGGTGCGGCCCATTTTGAGAATATCACGGAATTCTTCGGCTTTTTGGGCGAAGGCGTCGGCCAGCTCCACCAGGGTTTCGCGGTAGCCCACCAGCTTGTTGTTAAGCGCAATGCGGAAGGCGGTGGGGTAGGCGTCGTTGGTGCTTTGCGAGCAGTTGACGTGGTTGTTGGGGTGGCAATACTGGTACTCGCCCTTCTGGTGACCCATCATTTCGAGGGCCACGTTGGCGATGACTTCGTTGGCGTTCATGTTCACCGACGTGCCCGCGCCGCCTTGTATCATGTCGGTGAGAAACTGGTTGTCGAACTCGCCGGCGGCCACGCGGTCGCAGGCGGCGGCAATAGCATCGGCAATGTTGGCGGGCAGCACGCCGAGCTCCTTGTTGGCCAGGGCGGCGCCCTTTTTCACGTAGGCCAGGGCCTGCACGAAGAGCGGCTCATTCTTAATGGGAATGCCGGTGATGGCGAAGTTTTCGAGGGCGCGCAGCGTCTGAATGCCGTAGTAGGCGGTGTCGGGCAAGCTGCGTTCGCCGAGGAAATCGTGTTCGATGCGGGAAGTGGACATGGGGAATTTTGGGGTAGGAAGATGGGGCTGATACGGAATGGCCGAACGGCGGGACAAACCTACGGCGGCGCGTTGCAACGTGCCGGGTTTGGGGTGTTCCTTTGGGCGTTGGTGGCTGAAAATGTAGAGACGCGACACTTCGCGTCTCGGCGTTGAACGGCCGTAGCCGCGACGACCTGGCCGACCTTATAACTTTAGCAACGACGAGATGCGAAGTGTCGCGTCTCTGCATATCGTGCAACCATTCCCACCCATGAAACTCCGCTACCTGCCCTTGCTGGCTCTGGCCCTCGCCAGCTGCTCCCAAGCCGATAAACCCACCACCAGCAGCGGCCCCGATGCTCGCTTCGATGCCTTCAAAACCCAGTTCATCGAAGCCCTGTGGAAGCAAAACCCGGACTACGCCTCCGGCATGGGCTACCACAAATACGACTCGCTGCTGCTGATTCCTAACGCCGCCCAACGGCAAGCCGACTATGCTTTCGCCCAGCAAAACCTGGCCGCGCTGGGCAAATTCACACTCGACAGTCTCTCGCCCAACAACAAGATTGACCTGCGCCTGCTGCGCAACGAGCTGCGGGCCGAGCGCTGGTACGCCGACACGCTCAAAAGCTGGCAGTGGAACCCAGCTAGCTACAACCTCGGCGCCTCGGTGGGCGACCTGCTCAACGGCCGCCATTTCCGTCTCGACCGCCGCCTGCGCAACATCTCCGACAAAATCAGCCACGCGGCCGAGTTTTACGCCGCCGCCCGGGCCAACATCAGCAACCCCACGAAGGAGCACACCGAGCTGGGTCTCAAGCAAAACGCGGGCGGTCTGGAAGTTTTCGGCTCCGCGCTGGCCGATTCGGTGCGAAAATCGGGCCTGACCGAAGCTGAGAAAAAGACCCTGACCGACCGCGTGGCCGCCGCCCGCACGGCCGTGCAGGGCTACATAAATTTCCTCAAAAACGATGTGCTGACGGCCGGGAAATTTCGCTCGTTCCGCATTGGCAAGGAGCTGTTCGACCAGAAGTTTGCCTACGACATTCAGTCGCGCTTCACGGCCGCCGAAATTTACCAGCAGGCTTTGAAACACAAGGCCGAATTGCTGCACGACATGGGCCACCGCGCCGCCAGGCTCTATCCCAAGTATTTCCCTGGCCAGAAAGCGCCGGCTGATACGCTGGCCCTGATTACGGCCGTCATTAACCAGCTGACCCTGAAGCACGCCCCGCGCGATGGCTTCGTGGACGCCGTGAAGCGGCAAATTCCCACGCTGGTGGCCTTTGTCAATGACCACAAATTATTAACCCAGGACCCCAGCAAGCCGCTGGTGGTGCGCGAAACCCCGCTCTACATGCGCGGCAGTGGGGCAGGGGCCAGCGTATCGGCCCCCGGCCCCTACGACAAGGGCGCCAACACCTACTATAACGTGGAGCCGCTGCCCGCCGAGTGGACGCCCGCCCAGGCCGAGAGCTACCTGCGCGAATACAATGACTACACCCTTCAGATTCTCAACATCCACGAGGCCATTCCGGGCCACTACACGCAGCTGGTGTACGCCAACCGCTCGCCCTCGCTGGTGAAAAGCATTTTTGGCAACGGCGCCATGGTGGAGGGCTGGGCCGTGTACTCGGAGCGCATGATGCTGGAAAGCGGCTATGGTAACAACTCCGACGAAATGTGGCTGATGTGGGATAAATGGAACATGCGCTCGACCCTGAACGCGGTTATCGACCACGCCATCCAGGCCGAAAACATGAGCGAAACGGATGTAGTGAATATGCTGCGCCGCGAAGGTTTCCAGGAAGAAGCCGAGGCGCGGGGCAAGTGGCTGCGGGCCACCCTCAGCCAGGTGCAGCTCAGCAGCTACTTCACGGGCTACACCGAGATTTATGCCCTGCGCCAGGAGCTTAAGCAGCAGGAAGGCAAGGCCTTCGACCTGAAAGCCTTCCACGAAAATTTTCTCAGCTACGGCAGCGCCCCAGTGAAGTACATCCGGGAATTAATGCTGCGCATATAAGCTGAACCTTGAAGCTGATTTTGTAGTTAAACGGCATTTTGGAGGGAATTTGTCATTCTGACGCCGGAGGAATCTGAATAAAAAGGTTGGACGATTTCATCAGATTCCTCCGTCGGAATGACAACCTCATCATAAGTCTGCCCACTGCTTAGCCCGGCTATCACCTGCCTTATATGACTGAAGAAGAACGCAAACACGTGGTCGACACCGACGATCAGCACCTGCGCCGCCTCACGCACGAGCACATGAAGGTATTTGCCAAATTTACCTCCGCCGATTGCGCCATCTGCCAGGCGCTGGCCCCGCCCTTCGCCAAGTTCGTGGACGAGCCCGGCAACGAATCCATTTTGTTTGTGCGCCTCGATTCCGACGAAAACCCCGTGGCCCGCAAGCTGATGCAGCAAAAAGTAGCGCCCTTCTTCGTGAGCTACTGCCAGGGCCGGATGCTGGAGTGCGACAACCTGACTACCGAGGCCGAAGTTGTGGCTCAACTCGCCCGCCTGCGGGCCTTCGTGCCCGTCCACACGTAGGCGGCGCTACCTTTGGGCGTGTTTTTTCTGCTCTCGAAGGTTCTCGACTTTGTGCTGCTGCCCACCGTGTGGCTGGTGGCGTTGCTGATTGCGGCGCTCGTGGCGCGGCCGCCGCGCCAGCGTCGCTGGCTGGTGGCCGCGCTGGCACTCACGCTCTTAACCACTAATCCGTTTCTGGTCAATGAGTTGTTGTTGGCCTGGGAGGCCCCGCCCGTGGCCCTGGCCGCTCTGCCCCGCCACGCCGATGCCGCCGTGCTGCTTACCGGCATCACCAACGTTAGCAAATCGCCCCACGACCGGGTGTATCTCGGCCCCGGATCCGACCGCGTGACGAGTGCGCTCTGGCTGTACCGGGCCGGCCGGGTGCGCAGCATCATCGTGTCGGGCGGCTCGGGCGCGGTGCAGGCCGTGGCCCACACCGAAGCCGACGACCTGACCACGCTGCTGCGCCTAGCGGGCGTGCCCAACTCCGCCATCATCCGCGAAGAAAAAAGCCGCAACACCCGCGAAAACGCGCTTTTTACCAGGCAGCTGCTCACGCAGGAGCAGGACACGCTCATCCTCGTCACGTCGGCTTTCCACCAGCGGCGGGCCATGGGCTGTTTTGCAAAGGTCGGGCTACATCCCATCGGCTTTCCGGCCGGCTACCGCAGCACCGACCGCCGCCTTTCCCCCGACGCCTTACTGGTGCCCAACCCCGATGCAATGGTCAATTTCAGCCTGCTTACGCATGAGGTCACGGGCTGGCTGACGTATAAGGCGTTGGGATATTTGTAGGCCGCAGGAGAAAAGGAATCAACTGTCATCCTGAGCGTAGCGAAGGACTTTATCACGTTCGAACAACTTGTCTAAGCATGATAAGGTCCTTCGCTACGCTCAGGATGACAGAGAGGGAAATTACTCCGTCTTCGCTTCCGGCGCGACTTCCTTCCCAATCCAAATCGACTTTTGATTGACAAATTCGCGGATGCCCAGGTAAGAAAGCTCGCGCCCGTAGCCCGACTTTTTCACCCCGCCAAAGGGCATCTCCGGCATCGATTTCACCAGCCCGTTCACGAACACGGCCCCGCTCTCAATTTGCCGGGCCATTTCCTCGCCTTTTTTCGGGTCGGCAGTCCACACGGCAGCTCCCAGGCCAAAGAGGGAATCGTTAGCGATGCGCACGGCATCGGCGGCGTTTTTGGCTTCGAGCACCAGTGCCACCGGGCCAAATAATTCCTCCGCATAAGCCCGCTGGCCGGGCTTGATGTTCGACAGAATCATGGGACGGAACAGGGCGGTGCCGGGCTTGGCCTGGCCGCCAAATAGCTCCACCTTTGCGCCCTGCGCTACGGAGTCGTTCACTTGCTCGGTGAGCTCATCGGCTAGGTCGGGGCGGGCCAGGGGACCGTATTGGGTGGCCGGGTCGAGCGGGTCGCCGGGGCGCAGGGCCAGCAAGTGGGTTTTCAGGTGGCCGATGAATTCCTTTAGCACCGGTTTTTCCACGATGAAACGCTTGGCGGCAATGCAGCTTTGGCCGCTGTTTATCATGCGGCTTTGGGCGGCGGTTTTGGCGGCCAGGGCCACGTCGGCATCAGCCAGCACGATGAACGGGTCAGACCCGCCCAGCTCCAGCACGGTTTTCTTGATGTGCCGCCCGGCGGCGGCGGCCACGGCCGCGCCCGCGCCTTCGCTGCCCGTGAGCGTCACGGCCCGCAGGCGGTCGTCGGCAATGAGTTTTTCCACCTGATTGGTTTCGATGAGCAGCGTGCGGAAACAGGCCGGCGGCAGGCCTGCATCGTGAAAGATTTTCTCCAGCGCCAGGGCGCACTGCGGCACGTTGGAGGCGTGTTTGAGCAGGCCCACATTGCCGGCCATGAGCGCCGGCGCGGCAAAGCGCACCACCTGCCAGAACGGAAAATTCCACGGCATCACGGCCAGCACCACGCCCAGCGGCTGGTAGCTGAGGAAGCTGCGGCCGGCATCGGTTTTGATGAGCTCGTCGCTGAGAAATTCCTCGGCGTGGTCGGCGTAGTATTCGCAGCAGGTGGCGCACTTCACGGCCTCCGCACGGCCATCGGTGATGGGCTTGCCCATCTCCAGAGCCATAAGGTGAGCCAGCTCATCTTGCCGTTCGCGTAGCAGGGTGGCGGCGCGGCGCAGCACCCCGGCGCGGTGGGCAAACGTGGTAGCGGCCCAGGTAGCCGCCGCCCGGTGCGCCTGGCCCAGAATACGTTCAGTCTTGGCCCAGCTGAAAGGGGAGAAGCGGCGCAGCACGCGGCCGGTGTAAGGATTGTATGACTCGATGGGCATTGCAAAAAAAGAAAATCGAAAGAAAAATTAATTAGCACGCAACCAACAATTCAGCGGCAAAAAATGGTGGTATTATACTGTCGGTAAGTAGCTGGTCAACAACATAGCCCCGGCTTGGGTTGTGGCAGTGGCAAGGCTGGCAAGCCTCAGTTTCCGACTTCGGTTGCGGCCCGCAAAATGCCGTATACGGGCAATTGCGTGGCAAACCGTATTTTCGTGCGCTACCTAAGTCTCTGCCTTTCTGCTTTATCTCTCACTTTCAGTCACTCCCGTGTCCGATAATCCATTAATTCCCTTACCACCCGCCGCCGAGGAGGACCTGGTCCGGCGCCTCCAGGCCCGTGACGAATCGGCCATGACGCTGTTTTATGACCGGTACTCGGCCGCGCTCTACGGTGTCATCTTCCGCATTGTGAAGGCCGAGGACGAGGCTGAGGACGTGCTGCAGGAAGCGCTGGTAAAAATCTGGAACGCCTTCGCTAGCTATGACCCCAACAAGGGCCGGCTATTTACCTGGGTGCTGAACATTTGCCGGAATCTGAGCATCGACAAAATCCGCTCACGACAGCACCGCGTAGGTAGCAAAACAACGGGGCTGGACGACAGTCTGACGGCGCAGCGCCAGGCCGCGCCCACGGCCTTTCGCCCCGAACATATTGGCCTGCAAGAAATTACTCAGAAACTCATTCCCGAGCAGCGCCAGATTATCGACATGCTCTACTTCGAGGGCTTCACCCAAAGTGAGGTGGCCGAGGAGCTCAACATCCCTTTGGGGACGGTGAAAACCCGCGCCCGCACCGCTATCAAAGTCCTAAGCAAACTCATTCGCTGAACCAACCGTGGAAAACATCCAAGACTATATAGAATCGGGCATCCTGGAGCAATACGCTCTGGGCGAGCTTTCGGCCGCCGAGCAGGCGGCGGTGGAAGCCCAGGCCGCCAGCCACCCCGAAATCCGGGCCGAGCTGGAGCAGGTTCAGGCAGCGTTGGGTTTCTACGCCGAAGCCCACGCCATCACGCCCCCCGCCGCCATGCGCGAGCGGGTACTGAATAACGTACTGGCCCAAATCTCGGGCCCCGCCGCCACTTCCAGCCTTCGTGCCGATGTAGACGCCGTAGCCCAGACCGCCAGCCGCCCCGTAGCCAGCGCTCCGCAGCCGGTAGCTGCCAATGAAGCCGTGGTACGGCCCCTGTCCGCTGCGCCGGTGGAGGTGCCGGCCAGCCGCTCGGGCTGGGCCATCGCCGCCTCGGTAGCCTTGTTGCTGAGCCTGGGCGGTAATATGCTGCTGTACTCGAACTGGAAAAGCGCCAGCTCGGAGCTGGTGGCCTTGCAAAACGAGCAAGCCCGCTTCGCCACTACTTCGCAGGTAGTGGAGAAAAAACTGGGTGCGCTGCAGCAGGAAAACCAGGTGCTGCGCAACGACGAGTTCCGCGCCGTGGCCCTGGCCGGCACCAAAACCGCGCCCACGGCCCACGCCCGGGTGCTGTTCAACCCCGCCACCCACAAGGTGTACGTGGACGTGCGCAGCCTGCCTGTCCTGCCCGCCGATAAGCAGTACCAACTTTGGGCCCTCGACAAAGGCAAACCGATTGATGCCGGCGTGCTCACCGTGGCTACGGCCACCGGCGAAGGCCTCCAGCACATGAAGGATATTGCCAGCGCCCAGACTTTTGCCATGACCGTGGAGCCCGCCGGCGGCAGCGCCGGCCCCACGCTGAGCACCATGACGGTGGTAGGCAATATCTAGCGCGCGTGAAAACCAGGTGCATTTGGTTTGACCAAAAATAAACAAAGCCGCCTGTTAGCCGTTTGCGCTGGCAGGCGGCTTTGTTTATCACTCCAAAAATCTTCTTTAAGTCCATGCACGGCACCATTCTTACTCTGCTAAAGCGTTACGTCCAAACGCAATATGACCACAGCACTTGGGTGAAGCTAATGGAGTTGTCGGGGCTCGATAAAGTAGAATTCGACCACAAAACAGTGTACCCCGACGAGCATATTTACGCCCTCGTGGGCCATGCGGCCGAGATGACGGGCCTCTCGGCCGGTGAGTTGCACGAGAAGTTTGGCGAATACCTCGTGCCCGACCTTATGTACATGTACCAGCGCCTACTGAAACCCGAGTGGAAAACGCTGGACATGCTGGAACACACCGAGCTAACCATGCACAAGCAGGTGCGGCAGGAGCACAGCGAAAACTCGCCGCCCGTGCTCGATGTCAGCCGCTTGGGCCCCAATGAGCTGATGATTGACTACGTGTCGCCGCGCCGAATGGGCGGCCTGGCGGTGGGCATCGTGCGCGGCCTAGCCACTTACTACGACGAAGCCGACCGCATCGACGTGATGCCCACCACCACCGAAGACGGCGAACGGGTGCGCATTCACGTGCGTCGGCGCTAGCTTATCTTGCCCCGATTTATTTACTCTACATTTACGTACCCCATGCGCTGGCTCTTCTTGGTTCGCATCAGCCTGATTGCCGGCTTATTGGCTTCGGGAGCCTGCGGCAGCGGAGCCGGTGGTGAAACCGCTACTCCTGGCATGCTTTACAAGCAGTTGCTGCGCACCCTATACCGCAACACCGTGCCCACGGTGCCCGCCGCCGCCCTGGCACAGGAGCTGGCCGCGCCGGCCCCGCCGCTGCTGCTCGACGTGCGCACGCCCGCCGAATACCGCGTGAGCCACCTGCGCGGGGCCCGGTTTGTGCCCTTCGATTCCATCGCCACCGCGCAGTTTGCTGGCCTCGACCGCAGCCAGCCCGTGGTGGTGTACTGCTCGGTGGGCGTGCGGAGCGAGCGGCTGGGCGAGCGCCTGCACGCGCTGGGTTTTCGCAATGTGCGCAACCTCTACGGCGGCCTGTTTGAATGGGTGAACGAAGGCCGTCCTGTGGTGGATGCCACCGGCCCCACCACCAACGTGCACCCTTATTCTGCTGTCTGGAGCCCTTGGCTGAAACGGGGACGAAAAGTATATGAATGAAGACCTTGCGGCTCGCACCGCTCCATCGAATACTGATGCCCACCTGCTGGTATTTGCCCGCGTACCGGCCCTGGGGCGGGTGAAAAGCCGGCTGGCGGCCGGGGTAGGCGAGCCGGCCGCGCTGGCCATCTACCGCGAATTGCTGGCCATTACCAATGCTGCGATAATGGACGCCGGCGTGCCGGCCACCGTCTGGCTGGCCGATACCGCCGGCCCGAAGCCCACTGCCGCCGAAACCCGCGAATGGGCCGCGCACCACGCCCGATGCCAGCCCGAAGGCGACCTCGGCGCGCGCATGGCGGCGGCCTTTGCGGCTGCGTTTGAAGCGGGAGCGGGCTGCGTGGCCATCATCGGGACGGATTGCCCGGGGCTGCGCGACACCCATCTTAAGCAAGCCTTTGCGCTGCTCGAAACCAACGACCTGGTGCTGGGGCCGGCCACCGATGGCGGCTACTACCTGCTCGGCCTGCGTCAGCCCCGGTCCGAGCTGTTTCAGGGCAAAACCTGGAGTACGGATTCGGTGCTGACCGACACCCTGGCCGATGCCGGACGGCTGGGCCTTCGGGTAGCCTTTCTGCCCACCTTGCGTGACGTAGACGACGCCGATGATTTAGCGGTGTGGCGTGCGGAAAGCGTAAGCTAGCTCCAGAGGCCGTGTTGCAGGTGAGCGCGCTGCTGAAACGCGATACCTATATTCGCTTCCCAAAACCCCATTTGGCTGTATGAGTTTCTTTCCGCTGCGCCTGTTGATGCCTTTGCTACTGGTGGGCCTTTTGGTAAGCGGCTGCAATCCTGACGGGGACAAGACGGTGAAAGCCCGCACGCCGACATCGGCCCAGGCCTTGCAGGCGGTGATGCCGTATTTCGACCAGAACTGGGCCATGCACAAGCTGTGGGAAGACGGACTGGCCGAGGTAGCGACTTACGATGCGGAGCGGGTGATTTACAAGAAGAAGCGCACGTTTGAATACACGCAGATTACGGTGAAGGAAGAGTTCAACCAGCAGTTCAACGTGAAAACGGACGACTACCAGCGGGATGACCTGTTTCCGGTGATGAAAATCAACCAGTTCTGCAGCATTCAGGCCGATGAGTACCCATACCACTACCTCACGTCGCTGTTTTTCCGGCGCGACCAGCCGGTGTCATTATTCAAAATGTCGTCGTCGTCGCAGGAATGGTGCGGCAACACCTTCAAATCTATTATTGATGACGGGGTGAATTTTGAAATGTGGTTTCATTCTTACTGGGACGGGCAGGGCGACAACAGCCGCGACCTGCGCCGCGACGTCTTCCTCGAAGATGCCCTGCCATATACGCTTCGTGCGCTGAAATTCGACCAGAAGCCCAGCTTCAAGCTTGTGGTGTTGGACCTACAGCAAACCAACAAAGCCACGCCGCCGGTCTATTACCAAGCCCATCTCACGACCACCGAAGCCCCGGCCGCCGATGCCCCCGAGCCCGCCTGGCGCGTAGCCGTGGCGCTGGCGCCCGACAAGGAAAACGTGTATTGGTTCGCCAAAAACTACCCCAACATTTTACTCCGCCAAACCACCTGGGACGGCCGCACCCTGCGCCTGAAATCGACGCGCCGGTATGCGTATTGGCCTAAATAAGGTCGTATTTAGTAAAAAACGCCGCCTGCCATCCTGAGCTGAGCGAAGTGCCTTTTTGCGTTTGGTAATTGATAATCAAAGAGTGCGGGCGTGAGACGGTCCTTCGCTCCGCTCAGGATGACAGTTCTCATCCTTAGTCAAGCCCTGTCTCAGTTCCCAAACCAATACCCCAAACGCCACCACGTATTCCAGCGCCACCAGCCACAGGTTTTCGGTGTAGGCGGTGGTGCGGTAGGCGGCATATGACAGCACCGCCAGCCCTCCCCATACCAGCGGAAAGCGAAACCGCGCCAGCGCCCCCAGCCCGATGAGCAGCGTGAGATACCAGGGGTGCACGGTGGTAGCCAGGGCATAATACGCAGTAAGCATCAGCAGCAGCGTTTGGGCCAGGGAGGCCACGGTGAGGCGGCGCTCGCGCAACGCCAGCCCCAGCCCCAGCACGCCGCTGGTGAGCGCCAGCGCTGGCCCGATGCGGGCAATTTCATTGTAGGTGGTGAGCCAGATGCCAATGGGCCGCAGCACGTAATAGATACTGGCATTGAACTCGAAGCTGCGGAAGTACAGGTTCAGGCTGCGGCTGATGTTGACCACCAGCGCCCCCGACAGAAACGGACTGAACAGCACCAGCAGCGTGCACGCCACCACGCCCGCGTAGGCCAGAAACCGCCGCCAGCCCAGCCGCCGCACCAGCAGCGGCAGCACCAGCAGCGGCAGCAGCTTGGCCGCCACGCCCAGTGCCAGCGCCCCCGCCGATTTGGCCCATTGCTGCTGGCTCAGCAGCCAGATGGCCAGCAGCAGGAAGCACAAGGCCAGCGCTTCAAAATGCAGGTTGCCGGTGAGTTCTACGATGACCAGCGGGTGCAGCAGGTAGCGCAGCGCCCGCGCCTGGGGCCAGCCCATGGCGGCCAGCAGGGCCAGCAGGAGCCAGGCCGTGCCGACTTCGGCCGCCAGAATTGCCAGGCGCAGGCAGATAACGAAGCCGCGCTCCGAAGTGGGAAACAGGCGGGCCGCGCCACCGAATACCGCCTGGCACACCGGCGGATACACCGAGTAGTAATGAGGCGAATTGAGCTGCCGATACAGCTGCTGAAACTCGGGCAGCACGGCGTTGCGCACGGCGGCATCGGGCAGGGCGGTGCGGGCGCCGTCGGCAATGATTTCATCGGGCCGAAACTGAAAGGGGTTGACGCCGTGCGCCACCAGCAGGCCGTCCCAGCGGAAACGGAAAATATCGTCGGAAAAAGCCGGAGCGGCCGGCAGCCACAGCAGCCGGAACATCAGCGCCGCGCCCAGGCCCCAACGCAGCGGTAAGCGGCTGTGCAGCAGCCACGCATAGGCCCCCAGTGCCACCGCAACCAAGCCCGCCAACTGTTCAAAGTTCGCCCTCGGCGTGGCAAAAGCCAGGCCCGCATACGCCACGCCGGACAGCAGCAGCGCCACAACCTGAGAAATGGAAGGCAGTTTAAGAGACAAGGGTTTGGAGTGCTGGCTAGTTGTCGTCGCGGATGGAAAAGTAGCAGATTGCCGCAAAGCCAATGGTGAGCAGCGAGTGAAACGGCAGCAGCCCGAAGTCATCGAAGTAAATGCCGGCCGCGAGGCCAAATGCAAAGTAGGCCGCGAGCACGCCCTCCAGGATTACCAGGCCGCCCACCCCGCCGGTGCGGTAGCGCCGCTTGCGGGCCGGGCTGCCGGTGCCGGCCTTGGGCGTACGCACAAACGGCGTGCGCTTGCCCCACCAGCCCAGCAGCACGGCCCGTGCATTATGCAATGCTAGGCCCATCGAAACCGACAAAAACAGCAGGAAAAAGCCCGGGTAGCGCCACAGCGGCTTGTCGGGATGAGCCAGCCGCCAGGCCGTGTAGTAGTAATAAATCAGCGGCGTAAACCCAATCAGAAACACCGACGCCAGCTGAAAAACAGCCTTGTACTCGTGGTACTGCGCCCGCACGAACACCAGCGGCACGCTCAGCAGCGCCATGAGCATGATGACGACGTACACCGAGCTATTCAGCAAGTGGAAGGTGGCCTGGAGCTTAACGGGCAGCGGCTGTGCGGAGCGCCACATACTGCCGAGGTGCTTGTGAGCGGTTTCGGCCGCGCCCTTGGTCCAGCGGAACTGCTGCGATTTGAGGGCGTCCATCACGGCGGGCAGCTCGGCGGGGGCCACTATTTCGGGGCGGTAGAGGAAGCGCCAGCCGCGCAGCTGGGCGCGGTAGCTCAGGTCGAGGTCTTCGGTGAGGGTATCGGTGTGCCAGCCGCCGGCATCGTCGATGCAGGCGCGCCGCCACACGCCGCCCGTGCCGTTGAAATTGATGAAAAAGCCCGCCGACGTGCGACCCACCTGCTCTATGAGAAAGTGCGCGTTCAACCCAAAAGCCTGCAGGCGCGTGAGCAGCGACTCGTCTTCGTTCAGGTGCCCCCAACGGGTTTGGACCACGCCCACCTTTTTGTCCTGCAAAAAGTAGGGGATGGTGCGCCGCAGAAAGTCCGGGTCGGGCACGAAATCCGCATCGAAAATGGCCACGAACTCGTCGGCATTTTCCTCCAGGCCGTAGCGCAGCGCGCCGGCTTTGTAGCCCTCGCGGTTGGGCCGGCACACGTGGCTGATGCGCAGGCCCTGGGCGGCGTAGTGCGCCACGCGGGCCTCCGCCAGTGCCACGGTGGCATCGGTCGAGTCGTCGAGTACCTGTATGTGCAGGAGCTCAGCGGGATAGTCGAGGGCGGCAGCGGCGTCAATTATGCGCTCCACCACGTTTTGCTCATTGTAGAGCGGCAGCTGCACCAGCACGCGGGGCCATTTGGCCGGAGCGGGTGGGGGCGGCGGCAGCCCTTTGGCGTAGGAGCGGAGTGCCAGCCGCGTGAGCTGCCACTGTCCTGCGCTAAACCCCAGGATGAACAGCAGGCACAGGCCGTACAGCACCACTAGCAAAATGGGCAGCACCGCCATCAGAAACGAAAAAGAGAAACTCGCAACACAGCAAAAAAACAACTCCACCGACCGGCCCGACGTGGGCTGGGACAACAAGCCGGCGCATCGGCCCGAAATAATTACCAGTATTTAAAAATTGTCCACAGAATCTTGTAGCCTGCCCCGAGGGTGCCGCGCACCGTGCCCGACACTTTGCTCGTGCCGATGCGCTTGCGGTAGCGCACGGGCACCTCCACGGTGCGCAGGCCCAGGCGGGCGGCTTTCACCTGCATTTCCACGGTCCAGCCGTAGGTTTTGTCTTCCATGCCGATGCGCAGCAGGGCCGCGGCCGTGACGGCCCGGAAAGGGCCCAAATCGGTGACTGTGCCGCCGTAGCGGATATTGAGCAGGCGGGCAGCCAGCCAGTTGCCAAACCGCTGCTGGGGCAGGAGGGAGCCTTTTTCGCGCACGCCTAGGGCGCGGGAGCCGATGACCAGGTCGGCCTCCCCGCGCAGGAGCGGGGCCAGTAGTTCGGGCATTTGTTCGGGGAAATCGGAATGGTCGCCGTCGAGAAATACGACGAGGTCGGGCTGTTCGGATTGCGGCCGGCCGAAGGCGTGGGCCATGCCCGCCAAGCAGGCGTAGCCGTAGCCGGGGCGCGGCTCGCGCAGTACGGTGGCCCCGCTGGCCCGGGCGATTTCGCTGGTGTTGTCTGTCGAGTTATTATCAACCACAATGACTTCCTGGGCCAATCCGGCCGGGATTTCGGCCAGCACCAGGGCAATGGCCCCGGCCTCGTTGTGGGCGGGAATGATGACGCTGACGCGGGGCTGGGGCATGAAGCAAAAGGTGTAACGAACCACAAAGATGCCGCCGCCGCCGTAAAGCCGCACCGTGCCGCTACCTTGCGGCCTCTAAATAACTTCTTCAGCCATATGCTCCAGGTAGGCCAGCCCGCTCCCGATTTCACCCTCACCACCACTTCCGGCGAAACCTTCCGCTTGGCCGACCAGCGCGGCCGGCACCTGGTGCTGTATTTCTACCCCAAAGACGACACGCCCGGCTGCACCGCCGAAGCCTGCTCGTTTCGCGACCAGTACGAGGATTTCAAGGACCTTGGGGCCGAAGTCATCGGCATCAGCTCCGACACCGAAGCCTCGCACCAGAAATTCACCCAGAAGCACCGCCTGCCCTTCGAGCTGCTGGCCGACACCGATGGCAAAGTGCGCAAGCTCTACGAAGTGCCCCGTGCGCTACTGGGCCTGCTGCCTGGCCGCGTCACCTTTGTAATCGATAAAAAAGGCATTATCCAGTACATCTTCAACTCGTTGAGCGGCGCCACGGACCATGTGAGCAATGCCAAAAAAGTGCTGGAAGGGCTGCCCGCGTAGGGCCTTTGTCATCCTGAGCGCAACGCAGGACCATCTCATGATTGAACAGCTATAGTTCAGGCGTGAGATGGTCCTGCGTTGCGTTCAGGGTGACAAACGAAAAAAAACCTGAATGGTGGGATTGAAACCCCATGCTTTTTGTGCGGAACAGGACTGGAATTCGTAGAAGCAAGCTCATCAAACGCTTCCGCGATGTTCCGTTTCCTGCTGTTGCTACTGCTGCCTTTGCTGCTGGGTGCCACTGCCGCCCTGGCCCAGCCCGCCCCGCTCAATGCCACACTTGATGGCTACGAGTACCCATTTCCGGTACACCACCTGCCGCTGAAGCTGGAGGGGCAGGCCCTACGCATGGCCTACATGGACGTGCCGCCCACCGCCCGGGCCAACGGCCGCACCGTGGTGCTGCTGCATGGCAAAAACTTCTTCGGAGCCTATTGGCGCGAGACAATTAAAACCCTGGCTGGCGCGGGTTTCCGGGTGGTGGTGACCGACCAAGTTGGCTTTGGCAAGTCGGACAAGGCTGATATTCATTATTCGTTTCATCAGCTGGCGCGCAACACGAAGCAGCTGCTCGACACGCTGGGCGTGAAAAAAGCCGTCGTCTTGGGGCACAGTATGGGCGGTATGCTGGCCACCCGCTTCGCCCTGCTCTATCCCGAAACCACCGAAAAACTGGTGCTCGAAAACCCCATTGGCCTGGAGGATTACCGCGTGGGCGTGCCCTTCCAAACCGTGGACCAGGCCGAAGCCACCGAGCTGAAAAGCACCGAAGCCAGCATCCGCAAGTACCACGCAACCTACTACCCCAACGGCTACCCCACCGCCCACGACCAGTGGTTGCTGCCCCTGGCCGCCCAAACCAAAAGCCCCGATTTTGCCAAAGTGGCCCGCGCCAATGCCCTCACCTTCGACATGATTTACCAGCAGCCAGTGAGCTACGAGTTCAGCCGCATTACCGTGCCCACGCTGCTCATCATCGGCCAGGCCGACCGCACGGTAGTAGGCAAAGCGTTAATCAAAGACCCCAAAACGCTGACCCAAATGGGCCAGTATCCCGCACTGGGCCGCCGCACCGCCGCCCAAATCAAGGGCGCGAAACTGGTAGAAATTCCGAACGTGGGCCACATCCCGCACCTGGAGGTGCGGGCGCAGTTTTACAAGGCGCTGCTGGCGTTTTTGGGGTAGGCTTGATGTATCACGAATGTCAAAAGCAGATAATCGGCTAAATAGAGTCCAGCCCCGGCAAGCCGAGCAACTCAGCGGCGCGCCGCGCCACTGTTTTGACACTGGCTACATCCGGGCCGGTAATGGTCAGGTGGCCCATTTTGCGGCCGGGGCGTGCCTGTTCCTTGCCGTACAGGTGCAGATGCGTACCCGGCAGGCGCAACACGCCGAGCCAGTCGGGCTCCTGCCGTTGGCCGTCGGCACCAAACCACACGTCACCCAGCAGGTTGAGCATGATGGCTGGCGAATGCTGGCGCGGCTGCGGCAAGGGCAGGCCCGCCATGGCATGTACCTGCAGGTCGAACTGCGACGCGTCGCAGGCATCTATCGTGTAATGGCCGCTGTTGTGCGGGCGCGGCGCCATCTCGTTGACCACCAGCCCGCCGTGCTCACTGCCATCTTCCACCACGAAGAACTCCACGCACAGCACCCCCACGTAGCCAAGGTGCTGCGCAATGGAAACGGCCGCGGCCCGGGCCCGCTCGGCCAAAGCAGACGGCATGTTGCCTGCGTAGGCGTGCGTCACGGCCAGAATGCCATCGATGTGGACGTTGCGCTGCGGGGCGAAGCTGACCACTTGCCCGTCCCAGCCGCGGGCAACCAGTACTGAGCACTCGGCGGTGAGCGGCAACATCTTTTCGAGCACGCAGGCCACGCCCGCCAGCTCCGCCCAGGCGGCAGCCAGCTCAGCAGTAGTTTTGACACGGACTTGGCCTTTGCCATCGTAGCCCATACGCGCAGTTTTCAGGATGCCGGGCAGCAAATCGGCCCGTTCGTCCAGCACGGCCTGCAAATCGGCGGGCGTTTCCAGCACTGCGTAGGGCGCGCAGGTCACGCCCGACACATCGGCGCAGGCCGCAAAGTGGGCTTTTTCCTCAATGCGGTTTTGGGCGATGCCTACCACGGCCGCGCTGGGCGCCACGGGGCGGGTCTGCGCCAGCGTTTGCAGAGCTTGGGCCGGCACGTTTTCAAACTCGGTGGTGACGGCCTGGCACAGCCGGGCAAGCTCGGCCAGTCCGGCCAGGTCGTCGTAGGCGGTCTGAATGTGGTGGTGGCTCACCAGCCCAGCGGGGCTTTTCGCGTCGGGCTCCAGCACGGCCGTGAAGTAGCCCAGGCGTTGGGCGGCGTGCACAAACATCCGGCCCAACTGGCCGCCGCCCAGCACTCCCAAGGTGGCCCGCTGGCCTGCGGTATCCACACTGCCCGGCAAAAGCGTGGGCATAGCTGTAAGATGATTACCGGCGCTCATACGGGCAGTGTCATGGCGCGGGCGGCCTCGGTTTGATCGGTGCGAAACGCTTGTAGCTTGGTCGCCAACTCGGGATTGTGCAGGGCCAGCAGGCTCACCGCAAACAGCGCCGCATTGGCCGCCCCGGCCGTGCCGATGGCAAACGTGGCCACCGGGATGCCCTTGGGCATCTGCACGATGCTGTGCAGCGAGTCCACACCCTGCAAGTGGCGGCTGGCCACCGGTACGCCCAGCACGGGCACCGTCGTTTTGGCGGCCAGCATGCCCGGCAAATGCGCAGCCCCGCCCGCGCCGGCAATGATGGCTTGCAAGCCGCGCGGGCCAGCCTGTTCGGCGTAGGCAAATAAGTCGTCGGGCATGCGGTGGGCCGATACCACGCGCGCTTCGTGGGCCACGCCAAACTGCGTGAGAATCTGCACGGCGTGCTGCATGGTGTCCCAGTCGCTGCTGGAACCCATCACCACGCCGATAAGGGGCTGGTTAAGAGTGTCGGAGGAGGAAGGTGTACTCATCAGAATTCATTGGTCGTCATGCTGAGCGCAGTCGAAGCATGACGGGCGACTATTATTTGTCAAACTCTAATTATTAACGCTCCAGCAGGATTTCCGAACCCAAAACCACCAAGTCGACCCGGCCCTTTAAGGTCTGGTTGATGAAGGGTGTGTTCTGCGATTTAGATTTCATGAAGTCCTTCGTGAAGGTCGTTTCCGCTTCGGTATTGAATAAGACGCAATCGGCGGATTGTCCCACCTCGATGGTGGTTACGGGCAGGCCCATCAGGCGGCGGGGCTCGGCCGAGTAGCGCTTCACCACCAGGTCCCAGCCAAACTTGCCGGGCTCCACGAAGTGGTGGTAGAGCGACACCAGCGCCGTATCGAGGCCGGTGATGCCGTTGGGCGCGCTGATGAAATCCTGGGCTTTCTCAAACGGCGTGTGCGGCGCGTGGTCGGTGGCAATGAGGTCGAAGACGCCCTCTTTGAGGCCTTCGAGCAGTGCGTCGCAATCGGCTTGCGTGCGCAGCGGCGGATTCATCTTGTAATTGGTGTCGTAGTCGCCGATGTGCTCGTCGGTGAATAAGAGGTGGTGCGGCGATACTTCGGCCGTCACTTTCACATCGCCGCGCGATTTCCACCAGCGGATGGTTTCCATGCCCAGCTTGCTCGACACGTGCTGAATGTGGACGTGCGCGCCCGCCGCGTGAGCCAAGCGGATATCGCGGTCAATGATGATTTCCTCGGCGCAGGCCGGCGAGCCCTTGATGCCCAGCCGGTAGCTCATCACGCCTTCGTTGAGGGCGCGGGGGCCGGCCAACTCCGGCACTTCGCAGTGGCTGGCAAAAAACATCCCGAACTCGGTGGCGTACTGCATGGCCCGCAGCAGCACGGCCGGGTCGGCAGTGGTGTCGCCATCGTCGGTGAGCATCTTCACGCCGAGGCCGCGCATGCCTTCAATTTCGGCCAGCTCCTTGCCTTCGCGGTTTTTCGTCACGCAGCCCGATGTGTACACTGGGATGCGGGCGCGGTCCTTGGCATTTTCCAGCACGGTGGCCACGGTGGTCGCCGAGTCAAGGGCCGGGCGAGTGTTGGGCATCATCACCACGCCGGTCACGCCGCCGTTAATGGCCGCTTCGCTGCCCGTGGTGATGGTTTCCTTATTCTCGAACCCGGGGGCACGAAAATGGACGTGGGCATCAAACATGCCGGGCATCAGCACCCGGCCGCCCGCGTCGATGACGCGGGCACCCTCGGGAACAGTCAATTTGGGGCCGATTTTTTCAATAATTCCTTCGACAATCAGGACATCACTCTCAACGAGTTCGGGAGAGTTTTCGGCGGCGATGCGGGCGTTTTGAAGGAGCAGCATGGAGGAAGAAGGGTGGTGAACCGGCAAGAGTTATAGGAGAGGTAAAGAGGAATGGTTGCTGGAAGATGCAGAGACGCAATATTTTGCGTCTCGTCGTCCGCGCCGTTCGGGGTCGTTGGCTAATTGTGCAGGCGTTATCGTTCAACGACGAGACGCAAAATATTGCGTCTCTCCCTAGGGCAGCGCTACCGTAGAGCTGGCGCGTTGCGGGGTCACGTAAGATTCTTGCTTCGGGAAGTCGCCGCCCGGCGTGAGCCAGTCGAGCACCGCCATGCGCACGGAAATTCCGTTTTCGACCTGGTTGGTAATCAGGCTGCGCTCGTAGTCCATTACGGCGTCGCAGAGCTCCACGCCCCGATTCACGGGGCCGGGGTGCATAATATAGAGGCCGAGGTCGCCGATTTCGGCCAGCCGGGCCGTGGTGATGCCGTAGACGCGGTGGTACTCGCGCACACTGGGGAAAAACTGCACGTCCTGGCGCTCCAGCTGCACGCGCAGCAGGTACACCACATCGGGCGCCCAGGCCATGGCCGCTTCATAATCAGTAAAGCGGCGGATGCTGGCCGGCACGTACTTGGGCACCAGCGAGCCCGGCCCAAGATACGCCACCTCAATGCCCAACTTTTGCAGCAGCGTGCTGGTGGAGCGCGCCACGCGCGAGTGCAGAATGTCGCCGATGATGAGGACCTTCTTGCCGCGCGGGTCGGGAAATTTTTCCTTGATGGTGAAAGCGTCGAGTAGGGCCTGGGTGGGGTGCTCGTGTGCGCCGTCGCCGGCATTGATGACCGAGGCTGTGGTCTGCCGAGCTATCATGCCGGGCAGGCCGGGGTGGCTATGGCGGACGATGATGTAGTCGGTGCGCATGGCCTGCAGCGTTTCAATCGTTTCGCGCACCGACTCGCCCTTGGTGATGGAGGAGTGAGCCACGTCGAAATTCGTGACCTCCGCCGAGAGGCGCTTGGCCGCGACCTCGAAGGAGGAATGCGTGCGGGTGCTGGCCTCGTAGAACAGCATGAGCACGGACTTGCCCTCCAGCGCGGGAATTTTCTTCACCGAGTGGCTGAATAGCTTTTTGAACGACGTGGATTGGTCGAGCAAAAACTCGATTTCCTCACGATGAAGGGATGCGATGTCGAGCAGGTCTTTACGTGCCATACCAATAGGGCGGAAAAGTGAGGTTAGCTAGTGAACGCAGCAGTTAACGAACTCAGCGGGCATAAAAAAACCGTTTCGGAATCCGAAACGGCGGCGGGGCGATACCCGGAAAAAACAACGGAAATACCAGCGGCAAAACTAGAAAAACCGATGGCGGAGAAGACCTTCCGGTCCATTCGTGGGTCTCTGCCAAGCGAGGTTCCACGCTTCATCAACAAGTTTTTTGGTTGAAGCATGGTGCAAAAATACGGCATTGTTACGCCCAGCCATTCATCGGTCATGTTAACTTTATTTTGGCCCGCTTTTCTTGAATTTTATTTTCGGGCTAACCACCTAAACGGCGCGCTTTTTATCCTCTTTCCGTCCGTGCAAAAAAAAATAGGGCCCGCATAGCCAATTGCCTGGCAAGGACCAGCGCGCTTAACTTTGGCTCTTTGTTGCGGTGCTGGGCGTGCCGCTTGCCTTTTTGGGGTATCTGCGTGGGCGCATCGCGCTAGCCCCGCACCAGGCTCCGGTTTATGCGGCTCACCAGCGCCGGCCCTTCGTAGATAAAGCCGGTATAGAGCTGAATCAGCGTGGCCCCGGCGGCCACCTTCTCCTGTGCATCGGCCGCCGAATGAATGCCGCCCGCGCCAATAATCGGCAGCCCGCCGTCAGATTTCCGGTGCAGGTAGCGGATGACTTCGGTGGCCCGGGCCCGCAGGGGCTTGCCGCTCAGGCCGCCCGCACCCAGACTGGCCACGTAGCCCGGCTCGGTGTTTAGGTTGTCGCGGCTGATGGTGGTATTAGTCGCGACCAGGCCGCTCAGCTTGGTTTCGCGGGCTATTTCCAGAATGTCGTCGAGCTGGGAATCGGTCAGGTCCGGGGCGATTTTGAGCAGTAACGGGTGGGGCTTGGCGCGGTTTAGGTTGCGGGCCTGCACCTGTTGGAGGAGTTCGATGAGCGGCTTTTTCTCCTGCAGCTGGCGCAGCCCCGGCGTATTGGGCGAGCTCACGTTCACCACAAAGTAGTCGACCTCCTCGGCCAGGGCCTCAAAGCCGGCCACGTAGTCGTCGGCGGCGCGCTCGTTGGGCGTATCCTTGTTCTTGCCAATGTTGCCGCCGATGATGAGCTGGCGGTTGCGCCGCCGGGCCAGCCGCGCCGCCACCACGGCCGCCCCGTCGTTGTTGAAGCCCATGCGGTTCACCAGGGCCTCGTCCTGCGGCAGCCGGAACAGGCGTGGCTGCGGGTTGCCGGGCTGCGGCCGGGGCGTCACCGTCCCAATTTCCACGAAGCCGAAACCCAGCGTGGCCAGCTCATCCGTGAGGGCTGCGTTCTTGTCAAACCCCGCCGCCAGCCCCACCGGGTTCGGAAATTTCAACCCAAAAACCTCGCGCTCCAGGCTGGGGTGCTGGAAATCGTAGAGGGCGCGCAGCAGCGCCGACGTGCCCGGTACCCGCGCCGCGCGGCGAAGGTTGTCGAAAACAAGGTGGTGGGCGCGCTCGGCGTCGAGGTTGAAAAGGAGGGGTTTGGCGAGGGCTTTATACACGGGCATCAGGTGCAGGGTGGTGGCAAAGGTCGGGGAATAAGTCCTCTCAAACCAGCCGTAGGCCCGGAATAAAGTTTCGGAAAATTTGCCCCAGCTTTGCTAAACCAACCGGAAAATATTCGGGCGCGGTGAGGTTGCGACCACTCGGTTACTCCGTCTTCCCTTGTTGAATCCGCCCAATCGGCTCAGCCCCGGGCTGCAACTAACCAGGCCGAAACCCAGAGCAAGCCAATCAGCAAGGCCCGCCTCCCACATCATGAAAATACTCTTGAGCTGCCTGTTGTTTTTCAACCTTTTGTGTTTCCTGCTGTTCGCCCTGGACAAACGCAAGGCGCGGCGCAACCAGCGGCGCATTGCCGAGAAAACGCTGCACCTAGCTACGCTGCCGGGCGCGGCCCCCGGTGCGTGGGCGGCTGTTTTGCTGCTGCACCATAAAAACCGGAAAGCTACTTTCTGGAGCGTCACCCTGATGCTGACGCTGCTGCAAGGGGCGGTTATTTATTTCACATGGCCCTATTTACAGGCGCGGTTTTAAACAGCTTCAGCTCCTGAATCAGCTAACTCAAAATCCTCAGCGAGTCTGCGTGAATGAGCGGCGAGGCTTGCGTGCGGCCTTCGCGCGGGCCATTCTCCAGGTTGAGCACGCCGCGGGGGCAGGCGGTGCTGCACATGCCGCAGCCCACGCACGAGGCCCGAACGATGGGCGCGCCGCGCTGGGCGTATTGCTGCACGTCGATGCCCATTTCGCACACATTGGAGCAGTTGCCGCACGAGATGCACTGCGCCCCGTTGGTGCTGATGCGGAAGCGGGAGAAATGCTTTTGCAGCAGGCCCAGGTAGGCCGCCATGGGGCAGCCGAAGCGGCACCACACGCGTGAGCCCATAATGGGGTAGAAGCCCACGCCAATCACCCCCGAAAACACCGAACCGATAGCGAAGCCGTACCACTTGGCCGCCACGTTGCCGGCCGCGCCCAGCAGCGTGCCGCCGGTGGCAAAATGTACCCACAGCAGAGCCGTGATGGCAACTATCAGCCCCAGCACGGGGTAGATGATGCGCACTTCCCAGCGCCAGGCAACGCGGCTTTTGTCGGAGAGGTGGCGGTAGGGGTCGCCGGCGGTTTCGGCCAGCCCGCCGCAGCCGCACACCCACGAGCAGTACCAGCGCTTGCCGTAGAAATAGGTGAGCACCGGCGTAGCCACCAACGACATCACCGCGCCCCAGAACACCATGAACACGCCTAGTCCGCCCTTTTGCAGCAGCGAAGTAACCGTGCCGGGAAACAGGTAGTCGTATTTCAACGGCCAGAAGTAGCTGAAATAAAACTCCGGCTGCTGGAAAAACTGGAGCAGCCCGGGAATCAAAAACGCAAAACCCAACTGGAAAAACATGACCGAAACGGTGCGGATAAGCTGGTAGCGCGAGTGCCGGTATTTCCACAGCGCGCGTCCGCCCATCAGCAGCACGGCCAGGGTGTAGAAGGTGCCGTAGAGAAACCATTGGTCGGCTGGCCGGGCGCGCAGCGCCTGGCTGAGGCCGTCGAGCGGATGCACCAGGTTGGTGAGCAGGCCGAAATTGCCCTGGCCATCGTCGTTGCTGAACCAATACAGAACTACGTAGAAGCCTGTGAGCACCAGGCCCGTGACCCAAGCCACAGCCCCGCGGCCGGTACTGGCCCGCAACCATAGGTTGTTCTGCCGCACGCCAGCCGGTTGCCGGCCATATTTCAGCCAGCTCCACGCCAGCGTGCCGGCGCTCACCAGGCCCACCGCCAGCCAGAACCAACTGTTGCGCCGGCTGGGGTCGGCATCGGCCAGGGCCAGAAGCAGGGCCAGCAGGCCGCCGGCTACCACGGCCAGCATAAGCTTTTCGGCGGGCGACGACACGGGAAGGGGCGGGGTAAGCAAATTCAGTTAGCAGTTAACAGTGAGCAGATAACAATTAATAGTTAACAGTCGATGATTGATAACTGCTCACTGTTAACTGATTTAATGATGGTGCGGCTCATCGGGCTTGCCGAAGAGATTGATGAGCGTGCCCACAATATAAAAGCCTGACCAGCATACGTACAGCCAATTGAAGCCCGCCGGCTGGTGGCCCACGAAGAAATGCAGAATCAGGTGTGCCCCGGCGCTCATCAGCAGGCCCGTGAGGGCGATGAACTGGAAGCTGTTTAGGGCCGAGGGACGGTATAGCTTGGAGAAATCCACAGAAAAAAAGTTGAGTGACGAAGGCTACAGACGCGCAAAAAGTCCCTTGCGCTGCTTTAGTACCACTGGCTGTTCCGGAAACTGCCGGTTGAAGTCGGCCACAATGGCCTTTTCGTGCTGCGGGAAAAACTCAGGGTCGAAATTGGCTGCGCCGAAATGGCTGATGACTGTGGCAACGGGTGCGCGCTGTGCAATCCACTGCTCGCACACGGCGTGGCGCAGGCGCAGGCCCAGCGCATTGAAGCCCACCACGGCGTGCGGCGCCTCGCTCCGGAAATACACCCGCACCGCGGCTCGGCAATTGGGGTGCTCCCAGTAGAAGCTGGTGAGGCCGGGCGTAGGGGCAGCTGGGGCGTGGCCGTAGGTCTGGTATTCGAGGTTAAAGAACTTGGCCGAGTTGAACCAGATGCCGCGCCGGTAGGGGGTGGACTGCCCGCAGATGGTGTGGGCCACGGTTTCGCCCTGCATGCGGCCGGTGTACCAGAGCTGCTCAATGGGCACCTCGCCCGCGCCGGGCCGGCGGTGCTGGGCGCAGTCGCCGGCCGCAAATACGTTGGGCACGTTGGTGCGCAGGAGCTCATCGACCAGTATGCCCTGGTCGGTTTCTACGTTTGACGTTTTGGCCAGCGTGAGGTTGGGCCGCACGCCGGTGGCCAGGCCCACCCACTGGCAGGCTATTTCCTCGCCGGCTGTGGTCACCACGGCGCGCACGCGGCCCTGTGCATTGGCCAGAATCTCGCGCAATTCGGTGCCATAGCGTACCGAAACGTGGTTTTCCTGGAACTGGCGGTCCACTAGGTTGGCCTCTTCCGGTGGCAGCACCGAGGCCCAGTAGCGAGCGTCGCGCACCAGCACCACGGGCTCGATGCCGCGGCTGTGCAGCATCTCGGCCAGCTCTACACCGATGAGGCCGCCACCCACCACTACGCCCCGGCTGATGCCGTGGGTGTCGCGGGTCATGGCCTCTAAATCTGGCAAGCCATACAGGCCCTGCACGCCGGCCAGTTGCTGGCCGGGCCAATCAAAGAATTTGCTTTCGGAGCCAGTGGCCAGCAGCAACTGGTCGTAGGCGAGGGTGGTGCTGTTGTCAAGGATGAGCAGGTTTTCGGCGGTGTTGAGAGCGGTGGCGGTGGCATGCACCAGGGCCAGCCGGTTCTCGTCCCAGAACCAGTCTTCGTAGGGCTTGATGTCCTGCGCTCGCAGGTGGCCCATGTACACGTACATCAGCGCGGTGCGGGAGTAGTGGTGGGCGCTTTCGCTCGATACCAGCGTGATGCGGGCCTCGGGCTGCAGCCGGCGCACGGTCAGGGCGCACGTCACGCCGGTAATGCCGTTGCCAAGGATGACGAGGTGCATGGTGGAGAGAAGAAATGTCCGGCCTCAAATGTAGCGACAAGGCTGGCCGGCCGCACCGTGACTGCAGGTGCGCCAAGCCGCTCTACGCGCCGCCTCTGGCTGGCTCCGCCCACCGCGGGTGCGCCCAGTACTTCGTAGCCAGAAAGTGTGGATTCCGACCATCAAATTGGCTGGAATGACAGGCTAAGCCAAAAAATGCCAGACTATTTTTTGGAATGAAATGCCACTCAACTCGCAATTCAGCGCGGAATGGCTGAAACAGAAAAAACGCACTGTTTCAAAATGGGAATGTTGAATCAGTATAAAACTGATGCCCCCGCGCGACAGTAAGTTTCGGGTCAGTAAACACTTGTTCAGCTTACTACATTATGAAATCTACCTGCTCCATTTTCGGAATGTTTTGGGCCGTGCTGCTGATACTGGTTTTGGGCGGAAAGGCGGTGGCCGGCGGAAATGAGCCACTCACGGCCGTATCCATCACAGTGCAGACCACGGCCTTCCTGCAAAAATTTGTGAACAAGGAAGGCAAGGTGAGCTACGAGGCCTTGCAGCACAGCCCCGAAATGCTGGACGCACTGCTGAGCAATATTGCCGATTTTGATGTGACCAAAGCCGAAGCAGCTGACCAGTACGCCTTCTACCTGAATGCCTACAACATCCTGGTAATCGGTGAAGTCTTGAAGAACTACCCGCTCACCTCGGTGCAGGACATGCCCGGCTTTTTCAACCGAGTCCGGATGCGCGTTGGGCGCGAAATGCTAACCCTTGACCAGATTGAAACCGACAAGCTCCGTAAAATCTACGACGACCCGCGCCTGCACTTTGCCCTGGTGTGCGGCACCAACAGCTGCCCCCGCCTGAGCCGCACCGCCTACGTTGGCAAAGACCTGTTTGCGCAGCTGAATAACCAGGCCCGGTTTGCCCTGCTCGACCCCAGCTATGTGCAGGTGGACGATGCGAAGAAAGTCGTGCGGCTGCCGGAAATTTTTCAGTGGTACGAAAGCGACTTCCGCGCCAGCGGCAATTCGGGGGTGATGTACGTCAACCAGTTCCGCAAAAACAGCCGCATTCCTACCTGGTACACCGTCGAATACTATCCTTACAACTGGAGCCTGAACGACCAGAAGCACCCCGACTCCGCAACCATGGCCAGCAAATAAGCCTGCACCGGGCGTAACGCATTGCCGAGGCCTGCGTAAGCCGGAGACACTTCAACCTCAGACTTCCCCGCTTATGATACCCGATAACATCTCCGGCGACGGCACCGACCCCAACGAAGGCGAACACGCCAACATCATTGAAAACAAAGACACTGCGAAAAACGAAAAGCTGGAAAAAGAAAAGGACTACCAGCAGGACCAAAGCAACAACAAAGCCAGCGGCGACCCTACGGCCCTGCGCAACATAGGCGCCAACGGCTACACCCAGCGCAGCAACCAGAAAGACCAGCTCGAGAACCTGCACATTGTCGGCTCCGAAACCAGCCCCCAGGGCGGCAACGACCACACCAATGCCGGCGAGCAGGCCCAGGGTCCGGGTTTCGAAGCCGAAGGCAGTTACGAGCTGGACCACAACCTGCGCACCCGGGAGCAGAAGTTCGGCGAAAAAGGTGTCAGTGGCCCCGCCAGGCCCGCCAACGACGGCGAAACCATCAGCGACGTATAAGCTGCTGCCGGTATTCTGGCAAAGCACTGGGAGCAATGACTGACCGGCTGGGCCGGAGCCTGCTGAGACTACGGTCCGGCGGCTCCGGCCCGGCTTTCTTATTGTCCTAGCCACCAGCGCGCTAAGGGGTAGAGTTGGCAACAGGCGAAGGCACAGCGCTGGAGGCTCGAATTTGCCGAATCAAAAAAAAGTATGGCTGCGGCAGATAACGTCGCAAAAGCTTAACTTGCGCAGCCTATTTGGATAGGTGGCTTTGACCAAGAAATAAATCCCGCGCAAGTATTAACCCACCCATTACTTTTTTAACGATGAATTCAGAAAATCTACCCAAGGTTGAAAACGAGCCTTACAATCCGAACCTGGATGCTCAGGATGAGGACGTTGTATCGGGTGGCAACAACAAGCTGACCTACATTCTGGTGGGCGTAATTCTGGCCCTGATACTGGTCTACGTGGCCCTGCCCAAAGGCGGCGGCAACGGCCTGGCTTCCGTCACGCCCAGCTTTATGCTCGATGATGCCGCCGTGACGGCCACCGCACCCACCTCAGCCGACAGCATTGCTGCTGGCCTCAAAGCAGCCCCGGCCGCTGCCGAAGAAGCCACTGCCAAAACCACTACTAAAACGGTAGTGAAACCCACGACTACTGCTGCAACCACTGCCGCCCCGGCAGCGGCGCCAGCCGTAGCTGCCGCCGCGCCTGCCCCCGTGGAAGCCGCCCCAGCGCCCGCGCCCGTGGCTGCCCCCGAGCCCGCTGCGCCCACCACCGTTACCATGTCGGGCAAGATTGAGGATGAGAACGGCCGGCCGCTGGTGGGCGCCACCGTGCTGCTGAAAGGCAGCAGCAAAGGCACCAGCACCGACGCCAACGGTAATTACACCCTGGAAGTACCCAGCGGCGACAATACCCTCATCTACGGCTATGGCGGCTACGACGACGAAGAAGTGCGCAACAGCGGCAGCAAGCCCGTGAACGTGACCCTCACGCCCCGCGCCAAAGCCAGCCGCAAGCGCCGCTAAACCGCTGGCGGAGTTGTTAGAAAAAGGAAAGGCCTCCCGCATTAGGAGGCCTTTTTGTGTGCTATTGAAATGGGCGTTTGTCATTCCGACACAGGAGGAATCTGAGAGAGGTCATTTGAGCAGATTAACTCAGATTCCTCCTGCGTCGGAATGACAACTACTACGTACTAAGCCTCGGCCTTGCCCGCGAAGCGGCGGCCGAACAGGAAATACACCGGCAGGCCCAGCGCCACCAGGCCCAGCCCTCGGCGCGAGAATTCGGCCGTGTCAGGCGCGATGAGCAGAATGAGGCAGAAGGCGCTGGCCAGCACCACGTAGAGGCCCGGCACCAGCGGGTAGCCCCAGGCGCGGTAGGGGCGCGGGGCCTCGGGCCGGGTGCGGCGCAGCACGAAAATGCCGATGATGGTGACCACGTAAAACAGAATCACGGCGAACATCACGTAGTTGAGCAGCTGGCCGTAGGAGCCGCTGAGGCAGAGCAGGCTGGCCCACAGGCACTGCGCCCACAGGGCGCGGCCGGGCACGCCGGCCCCGTTCAGCCGGGCCAGGCCGGGGAAGAATAGGCCGTCTTTCGCCATGGCGAAATAGGCGCGGGAGCCGCTGAGAATGATGCCGTTATTGGCCCCGAACGTGCTGAGCATGATGAGCACGGCCATAACATAGGCGCCGGCCTTGCCGAGCACCGATTCGGCTACGGCGGTGGCCACGCGGTCGTCGGTGGCGTATTGGATGCCCCGGCCGGCCAGCGTGGCGGCTTCGGGGGTGCCGTGCAGGGGCAGCACCAGCAGGTACACCACGTTGATGAGGATGTAGAGGGCCGTGACAATGGCCGTGCCGATGGCCATGCTGCGCACCAGCGTCCGCTCGGGGTTCTGGATTTCTTCGCCCGCGAAGCCAATGTTGTTCCACGAATCGGAGGAAAAGAGGGAGCCCGTCATGGCCATGCCGATGGCGATGACCAGCGAGTAGCCGCTGATGGGCAGCGGGGCGGCGCTCACGCCGGGGGCCGGGTAGCGGGTGGCCGTCCAGAGGTCGGCGAAGTTGGCGGCGATGGCCTCGTGGTTCAGCCCCAGCGCCACGCCGAAGACAATGAGCAGCGCCAGCGCCACCAGCTTGGTGCTGCCCAGCACGTTCTGAATGAGCTTGCCGGTGCGCACACCCTGCGCGTTGAGGGCCGTGATGCCGACGATGAGCGCAATGGCCAGCAATTGCACGCTGCTAAATTCGAAGGTGCCGGCGTGAAACAGCACGTTTTTCACGCTGAAGTAGGGCAGGAGTACACCCGTAAACTTGGCGAAGGCCACGGCCACGGCCGCAATCACGCCGGTTTGAATTACCAGAAACAGCGTCCAGCCATACAAGAAAGCCGTGAGGCGGCCAAAAGCTTCGCGCAGGTACACGTATTGCCCACCCACTTTGGGAAACATGCTGGCCAGCTCGCCGTAGCTGATGGCCCCGGCCATGGTGATGAAGCCGGTGAGCAGCCACACTACCAGCAGCCAGCCGGCGCTGCCCACCTGCCGCGCAATGTCGGCCGAGACGATGAAGATGCCCGAGCCTATCATACTGCCGGTGACCAGCATAATGGCGTCGAAAAGATTGATGGCCCGCTTGAAATGCGGCTGGTCGGGTTGTGGTTCGGTCATAAGGGAACGGAGATTTTTGCCAAAGAAAACGAAAAGGCCCGCCGTGGACGGCGAGCCTCGCAATGAAAAGCCGGAAAAAGGTTAAAATTCGCTGCGGTCGTACCAGCTGCGCATGCGCCACGGGTCGTTCCGATTCTTGCGTACCAGCACCAGCCGGGCCGTGCCGGTGCCCGAAAACCGCTCGTCGTCGCGCTGCTCGATGGTGAGCAGAAAGGAGCGTTCCACGCTGGCCAGCGTGTCGGAAGCCAGCGTGTCGGAGCTGGGCAGGTACTGCGTCCATTGCAGATTGATGGAGCGGGCGGCCTTGAAGAGGCGGTAGGTGGTGTTGGCGTCCACGTCGCGGGTCCAAGAGCGGTCCAGGTTGGCGGCGAAGTCGCGGTAGGTGAACTTGAACCTGGGCGAGAGCAGCTGGCCGTAGAGCGTGGAATCGCGCAGCTGGTAAGCCGACCGAAACCGGTCGAAGAAGCCGCGCACGTACACGGGGTTGCCCAGCAGCTCGTTCTGGTCGGTGGGCACCTCATCCAGAGCCGGGGCGAAGGGATTGCACGCGGGCACCGTCAGCACAAGCACAATGCCCGAAAGCATGATAGTGGAACGGGACGGCAGTTTCATGAGGCGAAATATACGAATATGGCGGAAAGGGTAAGCTTTGCGCCGCGACAAGCTCAGTGCGAGCTGAAGTATTTCTTTAAATCTGTCCAGCACAGGCCGGGGGTGGTGCGCTGGTCGCGCCAGGCCACAATGCGCCACTCGTTGTTGCGACGACGCAGGAGCAGGCGCATGTTGCCCTGCAATAGGCCGGCGTGGAAAGCGGTATCCTGCTGCGTTATTTTGAGTTGGTAGAGGGCCGATACTTCGGCCGAATCGGTGGTGTAGAACTGGTCGCGGCGGCCGCTCAGAGTGAGCGTGTTGGTGGTGCCGGTGGCCGTGCGGCGGCGCAGGCTGCTGAAGTAAGTGGTTTCTTCGGGTACGCTCCAGTTGGCGAAGAGGGCGGGCGAGGAACCGGCGCTGGTGGGGTCGGGCGCGAAGCGGTAGTCGGGGCCGCTGAAAGTGCGCTCGTAGTTGCCCACGTTCACGTTTTGCACGGCGGTGGTGAAGTTGGCCAGCAGAATATCAATCTGGGTGGGCTGAATCCACTCGCTGGCCGTGGCCGAGGGTTCGGGCTCGCGCAGCTGGAAGCAGGCCGGCAGGGCCAGCAGCGTGAGCCCGCCGAGAACCCGGGCGGCAGCGCCAGCGAATGCAGCAGGCCAATTATACATTGCGAAATAGGGAGTGGTATTCAGCAGAAAGATACGTGGCGCGCGGCGTTCCAAACCAAGCGGGAGCCTTGGCGCTTATCCGCCAACCCGCTTCCCGCCGTACTTTCGTCGCCCGTCATCCGCTGCCCCTGCATGTCCCGAAAGCTTCTGGCGCTATTCACCGCGCTGCTGTTGCTGCTCACGCTGGCCACGTACGTCTACTACCGGCGCACGCTGGCGGCCGTGCCCGTCGACCCCTACGCCCTGGTGCCCGACGATGCCGTGCTGGTGCTCAGCACCCACGACCACCCCGCGCTGGTGCGCCACCTGCAGGAGACCGAGCTGTGGGACAACCTCACGGCCGTGCGCTATTTCCAGCAGGCAGCGGGCCACCTGGCCCTGGCCGACAGCCTGGCCGGCGGCAACTCGCGTCGGCGCAACGCCGTGCTCAACCTGCTGGGCCGCAAGCTGGTCATCACTTCCGTGCACGTGACGGGGCCGGGCGAGTTCGACGTGCTTTACCAGATTCCGCTGGCCCGCGTGAGCGAATACCGGCAGGTGCGCAGCCTGCTCGAAACCCTGGGCCGCGACGCCCGCTACCGCCTCGCCACCCGCGACTACGAAGGCCAGGAGCTGACCGTCCTCACCGAGCAGCGCACCGAGCTGGGAATCACCGTTTTCAACTACCGCAACCACCTCGTCATCAGCACCAATGCCAGCTTGGTGGAAGCCGCCGTGCGCCGCCTGGCCCACCCCGATGCGCCCACCGTGCTGGCCAGCTTCGGCACCACCGATTTGCTGAAGCTGCGCGGCGTGGATGGCTCGCTGCTGATAAATTACCGCCGCCTGCCGCAGTTTCTCGATGTGCTGTTTCGGCGCGATGCCCACGGGCAGGTCGACCAACTCACGGGGCTGGTGTCGCAGGGCTTGCTGGGGGTGAAGCTGGCCGGTAGTCGGGTGCAACTCCAGGGGTTCTCGAACCCCGAAACGGCCCGGGGCACGCTCCAGCAACGCTTAAAGGGGCAGCCCGCGCAGCCGCTGGGCCTTAGCGAGTTGATGAGTACGCGCACGGCTATGCTACTGCACCTGGCCGCCCAGCCGGCCCGCACCTGGCCACGGCCCGGTACGCCGATGGTCGACTCACTGGGGCACAACGCCGCGCTGGACAGCCTGCGGACCACCTTCGGGGGCGAAATGGCCATTGGCTACCTGGCGGCGGTGGCGGCGGGCAGCCGGCCGGGGCGGTTGGCGTTTGTGCGCTGTCCGGCGCCGGCACGCACGGCGCAGTGGCTGGCCCGGCTGCGCCGCATCGAGGGCAGCTCACCGGCCTTTACCAAAGTGGGACCCTACGAAATCCACCCCGTGGGCTTCTCGGAGGCGTCGGTGCTGGGGCCGTTGTTGGTCCCGGCCCGGCCCGGCGCTGTGGAAGTGACGGCCAGCGCCGGCGTGCTGGTCGGCAACTACCTGGTGCTTTCCGATGAGCTGACCCTGAACGGCTACCTCGCCGATGTGGTGGCCGGCCGCACCTGGGCCCAAACCCCGAGCCAGGTGTCCTTCCTGCAGGAAACGATGCCCCGCGCCCGCCTCAGTATTTTCGTGGACACGCGCAACAGCTGGAACGCCCTGCTGGGCGTGCTCACCGAAGACCGGCGGGCCGGCCTGCTACGCAACGAGGCCTTGTTCAAGCGCTTCCCGCAGTTCTCCTTTCAGCTAGTGCCGCCTGAGAACGAGGCCGCGCCCGATGCCCAGTATTATACCCAGCTGCTGCTGCGCCACCCCGACCTGGGCCCCGCTACGGCGCAGGCCGGCGGCGCGGCCGCCAACGGCCGGGTGCTGAATTTCAAGCACGAACTGGTGGGGATGCCCACGGTGTTGCCCGCGCTGGGCACCCGCATTCCGGCCGTGGCGGTGCAGGATTCGGCCAATGTCCTGCATTTCGTGAGTGCCGATAATGCGGTGTTGTGGTCTGATACGCTGGCCGGGCCGGCCGTGGGGCAAGCGCTGCTGCCCAGTGGCGGCGGGGTGCCGGGCGGCCTGCTGCTGGGGGCTGGCCACCGCCTGCACCTGCTGGCCAACGACGGCAGCGCCGTACTGCCCTTTCCCCTCAACCTGCCCGATACCGTGCGCGTGGCCGCGCTGCTGGCCGCCCCCACCGGCCCCGATGCGCCCGCCCGCCTGCTGGCCCGCACCGCCGGCAACGACCTGATTTTACTTGATGCCAAAGGCCGCCTTTTCCCTGGCTGGCAGCCCAAGCGGCTCGATTTCCCATTAGCCGGCGAACCCGCGCTGCTTAGCGTGAGCGGGCGCGACGTGGTGGTGGCCCCGCTCCAGAACGGCTACGTGTATGCCTTCGACGGGCAGGGCAACCTGTTTCCCGGCTTCCCCCTGAGCCTGGGGGCGCGGCTGGCTGGCAACCTGCTGGTGCAGCCCGGCAGCACCCTGGGCCGCACTCACCTCATGGCCGTAAACCAGCACGGCGAACTGCTGACCTTCACCCTGAGCGGTGATATTCTGACCCGCCGCCGGGTGGCTACCTGGAGCCGCACCGCCCGCTTTCACCTGGTGCCCGATGCCCGGGGCCGCAGCTTCGTCATCACCCGGGAGGATGGGAATCAGCTGGACGTGTACCTGCCCACGCAGGCGGCGCCACTGCTCACCCAGCGCTTCGTGACCTCGGGAGACAAGCCGGTGCAGCTATTCGACTTCGGCAATGGCCGGCGCATCGTGGCCATCACGGAAACCGGGCCGGGGCAGGTGTCGCTCTACAATGGCAAGGGCAAGCTGCTGGGCGATGCGCCGCTGCCCAGCACCGGCACCGGCGTGGGCCTGAGCTACGACGCCACCACAGATGCGTACCAATTAGTGCGCATTGTGGGCCGCGAGCTGCGCCGCACGGAGCTGAAGGTGGTGCAGTAAAGACGCATATTTGCGTCTTAGCGTCCGCGCCGTTCCAACAATTGCCGTTCAACGCTGAGACGCAAATATGCGTCTCTACATCGTGCCAATTGGCCTCCTGACTATCCATGACCCCACCACTCCGCACCGGCCTTGTGGTCGGCAAGTTCTGGCCGCCGCACCGGGGCCACCAGCTGCTACTGGAAACTGCTGCCGCGCAAGTAGCCGAGCTGTTGGTGCTGGTATACGCCAACCCTACCGGGCACGGCCCGGACTCCGAAACCATGCCAGCACCGGTGCGGGCCCAGTGGCTGCGCGAACTGTACCGGGGCGATAATCTGACCGATGGGCTGCACATCGGCAGCACGCCGCTGCGCATATTCGCCCTCACCGCTGAGGCCGACGGTGTGCCACTCGATACGGCCGACGACTACACGCACCGCGAGTTTGTGCGGCAGTGGCTGGCCGGGCAGGGCTTGGCGGTGGATGCGGTATTCACCAGCGAAGACTACGGGCCGGGCTTTGCCGAGCACCTGGGGGTGGCCCATGTGAGCGTGGATGCGGCCCGGGCGCAGGTGCCCGTATCAGGCACGCTGGTACGTGATAATCCAGCGGCTTACGCCCGCTACCTGCATCCGCTGGTGGCGGCGCAGCTAGGTGTGGTGCCGCCCGCCGAAGTGCCCCGGGTTGTTTTTCTGGGAGCCGAAAGCAGCGGCAAATCGACGCTGTGCGCGGCGCTGGCCGAGGCCTGCGGCACGGTGTGGGTGCCCGAGTACGGCCGTACCCTGCACGAGCAAAAAAACGGCAACCTCGGCTACGAAGACCTGCTCTACATTGCCCGCCGCCACGCCGAGTTGGAGGATGAGGCTGCCACCCAGGCCCACGGCGTGCTGTTTTGCGACACCAACGCGGCTACCACGGCGCTCTATTCCTACTACTATTTCCACCGCTGCGACCCGGCCCTGCAGGCCATGGCAGCGGTGTGCGGACAGCGCTACGCGCACACCTTCGTGTGTGCGCCCACCGTGCCCTTCGAGCAGGACGGCTGGCGCGGCCCCGAGGCACTGCGCAGCTTTCAGCACGGTATGATACTGATGCAGCTGGACTACTTCGGCATCCCGTACATACTGGTGGAGGGCACGGTGGCCGAGCGGGTGGCGCAGGTGCGGGCGGCGCTACAAGGGCGGGGCGAGCTTCCAGCTTAAAGGGGGCGCTATTGATTGGCGATTATCCCGTTACCTTACGGCATCGAATGGGCCGCGCATTATTGCCCGTTCGCCAGGCTACTTCCAGCCGACCCTAATCAACCACCACTATGCAGGAAAACCCCGAAAAGGAATCTGAACAAAACCCACCGACGGCCCCGAAGCCGTTGCTTACCGACCCGCCTTATTCCGGCGGCAGCGACATCCACATCGGCGAGGGCCAAGAGCATCATTTGCCCCACGAAGGCACGCATCAGCCATCGAGGCTCAAAACATCGGAAAACACGGCGCAGGAATAACAAAGCGGGGTGATTGTAAGCATGAACCGGGCGGCCGACTGAAAATTCGGCCGCCCGGTTCGGCTTTCTACCGATTGGTCAGCCAGCCTTTGCGGTAGAAGTAAAAAAGCTGCACGAGTACCACCAGGCACATCACGACGAGCACCACGGGGTAGCCGTAGGGGCTGTAGAGCTCGGGCATGTTGTGGGGCAGGAAGTGGCCGTGGCCGTCGTCGCGCTGGAAGTTCATGCCGTAGAGGCCCACCACGAAGCTGAGCGGGATGAAAATGGTGCTGATGATGGTGAGCACCTTCATCACCTCGTTCATTCGGTTGCCCTGGTCCGACATGTAGAGGTCGGTGAGGGAGGAGATGTTGTCGCGGTAGCTCTCGGCCAGGTCCAGGGCCTGGATGGCGTGGTCGTAGGCATCGCGGTAGAATATTTTGAGGGTTTCGGGCATGATTTCCTCGGGCAGGCGCAGAATTTCCGCGATTTTATCGCGCTCCGGATATACCAGCCGCCGAAAGCGCACCACGTCTTTTTTGATGCGCAGGATGCGGTTGAGCAGGCGGCGCGGGCGCTTGTCGGCGAAAATGGCTTCCTCCAGCTCCTCGATGTAGTCGCCGATGGCGGCCATGGTGGGGTAGTAGTGGTCGAGCACCACGTCGGTGAGGGCGTAGGCCAGGTACAGCACCGGGTGGCGGCGCAGGGTACTGAAATTGGCCCGGATGCGGGTGCGCAGCGAGTCGAGGCAGTCGTCGTAGTCGTCCTGAAACGTGAGCACGTAGTTCGGGCCGGTGAAGATGGAGAGCTGGTCGTCGTCGATTTCCAGGTCGCGGGTGAAATCGGTCATGCGCGACACCATGAAGAGGCGGTTGTCGTCAAAAACATCGATTTTGGCCCGTTGGTAGTCGTTCAGCACGTCTTCCATTTGCAGCGGGTGCAGGCCGAACTCCTGCATCATGCGCTCAATCAGGGCCAGGTCGCCGTAGCCACGCACGTCAATCCAATGCTTGAGCTCGGGGTGCTGGCGCAGCTCGTCGAGCAGCTCGTCGTAGCGGTCGGTGTACTCAGCTTCGGTGAAGACATCGTCGTCGTACGACATCAAAAACAGGCGTGGCTTGAGCGCCCCGGGGCGAATGTTGAGCGTGCCGGGGCGCTGGCCCACCTGCTGCTCGCGGGCCTGCCGGGTGGCCTCCCGGTCGGTGATGGAGTACGGGGCCGCCCCGGCGGGCTCGGTGAGAGCCGGCGAGCGGTAGGGGGTGGCCTGCGGATTGGAGCTGAGGGGATTCATGCAGCGGGACGGGGGCGAAAGCGAGGCGCAATTTCGGCCCTTACGTGTGGCGATAGGATGAAGATGCCTTCATCGGGCCGAGGAGTTGAGGTCTGCAGCGGGCGACCCCGGCGGCGGGCACTCAATCTATACCGTACTTTGCTGGGAAAGCCACACGATTAAGCGTTGAGAAGTACGGATTCCCTGGTTGCAATGAAGGCGGGCGAGACGGCGCTGGTGGTGGCCGTAGCCGAAAGCGGCCCGCTGGGCCCAGCCGAACCCCGCCTGCCGCTGGCTTTCGAGTCCTTTCTGTATTTGCGGCCCGCCCACCAAGCCTTGCAGGCGGCCGGCCCGGTGCTCAGCTTTTACCTTGAAGCTCCTGCCGCTGGTCGCACCGTAGCGCAGTTGCACGTAGCCCTGGGCCCGGCGGCCGGGGAGGCCCGCAGCCCCGCGCAGGCCCCTTTCGGCGGCATTCAACTAGCCGCGGGCCTGCCGCTGCCCGCCCTGCACCAGCTGCTGGACGCGGCCGAAACCGAGCTGCGCCAGCGTGGAGTGCGCCGGCTGGCCCTGCGCAGCTACCCCTTCGCTTACCACCCTGCCGGGGCCGCGTCCCAGGCCGAAGCCCTGCGCCAGCGCAGCTACCGCGTGGCCCTGGCCGAGCAGAACTATCACCTCGACCCCGCCCGCGACTACGAAGCCCATCTGCACCCTTCGGAGCGCCGCCGGCTGCACAAGTGCCGCCGCGCCGGCCTGCATTTTGAGCAGGAGCCGCCCTTTCTGCTGCCGGCGGCTTATGAATTCATTGAGGCTTGCCGACAGGAGCGGGGGCAGGCGCTGTCGTTGCCGCTGGCGCGGGTGCAGGAATTGTTTCGGCGCTTCCCGAAGGAGCATTTCCTGTTCTCGGTGCGCCAGGCCGATGGCGAATGGGCAGCCCTCACGGTAGCCATTCAGGTTGATAAGCAGGTGCTGTACAATTTCTACCCGGCCAGCCCGCTGCGCTGCAATTCCTTCAGCCCGGTGGTGCTGCTGAATGAGGGCTTGCACGCCTTTGCCCGGGCCAGCGGCATGGCCGTGCTCGATTTAGGTACTTCTACGCTTGATTCCGGCCCGAATGCTTCGCTGCTGCGGTTTAAACGGCATCTGGGCGGCGTGGCGGGCCTGCGGCTGAGCTGGGAGCGGGAGCTGTAGGGGAAGCGTCTGTTATTGCGAGTGGAGCGCATCGCAACGCGGCAATCTTTCCTCGGTCAGCGACTAACCCTGAGATGTGATAAAGCCCTTTTTAAATATCAGAAAGCCCCAAAAATGCGAAGTGTCGGGGCATTCTGGTAAAAGAAAGTAGCTGGTTATTACAGGAAGGATTGCCGCATTGCGCTGCGCTTCACTCGCAATGACAGACGGCCCCGTTCTTTGTGCCCACATGCCCACCGCCGCTTCTCCCATCAAATCTCCCATCCGGCACTTTGTGCGGGGCTCGCTGGGCACGGGCGTGGCGGTGGCGGCACGGGCGGCGGGCTCGCTCATCGTCAACAAGCTGTTTGCCACGTATGCGCCGACCGGCGGCCTCACCCTGCTGGCCCAGTTCCAGAACTTGATGGCTATGCTCACCACGCTGCCTTACGATGGCGTGCAGGTAGGCCTGGTGAAATACCTCGCGCCGCTGCGGCCGGGCAGCCCGCGCTACCGCGCCTGGCTGGGCGCGGCCACGGTGCTGAACGCCGCGGCGCTGCTGGCCGGGGCCGCCGTGTTGGCCGCACGCGGGCTGCTAGGCTGGGAGTGGGGCAGCCTGACGGTATTCATGCTGGGCATTGGGCTGATTACAGGGCAGGCCATGCTGGGTAGTGCGCTGCTGGCGGCCGGCAAGCTGCGGGCATATATTGGCCTCACAGTGCTGCTGGCGGTGTTGGGCACTGCCGCCACGGCGGCCACGCTGCTGGGCGGCTGGCCGCTGCGGGTAGTGCTGCTGGCGTATCTGGTGGCGCAGGGCCTCACGCTGCTGCCGGCGCTGGGGCTGGCAGCGCGGGCCGGGCTGCTGCAACACCTGCAGCCGGCCGCGCCTATGAGCCGGCTGGCGCTGCGGCGGCTCAGCCAGTTCCTGCTGATGGCCGTGAGCACGCTGCTATTCGGCAAGGCCGTGGACTACGTGCTGCGCGACTATCTGCTGGCCACCTTCGGCCCGGCCCGCACCGATTTGTGGCAGGCCGTGGCCAAGCTCTCGGATAATTACACCATGGTGTTTGGGGCGGTGATGAGCAGCGTGTTCTACCCCCGGCTGGCGGCGCTGGCGGGGCAGCCGCTGGCGGCGCGGCGCTACTTGCGCGGCGTGCTCGGGCTGCTGGCCCCGGTGCTGGCCGTAGGCCTGGGCTTGCTATTTGTGTGCCGCGACTGGCTGCTGCCGCTGCTGTTTGCGCCCCGGCTGCTGGGGGCACGGGAGTTTCTGGCCCCGCAGCTGCTCGGCGACTGGGCCAAGCTGCTGAGCTGGCTATTCATCTTCCAGCTTACGGCCCGGGCGCGCACGGGGGCCTATGTGACCGTGCAAGCGGGCTCGGCGGTGGTGTTTGCAGCGCTGCTGGCGGGGTTGCTGCCGCACCTGGGCCTGGCCGGGGCAGTATGGGCGCACACGGTGCGGTATGGATTGCTGCTATTGGCGTGCGGAGCCTGGCATTTGATGAGGAATGAAGAATGAGGAATTAACCTTGTGCTTCCGCTTGCCGCTTGTGATTTTATGCCCGATTCTTCAGTCTTCAGTTTTCCTTCTTCATTAAGCGCAGCTTCCACCGTTACCATCGTGGCGCTGTGCCACAACCACGCGCCCTTCCTGCGCGAGGCGCTGGATTCCATTCGGGCCCAAACCTACCCGCACCTGGAAGTATGGCTCGTGGACGATGCCAGCACCGACGGTAGCCCGGAAATCCTACGCGAATACGCCGCCCGCAACCCCACCTGGCACCTGCTGCTGCTGCCCGAAAACGTGGGCAACTGCCGTGCTTTCAATACCGCTTTCTTTCAAAGCAAAGGCGAGTTCGTAATTGATTTTGCCACCGATGACGTGCTGCTGCCGGCGCGGGTGGCGCAGCAGGTAGCCCAGTTTCAGGCCGTCGCGCCGGAAGTGGGCGTGGTGTATTCCAACTGCGAGCTGATTGACGAAGCTGGCCACTCGCTGGGTCTGCACCACCGGCCCGATGGCGCTGGCCAATTGCAGCCCGTGCCCGCCAGCGGCTGGGTTTTCGCCGAGGTACTGCGGCGCTACTTCATCAGCACACCCACTATGATGATGCGCCGCGCGTGCCTCGAAAGTCTGGGCGGCTACGACGAAACCTTGGCCTACGAAGACTTCGATTTCTGGGTGCGCGCCAGCCGCGACTGGCAGTTCCAGTACCTCGACGCAGTGACGACCCGCAAGCGCAAGCACCCACGCAGCATGAGCGCCAAAGCCTACCAACGCCACGACCCCTACCTAGCCTCCACCATTCGCGTCTGCGACAAGGCCCTTGACCTGGCCCGTACCTACGCCGAGCGCGCCGCCCTGGCCACCCGCCTGCGCTGGGAGCTGCGCAAGTCCCTGCGCCACCGCCACGCCGCCCAGGGCCGCGCCCTCTACGACCTGCTACGCCAGACCGGCCACGCCACCACACTCGACCACCTGCTGGGCCAGCTGGCCCGCCTGCCGCTGGGCTAAAAACCCGCCCGCAGTCCCGTTCTTGCGCCCATGAACTGGTTTTCATCTTTCCGTGTGCGTACTGTGCTGCTGCCCCTGGCCCTGAGCGCAGCCACGGTGCTGGGCCTGGGTAGCTACTACGAAACCAACGACGATACCACGCTGGCCTGGCTTTTCAGCGGCGTGCTGGCGCTGAAGCCGGTGCCCTCGGTGCCGCTGTTTTTGCACGGCTACGGACATTTGCTGGCCGCTGCCTACACCGCGGCGCCCGGTGTGCCGTGGCTGGGGCTGCTGCTGGGTGCACTGCTGGGGGCGGCCACGGTGCTCGCTTTCGCGGTGTTAGATAAACTTTTGCGGCCCTGCCTGCGGCCAGGGCCACTGGTATTGGTGCTCACGCTATTTTTCGGGCTGGCGTGGCTGGAGCATTGGCTGTGGTTCAGCCACGCGCGGGTAGCGCTGCTGCTGGCAGGGATGGGGGTGCTGTTTGCGGCCCAGCGGCCCGGCCGGCGCGGAGCGCTGCTAATAGGCCTGCTGGCGCTGGGCGCGGCATGGCTGATTCGGCCCAGCCTCGCCACACTTGGGGCCGCCGCTGCTGTGCCCGCCGCGGTCTGGTTAGCGGGAAGCTGGCGGCGGGCATTTCCGGTGCTGGGCAGCGCGGCGCTGGGCCTGCTGCTCGCCACCGGCATTCTTCACTGGCAGCAAACGCTGGCCGAAGCCCGCGCGCAGCGTCGCGATGCCGCTTTAAGCCGCATCCTAGACTTCGACCAACTCTGCCCGCAGCCGCGCACCCCGGCCGACAGCCTTGGCACCACTGCCATCGGCCTGTGGCTGCTGGGCGACTCGACGGTTGTAAACGAAGCCCTGATTCAGCGCGCCTACCGCTTCGATGCGGCAGATTTTCTGACCCGCGAAGTGCCCGCCAAGCTGCGCCAGCGGCTCACGCTGCTGGGGCGCGACTACTTCCCGCTGCTGCTGGTGCTGGCGGCCACGGCTGTGGCCGTAGCCCGCCGCCGGGGCCGCCACGGCTGGTTCTGGCTGCTGCAGCTGGGGTTTGCCGGCGGGCTGATTTTGCTGGCGGGTGTATTTAAGCTGCCACCCCGGCTGGGGCTGCCGCTGCTTGATTTCTGGCTGCTGACCAACCTGGTTTTCTGGCTGAACAATGCAAATGCAGCTTCTGCAAACCACGCATCCGGTGGCGCTCAGGCAGCCGGAGAAGCTGACGCGGCACCCGCAGCGGCAAACGTCCAGCGACCAGCGCTTTACGCTTCTGGTGAAAGGCTGCCATGGATGGAGCCGGGTGCTTTACCTCGCCGGGGTGCCATCGCCGGACTCTTACTAGTCATCACCCTCTATGTCGTCAAAACCTGGCACCGGCACCAGGTTCTCAGCCAAGAGCAGCGCCGGCACGAAAGCGCCCTAGATATCATTGCCGTTCAGGAAGCCCGCCGTGTCCGCATCCTGGCCGGCACCAACGACCTCCTGAAAAGCCTCTCGCCTTTTCGCATTTACCGCCACGGCCGCCAACCCGTGCTGCTGCTTACGGGCTGGTCCTCGCACGATGCTTCGCAGGCTGAACTGCGCCGTGCCCTCACCGGCACCTCTGACCAAACCGAGTGCCTGCGCCGCCTGGCCGAGCTTGGCACCTACGGCTCAGAGGCCGATGCTTTGTGGGTGCTCACGCCCGAAACGGCGCGGTGGCTCAGCCACCGCTTCCTGCTCGGCGGGCCGCGGGTGCAGCTGTGGCCGGGGCCGCTGCCCACCGCTTACGGGGCTGATTCTGCGGCGTGGCGCTACCACATTCGGGAGCCGGCTGACCGGTGATTTTGACGCGGAAATCGCGTTTTTGTGCCCCGTGCCCGGCTCCAATGCCATAATCTTATACCCGGCCCCCTACGGTTCGGGCAGACCTTTGTTGCGCGAAAAGCGTTTCTTCTTCATTAACCCTCCACGTCTATTCGCCTTATTGCTATGCAAACCTCCATATCAGCAACCCGCGGCGAAGTCCTGCAACAGATGGAAGGCTTCCTGAAATCGAACATGGGCACCTTCCTCAAAAGCGTGGAAGACAGCTGGCAGCCCGCCGATTTCCTGCCCGACTCGCGCCGCGACACCTTTTTTGACGAAGTAAAAGAACTGCGCGAAAAAGCCGGCAGCCTCAGCTACGACCTGCTGGCTGTGCTCATCGGCGACACCATCACCGAGGAAGCCCTGCCCAACTACGAAGCCTGGTTCCACGAGCTCGACAACATCAACCGCGACCGCAACAACGGCTGGGCCGAGTGGATTCGGGGCTGGACGGCCGAGGAAAACCGCCATGGTGACCTGCTCAACCGCTACCTCTACCTGAGCGGCCGTGTAAACATGCGCGAGTTTGAGGTGAGCACCCAGTACCTCATCAACGACGCCTTCGACCTCGGTACGGCCAACGACCCTTACCGCGCCTTCGTGTACACCAGCTACCAGGAGCAGGCCACCAACATCTCGCACCGCCGCGTGGGCCAGCTGGCCCGCACCGCCGGCGACGACCAGCTCTCCAAAATCTGCGGCATGATTGCCGGCGACGAAAACCGCCACGCCCGCGTGTACAAGGCCTTCGTGAGCGAGATTTTCAAGTATGACCAGTCGGAAATGATGCTGGCTTTCGCCGACATGATGAAGAAGAAGATTGTGATGCCGGCCCACTACATGCGCGAAATGGGCGTGGAAATGGGCAAAACCTTCGGCCACTTCACCGACGCCGCCCAGCGCCTGGGCGTGTACACCAGCAACGACTACACCGACATCCTGGACTCGCTCATCGCCGACTGGGACATTGAGCACCTCAAGGACCTGACCGGCGAGGCTGAGAAGGCCCGCGACTACGTGATGGCCCTGCCCAACCGCCTGCGCCGCGTGAGCGACCGCATGCCCGTGCCCAAGCTGGAATACAAGTTCAAGTGGATTTCGTAGCTCGATACTTATAGCGCCGTAATCGCGCCAAGGGCGAAACGCGAAAAGCCGGATGGAAGACCCATCCGGCTTTTCGCGTTTCGCCCTTGGGGTTTGCAGGATGCACTTACCTTTGCTGTTTATTTCGAGAGGCAAAGATTTCTATATGCTTTTTCTTGGCTGCCATTGCACGGCAAATTCGGCCCTGCTAACCTGCCAGAAGTGCTTTTAGCACGGGTTGGTCCGCATCAAAAAGAAGGCATCCCACCCAGTCGGGTTTGCTCAATCTATTAAATATAGCACTTTTAACTGCTTTTTCTGCATGAAACACATTTTTACACTTTCTCCTTTACGGTGGTGGGCCGAACGTGCCGCTTGCTGTTCTGAGTTGCACGTGCCTAAGGCATTCCGCCGTGGCGTGCCCCTGCGTTTGGTGGGGCTCCTATTGCCCTGCCTGTTTGGCTTTTCCCTGGTGAGCCAGGCCCAGGTGGGCATTGGCACCACGACCCCGGACGCCTCGGCCGCGCTCGATATTGTGGCCTCCGACAAGGGGGCGCTGCTGCCCCGCCTGACGGCGGCGGCCCGTGCAGGCATAAACAACCCTGCCACGGGCCTGCTCGTGTTCCAGACCGACAGCCCCGCTGGCTTTTACTACAACGTGGGCACGCCCACTGCGCCCGCGTGGACGTTCCTGAACCCCGGCGACAACCTGGGCAACCACGTGGCTACCAAGGAACTGGTGCTCGGGGCCAACCAGCTGGTGCGCACTTCGGGTGGGTTCCTGGGCTTGGGTGTGAGCGCCGTCGGGGGCCTGGACATTGGCAAAAGCACGGCCGGCAACAACGTCTACATCGGGTTCCTGAGCGGCCAGGCCAACCCTAGCGGCCTTTTCAATTCGTTTGTGGGCTACTCCAGTGGGCAGAACACCACCACGGGCTCTCAGAATACGTTCGTGGGCTTTGCCAGCGGCCAGGCCACTACCATTGGCAACAACAACACCTTTGTGGGCAGCGCCAGTGGGCAGGCCAACACCACGGGCGGCTCAAATACTTTCGTGGGCAGCGCCAGCGGCAAGCTGAACACGACCGGCAGCAACAACAATTTTGTGGGCTTCGGCAGCGGCCAGAACAACACGAGCGGCAGCCAAAACACCTTTACCGGCCGTAGCAGCGGCACCCTGAACACCACCGGCAACAACAATACCTTCACGGGCTACAGCAGTGGCTTTGTCAATTCGACAGGTTTCAGCAACACCTTTACGGGCTACCAGAGTGGCCTGAACAACTCCACCGGCAACAACAATACGTTTGAGGGAGCCAACAGCGGTGGGGCCAACTCCACGGGTAGCTACAACACGTTCGCAGGCAGCAATAGCGGGGCCGCCAACACTACGGGTATCAACAATACGTTTGGGGGCAGTGGCAGCGGTCAAGCGAACACAACGGGCAGCTACAACAGCTTTATTGGCAGAAACAGCGGCACGGCCAATACCCTGGGCACCAACAATACCTTTTTGGGCAACAGCAGCGGCATTTCCAATACCGAAGGCACCGACAACACCTTCGCGGGCAGCGGCAGCGGTAGTGCTACTACCACCGGTGGCAGCAACACCTTTGCGGGCGTGGTGAGTGGCTTTCAAAACACCACCGGCACGAACAATACGTTTGTCGGCCGGTTCGGCGGGTTTTACAACACCACGGGTTCCAACAACTGGGCCTTGGGGTTCAATGCCGGCCCTACCACCGGCGCACTCACCAACGCGGGTGCCATTGGCTACAACGCCCAAGTCAGCCAAAGCAACAGCCTGTCCCTGGGCGGCACCGGCGGCGATACCGTGAATGTAGGCATCGGGTTCACTGCCCCCAGTTATACCCTGGACGTAAACGGCGGCATCCGGTGCATCGGCGCAGTCGTTACCACTTCCGACGCCCGCCTCAAGCAAAACATCCGCCCGGTTGGCGCGGCTTTGGCGGGCGTGCTCCGGCTGCGCGGCGTGCGCTACATTTTCCGCCAGGCCGAGTTCGCTGATAAAAACCTGCCTGCTGGGGAACAATTGGGTTTCCTCGCCCAGGAAGTCGAGAAAGTCTACCCCGAACTCGTCAGCACCGATAAGCAGGGCTTCAAAGCCGTAAATTATGCCCAGCTCACGCCGGTGCTGGTCGAAGCCATTAAGGAATTGAAAGCCGAAAACGACGCCCTGAAACGGCAAAGCCAGGCCCAACAGGCCGAGCTAAGTGTGCTGAAGGCCCAGGTGCAGGCCACTGCCAGCACGGCTTCGCTCGAAGAGCGCCTGCGGGCACTGGAAAATCTGCTGGGGGCACAGGCGCGGAGCAAATAGCTGGCCAGGTACCACCTTGCTCACCCAAAAAGGGCTGGCCAATGGCCAGCCCTTTATTTTACGCCACCGTCATGGTTTGTACAGCCGTTCGCGCTGCCTCGCAGCCCAGCAGTGCGGCTTTGCGCGTGCTGTCCCAGCGGTACTGCCCCAGCGCGCCGGTGCCGCGGATGACGCGGTGGCAGGGGATGAGGTAGGCCACCGGATTGGCCCCGATGGCCGTGCCCGCCGCCCGCACGGCCGCGCCGCGCCCGGCAGCTTCGGCTAGCTGGGCGTAGGTGCGCAGCTGGCCTTCGGGCACGCGCAGCAATGATTCCCAGATTTTGAGCTGGAACGCCGTGCCTTTCAGGTGCAGGTGTAGCCGGCCGGTGGGCGGGAAGTCGCGGGCGAAAAACTGCGCCACCTGGGCATGAGCCGGCATTTCTTCTGCGGCAAACGTGGCATTGGGCCACTCCGCCCGCAGCTCGGCCAGCGCGGCAGTCTCATCTTCAATGAAGTCCAGCTTGCAAATTCCTTTATCGGTGGAGGCCACCAGATAAGCCCCGAACGCACTGTCCCCGAAGCTGTAGCTGATGGCCAGCGCAGCCCCGCCGTGGCGGTATTCGCCGGGCGTCATGGCCTCCAGTGTTACAAATAAGTCGTGCAGGCGGCCGGTGCCGGAAAGGCCGGTTGCGTGCGCCGCCTCGGCCACCGAGGCTTGTTGGCGCAGTAGCTGCTTGGCGTGGTTGAGGCTGAGGTATTGCAGGAATTTTTTTGGCGACACGCCGGCCCACTCCTGAAACTTGCGCTGGAAATGAAACGGGCTCCAGTGGGCCTGTCGGGCCAGCTCGTCGAGGTCGGGCTGGGCCTGAAAATGGGCCTGGGCGTAGGTGAGGGCGGCGGCGATGCGCTGGTAGTCAGTCATGGCAATGATTCGCTGATTAACTACAAAATTCGCACTTAGCAGGAAGGGCTAAAACCCGATTCTTGCGCAGTTGGGACAGATGAAAACAGAACGTCATGCCGAGCGCAGCGAAGCATCGTTACCGCAATAGTAAATAATTACTTATGCGGGCAAGATGCTTCGCTGCGCTCGGCATGACGTTTAATAAACCCAGAGTAGCGGTTTTACTTTTCCACTTTCACGCCTTTCCAGAACGCTACGCGGCCTTTTATTTCTTTGGCGGCGTCCTTTGGGTCGGGGTAATACCAGGCGGCATCTTTGTTTTTTTCGCCGTTTACGTTCAGCGAAAAGTAGCTGGCGCGGCCTTTCCAGGGGCAGCTGGTTTGGGCGATGCTGTCCTCAAAAAACTCTTTTTTGATAGAATCAGCGGGAAAATAGTGGTTGTTCTCGACGACGACGGTGTGGTCGCTCTCGGCCACAACGGTGTTGTTCCAGATGGCTTTCATGGGTGGGATGGGGATAGGGGACAAGGGATATGGAAAAGAACAAGGCATCGATGGACTGAAGCCGTTGTATTGGCTGAACATAAAGCCGGCCTGCGGTGTTTGCTGAGCCGGGCTGACTGGTAGCAAAGCGCCCCTATTCCCTTTCCCTTATCCCGTATTCCTGTCTTATGGCCGTTGGCTTCCGCTTCCGCGATTTTGTGCCCGAAGACCAGCCCGAGAAGGGCTTCGAGTCGTTGTTTAAGCTGTTCATGCAGCTCGTCACCATCACCTCCGGCGACGTGGGCGAGGCCCTGCAATGGCTCAATGAGCTGGACAAACAGTACGGCCTTACCGACGACAACTACGGCATGGGCAATTTCATCGATGACCTCAAGAAAAAAGGTTACATCGATGAGAATGAGCAGCAAAAAGGCGAGTTCAAGATAACTCCCAAGACCGAGCAGGGCATCCGCAAGTCGGCTCTCGAAGAGGTTTTCGGCAAGCTCAAAAAGAGCAGCACCGGCAACCACCGCACTCCGCACACCGGCCAGGGCGACGAGCAGAGCACCGACCTGCGCGAGTTCCGTTTCGGCGATTCGCTGGAGCAGATTCAGATGACCGAATCCATCCGCAACGCCCAGCTGAACCACGGCATGGACAGCGGCGAGTTTATGCTGACCGAGGGCGACCTGGAAGTGCGCGAAAATGAGCACAAGTCACAGACCAGTACGGTCTTGATGATTGACATCTCGCACTCGATGATACTCTACGGCGAAGACCGCATCACGCCGGCCAAGAAGGTGGCCATGGCCCTGGCCGAACTCGTGAAGCAGAAATACCCCAAGGATTTCCTCGACGTCATCGTTTTCGGCAACGATGCCTGGCAGATTGAAATCAAGGACTTGCCCTACCTGCAGGTGGGCCCGTACCACACCAACACTGTAGCCGGCCTGGAGCTGGCCATGGACCTGCTCCGCAAGCGCAAAACGCCCAACAAGCAGATTTTCATGATTACCGACGGCAAGCCTACTTGCCTGAAAGAGCCCGGCGGCTACTACAAAAACTCGTTCGGCCTCGACCGCAAAGTGGTGAACAAGACGCTGAACCTGGCCGCCGCCGCCCGCCGCGTCAAGATTCCGATTACCACCTTCATGATTACCTCCGACCCGTATTTGCAGAAATTCGTGGAGGAATTTACGGAGGTGAACCAGGGCAAAGCCTATTATTCCGGCCTGAAAGGGCTGGGGCATCTGGTGTTCGAGGACTACAAGAAAAACCGCCGCAAGACGCTGTAAGCCCCTCTTTTTCTGTCATGCTGACGAAGGAAGCATCTTATCACGGCTGCTTTCGTTAGCGCTACATATTTCAAACAGTGCGGACGTGGTAAGGTCCTTCGCGCTGCGGACGTAAGATTAAGGATGACAATCTAACCCCTTTCATGGCCAACGACCAGCTTCCAACCAACCATTCCGCCCACATTACCACCCTGGGCCAGCTGAAAAAGTCTGGCTACAAGCCCCGCACCGTGAAAGCCGAGCTGCGGGAAAACCTCATCCGCAAGCTGCGGCTGAAAGAAGACGTGTTTCCCGGCATCTTCGGCTACGAGGAAACCGTGATTCCGGAGTTGCAGCGCGCCATTCTGGCCGGGCACCACATCAATTTGCTGGGCTTGCGCGGGCAGGCCAAAACCCGCATCGCGCGGCTGCTCATCAACCTGCTCGACGAGTACATGCCCGTAGTGGCCGGCTCCGAGCTGAACGACGACCCCCTGCAGCCACTGTCGGTATTTGCCAAAAACCTGATTGCCGAGAAGGGCGACGACACGCCCGTGGCCTGGGTGTACCGCGACGAACGGTACACCGAGAAGCTGGCCACGCCCGACGTGTCGGTGGCCGACCTCATCGGCGACGCCGACCCCATCAAAGCGGCTACGCTGAAGCTGCCTTACAGCGACGAGCGGGTGATTCACTTCGGGCTGATTCCGCGGGCGCACCGGGGCATTTTCGTGATTAACGAATTGCCCGATTTGCAGGCGCGTATTCAGGTGTCGCTGTTCAATATTTTGCAGGAGGGCGACATTCAGATTCGCGGTTTCAAGGTGCGGCTGCCGCTGGATATTCAGTTTGTTTTCACGGCCAACCCGGAGGACTACACCAACCGCGGCAGCATCGTGACCCCGCTCAAGGACCGGATTGACGCTCAGATTATCACGCACTACCCTAAGTCCATCGAAATCGGCAAGCGCATTACCAAGCAGGAAGCCCGCATCAAGGACGAGCAGCGCGGCATGGTGACCAGCAACGAAGTCATCCACGATTTGGTGGAACAAGTTGCGGTTGAAGCCCGCGGTTCCGAATTTGTAGACGCCAAATCCGGCGTATCGGCTCGCCTCACCATCTCGGCCTACGAGCAGGTGATTGCGGGCGCCGAGCGCCGGGCGCTGGTGAACGGCGAAAGTAACACCTACGTGCGCCTGGGCGACTTCATCTCGGCCGTGCCCGCCGTGACGGGCAAGGTGGAGCTGGTGTACGAGGGCGAGCAGGAGGGCGCGGGTATCGTGGCCGAGAAGCTGATGGGCAAGGCCATCCGCACGCTGTTCCTGAATTACTTCCCCGACCCCGATAAGGCCAAAAAGCTTAAAAACCGCCCCTCGCCTTACAAAACAGTGCAAGAGTGGTTTGGCAACGGCCACACCCTGGACCTGCTGCACGACGCCAGCACCGCCGATTACCGCAAAGCCCTCGACCAGGTGCCCGGCCTGCGTGACATCGTGACCGAGCTGCACCCCAACGAAACGCCCGAGCACACCTACTTCCTCATGGAATTCCTGCTCCACGGTCTGAGCGAGCACAGCCTGATTTCGCGCAACCGCCTCACGGCCGGCGCGCAGTTCAAGGATTTGCTGTCTTCAATGTTCACCATGCCAAGCTTCGGCGAGGATGATGACGACGAGGACGAAGATGAGAAGCCGCGCCGCCGCCGGTAAGGCAGTATCGCAGACTTTTAGTCCGTGAATAGCAAAAAAGCCACGCGTGCCATTTGGTACGCGTGGCTTTTTGCTTATCCTCATTGCCCCAACCGCTGCCGTAGTAGCAACCGGGGCAGTGAGGCATCAGAGTCAACGAACGTAAACAGAGTGTCGGGCAACTGCCGCGTAGTATCGTAGTTTTGGCAGGTCGAAGTTTCCTGTGCAATGAATTCTCCGTTCTCCATTCAGCTTGCCTACCGTCCCGACCTGGACCTGTTTACGGCGCGCTGGCTCACTTTTCACACCCTTAGTACGGAGCGCGCCGAGTACGAGGCCGTGCTGCAGGCGCCGGAAGCCTTGGGCACGCCGCACTGGCTGCTTGATGTGCGCCGCCGCCCTACCACTGACCCGGAAGCCGCCCGCTGGGTCACCACCGACTGGCTGCCCCGGGCCGCCGCCCTGGTGCGGCCCGCCTACCTGCGCCTGGCCTTTTTGGTGGCCCCCGTGCGGGCCGAAAACCTGCGCGAAGATGATGAGCTGCGCGCCATCATGGAAGCGGCCTACGCTGACACGGACACCCTTGCGCTGCGCACATTCACCGATGAGGGTGCGGCCGTGGCCTGGCTGCTGGGCCGGTTGGACTAGCCGAACCGGCGTTCTTTTTGGGGGTGACTATTAGGCTGGATGGGGCGAGGTGAGCAGCCACAGAAAATCGACAGGATGCGCCGGCACTTTTGCCGCTTCTTCACTTTGTTGCTTGCCATGAATAAAATCGCCCAAGTCACCCTGCTGTTCTGGATAATGAAGATTTGCGCCACTACGCTGGGCGAAACCGCCGGCGACCTGCTGGCCCAAACCATGAAGGTGGGCTACGGGGCCAGCTCGCTCATCTTGATTGGGTTCTTCCTAGTGGTGCTGGCGGGCCAGCTGGCTGTGTCGCACTACATTCCGGCGCTATACTGGGCCACCATTCTGGCCACCAGCACGGCCGGCACCACCATGTCCGACTACATGGACCGCACCCTGGGCCTGGGCTATGCCACCGGCTCGCTGATTCTGGTGTCGTTGCTGGGCCTGGTGTTGGGCCTGTGGTGGCTGCGCGAAAGGTCGCTGTCCGTCACGGAGATTAAGACGCGCACCGGGGAAGTGTTTTACTGGGCCGCCATCCTGTTGTCGAACACGCTGGGCACGGCGCTGGGCGATTTTCTGGCCGATGATTCCGGTCTGGGTTTCGCGGGCGGGGCCTTGCTGATTGGCAGCCTACTGGCTGTGCTGGTGCTGGCCTATTATTTCACCGGCATTTCGCGGGTGCTGCTGTTTTGGGCGGCGTTTGTGCTCACGCGGCCGTTTGGGGCCACGTTTGGCGATTTGCTCACCAAGCCTGTGGCCAAACAAGGGCTGGGCCTGAGCACGCAGGGCTCGTCGTTGGTGCTGTTCGGGCTGTTGGTGGCGCTGGTGCTGTACGAAACCTTCCGCAAGCAGCCGGCCACCGGCGAAGCCCCCGACCGCCTCGCGCCCCGCTAGGCCGCGTCGGGTTCGCGCTGGGTTTGTGCCGTCCAGGCCATCGTTCGGCCGCTGGGTACGTACATGCCCCCAAAGCCTGCTCTATGCTCCCGCGCCCGCAACCGCCACTCCCTTCTTCCTTCGATGCCGATGAGCGTCTGCGCTGGGTCGAGCGCGTGGCCCGGCTCATGGACAGCCAGTTTCAGTTGCCCGGCACGCGCTTCCGCTTCGGGCTCGACCCGCTGCTGGGGCTGCTGCCCGTAGTCGGCGACTTGTCGACCACGGTGGTTTCGGTGGCCTTGCTGATGACCATGTTCCGGCACGGGGCCAGTGGGGCCGTAGTGGTGCGCATGGCCCTCAACATCTTCATCGATACCGTGGTGGGCGGCATTCCTATCCTCGGCAACGTGTTCGATTTCGCCTACAAAAGCAACGAGCGCAACGTGGCCCTGCTGCGCCGCCACTACGCCGAAGGCAGGCACAGCGGCAGCGGCAAGGGGTTGATAGTCTTGCTGCTGATGGTGCTGGTGGCCGTGGTGGGCTTGGTGGGCTGGGGCAGCGTGGCGCTGCTGCGCTGGGGCTGGCACCAGTTCAATTGAGTGCTAGGAGTTGAATCCTGCATATTCAACTCCTAACTCTTATCTAAAATAACTCATAGCCTGCCCGTGCCCAGCCACCGCGCCACCGGGTAGCGGTTGTGGCCGGCTTCGTGGTAGGCCGAATTCAGGTACACCCATTCGAGCTGGGCGGGGCCGTTGGCGGCGAAGGCGGCGTTGTCTTTTTTGAGTTTCTCTAGCCGCTCGCGCAGGGCGGGGTCGCGGCGCAGCAGGTCGGCGGCCAGGTCCTCAAATACGTAGTCGGAAAAATGCTCTTTTTGCTGGAGCACGCTGTCAAAAAATCCCCAGGCGAAGAACGAATCGGTGGCCTGGGGCTCCAGCGTTTCCATCAGGTAGCGCACGGGCGCTGCCTCGTTCAGGTACACCACCAGGTCGCCGGGCTGGAAGGTGGCGGTTTCCGTGCGGGTTTGCAGCCGCACTTGGCTATGCACGTAGTGGCCCTCGAAGGGCTTGGGCGTGGTCTTGAAATCCTCGAAATAATAGACTTCTACCGGCGCGGTCACCTCGCGGGTCAGCGGCTCCAGCGTGGCCCCATTGCGGCGCAGGCGGTCGGCCACCTCCGTCCAGGCTTTGGGGATGATGTAGGCGGTGGGCCGGCTGGCGGAGGTGGTCGCCTTGAAAGTATTGAAATACTGTACCGGCCGGGTAAAGGGTGCGGCGCGGTCGTAGTACAGGCGCGGCTGGCCACTTACCTCGCTGGGTTTCATCTTGCCCTCGTAGCCCCGGAACTGCACGGTTTCGGCGTGGGCTTCGTCCAGCGCCCAGGTGAGGGGGAAGGTGGTCTGGGCGGCCATATCGGTGGCGGCTTTGGCGCGGGCGGCGGCCAGGGCGGGGGCCTGGTGGCCCACGGTTTCCAGCATCGTCAGCAGGAAATCGTAAGTGGAATGCACGCGGGGTGCGTAGGCCTTCAGCATGTGCGTTTCGGGCATGAAGCCGATGGTGTTGAACAGCGCTGCGTAGCCGGTGGAGTAGCGCGGCGTTTCGAGGAAAGCCCGCAGGCCACTCTCCGGCGTCTGGCCTTCAAAATCCACGTAGGGCGTCATCGGCCACTTTTTCTGCTCCATGCTTTTGTAGAGCGCTGGCAGCAATTGCCCCTGCAGATACGAGCCCAGCGCCGGGGCCAGCTTGCTGTGCTGGGTGGCAATGAGCGTCATGGTGTATTGGTAGTCCGCCCCGTTGGAAGTGTGGGTTTCCACGAACACATCGGGCTGCCATTTCTGAAAAAGCGCCGCAAACGACTGCGCGTTGCGCGATTCCTGCTTGATGTAGTCACGGTTCAAGTCCAGGTGCCGCGCATTGCCCCGGAAGCCGTATTGGGCCGGCCCGTTCTGGTTCACGCGGGTAGTCGAGTTCCGGTTCAGCATGCCATCGATGTTATAAACGGGTACAATTACCACCGTCACGCCCGCCAGCAGCTTCGCCAGCGACTTCTGCTGCATCAGGTCGCGGGCCAGCATCATACTCGCGTCGATGCCCTCGGGCTCGCCGGGGTGGATGCCGTTCTGGATGAACAGGATGCGGCGGTTTTTGCGGCGGGTGCTGGCCGGGTCGCCGTCGCCGTCAGCGCTCAGCACCACTTCGTGCAGCGGTTGGCCGGCATCCGTGGGCCCGGCTTCGGCCAGGTGCAGGTGCGCGGGGTAGGCGGCGGCCAGCTTCTGGTAATAGGCCACGCATTCGGCGTAGGTGGCGGTGGTATTACCAGCGGGGTCGTTTTCGAAGGGCGTGCGCCAGGCCGGGGTCGTACCCGGTAGGGTGGGAGCGAGGGTCATGAGCGAAGCGAGGAGCAAGGTGAACATAGGTGCAAAGGAACGGTTGGAAAGGGAACGGCAGAACAAACTCCCCTCCTTGCCAAGGAGGGGACGCCGGCGCAAAGCGCCGGCTGGGGTGGTTGTGGCGTTTGCTAACGTTGGAATAATTCTAAACGAAGCCGTAGCAACGCCACAACTACCCCCGTACGCGCTTCGCGCGAACATCCCTTCCTTGGCAAGGAGGAGAGTTCTTCCACTCGGCTTTCCTGCCGCCTACCTTTGCCATTCCCCAAACACCCCTTGCTTATGTCCGCCGCCCTCCCGCGCCCCCTCATCCTCGTCTCCAACGACGACGGCATCACCGCCCCCGGCATCCGCCACCTCGTGCAGGCCATGGTGGCTCTCGGGGCCGAAGTCGTCGTGGTTGCGCCCGACTCGCCGCAGTCCGGCATGGGCCACGCCATCACCATCGGCCACGCCCTGCGCCTTACCAAAAACCCGGTTTTTGGCCCTGACGTGGATGCCTACGAATGCTCCGGCACCCCGGCCGACTGCGTGAAAATTGCCAAGCACTACGTGCTCAAAGACCGCACGCCCGACCTCGTGGTATCCGGCATCAACCACGGCTCCAACGCCTCGGTAAACGTGCTGTACTCAGGCACGATGTCGGCCGCCATTGAAGCCGCCATTGAAGGTCTGCCCGCGGTGGGCTTCTCCCTCTGCGAATACGGCCCCAACGCCGATTTCTCGCACGTAGGCGAGTGGGTGACGCAGGTGTGCCGCCACGCCCTTGACCACGGCATCCCCGCCGGCACGGCTCTCAACGTGAACATCCCCAAAAACTCCGAAACGCCCATTGCCGGCCTGCGCCTGGCCCGCCAGGCCCGCGCCAAGTGGCAGGAGGAATTCGACCGTCGCCTCGACCCCTACCAGCGCCCCTACTACTGGCTGGTGGGCCAGTTCGTGAACCTGGACTCCGGCACCGATACCGACGAGTGGGCCCTCGCCAACAACTACGTATCCATCGTGCCCTGCAAGTTCGACCTCACCGCTGCCCACGGCCTGGCCCACCTCAGCCAGCAGTGGCAGCTGCCGCTGCCCGAAGCGCAGGTAGCGCCCGCCCCGCCCCAGCCCGTGCCCTCGGAAGACTACGGCGTGGCCAATCAGGAGTAGCCAATCCAAGTAAAATGAAAAGCCCCGGCTAGTTAGCCGGGGCTTTGTGGTGAATGGGAAGCGCGGTTTTGCGCAGTTTGGAGGGAGGCCGGTGAGTGGCAACCGGCCGCACTGTTTTGGGCGGCACGGGTGCCGTGGTCGACTTGCGCACCACAACCGGGGCGGTTTGAGCAGTTAGGGCAGGGGCAATGCGGTGCAGAGCCACTACCTCGGTGCCCAGGGCTACTATTAGCACCAGTAGCAGGCTTCCAAGCAGGATTTTCAGCAGAGTACGCACGGAAAGTTGAATAACTGCCCGAAGCTACCACAACGCCTATGAAGCCGGCATGAACCCCACCGGTAAGTTGGCAGCGGGCTGAAAATCCAGAATAAACGCCGTGCCCCGGCCCACTTCCGACTCGGCCCGCAGCGTGGCCCCGTGGAAGCCCGCAATGGTCTGGGCAATGGGCAGCCCCAAGCCGTAGCCCTCCGGCGAGCCGGGCGCGTTGGAGTTGAAGCGCCGGAACCGGTCGAACAGGTACGGGATGTTTTCGGGCGCGATGCCGGGGCCGGAATCCTCCACCCGCAGCGTGTAGCCGCCGGTGGACAGGGCACGGCCCAACACCCGAATACTGCCGCCCTCACGGTTGTACTTGATGGCGTTGCTCAGCAGGTTGCGCAGCAGCGTGTGCAGCAGGCTGGCGTTGGCTAGGGGGCGGGTGTCGTTGCCGGTGAGGTCTACTTCCAGAGCGATGTCGCGCTGCTGCCGGCGGTCGTCCAGCTCCTCGGCTACCTCGGCCACCACGGTGCTCAGCCGCACCGATTCGTTGCGCAGGTACTGCTCATTTTCGATGTTGGCGATGAGCAGCAGGGTGCGCACGGTGTTGCGCAGGCGGTAGAGCGTGCGCTGCGATTCCACAATTTGCTGGGCATGGGCCTCGGGCAGGGTGGGGTCCTGCAGCATGTTTTCGAAGCGCGACTGCAGGATGCTGGCCGGCGTGAGCAACTCGTGGCTGACGTTGCTCATAAACTCCCGCTCCTTGGCAAACGCCGACTGCACCTGCCGCATCAGCGAGTTCAACCGGTCGTCGAGCCGGCGAAAGTCAGTGGTATCGGTATCAATGGGTTCAAACTGAAAATCGGATGGTTGCCGGATGCCCCGCAGCTTGCGCACAATCAGCTCGCGCAGGGGCGCCAGCAGGTAGTGGGCAAAGGCTGCATCAGACAGCACAGTGAGCAGCGAGGCCGCCACCAGCACCCACAGGGCCAGGTTGCGGAGCGTCCCCGTGAGCAGCTCTACCGTCTCCAGCGACGAGCCAATCTCGACCCGAAACGCGGGCTGCCCCGGCGCCTGAACCGGCCGGGCAAAGCTCAGAATTCGAAAATCCTCCACCTGCTGGTCTACCTGCCGGGGCTCTTCAAAAATACGCTCGGGCGGCAGGGCCCCTCCGGCCGGCAGGGGCGTCAGGGTGATGTATTCCTGCTTGAAGATGTTGTAGTCGGCGTAGGTTTCGGCCCGCTCGCCGCGTTCGAAAGCCCGCAAGCCGTCGCGGGCGATGAGGGCCAGCACCTGCTTCTTCTTGGCGCGCAGGTGCAGGTCGGTGTGGGCCACGGCCACGCGCTGCACAATGGGCGGAATCACCAGTGCCCCCAGCAGCACCAGCAGCAGCTTGGATAGGGCGTTGAAAAGGGCAAGCTTGGCTTCGAGACGCATGCGATGCGAGTGACTGGGTAAGGGAGCAACTGAGTGGTTAATAATTGCGCGAAGGAGTGACCAAGTGATTGTTCAGAACGTCACTTAGTCACTCCCTCACTCAGTCACTCAACGAAGTTACTCCGCCGCCCGGTAGCCGATGCCGCGCACCGTCTCCAGAAAGTCGGCCGAGGCGAACTGGGCCAGCTTCTTGCGCACGTTTTTGATGTGCACGTCGATGTAGTTCGAGTCGGAGTCGTCTTCCAGCACGTTGCCCCACAGGTGCTCGCCCAGCTGCAGGCGCGTGAGCACGCGGCCCCGGTGCAGCAGCAGGTAGTGTAGCAGGTCGAACTCCTTTTTGGTAAGGGGTACTTCCTGGCCGCCGTGCCGCACAATGCGGGCGTTGGGGTCCATGCTAAAGCCCTGGCCGAAGGTGATTTCGGGCCGCTTGAGGTTGAACTTGCGGCGCGTGATGGCCTGCATCCGGCTGGTGAGCTCCAGCAGCGAGAAGGGCTTGGGCAGGTAGTCATCGGCCCCGAGGTCGAGGCCGCGAATGCGGTCATCGAGCGCGCCGCGCGCGGTGAGGATGATGAACGAGGCCTCCTGGTTTTCATTCAGGCGCGCCTCACGGAGTAGGTCGAGGCCGTCGCCGCCGGGCAGGCCCAGGTCGAGCAGCACGAAGTCGTAGCTGCTCACGTACAGTTTTTCCGACGCTTCGGCGTAGGTGTAGGCCGAGTCGACCAGGTACTGGGCTTGCAGCAGAAATTGCCGCATTTCCTGGTGCAGGCTTTTTTCGTCTTCGATGAGCAGAACGTGCATGAAGGGGATTGGGGGTTGAGGTGCGGGGAGGGACTTTTCAGCGGTGAGCGTCTGAAAGGCCCGGATTCCGTCAGCAACATACGGCATAGCCGTCTGAACAGCACATGAAGCCGCTCCAGAATCAACCTTCATTCCCGATTGCGGCGTAATTTGCTGAACACATTCACCGCTTCTTCCGTTTCCAATGACCCAACGCTTCTCCTTCATTTTGTGGCTGATGGCCGGTCTGGCCGCTTTTGTCGGCCCTGCCGCCGCTCAGGCCCCGGCCCCTATCAAAGTCAAATCCAAAATCAAGCCCCTGGTGACCACGATATATATTGTGCGGCACGCCGAAAAAGATTCGACCTCCGACCGCGCTGACCCCACGCTCTCGCCCCTGGGCCAGACCCGCGCCCTGGCCCTGCGCCAGACGCTGCTGCGCCACCACCCCGCCGCCCTGTTCACCACCGATACCAAGCGCACCCGCGCCACCCTGGCCCCTCTGGCCGAGGCCCTGAAACTGGAGCCGCAGACCTACGACCCCAAACGCGGCCGCGACCTGGCCGACCGCATTCTGAAGGAATACGCCGGCAAATCGGTGGTCATCGTGGGCCATTCCAACACCGTGCTGTCGCTCATTGATGATTTTGGGGCCACCCCGCCGGTGGAAGAAATTGGCGAGCAGGACTATGAGTACCTCTTCACGGTGCGCGTAGCGGAAGGCCTTATGCCCACCGTGGACATGCGCGGCTACGGCCCCGAGCGCCGGCCGGGCATCAAAATTGGCAAGGCCACGCCCATGGCCCCGGTGCCGCCAGTGAAGTAAACTTTACCGCTGCCCTAACCGATAAAGTCGCGCAAGGCCGTAATCCTTCGACGCATTGCGGCAGGGGTTACGGCCTTATTCATTGTGCGGCTGCGATGGCGGACCGGCGGGTGGCCGCACGGCTAATACATCTTGAATATGGCCCGTGCCGCACCCCGCAATGGCTCGTTGCCGTACTTTCGCCCATGCCCGGCCACTTTGGTCGCGGCTTCAGGCCGTCGCTTTATGCATTGTCACGTTAAAAAAATGCTGGTTTTGGCCGGCGCACTGTTGGTAATCAACGCTCCAATTGAAGCGCAGTCGCGCAAAAAAAGCAGAGCAGTTCCCGCACCCATTGCTACGGCTAAAGCCGACCAAACGGACTCGCTGGCCCTGCGCAAAATTTTTGATGAGGCCCTGCTGCGCGGCGAGAGCTACGAAAATCTGCGCTACCTCACCGGCAACATCGGGGCGCGTTTGTCGGGCTCGCCGCAGGCCCAGATGGCCGTGGACTGGGGCAAAGCCACCATGGAAAAAGCCGGTTTCGACCGCGTGTATTTGCAGGAGGTGATGGTGCCGCACTGGGTGCGCGGCAGCCGGGAGCGCGGCGAAATCATTGGGAATAAGGACAAAGGCGTGAAGGTAGCCGTGTGCGCGCTGGGCGGCTCCGTTGGCACCGGCGGCAAGCTGAAGGCCGGCGTGGTGGAAGTTCACAGCCTGGAGGAAGTCAGAAACCTGCCCGAAGCGGCCGTGAAAGGCAAGTTTGTGTTCTACAACCGGCCCTTCAACGACGCCCTCATCGAGCCGGGCGCGGCCTACGGCGGGGCTGTGGACCAACGCGCCAACGGGGCCATTGAAGCCGCCAAAAAAGGGGCCGTGGGCGCCCTGGTGCGCTCCATGACCTCGGCCCGTGACGACAACCCGCACACCGGCACCATGCGCTACGCCGAGGGCGTGACCAAAGTACCTGGCGCGGCCCTTAGCACCAACGCCGCCGACAAGCTCAGCCAGCTCCTCAAGGCCAATCCCGACCTGCAATTCGAGCTGGAAATGGAGTGCATCACCCTGCCCGAAGAAAAAAGCTACAACGTGGTGGGCGAAATCAAAGGCAGCAAATACCCGCAGGAAATCATCACCGTGGGCGGCCACCTCGACTCGTGGGACCTCGCCCAGGGCGCGCACGACGACGGCACCGGCTGCGTACAAAGCATTGAGGCCCTGCGCCTGTTGCGCGCCGCCGGCTTTAAACCCGAGCGCACGTTGCGCGCCGTGCTCTTCATGAACGAAGAAAACGGCACACGCGGCGGTAACGAATACGCCCGCCTGGCCGCTCAGAACAAGGAAACCCACCTCGCCGCCATCGAGTCGGACGGGGGCGGGTTTACGCCGCGCGGCTTCACCGTGGAGGGAGACCCTGCCACCGTGGCCAAGCTGGCCCGGCTGGCCCCGCTGCTGCTGCCCTACCACGCCGCCGACGTAACGGCTGGCCACTCCGGCACCGACATTGAACCTCTGCAAGCTGCCGTGCACCCCAAAGCCCTCATCGGCTACAAGTGCGACTCGCAGCGCTATTTCGACATCCACCACACCGCTGCCGATACCTTCGACAAGGTGAACCGCCGCGAGCTGGAGCTCGGCGGTGCCAGCATGGCGTCACTGATTTATCTGCTCAGCAAGTACGGTTTGTAGCAGCCCGTGTAGCATATGCTTAGGCTTGTGTACTAGCTAAATGCCTGCCATTGCTCCGTTTCAATTACCTGCCCGATAAAGTAGTTTGCAAAAGTTCTGGATTAGCTTTTTGGTGGGTAGCATGTTGTGGGCGAATCCTGCTGCCAGTCGAATACGTGCCCGAAGCGCCCCGCCTACCGCCCGCTACTGGGTGACGCTGCGCGACAAAAGCGGCGTGGGTTTCGACCCGGCCCGGTACTTTTCGCCCGCCGCACAGGCCCGCCGCGCCCGGCAGCATCTGCCCGCTTTCGATGCCACCGACCTGCCCGTGCGGCCCGATTACGTGGCCGCCGTCGCGGCGCAGGTCGATACCGTGACGCTGGTTAGCCGTTGGTTTAATGCCGTGGCCTGCCGCGCTACGCCCGCTCAGGCCGCTGCGCTACGGGTGCTGCCGGGCGTGGCTAAAGTCGAGGAGTGGCCGCTGCGCAACGTTGCAATTGCAGCCCACCAATCCACTATTCCGCCAACCCACCAATCCACCAACTCAACAATCCACCTACCCGCCAGCTCGCCCAAGCCCATCACGGCCAACGACTACCTGCTAGCGCGCCGCCAAACCGGCCACCTCGACGGGGCCGCGCTGCGCGCCGCCGGCCTGGCCGGGCAGGGGATGCGGATTGCGGTATTCGATGTGGGATTTCGGGGGCTGCCGGAGCATCCGGCGTTTCAGGAACTGATGGCGGGCAAGCGCATCGTGGCCACTCACGATTTTCTCAGAAACCGCGACGACGTGTTCATCGGCGGCAGCCACGGCACCGAGGTGATGGGCTGCCTGGCCGGCCGCCTGCCCGGCGGCAGCGGCGCACCCGGCGTGGCCCTGGGCCTCGCGCCCGCCGCCGAATACCTGCTGGCCCGCACCGAGCAGCTGCACCGCGAGCGCTACGCCGAGGAAGAAGCCTGGCTGGCCGCCGTGGAATGGGCCGACCGCCTCGGGGCAGACATTATCAATTCGTCGCTGGCCTACACCGAGCAGCGCTATTTCCCCGAGCAGATGGACGGCCACCGCAGCCTCATTGCCCGCGCTGCCAACCTGGCCGCCCGCAAGGGCCTGCTGGTGGTGAGTGCCGCCGGCAACGACGGGGATGACGACTGGGTGCGCATCGGCACGCCCGCCGATGCCGACTCGGTGCTGGCCATCGGCGGGCTGGACCCCGAAACCGGCCTGCACGTCGATTTCAGTTCCTACGGCCCCACCGCCGACCGCCGGCCTAAGCCCAACTTGGCCGCCTTCGGCATCGTGCTCACCACCACGCCTGGCGGCTACGAGCGGCTGGAAGGTACTTCGTTTGCCTCGCCGCTGGTGGCGGGCTTTGCGGCTTGCCTGTGGCAGCAGCACCGGGAGCTCACAGCCATGCAGGTGTTTCGGGGACTGGAAAAATCGGGGGAACTGTACCCGTATTTTGATTACGCCCACGGCTTGGGGCGGCCCCGCTTCGCGCACTTCGCACCGTCGCAACCGGCCGTTGCTACCGGGCCTACGTTCGATTTTGTGCCCCACGACAGCCTTGTTGCTGTCATCATTCGCCCCGAGGCCGCGCTACGGCCGGCCGAAATGCTGCCCCTCATGGCCGACCAGAGCGAACCTGTGCTGCCTGCTACCGCGCCCATCCCGGAAGCCAAAAATCCTACCGACAACGTGCCCCGGGTGGGCCGCGAGCAACCCGTGGCGCCCAGCCCCGCCCCGCTGCCCGAGCCCAACTACCCGGCCTACCTCTACTGGAACCTGGCCGACCGGCGCGGCGTGCTGCGGCGCTATGAAACCCGGGCCGTCACGCAGCGGCTGGTGGTGCAGGTGCCGCGCCGTTTCCTCGGCGGCGGCAATGTGCTGCGCGTCCATTTCAAAGGCTATACGGCCACCTATTCAGAATAATGCAGCCCTCAAAACCGAATAGGCAATGGGTACCGGCCGGGGCGATGCGCCGGGGACTGGTGCTGCTGGGCTTGCTGGCCGGAGCGCTGCCCGCCGCCCGCGCCCAGCAGGTGCTGGTGCACGCCAACGTGGCCGATGATACCGTAAAAACGACATTTGGCCCGAACCGACGCTATTTCGGGCATGCCTACGTTGGCTACGGACTACTGGCGGGTCCGGCCGGCACTGGTGCGGCCGTGCGCTACGGGCTGAGCTCGGCCGAGCTGCGCGTTGGCGGGCGACTCAAGTTTCGGGTGAGCCAGGTATTGGCCTTCAATGCTGACCTGGGCTATGCTTATCAGCGCTTTAGCCTGGCGCAAGACGGGCAGAAGCGTGTGCCGGGCCCGAGCCTGCACCGCAGCGAAATTCTGGCCCTGCACCAACTGTTTTCCGAAGTGAGCCTGCGCCTGAACTGCGGCCGTCGGGGCAACGCCGTGGGCAGCTACCTCGACTTGCTGGCCGGTGGCAGCTGGGCCGCCGCCACTGCCCATACCACCGACGACGCCCCCGCCCCGGGCATCGGCTCCGTCGAAACCACCGAGCGCGGGCTGCCTTATCTGCGGCGCTGGTCGAGCACCGCCGGGGCCCGCGTGGGCATCGACCGCTACGCCCTCACAGCACACTACCGGCTTTCGCCGGTTTTTGCCGCCGGCTACGCGGCCTGGCCCGAACTGCCTCGCTGGACGCTAGGGTTTGAAATAGGCTTGTTTTAAGAAGGGAGGCCCCTGGCATTCCGACGCGGGAGGAAACCAAGGGGATTCTTACGACGGGCATAGTCAGATTTGTGCTGCATCGGGATGACCGATTGGGTTCTAAAAAGCAGAAGTCAAACCCAATAATGTGTATTTGCCGTAAAATCCCACGCGCAGGCCGCCTATGCAGGTTTTCTATATAGCATCGGCTTCATTTTCCACCTTACCTTCGTGCACTGGTCTATTCTCGGCCGCGCTTCATTTTATGAAAATCAAACGTCTTCGACTTTCTGCCCTGGGGCTGCTGGCCGCTGGCCTCACGCTCCAACTGGCTTCCTGCGTGAGCACCGAGCGCGAGGTAAGCAGTTCCGCCACCGACCCCCGCACTACCTACACCCCGCCGCCTGCCGGCAGCCGCGTGCGTGTGAGCGGCAAAACGGTGCTCAACACCGTGAGCGCCACCCACTCGTTTTCGGACCCGGCCACCAAGGATAATTTCATTCTGCAGCTGCGCGGACCCCGCGTGCTCACGGCCCAGGCTCACCTCATCGTAACCAGCAGCACCGGCGATACCCTGCGCCACGAAGTGCTGCCGGCGCGCGCCCTGCTCACCCACACTGATATTGCCGACCCGCAGTCGGCCAGCGTGCGCGACCAGGAAATTGCCATTTTGCAGGGCATGAATAGCTTCTTCGCCGATGCCCATTTCATGCAGCCCGCCATTCCGGCCGGTACCGAGCAACCCGCCGAAGTAGACGCCAAAACCTGGGCGGCCCTGCGCGAAGACCCCACCACAGTGGGCTTCGATTACACGGGTGCGGGCGGGTCGGAGCGCCGCATGGCCTATGCTCGTAAGCTGCATAAAGCAGTCGTTATTAGCCAGTAATAACCATTTGCTTCACTTATTGCCTTAAGCTGGCTGCCGGACTGATTTAGTATGGCAGCCATGCACTTGCTTCAAAACCCCATTTCCTGAATCATGAAATTTCTGCTCTCTTTCGCTGGCGTACTCGTCGCTATTCTGCTACTGCTTAAGTTCTTCCCCTCGGCTCCCATCAACCCCGTGCTGCCGGTGCCTCAGGGCCAGCAGGAAGTGAACGGCCACGACTCCGAAGTACCCAAAGGGGCCGGTGCCAATGCCGAGGGTGAAGAGGAAGAAGGCGAAGCCCCGGGCAACACCCGCATTGCCCCGGCCACGCCCGGCCAGACCTACGGCGCGGCCGTTGACCCCGCCGGCGCGGTGCCCATGAGTGCCCTGGCCACTGCCCTCGGCAGCCGCGATTCGGCCCAGGTGAAGCTGGTGGGCAAGGCCACCGCCGTGTGCCAGGCCAAAGGCTGCTGGATGACGCTACCCACCGCCGATGGCCAGCAGATGCGCGTCCGTTTCCGCGATTACGCCTTTTTCGTGCCCAAAGACCTCAGCGGCCACACCGTAGTCGTGAGCGGCTGGGCACACCGCGAAACCGTGAGCGTGGCCGACCAGCAGCACTACCTGCGCGATGCCGGCAAGCCGGAAAAAGAAATTGCCGCCATCACCCAGCCCAAGCAAGAGCTGAACTTTATGGCCGACGGCGTGCTCGTGCAGAACTAGAAAATAAATACTTGATATTTAGCAGGATTTAACTTTTCCATCCTTTCCAATCAATGACCACAAACCTGCCAAATACTACCAACCGGCCCAGCCGGCTATTTTTCCTTCTGATGCTGGCTACCCCAGCGCTGGCAATGGCCCAGGCCAAGCCAAAGACGGTTGAAGTAAGCAACCCTGATTTGAAGAAAATCCTGGCTTCCATTGAGTCTGTATCAACCTATAAATTAAGCCAAGCTGTCGCCCAGGTGTATGTAGTCGGCAACGGCTCCGGCAGCGCCAAACTGCCGGAATCGGATGAAACGTCGCACAGCCTGTTAGTGAGCGTGTCGGAATACGGCGAGCACCCCGCGAGCCGGCTCTTCAAGGTTGGCCCCCTGATGAATCCAAAGATTGTGGCCGATAAAGGCTCTGCCCAAGGCGAGTACGTAATGGTGACTGAGGGCCTGGCTTCGGCCCGGAAAACCCACAAACTTTCGTTTGCTAACGGGCGCGTTTCGTATCAGTAGCGGGCTAGGCTACTGCCCGTCACCAAATTAGGAAAGCTGCCCAATCGGGCAGCTTTTTCTGTTTTACCGCTTGTTTTGGCGCGCCGCCGTAGCTTGCGGCTCTTGTTTTAATTGACTTCGATTTGCCGCGTCCGGCACTCCCGCCATGCCCGATACTCCCGCCATTCAGCACCGCATTCAGGCCCTCACCGAGCAGCTCCACCACCTCAATCACCAGTACTACCAGCTCGATATCTCTGAAATACCCGACCAGGAATTCGACCAGCTACTGGCCGAGCTGCAACAGCTCGAAGCCGCGCACCCCGACCTCGCCCTTCCCAATTCGCCCACCCGGCGCGTGGGCGGCACCATCACCAAGCAATTTCCCACCGCGGTGCACCGCTTTCCCATGCTCAGCCTGGGAAATACCTATTCCGAGGACGACCTGCGCGAGTTCGACGAACGGGTGCAAAAGGGGCTGGAAGGCGCGCCTTACGGCTATGTGTGCGAGCTGAAAATTGACGGCGTGGCCATGAGCCTGCACTACGAGCATGGCCAGCTCACGCAGGGCGTGACGCGTGGCGACGGCACCCGCGGCGACGTGGTGACGGCCAACGTGCGCACCATCAAAACCCTGCCGCTGGCCTTGCGCCCCGGCCCCGGCCAGCCCGAGGATTTCGAAGTGCGTGGCGAGGTATTTATGCCGCTGCCGGTATTTGAGGAACTGAATGCCGAACGGGAGCAAAACGGAGAAGCCCTGCTGGCCAACCCCCGCAACGCCGCCAGCGGCACGCTCAAACTTCAGAACTCGGCCCAGGTGGCAGCCCGCAAGCTGCGCTTCTACGCCTACTCGCTGCTCACACCGGGCCGCCATTTCGCCAGCCACAGCGACGCGCTGGAGGCGCTAACGGCCTACGGGCTGCCCGTGTCGAATACCTGGCGGCGGGCCTCCAGCATCGAGGAAGTGCTAGAATTCGTGCATTACTGGGCCAAAAAGCGCTTCGACCTGCCCATGGCGACTGATGGCATCGTTATTAAAGTCGACAACCTGCGTCAGCAGGACCAGCTGGGCTACACCGCCAAAAGCCCCCGCTGGGCCATCGCCTACAAGTATCCCGCCGAGGCCGCCCGCACCCGCCTCAACGACGTGCTCTACAACGTGGGCCGGACCGGGGCCGTGACGCCCGTGGCCGTGCTCACGCCCGTGCCGCTGGCCGGCACCGTGGTAAAGCGTGCCACGCTGCACAACGCCAACCAGATTGAGTTACTCGACCTGCGCCTCGGCGACATGGTGTACGTGGAAAAAGGCGGCGAAATCATCCCCAAAATCACGGGCGTAGACCTGACGGCCCGTCCCGCCGACACGGTGCCCATCCAATACCCCACGGCCTGTCCGGCCTGCGGCACCCCGCTGGTGCGGCCCGAGGGCGAAGCCCACTTCCGCTGCCCCAACGAGCGCGGCTGTCCGCCCCAGCTCAAGGCCCGGCTGGAGCACTATGTGTCGCGTAAAGCCCTGAATATTGACGGATTGGGGGCCGAAACCGTGGGCCGGTTCTTCGAGCTGGGCATGGTGAAAACGCCCGCCGACATCTACGACCTGCCCGCCCGCCGGCCCGAGCTGGTGACGCTGGAACGCCTCGGTGAAAAGAGCATCGACAACCTCATTGCCGGCATCGAAGCCAGCAAGCAGGTGCCGTTTCCGCGTGTGCTGTTTGGCCTGGGCATTCGCTACGTGGGCGAAACCGTGGCTCAGAAGCTGGCCGCCCATTACCGCAGCATCGATGCCCTGATGGCCGCCACCGCCGAGGACATGGCCGCCGTGCCCGAAGTGGGGGGCGTAATTGCCGTGGCCGCCGCCCACTGGTTTCAGCAGCCCGAAAACCGTGAATTGATTGAGCGCCTGCGCCAGGCCGGCGTGCAGCTGGAAGTAACCGGCGAAGCGCCCGTGCCCGCCTCTGACCGGCTGGCCGGGCTCACGTTTGTCATCTCGGGCGTGTTTGAGCAGCACAGCCGCGAGGAGTTGCAGCTCCTCATCACCTCCAACGGCGGCAAAATCACGGGCTCCATCAGCAAAAAGCTGAGCTACCTCGTGGCCGGCGACAACATGGGCCCCGCCAAACGTGAAAAAGCCCTGGGCTTCAAAGTGCCCATCATCTCCGAAACGGACCTGATGGGTATGCTGCCACCTGCCGATGCGGGTGCGCAGGATGATACGGCTGCTGACACCGAAGCGGCGGGGCCACCCGCACCCGCTGCGGGGCCCGGCCAGCAAGGCTCCCTTTTCTAGGGCGAGCCACCGGGGAAATCCGGAAAAGGGAGAAGGAAGGACAAAATTGATAGATTTAGCTTGGTTCGATGCAAATAATTCGGCTAAGTTTTTGTCTATGGCCTGAAATACCGACCTTTGACCTCCATTTTCCCATCCATGCGCGTACTACTTCTTTTTGCATTCCTCATTGGCTCGGCCATTTGTGCCCCGGTGGTGCGGGCGCAGTGCGTCGGGCTGGCTGATTTGCTGGCCATCGGGGCCGAGCCTACGGCCCTTACTGCCCCCAAAGTGGTGACGGACCACCTCACCTTCGAGTGGACGTACATCGGCCCCACCGCCACCATGCGCGAGTCCGCCTGGACGTTTGTGCCGTCGGGTGCCACCGCGCCCTCGGCCCGCCTACAAATGCGCGTCCAGCGCCCCGGCCAGGACGTGGTGCTGAAAACCACCCAGGCCAGCTGCGTGCGCGAACTAACCCGGGAGCTCAAAAGCCACAAGCTCACTGCCCAGCCCGTGACCTGCCCCAGCTGCGAAGCCGTGCGCTACCAGGGCCCCGACTACGAGGCCACCATTTACAGCCAGATGAAAGGCGAATTTCCCTTCGTGATAGTTGTGCATCAGGTACCGCCCGGTATGCCGCCCGCCGCCAGCGGTACCGGCGGCGTGAAAGCCCCGTGAGTTATGTCATTCATTCTATTCGGTTTTAATTAAAAAGCCCGGTCATTGTCATGACCGGGCTTTTTAATTGATAAGATAAATGCTGCATTGCGATTAGCTTATCACTCCACGTAATGCAATAAGTAAGGTAAATAGCGTCCAGATGCCGACTAAAATAACCAGTACGGAATTAGGGCCAGAGTTCCGGAAAGCTGACGTTAGCACCCGCACGCCGGTAACTACCGTGGCAACTGGCAACCACACCAGCGTCGTAAGCAGCAGCGGCGGAAGCACGAAGTACGTGTTGTGCATCTGAATGTCAAGCTTGGGCTGCCACAGGTAGTTAAACCCCATCAACAGGCTCAGCAATAGCCACGAAAAAGCCCAACTGCCGAGCAGCCAGGCTATTTCGTGAATCCAGATGCGGGCAGAGCCAGCCCGGAAACTCATGCTTTTTGCGGGCTAGAACGACTGCACAATGTTGTTGCGCAGCGTCTTGGGACTCCAGTAGCCGCTGGCGATGATGCGGCGGATGGTGAACAGCGGGTCGGTTTGGTCGCGCTTTTCGGCCAGCGAGAAGGCGGCCACGAAACCGCGCTTTTTCAGCTCCGGGAAGGCCTGGGTGTTCCAGAGGCCGAAGGGGTAGGCGAAGTAGTTAATTTTCTTGCCCGTGATTTCCTCCAGCGTTTTGGTGGGCTTGTCGATTTGGGTTTCCCAGTCCTTGCCCTGGTATTTCTTCACGTTGTGGTGGTCCCAGGTGTGCGAGCCGATGACGTTGCCCTCGTCGGAAAGCTGCTTCACCATGGCCTTGGTCATGTAGTGGGGGCGGCCCAGGCTCACGGTCATCACGAAGTACATCGCCTTGTAGCCGTACTGCTCCAGCGTGGGCCGGGCAATGGTGAACTGGTCGAGGTCGGTATCGTCGAAGGTGAGCATGATGGGCTTGCTCGGCAGCTTGGCCCCCGTGGTCATGTAGGCGTAGAGCTGGTCAGGCGAGATGGTGTGGTAGCCCGAGTCGGCCAGCATTTTAATCTGGGCCTTAAAGGCGGCGATGGGCACAATGTAGTCCTTCGCGCCCTTCGAGTCGCGGGCCGTCCAATCCCGAATCTGGTGGTAGCAGAGAATGGGCACCTGCGGCCGGGCCAGAATAGCGGCCGCGTCGCCGGCCTTGCTGGCCGGGATGGAGCTAGGGGCCGGGGCGGGCGTGGCGTTGGCCTCGTCGGTGGCCGTGGCACGGGTGCCGGAGGTTTCGGCTGCGGCGGGGTCGGTGGCCGAGTCGGCGGGGGCGGCTTCTACCGTGGCGTTGCTTTTGGAAGCTTCGCCGGTGGTGGCGGTTTTAGAATCGCAGGCGGCCACTGCAAGGGCTGCCAGCAGGAGGGAAGCAGAAGTAAATTTCATTGAAACGCGCACGAAGCCGGGCTTCGCAACCAGAGAAAATAAGGGGATGGATTCAGGAGAGTAAGAAAGTCAGGCAACCAGCCCGTCATGCTTCGCTGCGCGCTACATGACGTTCCGTAAAGTTCAGGCGGGTGAAAGCGGGCCTACCTACTACTTTTGCAGCCCACAAAACTAACTCCCAAACTCCCGGCATGAACAAATCTGGCTCCCGTCTTCCCGCGTTTCATGGCACGGGCGTGGCCCTGGTCACCCCCTTCACCCCGGAACAAGCCGTGGACTACGCCGGCTGGCGCCGCTTGCTCGATTTCTGCATCGACGGCGGCGTGGAATACCTCGTGGTGAACGGCACTACCGGTGAGTCGCCCACCACCACGGCGGCTGAGAAAACCGAGCTGCTGCGCGTGGCCGTGGAGCACGTGGCCGGCCGCGTGCCGCTGGTCTACGGCATTGGCTCCAACGACACGGCCGCCGCCGAAGAGGCCCTGCGCACCACCGACCTCACCGGCGTGGCGGCCATTCTATCGGCTAGTCCGGCCTACAACAAGCCCAGCCAGGCCGGGATTATCGCGCATTACACCCGCCTGGCCGATGCCAGCCCGCTGCCCATTATCCTCTACAACGTGCCCGGCCGCACGGCCTCCAACCTCACCGCCGAAACCACGCTGCGCCTGGCCCAGCACCCCAACATCATCGGCATCAAGGAAGCCAGCGGCCTCATGGAACAGTGCCTGGCCATCGCGGCCCGCAAGCCCAAAAACTTCCTGCTGCTCTCCGGCGATGACATGCTCACGCCCGCCCTCATTGCCTGCGGTGGCGAAGGCGTCATTTCGGTGCTGGCCAATGCCTTCCCCAAGCGCTTTGCCGACCTCACCCGCGCCGCGCTGTCCGGCGACTTTGCCGCCGCCCGCGAGGGCCTGTTTCACCTGCTGCCCCTCAACCCGCTCATGTATGAGGAAAGCAACCCCGTGGGCGTGAAAGCCGTGCTTGAGGCCCTGGGGGTATGCGGCGCGGCTGTGCGCCTGCCCCTGCTGGAAGCCACCGAGGGCCTGAAAGACCGGATTCGGAAGGCGCTGTAAATCAATGAGCACAAATGCCGCGCCACGGAAGCACTATCAGTTGGCTTGTGGCTCGGTCAGCGCTTCGGTGGCGCGGCGCTCGCCAGCTACCACCAGAAAGCCGTAGCCAAACACAAACAGGTTCAGGCCCAACTGCAGGTCCAGCGGCGCATCCACCAGCATGCTAGTGGCCTGCATTAGCATGAATACCCCAATGGCCGGCTGCCGCCGGGCCCAGGGCCGGGTGAGCGGCCAGAACATTACGGCCAGCAGCAAGGCCAGGCCCACTATGCCACCGCCCACCATGGCTTGCAGGAATTGGTTGTGCACTTCGATGCGGTTTTCGGGCTCAAGGCCGAATCCCTGCCAATCGTACTGGGTCATCATGGCGGCGCGGGCATCGGCCGGGGCCACGCCCATCAGCCAGTGCTGGGCAATGACGTGGACCGCCGTTTCGATGGCCGCCAGCCGGCGCGACAACGAATAGTGGTTGATGTCGTGGCCTGTAGTGAACTGTTCAAGGTCCCAGTGTGTGGCCTCCACCCGTTGCTGCACCGACTCCAGCCCGTGGTAGGCCGCCCACGGCCCCAGCACCAGCAGCGCCAGCAAGCCCAGGCCCAGCGCCAGATTGCGGCGCAGCAACAGGCGCACCACGACCGCAAATAAGGCCGTGTAGAAAACCAGAAGGCCCGTGCGGTAAGCCAGTACGTGCAGCGTGACAGCCGCCGCCGCCGCCGCCGCCAGCAGTGCCCCGCGCAGCAGCCGGCCGGCCAGCGCCTCGCGGCGCAGCAGCAGCCCCCAGCAGCAGCCCAGGGCCAGCATGACCCCGAACGAGATGTGGAAAATATGGGTGAAGGCCGGCATGTTCTTCCCAAATATGATTTCCTCGTTGGCAAAGGCGGCGTTTTGCCAGTACTGTACCAGCGTGGCGAGGCCCGCAGCCGCCACACCCAGCACAAACACGCTGCCCACCGCCAGGCGCTGCCCCCGCGTGAGGGGCACGGCCAGCGTGAAGGCCAGCGGTACCGCCAGCCAGGTAAGGTCGCGGAATAACTCGTGCCGCCACACCAGCAACTCCGAAGTGTAAAGGCCACTAATTAGTAGAAAGACGATTACCGCCGCCGCCCGCATGGCCGCCCCGTTCCGGAAATAGCCCGGAATGGCACGTCGCAGCTGCGGATTGGCCAGAGCCGCCACCACGCCCACAATGGGCGCAATGGCAATCAGCGCCCGGGAAGCCAGCAGGCCCGCAATGCCCGCCAAACAAGCCAGCAGCAGCAGATACTGCGAGAGCCGGCCGGATAAATAATGCTGCACGAAAATGATAAGGAGGGGAGAAACAGGGATAATACGAAGAACCAACTTACCAGCCGCTGGCTAGCACATCGGCCACGTGCAGGCACTTCAACGGCAGCTTTTCCTTTTTAATGTATGATTCGAGGTGCATGAGACAGCTCACGTCGGTGCTCACGATAAAGTCGGCCCCGGTGTCGAGGGCGTGCTCCACCTTTTGCTGAGCCATGGCCACCGAAATGGCTTCAAATTTCACCGCAAACGTGCCACCGAAGCCGCAGCAAGTAGTGGTTTCGGCCATTTCGAGGCGCTCCAGGCCGGCCACGGCGTCCAGCAGCTGGCGTGGTTGCGCCCGTAGGCCGCATTCGCGCAGGCCCGAGCAGGAGTCGTGGTAGGTGTACTTGCCGGCCAGCCGCGCGCCCGGCACGGCCGTGATGCCCAGCACGTCGACGAGAAATTCGGTCAGCTCGTACACGCGGCCCTGCACGGCCCGGCAGGCGGCCTGTTCGGGCCGGCCGGCGTACAAATCGGAGTAGCTGTTGCGTACCATGCCCACGCACGAGGCCGACGGGCTCACAATATAGCGCTGGGCATCGGTGGCCGGGGCGGCAAAGTCGGCGAGGAATTTGTCGGCCACGGCGCGGCTCTGGTCCACGTAGCCGGCGTTGTAGGCCGGCTGGCCGCAGCAGGTTTGGTTAGGGTTGTAATTGACCGCCACGCCCACTCGCTCCAGCACGCGCACCATGTGCATGGCCGTGGCCGGGTAAAGCTGGTCGACGAAGCAGGGAATGAAAATATCGACGGTGGTCGCCATCAGCACGAAGTTTTAATGAAACCCAAAAACCTGGCCCGCCGCCGCCTGGGCCTCTCCGAACGCCTGCAGGTTCAGTCCCGAATCTACTCCCTTTTCGCCCAGAAAAGCCAATAAATTCTCGGTGGCCATGTTGCCCGTCAGCTCATCGGCCGCCATGGGGCAGCCTCCAATGCCGCCAATGGCGCCGTCGAAACGGCGGCAGCCGGCCGTGTAGGCGGCGGCCACCTTCTCGTGCCAGGAGGTGGGCGTGGTGTGCAAATGCGCGCCAAACTCAATGGCCGGGAAAGCCGGAATCAGCGCCGAAAACAGGGGCTCAATGGTGGCGGCCGTGCTGGCTCCGATGGTATCGGACAGCGCCACGATGCGAATGCCCAGCGCCGCCAGCTTAGCCGTGAAATCGGTTACGATTTCCGGATTCCAGGCGTCGCCGTAGGGGTTGCCGAAACCCATGGACAGATAGGTAACCAGTGTTTTGCCGTGCTGCTCGCAACGCTCGTGCATGGCGGCTACGTCGGCCAATGCTTCGGCGGGGCTCTGGTTGGTGTTGCGCCGCTGGAAGGTGGCCGACACCGAGAGGGGAAAGCCCAGGTAGCTGATTTCGGGGTGTTGCAGGGCGGTTTCGGCCCCGCGCAGGTTGGCCACGATGGCCAGCAGCTTGGTCTGGGTAGTGCTGAGGTCGAGGCCGGCCAGCACTTCGGCGGTGTCGCGCAGCTGCGGAATGGCTTTGGGTGACACGAAGGAACCAAAGTCCAGCGTGTCAAACCCCACCTGCAGCAGCGAGTTGAGGTAGGCGGTTTTGGTGGCGGTGGGAATGAAGTCGGGCAGGCCCTGCATGGCGTCGCGCGGGCATTCAATAAGCTTCATGGGCAGCAGGAGTGAGGGGGCGGGTTTGGAAGGCCCCAAAGGTAGCAGCCCGCGCCGTGGCCGGGTGCTACCGCAGCTTGCTCAGCACCCGGCTTTGCAGCAGCTTGCCGTTGCTATCGTAATAATCGGTTTTAATAAGGCCGATGATGGGGGCATAATAATCGACCTGCTTGCCGCCGCTTTTTGGGCCGGGCTGGGGTGTGTTGGTCGGGGTATATTGGCCGGTAACCGGGTAGCAGCTGAAAGTGCCGGCCGGCACGGTTACCTGTGTTGGGGCCGCGCCCGCCCGGCATTGTTTCAGCAGGGAGTCCAGCTCAGCACTAGCCGACGCAGTGCTGCCCGCCAAGGCAATTGCCCCGGTCGGGTCTGCAATTGTCTTGCCCTCCGCATCAAGCAGCACGTATTTAATATTTGAGCCTTCGTACACTCCCATCGTAGCGGCCTGGCTGGCAAATGGACCACTGGGCTCAAAAGCAAGGTCTGAAATGTCGGCAACACGGGGGGCGTGAGCGGATTCGGCAGCAAGCTGGGCATGGGCAGGAACCGAAATCAACAGGAAAAAGGCTGCCGCGTGAAGCGGGCGGATAGTGGAAAGATGCATCGAACAATAAATAACAATAGCAGTCGGAGGTGCTCTACGCAGGTTTCCTGCGTGGCGGATGAAACAGCAACTCTGGCCTGCGCGTTGCGTTAGCAGGGGCAAAGGTCGTACTTTGCGGCCAGCTGGCCCGCGCTGACGGGTATTTTGACTCCTAGGTTTTCACCATCCATTTGCTGTTTTATGCCTGATTCCTCCTCTCCCAACTGGGCCGATATGGCCGCCTCGCTGCTCGGCAAGCTTTCGGGCGGTGTGGAGCTAAGCTGTGCCTTCGACCAAATGGAGCTGCAAGTGCCCAACCCGCAAAACCCCAACGCCCCGGCCGCCACCTGGAAGCTAAATGGCTCGCTGCGCATCCGCACGCGGGGCGAGCAGCCCGCCTCGGCACCCCAATTGCCCACCAGCAGCACCCCCAACCCCGGTGCCTAGCACGCTCGAAATTGAGGCTCAGCTGGTCATCAACTGGAATGGCCACGCCTTGCAGCTGGCCGCCGCCGGTACCTACCTTATTTTGAATATTCCCAGCCAGCAGGTGCTCGACGAGCTCACGGCCGGTCCGCCCAAGCCGCCGGGCACCCCTAAAGCCCCCAAATCCAGCGGCCCCGACCCGCTCCAGCAAATCAACGATTTGGCCCGGCAGCTGGGCTGGGTGCTCGACCTGCGCGTGGGCGGCAAAACCTACGTCACCTTTGGCGTGCAGCGCACCCCCAAAATCACGCTCAACGCCGTGCTGGGCAAGATTGGCTCCTTCTTCAAATAGGGCGCAACTTTCGGGCAAATTTGGGCGGGTGTGCAACTAATTATCACCGCGTTAGTTTCGGTAGTATCTCCCTTGGTGCTACCCCATGAACTCCGAATTCGAACGCAATAATCAGGTTGGGGCGCGGCGAAATTCCTCGTCGTTTGGCCGTATCGAACGCATGCCCCCGCTCCTGGTGGCGGGATATCTGGCCATGGTTGCCATCGCCATCATGTTCGTAATGCTGGTGGCAGCCTACGTGACCACTCGCCTGCGGAGCGGGGTGCCCACCGGGCTGCATCCGCTGCCCCGCTACTTTTCCCTTAGCACCATCGTGCTGCTCCTGAGCAGCTATACCATCGGGCAGGCACGGCGCCTCTATGCTCAGGACGACCTGGGCAGCCTGGCCCGCTGCCTGGGCGCCACCCTGCTACTGGGCTGCGTGTTTGCCGGGTTGCAGGTGCTGGGCTGGCGCGAGCTGATGACGCAGGGCGTGTTTTTTCAGGGGCGCACCAGCACCAGCAGCGGCCAGTTCATCTACCTCATATCGGCGCTGCACGTGGCCCATTTGCTGGGTGGGGTGCTGTTTCTGCTGGCGCTGCTGCTGCGCGTCGCCCACGCCGACCGCGACGCCGTGCGCTCGCTTGTGTTCATTCGCAACCCCTATCACCGCCGACAATTACAACTCATGGGCACCTACTGGCATTTCATCGACGTGCTGTGGGTGGTGCTGTTTGCCGTCTTTCTATTTATGTATTAAAATCGAAATTTCGGATTATATAATAATGATTTTCAGCACAAAGGCCCGCTGCAGTTGTAGCGGGCCTTTGTGCTGAAAATGGAGAGGTGCTGAATCAGATTAAGGCTTCACTTCCAGCCAGCCTTTGAAAGAGCGGCCGTCAGTGTATGTCACCAAATAATAGTATAGGCTGCCGCTTCCTTCGCCGGGCCACCGGAATTCCCGGTCGTGCGACTCGAACAGCTGCTGCCCCCAGCGCGAGAAAATCCGGACACTGGCAAACTGCTCATCGCAGAAGTTGAGCGGCAGCTCCGGCAAGCGAAACTCATCGTTCACACGGTCGCCGTTCGGAGTGATGATGTTGTAGAGCTTCAGCTCCGGCGACTCGGGCCGGATGACTTCGAAGCGCACGGTCTGTGCCTGAGGAACGGGCCGGCAGGTGGCGTCCACCAGCCGGAAGGTCACGTCCAGGGGGCGGTGCAGCACCACGGCATCGCAGCTCACGTCCCAGCGAAAAGTGCCGGCCGCCACGCCCGTGCCGTTCTGCGCCGTGAAGCTCATGCCGGCTTCGGCCAGGGCAAAATTCTCGCTGGTGGCGGTCAGCGTCAGGCCGTCGCGGTCGGCATCAGCCCCGGCCAGCGCGGTGGTGAACGTAGCGCCCAGCGGCAGGCGCACCACGGGCAGCACTCCAGGGCTCGCAGGCAGCGGGAACAGTGGGCTGGCCGTGAGCACCGGTGGGGTATTGGCGTAGCGCACCACAACGGGCACCGAAATTATGGCGGCCTGCCGCTCGGTACACGGCGAAGTGGCTGCCGCGAACTGAAATACCAGAACCGAATCTGGCCCCACGGCCCGGCAGTCCACGCGCCAGGAAAAGCGCCCCTGCTGCTGGTTGCCGGCCGGGGCCTGCGTGAGGGTGGCCCCCAGGCTGGCAGGATTGAAGCCCTGCCCGGTCATTTCCAGCTGGATGGGGTCGTTGTCAGGGTCAGTGCCGGTCAGGTTGAAGGTAACCAGGTCGCCCACCCGCACATGTAAAGGCAGGCCCGGCCCGGCCGTGGTAGTGAGCGTAGGTGGCGAGTTGGGCGGGGGCACCGAGGTGAAAGCCACGCGCACGGTATCGCGCTTGGGCAGGCTACAGCCGTCGTCGCCCACCACCACATCCAGTAGGAAAACCCGGCCCCGGGTATTGATGCAATCAGGAAAGCAAAGGGTGGCTGTGAGCGTATCGGGCTGGCCGGGGCTGCGCACCGCGCCGCTGGTGGCGGTGGTGAAAGCTGGCAGCAGACCCGAAAAATTGACCGGACTGAGCGATAACGAGAGGCGCGAATTGGGGTCTGGGTCGGTGAAGCGCAGGCGCACGCAGTGGTTACTGCCCGGCACTAGATGCAGGGTATCGCGGCCCGGCCGGTATGGAACGTTGCTGGCGGCAGCTGGCAGCAGTACCATGCTGGGCTTAGTGTTGGTGGGGCAGTTGAGCACCATCAGTTGGAAATCGCGGCGCGACTCGCCGATTTTTTCGCCCCTCCGGTATTCCGAGCAGCTCACGCCAAACACAAACAGCCCCAGATTGCTGGGGCGCACCGTGAGCCGCCCCGTGAACCGGTTGATTTGGAGCGTGGGCGTGCCCGGAATCTGATTAAGAGTGCCTAGCGGAGGAAGAGCGGGCTGGCCCGGCAGCGCCGGGGCGGGCGGCTGCCAGGTGATGGTTGAGTAGGGGCCCGGCGAAGCTGACGCCGGCTTGGGAGTGGTGGCATTGGAATGCCCGTTGAGCGGGGTCACTAACTCATACACCAGCGAGTCCTTATCGGCATCCTGACCGCCGAAATCGTAATAGAAAAGCTCGTCGCGACAGGCATAATCGGCCAGGGGCGGGAAAATGCGCGGCGTGGAATCGTAGAAAGTCTGGCCGCGCCGCACCACCGATGGGAATTCGAGATAGAAGGTCTGGGCCGCCCCGCCGGGGTCCACGATGTTGCTGATGGAGTTGTTGCGACAGCAGCGCTCCACGGCAGCGTAATAGCCCTGCGGGCCGTTGTACGTGCCGGCCGGGAGCGTAATCGCCTTGCTGTACACCAGCTTACGGGTGCTGAGCGTGGGCTTGGCACAGGCCGGGTTGGTATAGCTGACGAAGGTATTGCTAGTGAGCGGCAGCAGCACGTTCATCATCCGGGCATTGGTGGCTTTGTCGAAAATGCTGGCCGTCAGGTCGGCATCGAGGGCGCTGGGGCTGCCGTTGTAGGCATCAAAATAAAGGTTGAGCAGGAGGGTGTAAGAATCGCCGGAATTGTGCACCAGCTCCATTTCGCCCCCCACAATGTGCGTAGCGCGTGCTGGCTCTGCCAAACCCAGCCAACTCGCTATAAACAGCAGGAAGCCAAGCGGAAACGGGTGGAGCAGGCGGGGGCGGTAGAGCATGCCAAAAGGAAAAAAGCAAATTAAATCCTGATAAAGCCGAAATATACGGCTGCCCAGACCAATAGTAAGCCGAACAATGGCCGAGGCCAATAAAGCCATTTTTATCTTAGCCAACGTACCTTCGAATGCTTGATTCGCAACCGGCCCGAACCGGCTTTTATTTCTCCGCATTTCCACATCTTTCCCTTATGCGTCGTCATCTCTACGCTCTCTTTACCAGTGCCTTGCTTGGTGCCCCCGGGCTGCTGCTGGCCCAATCTACGCCCACCGCGCCCCAACAGATTGCCGCGGGGCCAGATGCCGGCCTGGTCTGTGCGGCGGGCCGCATCGCCAATGCCCAGCGCACGGCCACTTCCTCGGTGGCCCACCGCGCCAAAATGAACCGCTACGATGTCAAGTACTACAAGCTCGACCTGGCCCTTGAAAATACCTCGCTGAACGTGTCCGGCTCGGTGCTGATGCGTGTGCGGGTAGGCAGCCAGGCGCTCGATTCGCTGGCGTTTGAGTTGTATCAGGCCCCGGCGGGCTCGCCCGCCGGCACGGCCACGCTACTCATCGACTCGGTGGTGGTGAACGGGAAACGCTCGCCCGGCATCCGGCGGGTGGGGCAGGACGTGAACGCCAAGCTGGCCCAGGTGGCCCCCGCCAATGCCTTGGCCGATGCCCGCATCTACTACCACGGCACGGCCCCGAGTGGAAACTCAGCCGCCATCGGCAACGGCCTGAGCAACCGCACCCAAGGCCAGATTGGCTACACAAATGTCATTCCGTACAACATTACCTACAGCCTCTCGGAGCCGTTTTCGGCCCACGAGTGGTTCCCGTGCAAGCAGGTGCTGACCGATAAGGCCGATTCCAGCGACGTGTGGGTGACCACCACGCTCCCCAACAAGGTGGGCTCCAACGGCGTGCTCACGCGCACCGTGAGCCTGCCTAATGGCAAAGTGCGCTACGAATGGAAATCACGCCATCCGATTGATTATTACCTGATTTCGGTAGCGGTGGCGCCCTACGTGGAGTACGTGAACTACGCCCATCCCACGGGCGGGCCCACCATCCCCATCGTCAACTACCTATACAATCAGGATGCCCTGACCTACTACCAGAGCGAAGTTGACCGGACGCCCGGCTTCATCGAAAACTACTCCAATCTGGTCGGCCTCTACCCGTTTGCCAACGAGAAATACGGCCACAGCATGGCCCCGCTGGGCCTGGGTGGCGGCATGGAGCACCAGACCATGACCACGCAGGATGGTTTTTTCTTCAACCTCACGGCCCACGAGCTGTTCCATCAGTGGTTTGGTGACAACGTGACCTGCGCTTCCTGGGAAGACATCTGGCTGAACGAAGGCTTCGCTTCTTACGGCGAATACATTTCTTATCAGACCTTTACTACCCCCGCCACCGCCCGCAACTGGATGGACAATGCCCACGCCACGGCCCAGCAGAGCTCCGGCAGTGTGTACGTGGCCGATACCACCAACGTCAACCGCATTTTCAGCACTGCCCTGACGTACAAGAAGGGGGCGGCCGTCATCCACATGCTGCGCTATCTGCTGAACGACGACACGAAGTTTTTCCGTGCCCTGCGCACCTACCAGACCACGTACCGCGCCTCCACCGCGCACACCGCCGACCTGCAGCGCATCTTCGAGGCCGAAGCCGGTTTCTCGCTCACCTATTTCTTTCAGCAGTGGTTTCGGGGCAATGGCTACCCCACCTTCAACGGCCGGTGGAACCAGGTGGGCAACACCGTCGTGCTCCGCGTGACCGAAACGGCCTCGGTGCCCTCCGTCACGCCGTTCTTCGACACACAGGTTGACTATCGCCTCACCTTCACCAACGGCACCACGCAAACCGTGCGCCTGCGCCAGTCGCAAGCCACCCAGACGTTTCAGTTTGCGGCTGCCGGCACGGTATCCAGCATCGCCGTCGACCCCGACCAGTGGATTCTGGACCTGCCCGCCGCCGCGCCTGTGCGCGACAACAGCCTCGCCCTGGCCACCCGCGCCACTGCCGGCGTGGCCCCGCTCACCTTGTTCCCCGTGCCCTGCCACGACCAGCTCCAACTTGCCGCCGTGCCCGCCACCACCGCCCGCGCCGAGGTAGTGGATGCTACCGGCCGCGTGGTGCTGCGCCAGGCCCTGCGCGCCGCCCAGCCGCAACTCGATACCCACGCCCTCGCTCCGGGCCTGTACTACCTGCGCCTGCTCGGCTCCGAAGGCGACATGCTGGGCCGGGGGCATTTCGTGCGGGAATAGCTTTGCGCTCGCGCACAAAAAAAGCCGCTCCCAATCCGGGAGCGGCTTTTTTGTGTTTGAAACAAATGTACCGGGGCGTCAGAATTGACTGTGGTATTCGGCTATCAACGCCTGGGTGGCCGGTGTGGGCGGCGGGGCATCGAACAGCTGCTGCAGCAGCTCATCGAACGAGCTGGCCGGTGTGAAGCCGGGCTGCAGTACCGCGTTGCTGCTGAGGCGGATGAACATGGGATGCCCATTCACCGCCACCAGGTCGATGGTGACCAGGCCGAAGCGCTGGTTGCAGTTGCCCGTTTCGGGGCAGTCGGTAGGGTTGGGCTTGAAGAGCTGCTTGAGAACGGTTTCGCGCAGGTGCTGCTTGCGCTGGGTGCATTGGTCGGCGCAGGCGCGGTGGTAGCCCAGCCCGAGCAGGCGCTCGCCCAAGTACTCATAGAAGTGCCGGAAATTGCCCGGCCCGATGGTGGGGTCGAAGAAAAACATGGCCCCCTGGCGCCCCGCCTCGTGTAGGATTTGCACTTGCAGGCCCCGGCTGCCGCCGGCCCCGCCTTTGCGCAGGTGGTAGGCTTTGTAGTAGGGCTCCAGCCAGTTCAGAAACACCTGCTGCTCTACCCAGCGGGCGTGGCGCCGGGCCTGCGCCGCCGTGAAGGCCACGGCGTGCCAGGCGGCCGGGGCGGCCGCTTTGGGGCGAAACAACTGCTGAATGAAATCGAACAAAACAGGGGGCGTTAGTGGAGTCGAAACACCGGCTTGGGCAAATAGTTTAGGCGCAACGGGCGGCTTGAACCTTCAAATATGCTCAAATAAGCCCAATTGGCCGCCGCAATGCCGATACCGTGCTACAAAAACGGCCGGCCTTCTGGGAAGAAGGCCGGCCGGAGCACTAGCGAGGAAGGAAGCAGATTGCTCGGGGTTATTTCACCCGCGTCCAGGTCTGCGATTTACCGATGAGCGAGAAGCCGATGTAGCCTTTCACTTCCATCGTGTTCTGGCTTTCCATCTTCATGTAGCAGGAGTAAGTTTTGCCGCTTTCGGGGTCGTAGATTTTGCCATCGTCCCACTTATTGTCGCTGTCGTACTTGAAGCCCTGCATGAATACCAGGCCCAGACGGGGGCGGCTGCGCAGCTTGGGGTCGGGGTTTTGCGAGTCGGTTTTGGGCTTGCCGGTGGCGGGGTCGTTGGGGATGGTCAGGCTCACGATTTTGCCGCACAGCTTGTCACCACATTTATAGATTTCAAAGGTGGCTTTCTTCTCCGAATTGGTCCAGATGCCCAGTGGCGACATGGTTTGGGCAGAAGCCATGCCAGCGAGGCCCAGCACGAGGGCAACCAGTAAGAGCAAGGTTTTTTTCATTTCTGAAGGTTGGATGAGGTGGGTTTGAGGGGAAAAGGTAAGCAAAAAAATCAGAGACCAAGCTGGCGGGCAGCCTATCGGCGATATGGCAAGTTTACGGCCAAGTTTATGCGCCGCGCTGCTTACAAGAAATTCGGCAGTATACCCGAAAAAATAATAAGGCTGTTAATCAGCCCTAAAGCTGCTTTTGGGGCTGTATCGCCCTAAAAAAGGCGGGCAAATTTTGAACCTTAGCCCCCGCTATTAACTTTACCGCTCAGTAGTGAGTGCTACGACCCCATTTAAGCGGCCCTAAGGTGCTGGGCTGCGCAAATGAGGCTATTTCGAACGTAAAGAAAGGAGGTACAAAATGTCTAGTAGTCCCAAACAAATCCTGCCAAGCCTGTCGAATGTCGTACGCTTCACCGCAGTACGCGCCTAACAACAGCTTCGTGGGGTAGCTCCTAAGGCTGCCCACATTCGGCCAGGTCTTATCTGAAGACGCCGGAACTGCACCCCAGTTTCGCCGCTTGGTAAGATTTGAAGGATTAGATGCCCGGTTTGCCCAGCCGCCCTTTAGTGGGACGGCAAAGGCAGGCCGGGCATCGCTGCGTTTAAGCGGTTTCGATTGGTCTACTTTCGCGCTTTGGCAGCCGGGCGTTTCGTAGCAGTTGTATGAACAGGCATGGCTGGCAGCTTGCGCTTGGTGGTGGAGGCCTTCTTGGCTGAGACGTTGGTTTTCACCAGCACTTTCTTAGCCGTTGCCTTAGCAGTCAGTTTCTTGGCGGTGACCTTCTTTTTCGCGGTGGTTGTGGCGTTTGGGTATTTCTTCGTCGCCAGCCGCTGAGGAAGCGCCGGAACTGGCTCAGCTACTTCCTCCAGGGCTACCCGGCGGGCGGGCAGCGCGGCTACGCGTGGCGTGCTGGCTGGGGCCGGCAGCAGCTTTGGCCGCGCCGTGGCTACGATGCCCGTGCCCGGCCCCAGCACCCGCCGCACCTGCATAAAGCGCCGCTCGTAGTCGGAGTTTTCTACTTGGCTCACCTTCACAAACGGCTCGCGGCGCGAGGAGGAGGCGTGGACAAAGCGCAGCGGCAGTTCGCCCCGGTTCGAAATAACAATGCCGGCGTGGCCCGGCGTGGTGCTGGTAGCGGCCGTGCCGGTGAACACGACGATGTCGCCGGGCTGCGCTTCGGCGCGGGCCACGGGCCGGCCCACATCAATGAGCAGCGCGGTGGAATGCGGCACCTGAACGCCAAAATGGGCGAAGGTGTACATGATGAAACCCGAGCAGTCGAACCCGGTGAGCGGCGAGGTGCCGGCGTACACGTAGGGCGTGCCGCGCTGAGCCAGCCCGAAGGCCACGATGCTGTCGGCGCGGGGCGGGAGGGCAGTGCCGGCAGCAGTGCGCAGAGCGGTGGGCTGGGCACGCAATGCGGGGTCGGCTAATGGGGCGTCCGTCGCGGGTTGAGCGGGCTGGTGCTTGCCCAAGCGCGGCAGAATAGCCACCATCGACAGCAGCAGCCCCACAAAAATCATCCAGATATATCGCATACAAAATCCCGGCAAAAAGGGCGGGGCCGCCGGATAAGCGCCACGCTAGCTCCTAACGGCAGGGCCGCCCGCTAGGTTGGAGGCAACCCGTGGGGCTTACTTTGTGCCCTTGCTTCCAATTCATACATTTTCCGAATGCTTAGAAATTCAAACGTATTGATGAGTGCCGCTGGCTTGGCGGGACTGCTGTTAACTACCGGTGCAAACGCCCGCCCGGCGGCCGTGGTGCCCACGTTGCGCTACACGCTGGCAATGCCGCTGCCGCAGTCCCATTACTTCGAGGTGAAGATGGAACTGGGCGGTTTTCCGGCCGACTACACCGACGTAAAAATGCCCGTGTGGGCGCCCGGCTCGTATCTGGTGCGCGAGTACGCCAAGAATGTGGAAGGCTTCCAAGCCCAAACCAGCGGCGGACAGGCCCTGACGGTAGAGAAAATCAACAAGAATACCTGGCGGGTGCGCCACCCCAAGCAGGCCAATTTCCGGGTGAGCTACCGCGTGTACGCGTTTGAGCTGAGCGTACGCACGTCGTTTATCGACGGCGACCACGGCTACCTGAACGGCAGCAGTGTGTTTATGTATCCGGCCGACAACAAGATGCTGGGCAGCACGCTCACCGTGCAGCCCGCCGCCGGCTGGGAGAAGGTGAGCACTGCCCTACGCCCCGGCCCCGGCAAGTTCACCTACAAAGCGGCGAGCTACGACGAACTAGCTGATTCGCCGATTGAAATCGGCAACCAGAAAGTGCTGGAATTCACCGCTAACGGCACCCCGCACCAGGTGGCCATGTACGGCACTTACACCGCCGACGACGCCAAAATCGTGGCCGATATGAAGCGTGTGTGCGAAGAAGCGCACCGCGTGGTGGGCCAGAATCCACTCGACCATTACGTGTTCATCGTGCACAACCTGGAGCGCGGCGGCGGCGGCCTGGAGCACCTGTATTCGACCACCCTGGAAGTAAGCCGCACCACCTACGGCACCGATGCCGGCATGAAGTCCTTCCTCGGCCTGGTGGCGCACGAGTATTTCCACCTCTGGAACGTGAAGCGCATCCGGCCGGTGGCGCTGGGGCCGTTCAACTACGACCAGGAAAACTACACCCACATGCTCTGGGTGAGCGAGGGCATGACTGAATACTACTCCAAGCAGATCCTGGAACGTGCCGGGGTGCTGACCCGCGACGAGTACCTGGGCAAGCTGGGAAACGCCATTACAGAGGTAGAAAACACGCCCGGCAACCGCATTCAGTCGGCTGCCGAGTCGAGCTTTGATGCCTGGATTAAGTATTACCGGCCCAATGAAAACGCCAACAACACCCAAATCAGCTATTACTCGAAAGGCGACCTGATTGGCACCTGGCTCGACCTGAGCATTGCCCAGGCCACCAACGGCGCGAAACACCTCGACGACGTGATGCGCCTTCTCTACGACACGTATTACGTGAAGGCCAAGCGCGGCTTCACCGACCAGGAATACCAGGATGCCGTGGCCACTGTAGCCGGCCGCCGCTTCGATGAGTTCTTCCAGAACAGCGTGTACGGCACCAAACCCATTGACTTTGCCACCGCCCTCGGCTACGCGGGCCTCACGCTGACCAGCGCCCCGCTGAGCACCGATGGCACGCTTGGCGCCAACTTCTCGAACCGCACCGGCAAGCTGCTCGTGACCAGCGTGGTGCGCGACGGCGCGGCTTGGAACACCGGCCTCAGCGCCACCGACGAGGTGCTGCTCATCAACGGGGCTGCGCCCAGCGACGAAACCGTGAAGAGTCTCATTAGCAGCCCCGTAGGTACCGACGTGAAGCTGCAGGTGCGGCGCGACGGCCTCACCCGCGACATTACGCTGAAGGCGCTGCCCAACCCGGACCGCAAGTTCACAGTGCAGCCCGTGGCCAGCCCCACTGCCGCCCAGCAAAAAGTGCTGGCCAAGTGGCTGGGAAAATAGTGGTTAACGGTTAGTGATTAGCGGTTAACTCGTATTCATAATTGACAAAAGAAACGGCCCCGTGCATTCGCGCGGGGCCGTTTCTTTTGTCAATAAACTGGAATTAGGATATTACTTAATCCGCTTCAGGGCCACTTCACGCACAGGCGCAATTACCAGCGGCACCTTTTCTACCTTCACCGAGGAAGTGTCGAGGCCAAAGTATTGGTCCTCAGAGGCGATGAACTGGCGAATGTAGAAGTAGGCCTGCATCACCAGCTTCTCCACGGTGGGGAAGTCGTTCTCGATGCTGAGGAATTTTTCTAGCACCACAAAGCGGAAATCGCCGGTGACGTGCTGCTTGCTGAGCGACTCGTAGCGCGAGGTGATGTCCACTTCCTTGTTGCGCACCAGGTCCTCAATCACCTTGCGGAAGTAGAGGTTGATGCGCTGCTGCACCCGGAAGCCCAGCCGGAAATTGATGCGAAACACGTCGTCCTTGGCTACTTCGGTCACTTTATACTCCATCGTGTAGGGCTCATCAGTGGTATCGACGTGGATAAACCAGTAGATATCCGCCCGCTTGGGCCGCTTCTGGAAGATGGAGTAGATGATTTTCTGCTCGATTTCGGTGCTGCGCTCGGCCGAGGTCAGGAACACAAGGTGGGTCGAGTATTTCGGGATGGAATCGTCGTCGCTGAGCTGCTTGAGGGCATCTACGTAAGGCTCCAGGCGCACAAATTCGGTGAGGCGGCGCTTGATGTAGAAGGCCTTGAGCCACACGTACATTACAGCTACGAGCGTGCCACCGATGGCCAGCGATACCCAGCCGCCGTGCGGAAACTTAATCATGTTGGCAATCAGGAACGAGCCTTCGATGATGCCATACACCACCGCGAACAGGATGATGAGGGGCAAGGCCACCTTTTTCATCTTCAGCCACATGGTGAGCAGCACGGTGGTCATCAGCATGGTCAGGGTGATGGCCAGGCCGTAGGCGGCTTCCATGTTCGTCGATTCGCGGAAATACAGCACCACGCCAATGCAGCCCAACAGCAGCAGCCGGTTCATGCTGGGCACAAAGAGCTGGCCCTTCACGTCGGTGGGGTAGTTAAGCTTCACTTTGGGCCACATATTCAGGCGGATAGCCTCGGCCACCAGCGTAAATGAACCCGTGATGAGGGCCTGCGAAGCAATGATGGCCGCAATGGTGGCCACGCTGATGCCAATGAGCAGGAACCACTGCGGCATGAGCGCATAAAACGGATTTTTGCCGTTCAGCATCTGGCCTTGGTGGGCCAGCAGCCAGGCGCCCTGGCCCAGGTAGTTGAGCAAGAGCGTGGTTTTTACAAAAGTCCAGCTGATGCGGATGTTGCCTTTGCCGCAATGGCCCAGGTCCGAATACAGCGCTTCGGCCCCGGTGGTGCACAGAAACACCGAACCCAGCAGCCAGAAACCGCCCGGGTAGCGCACCAGCAGGTCATAGGCGTAGTACGGGTTGATGGCTTTCAGAATCACCGGGTTCTGAATAATCCAGCTGGTGCCCAGCACGCCCAGCATGGTGAACCACAGGAACATAATTGGCCCAAATGCTTTGCCCACAATCTGAGTGCCAAAGCTTTGCAGCAAAAATAGCCCCGCAATGATGCCAATAACAATGTAAACGACAATGTCCTGCGTGAGCGTTGGAAATACGTTTTTAAGCCCTTCCACGGCCGACGACACCGAGATGGGCGGTGTAATGACGCCATCGGCCAGCAGCGCCGAGCCACCGATGATGGCCACGGCCGAAAGCCAGGTGCCGCGCCGCCGCACCAGCGCATAAAGCGAGAAAATGCCACCTTCGCCGTTGTTGTCCGCATTTAGCGTCAGTAGCACGTACTTCACGGTGGTTTGCAGCGTCAGCGTCCAGATAACGCAGGAAATGCCGCCCAGTACTAGGTGCGCGTCAATCAGGTCGGGCACCCGGCCGCTTTTCAGAATGGACGACATCACGTAGAGCGGCGAGGTCCCAATGTCGCCGTAAATGATGCCCAGGGCAATCAGCAACCCCGCCCCGGAAATGGCGGTGTGCGAATGTTTCGTGTCGGAACTCATAGGGGGTAAAGGTCAGGTATCGGAGGGAGGCTGGGCTATAATTGCTTTACGGGGCGCGAAGGTAGCATACGCGCCCCGGCCAAAAGCCTTACGGCAGCACGCCCCGAAAGGAGGAGGTTAGCCGGGAAAATCATTTCCCGCGTTGGGCTGGTTCAGCTGGTCGGCGGCGGCCTGAGCATCGGCAGCGGCCTGGGCCGCCTGGCGGGTGGCTTCATCAGCGGCGGCCAGCAGGGCGGCGGCCTGGCGGGCATCGTAGTCGTGCACGCGGAAGATGCGCCGGTTCAGCTCGGCGGTTAGGCGCTGCCAGGGTGCGGTATCACCGGGCAGGGCAAAGTTGACTACTTCGCGGCCCAGGCGGTGCAGGCGCAGGCGGTTGGTGCCGCGGTGCCCGTAGGCCAGCAGCAGGGCCGTGGCCACCATGCCCAGCATGGCCGGGCCGGTGCGCAGCTGGTTTTGTAGGAAGGCAATCATGACAAAGGTCAGGCCCAGGCCGCCCAGCAAATACCACAGTATCCACTTCACGGGCGTGATTTCGGCCCGTTCCAGCTCGCGCAGCGAAAACTGCCGGCCCCGTACCGTCACGCTGCTATCCGTGAGAATGACGCGACCGTCGGCAGACCGTTCCTCGGGCAGGGGCGGCAACTCCGGCAGCGGCTCGGGGGGCGGGGCGGGCTGGTAGTGCGGGGCGGTTGGCGTGGGCGCTGCTTCCGCACCGGGCATAGGCAGCAAAGAGGCCCCGGAAGGTTGTTCCGGGGCCACGTTGGGCGGGTCAGCGGGGGGCTGAGCTTCGAAGGGGTTCATGGTCTTGGAAACAGCCGGAATGGTGCTGGTGGGGCGGCTCCAGGTAGGGGCCGCCGTGCGGGTAGCGGCGGGGGCGTACCCCGCCGCTACGTTCGCTCAGTTGTTCACTTTCAGCAGCTCCACGTCGAAAATCAACGCGGTGTCGCCGGGGATGTCGCGGCCCGCGCCGCGCTTGCCGTAGGCCAGGTCGGAGGGGATGTAGAGGCGGTATTTCGAGCCTTCGGGCATCAGCTGCAGGGCTTCGGTCCAGCCGGCAATCACACCGTTTACGGGGAAGGTGGCGGGCTGGCCGCGCTGGTAGCTGCTGTCGAACACGGTGCCGTTAATCAGGGTGCCGTGGTAATGCGTGGTTACCGACGAGCGCAGGGTGGGCTTGGGGCCGGTGCCCTGCGTGATTACCTCGTATTGCAGGCCGCTGGGCAGGGTGGTGACGCCGGGTTTCTTGGCGTTTTCGGCGAGGAAGGCTTCGCCTTCGGCTTTGTTGTTTTTCATGGATTCGGGGTCTTGGTTATTGTCTTCGTCGGCACCGCCCATTTGCTCCTGCAGTTGCTGCATGGCGGCCTGCATCTGCTCCTGGGTGAGGCGGCTGGGGAGGCCCTGCAGGCCTTCTTTCAACGCGCCGGCCAGGGTATCAATGTCCAGTTCGAGGCCCTGCTGGGCAAAATTGCGGGCCAGGTCGCGGCCAATGATGTAGCTCACCTGAGCTTGGTGGGAATCAAGGTTCATAAAACCAGGAGGGGGATTGGTGAAGCTGCCACGGCTGCGGCCACGAGGGCCGCCACCGCCAGCCGGTGAAAAAAGTGTTGAACGGGTTACGCCGTTGCAGGGCCAAGGTTCCAAAAGCCGCGCCGAACCGTCCGGCCCCGCCGCATTGGCCGGTGCGCTAACCAAAAAGCCCGGCTAATAGGCCGGGCTTTTTGCGGTAATAACGCGGATAGAACGCTGCGTAACGATAAAATAGGGCTTAGCAGTAGTGGTGCTGGTCGTCGTCGCCATCGAAGAAAAACGTCAGGTCCAGGTCGGCCAGTTTGGCAGCCAGGTAGGTCACGCCGCCCAGCAGCAGCAACGAGGAAACCGAGAAAGCAGTGGTTTTTTTCATATTGGATAGGGCATAAGGCTAGTGTCGAATGCTGGGGCAAAGATACGACACACGCTGTTAAATGTTATGCATGCAGCATAAAATAATGGTTTGATAATGGCAAGCCCCGCACCCTACAAACCGAAATCCGGCACTTCTACCACAGCTCCGGGAGCTAAGTCGCCGAGCCAGATAGCGCCCACCCGCACCCGAAACAGCCGCAGCGTGGGGAAGCCCACGGCGGCCGTCATCTTGCGAATCTGGCGGAATTTGCCTTCGGTGAGGGTGATGCTGACCCAGGAGGTGGGGCCGTGCCGGTCGTCGCGGATTTTGCGGGTGCGCGGGGCGAAGGCCGGGGCGGGGTCGAGGCGGCGGGCGACGCAGGGGCTGGTCAGGAATTTCTCGCCATGAATGCCGATTTCGACCCCGGCCTGCATGTGGTTTAACGCCGCTTCGGTCATCAGGCCGTCAACCTGTGCGTAGTATTCCTTTTCGACCTTTTGGCTGCGCACGTACTCGCTCATCCGGCCGTCGGTGGTGAGCAGGAGCAGTCCTTCGCTGTCCTCGTCGAGCCGGCCGATGGCCATGATGCCTTCCGGGAAATCGTGGAATTCGCCCAGCTTTTTCTTCTTGGCTTCGCCCACAAACTGGCTGAGGTAGCCGTAGGGCTTATGGATAAGAAAGTGGCGGTGGGGCATGCGGATGGCTTATTTTATTTCCTCAACCTCCACGCGCCGGTTGCGGGCGTCGGGCGAGGGGTGGAGCGGGCGCGAGTCGCCGTAGCCGATGGTACTGAGGCGCTCGGGCGCGATGCCGGCTTTCACCAGGTAGGCTTTCACCGCTTCGGCGCGTTGCTCGGAGAGAAGCTGGTTCTTGTCGGGCTCGCCTATTTTGTCGGTGTAGCCGGCAATGCGCAGGCGCAAGGTAGGACGGGCTTTGAGCTCGGTGGCCAGCTGGTCGAGGGCCGGGGCGGCGGTGGGCATCAGCTCGGGCGTGCCCAGCTGGAAAAGCACCGTGGGCAGCACCACCGGGCCCGGCGCGGCGGGCAGAATGGGGGCGGCCGTGGCCGGTGCTTTGGCAACAGAGTCGGCCGGGGGCGTGGGTGGCAGCGGGGGCGAGGGGGCCGGAGCCGGTTTGGCCCCGCTCACCTGAATGGTGATGGGCACCACGGGGCTTTGCTCCGTTGGGTAATAGGCCTGCTTGAGGTAGAAGGTGGTGGTTTTGCTGAGCTTGGTGCGGTAGGTGTTGCCGGCAGCCAGGGGCTGCTGCAATTCGGCATCGGCGTACCAGAGCACGTTGCGGCCCGACACGCGGATGGTGCTTTCGGTGCCAGCCGGCACGGTGGCCGGCGATTTCAGCTTGACGCGGTAGAAGATGAAGGTGCCCACGCTGCAGTCGCCCACGGGGCGGTAGGTGGCGTGGCCGGTCAGTTTTTCCAGGGCGGGGTCGTAGGTGAAGGTGATGGCGCCGTCGCACCAGTAGCTGGTGAGGCTGCGGCCGGTTTCGTTCAGCTTGCTTTGGTGGGTGAGGCGCAGGCCGGTGGCGCTGCCGCTGCCCCGCATCTGGAAGGTGACTGAAACGCCGGGGTTGCCGCCCACTTCCTGGTACAGCACCCCAAACACGTCGGTGCCCTTGCTTTTCTGCAGGCGCAGCACGGCGGGCCAGTACCCGTTGGGTTTTCCCGTTTCCGATTCAACACCCTGCCATACGCCCGTCAGGGATTGGGCCGATGCCGGGGCGGCGAGCAGTAACGCCCCCAGGCCATACCAAAAGCTGCGTTTCATGCGCTCAGCTAAGCTCAGAAGTTGGGTTGACATTTCACACCGAAAAGACGCGCCGGGCAGCCCGAAAGTTGCCCGGCGCGAACCTAAATGCTGCGTTCAGCCCTGCCCCGGCTACGCTTGGCTACCGGCATCCAGCAAGCGTCGGTGGTAGTTTACTTGGCCCAAATGGTAGCCCAGATGCGTGGCCAGATGAATCAGAAAATACTCGGTGGAAGTCTTGTTCTCCAACACCTGCAACGGGTATTCGGCGGGCAGGGCGCTGGCGGGCAGCCGGCTCAGGGCCTGGTCGACCTCGGCCCGGGTTTTTTCGATTTGCCGAATCAGCTCGGGCCGGGGAATATTCTTTTGGGAAAACTCGCCGTCTCTATCCCGAGTGTACGCCACGCCACCCAGCTCCGCGCTGATGTAGGTGGTCAGGTTGCCCACCAGGTGCAGGCACAGGTTGCCCGCCGAATTGGCGATGCCTTGTTCGACGTGCCAGATGCGGTGCTCGTCTTCATATAGCTCGATTTCCTGTTGCAGGCGGTTCAGGTCGCGGGCGAAAATCTGGCGGAGGGTGTCGAGTAGCATGGTTTCGGAGGATAATTCAGGCATAAAGCTAAGTAAACCGAAAACGCAATGCCGAGTGCAGTCGAAGCATCTTTACCGTGCAAGTAATCTATTTACTCGTGCGGTAGAAACGCTTCGACTGCGCTCAGCATGACATCATTTTATGATAATAAAACCCCTGCACGGTTACCCCAGGTACGCCATGTCCTCTGCGCTCAGCTTGATATCGGCCGCTTTCATGTTTTCCTCAAAATGCGCCAGCGACGACGTGCCTGGAATGGGCAGAATCCAGCGCGACTTGTGCAGCAGCCAAGCAATATTGAGCTGGGCTTCGGTGGCGTGGTGCTTACGGGCTATTTCGGCCAGCTTGTTGCCCGCGTTGGGCAGGCCGTGCACCAGTGAGAAGAACGGAATGAGCGGAATGCCGTGTTGCTCGCAGAGAGGTAGCACTTCCTCGCCGCCCCGGGTTTCGCCGTAGGGGGCGCTTAGGCTGGTGCGCTGGGCGTAGCCGTACATGTTCTCGACGGTGGCAATTTCGCCCAGCTTCAGGCCGGCTTCCAGCTCCGCGCGGTTCACGTTGCTCAGGCCCACGTGCAGGATTTTGCCTTCTTTCTGCATTTCAAACATGGCCCCGAGCTGCTCATCAAGCGGCACCGCGCCGTGGCCCATCAGCCGTAGGTGCACGAGCTGAATCTGCTCGCGCTGCAGGGTGCGCAGGTTGTTGTCGATGGCGGTGCGCAGATTTTCGGGGGTGTTGAAGGCCACCCAGCTTTTGTCGGGCTTGCGGGTGGCGCCCACTTTGGTGCAGATAACGAGGTCGGCCGGGTAGGGGTGCAGGGCCTCCACAATGAGGCGGTTGGTCACGTCCTCGCCGTAGTAGTCGGCCGTGTCGAGGAAGTTGACGCCCGATTCAACGGCTTTCCTGAGGATGGCCAGCGCCTGCGGGCGGTCGGCGGGCTCGCCCCAGATTTCGGGGCCGGTAAGGCGCATGGTGCCGTAGCCAAGACGGTTGACGGTGAGCGGCTGCGCGGAGTTTTGGGCGATGGTGATGGTGGACATGAGGGGGGTTATGGGGTTCGATAACCAGAAGACGGTTTGGGGGCAGGGATGTTTGACCAATCCCAAAACGGAGTCTTGGAAAGCACAATTCCTGCGTAATTCGCACTCTATGAAATCAACGTCCTCGCCCTGGCGGCGGCCCCTGCAGCGGTTCTACTGGCATTCGGTGCTGGCGCTCACGCTGTTTTTTGTGCTGGGCACGCTGCTGCTCGTGCTGCTGGTGCGCGGCACGCTTTCGGGCCTCGATGTGCGGCTGGCGCTGGAGGTGGGCGGGCCGGTGGGCCTGCTGGTGGCCGCGCTCGAAGTGTACGTGTACCCCCAGTTGTTTGCGCGGGTGCGGCTGGCGGCGCGGCTGGGCCTGGGCATGCTGTTTTACCTGGCCGGGTTCTGGCTGCTGCTCTTTCTCATCCGCCGCATCTTCGGCAATGCCGTCGACAACACCCTGCTGGCTGCCCTCGATGCCGAGGGGTTTCAGAGCTGGCGCGCCCTGGCCATTCGGCCCGAGGGCAAGGCCTTTGTGCGCCTGCTCACGGGCTACGGCATTCTAAGTTTGTTCACCTCCCTGCTTTATCAGCTTAGTAATAAAATAGGCCGCCCCGCGCTGCTGCGCCTGTTTCTGGGCCGCTACCACCACCCGGTGGCCGAGCAGCGCATCTTCCTGTTTGTCGATGTGAAGGGCTCCACCGCGCTGGCTGAGGAATTGGGCAACGAGCAGTACAGCCACCTCATCCGCGACTTTTTCTTCGACATGGGTGCGCCCATCGTGGCCCATCGGGGCGAAATTTATCAGTATGTGGGCGATGAAGTGGTTGTGACCTGGGAGTGGCGGCCCGGCATTGAGCAGGCCCGCTGCGTGCGCTGCTTCTTTGCCATGCAGGAGGCTATTGACCGCCGCCGCGACTATTACTTGCGCACTTACGGGGCCGTGCCCGCCTTCAAAGCCGGGCTGCACGGCGGCCCGGTGATGGCCACCCAGGTGGGTGCGGTAAAAACCGAGCTGGTTTTTCACGGCGACGTGCTGAATACCACCGCCCGCATCGAGGCCCAGTGCAACGCCCTGCACAGCCGCCTGCTGCTCTCGGCGGCACTCTACGAGGCGCTGCCGCACCCGCCCGAATTTCGATTCGAGGCGCTGGGTGCGTTTCCGCTGCGGGGCAAGGCCGGCACCGTGGCGCTGTACTCAGCCGAAATAGCGTGAATAGTTTGTGGCCGGCTACCTGTTATTTTCGTCTTTGCGCCACTTGGCACCGATTTCCTGAACGAAGCTTTTATGTCTATCTATTCCGATGATTTTGCGGAGCCCGATGCAAGCTCGGTTGTCCGAAGTGGTGCGGCACCGGTGGCGGCCGAAAACACTCGCCGCCCCAGCCTCACCGGCGCCTTGACCAGCACCGCCACCAAGCTGCTGCCCTTGGTAGCCTTGCTCGATTCCATTCAGCCGTCCGTGAGCAAAGAGTCAGTGTTCCGCATCCGGCGCAAGAAAATCAAGCAGCACTTCACCGAAGTATATGCCGAGCTGCACGCCGAGCGCCCGCGCCGCGAAGCCCTGGTTCACGCCTTTCAGGCGCTAGCCGAGCTGGTGCAGGAAGAAACCCGCGACATCAGCAAAGACGAGCTGAAGCAGGCGGCCAAGGAAGTGGTGCTGGCCACGCTGCAGAATGCGCCGGCGCTCATCAACATCGCGCACCAGGCCCGTCTGCTGGCGTGAAGGGACGATAAAAAGCAGCCCGTCATGCCGAGCGCCGCGAAGCATCTTTACCGCTCAACGCAATCCAATCGAATCGATTAGCTGCACGGTAATAATGCTTCGCGGCGCTCGGCATGACGGCTTTTTTGCCCATGACGTTCTACCCCGCCCGCTGCACGTCATACGGCACGGCCATGCCCAGCAGGGCCTGCGCAATAGCTTCGTCCGAAGCCGTGCCGCTCATTGAAATTTCTGCCACCAGCCCGCGCTGCTTGTCGTCGCGCACGCTGATGGAATCCACGGTCAGCTCTGGCACCACGGCCAGGTGGCGATGATACACCCGGCTGATTTCCTGCTTGGTCAGTGCAGGCTTGAAAATTTTGCCAATGGCCGTAAGCGGCAGCTCGGTGGCCGTGTACACTTGCTTGGGCCAAGCGGCGCGTTCGGGAATATTGGCCTCGGCGAAGGCGCGTAGCTCGCCCTCGGTGGCCTCCTGGCCGGGGTGCAGCGTCACGTAGGCCACGGGCAGCTCGCCGGCATGGGCATCGGGGCTGCCGATGGCGGCCGCCAGGGCCACAGCAGGGTGGGTCATCAGGGCATCCTCGATGACTTTGGGGTCGATGTTGTGGCCGCCCCGGATGATGAGCTCCTTCTTGCGGCCCGTGATGTAGAAGCCGCCCTGCGCGTCCATCCGGCCCAGGTCGCCGGTGTTATAGTAGGGGCCCTGGCCATCGCCGGTGTCCACCCAAATGCCTTTGTTGTGCTCGGGCTGCAGGTAGCCGTGGAAAATGTTGCTGCCCCGCACCACCAGCACGCCGCTTTCCTCGGCTTCGGCGAAGCGCAGGAAGTCGCCGGTTTGCTCATCGAGAATAACAATCCGCACGTCCTGGTAGGGCACACGCAGGCCGATGCTGCCTGGCATGGGCGGCCCCGCCAGCGGCCCCACCACGCTGATGCAGCTGCCCTCGGTGAAGCCGTAGCCCTCCACCAGCCGCAGCCCGGTGCGCTGCTCGAAGGCCCGTAGCAGCTCCACCGGCAGCGGCGCGGCCCCGCAGATGGCGTAGCGCAGCGAACTCAGGTCGTGCCCTTCCACCGGCAACGTGAGCAGGCGGCTGAAAATGGTGGGCACCCCGCTGAACAGCGACAGGCGGTAGTGCGCCACCAGCTTCCAGAAATTATCGAGAATGCCCGGCCCGCGGTAGCCCGCCGGGCTGCCCAGCACCACCGTGTGGCCCAGCAGCCACGGCACGCTGCCCGTCACCACCACCCCGTTCACGTGAAACAGCGGCAGCCCGCAGAAGAACACCAGCCGTTCGGGCGCGGCCTCGCCGCCCAGCAGCTGCGAGGCGGCAAACGTGGTGCTCGTAATATTATAGTGCGTGAGCGGCGCGATTTTGGGCGTGCCCGTAGTGCCGCCGGTGTGGAAGTAGCAGGCCACATCGGCCGAAGCAATTTGCCGGCCCGACACCAGGCGGTTGCCGCGCTGGCGGCGGCTGGCCTGCGCAAAATCCACCACCCGGATGCCTGGCAGCGCGGGCTTGGGCTGCGTCAGCCGCAGGGCCCCCACCAGCAGCCGCTGCATGCGGGGCAAATACTCCAGCAAATCCACGGTCACGACAGTGCGCAGCGTGGGCACCAGCGGCGCCACGGCCTGCACCTTCTGCCAGATGTCGGTTTTTGGAAACGCCCGCAGCGTGACCAGCACCTTAGTACCGGCCGCGTTCAGGATTTCGGCAATCTGGGCCGGTTCCAGCAGCGGGTTCAGCGGGTTGACGATGCCGGCGGCCTGCCCGCCCCAGAGCGTGAAGTGCGTTTCGGGCAGGTTGGGCAGCAGGTACGACACCACGTCGGTGGCGCCCACGCCCAACTCGTGCAGCATGTTGGCCGTTTGGTAGCAGCGCTGCACCAGCTGCGCGTAGGTGAAGTCGACCGACTCGGTGGGCCGCTCGCCGCTGAACACGAAGCGCAGGGCCAGCGCCGCGGGGTTGCGGTCGCGGCCGCGCTCCAGCAGGGCCAGGGTGTGGGCGGGCACCGGCTGGGCAGCCAGCGGCGTTTGCTCAATGGTCAGAATGTCGTCGAGGTTGCGGTAGCCCGGCATAGGAAGCAAGTAGGGGAAGCGGCCGCGAAGGCCGCAGGGATGAGGTTCTCCTTCAAAAGTAGGCAGGAAGTAGCCCGAGCGCACCTGGCCTTAGCCCGGAGCGGGGCTATGGCTGCGCCCGGCGCGCACCAGTGCGGGCCCGCCAGGACGGAAACCGCACCTTACCTTCACCGAAATCATTGTTGCTTCACCTTTTTTAAAAACTGCTCATTTTAATGACTTTCCGCTTCCTTTCCCTTACCACCGTGGCCGCGCTGCTGGCCACCGCGCCTGCTGCCCGGGCGCAGACCACCTTCAGCCTGGGCCTGCGCGCCGGGGCCAACTTGGCCAACCGCGCCGGCGACGACCCTACGTATTTGGCCAACACCGGCAGCAACAGCGGTACGGCTACCATCGTCGTCAATACCCAGCAGAGCTACAATCGCCAGGCCATCATCGCCCCGCAGTTTGGCGCGGTGCTCGACGTGAACTTTGGCAAGCTGGCCCTGCAGCCGGCGGTGTTGTTCTCCCAAAAAGGGGTAGAGCAAACCCTCGACGCCACCACCACCACCACTTACTCCTTCGGTAGCAATGTCTTCAACCGCAGCACCTTTACCGAGAAGCTGCACAGCACCAGCCGCGCCAACTACCTCGAAATCCCTGTCAACTTGGTGTATACCACCGGCGGCGACCACGGCTTCCAAGTGTTTGCCGGGCCGTATGTGGCCTTCGGCCTGGGCGGGCGCACCGAGATAGAAAACCAGGGCAACACCACCAGCACTAACGGTAGCGGCGGCAGTAGCAGCACCAACAACTACTATAGCTACGGCAACACCTTCTTCATCTACCGCGACACCTATCCCGGTGGCCCGGTCACTAACTCGGGCACGGGTACCAGCGGCACCACCAACCCCGCTCCTTACGACGCCAACAGCGGCGCCATCGTGGCCCGCCGCTTCGATGCCGGCCTCAATGCCGGCATCGGCTACCGCTTCCGGGCCGTGCAGGTGCAGCTAGGCTACGGCCTGGGCCTTGTGAACCAGCAAACCGGCAAGGCCCCCGCCTTCAGCACCGAGCCCACGGCCTACTGCCAGCGGGTGGCCCAACTCACGGCCACCTATTTCTTCAAGGCCGGCAGCGCCTTGTAAACAGTTCGCGCGCCGTCGGTCCTGCGCGGGCACTTGTGGTCCAACAACGCGTCCGGTTTCCGCAAGGGCCGGACGCGTTGTTGGACCACAAGTGCCCAATGGCAATATGGCCCGGTTTCGGCTGCCGCTGGCCGCCATCGGCGTGTGTTTCGGCTACGCGCTTATGCTCGCGCCAGTCCCTAAACCGTTCTGTCTGGCATCGTCTCTACTGGGCTGTAGGGTCCTCAAACACCAACCAGTTCGACTGCCGGTTGGTGTCGGTACGCCGGTGGCCCAGCTTCACCACCTGGGTGCCGGCCCGGTACCAGCCCTCGTCCCAGCCGCCCATGTCCAGGTTGATGGCATTGAGCGCGCCCAACTCCAGCAGGTCGGCCGCGAATTGCTGCATCGTGAGGTCGTCGGCTTGGCTTTCCACCACCGCAAACCGATGGTTTGGTAGTTCCGTCAGTGCCCGGCGCTGGAAAAAGCTGCCGCCAGGCCCCCTCACATTCCGGCCCCGAAACACCAGCAGCTCCTGCAATAGCAGCGTGCCGTGCTGCCGTTGCACCCGCGCCAGTTCCGCGCCGGGCGGCGACTGCCCTCTGGGAATCAGGGAAATACGCAGCGAGTCGCCGGTAATTGTCAGCGCCCCATCCAGAAAGCCCACCGTGGCTTTAGGCTGCACGGCGCGGCCCGGGCTCACCAGCAAATCCAGCGGCTCGCTGCTGTCCAAATCGGTGTAAGCAGCGGCCACGCTCAGCTGCACGCGCGGGCCGGCCGCTTCGGGCCGGCGGGTTAAGACCCGGATATGCAGCGCTTGCGGATAAAAAATCGAGTACTGCCGGCCGCTGGCCGTGGTTTTGCCTTCCAGGCGCACAGCCGGTGCCTGGCAGCTACTCACGAGAAGCCCGGCTAGTATGCAAGTCAGTAAGACAATCTTTGATGGAGGCATGCGGGCAAAATAACAAATGGCGCGATGCACTACTTTAAAATCGATGTTGCTTTTCAAAAGGCCGGCGCGTGCCTCAGCGCCTAGCCCAACCGCCCTCCGGCACCGCTTATTGCCGCTTGGGAAGCTGAGCGTAGCTGGGTGGTGCGCCGTCCCCCGCGCGCCCGCCGCCTCTTGCGTGGCCGGAGAGGCAGGGGAAGCTGTTGTGAATAAAGCTCACGGCATCGCGGCGTAGTTTCAAATGGGCCTTGTAAGTTACCGGTCGTGCCTAACTCAGCGTATAATTAAGCCCCGGGCCGCTGCCGTGTCGGGCAATTAGACGGCGTTCAACCAGAATAGCCAGTATCTTTTTTACCGTAGGCGCGGGAATGGCCAGCCGCTCGGCGATGACCCCAGACCGGCAGCCGGGATTGTTTTCCACGAATAGCAAAACGGCTTTTTCGCGGGGCTGCAGCTGGCTGTTCGCGCCTTCGGCCGTGAGTTTCTGCAACAGTTGCTGCTGCACGTTGCCCAACGCACTGAAAAAGAACGTCAGCCACGACGAGATATTCTCGCCCGGCCGCTGCGACTGGCACCGCTGCAACTCGCGGTAGTACTCGGTTTTGCGGCTTTCTATTTCGTGCTCCAGGCTCACGTACTGAATCCAGACGTAGCCCTGCTTGAGCAGGAGCAGGGTAGCCAGCAGCCGGCTGAGCCGCCCGTTACCATCCTGAAACGGGTGGATACTCAAAAACTCGTAGCAGAACAGGGCGCATTTCACCAGCGGGTGCGTGGCCGTGTCCTGCGCATACCAGGCCAGCAGCGCCCGCATGGCGTCCTCGGTGGCGAAGCCCGGCGCGGTGGTGGCAAACACCAGCCGCTTCGTGCCGTCGGGCAGGTGGGCTTCCACGGAGTTGGGGTGCTGCTTGTAGTTGCCCCGGTGCCATTCGTCTTTGCGGCTGAAGCGCAGCAGCTCGCTGTGCAGCCCTTTCAGGCTGTTCTCGGTGAGGTCGATGTCGGCGTAGGAATCCGCAATCAAATCCAGCGCCTGAAAATACCCCACCACCTCCTGCGAGTCCCGGTCTTCGAGCTTGGTAATGTCGGTGTTGCGCAGCAGCACATCCACCTCCGCGTCGCTCATCCGCGAGCCCTCAATGCGCGTTGAGGCCCCCACGCTCCGTACCGTGGCAATGGCTTTGAGCTGTTTCAGGTTCTGGCCTTCGCGCCGCTCAATGGCCGACCACGACGCATCAAACCTATCGAGCTTGCTCACTGCCGCCAGCAGCCCCCAATCCAGCGTGACCGCCACCGTGTGTACCTGCGTTTCCATGCCGCAAAAGTACGCGCCGCCCGCCGCGCCAGATACGGTACGATACGATAGGAGCTAGTAGCGATACGATGGAAAAGCGCCTATCGCACGCCCGCCCCCGCGCCCTCGACGCCTCTTGCGTGGCTGAAGAGGCTAGGGAAGCTGTTGCTGAAACTCTAGCCGCGCCCGCCCCCGTGCCCCCGGCACCGCTTAGGGCCGCTGGTGAAGCTTAGTGCTTCTTGGGGGCACGCCCGCCCCCCGCGCCCCCGCCGCCTCTTGCGTGGCGATGGAAGTAGGGGGAAGCTGTTTCCCAATGCCACTGGTTTTGCCACTCAGTGCAACAGCCCATCCGTTTTGGGCAGATGGGCTGTTGCTGGAGTTTAGTATTACAATCGGCCGAATATGCGTCTGGCGAGTAACTATTCTATAACAAGAGCTTTTGACACACTGCCAGCATCCGTAACCATGCGCAAGTGGTATACGCCTGGTGGTATGCTTTTAATATCCAATACAACGCTCTTTCCTGCTTTTTCACTTATGCTCTGGTAATGCAGTACTTCCTGGCCTATCGCATTGATAAGGCTAAGCTGAACAGACGCAGTGCCGGCCGGAATATCAACAGTGATTTGTTGATGAGCTGGATTGGGATAAATAGCAATTGTGGAAGGAGTGGACTTGGCCTGCGTGGCCAGCGCAGTTCCCGTATTAAAACGCGCGCTGAGGGTTCCGGAGGTATTGGCCGTGAGCCAGTCAATATCCCCGTCCCCGTCCAAATCACCCAGAATCAAGGTTGCGGGCACGGAGGTAATCCTATTTGCAGGAGCCCGATTAAACGTTCCGCTGCCATCGTTTAGCCAAGTCCGGACGGTGCGCACGGTTTTATCAAGGGTTAGGAGGTCAAAATCTCCATCGGCGTCAATATCAGCCAAAGAAAAGCTGCTCACACTGCCCACTTGAGAAAAGCCTACTGAAAAATGTCCGGCCCCGTTGTTGAACCCAATGGCTAGCGTAGTTGCGCTGGGCTGAGCCGAAGATATTACTATGTCCAAGTCCCCGTCTTTGTCGATATCGGATAGCATCACCCCATGCGGTAGTGCCCCAACGGTGGTGGCGACGGCAGTGCCGAAGCTTCCGGTGCCATCGTTTAGCACGGTGGAAACGGTTCCGTCCCCTTCGTTTGTGGCCACAATGTCCAAGTCGCCGTCGTTATCCAAATCGCCTAAGCTCGCGCCAAAAGTATTGGCCCCCAAACTGATGGTTCCGGCCCCGGTAAATACGCCCGCGCCGTTGTTCAAGCGGACGCTCGCGCTTCCGGCCGTTAGGTAGCTGGTAGTTAGCAGGTCTAAATCGCCGTCCGCGTCCAGGTCGCCAAACAGGAGGCTGCGCGGGTTGGCACTCACCAAAACTTTGGAAAGTCCCGTGAAGCCGCCACTGCCGTTGTTGAACCGGACGAGTACCGAATCGGAGGAAGGGTAGTGCGCGGCCCAGGCCACATCCAGGTCGCCGTCAGCATCCACATCGGCCAGCGCCAGGGCCGTCACCGTGCCGCGGGCGGCAAATCCGGACCCGGCGGCAAAACGGCCGCTTCCGTCGTTCAGGCCCAAGGTGAACGCGCCTCCCTGGCCCTGGGAGCCTGCCGAAATAACGTCCAAGTCCCCGTCGTTGTCCAAATCTCCGGTGGTAAGAAAAGTCGACTGCCACGCGCCGGCCACGCTATCGGCCCCGGTGAAAAGGCCGCGGCCCGTTCCGCCAACCGCCGCCCGAAACTGATAAATCCAGGCCGGCAGGGACGCGCCCCCGCTACCGGCCGTGGCTCCTGCCACCGATACGCTCACCAACTCATTGGGACTGAACGGCTGCGTGCCTACAAACCGTACGGCATTATTGGCGAGTCCTCCGGTGCTCGGTTGGCTGCCGGTGCCCGATTTGCGGCCCTGGCGCAAGTCGCCAAACACCGTCAAGGCCGGGGAGGTGGCCGCCAGTGAGCGGCTATATGCCACCTGCACGGGACTGGCCGCGGCCACCGAGGCGTTGCGGGCCGGCGTAAACGTGGTAACGGCAAATTGGTTGGTGCTCAGGTGGGCCAGAAAGGCGGAGGCGCCTCCGCTGGGTGAAGGGGTGCCTACCAGTGTGGGAAGAAAGCCAAAGTCCGTTTGGCTTTCAAAGGAGCCCGTTAGCAATAGTTCGCCTGTGCTGGTGGGCCGCAGGCTGTGCACGGTTTCCTGGCCGGTGCTACCCGCCCGGGTCGCCCATACGGTCTGGCCAGTAGCCGCATCCACCTTACTCACGAAAACGTCTTGGCTACCCGCACTGGTCAGGCTTATAGAAGGCCCAAACGTCAAGGTGCCGGTGAAGGCACCAGCCGTCAGAATGTCCCCGGTGGCGTCGAACGCGATGGTTCGGTACGCGCTGGTGAGGTACGTAAAGGTTCGCGGCGATGCCGTCTGCACCCATTGCCAAGCACCCGCTGCACCATCCAGTTTGGCCAGAAAAATGCCGGTTCCAGTCACGGCTGGCAAGCTACCGAACTGGGAAGCACTGTTATCCATGTACCCTACTGCCACTACCTCGCCCGCCGGACTGAATGTCAGCGATGTTGCCCTGGTCGCCGACGTGGTGCTATTGCCCGTGGCCTGTGCGGCCCACAGCCACTGGCCCGTGGCCGGTGCCAGTTTGGCCACTACCAAATTGAAGAACCTATTGCCGGGAAAGGCGGGCAAGCTGCCAAGGGTGAGCGGCCCTGTAAAATTCCCGCTTATGGCCACGTTGCCGGAAGCTTCCACGGCCACCGCCGAGATATAACTGATAGCTGACGGCACCGTCTGCACCCACTGCCATTGGCCAGTGCTTCCGCTTAGCTTGTTCACGAACCTTTGGTTTGTGACTGTTGGCAGGGTGCCGAACCGAGCAGTTCCTGTAATGTTGCCGGACACGATAACATCGCCTGCCGCATCAATGGCCATGGCGCTAAGGTCAGCGTCGTAGGACGATAACCCCGTCGAGCCGGTAGCCCACAGCCAAGTTCCGTTGGCTGCCGAGAGCTTTACCACCAGGTCGTGGGCGGCGCCGTTGGAAGCATTGGTTGCGAGCACGGGCAGGTTCCCAAAGCTCGCGGTCCCCACGTAAGCCCCCGCCAGTAAAATATCGCCGCTGCTATCCAGCAGCACTTTGTTGATGTGAACCTCGCCCCCGCCGCCCCGCACGGCCCACATCCATTGTCGCGTTTGGCCATTCATCTTGGCCACATACACATCGTTGAATCCCTGGGCCGTGAGGGTGGGCAAGGTGCCCAGCGTGATGGAGCCCTGAAATTTGCCTACCATGATAATGTCGCCGTTGGCATCAACCACCGACTCAAAAGGGTAAAAAGCATACTGGTTGCTGGTTGCGAAGGAGGTCGCCCCAGTCCAGACGGGCAATTGTGCCCGTACCCGCCCCGGAAAAGCGCCTACCAACACCAGCAGAAGCACAAGCCACCCCGATACGTGCCCGGCGCGCCGCACCTCGGAAGTAATTACAGTAGAGTTCAGCATAATTTTTCAGGAAAGGAAGTTTGTTTCAGAAGGTAAGGGTCGTTCGCAGTGAAAAACAGGCGTCGGTACTCTGCGCCCGTTGCACCAAGCACCGCGCCACCGTGTAGAGCAGGGGATGATGTTGGTGCATTAAATATAGGTGCTTAGTTGCAAGCACGAATTGCCAGTCATGGCCTCCCGCGCCCCCGCCGCCTCTTGCGTGGCTGATGAGGCGAGGGAAGCGGTTTCAGACGCAAGTTGTGCCTGTGGCTTGCATGGACGGCCCCCTGTAAACAGAACACCCTGCCAATCCAATGTGAGAATGGCAGGGTGTGGGGAAGCAGGAGAGAAATTAATCTTTATTCCTCAGATTCGTACTTAACTGCCGGAAAAAAGTAATTGTATGTAATGCCATATATGTGCTTGCCGGGCAAGTTTTTAACCAAATTAAATTTAGTTATTATCTGATTTGACTTCGAACAAGGCCTGTTGTTCGAAACGTCTCTGTATTCCCAGTCCCAGCCCAAGCTAGATACAGAATTCGCAAATAATAATGCTTGCTCATACGTTGAAAGCTGAGCTCTTAGTGTTTTTGCGTAAAAATACTTTCTGTCATCTGATAATTCAGGATATTGATTAATGAAAGTGTAAGTGTGAAATAAGTGTCTAAAATAATGGCCAAGTCTATGTTGATGTCCACCATAATACTTGTACGAGGTTTTTAATGATTCAAATAATGTTATAGCTTCATCAGGGATATTACTTTGTTTTTTATTTCTATGCAAATCATAGATATGATTTATTAGCTTAGTGAAATCAGATATAGGAAGTCCCCGCATAGATTTCCATTCAGAGAAAACGACTGAATTTTCTCTTTTGGGTTTTAGCTTAAGAAAAAGTAGTACCCTAAAAAGGTACTCAGTGTTATACTTTCTTTTTAGCCGGTCTCTGAGTACAGTCTCACCTTCATTGCTTAATCCAAAATATATAACTTGATATGCTAAATCAATTATCGATAATTGTATTGGATTTGTTTTCAGATTGTTTTGCTTTATTATGTCCTCTAAAGACTTCTGATGAGGTCCTGATAAATAATCGGCTGGATTTATGGAGTCTGAAAATTTGGTAATTTCTCGATAACAATCCGTGAAATCTTTGAAAATAACTCGAAAAACTTTTCTGTTTAATGCAGTTGTGATTCCTGCAGGTTCATAATAAGTATATGATAGTTCACCCACATTGTCACGATGTAACCGAAGCATCTCGAAGAAAGATGATTCAAAAATCTGTCGTCTATTTTGAATTGCTTGCTGTTTGTTTTGTTCGGACTGCTCCCTGTTCTGCTGGGCCTGTTCCTCGTTTTGCTTAACCTGTTCCTGGAATGAAAGGAATATTAACAATGTGCCCGATAGTGTGAAAAGAGTTCCTACTACTCCTCCAATAAAATCGCCGAATTGCCCTGTTACAGCGAAATCAGTGGCATTAACAGGCTTAAGTAGACTGTCACTGCTATTTGCTATGTGATATCCGCCTAACTTCGAAGCATATATTAAGTAAGCGAATACTAAAACCCCTATAACTACCAACCCCCAAGCAAGCAATTGTATGACTTTGTTATTCATTTTACTGATATGCATTTTCGTCTCAAGCGTTAAAGCTGCTTAGCACGTTATACTAAGCAGCTTTAACGCTTGAGACAGCTGATTTTTCAAACTTCTTACCCAATCCTACATATTCCGGCGGTACTGACCGCCTACCTCAAACAGCGCGTTCGTAATCTGCCCCAGCGAGCAGAACTTCACCGTTTCCATCAGCTCGGCGAAGAGGTTGCCGTTGGCCACGGCCACTTGCTGCAGGCGCTTGAGGCGGGCCTCGGTCTGGTCGGCGTTGCGGGTGTGCAGGATGTTGAGCATCTCGATTTGGTACTGCTTTTCCTCCTCCGTGGCGCGGATGACCTCGGCCGGCACCACCGTGGGCGAGCCCTTCGACGAGAGGAAGGTGTTCACGCCGATGATGGGGTACTCTCCCGTGTGCTTCAGCATCTCGTAGTGCATGCTTTCCTCCTGGATTTTGCCGCGCTGGTACATGGTTTCCATGGCCCCGAGCACGCCGCCGCGCTCCGTGATGCGGTCAAATTCGGCCAACACGGCCTCCTCCACCAGGTCGGTGAGCTCCTCGATGATGAAGGAGCCTTGCAGCGGGTTTTCGTTCTTGGCCAGGCCCAGCTCCCGGTTGATGATGAGCTGAATGGCCATGGCCCGGCGCACCGATTCCTCGGTGGGCGTAGTGATGGCCTCATCGTAGGCGTTGGTGTGCAAGCTGTTGCAGTTGTCGTAGATGGCGTACAGCGCCTGCAGCGTGGTGCGGATGTCGTTGAAGTCGATTTCCTGGGCGTGCAGGCTGCGGCCCGAGGTCTGGATGTGGTACTTCAGCATCTGGCTGCGGGCGTCGGCGCCGTACTTCAGCTTCATGGCCTTGGCCCAGATGCGGCGCGCCACCCGCCCAATCACGGCGTACTCCGGGTCGATGCCGTTGGAGAAGAAGAAGCTCAGGTTCGGCGCGAAGTCGTTCACGCTCATGCCGCGGCTCACGTAGTACTCCACAAACGTGAAGCCGTTGGAGAGCGTGAGGGCCAGCTGGGTGATGGGGTTGGCGCCGGCCTCGGCAATGTGGTAGCCGGAGATGGACACGGAATAGAAATTCCGCACCTTCTGCTGGATGAAGTATTCCTGCACGTCGCCCATCAGGCGCAGGGCAAACTCGGTGCTGAAAATGCAGGTGTTCTGGGCCTGGTCTTCCTTCAGAATGTCGGCCTGCACGGTGCCGCGCACCTGCGTCAGCGTGCGCGCCTTGATGTCGGCGTACACGTCGGCGGGCAGCACCTGGTCGCCGGTCACGCCCAGCAGCATCAGGCCCAGGCCGTCGTTGCCGGCCGGCAGCTCGCCCTGGTAGCGGGGGCGGGAGAGGTTTTTCTCCGCGTAAATCTGGTCGATTTTGGCGTCGACCTCCGCTTCCAGGCCCTGCTCCTTGATGTAGAGCTCGCACTGCTGGTCGATGGCCGCGTTCATGAAAAACGCCGCCAGCTGCGCCGCCGGGCCGTTGATGGTCATCGACACCGACGTGCTGGGGTTGGCCAGGTTGAAGCCCGAATACAGCTTCTTGGCGTCGTCGAGGCAGCAGATGCTCACGCCCGCGTTGCCGATTTTGCCATAGATGTCGGGCCGGTGGTCGGGGTCCTCGCCGTACAGCGTCACCGAGTCAAACGCCGTGCTCAGGCGCTTGGCCGGCAGGCCCATGCTCACGTAGTGGAAGCGGCGGTTGGTGCGCTCCGGCCCGCCCTCGCCGGCAAACATGCGCGTGGGGTCTTCGCCCTCGCGCTTGAAGGGGAACACGCCCGCCGTGTAGGGGAATTCGCCGGGGAAGTTCTCCTGCATGGCCCAGCGCAGGCGGTCGCCCCAGCCGGAGTAGCGCGGCGTAGCCACCTTCGGAATGTCGTTGCCCGACAGTGACTTGGTGTGCGTCTTCACCCGAATTTCCTTGCCGCGCACCGAGTACACGTACTCCGGGTTGCGGTAGTTTTGCAGGGTGCTTTCCCAGTTTTCCAGGATGGCCTGGCTGTCGGCGTCGAGACGGCGGAGCTGGGTTTGCTTGTTCTTGGCAAACTCCTCTACCATGCTATCACTGCTCTTTTTCTCGTCGCGGTAGTGCTCTTCGAGCTTGGCAAAGGCGCCGGCTACTTCCGCAATCTGGGCCTGCTCGCGCACGCGCTGGTCGTAGGCGCGGTTGGTTTCGGCAATCTCGGAGAGGTAGCGGGTGCGGTGCGGCGGGATGATGTAAATCTTCTCCGAATCCTCGGCGCTGGTTTCCAGGTGCGAGGCGAAGGTGGCGCCGGTTTTGGTTTCCAGCATCTTCAGCACCGCCCGGTACAGCCGGTTCATGCCCGGGTCGTTGAACTGCGAGGCAATGGTGCCGAACACCGGCATCTGGTCCGTGGGCGAATCCCAGAGGCCGTGGTTGCGCTGGTACTGCTTGCGCACGTCGCGCAAGGCATCCTGCGCGCCGCGCTTGTCAAACTTGTTCAGGGCAATGACGTCGGCGAAATCGAGCATGTCGATTTTCTCCAACTGCGTGGCCGCGCCGTACTCGGGCGTCATCACATACAGGCTGGCATCGGAATGCTCAATGATTTCGGTGTCGGACTGGCCGATGCCCGAAGTCTCCAGAATAATCAAATCGTAGTTGGCGGCGCGCACCACGTCCACGGCATCCTGCACGTAGCGGCTTAATGCCAAATTGCTCTGGCGCGTGGCCAGGCTGCGCATATACACCCGCGGCGAGTTGATGGAGTTCATCCGAATCCGGTCGCCGAGCAGCGCGCCGCCCGTCTTGCGCTTGCTGGGGTCGACGGAAATAATGGCAATGGTCTTCTCCGGAAAGTCGAACAGGAAGCGCCGCACCAGCTCATCCACCAGCGACGACTTGCCCGCGCCGCCCGTGCCCGTGATGCCCAGAATAGGAGCGGAGGACTTCGAAGCCAGCTTCTGGTTCTGGTCGGCCTCGCTCTGCTGGAAGTCAGCCACCAGCTGCCCTTTCACCCGCTCAAACTCCTCGGGGAAGTTCTCCGCCGCCGAAATCAAACGCCCAATGCTGCGAGCATCCTTGTCCTGAATGTGGCCGGCCTCGCCATTGAGGTTCTGGCCCGTCGGGAAGTCCGCCTGCTCCAGCAGGTTGTTAATCATGCCCTGCAAACCCATGGCGCGGCCATCGTCGGGCGAGTAGATGCGGGTAATGCCGTAGCCCATCAGTTCTTCAATCTCGGTGGGCAGAATCACGCCGCCGCCGCCGCCGAAGATTTTAATGTGGCCCGCGCCACGCTCCTTCAGCAGGTCATACATGTACTTGAAGTACTCGTTGTGCCCGCCCTGGTAGCTCGTAATGGCAATGGCCTGGGCATCTTCCTGAATGGCGCAGTCCACAATTTCCTGCACCGAGCGGTTGTGCCCGAGGTGAATCACCTCCGCACCGCTGCTCTGAATAATGCGGCGCATGATGTTGATAGCAGCATCGTGGCCATCAAACAAAGCGGCGGCCGTGACGATGCGAACGTGGTTTTTGGGCTTGTAGGGTGCTACTGGGGCGGGATGCATATAGTAGGAGTAGGGCGGACCAATAGTCCGCGACCGTGAGGGTGGAAACCGTGGGCGAAGGTACGAAAAACGCCCCGGCGGGGTGGCCGGGGCAGGGTGTACGCAGGTATTAGTGAGAACAGAATCTTAGGCAGCCGTGACTCGATAAGCCTCAAGTCTTAATGAGCCATCGGTTAGAACAAGTGGAAGCTGACCGACTTGCTCAAGTGCTGACTGAATAGCTTCAAGGTCTTGTTTCCCAGGTTGGTCTGTAAGATGGCACTGAAATTCCAGCCACTCAATTTCTCGATAATCATACCATCCGCGCGGCTTGCCGGTAATCATGGCCTCCATCGACTTGTCGTAATAATCAAACTGGTAGTCAGTGAACTCATTTATAAGAAGCCAGCGGCCAGTGTATTCTTGCTCCCAAATCAATTTGACATGACATTCCCTGATTAAGCTATGATTTTCAACCATGACGTGAAGCAGCTTGACCCACTTCGGATTGCTCATAAAGCCAATCAATTTTCGGGCGTCTACCACCCGGTCAAAGAAGGCATCGTCTCGAGAGATTTCTTGGTTTTGCTTGCGTTTGAAGAAGGAATGTGACATTTGAAGCAGTGAAATAAAGTAAGCAATTAAAAGGCACGAAAAACGCCCCGGCGGGCGGGCCGGGGCGTTTCGGTTTTGGATATTTTAGGAGATACTCGTTCACCGAAGCCTTAGCCGAACGTCAGCGGCGGGCTAAGGGCCAGTCGCCACACCACGGCTACCACGATGGCCAGGCCCACCAAGCCCCAGGCCACGCGCGTGGCCTGGGGGCGTTTCACGGTTTCCGAGAATACTTCGTTGAGACAGCCCAGGGCCAGTGGGGTCACCAGCAGGCCCATCATGGCTAGGTGCAGGGTCTCCTGCACGGTGAGGTAGGGCATTTTGGTGAGGGCAATGAAGATGCCGCCCGCCACCCAGGGCACAATGAGCGTGCTCACCACCATGAGCTGGCGCTTGTCGTAGCGCATCACCGTGTGCGAATCGTGAGCCTGCAGGAAGGCGATGGCCCCGAAATAGCCCAGGCCCAGCTGCACCAGCCCGGCCAGCAGCGCCAGCACCACGTTCATGGCCCCGCCGAGGCCCAGGAGCCAATCGGGCACGTACCAGAAGCCCGAATGCGTGAACGTATCGGCCAGCAGGGCGCCGAATACGGCGTTGCAGGCGTGAAAAGCAACCCACAGCAGCAGCAGCTTAAATTGCCCCCGCCGGGCCCGTTCGCCCCGCCAATACCAGCGAAACGCCACCAGCCCCAGCACAAGGCACACCACCGGCCCGCTGCCGTACACCGCGATGATGGCCGTGCGCCACCACTCGTTATCGGCCAGGGTGTAGCGAATGGTGCTGGGGTCCCAGATGCCGCGCAGCTGGAAGTGGTGCGACACGGCCAGCTTGGCCGCCTGGTGCAGCCCCCACACCAGATAATAGGCCAGCACATAGAGCGCCGTGCCATTGGCGGCTACGATGTAGAACTTGCGGCGGTCGGCTTGAAGTGAAGTGTAAGTAGTGGTTTCCGGTTGCATAGGCAGCTTTACTAAGGCGGGCAAAATTGGGGAATCAGCAAAACTAAGCAGTTGGGCTGCAATTGCGATGCCGCGCTACGTGGGAAGAGCGCATCGGGCCCTGGGAGCACCACTTGGGTGGCGTATAGCTGAATCGTAGGAGGGGTAATCAAAATCATAGAAATATATGATTGTTGTCACCGCGCCAGAGTAGCTGAAAGGTGCAACTTGCAGTAATTGGTAAGCTACCGATTAACACTGTTCTGCTGGCCTTTAAATCGCTCGGTTATGGTTACGTCCTCGCTTCTGTTTTCCCTGATGCTGGTGCTAGGCTTGCTAGCAATTAGCCTACGCAAGGGCGCTACGGCCTCATCACCGTCTGCAGCTTATTAAGCCGCCCGGGACGGCCCAACTGGCCGCGGCAGTGGACAGCGCCCCGCGCGCTGCCCGCGCCCGCGCATTCCTCTTTGTTTTTGTCTCTTCGCCATGAAAAGCCAACCCGTCACCATTCATACGGATGAGCATTTGGCCGATGCCGACATTACGGCGGCCATCGAACTGCTCTTCATGCTCAAAAAGGGCGTCACTTCGCACCTGGTGGACGTGGCCACGCACGATGGCATTGTGGTACTGAGCGGCTTCACCGACAACCTGCTGGCGCGGGAGCGGGCGGCCGAAATAGCCAAAGCCGTGCGCGGCGTGCGCGGCGTGGTGAACGAGTTGGTCATCCGCACCCCCGACGTGCCCAATGCCGAGCTTCAGCGCCGGGTGGTGCGGGCCCTGCAAAACGACCCCGCCGTGCGCCGCTACCAAGTGCGCAGCTACGCCAACGACGGCGAAGTAATCCTGGAAGGCAACGTGCAAACCTGGGCCGAAGAACTGCTGGTGCTGCGGGCCTTGCGCGGCGTGCCCGGCGTGCGCCACCTGCACAATCGCCTGGTGGTGCAGGGCAGCCCGGTAACCGCTGCCGATGAGGACATTGCCGCCCATATCCGCAACTGCCTGGCGTGGGACCTGCGCGTGAAAAGCCCGCTGGTATCCGTCGATGCCGACCACGGCGCGGTGCGCCTGACCGGTACCGTGGGCACGGCGGCCGAGTTCGACCACGTGCTGGCCACCGCCCACCGGGCCGGGGCCACCAGCGTGGATGCCGCGCAGCTGCAAGTGGCCCCGTGGGCGCTTGACAAAGTGCTGCGGCACCAGCGCTACGCGCCGAAAGCCGATGAGGACGTGGCCCAGGCCGTGCGCGATGCCCTGCGCTATGACCCCCGCTGCCACCCCGATACGCCCACCGTACAGGTCGAGCACGGCACCGTGACGCTGACCGGTGCGGTGAGCAACCTGCGCGCCCGCCGCGCCGCCGGCCAGGATGCGCGCAACGTGCTGGGGGTGACAGATGTGCACAACCAGCTCGAAGTTCACCCCGCCAAATCCGTGGACGATGACGTGATTCGTCAGCAGGTGAAGGCGGCCCTGACCGCCGATGCCTACCTGACGGGCTACCACCTGCTGGTGAGCGTGGACCAGGGCCGGGTGCAGGTGGGCGGCTCCGTCGATTCGCATTTCGACCAGCAGCGCACGGCCGAAGTGGCCAGCGGCATCAACGGGGTGGTGGGGCTGGAAAACCACGTGCGCGTAGCCCCGGCCCGCGCCGAGCCCGGCGATGACGACGACACGGCCGACCTCGAAGGCCCCGCCGCCGACCTCGCCCTGGAGCAGCGCATCCGGCTGCATTACTACTGGTCGGCGCTGCTGCACGACCAGGATATCGAGGTGCACGTGGCCAACGGCCGCGCCACCCTCACCGGCACCGTGGATACGTGGCTGGAGCGCCAGCACGCCGCCGCCGATGCCCGCGACTGCGGGGCCCGCGATGTTAACAACCACTTACAGCCCCTGCACTGAAGCTGGCGGGCTGATTATAAAACTATAATAACTATGATGATACGAGTACGGCTTGATAATCAATTTGCTGATAAGCCTCTTTTAAAATTATGACCCAGCCAACTCAAAAAACCGCTTTTTCACCCAGTTCTCAGTCCCCGCTCACCGCTGACTCACCCGCCATCGGCCGCACCGCCTTCCCGTATCATCCGGCCCCAGAGCGCTACTGGGAGCCTCGCCTGCTGACCGAATTCGACTACCGGCTCGACGATACGCTGACCGAGGAGGCCGGCATGGCCCGCAACCCCGGCGCGCTGGGCGCTTACGCCGGGTCGTTTTGAACCGGAATAGCCGGGCTCTCTGAACAGCTTCCATAATTTCTTCTGCAATGAAAACGGCCCGGAAACTCTCCTTCATTGTCTTAACCAGCTTTTACCCCGAGGCCCAGCGCGCCGTGCTTTATGCCGACGAGCTGGCCGGCGGCGTGGACGGCCGCCTACTTCTGTTGCACGCCAACCGCATTTCTTTCTTCGACCCCTACATTTTTACCGGAGAAAGCTGGAGGCGGCAGGAGCTGGCCGACGAGCCGGGCATCAAGGCCATGCTGGCCAACATGGCCGCGCAGCTGCACACGCCGGCCACGGTAGAGCTTATCACCGACCTGCTGCCCACGGCGGCCCAGGCCCTCACCCGTCAGCACAACCCCGCGCTGTTCGTGGTAGGGCGGCCCGCCGATGACGCCGCCACCCCCGACCAGGTGAGCCTGATGCTGCTGGAGCTGCTGCGCGCCGTGCAGCTGCCGCTGCTGCTGGTGCCCCAGCGCACGGCCGCCGCCACGCCGCCCCGGCGCGTGCTCATCGCCGCCGACAGCGAGCCTTTTGCCCTGCCCCCGGCCATCGAGGGCGTGAAGCAATTGCTCCACCAGTTGGCTCCGCACGTCACCATTGTGCACGTGTCAGGCATTGAGGACGATGAAAACTGCGCCCGCGCCCGGCACGCCGTGGAGCTGAGCGGCCTGACCACGGACCTGCCCGAAGTGGAGCCGCGCGGCTACCAGTACGCCCGCCCGGCCGATGGTATTCTGGCCGCCATTGACGACATGGGAGCCGACCTGGTGGTGCTGCTCACCCGCCAGCGCAGCTACTTGGGCGAGCTGTTCCATCACAGTGTGACGGCCGAAGTGCTGCGCCGCAGCCCCGTGCCGGTGCTGGCCGTGCCGGCCGCTGAGCCTCCGGCCGCCCAACGCCGGCAGGCCCACCACGCGGCCGATAATGTGCTGGCTTAATGGCTTAATGGCTGATTTACTAAATTGTAATTCATGTCATTGGGGTAGATAAAGTACCGTAGTTGGTATCAACTGGATTCTTTCTCACAGCCGTTGTTATGCCCGAGCTCATCGAACCGCCACCGTCGCCGACCATTGCGGCCCGCGTGGTGGGCCTCACCGAAGCAGAGGCCCGGGCCCGGCTCCAGCAATACGGCCCCAACGCCGTGGAGCCCGTGGTGCCCGACAGCTGGTGGCAGGTGCTGCTACGCCAGTTTCGCAGCCTGATTGTGCTGGTGCTGGGGGCCGCGGCGGGGTTTTCGTTTGCCTTTCAGGACCATGCCGAGGGCATCGCCATTCTGGCCGTTATTGCCCTCAATGCCGGCATTGGCTTCTGGCTAGAATGGAGTGCACAAGCTTCAATGACGGCCCTGCGCCGCCTGGGCCTGACCACGGCCCGCGTGCTGCGCGACGGCCGGGTGTGCGCCGTGCCCACCCACCACGTCACCATCGGCGATGTGCTGCTGGTGGAAGCCGGCGAGGTAGTGGCGGCCGACGCGGCCCTGTTCGAAGCCCAGCAGCTCCAGGTGAACGAGTCAGCGCTGACCGGCGAGTCGATGCCCGCCGGGAAAGCCGTGGACCCGGCCGTTGGGGAGGGGTGCGATTTTAAAACCACCGAGGCGGCATGCCAGCTGTTTAAGGGCACAGCTGTGGTCAATGGCACGGGGCGGGCCTACGTGACGGGGGTAGGCAGCGGCACGCAGCTGGGCGAAATCACCCAGCTGGTGCAGCACGCCGCCCGCGCGGCCACGCCGCTCGAAGCCAAGCTCGACCGGCTGGCCCGGCAGCTGGTGTACATCACGGTGGGGCTAGCGGCGGTCTACGTAGCCATTGGGCTGCTGAAGGGCCAGCCGGTGTTTGGGCTCCTGAAAATTGCCATTGTGCTGGCCGTGGCGGCCATTCCGGAAGGCATGTCCATTGTGGCCACGCTGGCTTTGGCCTTCGGGATGATGCGCCTGGCCCGCCACAACGTGCTGGTGAAGCGCCTGGCCGCCGTGGAAACCCTGGGCGGCACCGACGTAATTTTTACCGACAAAACCGGCACCCTCACCCAGAACCAGATGGCCGTGCACACCGTGTGGCTGCCCGAGGGCCAGCTCCGGTATCCGCTGGCGGCTGCGGGCGGCCCTCCGGCGGCGCTCACGGGCGCGGCCTACCAGTTGCTGCTGCGGGTGGCGGTGCTGTGCAACAATGCCACCTACTCGCCCGCCACCGCCGACGCGGCCCTCGGCGACCCGCTCGAAGTGGCGCTACTGGCGCTGGCCCACGGCGGGCCGTTTGATGTGCCGGCGGCCCAGGCCCACCAGCGCCTGGCCGAGCAGCCCTTCAACTCCGATACCCGCCTCATGGCCACGCTGCACCGGAAGCCCGATGGCCGGCCCTGGGTAGCCGTGAAGGGTGCCGCCGAAGCTGTGCTCCAGCATTGTACCGGGCAGCAGCTTGCCACGGGCCCCCAACCCTTTGGCACCAATGAGCGGGCCGAATGGCTGAAGCGCGCCAATGAGCTGGCCGCCACCGGCCTGCGCGTGCTGGCCCTGGCTTGCCGCGAGCTCCCCGATGCGTGCCAGCCCGATTGGACCGATGAGCTGACCTGGCTGGGCCTAGTGGCCTTCCTCGACCCGCCCCGCGCTGAAGTGGTGCCCGCCCTGGAGGCCTGCCAGCGCGCCGGCATCCGGGTGCTGATGGTGACCGGCGACCATCCCGCTACGGCTAGCACCGTGGCCCACCAAGTGCACCTCACCCAGGACTCGGATGCCACCGTGGTGACGGGCGACGAGCTGGAAAGCCTGCTCGCTCAGCCCAACGGCGAAGGCCGCCACCGCTTGTGGCATGCCAGCGTATTTGCCCGCGTGAGCCCGGCCCAGAAGCTGGACCTCATCAGCCTCTACCAGCAGGAGGGCCACGTGGTGGCCATGACCGGCGATGGCGTGAACGATGCCCCGGCCCTCAAAAAAGCCGACATTGGCGTGGCCATGGGCCGGCGCGGCACGCAGGTGGCCAGCGAAGCCGCCGCCCTGGTGCTGCGCGACGACTCGTTTGCCTCCATTGTGGTGGCCGTGGAGCAGGGTCGCATCATCTTCACCAACATCCGGCGCTTCGTGCTCTACCTGGTGTCGTGCAACCTGAGCGAAATTCTGGTGGTGACGGCCGCCGGCCTGCTGGGCCACGGCGCGGGCCTGCTGCCCCTGCAAATCCTGTTTCTGAACCTGCTCACCGACGTGTTTCCGGCCCTGGCGCTGGGCGTGGGCAAGGGCAGCCCGCACGTGATGCAGCACCCCCCGCAGGACCCACAAGGCCCCATCATGCGGCCCGGCGACTGGCGGCTGGCGGTGGCCTACGCCGCGCTTATGACCGTGGCCCTGCTCGGGGCCGACTACCTGGCCCGGCACCAGCTGGGCCTGGCCCCGGCCTCTGCCAATGCCGTGCTTTTTTTTGGGCTGTCGGCCGCCCAGCTGGTGCACGTTTTCAACATGGCAGGGGGGCGCACGCCGCTCTGGCACAACGATGTGCTGCGCAACCGCTACGTGTGGCTGGCGCTGGCCCTGTGCTCGGGGCTGATAATTCTGGCGTATGTGGAGCCGTTGCTGCACCGCCTGCTGGGGTTACAAAAGCTTACGTCGGTAGCTGTGCTGCTCATTGCCGGGCCGGCCGTGGCCACGCTGGTATTTGGCCAGCTGCTGGGCTGGGTGATGGCCGGCAAGCGACCGGCCAGTACAACGCTGCCCGCTGGCTAAGCAGGGGAGAAGCGTAGCAGGGCAGGCGCAGATGTCGGAGTGGTGGTCGGCAATGATATAATTCATGCCGCAGATTGATAATTCTTATAGTGTCTGGCGGTTGTGCTGCCGAAATTTAAGACAAGTCCTTTGACCTACTGAATGTAGGCAAGCGGCTTTGCGTGAATTATTTGTGATTAGGATAGGGGCCGGTTATCAGATAGGGGCCGGTTATCAACCCCATTCATGTCAGCCTTAACTCTCCTGCGGAGCTAAGCTTGCTCCCCCTGTATTCGGTTGCGCACCCCGCTTGGCTCAGCGCCGGAACCGGCGGGACCGGCGCTCACCCATTCCTTCCGGCTTCCTGCTATGCAACCAACTTTCGTCGTTCTCTCCGACCTGAACAGCGCCACCGATGCGGTGTTGCGCTACACCAGCCAGCTGGCCACGCAACTGCCCGAAGGCCACCTCGTGCTCATGCACGTGTTTCAGGACCCGCTGCTGTTCCCCGAATCGGCCCTAATGGTGCCCGTGACCACGCCCAGCCGCCACGCAATGATGGCCGACCTGGCCCAGCGCGCCGGGCAGCTGCCCGTGCCCGCCGAGCCGGAAGTGACCGTGGACACCCTGGGCCTGGCCCTGGCCGATGCCGTACAGCGCCACCACCCGTTGCTGCTGGCCGCCGGCCGCGAGCAGCCCACCACCCTGATTGACCGCGTGCTCAGCAACATGGCGCTGCCCGTGCTGCAAGGCGCGCACTACCCGCTGCTGCTGGTGCCCGAGGAATGCTCCGACCCCGAGCTGCCCCGCCGCGTGGTGGTGGCCGCCGATGACCAGCCCTTCTGGCTGACCGCGCCGTCGCTGGCCCTGGCCGACTTGTTTGAGGCCCTGAACCCCACCACGACGGTGGTGCACGTAGCCGCCGCACAAGGCCCCTCGAAAGCCGGCATCGGCCTCGATGCGGTGCGCCGCACGGGCCTGTTCGGACCTATCGACAACAACAGCCTCTACGAAGTGCGCGAAGAAGCTACCGCCGACGGCATCCTGCACGCCGCGGCCGAAGTCAACGCCCAACTCATTGTGGTGATGGCCCGCCCGCACACCCTACTCGGGGGCCTGTTCCACCGCAGCGTGACGGCCCAGCTGCTGCATCGCAGCCCCGTGCCGGTGCTGGTGCTGCCCACGACCGACTGAGCCGGTTGCCGGCCTCCGCTCCTCAATCTTCTCGCCAGCACTTGCCCATGACTCCCGAACTCACCGCCACCGCCGTGCCCCAGGCCACCCGCCTGGCCCGGCTGCACCGTTACTGGCTGGCTGCTAATTACCTCGGGGCGGCCCAGCTGTACCTGCGCGACAACTTTTTGCTGGAGCGACCTTTGCAGGCCGCCGACATCAAGCCGCGCCTGCTGGGGCACTGGGGCACGCAGCCGGGCCTGAACCTGGTGTACGCCCACCTCAACCGCCTGGTGCAGGACACCGAGGCCAGCGTGCTGCTGGTGACGGGGCCGGGCCACGGCGCGCCCGCCATTCTGGCCAACCTGTTTCTGGAAGGCACGTTGGGCGAAGTAGACCCGCAATTCTCGCTCAGCCGCACCGGCCTGGAGCAGCTCATTCGGCAGTTTTCGTGGCCCGGCGGCCTGCCCGCCCACTTGGGGCCCGGCACGCCCGGCCAGATTCAGGAGGGCGGCGAGCTGGGCCACTGCCTGGCCCACGCCTACGGCGCGGCCCTCGACAATCCTGACCTCATCGTGGCCTGCGTGGTGGGCGACGGCGAGGCCGAAACCGGGCCGCTGGCTGCTGCCTGGCATTCCAACAGGTACCTGAATCCGGCCACTTCGGGAGCAGTGCTGCCCATTCTGCACGTGAATGGCTACAAGCTGTCGGGCCCCAGCATTTTTGGGCGGATGAGCGACGACGAGCTGCGCCACCTCTTCACCGGGTACGGCTACCAGGTGCGGTTTGTGAGCGGCAGCGAACCCCACCAGGTGCACGCCGCCATGTGGCAGGCCCTGGACTGGGCGCACACCGAAATCCGGCGCATTCAGGAGCACGCCCGGCTGGGGCTGCTCGACGGGGTGCCGGCCTGGCCCATGCTCATCCTGCAAACGCCCAAGGGCTGGACCTGCCCGCTCGCGGTAGACGGCCAGGCCGTCGAAAACACCGCCCGTGCCCACCAGCTGCCCGTGGCCGACCCGGCCGGCCGGCCCATCCAGTTGCCCATCCTCGAACGCTGGTTGCGCTGCTACCGCCCGCAGGACCTGTGCCGCCCCCTCACCGGCGCCCTGTGCGAGGAGCTGCTGAGCGGCTGCCCCACCGGCGAGCACCGCCTCGGCCGGAACCCGCACGCCAACGGCGGCCAGCTGCTGGTGCCCCTCAGGCTGCCCAACCTCTGCGATTACGGGGCGATGGTATCGGCGCCGGGCGGCGCGACGGCGGCGGCCACCCACAAGCTGGCCACTTTTCTGCGAGACGTGTTCCGGCGCAACGAGGACGCCCGCAACTTCCGCGTGGTGTGCCCCGACGAAACCACTGCCAGCCGCCTGCTGCCGTTGTTCGAGGCCACCCAGCGGGCCTGGCTGGGGCCATTGCACGAAACCGACGAGGATTTAGCGCCCGAGGGCCGCGTGATGGAAATGCTGAGCGAGCAAACGTGTCAGGGCTGGCTCGAGGGCTATCTGCTCACCGGTCGGCACGGGGTGTTTTGCTGCTGCGAATCCTTCATGCCCTTGGTCGATTCCATGCTGAATCATCATGCCAAGTGGTTGGAAACAAGCAAGAACTTATCCTGGCGGCAGTCCGTGGCTTCGTTTAATTACCTGCTCACCTCGCACGTGTGGCGGCCGGACCACCACGGCCACGCCCATCAGGTGCCCAGCTTCCTCAGCGCGGTGGCGGCCAAGAAAAGCTCGGTGGCGCGGGTGTATCTGCCGCCCGATGCCAACTGCTTGCTCGCCGTGATGGACTCCTGCCTGCGTAGCCGCGATGCCATCAACCTGGTAGTGACCTCTCAGGCTTCGCAGCCCCAATGGCTGGGCATTGAGGCCGCCCGCGAGCATTGCAAGCGGGGGATTTCAGCCTGGCACTGGGCCGGCAACGAGAGCAGCAGTGACTCTCACCCGCACCCCGACCTGGTACTGGCCGGCGCCGGCGACGTGCCCACCCAGGAAATCATCGCCGCCGCCGCCCTGCTCCGGCAGCACCTGCCCTCCCTCCGCCTGCGCGTGGTGAACGTGATGGATTTGCTCGCCCTGATGGCGCCCGACACCAACCCGCCCGGCTTGTCGGAAGCCGCCTTTCTGGGCCTGTTCTCGGCCGATGCGCCGGTGATTTTCGCCTTCCACGGCTACCCCTTGCTCATTCATGAGCTGCTGCACCACCGGCCCGCCCCGGCCCGCTTCCACGTGCACGGCTACCTGGAGGAAAGCCAAGCCACCACTCCCTTCGATATGCTGGTCCTCAACAACATGAGCCGCTACCAGCTGGTGATGGCCGCCCTCGACCGCATCGAACCCCAGCCCAACAGCCCGGCCCTGGCCCAGTTCTGCCAGCTGAAACTCACCGAACACGCCGCCTACATCCGCGAGCACGGAATTGACATGCCGGAAGTGCGGAGCGAGTAAGTTGCCGTGGGGCCTCATCCTCACTCCGCCGCTGCTCTGGCCTTGTCCTTCTTGGCCTGCTTGCGGAAATACCCGCGCAGCAGAAAATTATGCTTTAGCGCCTCCATGTTTTGGCTGAAGCCGGCCGTGCCCAGCTCCACATTGCGCAGGCTCTGGCGCAGGTTGCGGGCCGTAGCCGTGTCGGCCAGCAAGGTATTGAGCGGGCCGTTGGGGGTTTGCATCTGGTGTTTGAGGCCGGCCAAAGTGTGGGCCAGGGTATCGGAAGTGCTGGCCAGCTGGCGCGTGGCATGGCGCATGCGGCCGGCAAAAGCCGTGTCGGTGAGCAAGTAGCCGGCCGGCCCGCGCCCCTGGCGCAGCCCGTGCGTGAGCTGTTGCATGTCTGTGGCCGAGCCTTGCAGCTGGGCCGTGGCCGCCGCCAGGTTTTGCAGGCTGCGGTGCATCTCAACTGCCAGCTGCTGGTCGTTCAGTAGCTTCCATAGCGCGTCGCTGCCGTTGAGCTTGTGGGTAATTTCGCGCAGGTCTTTGGTGATGCCCACCAGGTTTTTGTTCGATACGTTGAGCGTGCCCAGCATGGCATCCAGGGCCAGTGGGGTGGTGGTGCGCAGCACGTCGCCGCTCTCAATGGCCGGGGACGGCGCGGGCGCGGCCTTCAGGTTGATGATGGTGTTGCCCACCAGCCCGTCGGTGCCGATGGAAGCAATGGTGTTTTTCTTCACGTAGGGCTGCACCTCGCGGTCCAGGCTCAGGCCCACGCGCACGGTGCTGTCGTTCAGAATGCGGATGGCCTTCACTGTGCCCACGCTGATGCCGCCTAGGCGCACGTTGTTGCCCGTGAGCAGGCCCGACACGTTCCGGAAATCGGCCTGCACTTCCAGCGAATTGCCAAACAGATTCTGCTTGCGGCCCAGCATAAACAGCACGGCCACTAGGCAGCCCAGCCCGACGAGTACAAACAAGCCCAAGCGGAAATAAGTACTGGCGGGGCGCTGCGGCATGGCGGGAGGAATTAAAAGGTTACTATTCCGAAAAAAACTCGTGGATGGCCGGGTTGGTACTCGCTTTTAGCTCGGCGTAGGTGCCCTGGGCGTAGCAGCGGCCTTCTACCAGCAGGGCCACGCGGTTGGCTGTGAGGCGCACGCAGTTCATGTCGTGCGAGATAATGAGTGAGGACGTGCCGTACTTCTGCTGCACTTCCCGGATGAGCTGGTCGATTTCGCGGGCCGTCACGGGGTCAAGGCCGGTGGTAGGCTCGTCGTAGAGAATAATATCGGGCTGCAGGATGAGGGTGCGGGCCAGCGCGATGCGCTTGCGCATGCCCCCCGACAGCTCGGCCGGCATCATGTCGATGGTGTGGCCCAGGCCCACGTCGTCGAGGGCCTGGCGCACCCGCTCGTCCTCTTCGCCGGGGCCGTGCGTCAGCCAGTGCCGCCGCAGCGGGAACAGCAGGTTTTCGCGCACTGTCATCGAGTCGTACAGCGCATTGCTCTGGAACAGAAAGCCCACTTTGGCCCGCAGCTGGTCGAGGGCGGCGTGGTCCAGCGCGGCCACGTCCTGGCCCAGCACCTGGATGGTGCCCGCATCCACCGGCAGCAGCCCGATGATGCACTTAATCAGCACCGATTTGCCCGCGCCCGACTTGCCCAGCACCACCACGTTTTCGCCCCGGCGCACGTCCAGCGAGAAGTTGCGCAGCACCTGGTTGGGGCCAAACGCCTTGCTGACGTTGGCCACCGTGAGCACGATTTCGGCAGCGGCGGGGGCCGGCGCGGGCGCGGCCACGGGAGCAGGGGCGGGCAGCATCGCAAGGGGGTTAGTTGAGGCCCAGTAGGCCGGTGGTTTGCACGGCCAGCAAATCGAGAATGAAGATGACCAGCGACGAAGCCACCACCGCCGAGTTGGCGGCCTGGCCCACGCCCTCGGTGCCCTTGTCGGCATAATAGCCCTTGTAGCAGCCAATAATGCCCACGGCAAAGCCAAAAAAGAAGGTTTTAATAACCGCCGGCACCACGTCGCCAAAAGTCAAGGCCGATACAATGTTGTTGGTGAACAGGGCCAGGCTGGTCACGCCCTTCAGGTTAATGCCGAGAAACGAGGCAAACAGCCCGATGCCGTCGGCCAGCACGGTGAGCACCGGCAGCATGAGCGTAGTGGCCAGCACCCGCGTGGCCACCAGATACTTAAATGGGTTGGTGCCCGATACTTCCATGGCGTCAATCTGCTCGGTCACGCGCATCGAACCCAGTTCGGCCCCAATGCTGGACCCGATTTTGCCCGCGAAAATCAGCGCTGTGATAATCGGCCCCATCTCGCGGATGATGGTGAGGCCCACCATGGTCGGAATCCACGACTCGGCCCCGAACTGGGCCATGGTGGGCCGGCTTTGCAGCGTGAGCACCATGCCCATGATGAACCCTGTGATGCCCACCAGCGGCAGCGACTGGTAGCCCACCACGAAGCACTGGTGCAGCAACTCCTGCACCTCGTAGCGCGGCCGAAATCCCTCCTGAAAAAACCGCCCGGCAAACCGGGTAATGGCGCCGGTTTCGGCAACGGTGGTACTGGTGGCCATGGCGGTGGGCGAGCGTAGGGAAATGCGCCGGATGCAGCGGCGAAAGCTCCCTGCAAGGTGATGGCCAAATAGGGTCGGGAGCCATGTGCAAAGTCATGGTAACTATTGATTTATGTCATGGATTGTGCGGGCCGATGCAGGCAATTTTGGGTGTCTGCTGGCGGCATTGATGGCCGGCCTTCTGGTTGGCCTTCCGCTTCCGGATGCGACGCCTTTTTGTTATGGGTTTTTAATGCCAACCTGCTCGGCCGCAGCCCCGTGTGTGGCATCGGTTGGCCCCATTTTCTGAGCCTCGGCCGGCGGCCTCCGCGCCTGCCGCTCTACGCTGCTTTCCCTGTTTATTCACCCCAAATACTTAAACGCCATGAGCAACATTCAAAAATCGCAGGACTCGTTTTTTGACGTCATGCCTGCCCGTTTCAGTACCCTGCTCGACCGGTTTTTTGACGACAACATGAACATGCCCATGCGGGGCCAGATGAACCGGTTCTTTCCCAAAGTCGACACCTACGAAACGGACTCGAGCTACGACATCGACGCCGCTCTGCCCGGCATGAAGGAAGAAGACATCAACGTGAGCCTCGACCAGGGCCGCCTCACCATCGCGGGCGAGCGCAAGTTTGAGAACGAGCGCAACGACCGCCGCTACCACGTCATCGAAAGCTCCTACGGCTCCTTCCTGCGCACCTTCCAGCTGCCCGATACCGCCGACGCCGCCAAGATTGACGCCAGCTTCCAAAACGGTGTGCTGCACGTGCACGTGCCCAAAGGTGCCCCCAAAACCACCCAGCAGCGCATTCCCGTGCACAACGGCCAGGGTAAAAACGCCGACCAGGCCCAGAACGCTAAGAAGTAAGAGTAGGCCGCTCGTTCAGCCAGGTCGTTAGGGGTTATGCGAAAGCCGGCCCCTGACGACCTGGCGCAGCGCGTAGTGGGGGCTAGTCCAGTTTAAAGTTTAGAATTTCCAGTGGTTATGAATGATTTATATCAGGCAATCGGCTGATTGTTGCCATGGGAATGGCAGGGGGAAACAGCCAAATTTGCGAGCTTACCACCCGTTTATCGAATCATGACCGCGCACTTTCCTTCTGATTTGGCTACTCCTTCCCAACGGCACCGCTTCGTCGAACTATTTGCCGCCCGCATTGCCGAAGACGAATTATTGGGGCCGATTTTCGGGCGCGCGGGGCACGTTTCGCGGGGCGAGTTTGCTTGGTGGGAGCAGGCCCTGACCGGCATGCGCTACTACGGCCGCCTCCTGGCCGATACCGCCGCCCAACTGCCGTGCAACACTTACTTCGAGCGCTGGTGCGCAGTGCTGGAAAGCACTTTTCGGCAGTATTTCCACGGTCCCGGCGCGGCCGAAGCCCAAGGCCACGTGCGCAACGTGGCCACCATGCTGGGGCACTGGCACCTGGTCCGGCAACGGCACCCGGGCCTGGCCCAGCCTAATCGTACAGCGTCGAAATCTCAATTAGCCGCCTGATATCCAGGATGGTGATGCTGCTGCCCTTGGTGCTCAGCACGCCTTCCGCCTTCAGCTCGGCCATAAACCGGCTGGCGGTTTCGCGCACGGTGCCCACCAGCGCGGCCAGGTCATCGCGCGAAATGGTGAAGCTGGGCGGGCCATCGGCCGGCGGCTGGTAGGTGCGCAGCAGCAGGAGCAGGGCCTCGGCCAAGCGCTCGCGCACGGGCTTGTAGGCCAGGTGCAGCATCCGCTCCTCGGTTTCGGCCAGCTCGTTGGCCATCAGCTTCATCAGCGAAGTGGCAAACCCCGGGTTGTGCTCGATGAGCTCAAAAAACACCGATTTGGGAATAAAGCACACCTCGGCCTCGTCGAGGGCCATGGCATTGGCCATGTGGCCACTGCCCGCCAGCAGCCCCCGGTAGCCCATGATATCGCCGGTTTTGGCCAGGCGAATGATTTGCTCCTTGCCATCGCCGCCCACTTTCGTCACCTTAAAATGGCCGGAGCTGACGCTGTACAGCCCCGCCGCGTGGTCGCCTTCCCGGAACAGTATCTGCCCGCGCTGGTAGTGCTGAAACGTTTTGGCCGCGTCAATCAGCGCCATGTGCTGGCTGCTGGCCAGCAGCGTATCGGCCCAGTTGCGGCGCTCCGGGGCATTGGTTGGGACAAATGACTTCACGGGATAAATTTTATAATTATAAATGCAATATATATTATTTTAACTATAAATATTGATATTATTATTTGCCTCCCGAAATTAAGTTGTCAGAACGCAACTTTCCCTTCCCTTTTGTGCTGCTACTTCCCACTGTCGTAATTAGTTGGATACCGGGAAGTACCGTAATGGTCAACCTCCATAAAAGCTCGTCAGTCGGCGCATTTTAGTCCCGTTGCCCGGCGAAGGCAGTACCGTTGGCTCCATTAGCTGCTTTGCTACGGTGCTGTTTGAGGCTTGCCTGCATGCTGCGCTGGGGCGCTTTGTGCATATTCAACAGTTGTCGGCGCAGGGTAGCGTCCTGCCCGTACACGTCGGGGTAGAAGCGTAGCCGGCCTGCTTCCACCGCGCAGGTGGCGTAGCGCACATGCAGCGGCAGCGGGCGCTTCAGGAAGATGGTGCGCGGCTGCGGGTTGGCTTCGCACTGAGCCTCGGTGGGCAGGGCCGCGCTGGTGCTATCGGGCCCCAGCAGGTAAGCCGCCAGGTGCACGGGGCGCTCCAAGTTCATGCAGCCTTCCTCTAAGGCACGGTAGGGGCGTGCAAACCGCTTGGGTTCAGGTGCATCGCTGAGGTACAGGCCGTAGGGATTGGGAAAACGGAAGATGATGTTGCCCAGCAGGTTGCCACACCCCGGGCTCTGGCGAATGGTGTACGGAAAGTTCTGAGCCGTGATGGCCTGCCAGTTCACGGAGGCCGGATTCACCGGCCGGTCCTGGGCGTCAAATAAGCGGTAGTTGTTATTGGCCAGGAAATCCTGTTCCGGTGAGTACCGCGCGTTGACCTTCAGATATGGCAGAATGTGGCGCACCGCCACGCTCCGGGGCACATTCCACTCGGGCGCAATCGTGAAGGACGTAAGCCGGCTGTTCAAGGTGGGAGTAGGCTGGCCCGGCCGGCCAATTATAATCCGCTGGCTGAGCCGCACCTGGCCCTTGCGCACCACTTCCAGCCGATACGCCGGCAGGTTCACCAGTACGTATTCGCTTTCCGGGATGGCCTGCCAGCGCCACCGCTCAAGCGTCAGGGCCATTTGCTGCGTACGCCGGTTGTGGGCCGATGGGTTGCGCCCGGCAGGCTGCCGCCGCCAGCGCGCCAGCGCCTGCTGCAGCTCCCGGTATTCGCGCTGCGGCGGCTGGCAGCGCAGCAGGGCCGCCGCAAAGCCGGGCGCGGCCAGTGCCCGGGCCACCCACACTGCTGGCACGAACGGCGCCCCCGTTTTTTCCAGCGGCGAAGGCGTGAACGCATGCAGCTGCCCCCGCCGCAAATGAAGCGCAAATTGCACCACCCCGTCGGTCAGCAATACTTCGAAACGAGCCAGGCGGGCCACCTGCCCAACCGCGTCAGCCGGCTGAGCCAATGAATCGGCCAGTGCCCTGAGCTGCGGCACATGGTATCGGGCCGGCACCAGGCCGTAATCGCCGGCCTGGGCCAGCAAAGCCAGCGCTGCCTGGCCTTTTGCACCGGTCCCGGCACACCAAGCGGCCGAGTAGCTGCGTCTAACATAAAATGCCCGCACCGTGGCGCCATCGGCCAAAGCCAGTGGCAGCGCCTGCCCGGTCGCTGGGCTGTTCAGCAGGCTCCTGATGCGGCTGGTCAACGAGTCCGTGGGATAGTTATTTGCCAGGGCACCGGGCGCTACCGGGCGCTTAGCACTGCACGGACCAGCAAGAATGGCCGTCAGTAAAATCGCCGGTAGCAGGGGCTTTAACGCACACATGGACAGATTTTTTGGGTGAGGGTAACAACCGGTAAAAGTGACTGCCTCACCTCTGCAGTCCCGTGATGAAGGTCATGGTAATTGATGAGATTTCTCATCGACAGGCTTTTGCCGCCTGCCCGCTTCGGGCAAGGGCGCTGTGGCTTCATCAGGCCAGAAATCATAGCTTACTGAATGAGCAAGGCTGCGCAAAATCCCCGCTCCTGAACAACTACTGCCCTAGGCCAGCCACCTCAGAATTTGCCCCTGCACATGCCAAATCGCGCAGACTAGATATTCTGGTCGTAATTTGCAGGCTCAAGCTGGCAAAACGGGCACCAGGGTAGCAGTAGGTCGGCCACCGACCCACCCAGCTCCCTTAAATTCCAACCGCCCCGCCAGCAACCCAGAAGAAGAAACACCCGTGAAGAACATCCGCAACTTTTGCATCATTGCCCACATCGACCACGGCAAAAGTACCCTGGCCGACCGCCTGCTGGAGTTTACCAGCACCGTGGCCAAGCGCGACATGCAGGCCCAGCTGCTCGACAACATGGACTTGGAGCGCGAGCGCGGCATCACCATCAAGAGCCACGCCATTCAGATGCAATACCCCTACAAAGGGGAAACCTACACGCTGAACCTGATTGACACTCCCGGCCACGTCGACTTTAGCTACGAAGTGAGCCGTAGCATCGCCGCCTGCGAAGGCGCCCTGCTGATTGTAGACGCCTCGCAGGGCATCGAAGCCCAAACCATTTCCAACCTCTACCTCGCCATCGGGGCCGACTTGGAAATCATTCCCGTGCTTAACAAAATCGACCTTCCGCACGCCATGCCGGAGGAAGTGACCGACGAAATCGTGGACCTGATTGGCTGTAAACCGGAGGACATCATCCACGCCTCGGGCAAGGCCGGCATCGGCATTGAGGAAATCCTCAACGCCATCTGCGAGCGGGTACCCGCGCCGAAGGGCGACCCCGAAGGTCCGCTGCAAGCGCTAATTTTTGACTCCGTTTTCAATTCCTACCGCGGCATCGAAGTCCTGTTCCGCATCAAAAACGGCACTATGAAAAAGGGCGACAAGCTCCGCTTCATGGCCACCGGCAAAGAGTACGGCGCCGACGAAATCGGCATCTTGGGCCTGAACCAGGAGCCGCGCCAGGAAATGCAGGCCGGCAACGTGGGCTACCTCATCTCGGGCATTAAGGAAGCGCGCGAAGTGAAGGTGGGCGACACCATCACCCACGTCAACCGGCCCACGCCGGAAGCCATCCAGGGCTTCGCCGACGTGAAGCCGATGGTATTCGCCGGCATTTACCCCGTCGATACCACCGAGTACGAAGAGTTGCGCTCCAGCATGGAAAAGCTGCAACTCAACGACGCCTCGCTGGTCTGGGAGCCCGAAACGTCGGTGGCGCTCGGCTTTGGTTTCCGCTGCGGCTTCCTGGGCATGCTGCACATGGAAATCGTACAGGAGCGCCTTGAGCGCGAATTCAACATGACGGTCATCACCACGGTACCCAGCGTGCAGTTCCACGCTACCGGTACCAAGGACCAGATGCTGACCATCAACGCGCCGAGCGAAATGCCCGAGCCGAACCTGATTAAACACATCGAGGAGCCCTACATCAAGGCCCAGATTATCACGGCTTCGGAGTACGTAGGGCCCATTATCACGCTCTGCATGGACAAGCGTGGCATCATCAAAGGCCAGAGCTACCTGACGAGCGAGCGAGTGGAAATGAGCTTCGAACTCCCCCTGTCCGAAATCGTGTTCGACTTCTTCGACAAGCTCAAGTCCATCAGCCGCGGCTACGCGTCGCTGGACTACGAGCTGATTGGCTTCCGCGAGTCGGACATGGTGAAGCTCGACGTGATGCTGAACGGCGAGAAGGTGGATGCCCTCTCGGCCATCGTGCACCGCTCCAAGAGCTACGAGTGGGGCAAGCGCCTCTGCGAGAAGCTGCGCGAGCTGCTGCCCCGCCAGATGTTCGACATCGCCATTCAGGCTTCCATTGGCCAGAAAATCATTGCCCGCGAAACGGTAAAGGCCCTGCGCAAAAACGTAATTGCCAAGTGCTACGGCGGTGATATCAGCCGCAAGCGCAAGCTGCTCGAAAAGCAGAAGGAGGGCAAGAAACGGATGCGTTCCGTGGGCTCCGTCGAAATCCCGCAAGAAGCATTTCTGGCGGTGCTTAAAATTGATTGATTTGAAAAGGCGGCTTTCGGGCCGCCTTTTTTATTGTGTCATTCCGAACGCAGTGAGGAATCTGGGAATAGCATTGCTAACCCGAGCTCAACTAATCGGAAATGACTGATTCAGATTCCTCACTGCGTTCGGAATGACAACCAACCGCCCTATGAACCCAACCACCACCTCCAACCTCATCGACGGCAAGCAGACCGCCGAGGACATCAAAGCCGAAATTGCCCTCGAAGTGGCTGCCCGCAAAGCCGCCGGCCAGAAAGTGCCGCACCTCGCCGCCATCCTCGTGGGCCACGACGGCGGCTCCGAAACCTACGTGCGCAACAAGGTACTGGCCTGCGAGCGAGTGGGCTTTGCCTCCACGCTGCTGCGCTACGAGGACGACATTACCGAAGCCGACTTGCTGGCCAAAGTGGATGAGCTGAACCGCGACCCGGAGATTGACGGCTTCATTGTGCAGCTGCCGTTGCCAGCCCACATCAACCCCGAAAAAGTCATTGAAGCCATCAGCCCCGAGAAGGACGTCGACGGTTTTCACCCCATGAACATCGGCCGGATGGTAGCCGGTTTGCCGGCGCTGCTGCCCGCTACGCCGTCTGGGATTGTGGAGCTGCTGAGCCGTCAGGGCATCAAAACTAGTGGCAAGCACGCCGTGGTTATTGGACGTTCCAATATCGTAGGAACGCCAGTCAGCATATTGCTTGCCAAGAATTTAGATACGGCCAACTGCACCGTTACTTTATGCCACTCACGCACCGAAAACCTGGCCGAAATCTGCCGGACGGCCGACATCGTGGTGGCCGCCATCGGCCGCCCCGAGTTCGTGACCGCCGACATGGTGCGCCCCGGCGCGGTGGTGATTGACGTGGGCACCACCCGCGTGCCCGACGCCAGCAAGAAGAGCGGCTACACCCTGAAAGGCGACGTGAACTTTGCCGAAGTGGCCCCACTGGCTGCCGCTATCACGCCAGTGCCCGGCGGCGTGGGCCCCATGACCATCGCCATGCTTTTGCTGAACACCCTGCGGTCGGCGAAGGGCGAAATCTACCCGCACGCAGCCGGCTGATTTTTAGGAATATTTGGTTATCCTGGGCTCAGACCGTACTTTTAAAGTCCGGCCTTGGGAACAGTGCGTCCTATAGTTGGTGTTCAGGTTGCTTCGCTTCCTGAGGCTTTTTTGTGATAATACCCGTGACGTTACTTACCCCCGAAATAATTGCATCTTCCGATGATGTGACGGCTGCCCCTGCTGGCACCTATTTGCCTGTGATGGAGCAGTTCTATACCATTCAGGGCGAAGGGTATAACACCGGCCGGGCGGCCTATTTCATCCGATTGGGTGGCTGCGACGTGGGCTGCGTGTGGTGCGACGTGAAGGAATCGTGGGATGCCGACGCGCACCCCCGCCAATCGGTGGCGCAGCTGGTAGAGGCCGTGCTGGCTTATCCAGGCCGCGATGTAGTCATCACCGGCGGCGAGCCGCTGATGCACAACCTCGGGCCGCTCACGGCAGCGTTGCAAGCGGCTGGCTGCCGCACCTGGCTCGAAACCTCGGGCGCGCACCCGCTTTCCGGCACCTGGGACTGGGTATGCCTTTCGCCCAAAAAATTCAAAGCCCCGCTGCCGGACGTGCTGGCGGCTGCCCACGAATTGAAAGTCGTCGTCTTTAATAGGCACGATTTTGACTGGGCCGAGGAGCACGCGGCATTGGTTCCGGCCACTACGCGCTTATACTTGCAGCCCGAGTGGAGCCGTGCCGCGCGCATGACACCCGAGCTGGTAGACTACGTGAAGCAGCACCCGCGCTGGCAGGTGTCGCTTCAGACCCACAAATACCTCGACATTCCCTAGCTTACCGTATGCGTCGCAGTTCAGTGTTGGGGGCCGTGCGCCTCGGAATGATGTGTCTGCTGGGGCTGGCCTCCGCCGAAACGGCCTGGGCCCAGCTGCCGCCCAAAGTGCAGACGCCTACCAACACCAAGGCCCGCAGCCTGCTCGAAAAGGCGCAGCAGCAAACCAAGGAGCGGGATTTTATCAAGGCCGTTGAGACGCTGAATCAGCTCAACCAGAAGTTTCCCTCCTTCGGCGAAGCTTTCCTGCTGAAAGGTTCGCTGCTGAAAGCCATGGGCGACAACCGCGGCGCGCTGGCTGCCTACCGCGACGGGTTGGCCAAGGTCCCCGTCGAGGCCATTCATGCCTCCGAATATCAACTTCTGGGCGACCTCGCCCTGAGCTACGGCGAGTACCAGACTGCCCTCGAAGCGTACCAGAAGCTAATGAAGGTGGCTCCCAAAGCCCAGAAGAACCTGGCCAAATCGCAGCGGCAGCTCCTCACCTGCGAGTTTGCCCTTGATGCCATGAAGCACCCGGTGGGCGAGGCGCCCATGCCGCTGCCGGCGCCCCTGAACAGCTTCAAATTTCAATACTTCCCGGCTCTCACCGCCGACAACCGGTTTCTGCTTTTCACGGGCCGGCCGGCCGCCAGCAGCGGCGAAGACCTTTATGTGAGCCGGCAGAACAAAGACGGCTCTATGGGCGAGCCGGTGCCCATTTCGCCGGCCATCAATTCCAGCTACAACGAAGGTGCGGGCTCAATTTCGGGCGATGGCAAAACCCTGGTGTTCGCGTCCTGCGACCGGCCTAAGGCCATTGGCAACTGTGACCTGTACATTTCGCGCCGCACCGGCAACAACTGGAGCACGCCCGTCAACCTGGGCCTGAACGTGAACTCCACGGAATGGGATTCGCAGCCCTCGCTCTCGGCCGACGGCCGCACGCTGTACTTCACCTCGACCCGACGCGGCGGCCAGGGCCAGGAAGACATTTACGTGACCACCCTGCAGCCGGACGGCAACTGGAGCCCTGCCCAAAATGTGGGCAAGCCCGTAAATACCCCCGGCAAGGACATGGCCCCGTTCATCCACGCCAGCGGCACCACGCTTTACTACGTCACCGACGGCTTGGTGGGCATGGGCGGGCTCGACGTATTTCGGTGCGAGAAGCAGCCGGCCGGCACCTGGAGCGAGCCGCGTAACCTGGGCTTCCCGTTGAATACTTTCGAAAACGAAGCCTCGCTGTTCATCTCTTCCGATAACCAGAAAGGGTTCTGCTCGCGCAGCCGGGCCTCGGAGGAACCGCCGGGTGGCTACCGGCTGTCGCGCGAGCGGCCGGTTGAGCTGTTTGGGTTTGCAGTGCCGCCGCCCGTGAAAGCCCGCGAAACCAGCACTTATACCCAGGGCCGTGTGTTCGATGCCAACACCAAAAAGCCGCTCAAGGCCGATGTGAAGCTCTACGACCTTGATACCGATGTGCTCACCCAGTTCGTGACCTCCGACCCCGAATACGGCGACTACACGGTGGTACTCAACGAAGGGCACCACTACGCCATGTATGCCGCAGCCGACAAGTACCTGCTCAAAAGCCTCAGTTTCGACTATTCCAACCAGCACAACTTCAACCCCACAGCGCTGGATATTTACTTGGAGCCCGTGCGTTCCGGCCGTAGCGTGGTGTTGAACAACCTGTTCTTCGACACTAATAAATATGACCTCAAGCCACAGTCCCGCACCGAGCTCAACCGCCTGATTGAGTTCCTGCGGCAGTACCGCGACGTGCAGATTGAGGTATCCGGCTATACCGACAACGTGGGTGCTCCCGATGCCAATTTGCAGCTCTCGCAGCGCCGTGCCCAGGCTGTGGTCGAATACCTGTCCGGGCACGGTATTTCGGTTACCCGGCTGCGTTCCAAAGGCTACGGCGAAGGCCACCCGCTGGCCGCCAACGATTCGGAAGCACACCGCCAGCTCAACCGCCGCATCGAGCTGCACATTCTGTAGGAACTGCTGGCATCATAGCCATGATTTCTGTTTTCGGGCTGCTGACTTTCTAGTCGGCAGCCCGTTTTTGTTGGTCGGCAGTCATGTTCTTCTAGACGTCGTGCGAACGGCAGGTAGAAATGCTGTGCCCTGATTGGAATACTTAAGGGGCTCTTGAAGTAGCCTATTGGCAAAAAGAGGCTCTGTTAGGAGCTTTTCAGTACCGGCATCGCCCGAAAATTAGTTGCGGTAACTGCATTATCAGGTGTTTCGGGTACCTAAACCAATAGTTTAGAAAACCCTTCAAAAGCGTTTTCTACTTAAAGTAAGGCTTTAGATAAGGTAAAATATTATTGGATTTGGCCGGAAAAATATATGGTTCGGCCACTGAAAAATTTTATTTTGACCTCAGCAGTCAATTTTTTTATAAAATTCAAATAGATATAAATCAGTTAGTTATAGAATGATGTAAGAACCATGTGATTAAAAAAGTGACAGAAAAAATATTTTTAGTTCAAATTAATTATTTGGCTATGTTTGATGAGCCCAATTGCACTCCAGAAGGGCACTTGCCTTATCTCATCACCATAACCCCACGTTCCATGAAAAATTTGTTCTTGGCTACTTGCTTTGCTGCGGGTGTTACCGCCACTCCGGTGGCTGCGGCTGGCCCCGGCGACGGTTCTTACTCGCACGCCATGATGGCGCGGGCCACCACGCTCACCCGGGCGCTGGCGCAGCACGTGCATTTCAACGAGGCCCAGTACCTCGCCGTGAAGCAGCTGCACCTGAATATGCTCACCGAGCGGCGCGACCTGGAAATTATGCTCAACGGTGCCAGTGCCGAAGAGCGTGACACCCAGCTTGCCCAGGCGCAGCAGCGCTACGAAACCGAGCTGGCGAGCATCCTGCAGCCCCAGCAGCTGATTGCCTATCAGAACCTCCGTACCAACTTTACCGCGCACCGCCTGAAATAGGGGAGGGCAACCTTCCCGGCCGGACACGAAAAAGCCCGCTCCATAGAGCGGGCTTTTTGTTTGCCTGACCAGGCAAGGCAGCGAAAACTACCGGGCGTTGATGGCCGTGTAGTCGCGCTCCAACTCGCCGGTGTAAATCTGACGCGGACGGCCGATGGGCTCTTTGTTCTCGCGCATCTCTTTCCACTGGGCAATCCAGCCGGGGAGGCGGCCCAGGGCAAACATCACCGTGAACATCTCGGTGGGGATGCCCAGGGCTTTATAGATGATGCCCGAGTAGAAGTCTACGTTCGGGTAGAGCTTGCGCTCGATGAAATACTGGTCGGTGAGAGCGGCTTGCTCCAGCTCCTGTGCGATTTTCAGCAGCGGGCTGTCCTGCATGCCGAGGGCCTGCAGCACCTCGTCGGCCGCTTTTTTAATGATTTTGGCGCGCGGGTCGAAGTTCTTGTACACGCGGTGGCCGAAGCCCATGAGGCGGAACGAGTCGTTCTTGTCCTTGGCTTTGGCGATAAACTTGCTGGTGTCGCCGCCGTCGGCCTCAATAGCTTCCAGCATTTCGATAACTTCCTGGTTGGCACCGCCGTGCAGCGGGCCCCACAGGGCGTTGATGCCGGCCGAAACCGAGCCGTAGAGGCTGGCGTTGGCCGAGCCCACCAGGCGCACCGTGCTGGTGGAGCAGTTCTGCTCGTGGTCGGCGTGCAGGATGAGGAGCTTGTTGAGGGCGCTAACTACTACGGGGTTGATTTCATACTTCTCGGTGGGGAAGCTGAACATCATGTAGAGGAAGTTCGCGCAGTAGTCCATGTCGTTGCGCGGGTAGTTCAACGGATGGCCCATGTTGTTCTTGTAGGTCCAGGCCGCGATGGTCGGCATCTTCGCCAGCAGGCGAATGATGTTGAGCTCCATCTCCTCGGGGCTGAGGTCGGGCGACACGCTCTGCGGGTAGAAGCCAGTGAGGGCGCAGATGAGCGACGACAGGATGGCCATTGGGTGCGTAGCCGACGGGAAGCCGTCGAAAATCTTGCGCATGTCCTCGTGCACCAGCGTGTGCTTGGTGATTTGGCCGCTGAAGTTGTCGAGCTCGGCCTGGGTGGGCAATGCACCGTAAATCAGCAGGTAAGCTACTTCCAGAAAGCTTGACTTTTCGGCCAACTGCTCAATGGGATAGCCACGGTAGCGCAGGATGCCTTCCTCACCGTCGAGGAACGTGATGGCACTTTTGGTGGCGCCGGTGTTTTTGTAACCCGAGTCGAGGGTGACGTAGCCAGTCTGGTCGCGCAGCTTACCGATGTCAAACGCCTTTTCGTGTTCGGTGCCTTCGATTACGGGCAAGGTGATGGACTTGCCGTCGAGGATGAGTTCAGCAGTTTCTGCCATGGGCGGGAGGGGTGTGAGGGAAATAGAGTGCGAAACTAAGCCATAGGCCGTAAGCCGGGAAATTTTAACCGGACTTTAACCCGGAGTACTACAATTTTGGAAGCACTAAGTTTTGTAAAAACTGCTTAAAAAGCCAGAATACGCCGTTTGGCAACGTTTGCGTCGATTTAGCCTGCAAGTTCACAATGGAGTATGAAGAACGGATTATTTCCCGATGCAGAACTCGGTGAAAATGCTGGTGAGGAGGTCTTCAGAGGAAATTTCGCCGGTGATTTCGCCCAGCGCCGCCAGGGCGTGGCGTAGGTCGGCGGCCAGAAGCTCGGTGCCGAAGCCGGTATCGAGGCCGGTTTGGACGGCAGCGAGGTGGGCGGCAGCGGTTTCGAGGGCGCGGGCGTGGCGCACGTTGGTCACGATGGTGGCTGAGGCGTTGTTTTCGAGTGCCGAGCCGCGCACATGCTTAACCAAAGCAGTTTGCAAGGCTTCGAGGCCTTGGTTTTGGCCGGCGGCCAGCAATACCAGCGGAATTCCGCTGGCTTCACCCGTGAGGTTGGCCCGAAATTCAGCTCCAAAAGCGTCGAGCGCTCCGGTAGAAGCCAGGTCGGTTTTATTGCCCACAGCCAACACGGGCAACTTCAGCCCGGCGGTCAGCGCCTTTATTTCAGTACGCACTGCCGTAGGTGTCATTTCAGCCAAGTCAAATAAATAGAGCAATAAGGACGCTTTCCGTACCCGCTCCCGGGTGCGGGCCACCCCGATAGCCTCAACTTCATCGGCAGTATCGTCGCGCAGGCCGGCCGTGTCCACGAAGCGGAAGCGCAAGCCGTCGATGCTCACCTCGTCTTCGATGAAGTCGCGGGTGGTGCCGGGAATGGCCGAGACGATGGCGCGCTCCTCCCGCAGCAAGGCGTTGAGCAGCGTGGACTTGCCGGCGTTGGGCCGGCCGGCAATAACGGTGGTAATGCCGTTTTTGATGACGTTGCCCAACTCGAAGGACCGGAGCAGGCCCAGCACCACGCCGCGCACCTCGGCCAGCAGCGCGGCCAAGCCGGTGCGGTCGGCAAATTCCACGTCTTCTTCGCCGAAATCCAGCTCCAGTTCCAGCAGCGCGGCGAATTTGATGAGGCGGGCCCGCAAGTCGCGTAGTTCCTGCGAAAAGCCGCCGCGCAATTGGTTAAGGGCTACTTTGTGGCTGAGGGCCGAATCGGCGGCGATGAGGTCGGCTACGGCTTCGGCCTGGGCCAGGTCCATGGCCCCACTTAGAAAGGCGCGCTTGGTGAACTCGCCGGCTTCGGCCAGGCGCGCACCTTGGCGTAGGAGTAGGGCCAGCACCTGCCGCACTACGTAGTCGGAGCCGTGGCAGCTAATTTCGACCACGTCTTCGCGGGTGAAGGACTTCGGGGCTCGGAAGAGGCCGACCACGACTTCATCGAGGATTTCGCCGGCGTTGGGGTCGCGCAGGGTCCCGTAGTGTAGGGTATTGCCGGTCGCTTCGGCGAAGCTCTTTTTGGAAAACACAGACGCAGTGATGGCCACGGCGGCCGGCCCGGAAAGGCGGACGACGGCCAGCGCGCCCGCGCCCGGCGGCGTCGATAAGGCGACGATGGTGTCGGAGAAAATTGTCTGGACCACGGATTTTTGGATTTGCCGGATTAACCGAATTTTGGCTTCGCTGACCTATGGTTGTGGGCGATTATCCCTGCGATTTGCTTACGCGGTTACAAACAAGTTGCGGCTCACTTCGGCTGATATGAGGGCGGTACGCTCACGGTTTATTCTGAGCTCGAATGAATTATCAAATGCTACCTTATCCAGTACTTCAATTACGGCTCCCAGCTGTAGACCCACTTTGTCGAGGTATTGCAGGAAGGGGGCGGAAGTATTTTTGACAGCGGCCAGCGTGCCGGTTTCTCCCTTGCAGAGGTCGGCCAGCAGGCGATGGGCAGGACGACGAATGGCGCCGTCCTCGGCCGGAATGGGGTCACCGTGCGGGTCGAGGGCGGGGTGGCCCAGAAAGGCATCGAGCCGGCGCATGAGCAGCGGCGACTGCACGTGCTCCAGCTCCTCGGCTACCTCGTGCACCTCATCCCAGTTGAAGCCGAGCTGCTGCACCAGGAAAACCTCCCACAGCCGGTGCTTGCGGATGGTGAGCAGCGCCAGCCGCTGGCCTTCGGCCGTGAGCTGCACGCCGCGGTATTTCTCGTAGTTGAGCAGGCCCTTTTCGGCCAGGCGGCGCAGCATATCCGTGACGGAAGCCGCGCGGGTGTCCAGCGCCGCCGCGATGCGGTTGGTGCTCACGCCGGCGGTTTCCGGCTCGGCCTCGGCCAGCTTAAAAATGGCTTTGAGGTAGTTTTCCTCGGTCTGGCTGGGCAGTTTGGCGGATGGGATAGTAGACGGGGATTCGCTCATTCGGGACGGGGCTGGCACGGTGAAGCCAGTGCAAAACTGCATTCAAAATGAAATGCACGCCTCGCACTGGCCCCCAATCACTCAACAATCAAAACTTAAAACTTCAGCAAGGCCGAGGCCCAGGTGAAGCCCGAGCCGAAGGCAGCCAGGCACACCAGGTCGCCGCGCTTGATTTTGCCTTCCTGCACGGCTTCGCTGAAGGCCAGTGGCACGGAGGCGGCGGTGGTGTTGCCGTAGCGCTGGATGTTGCTGAATACCTTATTATCGCCAAGGCCCATTTTCTGCTGCACGTACTGGGTGATGCGCAGGTTGGCCTGGTGTGGGATGAGCATATCGATGTCGGACGCCTGCAGGCCGTTCTGGTCGAGCGCCTCCTTAATCACCTGCGGGAAGCGCACCACGGCGTGCTTGAACACGTTCTGGCCGTTCATGTAGGGGTAGAGGTCCTGCTTGTTGGCCACCACGTACTCAACGCGGTTGTCGCGGTTCGAGCCGGGCTCTTTTACGATAAGCTCTTCGGCGTGCTCGCCCTGTGCGTGCAGGTGCGTGCTGAGGATGGCGTGCTCGTCGGAAGTGCTGGGGCGGAGCACCATGGCGCCCGCGCCATCGCCGAAAATAACGGAAACGCCCCGGCCTTCGGGCGACTTGTCGAGGCCGGAGGAATGGATTTCGGAGCCCACCACGAGCACCGTTTCGTACATGCCGGTGCGGATGAACTGGTCGGCCACCGACAGGGCGTAGATGAAGCCCGAGCACTGGTTGCGCACGTCGAGGGCCGGGCAGTTATTGGTCATGCCCAACTCGCGCTGCATGAGCACGCCCGAGCCGGGAAAGAAGTAGTCGGGTGAGAGCGTGGCAAACACAATCATTTGCACGTCGTTGGCTTCTACACCGGCCATTTCGAGGGCTTTGCGGGCGGCATTGGCCCCCATGTTGGCGGTGGTGTCGGTGCCTTCCTCGAACCAGCGACGCTCCTGGATGCCGGTGCGCTCCTGAATCCAGGCATCGGAGGTGTTCATCATCGGCTCCAGCTCGGCGTTTTTAACCACGCGGCTCGGCACGTAGTGGCCGACCCCGGCGATGAATGAGTGACGTAAAGTGGCCATGGATGAGGGAGGTAAAAGTGGGCTAGGGGAGTGAGAACCGCCGCAGAGGCAGGATAAAATCGATGAAGTAACTACGTGCTACGGGCAAATTGGGGCGCAAAGGTGGCAGGTTAAATCACAGAATCCAGCAAATGCCACAATTTTTTGCCTTCGCTGGCCCAGAGTACGTCAGTAGGGACGCCGTTGGGATAGAACCGCTGGTTTTGCAGCCGCGCCACCAGCGCAGGCCCATCTGCGGGCTGCGAGAAGTCGACAGCTAGTCCCGCGCCGTGGGCATCCAGCACTTCCTGCCACAGCGGATTGGGCGAGGCCAGCACCGGCAGCCCGTGGGCCAGGTACTCAAACAGCTTGGTGGGCCGGCAGCGTTCCGTGCTGGGGTGCGGGCGGTAGGGTAGCAGCCCCAGGTGGCTGCGGCCGATTTCGGCCACAATCTCGGCGTGCGGCACCGGCTCTACCCCGCCGATGAGCGTGAGCCAGTCGGCATGGGCTACTGCCTCCAATTCCAGCTTCGGCAGCAGTTCGGGCTGCTGGCAGAAGCCGATGATGGTGAGCCACGCCCCGCCGGGCCACGCGGCGCGGAGCTGGTGGGCCAGGGAAATGGCTTCCCACACGCCGTTGAGCTCCGAAATGGTGCCGGAATAGAGCAGGCGCAGCGGCTCCGTGGAGGGCGGTAGCTTTATCGGTTGCTGGCGTAGTGTTTCGTCGGAATGTGGCTGGTACTTGTTTTCGAGCACCACCACACGTTCCGACGGCAGTTCGTTCAGAAACGGCAGCTCGGCGGCGTAGCTGGCTTCGGCCAGAATAACAGCGGCCGCCCGCCGCGCCGCCCGCGCTTCCACCCAGCGCAGCCCGGCCGCCAGCCAGCGCCGCGTGAGGCCTTGATAAACATGCTGCGTCGAAACATTCAGCGCGTAATTTTCGCGGATGTCGTAAACGAACTGGCCGCCCCGGCCCATCGCCTGCCACAGCAGCGTGAGCGGCAGCAGCTCCGGCGCGTGCACGATGATTAAATCAGGTTTCAGCCGGTGCAGCAGTAGCCCGTAGCGCCACTGCGCGGCCAGCCGTTCCAGGCTTAGCCGGGAGCCTTTGAAAATGCCGTGTTGAGAAATGCCGCCCACAGTTGGAGAAACGGATAGCCGCGCCGTGCCGCGGCCCGCTACGTGAACCTGCACCTGCGGCCTGCCTGCAAGGGTTTCGGCAAACTTGCCCCGCATGCGGGTATCGTCCACGGGCTTCAGCACCGAGGCCAGCAAAACCACTAATTGAGAAGAACCGGAGCCAAGCACGCCCCAAAGATGGTAGTTTTGCGGTTTCCAAGCCGCTTCCGCCATTGCCGACGGCTTTTTCTCTCATTCATCTTTCCGCCTTCTCCAATGGCTGACCTGCAAACCCAAATCGAAGCCGCTTGGGCCGACCGCGCCCTGCTCCAAAACCCCGAAACCAAAGCCGCCATCGAGCACGTCATCGAAGAGCTCGACAAAGGCCGTCTGCGCGTGGCCACCCCGCCCGCCGAAGACGGCGGCGAGTGGACCATCAACGAGTGGGTGAAAAAGGCCGTGATTCTCTACTTCCCCATCCGTCAGATGAGCACGCAGGAAGTAGGCCCCTTTGAGTACCACGACAAAATGCTGCTCAAAACCGACTATGCTGGCCAACTGGTGCGCGTAGTGCCGCCCGCTGTGGCCCGCTACGGCGCGTTTCTGGCCCCCGGCGTGATTCTCATGCCCAGCTACACCAACATCGGCGCCTATGTGGGCGAGGGTACGATGGTGGACACCTGGGCCACCGTGGGCAGCTGCGCCCAGGTGGGCAAGGGCGTGCACCTGAGCGGCGGCGTAGGCCTCGGCGGCGTGCTGGAGCCTGTACAGGCTGCCCCTGTCATCATCGAAGACGGCGCCTTCATCGGCTCGCGCAGCATTCTGGTGGAAGGCTGCCGCATCGGCAAGGAAGCTGTGATTGGCGCGGGTGTCACCATCACCGGCAGCACCAAAATCATCGACGTCACCGGCCCCGAGCCCAAGGAATACAAAGGCTACGTGCCGCCCCGCTCGGTGGTCATCCCCGGCTCCATCGCCAAGCAATTTCCGGCCGGCGAGTACCAAGTGCCCTGCGCCCTCATCATCGGCCAGCGCAAGCCCAGCACCGATTTGAAGACGTCGCTCAACGACGCGCTGCGGGATTTCGGGGTGTCGGTTTAATGTATGAGTACGTACTATTTTGACGACCAAGAAGAAGGATTGGCTCGGGAAACGAGCCATCCTGTCTTTGTTGAGCACGCAACGGCTGATTTCTATTACGACCAAGGAGATGACTTTTCCCCTTTCGGCAATGATTCAGGGAACGATACTTTAGCCAATCTCGAAGAATGGTATCAGGAGCGCACCGCAGGAGCTAAAGCGGCGACATTTCTCCGCAATATGATAGTCAATGAGTGGGGATTTGATGCCACTTATCTGGACGTAATAGAACCCGCACAATTGGATGTCATGTCGCGGGATGAATTATCATTGAATGGCGAAACTGATAAAGCCGTAATTGCAACTGCATTTGGGCAATTCAAAATCGCAGGTCAAGCTGATAAAGCCATACTGCGAATGGCTACCGATGCATTTAGACGACAAAGGCACGAAGCGGAAAAAGCCACTAAGCGCGAAAACAATCCGTGGGAATACGCTGAAGAATTCTTAACTAGGCTCGATATTATGGAGGCCGACCTTGCCGCCATGGCCAATAAAAAAGCCCGCTAATCAGCGGGCTTTTTTATCGTAGCAAAGCAAATGAATTAAACGCCAGCCTTCAATTTGTCAGAGAATAAAGCCTTCACCTTGTCCACCTTCGGCCGGGCCACAAACTGGCAGTAGGGCTCGTGGCCGTGCAGGTTGAAGTAGTTCTGGTGGTAGTCCTCGGCGGGGTAGAAGGCCGGGGCGGGCAGAATCTCCGTCACCACAGGGTTGGGGAAGGCCTGGTTGTCGTTGAGCTTCTTTTTATACTCCTCAGCCAGCTGCCGCTGCTCCTCGTTGTGGTAGTAAATGCCCGAGCGGTACTGCGTGCCCACGTCGTTGCCCTGGCGGTTGAGGGTGGTGGGGTCGTGGGTTTTCCAGAAGATTTCGAGCAGCTCCTTGTAGCTGATGACGGCCGGGTCGAAGGTGATGTCGATAACCTCATTGTGGCCGGTGAGGCCGCTGCATACTTCTTTATATGTGGGGTTGGAAATGCGGCCGCCGGTGTAGCCCGATACCACTTTTTCCACGCCCTTCAAATTCTGAAATACGGCCTCGACGCACCAGAAGCAGCCGGCGCCAAATGTTGCTTTTTGCATGAGTAGGGAATTGATTCGTTGTTGTTGGTAACAACGCGGTAGACGTAGCGCAGGTTATTTCCTTACAGCCTTGGCCCACCACCAACTGGAAGCCGGTGCACGGGCGTACAGGGCACTTCCGGTACATAAGAAAGCCGTTCGCACGGGCGTGCGAACGGCTTTCTTATTATCTACTGCTCCTACTTCCGGAACCGCGCGGCCACCACCAGCTCCTTCGAGCCGGCGGTGTGCTGGTAGAAGCCCTCGCCCGACTTCACGCCCAGGCGGCCGGCCATCACCATGTTCACCAGCAGCGGGCAGGGGGCGTATTTGGGGTTGCCCAGGCCCTCGTGCAGCACCCGCAGAATGGCCAGGCACACGTCCAGGCCAATAAAATCGGCCAGCTGCAGCGGGCCCATCGGGTGAGCCATGCCCAGCTTCATCACCGTGTCAATCTCCTCCACGCCGGCCACGCCCTCAAACAGCGTGATGATGGCCTCGTTTATCATGGGCATCAGAATGCGGTTGGCCACGAAACCGGGGTAGTCGTTCACCTCGGTCGGGGTTTTGCCCAACTGGCGCGACAGGTCCATCACGCGTTCCGTCACGGCATCCGAAGTGGCGTAGCCCCGAATCACCTCCACCAGCTTCATCACCGGCACGGGGTTCATGAAGTGCATGCCAATCACCTGCTGGGGCCGCTTGGTCACGGCCGCAATTTTGGTGATGGAAATCGACGACGTATTCGAAGCCAGAATGGCATCGGCTGGTGCGTATTGGTCCAGGTCGCGGAAGATTTGCAGCTTGAGATCCACGTTTTCGGTAGCGGCCTCCACCACCAAGCCCACACCGGCCACGCCTGCTTCGATGGAAGTAAACGTCTTCAAGCGGCCCAGGGTGGCCGTTTTGTCGTCCTCGCTCAGGGTGGCTTTGGCCACCTGGCGGTCCAGGTTTTTGGTGATGGTGCCCAGGGCGCGGTCTAGGGCCGGCTGGTTGATGTCAATCAGGGAGACCGAAAAACCGTGCTGCGCAAATACGTGGGCAATGCCATTGCCCATGGTGCCGGAGCCAATAACGGCGACGTTCATAAGTATCGGAAAAAGAATGGGTGGGATGAGAACGACAGCCCGTCGGGCCGTCGCCACAAAGCTACGGTAGCATCAGTAACCGGCGTTTTTGTTTGCGGTTAATGAAATATTTTTTCAATTAATATATCCTTTTAATAAACACCCCGTACAAAGCTCCAGAGACACTTCTCTAACATTTTTTCACCTCCCCTTCATTCTTCTTTAATACCTCCAAGCCATGGGCAACCTTCTGTATATCATCGCCGTCATTCTGGTCATCATCTGGGCTGTTAGCTTCTTCGGCGGCTACTTCACCGGCGGTATCATTCACGTCCTGCTGGTTATTGCCATCATCGCCATCCTGCTGCGTGTTATTAGCGGCCGAAGCGCGGTCTAAAGCACCCCGCAAGGGTTAATTTAAAAACACAAAAAAGCCGCTCCGGCAATGGAGCGGCTTTTTTGTGTTTGTTCGGTTCAGCTATTTGCCAATGTTGAACAGGAAGCTGAAGCGGATAACCAGCCCGGGATAAAGCGAAAAAACAGAGTTGTCGAAATTATACAGGGCCACGATGTCGGCGGCGGCGTTCTGGCCCAGGTAGGAGCGGTAGCCGATGCCGGCTAGCGGCGTAGCCACCGTGCGCTTGTACTTGTAATAGCCGTTGGTGCCATCCACGTCAATCAGCTCCGCGTTGGTGACTTCGTACTCAGCGTGCACGAAAAACTCCTTATACACGATGTACTGCGCGAAGGCTTTTAGGCCCACGCTGCTGGAGTTAATGCTTTTGTCGCCTTTGCTGTTCAGGACATAGCCAGCATTACGCGCGCTATTATCGAGGCTGTAGCTGCTGTAGGCATAGGAGATGCCCGGCCCCACGGCAAACTTGTCGGTGAGACGGAAACCCAGCGCGGGCGAGGCGCTCACGTTGAATTGGTTGAGGTTGTTGTAGGAGCTAAAGCCCAACCCAAAGTTGGTGTAGATGAATTTTCTCGTCGGCGGCTTGTCTTCGGCGCCTCCGGCTTTGGTATTCTTGCGGTTGGGAAAATCCAGGCCCGAAGGCGCGTCGGGTGTCGACTGCACCGGGGCGTTGTAAGTTGGCTCGGGCGTGGGTTCCGGGGTAGAGGCGGGGGCCGGCGTGGGCTCAACGGGCCGGGGCTGGGCGGGCTGCGGCGCAGGCGGGGCCGTGTTTAGCACGGGCTTGTCCTGGGCTTGGGCCCGGAAGGTGGGCAGCCCAGCCGCCGCAACCAACAGCAGTACCGGAAGCAAATGACGTTTCATGCGAAGGAAGTAAAGGGACGTAAGAAGGGTAAATGTACTTAGCCAGATAACGAAAGCGGCCGGAAAATTATTCATTTTCCGGCCGCCATTCGTCGATTGCTTAGGCCATTTGGTACATTTTCTGGCGCTGGGCCTTCAGAGTTTCATCGGCCAGGTATTCTTCGTAGTTCATGCGCCGGTCGATGATGCCATCGGGCGTGAGTTCGATGATGCGGTTGGCCACCGTGTCGATGAACTGCAAGTCGTGCGAGGCAAAGATGAGCGAGCCGCTGAACTCTTTCAAGCCGTTGTTCAGGGCCTGAATGCTTTCCAGGTCCAGGTGGTTCGTTGGGTCGTCCAGCACCAGCACGTTGCCGCTTTCCAGCATCATTTTCGAGAGCATGCAGCGCACTTTCTCGCCGCCGCTCAGCACGTTGGGCTTTTTCTGAGACTCTTCGCCCGAAAACAGCATCCGGCCCAGCCAGCCGCGCACGAAGCTTTCGTCTTTGTCCACCGAATACTGCCGCAGCCAGTCCACCAGGTTCATGTTATCGGCCTGGAAAAAGGCGCTGTTCTCTTTCGGGAAATAGCTGGGTGTGATGGTGGTGCCCCACTTATATTCACCTTTATCGGCCTTGGCTTCGCCAAAAATGATGTCGAACAGGAGGGAAGCCGCCCGGTCGTCGCGGCCCACGATGGCCACCTTATCGCCCTTGTCAAGCGTGAAGGTTACGTTTTTCAGCACCGACTGGCCGTCTACGGTCTTGCTCACGCCATCCACGGCCAGCAGCTGGTTGCCGGCTTCGCGCTCGGGCTTGAAGGCGATGTAGGGGTAGCGGCGCGATGAAGGCTTGATTTCTTCCAGCGTCAGCTTTTGCAGCAGCTTCTGGCGGCTGGTGGCCTGCTTCGATTTCGAGGCGTTGGCCGAGAAGCGGCGCACAAACTCTTCAAGCTCCTTGCGCTTGTCTTCGGTTTTCTTGTTCACGTCCTGGCGCTGGCGCAGGGCCAGCTGGCTGCTCTCGTACCAGAACGAGTAATTGCCGGGGTACATCGTAATTTTCGAGAAGTCCAAATCAGCCATGTAGTTACACACAGCGTCGAGGAAGTGGCGGTCATGGCTCACCACAATCACCGTATTCTCGAAGTTATCAAGGAAGTTCTCGAGCCAGAGCACGCTCTCCGCGTCCAGGTTGTTGGTCGGTTCGTCCAGCAGCAGCACGTCCGGGTTGCCAAACAGGGCCTGGGCGAGCAGCACACGCACCTTTTCGCTGGCGCCCAGGTCGGCCATCAGCGAGTAGTGCTTGTCTTCGGTGATGCCCAGGCCGGAGAGCAGCTCGGCGGCCTGGTAGTCGGCGTCCCAGCCGTTCATATCGGCAAACTCGCCTTCCAGCACACCCAGGCGCTCACCGTCGGCATCGGTGGCCGTGCCCGCGTCGTATTTGGCGTAGAGGGCGTCCTTTTCCTTCATCACCTCCGACAGGCGCTGGTGGCCCTGAATCACGGTTTGCAGCACGGGCTGGTCGTCGTAGGCAAACTGGTTCTGCTTGAGCACGGCCAGGCGCTGGCCGGCCGGCATTTCCACCGAGCCGGTATTGGGCTCAATTTCGCCCGCCAGGATTTTCAAGAAAGTTGATTTACCTGCGCCATTGGCCCCAATGAGGCCATATACGTTGCCAGGCAGGAATTTAACGGAAACGTCTTCAAACAGCACGCGCTTCCCGTAGCGCAGGCTCACATTGGAGGTGGAAATCATTCAGTCAGAAAATAGTAGCTCACAAAAACCACGCATTTGGCACGCGGCAGCCCGGCAAAATTACGCAACAGGACTCCCGTTGGAATCGTTGCGAAAAAAGTAGTTGACAAGCCTGACGAAAATAACTAACTAGCAAGGCAATTAGTGCCCGGGGGCACGCACTGTGTGGCCCACGCCCCCGAGCCTTTTCGATACAACCCTCGGCTGCCGGGACAAGTATAGCAAGCATAGCAGTAGTTGCCGGCGAGTCGGCCTATTCTTCACTTTTTACCACTTACGGGCATGGCAGACAATCAATTGACTTCCGAAAGCAACGGCTTCCGCATGGGCGTAATCACGGCCGCCGTGCTGGCAGCCTACACGGGCATTGCCGCCGCGGCTGGTTTTCTTGGTCAAATCGAAGCTGGCACGCTTGATATCGTGATTCTGGCGGCCGGCGTGGTGCTGGCTATTCGCCGGCTTAAGCAGGCAAAGGGGCGGCACATGTCTTACTTCCAAGGGTTTAGTACAGGCATCATCACGGCCTTGTCAGCCTCGGTGTTGCTGGGCGCATTCTTCTGGTTGTTGGGTGGCATTAGCCAGGCTGCGGTGCGGCAAATTCAGGCCCGCGACTTGTTCGGTGCCGACCTCGGAGTACTCATTGGGGGCCTGGGCATCATCCTACTGGGCACCATGACTGGCGTGGTTACGTCGCTCATTGCCATGCAATACTTTAAAGCCTCTGAGCATCAGGCTATAGCTGGTATCGAGTAATTGGTTGTAAATGCTTTGCGAGTGAATGTTTAACGAAAAAAGGCCCTTTCGAGGGCCTTTTTTTGAGCCCAGCAGTATTGTGTTTTTTAGATTTTATAAGAAAAATTAGACAAAACAGAAACTAAATAATAACTTGCAGGCGTTTAGGAGAAAATCAGCACTTGTTTGCTGACAAAAAGATGTCTTTTATGTCCAAGTATTCTCTCATAATCGTTTTTGCACTGGCTTCTTTCTCAGCCCGTGCACAGATGGCTGACCGGCTTTCCGAACACCCGGCAGTTAAAAGCAACCTGGCGCGGAAATCGTCTGCTGAGGAAGCCGCCGTAGCCGAAACTCGGGAGATGACTAAGCGCCTCCAACTCAATGAGGGGCAGTTTTTGAAGCTATTGCCCCTGAACCGTACCAAGCTTGCTGGCCTGCACAGCATTGACCAGCAATACAAAGCCGATGAAGCCACCCGCGCCGCTAAAACGGCCGAGCTGGAAGCCCAGTTTGAGCAGGAATGCAGCCGCATTCTCACGCCTTCGCAGCTCAGCCAGCTCCAGCAGCAAAACGGCCAGCCTAACAACGCACCGGCCAATACCGGCAACGGACTCGGCTAATAATTGCTCCATCAAAGTAAAAAAGGCCCGCCATTAATTTGGCGGGCCTTTTTTACTTTGATGAGAGTGGGTCGGTCAGCACTTCTGTGACGGTGCCCAGCGGGCCAAAGCGCAGGCTGATGCAGGGCGCGCCCGAACGGGCGTGGCCCGCGTTGCACTGGGAGCCGGGCTCCAGGTAATAAAAGTAAACTTTTTCGGTGCCGGCCCGCAACTCCTCTTCATCGGGCGGGCCGAGCAGGGCATTCACGTCGTCTGCCCGGGCCTCGTAGAGCTGCTCTTTGGCCTGGGTGAGGGCCGGCACCGCCGCCCGCCGCTGGTTTTTGCAGGCATATGGGTCGGCACGCCACGCAGCGGCATCAAAACCAGGCACCCGGGGCAGGGCATGCCCACAGCCAAACAGGAGGGCGCTGCCAAACGTAACGGCGGTCAGTTGCCTAAACAATGATGAAAAAAAAGCGGCTGACATCAGAAAAAACGGAAATAAACGTTTGGAAGAGGTAGTGACTTAGCGAAACTAAGCACTATTTTTGGCTTGGCGGTGTATTGGGGCTTGTATAAAAATTATTCAAATCTCATATAGCTTTAATTATTTGATGACTAGAAGGTTTTTTTCCACTATTGCGCTATTGTGCTTGTTTGCTGCTGCCAACCCTGTGGTGGCCCAGAGCCAAAAAGCAGCCGTAGGGGCGCTGCCGGCACCTGCGCGGCGGGCCTACTATCAGGTGGCGTTTATGCAGCAAGCCATGGCAATGTATGCCAAAATGGGCCTGGGGGCATCCGGGCTGTCATTGCCGGTGTTTCGGGAAGGACTAGTGGGCTACTATAACCTGCGCTCGACGGGCAACTACGCGGCCGCGCCGCCGGTGCTCACGCTAATTGACTTTAGCCAATCCAGCCAGCAAAAGCGACTGTGGGTAATCAACGTAGAAAAATGCAAAGTGCTGTTTCATACGCTGGTGGCACACGGCAAGGCGAGCGGGGAAGACCGGCCGCTGGCTTTTTCTAATAAGGACGGCTCGGAGATGAGCAGCTTGGGGTTTTATCGCACGGCCCCAACTACTTACATGGGCAAACACGGTTTGTCGCTGAAAATCGCGGGCATGGACCCGGGCTTCAATTCCAATGCCGAGAGCCGGGCGGTGGTGGTGCACGGGGCCGACTACGTGTGCGAAGACTTTGTGAAAGCCCACGGCCGCCTGGGGCGCAGCCAGGGTTGCCCGGCCCTGCCGGTAGCCGAAACGGCGGCCATTGTGAAAACCATTCGGGGGGGCAGTGTGATATACCTGCACGGGCCGGCGGGGGCGGGCTACCGCTCGCAGTGGCTGAATGTGGATACGGCGGCCTCGGCGTTTGCCAGCCAGCGCGGAGGGGCGGGACGGATGCAATAAAAGCAGGCACTCGGAATAACCAGAAGCGGAAGGGTGCGTTTAAAGCGCATCGGGCGCAGCCCGTAGCAGTGAGCTATGGCTGCGCCCGTTTCTTTTTCACCCTTTTTCTTCCCCTGTCATGCGCTTAAATCTCCGCTTCATCATTGCCATCATCGTGGCGGCGGTGTCCCTATTCGGCTACTATTTCAATACCTCCAAAAATGAGGTAACCGGTGAAACCCAACACGTGAACATGAGTGCCGACCAGGAAATTGCCCTGGGCGTGCAGGCCGCCCCCGAAATGGCGGCTCAGTATGGCGGCGAAAGCCCCGATGCCCGCGCCACGGCCGCCGTGCAGGCGGTGGGCCAGAAAATCATCAGCAGCACGAAAGCCGGCCAGACGCCCTACAAGTTCCAGTTTCACCTGCTGGCCGATGACCAGACAATCAACGCTTTTGCGCTACCCGGCGGGCAGGTATTCATCACCCAGGGCCTGCTCAAAAACCTAACCTCTGAAGGGCAGCTGGCCGGCGTGCTGGCCCACGAAATTGGCCACGTGGTGGGCCGCCACTCGGCGGCACAGGTAGCAAAGTCGAACCTGACACAGGGGTTGGCTGGAGCCGCAACCATTGCTTCTTATGACCCCAACAGCCCCGGCAGCTCGGTGGCGAAGGCGGCGGTGGCTGCCGCCATTGCCAAGGTCATAACCCTGCGCTTCGGCCGCAATGATGAGTTGGAGGCCGATAAGCTGGCCGTGGATTTCACGCCCCAGGCCGGCTACGACCCCCGCTCGATGATAAAAGTGATGGAAATGCTGCAAAGCCAAGAAGGCCGCAGCAGCACGCCCGAATTTCTGAGCACGCACCCCGACCCGGGCAACCGCATCGGCGAGTTGCAGAAGGAAATTGCCGCCGAGTATCCGCAGGGCGTACCAGCAGGATTGAAGCAATAATTCCGTCTGTCATTGCGAGTGGAGCGCAGCGGCAATCTGTCCTCTCAAACCCAGACATTCTCTTATATCAGAAAGCCCCGGACCCTGCTCAGTCAGTGTCGGGGCTTTTGTCGATAAAAAAGCTTTATTACATCTTAGAGCTGGTCGCAGCGAGAAGACGGGTTGCCGCGTTGCGCTGCGCTCCACTCGCAATGACAGGCAATTAAAAGTTAGGCGGCGTGAGGTTTTTGAAATGGCCATTAAGCCGCACCCGGTCCTTGAGGCGCTCGGTTTCGAGCACCACGGGCAGGATGGTGTCGAGGTGCTCGCGCACCATTTCCTGGCGTTCCTGTTCGCTGGTAGTGGCCAGAAGCTGGTATTCCTGCTCGGTGCTGAAGCCAATGTGGTGGGCCACGTCGAAAATGCAGTAGTCGGCGGGCAGCTCCAGCAGGAGCTTGCGTAGGCCGAGGGCTTCGTAGAGTTGGCGGACCTGTTTGGTGATGATTTCACGCAGCACCGGGTCGGCCTCGTCGTCCTGCACCACTTCTTCGATAAGGCCGCCGGCGTAGAGCTTGCCGGGGGCCTGGCGGTAGAATTTGTTGATGCGAAACACGCCCACGGCCCGGGTGCGGATGTCGAGTTCGCCGCTGGCGTAGGTTTGCTCCACACTCACCAGGCGCATTTCGGTGCCTAATTCGCTCAGGGAATTATCGAGGTAGGGCGGAATGCCGAAGGTGGTGTTCTGCTCGATGCACTCGCGCACCAGCTGCCGGTAGCGGGGCTCGAAGATGTGCAGGTTCAGTTTTTCGCCTGGAAAAACAACCAGATTTAAGGGAAACAGCGGAATCAGGCGGGCCATGGGCAGCGAAACGAAAGAGGACTGTAACTACCAACCCAACAACGGGAGCGGGCGGTTGGGTTTTGGGCGGCCAGACGGAACCCGTAGCAGATGAAGCCGCGGCAAGGTAGGTGCGAAAGCCGAAACCCCGCCGGGCGCGCTACTTTTGTGCCCCATGCCTGCTGCCAAGCTGATTCCCGACGTTTCCGTACTGCTCAAAAAAACCGGCCGCTTGTTGCTGCAAGTAGCGGCCGCCCTGTTTCTGGCCTCCATTGCCTGGGTGCTGATTTACCGTTGGGTATCGCCCCCTGCCACCTGGCTGATGCTGGACCGCCGCGCCCACGCGCCCGTGGGGCTGGGCTACTATGGCATTCAGGAGGAGCCCCGACACATTCGCTACCGGTTCCGCAGCCTCGATGAAGTAGCGCCCAGCGTGCCTTTGGCCCTAGTGGCGGCCGAGGACCAGCGCTTCCTGATTCACCACGGGTTCGACTTGGACGCGCTCACCAAAGCTGCCAAGCGGAACTGGAACGGCGACGGCAAGCACATTGTGGGCGGCAGCACCATCTCGCAGCAAGTGGCTAAAAACGTGTTTCTGTGGCAGGGCCGCAGCTACGTGCGCAAGGCCGCCGAGGCGTATTTCACGGTGCTGATTGAGACGCTGTGGAGTAAGCGCCGCATCATGGAAATGTACCTCAGCGTAGCCGAAATGGGGGATTGCACCTTCGGGGTAGAGGCCGCCAGCCAGCGCTATTTCGGCAAGCCAGCCAGCCAGGTGAGTCCGGCCGAGGCAGCACTGCTGGCCGGCGTGCTGCCCAACCCGCTCCGCTTCCGTGCCTCAAATCCTGGGCCGGTAGCGCGGGCCAAGCAGCTGCGGGTGCTGCGGCTGATGCGCAACTTGGGCGGCACGCGGTACGTGGCAGAGATGTTGAAATAGGGGTAGAGGTCGGCAGTTATTATTTGTTAATCAGTAGTCAAAACGTCATGCAGAGCGCAGCGAAGCATCTTACCCGAGACAGTAAACCAATGATGTGGACGAAGCGGGCGAGATGCTTCGCTGCGCTCTGCATGACTGTTGGGCTGGGGCTGGCCGGATGCACTGCGGCACGCCCTTCTGCCACTACCGACCCCGCCGCTGCCCGCCAAGCCATCGTGCAGGTGCTCACGACCCAGACGGCGGCTTGGAACCGAGGCGACATCCCGGGTTTCATGGAGGGATATTGGAAGTCCGATTCGCTGGTTTTTATCGGGCGGAAGGGGCCGACTTACGGCTGGCAGCCCACGATGGCCAACTACCAGAAAAATTACCCCGACGCGGCCGCTATGGGCCAACTGGATTTCTCGGGGCTGCGGGTGACGCTGGTGGCTCCCACGGCGGCGCAGGTGGTGGGGCACTGGCATTTGGCGCGACCGGCGACACTGGGCGACTTGCAGGGGTATTTCCTGTTGGTGCTGCGTCAGATTGATGGCCGGTGGGTGGTAGTGGCCGACCATACCAACTAGCGCCGGGGCTGAAAAGGAAACCAAGCTGAACGATTTAATTGCATAAAGACTGAATTTTATGTAATTAATCACTACTTTAGGGCCGTGGCGCTTATTGCCCACGGCTTTTCCTTTTGAGCACAATGGTTAGCAAAAAGTGCAGCCAGGGCACAGCCCCGGCAAACAGGTGGGTGAAGTGGAAGGGCGAGGGGCGGTGGCTGATGCTGGCCGGCTTGCTGGGCGTGCGCCTGGGGGCCAGCGCTCAGCAGCAGACACCACTGGCGGCCCAGCCGCTCGATTCGCTGGTGCAACTGCGGGGCATGGTGCTGGATTCGGCGCACGGGCACCCGATAGTGGGAGCCACGGTGGTTGTGCAAGGCAAAAACGTGGGCGTAGCAACCGACTCAAGCGGCAAATTCAGCCTGCTGGCTGCTGCCTTTTGGGGAGTGTGACCTGGCTATAAGCTCCCTGGGATTTGCCACGCGGCCGTACCACATCGACAAAGCAGATTTTGGCTATCGGAAGCAGTACTTCGAGCCGCCCACGTTCTACCTGCTGTCGGGAAAGAAGGATTTGGTGATGATAGTTGGGAGCGTGGGGCCGGCGGGGCCGGCGGATAAGGCCGAGACTTTTGCCAAGGTGCAGGTGTATTTTGCCACTGACCGCCAGGCTGAAAAGACGGCGGGGGCACTAACGGACTTTGGCACTACCCGGGGCCGGGGCGTGAGCTATGGCACGGCGCTGGTCACCATCCCGGGCATTCACAAGAAGGGAGGCATGGAGCGCCCCGGCTTCTTCGGGCGGGAGGACCCCCAGGTGGACGTGGTGCTGCAAAGCAACCAGGTGCTGGCCAACGCGGCGTTCTTTGAGCAGCTGCGCGCGCAGGTGGCACGCAGCGCCCAGCCGGCGGCGTTTGTGTTCGTGCACGGCTACAACGTGTCGTATGCCGAGGCGGCGCGGCGCACGGCCCAGATGCACTACGACCTGAAATTCCCGGGCGTGCCGATGTTTTTCAGCTGGCCCTCGCAGGCAGCCGTGGAATCCTACGTGGTGGATGAGCAGAACGCGGAATGGGCGCAGGACGACTTTAAGACGTTTCTGGTGGATTTTCTGACGCGAACCAACGCGCAGCAGGTATACATCATCGCGCACAGCATGGGCAACCGGCTGGTGGCCCGCGCCATGCGCGACGTGCTGACGGAGCACCCCGGGCTGGCCCCGAAAGTGCAGGAGCTGATACTAGCCGCGCCCGACATCGACGCCGCCGTGTTCAACCGCAACATTGCCCCGGTGCTGGCGCGCAGCCACATTCATACCACGCTCTACGCCTCAAGCGGCGATAAGGCGCTCAAGGCTTCGCGGCTGGCCCACGGCCGGTATGCCCGGCTGGGGCTGGTGGACGCGCAGGTGCCCTACACGATGCGGGGCATGGAAACCATTGTGGCCTCGGAGGCCGACCCCGAGGCGCTGGGGCTGAATTTTGGCCTGGGCCATTCCTACATCGCCGACGTGCCACTGGTGCTCACCGACCTGGGCGGGCTGATTGTGGGCCGGAAGCGGCCGGACCAGCGCCCTTCGCTAACCAAGGTGTCGGTAGGGGGCAAAAGCTACTGGAACCTGAAGCCGGGGAAGTAGCGGCCGGCCGGGTGCGGGGCGGGCAGGGTGGTCGCAGGCGCTGTACCTGCATTGCCGGCCCCGCACCCGGTTTGTTGCCCTCGTCACCTTTCCAAAGCAAGAGCACCCGCTAAAAAGGGATTCCCTGCGTGTTTCGGGCGTAAATAGCCTCCTCGGTTTTGGGGATGAAAAAGTCGTGGAGCATGGTGAGGGCCGTGGCCTGGGTTTCCTCGATAAACGGCCGCAGGTGTTGGTTGTAGGCCCAAAAGGCGGCTTCGAAGTCGCCGTCGTGTTGCTCCAGGGCCTGGGCAACGGCGGCGGCCCCGGCCATGGCCAGCGAGGCGCCAATGCCCGCCGCGGGCGACGCGCAATAGCCGGCATCGCCCACCAGGGCGACGCGGCCTTTGGTCCACGACAGCATTTTGATTTGGCTGAATTTGTCGAAATAAGAAATGCCGGCCTGGTTTACGGCTTCCAGCAACTCGGCGGTGCGCCAGCCCTGGCCGGCAAACTGCGCTACCACCAGTTGCCGCTGCTGCTCGGCATCGCGGTAATCGTAGGGGATTTCATTCTCAGAGAAAAACCAGAAGATAATATCGGTCTTGCCGTTGTAGGCATTCAGCATGATGCCCTTGCCGGGTATGCTGTAGAGCTGGGCGGTGTTGGGAGCGATGAGCGAGCGGTTGACGATGGTGAGCGAGGAGTAATGCTGCATAAAGTGGGCGTACTCGGCCTCGTGCCCAAACCACAGCTTCCTGACGCCGGAGTGCAGCCCGTCGCAGCCAAATACCAAGTCGAAGTTGCGGGGCAGCCCGTCCTGAAAGGTGGCCTGCATGGCATCGGCGGTTTCGCGGAGGGCGGTGATGCGGTTGTTGAACAGGAATTCAACTTCGTTTTTCACGGCGTTGGCTAAAATGTCTATTAGCTCGGCGCGCTCAATTTCTACTTCCTCGATGTCGTCGTCGGAAAGCAGGGCGTCGGGGTTTTGCATTTGCACTGAGCCTTCCGTTTCGTCGGCGGCGTTTTTGAATTCCAGGCGCTCCAGCTGCAGGCGGTGGGCGCTTAGCTGCGGGAAGATGCCCATGCGACGGGCGCTGTCCAGGGCCAGGCCCTGCACGTTGATGGCGGCCCCGCCGGTGCGGGGTGCGGGGGCTAGCTCTACTACCGTGACGCGGTAGCCTAATTTATTCAGCCAGTAGGCCAGTGAGATGCCGGCGATGCTGGCGCCGGAGATGAGGACGTGCTTTCCGTGGGCGGATTCCATTTGCGGTTGATTTTGAGGGGCTATTGCTTGCCTGATGGCCCCTCAAAATTCCGGGTAGCGGGGAGCCTAGGCTAGCATAAACGCGACAAAATCGGTGCTAACGGTTTGTTGCCAGCGGGTGGCTTTGCGGGCGAAGGCGGCGGGCGTGGTGCCGCTGTAGCGCTTGAATTCCCGGCCGAGGTGCGATTGGTCGGTGTAGCCCAGGTCCTGCGCCAGACCGGCCAGGCTGGCGGTGGGGTGCAGCCAGAGGTGGTCGCGGGCCTGCTCGAAGCGCATCAGGCCCGAAATGTCTTTTACGCTGCGCCCGGCCGCTTGCTTGAACCTGCGCTCCAGGGTGCGAACCGTGGCGTGGGCAGCCTCCGCTACCTGGCTCACGGGGAGGGTGCCGCCGGCGGCCCGCAGTGCCCCGCCCGCTTTGCTTAGTAGCGGGCTGCCGGCCTGGTCCGGCCGGGCCTGCTCAAAGTAGTGGCAGACCTCGGCCAGGGCGGCCGCGACGTTGCCGGCTTGCAGCCATTGGGCCAGCGGGGCTTGCAGCCGGGCAATGGGGTGCGCCATTTCGCGCACGCCGCCGGGGCCGGCCGGCAGGCCCAGCAGCTCGAACACGGCCCAGGGGAAGCACTTGATGCCGATGACTTCAAGGCGGCCCTGCGCGTGGAAGTGGATGGGCTGGTTGAGCAAGCCCACCAGAAACGGGGAGGGCAGGGACTGCGGGCCGCCGGGGGTAGCCAGGCTGCAGCCCTGGCCGAAATGGAAGATGATTTCGGCGCAGCCATCCGGCGTCACCTCGAAACGGCCGGGCTGCTCGCCAAAGTCCTGGCGGAGATACCAAAAGTCCTGGATGGCATCTTGTAGGGCGGCCGGCGCTTCAAGTTCCTGGTGCTGCATGCGGCAAGATAGCCCGGTTGGGCGGGGTTGGCGGTGGGGGGGTACTGCTGTTATCGGCTGAGGGCGGCCGATGTTTTGCGGCTCGTGCCACTCGCGCCGGTGGGACTGCGGCAGTTAGCTATCGGGGCCGGGGGCATCCATTCTGCGGAGTTACCCACAAACAAAAAGCCCGCTCCGGGCCGGAGCGGGCTTTTTGTTTACTTGAGAGCCGGCGCTACAGCTTTTCGCGGCGGTCCGTGACGGCGGTCACGAACGTGTCGAGGGTGGCAATGTCGCCGGTGAGGGTATCGCGGTCCAGCTCTTTTTCGAGCAGGGCGGTGGTGCCGTAGTTCTCCACTTTGCTGGTGAGGTTGTTGGCGCGGGTTTCGTAGCGGTTGAGCATGTTCTGGTTGCGGCGCTTGTCGTCGCCATCGGCCAGGGCCGCTACTACGGGCGAGAGGCCGGCAATCAGGGCCTGGGTAGCGGTGAGCTCGGTGGCGGCGCTGGTTGCGTCGTTCCAGTTATCGAGTTGAAACTGGAGGTTGTTGAGGCGGTTCACCAGGCCGGTGCGCTCGCGCTGTTTGGTGGCGAGCAGGGCGTCGCACTCGGCCTGCGTGGTAAGCAGATTTACGGAAAAAGCCATAATTGTAAACAGTAAAAAGGGTAGTTGAAACTGCCGGCTCGCTCCCGCGCTCCGCTTGCCCCTAAACCGCTATTAACCAATCAATATCGTGCAGTAAATCACACAATCTTTTCAGGGCTATTCCGTTGCGGCCAGCTCCTGCGCGGTGGCGTCCGCTTTGGCCCGCAGCCCGGCAATGCGCACCCGCAGCCGGGCCTGCGCGGTGCTGCCGCTGCGGGCCAGCTCCGCGTGGGCCTCTGCCTCGAAGGTGGCCAGCCAGGCCGGGGCCGCGCCGCCCGCCGGCGTCAGGGCGGCCGTGAGCACCGGCAGGGCTGCCAGCCGGCGCCGCGCCCAGGTTGCCCGCGCCGGCAGCTGGTCCAGCTCGTGGCTGAGCTGGTCGGCCCGCAGCTGGCAGGCGCGCTGCTGCTTGTGCAGCGCGTGCGCGTCGGGGGCTTCCGGTTCGGGTTCGGCCGGGGTGTTGTGGTAGGCCAGGGTGAGGGCCGCCTGCGGCAGGGCAGCCGGGAGCGGCAGGGGGCGGATGCCGCGCTCGACTTGGGATATCACTTCTCTTTGAAGACCTAAATAGCTGCCTAATTCAGTTTGACTTAGACCAAACCATTCGCGCAAACGGGCTAGTAGCACGGTAGTAGTAGGCATGATTTGAGTTGCTTCCGGTATTTAAGCAACGTAAAAACCCGGAAGCTATTGCGGAAATATTTTGCTTCCGGATTTGACAAGTGCTGAGAACCGGAAGCAAGAGGGCTTTTATTTATAAAAATACCTAGAACGCCCCTTCTTTATTTAGTTCGTGCCTACTCATTCGCACCCTTTTGCCTTCGCTAATAAGTCACATGTTATAGTTAATTCATTCCCATTCACTCCTTCAAATTTGCTATAAGCGTTACCTTCGAAGTTTATGTTATACTTACCACTAGCGCGTTGTATCAACATGATTTAGTGGGAGTATTTCAGCGTCTGGAATGGTAGGAGGGAAGCATATGAATTTGCTCTATAAAAAATTTATCCTCCTCTCGTATCATGCCCAAACCTAATTCTACCCAGCATAGCCTAGATTTTGACGGCCCAAAGTGGCCGCCGCAACATTTGCAGCCTATCAATTGGCACCCCAGGCAGTTGCGGGTGGAACCGTGGTTTCTGCGCGATTTGAAAGCGTCGACAGAATACGGCATCTTGACGGGCTTTACTTCGCTGAGCGAATTAGTAACGTTGTTTGGAGGCAATAAATATGACCTGCCCACTTTTCGGGCGGTACGGGTGATGCTGGGATTTGAGCAGGAGCCTCGACCCCGAGACAAAAAAGGCTGGCCGGTGCATCAGCCACTGGCCGATGAAATTCGGGACTACTGGCTGAAACGTGGAATTTCGATTATCCACGGCGGGGCTATTTTGCGCACAATTGCGTTGCTGGAAGAGCCGGAAGGATGGTTGAAAATGCGGCTGTTGGAAGGGCTGCACGCCAAGCTATACGTGGGTGATACCCATGCCATGTTAGGGTCGAGCAACTTCAGCCCTTATGGCTTGGGCATGAATCGCCAGATTGAAGCCAACGTGCGGTTTCAACGACACAGCCGCAGCCGTGCCATTGCTAAGCGTTACGAATACGTGCAGCAACTGGGGCAGAATTTTTGGGATGCGGGAGTAGATTACAACAAGCGGGCTGTGGAGCTACTCAAGTCGCTGCTACAGGTTGTGACCTGGCCCGAGGCCCTAGCCCGTGCCATTGCCGAAATTTTGGAAGGCGATTCCTTGTTTGAAACCGGTGGCCTATTGGCCGGTGCGCCTAAGCTTTGGCCGCACCAGCGGCAGGGTGTGGCGCAGGCGCTCTACGTGCTCGACCACCTCGGCAACGTGCTGGTGGCCGACCCCACTGGTTCGGGCAAAACGAAATTAGTAGGCACTTTGCTGGTGGCCCTCGAGCGTCGCAAGCAAGCCCGGCAGCCCCGCCCGCTTAACTTAGCCGTGGTTGCACCGCCTGCTATTCTGAAAGATTGGAAAAGCTGGTGCCTCGAATTGGGCCGGGCGGGACTAGTGGGCATTTCAGGTGGACAACTCAGCAAAAAGGAGGGTTCACCAGACCCGCATGGCATCCGTCAGGAGCTACAAGCAGCCGATGTATTAGTACTTGACGAAGCACACCGCTACCTGAATGCCCGCAGTCTGCGCACCCAACAACTCGTGCAGCACAGCTACCAGCATTTGCTGCTGACTACGGCCACGCCGCTGAATAAGCATGCTACCGACTTACTGCGCCTCATAGAATTGCTGGACGTGGATAATTTGTCTGATACTGACCTGCTCACACTGGAGCGGCTGCGCAGCAAACCCCTGCGCAAGTTTGCCGACGCTGACGTGGAACAACTTCGGCAGTTTGTGGGCCAGTTCTTATTGCGCCGTACCCGGTACGAACTCACCAGCCAGATAAAGCGCCAGCCGAAAGAATACGAGCGACCAGCCCCACTGCGGGGCTGCAATTACCCCGAGCACAAGCCCAAACCATACAAAACCGAAGAAACTGCCGCCGACCAGAGAATTGCGGAGCAGATGCGAGAAGCTGCTGAAAAGCTCGTAGGTATACGCTACCTACTTGACCTTGACCCCAAACAGAGCCACTATTTGACTGACGATGAAAAGCGCCGCTATTTGGAAAAGCGCGTAGAGTTGGCTCCGTATCTAGCGCGTTTTAGTCTACGGCAGGCCTTGCGCTCATCCAATGCGGCCTTGCACGAGCACCTGGCCGGAGCGCAGGACGCAGCCACAAAATTTGGTCTGACCGAATTGCCTGCCGCCCGGCTCCGAACTCAGGGCGTCATTCAGCAATTGGAAGAAGTGCTAGCCAAGGGGAAATTACCCAAGCGTGACGCCGATAAACTACCAGACGTATTAGTGCCCCAACTCTGGCTGTACGAGCTAGCTTCTTGGCAGACTCAATGCGCTGCTGAGGTGGCCGTTTACAGGGAAATATTGGCGCTGCTCGACCAACTCACCGAATCACGGGAGCGCGGCAAAGTGCGGCTCATTGCCAAACTGCTGAGCGAAGGCAATGACTTGGTTCTGGCTTTCGACCATTCCCTGATTACCCTAGAGCGCCTACGGATGCTATTTGAGGAGCAGGCGTTGACTGAATACCAGAGCTTCACCGTGACGGGAGCGCAACAGCGCGCCCGCAAACGGTTGGAGACTGATTTCAAGCTTGGCTCAACGGCCCGCGGGATTGTGGCCTTTTGCTCGGATGTGGTATCGGAATCCCTCAACCTTCAGCAGACCTCGGCCCTGGTGCAACTCGATATGCCTACCGTGCTGCGGGTAGCCGAGCAGCGTTTGGGACGCCTCGACCGCCTCGACAGTCCGCACGAAACTATTTCTTCTTATTGGCCAAAGGACAGTTCCGCCTTTTCGCTAAAAGCCGACGAGCATCTTATCCAAGCTTTGCGCCATGCGGGCCAATTGATAGGAAATAATCTGGTGCTACCTGACGAGCATTTGGCGGAGTACGTTGACGGGCTAGAACATAACAGTATCACCAAGTCGCTGAATCCGTTTCGCCAAGCTGGCCGTGATGAAGCCCGTTGGACAGGACTTCAAGACGCATTACAACCGGTACGCGAATTGAAGATGTCAGGGGCTAATCAATTAGTACCGCAAGCAGTTTACGAAAAAATATGGTCCTCACGTGAATCTATTAAATGCCGTGTGAGCTACGTAGCTGCGGAGAAGGCGTGGGCATTTTTCGCCCTACGCAGTAGCACAACCCGTAGCGGCAACTGGTATCTGTTGATAGACGACGAGCTGCCAGAATCTGATTTAGCCCGAATTTGTCATGCGCTACGGGCTCGATTGAGTGGACAGCCGCCTAATTCTTTGGCCTGGGAAGATGGCGACGCATACCTAAATCACTTTTTACAGAAGCTACAAGCAGCCGAGCGTCAGTTGTTGCCTCACCGCGCCCGCCGGGCATTGGAAGTGGGCGAAGATATTGTGCGCTTGCACCTGAAGCATATTGATAAAAGTAAAGCAACATCCGACTCACGTACTTTTTTGTTGCGGCAGGTTCTGAGTTTATTTCAACCAGTCAAATCCATAGGCGGTTCTGATGTAGGACGGGAGGAAATGATGGTGGATTTTGAGCGGCTGGCTGCGCATTGGCTGCAATTGCTTTTGCCTCATGTAAGGCGATTACGCCAAGCCAATAAAAATCACCGCCATATCATTAGTCTCAAAACGCTAAAGAAGCATTGGGCCGAAGTATCCCTGACCTCTGAAGTTTTGCAGCACTTACTAGAAGAGTCAGGAGTGTTGCCGACCGTGGATTACCGCATTGCAGCTTGCATCATTGGCGTGGCCCCGCAAGCTGAAACAGTGCATATTTGAAATGAAAAATACTACCCCACCAGTCCCAACCCCACCGCGTGCGCCGCCGTGGTATAGTCGGCCGATAGTAGCATGGGTACGTGCTCGGCGCTCAGCTCCCCGATGATGGGGCCGACGAGGGCGGCGCGCTCGGGAATCTGCACGTCGCGGATGTAGATGGCCTCAATGCGGCCGGGGTGGCGGCGCACCACTTCGCGGTAGATGCAGGCGTCTTCCTGGCCGCTGTCGCCGCAGCGCCCCAAACGTCCATCTCCTGCGTAGCTTGGCCGGCCTTAATCCGCTACCATGAACCGTTTCGACCGCATCACGGCCATTCTCATCCAGCTGCAAACCCGACGCGTGGTGAGTGGGCCCGCGCTGGCCGAGCGGTTTGGTGTGAGTTTGCGCACGGTGTACCGCGACCTGCGCACGCTGGAACAAGCCGGCGTGCCGCTGTTTGGCGAGCCGGGGGTGGGCTACTCGCTGGCCGAGGGCTACCGGCTGCCGCCCGTCATGTTCACCCGGGAGGAAGCCACGGCGCTGCTCACGGCCGAAAAGCTGGCCGCCCGCCTTACCGACGCGCCCACGGCTCAACTCAGCGGCGCGGCCATGGACAAGCTGCGCGCCGTGCTGCGCCACGCCGACCGCGACCACCTCGAAACCCTCAGCCCCCATATCCAGGTGCTGCAACCCCGCGGCCCGGCCGACGGCCCCAACGCCTACCAGCTACTGCTCACGGCCGTGGCCACGCAGCAAGTGGTGCGCCTGCGCTACCAGGCCGCCGACCACGCCGCGCCCGAAACGCGCGCCGCGGAGCCCATTGGCCTGTACCGGGGCCGGCAGTGGCACGTGGTGGCCTATTGCCGGCTGCGGCAGGCCTTCCGCGACTTCCGCCTCGACCGCATCCAGCACCTGGAAACGACCACCGAAGTGTTTGCGGCGCGCCCCGAAACCCTGCAGCAGTACTGGCAGGAGGAGGCCAGCCGGCGGCCGCGCGAAAAAGTAGTGCTCCGGTTTCAGCTGGGGGCGCTGCCGCCGGCCACGGTGCAGCAGCTGCACGACACCAAGCGCCAGTACGGCTGGGCCCACGAGCAGCCGCTGCCCGATGGCCGCCTGGAAATGACCTTGTTGCTGGGCTCGCTGACGTACCTGGCCAGCTGGCTGCTGCCCTACGCGGGGGCCGTGGTGGCGGTGGAGCCGCTGGCCCTGCGCGAACACCTGCGCGAGCTGGCCCAGCGGGCGCACGATTTTTTTTGCGTGCCCGAAAAGATGCTGACATAGGGCTGTCAGGTGCGGCGGGAAATTTTGTGGGGTCAAACGACAAACACCTTTTACCCAACCCCACAAATCAACAAATGGAAAAGCGAACCATTGACCCCTGGATATGGGGCGAGCGCACCAACTCGGTGCAAGCCGTCGAAATCAAGCAGCCCGAAGCCACGCTCTATTGCTCGGGGCTGGTGGCCCTCGACGCCGAAGGACGGCCCAGCACCGCCGACATGCGCAGCCAGCTGCTGCAAACCTTCCAGAACCTGGAGCAGCTCATCGGCGAGGCCGGCTACGAGTGCCGGGGCATTGCGCGGCTGAACGTGTACACCACCTCGGTGACGGAGTTTTTCACCACCTGCACCGATGTCTACCAGGAATGGACGGCCCGGCACTGCGTCCGGCAGGCCACCACGCTGCTGGAAGTCAAAGGCCTGTTCGCGAACCTCAGCGTGGAGCTGGAAGCCACCCTGGTTAAATAGGCGCCACGGCCGTCGCACAGCGCAAGGGCCCGGTCGTGTGCCGGGCCCTTTGCGTGTAGCCCGTGCGCGGCGAGCGGCTGCGGTGGAGTAGGCGGGCGGTAATGGATTACCCTACCAGCCCCAGCCCCACCGCATGCGCCGCAGCCGTGGCGTAATCGGCCACCAGCAGCATGAGTACGTCCTGGGTTTTCAGCTTCTCGCTGATGGGGCCGACGATGGCGGGCCCCTGCACTTCGCGGATGTAGGTGGCGCGAATGCGGCCGGGGTACCGGTGGTTTCTGAGCCACTTTAGACGCGGTGGCAACGGGCCGCGCGGACCGATAATAGGACGGCTGAACCAACAGGGCAGTAACAGAGCTGGCAGCCAGTAAAATACTCCCGGCAAGTACCGCAGCTTGGCGTATGTTTGCTGCCCCGGCTGCCACGGCGGCGGCCGGTTAACGCTCACTCCTTAATGCGCTTACGGTATGGCAGAACAACCCAATAACTCCCCCAATCCGGCAACTGACCCCGCGGGCAGTGCGCCCAGTGCCTTTCGCTGGGTCAAGCTGGGCTCGCCTGGCTCGGGCGTGCACATCGTGGCCTCGGCGGGCACCAGCAACGCTGGAGGCAACCCCAACGTGTTTGGCCTCGACAACAAGGGTAACTTGTGGAGCTGCTGGCTGAATGGCACTACCTGGCAGTGGACCAACCTGAACCAACCCCCCGGCGTGCCACTGGCGCGGCCCGTGGGCCCGGCCCTTATCGACGGATGTGCCAACGTGCTGCTGCTCGACCACAAAGGCGCCCTGTGGACCTGCTGGCTCAACGGCCCCAACTGGCAGTGGGACCGCCAGGGCCAGCCCCCCACCACGGGCCAGCTGCTGCACGCCGCCGGCACGGTGGACAGCAACGGATTTTCTACGGTCTACATCCTCGACGACAAGAGCATTTTGTGGCAATGCGACTACGCCAAAGGCGGGCTGTGGACCAGCCTGGGCCAGCCGGCGGGCGGCGACGCGGGATTGGAGCCCGTGGCCGCCCTCATGACCAGCCACGGCAGTAGCGCTTTCTTGCTCGACGACGTGGGTACCCTGTGGGGAGGCTGGCTGAACCAGGGGGCACCCGTCTGGAGCACGCTGAATCAACCCAGTGGCTTGCAGGCCGTCCAGGGCGCGGGGGGCATCGCGGTGGGCGGCCAGCCCAACGTGTTTGCGCTCGATGTCAAGGGCAACCTGTGGGCTTGCTCGCCGAACGGCAGCGCCTGGCAGTGGACCAACCCGGGCCAGCCGGCGGGTGGGCCGCTGGCCTTGCCGTTGGGCACCGTCATGGCCCCGGGCAGTGAACCCGTCGTGCTGCTGCAGGACGGTGGCGGCGTGCTCTGGAATTACAATTGCAAATGGAAGCAGTGGGGCAAAATAGGCCAGCCGGGCAGCGGCAGCCTGGTGGCCGGAATGGGCAACCTCGACACCGGAAACGAAACCTACGTGTTCGGGCTGGACGCTTTCGACGACCTCTGGGCCTGCTACTAGCCGCCCCAATTCGCTTCTTTACTTCGCCCGCCAGCCGCTTTCCCAAGAGCCGTTGGCGGGCGAAATGCGTTTTGCCCGGCGGCCTATACCACCAGCCCCAGCCCCGCCGCGTGCGCCGCCGCCGTGGCATAATCAGCCACCAGCAGCATGGGCACGCCTTCCCGGCCCAGCTCCTCAATAATGGGCCCGACCAGAGCGGCCCGCTCGGGCACCTGCACGTCGCGGATGTAGATGGCGCGGATGCGGCCGGGGTGGCGGCGCACCACTTCGCGATAGATACGAGCGTCTTCCTGTCCGCTGTCGCCGCAGAGCACAAAGGGCAGGGCGGGGTAGGTAGTGAGAATGTCGTCGATTTCGTGCAGCTTGTGGGCGAAGTGGATGGCGGCCGAGCCCGTGACGCCGGGCGGGGGCGTGGTTTTGGGGCGGGCAATGCTGAGGTCGCGCAGCAGGAGCGGACCGGTGGGTATTTCGTGCAGCCGCAGAAACTCGGCCAGCATATCGTAGAGGTTCCAGGGGCTGCTGCTCACGAAGAAAAACGGGTTGTCGGGCCGGCCGGTGCGGCCGTGCTGGAGCCGGCGGTAAAACTCGGCCACGCCCTCGAAGGGCTGTTTCGATTGGGCATTGCTGAACAGCACGCGGCCCAGCATCTTGAAAATATTGGTGGCGCTGGTTTCGAATACCGTGTCGTCGAGGTCGGAAATCACGCCGAACTCGGCGCTGGCGGGCGGCACCAGCACGGCGGCCTCGGTGGCAATAGCCTTGTGAGGCAGCTTGAGGAACCGGGGCAGCCGGGCCACGCGCACCGGCACCGGGTACCAGAGGTAGGCCACGGGCGCGGGCAGCGCCTGCGGCTCGATGACGAGGGTGAAATAGCCTTCGTCGTCGGTGGTGACGAGGTGCTGGCTGCCGTCGGGCAGTTCGGCCACGAGGTCGGCCCCCGCTACTTCGCGGCTGTTGAAGCGCCGCACCATGCTGCGGAAGTTGCGCCAGCCGGAATCGGTGGCGGTGGCGGCCACTAGGCCGGGGTCGGCCAGCAGGCGGCCTTTGATGTAGAACTTCGTGGTGGTGCCGTAGCTGCGGTAGGCGTCGATTAGCAGGGGCCGCAGCCAGCCACGCCGGGCCGAAAAGCGGGTATATAGATGGTCGGTCCACTCGGAAAAATTGGATAGGGCAGCAGGCAGCTTCATGGGACAAACCTACGGCCGACAGGTTGTAGCGTTGGTAGCGCAAGGCTTTGGGTGGGTCTGGCGCGCCAGCGGCAGTAGAGTAAGGCAGCCGCGCTGGCACCTTTTCCCGTAGAAGCTCGACGCTTGAATTCCCCGCGCTTACCCGCCCACCCATGCCCACCACCACCGCCTACCCCAAAACCCGCAAAAAGCAGCTTCTGCCCCAGGATGAGGCGCATATTGTGTACAAAGACCCCGCCCGGCAGGCCGAAATGGCGGGCCTGCGCTACGCCACCGACAGCGGCCCCGGCCTGACGCGCAAGCCTACCCGCAGCGGCAACTTTGTGTACCACGACCCCAAAGGCCAGAAAATAACCGACCCGAAAACGCTGGCCCGCATCAGCAGCTTCGTAATTCCGCCGGCCTGGACGGAGGTCTGGATTTCGCCTTCCGCCACCACGCATTTGCAGGTGACGGGCAAAGACAGCCTGGGCCGCAAGCAGTACCGCTACCACCCGGCTTGGGACGAAATGCGCAGCCTCACCAAGTTTTCGCGCCTGCGCACCTTCGGCGAAAAGCTGGGGCCGTTGCGCGAGCAGCTCAGCAAAGACCTGCGCCGCGCTGCCCTCGACCGCGAAAAAGTGGTGGCCCTGGTGCTCACGCTCATGGACCAGTCGTTTATCCGCGTCGGCAACAAGGAGTACGCGAAGAAAAACGGCAAATCGAAGCCCAGCTACGGCTTGAGTACCCTGCAGGACAAGCACGTGGCTATCCACGGCGCGGACGTGAATTTCAGTTTCGTGGGCAAAAAAGGCGTGCCGCATGATGTGACCCTGCACGATGCCAAGCTGGCGCGGCTGGTGCGCAAGTGCAAGGAAATTCCGGGCCAGCACCTGTTCCAGTTTTACTCGGCCGATGGGCAGCGCCACGCCCTGGAATCGGGCGATGTGAACGACTACCTGCACCGCCACACCGGCTTGCAGCTCTCGGCCAAGGACTTCCGCACCTGGGGCGGCACCGTGAAAATGGTGAGCTGCCTGGAAGCCGTGCTGAACGAGGAACCGGATTTGGCCCCCGAAAAAGTCATCAAAAAAGCCGTGAAGGAAGTGGCCACTGGCCTGGGCAATACGCCTACGGTGTGCTCAAAATACTACATCCACCCGCAGGTGGTGGAGCTGTTCAAATCGGGCCAGTTGATTGAATTTTTGCGCAAGCACGATGCCGAAGCAAAGGCCGACGACCCCCTGACACCCGTGGAGCGGCTGGTGCTGAAAATGCTGGAGCAGGCGTGAGGGCCGGCCGGCTTGTTTGATTTTTGTACTTATTGCTTTGATTTCTATAACGCGGCCTCATGGGTGCAGCCAGAGCTTTGTGTTGTCGCGAAGGCCCCGGAACGAAGGTCCGGCCGGGCGGTTTGGTGAGCAGGGATTAAACATCCCTGCGGGGCCGGCAGTTAGGAGTTAGTGCCGAGGCCTTGACAAGCATAAGGAATAATGAAAAGAGAATGCCTTTTCCTTATTTTGGTTATATTTCTTACGGGTAATGGCAGCGGCCCAGTGCTTTGCCGGGCTGCCCACCCCGCGGTAAAGCGGCCCTGAGCCGGTGAGCCTTTCCCTGACTTATTAATACACGCCATGCAAGAAGACCTTTTTCCGGCCTCCGACGCCCCGCAGCCGGCCGACGACTCGCGCCGCACGTTCATGAAGCAGGCGGGCGGCATTTTCGGCTTTGCGCTGGCGGCGCCGCTGGCCGGGCAGGCCGAGCGCCTCACCGCCTATTCCAAAACCACCACGGGCGTCACCACCCTCACGCTGCGCATCAACGGCCAGCCCCGCACGGTGCAGGCCGAGCCGCGCGTGACGTTGCTCGACGCGCTGCGCGAGCGCCTGGACCTGACGGGCACCAAAAAGGGCTGCGACCACGGCCAATGCGGGGCCTGCACGGTGCTCGTGGACGGCCAGCGCGTGAACAGCTGCCTGACGCTGGCCATCACCACTCAGGGCAAGGAGATTACTACCATCGAGGGCCTGGCCCAGGGCGAGGCGCTGCACCCCATGCAGGAGGCTTTCCTGAAGCACGACGGCTTTCAGTGCGGCTACTGCACCCCAGGCCAGATTATGAGCGGCGTGGCCTGCGTGAAGGAAGGGCACGCCACCACCGACGACCAGGCCCGCGAGTGGATGAGCGGCAACCTCTGCCGCTGCGGGGCCTACGCCAACATTCTGGCCGCCGTGCGCGAGGTGGCGACGCAACAAGCAAAAGGCTAACACAGGCTATTCCATGAACGACTTTAGCTACACCGCCGCCGCCACGGCCAAGGAGGCCACCGGCCTGCTCAAAGACCAGCCCACCGCCACCTACCTGGCCGGTGGCACCACGTTGCTGGACCTGATGAAGGCCAACCTGCTGGCGCCCCCGCACCTGGTCGACGTGAACCCGCTGCCCCTCACCGCCATCGAGCAAACCCCGGACGGGCTGCGCATTGGGGCAATGGCGCGCATGAGCGCCGTGGGCGAGCACCCGTTGGTGGTGCAGGGCTACCCGGCCGTGTCAAAATCCCTGCTGCTGGCCGCCTCGCCGCAGCTGCGCAACATGGCCAGCATTGGCGGTAACCTGCTGCAGCGCACCCGCTGCGGCTACTTCCGCGACGCGGCCTTTCCGTGCAACAAGCGGGTGCCCGGCTCGGGCTGCCCGGCGCTGGAGGGCGACAACCACAACCTGGCCGTGCTAGGGGTGAGCGAGAGCTGCATCGCCACCGCTTATCCCGGCGACTTGGCGGTGGCCTTGGCCGCGCTGGATGCCGTGCTAACGCTGGAAAATGCCAAGGGCAAGCAGCGCCGCGTGCCCATAACCGAATTTTACCTGCTGCCGGGCCGCACGCCGCACAAAGAGAATGTGCTGGAACCGGGCGAGTTAATCGTGGCCGTCACAATTCCCCAGGCCGCCCACGCCCAGCGCTCCACCTACCTGAAGGTGCGCGAGCGCAGCAGCTACGCCTACGCCCTGGCCTCGGCCGCGGTGGGCTTGGACGTGCAGGGCGGCACCATCCGTACCGCCCGGGTGGCCCTGGGCGGGGTGGGCGCGCAGCCCTGGCGCTCGCGCGAGGCCGAAAAAGTGTTGACCGGCCAGCCCGCCACTGAGGCCACGTTCCGAGCCGCCGCGGCCGCCGCGCTGCGCGAGGCGCAGCCCCGCAAGGAAAACGCCTACAAGGTGGACTTGGTCCAGAACACGCTGGTGCGGGCCTTGCAGGAAGTAGCCGGCTAGCGGGCTGATTCAGCGCCGCATTCACCCTCATTGAAAGTACGTTATGGAAATGGAGCCGAATTTTGCTGATACCAACCCCAAAGCCGGCGTAGTAGGCCAGCCCCTGAGCCGCGTGGACGGCCGCGCCAAGGTGACGGGCGCGGCCAAATACTCGGCCGAGTACAACCAGCTGCCGGGCCTGGTACACGCCGTGCTCAAAACCAGCGACGTGGCCCGGGGCCGTATCACGGGCTTCGACGTGAGCGCGGCCCGGCAGGTGCCGGGCGTGCTGGCCATCATCACCCACGAGAACATCCCGAAGCTGGCCAAAACGCCCAACAACCCTCAGGACCAGCAGGCGATGGGGCCGGGGGCGCACATGGGCTTCCTACCGCTTACTTCCGACCAGGTGCATTATGCCGCGCAGCCGGTGGCCATTGTGGTGGCCGACACCCTAGAGCGCGCCCAGCACGCGGCCGCGCTGCTGCGGGTGCAAATATCGCCCGAAACTCCCGTGGCCTCGTTCCGCGACCCGAAGGCGGAGGAGTTTAAACCTAAAGAAGGCCGGGCGGCCCAGCTGCCCAAGCCGCGCGGCAACGCGCAGGCGGCTTTCGCCGGGGCGCCCATCCAACTCACCGCTACGTATGAGCACGCCATCAATCACCACAACCCGATGGAGCCGGGCGCGACCACAGCCCACTGGGAAGCGCCCGACCGCCTCACCGTGTATGATGCCACCCAGGGCATTGTATGGACGCAGCAGGCGCTGAGCGTGATGCTGGGCCTGTCGGCCGACCAGGTGCGGGTAGTGAACAAGTTTCTGGGGGGCGGCTTTGGCTGCAAGGGCAGCGTGTGGCCCCACACGGTGCTGGCCGCGCAGGCGGCGCGGGCCATGGGCCGGCCGGTGAAGCTGGTGCTCACCCGCCCGCAGCAGTTCACGGGCATGGGCCACCGCGAAGACCAGGACCAGACCCTGCGCCTGGGCGCCACTTCGGAGGGCAAGCTGCTGGCGCTGCTGCACGAGAAAACTTCGACCACCTCGCCCTGGGATGCCTACGCCGAAACGAACAGCAAAATAGTGGACCTGCTCTACGCCTGCCCCGCTTTTGAGGCCACGGCCAAGCTGGCGAAGGCCAACGTGATGACCAGCACCTTTATGCGCGCGCCCGGCGAGGCCCCCGGCTCGTTCGCCATCGAGAGCCTGATGGATGATTTGGCCTACCGCGTGGGGGTAGACCCGCTGCAAATTCGCCTGCTCAACTACGCCGACCGCGACCCCAGCACCGGCAAGCCCTGGAGCAGCAAGAGCCTGAAGGAATGCTACGCCCGCGGGGCCGAGCTGTTTGGCTGGGCCAAGCGCAATCCCAAAAACGGGCAGATGCGCCAGGGCAAGCTCTTGGTGGGCTACGGCATGGCCTCGGGCACTTACCCCGTGCACAGCGGGCAGGGCAACGCCCGCGTGCGCCTCTACGCCGACGGCCACGCCGTGGTGCAGGCCGCGGCCACCGACCTTGGCACCGGCACCTACACCGTCATCACCCAAACGGCGGCCGACGCGCTGGGCCTCGCGCCGGAGAATATCCGCTTCGAACTGGGCGACAGCCAACTGCCCAGCACCATCGTCTCGGGCGGCTCGATGGCGGCCGGTACGGTGTCGTCGTCGGTGTATCTGGCGGCGCAGGACGTGTGGCAGAAACTCACCAAAGTGGCGGTAATGGACAAGAAGTCGCCACTCTTCGGGGCTAAGCCTACTGATATAGAGGCCAACGGGGGGCGCTTGCAGCTCAAGGCCAACCCGGCTAAGGGCGAAGGCTTTGCCGAGATAATGAAACGGGCCATGATGACCGACCTGGAAGGCAGCGCCACCGGCCGCTACGGGGCGGGCTACGAGTCGGCGCAGGCCGCGCTCAATGCCAAGCAGGACGCGGCTGGCGGCAAAGACGATGCGGCCGGACACTCGATGCACTCGTTCGGAGCGCACTTCTGCGAGGTGCACGTCGACCCCGACCTGGGCACCGTGCGCGTCAAGCGCTGGGTGAGCGTCATCGGGGGTGGCCGCATCCTGAACCCCAAAACGGCCCGCTCGCAGATTATGGGCGGGGCCATCATGGGCATTGGCGCGGCCCTGATGGAGGGCACTGTGCGCGACCCCCATCTAGCCCGCTACACCAACGCCAGTCTGGCCGACTACCACGTGTGCGTGAACGCCGACATTCCGGAGATGACCGTTGAGTTCGTCGACGAGAAAGACCCCTACATCAACGCCATGGGCGTGAAGGGCATCGGCGAAATCTCCATTGTGGGCACCTCGGCGGCCGTGGCCAACGCCATCTACCACGCCACCGGCCGGCGGCTGCGCAGCCTGCCCATCACCCCCGACAAAATGCTGGAAGCTCTGCGCCAGCCAGCCTAGGGTCAGGTTACTGACGAGATAAAAGGCCTGTTACATCTGGCCAGCGGCTGCTTGGGGCAGTACAGCAAGCGCTTGGAGGACTATTCCTCCGGCGGCTTGTCATAGGCGCGCTTGGCCGGTGCGCTTTCCTGCGTGAAGCGAATGCCCCGGCTGCCACCGGCGGCGCGAAACTCGTCGTGGCCCGCGCCGCCGTAGATGCGGATAGCGGGCTTGCTGGCGGGTTTCGCGCCATGCGCTTCCACGGTGAAAACATCGTCGCCCGCCAGTCCTTCCAACTGAATGAGCCGGGTTTCGGCCGGCAAAAAGGCGCGGCGCAGAAGTGGGGCGGTAGTGCCGGTCGCCAGTGGCTCTACGATTACCACTGTCGAATCGGCATAGCGTCGGATGGTGAACCGCTCGGCCCGCGCCGTGCCGCCAATGCGCGGGCGCTTGGCTAGTCCCAGGTAAAAGCCGTCGGCCAGAGCGGGCAGGGCGGCGCGGCGGGCTTGCAGGGCCGCGATAGTGCGCGCGCCTTCCAGGGCGAACGCTGACGCTGGCAGCCGGCGCACTGCCCGGGCAATGAGTGTATCGGGCAGGCGCTGCTGCATGGCCACGGCGGCGGCCTGAAACTGTGCCCGGCTCAGGCCATTCAATATACGCTGGTCGAGGTAGTGGCCGGAGGACATCAGCCCCGCTGGATTCTTAAACTGAGGAGCAAAGGTGGCCCAGTGCCGCAGAAATACGTGGCCGATGAGCCAGCCCAGCACGCCATCATCGAGGCGGTAGAGGACCATGTCGCGGTCTTTGGGCAGCGGCGCCAGCGTGGCGGGGCCGGCTTCGGTAGGCCGGACCACGGCCCAGCTCCACTGGCCGGGGTGCCGGTCCCAGTCGCCCAGCCAGCCATCCAGCAGGCGGGCGCGCAGCAGGTCGGTCGGAGCGAAGCGCTGCTCGGGGCTGGCGAAAGCGGCGGCAAAGGCCTTGGTGCTGTTGATAACGGCAGCGGGCGGCGGGGTGGTGGGGGCTGCTTTTTCCTCCAGATAAGCCAGCTGGCCCCGGAAGTGCCGCAACGAATCGGTCTGAAATGACGGGTCGTCGGCCCGCACGTAGAACAGGCGCGGCGAAGCGTGGGGTACTCCGGTGGCGGCCGCCAGCGGCGGCACCACCAGCGCCGCGTAGGGATTGGTGGAGGAGATGTTATCGCGCAGCACATTCACCAAAAAAGTACCCCGCACCAGTTCCGGCGTGGCCCGGATGGGGTCCTTGTCCACGGTGCGCACCACGTAGGCGCGGCCGTCGGTGCCGGTCAGGTTCAGGCTGGTGCTGTTGAAGCCGCCGCCCACTTTGCCGGGCGTGAGGCCGCCGGGGTGTGCGCTGGTCAGGCGCAGTACCGGTGCGGCCACCGGAGCGGCCCAGGTGGGGCGGTGGTGGCGGCCCACCAGCGCGTTGTAGAGGCCGCCGTGGCGGGCGTATTGCCGACCGGCGGTGGCGCCGTGCACGCTGTCGGCCGAAGCGGGCAGGGGCGCGGTGGCATCAAGCCGGGCATCGGGCTGGAAAAACTGCCTGCGCACGCAGCCGGTGCCGAGTAGCCCAGCCAGTACGCCTCCCAACAATGTATAAAAGCGCAAACGGAGAGGCATCAGGAGCAAGCAGCGTAATAGGGTTGGGCTTTGAACGGGAGGGGGCTGAAAAAGGCTGGCCGATTTTGGCAGGAGGCACCATTAATCATCGTTGAGCCGATTGTAGGCGCGGTGTTTCTTTCTGGGCAGGCTGGGGCGGTGGCTGCCGGCGGCGGTCATGTCGGAGGCTTCGTCGAAGAGTTTGAGCCGCCGGCTGCTGCCTTGCAGCAACAATTGGTCGTGGCCTTCGCCACCGTAGAGCAGCACGGGCATGGGCCGGTGGGCTGCGGTGGTAGTTACTTCGAATACGTCGTCGCCGCCCAGGCCGTCGAGGCTCAGCGTCTTGGTTTCGGCAGTGAAATACGTGCGCCGGAACCGGAGGGAGTCGCCGGCCGAAAGCTGGCTCAGGGCTTTGGAAAACACCCGCACGGTAGTAGAATCGGCGTAGCGGTGCACCACAAACCGCTCGGCCTCGGCCGTGCCGCCCAGCGTGGGCTCGTGGGCCAGGGTGAGGTAATATTCTTCGGCCGCCTGCGGCAGGGTTTCGCGCCGGGCCTTCAGGGCGTTGCCGAGGCGGGCCCCTTCGAGGGCAAACACGGCGGGCGGCAGGCGGTGCAGGGCGCGGTCAATCACGGAATCGGGCAGGCGGCGCTGCAGGTCGCGGGCGGTGCGCTGGAAATCGGCCCGCGTCATGGCCGAGAGGCCGCGCTCGTCGATAAACTTGGCTTGGAATACCAGTCCGGCCATGTTGTTGTACTGGTTGCGAAACGTCTGGAACTGCGGCGCAATGAACGGCCGAGCCGCCAGCCAGGGAATCACCCCGTCATCGAACCGAAAATATACCTGGTCGCGGTCCTTCGGAATGCCGACGTAGCGCACGCGGCCCCCGACTTCGGGAAACTGCGCCCAGGTCCACTGCGCCTCGTGGCGGTCCCAGTCGCCGAGCCACACATCGAGCAGGCGGGCGCGCAGGAAGGCGGGCTGGTCGATAAAATAAGAAGGGTGGTGGTACACCTTTTTCAGCATGGCCTCGCCGCCGTCAAAATCGACGGCCGCGGCCAGGTCGGGCGTGCGTGCGGCGGGGTTGTTATACTTTTCTTCGAGCAGCGCCAGCTTGCCCTGAAACCGGGCCGAGGACTCGCCCAGGCCGGTTTCATCGGGGCGCACGTACACCAGGCGCGGGCGGGTGTGGGGCACGCCGGCCGCCTGCGCCAGCGGCGGCACCGTAAGCGCACCGTACGGGATGGCGGCCGAGGTAGCATCGCGCACCACGTTGAGCACGAAGGTGTGGCGCAGCACCAGCGGCAGGGTTTTGTAGGGCTCCTTGTCGAGGGCGCGCAGGGCGTATTCGCGCTTCCCGGCGCCTTCCAGGGTCATGCTGATACTTTGGTAACCGCCGCCGGCCTTGCCCGCCGTAAGTCCGCCCGGTGCGGCGGTGGCTAGGTCCAGCACGGCAACCTTGACCGGGGCGGCCCACACGCGGCGGTAGTGGCGGCCCAGAAAAAACTGATAAAACTTGGAGTGGCGGTTGTATTGGCGGCCGGCCGTGGCCAGCACCGAGTCGGCCGGGCCTGGCAAGGCGGCCGTACTGCCCGGGCCCACGCGGGCATCGGGCTGAAAGTAGTTGTGGCGGGCGCAGCCGCCGACGGTCAGCCCCAGGCCCAGCAGCACCAGCAGGCGCGGGCAAAAACCGGGGCAATGAACAAAAGAATCAGGCATTCGGAAAAAGCGGCAAGCGCGAATGAGCCTTTAACGCAGCTTCCCCGTAAAGGTGGGCGGTGGGTGGTTTCGACTCATTGCCTGACAGCTTCTACTGTCGACAAATACTTGCTTGTTAGCCCCGCTGGGTGCTCCGTAGTTTTGGAAAATTGCTGCTTATGCCGGGTATGAATACTGAATGGGGGCCGTGGGCACGGAGCCTGTGGGCGGGCGCAGCCGCGGCAATTTTGGGGAGCTGCGCCAACCCCAAAGCCCCCGGCGCGGCAATGCCGCAATGGAGCGCCGATTCGACCACCGTCCGGCTGGCGGCCGGGCCGCAATATGCCCGCAGCACCGTCTGGAATTTCTTTTTTGGGAAACACTACCGCAGCGTGTGGGCCACGCCGGTGACGGTGCCGGTGCTGAGCCTGGCCACGGCCGTGCCCGGCGGGCTGGTGCCCCTGCAGGCCGGCGGCAGCTACCAGAGCCACACCCTGCGCCTGTGCGCCCCCGATGGTCGCGAGTACGTGCTGCGCTCGGTGGACAAGGACATGAGCGCCGCGCTCAGCCCCGGCTGGAAACGGAACCTGCTGCGCGGCCTGCTCAAGGACCAGACCAGCGCCACCCAGCCGTTCGGGGCCTACCCGGCGGCCTGCCTGGCCGAGGCAGCCGGCGTGCTGCACGCCAACCCCCGGCTGGTATTTGTGGGACAGGATGCTGGCCTGGGCAAGTTCAAAGCCAGCTACGCCAATGCGCTGTACCTGTTTGAGGAGCGGCCCGACGGCGACCAGAGCGGGGTGGCCAGCTTCGGCCACGCGCCCCGCGTGGTGAACTCGGCCCACATGCTGGCCGCTCTGCGCCGCTGGCCCAGCGCCCACGTGCCCGCCCGGGCCTTTCTGCGCGCGCGTCTGCTCGACATGCTGGTGGGCGACTGGAGCCGCCGCGAAGACCAGTGGCGCTGGGCCGCGTTTCCGCAGGCGGGGCGGCGGGCGTTTCGGCCCGTGCCGCGCGACCGCGACCAAGCATTTTTTCTGTTTGATGATGGCTTGGTGACGCGGCTGGTGTCGTGGTTTGCGCCCAAGTATCAGACTTTTCGGGCCACCATCCGGCTGGAAAATGTGGACGGCCTCACCACCACAGCCCGCGCCCTCGACCGCACCCTGCTCACCAGCCTCAGCGCGAATGATTTCCGGGAAGTGGCCGATTCTGTTCGGGCCAGCCTGAGCGATGCCGTGCTGGCCCAGGCCTTCAACTCCGGCCCGGCCGAAATGCGGGCCAGCCTGGCAGCCAAATTCGTGCCCATGCTGCGCTCCCGGCGCGAGCAGCTGCCGGCCGTGGCCCAGCAGTATTACGCCCTGCTGAACAAGCAGGCTTGGCTGATTGGTACCGACCAGGCCGAACGATTCATCCTGAGCGAAGTGGGCGGCAGCCTGCGCGTGCAGCTGCTGGCCCGGCGCCCCGGCCGGTCCGACAGCTTGGTTGTGGACCGCACCTTCAACCGAAAAATCACCCCCCAGCTCGACCTTTACGGCCTGGGCGGAGACGACGTGTTTGAGCTGCGCGGCGCTTTGCCGCAGGGCATTGCCGTGCGCCTGTACGATGGCGGCGGCCGCAATCAGGTAATCACCGCCTCCGGCGCTACGCCGGGCAATGTTACCTGGTACACGGGGCCCGGCGAGCGAATTATTGCGCATCCGGCGGGCGTGCAGGTGGAGGCCGACCCAGACCACGAGCTCACGGCTAATGGCCGCGCCTGGCTGCACCGCTACAATCTGGGCGATTAGCCCGGCCTCGTCATCAGCCCCGCCAGCGGCTCCCGGCCATCGATTGTGCCCTCGCTGCTCAGCACCTGGAAGCGGGCAAACAGCTCCTCGGCGTACCAGTTTTCGCGGCGCGTGAGCTTGATGACTTCGCGGTGCTTGGCGTCTTTATACGCGTATTCCTGCATGGCCCGGGCCGATTCCCACACGCTGAACGTGGCCTGCCGCACCAGCGGCAGCTCGCCCAGCCCGATGGCCGCCCGCACGCCCGTAGCGTGGGCCAGCGCGGCGCTGGTGGGCTCCACAAATTTCCAGAAACGCGGCACTTTGCGCCAACGGATGCTGGCGCGGGTGAGCACGGCCACGGGCGCTTCGGCCGGGCCCGAAACCGGGTTGGCGTAATAGTCGAAAGGGTTTTTGCCATCCCACAAGCCCTGGGATTTGATGGGGGCAAGGTGCACGGTCCACTGCTCGGCGCTGCGTTGCTGGTAGGCGGCCCACACGGCATTTCGGCTGAAAAACGCTTCGGCAAAGGCCACATCTTCCCACACGGCCATCAGGCCGTAGCGGTCGAAATTGGGCCACGCCCCAAAGCCATTGGCTGCGCCGCTGCCCAGCAGCTTGCTAAACCGCAGGCCCGGCACGCGCTGCAATTGCGGGGGGGCGGTGCCCATCTGGGCCAGTGCCCAGCGCCGGTGGCCGGGCTTCAGGGTGAAAACAGTGAGGGTGGTGAGGTGCATGGAAGTAATGGAAGGGCCGGCCGCCGGTCAGCGGGTTTCTGGCAACAAAAAAAGGCCGGAATTGCTTCCGGCCTTTCAGAATCACAAGCTCAAAACCTACTTGGGCTGCACCTGGGCGTGCTGGTTCACGTCATCGTCCTTGCTGCGCTCGCCCGTTACTACGGCGCGCACGTAGGCGTAAGCCTGCACCAGCAGGCTGCTGGGGGAGTCCCAGTATTCAGCTTTTTCAATCTCCACTTTCAGGATGTTGATGTGCGGGTCGTCTTTGCCTTTTGGGAACCAGCCGCGCATAGGTTCGCTCCAGAGCTCGGCAATTTTGGCTTCGTCGCGGTAGGCATTGGCCCGGCCCGACACCGAAGCGTACACGTTGCCGCTCGGGTCGGAATAGCTCAGGTTCACCTGGCTGTCCTTTTTGATTTCGTAGACTTTGGCCGATTCTGAATCGGTGAGGAAGTAGAGGGCGCCGTCTTTGCCAGGCTTGATGGTGGCCATGGGGCGGCTGTGCAGGCTGCCGTGCTCGTCGGTGGTGGTGAGCATGGCCATGCGCACGTCTTTGATTTTATCGAACAGTTGGGTCAGGTCGTGGGTTACGGGCGACTTTTCGGACATGGGAAAGAGAATTGGGGAGGTGAAAGAATAGGCCGCGACCAAAACATGTGGGCGGCGTATGGGCTTACGGCAGCCAGCCGGCCGGGGTTGAATAAAAGCCCGGCCGTGCCCGTACCTTGCCCGTTATCATGAACTTTCTGGCCCATCTTTTCCTTTCCGGCGCTCCGGTTTCGGCCACTTATGCCGACGTGCTGCTCGGCAACTTCATTGCCGACTCGGTGCCCGGCCGGCAGCTCGAAAAATACCCGCCCGCGGTGCAAACCGGCATCCGCCTGCACCGCGCCATCGACACCTTTACCGACCAGCACCCGGTGGTGCGCCGCAGCACCCAGCGCCTGCGCGCAGCCGGCTACGGCAAGTACGCCGGCGTGATTTCGGATATGTTTCTGGACCATTTTCTGGCTCGCAATTTTCTCGAATACTCAGCCGAAACCCTGGCGGATTTTACCCGCCGCGTCTATGATAATCTGGCGGCTAATGAAGCCGTGATGCCACCGCGTGTGCAGCAGTTCTTTCCCCACCTCGTGCAGCACAACTGGCTGCTGGGCTATGCCAAAATGGAAGGCGTCGGTCGGGCCCTCAGCGGCCTGAGCCGCCGGGCGCTGCCAGGCTCGGGCATGGAAACGGCGGTAGAGGAGCTGGAGCGGAATTACGCGGCGTATGAGGCTGATTTCCGGGCGTTTTTCCCGGAGCTGCAGGCGTTTGTGGCGCTGTCATTGCGAGCGTAGCGAAACAACCGAAGGTCAGCGTAGCTAATCCGTCTTGTTCTCACCGACCAATCTACATAATGTGAAAAGCCCCGGTACTGTGCAGTGCCGGGGCTTTTCGATAAAGAAAGAGGCTGGTTTTGTCAGGACGGATTGCCACGGCCTGCGGCCTCGCAATGACAGTTCTGCTGGCTGATGGCCGGTCGAACCGATTAGTGCTGGTGGCCGCCTTCGCCGTGCACGTGGCCGTGAGCCAGCTCCTCGGCGGTGGCATCGCGCACGTCCTGCACCTTGCCGTGGAAGTGCATCACCATGCCGGCCAGCGGGTGGTTGAAGTCCATTTTTACGGCCGATTCGCCGATGCTGACCACCTTAGCCTGCATGTGGTTGCCTTCGTTGTCGGCCATGGGCAGGAAGTTGCCGGGCTGGAGCATTTCCTCGTCCAGCTTGCCGTCGATGAGGAAAACGTCTTTGGGGATTTCGACCAGGGCCTGCTCGTCATAGTCGCCGTAGGCCTGCTCCGGGGTGAGGCTGAACTGGAACTCATCGCCGGGGTTCTTGCCATTGAGCTGGGCTTCAAAGTCTTCGGGCAGACCGCTGTGGCCGAACAGGAATACCATGGGCGCATCAGCTTCGGCCGATTCGACCAATACTTTTTCTTGGTTTTCGTCGGTCACGCTAAGGTCGTAGGTGATGGTGACGACTTTTTTATCGCTGATTGCAGCCATGAGAGTAAAGGGGGATTGGGGAGGAGAGAGTGCCAGCCCGGGCGGCTGATGCACAAAGAAAGGAAGTTCTGGCGGGAACGGCGGGCATGTCAGGAAATTAAAGCCCGTCATGCCGGGCGCAACGCGGCATGACAGGCTTTTCCCTACATTCGGCCCAGAACCTACGCCGGCATCGCCTTCAGCTCACGGCTCCAGAAGCGGTGTTTGGCAATGGCCGCGATGAACTGCGTGGCCAAGCCACTTACCTGCGCGTCCTGACTGGTTGCAACGCCATCGGCTTTCAGAATATCCTCGGCCCCGGGGTAGGCGGCGGCTTTCAGCAACTCAATGCCCACGCCCGAAGCCGCAATGGGCTTGCAGTGGCGGAAGGCCTCGTTCACGAAGCGCACGGCGTCGGCGTTCTGCTTGAGAACAGCAACGCTGGCCTCGCCACCGGCCACGTACACCGCATCATACAGCACCGAAGCGGTGGAGAGGAAGGTGCCGTTCACCAGCAGCTCCTCGCCGCCCGCGCCCGTGATGGTGCCCAGGTGCGTGGCCACAATGGCGGTCTGCGCGCCTTGGTCCATCAGTATTTTCATGAGTTCGCCAATGGCGGCCACGTCGGCGCCATCGGTAGCCAGGATGGCAATGTGGCGGGTTTGGATGCTGGCTTTGCCTTGGTTGATTTTGGCGTCCGGGGCAATGCTCAGAGCCGAGTCCTGGCCGATGTTACTGGCGGCGGGTTTCGACTGGAGCGAGGCGGCATCCGCATCGGCCCCTACCTGCAGGTTGAGTTGCACGCCCTCGGCCGAGGGGACTGTCACGCCCAGGCCTTCGGCCACGCGGCGCACCAGGTCGCTATCAATCTGGGCCAGCTGCATCAGCGTGCGGGTGCGCACAAACTCCTTCTGCACGTGGCTGAGCTCGAAACGCAGGGCCTTCACGATGTGCATCTTTTCGGCATCGGACTGGCTGTTCCAGAATAATTTAGCCTGGCTGTAGTGGTCCACGAAGCTCTTGCTGCGCAGGCGGATTTTGTGGCCTTCCACTCGCTCATGCACTGAATTGAAGCCGCCTTCGCTGCGCTTGGCTTGCTGCGGGAAGTTGTCGTTCAGCAGGTTGGGACCGTAGCTGGTCTGGCCCTTGTTGATGGTTTGGCGCATGTGCCCGTCGCGCTGCCCGTTGTGAATGGGCGCAATGGAACGGTTAATCGGAATCTCGTGGAAATTGGGGCCGCCGAGGCGCGTGAGCTGGGTGTCGGTGTAGGAAAACAAGCGGCCTTGCAGCAGCGGGTCGTTCGAAAAATCGATGCCCGGCACCACGTGGCCGAGGTGGAAGGCCACCTGCTCGGTTTCGGCAAAAAAGTTGTCGACGTTGCGGTTGAGCACCATCTTGCCCAGCAGCTGCACGGGCACTAGGTCTTCGGGAATGAGCTTGGTGGAGTCCAGAATATCGAAATCGAACTTGCGCTCGTCTTCTTCCTCCACCACCTGCACGCCCAGTTCCCACTCGGGGTAAGCGCCCATTTCGATGCAGTTCCAGAGGTCGCGGCGGTGGAAATCGGGGTCTTTGCCCGAAATCTGCTGGGCTTCTTCCCAGGCCACCGCGTGCGCGCCCTGCTTGGGCTTCCAGTGGAATTTTACGAAGCGCGACTTGCCGGCTTCGTTGATGAGGCGGAAGGTGTGTACGCCGAAGCCTTCCATCATGCGCAGGCTGCGCGGCAGGGCGCGGTCACTCATGGCCCAGAGCAGCATATGCATGCTCTCGGGGTTGGTCGAAATAAAGTCGTAGAAGGTGTCGTGAGCCGAGGCCGCCTGCGGAATCTCGTTGTGCGGCTCCGGCTTCACGGCGTGCACGAAGTCGGGAAACTTGATGGCATCCTGGATGAAGAACACCGGAATATTGTTGCCCACAAGGTCGAAAACGCCTTCCTGGGTGTAGAATTTCACGGCGAACCCGCGCACGTCGCGCGCCAAATCCGACGACCCGCGCGAGCCGGCCACCGTGGAAAAGCGCGTGAACACCGGCGTTTGCACGCCGGCCTGCAGGAAGTCGGCGCGGCTCAGGTTGGCGTTGTTGCCGTAGGCTTCGAAGTAGCCGTGGGCGGCCACGCCGCGGGCGTGCACCACGCGTTCGGGGATGCGCTCGTGGTCGAAATGCGTGATTTTTTCGCGCAGTATGAAGTCTTCCAGCAGCGTGGGGCCGCGCTCGCCGGCTTTCAGGGAATTCTGGTCGTCGTTGATGCGCAGGCCCTGGTTGGTGGTCAGAAACTGGCCGTAGCCGTCTTCGCGGTTCTGGGCCAGCTCGTCGGTTTTGGCGGTGCTCACGGCGTCTTCGTGGGTCTTCTTGGCTAGTGGTTTCTTGCTCATGGAAAGTAATCGGCTTGGGTTAGTGGCGTAGGGTGAACGTGACTTGGCGGTGACGGTTAGGCATAGTCCGGACAAATAATTCGGGCATTTTTTGGTGATGCTGGCTAGCGCTTGAAGGTCAGTAGCCACGGTACACCTAGTGAGGAGCCTGTGCAAATGACTTTTTGGTGAGGATGCAAAGGCTTCATCCGGTTTTACGCCTTGCGCAAGCCATTCAGAACCGGTCCGTGACGGTGGGCCGAATAACCTGGCTTAGGCGTGGCGCGTACCCGAAGGCAGTGCTTTCTAATCCCAGCTTTCCTTTCAACTCCAAATCCAAATGCGCAATAAATCGCACCAAGCGCTGGCTGCCGCGCTGCTGAGTGGCAGCCTGCTGGCCGCCTGCCAATCCAACCCGCCCACCACGCAGGACGAAGCCGTGAACAAGGAAGCCGTGGTGAAAACTGACTCAGCGGCCGCCCCCGTGGCCAAAGCCGACTCGGTGCCCACCATCGGCAGCCCGCAACTGCTTTTCACCCTCGACGACGCCCACAACACGCCCGATGGCCTGGCGCTGGCCCCCAACGGCCACCTCATCCTCTCGGTGCCCAACTTGGCCGACAACAGCCAGCCGGCCTCGCTGATGGAGATTGATGGCATGACCATCAAACCCTTCGCCACCAACCTGCCCGTGGAGCCCACCACCAAAAAAGCGGCCCCAATGGACCTGGCTTTCGGTCCCGATGGCAACCTCTACTACGCCGAAAACCAGTACGAAAACAGCAAGGATTTCAAATCGCGCCTGATGAAGGTGACGATGAAAAACGGCAAGCCCGGGGCCATCACCACGGTGGTCGATAACTTCGCGCTGGCCAACGCCGTGGTCTGGAAAGGCAACACGATTTACGTGACCGACAGCCAGTGGGACCTGCCCGATAACGACAAAGGCAGCGCCATACTTAAATTTTCGCTGGCCGAGCTGAACAAGGGCACCGTGCACCTCAAGCCCAAAACCATGGACCCGCACGTGCTGGCCACGTTCACGACGACGGTGAATGAAACCGGCGTGGACAACGGCGCCGATGGTATGGACTACGATAGCAAAGGCAACTTTTACACGGGTTCCTTCGGCGACGGCAAGCTGTACAAGGTTTCGTTAAAGCCCGATGGCAGCCTGGCCAAGCAGGAAACCCTGCAGCTCAAAGGCAAAGCTATTCCCTGCGTCGATGGCCTGATTATCGACCGTGCGACTGATAAAATGTACCTCTGCAACTCGCGTGAAAACGCCATCGAAATCGTGGATTTGCGCAACGGCAACGCCGTGACCACCCTGGCCCAAAACGGTGATACCGACGGCACAGGCGGCAAGCTCGACCAGCCGGCCGAAGTGCTGCTGAAGGGCAAGCGGCTGTATATCTCTGATTTCGACAAGCCGGAAAAGCATTTTGTGAACTCGAAATCGGACGCACCGCACACGATGTCGGTAATTGACCTGCCGTAACTCAGGGCCGCCGTTACTTCCAGCAAAAATCCCCGTTGGCGTCCGCCGGTGGGGATTTTTGCTGGAAAAAGAGGGTAAATTTGGCGTTGCAACTTATTGCATTCGTTCTCATCTATTCCCGCATGATTCAACTTTTTGCCCGCCGTGCCGCTCTGGCCGGGGCCTTTTCGCTGCTAACCACAGCCGCCGCCTGGGCCCAGTCCCCCGGCACCCAATGGACCAAAGACGGCTACGGCTACCTGCAGGTGCGCCCCGACTCGGTGGTGCAGCTCGACATTCGCCAGCCCGGGAAGGTGCGCACGTTGCTCAGCAAGCGCCAGCTCACGCCCGCCGGCCAAACGGCCCCGCTAGGCGTGCGCCGCGTGGCGCTGTCCGATGATGGTCGCCTTATCCTGCTCAATACCAACACCAAAAAGGTATGGCGCTACGATACGCGCGGCGATTATTGGGTGTACGACACCGGCACGAAGCAGCTGACACAGCTGGGCAAGGGCCGGCCGGAGTCGTCGCTGATGTTTGCCAAGTTTTCGCCCGATGGGAGCAAGGTGGCCTACGTGAGCGGCCACAACCTCTTCGTGGAAAACTTGGCCGACCACGCCATCACCCAGCTCACCACCGACGGCACCGACAAGCTCATCAACGGCACTTTTGATTGGGTGTACGAGGAGGAGCTGGACTGCCGCGACGGTTTCCGCTGGAGCCCCGACGGCCAGCACCTGGCCTACTGGCAGCTCGACGCCAACAAGACGCGCAATTACTTGATGCTGAACACCACGGACGCGCTGTACCCGTTCACGGTGCCCGTGGAGTACCCTGTGGTGGGCGAAGACCCCAGCCGCTGCCGGGTGGGTGTGGTGGCCGTGAGCGGCGGCGCTACGAAGTGGATGGACGTGCCCGGCGACGCCGTGCAGCACTACATTCCGCGCATGGAATGGGCCGGAGCCAATGAGTTGATTATCCAGCAGCTCAACCGCCGCCAGAACGAGAGCAAGCTCATGCTCTGCACCGCCGCCACCGGCGCGGTGAAACCCATTTACACCGAAACCGACAAGGCCTGGATTATGGCCAAGGACGAGCCCGTGGGCTGGGACTGGTTGAAAGACGGCAAAAGCTTTGTGTGGGCCAGCGAGAAGGACGGCTGGCGTCACCTTTACCAGATTGACCGCAGCGGCAAAGAGAAGCTGCTCACGCCCGGCAACTACGACGTTATCAGCGTGGAAGGTATTTCGGAGGCCACCGGCACCATCTACTTCCTAGCCTCGCCCACCAACGCCACCCAGCGCTACCTCTACAAGGTGCCGCTGAAAGGCGGCAAGGCCGAGCGCGTGACGCCCGCCGCCCTCAGCGGCACCAACACCTACGAAGTGTCGCCCAACGGCAAGGTGGCCCTGCACCGCTACGCCAGCGCCAGCAGCTACCCGGTATCGGACGTGGTGGCCCTGCCTGCGCACCAGCGCCTGAGCGGCGGCGAACTGCCCGAGCAGGCCAAGAAGATGAAGCTGCCGAAGACCGAATTTTTCCAGGTGAAAACCGCCGACGGCGTGACCCTGGACGGCTGGATGGTGAAGCCCACCAACTTCGACCCCGCCAAGAAATACCCCATCGTGTTCATGGTGTACGGCGAGCCGGCCAGCCAGACGGTGACCGATAACTTCGGCACAGGCTTTAACCGCCTCTACCAGGGCAGCATGGCCGACGACGGCTACATCTACGCCTCCATTGAAAACCGGGGTGCTCCGGCTCCGCGCGGCCGCGAGTTCCGTAAGTCCATCTACCACAACCTGGGCAGCCTCAACATCCGCGACCAGGCCATGGGCGCTAAGGAAGTGTTCAAAAACAGCTGGGTCGACACCAGCCGCGTGGCGGTGTGGGGCTGGAGCGGCGGCGGTTCCTCCACGCTGAACCTGCTGTTTCAGTACCCGAAGATTTACAAAACCGGCATCTCCATTGCGGCGGTTGACAACCAGCTCAACTACGACAACATTTACCAGGAGCGGTACATGGGCCTGCTGCCCGAAGACAAGCATTATTTCGTGGACAACTCGCCGCTGGCCCACGCCAAAAACCTGCGCGGCAACCTGCTGCTCGTCCACGGCACCGGTGACGACAACGTGCATTACAACAACGCCGAGCAGATGATAAACGAGCTGGTGAAAAACGGCAAAACCTTTCAGCTCATGGCTTACCCCAACCGCACGCACGGCATCTCGGAGGGCGAGGGTACCAGCAAGCACCTGGCCGCTACCTACACCAAATTTCTGAAGGAAAATTGCCCGCCCGGCGGCCGGTAGCAAGCGGTTGTGCTGCGCTCAGGATTAGAGTGAATTAAAACGCTAATAGTCACAAAAAAGAGGCGCGGGGATTTTCCCGGCGCCTCTTTTTTGTGGTTGAGACCGGCTGCTTATGCTTGGGCCGGAGGCTGGTTATTGAAGCATAATTATTCGCGTATAATCTTAACGGTGCGATGAAAAGCATTGTGACTGATGCGGCACACGTACACACCCGAAGCCAGCACGGCGGCCTCGGGCAGCGGCAGCGTATTGCTGCCAGGCACCAGCGCCGCCTCGTGCCGGAGCACCGTGCGGCCCACCCCGTCGAGCACCACGATGATAACCGGGCCAGCCTCCGTAGTGCGGAGCAGCAGGTTCAATTCGGAGCCGAAGGGCTGCGGGTAGGCCTGCACAGCGAAGCCTCCGGTGGCGGGTACCTGCACGGTACGCACGGGCGAGTAGCTGAAAGTGCCGTCACGGTCCACTTGGCGCAGGCGATAGTACACCAGCTCGGCGGCGTAACGGGTCAGGTTGGGGTCGGGAAGCGAGTAGTCGTGGCGCTGGGTGCTGCTGCCCTGGCCCACCACCGTGCCGATGCGCTGAAACGTGCGACCATCGGGGCTGGATTCGACCTCGAAATGGTCGTTGTTTTTCTCCGAGGCGGTGGTCCAGCGCAGCAGCGCGTCGGGGCCCTGGCGCTCGGCGGTGAAGCTGAGCAGCTCCACCGGCAGCGGGTTGGCCAGGTTGCTCACCGTGAAGCGCGAAAGGCCGGCGGTGCTCACCGTGAGGGTGCGAGCCGCGCCGCTGGCGGGGGGGGCCGCGGCCTGCCAGGCGGCGCTGTTGTCGGGCATGCGCCACACCTGAGCTTGGCCAAATGTCAGGCCGTTATCGTCGTCGGGCAGCCAGGCCAGGGCAAGGTCGACGGGGGTGGTGGGCTGCTGGTCGGATACCACGGTCCAGACGCGGTCGATGCCTTTCTGGCTGGCGTTGGCGGGGTTCTGGCCGTAGCTCAGGCCGGCGGTTTGCAGGCCAGCGGTGCGCGTCACGCGCACGGTGCCGAGGGTGTTGCTGTTGGGATTTAGCCCGAAACCGTTGCCAAAATCGACCGAGGCGCTGCCACTTACGTTGGCCCGGTCTACGCGCAGGTTGCCCTGCACGTAGCGGCCGGACGCTTCGCCCGTGAGGGTCGCGCCATCGGGCAGGAGCAGGGTGGCGGTGGGGGCGGTGCGCAGCAGGCCGCTGGTGAGTTGCACCTGCTGCGTTACGGTGAGGTTAGTGGGCAGCAGCACGCGGTTCTGACCCAGTGCGCCGGTGTTGCGCACTTCGAGGTTGGCGAGGCTGGCCCCGCCGGGCGTGAGGGTCTGGTCGGTACTGCCGGCCATTACCACGCTGCCGGTGCCGGGCGCGATGGTGCCGGCGTTGGTCAGGTTGCCGGCCACCTGCACAGTGCCGTTGTTGGTCAGCGTAGCGCCAGCCTGGTTGCTGAGGCTGCCGGGCAGCGTGAGAGTAGCGCCGGGGCCCACGGTGAGCTGGGTGCCGATGTTGGTAAGGTCCTGAGCCTGGGCAGCGGCCACCCCCAGGATCAGGACGGCGGCCAGGGAAGTCGACTTCTGCATTATTACTTGGCTTCGGCTTTGGCGCCCAGCATATTTTCCAAGGCCTTGAGGCGCTCGGCGAGGCTGGCAGTGGTGGCGGTGGTTTCGGTGTGCAGCGTGTGCAGGGCTTGCTGCTGCTGCTGGTTCTGCTGCTTCAGCGTTGCGTTCTGGACTTCCAGGGCGGCTACCTTGCGGGCCAGTTCCTGGGTGGCACTCACGTTGAGCATGGCCAGGGCTTCGTAGTCGACGGTGCGCACGTCGGCGTGCTCTAGGCCAAAGACGAACACCGCCTGGCCGGCCAGCTGCCGCACGCCGCGCACCACCAGCGTGATGCCACTGGCAGCCTTCACCGTGCCGGTTGCTTCGCCGGTTTTGGCGATGAGCTTCACCCGCTGGCCCGCTTGAGCGGCCGTGGCGGCGGGCAGGGTGAGCACGAGCAGCGAATCGGCCTGCAATTCTGCTTTTACAGCATTTGTATACACATCGGGCAAAAAGCCGACGTGCTGGTTCACGGCCTGTGGAAACACCTGCTCGACTTCCTGGGCAATGACTTTCTTGAACTGCCGCGTGCCGTACTGCACCCGGTCGCGCATGGTGTAGTCGGTAATGCGCAGGCGGTTCAGCAAGGCCAGGTCGGTGGCGTTATCGCTCAGGCCGATGACGTTTTTCAGGCGGCGGTCGGAGGTGGCGTTGAACTCGGTGGCCAGAATGCGGCCCGTGGCGCGAATGCTTACCGGGCCGGTGTTGTTGCTGCCGTAGCCGGTTTGGCCGCTGCCGTTGAGGTAGCCGTAGTTGAAGTTGGCGGGCGTGATGGGCGTCGTCTGCACGTCGAGCGGAAAGGCGGGGCTGGTGGTGCCCAGGCCCACGTTGTTGCCGCTGATGGTGAGCTTGTTGTCATTGCCAAAGCCGTTGCCGCCGTTGATTTTGATTTTGAAGCCGTCGGCCTGGTCCATGCCAAATGAAAACCAGGAGTCGTTCGGGTCGTGCATCAGCAGGTAGGGGCTGGCGTTGTCGCGCCGGATTTCCAGCGGCGCCTGCGGCCCGGTGCTGGTGTAGCCCGCGCCCACGCCCAGAAAGCTGTTCTTGAGCACCATCTGGGTGGTGCCGCCGCCGGCGTTGAACTGGTTGTCGTTGTGCGAGCCGCCGGCGTACCAGGCAAAGGCCTCGCCCGTGCGGAAATACTGCGTGCCGCCCTGAATGCCAATACCGTAGTCGGCATTCCACAGGTTCACCATTTGCCGCGTGGCGGCCCCGAAACCCAGGCTGCCGCGCACCAGCTGGCTGCCGTTAACGTCGAGCAGCGCGCCGGGGCTGGTGGTGCCGATGCCCACGCCGCCCGCGCCCTTGGGCATCAGGTTCAGGGGCTGGTCGGAGTTGGAGCCGGCGGCGTAGAGCGAGTTGTAGCCGATGCCCACGCCCTGCGTGCCATTGTAGTGCCGAAATTCAGCCCCGCCCGCGGCCTCGTCGAAGTTGCCGGTCACGTACAGCGGCCGGCCCGTCGCGTGCGTGCCCGTGCGGCCGGCGGTCGTCTGCACGTCGAGGCGGTTGGCGGGCGTGTTGTTGCCCGTGCCGATGCCCACGTCGCCGTTGCTTTCGAAGCTCACGTTGGGCGTGGTGCCGGTGTTGTCGTCGGAATAAAAGCGGATTGGGGCCGCATTGGTCACCAGGCGCAGGAAGTTGCCGCTCAGGCGCGAGTACAGGCCCAAATCGGAGGTGCCGGTGATGGCCGCCCCGCCGCGCTGAATGACGCCCGCGGGTACCAGCAGGCCGCCGGTGCTGCTCACGCCCAGGCCCGTGCCGCCGCCGTTGCCCACCAGTTGGTTGGTGCCCAGGTTCAGGTTTTGGGTGGCGGTGTGGTTGCCCAGGTTATCAGCGCCGGCGGGCAGGTTCACTGAATTGCCGTTGGTCAGGCTAAGCGTGAGGCCATTGATGCTGAGCTGCTGGGCGTCGGTGGGCAGGGCCTGGGCGCCGAGCTGGCCGTTGTTGTCCGTTGTCACCATGCGCGCGCCGCCACCGCCGAGGCCGCCGATGCGGGCGTCGCCGGCTACGTGCAGGGCCGCCTGTGGGCTGTTGGTGCCCACGCCCAGGCGTGCAGTCGAATTGTTCCAATAAAACTGCCCCGCGTTGCCCGCCAGCTTGCTGCCGTCGCTGAAAATGACGCTGCCCGCCGCTTGCGAGGTAGTGGCGTTGTTGAGGCTGATGACTGGTGCTTCGGGCTGAAAGCTGAAGGTGAGCGTGGCGTAGCCGGCAGCGTTGCGGTAGCCCTGCGTATGCGTTACGTTGCTGGTTTTGTTGGGGTCGGCGTAGGAGCTGCCGCCACCCGCGCCCGCGTTGCCGTAGCTGGCCCCGCCGCCGTAGTAGCCGCCGCCGCCGCCCGCCGCGCCGTGGCTGGCCCCGTTGCCGTCCATGCTGGCCCCCAGGCCCAGGGTGGCCGGAATGGAGCTGCAATAACAAAACTGCGCCGGCGGGGTGCCGTCGGTGCCACCGGCGGTTTGCGTGCCGCCCGTGCCGGGCGCTCCTGTTGGGTTGCCACTGGTGGGCACCAGGCCCGTGCCGCCCGTGAGGCCGCCGCCGGGGCCGCCCCGGGCGTAAAAGCCCGAGCCGCCGCCGCCCCCCGCCACAAGCACCCGGTCGGAGAGGGCCGTGCCGCCGATGCGGATGTCGGTGGCGCCGCCGCCGGGCTCGCTGCCGCGCCCGCCGCCGTTGTAGCCGCCGTCCTGGTAAAGCACGCTGGGATTGTAGCCCCGGTCGCCGCCCACCACGATGGTGAGCACCTGGCCGGGCGTGACGGCCAGCGTGGCCTGCACCCGTCCGCCCGCGCCGCCCCGGTAGCAGTTGGAGCAGTTATCGATGGTGCGGCCGCGGGCGCCGGCCATATCTACTTGCAGGCTGGTGACGCCGGGCGGTACGGTCCAGGTTTGCGAGGCGCCGGTGTAGCCAAAGGACAGCACCTGCGGCGCGGTGGCACCGGCCGACAAACCCTGCACGGCTTCGACCCAGTAAAAGCCGTTCCAGGTATTGAGTTTGCCCGTATCGGTGTTGTAGATGGTGAGGCCCGCCGCCGGGGCGGCAATGGCATCGCGCTGGGACTGGCTCAGGCGCGGCGGCAACAGGCCTTTGGTGGTGGAGGTAACGTCGAGCAGGGCCGAGGCATGAGGCGTGGCAGTGCCGATGCCCACGCCGCCCGTCTGGGCCTGCGCGGCGTGGTGGAGGGCGAAAGCAGCGCTCAGCGCCAGCGAATACCGTAGAAGTTTACGCATAAGAAAGAAGGATTGAAGCCGGAACAAGCGGCCGTGCTTTCGCCACGCACCGATTTCCGGCTACAAACTTCCCGCGGCCTGCCGCCCCGCACAATTTTTGCCTGTACCGCAATTGGGGGTATCGGGCCAGAATTTGGCCTGGCCCAAAATCAGCAACGCCCCTCCAGTAGCCGGAGGGGCATTGTCAGAGGGTATAGAGATGCTACATTTTGCATCTCGCCGTTGAACTGCTCGGGGCAGGGCCGTTCGATTTTGCGCAACGACGAGACGCACAATATTGCGTTTCTACGACAAAACCAACCCTTCGCTACTCGCGCAGCAGGCGGTTGGTGGCCTGCTGCGCACCCTGGCGCAGCGTGAGCAGGTATAGCCCCGGCTGCAGCGCCTCGGTGGCCGCGGCGGACAACGTGGCCGCACCACCCGTCAGTGGCAGCGACTGGGTGAGCACGGTGCGGCCCAGCACATCCTGAATCGTGAGCTGGAGCGGCAGGCCCGGCAGTGCCCCCGGCAGGGCCAGCTGCAACGCCTGCCCGGCGGCCAGCGGGTTGGGCCAGGCGTGCCAGCTTTCGGCCAGTGGCGATGAGGCGCGCGTGGCCAGCACGGTGCTTTCGGTGGAGTAATCGGCAAAAGTTGGCGTGCCGTACTGGCGGTTGTCGTAGAAGAGTTCGGCCAGCGGTTGGGCCGAGCCCGTGCGCCAGAAAGCGTCGTAGTAGTTGACCGAAGCGGCTCCCTGCGTGATGCCGAACGCAGCCAGCAGCATGGCCGGGGCCGGCGCGCCGTTCAGGTACACGCTGTCTTGCCGGATAATGCGGCTGCGCACCAGCAGGGCTGGCAGCGGGCCGGAGCCCGTGCTGCGGCCCGCCACCGGAATGCGCACCGTGCCCCAGCCCGCCACCGAATCGACGTAGGTGTAGCGCTGCACAATGCGGAAAGGCACCCGGTTGAGGCTGGCCGCCGCCACCGTGAGCGTGCCCGTGACGCCAAACCGGAAAAACGTCTGGTTGCGGCTGCCCACCGTGAGCGGCAGCGGAAAATCGACGATACCCGCCGTGCCAGTGCCGTAGCGTACCGTTTGGGCATTAATCACCACCGAGTCGTTGGCCCCGCCCGTGAAGGCCTGAATAGAACGCGGCTGGCGTATCACGGTGCGGCCCAGACCCAGGCGGCCGGTGGCCGCCAGGCTCAGATAAGCCGTGTAATTGTACGCCAGGCTACCAATGACGGCCTGGCGCGCCCGCGTCCACTGCGCCCCGGCGATGCCGCCGCTGGCCGGTACGGGCAAGTAGACGAGGCTGTAGGGCGCGCCGGTGGCTGTGAGCGTGCGGTAGTCCCAGGCTTGATTGGCCCCGGTGGTGGGGCTGGTCAGGCCGTTGGGGGCGGTGGCATCCCGGTACTGCTCCTGGGTGCCGGCCGCCGCCGGAAAATTTGCCTGGGTGAGCGTGATGGGCGTTTGCGCGAGCGCGGGCAGTGCCAGCAGCGACGAAAACAGAAAGGGTAAATGCTTTTTCATAGAGCGGGAAATGGAATGAATAAAATCGGATGCGCAGCCAAACCTGGTGCTTGGCTGATTCGACTGCAAACCTATGGCGGCGTTTCAGCGCCATTGCAAGCCGGCTTGTACCGCATTTGGGGGGTAGGCGCGGGTTGGCCGGCCGTTTTGCTTGCCCGACCTTTGCCCTCATGAATCCCATCCGGCTGGCTTTGGTCGAAGACGACCCCGAAGTGCGCGAGCTGCTGCACGGCTACCTGTGCCAGCAGCCCGAGTTCGACTGCGTGCTGCTGGCCGACTCGGCCGAAAGCTTCCTGCGCCAGCTCCCCGACCTGTTCCGGCCGCCCCAGGTGGTGCTGCTCGACGTGCACCTGCCCGGCCTCAGCGGCATCGAGGCCCTGCCCACCATCAAGCAACGCCTGCCCGAGGCCGACGTGCTCATGCAAACCGTGTTCGACGACGCCGACCGCATCTACCAGGCTCTGTGCGCCGGGGCCAGCGGCTACGTGCTCAAAAACACGCCTTTGCCCGAGCTCAAAGCCGCCGTGCTTGAAGTGCACCGGGGCGGCGCGCCCATGAGCCGGGCCGTGGCCCGCAAGGTGCTGGCCCACTTCAAGCCCTCGCCCTCGGTGCAACCCGACCTGCTCTCGGCCCGCGAGCGCGACGTGGTGCAGGCCATCATCGACGGCCTGGGCGACAAGCAGGTGGCCGCCCGCCTCGATTTATCGCCCGAAACGGTGCGCACCTACGTCAAGCGCATCTACAAAAAGCTGCAAGTGAGCAGCCGCACCGAACTAATGAGCCGGCACGCCCGCGGGCATTTGTAAGAACTGGTTTTTGAGGTTTGAAAAGAACGGTCATGCTGAGCGGAGTCGAAGCATCTCTACTACGCAACTACCCCATTCGTGTGGATTACTGCTGCGGTAGAGATGCTTCGACTCCGCTCAGCATGACGTTCTGGAATCAAGTTGGCCGCTAAAACGGCACCACCAGCCGCACCCGAAACCCGCCCTCCGGCTCCGGCCCGGCGGTCAGGGTGCCACGCAGGGCTTCGGCACGCTGGCGCATGCTGCGCAGGCCCAGGCCGCTGCGTGAGGCGGTGGCTGGTGCCTGCCCGTTGTTATGCACTACAAGGCGGAGCTGGCCGTTGGCCCGCGTCAGGCTCACCCACAAGTCGGTGGCGTGGCGGGCGTGACGGGCGGCGTTGGTCACTGCTTCCTTGAACACGAGGTAGAGGTGCTGGCGCAGTTCCGGCGGCAGGGGCAACGTATCGGGCAGGCCGTCGGTGGCGAGGTGGGTGTTGAGGCCGGCGGGGGCGGCAGTCTGGTCGAGGTGGTCGCGCATGCGGTCGAGCAGCGCCCCCACGGTGTCCGACTGGGCGTCGATGCCCCACACGATGTCGCGCATGGTGCCGGCGGCGGCGCGGCTGTTGCCCAGCAGGCGCTCCAGGGCGGGATGGGGCTGCTCCTGGCTGAGCAGGTCGGCCTGCAGGTTTACGCGGGTGAGCAGGGTGCCCACTTCGTCGTGCAGGTCGGCGGCAATGCGGTTGCGCAGCCGCTCCTCGCGCTCGATGCGCAGGCGGCGCTGGCGGCTGGTGAAGGCCAGCAGGCCCAGCGTGAGCAGCAGCACGCCCGCCAGCGTGGCGGCACCTAGCTGGGCCAGCCGGCGGCTATACTGCGCCGTGCGCAGCTGGGCCTGCGTGCGCAGCAGCGTGATGCGCTGGCGCTGCCGGTTCAGCTCCTGCTCGCGCCGGGCCGTGGCGTAGCGAATCTGCAGCTCCTGGGCGCGGCGGTTGGCGTTTTCCTCAAACCGGGTGGCCAGCAGGGTTTGCAGGCGCTGCTGATTGGCCAGTGCCTCGCGGTAGCGTCCTTGCCCGGTGAGGGCCGGCACCAGCAGCGTCAGCACGTCGGTTTCCCACAGCGGTTCCACGCCAATCAGCGGCTGCAGCACGGCCAGCTCGCGTTCGGCCGCTTGGTAGTGCCCCTGGCGCAGGGCCAGCCGTGCGGCCAGCTCCTGCTCCAGCACCAGTAGGTCAGGATAGGGGCGGGCATCATACAGCGCCCGGGCCGAATCGAGCAGTCCCGCGGCCTGCGTCGGATGCTGCGACAGCCGCTCGGTTTCGCCCAGGTAGGTAAGGGCCACGGCCATGCGCGGGATGTCGTGGGCGCGGCGGGCAATGGCCAGCGCCTGCCGCATGTAGTGGGTGTCGAGCGGGTAGTCGGGCAGCATTCGGGCGCAGTCGGCCAGAATGCGGTAAGCCTGGCCGAGCTTGACGGCGTAGTCGGTCGCCCGGCGGGGCAACACGCGCACGGCTTCGCGGCCGTATCCCAGCCCCAGCCGGGGCTGCCCTAGTTGCTGGTAGCAGTAGCTCAGCCACATGGCCGCATGGCCGGCGTGCACCGAATCAATACCCGCCCGCTGGCGCATTTCAAGCAGCCGGGCAATGGCCAGGCTGGGCTGGCTTTCGTGAATGTAAAAGCCCGCCAGATTTCCAAGCAGCTCCAACTGCACGGCGCGAGGCAGGCGCTTGTCGGAGTGCTGCACCTGTTCGGTAACTGCTGCCACCCGCGCCTCCGACAGCAGCCGCGTCCCGGCCAAATGCAGCTGCGTGGCCAATGGCCAGCGGTGTAGCTGGCGGATGCTGTCGGCCCCGGTAATGGGAGCCGCAGCAGCATTGGCGGCCAGCAGCAGGCTGGCGCAGGAAACAAAACCCAACAGGCGCTTCATGCTGCAAGGTAGCAAGGCGAGGGAAAGGTTTTTAAGAAGGAAACGGTCATTCCGGAATTCCCCGGCAAACTCGGAATGACCGTTTCTTTACCCGGTTCTTAATCCTGCAGTTCCCAAGCTGTCCGATATCCCCCAATCTGCTCCACGTACTCAATCAGCGCCTTGAAAAATGGATGGGCACTTAGCGTTGAAGAGTCGCCGACGAGCAGCAGCTTTTTGCGGGCGCGGGTCATGCCCACGTTCATGCGGCGGATATCCGAAAGGAAGCCGATTTCGCCGTGGGTGTTGCTGCGGGTGAGGGTGATGGCGATGATGTCGCGCTCCTGGCCCTGGAACGAATCGACGGTGCCCACGCTGAGCTGGCGGTGCTGCATAAAGCCGCTGAGCTCGTCGTTTTCCTCAATGGCGTCCTTCAAATAGTTGATTTGGGCGCGGTAGGGGGCAATTACGCCGATGCTGAGCGGGTCTTCCTCGTGGTCGGCGGGGTCGTAGGGTTCCAGCAGCTGGGCCAGGCGCTTGAGGAGCAAATCCGCTTCCTCGGGGTTGGCGGTGGAGCGGCTTTCGGGGATGGTGATTTCCTGGAAGCCAAAGCCAGCCGTGTCGAGGAACTCTACGGGCAGGTCGGGGGCGAAGCGCAGGTCGTAGGCATCGAGGCCAGCGTGGGCCACGGTGTCGTAGGCCACCAGCCGTCCGTCGTAGAACTGGTCGGAGCTGAACTGCATGATTTGCTCGTGCATGCGGTACTGCACCGTGAGCATGCGGGCTGTAGTGGGCTGGCGCTTGATGGCCTTCTCGAACAGTGTTTCGCGCAGGGCGCCGGCCTTGTCGCTTTTCACCGTGGGGGGCAGCTGGTGGTGGTCGCCGGCCAGAATCACGCGGTTGCCCTTGGCAATCGGAATCCAGCAGCCCGGCTCCAGCGCCTGGGCGGCTTCGTCGATGAATACCGTTTCGTAGGTGAGGTGGCGAATGTTGCGGTTGCTGGCGCCCACCAGCGTGCACGTTATCACCTGCACCGATTCCAGCAAATCTTCGGTGATGTAGCGCTCCAAATCATCGGCCTGCTGAAACAGCATCCGCGCTTCTTCCTTCAGGTGCCGGCGGTGCTGCTGCTCCTCGTAGCCAAAGTTGCGGACATATTTGCTGGCGGTTTCGCGGTACTGGTCGGCCGTCTGGCGCATCGAGCGCATCTCGTTGTAGCTCTTGTGGGCCATCACCTGCGCATCGAGCGTGTGCTCCAAAAGCAGGTCGGAAACCCGCGAGGGGTTGCCCATTCGAATGACGTTGACGCCGCGCTCGGCCAGCTTTTCGGTGAGCAAATCCACAGCCGTGTTGCTGGGGGCGCACACCAGCACGCGCCGCTCGCGCCGGATGGTTTCCAGGATGGCCTGCACCAGCGTGGTGGTTTTGCCGGTGCCGGGCGGGCCGTGGATAATGGCCACGTCCTTGGCGGCCAGCACGTGTTTCACGGCGGCCAGCTGGGAGTCGTTGAGCGGGCTGGGGTAGAAAAGGTCGGTGGCTTTTTCCTCGCGGAAGCGGGCTTCTTTGGCTCCCAGCAGGATGTCGCGCAGCTCGGCCAGGCGGTCGCCGTAGGCGCCCATCACCTTGCCCAGGGCATAGTCCATCTCGCGGTAGCTCACCTCGTCGAAAGTGAGGTCGATGCCCATTTTGTGGCCTTCGGTTACCCAGTCGGGCAGGTCTTCCTTGGTGGTGGCGAGCAGCAGCTTGTTGCGCCGCACGCTGGTAATCACGCCGCTCAGGGTGGGCCGGTCGGTGGCCGAGCGGCCGGGCACGTTGCCAAACAACGAGGCGTTTTTGCCCACCTGAAACAGGTGCAGGCCTTGCTGCCCGGCGGGCCGCTCCAGCTCCAGCACCACCTTGCCGCCGAAGCCAATGTCTTCCTGCGTGATGGTGACGGGGTACCAGGTGAGGCCGCGCTGCTGCCGCTCGGCAATGCTGGCCTTGGCGTTCTTGATTTTGAATTGTTCCAGGTCCTCCTGCTGTTCCAGCTTCATCAGCGCCTGCACCTGGCGCAGTTCTTTTTCGATGGCGTAGGGGTCGACGGGGGCGAAAGTGGGGGTGGTATCGGACAAAAGAATGCGGGTTGAGTTCGTTGTAATTGGTAACAACGAAGACGGGTAAATAGTCGATTATTGGTAGCCCTTAGGAAACCAGATTCCTCTTACGGAGCAATTGCTCATATTGGGCATCACGTGATTGGGGTCGAGGGTGCTAATGTCAACGTCGCTAATGTTTTTAATTAGCAGCAGTTGGTGAAAATCCGAAATGCTACTTCTCAGGATAGTAAAGGCATCATCGTAAGCCCAAGCCGTAATTCCGAAAGAGCGTAGGAATGGAGATGGAGTAGGCTCCGCGAATTCAAACCAGTAGCGGGTAAGTTTCATTCGTTTCTTGAGCCGCGGCCAGCAGCAATTCGGCTGCAATAAGTGCGCGCCAGCAAAAGCATTGCCCGGCAAAGGTCGGAGTCTGCGCATAAACTTTGTGATTAGCCCGGCTACCCTAACGTCCACCACAATGACCCATCCCGAAATTGCCCGTCTGCGCCTGCTCAACCAGCGCATCAGTGGCGAGAAATGCCCCGACCCGGCCGCCGTAGTGCGCTGGATGGGCGCGCTGCAAGCCCAGGACTACGGCCAGGCCGTGTGGGCGGTTGGCCTGCGCACGCTGCGCCCCGCGCTGGCTGCCGTGGAGCAGGCCCTGGCCGATGGGCAGCTCGTGCTCACCTGGCCCATGCGGGGCACCATGCACCTGGTGCCGGCCGAAGACGCGGCTTGGATGGTGCGGCTGTTGGCCCCCCGGGTGCTGCGGGGCCTGACTGCCCGCCTACGCCAGCTGGAACTGGACCAGACCACCATCGAACGCAGCAAAACCGTGTTTTACGAGGCCCTGTGCGGGGGCCGGCGGCTGACCAGAGCCGGGATGATGCAGGCCCTGGAGCAAGCCGGCATCAGCACGCAGGGGCAGCGCGGCTACCATTTATTGGGCCACACGGCGCAGCTGGGGCACATTTGTTTCGGCCCGCAGCTGGAGCGGCAGCAAACCTTCGTGCTGCTGGACGAGTGGGTGCCGAATGCGCGAAAATTAGACCGCGAAGAAGCCCTGGCAGAGCTGACCCGGCGCTATTTCCGAAGCCACGGCCCGGCCACCGTGCACGACTTTGCCAACTGGGCCGGCCTCACCCTGGCCGATGCCCGGCAGGGCCTCGAAGCCGTGCAGCCCGGCTTGGTTTCAGCAAAAGTGGAAGAGCAACTGTATTGGTTTTCGGCAGAAGAAATGCCGGTTGTTGCTCCCACAAATGCCGTGCAGCTGCTGCCGGGCTTCGATGAATACCTGCTCGGCTACAAGGACCGGCGGGCGGTGCTGGCCCAGGAGCACGCGGCGAAAGTCGTGCCCGGCGGCAACGGCGTGTTCAAGCCAATGGTGGTAGTGGATGGACAAATAGTTGGTACCTGGCAACGGGCCGTTAAAAAGGGCGTGGTGGATGTTGTGGCGAGCTTTTTCGACAAGGCGCTGGAGGCAGACGCCGTGGCCTGTGCGAGCCGGCAGTACGCCGATTTCCTGGGTTTGCCGCTGGGCGGGTTCCGGGTCGAGTCGAAATGTTGATAGTCCCAAAACGGCCCCCTTACGCTATGCTGCGGGCAGAACGTGTGCGTTCGTCTGGCGCACGTGCAGGGTCGCAGCGTCCACGCTACAGGACCTCCAGCTTCTGCCCCTGAATGGCCCGGGCCATCAGCTCCGGAAACCTGGGCGGCGTGCAGGCGAAGCTGGGAATCTCCAGTGCCGCCAGCTGCTCGGCCACGCGGCGGTCGAAGCTTGGGGCGCCGTCGTCGCTCAGGGCCAGCAGCACCACGATGTTGACCCCGGCGGCTTTGAGGGCGGCGGCGCGCTTTATCATTTCCTTTTCGTTACCGCCTTCGTAAAGGTCGGTGATGAGGACCAGAACGGTATCGGTGGGGCGGGTGATGAGCTGTTGGCAGTAGCTGAGGGCCAGGTTGATATCGGTGCCGCCACCGAGTTGAACGCCGAAAAGCAAATCCACGGGGTCGTGCAGGTTTTCGCTCAGGTTTACCACCGCCGTGTCGAACACCACCATGTGCGTTTTCACCGCTTTCAGCGAAGCCAGCACCGCCCCAAACACGCCCGCGTACACTACCGAGGAAGCCATGGAGCCGCTCTGGTCCACACAGAGCACGATTTCTTTCAGGGCCTGCCCCCGCCGACCGAAACCCACCAGCCGCTCGGGAATCACGGTTTTGTGCGCCGCCTGGTAGTGCTTGAGGTTGGCCTTGATGGTCGCGCCCCAGTCGATTTCGTGGTAGCGGGGGCGTGGGTTGCGCACGGCCCGGCTCAGGGCGCCCTGCACGGCCTGGCGCAGCGGGTTGCTAAGCTTCTTTTCCAGCTCGCGCACTACTTTGGTGATGACCTCGCGGGCGGTGGCTTTGGCCTTCTGCGGCATCACCCGGCTCAAGGACATCAGCGTGCCCACGAGGTGCACGTCGGCCTGCACCGTGCGCAGAATTTCGGGCTCCAGCAGCAGTTGGTTCAGCCCCAGGCGCGTCATGGCGTCCTGCTGCATCACGGCCACCACTTCGGTGGGAAAATACTCGCGGATGTCGCCCAGCCAGCGGCTCACGCGCGGGGCGGAGCCGCCCAGGCCGGCCTTGCGGTCGGCCTTATCGCCGTCGTAGAGGGCAGTGAGCACGTCGTCCATTCGGCCGTAATCGGGCGGCATTTGCACGGCGTTTTCCGCATCGGCGGCGCTGCCGAGGACGAGTTTCCAGCGGGAAGAATTTGCGGACATGGCGAGTGTTAGGCAGCGGGTGAAAAGGAGTGGGGGTGAGCCGGTGCCCCGAGCGGAAATCTTCCCAGCAATACGGTATTGCGGGCGCGCTGGTACCAGTCATTGTAAACCAATTCCACCGCGTCAATCTCAAATGAGCCGATAAAATACGACTGATAATTTGCCAGCTTCTCCAGCAGCCGCGCAGGGTTTTGCAGCGGGCTCCGGAAGCGCAGAACCGTAGAATGGGCCGTTTGAATGCTGTAGCGCTGGTCGATGGAATGCTGCAATCCAGCGCTGCGGAAAAAGCGGCGCATGGCCGTCCGCAGGTTTTCCAGCCCGTCGCCCACCGGGAAGCCCTTCACGATAAGGCTGCCCGGCGAGGCCGTTAGCCCTGCAAAGCGTATCGAAAACGGGGCGCTTGATTGCACAATGGTCCGCACGGCGTTTTGATAGGCGGTTGGGTCAATCAAATCCAGCGTAAAGCCCGGATAGCAGCAAATTATCGACAGAATGGTGACGTGCATATCAGAGGTCGGGTAGTAATACTGGTTGGGTTCGATGCGCCGAAAATCCGTTAGCATTTCCCCGATGCGCGCCGTGACGGCAGCCGGAGGCCGGGCCAGCAGCGTGATGCCCCGCCGCGTGTCGAGGGGCGAATCCAGCAGGCTATCCAGCTCCGCTTCGCCCCGGGCCAGCTGGTGCACGGCGGCCTGGCGCATGGCATCGTAGTGGGCAGTCAGGTTCATACTGAGCAAAGAAAGCAGCCGTTAATAACTGCCCAGCAGCACCCGCAGCCCAGGCAGCACCCGCGCCCCGCGTTCCCAGTCAAAATCCTCCGCCTCTGCCACGGCCGAAGCCGAGGTGTCAGAGCTGGCAATTTCCAGAATCTGCCGCCGCTCGGGCAGCGAGAAATCGGTGAAGGCCCGGCGCAGCAGTGGCACCACTTCGCGGAAGGTGTCCTCATTCAGCTCGCCCAGCCAGGTATCGAGCAGGTCGAACAACTCGCGGTGATGAATCAGCAGCAGGCCCGAGCCGCGCAGGAAGCCCTCAATCCAAGCGGTGGCGTAGTCGGTGGGCTGGGCGGGGGCCAGGGCCAAGCCGAGGGTGACGGCCGTGACGGCGGCATCGGCTTTTTGGGCGTCGAATAGCAGGCGGGCGGCGGCCCCGGCCAGCAGGCCGTTGGTGGCGGTGTTGCGCTGCACGGCGGCCAGGGCGGCGTACCAGTCGGCTTCGTGCGCGTCATTTTGCAGCAGCCGAATGGCCTGGTGGGTGGCTTCGATTTGGGCTAGAAGTGGCTTGGCGGCCTCGTAATCGAGGCCAGCGCAGGCGGCGGGCAGGCCGATGCACAGGCGCGGCACCAGCTGCTGCACCACCCGGGCTACCTGCGCGGTATCGGTGCGGCGCACGTTGCCGTAGCGCAGCACCTGGGCCAGCGGGGGCAGGGCGGCCAGCAGGTGCGTTACGTCGCGGGTGCCGGCCCCGATGGTTTCGAGCCGGGCCACCAGCGCCGGAATAGCCGGACCCAGGTCGGCACGCAAAGCCTCTTCCAGCAGCTGGCTCACGGCTTCGAGGCTGATGGCTTCGGCGGCGCGGGCGGTGGCGCGGGCGGCGGCGGCGGTGACGACGGTGTTGCCCCAGCGGCCGGCCTCAATCACGGCCAGAGCCATTTCGGGCTCCCATTCCAGCGTCCAGATTTCATGGAAAGTACCGCTTTTGCCGGCCACTTTCTCGGGCTCGCCCCAGTTGATGTCGAGCAGGCGCAGGCGGTGCAACAGGTGGCTGCGGTCGAGCTGGGCGGGCTGGCGTAGGTCGAGGTCCAGGGTTTTCGAAATGGCTTCGGGCTTGAGGCGCAGGGTTTTCTGCTGCTGGGCCAGATCCTGCTGCAAGGGCGTGGCGGGCAGGCCGGCGGGCACCTCGCCCAGCTTCACGCCAATCACCAGCTCCTTATGCACCAGGGCCAGCGGCTCGGCATAGCCCCCGCCCAGGATGGCCACGGCGGCTTCCTGCAGCTCGTCGATGCCCGGCAGCGCCAGCCCGCGCACGGCGGCCAGCGCAGCGGCCAGGCGCACGCCCTCAATGGCGTGGGCCGACGACGCATCCACGTCCTGCCCGCGCAGCAGGCGGGTGGCCTGCACCATCCAGTGCGTCAGCACTTCTTCGCGAGGTTGGGCAAACAACAGCTCGTACCAGGCCGGCGAGAGCACGCCCGCCCCGTAGCCCGAGCTGAACGACAGCCGCTCATAGGTCCACGGAATCCAGGTGGTTTCGGTGGGCACCTTTTTCAGGCCCTTCAGGCGGGCTTTGTCTTCCTTTTTGAACAGCTCGGCCTGCAGCACTGGGGCGTGCCAGGCCCCGCACACCACTGCCACGCGTGGGTAGCCTTGGGCCAGCGTGGCGCGCAGAGTTTCGCGCATAAAGGCTTCGCGAAGCAAGGTTTCCTCGGTTTCGGGGCGCTTCAGCTCCTCACGCAAGGCCGTCATCATGTCCAGCACCACGGCAAAGGTGTCGGCGTGGCCGGGGGCGTGTTCGAGGTGGGTTTCCCACCACTGCTCCGAGTCGGTGTAGCCGGCCAGGCGGGCGATGTAGGCCACGGGGTCGGTGTCAACCTCTGCGTTCGCCTCATCCCCCGGCCCCCTCTCCGGTGGAGAGAGGGAGACGGACAACTCCTTTTCGCCATCTGCTATGGGCTCAATTTCTAATTCGTCAGGCTCCCCTTCGCCACCGGAGAGGGGGCCGGGGGGTGAGACGTTCGTCAGGATGTCCCGCATCCCGAACCGCAAACTCATTGGCAAATCCATGCAGCGCACATGCGCCCCGTTGCGGGAGCACCACTGCACCGCCTGCCACTCGGGCGAGAACTCGGCAAACGGCAGAAACGAGGCTTGGCCTTGCTGCTTGGGGTTGTACACCAGCAGGGCTACGGGGGGCAGCAGCTCCGGGTGTGTGGCGGTGGCCAGGGCGGCTTCGGCATCGGCGGGACACTCCAGCAGCACGATGTCGGGCCGGAAGGCGTCGAGGGCGGCCACTAGGCTGGCGGCGCTGCCGGGGCCGTGGTGGCGAATGCCGAACAGGCGGAGGTCGGGGGTGGGCATGGCGGGGTGGCGGTGGTTGGGCAGGGCTGCAAATGAACAACGCCCCACCCAACCCGCGCCGCGCCTTACTAAAAATTTTCGGCGATTAGCTCCATATTCATGAGAGCACCGGCCTTGCCCCCGGCGGCCACGGCGGCCGAAACGGCCCGGAAGGGCGTGGTAGCATCGCCGGCCGCAAACAAGCCGGGCACGTTGGTGCGCTGGAAGTCATCGACCTGCACGTGCCCCATTTCCGTGAAGGCGCAGCCCAACTGCCGGGGCAGCGTTCCGGCCTGCTCAAACGGCACGCGGGCAAATACGGCATCGCGGGGGTAGGCGGTGCCATCGGCCAATTGGACGGCTTGCAGTTGGCCCTGGGTGTGGGCAATGCCGGCCAGCGGCGTTTCTTCGACGGTGATGCCGTGGCGGGCCAGCACGTGTTGCTGGGCGGGGCTGAGCGTGGAGGGGCCGTCGGTGAATAGCGTGAGCTGCGGCGACCAATTGTGAATCAGGCGGGCAAACTCAAAGCCCACGTCGCCGTTGCCGACGACGCCCAGGCGCTGGTCGGCCACCTCGTAGCCGTGGCAATAGGGGCAGTGAAGCACCGAAATGCCCCAGCACTCGGCAAAACCGGGCAGGGCGGGCAGCAGGTCGATAACGCCGGTAGCCAGCAGCAGCTTGGGCGCCGCGAAGCTATTCCCAGCCGCCGTTCCAATCTCGAAGCCGCCCGAAACGGCGGTGGCGGTAGTCGCCTCCTCGGCCCGCAATTCGATGCTCGGGTAGTTCAGCACCTGCTTGATGGCCTGGGCATGGAGGGCGGCCGGCGTGGCCCCGTCCTGGGTGAGGAAGTTGTGGGAATGGGGCGTCTGGCGATTGCAGGGCCGGCCGGTATCGAGGAGGAGCACGCGGCGGCGGGAGCGGCCCAGGGCCATCGCGGCGGAAAGGCCAGCGTAGCTGCCGCCGATGATAATAGCGTCGAAATCGGGCATAGAAAAGGAGGGAAGCAAACAGCCGCGCTACCGGCGGGCCGTTGGGACGGACGCGGGCGGCCGGCTACCCTTACAGATTGTTTTTGCAAAAGGCTTGTGCTGCGGCCAATGGGAAAAACTATCCTCTTCTTGTAAGAATATTACCACGATTGATGACCCATCCAAAAAAAGGATTAGAAGTGATAAAAACACCTAACGATTTAAGACGATAAATTATTGAGCTTTTGCTTACGCCAAAATAGAGCGCTAAATACGTAACAGTAGGTTGCATAATCTCGGCGGTTAACTGGCTGGTTGTCTCTAAAAATGAATCCTCGGTTATGGTTAATGCCGATATGCATTTGATATGAAATCAACCGTACTCGAATAGAATTTTCTGGCATTAGAAGCATTGATGCAAAGACGTTGGCTTGCCATTCAATCCATTGCTTAGGATTCACCAGTCTGTATCTGCCTATTGAAGTATCAAAGGAAGAATCTTCAAAATTTTGGTATGTCTGCTGATTTATTTTGAGGTTGCTATGAAGTATAAAGTGACCGATTTCATGCGCTAACACGAAAGCAAAACGAGGGGTGTCTACTATATTAGGCTCTATATAAATTACTTTCTCTTCCAAATCGATATTGCCTAGTATTCGATTGAAATTCACGTCTAGGCCTAACGATGTGCTGGTATTTAATTGCAGCCCAAATTTTTTAGATAAAAAATCCATGAATCTATCCAAATCCAGTGGCATGCATTTTTGTAATTCTGCGGGTTCGTACTCGATTAGTAAATTATTAGCAAGTTCTTGAATCCTGACAGGTGTTAAATGTTGTAAACCGTACACTTTTTCGTTGTCAGGTACGAATAGATTTAGGAAAAATAACTGCATCTTGCCCGTGATATCAATTTCGAACGACCTTTCGTTTCGGGGCGTATTAACATCTGGCAGTAGGCTAATTCTACGGTCGATTCTTTGTAGAACAATGTTATATCCTTCGGCATTAGTTTCAATTAGCATCATGCCATTTGCCCGCGCCACACTGAATGCACCAGATTGAAATGTGCTGTCTGTTATCAGTACACCTTTAACATTTAGGCCAGCAACTTGACGGATTTTACTCTCAAATTCCTCAACATCATTTACTGGAACTCTGCTTGAGTAACTTTTGCACTCTATAATCCATAGGTATGCATAGGTTTCAGCGTTGGGAAGCCATACTTCAATGGTCAAATCAAAGATAATATTCTCTCCTCGTTTTTGAGAAAAGTATCCTTTCTTCTTGAATAGCTTTGCTGCACTAGGCAAAATGCCTAGTTCACCCTTTTGAATTGCTGATTCAATTAATTGATGCGATTTTTCCTCGAAAGCATCTCCCTTAGATACGGTATTCATTATGTTAGCTTCTGAAAATAAATATACGCTATAAATACTGTATTCGATTCTATAAAACTTACTCTATCACCTCCCGGCAGGCGCGGTACAAATCCTTCCAGCCCTCGCGCTCCTTGGCCACGGTTTCGAGGTATTCAAGCCACACCACGCGGTCGGGGGCGGGGTCTTTGATGACGGCCCCCATCAGGCCGGCGGCCAGGTCGTGGGCGCGCAGGGTGCCGTCGCCGAAGTAGGCAGCCAGGGCCAGGCCAGAGTTCATCACCGAGATGGCCTCGCCGGTGCTCAGCGTGCCGCTGGGGCTCTTGAGCTTGGTTTTGCCGTTGTCCGTCACGCCCTGGCGCATCTCGCGGAAGATGGTGACGAGGCGGCTGATTTGCTCCAGCGCGGGTGCTTCGACGGGCAGCTGCAGGGCCTGGCCCTGCTTGGCCACGCGGGTTTGCACGATGTGCACTTCCTCGGCCAGGGTGGCGGGCAGGGGCAGCACCACGGCGTTGAAACGGCGGCGCAGGGCGCTGCTGAGCTCGTTCACGCCGCGGTCGCGGTCGTTGGCCGTGGCGATGACGTTGAAACCCTGCCGGGCCTGGATTTCGGTGCTCAGCTCGGGGATGGGCAGCACCTTTTCGGAGAGCATGGTGAGCAGGGTGTCCTGCACATCGGACGGAATGCGCGTCAGCTCTTCGATGCGCACGAGCTGGCCGGTTTCCATGCCTTTGTAGAGCGGACTGGGTACCAGCGCGCTCATAGAGGGCCCTTCGGCGAGCAGGCGGGCGTAGTTCCAGGAGTAGCGCAGGCTGTCCTCGGCGGTGCCGGCAGTGCCCTGCACCAGCAGGTTGGTGTGCCCGCTGATGGCGGCGGTGAGGTGCTCGCTCACCCAGCTTTTGGCCGTGCCGGGCACGCCGAGCAACAGCAGGGCGCGGTCGGTGGCCAGGGTGGCGACGGCAATTTCCATCAGCCGCCGCTGGCCGATGTATTTGGGCTCGATTTCGAAGCCGTTATCGAGCTTCCCGCCCAGCAGATACGTCACTACGGCCCACGGCGAGAGGTGCCAGCCCGGCGGTTTGGGGCGGTCGTTGTCCGCGGCTTTCAGCGCGGCCAGTTCTTCGGCGTACAAGTCTTCGGCGTGGGGGCGGAGTAGAGTGGGTGTCATGGTTTATTGGGATTGTAGAGACGCAATGTTTTGCGTCTTGTCATTGCTGATGTTGTTCTGACTGCACAGAATGGAATGGTTCGGGCCGTTCAACGACGAGACGCAAAATATTGCGTCTCTACTCATTCAGCGACTGTTCCAAATCGGCCTGGAAGCGCAGGGTATCGACAAACGTATGGATTTGGGGCAGAAAAACGGCGTGCACCTGCTCGATGGCCTCTACCTGCTGAATGGCCCAGGCGGCATCGGCCGGCGCTAGGCTGGGGGCTACGGTTTGGGGCAGCAGCCAGGCCAACTGTCGCAGGTTGTAGGGCGGGGCGTTGAATTCGTAGAGCACGGCCGTTTTGGTGAGCTGCCGGACAATGGTTTCGAGTACGGCGGCGCTGAGGGCACGGGGCCAGGGCGCGGGCACGAAATCCAGGCCCAGCGCCCAGTCGTCCTGCTGGCGGCGCACCCGCTCGATGGTGGGCGTGAGCAGGAGCGTGCGTTGCTCGGCAGCAGGCAGGAGGGCAGCCAGCCGGCCCCAGTCGATGCCGCGGGCGCAATTGGCTTTTTCCAGAGCGGGCAATTCCTCCTGCCACAGCTGCAGGAAGGCGCTGGCAAAAGCGGCGTCGCGGTGCAGCAGGGTGCTGTGTGCCCAGCTGGGCAGCAGCGGCAGCGGCCATTCGGAGGCCAGCGCTGCCGCGAGCAGCTCGCCGGGCGTGAGGCCCAGGTGAGCGGTCCAGCGCCGGGGCGGTAGCAGCCCCACCAGGTTGCCAAGGCGGCCGGCGGCCGGACCCAGCGTGGTTTGGTTGCCGGCCGTGGTGCTGATGCGGTACTCGAAGCGCCCGTTTTTTTCTTCAATGCCATCAAGCAGCCAGGATTTGTCCCAGGCGGTGGGCAGGGTAATTTCAAGCGTGGGCTTGCCCAGGCCCAGCAGCTTGCGTTTGGCCGTGATGAGTGGCGCGGCGCGGACCCACAACCGCTCAGTAAGGGCGGCGCCGGGCAGTTGCACCAGCAGCTCCGTTGCCAGGCGGCGCACATCCTGCCCCCGGGCTTTGAGCAAGCCTTCGAGCACGGGCTCAGCGTCGGGGCGCAGGTGCCGGGCCAGAATATCAAGCAGGGCTTCCTGGATTTTGGCTGGCTCGGTGGGCAGGGCGGCCAGGAGCAGGGCGCGGGCTTCGTCCGGCGCCTGGCCAAAACGCTCCGTGAGCCAAGCCAGCCGCTGGGGCGTCGTGCCGGTTTCCCAAATACTGACACCGGTATCTGCATGGGCAATGGCTGCCGTTTTATCAGCCAGCTTGGCCCATTCCGGGTTCAGCGAAGCCATCCAGTGGCCGCGCGCGCCTAGCACCGGCCCCAGCACGGCCCGCGTTTCGGCCGAGCGAGCGGCGTGGCGCAGCAAGGGCACCAGTAGGGCCGGCGGCACCAGCAGGTCGCGGCCAGCCAGGCGGATGAGGTAGTCGGGTAGCAGCTCCAGGTGCAGGGAGTTGACCAGCATCTGGTGCAGGTGGCTGGTGCCTTTGGGGCCGACGGTCGGGAGCAGCTCGGGCGGCGCGGGTGCGAAAAGTGGCCCCGTGGCGGCGGGCGGGCGGTAGCCGGCTTTTTGCATCAGGGCCAGCGTGCCGGCCGCTAGTAACAGCTGCTGTTCGGGCGTTTCGGCAGCAGTCGGGAAAGTGGGAATGAACTCACCACTCTGGCGTGTTCCGAGCAGGGCCACGCGCAGGAGTTGAGCCGTATCCGGCTGCGGCCGGGGAGACGCCCCGTTTCTTTCAGCACCCTCCGGTCCCATTTCCATTGGATAGGATAAGTCGGCTGATTCCTGGGCTGCACGGGTGGGCACTTCCCCTTCCTGTGAAAGGGAGCCAGGAGAAGAAGCGAACGGTGAGACGCTGGAAACCCAGCTGCTCAGCGGCCTGAAAGCCAGCCCGTCCCACTCACCAAAGAGCGAAATCGGCTGGCCACCGCTTTCGGCCAGCAGCTGCCAGCCATAATTTTCATCAACCAGGCGCAGCGGCAAAACTCCGGCCTCCGTGGCGTGGTGCAGCAGCCAGCGGCCGTCGGGCAGCGGCGTGGGCAGCACCTGCGTGAGTGTAGCGGGCCATTCGCGCAGCCAGGGCTGGTGGGCGAGGGCATCGGAATAGTCGTTCAACAGCTGGCTGATGGACTGACCGGCAGGTACCACGCCGGCGGGTACCGTGCCATCGAACCGGACATTGACCGGCGCGGCCCGTAGCGGCAGCAGGCCGGGGTAAAAAGCTAGTTCGCCCAGATAAGCGCCGTGCGGAATAAAGGGTGTGCTGAAGGGCTGGCCACCAAAGGCAAACTCCAGCACCAGCGCCGTTTGGCCGGTGTTGCGGCCGTGCAGCCAGGTGCGGCGGGCCGTCAGGCGGTCCTCATCCCAGCGGAACTGGCCCAGCACGCGCCAGGAATCAGTTACGGGGGTGGCGATGGCGAGCAGGTCCTCTTTTTTCAGGTTGATGCCGACTTGTTGGAGTATATCGGCCCGTGTCTCCGGGGCGAGGTTGGGAAGGTTCTGGAAGGCGCGGGTTAGCAAGTACAGTTCGCCCAGGCGGCCCAGCAGGCGCGCGGGCCAGTCGGCGTGGGCGTGGGGCAGAGTGGCCAGCTCGCGCACCGTAGCGGCCAGGCCCGGTAGTTGGTTATCGACCAGCCGGGCGGCCTGGCTTTCCCAAAACGTAAGTGGCTGCTTGTCGAGCGAAGCCAAGCCGGCGCGCATCAGGTCTTCGAACCAGGCCACGAGGTCTTCGGCCCCGGCGGCCATGCGGGCCAGGCGCTTGGGGGCAACGGCAGGCGTGGCCTCAACGGGCTTCCCGGCGGCCTCGCCATCCGGCAATACTTCCGGATAAGCAGCGCCCGGAGTGTCGGCATTAGCAAGCTGTTTCGCCGATACGACAGGTGCTTTGGCCGCATTAGCAGCGGGTTTTTCTGCCTTTTTCTCCTGTGCTTGTTGGCGCTTTTCCAGCCACTCTTCCAGCCAGGCGGGCGGGGTGTTGCCGCCAAAAAGCTCCGGCTGGCGAGCCATGAGCAGCAGCAGGCCCGCGCCGTGCTTGCAGGGGAACACGCGGCTGGGGCAGCTGCATTTAAAAGCTGGTTCCGCCAGGTCGATGCCCGTGCGGTAGGGCTTGCTGCCGCTGCCGGCACAGTCGCCCCAGGCGGCAGTATCGGTGCGGCCCAGATTGGCCCATTTGGCGGGTTTCAGCAGCTCCTGGCCTCGTTTGAGGGTGCCGGGGTCGGTGATGAGGGCGAGGGCCTGGGCTTCGGAGTAGGAAATCATGCGGGGCAGGGCAAGTCCTAAAAGTAACGGGGATTTTGAGGCATTGCTGCCTTAAATCCGGCTTCACGCAAAGAAGTCGTCCGGGTCGGCCTGACTAAGGTACTTGCGCAGCAGCGCCAGCGAACCAAAATACGGCAACACGCAGGCCAGAAACTGGTCGGCCAGGGCCGGGCTGCTGGCGTAGGCCACAAACGTCTGGCCGCTTTCGGTGAACTCTATCTCATCGAGCAGCGCGGGGCAGTGCTCTTCCACAATGGTTTCGAGGTGCTCGGCCCAGGAAGCCGGCGTGCCGCCGAAGCCGAAGTGCTGAAACAGCGCGTAGTAGTCCTCCAGCCCGCCCACATCGGCAAAAATCACCAGCTGGTATTCGGGCGAAATAGGGGGTGGGGCGGGGGCGAGCTGAAACGGAAAGGTGGCCAACATGCCTCGAAAGTACGCCTACTTGCGTCGCCGCAGTGCCACTACCAGCCCTACGCATAGCACGGCCAGGCCTGCAATCAGGGCATCGCGCACGAAATGGCCCTGCTTGGCTTCGGCCACTTCGGCTTCGAGGTCGCGCTGGTGGGCCAGCTGCTGCTTTTCGCGCTGGCGCAGGTTTTCGGCTTCGTTGGTGAGTTCGGAAAGGCGCTGGGCCGTGAGGTTGCGGTCGTCGCGCGAGCTGGTTTCGAGGTGGGTGGTGGTGGCCGCCAGGCGGGCCGAGGTGGTAGTTGCCGCCTGGGCGGTGCGGTTGAGCACGTCCACAATCTGCTGGTCCTTGTCCACGATGCCTTGCAGGGCATCCACCACTTCCTGCAAGTCTTTTTTGGATGGCTTGTTGCCGAACAGGCTGTGGCGCTGGGCGCTGGCTTCGCGGTAGCGGTCGGTCAGGGCTTTGCGCTCGGCCAGCAGGCCGGGCAGGGGCGAATCGGGGCTCACAGCCGGCGTCTGGGCGGCTGTGGCCACGCTCAACATAAGGCCGCCGCCGAGTGCCAGGGTGCGAAACAATTGGCGGCGGGTGGTTATTTGCAAACTGTCAACCCAGGAAAACAACACGGAAGTACGCATGAAGGGAATTCGACTAATGAAAAAAGGCAGCCTCGTATTGCTCGGGGCGCTGAGCGTGTGGAGCTGCGAAACGGCCCGGCCGAAAACACCGCCCACTTACGGCGGTGCGGCATCGGAAGGCCTCTACGAAAAAGGCGGCAGCGGCGTGCTGCCTTTCCTCATTCAGGAAACCAGCACCGACCCCACTTACGGCTTTACGGAAACCAACCCTGTGCGAGTTGGCGGCGGCAAAGAAGCTGGCGTGCGCAACCAGCAGCGCTACCTCAATGCCCTGCTCGGACCCAAAGGCCAATTAATTGCCTACCAGCACGAAGGCAACTGCTGTTCCTTCAAAATTGAAGGCGGCGGGGTTGATAACCAAGGCCAGCTCGACGTGTACACCATCGCCTGGAAAGGGCAGAAGGAGCCAATGAAGCTATACCTCAACATGTACGAAGAAGGCCCGCTGGCCGCCCCTGTGGGCCTGAGCGCGGCCCGCTAACCCGGCCGGCAGCGGGCCGGTTGAAATTAGAAAACCGTTACTTTTATAAGTCCGGCTGCTATTTCTCTACCTGTTCGATGCCCACTCGCTACTACTCCCGCCTTGCCGCGCTGGCCGCTGACCCCGCCGCCGCACCCGCCGACCAGCTCCCCAAGCTGCGCAAGCTGCTCGAAGCCGTACTGCGCGACGACTGCAAGGCCCGGGAGGCCCCGTTTATCGACCTCAACCAGGCAATCGGCCAGGCCGCTTACACCCACGAGCTGCCCGCCGCCCTGCGCCAACAGCTGCAGGCCCTGCGCCTGGCCGCCAACCTGGTGGTGCACGAAAGCTACGCCGGCACCCGCGCCGAAGCCGCCCAGGGCTTCGCGGCGGTGGCGGCCCTGGTGCTGCACCTCACCGGCGCGGCCTATGCCGGCCCCGCGCTGCCCCAGCCACTTGTCGAAGCCGCCGCGCCCACCGAACCGGCGGAAATTGCCATTGATGCCGGTGCCCATATTCCCGAAGCCGCCGCCAGCACCACCTGGCGCGTGCGGGTGCTGCACGCTGACTTGGCCACCGGCGCGCTTACCGTTGAGATGGGCGCGCCCGCCGATGGTCGCCCCGCCGGCCCCTTTGCGTTGGTGTTGCCGGCGGCGTATGAAAACGTGCTGCCGCTGGCCGCTGCGCTGCACCCTACGCTGCACCTCATCGGGCCGGTGCTGCTGGCCGATGGCAGCGTGCGCGCACGCCGCGTGGTGCTGGAGCCCGACTACCTCATCAGCGTGACAACCATTGCCGAGTGCGCCCAGCGCGACGGCACCATCCCTGAATGGGCGCTGCTGAATGCCTTTTTGCCCGATGACATTTCGCGCCCGCTGGTGCTCGGAAACCTGGTGAACCTGCTGCTGGACGAGGAAGTGAGCCACGCCGGCCGGCAGGAAGAATTGAAATCACAGCGGGAAGCCACCAAAAAACGGCAGCAACTGGAACGGCTGGCGAAGCTGGCCGGCCACGTAGTTGCCTCTGCTGATACGGGAGCTGACGAGACCGAAGAAGCCCCAGACAGCGAGCAGCTGACCGCCAAAGAATTCGACCTCGAAACCTTCTTCAAGGGCCGGCTTTTCCGTTCGGCGCCGCTTTCGCTCAGCACGCTGCCCGAGTTTCAGACCCGCACCGGCGTGCCCGAACTCCTGAACGACTTGCGCCGCCACCACCGCACCCTGCGCGAAACCCGCGCCCTGGGTTTCGTGGCGGCTAGCCGCACCGGCTACCAGCAGGAGCCCCTGCGCCTGGCCGACTGCTTCCTCGAACCTACCTTTCTTTCGGCCACCTACGGCTTGCAGGGCCGGCTCGATTTGCTGCACGAAAGCAGCACCGGCTACGACCTCATTGAGCTCAAAAGCTCGACTAAAGTGCCTCATGCCGAGCCCTGGACCAACCACGCCGCGCAGGCCCAGCTCTACCGCCTGCTGCTCGAATCGGTGTTTGGGGCCGATGGCGAAACCGCCGGCCGGGGCCGCACCAGCATTTTGTATTCCAACGCGGCCAGCGGCCAACCCGCCGTGCGCCGCGTCGACCAGGACCAGGATTTGATTGACCGGCTGCTTTCGGCCCGCAACCAGCTCGTGGGCACCGAGTTGCAATTGGCCCGCGCCACCGGCCCCCGCCAGACGGCCCACCTGCTGGCCCCCGTGCTGCAACCCAACCTCACGGCCCTGCCACCCTTCGGCAAAGCCAAGGCCGAAAAAGTAGCCAACGCCTGGGCCGCCGCCGACCCCGTGGAGCGCGCCTACTGCCTGGAACTGGCCCGCTTCGCAGCCCGCGAAATGCGGCTCACCCTGCTCGGCGACGAAGCCCGTCCCGGCGATGCCGGTGGCCAGGCCGGCCTCTGGCTGCTGCCCCAGGCCCGCAAATACCAGAATTTCAGTTTGCTCGATGACCTAGAACTCATCGAAGACCACAGCGGCGCGCCCGACGACGCCCGCAACGGCCTTGGCCCGCACCTCATTTTCCGGCGTCCGGCCGGTGGCCGCGAAGTCAACTTCCGCGCCGGCGATACGCTCATTCTCTACCCGCGGCGCCGCAATACCCGCGAAACTGCTGCAGCTTCAGCTCCTGGAGAAACGGCTGGAAACTCACTCAGTCACTCCGCTGCTCAGTCGCTCAGTGTGCTGGACGCGCAGGTAGTAAAAGTCGTCCTCGCCGAAGACCTCGGGGCCGATGGCCGCGTGGTGCTCAGCGTGCGCAACCGCCGCATGGCCCCGCGCTACCTGCTGGGCCACTCGCACTGGGCCCTGGAGCCCGATACCTACGACACCTTCCGGCGCGAGTGGGCCGGCCTCTCGTCCTTCCTCGGCCTGAGCCCCGAGCGTCGCAAGCGCCTGCTGGCCCGCACCGGCCCGCGCGAGCCCGAGGGCTGGAACCCGGCCGCCGCACCCGCCACCACGGCCCCCGAAGTGGTGGCCCGCGCCTTGGCCGCGCCCGATTGGTTCGTACTCTGCGGCCCGCCCGGCACTGGCAAAACCCGCAGCGTACTGCGCGAGCTGGCCGTAAATCTCTACAAACAGGACAAACAGGTACTGCTGGCCGCTTACACCAACCGCGCCGTAGACGAAATCTGCGAGCAGTTGGTAGAAGCCAAACTGCCCTTCATCCGGGTGGGCTCGCGCCTGGGCACGTCGCCGCAATACAGGCCCTACCTGCTCGATGCCATGATTGCCGACTGCGCCAGCCGCCAGACCGTGCGCGCCCGCCTCACCGGCACGCCGTTCTACGTGGGCACGGTGGCCAGCCTGCTGGGCAAGCCCGAGCTGTTCATGCTCAAACAGTTTGATGTGGCCGTGGTGGACGAAGCCAGCCAGGTGCTGGAATCGCCGATGCTGGCGCTGCTGGCCAAGGTGAAAAAGTTCATCCTCATCGGCGACCACCGCCAGCTGCCCGCCGTGGTGGCCCAGGAGCCCGAAACCAGCGCCGTAGCCCCCGAAGTGGCCGATTTGCTCCGCGAGAACCTCGGCCTCACCAACCTGCGCAACTCCTACTTCGAGCGCCTGTTCCGGCGGGCAGAAGCGCATTGGCCCCACGCCCACGGCACCCTCGCCGACCAGTACCGCATGCACCAGGAACTGGCCGTGCTCGTCAACCAAGAATTTTACCAGGGTCAGCTGCGCTGCCCGCTGCCCTGGCAGGCGGCCCCGCTCGACCGCGCCGCCTGGCCCGCGGCGGCCGATGATTTCACGGCCGCACTGCGCCGCCAACGGGTGGTTTTTGTGCCCACCCAGCGCCAGCCCGAGGATTTGTCCATGAAGGAATCGGCGCAGGAAGCCGAGCTGGCAGCCCGGGCTGCTGCCTACGTGGCCCAGGGTTTCGGCCCCGCTTTCAACCCCGAAACCACCCTCGGCGTCATTGCCAGCTACCGCAATCAGGCGGCCCGCATCCGCGCCCGGCTGGCCCAGCTGGCCCGCGAGCTGAGTTTACCCGCACTGGCCCAGGTCAGCGTCGATACCGTAGAGCGCTACCAGGGCAGCCAGCGCGAGGTCATCATCGTGAGCTTTTGCTGCCACCACGAGCACCAGCTGGAACTCATGGTGTCGCCCGATGAAACCGGGCAGGTCGACCGTAAGCTCAACGTGGCCCTTACCCGCGCCCGCCAGCAGCTGGTGCTGCTCGGCAACGTGGAAATGCTGAGCCGCGCCCCCCACCACGCGGCCTTGCTGGCCCGGGTGCGGTAGCGCCGCTCCGCGTTATTGGCTGATAAACTGTTCTACTTTATATCCACCACTTCTACCTCGAAGCGCAGGGCCGAATTGGGAGTGATGCCGCCGGAAGAACCCTGCACGCCATAAGCCAGCGCCGAAGGCAGCATCAGCTCGGCCTTGTCGCCTTTGTGCATCAGGGCAATGCCTTCTTCGAAGCCCGTAATGAGCTGGCCGCGGCCAAACGTGAAGCTTATCGGTGCATTGTTGTGCAGGGAAGAGGCATCGAACACGGTGCCGGTCGCATCAAATAAGTGCCCGGTGTAGAGCACCGTTACCGTATTCCCGATGGCCGGCCGCACGGCGCTGGCATTGGTGGTTACGGGCAGAAAGTACAGCCCGGAGGCTTGTTTCTGAGCCGTGGTAATGCTTTTGGTGCCCAGGTAAGTCGTAATCAGGTTGTCATCATACGTTGGCACGTCCACTACTTCCACCTCGAAGCGCAGCACCGAATTGGCCGGAATGCTGCCCACCGCCTTCGTGCCGTAGCCCAGCGCGGAAGGCAGCAGGAATTCGGCCTTATCCCCCACGTGCATCAGCGAAACCCCTTCGTCGAAGCCCGCAATTATTTGGTTCGCCCCCGGCACGAAGGTCAACAGCGGGTTGGTGTGCTTGGCGGAAGCATCGAACACCGTGCCGGCCGCATCCAGCAAATGGCCGGTGTAGAGCACCGCTACCGAAGTGCCGGCAGTCACTTTAGGCGCATTGGCGTTTGTTCTGACCGGAATGAACTGTAAGCCGGATGGCTGCTTCTGAGACGTGGTAATGTTGTTGGCCGCCAGATAATTCGTAATAGTTTCCTGGTCAACCGCGCTGTAGTCCGCTATTTCGGGGTCGTCCTTCTTGCAGGCGGTGGTAAACAGGCCAGCGGAGGCCAGCAGGGTCAGCAGAAACAAGCGCGTGAGCGCGGCGGAAAAATAAGATTTCATAGGCTGGATTTTGGAGTAAAAATAGGGCATTGTGGCCGGCAGAACATGAATTTGCTATCCGGCGTTCGCGGTTTTCCCCTGGTCAAGCGCGCTTGTCCCGAAAATCTTCCTCGAGCGGATTGCGCCCAAACCTGCCTCAATGCCCAGCACCAGCCCAATGCCCAGCGTGTAGGCCAGCATATCAACCCACTCAAACCGGCTACCCAGCACAATGCGCGCCACCCGCGAATGCTGCCAGCCCAGCCAGCTCAACAGGTGTACATATTGCAAGGCCTCAATCAGATAAGCCGTGAGCAATACGCCGAGGGCCACTTTCACCGGGGCTGTCTTCAGCAAGCCCAGGGCAAGGCAATAGAGGAAGATAGTGGCCAGAAAATCGCCGGCGTAGGGCCTAATAATTTTATCGTGTACGAAAAGGGCGATGAATACTTCCAGCAGAAATAATAAGCTGGCCGCCAGTAAATACCGTTTGCGAATCCGAATCATGCGACGATTAAAGCCCGGCGTGGGTAATCAGCTTTGATGCATGGGGCACTGGCGGGCCGGCGCAAATGCCTTAGCTGGTTCGGCCGGTCCGGACGGAGCCAAATCCAGGGCCTGAATCCGAGCCCGGTATTCCGTCGGCAGCATGGCATTCTTCGCCGACTGGCTCGCCTGCCAGTGCCGCGTCAGACGGTAAAAAAACACGGCCGGGCTTATGAAAGCACCAACTGGCAATTGCAAAAGCTGCCGCACCCGGGCCGGCACCACCAGCCCCTGCACCATGCGCAGCAGTCGGTAGCGTGGCCCGCCCAAATGCCGTCGGTATTGCACGTACAAATCGTCGGTGTAAGAACTCACGGCCATGTCCTGGTTCAGGTGCTGCTCACGCGCGACCTGCCATTTGGAGTAGGAGGCCGGCAATTCAGGAATGCCCATGCGGTGACCCACGCGGTAAAACACGTCCACAATTTCCTCGCGCTCGGCATCGGTCAGGGGTCGTTCCAGCACCTCAAACGCCCGCATGGAGTAACCGATGAGCATGAACAGCACGTCGCGGTAGGCCCAGGCCGGAATGGCGCGCCCACGCCTGGCCTCCACCGCCGCGTGAATAGCGGCAATGCTGTCAATGGCCCGCTCGGCCCCGGCGCGGTCGGCAAACAAGATGCGCCGGGCGTAGTCCACCGTGGAGAAGAGCCGCGCCAGCGGGTCGGCGGGCAGGCGGCCGGTGAAATAGAGCCAGTCCACGGCTTTATTGAGCGCAAACTCGGCCGCTGCCCCGGCAAAGATGAACAGCACCGTATCGGAGGTGCCCCAGATGCGGCGCACAATGGAATTGGGCGGCACGAAGTATTGCATGACTTTTTTTCGAAGAACTTTGAGATGCAAAGTTAAGTCATTTTTTCAGATAAGTTGGAATCAGGTTCCAACCCGGTTTACCCGGTAGCTTTAGGGCATGATGCCCCGGCTTGTACTGTTCTGCTTGTTTCTGCTGGCCTACCAGTCGTCGGCCCAGGATTGGCCGCGCAATCCGAAAACCGGGAAAATAGAGTTCCGCGGGCTGCTGCCGTGGCCGCCCGGCGTTCGGACGGAAGCCAAGCGGCAAGCCAAAGTCCGACAGTGGTACCTGAAAGTGACGCCGTACACTGCTGAAAACCTGCGCCATTTCAGAGAGCTAAAACTTTCCGGCGCTCAGTTTCGCACCTACGCGGGTTTGCCAAATTCGGTGCTCTGGCTGTTTGGCGAGGAGGCCACCGGGCTTTTTGTTCTGTACAGCGTCAACCTGCAACCCACGCCGCGTGGTTTGCGGTGCGTTGTCTCGCACGTGCGCTGGAATTCCGGCCGGGGGGTGACTCCGCACTGGGCCGGCGGTGAACTGCCGGAAGTGCCGTTGGAGCAGGTTGTCAACCGAAATGCCAGTTTGGCCTACACCATCGTGTCCTATCGGGATAAACAAAATTTGCCCTATTTCCAATCGGACGATGCCGCCGAGGGAGCAGTGGATTTGCTCAGGGCCGAGCAGATTACACCTAAAGTTGATTCCGTTTACCGGAGCCTGTTGGCAAACATCACCAATTCACCCCAACAGGACGTTCTGGAGAACTTACGCCGGCGCCTGACTGCTGCGGTTAGTGGCTGGTAACGTTGCCGCCGCTTTCGGCCGCTTGTAGAAATACAGTATGAGCAGGGGCAGCAGCGTCAGCTCGGCCACCACGCCGAACAGCAGCGTGAGGCCAATGAGCAGGCCGACGTAGAACGTGCCGTCGAACTTCGAGAACAGCAGCGTGGAAAAGCCGCCCACCAGAATGAGCGAGGTGGTAATGACGGCCTTACCGGCCAGCAGATACGTGTAGCGCACGGCCTTGAAAATATCTGGCTCCTTGCCCAGCGTAAGGCGCAGCTTGCTGATGAAGTGGATGGTATCATCGACCGCGATGCCAAAGGCGATGGTGAAGATGATGCTGGTGCTCACCTTCATGTTCACGCCAGCCAGGCCCATCACGCCGGCCACGATGATGATGGGCAGCAGGTTGGGGATGAGTACCACCAGCGTCATGCGCAGGGATTTGAACAGCGCCAACACGATGAGTGTGACCATGGCCACGTCGATGGCCATGCCCTGAATCATGTTCAGGGTCAGGTTTTCGTTGTTTTTGTCGATGAGGTTGGACGAGCCGGTGAGGCGGGTGCGGAGCACGGTGCTGTCGGTGCGGGTGCGCAGGTAGCGGCGCAGGGCGTCGTTCAGCTTATCGGCCCGAATGCTGCCTACGTCGGCCATCCGGCCGGTGAGGCGGCCGGCCGAGCCATCGGGCAGAGCCAGGGCGCTGAACTCGGGCTTTTTGCGGAACTGGCGGAGCTTGCCGCGCAGGCTGCGCATTTCCAGTGTGTAGGCGGGCAAGCGGTAGTCGGCCAGGCCGCCGCCGTGCAGGGCCTTGCGCACCGATTTCACCAGCGTGACGGGCGAGGCGGCGAAGCGCAGGCCATACGTATTTGCCAGATATGCTTCGATTTGCTCGGTCTGGCGCAGCACGGCCAGGTCGTAAATGTCGCGCCCGCCGGCAGGTTTCAGCTCCAGTTCAAAAGGCCGCACGCCGGCAAACTGCCGGTCGAAGAAGGCAAAATCCTGTCGCACGGGGTCACTTTTCGACAAATCATCGAGCAGCGAGGAATTGATGTGCACCCGCGTAGCCAGCCCGATGGATGCCGCCAGCACCAGCCCGCTCACGGTAAAAATCAGCCGCCGCCGCACCAGAACCTGCCGAAACAGGCGGCCGAGCACGCCGTCCCAGCTGTGGCCCTGGCGGCGCGGCTCGCGCATCTGGGGCTTGCCCAGTAGCACCAGCATGGCCGGCAGCAGCGTGAAGCTGAGCACAAACGCCAGAATAACGGCAATGCCCGTGAACAGCCCGAAGTTGTGAATGGGCCGGATAGTACTCGTCATCAGCGTGAAAAAGCCCAGGCTCGTGGTGAGCGCCGACAGCCCCGACCCAAACCCCGACTCCTTGATGGTGACGCGCAGCGCGTCCCGCTTGCTGGCCCCGTAGCCCAACTCGCTCACGTAGCGGCTGATGATGTGAATGGTATCGCTCATGCCTACCACAAACAGCATGAGCGGCAGCAGGGCCGTCATCAAATCGATGCTCACCCCGAACGCGGCCATGATGCCCAGCCCCCACAAGATGGCCCCCAGCACCACCACCAGCGGCAGCACCACGCCCCACCACGTTCGAAACGTGAGCCACAGCAGTCCCGTTACGAGCAGCACCGACAGCGACATGAACACCACCAATTCCCACTTAAGCCGGTCCACAAACACGGACTGCGCCACGATGCGGCCCGCGAAATGCATCCGCTCCTCCGGAATGTGCAGGCGGGCCAGGCCACCGCGCAGGGCCGTAAACAGCGAGTCGCCGGGCGGCTTTTCGAGGTCGGGTGTGAGCTGGAGCACCAGCGCCAGAGCGCGGGCATCAGGGCTGAACACGTTGCCCGTGAGGCCGGGCGTGCGGTATATCAGCGTGGAGTCGGCAGCGCGGCGGGCGGGGTCGGCGCGGTAGGTGGCCGGGTGCAGGTAGGGGAGGCTGAACACGCCTAGGCCCTCAACCACGGTGTTGGCCAGCGTGGTGGGCGAGGTGACGTGCCGCACGTTCTTTAGCCGCTTGGCTAAGTGCGTCAGCGAGTCGATTTGGGCCAGGAAGGCGGGGTCGAACACGGTGCGGCCGGCCGGGGCTTCCACGCCCAGCAGCAGGTAGTCGTTGTCGTTGCCGAAGCGCTGGGTGTAGCCCTGGTAATAGTCCAGGTCGGGGTCGCCGGCGGGGTAGAAGTCGTTGAAATTGTAGTTGAACCGCAGCTGCGCCACGAAAAAGGCGCTCAGGGCGGTGAGCAGGCCCAGCACGAGCAGGGTGGTATGGGCGTAGCGACGTAGGGACATAAGAGAGCGGGCACGGACACGGCCGCAACGGCCGCCTAATCATTTCTGCAGCGCCGGCCGCACTGCCGAACCGTAGCCCGGCCGTGCAAGCGTCGCAGCTACCAGCAACGCCCCGGTTTCGGCAATTGTTTCGGTTTCCACGTCTTATTAAAACGCAATGCCGGTTCATTTCCGGCGGACTGCATCGGCCATTCGGGCGCGCTGGTGTTACTTTTCACACAAGGACTTTGACTTATTGTAGCAGGAGCAAATTGGGCGCAAATACCGGCCTTGGTAGGCCCATCTTTGTGGTTTCGTTGCCCCACAAATTTTTGCCTTTATAGCAGCTATGAGAAGAACATTATTCCTTACTGTTGCCCTTTTTAGTTTCGTTTTTGCCACCCATGCCCAAACCCCCGCGCCGGCCCAGGCCCTGAAAAAAGCCATTCTGAAAAATGATGCCGCCGCTGCCGAAGCGCTGCTCGCCGCCGGGACCAATCCGAATGCCGTGATTGAAGTAGTGCCCGGCTTCGCTACCACCTACCTCATCACCGCCGCCACCAACAACAGCCTCCCGCTGGTGCAGCTGCTGCTCAGGAACAAGGCCCAGGTCAACCAGCCCGATGCATTCAAAGGCACCGCCCTGATGGCCGCCGTCGGCAAGGGCAACAAGGCCCTAGTCGAGCTGCTGCTCAGCAGCGGAGCCGATGCCCGCGCCAAAGACGACGACGGCAAAGACGCCCTGGCGCTGGCCAAAGAAAGCGGCAACAAGGAAATCATCACGCTCCTGGAACAGAAGCTGAAATAAAGCGCCCGCCTGCCCATCAGAAAAGCGCCGCCTGCGTGTATCTTAGGGCCTGCTAACCGTTGTGTTGCTTTCATCCCCTCACCCCACTTCGTTTCCCATGAAAAATACCCTGCTCGCCCTCGCCCTGTTTGCCTTCGCCGGCACCACCGCTTTTGCCCACGACGGCCACGACAAAGACGGTAAAAAAGGCAAGAAAGAAGCCTGCACCAAAGACATGAAGGCTTCGTGCTCGAAAGACGGCATGGCCGCCGGCCACTCGTGCTGCATGAAAGGCGGCAAAACCGCCAGCGTGAAGCCCGCCGCCAAGCCCGAGGCTGCTACCAAGCTGTAAGTGCTCCGGCTTCGGCCGCTGCTGAGAAACCAAAAGCCGCTTCGGAAACGAGGCGGCTTTTTTTATTACTTAAATTCCATTATTTGGTTTGCTGTGGATAATAAACTGTGATGGCTTGTGACAATTCCATCCCATCTTTCTCATACAACAACGTCAAGGTTGTTTCAAAAGCAGGTGAAGCAATATCAATGCACCACTTTGGGTCTATGGACGGAAACTGTCCGGCCATTTTACTATTAAATTGATACCATCCAGCCGTTTCTTCCGTCAGACGCAGCACCTTTTCAGCGCTGTGAATATCCATGCATATCAAATCAGTGGTAAATAAGTCTGCCTTATACCCAAAAATTGCTCGAATATCTTTCCAGTAGATGTGAATATTTTGACTGTTCAATAACGCATCAAAACCACTTGTAGAATAAGTGAAATTGCCCAAATCATTATAGATGAAATTAAAGTCCTTTCTGGTTTCTGCTTTATGGCCTTCGGTACCTGTGAAAATACTTTTCTGCTTTAAGTTAAGCAAGGGGTAGGTTAAGACAAGCGCGCACAACCCAAAGAATATGAGTCCACTTGTGAAGTCAGTCCAATAGCAGGCAACTACAAGTAACCAACAAATGAGCGGCAGAAAAATGTGTTTTACTCGGCTTTTATAGTTTGCTAGCTGATGACGTTCATTGCTCATGTTTGAATAGCATTAGCGGATTAGACTACGTTCTTACAAACCTAGCCTGAAAATGCTTGGGCAAGAATGCCGCTGCGATTATCCACTATTTTTACCTCTGATTACGTTTGTAGAATTCCTCACCCCATGCGCCAATACCAAGCCCTGCTCCGCCAAATCCTCGACACCGGCACCGTGAAAACCGACCGCACCGGCACCGGCACCGTGTCCATTTTCGGGCCGCAGATGCGGTTCAACTTGGCCGAGGGCTTCCCGCTGGTGACCACCAAAAAGGTGCATTTGAAGAGCATCATCCACGAATTGCTGTGGTTCCTCAAGGGCGACACCAACATTGCCTACCTCAAGGAGCATGGCGTGAAAATCTGGGACGAGTGGGCCGATGCCAACGGCGACCTCGGCCCCGTGTACGGCCACCAGTGGCGCTCCTGGCCCGACGGCCACGGCGGCCACATCGACCAGATTACGCAGATTATCCAGCAGCTAAAAACGCAGCCCGATTCGCGCCGCATCCTCGTCTCGGCCTGGAACGTGGCCGAGCTGCCCGACATGAAATTGCAGCCCTGTCACGCGCTGTTCCAATTCTACGTGGCCGATGGCAAGCTCTCGTGCCAGCTCTACCAACGCTCGGCCGACGTGTTTCTGGGCGTGCCCTTCAACATTGCCAGCTACGCGCTGCTCACCCTCATGGTGGCCCAGGTAGTGGGCTTGCAGCCGGGCGAGTTCATCTGGACCGGCGGCGACACCCACCTCTACAGCAACCACCTGGAGCAAGCGCGCCTGCAGCTGGAGCGGGAGCCCAAAGCGCTGCCGCAGATGCGCCTCAACCCGGCGGTGACGGATATTTTCGGGTTTCAATTCGAGGACTTCAAGCTGGAGAATTATGAGCCCTGGCCCGCAATAAAAGCGCCGGTTGCCGTTTAGAAGGCGGCATGAAACATGGAATACTAACGGCTATTGGTTGCGTCCTCGGCCACTTGGCGCACGCACAAACCTATGCGGCACCGGGAATGCCGCTGCATTTGCAACGTGGCCTGCCAGTTGTGTCAGCGCTACCTCCCAAGCCGCCGACGAAGTCCGAGACCGTCGCTCAGCCATTGTCACCGGTTATACCACGCTTTTGGCACGCGCCGGATTCGGTCAAATTGAAAGCCGCAAAGCCGTTTTACCAGTTCACCGGCAGTAAGCTGACCTATCCGGCCAATACGATGCGGGCTGAAATAGAAGGCAATTTTTCCGCTCGCCTTACAGTGATGACCGATGGTAGTGTGGGGAGTGTAATAATCACCAGACGCGAAGTAATCGGCGATGCAGTTCCCCTTTACTACGCCCGAGGGTTGACGGATTTAGAAGCTGAAATAGTGCGCGTAATGAAATTGGTGCGTTTTGAACCGGGTGCTGCCGCTGACACTATTACCATTACCAGTCGGTTCCGCATGCAATAATTGCTGGGTCCGGCTCCGCGAAAACATCGCTGTCCACCTGTTTAATTATTCTTATAGCCGTCACATTGGCCGTAAAAACGGCATCGGCGGCCAGCAGCTTTTCTCCTCCAAACAGCCCTTCGCGGCATTCCACGCCTGCCGCCCGCGCCGTCCGCAGTACCTGTGCCCGGCGCACGCCCGCCACGCAACCTGTTTCGAGTGAGGGCGTGAACAGCACCTCGTCCTTCACCCAAAAAATGGCCGCCGCGCCCGCCTCGGCTACGTGCCCAGCGGCATCGCAGAGGATAATTTCATCGAGCCCGCGCTGCTGCCGCTCGTGGGCGGCCCGCACGTAGAGCCACGCCTGCGGGCCTTTGCAAAAGCTGAGCGGGGAATAGATGGAGTGCGTTTCCCGCGCGAAATAAGCTTTTTCAATGGGCGTTTCGTCCGGCACGAAGGCTTCTGCGGTGGCTAGCCATTCGATGGCCTCGGTGGTGGGGGTGTAGCGGCCGCCGCCGGCGCGCCAGAGCTGCAGGCGCAGGCGGGCGGCGGGCAGGTTGTGGGCGGCGGCGAGGCGGGCAAGGGTGGTTTCCAGCGCTTCGGGCGTGGCCAGCTCCGGGGGCAGGGTTAGGTAGAGCGCGGCGGCGGCCTGCTGCATGCGCTGGCAATGGTCGGCGGCGAGGCGCAGGCGGTGGTCGGCGTAAATCAGCGTTTCAAAAAAGCCGTCGCCGAACGCCAGGCCGCGATTGGGCAGGGGCAGGGCGGCAGCGGGCAAAAGTTGGTTATTGAGCAGCAGCATAGGTTGCAAGGTAGGGCCGGCCAGTGGCCCAGGCCCACAAAAAAACGGACGAGCCAGCCGGCTCGTCCGTTTTTGGTGAATATCAACCAGAACAGTTTACTGCACTTGTACGCGGCGGGTCACGGCGCCTTCGGCGTAGGTTACGCGCAGCAGGTACGTGCCGGCGGGCAGGTTGTCGAGGGCCAGCGAGGCCGGCGCAGCGCCGTTGAGCTCGAGGTGGCGCACGGCGCGGCCGAGGGCGTCGAGCAGGTCGAGGGCCTGGGGGTGGGCGCTGGCGTCGGGGGCCACGGTGAGGGCGGTGTGGGCGGGCACGGGCCAGGCCTGGGTGCGGGCGGCCACGGCCTGCGGGGCCTGCACGTGCAGCACATTAGCCGAAACGATGCGGGCAAGTCCCACACTGGTTTGGCCGCTCAGGACCGAGAAGGAACCGCCCACTACGAGCTTGCCGTCGGGCTGCACCAGCAGGGCGCGCACGGTGCTGTTGGGCACAACTGTGCTGCCAAACGTGGCATCGGCCTGGCCGTTGGCCAGCACCCGGGCCAGGTTGGTGGGCAGGGCCGCGCTAGTGAAGGTGCCGCCCAGCAGGATGCGGTTGTTGGGCTGCACCAGCAGCGAATTGATGTAGCCCGTGATGGTCGGTGGCGTAAAGCCGGTGTCGAGGGTGCCGTCCGCGTTCAGGCGCGATAGGCTCCGGCGGGTGGTGCTCCAGTTCGTGTCGAAGTTGCCCCCCACCAGAATTTTGCCGTCGGGTTGCGTCACCAGGGCGTATATCACGCTGGGCTGCTGCGTCAGGGTAAATTCGCTGCGATTAAAAGTGGCATCAATGGCTCCGTTGCTATCCAGGCGCATAATGGCAGCTTTAAAACCGCCTTGGGTGCCGTAATACCCGTCCCCCAGCAGAATTTTGCCGTTGGGCTGCAGGCCCATAGCGTAGATGGTATGCAGGGAGTTGGTATTGCTGTTGGTGCCCGGAGCCACCGTCGCAAACGTGGCATCCTGGGTGCCGTTCGCTTGCAGGCGCACTACCAGGCTGTTGGTCGTGCTGCCGTTCAGCCGGATGGCGCTAGTTGCGGCCACCAGGATTTTCCCGTCCGGCTGCAACAGCGTGCGCGTGAGTTGGCTGCCCGTGAAATCGACGGCGAAGCTGTTATCCGCGGCTCCCGTGGGCAGGAAGCGCAGCATTTTATCGAGCGACGATGCCAGGACTTTGCTGTCGGGCTGCAGCGCCAGGCTCGAAGGGTTGGTATCGAAAGCGGTATTGCCCGCAAACGTGGCGTCCAGCGTGCCATCGGTGTTCACGCGGGCCAGCCGACGCATCAGTTGGCCGTTGATTTCCGTGAACGAACCCCCAACCACCATTTTGCCGTCGGGTTGCAGCGCCACCGATGAAATGGTGCCCAGGGATTGAATCACTGGCTGAAAGGTGGCGTCAATCGTACCCGTCGAATTGAGTTGAATCAGGTTGCGGTCGAGGGTGCCATTGAAATTGGTGAACCCGCCCGAAACCAGGATTTTGCCACTTGCCAGCAGCGTGACAGAGCGGGGCATGGCATTCGGACCGGTGCCAACCAGAAATGCAGCATCGAGCGTCCCATCCGAATTGAGGCGGAAAACGCGCGAAGCGGCACTGCCGCCCGAACTTACACCAGTTGCGCTGATGCCGACGATTTTGCCATCGGGCTGCAGCTCAAAAGCATTGCCGTAGTAGGAGTAGGTCGAATAGGGAGTTGTTGCGGCTGGAGCAAAGGTGTTGTCCAGGCTGCCGTTGGTCTGCAGCCGGATTATACCCCTAGTGCCGCTCACGCTCAGGGACCCCGAGACTAAAACGCGCCCGTCGGGCTGCACGGCAATGTTGCTGGCTTCATCGTATTGCCCCAGGGGCGTTATGAACGACGCATCGCGGGTGCCGTCGGCATTCAGGCGGGCCAGGCCGTTGACCGGGCTGCCGTTATAAGTGGTAAAATAACCCCCAATCAATAGCTGGCCGTTGGACAGCAGAACCACCGACTCAATTTCTTCATCGCTGCCCATCCCCGAGTTGAAGGTAGTATCCAGGGAACCGTCGGAGTTGAGCCGGGCAATGTTGTTGGCCGCCACGCCGTTGATGTGGTCAAAAGCGCCCGTGATGATGATTTTGCCCGATGGCAGCTGCAGCATGTTGTCGATGTAGACCACGCTGGTCGCGTTGCTGATGCCCGTGCCGAGGCTGAAACTGGCATCGCCGGTGCCGTCAGCGTTCAGGCGAATGGCGCTGTTGCGGGTGATGCCGCCCGCCGTGATGGGGGTGGTCGAAAGGGTTGTCACCAGCATCTGTCCGTTGGCCTGCAAGGCTACCTTGTAGGCGTTGGTCAGGGAGCCCAGGTTTTGCTGGAAGGCCTGGTCGAGGGCACCCGTCGCAGTCAGGCGCACCAGCGTACCCGTGCTGGTACCGTTCGCGCGCCGGAAATCGCCTATCACCAGCCGTTTGCCATCGGGCTGTTCAATGGCATTGTTCACAGTGCCGACGCCGTACATGCTTGGCGGGGTGAACTGCGGGTCCAGGCTTTGGGCTAATAGATGTTGGCTGCCACTGCCGCTCAAGAGCAGAAAAGCTACGGCAAGTAGATTTTTTTTCATGGAATTAGAAATGGAATCGGAAGGAGCAAAAATACAGTGAAGCGGTTGAGTGACCCAAAAAGCTCGGAATGATAAGCTTTTTGAGTCACTCAACCGCTTCGTGAATAAGGCAGGGCTATTGCACCTGCACGCGGCGGGTCACGGCGCCTTCGGCGTAGGTTACGCGCAGCAGGTACGTGCCGGCGGGCAGGTTGTCGAGGGCCAGCGAGGCCGGCGCGGCGCCGTTGAGCTCGAGGTGGCGCACGGCGCGGCCGAGGGCGTCGAGCAGGTCGAGGGCCTGGGGGTGGGCGCTGGCGTCGGGGGCCACGGTGAGGGCGGTGTGGGCGGGCACGGGCCAGGCCTGGGTGCGGGCGGCCACGGCCTGCGGGGCCTGCACGTGCAGCACATTGCTGGCCGTGAGGCGGGCCAGGCCCATATAGGTCTGCCCGGCAATGGCCGTGAAACTGCCGCCTATAACGATGGCACCGTCGGGCTGTATCAGCAGCGCATTCACAGAAGAGTTGGGCACCGCCGAGGCCCCAAAGGAGTTGTCGGCGGTGCCGGTGCTCAGCAGGCGCGTCAGGTAGCTGGGCAGTCCAGTGCCATTGATGCTGCCGGCCACCAGAATGCGGTTGTTGGGCTGCACGAGCAGTTTATTAACGATGCCGTTGATGACGGGCGGCACAAAGCCGGTATCCAGGGTGCCGTCGGCATTGAGCCGGGCCACGTTGCTGCGGGCCGTGTTGCTATACCCCGTAAAGGAGCCGCCGGCCAGCACTTTGCCATCGGGCTGCACCGTCAGGGTGTTCACAGTAGGCAGGGCACCCGTAAACTCGGCTCCGGCAAAGCTGGCATCCAGCGCCCCGGTGCTTTCCAGGCGCATCACCGTGCGAATGGCTACAGTGGCCGCCCCGGCCACAAACCGGCCCGCTACCAAAATCTTGCCGTTGGGTTGCAGGGTCATGGCCGTGAACCCAATAAAGCGGTTGGCTCCCGCCCCATTCGGCGCGAAGGAGTTGTCGATAGAGCCATCGGCCAGCAGGCGCATAAAGCCCGTGCTGATGATGCCCACCGACCCCCCGGTGTTGTTAATGCTAAGGGCGGTGCTGCCCACCAGAATGCGCCCGTCGGGCTGAAGCAGCAGCTTTACATTGCTGCTGTTGAAGCTGGCCGTCAGGGTGTTATCCAGCGCGCCGGTGGTTTGGTAGCGCTTCAGGAAGCTTGGGCCGGCGGCCAGCAGACGGCCGTCGGGCTGCAGGGCCAGGTCGGTCACGGAGTTTTCCAGGTTCGGGGAGGGGAAGGTGGCATCCAGGCTGCCCGTGGCGTTGAAGCGGGCCAGACGGCGCATCGGCTGGCCGTTGATTTCCGAGAAGTTGCCGCCTGCCACGATTTTGCCGTCGGCCTGGCGCACCATCGCCAGCACGATGCCGGCATTCTGGAGCACGGGCTGAAAAGCTTGGTCCAATGCGCCCGTACTGGTCACCTCCACCAGCGGACGGTCGCCCAGGCCGTTGAAATTGGTAAAGCTGCCCGCCACGAGCAGCTTGCCATTGGCCAGCAAAGTGATGGCGCTGGGCACGTTAGATGGCCCCGTGCCCACCTGGAAGGTGGCATCCACGGTGCCGTTGGTGTTCAGGCGGGCTACGCGGCCCACGCCGGCACTAGCCACGCCCTGGTTGCTGATAAGCAGGATTTTACCGTCCGGTTGCAGCTGAATGGAAGACCCCGAAAACGAGTACACGTCATAATCCGGGAAAGCCGGGGGCGTGAAGCCGGTGTCGAGGGCGCCGGTGGCGGTGAGCCGCGCCAGGCCCTGGCCGGTGGTGGCCGCCCCCACGTAAACCGAGCCCGTTAGCAGAATTTTGCCGTCGGGCTGCACCAGCACGTTAACGATGTAAGAATCGGCCCCCAGGTTCGTCGAAAAGCTAGGATCGAAGCTGCCGTCGGCATTTAGACGGGCGAGGCCGTTGCAGGGGTTGCCGTTGAAGGAGGTGAACTGCCCGGCAATGAGGTACTTGCCGCTGGGCAGGGCCACAATGGTGTTCACCTCGGTATAGCCAGTGCCGGCCACGCCGGTTCCCGTGTTGAAGGTGGCATCCACGGCCCCGGTGGCCGTGAGGCGCACAATGTTGTTGACCGTTGCTCCGTTAAAGGTATCGAAAGTGCCCACCACGATGGTTTGCCCATTCGGGAGCGAAAGAAATTCATCGAGGTAAACAACCGACCCCGCCGGCCCCGTGCCGGGGTTGAAGGTGGCGTCGCCGGTGCCGTCGGCGTTGAGCCGCACCAGGCCGGGCCGGGTGAGGCCGCCCGCTGTGACACTGCCGCCGCCCGCGCTGGCCAGAATCTTGCCATTGGCCGCGAGCCCAATCTCGTATATGCCCGAGGTGGTGCCCACATTTTGCTGAAACGCGGCATCCACGGTCCCAGCAGCGGTCAGGCGGCTCAGCGACGAGGCCGGGCTGCCATTGAGCCGGCTGAACCGACCCGCGATGACCAACTTGCCGTCCGGCTGCTCGGCCACGGAGCCGACCGCGCCCGGCGCGAATACACTCGACGGCGCAAACGTGGGGTCGAGGGTTTGTGCCTGTGCGTGCGGCAGCACGGCGGGCAGCAGGCTCAGGCTTGCGAGAAACAGTAAGGGTGCTTTCATTAAGAAATCTTTGAAATGGTTAAATCCAGAAATACGAAGTTGTAAACAAGATATTGAAAAAATTACACGTCCTTATTCTAGGCCAGTGCAAACTTCTTGCCCGGCAGCGCCCGCACCACGCCCCGAAACTCCAGGGCCAGCAGCAGCGAGGCCACGGCATGAATGGCCAGCTGGGCTTTCCAGGCCAGTTCGTCCATGTGCAGTTCGCGGCCCGGCGCGGCGGCCAGCACCGTTATCAGGCCATATTCATCGGCCGTAAAATCGGCGGCGGAATAGGAGGGGGCAGGCTTGAATTTGCCCGATTGGTGCAGGGCGGCGTCCCAATTCAGCAGTTGTTCCAGGTCGCGCGGTTCGGCGTAGAGGGCGGCTTTGTTGTCGCGAATGAGGGCATTACAGCCGGCAGAAGCGGGCGAACTCAGGTTGCCGGGCACGGCCAGCACGTCGCGGTCGTAGCTCAGGGCCAGCTCGGCGGTGATGAGCGCGCCGCCTTTTATCGCCGCTTCCACCACCACGGTGCCATCTGAAAGGCCGGCGATGATGCGGTTGCGGGCCGGGAAGTTGTAGCGGTCGGGCGGTGTGCCGAAGGGAAATTCGGTGAGCAGGCCGCCCTGCTCGCGCATTTTCTCGGCGGTTTTGCGGTGCGCGGCGGGGTAGATGATATCCAGTCCGGTGGCCATCACGCCCACGGTTTCCAGGCCTTCCTGCAAGGCCGCGCGGTGCGCCATGATGTCGATGCCGTAGGCCAGGCCGCTCACCACCAGCGGCCGGTGCGGCAGCAGGCCGGCAATGATGCGCTCGGTTTGCTCGCGGCCGTAGTCGGTGGCCTGGCGGGTACCCACCAGGGCCACGGTTTTGGGCGCGTTGAGGTCGGCCGTGCCCTGGTAGTAGAGAATGGCCGGCGCGTCGGGAATCAGCTTGAGGCGGCTGGGGAAGCGCTTGTTCGTGTAGAACAGGATTTCGACGTCGTCCTTTTCGGCCTTTTTCAAGTCAGCTTCCGCCTTGCGAAAGGCTTTTTCGCGCTCCGGGCCGGTCAGAATTTTGATGGTGGCATCGCCCACGCCGGGAATGCGGCGCAGCTTGCCGGGCGGCATCATCAGCACGTTTTTGGCCGCGCCGCCGTAGCTCATCAGCTGCCGCGTGAGCTGTGGGCCGATGCCGGGCAGCAGCGTAAGGGCCAGCTCGTGGAAGAGGGTGTCGTTGGTAGAATCGGACATGGAAGGATATGAGGCGGGACTATTCCGAATCGGCTTTCCCCGCCGCTTCCACTTCCTTCTTCAGGCTCAGCAGAAACGTCCGCACCTTCTCCAGGCTCTGGACCACGTCAATCTTATCCTTGAGCTGCGGGCCTTTCTGCTTGAGCATGTCGCGCGCGCCGGGGATGGTATAGCCGCGCTCCTTCACCAAGTGGTAGATGGTGCGGAAAACCTCGATGTCCTGCGGCGTGTAGAGGCGGTTGCCCTTCTTGCTGCGGCGGGGGCGCAGCTCCTCAAACTCGGTTTCCCAGAAGCGCACCAGCGACTCGGCCACCTTGAACTGGGCGGCCACTTCGCCGATGGTGAAGTACTGTTTCTCGATGCTGCGCTCTTTATAGGGCATATGGCTACCTTTGCAAATACTCCGAAAAGTAGCCTAAAATTCGCAGCTATGCGCAGTTGCCGGCTTCTTTGGTGGAGATAATCCAACGGTTTCTCATCATCCGTCAACTTCGGGTTGGCGCTTCCTATGTCACTCCCCACCGCTTCCGCTGTTCGCCAGCAGTTCCTCGATTTCTTCGCCTCTAAAGGCCACCACATCGTGCCCTCGGCCCCGATTGTGGTGAAGGATGACCCTACGCTGCTGTTCATCAATTCGGGCATGGCCCCGTTTAAGGACTACTTCCTGGGCAACAAGCCCGCGCCCTACAAGCGCATCGCCGACACCCAGAAATGCCTGCGCGTGAGCGGCAAGCACAACGATTTGGAGGAAGTAGGCTACGATACCTACCACCACACCATGTTCGAGATGCTGGGCAACTGGTCGTTCGGCGACTACTTCAAGACCGATGCCATTGCCTGGGCCTGGGAGCTGCTGACCGAGGTGTACAAACTGGAAAAAGAACGCCTCTACGTCACGTATTTTGAGGGCGACCAGAAGGACGGCACCGCCGCCGACACCGAAACCCAAAACCTGTGGCGGAAATACACTTCCGACGACCGCATTCTGCCCGGCAACAAGAAGGACAACTTCTGGGAGATGGGCGACACCGGCCCCTGCGGCCCCTGCACCGAAATCCACATCGACCTGCGCTCCGACGAGGAGCGCGCCGCCAAGCCCGGCCGCGAGCTGGTGAACGCCGACCACCCGCAGGTGGTGGAAATCTGGAACAACGTGTTCATGGAGTTCCAGCGCCTGGCCGATAAGTCCCTCATCAAGCTGCCCGAGCAGAGCGTGGACACCGGCATGGGCTTCGAGCGCCTGATGATGGCCGTGTCGGGCGTAAAGTCGAACTACGACACCGACGTGTTCCAGCCGCTCATTCAGTTCATTGCCAAGGAAGTGGGCCTGGAGTACCACGGTACCGCGCCCGCCACGGTGAACGACCAGCCCGCCACCGAAAACGAGAAGACGGACATTGCCATTCGCGTCATCGCCGACCACATCCGCACCATCGCCTTCACCATCGCCGACGGCCAGTTGCCCTCGAACGTGAAGGCCGGCTACGTGATTCGCCGCATCCTGCGCCGAGCCGTGCGCTATGCATTTTCGTCGCTGAATCAAAAGCAGCCGTTCCTCTACAAGCTGGTGCCCGTGCTGGCCGAGCAGATGCGCAACATTTTCCCCGAGCTGAAAGCCCAGACGGCCTTTGTGCAGCGCGTGATTGAGGAGGAGGAAATTGCCTTCTTGAAAACGTTGGAAACCGGCCTGCGCCGCCTCGATGCGCTGGAAGAAACCACGCGCGCCAACGGCGGCGTCATCGACGGCAAAACTGCCTTTGAGCTGTCTGACACCTTCGGATTTCCGCTCGACCTCACCGCCCTCATTGCCCGCGAAAAGGGTCTGACGGTGGACGAGGAAGGCTTTAAGAAGGAGCTGGAGCAACAGAAAAGCCGCAGCCGCAACGCCCAGGAAACCGAGCAAAGCGACTGGGTGACCGTAACCGAACACGACGCCCCCAATGTGTTTGTGGGCTACGACCAGGACGAGGCCACTGCCCGCCTGCTGCGCTACCGCAAAGTCGACAAAAAGGGTAAAACCGAATACCAGCTGGTGTTCGACCAAACCCCGTTCTACGCCGAAAGTGGCGGCCAGATTGGCGATACCGGCTACCTGGAATCGACGCTGAGCAAGGTGCGTGTGATTGACACGAAAAAGGAAAACGACCTTATTATCCACACCACGCTGGAGCTGCCGCAGGAGCTAAACGAGGAATTTCTGGCCCGGCCCGATGTTGCCCGTCGCACGCTTATCCGCAACAACCACACGGCTACGCACCTGCTGCAAGCCGCCCTGCGCGAGGTGCTGGGTAGCCACGTGCAGCAGAAAGGCTCTTTGGTCAATGACAAGCTGTTGCGCTTCGACTTCTCGCATTTTACCAAAGTTTCGGACGAGCAGCTGCGCGAGATTGAGCAGCTGGTGAACGCGCGCATTCGTCAGCAAATCCCGCTCGACGAGCGCCGCAACGTGCCCATTGCCGAGGCCAAAACCCTGGGCGCCATGGCCCTGTTCGGTGAGAAGTACGGCGACTTTGTGCGCGTCATCACCTTCGACCGCGACTACTCGGTGGAGCTGTGCGGCGGTCTGCACGTAGCCAACACGGGCAGCATCGGGTACTTCAAAATCACGACGGAAAGCGCCGTGGGCGCGGGCGTGCGCCGCATCGAGGCCGTGACGGCCGGCGCCGCCGAAGCCTTCGTCGACCAGCAGCTGGCCCTGCTGACTCAGGTGCGCGAAACCCTCGGCAACCCGCAGCACCTGCTCACCACCCTCGAAAAGCAGGGCGAGGAAATGGCCATCCTGCGCAAGCAAATCGAGCAGTTTGCCCAGCAAAGCATCAACCAGCAAAAAGACCAGTTGGTGAGCCAGGTGAAGGAGCTGAACGGGGTGAAATTCCTGGCCGCGCAAGTGCAGGCCGGCAGCGCCGACGCGCTCAAAACCCTGGCTTTCAACCTGCGCCAGGCCGTGCCCAACCTCGTGCTGGTGCTCGGCGCAGAAGTGGACGGCAAGCCGCAGCTGGCCGTGATGCTGGCCGACGAAATTGCCCAGGCCGGCAAGCTCAATGCTACCACGCTGGTGCGCGAGCTGGCCAAGGAAATCCAAGGCGGCGGCGGCGGGCAGCCGTTCTTCGCCACGGCCGGCGGCAAGAACGTAGCCGGGCTCGGCGCGGCCATTGCCAAGGCTGAAGCTGCGGTTGCGGCGGCCCAATAAGTAGTCGACCACTTTGGTACACACCCTGAAGGGGCAGCTCCGGCGCGGAAGCTGCCCCTTTTGTTTTAAAAATATGCTTCCATGGCTGCGGAGTTCTGAGAATGGTTTGGCCGATTTTCGGACAATGTTCGCCTGTTTTGGTGTAATGCTCGAAGTCGGCCGACGATACATGGCTCAAACCCGCCGCTGCACTGGCATACGGTTACGTTTTTTTAAGCGACATTTCCACTCACTTTCACCTTTTCTCCTGCTTCACCATCATGTCCACCTTCGCCCTCGCGCTGCTCATTCTCGTTGGCCTCACGTTGTTTCTGTGCTACGTCATTGTGCCGCAGGGTACGGTGGCGGTGGTCACGGTATTCGGCAAATACCGGCGCATCATGCTGCCGGGTCTGAATTTCAAGCTACCCTTTATTGAGACAGTATATAAGCGGATTTCCATTCAGAACCGCTCGCTGGAGTTGAATTTCCAGGCCATCACCATCGACCAGGCTAATGTGAATTTCAAGGCTATGCTGGTGTACGCCGCGTTCGACCAGAGCGAGGAAGCCATCAAGAACGTGGCCTTCAAATTCGTGGATGAAAGCAGCCTGATGCAGGCGCTGGTGCGCACCGTGGAGGGCAGCATCCGGGCCTTCGTGGCCACGCAGCGCCAGGCCGCCGTGCTGAGCTTGCGCGGCGAAATCGTGCTCCACGTCAAGGACCAGCTCGATGCCACCCTCGAAAGTTGGGGCTACCACCTGATTGATTTGCAGCTCAACGACATCGCCTTCGACGAAGAAATCATGCGCTCGATGGCCAAAGTAGTGGCCTCGAACAACCTGAAAGCCGCCGCCGAAAACGAAGGTCAGGCCCTGCTCATCACCAAAACCAAGGCGGCCGAAGCCGAAGGCAACGCCATCAAAATTGCGGCCGAGGCCGAAAAAATCGCGGCCCAGCTGCGCGGCCAGGGCGTGGCGCTGTTCCGCGAGGAAGTGACCAAGGGTTTGGCGCACGCTGTGGAGGAAGTCACTAAAAACAACCTTGACCCCTCGCTGGTGTATTTTTCGATGTGGACCGAAGCCATCAAGCACTTCGCTGAGCAGGGCAAAGGCAACGTCATTTTCCTCGACGGCTCGAACGAAGGGATGAGCAAAAACCTGGAGCAGATGATGGCCATGCAGCAGCTGCAGCGCCCGCTGAAGTAAGCTGGGGCAGCCGTTTTGCCGCCCGGTGCGTAATTTGGGGGAGTTGAAAGTCTGGCACTGTTTCTAGGGCTTTCAACTCCTTTTTACTTGTCCGGTGAAAACACGCTTACTGTATCTGGGGCTTTTATTGGCGGGCCCGCTGGCCGGCCAGGCGCAAGCGCCCCGGGCCGCTACGCCCGGCCCCATCAGTAGCTTTTTTACGCCCGACTATCAGCCTTCCACCGCTTCCGATAGCACGGCCCTGTGCGCCGAAACCACGTTTCGCGACAGCCTGAGCGGCATCACGCGGGTGTATTATCCGTCAGGCAAGCTCAAGCAGTACATTCCCTACCTCAACGTGGTGCGGGGTGTGCGCTACGGCAGCGTCACGACCTGGTACGAGAACGGCCAGATGTGCACGAAAGAGGACTACGTGCGAGGGGTGCGCCACGGCGACCTGCTGACCTATTATCCCGATGGCACCCTCAAACGGCGCGAGCACTGCCAGGACGGGCGTTGCGGCGTGGGTACCTGCTACGACGCCAACGGCTACCCCGTGCCCTACTTTGCCTACGAGCAGCTGCCGCTGTACCCCGGCGGCGAGGAGCGCCTGCTGAAGGAGCTCGCCAAAGCCGTGCGCCTCAACAGCCAGGAGCTGGCCGCCGCCCGCCGCGCCACCCGCCACATGCCGGACATGGTGCAATTTGGCTGGCGGCGCGAGGTGGATGTGGAACTGGCCGTGGCCACCGACGGCCGCGTCACCGATGCCCGGGTGGTACAGTCCACCGCCGGTTTTTTGAATAATGCCGTGCTGCGGGCCGTGGCCAAGTTGCAACGGCAATTTGTGCCCGGCCGGCGCGACGGCCAAGTGATGACCAGCTTCCTCACGGTGCCGCTGTTCTACACCCTCGAAGCGCCCAGCCGTCAGTCGTACCCGAGCAGCTACGGCAGCCCCCGGATGCGCCGCTAGGTCCGGTTGACCATAACGGCACGGGCCAATTCAGCTACTTCTGGGCCGAAAATCGGCCATTGGCGGCTCTGCCATGCGGGCCGGCTTCTGCCTACCCGTTACCTTTAAGGCTGAATACCCAGTAGGACCCCGCGTTTTTACAGAATATGGACGAAGCCACCCTTGCCAAATACCAGCCCGTCATCGGTCTGGAAGTTCACGCCCAGCTGCTCACGCACAGCAAGATGTACTCTTCCGACGAGAACGAGTACGGCGTTGCACCCAATACCAACCTGTCCGTCATCACCCTCGGCCACCCCGGCACCCTGCCCAAGGTGAACCGCACGGCCGTGGAATTTGCCATGAAAATGGGCCTGGCCACCAATTGCCAGATTCGGCGCGACAACCTGTTTGCCCGCAAAAATTACTTCTATCCCGACTTGCCCAAGGGCTACCAGATTACCCAGGACAAAACCCCGATTTGCTACGACGGCCACCTCGAAGTGCGCGTAGGCGAGGAAACCAAGCGCATTGGCATCACCCGCATTCACATGGAGGAAGACGCCGGCAAATCGATGCACCTGGCCGGTGAAACCGAAACCCTGGTGGATCTGAACCGCGCCGGTGTGCCGCTCATCGAAATCGTGAGCGAGCCCGACATCCGGACCGGCGACGAAGCCTATGCCTACCTCACCGAAATCAAGAAGCTGGTGGAGTACCTCGGCATCTGCGACGGCAACATGGAGGAAGGCTCGCTGCGCTGCGACGCCAACATTTCGGTGATGCTGAAAGGGGCCGACAAGTTCGGCATGAAGGTGGAAGTGAAGAACATGAACTCCTTCCGCAACGTGCAGCGCGCCATTGCCTACGAAGTGGAGCGGCAGATTAACCTGCTCGAAGCCGGCGGCGAAGTGGTTAGCGAAACCCGTGGTTTTGATGCCGCCAGCGGCACCACCAACGGCCAGCGCAGCAAGGAAACCCTCAACGACTACCGCTACTTCCCCGAGCCGGATTTGCCCCCACTGGTGATATCGGACGAGTGGCTGCACCGCGTGGCTGCCGAGCTGCCGGCCCTACCGCAGCAGCTCTATTCGCGCTTCACCGGCGAGCTGGGCCTGAGTTCCTACGACGCCTCGGTGCTCATCGACCAGAAAGAAGTGGCGCTGTTTTTCGACGACCTTTCGCGCCTCACGCCCAACGCCAAAGCGGCGGCCAACTGGGTGATGGGCCCCGTGAAGTCGTACCTAAACGAGCGCGCCCTCACCATGGCCGATTTTCCGCTCGACGCCGCCCAGCTTGCCGGCATAATCGAGCTGATTGACGCCGGCAAAATCAACTACTCCGTGGCCAGCAAGCAGCTGTTTCCGCACCTGCTGGAGCACCCTACTGCCAACGCCACTGGCGCAGCCGAAAGCCTGGGCCTGCTCACGCAAGCCGACAACGGCGAGCTGGCCGGCCTGGTGCAGCAAGTGCTCGACGCCAACCCCGCCAAAGTAGCCGAGTACCGCGCCGGCAAAAAGTCACTCACCGGCATGTTCATGGGCGAGCTCATGAAGCTCACCGGCGGCAAGGCCGACCCCAAGCTGGCCAACCAGCTGCTCCGCGCCGGGCTGGACGGGTAAGGGCTTCGGTTTTAATCCGTCTGCCCCACCGACTCCGGCTTTCGCTGCCGGAACAATCCTCTAACGGCCCCGCGTTGGCCATTTCGATTCACAAGTTCACGCACATGCCTCACCTCATGATAAAATCTGTTTTCCTGGCTGCCACCGTGCTGGGCATGGCCAACGCCTGCCAGAATGCTGCCGCTGCCGATGGCTACGAAATTTCGGGCCAGCTGAAAAATGCCCCGGCCGGCACGGTGCTGCACCTTTCCGAGCTCAACTCCAACCAGTTTGTGGAGAAAACCACGGCCAAAACCGATGCCGCCGGGAAGTTTTCCCTGAAAGGCGCCGCCGTGGCCCCCGGCATCTACCAGCTCAAGGTGGACGATGCCAACCAGGTGCTGCTGCTGCTCGACAACAAAACCCACGTAGAAGTGAGCGGCGACGCCAAAAGCCTGCCTAATTCCTACAGTGTGAAAGGCAGCAAGGATGCCGAAGTGCTCCGCCAGCTCACGCAGGTGATGGAGGGCAGCAAGGGCCAGCTCGAAGACATCAGCAAGCGCTACGGCGTGGCCGGGCAGGCCGGCAAAACCGAGGAGATGAAGGCCATTGAGAAGGAGTATTACGCCATTCAGGGCCGCAACACGGCCAAAATGAAGTCGCTCATTCGGCGCAATGTGACGTCCGTAGCCAGTGGATTTGCCGTGGGCACGTTCATTAATCCCGAAGAAGAATTTCTGTTTGCCGACTCCGTTGCGGCCATTCAGCGCAAGGCCAACCCAAATTCGCCCTTCACCAAGGAGCTAACGGCCCGCCTCGAGCCCATGCGCGCCACCGCTCAGGGCGCTATGGCTCCCGAAATCAATCTGCCCCAGCCCGACGGCTCCAAGCTGGCCCTGAGCAGCCTGCGTGGCAAATACGTGCTGATTGATTTCTGGGCGAGCTGGTGCGGCCCCTGCCGCCAGGAAAACCCCAACGTGGTACGGGCCTATAACCAGTTTAAAGACAAGGGCAAAGGCTTTACCATCTATTCGGTGTCGCTGGACCAGGAGAAGGGCAAATGGGAAAAAGCCATTGCCGCCGACGGCCTCACCTGGCACCACGTATCGGACCTGGCCGGCTGGCAAAGCGTGGCCGGTGCTGCCTACGGCGTGAAAGCCATTCCGCAGTCCTTCCTGGTGGACCCGCAAGGCAAAATCATCGCCAAGAACCTGCGCGGCGAAGCCCTGTCCGCCAAGCTGGCCGAAGTGCTGAAATAGCTCACATCTGCATCAACAAAAAAGCCCCGTCTGATTTCAGACGGGGCTTTTTTGTTTGCGAACGAAGTAGGGGCGTACCCCAGAAATTAGCCCAAAAACATGCGTTGCAAGCCGGGCCAGAGACGCTTCTTCAAGCTAACATCATACTCCACCAAATCGACCGTGGCCGATGCCAGATAGGCGAGGCCGAGGCTGGGGAACAGGACGGGCTCGTAAATCTGGGTGTTCCGGATGGTGGTATCGAGCAGGTTTTTGCCGAAGGCCACAATGTGCGTAGCCGCCAGCTCGCGGCGCAGGTTGGCCAGCGCCACGGGCAGCTCTGATTCCACATTCACCAGCAGCACGTCGGCCATCACCAGGTTGAGGGCCTGGAGCATTTTGTTCAGAAACACGTTGCGGTGCATCTTGAGAAACTGGTCTGACGGCAACCGAAACAGCAGGATTACGCCCTGCGCGTTGTCGCCCATCACCGTGAATGGCGTGCGCATGACAGGCGGCACAGCTGGTTCCATAGGTGCCGCTACCGGGGCGGCTTGGGCCGGGCGCGGGGCCGCCGGCACTGGTGGCCCCGCCGCTGCTACCGGGTGCAAGGCACTCGAAGTAAGCCGTTCCAGGCCTGCCGAGGGCTTGCTATAAGCCATCGGCGGCATGCTGGAAACGCGGGGCGCCGCCACTGGCTCAGGCTTAAGGGTTGGTGGTGGGGCGGGCGCGGCCTCGGCAACCGACGGAGCCGGCGGCGCAGTGGCCTGCTCCTCAGCCGCCGGGTCGGCCGGCACGTAGAGCGTCACGTCGGTATAGAAATTTTGCAGAAAGGCCAGCTTTTCGGCAGACATGGCGCGACGGTTAGGGTGAGGAGGTTTGGCTGAGTTACCGAAGTAATTATACCGATTATTTCAAATCGAACAAGGCTTTCAGCTCCTGGGCTTCGGCGGGCTGCATGCGGCCCGCCAGCACCAGGCGCAGCTGCCGACGGCGCAGGGCACCTTCGTAAAGGCTGATTTCGGCTTCGGTTTCCGGCACGGCCTCGGGCACATCGATGGGACGGCCGCTTTGGTCCACGGCCACGAAAGTGAAGAAGGCCTCGTTTGTTTTGAGCTTCGTACCGCTCGGGATGTCCTCGGCCCATACGTCGATGTGCACTTCCATACTGGAGCTGAACGCGCGCGTCACCTGCGCCTGCAGCGTGACCACATTGCCCAGCCGGATGCTGTCGCGAAACGACACGTTGTCAACCGAAGCCGTGACCACGATGCGGTTGGAGTGCTTCTGGGCCGCGATGGCGGCGGCAATGTCCATGAGGTGCATCATGCGCCCCCCCATGAGGTTATTGAGGGTGTTGGTGTCGTTGGGTAGTACCAGCTCGGTCATGATGACGAACGAGTCGGCGACGGGTTTTTGCTTGCGCATGGAGAAAAAGGAATGCGGCCTGCGGTAGGCCAGGAAAACTGCCGCAAAGGTACGGCCCCAGCGCAGCGGGGGCCAGCACCCAAAAAAAGCCCCGTCCGATTTCGGACGGGGCTTTTCTCAAGCAGCAATAAAATGCCGGACGCGGGACTATTCCACGTTGAGCTTGCTGGTGAAGGTTTCGCCATCGAGCGAGATGTGCACCACGTACATCCCAGCCTTTAGGGCGTGGCCGGCGCTTTGCAGCGAGACGGTCTGCTGGCCAGCGCCATACATTTTGGCGGGCTGCGAAACCACGTTGCGGCCCAGCACGTCGGTGAGGCGCACCGCTACTTGCGTGGCGGCCGTCAGGTTGAGGTGCACAGCCGTTTCGTTGGTCATCGGGTTCGGGTACACGCTGATGCCGCGGCTAGCAAGGGCGTCGGCTTTGGTGGCCAGCGGGCCGGCAATGCGCAGGTTGTCGAAGAAGAAGTTGTTGCCGGCCGTGGTGCCGTTCACCATCTGGAAACGCACTTTGAACAGGCCGCTGCCCTGGAACTGGGCCGGAATGGCTACCGTAGTGGTCTGCCAATCGGCGCTGCTGGTGGGCACGAAGCCATCGATAGGCGTGAGGCCCTGAGTGGTGAGGTCAGTCACGTTGAGCACGGCGGGCGTCGACCAGTTCACGCCGCAATCGTTGCTGAACGAAATGCGCAGCTGCTCGTTGCTGGCCAAGGAGCGCAGGGCGAAGGACCGCGAGAAGCTCAGCGTAGCTGGGCGGGGTACCGAAGCGAGGTTGATGTTGGGGGTGATGAGCTGGCTGGTGGCGCCGGCCGGAATAACCCGGTCCTGCACAATCAGGTAGCCGGTGCCGGTGGCAGCGGGTACGTTTGCCTGGCGAACCCAGCGGTAGTTAGGAGCAGCCACCCCGGCGCTGGTGAAGCCCGAAGAGGTGTAGTTGCGCAGCGTGGGGTCGGCAAACAGGTTCGGGAAGCTGGCGTTTTCAAACGACTCCGTGTAGGGAGCCGTCTCGCCGCCCGTCGGGCCTTCTACCCGGATGTAGTTGGTCACGGTGCTGGTGCTATTGCCTGCGCTGTTGCTCACGGTTTCGGTCACGGGATAGAAGCCGGCTGCAGCGTAAGATACCGAGACCGTAGAACCGGTGGCCGTGGCCGGCGTACCGCCGGGGAACGACCAGGAATAGGTGAGTGCGCCGCCGCCCGACGAGAAGTTATAGGAATAGTCGTTCAGCGTAACGGGCGTGTTGATGCACACGCTGGTGCTAGAGCCCGATGCAACCGCGAAGGCCGCAACCGGGGCGCAGCTGGCGGGGGCCACATAGCCATCATTGGTGCCGGTAGCAATCAGGTTGGCCTGGGTGGTGAGGCCGGTGCGCTCCGGGCGGGTAGCCAGCACGTTGCGCATCAGGGTTTTCTGGCCCTGCGTGAACATGGTGGGGCAAGCCGCGTAGTCCATGATGTTCTGCACGTTGGCCAGAATGCGCTGGCCGGTAGCCGGGTCAGTGCAGGGCGAGTACGTCAGGTCGCAGTTGAAGGTGCCGTCGGTGGTGGGAGTGTCGGCCACGCCGTCGTCGCCGCTGCAGTTGCCGGTGCCGGGGTTGTTGGTCTGGCCCCAGGGGTGGCTCAGGCCGAAGTAGTGGCCGATTTCGTGGGTAGCGGTGCGGCTCTGGGCACGGGCGGGCGAGCTGGTGCCGGTGTTGCCGAACCAGTCGCCACGGGCTACAAAGCCGTCGCGCTGCGCCGTAGAGTTCTGGGGCAGGTTGGAATATCCCAGCACGATGCCGCCAGCTGAAGGCGTACCGATGCTGCTCACAATCCAGATGTTGAGGTAGCGCTGACGGTCCCAGATAACGAGGGATTGCACCGCTCCGCTCTGGTCGTCGTTCACCAGGCTAGGCGCGTAGTGGCGGGTGATGCCATTGGTGCAGTTGCCGTTGGGGTCCTTCTTGGCCAGGCGAAACCGGAAGCCAATGGCCGCCGCCCGCGCCCGGAAAGCGGGCACCGTATTAGCCGTGTCCGCATTTAGTTTTTGGTAGTCGATGTTCAGCTGGTCGATGGCGCTGTTAATCTGCCGGTCGCTGATGTTATCGCTCCCGCCGGCGTGAATGATGTGCACAACCACCGGAATGGTTACATCGGTCACGTAGGACGTTTTGTTTTGCTGGGTGGCGGCCATAGCCTCCAGCTGCTTGTACATGGCGCGCTGGGCTTCGCGGGCACCGGGGTGCTCTACGAAATACCGCTCTTGCTCGGCCACGGCGCCGCACCAGTTGGGGCTGCGTTCGTTAACGGTATTTTGAGCGCTGGCACTCAGACCGTTCAAGGCCAATGCCAAGGTCAGCGCCGTGGGTATTAGTTTTTTCAACATGAGAAAAAATTAGGAGAAAATTTGGGTTTTTTAGAAGCGAGGAAAGAAAATGGCGGCTGGGGCCGCAAAAAGAATTTGCTCCAAACGCGGGGCTTTCAAATTTACCGAAAAAACCTTAATTCTGCGACGTCCCGGTGACGCAGCACCACCGCTGCCATCAGGGAATCACAACTTTGTTGGTCGAACGCGCATTGGCAGTTTGCAGTTCAACCAGATAAATACCGGAGGCCGGGCGAGCGGTGCCGGCCGGCACCAGGTGCAGCGTCTGGACGCCGGCCCGGCCGGCCGCCCGCGTGACGGCGCCTACCGGCCGGCCCAGCAGGTCGGTCAGTCGAAGCTCGACCGGGCCGGGGGCGGCTAGGCTAAATTCCACCACCGATTCTGCCGTGAGCGGGTTGGGATACACCCGGGCCGCCGTACTGCCGGCCCCCGAGCGCGTGGCCAGGAGCGGGGAGGCCCCCACGGCTAGCTTATCGAGGTAGATGTAGTTGCCGCCATTGCTCAGCATGGTCAGGCGCACCTGGAAGTGGTTGGTCAGGTAGCTGGCCGGAATGTCTACCCGCAGGCCTTTCCACTCCGAGGCAGCCAGGGGTGTGTAGCCGTAGGTGCGCAGCGTATCGCGGGTGTTGAGCGCAAGCGAGAAGAAGCTCCGCTGCGTGGCCCAGGTCAGGCCGCAGTCGTTGCTGAACTGCACGGCCAGCGACTCGTTGGCCTGGCCCGTGCGCAGGGCGTAGGCCCGGTCAAAAGTCACCGCCGGCTGGTCAGCCGCCGTCAGGCCGCTCAGGTTGATGTTGGGCGACGTGAGCATGGTTTGAGTGCCGGCCGTCAGCACCGAGCTGGGCACCAGCACGCAAGCGGTGCCGTCGCTCACGGCCAAGCCGCCGGGCGTGCTGGTCCGCCGAATCCACCGCGCCGCCGTGGTGGCGGCGTTCGAGGAACTGGTCCAGTTCCGCAGGTCGGGAGCCGTGAAATTGGCCGGGAAGCCGGGCGCTTCGAATGACTCGGCCACCGCGCCCACCAGTCCGGAATTGCCCCCGATTACCTGCACGAGGCCCGTGCGCGTAGCCGTGCCCGTGGCACCGCCGGCCGTCACGGTCAGCGTAGCATCAAAAAGGCCACCCGTGGGATACGTCACCGTGGGGTTGCGCAGGGTGGAAGTGCTCGGCACGCCGCCCGGAAACTGCCACGCGTAGGTGGCCGCCGTCAGGCTAGCATTGTAGGAGTAGTCGGTAAACGTCACCGTCGAACCGTCGCAGATAGTGGTGGCCGAAGCCTGAAACGCCACCACCGGGGCACAGTTGGGCGCCACATAGCCGTCGTTGGTGCCGGTAGCCACTAGGTTGGCGGCACTGGTGAGCACCTGCCGGCAGCCGAGCTGCAGCGAGGCCCGCATCACGGCGCGCTGGCCCAGGGTGAACATGCGCGTACAGCCCGAGTAGTCCATGTAGTTCTGCACGTTGGCCAGCGGGCCGCAGGCGTTGAAGTTGTAGAGCACCGTGCCGCCTCCGTAGGCCGCGCTACAGCTCAGCTGGCAGCCAATGGTGTTGGGCGTGTCGGCAATGCCGTCGTCGATACTGCAATTGCTGGCCAGGCCCGGCGTGTTGCTGCCGCCCCAGGTGTGGGGCAGGCCAAAGTAATGGCCGATTTCGTGGGTGAGGGAGCGCACCGCCAGGTTGCTGCCGCCCGAGGTGCCAATGCTGCCAAACTGCGCGTTCCGAATCACAATGCCATCGGCGGTGCCGCCCGAGCAGGGCAGGTAGGCGTAGCCGCCGGCTCCATTGGCGCTGGTGCATACCCAGATGTTGAGGTACTTGTCCTGCGGCCACACAATCAGGCTTTTCACCCGGTCGTCGCCAATGTTAGTATCGGTCGAATACGTGCGGGTGATGCCGGTGGTGCAGTTGCCGTTGGGGTCCTTTTTGGCCAGGCGAAACCGGAAGCCGATGTTAGCATACAACGACTGGAAGGCCGGAATCACGTCGGCCGTGTCGCGGTTGGTTTTGCTGTAGTCTTCGTTGATAACCCGCAGGGCATCATTTACCTGCGCATCCGAAATGTTGTTGCTGCCGCCGGTGTGAATGATGTGTACCACAATGGGGACCGTCACGTCCGGAGCCGCCAGCAGGCGGGCCTGGGTGGCGGCGGGCATCCGGACCACATTCTGGAGGAAGGCGCGGTAGGCAGTTGCTGCGCCCGGCTGCCGGGCAAAAGCTGCCTGCTGGGCACTGTCGAAAGCACAGCGGTAGCCGGTTTGGTGTTCGGGGTATTTCCGCACCACGCCTTCCGGCGTTTGGGCCGTGGCCACGAGGCCGCCCAGAGCAAAGGCCGCGCTGAGCAGCCCGCCCTTCAAATGGCGTAACATTTTCATCATAAGCAGCGAAAACGGGTGGAAAAAGCTGGAGAGAAAAGGGGATGGAAAAATAAAACTGCCCGGCCCTGCATCTGGGGGAAGCAGGCGGGGTAATTGCAGGCAAATTACACCGGATAAATGGGGAAAGAATGAAGCGGAATATTACGAGCGCCACCCCCCGACCCCGAGCAGCGGTACAAACCGGAAATCCTCAAATTCTTCGCGCACAAAGGCCTCGGCACCTTCGCGGGTCACGCGCACCATGCGCTGGGTCTGGCTGCCACCCACGGGTATCACCAGGCGGCCGCCCACGCGCAGCTGGCGCAGCAGGGCAGGGGGCAGCCCCGGTGCCCCGGCCGTGACCAGAATGGCATCAAAAGGGGCACGGTCGGGCAGGCCCACCGAGCCGTCGCCGCAGTACAGTCCGGCCCCGCCAGCCCCCAGCGACGCCAGCAATTGCCGTGTCCTAGTAAACAGCACCTCGTTGAACTCGATGCTGTCGACGTGGGGCGTGAGCTGGAGCAACACGGCGCATTGGTAGCCCGAGCCGGTGCCTACCTCCAGCACCCGGTCGGTGGGCTTCAGGTTGAGCAGCTGGGTCTGATATGCCACGGTGTAGGGCTGCGAAATCGTCTGGCCCTCGCCGATAGGAAACGCCTTGTCCTGGTAGGCGTGAGCTTCGAAAGCGGGCGCAAAAAAGAGGTGGCGTGGCACGGTGGCAATGGCCTGCAGCACCCGCTCGTCGTGAATGCCGCGACGCCGCAGCTCGCGGGCCAGCGCCCGCCGCTGCCCCTGATGGCGATAAGTATCCTGAAGCGGTGAGATAATAAAACGTTAAAAAGTAATGAATAAAAGCCGAACCCAAGGACTTGGGGGCATTGGCCGCCCCCAACAGAAGCTGCCGGACAACTACCGGCCTTCCCTACCTTTGTCCGGATTGGTACTTCTCCACAGGCCGCGAAAATACTACCCCACCCGCCGTTTTGCAGTTAATTCGTCGATTTCAATATATCAAGCTAGTTGCCGCCGACTTTGGCGCGGCGCTGGTTGCCTGGATGTGTTTCTACCTCGTGCGCAAATACTTGCTCAACGAGCTGACCGGCTACCACTTCACCGAAGGCGTGCTGTTCGACCTCACCGGGTCGGCCGTGTTTATTGCCATCTTCTGGACGGTGCTCTACGCGCTGGTGGGCGAGTACCGAGACATTTACCGCAAGTCGCGCCTGGGCGAAATCCTGCGGCTGGCGCGCGTGGCCATGCTGGGCGCGGTGGTCATTTTCTTTACCCTGCTGCTCGACGACCAGGGCGTGGTGAATTACCGGGCTTATTACAAGACCTTTACCGCGTACTATCTGCTGCATTTCTTCATTACGGCCATCCTGCGCACCGTGGCCGTGAGCAGTGTGCAGCGCCAGATTCGCAAGCAGCAGATTTTCTTTCCCACGCTGCTGGTTGGGTCCAATGCGTTGGCCCTGAATACCTTTCATGAGCTCTCGCGCACCAGCCGGCACCTAGGCCTGCGCCTGGTAGGCTTCGCGCCGGTGGGCGACACCATCGACCCCGCCCTGGCCGCCGAGCTGCCCGCCCGAGGCTCCTACCAGCGCCTGCCGGCCCTGGTGCGGGCCCTCAAAATCGAGCAGGTCGTCATCGCCATCGAGCCCAGCGAGCACCTGCTTATTCAGGACATACTAGCCCTGCTGGAAGGCACGCCGGCCCGCGTCAGCATCCTGCCCGACCTTTACCAGATGCTGCTGGGCTCCGTGAAGGTCAACCACTTATTCGGCACTCCGCTCATCGAAATCAAGCAGGACCTGCTGCCCGTGTGGCAGGTGATGCTCAAGCGGATTATCGACGTGGTGGGCTCGGCGCTGTTCTTGCTGCTGGCCTCGTGGGTCTACGCCTTCACGGCCGTGATGGTGAAATTGTCGTCGCCCGGGCCGGTGTTTTACCGGCAGGAGCGCATCGGGCGCGACGGTCACCCGTTTCGCATCATCAAGTTCCGCTCGATGTTCACCGATGCCGAGAAGATGGGCCCGGCCCTGAGCTCCGACCACGACCCGCGCATCACCAAGTGGGGCCGCTTCATGCGCAAGGTGCGGCTCGATGAGCTGCCCCAGTTCTGGAACGTGCTGAAGGGCGACATGAGCATTGTGGGCCCGCGCCCGGAGCGCCAGTTTTTCATCGACCAGATTGTGAAAATCGCGCCCCACTACCGCCACCTGCACCGCGTGCGGCCGGGCCTTACTTCGCTGGGCCAGGTGAAATACGGCTATGCTGAAACCGTAGCCCAGATGGTAGAACGGCTCAAATTCGACATTCTCTACATCGAAAATATGAGCCTGGCGATGGACTTCCGCGTGTTGCTATACACGCTCAAGATTATTGTGGAAGGACGGGGGAAGTAAGTGCCTGCGGCTGTCATTGCGAGGGCGAAGCCCGTGGCAATCCGTCCTCTCAAAACCAGACCTGTTCTTTACCAGAAAGCCTCGGCACTGCGCAGTACCGGGGTTTCTTACTTGAACTGGTCACATTAGAAGGTTGGTCGCTGAGAATAAGATGGATTGCTTCGCTGCGCTCGCAATGACAGGCGAGGCCTCACGATAACAGGCTTCCTCGCAATGACCGGCGTACCTTTGCAGGTGCCGGCCGGAACCATTAAAGCTCCGGGTGAATTGCACCACTAATATGAATACCGAAGTAAAAGGAAGAGTCCTCGTCGCCATGAGCGGCGGAATTGATAGCAGCGTGGCCGCCGTGCTGCTGCACGAACAAGGCTACGAAGTGGTCGGGATGACCATGAAAACCTGGGACTACGCCAGCGCCGGCGGTTCCAAAAAGGAAACCGGCTGCTGCTCGCTCGATAGCATCAACGACGCCCGCGACATTGCCGTGACGCTTGGTTTCCCGCATTATATCATTGATATCCGCGACGAGTTTGGCGACTTCGTAATCGACAACTTCACCGACGAATACCTCGCTGGCCGCACGCCCAACCCCTGCGTGCTCTGCAACACCCACATCAAGTGGGATGCCTTGCTGCGTCGCGCCGACCAGCTTGGCTGCCAGTACATTGCCACGGGCCACTATGCCAATATCCGCAAGGATGAGGAAACCGGCCGCTTCGTGGTGAGCAAAGGACTCGACGAAAACAAAGACCAAAGCTATGCCCTCTGGGGCGTGAGCCAGGAGAGCCTGAGCCGCACGCTGTTTCCGCTGGGCGGCATGCGCAAAACCGAAATTTATGACGAAGCCCGCCGGCGCGGCTTCACCGAACTGGTGAACAAGCCCGAGAGCTACGAAATCTGCTTTATCCCCGACAATGACTACAGGGGCTTCCTGCGCCGCCGCGTGCCGGGCCTGGAGGCGCGCGTAGCTGGCGGCAACTTCGTGACCAAAAACGGCCGTGTTATCGGCAAGCACGAGGGCTACCCGTTCTACACCATCGGGCAGCGCAAAGGGCTGGGCGTGGCGCTGGGCTACCCCGCCTTTGTGCTCGAAATCCGGCCCGATACCAACGAAGTGGTACTCGGCAACTACGACGAGCTGGCCAGCACGGCCACCGTGGTGGGCAAGCTGAACATGGGCAAACTGGCCAACCTAACGGGCTTGGGCCTGGTGCCGGCCGTAGTGAAAGTGCGCTACAACCACGACGGCTCGCCGGCGTTTCTGGAAGAAGTGGACGGCAAAATCCGCGTTTATTTCGAAGAGCCCGTACACGCCATCACGCCCGGCCAGGCTGCCGTGTTCTACGACGGCCAGGACGTGCTGGGCGGCGGTTGGATTGAGCGCCACGTAATCGGCGAAATTCCCTTACCTTTTGCCGCTCCGGCCACGGCTGGTCACTAATTCCTTTCCACAACCCGCTGCTCACTATCCATGCATCAACTGTTTTCTTTCTGGAATTTGCCGGCAGCTACCCGCCGGGCCGGCCTGGTTTTGGCAGCGGGCGCATTAGCCCTTAGCGCTGTCGGCTGCAAAGAAAACACCGTGGAAATCCTGCCCGATGCAGGCTTGGGCTATTACCCGGTGGCCGTCGGTAATTACTGGATTTACGCCGTGGCCGATACTACCTGGAGCCCGGCCAGCGGCCAGGGCTCCCAGGTAACGCCCAGCGTAGCTACGGTAAATGCCTTTCAGTTCCGGGAAACCATTGCCAGTACCTTCACCGATGCGGCCGGTAAAACGTCTTACCGGCTGGTGCGCTCCAAACGCCTGTCGCCCACGGCGGCCTGGGTCGATGACAGCGTGTTTATCCTGAGTCCGTCGGCGCAGTCGGTCATTCTTAACCGCAACAACCTTCGCACACTGGAATTGATTTTTCCGGTGCGCGAAGGCCGCTTGTGGAATTTCAATGCCTACAGTAACAACTCCGAAGACACCGTGACAGCCGAAACCCGGCGCTACCGCCATGTGGGGGAGCCGTTCAGCACCACCGTAAGCGGCACTACGACAGCCTACCCGGCCACCGTGACCACCACCAACGAAGGCACGGCGCAGGCCGATGACGCGTATTATGTGAACACCTATCAGCAGGTATTTGCAAAGGGTGTGGGGCCGGTTTTTCGGCGTAAGCGGCGCTTTTCCAATTACTACTACATAAGCTCCGGTGGGGGCAATGTCGTTTTCGTGCCCAAGTCGTACACCTTTGGCTATTCGCGCCGCGAAACCCTGATTGAATACAAAGTAAATTAGGCTGCCTGCCGCTGATTTTATTACCCTCGCTGTCCACCGCAACTTATGGTGCCTTCTACGTTTAAATGGGTGAGCCTGGGCATGGTAGCCTGCGCGCTGAATGCTTTGGCAGTCGTTCCGGCCAAGGCGCAGGGTACCGTCCGCCGCCATCTGGTGTATTTCCGGGATAAGGCCGGTACGCCGTTTTCGGTGGCGCAGCCGCAGGCTTTTTTGTCGGCCCGGTCATTGGCCCGGCGCAGCCGGCAGGGCATCGCCGTGCTGCCCCGCGACCTGCCCGTGAACCCCGCCTACGTGGCCCAGATTCGGGCCGTGAGTGGTGCGCCGCAAGTGCTATACACGTCCCGCTGGTTCAATGCGGCCGTGGTTTCCTGCGATTCCCTTACCCTGGGCCGCATCATGGCCCTGCCCAAGGTGAGCCGCGCCAGCACCCTCAACCGGAGCGCCCGCGTGCCGGGGCCCTTCACCGCACCCACGCAGCTGCCCGAACCCTCCGCGCAGAATCCGGCGGCTACCCGCGCCCAGTACGGCCCGGCCTACCGCCAAAACCAGCAGATTGGTGCGCTGGCCATGCACGATGCCGGTTTCCGGGGCGACGGCATGCAGATAGCCGTGTTCGACGCGGGCTTTCCCGGGGCCGACCAGATTTCGGCCTTGCAGCCCCTCTTTCTGGAACAGCGCCTGGCCAGCACCCGCAACTTCGTGGATGGCGGCACCAGCGTGTACGGCCGCAGCGACCACGGCACCAACTGCCTGTCCACCATGGCCGCTAACCAGCCGGGGTTTTTCGTTGGCACCGCGCCCAAGGCCACGTTCCACCTGTGCATCACGGAGGACGTGTATTCGGAGCACCCAATTGAAGAAGCCAACTGGCTGGCCGCCGCCGAATACGCCGATTCGGTGGGCGTCGACGTTATCAGCTCGTCCTTAGGATATACCGATTTCGATGCGCCTTCGGTGTCCTACACCTATGCCGATATGACTGGCCGCAATGCCATCAGCTCGCGGGCGGCGACGATGGCTGCCCGCGTAGGCATGCTGGTGGTAAGTGCCGCCGGCAACGAAGGCAACCACGCCTGGCACTATATTTCGGCCCCCGCCGATGCCGATTCCATCATGACCGTTGGAGCCGTGGATTCATTGGGGAATCATGCGTTTTTCAGCTCCTATGGCCCCACGGCCGATGGCCGCATCAAGCCCACGCTGTCGGCCATGGGGCTGGCTACGGCCGTGATTTCGCCTAATGGCGGCGCTTTTCGGGGCAACGGCACCTCATTTGCCTGCCCCGTGCTGGCGGGTATGGCGGCCGGTTTCTGGCAGGCCAACCCCACGCTCACTGCGCAGCAAGTAATTGTGGCCCTACGCAGCACCGCCACGCAAGCGGCCAACCCCGATAATACGCTGGGTTACGGCATTCCCAATTTTGTGACTGCCTACAACGCCCTGCATCCGAACGCCCCGTTGGACACCGTTTCGCCGGCTGCAGCGGGGGCTTTGGGCTTGTACCCCAACCCAGCCGGTAGTGGCCCGCTCATGCTGGTAGTACCGGCGGTGCTGCGCGGCCAGGCGCTGCGCGTGCGCGTGCTGGATGTCCGGGGGGCGGTGGTGGCGCAGCGGCAGCTGCCGGCTACTACCGGCGAGGAAGTTCCGCTCCGTCTTGGGCCGCTGGCGAAGGGGACTTACGTATGCGAGGTAAGTGCGGGCAACACCCTGCGAACGGTAAAATTCGTGCAGCAATAAGCAGGTTTTCAGCCACTAAAAAAAGGTGCTTTACGGCACCTTTTTTTATGTATTTATTTTGAGGTATCAGCTTGTTTTTGAGGTCGATAATTCGTACTTTTAAAGTATCAATTAACCCCTTTCAGAGTAGTAAAATGTTGCAAATGATGACGACCAAGCGCATCGGGCGCCGCCAGTTTCACTTTACCGTGCAAGGCAATAACTTTCACGAAACGGTGGCCGAATACGAGCGTTTGAGCTTTGCCGATGTGGCCGCCTGTGGCATCTGCGGGTCCGATAACCTGGACCTGACCAGCCGCGTGGCCCAGGGCAAATTCAAATACACTTCGGTGCGTTGCCTGGATTGTCGGGCCGATGTGACCTTTGGCAAACGGGAGGACGACGACCAGACCGTCTTCTTGCGCAAGAAAGCCGGCGGCATGCCCGGCGAGCTTGACTGGCGGCCCTTCGAGAAGAGCGACAAATAACCTCCGTGCCGACTGCGCGGTTATCACCCCACCAACGGCACTCTGGCAGCAGGGTGCCGTTCTTTGTGTGCGCGAAGCGGCAGAACCGATTATTGGCCTGTTGCTTTCCACAAAATCTGACCAATCTGCTTAACTCCGCAATTCATGTTTACTGGAATTATTGAAGCCCTGGGTACCATCGTTGCCGTTGAAGACCAAGGCAGCAACCGTCATTTCACCGTGGCCTCGCCCTTTGCGGCCGAGCTGAAAATTGACCAGAGCGTGGCCCACGACGGCGTGTGCCTGACGGTGGTGGCTGTGGACGCGGCCGCCGGTACCCACGTCGTGACGGCCATTGATGAAACCATGCGCGTGACCAACCTGAGCCAGTGGCAGCCCGGCCGCCATGTGAACCTGGAGCGCTGCCTGGCTGCCAACGGCCGCTTTGATGGCCACATCGTGCAGGGCCACGTCGATGCCACGGCCACCTGCCTGAGCGTGACCGACCAGGACGGCTCCTGGCTGTTCCGCTTCGAGCACGAGGCTGGCCCCGGCCGCCTTACCGTGGAGAAAGGCTCCATCTGCGTGAATGGCACCAGCCTTACCTGCTTCGAAAGCACCGACACGGGCTTCACGGTGGCCATCATTCCCTACACCTACGAGCACACCAGCTTTCAGCAATTGAAGGCCGGCGAAACGGTGAACCTGGAGTTTGATATCGTGGGCAAGTACGTGGCGAAGCTGCTGGGCCGCTAGGCCGGCAACCCGGCTGGCAAGCGTGCGTAGGAAAGAGTATTTCCACGTAACTCCTTTGCCACCATGTCAAAACGTGAATTAAACGAACCCCATCCGGGCGATAAGCGCTACATTCGGCGCGGTGAGAACGGTGAGATTGAACAGTCTGTCGACTTGAACCGGTCGCTCTCGCAGGACGACCAGCACAACTCGAAAAAGACCAGCAAGCCCGGCCAGGGCGATAAAGGCGATGGCCATACCGGCAACCGCAAACCGGCTAAATAATAAACTCTAAAAAGCCCCGCTGTTTATTCAGCGGGGCTTTTTAGAATATCAACCTCTGGTGGGTTCGCCGCCAAAACCGCGTTGTTTGAGGCGGCAAAAAAAGACTTGGCCCGGAGCAGGGCCGGGGCATCGAGCTGAATATCGTTGGGGCGCGAACCCGTGCCGAAAAGGATGCCGCCCCAGCGCATTTGCAGGTAGTTGGCCGTTAGGGTCAGGGAGTCTTCAAGAGGCTGGGCTTCGGTACGCTCGCCGCTGCTAACCGTGATGGCCCACAGAGTCTTGCCCTTCATGTATTCGCGGAAATTAACGCCCGGGGTGCGTAGCCACGCGCTCCAATGGTCGAGGTAGAGCTTGGCGGGTGCGGGCAGGCTGTACCAGTAGAGCGGGGCCACCAGCACCAAATCGGTGGCGTGGAGGGTGGCTTCAAGCAGCAGTTGGGCGTTGCCGGCGGGTGGCTGGAAAGGGCCGCTGTGCCGCAGGTCGACAAAATCGGGAAGCGGATAGTCCAGCAAGTGCATCCACTTTTGTTCGGTGCCCGGTGGCAGCGGGTGCGCGGCGCAGTAGGCCAGCTGTTCGCTGTTGCCGAGGCGGCGGGTGCTGGATAATATGAATAGAAACCGCCGTTGTGACTGGCTCATAATATAAATAAGCTACGCCTGCTCGGGCCACCAATGGGGAGCCCAGCGCCGAAAAGCTACTGCTGCCAGCCAACCCATAAGGGCCCCCACCGCAGCCCCGCCCAGTACGTCGGTGGGGTAGTGAGCGCCAAGATACACGCGGCTGTAGGATAATAGCACAAACCAGGCGAATACCCCGATTTTGAGCCCGCGGAAACGACCCGGGGGCAGAATTATTGCCAAAAAAACTGTCAGCGCCATGGAATTGGCGGCGTGCGAGGATAGGAAGCCGAATTGCCCGCCGCAGCCATCAGGCAGGTGCAGCAAGTGGTCGAGCGAGGCATCGTGGCAGGGGCGGGGCCGCCCGAAAAATGGCTTGAACAGCCGGCTGGTAATGCTGTCGGCCAAGCCCACGGCAGCAATGACCAGCGGCAGTAGCAGGGCTGCCCGCCACCGGAAATGATATATCAGCCAGCCAACCAGGACGGCGTAGACCGGAAACCACACCAGACGGTTGGAGGCAAAAACCATCACCGCATCCAGCACAGGGCTGTGGGCGTGGTTGATGGCCAGCAGCAACTGCCGGTCAAGCTGTTGGATAGTCTCAAGCATCGGCCAACCAGTCTACGCCCTTGCGGAGCCAGGCCAGGGTGCGGGCCTCCGGGGTGCCGGGGGCGGGCGGGGCGGGGTTGTAGGCCCAGCCGGTGCGCGGGGGCAGGCTCATGAGGATGCTTTCGGTGCGGCCGCCGGTTTCGAGGCCGAAGCGGGTGCCGCGGTCGAAGGCCAGGTTGAATTCGGCGTAGCGGGCACGGCGCAGGCTTTGCCAGGCTTCTTCGCGCTCGGCGAAGGGCAGGGCGTGGTTTTCGGCCATGAGCTGGGTGTAGAACGGGCCGAATAGCTCGGCCACGTCGCGCATGAAGGCAAATAGTTCCTCGGCGGTGCCGTCCTGGCCCACGGTCAGTCTATCGAAAAAAATGCCGCCCACGCCGCGCGTCTCCTGGCGGTGCGGGAGGTAGAAATAGTCGTCGGCCCAGCGCGTAAACTTGGGGTAGTAGGCCGGGTTGTGGCGGTCGCACACGGCGCGCAGCTGCTCATGGAAGCGGCGGGCCTGTGCTTCGTCTACATAAATCGGGGTTAAATCGATGCCGCCGCCAAACCAAGCTTCGCCGTTGCCGGCCTCAAAATAGCGCACATTCATGTGGATGATGGGCACACGCGGGCTGCGCGGGTGCAGCACCACGCTCACGCCGGTGGCGTAGAAATGCGGGTCGGGCATGTGCAGCTGGCGGGCGGCGGCCTCGCTCATTTCGCCCCACACGGCTGAGAATCCCACGCCCCCTTTTTCCAGAATAGCGCCGTGCTCCAGCACTTTGGAGCGGCCACCGCCGCCGCCTTCGCGCTGCCAGGCATCGGTGTGGAAAGTGGCGGGGCCGCCGTCGGCGGTTTCGAGCTGCTGGCAGAGACGAAGCTGAAAATCAGCCAGCCAGGCTTCAATTTCGGGACGGATGGTGGGAGAGGGCATGCGGGGAGTTGGCAGTTAAAAGTTAGGAGTTAGGAGTTAGGGGTTAAGAGTGTGCATTTTATAGTCGGTGACGCACCACTCTTAACTCCCAACTTTTAACTCTTAACTCCCCAAAGATACGGACGAGGGCGCGGGACGTACTTTTGCAGTCTCACCCCGCCCAGCCCCCAATGTCCGATTTTGCTGCCCCCGCCGCTCCCGAAACTGCTGACTTTGCCAATCCCCGCGTAGCTGCTGCTGCGGCCGCGGCCGCTTCGGCCTTCACCGCGCCCGCCACCGCCGCGCCAGTGCCCGACGCCAACCTACTGCGCCGCACTTACCGCCTGATGCACACGGCCGCCGAAATGGCCACGCTCTACGAAGAGGAAAAGGCTACCGCCTCGCGCTACGTGCACGCCACCGCCCGCGGCCACGAGGCCGTGCAGCTGGCCGCCGCTTTCCTGCTGAATGGCAACGACTACGCCGCCCCTTACTACCGCGACGACGCTATGCTGCTGGGCCTGGGCCTGCGCCCGTATGAGCTGATGCTCCAGCTGCTGGCCAAAGCCGGCGACCCGTTCAGTGGCGGGCGTACCTACTACTCGCACCCCTCGCTGCGGAGGGCAGGCATCCCGATTATTCCGCACCAAAGCTCGGCCACAGGCATGCAGGCCATTCCGGCCACGGGCATGGCCCACGCCATCAGCTACTTCGAAAAGCAGGGGCTGGCCATCGAGTCGTTGAATAAGTCAGCGGGCTGGCTGGCCGAAAAGCCGCTAGTGCTGTGCTCCATCGGGGACGGGGCCATGACCGAGGGCGAGGTGGCCGAGGCCCTGCAAATGGCCATTCTGCACCAGTTGCCCATCGTGTACCTGGTGCAGGACAACGACTGGGGCATCTCGGCCACGGGCCGCGAAATGCGCGCCATGAATGCCTACGATTTTGCCGCCGGCTTCCCCGGCTTGCGCCGCATGCAGGTGGACGGGGCCGATTTTGAATCGTCGCACACCGGCCTGGCCGAGGCGTTTGCGCACGTGCGCGCCCGGCGCGGGCCGGTGCTGGTGCACGCCAAATGCCCGTTGCTGGGCCACCACACCAGCGGCGTGCGCCGCGAGTGGTACCGCTCCGACCTAGCCACCCACCAGGAGCAGGACCCTTTGCCGCGCCTGCACCAGCGCTTGCTGGCCCTGGGCATGCAAGAGGAGGAACTGGCCGCCTTGCAGGCCGAGGCCCGCGCCACCGTGCGCGCCGACTGGGCCGAGGCTTTGGCTGCGCCTAACCCTGACCCGGCCACCTTCGCCGACCACGAATTTGCCCCGCCCACCATCACCGAAGAAGCTGGCGAGCGCAGCCCCGCCGGGGCCGAAAAAGCCCTGATGGTGGACGCCGCCCTGCACGCCGTGGACGACATACTGCAGGAATTCCCCGAAGCCCTGTTTTACGGGCAGGACGTGGGCGGCGAGCTGGGCGGCGTGTTCCGCGAGGCGGCGCTGCTGGCCAAGAAGTACGGCGATGCACGGGTGTTTAACACGCCCATTCAGGAGGCCTACATCGTGGGCAGCACGGCGGGCATGGCGGCCGTTGGGGCGCGGCCCATCGTCGAAATTCAGTTTGCCGACTACATCTGGCCCGCACTGAACCAGCTGGTGGAGGAACTCAGTAAATCCTGCTATCTCACCATGGGCAAGTTCCCGATTCCGGCCCTCATCCGGGTGCCCATCGGGGCGTATGGCGGGGGCGGGCCTTATCATTCGGGTTCCATCGAAAGCACGCTGCTTACCATTCGGGGCATCAAGGTGGTGTATCCCAGCAACGCGGCTGATATGAAGGGCCTCATGCGCGCGGCCTTCCTCGACCCCAACCCGGTGGTGATGCTGGAGCACAAAGGCCTGTACTGGAGCAAGGTGGCCGGCACCGAAGAAGCCAAAACTGTGGAGCCGGCGGCGGGCTACGTTATTCCGCTGGGCGTAGCCGCCATTGCGCAGGCTGCCGATGCTGAAAAGCTACGCCAAGGAGAAACCGCCCTGGTCGTGACCTACGGCATGGGCGTGCACTGGGCCAAAGCTGCCAGCCGCGACTTCCCCGGCCAAATCGAAATCCTCGACCTGCGCACCCTCAACCCGATTGATTTTGATGCGGTGACGGCCGCTACCCGCCGCCATGGCAAGGTGCTCGTCCTCACCGAAGAGCCGCTGATGAACAGCTTTGCCGAAAGCCTAGCCGGACGCATTCAGCGGCATTGCTTCACGGCGTTGGATGCGCCGGTGTTCACCCTCGGCGCGGCCAACCTGCCGGCCATTGCCTTGAATGTGGAGCTGGAAAAGCAGATGCTGCCGAGCGCGGCTAAAGTTGCTGTGGTGCTGGGCGAGCTGCTGGGATATTAGCCTGCTGCCTCACACACAGCTGAAAAGCGGCGTGTAATAATTGCAAAAGCCTCTCCGGGAAACCGGAGAGGCTTTTTTGCGCTAAACTGTGGCCAGCGCGACCCACCAATCCATTAGAATGGATACCCGATGCCCAGGTTGAAGGAAATGGGGTTGGCACTGGTGTCGAAGTTGCGCAGGGCCCATTTATCAGCACTCGTGGGGGCGGTGGGGTCGTAGATTTTGGTAGCAATGTCGAGGCGCAGAATCAGGAACGTGAAGTCGAAGCGCAGCCCGAAACCGGAGCCCACGGCAATCTGCCGGTAGAAAGTGTTGAGCTGAAACTGCGCGCCGGTGCGCAGGTACTCGCCGGTAGCAGGGTCCTTCTTTTCCTGCAAGCCCCACACGTTGCCAAAATCGGTGAACAGTGCGCCTTTGAAGAAGCCGTAAATCGGGAAGCGGTATTCGGCGCTGCCTTCCAGCAGCAGCTCGCCGGGCTGCTCGGTGAGGTAGTCGCGCACAAGCTGGCCGCCACTCGGGCGCAGGGGCGTGAAGCCGCCCGGCCCGAGGCGGCGCGGCTGCCAGGCCCGCAGGCTGGTGGAGCCCCCGGCAAAAAATGACTTGTCGTAGGGAATGATGTACTGTGAGTCGCTTTCGGGCGTGGTGGGGTCGTCGGTTTTAGTGAGGGCGTGCACTACCCCGCCATTGAGGCGCCACACGAAATAAGTTTGGGGCGTGAGGCGATGGTAGCGGCGGAAGTCGGCGCTGATGCGGGCAAAATCGTACACGCTCAGGCCGGTGCCTTCGTAGAGGTTTTTGCGGTAGAGCCCGCGGGTGAGGCCGCCGATTTCGCCAAAAAGCCGCAGGTAAGAGGCATCGCGGGTTTCGTTAAAATCGTTGGAATTGTAGAGTGAGGTGAAGCTGAAGCTCGGCTCGACCTGCTTGCTGAATGAGCGGTAGAGCGACGAGCCTTCCGTGACCTGCAAGCGCCGCAGGCGCACGTTGAACGAGTCGCTGGTAAAGGGCGTGTTCACGAGCGTGATGACCACCGGCGAAAACACATACTGGTGAAAAGGTGAGCGCTGCCAGATGTAATCCCAGGCAAACTCGAAGTTGGACCGGATGTATTCCGGACGCTTCACGTAGGTTTCGGAGAGCGAGAAGCGGGTTTTGGGGTTGTAGCGCGTCAGGAAATAATTGGTGCGGAAGGGCACCAGAAACTGCGGCAGCACCAGCGCCGCCGTGGCCCCGAGCTGGGTTGTATACACGTTGTCAGTCGTGTTGTCGGTGGCCACGCGCGTGAGCTGCCCCTCGAAGCCGGCCCGCACACCAAATTCCAGCACCTCGGCTCCGCCGAAGGGGTTGCGCGTTTTCAGGCGGTAGTTCAGAAACGGGCCGGGCAGGTAGGCCACGTAGGTAGCGCCCACTTCCACAGTCTGCGAGAACTTGGGCGCGGGCGAGGCGTTGATGACGGCCACCAGTTGGCCGGGTCCAGGGCGGCTGGTGCTGTCGGTGGTGGGCGGGTCGGGCACCTTGCGGTAGTTCACGGTATTGAACCGGAACATGTCCAGGTCGGCCAGCAGGCGCTGGGTCTGCATGGTGTTGGTCAGGCTGTAGTGCTGCTCGGGACGCACCAGCACCTTGTTGGCCAGCAGGCCGGTGCTGAATTTCTGCTCGTAAGCGGCGAAACGAACCGAGTCCGTGACCACTGTATCGGTGCGAATGCCCAGGCTGGGGCGAGCGCGCAGGGCGCCGGGCGTGCCGGCGCGGCGCAGGGTGTCGCCGGAGGCGCTACGCAGGGTGCGGCCCACGCCGGCATCGGTGATGAAACGGACCTGCCGCAACGTGTACACCCGGTGGCCCTGGCCCGGGGCGGGGTTGGCGATGAAGGTGCGCAGCCGGACCGTGAACTTCTCGAAGCTGGTATCGGCTTCGAGGGTGATGTACTGCTGGCGGAAGTCGTAGTAGCCCGCGTTTTTAATGAGGGTTTCGAGGCGGGTACGCTCCTGGCCGATGAGGTCCTCGTTGTAGCGGTCGTTTTCGTGCAGCAGCGTGGCTGGCTGGCCCCGGCGTACCACGGCGGCCACGCCCGAATCGGGGATGCTGGGGGTCTGCAGGCGGTAAAGAAACGGCTGGCCTTCCTTGATGTTGTAAGTTACCGTCACGCGGCGGTACTGCTTGGCGGCGTCCAGCGAATCGGGCTTGCCGGGAAAAATGGAGCCTACCGCTTTCAGGACGCGCAGCACGATGCCGCGCCGGTAGCGGGCCGTATCGGTGGCCGACACCCGCGCCCGAAAAAAGCCCTGCGACCGCAGAAAGGTCGTCATCTGCTCCACCGATTTCTTAGTGAGAGCCGTGTCGTAGATGACCGGTGCTTCGCCCAAGCGCATAAAGGCGTTGCCCTTGTCGAGGGCCAATTGCTTGCGCTTGGTTTTGCGTTCGCGCTGGGCAATGAGCTTGCCCAGTTGGGCCGAGTCGGTGCCAGCGGCTTTTATTTTGGCCGCGTAAGTGGTTTCAATCTCGCGCAGCTTGTTTTTGATGCGCACCGAATCGTAGAAGTTGAAGCCCAGGTGGTAGATGGCCAGCTTGGGCGGCAGCTTGGTGTTGGGCTTTTGCTGGGCCAGCGCAGTCAGCCGTTCTTTGTCGGCCTGCTCGATGCCCTTGATTTCGACGCGGCTGAGCAGGCGCTGCTTGGGCCGCAGCAGGCTGAATGGCGAGCAAGCCGCCAGCCCCAGCAACGCCAGCAGCGGCCCGAGCCGGTGCGCAGGCCGTAGTTTTGGCAAATAAGTAAAGCGTAATGGTTTCAAAAGCACTTGGCAAATACGTGCAGTCGCTGCACCAGAAGAAGTACCGGCACCGCCACGGGGCGTTCCTGGTGGAGGGGGGCAAAAGCGTGTTGGAGCTGCTAAGTTCCGACCTGGAAGTTGAACACGTGCTGGCCACGGCCGAATTCATCGACCAAAACCGTGCCCACCTGCCCGCCCGGCTGCCGCTCAGCGCCGCCACCGAAACCGAACTCACCCAGCTCGGCACGCTGGCCACCAATACCACCGCCCTGGCCGTGGTGCACCTACCCGCCGAAACCCCGCTGCCCCTAACGCTGCCCGAATCGGCTTTGTTGCTCGCCCTCGACGAAGTGCGCGACCCGGGCAACCTTGGCACCTTGCTGCGCCTGGCCGACTGGTACGGCCTGCCCGGCGTGGTGCTCAGCCCCGGGTGCGCCGATGCCTATGCCCCCAAAACCGTGGCCGCCAGCATGGGGGCCTTCGCCCGCGTGCGTGTCTGGGAGCGCGACCTGGCCGCGTGGCTACCCACGCTGGCCCCCGCCGTGGGCATCTTCGGCGCCGATTTGGAAGGCGACAACGTTCATCGCCTCAGCCTGCACCCCGCCGGCGTGCTCGTGATGGGTTCCGAATCGCACGGCCTCACGCCCGCCGTGGCGGCGGCCCTCACGCGGCGGCTGCACATTCCGCGCGGAGCCGGCGGCCAAGCCGAGAGTTTGAACGTGGCGATTTCGGCCGCCATTCTGCTGGATAACTTCTTTCGAAACGAGTAATTTTTAATATCAGTCATCCTGAGCGGAGCGAAGGACCTTATCACGTTTGAGTTATTCCTACGTGATAAGGTCCTTTGCTCCGCTCAGGATGACAGGCCATAAAAAAAGCGCCCCGGAATGCCGGGGCGCTTTTTTCATACTTTGAATCTGACTTAGAAACCAATAAAGCGGAAGCCAAAGCTGAGGGCGTGGGTTTGAGGGCCCTGACCTGTTTGAAACACTTCATTCAGGTTGTACTTGGCGAAAAACCGGAGGAAGTGAAAGCCCAACTCGCCTTGCAGGCCATACTGCCAGTCGTTGACGTTGAGGTCGCCGCGCAGCTTGTCCTCGTGCTTATTGTCGCTGCCGGCCAGCTTGTATTCCGTGGTGATGTTGCCGCCCACACGGTAGCCGCCAAAGGCACCAATGCCCGCCGAGAGGGTCCGCTTGTCCTCTTTGTTGCGCAGCTTTAGGCGCAGCATTATGGGCAAGTTCAAATAGTTAACTACGAGCCTGGAATCGTCAATCTGCTTGCTATCGGGCGCGCGCTCCGTAGTCGTGATGTTGCCGTTCTTCACCCACTGGTTGTTGCCGCTCAGAAGGAATCTGTTGCTCGTAAATTCAGGACCAAAGGTGATGGCCAACTTGGCGCGCTTGCTATAGGCCAGGGGCTGCACATAATCGAGGCCAAAACTGGTGATGCCCGACCCGCCCCAAAAAGACCAATAGCGCAACGGAGGAGCCGTGCTCACGCCATTGGCCGAAGAATTGACGAAGGTGTTTGGGCCGACTTCGAAGTGTAGGTCAACGGTGTGGCGGTCTCTCCGACTGGCGTTTTTCGCCGAATCTCCTTTCGCGGTGGCATGCGTGCTGCCGTTCGTGTCGATGGTGAAGGAGTTCTCGCCATCGCCTTTGTTGTAAGTGGTGATGCCGAATTTCTTATTCAGAAATACCTGGGTTTTGGTGGGGCCTTTGGTGCCGTCGGTGCCGGGCTTGTGGGCCGTGATGCGGATTTCTTCGGGCAGGTTCTGGCCGGGCTGGTCCTTGTCGGGGTAGAAGCGCATGGTCACCTGGTTGGTGGTGCCGGCTTTGGCGGCGGCCTCGGCCTGCGTGATGTAGGTGGCCAGGCGGGTGGTGAGCGAGTCGAGGTGGTAGTTTTTGAGCTGGCGCAGTTGGGCCGCATCGCGCACCGTCAGGGTGAGGGTGGCGCGGTTGGGCAGGCGCATCACAATGGTGTCCTGCACCGTAGCGGGGCGCGTCAGGCCGGTAGCGCGGGCCTCGGTCAGCCCGGCCGTGAGGGCAGTGAAGAGCAGAAAAGAGGGGAGAAAAGCGCGTTGCATGATTTCCGAGAAAGAAAAGGTGAATTACAATTGAATGGATTTTGTGACCCGGTGCCCGGCCACGGTGGCCTGAATGGTCACGTTTTCGGGCAGGCCCGTCACTTCGGCCAGGCTCACCCGCTCGCCGCGCACCAAGTGGCCGGCTTGCTGCAGGAGGCGGCCGCCCAGCCGCCGGCGCTCGGCCGGTTCGGGGCTGGCGGCTAGGGCCGAGGCCACGGCGCGGGCGGGCCGGGCCGGGGCCTCGCCGTTGCGCACCTCCACCGTGATAAGCTCGGCGGAAGGCACCAGGCGGGCGGGGTCGATTACCGTCGCGGGCGCTGGGGTGGGCGGGGTGTTGGCGGCTACCACCGGGGCCGGGTGCTGCTCGTCAGTAGCGGATTTTTGGGTCGGGGGAACGGTCGTCGTGCGGGCCACGAGGGCGGGCGAAGGGGCGGCCGCGTCCGGCTGCCAGTTGCTTCCCAGCGAGTGGCGCGGCGACAGCCGCTCGGCCGACTTACCGGCCTTTGTTGCGGTAGATGCGAGGGCCAGGGAGCGGGTTGCCTGGGCCGCGGTGTTTTTTTGAACAGAAGCAGAAACCAGGTTTTTGGTGGCTTCCAGGGTATTATTTGCAGCCACTACTGCTTCAGAAACTGATGCGGCGGTTGTGGCGGTCGTCGTCGTAGCGGCCTTTGAGGCTGCCGTGGCGTTGGGTGCGGTGGCACCTATCGTAGCCTTGCTCGCCGCAGCATTCGCACCATCCGCTTTTTGAACGGCCACGTCATTGCCGTCTGCTTTACCGGCCGGGAAGCCGAGCCATAGGCCAGCCCCGCCGGCCAGCAGCAGGATGAGCACAGCAGCGGCCATGGCCATGGGCCACCACGCGGCGGCGCGGCGCTGGCGGGGGCGCAGGTGCTCGTCTTCGAGGCGCTCCCAGAGCTCGCGGCGCGGGGGCGTGGCGTGGGCGGCGAGGTTTTTTTGGAACAGCTCGTCGAGGCGTGGGTCGTGGGCTTCGGGCTGGGGGGCGCTGGCTTGCAGGCGCGCCCAGAGGTCGTCGCCGGTCGGAGTGGCGTGGCCGTCGAGCTGGCGGCGGAATAAATCGTCGATATTATCTTCGGGAAGCATAAGAATAAGAGCTAATTCGCCGAAATGGCGGAAAACTGAACGCGCCGCTGAAGCATGGCGCGGGCCTTGCTCAGCTGCGATTTGCTGGTGCCTTCGCTGATGCCCAGCAGTTCGGCAATTTCCTGGTGGCCATAGCCTTCCAGTGCGTAGAGGTTGAAGACGGTGCGGTAGCCGGTGGGCAGGGTGGCCAGCAGAGCCATCAGGTCCTCGGCCTGTAGTTGAGTATCGGCGGTGGCAGCGGTAGTGGCCAGGTTTTCGGGCTGGGCAAAGTCCTCAAACGACACGGTCATCATCTCGCGCTGGCGTAGCTGCATCAGCGCTTCGTTCACCATAATGCGGCGCACCCAACCCTCAAAGCTGCCTTCAAAACGGTAGTTGGGCAGGGCCCGGAACATCTTGGCAAAGCCCAGAATAAGGGCTTCTTCGGCGTCTTCGCGGCGCTTGAGGTAGCGGCGGCACACGGTGAGCATCAGTCCGGCCAACTGGTCGTAGAGCTGGCGCTGGGCCCGGTGCTCGCCCCGCACACAAGCAGCGATGAGGTCGGCTTCGGTCGTCACGGTAAGGGTGGGCAAAGGAGCAGAAGGGATGGTGAGTCAGGGCGGCAGATGCGAAAAGGACGGGAAGGGTTGCCTGAGGCGGGAAGTTTTTTTTGCGCCCCATTCGTTGGATTTGATGGAGTAGATTCGCAGGCGCTAATCAAGGCCATTATGCTGAAACTGCTACCCTTCCTCCTGTGCTCGCTGGCCGTCTCACGCCTGGCGGCGCAGCAGGCACCCGTTAAGTCGGCTGATTACCGGAAATACACCGCTGCCTTGGGCATTTTGGGCAATCCCAAGGTGTTGGGCGTGCAGGCAGAAGGGCGTTTTGGGACGCATTTTGGCGGGCGGCTGGTGGCTACGCAGGTATTCGATTCGCACCGGCAAAACGAATTTAGCGCCGGGGGCCTCGGCTTGCTCACCTACTACATTCCCCTGAAAAACCCGCGTCTGGAACCGGTGGTTGGCATCGGTGGCGTCTATTCGCTGTACCACTGGGACCTGGGCCCCAATTCCAACAACAGCAATACCAAAGGCAACCTGACGGACTTCAACGTGGGCGGCGGCATGGGCCTGAACCTGCGCTTCAGCAACGATTTCCGGGCCGGCATCAACGTACTATTGGCGAATGGATTCGTGGCCGACTATCAGGCCGGCGATATGCGCGTTGCAAGTCGGAAGCTGCTCGTGATGCCCGCCCTCACGTTTGATATTCTGCTGTAGGTCTGGCTAGGGCAGCTCGCGCAGCGGGCGGCCTTGCTGCCGGCCATCGCGCAGGTGCTTGGCCTGGCCCACCACCTGCGCCCCGTAGATGCCGGTGTGGCCCGAGAACAGATACGCCACCACGCAGGCCATGGCCAAGTACACGCTGGCGTTGGCTCCAAAAAGCTCCAGGCCCATCAGCAGGCAGGCCAGCGGCGTATTGGCCGCGCCGGCGAACACGCCCACAAAGCCCATGGCGGCCAGCAGCGCCACGGGCAGCGGCAGCACCACCGCCAGCGCACTGCCCAGCGCCGCCCCAATAAAAAACAGCGGTGTGACCTCGCCGCCCTTGAAGCCGCAGCCCAGCGTGAGGGCCGTGAGGGCCAGCTTCCAGGCCCAGTCGGTGGGGGCGAGCGGATGCTGAAAGGCTTCGACAATCACGGGGATGCCCAAGCCGCCGAACCGCAGAGGACCGGCCACCCACAGCAGTCCGGCCACCACCACACCACCCACTACTGGCCGCAAAGGCGGGTAGCTGATGCGGCTGAAAACTCGGCCGATGCCGTGCGTGAGGGCAGCAAAAGCCCGGGCTGTGAGCCCGAATAACGCGCCCGTCAGCAGGGTGCAGCCCAGCAAAAGCGGCGTGAGGGGCAGCTCGCCCAGTGTGGGGTAGTGGGTGTGGCCCACGCCCCAGGCCCGCGTGACCCAGTCGGCCGCCACGGCGGCGAGGAAGCTGGGCAGCACGGCATCGTAGCGAATGGAGCCCAGCAAAAAGACTTCGAGCCCGAACACGGCCCCGGCCAGCGGCGTGCCAAAGACGGAGGCAAACCCCGCGCTCATGCCGGCGATGAGCAGCAGGCGGCGGTCGCGTGGGCGCAGGCGCAGCCAGCGGGGGAGCTGGTCGGCCAGGGCCGCGCCCATTTGCACGGCCGTGCCCTCGCGGCCCGCCGAGCCGCCGAACAGGTGCGTGGCCAGCGTGCCGCCCAGCACCAGCGGCACCATCCGCAGCGGCAGCCGCTGGCTGGGCCGGTGGATTTCATCGAGAATAAGGTTGTTGCCGCGCACCGCCCGGCTGCCGAAATGATGGTAAGCCAAACCGATAAGCAGGCCCGCCACCGGCAGCAGCGCCAGCACCCAGGGGTGGGCTTCGCGCCAGCGCGTGACCCAATCGAGCGACACCAGAAAACCGGCCGAAGCCGTGCCCGCCAGTGCGCCTACCAAGCTGCATATCAGCAGCCAGCGCAGTAGAAATAGCAGAACCGAGACGAAGTGGGAGGCCCGCAGGCGGGCAAAAGAGGCGGATGCAAACATGGGTGCGAACGGCAGGATGAACCATACGGCACTGCCATCGGGGCTGTGCCGTTTCGTAGGAATCATCAGCGCGGGGCGGGGGCTCCGGCGGTTCGCGGTGGCAATCCATCACCGTAATCTGAGGCCAAATATAAACGGCACTTGCTGGCGGGGCATTGGGCGCGATGAAAAGAAAACGCAGCGCCATGTTATTGGCACTGCGTTCAGCCACTAAGCAGTCAGCCGCTTTACATTTTCATGCCTGGCATTCCGCCGTGCTTCATGCCGCCGTGGCCCATATGCATGCTCATGCGCGGGGCAATGAAGCGGAGGTACACTTCGAAGGAAAGCGGGTTGCGACCGTAGGCCGTGAGCAGGGCGGCATTCTCGGTATTATAGGTATTGAGGGTGCCAGTGAGGCCAAGGTCGAGCCAGCCGGCTTTGGTTTTGGCGATGTATTTGGACGCGCCCAGGGTGAAAGCCGCCACCTGGCGGTTGGCGTGGGCGTCGTGGTCGGTGGCGGCGGGCAGTAGCAGCTCATCGTAATTAAGCTGCAGCGTTTCGAGGCGGGTGAAAAGATTGAATTGCCGGGCCTGGAGGTTGCTTTCGAGTAGAAAGGAATGAGAATAAGTCGTTTCCTCACCAATGCCGCTGTGCCGGTTCATGCCCCACACGAAGGTGGACGACAAAATACTTTCCTTGCCCACATTGGCATTGTGCATCACCGAGGCGGTGGTCCGGTCCACGTTGTCGTTGGGTTCCAGTTCTTCCGGGCTTTTGAGATGGGCAGCCGAAACCTGCAGGGCCAGATTATCGGACGGGTTTACCGAGAGGCGGGCGCTGTAAGAATCGAAGCGCGGCCGGTCGAAGCTGTAGCGGTTTTCGTTGGGCTCACGGCCGGTGAAGAGGGAGCCCTCGAGCTTGGCGTTGCGGTAGCGCACGCCCACCGTGGCCACACCGAACTGGATGTGCGTAGCATCCTGCCAGTGGTGGCCCAGTGGCGCTGCAGGCAGGTTGGCCGCCGAGGGCCGGTGCATGAACACGGGCGGCCCGATGGCCGGCTCGCCGGGGTAGCCGAGGTAGCCGGTCAGGTCTACGTCTTGGCTGGCGGCGTAGGTGTAGCCCAAGGCCAGCGCGCTCACGAGGTCGTGCGGGTGCTGGTTGTCATGCAGCTTTTCGCCCTTCCAGGATTCGCCGGTCTGGAACAGCAATGGGTAGCCCGCGCCGCCCACCGTCACGGGGTCGGCCGATACCATGGCCTGAATGCTGAACAGCCCGCGCTCGCCCACCAGATGGTTGGCCATGCCCATTACGTAGGAGTTGGCCCGGAAATTAGCATCACCCCGCAGCGCGCTATGGTTGAAGTTCTGGCTGGTGTAGCGCAGGAAAACGGAATACATCAACATCATGTCCCAGCCTTTCGCCTGGGCCATCTGCATGTACATGGGCGAGGAATCGGGATGCCAGCTGGTGCCCGAGCCCTGCCGCGTCATGGGCAGGTTTTTCGAAAACGAGTTGCGCATTTCCATCATCATGTCGCTACTGTCGGCGGCCATGCCAGGCATGGCGGTATTGCCACTCGAGCCCATACTCATGCCGGGCATGTCGTGGGCTGGCCGGGCTGCAGGCGCTGGCTCAGCTGCGGGCGCGGGCATGTTCATGCCGGGCATGTCCATTCCCGGCATGGCCGGTGCCGCTTTGGCGCGGGTCGTATCGGCAGCGGCGGGTTTTGGGCGCGGTGCGGGGGCCGGGCGAGTGGATATGGGTTTTGGCTTGGGCGCTGCCGGCTTAGGCTTGGCGGCCGGCATCTGCATATTCATGCCCGGCATGTGGGTGTGCTGGGCGAAGGCCGAAGTGCCTACTAACAGGCCAAAGGAAGCCAGAAAAAGATTTTTCATAGAAATGAGCGTGAGTGATTACTCGGCCCGGAAGCCCCGCAGGCGCAGTGAGTTGGTGAGCACCGATACGGAACTCAGCGCCATCGCGCCAGCCGCCAGCATGGGCGACAGCAGAATGCCGAACACTGGATAGAGCGCTCCGGCCGCGATGGGTATGCCCAGCGTATTGTAGATAAAAGCGAAAAACAGATTCTGGCGAATGATGCGAATGGTTTGGCGGCTGAGCTCGATGGCCGTAACCACGCCCCGCAAGTCGGAACGCATGAGGGTGATGCCGGCGGTTTCCATTGCTACGTCGGTGCCGCCGCCCATGGCCAGGCCGATATCGGCCCGGGCCAGCGCGGGCGCGTCGTTGATGCCGTCGCCCACCATGGCCACCACGCGGCCCTCGGCTTGCAGGGCCTGCACCTGGGTGGCTTTTTCGGCGGGCAGCACCTCGGCAAAGTAGCGCGTGATGCCTACCTGCGCCGCTACCTGAGCGGCGGTTTCGGGGTTGTCGCCGGTCATCATCACTACTTCTAGTCCCATTTTTTGCAACTGCTGAATGGCCGCCCGGGAGGTCTCGCGTACCGTATCGGCCACGCCGATGAGGCCCGCCGCCTGGCCCGCCACGGCCACGTAAAGCACCGTTTTGGCTTGGGCGAGGAGCTGCGCAGCCTGCGTGGTGAGGGCTGGCGGCAGGTAAATTCCCGCTTCGGCCAGCAGGCCGGCATTGCCGATGAGCAGGGCCTGGCCGGCCACGGTGGCCGCTGCACCCCGGCCTTCGACGGCCCGAAAATCGGTGGCTGGCGGCGAGGCCACGTTTTGCACCTCGGCGTAGCGCACTACGGCCGCCGCCAGCGGGTGCTCGCTCTGGCGCTCCACGGCGGCTACCAGCGCCAGCAAATTCTCCTTGAGCTGGCTAGGAGCGGCCCAGAAATCCGTCACGGCCGGCTCGCCCCGGGTGATGGTGCCGGTTTTGTCGAGCAGCACGGTGTTTACCTGGTAGGCTTTTTCGAGGGCTTCGGCGTTGCGGATGAGCACGCCGTGCTCGGCGCCCTTGCCGGTGCTCACCATAATGGCCGTGGGCGTGGCCAGGCCCAGCGCGCAGGGGCAGGCAATAATCAGCACGGCCACAAAATTGACCAGTGCCAGCGGCAGGCGCGTGCCGGCCGGGGCCAAACCGAACCACAGCCCAAACGTGAGGATGGCGATAAGCACCACCGTGGGCACAAACACGTTGCTCACCTTATCGGCCAGCCGTTGAATGGGCGCGCGGCTGCCCTGGGCATCTTCCACCAGCTTCACAATCTGCGCCAGCAACGTATCGGCCCCAACCTTAGTCACACGGAAGCGGAAAGAGCCGGTTTTGTTGAGCGTGGCCCCGAACACGGCGTCGCCGGCCTGCTTTTCCATGGGCAGGCTTTCGCCCGTGAGCATGGCTTCGTCGAGGGTCGAGCGGCCTTCGGTGATGAGGCCGTCGGTGGCCACTTTCTCGCCGGGGCGCACCAGCACAATATCGCCCAACTGTACCTTATTAATAGGCGTGTCGATTTCCTGACCATCGGGACGCACCACGCGGGCGGTTTTGGCCTGCAGGCCGAGGAGGCTGCGCATGGCGGCCGAGGTTTGGGTTTTGGCGCGCAGCTCCAGCACCTTGCCCAATAATATCAGGGCAATGATGGTGGCCGTGGTGTCGTAATACACTTCGGGCCGCAGCCCCCGGCTGAGGAAAAACCCGGGCGCAACCGTGGCGGCGAGGCTATAGACAAAGGCTGCGCCCGTGCCCACGGCAATCAGCGTGTCCATATTGGCGGCCCGGTGCCGGAGGCCGTTCCATGCCGAAACATAAAATTCGCGCCCGCTGAACAGCAGCACCGGTAGCGTGAGCAGGAGCAGGGCCCAGTTCAGCCATTTCATGTTGAGGCGGGCCATCATCGCGGGCCAGAGCATGAGCATGCTCAGCGCCATAATCACGGCTGCGAGTGCCGCGGCCACGCCAAAGCGGCGCTTGAGCTGGCGGTAGGCCGCTGCTTTCTGGGCGTCGACTTCGGCCTGACGGTCGGCCGCGCTGGTGTCGGGCGCGCGCTCCACCACGCCGTAGCCGGCATTTTCTACGGCTGCTTTTAGGGCGGCAGGCGTGGCTTGGTCGGGCCGGTACTGCACGGTGGCCTTTTCGGTGGCGAAGTTGACGAGGGCACTTTGCACGCCCGGCGTGCGGGCCAGCGACTTTTCCACCGCCGAGGCGCAGGCCGCGCAGCTCATGCCTTCAATGTCGAGGGTGGTGGTTTCGGGGGAGGGTGACATAGTGGTAGGAGCACCGTGATAGAGGTGCCGGGGTATGGTGCAAAATTCGGGCATTGCGGCCCCGCCTCTGGTACGGAATAAGGCCAAAAAGATGCAGAATTCGCCCCTTGCCGGCCATCGGCTGCTAGCCCGCAAAAGCAAGCGCGCCCCCCGAAAGTTGATTTCGGGAGGCGCGCAGTTGGCATTATCAGGTTAGTTAATACTGTCCAATCGAGAGCAGTACCAGCGTGCAGGCTTCTTCGGTCTGGATGCCGCGCTGTTGGGCCAGGCGCTCCAGCTCAGGATTTTCGGTGCCGGGGTTGAAGAGAATGCGCTTGGGTTTGAGGTCCAGAATGTAGTCGTACCAAGCGGGCTGGTTTTGCGGCCCCACGTAAAGCGTCACCGTATCGATGTCGTTTTCCTGGGGGCGGTCGGTGTGAATGTCGAGCCCCGCCACCTGGCCTTTGCGGATGCCCACGGGCACCACTTCGTGGCCGTGGTTTTTGAGCATGTGCGCCGCCCGGTAGGAGTAACGGGAGGGATTATCTGAGGCCCCGAGAACGAGGGTTTTTTTCGTAGATTCCATGGGTAGTTAAATACGTGCGGATGCAAAAACGTTCGTGCTCCATACGCAATAACCGCTTGTGGGGCTGCCAGGTTATGCTTGCGGCTGGTCAGATGCTTCCAGGTGGCCCAGTGCCCAGGCTCCCACGGCTATCACTAGGTCGCGTACGGCTACGTCGAGGTATCGGCCGCTGCCCAGCAGCGTCAGGGCAATGGCCGTGAGCCAGGCCATTACCACGCGGGCCCCGAGGCGGGGCCGCCACAGCACCAGCGCGCCGGCCGCAATTTCAATGGCACCCACCAGCATCATAAATGAATGCGCCGGAACGGGCAGCATCTTCACCAGGCCCGGCGCGAGGTAAGCTTCCCAGTTGGTGAGCAGGTTCGTGAATTTGTCGAGGCCGGCCACGATGGGCACGATGCCGTAGGTGAAGGTCAGGACCCGGACTACGGTGTGGACCGGGCCGGTCGCGGGCCGGGCTTCCGGCCCGGCGTAGGGGAAGTTGGCGGAGGGTAACATGGCAATGGGGTTTTAATGGGTTGTTGCCATTGGATGAATTACCCCTGCGGCGGGTTACATTTTATTATTGCTATTTTCTGTAACCGAATTCCAGGTTGGGGCATCTAAAGAATATCCCGTCGAAAACCATTAGCGCACCATCCATCATGCTGCCGCCCCTGGCCCTCATGCCATACAGCCCGCTTACCGACGCTGAAATAATCAGCCGGGTGCTAGCGGGCGAAAAGCAACTTTTTGAACTGCTCATGCGGCGCTATAATCAGCGCATGTTCCGCACCGGCGTGGCCCTGTTGGGGCACCCCGCCGCCGAAGAAGCCATGCAGAATGCCTGGGTAAAGGCCTATGTGCAGCTCGGTGGTTTTGCGGGCCGGGCCAGCTTTCCGACGTGGCTCACCCGCATCATGCTCAACGAATGCCTGATGGACCGGCGGCGCCAGCAGCGCTTTGTCGACCTCAACACCCCCGACGACGAGCCGGAGCCCGCCGCTGCTGCCCCCACGCCACTGCAAACCGTGCTAAACGACGAGCTGCGCGAAGCCCTCGAAGCAGCCGTACAATCGCTGCCCGACAAATACCGCAGCGTATTCGTGCTGCGCGAAGTAGAAGGCCTGAGCGTGGCCGCCACCGCGGGAGCCCTGCAGCTCAGCGAGGCCAACGTGAAAGTGCGCCTGCTGCGGGCGCGTGAGCAGCTGCGCACCCAGCTGGCCGGTTTTGCCCCGCAGCACACCTTTGCCTACCTGGGCGCGCGCTGCACTCGCATGGTCCGCCGGGTGCTGGCGCGCCTCAGCGCCATGCCACTGCCGCTGGCCCGCAACTAGCGGCTCACCGCGGCCCGCACGGCCTCGGCACACCGCTCGCCGTCCATTGCGGCCGACACAATGCCGCCCGCGTAGCCCGCGCCCTCGCCGCATGGGTACAGCCCCGCCACCATCGGGTGCCGAAGCGTGTCCTTGTCGCGCGGAATGCGGATGGGGGCCGAAGTCCGGCTTTCCACGCCTACAATCTGGGCAGCATTGGTAGCATAGCCGGGAATTTTCCGGCCGAAATCGCGGAAGCCCTGGCGCAGCCGTTCGGCCAGCACCGGCCCGAGCACGTCGTCCATGCGCACAGACACAAGGCCGGGCTGGTAAGATGTTTCGAGCAGACTGGCGGAGGTTTTGCCCTTGAGAAAGTCGCCGAGCAACTGGGCCGGGGCCTGCTGCGTGCCGCCCGCCGCCTGGCAGGCCAGCTGCTCAATCTGCTGCTGAAAATGCAGGCCGGCCAGCGGGCCATGCTGCTTCACGTCCATGTCGCTCAGTTCCACGGCGGCCACAATGCCGGAGTTGGCAAAGCGCGAGTCGCGGCGGCTTGGGCTCATGCCGTTCACCACTACTTCGCCCGGGGCCGTGGCCGCCGGCACGATAAAGCCGCCAGGGCACATGCAAAACGAAAACACGCCACGCTGCTCGCCGCGCACCTCCGTCTGGTGCACCAGCGAGTAGGAGGCGGCCGGCAGCAGCCCGCGTTCGGCCCGGCGGTATTGCGCCTGGTCAATCAACTCCTGCTGGTGCTCGACGCGGACACCCAAGGCAAACGGTTTAGCCTCGATGAGCACGCCGCGCCGGTGCAGCAGTTCGTAAATGTCGCGGGCTGAGTGGCCGGTGGCCAGAATGGTCGCCTCCGCTTCGATGCTCTCGCCGTTGGCCGTGACTATGCCGCGCAGTTGGTTGTTGTCAAGCAGCAGGTCGGTCACGCGGGTTTCGAAACGCACTTCTCCGCCCGCCTCGATAATGGCCTCGCGCAGGGCCTGCACCACGGCCGGCAGTTTGTTGGTCCCAATGTGGGGGTGAGCATCCACCAGAATGTCGGGCGTAGCGCCGTGTTGCACCAGGCGGCGGAGCACACGGCCCACGTCGCCGCGCTTAGTAGCCCGGGTATAAAGTTTGCCATCCGAATACGTGCCAGCACCGCCTTCACCAAAACAGTAATTGGAGTTGGGGTTCACCAGATGCTCTTTGTTGATGGCGGCGAGGTCGCGGCGGCGGGTACGCACGTCTCGCCCGCGCTCCAGCACAATTGGTTTCAACCCCAACTCAAGGCAGCGCAAAGCAGCAAATAACCCCGCCGGGCCAGCGCCAACTATAAGCACACGCGGGCTATTAGATTTCACATTTGGATAAATAAACCAGGGTCCAAATAACTCGCCCGGTGGAGTGCTACGGTAAATGTCGGCGCGTAGGCGCACGAGAGGTTGGCGGCCCCGAGCATCAATGGAACGGCGACGAAAATGCACAAAATCCGCTTCGCCCGGCACTAATCCAGCCTGCTTTAAAATAGCTTCGTAGCGGGCTAGCTCATCAAATGCGACTTCCGGGGCAAGGAGTATTTCTAATTCTTGTTTTAACATTTGTGTAATTTGAAAGGTGGCTATCCTTTTGATTATCGGCAGTGAATTGATTAATGCCTTTGCAAAGTTACGGCCATTACAACAGCGTATTTCGAGCAGAAAAGCGAAAGGTCTCAGCCTTGGTGCGACGCAAACCGTTTATTTGCTTCATGACTACAACTACAGTTTTCCCGCCGGTTTCGCGACTGCGTTCTATCATCAGCGGCTCCATCGGCAACCTGGTTGAGTGGTATGACTGGTATGCCTACTCGGCCTTTGCCCTCTACTTCGCTCCCGTCTTTTTTCCCAAAGGCAGTACCACGGCCCAGCTTCTGAATACGGCCGCCATTTTCGCGGTGGGCTTTCTCATGCGGCCGCTGGGAGCTTGGCTGCTGGGCGCGTATGCCGACCGCAATGGGCGTCGGGCCGCGCTGTTGCTTTCGGTGCGGCTTATGGCCGGCGGCTCATTGCTGATTGCCGCCGCGCCCGGTTACGCCAGCATCGGGGTAGTCGCGCCGGCACTGCTACTGCTGGCTAGGCTGGTGCAGGGCATAAGCGTGGGAGGCGAGTACGGCACCTCGGCCACATACCTGAGCGAGATGGCGGGCGCGAAGCACCGGGGTTTCTGGTCCAGCTTTCAGTACCTCACCCTGATGGGTGGGCAGCTGCTGGCGCTGGTGGTGCAGCTGGGCCTGCAGCAGCTGCTCACCCCGGCGCAGTTGGGTGAATGGGGGTGGCGCGTTCCGTTCGTCATCGGGGCACTGGCGGCCATGGGCGCACTGTATCTGCGCACGCATATGGGCGAGACGGCTGCTTTCGAACAGCAGCAAAGCACCGTTTCGGCCAACCCCGAAGGCAAAGGCCGCGCGCCTTTGCCCAGCCAGTTTCGCCTGCTGATGCAGTACCCGCGGGCGGTGCTCACCGTGGTCGGCCTCACGCTGGGCGGCACGCTGGCGTTCTACACTTTCACCACCTACGCCCAGAAATTTCTGGTCAACACCTCGGGCTTCACCAAGGAACAGGCTACCATAATTTCGTTTGGGGTGATGGCCGTGGCGCTGTTGTTTCAACCCTTGCTGGGCGCTATTTCCGATAAAGTAGGGCGGCGGCCCGTGCTGCTGATGTTTGGCATTGGGGCTACACTGGGCACGGTGCCGCTGCTGCGGCAGCTGGCCCAAACCCACGATGCCTGGTTGGCAGCAGGCTTGCTCGTCGCGGCGTTGTTTGTGGTAAGCGGCTACACGTCCATTAGCGCGGTGGTGAAGGCCGAACTGTTTCCGACCGAAATCCGGGCGCTGGGTGTGGGTTTGCCGTTTGCCCTCACGGTGGCCATTTTTGGCGGCACGGCCGAGTACGTGGCGCTATTCGCCAAGCAGCACGGCGTGGAAGAATGGTTTTATTGGTACGTGACGGGCTGCGCGCTGCTTTCGCTGCTGGTGTACTGGCGCATGAGTGAAACGCGGGCCGAGAAGGGCGCAATGGTAGAGTAGGGATTGAGCGGAGACGCACTGCTATATGCTATAATATGCTCCACCAAGTTTATTTGTCTAAATAAATTATTTTATATATATTATATATCAAATCCGTCCGGCAGCAGCTCGAATTCGTCTGCCGAAGTGTTTCAGCCTGTTTATTCATTCTCTCATTTAAATTTTCCCAGCCATGAAAACCATGTTGAGGTCTCCGTACGTTTCTCCCATGCGGCTGTTGCTGGTCACCACGCTGATGTTTCTGGCGGGAATTGTGGCCTGGTGGAGCTGGACGCAAACCGGCCAGGGCGGATTCCGCTACGCTACGGTGGGGCTGGTTATCGTAGTTGCAGCGGCGGCCTTTTTTGGTCGGTGGAAAATGTACGGCACCAACCGACGGTAACTTAAACGGGCAGGGTACTCGGCCTTTAAGTAACGCCAACGGCATGGTGTCAAATTCCCGAATACATGACGGTTGTACGGCCCCTGCTGTTGGGCACCGGCAGTCGGGGAGGCGCGTGCTTAAAAAAGCACAATGTTGTATTAAAGTGCCGATAAACGGCGCCACTCGTGGGCTGTGTTCGTCATTAAAAGGGCGTTGTCGAAAACCACAGAATCGTGAGGGAACAGGGTGGCATCCTCAAAATAGCTGGAAATGACATTGCCGACAGACAGAGCCGAAACCTGCCATTGCCGCGTGCTCAGCTTAACTCCCCTGAAACCCGGCCCGGAGGCATTGGGTGAGTAGCCCGTTGCTCCATTTTGATAAAATTCGGAAGCTTGCTCCAAGCTGGCAAAAATGCTGGTTGACGGCCAAATCGTAGTTTCCTGGGCTTCCACCGCCAGGGAAGTGCCGTCGGAACTGAGAAATGAGACAGCATAACTGCCGTCTTGCTCCTTTACCCAGAATTTGCTGTGGTAGTGTTTTCCAATCAGTTGGTTTCCAACCAAGCAATTGATGCGGGAAGAGGTGTCGCGGCGGGGAATGTAAACGCCCTGTTGCAACCCGGAGCCTACTTCCCACTCAACGGCGATGCGGTGGGCCCCGTTTTCCGACGTTAGCCCGAACGCCACTGGCAAGCCGCGGAGCCGCTCTTGCTTCAAGCGAATCAGACAAATGCCCACCATCGCACTACCCGCCTGCAACTGTGGCCGAAAAGGAGCGGGTAACAGCTTACTAACGACCGCCGGGTCGGCGCGAAAATTTATGAGAATGCGACGGTCGATAAGGCCGGTGAGGGGCAGCGCGTTCATAAAGATGGAGCTTATGCAGGCATGATACCATGTCTGACGATTAAACCGTCCGGATGCTTTAAAACCCAGGGTTCAGCGCATTACCATATTACTGGCTCCAGTCTTCTGGTTAAGTCATAACAAACAAAAAGGCCTCATCAATTGAATGATGAGGCCTTTCGTGTTGAGTTCAAACTTGCAAATGCCTATGCGTTGGCGGTTTCTTCCAGTACGCTTTCGACCCAGCCTTTGCCCCAGTCTTCGAGTTCCTGGGCGCTCCAGAGCTGGGGGTAGAAAATGCGGCGCTGGAACTTGGGAGGCAGGTAGCTGCGCCAGTTGGTGCCTCCGGTGGCGGCCAAGTCGGCGGGGTTGCGCTGCAGGTAGCGCACCGCCGATTTGAAGTGCATCAGCGGCCAGTTCACGTTCACGCTAATGTCGAGCTGGCGCAGGGCGCGTAGCAGGCGCGGGTGGTGGCGGTCATCTTCGGGCAGGCGCTGCACCACGGCCCACACGTTGCGGTGGTGGAAGGCCTCGGCGTGGCGCACCAAGTCAGCGGTGTACTTGCGCTCGAATTCGATGAGCGTGAGGGCTTTGGCACCGCTGGCTTCAATGGTGGCCCCGGCTTTCCAGTAGATGCAGCCCAGCAGCTCGTCGTAATCGTAGGCCGAAGCCTTGCCCAGGGCCTGCCGCTTGGCTTCGTCAGTGAGGTTTTCGAGGCTGGTGCTGGCAATCTCAATCATGCGGTACTGCACGCTCTGGAAGCCCGAAGCGGGCATGAGGGCCATGCGGAAATCGAGAAACTGCTGCTTATCCATGCCGTCGACCATCACATCAAACGAGTCGATGAGGTTGTCGAAATAGCGGTTGATGCGGCCGATGCGCAGCACCACTTCGCCCAGTGTGGGCTGCTTGAGGTCGCCGATTTGCTCATACTCACACAGGCAGAGCTTGAAATACAGCTCCGAAATCTGGTGGTACATGATGAAAATCCGCTCGTCGGGCAGGTTGGTGAGCGGGCGCTGGAGGGAGAGTAAAGTGTCTAGCTCGATATAATCCCAGTAGTTAACGTATTTGGCGTGGTACAGACCTTCGAGGTAGGCGGCCAGGTCTTGGCCATCGGGGGCGTATTTCTCCTGGAGCCGGCGCAGCTGCGCCAGCACGGCGGGAGAAAACTCCTCCTGGGTGGGAGAGGGGGACATGAAAATGGAAGTGAGGTGGGATGGTGGGAAAAGGCTGGGTGGGCCTGCGACAAATATCGTCAGAATACTGACTTTACAAAATGAGATTTTGCGCGGCGTGCCGAACAATCCGCAACCAAAACGGTTGGGGCGCATCTTTGCCCCCAATCCTGGACGAAAAGAATTTGCCTCGAAAATTTATTGTGTGAAAAGTGCCACGCCCAATAACCGCTTAGTCCGCCGCGCAACCGCTACTTTTAGCCTTCCAAACCGACCGAAGGCATCTGCCCATGGCTGAAAAATCCAGCATTTTTGATATGATTGGCCCCGTGATGATTGGGCCGAGCTCGTCGCACACGGCGGGCGTGGTGCGCATTGCGCGGGCCGCTATCCGCATTCTGGGGGCGGTGCCCACCGAGGCCGTGGTTACGTTCTACAACTCGTTTGCCCGCACCTATGAGGGGCACGGCTCGGACCGCGCCATCGTGGCCGGCCTGCTGGGCTACGCGCCCGACGATACCCGCATCCGCACCGCGTTCGACCACGCCGAGGCCGCCGGCCTGCGCTATGTGTTTCAGGGCGTGGGCAATGCCTCCACCATGCACCCCAATACCATCAAGCTGAACTTGCTGGATGGCGCTACCGGCCGCCGCGTGGAAGTGGTGGGCCAGAGCCGGGGCGGCGGCGTGATTCGCATTGTGGAAGTGGATGGCTTCCCGGCCGATTTTTCGGGCGCGCTGCACACGCTCATCATCGATGCCGATGATGTGCCCGGTTCCATTGCCTTCATTGCCTCGGTCATCGCCCACGACCAGTGCAACATCGCCACCATGATGGTGAGCCGCAAGGGCCGCAACGACGCCGCCCGGCAGTTCATTGAAATGGACAGCCCGATTAAAGAAATAACCCTCACCTACCTCCGGCAGCTGAGCTGGGTGCAGGGAATCACTTACATTCCGACGCTGGACTAAGGCCCGGCCGTGTAATAAAGCCGTTCCGAAACCGATTATGCTACCACCACGCACCCAATTTTCTGCAAAATGAAAACGAGGATACCCATTGCTGCCTATTCGCCCCGGGCACTGGCCCTGGCCGGGCTGGGGCTGAACCTGCTGCTGGCGTCCGCCGCGCAGGCCCAAACGCCGGCCGCTCCGGCAGCGCCGCCCTCCAGCGCCCCCGCCCAAGCCGTGCCCACCGGCCCCTGGACGCTGCAAGGCGCCGTGGACTATGCCCTGGCCCATAATCTGAACGTGCGCCTAAGCGAGCTGCAGGCCCAAAACAACCAGCAGGTGCTGCGCCAGAGCCGCGCCGCGCTGCTGCCCTCGGTCAACCTGAGCGGCTCGCAGTCATGGCAGTATGGCACGAGCGTGAACCCGCTCACCTATGAGTTTCAGAACAGCACCGTGCGGGCCAATAACTTTGCCGGGGTGGCGCAGCTCACGCTGTTTCAGGGATTTCAGTTGCGTAACACCATCCGGCGCAACGACCTGGACTACAAGGCCAGCCTGGCCGATATTGAAAAGGCCCGGAACGACCTGAGCCTGAACGTGGCGTCGGCCTTTCTGCAGCTGGTGCTGGCCCAGGAGCTGGTGCGTGCCAACCAAACCCGCGTGGCCAGCGACCAGGAGCAGATTGCCCGCACGAAGATTTTACTCAAGGCCGGCAGCATTCCGGAAAGTACGCTGCTCGACAGCCAGTCGCAGCTGGCCACCGACGAGCTGAACGTGGTGACGGCCCAGAACCAGGCCGACCTGGCCCGGCTGTCGCTGCTGCAATTCATGAACATCGACCCGGCCAACGCGGGCGGGTTCGCCATTGCCGTGCCCCAGCTACCCGACCCCGACGAGGAGGGCACCCTGGCACTGGATTTGAACGCCACGTACCAAACCGCGGCCAGCAACCTACCCGAGATTCGGGCGGCTGAGCTGCGCGTGCAAAGCGCCCGCCGGGGCACTGACCTGGCCCGCGGTGGCTACTACCCGCGCCTGGCCCTGACGGGGCAGGTATTCTCGGGCTATTCGTCGGTGCGGACGGTTAACTCGATTGGCACCGACTCGACGGCCCGGCGCACCACGTTTTTCGTGAACAACGGCGGCGTGCAGACCCCGCTCAGCGTGCTGACGTACCAGCGCAACATCATCAGCCTGCCGCAGGGCTTTTGGGACCAGCTGGACAAGAACCTGGGCCAACAGGTGGCGCTGCAGCTCAACATTCCGATTCTGAACGGCTTGCAGGTGCGCACCGGTGTGCAGCGCGCCGTTATCAACGAGCAGGCCCAGACCGTGCGCGCCGAGCAGGCCCGCCTCACGCTGCGCCAAAGCATCGAGCAGGCCTACGCCGATGCCCGCGCCGCTCAGCTGCAATACGCGGCGGCCAAGCGGCAGGTGGTGGCCCTCACGCTCACGCAGCGCAACTCGGAAATCCGCTTCAACAACGGCCTGCTGAACGGCACCGAATTCAACATCGCCAAAAATAACCTCACGTTCGCCGAGTCGAACCGGATTCAGGCCAAGTACAGCTTCATTTTCCGCCGCAAGGTGCTCGACTTCTACCAGGGCAAGCCACTTTCACTCTAATCATTTAACAATTAACATTTATCATTTAACAGGCACGTCGGCGTGGCCGGGCTGTTAGATGTTAATTGATAAATGTTGAATGAAAATCCATGAAAAACAACCGTTTACTGTACATTTTAGGAGGGTTGGTGTTGGTGCTCATCGTGGGCTACACCGTGGCGAAGAAGAAGGGCTGGGTGGGCAAAGTGCCCGGCGTGGAAGTGCTGGTGGCCAAGGCCGGCCCGGCCAACATTGTGGAGAAGGTGAGCGCCTCGGGCAAGGTGCAGCCCGAAACCGAAGTGAAAATCTCGCCTGACGTGTCCGGCGAAATCACCGAGCTGTATGTGCAGGAAGGCGATTCTGTGCGCAAGGGCCAGTTGCTGCTCCGCATTCGCCCCGATAACTACCAGGCCCAGGTGGCCATGCAGAGCGCCCAGGTCGGCACCCAGCGCGCCAACGTGGGCCAGGCCCAGGCCCGCCTCCAGCAGCTCATGGCTTCGGCCAAGCAAACGGAGCTGACCTTCCGCCGCAACGCCTCGCTGTATAAGCAAAAGGTGATTTCGCAGGCCGACTACGAAGCCAGCCAGGCCGCCTACAACGCCTCACAGGAGGAAATCAACAGCGCCAGGCAAACCATCCGGGCCTCGCAAAGCACCGTGAATGCGGCTTCGGCCTCGCTGGAAGAAGCCCGCAAAAACCTTAACAAAACCACGATTTACGCGCCCGTGAGCGGCACCATCAGCAAGCTCAACGTGAAGAAGGGCGAGCGTGTGGTGGGCACCACCCAGATGGCCGGTACCGAAATCATGCGCATTGCCAACCTCAACAACATGGAGGTGCGCGTGAACGTGAACGAGAACGATGTGAACAACGTGAGCATTGGCGACTCTGTGGAAGTGGAAGTGGACGCCTACAGCAACAAGGACGAGAAGTTCCGCGGCCTCGTGACCAACATTGCTAACACGGCCAAGGACGCCCTCACGGCCGAAGCCGTCACCGAGTTTGAGGTGCGCATTCGGCTGCTGCCCGAGAGCTACCAGCACCTGCTGCGCAACGTGCGCGGCCATATCGTGGTGCCGTTCCGCCCGGGCATGACGGCTTCGGTCGACATCATCACCGACCGCAAAAGCGGCGTGCTGAGCGTGCCGCTGGCCGCCGTGACCACCCGCTCGGACTCGGCCAAAACCGAAAATGCCAAGAACGGACCGCGCGTGGGCGGCAGCCGGGGCAGCGGCACCGCCACGGCCGTTGACCCTACTGCGACCACCAAAAAGGCCGACATTCAGGAAGTGGTATTCGTGGTGAAGGATGGCAAAGCAGTGATGACGCCGGTGAAAACTGGCATCAGCGACTTCCAGAACATTGAGATACTGAGCGGCGTGCCGGCCGGGGCGCAGATAGTGCGCGGGCCATTCCGAGCCGTAGCGAAAACCCTGAAAGATGGCGCGGTGGTGGACATCAAAGACGAGAAAACGCTCAATAAAGAAGGGCTGAAAGAAGGCCCCGACGACGCCAAATAACTTCGTTCTACCGTACGTGCAAAACTCCTCTTCCGGCTTGGGAGAGGAGTTTTGCCGTTATTGCACCCAATTCTCTGCCTTATCCCCACCCATCTCCTTTGGAAAAAATTGCCATGCTCGGCGGCGGCTCCTGGGCCACCGCACTCGTTAAAATCCTCAGCGAAAACGGCGCCCGCGTGGACTGGTGGCTGCGTTCTAAAGAGGACGTGCAGCACCTGCTGCGCACCCGCCACAACCCGCGCTACCTCTCGGCCGTGCAGTTCGACCTGAACCGCGTGTACCCCACCACCGACCTGGAAGATGCCATTGAGGAAGCCGACTGGCTGGTGCTAGCCGTACCGGCCGCCTTCGTGCAGCCCGTACTCGACAAGCTGGACCGTGACGCGCTGAAGCACAAAAACGTGATTTCCGCCATTAAGGGCATGATTCCGAGCAAAAACCAGCTCGTGACCGACTACGTGGCCGAGCGTTTCCGGCTGCCGCGCACGCAGTTGGGCGTGATTGCCGGCCCGTGCCACGCCGAGGAAGTGGCGCTGGAAAAACAGAGCTACCTCACCATCGGCTCGCCCGATGCGGGGCTGGCGCTGGCCTTCTGCGAGCTGCTGCGCAACCGCTTCGTGAGCGCGCACCCGGCCACCGACCTCGACGGCATCGAATACTGCGCCGTGATGAAAAACATTATTGCCCTCACCGGCGGCATTGCCCACGGCCTGGGCTATGGCGACAATTTCCTGGCCGTGCTGGTCAGCAACGCGGTGCAGGAAATCCGCCGCTTTCTGCAGGCCATCAACCCGCAGCCGCGCGACCTGTCGGCCTCGGCCTACCTCGGCGATTTGTTGGTGACGGCCTATTCGCAGTTCTCGCGCAACCGCACCTTCGGCAGCATGGTAGGGCGTGGTTACACGGTGAAGTCGGCCCAGCTGGAAATGAACATGATTGCCGAAGGCTACTACGCCGTGAAATCCATCCACGAGCTGAATAAGAAGCTCAAAGTGAACATGCCGATAACGGAGGCCGCGTATAATATTCTATACGAGCGGAGTTCCCCGGCCGTGGAGATGGATATTCTGAAAGAGAAGCTGCGGTAGAAATGGCTTAATAAACTTTCTTGAATCATTAATTAATAACTATGGGTGCTTGGGGAATAGGAAACTTGGATAATGATACAGCCTCAGATTTCATAGGGGATTTTCGGGACAATCCCAGTTCGGCCTCGTTAGTAGAAATTTTGGTGCGTGTTAATGACACAGCGTTGAGTGATAAATATCTTGACGCGAGTGATTGTGAGGAAGCTCTAGTTGCTGTTGAAATCATTGCAGCTTCTCGCAAAAAACCTGTATCGAATTTCCCTGATGACATTCGTCAGTTGGTTGTTGGGGCTGGATGGGAGAAGTTTCCAGACTATGAAAAGTTCTTGAATCTAGCTGTAAGAGCAGTTTGGTTTATCAGAGAGGAATCTGAATTGCAAGAGCTATGGGAGGAAGCAGGGGAACTTGAGGAATGGCGGGAAGTGCAGGAAAATCTCCTTAAACGATTGGAATAACTTCTTGATTTCGCGTCTAATTTTTCTATGAAAATCGTCGGCTTCACCTTCGTCCGCAATGCCATCAAATACGATTACCCTGTCCTCGAAAGCATCAATTCCCTGCTGCCACTCTGTGATGAGATAGTAGTAGCCGTAGGCAATTCGGAAGATGATACGCTGGGCTTGATTCAGCAAATCAACTCTCCCAAAATCCGCATCATCGAAACGGTATGGGACGACTCTTTGCGCGAGGGCGGCCGGGTGCTGGCCGTGGAAACCGACAAGGCCTTGGGCGCCGTGCCCGCCGATGCCGACTGGGCCATCTACCTGCAAGCCGATGAGGTGCTGCACGAGGCCGACTACGCGGCCATTCGGGCCGGTATGGAGCGCTGGAAGGATGATAAATCGGTGCAGGGCCTGCTGCTGAACTACCGTCATTTCTACGGTTCTTACGACTACGTTGGCGATTCCTACCGCTGGTACCGGCGCGAAATCCGCATTGTGCGGCCTGGCATTGGGGTGGCTTCGTACCGTGACGCACAGGGCTTTCGGCTGGCCGATAACAGCAAGCTGCATGTGAAGCTGCTCGATGCCACCGTGCACCACTACGGCTGGGTGAAAACGCCCGCCGCCATGCAGCGCAAGCAGGAAACTTTCAACAAGCTGTGGCATTCCGATGAGTGGGTGGCCCAGCACGTGGCTCCCGCCGAGGAGTTCGACTACAGTCAGGTCGACTCGCTGCAACGCTTCACCGGCACGCATCCGCAGGTGATGCTAGGCCGCATCCAGCAGCAAAACTGGCGTTACGAGCACGACATGAGTCGTAACCAGCACCGTTTCAAGGACAAATTCAAGCGCTGGCTGGAGCAGCTGACGGGCTACCGGCTGGGCGAGTACCGCAACTATAAGCTCATCTAATACCATGATGAACTGGCTGCCGCTGGCGCTGCTCACGGCCCTGTGCCTGGCGCTCTACAATTTCTTCATCAAGCTGGCCGCCGACCACGTGCCGCCGGCCGTGGGCGCGGTGGTGCTGCAGCTGGTGGCCGCTGCCCTCGGGGCCGTGTGGCTGCTGAAACTGAAGCTGCAGGGCCAGCCGCTGGCCGTATCGGGCAAGGGGCTGGCCTGGGCGGTGCTGGCCGGGCTGGGCGTGGGCCTGGCCGAAATTCTCACTTTTGTGGTGTTTCAGCGCGGGGTAAATTCCTCGGTGGGTACGCCCGTGATTGTGGGCGGCTCGGTGCTGCTCACGGCTGTGCTGGGCTTGGTGGTGCTGCGCGAGGCGCTGACATTGCCGCAGGTCGGCGGCCTGCTGCTGATTGTGGCCGGAATCGCGCTGCTGGCGAGAGGGCATTGATTGTCATTCCGACGCAGGAGGAATCTGAGGATTGTCGTTCATCAATTTCCGCCAGATTCCTCACTGCGTTTGGAATGACACTATTCAGCCAAATGCCAATAGGAGGGAAGTGCCCCCGCCGCGCTGGCCGAATCGGCTACGGCCGGGTTGAGCCGGTAGATATCAACCTGCTCGTTATGAAAAACGGGGGGGAAGGCAAAACGGGGCTGAAACCAGCCGTGCAAATCCGGGAAGGCCAGCACGTAGGTGTAGCTAATGCCCGGCTGCGGGAAGTGGTCGATGAGCCAAAGTTGGCCTGGGCGCTCCGAGTGCAGGTACATGCGCACGAAGAGGCTGTGGGTTGATTCGGGGATGAGCGTGGGCGCTTTGGGGTGCTGGTCGAGCCACAGAAAGGCCTGGTACAATGCTTCGTTGCGGCGGCGCGGGCGCTGGTTGTCGCGCCAGAGGCTGTTGATTTCGTAGCTGAACCAGAGCACCGCCACCACACTCAGGGCCGGGCGCAGCCACTGTTGCCAGGCTTTCGGGGTCACCTGCAAAAGCCAATCAATCACCAGCGCCAGTAGCAGGAAGAAAAAAAACGCCTTGTATAGCACGGCACGGCCGGGGGCGAATACGCGTTGTACCGCCATCATGGCGTAGGGAAAGGCCATGAACCATATTGCCGCCGGTACCAGCCTGCGCCAGAGCTGCTGTTGCGCGGTGGGCCATTGTGGCACCCGTCGCCTGAGCAACAGCACCGCCGCCAACACGACCAGTACCAGCAGCCCGCCAATCTTCGCCTGACCTGCAAGGAATCCTTCGGTTTCCCACAGGTACGCCGGCAGACCGCGCCAGAATGTCCCGAATGTCTTCGGAGCCACGAAGCCATTGCCAAAGAAAATGGCTGGCCCCGACACGAAGAGCAGCGGCGAATAAAGTAGCAGGCTGCCCGTCACTACCACCGCGCCGGAGACGGCTAGTACCGCAATGCGCGTCCAGCTGCGCTGGCGCAAACAGGAGAAACCCAGCCACGAAAAAGCCGACCCCAGCACCAACGCAAACGTGGGCACCGTGTAGAGGCCCAGCACGCCGCCCACCATCAGGCCGGTCCAGGCGGCACGGGGCTGGCGCGTGCCATTTACCAGGGCCAGAGACGCGAAGAAGGCCACTACCGCCATCAGCGTCAGCAGCCAGTAGCCCCGGCCCACGGCCACATGGTACAGGCTAAGCTGGGCCAGGCTGAACAGCAGCGTGCTCAGCCACGCCACCCGAAAGCTGGCCCGCGCCCATAGCAGGCCCAGAAAGAGTAGCATAGTGGCCACCGTGGCCGCCAGTATCACCGGCAGACGCATGGTGAACCAAAACCCAGGAGTCAGATGATAAAACACCCAGCTAATGGTGTTGGACAGCACATGATTATTAGGAACCGGATAGTAAGCCGAAACGGCCAGCAGGCTCTTACTGGCAAACATTTCGTAAGAAGGCACGTCGTCGTAGCCCGGCGTCACGGCCGGTAAGCTGATGAGAAACCGGAAAGCCGTAAGTGCGAGCAGGAGCAGGGCCGCTCCGCGCCGCTGTGCAGTGGGCAAGGCCGCGAAAGCACGCCGCAACCCCGCGATTACGGAGCGCAGTTCACGCATCAACTGACGGCCCTCAATGCGGCCACGGGACGAATTAATCCAAGTGCCGGCCAGTAAGCCGAACAATACTGCTACGCCCGCCAGCAGTTGCCTGGCGCGGGAATATTCATCGGCCGAAAAAATCCGGATGCGCCATTTATAAAACGGAAAAATGGCGTCGAGCTGCCGCGCCTCGGTCCAGCTGGAGCTGTGCATTACCAGCGCCGCGTAACCCGCGCACAAGGCCAGCATTCCCACCGATAATATGCCAAAAAAGCGTGCTCCCGGCTGCTTTGCCTGCGGACTCATCGCAGCTGCGCATTGCCAGGCAGAGCGCCCAAGGCTTCCAGCTCTGCCCAGACGCGGTGCGTGGGCAGGCCCATCACGTTGAAGTAAGAGCCTTCGAGTCGGGTGATGGCGGCCATGCCCAGCCAGTCCTGCGCGCCGTAGGAGCCGGCCTTGTCATAGGGCTGGCAGGTGTCGATGTAGTAGCCGATTTCGGCCGGGCTCAGCGCGCGGAAGTGCACGGTGGTCTGGTCCGAGAACACGACCTGGCGGCCGTCGCCGGCCAGCAGGCACACGCCTGTGAATACGTCGTGGGCGCGGCCCTGCAGACGGGTGAGCATGGCGGTGGCTTCGGCGCGGTCGGCGGGCTTGTTGAGTACGTCGTTTTCGAGGCAGACGATGGTATCGGCCGTGATGACCAGCTCATCCTGGGCCAGGTCGGGGGCGTAGGCGGCGGCTTTGTGGGCGGCGAGGTATTCGGCTACTTCGGCCCGGCGCAGGTGGGCGGGAAAGTCCTCGTCGACTTCGCGCAGCCGGATTTTGTAGGGCAGGCCCATGTCCGTCAGCAGCTGGCGGCGGCGGGGCGAGTTGGAAGCTAGAACGAGTTTCACGCGGGATTGGCCTGGAAATGCTCGGCGAAGGCGTTGCCAGCTTCCTCATCGGCAATGCTGCTGAAAAGGAAACCGCCAATGGTTTTGGGATAGAAAAAAGTTGATTTCGGGGGCATCACGGCTCCGGAATGGCACACCGCTTCCACTTCGGCCATGGTCACCTCGTTCACGATGAGTGCCGCCCGGGCTTCGCCGCGGTCCACGCGCTGCAGGCATTCGGTGAAGTTGCGCACATAGGCCACGCCCGGCCACGCCCGCTGCGCATCCGGCCCCACAATGCCCAGCACTTTTTCCAGCACGAAAAAGTGCAGGACCGTCAAGTCGAGGGCCTTTACTTCTTCGGTCGTGTCCCAATTCAGCTGCGCGTGAACCTCAGGCCGAAGCCGGATTTTGAACGCCTCGCCCTCAATGTACAAGCCGAAAGCCCACTGCTTGCCCGCAATGATTTCGGGCAGGCCGCTGGCATCTTCAATGGGCAGCACCGTGAAATAGGGAGCCAGCCGGTCCAGCAGCTCACCGGGGCTCGGGTTGCCGGGCAGGTCCAGCAGCAGGCGGTGGGTAGGCAGAATGCGCAGGTCGTCGGCTGCGGCGTTGGTAAGGTACATGAGGTGGTAGTTCCAGGGCTCGCGGCCGGTGGCATGGCCCTCAGCGGCCAGCTCGCGGGCCTGGCGGTAGGCCAACGAGCCTTCGTAGCGGTGGTGGCCGTCGGCCAGAATCACCTCGCGGCGGGCCAGCACCTCCTGAAACCGCCGGATAACGGCCGCGTCCTGAATTACGGCCAGCACGTCGCGGGCGCCCTGGTAGTCTTCCTCGGTTTCCACCAGCGGCGAAAGCATGGCTTCGTCCAGGTAGGCTTCCAGCTCAAAATCCTCGTCGCGGTACAGCCCGTGCGTGGCGCTGGTCTGGAACTGGGTGCGGGCCAGTAGCTCGGCCCGGTCGTTCACCGAAGCGGGCAGCGTGTTTTCGTGGCGCAACACCACGTTCTCGTCCCAGTCATAAGCCCGAATGTGGCACATGAAGCCCTTGCGGCAATATTGGCGGGGGCTGCCGGGCAGCTGGAAATACTGGTAATAGACGTAAATACCGGGCAGTTCGTCCTGCCTTAGCACGCCGCTGGCTTCCCACTCACGCAGCCGTACTAGCGCTTCCTCGGCTGGGTCATCGCCCCGGGGCACCGACAGGTGAATGGAATTAAGCGGGTTGCGGTAAAGCGCTTCCCGCTGCTTTGCCGATACCACATCGAACAGCGGCGAAACGTAAGCGTCTATGTTGGCGCTAAGCACGGCGTTGTAGCGCCAGCCGCGCAGGGGTTGAATTTCAGCCAAGGGTGTTCATTTAACAATTAACATTTATCATTTAACACGCTAACAATCATCATTTACATTTTCGCTCGATGCCCGCTATTCGCAGTGTTCGACTGTTAAATGATAAATGTTAATTGTTAAATGAAATTTCACGGGGCCAGGCGGCTGCGTTTCCACGTCGCACCTTCCAGCTCATACACGATGCGGTCGTGCAGGCGGCTGGGCCGGCCCTGCCATAGCTCCAGCCGCGTGGGGCGCAGGATGTAGCCGCCCCAGTGGGCAGGGCGCGGCAGCGTGTCTTGCGCACCAAATTCTTCGGCTACGGCTTCTTCGCGGGCTTCCAGCTCTTCGCGACTGCCGATTACCTGGCTTTGCGGCGAGGCCCAGGCCCCGATTTGGCTGCTGCGCGGCCGGCTCTGGAAATATTCGGTCGACATTGTTTCCGGGGCTTTTTCCACGCGGCCTTCCACGCGCACCTGCCGTTCCAAGCCGGGCCAGAAGAAGTTGAGCGCCGCCAGCGGCTGCGCGGTCAGCTCATGGCCCTTGCGCGAGTCGTAGTTGGTGTAAAACAAAAATCCGGCATCATCCGGCAGCCCTTTCAGTAGCACCACGCGCGACGACGGCTGCCCGGCGGCTGACACCGTGCTCACGGTCATAGCCGTGGGCTCGTCGACCTGAGCGGCCAAGGCCTCCTCCAGCCACGCGCGGAACTGCGGCACGGCCTCGGGCAGCACATCGGCTTCGGAAAGGGTTCGTTGGGCGTAGGTTTTGCGCAGGTCGGCAAGGTGCGGGTCAATCATGAGCTAGGGTTAGCGGAGGCAGGAGCGGGAAACTAATTATAAGCATTAGGCAACCGCCGTGGCGGTGGTTTCGCGTAGAAGTGAGAGGAACATTTTTCTGCGAAAGGCAGTCTTACTTATGCTGCCAGTGCGGTTGCCGGGGCCTTGCAGGCGCAAGATACGAACCCGCGCAAGGCAAGGCAGCCCGTGTGAGTGCACCCGCCACCGGCTGCTGCGTCTCCTTTATTCCTCATTCTTCAAATTCTTCTGGTCATGCGGCCCGGTACTCTGCTCATCTCCAAGCCCTTTCTCGGCGACCCCAATTTCGAGCGCAGCGTGATTCTGCTCTGCCGCGACGAACCTACTGACGGCTCCTTCGGCCTCGTGCTGAACCGCGCCACCAGCCTCGTGCTCGACGACGTGCTCGACCTGCCGCCCGAAGCCACGGCCGCCGCCATGGTGCCCATCTACGTGGGCGGCCCCGTCGAGCCCAACACCTTGCACTACCTGCACCGCCGGGCCGACCTGCCCGGCGCCACCGCCCTGGGCCAGGAAGTGTACTGGGGCGGCGACTTTGAAATCCTGCTCGGGCTGCTGGGCAGCGGAGCCGTGGCGGCCGATGAGGTGCGTCTATTTGCCGGGTATTCGGGGTGGTCGGCGGGCCAGCTGGCAGGCGAAATGCAGGGGCAGAGTTGGATACGGCACCCCGCAAGCGCCGGGAAAGTGTTTACTTTGGCATCTGATGCGTTCTGGCGGGAAATTCTGCGGGAAAAAGGCGGCAAATTCAAAGTGCTGGCCAATTATCCCGTCGACCCTCGCCTGAACTGATGCAGGTTTTGCCCGAACACTTGTTTTATTCCCACTTTTTTTTGCTCTCTCCTCTGGCCCCCGATTCAGGGCTGGCTTTTACGAAGTTTTATGGCTGCTGAAGAAAACCCCACTGCCCCGCTCGCCGGTGGCCCCGACCCGGCCGCCGAGGACCGGATGTCCATTTTGCAACGCCGTTTGGCCGAGATTCAGAGCAAATCGGCTCCGGCTGCCCCGGCGGCTGATGCTGCGCCCTCGGCTACGCCCACGCCCAACGCGGCCGGCGAAACCCAGGTAGAACTGCCCGCCCAGGGCACGCCTGATTTGGCCGCTGGCCAGCCCGATGGTGCCGGCACCGCCGAAGCACCCGCCGCGGCCGTAATCACCACCGACCTGGGCAGCACCGCGCCCGCACCCGGCACCCCAGAAGCCGCCGCTGCCGCCGAAACCGCTCAGCACGTTCCCGATTCGGTAACGGTTGATGGCAGCGACATTTCGGCCCCGCAGGCCCGGGCCGTGGCGCACTACGGCGAAGAAATGGCTACCACGCCCAATCCGGATGCGTTGCCTGCCGCCGAGCACATCGACAGCGCCACCCCCGCGCCCATTGCCGACCCCGAAACGCTGAGTGGCCCGAACACGGCCGCCACCATCGAAAACCAGACTGCCGAGTTGCCTACCGTGGAACTGCACGATGCTCCGGAGCTGGAAGCCGCCCAGGAGCCGCTGGCCACCCTGCCCACCTCTTCGGAAACGCCGCTGGATGCGGCTCCGGCCGACGTGGCAGCCATTGATGCCGGCGAGGAACCCACTGGAGTGGAAAGCGAAGGTGCTGCCGAAACCGTGGTTCCCGATTTCACGGCGCTCGACCTGCCCGCTCAGGCCAATTACTTGGTTAGCCTGTTGCGCAGCCCCAACGCGGGCAAAAACCGCAAGCAGATTTCGGACCTCACCCGCCAATACGAAACCAACGTGGGCCTGGCCCGCACCGCTGCCCGCGAAAAATTTGCGGCCGGTGGCGAGGGTGCCGAGGCTTTTGCCTTCCAGCAGCCCGAGGGCCAGCAGGAGCTCAATAAGGCCCTGCAGGAGTTCCGCGAGAGCCGTGCCAAAGATGCCAAAGCCGAGGATGCCAGTCGCGGGGACAATCTCATCAAGAAGAAAGCCCTGCTCGACCAGCTCCGCACCCTAGTGGATGCTGCCGAAACCAAGGACAGCTCGGCTAAGCTAAAAGCCCTGCAAGCTGAGTGGAAAGCCACCGGCGCCGTGCCGCAGTCCGACAGCCAGGGCATCTGGGATACCTACCACGGCCTGCTCGACATTTATTACAGCAAGCAGGGCCAGTTCCTGCAAATGAAGGACCTGGACCGCCGCCGCAACCAGGAGGCCAAGGAAGCCCTCATCAAGCGTGCCGAAGCCCTGGGCTCAGCCCCCGGCATCAACAAGGCTCTCGATGAGCTCACCAAGCTTCACGAGGACTGGAAGAACATCGGCCCCGTGCCCAATGACCAGCGCGAGCCGCTGTGGCAGCGTTTCATCGCCGCTTCGGATGTGCTGCACCAGCGCCGCAAGGAGTTCGTGGACCAGCGCTCGACCGTAGAGAAAGCTAACCTCGTAGTGAAGCAGGCCCTGCTGGAGCGCGTGCTGCCTTTCGCCACCTTCGACACCGACCGCGTGAACCTGTGGCGCTCGAAAACCGACGAGCTGCAGGAAATCAAAACCGAGTGGGAAGCCGCCGGCCTCGTGCCCCGCGCCCAGGCCGATGCCCTGAACAAGCAATACTGGGCCGCTTACAAGGCTTTCTTCAATCGGAAAAACGACTTCTTCAAGTCGCTTGATAATGAGAAGTCGGCCAACGTGAAGGCCAAGCAGGCCCTCATCGACCAGGCCGAGGAAGCCGCCAATAACCCCGACGGCGATGCCGCTCGTCAGGTTATCATCCGGGTGCAGAAGGAGTGGAAAGACGTGGGCCGCGTGCCCGATAAGCTCGCCGATAAGCTCTGGCACCGCTTCCGCGCTGCCTGCGACGCCGTGTTTGAGCGCCCCAAGCAGGAAGCCCGCGTTCGCGAGGAGAAAGTGCAGCAGTCGTCGGCGGAGCAAACCGCGCACCTCGACAAAATTGCGGAGCAGGTGAATGCCCTCACCGCCGATGCTCCCGGCTCGCTCGAAGGCTTCCGCGCCATCCTGGCCGGGTGGGCCACCGAGTTCGATGCGAACGATGAGCAACCCAACCGTGGCACCGCCGACCGCAGCGAAGAGCAACTACTGTCCCTGCTGGGTAAGTACCTCGACCACGTGCCCGGCCTGAGCTACGCCGACCGCGCCGACCTGTTGTTCCAAACCGAAGTGGCGCGCCTCAAGGCCCGTCCGCAGGCCCAGCAGCAACTCACGCGCAAGGAAATGGCCCTGCGCAAAGAAATCAACGAGTTGGAAAACGACGCGGCCACGCTGCAAACCAACCTCGATTTCTTCGCCCGCTCCAAAAATGCTACCCAGCTCCGTGAGGAGTACCAGGGCCGCATTGCGGAAGGGCAGAAGCGCATCGAAGCGCTTAAAAAACAGTTGCGGATGATTCGCAGCTAATTAGCGCTTCCAAATCCAGAAATGAAGGCCGGCATCCACCATGTCGGCCTTCTTTTTTTCGATAAATGTGGCCCAACTGCTGGGAAAGCGGCGGCGGCTGTTTACTTTTGCACCACCAACCCGCCGCCTTAGCTCAGTTGGTAGAGCTTCTGACTTGTAATCAGAGGGTCGTTGGTTCGAGTCCGACAGGCGGCTCCACAAGGCAAAAGCCCGTTGTAATCCCCGGATTACAACGGGCTTTTTGCTGGGATACTTCCAACAGTTTCCATCATCACTCACCCCACAACAGCCGCGAAGCGCTGTGTTTCCGTAGACAACTTATGGAACCAAATGAAATGCCCCTGAATCCGGAAGAGCAAGGAACAGCTGACGACCATCTGCTTGAGGACTTGGTTGCCGCAACCAGTGTGTTTAACCCCGACCAGCTGTGGCAACGGGAAGTTGAGTTGGAAGCTTTCGATGAACAGGAAACGCTCGGTACCACGAGCCCGGATAGGACTGAACCCCCGGTTATCTGATTGAGATACGCTTAAAGCAAAATAGCCCTGCCGAAATTATTCAATTTCGGCAGGGCAATTTTTTTGCCATTGTACCCAGATGAATTCAGCAACTACCTAGGCCGCCACGTCAAGCATAGGCCCGGGCCGCCTGCTGGGGTCCACATGGGCATGAAACTGGTGTCCCCGACGCCCCGGCCGGTGGGCTTGTGGCCCCAGCGGTTGCGGTGGGTGAGGTAAGCCACGTGCGCCGAGAGAATTCCGAAACCCGCCCCGGCCACCACGTCCGATTCCCAGTGTTTGTTGTTTATCATGCGAAACGCGGCCACACTGGTGGCCAGCGTGTAGGCCCCGATGCCGTACCATTGGCTCTTGTCCCGAAACTCGGTGTGCACGATGCTGGCCGCCAGAAATGCCTGCGCCGTGTGCCCCGACGGAAACGAGAGGTTATTGGAGCCATCGGGCCGCTCGATGCCGGTGAGCGTTTTTACCACGTACACCGATGAAAGCATAATCAGCTCACTTTTCACGATGACAAGCCCGAGGTTTAGCCGGTCGTTGTGAGACTCAACTCCGGCCAGCAGCACCACAGGAATTTCCAGGTAGGGTGCCCATTGCAGATAGTCATCGATGTGGTTGCGATAATTCCCAAACACGTGGCGAATATCGTTTTTGGCATCATAGGAGCTGTAAAAGCCGTGGTCGTTGATGGTGCTGACACCGTAGCCAATCAGCACCGCCGGAATGATGCTGGCCCGAAACCCTTTGCTTTTGAAAAACGATTTTTTGACCGGCGAAGACACCCCGCCGGCGTTCTGATACTTGTGGGTGGTATCGGCCGGCGCAGGCGTGGCCAGGGGCACCTGTGCGGCCGCCAACTGCGGCGACGCTGCCAATGCCAGGAGCAGGGCCAGCGAAAGTAATGAGCGGGAAATCATAAAAATGAGGCTTTGAGAAGACGAAGTACGCGACGCAAGGTGTAAGTGTAGTGAAACGTGCCTGTACTTTTGCTTGGCTTACAGCGGCGCCACTCAAGGTTCGCTACTTTCTCATCGTATTCTCTCAACTCTCTTGGACGTAATTGCCACCACCGCCCGCTTTATCGAAGACAAGTTCGCCAGTGAAGGCAGTGGGCACGATTGGGCGCACATTCGCCGCGTCTGGCTGATGGCCCGCCGTCTGGCTGCCGCCCATCCTGAAGCCGATTCGACGGTAACCGAGTTGGCCGCCCTGCTCCACGACATTGCCGATTGGAAATTTCACGGCGGCGATTATGAGGCTGGGCCTCGCGCCGCCCGCGCCTGGCTGCTCAGCCAGCAGGTACCCGAAGCTACCATTGCCCGCGTCGAAACCGTCATCCGAGAGGTTTCCTTCAAAGGGCTGGGCGTGGCCACGCCGGTGTCGTCCATCGAAGCGGCCCTGGTGCAGGATGCCGACCGCCTGGATGCTATTGGGGCCATCGGCATTGCGCGGGCGTTTGCCTACGGCGGGCATGCCGGCCGGCCGCTGCACGACCCCGCCATTGCACCCGTCGCGCACGACAGCTTCGCCAGCTACCAGAAGAACACAGCCCCCACGCTCAACCACTTCTACGAAAAGCTTTTCCACCTCAAAGACCGGCTGAATACCGATGGTGCCCGTGTCATAGCTCGGGAGCGCCATGCTTTCATGGAAGCCTACGTGGCGCGCTTCCTGGCCGAGTGGGACGGCGAGGACTAAAAAGCGTAATTCGGCGGTATTGCCTGTGCCGCTTGTCATATGCGTTACCTTTGCCCTATGAAGCTGTTTTTACGCTCGTTGTTCTGCCTGCTGCTGCTGGCCGTGGTCAGTTGCCGCACCTGTCCCATCGAATCCTGCCATACGCGCAAGGTGCACATGCACAGTGGGGTAAAATACCGGGGGCAACCGCTCTGGAAAAAGCAGAACCCAGCCATTGGCGAGAAAATCAAGGTCTACAATTCCAAGCCCGCCAAGCACGACAACGACCATAGCAAGTCCATCCGGTAAGCCGGTTTCGGCAGCAGGAGGGAAGCGGCTGATTTAGTGGTTTTGCTGGTTTTTTTGCCGGAATGGCACCCACTTATTGCCCGTCCGATTTATGCCCGAAAAAGGCCGCAGCGCTTGCCGTTGCGGCCTTTTTATTGTATCTTCGCACGCGTATAAAGAACCATTCACCCTGCGGCTGAAAACCCACGTATTTGGGTTTTTTTAAGCCGCCTATCAACCCCCTCAATGGCGGAAGGCGAAAAAATCATTCCGATTAACATCGAAGACGAGATGCGGGGCGCCTACATCGATTACTCGATGTCGGTTATCATCTCCCGGGCCCTGCCTGATGTGCGCGACGGCCTGAAGCCCGTGCACCGCCGCGTGCTCTACGGCATGAGCGAGCTGGGCGTGGGCTACAACAAATCCTACAAGAAATCGGCTCGTATCGTGGGCGAGGTGTTGGGCAAATACCACCCACACGGCGACTCCTCGGTGTACGATACCATGGTGCGTATGGCCCAAGACTGGAGCCTGCGCTACCCGCTGGTGGACGGCCAGGGCAACTTCGGCTCCGTCGATGGCGACTCACCGGCCGCTATGCGCTACACCGAGGCCCGCCTCAAGCGCATTGCCGACGAAATGCTCGGCGACCTGGACAAAGACACGGTTGACTTTCAGCCCAACTTCGACGACTCGCTCGAAGAGCCCAGCGTATTGCCCGCCAAATTTCCCAACCTGCTGGTAAACGGCACGTCGGGCATTGCCGTGGGCATGGCCACCAACATGGCCCCGCACAACATGACAGAGGTCGTGAGCGGCATCATTGCCTACCTCGATAACCCCGACATCACCGTGGCCGAGCTCATGCAGCACGTCACTGCGCCCGACTTCCCTACCGGTGGGATTATCTACGGCTACGAGGGCGTAAAGCAGGCCTTCGAAACCGGCCGCGGCCGCGTGGTGATGCGCGCCAAGCACACGTTTGAAACCAGCAAGACCGGTAAAGACCAAATCGTCATCACCGAAATTCCCTACATGGTGAACAAGGCGGCGATGATTGAGAAAATCGCGGGGCTGGTCAACGACAAGGTGCTCGAAGGCATTTCGGACCTGCGCGACGAGTCGGACCGCGATGGCATGCGCATTGTGTTCGATTTGAAGAAAGACGCAATGGCCAGCGTAGTGCTCAACAACCTCTTCAAGAAAACGCAGCTGCAAAGCTCCTTCGGTGTCAACAACGTGTGCCTTGTGAAAGGCCGACCCATGACGCTGAACCTCCAGCAGCTCATCCATTACTTTGTCGAGCACCGCGCTGAGGTCATTGTGCGCCGCACGCGTTTCGAACTCGCCGAGGCTCAAAAGCGCGCTCACATTCTCGAAGGCCTGCTCATTGCCCTCGACCATTTGGACGAGGTCATTGCCCTCATCCGTGGCTCGCGCGACCCCGAGGTGGCCCGCGGCCAGCTCATCGAGCGTTTTGCCCTGAGCGAAATTCAGGCCCGCGCCATTCTGGACATGCGCCTGCAGCGCCTCACCGGCCTGGAGCGCGACAAGATTGTGGCCGAGTACAACGAGCTGATGAAGCTCATCGACTACCTGAAATCGGTGCTCGAGTCGGAAGTATTGCAGCGCGGCATCATCAAAACCGAGCTGGAAGACATCCGGGAGCGGTACGGCGATGCCCGCCGCACGGAAATCAACTACATCGGTGGTGATTTCTCGACCGAAGACATGATTGCCGACGAGGCCATGGTCATCACCATTTCCCGCGAAGGCTACATCAAGCGCACCAACCTGGACGAGTACCGCGCCCAGGGCCGTGGGGGCGCGGGTTCGCGCGGGGCCATATCCAAGAAGGACGACTTCACGGAGCACCTCTTCGTGGCTACTACCCACGAGTACCTGTTGTTCTTCACGGAGCTTGGCCGGGTGTTCTGGCTCAAGGTGTACGAAGTGCCGGAAGGAGGGAAGGCGACCAAAGGCTTGCCCCTGCAAAACCTCATCGAGATTCCACGGGAGGACAAAGTTCGCTCTGTACTCAACGTGCGCGGCCTGAAAGACCCGGATTACCTCGAAAACACCTTCCTGATGTTCTGCACCGAGCAGGGCACGGTGAAGAAAACCCCGCTCGAAGCGTATTCTCGCCCTCGCACGGCCGGCATCAACGCCATCACCATCAACGAAGGCGACCGGATTCTGGACGTGCAGCTGCTTGTGCCCAATTCCGAGGTCATCCTGGCTTCACGCACGGGCCGCGCCGTTCGCTTCAACGAGAGCGAAGCTCGCTCGATGGGGCGTGCCGCAGCTGGTGTGCGCGGTATTCGCCTTGAAGATGTGCCCGGTAACCGCGTGGTGGGCATGGTTTGCGTAGCCGACCCAACGCAGGAATTGTTGGTGGTGAGCGAAAATGGTTTCGGCAAGCGTAGCCAGTTGGAAGAATACCGCGTTACCAAACGTGGTGGCAAGGGCGTGCGTGCCATGAAAATCACCGAAAAGACCGGTAATCTAGTGGCCATCAAGGATGTTAATGATTCCGATGACCTGATGATTATTAATAAGTCGGGCATCACCATTCGCTTGCGCATGAGTGATTTGCGTACCATTGGCCGCGCGACGCAAGGCGTGCGACTGATTAAAATCAGCGGCAACGATGAAATTTCTTCGGTAGCTAAAGTGGCTGCTGAAGAGAAAGAAGAAGAAACCGAAGCAGCACTGCTCGCTACCACTGCAGAAGCTGGAGCGTTGGGTTTCGCTGCTTTGAATAGTGCTGATAACGAAGTTGTTGCCGATGAGGCCGATGAGGCTGACGAAACCGATGACGAGCTGGAAGAAGACAGCGACGATGAGGATGATTCCGATGATGAATCGGAATCCGATGACTTGGCATAATTGCTGAATAGGAGCGGGGCGGTCCATTTGGGTCGCCCCGTTTATTTTTGACGAACCCAAGGGCGGAAGTCCTCGTTTCCGGATACGGGTTCTGCCTTCAAACTCACTTATTTTCATTTTCCCCGCTGGTTTCAAACTGATTGACTTTTAGTCAGTGCTTGACTACCGGCATATTCCCGAACTCATGAAGAAGACATTTCTGACGATTGCCGTCGCCGTTTCCCTGGCCGGTGCTTTGCCTTCGGTGGTTAACGCCCAAACTTCAGCCGTCACCAACGCCATTCTGAACCAGCGCTCTGGCTTGTTGGATAAAGCCCGCACGGACATCGACAAAGCCATTGTAAATGAGAAGACCATGGGCAAAGCCAAAACCTGGTACACCCGTGGTGAGATTTATCAAGGCATGCTGGAAAGCCCTATCTACGGCAAGCAGCTGCAGCCGGGTGAAGGCGTTCAGAAAGCGTATGAGTCGTATAACAAGACCATTGAACTCGATACCAAAGATGGCGAGTTCGGTAAGCAAGCAGTTGCTAGAATGGACGGTCTTTACGGTCGTGCGTTCAACGATGCTGTAAATAGCTATAATGCCAAGGAATACGATAAAGCCATCGAGAGCTATAAGCTAGCCTCCAAGATTAAGCCCCAGGATACCACGGCTGTTCTTTATTCGGCTTATGCATCGGAAGCCAAACAAGATTATGCCGGTGCTAAAGCCAGCTATAATCAGTTGCTGGGGATGAATTATAAGTCGGTGACTTTGTATTCACGCTTGCTCCAAATGGCTAAGCAGCAAAATGACAATGCGGAAGCCGCCAAGGTGGTTCAGCAGGCTCTAGCTGCTTATCCCACCAATAAGGCTTTCATGCTGGAAGACCTGAATATGTCACTTGCCAGCGGCAAAGGCGAAGACGCTCTCGCTAAAATTAACAAGTCTATTGTTGCCGACCCAGGTAATTCGAACCTTTACGCAGTACGTGGTTCGATGTATGACCAGCAGAAGAAAAGCGACTTGGCCTTGGCTGACTATAAAAAGGCAGTTGAACTGGACCCCAACAACTTTGATGCGCAATTCAATCTTGGGGTTTACAACTACAACAAGGCTGCGGATGCATACACCAAGGCCAGTAAAATGGACTTGAAAACATATCAAGCCTCAGGGAAGAAATTTGAAGCAGAAGGTAAAAAGTACTTTGAGGCCTCTGTTCCGTATTTCGAGAAAGCGCTCCAGTTGCAGCCTGATGACCGTAATACTTTAGCTTCGTTGCAGAAAGTGTACTTCCGGTTGGGTCGGACTGCCGATTCTGAAAGACTCAATGCTAAGCTTCAGAGTCTGAAGAAGTAGGGGAGTAATATTGTAAGCTGCAAAAAGGCCCGCTAAAAAGCGGGCCTTTTTTTGTGGATATTAGAGAAAGCCGTGTTTTCCCAGATTTAATTTAACATAATATAAATTATAAGACAGATTAATGGGAAAATATAGGAGTCTAGCTGGCGATGATTTTGATGAGCAAAAGTGCTCTCAGCACCGCTCTATAATTGGGCCTGTGATGGTTTGGGCGCTCCGAGTACTGGTACATTCGCATGAGGAAGCTGTGGGTTGATTCGGGGATAAACTTGGGCGCTTTGGGTTGGTGGTCGAGCTATTGAGAGGCCTGGGAAAGTGCTTCGTTTCGGTGGCGCGCGTTGGTTGTCGCGCCACAGGCTGTTCACTTTGTGACTGAAGCAGAGTACTGCTATTAAGTATTTATCTGGTCGCAGAATAGCCAAGGTACGTTAAATAGCAGCGGTTCCAACCTATAAACTATCAGCTATATGTTGTTGGGCATTCAAAGGAGCGCAATATATTTAAGTAATAAAAAGTACAAAACCGGTAAGGCATATACTTTTTATTACTTAATTAATTGGGCTCCCCTACTCTGCTGATTAGTACATAATTCTATTGCTCTTTTAGTGCACCATTTGCGACAATGTAGAGTGATTGTTTCTGAGAAGCAATAAATTTTCTCAAGAACTGATGCATCAATAGCATCTTAAGATACTAAAACAGCGCTTTAAAACATCGAATGAAGGTAATACGTAAGCACACTTGTACTTATATTAGCAGTATAATACGCACATCATATATAAAGTTCATAAAAGTACATAAATTACCTATTTTTTACTTTTTTTTACCGAAAAATAATCACGCAACCCAGCCAACTTAAATTTTACACCATGCCTAAACTTATAGACTACCCACGTACGAGTTATACCGGAGCCTGGGAACTTGCCGAAATAACAGACGACACTGGCGGAAAATGCACAATCGAAACCGCGGCAAGAAAACTTAATAGAAAAGTGAGTGGGTCATTTAAGGCCATTATTGGTTCTGCCGTTAAGTTTGGACTTATAACCAGCAAACGAGAACTACTAACCACCACCACACTATTCAAAAGAATTAAGCACGCCTATGACAAACAGGAGGAATTAGCCTTCCACAGGGAAGCATTCCTAACTCCACCCCTCTTTACTCAGATTTGCCGCAAATTCCGGTCACGAGAACTCCCTGTTCAAATGCTGGATGTGATGCTAATAAGGGAGTTTGGAGTAGAAGAAATCAATGCGCAGGGCGTAGCGAAAGCATTCGTGGATGGTTGCAGGATGGTCGGGCTATTGGATGAACACAATACCATGGCTGATATAGATGCATTTGCCTCAAAACAACCCCCTAGGCAACAACTAGCTGCTCCAGCACCTAGAGTAAACATGTTCCATCCGGAAGATGAACTTTCACCGACTCCAAAACCTACAAGATTATCAAACGATGCTCTTCATGATGCTCTTCGAGGAGAAAGGGCGGAAGAGAAAACATCATATGAAGGGCCTTTTCCTGAACACCAGACTAATCTGGAACCATCGACAGTGGGTAATACCATTCGAACGAAAGCTGTCGCCAATGCTGCACAGAACAGGAATACTGATGCAATTGCCAGCTTATTTGGGTTCACAACAAATCAGGTAACGCAGTCTGTCGAACCGAGAGATGAAAATCCCGAAAGAGTGAACCAGCCTGACATTGCCTTACACAATTCAGACAACGATATCGAGATAAGTAAAAACCCTCCGCCCTTACCAACAACACTCCAAACGTTGAGTACAAAAGCAAGCTATCAAATTCAAATTCAAGGACCTGGCGTAAGCACAGAACTGTCTATCAATGAAGAAGAAGATATAACTTTAGCCATTGCCATACTCGAGAAAATTCGCCGACAGATAAAAGGCTGAGACGAGCACCCGCGATTCCTGCCGACTACAACAAATTCAAAATGAGAAATTTGTTGTAGTCGGCAGGAATCGCGGGGCTCAACATCACAGCTCAGATAGATGACGTGTGTTGGGCAGACGGTGACGTTCCTGAAGAACATCCATAACCTGCGACGTAGTGACACCAGAAGCTTCCAGGAGGACGAGCAGGTGGTACAACAAATCGGCAACCTCGCCGGGCAGGGTGCCATGACTGCCTGCAACTGCATCAATTACCGTTTCAACTGCCTCCTCGCCTACTTTCTGAGCGATTTTGGCGATGCCTTTGTTGAAAAGGGATACGGTGTAAGAAGTTGGGGCACGTTCGGGAAAGCGGTGCCGCTCGGCAATTAGACGCTCGAGGCTGGCGAGAAAGCCTATTGGAGCAGAGGGCGCAACTGCTTCATTGGCTTGCACGAAACAACTTACGGTGCCGCGATGACAGGTAGGACCGGCGGGCAGCGCCCGAATTAGAACGGTGTCGGCATCGCAATCAATATGTGTGCTTACCACCGTTAGAAAATTGCCGCTTGACTCACCTTTGGTCCAAAGCCGGTTTTTCGACCTTGAGAAGAAGGTAACTCTTCCCTCCTGCAATGTTTTGGCCCATGCTTCAGCATTCACATAACCGAGCATCAGCACCTGGCCAGTATCAGCATCCTGAATAATTGCCGGGGCCAGACCGGTAGACTCATCAAAGCGAAGGGTGCCGGGGGGCATCGAAATGGAAGCAGAAGACATATTATCTGTGTAAAATAGTGAAACCCAGCATTACAGGCGGACGGCAATACCCGCATTATGCAAATACCGTTTCAGCGCAGGTAAAGCCGTTTCGTTGAAATGGAAAATGCTGGCCGCCAAAGCAGCATCAGCGCCCCCAGCTTCAAATACGGCCGTGAAGTCGGACGGCTGCCCGGCCCCGCCCGAAGCAATAACCGGCACCGATACCGCATCGGCCACCGCGCGGGTTATCTCTAAGGCAAAACCGGCTTTGGTGCCATCGTGGCTCATAGAGGTGAGCAGGAGCTCGCCGGCCCCCAAATCGGCGGCCTCGCGACACCAATCAACCGCCTGCCGGCCGGTGGGCGTAGTGCCAGCCCGCGTCATTACCTGCCACTCGCCTTCCATCAGGCGGGCATCGACGGCTACCACGACGCATTGGGAGCCAAAACGACGGGCCAACTCTGTGATAAAAGCGGGACGCGCGAGGGCAGCCGAATTGATGGAAACCTTATCGGCTCCGCTCAGCAGCAAGGCTTCTACATCGGCCACGGTGCTTATCCCCCCGCCTACGGTGAAGGGAATGTCCAATACGCGGGCTACGTCGCGCACGAGTTCCGTAAGGGGCTGGCGGCGTTGATTGGTGGCCGTGATATCGAGAAATACCAATTCGTCAGCTCCCTCAAGGGCGTAGCGGGCGGCTAGCGCCACCGGGTCGCCGGCATCGCGCAGGCCCTCAAATTGAATGCCCTTGACGGTGCGGCCGTCGCGCACGTCCAGACAAGGAATAAGTCTTTTTTTAACCACAATGAATACCGTTTAGGGAAAACCGAGCGAATGGAATAACTATAGGAACCGTTGCAAATCGGCCAGGGCAATGGTGCCCTCGTACAGCGCCTTGCCAATGATGGCCCCGTGCATGCCGGCCTCGGCCAGCTGTTCCAAGTCGGTGATTGTGGTGACCCCGCCACTCGCAATAAAACGCGCAGCGGGGAACTGCTGAACCAGCAAACGGTAGGCAGGCAGCGAGGGCCCTTGCAGAAGCCCATCCTTGCTTACATCGGTACAAATAAACGTGTTAGCGCCGGCAGCCAGGTATCCGGAGATGAAACCGGTCAGCGTCAGCGTGCTCTGGTCGGCCCAGGCATTGATGACAATGTGCTGGTCTTTGTAATCAGCACCCAGGAAAATGGTATCAGCGCCGTACTGGGCCAGCCAGGCCTGCACGGTGGCAGGCTCACGCACGGCCAGGCTGCCGGCCGTGGCGTGAGCCGCGCCCGCTGCCAATACCTGGGCCAACGCGGCTTCGGTTTGGATACCACCGCCGGCATCAATATCGAGACTGGTCTGGCGGGCAATGGCCTCCAGCACGGCCAGATTGACCGGGTGGCCGGCGCGGGCGCCGTCGAGGTCGACCAGATGCAGGCGGCGCAAACCGGCATCGGCAAACCGCTGAGCCACGGCGACGGGGTTAGCGTCGTAAGTGGTTTGCCGGGCAAAGTCGCCGGCGCTCAGCCGCACGCATTGGCCGTTGATAAGGTCGATAGCTGGAATAATTTCCACTGAATGTCGGATTTCGTGATGTATGGCGCTGACTAAAGCGCGAGGAAATTGGCGAGAATGCGGGTACCCACCGGCCCACTTTTCTCAGTATGGAACTGCACGCCGAAGAAGTTTTTGTGTTGCACGGCCGCACTGAATGGCCCGGGGTGCGCGGCTTGCGCGATGGTATAAGAACCCACGGGAGCGTAATAGCTGTGTACGAAGTAGACGTGGTCGGCCTCGGTGAGGCCCGCCATCAATGGGCCTTTTAAGGCCTGGAGGTTATTCCAGCCCATGTGCGGGACCTTGTGAGCCGCATCGGGGGCGAAACGCTGCACCTTGAAAGGGAGCAGGCCAAGCAAGGGGGTATCGTTCTCTTCGCTGTGCGTACCGAGCAGCTGCATCCCCAGGCAGATGCCCAGGAACGGTTGCGTTAGGGCGGGCAAAATGAGGTCGAGACCGGACTCTCGCAGTGCCTGCATGGCTGATGAGGCTTCGCCTTCACCTGGGAAAAGCACCTTATCGGCGCAGCGCAATGTTTCAGGGTCGGCAGTAAGGGTGGCTTGCGCGCCCAGTCTTTCAAGAGCAAAAAGCACGGATTGCACGTTGCCTCCCTTGTAATCCACTACTGCAATTTCCATAACTAATCTTATTAACCAAATGAATAATATTTATTACTCATTTGGCATTATACATTATTTTTACTTGCTACAAAATACCCTTGGTGCTGGGTATAGCGCCCGATTCATCGCGTTGCAGTGCCATCTTGATAGCCTTAGCTACTGCTTTGAAAATGGCTTCTATCTTATGGTGCTCGTTGTCGCCTCGGCAGGAAATATTGAGGGTTGCCCGGGCATTATCGGTGAAGGACTTGAAGAAGTGGAAGAACAACTCCGTGGGTAAGTCCCCTACCCGCTCACGCTTGAATTCGGCATCCCACACCAGCCAGGGCCGCCCAGAGAAGTCAATAGCGGCTTGAGCAAGGGCCTCATCCATGGGCAGCAAGAAACCGTAACGGGCCAGGCCCCGTTTGTTACCCAGCGCTTGGGAAAAGGCTGTCCCTAATGCAAGGGCCGTGTCCTCAACCGTGTGATGTTCATCGATGTGCAAGTCCCCTTTTACACTTATGTGTAAATCAACGCCACTGTGGCGGCCCAGTTGCTCCAGCATGTGGTCGAAAAAGCCCAGACCGGTGTGAATATCGGTTTGGCCATTGCCGTCCAGATTTAACCGGATGGCAATCTGGGTTTCGTTGGTGTTGCGCTCGATAGCAGCCACCCGGGCCGGGTAACGTAAGAAATGGTAAATGGCATCCCAGCTTGTGGTGGTGAGAGCGGCGCGGGGGTCAGGCTCCTCTCCTATCAATATGGCCTGGCAGCCGAGATTTTCCGCGAGTTGAACATCGGTGAGTCGGTCGCCGATGACGTAGGAGTTGGGCAGGTCGTATTCGTTAGCGGGGTCGAGGTACTGACCGAGCAGGCCCGTCCCGGGCTTGCGAGTGGGCAGTCCCTCGTGCGGAAAGCTTCGGTCAACGTGCTCAGCGGTAAAATGCACGCCTTCGTTGGCCAGTATATCGCGCATCAGCTGATGAGCCGGCCAGAAAGTATCCTCCGGAAAACTCGCCGTGCCCAGCCCGTCCTGGTTGGTAACCAGCACCAGCTCATACTCGGGCAACTCGCGGGCAATGCGTGCCAGTGCACTGATGGCCCCTGGCAAAAACTGAAACTTATCAGGCGTGAGGCCGTCAATTTGCTGGCTGGGCTGCGGCTCCACGAGAATGGTACCGTCGCGGTCGATAAAAAGCGCCTTTTTCAATTCAAATAGATTAAGGGGTACGAGAATACCGAGGGTTAGCGGTAATTATTGGATTGGGGCAACCTGAACCTGTGTTTCTGCCCCGATTTCAGTCAGTGCCTGCACAAGCTGACGATTTTCGGCCGCAGTTCCTACCGTAAGGCGAAGGCAGCCGGCGCAGCCGGGCTGGGTGGTGCGGTTGCGCACCACGATGCCCCGGCGACGAAGCTGGTCGTACACGGCGGTAGCATCGGCGTTGAAGCGTACCAACAGAAAGTTGGCATCGGAGGGAAAAATGTGCTCCACCATAGCTACCTGGTCCAACTGCTCAATAAGCCAACGCCGACCGTCCAACAATTCCGCCCGCATTTCGGGCAGGCACGGCGCGGCCGCCAACGCCGCCAGCGCGTGCTGCTGGGTGGCAGCCGAGATATTGTACGGGGGCTTGATTTTATCGAGATAGGCAATGAGCTGTGCCGACGCGTACGCCACGCCCAGCCGCAAACCGGCCAAGCCCCAGGCCTTTGAAAAGGTCTGCATGACCACCAGCCGCGGGAACTCGGCTAGGCGCGTAATCCAGCTGGGGGCATCGGCAAAATCAGCGTACGCTTCGTCGACGACGACCAGGCCCCGGAAGCTGCGCAGAATGGTCTCAAGGGCATCCTGCGCCAGCAGATTGCCGGTGGGGTTGTTCGGCGAACACAGGAAAACCAGCTTGGCATTGGAAGCGGCCAGTTTTTCGGCAGCATCCGCGGGCAACTGAAAATTGGCAGTCAGCGGCAGGCGCTCGACCCGCACGTCGTTGAGGTTGGCGGCCACTTCGTACATCCCGTAGGTGGGCGGGCAGATAACGATGCTGTCCTGGCCCGGCGTGCAGATGAGGCGCACAAGCAGGTCGATGGCTTCATCGGAGCCATTGCCGAGGAAAATCTGGTTTGGCTGAACGCCCTTGAGGCGGGCCAAATCGGCCTTGATGGCGCGCTGGTGGGGGTCGGGGTAACGACTGAAATCATAGGGGCCGACGGAACCCAGGCTGTTTTCATTGGCATCGAGCATAACCGGGGCCATGCCCTCAAACTCGTCGCGGGCCGAAGAATATGGCTGCATCCGCTCCACACTGGGGCGAATGAGGCCGGCGTAGGGATTCGCCGACGTGACGTCAACGGTTGGGCCCGCATTGGCATTCAGCGCATCCAGTCGCAGGGTGACGGCGCGGGCGTGCGCGGCGAGGCCTTCGGCTTCAGCCATGGTTTCTACAACCGGGCCGATGGCTTGCAAGCCCTGGGCCGACAGCCGCTGGAAGGTGATTTTCTTCACGAACGAATCGAGCGACACGCCGCTGTATTGACGGGCGTAGCCGCTGGTGGGCAGCGTGTGGTTGGTGCCGGAGGCATAGTCGCCCACGGCTTCGGGCGTGAGGTGGCCCAGGAAAACGGAGCCCGCGTTAGTGACCCGAGCGGCCAGCGCATCGGCGTGGTCGGTGGCCAGAATAAGGTGTTCAGGCGCGTATTGATTGGAGAACTCCAGCATGCTATTGGCATCCGGCAGCAGAATAGCGCGGCTGCTTTCCAGCGCCTGAGCGGCCACATCGCGCCGGGGCAACAGAGCCAGCTGGCGGGCCACTTCGGCCTGCACTTGCTCGAGTACCGCTCTGGAATCGCTCAGCACCACTACTTGCGAATCGGGGCCGTGCTCGGCCTGGGATAATAAATCGGCGGCGACAAATGCGGGCTGAGCGCTGGCATCGGAGATGATTAAGACTTCCGAAGGGCCGGCGGGCATATCAATGGCTACCCCAAATTCGGCAGCGGCCAACTGCTTGGCGGCAGTCACGTAGCGGTTGCCGGGTCCAAAAATCTTGTCTACGGCCGGCACACTGTCGGTACCCAAGGCCAGGGCCGCCACGGCTTGCGCCCCGCCCGCTTTCACGACTTTATCAATACCCAGGAGCTGCGCTACGAATAGAATGACCGGGCTCACCGAGCCGTCGGACTGCGGCGGGGTACACACCACTACCTCCGGGCAGCCGGCCAGCCGGGCCGGCACGCCCAGCATCAGCAGCGTGCTGAACAATGGGGCCGAGCCGCCGGGCACGTACAGCCCCACGCGCTGCACCGGCACCGCCCGGCGCGAACACGCCACGCCCGGCATGGTTTCAACCCGCAGCTCCGGCTCGCGCTGAGCCGCGTGAAAGGCTTCGATGTTGGTTTTGGCCTGGCGGATGGCGGCTTGTAAGTCGGCCGGAACATGAGTAACCGCTGCGGCAAACTCGGCCTCGGAAACCAACAGGCTGGGGAGCGTGGCCTTGTCGAGTTCGGCAGCTAAAGTCAGCAGCGCGGCGTCGCCGCCGGCGCGCACCTGCTCGAAAATGGCCCGGACGCGGGCGGCTACCTGAGGCGCTTCGGCCGCGGCGGGGCGCTGCTGGAGCGCGGGCCAGGTGCTGGGGTCGGGATAGGAATAGAGCTGCATGGCAAACCGGGCTAGGCAATCATCTTTTCAATGGGCAGCACGAGGATGCCCTCCGCGCCCACGGCTTTGAGCTGGCTGGTGATGTGCCAGAACTCGTCTTCCTGCACCACCGACTGCACCGACACCCACCCGGCCTCGGCCAGCGGCGTGACGGTGGGCGACTTGATGCCCGGCAACAGGCGACGCACTTCCTCGAGGGCCGAAATGGGCGCATTCAGCAATATGTATTTGCTGCGCTTGGCGCGGCGCACGGCCTGCATCCGAAACTGCAGCTGCTCCAACAGGTCCTGCTGCTCGGGCGTGAGATTGGGCTGGGCGATGAGCACGGCCTCGGAGCGGAAGACGGTTTCGACTTCGCGCAAGCCGTTGCCCAGCAGGGTCGAGCCGCTGCTCACGATGTCGCAAATGGCCTCGGCCAGGCCGATGCTGGGCGCGATTTCGACCGAGCCGCTGATAGTGTGCAGGTTGGCCTGAACGCCGTGCCCGGCCAGGTAGCGACCAAGGATGTTGGGGTACGACGTAGCAATGTTTTTGCCTTGCAGCGACTCAACCGATGCGTAAGCGTCGGCCCGGGGTACGGCCAGGCTCAGGCGGCACTTGCTGAAACCCAGGGTTTCGACCTCCAGATTCGGGTAGCCGGCTTCGACCAGTACGTTCTGGCCCACGATACCGAGGTCGGCCACGCCGTCCTTCACGTAGCCGGGAATGTCATCGTCGCGCAGAAACAGAATTTCGAGCGGAAAATTGGTGGCTTCCGTTTTGAGCTTGTAGGAAGTGCTCAGGAAATTGATGCCGCACTCGCGGATGAGGGCCAGGGAGTCCTCGCTCAAACGGCCGGACTTTTGAATTGCTAAACGGAGCATGAAATGGGGTAGCTAGCGGGCGCGGCCCCGACAGGGCACGACCATTGGATATAGCCCTAACGCAATTTTGACGACGTATGGCTGAATTTCCCGCAAAGTGAAACGGTGAAGCCCGGGGCACGCACCCCGAACGCGGCGGTGGAGACTCGGGCAACCGGTGCTAGGCTAGCACCCGGCACACAACCCGGCCTCCCACAGATGGTGGTGATGATGACCGTGGCCCACAACAGCCCAGCTGCCAGCCGAAGCGGGAAGCGAAACCAGTGAAAACGAAAAGGCGAAGGCGGTCATTGCGGCTGCAAAGGTAATTCGGAATGCCAAACGGGCAAGCTAGAGTAAAGGTTTCGAGTGCAGCGCGGACTTTGTAGTCCGCGCTGCACTCGAAACCTTTACTATTCGGCGCTAGAAGCGTGCAATCAAGCGCAGGTTTACCACGCGCTGCGACAGGTAGCTGGGCACCGAATACGTCACGCCATTCACATCCTGCAGGTAGCTGTAGCCGGCCACGTTATTGGCGGCAAACACGTTCAGGATTTCCAGGCCCAGCCAGAGGCTTTCGAAGCTGTAGAAATGGGCTTTGGGGGCGTTGTTGTTTTTCAGGCCCACCACTTTGGAGAAGCCCAAATCGACGCGGTTGTAGCTGCGGGTGAGGTCGGCGGTGCCGCGCAGGTCGGGCAGGTTGGGGGGGCTGAATGGCAGACCGGTTCCGAACACGAAGTTGACGTAGCCGCGCACCGATGGATTATTCGGCAGGTGGTCCTGGAAGAAGATGCCCACGTTCAGGCGCTGGTCCTGCGGCCGGCGGATGAAACCTTTGGGCTCGCGACCGGTCACTTTGCCGTTGGCATCAACCACGTTCATGGAGTCGCCGTCCACGTTTTCGCGGGTGGTGAGCAGGCCCAGGCTGAACCAGGATTCCGCCCCTTTCACAAATTCACCGCTGATGCGCGTGTCGAAACCGGCGGCGTAGGCACGGGCGTTGTTCTTGGCGAAGTAGCGCAGGCGCACGTTGTCCACATCGTAGGGCACCACATCGGTGAGGTACTTATAATAGGCCTCGGCCGAGAACTTGAACGGCCGGCCGTATTGCTGGAAGCTGATTTCCTTGCCCACAATGAAGTGGTAGGATTTCTGGGCGCGCAGCTCCACGTTCAAGTTGGCGGTTTGGATGAGGGGCTGGCTGGGGTCGGTGCGGTCGCCGGCCTGGTTACGCAGCTCGCGGTAGAACGGTGGCTGGTAGTACACGCCCACGGCCGCCTTAAACGAGCGGTTGGGGTGCGAACGGCTGATTTGCGAGAACTGCACCCGCGGGCTGACGACCAGCTGGCCGTTGGTGGTCCAGTAGTGCGCCCGCGTCCCGTAGGTGAGCGTAGTGAGCGAATCGAGGTTCCAGGTGTCCTGCACGAAGCCCTGGGTACGGGTGCTTTCTAGGCTCAAATCCGACAACAGGCGCGTGCGGCGGGCATCGGGCACAAAATCGGCTGAGTCGGCAAAGCTGTACTCGTCGAGCTTATCGGTGATTTTTTCACGGCCAATTTTAGCACCCCAGCGCACGGTGTGGTTGGCGGCGGGCGTCCAGCGCCCCCGGGTTTCGGCCGTAAAAATCCGGGCCGTGAGGTTGTTGCGCGAGTGCTTGAACTGCGAACCGATGTCGCGCTGGCGCACGGCCTGGTTGAAATCGGGTGAGTTGGGGTCGCGGTTAATTTCAGCAAAGGTGTAGGCCGCTTCCACGTCGCGGTACTCGAATTCGCGCGAAATCAGGGCCGAGCCCAGCAGCTCCATCTGCAGTTTCGAGGAGAAGTCGTGCTTCAGGTTGAGGCCCGTCTGGTAGGTATCGAACTGCATCCGCTCGCGGCCATCGTAGGCGATGAACACGCGGGTGAACTGGTTGGTCCCGGTCGAGAATGTGGCCTGGCCGGTTTCGGGCGAGAAGCGGTAATCGTTGTGGGCCACCACGCCGAGCAGGCCCAGCGTGGTGCGCTGCAGGTCCTCTTTCTTGCCCAGGCCGATGTTCACAAAGGCCTGCGCGTCGTAGAACGTAGGATTGTAGCCGCCCTGCGCCTGTTTCAGCGAGCTCAGCACGTACTGCGCGTTCTTGTAGCGCACGCCGGCCAGGTAGCTCACGCGGCCGTTAGCCGAGCGGGCTTCGGCGTGGGCCGCGCCGCCCACCAGACTGGCCGTGAGCGAGGCCGCAAACTTCTCTGGCGTCTTGTAATCCACGCTCAGCACCGAGGCCAGTTTGTCGCCGTACTTCGGCTGCCAGCCGCCGCTGCTGAATTCCACCTGCTTCACCAAATCGGGGTTGATGAAACTCAGCCCTTCCTGCTGGGCCGAGGTCACCAGAAACGGCCGGTAAATCTCGAAGCCGTTGACGTACACCAGGTTCTCGTCGTAGTTGCCGCCGCGCACATTATAGGTGCTGCTCAGCTCGTTATTCGACACCACGCCAGGCAGCGTCTTGAGAATGGCGTTGAAATCACCAAACGGCGAAGGAAGCTCCTTGGCCGAGCGCGGGTCGATGCGCGTAATGCTGACCTGCTCGCGGGTATCGGCCTGGTCGGAGCGGCCTGTCACGCGCACGTTGCTCAGCGCCTTGGTATCGAGGCGCATGGTCAGGCGCAGGGGTTTGCCGGCATCGCCGGGCAGTTGCAAGGGCTGGCGCAGCGTGATAAAACCCAGGCGGCGCACCACCAGCACCACACTCTGGCCCCCGGCCGGCACGCGCACGGGCAGCGCAAACGCGCCGTCGGCGTTGGTATTGGTGCCGCCGGGCTGGCCCTCCACTCCCACCGCGGCCAGTTCCAGCGGCTGTCCGCTGGCATCGCGCAGCGTGCCCGTGAGGGTTACGAGTGCGCCGGGCGTCGTTTGCTCCGGACTGGTGGTCTGGGCCTGCACCGTAGCGGCCGGCAATGCCACGAGGGCCAGACCGCCCAGCAACACCAGGCGGCACTCAACTTTCCTAATAACTGGCACTGCTGGCAACGGCGAGGTAGCGGGTGGTTTCACGGGGCTTAAAACGGGCGGGCGGCCCAACTATTGCCGGCGGCCAGCGGCTACCGCATCCATTTCCAGGCCGGCCAGGTGGTCGCGCAGCCGGGCCAGCGTGGCCACCGGCCCCTCGGGCGCGCTAAACACAAAATTACCCGCCACCAGCACGTCGGCCCCGGCTTCGACCAGCGGGCCGGCGTTGTCCATGTTCACGCCGCCATCCACTTCAATCAGGGCATCCGAGCCGGTATCGACCAGCAATTCCTTCAGCATGGCCACTTTTTTCAGCGTGTTCGGAATGAAGGCCTGCCCCCCAAAGCCAGGGTTCACCGACATCACCAGGACCACGTCGAGGTCGGCGGCAATATCTTCGAGCAGCGCCACCGGCGTGGCCGGGTTCAGGGCGACGCCGGCCCGGCAGCCCAATTGCTTGATTTGCTGCACCACGCGGTGCAGGTGCGGGCAGGCCTCGTAGTGCACCGTGATGCTGCTGGCCCCCGCGTCGCGGAAAGCGGCCAGGTAGTGTTGCGGCTCCTCAATCATCAGGTGCACGTCGATGGGCTGCTTGGCATAGCGGGCCACGGCTTGCAGCACGGGCAGCCCGAACGAAATGTTGGGCACGAACCGGCCGTCCATCACGTCGAAGTGCAACCAGTCGGCGGCGCTGCTGGCCAGCCGCTCGGTTTCGGCTTGCAGGTTGGCCAGGTCGGCGGCCAGAAACGAGGGAGCCAGCAAGGGCGTGCGGCGGGATGCATTCATGGCAGCGAAGATACGGAGGCCGCGCACTCCTCATATAATGGCTGACTACGGCGGCGGCTCTACTTTTGCAGCGGCCCGCCCGCTTTTCGGCCGGCCACGGTTCATCGGCAGCTTTGCCTCACATTATACTTCTTCGTGCCACACCTCGTCCCTCTCCTAATTCGCGGCATCAACAACCTTTCCGATGCTCGCTACTGCGCCGGTATGGGTGCCGATAAGCTGACCTTTGTTCTCGACCCCGCCCTGCCCGGGTACCTCGATACCAAGAGTGTAAAAGAGCTGGCGGGGTGGATTGCCGGAGTTGAACTAATAGGCGAGTTCGACCAACTCAGCGCCCATGAAATCAACGCGATATCTGCTGATTGCGGCTTGGATGCTGTTCTGCTGCGCACCCCACGAACCGACGAGGAGTTAGCCGAAATTGCCCCGCCGGTGTACCTGGAGTTAGCAGCCGATTCTGCTGGGCTGGCCCAGCCTTTGCCCACTTCGCCCATCGGTTTTGTGCTGGAGTTAGCGGGCTCCGTAGCGCCGGAAACTCTCGCAGCTCTGCAACAAGTCAGCGCGAAAAACCCATTGTGGCTCGGTCCCGGCCTGCACCCCGACCACGCCCGTACCTTGGCCACCTCACTCCCATTGGCCGGCTTGGTTTTCCCTTCGGGCGACGAAGTGAAACCGGGTTTGCGCGATTTTGACCAGTTAGAAGCCGTATTTGAAGCGCTGGAAATCGAATAAACCGGCCCGTTTGATAAGCAAAGTGCCCCCGCAGAACCATTCCTTATTGGTTTCTGCGGGGGCGCTTCGTTTGGCAAAGAGCCTGCTTACGTCAGCCGGAACTGCACGTACTTGATGGGCACGCCGATGGCGCGGTATTTCCCCTCAAAATTGGTCTGAATGGCCTGAGCTTCGGTAAATTCCGCAGCCGTCTCCGCATACAAATCCCGCGTGAACCGCTCCACGGTGGTACCAGGACGGGCCGCTAGCGTTTCAAGCGTGTACTCAAAAAGGCCCTCATTATCAGTCTTCAAGTGCAGCAGGCCGCCCGAAGTTAACAATTGTTCATACAGCGCCAAGAAGCGCGGCGATGTCAGCCGGCGCTTAATGTCACGGTCGCGGGGCCGCGGGTCGGGAAAGGTTATCCAGATTTCGTCCAGTTCGCCAGGACCGAACTGCGCGGCCAGGGCTTCGGCCCGCATCCGCACGAAGCCCACATTGGTCAGGCCCATCTCGGCGGCACGGGTGCTGCCCCGCCAAATGCGCTCGCCTTTGATGTCTAGTCCTAGAAAGTTACGGCCGGGATAGCGCTGGGCCAGGCCCACGGTATATTCGCCTTTGCCACAGCCTACTTCCAGCGTCAGCGGGTGGGGCTCACGGAAGAAATCGGTACGCCAGCGACCGCCCAGCTGTTCGTATTCGGGTTTGCCCGGCTCAATGATATCGGGACGGGTGGCGTTGTCGGTAAAACGCTGAAGCTTAACTCGGGGCAAATCAGTAGGAATGTGTTGTTATACAAAGGTAAAACGGGCCGCTCAGGTCGTGGCGTAAAGCTCTTCCACTTCGGCCACTACGAAGGTGCTGCCGCCAATGAAAACCACATCATCAGGACTGGCAGCCTTGCGGGCCACTGCAACTGCGGCCTCCACCGAACCATAGGCCTGCCCGTGCAAACCCAGCGCTTCTCCTTGCGCAGACAACTCTTCGGCAGGCAAAGCCCGGGGAATATTAGCCGCGCAGAAATAGTAATGCCCCTCTTTCGGCAACAGGGCCAGCATAGAAGCCACGTCCTTGTCGTTCACCGTGCCAATAACCAAATGTAAACGCTCGTGTGGAACGCGCTGTAGCTGAGTCATTACAGCTTTAAGACCAGCCGCGTTATGCCCCGTATCACACACCACCAGCGGCCGGCGGCCAATGATGCTCCACCGGCCTCGCAGCCCCGTTAGGCTTGTTACCTGCCGCAGGCCAGCCCGCACGGCCGCTTCCGTAATGCGGAAGCCTTGGGCGCGTAGTTCATCCAGCGTAGCCAGCACACCGGGCAGGTTGAATTGCTGGTAGTCGCCGGGCAGGCCCAGCTCAGCATTGGGCAAGTAGGGCCGGCCATGCTGGCTGATTTTCAACGGGCGCAGTCCGGTTTCAAGGAATGGTTCCGCGGCAAATGTTGCCTGGTAGATTTGGTCGGCAAAAACGAGGTGGGCGAGCTTTGCAGCGGCTTCGTTCCGGAATACCTCCGCTACTTCGGGCTGGCTCTGGCTTACCACGACTGGCACACCGGGCTTGATAATGCCGGCTTTCTCACCCGCAATTTCGGGCAACGTATTGCCCAACAGGGCCTGATGGTCGAAACTGATGTTGGTGATGAGCGACACCAGCGGCGTGATGATGTTCGTGGAATCGAACCGGCCGCCCAGGCCTACTTCCACAATGGCAACGTCCACGCGTTGCTGGGCAAAGTAGTCGAACGCCAGCGCCACGCACATTTCAAAAAACGACGGCTTGACTTCTTCAAACAACGGCCGCCAGCGGGCCACCCATTCCACCAGATACGCGGGAGTCAGTTCCTGCCCGTTCACCCGGATGCGCTCCGTGAACTCGCGCAAATGCGGCGAGGTGTACAATCCCACTTTGTAGCCGGCCGCCTGGAGCACCGCCGCCAGCAGGTGCGAACTGCTGCCCTTGCCATTGGTGCCAGCCACGTGCACACTTCGGAATTTCCGTTCCGGGTGCCCCAGCGCCTCGGCTAAGGCCAGCGTATTGCCGAGGCCTTTTTTAAAGCCCGCTGCACCCACCCGCTGAAACATGGGAAGCTGCTCGTAGAGGTAAGTCAGGGTTTCTTGATAAGTCACGAGACTGCGAAAACAGGGAGAAAGCACAAATTAACGGCATTCTGAGCTTATGCTACGAAAAAGCCCCGCCGCCTGCGAACAGACGGCGGGGCTAAAACAGCATGTGAGGATGGCTACTTAACCGAGAATTTGAACGTGTAAAAACCCGTAGCGCCTCCAGGAGCCGAATTAGTTTTGATAAAATTAGTGTCGAGCAGCTTATCACGGCACAGCTTTTCCTGCGCCGGCGACACGTTTCCCGAAACCTTGGTTACCGATTCCACTTCCCCATCGGCCGTAATCTTGATTTTGAAGCGAATCACGCCCGAGTTGTCGTCCACCGACTCCACCACCGGCTTGCTCTCGAAGCGCCAGCCGCTCATTTCGAGGCCACCGCTGCCCGGGCTGCTCCCGCTGCCGCCCCGGCCAGGAGCACCGTAAAGCGCCGTAGCATCGAGCGTGCCATTCGGGTCTCCCTGGTCGCCCACGGCGCCCGGACGGTCGCCATTGTTGTTGCCGGTTGGGGCATTGCTGGTGCCATTCACCCCGTTGCCGCCGCCAGTGGCGCTGCCCTTGGGGGCGAAAGTCACGGCTACTTTACGGGGCACTTTGGGCGCGGCTTTTACTTCTTCCTTGGGTGGCGCGGGCGTTTCAACCGGCGCGGCCGATACGGGGCTTTCCTCAGCCTCGCTGGTAATTATCTTCTCCTGGGCAGGCGGCGTGGGGTCAGGCGTGGCCACGGCCACGGGGCGCGGCTGCGGGTCGGGGCTGGCCTGGGGCGGGCGGCTGTCCTCGCGGTTGGGCGAGTTGTTTGCCGTGGCCATGCTCTGCACGTTGCCCGAGCCGGCTTCGTCAAGGCCGTAGTTCAGCTCTACGCCATCGCCCCCGCCCAACGGGGCCAACGGCGGGTTCGGTCCCTTAAAAACCGAGAAGATGAACAGCAGCAACAGCACCCCGTGAACTACCAGGGTGCCAATTAGGCCTTCGCGGCGGTGCGGTTCTTGATAATCGATAGCCATGATGCTGTGTACGCTTAACCAGCTAGAAGCGGCTTATTTGCCGGCTGCCTGCTGGGCCTGGGTGGCCATCACCATTTTCAGCTTGAGCCGGTTGCCAATCTCTAAAATGTCAACCAGCTTCTGAACGTTCAACGAAGCATCGACGCGCAGCACGACGGTGGGCTGCTCGGTGGTTGGCGCGTTGCCCACCAAGGCCACCAGCTCCGGCTCCACGTTGGTGGGTGCTACAGGCTTCTTGTTCACAAAATATTGTCCGGCCGCATCCACCGAAATGGTAATTGGCTGCTTCATTACCTGCTTGCTCGATTTAGCATTCGGCAGCAATAGCTTAATTACGTTGGGGTTAACCAGCGTCGAAGCAATCAGAAAGAACAACATCAGGAAGAACATGATGTCGTTCATGGCCCCGGTTTCGACGTGCGAGGTGAGGCGATGACGGCGGGAAAGATTCATAACTATTTGAGTTATGAGTTAAGAGTGAGGAGTTAAGAGTTAAGGATGCGCTCGGCAAACCTTAACTCCTAACTCCTCACTCTTAACTCAACTAGTTGTCCTGCAGAATGTCCATGAATTCAATGGCCGAGTTTTCCATGCGGAATACCATGCGCTCGACCAGAATGCTCAGCCAGTGGTAGCCAACGTGGGCAATAATGCCGACAATAAGACCCGTAGCAGACGTTACCAGCTTGACGTACAGACCATCAGCCACCTGCGGGATACCAAACTCTTTGGTGGCGGCGATGGAATAGAAAATCTTGATAACCCCGATGATGGTACCCACGAAGCCAATCATGGGCGCGATGCCGGCGATAATGCCCAGGATGCTAATGTTTTTTTCGAGGCGGGCGATTTCAATCTTGCCCACGTTTTCCACGCTGGTTTCAATTTCTTTCAGCGGCAGGCCGATGCGGCGTAGGCCTTTTTCCACCATGCGGGCCAGCGGCGAGGCGTTCTGGGCGCAGTAAAGCTTGGCCCCGGCCAGGTCGCCCTTCACCATAAGCGAACGAATGCCGGCCATAAAGGCATCGGGGTTGCCGGCGGCCCGGCGGATGGTGAAGTAGCGCTCGATGATGATGTAGACCGAGAGAAGCGAAAGAGCTACCAGCGGAATCATGATAAACCCGCCGCGCAGCAGCAGGTCGATGACGGGAACACTGGTATCGGCAATGGGGGCGGCAGCAGCGGCGGCAGTATTAACAGTATCGGCAGCGACGGGCGTCACTTGCAGGAGGAATACGGACATGCGGACGGTTAAAATTTCAAGGTATTGTAGTCACAGTGCGTGCTGATGCGCAGGCGCTGGGCTTCGCGTTGAGCCGAGGCCAGGTCGGGGTAGTCGGCGGCGGTGAGGCGGAACAAGCGGCTGCCGAAGGGCGGCAGAATGATGTGCGACGCATGCCCGCTTTTGACCAGCAGCTTGCGGCCCTGCTCGGCACCGGCCAGGCTGCGGTAGGCCCCGGCAATGACGTAGAAACGCCCGGTGCGGCTTTTAATTGTAACGGCGCTGGCTGCGGCGGCCGGGGCTTTGGCACGCACGGGCGCGGCGGCCGGCGCTTCAGGAACCGCGGTGGCGACTGCCGGAGCTGTTTTCACAACTTCTTTAGGTGCGGCCGGAACGGCTTCAGCCACCACAGCGGGTGCGGTACTAGCTGCCGCTTTCGGGCTTTCCTTTTCGAGTGGCAGGCTAGTTGGGGCGCTGCTGTCGCCGGTCATTTCCGGCACGGGCTGTGCCGTGGTATTTTCCACCGGCGTCATACCTTCGGCGGGGATGGCACTGCTGTTGGCGGTGGTGCCGTAGTCCTGCTGGCTTAAGGTGGCTTGTTGGGGTTCGGTGATGATGGGAGCTACTATGGCAGGTTGGCGCTGCGCCCACTCCCATCGCGGCATGGCGGCCTGCCAGCTCACGGGCAGGTAGCCGGCTTTAAGCGCCACCTGGTAGTTGGCCAGCAGCAGCAGGCCCGCGGCCACGGCGATGATGCTCGCCGGCAGCAGGCGCGCCAGCGTTGTACGACGGGCACCGCCACTCCGCAGGATGGGTTGCGCGCTTTTGATGCGGGCATCGGCCACGCGCACGGGGCGGGCGGCTAGTTCCGGCAGGCCAAAGGCGGCGGCTAGTAAATTATCGGTGCCGGTGTATTCGAAAGCCAGCCCCCGGCCGGCGGCGCGGCGGAAGATGCCGATGCCGGGCAGCTCAGTCCGGTTAGTTTCGTCGAGTTCTTGCTGCAGGCCAGCCACGGCGGTGCGCACAGCCTCGCGGGCTTGCGCGATGGACAGGCCCAAGTGCTGGCTCAGGGCATCGACGAGCAGACCGTCGTTGCGGGTCAGGGCCTGGTTGAAGGCCACTAGCTTGGTGGGCGGGCTCAACGCCTGGCGGCCGGGCTGCGCGCGGGCCGGCGACACATCGGCCACTAGTCCCCCAAAGTCCGGGATAATCACGCAATCGTGGTCACGGAGCAAGGGGCGAATGTGGTCGGCGAGGTGCATCGGGTCAGTTAAAATTTCAGAGTTAAAAGTGAAGCATTGAGAGAATGAAAGAGTAGTTTTTCAGCCACTAATCTTTTCACTCTTAACTCTTAACCTCTAACTCAAAAGGTATAGGTAGCCCCGCCCAATACGTTAATACCTTTCACGGGATATCCGTAGAAACGCTGGTACTGCCGATTGGCGAGGTTATTACCCATTGCAAAGATGGATATTTTTGGCGTAATGCGGTAATCGGCGCGCAGATTCAGGTCGACAATTGGGTCGGTGGCGCGGTAAAAATCGGCTACCCGTGCGGCTCCCGCGGCGGTGGCCGGGCGGTAGCTGATGCCGTAGCTGGCCGCGAAGAAGTAACCTTCTAAGCCCACCATCAGCTTGTCAAACACGTTGTAGGTACCGAACACCGAGCCCTGAAATTCGGGACGGTGAAACGGCAACGGCAGGTTTTTGAGGGCGTACTTATTGTAGTCGACCCGGGTGCCGAGGCGGAATTTTTCGGCCGCGTTATAGAGCAATTCGCCGTGGATATTCAACACACCGGTGGCGTTCTGGTCATACACGAGGTCGAATTTGGTGGGGTCGATGGGGTTGTTGAGGTAGAAATACAGGTTGCGGTCGCGGGCGTAGGTGGCCTTCACGTTGAACTCCAGGCCCCGGGCGGGCGTGGAGGTGAACCCGGCGTACACTGTGGGGCCGCGATGGGTATCGGCCACGTTCAGGCCGCGGTTCAGCCAGGGGTTTTCGGTGCTCAGGTCGTAGCGGGTTACGCGCTGCAGAGCCCCGCCGAGGCCGGCATATACCATGAATTTCTCGGGCTCGATGGTGTAGCCCAGGCGCACGGCCGGGTATATCACGCCCTTGCTTACGTTGGTCGTGGTATCGGACGAGTAGCCCAGCGTGGCTCCTACCGAGAAGGCGATATTGTTGCGCAGAAACTCATACGCCGGCGTGGCCTGCACGAAGGTGCGCGTGCGGCTGGTTTGCAACGGGTTGGGTGTTTTAAGCGAAGGTGCGGCCTGGTCCTTGTCCGAGATAAACGAGGCATCAGCGGCCACGGTGACGCGGCTGGATTCGCCCAGGGCGTAGCCGACTTTGGCGTTCAGGCGCACGTCGTTCTCGGAAGCGGCAAAATTATCGGCCCAGTAGCGGTAGCCGATGCCGGCATCGTAGGTCAGCTGTTGCTCGGGGTCGCGGTTGTGAGCGTAGGCCTTCACCGCGAAGCGGTTGAAGGTCTGCTTGATGTCGCCGGACTCGGGCGCTACCACCGGGCCGCCATTAGCCGCCTTCTCATAGCCGTAGAAATTGTAGCGCTCCCGGCCAAAATCCAGGGTGGCCCCGAAGGCTCCGGTGCCGCGGTACAGCTCGCCCATAAGGTGGGCACTGGTTTCCGACATCCGGGAGTTTTTGCCATCCACCGGCCCCTGAATGGAACTTACGTGCTTGATGTCCAGTCCGTAGGCATGGTCGGTGTTGCGGGTGCTGTGGAAATAACCACGCCCGTAAAACGTGCCGTAGTTGCCAATTGCCGCCTTCACAAAGTTGCCGGTGAGCGGCGTGGGCTCCTCGGCCCGGATGGTGAGCACCTTCACCGAGGGCGTGAGGCGGTCGGCGGGCAGGCGGAAATCGGGGAAGGTGTAGGCCACCTTGCGCTCGACCTTGGGCGGGGCGGGCAGCTTGATTTTATCGAAGTTGCGGGTGGCTTCGGGCAACTGGTTCACCCGCTCTTTCACAATCTCAATCTCAGCTTCCTCAATACTGCCCTTGTACTTGCCTTTGGTGGGCTGGGCCTGCGCGGTGGCTGCCGGTGCTACGCCGCCCACCAGCATGGCCGCCAAGGCCAGGCCGGTGGCCAGCTTGGGGCCACCGTGGTGGACAGAACGGCCTTTATTTATCGTCAAACGCTTCATCAGCAATTGTTTTTCTGGGAAATAATGCGCCGTTCCTAGCGCTGGGTGGTGTCGGCCGGGGCCGTGGTGGTGCCGCGAAGGTTGGTGCGCGGGGCCGGGGCTTTGCCTTTGGTGGGCGCTGTGGTGGGCTTGGCCGGCGTGCCGGCCGGAGCAGCCGGTGCTTTGGTCGGGGCCGGGGTTTTAGCCGGCGTTTTGCTGGGCGTCTTCACCGGCGCTTTGGTGGGCGGGGTGGTTTCCTCCGGCTGGTCGGCTCCCAGGGTTTTGAGGCGCTGCTTAGCGGCTTCCAGAATTTCCGGTACCGGGAAGTTGTTATCAATGAGTGAATTCAGCGTACCGCGCGCCTGGAAGTTGTCGCCTTCCGAGGCGTAGATGTCGGCAATCAACAGAAAAGCCCGGCCCAGCCACAACGAGTAGCTGCTGAAATCAGAATTTACTTTCAACGCCGCAGCTTTGGCCTCTTCGTTCTTTTTCTGCTTAAACAGCGTTTCGGCCAGGTAATACTGCGCCTCGGCCCCGTTGATGTCGTTGGGCGCGGCCGCGACGGCGGTAGCCAATTCGGTGGCGGCCTGGTCGTAATTCTCGGCCCGCAGGCTGGCTTTACCTAAGTAGAGCAAGGCGGCGTTGGTGGCGTTGGCGGTGGCACCGGCCTGGGCGCGCAATTCCTCGGCCACGCGACGGGTGCCGGGATAGTCACCGCTTTCGTACAGGCTGCGCATCTGGCCGAGGGTGGCGTTGGCGACTTCGCGGCGGTTGGTGCTGGCCCCGCGCAGACGCTCGTAGAGCTTGGAAGCTTCGGCGTAGTTCTTGTTCTCGAACTCGAGGTCGGCCAAGCGACCTACGGCGCGGTTCACAAATTCGCTTTTGCCCTCCGTTACCACGGCACGCAGGCGGGTCAGGCCTTGCTGCTTGTCGCCGGTTTTCAGGTAGGAATCAGCCAGGAAGAACCGGGCATCGGCCCCAAGGGCCGACTCGGGGTACTGCTTCAAGTAAGACTCAAGGCGCAGAATGGCAGCCTTGTATTTCTCAGCCAGATACAGTGATTTCGCCGCTTCAAATTCCACGCTTTCGGTGGCCTTGCTGTCGGGGTTCTGGGCTTTGAAGGAAGCCAGCGCCGCATCGAATTCCTCGGTACGGCCCAGGGCCGTCAGGCTTTCCTGCAAGTTGTACAAAGCCTGCGAAGCCGCTTCGCTGCGCGGGTAGCTGGTGAGCACCTGCTGAAAGTCGGCCACGGCCTTGTCCTGTTGCTCTAGGTTGGCGTAGGCCACGCCGCGCTTCTGCAGCGCCTGCGGAATGAGCGGGCTGTTGGGACGGCCCTCAATCAGGCGCGTGAAGCCCGTGACGGCCGGCTGGTACTCGCCGGCCTCAAACGACAACTGCGCCTGCTGAAAAACGGCGTCCTCGGCGTAGCGCGAGTTGGGGCTGGCTTTGAGCAGCGCGGCCAGCGTGCTGGTGGCTTCCTCGCGGCGGCCCATCAGGCCCAGCGTGCGGCCCTTCTGGTAGTAGGCGTAGTCCTTGTCGGCCGCATTGGCCTTGATGACCTTGTCGTATTGGTCTAGGGCCTGCTGGTAGTTTTTCGACACGTAGTAGGTGTCACCCAGCCGCAGGGTGGCGTCGTAGTAGTTGGGGTCCGAGGGCTTGGCGTCGGTGTCGTTCAGGAAAGCCGCGAACTGCGGCCGGGCCTTGTCGTACTGCTTGGTGTTGTAATAAGCATACCCTAGGCCGTAGCGGGCTTTCTGCTCAAAATCGGCTTCTTCGGGGCTTACGCCGCCCTGCCGGGCCGAGCGGGCCGCTGCCGCATAAGCCATAATGGCATCGGGGTACTGCTGGCCTACGCTGAAAATCTCGCCCCGCAGCACCTGCGCGGCGGCCCGCAGCCCATCATCCGACGGAAATTTCAAGGACTTGTCCAGCAGCGGCAGCGCCTGGGCGTAGTTGCCGTTGTTGTACAGCAACGCGGCCTGCGAATACGCCACGCGTTGGTACGTGGCGTCCAGCTTCTCGCTGCGGTCGTCGATGCCTTCGAGGTAGGTAATGGCCTGGTTGTAGTCGGTAGATGCCAGGAAGCTGTTGCCCAGCAAATCATCCACGATGGGCTGGTTTTTCGAGCGGGGAAATTTCTTACGGAAGTCGCGCAGCACGTTGATAACCTCGGGCAGATTGCCCAACTCATACTGCACCTGGCCCAGCTTGAGGGTGGCGTTTTCGGCAATGGCTTTGTCGAAGGTGCTTTGGCGGGCAGCCTCGAAGGCCGTTACGGCCTGGGGCTTTTGGTTGGCCTGCACGTAGCTCAGGCCGAGATGGTAGGCCGCGTTCTGGCCTAGCGAGTCGCGGCGCACGGCTACGTTCTTCAGGTTGGCGATGGCCCCCTTGAAGTCGCCCATCTTGTAATTGGCGAAACCAATCTTGTACTGCAGCGCCGGCTCAATGCGGTTCTGGTGCACGGCGGCGTACTTATCGAAGTACTCGGCGGCCTCTTTGTACTGCTGCTTCTGGTAGTAGGCATCGCCCACCAGCAGCTGGATTTCGTCGGAATTCTGGGGTGGTGGTGTGTTTTGCAGTGCCGTGGTGGCGTAGCCAATCAGGCCATCGTAGTTGCCCTCCTTGTAGTAAATCTGGGTTACGATGGCCGGCACGACGGGCTTGTAGGCGTCGTTCTGCTCGGCCACGCCGAGGTCGGCGCGGGCGGCGGCGTAGTCGCCGGCACGGTAGCCCAGGTAGCCGGCGTAATACGAGCTGGCGTACTTGTACTGGCTCTGCACCTGCTTGTTGCGGTCGAATAGCAGGCGGGCTTTCTCGTAGTCCTTCTGCTCGAAATAGCTATAGCCCAGCTTGAAATCGGATTCAGCGCGCTGGTCGTTGCTCAGGTTATCGGGCGCTACTTTGGTGAAGTAGCGAATGGCCTGCTCGTAGTTTTTCTGGTCGAAGTAGAACTTGCCCAACTCGAAATACGCGGCGGCGGCCTGCGGGTGGGCCGGGTGCTTGGCCGCAAAATCCAGAATCAGGCCCTCGGCATCCGGGTGCGAGAGGTAGAGGCCGCTCACGGCGTAATAGTACTCGGCATCGGCGGTGCGGTCGGCGGCAGCGGTGGGGCTGGCCTGGCTGCTGTGCACCGGCTCGATGGCCAGGTACTGCCGAAAGGCCTCTTGCGCAGCGCCGTACTGGCCGCGGTCAAACAATTCCAACCCTTCCTGAAAATGCCGCTCATCGGAGGCAAAAACCTGGGTTTGCTGGGCGCTGGCGGCCACGGGTGCGGCGGCGCTCAGGGCGGCGGCCAGCGCCAGCCGGGGAAATAGCTTCATGTAAATACCTGTCGTGGAGGGGCCGCGTCGGGCCCGGGAACTCGCCAAAAGTAGCGATAAATGCCCGTAGGTTGCCCAGCCAACGCGGAAATGCGGGTTTCATTGCCGGCAGCCGCACACCGGCTTGGTGCGCATTTCCGCTGGCAATGAGTAAATAGGCGATGATTCGCTCCAAAGCAGGCAGAGAAAAGCCCCGTCAGCAGTTGCTAACGGGGCTTTTCTATTGGTCCGGAGTCATTTTGGCTATTGTTTGGGCGTAATGCCAGGCAAATTCAGGTTGCCGGCTTTGTAGCGCTTATACAGGTAAGCGGCACCGGCCGCCAGCAGGGCGCCTTTGACCAGTTTGCCCGAAGTAGAGCCGGTGGCGCGGGTGCTGTCGTCGTTGGTGCGGCCGCCAAACAGGCCGGAAATCAGGCCCCCGAGGGTGCCACTTGGAGTATCGCTCATGAGTGAAATCAGTTTAAGGTGAAATACCCTCCCATTACGAGCGCAACCAAGCCGATGTTACTCCAACACTCCGGCCGGCACGTTGTGCAGAATCAGCCACACCAGCTCCCTCAGAATCTCGGCGTCGTCCATCGAGCCGCTTTCGATGCCTTTGCTCTGCGCATCGGCCCGCCGGATGCTGTGGATGAGGCCCACCACCCGCTCGGGCGGATATACGCGCAGGGCCTGCTGGTATTCCTTCTGGGCAAAGCTGTTCATGATGCCCATGCTCTTGAACACGCCATCCGGCGGGTTGGCGCCGGCCTGGTGCAGCACCAGCAGTCGCGTAAAAAAGTTGAACATCAGCGTCAGGTTCGGGATGAGCGGGTTGGCCTTGGGGTTGGCGGCGAAGTAGGCCAGGATGCGGTTGGCCTTGAGCACATCGCGCTGCACCAGCGCCTTTTGCAGCTCGAAAATGTTGTAGTCCTTGCTGATGCCCACCAGCCGCTGCACTAGTTCCTCGTCGATGGGCTGGCCGGGCTTCAGGTTCAGTACCAGCTTGTCCACCTCATTGGCCAACCGGCCCAAATCGGCCCCGATGTACTCGGCCAGCATGGCCGTAGCCTGCCCGGTAATTTGCTGGCCACGGCTGCGCACGTTGGCCGTGAGCCACTGCGGTACCTGGTTGTCGTATAGCTTTTTGCTGGTCATCAGCACGGCTGGCGAGTCTTTGCCAGCCAGCAGCTTGCCCAGCTTTTTGCGGCTGTCCAGTGTTTTGTGCTTGTAGCAAAACACCAGCACGGTGCTGGGCAGCGGGTTTTTCAGGTACGCCTCCAGGAAAGGCCAGCTCCGCTCCTGCTCCAAATCAGCCACGGTCTGGGCCTCTTTCACGATGACGATGCTGCGCTCGGCCATCATCGGAAACCGCTTGGCCTGGCCCAAAATGGCCGTCACATCCACATCCTTGCCGTACACCACCACCTGGTTGAAGCTGCGTTCGTGCTCGGCCAGGGCAGTTTTTTCAATCAAATCCGCCACCACGTCGATGTAATACGGCTCTTCGCCCTGCAAAAAATACACGGGCTGAAATTGCCGCTGCTGCAGCTGCTTAAGTATCGCGTCGGCGTCTTGTATCAATGGGTGAATGGCTGAATGAGTGAATGGGCGAATGGTTCGGATGGGCCATTCTTCCCGGCTGGCAAAGGTAAAGCCACCGCGTACCTTTGAGGCCACGTTTTGCGGGTGAAGCCTTTTTCATTCACCCATTCACTCATTCAGCCATTCACCCATTGAATCTCATTGAAGAACTGACCTGGCGCGGCATGTACCACGATTCCATGCCCGGAACCGCCGAACACCTTGCCACCAACGCCCCCATCACGGGCTACATCGGCTTCGACCCCACGGCCGCTTCGCTGCACATCGGCAACCTCGCTACCATCATGCTGCTGGTGCACTTGCAGCGCGCCGGCCACCGCCCCGTGGCCCTGGTGGGCGGCGCCACCGGCATGATTGGCGACCCCAGTGGCAAATCGGTCGAGCGCAACCTGCTCGACGAAACGACGCTGCGCCACAACCAGGCCGGCATTCAGGCTCAGCTAGAGAAATTCCTGGATTTCAGCGAAGGCCCGACCGGCGCGCTGGTGGTGAACAACTACGACTGGTTCAAGGAAATCGGCTTCCTGGGCTTCCTTCGTGAGGTGGGCAAGCACCTCACCGTGAACTATATGATGGCCAAAGACTCGGTGAAGCGCCGCATCAGCGGCAACGAAGACAGCGGCGCCGACGGCCTGAGCTACACCGAGTTCAGCTACCAGCTGCTGCAGGGCTACGACTTCGTGCACCTCAACAAAACCCTGGGCTGCACCCTGCAAATGGGCGCCTCCGACCAGTGGGGCAACATCACCACCGGCACCGAGCTCATCCGCCGCGTGGCCAATGCCGAGGGTACCGAAGCCAAAGCCTACGCCCTCACTGGCCAGCTCATCACCAAGGCCGACGGCACCAAGTACGGCAAGTCCGAAACCGGCACCGTCTGGCTCGACGCCACGATGACCTCGCCCTACCAGTTCTACCAGTTCTTCCTCAACTCGGCCGATGCTGACGCCCCGCGCCTCATCCGCGTGTTCACGCTGCTGAGCAAAGAGGAAATCGAAGCCATCGAAGCCGAGCACGCCGCCGCCCCGCACCTGCGCACCTTGCAGAAAGCGCTGGCGGCCGACGTTACCACCCGCGTGCATTCCGCCGCCGCCACCGAAGCTGCCATCGCGGCCTCCCAAGTCCTCTTCGGCGGTGGCGACCTTGCCTCACTCGACGAAGCCACGCTGCTCGACGTTTTCGCCGGGGTGCCGCACCTGCGCGTGCTCCGCGCCGAAATGACTGAGCTCAACACCGCCACTTTCCTCAGCGATTTCACCCTGCACAAAATCTTCCCTTCCAAAGGCGAAGCCCGCAAGATGATTCAGTCCGGTGGCGTGAGCATCAACCGCGAAAAAGTAACCTCGCCCGATGCGCCGGTGGCCGCGCTGCAGCACTTGGCCGGCAAGTACCTGGTAGTGCAGAAGGGCAAAAAGAACTACTTCCTGGTAGAGCTCGTGTAACCGCCCCCTCGTGCCGAGGAAACCGGAGCACGAGCCCGCACAACTAACCACAAAAAAGGCCCCGCCAATCGGCGGGGCCTTTTTTGTCCTCAGAATCCGCGAAATCCGAAGAATCCGCGCGAATCCATGGTCAGGATTACTTCTTAGCAGCGGGCTTCTTAGCGGCCGGAGCAGCTTTAGCAGCCGGGGCGGCTTTCTTGGCCGGAGCAGCCTTGGCAGCACCAGCGGCGGGCTTGGCGGCGCCAGCGGCACCAGCGTTTTTGGTGTTCTGCACTTCGGTGCGGAACGCCTGGGCCATCGTTTTCAGCTCCTGCATGCCTTTGCGCACGCGGGTGCCAGCAGCAGCGTTCTGCTTGTCGTAGAATTTCGAGAAGTCATCTTCGAGCGACATCACGAGGTCCTTCAGTTTACCAAAATTGTTCATTGGAAGTTGGGGTTGGGGGTGAAAAATGAGTTTGTGGTGGTGTTAAGCCGGCCCTAATATACAGGGGTTTCAAATACAAGCAAGTTTTTCATTTTTTTTTAAAAACCCCCTCCCCGGCTTTCAAAGGCCGATTTCGCCAAAAAAAAGGCCGTTTACGCAAAGTACACCAACAGCCATCGTATTAGAATTATCCAAAAACAAAAAACGCGGGCTGCCTGAGAAGGCAGCCCGCGTTTTGGCAGAGCAATGAAGTTTTATACTGCTTGCGGAACGGCCGTAGTCCGGCTGTAAAGGCCGTTTTTGAGCTTATCGGCCACCACTTCAAACGCCGCAATCGTTTCTTGTACGTCCTCCAGCGTGTGCACCGCCGTGGGGATGATACGCAGCATAATCACGCCCTTCGGCACCACCGGATACACAACAATAGAGCAGAAAATGCCGTGATTCTCACGCAAATCCAGCGTTACCTGAGTTGCGTCCGGGATTTCCCCTTCCAGCAGCACCGGCGTCACGGGCGAGGTGGTGGTGCCGATGTTGAAGCCTTTTTCGCGCAGGCCATTCTGAATGGCGTGCACGATGGTCCACAGATTTTCGCGCAGCTCGGGCTTGGTGCGCAGCAGCTCCAGGCGCTTAATAGCGCCCACCACTAACGGCATTGGCAACGATTTGGCGAAAACCTGGCTGCGCATATTGTAACGCAAATATTCAATCACGCTTTGCGGCCCCGAGACGAAGGCGCCGATGCTCGCCATGCTCTTAGCAAAGGTTGAAAAATATAGGTCGATGCCGTCCTGAACTCCCTGCGCTTCGCCCGTTCCGGCCCCGGTGGGGCCCATCGTGCCAAAACCATGAGCATCGTCGACGAACAGGCGGAAGCTGAATTTTTCCTTCAGCTTAATCACGCCGCGCAGGTCGCCCTGGTTGCCCGACATGCCAAACACGCCCTCCGTAATCACGAAGATGCCGCCACCAGTTTCGTCGGTAATGCGCTTGGCTGCGGTGAGCTGCTTTTCGAGGCTGGCCATGTCGTTGTGGCGGTACACAAAGCGCTTGCCGGCGTGCAGGCGCACGCCATCGATGATGCAGGCGTGCGACTCGGCGTCGTACACAATCACGTCGTGGCGGCCCACCATCGAGTCGATGATGCTCACTACGCCCTGGTAGCCGAAGTTGAGCAGGTAGGTGGCGGGTTTCTGCACGAACTCCGACAGCTCGCGCTCCAGCCGCTCGTGGTTGGCCGAGTTGCCGCTCATCATGCGTGCGCCCATGGGCATGGCCATGCCAAATTCAGCGGCGGCCTCGGCATCTACCTTGCGCACTTCGGGGTGGTTGGCCAGGCCGAGGTAGTTATTGAGACTCCAGTTCAGCATTTTCCGGCCGCGAAAGCCCATGTGCGGGCCAATTTCGCCTTCCAGCTTGGGAAACATAAAATACCCTTCGGCATAATGCGAGTGCGAGCCAAGCGGGCCGCGGTTGGCCTCAATGCGGTCGAATATATCCACTGAAAAAACGGGAATTAGGTGAAAAATGGGTGGTGACAGGTACGCAAGGCTATTTTAGAATTAGCCAATACTTGCCTAATCACAAAGGTAGTCCCCGCGTCGCGGTTGTACATAATTTGGGCGTAATAACCGGACAATGAGTGGCAGGTTTGCGGGCGGGCTGTGGTTTCGCAGTTTCTTTGCAACAGTTTTTGACGCTTCACCTAAAGCACGTCATGCTTCGGCTGCGCTCGGCAGGACGTTCTGGAACCCCACCCAATGAAAAAAATCTCCAAGCTGCTCGTCGCCAACCGGGGCGAAATTGCGCTGCGCGTGTTGCGCTCCGCCAAGGAAATGGGCATTGCCACCGTGGCCATCTACTCCGAAGCCGACCGCAACGCCCTGCACGTGCGCTACGCCGACGAGGCCGTGTGCGTAGGCCCGCCCGCTTCCAAAGACAGCTACCTGCGCGGCGATAAGATTCTCGAAGTCTGCAAACAGCTGGGCGTCGATGCCATCCATCCCGGCTACGGCTTCCTTTCGGAGAATGCCGGCTTTGCCCGCGCCGTGCGCGAGGCGGGGCTGATTTTTGTGGGCCCCAGCCCCGAGGCCATGGAAATCATGGGCGACAAGCTTTCGGCCAAGCAGGCAGTACAGGCCTACAACATCCCGCTGGTACCGGGCACGGCCGAGGCCATTTCCGACGTAGCCGCGGCCAAGCAGATTGCGGAGGAAGTGGGCTTTCCGATTCTGATTAAGGCCTCGGCCGGCGGTGGCGGCAAGGGCATGCGCATGGTAAACAACTCGGCAGAATTCGAGGAGCAGATGCAGCTGGCTATTAATGAGGCCGTGTCGGCCTTTGGCGATGGCGCGGTGTTCATTGAAAAGTTCGTGACGGGGCCGCGCCACATCGAGATTCAGGTGCTGGGCGACGAGCACGGCCACATCGTGCACCTGTTCGAGCGCGAGTGCAGCATTCAGCGCCGCCACCAGAAGGTGATTGAGGAAGCACCCTCGTCGGTGCTCACGCCCGAGCTGCGCGCCCGCATGGGCCAGTGCGCCGTGGACGTGGCCCGCGCCTGCGACTACACCGGCGCCGGTACCGTGGAATTTCTGCTCGACGACAAGCACAATTTCTACTTCCTGGAGATGAACACCCGCCTGCAGGTAGAACACCCCGTAACCGAGCAAATCACAGGCCTCGACTTGGTGAAGGAGCAAATCCGGGTGGCGGAGGGCTACCCCCTGCCCTTCTCGCAGGACGACCTCGCCATCACCGGCCACGCCCTGGAGCTGCGCGTGTACGCCGAAGACCCGCAAAACAACTTCCTGCCCGACATCGGAAATCTGACCACCTACGTGCGCCCCCAGGGCCCCGGCGTGCGCGTCGACGACGGCTTCGAGCAGGGCATGGACATTCCGATTTACTATGACCCGATGATTGCCAAGCTGGTCACCTTCGGGGCCGACCGCCAAGAGGCCATTGCCCGCATGCTGCGCGCCATCGAGGAGTATCAAATCACGGGCATCGAAACCACGCTGGGCTTTGGCCGCTACGTGCTGACGCACCCCGCCTTCGTAAGCGGCAACTTCGACACAAATTTCATCCGCGACCATTTCACGCCTACCACCCTCGCCCCCGCCGCGCCGGACGAGGCTACGGCCAAAATAGCTGCCGCGCTGGGCGCCATGCTGCTCAGCGAGAAGAAACCCAAAGCGGCGGCCGTTACTGGCGAAACGGCCGCCGCGGAAGTTTCGGGCTGGCGGCGGAATCGGCTGGGCGTGCGGTAGGCCGTCATCATAAAAAAAGAAGCCTGGCTGAAATAGTCAGGCTTCTTTTTTTAGCCTGCTTCTGCGGTGAGCTGTCGCCCCGCAGTTAACCGGCTATGGGCTTGGTATCAGGTTAGTGCTGGCTGCCCTGCATCATCCTTAGTACATCGGCCAGGGGCTCCTGGCTGATTAAAAAGCCATGCTGAGCGGTGGCATCCATCGCGGCAATCATGATGATGACGAGGGCAAACGCGGCCGCTAGGACGGGCATGCCCACCAGCCGCCGGTGGCTGAACATGCCGGTCTGGTAACCCACGCTGAGCATGCTCATCGCGGAAAGCAGGTTGAGCACCAGCCAGATTCGGCCTGGAATGTGGTAGCCCAGGGCAACGGTTTTGCGGGCAGTATGCACGTTTAGCAACTCGCTCAACGAACCGATGAAGAGGCTGCGTATTTCCGAATCCATATTTTCCGGCACCAGCGAAGCGGCTTGTTGCCACATCAGCTGCTGGAGTTCGTTGGTACGGGGTTCTCGTTTTTTTGCCACGGCCAGCGAGGTGATACCCAGGCGCAGGGCTACGTACTCCGGAAACAGCTTTTGCAGGGCCTGCCGCTGCTTTTCGGGGAGCAGGCGGCTGTATTGGTAGGCCGTTCGAATTCGGTTGGCATCTTCAATCACCAGCTCGCGGCGGGCATCGAAACGGGAGGCCGTCATGGCAAAGGTGAAGGCGAGCAGGAAGGCCAACAAACCCAGCACGGCCCCCACCACGGCGGTCACCGGCGGCTCGGGCTCACGCAAGCCGCGCCGAATCAGGAGCCGCCCTAAGCGAAAACCAGCCTCGTTGGCACCCAACGAAACCCCAATTACCAGCAGGAATAATAGCCACGAGGGCAGGGTTGAGATAAAGACAGCGGTGTCCATGACTCGTATATACGAGTATATCGGCATTGATGAATGCCACAAGGTGTCAATACCTGACCGTTATTCGGACGGGTTAGTCAACGCTGGCTTTGATGCGCGGGTCGAACTCAAAATCCTCCCAGCCGCTAATTTTCACCTGCGCAAAGTCGGGATGGCGGGTGTTGAGCACGTAGTTGTGCTCGTGGGCGATGATGGAGGACGGCACCCGCAGAATGGCGGCCGTCTGGCGCTGGTACCAGGCGGCACCAAGGGGCTGGCAGCGGGCGTAATGCCTCGGCAGTTGCCACTCGGGCGGCAGCTGGTCCAACGTCAGCTCTTCGATGGGCAGGGCATCGGGCACATCGATGCGGATAACCCGAAAGAGGCTGTTGAGGCCTTCGCCGCTGCGGTGCACCACGTTTTCGAGGCAGGCCAGGGCGCGGCTGCCAGCAGCATAGATAACTAGCTGGCCGCGGGTATTCCAGCGGCCGGGGTTGCCGGAAGCGACAAGCTCACCGGCGTATTTGGCCAGGCAAATGCGGTAGATTTCCACTCGAAGTCTTAGGCTAAGTCGCCGTGGGCAATGCGGTCAACTTCGTCGGCCACGAGGTCGATGCCGCCGCTGGTTTCGAGCAGGGCCAGCGGGGCCTGGTTGTCGAGGCCGTAGGCAGGCTTATCAAGCCAGCGGCGGAAAGCCGGGAGCGCGCCGAAGACTTCTTCGCCCTGGCGGGCGAGGGCCAGCAGCTTAAGGATTTGCTCGCTGGCGGCGGGGCCAAGGCGCTTTTTGCCTTCACGATAGGCGCGCAACGTTTTGGTGGTGGTGTGCAGGAGGTTGGCCAGCTCGTCGGTGCTCAACTTGAGCAGAGCCGCCACGTCGAAGGCCGTTTTGGCGGGTACGCCGTTGCGGGCCTCCATCACGAGGGCGAAGGAATCGGCCACGGTGGCTTGCAATCCCCGCAGGGCGGGCGAATACACGGCGGCGGGAGGCGTGGCGAGAGCAGTCATAGGAGGATAAAATTGATTCTTACCCAAAGATGGGAAATATTTCCCTGACAACGGGGAAATATTTCCTTTGGTTTCATTGGCCCGGCCGTAGCGGACATGGGAACCCGCTGGTAAGTGCCCCGCCGACAGCCAGCCCCGCCCGCCAAAAACAACGCGGCCCGGGCGTATCCATTCAGCCCCCGCTCCTACTGGCAGGCTCGCGTTCCGTATGCCTACCATATTTTACGTTTCTACTTTGATGGTCTTTCAGAAACAGCTGCAGTTGCCAGCCATGCGCCGGGGCTTCCATCTCATCACCGAATATGTATTGCAAGGGCTGCCCGAGCTGGCGCGGGTGCGGGCCGGCCTGCTGCACGTGTTCATTCAGCACACCTCGGCCAGCCTTTGCATCAACGAAAATGCTGACCCCACGGTGCGGCACGATTTCGAGCAGTTTTTCAACCGCGCGGCACCCGAAAATGCGCCTTACTTCCGCCACAATTCCGAGGGCCCTGATGACATGCCCGCCCACTTGAAAGCGGCAATGCTGGGCAGTAGCGTCAGCATCCCGGTCACGAACGGGCGGCTGGCGCTGGGCACCTGGCAGGGCATCTACCTGGGCGAGCACCGCGACCACGGCGGCCGGCGGACGCTGGTAATTACGCTGTTGGGCGAGTGAGGGTGCCAGTCAATTTGGCCTGAAATGACCGCCGGCCCGATACCGCACCGGGAGCACGGCGGCCACGGCATCAAACCGATTCTGAAGCCTTGATTATGACGCTTCACACAAAACCGGCCGCCACGCTCACGCATGACGGCCGGTTTTATGGGCAATACCTGGCTTATTGGATATCTATTGTTTCATGATGCGGCGGCGGTAAACCTGCTCGCCCTGATGCACCCAGAGGATATAGATGCCGCTGTGCAGTCCGGCCAGGTCGACGCCAGAGTCGGTGGTTTCGCGCACGCGGGTGCCTTGCAGCGAAAACACCTCGATGCGGGCCGTGCCCCGGCTACCAGGGGCCACTACGCGCAGGTAGCTGCTGGTAGGGTTGGGATAAACGGCCAGCTCGGGCGTGGGAAGTACCGATTGCATCGGCGTGGCAAACGTTGATTCGGCGCTGTAATACACGCTGCCGTTGTGGACCATGCGTATCCGCACGCGGTAGGTGGTGGCCGGCAGCAGGCCGCTGGGCACTTGGGCCCGAAGCGAGTCGCTGCCGTACCACAGCGTGGGGTAGGCCGCGGCCACCTTGCTAAAGCCCGGCGCACTGGCCAGGCCGTATTCAAAGCGGGCACTGTCAACAATGCAGTTGGTGCTGATGAGCGTGCCCGCCAGCACGGCGCTGCTATCGGTGAGCACGGCAGGCGGCAGCACCTCGGCCCGGAACGGCCAGGGAGTCGCGGCGAGCGAGCGCCGCACCAGCATGCCGTTGCCACCGCCCAGCACCAGCGACTGCCCGCCGTGGGTGTAGGCCATGGCCTGCGAGCCCAGGTTACGCTCCCAAATCCAGGAGCGCCCCCCGTCGGCGGTGCGGAAGATGGAACCTGCGTCGTCCTGCACGCAGCCATTGTCGCGGTCGAAGAAATGCAGGCGCAAGGTGTGGCCGGCAGCGTAGGGGCGGCTGCGGTTGAGCTGGGATGGCATCCAGGTGCTGCCCCCGTCCGTGGTTTTGTATATGGTGGCGTACTCGTCGAGGGCGTAGCCCACCTGCGCGTCCACAAAGGCGACGTCGCTGGGGGTGCCGTACTGGCCCAGCCGAACCGGCTGCCAGCTGAGGCCGCTGTCGGTGGTTTTGTACAGGTCGTTGTAGCCGATGGCAAATCCGGTGCTGGGCGACACAAAGGCGAGCTTGCGCAAGCCCTGGCTGTAGGAGCCATTGACCACCTGCCAGGTGCGGGCGCCGTCGATGGTACGGGCCAGCACTGTGTTGACGCCATCGGAGCCGGCGGCGAAGCCCACCTGGGCATTCGCCATGCTCAGGGTGGAAACGACGGTGGTGCCGTTGTAACGGCCCGGCACGGCGGCCGAAGTCCAGGTCAGGCCCCCGTCAACTGACCGCGAGATGTTCCCATTCACTGCTATTAGGGTGCTGGCATCGGGGCAGGCCAGCACAGTCCCGCTCGTGGGGGAGCGCAGGCCCCAGTTGTCGCCGCCGTCGGTGGTGTGCAGCAGGCCGTTGGTGCTCAGTGCATAGCCCATCAGGCCCTGGCCCGGAAACACCAGCGCATTGATGTTGCCCATGAGCGGCCCCAGTGGCAGCCAGGTCTGGCCGCCGTCGACGGTCCGCATGATGGGGCCTTTGTTGCCTTGGCCGGTTACGTAGCCGGTGGCGGGCGACGTGAAATACACGCTACGCCAGTTGTTGCCCGCGATTAGCCCCGAAGTTGCGGCCGGCCCGATGGCCGTCCAGCTCAGCCCCGCGGTGGCGGTAGAATAGATGGTGCCATAATCGCCCACCGCAAACCCCACGCTGGGCGACAGGAAGTGCATTTCGTTAATGTCCTCCAGGCGGTTCGACACCACCGTCCAGGTCAGGCCGCCGTCGCTGGTGCGCAGCAGGTCGCTGTGCTCGCGGTGGGCAAACCCCACCAGCGGCGAGATGAAGTGGAGCATGGTGATTTCAGAAGGGATATACGTCACCTCCGACAGCTTGGTCCAGGTAGTGCCTCCGTTGGTGGTTTTGTATATTTTTCCGCCCCACGTGCCCATAAAGCCGACCTTGCCCGACACGAAAAAACTACTCAGTACCTGAACGCCAGTGGCCGTCTCCTGCCACTGCCGACCACCATCTACCGACCGCCGCAGCAGGCCGTTATTCGTCAGCTCCACCACCGTATCGGCACTGATGGCGTGCAGGCGGGTGTAGTAGTGCTGCACCACCGGCGGGCCGTACCCCACGTATTGCGGAGCCGTTTGCGGAGCCCGCGATACCCGCGCCCAGGTCTGGCCGCTATCGGTGCTGCGCCACAACACCCCGGGGTGCGTAAGCAGATAGCCCGTGCCATCGTGCGCGAATTCGAGGTCCGCGGCATCGGGGTAGCGGGCCACTTCCCGCCAGGTCAGGCCGGCGTCATCGGTGCGCAGCAGCTGGCCCAACTCCTGTAGCACGAAGCCCCGGTTGGGGTTTACAAAGCGAATGGCTTGCCCCGAATAGGTATTGGGCTTGGGATTGAGCCACTGCCATTGAGCCGCAGCCGGCGAGATGTGCAGAAAACAAAGACAGATGGCAGCCAGTAGCAGTTTTTTCATAACGGAAAATTAGGTCAAAATCCCTTGTTTCCCCTGCCGTCCCCACCTGCGCCCGCTTTCTACAGCAGGTCCCCCACCTCGCGCACGCCCACCGGCCGCGCCACCGTGAAGCCCTCGCCAAACTCGACCCCGATGATGTGCCCGAACTCCCGCGCCCGCGCTTCCATAAACCGGCCAAACGCCTGGCTAGAGAGGTAGGTTTGCGGCGCATCCAAATCAGGATTAAAGAATTGGGTTTTGAAGGCTTGAATGGCCTCCCATTTCTTCTCCCAATACGGCGTGATGTCAACCACGAAAGCGGGCGGCAGCTGCCGGTCCTGAATGTAGTGGTACACGTTTTTGGGCCGCCAGGCTTCCTGCGGCAGGCCGTCGTCGCCCAGGGTTTCAATCATGCGCAGACCGGCCAGAAAACAGGCATCAATGGCCAGCTGGGCCGCCCGCCCGTGGTCGGGGTGCCGGTCATCAATGGCATTGGCCAGCACCACATCGGGCTGGTAGCGCCGGATAGCGGCAATGAGGGGCAGTTGGTGCTCCCGGTCGTTGCGGAAAAAGCCATCGGCCATGCCCAGGTTCTCGCGGATGTCGATGCCCAGGATTTTATTAGAAGCTGCCGCTTCGGCCGCCCGCGTGGCCGGGGTGCCGCGCGTGCCCAGTTCGCCCCGTGTGAAGTCAACAATTCCCACTTTCTTACCAATCGCCATGCTGGCCAGCAGCGTGCCGGTGCAGGACATTTCTACGTCGTCGGGGTGAGCGCCGAGGGCCAGGATATCGAGTTTCATAGGGAGAGTTGGGTGGGGATGGTTAATTTGAAGAAAAGCGTCCGTCGTGCCGAGCGCAACGCAGCATCTTTACCGCCGCAGTAAATAATTACGTTGCGCGGGCAAGATGCTTTGCTGCGCTCGGCACGACGTACGGGCGACTTAGCTTTACTTTATCCGCAGCTTTTTGCCGGGCTGCAAGGTGCGCACCCCTGGGTTCAATTTTCTGAGGGTGCTTACGCGCACTCCGTACCGCTCGGCTACTTCCGACATGGTATCGCCGGAGCGCACCTTGTGCGTGACCACCTGCCGGGCGCGGGAGGGCGCCCCACCGCGGCTGCCGCTGCTTCGGTGCCCCAGGGCGCGGCTATAGTAATTAAACAGCGCCGAGGTGATGGTAAAATTGTCTTTCCGCAGCTTGTAGCCGGGGAAGTCGTACATCAGCACCGGGTTGATGGGGTTGCCCTGATAGCGCACCTCAAAGTGCAGGTGCGAGCCCGTGCTGCGCCCCGTGCTGCCGCCGTAGCCAATGAGCTGGCCCGCTTTCACGAAGGTACCCACCGTTACCAGCGCCTTGCTCAGGTGGCCATACACGGTCTCGAGGCCGTTGTAGTGGCGCACCAGAATGTAGTTGCCATAGCCGCCGCCGTCCCAGGCCTGAATGCGGACCACGCCGTCGAACACGGTTTTTACCGAGTCGCCGGTTTCCAAATCCAGGTCCATGCCGTAGTGCCAGCGGTAGCCCCGGAAGGCGAAGCCCGAGGTAATGGGCGTACTCACCAGCGGCATTTTGGCGTAGCGCTGCCGGGGCGGGTCAGTCAGGTGCAGCTTCAGCGAGTCGCGGTAGCTGCGGCCGTCCACGCGGTACGGGTTCACCCGGTGCGTATCCCAGATGGAATAATAGCCTGCCACCTTCACCCACGACGAATCAATGAGCACCTCCTCCGACATCTCCACGATTTCCTGTCCGCCCTCGTTCAGCGTCGTGGTGTCTTCGCTCACGATGCTGAGCTTCTTGGCTGGGTTGAAATAGATGGATTTCGCAGCGTCGGAGTTGTCGTCGGGGATTTCTTCGGTTTCGATGACCGTAGTCGTGTCGGGCCGCACATAGCGCATCCGGGGGGTTTTGATGCGAAAGAAGTCCGACTTGCCGGTTGTACTACCGGCTTTGGCCTTATTGCGTGGAGCCTTGCGGCGCTGCGCCAGGGCCGGGCTCAGCCCCGCCAGCAGCCACAGCAATGCCAGCAAGAGCAGCGCCGGGCGCCAAAATGTTGTTTTCAGGAAAGTCAAAAGCAGAAATCTATTAGCTGATTCATAAAACGTCATGCAGAACGCCGCGAAGCATCTCCACCGCCACCACTAATTCAATCAATGGATTACTACTGCGGTAAAGATGCTTCGCGGCGCTCTGCATGACGTTCAGGAAGCAAATTTAGTGTATGCCCATGGCTGCCAGATACCGTTCGGCATCCAGCGCCGCCATGCAGCCGGTGCCGGCAGCCGTCACGGCCTGGCGGTAGGTGTAGTCCTGCACATCGCCGCAGGCAAACACACCGTCAATATTGGTTTTGCTGGTGCCGGGAATGGTTTTCAGGTAGCCCTGCTCGTCGTGGTGCAGGTAGGGCTGGAAAATCTTCGAGTTCGGCTCGTGCCCGATGGCTACAAAGAAGCCCGTCAGCGCGATTTCACGGGTTTCGTGGGTCAGCAGGTTTTTCACGCGCACGCCTTCCACCGCGTGCTCGCCCAGAATCTCGTCCGTCACCGTGTCAAACAGTACCTCAATTTTGGGGTTTTCCAGCACGCGCTTCTGCATGATTTTCGAGGCCTTCATCTCGCTCTTGCGCACAATCATGGTCACCTTGCTCGCCAGGTTGGCCAGGTAAGTCGCTTCCTCGGCCGCAGTGTCGCCCGCGCCCACAATGGCCACGTCCTGCCCGCGGTAGAAGAACCCATCGCAAACGGCGCAGGCCGAAACGCCCGAGCCATTCAGCTTGGCTTCCGACGGAATGCCCAGCCACTTGGCCGAAGCGCCGGTGGCAATAATCACGGCATCAGCCGTTAGCTCCGTGGTTTCGTCGATGGTGATTTTACGCGGCGTCACCGAGAAGTCCACCGCCGTGGCAATGCCGTAGCGAATGTCGGTGCCGAAGCGGGTGGCCTGTTTTTTCAGGTCCTCCATCATCTCCGGGCCCATAATCCCGTCTGGATAGCCGGGAAAGTTCTCCACGTCGTTGGTAATCGTCAACTGACCGCCGGGCTGCAAACCCATGTACATAACGGGGGCCATATTAGCCCGGGCCGCGTAGATAGCAGCAGTATAACCAGCCGGGCCAGAGCCGATAATCAGGCATTTGATGTGTTCAGACATTGTACTGTAGCGCGAAGCTCTGCTTCGCGTATCGTTGAACGATGGATGGATAACGTGGCTGATGGCGCAGTCGAAATGCAAGGCATACTTCGCACCCCAATTTGGGAAGACGCCCATCAGGACAAAACTGTACAAAAAACCCCAACCTTACAGCCGGGGTTTTTGCAACAACAAAACTAAGCAGAAGTTAGCCCAAGTAAGGCTTCAGCGCCTTCGAGCGCGACGTGTGCCGCAAACGACGAATAGCCTTTTCCTTAATCTGACGCACCCGCTCACGGGTCAAATTAAACTTCTCGCCAATTTCTTCCAGGGTCAAAGCAGCTTCGCCATTCAGCCCGAAGTAAAGCGTAATTACATCAGCCTCACGCTTTGTCAGCGTGCTCAGCGCGCGCTGCACTTCCTTGCGGAGTGAGTCGTTCATCAGGGCCATGTCCGGCGACTCCTCGTCCTCGTTTTCGAGCACGTCGAGCAAGCGGTTTTCCTCGCCTTGCACAAACGGCGCATCCACCGATACGTGACGCCCCGAAATCTTGAGCGTGTCCACCACTTCCGAAGTAGTCAGCTCCAGTACTTCGGCAATTTCCTCGGGCGAAGGCTCGCGCTCGAATTTCTGCTCCAGCTCCGAGAAGGACTTGCTGATTTTGTTCAGCGAACCCACACGGTTCAAGGGCAGACGCACAATGCGGCTCTGCTCGGCCAAGGCCTGAAGAATCGACTGGCGAATCCACCAAACGGCGTACGAAATGAATTTAAAACCCCGGGTTTCGTCAAAGCGCTTGGCCGCTTTGATAAGACCGAGGTTGCCTTCATTGATAAGGTCACCAAGACTAAGACCTTGGTTCTGATATTGTTTTGCTACCGACACTACGAAACGCAGGTTGGCTTTGGTCAACTTTTCCAGCGCCTGCTGGTCCCCGTCGCGGATACGCTGCGCGAGCGTCACCTCCTCGTCGGGCGTGAGCAAATCAACCTTGCCAATCTCCTGGAGGTATTTGTCCAGCGACTGGCTTTCGCGGTTGGTAATCTGCTTACTAATTTTTAGCTGTCTCATTGGGGACTAGGTAAGAACGATATCTGATGGGGTTATACGAAAGAAAAAGCCGTCCGGACAGTCCCCTAAGTCAGAGGTAGCCAACAGGCTTCCTCCGACATTAGTTCGGGACCGTCCGCTTAACTACGCCTGGGCTCCGCCGTTGCTGGCAGCGGCCGTTTCCGGCTTGGGCAGCAACACCTTGCGCGACAAGCGGTACTTGCCGGTTTTCTTATCGATTTCCACCAGTTTCACGTCGATATCCTGGCCCACTTCCAACAAGCCTTCTAGCGTCTGAATCCGTTCGTGCGTCACTTCCGAGATGTGCAGCAGGCCGTCTTTGCCCGGCATAATCTCCACGAAAGCGCCGTAGGGCTGAATCGAGCGCACTTTGCCTTTGTACACCTCGCCCACTTCGGGCTGGGCCGCGATGGCGCGAATCCGGTCGATGGCGCCCTGCATGTCCTCCTGGTTGGAGGCGTAGATGCTCACGTGGCCCTTTTCGTCCTTCTCCTCAATAATCACCGTGGCGTTGGTGTCCTTCTGAATCTGCTGGATGACTTTGCCGCCCGGCCCGATTACCGCACCGATAAACTCTTTGTCAATCAGCATCTTGTGCGAACGTGGCGTGTGAGGCTTCAACTCCGGAGCGGGGGCCGAAATCGTCTTCGCCATTTCGGCCAGAATGTGCAGGCGGCCGGCGCGGGCCTGGTGCAGCGCGGCAGTCAGAATCTCATTGCTCAAGCCCTGGATTTTGATATCCATCTGGCAGGCGCAAATGCCTTTCTCGGTACCGGTCACTTTGAAGTCCATGTCGCCGAGGTGGTCCTCGTCGCCAAGAATGTCGCTCAGTACGGCGTATTCGCCGGTTTCTTTATCCTGAACCAAACCCATGGCAATGCCCGAAACGGCCCCGGTGATTTTCACACCCGCGTCCATCAGTGCCAGCGAGCCGGCGCACACGGTGGCCATCGAGCTGGAGCCGTTCGATTCCAGAATGTCCGACACAATGCGGATGGTGTAGGGATTTTCTTCTTCGGGGGGCAGCACCTGCTTCAGCGAGCGCAGGGCCAGGTTGCCGTGGCCGATTTCGCGGCGGCCAGCGCCCCGGTTCGGCTTCACTTCGCCGGTCGAGAAACCGGGGAAGTTGTAGTGCAGCATGAATTTTGAGTAGCCCTTGGCCAGCGGCTGGTCGATGATTTGCTCATCGAGCTTAGTGCCGAGCGTAGCCGTAGTCAAGCTCTGGGTTTCGCCGCGGGTGAAGATAGCCGAGCCATGCGCACCGGGCAGATAGTTGATTTCCGACCAAATGGGGCGGATTTCGGTGAGCTGACGGCCGTCGAGACGAACCCGGTCTTTCACCATCATATCGCGGATGGCTTTCTTTTCGGCCGAGCCATAGTAACGTCCGAACATTTTCATGTCCAGCTCAGGCTGCTCGGCAATAAGCTGCTCAAGGAACGCCTTTTTCACCAGCGAGAAGCCCTCTTTGCGGCCCTGCTTGCTGGTGTTGCCCGAGCGGGCCACATCGTAAGCTCCCTGGTAGATACCTTCGTGAATACGCTTTTTCAGCTCCTCGTTCTCCTCGTACTTGGGGTACTCGCGGGTCGGCGAATCGGCGGTGCGGCCCACGGCCTCGGCCAACTCCTTCTGCAACTGGCACTGGGCCTTGATGGCTTCGTGGCCGAAGGCAATGGCCGCCACCATTTCCTCTTCGCTCACTTCCTGCATAGCGCCTTCCACCATGGCCACGGAGTCGGCGGTCGCGCCCACCATCAGGTCCATGTCGGCGCGGGCCAGGTCGGAAGTCTTGGGGTTAATCTGGAACTGGCCGTCAATGCGCGCCACGCGCACTTCGGAAATCGGGCCAGCAAACGGAATGTCGGAAATCGACAGGGCGGCCGAGGCGGCCAGGGCGGCCAGCGCGTCGGGCTGCACTTCCTTATCGGCCGAGATGAGGGTAATCATTACCTGCACCTCGTAGTGGTAGTCTTTGGGGAACATCGGCCGCAGGATGCGGTCGACGAGGCGGCAAATCAGGATTTCGTAGTCGCTCAGGCGGCCTTCGCGGCGCTGAAACGAGCCGGGAATCTTGCCGGCCGAGCCGAATTTCTCCTGATAATCAACCGACAGGGGCAGAAAATCAACGCCTTCGCGCTGGCTCGGGGCCGAAACCACCGTGGCGAGCAGCATGGTGTCGCCGAGGCGAACCACGACGGCGCCGTCGGCGAATTTGGCCAGCTTGCCGGTTTCGATGGAGATAACGCGGCCGTCGGGCAGCGCCAGGGTTTTGGTAATGGCGTGGGGTTGGGACATCAGCGGGATTTGCTTGGAAAAGCGACAGCGGGCGAGCAGCCAAAAACGAGCACCGCCAGCGGCCCTCGTTACTCAAACTAAACACAACAGTGCCCCGATGGCAAAACAGCTTTCCGGGCCGGCCTCGGGGCCAAACCAACCCGAACAAAAAAAGAGTAGGGAACCTTCGTTGGAAGGCTCCCTACTCTCAGATTCTGGACTTACTTACGGATGCCCAGCTCCTTGATGATGGCGCGGTAGCGGTTGATTTCGCGGTGCTGCAGGTAATCCAGCATGCTGCGGCGCTTACCTACGAGCTTGAGGAGGCCCAGGCGGGTGCTGTGGTCCTTCTTGTTAGTCTTCAGGTGCTCGGTGAGGTGGATGATGCGGTGCGTGAAAAGGGCGATTTGCGACTCGGCCGAACCGGTATCGGTTTTCACTTTCTGCAGGCTGTTCTTCTCGAAGATGGCCTGTTTAGCTTCAGTAGTTAAAATCATCGGTTGATAGGTGTTACCCCGTCTTAGATCTTAGGATGAAAAAAGAAATTGGACTACCCCACACGTTGGGGTGCCGCAAAGGTACGAAATTTAAAACCAGGATAAAAGGGCGTGAGAGAGATTTATCCGAGGTCTTTTTCTCATCACAAGCCGAGACTTACGCTACAACCTCTTCCACCGGTTCCGTGATTTTGCGCAGGGCCGGGATGCCCAGGCGCTGCGGCAGCCGTCGCCAGAAGTCGAGTTCGAGCAGGCCCGAGTCGTTGTAGGCTTGGTAAAGGAAGAATAACCCAGCGGGCAGCAGCACCAGATTCGACATCCACATGCCCAGGCCTACCGGCATCACAAACTCGCGCCCGTACTTCTCGCCCATGATGCTGAGCACGTAGTACACGATAAAAAAGAGAATGGAAATTAGAATGGGCACGCCCAGGCCGCCTTTCTTGATAATCGAACCCAGCGGCGCGCCAATCAGAAACATCAACAGCACCGCGACCGACTGCGAGTACTTCCGGTAAACCTCAATTCGGAACAGGGCCGAGTTGCGGGCGTAGTCGTTTAGTCGGTCAGAGGTGGAATTGGCGAAAGCCTGGAGGTTGCGGGCGCGGTTGGCGGCCTGTTGAAGGATGGATACAGTGACGGGAGCCAGCTTGGTAATGGGCACCTGAAGGCCTTCTGCTTTCTGGTTAGCCTTACGCCCGGTGGTATCGAATCGTGCGAAGGTGTAGTACGCATTCATTTGCCGGGGAAGCTGTTTCTGCTCCACGTGCAGCTTTTTCTGCACCGAATCGGTGGCGGAATGCAGCTGCGGGATGTTGAGCATCATCCGGTTTTCCTTGAACAAGTCCTCCTTGGTGCGGCCCAGGCTGAATGAAGCCAATGAAAAGGTTATGACATTATGGTCGAACCCCTGACGCACGAAGCTAGCCCCGGCGCGGTCGCGCGAATCGGGCTGCTCGATGTAGTTGTGGCCGTGGAAGAGTTCCAGACTCAGATAACCGCCTCCGTGCGTGGTAAACATGCGGCCGGAATCGGCCAGCATCACCGTGGCGTTACCCGACTTCTGGGTGTGGTCGTAAATCATGACGCCGTGCAGCCGGTCGCCATTTTCACCGGTTTTCTTATCCACTTTGATGGTGTAGCCGGGAATGCCGCTGTAGAACACGCCTTCGCGGATGTCCAAAGCCAGCTTTTGCTGGCGCACGTCCCACAGCAGGCTATACGCTTTGAGGTTGGCCCGGGGCACGATGGTTTCGTTGAACCAGAACGCGCCAATGGCCAGGCCTGCCGTAAGCAGCAGCACCGGCCGCAGAATGCGCGTGAGCGCAATGCCCGAGGCCTTGATGGCCGTGAGCTCGTGGTGCTCGCCCAGGTTGCCGTAGGTCATCAACGAGGACAGCAGCACAGCCAACGGCAACGAAACGGGCACGATAAGCACGCTGAAATAGAACAGCAATTGCAACAGTACACCCGTGCCCAAATCCTTGCCGATGATATCGTCTAGATACTTGAGCAAGGTGTGCGTGAGCAGAATAAACTGCACCACCGCGAAGGTGAGCAGAAACGGGCCGGCAAAGGCCTTTAGAATAAGCTTGTCGAGCTTTTTGAGCATGTTAGGCAGCGCTTGAGGGCGCAAAGGAACGCGCCAGCGCAGAAACGTAAGTTGAGGAGAAAAAGTACCTCGATGCGGTTACGCAAGGATTTGGCCGCTTAGCCGCCCACCTGGTCGCGCAGCTTGGCCACCAGGCCTTCCCACATTTCATGCTGCTCGGCGGCATCATGGGCGGAGGAGTAGTCCACCACGCGCAGATATACTTCGTCAGTCACCTGCGATGAATCGAGGGTAAACTCCAAAGAATTGGCATCAAGCACCGACTGGCGGTGCTCGTCGAGGAACACGAAGCGCACGGCCTTATTGAGGCGCTGGCCCGAAATTTCGGCGTAATGGTTCTCGTGGTCCCAGATAAAGTTTAGGCGCTGGCCCTCGACATAGCGCACATCGTCGCAAAACCACTGAGAAAGGCCCGAAGCGGTAGCCAGGTAGGGAAAAAGAATTTTGGGTGACGCATTAATGGGGAATTCCACCACGAAACGCGTTTTAGTTTGAGTATCAGGCAATGCCATAGAACGAAGGAGAAGGAAGCCGCGTACCGCTGCCGTAAAACAGGCGGCGCACAGAAGAAATACAGTATAATTTGGCCCAGCACCTTGCTTCGGGGCCTTTTGTAACGTTACCTTTGCACCCACAAAAAACCCGGCGGGGTAGCTCAGCTGGTTAGAGCACAGGATTCATAACCCTGAGGTCGGCGGTTCGAGCCCGCCTCCCGCTACGTCGAAAACCGTTTCAGTCTGGTACTGGAGCGGTTTTTTCGTTTTCAGCCTTTTAGGGTCAGCAGATGCCACGACCCATGGCGGAGAACGAAATGATTTAGCGGACCTAACAGGCTGGGCCCAAAACAAGAAAACGCTGAACCCAAGGGCCAGCGTTTTCTTGGTGGATTGCGCGCAGGGGCAGTTATTTTGCCTTCTCCACGATGCCTTTGAAGGCTTCGGGGTGGTTCAGGGCCAAATCAGCCAGCACTTTGCGGTTGAGCTCGATGCCCGCCTTTTTCAGGCCGCCCATCAGCTGCGAATACGACAGGCCGTGCTCACGAGCACCGGCGTTGATACGCTGAATCCAGAGAGCACGGAATTCGCGCTTCTTTACTTTACGGTCACGGTAAGCATAGAGAAGGCCTTTTTCAACGGCATTCTTGGCTACGGTCCACACGTTTTTGCGACGGCCATAGTAGCCTTTCGCCAAACGCATGATTTTCTTACGACGGTGGCGCGAGGCCACGTGGTTGACACTTCTTGGCATAACCTTGAGAGTTTTTGGCAGCCGGCGCCCAGCATCTGCTGAAGCTTAAAGTTGCGGCCGGAAGCCTGGTGAAAATTGGGTAAGAGGGTAAGAGGGTATGCGGGCAGGAGTCATTGGCAGAATTAACTCCTGCCCGCATACCCTCCTACCCTCACAAACTCTAGAAATTCAGCATCTGGCGCACGCGGTTCATGTCGGCGCTGCTCACGAGGCCGGTGTGGGTCAGGCCGCGCTTCTGCTTGGTCGTCTTCTTCGTGAGGATGTGCGATTTGAAGGCGTGCTTCCGCTTCACCTTGCCCGTTCCGGTGAGCGCAAAGCGCTTCTTAGCACCGGATTTCGTCTTTACTTTCGGCATTGTAGTAAGTGTTGGAGGGTTGGTTGTTGATTGTTGATTGCTGACTGACCAGGGGTCGGGAAGCCATCTTCAACCGGGTAAAATCTATTCGGCGGCGTCGGCAGAAGCTGGAGCCGGTTCGGAGGTCTTGTCGGTGGCTTCAGCCTTGGGCTCGGCCGGCTTGGGAGCTTTCGGCTTGGCATCGGCGGGAGCAGCGGGCTTGGCGGCGGGTTTCACTACGGCAGCCGCTTTCGGGGCCAGGTAGAGGAACATGCGCTTGCCTTCGAGCTTAGGAAGCTGCTCTACTTTGGCGAGGTCCTCGAGGGCCTGGGCAAACTTGAGCAGTAGGATTTCGCCCCGCTCTTTGAATACGATGCTACGTCCAACAAAATGCACATAGCTCTTGATTTTTGCGCCTTCACGCAAAAACTCCTGGGCGTGCTTCACCTTGAAAGCGAAATCGTGCTCGTCGGTGTTGGGACCGAAGCGGATTTCCTTAAGCACGACTTTGGTCTGCTTGGCTTTCAGCTCGCGGGTTTTCTTCTTCTGCTCGTACTTAAATTTCGAGTAGTCGATGACGCGGCAGACGGGCGGGTTGGCAGTGGGCGAAATCTCAACGAGGTCGAGGTTTTGCTCCTGTGCCATTTTCCGGGCCTGGTCGGTCGGATAAATACCCTGCTCGACGTTGTCGCCGACGAGGCGTACCTCGCGGGCCAGGATTTTTTGATTGATTTTGAACGGCTCTTCCACCTGCTGGCGGGGCACGTACCGACGATTCGGAGCTGCTATGGTTTGGTCCTCCTGCTAAAAAAGTGGCGGGGAATGAGATTCTGGGCGGTTTAGGCCGGGTAAGGCCTGGTTATCAGGGGGCAAATATCGGCATTTTAAATGGGAAAGCCAAGCTGCGTGCCGAAGGAATTTGTAGATGTCCGTTAAATCATTGCTAAGCTGAACGTAATGAAGCACCTTATCACGCCCGAACTACTTGTTCCAGCGCAATAAAGTGCTTCACAGGGTTCAACCTGATAGACTTGCTATCAGCTAATTACATCGCATCCACCATCTGGCTCTGTACGCTTTTTACAAACGCCTCCAGCGGCATGGAGCCAAGGTCGCCCTCGCCGTGCTTGCGCACGGAAATGATATTATCCTGGGCTTCCTTCTCTCCTACTACCAGCAAGTAGGGAATCTTGCCCATTTCAGCATCGCGGATTTTGCGGCCGATGCGCTCATCGCGGCCATCCACGGTGCCGCGCAGGTCGTGCTGCTCCAGCTGTGCTTTCACCTGGTAGGCGTAGTCGCTGTATTTGTCGGAAATGGGCAGCACGATGAACTGCTCGGGCGTGAGCCAGAGCGGGAAGTTGCCGCCGCAGTGCTCGATAAGCACGGCTACGAAGCGCTCGAGCGAGCCGAACGGGGCGCGGTGAATCATCACTGGGCGCTGCTTGGAGTTGTCAGCGGCAGTGTATTCGAGGTCGAAGCGCTCGGGCAGGTTGTAATCGACCTGAATGGTGCCCAACTGCCAGCGGCGGCCGATGGCGTCGCGCACCATGAAGTCGAGCTTGGGACCGTAGAAGGCGGCTTCACCGTATTCCGTCACGGTGTTGAGCCCTTTTTCAAGGGCGGCTTCTTGGATGGCGCTTTCGGCCTTTTCCCAATTTTCGTCGGAGCCGATGTACTTGGTTTTGTTGTCGGGGTCGCGCAGCGAAATCTGGGCGGTGAAATCGGGGAAATCGAGGGCTTTGAGCACGTACAGCACGATGTCAATCACCTTCATGAATTCCTCCTTCACCTGGTCGGGGCGGCAGAAAATGTGGGCGTCGTCCTGCGTGAAGCCGCGCACGCGAGTGAGGCCGTGCAGCTCGCCCGACTGCTCGTAGCGGTACACGGTGCCGAACTCAGCAAGGCGCACGGGTAGGTCGCGGTAGCTGCGAGGCTCCGTTTTATAGATTTCGCAGTGGTGCGGGCAGTTCATCGGCTTGAGGAAGAATTCCTCGCCGGGGTTGGGCGTTTTGATGGGCTGGAACGAGTCGGCACCGTATTTCTCGTAGTGGCCGCTGGTTACGTACAGCTCCTTGGCGCCGATGTGGGGCGAGACAACGGGCGAATAGCCGGCCTTCACCTGGGCTTTGCGCAGGAACTGCTCGAGGCGCTCGCGCAGAGCGGTGCCTTTGGGCAGCCACAGGGGCAGCCCCGCGCCTACTTTCTCGGAGAAAGCGAACAGCTTCAGCTCTTTGCCAAGCTTGCGGTGGTCGCGGCGTTTGGCTTCTTCGAGGCGCTCGAGGTACTCGGCCAGGTCCTTGGCCTTGGGGAAGGTGATGCCGTAGAGGCGCGTGAGCTGCTTGTTCTTTTCGTCGCCGCGCCAGTAAGCGCCGGCCACGTTCATTAGCTTGGCGGCCTTGATGTTGCCGGTGTCGGGGATGTGCGGGCCGCGGCAGAGGTCGGTGAAGCCGCCCTGCGTGTAGAAGGTGATGTTGCCGTCTTCCAGGTTCTCAAGCAACTCCAGCTTGTAGGGGTCCTGTTTTTCGGTGAAGTAGGCAATGGCGTCGGCCTTCGAGACCTCCTTGCGGACGTACTGGCTTTTGTTTTTGGCCAGCTCCAGCATCTTCTTCTCGATTTCGGGGAAGTCTTCGCTGCTGATGCTGCGGCCTTCGCCGAGGTCGACATCGTAGTAAAAGCCGTTTTCGATGGCTGGGCCGATGGCCAACTTCACGCCTGGGTACAGTGCTTCCAGCGCCTCGGCCATGAGGTGAGCCGAGGAGTGCCAGTAAGTGGATTTGCCAGCGGTATCGTTCCAGGTAAGAATGGCGACCTGGGCGTTGTCAGGCAAAGGGCGGTGGAGGTCGCGCACGTCACCGTTCACGGTGACGGCGAGGGCATTGCGGGCAAGGCCTTCGGAAATGCTGGCGGCTACGTCGTAGCCAGTCGCGCCGTCGGGCAGCTGGCGCTGGGAGCCGTCGGGGAGGGTGATGTTGAGCATAATACTAGGTAAAAAGGCCCCGCTTGGGGCAGGCAGGGCGCAAGTTAGCACTTGCGCCGGGAGGGGCGGTATTTTTTTCGGGCAAACAAATACCGATGTCGGCTCTGATTGAAATTTCGGGTTACTGTTTGACTTCTGCCGGACGCAACGGCGAAACCGGGGTCAAGGGTTCGATGCGGGGCCGGGCCACGGGTCGGCGGTAATAGTAGCGCGGGGCGGTACGTAGGCTGTCAGGCAGCGATGCCTGAACCAGGCCGTTCATCTTCCACACTTTAAACGTCCAGTGAGGATTACCAGGATTTTCGGCCACCAGAAAACGGTATTGCGCCAACGCTTCGGGCAGGCGGTTCTGGGTTTCGAGGGCTTCGGCGAGCAGGGCGCGGGCTTCGGGCAGGCGCGGGTTGCGGCGCAAAGCGCGGGTGAGATGCTGGATGACGGCCACCGGCTGGCGGAGTTTGGCGGCGGCCAGGCCCAGGCGGTAATCGGCCCGGTACACGCTGGTATCGAGCGCGAGGGCACGGCGGTAGTACCAGAGGGCGCTGTCGGGATGGCCCTGTAGCTCCAGTTGACGGCCGTAATCGTATCGCAACAGGCCAGAAGTGGTATCGAGTTTCATGCCCAATGCAGCGTAGCGCGCCGCTTCGGCAGGAATGCGCCAAGCATTCAGCAGGAAAGCCAACTGATGGAGGATTTCGGGTTCGCGGGGGTCGCGGGACAGGGCATCCTGGAGGTATTGCACGGCGGTACTCGTATCGGCGGTGGCCGCGTAGGCGAGGCCTTTGTAGAAGAGCGCGGCGGGCTGGTTGGGGTCGAGGCGCAGGGTGCGGTCGAGGTTGTCGAGAGCGGCGGGATAGTTGCGGGCGGCAAGGTAGGTTTCGCCAACAAAAAGCGGCAGTTCCGGGCCGGTAAAACCTTGGTCGGCGGCCTGGCGGGCAGCGGTTAGCGCGGCGGGGAGTTGCCCCAGGGCACGGTAGGCCTTGGCCTGAATAAAATACAGATTGCCGCTGGCGTCGTCTATTTCCAGGGCGGCGGCTACGTCGGCAAGGGCAGCGCTGGGCTGGCCGGCGGCAAGGCGCAGCGTGGCTCGGCGGGCCAGCAGGGCGGTATTGCGGGGCTCGCGGGCAATGGCTCCGTTGAGCTCATCGGCCTGCACGCGGGGGCCGCTCTGCACAGTGGCGAGGTTCACCAGTGTGTCAGGCTGCTCGGAGGGCGCGGACTGGCAGGCCGCTACGGCCAGGCAGCCCACCAGCGGCAGCCAACGCGAGGAAAACCGTATCGAAACCGGGAAGCGCATGGTCATGTAAATGCAAAGCTAGCAGCTACTGCTTGCGGCTGAGGGTGTCGCGACGCGCCCGGATGGACTCGCCCGGTGCCAGAATAGCCGGTTTGGGCTTTTTGCCCTCGCGCACCCGGCGTTTCTGGCGGCGGGCATCGGCGCGGAGCAGCGGGGGCAGCATTTTGCGGCACAGGCGGCTCACTACCAAGTCTTCGCTGGTGATGGTGGGCAGGCGCTCGGCTTCGCGCAGCACGGCAATGGCGCGGCGGCGGCGGCCCTGGTAGACGTACATCCGGGCCAAGTCATAGCAGAACTGAAGGTTTTGGGGGGCCAGCTCGCGGGCTTTCTCCAGGTCGGCCATGGCTTCTTTACTGTCGCCGCCAGGAGGCACGCCGCCCAATACGATTTTGCTGTATAGGCGCTCAATCAGGTTGTAGTGCGCCACGCGGTACTGCCAACGGCCGCGCAGCTGCCAGGTTTCGGGCAGGTCGGGCCGGCGCTCAGTAGCTAAGTACACGTGCGAGCGCAGGTCGCTGAAGGCCTTGAGGCGAGCTCCGGCGCGATATAAAGTAGCTTGGTTGAAGAGGGCCAGCGCCACGGCGTAGTTGCTTTCGCCGCCCTCGGGCTTCAGCAGCAGGGCGCGGTCGGCATACTGGCGGCCGAGGTCGAAATAAGCCGATTTGCGGGTTTCATCGGAGTAGCGGGTGCCGATTTTCACGCTCAGCACGGCGGCCTGCCACAGGGCCAGGTAGTGGGTCGGTATCTCTTTTAGGATTTCCTGATACACGGCAAGAGCCTCAGAATCTTTGAAGCTGTTGGCAAGGGCAGCGGCCTGGAATAGCTTGATGCGCACGGCAGGCGGGTCAGCTGGCGGTGCGGTCGTCGGTGCCGGGCGGGCAGCAGGCTTGATGGAATGCAGGCGAATTTGACCGGCTGCCGGCTGCACAATCAGTGCCCCTAGCAGAAAGGCGCAACCAAGCCCACCACGTCCCAATCGGAGCATTAAGGCTACGTACGACCACCACCGAAATAACACAAGCATAACCGTAAAGAAAGGGCGCAAAAGGATTCGAAAACGGCGGAATCAAGCCACGCAGCATCAATTAGCATGCCGCTCGGCTTGGTTCCGCCGCTTCACGAGGGGGCCGCGCTAGAACAGCCCCAGCTGCGCCTTGGGACGCTTCAGCAACTCCTGGGCGCGGGCCACGTCCTCGGCGGTGATGTCGACGGGGCCGGCCGGCTCGGCCGGGGCTTCGGCGCTGGCGGGAGTTTCGCCGGGCTTGGGCGCGGCGGTACGCTTCTTCACTTCGCGGCGCTGCGGCTCGGGGCCTTCGTCGGTGAGCAGCGTGAGGGCGTGGACCTTGAAGTAGTTGAGCTTGTTGCCCATCGCCTTCCACCCTTTCACGTCAATAAACTCGTGCAGCGCAATTTTCTCGGTTTCCTTGTCAGCCTTCTTGTCCTTCTGGATTTTCACTTCAACCAGCGGCTCGGGATTGGCCGTAACGGCCAACATTTTCGAGCCTTTGGCTTCCGAGATGAAGGTAAAGCGCTTGCCTAGCGTGCTGGTTTCAATCTTGAACCGCTTGACGTAGTGGATTTTGGTTTCGCCATCCAGATACACCGCCGAGAGCACCGTGTCGGGCTCCAGCTTGCGCAGCAGCACCATATTGGGCACGTCGAAGTGGATGGCCGGGTCGGGCGCGGTCAGCTCGTAGCTGCCATCCTTGTGCACCACCAGCAGCACGTTTTCGGTGTCGAAGGTGCCCAGGTAGCGGCCGTGGCCGGCCGTATTGAGACGGCCCACCACGCTGTCGAAGAACATCTCGCGACCGCCCAGCGTCGAGTCACCCAACGTTTTCTGAGTAATTTTCTTGATGGGTTGCTTGGTTACGATGTTGCCCATCGAGCCCTTGCCCTTGATGCCCAACTCGGCAAAATCGAAGTCGAACTGTTTCACCCGCGCCGGGGCTTTGTCAGACAGCTGAATGCTGACGATTTCCGATTCTGAGTTAGGGTTAGCCGTGAGGTACAACGTTTTGGTGCCCTTTGTGCCCTTGGTCAGGTCATAGGTTTTGTCGCGGGTGATGCCCGATACCAGGAAGCGCTTGGCGAAGCTGATGCCAGAGGCACCGTCGAGGTACACCATGTTGTACACCAGCCGGTCATCATTCTTGTTGTATACGCCAACGTGCAGGATGTCCTTGCCCACGAAGGTCTTATCCCCGATTTTGGTCACCATGAACGTGCCGTCACGCTTAATGGCGATGATGTCGTCCAAGTCGGAGCAGTCGCACACAAACTCGTCCTTCTTGAGGCCGTAGCCCACGAAACCGTCTAAGCGGTTCACGTAGAGCTTCTGGTTGGCGATGGCCACTTTCTGGGCCGTCACCACATCGAAGGTGCGGAGCTGGGTTTTTCGCTCGCGGCCCGCGCCGTACTTCTTCAGCAAGCCCTCGAAGTAGGCAATGGCGTAGCGCGTGAGGTTGGCCAGGTGGTCGGCCACTTCGGCTAGTTCGGCTTCCAGCCGTTGCAGGTACTCGTCGGCCTTGAAGCCGTCATATTTCGAGATGCGCTTGATGCGGATTTCGGTCAGGCGCGTGAGGTCATCTTCGGTAATGGGGCGGCGCAGCACAATACGCTGGTCGTCGGCCTTAGCCTTCTCCCCTTCCACGCGCACGAACTTTTTCAGGCCCTTGTCAATCGTTTCGAGAATTTCGGGCCAGGTTTCGCACTCCTCAATCTTGCGGTAGATGCGGTTTTCGATGAAAATCTTCTCCAGCGAGGCGTTGTGCCACTTCTCCCACAGCTCGTCCTGGCGGATTTCCAGCTCGCGCTCCAGCAGGCGCACAGTGGCCTTAGTGCTCAGCCGCAGCACATCCTCCACGCCAACGAAGCGCGGCTTTTCGTCGATGATGACGCAGGTGTTGGGCGAGATGCTGATTTCGCAGTCGGTGAAAGCGTACAGCGCGTCCATGGTCAGGTCGGGCGACACACCGGCGGGCAGCTGCACCTGAATTTCCACGTCGGCGGCCGTGTTGTCGACTACCTTCTTAATCTTGATTTTGTTGGCTTCCGAGGCCTTTACGATGCTCTCCATCAGCGCCGTGGTGGTGGAGCCGTAGGGAATGTCGCGGATGACAAGCAGCGTTTTATCGACCTTCTCGATGGTGGCGCGCAGCCGGATTTTGGCCCCGCGCATGCCCGAGTTGTAGTTGCTTACGTCGCACAGGCCGCCGGTCGAAAAGTCCGGAAACAGCTGCACTTCCTTGCCCCGCAGCACGTCGATGCTGGCCTTGCACAGCTCACGGAAGTTGTGGGGCATAATCTTGGTGCTCAGGCCCACGGCAATGCCTTCCACGCCCTGCGCCAGCAGCAGTGGGAATTTCACGGGCAGCGTGGTGGGCTCGCGCTTGCGGCCATCGTAGCTCAGCTGCCACTCGGTGGTATCAGGGTTGAACACCACGTCGAGCGCAAACTTGCTCAGGCGGGCTTCGATGTAGCGGGGTGCGGCGGCGCCGTCGCCGGTGCGCACGTCGCCCCAGTTGCCCTGGGTTTCGATGAGCAGGTCTTTCTGGCCCAGGTTCACCATAGCATCGCCGATGCTGGCGTCGCCGTGCGGGTGGTACTGCATCGTCTGGCCGATGACGTTTGCCACTTTGTTGAAGCGGCCGTCGTCCATCTCCTTCATGGCGTGCAGAATGCGGCGCTGCACGGGTTTGAGACCGTCCTCAATGGCGGGCACGGCGCGCTCCAGAATCACGTAGGAGGCATAGTCCAGAAACCAGTTCTGGTACATGCCGCGCACGGTGGCCACGTCGTGGATGGTTTCGCCGGGGGCGAATTTGGGCTCCTCCTCGGTTTCTTCCTCCACCGGAATGGCCTCAGGCTGGGGCGGCGTCAGGGGCACGTTGCCGAACAAATCGGCGGCCAATGGCGCGGTTTCATCAGCCCCTTCCCCGGTTGGTTCGTCTGATAAGTCGGCGGATTCCTGAGCATCAGCATCCGCCGCAGGCGAGAAGGCAGACAAATCAAAATCCACGGAATCACCGGGCTGTAAGAAATCCTGGTCGGGAGCGTCGGAATTGGGAGTATCGAGAGAAGCCACAGGGGAAACGAATGAGGTCGGCGTACTGCCGTCAAAAATACCGGAATCAGCGCGGAGCGCAATAAATTACAATTCCGGACCGGCCCGGAAAGTTCCCAAAATTATTAGCGAACTATAATCCTTCGACGGGTAAACCGCCGAAGCACATTACGTCTGCAAAGCCAAATTTCGGACTTTTATCGCCGAAAAGCAAACTAAATAAAATAGCCAAACTTCACTAAGCCGAAGGCTTGAAGATGCCTACTTCGGGACAAGCCAACCCCGAAAGAAAAAAGCCCGAACCAAAGGCTCGGGCTTTTCCGTGGAATATGTCGACTAGTCTACCCCTAGGCGACGGGGCAAACGTACACAAAAAATAATTATTCCCAAACACTAGCTACTCATTTCGGGAAAATTTATGCGGCCAGCGGCTGAGCTTCCGGCTAATTTTCCCAAAATGAGACGGCTGGGTTGAATTTCGGCTCAGACTACATCAGCTTCGGCTACCTCGGCCACGGGCAGCACGTCGGAAGTAATGAGGTCTTTTTCGAGGCGCAGGTTGTCGATGATGAATTCCTGGCGAGCGGGCGTATTCTTGCCCATGTAATAGGTGAGCACCTGCTGAATGCTGCGGTCGGACTGCAAAATCACGGGTTCGAGCTTGATGTTCTCGCCGATGAACTTGCCGAACTCATCCGGCGAAATCTCGCCCAAGCCTTTGAAGCGGGTGATTTCGGGGTTGCGGCCCAGCTTTTTAATGGCGGCCTGTTTTTCCTGCTCGTTGTAGCAATAGATGGTTTCCTTCTTGTTGCGGACGCGGAACAGGGGCGTTTCGAGGATGAACACGTGGCCGTTGCGCACGAGGTCGGGGAAGAACTGCAGGAAGAACGTGAGCAGCAGCAGGCGGATGTGCATGCCGTCGACGTCGGCGTCGGTGGCCACCACCACGCGGTTGTAGCGCAGGTGTTCGATGCCTTCTTCGATGTTGAGCGCGTGCTGCAGCAGGTTCAGTTCCTCGTTCTCGTACACGATTTTCTTCTTCAGCCCGAAGCAGTTTAGCGGCTTGCCGCGCAGGCTGAATACGGCCTCCAGCTCCACGTTGCGGCTCTTGGTGATGCTGCCCGACGCAGAGTCGCCCTCGGTGATGAACAGTGTGGTGAGGGCTTCCTTCTCGGCTCCGTCTTTGCTGTTTTCGCCCAGGTGGAAGCGGCAGTCGCGCAGCTTGCGGTTGTGCAGGTTGGCTTTTTTGGCGCGCTGGTTGGCCAGCTTTTTCACGCCGGCCATGTCCTTGCGCTCCCGTTCGCTCTGCTCAATGCGCTTGCGCAGGGCTTCGGCCACCAGCGCGTTTTTGTGCAGGTAGTTGTCGAGGTGCTCCTTGACGAAATCGAGAATGAAACCGCGCACCGTGGGGCCGTCTTCGCCCATGTTCACCGAGCCCAGTTTGGTCTTGGTCTGCGATTCGAACACCGGCTCCTGTACGCGCACCGAAATGGCCCCGATGATGCTGGCCCGGATATCGGAAGCATCGTAGTCCTTCTTGTAAAATTCGCGCACGGCCTTCACCACGGCCTCGCGGAAGGCCGCCAAGTGCGTGCCGCCCTGCGTGGTGTACTGTCCGTTCACGAAGGAATAATACTCCTCGCCGTAGTCGTTGCCGTGCGTCATGGCCATCTCAATATCCGGCCCTTTCAGGTGGATGATGGGGTAGCGCAGGTGCTCCACGTCGGCTTTGCGGGCCAGCAGGTCGAGCAGGCCGTTTTCGGAGTAATACTTCTGGCCGTTGAAGTTGATGGTGAGGCCCGCGTTGAGGTAAACGTAGTTCCAGATTTGATTTTCGAGGTACTCCGGGATGAAGCGGTAGTTCTTGAAAATCGTGTCGTCGGGCTGGAACACTACCAGCGTGCCGTTGCGCTGGCTGGTTTTGGCGGGCTTGGGGTCCTGCACCAGCTTGCCCTGGGCAAACTCGGCGGCCTTGAGCACGCCTTCGCGCACACTCTGCACTAGGAAGTAGCCGCTCAGAGCGTTCACGGCCTTGGTGCCTACGCCGTTAAGGCCCACCGACTTCTGAAACACCTTGCTGTCGTACTTGCCACCGGTGTTGATTTTGCTCACCACATCGACCACTTTGCCCAGCGGAATGCCGCGGCCGTAGTCGCGCACCTGCACTTTCGAGTCCGAAATCTTGATATCGATGGTGCGGCCGTGGCCCATCACGTGCTCGTCGATGCAGTTGTCCACGACTTCCTTCACCAGCACGTAAATGCCGTCGTCGTAGGCCGAGCCATCGCCGAGCTTGCCGATGTACATGCCGGGCCGCAGGCGAATGTGCTCGCGCCAGTCGAGCGAGCGGATGCTGTCTTCGTTGTAGCCGTGGTCGGCCGCGGCCGGAGCCAGCGGTAATTGTTCGTCGTTCATCTAAAAAAATCCGTAAGGAGGGCAGTTCCGGGGTAAAATAACGCAGAAAACAGCGGCACGGCAAGCCGCCCGCTGCCAGTGAGCTTAGTCAACCCCGCCAAATTATTTAGCTTCCAACACGGCTCCAACCGTCCGGGTTCACGCGGCCGGGGGCAGCCGGCCTGCTTTTTTTCGCGCTTCTCCCCTGCTGCTTTTCGCTTGATAACTATGTTCCCCCGTCCCAATACCATCAACCAACCGCGCAACATACCCACGCCCGCGCACAACCACGCGCCGGCTGAGGTGAAGCAGTCACCCATTATCCACTACACGTTTCTGCTGATTGGGCTGTCGCTGCTGGTGTTTGTGCTGCACAAGCTGGACGGCGTGCTGCTGCCCATTTTGTTTGCGGGGCTGCTCTCGGTACTGCTGCTGCCGCTGGTGGTGCGCTTGGAAAAGTGGAAGCTGCCGCGCATCTGGGCCATCATCATGACGCTGCTGCTGCTGGTGGCGGCACTGGCGGGCTTGTTCTACCTCTTTGGCACGCAGCTGCTGACGCTGCGCGACGAATTGCCCAAGCTCCAGGAAAAAACACTGGTGTATTTCGACCAGATTCAGCAGTGGGCCAGCCAGAAATTCGGCTACCAGCCCATGAGCAAGGAAGAGCTGATTGATAAGACGATGAAATCGGTGAAGAAATCGGCCGGCGGCTACCTGGGTTCCACGCTCAGCATGACGGCCGCCGTGCTAAGCGTTACCACGCTGATTCCAATTTATATCTTCTGCTTTCTCTATTACCGCGACCACATGCGGCAGTTCATGTTCCGCTTCGTGGCTCCCGACAAGCGCACGACAGTGCTGCACACCATGGATAATATCCAGACCGTGGTGCAGGCTTACATCCAGGGCTTGCTCACGGTGATTGTGGTGGTGTCGGTGCTCAATGCCATCGGGCTGCTGCTGCTGGGGGTGAAATTCGCCGTGTTCTTTGCCGTGTTTGCCTCGGTGCTGGCCGTCATTCCCTACATCGGCATCATGGTGGGCTCGGCCATTCCGGCGCTGGTGACGCTGGTCGAAACCGGCTCCATTGGCAAGGCGGCGGCCGTGGTGGGCGTATTCATGTTCGTGCAGTTTCTGGAAGGCAACTTCATCACCCCCATGATTACGGGCTCGAAGGTGAGCATCAACCCCATGGCCGCCATCGTGGCCCTGATTCTGGGCGGCGAGCTGTGGGGCACGCCGGGCATGATTCTGAGCATTCCGCTGGTGGCCGTGTTGAAAGTATTGTTTGATGCCAGCAAAACCACCGAGCCCTGGGGCTTCCTGCTCGGCGACGTGACCGATGGCGAAGAAACGCAAAACGATAAGTCGGACGACAAGACGGGCTTTTTTGCCAAGGCCTGGCAGATGATAAAGCGGATGTAGATTAATGGCTAGTAGTTAACTGTTAGTGATTATTAGTTAATGAGTGCTTTAGCGTATCACGAACCGTTAACCACTAAAACGCAACCTTCTACCGGGCTAAGTTTGTTAGCTTTCTTTTCGACCCTCTTCCGTGCCGCGCCTTGTACGCCATCATCGACCTTGAAACCACCGGCGGGCAGCCCACCCAGGACCGCATCACCGAAATAGCCATTTACATTCACGACGGCGAGAAAATCGTCGACGAGTTTGCCACGCTGCTCAACCCCGGCCGGGCCATTCCGCCGTTCATCACCCAGCTCACGGGCATCACCAACGACATGGTGAGCGACGCGCCTAAGTTTCATGAGGTAGCGCGCAAGGTGGTGGAAATGACCGAAGGCTGCGTGTTTGTGGCCCACAACGTGCGGTTCGACTACTCGTTTCTGAAGAAAGAATTTGCCGACCTCGGCTATAACTACTCGCGCAAAACGCTGTGCACCGTGCGGCTGTCGCGCAGCCTCATTCCCGGCCAGCCCAGCTACAGCCTGGGCAAGCTCTGTCAGAACATCGGCATCCCGCTCGAAGGCCGGCACCGCGCCGCCGGCGATGCCCACGCCACGGCCCTGCTTTTCGGCAAGCTCCTCAAAATCACCAGCGAAAACGAGGACCTGCCCCACGGCCAGGACACCAGCCACACCCTGGCCCGCGTAGATGCCCTGGCCCCCAGCGGCCAGGCAGCCCGCGCCAAAAAGCCCTCGCCCAAGCGCGTGGCGGCCGTACAAACCGCCATCCGGGAGGCGCTGATGCCGCCGCTGCTGCCGGCTTCGGTGGTGGCCAATCTGCCGCAGGCCACGGGCGTGTACTACTTCCACAACGAGGCGGGCGAGGTGATTTACGTGGGCAAAAGCATCAACATCTACAAGCGCATTCAGCAGCATTTTGCCATTGATGTGAAGTCGCGCAAGAGCCTGGAGTTCAAGAACTCCATTGCGGACATTACCTGGGAGCTGACCGGCTCGGAGCTGGTGGCACTGCTGTATGAGTCGCACCTGATTAAGCAGATGAAACCGGCCTACAACCGGGCGCAGCGGCGCTCGGTGTTTCCGGCGGGTATCTACCTGCGCACCAACGAGGACGGCTACAAGGTGCTGGCCTACGGCCGCGCCGATGCCCGCAACGCCGAAATTCCGATTATCGCGCTGGGTAACCAGTACAAGGCGCAGGGCTTTCTCTACCACAAAGTGGCCAAGTACAACCTCTGCCAGAAGCTGTGCGGGCTCTACAAAACGCAGGGCGCGTGCTTCGACTACCAGGTGCACCGCTGCCAGGGCGCCTGCGTGGGCCAGGAGCCGCCCGAGAGCTACAACTTGCGCGTGGACGAGGCCATCGACTCCATCAGCTACGAGCACGAGTCGTTTGTGGTCATCGGGCCGGGGCGCACGGAACTTGAAAAGAGCATTGTGCTGGTGGAGAATGGGCGCTACCGGGGCTTCGGCTACGTGGACGAGTCGTTTTCGGCACGTAAGCTGGCCGATTTCCGCGACGCGATAAAGGAGTACACCGACAATAAGGACATTCAGCAAATTATTCGACTGCACCTGCGCACCAAGCGCAAGGGTGAACGGGTGAAAGTGTTTGGGTGATTTCGACTTTGCTGATTCGGAGTAATGAAAAGAGCTGAATCAGGCTTGGTTATTAACACTTACGTATTTGTCTTTCAGGCATGTAGGCAAATACGTATTTATAGGTTAAATGCTGCCGGATGGCAACCTAAGGCCAGGGACGAAGTAAGTATAGAGGCACATCGCACGCTCACTCTAACCCTACTTCGCTATGTTAGCAATGGATTTCAGGGGCCCGAAAAGGGTCCGCGCCGTTCAAAAGCCCATGCCCACCATCCTGCATCCCGAGGATGCCATCGTGAAGGTGCTGCGCACATGTATCTGCGGGTCCGACCTGCACCTGTACAATGGGAACGTCCCCGATACCCGCGTCGGCATGACGTTTGGGCACGAATTCGTCGGGGAAATCGTGGAAATTGGTGCCGAAGTAACCGAGGTGAAAGTGGGCGACCGGGTGCTGGTGCCCTTCAACATTGCCTGCGGCCGCTGCATTTTCTGCAAGGAGGGCATGTACGGTAACTGCCACGAATCCAACTCCGAGGCCACGGCCGTGGGCGGCTTCCTGGGGTATGCGCACACGGGCGGCGGCCACAATGGCGGCCAGGCCGAGTACGCGCGGGTGCCCTACGCCAACTTCGGCCCCACGGTGATTCCGGCCGGCATGAGCCTCGACGATGCCGTGCTGCTCACCGACATCACCCCGACCGGCTACCAGGCCGCCGAAATGGCCGGCATTCAGCCCGGCGACACAGTGGTGGTGTTTGGCGCGGGTCCGGTGGGCATCATGGCCGCCCGGTGCAGCTGGCTGTTTGGCGCGGGCCGCGTCATCATCATCGACCAGTACGACTACCGCCTGGAATTCGCCAAGAACTTCGCCAAGTGCGAGGCCTACAACTTCGAGAAGGACATGGACGACCCGGTGATGTTCATCAAAAAGCAAACCGACTGGCTGGGGGCCGATGCCTGCATCGACGCCGTGGGAGCCGAGGCCGCCGGCAACGCCATGCAAACCATCACCGGGCGCAAAACCCTGCTCCAGGCCGGCTCGGCCACGGCCCTGCACTGGGCCATCAACTCGGTGCGCAAGGGCGGCGTGATATCCATTGTGGGCGTGTATGGTCCCACCGACAACCTGGTGCCTATCGGCAACATGATGAACAAAGGCATCACCATGCGCGGCAACCAGGCCTCGGTGAAGCGCCACCTGCCCCGTCTGATTGACCACGTGATGAAGGGCATCCTCAAGCCCAGCGAGCTGATTACGCACCGCATTCCGCTGGAGGACGTGGCCGACGGCTACCGCATGTTCTCGGCCAAGCTCGACAACATCATCAAGCCGGTCCTCATTCCTCCCACTGCTAACGCCTAATGCCGCCCACCATGAAAAAGACCGCAGAAGAATTCGCCCACATCCCCGGCTGGGGCATCGACGCCGACCCCAAAAACGAACCCACCTACCCCAACCGCCACCGCACCGGCGAGGAGCACAACGGCCGCTCCTGGGTGCGTCCCACGCAGCAGCCGCTCGACCGCGAAGTGCTGCACTCCATCGAGCGGCCCGACTACACGGCCGTGGTCGGGAACTCGGTGCCGCCCACCGGCCTGAGCGGCATGATTCGGCGCGTGGCTTTTAAGTACAGCGAGAATGATTACCGGCACTGGCTGCCGCTGCTGATGGCCGACAAAATCAACGTCGTAGAAGGAATTATCGATGACCTGGCGCACGGCACCGTGCCCAATATCTGGGCCGAAAAAGGCTATAATGCCCAGTGGAAACACGACCGCAGCGGCATGCTGGTGAAAATTGCCGCCGCCGCCGCGGTAACGGCTGGTCTCGTGTACTGGCTGGCGCCGAAAAACGACCGTTCGCACAGATACGCTGCCAGCGGCAACTACAAATCGGGCAGCAAGCGCTAAAACACGTAGAAGCCCATTTGGCTATCACAAAAAAGCCGGCTCATTGGGCCGGCTTTTTTGTTACCTCAAAGCCACTAGGCTTTTATTGATTATAAGAAAACAGCCTGCAACGATAACAAGAGCCTTCGGCGGCTTACCACCAACCAACTGCGCCCCAAATGCAGGGACGAGCCAGCGAGGGCGGTTAGATGGTTCGGGAGCGAGGGGGTTTTTTCTACATTTACGCGAGTCAATCACCCCTTTTCCCACCTCGTTATGAAACACTTGTTCCAGAATTTACTAGCCGCTGGTCTGCTACTGGCAGCTCCTGCCGCCCAGGCGCAGCTGAGCGGCCTTAAAACCATCAATCCGGCCGGCACGGGGGCCAACAACTACCTCACCTTCACAGCGGCCGTAACGGCCCTGAACGCGAGCGGGGTAGCGGCCGGAGGCGTCACGTTCAACGTAGCGCAGGGCGTGGTGTTCGATGAGGTGATTCCGGCCCTCACCGCCAGCGGCACGGCGGCCGGCCCCATCATTTTTCAGAAAGGAGGCAGCGCCGGGCTTAATCCCAAAATCCAGGGTACCGGCACGGGCACGACCGATGCGGCCATCACGCTGGAAGGGGCCGACTACGTGCAGTTCATCGGCATCGACGTGGAAGACAAAGCCGCCAACACCACGGCCCCGCAACAGCTCGAATACGGCTACCTGCTGCAAAACGGCGCAACACACAACACCTTCAGTGCCGCCACCGTGACGCTGAACCGGGCAAATACCACCCGCACCTGCGGCGTGGCAATGCTCAACGGCGGCAACGACCAGAACCATTTTTACGGCCTCACGGTGCAGAACTGCGCCTACGGCTACGACCTGGAAGGCACCACTGCACTCTACGATGATGGGACCGAAATAGGCCCCACGCCCGGCACCACGGCCCCCGTCAGCCAGCTGCTCAGCATTGGCGTGCCACCGGCAGGCACGCCGGGCGGCATTGCCTTCGCCACCTACGGCATCTACCTAAAATCGCAAACCAATGCGCGCGTCTTCAACACCGATGTGAACGGCGTGACGGGCACCAGCGGTACCTACGGCATTTACTCCACCGGCACCACCAACAGCGTGGACGTGACCGACTGCCGCGTACACGGCCTGAGCGGCAGCGGCAGCACCGGCATCGTGATGGGCCTGTACGTGGCCAGCGGGGCCACCCACCGCTTCCTGCGCAACCGCAGCTACGACATTGAGGCGCTGGGCACCAGCGGCTTCGCGGCGGGCTTCGACATTACGGGCGGAACCACAAACTATTTGGCCAACAACATGGTGTACGACGTGCGGGCAGTGGCCAGCAACGCGGGCACATCGGTGCGGGCCTTCAGCTTCCGGGGCGGTAATAACTATGCCTACCACAACACGGTGGTGCTGACCTACGCGGCCACCAACCCGGCCAACAAGAGCGGCGCACTCTACATGTCGGGCGGGCCAACGGTGGATTTGCGCAACAACATTTTCGTGAACCTGGTGAGCGGGCTGACCAGTGGCGGCGGGGGCATTGCGGCGGCGTTTTTCAAGAACAACACTATTACGACCAGCGTTAGCGCGGGCTCCAACAACAACATTTACTACGCCGGCCCGCCCGCCCCGGAAAAGCCCATTTTCTACGGCGCGGCGGTGGGCACCACCCCGGCCGCCCTCGACCAGACGCTGGCCCAGTACCAAACCCGTTTCGCCGCGGTGGAGCAGGCTTCGCTCACAGAACTGCCGCCCTTCGTGAATGCCACCACCAATCCGCACCTGCTGGCTGGGCAGCCCACTCGCGCCGAGGGCGGCGGCACGCCCCTGGCCGCCACGCCCCTGCCCATGCCCACCGACCTTGACGGCGACACCCGTAACGCTACCCGCCCCGACATCGGGGCCGACGAAGGCAGCTTCACGCCACTGGCGGCCCGCGCCGGGGTGCTGGTTGACATCACGGCCGGGGTAGCCCCCAACCCGGCCGGGCGCGGCACGGCCCCGGTGCTCTACTTGGCCGGTCCGGCCAGGGTACTTTCCCTGACGGTAACGGATGCGCTGGGCCGCGCCGTGCTGCCGGCCCAGACGGTGCGCCACGCGGCGGGCTCCGAAATGCTGCCGGTGAGCCGCGCTGCCGGCTTGGCACCGGGCCTCTACGTGCTGCGGGTGCGGGAAGCCGCAACCGGCGCGGCGCTCAGCCGTACTTTCTTGGTGGAATAACTTAGTCAAAACCAAAGCAGAAAGGCCGCTTCAGAAATTTCTGAAGCGGCCTTTCTGCTGAATGTGTCGCAACATTTACTTTCTACCGGCCAGAATTTCGTCCACCACCAGCGGGTCGAGCAAGGTGGTTACGTCGCCGAGGTTGCTGGTTTCGCCTTCGGCCACTTTGCGCAGGATGCGGCGCATGATTTTGCCGGAGCGGGTTTTGGGCAGGCCCGACACGAGCTGAATCTTGTCGGGCTTGGCGATGCGACCGATTTCGGCTACTACGGCTTCGATGATGCTGGCTTCAGTCATTTGCAGGTCGAGGTCGGTGGTGGGCACGCCGTTTTTGCAGATGACGTAGGCGTAGATGCCCTGGCCCTTCACGTCGTGCGGGTAGCCCACCACGGCGCTTTCCACCACGTAGTCGCTCTGGTTGATGGCGTTTTCGATTTCGGCGGTGCCGAAGCGGTGGCCACTCACGTTTATCACGTCATCGACGCGGCCGATGATACGGTAGAGGCCGTTTTCGTCGCGCCGGGCGCCGTCGCCGGTGAAATAGTACCCCGGATAGGGCGCGAAATACGTCTGGCGGGCGCGCTCGTGGTCGCCCCAGGTGGTGCGGATAACGCCGGGCCAGCTGGCCTTGATGGCGAGGTAGCCTTCCTGGTCGTTGCCTTCGATTTCGGTGCCGTCCTGGTTCAGGAGCACAGGCTGCACGCCGGGCAGTGGCAGGCCAGCGCGGGCGGGCACGCTGGGCGTGATGCCGGCCATGGCCGAAATCATGATGCCGCCGGTTTCGGTCTGCCACCAGGTGTCCACGATGGGGCAGCGGCCCTTGCCTACGTGCTGGTGGTACCAGTGCCAGGCCTCTTCGTTGATGGGCTCGCCCACCGAGCCCAGAATGCGCAGGCTGCTGAGCGAGTAGGCCAGCACGTGGTCGATAGGCGCGGCCATGAGGCTGCGGATGGCCGTGGGCGCTGTGTAGAAAATGGTGACGTGGTGCTTGTCAATCACCTCCCAGAAGCGGCCCGGCGAGGGGAACGTGGGCACGCCCTCGAACAAAAGCGTGGTGCTGCCGGCCAGCAGCGGGCCATACAGGCCGTAGGTGTGGCCCGTAACCCAGCCAATGTCGGCGGTGCACCAGTACACGTCGTTTTCTTCCACCTGAAACACGTTGCGGAAGGTGTAATCGGCCCAGACCATGTAGCCGGCCTGGGTGTGCACCACGCCCTTGGGCTTGCCGGTGCTGCCGCTGGTGTAGAGGATGAACAGTGGGTCTTCGGCAGCCATTTCCTCGGCAGGGCAGTCTTTTTCGACATCTTTAACCTCGTCGTGGTACCACACGTCGCGCCCGGCTTTCCACTGCACGGGCCAGCCGGTGTGCTCCACCACGATGACGCGCTTCACGCTGGGGCAGAGCTCCAGCGCCTCGTCCACCACACTCTTCACCGGGATTTGCTTGGCCCCGCGGTTCAGGCCGTCGGCGGTGAGGACGTAAGCAGCGTCGGCGTCGTTGATGCGGTCGGCAATGGCAGTGGCCGAAAAACCGGCGAAAATGACGCCGTGCACTGCCCCGATGCGGGCGCAGGCCAGTACGGCAATAGCCAGGCTCGGAATCATGGGCATGTAGAGAACCACGCGGTCACCTTTCCGCACGCCGTTTTTCTTGAGCACGTTGGCAAACTGGCACACCTGCTCGTGCAGCTCGCGGTAGGTGAGGCGCAGGTGGCGGGTTTTGGGGTCGTTGGGCTCGAAGATGAGGGCGAGCTTGTTGGCGCGCTGCTCGAGGTGGCGGTCGAGGCAGTTTTCGGTGAGGTTGAGGGTGGCCCCGTCGAACCAACGGCTGTTGCCGGCCGGCGAAAACTCGCCGCTGCGCACGGTGTCCCACTTCCGGCGCCAGGTGAAGGGCTCGGCGGCGGCGGCCCAGAAGGCGTCGGGGTCCTGCACGGACTGTTGGTAGTCGGCGTGGTATTCTTCGAGGGTACGGGTGCGGATTGCAGACATTTTGGTGAGCTATGGGTGTTGAATTATGAGTTATGAATTGTTTGGCAGCAGAGAAGTGGTTTCAAAGGCTGCCCCGATACCCCGCCGCACCAGGCCGGCGCGGATTTCATCCAGAATCAGCGGGTCGTCGATGGTGGCGGGCATGGTGAAACCCTCGCCGTCGGCGAGTTGGCGCAGGGTTTTGCGGAGGATTTTGCCGGAGCGGGTTTTGGGCAGGCGCTTCACCACCAGCACGCTCCGGAAGCAGGCCAGCGCCCCAATCTGGCCGCGCACGGCGGCCACCAATTCCTTTTCCAGCTGCTCCTCTCCTATCGTCTGGCCGTCCTTGAGGACAACCAGCCCCACGGGCACTTGGCCGCGCAGCTGGTCGGCAATGCCAAGGACGGCGCACTCGGCCACGGCTGGGTGAGCGGCCAGGATTTCCTCGATTTCGCCGGTGCTGAGGCGGTGGCCAGCCACGTTGATGACGTCGTCGACGCGTCCCATGATGTAGGTGTAGCCTTCCTGGTCGCGGTAGCCGCCATCGCCGCTGAGGTAGTAGCCGGGGAAGGTGCTGAGGTAGGACTCGCGGAAACGGGCATCGTCCTGCCAGAGCGTGGGAAAGCAGCCGGGGGGCAGCGGCATTTTCACGGCCACAAGGCCGGTGGTGCCGGGAGGCACGGACTGACCGGCTTCGTCCAGAATCTGAATATCGTAGCCCGGCACGGGGTGGCCGGCGCTGCCCGGGCGGGGCGCGGGCATTCCCTCTAGGCCCACCAGGGTGGCCAGCATGGGCCAGCCCGATTCGGTTTGCCACCAGTGGTCGATGACGGGCACGCCGAGCAATTTGCCGGCCCAGGCGTAGGTGGCGGGGTCGCAGCGCTCGCCGGCCAGAAACAGGTGGCGCAGGCTGCTCAGGTCGTATTTCCGGGCCAACAGTCCTTCGGGGTCTTCCTTTTTGATGGCTCGGATGGCGGTGGGGGCCGTGAATATGACGCGGACCTTGTACTGCTCGATGATGCGCCAAAAGGTGCCGGCACCGGGCGTGCGGACGGGCTTGCCCTCGAATAAAACCGTGGTGCAGCCCCTCAGTAAAGGTCCGTAGACGATGTAAGAGCTGCCCACGGCCCAGCCGATATCGGAGCCGGTGAAAATGACCTCGCCGGGCTCCAGGTTGTAGATAGTGCGCATGCTGAAGAACAGGGCCACGGCGTGGCCGCCGTGGTCGCGCACCACGCCCTTGGGGCGGCCAGTGGTGCCGCTGGTGTAGAGGACGTAGAGCGGGTGCGTGGCGGGAACCGGCACGGCGGGCACAGGAGCTGCTTTCAATAATTCCTGGTAGTCGACATCGCGGCCGGGCTGCATGTCGGCGGCCACGAAATCGCGCTGGCAGACCACGACGTGGGCCGGCCGGAAGGTGGCTTTGGCCAGGGCCTCCTCCACCAAAGGCTTGTAGGGAATCACGCGGTCGAACTCCATGCCTCCCGAGGCGCAGATGATGGCGCGGGGTCGGGCGTCGTCAATCCGGACCGCCAGCTCGTGCGGTGCGAAGCCCCCAAACACCACTGAATGCACGGCCCCGAGACGGGCGCAGGCCAGCATGGCCACCACGGCCTCGGGCATGTTGGGCATGTAGATGATGACGCGGTCGCCCATCGCAACGCCGATTTGGCGCAGGCCGCCGGCCAGCCGGGCGGTGAGGTCCAGCAGCTCGGCGTAGGTGTATATGCGCTTGGTGCGGGTCACGGGTGAGTCGTAAATGAGGGCGGGCTGGTCGGCGCGGCCCTGCGCCACCTGCCAGTCGAGGCAGAGGTAGGCGGTATTCAATTCCCCGCCCTTGAACCAGCGGTAGAAGCCGTTTTCATCCTGGCTGAGGGGCTCGGTGGGCTGGTGGTCCCAGTGCAGATGGGCGGCCTGAGCAGCCCAGAACCCGGCCGGGTCGGCCAGGCTGGCGGCGTGGGTAGCGGCGTAGGAACAGGCGGGCTTCATAGCGGGTGGGAATTAAGGGTGGATGTAGAAACGCAACACTTCGCGTCTCGGCGTTCGGCTAACGTGCGGCAGTATCACTCAACGACGAGACGCGAAGTGTCGCGTCTCTACACCGTTCAGTTATCACGCGGCCACGCCCAGCAGCTCGCGCACTTTTTCCATGAGCTGGCGGGTGCTGAAGGGCTTGGGAATGTATAAATCAGCCCCGACTTCGTAGCCTTTTTGCACGTCGGCTTCGCGGCTTTTGGCGGAGAGGAAAATGACTTTGGTGGCGGCACGGTCGGGGCGCTGGCGGAGTTGGCGGCACACCTGCAGGCCGTCCACGTCGGGCATCATGATATCGAGGAGGATGAGGTCGTAGGCGATTTGGTCGATGGCGGCGAGGGCCTCGGTGCCGTTGCGGGCGATGCCGACCTGGAAGCCGTTTTTGCGCATCAGGAATTCGAGCGACATGACGATATTGGGCTCGTCGTCAACAATAAGGATATGAGGCGTTTTCATGCAGCGAGGTGGTGAGGGCGGGTGGAGAGTGAGAAGCGGGAAGCGGCCGTCATGCAGAGCGTAACGAAGCATGACGGCCGGGCGGGCCACTCCCCGCTTCCCACTCCCTGCTTCCCATCAGCGGCAGCTCGATAAAGAAGCGGGCGCCCTGCTCCAGGCTGCTTTCGACCCAGATGCGGCCGTGGTGCAGTTCCACAATCTTACGGGTGATGGCCAGGCCGAGGCCGGTGCCTTCGGGCTTGCGGGTGGTTTGGTGCTGGGCCTGGTAAAACTTGTCGAAGATGAGGTGCTGGGCAGCGGGCGAGATGCCCCGGCCGTTGTCTTCCACGCAGAGCAGGAGCACGTCGGCGGTGGGCCAGGCCAGCACCGCAATTCGGCCCGTGCCGTCGGACCGGCAGGCCTTGATGGCGTTGGAAAGCAGGTTGACGAGCACCTGCATCAGGCGGTCGCGGTCGGCGTGGAGGGCGGGCAGGTTGGCGGGCACGTCCGTGTGCAGGGCAATGTGCTTGTCGCGTAGTAGCTGGCCCACTGCGTCGAGGGCTTCGGCCACCAGGTCGACCACCGGCACAGGGGCGCGGTCCAGGGTGGCCTGGCCGGATTCGAACTTCTCCAAATCAAGGACCAGCGAGATGAGCCGGGTGAGGCGCTCGGCCTCGCGGCCGATGGTGAGCTGGAAATGCTGGCGTTCCTCGGTTTCCAAATCGGGGTTGTCGGCCAGTATTTCGGCCAGCGCCCGGATGCTGGTGAGGGGCGTACGCAGCTCGTGCGTCACGGTGTATAGAAATTCGTCCTTGCGGTGGTCAAGGGCTTGGAGCTGGTCGTAGGCGGCGCGCAATTCGTCGGTGAGGCGCTGGAGCTGGCGGCTTTGCTTCTGGAGTTGGCGGTTGGCTTCGAGCAGCTGCTGGCTTTCTTTGAGAATGCCCACCACGCTGTCGTAGCTGATTTGCTCAGCCCCGGCCACCGAGGCCACCAGCATGCGGGCGCTGGCCGGGCCCAGGCTGCCGGCCAGCAGCTTCTCGGCGTAGGTGAGCAGGCGCGGGTCGGCGGGCGCGGTGGCTGCGTGACTGAGTGAGGGAGTGAGTCCACCTTCCGGCGCGGGCAGGGCATCGGGGAAGCGGGTGGCGAAGGTGCGCAGGGCCTGGTTAGTGCGCTTCTTGCCGAGGAAGCCGAGCAGCAGGGCGCGCACGTCGGGGAATGGGGTGCGGCCCTGCCAGCCAGCCACTTCCTCGGCCAGGCTGCGGCGCGTGAATACGTCCACGAACACGTCGGCCTGGCGCAGCTCCAGCGCCATTGGCGGCCAGGCCAGCGAGAGGCCCACATAGAGCCCGATGTTGAAAAACCAGCTCCAGAACAAGCCGTGCGAGAGGTAACCAAGCCCTTCGAGCCCGAACAGCGCAAACGGCCGCAAGCCGCTGAGGCCGCCCACGCCGTCGGTCAGCACGGACTCGGGCAGGCGGCCCGGCCCCACCAGCGTGGGCAGCACCAGCGTGAAAAACCAGATGGCAAACCCCGCCAGCAGCCCCACCGTGGCCCCGCGCCGCGAGCCGCCCTTCCAGTACAGCCCGCCCAGCACGGCGGGCACAAACTGCGCCACCGCCGCAAAGGACACCAGCCCGGTGTTCACCAGCGGCAGGGTTTTGCCCACTTCGGCGTAGTAGCCGTAGGCCAGAAGCAGCACCAGCACCACGGCCAGCCGGCGGCTTTCGAGGGCCACGCGGCCCAGGTAGGCAAACCAGCGCGTCTGGCCGCCCTCGGGCCGGGCCACGGGCACGCGCACCAGCAGCGGCATGAGCAGGTGGTTACTCATCATCACGCTCAGGGCCACGGTTTCGACGATAATCATGCTGCTAGCCGCCGACAGCCCGCCCAGGTAGGTGAGCAGCGCCAGCCACGAATGGCCGGCCGCCAGCGGCAGCGCCAGCACAAAAGTATCGGCATCAATACCGCTGTGGCCCAGCCGCAGCATGCCACTAAAGGCCACCGGCAGCACAAACAAGTTTATGACAATGAGGTAGAGCGGAAACAGCCACATGGCCTTGCGCAGGTGGTTTTCGTCCACATTCTCTACCACGGCCACCTGAAACTGCCGGGGCAGCAGCAGCACCGCCGACATGCTCAGGACCAGCAGCGTGAACCACTCGCCCCCGCTCGTGCCCGAGCCGCGCAGCGTGAACAGCTGCCGCAGGGCCGGCACCGCCGCCGCTTGGTCGAATACGTCGGCAAAGCCGTGAAACAGCCCGAACGTAACGAACAGGCCTAGTATCAGAAAGGCCACCAGCTTCAGCACGCTTTCCAGGGCCACGGCCAGTACAATGCCCTCGTGCCGCTCCGTGGCCTCTACCGACCGCACCCCGAACAGAATGGTGAACACCGCCAGCGCGCCCGTGGTGTAGAGGGCCGTGGTCGCCGCTGCCCCGCCCGCCCCCGCCCCGCTCCCGGTAAGGGTCACAAACGATGCGGCAATGGCTTTGATTTGCAGCGCGATGTAGGGCACAATGCCCAGCACGCACACCACCGTGACGAGCGCGCCCAGCGCCGCGCTCTTGCCGTACCGGGCCGAGATAAAATCAGCAATGGACGTGAGCCGCTGCTGCCGGCTGACGCGGATAATCTTGCGCAGCACCAGCCACCACACCGGGGCTAGAAGCGTGGGCCCGAGGTAGATGCCCACGAACTCCAGCCCGTTGTGCGCCGCCCGGCCCACCGAGCCGTAGTACGTCCATGCCGTGCAGTACACGGCCATGCTCAGGGCGTAGACGTAGGGGTTGCTCACCAGGCTTTTGCGGGCGGCCGAGCGGCGCTCGGCGGCGTAGGCCACGCCGAAAAGCAGGGCCAGGTAGCCGAACGAAAAGCCGATGACGAGCAGCTTGGGCATAGTTATTTTAAGGTCGTGTCATTGCGAGTGGAGCGCAGCGGAACGCGGCAATCCGTCCTCTTGATGTGACTAAGGCTAAGTTCTCAGACTGCTTTTTTATTGTAAAAAAGACTTTTCGGGTTTGGAAAGTATCTGTGTTTAAAGATGTCTGGGTTGATAGAGTGTCAGGCTTTGACAGGACGGATTGCCGCGTTCCGCTGCGCTCCACTCGCAATGACTGGCGAGTTCATTCTGCCCTCCTCTCCCGCACCAAATACGCCGTCAGCCCCACCAGCAGCGCCCAGAGCAGCAGCACATACAGGTAAAGCACCGGCACGCCACCCACGCGCCCGTCGTGGTCGAACACCGCCAGCAGGGGGAAATTGAGCAGCACGCCGAACAGCACGGCCAGGAAAAGTAGCCGGTGGCCGCGGCGCGATTCCGAATGGTCAGGATGGGGATGGGACGACACGGGAAAAGGAGGTTTGGCAGGCATCGGGAGCCGGTGCACCGGGAGTTGCGGCGGCTCGTCAATTTACTGAAAAAGCCGCCGGCCCAGCGGACCAGCGGCTTTTTCGGGCGTGAGTTGGTCGTGGGGCGGGCTGCCTACGCGGCCGGAGCAGGCTGGTCTTCAATGAGCTTCACGTTGCGCACGTCCTTCATGTAGGCCACGCCCACCAGGAAGCAAATCAGGGCGATGACCACCGGGTAAACCAGGCCCACGATGCTGCTGTGCTCCTTGGCAAACGTGCCCGCCGGCTGCGCCGCCGCCCACACGCCAATGGACGTGGCCACCAGCGGCACGAAGCCGCCGAAAATGCCGTTGCCAATGTGGTAGGGCACCGACAGCGACGTGTAGCGCACCTTGGTGGGAAACAGCTCGACGAGGTAGGCGGCAATGGGGCCGTACACCATCGTCACGAACAAAACGAGGCAGAACACCAGCGCAATCATGGCCGGCACGTTGGGCGTGAGGGCTTTCATGACGGCGGGCACGGCTTTGCCAGCGGCATCCACCGTGGCGGGCGTGATTTCGGTGAGCGGCCCGGCAAAGGCCTTGATGCCGTAGAACAGCGGCATGGTGAACAGCGCCCCGCAAATCATGCCCGTCATGATGATTTTCTTGCGGCCAATGCGGTCCGACAGCGAGCCGAAATACACGAACAGCGGCGTAGCCAACAGCATCGAAACCACCATGATGATGCTCGAATCAACGATGTCAAGTTTCAGTGTGGCATTCATGAACGTAAAGGCCTGAAACTGGCTGGTGTAGAAGATAACGCCCTGGCCCATGGTAGCCCCGAACAGCGCGATAAGCACCAGGCGGCGGTTGATGGGGTTCACGAACGAGTCGCGCAGGGGGCTTTTGCTGGTGGTGCCGGTGGCTTTAGCTTTGGCAAACAGTGGCGACTCGTGCAGCCGGCGGCGGATGTAGTATGAGGCAATCACCAGGAAGCCCGACAGCAGGAACGGAATGCGCCAGCCCCACTCTTTAAAGGCGGGTTCGCCCATCAGCTTGCGGGTGATGAGGATGACGGTGATGCTGAGAATAAGGCCGCCGGTGGCCGTAATCTGGATGAAGCTGGTGTAGTAGCCGCGCTTCTGGTCGGGGGCGTACTCGGCCACGTAGGTGGCCGCGCCGCCGTACTCGCCGCCCAGGGCTAGGCCCTGCAACAGGCGCAAAACCACCACAATAACCGGGGCCGTGATGCCAATGGTATCGTAGCTGGGAATGAGGCCGGTGATGAACGTAGCCCCGCCCATAATCAGCAGCGTGACTAGGAAGGTGTATTTCCGCCCAATCATGTCGCCGATGCGCCCGAAGAACACGGCCCCAAACGGCCGTACCACAAAGCCCGCCCCAAACACGGCCAGCGCCCCCAGCAACGACTTGGTAATATCGCCGGACTGCCCAAACAGCACCGGCCCGATGATGGCCGCCAGCGAGCCGAAAATGTAGAAATCGTACCACTCAATCACCGTGCCCACCGACGAGGCCGTGATGACCTGCCAGATTTGACTGGTCGAGGTCGTGTTGTTGTCGTGGGCACTGGCCGCTGCCGCCACGTAAGGCGGATTTAAACTCTGTTCCATTGCGTTAGGAAAGAAAAAAGGGTTGCTGAAGCAGGAGAAAACAGCGAAACCGGTCTACAGAAACACCTGCGTTTGCAGCGTAATTTCGGGGCGGTACTGCACGTCGTTCACATTGGTAAAATCGGGGCGCGGGCGGTAGTTGAACGTCACCTTGGCGTTGTGGCCGTCGAGCAACACGTTCAGGCCAGCATCCACAATGTTCACGCCCTTGGTATCGCCGGTGCTGGTTTTCAGGCCTTCGTAGTTGGCGTGTTGGTAGGCCACGTAGGGCTGCAACCGCGCTTTGGGACCGAGCAGGTTTTTGGGCATCACCAAGCCCACCTGGCCATAAAAGACCCCGCCCGTGCCCGACTGCGGCACGGCATTGCCGCGCAGGGCGGCAGCTCCGTAGCCAGGGTTTTCGGCCCCCACAAAGCGCACGTAGTTCGGACCGAAATTGTAATTGTAGTACACGCCATAGAGTGTGATGGCCGTACGGCTGGTGGTATCGAGCGGAGCATCGTAAAACGCATCGACGCCGAAGAGTTTGATATCGTGCTTATCGGTAGGCACAGCGGCATATAGGTCGGCCCCCGGCGTGAGCGTGCTCAGGGCCACGGTGCTGCTGGTCGGCCGCGAGTACATGCCTTCTTTATTAAACATAAAGCCCGCCCCTACACTGAACACCCGCTTGGTGCCCAGGTAGCTGCCCTGCGTGTAGGGCAGCAGGTTGGCCTCGGGCTCCAGAAAATTATAGCTGAAGTACCCCTGATACACATGACTGGTATTCTGTGGGTTGTACTGGGCCGTATTGGTACCGGTGTTGATGCCGGTGGCACTGGTCACGCCCAGGCCCAGCGGGTTGCCGGTTTGCACACCGCCCGCCACGTAGGCGGCGTTGGTGGGTAGGTTGGTGAGGAAAGGGTCGCTCATCGACACGCGGTAGTCGAACTTCCCAATGCGTCCTTTGGCATATACCCCAATCCAACGCGCAAATTGGTCGAGCGCGTCGATGGTGGGAAAATTGGTGAGCGGCAAGTCGATGGGCAGAATGCTGGTGGTGCTGGCGCTGCTCAGGCGCGAAATGCCGTTGTAGTAATGGAGGCCCGCGCCCAGATTCAGGTACTTATTCACTTTGTACTCCGTCACGGCTTCGTGAATGAAGAACTGGGGTTTTTTGCCATCTGCCGTGGGCGACACCCCGCCACTCACCGCGTTCTGGTTATTGATACCCAAGTGAGTATAAATAAGGAAGCGCGGGTTGAGTTGAGCCAGCAGCACCATGCGCGAGCGTCGAATGCCGAAGTCTATCTGGCTTTCTTTGGGCTGATTGGGCGCGCGCAAGGTGCCGGTATTGTTCTCGTTGTAGCGAGCAAAAACCTGCGTCCAAAGCATCAGGCGCACATACTTGGAGCCGTCAGGCGAGATATTGATTTTCATACCGCCACCGTAAGGGGCCGACTTGGCTGGGGTGGGCACGGCGGGCGGGGGCGCGGGCGCGGCGGGTGCCGGGGCCGTGCCGGTAGCCGGTGGGGTAACCTGGCCAAACGCGGCCCCGGTCATCAACAGGCCGCTCAGGGCCAAAGCGTAACGGGATGTGTGCATCGTGCTGAAGGAAGAAGTAAGTGAGAGTTGCCGCGAAGCTGCCAGTTTTATTCTGAAGCTGAGCCAATGCCGCCAATGGGCACACCCCGGCCCCAAGCCGATTGGTCCGGCTAAGTAGCAAAATGCCCGGCCTGTTAACTATCGGCCGGCATCGTTTTGGTAAGCACTATATTTTTCCTGCTTCAGTGCGTCCGGAACCGCTCCCAACGAATCACCATAAACTTATCCCCGAGCTCTGTTACCACCATCCCCGCCCCTTTCAGGTTGCCCGGCACCTGAAAAAATGCGGCTAATTCCGCTTGATTGAGGATTTTATAGGTGGGGTGATAATCGGTTTGGCGCGGAGCGCGCATGCCGTATTTTTTTACCCAGTTCATCACGCTCACGTGACTCACGCCCAGGAGCCGCTCAATCTCGCGGTAGCTTACACCTTCAATGTAGAGCTGCAGGGCCTTTATGACGTAGTAGCTGTCTACCTCGCGGCCCAGTTTGGCTACGGTGTAGTGATAACCGCAGTTTTTGCACCGAAACCGCTGCCGCTCGTTCACCACGCCACTTTTAGTGGCTTCCTTGGATTCGCATTTGGGGCAGGCGGGAGCTAGCATGACGCAAAAGTTTGGTAAAACCTAAATGAGCTATAGGTATTCAGCAAACCTATACCATTTTAGCGAATAAATCAACTTTGCTTAGTGAGTGCTTACTCCCCTGTCAAAACCGTCGCCAGTAATGCTTCTATGGCTAGCCCCAAGCGGCGCATGTCCAGCCGGGCCATAGTGTCGGTCGATTCGTGGTAGCTACGGTTGCGGTAGAAGGCCGTATCCGTGAGCAGCACCGCCTGGTAACCGAATTTCCAGTAATTCAGGTGGTCGGAAAAATCGATGCCCGGTAGCCAGGCCGGCGCCTTGAAACGCTTCACGGGTAGAGCGGCCACGCCCCGATAGCGCCGCGCAAACTGCCGCCCGAAACGGCCATTGCCGAATTTCTGGGCTACGGTTACGTAGTTTCCCCGGCTGCCGTAGATGAATTTTAGCGGCCAGACCGGGTAGTGCTGGGTGCCTCGCCGGTCGTCGTAATAGCCCAGCATTTCGAGGGCCACCATGCCGCGCACCGGCACACCGGCGCCTTTCAGGCTCGCGGCGTGCACATAGCTACCCATGTTTGGAGTGCGGAAAAACGGCGGCTCCTCCAGTGTATACGCTACCAAATCGATGCGATACGGCAGCTCAGACTGTTGCCCCAGCAGGCGGGCCAGTTCCAGCAGCGCGGCCACGCCGGTACCGTTGTCGTCGGCGCCGGGCTGGTCGCCGCACACGTCGTAGTGTGCCCCAATTATCAGGCGCGGGCCATCCACCGGCCCGAACGAGCCGAGCACATTACAGTACGTCTGCCCGCGCACGGCGTAGGGCTGCGGGCCCACCGCGTAAGCCCCCGCCGCCCGTAGCTGCCGTTGAATGTAGGCCGCCACCGAATCGAGCACGGCCGGGTGCAGGTAGTTGCGCGGCTGCGGCGTGCTGGTGAGAAACTGCAGGTGCCGGCGCAGCCGCACCGTATCGGCCAACGCGGGTTGGTTTTTGGCGCGGACGGTTCCTGCAAGCGCAGCCAGCAACAGTCCCAACATTACCCCTTTCATGTGGCCAAAGCTACCTAGCTTTGACCGTTCAACGGGTTGCCCTGCCCATATTTCCTGCCTGTGCCTAGCTCCGATTTTCACTCCCTCACTCCTTCCGACCTCACGCCCGCCCAGTGGCACCCCTTCTTGGTGGGCGCGGTGGCTCCGCGCCCGGTCGCCTTCGCCAGCACCATCGATGCCGACGGCCGCGTGAACCTGAGCCCTTTCAGCTTCTTCAACGCCTTTAGCTCGAACCCGCCCATCCTTGTGTTTTCGCCGGCCAACCGCGTGCGCGACAACACCCAGAAGCACACACTGGAAAACGTGCGCGAGGTGCCCGAAGTCGTCATCAATATCTGCGATTACGCGCTGGTGGAGCAGATGTCGCTGGCCAGCACCGAATATGATAAGGGCGTAAACGAATTCACCAAAGCCGGCCTCACCGAGCTGGCTTCCGAACTGGTGCGCCCGCCCCGCTTGGCCGAAGCGCCGGCCGCCTTCGAGTGCGTTGTGGAGCAGATTATTGAGCTGGGCCAGAATAACGGGGCCGGCAACCTCATCATCTGCCGGGTGGTGCGGGCCCACTTCCGCCAGGATATCCTGCTGCCCGATGCCACCGGTATCGACCCCTTCAAACTGGACGCGGTGGCCCGCCTCGGCGGCGACTGGTATTGCCGGGCCAGCGGTGCCAGCCTGTTTGAAGTGCCCAAGCCTAACCGCCACATCGGCATCGGCATCGACCAGCTACCCGAGCACCTGCGCACCTCCGACGTGCTCACAGGCAATGAGCTGGGCCGCCTCGCCAACATCGAGCGCGACGCCTTGCCCAGGCCGGAGCAGGTCGAAGAATTCAAATCCGAACCGATGGTGGCCTATCTGCTCAACAAACATCAGGACGATGCCCCAGAACTGAAGAAGCAACTGCTGCAACTGGGCCGCCAGTTTCTGGCCGAGGGGCGGCTGGTGGAGGCGTGGAAGGCATTACTTTTATATAACCTAATATAAGAATTGAGCAAAGGCGTTGGCTGAGCAAGGCAATTAGTTGGGAGCTACAACTAACAATGCGGCAAACAACTCCTGCCAGCCTCATCAAGTTGTTTTACCGCATGGATTCATCATCCTTAATATCCACGAAAAAATGCGTGCATTGCCAGCAATGGTCGAGGTGGCAACAAAGCTCCGATGACCGTTGCGAGCATTGTGGGCATTTGCTCGACCCGCGTGCCCAACAAAATGCCTTAGCGCGCGCCGAGTTGGAAAAGCAGCCGACACCGGCCCTTTTCAGGGTAGAAATCCACCCTGGGGATAGTCCATTAGTACGGTTCTTCAAGCGGATTGCCCTTGGCGGTCAGATGCTCTTCGCGGCCATCATCGCCTTTATAGTGTGGCTGGTGACACTTGCGGCGGGTTGAGATGCTGCAATGGCCAGAATTTCGTCGGCCGCTCTTTTTAGTGGCAGCATCGGGATATGGTTTGCACCTGTTCAATCGGTACGTATTGCACGTGCCGCTGCCGGCCCTTGTTACCTCATACTTCGCCGATGTCCTAGCCATGCCTGTGATGCTCACGCTAGCCTTAGCGGCCCAACGCCGCCTCGGCAATCATTCCCGAAAATTTATTTTTCCCGATACCTGGCTTCTGGCATCCTGGTTTTTTGTATCAGTCTGGTTTGAAGGCATTCTTCCAGGCTATTCACGCCAAGCCGTGGCAGACCCGCTCGATGTGGTGGCTTATGCCCTGGGCACGCAGGCCTTCCGGCAATGGCTCAACCGACCCACATAATTTATTACTGACCTGATTCGCTGTCAATTTTCCTAATTATTCCGGAATTGGAATACCAAGCACCGGTTAATTCCGCACCGCAATCAACAGCCCCAATTCCTTATACCGTAAATTAAATTTCTTCGCAATCATCGCATTAGTCAGCGAGCCGCGGTAGATGTACACGCCGCTGCGGAAATGCTCATTAGTGAACAGCACTTCGTTGATGCCGCCGTGCTGGCTGATTTCCTGGAGGATGGGCGTAAAGATGTTGCTCAGCGCGTTGGTGGCGGTGCGGGGCACGCGCGAGGCGATGTTGGGCACGCAGTAATGCACCACGTCGTATTTGCGGAAGATAGGGTTGCTGTGGCTGGTCATCTCGCTGGTTTCGAAGCAGCCGCCCTGGTCGATGCTCACGTCGATGATGACCGAGCCGGAGGCCATGCTCGACACCATTTCCTCGGGCACCATGAAGGGAATGCGGCCGTCTTCCACCGCCAGCGCACCAATTACCACGTCGGCCCGGCGGATTTGCTGGCTTAGCGCGAACGTGTCCAACGTACTTGTGTAGAGTTGCATGCCCAGGTTATGCTTGAGCCGGCGCAGCTTGTAGAGGTGGTTGTCGAACACTTTCACCTCGGCCCCGAGGCCGGTGGCGGCGCGTGCAGCATACTCGGCCACTGTGCCGGCCCCGAGAATGACCACCTGCGACGGCGGCACGCCCGTGATGCCGCCCAGAATAATACCTTTGCCCTCGTTGGAGCGGGCCAGGTATTCGGCCGCAATCAGCATCACCGTCGAACCCGCTATTTCGCTCATGGCGCGTACCACGGGGCGGGCGCCGCTGGGGTCTTTCATCAGCTCGAAGCCGATGGCGTTAATTTTTTTACGGGATAGCGCTGCAATGTATTCCGAAGTCATTGAACCCATTTGCAGGGCCGAAATCAGGGTTTGGCCGGGGTGCAGCAGCTCAATTTCTTCGAGCGTAGGCGGAGCCACTTTCAGTAGAATATCGGCCTTGAACACCTCCTCGGTGGAGTAGGCAATCTGGGCGCCGGCTTCGGAATAGGCGTGGTCGGCGTATTTGCTGGGCTCGCCGGCCCCGGCTTCCATCACTACTTCGTGCCCGGCCGAGACGAGGTGCTGCACGGCTTCGGGCGTGAGGCCGAGGCGGTTTTCCTGGAGCGAGGTTTCGCGCGGCATCCCGATGAAGAGCTTGCGTTTGCGCGTTTCCACGGCCAGCATCGACTCCTGCGTGAAATAGGCGCGGCTGGTGGCCAAAGACTCAAAACCGGAGGGTAGCTGCTCGGGCATTTTGGGGGAATTATAAATTATTAATTGGGAATTAAAAATTATGAGCAATCAATAATTACTCCGCACAGAGCACGATGCAGAGACAATTTCTAATTCTTAATTAATAATTTTCAATTCTATTTCGCGGGTTTCATTGGGCAATACCTGGATGCGCACTTCGAGGTGGGGCACGGGCAAGAGGGCCGCCACCCGGGCCGGCCATTCTACCAAACAAAGATACCCGGAATCGAGGTACTCCGCCGCGCCCATTCGCTCAGCTTCGGCAATGGAGTCAATGCGATAAAAATCAAAATGATAGATGGGGGTATCGCGGGCATCGCGGTACTCGTTCACCAGGGCAAAGGTGGGGCTGCTCACGTCGTCGGCCACGCCTAGGGCGGCGGCCAGCGCCCGAATAAGGGTGGTTTTGCCCGCGCCCATCTCTCCCTCGAAGGCCACTACCGAGCAACGGGCTTCGGCAATGGCGGCTTGCAGGCGGGCGGCGGCGGCGGGCAGGGCCGCCAAGGAAGGAACGGTGAGCGTGAGGGGAAGCATTCGGCGAAAATACGGCCGTGGCAACACTAATAATCGTTTTTATGTTGCTCGAAGGTCAAGGTCAGTTCCATGATGCTCCGGATTTTTAAGCCAAGCAACTGGTTTTAACGCATCTACCGCAGCCGCGCCGCGCCTGAAAAGTGCCACCCTGGCTAAAGCAACGGGCGTTTCGACGGCGCTGAAATACCTTCGTGGGCCGCAGCGGCACTCATTTCTCCGTATTCCCATGCAAATATCCAAGATGGCCGCCGGCCTCATCGGCTCCGAAATCATTCGAATTGGCAACCAGGTGAGCGAGCAGGTACGCCAGGGTGCCAACATCTGCAACCTGACCATTGGCGATTTCGACTCGAAAATCTTCCCGATTCCGGCCGGGCTCACCGCAGGCATCATCGCCGCCTACCAGGCCGGCCAGACCAACTACCCGCCCGCCGCTGGCATGGGCGAGCTGCGCGACAGCGTCTCGGCCTTCTTGAAAACCCGCCAGGGCCTGGAGTACGGCTCCAATGACATTCTCATTGCCGGCGGCTCGCGCCCGCTCATTTACGCCACCTACCGCGCCCTGCTCGACGAAGGCGACCGCGCCATTTTCCCGCTGCCCAGTTGGAATAACAACCACTACTGCCACTTGGTAGGGGCCACGCCCGTAGCCGTACCCACCCGGCCCGAAAATAATTTTATGCCCACGGCCGCCGACCTGGCCCCGCACATAGCGGGTGCTAACCTGCTGGCCCTCTGCTCGCCGCTGAACCCTACCGGCACCGTATTCACCAAGGAAGGCCTGGAGGAAATCTGCGACCTGGTGGTTGCCGAGAACAAGCGCCGTGGTCCAGATGAAAAGCCGCTCTACATCCTCTACGACCAGATTTACTGGCTGCTTACCTTCGGCCAGGCCAAGCACTACGACCCCGTTAGCCTGCGCCCCGAGCTGCGCCCTTACGTCATTTACATCGACGGCACCTCGAAATGCTTCGCCGCCACCGGCGTGCGCGTGGGCTACGGCTTCGGCCCTACCGCCATCATCGACAAAATGAAAGCCATTCTGGGCCACGTCGGGGCCTGGGCTCCCAAAGCCGAGCAGGTGGCCATGGGCAACTTCCTACCCGAAACCGCCGCCGTCGATGAATTTCTGACCAGTATCAAAGGCCGCCTGCAAGGCTCACTGGATGGCCTTTTCGAAGGTTTGAAAGCGCTGAAAGCTCAGGGCTACCCCGTCGATGCCGTAGCTCCGGCCGGCGCCATCTACCTCACCATCAAAATTGACGTGCTGGGCCGCACCGCCCCCGACGGCACTGTCCTCACCACCACCGCCGAACTCACGTCCTACCTTATTTCCGAAGCCAAGCTGGCGCTGGTGCCGTTTTCGGCTTTTGGGTCGCCGGCATCGGAGCCGTGGTTCCGCGCCTCAGTGGGCGCCGAAACGGTGGATTCGATTCAAGCCGCCCTGCCTCGTTTGAAGGCGGCGCTGGATAAGTTGAAATAATATTCAGTTTCTCAGCTGTGCAAATTAATGAGAAATGGCATCCATAAATTAAGTCGTTTAAATTGGATAATATTTCTCATTTTATTTCCCCTCAGCATGTTCCTAAAAAATCATTTTTTACTTGCGCTATTTGGGATTGGCGCAGTACTGATTTCCGGCAATGCACGTGCGCAGTCGGCAGATTCAGCTATGTTAGGCCGGCCGCAACTTGGAACATCACAATCCAAGGACTCAACAAAGGCTCAAACCAAAACCATTCGAATAGCTTGTGCCAGCACGATTCCCGCCGGCTATAGTCCCCTTTATATTGTGGATGGCAAATCGATTCAGGAAGAAGACATCAAATCATTAAATCCGAATGATATCGAAAAAATCGAAATATTAAAGGGCAATGCCGCAACCGCTATTTATGGCAGCCGTGGTGTCAATGGGGTAATTTTAATGACCCTAAAACATCCCTATACGAAACCAATGCACCAGCAAACAGCAAAAAAAGGCCGCCTCGATTGAGGCGGCTTTTTTTACTTGTAACTCAATTTAATTACCCTTTCGGCGTGAGCGTGATGTAAGGAATAATGCATTCCTCCAGCGAAATACCGCCGTGCTGGAACGTGTCCTTATAATAATTTACGTAGTAGTTGTAATTATTCGGATAGGCGAAGAAATAGTCGCCAATCGTGAATACATACGCGGTACTCACGTTCTCGCGCGGCAGGAAAATGGATTCGGGCTTGCGCACCACGTACACATCGCGCGAATCGTCGAAACCCAGGTTTTTGCCGTGCTTGTAGCGCAGATTGGTATTGGTATTGCGGTCACCTACAATCTTATACGGACGCTTGCAGCGGATGGTGCCGTGGTCGGTGGTGATGATGAGCTTGCCTTTTTTCTCGGCAATCTGCTGCATCATTTCATACAACGGCGAATGCAGGAACCACGAGCGGGTAATGCTGCGGTAAGCCGATTCATCAGCGGCCAATTCCCTAATCATGGCCATGTCGGTGCGAGCGTGCGAGAGCATGTCCACAAAGTTGTACACGATGACGTTGCACTTATAGTTGTTGTGCAGGTTGCTCATTTTGCCTAGCAAGTCTTTGCCGGCCTGCAGGTTAGTCACCTTGTTGTAGCTGTGCTTCACCTTCTGGTTGTTTTTCTGGAAATTGATTTCCATGAACTCAGCCTCGTGCAGGTTTTTGCCTTCGTCGTCGTCGTCGTTCACCCAAAGGTTGGGGTACTTTTTCTGAATCTCGCTCGGCATCATGCCCGAGAAAATGGCGTTCCGCGCATAGGCCGTGGTGGTGGGCAAAATGGCGTAGTACATTTCCTCGCTATCCACCGTAAACATCTCGGTAATAATAGGCTCCAGCACTTTCCACTGGTCGTAGCGCAGGTTGTCAATCAGCACGAAGTACACGGGCGTGTCGCCGGTTGCCTTCAGCGTCGGGAACACCCGTTCTTTGAACAGTTGATGCGACATAAGCGGCGCGTCCTTGTCGTCGCCATTCACCCAATCTTCGTAATTCTCAGTGATGAAGCGGCCGAAATACGTGTTGGCCTCGTCCTTCTGCATGTTGAAAACCTCGGCCATGCTCTTGCCTTCGGTTTCGTTAATTTCGAGCTCCCAGTACACCAGCTTCTTGTACACATCAGCCCATTCGGAAGGCGAGAGGCGGTCGGAAAGCTGCATGCCGAGCTGGCGGAAATCGCGCTGGTAACCCGAGTTGGTGGCTTCGCTCACGAGGCGCTTGTTGTCGAGCACCTTTTTCACCGACAGCAGAATCTGGCTGGGGTTCACAGGCTTAATCAGGTAATCGGCAATTTTGGCCCCGATGGCCGACTCCATAATGTGCTCTTCCTCGCTCTTGGTAATCATCACCACGGGCACGGTGGGCCGAATGGCTTTGATTTCGGTGAGGGTTTGCAGGCCGGTGAGCCCGGGCATGTTCTCATCGAGAAACACGAGGTCGTAGCTCTTTTCCTGAATCTCCTCAATGGCATCAGCGCCGCTGTTGACGGGCGTCACGTCGTAGCCTTTCTCCTTGAGAAACAGCAGGTGCGGCTTGAGCAGGTCGATTTCGTCGTCGGCCCAGAGGATGGTGGTTTGTTGCATAGTGAGGACTTGGGTCTTGGGGACTTTAGCGTCTTGGTTAATGAAGTTAACGTAAGACGTCCCGAATGGATATATAGCCGGCTTGCCGATTAGGCGCGGCCAGCTTCCCGTGAAGGATTGAGCTTGCCCAAACGGCCTGCCGTAGCTTCGCGTTCAGTTATTGACGGGCGGGCGCTGCAAATGTTGCCTGATTTCACCCATTCGCTCCGTATTTCTACTGTTCTGTTTTCTGCCCGTCATCCCCCCTCCGCCCGTTCCGTGAACAAAAAGAAAATCTTCAACGACCCCGTGTACGGCTTCGTCACCATCCCGACGGAGTTTCTGTTTGACCTGATTGAGCACCCGTATTTCCAGCGGCTGCGGCGCATCCAGCAGCTCGGCCTCACCGGCTTTGTGTACCCCGGGGCGTTGCACACGCGCTTCCACCATGCGCTGGGCGCCATGCATTTGATGTCGCTGGCCCTGCGCACGCTCAAGGACAAGGGCGTGAAGATTTCAGCGGCCGAGGGCGAGGCGGCCATGGCCGCCATCCTACTGCACGACGTGGGCCACGGCCCACTATCGCACGCCCTGGAAACGGCCATTTTCCAGGATGTGCCACACGAGCAGCTGTCGCTCTTTTTGATGGAGCGCCTAAACAAAGAATTTCACGGCAAGCTCGATTTGGCCATTGAAATGTTCAAGGGCACCTACCCGCGGCCATTTTTTCATCAGTTGGTGAGCAGCCAACTCGACATGGACCGCCTCGACTACCTCAACCGCGACTCCTTTTACACCGGCGTAGAGGAAGGCCGCCCCGGCGCCGACCGCCTCATCAAGATGCTGCGCGTGCACGACGAAAGGCTGGTGCTGGAAGAAAAAGCCGTGTACTCCGTTGAGAATTTCCTGGTGAGCCGCCGGCTGATGTACTGGCAGGTGTACCTGCACAAAACTGTCACCTCAGCCGAGCAGATGGTTATTCGGGTGGTGCAACGGGCCCGCGACCTGGCCCGCCAGGGCGTGGAAGTACCTGCCAACAGCTGCCTGGGCTACTTCCTGGGCCGCGCCGTGAGCCTGGACGAGTTCGAGAAAAATGAGAAAATTCTCAGCCATTTCGTGGAGCTGGATGATTACGATATCTGGTCGGCCATCAAGGCCTGGGCCGGCCATGCTGATATCGTGCTCAGCTACCTCGCCAAAAGCATTTTGCACCGCAACCTGCTCAAAATTGTGCTGGCCCCCGAGCCGTTTGACGATGAATTCCGCCTCGGCATTCAGGAGCTCATCGCCGAGAAATTTGGCCTTCCCATGGACGAAGCCGCGCTACTCATGATTCCCGGCCGCCTCAGCAACAGCGCTTACAACGCCGAAAGCCAGGAGCCCATCGAAATTCTGACCAAGAAAGGCGACGTGGTGAACGTAATGGAAGCGTCTGATTTGCCCAACATCCGCGCCCTAAGCCAGCGCGTGGAGAAATTCTACATCTGCTACCCGAAGGAAATTGTGTAGGACTTGCTTGTCATCCTGAGCGCAGCGCAGGGCCTTACCATGCCTACGCGTTTTGGAATATTGCAAATCGGTTAGGCATGAAAAGGTCCTTCGTTACGCTCAGGATGACAAGTAGCCGGATTCCTCCAGCCTGAAAACAGAAACCGCCGCCTAATTTTGCCCTCATGGAATTTACCGTTCAGCAAATTGCCGAAGTTCTCGGCGGCACCGTGGAGGGCGACGCCACCCTGCGCATCTCCAGCCTGGCCAAGATTGAAGAGGCGCAGGCCGGCTCGCTCACCTTCCTCTCAAACAGCAAATACGAGCCGTTTCTCTACGACACCGGCGCTTCGGCCGTCATCGTGGGCCAGGCCCAGGAGCTGAAACAAGCCATCAAGCCCGCTCTCATCCGGGTCGAAAATCCTTACACGGCGTTCAGCCAGCTGCTGGAATTTTACGCCCAGGCCACCCGCACCGGCAAGCGCGGCGTCGAGCAGCCTTCGTTCATTGGCGAGTCGTCGGAAATTGGGCCAGGCCACTACCGGGGCGCGTTTTCCTACATCGGCGAGAATTGCAAGCTGGGCGAAAACGTGCTGGTGTTTCCGCACGCCTACATCGGCGACCGGGTCACGATTGGCGCGGGCAGCATCATTCACGCCGGGGCCAAGATTTATCCCGATACGGTCATCGGCCGGTTTTGCGTCATCAAAGCCGGCGCCGTGGTGGGGTCCGACGGCTTCGGCTTCGCCCCGCAGCCGGATGGTTCTTATAAAGCCATTCCGCAAATCGGCAACGTGGTGCTCGAAGACTACGTGAGCATCGGGGCTAATGCCACCGTGGATTGCGCCACGCTGGGCTCGACCATTGTGCGAACCGGCAGCAAAATCGACAACCTCGTGCAGCTGGCTCACAACGTGGAAATTGGTCGGCACACGGTCATTGCCTCGCAATCGGGCATTGCCGGCTCGGCCAAAATCGGCGACCATTGCGTGCTGGCGGGGCAGGTGGGCATGGCCGGACACGTCACGCTGGCCAACAAAACGACCGTCACCGCGCAGTCGGGCATTGGCAAGAACGTGAAGCAGGAAGGTACCATTCTGCAAGGCTCTACGGCCTTCGACTTCAAGCAAAACCAGCGCGCCCAAATCGTTTTCCGCCGCCTGCCCGAGCTCGAACAGCGCGTGGCTCAGCTGGAGAAGGCAAAAAACGCGGCAGAAAAGCCCTAGCTTTGCAGCCGGGTTGAGCCGTTCGCTACTAGCTGTTAGCTGTTAGCATCTCAACGAGTCATTGTGAAGCTAACAGCTAACAGCTGATGGCTAACAGCTAATTAAATGAACGACAAGCAACACACTATCAAGGCGCCCGTGACGGTGCGCGGCATTGGCCTGCACACCGGCGTAGAGGCCACCATGACGTTTTGCCCCGCGCCGGTGGGCCACGGCTACAAGTTTCAGCGGATTGATTTGCCCGGCCAGCCCATCGTCGACGCCGACGTGGACAACGTGGTGGACCTGAGCCGCGGCACCACCATCGAGCAGAACGGTGCCCGGGTGAATACCGTGGAGCACACGCTGGCCGCCCTCGTGGGCTTGCAGCTCGACAACGTGCTGATTCAGCTCAGCGGCCCCGAACCGCCCATCATGGATGGGTCGTCGGCTGAGTTCATCAAGGCCCTGAGCATTGTGGGTTTTGAAGAGCAGAATGCGCTGCGCAACTACTACGAAATACCGGAAAGCATTCGGTACGTGGACAATGCGCGCGGCGTGGAAATTGCTGCCCTGCCCCTCTCCGACTACCGCCTCACGGTGATGGTGGACTACAACTCGCCGGTGCTGGGCTCGCAACACGCCACCCTCACGGATATCGACTTGTTCAGCGAAGAAATTGCGTCGTCGCGCACGTTCTGCTTTTTGCACGAGCTGGAAATGCTCTACAAAAACAACCTCATTCGCGGCGGCGACCTGAGCAACGCCATCGTGGTGGTGGACCGCGTGGTGAGCGACGACGAGCTCACTGAGCTGGCCAAAATGCTGGGCAAGCCCCGCGTGTCGGTGAAGAAGGAAGGCATCCTGAATAATGTGGACCTGCGCCACAAAAACGAGCCCGCCCGCCACAAGCTGCTCGACCTCGTGGGCGACCTCGCCCTGGTGGGCCGCCCGCTGAAAGGCCAGATTCTGGCCGCCCGCCCCGGCCACGCTGCCAACGTGGCCTTTGCCAAGAAAATCAAGAAGAAGATGCTGGAGTCGCGCACCAACCCGGTGCCCGTGTACGACCCCAACCGCGAGCCGGTGATGGACATCAACCGCATTATGCAGGTGCTGCCCCACCGCTACCCGTTCACGATGATTGACAAAGTCATCCACCTGGACGACCAGGTGGTGACGGCCGTAAAAAACGTGACGATTAACGAGCCGTTCTTCCAGGGCCATTTCCCCGGCAACCCGGTGATGCCCGGCGTGCTGCAAATTGAGGGCCTGGCCCAGACCGGCGGTATTCTGGTGATGAACACTGTGTCGGACCCCGAGAATTACTGGCAGTATTTCCTGGGCATTGAGAATGCCCGGTTCCGCAAGAAAGTCCTGCCCGGAGATACCATCGTGTATCATTGCCAGTTGCTGGCCCCCATCAAGCGCGGCATTGCCAAGATGCGCGGCCAGGCTTTCGTGAATGGCAAGGTGGTGTGCGAAGCCGAAATGAGCGCTGCCATCGTTCGTAAAGACGCCTAATTCATTTAACAATTAACAGTTATCATTTAACAAGACCTAAGGCTTACCGCAATGAATAAAGCCTTTACCTTCTGTTAAATGTTAAATGATAAATGACCACTGAGTACATGATTTCCCCCCTCGCCTCTATTCACCCTTCGGCACGCCTCGCGGCGGGCGTCACCGTCGAGCCGTTTACGACCATTGCGGCCGATGTCGAAATTGGGGAGGGCACCTGGATTGGGCCGAACGTGACCATCATGAACGGGGCCCGCATCGGGGCCAACTGCCAGGTATTTCCGGGCGCTGTGATTGGGGCCGTGCCGCAGGACTTGAAGTTTGCCGGCGAGCAAACCACGGCCGTTATCGGCGACTACACCGTGATTCGGGAGTGCGTGACCGTGAACCGCGGCACCGTGGACCGCGGCGAAACCCGCGTGGGCAGCCACTGCCTCCTGATGGCCTACGTGCACATCGCCCACGACTGCGTTATCGGCAGCCACTGCATTCTGGCTAATGCCGTGCAGGTAGCGGGGCATGTCGAGGTGGGCGACTACGCCATCGTGGGCGGGTCGTCGGCGGTGCACCAGTTCGTTAAAATCGGGGCGCACGCCATGATTTCGGGCGGCTCGCTGGTGCGCAAGGATGTGCCGCCGTATGTGAAGGCCGGCCGTGAGCCCCTCTCCTACGCCGGGGCAAATTCGGTGGGCCTGCGCCGCCGGGGCTTCACCGAAGAGGCCATCAATATGGTGCAGCAGTTGTATCGCACGCTGTTTTTGGGCGGCCTGAACAACCACGATGCGCTGGCCCAGATTGAGCGGGAGCTGCCAGTTTCGCCCGAGCGCGACCTGGCCGTAGAATTTGTGCGTGCCGCCACGCGGGGCATCATCAAAGGCCCCAAGCGTGGCCGGCCCGATGGCAGCGAATCGGAGTAAGAAGCACGCCCGTTTTGTATCAGTAAAGGCCGTCATGCCGAGCGCAGCGAAGCATCTTGCCCGCAATAGTAAACTCAATTACTACTACGGTAAAGATGCTTCGCTGCGCTCGGCATGACGGCCTTGCCCCACTTAACAAATCAACCTCCCCCCTTGCAAATCACCGCTACCGGCTTGGGCAAGCGCTTCCAGCGCGACTGGATTTTCCGAGGCCTGACACGTGTTTTCCGGCCGGGCAGCGCCACCGCTGTGCTCGGCCCCAATGGCGCGGGCAAAAGCACACTGCTGAATACCTTTTCGGGGCAGTTGCTACCCACCGAGGGCACGCTGGCTTATTCGCTGGCGGGCCAGGATTTGGCCGTGGAGGACGTGCCCCGGCACCTGGCCTACGCCGCGCCTTACCTGGAGCTGTTGGAAGAACTGACGCTGCTGGAGATGCTGCAATTTCACACCCAATTCAAGCCGCTGCGGCCCGGCGTGACGCTCGACCAGCTCATCGGCATCATGTACCTGGAGAAGGCGCGGCACCAACTGGTGCGCGAGTTTTCGTCGGGCATGAAGCAGCGGCTGAAGCTGGGCCTGGCGCTGTATGCCGATGCGCCCCTGCTCCTGCTCGACGAGCCCACCACCAACCTCGACACCACCGGCGTGGCCTGGTACCAGGAACATGTGCAGGCCACCCGCGCCGGCCGCACGCTGCTGCTCAGCTCCAACGTGCCAGCCGAATACGGCTTTTGCGACGAGCAATTGGTGGTGACGGATTTTCAACTGGTGCGCGGATAGCACCCACATTTTTCAGGCTTTCACCCCCCTGATTTATTGACGAAAATAGCCACTGGCAATCTGGCAAAAACGTCATTTCTAAGCTTGAGCTTACCTTTTTCTCGGAATCAATGGCGCAGAAAGAGAAACGAAAATCCGCGGCGACCGTATCTTCGCGGCCTACTCAAGCATCATTTTTCACTTCACCCTAATCCGCCCTGGCCATGATTGATGACGACGACCTGGACGACGACCTGCTCGCCGACGACGACGACCTGGACACGTATGCCAAGAAAGGTGGCGCTACCGCCATCGGCAACACCGAAGACCGCCTCTCGGCCAAATACGCCGACTACCTGATGTGGACCGACACGGGCTCTTCGCATGACGAAGCCCTTGACCTGGCCAACATGAGCGAAGAAGAATTTGTGGAAGCCGAACGCGCCGAAAACTCCGACCGCGGCGGTTTTACCAGCCTCGACGATGACGATGACGAATTCGCCGACGATGACGACGACGATGACGACGAAGGCTACAGCAGCGGCCGGGGCAGCCGGCGCGGCAGCAGCTTCGATAGCGACGATTACTAAGCCCCCGCGTTTCAACGCAAAAAAAGCCCCGGCTGGAATTCCAGTCGGGGCTTTTTCAATCAAACCATCTGGTGATAACCGACTAGCGGCCGAACACCGTTTTGAGGATGTCGCTGGTACGGGCAGCGGGGTTCTTGCGGATTTTAGCTTCCTCGTTGGCCAGCAGGATGAACAGGCCATCCACGGCTTTCTGGGTGGTATAGTCGGCCAAGCTGAGGTTGACGGGCGTCATCAGCGGGATTTTGTTGTACTGATTGGTGATGGTGGCATAGGCGCGGCCGGCCCCGACCTGGTCGATGGCGGCTTCGATGTCGGGGTGGAAGGCCGAAATCAGCTGCTGCTGGGTCGACTTGCGCAGGAACTGCGTGGCCGCGTCGGTCTGGCCACTGGTTACCAACGTTAGGGCATCGGTGATGCTGATGTTGGTGAGGGCGTTCAGAAAAATGTCCTTGGCCTTGGGCGCGGCAGCTTCGGCCGCGCGGTTGAGCTGGGTTTCGAGTTGGGTGAACAGCGTGTTCATGCCCGGCAGGCGGCCCACGGTGGTTTTCACAATGTCGAGGTCGGGCGGCGTGGGGATGTGAATGTCGTCGTTGAGGTTGAAGCCGTCGGGCTCGGAGGCAAACTGCACGGCCTTCACGATGCCCTTATTGAGGGCTTCTTTGATGCCGGCGCTGGCCTGCGCCTCGGTGAGGGGCGCCGGGGCTGGGGTGGTGGTGGCAGCTTTAGTAGCAGCGGCTTTGGCAGCAGCAGCTTTGTCGGCAGCAGCTTTAGCGGCGGCCGCCTTGGCGGCAGCAGCTTTTTGGGCAGCGGTCTGGGTGGTGGTTTTGGTCGTGGTAGTTTTCTTGGTGGTCGTGGTCTTGGCTTTGGTTTGGGCGTGGGCGGCGGGCGCAGCGGCAGCCAACAGGCCCGCTACCAACACAGAACCAGCAATGCGAGTAAACATGGAATAATCTGCTGCGACGGGAAAACCGGAAGGCCCCTGTGGCTGTCCTAAGGCCGCCGCTGCTGCAAAGTGAAGACAATTTTGCGGCCAAACCTATTTTTTTCGCCTAACTCATGCCCACGGCCCAGCCCACCCCTGCTTCCAACGCCCCTCAACTCCCCCACGCCGCGCCGCCCGATGTCGAAATCATGACCATTGGCGACGAGTTGCTCTACGGTCAGGTCATCGATACCAATTCGGCCTTCATGGGTCAGGAGCTGGGCAAGATTGGCCTGCGCGTGCGGCAGATTTCCTCGGTGTCGGACCGGGCCGATGAAATCGTGGCCGCCCTCGACCAGGCCCGGCAGCGGGCGCAGGTGGTGCTCATCACCGGTGGCCTCGGCCCCACCAAAGACGACCTCACCAAGCATGTACTGGCCCGCTACTTTGGCTCTGAGCTGGTGATGCACGAGCCCACGTTGCGCCACGTGGAGGAGATTTTCAAGCGCTTCCAGCGGCCCATGCTCGACGTGAACCGCCAGCAGGCCCTGGTGCCGGCCAACTGCGAGGTGCTGCACAACGCCGTAGGTACGGCGCCTGGCATGTGGTTTTCGGACCAGGGCACCATATTCGTGAGCATGCCCGGAGTGCCCTTCGAGATGAAGCGCCTGATGACCGACCACGTGCTGCCGCGCCTGCAGGCGCAGTTCCACATTGCCCCCATTGAGCACGTCGTCGTGATGACGGCCGGGCTGGGCGAGAGCTTTCTGGCCAAGCAGATTGAGGATTGGGAAGACGCCCTGCCCGCCAACATCAAGCTGGCCTACCTGCCCAGCTTCGGGGCCGTGCGCCTGCGCCTCACCGGCTCCGACGATGGCCTGCCCGACCTGCGCGGCCGGATGCTGGCCCTGCTGCCCGCCCTGCGGGAGCGCATCGGCGAGTACATTTTTGCCGAAGAAGAAACCACGCTCGAAGCTGCCATTGGCCAGTTATTGCTCGCCAAAGGCCTCACCGTGGGCACGGCCGAGAGCTGCACCGGCGGTATGGTGGCGCAGCGCCTTACCAGCGTGTCGGGCAGTTCGGCGTATTTCCGGGGCGGCATCGTGGCCTACCACAACGACATCAAGCAGCAGGAGCTGGGCGTGAAGTCCGAAACCCTGGCCGAGTTCGGGGCCGTGAGTGAGGCCACCGTGCGCGAGATGGCCGAGGGTGCCCGCCACCGCCTGGGCGTGGATGTGGCCGTGGCTATCAGCGGCATTGCCGGCCCCACTGGTGCCACCGAAACCAAGAAAGTCGGGACCGTGTGCCTAGCCTACTCCGACGCCACCCAGACCATCACCCGCGAGTACGTGCTGGACCGGGGCCGGGCCCTGAACACGGAATACGCCGCCCAATCGATGCTCACGATGCTGCGGCAGCAGCTGGCGCAGGCGGAGGTGCGGCCGCTGCAAGTGTAGTAATCCGTCCTGTTTTCAGCCACCAGCCCAGCCTGCGACAAGCCTCAGCACCATTGCGGTACGGGGGGGTATCGCAGGCTGGGCAAACAGCTAATTATTTTGCACGTTGGCGCTTGTCACAGCAATGGCGGCTGTTTTTGGTACTTCACCACATGGCCAATGGCCGGAACATACAGCATGGTCATGGCAACGACCATGCTGATATACGGAAAGGCCTCGTTCCATTTTCGCTGTTTATAGGCCAATAAAGCCCGGCTGGGTGGGTCGTAGGCACGGCATTGCGCCTGAAACTCCTCAACCCAGCGCAATTTCTGCCGAAGCTCCTGCAGAGGGGCAAGCGCCACCCAGCCCACTAATAGAAACGGCAGCCATATTACTACCCACACCGCAACGGTTTTCCTAAATAGGGCAATAACCAATCGCAACAGCCCGGCGGCGAACAGCCACCACAGCAACAGCAGCAGGTTGCCAAAGCCGTGTATCAGGTCCACCAACCCTTGGTCTACGCCGTGTCCGGTTTCAGAGGGCTTGCGAAAAATTTCCTCGTCGGGCCTGTCGTCACAAGGCTGGGTTATCCAGGGGTTTGGGGCTTCGCTGCTTCCATCTTGGGCCTGAACGAAATAAGTTGCAGCCGGCAGCGACAGGAACAACAGCACCAAGGATAGCAACAGGCGGCTCAACATACTTGCAAAGTACGCCTCCACGCCGCCCAATCCATGCTCACGATGCTGCGGCAGCAGTTGACTTGTAGCCTCACCTAACTTACGGCGTAGTGGCAATGGCTAGAGAATTGGCATAGCTCACCAAAACGTGCAGTTCATGAGCGGTAGCAAACCCTAAGCTCTGCGCTTTGGCATAAGTCTGTATCTTTTGTGCCTGACCAGGAAAAGCCGCCAACAGGTCTTTTTTGAGATTGCGCAGGGGCCGAATTAGGCCGGTGGGCCAGGCCAGATAAAAAATATCCTGCAGCTCGTTGACGGTTCGGTATTGCACCGGCGCGATGTCTACCACTGGTTGCTTTCCCGGCGCAACCGGCAGGGCGCGGCTCAGTCCACCGCCGCGCGCAGGCCCCGACATATTTAGGGCAATCTGGCGAGGCACCAGCAACTGTCGCCGCAGCAGCAGGACAGGGCCTTCGGCCAATTGCTCGAAGAAATACGGCTCCGGCCGCTGCTCCGGGCGTTCGCCGGTCCACGGCAGGGTGCGAAACAGCCGCAGCACCGTGGGGTCGGCGGCATGGGCCGCCCGGTAGCGTCCCTGCCCCGTCGCAAATCTTTCGCCCTGCACTGCAAAAGCGGCCACCGCAGCCGGGACCAGGGTCCGGATGGTGCCATCGGGCTGCGCCAGGTACAGCATATCGGTAGCGTAGTGCATTGCCACCGGCCCCGCCAACGTGTCGCCGCTGGCAAGGACAATGCGACTGAACTCGAAGTCTAATCGGACGCCGCTGTTGCCCTGACCGTACACCGGCACTTGCGCCAAAAGCAGTGAACAGACTAAAAACCTAGTATTCATAGCCTCGAACCGGAAAGGCAAGTCCAATGAACTATAAGTTATTGAATTTTACTGATTCCTGCTATACAGGCTGGATTTTTCAAAGAAAGGCTTACTGTCACACTTTGATTTAGCACTGAGACTACACAAAAAAGGCCAGCCCGGTGGGCTGGCCTTTATGGCAAATATGCGGTATAGCTTAAGCCGCCGGCGTTTCGACCGGTACAACGTTCATAATGGTGTGGCCCATTTTATCCCGCTTGGTGGCCAAATAAGCCTCGTTGTGCGGGTTGGCGTTGATTTCGATGGGCAGCGTGTCCACGATTTCCAGCCCGTAGCCGATGAGGCCGGTGCGCTTCTTGGGGTTGTTGGTGAGCAGGCGCATCTGGCGCACGCCCAGGTCGCGCAGGATGCTCGCGCCCACGCCGTAGTCGCGCTCGTCGCCCTTGAAGCCCAAGTCCTCGTTGGCCTGCACCGTGTCGCGGCCCTGCTCCTGCAGCTTGTAGGCTTTCAGCTTGTTGAGCAGGCCGATGCCACGGCCTTCCTGGTTCATGTACACAATCACACCGCGGCCTTCGCGCTCAATCTGGCGCATGGCCTGGCGCAGCTGCGGGCCGCAGTCGCAGCGGCACGAGCCGAAGATGTCGCCCGTCACGCAGGAGCTGTGCACGCGAACCAGCACCGGCTCGGGGCCGCTGATGTCGCCCTTCACCAGGGCCAGGTGCTTGGCCCCGTTCGAGTTCTGAGTGAAGGCGTACAGGTCGAAGTCGCCTTCCTCAGTGGGCATCTTCACCGAAATTTCGCGGGTAATGAGGCTTTCGGTAGCCAAGCGGTACTTGATGAGGTCCTGCACCGAAATCAGTTTCAGGTCCCACTTTTTGGCCACGATTTCGAGGTCGGGCAGGCGGGCCATCTCGCCGTCTTCCTTCAGAATTTCGACCAACACCCCGGCCGGGGCCAGCCCCGCCAGGCGGGCCAAATCCACGGCCGCCTCGGTGTGGCCGGCGCGGCGCAGCACCCCTTCCTTGCGGGCTTTAAGGGGGAAAATGTGGCCGGGCTTGCCCAGCTCCTCGGGCTTGGTGGTGGGGTCGATAAGGGCCAGAATCGTCTTGCTGCGGTCGGAAGCCGAGATGCCGGTGGTCACCCCGTTCTTCAGCAAATCGACCGACACCGTGAACGGCGTGGCGTGCAGGGCCGTGTTGTGGCCCACCATCAAGTCGAGGCCCAGGGCTTCGCAGCGCTCTTCGGGCAGCGAGGCGCAGACCAGCCCGCGGCCGTGGGTGGCCATGAAATTGATGATTTCGGGGGTGGCGCACTCGGCTGCGCAAATAAAGTCGCCCTCGTTTTCGCGGTCCTCGTCGTCGACGACAATAACCACTTTGCCAGCCTGGATGTCGGCAATGGCGGATTCGATGGTGTCAAGCATGGGGTGGAGTATTTCGGCCCATAACAACGAGGGCGGCCACAAAGTTAGCCTCCGACGGCTGCGTGGCTTCCATGGCTGCGTCCAGACGCTAAAGCAGCCTAGAAAATCAAAAATCCGGTCATTCTGAGCGCAGCGAAGGACCTTATCAAGCTAGAATGGCTTTCGTTCCATGGCGATAAGGTCCTTCGCTGCGCTCAGGATGACAGACGGACAAAAACCGACTTACAGTGCCACTACTTCGCCTGCTGAAAGCGCTGCGTGGGCTGCCACACCGTCGTTTTGATGCCCCGCAGGTAGCGCCAGTAGCCCAACAGCAAGGCCGCGTTCATGCTATAAAAGTGCGTGATGAAGCGTAGCAGCCGGGGGTGGCGGCCGGTGCGCTGCAGGGCTTTATCGAGCAGCAGCAGCAGCGGCAGTCCCAGCTGCCCCGCCAGCGCCAGTTGGAAGAACCACCCCGCGCCGCCCACTACCAGCCCCACCGTGGCGGCCAGCAGCAGCAGCAGCAATTGCGGCGTAAGCCAGCGCAGCACCTTGTGCGACCACCACGCAAACGCCACCCCGCGCCACGGCGGCCACAGCAGCCGCCGAAACTCGCGCAGGTTCTGAAAATTGCCGGCCGAGATGCGCGCCTTGCGCCGGAATTCCTCGGGCAGGTGGTCCGACACGTCCTCGTAGCAAAGGGCGTCCAGCTCATTGATGGTCTGGTAGCCGTCGCGCAGCACGGCCATGGTGATGTAGAAGTCGTCGACCAGAAACTCGGCCGGGGCCGGGTGGTAGCAGGCACGGCGCACCGCAAAGCAGCCGCCGAACGCGCCCATCATGGCGCCCCACACCACGCCTTCCTGGTATTTCATCAGGTTTTCGCGCTCCAGGTAAGCCTTTTCCTGGCCCGAAATGCCTTCGGCGCGGTGGTCGGGGTTGAGAATATTGCCGCCCACCAGGCCGATGGCCGGGTTATGAAAATGTTTGACGAGTTCAAACAGGGTATCGGGCGCAAAAAACACGTTGGCATCCGTGAGCACCAGCACCGGGGCAGTGGCCTGGCGGGCCAGGCGGTCAATCACGCCGGGCTTGCCGGTGCGCTGGTGGTAGGCTTCGAAGTGCAGCTGCGGGTGTTTTTCGGCCAGCGCGGCCAGCAGGGCGTTGGTTTGGTCCGAGGAATTATCGGAGCCCACCAGCAGCCGCAGCCGGTCGAGCGGGTAGGTGGTGGCGAAGGTGGAGCGGATTTTCTCCTCAATTACAGCCTCCTCATTGTGAGCGGCCAGCAGGATGTCCACGGCCGGCAGGCCGGGCGCGCCGGGGGCGTACACGTCGGGGTTTTGCTGGCGGCCCCGGGCCAGCCAGCCCAGCAGCACCGGAAACAGCACGTAGGTGTGCGCAACCAGCAGCAGGCAGCCCCAAAACACTACTTGAAGGACAACCGCCACCATCAGCTAACCGGCACCGGCCGTAGCCGCTCGTATAAGCCCACGAACTGCTCGGTTACCCGGCGGCGGTCGTAGACGTGGGTGGCAGTGTGGGCGGCCGCTGCGCCAATGGCGGCCACGGGCATTTCCTGACGGCCCCAGGCCCGGAGCGCGTCCAGCCACGCGGCGGCCGAGTCGCGCAGCACGATGTCGTGGCCATCGCGCACGGCAATGCCTTCGGCGCCCAGCGGGGTGCTTAGGACGGCCTTGCCCAGCGCCATGGCCTCGATAATCTTTATACGCATGCCGCCACCGCTGAGCAGCGGCACCAGCATCAACTCATATTGTTGCATAAAAGCCGGGGCCGATTCCACAAAGCCGTGCACGAACACGTTGTCGGTACGCGGGCGCAACAGCTCGTCGGGGGTGCCGCTGCCAGCGATGTGCAGCTCCACGTCGGGCATTTCGGCGTGGATGGTGGGCCAGATTTCGCGCAGCAGCCAGTGCAGGCCCTCCAGATTGGGTAGCCAGTTCAGCGAACCAATCATGAACAGGGTGCGCGGCTTGGGTTTCACGGCCGGGTCAGGTTGAAAGCGCGTAAAATCAACGCCAGCGGGAATGAACACCACCGGCTCGGGGCAGCCCAGGGCGCGCAGGCGTTGCGCGTCGTCGTCGGTGATGGCGGCCACGGCATCGAACTGGGCCAGGTGGCGGCGCTCGAAACGCGCCAGCCGGGCGGCCATGTCGCGCAGGTAGAAACGTTTGAGTGGGTTGCCCTCGCGCCCGGCCAGCATCTGCCAGATGGTGTGCTCCAGGTTGTGGGCGCGCAGCACCAGCGGCGGCACGCGCAGGCTGGCATTTTCGCGGCGGCCCAGCAGTTCGGCATACCAGGCGGCAAACGTGCCCTCAAACTGCACCGCGTCTACCGTTTCGCTTTGCAGAATCTCCACCAGCGTCTCCCCCACAGCCGGGCTGATAAAGCGCTCCACAATGTAGGGCTGGCGGCTCAGCAGCAGGTTTTTCAGGGCCTTTACCGGCGTAATGTCCGTGTTCACGTCCACCGTCACCAACCGGAAATTCGGCCCCAAATGGTCGAGCGCATCAGCCGGCTGGTGGTGCTTGGGCGTGTTGATGGCCAGCATGGTGACGCGGTGGCCGGCCTGCACCAGGCCGGCGGCCACGTCATACATAGCAATAGCGCCCCCGGTAGTGAGCGGGTAAGGAACGCGGGGACAAAGCTGCAGTATGTGCACTTGGGTGAATTATGGGTTGAGAGTTAGGAGTTAGGAGTTAGGTCAGTTCGGTTGGCGTTATCACAACTCATAACTTTTAACTCGTAATTCATAACTCAGATTTACAGTTGCCGGAAGCGCACTTCGAAGTTTTCAATTTGCTCCTCGCTGCCGAGCACCAACAGCACGTCGCCGGCTTTGGGCACGTAGTCCACGGGCGGGCTCACGAGCAGGGAGCCGTCGGCCTGGCGCAGGCCGATGATGGTGGCTCCGGTGACGGAGCGCACGTCAAGCTCGCGGATGCTGCGACCGTGCAAATCCCGGCGCAGCTGCTGAAACGTCATTTCTTCGAGGCGTAGTTTATCGGCGCTGAGGCCCGAAATCAGGTCCAGGAAGCGGATGACTTCGGGACGCACCACCAGCTTGGCCATGTGCGAGCCGCCGATTTCGTCCGGCATCACCACCGAGTCGGCCCCGGCCGAGAGGAGCTTGCTTTCCGAAGTTTTGAGCGAGGCGCGGGCAATTATTTTCAGGCGCGGGTTAAGGGCGCGAGCCGAGAGGGCCACAAATACGTTGTCGGCGTCTTTGGGCAGCGAGGTGATGAGGGCCGAGGCCCGCTCTACGCCGGCCTGTTTGAGCACGAGGTCGGTAGTGGCATCACCGAAGACGGTGAAGATGTTGCCGCCGGGCGCGCCGTCGCCGTCGTAATCCTCTCCGGTGTGGCCCTCGGTGATGTTTTTCATCAGCTCCTGATTGGCTTCGACCACCACCACGCGGGCGCCGCTGGCCCGCAGCTCCTGGTAGGCGCGGCGGCCGTTGCGGCCGAAACCGCACACAATGACGTGGCCGCTGAAACGCTTTATCTCCTGGTCGGTTCGAATCATCTTATAAATTTTGCGCAGCTCGCCGTCAAAGATAAAGGAGGAGAAAACCGACACGAGGTAGGCCACCACCACCAGGTTGTAGAGGATGTAGAAGGAGACGAACAGCCGGCCTGCTTCCGAAAACGTGTGAATTTCGCCAAAGCCCACCGTGGCAATGGTCGTCACGGTCATGTAAAACGCATCGACGGGGCCGTAGTGCTCGATGTAGGTGAAGCCCGTCATGCCAATGACCAGGCTGGCTACGGTGAGGACGACGGCCAGAATCAGCCGGTTGATATTGAGGCGATTGAGCATTGACAAACCGATGGATTAAGTGCCGCGCGGAATAACTGTACCCAGCATTCCGGCCAGCTGGTTGTCGAGCAGCTTAAGATTCTTGATGTTGCCCAGAATCTCAAACATTTCCACGTCGTCGAGGCCAGGCAGGCGCAAGCGGTCCATGGCCCGGTCGAGCTCACGCTGCACGTGCACTTTGTTGAGGCGCAGCACGGCGTTGTCGCAGGCCAGCTTGGGCAGGTCAACTTCGTTGAAGACGTAAATCTCCTTGGTGCGCCAATTCGGGCTGATTTCGTAGCGCTCGGTGGCCAGGTCGGTGATGAGCTGGCGAATATCCTCCCGCTCGTTCTGGGCCAGCAGGCGGGCGTCGGGGAAGCGGCCGGCCAGCAACTCCTGCCGACAGATTTCCCACATCTCGGCAAAGAGTGGCGTCTTGAGCGGCGCTTCGTCGAGCTGGCCCAGCAGGTAGGCCGCCACGCTGATTTCCTCCTCCACTTCGCGCGGGGCGTAGAGCACCAGCAGGCGCAGCACCTCCCGCTCGCACACTTTAAGCATGTCGGGCAGGTCCTCTTCCTCCTCCTTTTGCGCGGCACCCGATGGGAAACCGGCGCTCATGCCTTGCAGGGCAGCGGCCGCTTCGGCTCCGCCATACATCAGCATTTCAGCCTCTTCCTCGTCCGTCATCGGGCGCGGCGAGGGGGCTGAGCGCGGGTTGGAACTGGGGGGGAAACCGGAATTGGCGCTGCCGGCACCGTTGCCGTAGTTGCCGCGGTTATCGGGCGGGCCGCTGGGTTTGGCTGCCGCGCCGGGCGATTTTACCAGCTTATTGTACTCGGTGATAAGCACTTGCTCATCGATACCGAAAATGCCTGAAGTCTGCTGCAAAAACACCTGACGCTTGATGGCGTCTGGCACCTTGGCGATGCTGTGTAGCACGTCGCGGATGGCCTCGGCCTTCTTCACCGGGTCGCCGGAGGCTTCGCGGGCCACGAGCGTGGTTTTGAAGCTGATGAAGTCTTGGCTCTTGGTTTCGATGTATTCGGTGAAGCGCTGGTCGCCCACCTTGCGGATGTAGGAGTCGGGGTCGTCGCCGTCGGGGAAGAGCACCACGCGCACGTTCAGGCCGCCTTCGAGCAGCAAATCGGTGCCGCGTAGCGAAGCCTTGATGCCAGCCGCGTCGCCGTCATACAGCACCGTCACGTTGTCGGAATACCGCTTGATGAGCCGAATCTGACCCTCAGTGAGCGAGGTACCCGACGAGGCCACCACGTTCTTGATGCCGCCCTGGTACAAGCTCAGCACATCGAGGTAGCCTTCCACGAGGTAGCAGACTTCCTGCGTGCGAATGGCCTGCCGGGCCTGAAACAGGCCATACAGCACGTCTGACTTGTGGTAGATTTCCGACTCGGGCGAGTTGAGGTACTTCGCCATTTTGTCGTCGCGCTTCAGCGTGCGCGCCCCGAAGCCTACCACCCGGCCGCTGATGTTGTGAATGGGAAACATCACGCGGCCCCGGAATCGGTCGTAGCGCCGGCCGGTGTCTTTGCCCTGGTCATCGGTTCGAATGACCGTGAGGCCGGTTTTTTCCAGGTATTTCTTGTCGAAGCCGGCCGTTTCGGCGGCTTTCATCAGGTCATCCCAGGCGTCGAGCGAGTAACCGAGTTCGAAGGTCTGGATGGTGCTCAGGTTGAGGCCGCGCTCCTTGAGGTAGCCGTAGCCGATGCTCATGCCCTCCTCGGAGTTGAGCAACAAGCGGTGGTAGTGGTTTTTGGCGAAGTCGGAAACGATGAACTGCGAGTCCCGCTCGTTCTGCTCTAGTTGCTGCTGGGGCGTCTTTTCCTCCTCCTGAATCTCGATGGCGTACTTCTTAGCTAGGTACTTCAGGGCCTCCACGTAGCTGGTGCCCTCCACGTCCATCACAAACTGCACCACGCCGCCGGCCTTGCCGCAGCCGAAGCACTTATAGAGCGACTTGGCTGGATTTACCGAGAACGAGGGCGACTTTTCGTTGTGAAATGGACACGGGGCCCACAGGTTCTGGCCCTTGCGCTTGAGCTGCACAAAGTCGCCGACGACTTCCACGATGTCGGCGGTCTGGATGATGTGGTCAACTAATTCTTTGGGTATGCGGGCCATCGGGGGCAGGATATCGGCTTATCTATCTAGAACGTCATGCTGAGCGCAGCGAAACATTTCGCTCGCAGTCGCTAATCAAAACGTTCAATGAAGCACGCGAGATGCTTCGCTGCGCTCTGCATGACGTTCTGAATAGAACGGTCGTGCGGCACAGTTCAACAAATTTCGCCCTACTTTCTCCTACGTCCTACCTTTGCCCGGAATAAACTCCGCGAAAGATGCCCGCATACCGCCCCGAAGAAATCGAAAAGAAGTGGCAGGCCCACTGGAAAGAGCATAGCACGTTCAAGGCCCAGAACCACTCCGACAAGCCCAAGTACTACGTGCTCGACATGTTCCCCTACCCCTCGGGGGCGGGCCTGCACGTGGGGCACCCGCTGGGCTACATTGCCTCCGACATCGTGACGCGCTACAAGCGCCTGCAGGGCTTCAACGTGCTGCATCCCATGGGGTTCGACTCCTTTGGCCTGCCCGCCGAGCAGTACGCCATCCAGACCGGGCAGCACCCCGCGCTCACCACCGAGCAGAACATCAATACCTACATCCAGCAGCTCAGTAGCCTGGGCTTCAGCTACGACTGGAGCCGCGAGGTGCGCACCTCCGACCCCAGCTACTACAAATGGACGCAGTGGATTTTCCTCAAGCTGTTCAACTCCTGGTACAACCTCGACACCGACCGCGCCGAGCCCCTCACCGAGCTCACCGCCCGCTTCGCGGAGAGCGGCAGCGCGGGCATTCGGGCCGCCGGCGATGACGAGGAGCGCCACGACTTCACCGCCGGCCAGTGGCAGATGATGAGCGAGAAGCAGAAGCTGGCCGCCGTGCTCCCCTATCGCCTCGCCTACCAGCAGGACACCTACGTGAACTGGTGCGCCGGACTGGGCACGGTTTTGTCGAATGACGAAGTAAAAGACGGGGTCTCGGAGCGCGGCGGCTTCCCCGTCGAGCGCCGCCTTATGCCGCAGTGGAGCCTACGCATCACCGCCTACGCCGACCGCCTGCTGCAGGGCCTCGACCAGCTCGACTGGCCCGATGCCGTGAAGGAGATGCAGCGCAACTGGATTGGCAAGAGCATTGGGGCCGAGGTGACGTTCCCCGTGCAGGGTTCCGAAACGGCGCAAATCAAGGTGTACACCACCCGCGTCGATACCATTTACGGCGCCACTTTCCTCGTTTTGGCGCCGGAGCATGAGTTGGTCGACCAACTCACCACGCCCGAGCAGCGCGCCGCCGTGGATGAGTACATTGCCGCCACTAAGCGCCGCTCGGAGCGCGACCGCATGGCCGACGCCAAAACCGTATCGGGCGTGTTCACCGGTGCCTACGCCCTCAACCCGGTGAACAACGAGCCCGTGCAAATCTGGCTGGCCGACTACGTGCTGGCCGGCTACGGCACCGGCGCCGTGATGGCCGTGCCCAGCGGCGACCAGCGCGACTGGCTGTTTGCCACGCATTTCGGCCTGCCCATTCCCGTTATTTCCGACGCTCAAAAGGACATCGACCAGCAGGCCGACCCCACCAAGGAAGGGCGCTATATTAATTCCGGCATCATTAACGGCCTCACCTACAAGGAGGCCACCGCCAAGCTCATCGCCTTCCTCGAAGAGAAGGGTCTAGGCAAGGGCAAGGTGAACTTCCGCCAGCGCGACGCTATTTTCGGCCGCCAGCGCTACTGGGGCGAGCCCATTCCGATTTATTACAAGGACGGCACGGCCTACGGCATCGCCGAAAGCGACCTGCCGCTGGTGCTGCCCGAAATCGACGAGTACAAGCCCACCGAAACCGGCGAGCCTCCCTTGGGCCGCGCCCAGGATTGGCTGTATAAAGGCAAATACCCCTATGAGCTGAGCACCATGCCCGGCTGGGCAGGCTCGTCGTGGTATTACCTGCGCTACATGGACCCGCACAACGACGCGCGCTTCGTGGGCGAAGAGGCGGAAAAATACTGGGGCAATGTGGACCTCTACATGGGCGGGGCCGAGCACGCCACCGGCCACCTGCTCTACGCCCGCTTCTGGTACCTGTTCCTGAAAGACCTAGGCCTCGTGAGCTGCAATGAGCCTTTCCAGAAGCTGATTAACCAAGGGATGATTCTGGGCCGGTCGAATTTTGTGTACCGCATCAACGGCACCAACCAATTCGTGACGCTGGGCAAGAAAGACCAGTACGAAACTACTGCTTTGTACGCGGATGTGAATATCGTGGATAACGATGTCCTCAACGTCGAAGCCTTCAAAAAATGGCGCGAAGAGTACGCCAACGCGGAATTCATTCTCGAAGACAACGGCACCTATGTGTGCGGGGTTGAGGTCGAGAAAATGTCGAAATCGAAGTACAACGTGGTGAGCCCTGACGTGCTGATTGGCCGCTACGGTGCCGACGCCCTGCGCCTATACGAGATGTTCCTCGGCCCGCTGGAGCAGTACAAGCCCTGGAACACCAACGGCATCAGCGGCGTGGGCGGCTTCCTCAAGAAGTTCTGGCGCCTCTTCCACCCTGAAGACGGCCCCTTGGCCATCACCGACGAGCCGGCGACCCCGGCCGAACTCAAGGTGCTGCACAAAGCCATCCAGAAGGCGCAAGAAGACATCGAGAAGTTCAGCTTCAACACCTCCGTCAGCCTGTTCATGATTACCGTGAACGAGCTTACGGCCCTCAAGTGCCACAAGCGCGCCATCCTGGAGCCGCTGGTGCTGCTGGTGTCCCCGTTTGCGCCGCACCTGGCCGAGGAACTGTGGCAGGAGCTGGGCCACGAGGCCGGCAGCATCAGCACGGCCCGCTACCCCGAGTTCCGCGAAGAATTCCTGGTGGAAGAAAGTGTGACCTACCCGCTGGCCATCAACGGCAAAGTACGCGAGCAGATGCAGTTCGCCGCCGCCGCCACCCCCGCCGAGATTGAAGCCGCCGTCCTGGCATCGGATTTCCTCGCCAAGCACGGCGAAGGCAAGGCCGCCAAGAAGGTGATTGTGGTGAAAGGCCGCATGGTGAACGTGGTAGTGTAAGTAGCACATCATGCTTCGCTGCACGCCGCATGACGTGCAAAATTGAATAAGCAAAAAGGCTTACTGTGATTGCAGTAGGCCTTTTTGTTGCCGTTTCTGTAAAGAGAACAGCGCGTTTTTGTGTCCTACCTTGCGCGCATAAAATCACCTTCTGAATTCCAATGCTTCAGATAAATACTTCCCGACTTAGGTCGTTCTTTTCTGGCGTGACGCGGTTTGCACAGCCAACGGTATTACTAACCGCTGCGCTGATGAGTTTCGACAGCTACGCCCAAACCACCGACTCGGCCGGCCCGCTGCTCACGCCCGAGCAGTTCCTAGGCTACAAGCTGGGGGAACAGTTTACGCCCCACGCCGAGTTGCTGCGCTATGTGGCCCACGTCGCGGCCCACACGCCCGGCCGTATGAAGCTGGTGCGCTACGGCAGCACCTACGAGAAGCGCCCGCTCGAAGTGGTCCAGATTGCCAGCGCCGAAACCTTCGGCCGCCTCGACGACGTGCGCCACAACAACCTTCGCCTGGCCGGCGTGGAGAGCGGTTCGGCCCGCACCCAGGAGCCCGGCGTGTGCTGGCTAAGCTACAACGTGCACGGCAACGAGGCCGTGAGCTCCGAAGCCGTGATGCAGGTGCTCTACGACCTGGCCAACCCGCAGGACCAGCAAATGCAGGATTGGCTGAAAAACACCGTCGTCATCGTGGACCCCTGCATCAACCCCGACGGCCACGACCGGTACGTGAACTGGTACAACCGCGTGCGCAACCAGTCGGTGAATGCCAGTCCCGACTCCTGGGAGCACCACGAGCCCTGGCCCGGCGGCCGCTTCAACCACTACTACTTCGACCTGAACCGCGACTGGGCCTGGCAAACGCAACAGGAAACCAAGCAGCGCATCGCCCTCTACAACCAGTGGCTGCCCGAGGTGCATGCCGACTTCCACGAGATGGGCCCGAACAACACCTACTACTTCTCGCCCGCCGCCAAGCCCTACCACGCCGACCTCACGGCTTGGCAGCGCAAGTTCCAGGGCGTACTGGGCGACTACAACAAAGTGGCCTTCGACAAGAATAACTGGCTGTATTTCACCCGCGAAGTCTACGACCTCTACGCCCCTACCTACGGCGACACCTGGCCCAGCTTTAACGGCGCCATTGGCATGACGTATGAGCAGGGCGGCGGCGGGGCCGGTGGCGTGGCCTACGCCCGTCTCGACGGCGACACCCTGACGCTGGCCCAGCGCATTGCCCACCACCACGCTGCCAGCCGCGCCACCATCCAGGCCACTGCCGAGCGGCATGACGACCTGCTGCGCGAGTTCCAGCGCTACTTCGCCAACGCCGCCAGCAAGCCGCAGGGCGAGTTCAAGAGCTACGTCATCGGGGCCGGCAACGACCCTGGCCAACTCCGCGCCTTCACGCAGTACCTCGACCGCAACCAGATTCGCTACGGCTATGCCCCGAAGCGCACCAAAACCAAGGGCTTCAACTATCTTACCGGCAAAACCGGCGACGTGACCGTGGAGCCCCGCGACGTAGTTATCAGCATGTACCAGCCCAAATCGACGCTGGTGAAGGTACTGTTCGAGCCCAAGCCCCAGCTCGAAGACTCGCTCACCTACGACATCACCTCCTGGGCCCTGCCCTACGCCTTCGGCCTGAAATCGTACGCCGTGCCCGGCCGCCTCGACGCCTCGGCCGGTGCGCCCGCCACCGCCAGCGTGCAGGGCAGCGCCGCCGCGGCCGACCGCCCCTACGCCTACCTCGCCCGCTGGAATTCCCTACAGGACGTGCGTTTCCTCAGCCGCCTGCTGCTGCAGAAAGTGAAGGTGCGCTACGCCGAAAAGGCGTTCGAGTCGGAAGGCCAGCAGTATTCGCCCGGCACGCTCATCATCACCCGCACCGGTAACGAGGGCCTCGCCCCCCGCTTCGACGAGCTGGTGCGCGCCCAGGCCGATTCGGCCGGCACCACCGTCATGGCCGTGAAATCGGGCTTTTCGACCTCGGGCCGCGACCTGGGCTCCAGCTCGGTGCACTTCGTGAAGCAGCCAAATGTGGCCGTGGTGGCTGGACCGGGCGTCGACCCCACGGCCTTTGGTGAGGTGTGGCACTTCTTCGAACAGCAGCTCGGCTACCCGCTCACGGTGTTGGGCACCGACTACCTCAGCCGCGTGAGTTTAAATAAATACGACGTGCTCATCCTGCCCAACGGCGGCTACGGCGACGTGTACAACGACCGCAACTTGGAAGGTCTGAAAGCCTGGGTGCGCGACGGCGGCCGCCTCATCGCCATGGAAGGCGCAGCCAAATTCCTGTCCGGCAAAAAGGACTTCCTCCTCAAGCCCAAAACCATCGATTCCACCGCCATCCGCAAGGAGATGAAAGCCAACCCCTACCGCCTGCTGCGCCGCTACGGCGACGCCGAGCGCGAGGAAGCCGAGGACGCGGTGCAGGGTAGCATCTACCGCGTGCAGCTCGACAACACCCACCCGCTGGCCTTCGGCTACGGCGATACCTACTACGCACTGGTGCGCAACCCGCTCAACTACAGCTTCCTGGGCAAAGGCGGCTGGAACGTGGGCGTCATCAAGAGAGACAGCTACTCGGCCGGCTTCACCGGCACCAAGGCCCGCAAGGAGCTCACCGACACGTTCGTAGTGGGCGCGCAGGATTTTGGGCGCGGCGAAGTGGTGTACTTGGGCGATAATCCGCTGTTCCGCGCTTTCTGGCAGAGCGGCAAGCTGATGTTTGGCAACGCGGTGTTTTTAGTGGGACAGTAAGCCTTCACAGCTAATAAAAACGCCCTGCTGGAAATCCAGCAGGGCGTTTTTGTATTGGTGTAGAGACGCAATATTTTGCGTCTCTACAGTTCTAGCGTGGCTTTTACAGCTTTCGGTAGCGAGGCGCGCACCAAATCATACGAGTGGTCAATCAGCTCGCGGAGTTGGCTTTCCGGTGCGCCGGTGCCGGTGAACACCGTGTTCCAATGCTTCTTGTTCATGTGGTAGCCGGGCCGCACGTAGTCGTGGGCCTCGCGCAGCTCTTCGGCGCGCTCGGGGTCGCACTTCAGGTTGATGCTGCCGAAGGTATCGATATCCGTCAGGGCAAACACTTTGCCGCCGACTTTGAACACCAGCGTTTCGGGGCCAAAGGGCGTTTCTTCGGTCACGCCGGCTTTCAGCAGGCAGTAGTCGCGGAAATCCTCAATATTCATCCTACCCCAGCTTACAGCACGTAACGGAACAGCATCACCACCAAGCACACCAGAAACATCGCCAAGCTGAGCTTATTGATGAAGTGCATGGTCTTCAGGTTGAAGTTGTTCTTGCGGTTAGGGTCGTTTTTCCGGAAATAATAGCCGAGGACCGGGCCGAAATTGAAAAGATTCTTGCCGTTCATATCAGAGCAGGTTTGGGAGTAGCTAAGGTAACACCCGCCGCGCCAGAAAGATTTACCGATGCGCACGCCGTGGCTTGGGTACCGGGATGACACGCCGTGCAACCCCACGCCAGCGGAAGCGGGCGCTACATCACCTCGCGTCGCTCGCGCCAGGCCAGTCCGGTCGGCAGTTCCACCGAGGCAAATTCCAGGTGAATTACCCGGCGCGGGCGGTTGCTGGTGCTGCGGTTGGAAGCGTGTAGCACTAGCGGTTTCATAAGCATGCCCCCACCCGCGGGCACGGCACAAACGGTGGCATTTGGCGTGTAGCCAACAATGGCAGCGGCCGGCACCACACCGTGCCGGTGCGAACCGGGCACCACTTTCAACGCGCCGTTGGTGGCGTTGCAGTCGTCGAGGTGAATGCGCAGGGTTACCATATTTTCCAGCACTGCCACTGGGGGCTGTACCGACACACCTTCGGCCTTGCTGGTCCAAGGGCCGAAACCAGGCAAATCTATACGCTGGTCCACGTTTATCATTAGGTCCTGATGCCAGGCCACCAGCCAGTTGGAGCCGGCGGGCTTGTCAAAATAAATGGCCTTCACCAGCTGACACCCCGCCGGAAACAGCCCCGCCATCAGCTGGCGCAGTGCGGGTGTATCCAGCAATTGCCAAAGGGTCGGGATTTCTTTCAGTAGTTCGCGAATGGCAAACACCTCCTGGCTCCGCCTAAAGTTGGGGCCATTTCCGGCCGCGCTTTCTACGGTTTGCAGTAAGGCGGCCACTTCGGCGGGCGTGTAAAGCTCGCTGAACACGGCAAAACCTGCCTCGGCAAATTGCGCGGCCACCGGGCCACTGAGAACAACTGTTTCCATACATCCGCAAAGCTACATTCGCCCCGCCGCCAGCTGCGCAACCTGCGGCATCACCGATGCACCTTTAGCCATCCCAATGCTGTATCAATGAACAAGCCCAATACTTCCCTCTTGCTCGCCGGCTTGCTGGCCGCCGCTATTCCCGCCGCCCACGCCCAAAAAGTCTCTGCCGAAACGGAAGCGGTGAAGCAAACCGTCACCGCCTTCTTCGATGGCATGCGGCGCGGCGACAGCACCGCCGTGCGCCGCACGCTGGCCCCGGCGGCCGTTTTTCACGGTTTCGGCGGCAAGCCCGGCCAGCCACCTACGCTGGAAATCGAAAGTATCAACGGCTTCCTGAAGGCCGTAGGCACGCCCCATCCCGCCGTCTGGGACGAGCGGGTGCAGTTCGAGCGGGTGTTAATTGATGCCAACCTAGCCAGCGTGTGGGCTCCCTACGAGTTCTACCTGGGCAGCAAATTCAGCCACTGCGGCTACGACTCGTTTCAGCTGGTGAAGCTGGCCGACGGCTGGAAAATCGCGCATATTATTGATACGCGACGGAAGGAGAAATGTAAATAAAGATTAGAGAATCTAATACAATTTTTCATCCGCTGCTAATATCATTTCTAATGCTTCACTAAATGTCGAACAAACCGGTCTTTCTAAATCGTAACTCTTATAAATACCTGTCTTGGTTTTAAGGAAGCCTATTGCATGACTATTAATCAGAAAATCCTATAAAATCTTCGTGATAACATAAGCCATATTCGTTTATCAATTCTATTGAAAAGAGGCTAAATAACCCTGGTGTCATATCATAGTTTTTAAACCCATTTGCAGTACAATAAAACTGTTTAAATACATCTGGGAATTTAAAACCTGTTCTGGCTTCAAGCTTATTAAGCTGCTCAATCGATGCTCCAGCATTGATTTCAATACCGGCTTGCTGAAACCCTATAATAATTTCTGAAAACCCCATAGGTAGAAATGAATTAGGGTTATCACATTTCTAACGGCTCCCCAACCACTTCTTTCTCAATCCACTTCCCATCCTCGCGCATGAGCTCAATCAGGTCGTCCACAGCCCGTTCCTCGGGCACGGATTTCTTGATGACTTCCTGGCCGCGGTAGAGGGAAATTTTGCCCTTGCCCACGCCCACGTAGCCGTAGTCGGCATCGGCCATTTCGCCGGGACCGTTCACAATGCAGCCCATAATGCCGATTTTAATGCCCTTGAGGTGGTCGGTGCGCTTGCGAATCATGGCCGTGGTTTCCTGCAGGTCGAACAGGGTGCGGCCGCAGCTGGGGCAGCTGATGTACTCGGTTTTGCTCATGCGGGTGCGGGCCGCCTGCAGAATGCCGAACGAAAGCTGGTTGAGCATGTCAATGTCTCGCAGCCAATCTTCTTGGGGCCGGTCGACGGGCAGCAGGCGAGCGCCGAGGACCACGCCATCGCCCAGACCGTCGATGAGCAGGCCGCCCACGTCGGTGGCAGCGTCGAGCTGGGTTTTCTCATTGGGCTGCTGCGGGTAGAAGCGGGCAATAATGACCGGGCAGGTCACGCCGTGGTTAATCAGCTCGAAGAAGGCCCGGCGCAGGTCGGGCATGGCGTGGGGGTTGTGGGTTTCGAGCACCAGCACCACGGTGCGGTCGGTGCGCAGGTGCTCAATCAGGCGCGAGTCGAACGCAATGGGCTCAACCAGTAGAAAGTTTAGCTGCGGATGACGGGCGTCGGCACTGGTTTCCAGGTAGGTGCAGGCCGTCATCAGCGGGTAGTGGTCGGTGCGACGGCCGGCATCTTTCCAGGCCGTGAAGGTCACGACTTCCTTCAGGCCATTGGGCAGCATGTAAGGTACCGGCCGCTCGCCGGTGTAGATGTAGTCGGCCCCGAGGTCGCCCATCTGAAATTTATCGAGGAAGGGGGAATACAGGTGGCCGGCGGCGCGCAGGTCGGCGTATTCGCGGCGCGGCAGGCGCGACAAATCCGCCACGACGCGCGGCACGTTCAGCCCGCCAAAGTTGGCTACTTCATGCGTGGTACGGCGGTGGTACTGGAAGGGGTCGATGGGCACTTCGCCTTCCAGCGGCTTAATGGGCTTGGCCAGCGCGGCGCGCTCGGTGTAGCGGTCAATCAGCATGCGGGCCACCGGGGCCTCGGCCTCCGGCGCTTCGGTCAGGCTCACGCGCACGGTGTCGCCGAGGCCGTCTTCGAGCAGCGTGCCAATGCCGACGGCGCTCTTGATGCGGCCGTCTTCGGCCTCGCCGGCCTCGGTCACGCCCAGGTGCAGCGGGTAGGGCTGCAGGCCTTCCTCGTCGAGCTTCTGCACCAGCAGGCGGTAGGCCTGCACCATTACCTGGGTGTTGCTGGCCTTCATGCTCAGCACCACGTCGTAGTAATTTTCTTCTTCGCAGAGGCGCAGGAATTCCAGCGCCGACTCCACCATGCCCAGCGGCGTATCGCCGTAGCGGCTCAGAATCCGGTCGCTGAGCGAGCCGTGGTTGGTGCCGATGCGCATGGCCGTGCCGTGCTGCTTGCAAATCTGAACCAGCGGCCGGAACCGCTCGCGGATGCGCTCCACTTCATCCGCATAAGTGGCGTCGGTGTATTCAATCTCCTCGAATTTCTTTTTATCGGCGTAGTTGCCGGGGTTCACGCGCACTTTCTCCACGATGCGGGCAGCCAGCTCGGCGGCATTGGGCGTGAAGTGGATGTCGGCGATGAGCGGCACGTTGCAGCCGCGCTTGCGCAGCTCTTTCTTAATTTCCAGCAGGTTCTGGGCCTCTTTCATGCTGGGCGCGGTGATGCGCACGTACTCACAGCCGGCCGCCACCATGCGCAGCGTCTGCTCCACCGAGCCCATGGTGTCCATGGTATCCACGGTGGTCATGCTCTGCACGCGGATGGGGTAGTCGCCGCCCATCGGCAAGCCGCCAATGTTTACCACGCGGGACACGCGGCGCTTGTATTCGGTGAGGCTGGGGCAATACGTCTTGTTCATGGGCCAAAAACCAGGGGGTGCCGGCGAAAGTTGCGCCGTGCTGCAAAGGTAAAGCCGTATCGGATGGCAGCGTGACGTACAGGTTCAATCCAGGCTGGCACTTTTCCTAATGAGCAGGCCGGAATTGCTATTGCAACGACTGGCAGCCGGAAACTATTGGCAGTCATCCCGTTCGTCCCAGCATTCATTAGCCTAAAAAGTCCGTGTTTCAATTATCAGGCAATTGCGAAGGACTTGCGACCAACCCCAGCTTCCAAAAGAAGGTATAACCAGAATAGTAGCTCACAATTATTAAAACACTATACTTCAACATCATGAATGAATCAAACAAGCTCAGCCGGCGCGACGTCATCAGCGGCTTAGGGGCCAGCCTAGCGGTGGCGGCAGTGGCACCGGTGCTTCCGGTGCAGGGCGCAGGTGCGCCTGCCGCAGCGGCCCCGGACCCTATGGTGAATCCAATCAATAAGTACCCCAAGCCGCCGTTCAAAGGGCAGTCGCAGCCCTGGCCGGGGCTGGCCAGCCAGATGGACCCACGCCCCGACCATGGCGAGAAAAGCTATAAAGGTTCGGGCCGGCTGCAAGGCCGCAAGGCCCTGATAACGGGCGGCGACTCGGGCATGGGCCGCGCCGCGGCCATTGCCTACGCCCGCGAAGGTGCCGACGTGGCCATCAACTACCTGCCGGCCGAGGAAGCCGACGCCAAAGAAGTTATTGCCCTGATTAAAGCCGAAGGCCGCAAGGGCATCGCCATTCCGGGCGACCTACGCGAAGAAGCCTTCTGCCAGAAGCTGGTGGCCGAAGCCGTGCGCCAGCTCGGCGGGCTCGACATTGTGGTGAACAACGCCGGCCGCCAGCAGCAGCGCCAGTCCATTCTGGAACTCAGCACCGCCGATTTCGATGCCACGATGAAGACCAACATCTACGCACCGTTCTGGATTATTAAAGCTGCCCTGCCGCACCTGCCGCCCGGCGCGGCCATCATCGGCACTACCTCGGAGCAGGCCTACGACCCTTCGCCGAACCTGTATGATTATGCCCAAACCAAGGCGGCGACTATGAACTACGTGAAGTCGCTGGCCAAACAGCTCGCGCCCAAAGGCATTCGGGTGAACGGCGTGGCTCCTGGCCCCGTCTGGACGCCCTTGCAGGTCAGCGGCGGCTCGACCCAGGAAAACCTGAAAGAGTTCGGAGCCAAAACGCCCATGGGCCGGCCCGGCCAACCCGTTGAACTAGCGTCTATTTACGTGCAGCTGGCCGCCAACGACGCCAGTTTTACCACGGGCCAGATTTATGGCGCGTCGGGCGGCGGCGGCCAGCCCTAGCGTCGGCCAAAACATCAGGCTGCGAGCCGCCTGCTGAGCTATTCCCCTTCCATTGGTACGCATCATCATGGAAACCGAGGCCTCCACTACGCCGCCCGAGCCAACTTATTGGCTCACGCGCTTTGTTATTCTGCGCCTGCTGGGCGGGCTGTACGCGGTGGCTTTTCTGGTGGCTATCAATCAGATTGTGCCGCTGATTGGGGAGCATGGGCTATTGCCGGTGGGGCTCTTTCTGAAGCAGGCGAGCGCAGTTCTGGGGTCGGCGGGCGCTGGTTTTGTGCGGCTGCCGTCTATTTTTTGGCTTGGCCATTCCGATACGGCTTTGCTGGCGGCGGCCTGGCTGGGGTTTGGAATTTCTTGTCTGGTAGCGGCCGGCTTCGCCAATGCGCTGCTGCTGGCAGTGTTATGGGGGCTCTACCTGTCCTTCGTGCACGTGGGGCAGGAATGGTACGGCTACGGCTGGGAAATCCAGCTGACCGAAACCGGGTTTCTGGCCATTTTTCTATGCCCCTTGCTCGATGGGCGGCCTTTTCCGAAGTATGCACCGCCCCTGCCCGTCATCGTGCTGTTTCGGTGGCTGGTGGTGCGCGTGATGCTCGGGGCCGGGCTCATCAAGGTGCGCGGCGATGAAATCTGGCGCAATAGCACTGCCCTCTACTACCATTTCGAAACCCAGCCCATTCCCGGCCCCCTGAGCCGGTGGTTCCACTTTTTGCCGCACGGGGCTCTGCGCCTGGGCGTGTGGTTCAACTGGCTGGCCGAGCTGCTGGCCCCATTTTTTGCCTTCGGGCCTCGCGTGGCCCGTCACACGGCCGGCGTGGTGATGGTACTGTTTCAGCTAAGCATCATCCTCAGCGGCAACCTGTCGTTTTTGAACTGGCTGACCATCGTGCCGGCCCTGGCTTGTTTCGACGACGGCTTCTGGGCGCGGCTGCTTCCCCGGCGGCTGGTGCGGCAGGCCGCAGCCGCAGCGGCCCAGGCCGAGGAGTCGCGCCCGATGCGCACAGCCGCGTGGGTGGTCACGGCGGTTATCGCGCTGCTTAGCATCCGGCCGGCGCTGAACATGATTTCGCCCGGCCAAATCATGAATACGTCCTTCGACCCGCTGGATTTGGTGAACACCTACGGAGCCTTCGGCACGGTGGGCCGCGAGCGGCTGAACGTGGTATTTGAAGGCACCCGCGATGCCATTCCCAGCGACAGCGCCAACTGGCTACCCTACCCCTACAAAGGCCTCCCCGTGGCCCTCGACCAACGCCCGCCCCAAATCGCCCCCTACCAGCTGCGGCTCGACTGGCAGATGTGGTTTGCCGCCATGGCTTCGCCCGCCGAATATCCCTGGACGGCAAATCTGGTGTCGAAGCTCCTGCACAACGACCCCGACGCGGTCAGTTTATTTGCCCGCAACCCATTTCCCGGCCAGCCGCCGCGCTATATTCGGGCCGTGCGCTACCGGTACCGGTTTGCCCGGCCCGGTAACCCGCAGGGACAGTGGTGGCAACGGGAACGGGTTGATATGTGGCTGGTGCCGCTGTCGGCCGATGACCCACGCCTGGCCGAGTTTCTGCGACGGTCGGGCTGGGGGCCCTGAGTTTGAAGAACCTCCTGCTCGTTTACCAATAAGAATTCACCCCAGCCCTACCCTGCGTGAGTAAGCCCACTTATGATGCCGTCGTAGTCGGTTCCGGCCCCAATGGGCTGGCGGCAGCCATTGTGCTGCAACAAGCGGGTCTGTCGGTATTGCTGCTTGAAGGCAAAAAGGAAATCGGCGGTGGACTGCGCACGGCCGAATTGACGCTACCCGGTTTTCACCACGATATCTGTTCGGCTATTCACCCGTTGGCGGCGGCTTCGCCCTTTTTCCAGACGTTGCCGCTGGCCCGCTATGGGCTGGAATACCTCACGCCGCCCGTGGCCGCCGCGCACCCGTTCGACGACGGCACCGCCGCCATAGCCGCGTCGCTGGCCGATACCGCGGCCAGTCTCGGCCCCGATGCCGATGCCTATGAGCGCCTGCTCGGCCCGCTCGTGGCCCGGTGGCCCAACATCGCCAACGATGTGCTGGCGCCGTTGCACTTCCCTCAGCACCCGCTGGATATGGCCCGGTTTGGACGCTCGGCGCTGCTACCCGCCACGGCGCTGGCGCGACGCTTCACGGATGAAAAAGCCAAAGGACTGCTGGCCGGCATGGCTGCCCATTCCATCCAGCCGCTGAGTAACCTGACCACTTCCGCCATTGGCTTGGTGCTGCTCATTGCGGCCCACCGCGGCGGCTGGCCAATGCCTAAAGGCGGTTCCCAATCCATTGCCGATGCGCTGCTGGCCCACTTTGTAGCCCTGGGCGGGCGAGTCGAAACGGGGACATTTGTTCATTCGCTGGCGCAGTTGCCATCGGCAAGGGCCGTGCTTTTTGATGTGACCCCGGCCCAGTTGCTTCAGATTGCTGGGCACAGCCTGTCGGGTATCTACCAGTGGCAGCTTCGGCGCTACCACTATGGCATGGGCGTGTTTAAAGTGGATTGGGCACTGGCCGAACCCATTCCTTTCGCGGCCCCCGAATGTGCCCAGGCCGGCACTGTGCATTTGGGCAATACCCTAGCCGAAATCGTCACCAGCGAACAAGCCACGGCCAATGGACAGCACCCCGGCAAACCCTTCGTGCTACTGGCCCAGCAAAGCCTGTTCGACACAACCCGCGCCCCGGCCGGCCGACACACCGCCTGGGCCTACTGCCACGTCCCCAACGGCTCGCGAGTGGATATGACCGCCGCCATTGAGCGCCAGGTAGAGCGGTTTGCGCCCGGTTTTCGGGAACGCATTCTGGCCCGCCACACCTTCGACACCGCCCAGATGGAGGAATACAACCCCAACTATGTGGGCGGCGACATCAACGGCGGACTGCTGGATATCAGCCAGTTATTCACGCGGCCAGCGCTACGGGCATCTCCCTACCGCACTTCGCAGCGCGGGCTGTATCTGTGCTCATCGGCAACTCCGCCCGGCGGCGGCGTGCACGGCATGTGCGGCTATTATGCCGCCCGCCGGGCCCTGCGCGATGTATTCCGGCTGCCCGCGCCGCCGCTGTATGGGCAGTAAATCGAGGCCAGGCGCAACTTCCGGCTGGCCTTCCCTGTCTGTGGGAAAACCCCGTTTCGGCACTTACTATTATGCGTTTGATGAAACCTCTTGCTCTGGTCGGCAGCTTGCTCTGCTCCGCGCCGACCTTTGCTCAAAACGTTGCCGTCATCAAATTTCCGGAGCTGCAAAAGCGGCTGGCGCGGCCCACTGACACGACCTACGTGGTAAATTTCTGGGCAACCTGGTGCGGGCCTTGCGTGAAGGAGATGCCCAATTTTGAGCAGCTCCGCATGGCGAATGCCGGCCAAAAGGTGAAGGTGCTACTCGTGAGCTTAGACTATGCTTCGCAGCTTGACAAAAAGGTAAAACCTTTCGTAAAGCAGCGCGGACTGAAATCGAAAGTGCTGCTACTGAACGAGCCCGACCCCAACGAGTGGATTGACAAAGTAGACCCTAAATGGTCGGGCGCACTACCTTTTACCTTGATTTTCAATAACCAAACCAAACGCCGCAGCACCTTCGAGCGCGAATTATCAGCCACCGAGCTCCAGACGGCCCTGAAGAATATTCAGTAGCTACTATCTTGCAGGTATCAACCCGTAACCTTTTTGAGCCATGAAAAAAGTCCTGTCATTCCTCGCTCTCTGCTTCGTGTTGCTGAGCAGCTTCGTGCTTCGCTCCACCGCTGATGGCTACAAAGTCGGCGATAAAGCCACTGACTTCAAGCTGAAAAACATCGACGGCAAAATGGTGTCGCTGGCCGATAACAAGGCTGCCAAGGGCTATATCGTGGTATTTACTTGCAACACCTGCCCTTTCGCCAAAGCCTACGAAAGCCGCATCATCGACCTGAACACAAAGTATGCGCCGCTGGGCTACCCCGTGGTGGCCATCAACCCCAACGACCCGGCCGTGGCTCCCGGCGATTCCTACGCCGCCATGCAAAGCAAAAAATACGCCTTCCCCTACCTGCAGGACGAGTCGCAGCAGGTAGCCAAAACCTACGGGGCCACGCGCACACCCCACCTCTTCGTGCTCACCCGCCAGGGCACGGACTTTGTGGTGTCCTATATCGGCGCAATCGACGACAATTCGGAAGATGCCAAGCTGGCCAAAACCAAGTACGTGGAGAATGCCATGACGGAAATCCTGGCTGGCAAGCCAGCAACTACCAAGGAGACGAAGGCCATTGGCTGCGGCATTAAGTGGAAACGCGCGTAGCTGCTCCCCGTCCTCACTGAAAAAGGCCCGTTCCAGATTGTTTGGAACGGGCCTTTTTACTTGGGCTATTGCCCTATTTCCAGCACAATTTTGCCAATATGGGCGCTGCTTTCCATCAGTTCGTGCGCGGCCGCGGCTTCGGCCAATGGAAAGGTTTTGTAGATAACCGGACGGAACTTCCCCGCCGCAATAAGCGGCCACACGTGTTGCGCCACGGCGGCTGCCAGCGCGGCCTTGAAATCGGCTGAGCGCGGCCGGAGCGTGCTGCCCGTAATGCTCAGCCGCCGCCGCATCACCTCCAACGCGTTGAATTCGCCTTTGCTGCCCTGCATGGCATTCACAAACACTAGGCGGCCGTCGTCATTTAGCAGGCGCAGGTTTTTGGCAATGTAGTCGCCGCCAACCATGTCGAGAATCACATCGACGCCTTCATCTTTCAGCACCTCCTCAAAATCCTGGGTTTTGTAGTTAATGGCCCAGTCAGCACCCAATTTTCGGCAGGCGGCGCATTTAGCATCATCGCCGGCCGTTACAGCCACGCGGCTGCCCAGCGCCTTGGCCAGCTGAATGGCCGTGGTGCCAATGCCGCTGCTGCCACCGTGCACCAGCAGGGTCTCGCCGGGCTGCAAGCCCCCGCGCTGAAACACATTATGCCACACCGTAAACACGGTTTCGGGCAGGGCGGCCGCTTTGGTTAGGGTCAGTTCGGTCGGCACGGGAAGGCAGTGGCGGGCGTCCACCACGGCGTATTCGGCATAGCCCCCGGCGGGCAGCAGGGCGCACACGGCATCGCCTGGTTGCCATTTAGCCACAGCGGCTCCGCAAGCTTCTACCGTACCGGCAATTTCCAGGCCGGGCACTAGGCCGGTTACATCGCCGCTTCCGGCATACTTGCCCTGACGCATCAGCACGTCGGGCCGGTTTACGCCGGCGGCGTGCACCCGAATGAGCACCTCTTGCGCCGAAGGTTGTGGCTTGGGCTGCTGCTGAAGCTGAAGCGCCCCGGGGCCGCCGGGCTGCTGGATAACAATGGCATTCATAAGAAACAGGAAAATGGGCGCCCCAACGGGCCATGAGCCGATAATACCGCTACTAACGCAAAACGGCTCCGAAGAGCCGTTTTGAACAATATTTCCTTCGCAAACCCTACTTACCAGCCGCTTCGCGCAACTGCTTCACTTCGCGCTCCAAATCCAGGGTCCGGAACATCACCTTGGCCTCAAGGTCGGAGTAAGCAGCTTCAAGCTGGTCGCGCATCTGGCGCTGTTCCTGAATATCAGTGCAGGTGCCAAACCAGGCGATAATCTGGCCATCCTCGCTCCGGCGCGGCAGGGCCTGCCCCAAAAACCAGCGGTACGAACCATCTTTGGCCTTGAAGCGGTACTCGATGTTGTAGTCGTCGCCGGTGGCCAGCGAGTGGCCCCACACCTCGCGGGCCCGGGCACGGTCGTCGGGATGCAGCAGGTTGTTCCACATATCCGGCCCCACGCTGTCGGCCAGCACGTAGCCCGTGAAATTGGTCCAGCGCTGGTTAAAATAGGTGTGAAACCCGTTCTGGTCGGTAATCCAGACCAGCTGCGGAATCATGTCGGCCAGAAAAGTGAACTGCTCAGGCCCCACCAGCCCGTTCTGGGCGATGGCGGGCAGTGGGGTAACTTCTTGCGGTGTGCTCACGAATCAGAAAAGCTTAAAAACCGAAATAAAAGTACACTTAGGCGCGGTCGAGCTGCATTTCCATGCCCGATGCAAAGTACAGGTTCAATTGGCTGCGCAGGCCATCGGCCGAGCGCCGCAGCCGGGTGACCAAGGCGCGGGTGGCTTCATTAGGAAGCTCGAAATTAAGATAGGGCCGGTTCATGAGCTCGTCGCGCATCACGGCCCAATTGCCGGTTTGGCTGGGGCCCGGCGGCGTGGGCCGGGCTTCCAGCTGGCCCGGCGTGAGCACCAGCCGGTCGGCCAGGGCCAACGGACTAGCGGGGTCGTTGTGGTTCAGCACCCGGCTGGCAACTTGCCATTCCCCACCAAAATAGTCATCGGGCAGATGTTGTAAATTTATATCAAGCAGCAAATCAGACATACAGAAGAATAATCGTCGCGCTTAGGCGGAAAACTAACAAGGAAATGGCAATAGGGTTACCAGGATTTGATAATAATTCCAAATTTTCCGTAGTTCCCGCAAGCCATACCTTACCGCAGCGCCTAACCCCTGTGGGCGCTGCTCCGTTCCTTGTGCAGCCCATTTAGGGCCATTATTCGTTGCAAACCATGAAAAAACCACGCTTTTTGCCCGCCATTCTCGGGGCGGCGCGCTTCACCGGCCTCGCCGCCTGGCAAACCGGCCGCCTGTTTCGCCAGCTGGCAGCCCGTGCCCTCGACAGCGTGCAGGACGTGCTCCGCGCCGAAGTAGAAAAAGGCAACCTCAAGCTAGTCGCCGATTTCCTGGCCGATAAAGCCCTGCCCGCCGCCCGCGTCCTGCTCATTGAGCAAATGACCGTGCGCCTGCTGCTCCGCCTGGGCCTGCGCGGCGCGTTGGCCTCCAACGTAGTGGGCTGGGTGCTGCCCTTCGTGATTGAAAAACTAATTGCCGTGGGCCACAAAAGCGGCTTGTTTGACAAGCTGAAGGCCAACCCCACCGTTAGCGAAGCCCTCGACAAGCTCGACGAGCTGCGCAGCGCCACCTGGAAGATGCTGGTACCAGACCCCGGCAGCAGCGTCGAAATTGTGGAAGACGATGCCACTACCCCGCGCCTGCCGCTGCTGCTGGCCGCCACCACGCCCAAACCCGTTAAAACAGCCTAATCACGCCTAACCGTCACAAGCGCAACACTAATCCTTCTGCTGGCCAGCTGCAAACGATTGCGGCCGCTTACCAAAAAAAGCCACCTCACCCGAGATGGCTCTTTCAAAACCGGGGCGCGGCGAGAATTCCCACCCAACACCGGACCCGATTCCGTCCGCTGACGAATTACCGGCTGAACAACAGTTCGCGGTACTTCACCAGCGGCCAGTCCTCGTCGGCCACCATCTGCTCCAGCTTATCAACGGCGCGGCGGATGGGGTCGAATTTTGGTTTTACTTCCTCGCAGTACGCTACCGCCAGCTCGCGGGCGTCTCCGATTTTGTTGGCTTGCTTACGCGACTCCGTCATGGCGTCGGCGTTGGTTTTGATGGTCGCTACGTGGCGGGAAATGGCTTTAATCATTTCCAGCGTCACCTGGCTGTGCTCATCGTCGAGGCCGAGCTCGCGCAGGCCGCGCACGTTGTTCACCAGCTTGGTCTGATACGAAAGCGCGGTCGGAATGATGTGGTTGATGGCCAAATCGCCCATTACGCGGCTTTCAATCTGGATTTTCTTCATGTACTCCTCCAGCAAAATCTCGTGGCGGGCGTGCAGCTCAATTTCCGAGAAGATGCCGTGGCGGGCAAACAGGTCAGCGGCATCGTCGCGCACCAGCGCATCCAGGGCCTGAGGCGTGGTGGCAATGTTGCTGAGGCCCCGCTTGGCGGCTTCCTCCTTCCATTCGTCGGAGTAGCCGTTGCCCTCGAAACGAATATTCTTCGAAGATATTACATACTCGCGGAGAATTTCCACGATGGCCACTTCTTTTTTCTTGCCCTGCTCGATGAGCGCATCTACAGCCTCCTTGAAATCAATGAGTTGGTCAGCCACGATGGTATTGAGCACCGTCATGGCCGAGGAGCAGTTGGCCGACGAACCCACGGCGCGCAGCTCGAACTTGTTGCCGGTGAAGGCGAATGGCGAGGTCCGGTTGCGGTCGGTGTTGTCGAGCAGGATGGCCGGAATCTTGTCGATGCCCAGCTTCAGGTAAATGTTGTCGCCTTTGTCGAGCGGCAGCTTGGCGGTACGCTCCAGTTCATCAAGCACGCCGTCCAGCATCGAACCAAGGAACACCGACATGATGGCCGGTGGGGCCTCATTGGCGCCCAGGCGGTGGTCGTTGCTGGCCGAAGCAATACTAGCGCGCAGCAAGTCGGCGTAGCGGTGCACCGCCTTGATGGTGGTGATGAGGAAGGCCAGGAATTGCAGGTTCTCCTTAGGGCGGCGGCCGGGCGCGAGCAGGTTAACGCCGGTGTCGGTGCTCATGGCCCAGTTGTTGTGCTTGCCGCTGCCATTCACACCGGCAAAGGGCTTCTCGTGCAGCAGCACTTTGAAGTTGTGACGCTCGGCTACGCGGTCCATCACATCCATCAACAGCTGGTTGTGGTCAACAGCCAGGTTGGCGTCCTCAAACGTGGGGGCGCACTCAAACTGATTGGGGGCCACCTCGTTGTGACGGGTACGCAGCGGAATCCCGAGCAGGTTGGCCTCTTCCTCAAACTCCAGCATGAAGCCGTGCACACGGGCCGGAATCGAGCCAAAGTAATGGTCGTCGAGTTGCTGGCCCTTGGCCGGCGTGTGGCCGAAGAGGGTGCGGCCGGTCATCACCAGGTCGGGACGGGCGTCGTACAAGGCCTTGTCCACCAGGAAATACTCCTGCTCGATGCCGAGCGTGGTGTTCACGCGGCTCACGTCTTTGTCGAAGTACTGGCAAACGTCGAGGGCCGACTTTTCCAGCAGTGCCAGCGACTTCAGCAGTGGGGCTTTGTAGTCGAGGGCTTCGCCGGTGTAGGCCACGAAAATCGTGGGGATGCACAGCGTCTTGGCACCTACCGTTTCAATGATGAAAGCGGGCGAAGTGGGGTCCCAGGCGGTGTAGCCACGGGCTTCAAACGTGTTGCGGATGCCGCCGTTGGGGAACGACGAAGCATCGGGCTCCTGCTGAACCAGGGCCGAACCTTTGAAGTTTTCAATCGGACGACCGTCAGAATTGAGGTCGAAGAAGGAGTCGTGCTTTTCGGCGGTAGCGCCGGTCAGGGGCTGGAACCAGTGCGTGTAGTGCGTGGCGCCCTTGGCCATGGCCCAGGTTTTCATAGCCGAAGCCACGGCGTCGGCTACGTTACGTTCGACAGTAGCGCCCTGCTTGATGGCAGCTTGCAGCTTCTTGAAATAATCGCCGGGCATGGTGGCCCGCATGGCTTCCAGGTTGAACACGTTTTGCCCGAAGCTGTCGGAGCGGCGGGCAGCGGCGGGCTCCACGGTAAAGGGGCGGCGCTGGTTAACGAGTTCTAAAGCTTTAAAGCGGAGGATGGCCATAGGGATTGACTACCAAACGGGAAATAGTGAGCCGGATGAGTTCTTATTCTGAGGGCAAAGATAAAGCAGCAAACACAAATTGTATCAAACCACCCTAATTTTTTAAGTCTTGTTCTTAAATACACCTGACTTTTCCTCATATAGGCTATTTTTTTCAGCCTCTTTCTGAAAACGGTGTATTCACAAGCACTGAACCAATAATGATGCAATGTTTTTGGGGCGTATCGGCGGCCTCTATCTTTAGGGCGTGAAAAACCGCTTTGCGTTCCAGCCGCGCTACTTTTTTTTCTGGCTGGTATTCTTTGAGCTGTGCCGGGGCTTGTTTCTGGGGTATCAGCATCAGGCAGCGGCCCAATTGTCGGTTGCAGAGTTACTGGGGAGCTTGGGGTATGGGCTGCGGCTGGATGCGTCGGCGGCAGCTTACGTATGCCTGATTCCGTTCCTGCTGTTTGTGATAGGCAGCCTGTTTCCGAAGTTGCACTTGCAGCGGCTGCTAACGGGTTATTCGGCTATTATCGGTATTGTGCTGGCGGTGTTGGTCACTGCCGACCTAGAACTGTACCGCGTGTGGGGCTTCCGGCTCGATGACACCCCCATACAATACCTAAACTCCCCGCAGGAAATGGCTGCCTCGGCGGGTAGCGCGCCCATTGGCCTGCTATTGCTGCTGCTCCTGGGCCTGCTGGGCGCGGGCACCTACTTATATAAGGTAGTGGTGGGGCGGCTCGCGCCGTTGCCCGCGTGGTTTGGGCGCGGGCGGGCGGCGCTGGCCAGCCTGCTTTACGCCGTGCTGCTGGTGGTGCCGCTGCGCGGCGGCACCCAGCAGATTCCGGTGAACCAGAGCGACGTGTATTTCTCAAATGTGGCCTTTGCCAACCACGCGGCCCTCAATGCGCCCTGGAACATGATAAGCGCGCTGGTGTTGCGGGCCGCCGAGCAGCCCATCCAGCCGTTTATGCCCGACAGCACGGCGCGCCGCCTGGTGGCAGGCCTATACCCGCTGGCGGTGGGTGCTCCAGCCCGGACCGATTCTTCCGCATTGGTGCTGAATGAAGCGCGGCCCAACGTACTATTTATCATCCTCGAAAGCTTCACATCGAAGTTTGTGGGCAGCGTGGGCGGTGAAAAGGGCGTGACACCGAACCTTGACAGCCTGGCCCGGACTGGCATTCTGTTCAACAACATCTTCGCCGCCGGCGACCGCAGCCAGAAGGGGCTGGTTTCGCTGCTTTCGGGCTACCCCAACCAGCCGACTACCAGCATCATCAAGTTTCCGCGCAAAACCGAGCACCTCCCCCATTTGGGCCGGTCGTTGGCGGCGGTGGGCTACCGCTCGCACTATTACTATGGGGGCGAGCTGGCATTTGCCAATATGCGCAGCTACTTGCAAGCGGGTGGCTACGAGAAATTTACGGAGCGCGCTGACTTTGCTGCGGCCGACCAAAACTCTAAATGGGGCGCGCACGACGGGGTGCTTTTCGACCGCATTCTGGGCGACCTGCGCCAACAGCCGGAGCCATTTTTCGTCACGGCCTTCACGCTGAGCAGCCACGAGCCGTTTGAGGTGCCGATGAAGCCGCATTTCCCCGGCACCGATGAGGTGGCGCTGTTCCGCAATTCCGTTTATTATACTGATTATACGCTGGGCAAATTTCTGCAGGAGGCCAAAAAACAGCCCTGGTATGCCCATACGCTGCTAGTACTGGTAGCCGACCACGGCCACCAGCAGCCCGGCAATTCCTCCAACCAAAGCCCCGATAAATTCCGGATTCCGCTGCTGCTGGCGGGCGGTGCGCTGCGGCCCGAGGCGCGCGGCCGGGTGGTGAATTCTCTGGGCTCGCAAACCGACGTGGCGGCCACGCTGCTACACCAGCTGCAATTGCCTGCTAAGGCCTTTGTCTGGAGCCGCGACCTGCTGGCGGCGCATAACCCGCCGTTCGTCTATTATTGCTTCAATAACGGTTTTGGGACCGTTTCGCCGCAGGGCACCATCACCTTCGATAACGTGAGCCGCCACGTATGGGACCGTTATGGCGCCCCTCCCACTAGCCAGCTGCAACTGGGCCAGGCCATGGAGCAGGTTTCGCTGGAAGACTTTGCGCGCAAGTAAAACGCGCCCGGGCCGTACCTTTGCGGGACTATGCCTACCCCCCAATCCGTTGCTTTTTATACCCTCGGCTGCAAGCTGAACTTCTCCGAAACGTCGGCCATCGGCCGGCAGTTTGAGGAAAAGGGCTTTGCGAAGGTCGCCTTCGAAGCCGGGGCCGACTTATACGTTATCAATACCTGCTCCGTCACGGACCACGCCGACCGCAAGTGCCGCAAGGTGGTGCAGCAGGCCCTCAAGCATAATCCCGAGGCATTTGTGGCCATTGTGGGCTGCTATGCCCAGCTCAAGCCGCAGGAAATCGCGGACATTCCCGGCGTGAGCGCCGTGCTGGGCGCGGCCGAAAAATTCATGCTGGTGGATATTCTGGCCGATTTCCAGAAGCCCGCAGCCGGGCAGCCCGGCGCGGTGCACGCCTCGCCCATCTCGGAAGCCACCGAATTTGTGGCCGCGCATTCCTTCGGCGACCGCACCCGCACCTTCCTGAAAGTTCAGGACGGCTGTGACTATTCCTGCTCGTTCTGCACCATACCGTTGGCGCGCGGCGGCAGCCGCTCGGGCAGCGTGGCCAGCGTGGTAGAACGCGTGGAGAAGCTGGCCGAAACCGGCGTGAAGGAAATCGTGCTCACCGGCGTAAATCTCGGCGACTTTGGCCTGCAGGGCCCCGAGCGTGAGCGCCGAGAAGATTTCACCCAGTTGGTGCAGGCTCTGGACCAGGTAACCGGAATTCGCCGCTTCCGCATCAGCAGCTGCGAGCCCAACCTGCTCACCGACGAGATTCTGACCACCGTGGCGGCTTCGGAGCGCTTCATGCCACACTTCCACATCCCCTTGCAAAGCGGTTCGGACAAGATTCTGGGCCTGATGCGGCGGCGCTACCGCCGCGCACTCTACGCCCAGCGTGTGGCCCGCATCAAGGAGCTGATGCCGCACGCTTGCATTGGCGTAGATGTTATCGTGGGCTTTCCCGGCGAAACCGAAGCGGATTTTCTGGACACCTACAATTTCCTGAACGAACTGCCAATCAGCTACCTGCACGTCTTTCCGTACTCGGAGCGGGCCGATACGCTGGCACCCACCCTGCCCGGCCGCGTGCAAGACCGGGTGCGGCACGAGCGCACCACGCAGCTGCGCAGCCTTTCAGAAAAGAAAAAGCGGTTTTTCTACGAAGAGCACCTCGGCCTCGAAACCGAGGTACTCTTCGAAGACGATGTGACCAACGGCCAGATGGAAGGCTTCACGCCCAACTACATCCGCGTGGCCGCCAAGTACGACCCGCTGCTGGTAGGCGAAATGAAACAGCTGCGCCTAACCGGTGTGAATGCTGTCGGGCTGATGGAAGCCGAAGAAATGGGAATATTCGTCTGAACCACGGATTCAGGCGGATTTTTCGGATTTCACAGATTTTGTGAACGATTCTGCTAGCCGGTTAAAAATGCAAAAAGGCCACTTTTATCGAGTGGCCTTTTTGCTTGATTGCGTTTGGTTATAGTTACTTAGCCATTCACAAAATCCGTGAAATCCGAAAAATCCGCCTGAATCCGTGGTTCAGACCATGCTTTGTCGGGCCATGGCCAGCATTTCGCGCAGCATCTGCTGTTGTTCCAACAGGTGCTGGTTGCGCATTTCGGCGAGGGCTAGCTGGTGTTGCAAATGCTGTGCGTGCAGCGCGGCGGCCACATACACTTCGGGCGAAGGCACGCCGGGGGCTGGCGTTGCCGGAACTGGTACCGGCGAGGGCAGCGCGGCAACCGGCGCTGCGGCAGGTTCCGGCCGAGGTGAAGCAATCGGGGCTGCTTCGGCGGCAGCGGCAGGCGCAACGGGAGCAACCGGGACTTCGGGAGCAGTAGCAGTATTGGTTGCGACGGGCGTCTCTGCCGCGGCAACCGCCGCCACGGGCGGGGAAATCCTGGACTCATCGGGAGCCGTAGCAACTACGGCCCGTACCGGCTGATTGGCTGCAGCAGCCAGCGCCAGCGTAGTCGCGATTTCGTCAGGCTGAAGCCGAGAGCCGGCCACGCCCGGCCCGGAACGACGAGCCGTGCGGACTTCCACATCGGACAAATCGATGGGCTCGAACGGTGCTTCCAGTGCGGGAGCAGCAGGTGGTGCCACGGCTTTTGTCGCGTGTTCGCCACTCACCAGCATGGGTCCCCGGCCCAGCAAAAGCCAGTCTCTGGACACATTTGGGTAAATTTCAAACACCTTGCACAGCAGGTCGTAGCCAGGCTTATTGCGGCCATCGATGAGATGCTGCACTACGCTGGCCGTCTTGCCCAGTGAAATGGCAAAGCTGTTTTTGGTCAGCCCAAACTGCTTGATAAGCTGCGCAAAACGCTGGTCAATCGATTCTGAGGTGTGGGCAACCATGGAATTTGCACAAATGAGATTTGCGCAAATGTATAAAATCCTGCTTTGTTATTTGACTTTGGGCTTTTTAGTGGCTGCGGCTTTTGCGGCTACTGGCGCTAACAGCCCACGCGGCTGTACTCTCGCGTATGGGAAGTGGTAAGCATTGTCGGGCTCATAATTTAACATGACGTGCGGCAGCATCCTTTCGTAGTATAGCCGCACCTCGTGCGGCGTCAGAGCAAAGCTTTCCAAATCTGGTTCGGAAGCACGAGATTCTTCTGTGGGCCCAAGGTCTGTTTGAAAGCGAACGCGCTTAGCGGCCCAGTCCCAACTGAAACACTCGGCCACGGTGGCAATGTCGGTTGAATCTGCTTCATCGTGCATACCGTCCAGGGTTTCACCAAAGCGGCGGCTGATGGCCCCGTGCATTCGGCGCGTCAGTTGAGCGGGCAGGTCGGCTACCAGGTCGGCCAGGGCCAACTGATTGCCGGTGCGCAGGTCGAAGGTGACGTGCAGGGCCTGCTCCCACGAATAGGCCCCGGTGAATTCCTGCGAGTATTCCAAGGATAGCAGCCCTTGCTGATTTAGTAGTACACTGTAGTCACAGCCTGTTAGCCCCTGCCCGACCGTGTTCCAACCCAAACCGTTTTCGCTATCATAGCAACACGCTCGCTCGGCTTGCCGCAACTGCTGGCGCACGCTCAGCTTCGGGTTTGTGGCCCCATCCAGCACCAGCGCTACGATGCGGCGGTTGATGCGTTCAGCCGCCACCGCATCGGCCAGCTGCACCTGTGGCAATTTAAATCGATTGGTCTGCCGGCCTTCCGTGACCGTGAAAAGACGCGCCTTTTGCCTCGCGTGTGCCACTGCTTGGGCCAGACCAGGCGTTACTCCGGCGAAAAACCATGCCCTTAAAATCCACTTTCCAATCATTCTCGCCTCTACCCCTATTCGTAGCGCAGCGAATCAATCGGGTCGAGCGCGGCGGCTTTGCTGGCGGGGTAGTAGCCCGAGGCCATGCCCACGCCCACGCAGATAACCAGGCCCGCCGCCATCCAGCCCCAGGGCACCAGGAAGGAACCCGAGCCCACGAACTTCGCCACCAGGTTGCCCCCCAGCACGCCCAGCAAAATGCCCATGCCGCCGCCCAGCAGGCAAATCACAATGGCTTCCATTAGAAACTGAAACCGGATTTGGCGGGCCGTCGCGCCCAAGGCTTTGCGGATGCCGATTTCGCGGGTGCGCTCCGTCACCGACACTAGCATGATGTTCATAAGGGCAATGCTGGCCCCGAGCAAGGTGACGAAAGCAATAATGCTGCCGCCGGCCTTCATCTTACCCGAAATCGCATCCAGGTCGTTGGCCAGCGACTCGCTGCTTTCCACCACAAAGCTGTCTTCCTGGCCCAGTTTGTCGCGGCGCACGGCGCGCATGATGCCGGTGGCCTGGCCCATGATAAAATTGAGGGTGCTGTGCTCGGTAGTGGCCGTTTTCACGTCGTAGGTGAGGGCGCGCTGGCGGGGCATCTGGTTGCCGGTTTCGAGGGGCAGGAGGGCAATGCGGTCGGCCCCACCGCCGCCACCGGCCCCGCTGCCGCTTTTTTCCAGCAGGCCCACAATCAGGAATCGGCGGCCCATGGCGGCCACGTATTTGCCCACCGGGCTCTGCTTGGGAAATAATTTGGAGCGAATTTCATCGCCCACTATCATCACGTTGGCTCCGCTGTTGAGCTCGGCCTGCGAGAAGGTACGGCCACCGGCCAGGTTATAGCCTTCAATTTTGAGGTAGTTTTCGTCGCCGGCCACCACCTGCATGTTAGGATTAGTTTTGGTGCCGTTGGCTTTCATTTCCACAGCCCCGGCAATGAAGGCCGAAATGCCGACTTTGGCGTTGTCGCCGATGGCCTTTTTGTATTGCTTGGCCTGCAGGAAATTGATGGGCGGATACTGCTTGGCCTGTACCCCGCCGCGCCGGCCACGGTTGCTGTAGCCTTTGGCGTGCAGCTCGAAGGAGTTGGCCCCGAGGCTGGCGAAGGTTTCGGACAGCGAATTCTTCATCGCGTCGATGCCCGTGAGGATGCCCACCAGCGCAAACAGTCCGATGCTCAGTATAAGCGCCGTGAGAATGGTGCGCAGCAGGTTGGCGCGAATGGAACGGAAGGCTTCGCGGACGTTTTCGAAAGGGCTCATGGGCAGGGACTTTGGCCGGCGGGGCGGGCGTTATGCTGGGAATGGACACGCACGCAGCAGAGTGCTACGGAGGCCGCACGGCAACGCAAGGACGCCAAAGTTCGGCGGACGACGCCTAACTTGAACCACTGACGCAGCAACCTCGTTGGTTTGGTGCGTTTCTTTCTCCTAAAAACTATGCTGCTTAAGCGTTTTTTGTTGCTTTTGCTCGTGGCCGTGGCCCCGCTGGCGGCCCGCGCCAACCACGTGTTCATCCCGATGGATAACACCCAGAAAGAGTGCCTGAAGGCCTACGGCGTGGCATTCTGGCTGCTCCAGCGCGAGGTGCCGGTTGATTGGCTGCTCAACTATCGGGGCGGCTCCTTTGCGTTCGAAAGCACGCCGGGGGCCGAGAACGAGCTGGCCGTGCGCGGCGTCAGCTTCCAGGTTATCAGTGAGGCGCAGTACACCAGCATCCTTCAGGAAATAGCCGACCCCAACGCCAACATGGACGTGATGAAGCTGGAGAAGGTGCCCAAAATTGCGGTGTACACGCCCAAAGGCAAGCAGCCCTGGGACGATGCCGTAACCATGGTGCTCACCTACGCCGAAATCCCCTACACCCAGCTTTACGACGACGAGGTGCTAAAAGGCGAGTTGCCCAAGTACGACTGGCTGCACCTGCACCACGAAGATTTCACGGGCGAGTACGGCAAGTTCTACGCCACCTACCGCAACTACCCCTGGTACCAGCAGCAGGTGCGCGACGCCGAAGCCGCCGCCAAGCGCAACGGCTTCAATAAAGTGAGTGTGATGAAAGGCGCGGTGGCCACCAAAATGCAGGAGTTCATCGCGGGTGGCGGCTTTTTGTTCGCTATGTGCTCGGCCACGGATAGCTACGACATCGCGCTGGCCGGCCTGGGCATTGATATGGTGGAAAGCATGTACGACGGCGACCCCGCCGACCCGGCCGCGCAGTCCAAGCTCAATTTCAACCGCTGCCTGGCCTTCCAGAACTTTCAGCTCATGCGCGACCCGTATTTCTATGAGTACTCTAACATCGACATGCAGCCCAACGAGCGCGGCCTGGGCGAGCAGAACGATTATTTCTCGCTCTTCACCTACTCGGCCAAGTACGACCCGGTGCCCACCATGCTCACGCAGGACCACGAGAAAACCATCCACGGCTTCATGGGCCAGACCACGGCCTTCCGCAAAAGCCTCATCAAGCCCGACGTCATCGTGATGGGCGAAACCAAGCAAACCGGCGAGGCCCGCTACATCCACGGCACGCTGGGCAAGGGCACCTGGACGTTCTACGGCGGCCACGACCCCGAAGACTACCAGCACCTGGTGGGCGAAGAACCAACTGATTTGGCCCTGCATCCCAACTCTCCCGGCTACCGGCTGATATTGAATAACATTCTCTTCCCGGCGGCCAAAAAGAAGAAGCAGAAAACCTAAGCCGCGCCGCACGTCATCAGCCAGACCATCACGCACGAAGCCCCAACCGAAAAGTTGGGGCTTCGTGCGTGATGGTCTGGCGTTTCTAGCTGAACTTTGCTGATATTTTTCCACATCTTTTTTCAATGAATTCATTTATACGCACTGCCCAACTGGCCCTTACGGCCGCAGCCGCTACGCTGCTTTTCGCCACTACCTCTTGCTCTAAAAAGGAGGACGCGGCCCCCGCTGCTCCGACCACCGGCAGCATCGAAGGCACCATTACCCCGGCCAACTCCGTGACCACCGTGACGGCCACCAACGTGGGCGGCCTCACTTTCCTGGCCACGCCTAACACCACGTCCGGCGTGTTCACCGTGCCCAATCTGGCCCCGGGGGCTTATGTGCTCAGCTTCGCCCCGCGCGCCGGCTTCCAGGTGGCTGCGGCCCGCACCATCAGCGTGGTGGCTGGCAGCACCGCCCAGGCCGGCACGGTGGTAGTGTCGCCGATACCAACGGGCAGCATTACGGGCAGTATTTACCCTGCTGATGGCGCCACGCGGGTAGAAGCCACCTCGGCCGCGGGCGTAACGGTTTCGGCGGTGCCCGATGCCACCACCGGCGCGTTCAGCTTCCCCAATCTGGAGCTTGGTACTTACACCGTGCACTTTGTGGTAGCTAACGGGTTTCTACAGGAACCCGACCAAACGGCTACTTTGACGCTGACGGCCCTCACCGCCGCTCTGGGCGTGACAAATATCCACGGCAATGGCGTGCCGCGCGGCACCATGAGCTGGACGGTGAACGGCACCACGTTCACGGCCACGGCCCTCACCGGCACCGTCGTAGCCAGCAATCAGTTCGTGGTAGAAGGCACCAGTACCAGCGGCACCGTGAGCGACAAGCTGACCATAGCCCTGTATGGTAGCATTTCGACGGGTACTTACCCGCTGGGGTCTACGCCCTATTACACAGCCCGCTACACGCACCTGGTGAATGGCATCGTCACCGCCACCTACACGACGCTCACCAATGCCCAGGCCGGTATCGTGAACATTGCCACCTTCGACCGGTACGCGGGCGCCACCACCGGCACATTTGGTTTCGTCGGCGTGTATCCCACCGGCACGGTTACCACCACGGCAACTATTTCGAACGGCTCCTTCTCGCTGCGGTTCTAGCTTCATCGCTGCCCAGCGCAACCAAAAGCCCTGACCTTCGCCGGTTGGGGCTTTTTTATTGAGTTCAGCCTCTGCGTCAGGCGGCCCCTATGCCGCTACGTTGTGCTCGGCACTTCGCCTTGGCGGAAACTTACGGGCCGTTCGCCTTGCGTAGCGTGTCATTCACCGGTTTGAGCTTCCTGACCAGCCCATCGAGTGGCTAACTTTCAGAACCACATTTATCTTCTGCTCCATTTGCGTTTACGCCTAAGCCTATTCCTGCTTGCGCTGAGCAGCCCGATGGCCCATCTGGCCCAGGCCCAGCAACTCCCGGCTTTGCCCGCTGATTCGGCCATTCAGGCCCCACGGCCAGTAAATAAGGCCCGCGCCGTGGCCCTGCGCATTGCCGTGCCGTCGGCGCTGGTGGCCGTGGGCGTGCTGGCCCACAGCCCCACGTACAGCACGGTGCTCTGCCAGGCCAAACAGGACATGCAGGCCGAAACACAGGAAATTTTCCGGGGCTTCGATGCCCACGGCATCGACGACTACTCGCGCCACGCGCCGCTGGCCCTGGCCTACGGCCTGATGGCCACCGGCCACCGGGGCGAGCGTTCGGCGGTGGGTTTCACGCTCATCTACCTGGCCGCCCACGAGCTGGACGAAGGCATCGTGAGCAACCTCAAGCGCATCACGGCCGAGCCGCGCCCCTACAACGCCCAGGATTTAAGCTCCTTTCCGTCGTCACACACCTCGCAGGCCTTCCTCACGGCTACGCTGCTGCACGAGCAGTACGGCCGCCAGTACCCGTGGGTGAGTGTGAGCGGCTACGCCGTGGCTACCGCCACCGGGGCCATGCGCCTGATGGGCAACAAGCACTGGGCCACCGACGTGCTGGCCGGGGCCGCCATCGGCTTTCTTTCCGCCGAAACCGTGTGGCACCTGTACCCCGCACTCACTAAAGCGCTGCCGTCCCGCGTGGCGCACAAGCTGCTGCTGGTGCCCACCTACGTGCCCGGTGCGGGGGCCGGGGCCGCACTGGCCTTCCGGCCGTAGCGCTAAGCAGCGGTTGGATAAAGCCGGGGCTCTTCCCATTGGAAGGGCCCCGGCTCTTTTTATTAGCGGGCCAGAAGCGCATTTTCTGTATCATTATCAACATGGTTCGCGTTTGGTAAGTAGCACCTGGCCGGCCGCCGATGGCTCTGGCTTCCTTTCCGCTCCCTACCCGCATGGACGAATTGCATCTGGCCAACTACTCGCTTTCGGCCAGCCGGCCCGAAGAATCTCCCGCCGAAGAAACCGCCAACCCCCTGCCCCGGGCCGTGCTGCGCATGAACAACCACATGCTGCTCGACGGCACCTGGCACTTCGCCGAAGACGCTAAGGATGCGGGCCTGCGCGACAACTGGGCCCTGGGCCACACCTACGAGCACGCCGCCCAGTGGCCCGGCTCGGTAGAGGAGCACCTGGCCCAGGCGCGTGGCCACCAGAACGGACCCACCTGGCAAGACCAGGTGGTGGTGTGGTATGAGCGGGAATTTCAACTGCCCGAAGTAGCCGAGTCGCAGCAACGGTCCATGCTCCAGCTCACGTTTGGGGCCTGCGGCTACGAGACCCGGGTCTGGCTCAACGGCAAGCCGCTGAAAACCATTGAAGGCGAAGAAATTCATCTGGGAGAATACACGTCTTTTTCCTACGAGCTAGACGAGGAAAACCTGCACCTCGTAAACCGCCTCACCGTGCGTATTGCCGATACCATGGACGCCGAGCTGCCCCGCGGCAAGCAGGAATCGCACGTGTACAAGCGCGGCGGCATCTGGTACCAGACCTACACCGGCGCCGTGCGCAGCGTGTGGCTCGAAGTGGTGGAGCGCAACCGCCTGCGCTCGCGGGTGGGCGTGGTGAGTGCCGTGGAAGACCAGCTGGTACGCTTCAACCTCACGCTGCGCATTCACGACGCCGGCGCTTATACCATTCGGCTCCAGGCGTTTGAGGCCGATACCAAGGACCGCACCACGCCCCTGGCTACTTCCGATTTTCCGTTACAGCTGGCCGCCGGGCAGTGGCAGCAGCGGCTGGTGCTCGAAGTGCCCGGGGCCAGTCTTTGGTCGCCGGAAGTGCCGAACCGCTACCGGCTGGTGGCGCAGCTCATTCACGCCGATGGCTACGCAGCTCAGATTGAAACCCTGTTTGGCCTGCGCAAAATTGAAGCCCGGGGCCGCTACGTGTATCTGAATAACGAGCCGGTGTACCTCGACGGTATCTTGTACCAGCCCGGCCAGGCCACTTACGAGGAAATGCAGCGCCACATGCACGCCATGAAAGAGCTGGGCTGCAATCTGGTTCGCGTGCACATTGCCGGCATCGACCCGCGCATCTACAACCTGGCCGACGAGCTGGGTCTGCTGCTATGGGTAGAAGTGCCCAGCCCACACAGTTCTACCGCCCGCAGCCGCCAGAACCACCGTGCCGAGCTCCTGCGCTTGGTCACGCTCAGCGAAACCCACCCCAGCATCGTCATCTGGAGCCTGTACAACGAGGACTGGGGTGCCCAGGACATTGCCACCAACCCCGAAACCCGGCAGTACATCGTCGAGATGTACCACTTCATGCAAATTGCCTACCCGCAGTTTCTGGTGGTGGACAACGACGGCTGGCACCACGTTTCCTATACCGGCCGCCTAAAGTCGGACCTGCTCACCGCCCACCTCTATACCCCCGACCTGGGCCGGTGGAGGGAGTTGCTCGACCGCCTAGTAGGCGGCGAATTGGAGGGCACCGCGGCCTTCCCGCTGGTGGTGGGCGACCCGTTCTTCTACCGTCGCCAGGTGCCGCTCATCGTGAGCGAATGGGGCGGTTTTGGCTTCCCGGACTACGGCGGGCCGCAGGATGCCGAAGCCCGTACCAACACCATCCGCGCCTTTAAGCAGGAGTTGCGCAACCGGCCTATTGCCGGCGATGTGTACACGCAGGCCACCAACATCGAAGACGAACGCAACGGCTTGCTCGACCCGCACACCGGCGCGCTCAGCGTGCCCACCGGCCTGCTCAACTCGCGCCAACCCGCTCCGGAAACCGGGAGTTGAGGCATTGCCCGCAGCGACGGTTTAGCGCCGGCACTCGGGAAAGCTGGCTGGGGCCGCCGCGAGAGTGGCCGTCATGTACCAGCCGGCCCGCGTAGCGGTATTGCTGGCCTGCAACTGCATGTATAGCTTCCCCGGTACGGTCGTCGTGACGGAGTTTTCCCGTAAGGTCAACGGACCAATTTCTGGCTGTAGGCGTGGCAAAGCCACTTTGGCAGCCTTGGGCACAATCAGCTCAAAAACAACTAATTGCTCTAGGTCTTCTTCGCAGTGGGCACAGCATAAAGGGTTGATAACGCCGGCTCCAGCATCTTGGTCACGATGTTGCATAAACGTTGCACGAGAAAGGTGAGTAAATGGCACGCTGGAAAGTAAAGGGTTTGTTTTTTGGGTAAATATGACATCTGTCAGCTTAACAAACACAATTTATAAAAATTATTTTAATTATTTTTTTTATTACCATAATCATATAAACCGCCGAGCTCAACAGTAGAATACGAGCAATGCCAAGCTGCCGAACCGTGCCGGCCCTTCCGGGGTTATCTTTGCGCTACGCTGCCATTTGGCGCATTGCCTAATCCATGACCATATCCAAAGAAGCCGTTCTCAAAGCGCTGAGCTACGTGGAAGAGCCCGACCTGGGCCAGGACCTCGTGACGCTCAACATGATTGAGAACATTGAGATTGACGGGCTCACCGTCGCGTTTACCGTCGTGCTCACCACGCCGGCCTGCCCCCTCAAGCAGCTCATTCACGATGCCTGCGAGCGTGCCATCCACACAATGGTGGACAAGGACGCCAACGTGGTAATTACCATGACTTCGCGCGTAACTACCGGCCGCAACAACCGCGGCGATTTGCTGCCCGGCGTGAAAAATATCATTGCCATTGCCTCGGGCAAGGGCGGCGTGGGCAAAAGCACCGTCACGGCCAACCTGGCGGTGGCGCTGGCTGCCACCGGGGCCAAAGTTGGCTTGGTCGATGCCGACATTTCCGGTCCCAGCGTGCCCGTCATGTTCAATGTGGAGAATGCCGCGCCGCACGTTTTCCAGGGTCCGAACGGCAAAAACCTGATTCAGCCCATTGAAAAATACGGCGTAAAGCTGATGAGCATTGGCTTTCTGGCCCCGGCCGAAAGCGCCATTGTGTGGCGCGGGCCCATGGCTTCGTCGGCCCTCAAGCAGTTCATCACCGAAGTGGATTGGGGCGAGCTCGACTACCTGCTGCTCGACCTGCCGCCCGGCACTTCTGACATCCACCTCACGCTGGTGCAAACCGTGCCCGTGACTGGGGCCGTCATCGTGACCACGCCGCAAAAAGTGGCCCTGGCCGATGCCCAGAAGGGTTTGCAGATGTTCCGCCAGCCCCAAATCAACGTGCCCGTGCTGGGCGTGGTGGAGAACATGGCTTGGTTTACGCCAGCTGAACTGCCGGATAACAAGTACTTTATATTTGGTGAAAACGGCGGCCAGCGCTTGGCCGCGCAGCACGATGTGCCGCTGCTGGGCCAGCTGCCGCTGGTGCAAAGCATCCGCGAAAACGGCGACCAGGGCCAGCCAGCTGTGCTCGACCCGGAATCGGTAGTAGGCAAGCTGTTTGCCGACCTGGCCGAGGCGGTGGCCCGCCAGGTGAGTATCCGCAACAACGTGGCCCCCAAAACGGCCGTCGTGCAAATGAATGCCTAACTGCCTGTGGAAACGACAACATCCCTTCCTGCTTTCGACCATCCGCTGATGCCCCGCATCGAGGCGGCCCTCAACACCCTGCGCCCCTACCTGGCCACTGATGGCGGCAACGTGCGCGTGGCCAACATCACCCCCGAGGGCGTGCTGCAACTGGAATGGGAAGGGGCCTGCGGAGCCTGCCCCATGTCGCCGATGACCCGCGCCGGCCTGGAAGACACGGTGAAAAAAGCCGTGCCCGAAATCACAGCCGTGGAGGCCCGGTAAGCTTTTTCTTCGGCTTGAAGAACGTAGGGCGTCATGCTGAGCGCCGCCGAAGCAGCTCTCCCGCAATGGTAAACCCAATCGACAGGTTTAGTTGCGCGGTGGAGTTGCTTCGGCGGCGCTCAGCATGACGTTCTGATTTTTGCCCGACTACAACGCGGTCCGCTCTAATTTTACCGCTCAAACCTCATCAATACCCTATGCCCAACGCCCTCAACTCGCCCGCACTCCGTTCCTGGATTGACATTCGCCCCGAAAGTGACTTCCCCATCCAGAACCTGCCCTTTGGCGTGTTTGAAACCGATGAGCGTGGGCCGCATTTGTGCGTGGCCATTGGCGGCTATGTCCTTGATTTGTACGCCGCCAGCCAGTTTGGTTTTTTTGAGGACCTGGATGAGTTAGGCGATGCCCAGCCGAAAGTATTTCGGCGGAAGTCGCTCAATGCATTTCTGCGGCTGGGGCGGCCAGCCTGGCGCGCCGTGCGCCAGCGCGTGAGCGAGCTGCTGCGCCACGACGAGCCCCGCCTGCGCGACAACGAGCTGGCCGTGCGCGACTGCCTCCTGCGCCAGACCGACGTGCGGATGCTGCGCCCGGTGAAGCCGGCCAACTATACCGATTTCTACAGCAGCATTGAGCACGCCACCAACGTAGGCACCATGTTCCGCGACCCGGCCAATGCGCTGCTGCCCAACTGGCGGCACCTGCCCATCGGCTACCACGGCCGCACCAGCAGCATCGTAGTGTCGGGTACCGACATTCGTCGGCCCAACGGCCAGCGCAAGGCGCCTACCGAAGACGCACCCTCCTTCGGCCCCAGCCGCCAGCTCGATTTTGAGCTGGAAATGGCCTTCGTAGTGGGCACTGGTACCGAGTTGGGTACAACGGTACCCATCGGCGAAGCCGAAGACCACATCTTCGGCCTGTGCCTGTTCAACGACTGGAGCGCTCGCGACCTGCAAAGCTGGGAATACGTGCCGCTGGGGCCATTTCTGGGCAAGAATTTTGGTAGCAGCGTGGCTCCGTGGGTGGTGACACTGGACGCGTTGGAGCCCTTCCGTGTAGCTGGCCCGCCGCAGGAGCCCACGCCCCTGCCCTACCTGAGCCAGAGTGGCGCGCACAACTTCGACGTGCACCTCGAAGTGGCCCTAGCTCCCGCCAACGGCTCCGAAACCACCATCAGCCGCACCAATTTTGGGCTGATGTACTGGAGCATGGCCCAGCAGCTCACCCACCACGCCTCCAACGGCTGCAACATCGAAGCCGGCGACCTGTACGCCTCCGGCACCATCTCGGGCCCCACGCCCGATTCGCTGGGTTCCATGCTGGAGCTGTCGTGGCGCGGCACCCGGCCCGTGCCGCTGGCTGATGGCTCGGAGCGGAACTTTCTGCTCGATGGCGATACCGTGACCATGCGCGGCTACGCAGAAAAGGATGGCATTCGCATTGGGTTTGGCGAGGTGAGCGGCACGGTGCTGCCGGCGTTGCCGTTGTAGGCGCCGGTCATTGCGAGGGCGAAGCCCGTGGCAATCCGTCCTGCCAAAACCATACATTTTATTAAGCGACAAGCCCCGGCACTGTAAAGTCTCGGGGCTTGTCACATTGTACAGGACGGATTGCTTCGCTGCGCCCGCAATGATGATTAATGCATCCGGTCGTCGCGCACGGGCAAATTGGTCACGATTTCGCCTTCAATTACCAGCAATTCCTGCAACCGTTCTTCCACTAATTTAGGGTCGCAATATTCTTTGGCTAAATCGACGTAGCTAACAAAATGCGCGGCTTCAGAAACCATCAATTCGTAATAGAATTTACTTAATTCCTGGTCGGCGATATTTTGCCAGAGTAATTTGAAACGCTCGCAGCTGCGGGCTTCGATGAGGGCCGAAACCAGGAGTTGGTCCATGAGCTGACGCTCGCGGGCACCGCCCTTGCGAACGTGGGCCAGCAGCTGCACCACGTACTCGTCCTTGCGCGGGCGGCCCAGGGCAAAACCGCGTTTGCGCAGCTCCAGCAGCACTCTTTCGAAGTGGCTCCACTCCTCGGCCACTAGGTCGGTGAGCTCGTCCACGAGGCGGGTTTTCTCGGGGTAATGGATAATCATGCTGATGCCGGTGCTGGCGGCTTTTTGCTCGCACCAAGCGTGGTCGACCAGAATATCTTCGATATTTTTCTCCGCAATATTCACCCAGCGCGGGTCGGTATTGAGTTTTAATTTAAGGATGGTTTTTTCCTTTGTCATCGTTATTTCTAATTATTGCTAATTGAAGAAATTCCACTTTACCCCCAGCTGAAACCGGCGTGGATAGCCGGTATAATAGGGCGAAGCATAATAGCCGTTGTAGCTACCTGCCAGCCCTTGGTTGACGTAAGCCATTTTCAGAAATAGCGAAACGGCTTTAATATCGGCCACAAAAAACACGTCGGCGATGGCGTGAGCGCCGATGGTGAAATGGTCCTGCTGGTAGAATTGCTGGGCGGTGGGATTGTAGGTGTAGCCCCGGAATGCCGATTGGTAATAGACCTCGGCCCCAATCTGATTGAACAGCGCTTTGCGGAAAATATAGCTTTCGTAAAACAACCGCGAGTTGGTGACCAGGCTGGGGATGCGCAGGCCTTCGCTGTCGTTGTCGCCCTTGGTGTAGGTGGCTTGGTTATCGAAGCCCACCCGGCCCAACATGGTGCGGTGCCGCGCAAAGGCGATGACCAAGTTGCGGTTGGTACCGAGCTGTTGCGGCGCGCCCGTCGTGCCGTAATACACCAGGTTGGCAATGTTGACGGCACTCACGCTGGCCTCGAAGCGCTGGCCGGTGAGGAGGCCCAGGCTGGGCACCTTGAGCTGCAGGCGGCCCGTGAGCTGCTGCGTGCTGGTGTTCTTGAAAATGCCATCAACGGCGTTGGTAGCGGGGCTGGTGTAGTTGCCGCTCCAATGGCTCCAGGCGTAGTGGTTGCCGATGAATTCCTGCTGGGTGAGCGTGGGCGAGTAGGAATTTATCAGCGCTTCGGCCGATAGCGGACCGGTGCGGACACTGCCTCGCGCCCAGTATTCGAGGCTATAGCTGCTGGTGCTCAGCCCGGTCAGCGGCAATAAGTAAGCTTCGCCGGACGTCTCTATGGCGTAAATGGTGCGGTAGTTGAACGCGGCCGTGCCCCCGACGAAGAGCTGATTGAACTGGCGTTTTGGCGCGGCCTCCCGCAGCATAAGGTTGGCGGTGGTAGAGCCGGGCGCTAGCGTTTGGCTGGTCACGGACGCAATACGGTCGCGGGCGTAGAGGCGGTATTCGACGGCTTTAGTGCGGCCCAGCACGCCGAAAGTATTTTCGAGCTGGCGGTATTCGGCCCGGTCAATAGTAGCCGTGGGGCTATTGAAGGTGCTGGGAAAGAAGGTGCGCTCCAGCGAGCCATCGGAAGTACGGGCCGTTTCCAGCCCCAAATCGGCGAAATTGTTGTACTGGCGCTTGGCGTCGAAGGTATGGTAGACGGTGAGGCCGCGCCCGAGCAGGCGGTAGGTGTGGGTGAGGTAGAACTCGTCGCGGTCCTCGTTGTTGGCCGCCTGGGTGAGCCACACTTGCTGCTGGGCGTAGTTAAAGAGGTCCTGCGGAGTGTTTTCGTTGGGCAGCGGCTTGATGCCGCCCTGCTCTAGGGCGCGGTGGCGCACGTTGCTGAAGTTGAACAACAGGTGGTACCGCTCATTCTCATTCTGGTAGCGGCCAAAAAACAGCAGGTTGGAATGTTCCACCAAGCCATCGCGGGAGCCCTTGGCGGCCAGCACTTTATTAGAGGCAATGCGCTCATAAGCTATGCCCACGCTGAAATTCTTTTTTAGGCTGCGGCTGTAGCTGATTTCAAATACTTGCTCGCCCGAGCCCGACTGCACCACCCGAAAAAACGAATACGGCGAGCGGGAATCGTAGTACGGCACGGTGCGGGCATCGCGGGCATATTTGTCGAATACATTGCGCCCGAAGCGGGCTCCCAATTCCAGGTTGGGCTGATAAAGCAACGGCCGCGAAGCCGAACCCACTGTACCCAAATCCTGCTGAAAGGTGGTGTCGTGAAACCAGAACCGCGCCTGCGGCCACTTGGTGAGCGTGGTGTCGAGCGGCGTTCCCGCGGTAGAGTCGCGCAGCACCTCGGCTTCGTAGATAAGGCGCGTGGTTTTGGGTCCGTACAGCGCTTTGGTCGAGTCATCGACCACCTGGGCCTGCGCTGTGGACGCGGCCAGCGCCAACAACACGCAGACAAAGGGCCACAGGCGCGGCCAGGAAAGTAAAAAAGGGAATTGCAGAGCCTTCAAGGAGGAAACGAAATAGGTTCAGCGCGCACCGGCACAACTGGCCAAGTCAGAATAAATCAAGCCTCCGCAGTGGGCGCGGGCGGCAACAGCTGGCGCAGGGCTGCGCCACCATCATTTAAAAACGCCACCCGCACCGGAATGGTATAGAGTGGCAGCCCCGCCCGGGCCGCCCGCAATCCGGGGGCCAGCAGGCGTGTGGCGTCTTTTTCCGTTGTAAAAATAGGCCAGCCCGGCTGCCAATACGCCCGCAGCGCCGTCAGGTCTGCCGGCATAAAGATGTAATGGTCGGGGAACAGAGCATGGTATTGAATTTCAAAACCTTGTTTCTCAAGCTCCTCCCGCAACGGTCCGGGCTGGGCAATACCCGTCAGCAGCACGGCAGGCCCGGCAGTGAGAGCCGTTGGCAAGCTGATGGCAGCAGCATCCGGCAGTGCCTGGGGCGCAGCGTACTCATAAGCGGAGAAAAGCACGGGCACTTCGGGGCGGCTGTAGCGGCGAATTTGTCGTTCTACAATCTCCTGGTCAGCTTCCGAAAGGTCGGGCGGGCATTTGGTTACGATGACGGCATCGGCTCGTTGTGCCCCAGAACGGCTTTCGCGCAGGCGGCCGGCGGGCAGCACGTAGTCTTCATAAAAAGGTCGGGCCAGCTCCGTGAGCAGAATATTGAGCGTGGGCCGCACGGCGCGGTGCTGGTAGGCATCATCGAGTACGATGACGGTGGTTTCAGGGTGTTCGCGTAGCAATAAATTGGCTCCAAGCCGGCGCTCCTCGGCTACGGCCACCACCACCCTGCGGGCCGCGAACTGCTCGAAATACTGCCAAGGCTCGTCGCCCACCGTCGCGGCCGAATCGGCAGGGCCGGCCAGGCGCGGGCCGGAGGTCTGGCGGCCGTAGCCCCGGCTGAGGATGGCCGGGCGGTGGCCCTGGCGCAGCAATTCCTCAACCAGCCAGATGACGTGGGGGGTTTTGCCGGTGCCACCCACGCGCAGATTGCCCACGTTGAGCAGCGGCACGGCGAAGGTTGCGGCGCGTTTCCAGCCCACGTCGTATAGCCAGTTGCGTACAGCCAACACCCCCGCATAAAGCCAGGAAAACGGCAGCAGCAAAAAAGCCAATACGGCAGACATAAGCAGGAAACTTCGGACCGGTTACAGCCTGCAAAAGTACAGTCTCGCGGAGGTCAGGACGTCAGCAAACGTCTGGGCTCATAAAACTCATTCGCAATTATTCTTCGTCCTCCATGCCCTCGTTTGCCGACCAGCTCCTGCAATTTCTTCGCACCTTTCCTCTACCCACGGCTCTGCCCGCTGGTGTTGTTGCTCAAAGTCCCTTTCGCGAGCCGGCTGTATTCGACTTGCTGAGCCAGTTTGCCCACAAATTTTACCCAGATGCCCCGCCGCGCGTGGCCCTACTGGGCATCAATCCCGGCAGGCTGGGCATGGGCCGCACAGGCGTCGCATTTACCGACCCCACAGCACTGAGCGCATTTTGCGGTATCGAACACGATTTGCCGCGCCAACGGCCCGAAACTTCCACCCAGTTCGTGTACAAAGTCATTAACGAAATGGGTGGCCCGGCGGCTTTTTATCAGCACTTTTATGTGGGGTCGCTGTACCCGTTGGTGCTGCTGAGAAACGGGCTCAACTACAATTACTACGACTCGCCAGCCCTTGTTAAAGCCCTATGGCCGGATATTCAGCTTTCGCTGCGCCAACAGGTAGAAGCGTTAGGTTTGCGGCGCGATGTGGCCGTGAGCCTGGGCAAGCGCAACGGCGAATTCTTCAAGCGCCTCAATGCGGGGCTGGGCTTGTTCGATGAAATCGTGGTGCTCGACCACCCGCGCTACCTCATGCAGTACAAAAGCCGCAACACGGCCGCCAACGTGGCGCATTATGTAGAAACGCTGGGCCAACTCCTGCCCAACTCATAATTCAACAGTCAAACCTCAACCCTTCCCAAAGTGCCCACCGTTCAAGACCTTGCCCGCCTGCTGGAGGCCGCCGCGCCCCTCGCCTACCAGGAAAGCTACGACAACGCTGGCCTGCAATGCGGTGACCCACACGCCGAAATCACCGGCGTGCTTATAACGCTGGACTGCACCCCGGCCGTGGTGGCTGAGGCCGTGCGGCGCGGCTGCAACGTGGTGGTGGCCCACCACCCGGTCATTTTCCGGCCCCTCAAGCGCCTCACCGGGGCCAACGAAGTGGAACAAACCATCATCAGCGCCCTCAAAAACGACGTGGCCATTTACGCCGCCCACACCAACCTCGACAACGTGCGCGGCGGCGTTAATGACAAGCTCGCCGAAAAACTTGGCCTGCTGAAAACCCGCGTATTGGCCCCGCAAACTGGCACCTTGGCGCGCCTCATCACCTACGTGCCCAACCGGCCCGAAGACCAGCAAGCCGACGTAGCCGGCCGCGTATTGGCCGCGCTCTACGCCGCCGGAGCCGGCCAGGTGGGCCAGTATTCCGACTGCAGCTTTCGTACCGAAGGCACCGGAACTTTCACGCCCGGCAACGGCGCGCAGCCAGCCATCGGCGCCCAAAACCAGGCCGAAACGGTGGCCGAATTGCGCCTCGAAGTGTTGCTGCCGCTGCACCGGCAGGCGGCCGTGCTGCGGGCGCTGCGGGCCTCACATCCTTACGAAGAAGTTGCTTATGAATTGATTAAATTGGAAAACACGCACCAGGAAATAGGCGCGGGCCTGGTGGGCGAGCTACCCGAGGCACTGACTCCGTCCGCGTTCCGGCAGCGGCTGAAGCGGCAGTTGCTGGTGCCCGTAGTGCGTCACACGGCTTTCGAAAAGCCCATCAAAACGGTGGCTATCTGCGGCGGGGCGGGCGCGTTTCTTATTGGCGCGGCGCGGGCCGCCGGGGCCGATGCCTACGTGACCGGCGATGTGAAATACCACGAGTTTTTTGGAGCCGAGGGCCAGCTGATGCTCTGCGACGTGGGCCATTTTGAGAGCGAACAGTTCACCGGCGAAGTGTTCCGGGATTTGCTAACGGCCGGATTTGAACGTACTTTTGCGGTCTTAATCGCTGAAACCCCTACGAACCCCGTTCAATATGACTGCTAAAAGTGCCGCCGTGGCTCCCGCCGACGTTCCCGTAGCCGCCAAGCTCGAAGCCCTGCTCACCCTGCAGCACCTCGACTCGCAGCTCGACGAAATCCGGCGTGTGCGGGGCGATTTGCCCGAGGAAGTGAGCGACCTCGAAGACGAAATTGCTGGCTACGAGGTGCGTGTGAAGAAATTTGACGAAGACATTCAGGGCCTGAACGACTTCATCAAGAGCCGCAAGCAGGCCAGCAAGGACGCTGAAACGCTCATCAAGAAGTACGACGAGCAGCAGCAGAACGTGCGCAACAACCGCGAGTTCGAAGCCATTGCCAAGGAAATTGAGCTGCAGCGCCTGGAAATCCAGATTGCCGACAAGAAAATCAAGGAGTCGCAGTACCAGATTGACGTGAAAAACGCCGAAATCAGCGGTACGAAGTCGAAGCTGGACGAGCGCCGCAAGGACCTCGACACCAAGAAAAGCGAGCTCGACACCATCATTTCGGAAAACGAAGAGGAGGAGCGTGCCATCATGGCCCAGCGCGAGGAAGCTACCAAGCCGGTGGAAGACCGCCTGCTGACGGCCTATACCCGCATTCGCGGCAACGTGCGCAACGGCTTGGCCGTGGTGCTGGTGCGCCGCGACGCCTGCGGCGGCTGCTTCAACACGGTGCCGCCCCAGCGCCAGGCCGACATCATTTCGCACAAGAAAATCATCGTGTGCGAGCACTGCGGCCGGATTCTGGCCGACGTGGAAGTGCGCACTGCATAGTTTTTGTTTGCAATGATTTGAAAAAGGAACGGCCCTGCCGTTCCTTTTTTGTTGCCGGGCTTTTGGTTTTGTTGGTTCATGCTTCGTCGGACATTTTCACTTGCTGCGCTTCACCTCCCTGCTCACCTGGCGGGGCTGGCATTGGCATTGATGAGCAGCGTGTTGCCGGCGCAGGCGAGTTCCGGGCCGCCGACCCAAGTCGTAGAAGCCCAGGAATTGGCGGCCAACACCGAACAGGCGGCCAACCAGAAACCCGAAGCCCTTACCCCTAACAGCCGCCGCGCTTACGCTGACGTCCTGAAGCTGCGCCTCGATGCGGCCCGTGCTTTGTTGCGGCCCGAGCTGGCCAGCATGCCCACGGCCCCCGCTCCCCTGCTGGTAGCCAACTGCGCCGACTTCGTGGAACTACTCATCACCCAGGATGCCGGCCGCTACGATGCCCTGACCGACGCCCAGGAAGCCCGCCTCGATGCCCTGGATGATGCGCCCGCCAGCGCCCTGCGCGACTACGCCCGGGCCGAAATCACGCTGCACCTGGGCCTTAGCCAGTTGCTATTCAAGCACGTGGTGATGGGCGGCTACCACCTACGCAGCGGCTACCATCAGATGCAGGACGTGGTGAAGCATTACCCTAATTTCCTGCCTGCCCGCAAGACGTTGGGGGTTTGCGAGTTTGCGGTGGGCTCTCTGCCCGAGGGCTACCACTGGCTGCTGCGTCTGCTGGGTCTCACGGCCAACCTGGACACCGGCTTGCAACGCCTGGCCCAGGCCGCTACGCAACCGAATGACTTCCAGCTCGAAAGCCAGATTCTTCTGGCCCTGATTCGGGAGAGCTACTACAAGAAGCCGGCTGAAGCCCTGCGACTGGCCGAACAGCTTACCATCCAACAGCCCGACAACTTGCTATTCGCCTACTTGCGTATCAGCGTGGAGAAGCGGCAGCACCACGGCGCGGTGGCCCTCGCCGCTTACCGCGCCCGCCCTACCGGGCCCGGCTACCTGCCCACCGCCTACCTGCACCACATGGCTGCCGACCTGCTGCTCTACCGGGGCGAATACGCGGCATCGGAGCGCGAGAATCTGGCGTTTCTGCACGAGTTTCGGGGCCAGCACTACCGCAAGGATGCCGCATTCAAGCTCTACCTGGCGGTGTGGCTGAGCGGGCAACCGGCCGCGGCGGCCAAATACCGCGCACTAATTAACCAACCCGGCCCGGCCGATGTGGAGGAGGACGTGTACGCCCAGCATTACTACCAGGAAGCCGTGGCGCTCAATCCCATTCTCACCAAAGCCCGGCTGCAATCGGATGGCGGTTACGACCGCGAGGCACTGGCTACCTTGCGGGCCTTCCATGCTACCCAGGCCACGCTCTGGCGCGACCGCATTGAGGCGCCCTACCGGCGCGCCCGCGCCTACCAGGGCCTCGGCCGGCTCGATTCGGCCTGGTTTTACTTCGAGCAAACGCAGACCGAGGCCGGCCCCAAAGCGCCTTATTATTACGCGCCCCAAGCTGCCCTGCAGCAAGGCTACATGGCCCAAAGCGTGGGCAACAAGCCCACGGCGCGCCTGTATTTCCGACGGGCGCTGAATTATCCCTGGCACGAATACAAAAACAGCACCGACGCCAAAGCCAAACTGGCGTTGCGCGAGTTGAAGTAGTCCGCCTTTTATTTATCGCTGAAACCTGCCAAACCGACGGCCCTCCCCTGTTATTCTGCTGTGCCTGCAACTGCTTTCGAAACCGTTCCGCTGCATGAGCTGCCTGCCGATTTTCGGGTCCGGGCGCTGCATTGGGGCGCAACTTTTCCGCACTGCACCTACTTCGAGCCCAACGACCTGGCTTACCCGCAGGGTGCGTTAGAGCGCCTACTGGCAGTAGCGCCGGCCGGAGCCCAAAATGTCCATTCGCTGGCTGATTTGTCTGGGCAGCCAGCGACTGCTGCCCCCCGTTTTGGCTTCCTGACCTACGACTTAAAAAACGACATCGAAGCCCTTTATAGCGAAAATTTTGCAGGATTCGCGTGGCCACCCTTGCATTTTTTCACGCCGGAAACCTGGTTGGTGTGGCGGGCTGATACGCTGGAAATTCACGGGCAAACAGCCGGGATTCTGGCCCGAGTTCTGGCGCAATCCGTGCCGCCGGTTGCGGCGCCAGCCGTGCCAGTTATGCGCCCACGTCTGCCCAAAACGGAATATCTGCGGGCCGTGGAAGCCATTCGGGAAGAAATTCTCAACGGGGAAGTGTATGAGCTGAACCTCTGCCAGGAATTCTACGCCGAGGACGTGGTATTAAGCCCCGTAGCGGTTTTCTGGCAGCTCATGCGGGCGTCGCCCGCGCCGTTTGCGGGCTTCGTGCGCTGGCACGACCATTTCCTGCTTTGCGCCTCGCCCGAGCGGTTCCTAGCGCACCGCCAAGGTCAGTTGATTTCCCAGCCCATCAAGGGCACCATCCGGCGCGGGCCCACGCCGGCCGAAGATGAGCAGCAGCGCCAAACCCTGTTGCACGACGAAAAGGAACGCGCCGAAAACCTCATGATTGTGGACCTCGTGCGCAACGACCTCGCCCGCGTGGCCCGCACCGGCACCGTGCGCGTGCCCGAGCTTTTCGGCCTCTATCCCTTCCGCCACCTCTGGCAAATGATTTCAACCGTCACCGCCGACCTACGCTCCGGCACCGGCCTGGCCGAAATCCTCCGCGCCGCCTTCCCCATGGGCTCGATGACCGGTGCGCCGAAAATCCGCGCCATGCAGCTCATCGAGCACTACGAACGCAGCCGGCGCGGCCTCTACAGCGGCAGCATCGGCTATGTGGGAGCCGATGGAAACTTCGATTTCAACGTCGTTATTCGCTCGCTGCAATACCGCCAGGATACCGGCTACCTGAGCTTCCAGGTCGGCTCTGCTATTACTTACGACTCTGACCCGGAGCGTGAATATGACGAATGCTTGCTGAAAGCCAGGGCTTTGCTGGAAGTATTGGGAACAGGCATTGAGTAGGGCGCGGGGGCAAGTCCCACACCCTACATTATTCTGCCATTCTGTCATTTTACCCTTGGCTGCCGTATCTTTGTCTTCCGCCGAAACGCGTTTAGAATATGGCCCAACCCCTGTTAACCCTTGATTTTTTAGATAAAGCCGCTCCCGCCGCCGAGGCTACGCCCAGCGGCGACGTGCGCGTGACGGCTGCTACCCGTACCGGCCGCCAGCGTAAGCTCTACATCGAGAGCTACGGCTGCCAGATGAACTTCTCGGACTCCGAAATCGTGTCGAGCATCCTGTTCGACGAAGGCTTCGACACCACCGACGACCTCGCCAATGCCGACCTCGTGCTGCTCAACACCTGCTCCATCCGCGAGAAGGCCGAGCAGACGGTGCGCATGCGCCTCAAGCAAATCAACTCCCACAAAAAGCGTAAGCCCGGCATGCTGGTGGGCGTGCTCGGCTGTATGGCCGAGCGCCTGAAAAGCAAGTTTCTCGAAGAAGAGAAGATTGTGGACCTGGTAGTTGGTCCCGATGCTTACCGGGATTTGCCCGGCCTCATCAGCCAGGTGGACGGTGGCCAGAAGGGCGTGAACGTGCTGCTGAGCCGCGAAGAAACCTACGCCGACATCACGCCCGTGCGCCTGAACTCCAACGGCGTAGCGGCCTTCATCAGCATCATGCGCGGCTGCGACAACATGTGCTCGTTCTGCGTGGTGCCCTTCACCCGCGGGCGCGAGCGCAGCCGCGATGCCCACAGCATCATCCAGGAAGCCACTGACTTGGTAGCGGCTGGCTACAAGGAAGTGACCCTGCTGGGCCAGAACGTGGACTCCTACAAATGGGCATCGGCCGATGGCACCGAGCACGTCAATTTCGCCCAGCTGCTGGAGCGCGTGGCTCTCATCAGCCCCGAGCTGCGGGTGCGCTTCTCGACGTCGCACCCCAAGGACATCACCGACGAGGTGCTGCACACCATGGCGCGCCACGTTAACATCTGCAAGTACATCCACCTGCCGGCCCAGAGCGGCAACTCGCGTGTGCTGGCCCTGATGAACCGCACCTACGACCGGCCCTGGTACGAGGAGCGGGTTCAGGCCATTCGCCGCATTCTGGGCGAGGACTGCGCCATTTCGACGGATATGATTGCCGGGTTCTGCTCCGAAACCGAGGAGGAGCATCAGGACACGCTCAGCCTGCTCGATTTGGTGAAGTACGACATGGCCTACAACTTCTTCTACTCGGAGCGCCCCGGCACGCTGGCCGCCCGCAAGCTGGCTGATGACATTCCGCTCGAAACCAAGAAGCGCCGCCTCCAGGAAATTATTGATTTGCAGCAGCTCCACGCTCGGGCCCGCTACACCCGCATGGTGGGCAAGGTGCATCAGGTGCTGGTCGAAGGCCCGTCCAAACGCTCGGCCGAGCACCTCAGCGGCCGCAACGACCAGAACCAGGTAGTCATTTTCCCGAAAGGCAATTTCAAGAAGGGCGACTACGTGAGCGTACTGGCAACCAGCACCACCGGTGCCGCATTGCTGGGCGAGGCGGTTGTGTAACGAATATTCAAAGGCTAAATCATCATCCCAATGACAATTGTAAACAGCCTGCTCGTGTGGCAGATTTTCCTGCTTATCGGGGGAGGTTTTATTGCCTTCCTGGTTATCCGGTTGCTCTGGCGCATGAATTTTCCTAAAAAATAATTTTACGGCTGAATTATTCTGATTCGGTCCTCTGAATGACACCTTCCGAAATCCAATCCATCAAGCTCCGGTTCGGCATCATCGGCAACGCGCCAGCGCTGAACTACGCCATTCAGGTGGCCGCGCAAGTCGCGCCCACCGACATGACGGTGCTCATCACCGGCGAAAGCGGGTCGGGCAAGGAGTCGTTTTCCAAGATTATCCACGCCCTGTCGCCGCGCAAGCACGGGCAGTTCATCGCCATCAACTGCGGTGCGATTCCTGAGGGCACGATTGACTCGGAGTTGTTTGGCCACGAAAAGGGCTCTTTCACCGGAGCCAACGAGGCGCGCAAAGGCTACTTTGAGGTAACCAACGGCGGCACCATTTTCCTCGATGAAATCGGCGAGATGCCGCTGGGCACCCAAGCCCGCCTGCTGCGCGTGCTGGAGAATGGCGAGTTCATTCGCGTGGGTTCCAGCAAGGTGCAGAAAACCGACGTGCGCGTGGTGGCCGCCACCAACGTGAACCTGCTCGACCGCGTGCAGGCCGGCACCTTCCGCGAAGACCTGTACTACCGCCTGAACACGGTGCCCATCACCGTGCCGCCGCTGCGCGAGCGCGGCGACGACATCTACCTGCTGTTCCGCAAGTTTGCGTCGGATGCGGCCGAGCGCTACCGCACCCGGCCCATCACACTGCTGCCCGATGCCGTGCCGGTACTCACTCGCTTCCGCTTCCCCGGCAACATTCGCCAGCTCAAGAACATCGCCGAACAGATGTCGGTGCTCGAAACCGACCGCGACGTGGATGCTCGCCGCCTCGCGCCCTATCTGCCGCAGGACCAGGCCAGCCGCCTGCCCATGCTGCTGGGCCCGGGCGCGCCCGACGGGGCCGCCGCCGGCTACTCCGAGCGGGATTTGCTCTACAAAATCCTGTTCGACATGCGCCGCGACATGACGGACCTCAAGAAAATGGTGCTGGAGCTGGCCACAGGCCAGCGCCCCCACGAGGCCCAAGAGCTCCTGCGTCAAAACAGCCACCTCTTCAACAATACGGCTCCCGCCGGCACGTTTGACAGCGGCCAGGCCGCCGAGTATTTCCTGCCCGCCGCCCCCAGCCCTTACAACAGCGAGCCGGCCACGAGCTACGACGACGAAACCCCGGTGGAGGACATTCCGCACGAAACCGAGGAAGAAACGCTGTCGCTCGATATCAAGGAACGCGAGATGATACTCAAGGCGTTGAAGAAGCACAACAACAAGCGCAAGTACGCCGCCCACGACCTGGGCATCTCGGAACGCACCCTGTACCGCAAACTCAAGCAATATGACCTGGAGCAAGTGTAAAGCCGCTTTTTATTCGGTCGCCGCGCTTTGCTTGGTGCTGGGACTGAGCAGCTGCGGCGTGTACTCCTTCAACGGCACCAACATTGATCCAGCGGTGCGCACCATTTCCATTGCCACGATTCAGAACAACTCGCCTTCGGGACCGGCCTTTCTCACGCAGCGCTTCACCGAGGATTTGAAGGACTATTTCCAGCGCAATACCAATCTAAAACTCGTGCCCCGCGACGGCGACCTGCAATTCGACGGCAACATCGTGGCCTACGACTTTGCGCCGGCCTCCATTCAGCAGGTCAACGGCGTGTCGCAGGCCGGCTCAAACCGCCTCACGATTCAGGTCAAAATTCGCTTCACCAACACCAAGGACGACAAGCAGAGCTTCGAGCAGGTGTTCCAGAATTTTGACGATTATGCGGCCAACCGCAACATTTCGACCATCAACAACGACCCCACCGCCGTGCGTACCACCACGGATAAAATTATTACCGACATTTTTAATAAGTCGGTAGCTAACTGGTAGTCGGCGAATAAATTGGGGTTTGGGGCAGTTGGCCGGCAGAGGAATTACGCACTGAATTTTCCGGGAAATATCAATTAACTGCACGCTAGCAGCAGGTGTATCTGCGTAAATTAGCGTAATGTTGCACCCCCATTAATGGGTCCGATGCGCTGATTTACGGCTTTGCTCCGAAACTCAGTTCTTCCCAATTACCGCTTCCACTGCCTGTTTCATCTGTGACCCGCGCTACGCTTCTGCACGTTCTCGACCGCCCCACCGCTTTGGGGCCGGCCGAAGTGCGCGAGCTTGAGCAGCTGGCCCAGGCCTTTCCCTATTGCCAGACTGCCCACCTGCTGCTGGCCAAAGCCGCTCACGACCAGGGCACCATGCTGGCCAGCCAGCGCCTGCGCCGCGCCGCCACTTACGCTGCCGACCGCAGCCTGCTGCGCCGCCTCATCGAGCAAGTGGAAGCGGAGCCCGTAGCTCTTCCGGTTTCCGGGGCTGCGCCCTCCATTGAGAGTCCGCCCCCGGTTGCAATCGAGCCAGCTTTCGTGGCCGAAGCCACGCCAGTTGCTACGCCACAGCCAGCAGCGCCGGTTGCGGCGGAAATCCCTGCCCCCGCACCGGCAGCCGTTGTCATTGCTGCAAAGCCCGAACCGATTACAGCGGTTGAGGAACCCCAACCAGTGGCCACAAGTCCGGCAATGCCGGCGGTTTCCGTTGAAATTGAACAGGCCTTGCCATCTGCCGTGGCCGCGCAGTTGTCTGTAGCACCGGCAGCTATTGCAGAAGTCCTCTCCGAAGCAGTTCCCCCGGCTGAATCCACCCAAGCCACGGCCATCGTCCAGGAAGAAAAGCCAGCGGTGCCGCAAGCCGCGCACGAAGCTTCTCCTCCGTTTCCAGTTGAATTGGAGCCGGCAACGCCAACGGCGGCCCCACCCCCGATAGAATTGGTCGACCAAGAAGGGGTTGAGATAACGACCAGCCCCCTGGCCGAGCCAGTGGCAGCAGTTGAAGTGCCTGAAATAATTTCGGCACCGCTAATTGACGCACCCGAGGCCATTGCAATTGCCGACGAATTACCGGCCCAGGCCCCCGCGATTCGGCCACCGGTAGAAGTGGGCGAAGCGAGGTTCGAATTTGGCCTAGCCGATGCGCCGCCCGCCGCCGTAACGAGCTATGAGCTGCCCGGCCTGGTTGATGAATGGGCCGCATCGGCGGTTACCCGCAGCCTGGGCAGCCCCGACGCATTTACCCTGCCGGCGACGGCCCCGGCCGCGCCGGTGTTCACCCCGGCCGCTTTCACCGGCGATGCCGTGGTGGGCTACGCTTTCGGCGAAAGCAGCCGTCTGGGCTTGTCCATGCAGCTGCTGGACCTGCTGACTGCCAAGGCCGAAGCCGCCGAAACCGCCACCGCCGTGGTGGCCGCCGCCCAGCCGCCGGCCGTGCCGCTCCCCCCCACCGGCACCTTCTTCGAGCCGGACCCGCTGCTGCTCGACCACTGGGCCACGCACTGCCCCGCCCCGCCCGAGCTGCCTTCTACCATTGACCTCATCAACAACTTCCTCAAGCGTCAGCCGCGCCTCACGCGGCCGGGCATGCTGCCGCCCACGCCCGGCGGCCAGCCCGACTTGAGCGTGCGCAGCACCCGCTCCGAACCCGACCTCGTTTCCGAAAATCTGGCCCGCATCTTCGTGCGGCAAGGCAAAACTGCCCGGGCCATTGAGATTTATGAAAAGCTCATGGTGAAGCAGCCGGAAAAAATGGCGTACTTTGCAGCCCAAATAGAATCATTGCAACCTTCAGCGTAATTTGCTTTTTCAGCTTCTTTACCCCTCATGTACATCGCTCTCATCATCCTCATTCTCCTGGTATGCTTCCTGCTGGCCCTCGTAGTGCTGGCCCAAAACCCCAAAGGGGGCGGAATTTCCAGCCAGTTTAGCGCCGGCGGCGCGGCCAGCATGATGGGCGTGAAACGCACCGGCGACCTGCTCGAAAAACTCACCTGGGGCTTTGCTATCGGTTTGGTGGTGCTGTCGCTTGGGTCGCATATGCTCACCTCCACCGGCGGTGGCCCGGTGCGCAGCGTGAACCAGCAGCGCGCCCTCGAAACTAAGCTGCCGGCTCCTACCGCCCCGAGCGCGCCCGCTCCGGCTGCTCCGGCCCCCGACGCAACTGCTCCCGCTACTGGCACCACGACGCCAGCGCCGGCTACTACGCCTGCCAAATAATCGCGGCTTCTACTCCGAACCGACAAAAGCCGGTGCTTCTCCAACGAGGGGCACCGGCTTTTTTGTTGGGCAATGCAAAGGGCCGACGCGGCATTGATGCGCAGGTGAACCAGCCACTGCTGCCGGCGCGTCCGTCACTTCTGCCACGCCCAGCCATAAACCTGCCCATTTTGTCAGGTTTGTGGCGCTGGCACGGGAAATGAGAATAGGCCGGACACCTAGTATTTCAACTTAATCCAACCCAAATACACCCAAAATGGCACTTAGCATGAAACCGCTGGCTGACCGCGTAATTGTTCGCGCCGCCGCCGCCGAGGAGAAAACCAAATCCGGCATCATCATCCCCGATACGGCCAAGGAGAAGCCCCAGCGTGGCGAAGTAGTAGCCGTGGGCGAAGGCAAAACCGCCGACAGCGGTACCATCATCAAGCCGCAGGTGGCCGTGGGCGACCAGGTGCTCTACGGCAAGTACGCCGGCACCGAAATCACCGTCGATGGCGAAGACCTGCTCATCATGCGCGAGTCGGACATTTTCGCCGTGCTCTAAGCCCGCCGAGAATAACTCATAATTCATAACTCCTAATTCTTCCCAACGTGGCTAAGAACATCCAATTCGACACCGACGGCCGTAGCAAACTGCAGGCTGGTGTGAACAAACTGGCAAACGCCGTGAAAGTGACCCTCGGCCCGAAAGGCCGCAACGTCATCATCGACAAGAAATTCGGCGCTCCCTCCATCACCAAGGACGGCGTGACCGTGGCCAAGGAAATTGAGCTGCGCGACCCGATTGAAAACATGGGCGCCCAGCTCGTGAAAGAAGTGGCTTCGAAAACGGCCGACCAGGCTGGTGACGGCACCACGACGGCTACGGTTTTGGCCCAGGCCATCTACACCGCTGGCTCGAAAAACGTGGCTGCGGGCGCCAATCCGATGGATTTGAAGCGTGGCATCGACAAAGCAGTGCAGGCCGTGGTGGCCAACCTGAAGACCCAGTCGAAGAAGATTGAAAACTCGTCAGAAATTGCCCAGGTGGGTGCCATTTCGGCCAACAACGACATGGAAATCGGCAAAATGATTGCCGATGCCATGGACAAAGTGGGCAAGGAAGGCGTCATCACCGTAGAAGAAGCTCGTGGCACCGAAACCGAAGTGAAGACGGTGGAAGGCATGCAGTTTGACCGCGGCTACCTCTCCCCTTACTTCGTGACCAACCCTGAGAAAATGGAGGTTGAGTTCGACTCGCCCTTCGTCCTCATCTACGACAAGAAGGTGAGCACCATGAAGGAGCTGCTGCCCGTGCTGGAGCAGGTGCTGCAGACCGGCAAGCCCCTCGTTATCATTTCGGAAGATGTGGACGGCGAAGCCCTCGCTACGCTGGTGGTGAACAAGCTGCGCGGCTCGCTCAAAATCGCAGCCGTGAAAGCTCCCGGCTTCGGTGACCGCCGCAAGGCCATGCTGGAAGACATTGCTACCCTCACGGGCGGTACCGTTATCAGCGAAGAGCAGGGCTACAAGCTCGAAAACGCGACCCTGGAATACCTGGGCACGGCCGAGAAAATCATCATCGACAAAGACAACACGACCATCGTAAACGGCAAGGGCTCGAAAGACGCCATCACCGCCCGCGTAGGCCAGATTAAGGCCCAGATGGAAACCACTACGAGCGACTACGACAAGGAGAAACTGCAGGAGCGCCTCGCCAAGCTAAGCGGCGGCGTGGCCATTCTCTATATCGGTGCCAGCACGGAAGTGGAAATGAAAGAAAAGAAAGACCGCGTTGACGATGCCCTGCACGCCACTCGCGCCGCCGTTGAGGAAGGCGTGGTGCCTGGCGGTGGCGTGGCTCTGGTGCGTGCGCTGGACGCTCTGGATGCTATCGACACGCACAACCAGGACGAGAAAACCGGCGTGAACATCATCCGCACGGCCTTGGAAGCTCCCCTGCGCACCATCGTGGCCAATGCTGGTGGCGAAGGCTCGGTAGTGGTGCAGAAAGTGCGCGACGGCAAAGCCGACTACGGCTACAACGCCCGCGAAGACCGGTACGAAAACCTGGTGGCCGCCGGCATCATCGACCCCACCAAGGTGACCCGTCTGGCCCTCGAAAACGCTGCTTCCATCGCCGGCCTGCTGCTGACGACCGAAGCCGTGATTTCGGACGAGCCCGAGCCCAAAGAAGCTGGCCATAGCCACGGCGACGGCGGCATGGGCGGTATGGGTGGCATGGGCGGCATGATGTAAGTCGAGCCGCTGGCAGCCCTGCTGTTAGCTCAAGAGAAGGCCCTGCCGGTATTGCCGGCGGGGCTTTTTTGTGCCCGGAGGAATTCTCAAACCGCAGAATGGCTCCGCCGCTACTGTACCTTGGCGGTCGTCGCCGGCTACATTACTCGTCCATTTGCACGCAGCCCCATGATGCCCAATATCCAACCCCACTTAGAAAACCAGCAGGTACTGTTGTTGCCCTTGCAGGAAATTGATTTTGAAGCCCTATACGCTACGGCTGCCGACCCAAGCATCTGGGAGCAGCACCCAAACAAAGACCGGTGGCGGCCGGAAGTATTCAGGACGTTTTTTGATGGCGCTATGCAAAGCCACGGCGCCTTCAAAATCGTAGACAAAGCAACCAACGAAGTAGCTGGCAGCACACGTTTCTACGGGTATAACGAGCAGGACAACAGCATTCTGATTGGCTACACGTTCTATGCCACCCGGTATTGGGGAAAGGGCTTTAATAGCGGCGTGAAGGCGCTGATGCTGGACTACATTTACCAGTTTGTCTCGCAGGTATATTTCCACATTGGCGGGCAGAATACCCGTTCACAGATAGCCATCGGCCGCATGGGCGCCGAGAAGATTGCCGAGGAAGAAATAGCGTATTTCGGCGAGGCACCCAAGCTCAACTTTGTCTATCGACTCACTAAAGAAAACTGGCTTGCCCGTCAGTAGCGCCCTTCATCGAGCGGTGTGTAGTGCATAAAAAAAGTCCCCGGCGCCGATGGTGCCGGGGACTTTTTTTATGCAAAAGGCAATTACTGCGCCACCGGCGCGGGGTAGTTGCGGGCGTCCATCATCTTGGCCAGCTTGCCGCTGATGAGGAATAGAATAGCGGCAGCGGCGGCGGCCGAAACCACGAACACCATGAAGAAATCGTAGAGGCTGGTGATGTGGAAGCCCAGGATTTCCGGCGCGGGGGCCGTCGATTTGGGGTCGGGGTAGAGGCTGCTCATGTAACCGGCCAGGTAGTTGGCTGCCGCGTTGGCAAGGAACCACACGGCCATCAGCAGCGAGGCGAATTTGGCGGGAGCCAGCTTATTTACCAGCGAGAGGCCGATGGGCGAAAGGCACAACTCGCCCACGGAGTGCAGGAAATAGAGCGCCACCAGGAAGAACATGCTCACCTTCACGCCGGGCTGCAGGTTGTGCACGCCGAAGCACATCACGAGGTAGCCGGCGGCGAGGCAGGCCAGGCCAATGGCCATTTTAAGAGGCGACGGTGGCTCGGCCCCGCGGCGACCCAGGGCCGTCCAGACCATGGCCATGAGCGGCGCGCCCACCACCACGAAAATGGCGTTGAGGTTCTGGAAGATACTGGCCGGCAGCGTGAAGCCGAAGATGGTGCGGTTCATCTGCTCATCGGCGAAGAACGTGAGCGAAGCCGGGGCCTGCTCAAACGCGGCCCAGAAGAACACCACGAAAAACGATACGATGAAAATCACCATGATGCCCTTGATATCGGCCCCACTTAGGGATTTATCGCTGAAAATCATGTAGGCGATGCCCACCACGGCCACGCCTAGCAGCGGCGCAATAGTGGGGAACTTGGCCGAATCGAGCCACAGAATGCCCAGAATAATGGCCAGCAGCACCGGCAGCAGCGCATAGATGCCCATCACGCCGCCCGATTGCACGGGGGTTTCGCCCACCTGTGTGCCGTCGGGCGTGTGCAGGTACTTGCCCTTGCCCCAGTTAAAAATCACGGTACCCAACAGCATGGCAATGCCGCAGGCCAGGAAGGCCCAGCGGAAATCGGCGGGGTTGCCGGTGTCGCCGATGAGGCTGGTGATGGTGTTGCCGATGAACGAGCCCAGGTTGATGCCCATGTAGAAGATGGTATAGGCCGCGTCCTTGCGCTTGTCGGCCGGGCTGTAGAGAGAGCCCACCATGCTCGAAATATTGGGCTTGAAGAAGCCGTTGCCCACAATCATCACGCCCAGGCCGAGGTACAGCATCCAGTGGCTCAGGGCGTGGGTTTCGGCCGCGCCGTAGTTTGAAGCCGAGAAAAACAGCGTGAACTGGCCCAGCGCCATCAGCAGGCCGCCCGTGAGGATGGAGCGGCGGTTGCCCCAGTAGCGGTCCGAGATGAAGCCGCCGATAAGCGGCGTGAGGTACACCAGGCTGGTGTAGCCGCCGTAGAATTTGGACGCGAAGGCCTTGTCCATCATCATGGCCTTAGTGAGGAACAGCACCAGCACGGCGCGCATGCCGTAGTAGCTGAACCGTTCCCACATTTCGGTGGCGAACAGCAGGTACAACCCGCGCGGGTGGCTCGTGGATTCCGCGGCGAGCGGTTGCTCGGTCTGAGCAGAAATGGTTTGCATTGAAGAAAACTAGGGGTGAGAAATAAATGGAAATCGGTTGAAAAGCGGCGCGCTGCATTCCTGATGCAATACGGGCACGGTAAATCTAGGAAAGTTTCGGCATTATGAAGCCGGGGGCACTGTACCGGTATTCAACAAACCGTCATGCAGAGCGCAGCGAAGCATCTTGCCCGCAATAAGTAATCCATTCGATTTGCATAGTGGTGGCAAGCAAGATGCTTCGCTGCGCTCAGCATGACGGTCTTTCTCCGGCTTGCTACGATTCAGTCTGGCCAGCTTTAACCACTTTGCCCGCCGAATCGCTCCGGTACGCTTTTGCCCGGTAAGCCCCCGGTGCCAGCCCGGTTTGCTTGCGGAAAAACCGCGTGAAATACCCCGGGTCCACGAATTGTAGCTCGTAGGCAATTTCGGCCACCGAAAGCGAGGTGTACAGCAGGTAGTTGTGCGCCCGCCGAATGGTGTGGGCCTGCACTATCTGCTGGGCCGTTTTGCCCTTCACCGCCTGGCAGATGCGGTTGAGGTGCACCGGTGTAATCTTGAGTTCCTGCGCAAAATCCGAAATTTTCTTCTCGAATGGCGCGGTGCGTTCAATGGCTTTCTGGAACTCGCGGAAGTAGTGCAGGGCACGGTTGGGGCTTTCCCCCTGGCCCCGGTGGTGGTGCAGCAGCCGAAAAATCTTCACGAACAGCAGCTTAAAATAGCCATTGAGCGCGAGCTGCTTGCCGGGCAATTCCGAGTTGATTTCCTCGTGAATCTGCTGTTCCAGGGCCGATAAATCGGTAAAGCTGACTTCGGAAGTGAATTCGGACAGAATGTGCAGCGCGTTGATTTCGACCAGCACGCCGGGCGTGGCCTGCAGTATGGTGTCGAGCAGCGCCTCTGATAGTGTGAGGGTGCGGCCCTTCACCTGCGGGCTAAAGGTGAAGCCGTGCACGGTGTTGGCAGGAATGATGACCAGGCAGGGCGTGCGCAGCTCCACCAGCTCGGTGGCCTCGAAGGCGGCGCGGCCGGCTTCGAGAAAAAACAGCTGGAACAGGTTTTCGTGCAGGTGCGGCTTCAGGCCCCAGTCGGTGACGCGCTGCCGGGGCACGATGAGCTGGCTCTGGAGGTAGTCGTGCGAAATCCGGGCCTTGTGGTCGCCGTAGATTCCGTTGTAGCGCGCAATGTCGGTGGCCATAACGAACAAATTTTATAGGGACAAAGGGAACCTGCCGAAAGGGCAAAACCGGAGGATGATTGAATTATTCTGGCCCGAATGGGCTTAGGGTGCCACCTTTTGCAGCACACGGCGCAGCTTGGGCCATATCAGGTTTGATTTGTCCCGGTAAAGAAACGAATTGTTTCACTACCGGTCCGCCCGCCGATTCTACCTTTGTATCCTCAGTCACGAGAATTCCCACCCAACACTTTCATAGCCATGCAAGAAGCTCCCACCTCTGCCGTCGACGCCCGCAATCGTTTGCAGCCGCTCGGCTTCCGCGAAACCGCCACCGTCCACCTCAACCCGACGCCGGCCGAGCTCATCGAGCACGCCCTGCGCAACGGCGAAGGCCAGCTCACCGACACCGGCGCGCTGATGGCCGACACCGGCAAATTCACGGGCCGCTCGCCCAAAGACCGGTTTGTGGTGAAGGACGCCAACACCGAAAACAGCGTGTGGTGGGGCGATATTAACATCCCTTTCGACGCCGACAAGTTCGACCAGCTGCACCAGAAAATGGTGGCCTACCTGGCCGATAAGGAGCTGTACGTGCGCGAAGCTTACGCCGGCGCCAATCCCGACTACCAGCTCAAGCTGCGCATCGTGAACGAGCAGGCCTGGCACAACCTGTTTTGCTACAACATGTTCCTGCGCCCCGAAGAAGGCGCCGACACCAGCTGGACGCCCGACTTCAGCATCATCTGCGCCCCTGGCTTCGAGGCCGACCCGGCCGTGGACGGCACCCGGCAGAACAATTTCGCCATCATCAACTTCACTAAGAAGATGATTCTGATTGGCGGCACGGGCTACGCCGGCGAAATGAAGAAAGGCATTTTCGGCGTGCTGAACTACCTGCTGCCCCACGAGCACAACACGCTGAGCATGCACTGCTCGGCCAACGTGGGCAAACAGGGCGACACGGCCATCTTCTTCGGCCTCTCGGGCACCGGCAAAACCACCCTTTCGGCCGACCCCAACCGCGGCCTCATCGGCGACGACGAGCACGGCTGGACGCCCGACGCCGGCATCTTCAACTTCGAAGGCGGCTGCTACGCCAAAGTCATCGACCTGAGCAAGGAGAAGGAGCCCGAGATTTACGATGCCATCCGCTTCGGCTCCATCGTGGAGAACACGCGCTTCATCCCCGGCACCCACACCGTGGACTACGCCAACAAGTCGGTGACGGAGAACACCCGCACCGCCTACCCCATCAATTTCATCCCAAACGCCATCGAGCCCGGCGTGGCCGACGCGCCGAAGAACATTTTCTTCCTCACGGCCGACGCTTTCGGCGTGATTCCGCCCATCAGCAAGCTTGATAAGTCGCATGCCATGTACCTGTTCATGAGCGGCTACACGGCCAAGGTGGCCGGCACGGAAATGGGCGTGACCGAGCCACAAACCACGTTCTCGGCCTGCTTCGGCGCAGTATTCCTGCCGCTGCACCCCACTAAATACGCTGAGATGCTGGGCCAGAAAATGGACGAAAACCCGGATATCAACGTGTGGCTCATCAACACGGGCTGGACGGGCGGCAGCTACGGCACCGGCCACCGCATGAAGCTGCCCTACACCCGCGCCATGATTACGGCCGCGCTGAACGGCCAACTCGACGACGTGAAATTCACCAAGCACCCCGTGTTTGGCATGATGGTGCCCGGCGCCGTGCCCGGCGTGCCTTCCGAAATTCTGGACCCTCGCAACACCTGGGCCGACAAGGAAGCTTACGACAAAACGGCCGCGGACCTGGCCGAGAAGTTCGTGGAGAACTTTAAGAAATACGCAGACTTTGCCAACGAGGAAATCCTGGCTGGCGCGCCCCGCGTGGCTGTAGAAGCCTAGGGTTTCGCAGTAGTTCACTCACCAGAAAGCCCCGTCGGTTGCAGCCGACGGGGCTTTTGCTGTATAATGGCTGGCAAGTTGGGCAACTGAACGGCTAACCCACCAGCTGCTCGACGGGAATGCGCTGGCCGTTCTTAATCAGCCATTCGCTGAAGGTTTGCAGCTCGGGGTTCAACTCCCGCGAGAAGGCCAGGTTGCGGGCCTTGAGGGAATCTTCGGCAAAATCCCGCTGAAACTGGAACATGTTCCCGAGGTCATCGGCTCCGGGAAAGCCCAGGCTGCGGTATTGCTCGGGCGTTAGCTCATTGTAGGCAATGGGCAGGCCGAAAACTTTGGTCATAATATGAGCCATTTGCTGCCCCGTGAGCTGCTCCCCGGCAATGCCAACGGTTTTGCCAATCAGCGCCTTGCCCTTTTTGAAGATGCCCAGCGCGCACTTCCCGATGTCCTCGGCGGCCATGCCCGATAGCTTGCTTTGGCCCAGCGGCAGGCTGATGGCCAGCTTGCCGTCCGGTCCCGGTTTCGGCCCCATGCCGAAGTAGATAAAGTTCTCCCAATAGAACGAGGTGAGGAGGAAAGTGGTAGGCACTTTGAGGTCGGAGAAATAATGGTTGGCGGCCCCTTTGGCGTCGAGGTGGGGCACTTTGTAGTTGCCCATCAGCGTCGGCATTCGGTTGTCGGACAGCGGAATCCACTTCCGCGAGTCTTCCAAGGTCGACCAGATGACATGCTCAATGCCAGCGTATTTAGCCGCTTCGGCCATGTTGCGGGCCTGGGCATCTTCTTTCTCGGGCGAAAAATGCTCCCAGAAAAAAGTGACGCAATACGCGCCGTAAGCGCCGGCCATTGCCCGGCGGATGCTCGCCGGGTCGTCGAGGTCGCCGGCCACCACCTCAGCCCCGTGCCGCGCCAAATGCTGCGCCTTGGTCGACTGAATATCGCGGGTGACGGCGCGCACGGCAAATTCTCCCGTTGCATCCTTCAAAATTGCGCGGACCAGGCCGCCGCCCTGAGCCCCGGTGGCCCCGAAGACGGTGATGATTTTCTTTTGCATAGCTCAGGTGTTTGATAGACATAAAACTGAAAACGTTACTATAATAATTAATATATAATATATTAATTTAAATCGCAATGTCAATTGTTTCCGTTAACGGCTACTTGCCACCCGACAGCAACTCCACCCAGCACTTTTATAGGAGTTGATTTTACTGCCATTCAGCAGCTTACCTACAGTACAGAATCAGCAATTTCGGACTATTCCTGAACCTGAAAACACCTTTTCGCAGCCGAATGGTGGTTTTTCTGAATGGCAACGCTGGGACCGTTAGCAAGCGTAGGGCGGCAAGTGGTTAGCCTGGCGTGCGGCACCCGATAATACGGTTTTTGCACCAGCCTGCCGTTCTTTGCGCCATGCATACCTTCTTCGCGCCCGACCTCGCCGGCCCTACCTATACCCTGCCCGAAGACGAAAGCAAGCACGCCGTGCGCGTACTGCGCCTGAGCGTGGGCGACGAAGTGGAACTACTCGATGGCCGGGGCGGCCTTTACAAAGCGGCTGTGGCCGATGCCAACCTCAAGCGCTGCCAGCTCCGCATCACGCACCACGAAACGGTGGCGCCCCGCTCCTATTTCACCCACGTAGCCGTGGCCCCCACTAAAAACCTCGACCGCATGGAGTGGTTCGTGGAAAAGGCCGTGGAAATTGGCGTCGAGCGCATCAGCTTCCTGCGTTGCGCCCGCTCCGAGCGCCGCGAGCTGAAGCTGGAGCGGATGGAAAAAATTGCCATCAGCGCGCTGAAACAGTCAGGCCAGGCCTGGCTGCCACAACTGGATGAGATGCAGGATTTTGGGGATTTCGTGGCCGGGGTTACGCCCGAAACCACGTTCATCGCGCATCTGGAAGAAGGCGAGCGCACCGCGCTGGCGCAGGTGACCGGCGCGGGGCCGGGCTGCTGCGTGCTCATTGGTCCGGAAGGCGATTTTACGCCGCAGGAAATTGCGCTGGCGCTGGCCAAGGGCATTCGGCCGGTCACGCTGGGCAATTCGCGGCTGCGCACGGAGACGGCCGCGCTGGCGGCGGTTTTCACGGCCCACATCGGTCGCTGAAATCTGCTACTGCGGCTCTACGTGAATCAGGACGTGGCCGAGCTGCGGGAGCCGACTGCGCAGCGTGTCCTTGAGGTGATGCGCGATTTCGTGGCCTTGCCGCACGGTAATATCCCCGCTGACTTTGGCGTGCAGGTCGACATGGTATTGCATCCCAGCTTTGCGAATGAAGCACTTTTCGGTGCCCCGCACGCCCTCCACCGTAGCGGCCACCTGCCTGATTTCGAGCACCAAATCATCGTACACGTGCTCGTCGAGGATTTCGCCCAAGGCGGGCCGGAAAATCTGGTAGCTGTTGTAGAGGATGAAGCCGGCGGCGAACAGGGCGGCCCAGTCGTCGGCCGACTCGTACCCTTTGCCGAGCACCAGCGCGATGGAAATGCCGACGAACGCGGCCACCGAAGTGATGGCGTCGCTGCGGTGGTGCCAGGCATCGGCTTTGAGCGAGGAGCTGTTGGTTTCCTCCGCCTTTTTCATTACCGTGCGAAAGGAAATTTCCTTCCAGATAATGATGCCGCCCAGAATGGCCAGCGTCCAGGCTTTGGGCAGGGCGTGCGGCGTGCCAATGTTCTGAATGCTTTCGTAGGCGATAATCGTGGCCGAGGTTATCAGAAAGCCCACCACCAGAAACGTCACCAGTGGCTCGATGCGGCCGTGGCCGTAGGGATGGTTTTTATCGGCCGGCCGGCTGGCGTACCGGAGCCCCAAAAGCACCAGCAACGATGCAAAAATATCGGTCGTGGATTCGATGGCATCGGCCACCAGCGCGTAGGAATTGCCGAAATAGCCGGCCACGCCTTTGATTAGCGCTAAGCTCGTGTTGCCAATGATGCTGAAATAGGTGGCTTTAACGGCTGTTTCCTCGTTGGTCATAAAGCAGGCAAAAGGCAGTACGGAAGCGAAGAAAAGCGGCAGGTACGCGTTATTTCAGGTAATACGTCTGCATAAACTGCACGGCTTCTTTTTCGTCGGCCACGCAGACATCGCAGAACGTTCCGACGCCGTTGACTGGCCCTTCGTACTCCCAGGCAAAGTTGTTGGGCGTCTGGCCGGCAGCGCTTACCGCCAGCAGGGTACCTTTCGGAATCACAGACAGCACGTTGCCATTGGCAAACCGCACCTTAAAGCCTGGCTCACCATTCAACTGCGTTTTACCAAGGTATTTTACCGTGACTTCCTTGCGGTCAGGCCCATAGGAATAAAAAATATCCGTGCGCTTGCCGGCTTTCGCCCAGAAGCTCAGGTGCTCGTAGCTGACCGTGCCCGGGGTACCATAGGAATACGACGCGACTTTGGTTGGCGCGCTCCTAGTTTGGGCGCGGGCCGAGGCCCCGAACAACAGCAGCGTGGCGGTGATGGCAAAAAGCGGGGCCTGCATAGTCAAACGGCTAAAGTTCGGAAAGTTCGGCGGTGGCACCACCGAGGCGGATGGTCCTGCGGTGGCATTTACTAACACAAGCGTTTAAATGTTGTCGGTTAGCAGCCGGCGAATGGCGGCCAGATGCGCCAGCAGCACAAGGGGCACTACACAACCCGGCAACCACACAAACGGAAAATGCAGGATGGCCACGTTGGGCTGCTCGAAGGCGAAGCGCTGCAAGGGCGTGGGGGCCGACAGCAGCGCATTGACCACGATGTTGAGCAGGGAAGCCAGCCCGAGGATATTCCAAAACAGCAGCCCGCCTCGACCTAATTGCTGGCTACGGAAGGCAAAATAATAGACCACGGGTGCGGTCAGACCCGCCAGAATATCCCAGTTGCGGCCTTCGAAGGTCATGAGCTGCGGCACGGCTTTCTGCATATACAGGCCGAACAAAACCAGTTCCACCGGAATGCGGACGACGTGCAGCGCGGTCAGCATGTCGAGGCGCAGCCCCGCCAGCCAACGGCGGCCGGAAGCCGTGGCAAACAGCGCCACTATCAGAAGCAGCGGCGGCCCCAGCAGCAGCGCCAGCCGCGGCGGCAGCGAGCGGCTGATGGTGTAAAAGCCGCTCAGGCCCACCGCGCCCTGCCCCAGCAGCCATGCCAGCAGCACCAGCAGCACGCGCCCGGAGCGGTGCGCGGCCAGGTAAAACAGCCAAACGGCGAGGCCCGTAGTCAGGCCAAAAACGAGGCTGAGAAGCGCGGTATCGGGGAGCGTGTGCATGGCCGGGCGGGTTGGTTTTTAGTACGCCACAAAGGAACTGGCGGCCCGGCCGTCCCGGCTTGCCAAATGGCAAGAAATGCGGCCCGCCAGCTATTTCGGCGGGTTTCCCTTCCGAATCCGACTTAGCGAGGTGTCGGTGACGCCGAGGTAGGAGGCGATGGTTTTGAGGGGCGCGTGCTGCAGGATTTCGGGGCTGGCGCGCAGCAGGCTGGCGTAGCGGGCGGCGGCGGGCTCGGTTATCAGGGCCAGCATGCGGCTTTTGAGGGCCGCGTAGCCGCGCACGAGCACCGCCCGGCCAAACTCCCGAAACTCGGGCCGGGCGTGAAACAGCGCGTTTAGCTGCTGGTGCGTGATGGCCCAGCCGGTACAGTCGGTGAGCGCCTGAATGTATTCCTGCGAGGGCGTGCGGTTGAAAAACGACGCCACCTCGAACACTACCTGGCCGCTGGCATAGAAGCCGGTGGTCACGTCGTGGCCGTTGGTATCATAGGCAAAGGCGCGCACGAAGCCGCTGTCCAGAAACAAGTACTCGTCGCTAACTCTGCCGGCTTGCAGCAGGAATTCGTGCTTGCCGATGGCCTTCGGGACGAAAACGCTGGCAATGTCGGCGGCCTGCCCGGCGCTGATGGGACCCATGCTCTGGAAAAATTGGGTGAGCTTCTCGTTAGTCATGAATCCTGTCCAAAATCGCGGCCGGCTGGGGCAGCGAATATAGGCGCGAAGCCGCCAGGGTGGCTACATTGCGTCTCCGGTGCAAGTCGCACCGGCCCCGGGCCCGAACTTTACGATTCCGTCTGCCATTATAAAGCGGGCGGGTCTGGCCTGCCCACTTATTTTATGCTGAAATACCTGCTTTTATCCGCTTCGCTGCTGCTATCGGCTGCCGCTCCTGCGCCCAGCTTCCGCATTGCCAAGCTGCACTACGGCGGTGGGGGCGACTGGTACGCCAACAAAACATCGCTGCCCAACCTCATCACCTTTTGCAATCAGGCGCTGAAAACCAACATCGCGCCCGACGAAGCCACCGTGGAGCTCGACTCGCCGGAGCTGCTCTCCTACCCGTTCATTCACATGACCGGGCACGGCAACGTGAGCTTCACCGCCGCCGAGGCCAAAAACCTGCGCCAGTACCTCACGGGTGGGGGCTTCCTGCACATTGATGATAATTACGGGCTCGATAAATTCATCCGGCCCGAGATGAAAAAGGTGTTTCCTGAGCTGGAGTTCGTGGAGCTGCCCTACTCCCACCCGATTTACCATCAGAAATATCAGTTTCCCCGCGGCTTGCCCAAGGTGCACGAGCACGACGGCAAGCGCGCCCAGGGGTTCGGGCTGGTATACAAAGGCCGGCTGGTGTGCTTTTATTCCTATGAATGCGACTTGGGCAACGGCTGGGAAGACGTGGGCACCTACCCCGAAGACTCGCCCGCCGTGCACGACGCGGCCCTGCGCATGGGGGCCAACCTGGTGAGCTATGCCCTGACCCAGGACTAAGCAAAACCGTAGCACCGCGTCCGCGGGCCTATTTTCGTCCTGCCAACGTTGTTCTTCACTATGTCTCACCCACAGGAAAGCCCGGCTATTCTGCCGCGCCTTCGCCACGAAACCAGACCGTTCCACGATGCCGTGGAGCAAAACCACTTTAACCTGGCCCTGGGCGCGGGCACGGTGACGGCGGCCGATACCGCTCAATTCCTGGCCAGGATGTACGGTTTTTTGCAGCCTTATGAGGCGCAGCTGCACGCCCACGCCGCCGCCTTCGGGCCGGCCTGGCTGCTCGACCAGCGCTACCGCGCCCCCCTGATTCTGGAGGACCTGGCCCGACTGGGCCACCCTGCCCCGCCACCGCGCTGCCCCGCGCTGCCACCGCTGAGCACCCGCGCCCAGCTGCTGGGGGCCATGTACGTGTTCGAAGGCTCCACGCTAGGCGGGCAGGTGATTGCGCGGCAGCTCGATAAGGCGGGCATTGCCGCGCACGCCTTTTTCACGGGCCGGGCCGAGCGCACCGGGCCGCTCTGGAAGGCCTTTGGCGAGCAGCTGACCGAGGCGGCCGAAGCCGGCCACGACGACCCAGCGGCCATTGTGGCTTCGGCCGTTCACACTTTTCAAGCCCTTGCTAAATGGCTCAATCAGCCCTAAAAAACTTTACCGACGAAAGCCTGCTCGGCCAGCCCATCACGCTCAATAACTGCGACCGGGAGCCCATTCACATCCCGGGACTGATTCAGCCCTACGGCTTTTTGCTGTGCCTCGACGAGCAGAGCCGCCGCGTGGTGCAGGCCAGCGCCAACACGCTGACACTGCTGGGCATGGCGGCCGAAACCCTCATCGGGGCTGGCCTGGGCACCTTGCTGGAGCCCGAGCAGCTGCTGGAAGTGGAGCGCGTGTGGGCCAAGTTGGGGACCGACGCCCGGCTGCTGGGCATTCACCTCGGCCGGGTGACGGGCCAGCCGGCCTATAAGCTCATCCTGCACCGCTACGACGGCCTGCTGTGGGTGGAGGGCGAGCCGCTAAGCGAAACCAGCGTGAGCGCGCTCGACCTGCCGGCCCTCAACGTGAGCCTGGGCCGCCTGCTCACGGCCGAAAGCGTGCTGGAATGCTGCCAGGTGACGGCCGAGCAGGTGCGAACCATCACTGGGTTCGACCGGGTAGCCATCTACCGCTTCGCGCCCGACGACAGCGGCGAAGTCATTGCCGAAGACGTGCGCGAAGACCTGCCCCCCTGGCTGGGCATGCACTACCCGGCCACCGACATTCCAAAGCAGGCCCGGGCCATGTACCTAAAAAACTGGCTGCGTTTCATTCCCAATGCCCACTACGCGCCGGTACCGCTGGTGCCCACGGTGGCGCCCGGGGCCAGCCGCCCGCCCGATATGACGTATTCGGTGCTGCGCAGCGTGTCGCCCATTCACCTCGAATACCTGCACAACCTGGGTTCGGAGGCCACCATGACCATCTCTCTCATTCAGGAAGGGCGGCTGTGGGGCATGGTGACCTGCCACCACCAAAGCCCGCGCTTGGTGAGCTACGAGCTGCGCGACCTGTGCCAGTTCCTGGGCAAAACGGTGTCGGCCCTGCTCAAAACCAAGGAACTGCAGGACGAGCAGGCCTACCGCCTGCGCATCCGAGAAGCCCAGGTGGGGTTGTTTGATTTGGTGAGCACCCAGGCCAATTTCATGGACGGCCTGCACCGCTTCACCCCCAGCCTGCTGGATGTGCTGGACTGCGGCGGCGCGGCCATTGTTTTCGACGGCGAAGTCATCACCCTCGGCCATACGCCCAAGCCCCGCCAGATTGAGGAAATTGTGGAATGGCTGCGCGCCAATAATCCGCACGATGTTTTCGTGACCGATTCCTACGCGCAGCTCAACCCGGACGGCAAGGCCATTCGCACCACGGCCAGCGGCATTTTGGCCGTGGCCCTGGCCCGCGAGGCCGGCGACTACATCCTCTGGTTCCGGCCCGAGCAGTTGCAGACCGTGACCTGGGCCGGCCGCCACGAGAAAAACCAGACCACCGCCGACGGCCAGATTTTCCTCTCGCCCCGCCAGTCGTTTGAGGCTTGGAAGCAGACCGTGGAAGAAACCTCGGCCCCCTGGCTGCCCCTCGAAGTGGAGGCCGCCAAGGAAATCCGCCTGCACATTTCCGACATCCGCCTCAAGGTTTTCAACGAGCTACAGGCCAAAGCCCTCAGCCTGACCCGCCTCAACGCCGAGCTGGAGCGCAGCAACGACGAGTTGGACTCGTTTGCCTACGTGGCCTCGCACGACCTTAAAGAGCCCCTGCGCGGCATCCACAACTACTCGCTGTTTTTGCTGGAAGACTACGCCGACAAGCTCGACGACGAGGGCGTGAGCAAGCTGCGGACCCTGGTGCGCCTCAGCCAGCGCATGGAAGCCCTGATTGAGTCGCTGCTCCAGCTCTCGCGCGTGGGCCGGGTCGAGCTGGTGGTAGAAGCCGTGAACTTGAACGATGCCCTGACCGACATTCTCGACCTGCTGCATCCCCGCTTCGAGCAAACCCGCACCACCGTTACCGTGGCCGGCCCCCTGCCCACCGTGCGCGGCAGCCGCACGTCCATCCAGGAAGTTTTCAACAATCTGCTGACCAACTCTCTACGATATAACAATCACGCCGAAAAGCGTGTTACCATCGGCGTGGCCTCACCCGAAATTCGCGGCCCGAAAGGCACCGGAAATCCAGCCGATTTTGTGGTAATTTACGTACAGGACAACGGCATCGGCATCGACCCGAAGCACCACGAGAATATCTTTAAAATCTTCAAGCGCCTGCACGCGCAGGACAAGTACGGCGGAGGCACCGGGGCCGGCCTGGCCATTGCCCGCAAAATGGCGGAGAAAAACGGCGGCGAGCTGTGGGTCGATTCCACGCTCGGCCACGGCGCCACCTTCTATTTTTCGATTCCCATCAGCCTGTAAACCAATGAATCCCACCGCCCTCATCCCCATCCTCGTGGTGGAAGACAGCGTCGAAGACTTCACGGCCCTGAGCCGGGCCTTCCGTAAAAACGCGGTGCCCAACCCCCTGCTGCGCTGCGAAGACGGCGACCAGGCCCTCGAGTACCTCAAGGGCCACGGCAAGCACCCGGACTACCCCAGCCAACTGCCCGTCATCATCTTGCTCGACCTCAACATGCCCGGCACCGACGGCCGTGCCGTGCTCGACGTGCTCAAGAACGACCCGACCTTACACACCATCCCGGTCATTGTGTTCACCACTTCGTCCAACAGCATCGATATTGCCGAATGCTACCGCTTGGGAGCCAACAGCTACCTCACGAAGCCCATTGGCTATTCCGAGCTGGAAGAAAAAGTGCGGCTGATTATTCGTTATTGGCTGGAGGCTTCCGAGCTGCCGCTGGCTGGCTAGACCGAAATTTGTGAAGCGAATTCTACTGATTGACGACAACCCGGAGGACCGGATGCTGTACCGGCGCTTTCTGGGCCAGCAGTCTGGTTTTCAGCGGCTGGAAATAGTGGAAGCCTCCTCGGGGGCCGAAGGCCTGGAGCAATTCCGCCTGCAGCAGCCCGACTGCGTACTCCTTGACTACAACCTGCCCGACACTGATGGCCTGGACCTGCTTGTGGCCCTGCGTGAGCTGGCCCCGCCCGAGACGTTGTGCGTGGTGATGATAACCGGCGGCGGCAACGAGGCCTTGGCCGTGCGCGCCCTTAACTCCGGCGCTCTCGACTACCTGGTGAAGCAGCAATTTGACCGCGAGCTGCTAAACAAAACCGTGCTGCACGCCATCGAAAAAAACGAGTGGCGGCAGTACGTGGCCCGCTACCACGGCGAGCTGCAGGGCGTGAACCGCGAGCTGCGCGATTCGCTGGCCGAGCTCACCGAAATCCGGCAGGAGCTGAACGAGAAAAACGCCCAGCTTAGCGCCGCCAATCAGGAAATCGGGGCGCGCAACCGCCTGCTGGCCCGCACCAATCAGGACCTCGACAACTTCGTGTACGCGGCCAGCCACGACCTGCGCCAACCCCTCGACAACCTGCGCGGCCTCTTCGACGAGTTGCGCCGCACCGCCACCTTCCAGGACCCCGAGGAAGCCGTGGTGATGCGCCTACTCGAAGATTCGCTGCACAGCCTGTCCACCACCATCACCGACCTGGCGGCCGTGGTGCAGGAGCAGCGCAGCCCCGGCGAACAGTCCGCCGAGCAGGTTACTTTCGCCAGCCTAGTGGCCGATGTGCTGAAAGCCCTGCGTCCGCAGCTGGAGGCCACCGACGCCCACGTCGATACCGATTTTTCCGCGCTGCCGGCCCTTCGCTACGTGCGCAGCAGCCTGCGCACCATCCTCATCAACCTGCTGGGCAACGCCCTCAAGTACCGGCACCCCGACCGTGCGCCCCACATTCAAGTACGTACTTATCAGGCCGATGGCTGCCCGGTGCTCGAAGTGAGCGACAATGGTCTGGGCATGAACATGGACCGCCATGGCAACGAGCTGTTCCAACTGTTCCGGCGCTTCCACCCCCAGGTGGGCGAAGGCACCGGCGTGGGCCTGTTCCTCGTCAATCGGCTGGTGCAGTCCGAAAGCGGCCACATTGCCGTCGAAAGCGAAGAGGGACAGGGCACGGTGTTCCGCGTGTTCCTGCACGGAAAACGTGGAAACTGTTAAAATCGACTGCAGTTATTCCGAGCGGAGCGAGGAATCTGAGGTATGCCGGTTGAACGGTTCTACCAAGATTCCTCGCTCCGCTCGGAATGACTGCAATCGACTCAGCGCACGCCCTGCGCGGGAAAGCGCCCCGACTTAGTGCGGTAAAATGCCTTGATTTTGGCTTCATCGGCCTCATAGTCGCCCGTGGGCCACACGGCTTCGCCAATACCGGCTTCCTTTTTGGCATAGTCCAGGTAGCCCAGCCGAATGGGCACGTGCGCGCCCAGCGCGGCAAAATAGTAGCCCTTGCGCCAGCGCGGCTGGTAGGCGCGGGTGCCCTCCGGCGTAATGAGAATCACCAGCTCGTCGTGCTCATCAAATAGCTTCACCATGCCATCCACGAGGCTATTGTTACGGCTGCGGTCCACGGCCAGGCCGCCGATGGCCTTCACCAGCCAGCCCAGCGCCCAGTTTTCGGTCCACTCCTTTTTCACGGTGAAGCGCACGGGCACGCCCATCAAATAAAAAGCGGCCCGGGCCAGGATGATGTCCCAGTTGCTGGTATGCGGGGCCGCAATCATCATGCTTTTCTTAATGTCGGGGTTATGAATCTCGCCCAGGTGCCAGCCGGCCACGCCGAACACGAGCTTGGCCATGGCATACCAGAAAGGGGATTTCGAACGAGCAGACTCAGGAGACATCAGTGTAGTAGCGCAAGGATAGATGAATAAAACGGCCAAAACAGCGACGCAGCTGTTAGGTTCCCCATCAATGGGAGTGCAAAGATGGGCAATTGGTCCAGAATAGCATTCAGGAGCCGCCCGCGCCTACAGCAGCGCCTGCAAGGCCTCGGCCTGCCCCATGGCATAGCGGTAGCCGATGTCGAACAGCTCAGGGCCGCGCTTGTAACTCAGGGGGCGGTAATGGCGTAGCTCGGGCGGCTCCAGCAGTAAGTCGCACTGGCTTTTGCGGGCCGCTGTATTGGCGTTGATGGCCAGGTGCAGGGTGCGCTCGATGAGGCGGCGGAAGGTGGGAATGCGGGCTTCAGGGTTGATGGGGTTGCAGTGCACGCCCACCACGCGCAGGTTGGTTTGGCCCAGCAGCGGCTCCACGGGCAGGTTGTTGAGCAGGCCGCCGTCCACCAGCTGCCGGCCCTGGTACTCTACCGGCCGGTAAATTATCGGCACCGCCGACGAGGCCAACAGCGGCGGCAGCAACGCCCCCGAGTTGAAATACACCGACTCGCCCACCATCAAATCGGTGGCCACCAGCGTCAGCGGCCGGCTCAAATCTTCGAAGTTGACCGTGCTGCCCAAGTGCCGGGCCAGCAGCTGCTCCACCGCATCTAAGTGCAGCAGCCCAAACCGGCTGAACGCCGGCCGCGTGAGCCGAAACACATTGGTGCCCAGCAGCAACCGCAGAATCTCGCGCGGCGCAAAGCCCGCCGCGTAAAACACGCTGGCAATGGCCCCCGAACTCACGCCCGCCAGCTGCGCCACCGGCAGTTGCAGTTCATCAAGCGCGGCCAACACGCCCAAGTGCGCAATACCCCGCGCCCCGCCGCCCGATAGTGCCAATCCTAGCTGCGGATTGGCGGGTTGGTGGATTGGCGGGTTGGGAGAATCGTAAGGAGGATGCACGCGCTTTGCTGTCGGGTTTTGTCCTGATACGTAATTACGCTCCCCCTACGCCAACTTACCAACTCACAAATCTGCCACCCGCAGGGTCTGGTCCAGGCGCACGCCTTTGTCGGTCAGGGCCACGGTGCAGGCTTCGTTGGTGGGGTCGTGTTCCAGCAGCAGTACCCAGTTTTCTTCGGCGGCGCGGCGCAGCACGGCTTCTTTTTCGGGCATCGTGAGGAGCGGGCGTACGTCGTAGCTCATCACGTAGGGTAGCGGAATGTGGGCGGCGCTGGGCAACAAATCGGCCATGAAAGCCAGCGTGCGGCCTTTATAATCCAGCACGGGCACCATCATTTTCTCAGTATGCCCGTCGGCCACAATGATTTCGCGTAACTGTGGCAGCGCATCGGGCACCCCTTTTTGCAGGTCGATGAATTTCAAATGCCCGCTTTCCTGAATCGGCAGAATATTATCCTTCAGAAAGCTGGCCTTTTCGCGCGGGTTAGGCGTCACGGCCCAGTCCCAGTGCGCCTCGTTGCTCCAGTAGATGGCATTGGGAAAAGCCAGTTGCAGCGCACCATCGGGCCGGCGCTGCACCGAGCCACCGCAGTGGTCAAAGTGCAGATGCGTCAGAAAAACATCGGTAATGTCGGCGCTGGTGAAGCCCAGCTTGCGCAGCGACTTTTCCAGCGTGTCGTCGCCATGCAGGTAAAAATGTCCCCGGAATTTCTCGTCCTGCTTATCACCAATGCCGTTGTCGATGAGCAGCAGCCGGCCGCCGTCCTCAATCAGCAGGCAGCGCATGGCCCAAGTGCACATGTTGTTGGCATCGGGCGGGTTCAGCTTCTGCCACATGCTTTTGGGCACCACGCCAAACATGGCGCCGCCATCAAGCTTGAAAAGGCCGGTATCGAGGGTGTGAACTTTCATTTTGAAGGGTATGAGGGTGGGAAGGTAGGGGGCAGGAGGTTTGAGGGATAATGATGCAATAGTACTTCAACTCCTACCCTCCTACCCCCACAGCTTCTTACCCTACTCTACCACCACGCCCATCGCCGAGAACTTGTCAATGCGCTGCGAAATCCGGTCTTCCACCGAAATCGCGCTCAGTTCCTTCAGCGTCTTGAGCAGCGTGCCTTTCAGGGTTTCAATCATGCGCTCGGGGTCGGTGTGGGCTCCGCCCAGCGGCTCTTTCACAATGCCATCGACCAGGCCCGCCGATTTCATGTCGGTGGCCGTGAGCTTGAGCGCCTCGGCCGCCTGCTCCTTATAGTCCCAGGAGCGCCACAGAATGCTGCTGCACGACTCCGGCGAAATAACGGAGTACCAGGTGTTTTCCAGCATTAGTACCCGGTCGCCAATGGCAATACCTAACGCCCCACCGCTCGCCCCCTCGCCGATAATGACGCAGATAACCGGCACCTTCAGCATAAACATCTCCTTGAGGTTACGGGCAATGGCTTCGCCCTGCCCCCGCTCCTCGGCCTCCAGGCCGGGAAATGCGCCGGGCGTGTCAATCAGCGTCACCACCGGCACGTTGAACTTCTCGGCCAGCTTCATCAGGCGCAGGGCCTTGCGGTAACCTTCGGGGTTGGGCATCCCAAAGTTGCGATACTGCCGCTGCTTGGTGTTATGGCCCTTCTGCTGACCGATGAACATGACGGTCTGCCCGTCAATCTCGCCGAAACCGCCTACCATGGCCTTGTCGTCGCTCACGGTGCGGTCGCCGTGCAACTCCACGAACTTTTCGGCCATGCCTTCTATGTAATCTAAGGTATAAGGCCGCTCCGGGTGGCGCGAAAGCTGCACCCGCTGCCAGCGCGTGAGGTTGGCGTAGGTTTCCTTTTTGAGGTCTTTAATGCGTTTTTCCAGCGCCGCGACGGCTTCGCCTACTTCCACGTCGCTGTCGGCAGCGAGTTTCTGCATTTCAAGAAGTTTACCTTCGAGGGCGGCGATGGGTTGTTCAAAATCGAGGAGCATGAGCGGCGAATGGCTTGGCAAGTGAGTAGGAAGGCGAAAATAGCGGGTAGCAGCGGTCTAAACAGGGCTTGCGCCCGCCACCACCGCTCCTAAATACAGTGGGCGCGGCGGTTGGCAAAGGTAAAACATCTGCCGTTGCGGCAGTGCCAGAAAAATAATCAGGCTGATAAACAACTCCCAAGCTCCAAAATGAGGCAGATTCGAGAAAAATATTGGCCTCATCCTTGCGGTTGGCAATTTCTTTCCCCTACCTTTGTGTCACCAAAGCGGAAAAGCACACGGCTTCTCCACTTGAGACAAACGGTTTGGTAGTTCAGTTGGTTAGAATGCCGCCCTGTCACGGCGGAGGTCGCGGGTTCGAGTCCCGTCCAGACCGCTACCGTTTGTAGAAAAGGCCGTTTCCAATACGGAAACGGCCTTTTTATTTCTCTATTACGACAAGGCAAGATTTTGTCAGCTTGTTTTGTCGCCTCAGTTATGGAAGAGCATTCGGCTTTTCCACAAGACAAACGGTTTGGTAGTTCAGTTGGTTAGAATGCCGCCCTGTCACGGCGGAGGTCGCGGGTTCGAGTCCCGTCCAGACCGCTACCGTTTGTAGAAAAGGCCATTTCCTTATCGGAAATGGCCTTTTTTATTACCCAAACGATAAATTTTATTGGATAATAAAAGTCCCTCGGCCGAAGAGGGCGGGCGCGCCATGCAATTACCTATTCTAGCTCTGAATGCAACAATTAGGGTTAGCCAAGCCCTGGTTTACTCATCAACGGGTCGAAAACCGTAACAATCGGGTGATTCTTACCTTCCGCGATAGTTGGGGTGGCCAACCTTTGCAGCAGTATACTTGCGCTGCACAAGACGTTTATGTGTAGCGGTGCATGCCAGAAAAATATAACGCTTCAACAACCAACGCGTTCCGGGCATGTAATAAGCTTCCCTTACCTGCTCTGGTGGTAGACCGTTTTTTAACTGAAAACACTTCAACAATCTGATTGAAGTTTATAATTATTGGTTTGATTCGTGATTCCCAAATCGGTGCGCAAAGCGCGGATTGGGGAGAAATTCAACGTCTTCGACTTTGAGCTGAGCACCGGGGGTGTGGCGATTGGGACGCTAGACTCCGGAACCTGTGCGTTTTTTGACCACCGCGACTCCAAAATTGTGAAGCGGCTGGGGGAACTGGCCCGCAAGTAGCGGCAGACTGTTTTCCCTTATTACATTATCTAACCCTCATTCTATTTATGGAAAAGCGCAAATTGGGCCCTGATGGACTTGAAGTATCGGCTCTGGGCCTGGGCTGCATGGGCCTGACTTTTGGCTACGGCCCTGCCACTGATGCCACCGAAGCAACCAGACTCATCCGGGCGGCGGTAGACCTGGGCGTGACCTTCTTCGACAGCGCCGAAGCCTACGGCGAGGCCAACGAAACACTGGTGGGCCGTGCCCTGGCCCCGGTGCGTCACCAAGTGATGATTGCCACCAAATTCGGTTTTCAGGAGGGCAGTTCCACGAAAGGCTTGGATAGCAGCCCGGCACGCATCCGGCTGGTGGCCGAGCAGTCGTTGAAGCGCATGGGCACCGACCGGATTGACCTGTTTTACCAGCACCGCCCCGACCCGAATGTACCCATCGAAGACGTGGCCGGCACGGTCCGCGATTTGATTGCGGAAGGCAAGGTGAAGCATTTTGGCCTCTCGGAGGCGGGGGCCGACACCATCCGCCGGGCGCACGCCGTGCAGCCGGTCACGGCCTTGCAGAGTGAATACTCACTATGGTGGCGACAGCCGGAGCAGGAAATTATGCCACTGCTGGCGGAATTAGGCATTGGGTTTGTGCCGTTCAGCCCGCTGGGCAGGGGTTTTCTGACGGGCAAGATTGATGAGAATACGCAGTTTGACAAGTCGGACTTCCGCAATATTGTGCCGCGCTTCACGCCCGAGGCCCGCAAGGCCAACCAAGCGTTGGTAGCCTTGCTGAGCAGCATTGCCCAAAGCAAAAATGCCACCCCGGCGCAGATTGCGCTGGCCTGGCTATTGGCGCAGAAGCCCTGGATTGCTCCAATTCCCGGCACCACCAAGCTGCACCGCCTCGAAGAAAACCTCGGCGCCGCCAAGCTGGAATTATCGGCCGACGACCTGGCGCAAATTGAAGCCGCGGCGGCCAGCATCACAGTGCAGGGCGACCGGTACCCCGCGCACTTGCAGCAGCACGTGGGCCGCTAAGAATGCCGGTGGTCGGAGATATTAATTTTCGGTCCTCATTGCCGAGCGGGTTATCAGCGAAGCCAAGGCGCTGCTGCACCACCCCGACTGAGACGTGACCGCCGTCGGCTACGGCTTGGGCTTCGGGTATGCTTCCTGTATCAACATCTTTTTCAAGAAGCATACCGGCAGCACGCCGCTGGCTTTTCGCAAGGCTGTTTGATAAGTAAAAGCATTTGAATGCGCTGGAAGCACCCGCGTGGCCGGCCGTTACTGCTATCCATCTGCAACCTTGCCTGTTCACTTCTCATCACGCCGGGCAAGTTACTGAAGGTGCTGAAGCGGCTGATTGTCTAAAAGAAACTGGTGCCATCTGGTTGAAAGCCCGGACATGGGCCCACTTACATCATGGCATAGGGACATCTTTTTCACGTGGGTGGTTCTGCCCGCAGCCGACTTTGCCATTCGGGGCGAACGTGGGATAGCCTTGTCGTTTGCGTATTTCGCGGAGCGAACCTTGAAATCCGAGCATGAAAAACCTGATGCTATTCCTGTTGCTGCCTTTGTTCAGCCACCACCGGCTCAGCGCCCAGCCCGGGCCCGTGCCGGCCGGGCGCGTAGTCGTCACCTACCTCGACTCGAAGCTGCTGCGCAATAACCCTGGCGGCGAAAACGCACGCCGCCGCGTGAGCGTGTACCTGCCCGCCGGCTACGATGCCAGCCCGCAGCAGCGCTACCCTGTGCTTTACTACCTGCACGGCTTCACCTGGAACGACAGCCTGATTTTCAACAAAGACGGCATGAAGGACCTGCTCGACCAAGCCATTGCCGAGAAGCAAATCCGTCCCATCATCGTGGTGGTGCCCAATGAGCAGACGCGCTTTGGCGGCAGTTGGTACGTGAACTCCGCCACCAACGGCCCGTGGGCCGATTTCACGGCCAGGGAACTGGTGAGTTTCATCGACCAGCAGTTTCGGACGCTGGCCCGGCCCGGCAGCCGGGGCCTGGCCGGGCACTCCATGGGCGGCGGCGGCACGCTGCGGCTTGCCCTGCAATACCCCGGTCCCTGGGCAGCGGCCTACGCCCTGAGCCCGGCTCTGGTGGGGCCGCACCCCAGCTACCTGCCCGGCCCGGGCCTGCCCGTGGCCCTGCGCGCCGCCGGCCCGGCAGGCCTGCAAGGCAGCCATCCGGCGCAGTCGACGGTGGCAGTGGCCCGGGCCTTCTCGGCCAATCCGAAGGCGTTGCCGTTCGGGGCCGATTTGCCCGGCTCGCTGGGGGCCGACAGCTTGGCCCGGCGCGATGCCGCGCTCACGCGCTGGGTGGCGGCCACCCCTACCTACTTGCTGCCCACGCACACCGCCAGCCTGCGGCAGCTGCGGGCGCTGGCCTTCGATTGGGGCGCGCAGGACGAGGTGCTCCACATCCCGCCCACCTGCCGCACGTTCAGCCAGTGGCTCAGCTCCTATGGCATCCGCCACACGGCCGAAGAATACGAGGGCACCCACGGCAGCCGCATCATGGGCCACGAGGGGCGCATATTCCGGCACGTACTGCCGTTTTTCGATAAGCACCTGGATTTTTAGCCTTGCAAAATCCCTGCTTTGTTGAAATAGTTTTGGGCATCTGTGGCTTTTGCCCAACCCGAGAACTCATGCTAAGCGGAGTCGAAGCATGACGTGCTTCTATTAGCCGAAGCCATCTATCCGAAGCCATCCTTCCACAATTTCTCCAATGAAACTCATCCGCTACGGCCAGCCCGGCCACGAGAAGCCGGGCGTCATCATCCAAGACCAAATGTTCGACGTTTCGGCCTTTGGCGAAGATTACAACGAAACATTTTTCACCACCAATGGCCTGCAACGGCTCGCCGAATTCCTGCAAGCGCACGAAGGCCGGCTGGCGCCCATTGCCGCCGGCGAGCGCCTCGGCCCGCCCGTGGCGCGGCCCTCCAAAATCCTGTGCATCGGCCTGAACTACGCCGACCACGCCCGCGAAACCGGGGCCACGCCGCCCCCCGAGCCGGTGCTGTTTATGAAATCGACCACGGCCTACGTGGGGCCGAATGACGACCTCATTATTCCCAAAAACTCGACGAAAACCGACTGGGAAGTGGAGCTGGCCGTGGTCATCGGCAAGCGCGCCTCTTACATCTCGGAGGCTGATGCGCCCGCCTGCATTGCCGGCTACGCGCTGCATAACGACGTATCGGAACGCGAGTTTCAGCTGGAACGCAGCGGCACCTGGGACAAGGGAAAGGGCTGCGACACATTTGCGCCCGTCGGCCCGTTCCTGGCCACGCCCGATGAAATCGGCGATGTCAACAACCTGCGCCTCTGGCTCTCGGTGAACGGCCAGATGATGCAGGACGGCACCACTGCCAACCTCATTTTCAAGATTCCCTTCTTGATTTCTTACCTCAGCCAATTCATGACGCTGCTGCCCGGCGACATCATCTCGACCGGTACGCCCGCTGGCGTGGGCCTGGGCATGAAACCGCCCGTATACCTGAAGCCCGGCGACATAGTGGAGTTGGGAATCGACGGCCTCGGCGCCTCGCGCCAGGAGGTAAAAGCCTATGCGCCAGCGTAGCGGACAGCCCTCGAAAGCGCAGAAAAGCGGGCTCCCCCACCCTTGGTTTGCTGGTGAGGAAGCCCGCTTTTTCAGCCTGATTCCGCCTAAATATATCGGTTAATCAGGTTCTCCAGATACTCCTGGCGGCCGCTGGTCACAGCCGGTTCGCCGTTGGCGGCGGCGTAGTTGCGCAACTGTTCCAGCGTAAGCTGGCCCTGGGCAAACTGCTGGCCCACGCCCGCGTCGAACGAGGCGTAGCGCTGCTGGCGGATTTGCTTATAATCAGATTTTTGCAGCACGTTATCAGCTGTAATCAGCGCCCGGGCAAACAAGTCCATCCCACCGATATGAGCGTGGAACAGGTCCTGCACATCGGTGGAGTTGCGGCGGATTTTGGCGTCGAAATTGATGCCACCGCCTTGCAGGCCGCCCGCTTCGAGCAGCACTAGCATGGCCTCGGTCAGCTCGTAGATGTCGTTCGGGAACTGGTCGGTATCCCAGCCATTCTGGTAGTCGCCGCGGTTGGCGTCCATGCTGCCCAGCATCCCGGCATCGGCCGCTACCTGCAACTCGTGCTGGAAGGTATGGCCGGCCAGGGTGGCGTGGTTCACCTCCAGGTTCAGCTTGAAATCGTCGAGCAAATCGTACTGCCGCAGGAAGCCGATGACGGTGGCCGCATCGTAGTCATACTGGTGCTTGGTGGGTTCCATCGGCTTGGGCTCGATGAAGAAATTGCCCTTGAAGCCCTGCTGGCGAGCGTAGTCGCGGGCCGTGTGCAGGAAGCGGGCAAAATGCTCCTGCTCACGCTGCATGTTAGTGTTCAGCAATGACATATACCCCTCGCGGCCGCCCCAGAACACGTAGTTTTCGCCGCCCAGCGCGATGGTCGCGTCGATGGCGGCCTTCACCTGGGCCGCACCGTGGGCCAGCACGTGGAAATCGGGGTTGGTAGCCGCGCCGTTCATGTAGCGGCGGTGCGAAAACAGATTAGCCGTGCCCCAGAGCAGCTTCAGGCCGGTTTCCTGCTGCTTTTGCCGGGCGTACTCGGTCAGGGTGTGGAGGCGGCGCTCGTTGTCGGCCACGTCGTTGGTATAGTCTACCACGTCCACATCGTGAAAGCAATAGTAGGGCAGGTTGAGTTTGGAGAGAAACTCAAACGCGGCGTCCATTTTCGCCTTGGCCCGGGCGATGGGGTCTTTCTCCGAATCCCAGGGAAACAGGTGCGTGGGCTCGCCAAACGGGTCGGCGCCGGAGCCGTTGAACGAGTGCCAGTAGGCCCCGGCAAAGCGCAGCCAATCCTTCATTGGCTTGCCGGCCACCACCCGCCCGGCATCATACCAGCGGAAAGCGAAGGGATTATCAGATTCCAGTCCCTCAAACTTAATTTGAGGAATATCAGCGAACAGCGTTTTGGCGGTTAAGCTCATGCGATGAGGGAAATAAGGCAGATGTTGAATACTGATTAGTAGAATTATGCCACAGGCAACGCCGCCGGCATCAACGCTGGCAGCAGCGACAGCAACACCTGCCGCCACCGCTGATAGGCAGCCTCATAAGCTGGCGCGTCGGCGTCGGGATACACGGTGCGCAGTGGCGGTACGGCGCGGAAAGCCACAGCCGGCGTGGCGTAGTAGCCCACCCCGATGCCCGCGCCCAGGGCCGCACCCACGCTGCCGTCGGTTTCGTAGAGTTCCACGGCTAGTCCGGTGGCATTCACAAAAGCACGCGTAAACAGCTCACTCAGAAACATATTGGTATAGGCAGCGCGCACCACGGCAGGGTGCAGGCCACCGGCGCGCATCACATCGAGGCCGTAGCGGAAGGCGAAGGCCACGCCCTCCTGCGCGGCCCGCAGCAAGTGAGCGGGCGTGTGCACATTCAGGTCGAGGCCATGGAAATGAGCCCCTACGGGATGGTTGGCCAGCATACGCTCCACGCCGTTGCCGAAGGGCAGGCAAAGCAGCCCATCGCTGCCCGCCGGGGCCTTGGCCGCCAGCGCATTGGCCCCGGGGTAGCTCAGGTGCGCGGCAAAGGTTTGTTTGGCCCAGCGGTTCATGCTGCCCGCGCCGTTGATGCAGAGCAGTACGCCCAGCCGGGGCTGCGCCCGGGTGTGGTTGACGTGTGCAAACGGGTTTACCCGCGACTGTGCATCCACAAATAGCTGGTCGGTCACGGCGTAAATCACGCCCGAGGTGCCGGCCGTAGCGGCTACTTCGCCGGGCTCCAGCGCGTTTAGGGCCAGGGCATTGTTGGGCTGGTCACCGGCCTTGTACGCGACGGGGATGCCGGGCGTAAGGCCCAGCTCGGCCGCCACCTCGGGCCGAAGCTGGCCGTGTGTTGAAAACACGTCCTGCACCAGCGGAATCAGCTTTTTGTCGAACCCAAAATAGTCCAGCACCTCACCAGATAGCTCGTGACGGGCAAAATCCCAGAATATCCCCTCCGACAGCGCCGATGGGCTGGTGGTGGCCACGCCGGTGAGCTGCAAGGCCAGGTAGTCGCCGGGCAGCATGATGTGGTCGATTTGTGCGTAGAGCGCGGGCTCGTTTTCGCGCACCCAGGCCAGCTTTGCGGCGGTGAAATTGCCCGGCGAATTCAGCAGGTGCGTCTGGCAGTATTCGTCGCCCAGGGCCTGCTGCGCGGCTTCGCCGTAGGGCACGGCGCGGCTGTCGCACCAGATAATGGCATCGCGCAAGGGCTGGCGGGTTTCATCGACCACTACCAGCCCATGCATCTGGTAGGCAATGCCAATGGCCCCGATTTCGACCGGATTATAAGCGCCCGTGGCGTGGGCTTTCCTGATGGCGTGTTGGGCATCGGCCCACCACTGGCGCGGGTCCTGCTCGGCCCAGCCAGGCTGGCGCACGATGATTTCGCGCTCCGTGTCGGGGTAGCTGGCGGCAGCCAGCACGCGCCGCGTCGCGGCATCCACCACCGAAACTTTGATGGAAGACGTACCTAAATCAATGCCAAGAAGCAACATAAAATCTACGCTAAGCCATTGACGAATACCCTTTCACTACCGGCCCATCCAGCCACCATCCACGGTGAGAATAGTGCCGTGCACGTAGTCCGAGGCGGCCGAGGCCAGGAATACGGTGGGGCCTTTGAAATCCTCGGGGGTGCCCCAGCGGCCGGCCGGAATGCGGCCCAGAATGGTCTGGCTGCGCTCCTCATCCTCGCGCAGGGCGGTGGTGTTGTCGGTGGCGATGTAGCCGGGCGCAATGGCATTCACGTGCACGCCCCGGCCGGCCCATTCGTTGGCCAGCGCCTTCACCAGCGAGCCCAAGGCACCTTTGCTGGCCGCGTAGCCCGGCACGTTGATGCCGCCCTGAAAGGTGAGCAGCGAGGCCGTGAAAATAATTTTGCCGCTGCCCTGGCGCAGCATCTGGCCGCCAATGGCACGAGCCAGCCGGAACGGCGCGTCGAGGTTGATGGCCAGCACGTCGTCCCAGTCCTGGTCGGAATGCTCGGCAGCGGGCGCGCGACGGATGGTGCCGGCGTTGTTAATCAGGATGTCGATGCGCGGAAAAGCCTGTTGCACCTGCGCGATAAATGCATCGGTGGTGGCGCGCTGGCTGAAATCGGCCTGGTAGGCGTGGAATTCGCGGCCCAGCGCCCGCACCTGGCGGGCGGTGTCGCCGCCATCGGCCGCCAGCGTGGCCGATACGCCGATGATGTCGGCGCCGGCTTCGGCCAGCCCCAGCGCCATGGCCTGGCCAATGCCCTTGTTGCAACCGGTTACCAGCGCAATTTTGCCGGTCAGGCTGAAAGCGGAATTACTACTCATGCAGGAAGAAAGGGCTTGCTGAAAAATGCGACTGCCCAAAAGTAGCGCCGCCCGCCCGGCGCACTCTTCCGCACTCTACTGAATTTTATTGGCATCTGGGCCATGCATGCTGTGCAACCCAGGCCGATTGAATAGCTTGACCAACGTACTCACAACATGCCAAGCATCTGCAAACCAGAAAAATGCAGCCATACAGCTCGAAAAATAATTGCACCTTGCAGCAGTGTTAACCGAACTGCTTGCGCAACTAAAACGCCTCCTGCATCATGAAAAAAACGCTTTTTGGTGGGTTAATGGGGCTAGTTGTAGCCCTGGGCAGCGCGGGACCTGCTTGCGCCCAGAACACACCGACTGTCAGCCATGTCGCGCTCTACGTCTTCGACCTGCAGAAAAGCGTGGATTTCTACGGCAAGGTGCTGGAATTGCAGCAGATTCCGGAGCCATTTAAGGACGGCCGCCACGTCTGGTTCCGGATGGGGCCGCACAGCCAGCTGCACATCATTCAGGGCGCGGCCAAAATAGAGCCGCACGACAAGAATCTGCACCTAGCTTTCAGCGTGAAAGACCTGAAAAAATTCACTGCGCACCTCGACCAACTTGCCACCACCTACGGCAGTTGGGCCGGCTTGGCCCGGGAATCGACGGCCCGGCCCGATGGCGTGAGGCAGGTGTATCTGCAGGACCCGGACAACTATTGGGTCGAAGTGAACGACGACCCGTTTTAGCCTGCCTCCCTCCTACCAGCCCGGCCGGTAGGTGCGCTTCACAAACTGGTTGGCCGCCTCGAAGTTGGTAACGCGCAGCTGCTGCGGGTCCCAGAGCAGCTCGATGCCGCGGCCGGGGTAGTCAAATCCCGTGCTGGTGGTTTTCGGTTGCCGGATGTCGTAGCCGCGAATGGCGAGGTTGGCCATGAGCAGGGCTTCGGTGAGCGGGCCGGCCAGCTCGAAAGGCGAGCTGACGGCCTTGTTGCCGTAGCCGGCCAAGCAGGCCTCCACCCATTGGGCGTAGTGGCCGTTGGCACCGTCGGGCACGCGGGCCAGGGTGGGTTTTACGTGCACCTCGTTGGTGCGGGCGGTGGGTAGCAGGCGCGGGTCGGCTGAGTAGGTGCTGGCCATCATCTTGCCCTTTTTACCGATGAACAGGATGCCGTTGCCGCCGTCGCCGAACTTCTCATTCGGGCCTAATTCTTCGGGCCGCTCGGGCTGAATACCGCCGTCCATCCAGTGCATCGTGACTTCGTTTTTAGTCTTATTGGTTTTCGGAAAGGTGAGCGTAACGTGACTTGACGGCGGGCAGCTGTCCGGGAAATAGCCGCGCTTAAACTCATCCACATACACGCTGCCTACACTGGCCTGCACCGCCGTGGCGTAGCCCAGATTCAGCACCCGAAACGGCGCTTCCATCAAGTGGCAACCCATGTCGCCGAGCGCGCCGGTGCCATATTCCCACCACCCGCGCCAGTTGAAGGGCACCAGCTTATCGACGTAGGGCCGCTGCGGGGCGGTGCCCAGCCACAGGTCCCAGTCCAGCTCCTTGGGTACGCTGGTAGCGGGCGGGGGCCAGGCAATTCCCTGGGGCCACACGGGCCGGTCGGTCCAGCAATACACAGTGTGCACCTCGCCGATGAGGTGGGCGTCGTACCATTCCTGCAGCTGGCGCACGCCGTCGCCGGATGCGCCTTGGTTGCCCATCTGGGTCACCACTTTGTAGCGTTTGGCGGCCTCGGTGAGGGCGCGGGCTTCGTAAATGTCGTGGGTAAGCGGCTTTTGCACGTAGACGTGCTTGCCCAGCTGCATGGCCGCCAGCGTTATAACGGCGTGGTTGTGGTCGGGCGTGGCCACCGAAACGGCATCGAAATTCTTGCCTTCTTTTTCGAGCAGCTGCCGCCAGTCCTTATAATACCTGGCCTGCGGAAACGCCTGCACCGAGCGGGCAGCGCGCCGGTCGTCCACATCGCAGAGGTAGCCGATGCGGACTTTGCCGGTTTTGGCGAAGGCGGCCAGGTCGCTTTCGCCCTTGCCGCCCACACCCACGCCGGCCACCACCAGCTGGTCGCTGGGCGCGGTGAAGCCCCGGCCGCCCAGCACGAAGCGCGGCACAATCATAAACACGGCCGCGGCAGCAGCGCCCTGCTTCAAGAATTCGCGTCGCGAGGGTGCTTCGGGCAGGTTATTCGGCGACGTTTCGGGAAGGTTATTCATTGCGAAAGACTGGAAAATTGCCGTTTGGAAAGGAAGCCGGAAAGCTAGCTGATAAGGCCGGCTAAAATATTAACAATAAGCCCGTTGCATTACCCTGAAATTCAATCTGCGAATCTGTTGGATTATGGCCTCGCCACTTAGTAAGTGGGTGGACACTCATGCTCAGCAATATTATGTAAATAATTGGTCCCGTTGTGATTGGCCGGCAGCAAATTATTTTATATTTGCTCGCACTGCATGGCCGGTGTTGCTCGCCAGCCTGATACCAGTTGATGGCACTCCGATTGGTTCCTTTCTCAAATCCCACATCATTTGCTAGCGTAACATGGAAAAAAATACGTACGATGCCATTGTCATCGGGTCGGGTATCTCGGGTGGCTGGGCCGCAAAGGAATTGACAGAGAAAGGGCTAAAAACCATCATGTTGGAGCGAGGCCGCAACGTGGAGCACATCAAAGACTACGTGAATGCCAACAAGGCTCCGTGGGAATTTGAGCACCGGGGCGGCAAAACCCAGCAGATGATTGCCGACTACCCGGTGCTGAAGCGCGACTACACCCTCAACGAAACCAACCTCAGCTACTGGGCCAGCGACAAGGACAGCCCTTACGTGGAAATTAAGCCCTTCGACTGGTTCCGGGGCTACCAGGTGGGCGGCCGCTCGCTGATGTGGGGCCGACAGTCGTACCGCCTGAGCGACTTCGACTTTGAGGCTAACTTAAAGGACGGCATTGCCGTGGACTGGCCCGTGCGCTACAAGGACATGGCCCCGTGGTACAGCTACGTGGAGAAGTTTGCCGGCATCAGCGGCTCCAAAGAAGGCCTGCCGCAACTGCCCGACGGTGATTTTATGCCGCCCATGGAAATGAATGTGGTGGAAAAGGACGTGGCCGCCCGCCTCAAAAAGCACTACGCGCACCGGCGCATGGTCATCGGGCGCACGGCCAACATTACGGTGCCGCACCACAACCGCGTGAACTGCCAGTACCGCAACAAGTGCTGGCTGGGCTGCCCGTTCGGGTCGTATTTCAGCACGCAGTCGGCCACGCTACCGGCCGCTGTGGCTACGGGAAACCTCACGCTGCGGCCGTTTTCCATCGTCACCAAAATCCTCTACGACAAGGACACCAAGCGGGCCAAGGGCGTGGAAGTGCTCGACGCCGAAACCAACCAGACCGTTGAATACTACGCCAAAGTCATTTTCCTCAACGCCTCGGCCCTGAATTCGGCCTGGGTGCTGATGAACTCGGCCACCGACATCTGGCCCGGCGGACTGGGCAGCAGCAGCGGCGAGCTGGGCCACAACCTGATGGACCACCACTTCCGGGCCGGCGCGCACGGCGACGTGGAAGGCTTCGAGGACAAGTACGTGTACGGCCGCCGCGCCAACGGCATCTACATCCCCCGCTACCGTAACCTGTTCGGCGACAAGCGCGACTACATCCGCGGCTTTGGCTACCAGGGCGGGGCTGGCCGCGAAGGCTGGGGCCGCGAGATTCCGGAAATGAGCATCGGCGGCGACTTCAAGGACGCCCTCACCGAGCCCGGCAAGTGGACCATGGGCATCACCGGCTTCGGCGAAACCCTGCCCTACCACGACAACCAGATTTCCCTCGACAAAACCAAGAAGGATAAGTGGGGCCTGCCCGTGCTGGCCATTGATGCCAGTATCCGCGACAACGAGCAGAAAATGCGCATCGACATGATGGCCGACGCCCAGGAAATGCTGGAAAAAGCGGGCCTGAAGAACGTAAAGACCTACAACAACGGCTACAACCTGGGCGGCGGCATTCACGAAATGGGCACTGCCCGCATGGGCCGCGACCCCAAAACGTCGGTGCTCAACGCCCACAACCAGGTTTGGGATGCCCCCAACGTATTCGTGACCGATGGTGCGGCCATGACCTCGGCCGCCTGCCAGAATCCCTCGCTGACCTATATGGCCCTCACCGCTCGCGCCGTGGACCACGCCGTGAGCGAGCTCAAAAAGCAAAACCTCTAACCGCCCCATCATGAACAGAAGAGACGCCCTGGCCCGCGTGGCCATCATCATGGGTGGCACCGTTATCGGCGCCGAATTTTTTCTGAGCGGCTGCTCCTCGCCCGCTAAGAAGGAGGACAAAGCCGCCGCCGGTGAGACACCAACGGCCAAAGAAACCAAGCCGTTTCTCGACGCCAAGCAGGTGAGTTTGCTCGATGAGGTGGGAGAAACCATCTTGCCGGCCACCAAAACGCCGGGAGCCAAAGCTGCTCAGGTGGGCAGCTTCATGAGCGTGATGGTGCGCGACTGCTACACGCCCGCCGACCAGAAAATTTTTCTCGACGGCCTCGCCAAGCTCGACCAGGACTGCCAGAAGAAAAACGGCAAAGGCTTTATGGCCTGCGACGCAGCCCAGCGCACCGCCTTCCTCACCGCCCTCGATGCCGAGCAGAAAGCCTTCACCCAAAACAAGCAGAAGGACGACCCGGCCCATTACTTCCGCATGATGAAGGAGCTCACGCTGCTGGGCTTTTTCACCTCCGAAGTAGGCGCGACGAAGGCCCTGCGCTACCTGCCCGTGCCCGGCCGCTACGACGGCAACGTGCCCTACAAAAAAGGCGACCGGGCCTGGGCAACGACCTGATTTTTGTAGGCCAACAGAGAACGGTCATACTGAGCGCAGCATGACCGTTCTCTGTTGGCCTCTGCATTCATTCCAATACCAACCACCTGCCCATGACGCCTGCCATCCGCTTTAAGTTGTCCCTGATGATGTTCCTGGAGTTCTTCATCTGGGGAGCGTGGTTTGTGACATTGGGCACTTACCTGCTGCACAACCTGCACACTACCGGCACGCAGGTAGGCAGTGCCTTTCTCACGCAGTCGGTGGGGGCCATCGTGGCTCCGTTCATTATCGGGCTCATTGCCGACCGGTTCTTCTCGGCCCAGAAAATTCTGGGTGTGCTGCACCTGCTGGGCGCGGTGCTGCTGTGGCTGGCTTCCCGGGCGGGCGATTTCTCGGCTTTCTATCCTTATGTACTGACGTACATGATAGTGTACATGCCCACGCTGGCACTGGTGAACTCCATTTCCTTTCGCCAGATGCAGAATCCGCAGAAAGAATTTGCCTCGATTCGGGTACTCGGCACGCTGGGCTGGATTATCGCCGGCATCACCATCGGATGGCTGAACTGGGAGCAGAGTGGCAACCTCGGCCTCACGTTTCAGATGGCGGCCGGGGCTTCGGCCCTGCTGGGGGTGTTCAGCTTCACGCTGCCGCCCACCCCGCCTGTCAAGAAAGCTGGTCCCGCCACCATGGGTGAGTTGTTGGGCCTCGAAGCCATCGGATTATTGAAGAACCGCTCGTACCTGATTTTCTTTCTGGCTTCAGTGGCCATTTGCGTGCCGCTGTCATTTTACTACGGCTTCACCAATCCGTTTTTGAACGAGACGGGCATGAAATCGGCCGCCGGCATCCAGAGTTTAGGGCAGGTGTCGGAAGTGCTGTTTATGCTGCTGATTCCGGTGTTTTTCGCGCGGCTGGGCGTGAAGAAAATGCTGGCCATCGGCATGTTGGCCTGGGTGGTGCGGTACATTTTCTTCGCCTACGGCAACGGCGATTCGAACTACTGGATGCTGATTGCAGGCATCGTGATGCACGGCATTTGCTACGACTTTTTCTTCGTAACCGGCCAGATTTATACCGACAACCTGGCCGGCGAACAGTCGAAAAGCGCGGCCCAGGGCTTCATTACGCTGGCTACTTATGGGGTGGGCATGCTCATCGGCTCCCTGCTCTCGGGCCAGATTGTGGACGCCCACAAAACCACCGGCGACCTCCACGACTGGCACACTATCTGGCTGATTCCGGCCGGCATTGCGGCCGTGGTACTGGCCGTGTTCGTGCTGCTGTTTAAAGACCAGAACGCACCCGCGCCGGCTGAGGAAATAAGCTACGCAGAAGCCAATGCCCGTTTGGAGGTGTAGAGACGCATATTTGCGTCTCCACTTCTAGCATTACACTTCCCCTATGAAACTACGACTGGGCATGATTGGCGGTGGGCAGGGCGCTTTCATCGGCGGCATACACCGCATTGCCGCCGCCCTCGATGGCCTGTATGAGCTCACCGCTGGCGCATTCAGCAGCGATGCGGAGAAGTCGCGGGCCACGGGCGTACTGCTGAATCTGGCCCCTGACCGCGTGTATGGCTCCTTTGAGGACCTGATTACGCAGGAGAAGCAGCGGCCCGAAGCGGAGCGCATTCAGGTTGTAGCCATCGTTACGCCCAACCACCTGCACTTCGAGCCCGCCAGGCTGGCGCTGGAAAACGGCTTCCACGTCATCCTCGACAAGCCGATGACTTTCTCGCTGGCAGAGGCCAGGCAGCTAAAGGAAATTGCCAGCGCCAGCGGCCGGAAGCTCTGCCTGACTCACACCTACACCGGCTACCCGATGGTGAAGGAAGCCCGGCAACTCATTACTAATAACATCTTTGGCCCCATCCGCAAGGCCTACGTGGAATACCCGCAGGGTTGGCTCAGCGCCTTTGAGGAAGGCACGGATAACAAGCAGGCAGCCTGGCGCACCGACCCCGCCCGCAGCGGCATCGCCGGGGCGATGGGCGACATCGGTACCCACGCCTTCAATCTGCTTGAGTACGTGACCGGCCTGCAAGTCGAGAAGCTTTGCGCCGACATCAATACCGTGGTACCGGGCCGGCGGCTCGATGACGATGGCGCAGTGCTACTTCGGCTGTCCAACGGCGCAAGCGGCGCGCTGGTGGCTACTCAGGTGGCGGCCGGCGAAGAAAACAACATCCGCATCCGGGCCTATGGCGACAAGGGCGGGCTGGAATGGCAGCAAGTGGACGCCAACACGCTGCAAGTGAAGTGGCTGGACCGGCCCACCGAAATTCACCGGACGGGCACGGGCTACGTTAGCTCCTTTGCCCAGCACAATGCTCGCACCCCGGCCGGCCACCCCGAAGGCTACCTCGAAGCCTTCGCCAACATCTACCGAAACTTCGCCCTGACCTTGCAGGCCGAAATGGCCGGCCAGACCGCCCCGCCCGAAGCGCTCGATTATCCGGGGCTAGACGAAGGAATCCGGGGCATGGCTTTCATCGAAAACGTCATTGTCTCGGGCCATTCCGATAAAAAATGGACCGAATTCACCGTCTGACCCGCCCATGACTACCATCCAGGGACCCGCCGTTTTTTTGGCCCAATTCATTGGTGATGAAGGGCCTTTCGACAGTCTGGCCGGCATTTGTGCCTGGGCCAAAGGGCTGGGCTTTCAGGGCGTGCAGCTGCCCACCAACGACCCGCGCTTTATCGACCTGCAAAAAGCTGCCGAAAGCCAGGCCTACGCCGACGAAATCCGGGGCGTGGTGAATGCCGCCGGGCTGGAAATCACCGAATTATCAACCCATTTGCAGGGCCAGCTGGTCGCCGTGAACCCGGCTTATGACCAATTGTTCGACGGCTTCGCACCCGAGGCCTACCGCAACAACCCCAAAGCCCGGCAGCAATGGGCCGTGCAGCAGCTTAAATACGCCGCCAAGGCTTCGCAAAACCTGGGCTTGAAGGCGCACGCTACGTTTAGCGGGGCGTTGCTGTGGCCCATGCTGTACCCGTGGCCGCAGCGCCCAGCCGGCCTGGTGGAGGATGGTTTCGCGGAGCTGGGCCGCCGCTGGCTGCCCATCCTGAACGCCTTTGATGGATGCGGCGTGGACTTGTGCTACGAAATCCACCCCGGCGAGGACCTGCACGATGGCGTGACCTACGAGCTGTTTCTCAACCAGGTGCAGCAGCACCCACGCGCCTGCCTGCTCTACGACCCTTCGCATTTCGTGCTGCAATGCCTTGATTATCTGGAATACATCGACATCTACCACGAGCGAATTAAGATGTTCCACGTCAAGGATGCCGAATTCAACCCTACGGGCCGGCAGGGCGTGTACGGCGGCTACCAGAGCTGGCTGAACCGGGCCGGTCGCTTTCGCTCACTGGGCGACGGGCAGGTTGATTTCAAGGCCATTTTCAGCAAGCTGACGCAGTACGACTTTCCCGGCTGGGCCGTGCTGGAGTGGGAATGTGCCCTGAAAAATGCCGAGGACGGGGCCCGCGAAGGCGCCCAATTCATCAAAGACCACATCATCCGCGTCACCGATAAGGCGTTCGACGACTTTGCCGCCACGGCCCCCAACCCGACCCTCAACCATTCCCTGCTCGGAATCTAACCGCCTTTTCCCATGAAAAAACCTGCTTTATTCTTCAGCCTCTGCGCCTTATTGGCCGCTTGCGATTCGGGCTACAAAAAAGACGGTCCCGACGAAGTGAGCCAACAGGCCGCCTCATCGGCCGAGCTCAAAAGCGACAGCACCACCGGCGCCAACGTGGCGGCCGTAGCCGAGCAGCCGCAGGTGGACACCAGCACTTCGAAGATTGGCACCGGTCACAGCGGCGGCTTGGTCGCCAACGGCGCCAAGCTGATAGCCGCCTCGGACTGCGCCAGCTGCCACAAGGAAAAGGAGAAGCTGGTGGGCCCGGCATACGCCGATGTGGCCAAGAAATACCCGAGTAATGAGGCTAATATCAGCATGTTGGCCGGTAAAATCATTCAGGGTGGCTCGGGCAACTGGGGGGCAGTGCCCATGACGCCGCACCCCGGCGTGACAGAGGCCGACGCCCGGGAAATGGTGAAATACATCCTGACCCTGAAATAAGCCCCATTCGTCATGGCCACGCCTTCCACCCGCCGCACGGCACTCAAAAACATTCTGGCGGGGACAGCGGCGGCTGGGGCCGCGGGAGCACTCGGCGCATTTGCACCCGCTGAACACCCGCTGGAAACGCCCGCCTTGAAAAACAACATCAACCATTCGGTGTGCCGCTGGTGCTACGGCGATTTAACGCTCGACCAGCTATGCGCGGCGGCCAAAAGCATTGGCATCAAAGGCATTGACCTAGTCGGGCCGAAGGAATGGCCGACACTAAAGAAGTACGGCCTGGATTCGCCAATGTGCAACGGGGCTGAAATCAACCTGACCGACGGCTTCAACGACCCGCAGTTTCATGCCACGCTGCAAAAGAATTACGCCGAGATGATTCCGAAAGTGGCCGCGGCAGGCTACAAGAACCTGATTTGCTTCAGCGGGAGCCGGCGGGGCAAGGACGATGCCACCGGCTGGGCCAACTGCGTGCAGGGCCTGACGCCTCTGCTGGAGCTGGCCGCCAGGCACAAAGTGGTGCTGGTGATGGAGCTGCTGAACAGCAAAATCGACCACAAAGACTACCAGTGCGACCGCACGGCCTGGGGCGTGGCGCTGGCCAAAAAGCTGGGCTCCGAGCATTTCAAACTGCTTTTCGATATTTACCACATGCAGATTGACGAGGGCGACATCATCCGCAACATCACCGACAACCACCAGTACATCGCGCACTACCACACCGGTGGCGTACCCGGCCGCCACGAAATCGACGAAACCCAGGAGCTATATTACCCGGCCATCATGCGGGCTATTGTGGCCACGGGCTTTAAGGGATACGTGGCGCAGGAATTCATTCCGAAGCAGCCCGATAAGCTGGCCTCGCTGCGCAAAGCCGTGCAGCTGTGCGACGTGTAGCGCGCCCTGCTCGCGTGCCAAATACTCCACTCTCCAACCATTCACCGTCATGAAAACCCGCCTGTTACTCACCGCCCTGCTGGCCGGCAGCCTGGGCGCCGCCCACGCCCAGCAAACCGCCAAACCCGAGGATACGGAAGTGTATGAGCCCGTGCCCAAAGTGGTGACGCCCGGCAAAGCCATCGGCGATGCCCCTTCGGATGCGCTAGTGCTTTTCGATGGCAAAAACCTGGACCAGTGGGTGCTCACCAGCGACCACAAGGCGCCCGCTAGCTGGACGGTGGCGGGAGGCGTGATGACGGTAAAAAAGGACGTTGGCAACATCGAAACCAAGCGCAGCTTCGGCAATTACCAACTGCATCTGGAGTGGCGCATTCCGGCCAACATCACCGGCACCGGCCAGGCCCGGGGCAACAGCGGCGTCTTCCTGGCCTCGACGGGCAGCGGTGACCTGGGCTACGAGCTGCAAATCGTGGACGCCTACCAGAATAAAACCTACGTGAACGGCATGGCCGGCAGCCTCTACAAGCAATCAATCCCGCTGGCCAACCCCGCCCGCAGGCCCGGCGAGTGGCAAACCTACGACGTGGTATGGACGGCGCCCGTGTTTGGCGCAGGCGGCGCGCTGGTGACGCCGGCCTACGCCACCGTGTTTTTCAACGGCGTGCTGGTGCAGGACCATACCGCTCTCACCGGCCCCACGCAGTACATCGGCAAGGCCTCGTACCAGGCCGCGCACGGCCCCTCGCCCATCAAGCTCCAGGCCCATGGCGACAAGAGTGAGCCGCTCAGTTTCCGCAACATCTGGATTCGGGAGCTGCCGATGGCGGCGGTGGCGAAGTAAAATCGACTTCTCAAAAAAGGAAAACCTCCTGCTAAATCCAAGCTTAGCAGGAGGTTTTCCTTTTTTCGGCCTTATGGCTACACTAAATTCTTCTTGATGTAAGCCAGGCTTTTAGCAGCACTATCGAAGGGCGAGCCAGGCGTGATGTCCTGCTCCACGAAGAAGTATTGCAGGCCGGCTTCGTTGGCGTGGGCGAATATCTTTTTGAAGTCGATGCTGCCGTTGCCCACTTCGGTGAAGGAGTGCGGGGCGGCTTTGTTCATGTCCTTGACGTGCCAGAGCGGGAAGCGGCCGGGGTGCTGCTTGAAGAGCGTGAGCGGGTCGTGGCCGGCTTTGGTGGCCCAGTAGAGGTCGAGCTCCATTTTCACCAGTTTGGGGTCGGTGGCGAGGAGCAGGTCGTAGGGCAGCTTGCCGTTTTGGGCCACGAATTCGAAGTCGTGGTTGTGGTAGCAGAGCTGAATACCGGCTTTCTGGCAGCGCTCGCCGGCTTTGTGGAGCTGGTCGGCGACGTATTTGTAGTGGTCAAGGTTGCCGCGCTCGGCTTCCGAGAGGTAAGCGCACACCATGTATTTCACGCCAGCGGCGGCGGCATCGTCCACGGCGCGGTCCCACTCGTGGAGCATGGTGCCCATGGCCGGCGCGCCGTTCATCTGCTCCTCGCCGAGGCGGTAGTGGCTGCTGGGCATTATCAGGCCGTTTTGCTTGAGCAGAGCGGCGAAGGCCTGGGGCGTCATGCCGTAGAATTTCTGACTGCCGGTGTAGGTAGCGCCCTCAAGCGAGTTGTAGCCCATTTCGGCCAGCCGCGCCAGGGTGCCGGCGGGGTCCTTGGCCATGGCATCGCGCACGGTGTAAAGCTGCAGGCCGATGTACTTTTTATTGTAGCCCTTGTCACGGGCCAGCAGGGCCGGCGATACCAGCAAACCGGCCGATAGCAGCGCGGCCGAAGTCAGGAAATTTCTGCGGGAATTCATGGAGCGGCGTGGGTTGAAGGATGGGTTAATGCGAAGCCAAGATAGGGATTAACAATTACTTGCGGCTAATTCAAAACTTCATAATCGTGCCAGAACGTGCGCTACCACCGGCAGCACCCAGTCGAGCACCAGCACGCCCAGCAGCCCCACCACCGACACAATGGTTTCCATGGCCGACCACGAGCGCAGCGTGTCGCGAATGGATAGGTTGAAATACTGCTTAAACAGCCAGAACCCGCTGTCATTCAGATGCGAAAACAACAGGCTGCCCGCCCCAATGGCCAGAACCATCAGGTTGGGGTTGACGGCCGAATGGGCCATCGTGGGCAGCATCACGCCGGCCGCCGTGAGGCCCGCCACCGTGGCCGAGCCCAGACACACCCGAATGAGGCCCGCCAGCAGCCAGCCCAGCACCAGCGGGGGCAGCCCGGTGCCATGCAGGCCAGCCGTAATGGCCTGGCCCGCGCCACTTTCCACCAGCACTTCCTTCAGCGCACCCGCCCCGCCGATGATGAGCAGCAGCAGCGCTACGTCGCGCAGGGCTTCGCCGTAGGTTTCCATCACGGCGGCCATCGTTTTGCCCTGGCTGCGGCCCAGGCTAAACGTGGCCACGCCCACCGACAGCAGCATCACCACGCCCGGGTCGGCCAGAAACGCGAGGGCCGGGGCGAGCGGGCCGCCGGGCGGCAGCACCGCCTGCAAGCCCAGCACGGCCGCCAGCACCAGCACCGGCAGCAGCGACGACAGAAAGCTGTTTGCCCGGCCCGGCAAGGCGCTTTCGGCCCGCGCTTCACCCCCAAACCCTGCCAGCGGCGCGGACACGATGCCCCGCAGCGTGCGCGCATACAGCGGCCCGGCCACCACCACAGCCGGCACCGCCACCAGCAGCCCATAGCCAAACGTGAGGCCCACATTGGCATGGAACAACGCCACCAGCGCCGTAGGGGCCGGGTGCGGCGGCAGGAAGCCATGCAGCACCGAGAGCGAGGCCAGCATGGGCAGGCCCACGTACACGGCTGGCAACCGGTATTGGTACACCACCGAGAATATCAGCGGGATAACCAGCAGAAAGCCCACGTTGTAGAACAGCGGAATGCCGATGATGAAGCCGGTGACCATCATCGTCCACTGAATATTCTTCGCACCAAACGCCTGCATCAGCACGGCGGCGATGCGCTGGGCGGCACCGCTTTCGGCCACCAGCTTGCCCAGCATAGCCCCCAATACGACCACCAGCACGACGGAGCTCAGCGCATCGCCGAGTCCTTTTTGCACGGCGGCCAGCACCCGCGCGGGCGGCAGCCCCAGCGCCAGCCCCGCCGGAATGGTGACCAGCAGAAACGCCAGAAACGCATTAACTTTTCCCCAGCTGCTGAGGACGATAAGCGCCAGCACGGCCAGCACAATGATGAGGATGGTCATGCCGCAAGGTAGCCCGCCGGGTGGGCATTAACTGCACTCGCAGCCTGGCACCCTACCCCGCCACCGGCTGCGGCGGCTGCATCCGCTCGTTCTGGCGGCGCAGGCGCTGGCAGAGCACCTTCAGGATGTTGCGGGTGACCTCGGGGCAGTCCTCCATCACGTCATAGAAGTCTTCCTGGTCGATGCGAAATGCGGTGGCGGGCCCCAGCGACACGGCCGAGGCCGAGCGGGCTTCGGCATCGAGCAGGGCCAGCTCGCCAAAAAAGTCGCCGTTGTGGAAGGTCGTCAGCTGGCGCGGGCCATCGAAGATGCCGATTTCGCCTTCATTCACAATGAAAAGTGAGGTGCCCAGGCTGCCTTTGCTAAAGATTTCCTGGCCTGCTTCAAACGTCACTTCCCGCATGATGGGCTCGATGTTGCCGAGGATGTTTTCGGGCGTGTTGGCAAACAGGGAGGTCCCCTTGAGGATGAGGACCCGGTCGCGGGCCGTGGTGCGGGGGGTAGTGGTCGGCGGATTCATGGCAAGGAAGGCGACGGCGGGATGCGTGAGAAGGAGTTGGTCGTAGGCCGCCGGGCGCAGCACGGGTAATTGCTGAAGCACGGCGAGGGCAATTTCCTGAACCAGCAGGCTGGTGGCTTGTAAATGAGGAACGAGGTAGGCCACGGTGGCGGGCTGGGGGTGCCACTGCCGCAGGGCCACGCTAATCGTCCAGGCGGTAAACGCTTCTGCTCCCCGGCGCACAATGGTGGTTTGCACAGTTTCGGCGGTGGTGATGGGCCCGAGCAGGGCATCCATCACCTCGGCCCGCTGGCTCAGGCGGCCCGTTTCCAGCATGGCCTGCAAGCCGGCAAACAGCGGAAGCGGAATAATATTTTCCAGGATTTCGAGGGCGCTGGCCTGGGTTTCGCCGGTGGTATGAATGGCGCCGTGCTGCGCTTCCTGCAGCGGCGGCCGCTCGTACACCTGCATCAGCAGGCCAAACAGGCGCTGGGTGCAGCGGCGCAGCTCCTGGCGCAGGGCGGCGCGCAGCTCGGAATTGGCGGCGTGCATGCCGTGCAAAAAGTGTTGCGCCAGGCGCATCTCCTCCTCTATCAGCTGCTGAAAAAGAGGCGCATCGCTGGGCATGGTGGCAAAGCTGTCGAGTGCCCGCAGCGCGGCCGCCCGCGCCTGCAGGTTGGCGCTGCCAGCTATTTCCAGCAGCACCTGTCGGGCGGCCGGCGTGGCCATGCGGGCGCATACCTGGGCCATTGCCAGGGCGCGGCGCGGGTCGGTTTCCTGAGCCAATGTGGGTTTGAGCAGCGGCAGTACCGGCGCCCCGATGCGTACCAGGCCGGACAGGGCCGGTTTCTGCACCTTCTTCATGCACAGGAAGCTCATCATCAGGCTTATCATATCGGGGCCCGGCACTTCGGCCACGGCTCGCACGGCGGCCTGCACCAAGGCCGGCTCGGCGCTGTGCAGGCAGGTCGTGATGGCCTGTTGCTGCTGGTCCGGCGTGAGCAGCGCAATGAGCTCCAAAGCGGCGTGCCGGGCATTTGTTTCGGTGGATGATGCCACGGCGGCCAGGCTGGCCAGCGCCGCGCCATCGGTGGGGTGCGCGCCCAGCCGGCCCCGGATAGCACCCTGGCGCACAGCCCAATCGGAGTGCAGCAGCAGGTCATCGGCCGACGGGTGGGGGCCGGCCAGGCAGCTGGCCATTTCGCGCAGGGCGGGGTCGGGGTCTTCCAGGGCCAGGCGCCGCAGCCGGGGCAGCTCCACCCGGGTTCCCAACAGCCGCAGCGCGCGGTGGCGAATGCGGTTGCTGGGGTGCGTAAGCAGGTGCTCGGCCTGTTCGAGCAGGGCCGTGGCTTCTATTTTGTGTAGGTGCTCGATGGCCTGCAACACCATCTCCACGCTGGAGTCGGACTCGACCGAGCGCAGGGCCGGCGGGCCATCACCCACCTTAACCGGCTCATTATCTGCTACGCCGTGCAGATGCAGGCTGGTTTTCAAAGCCTCCAGGTAGTGCCAGAGCATGTACCGCAGCAGATACACCACCCCGAGTACCAGCGCAGCCATCCACGCAAAGGGCAGCCAAGCGCGGAACGCCGGGAACGGCTGAGCCGCCAGCAGCAGCAGGCCGCCCAGCCCCACGCCGGCCGGCTCATAAATCCCCTTGACCACACTGCGCCCCGCCAAATGCTCGGGCGGCGGCAACCGATGGAACAGCACCAGAAAAACCGGCTCGAACAATGCGCGACGGCATATTTCCAGCCCCAGGTACAGCCCGCTGAAATAAACCAGCTGCCCCCATGGCCCCACCGGCAGCACCCGCAATACCCAGAACACCAGCACACTGCCCAGCACCATGAGCGGCAGCAGCAGCAAGGTGCGGCGCACGCCCACCCAGGCCAGGCCGCGCCGCGCAAACAGCAGCCGCCCCGCCGCCGCCAGCAGATACGCCAGCGCCAGCACCGCGCCCAGGTACTGCAGCACATCTACCGGGCCGGGCAGAAAATTGCGCACACTGAGCAAAAAAGCATACTCCACGCCCACCGCTACGGCGGCCACGGCCATCACGCTCAGGCCCATTACCCGCACCAGCGCGCCCGGCCCCAGTAGCTGCCGGATGAGTGGCAACGTGCGCCCGGCCGGTGCAAGGGGGCCCAAATGGAGCAAGCCGGTTCTTCGTCGAAAAGCCGCCTGCTGCACCAGCGCCGCCAGCACATACGCACTCAGCGCCATAATTAACAGCATCGAAATGGCATGGGCCGCGGGCACGAAAATGGCCAGCGCCGCCCCCACGGCTTTGGCCGGCAGTTCGCCCGAGCTCACCACCCCGAACAGCCGCCGCCCCTGGCGCGCGTTGAACAGCGTGGCCGCCATGCTCCAGGCCTCCAGGTTGGTGAGCAGGTAGAGCAGGCGGTAGCCCGTCATAATGCCCACGGCCGTGGCCACCGATGGCGTGGGCTGCCAGGCCAGCGCCAGCACCACGGCAATGGCCACCACCGCCAGCAGCGCCCGCACGGCCAGGCTTGGCCCCAGCCAGCGCCGTTCCAGGTAGGCATACAGGCTGCCGGTCAGGGCCATAGCCGCTGCTCCAATGCAGTAGGCCACGGGCAGGCTGGCGGCCGGGTGCCGGGCCAGCAGCAACGCCGTGGCCGCCAAATACACCAGCACGGTACCGAAGCTGAGCAGGGAATTATGGGCAAAGAGCAGCCATACCGACGTGGTTTCGTGCGGCCGAACTCCCAGAAACCGGTACCACCTTTCCATGATATTCCTGCTGAATGGGCCCGGCCGCCCGGCGGCGGGCCCTCACCCCGAAACGGTCAGTGCAAGGCCCGTTTTTTAATCAGGCCGCCCTTCATGTCGCTCACGCTCTGCGAGACCACAAAAGCATTCGGGTCAATTTTATGAATCTCATCCGTCAGGCTGACAACTTCCAGACGCGTCACGACCGTGAAAATGGCCTCCACTTTCAAATGCTGGTGTCCGTGCGTGCCAAAGCCTTGGGTACATTCGTACACGGTGGCACCACGGTGGAGCTTATCGGTTATCATGCGCCGGATTTCGGTGCTGTGAAACGAGATGATGGTCAGGCCAGTGTATTCTTCAATACCCACCAGCACAAAATCCACGGTGCGGGCCGCCGCTAGGTACGCCAGAATGGAATACAGCGCCGTTTCTATCGACAGCAGCCAGGCGGCTACCGAGAAGATAATCACATTGATAATGAGCACAATGTCGCCAATGGAGGCAGGTAGCCGGCGCGTGAGGTAGAGGGCCAGAATTTCGGTACCGTCCAGCACCCCGCCGCCGCGCATGGCTAGCCCCACGCCGGCCCCCAAAAAGAAGCCGCCGAACACGGCAATCAGCAGCCGGTCCTGCGTGAGGGGCGGGAACGACACCACCAGCAGCGCCCCCGCCAGCGCCAGAATGGTGAGCAGGGTTTTGAGGGCAAACTTCTGTCCCACTTGGTAATACCCCAGCACGATAAACGGAATGTTGATGAGCACAATGAGCGCCGAGAGTGAAACCCCGGTCAGCTGGCTCACCAGCAGCGAGATACCCGTCACCCCGCCGTCGATGAAGCCGTTCGGGAGCAGGAAACCCTTCAGCCCCAGGGCGGCCGAAAAAACCCCACCCGCCAGCAACAAGCCTTGCATGAGCACCACCCCCACCTGGTGCTGCGCAAAAAAACGGAACCCACCCGTGTCCTCCGGCACCATCACTTTGAGAGGCGCGGGGGCCGGCTGGCGGGCAAGTTTCCGGTTTCGGAAACGTGAAGGCGGTAGTTGTTCGAGCAACATGGCTATTGTCAAAATCTTCTGGCACCGTAATGCTTCCCGGAGTTCCTGCCGGCTTCGCTTCTTCAGCGGCGAAGCGAAGCCGGCGATGCTTCCTCGGCGGCATTTATTTCATGTGCACTAAGCGGTTGGCTAATGTTCAGTTTACAACAAGCAATTATTTAAATATATTCAATAAATACTATATAAAATCAAATAACCGCCCTTTCCACCATCTCCCCGACGGTAACTGGCAGACTGATAGTGAATTGACAATATTCACCTTCTTGGCTTTCCACGCTCAAAGCCCCGCCGTGGCCCTTCGTGATAACGTCGTAGCTCAGCGACAGGCCCAGGCCGGTGCCTTCGCCGGTGGGTTTGGTGGTGAAAAAGGGTTGGAAGATTTTCTCCCGCACCGCCAGCGGGATGCCGGCCCCGTTGTCGCGTACCCGAATCTCGACGGCGTGGTCGGTTTGGCGGGTTTGCACCTGCACTTCGGGGCGGTAAGTGGCCGGGGCGTGCTTGCTTTTTTCGGTCACGGCGTAGAAGGCGTTGGTCAGCAGGTTCATGAGTACGCGGCTCAGGTCCTGGGCCACGGCCGGCACGGGCTGGAGGTGGGGGTCCAAATCGGTGGTGAGGGTGGCGCTGAAATCCTTATTGCGGGCGCACCAGCCGTGGTAGGCTAGGCGCAGGCTGTCCTCGGCCAGGGCATTGAGGTCGGTGGCCTGGCGGGCGCCGCTGCTCGGGTGCGAGTGTTCCAGCATGCGCTTCACGATGCGGTCGGCGCGGGCCCCGTGCTCCTGAATCTTGACCTGGTTCAGGGTCAGGTCTTCCAACAATTGCTGGATATTTTCCCGGGCGCTGGTGGAGAGGTGCTCCCCAGCCAACTCCTCCTGCAGCTCGGCCAGCAGCTCCACGTTCAGGTCCGAGAAATTGGTCACGAAATTCAAGGGGTTCTGGATTTCGTGGGCCACGCCGGCCGTCATTTCGCCCAGCGAGGCCATTTTTTCGCGCTGCACCAGCTGGGCCTGGGCAGCTTGTAGCTCGGTGAGGGTGCGGTTGAGCTGGTCGCGGTGGGCGGCAATCTGGGTATTCATCTCGTTCAGGTGGCGGTTGGCCCGCTGCTTGAGGTAGATGTTGCGCCACAGCAGCCCCGCCACCAGCAGCACGCCGGCCAGCCCGACCAGCAGCCCATTGAGCTGAAGGCGTTGCCGGGCCGCCTTCTGGGCCTGCAGCTGCCGGGTTTTGGTGAGTAGGTCAATCTGGGCTTGCTTGCTGGTCAGCTCGTAGTCGTAGCGCAGGCGGCTGGTGCGGCGGCGGGTGTCCTCGCCCGAGAGCGTGTCGTTGTACGCCAGGTGCAGGTTGCGGAAATAGTAAGCCTGCGCAAAATCGTGGCGCTGGGCATAGGCCTGGGCCAGAATGTCACTGGCATTGCGGATGTTCTCGTTGCTGCGCGCCTGCTGGCTGAGCTGCAGGCCATGCCGGGCCAGGGCCACGGCGCTATCGGTCTGGTGGGCCAGCAGGTAGGCGCGGGCCAGCATCAGCTCCACGGCAGGCAGGTTATAGTCGTCGTGGGTGGCGCGCACCAGCTGCTGGGCGCGCAAGCCGTGGGCCAGGGCCGCCGCCTGGTTGCCCTGCAGGCCATACACTTCGGCTAGGCTGGTTTCGCTGCCGGTTTCGCCGATGGCATCGCCGAGCTGCTGGCTCAGGGCCAGCGCCTGCTGGTAGTAATAGATGGCCTGAGGCCATTTTTTCAGCATCTGGAACGAGTTACCCAAGCCGTTCAGCGCCAGCAGAGTCACTTGCTGGTCGTGGGTGCGCTGGCCGCCGGCCAGGGCTATTTGCAGCGCGGGCAGGGCCTCGTCGTAGCTACCCATTTTGTAGTAGATATCGCCCAGCGTGGCTTGCAGGCGGATTTTCGTCTGCGCGTCGCCAGCCTGCTCGGCCAGGCGCAGGCCTTTGAGACCCGAGGCCAGGGCCGGCACGGGGTTGCCCTGGAGCATGTCAATCAGGCTGAGCTGGAGCCAGGCACGCCCCTGCCCCTCCGTGTCGTGTTGTCGCACAAATAGCGCCTGCGCCTGCCGGGCCAGGCGGCGGGCCAGCGCGAAATCGTTGTGGCGGCGGTGCAGGGTGCTCAGGCGCAACAGGGCCTGGCCCACGCCCACGGAGTCGCGAAGCTGCCGGGCCAGCCCCAACGCTTGTTGGCTTAGCCGGATAGCCTGCGGAATGTCGGCGGTGCTCCATTGCTGCGCGGCTTGCAGCAGCTGGCGCACGCGGGCCGTATCGGGCCGGGCCGGGCGGGGTAGCGCCGGCGGCGGACCTGGGGAATGGGGCACCTGCCCAGCCACCGGTAGAAAGTACACTGTCAGGCTCATGCACAGCAGAATCACGAAGAATCTCATGCCGATGAGCGCACAAATCAGATTATTGCCCGGTGCAGTCGTGCGAAAGCCAGCCAGGCAACTCCTCAGATGTTCGGGTTGTGAATCACGCCCGCCACCACTTCGCCGCTGTCGCGGAGGGTGTTGGTTTCGACGAGATGCAGCTCGTAATCCTGGTCGACGGTCCGGAAAATGACCACCGGCGGGTACTGGGAATAGTCGGGGTCCGTACCCAGCCGCTGGGTGTGCGCCTCGACGGCCTCGTTCCAGTTATCCTGGGAAACAACTTTTTCTTCGATGGTGGGGTGAGGTTTCATGGCCGCAGGGGCTAACAGTGAACAGAATATTGTAAATATAACAAATAATATATTAATTATATTTTTCCTACCATATCCAGAAATCCGCTATTGCTAAAATGCTGAATCCTGATTTCAGGAGGTGAGGAAAACAGCTTTCGGAAGCCACCCAAACAGGATGAATTTCTCAGCAAATCAGACTACTAATCCAAAAACACCTCGGCCGGATTCATCCATGAATGAGCCGCTTACGTAGCAGTTTTGTTCACATTACCATTCATTTATGAAGCGCTACGCCCCCCTCCTGCCGCTGGCATTGCTGCTGAGCTGCGCCAGCACCGACCGTCCCGTGGTCGAAACCCCAACTGTTTCCACTGTGCCCGCTGTGCAGCGAGCCTTCGACGTGCCCGCCCTGCTGGGCATGAATGCCGACCAGATTGCCCGGCCCCTGATTAGTCAATCCATCCGCCCCGACCACGACCGCACGCCGCGCGAATCATCGGCGGGCGCTACCGAAGCCCTGTACACCTACTGGCGCGATACGACCGCGCTGGAAGTGAGCTACGACCCTACCACGCTGCACGTCAACAGCTATTTTATCAAAACCAAAAGCGGGCTGACTTCCGACTATACCACGCTGCTTAAGCTGGCCAACGTGAGCAAATACGACAAGCGCTTGAGCATCGAGCCAATTGCCTCGGTGAGCAATCCGAACCTGTACACCGGTGTGAAGCTAACGCCGACGGCGACCACGCCTGTGAACTAAGCGCTAAAAATGGTCATTCCGACGCAGGAGGAATCTGAGAACTATTTTTCTCCAGATTCCTCCTGCGTCGGAATGACCATTTTTAGGAAACCCTTATTCGGCAGCAGCCGGCACGGGCTCGAACGCCCGCACAAAGGCAGCCTGCTCGGCAGTTTCGGGCGAGCGGGGCATGCGGTAGCGCTTTTCCATGCCCTTCCACTCCTCGGCGATGCGAGCCAGGGCCTCGTCGCCGCTCAGGCCGAAGTGCTGCCGCAGGTAGCAGCCCACTACCGTGCCCGTGCGGCCCACGCCGCCCCAACAATGCACCACGGCCCGGCGGCCAGAGGCGGCACTGTCTTCGATGGCAGCCAGTACCTCGGCCAGGCGCTTGGGCGTGGGCACACTCACGTCGGTAATGGGAAAGCGGCGGAAACGCACGCTTTCGGCGGCCAGGCCCAGATGGGCGGCGCGGGCGCGCAGCAGGTCCTCGTAGGGTTCGAGCAGCTCGGTGGCTTCAGTGAGGTCGTAAAAGTCGCGGATACCGGCGGCCAGCAGCAGGTCGAGGCGGTGCGCGGCATCGGCCTCCAGCTTAGCGCCGGGGTATTCGGAGGCCAGCAATAACGGGGTGACCCAATACGAGTTGGGCAGCGGACGAGGGGTGGGAATAGTGTTCATGGCAGAAGGTACGGAAAGTTGTGAAACGCCTTGCCTACGCGCCCGCCAGCCGCCCGGCCAGGTCCTCAATATCGGCCCGACGGGCCAGCACGGCCAGCCACTCGGCCGGGATGCCGGCCTCACCATAGACCAAGCCGGCAAGGCCGCCGGCCACGGCTCCGGTGGTATCGGTGTCGTCGCCGAGGTTCACGGCGGTCAGCACGGTGGCAGCGTAGGTGTCGTGCTTCAGCAGGCACCACAGGGCTGCTTCGAGCGTATGCACGACGTAACCGGACGAGGAAACTTGTCTTTTATCTAGGTTTGACAGGTTGCCGCTTAAGACTTTTTGGTAATACTTGTCTTCTACTACGGCGGGAATGCTGCCGTTAGCCAACCATGGATTGACCAATTCGCACATTTGCGCATACGCCTTATCCGAAGCCATACCAGCCAGCAGCCCCCTCGCCACCAACAGATACAGAAAGCAGCCCAGCGTAGAGCGCGGGTGCCCGTGGGTTACGCTGGCCACGTTTTCAGTAAGCGACCAGGCAGCGCTCAAATTCAATGTTTCGGCCCGCCAGATATCGTGAAAAACCAGCGGCAGAATGCGCATGAGCGCGCCGTTGCCGTTGTCAAATTCGGAACTTGGACCGGCTTTAGTTGGCACTATTCCTCTTTGCAGGCGGTCGATGGCAGTACGGGTGGCATTTCCCACATCGAAAGTTTCGCCGTGAGCAGTCCAGTATGATTGATAGAGCCAGTTAATGCTGCGCCGGGCAAAGTCGGCCAAATCGGGCGCGCCGCTGCGGCCGCCGGGCCGGGCCAGGGTTTCGGCCAGACAGAAGGTGAGCGAGGAATCATCGGACCAGGTGCCAGCGGGCTGGTGGTGGGTGCCATAGGCGCGCATGCTGGTCACGGGGTCTTGCTGGCGGGCCGCACGGGGCGCGAATTCAACGGGTACGCCGAGGGCGTCGCCCACGGCCAAGCCCAGGAGGGCGGCGCGGGCTTGTTCAGTGGTAGCTTGAAGCATTGTAGGAAGGGAGAAATTAGGTTGTGGGGAGCAAGAAAGCACTAAAGTGGCCTACGGGATGAGCATGGACCACCAAGCTAAGCCAACGCATAGAAAGACCGACGCACCTGCCGCAGCAATTGCTCGGCGGCAAATCTATCTGGGGCATCGGGCAGTGCCGAATTAGCGAAAGCGACCTCTACTTTGGTCACCTGCTGGTCGGCATCGGCCACGAGTTGCTCGTATTCAAATTCGCCGCGCCGGATTTGCAGCAAGAATTCGCGGTTGGGGCGGCGGACGTGTAGCTGGCCGGTTTCGGCAATTTCCTCGGCCATTTGCAGAAGGCGGAAAACGTGCAGCATATTTTTAGCATCGTAATTCTTTCCGTGCTGCACCGTGTTTTGATACCGCTCGGCATTGCGCTTTTCCACCCACTCCCAATATTCGCGGAACACGCGGCAGTACGTGCTGTACCCGTTGCGATTGAAGGACAAATACGCCACGGGTTCCTCCCCTTTTGGCACGGCCGAAAGCAGGACATCCTGCGAGGTTTCGGCATCGCGCACCAGCCCGCGGTAGCCGAGCGTGCGCCCGGGCGTGGCATCAATAAATAAGGCGAATAAATCGGTGAGATGCGGCACGTTGGCCAAGCCACACTGCGCGGTTTCATAGCCTTGGCGGGCCAGCCAGTCGGTGGCGGGCTGCGCACCCGCGCCGGCCGTCACGTAGCAGAAATCGAGTACTGATTTGCGGGCTGGGGGCTCGGGGTGGTTGATTTTCTTGTTCAAACCGCGGGCTTTGCGAATTTGCGCCACCGCGTATTCGGCGAAGCTTTGACGGCAGAGTTTCGATAAAAAATCAGCGGCTTGAAACTGCTCAAATAGCGGATGTTTATAAATAACACAATCGGCCGGCGTGCCCAATAATTCGAGCACGGTGGGATTATTTTTCAGCAATAATTCCACAAAACGGCGCAGCTCGTAAAAAACTTCGTCGTTGGTTTCGTTAGCAATTTGTGGGATGTAATCGAGGCCAAAAAAATGCGCTTCGGGCAAGATGAATACACCTTTTAAATCCGTATCGGAATGCGGCAGATTGGTGCCGTAGGCTCGGCTGCCGCTGATGGCTTCGAAAAGAATAAGGTTTTGGCGGCGCAGGTCGGCAATGGTCATGCACGAAAGTAGCGCGGACTTTTAGTCCGCGCGTGATGCGCCGATTACACGAGTGGGAGCAGCAGAAATGGGCTGTTTACGCTCGCAGACTAATAGTCTGGACTACGGTGCCCTATGCGGCACCAACTTCGGCCAGCAGCCTCCGGAATAACCCATCCAGTTCGCCCACCGCGCCGGTGTTACGCAACACGGGCAAAATATCACGCGCGGCCTGCCCTGCAGCCAACTCTTCCCGCAAAAACTCGCCTAAGGCCGTCGGACGTGGCGCGGTCGTTTTTTCATCGGCCGAAGCTTTGGCGGCCAGCAGCGCGGTTACATCGGCTTCCAGAACAGCGGGGAGCAACATCCGTAACGGGGCAAATTCCATGGGCGGCACGGTGTGGCGCTCCCGAATCCAGCGGGCGGCCAGGGCTGAGCGCAAGGCGTAGAACAGGCGTTTCAGGCGCACCTCTTCGGTGGCCAAATCCTCTTCCACGCCGCGGCGCAACTGGCCCAGGTAGTGGTGCAGGCCAGCTTTCAGGTTGAAACTGGCCGGTAGCAGCGGGGCCAGCCGGGCGCGGAAGTCCAGAGCTTCGTGGTACACAATGGGCGACTGCAGCCACTCAAACACCGAGGCGTTGGAGCCGCGTAGCAGGCGCAGGGCCTTGCGCAGCTCCCAGCCGGCCAGGTCCAGTTCGTCATCAACGGGAAAGTTGAGTGTGTCGGGGCCTTCGTCCAGGGCCAGGTACCAGTCGGCGGGGTGGCAATAGATGAAGCGCACATCGTAGTCTGAATCGGGCGACGGAAAGCCCCAGGCGCGGCTGCCCGACTCGCAGGCGTAGAGGATTCGGATGCCGTGGGTGGCTTCGAGCTCGGTGAGAGCAGTGGCAATGCGGGTTTGCATAGTAGAACTTAATTCGGACAATAGTACGCCATGCCGTCCTTTCCGACTCACAGTCGCCATATTGGCCTACAAATCATGTTTGCCTATTGTCATTCACTAAAAATAGCCACCTATATTATGCTCATTCTGACAATTTTAGCTGTTGTATTCACTTTTAGTGTCAGCCTAACACTTTATTTAAAGCGAGTAGCACTTAAAAATATTACCAATGATATTCTGCGAATCACCCTGGTAGTTACATCATTTATAGTCATCTGCTGCACAATTTTGTGGGCATGCCTATGGGTGGTTTCTCCGCCACCCAGTATTTATAGCATAGCAGGCGGTTATAGCATGGCTCAAAGGCCCGGTTATTCCGTAGCACAAACAGCAGATTATTATCATCTAATTTTTTACCAGAACCGCAGTTGGTGGACTGACAAAAAATTGGGAGAAATAGAATTGAAGTGTCAATGCTTAGGGAACGAAAAAATTACGGCTACCATCACTGACGCAACCCCTAGTCTTAAAACCCTGCATATTAAAATGGATGACCAGAGTATCGTTGATACGACGTTGAGTTTTAAAACGGATTTTAATTTTCAGGTTTCAGCGGATTAATAATTAATTCATGCATAAAGGACGACTCGAAGCTTTTAGTGACGGTGTGCTAGCCATCATCCTCACCATCATGGTGCTGGAAGTCAAGGTGCCGCACGGCGCCGATTTTGCAGCCCTGAAACCGCTGCTGCCCGTGACGCTCAGCTACGTGCTGAGCTTCGTCTACATCGGTATTTACTGGAACAATCACCACATGATGCTGGCCAGCACGAGCAAGGTGTCGGGCGGGGTGCTGTGGGCCAACCTGCACCTGCTGTTCTGGCTGTCGCTGGTGCCGTTCGTGACGGGCTGGATGGGCGAAAACCACTTCGCCCCCGCCACTTTGGTCATGTATGGCGTGGTGCTGCTGATGGCCGGCGTGGCCTATTTTGTGCTCCAGAACTGCATTATCGCCATCGAAGGGCCGCACTCTACGCTAGCCCGCGCCATTGGGCGCGACTTAAAGGGCAAGTCCTCGCCCCCGCTCTACTGCCTAGGTATCGCCGCCAGCTTCTGGAATCCGTGGGTGGCAGGGGCCGTGTACGTGGGTATCGCGCTGATGTGGCTCATCCCCGACCGGCGCATTGAGCGCACGCTTGAGGAGAAGGGTGACGGGAAGCGCTGACTATCAGCTTACCCACCCATTGACATAAGTGAGGTCAACAGAATCTCCATTCACTTTCACCATATAAGTGTTTCCTCTCCCACATCGAGGCCCGCAGTAGCACGCTTCCTCTACGAAGTAAAGCTGTTCGGACTCAACTATTTTAGTTATTGCGCAAGTATTGTAATTCTCGCTTACGCTTAATTTGGGAATTATTATCCCACCAATTGACAGCTTCTCAAAGGCGACAATTTCTGATTTGTAATTCCATTCCCTGCCAACTGGGAAATACTTTAAATTATTAACTGTATACCACGGGTCTAACTGGATGCGCTGTTCGTCAAGCCGCCGCTGAGGATACTTAGCAGCGTCCAGCTTATTAAGTACCAAAAGCACCTTGTAGATTGTTTCATCAACTGTTTTCTTTGTCAGCAACACCGGGTCACCCTCGAAAAAACGTTTGAAAAAACTATCTCGGGGCATTGATACTAATTTGTGTTTGACTGACAGGTAGCGTTCCAATTGGCTTTCAAACACAGCCTCCGCATTGGCGGTTTCCTGATGCAAATACGCTAGGATAACGTCTTCGTCGGCACCGAACACAAACATGTGCTCTGCACTTACTTGTTCTGCGGCGGCAACATCGTCATCCATCACTTTTTCAAGCAACCGGGCTAATTCAGGTGCCTTGATAGCAATACCTATACTTTCTAAATAGCGACGGCCCCAACTACTTTGCGCGAACTTGTCAGGAAGCCCATTAAGGAGTTGTAATGCTACCGGCTGATTTGCTCGCCATATAGGCGTATCGTGTATTAATGCTCGTACCGAATCAGAACCGTATTTCGTCTGAATAGCCGGCAAGTCTTTAATAAGCACTTCTCTGACCTTTAGGGCATAGCAAGTGCAATTAACAAAAAATAGCGCTATCCAGAGGCATAGTAGTTTCATAGGTTCATCAACTTATAAACCAGCCAATTATTATTCTACAGCCGCGGGTCGACGGCCTCGCTTTCCAGCGCGAGCACGCCGAAGACGCACTGATGCACGCGGCGCAGGGGCTGCCGGGCCACGAAGCGTTCCAGGCCCTCCACGCCGAGGGCGAACTCGCGCAGGGCGAGGTTGCGCTTGGCTTTCACGTTGCGCTGGCGGAGGCGGTCGAGGTTGCCGGGCAGCAGGTAATCGGGGCCGTAGATGATGCGCAGGTACTCGCGGCCGCGGCACTTGAGGGCGGGCTGGAGCAGGCCGCCTTTGCCCTGGGGCACGAAGTCGTAGGGCTTGACCACCATGCCTTCGCCCCCGGCGGTGGTGAGGTCGGTCCACCACTGGATGGCGGCTTCTACTTCGGCAGAATCCTGGAGGGGGACGACGCGGTAGGGCGTGGCGCGGAGCAGGCCGGGGTCGGCCAAGGCGAGGGAGCGCAGGGTTTCCATGTGCCAGGCGTGGTCGCGGTCGAAGTAGGTGCGGCCTTCGGTGGCGAGCAGGTGGAAGGGCGCCAGCTTGAGGTCGTCGAGCGAGAGGACGGGCCAGCAGTAGCGGCGGTAGGCGTCGGCATAGTGGGTGGCGGCGTGGTGGCGGGCGGTGGTGCGGGCCAGCAGGGCTTCGGCACCGTCGAGCTGGCGGGCGGCGGCTTCGGCGAGCACGGCTTCGACCTGGGGCAGGGCGGCGTTGGCGGCGGCGGCCACGGCGGCGTACTGGTTTTTCACCAGCTCCTGGGCTTTGGCCGACCACGGCAGCAACTCGGCATCGAGGCAGACCCAGTCGGTGTCGAATTTCTCCCAGAAGCTGGCGGTAGTCAGGGCGTCGCGCAGGCGGGCGAGGAAGGCGGTTTCGAGGGCCGCGTCGGTGAAGAAGTTACGGCCGGTGCGGGTGTAGCACTTGCCGATGCCCTCGCCCACCAGCCCCAGGCGGCGCTGGATGGCGGCTTCGTCGCGGCCCAGCACCACGACCACGCGGCTGCCCATGTGCTTTTCTTCGCACACCACGCGCTCCACGCCGAGGCGCTTGTAGTAGTCGAAGGCTTCGGCGGGGTGTTCGAGCAGGTCGGGCAGGGCCGAGGTTTCGGTGGGCGACATGGTGGGCGGCAGGTACAGCAACCACTTGGGGTGCAGGGCGAAGCGCGACATCACCTCCAGGGCGGCCACGGCGTTTTCCTCGCGGATGGCGACGCCGCGCATCAGCCGGGTTTCGATGAATTGCTTGCCGGTGACGTCGCGGATGTCGAGCAGGTCGTCTTGTTCGTGCTGGGCAGACTGTAGAGCGGACTCTGTAGTCCGCGTCTCCGCGCCGTTAAAATCGTTCGGGTTTCCGTCGGGGACGCGGACTACAGAGTCCGCGCTACTTTCCGCGCCAGGGCGACGGTAGTTGAGGGGGCGCACGGGCTCGCAGTAGACCTGCGCGGCGGGCACGGCCACGAGCTCGCGCTCGGGGTAGCGCAGGGCGGTGAGGCGGCCGCCGAACACGCAGCCGGTGTCGAGGTCGATGGTGTTGTTGAGCCATTCGGCGTCGGGCACGGGCGTGTGGCCGAAGGCAACGATGGCGCGGCCCCGGTACTCGCGGGCCCATTCGTAGCGCACGTGCAGGCCGAATTCGTCAATCTCGCCGGTGCTTTCGCCAAACAGCGCGAAGGCCCGTACGGCGCCCGAGCCGCGGCCCTGCATCTCTTCGGGCAGGCCGGCGTGGGCGACTACCAGCTTGCCGCCGTCGAGCACGTAGTGGCTCACTAGGCCGTCGAGGAAGCGCCGCACCTCGCTTTTGAAGGCTTCGGGCTCGGTTTCGAGCTGGGCCAGGGTTTCGGCCAGGCCGTGGTTGACGGTGACCTTCTTGCCGTTGAGGTGGCGTAGGAGCTTGATGTCGTGGTTGCCGGGCACGCAGAGGGCAATGCCGTCGCGCACCATACTCATCACCAAGCGCAACACTTGTGGGGAGGCCGGGCCGCGGTCCACAAGGTCGCCGAGGAAGACGGCTTTGCGAGCCCCACCCCCTGCCCCTCCCCGGTGGGGAGGGGTGCCAGCCGACAGGTATTCAGTGCTTTCAGTGGTAGAGCCATTTGGCTCCCCCTCCCCACCGGGGAGGGGGCCGGGGGGTGGGGCTACCCGCACGCCCAAATCCCGCACATCGTTAATCGGCTCTTCCAACACCTGATATCCCAGCTGCTCCAGCAGCGCGCGCAGCTCCTCGTAGCAGCCGTGCACGTCGCCGATGATGTCGAAGGGGCCGGTTTCCTCCTGGCGGTTGTTGTAGAGGCGGTCGCGGGTGATGGACTGGACGGCGTCGATTTCGCCCACGTTGCGCAGGTGGTGGATGTGCCGGAAGCCCTCTTCTTTCAGACTGCGCAGGCTGCGGCGCAGGTCCTGGCGGTGGCGGGCAATGATGTGCCGGCCCAAGTGGCGGCGGTCAGGGCGCTCGGCGTTGCGCTCCTGAGCGACGGATTCGGGCACGTCGAGCACAATGGCCACGGGCAGCACATGGTATTGGCGGGCCAGGGCCACCAGGGGCTTACGGCCCTCGGCCTGCACGTTGGTGGCATCGACCACGGTGAGCAGCCCGCGCTTCAGGCGCTTGGCCACCAAGTAGTGTAGCAGCTCAAAGGCGTCTTTGCTGGCCGATTGGTCGTTTTCATCGTCGGCCACCAGGCCCCGGCAGGCATCGGAGGACACGATTTCCGTGGGCTTGAACAAGCGCCGCGCAAACGTGGACTTGCCCGCGCCCGTGCTGCCGATGAGGAGGATGAGGGAGAGTTCGGGGAGCTTGAGGGTATCTTGGGGCATTGGAAAGGATAAGGCGTAGAGTTCCGCATACAAGGTTAGGCACGGCTACCCACAACTGAAGTATTATTATGAAAGTCGGCAAGCAATTGAACACGCTCACCTACGGCGAGTACCTGCACCTGATTGAGAACCACAAGAAGTTCACGGATTTCAATACACTGGGGCTATTTCGCTCCATCGTAGAAACCACAAAGCTGAGCCTCGAAGAGAAACTTGAGCTTCGGAAAGTGGCTATTGCGGCGTTTGCAAAGGCGTTTGAGTTTCTGCAATTGAAAGACCCGCGAACCTATCTAGCGGTTACCACGCTGGGCCAAAGTCTGACCGTTGCTGATGAGAACCAGGCTTGGGAAGATATTCGGCACAATCAGCAGCGAATATTGGAAAGCAAGAAGCTGAAACACCGAAATTTTGGCACTTACTCAAAGCACGAGTGTGGCCAAGAAATTTGCTACATGAAAGGACTTATGACTAAACAGGGCTCTACTCTAGCGTATTATAGTAGCGGAGGAATGGGTTTTGGTTCTGATACTCGAAGCTGGTTTAAGTCAGAAAAAGCTGCGCGGTTCAAACAAGGCAGAAAATCCGAGCAGCAAATTGTGACTCAAAGAATTTTAGAAGAATAACCAACCATCCGGTAGATTACCGAGTTAGGCTAAGAATCAAATGACTATTGACGAAACTATTAGCTTCTACAGAATCGAGCTAAATGGCAAGCAAATACCTGTAAGCTTTGAAGAAATTCATGAGCTTAGGAAGGATATCCTACCCTACTTTGATGAGAACATAGGAGAGAATATATCGGTCCTTCTGCCTACGGGCCAGTTCAACAGACCTTACTGGAAATTTCTATCAATTGATTTCGAACAGGAATGGGCTGAATCTATTCGCTATAAGAAAGTGGTAGAAGAAGGCTGTTTGGCGCTCCTTAATGGTATAGCACTAGAATTACTAGACCAACCAATTACCGACTTGCCTACAAGTTGGCAGGAAACAGAAATTTCTACTATCTTATCTTATATCAATCATTACAATCCTAGTTCAGAGAGGTTAAACATCGCAAAAAACCATCTTATACGGACTTATAATTTTCTTTTACAATTCTCTTACAATGATATTGATGAGGATAGAATGCTGATTGATTTTAATCCTGCGGACACTGGAAGATGGTTCGACGAGGAAATTGTGAAAGCTTATTACAAGTGGCAAATAAAAATTTACGCCTCTTAGCGAATCTTTAAACAATCATCCCAAACACCGCCATCTGCGAAGGCGCGCCGACGCCTTCCACCTCCTCCCCCATGCTCTCCAGCCGCAGCTGATACCCGTGCCGCTCGGCCACGCCGGCGGCCCAGGCGGCAAACTCGGCGCGGGACCATTCGAAGCGGTGGTCGTCGTGGCGAAATTCGCCGGCGTTGAGCTTCTCGAAGAGTTGGTTGTAGTCGGCGTTGGGGCTGGTGACGAAGACGTGCGCCGGGCGGGCCTGGCCAAACACCACGGCTTCGAGGGCGGCGAGGCGGTTTTCGTCCAGGTGCTCGATAACTTCGACCAAGGCCGCAACGTCGAAGCCGGCGAGACGCTCGTCGCGGTAGAGCAGCGAGCCTTGGATGAGGTCGATGCGGGTGCGCTGGCGCGGGGGCATCTCGTCGAGGTGCAGGCGTTGGGCGGCGCGTGCCAGCGCCTGGTGCGACACGTCCATGCCGAGGATGTACTCGATTTTGGGCTGGCGCAGGAGCAGGCGCAGTAGCTTGCCTTCGCCGCAGCCCAGGTCGAGCACGCGCTTGGGGGCCAGTTGGTAGATTTCGTGGGCTACTTGCTGCAGGCGCTGGTCGTGGAGGGACAGTTTGGGGTCACCCTCCGCGTTCACCTCACCCCCCGGCCCCCTCTCCCGCGGAGAGGGGGAGCCAGACGATTCCACATCGAGCATAGCCGGTGCCCCCTCTCCGCGGGAGAGGGGGCCAGGGGGTAAGGTTTCGTTGGCCGAGTCGTTGATTTCATCGCCTTCCATCAGCCGCTCCAGCGTGGGGTTCACGTAGGCGGCCAGGTAGCGCAGGTAGCGGCGCGTGATAAAGCCGCGCTCCGGGTGCTGGGGCAGCCAGTCGCCGCCGCGGTGCAACAGCTTCTCGGCCTCGTGCTCGCCGATGTAGTAGTGCTTGTCGTTGTCGAGCACCGGGAGCAGCACGTAGAGGTGGGTGAGGACGTCTTGCAGGCGCAGGCCTTCGTGGCGCAGGTGCAGGGTGTAGTAGCGGCTGTCGCCCCATTCCGGCACTGTCGGGTCGAGCGGGGCGGTTTCGATGTCCACTTCGTAGCCCAACGGCTCGAAGAGGCGGCGCGGCCAGTCGGGGCCGGGCGCCGATACCACGGCCACTTTCACGGCCAGCGGCAGGGCTTGGGCGGGCAGGTCGGGCTTGTCTTTGCAGGTGCCGTTCATGGCCGTGCCGTAGGCTTTGCTCAGGGCCGCGCTCAGGAAGGACGAGGCCACGTAGGGCCGGTCGTTCACGTATTGCTCCAGGGCGAAGCCTTCGCCGGACGCGCCGCCCTTGCCGCGCACGAGGCCCACGGGGTCGAGGTCGAGCAGCAGGGCGGCCGTGCAGCGCTCGGCGGTGGCTTCGGGGTAGAACACGTGGGCCTGGCCGCCGGCCACTTCGATGCTTTGCAGGCGCGCGGGGTTCTTGTGCAGCAGGTAGCCGAGGTCGGTGGCGGGCTGGTAGGTGGTGGAAATGGTGAGAAGCATAGACGCGATGCGGAAATTCAGGAAGCCGAATGTAGCACGGGCATGCCCGATACAAGGAAAGGTTGCGGGCTGCGAAGTAGGTTTGCAGTGGGCAAAGCCGTTTTTCGGCCCGCTTCCCTCCTCTCACCCGCGCCGTTTTCCGTGTCCGATTTCATTCCTCCCGCTTCCCCTACTGGCCCTTCGCTGAATGATTTCGCCAGTTTCTACCTCTACGGCCTCACCAGCCAGCCCTACCAGCAATCGGCTGATTTAACGAAATTTGGCGCACTCTACAACCTCGTAATCGGCGACCACGGTGGCTTGGGCATTGCTAGCACTTTCCACCCCTATCAGTTGGTGAATCCGGCCGGCATTTCGGTGTGGTACGCCGCTTACGCGCAGTTTTACGCCCAGCCCAACCGCCTCGAAATGTTCGCGGAAATGACGGTCGAGAAGGCTTCCTTCGTGGTAGTGCCACCAGCTTCGTTTGCCGAATTCCACGTCTGGCCCGACACCCGGCTGACGACCGACGAAAACCCGATTTTCGGGCGCTTCGTCCCCTTCGTCATCCCATTTCTGGTGCGCAAAGACCCGGAATTGTTGCGTTGGGACAAGGAGTTCGCCGCCGCCGAGGGCGACAAAAACCGCATCAGCCCCTATCTCAAAACGGTGAACGAGGCCATCCATTTTGTGCAGCCCGCGCCAGCTTTCATCCTGGGCTTTGGGGAGTTTGACGAGCAGCAGCCAGAGCGGCTGATTGAGCATTTCGTGAGCTGCCGTGATATGCTGCTGTAGTGGCTGGAACGATGTAGCGACACGACACTTCACGTCCCGGCATACGCGTCGTTGGGATGTCGTTCAACGCCGAGACGCGAAGTGCCGCGTCTCTACATCCTGCTAGCGCGATGTTCCGGCCTGCATAGCCACGGCTGCCCTGTTCTCCACCACCGCTCCGCCCAGAAATTCCTGGTACCAGCGCCCCGAGTCCTTCACAATCCGCTCCTGGGCTTCGTAATCGACGTGGATGAGGCCGAAACGGGGCCCGTAGCCCTCGGCCCACTCGAAATTATCGGTCAGGCTCCAAGCGAAATAGCCGCCCACGTCCACCCCTTCCTGCCGGGCCCGCAGCACCTGGCCGATGGCCGCCTGCAGGTAAGCCCGGCGGGCGACATCGGGGACCCGGCCGTCCGTAGCAACATCCGGGAAGGCTGAGCCACTTTCGGTTACGAGCAGCGTTGGCGCATTTGGGTAAGCGGCGAACTGTTTCAACATGTGGTAAATCGACTCGGGATACACCTCCCAGCCCATGTCGGTGTAGGGCACGCTGCGCTGCTTGGCGGGCACCAGCGCGGCCCACTGCAGCGGCAGCCAGGGCGAGAACTTCACCACCTCGCGGGTATAGTTCTGAATGCCCCAAAAGTCAAAATCGAAGGCCATGCGCTGCTCGTCGCCGGCCTTTTGGTAGCGCTCCAGCAGCCAGCGCAGGGCGGGCAGCTCGGCCGTGGGGTAGCCCAGGCCGAGGGTAGGCTCCACAAAAAAGCGGTTCAGCAGGGCGTCGGCGCGGCGGGTGGCGGCTTCGTCGTAGGCATTGCCGGGCCGGTGCGGCGTGAGGTAGGAGCACGAAAACGTGGTGCCAATTTGGGCCGAAGCAGGCAACGCGGCGCGCAAAACGCGGCCACCTTCGGCCTGGGCCAGCGTGGCGTGGTGGGCCGCCGCCAGAAACGCCCCCAAATGCCGCCGCCCGGGTGCATGGATGCCCAGCAGGTGCCCCGCACCCACAAACACCATGGGCTCATTCAGCACGCACCACTGGGGCACCCGGTCGCCGAGGCGGCGGGCCATGATTTGGGCATAATCGGCAAACCAGCCCACGATGTCGCGGTTGGCCCAGCCGCCGCGCGCCTGCAGGGCGCTGGGCAGGTCCCAATGGTAGAGCGTGAGCATGGGGCGCAGGTCGCGCTCCAGGCAGGCATCCACCAGCCGGTCGTAGAAATCGAGGCCGCGGCGGTTCACGGCCCCGGCGCCATCGGGCAGCACCCGGGACCAGGCAGCCGAGAAGCGGAAGTCCGTCAATCCCAAGCTGCTGGCCAGGTCCAGGTCGGTTTCGTAGCGGTTGTAGAAATCGGCCGCCACCCGCCCGTGCTCGTTGCGCCGGATGGCGCCCTTACGGCGCGTAAAATCGTCCCAGATGCTGGGGCCTTTGCCCTGGTGCTGCCACGCGCCCTCGGTCTGGTAGGCCGCCGCCGAGGCTCCCCACTGAAAATCGGGACCAAAATCGGCCCGCGAAAATGGCAATGGCGCCGAGGCCGGGTAGAAGGCCGCCGGCAGCGGTTCGGAATAGCTGGGGGGAAGTTTAATCATGCGCGGGGCGCGAAGAATTCAGCACGAATGAATTAAGCACGCCACGCGTGACGCTCTTGTTTACGGTGTACCGGCCCAACACCGTTTTCCGGCAATTGCTCCCGCAGCAGTTGCTCAATTACGGCGGCCGTCTGGTCGGGGTAGTCAACGGGAATTACCTGGTCTTGGTGCAGCCACTGGTCCACCTTGTCCAGATTTTTGTCCTTGAAGTTTTTGATGACGGGCACGCCCATTTTTTCCAGGGCGGCGGCGTTGCACTGCTGCTCGTATTGCTGCTTCATGGGCATCACCAGCAGCTTTTTACCCAGGTAGAGCGCCTCGGCCGGAGTTTCGAAACCGGCGCCGCACAGCACACCGGCCGCGCGGGCCAGGCTATCGAGAAACGCCGGGCCGCTCACGGGCCACACCCGCACGTTGCCATATTCGGCGGGCTGCTGGCTGTGCTTGCTGAACACCTCCCAGCGCACGCTGCGGCTGAGGTATTGCAGCCGCTCCACCAGAATTTCTTCCTCGTAGGCCGGCAGGTACACCGTATAGTGTCCCTCGTTGGTCGGGCTCAGCTCGCGCACCTGCTGGCGGATAACGGGCGTAGAAATTTCTGGCGCATACCGCTGAAAATGAAAGCCGTACTGGGCCGTGCTGGGCGCGTAGTGTTTCAGCACGGCGCGTCCTGCCGGGTCTTCGCGGTCGGGGCGCGGGGCGGCGGGGTGCAGCACGGCGCTTTGGTGGCTGAGCGCCACGCAGGGCACGTGCCGCATTTTGCAGGCCCAGCTGCTCACCGGCTCAAAATCACTGATTATCAAATCGTAGCTTTCCACCGGCAGGTGCCGCACCTCGCGCAGGAACCGGGCTGAATTGAACTGCCCGAACGTTTTCACGAAGTTGATGCCGCCCTTTTTGCCGAACACAAACCCCATGCCCTGAGCCTTGTATTTTACCTCAAACGGCAGCGGTAAATCGGCGGGTGGGCCGCTCACCAGCACGTCGAGCTGCTCGCAACGGCTTTGCAGCAGCGGCACCACATCGAGCGCCCGGCTCAGGTGGCCATTGCCGGTACCCTGGATTGCATAGAGAAGTCGGGACATTTATATTTTGAATTATCAGACTGTCATGCTTCGGCTGCGCTCAGCATGACAGTCAATTTCTACATCTTTTACGCCCTAATCTTAAACTCGGCCAACAATCCTTCCAGCAGCTGCGCCGGGTTGGCATCGGCCAGCTCCTCGGCAGCATCGGTGGCATCGGCTTCCGCTGCCTGCTGCATGGCCGGGTCGTCGTTGTAATAATAGAGTTGCCAGCCGGCCTCGGCGGTGTATTCCAGTGCCGTCAGGTTTTCCACCCAATCGCCGGAATTCAGGTAAGTCACCTCCCCTTTTTCAGTATCCAGAGCCTTGATTTCGGGCTGGTGGATGTGCCCGCAGGCCACGTAGCGGTAGCCTTCATCGGCGGCGATGGTGGCGGCCGTTTCCTCAAAATTGCTCACCGCCGCCACCGCCGATTTCACCCGCTCTTTCACCCGCTTGCTCAGCGCCACGCGGGGCCGGCCCAGCTTGGCCAGCCCGTAGTTCACGAAGCGGTTTATCAGAATCAGTAAATCGTAGCCGTGGCCGCCCAGCTTGGCCAGCCAGCGCGAATGCCGCATGGTCACGTCGAACACGTCGCCGTGAAATAGCCAGGTGCTGCCGTGGGGCAAGTCGAGCACCAGCTTGTTATCGAGCCGGAAATTGCCCAGCTTCAGACCGGCAAACTTGCGCAGCAGCTCGTCGTGGTTGCCGGTCAGGTAATGGATTTTCACGCCCTTGGCGGCTAGGCCGGCCAGGTAGCGCACCACCCGCATGTGGGCCGGCGGCCAGTAGTTTTTGCTGAATTGCCAGATGTCCACAATGTCGCCATTCAGCACCAGCACCTGCGGCCGGATGCTCTTGAGGTAGCGCAGCAGCTCGCGGGCGTGGCAGCCATACGTGCCCAGGTGCACATCGGAAATGACGGCCACCTGCACCCGACGCTTGCGGCGGGCAGCGGGCCGGGCGGGAATAATCGGCGGATTTTCGGGCAATGCCATCGTTGCTACGCTCATGCGGCGGCCGACTGCGTGAAACGCCCTCCCCGCGCCGGCCCCACCGAGCGGCGCGGCCGGATGGCCGGCCCCGCCGTGCGCCGGCCAAACTCGCCCCCCAACGCCGAGCGCAGGCTGCCCAGCGTGTGCAACGCATACGCCACCCACAGCGCCATCTGAAACAACTCGTACACGAGCCAGCGCCCCAAACGGCGCAGCCCCGAAATCAATGCCGGGAAGTACATAGCAGGAACGGTTATAACCAGTGAAAATCCTGCTTTCAAAGGTCCCCGGCTACTGTTAATCTTTGATTACGGCCATATTAAGGTTAAATAAAGGCTGATATTAATTACGCAGTCCAATTCTGGCGCGCCAGAATTTCAGGTATTTCGGCCGGGTTTCCGTTTCTTTGTTCACCCAATTTCCGGTAGGCTGACATCGCCTTATTTCATTCCTCATTTTACCGCTTATTATGCAGTTTCTACCCCGTCTGGCCCGCCATTTCTTCGCCGTAGCCCTGCTCCTGCTGTGCGCCGGGGCCGCCCTGGCTCAGCCCACCGGCAAGGCTGCCAAAGGCCGCAGCCGCTACACCTTTGCCCAGCGCGACTCGGAGTCGCCCTACGTTAAGAATCTCACCAAAAACACCGACGAAGAGCAGGACGTCGACGGTTCCTTCACCCGCCTCGGCTACCGCTCCTACACCGACCTGCTGACGGAAATAACCCACCTCAAAAAGCTGCACGACTGGGCCGATACTACCTACCAGCGCCGCGTGGCCGCCATTCCGCCCGGTGGCACGCTCGTGGTCATCGTGCACCGCCAGGGTCCCAAAGGCGTGGAAATGTCCAACCTCACCCTCACCGCTACCGACAAAGCCGGCAAGGAAGTTTTCACCCAAACCCTGGCCCCCGCCACCGGCCGCTTCTTCGGCCGCGACCTCTACCAAGGCAAAGCCGTCATCCCCTTCCCCAGAATGGACCCTCAGGAGCTCAACGTCAGCATCCGCGACGCGAAGCTCTACCAGACGTTTGATTACACGCTGGCGCTGCCGGCGGCTGCCACGGAGTAGGCATTGAATTTATAACTTGGTCACTGCACCGGGGCGGCACTCATAGTAACGAGTTGCCGCCCCGGTGTTTTTTAATAGTGCTTCTACCGCCGCAGCCGCACCCACTGTACGGCAGTTATTGACTTCGCATCACGCAGCGGCTCGGCTACCAGCGCTTCCCAGCTCAGCTCCACCATTTCGATGTTCTCGTTTTCCTCGGCCAGCCCGCCGCCTGCGCCGGGGCGGTGGCTCACTTCGGCGTAGTACACGGTGATTTCCTCGGAGCTGGTGCCCGGCGAGGGCCAGATGCACACGATTTCCTCCAGCTTATCGACCTCGTAGCCCAGCTCCTCGTGAATCTCACGGCGCACAGCCGTTTCGGGGGCCTCGTTGCCATCAATCATGCCGGCGGCAATTTCCAGAATCTCCGCTTCCGGGCCGATGCGGAACTGGCGGGTGAGCACGTACACCTGCCGGGTCGTGTCATAGACCAGCGCGGCCACGGCCCGGCCGGGCGCGAACTGCTCGCGCCGGAGCCGGTGCTCGCCGTCCTGAACGATTAGCTGGTTGACTTTGTAATGGCCATTGAAAACCCGGGTGCGCTCGATAATCTGCATGGTCGGAGTTGTGTGTTGTACCTTTGTTGAAACCAGGGCCGCCGTCGGAGCAGCCCGCTGCCCGGCCGCGTCGGGCAAAGCCCCGCGCCTCGGCTGTCTCCGCGAAGTAAGCGCACCTCACCCCAATTCCTCTTCATTCAGGGAATCTGACGGCCTCCGACGAGCCTTCAAACCCCGCCCACGCCTAGTCTCGTCCGGTGTGGCCATGACCGCCTGTGCAGCCTCGCAGGCTCAACCACGTAATACGCGGACCGCTGTCTGCCAACACGGTACTCAAGTACCCGGTACTAAACCCAACCTATGACGTTTGACGATTTAAACCTGATTGACCCCATTCTCAAAGCCCTCAAAGAAGAAGGCTACACCACCCCTACTCCCATCCAGGAGCAGGCCATTCCCCACGTGCTGGAGGGCAAAGACCTCCTCGGCGTGGCCCAGACCGGCACCGGCAAAACGGCGGCCTTCACCGTGCCCATCCTGCAGGTGCTGCACCGCACCGCCCAGGTTTCGAATCATTCTTCGCGTGCCATCCGCTGCCTTGTGCTCACGCCCACTCGTGAGCTGGCCATCCAAATCAACGAAAGCTTCGGCGCCTACGGCCGCCACCTGAGCCAGATTCGCCACACCGTTATTTTCGGCGGCGTGGGCCAGAACCCGCAGGTGCAGGCCCTCAAGCGCGGCGTGGAAGTACTAATTGCCACGCCCGGCCGCCTGCTCGACCTCATGAACCAGGGCTTCGTGGACCTGCGCCAAATCGAGGTTTTCGTGCTCGACGAAGCCGACCGCATGCTCGACATGGGCTTCATCAACGACATCAAGCGCATCCTGCCCAAGCTGCCCACCAAGCGCCAGACCCTGTTTTTCTCGGCCACCATGCCCGGCCAGATTCAGGAGCTCGCCGCCACCATTTTGCGCCCTAACCCCGTGCGCGTGGCCGTAACGCCCGTCAGCAGCACCGCCGACACGGTGACGCAATCGGTGTACCTAGTGGAGAACAACGACAAGCCCGCCCTGCTCCGCCACATTCTGCAGGACAAGGACATCAAGCGCGTGCTTGTCTTCACCCGCACCAAGCACGGGGCCGACAAAGTGGTGAAAGCCCTCGCCGCCAACCAGATTCAGGCCGAAGCCATCCACGGCAACAAAAGCCAGAACCACCGCCAGCGTGCCCTGTCCAACTTCAAAGCCGGAAGCACCCGCGTGCTGGTGGCTACCGACATCGCCGCCCGAGGCATCGACGTGGACGAGTTGACCCACGTCATCAACTACGAAATCCCCAACGAGCCCGAAACCTACGTGCACCGCATCGGCCGCACCGGTCGGGCCGGTGCTTTCGGTACGGCTTTCTCCTTTGTAGAGGACGAGGAGCGCGCCTACCTGCAGGATATTCAGAAGCTCATCAGCCGCCAGATTGACGTGGAAGCGGAGCATCCGTTCGTGTCGGGCCGCATCAAACCAGTGATGCTGCACGGCAACGAGCGCATCATCCGGCCCAAAGGCCCGGCTGGCCGTCCGGCCCGTGGTCCCCGTGAGGGTGGCAATGGTGGCGGCGGTCGTTCGGGCGGCGGCCAGGGCGGCGGCGGTCGCTCGGGTGGCGGCCGTGGCGGCGACCGCCCCAGCGGCGAGCGTAGCGGCGGTGGCCGTCCCAGCGGCGAGCGCAGCCGGCCGGCCGGCAACGGCCAATCGGATACCGCTCGTCGCTTCGGCAGCGGCGGGGCCCGCGTGAATGTGGGCGGCAACCGCGAAGGCGGTGACATGGGCGGCCGTCGTCGGGGCGATGCCGGCGGCACGCGTCGGGGTTCGTTCTAAGCACGGGCCTTTGGGCCACACCAGACAAACAAAAAGCACAAGGCCCCGGAAAACTTTTTCCGGGGCCTTGTGCTTTTCAAGGCTGATTACTTGCTCGTTCGCGAATTATTCCATCCTCATCATGGCCCAGCCCACGCTCCCCGTTATTCAGGCCCTGCGCGACACGGCCCAGCGCCTCGCCACCCAGGCCCCCTACCAGTGGGGCCACATGGGCAGCTGCAATTGCGGCCACCTCGCCCAAACCGTTACACGCCTCACCAAGGCCGAAATCCACGCCCGGGCCATGCAGCGCTACGGCGACTGGGAGCGGCAGATTACCGATTACTGCCCCACCAGCGGCCTACCCATCGACCAGACCATCGACGAGATGCTGGCCCTCGGCTTCAGCCGCCGCGACCTCACGCACCTCGAGCGCATCTCCGACCCCGCCATCCGGGCCGCCATTCCGTTTGAGCGGCGCGACGCCCTCCGTCACAACCAGCGCGACGATGTAGTGCTCTATCTCCGCACCTGGGCCGACTTGCTGGAGCGCGACTTGTTGGCCGGCATCAGCCTGCCGAGCTTCGACGGCCTGGTGCCAGCTCCGATATTAGCCGCCCGCTGACCATTCCGGCCGCCACGTTCATTGTGGTTGGCAAAACCAAAGGCGCACAAAAAGCCCCCGCCAGATTTTTGGCGGGGGCTTTTTTATTCTTGATTAAGCGCAGCGGCGAAGCCAGCCGCTGACCTTAGTTGCGGGTAACGTTGGAGCGCTGAGCTTCGCGGTATCCCTCGGCACGATGGGCACGTTTGTAAGCGGCATCAGCGGAAGGGTCTTTTTCAGCCTCAGCGGCATCGGGGGCCTGGGCACAAGAGGCCGTCAGGAGCATGGCCGTTGCGGCGGCCAACCAAAGATTCGTGCGGGTCAGTTTCATGCCACGAAGGTAGCCTACGGCCGCCAAACGAACAACCCAACCAGCAGACCATCCACACAGCCTAATGCATTTCGGACTGCCCTTGCGCACTTTCACCCAACAATGAGTTTGGGGAAACAGTCCCCCCGCTCCATTTACAATTGACAACACGCCAGCAAGCCAGCCCAAATGCAACGGTTCCCCTTGCTTACTATGCCTAGCATAGCATCGTGGCATCAGACAGCATTCTACTCAACCGTTGCCGCGCCTTCCAATGACAGTACCATACTCTAAAAATCCATCTCACTATGTTAGTACAAGCGGATTTTGAAGTCAAACCAATATTGCACTTAGCAATGTCATTTATTTTACCTGGGATGTCAACTCCATTAGCAGAAGCATGCAACCCTTCGGTGTAACACCGGTTGTACATCTGCTCAAATAGCTAGAATCAATGGGCTGAAAATTATCAATTCAAGACCTAAAAAATCCATCAATCAATCCAAACTACTACTTCCATTAGCTTAATTTAATTTGTTGATAAACAATTGTTTATGTACGATAAAATCTTTCTATAGGAGCCTTGCCGATCAGCCCTATAAAAGTTAGCAGCCTATACAATCAAATATTGCGGTTCCAAAGAACATTCAGTTTAACCTGGCGGAACCTACAAAAGCATACATGCACCAGCCCCAGACACATGACAAATTGAATAATGATGATACGCTCACACTTCCTAGGTTTAACAATCGGAAGTCTGAAGTCGGCCAGGTTTCAGCAGGTGCGTTCAAGTGAGAGCCCGCCGATAGAGTAATACAAACACCCTACATGGCGCCGCTTTGCTGGCCCGCGTATGTGTTACATACGCCAAATTGAGACCAGCGGGTTCAGGCCTAACGCCCGGCAATGATGGGCAACAACCATCTACAACGAGATGGGAGAATCGAAAACAGCACCACCCTTTGCCTCGGAACCTACTCGGGTTGATAATCGGCAAAGGAACCGTCGCGATAGAAAATTACAATCCGACGGATGGGCTTGTCGCCTCCCGCAAATAGCGCCGAAGCCAATGTTGCCCCCGGCGCTTCATCAGCGGGCACTGATTGAGGGGAAACCGTCTTATCAGCCACCTCGGCCATAGGGGTGGGCATGGGAACGGGTGCAGTATGGGCAGTACCCTGTACCGGAGCTACTGCCGGGCGCCGTTCAGATGGCACCGCCAACGGCTGGGATGGGGTAGTAGTAGTATCCGGAAGTTGGGGCAACGCCTCCAAAACGGCGGCATTGCCTACAAAGCGCTTGGGCATAACCCGTCCGCGACTCGAATCAGGCACATTGGCAGGCAGTGGCACTGGCTTGGGCGAAGCGCTTGCAACATTTTCTTTTTCAGTGGTTTTACTACCTGAAACAGGCGCCTTTGGGGCCTCGACAACAGCCTCAACAACTGTTTTGCGGCGCTCCTCAGCCCTAACAGGTGCTGGCGTAGCAGCCACGGCTGGCATAACTGGTGTTATTGCTTCCACTGACGGCACGGGAGGCACCGCCGCAGTATGGGCACCGTCAGCAGCCAGCATAGGTCCGGTCCCGTTGAGCAGCCATGGCATGGCCAAATCGGGCATAGCAGCCAGAATGCGTTGGACGACCTCAAGACTAGGCTTGTTGCGCCCGGATAGAATGTGGCTGACGATGGGCCGCGCCACGCCGATAACATCCGCAAACTGCGTAGGCGTAAGCTGCCGGCTTTCTAAAAGGGTTCTGATGCGCTCAACCATAGTCATTATTTTAGTTACAAATGTAGCGCATGAAATCAAGTGGGTCTAAAAGCAACTTAAAAACCTGTGATTACAATTGTATTTAAACGAACCAATAACATTTGTTTACATCTGTAACACTTTAATAATCTACTTGCCTCAAATCACTCGAAAAACAAATGTAATCAGAGCAAATACTGTGAATACCGTAACTCTCATACGTCTGGATTAATACTGGCAACAATGCGTTACTCTCCTAGATTACTGTCTGGCGTAATGTTTCTGCAGCCCAACGATGAGTTATTGTCAGCTTGGTTCAAACGCTTGATTCGGCCTATTCTCCCCGTAACATCGACATAAAAAAAGGCCCCATAACCTCCTCGGTTACCGGGCCTTTTGGGTCATCAACTCCCCACGCAGGGGGGCTGAAGTGACGGCATTTTGGCTAGTCGAAGTATTCGCGGGCGAGCTTTTTATCCAGCCCGTAGATGTCGTCGCGGAAGTGCGGGTGGCCGGCGGCATCGGCCCAGGCCGTGAAGTAGACCAGGTAAACGGGCAACTTTTCCTTGAGGGTGATATACTTTTCGTGGCGGGTAGCGATGGAGTCTAGGATGGTGGCCTGGTTCCATTCGGGCCGGTCGCGCAGCAAGTAGGTGGCCAGTTTGATGGGCTCGGAAAGGCGCACGCAGCCATGGCTAAAGCTGCGGTTGCTCTGCGAAAACAGCTCGTCGTGGGGCGTGTCGTGCAGGTAAATATCGTTCGAATTGGGGAAGATAAACTTCACATCGCCCAGGTCATTCTTGGGTCCGGGCCGGCGGCGCAGCGTGTATTTGAACGTCTCCTGCGTCACGTTGGCCCAGTCGACCGAGGCCGGGTCCACTACGGTAGCTTTGCGGCCGTAGCCTTTCACCACCTCCATATCGAGACGGTCGAGGTAGTTGGGGTTTGCCACGAGTTTTTCCCGCAGCTCATTATCGATGATGCTGAACGGCACGTTCCAGTAAGGTGCCAGCACCACGTACTCCATTTTGTCGCTAAAGACCGGGGTTTCGTGCAGCACTTTGCCCACGATAACGCGCATGTTGAAGGCCTCCTTGTTGGCTTCGATGACGTGCAGTGTGAACTCGGGAATGTTCACGAGGAGGTAGTTTGGCTCGAACTTTTTGGGCAGCCAGCGCCAGCGCTCCATGTTCAGAATAAGCTGGTCGATGCGCGTACCGATGGGCACGTTGAGCTGCTTCAGCGTCTCGCCGCTAACGATGCCAGTCGGCTTCAGTCCGGCATCCTGCTGAAATAATTTGACGGCCTGCACCAGTTCTGGGTCGTAAACCTGCGCAGCCGGCGCAGCGGCGGCCGGGGTGCCGGGCTGGTTGGGAGCCGGAGCGGGCGCGCTGGCGGCGGCTCCACCGGCACTATCGAGCAGGCGCTTGCGCAGGGCGGCGACGGCCGGCGAGGTGGCACCGGGTTTCAGGTTGAGGGTAGCTGGCAGGGTGGGCCAGCCACCGGCGCGTTCCTGAGCGCGATAGGTAGCCAGCGCCTTTTTCAGCTGGTCGTACTCGGGGTGAAGAGGCGCAAACTCGTAGTAGTTGTAACGGCTTTTACGCTCGCCCAAAAAGGTAAGCAGGGCCTTATTGAGCTTGATTTTATTGGGCTTGACCAGCCAGGAAGTGTCTTTTTTATCGTGCGGGTTGGCCACGCCCCGGTAGTAGTCGTTGGCCCACTTCATGTACGTTCCGGTCAGAGCAATGTCTACCTGGCGCTCCAGCGCATTGCGGCGCACGGAGTCGCCCCGAACCTTTTCCAGTTCAGCTAGCATTTTGGATATGTCCTTAACCTGGTAATCTTTAGGGTTAAGTCCTTCATTGCCAGCTTTAGCAATAATATCCTCGAGGGTCTTGACGCGGGCCACCGGCTGGTGGTCCTTAAACCACCCCAACTTGAAGCCCCGCTCCCGGTAAAAGCGACGCGCCGGGAGCAGCTGCGCCTTGAACTTGGGCTCGGCCTGAAAAGCTTTGATGACTTCCGTGCTATCAAGCAGGGGCTGGGGGCCGGCCACAGTGGTCGCCGCTGAAGAGTCGGCCACCGTTTGTCCGGCAGTCTGGTTCTGCGAGTCGGATGAGCCGCAGGAAGCAAGGGTAGTGCTGCCGAGGGCCGCCATCAGAAGCAGCCACAGCAGGGAAGTAATTCGAAGGAGAAAATTCATTGAAGGGAATAAAGCGGGCGAAAAACAACTCCGACCGTGGCCGGAGGTTGGGCGTTGTACTGCCGGGCTGCTGGCAGGGTTGCGCCGGGCCGCCCGCGGGCAGTCCGGTTGCAAAGTACGCCATTGCGGGGCACAGCATGTTGCTGTAGGGCCGTAATCGTGCCAATTCCAGGCAAAAATTTCTGTTCCGTAAGCAAGGTCGGCCCGGATAGCTTTGTTTACCGGGTGGAGCCGGCTTCCGGAAGCCCTTCCGTGGCAGTTAAATTCCGCTTCCGGGTCCAATCTCCCAGCCTGGTTGTTATTTCGGCCCGACGCTTAGCGAAGCCCTGGATGGCACGGCGCTCCGATATCCGTCCCGGTCTTTCTGAATTTCTCTTCATCATTTCCCGCATGGCCTCTCTCGCATCCGACTTCTTACCCACTGTCCTCCCCATCGACCCACATAGCCACGCAGGCAACAGTCCGGTGCGGGTGCGCCACCTCGCCTTGGCTCTGACCGTTGACTTCGACCAGCGCACCCTGGCCGGCACCGCCACCTGGCACCTCGCCAATCCCGGGGCGGCAGCCGAACTCGTGCTCGACACCCGCGACCTGACTGTCGAAACCGTGGAGGCTATCGACGCCGCAGGCCTAGCCACACCCACTGATTTCACCTTGGGCTCGCCCGATGCCATATTAGGCCAGGCGCTGCGCGTGGTCCTGACGCCTGCAACCGCGGCCGTCCGCATCCAATACCGGACGGCCCCGCACGCGGCGGCTTTACAGTGGCTGAAACCGGAACAGACGGCGGGCACCGAACCGTTTCTTTTCACGCAGTCGCAGGCCATTCTGGCGCGCACCTGGCTGCCGTGCCAGGACTCGCCGGGCATTCGCTTCACTTACGAAGCCACAGTGCGCGTGCCCGCCCACCTGCTGGCGCTGATGAGCGCCGAGAACCCGCAGGAGCGCAGCCCTACCGGCGAGTACCGCTTCCACATGGCGCAGCCCATTCCGGCCTACCTCATGGCGCTGGCGGTGGGCGACCTGGCCTTTGCCCCGCTCAGCGGCCGCACCGGCATCTATGCCGAGCCGGCCACGCTGCCGGTGGCCACCCACGAGTTTGCCGACCTCGAAAACATGGTGGCTGCCGCCGAGCAGCTGTACGGGACTTACCGCTGGGAACGGTACGATTTGCTGGTGCTGCCCCCCTCCTTCCCCTTCGGGGGCATGGAAAACCCTCGGTTAACATTTGTAACACCCACCATCCTTGCTGGTGACCGCAGCCTGACCAGTCTGGTGGCCCACGAGCTGGCCCACTCCTGGTCGGGCAACCTCGTTACAAATGCAACGTGGAATGATTTCTGGCTGAACGAGGGATTTACGGTCTATTTCGAGCGCCGCATCATGGAACATTTGTATGGCCCCGAATACGCCGACATGCTCCAGGTACTGGGCCGGGCGGCGCTGCATCACACCATCGAAGAAATTGGCGCGGCTAGTCGCGATACCCATCTACACCTGGCCCTGGCCGGCCGCGACCCCGACGAAGGCCTCACCGAGATTGCCTACGAGAAAGGCTGCGCCCTGCTCCTGACGCTGGAGTCGCTCGTCGGCCGGCCCCGGCTCGATGCCTTTATTAAGGAGTACTTCGCCCGCTTCAGTTTTCAGGCAATGGACACCGCGAGCTTCCTGCACTACCTCCGCGCCGAGCTGCTGGACCAGGAGCCCGGCCTCGAAGCTCGCCTGAACCTGGCCGCCTGGGTCGACGGCCCCGGACTCCCGCCCAACGCGCCGACGCCAACTTCGGAGCGGTTCGCCAAAGTCGACCAGGTGCTGGCCCGTCTGGAAGCCGGCACCGCACCGGCCGACCTCCTCCCGCCCACCACCGGGTGGAGCAGCCATGAGTGGGTTCATTTTCTGCACCGCCTCTCCCCGACCCTAGCCGCTGAGCAATTGGCGGCACTGGATGCGACCTTCCATTTAACCACCTCCGGCAATGCCGAAATTCTGACCGCCTGGTTTCCGCACACGTTGCGGGCCGGCTACGCGCCGGCCGGCGAAGCCGTGAAAAAATTTCTGCTTCACGTAGGCCGTCGCAAATTTGTGGTGCCGCTCTACCAGGCCCTGCTGGCCACGCCCGATGTCCCGGCGCGAGCCCACGCCATCTATACCGAAGCCCGGCCCAACTACCACTCCGTGACCACCGGCACTCTTGATGCCCTGCTGGCCACCCGGGCCGAGCGTCATTAATCCCCATCCGGCCCGAACTTTGCCTCGGACCTGGTGCCGGGCTACCGTCCGGCCGTTTCGTTTTTGCATCACTCCGTAATCTCCGCCATCCGTTGAAAACCATCATTCCGCTCGGCAAGCTCATCGCCGTGGGCGGCAACGAGGACAAGGGCACCTACCCCAACCCCCGGACCCGCCGCAAGTATTACCTCAACTTTTTCGAGTTGGGCATCCTGAAGCGCATTGTGCTCGAAACCGGCAAAACCGACCCGCGCATTGAAGTCGTGACCACCGCCTCCATGATTCCGGAGGAAGTAGGACCAATTTATACCGGTTCCTTTGCCATGCTCAACTGCCTAAACGTGGGCATCATGGACATTCGCACGCCCGAGGACGCCCGCCAGCCCGAGTACCTGGAGCGCCTGCTGGCCGCCGACGTGGTCATGTTTTCGGGCGGCAATCAGTCGCGCCTGCGCGAGATGTTCGGCGAAACCGACTTCCTCGACCGCATGATTCAGCGCTACTACGCCGAGCCGAATTTTGTGATTGCCGGCACCAGCGCCGGGGCCATGGCCATGTCGCACCACATGATTCGGGGCGGCTCGGTGCCCGATGCCCTGCTGAAAGGGGCCGTGAAAATGGGCACCGGCCTGGGCCTGCTGCCCGCCGCCATCATCGACTCGCACTTTGTGAAGCGCGGCCGTTTTGGCCGGCTCATCGAGTCGGTGGCGCTGCACCCCAAGCTCATTGGCATTGGCTTGGGCGAGGACACCGGCGTGCTCATCACCGAAGGCAACCTGGTCGAAACCATTGGTTCTAACCTGGTTATCATCATGGACGGCCACAACATCCAGCACAACAACGCTGCCGCTGCCAAAAAGGGCACCGTGCTTTCCATCGAAAACGTGACCATGCACGTCCTGGCCAAAGGCAACGTGTACAACATGCGCGAGCGGAAATTCTACCCCAGCAAAGATGTACTGGCCCCCGCCGTGGCCCCAAGCGTGGCGATTGATGTTACGCCCGCTACATAAAGCCTGCTGGAGTTCACTCAAAAAAGCCCGCTCATTACGCAAATGAGCGGGCTTTTACTTTCTACTCCGGCTGTGTTGCGCCGCTGTGCCAATAGCTACTCCTTATAAATAGCCACCAGCGCCTCCCCTCCCTCAACGCGGCTGGCGCGGTACATGCCATCCGAATTGAATGGCAGCGTAATGTTCCCGGCTGCGTCTACTGCAATCAATCCGCCTTCCCCGCCCACCGGCGCAAGCTTGTCCTGCACCACAATCCGGGCGGCCTCTTCCAGCGATAATCCCTTGTATTCCATCAGACAAGCCACGTCGTAAGCCGCCACGGCGCGGATAAAATACTCCCCGTTGCCCGTGCAGCTGATGGCGCAGCGCGCATCGGCCCAGGTGCCGGCCCCAATGAGGGGCGTGTCGCCGATGCGGGAGTAGCGTTTGTTGGTCATGCCGCCGGTGCTGGTGGCAGCGGCCAGGTGGCCGTGCTGGTCGCGGGCCACGGCCCCTACGGTGCCCTTTTTCCAATTCGGGTCCGCCACGCCCACAAAGGTGTCGGGCTCATCGAGCGGCGCTACCGGAGCCGGGCGGGCCTGGCTGTGGTCGAGGCGCATGCGGCCTTCGCGCAAGGCTTCCTGCAATTGATTGTAGCGGTGCTGGGTGAAGAAATACTCCGTGGGCTGCAGCGGCAGGCCGTACTCAAGCGCCAACTCATCGGCGCCAGGATAGCCCAGTAGTACGTGCTCGGTTTTTTCCATCACCAGCCGCGCCGCCCGAATGGGATTTTGCACCTGCCGCACACCGGTCACGGCGCCGGCTAGTTTGTTGTGGCCGCTCATGAGGGCGGCGTCCATTTCGTGATGGCCGTCGTGGGTGAACACGGCCCCGCGCCCGGCGTTGAACAGCGGGCAGTCTTCGAGGCTGCGCACGGCGGCTTCCACGGCATCGAGGGCAGCGGCGCCGTCGCGTAGCAGGTTGTAGCCCGTGCTCAGGGCTGCATCGAGGGCGGCACGATAGAGCAGTTCATCGGCGGGTGAAAGCGAAGCGCGGGCAATGGTGCCGGCACCGCCGTGGATGGCAAGGGCGAACATATATTATAAGGAGTAAGAAAGTCGGGAGAAATACGCCCGCAAAGGTAGCCGGAGGGAACGGCGGCGGGGCCGCTTGCGTTTTTTTTCGTAGGTTTGATGTTCAAGTCTACACATACAAAAACACCCCATTTTTATGGCATACGACGTAACCGGCCGGCTGCACGAAATATTTGACGAACAGCAGGTAAGCGAAAAGTTTCGCAAGCGCGAGTTCGTGTTGGAAGTCCAGGACGGCCAGTATCCGCAACATATTAAATTTCAGCTGACGCAGGATAAAGTTAGCCTCGTTGAATCCTTCAAAATGGGCGACGAAGTGAAAGTAACTTTCGACCTGCGCGGCCGTGGCTTCAACAAAAACGGCCAGATGCTGTACTTCACCAACCTGGAAGCCTGGAAAATTGAGCCCGCCGGCGCTGCCAACTACGGCGGTGGTGGCCAGCAGCAGGCGGCCCCCCGCCCCGCTGCCCAGAACCAGAACCCCACGCTGCGCGCTCAGCCTTCGGCCGCACCCATCGCCAGCGACGACGACAACGACCTGCCCTTCTAAGGCCAGCCATTTGTGCCGCTAGCACAGCTACTGGCCTACGTTTTCAAAAATGCCGCTTCCATGTGTTGGAAGCGGCATTTTTTATGCGCGCTTTACGTATAATGTTGCATGGATTTACACGAGCTGATAGCACGGGGCGAGGGCGAGGCGCTGGAATTCAAGCAGAAAACCACGCACCCGCACCGCATTTCGCGCACCCTGGTTTCGCTGGCCAATACCCGGGGCGGGCAGGTGCTGGTGGGCGTAGATGATGCCGGCCGCATCCTGGGCGTGCGCGATGCCGAGGAAGAATTATTCGTGTTGCGCGATGCCGCCGCAAACTACATTGCCCCGCCCCTGGCCGGCCTGCACTTCCACGAAGTAGAAGAAGAAGGCCGCACGGTCCTCATCGTGACCGTGCCCGAAAGCCCCCGCAAACCCCACCGCGCCCAGGTAGCCCCCAACGACTGGCGCGGCTACGTGCGCGTGCGCGACGCCAGCGTGCAAACCAGCGGCCTCACTGAGAAAGTACTGGAACGCCAGCAGCCTGAATCCCGCTTCGAGCAAATTCCGCTCAACAAGCAGGAGCTGGCCGTTATCGACTACCTGAAAACCCATCCCCGCATCACCCTGGCTCAGTTCATGAAGCTGGTGAATTTTGGCAAGCGCCGCGCTTACCAGACACTCATAAAGCTGGTGCTACACGGCTACATCCGGCACCACGACAAGGAGAAAGAGCCATACTATACCGTCTGAACTACGGATTCATGCGAATTTTTCGGATTCCACGGATTTTGTGGACGGCTTTTTTTGCCGATTGTATGAGTGCGCTTCCAAAACCAAAAGGCCCTGCTCGGTGAGCAGGGCCTTTTGGTTTCGTTTTTTAGAATTACGCAGTCTACGAAATTCGTGAAATCCGAAAAATCCGCAGGAATCCGTGGTTCAGACAGTCTATTCCTGCTTGCGGGCACGGGCAACTTTTTTCTCCTCTTTCTCCGCTTTCTTTTCCTTCATGGTTTTAGCGGGCTCTTTCTTTTTCTCTTTGCGGGCGTCTTGGGCTTTGGCCATGGTTGAAAAGAAGTTTAGGTGAGGGGTTAGGTTTCGGGGATTTCAACGCACGGCCGGGCCGGCGCGTTGTGGTGAGCGAAGGTAGAAGTTTTACCGAAAATCGCCTACAAAATGGGCAAATACCGCTCGCGAATGATGTTAAGGTGGTGCCGCTCATGGCCGGGCACAATGTAGAGCAGCGCCCGCACCGTGGCTGGCCCGCCGTTGGCCGTGCCCCGCCGGTCCAGTTGCTCTTCAGTGAAGCTATCGAACAAGGCCACGGTGGCCGCGCGAGTCGCATCGTACTCGGCCAGCAGGCTCACGATGGAACGGGCGTTGGCCCCGCTGTGTGCCACGTAGTCGTCCTGCTCGAATCCGGGCAGATTCTGGCCATCGTTGCGGGCAAAACGCATGGCGCGGTAGGCAAATACGCGCTCAGAATCAATCTGATGCAGCAGCATTTCTTTGAGGCTCCACTTTCCGGGGGCATAGGCTTTTTCGGCCTGTTCTTCGCTCAGGTCCGCAAAAACAGCGTGAATTTCGGCGGGTTGGGCGCGCAGCACTTCGCGCGGGTCGGCATCAGCCGGCACTAAGTTGATGTAGCCGGCGGCGTAAGGCAGGAAGTCGCCATCGGCAGGGCGGGTTAAGGACATAGGAGCGGGGTTTGGGTGAGTGGCAAGGGATAACGCGGTCGGCAGGGGTTGCCCGGCGGCACTTTCGGAAGTTTGGAGGACCAACGCGGCGGCAGCTGGCACGACCGGCGGAGCCGAAGGCGTCAGAATAGCAGGCGCCAGCTTCGGGTCGAGTTGCAGGCGCACCACCGGCAGCGGAGCGGGAAGCACGGACGGGCCTGCCACCGGCCCAAACGCCCAAATCAGAAAATCAGGCATTACCCGGCCCCAAGTGTCGGGATGATGGTGGCCGCCTTCTACCTGCACGTAGCGCAGGGCTTTCTGGACATCTAATCCACAGGCTATCAATTCGTCTATCAAATCCAGGCAGTCTTCTACCGAATCGATAACGCCGTTTTCGTTGCGGTCGCCGCGTTCATCCAGCGTGCCCACCTGCAACCAGAACCGGTGGCTGGGGTGCAGGCCCCCGGCCCGCACCAGGCCGTGCATTATGCGGTCGGCGGGCGTGTAGCCGGCCCCCACGGCCCTCTGTCGCCACCAGAACGAGCCCGAAAACACCCCGGCCCGCGCAAACGCCTCTGGGTGGTGCCACACCAAATCGAACGCCGACAGACCGCCGAGCGAAAAACCGGCCATCACCGCCTCGGCCGGACTAGCCGAAGCTTGATAATTGGCTTGGGCAAAGGGCAACAGCTCTTCCAGCACAAACTGGGCATACGCCCCGGCCAGGCTGCCCCGGCCGTTGAAATCGGGGTGGCCGGCGGTGCCATACTCCTGCACCCGCAGCTCGTTGGCGTGCATTCCGACTACTACAAAGGGCCGCACTGCCCCTTGGGCATACAGCGCATCGAGGGTGGCTTGCAGGTGGAGACGCTCAAAATCCTGCCCATCGTTGAGGTACAGCACCGGATAGGGAGCATCGGCGGCCAGGCGTGCCGGCGGCAGCAGAATGCTCAATTCTACTTGCCGCTCCAAAAAGCTGGACGGTAGCACTTCCCGGCAAAGGCGGGTGCTAACGGATGATATTATGGGGCTGGTGGAGTCTGCAAGCATCAAACAAAGTAACACCGCCCGGTTGGAATGAGCTTCTTAATCAAATTAAAACCGGATAAATGCAGCCGGTCCATGATTTCTTTGCTAGTTTGCCGCACCGCTCTTCAACCATTTCCCCGCCCTTCTTTCCCCCCATCCCGTGCAGGAACAACACCGCCGCTTTTACTCGCACCACCTCGGCCAGGATATTGATATGCTGGTTTTTGGCACCTGGGGCTACCCGGTGGTCATCTTTCCCACCTCCGGCGGCCGCGAATATGAGGCCCGCGACTTCAAGCTCATCGAGGCCGCCCGCCCGCTGGTGGAAGCCGGCCGGGTCAAGCTTTTCTGCATCGATAGCATCGACCAGCATTCTTGGTACGCCAAGCACCTGGAGCCGCGTATTCGGGTTCAAAACCACGTTTTTTACGACCAGTTTCTGAGCGAGGAGCTCGTGCCCATGCTCCAGCGGGAGTGTCATGTCGACAAGATTGCCGTGGCCGGCTGCAGCTTCGGCGGCTTCCACGCGCTCAATTTTGCCTTTCGCCACCCCAACCAGGTGGCGCACTTATTTACGATGGGCGCCGCCTTCGATATCCGTCAGTTCGTGGACGGCTACCACGACGACAACGTGTATTATAACAACCCGCCCGAATACCTGCCGGGCGCGTACAACGAGCATTTTCAGTGGATGAACATCATTCTGGGCACTGCCGAGCATGATTTCTGTAAAGAGGCCAACTTCCAGATGGCCCGCCTGCTCAGCGAAAAAGGCATCCATTACACCCTGGACGTGAAGCCGTTCGGCAACCACGACTGGCCCGTGTGGCGCGAAATGTTTCCCCAGTATTTAGCTACTATCGGCTAAGTCTTCCCCTTCCGACTCCCCAATTCTTCACCCCAGAAAACGCACCAAACACCCCAACCTATGAAAAAAATTGGCATCCTCTTCGGGCAGGAAAACACGTTTCCGCAAGCCTTCGTCGACCGCGTGAACCAGAAAGCCGTGGACGGCATCACGGCCGAGTTTGTGAAGATTGAGCAGGTAGAGCAGGCCGTGCCCTGCGGCTACGACGTCATCCTCGACCGCATTTCGCAGGACGTGCCGTTTTACCGCGCCTACCTGAAAAACGCGGCCCTGACTGGCACGGCCGTTATCAACAACGCCTTCTGGTGGAGCGCCGACGAAAAGTTTTTCAACAACGCCCTGGCCGTGCAATTGGGCGTGCCGGTGCCCAAAACGCTGCTATTGCCCAGCAAGGCCCGCCCCGATGACACCACCGAAAACTCGTTCCGCAACCTGGCTATGTTCAGTTGGGAGCGGGCATTCGAACGCATTGGTTTTCCGGCCTTCATGAAACCCCACTCCGGCGGCGGCTGGAAAAGCGTATATAAAGTAGACAACCCCGAGGAAGCTTGGCGCGCCTACGACGAAACCGGCCAGCTGGTGATGCTCTACCAGGAAGCCATTGATTTTGATGACTATTTCCGCTGCTACTGCCTGGGCGGCAAGCACGTCCTCATCATGCCCTACGAGCCGCGCAACGCCCCCCACGAGCGTTACCAGACCACCATGAAAACCCAGGGCGAGGCCGGCCAACAGCTCCTCGACACCATTAAGGACTATACCCTGCGCCTGTGCCAGGGCCTGGGCTACGACTTCAACACCGTGGAATTTGCCGTGCGCGGCGGGGTGCCCATCGCCATCGACTTCGGTAACCCCGCCCCCGATGCCGATATCAACTCTGTTGGTGCGGAGAACTTTGAGTGGGTAGTAGAGCACGCCGCGCTGCTGGCCATTGAGCGCGCCCAAGCCAATAAAGCGGGCAAAACCAACCTCACCTGGGGCAGCTTCGTGCAGGACTCGGTGGGGGCCGCCCCCGCAAAACGCTACACTGGCCGAGGCGACGTGCAGGTAGGCCAGGCCGTGACCGAGACCAACGACCTGGGTGCCACCGGCGCGCCTAAACCTGCCGCCAAAAAAGCCGCGCCGAAAAAAGCTGCCAATGCCCCCAAGCCCGTGCCACCCACCGGCGAAGTGCCCGTAGCAAAAGCTCCGGCCGCCAAAAAAGCCACCGCGCCCAAAGCTCCGGCCGCCAAAAAACCCGCTGCTAAAAAGGCTTAACAGCCTCCCCGCCAGTTAGCCGCGCCCCCTTCCGGGCGCGGCTATTCTTGTCTTTGTCTTCCTGCTTCCAGTCGCTCCATCCATGCCCACCCCCGTGTTTACCCTCGGCATCGAGGAAGAATTTCAGACCATTGACCCGGAAACCCGGGAGCTTCGCTCGCACCTCTCCCAAATCGTCGAAAACGGCAGAATCACGCTCCATGAGCAGGTGAAGGCCGAAATGCACGAGGCCGTGGTGGAAGTAGGCACCAATATCTGCCAGAATATTGGCGAGGCGCGCACCGAAGTACTGCACCTGCGCCGCCAGGTAATTGAGCTGGCCGACCGGCAGGGCCTGAAAATTGGGGCGGCCGGCACGCACCCGTTTTCGCGCTGGCAGGACCAGCCCATCACGCCCGATGTGCGCTACGATAAAATAGTGGAGGAATTGCAGGAAGCGGCCCGCTCCAACCTCGTTTTCGGGATGCACGTCCACGTCGGCATCGAAAACCGCGAAATGGGCGTTTACATGATGAATACGCTGCGGTATTTCCTGCCGCATTTGTTCGCCCTCAGCACCAACTCCCCGTTTTGGGAAGGGCGCGAAACCGGCTATAAGTCATTCAGAACAAAAGTCTTCGAACGCTTTCCGCGCACCGGCATTCCCGGCTTTTTCCATAGCGCCAGCGACTATGATGAGTTTATCGCGCTGTTGGTAAAAACCGGCTGCATCGACAACGGCAAGAAAATCTGGTGGGACGTGCGCCTGCACCCCTTCTTCGATACCATCGAGTACCGCATCTGCGACATGATGATGCGCGCCGACGAAACCATTGCCGTAGCCGCCATCATGCAGGCCCTGGTGGCTAAAATTTATAAACTTAAAGCCCAGAACCTCAATTTTCGCATCTACCGGAGCGCCCTCATCAAGGAGAATAAGTGGCGCGCCGCCCGCTACGGCCTCGATGGCAACATGATTGATTTTGGGATTCAGGAGGAGGTGCCCACCCGCAAGCTCATCCTGGAGCTACTCGATTTCATTGACGACGTGGTGGACGACCTCGGCAGCCGCCACGAAGTGGAATACGTACTGAAAATGATGGAGATGGGCACCGGCGCCGACCGTCAGCTCAAGGTTTTCCGCGAAACCGGCGACCTGAGCAAGGTAGTCGACTACATTCTCGCCGAAACTACATTCGGCCTGTAGCTGATTTATCTTTGCCTTCGCAACGCCAGCCTTCCGGTTGGCGTTGTTTATTTTTAAGCTCGGCCCTGGCTTGGCTTTTTTCTATTTTTTGGTTGCAAAAGCCTATTTAATTGCTACTATATGGAAGCTATTCGCATTGCGATTCTGGATATGTATGATAATGCCCGCAACGAAGGAATGCGTTGCATTCGGCAGTTGCTCGCGCGGAGCGCGGAGGAAAACGGCGCCCGATTTCGCGTCGACACCTTCAACGTCCGGGCTGAAAACGAGTTGCCCGGTTTGGGTTACGATATTTATATTTCGAGCGGTGGCCCCGGTAGCCCGCTGCCTTCTGATGAGCCATGGGAACCCCGCTACTTCCAGCTGATTGACTCAATATTTGCTCATAATCAGGTAAATGAGCAGAAAAAGCATGTGTTATTGATTTGCCACTCGTTCCAACTGGTGAGCCGCCATTTGGGCGTGGGCACCATTAGCCGGCGCAAATCAACTTCGTTTGGCGTGCTCCCGGTGCATTTCACGCCGGCCGGCGCGGCCGAGCCCACCCTCCGGGGACTAGCCGACCCGTTTTACGTCGTCGATTCCCGCGATTATCAATTGGCAGACCTGAACCTGCCGCGCATTGAGGAATTAGGGGCCAAAATTCTGTGCCTGGAAAAAGAGCGGCCCCACGTGCCCCTGGCCCGCGCCGTGATGGCCATCCGCTTTTCGCCGGAAGTATTCGGCACCCAATTCCACCCCGAGGCCGACGGCGAGGGCATGCTGCGCTACATGCTCACCGACGAACGTAAGCAACAGGTAATCAACACCTATGGCGAGGCTAAATACCACGAAATGGTGCGCTTGCTGGCCGACCCGGACACGATTGAATACACCGAATCCATCATTCTGCCTACTTTCTTGCGTCGTGCGTTAGTCCAATTGGGCCAGCTCACGGCTGCTTAATTTCTGCTCGTATTCAGCTGCTCCTTTGCTTATGATTCCTGAGTACCGCCACCGCTACAACGCCGCTTTCACAACCGCGAAATATCAGGAAATGCTGGCCGATATCAACCAGCAATTTCCCGGGCAACTAGACTTTCGGGTGGCCGAGACGCCGGTATTTATTCCGGCTGATTTACGAGACAAATTAATTGCCGCTGGCGAATCAATTATCGACGTAATTCAGCAGGAAAATTTCAAGGAATTAACCGAGGGGGCAATCCCCGCGCACCAGCGCGTGCCCGGTGAGGAAGGGCGGCCCGAATTTCTGACTTTTGACTTTGCCGTGTGCCGCAACGCCACCGGCAACCTGGAGCCCCAGTTGATTGAGATGCAGGGGTTTCCTTCACTCTATGCCTTTCAGGCCTGGTTACCTGGCATCTTTGAAAGGCATTTCCCTATTCCCAACTCCGTTTCTGCTTTTCTCAATTCGCCGGATGTCGCTGATTACCGCGAGGAAATGCGTCGTTTTTTACTTGGCGACGAAGCACCGGAGAACGTTATTCTTTTAGAAATTTTCCCTGAAAAGCAAAAGACTCGGATTGATTTCATTTTAACGAAAGAATTTTGGGGAATTGATGCTGTTTGCCTTACCAAAATTCGCAAAAATGGCCGTCAATTATTCTATGAAAAAGACGGGCGTCAAATTTCAATTAAGCGAATTTATAACCGCGTTATTTTTGACGAATTAGAGCGTTATCCGGACTTACCCGGCGAGTTTCATCTGACCAATGATGTGGATGTAGTTTGGGTGGGCCATCCCAACTGGTTTTTCCGCGTTAGCAAATACACGTTGCCGCTGCTCAGCGGGCCATTTGTGCCGCCTAGTTTCTACCTGCACGAGCTAAATTCCTACCCTACCGACCTGGAAAACTACGTGCTCAAGCCCCTGTTTTCCTTTGCCGGGGCCGGTGTGCGCCTGCACGTCACGGCCGCCGATTTGGATGCCATCACCGATAAGGAGCATTACTTATTGCAACGGAAGGTTCAGTACGAACCCGTGGTGCAATCGCTTGACGGACTGGTGAAATGCGAAATCCGGCTGCTCTATGTCTGGCATCCCGACCAGGCGCGGCCTACGCTGGTTTGTGGCCTGAGCCGCCTGAGCCGGGGCGAGATGATTGGGGTAGATTTTAATAAAAACAAAGACTGGGTAGGTGGCACTACGCCGCTTTTCGAGCGTTAGCGCCGCTGGCGTGGGATGAAGCCCACATGAACAACAGGGAGTCATTGCGCGTAAAGCCCGTCCAACCCCCCTTCACTCGCATTAGCATGCCCATGTCTCCGCTGGCCGAAAAAGGCCTCAAAATATCCAAAAACGCCCTTTTCAACGTCTTCATTGGTCGCGCTACCAAGCTACTGGGCAAGCCATTCAAGGTAGTCACCATCCTGAACGAAACAGCGGATAAGCTGGCCAGCAAGGATAGCAAAGACAATAAATTCAAGCAACTGTTCGACGTAGCCCTGACGCTGGTGCGGCTGGTGCGGGCCTTCGTTAGCGGTGCATACCGCGACATTTCCACCAGCACCGTGATTTCGGGCCTGGCCGTGCTGCTCTACGTGCTATCGCCCATCGACCTGGTGCCTGATTTTATTCCGGTGATTGGCTTTCTGGACGATTTGAGCTTGATTGGCTGGTTTGTGGGCAAATTCCAAGATGAAATTCTCAAATTTCGGGAGTGGGAGCAAACCGGTGCCCGGTCCGCCGATGGCAGCGCTAGTCCGGATGCTGCCGCCGAGCCTGCCCGGGGCGACCAGGCCCAGCCCAGCGTGGCCGAGCTGGGGCATTCGTAAATTGCCTTTTGCCGTGGAAGCCTCAGCGCCGGCTGGGGCTTTTTTCGTTGTGCTGCTGTCTGGCCTCGCTTCGTCAGTTTTCGGTTGCTTCCATTAATTTTAGCAAGGTCCACCCCCCGCCGCTGTGCCGCTCCGCCCGTATGCCGACTTTTGTAGTAACCCTCCGCCTACCCGATGCCTTTAATGAGGAATTTATCGCCGTTATTCCGCGGCATCGTGATTTCATCAACCGCCTGCTGAACGAAAAAATTGTGGAATCATACGCCATCAGCAGCGACCGGAGCCGGGGCTGGGTCACCGTGAACGGCGAAGATGCCGCCGCCGTTCAGGCCCTCGTCGAACGGTTTCCGCTCTATCGTTTCCTGCGCGGCGTGGAAATTGATGAGCTGTTCATTTTCGACAGTACCGCTTCGCGTTTCCCCCACATCAACCTCAATTAATGCCTGCTCTTGCTTCGTAATTTCGAAGTATTCAGTCGCTCATTCTAATCCTTTTATGGCTGTTTTTCCCGTTACGAGTTCTATTGGGTTACGCTTCGCTATTCCAGCAGGAGTACTGGCTTTGATGGCCGCTTCGGCCCCCGCTACCCCACCCGCCATCACCACGGAGCAGCTCACTGCGCGCATGAGCGCAGCTATTGAAGGACTGAAATTCCTGCGTTGCACCGTGAAGGCGCAGGAGCGCATCGAAGGCAGCATTCATCAGGCGCGCAGCATTATGAAGCTGACGTACAAGCCGCTGCGCATCTACATCAAGAACCAGAAAGGCGTGGAAGTATTGTGGTTGGCGGGTCAGAATAACGGCGATGCCTGGGTATACCCGGCGGCCTTCCCTTACGTCACCCTCAGCCTGGACCCCAACGGTAAGCTGATGCGCAGCAGCCAGCACCATACGGCCCTGCAGGCCGGCTTTGGCACTATTTCGGACCTGTTACGCTCCACCGGCCTGCGCCAGGACAACTCCTACAGCCGCTCGTTCCGCTACGTGGGCGACACCACTTTGCTGGGCCGCACCAATTACGTGCTCCGCTCCGACTATCCGCAATACCGCTACGTGAGCTACAAAGCCGGCAAAAACGAAACCATCGGCACGGTAGCTGAGCGGTTTGGGTGCGGCGAATTTCGCATCATCGAACGCAACGGGCTGAGCATCGGCGACAAAATACCTGAAGGTAAAGTGCTGCAAGTGCCCAATGCTTACGGCCGCCGCACTATTCTTTGCGTCGACCCCAAAACCTACCTTCCCACCATGGTGCAGGTGAACGATGAGAAAGGCCTGTTTGAGAAATTTGAATTCCTGGACGTAATACCGAATCAACCCATTCCGCTGGAGGAATTCACCAAGGATTATAAAGGCTACAAACTCTAAATCACGAATTCGCTCGGATTTTTCGGAGTGCACGGATTTTGTGAACAAAAATTTTTCTATCTCAACCAAAAAGGCTTGCCAATCAGCAAGCCTTTTTGGTTTGAAATCGTCTACAAAATCCGAAAAATCCGAGCGAATCCGTGGTCTAGCGGCGCATGGTTTTTTCAATGTGGTCCCACATATCGGGCGTCAGCATTTCGAGCTTGTTGAACTCGCCGGCTCCGTTCAGCCACTCACCACCGTCAATAGTTACAACTTCGCCATTCACATACGCCGAGAAATCCGATACCAGATAGGCGGCTAGGTTGGCCAGTTCCTGGTACTGGCCCACGCGCTTGAGGGGCACACTGGCGGCGGGGTCAAGCTTGCTGGCAAGCGGCTCAGGGAAAAGGCGGCTCCAAGCGCCTTCGGTTGGGAATGGGCCGGGCGCAATGGCGTTGGAACGGATGCCGTACTTGGCCCATTCGACTGCTAGTGAGCGTGTCATGGCCAGCACACCGGCCTTGGCCGTGGCCGAAGGCACCACAAAAGCCGAGCCTACCGAGGCATAAGTAGTCACGATGTTGAGGATGGTACCGGTCTTTTTATCGGCAATCCAGCGCTTGCCCACGGCCAATGTGCAGTTATATGAGCCACGCAGTACAATGTCCACAATTACATCGAACGCCTTGTGGCTCAGGCGCTCGGTGGGGCTGATGAAGTTGCCGGCCGCGTTATTCAACAGCACATCCACGCCGCCAAACTCCTGAATGGTGCGCTCCAGCATGGCCTCCACTTCGTCGTACTTGCGCACGTCGCAGGCTATGGCCAGTACTTTGCCGCCGGTTTGCTGGCGGAGCTCATCAGCGGTTTTTTCCAGCACGTCCAGTTTGCGGCTCGTGATGGTGACGTTAGCGCCTAGCTGCAGGAAATACGTAGTCATGGCCCGGCCCAGGCCGGTGCCGCCGCCGGTTACGATGATGGTTTTGCCCGCCAGGGCGTTATCGCGCAGCATAGGCTGGGTGTAGGGTGCGTTCATCCGAATAAAAAACAATAAGGGTGGGATAAGCGGGTCAGTCCGCCACCCGAAGGTACAAGCCTGCTGGTGCGAATGTTAGCCCAACGTAGCTCAGAGGCCGGATTATTTATTTTCAATGCCGAATATAGTGTTTCACCTTTTTCTTCTCACCTTCGTGCCTTGAAGGCATTAATTTCGATTGATTGGCATGACTAGTTCCATTTCCGGGGGCTCCACGAGCTCGAATTCGGGAGCGGGGCTCCCTACCGTATTAGTGTTGGGCTGCGGCTGGCTGGGCATGGCTCTGGCACGGCAGCTGGCGGCCTCGGGCCACCCCGTACTGGGCACCACCACCACCCCCGAAAACCTTCCCCTAATGGCTGCCGCCGGCATCCAGGGCCACTTGCTGCGGCTGGGCTCCGACTTTGATGCCCCGACCGAAGCCTTGCTGCACCGCCTGCTCCGCGCCGCCGATGTGCTGGTGCTGAACGTGCCGCCCCGCGCCGCCGCCGCTGGGGCCTACCCCACGCTGCTACGGCCCATCCACCGGGCCGTAGCTGCGGCCGGCACGCCGCATGTGCTGTTTGTGAGCTCGACCAGCGTGTATCCGAACGAGCCGCGCCTCATGCGCGAAACCGACGCCATCAGCACCCGCGACGCGGCCTCGGATGTGCTGCGGGCGGAAGGTCATTTCGTGCCGCGCTACGGCCAATGGAAAAGCACCGTGGTGCGCCTGGGCGGCCTCATTGGCCCGGACCGGGCTCCCGGCCGCTTCCTGGCGGGCCGCCAGGGCCTCGACCAGGGCAATGCGCCCGTAAACCTCGTGCACCTGACCGATGTCGTCGGCGTGCTGTCCTGCATCATCGAACGCGGGGCCTGGGGCCACACCCTGAACGTGTGTGCCAACCAGCACCCGCGCCGCCGCGATTTTTACCCCGCCGCCGCACAATATCTCAACCTGAGCGCACCCACTTTCAAGGACGAGCAGGGTGTAAGTGGCAAAACTATTGATAGTAGCTTGGTGCGCAGCCTCGTGCCCTATCAGTTTAAGCACGATGATGTGCTGGCCTCGCTGGCCTACTGTTAGTCCGGCGATGGCCCACTGGTGGGCGGCTTACCTTTGCCTTGTGAAATCTGCTGCAATTCCTCCCCTCGTGGCCGTCCTCGGCGGCGGGGCGGCTGGCTTTTTTGGTGCCATCGCCTGCGCCGAAGCCAACCCCAATGTCTCCGTTGTATTGTTGGAAAAGACGGGGAAACTCCTCGCCAAAGTGCGCGTTTCGGGCGGCGGGCGCTGCAACGTGACGCATGCCTGCAACACGCCCGCCCAATTGGTGGCCCACTACCCACGCGGCAGCAAGCAACTCAAAGCCGCCTTTCAGCAGTTTGGCGTGGCCGAAACCATTGCCTGGTTTGCCAAGCGCGGCGTGACGCTGAAAACGGAGGCCGACGGCCGCATGTTTCCCACCACAGATTCCAGTGAAACCATTGCCCGCGCCCTGGAAGAAGCCGCTCGCCAGGCCGGCGTTCGCATCGTCACCAATGCCAGTGTCGATGAGATTCAGCCACTGCCGCAAGGCGGTTTCAGCCTGAAAATCACTGGCGCAGGCAGCGCACAATTTGGCGCATCGTTGCAGGTTTCACAGCTGCTCATTGCCACCGGCGGCAATCCCAAATCGGGCAACTACGACTGGCTACGTGCCCTCGGCCACCGCATCGCCGACCCGGTCCCTTCCCTCTTCACATTCAACGTACCCAACTCGCCTCTCAACGAGCTTATGGGCGTGAGCGTGCCCCAGGTTCGCGTGGTGCTGGCCGGCGAAAAGCTGCAATACGAAGGCCCATTGCTCGTCACACACTGGGGCGTGAGCGGCCCGGCCGTGCTCAAACTTTCGGCCTGGGGTGCCCGTCGGCTCAGCGAGCTGGGCTACGTGGGCACCGCGCTTATCAACTGGATACCAACCTTCACCGAGGAAACCCTGCGTCCCTGGCTGCAACAGTTCCGGCAAGACAACGGCAAGAAAATCGTGGCCAGCAACCCGCAGTTTGGCCTGCCCCAACGCCTCTGGCGCAACCTCACCGAGCAGGCCGGCATCACCGCGGAAATTCGCTGGAGCGACCTGCCTGCCAAAGCCCAGAACCGCCTGCTCGAATTATTGCTCCGAATGCCGCTGGCCGTGCGCGGCAAAACCACTTACAAGGAGGAATTCGTGACATGCGGCGGCATCGTCCTCGATGAAGTTGACCTCAAAACCATGCAGAGCCGCCGGGTGCCCGGGCTGTATTTCGCCGGCGAAGTGCTCGACATTGATGGCATCACCGGCGGCTTCAACTTCCAGGCTGCCTGGACCACCGGCTTCCTGGCCGGGCAGGCAATGTCCGCATCATTGGCAGTTGCGGTGTAACCTTCCGCGCGGCTCAGCAGTAAACGAGGCATAATCTTTCACCTCAAAATACTCTTTCCTCATGGAAGCCAAAGCCACCCAAGCCCTGCTCAACGAACTGGTTGAAACCCTCAAAGACGGTCAGAAAGGCTACGCCGAAGCCATGGTCGACGTGCAAGATGCCGACCTGAAGGACACGTTCAAGCATTTCGCCGCCCAGCGTTCGAGCTACCTCAATGAAATCGAGGACCAGATGTTCAAGCTGGACCTTAAGCCCGACACCAACGAAGGAGCCAGCGGCTCCATCACCGGTGCCGTGCACCGCGCCTGGATTGACCTGAAATCGGCCGTGACCGGCAAGGACCGCCACAGCATCCTCGCCGAGTGCGAGCGCGGCGAAGACTACGCCAAGAAAGCCTACCAGACTGCGCTGAAAGCCGAAGGCCTGCCCGCCGGATTGAAATCAGTCATCGAAAAGCAGTACCAGGGCGTGATGGAAGGCCACGACAAAATCAAAGCCCTGCGCGATTCGTCGAAATAAGGACCGCAGATTTTAACGGATTTGACGGATAAGAACGGATTCTAACAAATTCGCTTTTCTTATTAAAACCATTGAATCAAAAAAAGGCCCTTCGATTAATCGAAGGGCCTTTTTTATAGCACTAACTTTAATAAATAGCTTGGCTAATTATCACCAACAAACAATAAGTATATAATTGACAAATAACTAACCTGATAGGTATCGGCCGGATTATGACAATCCGACCGAATCCGTTCTTATCCGTCAAATCCGTTAAAATCTGCGGTCCTTATTCGTCGAAGTTCTCGTTGCGGGGAGTACGGGGTGCGGGGCGTGTGTCGTACTCGCGGGGCGTACCATAGCTCGGTTTATTGCCGTAGCTGGGACGGTCACCGTAGCTCGGGCGGTTGCCATAACCCGACTTGCCGGTACCGCCTTCGCGGCGGTCGCCGTAGCTCGGGCGGTTGCCATAGCCACTGCCGCCGTCACGATTGCCTTTGTAGCCACCGCCGTAGCCCCCCTCGCGGCGCTCACCGCCGCCGAAGCCACCGCGGTTGCCTTTGTAGCCGCCGCCGTAGCCACCCTCACGGCGCTCGCCGCCGAAGGCACGACGCTCGCCCCGGTCGCCGACGAAGCCGCCTGGGCCACCACCCATGCGGTTGAAGCCTTCTTCTTTCGCGGCAGCATCCTGCACCGGCGTGGCGATGCTGAAGCTTACCGGCGAACCCTGGATGCTGGTGCGGCCGAGTTTCTCTACAATCTCATTGGCAAATTCCGACGGCACTTCCACGAAGCTGAACTTATCGTAGAGGGCGATGTCGCCCACTTTGGCACCGGTCAGGTTGCTCGACTCCGAAATCAAGTCCACGATGTCGCGGGGGTGAATCCGGTCTTTCTTGCCCATGGTCACGAACAAGCGGGTGTAGCCGGGGCGGGCCTGGCCGGCCGCCTTGCTGGCGTCGAGGCTCTGCTGGGCGCTCTTGTCCTCCTTCATCGTCATCTTCAGCAGGGCCGCCGCGATGTCGAGCGAGGTGATTTCGTCGCCCTGGTCGAGCAGGCGCTGCACGCGGCCCACGTATTTCTCCAGGTTGCCCTTCTCGATGATTTCCTTAATCTGGTTCAGGAACAGCGTGGTTTTTACCTCCGATACGTCGGCGAACGACGGCACCTGCGCCAATTTAATGTCGGCCTTGGTGAAGCGCATGATGTCGCGCAGCTTGTAGATGTCGCGGCCGCTCACAAACGTGAAGGCTTTGCCCGACTTGCCAGCGCGGCCCGTGCGGCCAATGCGGTGCACGTAATATTCTTCGTCGGCGGGCAGGTCGTAGTTTACCACGGCCTCCACGTTGTCCACGTCGATGCCGCGGGCGGCCACGTCGGTAGCCACTAGCACTTCCAGCGTCGACTTGCGGAATTTGTCAAGCGTGTTCTGGCGCTGCTGCTGGCCCATGTCGCCGTGCAGGCCTTCGGCGAAATAGCCTTTGGCTTGCAGGTCGGCCACAATTTCGTCCACCATGCGCTTGGTGTTGGCGAAAACGATGGTCGACTTCAGGTTGTACATGTCGAGCAAACGGGTCAGCACATCCTTTTTCTGGGGCCCGCGCACCTCGTAGTAGCTTTGCTCGATGTTGGTAACCGTCATCGTCTTATGGTTCACCTTCACAATCTGCGGCTCGCGCTGATATTTCTTGGTGAGCTCCATGATGGGCTTGCTCATCGTGGCCGAGAAGAACACCGTCTGGCGGTCTTCGGGCATCTTGCTGAGCACGTACTCGATGTCCTCGCGGAAGCCCATGTCGAGCATTTCGTCGGCTTCATCGAGGATGATTTTCGTGGTTTTGTCGAGGCGCAGGGTGCCGCGCTCGATGTGGTCCATCACCCGGCCGGGCGTGCCAATCACAATCTGCACGCCGCGCTCCAGGGCGCGGAGCTGACGGTCGTAGGGGCTGCCACCGTAAATAGGCACCACCATCAGACCGCGCTTGTACTTGCCCAGCTTCTGGATTTCGCCCGACACCTGCACCGCGAGCTCGCGGGTGGGGCAGAGCACCAGCACCTGCACGTCGCGACTATCGGTATCGATGTTGTCGATGGCCGGAATGGAGAAGGCGGCCGTTTTGCCGGTACCCGTCTGGGCCTGGCCAATTACGTCTTTGCCGGAAAGCAGCACGGGAATGGCGGCGGCCTGAATGGCCGAGGCTTCCTCGTAGCCCATCTCGGTGATGGCGCGTTGCACTTCCTCGGAGAGGTTCAGTTCGTCAAAGCGAACCACAGTTTTTTCAGCTTCCATGAATGTGGAATTGATAAGGGGATAAAGAGTCTTCGCTCCGAAAACAGCCGTACTCAGCGACGTTTCCCCTCCTTCTACCTTTCACAATCAGGCGGGAAAAAACAACCAAAAAACAACGCGACCAATGCGTTAGCGCCTCTCTCAGGCTTACGCGGACTCAGGCCGTCCTCAAATGCGGGTGCAAAGGTAGGATTTTTATTTTGGAAAAGCTACAGTTTTTATAACATGGCGCAACCAAGTGGCCGTGCAGCGCGTGGCGGCCACCCGCTTCGCCTGTCATCCGGAGCGCAACGAAGGACCTTCTCACGTCTGCGCTACTTGATTACAGCAACCCGTTTTCTCGTGAGAAGGTACTTCGCTGCGCTCCGGATGACGGGCGAAGTTTGCATTCTGGGCACAAAAAAAAGCCCGCCAAAGGCGGGCTTTCTTAGATTGCAAAGCTTGGGCTGAATTAAACCAGCGACACTTTCACAGCGTTCGGGCCTTTTTTGCCTTGAGCTACTTCGTATTGAACTTTGTCGTTTTCGCGAATCGAGCTAACCTGGAGGTCGCTGATGTGAACGAAGATATCTTCGCCAGTTTCGTCGTTTTTGATGAAACCAAAACCTTTGGTGTCATTAAAGAATTTTACCGTTCCGGTGGGCATGGTGGTTGGTTGTGGAGTTTCCCTAAGCGTTTGGGCCACCGTGGCTTGGTTTCTTAGGTTGCGTCAAAGATAGGCAGAAATTCCAAATCACCAAGTCGATAGGTATTTTTTTCGATGCGTGCCGACCTTTGCCCGCTCACCCTCCTACTATAGAGTATGTCCGACGCGCCCGCCCACGCTTTCTCCCACGAATTTCAGGTGCCCGAAAGTGCCATTGATGCGCTGGGCCACGCCAACAACGTGGAATACGTGCGCTGGGTGCAGGACGTGGCGGGGGCGCACTGGCTGAGCATTTGCCCGGCCGCGCTGCGCGAGCAGATTATCTGGGTGGTGCGCGAGCACCGGATTCGCTACCTGCAATCGGCCTTCGCGGGCGAGACGCTGCGGGCCACTACTTGGGTGGGCGAAACCAGCGGGGCCACGTCGCTGCGCTACACCCGCCTCACCCGCGCCGCCGATGGTGTGCTGCTGTGCGAGGCGGAAACTACTTGGGTGCTGCTCGACCCTAAGAGCGGCCGGCCCGTGCGAGTGACAGCGGAGATGGTGGGGTGGCTGACTAATGATGCCTAATTCTCTATTTTACCATAGTTGATAAAGCATTCGCCAGTCGAATAAGCTTCTTTTTTTTGAAGCCGTTCGCCGTTGATATACTGTACTCCATTTTTCCCAACCGGAAAAGTTGTAGTACATAGCAGCTTTCAGTTTCATTAATCTCTTCAACCAACCGCCCACTGGTATCACTTAGCTTAAATGTTCTGATTCTCGGGCCAAGCCAACTCACGCTTTTTACCTTAATTTCATCATCCTCGACAGAAACAGATTCAACACGCTTTTTCCAGTAATACGCAACTAGAAAGGTAATACAAGCCAATATCGACAACGACTCAATATTAAAGCGTGCAGGATATTTATTCGAAGGAAACTGGTTAGCGGTTATAATTATTAAATACATGACAATTATAACTAAGCTATAGCGCCTGCTATAATTCGCACTGCTTTTAGCAACAAGCATAATATACATACTGTGCAGGAATTCTGCATTGAAGACCCAAGTCCAAATATACATGCCTCCCTCATTCCGCATCTACTCCTCTTCGGCCGGCTCGGGGAAGACGTACCAATTAACGAAAGAATACCTGCTGCTGGCGCTGGGTTCTGACAGTCCAGAGTATTTTAAGCACGTGCTGGCCATTACGTTTACCAACGATGCGGCGGGGGAAATGAAGCACCGCATTGTGGATGCGCTGCGGGATTTTGCTTATCCGCAGGAGGGCAAGCCGGATACGCTGCTGGCCGATATTGCGGCCGAACTGAAGCTGCCCGAAACGGAGGTGCGGCGGCGGGCGGCGGAGACGTTTCGGCTGGTGCTGTACCACTACGCCGACTTTGGGGTGAGCACCATTGACTCGTTTGTGCAGCGGATTGTGACGGCGTTTACCCGGGAGTTGGGCTTGCCGGCCACGTTTGAGGTGGAATTGGATACGGATGCGGTGCTGCAAAGCGCGGTGGCCGCGCTGCTTGACAAGGTGAACCGCGACCCGAACAGCAAGCTGCTGTCGCAGACGCTGGCGGAATACGCGCTGGGGCAGGCCGACGAGGGCAAAAGCTGGAGCCGGCTGCCGGAGGAGCTGGCGGGCTTCGGCAAGGTGCTTTTTAATGAGACGGTGCAGGAGGCGGTGGCGCAGCTGGATAGGTTGAGCCTGGCCGATTTCCGGCGGCTGGACAAAGAAATTAGGGCGCGGCGGGCCGAAATTGAAGCCGATTTCGTAAAGACCAAAGAGGCGGCAGTGGCCGTGCTGGAGCAAGCCGGCGCCACGGAAGGCGACTTCTTTCAGGGCAAGCGCGGCATTTTTGGCTACGTGCAGAAAGGGCTGGATTTGCTGGCCCCGGATGCCGGGCCCAACAGCTACGTCAACGCCACACTGGCTGACGATAAATGGTATAGCGGCAAAATAAAAACCGAAGCTGACCGGGCACGCGTTGACGAAACAAAGGAATCATTGCGCAGCATTGTAGCGGCAGTAGCGCAATTACGCGAGGTGCATTTGCAGAGCTATACTTTGCTGGCGGCCATGCAGCCGTATTTATTTCACGCTTCTTTATTAAGTGAATTAAATAAGATTGTCGAGCAAATCAGCCGCGAACGAAATGTGGTGTTGATTTCGGAATTTAACCGAAGAATTGCCAGCATTGTGCTCACCGAGCCGGTGCCGTTTTTGTACGAGCGACTGGGCGAGAAATACGAGCATATTCTGATTGATGAGTTTCAGGACACGTCCGTTTTGCAGTGGAATAACCTGCTGCCGCTGGTGGAAAACACATTGGCCAATGGGCACAGCAGCTTGGCGGTGGGCGATGCCAAGCAGGCCATCTACCGCTGGCGCGGGGGCGAGATGGAGCAGATTCTGCGCCTGCATCAGGGCAATACGGAGGCGCTGGCGGCGCGGGCCCGCGAGCCGGAAATGCGCGAGCTGCTGCGGGGGCGCTACGAGGCGTTTCGCGGCAAGCTGGAGCCCAAGGCCTTGCAGGTGAATTACCGGTCGGCGCGGGAAATTATTGATTTCAACAACTCATTTTTTGAAGCGGTGAGTGCGCGGCACGAGGCGCTGGGGCTAGTGACGGGGATTTATGACGCGCACTTTGGGCAGCAGGTACCGGATTCGCAACGCGCAGGCCAACAGGGCCATGTGGAGTTGTTATTCACCCAAAAGGATGCGCCCGCGCTGATTTTTGACCCTGCCACCGGCACCTACACTGCCGAGCCCCTCCCCGGCCACGCCCCCGAGGCGCTGCTGGGCTACGACGAAAGCACCTGCTACCTCACCCTGCAACTGGTGGAGCAGGCCCTGCGCGACGGCTATGAGCTACAGGATATTTCGGTGCTGTGCCGCACGCGCTACGCCAGTAAAATCATTGCCAAGTTCCTGAAAGAGCGGGGCTACGCCATTATTTCGGCCGATTCGCTGGCGCTGGAATTTGCGGAGGTGGTGAACTTGCTGGTGAGCATACTCAGGGTGCTGCACCAGCCCGCCGATACACTGGCGCGGGCTGAGGCCCTGCTGCTCGTGGACAAGGTGGTGCGCGGGTTGGCTCCTACTCCTGCCCGCGCCCGGCACATTGCCACGGTGGCCAATGCGGCGGGCGGCACGTCGTTTTTTGATGAGCTGCGGGCGCTGGGCTACGACGTGCAGGAGCACGAAACCGGCAACCTGGGCCTCTACGAGCTGGCCGAGCGGCTGCTGAGTTTGTTTGGGCTGCTGGGGCGGAATGGAGAAAGCGAGTACCTGTTTCGCTTTCTGGACTTGACGCTGGAATACAGCCTGAAATTTGGCAACAACCTGGGCAATTTCCTCACGCACTGGGAGGAACGCAAAGGGCGCATCAGCATCAACGCGCCGGGCGGGCGGGCAGCCATCACCATCACCACGGTGCACAAGGCCAAGGGCTTAGCGTATGGCGTGGTGATTGTGCCCTTTGCCGACTGGAGCCTGGAGCCACACCGCGGCACCCTGCTGTGGGGCCACCTGGAGGCCGGCGAAAAGCCCACCGAGCTGATGCCCGACGTGGCGGTGGTGAGCCTGAGCAAGGGCATTCAGCAGACGGTCCTGGGGACGCAGTACGACGAGGAGCGGGAGAAAACCTTCCTCGAAGGGCTGAACACGCTATACGTGGCCTTCACCCGGCCGCGCCACCGCCTCTACGTCATCAGCAAGCGGCCCGACGAGAAGAAAACCACTAAAACCGACGAGCTGGACGCCGCCCCCGCCGCGGCCGCCCGCACCGTGGCCGACCTACTCCTCGGCTACCTCCAAAGCCGCGGCCAGTGGCAGGAGGAACAGGTATCATTTATTATTTCGCAAGGCACTCCGGCGGCTAAAGCCAGAACTCCGAACGAAGAGCTTAGATCTCAAACTTATGAGTTAACCAACCTGGCCGCCGCGCCTTGGGAGGAGCGCCTGAAGCTGCGCCGCCACGCCACCACGCTCTTCGATTTTGACGAGCAAAAGGCCCAGGGCGAGTGGAATCGCAAGCTGCACTTTGCCCTGCGTCGCCTGCTCACGGCCGCCGACGTGGGCCGGGTGGCCAGCCAGCTCGTGGCCGAGGGCATCCTGAGCGCCAAGGAGCGGCCCGCGCTGGTGGAGAGTCTCGAAACGCTGGTGAGCGACCCGCGCCTGGCCCCCTACTTCGCCCCGCACCTGAGCGTGGAAACGGAGCGTGAAATATTGGTGGGCGGTGTGAAGCTGCGCGACTACAAGCCCGACCGCGTGGTGCTCGAACCCTCCCTCGAAGCCCACCACCGCCTCGGCGGCCGTGTCACGCTGATGGATTTCCGCCTGCCCCCGCCGCAGGAGAAACACAAGCGCCTGCTGCGGAATTACGCCACGCTATTTGAGCAGTTGGGGTACGCGGAGGTGCGCGGCGTTATTTATTATTTCGGGACGGGGGAAGTAGTGGAGTTATGAGCACCCGTTTTATTTAGATAGTTCTCGCTCAACCTGCTTTAATTTCTCGATAATAATTTCTCCAACTCCGAATAATACATCGTGGTGGTTTTCGCAAAGCAGCCACTCGTATTTTTTCGACACGAGGTAGTATTCGAAAGAATGACTTTCGGCTAACACTTGCTGAATAGATTCGATATTTCCTTCAAATAGCCAGAATTTATCATCTTCTGCGATAAACCAAACTTGCTCATGCAGCGGAATTAATTTGTGCAATGAATCAACTGGCCATCCAGGCAGCAAAACTGAATGTACTGGCCCTTTTAAATAGCCATTCCACCACCACAACACTTTATCATATCGAGCAGAAACGAATTTATCTTCTACTCTTTTCATAATTGGCTCCCATTCGGTTATTCCAACAGCCCGGAAGTTAGTAGATGATAAGCTGAGTGTAGCGGCAGTTTGCAGTAGTTCGTGTTTGAGTGTCATTTGGTAAAAGTGTAAGTCTTGAAGATTATTTAGCTTCACAGTTCCCGCAACTCCCCCCCGTAACTGCTTCAAAAAAGCCATTCTAATTATGGGCAAAGAATGTTTTATCAAATGCCCGAAGCTCGATACCCAAGCAACCCGGCAGTTTCTTGAGCAACGCTTCATCGTAGCGGCTACTGAAAATGAAACGTTGGAGCTTGCGCTACGAAATGCTGCGGCAGAGCCGACAAGTGACTGGGCACCCGTGATAGTTGCGCTTGAATCTGACGGCGTTTATTTCCTCGACAATTTAGCTTCTCCAATTCAAGCAGCAAGTATTTTCATGCAGCTTATTGACTTCCTATTGTTGAGAGCAGAAGCAGTTACAATCACGGAACTATAGTGGCAAATCCCCGCTGGCGCGCGTCTGCGAGGCCGTAAAGGTTACGGTGTATATCACGGAGCTTGGGCTTTCGGAAAGAGAACTATTAGGACTGTAGCGTGGACTCGAGCCTGAGCATGGGCGAAAATTCTGTTGGTTTCATTCATGCGTGGACTCACAGAGCCCGCGCTACTGCGACCTTTGCCCCATGCATACCCTAGCCCAACTGCGCGCCGGCCAGCTCCACGACCTCAAACGCCTGGACCTTGCCGAAGGACTCACCGAATTTCCCCGCGAAATCTTCGCGCTAGCCGATACGCTCGAAATCCTTAACCTGACCGGCAACGCACTTTCCGCGTTGCCTGATGATTTGGGACGGCTGCATAAGCTGCGGGTGCTGTTCTGCTCCGATAACCAGTTTACCGAGGTACCCGCCGTGCTGGGCCAGTGCCCCCGACTGCAAATGGTGGGCTTCAAGGCCAACCAAATCCGGCGGCTGCCGGCTGCAGCACTCACGCCGGCGCTCCGCTGGCTCATCCTCACCGATAATCAGCTGGAAGCATTGCCAGAAGAAATAGGCCAGTGCCGGGAGCTGCAAAAGCTGATGCTGGCTGGCAACCGCCTTACTGCGCTGCCCGCAACGCTGGCCAGTTGCACCAAGCTGGAACTGTTACGCATTGCGGCCAACCGCCTCACTGGGCTGCCGCCGTGGCTGCTGGCGCTGCCGCGCCTCTCGTGGCTGGCCTACGCCGGCAATATCTTTTCGGCCCCTGCCGAAGCGACTGCGGAGGCCGACCATCTTATCGGAGCCATTGACTGGGGCAAGCTGACCATTGAGCAACAGCTGGGTGAGGGGGCTTCGGGTATAATTTACCGCGCCCGTTGGGAACAGCCCAACGTGGACGATGAGGACGTAGCCGTGAAGCTCTTCAAAGGGGCCGTGACCAGCGACGGCCTGCCCCACTGCGAGATGCTGGCCACCATCAAAGCCGGCGCGCATCCCAATCTGATTGCCGTGCTGGGCCGCGTGGCCGGCCATCCTGCCAAGGCCGAAGGCTTGGTGCTGGAGCTGATTGACGACGCTTTTGGCAACCTGGCCGGGCCGCCCAGCCTCGCCAGCTGCACCCGCGATGTATATAAATCCGGCACCGTTTTCAGTCTGGAAACGGCGCTGAACATAGCCCGGGGAATTGCCGCGGCCGCCGGGCACTTGCACGCGCAGGGCATCCTGCACGGCGATTTATACGCCCACAACATCCTGACCACCCGCGAAGGCAACGCCCTGCTGGGCGATTTCGGCGCGGCCAGCTTCTTCAATCCCGAAGACGCGACCACCGCCCAGGCCCTGCAGCGGCTGGAAGTGCACGCCTTCGGTTGCCTGCTGGAAGAATTACTGACGCATTGCGATGAAGCCGACAAAGCTCCGGCGGCGATAGCGGCGCTGTGGGACTTGCAGCGGCGCTGCGTGGCACTGGAGGTGGCGGACCGGCCGCTGTTTGCGGAGATTGAACGGGTGTTGGCCGGGCTGTAGAGACGCAAGATTTTGCGTCTGGGCGTTGAACAGCATTGCCACGCGGTCATGACAACCTCAGCAACGCCGAGACGCAAAATGTTGCGTCTCTACAGCCCGTTGATTTACTCCGCCAGTCTTTGGTAGCGAATGCGCGGCTGTACGCTGCTGGTATCCACGTAAAACGCGAAAGTGGTTTCGGCGCTGTTGATTTCAAAGCGCACTTCGGCCAGGCGCTTGGGTGGGGTGAAGCGCGGCATGGCGGCAAAGCGCATCTCCACGGGCACGCCCGTGCCGCCCAAGGGCAGCAGGTAGAGACCGCGCTTGTCATCGAGCAGATACTGCGTGGCGGTGGCCCTCAGTTGATAGCTGGGAATGGTGTAGCCCATTTCCTCATAGTAGCCGTGGTAGTGGAAGCGGCGCAGCACGCGCCCGGTGCGGATGTTGCGCACGAAGGCATTGGGGGCGCGCAATTGCTGCGCGGTGGGCGTGCGGCCGTAGCCCTCCATGCCATCGGCGAAGCGGATGGGGTGCGCCTTGCCGGGCGCGTACACCACCAGTACGGTGCTGTCGCTGAGGAAAGAAGCGCCCACCAGCTCGGCATCGGGCCGCTCGAAGCGCATGGGCGGCCGGCCGGGCCGCAGCAGCTCCGAGGCCGTGAGCAGAGCCGCGCCATTGGGCGAGAGCGCAGGCTCGCACTCGGGGCCACCGCCGGGGCCACGGCCTTCGCTCAGGCGTAGCACGTTGCCGGCCAGGTCGAGTAGCAGCACCACCTGGCCGCCCACGTCGCTGTCGGGCACCATAAAATCGAGGGTGAACACCAGGGCGCCCAGCGGCCGGCTATAGCCCAGGAACTGCGGCAGGTAGGCCTCGCTCTCGGTCACAATATCAGCCCCGGCCTTCTTAAAAAAAGCGGCCTTGCGCAGCTTGCGGCTGAAAATCTGGCGACCGGATTGCTCGCGCAGCGTCACGGTATAGTAGCCCTCGAAGCCGCGCACCCGCTTGAAGTGGCCAGGCGTTTCTTCGTAGGTGGCGGTGAGGCGGTGGGCCGAATCGGTTTCGGCGGCCAGCAGCAGGTGGTAGGGCTGGCCGTTGAGCAGGACTAGGGTATCGGCCACGGCGGGCGGGGCCCAGCCGGGAATTTCGGGCGGCGGCTTGGGCTTGGCTACGGGCACCGGGGCGGCGGGCGGCGCGGGCAGGGGCGCAGGCGCAACCGCCACGCTGGGCATGGCCCGCACATCCGACTTGGTAGAATGGAGTTTTTGCTCGCAGCCTGCCAGCAACGCCAGCAGTCCAACGGCCACTAGATTGCGCATTATTTTGAGAGCCAGCCGTTGGCGTCGAGCCAGTTGCGCAGGCGGTCCGTCCAGAGGTCTTTGGTGGTTTTGTTGTTGAGCCCGAAGCCGTGGCCGCCCTTGGGGTATAGGTGCATTTCGGCCGGGACGCCGTGGCGCAGGCAGGCCTGGTAGAATACGATGCTGTTGTTCACGGGCACCGTTTTGTCGTCCTGGGCGTGTACGAGAAAGGTGGGCGGCGTCTGGGCCGTCACCTGCAGCTCGTTGGAATACTGCCGGATTTGCGCGGCCGAGGGCGTCTTGCCCAGCAGGTTTTCGCGCGAGCCCGTGTGCTTCAGCGTGTCGCTGAAACTAATAACCGGGTACATAAGCACCAGAAAATCAGGCCGTACCGAAGTCGGCCCCGCATTATCGCCCACCGGCTTGGCAAATTGAGTTCCAGCCCACGCCGCCAGGTGCCCGCCCGCCGAGAAGCCCATCAGGCCAATGCGCTCGGGGTTGAGGCTGTACTTGGCGGCCTGCTGGCGCACAAGGCGCAGCGCCTGCTGGGCATCGAGCAGCGGGGCAATGGATTTATCGGGCTGGCTGGCATCGTTGGGCAGGCGGTATTTGAGCACGAATGCCGTTACGCCAAACTCGTTCAGGCGCTTGGCCACGTCGTAGCCCTCGCTGTCGATGGACAACCGGGTATAGCCTCCGCCGGGGCAGATGATAACCGCTGTGCCGTTGGCCGTGCCCGCCGCTGGCAGAAAGGCCGTAAGGTTGGGCTGCACCACGTTGGATATTCGCACACCGCCGTTGGCTAGCGTGACGCTAGTTTCCTGCACCGCGCTGGGCTTGGAGTCGGGCACGGTGCCCGTATAAATCGGGAAAGTCTGCTGTGCGAAAAGGTGCCCGGAGGCCAGCAGCAGAAGGCCCATAAAAGCAATAGTAGCTGTTGTTTTCATAGAATAGCGGATTGTACGCAAAAGTACGGCACACGGTCTTATGGCGGCATTATTAAACAAACACGTAGCACTATCAGATGAAAATCCTGTAACCTGCAACCTAATTTGAATTATTCCGTACCGGCCACGGTCTTTAGGTCATGCGCAAGACCACTCTGCTGGCCGCCGCCGCCCTGCTGGGCAGCCCCGGCCTCACCCTGGCCCAGAACACGCCCGACGAAAACAATCCCAACGTGGATGCCCCGTTCGTGCGAAACATTCGTGCCGACCGTCCCGGCCAAACCATCACCGCCCAGGTGCTTCGTCCCGGCCGCCTTCAGCTCGAAACGGGCTTCCAGCGGCAGTTCGGGGGCGTGGGCCTGGCCCAGAGCATGAGCGCGGCCACGCTTCGCATCGGCTTCTTCAACAGCATGGAGCTGCGCGTGAGCCAGCCCTACTTCCACAGTGGCCCCTCGCGCATTACCGAGGCCGGGCGCCTCGATTCCAGCGGCTGGGCGCCGGTGGTGGTGGGTGCCAAGTTCATGATTTCGCCCAACTACGACACCCGCACGCAGGTCGCCATTCTGGTCGAATCGGCGGTGCCCGGCACGGGCAGTGCGGGCCTGCGCGGCACCACTTGGGGCCCCGGCGGCCGCCTGCTGGTGAGCGAGCAGATTGGGGAGCGGTTCGGACTCGAAGCCAACTTCGGCTTCAGCCAGCGCGGCCTAACGACGAAAGACATCGAAAAAGGCCAGTTCATGGGCACGTTAGCCCTGAATGGCCCGTTGAGTGAAAAGGCCGGATTCTTTGTGGAAGCCTACGGTTACGGGCGCCAAACCCTCAATACCGGCACCACGGCGGGGGTATATTTTCGCCCCATTCCGGCCATGCGCCTTGACATCACGGCCGGCCAAGCCGTCGGCGGACTAGCGGCCGGCACCTCCACGGTGGGAGCTGGCCTCACATTCAAAGTGGGCAAGTAGAACCGACGGGCGCGATTAACCCAAAAACAACGCTCAGCAAAAAGCCTGCGTAGTAACGCAGGCTTTTTTGCGTAATATCAGCCTCTCAACCCGTTTGCTATGCGCTTCACCTTTTTTCTGCTTACCCTGCTGGCCGCTGGCTGCCAGGCCCGCCCACCCCAGGAATCGGCTGCGTCCCACTCCCCTTCCCGCGTGGCGCCCGACGCCAGGCTGCGCGAAACCCGCTGGGTGCCACGCCAGCTAGCCGGCCAGCTCGTGGCCGTGCCGGCCGATACCCAGGAGCCTTACCTCCTGCTCCGCGCAGATGGCACGGCCGAAGGCAATGGCAGCTGCAACCGCTTTCGGGGCACTTTTTTCAGTGAGCAGGCTGGCGAATTGAAGTTCAGCCCGCTGATGAGTACGCGCATGGCCTGTGCGGCCATTGCCATCGAAAACGAGTTTACCCGCGCATTGGGCCAGTCGAGCACCTACCGCATCAGCGGCGACACGCTCTTGCTATTTAATGCAACCAATGCGCCAGTGGCGCGGCTGGAGGCGGTGTATTTGCGGTAGGTGAATTGGTGGGGAAGTGAATTGGCAGATGATAAACAGGTAGCGCCGCTACAATCCATCTACCAGTCCACTCCCCCACCAATCCGCCAAATTAGCGTCGGTTGTCGTCGGTGAGGGGCGGAATGCGGGTGGGCGTTTGCTTGCCCGATACGATGCCGCTGGCACTTTGCGCAATGGCCTGGATGACGGCCGTCATGTTGCCCAGGCTCAGGCTTTCCACTTCGTCATCGACGGAATGGTAGAGGCCGTCCATCGGAATCTGGTCGGTGCTGATGGTGTGAGCCGGCACGCCGAGGCGGGCCAGGGTAGCGTTGTCGGAACGGTAGAACAGGTTTTGCTCGGGGTACGGGTCGGGCTCGAAGCGGAACTTGCTGCCGGCCAGGTTGGCTTGCAGCAGCTTGCCGAAATCGGACCGCTCGTAGCCGGTGATGAAGGCGGTGTTGGGTCCGAATTTGGCCTCCTTGCCAATCATCTCAATGTTGAACATGGCCGCCACCTGCTGCGGGTCGAGCTGTTTCGAGAAAAACTGGGAGCCGAAACCGCCCACTTCCTCGGCCGCGAAGGCTACGAAGATGAGCGGACGCGCATTGTCGTTTTTCTTCTTGAAGTATTCGGCCAGGGCCACCACGGCGGTGGTGCCGCTGGCATCGTCGTCGGCCCCGTTGGCGATGGAATCGCCGGCCACTGGCTTGAGGTAGCCAAGGTGGTCGTAGTGGCCCGAGAACACCACGTTTTCCTTGGCCCGCTTGGGGTCGTGGGCGGGCAGCATGCCCACGATGTTGCGTAGCTCTACGGGCTGCAGCACGCTGCTGGCGCTGATGCGGTAGGTGAGCGTTGCCGGCTTGGGCCCCAGCACAAACACCGTTGAGAAAGGTTTTGGCTGCTCGGCGCTGGTGGTGCCTTTCGCCACGTAGCCCGCCAGCTGACGGAATACTTTGGCCTGGGCCGTATCAACGAAAACCAGGGTATTAGCCTTGGGGCGCAGGTAGGAGAACAGCTTGCCGCGCTCGGTGGGCTCGGGGCCGATGACGACCACGGCCGGCGGCTGGGCATCTTCGCTGGTCCAGCGCAGGGTGGGCTCGCCAGAAATGGCCACGGCCTGCAGCGGCGCCAGGGTTTGGTCGTTGATGACGGCCGCCACCGGGCTGGTCAGGCCCTGGTACACGGTGAGGGTTTGCTCGAAATTAGCCTGGCCCGGCAATGGCTTCAGGCCGATGCGCTTGAATTCGGCGGCCAGAAACTGGGCCGCTTTCAGGCCACCGGGCTGGCCGGTGCCGCGGCCCTGCATGTCGTCGGCCGCCAGGGTCTGGATAACGCGGGTGACCGTGGCGGACGATACGCTGGCGGCTTTGGGGGCCGGTTTAGCGGCTTTTTTCTGGGCAATGGCCGGCACGGTGGCCAGCATTGCTCCAAGGAGAAGCATTTGTTTCATCTAGTGTACTGATAATTAGCGCTGGGCAGGTGTAAAGTCGCCTATTTGCGTCTCGTCGTTGGCTTATCCATGAGAACGGCCCACACGAGGAGACGCAAATAGGCGTATCTACATCCGCCAACTTTAGCTTAAGGTCAAAACTAAGTCGTCGGCCGATACGCGGGTACCTTCGGGCAGCACCACGTCGGCCACGGTCAGGTCCTGCGGGGCGGTGATGGTGGTTTCCATCTTCATGGCTTCGATGACGAAAAGCGGGGTGTTTTTGGGCGCGGCCTGGCCGGGTTTCACCAGCACTTTGCTCAGCATACCTTGCAGCGGCGCACCCAGTTGGCGCGGGTTGGCCTTGTCGGCTTTGGCGTTGCTGATTTTGGTGACGGCCACCGACTGGTCGCGCACCTGCAGGTTGCGGGTCTGGCCGTTGAGGGTGAAGAAGATGGTGCGGCAGCCCTCCTCGTTGATGTCTCCCACCGACTCCAGACGGACGATAACCGACTTGCCCCGGGCAATTTCGATGATGGTTTCCTCGCCCGATTTTAGGCCGTAGAAAAACACCGACGTAGGCACCTTGCTCACGTTGCCAAACTTCTGGCGGAAGGCCCAATACTCTTCAAACACCTTGGGGTAGAGCAGCGACGAGAGCATATCGGTAAACTTCGCGCCGGGAAATTTCTCCTGAAAAGCGGGCCATTCCTTGTCGAAATCGATGGGCGCGAGGTGCTCGTTGGGCCGGTCGGTGAACGGGGTTTCGTTCTTCAGAATCAGCTTTTGCAGCTCGGCGGGCCAGCCGCCTTCGGGCTGGCCGATGTCGCCCCGGAACAGCTCGCGCACCGACTCCGGGAAGTTGAGGCCCTCCCCTTTCGCCATCACGTCGTCGGGCGTGAGGTTATTGCTCACCATGAACAAGGCCATGTCACCCACCACTTTAGAGCTGGGCGTCACCTTCACAATGTCGCCAAACATCATGTTCACGTCGGCAAAGCGCTGCTTCACTTCCTCGAACTTATCGAGCAAGCCCAGCGAGGCCGCCTGCGGGCGCAGGTTGGAGTACTGCCCGCCCGGAATCTCGTGCTGAAACACCTCCGAGGTGCCCGCTTTCAGGCCCGACTCAAACGGGTAATACATCTCGCGCACGGCCTCCCAGTAGTTGCTGAACTCGTTGAGGGAATGCTGGTTGAACTCGCGGTGGCGCGGCGTGTGGCGCAGCATTTCCACCACCGAGTTGAAGTTGGGCTGCGAGGTGAGGCCCGAGAGCGAGCCCAGCGCCACGTCGATGACGTTGGCCCCGGCTTCCACGGCTTTGGCGTAGGTGGCGGCTTGTAGCGACGAGGTGTCGTGGGTGTGCAGGTGGATGGGCAGCTTCACGGTATCGCGCAGCCCCTGAATCAGCTCCGTAGCAGCGTACGGCTTCAGCAGGCCGGCCATGTCCTTGATGCAGAGGATGTGGGCGCCGGCGTCTTCAAGCTGCTTGGCCAGCCGGAGGTAGTAGTCGAGGGTGTATTTGGTGCGGTTCGGGTCTAGGATGTCGCCGGTGTAGCAGATGCTGGCCTCGGCCAGGCGGGTGGTTTTGTTGCGCACGAAGCCGATGCAGGACTCTAGGCCTTTTATCCAGTTCAGCGAGTCGAAAATGCGGAACACGTCCACGCCGGTTTCGGCCGCCTGCTGCACAAACCGCTCGGTCAGGTTATCCGGGTAAGCCTTGTAGCCCACGCCGTTGGCTCCGCGAATAAGCATTTGCAACAGAATATTCGGAATGGCTTCGCGCAGCTTGGCGAGGCGCTCCCAGGGGTCTTCGTGCAGGAAGCGCAGGGCCACGTCGAAGGTCGCGCCGCCCCAGACTTCGAGCGAAAATGTCTGGGGGTGCTGCTGGGCATAGGCGCGGGCCACTTTTAGCATGTCCCAGGTGCGCATGCGGGTGGCCAGCAGGCTCTGGTGGGCGTCGCGCAGGGTGGTGTCGGTGTAGTGGATAAGCGGCTCATTGCGCAGCCACTCCGCAAATTTCTCGGGGCCGAGCTCGTCCAGCTTTTGCTTGGTGCCGGGCGCAGGCGCGGCGAATTCGAAGTGCGGAATGTGCGGGCGGCGCGGGTTGGCGCGTGGGTCGAGCAGGTTGCGCACGTCGGGGTTGCCGTTCACCACCGTCTCGCCGATGAAGCCGAGCAGGCGCGTGGCGCGGTCCTGCCGGGTTTCGAATTGGAACAGCTCCGGGTGGTCCTTAATGAAATCGACGGTGGCGTGCCCGGTCTGGAATTCCTCGTTGCCGACGATATTTTTCAGGAATGGAATGTTGGTTTTCACCCCGCGAATCCGGAATTCATCCAGGGCGCGCAGCATTTTCTGGGCCGCGCCGTGCAGCGTGGGCGCGTGGGCCGAGATTTTGACCAGCAGCGAATCGAAAAACGGTGACACCACCGCGCCCTGGTACACCGAGCCCTCGTCGAGCCGGATGCCGAAGCCGCCGGCCGAGCGGTAGGCCACGATGGTGCCGTAGTCGGGCTTGAAGTCGTTGGCAGGGTTTTCGGTGGTCACGCGGCACTGCACCGCAAAGCCGGCGCGCAGCGGCACCACCTCGGGCCCAAGGCCAATTTCGGGGTCGCTGAGCTTGTGGTTGGCGGCAATGTAAATCTGGGTTTTAATCAGGTCGATACCGGTAATCATCTCGGTCACCGTGTGTTCCACCTGAATGCGCGGATTCACTTCGATGAAGTAAATCCGGTCTTGCTCGGGGTTCACCAGGAATTCCACGGTGCCCACGTTATCGTAGCCCACGGCCCGCCCGATGCGCAGGGCGTACTCGTACAGAAGGTGACGCTGGTGGTCGGGCAGGTTCATCGCCGGGGCCACTTCCACCACTTTCTGGAAGCGGCGCTGCACCGAGCAGTCACGTTCATAGAGGTGCACGAGGTTGCCGTGGTGGTCGCCCACCAGCTGCACCTCAATGTGCTTGGGCCGCTCCACGAACTTCTCTAGGAACACCGTGTCGTCGCCAAAGGCATTCAGGGCCTCGTTCCGCGCCTCAAAAAAGCCCTTTTCCAGCTGTTCATCGTCGCGGATGATGCGCATGCCGCGCCCGCCGCCGCCGCTGGCCGCCTTCAGCATCACGGGGTAGCCAATGCGCTGGGCCTCGGTTTTGGCGGTTTCAAAGTCAACTAATTCGGCCTCGCTGCTCTCGATTTGGGGCACCTGGCACTGCTGGGCCACCTCCTTGGCGCGCACTTTGTCGCCGAGGGCCTCCATGACTTCGGGGCGTGGGCCCACGAAAATAATGCCTTCCTCGGCGCAGCGGCGCGAGAGCGTGGCATTTTCCGAGAGGAAGCCGTAGCCGGGATGGATGGCGTTGACGCCGTTTTCCTTCGCGATGCGGATGATGCCCTCGATGTCCAGATACGGCTTCAGCGGCTCGTCGTCGCGGCCAATCTGGTAGGCTTCGTCGGCCTTGTAGCGGTGCTGCGAGTACCGGTCCTCGTAGGTGTACACGGCCACCGTGGGGATGTTGAGCTCGGTGGCGGCGCGCATCACGCGAATGGCAATTTCGCCGCGGTTGGCGACCAGGAGTTTAGTTATGTTCATATAGCTGGTGGGATGGTAGGCGCGAATACGGCGAATGTAGGCCAAAGGCTGCTGCAATGCCAGCCTTTACCTGCAATTCCACCGGCAAGCACAGGCTGAGCTCCCGCGTGGAGAGCGCAGTTGGCCGTTATATTTGACAGGCCCGGCGCTACCTCGCCAGTCCTTTCTTCCACTCCATGAAACGTATTTATTATTTGCTGCCCGCATTGCTGAGCAGCCCGGTACAGGCGCAGCCAACGGCTTCGACGGCGCCCGCCCCATTCCTGGCCAACGCGTGGTATATCGGGCTGGGCGTCGGCAATGGGGCGGAGATATACGGCGGGTACCATGCCCCGCACTGGCTGGCCTACGGCCGGCTGCGCGGCAAGTGGTGGGGGCCGGACAAAGAGCCGAAAGCTCACCTGTTCGGAGACGATGTCAACACCAGCTCCCGGCAAACCGAAGTGGCAGCGCTACTGGGTGTGCCCGTGGCGGCGGGCCGTTCCTACTTTTATGCCGCGGCGGGCGTGGCCTACGTAAGCGGGCGGCAACTGGGCGAATACCGCTACAGCGTGCGCAAAAGCGGCCTGCTTTCCTCCGATGCCACGCACTACTACGCTTACCGCGACTACCAGGCCATCGGCCTGCCGCTGGAGCTGGGCTGGCAGTCGGCGGCTTATGCCGACGGGAATGCCCGGTTTGGGCTGGTTGGGCAGGTCAATCTGAATCCACAGCACTCGGTTTTTTGCCTCTTGGCTACGGTTTCCGTCCGGCTTTCACCACTGCGGCGCGCGGACTTGTAGCCGGCGCACCCGTTTTTTATTGCTGCCATGACCCCTCGCTTCCCGATTTTCCTACTTGCGCTGAGCAGCCTGACCGGCTGCACCCTCACGGCCGATGACGTGGAGCCGGCACTGCCCAGCGTGCCGGTTTTACAAACCAACACCGTGGCGTACCAGCTCAACGGCTTGCCCGTAGTGGCGCATAACTACAGCTCGCTGATTTCTGCCATTTTCTCATTTGGCAGCCGGTCGCTGCCGGTCGACGGTTTTTTATACCCCGACAGCACGGTGGCCATCGGCGCGGTCGATGACCAGAACTATATCGGGGCCGGTGCCTTGCAACACGGGCTGGAATGGCAATTGCTGCATTTCCGAGGGGTGGGGCGCTACGCAGTGGTGCCCGGCCACACGGTATTCCAGGTCGACACCCGCGACGCAGCCAACAAAGAGTGGATAAACGGCCCCAGCCAGCCCCTCGCCGCTCAGCCGGCCGCCCAGGTGGTTGTGACCGCCTGGGACCCGGCTACCCAGCACATCAGCGGCACGTTCACCATGCGCTTTGCGGCGGCCGGCAGCGCGCCCGCGGCCGATTTGCAGGATGGGCGCTTCGACCTGAAGCTAGGCCGCTAACTGCGCCAGTGCCAAACCTTCGGGGCCAAAATGGGTTAGCGAGGCACGCCTGCCTTCGTTTTCATCCATGGATTTCGCCCAGAAAAACATTCTCCTCATCGGCGCGTCGTCGGGCATCGGCCTGGCTACGGCCACGCTGCTCAGCGGCCTCGGGGCCAACCTGTTTACCGCTTCGCGCCACCGCTCGCCGGAGCTGCAGGCCCTGAACACCACGCACTTCGACTACGACGCCACACAGGCCGTGGGCCCGGCCCTCGACGGCCTGCCCGAGGTGCTACACGGCGTCGTGTACTGCCCCGGCAGCATCAAGCTGCGCCCGTTTGAGCGCATTCCCGTAGAGGATTTCCAGGCCGATTTCGACCTGAACGTGCTGGGAGCCGTGCGCGTCATTCAGGCCACCATCAAGCGCCTGAAAAGAGCCGAAGGCACGGCATCCATTGTGCTGTTCAGCACCGTAGCCGCCGATACGGGCATGAGTTTCCACGCCAGCATTGCTACCGCCAAGGCCGCCGTGGAGGGCCTCACCCGCGCCCTAGCCGCCGAGTACGCCGCCAGCGGCGTGCGCGTGAACTGCATTGCGCCCTCGCTCACCAATACGCCACTGGCCGCCGCCCTGCTCAGCTCGCCCGAGAAAGTAGAAGCCGGCGGCAAGCGCCACCCCTTGCAGCGCATCGGCCAGCCCGAGGATTTGGCCTACACGGCCTCGTTCCTGCTGTCGGACCACAGCTCGTTTGTGACCGGCCAGGTGCTGGCCGTGGACGGCGGCATGGGGAAATTGAAGTAGGTCATCATTATGAAAATCTGCATCTTCTGGCACCGGCGCGACCTGCGCATTCACGACAACGTGGGCTTGGCGGCGGCGCTGGCCAGCGGCCTGCCGGTGCTCCCGCTGTTCATTTACGATAAGGAAATCTTAGACCACCTGCCCGAGAAAGCCGATGCCCGGCTCACGTTTATTCACGATGAGGTAGAGCAGCTGGCGCACGAAACCGAAGTGGCCGGCGGCACCTTCTTGGCCCGCTACGGCCAGCCGCTGGCGGTGCTGGAGCAGCTGGTGAAAGATTTTGACTTGGCCGCCGTGCACACCAACGAGGACTACGAGCCCTACGCCACCCGGCGCGACACCGCCGTGGCTGCGATGCTGAAGCAGCACGACGTGGAATTTCACGCTTATAAGGACCAGGTTATTTTTGCCAAAGAGGAGATTATGACCAAATCGGGCACGGTGCCCAAGGTATTCGGGGCTTACCTGAAGGCCTACACCGCCAGGCTGACCGATGAGCTGCTGGAGCCCTGTGATTCTGAAAAGTTATTCCGGAAGGCAAATCCGTACCGCGTTTCACAGGAAAAAGCCGGGCCGCGCCCTACGCTGAAAAGCATGGGCTTTGAGCGCCGGGAGCAATACTTCCCGCCAGTAAAGCTGCCGGCCGAGGGCATCGTGCGCAACTACCACAAAACCCGCGACACGCCCGCCAACGAACACGGCAGCACCCGCGAGTCGTTGAACCTGCGTTTCGGCACGCTGAGCGTGCGCGAGGTGATGCGCCAGGCCAAAGAGCTGAACCCGAAGCTGCTGGCCGAGATTATCTGGCGCGACTTCTTTATGATGCTGCTCTGGCATCTCCCCCACACTGCTACCCAGAGCTACGACCCCAAGATGAGGCACATCAACTACCGCAACAACGAGGACGAGTTCCGAGCGTGGTGCGAGGGCCGCACCGGCTACCCGCTGGTGGATGCCGGCATGCGCCAGCTAAACGAAACCGGCTATATGCCCAACCGCGTGCGGATGACCGTGGCGGGTTTCCTCACCAAGCACCTGTTCATCGACTGGCGCTGGGGCGAACGGTACTTCGCCGACAAGCTCCTTGATTATGACATGGCCAACAACGTGGGCAACTGGCAGTGGATGGCCGGCACCGGGGCCATTTCGTCCCCGTGGTTTCGGGTGTATAGTCCCGAGAGCCAGTTGGAGCAGGTCGACCCCGAAATGAAGTACGTGAAGCGCTGGGTGCCAGAGTTTGGAACAACGAAATACCCCGCGCCAATTGTGGAGCACAAGTTTGGCCGTGAGCGCGCGGTGGAGGCTATTCGGGCGGCGCGCATCGCGGCCGGCTAAAGCTGAAAAACTGTAGGTTTTTAATGGGCTGAATGCCGAACCGTGGGGCCGGTGAAGCGGTTGTAATTCCATGGAAAAGGACCGCATCAAACAAGCCTACCTCGACTTCGTGCTTAACGAAGGCCACCCGCCGCAATCGGTGTTTAAGCTCACCCAGCAGCTGGGCCTGGCCGAATCGGAATTTTACCAGAGCTACGCCAACTTCGAGGCAATCGACCGCGAAATCTGGGCTGATTTTGGCCGGCAGGCGCGCGAAACTGCCGCCACTGAGCCCGTGTGGGAAGGCTACGGCAGCCGCGAAAAGCTGCTGGCGTTCTATTTCACGCTGCTCGAAATCCTCAAAAACAACCGCTCCTACGCCCTGATGAGCCTGCGCCGCTCGCTGCACCGCATCCCGGCGCTGTCGCCCCGCGTGCTCGACGACTTCCGACAGGACTTTGAATACTTCGTGGGCGACTTGCTGCGCGACGGCCGCGTAACCGGCGAAATCGCCAACCGCCCGCTGGTGCAGGACGGCTACCCGCGCTTTTTCTGGCAGCAGGCGCTTTTCGTGCTCGGCTACTTTGCCAAGGATGATACTGTAAACTTCGAGCGCACCGACGCCGCCGTGGAAAAAGCCGTGACGTTGAGTTTCGATTTGGTGGGCCGCAATACCATCGATTCGGCCGTGGATTTCGTGCGGTTTCTGGTGCGGAAGTAAAACTGCTTATGGCTGACGAACCCCAAACCTCGCTGCCGACCACCAAGGTGGCCCGCGCCGCCCGCTTTGCCAAAACCGGCATCAACGTGGGCACCAATTACATTAAGCACTACGCGAAGAAGGCCGTCGGGGCAGAATCGACCACTGCGGACCTGCACGCGGCCAACGCCGCCGAACTCTACGGCACGCTGAGCGAGATGAAGGGCTCGGTGCTGAAAGTGGCCCAGATGCTGGCCATGGAGAAAAACATGCTGCCCACGGCCTACGCCGAGCAGTTTGCCCAGGCCCAGTATTCGACCCCGCCCCTGTCCGGCCCGCTGGTGGTGAAGGCGTTTCGGGATGCATTCGGGAAGTCGCCGTTTCAGTTGTTTGATGAGTTTGAGCCGGAGGCGAGGCAGGCGGCCAGCATCGGGCAGGTGCATTTTGCCCGCAAGGATGGCAAAGCACTGGCTGTGAAGGTGCAATACCCCGGAGTGGCCGACAGCATCAAGTCGGATATCCGGCTAGTAAAGCCCATTGCCCTGCGCATCATGGGCCTGAACGAGGCGCAGGTGCGTCCCTATCTGGAGGAAGTCGAAACCCGCCTGCTCGAAGAAACCGACTACAAGCTGGAACTGCGGCGCGGCCAGGAGATTGCGGCTAAATGCCAGGATTTGAATAATTTGCAGTTTCCAGCCTACTATCCGGAGTATTCCACGGCCCGCATTCTCACCATGGACTGGCTGCCCGGCCAACACCTCAAGGAGTTTCTGGCCACCAATCCAGCGCAGGAAGTTCGCAACCAAATAGGCCAGGCGCTGTGGGATTTTTACCAGTTCCAGTTCAATGAGCTGCACCAGCTGCACGCCGACCCGCACCCCGGCAATTTTCTGATGCGCGCCAATAACGGCGGCACCCTCGGCGTGCTCGATTTTGGCTGCGTGAAGGAAGTGCCCGCCGACGTGTACCAACTCTTCACCGCTTTGCTAGCTCCCGAAACCATTGCCGACGAAGCCCGCCTCGAAGCCCTGCTCACCCAGGCCGGCGTGCTCCGCGCCACCGATGCACTGGCCATGCAGGCGCTTTACCTGCGCACCATGCGGGTATCGCTGGAGCTGGTGGGCCGCCCCTTCCGCCAGGCCACGTTCGATTTCGGCGACCCAACTTACATGGCCGCCCTCTACGCCCTCGGCGACGACCTGATGGCCGACCCCGAGCTGCGCAAGCAGCGCGAGCCGCGGGGCTCCGAGCATTTTATCTACTTGAACCGCACCTACGTGGGCTTGTTTGCACTGCTCACAGAGCTGGGCGCTTCCATTCAAACCGGAATTCCGGCTATGAGGTAGCCCAAGCGAAAGCATGTGCTACATTTCGGTTATGAACCTCCGGACCGAGCTACTGCGGGAACATTCGGCGCGCCAGACCCTGCGACTGGCCGAATACGCCTGCGCCCACCCCACGGCCCTGGCCGAACTCCTGCAACTGTTCTGGTACGGCGCGGAGCGCGAGCGCCAGCTGGCCGCCGACGTGCTGGGCTGGGTGGGCGAGCGCCGGCCCAAATGGCTGGTGCCCCACCTGCCGGGCCTGCTGGCCGCCGCCCAACCCGGCCTGGAGCAGCACCCGGCCATCCGGCGGGCCGTGGTGCGGGCCTTGCAATTTGTGCCCGTGCCCGAGGAGTGGCAGGCCCTAGCCTTCGACACTTGCCTGGGGCTGCTGCGGGCGCCCCGCGAGCCGGTGGCCATTCGGGCCTACGCCCTCACCGCCGCCGCCCGCCTCGCCGGCCCCTACCCCGAGTTGGCCGCCGAGGTGGTAGCCGCCATCGAAACCGCCCTAAACTCGACCGCTTCGGCCGCGCTGCGCAGCCGGGCCGCGCGCGAACTGCCGAAACTTCGCAATCTTGTGCGGGAAGTTTTGCCGGGCTAGCTGTTGCACCGGCTCATTCGTTTCAATTTTTACCAATTCCCATGCTCACCAAAAAACTACTCACGCTTGGCGCGGCCCTGCTCAGCCTCTCCTTCTCGGCTTCGGCCCAACAGATGGCCAGCTGCTGCGCCCGCCCCGCCGCTAACCTGTCGGCCTCGGCCACCGAAGCCTTCGCCATGCTCGCCAGCGACAAAGATTTTTCGGGCGGCCACGACGCGCCTCTGCCCTATTCGTATGCCGGCGAAGGCAAGATGATAGAGTTCAAAACCCCGGACGGCACGCCTGGCCACGGCTTCGAAATCAAAAGCGCCAAGCCCAGCAACAAATACCTGTTCGTGATTCACGAATGGTGGGGCCTGAATGACTACATCAAGAAGGAGGCCGCCACCTTCGCCAACGAAATGCCCGATGTCAACGTCATTGCCGTGGACCTCTACGACGGCAAGGTGGCAACCACGCCCGAAGAGGCCGGCAAATACATGGGCGAAGTGAAAACTGAGCGCGCCGTGTCCATCCTCAAAGGGGCCCAAATGTATGCCGGCCCCAAAGCCCAATTGGCCAGCATCGGCTGGTGCTTCGGCGGTGGCTGGAGCCTGCAGGAAGCCCTGCTCGGCGGCAAGCAAACGGTGGGCTGCGTGATGTATTACGGCATGCCCGAAAAGGACCCCTCCAAACTCAAGAGCCTGAACAGCGACGTATTGGGCATTTTTGCCACTCAGGATAAATGGATTAACCCCGAAGTGGTGGGCCAGTTTAAGAAAGACATGACCGCCGCCGGCAAAAGCGTCACCATCGAAAACTACGACGCCGACCACGCCTTCGCCAATCCGTCGAACCCAAAGTTCAACAAGGAATACGCTACCAAAGCCCACGGCCAGGCGCTGGCCTACCTGCGCGGTCGCTTCAAATCGAAAGCCTAATTTTTGGGGTTTGTTTGAAACGGAAAAGCCTTCCCAACCGGGAAGGCTTTTTTGTGCTACTTTGGTGAGCCTGCACCCTCTTTCTCGCAACTAAAAGTTCGCGCTGCTCCAATTCCCACTGCTATGGCCTCGCTCACTGCCCTCCTCTCCGAATACGGCGAAAGCCACCAGAACCCCACCAACAAACTGGTGCACTGGGTGTGCGTGCCGCTGATAATGTTCTCGCTCATCGGCCTGCTGTGGTCGGTGCCGGTGCCGGCGGCCATCCAGCAAATCAGCCCCTGGCTGAACTGGGGCACGCTGGTGATGACGCTGGCCCTTGTGTACTACGTGCGGCTGAGCGGGCGGCTGGCACTGGGCATGGTGCTGGTGTGGGTGGCCATGGCAGTGGCCCTGCGCGTAGTGGCGGGCGCGGCAGCGCTGCCGCTGTGGGCTATTTGCCTCATCATCTTCGCCTTGGCTTGGGTGGGCCAGTTCTGGGGCCACAAGGTAGAAGGCAAGAAACCCAGTTTCCTCAAGGACCTGCAGTTTCTGCTGATTGGGCCACTGTGGCTGCTGCATTTCGTGTACCGCCGGCTGGGCTGGGGGTATTGACTTGGAGGCATAAAGCCATTCTCTTCCATCAAATTGTCCCTCACGGCTTGGGCCGACTGAGCTCGCCCGGCGTGCGGCCCGTCAGCTTTTTGAACACCCGGTTGAAGGTAGACTTGGAGTTAAAGCCCGACTCCAACGCAATGCCAACCAGTGAGTAATGCGCCAAGCGCGGGTCTTGCAGCTTGCGCTCGGCCTCGGCCACGCGGTAGCGGTTCACAAAGTCGTTGAAGTTTTGCCCGCAACCGGTGTTGATGACGTGCGAGAGCAGCGAAGTGTTGGTGCGCAGGCGGTGGGCCAGCTCGGCCAGGGTGAGCTCGGGTTCGAGCCAGGGCTGCTGTTCGGCCATCAAAGTCAGCAGTTTTTCGCGCCACGGGTGCAGCTCGGGGGCCAGCGCGTCGGCCGTGGCTTCACGTTCTGATGCTCCTCCGACCCGCGTAGCAGCGACGGCAGCCGCTTTTGGCGCATCTGCCACGGCAACAGCGGGAACGGGTGGCATAGCCACAGCCGGAGTGGCCGGCGCAGTGGCCATTTCTTCGGTTATTGTACCAGGCCCGGGCGCTATTTCAGCCGATATCAATGGCTCAGAATTAAAAGGAACTTCGCCAACGCCAGCCACTGCGGGTTCAAATCGCAGCGGAGTTACGGCCGCGAAGTTGGCCTGCAACCCCACAATGCTCAGGTAATAGACCAGCGCGCCGTTGGCGAAATAGGCGTACCAATAGTCGCCATAGCCCAGCGGCCCAACGGCGCGGTTCACCACTTCAAAGCCCACCCACAATAACAAACCCAGCAGCGCGGCCACCAGCAAATCGCGCAGCCCCCGAAACCGCAGCCGCGCCGTGTCCGAAAAATTGTCGTCGAGGTAGCGGCGGTAGCGGCGGAAAAGCCGCAGCGTGGCCAGCCCATAACCCAGCATCAAGCCATAGCCTAGCCATTCAGCAGGCGCACTCAGCGCATCGAGAAAATTAGCAGCGGCGCCTTTGGTGCCAAAATGATAGGGCAGCGCCCAACCGTGCCCGGCCCGGCCCCAGACCAAATCGTAAAGCGCCGCCGCCGCGTACAGGCCCGCAAACAGCAGCCCCGGCAACAGATGTTGCCAATGCTTCCGCAGCTCAAACTCCTGATTGGTGAGGCTGCGGAAGTACAGGTAAAAGGCCGGTCCCCAAGCTAGCCAGGGCTGCCAGGGCACGTAGAACATGGCCGTAGAGTAGCCGTCGTGGCTGTCGTACCAGCCGGCGAAGCCCAGCATCCACTGCGTCACGGGCAGCACATTCAGGAACAGCAGCAACGCCAGCAGCCCATCGGGCAAGGCGCCGAAACGGAAATTCCGAACCAGCAAATGCGCCGCCAGTACCAGCCCCGGCACCACAAAAGGCAGCAGCAGTGCGCTGTGTAAACCAAACTCAAACAGCATGCTGCGAAGCTAGTGAGTTTTTTAGGGTGGGAGGTTAAGAGGGTATGGGGGTAAGAGAGAAAAGCAGAAACAACCTCTTACCCTCCTACCTACCCTCACACCCTATCTCAGCGCCAGCATGCCGGCCAGCTCGGCCACGCATTCGGTGAGCTGCTCCCAGGCGGGCAGCATGAAATACTGGTTTTGGTAACGGGCCCCGGTCACGGGCGTGCGCAGCACCGTGGCCAGGTCGAAGGCCGGGCGCGGAGTTAACTCGTTCACGCAGTGGTGGATTTCACCAGCAGACGACAGCAGACCCGCCCCATACAGCATGGGCTTGCCCTCATGCTGCACCAAGCCAAATTCGGCCGTGAAGAAGTACAGCGCCCACAACTGCTCCCGCGCCGGCGAGCCCGCCGGCTGAGCCACGTAGGCCTGCCCCAGCTCGTGCAGGAAGTTGGCCAGGCCCTCATCGAGCAGCATCGGCACGTGCCCAAACAGGTCGTGGAATAAGTCCGGTTGGGGGCTGAAATCAAAGGCCTGCATGGACCGGATACGCGTCACAATCGGAAACTTACGCTCGGCCAGCAGGGCGAAAAACGCGGCTGGCTCAAACGGACGGCCCACCGGGGCCAGCTGCCAGCCGGTTTCGGCCTCCACCGTGGCGCTCAGCTCCCGGATGTCGGGGATGGCTTCGCGCCGAAAGCCCAGCCGGGCCAATCCTTCCCAAAACGCTGGCACGGCCCGCCGGTGCAGCAGCGCGGTCTGGCGGTCAAACAGCATCTTCCAGATGAGTTGGTCCTGGCTGGCGGCGGTGGCGGAGTTGGGTTTGGTAAACATAGCGTAACGAAAAAGGTAAGCGTGATTAAAATCGGGCGAAAAAAAAGCCCGATATCCTGACGGATTCGGGCTTTCGAAGGTTTCTAGAGAAGTTTGGGTGTCATGCCTCTTCTTCCGTTAGCGCCAATCGCAGCCCGTACCCGCCCTGTTTGGGGGCAGTCATTAGGGTGTTAATGCAATTGACGAATTGGTGGCGCATGATTGAGACGAATTTAGGGACCGATTTCGAGAATGCAAGCATTTGCCCACATTAATTTTTCTTTATTCGAGTTCCTGCCGCAGCTGATACACGCGCCGCAGGTTGCGAATGAGGCGGGCCGATTCCTCGAAATCCAGCGTCTGGGCCCCGTCCGAAGCGGCAGTTTCGGGCGTTTCGTGGGTTTCGTACACGATGCCGTCGGCCCCGGCCATCACGCCGGCCAACGCCATTGTGGGGACATACTCGCGGATGCCGATGCCGTGCGAGGGGTCGACAATTACGGGCAGGTGGCTTTTAGCTTTGAGAATGGGCACCGCATTCAAATCCAAAGTATTGCGGCTAGCGGTTTCGAACGTGCGAATGCCGCGCTCGCAGAGAATCAGCTTCTCGTTGCCACCCGAAAACACGTACTCGGCTGAAGACAGCAATTCTTCAATCGAGCCCGAAATGCCACGCTTCAGCAGCACCGGCTTGTCCACGCCGCCCAGGGCATCCAGCAGGTTGAAATTCTGGGTGTTGCGGGCGCCTACCTGGAACACGTCCACGAAATCGTGCATCTCCTCCACCTGCGATACCTGCATCACTTCGGTCACGATTTTGAGGCCACGCGCCCGGGCCATGCGGTGGAAATCGCGCAGCCCCTCCAGCCCCAGCCCGCGGAAGGCATAGGGCGACGAGCGGGGCTTGAACACGCCGCCGCGCATCAGCCGCACACCGTTGGCCACGAGGTGGTCCATCACCTTTTCCATCTGGGCTTCGCTCTCGATGCTGCACGGCCCGGCGCAGATAGCCAGCGAGTTGCCGCCAATGGTGACGCCGTCGCCGAGGTCGAGCACGGTGGGTTTCACGCGCCACTTGCGGCTCACGAGCTTGTAGTCGTCGCTCACGCGGTGCACGTCGCGCACGCCCGGCAGCTGGCCGATGGTGCGGATATCGAAGTCTTTTTTGCCGATGGCCACCAGGTAATGGGCGTGCTGGGTCGTGACTTCGGTGGCTTTGTAGCCCTGCTGCTTCAGGTGCTCGGTGATGGCGGCTACCGAAGCAGATTTTTCAAGTTGGATTATCATGGAATGAGTCAGAGAGAACAGAACATCTTGCCCGTGTAACTAATCAATGCTCTTGCAACAAAGCGGTAGAGATGCTTCGACTGCGGCTGCGCCTACGCTCAGCATGACGTTCTTAAATGATTGTTTCAGATTGATTATGCCGCCTTGATGCTCCGCACGAAACGTGCAGCTTCAGCCGGCGCATCCGCCACATCTTCCAGCGCTCGGATGAGAGCTGAGCCGATAATAGCGCCCTCGGCGTGCTGACAAGCGCGGTCGAAACCGGCTTTATCGGCAATGCCGAAGCCGATGAGGCGGGGATTGCGCAGGTTTAGGGCCGCGATGCGCTCGAAGTATTTGGCCTGAATCTCAGCATCTGGCTGCGTGGTGCCGCCGGTGGTGCCGGGGCCAGATACTAAGTATAGAAAAGCTTCGGTGAGGCTGTCGAGGCGGCGAATACGCTCCTCCGAGGTTTGCGGGGTGATAAGAAATACAGCGTTCAGGCCGTATTTCTGGAAGGTTTCCTGATAGAATTCTTCGTATTCATCGAGCGGCAGGTCGGGCAGAATAAGGCCATCCACGCCCACGGCGGCGGCCTGGCGGCAGAATTCTTCCACCCCAAACTGCATCACGGGGTTGAGGTAGCCCATGAGCAGCACCGGGGTTTCGGGCACGGCGGCGCGCAGGCCTTTCAATTGCTCAAACAGCACAGGCAGGTTCATGCCGTTGGCCAGCGCCACGCTGCTGCTGCCCTGGATGATGGGGCCATCGGCCAGCGGGTCGGAAAACGGCATGCCGATTTCGAGAATGTCGGCCCCGGCTTCCACCAGCGCTTTGGCCAGCGGAATGGTGTCGTGCAGGCTGGGGTAGCCGGCGGTGAAATAAGTATTGAGCAAATTGTGCTTGCTCGCGAAGGCGTGTTTAATGCGGTCCATATAAATCGTTTTGGAAAGCCGCAGGCTAAATCAGCTTATCCATGTTCTTGAGGTAGGTTTCCAAATCCTTGTCGCCGCGGCCGGAGAGGTTCACCACCACTACGTCGTCCGGACCCGCTCCAAGCTGGCCCAGCGCCGCCAGCGCGTGGGCGGTTTCCAGGGCCGGGATGATGCCTTCGAGACGGCTCAGCTCGGCCACGGCCGCCAGGGCTTCCTCATCGGTAATGGCGATGAACTCGGCGCGGCCCACCTCGCCCAGGTAGGCGTGCAGCGGCCCGATGCCGGGGTAGTCGAGCCCCGCGCTCAGCGAGTAGGGCTCAGTAATCTGGCCGTGCTCGTCCTGCATCAGCAAAGTCTTGCTGCCATGAATGATGCCCGGCTTGCCCAGCACCGACGTAGCCGCCGAATGGCCTGAGTGGACGCCGTGCCCGGCCGCTTCCACCGCAACCAGGCGCACCTCGGGCTCATCCAGGAAGTGGTAGAACGCGCCTGCTGCATTGGAGCCGCCGCCCACGCAGGCCACCACGAAATCGGGCAGCTCGGAGCCGGTTTTTTCCAGCAGCTGCTTGCGCATTTCCTCGCTGATAACAGCTTGCAGGCGCGCCACCAAATCGGGGTACGGGTGCGGGCCCACTACCGAGCCGATGATGTAGTGCGTATCGACGGGGTTGGCAATCCAGTCACGGATGGCCTCGTTGGTGGCATCTTTCAGGGTCTGGCTGCCGCTGGTGGCGCGGCGCACTTCGGCCCCGAGCAGGCGCATGCGGGCCACATTGGGGGCCTGGCGCTCCATGTCGATAGCGCCCATGTACACCACACAGGGTAGGCCCATCAGGGCACATACGGTGGCCGTGGCCACACCGTGCTGCCCGGCCCCGGTTTCGGCTATGATGCGCGTTTTGCCCAGCCGCTTGGCCAGCAGAATCTGCCCCACGGTGTTGTTGATTTTGTGGGCACCGGTGTGGCAAAGGTCCTCGCGCTTAAGAAATATGCGGGTGTTGTATTTGGCCGACAGGCGCTTGGCTTCAAACAGCGGCGTGGGCCGGCCCACGTAGTCGCGCAGCAGCCCTTGCAGCTCGGCCTGAAACGCCGGGTCGGCCATGATTTCCAGGTACTGCGTGCGCAGTTCTTCCACGTTGGGAAAAAGCATTTCGGGCACGAAGGCGCCGCCGAACTGGCCGTAGTAGCCGCGGGTCGTGGGCTGTTTATAGGATGTGGTCATGATAATATCTGGTCGTCGGTATTAGGTATTGGGTATTTGGTGCCAGCGCTTCAGAGCGGGCGCAGTGCTTGCAGCATCTGCCCCACTCGCTTGGCATCTTTCACGCCCGGCGCGGTTTCAAAACCACTGTTCAAATCGACGCCAGCCAGACCGGGCAAGCGCAGGTTGGCCAGTTCGGCGGCGTGTTCCAAACCCAAGCCACCGGCCAGGAAATAGGGCACGGGCAAGTTGTAAGACTGCAGCAGATTCCACTTGAACGTGGCCCCGTTGCCGCCGGGCGCGGCGCCTTTGGTGTCAAAGAGAAAGTAGTCGCAATACGGTACGTAAGGCAGCAGGGGAGCAAAATCAATCTTCTCCCCTACCGAAAAGGCTTTCATCACCAGCAGGCCCGCTTCGTTGAGCTCTTCGCACTGCGCGGGTGTTTCCTGCCCGTGCAGCTGCACAGCCGCCAGGCCGAACCGCTGCGCCGTGGCGAGGATGTTTTCGGTGGTTTCGTTCACGAACACGCCTACTTTCCAGATGGTTGGCGGCAGGGCCTGCACCAGCTCCGGAGCCAGCACGTCGCCCACGAAGCGAGGGGACTTTGGCGCGAAGATGAAGCCCAGGAAGTCCGGCCCCAATGCGGCCACCTCAGTCAATGCGGCAGCGTCGCGCATGCCGCACACCTTTATGAGTAGCCGCGACGGGGTAGCAGGTGCCGCAGTGGCTTCCGCGCCGGGCACGCCAGGAGTTGCGGCTAAATCGGATAAGTTGGGGCGGGGCGTTTTCATTTCGGCCAGCTAAGCAACAGCGGTTTCTGGTTTCGGCAGGGCTGCAATTTCCTGCACCAGCATGGCGCAGGCACGCTCGGGGCGGGCATGGCGCATGAACGCCTCGCCCAACAGGAAGCCGCGGTAGCCCACTTCGCGCAACTGGCCAATGGCCGCAGCCGTGGAAATGCCGCTTTCCGATACTTTCACAAATTCACTCGGAATGGCTTCGGCCAGCGCCATCGAAGTATCGAGGCTGAGGCTGAAATCGTGCAGGTTGCGGTTGTTCACGCCTATGAGGTTCACAGCATCGGCATTGATGGAGCGAGCCAACTCTTCGCCGTCGTGCACTTCGAGCAGCACTTCGAGGCCCAGCGAGCGGGCCAGCCGACCCAGTGTATCGATTTCGGCGGGCGTGAGCACGGCTGCAATCAGCAGCACGGCATCGGCTCCGATGCTTTTGGCTTCGAGAATCTGGTACTCGTCCACCACGAAATCCTTGCGCAGGATGGGGCAGAAATTGAATTTGCGTGCCGTAGTCAAATCCTCATTTTTGCCGCCGAAAAACTCGGCATCGGTGAGGATGGACAGCGCCGCCGCGCCCGCCTGCATGTAGCCCAGCGTGGTGCGCTCGACGGGCGCGTACTGATTAATCCAGCCCTTCGAAGGCGACTTGCGCTTGAATTCGGCGATGAGGCCGCTGCCGCCCTCGCGCAGCAGGTACTTGCGCAGCGACAGCGGTTGCGAGTTGAAATACAGACTGGTTTCAAGCAGCTTGACGGGCACCAGCTCGCGGCGACTGGCAACTTCCTGGCGCTTGTGCGCGACGATGGTATCGAGGATGGTGGACATATTAAATTAAGAGTTAGGAGTTGAGAGTTAAGAGTTATTGCAGTCAAGACCAGGTATTGGATAAGCATACCTAACTCTTAACTCATAACTTTTAACTTCTAACTCAATGAAAGCATGGTTTCGAAGGCCTTACGGGCCGCGCCAGAGTCCAGCGACTCTCGGCTAAGGGCCAGGGCATCGGCCCAGCTCAGGCCGGGGCGGGCGCATTGCAGAGCGAGGGCGGCGTTGGCGGTGGTCACGGTGCGTTGGGCTGCGGTGCCGTCGCCATCGAGCACCCGCTTGAACAGTTCGGCGGCGGCGGCTACGGTGCTGCCGCCGGCCAGGTCGTCGGCGGTGCAGGCGGGCAGATTCAGGGCATCGGCCGTCAGCATTCGCTCGCCTTCAAATGAGGAAACTACTTTGGCCGGGCCGGTGAGGGCCAGCTCGTCGTAGCCATCAAGGGCGTGCACTACGGCGTAGCGGGTGCCGGTGGGCTGCATCAGGTAGTGGTAGAGCCGCTGCAGTTCTAGGCTGAACACGCCCAGCAGTTGAGCCGCCGGCCGGGCCGGGTTTACCAACGGGCCGAGGATATTGAAGAAGGTACGCAAGCCTAGCTCGCGCCGGACCGGCCCGGCGTGGCGCATGGCCGGATGGAAGGCTGGCGCGTGCAGAAAGCAAATTCCCGCCCGGTCGAGCTGCCGCCGCAGTTGGTCGGAGCCGGCCTCGAAGTTATAGCCAAAGTGCGCCAGCACATTCGACGCGCCCGACACCGACGACACGCCGAAGTTGCCGTGCTTGGCCACCAGCGTGCCCGCCCCGGCCACGATGAAGCAAGCCAGCGTGGAGATGTTGAGCGTGTTTTTGCCATCGCCGCCCGTGCCCACAATGTCCACGACTTCGTGGGTGCCCAGCTCCGGGTCGCGACTGAGGTCAAGCAGCGCCTGCCGGAAACCGGCCAGCTCAGCCACCGTGATGGGCCGCATGCGATATACGGCAAGGAAGGCCGCTGTTTCGGCCGGGTTGGCCCCGCCTTCCCCCAGCTGGCGCATAGCAGCGTGAGCCTCGGCATGCGTGAGGGGCTGGTGGTCGAAAAGCTTGGTGAGAATCTGTTTCAAAGTGTCTGTGTTTCTATAAAAAGCCCCGTCCTCTTAGAACGTCATGCTAAGCGCAGTCGAAGCATCTTTACCGCTTCGTTGAATTGATTACTTACATGGTAGAGATGCTTCGACTGCGCTCAGCATGACGACCAATTGGCATTTGCTACGAACTAGCTCAGCCAGTTGGCCAGCATTTGCGCGCCGTGCTCAGTGAGAATGCTTTCCGGGTGGAACTGCACGCCGCGCACATCATACTCGCGGTGGCGAAAGGCCAGCACCTCGCCGTGGGCGTCACGGGCGGTTACTTCCAGCGTCGCCGGCATCGACTCGGGCCGCACCGCCCACGAATGGTAGCGTCCCACCTGGAATCGCTCGGGCAGGCCGGCAAAGAGGCGCTCGTCGCTTACGGTTACTTCGGCCTCATTGGCTACGCCGTGCAGCACGGCCGAGATGTTGTAAAGCTCCGCGCCGAAGCTTTCGGCCAGGCCCTGGTGGCCGAGGCACACGCCTAGGATGCGCTTGGTAGGCGCGTATTTCTGGATGATGGCCGGCATCAGGCCGGCTTCGGTTGGGATGCCGGGGCCGGGCGAAAGAAGGATGGCGTCATAAGATGCTACATCATCGAGCGTCAGTTGGTCGTTGCGCGTCACCGTCATGTTAGGGCCGTGGCCGAGTTCGCGCAGCAGGTGCACCAGGTTGTAGGTGAAGGAGTCGTAGTTATCGAGGACGAGGATTTTCATGACGATAGACTGAAATTATTTAACGTCTTCAGCAGCTCGCAGCGCGGCGCGCAGGGCCCCCAGTTTATGGTGCACCTCTTCCAGTTCCGACTGCACGCTGGAAGCTGCTACCACGCCCGCGCCGGCCTGGAAATACAACTGGTTGCCGGTGCTCAGAAAAGAGCGAATCATGATGGCGTGGTTGAAGCTGCCATCAAAACCCAGATGGCCCAGACAGCCGCCGTAGTAGCCACGCGCCGTAGGCTCCAGCTTATCAATTAGTTGAATAGCCCGAAACTTAGGTGCACCGGAGAGCGTGCCGGCCGGGAACGTGTCGGCCACCACTTGTAGGGTATCGGTATTATCAGCCAGTTCGGCCGTCACCTTGCTTACCAGGTGAATTACGTGCGAGTAAAACTGGATTTCACGCAGCGTGCGCACCTCTACTTTGGTACCATGACGGGCTAAGTCGTTGCGGGCCAGGTCCACCAGCATCACGTGTTCGGCGTTTTCCTTGGGGTCGGCGGCCAGGCGCTGGGCGGCGGCGGCATCGGCCGCGTCGTCGCCGGTGCGGCGGTAGGTGCCTGCAATGGGGAACAGCGTGGCCTCGCGGCCCTGCACCAGTACCTGCGCCTCGGGCGAGGAACCGAAGATTTTATAGTCGCCGTAGTCGAAGTAGAACAGGTAAGGCGAGGGATTGATGGACCGCAGCGCCCGGTACACGTTGAACTCATCGCCCGAAAACCCCTGCTGGAACCGCCGTGAAAGCACAATCTGAAACACGTCGCCGCGCAGGCAGTGGGCCTGGCCCTGGGTGAGGCGCGCCAGAAACTCGGCATCGGTCTGGTTGGTCTGCTCCACGCCTACTGTGGCAAAGCCGAAGTTGGGCACGCTGGGGTGGCGCACCAGGTTTTCGAGTCGGTCGAGACCGTCGGTCTCGGCCGGGGCCTCACCGGCCACGCTGTGCTCGAACAGGTGCAACTCCTGGCGGAAGTGGTTGAAGGCGATGACGTAGCGGTACACGCCGTAGCGAATCAGCGGAATGTCGCCGGCCGGCACTTTTTCCGGGTTTAGCTGCACGTCTTCAAAGCTTTGCACCGCCTCGTAGCCCATGTAGCCAAACAGGCCGGTGCTGATGAAGGGCAGCCTTTCGACCGATGCATCGGGCGTGCCGGCGGCGGCAAAATCGCGCAGCCGGGCCAGCGCCTCGCGGGGCTGGTCCAGGGTTTCAGTAGTCTCTGGCGCACCGGGCAGCAGCTGACGTAGCACGCCGCCGCGCCGCAGCTCAAACGTGGCCAGCGGCTCGCACACCAGGTAGCTGAAGGCGTTTTGCTGGCCGTGGTAGTCGGCGCTTTCCAGCAGCAGGCAGTTGGCATACTGGTCGCGCAGGCGCAAAAACAGGCCCACGGGCGTCACCGTGTCGGCGAGCAGGCGGCGGGTGCGGGTGAGGAGTTGGTAAGGCACGAGGAGAAAAAATGGAAACAGCAACCACGAAAAAAGCCCGGCTGATGGGCCGGGCTTTTCGTGGTTGCAAGGTAAAATCAGGTTGACTTCACAAGGCGCACAGGCAGGCCGGTCCGATGTTTCGGAACTGCCACCACCAAGCCTGAGAAATACGCGTCGAATTCATGTTAGAAAAGGCGCTTCGGGCGAAACGCAATGCAAAGGTAAAGCAGCAATTTTGAAATTAGTGTAATTGACAACAATTTTTTATACGAAACCAGTAACCTTCCGGTTCCTTTTTAACCAATATTCAAATCGGCACAAAGCTCCGATACTACTTCCGCTTCGGACCTGAAGTGCTGGTTTTCACTGTCGGACCGAACAGAAACTGATAGGCCGCCGGAAATTCCCGCCGCCAGAACCACTCCCGGTGCTCCCCATCGGCCGGGGCCGAAAAAGCCAGGTTGGCGGCTGGCACGCCTTCGGCCCGCAGCTCATCGCGCCACTGCGTCATCAGCGGCAGCATGGTTTTCGACTCCTTGGGGCCGCACACGAAATAGAAGCGCGCCGTGCGGGCCGCCGGGTGAGTTTTGGCATAGGCCCGCAGCGAGTCATTGCACACCCAGAAGGCTGGTGAAAACGCGCCCACCTCGCCAAAAACCTTGGGGTATTTCAGCGCGGCATACACCGAAATCAGCCCGCCCAGGCTGGAGCCAGCGATGCCGGTGTGCGCTGCCTCGGGCCGGGTGCGGTAGTGGGCATCGATATAAGGCTTGAGTGTGAGGGCCAGGAAATCGACGTAGGCGCTGCCCTGGCCGCCCCGGTGGGGCTGGTCCTTGAGTTCGGGGCTGGCCCAGGGAATGTATTCGTCGGAACGGAACTGGTCGCCATTGTCCACGGCCACCACGATGCTGCCTGTGGCGTCCTGCCCGGTCTTGCGCAGGCGGTCGAGGGTTTCGTCCACGCCCCACTCGCCGCCGAAACTGGTGGCATCGTCGAACACGTTCTGGCCGTCGTGCAGGTAAAGTACGGGGTAGCGCCGGGCGGGGTTGGCCGCGTAGTCGGCGGGCAGGTATAGCCACACGCGCCGCTGCCGTCCCAGCTGCGGCATGGCGAAGGAGGCCGACAATATGCTCACCTGCGGCGTAGCGGTGTGCTTCTTGGCCGCGTCGCTCGGGGCGTTCCAGGCCAGCACTTGGTTAGTGATTTCGCGGGTTGTGGTCAGGTCGGCTTTGCGGTTGGCAATCTGGTCGTTTTTGCCGTCCACTTCCACCGTCGGCCAGCTGCCGCGGGTAAACTTGTATTCGATGCTGCCCAGGCTGGGCGGCAGGCTGATTTGGTAGGTGCCGTCGGCCTGCTTCTGCAAGGCATGGGCGCGGCTGTGCGGGTTCCAGTTATTGAAAGAGCCCGCCACGAACAGCGTGTCTTTAGCCGGCGTGGAGGCCGGCACTTGGGTTAGCTTCAGAATGGTTTGGGCACCAGCAGTGCCCCACGCAAAGCCCAGGGCACTGACCAGCAGCCCCGTGCGTTTCAACAGCAATTGTTGGTTCATTGGTTATCGAATGGTTTCACCGCTGCCGGCACCGCGCTCGGCGGCTTCGGTTTTGCGCAGGGTGTACACGGCCCGCACCGAGTCGATACCCGGCAGGCCGTTGGCCTGAAAATCCAGCAGGGCGCCCTTTTTCTGGGGGCCTTTCACGAAGTGCCGATACTCCTCAGCCGATTCGCGCACCACGTACAGCACCCCCGGCGACGGCACTTTCAGGCGCGAGAAAAAGCTGCGGCCGTCGCCGGCCGGCCGGCGCGTGGTTTCGGCCACGGCGCTGGTGCCCAGCAGCCGGTACTTAGCTACGTCGGCCCCGGGCGGGGTCAGGTTGCCTAGGCCATCCACAAATATTTCGCGGCGGGCCATAAGGTGCTCCAGGTCCAGGGTTTTGAGCAGGGCCAGGTTTTCCTCCGACATGATGAGCTGCTGCACCGTTTTGCCGGGGGCGGGCTCCTCGTAATACACCAGCACCGGCTTTTTCAGCTTCAGCTTGCTCACCACCAAGGGCGGTGGCGCATCCTCGTTGTCGGTGGCGCGCTGCGTAGTGATGGGCGTGTACACCGGCGGCGGTTTCACCACCCCACGGGCACCGGGCGCGGGCTTGCCCGCACTTTTAGGGGCTGGCTTGCGCGAACCAGGACGGGACTGGGCTATGGCCTCGGTCACCGTACCGGCCAATAGCAACGCGAGTAATGGTAGGTGCTTTTTCATTTTCTGAGGAAAAGCCAAAAGTAACGAGGAGAATATGGCCCGACAAGGCAATTACTGCGCCAGTTGAGGGAAAACAGTGCCATTATAGGACGGGCCGGGCCGGATTATACCCCTGGCAAAGGTGGTTGATGCGGAATTGCCAAACGCCCTCATCACTCTGCCAGCTATTCAGCAATTGATTTGCAGGTGCCCGGCGGCTTTGGGCAAAGGAAAGCACTGGTGGATTGGTAAACCGCCCGAATGAGTAGCTACACACCCTGGATGAGTAGATACACACCCAAAAAAAATATGCCTTTCAAACTTATTTTATCCAGAAAAACATCGAAAAAAGCCTAATTTTAATTCATTATGCGCATCACCCACGAATCGTTTGCATTGCACACCCCCCTATACCCAATGCAAATGCCATAGCTAAGTGCTTAATATACAGTACTTGAATCTTTAAATTAACATCATTTCAAGACGATATATTGACTAAATATGCGCAAAAAACAGCTGAATTTGAGCAAACGTTTTTTCGCATTTGCGTAGTACCAGATTTTTTAAAAAAACGCCTTTAAACCTTCTGTAACGCAATATTTTGGTAACTTGCAGCCCCAATCTTTTAAAATTTCCCACCATCAACACATTTAAGAAGTTTCCCATGAGACACCCTTATTTAGCGAAGCTCCTGTTTCTGCTATTGTTAGCGGGCTTTGGCTTCCTCCCTTCGGCGGCCTTTGCTCAGTCGACCGGTTCGGTTAGCGGCCGCGTGACCGATAGCAAAAACGAAGGCATCCCCGGCGCCACGGTCCTCATCGAAGGCACTTCGTTGGGCAGCTCTTCAAGCGTAGATGGCACCTACAGCATTCAGAACGTGCCCGCAGGTCCGCACACGGTGGTAATTTCCTTTGTGGGCTACAACGCCGTGCGTCGTCCCGTGACGGTGGTAGCCGGCCAAAACGCCGAAGTATCGACTGGCCTCACCGAGAACACCACCCAACTGGCCGAGGCTGTGGTAGTGGGCTACGGCTCGCAGCGGCGGCAGGACCTGACGGGTGCCGTAGAGCAAATCTCGGAGAAGCAGTTTGTGAAGGGCCAGGTAACCAACCCCGAGCAGCTGGTGCAAGGCAAGGTAGCCGGGGTACAGATTACCACCGGTGGTGGTGCTCCCGGTTCGAACTCGCAGATTCTGATTCGCGGCGGCTCGTCGCTATCGGCTTCGAACTCGCCACTTATCATCATCGACGGCGTGCCGGTGGATAATACCAGCCTGGCCGGGGTTTCCAACCCCCTCAGCCTGATTAACCCCAACGACATCGAGAGCATCACCGTGCTCAAGGACGCTTCGTCGACCGCCATCTACGGGGTGCGCGCTTCGAACGGCGTGATTCTGGTGACCACCAAGAAAGGCCTGCAGGGCGATGCGATGCACGTCAACGTTTCGTCGCAGAACTCGGTGGCCAGCGCTTACAAGTACGTGCCGGTGCTGAGCGCCGACGACTACCGCGCCGTGGTGAACCAGTACGGTTCGGCTTCGCAAAAGGCTACGCTGGGCAAAGCCAGCACCGATTGGCAGAAGGAGATTTTCCGTCCGGCTTTCAGCAGCGACAACAACGTGAGCGTGAGCGGTTCGGCCGGCGCAATTCCCTACCGGGTATCGGGCGGCTACCTCAGCCAGCAGGGCATTCTGAAGCGCAACGACCTGAAGCGTTTCAGCGGCGCCCTGAACCTGTCGCCGGTATTGCTCGACGGCAAGCTGCGCGTGAACCTGAACGTGAAAGGCACTTGGATTGACAACAACTTCTCGGACCAGAGCGCCGTGGGCAATGCCGTGAGCTTCGACCCCACGCAGCCGATTACGGTGGACGCCACCGGTGCGCCTACCGCGATTTACAACGGCGCGGCCGGCAACCCCTTCGGCCTGACCAATGCCCAAATTAGCCGTTACGGCGGGTACACCGAGTTCAGCCAGCTCAACGACGACAAGACCATTTCGCTGAACACCCTCTCGCCCCGCAACCCCATCGGCCTCATCAACCAGAGCCGCAACCGCAGCACCGTGAAGCGGAGCATCGGCAACCTGCAGCTCGATTACAAACTGCCCTTCATCGACGGCTTGAGCGCCAACCTGAACATGGGCTACGACATTCAGCGCGGCCGCGGCACCACCTTCGTGCCGGCCGAAGCGGCTTCGAACTTCAACCGCCAGGGCGTCAACAACATCTACGCCCAGGATTTGAACAACACCATTCTGGAAGCTTACGGCAAGTATGAGCACACCGTGGGCCCGGGCCGCCTGGAGCTGCTGGCCGGCTATTCGTACCAGCGCTTTGAAAACCGCAACTACGTGTTTGCCGACTACCGCGCCAACGGCACGGAGCTGAACCCGGTTTCGCTGAGCTACTCGAACCAGGACACTTACCTGAACACCAACGTGCTGGTGAGCTACTACACCCGCCTGAACTACAACATTCAGGACAAGTACCTCTTCACCGGCACCTTCCGCGCCGATGGTACGTCGCGCTTCAGCCCCAACCACTTCGGCTACTTCCCGTCGGGCGCGTTTGCCTGGCGCATCAAGGGCGAGGAATTCCTGAAGAACTCCACCGCCATTTCGGACCTGAAGCTGCGCGTGGGCTACGGCAAAACCGGCCAGCAGGACCTGGGCGGCAACTACTACCCTTTCCTGGCCAACCTGACGCTGAGCAACCTGTCGGCCTCGTACCAGCTGGGCTACAACGCCGATGGCACCCCCCGCTACATCCGCACCCTGCGGGCTGACCAGTACAACGCCAACATCACCTGGGAAACCACGACTACCTACAACGTGGGTCTGGACTACGGTTTCTTCGGCGGCCGCTTCTACGGCTCGGTTGATTTGTATAACCGCAAAACCGAGGACCTGCTCAACTTCGTAAATATTTCGGCCGGTTCGGGCCTGTCGAACGGCGGTACCTACAACGTGGGTTCGCTGACCAACAAAGGCGTTGAAGTAATTGCGAACGTGGACGCCGTGAAAGGGGACCGGTTCAACCTCACGGTAAACGCCAACGCTACGTTCAACCAGAACCGCCTCACCAAACTCACCGGTGCTGACGCTCCCGGCGACCTGGGCCAGCCCACGGGCGGCATTTCCGGCGGTGTCGGCAACAACATTCAAATTAACACGGTGGGCTACGCCAGCAACACCTTCTACGTGAACCAGCAAGTGTACGGCACCGATGGCAAGCCGCTGCAGGGCATCTACGTGGACCGCTCCGGCGATGGCACCATCGACAGCAAAGACCGGTACCGCTACAAGTCGTCGCGCCCCACGGTTATCCTCGGCGGCGGTGCCAACATGACCTACCAGAAGCTGAGCCTGGCCTTCACGCTGCGTGCCAACCTGGGCAACTACGTGTACAACAACGTGCGCTCGAACTCTTTCTACGACATCAGCACCAACGGCTTCGTGCCGAACCGCAACCGTGAATTCCTGGATTCGCGCTTCAACGCCGCCCAATACTTCTCCGATTACTTCGTGGAGAATGGCTCGTTCCTGCGCATGGAGAACCTGACTTTGGGCTACAACTTCGGCGAGATTATCCGCAAGGGCTCGAACGTGAGCGTGTCGCTGGCCGCCCAGAACCTGTTCCTCATCACCAACTACAAAGGCCTCGACCCCGAAGTAATTGGCGGCATCGACAACACGATTTATCCGCGTCCGCGCACTTTCACGGTGGGCATCAATGTTGGTATCTAAATCACGGCTTCATTCCTCCCTTACCATGAACCAAAAATTCACCCGTACCCTTGGAATGCTGGCCCTTGGTGCCATGCTGCTCCCGGTTGCATCCTGTAATAAAGACCTCGACCAGATTCCGAGCTACTCGGCCAACGCCGAGGTAGTGTATAAAACGGCGGCCAGCGCCGAACAGGTTCTGGCCCGTCTCTACGCCACCTTCGCGGTGAGCGGCCAGACCGGCCCCGCCGGCAGCCCCGACATTTCGGGCATCGACGAAGGCTTCTCAAACTACCTGCGCCAGTACTGGCAGCTCCAGGAGATTACCACCGACGAAGCCATTCTGGGCTGGAACGATGGTAACCTCATCTACGTGAACACTCTGCAGTGGAACGCCGACAACGAGTTTGTGCGCGCCACCTACGACCGGATTTTTTACGAAATCGGCCTCTGCAACGAGTTCATTCGCCAGACCACCGATGCCCGCCTGAGCGAGCGCGGCGTGACGGATTCGGATGCCAAGCTCATCCGTCAGTACCGCGCCGAAGCCCGCTTGCTGCGCGCCCTGAGCTACTGGCACGCCATCGACCTGTTTGGCGGTGGCCCCTTCACCGACGAGAACTCGGCCCTGGGCGTGAACCCGCCCTACTACACCCGCCAGCAGCTCTTTACCTACGTGGAGAATGAGCTGAAAAACCTGGACAAAGGCAAAGTGCTGCTGAACCCCCGCCAGGTGTACGGCCGCGCCGACCGCGCCATGCGCTGGACGCTGCAATCCAAGCTGTACCTGAACGCCAAGGTGTACACCAACACCGACCGCTCGGCCGATGCCGTGGTGTATGCCGACAGCGTCATCAACGCCGGCTATACCCTCACGCCGACCTACGCCAACCTGTTCCTGGCCGACAACAACACGACCGGGGCCAACGAAATTATCTTCCCGATTACGTTTGACGGGTTGCGCACCAAGACCTACGGGGGCATGACCTACCTCGTGCACGCGGCCGTGGGCCGGGCCGTATCGGCCAGCAGCGCGGGCATCAACGGGGGCTGGGCCGGCCTGCGCGCCAAGCCGCAGCTGACCAGCATCATCAACAACACGAGCGCTACCGACTCGCGCAAGGACATGGTGTTTACCCGCGGCCAGAACCCGAACGTGGACACGATTGGCGTATTCAGCAGCGGCCCGCTCATCACCAAGTACCGCAACGTGACGTCGGGTGGCAAGCCTGGCTCCGATACGGTTGGTGACTTCCCGGACACTGACTTCCCCATGTTCCGCCTGGCCGACGTGCTCCTGATTAAGGCCGAAGGCTTGCTGCGCAAAGCCAGCCCCGACAAAACCACCGCCCTGGCCTTGATTAACCAAGTGCGGGCCCGTGCTACCGGCAACCTGAGCAGCCACACCAACGACCTACCCGCCCTGACCGGCGACGGCCTGGACGATGTGTTCAACGAGCGAACCCGCGAGTTGTTCTGGGAAGGCCAGCGCCGCACCGACCTTATCCGCTTTGGCAAGTTTACCAGCAACTACAACTGGCCCTTCAAAGGCGGTGTGAAAGCCGGTGCCGATGTGCCCGCTACCCGCGCGCTGTTCCCGCTGCCCACCACCGACCTGGTGGCGAACCCCAACCTGGCTGGCCACCAAAACCCGGGCTACTAAACTTTTTTCGGCCGGCCCGATGTTCTCGGGCCGGCCCCAATGGTTTTAATTTTCTCTTTGTTATTTATGAAAAACTGGTTTCTCAATTTTGCTACCGGTGCAGCAGTTCTGCTGGCGGTTGGTTCCTGTAAAAAGGACGAAAGCCAAGCCGTGCTGGGCGCTAATGCAGCACCGCAACTGACGGCATCGGCCACGACGGCTACCATCAACCGCAACGATACCAGCCCGGCGGTAACGTATAGCTGGAAGGCAGCCGACTTTAACTATCCGGCCGCCGTGACCTACACCCTGCAGTTTGCCAAGGCAGGTACCAACTTTGCCAATACGGCCGACTACAACGTGGGCAATGCCCTGTCCAAGTCCTTCAACCAGACGGAGCTCAACGACGTGTACAACTCGCTCGATTGCACGCTCACGTCGGTGCCCACGGCGCTGGATGTGCGGGTTAAATCGAGCGTTGGCGATGCGGCTGCGGCCCAAATGTCCGGAGTCAAGAGCATCACTGCTACGCCCTACCTGGCCGTGACGCTGCCCACCGAAACCTGGGGCCTCGTTGGCCCGGCCGCTGATGGCTGGCCCGGCGCCACTGCCACCGACCGGATGTTGACTTACGATTGCAAAGTGCGGGCTTTTACCATCACCACGAATTTGCAGCCCGGCCCTTTCCTGTTCCGCATGGATAAGGCATGGGCCACCAAATTGGGCGGCCCCGCCGGCGACTTCACGAAAGGGGTAGCTCTCAGCACGTCGGGCGCCGACCTTAACTGGGTTAAAGCGGCTGGCACCTACACCATCAAACTGGAAGTGAATCACAATGCTTCCGGCGGTGTAGTGGACGGCAAGGTGACCATCACCCCCTGATTTTTTCCGTCAGTACTTCCTGACGTACGTAAGCAGCCACTGGCCCTCGGCCGGTGGCTGCTTTGTTTTTCGGGGTGTATAAGAATTCCCGCACTATCAAAAAATCGCGTTTCCGGGTCCTTGGAAGTCGTTGCCGAGCTGCCCCCCGAAGGTGAACAATGCCCGGCGCAGAGCAGATTTTGTTCATTCCGGGCCTGAATCACCTTTTTTTTCACCAAAACACTTTTGCAATCGTTTGTCCGTCTGGCAACCAACCCCACTTTCCAACCTGAATTATTACTTTCGTTGCCCCCTTCATCATTCCCTCTCCTATGATACTAATTGCCGACGGCGGCTCAACAAAGTGCAGCTGGTGCCAGCTCGACGACGCGCACAACCGCGTGTACTTTAACACGGAGGGCTACAACCCCGATTTTATGGACACGGCAGCCATTGTGGCCTCGCTCAACCAGAACCTGCCCAGCACGCTGCCCCGCGAAGAAGTGACCGATGTGCATTTCTACGGCGCGGGCGTGTCGTCGGCGCAGAAGGCGGAGGTGATTGCGGCGGCCCTGCGCCAGGTATTTCCCAAAACAAAGGCGCACGTGACCGAAGACCTGCTGGCGGCGGCCCGGGCGCTGCTGGGCCACAAGCCCGGCTTCGCGGCCATTCTGGGCACGGGCACCAACTCCTGCCTCTACGATGGCGAAAAAATCATTTACAACGTGGATTCGCTGGGCTACTTTCTGGGCGATGAAGGGTCGGGCTCGTACTTCGGTAAGCGGCTGCTGCGCGACTACCTGCGCGGCCTGCTGCCCGATGGCCTGCAGGATATTTTCAAGGAAACGTACTCGCTGGGCACCCGCAACGATATTCTGGACCGCCTCTACAACCAGCCGCTGCCCAACCGCTACCTGGCCAATTTCGCCAAGTTTGCCTACGACCACAACAACGTGAGCTACTGCCGCGAAATCGTGCTCGAAGGCTTCGAAACCTTCTTCCAGAACCTGGTGCTGCATTACCCGCGCTTTCAGGAATACACCTTTAACTGCGTGGGCTCGGTGGGCTATAATTTCCGCGACGTGCTGACGCAGGTAGCCAAAACCCACGGTATGGAAGTGGGCAAGATTATCCGCTCCCCTATCGACGATTTGGTGGCGTACCACGACGAATTGCCGGTGCGCTAGAGGCATGAATGTTTAATTAGAACGTCATGCTGAGCGTAGTCGAAGCATGACGTTCTCAATATTCACTCAACAAAAAAGGCCGCTTCCAAAAGGAAGCGGCCTTTTTTGTGGCCTTGCGTTGGGGAAGCGCTAGTGCTGCACCACGAGGCGGGTAGTTTGCGTCAACTGGCCGGTACTCAGGCGCACCACGTAGATGCCGTTGGCCAAATCCTGCACAGGCAGCGTGAGCTCGTGCGCGCCGGCGGCCTGCGTAGCGCGGCTGCTGATGGTGCGCACGGTAGCGCCCAGCACGTTGTGCACGGTGACGGTGACGACGGCCGGAGCGGCCAGCTCATACTGCAGGCTGGCGGTGCTGCTGCTGGGGTTGGGCACGGCCACGAGGCGCAGGGCGTCGGTGCGGCGGGCAGTGGTGCTCAGCAAAGTGGCCTTTTTGAGGCGGCGCGTGGTGTACACGGCGTAGGCCCCGGGCTGCAGCGTGATGAGGGCATTAACGTTGGTCACGGTGATACTGTCGCCGGAGAGGTAGTTGTACCACTTGCCGGTGCGCTGGAAGGCGGGGTCAATGGTGGTGCTCACCACGTCGAAGTTGCCGATGACGGTGATGTTCTGGGTGGCGTTGCTCACGTGGATGGACTTACCGGCGCCGGCCAGCTGCTGGGTGTAGCTGGTGGGGTTTGCGAAGGCGGGCTCCTGCTTTTTGAGGGCAATGAGGGCGCGCTGCACGTCGTAGAGCTGGCGGCGGTTGGCATCCTGGTAGTAGCTCCACACGGGCGGCTTGGCGCTCAGCTTGCACTGGTCGTTGCCGTAGGGCGTGGGCACCGTGCCGTTCGAGCACATGAAGATGGACTTGTCGTAACCAATTTCGCCAAACTGCCACAGCATTTTGGGGCCGGGCACAGTGAAGAAGAAGGCCGACGCCAGCTCGATGCGGGCCAGGGCGGTGTTGAGGTCGCGGGTGCTGTAGCTGCCCGAGGAATTGCCGAAGGTGAGGTTTTTGTACATCAGGCGCTCCTCGTCGTGGCTTTCCATGTAGGTCACCAGGTTGGGGCTGTTCCAGCCGCGGCCGCCCTGGGCGGTGCTGCCGTAGTAGCCGTAGCTGAAGTTGGAGTTGGACAGGTAGCCCATCGTAGCCTCGTTGTAGTTGGTCACGGCGTTGCCCCATATCATAAAGCCGGCATCGGCCAGGGTTTTGGCTTCGCGGTTTTCGGGGAAATGCTCCAGGATGGGGTACAGGTTGGCATCAACGCCAATCATGTGCTGGTAGTAATCCAGCCAGATGTTGATGCGGCTCTGGTCGTAGTTGCCGTAGGTGTTGGGCGTGCTTTGCTGCTGCGTAAAGCCGCCGGCCAGGTCAAACCGGTAACCATCGATGTGGTACTCCTGCAGCCAGAATGACATCACCTGCTTCGAGAAGTACTTGGTGAAGGCGCTTTCGTGGTTGAAATCGTTGTAGACACTGTACGGGTGCGGGGCCGTCACGTTGAACCAGGGATTGTCGGCGGTGGGGCCGGCCGTGCTGCCGTAGAGCTGCACCATCGGACACTGGCCGGTGGCGTGATTGAGCACCATGTCCATAATCACGGCGATGCCGCGGCGGTGGCACTCGTCGATGAACTGTTTGAAGGCCTGCTTGGTGCCGTAGTATTTGTCGGGCGCGAAGAAGAAATCGGGGCTGTAGCCCCAGTTGTCGTTGCCGTCGAACTCATTGACGGGCATCAGCTCGATGGCGTTCACGCCGAGGCGCGAGAGGTAATTCAGCGTGTCGCGCAGGGTCTGGTAATCGTGGCGGGCAATGAAATCGCGCATCAGCAGCTCGTACACCACCAGGTTGGTGCGGCTGGGGCGCTGGAAATTGGTGGCCGTCCACACGTAGGGCGTCTGGTTGGTTTGCAGCACCGACACGATGCCCGTGGTCCGGCCCGTGGGGTAAGCTTTCAGGTTGGGGTAGGTTACGGCCGGGATGTACTGGTCGTCGTTCGGGTCCAGGATTTTCTCGCAGTAGGGGTCGGCCACGCGCAGGGTACCGTCTACGAGGTACTGGTAGGCGTATTCGCGGCCTGGCGTGAGGCCGTTGATTTGCACCCACCAGCGGTTGCCGTCGGGCGTCTTGTTCATGTAGCTGGCGTTGGTGGTCTGCCAGTTGTTGAACTCGCCGATGGCGTAGGCAAACTGCTTATTCGGAGCCGTCAGGTTGAGGATAACCGACGTGCCGCCATTCAAATAGGTAATGCCGTCCTTGGCTCCGGCGGGCAGCGCGGCCACGGTCACGGCCGGGCGCACCACAAAAATCAGCGAATCGACGGCCGTTGAAGCACCCGAAACCGCCGTAAAGCGCACCACGTTGCGGCCGCTGGCGGCCGTCACGGTGGTGGTGAGCGTGGTGGCGCTGGCCTGGCTGGCCACCTGCGTGCCGTTGAGGCTAAAGGCCAGGTTGGCAGTGGCCGAGGCCGTGCCCGTCACGCTGATTTGCGCGCCCAGGTTCACGAACAGCGGGTTGCCGTTGGCATTGGCGGTTGGGTTGGTGATGCGGGCCGACAGGGCGGACGTCGCCGCATCCACGAAAATATCGCCGCCGCTCGCATTCCGGCCCACGATGGAGCCGTCGGCATTCTTGAAAATCATGCCCAGGCGCAGCAGCGTCTCACCCGTCGGAATGGGGTAATAGGTGCGCGGCGTGAAGGTGATGGTGTAGATGTTGGGGTTGGTGGCGCTGCGCGTCATCAGGGCGGTGGGGTCGGCCGCACCGAAGGTGGGGCTGTGCACGTTGCGCCAGTTGGTGTTGCTGGAGCTCAGGCTGGTCACGGTGCCGGTCCAGATGTAGACGTTGCCGGTGAAGTTATTCAGCGCCCCGTTGCCTTGGCTGGCGTCGTAGGTGATGGTAACGGGCGTAGTATCGGTGAAGAACACCGGCGAGGTGGTAACCTGGGCCTGGGCGGTCCAGGCCACAAGGGTTAACAGCAGGGCTGTCAGGCGTCGAAATGTTTGCATTGGGAATTTTGAGGATGCGAAATGATTAGGAAACAGCTACGTGGGAATGGAATGGAGTGACTGAAACGGGAGCTTGTCGAAACGTTTGCCGCGCCTTTAATTAATTATTTCTGTTGGCAAACCAAGTCGCAAGATACGCTATTGGGGCCAGCAGCCGGCTTTCCGGGGCGTACCTTTGGGCCCTTTTTATGGCCCGCATGGCGCTTGTCTCTTTGGTTTTGAATTTGATTGGCCGCCAGCGGCTGGCCGGGCTGGCGGTGTCCGGTGCGCTGGCACTGCCGCTCACCGGCCTCGGACAGGCCCCACTTCGTACCGACAGCGCGGCCGCCCCGCAGGTTCCCACGGCCCTCACTTCCTCGCCCGGTAATTTTCCGGCCGATTCGGCAGCGCGGCGCAAGCGCCGCCTGCGCCTGCTGGTAGGCGGCTCGGTGCTGGGCTACGGGACGGTGTATGCCGGCCTAGCCACCTCGTGGTACACCGGTGCGCGGGTGCCCCTGCACTGGTTCAACGACCTGCCCGAGTGGCAGCAGCTCGACAAGTGCGGCCACTTCTGGGGCGCCTTTCAGGAAAGCCGCGGGGCCGTGGACATGCTGCGCTGGGCCGGCCTGAGCGAAAAGAAAGCCATTTGGTACGGCTCGTTCGTGGGGTTTGCCCTGCAAAGCCCCATCGAATACTTCGACGGACAGGACCCCGAATACGGCGCCTCGGCCACCGACCTGGCGGCCAACTTTCTGGGTTCGGCCGGGCTGCTGGCCCAGCAGCTGGCGTGGCACGATGTCCGCATTATGCCCAAATGGTCGTTCCACCTCACCAGCTACGCCAAGATGCGGCCCAACGTACTGGGGAGCACCGTGCCCGAGCGCCTGTTGAAGGACTACAACGGCCAGACTTACTGGCTGTGTGCCGATGTTGGCGCGTTCCTCAAGCCCGGCAACCGCTGGCCGCGCTGGCTGCAGCCTGCCTTCGGCTACGGCGGCCAGGATATGGTGTACAACGACGACGGCACCAACGCCGCCCGGGGCCTGCGCCCCTACCGCCAGTTCTACCTCTCGCTCGACGTGGATTTGCGCCGCATCCCCACGCACAGCGTGCTGCTGAAGCGCGTGTTCTACACGCTCAGCATCTTCCATTTGCCGGCTCCGGCGCTGGAGTACAACCCACGCAACGGTTTTGGCTTCCACGGGCTCTATATGTAGGCCCACCGGGGACTAAAAACGGAATATCCATCCGCTCCGCCCCATCTACCCGTACTTTTGACGAACCCACCCCATGCCGCCCGCTGTTCTACGAACTCAAGCAACAGCGCCTGCCGGCGTAAATCCGTGATATTATGAACGTAGGAGATAGAGTCCGGCTCCTGACCGGCACCGAAGAAGGAATTGTCACCCGCCTGCTCGACAGCGAGCTGGTGGAAGTGGCCATTGACAACGATTTTACCATTCCTGTGCTGCGCCGCGAAGTGGTGGTGGTGGCCCAGGAAGAAGGCAAGAACTTCGACCGTACCGCCGTGGACTACGGCCCCGGCCAGACGCCCGGCAAGAATGCCAACGCCAGCAAAAAGGATAACAGCAAGCGCCCGCAGCACCAGCCGGCCGCCCCCAAGCTAGCGCAACCCTCGCTGCAGGAGGCGCTGGCCGCCGCCGCGTCGAGCGGAGCAGGCGTGGCCCGGCCCGTGAACACCGGCCCGGATAGCCGCGGTGCCGCCGCTGCCAGCGGCAAGCAGCCGGCCGCAGCCAAAGGCCTGTTTTTGGCCCTGGTGCACCAGTCACCGGAGCTGCTGGGCGTCACGCTCATCAACAACACCGAGGCCGACGTGCTTTTCACCTACGGCGAAGAAACCGCCGCCCGCCCCTACCGGGCCCTGGCCGCTGACAAGCTCGGCCCCAAAACCAGCACCAAGCCCCTCTCCTTCCTGCACCTGAAGGACTTTGAGGCCTGGCCCGCCGTCGTGTTTCAGCTGCTGCCCACTAAGCTGAACGGCGATGCCGCTTACGAGCTGCTCACCAAGCGCCAGGCCTTCAAGGCCAGCACGTTCTACGGCAGCCAGAAGCCCGCGCCGGTTATTGGCAAGGACGCCTATCTCTTCCAGCTGGATGAGAAAGCTGCCGCCGCCATCGCACCCGAGAAGCTCGCTGAGGAAGTACCCGCAACTGCTCCCGCCGCCCCCGCTAAACCCGCCGGCTTGGATGCAGCCGCCCTCAAGGCCCAGCTCAGCGGCGACGCCCCGGCCAAGCCGGCCGCCGTGGTGGCTGCCGCGCCCGCTAAACCGGCTGCGCCGGTGGTGGCCCCGCCGCACGAGCTTGACCTGCACCTCGAAGCCCTGCGCCCCGACAACAAGGAGGAGCTGAGCAACACCGCTATCCTGCGCCTCCAGCTCGATGCCTTTGAAGATGCGCTGAGCCGCGCCCTGGCCACCAACATGCACGAAATCGTGTTCATCCACGGCATGGGCAACGGCGTGCTGCGCAAGGAAATCCATCGCCAGCTGAGCCGCAACAAGGACATCAAGTTCTTCGAGGATGCCCGCAAGGAGAAATTTGGTTTCGGGGCCACGCTGGTACGGTTGAAGTAGCCAACACCATTCGGTAACCCGCCGCCATTCTTCCGTTTACCGAGGAAAAGCACCCATCTGGCCCCGACGGCCGGACGGGTGCTTTTTTTCATCCATTAAACACCAGCGGGACTGTATTTTTGTAATTCCGGCAATCCCACTTTTTTTCCTACGACATATTTAATGACCAAACTCTACTTTGCGGCATCCCTGCTGCTGGCGGCTCCCGTCGCGGCCCAGGACCTGACCAATGCGGGCGCGACCATCACGGTGCAGTCCGGCACGGCCGTGTACGTGGGCACCGGCGGCCTTAGCAATCAGGCCGGCGGCACCATCACCAACCAGGGCACTTTGCGCGTGGACGGCCCCACCGCCAACGCCGGCACCATCGACCTGAGCAACGGTGCACTGGAAGTGAAGGGCGACTTTGCCAATTCGGGTGCTATCGTGCCCGGTACCAGCCCGGTCACCTTCAGCGGCACCGCCGACCAGTTGCTCACCCCTGGCGGGGCCACCTTCTACCAGCTGCTGCTGAACAAGCCCACAGCCGGGGCCAACACCCTACGCCTAGCCGGCGACCTCACGGTGAGCAACCTACTCAGCCTGACCAGCGGCCTCGTCACCACCAAAAACGGCAGCACCGTGAATACGCTGCGCCTGCCCAACGAGGCCACGCTCGCAGGCGAGGCTTCCGGCCGCTACGTGCTGGGCAACCTCGAAATCACGCGCAACGCCGTGAGCGGCGCGGCCGTGGACTTCGGCCACGGGGCCGTGCTCGACCCCACCACTAACAACCTGGGCACCGTGGCCATCACCCGCACGGCGGGCCTGCTCACGGATGACGTGAGCCGCGGCGTGAACTTCGCCAACACCGCCTACAAAGGCATCGACCGCATCTGGACGGTGGTGCCGGCCACGCAGCCCAGCGCCGCCGTGCAGCTCACCCTGAGCTGGCTGCCCGACAACGACAACGGCCTCATCGATTTTAGCCAGGCCCGCGTGTGGCAGCAGTCGGCCGTTGGTCAGCCCTGGGCCGTGCGCAGCCCCTTGGCCAACGCCAGCAGCCGCAGCATCTCGATGAACCCCGCCTCGCTCAGCCGCTTCACGGTGAGCAACGCGGCCAACCCACTGCCCGTCACCCTCGTCGATTTCTCGGCCCAGGCCGACGGCCCAGCGGCCGTGCGCCTGAGCTGGACCACGGCCCAGGAACTGAACAACGCCGGCTTCACCGTAGAGCGCAGCTTCGATGCCCGCTCGTTTGCCGCCATTGGCACGGTGGCCGGGGCGGGCACCAGCACCACCCGCCACGACTACGCCCTGCTCGACACGAAGCTGCCCGGCAGCGTGACCGTGCTCTATTACCGCCTAAGCCAGACGGATGCCAGCGGCGAGGTTAGCTACTCGCCCATTCGCTCGGTGGCGCTGGCGCCGCAGGCGGCGGGCTTTGCCGTGTACCCCACCCACGTGGCTGCCGGGCAGGCCGCTACTTACCTCTACACCGGTCCGGCCGAGGCTGGCACCCTGCAGGTGCTCGACCTGCTGGGACGTACCGTGCGCACCCTGGCAGTAGACGGCCGTGCCACCGGCGAAGTGCCCCTGGCCGGTTTGGCCATTGGCAGCTACGTGCTGCGCTACACCACGGCCACGACCCGCTTCACCAGCCGCTGCGTGGTGGAGTAGCCTTTTTGTCTCATCCGACTTATCCTCAGCTCGTTTACGATTAATGAATAATCTTTTTACTCCTGCTTATTTCTATCGGGGCCTGGCCCTGACGGCTTTGCTGGTAGCCAGCAGCCTGGCCGCCCAGGCGCAGGGCGTGCGCATTGGCGCAACCGGCGCGCCCGATGCCTCGGCCATTATTGAGCTGGTGAGCGGCACCAAGGGCGCGCTACTGCCCCGCGTGGCCGCTACCACTGATGTGACCAGCCCCGCTACCGGCCTGGTAGTATACCAAACCGGCGGCACTGCTGGCTATTACTACAACGCAGGCACCACCACCAGTCCTAACTGGTTGCAGCTGGTGAGTTCGTCGCAGCTGGCCGTGACCAATGGCAACGTAAGCAGTTTGAATAGCCAGTTGAGTACCCAGACAACCTCTTTGAGCTCACAAATCAGTGTGCTTAGTTCCAGCGCAGTGACCTCGGCCAGCAATGGCCTGACAAAATCCGGGTCGAATGTTGTGCTCGGCGGCACCCTCACGCAGGCTACCACCATTGCCACGGGTGGCAAAAACCTCACTATTACGGGCACTGGCAACGTGGGCATCGGCACCAGCAGCGCCCCCACTAGCACGCTGCAGGTGGTAGGCACCAATGCCGTGGGCGTGGTTATGAACGTGGCTGGTAACAACAGCGGCACCCTGCTCACGGGTGGCGGCTACCTGGGCCTGAGCCCTGCCACCGGGGCCGACTATTACCTGCTGCCCGATGCCGCTACCTGCGTGGGCCGCGTGTATTACCTGCGCAACAACAGTTCGTCCAACATTGCCTACGTGGGCACCCAGGGTGGCCTCATATTCGATGGCGGGGCGACGGCCGCTGCGGCTGGTGCCTATTTCATGCAAACTTCCGGCGCAACCAAAACCATTACGGCCATTTCCGACGGCACCAACTGGACCTTTATTCGGAGCGGTAACTAGCCGTCGTCGGCCCCGGTGGCCCGGCTGGGGGCATTTTTTCTTCCGAGCCCACCCACAGGGCATCGGACGGTACCACATTACCCATCCGCTTGCGATAATACCTGGCGGTACCTTTGCCTTAGCTGGGAGACAATTTCATTCCTGCTTGATTATGACGAACATCTTCCCCCGCCTGGGCGGCGTGCTGCTGCTGGCCCTGCCCTTCTTTGCCCAGGCTCAGAACGTGGGCATCGGCACCAACAGCCCCACTCAGAAGCTCGACGTGAACGGCAACCTGCGCGTGCGCAGCCTCGGCGGCACCGACACCCGCCTGTTGCAGGTTGATGCCGCTGGCAACCTCAGCCCCTCAGCCACCGCTTATCCGGCTTCGGCGGCGGTTGTTCCGGCGCTGGCCAGCACCGTCACCAGCCTCAATAACCCGCTGGTAGCTGTAAGCGGCACGCTGGCGGTGGTGCTCAACAAAGGTGCTGGCACCCTCAGCCTCTACGATGCCAGCAACCCCGCCGCGCTGGTGCTGCGCGGCACGGCCACGGGCATCAGCTCCGGGGTGGAAGTGGCCGTGAGTGGCAGCACGGCCGCTGTGCTCAGCAGCGCGGGCACGGGCTCGGTGCTGCTCTATACCCTGGGCAGCGGGGCCCCGACGCTGGTGAATACGCTGACCCCGCCCGCGTCGTCGAACGGGACTTACAGTGGTATTGCCCTGACGGGCACGATGCTGTACGCCACCTTCGACCGCAGCAGTTCCTACGGCTACCTCTACGCCTACGACGTGAGCACGCCCGGCACCACCAACCTGCTGAACCCGACCGCGCCCTGCACCACCTGCCCCACTGGCAACTCCGGCTATTTCACCCCGCAGACCGTGGCGGCGGCCGGCAACTTTGTGGCCGTGGGCCATGCTTACGCCGGCGCCGCGCTGCTCGACGTGAGCAACCCCGCCGCCATCACCCGCACTGGCTTGGTGGGGGGCACCACCGCCGGCGGCTACAACGGCCGTGACGAGCCGGTGGCCCTCAGCACCACCACCCTCTGCACCCTGAACCCTGCCACCGCCGAACTGGCCACGTACAACGTGAGCACCGCCGGGGCCCTCAGCCTGCGCCACCTCTACACCACTGCGGCCAACCCCGTGAGCGTGGCCCTGAACGGTAGCTTGGCCTACGTGGCCTGCCAGGGCAGCAGCACCTTACAAATAATTGATGTGAGCGGGGCCAGCGCCGTGCTGCGCGGCACGGCGGCCCTCGATGCCAGCGCCAACAACGTGGCCGTGACCAGTACCCTGGTACTAGCCGCCAATGCCAGCGCCGCCAACGACCTGCAGGTGTTCACCCAGCCCACCCGCGCGGTGGTGGTGAACCCCGACGGCACCGCCGGCAGCGCGCCCACGCTCAGCAGCACCGACTTCATCCAGAATCAGACGGCCACGGCCCAGGCCGCCAGCTTTCGCATCAGCGGCAGCGCCGTGGTGGGCGGCAGCGTGGGCCTCGGCACCAGCGGCACCCTCACCAGCCCCTTGCAGGTGGGTGGTGCGGTAGCGCTGCCCTACACCACCACCGGCAGTACCAGCGGCACCTTCACCCTCACAGCGGCGCACTACACGGTGCGGCGCTTTGGAGCTTGTAACAACATCAGCATTCCAGATGCCAGCACCTGCCCGGGGCGCATCTACGTCATCATCAGTTCCCGAGGCTCGGGCTCCAACGTCGGCCTGAGCGTGCAGAGCGGCGGGGGCATCTACGACGACGTAGCCAATGCCACCATCACCTTTATCGGCTCGGGTGAGCGCCTGTCAATGCAGAGCGACGGCTCGGGCTGGATTGTGATTGGGCGCTAAGCCCAAAGCTTTACGTAAATAACTCCCACCCCCAGCCATCTGGCTGGGGGCTTTTTTATGGGCGCAGTGCTGTTTTGTGCCAGCTAAAAGGAGTGAGGGTCCGTTGATATTGGCGCCAATGCGGCCGGCATTCCAGCTGGGGTAGCGGCCTCGAAACAAGGCGGGGCCCCGTACAAAACGCCCCAAAGCCGCCTGCCCCTTGTTCCTAATCCTGTTGCCTGAATTACTATTGCGGGCAGGCAGGCCCAACAATGCGCCGCCTAGCCTGCGCGGGTCATTTCCTTTTCCACTTTCCTTCACCCACTCCCCCATGTATGACCTCATCGGCGACATCCACGGCCACGCTGCCGAGCTGCGCCAGCTTCTTGAGCAGCTTGATTATATCCCCGACGCCGCTGGCGTGTACCGCCACGCCGGCGGCCGGCAGGTCATTTTCGTGGGGGATTTCATCGACCGGGGGCCGGCCATACGGGAGACGCTGCAACTTGTGCGCGGCATGGTGGACGGCGGCGCGGCCCTGGCCGTGATGGGCAACCACGAGTACAATGCGCTTGCCTTCTGGACCTTCGACCCCACTGGCGGGCACCTGCGGCCCCACAAACCGGTCCACATCATTCAGCATCTCGAAACCATTAAGGAGTTCCGCAGCAAGGAGCTTTTTGCCGAGTGGCAGGACTACTTGGCGTGGTTCTACACGCTGCCGCTGTTTCTGGAGCTGCCCGGCCTGCGCGTGGTGCACGCCTGCTGGGATGCCCGCTACATTGCCCGGCTGCGCGCCTGGCTGCCCGACGACCGCCTCACGCCCGAGTTCCTGCTGCGCGCCAGCCGCAAGGGCTCGGCGGAAATGGATGCCGTAGAAATCACCCTCAAAGGCCACGAAACCGACCTGCCCGGCGACCACCACTTCTTTGACAAGGACGGCCACCGCCGCACCAAAATGCGCACCGCATGGTGGCGCGACCCCGCCGCTGCCACTTACAACGACTACTTCCTCGAACCCATTGAAGCCCTAGCCGGTCAGCCCGTGGACGTAGCCGCCCTGCCCAATGCCAGCTACTACCAGGACGAGACGCCCGTTTTCTTCGGCCACTACTGGCTAAAGGGCGAGCCCCGCCTGCTCACGCCCCACTCCGTGTGCCTCGACTACAGCGTGGCCCGGGGCGGCGAGCTGGTAGGCTACCGCTGGCACGGCGAGCAGACGCTTACGCCCACCGGCCTGGTGCGCGTGGTGAATGGGCATTAGCCGCGCGATGTAGGGGCGGGGCTTGCCCCTGCCCCTACATC
>NZ_JAEDAE010000002.1 GCF_016056375.1 Hymenobacter negativus
GCCGAGCATTGCTCGGCACGACGTTTTCTGTTTCAGCGGGTCGGCAACCGCGTGGCCTAGCTCTTACCCTTCTTAGTCTTGGTTTTGATTTTGCCGCCGTTGTCGGTCTGCATCTTCATCTTTTCATCCGTCGGCACGGCCATTTCCGTGGGGGCGGGCACGGACTTTTTCATCATTTCGGCGGCCACGGGCTTGCCTTCCAAGTCCAGCTCCACCACGGGATAGCCGAGGGCTTGCAGGGCGGGCAGCTGCTTGTTGTCGCCCACCACCACAATGGCCATTTTGTCGGCCGGCAGGTACTGCTTGGCAATGGCCTGCACGTCTTCCTTCTTCAGGTTTTTCAGAATTTCCGTTTGCTGCTGCACATAGGTCGGGTCGAGGTTGTACTCGACGAGGCGTGCCAGGAAGCCGGCTTTCTGCTGGCCGGTTTCGTAGCGCAGGGCATCGCTCTGGCCCACCGACGACTGCACGAAGGCCAGCTCCTCATCGGAAATCCCGTTTGGGTAGTTCTGGATTTCGCTCATAAATTCCTTCACCGACGCGGCCGTGGCATCGGCGCGCACGCCGGCCTGGGCCGTGAACGGGCCCGCGTAGCGCGTGCCCGCGAAGCCCGAGCGGGCGCCGTAGGTGTAGCCCTTGTTCTCGCGCAGGTTCAGGTTGATGCGGGAGTTGAAGGCGCCGCCGAGCAGGTAGTTGGCCAGGTAGGCGCGGTAGTAGGGGCCGGTGGCGTCGTACTTCATATCCGTGAGGTAGCCCACCCGGATTTCCGATTGCGCCGCGCCGGGCTTGTTCACGAAGTAGATGGTGGTTTTATCGGGCTGCGCGCCGGCCACATCGGCCGGGATGGTCACGTCCTTCTTGGCCCAGTTTTTCAGGAAGCCGAGCTGCTTGTCCAGCGTGGCCTGGTCCACGTCGCCCACTGCCACGAGGTAGCTCACGTTGGGCGCGTAGTACTTGTTGTAGTAGTCCTTCACGTCATCGAGCGTGAGGCTGCTCACCGAGGCCGTGGTACCAGCCACGGCCGTCCCGGCAATGTTGTTCTGGCCGTAGAGGAGGCGGTTGTAGGTGAGGTCGGCGATGACGCCGGGCTGGTTGGCGAAGTTGGCAATTTTCTCCAGCTGCTGTTTTTTTACACGGTCAAAGTCCTGAGCGTCAAAGCGTGGGTGCAGCAGGCGCTGGTCGAGCAGCGCCATGGTGGCGGGCAGGTTCTTGGTCAGGCTCTGCACGTACACGGTGGTTTCGTTGTCGTCGGCATTCACAAATACCGACGAGCCCAGCTTGTCGAGCGCCGCCGAGATTTCCTCGCCGGTGTACTTCTCCGAGCCTTCGTTCAGCATGCCGGCCGTGAGTTCGGCAATGCCGGCTTTGCCGGGCATGTTCTGCTCGAGGCGGTGGCCGCCGCGAATGGTCAGGCGCATGGTCACGGCCGGAATCTCGCTGTTGCGGGTGCCTACCACCTTCAGGCCGTTGGGCAGCGTTTCCTGGTACAGGGCGGGCACTTTCACCACCGGGTTGGCCCCGGACTTGGGCTGCTTGTTGCGGTCGAAAGTATCGGTGGCCTTCGTGTATTTCAGGCCGTTGTAGCCATAGTCGGGAGCTTTGTAGCCGGCTTTGTCGATGGTGTAGTTGTCGGGCTTGGCGGCGGCCACGCTGCCGGTTTTGGGCAGCACGCTCAGAATTACGGCGTGCTTGCCTTTGATGTACTTGTCGTACACGCGCTGCACATCGGCCTTGGTGAGGGCCTGCAGGCGCTTGGTTTCCACAGTGATGTAGTTGGGGTTGCCGAAGAAAGTCTGGTTGGCGGCGAGCTGGCTCACCTTGCCCTGCACGCTGGCCAGGCCGCTCACGTTCTGGGCCTCGGTCTGTGCCTTGAAGCGTTGCAGGTCTTCATCGGTAATGCCTTTTTTCTCAAACTCCCGCATCGTGTTGCGGATAATCGCCTCCGTGCTGTCCAGCGTCTTGCCGGGGAAGGGCAGGGCCACGAAATCGAAGAAGCCGCCCAGCTCCGAGTTCTGCTGGTAAGCCTGGGCCTGCACGGCTTTCTGGTTCTTCACCAGGTTTTTATAGATGAGCGAGCTTTTGCCACCGCCGAGAATTTCAGCCAGCGCGTCGAGTGGCATTTCGTCGGGGTGGCCGTGGGGCACCGTCGGGAACACCATCTGCAACATCGGGAAGCGCACGTTGTCGGTGTAGCTCACGTAGCGGTCGGCGGTGAGTACGGGCTCGGGCAGCTTCTGCACCGGCACGGCCGGCCCGCGCTTGATGGGCCCAAAGTATTTCTCCACCAGCTTCACCACCTGGGCGGGCTGCACGTCGCCGCCCACGGTCAGGGTGGCGTTGTTGGGGCCGTACCAACGCAGGAAGAAGTTCTTGAGGTCCTGCAAATCAGCGCGGTCCAAGTCTTCGAGGTAGCCAATCGTGAGCCAGGAGTAGGGGTGGCCGTAGGGATACAGCGTCTTCGAGATGTACTCGCTGGCCAGGCCGTAGGGGCGGTTATCGTAATTCTGGCCCCGCTCGTTTTTCACCGTCGAGCGCTGAATTTCAAATTTCTTCTGGCTCACGGCATCCAGCAGGAAGCCCATGCGGTCGGCTTCCAGCCACAGGCCGGTTTCGAGCTGGTTGCTGGGCAGCGTCTCAAAGTAGTTGGTGCGGTCCTGGTTGGTGCTGCCGTTGAGGGTGCCGCCGGCGGCCGTCACCAACTTAAAGTGTTGCTGGTCGCCCACGTGGTCGGAGCCCTGAAACATCATGTGCTCAAAGAAGTGCGCGAAGCCCGACTTGCCAATCTGCTCGCGGGCCGAGCCCACGTGGTAGGTCACGTCCACGTGCACCAGCGGGTCGGAGTGGTCCTCGCTCACGATGAGCGTGAGGCCGTTGGGCAGCACGTACTTCTCGTAGGGGATGACGAGCTGGCCGGGCTGCTTGGTCACTTTTTCCACGAGGCGGGTGCCGCCGGGCGTGGTGGCCAAGGCCGTTTTGGTAGCGGGCGCTTTGGCCGCCGGTTTTTGCTGGGCAAGGCTGACGGTAGTCATCAGCGCCAGGCCCAGGGTGGACAGAAAACGAAGGTTCATTTCGCGGAAAAAAGTGGAGAAGTAAGAACATCGAATGGAGCTGCAACTTACGGCCGCTGCTGCAATTGTGCCGGGGGGGGTGGCGCGCCCGGCAGGCCAGGAGCCGCCGACAGCATTGCGGCTCCCAGCCTGGCGGCGCGAGCCCCCATATGGGCCAGCACCTTTCATTGGTAAGAAGGCAGGAGGAGCGTATTTTTGATTTTTGCTCCCAGCCAGTATAGTCCAGCGCGAATGATGTCATCAATGAAAAAGCTGCTGGCTACAGGCAGTGCCCCGGTCAGTTTTCATGGGCTCAGGAAAGCTGATTCATCTGTTTATTCAGTTGTCTTACAAGGGGTATGACGCCACAGGAATTATTCAGAGGGGGAGGGGAAATGGGCGCGCGCATCCGGGCGCTCGACTGGTCGCAGACGCAACTGGGGCCCGTTGATGCCTGGCCCCAGAGCTTGATAACGGCCGTGAACATCATGCTGGGCTCGCGCTTTCCGATGATGGTGCACTGGGGCCCCGAGTTGGTGCACTTCTACAACGACGGCTACGCCACCATTCTGCAGGGCAAGCACCCCGGCGCGCTGGGCCAGCCGGCCGAGCCTTGGTGGCGCGAAATGTGGCCTTTCCTGCTCGGCATCTTCCGGCCCGTGCTGGCCGGTGAAACCACCTATTTCGAAAACGGCCTGGTGCTGCCCAACCGCCAGGGCTTCGTGGAAGAAGCCTATTTCACGTTCTCACACAGCCCCATTTACGACGAAAGTGGGCAGGTGGGCGGCATCTTCGTCACGGCCCTCGAAACCACCGCCACCGTGCTGCAACAGCGTCGGCTGGCGCTGCTTAGCCACCTCATGGCGCAAACGGCCGGGTCGGTGCTACCCGTCGAGGCGGCTCAGCACATCATCGCGTCCTTGGGCACCGATGCCGAGGACATTCCCTTCGCCTTGCTTTACGCACACGAGCCCGGCGCTACGCACGCGCAGTTGCGGGCCTGGTTTGGCCTGCCCGCCGGTGAGCCTGCCGCCCCCGCCGCCATCGCAATAAGCTTAGCCGAGCCCAATCCATCCGACTGGCCCCTGGCCGAAGCACTACGCCTCGGCGAGCCGCTGCTGGTGGAGCGCCTGCCCGAGCGTTTCCAGCCCTGGCCGCCGGGCACGTGGCCCACACCGCCCACGCGCGCCCTGCTGTTGCCGCTGCTGGTGGCGCCGGGCAGCCGCACGGCAGCGGTGCTGGTAGTGGGACTGAGCGCGCGGCGCCCACTGGACGAGGCCTACCGGGCCTTTTTTGCGCTGGTGGCCGACTACGCCGGCCGGGCCTTGGCGCGGGCCACCACCATCCACGAGGCGCAACGCCTGAACCAGGCCCTGCGTCAGGTCAATAGCTCGCTCGACTCCTTCGTGCACATCGTGGCCCACGACCTGAAAGGCCCGGCCAACAACCTGACCAGCTTGCTTGAGGCTTACCACGAGGAAGCCCCCGGCGCTGCTCGCGACCACCTTATGGCCCTGGTCGAATCCGAAGTGCAGCGTCTTACGGGCACCATTCAAGGCCTGCTGCACCTGCTGTACACCCAGCACGGAGCCGCCGCTACGCTTCCCGAAACGGTGGCCCTGGCCGACGTGTACGCCACGGTGCGGGGCGAAGTGACCGACCTGCTCTCCCAGCAGCAGGGCCAGCTCACGGCCGATTTCTCGGCCGCGCCCACCGTGCACTACCCCCGCATCTACCTGGAAAGCATTCTAAAAAACTTGGTCAGCAACGCCCTCAAATACCGCACGCCGAAGCGCGCCCCTGTGGTGGAGGTGCGCAGCCGGCGGCAGGGCACGGATGTGGTGCTGACCGTGACCGACAATGGCCGGGGCATTGACCTGCCCCGGGACCGCGAACGCCTGTTTCAGCCCTTCACCCGTCTCACGGCCGAAGGCGAGGGGGCCGGGCTGGGCTTGCACATGATTCAGTCCATCGTGCAGCAGCGCGGCGGCTCGCTCGAAGTGAGCAGCACTCCCGGCGCAGGGACGGTGTTTGCTGTGAGGCTGCCCGAAATAGCGGCATAGCCGGTAGCGCAGACTTAAATAAGCCTGCGCTACACGTCGTCAGGCTACTTCCGAATCAGTGCGCCCGCCTGCTTCTCGAACTGCTGAATCAATTTCTGCATCACCTGGTCGATGGCCTGCTCGCTGAGCGTCTGGCTAAAATCCTGCAGAGTGAAGCTCACCGAGTACGACTTTTTGCCCGCACCTAGGTTCTCGCCGGCGTACACGTCGAACACGTTGATGCTGTGCAACAGCTTCTTCTCCGTCTTCCGAGCAATCTGCTGCAGCTGGTCGAAGGTCACCGATTGGTCCACCACGATGCTCAAATCGCGGCGCACTTCCGGGAATTTCGACAGCTCGCGGGCCACCAGCGTGGGCTTGTATTTTTTGCTCAGCGCATCCCAGTCCAGCTCGGCGTACCACACCGGCTGCGACACGTCCATCTTTTTCAGCACCGAGGCCGATACCGCGCCCAGCTGCGCCAGCGGCTGGTTATGCACCAGCAGCGTGAGGCCGCCCGCCAGGTACTCGTGCTGCACCGGCTGCGAAGCCGCCCCGCCGAAGCCCAGCGCTGCCAGCACCTGTTGCACCGCCCCCGCCAGGTCGTGGAAAGCGGCCTTCTCGGATTTGTTCTGCCAGGTTTCGCCGGCGGCGTTGCCGGTCAGGTAAATCACCAGCTTGTTCTTTTCCTGGTACTTGCCGTTCTCGTTTTGCGCGTAGGTTTTGCCGAATTCGTACAGCTTCAAGTCGCGCTGGCGGCGGTTGATGTTGTGCCGGATAATCTCCAAGCCCGAGTGCAGCAGCGTGGGCCGCATCACGTTCAAATCAACGCTGTTATAGTTGAGAATCCGCACCAGCGAATTGTTCGCCTCGCCCTCTTTCTCGAAATACAGCGAGTTGGTGAGCGAGTTGGTGAGAATCTCCGAATAGCCCTGGCCGCTGAGCAGCGCGGCAATTTTCACGCGCGTCACCTCCGGGTCGGGGTTTGGGAATTTGGCCAGAAACGAGGCCGAGTTGTTGGGGCGCAAAGCCACGTTGTTGTAGCCGTAGATGCGCAGAATTTCCTCAATCACGTCGGCCTCGCGGGTCACGTCCACCTTGTGGGGCGGCACGGTCAGCGTCCAGGTGTCCTGGTCGCCGGCATTGGGATTTTCTTCGCTGATTTCGATGTCGAGGTCGGTCAAAATCTGGCGGATGCGCTCAGGCGCAATGTACTGGCCCACCAGCCGCTCCACGCGGGGCAGGCGCAGGCGCACCGTGGCGGGCTGCACGGGCGCGGGGTACTCGTCCACCACCGGCGCGGCGATGGTGGCACCCGCCACTTCCTGGAGCAGCAGCGCCGCCCGCTGCAAGGCCACCAGCACCATATTCGGGTCGGTGCCGCGCTCGAAGCGGAACGAGGCATCCGTTTTCAGCTGGTGCGTCTGGGAGGTGCGGCGCACGGCGGCCGGGCTGAAGTAGGCGCTTTCCAGGAACACGCGGGTGGTGCTTTCGCTCACGCCCGAGGTCTTGCCGCCAAACACGCCAGCCAGCGCCATTGGGGCACCGTTAGCATCGGCAATCACCAAATCCTCGGCTTTCAGCGTGCGCTCGATGCCATCGAGCGTCACGAATTTCTCGCCGGCCTCGGCGCGCTTCACGCGAATCTGGCCTTCGGTAATCTGGTCAGCATCGAAGGCATGGAGTGGCTGGCCCAACTCGTGCAGCACGAAGTTGGTCACGTCCACCACGTTGTTGATAGGCGAGAGGCCGATGCTGCGCAGACGGCGCTGCAGCCACTCCGGCGACGGGCCCACCTGCACATTCTCCAGCAGCAAGCCGGCGTAGCGCGGGCTGGCTTCCACGTCCTCAATGGTAACCTTGATATTATTTGCTGCCGAAGCGAGAGCCGCGAAGCCGCTCACATCGGGCAAATGGCAGGGCTGGCGCAACAAAGCGCGCAGCTCGCGGGCCACGCCGTAGTGCGAGGCGGCATCGGCCCGGTTAGGCGTGAGGCCGATTTCGTACACCGTATCGGAGCCCAGGCCGAAGTAGTCGGCAGCGGGTGTGCCGTTGGGTAGCTCGGTATCGAGCACCATAATGCCGGCGTGCGACTGGCCCAGGCCGATTTCGTCCTCGGCGCAAATCATGCCTTCGGAAGCAGCGCCGCGTATTTTGCTTTTCTTGATTTTGAACGGCTCGCCCTGCGCGGGGTGCAGCTCAGCGCCTTCCAGGGCCACTACTACACGCTGGCCGGCGGCCACGTTGGGGGCGCCGCACACAATCTGGCGCGGGGCGCCGTCGCCCACGTCCACGGTGGTCAGGCTGAGCTTGTCGGCATCGGGGTGGCGCTCGCAGGTGAGCACGGTACCCAGCACCACGCCGCGCAGGCCGCCGGGAATGCTTTCCAGCTCCTCGGCGCTTTCCACTTCCAGCCCCGAGCCGGTGAGAAGCGCGCCAATCTCGGCGGCAGGTTTATCGGTAGGAATGAGGGTTTTAAGCCAATCGAGGGAAATACGCATGGGGAGGATTCAATTATTCGGAGCCGATGGCCCGGCTAGCGGGCACTGCCACAAAGGTACAACCCCCGGCAAGCCGTCAGAAAATGCTGCCGCCCAAGCCGGTTTTTACTCGTGGAAGGACTTTTCGCCGGCCGGAATGGCGACTTGCAGCCGGTTTTCGGCCGGTGGCACCGGGCAGCTGTACTCGTTATTGTAAGCGCAATATGGATTGTAGGCGCGGTTAAAATCAAGCTCGATTTCCGTTTCATTCAGCCGTGGAAGGGGTGCGTCGAGGTAGCGGCCGCCGCCGTAGGTTTCGTGGCCGTTGGTGAGGTCGGTGAAGGGAATAAATAGCGTGGAATCGCGGCCGTTGGCTTTCAAATAAACCCGTAATTGCTGCGGCGAATTATTAATATTGAATTTCACTACGCCCCAATTCAGGTATTTCTCAGCTTTATTATCGCTCATCTGAATAAGCGTGGTGTCGGGGTTTTCGGTGCGCGAAATATCGGCGTGCGGCACGAAGGCTAAATCGCCGGGATAATACTTCAGGCTATCAAATTGGGGCTTTTGTGCAGCGGCAATCGGAGAATTTTCCGATTGCCGAAAGTTGCGATTTTTCTCGCTGCGAAATTTATTTAGCTGCGCTAAATAGTCGCTATTATTTGGTTTTGCGTCATTCAGCGAATAGAGAATAATGCCGATGATGGCGACGGCTAAAGCAATTTTTTTAATCATTAAAATTTGTTTTGAAATCAACTCTTATGTTGAGCGCAGTGAATCATCGGATGATGTAATAATAAAATCAGAATTGTTCAGCCAATGCTCTCAGATGCTTCACTGCGTTCAGCATGACAGATTTACAACATGCCTTCGTCAGCAAAGCTGTAATAGCCCTGGTCGGAGTAAATAAGGTGGTCGAGAATCGGCAAATCCAGAAAATTGCCGGCCTCTTTCAGTTTCTTAGTGAGCTGGATGTCGGCGGCGCTGGGGTTACGGTTACCGCTGGGGTGGTTGTGCACCAGAATAATACTGCTGGCCAATTGTTCGAGGGCTTCTTTGAAAATCATTTTGGGGTCGGCCACGGTGCCGGCCACGCCGCCCCGGCTAATGGCGGTTTTGCGCATCACCACGTTGGCGCGGTTCAGCAGAATTACCCAGAATTCCTCGTGCGGCAAATCCATCAAATTGGGTCGAATCAAATTGTAGATGTCGCGCGAGCAGGTGATGGTGGTGCGCGGGGCGGCGTCGGCTTCCTTGCGGCGGCGGCCTAGCTCCAGCGCGGCCACCACTGTAATGGCCTTGGCCGGGCCGATGCCGGGGTGGCGGCAAAGTTGCTTCACGCTTTCGCGGGCCAGGGCATTGAGGTCGTTGCCCACGCCTTGCAGCATGATTTTGCCCACGTCTACAGCTGTCAGCTTGGTGGTGCCCGAGCCGATGAGGATGGCTAGCAGCTCGGCATCGGAGAGGGTGGCGCGGCCTTTGGCCATCAGCTTTTCGCGGGGCCGGTCGTCCTCGGCCCAGCTCTTGATGCCGGTGGCAGGGGCGGGGTAGAGTGACTGGGATTCTGGTAGATTGTCAGCGGGTTCCATGCGGCGATTGGCGGTAGAATGTAAAAAGTCCATTAAATGTAAAGCAAAAGCCGGCCGGGCGCGTTTAAGCTCCGAGGCCGTGGCTGCATTGTGGCGCGACGGCGTAATTCGAAGCGAAGGTTTTTATGCGGAATCCGTTGGTTTTATGGTTGGTGCTGGCCGTGGTGGTGCTGGCCGAATGGTATGGGTATCAGGCAGTGCGCACGGTGACGCAGCACTTGTCGCCGGGGGCGCGGCGGGCGGCGGCCATCGGGTACTGGCTGGTCACGGTGGGCAGCTGGATGATTGCCGGCTGGGCGGGCTCGACCCGGCAATCGGGCAACATTCAACTCAAAAGCTACCTCATGAGCCTGCCCGTACTGCTGCTGGGCGCCAAGCTGATAATGTTTATCCCGCTGCTGCTGGAAGATGTGACGCGCCTGGGGCGCTGGGCAGTGAGCGCGGCCACGCGCCCGGCGGGCACGGAGGCGGTGGCCATTCCGCGCAGCGAGTTTCTGGCCAAGCTGGCGCTGGGCATCGGGGCCATTCCGTTTGCGGCGCTGCTGTGGGGCATGGTGAAGGGCGGCACCGACTACACCGTGCGCCGCGTGACACTGCGCTACCCCAATCTGCCACCAGCATTCGACGGCTTCAAGCTGCTGCAAATCTCGGACCTGCACACCGGCAGCTTCAACTCGACGGAGCCGCTGGAGCGGGCCGTGGCTATGATAAACCGCCAGGGCGCCGACCTGATTCTGATGACTGGTGACCTGGTGAACAACCGCGCCACCGAGGTAGAACCGCACATTCCGGCCCTGGCGGGCATCAAGTCCGAGCTACCCATTTTCTCCAGCCTCGGCAACCACGACTACGGCGACTACGTGGCCTGGGAAAGCCCCGCCGAGAAACGCGCCAACCTGGAACGCCTGATGCAGAACCACGCCAAAATGGGCTGGACGCTGCTCAACGACACCAGCCACACCATTGAGCGCGGAGGCGACAAAATCTGCATCCTGGGCATTCAGAACAGCAGCTCGCACGCCAACTTCCACACCTACGGCAACCTGCCCAAAGCCCACGCCACCAGTGGCGATGCGCCGTTTAAAATTCTGCTCTCGCACGACCCCTCGTACTGGGAAACCCACATTCTGAAGTACCCCGATATTGACCTGACCCTCAGCGGCCACACCCACGGCATGCAGTTTGGGGTGAACCTGCCTTTCATGAAATGGAGCCCCGTGCAATACGTGTACAAGCAGTGGGCCGGCCTGTACGAGCAGGGCCGCCAGAAGCTGTACGTGAACGTGGGCCTGGGCTTTCTGGGCTACCCGGGGCGGGTGGGTTTCCTGCCGGAAATCACAGTATTTGAATTGCGGCGTGCTTAACCAACGCTATATAAAAACACTGAACGTCCTGCTGCGCCGCGCCGAAGCAGGACGTTTCTTTTTTAGCGACGGTAACATCCACGCCACCATCGCCGTAAAGCGCCCCCAAACCATTTTCGGTTTGCTTTTCAACCCCCTCTTTCTGAATTTATGAAAAATTCCCTGTTGATTCTCGCCGGCGCTGCTGCCCTTTCCCTGGCTTCCTGCTCGCAGGAAAAAACCACTGAGGTGACCACCGCGCCCGCCGACGGTACCACGACTACGACGACTACCACGACCACCGGCCCGATGACGGATGCCCAGATTGAGGCCCGTGCCCAGCAAATTGCCGATAAGATGGCGGCCAACATGAAAATCACGGACGAGGCCACGAAAACCAAAATCCGCACCGTGTACGTGAACCGCTACAAGCGCATGAATGAAATGCGTACCAAATACACCACCGACACCACCGGCATGGCCGCCGCTATGCGCGATGCCCGCGCCAGCGAAGACCAGGAATTCAAGGTGATTTTCGTGGACCCCACCCAGTACCAGGCCTACGAGTCGAGCCGCTCGACCTACGACGACAGCAACTACTCGGACGATAACTCGGCCTCGTCGATGAGCGACACGGCTTCCAGCTCGATGGCTCCTTCGTCGTCGATGACCACCACGGAAAACACCACGACCACCACGACCGACAACGGCACGGGCAGTGGCATGGCCACCGACGTGTCGAAGATGAAGGCCAAAGCCGATGACGGCAGCAAAATCAAGGTGAAGGAAAACGGCAAGGTGAAAACCAAGGACGCCGACGGCACCAAAGTGAAAAACTAAGGGTTTGGTCGACGCAATCGGCCAAATCATCGCTGAAAAGCCCGCACCTGCAACGGTGCGGGCTTTTTTTGGCTCGTTGGGTTGCTACTTTGTAGTAGCGTTGCGTTTAAGGATTAATGGGTTTCGAAGTAAAGCATTGTTTGCTGGCCGTTTGGCCAAAGCTGGGCCGGGCGCTGGGCTTGCTGCTGGCGCTGTGGCTGCTGGCTAGCCGGGCGCAGGCCCAGCAGGCCCCCACGGTGCGCGTGAGCGGCAGCGTCTCGGAGGCCCACACCCGGCTGCCCATCCCCGGGGCTACGGTGCAGGTGGTGCGCACCAAGCGCGGCACGGTGACAACTACTACCGGCGATTTCAGCATCGACGCGCTGCCCACGGATACCGTTCTGTTTCGGGCGCTGGGCTATAAGGCGCAGCGCATGGCGCTGGGCGGCACGGGTTTGTCGCAGCTGGTGGTGCGCATTCAGCTGGCCCGCGACAGTGTGCGGCTGGGCGATGTGCAGGTAGTGGGCGACCGGCCCGACCGCGCCATCATCAACCGGGCGCTGCGCAACATCAAGCGGCCCGCGCCGCCGGTGGTGAGTGGCGTGAAGCGCCCACCCAAGCCCAAACCGCTGTTTGCCGTGGATTCCACGGCTCCCAAAGCGCCCATTCCCACCATTGCCAGCCCCGTGAGCCTGCTCTACGACCAATTCTCGCGCGAGGGCAAGCAGCGCCGCAAAATGGAGCAGATAGAAGCCGAGCAGCGCGCTGAAAAAGCCCGCAAGGCCCGCGCCGAGTATAACAAGGCGTTTCTGGACAATCGCGGCTACCAGCCGTAACTGCCGCAGCGTTTATCCGTTTGGGTGGGCCGCTGCCAAAACCTATAAATAGTTGCTAAGAACGGTCATACCGCACAACGGTGATGACCGTTCTTTTTGCGCCGCCTGGCAGGGTGCTGGCGCTACTAACGGCCAGCGTGGCGGCCTATTACCCTGGATGGCTTTGTTAGTTTATGTAAAAAATTTATATTTTAATTATTATAGTGCCTATTTATTGATTAACTAATTGATATGTAACGAGTAATAATACGGTGGTGATGCCGTAAAACTACGTGAGCTTACGAAAAGGTATTTCCACGCTGGAAAATAGGGGGGCTCGGCCGGTTGCTTTGTGTTGTCGAAAGCGCTAGATGACCGGCCCATACCGAAAAGCCGCAAACGAGTAGGTGCCCCATTGTTTTTTCTTGCTTTTTTATGTCTACGTTCCGCGTTTACCTGCGCCGTCCTACTACCAAGGCGCCCATTTGGGATTGGTCCCAAACCGTGGTAGCTCCCAATGCTGATATCGCCATTGGCTACGCCTACAGCAGCTGGGTGAGCAGCCGGCCCTCGGTGCCGGTGCCACCCCTGAGCCAGTGCCAGTCCCAGGCCAACCAGGCCGGTGTCAGAGCCCGCACTATGCTACTGAGCGCCTCGTCGGAAACGCCGGCGCAGCAGGCCTTCATCAGCAACATCCAGAGCCAGGTGAGTAAGATGCTGGCCACCCAGCTCGACGGTGCTTTCAGCGTCGTGAGCTACCCATCGGGCTTCAATTACGGCATCACCTATGGCAGCAATGCTTACTACAACCGGGCCACGCTGCAAGACATTGACACGCTGCTAGGCACGGACAGCAATGGCAACCTCGACCTCACCGGGGCGGGCTTCTCAAACCTCTACGCCCAGATTATGCCGGCCGTTACGTTCTCGTTTTCGCAGCAGGACCAGCAAACGATGAACAAGCAGGACACCGCGGCTAGTGCTCAGATTGCCTCTATTCTCACTGAGTTTGAGAATGCCGGCGGGGTATACAGCAACCCGCTGCCGTTCGGGGGTAAGCTGCAGGATGTATTCAACCAGCTCACCAAGCAGTTCGGCAGCCTCAACAATATTCCCGATACGCTCAACGCGCTGCGCAATGCCATTGCCACCTACAAGTCGCAGGCCGGCGACAGCTACGCTCTGCACAACCGCTATTACGCGGCCACGGCCCGTATTGCCGCTGCCTTGGCCAATGTGCTGAAGCCCAGCGCCAGCAACGGCGGCATGCAGGTGAACAGCACCGACTACTACGCCGGCTTCACGCCCAACAAGCTGCCCACGGCCAACCAGCTCATTGGCGGCCTCAACACCACGGGCAATGCCGTGGAAGTGACGGTGACGCTCAATAACTTTTCCTCCGAGTCGTCGCAACTGAGTATTGATGGTAGCACGGGATTCAGCTTCCCCATTGCCGATGTGCTGGACATCTCCTTCGGTGGTTCCGCTTCCTACAACTTGTCGCGCTACACTTCATCATCGTCGCAGGTCACGATGGACATTACCTACCCCGGCGTGACGCTGTTCGCCTCTATCCCGTCGGTGCTGTCGAGCGACAACAGCACGGGGTGGTACGCCAACGATATTCTGCAGGAAGTGGTAACCAAAACCGGCCAGGATGCCACCGGCTACAAACTGCAGGGCTCGGAGTATAACGTAGCGGAGCTGTTTGGCCCTGGCAAGACCTTTTCGCGCCTCAAAACGTTCGTCATCAGCCAGATGCCGACCATCAAAATGACCTTCTCGGGTAGCGACACGAGCCAAATCGTGAGCGATTTCAAGGAGCAAACCTCCCTTTCGGTGAGTTTCCTGGGGTTGTTCTCGCTGGGCTCGGCCTCGCAAAGCTACTCGGTGCACAAAGTGGATACCACGTCCGTGGCCGGCTCGGTAATCCTCACCTTCGGTCCCCCTCAGGTGAGCGGCACCATTCCGCTGCAGCAGCAGGTAGCTTATGTGTTGGGTGGTGTGGCTTCGTACCCGCCCGATAACATCTAAGTAAGCCCGCATGCCAGATGGCAACCATCCGGCGCGTTTTACCCTAAAACCAAGCATTGCCCGGCGCAGTGCTTGGTTTTTAGCGTTTGGGGGCAGAGGCGCGCCGCGGGTTCCTGAACCCGCTTCGCGCCCTTCGCGTAAGCCCGGGGTATGAGAATTGGGTATCCCTGCGTGAACGAGGCGATGGATTGCAGCTCTGGCAATACCTTCCGGCTGGCCTCCTATTCGGAAGAGCGACTGATTGCGGCGGTGACGGCTAATCTGGCTTGCCTGCGCCGCATGCTGGAGTGGAACGTGGCCCAGGGCCTGCTCTTTTTCCGCATCGGCTCCAGCATCGTGCCGTTTGGCTCGCACCCCATCAATACCTTTTCCTGGCAGGCACATTTTGCGGCCGATTTTCGGGCTATTGGCGACTACATCAAAGCCAACAACCTGCGGGTGAGCTTTCACCCCGACCAGTTTGTGGTGCTGAATTCGCCCAGCCCCGATATTGTGCAGCGCAGCATCCAGGAACTGGTTTATCAGGGCTCGATGCTGGACTTGATGGGGCTCGACGGCACGGCCAAGCTCCAGATTCACGTAGGCGGGCTGTACGGCGAGCGGGAGTCGGCGATGATTCGCTTTGCCCAGGTGCACGCCACGTTGCCCGAAGCCGTGAAAGCCCGCGTAGTAATTGAAAACGATGACCGGCTTTTTCCCCTGCGCGACTGCCTGGAGCTGCACCAACTCACCGGCGTGCCCATCCTGTTCGATAATTTCCACCACGAATGCCTCAACCACGGCGAGTCCATGGCCGAGGCCCTGCGCCTGGCCGCTGCCACCTGGCACCCCACCGCCGACGGCGTGCCGATGATGGATTACAGCTCGCAGGCGCTGGGCGAGCGCAAGGGCAAGCACACCGATGACCTGGTGGATGAGCGGTTTCGCGAGTTCCTCACCCACCTGCATGGCCTCGATTTCGATGTCATGCTGGAAATAAAAAACAAGGAAGCCAGTGCCCTGCGCGCCGTGGCCATCCTGCGAGAGCTGGGCCTGAGCCCTGCCGCGCCCAACCTACCCGTGCCGCCCCTGAACCTGCCGCCCGACCCCAATGCCCCCGCCAAAGCCAAGCGCGCCAATAAAGCCGTGAGTAAATAATTAATTGCCCGCGCCAACCCACTCATTCACTAGTCCACCAACCCACCACATGAATACCGACCACCTCCTTGCCACCATCAGTGCCCTGCGCAACGGCCTCACAAGCCTGCCCCTAGGCTCGGCCATGGACAACACCGAAACCTGGCAGCACCAGTTTCTGCAAAGCGGCGAGCCCGGCCTGCAGGACATTGCCCGCGAAATCGGCAACCTGCAATCGTTGCTCACCAGCGGGGCACTGAGCGCGCATGCCATCGGCAATTCGCTTTCGATGCTGGGCAACCAGACCAGCGAAATCAGTGCTCAGGCCCCGGCCGACCTGAAAAAGCCCCTCACCGAGCTGGCCGACCTGCTGCGCCGCCACGGCGGCGACCTGCTGGCCCACGCCGAAAAGAGCAAGAAATAGCCGCTGGGTCTGATTCAGTACCAGGCCTGAAAAAGCCCCGTCCGAAACATCGGGCGGGGCTTTTTCAGGCCTGGTGAAAGCCGGAAAACCTAATTCTGGATGTTATTGCTGCTGGAGCTGCGGCGCGAGCGGCTGGGCGTCACCTCGGTAGACTGCCGACGGCGGCCGTCCTTGATGATGGGTTGTTCGCGGGTATCGGGCACGGCAGTGGGCGACATCTCCGGCGTGGCGGCCGGCGAGAAGCCGCGGTCGTCGAGCTGGCGGGTGGGCTGAGCGTCGCGGTCGGTAGGCGTGCGCTGCATATCGGGCGGCCCCTGAATGGTGCTTTGGTTGAGGGCCGGGTTTACGGGAGGCACGGTAGTCTGGCCCTGGCTGCCGCCGCGCACGGGGGCCGAGGGGTCGAAGGGCACGGTTTGGGCTTGGGCCGTGGCGGCAAGCAGCAGGCCGGCTAGTAAGAGGGAGTATTTCATGGTGGGAGGGGAAAGAGGCCAAAAAAAGCCGGCTGCTTCGGTTAGAAACAGCCGGCTGACAACTTGTTACGGCGCTGAGCCGCAAAAAGTTATTACATAGTGGACTTGCCTTTCATCTTGCCTTTGCCATTGGGCATAGTGCCTTTGGTTTTCATGCGACGGCCCGATGTGGAGCTCCCCGAAGTGGTGCCGGACGTGGAGCTCATGGTGCCGCTCGTGCTGGTGTTCATCGTGCCGGTGGTGGAGCCGCCGGTTGAGCCCGATGTCATGGCGCCACTGGCCGTGGTGCTGCCGGTAGTGGTACCCGTGGTGGTGCCCATGGTGCCGCTGGTAGTGCCCGAGGTGGAGCCCATGGTGCCACCGGTGGTGGTTTGCGCGAAGGCGGCGTTGCTCAGGCCGAAAGTCAGTAAGGCGGCGAAAAGAATTTTGGTGGTTTTCATGGTGTCGGTTGAAAGTGTGGGAGTGAGAAGGCACTGCTGACTACGCAGCTTTTAAATAATACTGCCTTTACGGGTTGTGGGCCAGCTTTGGTTACAAAATAATTCGGGCAATTATTTTAAGCTCAACTGTTTACAATTGGAATAGGGCTAGAGTTATATGTAAAATTGCTTGTGTGATTGGGGCGGTGGGTAAAAAATTATTGCCAGCCCCTTGTAACCTTCCGCCGCGGGCGCGGTGTCCACATCCAAATACCCTCAAAAAACCTTCTGTCAGGTTGGACTCGCTTACGGATAATGCGCTGATGCTGCGGGTGAAAGCCGGCGACGTGGACCGAATGGGCCTGCTCTTCGAGCGCTACCATCGGCCGCTGTTTGGCTTCCTCTACCACATGCTGGGTCGGGCCGCCAGCTGCGATGACTTGGTGCAAACCGTGTTCTACCGCATGCTGAAATACCGCCACACCTTCACCGGCGATGGCGAGTTCCGCACCTGGATGTACCACCTGGCCCGCAACGTGCTGGCCGATTTCGTGAAGAAAAACCGCCACGCCGCCCACCACACCGACGTGGCCGAGATGGCCGAGCACCTGCCCGGCGGCATCAGCGCCGATGCCGGCCTGGAGCAGGCCCAGGACGTGGCCCAACTGCACCAAGCCCTGGACCGCCTCAGGCCCGAAGACCGCGAAATACTAGTCCTGAGCCGGTTTCAGGAATTGAAATACACCGAAATAGCCCGCGTGCTGGGCACCACCGAAGGCGCGGTGAAAGTGCGCGTGCACCGCGCCATGAATGTTGAAAACGACTTTCCTCCGCATTGAAAACTGACCCATCGCCCATGAACTGCGAAGAAACCAAAGGGCAGCTGGTCGACTACCTGAGCCGCCAGCTGTCGGCCCCCGAACACGAAGCCCTGGCCGCCCATCTGGCCGAATGCGCCGAGTGCCGCGACGAGCTGCAAGCCGTGGAGCGCGTGTGGCACACGCTGGGCCGCGTGCCCGTGCCCCCACCCGGCCCCCAGGTGCGGCCCGAGTTCTACGCCATGCTGGCTTCCTTCAAAGAGGAGCTGGAAACCACGCCCGATTATTCGCCCCGGGGCCTGTGGGCGTGGCTGCGGGCCCTGCCCATTCCGCGCCCGGCGCTGCGGCTGGCCTACAGTCTGTGCCTGCTAGGCGTGGGCCTGCTGGGCGGCTACTGGCTGAATAATGGACCCAAACCCACTCCCGCCGCCGACCAGCAGCAGCTGGCCGTGCTGGCCGCCCAGGTAGGCGAAATGCGCCAGGTCATGCTGCTGTCACTCATCGATAACCCCTCGGCTACCGAGCGACTGCGGGCCGTGGGCTACACCAAGGAGCTGCCCGACCCCAACGCCAAGGTGGTGAATGCCCTGCTGGGTACTCTCAACCACGACGACAACGTGAACGTGCGGCTGGCCACGCTGGAAGCCCTCACGCCGCTGGCCCAGAACGATGCCACCGTGCGCCTGGGCCTAGTGCACGCCCTGGCCCAGCAGGAGTCGCCGCTGGTGCAGGCAGCCCTGGCCGATGCCATGGTGCAGCTGCAGGAGCGCCGCTCGGTGCAGCCGTTGCGCCGGCTGCTGAAACAGGCCAACCTGGACGACATGGTGAAAAGCAAAATCGAGCAAAGCATTCAAACCCTGAGCGACGGCCCGCCCGCCGCCCCCGCAACCCCCCAACGCCATGACCAGACCCAACTTTCTCCCCAGCCTGCCCGCGCTGCTCTTGCTGTGTAGCAGTTCTGCCTGCCAGGCCCAGACCAGCCCGCGCCCGCAGTTCAAAGAGCAAATCAGCAAAGAATTCACGCTCACGGCCGATGCCGGGCGCAGCACGCTGGCCCTGTACAACATCAGCGGCTCGGTGACGGTGCAGGGCTACGCCGGCAATAAGGTGCTGGTAGAAGCCACCAAAACCATCACGGCCGATGACGCCAAAACGCTGGAAATTGGCAGGGCCGAGGCGCAATTGGGCTTCACGCAGCGCGGCGACAGCGTGGTGGTGTTCCTGACCGGCCCCTACGACTCGCGGCCCCACAACAACGACCGCCGCAGCTGGAACCACAAGGACATCGACTACCGCTACGATTTCGATTTCGTGGTGAAAGTGCCTTACCAGCTCAACCTGCACGTTTCGACCATCAACCACGGCGATGTGAAGGTGCAGGACGTGACCGGCCCGCTGCACGTTTTCAACGTGAATGGCCCCATCACCCTCACCAACGTGAAGGGCAGCACGGAGGCCCGCACCGTGAATGGCAACGTGGACGCCAGCTACGCGGCCAATCCGCCCGGCGCGTCGTCGTACCACACCATCAATGGCCAGATTCGGGTGAAGTATCCGGCCAGTTTCGCGGCCGACATGCACTTCAAAAGCATGCACGGCGAATTTTACACCGATTTTCCCAACGCGGAAATACTGCCGGTGCAAGTCACCAAAAACCGGGAAGGCCACGGCGGCGGCACCGTGTACAAGCTGACCAAGGACACGGCTGTGCGCATCGGCAAAGGCGGCCCCGACCTGCATTTTGAAACCCTCAACGGCGATGTGACCGTCACCAAACTCTAATTAGTCAATCAATACCTCCCGATGAATACTTCATTCCAAGTATCCCCCCGACGCTTTTCACGCTTCCTTGCGCTGAGCCTGTTGCTGCTCGGCAGCGCCTTGCCCGGCCGCGCCCAGGATGCCGAAAAGGACACCAAAGAACAGCTCTCCGTGGCCCTGACCTCGCCGGGCAAGCCCGGCTCGCTGGAGCTGGGCCTCGTGAACGGCTTCATTCACGTAACCGGCTACGGCGGCAAGGATGTGGTGATAGATGCAGTGGCCCGTGCCCGGCAGGGCGACCGCCGCCCCACCAGCAAAGCCGAAACCAACGGCATGAAACGCCTCTCGTCCGCCAACAACCTCAACCTGACGGCTGAGGAAAAGAATAACCACGTCGAAATCACCACCGACTCCTACCAGCACCCCGTCGACCTCACCATCAAGGTGCCGCAGAACTTCTCGCTCAAGCTCAGCACCGTCAACAATGGCGACATTACCGTTGATAACGTGGCCGGCGAGCTGGAAATAACCAACGTGAACGGCGCGATTCAGCTCAGCCAGGTGGCCGGTTCGGCCGTGGCCAACACGGTGAATGGCAACCTGATTGTTACCTTCAAAAGCGTGACGGCGGGCGCGCCCATGGCCTTCTCTACGCTCAACGGTAAAGTTGATGTGACGTTTCCCGGCTCCATCAAGGCGGCGCTCAAGATGAAATCAGAGCGCGGCGACGTATACAGCGACTTCGACGTGGCCGTGGACAAAGGCACCGCCAAAGTGACCCGCACTAGCCAAAACGGCCTCTCCCGCCTCAGCACCGATGATTGGACCTACGGCAAAGTGAACGGCGGCGGCCCCGAAGTGATGCTGAAAACCTTCAACGGCGATATTTTCCTGCGGAAAGCGAAGTAGGGCAGGAAGACGAGTTATTTAATAAAAGAAGGGTCCGGTTGAGCATGTGCTCCGCCGGACCCTTCTTTTTATTTATGCCTAGCGCACCACCAGGCGGCTGGTGGCGCCATCAGTAGCGCGGAGCAGGTACAAGCCGGTGGGCAGGCCGCGCACATCGAGTTGGTCGGTGGCGGTGGGCAGCTGGCGCACGGCACGGCCCAGGCCATCGAGCAGGGTGCCGGCCACGGGGCGGCTGAGGCGCACGGCTGCTTCGGGCGTGGCGGGGTTGGGGTAGCAGTAAAGCGCCGCAGGGGCAATGAGACCGTTTTTGGCGGCTGTCACCACGCCGCGCAGGCCGATTTGGTACACGGCCACAGTGCTGCTCACTTCATTGGCCAGCAGCAGGAGCGGAGCGCCGGTGGGGCTGTTGGCGGCCGATACGAACACGAGGCCTTCGGGGCCCTGGTCGCCGGTGCCGGTGGTCAGGCTGCGGTTGTTGATGTACTGCACCAGGCGCGGGTTGGCCGGGTCGTTCACGTTCAGAATCAGCACACCGCCCTGACGCTCCAGGCTCACGAAGGCGTAAACGGTATCGCGAATCATGCCGATGGTGGTGCCTTCGGGCTCGGGGCCTTTGTCGTCGGAACGGTTTTTCCGGACGGGGTTGCCGGTGGTGTTGCTGGCGTTGAAGATGCTGCCAAACGTGGCGTCGGTGCTAGTGAGGCGTTCGAGCAGGTCGCCGCTGTCGTGCACCAGCGCGCCGGTGCCGGCATTGAGAATGCTGAACGAGCGGCCACCGTAGGCATAAATCTGGTCGAAATCGCCGTCGCCGTCCGTGTCGCCCAGCTTATTGGTCACGTTGAGGCGGCCCAGGGCGCTGGCATTTTTGAGCATGGCGGCCTGCGGGAAAGCCGTGGGGTCGAGCACGTAAGCGGCATCGCCCAGGCGGTTTACCTCGCTCATGCCGGTGTATTCGCGGGCGTCGCCCTCGTTGGCCGTGATGAGGTAGCGTCCGCCACCCAGCGCGGCCGGCAACTCAAATGCCGCGATGGCATCGGGCTGGCGCATGCCGCGCACCGGCCAGTTGGCCAGCAGCACATCGGCGGCCTGGTCGGAGGCATCGAAACTGAAGCCGGGCTGGCTATGGTCCTGGTAACCGATGGGCCGCAACGCCGTGAATTGCAGCGTGGTGAGGTCCAGCGTGGCCATGGCGTTGTTTTCCTGCAAGCCAATGTAGGCCGTGCGCGAATCGGCCGAAACGGCTACGTACTCGGGCTCCAAATCCTGGGCCACGCTGCTGGGCGCGCCCGCCGGCCCGCCATAGATGCGGATGCCCGCCGTGCGCAGCGCGGCGGCTGCGCTGTTGTAGGCGCTGAAATCTAAGGTGGTAACACGGGCCTGCGTCACGGCCGTGATGCCGCCGGTCATATCCACCACCGACACCGAGCCGAGTGGGTCCGTGGTGTAGGCCTGGTTGGGCTCGCCTTCGTTGGCGGTGAGGAGCTTCAGGCCGTCGGGCGAGAAGGTTATCATATCGGGCATCGCGCCTACCGTCACCTGCTTCAGGAAAGTCCCGTTCTGGTCGAAAAACACAATGCTACCGTCGAGCTGTGGGTTGGCATTCTCCACGGCGCAGGCCACCAGCCCGTTGCGCACCGCCACCGAGTTGATACCGCCATACGGGGCCATGCTGACGGACGCCACGGCCGTGAGCGCACCGGGCGTGCTGAAATTCAGAATATCGAGCTTGCCACCCACCGAATTGGCCACGTACAGGCGCTGGGTGGTGGGGTCATGCGCGATGATTTCGGCCGAATTGGTGCCGCTGGCGCCGTTTTGGTAGCTGCCCAGCAAGTTCAGGCGCAGGTTGCCGGTGCGGGCCGGGGCCTGCGTGTCATTATCCTTGATGAACACCAGAAACTCGGTAGCCCCCGCCATGAGCGTGGCGTTGGTGGGGTTCTGGAGGCGCACGGTGAAGTATTCGGCCGCTTCGGCCGTGGCATCGTCAGTGATGGGCAGCGTGAGCGTGGCCGTGGCGCTACCCGGCGCGAAGGTGATGGTTTGGGTGCTAGCGAAGGTGAAATCCGTACCCGCGGTGGCCGTGCCCAGCGGGGCCACAATGGCCTGCACCGTGCTGGCCGTGGCATTGGCGTTGCGAATACTGAGCGGCAGCGTCACAGTGCCGGCGCTTTCGCTTACGATGATGGGTGTAGCACTGCCCGTGAAGCCCAAATCCGGCACCACTGCGGCGGCCGTACGGCCCAGGCTGATTTCATCGAAGGCCACCCAGTCGTCGTTGCCGTTCTGGCGCACGGCCAGGCGCAGGCGGGCGTGGGTGCTGCCGGCCGGCACGGGCACCGTGACGGTGGTCCAGGCCAGGGTGTTTTTGTTGAGCTGCGTGTAGGTGCGCGGCACGGGCCAGGTGCTGCCGTTGTCGAACTGCACCACGTAGGCCAGCGAATCGGGCGTATCGAAGCCTGTGCTGTTGTATTTGAAGGTGACCGTATTGGCGGCCGTGGCACCGGTCTGGATGGCGACGGGCGCAAAATCCAGGTAATGCCAGATGCTTAGGTTGCTGGTGAGGGGGCCTTCCAGGTCGCGCCCGCCCCAAAGGTTGGCCCCGGCCGAGGGCGCGGTGGCCGTGACGCCCGTGCCGGCCGTACCGATTGTGGTGAGCACGGCCCACTGGTCGGTGGCGGCGAGGTCGTTGTAGGTAGCGGGCGTGGGCGTGTAGCTCCAGGTATCGGCGGTGCTGCCCTCAAAACTTTGCGCTACGGTCTGGGCCTGCGCGGCGCTGGCAGCCGTGCCTAAGGCCATTGTCAGGGCGGCGGATAAACGGAGAAAGTACGTTTTCAGGGGCATAAGGTGAAGGCTTGATGAATAAAAGCTCAAAACTATTCCCGCCTTATTACCCCAACATTACAAGCCGGTTACCGAATAGGGACGGCCTATTTTTGGGCTATCCGAAATTTTTTTCAGGCCCGCTGTAACGTCTGGGCCAAGTCCGGGTACTCCTTTCAACTCACCTCCAAAACCCCCACCCGTGACCCTCACGAGTACGAGCGACGAAGAACTGATGGCAGCCGTCCGGGCCGACGACCTGGACCAGCTTGTGCCGCTGTTTGAGCGCTACCACGGCCCCTTATTTAATTACCTCACCCGCCTCACCAACGACCGCGAAACCAGCGAAGACCTAACCCAAACCGTGTTCGAGCGCATCCTCAAATACCGCGGCAGCTACCAGCCCACCCAGCCCTTCAAGGCCTGGGTGTACCAGATGGCCCGCAACGTGCACGCCGACTACTGGCAGCGCCAGCAAAAGCTGCGCGCCGCCGATGTGGACGTGGACGAGGTGGAGCGCACCGGCGGCCTGCGCGGCGCGGCCTTCTCCCAGATGCGCGTCAGCAACCACCACGACGACCTGCACGAAGCCCTCGACATGCTGCCCGTGCCGCAGCGCGAAATTCTGGTCCTGAACCGCTTTCAGGGGTTTGGCTACGAGGAAATCGGGAAGCTGCTGGGCTGCACCGCCGAAGCTGCCCGCGTGAAAGCGCACCGCGCCCTGCAAGCGCTGCGCAAAATCTATTTCGCCAATTAAGTCAATGAAAACGCCCGAACTTTCTGCCTGCCACGAACTGGAAGCCCTGCTGCCGGCCTACGTCGAGCGCAGCCTGCCGGCCGCCGAAGCCGAGCGCGTGGCCGCTCACCTGCCCGCCTGCCCCGCCTGCCAGTTGCAGGTAACTCAGCTCCGCGCCCTGTCTGATGACCTGGATGCGGCCCTGCCCGAAGTGCCCCGCACGGCCTTGCGCGCCAACTTTATGGCCATGCTGGAACAGCAAAAGCAGCTGCTTAACTCTGAAACGACCGCCGCGCCAACGGTAGGCCAGCCCGAGGCCAAAGTGGTGTCGATGTGGCCCACGACGCTGGCCAATAATTGGCTGCGCATTGCTGCCAGCATTGTGCTGATTGCCGCCGGCGTGTTCCTCGGCCGCAACCTGCACTGGGGCAACAATGCTAATACCGTGGCAACTACTACCGAGAAAAACGCTCCCACCACCCTGGCCAACGCCCTGACCAACGACAACGGCCGCCCCGTGTCGGCCAGCGACCGGATTCAACTGGTGACCAACGCCACCAAAGCCGCCGCGGCTCCCGATGATGCTACGGTGCAGGTGCTGCTCAACACGCTCAACTTCGACCCCAACCCCAACGTGCGCCTGGCGGCCTGCGAAGCCCTCTACCGCCTCCGCGATGCCCCCGGCGTGCGCGAAGGCCTGGCCAACTCCCTGCCCATCCAAACCGACCCCAACGTGCAGATTGCGCTGATTGACATGGTGGTATCGCTGCGGGTGCACCGGGCGGTGCCCCAGCTCCAGCGCCTCGCCAAAAAGGCCGATGCCCTGCCTGTGGTGCGGGAGCAGGCTGAGGCCGGCATCGGCAAACTGATTTAAATAACCCAGTTCGGTGTAGGGCGCGGGGCTTGTCCCCGCCCGTCACCAGAACCACTCAACCGCAATACGTGCCACGACGGGCGGGGACAAGCCCCGCGCCCTACGGCCAGATTGCTTTAACAATAGCTAACTCCCTCAAATACCATGAATAAGCTCTTATTACTCGCCTTTTCGGGCCTGCTACTCACCCAAACCAGCCACGCCCAGGAATTCAAAACCAAGCTCAACGCCAAAGACCCCAAAGTCGTCATCGACATGCAGGGCAGCGAAGTGACGGTGGAAGGCATCGACGGCAGCGAGCTGGTGATAAAAGGCGACGGCTTTGAAGAAGCCCCCGAGCGCGCCAAAGGCCTGCGTCCCATCTACAACTCGGCGGTGGACAATACTAAAATCGGCCTTGCCGTGACGCAGGACGGCAATACGGTACGCATCACCCGGGCCTCGCGTAAGGAAGCCAGCTACGTTATCCGGGTGCCGCGCAATGCCTCGGTGCAATACAAGCAGGCCGGCTGGAACGGCAGCGGCGACCTGGTGATGCGCGACCTGAACGGCGACATCGAAGTGAGCATGACCAGCGGCGACATCAGCCTGAAAAATGTGGCCGGCCCCGTGGTGGCCAACGCCGTGAGCGGCGACATTCAAGTGCGTTTTGCGCCCATGCGCCAGGGCCCCAGCTCCATCTCCACCGTGAGCGGCGACGTGGACGTAAGCATGCCCACCAACACCAAAGCCACCCTGAAGCTGCGCTCCGTATCGGGCGAAATCTACACCGACTTCGACCTGAACCTGAAAAGCCAGGACAACCTAAACCACATTGGCGGGCAGGTGGTGGATGGCAACATCAACGGCGGCGGCAACACCGTGTCGTTCAAGACGGTGAGTGGTGATATCTACGTGCGGAAAGCGAAGTAACGATACCTCGCGCGAGGAACCTCACCCCCGGCCCCCTCTCCTTGGGGAGAGGGGCCGGGGGTGAGGTGACACGCGCATGAACAGATTCCCTGAATACCAACCCCAACCTCTATTCTTCTAACGCCATGCGCCAGTTCCTATTCCTCCTTTTGCTGGTGTGCGCCACGGCCGCCCGCCAGTCGGTTTCGGCCCAGAAAATCATCGAGAAATCCGCTAATCTGACTGCCGGGCAGCGCGTGTTTCTGAATTTGAAGCAGGCCAGCAATATCCGCATCCGGCCCGGGGCGGCGGGCAAAATGACCATGAAGGCCACCGTCAGCATCAACTCGAACCGGCTGAACGATGCTCTGCAAATCGACCTGAACCAGACCGGCGACGAGGTGAAATTAACCGCTGACTTTGACAAGGAAATGCTGCGGAAGGCCCAGCCCGGCGACTGCCCCGGCACCAATGGCGACCGCAACATGTGGTACGGCCAGCAGGTGTGCGACGACATCGCCTACGAAATCACGCTGCCCGCCGACGTGGTCCTGCGCGTGTACACCTACAGCGGCAACGTAGACATTGTGGGCCTCAATAACGCCATCGAAGCCAAGTCGCTGAGCGGTTTCGTGGACGTGGCCTGGCCCGCGTCGAAGGGCGCGGAGTTGGCGCTCAAAACCGTTACGGGTGAGGTGTACACCGACCAGGATATTGCCTTCAATAACGAGATGCGCAAAAATCCCATCGTGGGCTACCAGCTCCACGGCACGCTCAGCGGCAGCGGCCCGCTCGTCAAGCTCGAATCCATCAGCAACGACGTTTATTTCCGCAAGCGGAAGTAACCAATCCCAACATGCGGAGTTTCCACGCGAAATGGCGCCACAACGGCTGCCAGATGGGATTTTTATTGCCTGACTAAAATGACTCGCCGCGGAGAATGCCGGGTTCCTGATGCCCCGGCAACCGCGCCAAATTTCTGACAAATGAAGCTGGGGCACCGCCCGGGCCGGTCTGCAAGCCGGCCCGGACGGGAGAGGTATGGCCCGCCCATCTGGTGAGTGTGCGCCGGTCGCAGCCCGCCCCAGCCCATTGTCGGCAGGTCCCGAGTCCTCCTTGAATTGCTCCTGAACGCACTTAACTACCCTTCACCATGCTACACACCTTCTTTCTGCGCACCTGTTTTCTGTTGGTTGCAGTGCTGGGGCTGGCCCTCGCGCCGGCCCTGGCCCAAACCCCGGCGGCCACTGCTGATACCAAAGCCGCCGCCACGGCCGCCCCCAAACGCCAGCTGGCGGCCCTGCGCATCGCGCAGCCCATCAAGCTCGATGGCGTGTTGGACGAGGGCGCGTGGCGCGAGGCCCTGCCCGCCACCGATTTTATTCAGAATCGGCCCAAGCCCGGCCCGCACGAAAAGTACCCCACCGAAGTGCGCGTGCTGTATGACGATGCCGCGATTTACGTGGGGGCCATCATGCACGACGTAGCTGCCGACTCCATCCCCCGCGAGCTGACGGCGCGCGACAACTTCGGCAATACCGACTTTATCGGGATTTTCCTCGATACTTACCACGACCAGCTCAACGGCTACGCCTTTTTTGTGACGACCGGCGGCGTACAGATGGATGCCCGCTACTCGCCGGCCGGCGGCGAGGATTTCAACTGGAACGCCGTGTGGGAAAGCCGCACCGCCCTGCGCGGCACCGACTGGGTGGCCGAAATGCGGATTCCGTACTCCGCCATCCGCTTCAGCACGGCCGATGTCCAGCGCTGGGGGCTTAACTTCATGCGGCAGCGCAAGCGCGATAACGCCGCCTATTTCTGGAACGAGGTGAAGCCGCAGGTAGACGGCTTTGTGAACCAGTGGGGCGACCTGACGGGCGTGCAGGGCGTGAAGCCGCCGCTGCGCCTCTCGCTCACACCCTACGTGTCGGGCTACGTGAACCACAACCCGCTGAGCGCCGACGGCACCAAACAGCTCACCACCCGCTTCAACGGCGGGGCCGATTTGAAGTGGGGCATCAACGAGAGCTTCACGCTGGATGCCACGCTAGTGCCCGATTTCGGGCAGGTGCAGAGCGACAACCAGGTGCTTAATCTCTCGCCGTTTGAGGTGCAGTTCAACGAGAACCGGGCCTTTTTTACGGAAGGCACCGAGCTGTTCAATAAGGGTAACTTGTTTTATTCGAGAAGGGTAGGGGCCACGCCGGTGGGCTTTTATGGCGTGACGGCGGGCGCGAATGAACTCATCGTGAGCAACCCCTCCGAAACGCCGCTGCTGAATGCTACCAAGGTATCGGGGCGCACCAGCAAGGGGCTGGGCGTGGGCGTTTTCAACGCCCTGAGCAACGACACCTACGCCACCATCCGCAACACCGAAACCGGGCAGGAGCGCCAGGTGCTCACCCAGCCGTTCTCGAACTACAACATCGCCGTGCTCGACCAGAGCCTGAAAAACAACTCCTATGTTTCGCTCATCAACACCAACGTGACGCGGGCCGGCAGCACCTACGACGCTAACGTGACCGGAGGCCTGTTCCGCTTCGCCAACAAGGCCAACCGCTACGCCATCGACGGCCGCGCCATTTACTCGCGCCGCCGGGGCACCGAATTCGGCACCACCAACCAAATCAACGACCAGGATGGCTACAAATACCGGTTAGGCGTGGGCAAAATCTCGGGCAATTTCACCTGGAACCTGAGCCATGGCATCGAGTCCGATACCTACAATCCGAACGATTTGGGCATTCTGTTCGGCAACAACAACATCACCGAGTCGCTGGATGTGAGCTACGGCAAGTACCAGCCGTTCTGGAAGGTGAACAACCTGTATCTATTTGGCAACGTGACGCATTCGCTGCTCTACAAGCCGACGTTGTACCAAGCGCTCAACTTCTACCTCGGGGCCAACACCACCTTCACCAAGAGCTTCAACCAGCTGGGCTTCGACCTGAACGTGGACCCCGTGACGCACGACTTCTACGAGCCGCGCACCGCCACGCTGGGCGAGTACTATGTGCGGGTACCCGAAAACACCCGCTTCACGTTCTTCTTCAATTCCGACTCGCGCAAGCCGGTGGCCATCAACTGGAACGCTGGCTTCCAGAGCTACGGCCACGACGAGCGGCTGGTCCGCGCCCGCCGCACCGGCTACAGCCTGGGTTTCTACCCGCGCTACCGCGTAAACACCCACCTCACCTTCCGCTACAGCGTGGACTGGAGCCTGCGCCAGAACCAAATCGGCTACGTGAACGGCGGCCTCGACGCGGCCCAGGCACTCGACCAGCCCTTCCTGGGCCAGATTCTGCTGGGCCGCCGCAACGTGGCCACGGTGGCCAACGTGGCCTCGGTGGCCTACACGTTCACCAACCGCATGTCGTTCACGCTGCGTGTGCGGCACTACACCAGCAACGTGCGCTACCTCGATTTTACCACGCTCGGCAAAGACGGCGTCGAAACGCCCGCCGCCTACCAGCGCAACCGCGACAACACCTACAACGCCTTCAACGTGGACGCAGTGTATTCGTGGTGGTTCGCGCCCGGCTCGCAAATCAGCGTGGTCTGGAAAAACGCCGGTTCCACCTATTTGCAGGCCAACGAAGCCACGCCGCAGTTCTTCGATAATTTCAACAACACCATCAACACCCCGCACAATAACTCGCTGTCGGTGAAGGTGCTGTACTACCTCGATTACCTCACGCTCAAGCGCCACCGCTAAGCGTAGCGCTGTCATTCCGACGCAGGAGGAATCTGGGATAAATCGTTTGAACGAGTTTACCCAGATTCCTCCTGCGTCGGAATGACAAAAGCAAAAAGCCCTCTGTCGTGCTGACAGAGGGCTTTTCTGTAGATGAAGCAGCGAAAGCTATTTCGTCACCATCAGCTGTTGGGTCTGGCTTTGGCCTTTGCTCACGAAACGGCACAGGTAAATGCCGGTGGGCCAATGGCTGGCATCCACCTCGAGCGGATAGTCGCGGCCGGCCTGGGCTTCGCCTTCGAACAGGGTGGCTACAAGCACGCCCATCTGGTTGTAAACCTGCACCGTAGCAGCCGACGTCACGGGAGCCCGGAAGTTCACCACTGTGCTTTTGGCTACCGGGTTGGGATAGGCTTCGAGCACCAATTGCGCCGCCGTGCTCGCGGTACCGGGCATCGACGTGCCGGTGCAGCTGCCCAGGTAGTCGTCATGCGTCGAGCCGGGGCCGATGTGCGCCGGTACGGCGTTGGGCGAAATGCAGATTTCGTGGCCGTTGTGGCACACCAGCACCTTGGGATTTTTGGGGTTGTTGCCGCAGTTGGCATCAATCACGCTCAGCGTCACGGACGCCGACGTCTGGCAGCCGGCGGCGTTGGTGGCCGTCACGGTGTAGGTGTACTGGCCGGCCGCCGTGGGCGCAAACACCGGGTTGGCGATGCTGGCGTTGCTCAGATTAGTGGCCGGGCTCCAGCGGTAGCTCACGCCGCCGCTGGCGGTCAGGGTAGCCGTCTGGGGGCCGTAGCCGAGGAAAATAGTGGTGGGCTGCTGCACCACCACGGGGTTCGCCAGCGAAACCGTGACGGTGGGCGGCGTGGCCGGGGCAGGGTCTTTCAGCGTGGCCTGGGCGGTGGCGGTGCAGCCGTTGGCGCCAGTTACTACCACGGTGTAGGTGCCCGCACCCAGCTGCGAGAGGTTCTGGGTCGTGGCCTGGAAGCGGTTGGGGCCGGTCCAGGCGTAGGTGGCGGGGGCCAGGGCACCCGTCACGGCCAGGGCAATGCTGCCGGTGCTGCTGCCTGCGCAGCTCGGGTCGGTGGCGGTGGGCACGGCGGCCACGTTGCAGGCCATTACGGTGATGACAAACGTCTGCGAAATGGTGCCGTAGCTGTTGCCGTGGTGGTAGATGTCTTCGGCTTCCAGCGTCACGCGGTGGGTGCCCACCTGCGCCAGCGTGGGCGTGCCGCTGAGCGTGGCCGTGCCGTTGCCGGGGTATATCAGCTGCAGCCAGCTGGGCAGCACCGAGGCCGTGATGGTCAGCCGGTCGCCGTAGGGCAGGTCGGGGTCGGTGGCGGTGATGTTATACGTGAACGGCTGGCCCACCGTGCGGGTCAGGTTGCTGGGCTGCGAGGTGAAGGCCGGGGCCGAGTTGATGATGAAGCTCAGCGCGTGGGTGGCCTGCTCGTTGTTGTTGTCGCGGGCCACGAAGGTGGCGGCGTGCGGGCCCCAGTCGGCCAGCACGGGCGTCCAGTTCAGCTGGGTGCTGGTGGGGTTGGCAGCGGCGGTGGGCAGCGCGGGCGCAAAGCTGGCCGAAGCCGGCAGGCCGGCCGCGCTGGCAATGCTCACCCGGTTGCTCGCCACCGGCGACGACGCCTGAATGGTGTAGCGCAGGGCTGTGCCGGGCGTTACCTGCACCACGCTGGTGTTGGCCGGCGTGGGGGGCACGTCGAAGCGCGGCTTCTGACTCACTTCAATGGTGACGGACGTGGAAGTTTGCACGCCGGCCAGGTCCTGGGCCACGAAGTTGATGATGACCGTGCCCAGGTTGGCCGCCGTGGGCGTCCAGGTGAAGGCGGTTTGCACGGGGTTGCCGTTCAGGGGCAGAGTGGGGGCGGTGGTGGCCGCCGCCGGCAGCCCGAAAGCCTTCAGGTTCACCACGTCGTTAGGGTCGCTGTCGGTGGCGCGCACGCCAAACGTAACCGCCTGGCCCGGCGACACCTGGTACACGTAGCCGTTGGGCGGCGTGATGCTGTAATCAAACACCGGGGCCGTGGAAGCCGCCGTGATGTTAATCAGGAAGTCGACTAGGATGCTGGTGCGCCCGTCGCTCACCTTAATCACGCCATTGAACAGCTGGCCCACCGTGCGGCCTACCGTGCTGAAGGTGGCGGCGCCCGTAGCCGGGTTCACGGCCAGGGTGGGGGCGTTGGTAAAAGGTTCATTGTTGATGTCGGCCGAGGTAGCCAGCGAGTAGGTCAGCGCGTCGCCGTCGGGGTCGCTGGCGGGCAGCTGAAACGTAGCGGCGGCCTGGCCCACGGCCAGGTTCACCACCGGGGCCAGCGTCGACACGGGCGAGTTGTTGCCCGAGCCGGCATTCACCAGGGTGCTCACGTACCAAGTGCTGTTGGCGTTGTTCGACAGGGTGTAGATGCGGCAGCAGTCCGAGAAAAAGGCCCGGTAGTTGCCGGCCGCCGCGTAAGTGTGCGTCACCACTGCTTCGGCATAGAAGCTGTCGCCCGGCACGTCTACCGACGTCACCACCAGGTTCATGTTGCCGGTCGTGCCATCGCCGAAATTCATTACGTCATTGAATACCGCGCCGGGCACCGGGACATTATTGGCGAAGGCGCCGAAGCTGAGCCGCCACGCCTGGCTCACCTTAAACTGCACCGTCAGCTTGCTGGGGTCGGTGGACACGGTGCGCCAGGTTAGGGTGCCGTAGCGGAAGTGGCTGGCCTGCGCCGGCGCACCGGCTCCCAGCAGCAAACCCAGCATTAGCAGCGTCCAAAGCACGAGCCGGCCGGCTGGCCGGGCTGCTGTCCTGGGCGGCGCAAGCGCCGTACCCTGGTTGTTTTTAGCAAAGTCGAGTTGTTTCATGGGTAAGAAAATTGAGGTGAGAATTAAATATGAATTTTTAAAGAATTTTGAAATCAAAAATTGGATGCAAGTAGATGGGTATTATTGTAATTGTTATACGAAAATATTATTGAAGTGCTAATTTGACGCATTATGAATGATATAGTTCAAATGTAGAAGGTTTTATCGGTCATCCAAATAAATGTGAAATATTAATAAGGTGTTTTTTGTGGAATCTAGCTTCACTGCCAGATTCCGGGCTCGGATAGGTGCATGCGCTCATCCTGGCCGCTGCCGCTGCCGGCCCAAAGCCCGAAATTGACCGTCCTTTGCCGGGCTATTTTCTCTCTATCTGCTGTATGCCGGCCCCCAGTATTCTTGAACTCCGCACCGTAGCGCTGACGCGCTACGTGACGCCGCTCCGCGAGGGCGGCTCGCTGCCGGCCCTGATGGAGGCCGACGACAACTTCCTCTACGTGGTGAAATTTCGGGGCGCGGGCCAGGGCGTAAAGGCGCTGATTGCCGAGCTGATTGTGGGCGAAATAGCCCGCGTGCTGGGCCTGCGCGTGCCCGAGCTGGTGTTTTGCGAGCTCGACGAATCCTTCGGCCGCACCGAGCCCGACGAGGAAATCCAGGACCTGCTGCAAGCCAGCACCGGCCAGAACCTGGCCCTGCACTACCTCTCCGGAGCCATCACCTACGATGCGCTGGTGACCACCGTGGAGCCGCGCCTGGCCTCCCAAATCGTGTGGCTGGACATGCTCACGCTGAACGTAGACCGCACCGCTCGCAACACCAACATGCTGATGTGGCACAAGGAGCTGTGGCTTATTGACCACGGCGCGGCCCTCTACGTGCACCACGCGGGCCCCGAGTGGGCCGCGCCGCGCCCCCGCCCGTTTCCCCAGATTAAAACGCACGTGCTGCTGCCCCAAGCCAGCGAGCTGGCCGAAGTCGATGCCGAGTACAAGGCCAAACTCACGCCCGCAATCCTGCGCGCCATTGTGGCGCTGGTGCCCGATGCCTGGCTGACCAACGGCCACGGCACCGCCGAAGACCAGCGCCAGGCCTACGTGGGCTTCCTCGAAGCCCGCCTGGCCGCCTCAGAAACCTTTGTTCAGGAAGCCCAAGATGCCCGCAATGCACTTATTTGAGTACGCCGTGCTGCGCGTGGTGCCCCGCGTGGAGCGCGAAGAGTTTCTGAACGTGGGCGTCATCGTGTACTGCCGCTCGCTGGGCTTTCTCGAAACCCGGTTTGCGCTGCCCGAAGCCCGCCTGCTGGCCGTGGCGCCGGATTTGGATTTGGCCGAAATCACGGCCCGCCTGCAGGCGTTCGAGCGCATTTGCCGGGGCAAAGCCACCGGCGGCACCATTGGCCAGTTGCCCATTGCCGAGCGGTTTCGCTGGCTCACGGCCACGCGCAGCACGGTGGTGCAGTCGTCGGCGGTGCACCCGGGCCGCTGCCTGGATGCTGGCGCGACGCTGGCGCGGCTGTTTGCCGATTTGGTGTTGTGAGGCGTCACCTAAGGTAGCGCGGCTTATATGACCGCTGCGTGTGCTATTCCGGATGTATCACCGTTAATATCAGCATGAGGAATACATTGAAACCTGCCAATACCGCGCCTGCGGCGCCGCAGCTGCGCCTGTTGCTCGCCGGCCTGGTGCTGTTGCTATCCGTTGGCCTCGCCCGTGGGCAGGGGGGCGCTGTGCTGCGCAAAGACCTGAAAACCGACTTTGGCGCCGTAGGCGATGGCAAAACCAATGACCAGCTGGCCTTCGAGCGGGCCGCCGCATTTTTCAACAAGCGCGCCAAAGAGACTCCTGCCCCCACGGCCTCGGCCGTGCTGCGCATTCCCAAAGGCGTGTACCTGGTGGGCCGGCAGGACGAGGCAAACCAGGGCGTGAACGTGCTGCATCTGGTGGGCTGCCGCAACCTGACGGTGACGGGCGACGACAGCGCCAGCACCGAAATCCGCTACGTCGACAACCAGCGCTACGGTTCCTTCGACCCCGCCACCAAGCGCCGATTCGATGCTCCCAACGCATACTTCACGGACGGTAAATACGCGGTTTCGGTGGGGCTTTGCCTGGTGCTGCAGGAGTGCGACAACGTGCGGGTGGCCAAGCTGAATATCAACGGCAATAGTCCGCACACGGTGGTGGGCGGGCATTGGGGCGATACGGGCATTCAGCTGAATTTCGACGGAATTTTTGTGCGCAACTCGCGCCGCGTTATTCTGAGTCAGTTGGCGCTGCACCATTTCGGGCGCGATGGCATTCAGGTCCTCAACCAATTGGCCAAAAGCCTCGACGACCCCCAACGCGAAGGCATTGTGCTCGAAAACTCGACCTGCAACTACAACGGCCGGCAGGGACTGTCGCTCACCGGCGTCAACGGTTTTCGGGCCGTGAACTGCAGCTTTAGCCACACCGGCCAGGTGATAGTGTCATCGATAGGCAAAGCGCTGGTGTCCAGCCCCGCTGCTGGTGTCGACCTGGAGCCGCAGGACGGTTTCGTAACCAATGTAGACCTGGAAAACTGCCGTTTCGTGGACAATGCCGGCCAGGGCATCGTATCGGACCGGCCCGAAGGCAATTACCCGGCTTCCACCAAAAATATTGTGATTTCCAATAGCTTGGCCTGGGGCATCACCAATTGGTCGGCGTGGATTTCGCAGCCCGGCGTACTGTTTCGCGACTGTCGCTTCTACGGAGCCTTTGTGCACGGCTGCAAAGCCGCTACCCCCGCCGACGCCACGCGTTTCATCGGCTGCACCTTCGAGGACCGGCCCTACCACGGCAAGCCCGCATACGGGCCGTTCACGCTGCATTCCGAGTCCTACGCCCGCAGCATGAGCTTCACCAATTGCCAGTTTATCGGCACGCACGGCTACCTGATTCACGCTGTTCCGGCCGCTACCGACACGGCCAGCCTGTTTCACCTGCGCGGGTGCACGTTTTTGTTCGATTATACCCAGCCGCCGCAGGGCTCCTACGACAAGATTCTGGGGGCGGTGTTCAGCGGCAACAATGCGTTTCGGGACGGCCCACACCGCACCAGCGCCCACCGCAGCGCCCTGATGCTGGGCAGCGGCGGCGTGGTGGGCACCACCGTGCTGCGCGCGCCCGGCAGCCTGCAGCTGCTGGCGCCCAACACCTATTGCCTCGTGCAGAGCGGCCTCGACATCGGCCGGCAGCCGGCCCACGCCCGCGACTCGGCCCTGGTGCTGGTGGCCAACAACAATGCACTGGTTATCAATGAAACACCTGGCAAAGTGCCCGAGCTCTACATTGGGCCCACCTCGCGGCTGGTAGTGAAAAAAGGCGGCGCGCTGGAAATTCTGCGCAACACCAAGGTCACCATCGCCGGGCAATTGGTAATTGAAGACGGCGCGTATTTCTTCCGCGACCCGCTGGCTAAGTTCGCCATGGTGGGCAAGGGCCGGCTGCGCGTCAGCCCCAAAGCCCTGCTCACCAAGCATCCCCGGCTATACTCCACTTACTATTGATGCCATCGGATGGGTACCAACGAAAACACTCCGATAAAACCTGGCAAACAGGCTCTACCGGAGTGTTTTCGTTACTGGTTGCCTCAGCGTCGGCCGCTATCGCGCTTCTACCACGCTGATGGCGTAGCCGCCGCCCGGTGCGCAGTACTGCGTCAGCTTGGTTTTGCGCGTCACCGGCATCTTGCGGATAGTATAGGCCTGCGGGTTCTTCTCGTAGTGCGCGTCCTTGGCGTCGGCGTAGATGGTGGCTACGTACTTTTTGCCGGGGTCGAGGAAGCCGAAGTTGATGTTTGACGTGCGGCCGTTTTCATCGCAGGTACTACCGATAAACCAGCTGTTCTTGCCCTTGGCCTTGCGGGCAATGGTGATGTAGTCGCCGGGCTCGGCTTCCAGTACGTGCGTGTCGTCCCAGTCCACGGCCACGTCCTTGATGAACTGAAACGCGTCGAGGTGCTGGTTGTAGTGTTCGGGCAGGTCGGCGGCCATTTGCAGGGGCGAGTACATGGTCACGTACAGGGCCATTTGGCGCACCAGGGTGCTGTGCACAAAGGACTTGTTGTTGGGGTTGAGGGCGCTGATTTTGGTCTGGAAAATGCCGGGCGTGTAGTCCATCGGCCCGCCGATGAGGCGGGTGAAGGGCAGGATGGTGGTGTGGTCGGCGTTGTTGCCGCCGAAGGATTCGTACTCCGTGCCGCGGGCCGCTTCGTTGCCGATGAGGTTGGGGTAGGTGCGGGCCAGGCCGGTGGGGCGCACGGCCTCGTGGCCGTTCACCATGATGTGGTGGTCGGCAGCTTTCTGCAGCACGTAGTTGTAGTGGTTAATTACCCATTGGTCGTAGTGGTGGTGGCCCAGCGGCACGATGTCGCCCACGTAGCCAGTTTTCACGGCGTCGTAGCCGTACTTGTTCATGAAGGCAAAGGCCGTGTCTAGGTGCCGCTCGTAGTTGCGCACCGAGCCCGAGGTTTCGTGGTGCATTATCATCTTCACGTGCTTGCTGGCGGCGTACTGTTGCAGTTCCGGCACGTTGAAATCGGGGTAGGGCGTCACGAAATCGAACACGTAGTCCTTGTGCTTGCCGAACCAGTCTTCCCAGCCGGTGTTCCAGCCCTCCACCAGCACCGCGTCGAAGCCGTGTTTGGAGGCGAAGTCGATGTATTCTTTCACATGGGCCGTGTTGGCGCCGTGCGTGCCGTTGGGCTTCACCTTGTTGTAATCAACGGAGTCCAGCTTGATGTTGTCCATGTTAGTGTACGACCACGTGCTCTTGCCTGTAATCATCTCCCACCACACGCCCACGTACTTCACCGGCTTTATCCAGCTGGTGTCCTTGAACTTGGTCGGCTCGTTGAGATTCAGCACCAGCTTCGATTCCAGAATATCGCCGGCCCGGTCGCTCACAATCACCGTGCGCCAGGGCGAAAGCGCCGGCGTCTGAATCAGGCCCTTGTCGCCCACCGCGTCGGGCGTGAGGTGCGATTCCAGCACGAAGTTCTTATCGTCGAGCTCCAGGCTCATGCACGAATAGTCAATCAGCGCTGCCTCGTGGATGTTGATGTACAGCCCGTCCTGGCTCTTGAGCATGAGCGGCGTTTGCAGGCCGGTGGGCGAGAAGGTGGTCTGCGAAGCGTTGCCGGTCACGGCCGACTTCATCAGCCCGCGCACCTCCGACAGCTTCGACGTCACGGTGCTGTATTCCTGCGTGTCGTAGTCGCCGGGCAGCCAGAAGGCCTTGTGGTCGCCGGCCAGCGCAAACTGCGTGCGCTCTTCCTTAATGGTAAAGTAGTCCAGCTTGGGCTGGCGCGGAAACTCGTAGCGGAAGCCCAGCCCGTCGTCGAACACCCGGAACCGCACCCGAATGCTGCGGCCGGTGGCGGCCTGCGCCAGCGTCACGGCCAGCTCGTTGTAGTGGTTGCGAATGGTTTTTACCTCGCCCCACACCGGCTGCCAGCTCTCATCGAAGCTGCGCTGCTTGCTGTCGGCCACGGCAAAGCCGCTGGTGAGCGCGGGCGCATTCTTCAGGTCCAGCCCCAGCTTGCTGGTTTTGATGACGTCGCGGCCTTTGTAGGTGAGGTGGTAGGTGGGCACGCCGTCAGTTTGCAGCGCAAATTGCAGCGTCAGTTGCCCGTTGGGCGACTTGATGGTTTGGGCCTGGGCCGTGCTCCAAAGCAGCGCCAGGCAGCAAAGCGCCAGCAGCCGGTGGGTATAGTTCAGCATCGCAGAAGGGAAAAAGAATTGGGAATAAGTTGTGCAAACGGTTGATTTTGGCCTGGCCCGGAAACCGAAAAACCCCGTTTGCTGGTGCAAACGGGGTTTAAAATGGATATGCAGGGACTCGCGCTAGCTGGGCCATTCGGGTATTGGTTAACCAAAAAAAGTCCTCTGGTGGCCAGTATGACACTTTTTGAATGAGCCAAAAGTCTAAATTAATCGGGTTGAGTCAGGGGGCATCCGTGTAATTGCCCCGGGGTGCCCCCCGCAAAAGTAAGGTCTGCTGCTTTAGCGCAGCAATTTGCGAGGGGTTTCCTCATGGCAAAAGTGTCCTTTTCATTCACCCAACCCAAGACCAAAAGACCGACGCCATTTCCAGCTTCCGGGCTTTTGACGGACGGCGCGTGAAGGCGTGTGCCTGGGCTTAAGCATCCAGCCGAAACGATTTTAGCATGCCCAGTTGGTAGCGCAGCTGTACTCAGAAGTAGTCGGCTGCGCTGCTATCGGGGCTCGGCGGGCTCTAAACCCGTATTTTTCTCCCGCTTGATTTACGGGAAAACCCGGGCAATAAAGTAGTTACCGGGACGGAGCTTTGTAGGCAGCTTTCCAGCCTATACATGTCCGCCGTTATGATTATCTGCCACGAGCTACTACCCGCCAGCTACCTGCTGGCCCTGGCTCCCGCCGCCGCCACCAACGAAGCCGAGCTGGCCGCGCACCTCGCGCATGCCTGCCGCAGCGGCAAGCCCGCCGTGTAAGTCGACTGCCGCCTGCTCCATCATTTATCCGTCACGGCGGTCTGGCTGCTGTGGTCGTGCCAGCAGCGCCTGCAGCGCCGGCATGCCCGGCTGGTGCTTTGCCAGGTGCCCGCGGCGGTGGCGCACACCCTGTAGCAAGTGCTGGCTGGCACCGGTGCTAAGTTGCTCATGGTGCCTTCGCTGGATGACGCGGAAGCCTTGCAATAAGCCCCTTATCTACGGTTCTGCTTGCTTGAAAAATCTGGGAGCAGGCAATAAAAACTTCGTAAGCTTGGGTTGCGGAGCCTGGTTGCCCGCTCATTTTGTATGGCTCCGATTCCGCCCACTTCACCCGATTCTTCGTCGTCGGAGGCACTGGCCGCCCCCGAGGCGCTGCTCGACGCGCTGCCCTGGGGGGTACTGGTGCTAGATGCGCCGCACGTCATCCGGCGCCTCAACCAGCAGGCGGCGGCCTGGTGCGGGGCCCCGGCCGGGGCGCTGGTAGGCCAGCCGCTGGCCGGAGCGCCGTTGCCGGAGGGCGTGGTGGCCGCGCTGACGCAGCTGCTGACCACAGGCGTGGCGGGGCCCGACGTCTGGCTGCCCCACGCCCAGCAGTGGGTGAGCATGCGTCCGGGGCCCGCGCCGGCCGGCCAGCATTGGGTGTTCTGGGAAGACGCCACGGCCCGGCACCAGGCCGAAACCGCCCAGCAGCGCAGCGTGCAACTGCTGCTGGATATGGAGGCGGTGGCCCACACTGGCTCCTACGAAGCCGACCTGTCCACCGGCAGCTTCTACTTTTCCGACGGCATGTACCACTTGTTCGGGGAGGACCCTCCAACTTTCGAGCTCACGCTCGACGTCATCGATGCCCGCTCGCACCCTGCCGATGCGGCTGCCATTCGGCAGGTGCTCGACGAGGCCGTGCGCACCCGGCAGCCCTACACCTACCGCCGCCGCATCCGCCGCGCCGACGGCCAGTGGCGTACCATGGAGGCCCACGGTGAAGTGCGCTGCGACGCGGCCGGCCATGCCGTGCAGCTGCGCGGGCTGGTGCAGGACGTGACCGAGCGGGTGCAAGCCGAGCAGGCGCTGCACCAAAGCCACGAGCTGCTGCGGCGCACCATTGACAGTTCCCTGGAAATGGTGCAGGTGTTCGAGGCCGTGCGCGACGAGCAGGGCGCGGTGGTCGACTTCACCTGGGTGCTCAACAACACCGCCGCCGAGCGGTGGTACGGCGACGTCATCGGCCAGCGCCTGTGTGAGCTAAACCCCGGTGTGGTGGCAGAGGGCATTTTCGACACGTTCCGGCGGGTGCTCGAAACCGGCGTGCCCGACCAGAGCGAGCGGCACTACCAGCACGAGCAGTTCGACGGCTGGTTTTACCAGTCGGTGGTGAAGCTGGGCGACGGTGTGACGACCACCACCCGCGACATTTCCGTGCGCAAAAAGGCCGAGCAGACGCTACTGGCCAGCCAGCACCTGGTGCAAACGGTGTTCGACGTTTCGCTGAACCCCATTGCCTACCACCGCGCCGTACGCGACGCGGCTGGCCGCATCGTGGACTTTGAGTTTCAGCTGGAAAACCGCGAGGCGCGCCAGTACGCGGTGGCCGACCGGCGCGGCCAGCGGTTTTCGACGGCCTACCCGGGCATCCTGGACACCACCGTGTTTCAGTTCTACTGCGCGGTGGTGGAAACCGGCCAGCCCCTCAACACCGAAGTGCAGCTGCGCCTGAAAGGCCAGGAGCGGTGGTTTCATCTGGTGGCCGGGAAGCTCGACGATGGCCTGGTAGCCAGCGCCATCGACGTGACCGAGCGCAAGCAGTCGGAAGCCGAAATCCTGCGCCTGAAAGAGGAAATGGCCCGGCGCGCTACCGACAAGTACCACGCCCTGCTCGGGGCCACCACCCAAGGCTTTTGCCTGCTGCAGCTCCTGTTTGAGGAAACCGGCCAGCAGGCCGTCGATTTCCGCTACCTGGAGATGAATCCCGCTTTTGTGGAGCACTCGGGCCAGCCGGCCGATGCCCAGGGCAAAACCGTGCGCGAGCTGGTGCCCGACTTGGAACCGCTGTGGCTGGAAACCTACGGGCGCGTGGCCCTAACCGGCCAGCCCGAGCGCCTGGAATACCACGTGGCGCAGCTGGGCCGCTGGTACGACGCGCACGCCTTCCGCATGGGGCCGCCCGAGGCCCGGCAGGTGGGCGTGCTCTTCAGCGACGTCACGGCCCGCAAGCAGGGCGAGCAGCGGCAGCAGTTTCTGTTGCGGCTGGCCGACGCGCTGCGTCCGCTGGTCGACCCGCTGGCCATTGCCACCACGGCGTGCCGGCTGCTGGTGGAGCACCTGGCGGCCAGCCGGGCCCAGTACGTGCAGGTAGAGGGTGAACTGGAAAAGGAAACGGGCGTGGTGCAGGGCGAATACATCCGGCGGGGCCAGCCCATGCCGCGCCGCCACCGCTTTACCGACTACGGCGAGCCGGTGGTGGCCGTGCTGCGGGCCGGGCAAACGCTCGTGCTGACCGACACGGCTCACGACCCCCGGCTGACCGAGGACCAGCGGGCCGCCTATGCTGCGGCCGAGTCGCCCGCCGCCATTGCCACCCCGCTCGTGAAAGGGGGCCGCCTCGCGGCCGTTTTTACGGTGCACCACGCTGAGCCCCGGCCCTGGACCGCCGCCGAGGTGGCCCTGGCCGGGGAGGTAGCCGAGCGCACCTGGGCCGCCGTGGAGCGTGCCAAGGCCGAAACGGCCCTGCACCTGAGCGAGGCGCGGCTGCGGGCCCTGATTACCAACCTGCCCGGCGCGGCCGTGTTCGTCGTCGACCGCGACCTGCGCTACCAGTTGGCCGGCGGCGAAGCCCTCGAAGCAGCCGGTTTCCGCCCGGCCGATTTGCTGGGCCGCACCGTGGCCGAGGCCATGCCGCCCAGCCTGGTGCCTCAGTACGAAGCCCACTACCGGCGGGCGCTGGCTGGGCAGGGCTTCGCGCGCGAGCACACGGCCCACGGTCGCACGTTCATCTCGCGCGGGGTGCCCCTGCTGGACCCCGCCGGTGAGCCCGAGGCCGTGCTGGTGGTGAGCTACGACATCACGGCTCGCAAGCAGGCTGAAGAAGCCCTACGCGCCAGCCAGACCCAGCTGGCCCTCTTCAATGCCAAGTTGGAGGACCGGGTGGTCCGCCGCACCCGCGACCTGCAAGCCAGCCGCGACCTGCTGCAGTCGGTGTTTGATACCAACCTGATTGCCATGTCGGTGCTCGAAGCCGTGCGCGACGAAGCGGGCACCATCCTCGATTTCCGGCTGCGGCTGGTGAGCCGCGAGTTGGAGCGCGAAACCGGCCGCGCCGACCTTATGGGCAAGCTCTACGCCCAGGAGTACCCCGGCATTCGCGACGTGGGCATTTTCGACCTAGCGGTGCGGGCCGTGGAAACCGGCGAGCCCCAGAGCATGGAATACTTCTACCCCCACGAGGGCTTCAACAAGTGGTTTGCCTGCCAGTTTGTGAAGCTCGGCGACGGCGTGGTGGCCACTAATCTCGACATCACGGCCCGCAAGCAGGCCGAGGACGAGCGGTTCAAAAACTTACAACTACTGCAACAGGCCGAGTCCTTGGTAGGCCTGGGTAGCTGGGAGTACGACCTGCGCAGCGAGCAGTTTACCTGGTCGGCCGGCATGTACAACCTCTTCGGTATCCCCCTGGGCCAGCCAGTCCAGTTGGGCATCATCTTTAACATGGTCACGGAGGAGGGACGCCCCCAAGTCGAATACCTCAGGACCTGCATCCGCACGGGCGCGTGCGACATCAAAGAAACGGTGCAGGTGCGCGTCAACGGGCAAGTCCGTACCGTGCGCATCCGGGCCGTGGTGATGCACGACGAGCAGGGCCAGCCCCAGAAGGTATTGGGCATGAACCTGGATATCAGCGAGCTAAAGCGGTTGGAGGCTAATAATTTACACCTGCGCCTGACGCAGCAGCAGGCCCTGTTCGAGGCTGTGCAGGCAGCCCAGGAAGCCGAGCGCAAGCGCATGGCCGAAAGCCTGCACAACGGCATCGGCCAGATTCTCTACGCCACCAAGCTGCGCCTCGACCGCCTGCACGCCCCGCTGCTGGGCATCGCCCCCGCCTTGGTGAAAGCCCGCGCCGAAGCCGACCAGCTGCTGAGCGAAGCCATTCGCCAGACCCGGGCCCTCTCGCACGAGCTGGTGCCGCTGGTGCTGGAAGAGTTTGGGCTGGCCGCTGCCCTGCAGGACATTTCCAGCAAAATGAGCACGCCCCGCCTGCGGCTGCGCAGCCACATCGAGCTCGACGCCGACGCCGTTCCGCTCGCCCTGCCGCTGCAAATGGCCCTCTACCGCATGGCCCAGGAGCTGGCCCAAAACATCGTGAAGCACGCCCACGGGGCCACCACCGCCACGCTGGAGCTGGAAACCATGCCCGGCTGGGTGCTGCTGCGCGCCGAAGACAACGGCCCCGGCTTTCCGGCCACGCCCGCCGAGCAAGCCGGCCTGGGCCTGCGCAGCATCCGAGACCGGGTGGCCTTGCTCGGGGGGGAGTTGGAAACCGGGGCGGCCGCGGGCGGCGGTGCCTACGTACGCATTCGAATACCTCTTCCCGAACCCCCCACGCCATGACCCGTCTCTTCCTCGTCGACGACCACGCCGTGCTTCGCCACGGCCTGCGCGCCCTGTTTCAACAAGAGCCTACCCTGCAAGTGGTGGGCGAAGCCGAAAGCGGCGAGCAGCTGCTGGCCCAGCTGCCCACCACGCCCTGCGACGTGGTGCTGCTCGACCTGCACATGCCCGGCCTCGACGGCCTGGCCACCACCCAGCGCCTACACGCCGAATACCCCGAGGTGCGCGTGCTGGTGCTTTCGATGGTGGACAACGAGCGAGCCATTGGGCAGGTGCTGACCGCCGGGGCCAGCGGCTACATCCTAAAAAACACCGGCCACGACGAAATAATGGTGGGCGTGCGGGCCGTGGCTGCGGGCCGCCGCTTTCTGTGCTCGGAGCTGGGCCTTGTCATGCTGGAAAAGCTACTGTCGGGCGTGCCCGAGCCGCCGACCAAGCCTGTCGGCGGGCTCTCGCCTCGCGAGCAGGAGATTCTGCAGCTGGTGGCCGATGGCCTGACGACCGCCGAGATTGCCGACAAGCTCTTCACCAGCCCCCGCACCGTGGAAACCCACCGCCAGAACATCATGGAAAAAACCGGGGCCAAAAACACCGCCGCCCTGATAAAAATTGCCGCCAGCCAGGGCTGGCTGAAGTAGGGAGTTTGGCGTTGGCATTTTTCGCCAAAAGAACGGCCATACAGAGCGCAGCGAAGCATAACTGTTTCGACTTAACATCTGCCGCCGCTCCACACCACGCATAACTGGCGTCTATACATCAGCCGGGTCTCTGACACAAACCTCTTTCATAAATTCCTTCTGCATCATGCCTCTCCACCCCGAGCTAGACAAAAAGCTTAGCAAAATCTACGAGCCCAAAACGACCATCGACGACGTATTCAAGGGCTACGACATCACCTTCACCACCAACGAGCACGGCGAGCCGGTGCTGCTGTTTTTCGGCAAGCGCCGCCCCGACGGCCTCATTGTCGGCGAGCGGTACACGCGCACCATCAAGCGCCAGCCAGGCAGCCTGGAAGTGAAATCGAGCCACTGGGATAATCAGGGTAAAATCATGCGCTAACGGTCGTCGGCTACTCAGAAAAGCCCGTCCTACGCAACAGGACGGGCTTTGGCCTTTGCGTTTAACGCTACCTTATTCCGGCTTCTGCACCGGCGGCTTATCGGAGGCGAAGCCGGGCAGGGTGAAGCGCTGCCCCTCGGCCAGCAGGTGCAGGCGCAGGTCGCGGATGGAGAAGACTTCGCCGGGCTTCACCGTGTAAATCGTGTTTTCGGTGCACTCGTGGCCGTCGAGCAGCACCACGATGCCCCGGCCCACGACCTCCAGTTGGTTGCCTTTGCTTACCAGTACGGCCGTGTCTTCTTCCAGGCCCAGGCCGATGCAACCGGGGTTGGTGGCAATAATCTGGGCCATGCGCACAATGCGGCCCCGGGCAATGAAGTGCGTGTCGACGGCCACGTCGCGCAGCAGCTGCAGGCCGGTGGTGATGTGGATTTCATCCTTCACGAAGCCGGCATCGTTGCGGCCCTGGTATATCATGGGCGTGCTCATGGCCGTGGCTCCGGCGCTGGTGCCCGCAATGACAATGGGCTCGCGCAAATAGCGCTCGGTGAGACGCTCGAGCACCAGCGTGCCGCCGAGCAGCGCCGTGAGCCGCAACTGGTCGCCGCCCGTGAACATGACGCCGTCGGCCCGGTTCAGCATGTCCAGCGCCTCCACGCTGTTGGCCTGCTCGCGGCTTTGCACATCAAGCACTTCAACGTGCTTGAGGCCGAGGTCTTTGAAGAGGTCGACGTATTCCTTGGCCGATTCTTCGGGCTCTTCCGAAGCGGTGGGAATGACGAGGATGGTGCCTTTTTTGGGCAGCTCATCCACGAAGCGCTTCAGAATGAATTCGGGCGATTGTTCGTACGAGGGGCCAGCTTTCTCGCGCTGCTCGTGGCCGCCAATGAGGAGCAGCTTGCCTTTGGGTGTCGGGAATAGGTTGGGCATGAAGAGAGGAGGAAAAAGGGGTAAAGCGGGCAGCAGCACTGCCCGGCACCGGCACCCCAGCTGGCCCACGCCAGTAGAGCGCCGGTGGTGGAAAAGCGGGGCGCGGCAGCTACGATGTGCTGCTTACCGCCCCAGTTTTTCGCCGCCGGGTTGAGGTGGCGGCGAGAAGCTCGAGGATTTCTACGGCGCTAAAAACGGTTCGTTGGCGCTGGAAATACGGGTTTTTGGGTTCGGAAAATCCGTATTTGAGGGCGAGGAAGTGCTAAGATGGCCGTCATGCAGAGCGCCCGCGCCGCTACTCATCCTTCCACATGGCCACCACGGGCTCGCCGGTGCCCACGCGGTAGGCGCGGCGCATGAGATTGGTGTTGAATTCCAGGGCGATGTTGCCGTGGTGGTCGATGGCAATCATGCCTTTGTCGCCCTTCAGCTCGTCGTCGCGCAGGGCAATGGCGGCCTGGCAGGCTTGGGCCAGGGGCAGGCCTTTGTGCTTCACCAGCGCGTGCACTTCGTGGGCCAGCGCGCCGCGCATAATTACCTCGCCATCGCCGGTGCAGGACACGGCGCAGGAATCGTTGCTGGCATAAGTGCCGCCCCCGATGATGGGGCTGTCGCCCACGCGGCCCTTCAGCTGGCCCTCGATGCCGCCGGTGCTGGTGGCCACGGCCAGGTTGCCATCCTGGTCGAGGGCCACGGCCCCCACGGTGTCGTGCATGGCCATGGCCTCCTCTTTCTGCACGATTTCCAACCACTGCTGGCGGGTTTTCTCGGTGAGGAAGTAACTGGGCGGCTTCACGGCGAGGCCTTTTTCAAGGGCCAGCTCCAGGGCGCCCAGCTCGGCCAGGCACACGTGAGGGCTGTGCTCCATCACGGCGCGGGCCAGGCTGATGGGGTGCTGCACGTAGGACACGGCGCTCACAGCCCCCGCATTCAGGGTGCGGCCGTCCATGATGGCGGCGTCCATCTTCACCTCGCCCTGCTGGGTGAGGCCGCTGCCGCGCCCGGCATTGAAATGCTCGTTGTCTTCGAGCGTGCGCACCACGGCCTCCACGGCGTCGAGGGCCGGGCCGCCGCGGTGCAGGATTTCCCAGCCGGCCTGCAGGGCTTCGGCCAGGCCTTTGCGTTGGGCGGCTTCTTCTGCCGGGCTGAGCTCGTCGGGCTTCATCGTCACGGCACCACCGTGAATAACCAGGGCGTATTTCTTCATGCTTAGATGTGGCCAATGGGGGTGAGCTGCCAGAGCTGCCCGCACCCAGTAGGCAGGCACTGCAGGCGGTAGTAGCCGCGCAGCAGCTGGCCGTTGAAATTGAGCCGCAGTACGCCCTGGTCCAGCTCGTGGCGCAGAGTAGCCGTGGTGCCGGGCCGGGCCGAGGCCAGCTGCATGGTGCCGGTTTCGACGCAGGCCAGCGCACCCAGCATGGGTTCAGCCGCCAGCAGCCACAGCAGCACAGGGCGCTTGGCCAGCTGTTTCAGGGGCAGGGGCACCACCCAGTGGGCCTGGCTGCCCTGGTCGTCTTCCAAGGCAAGCTCGTAGTAAGAAGGCATTTCGCGCGAGTGCCGCACGGCAAACGAGAGGCCGTGCGGGGCGTCCAGGACCGCCTCGTCGGCGTAGGTGAGAGTGGGATTCATAGCAGGGGATAGTTAGGACAGAACAGACCAGTTTAGTACGAGTCTTAAGCTCGACGTAGCGACGGGAAAAAGACGGATTTTGGCCGGCATAAATCCGGCTTTTGTGCTCCGGGTTTCACGCACCGGTGGCCATCAGGCGCAGTGCCACTCGCCGTTTTGCAGCCAGCAGTCGGTGGCGGTGCTGCCCTCGCGCAGCACCCAGTTGCCGGGGCGGCCCTGCCACTGCAGGCGGCCGTCGGGGCCGGTGGCGTGGGCAATGTCGAGCGAGCGCACGTCCAGCACGTCGGTACCGGGCGAAACGTGGTGCACGCGCAGGTGCTCTATGTAATCGAGCGTGAGCTTGCCGGCGTCGAGGCAGTCGGGGTGCAGGGCCAGGTTGTGGGCCGGCGAGGCCATGGCCGCCGACGGATACAGCAGCCCATCAAAGGCCCGGCCCAGCTGGCAGGCCTCGGCCACGGCAATGGAGAGGCGGTAGTGGTGCTGGTCGTCGTCGGCCACGGCGCGGGTGAAGGTGCGGGTGAGGAAGGCCGCCAGGGCGCGGGTTTCTTCCGGCAGCTGGGCCAGGGCATAGCGCAGGGCTTTTTCGCGGTCGGCGTGCGGGTCGTCGGCGCAAGCATCGGCGTAGCCGAAGCTGAGGATGCGCAGCGGCTGCCGCGTCTGCCAGCGCGTGATGACGATGCCATCGCCGGGCTGCACGTGCGCCTCAAAAAATGGCGGGTGCCAGGTGGCGCTGCAGTAGAACATGGGCCGGCCGGCGCGGTTGGCGCGCTGGTCGTGGCGCACTGCCTCGGGCGGCGGGTACGACACGTCGGCCAGCCGCGCGGGCAAGCTTTCGCTCAAAATGCCGCGATAAAGCAGCCGGCCCGGGGCCAGCGTGAGGCAGCGCAGGGGCTGGCCTTCCAGCAGCGCGCGCACCCGCGCCACCAGCTCATCAATGGAATGCCGGCGCAAATCGAGGTGCCGCAGCGAGTCGAGCTGGTGCTTAACGGAGGCAGCGGAACGTGCGCTCATGGAAAACGGCAGATTGGGTTTACTAAAAATGCCCGCTGCGGGCGGGCACTTTCGGGACTATCACAGGGGTAGTCGGGAAATCATGAATCGATTTCCCCTATGCCAGGCTTGTCGAAGCCTCCTCACCGCGCAACCAATCCAAACAAATGCAACCAGGCAGTGAAGAGGTTTCGACAAGCCGAATAATACAATGGTCGGCAGGGGCTACACGGCTTTCTGGTTGAGGTAGTTCTTGGCCAGGTCGTTGAGCTTGGTGTCGGTGAGCTGCTCTTCGTTTAGGGTTTGGCACAGCAGCTCGGCCACTTCGGTGTGCCCGAGGCGCTGGGCATAGTGGGCGGCAGTGCCGTAGCCCGAAATCTCGTAGTGCTCGATGCGCTGGGCAGCGGCAATCAGGGCGGCGTCCATCACCTCCTCGGTGGCACGCTCCGACATCGTTTCCTGGCCTTCGGCGATGAGGCCCTTCATGGCCTTGCAGGTGTGGCCGTCGAGGTCAAGTTCCAGGGCTTCGCCGATGGTTTCGAGGCGCTGGAGCTGCTGTTCCGTTTCGTGCAGGTGCTTGGTGAAGCCGGCCCGCAGGCGGCCGTCTTTGGCCTTTTCGGCCATCAGGGGCAGGGCCTCAATGAGCTGGCTTTCGGCACTGTACAGGTCTTTGAGCTGCATTTCGAACAGGTCGTCGAGGGTTTCAAGTTTGTCGAACATAGGGAAAGAGCAAAATGGTGAGAACGGGAAAACGCGGGCCGCCCGCCGGGGCGGTAGGGTTCGTTGCTTACGCCCCGGCAGCGGGGCACGTTCGGGGCGGCAACCAAGGCCATTGCGCAGTTTTTGCAGTTGCCATTCGCCGGTAAAATGCTTTATGACAGCTGGTTGCTTTTGTTAAGAAATTGCCATTCAAACCCGTTCTGCAGAAAACACGGAGCAAGTAAATCCGCATTAGCACTGCTCAAATCAGCACTTATCGCGCGGGCAAAGCGCTTTCGGGCGGGGGCCGTTCATCGCAAGCTAAACCGTGGCTGCGCCGTGCAGGCTCTGCGCCATCGCATCGGGAACAGCCAGTGCCGGCCGAACATAACCGGCCTTCCGGCCAAGCGCAATTAGCGTGTTTGTTCCTACGTACTATCCGGCCAAAATACGTGCTTTTAGCCCCGCTTCACCTTCATTGTCAGTCGTATAAATTGGCGAGGCTGGCGGCTGCGCCCTGGCTCAGAGCATGGCAAGCGCAGTGGCCTACGTGGCCGCAGCAGTTTGCTCCAACCAGGGCAGCGGGCTCTTGCCTCACGGCATCCATTCATTTATCGTTCTCATTTTTCACCCTCACCTCATTGCAAAGCTTATGAACAAGCGCATTTCCCGGCCGCTCCGCGCGGCTACCTTCCTGCTGGGCTTAGGCCTGGCCACCAGCACGGCCCAGGCCCAAACCACCACCGGTGGCAGCACCTCGGGCACTACCAGCGGCACCACGTCCGGCTCAACCAGTGGTAGCACCAGCGGCTCGATGGGCTCCACTTCGGGCTCAACCTCGGGCTCGATGGGTTCCACTTCCGGCTCGACGGGCTCTACTTCGGGTTCCATGGGCTCCACCTCGGGTTCGATGGGTACCACTTCCGGCTCCGGTGGCCGCAATTCGGGCTCAATGGGCTCCACGTCGGGTTCGCGCAATGGCTCTTCCCGCGGCAATTCTACCTCGGGCAGCCGGAGCGGCCACAGCAAAGGCCACCGCAGCACCACGTCGGGCAGCACCAGCGGCTCCAGCACCAGCGGCAGCACTTCGGGCAGCACCACCCGCTAGGCCCGCCGCCTGCTTCAACCCCAGCAAAACAGGCAGGCTCCGTAGTGGGGCCTGCCTGTTTTGCTGGGGTTATGCGGCCAGCCCTAGGGCGGGTGCGGCGCTGAATCTGCTTATTCAGCCCGCGCCGCCATCCACCAGGCTGGGCTCATAAAAAACATCCGGGGCCAGGGCGGCCAGCGCTTGCAGCAGCGCCTCGTAGGGCTGGCTGCCGCCCGTCAGCACCGCGCCCGGCCCGGGCCCACGCCGCACCACGACGAGGCTCGGCCAGCAGCGGATGTGGTGCCGGTGGGCCTGTTGCGCATCCTCCAGCAGTGCGGCCTCGCCCGCATTGGCCGCCATGTCCTGCCGGAAAACCGCTGCATCGAACACGGCGGGAAACTGCGCGGCCAGCGCGGCGGCCACGGCGGCCAACGTGGCCGGGCAAGCCGCGTGGTGGCCCTGGCGCGTGACGGCGGCGCGCACCGCCCGCAGGTAAAGCTCGCCGGCCTGGGCACTCTGCCGCTCGGCACACTTCACGGCCAGGCAGGCCGGATACGACGAGGCGGGCAGCGAGCGTAGCCGGTAGCGCCAGGCAAACCGGTGGCCAAAATCGGCTCGCAGCCGCTGCCCGTGCTGCTCGAAGGCCGCGCTCTGCGGGCAAAGCGGGTCGGTGTAGCATTCGAGCAGCACAGGCCTGGCCGGGGGCGGATTCAGCGAAGCGGGCAATTCTACCGAGTGTTCCATTACGGGGTACTTTTACGACGGGCTTATAGCTTTTTCATCGATGAAGCTGATGGCCAGCTGGTTCAGTAACTCGTCAGTGTTTTTCTCCTCGGTCAGCGTGGCCCCCAGAATGTCGGCCGCCGCCGCCAGGCCCAGGCGCTTGGCAAAATGCACCACAGTGCCGTACTGGGCTATTTCGAAGTGCTCCACGCCCTGCGCGGCGCTGATAATGGCGGCATCGCGCACTTCGTCGGTGGCGCGCAGGGCCATCAGCTGCTCGCCTTCCTCAATCAGCCCTTTCATGGCTTTGCAGCTGGGGCCGTTCAGGTTCATATCGAGGCTTTTGGCCACTTGTTCGAGGCGAACCACGTAGTTTTCGGTTTCGCGCAGGTGCACTTCCAGTCCCATTTTCAGCTGGGGGTCGGTGGCCTGGGCGGCCATCTTGGGCAGGGCTTTGGTAAGTTGCTTTTCGGCGTCGTACAGGCCTTGCAGCTTGATTTCGAGCAAGCCTTCGAGGGATTCTATTTTATCGAACATGGGAAAAGGAATAAAATGGTGAAATGAAAGCAGGAACTGGGCCCGCCCGCCGAAGCCCGACGGGTAGCGCATTGGCACAAAAAGCCCCTGGGGAATACCCCCAAGGGCTTTTGCGTACTTGATTGCCGGGCATCTGCGGCGCTGGGGCAGCGGGTCCGGGAATCCGGGCTAGCGGTTGCCGCCGTTGCTCTTTTCGCCGCCTTTGCGGCCAGCCTCGCGGGCCTCTTCCGAGGTGAACTCGTGGCCCCGGCCGCTCTCGTGCGAGGCTTTGCCGCCTTCGCTGGCAATGCGGCGCTGCTCTTCAGGGTCCATGCCGGCAAAGCCCCGGCCGCCCTGGCCGCCGCTATTGCCGCCTTGGTTGCCGCCGCCGTTGCCGCCTTGGTTTTTCTGGGCTTTGGCCTCGCCGCCTTTGCGGCCGGCTTCGGCGTGCTGCTCGGAGCTGCCGCCGCGGGTGTTTTTCTGATTGTCTGCCATGAGTGAAAAAGGTTAATAGGTGGATGATAATTACCCTTGCTCTAACGACGCGCCCATGGCCAACGGTTGCGGGTAATAGATTAAATATCAATCAATTGGTAATTTATCCGGAGGGCGGCTCCGTAACTTTTCGTGGCGGCTGCGTAGTTTCTGCATTCGGCTCCGTATTGCCGTCGGCGGCCCGTGAGGCTTGGTGTAGTTCCACGAAAAAGCAGGTGCCCGCGTCTTTTTAGCTTTCCACCCACAGCCGGCCCCGTAGCAGGGCGTTGAAGTCGGCGGGCTGCTTTTTCAGGTGGCTGGCAGCGAGCGAGCCCAGCAGCAGCCCATCCTGCATCGGCTTGTTGGCGTTGGCGCCGGCCCGACGGATGAGGGCCCGGTAGCTCACCGTGGCCGGGGTACGGCCGGGGGCCGTAGCGCCCCTACGTAGTTTTCGGAATGACCCTGCAGAAAGTACGTAATTTGAACCGTAGCGGCCTTTTTGCTCATCCTCAGCCCGGCAGCCGGCGTTTAAATGGGTTGCCGCCTACCCGGTCGGCGGCACGTCCACGGTCTTACTGAGCTATGAAAACTGCCCCTAACCCCGCCCACCCGGCCTCGCTGGCCGACCCAAAAATTATGAAAACAGCCCGGCGCGACCACACGCCCGCGGCTCGGTTCGAGGGCTTTGAGGAGGTGACCGGCGAACAGGGCCACCGCTGCCTGCCCCCGTTCCCCATCGTGCCCCAGGTCCTGCGCCTCCCAGACTTCGGCCGCCCCTGGCTGTAACACTGTTTTTGGGTCCGCCCGCTAACCTATTTTCCTGATGCAAGTCACCATTCATCGCCAGAAAGCACCCACGTTTGCCACGCCCGAGGAGCACGAACGGTACTACGGCTACCTGGTGGTGCAGCCCCTGGCCACTTCTCCGGCCGACATTCTGGGCCGCTACCACTCCCGGCGCGAAGCCGAGCAGGCCGCCGCGCGGCATTTCGGCGGCACCGATGTGGAAGTGATGACAGCCCGGGACCTGCGCCGCCTGGCCGGCTGATTGCCGGCCCAACCACCGCCCACCTCCCTTACGCCACCCCTGTGCCAGCTTGGCCGCTTCCTGGCCGGGCACGGGCATTCCATTTAAAAAATATGCAGCCCACCGCTTCGGCCCGGCTTTATTTCGAAAACAACGCCGGTCGCCTGCTCGAGCATGCCGATGGCTACGTTGTGTTTCAGTACCACCCCGGCAAGCGCAACCTCGCCGATTTGCAGGCCCTGCTCACCCACACCAGCAACCTGCTCAACCGCAACCAGTGGCACCGCCTGCTCGGCGACCAGCGCCTCATGTCGCCCTTCACCGAAGAAGAAAGCGCCTGGATAAAAACGTACTGGCTCGACAGCAGCCTCCAGCGCCCGGGCGGCATCTACGGGGCCATTATCCTGGCCCACGACGTGTTTGCCCGGCTGGCCATGAACCAGGTGATGCACGAAGCCAAAGCCTCGGCCCTGACTTACCGGCTTTTTGAAACCGAGGAAACTGCCGTGGCCTGGCTCCGGCAATTGCGCTAGTGCCGCCCCGCCCCGTGCCCCTGCTGTGAACCCCACCCGCGGTGCTTGCCCGCATTTTCATGAAAAAGGCCCTGAACCAGTTTCCGCCGGTATACTTTGCCCTGGTCATGTCGACTGGGATTCTTTCGCTGGCCGCCCATGAGCTAGAGCTTACTGCCTTAGCCGAAGCACTTTTCTACGTTAACCTGGTTGCGTATCCACTCCTGGTGCTGTTGTTCGTGGGGCGGGCTCTGGTGGGCTTTCGGGCATTTTGGGCCGAGCTGACCTCGCACGCGCAGGGGCCCACCTTCCTGGCCTTCATGCCGGCTACTTGCCTGATGGGCAGCCAGTTGGTGCAGCTGCGCCACAACATGGCGGCGGGCAATGCATTATGGGTGCTGGGGCTGGTAGGCTGGGCGGTGCTGCTCTACGCGCTGCTGCTGGGCACCAGCACAGCCCGGCAAAAGCCCGACCTGGAAAAAGGCCTCACCGGGGCCTGGCTGCTGCTGGTGGTGGCCACCGAGGCGCTGGTGGTGCTGGGGGCGCGGCTGGCACCGCAGTGGCCGGGGCCGCCGGAGGCGGCCGTGCTGGGGCTGGCCGGGGCATTTCTGGTGGGCGCGGTGCTCTACGTCGTGCTCATCACCCTGCTGGTTTACCGCCTCACGTTCGTGCCACTGGCCGGGGAGGAAGTTGGGGCCGCGTACTGGATAAGCGTAGGAGCCAGCGCCATCACGGTGCTGGCCGGCTGCACGCTCCTCAAAGCCATGCAGCCGGCCCACGCACTGGCCGACCTGCAGCCGTTCATCAAAGGCCTGAGCCTACTGTTTTGGGCCATTAGCACCTGGTGGCTGCCCCTGGTGGCGGGCCTGCGCCTCTGGAACCACCTGCATACGCGCCCCGCCTTCGCCTACAGCCCGCTCTACTGGAGCATGGTGTTTCCGCTGGGCATGTACACGGCCGCCACTTTGCAGCTGGCCACGGCCCTGCCGCTGCCGGCCCTGCGCGTGGTGCCGACCTACTTTTTCTACCTGGCCCTGCTGGCCTGGGGGTTCACCTTCGGGGCCATGCTGTTCCATTTGGTTCAGCAGCTGCGAGGCGGCTCGCCGCAAGCTACTCCGCCACCAGCAGCGTCTGCGGGGCGGCCTGCTTGATGCGGCCCAGCAGCCACTCGGTCTGGCGCTGGGTGCGGGGCTGGCAGTAGGCGCAGGCGGCTTTCAGGTCCTCGTCGCGCAGGGCCAGGGTGGCCTGCCGAATCACCGTCCAGCACAGCTGCACTTCCTGCGTGAGCAGCCAGAGGTCGTGCAGGTCGCGCAGCAGGGCCAGGCTGCCGCGGCGCTTTTCCGAGAATAAATCGCGGCGCAGGTCCTTGGGCTCGTCGCTCTTTTCTTCCGAATACTTGGCCACGAAGGGCAGCACCCGCCCGCGGTGCTCGCGCGACCACGCCGAGAGCTTCCGGCACATCTGCTCAATGTCGGGCTCGTCGCGGTGCTTGCGGGCCACGTGCTCAAACGCTTTGGTGAGCTGCTGTTCGCTGCTTTCCAGCAGGCCGAGGTAATTTCCTAAGTGCATAGCGGGCGGCGGTTAGGCGTTGGTTTTGCGAATGCGAACGGCTGCGTACTTGAAGTGCGGCTGCTTGCTGACGGGGTCCCACTCGGTCAGGGTCAGCTCGTTGGCGGCGCGGGCGGGCGCATCGGCCGCCTGCCCCCAGGCTCCGTAGTGGAAGGGCATGAACACCAGCCCCGGCTCGATGCCGCCGATGCGGGCTGGCGCGGTGGCCCGGCCGCGCCGCGAAGCCACTTCCACCAGGTCGCCCTCGGCAATGTCGTAGCGCGCGGCGTCCTCGGCCGCGAGCTGCACAAAGGCTTCGGGCGCGGCCTGCTGCAGGGCCCGGGCGCGGCCGGTTTTGGTGCGGGTGTGGAAGTGGTACACCACCCGCCCGGTCGTGAACCAAAGTGGAAAATCTGCGTCGGGCTGCTCGTGGGGCACTTCGTAGTCGGCGGCCAGCAGGCGGGCGCGGCCGTTGGGGTCGTGGGCCCGGTAGGCTTCGGGAGAGGTTTCGGCCCCGGTCACCAAGTCGTAGCCGTAGCTTTCGCAGTAGTCGGCGTGGGTGTTGAACTGGTGGTCGGGATACAGGTGGGCCGCCCCGTTGGGGTGCTCTTCGTTGCAGGGCCACTGAATGCCCGAGCCTGCCGACAGCCGGGCGTAGCTCAGGCCCGAGTAGTCGCAAGGCCGGCCCTTGCTGCAGGCTTTCCACGCTTCAAAGGCCTCCTCCGGGGTGTCCCACTTGATAAGCGGCGCGCCGTCCTGGTCCCGGAAATCCATGCGGCGGGCGTAGTCCAGAAAAATATCGAAGTCGGCGCGGGCCTGCCCGGGCGGCTCCACGGCCTTGTGCGAAATGTGCACCGTGCGGTCGGTGTTGGTGAAAGTGCCGGTTTTCTCGCCCCACAGCGCGGCCGGCAGCACAATGTCGGCCAACTGCGCGGTTTCGGTCAGGAAAGCATCCTGCACCACCACCAGCAGGCCCTTCTGTTCCAATATTTTCCGGATGCGGCCCAGCTCGGGCATGCTCACCACGGGGTTGGTGGCCTGAATCCAGAGCAGCTTTATCGAGCCCGTTTCGCAGTAGCGCCAGATTTGCATGGCGTGCGTGGGCGGGGCCCAGTGCGGAATCTTATCCGGGTGCACGTTCCAGAGGCGGGCCAGCTCGTAGATGTGGGCGGGGTTGTCCCAGTTGCGGAAGCCGGGCAGGTCGCCGTCGGCCCCGCACTCGCGGGTGTTTTGCGAGGTGGGCTGCCCGTTCATCTGCAGAATGGCGTTGCCTTCGGAGCCAATCAGCCCCCGCAGCAGGTTGATGTTGTTCACCTGCACCGCCGCCGCGGTGCCCTGCATCGACTGGTACACGCCCTGCAACACCGTGGATACCAGCGTGCGGCAGGTGCCCAAAATCTGGGCCGCAGCCTGTAGCTGCCCGGCCGGCACGCCCGTCAGGGCCTCCACGCGCTCGGGCGTCCATTTGCCCACGGTTTTCACCAGCTCCTCAAACCCCACGGTGTGATTTTCGATGAAGTCGTAATCGACGTGGCCGTTTTCAATCAGTAGGCGCAGCAGGCCGTTGAGCACGGCCACGTTGGTGCCGGCACGCGGGGCTAGGTGCACGGTGGCCTGCTCGGCAGTGAAAGTGCGGCGCGGGTCGATAACGACCAGCCGGGGTGGGTTGGGTCCCGCCAGCCGGTCCAGAATGCGCGTCCAGAGCACGGTTTGCTGCGAGGCCATGTTGTGGCCCACCAGCAGCACGGCCTCGGTGGTGTCGAGGTCGGCGTAGGAACCGGCCTGCCCGTCGGTGCCGAAGGATATTTTGAGTGCGGCCCCGGCCGTAGCAGTGCACAGGCGGGTGTTGCCATCCATGTGTGGCGTGCCCAGGCCGGCTTTGCCCAGCACGCCCAGCGTGTAATAATCCTCAATGAAGAGCTGGCCCGAAGTATAAAAGCCAATCGAGCTGCTGGTGTGCTGCTCGATTAATTCTTTCGATTTGGCCACCAGCAGGCCCATGGCCTCGTCCCAGGTAGCGGGCACCAGCTGGCCGTTGCGGCGGATGAGCGGCGTGGTGAGGCGGTCGGGGCTGTTGTTGGCCTCCCAACCGTGCAGGCCTTTGGGGCCCAGGCGGCCGTGGTTCACGCGGTCCACCGCCCGGCCGCGCACGCCCACTATGCGGCCGTCTTTCACCCCAATATCGCAGCCGCAGCCGTTGGAACACAGCACACAGGCCGACTGTACCCAGTGGTCGGGCTCCTCGGTGGTGCGCTCGTCCACGCGCTCGGGCCACTCGCCGAAGTAAGGCGTGCGGGGCCCCCAGATGTCCAGAATACTGTCGCGGTTTTCGGTCATGGTCGGGAAGATTAAGGCAACGGCCGCGACAAGTTCGCGGCTCCACGTTTACCGGCCTCTACGCCGAAGCTCAAAAAAGAATGGTCGACAGTAGCGAAATAATTATGTGCAAAACTGGTCGCAACCGGCCGCACGCAAGTGACTTGGTGCTGCGAAATGCACCAATGTTTATTCAATTCTAAAGCGAATAATTTGAGAACCGCGGGAGTCGTTACGTCAGCCTTGTCTGGCAGAAACCATCGGCAAATCAATGAGACAGGAGCTTTCCCTTTCTTCCAATGGATAGTCAGCCCCCGGATTTTAAGTGGTCGGGCAGAAATAACCGAACAAATCGGAACGTCTTGCTTCGACTGTGTTCAGCAAGTCGTTCCGATTTATGAATTGCCAAACTTTCCGGAGCAGCTTTATAAGGAAAATTCTTCTTCTCAATTAACGTCCCGTAAAAACCGAAAAACCCCGCCTGCAAGCTGCAAACGGGGTTTAAAGTGGAGATGCAGGGATTCGAACCCTGGTCCAGACAAGGAAATCAACGTGCTTTCTACGTGCGTATCCAGACTTGAATTTTCGAGGAATCTCAGGCGTCAGTCAGGCCCTTGAGCTTCCCTTAGCTGCAGTTGGGTTTCGCCCCCGCATCACAGCTCTACGAAGGCTATTTTCTACTTACGACGCTCCGAACTCCCAGGTGTAGAAACTTACCCGGGCGGAACGATGGCAATTACCTAATTCTGAACTAGGCAGCCATGGCGTACGAATAGTCGCCAGTTGTTTTTCGATAGATTTTTTGACAGGAGAGCTTCCATCAACTCCTGGCACGCTTACCCGCAATTTGCGCAAGCTGTCAATTCCGGTCATCCCCAGTTGGTAAAGAACGAGTCCGCCGAAGCGGGCCGCGAAGGTACGCGGTTATGGGAGAAACGCTAGAGCAGGAGGGAAGGTTTCCGTCAGTTTGGGTGTTTGTATGGTGTGAAGACAGTATACAAGGGACGTCATGTCGAGCGCAGCCGAGACATTTCGCTCGGGGCAGTAACCAATAATTAGTGGTGGCACGCAAGATGTCTCGGCTGCGCTCGACATGACGTTCTGGTTATCAGCACCGCCACCCAACTGCCCAGCTTCCCCGCTAAAACCGCTTCCAAAGCCGCCCGTTTCTGGGTAACTTTGTAGAGAGAACTTATGGATAATTTCGTCGTTTCGGCCCGCAAGTACCGTCCTTCCACGTTTCGCAGCGTGGTGGGGCAGCAGCACGTCACCACCACGCTGCAAAACGCCATTCAGAGCCACCACCTGGCCCAGGCGTTCCTGTTTTGCGGCCCGCGCGGGGTGGGCAAAACCACCTGCGCCCGCATCCTGGCCAAAACCATCAACTGCACCAACCTCACGGCTGAAACTGAGGCCTGCGGCACCTGCGCCTCCTGCGTGGCCTTCCAGGAAAACGCCTCCTTCAACGTGCACGAGTTGGATGCCGCTTCCAACAACTCGGTGGAGGACATCCGCTCGCTGGTGGAGCAGGTGCGCTACGCCCCGCAGGCCGGCAAGTACAAGATTTACATCATCGACGAGGTGCACATGCTCTCGAACGCAGCCTTCAACGCCTTTCTGAAGACGCTGGAGGAGCCGCCGAGCTACGCCATTTTCATCCTCGCCACCACCGAGCGCCACAAGATTATTCCCACCATTCTGTCGCGCTGCCAGATTTTCGATTTCAGCCGCATCCGCGTCGAGGACATGCGCGGGCACCTGCGCTACGTGGCCACCCAGGAAGGCATTACGGCCGAAGACGACGCCCTGCACCTGCTGGCCCAGAAGGCCGACGGTGGCCTGCGCGACGCCCTGTCGATGTTCGACCAGATGGTGACTTTTGGCGGCAACAACCTCACCTACAAAGAGGTGGTGCAAAACCTGCACATCCTCGACTACGACTACTATTTCCGCCTCGTCGACAGCCTGCTCACCGAAAATCTCTCGGCCGCCTTACTGCTGCTCGATGAAGTGATGCAGAACGGCTTCGACCTGCACAATTTCGTGGTGGGCACCGCCGAGCACCTGCGCGGCCTGCTGGTGTGCAAAGATGCCGTGACCGTGCAGTTGCTGGAAGTGTCCGAGGGCATCCGGCAGAAGTACGTGCAGCAGGCCCAGGCCGCGCCGCTGGCTTTCCTGCTCTCGGCCTTGAACCTCATCAGCCAGTGCGACCGGGAGTTCAAGCAAGCTAAAAACCAGCGCCTCCACGTGGAGTTGGCGTTGATGAAGCTGGCCTACCTGAACGGGGCCGTGCAGTTCGTACGCGAGTTGAGCCCCGCCAACGGCGAGGCTAAAAAAAAAACTAGCAGCCTAAGCAGCGGCGAAACTTCGGCGGCCACCGCGCTGGCCAGTAATGGCAGTGCCAGCATTGGCAGCAACGGCCACGCCCAGCCCGCGCCGGTAGCGCCCGCCCCAGCCGCCTCCCACGCCGCCCCGGCGGCCTATGTTACCGAGTCGCCCGCTGCGGTTTACACGGCCGCCCCGCGCCCGGCCGCCGCGCCTGCGCCGTTGCCTATGCCAGCCGCGCCCGTAGCTACCGGCCCGGCCCCAGCCGATGGCCCCGACCCGCTGCCGGTCGAAAACGGCGTGGACGAGCTGCACGACACGCCCAGCATCGAGGACGACCCGGCCGCGCCCGTCACCGAGCGGCACCAGATGCGCGACACGCTGCCACACGTCGAAATCGGCGTGCCCAGCTTCGAGGGCATCGAGCCCGCGCCGCGTCCTACGCCGCAGGCGGCTTTCGCCAAAATTCCCAGCCTGGTTAGCAAAATTCCCAGCCTGAAAGACCTGAGCAGCCGCAGCGCGGCCGCCGCCAGCCAGGCAGCCAAGGATGCGGCCGCCTTAGCCGAGCCGCAGCACAGCGGGCCCGTTACCGCCACCGAACCCGCCGTGCTGCAGCGCGTGTGGAAGGAACTGGCCGAGGAACGCAAAGCTCAGGACCGCATGAGCGAGTTCTGGGTGCTGAACCGGCCGGTATCAGCCAACGAGGAGCACGTCATCGACCTAGCCGTAGACAACCCCATCCAGGTCGACCAGTTCAACGAAATGCGCGTGGAGTTTCTGGCCGACCTGCGCCGCCGCACCGGCAACCCCCGCCTCAACGTGCTGCCCTTCGTGACAGACGCTGCGCCTACGGCCCGTAAGCTCTACACGTCAACCGACAAGTTTGAGTACCTGGCTGAGCGGTTTCCGACCCTGCGCGACGCCAAGCAGCGGTTGGGGCTGGAAAACGAGTTCTAGATAATAAGGGCCGATTGCTGTAAAGACGCATACTTGCGTCTCGTCGTCTGCGCCGTTCGGGCATCGTCAACTGCTGTCATTCAACGACGAGACGCAAGTATGCGTCTCTACATCGCTAGAGCGTCCGCAGCGGCTGCAACTCCTTGCTGCTTACCGCGTCTTTACGGCCACGCACGAGCCAACCATGGCCGTTGTAAAATCAGCTGATTGCCATACCCGTGTCTGCAAACGATTGGGGAAATGGAGGAACGGGATAAGCCTCCGCGTTGAGCCCGCCGCAACCTTGCAAGATATGGCGAAATTTTGTTTTTTATTCCTCTATCACCCAGCTACCTTTGTTTTTTGAATCCCCTGTTGCACCCGCTTGCGCCTTTCGTGAAAAAGAATTTTCTGCTGTTGATTCCGGCCCTGACGGTATTAGGGGTTGCCACTCAGTGCCAATCGAGTAAAACGGCCAGCATGGCCTCGACGGCCCCCGCGGCCGCGCCGGTTACCACCGCTGCGCCGGCCGCTCCCAAAGAATACCGCTACGAATCGGTGCCCGGTGACCCGCTCGGCGTGCGCATCTACCATCTGGACAACGGCCTGACCGTCTACCTGTCTGATTACAAAGACGCGCCGCGCATCCAGACCTACTTGGCCGTGCGCGCGGGCTCCAAAAACGACCCTGCCACCGCTACCGGCCTCGCGCACTACCTGGAGCACATGGTGTTCAAGGGCACTTCGCAGTTGGGCACGCAGGATTGGGCAAAGGAAAAGGTGGAGCTCGACAAGATTGAGGCGCTGTACGAGGTGTACCGCGGCCAGCGCAACGACCCTGCCGCTCGCAAGCGCACCTACCACCAGATTGACTCCATCTCGGGCGTGGCCGCGCGCTACGCCGTGCCGAACGAGTACGACAAGGTGATGGGCGCCATCGGCGCGAAAGGCTCCAACGCCCATACCTCGAACGAGGAAACGGTGTACCAGGAAGACATTCCCAGCAACCAGCTGGAGAAGTGGGCCGCCATCCAGGCCGAGCGCCTGCGCGAGATGGTGCCGCGCCTGTTCCACACCGAGCTGGAAGCCGTGTATGAGGAGAAAAACCGCGGGCTGGACTCGGACTTCAACAAGGAGTTTGAGGCGCTGAATGCTGCGCTCTACCCCACGCACCCCTACGGCACGCAGACGACCATCGGCACGATTGAGCACCTGCAAAATCCTTCCATCACGGAGATTAAGAAGTATTTCGGCCAATACTACGTGCCGAACAACGTGGCGCTCTGCCTGAGCGGCGACCTGGACTACGACCAGACCATCCGCATCATTGACAAGTATTTCGGCGCGATGTCGAGCAAGCCGGTGCCAGCCTTCAACGCGCCAGTGGAGAAGCCGCTCACGGCTCCTATTACCAAGGAGATTCTCGGGCCGCAGTCGGAAAACGTGATGCTGGGCTTCCGCCTGCCGGGCAAGGCCAGCAAGGACGGCGTGCGCCTGCGCATGCTCGATAAAGTCCTGACCAACGGCCAGGCCGGCCTCATCGACCTTGACCTGAACCAGCAGCAGAAGGTGCTGGAAGCTGCCTCGTTTACCGACCTCAACGACGACTACTCCACGCACGTCATCTACGGCACGCCACGCCAGGGACAGAAGCTGGAGGAAGTGAAAACCCTGCTGCTGGGCGAGCTGGACAAGGTGAAGAAAGGAAACTTCCCTGATTGGCTGATTCCGGCCATCATCAACAACGAGAAGCTGACGCGCACCAAGAGCTACGAAAGCAACGAGGCCCGCGCCAGCGCCATGTACGAGGCGTTCATCGAGCGCGTCGACTGGAAGGACTACCTGCAGCAGCAGGAAGATTTCGGCAAAATCACCAAGGCCGAAATTGTGAAATTCGCCAACGACAACTACGGCCCGAACTACGTGACCGTGTTCAAGCGCACCGGCACCGACCCCAACAAGGTAAAGGTGGTGAAGCCCGCCATCACGCCCGTGCCGGCCAACCGCGACGTGGCCTCGGCCTACTACAAGCAGCTCACGGCCATGCCGAGCACGGAGCTGCAGCCGGTGTTCGTGGACTACAAAAAGGACATTCAGGAAACGGAAATCAAGCCCGGCCTGCCGCTGTACTACACGCACAACGCCGAAAACGGCTTGTTCAACCTGTCCTACGTCTTCGACTTGGGCAAGAACAACGACCCGCGCTGGAGCCTCGCCACCGATTACCTGCAATACCTGGGCACCGGCAATTATAGCGCCGCGCAACTGCAGCAGGAGTTCTACAAGCTGGGCTGCTCCTTTAACGTGAGCAGCGGCCCCGACCGCATTTTTGTTACGCTCAACGGCCTCGATAGCAACCTAGAGCCTGCCTTGAAGCTGTTCGAACAGCTCATGGCCGCGCCCAAGCCCGATGCCGTGGCTCTGAAGGACATGGTGGCCGGCGTGCTCAAGCAGCGCCAGGATGCCAAGCTCGAAAAGCGTGTGATTCTGAACCAGGCGATGGTGAACTACGTGAAGTACGGCCCGAAAAACCCTTTCACGAACATCCTGAGCGAGAAAGAGCTGAAAGCCGTGAAGCCCGAGCAGCTCACGGCCCTGATTAAGAAGCTGGAGAGCTACCAGCACCGGGTGCTGTACTATGGCCCCCGCGCCCAGGATGCCACGGTGGCCGTTATCAAAACCGAACACCACACGCCCGCCAAGCTCACGCCCGCTCCGGCAGCCAAAGATTTCGCCGAGCAGCCGCTGAAAGACAAAAAGGTGTACTGGGTTGACTACAACATGGTGCAGGCCGAAATCCTGTTCCTGACCAAGGGCGACCTGTACAGCAAGGAGTTGGCCCCCACGGTGGCACTCTACAACGAGTACTTCGGCGGTGGCATGGGCAGCATCGTGTTCCAAGACCTGCGCGAAAGCAAGGCGCTAGCTTACTCGGCCTACTCCGGCTACAACAACGCCGACAAGCTGGGCCGCTCCAACTACAACCTGAGCTACATCGGCACCCAGAGCGACAAGCTGCCCGAGGCCATGGCCGGCATGGAAGCCCTGCTCACCGACATGCCCGTGGCCGAAGCCAACCTGGAAATCGCCAAAAACGCCATCCGCAATAGCATCAGCACCGAGCGCATCACCAAGGGCAACATCCTGATGAGCTACGAGCGCGCCAAGCGCCTCGGCCTAGACTATGACATCCGCCGCGACGTGTACGCCAGCACCCAGAAAATGACTTTCGACGAACTGAAGAAGTTTCAGCAAGCCAAAGTGCGCGGCCAGAACCAGGTTATTTTAGTGATTGGCTCGAAGGACCGGCTGAATTTCAAGGAGCTGGCCAAGTACGGCCAAGTGCAGCAGCTCACGCTGAAAGAGATTTTCGGGTACTAAGCTACCCGCCCGGGGGAACCTCACCCCCCTAGCCCCCCTCTCCCCAGGAGAGGGGGGGACTAGTTTCCAGCTTAGCTGATAGCAGGCTGGAACGGTTCTCAGGCTAGAAATTAAAACTAAAAACTAGTTTCCCCTTTCCCTGAAGAGAGGGGGCTAGGGGGTGAGGTTCCCCGCCTGAACATCAACAAATACACCATTTTACCCACATGGCAGAGCAAAAAATCACCATTAAAAACGGCAAGCTGACCGTTCCGGACAAACCCACCATCCCCTTCATCGAGGGCGACGGCACGGGGCCGGACATCTGGCGCGCCTCCAAGCTGGTGTTCGACGCCGCGGTGGAAAAAGCCTACGGCGGCAAAAAGCAGCTGGTATGGAAAGAAGTGCTGGCCGGTGAAAAAGCCTACAAAGCCACTACCAACTGGCTCCCCAACGAAACCCTCGACGCTTTCCGCGAATACCTCGTGGGCATCAAAGGCCCGCTCACCACGCCTGTAGGCGGCGGCATTCGCTCCCTCAACGTAGCCCTGCGCCAGGAACTTGACCTCTACGCCTGCGTGCGCCCAGTGCGCTACTACGACGGCGTGCCCTCGCCCGTGAAGCACCCGGAGCTGACCGACATGGTTATTTTCCGCGAGAACACGGAGGACATCTACGCCGGTATCGAGTACATGAATGGCACGCCCCAGGCGCAGAAAATGCTCGAATTTCTGCAGGACGAGATGGGCGTGAAGAAAATCCGCTTCCCTGAGTCGTCTTCGTTCGGCATCAAGCCGGTGAGCAAGGAAGGCACCGAGCGCCTCGTGCGCGCCGCCATCAAGTACGCCCTCGACAACAAGCTGCCGAGCGTGACGCTGGTGCACAAGGGCAACATCATGAAGTTCACCGAAGGCGCCTTCAAAACCTGGGGCTACGAGCTGGCCGAAAAGGAATTCGGTGCCAAGGTGTTTACCTGGGCTCAGTACGATAAAATCGTAGCCAAGCAGGGCGTGGCCGTGGCCGACGCGCTGCAGAAGCAAGCTGTGGAGCAGGGCAAGCTAATCATCAAGGACAGCATTGCCGATGCCTTCCTGCAACAGATTCTGCTGCGCCCCGCTGAGTACTCGGTGGTCGCTACGCTGAACCTGAACGGCGACTACATCTCCGACGCGCTGGCGGCCATCGTGGGCGGCATTGGCATCGCGCCGGGCGCCAACATCAACTACGTGAGCGGCCACGCCATCTTTGAAGCCACTCACGGCACGGCCCCCAAATACGCCAACCAGGACAAGGTGAACCCCGGCTCCGTCATCCTCTCCGGCGTGATGATGCTGGAGTACATGGGCTGGAAAGAAGCCGCTGCCCTCATCAACAAGGGCCTCGAAGCCGCCATTGCCAGCAAGCGTGTGACCTACGACTTCGAACGCCAGATGGAAGGCGCCACCCTCCTCAAAACGAGCGAATTCGCCCAGGAGATAGTGAAGAATATGTAGTAGCTTGGCCGCTGCCTAAGCACCAACAGAAACCCCCGCGTCGGCTGCAAGGCTGGCGCGGGGGTTTTGGGTTTAAAAAAGTTTTGTACCAGTGATACTTTCGAAGCTTCTCAGCACCGCAGTATTATGCTTCCTAGCTCAAGGTGAGCCTAAATCTATAGTGGTCCCGAAGGACTTTGCCATTAGAGTTAATTATGGAGATGATATAATTGACACGTTCCAAAATACGTTCACACGCAAAGGTGTTTCGCAAAAACGCATGGCTAACGGTGTTTTCATTTTGACAGACTCTACAATCAACTTTAGAATTAGCTCTGCTGAAAAAGCAGCTGTTTATGATAGAATCCTGAAAATGAATATTACATCTTATCCAGGCTACTTAAAACCGAAGTGTAAAGCAATGATGGACCCTAGCACCTTAATTATTATTACTGTACAATTATTATTACTGTACGCGTTAAAAATGTAGAAAAGACTATAAGCTACGATGACAATTGTGTTGGTACCCAAGATGAGCGGGCAATAAAACTTAAGAGCTTGGCTGATTTAGTTATTAAAACTGCTAAACACCACGACGAAATCAAACGAATGCCTGCATCTCAAAACATACGTCTTTAATAAACTGACGCTGGGAGGCTCCAACAGCACTTTTGCCTCCCGCCGCGTAGTTTAGCACACGATATTTCTTCTATCTGCCCCACCATGCTCATCAACAGCCAAGGTTTCCGCCTGCTTCTCCTGGTATCCGCCTGTATGTTGTTCAGCTCTTGGCTGCCGGCCCATTTCAAACTCTTGTTTGTGAGTGAAACCGGCCACGTAGCCCACAGCCAGACCTTGAACGTGCTGATGATTCTGCTGCTGTTTGGGCGGTGGCGGCATGCCATCACGCTGGCGCTGCTTGTGAACGGGCTGCAATTCCTGTTCGGCGCGCTGGTGCTGTACTGGACCTGGCGCGACGGCGGCCCGCTGCTGGGCTACAGCCTCACCACGCTGCTGCACTTCGTAGTGCTGAAGGTGCTGAATGACTCCCGCGCCGTGCGCGAGTTCATGCACGATAAGCAGTTGGCTTAGCCGATTATTCCCCCGGCTTCAGTCGCTGGAAGGCATTGTTCAACACCTCGGCCCAGGTGGGGTGAGCCAGAATCATGTCCTCCAGTTCCTGGTAGCGCAGCTTGCCGGCCATCGCCAGCTGGAACATAGTCATGATTTCGCCGCCCTGCTCGCAGAACACGGCCGCGCCCAGCAGCCGGTCATCCTCGCCTACCAGCACTTCCACAAACCCCTCGGTTTCGCCCGTCTGCACCGCTCGGCCGATGGTGCGGGCCGGCAGCCGGCTCACCCGGTAAGCAATTCCTTTTTCTTTGGCCTGGTTCTTCGAAAGCCCGATGCGGCCCAGCTGCGGCTCCGTGAACACCACGTAGGGGAGGGGCCGGTTTTCCGTTGTGCGCTTGCTGCCGTGCAGCAGCGCGTCGCGCACCACGCGGTAGTCGTCGTAGCTGATGTGGGTGAACTGCGGGCCGCCTTTTACGTCACCCAGCGCATACACACCCCGCGTGCCGGTTTGCAGATGCTCGTTTACTTTGATGTAGCCCTTTTTATCGAGGGCAATGCCGGTGTGCTCCAGGCCGAGGTCTTTGGTATTGGGCACGCGGCCCACAGCCACCAGCAGGTGGCTGCCGCGCAGGCGGCGTTCGCCGTCGGTGGTGGTCACGGTGAGGGTAATGGTGCCATCGGCGGCGCGGGACACGCGGCGGGTTTCGGCGCTCAGCACCAGCTCCACTCCGGCTTCGGTGAGGCATTCTTCTAGCGGATGGCTCACGTCGGGGTCTTCGCGGGCCATCAGGCGGGGCTTACTGTCGATAACCGTCACGCGCGTGCCCAGCCGCCGAAACATCTGGCTGAATTCGACCCCGATGTAGCTACCGCCCAGTATAAGCAGGTGCGCCGGCTGCTCCTTAAGGCCCAGCAGCAGCGAGTCGCTGGTGAGGTAGCCGCTGTCGGCCAATCCCTCAATGTCGGGCACGGCGGCCGAGGTGCCGGTATTGATGAAGATGAGTGGGGCCGTGAACTGCTGCTCGCCGCCGCCCACCAGCGCCACCCGCAGCGAGTGCGGAGCCGTGAACTGCGCCCGCCCCCGGATGAGCGTAATGCCGTCGCGGTCCTCCGTAATCTTGCGGTGCAGGCTGTCGCGCGAGTTTTGGCGCAGGGTGTGCATCCGCTCAATCACGGCCGCAAAATCGACTTCGGGCTTGGCCGACTTAATGCCCAGCTCACCAGCAGTGCGCACATCGTGCGCCCGTTGGGACGAGGCCAGCAGCGCCTTGGTGGGCGCGCAGCCGTAATTGATGCAGGAGCCGCCCAAAGAGTCGCTTTCGATAAAGGCCACGCGCCGGCCGGCGGCGGCCAGTGCATAAGACAGCGGCGTACCGGCCTGGCCGGCTCCAATAATGATGGCATCAAACGAATCGGCGGGCATAGGGAGCGTGGTGAAGGAGAATAATTGTCTGTCTCTACATACGGTTCGGCTTCGCCCTGCGACTGAGCCCGGCCCGGCAAATCCGGGAGAATGTCGGACAGAAACACGAAATTGCCGCATCAGGCGTTGCCTGCCCATTCTTTGCCCCGCCTCGTCCCGTTGTATGAAGCATTTGCTGCGTCTGACTTTTTTATCGGTTGCCTCAGGCCTCACGGGCTGCGCCTCGCTGTATTTTCCGCCGCCGCCGCACGCGCCCATGCTCACGCACCAGGGAGAGTTCTACGGCACTGTGAGCACCAACCAGCACACCAACTACGCCCTGCAAGGGGCCTACGGCCTCACCAACCACCTCGCGGTGGCCGGCACGTTTTCCTCCCTGCACCGCAAAAAATCCGATAAAACCGAAAACATCGATTTCGCTGAAGCCAGCCTCGGCTACTTCACCCGCCTGCCCGACAAGCGCGTGCTCGAAGTGTACGTGGGCGGCGGCGGCGGCGCCACCCAGCGCATCGAGCGCAACGAAGCCCAAATCACCACCCGCACCCTCGACGGCAGCCTGTCCAAGGTATTCGCCCAGGTGAACTACGCCAAGAAGAAGCAAAACAGCTTGCATCTTTTCAACCACGATTTCCCGCTTACCTACGGCGCGGCCATGCGCCTGAGCTACATGCAGCTCAACAACTTCAAAATCGACGGCCTGGCCGCTCCCGGCGAAAGCAACGTCTTTTTCGAGCCCATCACCTTCACCCGCACTCAGATTGCGGGACCAGTGCAATTGCAGCTCATCAGTGGCCAGATTTTTGGCCTGCGGCACAACAACTACCTGAAGGCCGCTAACTCCGTCTTCCAGGTCGGCATTGTGATTAATCTGGATAAGAACACCACGCTGGGCGATTAGCACGGGCGCTTTAAAGCACTTTTTGGGGCTGAAAAGATTGTCTGTAAAGTCCTTTTATGCGAAAATTATTTCTGTGAATTACAGGCTATTATAGTCTAATTAGGTTAAATAATGAGTGTTTGAAAAGTCTGTTTAGCGGAATAATTAACTTGCCGAAGGCGGCAGGCTGCTGCTTCCTTTGAGGCATAAGTCCACGTTTCCATTTCTGCTAAAGTCCATGAGCCTCCGCTACTCTTTTGCCCTGCTGCCCGTCGTTGGGGCCGCCCTCCTCACCAGCTGCGCCGTGTATGTGCCCACCGTGCCCAGCACGCCGTTGGTCACCAAAGCCGGCGATGTTGAAGTAACCGCCGCCGTCCGGGGGCTTTCCAGCCTGGAAGTGGGCGGTGCGTGGTCGCCCGCCGCGCACGTCGTCGTCACCGGCGAAACGGCCCTTATGGTAAGCAACGGCAGCGAAACTTCTAACGGCAACACCTGGGAATACACCAGTGTGCACAAGCAGGCCGGGGTAGGCGTGGGCACCTATCGGCTGGTGGGTGCTGAGCAGAAAGTCTATTTGGGGGCCATCGGTGGGTTCGGGCTCGCCAAGGCCAACGTGTACGACCCGCACGCCGACGACCTCATCATCCCCATCTTCGGCAAGCGGCCCACCACCTACTTCGAGGCCAATTACCAGCGCTACTACGGCCAGCTCTACGCCGCCCACCTGGGCGAAGTGGTGAGCTACGGAGCCTCGGCCCGCGGCACGTTTGTGCACTACAGCCAGCTTCAGCGCAATTACGAAGCCATTGCCTCACCCACCAGTTTCTTTATCGAGCCCACCTTATTTCTGCGGGCGGGCCGCGGGCCGCTGCAGTTTCAGGGTACCCTGGGGTTTTCTATCCCCACGCATGTCGATGCCGGCAGTGAAAGCCAGCGCAACCTGTCGCCCGTGTCCATGCTCATTAGTGCCGGCGTGGTGCTGCGGCCCCAGCTGTTTCGGCACCGCGCCGACGATTAGGTAGGCTAAGCAGCGTCCGGGCAACCGGCATGCGCCGCACATTAGCGTCCATCCCGGCAGACGAGCCTACGAAGTGAATGCCGCCCGCACACCCAGCGCGATGCTCATTGAATGAGCAGCCGCAGGGTGCGTGCACCAGTCGGCGTTTCGCACTGCAGCAGATAGAGGCCTACTGGCAAGCGTGATGGAATCGACAGCACTCCACTCGTCGGCAGCAGGGTAGCAGGCAGCAGCAGCCGGCCAGCCAGGTCGTATAAGCTCGTTTTTGCTGGCCCCGTTCCCACGCCCCGAACCGTGATTTGGTCGTGGGCCGGATTGGGGAAAATGGCTAGCTCGGGCAACGGCTGTGCGGCCAGCGTAGCCGTTCCCACGCGGTAATCGGTGATGCCAATATCGTCCAGATTAATGCGTGGGTTGGTGGCCGTGGCCGTGTTGGTGCTGCTGAAACGCAGGCGCACGTTGCCGGTGCGGTTGACGGTGAAGGAGTATGGCGTGAGGGTGCTGGTAAGTGTTGGCGCCGGGTTGCTGCCCAGCAGGCTGGTGTAGGTCACGCCGCCATCGGTCGAAATTTCGGGCACAAATGAAGCGCCGGTTTCGGTGGCGTAGGTGGCGGCGCTCACCGTCACCACACCCGCGCCGTTGGGCTTATCGGTGTCCATTTCGATGAACCCGCCCCCGCGCAGCCGCGCTGCTTTGAGGTCGTTGAATTTATCAATGCCGGCCGTGGTGCCAATCAGGGCTTCGTTCATTGTCCAGCCACCGCTCTGGAGCTGCACCGAGGCCGGCGTATAGGCCGTCTTGGTGCCGGTTTCAAAGTCCTCGAAGAACGGCGGCCGGGCGGGCGGCACTATAAATTGCGTAGGGCTTACGGCTCCACCGTTGCCATTCGTGAGCGTGATAAAGCCGGTGGTAGCCCCAGCCGGTACCCGCACATAATACGCGCCCATGCTTGGCGTCTGCGGCACGATGGTTACGGGTGTGCCATTAAAGGCAATTACGCTGCCTGCTCCACCTGGTACGTCCAGGTTCCGGCCCATGATGGTGACAAGCGTACCCGGGGCGCCGCTGGCAGGCGAAAAACTCGTGATGACCGGCGGGCTGGGATTAATGGTAAAAAACTTCATGCCACCGCCGCCACCTCCTCCCGGCGGTGGGTTGCTGGCATAGAAATACGAAACCACCGGAGCTGCCACGCTGGGCAGCGTAACCAGCGCCGTGAGCTGCGTAGAAGAAACGTAGTTGGCGGTGATGTTGCTGGCAAGGCCGGCCTGAAAACTGACCGAGGCTCCCGGCACAAAGCCGCTGCCATAAAAGGTGATGAGTACCTGCGTGCCGCCGGGGCCAGAGGTGGGCGAGATGCTGGTGAGGGTACAGGCCGGATTGGGGGTGGAGGCCGCTGTTACCGTGCCTGATACGGCTACGTTCTGGGTAGTGGCGCCGGTGCTTGCAATGGTAACCATTCCGCTTGCTGTGCCCAGCGCGGCCCCCGTCATGCGCACATACAGCGGAATGTTAGCGACGCTGCCATTCGATTGGGTCAGAATCTGGCTGGCGGCGAAATTAAAGCCCGAGGTCCACGATACTTCAAAGCCAGGAGGCGCGGTAGCAGTCACGTTGCCAGTCAGGCTGGTGCCGTTCACCAACACGCTTTGCTGGGCCGAGGGCGTGCCCACCGCTGTAGTGAAGCCCCCGAGGGTAGCCGGGGTTGCCGTTAGTGCTTGCCCGCGGCCCACCAGGCTGTTGAGCAGCAGCGTCAGTAGCAGGAAATAATAAGTAAAAGGTTGGCGCATACCGCTGTTTGGAAAGAAGGTGAAGGATGGATGAAGGTAAATAAAAAAGCTCCGGCCGCAATGGCCGGAGCTTTTATTCAAGGAGTTGCTACCGAAAGCAGTACGAAGCCTACTTGCCGCCCAGCATGCGCAGCATGGTGTCGCCAATCTCAGCGGGCGAATCCACCACGTGGATATGATGGCCATTTTAGCAGCGGCCGTGTCGTCGGCGCCACCCACGATGGCACCGGCGTGGCCCATGCGGCGGCCGGCAAAGCGTTACTGCAAACCAGCAACAAGTGGCTGAGTCTTTTGGCTAAGTAGCGAGTTGATGTGGATGGTGTAGTGCGATTCGGCGGGCGAAAAGCCTTCTTGTATCAACATCCGCTGCACGCCGTGATTTTGCACCTGGGTGGTGCCGTGCACCCACCTGCGCCCGTGGCTCAGCGAGTAATGCTTGATTTGGCGTACCAGGTCGCCACCGAGGCCGGGGCTGGTAGCATCCGGCCGGGCGCCCATCAGCATGCCATCGCCATACTTTTCATGCAGCGCAATGGTGGTGAGGGCAATGGGCCGGTTGTCGAGATAAAACAAAAAGCATGCTTTCTCGGGAGTGGTGGAATGCAGGAAGCTGAGGGCCCACTCCTGATAGCCCGCCAATACCGATTGTGGACTGAAGAGTGGGTTGGTATTGTAGTGGGTATGGTAGTTGTTGAATATTACTTCCACCAACTCCAGCACGGCCGGTTCGTCGCCGGTGGTGGCCCGGCGCACCACTAGCCGCGGGTTGCGCAGGGGCTGCGGCGGCGAGGCGCGCATATCGCACTTGAAGGTGAGGACCGTATCGGCCAGCACCATTGGATAGGGAAGCATGGCGCTCAGTTGCGCCAGTCTATGTGGTTTGTTGGTGGGAATACGTAGAATGGCCACGTCGACTTGCTCGTCGGCAATGGTGCGCAGCAATGCCTCAGGAGCTAATTCGCTGGCCGTACCCCGCAAAATACGCATGTTGAAGCGTGCGCTTTCCAGTGGACTGTAGGATATATTGTTCATTGAATGAGTAATTAATGGGAAATATCAATGAGTAACGGTGTCAAACAGATGAAGCGTTATCGCATGAACATGGGACAGGAGAAATAACTTTGTTTTATCAATCCACCGCGTCATTTCTTGCTCATACCCCATGGGCGCGTTGCAAAAAATAATTTGGTTTGGGCAAGGGAGTAATCAAGGACTTAAGGCGAGCGGGACACTTTGTCGCATCGTCGAGTGGCGGCGAAGTAGGGAGGAAAACAAATTGTGTATCTGATGCTGTAGCCCGTTGATATGGCTCCGATAACAAAGGGCGGGTAGTTCAAGACGTTTTGCCTACCTCATCACGCACTATATATAGCGGTCGATTTTTCACACTGTCGAAAACACGGGATACATACAGGCCCACGATGCCGAGCGCTGTCAGGCTCAGGCCCCCCAGTAGCCATACGCTGACCATTAGCGCCGGCAACATAAGATTAGAATGGCCCAACAAGCCTTGCCCCACCAGCCAGACCGCTGCTATTAGTGCCACGGCAACGATAATTGCCCCCAGTTTCACCAACAGCCGCAACGGCTTGTCGCTGTAGGCTAGCAGCACCGCAACGGCCAGGCGTACCAACTTACCTAGGCTGTAACTACTTGTTCCGTGCATTCGCACGGCGTGCTGCACATCCAAGGCACCCTGCCGAAAACCAAGCCACCGCACCTGCAGCGGAAAAGCTCGGGTGGGTTCGCGCACATGCCGTAGGGCCGCCACCACTCGCCGGTGAAAAACCCCGAAATTTCCCGTTGTGGGGTCGCTCACCGGGCCTCCAAGCCACTTCAGCAACTTATAAAACGTGCGGCCCAACAGCTGCTTGGTGGCGGTATCCTGCCGATTGGCCCGGCGGCCAAAAACAATATCCAGTTCGTGTTGCCTGGCGTGGGCGTACATTTTGGGAATCTCGGCGGGGATGTCCTGCAGGTCGCAGTCCATTACAGCCACCCACTCGCCCGTTGCCCGGTCGAGCCCAGCCGTAATGGCCGTGTGTTGCCCAAAATTACGGCTCAGATTCAAGCCCAGCAGCCGCTCATCGGCAGCGGCCAATGCCTCAATCAGTGCCCAGCTTGCATCGGGACTGTGGTCATTTACCAAGATGATTTCATAATCATCCGTAAGCCTTCCCAACGTTTCCGTTAGTTGACGGTACAACTCCGGCAGTGCCGCCGCGCAGCCGTAAACCGGAATGACCACAGAAAAGGAGGGCGGGTTGTTTTCCAAAAGGGTAATTATTTATACTCGGCCGTACAGTAAACGCAAAAAAGGAAGCCCCGGCCTTGGCCGGGGCTTCCTTTTTCAAATAAAAAGTAGTGCGCTGCTTATTTGCCGCCCAGCACGCGCAGCATGGTGTCGCCAATCTCGGCGGGCGAATCCACCACGTGGATGCCGCACTCGCGCATAATGGCCATTTTAGCAGCGGCCGTGTCGTCGGCACCGCCCACGATGGCACCGGCGTGGCCCATGCGGCGGCCGGGAGGCGCGGTTTGGCCGGCGATGAAGCCTACCACGGGCTTTTTGTTGCCGGTTTCTTTAATCCAACGCGCTGCTTCGGCTTCCATGCCGCCGCCGATTTCGCCAATCATCACAATGCCTTCGGTCTCGGGGTCGTTCATGAGCAATTCCACCGCCTGCTTGGTGGTGGTGCCGATGATGGGGTCGCCGCCGATGCCGATGGCCGTGGTCTGGCCCAGGCCGGCTTTGGTGAGCTGGTCAACTGCTTCGTAGGTCAGCGTGCCCGACTTGGACACGATGCCGATTTTGCCTTTCGAGAAGATGAAGCCGGGCATGATGCCCACTTTGCACTCGCCGGCGGTCATCACACCGGGGCAGTTCGGGCCCACCATCGTTACCTCGGGGCGTTCCGATAGGTACTGCTTCACGGCAATCATGTCCTTGGTCGGGATGCCTTCGGTGATGGTGATAATCACCTTAATGCCCGCGTCGGCGGCCTCCATGATGGCGTCGGCGGCGAAAGCTGGGGGCACGAAAATGATGGTGGTATCGGCACCGGCCTTCTCCACGGCCTCGGCCACGGTGTTGAACACGGGACGGCCGAGGTGCTCGGAGCCGCCTTTGCCGGGCGTCACGCCGCCCACCACGTTGGTGCCGTAGTCCATCATCTGCTGGGCGTGGAACGAACCCTCGGAGCCGGTGAAGCCCTGTACGATAACCTTGGAATCTTTATTGACCAGAACGCTCATTCGGAGGTGTTTTTGGGATATTGATGGAGTGGGGGAGGGAAGCCCGGACGGGCAACGGTGGTGCAAAAGTAGGGGATTTTGGGGCTAGGGCAAGGTGGCAGCTGTGCAATCCATTGAACGTCATGCCGGGCATTGCCAGCAGGACGTGTAGCGCGTCATTGGCCCGCCATTCTTTTTGCGCTTCCAGACCCGCTCATCCCCGCCCCGCCGCCGAAATTCGTACCTTTGCAGTCTCACTTCCCATCTCCCCACCCATCATTTTTCGATGTATTTCAACCACGTCATTGAGGCCGTTGGTCACACGCCTCTCGTCAAGCTCAACAAAGTAACCGACGGCATTAAAGGCACCGTGCTGGCCAAAGTCGAGTATTTCAACCCCGGCAACTCGGTGAAGGACCGCATGGCCATCCGCATGATTGAGGACGCCGAGAAAGCGGGCATTCTCAAGCCAGGCGGCACCATCATCGAAGGCACCAGCGGCAACACCGGCATGGGCCTGGCCCTGGCCGCCGTGGCCAAAGGCTACAAAACCATCTTCGTGATGAGCGACAAGCAGAGCAAGGAAAAGCAGGACATCCTGCGCGCTGTGGGCGCCGAAGTAGTGGTCTGCCCCGTTGATGTAGCCCCCGAAGACCCGCGCAGCTACTATTCGGTGGCCAAGCGCCTCAGCCAGGAAACGCCCAATTCCTTCTACCCCAACCAGTACGACAACCTCTCGAACGCGGCCGCGCACTACGACACCACCGGCCCCGAAATCTGGGCGCAGACGGAAGGCAAAATCACGCACTGGGCGGCCGGTGTGGGCACGGGCGGCACCATCTGCGGCGTGAGCAAGTACCTCAAAGAGCAGAACCCCAACATCTTCACGCTGGGCCTCGACACCTACGGCTCGGTGTTTAAGAAATACAAGGAAACGGGCATCTTCGACGAGAACGAAATCTACCCCTACAAAACCGAGGGCATCGGCGAAGATATTTTGCCCAAAAACGTGGACTTCGATGTTATCGATTTGTTCATTAAAGTGACCGACCAAGACGCCGCCGTGATGACGCGCCGCCTTGCCAAGGAAGAAGGCCTGTTTGTGGGCTGGAGCTGCGGTTCGGCCGTTTTTGGGGCGCTGGAATACGCTCGCGAGCACCTGAAAGAAGACGATACGATGGTGATTGTGCTGCCCGACCACGGCACCCGCTACCTCGGCAAAATCTATAACGACGACTGGATGCGCGCGCAGGGCTGGCTATAAGTTAGCCGGGCCATTGCGGGAGCGCAGTCGGGTTGTTATCTTCGTAAAAGCTTGTTTATTAGCACTACAATATGTCTACTAATTTGAATCACATTGTACTCGTTGACGACAACGAAACCACGAGCTTCCTTAACAACCGGCTGCTGGGCCGGCTGGCGGTGGCCGACCACGTCAGCACGTTTTCGCGGGCCGATGAGGCCTTCGAGCAGCTCTGGGGCGACAACAACGCCGAGAACAGCGTGCCCGCGCCCGACCTCGTATTCGTCGACCTGAAAATGCCTGGCGTGTCCGGTTTCGAGTTCTTGGAGCTATACAATGCCCTGCCCAAACCCGTGCAGGACCAGACCGTTATGGCCGTGCTTACCACGTCTATGCACGGGGCCGATACTGCCCGTGTGGCCCAGTACCCCAATGTGGAATACCTCACCAAGCCCCTCACCGAGGAGAAAATGCGCAAGCTGCTGGAAAAGCGGTTTCAATAAATCATAAATCGCCCGTCATTGCGAGCATTCCGCGCATCAAGCGGCGACGAAGCAATCCGTCCTCTTGTGGCGACAAGCCCTGAGTTGTGACAAGGCCCTTGATAGAAAAGCCCCGGCACTACGCGTCGGGGCTTTTTTATTTTTACAATCCGTCCAATACCTGGAAAATCCCGGTCTTTTTCTTTTTGAGGAAAATGTACCGTACCGAAACCGCCGTGGGAAACCGGTTCCAGTCGGCCGAGCCGTATTCGATGGTGGGCTTGAAATCGAAGGAAACAACGAAAGGAATGAAGGCGATTTTGTATTCGACGCCTGCCAGGCCGTCGAACCCCCAGAAGTTGCCGGTGTCGCGGTTATTGCCGAAGTGGCCGCCAGCGCCGAAATAATAGTTCAGGCTGGGGCCGAGGATGCCGAAGTGGCGCTCGGCCAGTACCGTGGCGCTGTGCTCGCGGGGCGCAAACATGCCCAGGCCCTCGATGGTGGTTTTGGGCAAAATGAGTTGCTGAATGCTGATGCCGTAGTTGGTGCCGTCGCTGCGGATGCCGGCGGCCGTGCGATACTTCTGGGCCGCAGCAGGCCGGGCTAGAAGTACCGCCAGCAGCAGGCAACTGACGATGTGTAAGGAATACAACGAAGACAGCAGTTTCATAACGAACAGCGTAGGGTGCGGGGTCGTACCCGCACCCTACGCAGAAACGACGCCAGAAATTGCCTTCGTTTACTCTACCGCATCCACAAACGCGAATTGCTGGCCGTCGAACAAGCCCTTGTCGCTCAGTTTCAGGCTGGGAATGACGAGTAGTGCCATGAAGGAAAGTGTCATAAACGGCGCGCCCAGCGGCGAGCCCAACTGCTTGGACAGCGCGTCGACGGCGGCGTAGGCACTGGCCACAGTTAGCCCGCTCTGGTCCGACATGAGGCCGGCCACGGGCAGCGGCAGCAGTATTTCCTGGCCATCGGCCCCCACGGCGGCCAGGCCGCCTTTGGCCTGAATCACCAGGTTCACGGCGCGGGCCATGCTTTCGTCGTCGCAGCCCACGGCGGTTATGTTGTGCGAATCGTGGCCCACGCTGCTGGCCAGCGCGCCATGCTTTAGCCCGAAGCCCTGGATGAAAGCCACGGCCGGCGCTACGTGCGGCTGGTAGCGGTTGATGACGGCCAGTTTGAGTATGTCGGCGGCCACGTCGGGCACCACCAGGCCGTTTTCAATCGTGGCCGGCACATCCACGCGAGCCGTGATGAGCTGGCCGTCGAAGCACTCGATAACGCGAAGGGTGGGGCGCTCAGTAGCGGGGGCGGGCAGCTGGAAATCCTGCGCTGTCACGGGTTGGGCATGGAAAGTATTGACCACGGCAATGGGCGTGGCCGGCAACAGCGACTTTCCGTTTTCGGCCACTAGCTCGCCATTGAGGTAGGTTTGCAGCACTTCAAAATCGCGCAGGTCTTTTACCACGATGAAGTCGGCAGGGTCGCCTTCGCCCAGCAGGCCCACGGGTAGGTGGTAGTGCTTCACGGGGTTGATGCAGGCCACGCGCAGCACGTTGAACACGTCGTTGCCCAGTGCCACGGCCCGCTGCACCAGTTGGTTGATGTGGCCCAGCACCAGCGTATCGGGGTGTTTGTCGTCGGAGCAGAACATGAGGTGGTGGTAATGCTCGGGCATCAGTTCGATGAGGGCATCGAAATTGCGGGCGGCCGAACCCTCCCGAATGAGGATTTTCATGCCAACGGCCAGCTTGTCGAGCGCCTCGGCGGCGGTGAAGCACTCGTGGTCGGTGCTGATGCCGGCGCTGGCGTAGTGGGCCGCGTCGTCGGCGCGCAGGCCGGGGGCGTGGCCGTCCACGGGGCGGCCGGCGGCGTGGGCCAGGGCAATTTTGGCCATCACGTCGGCGTCACGGTGCAACACGCCGGGCCAGTTCATCATTTCGGCCAGGTAGCCGATTTTGGGGTTTTCAAACAGCTTTTTGATGTCGGCGGCCGTGATTTCGGCCCCGGCCGTTTCAAATGGCGTGGCCGGCACGCAGCTGGGCGCCCCAAAGCAGAACTTGAACGGCGAATGCGCCGCGTTTTCCAGCATGAATTCTACCCCGGCCACCCCCAGCACGTTGCCGATTTCGTGCGGGTCGCTCACGGTGGCCACCGTGCCGTGCATCACGGCCAGGCGGGCAAATTCGGTGGGCACCAGCAGCGAGCTTTCGACGTGCACGTGGGCATCCACAAAACCGGGCATTAGGTAAGGCAGGGCAGGGTCGGCCTCGGCGTCGTTAATGGGGGCAATGGCGGCGATGCGGCCGCCTTCAACCTGAATAACGGCGGGCTGAATGGAACGGGCGAAGATGTCGACGACGTTGGCCGTGAGCGAGAAATCAACAGGCATGGGAAAAGGCTGGAGCGAAAAGCAAACCGACCCACTGCCGGTTTTGCGTCGGCAAAGAACCTTATATTTGACAAAAAACCGCTTCCGGTGAAAAAGAACCTTGCCCTTTTGCTGCTCGTGCTGCCGCTATTGCTGGCCGAGGGCGGCTGTGCCCGCCGCACCGCCCAACAGAAAAAAACCTCCTGGTACCGGCACCACAGCGGCGGCAAGTCGGTGCCGTGCCCCTGCGGGCACTAGGCAACCATTGGCGGCCCGATTGGCTCTCGTTGGTATGAAACCCTTTCCGTTCCGTATTGCGGCCCTGTTGCTCCTGACGGCTGCTACCGCCCAAGCGCAGGTGCCCCGGCGCACCCCGGCGGCGGGCAGCACGCCCTCCACCAGCCAGCCGCACGACTACCCACTCCCGCCCGCGCCGCGCTACGCCACCGGTGGCTACTCCGGCTCCTACCGCCTGCCCGACGGCAGCTGGCACCCGGCCGAAATATTTGGCCCTGATATGCCTGACCGCGTGCGCCTGCGCCCCGAAAACCTGCCTGACTACGCCCTTTTCCTACCCAACGAAGTGCCCGCCTACGTGGTGCGGGGCGATACATTCGTGACGGTGCCGGCCTTTGTACGGCACAAGGGCCACCAGCTGGTGCCCGCCGGCTATGCCCAGCGTGTGTACCGCGACGCAGACTACGAAGTGCTGGTTTTTCAAGCCCCCACGCCCGAAACCCTGCGGGCTTTCAATACGCCGGCGGTGCCCAATGGGCCGCTGGTATCATCGGCGGGGGCACTGCCGGCCACTGCGACAAGCACGGCTGATGCTTTCAGTAATTCCTTTTTCGGGGCGCTGCTGGATTTATTTGTTTTCCCCCGAGCCAACCAAACCGTGCTGCTGCGCCACGCGGGCCAGGTGCAGGAGCTGCCCGCCAAAACACGCCGTTACCGCCAGCTTATGCTAGCCCTGCTGGCCGATGACCCGGCCGTGTGCGCCCAATTGCGGGCCGGCCAGTTGGCCACGCGCCGGGAAGCCCCGCAGCTGCTGGCTACCTGCGCCGCGCACCGCCGCGAGGCGCTGCTGCAGGCCCGCAAATAACCCGGACGGCCGTTTCTGGTTTACTTTGCCTTATGTCTGAACCCACGCCAACTCCTCTCGATTCCATTAATGCCGCTGCTGAGCAGGTCCGGCAGCAGTTGAAACTAAAGGCTTTCGATGCCGAAAGCGTGGCCCATCTGGATAATTTTATTCAGGCGCAACGCGGCACGCTGGGCGCGGCCGAGCGGCCGGGCGTGGTGCTGGCGCTGGGCTGCTTCCTGGGGCAGTGCCTGGTGGAAGTGTACCGGGGCGAATGGGGCACCGGCAAGGACGGCACGACCGGCGTGGGGCTGGCTGGCCGATTTTTTTTTAATCCCTTTTATTTGGTCGATGCGCAACTGAATGAGGGAGAAAGCGCGTCCGTCGCGGCCTTTTTTGCTTCCGTTCCGCAGCGGTTGAAGACCCCGCCCGCCGCTCGTAAGGCTTGGATTTCGTAATCTTGCGGGGCCAATGGCCGCCCGCGTCGTTATGAAACAACTCGTTATCGCCATTGACGGCTACTCCTCCTGCGGTAAAAGCACCACCGCCAAAGCCGTGGCGGCCCTGCTGCACTACGCCTATGTTGATACCGGGGCCATGTACCGCGGTGTCACGCTGTACCTGCTGGAGCAGGGCATTGATTTCGGCGACCTGACCCGCATCGAGCAAGCCCTGCGCGAAATCAGCATCAGCTTCCGCCGCAACCGTCGCACGGGCCGCAACGAGCTGTTCCTGAACGGCGCAAACCGCGAAGACGACATTCGCCAGATGCGGATTTCCAACTCCGTGAGCGAAGTATCGGTTATCCCGATGGTGCGACACGCCATGGTGGCCCAGCAGCAGCAAATGGGCCGCAAGCGCGGCGTGGTGATGGACGGCCGCGACATCGGCACCACGGTATTCCCCGATGCGGAAGTGAAAATCTTCATGACGGCCGAAGTAGAGTTGCGCGCCCGCCGCCGCCAGGAAGAGCTGGCTGCCAAGGGCGAGCATGTGCCGCTCGAAGACATCATCGAGAACCTGCGAAAGCGCGATTACCTCGACTCGACCCGCGCCGAAAGCCCCCTGCGCCGCGCCGCCGATGCCGTGCTGCTCGATACCACGCACATCACCATCACCGAGCAGGTCGATTTTGTGCTGGACCGGGTGTCGTCGGCGCTGTTTGCGGCAGGGTGGGATTAAAGGCAATACTGCCGACCAACACCGTACACCGCCCGGCCGCCGTACCTTTGCGCCCGGCGAACTCCTCGCCGCCGCAGTGATGTTAAAGGCACAGCATGAAGGTCACGATTGATAAAAATTCCGGCTACTGCTTCGGCGTAGAATTCGCCATTCAGATGGCGGAGGATGAACTGGCGCACGAAAAAACACTCTATTGCCTCGGCGATATCGTGCACAACAGCATGGAAGTGGAGCGCCTGCACCAGCAGGGCCTGCGCATCATCGACCGCGAGCAGCTCGCTCAGTTGCACGACTGCAAAGTCCTCATCCGCGCCCACGGCGAGCCGCCGGAAACCTACCAATTGGCCCTGCAAAACAACCTGGAGCTGATTGATGCCAGCTGCCCGGTGGTGCTCAAGCTGCAAAACCGCGTGAAGCACGCCTTCGACCTGAGCCAGCGCCAGGACGGCCAGATTGTGATTTACGGCCAGCCCGGACACGCCGAAGTGGCCGGCCTCGCGGGCCAGACCGGCAACCGCGCCATTATCGTGATGAACGAGGCCGACCTCGACCAGATTGACTTTGCGCGCCCCGTCACGCTGTTCAGCCAGACCACCAAAAGCACGGCCGGCTTCTACAAGATGAAGGCCCTGATGGAAGCCCGCATCCAAGCCGCCGGTGGCGAACTAGATAGCTTCGATGCCAACGACAGCATCTGCCGGCAGGTGAGCAACCGCGAGCCGGCCCTGGCCAAATTCGCCGCCGAATACGACGTGGTGCTCTTCGTGAGCGGCCGCAAAAGCTCCAACGGCAAGGCCCTGTTCTCGGTGGTGAATGCCGTGAACCCGCGCAGCTACTTTATCGAAAACGAAACCGAAATCGACGAAGAATGGCTGGTGGGCGCGCAGACGGTAGGCATTTGCGGGGCCACCAGTACCCCGCTGTGGTTGATGAAGCAAGTGGCCGAGCGCGTGGAAGGCGTGGGTGAGCCGGCGTAAAAGCCGCCCATTCTTAGCGCACCTGGCGTGGCCGGCGGCGCTGGAGCAGCCGCCGGTACACGCGCAACAGCGTGGGCTGTGGCGTCCCGGCCAGAAACAGCGTTTGCACCGCCAGGTGCGTAAGCTCGGTGCGCAACACACCATGGACCACGTATTTGCGGGCCGAGGTGACGACGCTTTGCGGCATCACCACGAAGCGGGCTTTGTGCTTGATTCGGATGGGCAGCTCGACATCTTCCATCAGCAGCATCTGTTCATTGAAGCCGCCTAGTTGGTCAAAAAGGGCTTTTTCGACAAACAAACTCTGGTCGCCGAACTGGAAGGCCGGGGCATTGAAGCGCGAGCACCAGCCACTGAACAGCAGCACCGGGTGGCGCACATCGAAGCGCAGACGGAAGCAGCCGCTGCGGTAGCCCCGCGCCCGGTAGTGCCGGATGAGCCGCCCAAACCCGGCCGGCGGCAGCGTATCAGCGTGCAGAAAGTAGAGGATGGCGCCGTGGGCCTGGCTGGCGCCGAAATTGAGCTGCGCGGCCCGGCCGGGCGTGGGGGCGGGCAGGGCGCGGGCGCCGTGCGCGGCGGCCAGCGCGAGGGTGTCGTCGGTGCTGCCGCCATCGCTCACCAGCACCTCGTAGGCAATGCCCGCGCCCACGGTGGCGTGCACGTGGGCCAGCGTGGCGGCAATGCTGTGCGCCTCATTCAGCGTAGGAATGATGACAGAGAGGAGGGGCGACGGGCTCATTTTACCCACACATCAGAAAGCAAAACCATGGCTACGAACACGGCCATGGCCAGCTTGTAGCGTTTCGAGAGGTGCCGCATGATGGGCTCGGTGGTGGTTTCGGCGACTGCGGCAGGCGTTTGTTTGGCCAGGCCGCCGAGGGCGGCGAACGCGCCCAGCGCCAGCAGGTAGAACAAGACATCGAGCGGGTCGAAGGTGCCATCGGTGAAATGCAGCAGCTGCACGGCTTCGATGCCCAGCGCCAGGGCCAGCGGCAGCAGCGTGAGCCGGCGGCTGGCCGAGAGCGTGCCAATCCAGAGGAAAGCAAACAGCCAGAGCGCGCCCGGCAGGTTGTAAACAAACCACGCCGCTTGCGGCAGGTGCAGCATGGGCGGCTTGGCGGGCCAGAAGGCCAGCAGCACCTGGTTCACGATGGTGTCCGGGGAGCGGAACACGGCGTAGATGGCGAAGCTGATGAGCAGCGGCAGCAGGCAGTAGAGCAGCGTTCGGCGCGTGGTTAGCATGGGGGCGAAAGGGGTTTTTGGATGTGCACAATGCGCCAGTAGCCGGCCCGCCCGTGGCGGATTTTTACCGTAGCATCGGGCGCTAGTAGCGGACTCAGCGGGAAGAACGACTTAAAGCCCAGGAGCTTGCCCGCCGGGGTGAGCAGACGGTCGAGCTGCCGTAGCGGGCCGCGCTCGGGAGTGAAATGGTTGAGCAAATAAATGTGCCCACCAGGCCGCAGCGACGCGTAATAGGCGTTGAGCAGTTGGCCAGGATTTTCTACTACTGACAGCGAATTGCAGAATACCACGTGCTCAAACCGGCCGGCTTCGTGCTGGAAATCCTCGCCGGCCGCGTGTTGCAAATCCACCTGTACTTCGGGGTGCTCGGCAGCTTTTTTGCGGGCCCGCTGTAGCATGGGCAACGAGCAGTCGATAGCCGTGACCTGCTTGCGCGGGTCATAATAGGCGAGCGAAATGCCGGTGCCCACGCCCACTTCCAGCACGTTGTCGCCGGCTTCGGCATTCACGGCGGCTACCAGCCGGCGCACCAGCGGCTGGTAAAACCAGAGCAAGGCCGCGTCGTAGATGCGCGCCAGAAAGAAATAGCGGAAATTACTCAGCTGCGTACTCATGGCGGCGCGTTGGGGCCGGAACGCCCGGCGATGTTACGGCCAAGTTACGGGCCGCTGCCCAAAGTGGTGGCCTTGGCGGTGAAGCATTTCCGCCTATCTTTAACTACATGTCCGTCTCCTCCGAAACTCCGCACGTTGGCCCGGCCCTGAAAGCCAGCCACCCCACGCCCGCCGTGCTGCCCGTCGCCCGCCGCCGACGGGGCGTCCGGGCGGGCCTCTACAACGTGAAAGGATTGATTAATATCATCCGGGGCGACATTATTCACAACACCATCGGGGCCTTCCACGTGCTGCGGCTCTGGCACGTGCAGAAGCTCGCCTCCGGCCTGGTGGGGCGGCAGCACGCCTGGGCCACCGGCCTCGACCCCGCCACCGGCCAGCCGGTATGGCCGCAAAACGTGGTGTTCCGGACCACACCCACGCCGGGCGTGGGCTACGAGCCCGACGAAACCATTCTATCCAAAGTGGGCGGCTTCTTATCCGATATGGTGAAGAAGTCGACCCCGGTGCCGGAAATCCCCCACGGCCCCGACCGCCGCATGCCCCACGTGGTGAACTACCTGCACGGCTCGGTGCACTTCAATGGCATGTGGCTGCTGTTTAATGATTTTGCCGAGGCCAAACACTTTTTCGCCGACGCCAGCTTCCGGCGCGAATTTGTGCGGCTGGTGCGGCGCGAGCGGCGCGAAGTGACGCTGGTTTTCCGCGAGCGCAAATATGACCCCGTGGAGTACGCCTATTTCTCGGGCTTCATCATGGCCAATTTCCCTTGGTTTGCCAATGTGAATGGGCCGGGCAAAAAGGTAATGTGGGGCAACCCCGCCCCCTACGCGGCCATGAACATCATCAACGGCAGCTGGGTGCGCGACGTGGACGCGTTGCGCCGGGGACGGCCCACGTTCCTGCGCCCGCCGCTGGTGGCCGGGCAGTATTTCGCGGCCAGCTATGGCCAGCCGGTGCCTGGTTCGCACTTCGTGGAGCGTTTGGTGGCTTTTGTAGAAAATGAGTGGGTGCGCCGTAGGGGCTTCAACGCCGGCCTGTTCTTTATCGACCGCAAGCAGATTGACCCCCGCATCTACGAGAAATACCAGGCCGATAAATCGTCGCTGAACGCCCGGCAGACGGCAGTGCCCAGCCCTTTTGCACCCCCGCCCGAGGCTTGAGCAAACGTGCGCAGGTGCTTAGCTTTGGTAAAAATCCTTTCCATTTACCGATGAAAGCATATTTATTCCTGGCAGCTGTGCTTGGGCTGGCTGCCACCGGCCGCGCCGACGCCCAGCAACCTGCACCCGTTCCGGCCGCGCCAGTAGCGGCTGCCGCCCCGGTAGCCGACGATTCGCTGGCTGCCGCCGTGGGCACCAACTACCTCGACCACACCATTCGCGGTTTTGGGAAGGCCGAGATTACGGGGCCCGATGGCAAGACGCACGTTGTGTGGATTCCGGTGAACCTGATGGGCTTCAGCAAATACCTGCCCTTCCACCGGCACGAAGAAGACCTGAAGCGGTTTGGCCGCGAGCCGTTCAGCATTGATGTGGACAAAGTGCAGTCCATCAAAGTCAATGGGTTATATCAGGAGCACATGGTGCTGAAAGGCAAGCGCAAGCACCTCATTGCCACGCGAGTGGTGAATGGCCCGGTGGAACTCTTCAACTACACCGAAGTCGTGAATACGGCCGCTGCCATGGCCCCGGTGGCGGGCATGGCGGGCGGCGCGCTGATGGGCGCCACCGGCCTGGGCGGCTTCCCCGAGCGGCAGTGGTTTTTGCGCCGCGCCGGCGAGGACCTGGTGAAGGTGGGCCGGGGCGATTTCGTGGCCCAGATGACGGCTTATTTTCACGACGACCCCGAACTGCTGTCGGTCCTCAATGCCGGCCAGCTGCACTACCGCGATATGGTGAAGCTGGTGCAGGGCTACAACGAGTACCGCACCCGGCCGGCAGCCAAATAGCTCGTCTGCAGGCTGGCGAACGGGGTGGCGCTGTGTAAGCGGGTGGGAAGGGGAGGAGAGGAATGACATGTGGAAGCGGTTGTAATGAAAGACAGATTGCTGCGATTCATTTCCGGCATCGCAACTGCGGCCGCTGCTGTGGAGGTAGCCGCCCGCAATTCAGCCCCCGCTTTCGACGCTTGGGAAGCCTTTTCCAACCGTTCGGCAACGGCGGTTTGTGGCCGAATCTGGCCGGTCGCTACCTTTAAATCATCAATTCCAACCAACCTCATCCCCAAGCTCATGGAACCCCTGCAACGCGACCCTTACCTGTGGCAAAAGGCCAAAGCCCGCGCCAAATTCCAATCGCACCTGGTGTCCTACCTGTCGGTGAACGGGATGCTGTGGGTTATCTGGGCGCTCACCGAGTCGCACCATTCGCGTCATTCCGAAATTCCCTGGCCGCTGTGGGTCACCGCTTTCTGGGGCATTGGGCTGATTGCGCGCGGCGTGGCAGCCTACGGCGGCTTCAGCTACGAGCAGCGCGCCCAGCGCGAGTACGAGCGCCTGACCCAAGAGCATGGCCGCCCCGACCCGCTGGACAAGTACCGCTAGGCCTAGGCAACACATACAGGACGTCATGTCGAGCGGCGTCGATGCATCGCTACTGCCGTAGTAATCCAATGTATTAGGTTTACTATTGCAGTAGCGATGCTTCGACGCCGCTCAGCATGACGTTTTTTAGGCCAGTACGCTACTGGCTTACTTATTTCGCCTGCCCCTCACCGCATGACCCGACCCGTTAAGCGCATCCTCGGCCGCCGCGAGCTGGTTGATTTTCCGGCCTTCGCCCTGGGCGGCATCGAGGCCAAGGTGGACACCGGCGCGTACACCAGCGCCATTCACTGCTCCAATATTCACATCGAAAACCCCGCCGGCCAGCAGCCCGTGCTCATGGTGAACCTGCTCGACCCCGGCCACGAAGGAGCCGACGGCCGCCCGCTGGTTTTCACGCAGTTCGCTCTGCGCGACATCCGCTCCAGCAACGGCGAAGTGCAGGAACGCTACGTCATCCGGGCGGTAGTGCAGCTCTACGGCGAAGCTTTTGAGGCCGATTTTTCGCTTTCTGACCGCTCCGACATGAAATATCCCGTATTGCTGGGGCGCAGCCTGTTGCGGCAAGGACGGTTTGTGGTAGATGTAGCCAAGCGCAACCTTTCGTACAAATTCCTGGCCCGCGCCACCGCCCGGCGCGCCCGTCCCTGACTAATTTTGTGGAGTAGTGGGTTGGTAGAATAGTGGATTGATGAGATGGCCGATTTTAGGTAGCCAAGCCTCAACCCCACTAATCCGCCAACCCACCACCCCGCCAATCCACCAACCCACCACTCCACGATGAAACTGGCCATTCTCTCGCGTGAGCCCAAATCCTACTCCACCCAGCGACTGGTGGAGGCTGCCGCCGCGCAGGGCCACGAAGCCGTGGTCATCGACCACTTGCACTGCAACCTGGTGCTCGAAAAAGGCCATCCCGGCATCATTTACAAGGGTGAGGCGCTGGAGGGATTCGATGCCATAATTCCGCGCATCGGTGCTTCGGTTACGTTCTACGGCACAGCCGTGGTGCGGCAGTTTGAGATGATGAAGGTGCGCACCGCCGTGGATAGCCAGGCCATTGTGCGCTCGCGCGACAAGCTCCGCTCGATGCAAATCCTGAGCCGTGCTGGCGTGGGCATGCCCAAAACCGCCTTCACTAACCACTCCGAAGACGTGCCCGCCATGATAAGCCAGGTGGGCGGTGCCCCGGTCATTATCAAGCTCCTCGAAGGCACCCAGGGCCTGGGCGTGGTGCTGGCCGAGTCGGCCAAAGCTGCGCAGTCGGTCATCGAGGCGTTTCACAACCTCAAGGCTCGCATCATCGTGCAGGAGTTCATCGCCGAAAGCAAGGGGGCCGACCTGCGCGCCTTCGTGGTGGACGGCGAAGTGGTGGGGGCCATGAAGCGCCAGGGCAAGGAGGGCGAGTTCCGCTCGAACCTGCACCGGGGTGGGTCGGGCACGCTCGTCAAGCTCAGCCGCGCCGAAAAGGCTGCTGCCTTATTGGCCACCAAAGCCCTTGGCCTGGGCATTGCCGGGGTGGACATGCTGCAAAGCAAGCGCGGCCCGCTGGTGCTCGAAGTCAATTCCTCGCCCGGGCTGGAAGGCATCGAAAAAGCTACCAAGCAGGACATTGCCGGCCGCATCATCGAGTACACGGCCAACCTTGCCGCGAAGAAAAAAGAGAAGCCCAAACCCAAAAAAGGCTCTGTGCGGGCAGTGGACGCACAATCGGACGTGCCCACGGGCAAGTAGGGGCGGGGAGGCGCAGGGAAAGAGCGGTAAGGAATGTCATGCAGAGCGCAGCGAAGCATCTTTACCTTAATGACTATTCAATTACTACTGCGGTAGAGATGCTTCGCTGCGCTCTGCATGACGTGTTTTTATTCTGCTTTCCTGCCTATGCCGCCCACTTCTCCCAATTCCATCAGCCTCAATGGCCTCACCATTCAGCCCGGCGAGCGGGTGCTCACGCGGCTGGTGATTTCGAAGCTGCCCTCGGGCACCGTGATTGACGTGCCGGTGCACGTGTTGCGGGCCGTGGCGCCCGGCCCCACGCTATTGCTCATGGGTGGCATGCACGGCGACGAAGTAAACGGCATCGAAACCATTCGGCGGCTGGTGCGGCGCGAGCTGCTTACGCCGCTGCGGGGCACGGTCATTGCCATTCCCATCCTCAACATTTACGGCTTCCTGAATTTCAGCCGCGATGTGCCCGATGGCAAGGACGTGAACCGCTCGTTTCCGGGCTTTCCGCGCGGGTCGCTGGCCGGGCGCGTGGCCCACCGATTCATGCGCGAAATCATGCCCCTGATTGATTACGGCATCGATTTCCACACGGGCGGCGCGGCGCGGTCCAATTTCCCGCAGGTGCGTGCCATGCTGGGCATCGACCCTGAGGTTGATGCCATGGCGGCGGCTTTTGGCGCGCCCTTCACGCTGCACGCAGGGCTGCGGGGCGGGTCGTTGCGCGAGGCAGCGCAGGAGCTGGGCAAGCGCATCATCGTGTACGAAACCGGCGAGAGCCTGCGCCTCGACGAGCCCGGCATTGAGGAAGCCGTAGCGGGCACGCTGCGCGTGCTGCACCACCTGGGTATGGGGCCCGAAGCGCCCGCGCCGGCCCGGCCGGGTATCATCTGCCGGCGGCACACGTGGCTGCGGGCGCGGTTTGCGGGCCTGTTCCGGGCGCACGTCGAGAACGGGCAGTTTATTGAGAAGGGCCAGATTTACGGCTCCATCGCCGACCCCTACGGCACGCAGTCGGTGCGCTTGGAATCGACCCTGAGCGGCTACGTGATAGGGTTGAACTACATGCCCGTGGTGAACCAGGGCGACGCTCTGCTGCACATTGCCGTGCCGACGTAGGGCATCTGTCATTGCGAGGCGCAGACGATGCAATCCGTCTTGTCAAAGCCAGACACCTTACTTCTACCAGAAAGCCCCGACACACATCAGTGTCGGGGCTTTTTACACTGAAAAAGGCTGGTCACATCTCGGAGCTCATCACATTGTACAGGACGGATTGCCGCGTTCCGCTGCGCTCCACTCGCAATGACAGGCTGCCCATCCCGCCCACTTCCCTACTTTTGTCCTTTCCTCATCATTCGTTTTCAATGAAAAACCCTCTTCAGCTTACCATTAACATCGTGCTGGCGCTGGCCGTGGCCGGTTTGTACTTCCTGCATTTCAACCACAAGCCCGTAGCGCCCTCCATTGCTACCGACAGCAGCACAGCCGTAATGGCTACCCCCGAACCTGCCGCCGACACGGCCGCTGCCGCTACCACCGAAAGCACCACCGAGCCTGCTGTGGCCACTGCTCCGGTACAGGACATGACCGGCGATTTTTCGGGCAAGCTGGCCTACGTGGAGTCGAACAAAATGCTGGACGGCTACCAAGGCATGAAGGACGCCCGCCGCGCTTTCGAGGGCAAGGCCCGGGGCTGGGAAAAGCAGAATCAGACCATGCTGGCCGGTTTTAAGGCCAACGTAGAAGCCTACCAGAAGCAGGCCGCGAGCCTCACCGCCGAGCAGCGTGCCGCCACCGAGCAAAAGCTCCAGGAGCAGCAGCAGCAGATAGCCCAGCAGCAGCAGATGCTGCAAGGGCAGGCCCAGCAGGAGGAAGCCAAGCTCACCCAAACCGTGCTCGAAAGCGTGAACAAGAAGTTGGAAGCCTACGGCAAAACCCATGGCTACAAGCTGATTCTCATCGCCGCACCCAGCGGCACCATCGCCTACGGTGAGAAAAACCTCGACATCACCACGCCCGTGCTGGCTTACCTGAACGCCGGCTACCGGAAGAAGTAAGTAGTTGCTATCTGCTGCTGCTCGCTGACGCTACTCTAACGTCATGCAGCGCGCAGCGAAGCATCTTTACCGCGCAACGCAATCCAATGAAATAGGATTAGCGGTGGCGGGCAAGATGCTTCGCTGCGCGCTGCATGACGTTCTTTTTTGTGCCTGTTTTTCTGCAAAAAATCCTGGTCACCCCAGGCAACCCTGGCGGCTTAATTTTGCTCTTCACCAAACCCTCACCTTCGCCAATAAAAACGCTTGGCTGCCGTTTGGGCAGCGCTTCGGCCTGACAAGGCCGGTTCCTTACCACCTTTTTTCTGCTTTTATGAATCTACTTTTCCGCCTGGCTGCCGTGGGTAGCGTGGCGTTGCTGGGGGCCGCTACCGCCCACGCGCAACAAAACAACCGGTTCACCATCAGCGGCTACGTGCGCGATGGGGCCACTGGTGAAAGCCTGCCCGGCGTGGCCGTGGTGCACCCGGCCAGCGGCCAGGGCACTACTACTAACACTTTCGGCTTTTACTCCCTCACGCTGGCCGCCAGCCCCGATTCGGTGCGGCTGCTGGTGTCGGCGCTGGGCTACGAGAAGCTGCGGCTGGCCCGCAAAGCCGACCATAGCTTCACCCATGATTTCCGCCTGAAACCGTCCTCGGCCGAACTGGCGGGCGTGGAAGTGGTAGGCAGCAGGGAGGAGAAAATTGCTGAAAGCACGCGCATGGGCACCATCAACATTCCGGTGAACCAGATAAAGCTGCTGCCCGCGCTGTTTGGCGAAACCGATGTGCTGAAGGTGCTGCAGCTGCTGCCCGGCGTGCAGGCCGGCGGCGAGGGCAGCAGTGGCCTCTACGTGCGCGGCGGCTCGCCCGACCAGAACCTGCTGCTGCTCGACGGCACGCCCATCTACAACGCCTCGCACCTGTTCGGCTTCTTCTCGATTTTCAACGCCGACGCCATCAAAAACGTGGAGATGATTAAGGGCGGGTTTCCGGCGCGCTACGGCGGGCGGCTGTCGTCGGTGGTGGATATCACAATGAAGGAGGGCAACATGGAGAAGCTGCACGGCGAGGGCGCCATCGGCCTCATTGCCTCGCGCTTCACGCTGGAAGGGCCCATCAAGAAGGACACGGCTTCGTTCATTTTCTCGGCCCGCCGCACCTACATCGACATCCTGGCCCGGCCGCTCATAAAGGCCAACGCCGACGGGCTGGTGGCCGGCTACTACTTCTACGACCTCAATGGCAAGCTGAACTGGAAACTGAGCTCCCGCGACCGCCTCTACCTGTGTGGCTACCTGGGCTACGACGAGTTTTACGCCAACGACGAGGGCAAGCGCGACAACGGCGACTACAACCGCCAGAACAGCGCCTTGGGCTGGGGCAACCGCATTGCGGCGCTGCGCTGGAACCACATCGTGAACGACCGGCTGTTTATGAATACCCACCTCACCTACACGCGCTACCAGTTCGATGTGGGTACGGCGCAGGAGGACCGGTACACGGACAGCAACGGCCGCGTCAATATCAATAAATACGCGCTGAACTACCTGTCTAATATTCAGGACATCAGCGTGAAATCGGATTTCGACTACGTGCCCAACCCCAACCACTATGTGCGCTTCGGGGGGCAGTACATCCGGCACCAGTTCCGGCCCGGCGCCCTGCAAACCGAGGGCAGCACCGACCCTGCCGAGAACAAGGCCACCGGCCGCAAAATCGGGGCCAACGAGGCCAGCCTTTACGCCGAAGACGACGTGAAGCTGACCGACCGCCTGAAGGTGAACGTGGGCCTGCGCGTGAACAGCTTTCTGGTGGATAAAAAGCTGTATCCCAGCGTGGAGCCGCGCGTGTCAGGCCGCTTTCTGCTCACGGAGAACTGGGCGCTGAAAGCCGCCTATGCCCGCACCACGCAGTACGTGCACCTGCTCACCAACAGCGGCATTGGCTTGCCCACCGACCTGTGGGTGCCCGCTACGGCCAGCACCCTGCCCCAGAAAGCGCAGCAGTTCAGCCTAGGCGCGGCTCGCAGCCTGCGCTTTCACGACGAAGACTTTGAGTTCAGCGTGGAAACCTACTACAAGCCCATGCAGAACCTAATTGAGTTTCGGGAAGGGGCTGATTTTGTGGGGACTACTGACGATAATTACGAAAGCAAAATCACCAGCGGGCAGGGCTGGGCCTACGGGGCCGAGCTGTTTCTGCAAAAGAAAACCGGCAAAACCACCGGCTGGATTGGTTACACCCTGGCCTGGAGCAACCGCCGCTTCCCGGAGCTGAACCAGGGCCAGCTCTACCCCTACAAGTACGACCGGCGTCATGATTTCAAGCTGGTTGTCATTCACGAATTCAGCCCTACGCTCACGCTCTCGGGCACGTTTGTGTATGGCTCGGGCAATGCCGTGACGCTCTCGCAGGGCCGCTATTCGCTGGGGCCGTACAGTTCGACGATTGAGGACTACGGCACGCGCAACAGCTACCGCATGGCCGCCTACCACCGCCTCGACCTCGACCTGAGCCACACCAAAAAGAAGCGCTGGGGCGAAGTGGTGAACAGTTTCAGCGTGTACAACGCCTACAACCGGCACAATCCCTACTTCATCTACCTGGGGCGCGGGCAGGGCAGCGACCAGCTCAGCTACCGGCAGGTGTCCTTGTTCCCCATCCTGCCGTCGTTCAGCAAAACGTTCCGGTTTTAACGCCTTCTACCGATGAAAAAGAACCTGTTCCGGACTGTACTCCTCGCCACTGCTGCTCTGGCTGGCTGCGAAACCGCCACCGACCTGCCCGAGCCGCCCCACACGCCCCGCGTGGCCCTGCTGCACATCCTAACCACCGCACCGCTGGACTCGTCCTTCTACGAGCTATTTCAGCAGCGCCGGCTTTATGTCAGCAACAGCCAGCGCGTGTTCGACACCAACTACCTGACTGGCCGCCAAGATGCCACCGCAGAGCTGCGCGATGCCGCCGGCAACGTAGTGGAGCGCTACCGCGCCGCCAATGGCACCCAATATGGCAACTATACCGGCTACTACCTGCCCGTGCTGGGCTTCCGGCCGCAGCCCGGCCAGCAGTACACGCTGCGCGCCAGCCTGCCCGGCCTCGAAACCGCCGAGAGCACCCTTACCATGCCCGCCGCGCCCGTGGTGGAAAGCGGCAGCTACGTGCCCCGCACCGTGCCCGGCACCAACGGCTCGGGCCAGTATTCGGGCCGCCTGAGCCTGGCCCTGCGCGACGACCCCAACGCCACCAACTACTATCTGGCCTTCGCCCGCGTGCTCGACCGGCAGGGGCAGTCCCTCAACGGCGGCAGCCTGCAGGTGGACTACGACAGCCAGAACAGCGCTGTGAGCATCGGCCAGTTTCAGCTGTCCAGCCCCAGCCAAGGCTACAGCGTCTATCCTTTTGCCGATACCAACGTGAACGGCCAACGCATTGCCTTGGCTTCGGATGTGGAGTTTTACAGCTATTGTTCCCAGCCCGGCTGCCCGCAGCCAGGCTTCATCGAAGTCACGGTGAGCAGCATCACCAAGGACGCTTACGACTTCTACCTCTCGCGCCGCCGCTACTACGATTCAGACGGCAACCCCTTCGCCGAGCCCGCCCCGCTGGCCTCCAACGTGCGCCCCGGCTACGGCCTGTTCGGCGGTGCGGCCGATGCCACCTACCGCATTCCACTTCCCTAGCCGAACCATTAAACCTTGCGGTTGCGTTTACGTCTAAAAGCCATAAATTGTCCTTCCATCATTAATCAGCGCGCTTCGGCGCGAATTCTTATGCGGACTAAATCAGTGTTTTTTGCCCTGGGGCTGTTCCTGATGCTGCTGGGCAGCCAGGCGGCCAGCGCCCAGGTTCGAGTCAACGTCGGCATCGGTTATCCGCCGCCCCGGGCCTACTACGGCCCGCGCTACTACTATCCGCCGCAGCCGGCCGTGGTGTATGCCCCGCCGCCCCCCGTGGTTATTGCTCCCGCGCCGTACTACTACGCGCCGCGCCCCGTGTACTACGCGCCCCGTCCTTACGGCTACCGGGGCCGCGGCTGGGGCCACGGTGGCCGCCGTTGGTAGGCAACGTTTCGGCTGAAAGCTCAAACGATATCAATGATAAAAAGCCCGACTGCGGAAACGCGGCCGGGCTTTTTGCTGCCACGCATGGCGGTGGCATCTACTTTGGGCAAGGGCTTGAGCAGCAGTAGTGCCCGAGGCGTGAGAAATGCCGGTTCAGCAAATTTGCTTAATCTTACGGCCCGAACTGCTGTCATCCCGTTTTCTATGAAATCCTCGATTCTGACCTTGGGCGTGGTCCTGCTGCTGGCCGGCTGCAACCAGACGCCGCCCGCCACTTCCACGCCCACCACCACGGCCGACACCGCGCCCGTCACGCCGGTAGCCGTCGACTCGGCCAATGCAGCCACCACCACGGCCCCCGATGCGGCCGCTACCGCTTCCACGCCCGCGGCCGCGCCGGTGCTCAAAGATGCCGAAACCATGAAGGTGTCGTTCAGCTTCAAGCCCACCGATAACCCCGACAATCCCAAACACCCGCGCATACTGGCCCACCTGCTGGTGCAGGGCAGCCAGCCGCTCGACATCGACCTGGGAAAATTCCCGAACCAACCCGATATGGTAACCGGCGACAAAGCCAAGACCGCCAATTTCCCTGACGGCATGCTGATGGGCTTCCGCAGCTACGACGCGGCCTCCGGCATCAGCCAGGACCTGGCCGTGCTGCACCCCGATGCCCGCCACCTGCGCGTGGTGCAGCGCCGCGTGGACGAAACCAACCCCGAAGCCGCCAAATTCGAAACCTCGCGCGAGGTGCCGTTGCCCGCCAACACGCTGGTCGTAGCCGCGCCGGCGGCAAAAAAATAGTTGGAAATGCGTAGGTTAGGGCATGGAAAATACCTCCCTCCTCGGCCCGATGAAGGGCGCCACGCACCGTGAAGTCGGCGGCGTACTCGTTGATGTAGTGCCCACCGGCAACGCCCGCGTCAAGCGCATTGTGTACCCGGTGGGCTTTCGCTGGTCCAAGAACCTGAAGGACATCGTGGGCACGCCGTTGTGTATGCACGCGCACGTTGGGTTTTTGGCCAGCGGCCAGATAAATATCCAGTACGCCGACGGCGCGATGGAAAAGTTCGTGGCCCCGCAGGCCGTGGCCATCGCGCCCGGCCACGACGGTTGGGTGGTGGGCAACGAGCCGGCCATTTTGATTGAGTTTGACTTCGAAGGCGAAACCGTGGAACGCATGGGCCTGGCCAGCCGGCACTAGCCGCCCGGCCGAATCGGGAGGGGGCAACGTCCGGCCGGCGTAGCTTTGGCGGGCTTTTGCGCCCACGCTTTTACGCCCCCGCCCATGCCCACCGGCACCATTCTGCTCATCGACGACGAAGCCATGCTGCGCCAGGCCGTGGCCCGCACCCTGGAGCTGGAAGGCTACACCGTGCGCCAGGCCCCCGACGCCATGCGCGGCCTCGAAGCCCTGCGCGAGCACGCCGAAGAAGTCCTCGTGGTGCTGAGCGACGTGAAGCTGCCCGACGGCCGCGGCCTCGACCTGCTGCCCCGCTACAAAGCCCTGGCGCCCCTGGCCGAAGTGGTGCTGATGACGGCCTACGGCACCATCCCGGACGGCGTGCGCGCCATGAAGGAGGGCGCGTTCGACTACCTCACCAAAGGCGATTCCGACGACCAACTCATCGTGGTGGTGGACCGCGCCGCCGAGAAAGCCCGCCTGCAGCGCCGCGTGGCCGATTTGGAGAAGAAAGTAGGCGCCCAGTACAGCTTCGAGTCGATGATTGGCCACGCGCCGGCTCTGGAGCAGGCCAAGCGCCTGGCCCAGCGCGCCGCGCCCACCGACAGCACCGTGCTGCTGGAAGGGCCCACCGGCGCGGGCAAGGAGCTGTTTGCCCAGGCTATCCATCAGGCCAGCGCGCGCCGCAGCAAGCCTTTCGTGGCCGTGAACTGCTCGGCGTTTCCGAAGGATTTACTGGAATCGGAGTTGTTCGGGTATAAAAAAGGGGCCTTCACCGGGGCGCTGGCCGACAAAAAAGGCTTGCTGGAAGAAGCCAATGGCGGCACCATTTTTCTGGATGAGATTGGGGAACTGGAACTGAACGTGCAGGCCAAGTTTCTGCGAGTGCTGGAGACGCGGCAGTTTACCAAGCTGGGCGACACCCGGCCCACCAGCGTGGACGTGCGCATCGTGGCTGCCACCAACCGCAACCTGCGCCAGGAAGCCGAGGCGGGCCATTTCCGCCCCGACTTGTACTACCGCTTGGCTGTGTTTACGGTGCCCGTGCCGGGCCTGAACGAGCGCCGCGCCGACGTGCTCGAACTGGCCAATTACTTCCTGCAGTTCTTCGCCGCCAAGCTGCGCCGCCGCCTGCGCGGCCTTGAGCCCGAAGCCCTGGAGCAGCTCGTGCGCCACGACTGGCGCGGCAATGTGCGCGAGCTCAAAAACGTGCTGGAGCGCGCCGCCATCCTAGCCGAGGGCGACATGCTAACCGTGGACGACCTGCCGCCCGAGTTCCACTACATCCTGCCCGCTCCGGGTCTCGACGAGGCCACCGACCGCACCCTGCGCACCATGGAAAAGCGCCAGATTCGGCAGGTGCTGCTCGACACCGGCGGCAACAAGATGGAAGCCGCCCGCCAGCTCGGCATTGGCACCAAAACGCTCTATCGCAAGATTCAGGAGTACGGACTGTAGGTATTCAGCCCATTCTGCTATACTGCCCGGAGGAGGTTGAGCGTTAAGGGATAATTGCGGGCGCTATATTCGGCGGTCTGTTTACTCAGCGGTTCTTCCACCAACAATTTCCACATCCATGAAAAAGCACCTACTCGCAACCTTGCTTGCCCTACCAAGCTTGGCGCAGGCACAAACGCCCTTTACCTGCACGGTGAAAGGCCAACTAGGTAAGTCGATAACGGCCCCGGCCAAAATTTACCTGTCGCGTGGGTTTGAGATAATCGATTCGGCGGCTGTGAAAAACGGCGTTTTTGAGCTGAAAGGCAAAGGAGAAATTCCGGTCATCGGCGACCTGATATTGCGGCGCAACGGCCGTCTGGGCCGCCTGGACGGGCCCATGGGCGACCGGACCCGCATCTACATCGAGCCAGGTATCGTCACGATTACTAGTCCCGACTCGCTGGCCCACGCCGTTGCCAAAGGCGGCCCCAATACGAATGATTACGTGCGTCAAGGCGTTTTGCTAGAGCCGATTCTTGCCCGGATGCGGGCAGTAGGGAACGAGGAGCGGAAACTGACCGAAGCTCAGCGCCAGGCCCCCGAATTTCGGGCGCAGCAGCAGGCCCGCTACCAAGCCCTGAACGCGGAAATGGTGCAGGCCAATTATGCTTTTATTAAAGCCAACCCCAACTCTTACGCGAGCCTCGATGCTTTGGTAGGCATGCGCGGCTGGGACACGCCCCAGTACGCCACTGTTGGCCCGCTGTACGAGTCGATGAGCCCGGCGCTGAAAGCCACGCCGCAGGGCCGCGACTACGGCCGCATGGTGCAGGCCCTGAAGGATGTTGGCATCGGCCAGCCGGCCCCGGCTATCAGCGAGCGAACTCCCGATGGAAAAACGGTGAGCTTATCTGACTATCGGGGCAAATACGTGTTGGTCGACTTCTGGGCCAGCTGGTGCGGGCCATGCCGCGCCGAAAGCCCGGCCATGGCCAAGGTATACAACGAGTATAAAAGCCGCAACTTCGCTATTCTGGGCGTGTCGCTCGACACTGAGAGGAGCCGGGATAAATGGGTGAAAGCCATTGCCGACGACCAGTTGGCCTGGACGCAGGTATCGGAGCTAAAGGGGTTTGACGGGGCTGCCGCCCAGCGCTACGGCGTGCGCGGCATCCCGCAGAACTTCCTGATTGGCCCCGATGGCAAAATTGTGTCCGTGAACCTACACGGCGCCGAGCTGGGCAACACGCTGGCCAAGCTCATAAAATAGCCTGCCGCCGCCGGCCCCCGAGCCACTGCTGAAACTTAGGAAACCGGGTTATTCTGACCACCTCACCGGGTCAGAATGACCCGGTTTCTGGCGTTTGGAGCGTTGGTGAAGCGGTGAGTTGAAAATATTATTTTCTGATTGACAATGAGTTGAATGAAAATAATGGCTTGCGAAAGAGTTCGGACCTGCTTTGGTAATGGGCTGTGCAACCAATCATTCAACCTCAGTATGGCTCCTCTGCTGCTTGTCCCGATTCTGTCCGCCGTCGGCCTCGGCTGTTTTTGGCTCTTCTACAAATCGGTGGACTTTTTCGACCACATCTAACCCCGCCAGCGCCATGATGCTCGCCCTGCTTTTCCTCTCCGTCGCCACGTTCGCCTACCTGTGCTACGTGCTGCTGAAACCGGAGAAATTTTAAGTGAGGGACTTGGGAGCTTGGGGACTTAGGGTCTTGGATTTTCAACGAAAGCTGCTTCCAAACCCTGCTCCCTGAGCCTCCAAAAAACCAAGTCCCCAAGCCCCAAGTCCCTACAGTAATGAACAAAGAACTTCTCGGCCTCCTCGTCGTCTTCGGCAGTACCATGCTGCTGGCGCTGCCGCTGGGCCGCCACCTGGCCACCGTGTACCGGGGCGACAAGAGCTGGACCGATTTCCTGGCCCCGCTGGAGCGCCTGCTCTTCCGCGCCGGCGGCATCGACGCCAACCGCGGTATGACCTGGCAGCAGCACCTGGTGGCGCTGCTTACTATCAACCTAGCCTGGTTTGTCTGGGCAATGGTGGTGTTTTGCCTGCAAGGCAGCCTGCCGCTCAACCCCGACCACAACCCTAGCATGACGCCCGACCAGGCCTTCAACACGGCCATCTCGTTCCTGGTGAACTGCAACCTGCAGCACTACTCGGGCGAGTCGGGCGCGACGTACTTCTCGCAGCTGTTCGCCATCACCTTCCTGCAATTCGTGACGGCCGCCACCGGCATGGCCGCCTGCGTGGTCGTGTTCAACGCCCTCAAAGAAGGCACCACCGAGAAGCTGGGCAACTTCTACAATTACTTTGTGAAGAGCATCACCCGCGTGCTGCTACCCATTGCCACCGTGGTGGCGCTGGTGCTGGTGTTTCAGGGCACGCCCATGAACTGGAGCGGCAAGGCCAGCCTCGTGACCGTGCAGGGCGACTCCGTGAGCGTGAGCCGCGGGCCGGCCGCCGCCATGATTGCCATCAAGGAGCTGGGCACCAACGGGGGCGGCTTCTTCGGGGCCAACTCGGCCCACCCGCTCGAAAACCCCACCTACCTGACCAACGCGGTGGAAAACTTCGCGCTGGTGCTCATTCCGCTGGCCATGGTGTTTGCCTTTGGCTACTACCTGAAGCGGCCCCGCCTATCCTATATGGTGCTGGGCGTGATGACGGTAGGCTTCATGATGCTGCTGGCGCCCACGGTGTATTACGAGATGCACGGCAACCCTGCCATCGCCCAGATGGGCGCTGACCAGCGCCTGGGCGCGATGGAAGGCAAGGAAGTGCGCTTCGGCGCGGCGGCCTCGGCCTACTGGGGCATCACCAACACCATCATTTCCTGCGGCTCGGTGAACTCCATGCACGACTCGCACATGCCCATCTCGTGCATGGCCGAAATGCTGGGCATGATGACCAACGCCTTCTACGGCGGCGTGGGCGTGGGCTTCCTCAACTTCTTCGTGTTCGTCATCATCGCCGTGTTCATTTCAGGGCTGATGGTGGGACGCACCCCTGAGCTGCTGGGCAAGAAGATTGAGGCGCGGGAGATGAAAATTGCCATCATCGTGGCCCTGCTGCACCCGCTGCTCATCCTGGCCGGCACCGCCATGTCGGCCCACCTCTACGCCGGCAACCCCACCGAATACGCCGGCTGGCTGGCCAACCCCGGCTACCACGGCTTCTCCGAAATGTTGTATGAGTTCACGTCCTCGGCCGCCAACAACGGCTCGGGCTTCGAGGGCCTCGGCGACAACACGCCCTGGTGGAACATCTCGACGGGCATCGTGATGATACTGGCCCGCTACCTGCCCATCATCGGGCCGGTGGCCATAGCGGGGCTGCTGGCCCGCAAGAAGTTCATCCCCGAAAGCGCCGGCACCCTGCGCGTGGACACCGCCACCTTCGGCGTGATGGTCTTCTTCGTGATTTGGATTATCGCCGCGCTGGCCTTCTTCCCGGCTCTGGCGCTGGGCCCGCTGGCTGAGCATTTCACGCTGTACTAAAACTCAATCATCTGTCATCCTGAGCGCAGCGAAGGACCTTATCAAGGCTGCCTTTAGCAGAATTACTAACTATTGCGGCGCGGACGTGATAAGGTCCTTCGCTGCGCTCAGGATGACAAATCAAGCAATGGCAACCCAATCTCAATCCCTCTTCCAACCCGCGCTGGTCCGCGAAGCCGTCGGCCAAGCCTTCGTCAAGCTCGACCCGCGCACGATGTTCCGCAACCCGGTGATGTTCACCGTGGAAATCGGCACGGTGGTGATGTTCTTCGTCACCCTCGGGCTGCTGTTCAAGCCCGACGCGGCGCAGGGCAGCTTCGGCTACAACTGCACCGTGTTTGTGGTGCTGTTCCTGACCCTGCTCTTCGCCAACTTCGCCGAGGCCATTGCCGAAGCACGCGGCAAGGCCCAGGCCGATTCACTGCGCAAAACCCGGCAGGACACGCCCGCCAACGTGCGCCTCGACAACGGCCAGCTGCAGCAGGTGAGCTCGGCTCAGCTTCAAAAAGGCCAAATTTTCGTGGTCGAAGCCGGGGAAATTATTCCTACGGATGGCGAGATTATCGAAGGCTTAGCCACGATTGATGAGTCGGCCATTACCGGCGAGTCGGCGCCCGTCATTCGGGAAGCGGGCGGCGATAAATCGTCCGTCACAGGCGGCACGAAGGTGCTGAGTGACCGCATCGTGGTGCAGGTGACCACCGCGCCGGGCGAGTCGTTTCTCGACAAGATGATTGCGCTGGTGGAAGGCGCTTCGCGGCAGAAAACGCCCAACGAAATTGCCCTCACCATCCTGCTGGCGGGCTTCACGCTGGTGTTCGTGATTGTGTGCGTGACCTTGCAGCCCTTCGCCGAATACTCGAAAACGCCCATTGCGGTGGCCTCGTTTATCGCGCTGTTCGTGTGCTTGATTCCGACTACCATCGGCGGGCTGCTCTCGGCCATCGGCATCGCGGGCATGGACCGGGCGCTGCGGGCCAACGTCATCACCAAGAGCGGCAAAGCCGTGGAAACGGCCGGCGATGTGGACGTGCTGCTGCTCGACAAAACCGGCACCATTACCATCGGTAACCGCAAGGCCACGCACTTCTGGCCCGCGCCGGGCGTGCCCATGCCACAGTTCGTGGAGGCCGCCACCATCAGCTCGCTCACCGATGAAACGCCCGAGGGCAAAAGCATCGTGGAGCTGGCGCGCGACAACAAGGTGGACCCCGCGCAGCTGCAAAGCCGCCTGGCTGGGGCCGAGCTTATCAAGTTCACGGCCGAAACCCGCAGCAGCGGCGTGACGCTGGACAACGGCACCCGCCTGCGCAAAGGCGCGGCCGACGCCATGCGCCGCCTGGCCGAAGCCGCCGGCCAAACCTACCCCGGCGAAGTGGCCGAGCGCGTGCAAACCGTGGCTAAGAACGGCGGCACCCCGCTGGTGCTGAGCGAAAACGACCGGGTGTTGGGCGTGGTCGAGTTGCAGGATATCATCAAGCCCGGCATCCAGGAGCGGTTTGCGCGCCTGCGGGCCATGGGCATCAAAACGGTGATGGTGACCGGTGACAACCTGCTCACCGCGAAGTTCATTGCCGAAAAAGCCGGCGTCGACGACTTCATTGCCGAAGCCAAGCCGGAGGACAAGATGCAGTACATCCGGGCCGAGCAGCAGCAGGGCAAGCTGGTGGCCATGATGGGCGACGGCACCAACGACGCCCCCGCCCTGGCCCAGGCCGACGTGGGCGTGGCCATGAACTCGGGCACCCAGGCCGCCAAGGAAGCCGGCAACATGGTCGACCTCGACAACGACCCCACCAAGCTCATTGAGGTGGTGGAAATCGGCAAGCAGCTGCTGATGACGCGCGGCACGCTCACCACGTTCAGCATCGCCAACGACGTGGCCAAGTACTTCGCCATCGTGCCGGCCCTGTTCATGGTGGCCATCCCGGCCTTGGGCGCGCTCAACATCATGGGGCTGAAGTCGCCGCAGTCGGCAATTCTCTCGGCCGTGATTTTCAACGCCATCATCATCCCGGCCCTGGTGCCGCTGGCGCTGAAAGGTGTGGCCTACAAACCGGTGGGCGCCTCGGCCCTGTTGCGCCGCAACCTGCTGATTTATGGGTTGGGCGGGGTGGTGGTGCCCTTTATCGGGATTAAGATTCTTGACTTGCTGGTGGGAATGTTCTTGTAGAAAACCTCGGTAAATCGAAAATCCCGCGCAATGACGTAGCCGTCGCCGATGAGTAGCAGGTGGTAGGATGAAGCAACTGGCGTGTCTTCATTGAGGCCGCCGATGCAATAAGTTGAAGCCCCATATTCAGCACAAGCAGCGATAACAGCTTTTGCAATCGTCACCGGGGCGCTTTCCAACAACATCCCAGACCCGTCAGCCAAGTTCTTGCGAAGCAGATTTTCACCGCCTTTTTCTTTCCCAAATAACACGCAACGCCAGTCACGCCATCCCTGGAATCCAGCTTGGATTTGTTCTCGAATCCTGAAAAAAAGCGCCTCCGAGTCTTGTGCCTTTGAATTGATATACACAGTAGCGCTGCGACTATTGTAACACAGAAGCAATGGATGCTCTGAGTAAAGGGCAAACTCCCCTCGCACGCCTGGCCTAAGCCGTGCTTCGGCTTTCTCCAAATATTCGACGCGGTAATGCCGCCCAAGTATCGTGAGCACCGCAAACGTGGTTTGCGCCACCATCACGGTAACCTCTTGATTATTCGGAATCGGGCTTTCGAGCATAAACCAAAATTACATCTGTAAAAGACCCATGAAAACCCAACTCTTTCCCGCCCTGCGCCTCACCCTCGTCATGCTGGTGCTGTGCTGCGGCCTATACCCGGCCCTCATCACTGCCGCCGCGCAACTGGCGCCCGGCCACGGCGAGGGCGTTCAAATCTCGAAAAACGGCCGCGTAGTGGGCTTCGCCAACGTGGGTCAGAAGTTCGACAAGCCCGAGTATTTCAATTCGCGTCCCTCGGCCGCCGACTACCACGCCGATGCCAGTTCCGGCTCGAACAAAGGCCCGACCAACCCCGAATACTTGGCCACCGTCAAGGCCCGCCTGGATACTTTTTTGCTGCAAAACCCCGGCGTGCGCGCTGCCGACGTGCCGGCCGAGCTGATTACGGCCAGCGGCTCGGGCCTCGACCCGCACCTCTCACCGGCCGGGGCACTGGTGCAGGTGCCCCGCGTGGCCGCCGCCCGCAAGCTCGACGTGGCCCGCGTGACGGCGCTAGTGCGCGAGCACACCCAACCCAACCCCATCGGCCCCGACCGCGTGAACGTGCTGAAGCTGAACCTAGCGCTGGACGCACTGGCCGGCAAGTAATGGCCGAGGTTAACCCCGCGATATAGTGCGCGTACCGCCTTGGCGGACGCAATTCTTCTCCTATTCTTTTGGCCGAGCTTAGAGCCGGCCAGCCTTCCATGAAAAACCTGCTGATTCCGGCGCTTGTGGCTTTGAGCACGAGCGCCGCCCTGGCCCAAACGGCCCCCGTTTCCCCCGACCCGGCCCTAGTGGTGCCTGCCCCCGCGCCTGCCCCCATTACTACCTACGGCTTCGTGGATGCCTACTACGGCTACGATTTCAACCACGCCAACGGCAACAACCGGCAGGCCTTCCTCTACTCGCACGGCCGCCAGAACGAATTCACCATCAACCAGGCCCTCATCGGCCTGCGCTACGACGACGGCAAGGTGCGCGGCGCCCTGGGCCTGCACGCCGGCACCTACGTGAGCGCCAACTACGCGGCCGAAGACCCCGTGCTCAAGCACGTGTACGAAGCTTACGCGGGCTTCCGGCCCTTCGCCAAAGCCTGGCTGGACATGGGCATTTTCGGCTCGCACATCGGTTTCGAGTCGGCCATTTCGAAAGACAACTGGACGCTGACGCGGTCCGTGATGGCCGAGAATTCGCCCTACTACGAAAGCGGCGCGCGCTTCACCTACGAGGTGAGTCCCAAGCTGACCCTGACTGGGCTGGTGCTGAACGGCTGGCAAAACATCCGCGAAACCAACCAGGCCAAAGCCCTCGGTACCCAGATTCAGTGGAAGCCCTCGGATAAAATCCTTATCAACAGCAGCACCTTCTACGGCAACGAGCAACCCCAGGACTCACTCATTCGCCGCCGCTTCTTCCACGACTTCTACCTTACCTATGCCGCTTCCGAGCACACCAGCCTAGCGGTAGTGTTCGACGTGGGCAAGCAGCGCGGCGTGGGCCGCGAGAAGTACGATACCTGGCACACGGGGGCAGTTTTCATCAAGCAGAAGATGGCAGATAAGCTCTCGGCCACGCTGCGTGGCGAGTACTATTACGCCGAGCGGGGCATCATCATCCGCAGCATCATGCCCCGGGCGCTGGACCAGGATTTCCGGGTAGCCGGCGGCTCGCTCAACCTCGACTATGCTCCGGCCGCCAACGTGCTGTTTCGGGTAGAGGGGCGGTATTTGAACGGGATGCGGGGCGTGTTTGCCCGCGCCGATAACGCCGACAACCGCAGCTACGGCAACGTGACGACGAGCCTGGCGCTGTCGTTTTAATCTCCTGTCATTGCGAGGCCGCAGGCCGTGGCAATCCGTCCTCTCAATGTGACAAGCCCTGAATTGTGATGAAGCCTTTGAAAGCACGCTCGATAAAACTTATCACATTGTTAGGTTAGTCGCTAACTAAGAACAGGACGGATTGCTTCGCTGCGCTCGCAATGACAAACCCCAAACCATGAACCCCATGCAGCCCGACCCCCGCGACCAATCCGCCGAGCGGTTCCTGCGTCTGGTGCAGGCCAAGCGGCGCGGCACGCTCAAGGTGTACCTGGGGCTGGCCGCGGGCGTGGGCAAAACCTTCCGCCTGCTACAGGAAGCTCACGAGCTGCGCCAGCACGGCGTGGACGTGCTGCTCGGCTACATCGAAACCCACGGCCGCCCCGGTACGGTGGCTGAGGTGCAGGACCTGCCGCTGCTGCCGCGCAAGCAGCTATTCTACAAAGGGCGGGCGCTGGAGGAGATGGATTTGGACGGCATCGTGCAACGCCGCCCGCAAGTCGTTGTTGTGGATGAGCTGGCGCATAGCAACGTGCCTGGCTCGCGCCACGAAAAGCGCTGGCAGGATGTAGAATACCTCGTGGCGCAGGGCATTTCGGTGATTACGGCCGTAAATGTGCAGCACCTCGAAAGCCTGCACGACCAGGTGCTGCGCATTACGGGCACCGACGTGACCGAGCGCATCCCCGACCAGCTCCTCAAGCAGGCCGACGAGGTGGTGAACGTGGACCTGACCGTGGGCGAGTTGCGCACCCGCCTGGAGGAAGGCAAAATTTACGACCCCGCCAAGGTGCCCACCGCGCTGGCTAACTTCTTCCAGGCCGAAAACCTGCTGCAGCTGCGGCGGCTGGCGGTGCGCGAAGTGGCCCAGTTGCTGAGCCGCCAAGTGGAATCCGACGCCGGTGGCGCGCCCGCCGTGGCCGCGCCGCGCCGCAACGACGACCGCCTGCTGGCTTGCATCAATTCAAACAGCCAGGCTGCCAAAGAAATAATCCGCAAGACCTCGCGGCTGGCCGACCGGTTTTCGGCCGCTGCCTGGTACGTGCTCTACGTGCAAACCGGCCGCGAAACGGCCGACCGCATTGGTCTGGCCACCCAGCGCCACTTGCTCAACAACCTGCAGCTGGCCACCCAGCTAGGTGCTCAGATTCTGCGGGTGAAGGACGACGACGTGGTGGGTACCATTAGTCGGGTGGCACAGGAGAAAAACGCCACGCTGCTGGTCTGCGGCATCACCCGCGAAAAGGGGCTGTGGGAGCAGCTGAGCCGCCGCGGCGTGACGGCGGATTTGCTCCGCGCGGTGGCCGATGACGGGCGGGACGTGGACGTGTATTTGGTGACGTATTGAGCCGCGATGAATAAAATCAGAACGTCATGCCGAGCGCAGCCGAGGCATCTCGCGTGCGCAACGCATCCAATCGGCCCAACGATTTTAATTACTGCCGCACGCGAGATGCCTCGGCTGCGCTCGGCATGACGCCCTTCTAGACCGTTCAACTCCATGAACCTCAAAACCAAAATCACCACCGGTTTCCTGGCCATGCTGCTGCTGGTGCTCAGCATCGGGGGCTACGCATACTACTCGTTGCGCCAGCTCGACCGCAGCTCGCGCGATGTGCTCAAGGCCAACCTCTACTCGATAGAGCTGGGCCAGCGCATGCTCAAAAGCCTCGACCAGCTAGCCCGAAAGCCGCTGGCCGACACGGCCGGCACGGCGGCCTTCGTGGCGGCTCTGCAAGAGGAATCCCGCAACGTGACCGAACCCGGCGAGCAGCAGGTGGTGAGCGACTTGCAGCGACTGACGCAGCAACTGCAGCAGCACCAGCGGCAGGCGCAGGGCGCCACCAAGGCAGGGCAGGCCAGCCAGTTGGGCATCGAGGCTGAACCGTACCAGTTGGGTGGCCTCACTTACCAGATGATGGCGCTGAATACCGATGCCCTGAACCGCAAAACCGAAGCCGCCAACCTGCGCGCCGACCAAGCCAACCGCAACCTGCTGCTCTTCGCCACGCTGGCCGTGCTGTTGGGCCTGGCTTTGGTAGGCAGCGTGCCCGAAGCCGCGGTGCAGCCCCTGCGCAAGCTCACCGCCGCCCTCGACCACGCTACCGAGCGCAATTTCTCGGCCAGCATCCCGCAGGAAAGCCACGACGAATTCGGCCAGGTGGCCCGGGCCTTCAACCGCATGCTGGGCCAGCTGCGCGAGTACCGCACTTCCACCGCTGCCGAGCTTATCACGGAGCGCAACCGCGCCGCCAGCATCGTGAACACGTTGGACGAGGGCCTGCTGCTGCTCGATGAAAACCGCACCATTCTGCTGGCCAACCCCGTGCTGTGCGAGCTGCTGGGCATGCCCCCCGAAAAGCTGCTGGGCCGCCCCGCCGCCACCGTGCGCCTCGAAAATGACTTGTTCCAGGCCATGCTTCGGCCGCTGGACGCGCCCAACCGCGAAGCCGCTGTGGCAGAAGCGCCGCTGCTGCACATCAGTCAGCGCGGCGAGGAAGCCTTTTATCAGTTAGCCGTGCAGGACCTGGTGTCCTTCAACGAAGCCACTGAGAAGACCGAGTTCGTGGGCCACATCCTCACGCTGCGCAACGTGTCCGATTTCAAGAAGCTTGACCAGGTAAAGTCGAACTTCCTAGCCACCGTGAGCCACGAGTTAAAAACGCCGCTTTCCAGTATCAATCTCAACACCAGGCTGCTGCAGGATGAGCGCCTGCCCGCCGATGAGCGCCAGCGCATCACCGGCTACATTCGCCACGAAACCCAGCGCCTGCAGCGTATGGTAGCTGAATTACTCGACGTGTCGCGCCTCGATGCGGGCGCGGGCATTCAGCTCGATGTGCAGCCCACCAACCTGGCCGATGTGGTGAGTTTCGCTACCACCACCGTGCAGCCGCAGCTGCACGACAAGCAACTGCGGCTGGAATTCCATCAGCCCCCGCGCCTGCCTGAAGTGCGGGCTGATGTGGAAAAAACCACCTGGGTACTCATCAATTTGCTGGCCAATGCCATCCGCTACTCGCCGGTGGGGGCGGCCCTCACGGTGCGGGTGGCAGTGGCCGGCGCCTTCGTGCGGGTGAGCGTGCAGGACCACGGCCCCGGCATCGCGCCCGAGCACCACGACCGCATCTTCCAGCGTTTCGCCCAGCTGCCCGATAAGACCGGCTACCGCGGCGGCTCGGGCCTGGGCCTGAGCATTGCACGCGAATTTATTGCCACGCAGGGCGGCCGGCTGTGGGTAGAAAGCGAGCTGGGCAGCGGCAGCACTTTCAGCTTCACGCTGCCGGTGGTGGCTTGAAAGTAGTGCATAGCCACACCCAAAAACGGTCATGCTGAGCGCAGCCGAAGCATCTCTACCGCAATACGAAATGATTAGTACAGCGGTAGAGTTGCTTCGGCTGCGCTCAGCATGACCGTTTTTTTATTTCCAGCTATTGCCGGCCCGGAATCTCCTGCAAAGTCCAGGTATTGCCGTCGGGGTCTTTGAAAGCGGAAAACTTGATGCCGCCCATGTCCTGAACCGCCCCCATCGGCACGCCCCGGCCGGCCAGTTCGGCGCGGGCGGCCACGATGTCGGCTACCACCAGGTGCAGGCCGCGCAGCGAGCCGGCCGGCATGGCCAGGCCCGCCAGGCCCTCGGCCAGCACAATGGAGCAACCTGAGCCGGGCGGCGTGAGCTGCACCACGCGCACCGGGCCGCCGGGCCGCACGTCGTGGTCGAGCCGGAAGCCAACTTGCTGGGTGTAGAATTGCTTGGCGCGGTCGATATCGGCCACCGGCACGGGAATGAGTTCTAGTTTCAGGTCCATAAAAACTTAGGCAATGGCCGGTTGGTAGGTAAGCACCAGCACGCCCGTGCTGGTAGTATGCGACGATTTTAGCTTGAAGTTCGTCGGCGCTTCGGCAAACAGGCGCTTGCCGCTGCCCAGCACCACCGGAAACACCATGAGGCGGTATTCGTCAATCAGGCTGTGCTGGCGCAGGTATTCCACCAGTTGGGCGCTGCCGTAGATGAGCAGGTTTTGGCCGGGCTCGCGTTTGAGGCGGGCCACGGCGGCGCCCACATTGCCCTCAATGATTTGGGCGTTCCATTCGGCCGTTTGCAGCGTGCGCGAAGCCACGTATTTGGGCAGGCTGTTCATGCGGGCGGCCCCGGGGGCATCGGGCATGTGGGGCCAGGCACCGGCAAAGGCCTCGTAGGTGAGGCGGCCCAGCAACAGGGCGTCGCAGGAGGCCATGAGCTCGCCCTGAAACTCGCCCAGCTCGTCGTTGAAATAGGGCGCAGTCCAGGCCGGGTTTTCCATCACGCCGTCCAGCGTCAGGTATTCGGCGGCAATTACTTTGCTCATAGGTTTTCGGCGCGTTCAAACGTGAGCTGTGCCACGCTCGCAGCCTTGTCGAAATTGAGCATCCACTCCGTGCCAAAGCGGTCGATGAGCGTGCCGAACTTGCCGCCCCAAAACATGTCGTTCAAGGGGTCGACGACGGTGCCGCCCTCGCTCAGCGCTGCGTAAAGGGTGTTGATTTCCTCGTCGCTGCTGCAGTTCAGGCACATGGCAATGTTGTTGCCGGGGGCGTAGGGGCTGCGCGGGTCCAGGGCGTCGCAGGCCATGAGCACAAATTGGCCGGTTGTCAGGGTGCCGTGCATAATCTTGTCCTGGGCGTCGGCGGGCATTTGGTCGCACATGGCCGAATCGCCCACGCGCATCAGCTTGAGCTCGCCGCCAAGGCAGCTTTGGTAGAAGGAGAGGGCTTCGCGGCAGGTGCCGTTGGGAAATGCGATGTGGGGGCTGAGGAGTGCCATGGGATTGGAGGGTTTAGGGTTTGAAAATGGAGGATTCTGAATGAAATTGAAAAGAGAGGAGTAGCCGGGTATGGCCGTGCTGCGACAGGACGGCAGCTGGCCCGATTACAGCGCGGCCGCAACCGGCTCAGGAAGCGCTACTTCTGCTTCCGGCGTGCTGGCTGCAAGGGTGTGGCCAATGAGGTAGCGCTTCCAGAGGAAATACAGCCCCAGCACCACCGCCAGCATTACCAGCGCCGGAATGGCAGCCGCCGCACCCATGCCGGCAAACAGCACCGAGGCTGCCGCCCCAGCAAAGTCGAACACGAAGCCTGCGAAAGCCCATTCCTTGAGCGTGCGGTACTTGTTCTGGAGCAGGGCCAGGGCACCGAGGATTTTGGCCGCCCCCGTGATGTCCATGATAAACACCGGGTAGCCGAGCTGCCGCATGGCGGCCACGCCGTTTTGCTCGTGCAGCAGGCCGGCCACGCCATCGGCCAGCATCATGAGGCACAAGAGGATGGTGAGCGTCCAATAGAAGCGGGCGGTGGTGCGGAGCGTCATGGCGAAAGTTTTTTTAAGGTGAAAAATGCGGGGCCGGCGCGGCAAATGCTAAAATTTTGATTGCCTAACTGGTTTAGCAAAGGTATTAGCAAAGCATAAGGATGCAAGGGGGGTAATTGTGCCCAAATACAGGGTGGAATGCGGCAGCCTGCTGCCTACATTTGGGCTATGAAGCACGTTTCTATTCTGGTGCCGGCCGGCGAGGCGGTGGTGGGCAGCATCGAAGGGCCGCACAAGGTGCTGAGCCAGGTGAATGACTTTCTGGCGGGTGCCGGGCAGGCGCCGGCCTTCCAGATTGAACTGGTCGGCCTCACCCGGGACAAGACCTTCAACCAGGGCCTGTTCACGCTGCATGCCCATCGCACCATTGCCGAGGATTTCCGCACCGACCTCATCATCATCCCGGCCCCGCACGGCGACCTGGCCGAAGCCGTGGCCCTTAACGCACCCTTTGTGCCCTGGATACGGCAGCAGCACGCGGCCGGCGCCGAGGTGGCCAGCCTGTGCCTGGGCGCGTTCATCCTGGCGGCCACGGGCTTGGTCGACGGCCGCAAGTGCGCCACTCACTGGCTGGCCACCCAGCAGTTTGCGGCCATGTACCCGGCTGTGCAGCTCGTGCCCGAGCAAGTCATTACCGACGAGCAGGGCCTCTACAGCAGCGGGGGGGCTTATTCCTACCTCAACCTGGTGCTCTACCTCATCGAGAAATACGTGAGCCGCGACCTGGCCGTGTGCTGCGCCAAGGTGTTTCAAATTGATTTCGGGCGCCGCAGCCAGTCGCCCTTCGTCATCTTCCAGGGCCAGAAAGAGCACGCCGATGCGCCCATCAAAAAGACGCAGGAATTCATCGAGCAGCACTTTGCCGATAAATTGACGGTCGACGACCTGGCCGCGGTGAGCTGCCTGAGCCGCCGCAATTTTGAGCGCCGCTTCAAGAAAGCCACCAGCAACACCGTGGCCGAATACATCCAGCGCGTGAAAATTGAAGCCGCCAAGATGAGCCTCGAATCGTCGCAGGAAAACGTGAACGAGGTGATGTACTCGGTGGGCTACTCCGACACCAAGGCCTTCCGCACGCTGTTCAAGCGCCTCACGGGCGTGTCGCCGCTGGCCTACCGCGAGCGATATAGCCGCAAGGCGCCCGCGCTGGCCGCCTAGCGGCGAGCTAAACTAGTAAAAACGACGCGGCCCCCGGCGGCGCAGTGCAGGGCACTGGCTGTCGGGGGCCGAATCACATGCGGCGGGGGCCTCGTCGCCAGGCCCACCGCCCGGACGGGGTCGGGTTAGCGAATAACGGCAGCCACGGCTTCCGGCGACTTGGCGGGCGTCAGCTCGCGCACCGAAATGGTGGTTTGGGCCTTGCCTTGCACGTCCACGCTGTAGCGGTACTGCTCCTTGCCCACGCGCAGCAGCACGGCATACTGGCCAGTGGGCACCCCGCCAAAGTTCAGCTTGCTGCCGTAGGAAGCGCGGTGGTTCACGGCATTCACCAGGCAAACGCTGTGGTCCAGCGCCATAACCTGCATTTGCACCCGTTGCTGTGCGGGGTTCTCAACGGTGAGCCACAGGCCCTGGGCATCAGCCTGCTTGGCTTTCACGGACGGGGCGCTCTGGGCCAGGGCGGCGCCAGCGCTGCCAGCAATGGCCAACCCGCCCAACAGCAGGGCCCGCAGGTACAGAGCGGTACGGGTTTGGGTGGTGGCGGGGCGGGAGGTGAGGGAGGTTTTCATGGTTTTTACAGAAAAAAGGTGAAATGGAAAAAGTGTGACGTTCTCGGCAGGTATAGTACTAGGCGTGGAACAGTACAAATGTATGGTAGGTACTTTGTAAAACAAGGTACTGTTTCAAATAATGTATGTGCTGCATTGATATTACCCGTTTACTTGTTGATTATCAGAGATAAAATTTTACAAGGAAAATTTATCTTTTGATTAAAAGCCTGCTTTTTTAGTTGATGAGGCGGGTCGATGGTTGTTGCAGGAGGGCCGCCGGGTTGGTTTTGGCGGAAGCGGAAACTGCCTCAGCAATGAGAGCAGCCTTGGAACATGCTGAACGGGGAGGACGGCGATGGGCGAGCATGACTCGGCCGGCAGGAAATTGGGAGAGCTTTCAAATGTGGATACCGCGGCCGGGAGCAGACGTTACAACCCGGACAAACTTTTTTTGCGACGGCGGCGGGGCACAGCGAAAAGGCCCGGCAATGGCGCGCGAGCAATAGCCTGTGCCTCATACTGCTATGCCCGTCGACACGCTTCTTTAATCCCAAACAAGGCGGAGCCGCTACTGGAAATGCTGCTGCAGCACAGCATCAAGCTTTTCCAGGGTGAGGGGCTTGGTGATGCGGCCGGCGGCGGGCAGGGTTTCGAGGCGCGTGAGGTCGCGCGGGTCCATGGACGTGGTGAGAACTACCACGGTGGTGGCGCGCCGCTGGTCCGGCGGCAGCTCCTGGTAGGCCTGCAGAAATTCGATGCCGTTCATGATGGGCATCTGAATATCGAGCAAGATGAGGGCGGGGTATGCAGGCCTGGCCGCGGTGCTGGCCTCTTGGATAACGGCCAAAGCCTCCTGCCCGTTTTCGGCCACCAAAATCTGGTCCGTCACGGCTAGCCGCTTGAGCAGCCGTTCGTTCAGGAAGTTATTCGTCGGGTCATCGTCGACCAACAGCACACTGCTCAGCTTAGGCATAGGCTTACCCTACGTAGGCAGGACTTTTAAGTTAGGGGCGGTCCGGCAGCACCACCGTAAAGGTAGAACCCACGCCCGCCGCGCTCTGCACCTGAATGGTGCCGCCCGCGTTCTCGACAATGCGCTTGACCATGTAGAGCCCCACGCCAGTGCCCTCGACGTGGGTGTGCAGGCGGCGAAACATCACGAACAGCTTGGTTTGCTCGTTTTCCGTGAGGCCCAGGCCGTTGTCGTGCACTTCGAGTCGCACCTGGCCCGGGGTGCGGGTGGCGCGCAGCAACACGTGCGGCGCCCGGCCCGGCACTTGGTACTTGATGGCGTTGCTGAGGAGATTGTAGAGGATGCTGCGCAGGTTTTTGGGCGAGAAGCGTACGGTGGCGCAGGCAGCTACGTCGAGCACCAAATGGCCGCCGGCGGCGGTCAGGGCGGGCAGCAGGTCGAGGCGCACGGCCCCGGCCAGGGCGGCCAAGTCCACGGCTTCGGCGGGCTCGGCGTGGGCGTGCTGCAGCTTCGATACATCGGTGAGGTGGCCCAGGGTGCTCTGGAAGCGGAACACGGCCCCGTGCATCAGCGCCAGCAGCTGGGTCACGTCGGGGGTGTGGCGCACGGCGGCGGGCAGCTGCTCGCCGAGGGCCAGCAGCAGCCCTTCGATGTTGGCGATGGGGGCCTTGAGGTCGTGCGAGGCGGTGTAGACGAAGGTGTCCAGGTCCACGTTGGTGCGGCTGAGGCGGTCGTTGGTATAGCGCAAATCTTCATTGGCCACCAGCATTTCTTCGTTGATGGCGGCCAGCTCCTCGTTCAGCTCCTGCACCTGCTGGCGGGCTTCCACCTGCTCGGTGATGTCGGTAACGAGGGCGTAAAACCCCTGCACTTCGCCTTGTTGCACATCGGGAATGTAGTCGGTGTGAATGTGCCGCACGAAGTCTTCGCGGTAAGGCATATGGGCTTCAAACTCCAGGCGTTCGCCGGCCAGGGCCCGGGCCATATAGCCCCGCACGGCAGCGTAAGCAACTTCGCCCAGCACCTGCCGCACCGGCAGCCCGACCATGCCAGCGGGGGCGCGGCCGAACCAGCTCTGGTAGGCTTGGTTCAGGAACTGATACTGCTCGTTGCGGTCGATGTAGGAGATGAGTACGGGCAGGGCGTCGGTAAGCAGTTGCAGGCGCTGGGCCCCGGCTTCGGTGGCCTGGCGGGCCAGCACTTGCGGCGTGACCTCGAAGGCGAACACCAGCACGCCGTCGATGCCGCCCTGCTCGTCGAAGCGCGCCTGCTGGATGTAGTTGAAGTACCGGTCTTCCAGCACGCCGTCTGCGGGGCGGGCAATGGGAATGAGCAGGCCTGGCTCCTCGTGCGTGATGCCCGTTTCGAACACCCGGCGAAAGGTCTGGTACACGGCGTGGTCGGCTATTTCGGGCAAGGCCTCCGCAATGGGGCGGCCCAGCAGGGCCCGGCCCGGAAACAGCGCCTGATAGTTGGGGTTCACCAACTCGTACACCAGCCGGGGGCCGGCCAGGATGCAGATGGCCGCCGGGGCCGCCATAAACAGGCGTTTGAGGCGGGCCTGCTGATGCTCGGCCTCCGCGCGGGCGTTTTGGGCGTCGTGGGTGCGAGCAGCTACGCGGCTTTCCAGCTCCTGGTTGAGCGCAGAAAGCTGCTGCTCCGAATGAACCAAGGCCGTATTGGTCGTCAGAAATTCATCGTTGCTGGCCCGCAACTCTTCGTTGATAGCGGCCAGCTCCTCGTTTAGCGCCTGAATTTCCTGGCGGGCCAGCACCTGCGGCGTCACGTCGTAAGCAAATACGAAAATGCCGTTGATGGTCCCTTTCTGGTTGTGGCGGGCCTGGTAGATGAAATTGTAGTAGCGTTTTTCCAGCTCCCGGCGGCCTTCGTTGTCGTGGTCGAGCTGCACCAGCATTTCCGACGCCCGAAAGGTTTCACCGGTCCGGTACACGTTGTCGAGCAGGCCGAAGATGGGCTGGCCCACCAGCTCGGGCATGGCTTCGGCAATGGGTTTGCCCACGATGGGCCGGTCGCCGACCAGCGCTTGGTAGGGCGGATTCACAAACTGAAAGACGTGCTGCGGGCCGTCGAACACACAAATCATGGCCGGGGCATCGTGCAGCAGCAGCTCCAGGTGCTGGCGCTGCAGCTCGGCTTCGGCACGGGCCTCCAGCTCGCGGACCTGGCTGGCGCGCAGCTCCTGCACCATGTCGGTGCGGGTTTGGTCGTTGGTGTCGTCGAAATTCACCACCAGCACCTCGCCCTGGCGCTGGGCCACCAGCAGGTAGTAGCCGTCGAGGCCGTCGTGCTGGTAGTTGTTCTGGCGTCGCTCCACCCGGCCGCTCAAAAACGCGTCGCGGTAGAAGCCGAATACGCCGGCTGCCTCCGCCGTTGGAAATAGGGTCAGAAATGATTCGGTGGGGCGCTGAGGCAGCCGCAGCATCTGCTGGGCGGCGGGGTTAAGGTACTCCCAGGCCAGGTCGATAATGGTAGTGCCGGCGGCCGCGTACACGGGCCGCAGCAGCATGAAGCCGGTTTGGGACGTGTTGAGCACCACCTGCAACAGCTCCTGCGAGTAGGGAAGGTTGGCCGGAAGAATTGGGGTAGCAGAATCGGACATGGAAAGGCAACTAGCACGGTAGGCCTCTAAGTTACTCGCATTGCCTCCGTTTGGCGGGCCACTTACCGGCGCTCCACAAAGGTGAGGCGGTTGTGAAACGGGTCGATAACCGTCATTTCCAGTGCCGTGGGGTCGTAGAAGGGGATGTCCAGGCCCGGCCGGTTGTGCTTGTACTGCCGGGCCAGCAGCTGCGTGTGGTAGGCCGTGAGGTGTTCAAAATCGTCAATAAACACCCGCGCGCCCGGCGCGCAGTCGCCGTGGTGCTCGGAGAGGTGCAGCGTCACGTCCTCACGGGTGATTTGCAGGTAGCCCGGGCTGCCCTCCGGCCGGTGCTCCCAGTCGAGGCGGAAACCCAGCCAGTCGAGGTAAAACTCAATGGCTTTGGCGTAATCGAAAATGCGCAGAATGGGCTTGACGGTGGCCATAGAATTGGGAGCGGTGGACGAGGAAGTAAGAATAACGAAAATCAAAAGAACGTCACGCTTCGACTGCGCTCAGCATGACGTTCTTTTCACTCAACACAATCCACTACCCCGCCTTCGTGCCGCAGCTGGGGCAGAACTTCTGCTCGGGCTTCAGGGTCTCGCCGCAGTTGGTGCAGTGGCGGGGCTGGGTTTGGGCAGCGGTGGCGGTGCCGCAGCTGGGGCAGAATTTCTGGCCGGGAGCCAGCTTGGACTGGCAGTTGGGACACTGTATCAAGGCGTCGCGGTTCAGGAAATCGATGTTTTTGGTGTAGTCCTGGGCGCGGGTCTGGGTGCGGATTTGCTCGCGCGTGGCCTGGGCCTGCTGGGCGCGCAGCTCCTCTTGCTCGTCGGGGGCGCAGTCTTCGCAGAGGCCGGCGCTGTGGTTCCAGCAGGCATCGGGGCACACCCAATGGCCGCAGCGGGTGCATTGCTTAAACTGTTGCTTGCCCTCGGCCACGGCCGTTTCCAGAGCCGAGTCGTGGGCCTTGCCGCCCACGGCCTGCTGAATCTGATAAGCGGCGTTCTCGACCCCGCCCAAGCCACCAAACAGGCTGCTGGCCGCGTTGAGCAAGCTGCCCGCAATGCCCATTGCGTTGGGCTGAAACCGCGACATATAGCCGTTGTGGCACTTGTCGCAATGAAACTTGAACTGAAAGCCCTTGTCAGTGGAAAGGTCGTCGTAGTTGGCAACGAATTGTATCAGGGAGCTCATGGCGCGGTGGGGAGAGGTGAGATGCAAATATGGGGATAAGCCCATGATACCGACCGGCGCTCACGTTATGGGGCCGCACCGTGCAACAAAAAAGGCCCCGCCAATACCTGACGGGGCCTTTGCAGCGCGCTTTTCGGCGCGGGGCTAGAACGTGACGCGCAGGCTCACGGCCGCGTCGTTGTAGAAGCCGGTGTAGCCGTGGAATACCTCGAAGAAAGGCTTGTAGTCGACACCCACCACGAAGGGCAGGTCGGGCAGCTTGTATTCGAGGCCCAGGATGAGGTCGGCACCGATGGCGAGGTAGGTGTTGGTGTCGTAGTAGTAGCTGTCGGTGTAATAGAATCCATTCTTGCCCCGGCGCAGGTACACATCGCCGTTGCGGCCATCGTAGTAGAACCGGTCGTCGGCGAAGTAGTAGCGGCCCTGGTAGGCCCCGGCGTGGAAGCCCGCACCATAGTAAAACTGCAGGCCTTTCACATCGGCCACGCCCATGTGCTTCTCGCCGAGGATGGTGAGACGGCCGCCGTGCGCTTTGTACTCCGTCGTGAGCAGGCCCTCAATGGCCACGCCCTTGCCACTGCCCAGAAAGTGCTTCAGCGTGAGGCCCGACGACCAGCCGCCGCCGCGCAGGCCAATGCCGGTTTTGTAGCCGGAACCGCTGCTGCTGCTACCGTTGCTGCTTTTTTTCTTCGATTGGGCATTGGCTGCCAGGCCGGGTAGCAGCAAGAGCATAAGGGCGGTAAGACGTAAATAATTCATGAGAAAACACTGTATGCGGATGATGGAACTAGGACAAAAGTAAGCGCTAGGCCGGGAAGTGTGCCGTGGGCGGGGCGTGCTCCCGCCGCTGCTTGTCCTCGCAACAGGTTATTGCCGGGTCTTTTTTAGCGTGAATCAAGACAGTCGTTGACCGTCAGCTTTTGGCAGGGTAGCGCCTTTTACCCAAGCGCGAATTAGTTGACACGCTCCAAAAGCCAAGTGCCCAGCGGCGGGCCATCGGGCGCGGGGCCGGCGGCCGGCGGCAGCAGGAGCGGGGCCACCACGCCGGCCGGCAGCGTGGCCTGGTCGGGGGCAGTGAAGGTGGGGCCGCTGTCGGTGCCGGCGTCGTAGGCACGGGCGGGTACCCGGCGCTGGGTTACCCATTGGCCGTTGGCGTCGAGCAGGTTTTCGTCTTCCAGCGCCACAAACCAGTCCGGACTCGGCGCAATCATCGTGACGAGGCTCAGACGGGGGTGGGCGGCGTCCAGCCGAATGGTGTCGGCCACCGTGCCCGGCGAACTGATGACGCGGCCTTCCAGCACGCGGAAGGCTGCGCCGCTGCTTTGCAGGGCCATTATTTCGGTGCGCAACGCGGTGTTGTTGCCGCGCTCGGCCATGTTCTTGATGCCGGTGCTGGCCAGCTGGCCGGGCCGGAACAGGAGCCCATCGGCCCGGTGCGAGGCCCCGATGACGGACGAGAAATGCGCTCCGGCCGGGAAGTTGGCGTGCGTGCTGGCGCTCCAGGTGGCTTCGAAGGTGACGCGGTAGAGCGCCGGGCCAACGGCCGGCGCGGGCGGCTGCTCTTCCGAATCCGCATTCTTAGAGCAGGCTGCCAGCCCGAACAAAACGGCCCACAGGCCCAGGCGATGAAACGAGCAAAGCATGGCGCAAGCTGATAAGGGTGATGGGAATTAATTACAGTGCCTGCGCCACCTGCCGCACACTGGCACGGTGGCGGTAGTCGGCATCGAAGTAGGCAAACCTGATTTTGCCGTCCCGGCCGATGACGTAGGTGGCGGGCACGGGCAGGACGTTCTGGTCGAGCCCGTTGGCTTGCTTGAGGTCGATGCCGTAGGTCAGGTATTTTTTCGCCGTGGCCTCGTCCACCACGAAGGCGGTTTTGTAGGCCTTCATGATGGTCAGGTCGCGGTCATGTACGATGGGGAATGAGGCCTTGGTTTTGGCTACGGTCTGGGTGATGTTGGCTGGGATTTCGGGAGTTACTACTACCACTTGCGCGCCTTTGGCCGTGAGCACCTGCAACGAATCCTGGAGCTGGCTCAACTCCTTGTTGCAGTAAGGGCACCACTGCCCGCGATAGAAATACAGCACCACCGGCCCCTTTTTCAGCAGCTGGCGCAGCTCTACCGGGTGCCCGGCAGCATCCTGGCCTTTGAAAGCGGGAGCAGTACTGCCCACCGCCAGGGCCGAGGCCGTGAGCAGCGGGGCTGGGGCGGTTTGGGCCAGCGCCGGGGCGGCCAGCAACACCAGTGCACCGGCGAGTTTTGAAAAGGTGTTCATGGGTTCGGGAGAGTAGCGAATGGTCGTGGGGCCAGACGCGCACCCGTTGCGAGCCTTACAGTGGCTCCGCTTTTTAAAGCAGACTCGGGCAACAAAAAGCCCCACCAATAGCTGGCGGGGCTTTTTGCGGTTTCTTGCTTGGTAAAGGCGGGGGATTAGTCCGGCTTCAGAGGCGTAGTGGCGGGGGCGGCTTGGGCGGCTGGTGTGGCTTTCAGCGGGGCGCCGTTGAGGGTGACGTTTTCGAACTTCACGTCGGAGTATAGGTTGGGGAAGGCGGCGTTGTCGGCGGTGGCGGTCACGTCTTTGAAGGTAATGTTGGACACCTTGTCGGTGGGGTTGCCATTCAATACCGCAAACTGCTTGCACTTCACGTTGACGTTGGAAATGCGGATGTTGCGGATGGTGCCGAAGGGCTTTTCGGTGCTGCCGGCCATGTTGAAAAACTGCATCCAGGGCGAGAGGGTGACGATGGTGCCGCACTTGCCGGTGATGTTTTCGATGGTGATGTTTTCGTAGAGCTGATAGGTGTCGGGGCGCATCTTGAAGAGCAGGATGGGGCGCTCGTTGTCCACTTTGCAGTTGCGCATGGTGATGCGGTTGGCGTGGATGCACTCGCTGCCGCAGGTGAGGGCGGCGTGCACTTCACCGAAGGTGCAGTTCTCCACCAGCACGTCTTCGATGGGGCCGTTTTCGGGGAGCTTCTGGGCGGTGGGGCCTTTGCCGCCCTTCATGCAGATGCCGTCGTCATTCACCGAAACGTAGCAGTTGCGGATGGTGACCTTGCTGCACACGTCGATGTCGACGCCGTCGGTGCTGGGGGCCTTCACGGGGCGGAAGGGCGAGCGGATGTCGCAGCCGTCCATCAGCACATTGGTGCACTGGTAGAGGTGGGTGGTCCAGAAGCCGGAGTTGTGCAGCTTCACGTTTTTGATGGTCACCCGGTCGCAGCCCCAGATGAAGAGCAGGCGGGGGCGGTGCACCTCCAGGTTGGTGGAGGGCAGGTGGGCTTTCGACATGGAGTCGCGGTGCGCCCAGAAGCCTTTCCAGAACTTCAGTCCGTTGCCATCAATGGTGCCGGGACCGGTGATGGTGAAGCCGTTCACCTTGGTGGCGTTGATAAGGGCGGCGTAATAATCAAGCTTCTGGCCCTCCATGCGGGAGGGAATCAGGGGGTAGTCGGCAATGTTATCGGAGCCTTTGAGCTTGCCGTCGGCCAGCACGCGCAGGTGGGTGTTGGGCTTGAAAAACAGTGCCCCGCTCAGGAAAACGCCCTTGGGCACCACCACGGTGCCCCCGCCGGCGGCACTGGCTTTGTCAATCACCTTCTGAATGGCCTGGGTGTTGAGCTTGGTGCTGTCGAGGCCGGCCCCGAACTGGGTGATGACGTAGTCCTTGGGCGCGGCTGCTTTTTTCGGCGGCGCGGGGGCGGAGAACGGCAGCGAAAAAGCAGCCAGCCAGGTGGTCAGCAGCGCAAGAAGGAGTTTCATAGGGCGGGAAAAATGGTGAATGCTGCAAAGAAGCGCGGGGCCGCGGGCGGGACTGTTCTGTAGTCACCTGACCTAAGCCTAGTACTTTCTGTATGCTGTATGGCTTGTCGGAGGTTCTCTGCTGAGTAAAGCGGAAGGATTTACATTAGCCGCTGAAGAAACAGAAAGCCCCGCCAGTAGCTGGTGGGGCTTTTTTTATTACTTGTGTTTTGGGGAGAGGACGTAAACTTGCTTTAGGAATACCACCCTTTCGTTAAACACTAACGCACACTTCAAAACTTAGTCTTAATTTGATTATACTCTGCCCTCCGAGGGACTCGCTACTCATACGGCTGCCTCTCACCGTTCCTGCTCACCTTATCACTCTATGAACCTACGCCGCTTCGCCTGTTGCCTAATCTTGGCTCTAGGGCTACTACCTAGTGGCATATTCGGGGCCTTTGCCCAAGTAGACACCCTGCCGACCCGGTTCTACCTGCTGCCCTATTCACAGCAGACGTATGATTCTACATATAACCAGCGCCTTATACTTCGGTACTGGTTGCTGCGCTATACGCAACGGAACTATGAGGAAGGTGAGAACGGTACGTTCCGATTGTCTTCGAAGGCCCGGGCGTCCTGGTTCTTCGGCCGCGTGTCCCGCCAGACAGATTATTATCCAAATGGCAAGCGGGCGCGGGTGTACCGGTATCGCCGCAACCTATACCCTAAGGTGCATCGCCCCACATGGAGGGCGCATGCCGAATTCCTTACGGTCGAGCGACGTTTTCAGGAAGACGGAAAGGTGGACAAGGTTGTTCGGTATCGGGATGGCTACTATTTGTTTAAACAACGGAGCTCAAACGAAAAAATGCCCCGGTTCTATCGAAAAAACTACCGTGGGGACTTGAAAGAGTAATAAACTCGTCTACCAATCACTATTTAGGGTGTTGTTAAACAAATCCTCCTTTCTCCAAACGCCACACGTTTACCTTCGGACCCTTTGGCTGAACTCAGTTCTCTGTTTGAGAGGGCTTTCCTAACCAAATGCCATCGCCGATGTCGGGGACTCGTCCTAGGGTGCGGAACCAGTCATCCACCAACGCCCGCACCTGTGCGATGGGCAGCAGCATGGGCTGCTCGGACACCGAGTCAAGAAGTTGCACTCCGTGCTCGCGCAGCAGAGTGACGACCAGTTGTTGGGCCAACTCGCTCAATTGCGCTAAGGACGCCTCAGGATGGGTCTTTTGTAGTTCGGCGACCAGGAACCAAAGTTCAGTGTAGTCGTCCTCGAGGATGCTCAAGGCCGTGGCAACGTCGGCAGGCATCAGTATCAGAGGCATAGATAGGTCCGCACGGCGCGAGAGTAGCAAAGGAAAGGGAATAGGTGAAGGTATGCCTTCTATTTCCCTCGTTTAAGTGAACAACTGCTATAATTCGCTTCCGGAGATGCTAAAGTAGCCTTGCGGCCCGGATTGAGTTTAAGAAACTGGTTCACCAATCAAAGTTTAAGAAACCTGGCCATCACATGAGTTTCCTAAACTTAATTTTCACGACATAAAACAGCCTCGCCAGACACTGGCGAGGCTGTTTGCTGCTCCAAGCTACGGCGCGGCTACTCTGGTACCGGGCGTTTCACCCCGGAGCAGGTACGGGGACCTAGCGCAGCGTAAACTCTTCCGACGAATGCACGCGCAGCCCGCCGCCATCGTCCTCGGCAGCGCGCAGCATGGCGGCGGCCACGGCCGCGCCGGGCACCGAGCGGTACTTCAGCAGCGGGCCGCGCAGCAGGGGGCGCAGCAGCCGCAACACCACCGCGCCCAGACGCTCGCCGAGGCGGGGCGCGGCCCGCTCGCCCAGCAGCAGCGAGGGCCGAAAAATATGGATGGCCCGGAAGGGCGTCTGGCGCACGGCGGCCTCCATCTCGCCCTTCACTCGGCTGTAGTAGATGCGGCTGTCGGCATCGGCCCCCATGCTGGACACCACCATAAACTGCGAGGCAAAATTGCCGGCCGCCAGCGCCGCCAGCTGCACCACGTACAGGAAATCAACTTTGAAAAACGCCTCCTTCGAGCCCGCCTGCGCCATGGTGGTGCCCAGGCAGCAAAACACGTCGTCGGCGATAAGCTTAAGGCGCACGTCTTCCAGCTTATCCAGCTCCGTGACCACCTGCACCAGCTTGGGGTGGAGGATGGGCACGGCCTTGCGCCCCACCACAATCACCTTCGCGTAGCGCTCCGAAGCCAGCAGCAGCGGCAGCAGCTGCGAACCGATGAGGCCCGTGGCCCCGGCGAGTAAAGCGGTTTTTTGCATAGGGGTGGGGGGTGGGTCCGTCTGTCATTGCGAGGGGAGCGCAGCGGAACGCGGCAATCCGTCCTCTGAATGCGACCAACCCTGAGATGTGATAAAGGCTTACAAAGGGCTCTGCTTAACCTTACGCCAGAAAAGGTGTCTGGTTAATCAGAAAATGTCGCACTGAAAGAGGACGGATTGCCGCATTGCGCTGCGCTCCCCTCGCAATGACGGACGTTATTTCAACACCGTCGCCTCCGGCTCCAGCAGCACCAAGCCTTGGCGGAAAAGTGCCCCCAGCGCCTTTTTGAATACCTTTTTGCTCATGCCTACGCGACGGTACACGTCTTCGGCCAGGCTTTTGTCGCCCAGGGGCAGGCGGCCGCCGGGGGCGGCTTTCAGTGCCTTGAGCAGTGTGTCGGTGGCCGAGTCTACTTCGCCGTAGCCATCCTTTTGCAGGCGCACGTCGAGCTTGCCATCGGGCCGCACCTGGCGCAGGTAGCCCGTCAGCTGCTCGCCCAGGCGCAGGGGGCGGAATACCTCGTTGTGGAACAGCAGCCCCTGGTGCGTGCCGTTCACGATGACGGGGTAGCCCAGCTCGGTTTCGTCGGCCACGAGCAGGCGCACCTCGTCGCCGGGCTGGCCGGCGAAGGGCGTGTTTTTCAAAAATTGCTTCCACTTGGCAGAGGCCACCAGCCGGTCGCTTTCCTCATCGAGGTACACGTACACCAGCACCCGCTCGCCCGTGCGCAGGTCGCGCCGCTGGTTGCGGTAGGGCAGGAGCAAGTCTTTTTCCAGGCCCCACTCCAGGAAGGCGCCGGCCGGGCCGTGGTCCTTCACGGTGAGGGCGGCAAAGCTGTCGACCAGGGCCAGCGGCCGCAGGTTGGTAGCGATGAGTCGGTCTTCAGAGTCGCGGTACACGAACACACGCACCACGTCGCCCACGCGGGTGCCGGCTTCCACGTACTTCTCGGGCAGCAGCAGGTCGCCGTCGTCGGAGGTGAGGTAGAGGCCGATGCTGGTTTCGCGGGCTACTTCGAGGTCGTTGTAATCGCCGAGGAGGAGGCTGGCCATAGGATACAAGGAAATATTGGGAAAGCTGCAAAGGTAACGTCCACCCGCAAGCCCCGTCCACTGCCTCGGTTTACCTCAGCCATAACCTTCCGGTAAACGCCAAGTATAGCATATTGGCTATGTGTGTGACCCGGCGCTACGCCGCCCCCAGCCAGCGGGTCGATTATTTCACCCCAAACCCCATTCGCATGAGACGTTTTTTAACTCCGTTGCTGGTCGTGGGAGTATTGCTGATGGCGGCTCCGCGCGGCCGCGCCCAAACCGCCGACCGCAAAACCGTCGTCAGCCTCTTCGGCAGCGCTTCCCAGTACAAGGGCAGCCTGGGCGAAGATTTCTGGAAGTGGGACCGCAACCGCTACGGCGGCGGCATCGGTATCAGCCGCTACCTCGCCCCGGGCCTCGACCTGGGCCTACAAGGCAGCTACGTGAAGCTCGAAGGCTCCCAAAGCGCGGCCACCAACTTCAGCACCAAGGTGACCACCGTGGACCTTACCTTCAAGCTGAAACTCAACAACGGCTGGGCCCTCAAGGAAGACGCCGTGGTGCAGCCCTATCTGCTGGCTGCGCCGGGCGTGGCCTTCACCAACCGCGAAGGCGTGGTGCGCAGCGCTTCCGTCAACGACAAACCCACGTACTTCGACCTGTTCGGGGCTGCCGGCATCAATTTCCAGGTCAGCGAAGGCCTGGGGATTTTCATTCAGACTGGCCAGCACATTCCGCTCAATGCGAATTTCGATGGTGAGCCCATCCGCGACGCTGACAAGCTCGACGACCGGTTTCTGCAGCACACCGCCGGCGTCACCATTGCTCTCGACAAGCCCAAAGACACCGACGGCGACGGCGTGCCCGACCGTAAAGACAAGTGCCCCAACACGCCCACCGGCGTGGCTGTGGACCCCGCTGGCTGCCCCCTCGACGGCGATGCCGACGGCGTGCCCGACTACCAGGATAAGTGCCCCACCGAGAAGGGCCTCGCCACCCTCGAAGGCTGCCCCGACCGTGACGGCGACGGCGTGCGCGACGGCGACGACGCCTGCCCCGACACCCCCGGCAAGCCCGCGCTCAAAGGCTGCCCCGATGCCGACAACGATGGCGTAATCGACCAGAACGATAAATGCCCCGACACGCCCGCCGGTACCCAGGTAGATGCCACCGGCTGCCCGCTGGTGCTCGACCAGGACAAGGACGGCGTGAACGACCCCGCCGATAAGTGCCCCGACACGCCCGCCGGCACCCGCGTCGACTCGGTGGGCTGCCCGTTGGCCATCGACCCCGGCACGCTGAAACTGCAGGTGCCTATCCGGTTCCGCACCAATAGCACGGTTATCGAGCGCGCCTCGTACCCCACCGCCAATCGCATTGCGGCGGCCATGAAAGCCCACCCCGATTACCAGCTCCGCATCATCGGCCACGCCGACAGCCGCGGCACCGATGAGTATAACCAGGCCCTATCCTTGCGCCGCGCCGAAGCCGTGAAACGCTATTTCACCAACAAAGGCGTCGAGTCCGAGCGCGTCATCACCGAAGGCCGGGGCGAGAGCGAGCCGGTGGCCCCGAACACCACGAAAGCCGGGCAAGCCCGCAACCGCCGGGTCGAATTCAAATTTGAATACACCCCCGCGCCCGCAACCACGCCGCAGCCCTAATAAGGACGGTTTGGTGAAATGAAAAAGCGCCTCACCGCCTTGGTGGGGCGCTTTTCTGTGCAGAGATGGGGGCGAAATGATGTAGAGCCAGCTGTTAACCGGGCGGCATTGCTCCGGCCGTGGGCCGCAGCTGTAAGCCCTTATCCACCGCCACGGCCAGCAGCGCACCGGCCACCGGCCCCACCACATACACCCACCAATCTGTCCAAACCCCGCTGAGCAGCGCCGGGGCCAGCGAGCGGGCCGGGTTCATGCTCGCGCCCGTGAGCGGCCCGGCCACCAGCGCTTCCAGCGCCACGGTGGCGCTGATGGCCAGCGCCGCCAGCATGCCCGCTTCCTTCGAACCCGAGGTGACCCGAAAAATCACCAGCACGAGCCAGAAAGTAAGGAAAGTTTCGATGCCCAGCGCCTGCCAGGGGCCGTGGGCCGGAAGCGTAGCCCCGAGGTTGGAGCCTGGTCCGGCAATCAGCTTCACCAAAAAGCTGCCCAGCGCCGCGCCTGCCAGCTGCGCCAGCATATAGGGCAGCACCCGCGTCCCGGGAAACCGCCCCATTGCCCAGAAAGCCACCGTTACGGCCGGGTTCACGTGCGCGCCGCTGGTTTCGCCCAGGCTCTGAATGATGACGAACACCACCAGCCCGAAGGCCGCCGCCACGCCGCCGTGACCCAGTGCGTGCGTTTGGGCATCAACCACCGCTGCCCCGGTCCCAAAAATCAACAGAATGGCCGTGCCCAGCGCCTCGGCCAGCAGGCAGATTCGCAGACTTGGCTGCATCAGGCCCCGGCGGTGTTGGCAGCGCCCACCACCGCGCTACGGCGCTCCAGCAGCAGGGTATCGTGCCACACGCCGCGCAGCTGGCCGATGCGCTCGCGCCGTCCTACCTGCCGGAAGCCCACGGCCTCGTGCAGCCGCACGCTGGCCGCGTTTTCGGGAAAAATGCCTGCCTGTAAAGTCCACAGGCCTTTTTGTTCCGATTCTGTCACCAGCGCTTTCATCAGAGCCAGGCCCACGCCGCGTCCCCGGGCGGCAGCCCCCACATATACACTCACCTCGGCCACCCCCGCATACACGCAGCGCCCCGAAACCGGCGAGAGAGCTGCCCAGCCCAACACCTGGCCCGTTTCATCGGTGGCAACCAAGCGGCAGGAGGTAAGGTGGCCGGTATCCCAGGCCTCCCAGGTGGGCGGCTCGGTGGCGAAGGTGGCGGTGCCGGTGGCCATGCCCTCGGCGTAGATGGCGCGCACGGCCGGCCAGTGCGCCGCCGTGAGGGGAAGAATGGGCATAAGGAGAGGTGGTAAGGAATGATAACAGCAGTTATACTGTCCGCACAAAATCCTGCGCATAGGCCTTCACCTGGTCGCGCACGCTGCGGAATTGGGCCATGATTTCATCCTCGCTGCCGGTGGCCTTAGCGGGGTCGGGGAAATTGTGGTGCAGCTTTTTAGCCGTGGAGGGGAACACCGGGCATGCCTCGTTGGCATGGTCGCACACAGTGATGACGTAGTCGAAAGGCACGCCGGCATACTCGTCGACGTGGTTGCTGGTGTGAGTCGAAATGTCTACCCCGTCCTCGGCCATCACGCGCACGGCGCGCGGGTTGAGGCCATGCACTTCGACGCCCGCACTGTAAACTGCCGCCCGCTCGCCCAGCGTCTGTGCGAGGTAGCCGTGCAACAGCTGGCTGCGGCATGAGTTGCCAGTGCACAGTACCAGAATGTTCTTTTTGTCAGGCATGAGGCTTTGGAAAGCAGCTGAGTTGGGTTATTAAATACCTGTTAGCAGCACCCACCGCCCGGGGTGCACCCTGCTATTTGCAGCTGAGGCAACGCAAACAGCGGTTCTGCCGGAATGCCGCAGGCATCCTGCGCCAGGCAAGCCGTGTGCTTGGCCGTGAGCAGGAAATCAGTGCCATCAAAGGCCAGCCCAAACTTGCCAATGGTGGCCTGCTGGTACTCTACTTCGATGTCCAAATCCTCCCGACCCAGGACTTTCTCCGACAATTGCAGGATGTGCAGGAATTTCTGCGGGGCCAGCCGATGGTCGTAGTCGCCGGCCTCCCAAAGCTGGAAGTTGGCCACCGTTTCGCGGCGTTCCACGCCACCACAGTCGATAAAATGCTTGCTCACCAGTCCCACTTCCGTCACATGGAAATGAGTCGGCAACTGCGTGCCATCGGGCAGCCGGAAGCTCACGGCGCTCAGCCCGCTTAGGGCTTCTTTCATCTCGCTGATTTTCATTTGTTTGCTTGATTAATAGTGATTTGGTTCGAAGGGAGGATGTCAATCGGCTCAGCAGCAGCCGGGAGCGGCAGCCTCAGGAGTGGGCATTGCCGCCAGCAAATCGCCGAGTAGCCGCCGGGCCATGGCCCAGCCGGTTAGGTCGAGGCAGTAGCACACGCGGGGGCCATCTATTTCGCCCTGCACCAGCCCGGCCGCTTTCAGCTCCTTGAGGTGCTGCGACACGGTGCTCTGCGACAGTGGCAACTCCAGCACCAGCTCGCCGCACACGCAGGCCCGGCGCTGGGCCAGCAGCCGCACAATGGCCACCCGCGCCGGATGCCCCAGGGCTTTAGCAATGGCGGCCAGTCGTTGCTCGGCTTCGGTAAATTCGGCCCGCTTGTGAGTAGCCATGTCGTTATGTTTTGCTTATCGTCGATTTACGATTGCAAACATAGTTTATTTTTTCGTGCTCAGTATTGGCGTCTGGATAATTGTTGGAATAATTAAATTAAATAATTGCTAACAATAATTGAATTGTTATGATAAAAGTGCAAGCGGGTAATATTTTTGCGGCACAGTAATTACCTCTCAATCCACAATTGCGCCATATTTACTGCCTATGCGATTGATTGGCAGTGCCTTTTTTGAATAATAATTTGTGCTTGTTGGTGCATTTATTTTATTTAGAAAAGCCAATTCTGTAAAATTTTCGTAGTTTAGGCTGCTGCTAGACTTTCCGGCCTGGCGTTTATCATCTACTCCTTATTCCCTCGCGACGTGATAAATCCTCTACGCTTCCTGTTAGGTGTTGGCCTGCTGGGCCTGCTGGCTACCGGCCAGAGCCTAGCCCAAACCGGCCCTAACCCGGCTGCTAACACCAGCCCGATGGCTCCGGCCGCCATCAAGCCCGATTCGGTGTTCATCAACCCGGAGGTGCGCCCGCAGTTCACGGGCGGCGACAAAGCCTTTATGGAATACCTCAGCAAGAACATTCGTTACCCGCAGCAGGCCTTGCAGCGGCGCATTTCGGGCCGGGTGTTCGTCAATTTTATTCTCAGCGCCCAGGGCAAGGTGCAGGATGCCCACGTGGTGAGCGGCCCCGGCAACGGCCTCAACGATGAAGCCCTGCGCCTGGTGTGGCTGATGCCGCCCTGGCAGCCCGCCCGCTCCAACGGCCAGCCCGTGCGCGTGGCCTGCACCGTACCTATTTCGTTTAACTCGGGCAGGTAAACGAGTGACCGGGTGGCGGAGCAACTGAGTGAGAACAACTCGCTCGGTCACTTCGCCACTCAGTAGCTCATTGATACGGTGCCGTGCCGGGTGCCCCGAGGCCGAAATCGTTGAACGTAACCGTTTCGCGGGTCGACTCAAACATTTTGATGCCGTTGGGCGTGGCCAGCCCGCGCGGGTAGTAGCCAATAAGAAGCTGGAACGTGCGCAAGGCCGTGAACTCGTTGCGAAAGCGCAGGCCCAGCCCAAAAGCCGTGTAGGGCGAGCCGCCGAAAGGGGTGCCGCCCCGGGGCTGGTCGCTGACCCAGGCCGCATCGGCAAAGGCGATGCCGGCCAGCCGGAAGCCCAGCAGCGAGAGCGGGGTAAAGAGCGTGGTTTCGTAGTTCACCACGAAGCGGCTGGTGGCAATGATGGGCTGCCCCGGTGAAAACCCCCGCAGGCCCCGGTCGTTGGTGATGCCTTGCAGGATATCGCCGGGGTTGCGGTTCAGCCCAATGGTGCCCCGGCTGCTGAGGAAGTGCCGGTACTGCCAGTTGCCCGCGTGGTAGAGCTTGGTGAAGGCCGTGAGCTCGGTGCCCAGCAGGCCCTGCTGCCACACGCGGGGCTGGTTGATGGTTTGAAACGACCCCAAATCGACGGCGCCGTATAAATAGCCGCTGTTGGCGCTGAAGCTGGCCGCCGCCAGGCGTACATCTACGTAGCGGCGGGGCGTCACGCTGTTCATATCGTAGCCCGCCGTGAAGCTGAGCAACGTGCCCGTGGGAACGTCCTCGGTGCGGCCGAAGCCGAACAGGTACCGGGCCTTATAATAACGGCGTACCGAGTATCCCACCGTGCCCAGCAGCAGCGTGCCGTTGTGGTAGGCCGGCGGTGGAATATCGGTGGGCTGCGGCGTGGCCGTGTAGTTTGTATTGATGACGCGGGCCGCCACGATAATGCGGCCCGGGTTTTCGTAGCCCAGGTCGTAGGAGCGCAGGCGCAGGGCGCGGCCCACCCAGGCATCCTGCACTAGGTAGCGCAGGGGGTAAAACACGTATGGCTGCCCCTCGGGCGGCGCCTGCAGGGGAATGTTCTGGTCGTAGGCGTTCAGGTTGATGGCCCCGGCGTAGCGCGTGCTGGGCGAGTAGAAGTCGCGGGTGAGCGACACCCCGCCCGAGCGGTAGTTGTACTCGTTGCGGTAGCGGGCCTGCGCATACAAAAAGTGCCGGAACGGGGCCGTGTAGCTGCCTTCGTAGGACCAGGCCTGGGGGAGCTCGCGGCCGTAGCGGTAGGAGTTGGTGAGCTGGTGGCCTTGGCCCAGAAAGTTGTCGTCGCCGGCCGTGATGAGACCCGACGTGGGCGTGCCCACTTCCACGCCCGCCGTGATGCTGAACACGTCCTTGGTCAGCACCTCGATATCCACGCTGTCGCGGGTGGTGGTGCGCTCGTTCACCAGCACGCGGGCATCCAGGATTTCGGGCGTCTGGCGCAGCAGGCGTTCCGATTCGGCCAGGGCCTGGGGCTCCAGCGGCTGGCCGGGCCGGAACAGTAGCACCTGCCGGATGCGCGAGCGGCTGGTTTTGATGTGCAGCGCATTGCCTGCTTTCTCAATGGCCGTGCGCGGCACCCGGGTCGAGTCCGAAATGTTGTAGCCAAAGGCATCGAGCGTGCGGATGTTGATGCGTCGCACGATTTTGAAGTTGTGCCGGTCGAACTGCCGGTCCAGCAGCACGGCATCGAGCCCGGCTTGCTCTTCCTGCCGCCGCGTGAAGTTGAACAAGGCCGATGCCGCGCGGCCGGCAATGGTTTTGCGGCGCGAGTAGGCCTGCAGCCGGTTCAGCAATCGCTGCTCGTCGAAGCGCTGGCGCAGGGAGTCGGGGCGCTGGGGCAATATCTCCAGCTTGGCTTTCAACGAGTCGGGCGGCACCGCCGAGCGCGGGTCAAACGTCTGCGCGCGTGCCGGCCGGGCCAGCAGGCCCAGCAGCAAAAACACAAGCAAAACCAGACCGCGAAAGCTCATTTGGGGACGCAACGCCGCAAATTACGAAAAGGAGCCGCGGCATTGGTGCCTTGGTTGCTCGTCAGTGGCATTTCGCAGCGGTTTTACTAAGTCGTTGCGAAATAGTGGCCAGGTGTTTTTCCCAAAAAAAGAAACTATTTCCAAAAAAATTAGCTTAAACGATAGCGCTCAATTGGGCGCTGGTTATTAATTTTAAGGCCGAAAGCAACGTCCCGCCGCATGAACGAGCGCATTCAGGAGAAACTAAGTATATTAGCCGATGCGGCCAAGTACGATGCGTCGTGCAGCAGCAGCGGCGGCAAGCGCAAAAACGAAAGCAAAGGCCTCGGCAACGCCGAAGGCATGGGCATTTGCCACAGCTACACTGAGGACGGCCGCTGCGTGAGCCTGCTGAAAATCCTGCTCACCAACCACTGCATTTTCGACTGTGCCTACTGTGTGTCGCGCCGCTCAAATGACGTGAAGCGCGCCGCCTTCACCGTGGATGAAGTGGTGGACCTCACCATCAACTTCTACCGCCGCAACTACATCGAAGGCCTGTTTTTGAGCTCCGGCATTTTCAGCAGTCCCGATTATACGATGGAGCGCCTCGTGCGCATTGTGAAAAAGCTGCGCACCGAGCACAAATTCAACGGCTACATCCACGTCAAAACCATTCCGGGTGCGAGCGAGGAGCTGATTCAGGAAGCTGGTTTGTATGCCGACCGGCTCAGCGTGAACATCGAGCTGCCCTCGGAGTTGGCCCTGACCACGCTGGCCCCGGAGAAAAACTACCAGGAAATCCTGACCCCGATGGCCCAGATTCGGGACGGCATCATTCAGAATAAGGAAGAGAAGGCCCTGTTCAAGAAAGTGCCCGGCTTTGCCACCGCCGGCCAAAGCACCCAGCTCATTGTGGGAGCCAGCGCCGAAACCGACCTGCAAATCATCAAGCTTACCGACAGCCTTTACCAGGGCTACGGACTGAAGCGCGTGTACTACTCCGGCTACATCCCCGTGACCGACGATGCCCGCCTGCCGCAGGTAACGCAGCCGCCCGTCATTCGGGAGCACCGCCTGTACCAGACCGACTGGCTGATGCGCTTCTACGGATTCCAGGCCGATGAAATCCTCGACCCCGCCCACCCGCACCTCGACCTCGAAATCGACCCCAAGCTGGCCTGGGCCCTGCGCAACCGCCACGTGTTCCCCGTCGATGTGAACGTGGCCGATTACGAAATGATACTGCGCATTCCCGGCGTGGGGGCGCGCTCGGCCAAACGCATTGTGGCCGCCCGGCGCTTTGCCCGGCTCAACATGGAAACTCTCCGCCAGTTGGGCGTGGTGCTCAAGCGCGCCAAATATTTCCTTACCTGCCAGGGCGAGCACCAGCCCATCATTGGGGAGCTGAGCGAGCAGCAAGTGCGCCGCCAGATTCTGTTCGGCGCTGGTTCGGTGCGGTCGGCCCTCGTCACCCAGCAACTCGATTTGTTCGCCCAAGCCTCCTGATTCTGCCATGCAAGCTGATTTCAATTCCAACACTTCCACCACCTTGCTGAACCCCGGCCAACTGGGCGGTGTGCAGCACGACATTCTTTTTTCTGTCATGAAAGTCATTCATCGCCAGCCCGAAAACACCGTCCGGCCTGCCACTGCCACTGCATCTTCCGATAAAGTCGACCGCCTCTCGTGCTGCTGCCGCCTCAGCGAGCTGATGCCCTTGGTGCGCCAGCTGCACAGCGACGCGCGCGCCCGCTACGAAGCCGGCCGCCAGAGCGAGCAGCGCCAGCAGGCCGCGTAAGGGAATTTTTTGTGCATTCGTCTGTCATCCTGCGCTGCACTCAGGATGACAGACGCTAAACAGATTTTCTGACATAATTGAAACCCGTCCGTCGCCCGTTCTCCGCTGTTGCTCCCGCTGCCCCGCGCCGGCCGGGTGCCCCCGCGCTCACGGCCCCGCCGCTGGATTATACCTATGACGGCACGTTTGAGGGGCTGCTCACGGTGCTCTTTACGGTGTATGACTGGCGGGCCGCACCCAACAGCATTCAGCCCGAAGCCACGGCCCAAAGCAGCCTTTTCACGCAGCCCGCCCACCGCGAAACCGACGAAGCGCAGGCTGCCCGCATGTGGGACGGCCTGCTGAAAACGATGGACAGCGAGGCCCGCGCCCGTCTCTACCACGTTTTTCTCAGCGAGGACGCCGACCGGGAGTTGCTGATTTTCCGCTACGTGGATTTGGCGCTGCGCTCGCCCGTGGACATTTCGGAAAACTATGCCAACGCTGACGTGCGCCGCGTGCAGCGCCTGGCCCAGATGATGTTCCGCGAAAAGCACCGCATGGAAGCTTTTGTGCGCTTTGAGAAAACCAGCGACGAGCTGTTTCACGCCACTATCGAGCCCGATATGGACGTGCTGCCGCTCATCGCCGCGCACTTCACCAAGCGCTACGCCGACCAGCGCTGGCTGATTTACGACCGCCGCCGCCACTACGGGCTGTACTACGACCTCACGCGCACCGACATCGTGCAGTTCGAAAACCAGAAGGGCCGCAATGCCGCCGATATCTCGGCCACCGTGCTCGATGAGCGGGAACCGCTGTTCAGGCACCTCTGGCAGACGTATTTCGACCACGTCAACATTCCCGAGCGAAAAAACCTGAAGCTGCACCGCCGCCACATGCCGCTGCGCTACTGGAAATACCTCAGCGAAAAGCAGCCCCGTGAGCAGCGTTTCGTGCCCATCAATAACAAGCGCCCGCCCGGCGAAGCTAACTTGCGGCTCAAATAAGAGCATTAAGCCGGACAGTTTATGGGTAAGATTTTGGTTTTCGGGGCCCTCGGGCAATTGGGGCAGTGCCTAGCGCACGTGGTGCAGGAGCGTAACACGCCGGGCCTGATATTTCTGTCCGAAGCCGAGGGCAATATTCTGGACCCGGCCGCGCTGGCGGCACTTTTTGCCGCGCATCGGCCCACTCACGTCATCAACTGCGCTGCCTACACGGCCGTAGACAAGGCCGAGGACGAGGTAGACCTGGCCCGTAAGATTAACCGCGACGGCGTGGAGAACCTGGCCCGCCTCTGCGCCGAGCACGGCTGCGTACTCATTCAGATTTCGACCGATTTTGTGTTTGCCGGCGCGGGGAACGAGCCGCTGCTCGAAACCGACGAAACTGCGCCGCTGGGCGTTTACGGCCTCACCAAGCTCGAAGGCGAGCAGGTAATTCCGGGCTTCACCGAGAAGTATTTCACGCTGCGCACCAGCTGGCTGTACTCGGAGTTTGCTGGCAACTTCGTGAAAACCATGCGCAAACTGGGCCGCGAGCGCGACGAGCTGCGCGTCATCTGGGACCAAGTGGGCACGCCTACCTACGCCATCGACCTGGCCGGCGTCATCCTCGACATCATCGAAAGCGGCAGCACCTCCTACGGCCTCTACCACTACAGCAACGAGGGACTGACGTCGTGGTACGATTTCGCCACGGCCATTTTTGAGCTTAGCGGAATTTCGGTGAAAACCACGCCCATTCGCACCAGCGAATACCCCACCAAGGCCACTCGCCCGCCGTTTTCGGTGATGGACAAAACCAAAATCAAAACCCAGTTGGGCGTGGCCATTCCGCACTGGCGCGAAAGCCTGAAAACCTGCGTGGCGCGGTTGAACGCCGCTGAATAGCTTCTTCCTGATTTAGATTCACAATTGTCGAAAGCCCCTGTTGGTTTGCCAGCGGGGGCTTATTTTGTGCCATCCACCAACCACTTTCCGCCCGCTGCCATGAAAACCGACCTGTATACCAAAACCGTTCTGACCATTATCGCGGCCTGCTTGGTTGTGCTGGTGATGAAGGAAGTAAAATTGATTCCGGAAGCCGTGGCCGCTGCGCCCATGCTGCCCGTGGCCGGCCGCAACTACGGCTTGGTGCCTGTGAATGCCGACGGCAGCGTGACCGTGCGCTTCCAGACCCGCGAGGCCATGCCGGTGAATATCGTCGGCATCCACAAGCCATTTAGCTCAACTGATGTCAACCGGTATTCGTGGGATGCTATTTCGACTTCGAGATAAGCATTACCCGCGCCCGTAGAACCGGCTCACCAGAAAGGCCGCGCCGGTGAATGCTGCCCCCAGCACGCACACGCCCGGCCAGCCGCCGTGCACCCACGCCAGCCCACCGGCCACCGAGCCAACGGAGCCGCCCGTGAAATACCCGGTCATGTACACGGTGTTGAGGCGGCTGCGGGCTTCGGGTACCAGCGAGAAAATCTTGGTCTGGTTGGAGATGTGGGCCGATTGCACCCCCACATCCAGCAGAACCACGCCCAGCACCAGCCCGGCCAGGTGGTAGCCGGTGAGGCCCATAAATACATAGGCCGATAGCGCCAAAAGGATGCCTACGCCGATGGCGAAGTCTGGCCCGCGTGTATCAGCAGCCTTGCCGGCCAGGGGCGCGGCCAGGGCGCCCACGGCCCCAATCACCCCAAAAAAGCCGGCTACATCGCTGCCATAGTGGTAAGCCGGACCTTCCAGAAAAAAGGCCAGCGTGGTCCAGAACACGCTGAAGGCGGCAAACAGCAGTCCGCCCACCAGCGCCGAGCGGCGCAGGGCCGGCAGTGTGGCCGTGAGCGTCAGCAGCGATTTCATGAGGGAACCGTAGGAGCCCGCGAAGTTGGGCCGGTCCTGGGGCAGGCGCCAAGCCAGCAGGCCCAGCAGCGCCAGCATCAGCCCGGCCGCGATTTCGAACATGGCCCGCCAGCCCAGGTGCGCGCCCACGTAGCCGCTCACGGTGCGCGAGGCCAGAATGCCAATCAGTAAGCCGCTCATGATGCGTCCCACGATGCGGCCGCGGTCGGCCTCTGGGGCCAGGTGGGCGGCCATGGGCAGCAACAGCTGCGGCACCGCCGAGCAGATGCCCAGCAGAATGCTGGCCCCGGCCAGCAGCGCAAAACTGGGCGCAAACGCCGCCAGTCCCAGGCAGGCCGCCGCGCCCAGTAGCATAATCAGCATCAGGCGCTTGCGTTCCAGCATATCGCCCAAGGGCACCACGAACAGCATGCCCAGCGTGTAGCCCACCTGCGTGGCCGTGGCCACCAGGCTGGCGCTGCTGTCGCTCAGGTGAAAAGTGCGGCCGATGGCCGCCAGCAGTGGCTGGTTGTAGTAAATATTGGCCACCACTAGCCCGCAGGTGAGGGCCATGAGCCAGACAAGGGCGCCGTCGAGCCGGCGGGTGGGCAGGGGAGAAGCAACCGCCGAATCAGCGGTTTCGGTAAGCAATTCTGACATTAAATAGCGCGAACGAATCGGGATGGGGTAGCAGCGAAATAGCGTAGGGTAACCACGTTTCGGCCCCGATGGTTGCGCTGGGCACGCACAACCTGCCCGCCGTGCCTGCGTTTGCCAGGATATGAGCCGAGGATTTACCAAAGAAGACGACGCCCAAACGCCGCCTATCATTCCGCCCCGGGCGGCCCTGCCGCCGGGCACGCCCAACTACGTGACGCCCGCCGGCCTGGAGCAACTGCGCGCCGAGCTGGCTGCCCTCGAGGCCGGGCGCGCCCAGGCCGAAGCCAACCGCGACAACGACACCGACCGCACCCGCCGCCTTTCGTTCTACAACGGCCGCATTGCCCTGCTGCTCGAGCGCCTGGGTAGCGCCAAAGTGGTGGACCCCGCCGGGCAGCCGCCGCAGGAGGTACGCTTCGGCGCCACCGTGCGGCTGCGCACCGTGCGCGGCGGTAAGGTGGGCTTCGAACGCAAATTCACCATTGTGGGCGTGGATGAGGCCGATATTGCGCTCGGCAAAGTGGCCTTTGTGGCGCCCATTGCCCGGGCCGTGCAGGGCGCGAAACTCGGGCAGCAAGTGCCGCTGAAGCTGGGGCCGCAGGAAGAAACGGTGGAGGTGGTTGCGATTGGGTATGAGTAGGCTGCGGCGGTGCTAAACGTCATGCAGAGCGCAGCGAAGCATCTCGCGTGCTCAAGTAATCTAATCGATTGAATCACTAGTGCACGCGAGATGCTTCGCTGCGCTCTGCATGACGGCCGATTACACCCACATGCTAGCGCTACCGATTCGCCTCCGACAGCCAGTGAAACTGCCGCTCGGCCAGCTGGAAATGACGCTTCTGCCGCCGCAGGGCCACAAAGACGGAGTCGTTGCGGATTTTGCCGCGCAGCACCACGTGGTTGGTATCGGGTTGGGCGTAGCGCAGGGTGAAAGCGGGCAGCGAATCGGAAGCCATTTTCTTGAAAGCAATGGTGTGTTGGGCCGAATCCAGCGTGTAAGCGAAGTAGCCGCGGCGGTAGCGCTGGCGCAGCAGCGTGTCGGCGGTGAGGATGCTGCCGGTGGGGTTGGTTTCGAAGATGACGTCTTTCCAGCGCAGGCTGTCGGGTAGGGGGGCGTCAAATTTTTCTACCTCAAATACGCCCGTGGTGAGTCGGCCTTTGGAAGAGCTACCGGCCATCATGGCCTTTTGCTGGTAGAACTGGTAGAACGGCAGCAGCGCAAACAGCAGAATGAAAATGGTTTTCAGCGTGAGCTGGGCTATGCGCCAGCGCCGGGGCAGCGGGGGCGGCGTCCAGCTGGGCTGCGTGGGCCGGTTGAACACGAAGAAATTAAGCAGCCGCTCGGCGTCGCCCACCAGCAAAAACAGGCTGAACGCAAACAGGTGCATCGAAAATAGCTTCACCGGAATGTCGTAGCACAGGTTCATCATCATCACGTTCAGAAACACACTGGCCGCCACCACGGCCCCCAGCGTGCTGGTGCGCCGCCACAGCAGCAACACGCCCGCCAGCACCTCCACCGCCCCGGAAAACATCTGATAGGGCTGGGAGTAGCCAATGAAATACCACGACAGACGCATGGGCAGCAGGTCGCCCAGCGGGGTGGCCAGCGCGCTCAGCGGCGGAAAAATCATCTGCAGGGCAAACAGCTTGAGGATGCCGTAGCTCAGGGCGCTCAGGGCCAAGAAGTAGCGCACCAGCACCAGCAGCCAGTAGTAGGCCAGCGCGTAGTTGCGGTGGCGGTGGTCGAGCAGTACCCACAGCGTGGCGCCCACCATGGCCGCCAGCGCATAAAAGCAGAGCTGCGCGTAGCCGTAGGAGGTGTCACCGCTGCCGTTGAGCGGCACCAGCACGTCCTTCACATGGAACAGGTGCGCGTTGCCTTTATTCACCAGCCAGCTTTCGGCGTCGCCATACAGCCCGGCCAGCGTGGCAAAGCCTGGCACGCTGCTTAGCCACGTCCAGGGCGACATGAACAGCAGCAGGTAGAGGCACGAAAAGCAGAAAAGCCACTTGCGCCACCAGGGCCAGGCAAGTGCAGAAGGAGTAAGGGTTGTTTGCATAAGGTGAGCAGGAAAACGGAGTAAGTCGCTTAAATATAGCAGTGCTTTGATGCTGTAGCCCTAGGGTAGCCTTTTGGGGCGGCCCCTTCGCCCCGGCGTAAGAGGCCTCCCTGGAGGGGGCTCATGGGGTTCATCCTATCTTGCGCCCATTCCTTTTGCCCTGCCTTCGCTTATGATAGTCTACAAATCGACCGACTGGTGGGAGGCCCTGCGCCACCTCCGTTCCTCCGGCGTCATTCGCCAGCTGCTGAAACGGGTGCTATGGGTGGGCCTCTACGCTAGTATCGTCACGGCCTTCGTTATCCGCTTCGACACCATTAATGTGGTCGTTGACAAAGAGTTTTTTTCTTTCCTGGGCATCCTGCTCAGCCTGCTGCTGGCCTTCCGCACCAACACTGCCTACGACCGTTTTTACGAAGGGCGCCGTCTCTGGGGCCAGCTCGTGAACAACTGCCGCAACTTGGCCGTGCTGCTGCACCCACGCCTCGCGCCCGACGACCACGCCACCCGTACTTACCTCGCCCGGCTGCTGTCCAACTTCCCCATCGCCCTCGACGGCCACCTGCGCAAAGGCGTGCGTTTCGAAAAGCTCGAAGCCGTGGAGCCGGGCTTCATCGAGCAGCTGCAGACTGTGCGGCACGTGCCCTCACGCCTGGCCGCGCAGCTGCAGGAGTTTTATGAACAGCTGCTGCGCGAGGAGCAGATTCTGCCCACGCACCTGCTCACCATTCAGCGTCACCACGAGGCCCTGCTCGACGTGGCCGGCGCCTGTGAGCGCATCAAAGGCACGCCCATTCCGTTCTCCTACAGCTACTTCATCAAAGGCTTCATCACGGTGTTTATCCTCGTCATGCCCTTCAACCTGCTCGATTCCTACGAGTGGCTCACGGTGCCCATCACCATGCTTGGGGCCTACGCGCTGCTGGGCGTGGAGATGATTGGCGACGAGATTGAAGACCCCTTCGGCAAAGACAGCAACGACCTGCCGCTCACCCAGATTTCCAACCGCATTCGGGCCAACGTGCACGAAATCCTGGGCGTGGAGCTGCACGAAGACGTGCGCGGCCTGGCCGATGCACCGTACAGCGTGGTGTTTTAGGAACGGCAAACGGTTGCTCCGTCATACTGAGCGCAGCCGAAGCATCTCTGCCGCTCAAGTAATCCAATCGATAGAATTTACTCTCGCAGTAGAGATGCTTCGGCTGCGCTCAGCATGACGTTCTTCTTTGTGCCACCAACACCCCTTGGCCCAAGTGCCGGAGTGGTGCTGCCCTACTTTTTCAGGTACGGGAACCCGCCCCGCATGTCGCGCGCCAGGGCTTTGGCCAGCGCCACCGGGCTGGTGCTGGGCTTGCCGCGCAGCTCGTGGTCGAAGCGCCACACGAGCTGCGCGCTCTGCGTGTCGTAGATGTCGAGATAGGTGTGCACGGTGTTATCGGCCATGGGGTTGGTGCTGTTGCTGAGCACGAACACGGCAATGCTAACGCCGCCGGGCAGCAACTGGTGCATGTAGGTTTGCCCCGTGAGCACGGCGTCGACGCCGAGGGCGGTGCGCAGCTCAGCCATCGAGCGGGTGGGCAGGCTTTCGTAGGTGATGCCAGCTTTTGCCAGACGCTGGTTGGTTTCGGCGGGGTTCTGGAAGGTACTGCTGGTGGGGTGCTCGGCCTGCTGGCGCGTCAGCTCGGCCTGCAGGGCGGCTTGCAGCTGGTAGCCCATTTGCTGGCGTTCGGCGGCCAGCGCGCCCTGGAGCGGGTTGGCGCTGGGCATGTCAGGATTGGCTTTCCACACTTCGGGGTGCTTCACCACGTCGCCCAGCCGCTCCAGCTCCACGGCAAAGGGCAGAATGGCCACGGTGCGGTGCGTGGCCAGCGCGGCCGGGGCCAGCGCCTGTCCCTGAAAGGTGTGCCGGGCACAGCCCGACGAAAAAGCCCCGGCAAGCAGCAGAAAACCGGATAGAAAATAGGTGAAGGAGCGTTTCATGGACAGGAGAAGCAGCCGGAAAGGTGAGCCCGAACTGCCCTGCAAAGGTAAAAGCCCTTAAAATGACGATTTCGGCCGCGCGGTAAATCAGTTCTTTGCGCCTGCTTTTCAACTGCCGAACGCCCGTGGCCTACGCCGCCAGGTGTTTCTTATAGGCGCCCGGCGTCAGGCCCTCGTGCTTTTTAAACAGCGCCTGGAAATAGGACAGGTTATTAAACCCCACCCGCAGGCCCACCTCGGCCACGCTGGCCAGCGGGTGGCGCAGCAGGCGCTTGGCCTCGCTCAGCCGCTCCCGGATGATGAACTCGACCGGCGTGAGCCCGAACTCGCGCTTGAACACCCGGAAGAACGTGGCCTTGCTCATGCAGGCCAGCGCGCTCAGCTTGTCGATGCTCAGGTTTTCGGTGAGGTGCTCCTTGATGTAGCCCACCACGGCCGCAAAGCGGTGCGAGGTGAGGTAGCGGGCGTAGTCGTGGAAAATGAGCTGGCGGGCCTGCGTCTGCATCAGGCGCACCAGCAGCTCCTGCAGGGTGAAGCCGGCCAGCACGTCCTTGTCCACGTCCGAGGTGCGCGACACGGCCACCAGGCGGCCCAGCGTGTCGGTCAGCTCGGGCGTGTTGGTGAGGTGGGCGTACTCGGGGGCCGAGATGGCCCAGGGTTGGTGGGCTTCGGCTTTGGGGTACCGCTCATTCAGCAAATCCACGGTGTGGCGAATGGTGTCGGGCGCGATGGCCACGGCCAGGCATTGGGTGGGCTGCCCGTGGCTGGCGTCGGGGAAGTCGATTTCCATCAGTTCGTCCTTGTCCACCACCACGCTTTCGCCGGGCAGGTAATCGAAGGCGGCGCGGCCGGGCAGGTGCATCACCTTGCGGCCGCGCAGCATGGTGGTCAGGGCCAGGCCGTCGAGGCGCAGGGGCACGCGGGCGGCGGCGCGGTGCGTCTCGAACACGTTCAGCTCGAAGCCTTCCAGGGCGTACACGGTGCGGTTTTCAACCAGCGAATGCAGGCGCTCCAGGGCGAGCGGGGCCACGGCGGCGGGCAGGTGAACGCGAGACGACATAAGCGAACAATGAGGTGAGGGAGTACACACTTGCAACAGCGGAAGCGGCTAGCAAGTTGCGACAATTTTTGCACACATTGATACAATACCACAACCCGGCGGCTCAGAGAAAAAGGACCTTTACAGCGTTTCCTGTTCACCTAATTCCCATCTCAAAAGCCATGGCTGAAACCTTAGAAGCAACCACCACCGTGGTGGCCCGTCCCCAGTTCAAAAACCACTACGACAACTTCATCGGCGGCAAATGGGTGGCGCCCGTGAAGGGCCAGTACTTCGACAACCTGTCGCCCATCGACGGCAAAGTCTTCACCAAAGTGGCCCGCAGCACCAAGGAAGACATCGAGTTAGCCCTCGATGCCGCCCACGAAGCCTTCGCCACTTGGAGCAAAACCTCGGCCACCGAGCGCAGCAACATCCTCAATAAAATTGCCAACCGCATCGAGGAAAACCTGCCTATGCTGGCGGCCGTCGAAACGGTGGAAAACGGCAAGGCCCTGCGCGAAACCACCTATGCTGACATGCCGCTGGTTATCGACCACTTCCGCTACTTCGCCAGCGTCATCCGGGCCGAGGAGGGCAACGTGACCGAGCTGAACAGCACCACCGTGTCGATGAACATCAACGAGCCGCTGGGCGTCATCGGCCAGATTATCCCCTGGAATTTCCCGCTGCTGATGGCCACCTGGAAGCTGGCCCCCGCGCTGGCCGCCGGTTGCACCGTGGTGATGAAGCCCGCCGAGCAAACCCCGGCCAGCATCATGGTGCTCATGGAGCTGATTCAGGACCTGGTGCCGGCCGGTGTCATCAACATCGTGAACGGCTTCGGGCTGGAAGCGGGCAAGCCGCTGGCCTCGTCGCCGCGCATTGCCAAGGCCAGCTTCACGGGCGAGACGACCACCGGCCGCCTCATCATGCAGTACGCCGCTGAAAACCTGATTCCCGTGACCATGGAGTTGGGCGGCAAGTCGCCGAACATCTTCTTCAAATCGGTGATGGACGCCGACGACGACTTCCTCGATAAAGCCATCGAAGGCGCCGTGATGTTTGCCCTGAACCAGGGCGAAATCTGCACCTGCCCCTCGCGCATGCTGGTGCACGAAGACATCTACGACGAGTTCATTGCCCGCGTCATCGAGCGAGTGAAGGCCATCAAGCTGGGCAACCCGCTGGACATGGACACGATGATGGGCGCGCAGGCCTCGAACGACCAATTCGAGAAAATCCTGAGCTACCTCGAAATCGGCAAGGCCGAAGGGGCTGAGGTGCTGGTGGGCGGCGACGCCTACACGCAGGAAGACGGCGCGCTGGCCGAGGGCTACTACATCCAGCCCACCATGTTCCGGGGCCACAACAAGATGCGCATCTTCCAGGAGGAAATTTTCGGGCCGGTGGTGTCCGTCACCACCTTCAAAACGGTGGAGGAAGCCATCGAAATTGCCAACGACACGCTCTACGGCCTCGGCGCCGGCGTGTGGACGCGCGACGCCCACGAACTGTACCAGGTGCCCCGCGCCATCGAGGCCGGCCGCGTGTGGGTGAACTGCTACCACGACTACCCCGCCGGCGCGCCCTTCGGCGGCTACAAAGCCTCCGGCTTCGGCCGCGAAAACCACAAAATGATGCTCTCGCACTACCGCCAGAACAAGAATATGCTCATCAGCTACAGCCAGAAGCCGCTGGGCTTCTTTTAGGCCGTAGAAAATTGAAAAAGCCGTCATGCTGAGCTTGCCGAAGCAACTCTACCGCAAGAGTAAATCCAATCGAAAGGGATTAGTTGCGCGGTAGAGGTGCTTCGACTGCGCTCAGCATGACAGTCTAATTCAAAGCCTCAACAGAGCATCCTTTCAACGGCTGGTGCGTCTTATCTAAAACCCAATGCGCCAACCTTATGAAAGCTTTGCTCCTGCCTCTTGCACTGTATTGCGGCATCTCGGCCGCGCATGCCCAACTGTTGCCCGTTCCGGGAGCAAAAAACCCGGATTGGAAAGTTGAAAAGAAGGAAGCTTTGCCGGAAGCAACTCCGTTCGATGAATTGCCAAAAACCGACCGCATGCCCAATGCGGCGCAAAAGGGCATTGCTAGCATCGGCAACCGCCATTACCATTGGGACGCCGAGCGCCAACTGGCCTACCAGTGGCTGAGCCGCCCCAACTCAGGCACCGTGGCCCCCGATAAGAAAGTGGTGGTACGCGAAGACCGCACCGGCCTCACCTATACTTTTATTCGTCGACGCTAGCCGGCACTATTCCTTTACCAACCCATGCCCACGCCCCGCGTCCTCGTCACCCAAGCCGCCGAAGCCACCATCGACCTGCTCCGCGACGAGCACGGCCCGCTCATGTTTCACCAGAGCGGCGGGTGCTGCGACGGCTCCTCGCCCATGTGCTTCGCCAAGGGCGAGTTTCGGGTGGGTGCGAACGATGTGTGGCTGGGCCGCATCCACGGCTGCGACTTTTTCATGAGCGCCAGCCAGTTCGAATACTGGAAACATACCCAGCTGACCGTGGATGTGGTGAAGGGCCGCGGCGCCAGCTTCTCGCTGGAAATCCCGCTGGGCGTGCGGTTCTTAATTCGCTCGCGGCTGTTCACGGAGGACGAGGAAAAGGACATGGCGCCGGTGTACGCCGGCGATGAGTACCCCGACATGCAGCCGGCTTAAGGCCGCAGCTGCCACAGGTCCACGGTAGCATCGGAGCTGGCGCTGGCCAGCCACCGGCCGTTGGGGCTGTAGGCTACGTCGTAAGCGTCGTCGGCGTGCTGGGCGAAGGTGTGCAACAGGCTGCCCGTGGCCACGTCCCAAATGCGCACCGTCACACGTTTGCCGGTGGCACTGATGCCCAAAAAGTGCTGGAAAATCTCGCCCACGGCAGTTTGGTCGCGGTAGGCGGCGGCCAGCTGGCGGTTGTCGGGGCTAAATTCAAGCGAATAAACGCACTCCCCATCGCCGCGAAAGGTGCGCAGTACCTGCCCGGTGCGCAGGTCCCAGAGCCGAATGGTTTTGTCGTCGCTGGCACTAGCCAGGTGCTGGCCATCGGCGCTGAAATCAATGTTCAGCACGGCCTCGGTGTGGCCCGTCAGGGTGCGCAGCAGCCGGCCCGTGGCCACGTCCCACAGCCGAACATCATTGTCGAAGCTGCCGCTGGCCAACTGGCGGCCATCGGGGCTGAATTTGACGCCCCACACGTTGAGCCGGTGGCCTGGGAAGCTGCGCATCAACGCGCCGGAATCCAGGTTCCACAGTTTCACGAGCTTGTCTTCGCCCGCGCTGGCCAGGGTTTTCCCATCCGGACTAAACGTGACGGCCCAAACGGTGCCATCGTGACCCGGCAAAGTCTTCACCAGCTGCCCATCGGCCACGCGCCACAGCCGGATGAGCTGGTCGTAGCCGGCACTGGCCAGGGTGCGGCCGTCGGGGCTGAATTCAATGGTTGTCACGCCAACGGGGTGCTTCAGCACCTGCCGCACCCGGCCCTGCTTATCCCAGAGCAGCACCGTACTGTCGATGCTGGCGCTGGCCAAGAGGCTACCGTCCGGGCTGAACTTAACTTCCCACACGTGGGCCTTATGGCCCCGGAATTCGGTGTGTAAGCGTGCCAGGCCCAGGGGCTGCTGCGCTACCCGGTGGCCCCACCGCACGTAGGCAAATGCCCCCGCAACAAACAGAAGCAGAATAAAAAGCGCGCTAATAATGCGCCTGAAGGCGCCAGGTTTTCTAAAAAAGGTGGGCATAAAAACTTAGGTTTTTGCAGAAAGAAAAAGGAGGGAGTATGCAGCGCCGACAACTTCCAAAGGAGTTTTGGAAGGACAGAACGGTACAAGAAGCCAACAAAAAGCCCGGCTCCGAAGGGCCGGGCTTTTTATTGAATGTTGGATAAGAGTTACTTCACGTTCGTCTTCGTCACCAGCTGCACCGTCTTCGGGTCGACGGTGATTTCCTGCAGACGCTTGGCTACGGCCGGGCTCATGCTTTCCTGGTAACGGCCCTTCAGCTGGCTGGCCAGGAACTTTTCGGAGGCGGCAAACATGGCCATATTGTTGACGGGGCGGGCGAAGCCGTGGCCTTCGTCGGGCGCGCAGAGGTACTGCACGGGGTAGTTGCGGTCGCGCAGGGCCACCACTATCTGGTCGGCCTCGGCCTTATTCACGCGCGGGTCGTTGGCGCCCTGCACCACCATGAGCGGAGTTTTGATTTTATCGGCCGAGCCCAGCGGCGACATGCGGTCGAGGGCGGCGCGGCCTTCCGGCGTGCCGGGGTCGGCCATGCGGGCATACATCTGCTTACGGCCGGCCTCCCAGTAGGGCGGAATGGCGTTGAGCAGTGTGGTCAGGTTAGACGGGGCCACGATGGCCACGGCGGCGTTATAGACATCGGGCGTGAAGGCCACGCCAGCCAGCGTGGCGTAGCCGCCGTAGGAGCCGCCCATGATGCCAACCCGCTTGGGGTCGGCAATGCCCTGGGCCACGAGGTACTTCACGCCCCAGGTCAGGTCGTCCTGCATTTTGCGGCCCCACTCGCCGTTACCGGCGTTCAGGAACTGCTTGCCGTAGCCGGTGCTGGCCCGGAAATTGGGCGAGAGCACGGCATAGCCCCGGTTGGCCAGGAACTGGTGCATGGTATTGAAGCCGTAGGCATCGCGCGCCCACGGCCCGCCGTGCGGCAGGATGATGACGGGCAGGTTTTTCGCGGCCAGCCCCTTGGGCAAGGTCAGGTAAGCCGGGATTTCAAGGCCATCCGACGACTTGTAGCGCACCACTTTCATGTCGGCCAGGTCGGCGGCGCGTAGCTTGGGCCGCGTTTCGTACTGCTTGGTGAGCTTTTTGGTCTGGCGGTCGAAGAGGTAGGCTACGCTAGGCTGGGTAGCAGAGGTAGCCGACAGCAGCCACAGCCGCTCGTCGGTGGTGTGCGAAGCGGGATACACATCGAGGCCCGGCAGCTGCTTGGTAACCACGGCAAAGTCCTGCTCCATGGCTTTGTCTTTCCACACGCGGCGCATGCGGTCGTCCTCGAAGCTCACGAACACCGGCTCGTGCGTTTTCTCCGATACCTGCAGGCTGCCCACGTCCACGCGTTTCATGGGGTCGGCCTGGTAGGGCTGCTCCTGGCCGGTGGCGGGGTCCAGCAGCACAATTTCGGCCAGGTTGCGGCCGGCGCCCCGGTTGGTGGCCATGTACACGTGCTGGTTGTCTTTGGCGAAGGCAATGACGCCGCTCTGCTCGTCAATGCTCGTTTTGTAGAAGGGCACCAGCTTGTCTCCCTCCACGCGCAGCCACTCAGTGCTGCCGTCGGGGTTCGAGCGCGAAGCCAAGCGCAGCTGGTCGTTCCAGTCGAATTCCCAGGCGCCGATGCGGTCGTTGTTCTGGCGCACCAGGGTTTTCTCGCCGGTGCTCAAGTTCAGCTTGTAGAGGTCGTGCCAGGCCTTGTCGCGGTCATTGAGGCCGATGTAGAGCGTGTTTGGGTCGGAGAGGGGCGCGTTGAGCAGCTGCACGCGCACGCCCTTCAGGCCGGTGAGGTCGCGGGCAGTGGGCACCGTCTGGCCAGCGGCGGGGGCCTCGGCCGGGTTCACGGCGTAGATGTTGAAGTTTTCGTCGCCGCCCTTGTCCTGGCTGTAGAGCAGGTACTTGCCGTCGCGGCTCCAGAAGTAACCGCGCACGGGGCGGGCCTGGTCGTTGGTCATGGGCCGGGCCTTGTCGAAAGGCTCGTCCAGGCCCTTTACCCAGATGTTGCGGGTGCCGTTGTAGGGCTTGATAAAGGACAGGAACCGGCCGTCGGGCGAGAGCTGCGCGCCCGAAATCTCGGGGTCGCCGAAGAGTAGCTCACGGTCGATAAGCGGGGGCTGCGCGCCCGATTTGGCCGCTTGCGCAAAGCCGGTTTGGGGCGCGGCCAGGCTCAGCACGAGGCCCAAGCCCAGGAAAAAGTTTTTCATAATAAAAAGCAGAAAAAGGTGGATGTTGGCGCCAAAGTAATAAAAAAAGCCCCGACCACGAAAGCAGCCGGGGCAAGTGGGCGACATTCGGTAGAAAGCCGCCAAAAACAAGGAAAGCTACTGCTCTTGAAAATGATATAGGAACGTCACCACACCCGCGTAGGCCGGCTTTTTCTGACCTTCAATTTCCAGCGTGACTTCGATGCGGGTTTTGGCGATGCCGCGCAGGTTGGTCACCGATAGCATTTTGGCGCGCAGGCGCACGGCGCTATTCACGGTCACGGCCTGGTTGAAGCGCAGGTTTTCGATTTCGTAGTTCACCTGCATTTTCAGATTCTCGATGGTCACAATCTGCTGCCAGAGGTAGGGCAGCAGCGCCACTGTGAGGTAGCCGTGGGCAATGGTGGCCTTGAACGGCGACTCGGTTTCGGCTCGCGCGGCGTCGGTATGAATCCACTGAAAATCGAGCGTAGCGGCCGCAAACTGGTCAATTTGGGCCTGTGTGATGGTGTGGTAGCCAGACACGCCCAGCTCCTGGCCGGTGTGCGCTTCGAGTTCGGCAAGGCTGCCAATGGTGAGAGTGGACATAAAAAAGTGGCGTATGAATGCGGGATTAAGGGCCGCAAACATACGCCACCAACTATACCGGGCAATTCTGCTAGCTGCGGCTACCAAACACGCGGCGCAACAGCTCGGTGGTGCGGGCCACCGGGTTTTCGCGGATGTTGGCTTCCTCCTGGGCGATGAGCGTGAACAGGCCATCCACGGCCTTGCTGGTGGCGTACTGGTTCAGGTCGGGCTGCACTTTCTGCACCAGGGGCAGCGTATTGTAGGTGGTGGCCAGCTGGGTGTAGTAGCGCGTGGCGCCCACTTGGTCGAGGCTTTTCTGCATGATGGGCGAGAAGGCTGTCACCAGTTGCGTGGAAGTAGTGCGCTTCAGAAACTGCGTGGCGGCATCTTTCTGGCCGGTCAGGATGTTCCACACGTCCGAAAACGTGAGGCTTTTGATGGCCGAGATGAAAATGGGCTTGGCGCTGCGGGCCGCGTCTTCCGCGCCCCGGTTCAGGCTCAGCTCAAACTTATCGACCTGGCTGCCCAGGCCGATGCTGCGCAGGGTAGTGGCTACGCGCTGGGCATCGGGCGGGAAGGGGATGCGGATGAGGCGGTTGAGGTAGAAGCCGTCGGTCTGCGAAGCTTGGTCGGCCCCTTTGCCGATGCCTTGCAGCAAGGCTTCCTTGAGGCCGTTGGCCGCATCGGTGCTGCTGAGGCCCCCAATGCCGCTGCTGGATGTGTTGCCCGAGGTGCGGGTGCCGGCCTGCTTAACAAGAATGTCCTTCAGGTCGGACAGGCGAAACTGAGCCGAGGCGTTGAAGGAAGTCAGCGACAACAACAGTAGGGCAACGAAAGAGTAGGTTTTCATGGCGTAAGAGAATCCGGTGGAATGAGCCGGCACCTGGCGTTATGCAAGGGGCGTGCCGAGGTGGGTTAAGGGTGGAAAACGCCTGTCATCCTGAGCGCAGCGAAGGACCTTAGCACGTTGGGCGATTCTGACGTGCTAAGGTCCTTCGCTGCGCTCAGGATGACAGGCGTTTTTTACTTCCTAACTGAATTACAGCCTATCCAGCCGGCCGCCATCTACGCGCACTTCGGCTCCTTGCACAAAAGCGGCATCATCGGAAGCGAGGTAGGCGATGATGGCGGCCACATCCTCGGGCTTGCCCACGTCGGCTTTGTCAATGATTTCGACGCCGGATTTTACGTTCGGATTGTCCCAGAGCATGGGCGTGTCAATGGCCCCCGGCAGGATGACATTGGTGCGGATGCCCTTGGGCTTGCCTTCGAGCGACGACGAGCGGGTGAGGGACAGCATGGCGGCCTTCGCCGCCGCGTAGGGCGCTACCAGCGGGCTGGTTTCGATGGCGTGAATGCTGGCCACGTTCACGATGCTGCCGCCCGGCTTCATGTACAGAAAAGCCTGCTTGGTGAAGTAGAACGCGCCCAGCAAGTCCACATTCAGAATGCGCAGCCAGTCGTCGCCGGTCAGCTCTTCCAGGGGCTTGAATTGCATGAGGCCGGCGTTGTTCACCACCGCATCGAGGCGACCGAACTGGGCCAGCGTGGCGGCCACGGTGGCTTCTACCTGGGCCTCCACGGCCACGTTGCAGAGGCTGGCCAGCACGTCGGGCGCGCCGGCGGCTTTCACTTCGGGCACGGCGGCGTCGAGGTTGGCCTGGTTGTAATCGGCCAGCACCACGCGGGCTCCTTCGGAGGCAAAACGCTTGGCGGCGGCCAGGCCGATGCCGCTGGCACCGCCGGTAATGAGCACGACTTTATCCTGGAAGCGAGGGGACATGGGAGGAGAGTTGGGGTTAATTGAAATAGGCTGTCATCCTAGGCATTCTGCTTGATTCGCAGAATGCTCAGGATGACAAATTCAAGCTACGCCGCGTCCACGTTCGTGGCATTGGCCTGGTCGGTGGATTTATCGGCGCTGGCGGCTTTCACGTCGGCTTTTTGCTCTTTGGCCCAGGCTTCGTTGCTTTCCTGGGGCATCACGATGGGCACTTGCAGGCACACGCTTTGGGCGGGCAGCACCTGGCTCCAGTCGGCGATGAGCTGCTTGTAGGCCTCGCCCACGGGGCGGATGTTGCGGTCAAGGTCGTACAGGCCCACGGGGTTCATGCGGCCGTTGTTTTCGCGCAGGGCGGTGTCCCAGTCCACCTGGTCGGTGAGGGAGTACCAGGTGAAGCCCACCATGGGCACGCCGTCGTTGCGCACGCGCAGCACGTTGGCCCACTCTTTCCAGAGCCAGTTCACGGCCTCGTCGCCGTTCTGGCCCTGCCAGATGTTGGTTTCGGTGTGCATCACGGGCAGGCGGTAGCGGTCGTGGTACTGCGTGGTGATGACGTGGTAGCCGAAAATCTCGCCCGAGGCGCGGGTGCTGCCGTCGGCCGACACGCGGTGCTCGTTGGTGTAGTAGTAGTCGTTGCCCATGATGCAGTGCCGCTTCATCTTGGTTTTCAGGAAGAAGTGGTACTCGTCGCGGGTCATGCCGTTGTCCATCAGGAATTCGTACATGCTGGAATTCACGCGGCGGCCGTAGTTCAAATCCAGCGACAGAAACCGCTCAGAGTTCATGGTTTCGGCCGGGCCGATGGCGGCCGGGTTTTCGGCGTGGAAGTATTCCGACGACTCGCTCTGGATGAACACCGCGTCGGGCCGCACTTCCAGAATGGCGGCCATGGCCAGCACGTTGGCCTTCACGATGTACTTAAGGGCCGTCACGAAGGCCTGGTCGGAGCTCAACTGCTCGTTCCACCAGCCGTAGCGGGCCGAAAACTGCGCGCAGATGTACATCTCGTTCACCGGCGTGTAGAGCTGCACCCACGGAAACCGCTGGGCAAACGCCTTGGCGTACTGCGCAAACAGCTCCGGAAAATCGGGGTTCTGGAAGTTGCCAATCCAGTCGGGCACGCCGAAGTGGCACAGGTCGACAATGGGCGCGATGTTGCGCCGCAACAGGTCCTGAAACGTCACGTCGGCAAAGCTCCAATCATACTTGCCCGGCCCCAAAAACGTGGTGTGGATGGGCGGCCCGTAGCGCAGGAACTTGATGCCCAACTCATCCACAAGGTCGAAATCCTTCTGCCAGAGCTTGTAGTGGTTGCATTTCTCCAGCTCGTCCACGCGGTGCTTGCCGTTCTGGATGGTGGGGTTGCTGTTTTCGATGCCGGTAGCGAAGAGGAACTGAGGACCCATGAGTGCGGGAAAGCTGATGCCAAGCGGCCGGGCGAGTAACCTGGCCTGTATCCATCCGCTTACTCCTTTCGCCGGGTTCACGTTACGTTCATGTGGCACCGGGGCCGGCGTGGCTATAGCGTGCGCAGCTCCAGAATCTTCAGCTGCGCATCGAAATGATAAACGCAGACGCCACCCGTCACGATTTCCAGCCCCTCCACCTGCTCCGGCGTAAGGCGCTCCAGGTACATGCGCAGCGCCCGCAGCGTGTTACCGTGCGCCACGATGAGGATATCCTGCCCGGCGCGCAGCTTGGGCGCAATTTCGGCCTCGAAGAATGTCACCACCCGCGCCTGCGTCTGTTGCAGGCTTTCGCCGCCGGGCGGGGGCACAGCGTAGCTGCGTCGCCAGATATCAACCTGCGCCTGGCCGTATTTCAGGGCGGTCTCGGCCTTGTTGAGGCCTTGCAGGTCGCCGTACATCCGCTCGCGCAGGGCCGCCACGTGGTGCACCGGGATGGTGGCCCAGGCCGGCCGCGATACGATGATATCAAGCGTGCGCTCGGCCCGAATTAGGTCGGAGCTGTAGGCGGCGTCGAAGTGGTAGCCGCGCAGCTTTTCGGCCACGGTGTGCGCTTCTTCCTCGCCTTTGGGGCTGAGGGAAACGTCGAGCCAGCCGGTAAAAATATTGGCCAGGTTGGAGGTTGATTCGCCGTGCCGGACGAGCACTAGGTTGGCCATAAGGTTGATTTAAAACGCGAGAGGCCACCTGGCCTAACCTGCCCGGGCGGTTCTACGTTGCCAGCAAGCTGCAATGATGCGGCCGCCCGCCTGAAGCTCCCATGAACCCGCTCGCTCACATTCTCGAACACAAAGTAGTCGCCATTGTGCGCGGGGCCGACCCCAAAAGCCTGCTGCGCATTGCCCAGGCCCTGCACGCCGGCGGCGTCCGGATGATGGAGGTGACGCTGAACTCGCCCGGCGCGCTGGCTTCCATCGAAGAGATTTCCGGGGCGATGGAAGGCAAGCTACTGGTGGGCGCCGGCACCGTGCTCGACCCCGAAACGGCCCGCGCCGCCCTGCTGGCCGGGGCCAGGTACATTATTTCGCCCACGCTCAACAAGAAAACCATTCGCATGACCAAGCGCTACGGGGCCGTCAGCATCCCCGGAGCCTACACTGCTACGGAGATTCTGAAGGCCTATGAGTTCGGCGGCGACATCATCAAGGTATTCCCGGCAGGCGGTAGCGGGGCCAGCTATTTCAAGGACATTGCCGGGCCGCTGCCGTTCATTCCACTTATGCCCACGGGCGGCGTTTCGCTGGATAATATCAAAGGTTTTGCTGATGCCGGGGCAAAGGCTTTCGGCCTCGGCAGTGCGCTGGTGGATACCAAGCAGGCCGTGACAGACGAGTACCTGGCGCAGCTTACGGAGAAGGCGCGGGCATTTGTGGCGGCGGTGGTGGGGTAGAACGGTGTAGAGACGCATACTTGCGTCTCGTCGTCCTCGCCGTTTAAAAATCGTTTTAACTATCGTTCAACGACAAGACGCAAGTATGCGTCTCTACACCGTTCTTCATGAAAATCACCCGCTTCGAACTCTTTCAGGTGCCGCCGCGCTGGCTGTTTCTCAAAATCGAAACCGACACCGGCTTCGTCGGCTGGGGCGAGCCGGTGATTGAGGGCAAGGCCGCCACGGTGGCCGCCGCCGTGATTGAGCTCATGGAAAACCTCATCGGCCAAAACCCGCTCAATATCGAAGACCATTGGCAGGTGATGTACCGGGGCGGCTTCTACCGGGGCGGGCCGATTCTGATGTCGGCCATCGCGGGCATCGACCAGGCCTTGTGGGACATCAAGGGCAAGTACCACAATGCGCCGATTTACCAGCTGCAGGGCGGGCCGGTGCGCGACAAAATGCGCGTCTACTCCTGGATTGGCGGAGACCGGCCCGAGCACGTAGGCGCCGCAGCGGCCGACATGGTGGCCCGGGGCTTCAACGCCATCAAGATGAACGGCACCGATGAAATGGCCTACATCGACTCCTACGTGAAGATTGACGCCGTGCTGGCCCGCGTGGCAGCGGTGCGAGCGGCCGGCGGGCCGGGCCTGGGCATCGGCATCGATTTCCACGGGCGGGTGCATAAGACGATGGCCAAGGTGCTGGCCCACGAGCTGGAAACCTACCGGCCCATGTTCATCGAGGAGCCCTTGCTGCCGCAGAACAACGAGGCCCTGCGCGAAATTGCCCGGCACACCAGTATTCCCATTGCCACCGGCGAGCGCATGTTTTCGCGCTGGGATTTCAAGCAGCTGCTCATCGATGGGTACGTCGACATCATTCAGCCCGACCTTTCCCACGCCGGCGGCATCACCGAGTGCAAGAAAATCATCAGCATGGCCGAGGCGTTTGATGTGGCGGCTGCGCCGCACTGTCCGTTGGGGCCCATTGCGCTGGCCGCTTGCCTGCAGGTAGACGCCAGCTGCCACAACGCTTTTATTCAGGAGCAGAGCCTGGGCATTCACTACAACCGGGAGAATGACCTGCTTGATTACCTGGTCGATAAATCGGTGTTCGACTACGAGGCCGGGCACTGCCGCATTCCCGGCGGGCCGGGGTTGGGCATTGAAATCAACGAAGAGTACGTGCGGCAGCGCGCCGCCATCGGGCACAACTGGCACAACCCCATCTGGCGCAATGTGGATGGCAGCGTGGCGGAGTGGTAGCGGACATTAGTTAGAACGAATGCAAACGAACAGTCATGCTGAGCGCAGCCGAAGCATCTCTACCTCGCAACTAAATCAATCAATTCAACGAAGCGGTAGAGATGCTCCGGCTGCGTTCAGCATGACGACTTGATTGAATACGCTTGCCAACAATCCCACCCATGACCCCATCCACCACCTTCCTCAGCTGCGACTGGGGCACCACCGCTTTCCGCCTGCGGCTGGTGGAGCGCGAAACCCTGAAGATTCTGGCCGAGGAAAGCTCGAAGGAAGGCAACGCGGCCACGGCCGAAGCCTGGCAGCAGGCTGGCCAGCCGGCCAAGCAGCGGGTGGCGTTTTACCTGGCCGTGGTGCGGCAGCATATTCAGCAGTTGGAAGCGGCCGTCGGAACCGCGCTGGCGGGTGTGCCGGTGGTGATTTCGGGCATGGCCTCGTCTACCATTGGCATGGCGGAGCTGCCGTATAAGCCGCTTCCCTTCGCGGTGGATGGGTCGGATTTGCTTACTAAAACCATTGCCCCGACGGCTGATTTCCCGCACCCGGTTTTGCTGATTTCGGGGGTGCAAAGCGACGATGACGTGATGCGTGGCGAGGAGGTGCAGTTGGTGGGCTGCGGCTTCGAAAACACGCCGGAGGAGCAACTGTTTCTGCACCCCGGCACCCACGCCAAGCACGTCACGGTGCAAAACGGCCAGGCCACGGCCCTGAAAACGTATATGACCGGGGAGTTTTTTGCGCTTCTGTCAACGAAGAGTATTCTGGCGGCTTCGGTGGAAGAAGGTGGGAAACTGGCCGAGGGCCGGCACCAGCAGTGGTTTGCCCAAGGGGTGCTGGAAAGCCAGCAGGCCAACCTGCTGCACAACGCGTTTCTGGTGCGTACCAACGACTTGTTCCGTAAAAACAGCAAGCCCGAAAACTACTTCTACCTGAGCGGCCTGCTCATCGGCGGCGAGTGCCACGAACTGCTGGGCCACTTGCCGGCCGGCATCGTGCTGGCCGGTGAGCCCGCGCTGGTAGAGCTATACGGCGCGGCCCTGCGCGTGCTGGGCATTGCCCACAAGTGCCCGGTAACCACCAAAACCGCCCAGGAAGTGACCCTAAATGGCCAATGGGTCGTACTAAAGCAGCACCTTGGTACTTTGCCCACCATGTAAGCCAACCGTCATGCAGGCCGAATCCATCCTTCACGCGCAGGCATCTTTGGGCGAGGGCGCCCTCTGGAACCCGGAAACGGCCGAGCTGTACTGGGTCGACATCGAGGGCCGGGCACTGCACGTGTTCGACCCCGCCACGGGGCACGACCGCTGCTACCCGGTGGGCAAGCGCATTGGCACGGTGGTGCCCCGGCGTGGCGGTCGCGCCCTGGTGGCGCTGCAAACCGGCATCCACGAAATCGACCTGACTACCGGCCTGCTCACCCGCCTGGCCGACCCCGTGACCGACCAGTACCTGCGCTTCAACGATGGCAAGTGCGACCCGGCGGGCCGCTTTTGGGTAGGCACTTTTGACCTGATGCTGCGCCCCCACGCCGGCACCCTCTATCGCTTCGACCCCGACGGGAGCACCCACGTCATGCTGCGCCGCATCACCAATTCCAACGGCATCGCGTGGTCGCTGGACCAGCGCACGATGTACTACATCGACACGCCCACGCTCGTGGTGCAGGCCTTCGACTACGACAACGCCACGGGCCACATCGCCAACCCGCGCGTCATCATCCGCATTCCGGAAGGCAGCGGCGGACCCGACGGCATGACCATCGACGCCGAGGGCCGCCTGTGGGTGGCGCTGTGGGGGGCCGGGCGCGTGCATTGCTACGACCCCGCCACGGGCGCATTGCAGCAGGTTATTACCGTGCCCGCGCCGTTCACTTCGTCGTGTGCATTCGGCGGGCCGGGACTCGAAACCCTGTTCATCACCACCGCCCGGGGCGGCCTCTCGCCGCAACAACTAGCTGAATTCCCGCTCAGTGGCGACGTGTTTGCGGTGCGCCCGGGCGTGGCAGGTGTGCCGGCGTGCTTTTTTGGCAAGTTGTAGCGCAGACTAAAAGCCCGCGCTACAACTCCTGTACCTGCAACCGGATGTCCACGTTGCGGCCGTGGTCGTCGGCGCAGGAGATTTTGACCGGGCCGCTGGGCGGGCGGAAAAACACCCGCTCGGTGGCCGAGGCGGCCCGCAAAAACCGGTCGTTCACGTACCAGAATACCTGGCGTACTTCGCTACCCGCCGCGCAGCTAAGCAACATTTGCTGTTTTTCCTTGCGGTCGAGCACGTATTCGGCGTGGTCGAGCGGAGAGGTGATGGCCAGGGACGCGCCCGCGCCGCCGTCGGTATTGCGCACCAGACTGCAGGCGGGATTGTGTTGGGGGAGGCGCGTGCTGGGCAAGCCCTGCGCTTCGCGAAAAGCCAGCACTTCGGGCAGTGGGTTGGGGAAAAGCTGGCGCCGGAAACCCGCCGCGGGCACGCAGGCGCGGCAGTAGGCCATCGTGCTATCGGCCGATACGAGAGCTTCTTTCTGGTGCTCGCAGTGGCGCGCCGACGACGTGCCGGGCAGGTAGTAGTCGATGAGCTGGTTGGGACAGTGCTCGCCGGGCACAAGGCCGGTTTCGGCGCATACCAGCCGGAAATCGAGGGTGGCGGGCGGCACGGCCCAGCGGTTGGGCGAATTGTAGGCCAGGGTATTAAATAGGTCGAAGAGTAGGGGCGAGGCCACGTCGGCCCCGGTGAGGGCCGGGCTGCCCTGCCCGCTGAAGTTGCCCACCCACACGCCGATGGTGTAGTCTTGGTTGTAGCCGATGCTCCAGGCGTCGCGGCGGCCGTAGCTGGTACCGGTTTTCCAGGCGATTTTGGGGAGGTGGCGGCTGTTCTGGTAGCCCATGGGCAGGTCGGGCCGGGTGCGCTGGGCCAGGATGTCGGTGATGAGGAAGGCGGCGGCGGGGGAAACGAGCAGGGCTGAGAGGCGCGATTTGGGGGTTGGGGTTTTCTTCTCAACTAGTGCGGTGTTGCGTAAGGGCTTATAATTGCCGCCGTCAGCCAGCGCGGCGTACAGGCCCGTCAGCTCCTCCAGCGACGCGCCGCAGCCCCCCAGAATGGTGCTTAAACCCAGGCGCGGAGCGGCTTTAGCCACGCTTTTGAAGCCGGCATCGCGCAGCTTATCGGTGAAAACCGGCACGCCTACATCTGCCAGCACGCGCACGGCCGGGATGTTGAGCGAGTAAGTCAGAGCGCGTTCCACCGTCACCTCGCCGGCACAGCTTTTATCGAAGTTCTCGGGCCGGAAGCCGCTGAAATTGGTGGGCACGTCGGGCAGCTTCAGCTTGGGTGTGATGATGCCTTTGTCTACGGCTAGCGCGTAGAGAAACGGCTTGAGTGTGCTGCCCGGCGAACGGATGGCGCGCACCCCGTCGACCTGCCCGCTGCCGGCTGCATCCTGAAAATCAGCGGAGCCCACATAAGCCTCCACCGCGCGGGTGCGATTGTTCACGACCAGCACGGCGGCCTGCGAAATGCCCAGCTCATGCAGGCGGCGCACGTAGTTTTTAGTCAAATCCTCGGCCTTGACCTGCGGGGCGCGGCGGAGCGTGGAATGGATGATGGGCTGCCCCGGAAACCGCGAAACCAGCCGCCGCGCCAGGTGCGGGGCCAGCGTGGGGGCGGCGTGGCGCTGTGCATCCAGCGGCTCGTTGATGGCGTCTTCAATATCCTGGTCCGGAAACAGGTGCTGCTGCTGAAACTGCCGCAGCCAGCGGTTGCGCTCAGTCAGAATCCGCTCGTTGTTCTTGCCCAGCACCAGCACGCGCGGCTGGTTCGGGATGATGGCCAGCGTCACGGTCTGGGCCAGGGAGAGGTAGTCGGGCGGCTGCTGAAAGTAGAGCAGCGCGGCCGATTTCACGCCTTCGATGTTGCTGCCGTAGGGCACCAGGTTCAGGTAGAGCTGCAGGATTTCTGGCTTGCTGTAGTGGGCTTCCAACTGCACGGCGCGCAGCATTTCGAGCAGCTTATTGCCGAAGGTGCGCTCCTTGGGCTCCAGCAGCCGGGCCACCTGCATGGTGATAGTGCTGGCCCCGGTGGTGCGGCCGTTTCGGAAAATATTCCGCCCTGCCGCCTGCACTATTGCTATTGGGTTCACGCCGAAATGGTAGCGGAAATATCGGTCCTCCTTGTTGATAATGGCTTGCTGCAAGGCCGGCGTTATTTCCGATAATTTGGTCTTCATTCGCCACTTCTGGGTGGGGTTCAGGAAGGCGTGGAGGACGGAGCCGTCGGCGGCCAGCACGATGGGGGAATAGCGCGGCGCGGGCGGGAGGGGGAAAAGACAGTCGAGGGCGAAGGCCAACACAGGCAACACTAGAACGGGGTAGAGACGCAATATTTTGCGTCTCGTCGTTGAACGAAGCCTTTGCACAGCCGACCCCACGTCGTTACCGGAAGAGGCCAAGCTCATGCTGCTGCTCAGTCTCCCACCGATTGGGATTGCCCTGAATGTAGTCGCGAATTTTTTCCAACTCCAGCTCATTGCGGATAATCCGGTCGTAGTAACGCGGTTGCCAATTAAAATTAATTTCTTGTCGCGTAGCCCAGGCTTTTACACCCACTTTGAAGCCGCGAACAATGGAAGCTAGATTGTTGGATTGCGGTCCAAATTGGGTTTTTGGTCGCTCCGCGTAATCAGCCGGTCGGTTGATGAAAAGAATGCCATGAACATGGTCGGGCATCACTACAAATGCATCCGGCTCGACGAAAGGGAAGTGCTGCGGGATTTCCCGCCAGCAATTCCAAGTCTGTACGGCCAATTCGTTGCCAATTAGATAAGCGTCGGTTAATGCATCGGTAGCAGGATGAATTTCGCCGAAAGAATACTCACGGTTTTTGGTGCAAATGGTGATAAAATAGCCGCCCGCCTGGCTATAGTCGTAGCCCGCCCGGCGAGCAGAATCGATGCGGTATTTATCATTGTAAAGACCATTGGTGTCTTTCATGGCGGGGGTAGAGACGCAATATTTTGCGTCTCGTCGTTGCTTGTCCTGGTTTGTACACATGGTTACGTGCGATTCCGCTTGTTCAACGCGAGCCGTTCAACGACGAGACGCAAAATATTGCGTCTCTACCGCACCCGCACCACGCCCGCGCCATTGTAGCTGTGATACTCCGCATTATACATCGCATCCGCATTCACCGGCCCCAGCTTAAATGTGCCTTTGCTTACGGCGCGGCACAGATAGTAAAAATGCTTCGGGGTGCCCGTGGCGGTGGTAAACATATTAATCCGGTCATCCCGCACGTCCAGGTAATCGGGCGTGCTGGCGTCCTTCGCCCAGGCTAGCTCGCGCAATGCGCCGATGCGGGGGTTCTCGATTTCCAGGCCCGCCGGCAGCAAATCCGTAATTGCGACGTTCTTAATTTCGCCGGCCGCGTCTCCCGATTCAATAGAAATTTTCACCACTACCAAGTCGTTCTGGCGGAAGGTGGGGGCGCCCAGCGGCGCGCCGTCGCGGGTGAGGAACTGGCGGCGCACTTTCAGGAAGGAATCTTCCTCGCGCACCTGGCCGCTGGCCGAGATGCCCTCGGTTTCCCAGAAGTAGTAGAGGCTGCCTTTGCCGGCGGTGCGGATGCTCACGTTGCGGTTGGCCACGTTGCGCAGCGTCAGGTCTTTGCCGTCGAAGTTTCCTGCTGGTTTGCCGTCGATGGTGAGGGTGGCGGTGGCGGTGCTCTTGACGTTTTGGCGGGCTATTTTGCCGAAGGCCAGCAGGGCAAACACGCTTTCCTGGGTGCTAAGCCAGGGCGCCTGCTTCATCTGGCGGCTGAGCTGGCGGGCGATGCCGGGGATTTGCGGGTTGTTGGGGTCGGTGCTGACGAGGACGTTGAGGATGAGGCCTTCGTCGCGGATGGGGGAGTAGAACGAGCCGTCGAGGGCGCGGCGCGCCGCGCGCTCGCCGCCGAACTTAGTGGGCAGCAACTCGCGGAAGGCGCGCTGGTTGCCGAGCAGGCTCTGGGTGCAGGCGAGGAGGAACTTGGAGTCTTCGGCCAGCAGGGGGCGGTTGGCGCGGTAGTAGTTCATGGCCACGGGGTCTTGGCGGCCGGCCAGGGCGAGGACGTAGAGCGAGTAGGCGATTTCCTTGCTGGCGATGGTGCGCTGGCGGGCAATGTTGCTGACGTCGAAGTACTGGTAAGGCTCGGTTTCGCGCTTTTTGAGGCGGAAGGCCAGGTATTTCAGCACCTTGTCGAGCACGGACTTATTCACCGCGAAGCCGGCCTGCTGGGCTTCCTGCAGGAAATGGGCGGCGTAGGCGGTGGCCCACCAGTTGTCGTAGTCGCCGCCCGGCCAGTAGCTCAGGCTGCCGTTGTAGAGCTGCATGCTCTCAATCTTGCGGATGGCTTCCTGCACGTGGTAGTTCGGGTTGTAGCGCTGGGCTTTCGGGCCGGCGCCGGATTTCTGCTGCAGGGTGGCCGCCAAATCGGCGTAGTACAGCTGCGGGAAAGCGGCCGACACGGTTTGTTCAAGGCAGCCGTAGGGGTATTGCAGCAAGTAGCGCAAATCCTTGCTGAACTCCGTGAGCGGCGAGCGGCTCACCACCAGCCGGCTGGTCAGCGAGGAGGGCAGGAAATCGGTTTTCAGGTTGAGCGGGAGCGTGGCCCCGCCGGCCACTACGCCGCTGCCGGTGCGCTTTTCGAGCGAGGCGGCGGGGCGCACGGGTAGGTCGATAATCTCCGTGAATTTCTCGCCCATGGCAGTTACAGAGGTAACGAGGCGGCTTTCGCCAATGCCGGCCGGAGCCAGCACCTGGAACATCACCCGCCGCTCGGCGTTGGGCGGCAGCGTGATGTTTTGCGAAGCCGCACCCAGCAACCGAAGCTGCCCGGAAACGGCCAATCCAGCCACGCCAGTCGTGTTTTTGCTCGTCGTATTGGTAAGTGTTACCGGTACATCAATCGTGTCGCCCGGGCTCATGAACCGCGGCAGCGCCGTCGAAATCACCACCGGGTCGGCCACTTTCATCGTGGCTTCGGCCGAGCCGAAGGCGTCGTCTTTGTAGGCCACGGCCATAATGCGCAGCGCCCCGCTAAATTGCGGCACGCGCACCCGGTAGCGCACTTTGCCGTCGCCGTCGGCGGTAAGCACGCCGCTCCACTTCGACACCAGTTTCACGCGGCGGTTGGGTACGGGGTTGGTGCGGCGGCGCATGTCGGCCGCGTCGCCGCCGCTGCTGCTGGTACCCAATTCGGGCAGCAGGAAGGGATACACGTCGAAGGCCGATACTTCGAGGGCTCGCTTCTGGTAGAAGTAGGCGTGCGGGTCGGGCGTCTGGTAGTTTTTAAGCTGGAGAATGCCCTCGTCCACCACGGCCAGGGTGAGCTGGGCGCGGGGCGCGGTCGTGACTTCCACGGTTTGCCAGGTCTGGGAGCGGCTGGCGGCGGGCGCGGCAATGGCCACGGCGAGGCGCGAATCGGCTTTCTCGACGGTGAGCGGCAGGAAGCCGCGGGCCACGGTGAGGGGCAGGCGGTCCTGGGCGGTGTGGGCGCGCACTGCCGTGGCCGTCACGTACACGTTGGGCACGTGCTCGGCCTTGATGGGAATTTTGACCTCGGCCGCCTTGCCGTCGGTGCTCACGTAGAAATGGTCGAGCACGTTGGCCCGCTCCACCGTCACCAGAATGCGGCCGGCGAAGGGCGATTTCAGCAGCAGGTTGGCCTTTTCGCCGGGTTCGTACTTGGGCTTGTCGGCCTCAATGGTCACCTCGCCCTCGTTGTTCACCTCGAAGGAATTGGCCTGCGTATCGCCGTAGCCATAGGCGTAAAACTGCTGCGTGACGTAGCTCGTGGCGCCCGGCCGGCTGATGCGTACCTCGTATTCGCCCGAGTAAACCGGCGTGAAGCTGAAGCTGGTTTCGGCCCCCACGGTGCGGCTTTGGCTCAAAATGGTTTGGTCGCGCTGCTGCGAATTGTACACGTAGCGGCCGCCCTGGCGCTCCAGCACGGTTTCCCAGAGCTTGCGCACCACCTTGATTTCGGCCGGGGCCGAGGTGGGCTTGCCGCCCGGCGTGAGGGCCAGCAGCTTCACCGTGAGGGCCTGCTTGGTGCTGATGAGGTCGGGCAGGTTGCCGATGCCGAACATGGTGGCCTGCGTCTGCACGTCGAAGGTGGCGAGGCGGTTTACGGGCCGGCCGGTTTCGTCGAACACCGTGGCGAAGGCCACGCCTTCCAGCGTGCCGAGGTCGCGATAATCGGGCACCGAATAGGTGGCGGTGCCCAGGCCGGCGGCGTCGGTGGTGCCTTCGCGCACGGTTTTTTCGAAGCGCGAGGTGAGGGCGCTTTCGCTGGCTTCGCCGTCGTCGTTGGTGGCGCGGCGCTTTTCGCCGCTGTTGATGGTGAAGTTATAGTCGGGGTATTTCGGGGCCGAAAACGCCTTCTGCTTCAGCGAGAATTCGACCTCAAACTTGCGGTCGGCGGCGGGCGGGCCAAACAGGTTCACGGCCGTGATGCGGGCCGTCACGTCCTGGCCCGGCTTGAGCACCGTGGGAGCGGCGGTCACCGTCACCTTCATGCGGTCGGGGATGAATTCCTCGACGCTGATTTGGCGCGAAGTCAGCAGCACGTCGTTGCCGGTCAGCACCTCCATGGTATAGAGGCCCGTCATGATGGTGGGCGGCAGAATGAAACGGCTTTCGAAGCTGCCCGCCGCGCTTAGCTTCTGCTGCAGGCTGCTGTATTCCTTGCCGCTGGGCAGCAGCAGACGGATTTTGAGGGGCAGGCCGGCGGCCGGCGTTTTCCAGTCTTCGGTGCGGATGACGGTGTTGGTGCGCACCGTGTCGCCGGGCCGGTACAGGTTGCGGTCGCCGTACAGAAACGCCTGGTAATGCGCCGCGTTCGAGGTCAGCCCGCCCACCTCAAAGCGCGAGGTTTCAACCCGGCTTCTGGTCAAATCCAGAAAGGAAAAGTCGGCCTCCTTCGTAGCCGTAATCATGCCCAGCGTGAAGCGCTTCATGCTGGCCGCCGAGTCGAACTGCGCCACGCCCGATTTGTCGGTCGTGGTCGTGCCAATTACCTGGTTGTTCGAGCTCACGAGGTTCACCGTTACGCCGCTCAACGGCTCGGCCGTGCGGATGGAATTGGCAAACACCGTGGTGCCGCCCGTCGCGCCCTGCTTCACGATGAGGCCGAGGTCCGTCACGGCCACCAGCTTGCTCACTTGCAGCCACTGCCGCTCCGTATCCTGCACCCGAATGACGTATAGTCCCTTCAGCGGCCCCTGAAACTCCAGGTCTTTCAGGTTGAGATTGAGCAGACGCAACCCGCCTTCCTTGGGCAGCCCATCCACCGAAATGGTGCGCTCCGACAGCACGTTGCCGATGTTCTCGGTGTCGTAATACTGGAAGCTGCGGTCGATGTAGTCGCCGTTTTCGTCGGTGTTCGATTCGCGGGGCTCGTCCTCGTCGTATTCGGGGTAGCCGTACTGCTTTTCGCCGCGCAGCAGTTGCTGAATGTTGTTGGCGTACACCTTGGCAATGGTCACCTTCACCTTAGCCACTTCGTTGATGCGCAGGCCCAGGTTGCGGTTTCCCAGCGCATCCAGGTACATGGCCTTGTCGGTGCTGGTGAAATCCAGACTCGGCCGCTCGTCGCCAAACGAAACCGCCTGCGTAAACGCCTCGCCCAGCGTGCCACCCAGCAGCCCGCGCGTGCCTGCCGCCAGCGAAACCTGGTAGGTTTTGCCCACCTCAAACCCGCCGCGCAGCGCAAAGCCGCTTTCCAGCGCCTCCACCGAAAACGCCACCGCCGGCTTCACCGTGAGGTTGGGCTGCACGTCGGTGGCGCTCACGGGCTGGTTGAGCAGCAGCGTCACCACCGGTTGGCCGTTGAGCAGGGAGCCGGTGAGCTCGCGCACTTCCAGCGTGCTTTGGTCGGGGATTTCGGCCTGGGCCGAGAGGGCTTTGTCGGTGGCTTTGGTGCCGGCCGCCGGGCGCAGGCCGGGCGCAATGTCAATCTGCACGGGCGTGCCCGGTTGCACGTCCTGCATAAATGTCACGGCCACCAGCGCATCCGGTTCAGCCGAATTTACTTCCACGGCCACGGGCTTGCCGTTTTGCGTCACCTTCAGGCGCGACTTCACATCGGAAGGCCGCACTGGGTAATTAAAAACCAGATTGGCGCGCAGTTCCGCCGTGCCCGCCGCCCGCTTCGAGCTGCCGTAGAACACCTGCGGCGCGGCCATATTCAAATACGGCGTGTGGAATTTGGGACGGTTCAGCGCCAGCTTCTGCTTGTCGCTGGGCAGCGTTTCGGGTCGCAGACTGGCCGAAAAAACGGTGCTGGGCCGGAAGGGCTCTAGCGGCGAGAAAGTCAATTCCCGGTCGCCGGTCCACTTGAACTTGCCGCGGATGTTGGGCGAAAACGTGACGTATCGCGTGGTATCCCAGCGGTTCTGCCGGGCCTCGTCCACCACCTTTTCATCGAAGGTGAACACGAGGTTGGAGTAGGGGTCGATTTCGTCGCCGTCGGTCTGGGCCGTTTCGGCGGCCTGCTCCTGGGCGGTTTTTTTCGAGCACGAGGCAGCCGCCAGCAGCATCAGCAGCAGGGGCAAAAAGCGGTAACGGGCCAGCATGGGAGAGGGGAGGGGGGAAAGCCGGGCGGAAGGTAGGCAGAAGCCCGGATTCTATTGCAACGCGCAAAGCGGCACCGTATTGGATGAAGAACCTTGCGCCGCTATCATTTGCGAAGAATGGAATGCCGAGCTATGTAATCCTGCAATTCTGCAACGCTTTTGCCCTCCAGCTTCAACAAGGCCACGTATGGGTCGCCGGCTAATTGTAACAAATTGGCAAACGCGGGCTCCGTTTTTAGACCCTGTTTTTTCAGCCGTCGCACCGCCTGCCGCCACGCTTCGCCACCGGCCTGTAAAACTGCCGCTTCTACCAGCAGGTGCCGAAAGCCATTCTGCTGCGCAACAGGCACCGCCTGCCCAAACACTTCAACTTCCATTCCCCGGTATCGGAAGCTGCTCACGGTAGAAGCTTGACCTCCAATTGGCTGCTGAGTAAGCCGGAAGTCAGGCCTGTGGCCGTAGTGCCGTTGCAGCAGCTCGCCGAAGCGTGGCGCGTCGGCCGGGGCCACCTCGCATAGCACGTCCAAATCACTCCCGGGAATGTCGATATCAAGCGGAATGGTGCCGGCCAGCACCGGCTTGAATTCAGCCAGAATGGTCCACAAATTCAGCGCCGCCAGGATGGCGTAGGCCCGTTGCTGCCGACGGTTGCCGTGTTGAAGGTAGCGCAGGTCGGTCCATTTTTCCATTGCGCAACAAGAGTTGTAGAGACGCGACACTTCGCGTCTCCGCATTGAGCGATGACGCCGGAACCGTGCGAACGCCGAGACGCGAAGTGCCGCGTCTCTACAAGTTAACGAACCAAATCAAGCACTTCGCGCAGCCGTTCCACAATTCGGAACTCCACGCCCGCCAGCAGCTCGGCCGGCACGTGCTCGTGAATCCAGTTGGCGTGGTAGGGCACGTGAATGGCCAAAAAACCCAGCTTTGCCACCGGCAGAATATCGGATTTCAGCGAGTTGCCAATCATCACGAAATTATCGGATGTAACTCCGAGGCGGGCGAAGAGGCGGCGGTAGGTGGGCTCGTCCTTTTCGCTCACAATTTCGACGTAGTCGAAAAAGTCGCCCAGACCGGAGCGAGCTATTTTGCTTTCCTGGTCGAACAAGTCGCCTTTGGTGAGGAGAATCAGCTTGTGGCCGCGCTCCTTCAGCTCCGTCAGCACCTCCACCACATCGGGCAGCGGCTCGATGGCGAAGCGAAGCAAATCCTTACCCAAATCCAGAATCCGCTGGATTTCGGCCCCTACCACCGCGCCGCCCGAGAGCTGAATGGTGGTCTCAATCATCGAGAGCATAAACGACTTGGCGCCGTAGCCGAATAGCTGCATATTGGCCCGCTGCACGTCGTACAGCCGCGCATTGATGGTGGCGTGGTCGGCATACGGTGCCAGAATCTGGAGCAGCTGCGCCTCGACGTGGTCGAAGTGCGGCTGATTGGGCCAGAGGGTGTCGTCGGCGTCGAAGGCGATGAAGGTTTGCGTGGGCATGGGGCAAGAGCGAAGTCGAACGCCGCAAAGCTACCGACCTTTGCCCACCATGAAGCACCTGATTGACCTCGAAACCTGGCCCCGCCGCGAGCATTTTGCCTTCTTCTCGGCCTTTGAAGAACCCTTCTTCGGCCTCACGGCCAACGTGGACTGCACCAACGCCCAGGCCGAAGCCAAGCGGCTGGGGGTGTCATTTTTCCTCTACTACCTCTACCATGCCCTGGAGGCCGCCAACGAAGTCGAAGCCTTCCGTTACCGCATCGAAAACGGCCATGTGTACCTCTACGACCGCATTCACGCCTCCGCCACCCTCGGCCGGCCCGACCACACCTTCGCCTTCTCCTTCATCGAGCAGAGCAACACGCTAGCCGATTTCATCGCTGCCGCCGAGGCCGAAATCGCGGCCGTGCAGGCCAGTACCGGCCTACGCCTGAGCGATGCCACCGCCCGGCCCGATGTGGTGCACTGCTCGGCCTTGCCGTGGGTGCGCTTCACGGCACTCTCGCACGCCCGCAGCTTCTCGCACCCAGACAGCTGCCCCAAAATCTCCTTCGGCCAGGTTTTCAGCGAAGGCGCTACCCGGCAAATGCCCGTGTCGGTCAACCTGCACCACGGCCTCGGCGACGGCTACCACGCCGGGCTGTTTCTGGCCGCGTTTCAACGGCGACTGGGGTAGCGAAATGTTGGAACTGCCAAAGAAAAAGGCCCGGGACATCATGCCCCGGGCCTTTTTTATTAGTTACAACCTGAGTTATTCTTTCACCAGCTGGCGGTTCAGCACAATGCCGTCCACGTTAATCAGCAGGGTGTAAATCCCGGCGGCGCGCAGGTTCAGCTCCTCAGGCCGCAGCGCGTACTGGTAGCGGCCCGGAGCCTGGCGGCCGTAGCGAATAGTTTTCACCACGCGCCCGGCCGCATCAAGCACCGTGAAGGCCACGGGCGCAGGGCGGGGCAGGGTGTAGCTCAGGTTCAACACCTCGCCCACGGGGTTGGGGTAGGTTTCCACCTCGTACTCGGCGGTGGTGGAGGCCATGCTCACGCCGGTATTGGTGCGGTTGATGGTCCAGTCCACGGTGTAGGTGTGCTGGGTGAGGTGGGTGGCGCGGCGCGTGAGGGCCGTGGTGTCGACCACCGTGGCGCGCACCACGTGGGTGCCCACCGGCAGCTGGGCCAGCGTGGCGGTGGCTGTGGCGGTGTTGCGGGCAAACACGGTGCCGTCGCGGGTCCAGGTCACGCGCAGGGTGTTGGGTGTGGGTGGCAGCAGCGTGAGGGCAAACGACAGGTTCTGCGTGGGCGCGTTGATGGCCAGCGTGGCCGGCGAATACGCTTGCAGCGGCGACACCAGCGTGTGGAATTTCTCCACAAACGCCTCGCGGCATACCGCGCAGAACGGCACGCCTAGAAACTGCATCTTGCAATTCTGGTGAGGTTTCTGCCAGCTGGGGTCGGTGGAGTAGGGGTAGATGCCGATGCTGTTGGTGCCCACCCATGGGGCCCAGCGCACGGTGGTGGGGTTGGTGGTTTGGGTCATGTTGAAGGCTTCGCGGGCGTATTGGGAGCCGGCCCAGTACTCATCGGCCAGCGCGGCCATCGAGTGGCCGATTTCGTGCACCATGATTTCGGTGGCGCTGGTATTGGCCGAGGCCGTGGCCAGCGCCCCACCTGAGCCGCCGTACTCGGTGGAGTTCACCAGCACAAATACCTGGTCGTAGCGCGGGAAATTATTGGCCAGCACCGTGCCCACGGCCGCGTTGGCCTGCGGCACCAGCAGGCGGTGAATGCCGCCGTAATCGAAGGTGCTGTTGAAGTAAGTGCTGGCGGAGAAGGCAGCCGTCGTGCCGCAGTCGGCGGCCGTGCGCGGGTGCGTCGAGCCGCTCTGGGCCGAGGGCACTTCAATGGCAAATACGTTGAAATAAGGCCGATATTCCAGAAATGGCGACTGCGCAAACAGGCTGTTAATTACCGCTGTGGCCCGGGTGCGAAACAGCGCCATTTCGCTGGCCTGGTAGCCATCGGATATAAATACCAAGTTGATGCGCTTGGCCAAAGGCCCGGTTTTCACCAGCGTATCAACCGGAAAAGTCTGGGCCCGGCTGGGCGTGGCCAGCGCGGCGCAAAGCAACAGCAGCCAGAGAGTAGCGAGTTTTTTCATGGATTCAGGGTTAGGATTTCGAAGGAATGGGAAATTCGGAAAGCTTGGCGGTGGTACCCGCCACCACCTCTTCCACCCGAATGGCGGCCGTGGTGGGGCGCAGAGCCAGCCGCACAAAAAACTCGGCCGTGAGTAGCACCACCTCGCTGCGCTGGAAGGTGCGGTGGTCGTCGGCAACATGCTCCACGCTGCGACGTAGGGGGTGCGGCACCCGTACTTGGTTTAGCACCTGGCCCTGGCCATCGAGTTGGAGCACGCGCAGGAAATCGGGCGTATCGGCGTCGGCTTCCGGGATTTTGAGGTCGCCGGGAACGGCCTTGGCTTGCAGCACTTCCAGTTGCGTGCCAGCGGGCGCGGCCGTCAGCCGGCAGCTGAGGAACAGCAGGCGGGCGGTTTCCGGAGCGGCCGTGGTAGCTGCTGCCAGTGGCTGGTAGGTGGCCGCCGGGCGGCGGGCGCAACCGGCCAGACTGCTGAGTAGAAAAATCAGGAGGATAGGCTTGCAGACGGGATTCACGGGTTGAATATAGAGTTTGGTTTATAATTAATTGAGTCTGATGTAGAGTCGCCTGCCCCGAAGAAACCTCAAAGCCTTACGTGCATCTTTGCGCCATGCTTTCGCACCCGCACGAAGTCTTTCTTGAAGTGGCTCAGCGCCTGAGCTTCACCAGGGCCAGCCAGGCGCTGTTCACCAGTCAGTCGGCCGTGAGCAAGCAGGTGAAGGCGCTGGAAGAGCACTACAAAACCGGCCTTTTCGAACGCCTGGGCAGCAGCATCCAGCTCACCCCGGCCGGCCGCAAGCTCTACGAAAAGCTGCTACAGGCCAAGCAGTTGCAACAGGAGTTGCACCAGGAAATGAGCGCGCTGAGCCCGGATTTCGCGCCCAGCCAGCATCTGCTCATCGGGGCCAGCACCACCATTTCGCTCTACGTGCTGCCGCCCGTAGTGTCGGCCTACCTGCGCCAGCACCCCAACCGCCAGCTCAGCCTCAAAAACCGTAATTCCGACAACATCCTGCGCGCTTTGCTCGACCACGAAATTGAGCTCGGCATCATCGAAGGCATCCACAAAGTGAGCCACGTGACCTACACGCCCCTGCTCACGGATGATGTGGTGGCGGTGTGCGCCGCGGGCAATCCGCTCGCGGAGCGCACCCTTGAAGTGCGCGACCTACTCACCACGCCGCTGGCCCTGCGCGAGGCAGGCTCGGGCACGCTGGCCGTGCTCGAAGAAGCGCTGGCCCAGCACCGCATCAAGCTGGCCGCGCTGCCGGTACGCGTGCGCCTGGGCGGTACCGAGGCTCTCAAAAACTTCGTGCGCGTCGATACCTGCCTGGCCTTCCTGCCCCGGCAGGCGGTGGTGAAGGAGCTGGCTTCGGGAGAGTTTTCGGAAGTTAAAATCAACAACTTTCCACTGCAGCGCGAATTCAATTTCATTCAGCGCAAAGGCACCGAGAACAACGCACCCTACAAGGATTTTCTGCAATTCACACGGCGCTACTATTCCGGTAAGTCATAGCCTATTCCAAATACCCATCCCGTTGCGGCATACCCCAGGCAAAGCCATTCCGTACTTTGCCCCATGAAACTGGTTGCCTCTGATTCCTTTTCCCGCCTGGCTGCGCTGCACTGCTCCGCCTGCGGTACCAAATATTCTGCCTTCGACCTGCAACGGGTTTCGGCCTGCTGTAATGTGCCCCTGGTGGCTGATTATGACTTGCACGAGCCCCTCAGCCGCGCCGTCATCGACCAAGCCGATGCCTCGATGTGGCGCTACGGCGCGCTGCTGCCGCTGCTGCACGAGGAAAACAGAGTGACCCTCGGCGAGGGCCTTACGCCGCTGCTGCGCCTGCCGCGCCTGGCTGCCCGCTACGAGCTGGCCCACCTGCTGCTCAAAGACGAAGGCCAGAACCCCACCGGCTCCTTCAAGGCGCGGGGCCTGAGCATGGCCGTATCCAAAGCCAAGGAGCTGGGCGTGGACGGCTGCATTATCCCCACGGCCGGCAATGCGGGCGTGGCAATGGCCGCTTACTGCGCCCGCGCCGGCCTGCGGGCCGTGGTGGTGATGCCCCGCCACACCCCGCAGGCGTTCCGGGAGGAATGCCTTTGGTACGGGGCCGAAGTGGAACTGGTCGACGGCCTCATCAGCGACTGTGGGGCGCGGGTGCGCCAGCGCAATGCCGACGGCGCGCTGCTCGATATCTCGACCCTGAAAGAGCCCTACCGCCTCGAAGGCAAGAAAACCATGGGCTACGAAATTGCCGAACAACTGAACTGGACGCTGCCCGACGTGCTGCTCTACCCCGCCGGCGGCGGCACCGGCCTCATCGGCATCTGGAAGGCGTTTCAGGAAATGAAGCAGCTCGGCTGGCTGGCGCCCGACGTGAAATTACCCCGCATGGTGGCCGTGCAGGCCGAAAACTGCTGCCCGCTGCTCGAAACTTACGAAGGCCGCCAGCCCAACTGCCACGCCTACCAGGGCCGCGCTACGCTGGCCAATGGCCTGGCCGTGCCCCACCCACTGGGCGAAAACCTGATGCTGCGCGTCCTCCACGAATCGAACGGCACCGTGGTGAGCGTGAGCGAAGAAGGCATGCTGGCCGGCATGCGTGACTTGGGCCAGCAGGAAGGCCTGTTCGTGGCCCCTGAAGGCGGCGCGGTCTGGACGGCCGCCCGCCAGTTGCTAGCCAGCGGCGAAATCCAGCCCGATGAGAAAATCCTGCTCCTGAACACCGGCAACGGCCAGAAGTACCTGGACAACGTGGCCGGCCGGGCACGGGGGTAATTGACAGGGTAGGAGGGTGTGGGGGTGGGAGGGGATGAGTTGTTAGTATAGTATTATCAACTCACGCCCTCCCACCCCCACACCCTCCTGCCCTTACGAATGCCCGGCAATACCTTTGCGGCATGCGCATTCTCCACGTTCTTTCGGCTGAGTTTTTTGCGGGCTCCGTGGCCTATGCCGTGCAACTGGCCGAAGCCCACCGCGCCCAGGGCCACCAGGTATGGGTGGTGGCCGATGCCGACAGCCTGCCCACCGGGGCCACGCTGGTGTGGGCGGGCATTAGCAACCGCAGCTACCGGCAGCGGCTGCGCAATGCGCGTATCATTCGGCAGGTGGTTAAAAGAGAACAGATTGACGTGGTGCATTGCCACTCGCGGGCAGCCAGCTGGGTGAGCTATTTTGCCCTGCGCGGCTTGGCGGTGCCGCTGGTGAGCACCGTGCACGGCCGCCAGCACCTGCACACGTCCACGTCGCTGTTCGATGTGTACGGCGACAAAGTCATTGCCATTTGCGCCAATCTGCGCGAGCATCTCATCACTGAGGTCAAGATGGATGCGGCCAAAATTGTGGCTATTCCTAACGGCGTGGCTTTCGGCAGCGGGGAGTTAGCAAGCGAGAATTCCACCTTGAGAATTTCCTTTATCGGGCGCTTCAACGGGGGCAAGGGCGAGCGGGCGGCGGCGCTGTTGGAGCAGGTGTTTCCGGCGCTGCTGCGTGAGTTTTCAACGTTGCGGGTGGCGCTCATCGGCGGCGAATTGCAACACCTGCCGGCAGCGGGCAAAACGGCCCTGGCGCAGCTGCAAGCAGAATTCGGTGAGCGGATTGAGGTAGTGGGCTTCACCGCTGACGTGCCCGGCTGGCTGGCCCGCACCACGCTGGTGATTGGGGCGGGGCGGGTCGCCATAGAAGCGCTGGGCGCGGGCCGGCCGGTGCTGGCGCTGGGCGAGGCCAGCTATGCGGGCCTGGTTACGGAAAAATCTTTTGCCTCGGCTGCGGCTTCCAATTTTGGCGACATCTCGGCCCAGCAAAGCCCTTCGGAAGTTGACTTTGCCGCGCTGCTGGCCGATGCGCAGGGATTTTTGCGGCAGCCGCAGGCAGTGTCGGCGGCGCTACGCCAGCAGGTGCGGGCACATTATAATCTGGACACCGTGGCGGCACGAGTGCTGGAAGTGTACCAGGCGGCGCGGATGCAAAAGGCCGTGCCCAGCTTCATCCCGGTGCTCATGTACCACAAAATTCCCGACGTGCCGCTGGCCACCAAACACCAGATTTACGTCACGAAGGAGAATTTTGAAAAGCACCTGGCCTATTTCAAGCAGCAGAAATTAACCCCCATCACCTTCGCCGATTACCTGAAATACGCCAGCGGCGAACTGCCGCTACGCGAATTCCCGCGCCGTCCCATCATCCTGACATTCGACGACGGCTACACCGATAACTACACCAACCTGCTGCCCCTCATGCAGCAGTACGGCTACCGGGGCGTACTCTACCTGCTGGGCGATGCCAATATTCGCTACAACCAGTGGGACGCGGATTTCGACCCCGATGAGCCTCGCTCCGAAATAATGGACCTGGGCCAGAAGCGCGCTTTCGTGGCCGCTGGCTGGGAAATTGGCGCGCACACCATGTCGCACCCTCGGCTTACCACGCTGCCGCTGCCCGAAGCCGCCACCGAAATACAGCGCAGCAAAACCGCGCTGGAAACTGCTCTGGAAACCGAAATTGTGAGCTTCGCCTACCCCTACGGCGACTTGAATGAGCCTGTAAAAGCGGCCGTGCGCGAAGCCGGTTTTACCCTCGGCGTGGCCACCGACACGGGCGGCATGACCATTGAAGACGACCGCATGCAGGTGTTCCGGGTGAACATGTTTCCAAACGAATCGGCCAGCAGCCTGCTCAAGAAAACCTCGCCCTGGTACCGCAAATACTACCGCTGGAAGCGCGGAAAGTAGCTGATTTCGGGTTGGCTGGCGTGGCCTGCTGGCGCCGACTGTTGCGGCAAGGGAAAGTGAAAATGGCTCATTCGTTCAGCTTTCTCATAATCAGCAAGGGGATGAAGATGGACGCCGTCACCCCAACGGCCAGGCCAACTGATTGGGGCTGGGTCAGTGGAATACTGGCGTTAATTAGCCCGAGGTAATCTCCCAAAAGTATCAGCGGTGGCAGCAGCAAAATGCCTGCTACCCAAAAGCCGAGTCGGCGTTGCCAAACCTGTTTGGGCGACAGCCGGAATATCGGGTCGTGGCGCGTGCGCCACCACGCCCGGACTACGGCTCCGGTACCACAAATCCGGTAGAACAGCACGCTCAGCCCGGGTTCGAGGCCCAGGGCCCGGCGCTCGGCCACCTGCCGCTCGCTGCGCAAAAACCAGATGGGCCAGTGCTGCTCACGCCGGGCCCGCTGCAGCAGCGGCAGTAGCTGGGCGGCGCGGTTGGGAGCCTGGCGCAGGGCCTCGGCAAGGTGGGGCTCGGCGGCGGCGGGCTCGAAGCGGTTGAGCAGCAGTAGTCCGCGCCGGGCATGCACCAGGTGGTTGGTGGGGGCCACGTGCAGCAAGCGGTGGAAATCTTCGTCGGCGGCCTCAGGGTGGTCGCGCTGCTCCTGGGCCAGGGCCCGCCACAGCAGGCATTCCACGTTTCGGGCATCCAGGGCCAGACCGTTGTTGGCGCTGGCAAGGGCTTCGGCGGGGCGGTGCAGCAAATACCGCACCTGGGCCAGAAACCCGAAAAAAACCGCGCTGACTGGATTCAGTCGAATGGCATCCAGTATCACCAGCTCGGCTTTGCGCAGGTGGCCTTGCTGGCCCAGGATGAGGGCCAGCAGGTGGTGGCACTGGGCGTCTTCCGGAGCCAGGCCGATGGCCGTTTGCGCGCTTTGGCGGGCTTCGTCGAGCCGGCCGAGCTGGCGCAGGGCTTCGGCAAGTGCCAGGTGGGTGGGCGCGTGGACGGGGTCGGCGGCCAGGCACTGGCGGGCCAGCTGGGCGGCTTGCTGCGGCCGGCGGTGCTCCAGCAGCAGCCAGACGCGCGCCAGACCAGCGGAGCCAGCAGAGAGGGAATGGGCCATGAGCAAGCGGGGAAAGACAAAGTGGAAACTGCCAGCTGCCTACCGGGCTGTGGGCGGCCGGAGAAACACTGCGGCACTAAGAAACCCGGTGTACGCGAATAGCATCAGCCGGCTCTTGATTGCCAAAGGGGCATCATCGAGCCAGAAAATAAACACGATGGCAGCGGCCCCGCCCACCCACATCCATTGGGCGTACCGATGTTCCGACTCGCCCCACACTTCGCGCCATGACCCTTGCCACACGCCCAGGGCGGCTAGTCCGGCCAGCGTGGCGGCCACCACCGGCAGTCGGGCCGGCAGCAACACGGCCAGCACTGCCGCGCCCACGCAGCCCAGGCCGGCCGCTACCAATCGCCAGCTCAGCGGCCCCAGCCAGGCCAGGGGGCGGCCCCGCAGCTGCATCACCACGGGGGCCAGGCGCCAGCGCAGGTAGGCCCAGCCGTAGAGTAGCAGCAAGGGCACGCACAACATGGAAATAGCCAGCGTCAGGCCCAGCATTGCTACCGCATGGCCGGCGGTGCCCAGCCGGGCCACGAACCATTCGTTGTAGGCCACAATATATCCGTCCAGCCGCTCCATCTGGCGCGGCAGCCAGTAGCGTTGTTTCCAGCTCACTGAAAGGCCCGCGCGGGCTTCCTGGGAGTCCGGGTGGTACTGCAGGGCCGTGCGGAAATGGCCTTCGGCTTCGGCATAGGCTTCGCGCGGCAACAGCAGCTGGCCCAGCGCCAGGTGCGCCCGCCAGTGGCTAGGGTCGAGGCTGAGTATAGTGCGGGCCGTGGCTTCGGCCAGGTCGTTTTCATCGAGTTGACGCAGCGCTTGCAGCTGGCGATACAGGCAATCCAGGTTGGCGGGGTCCCAGCGCAGACCGGCTTCGGCCGTGGCCCGGCTTTGCACCGGATGGCCCCACGCCAGCTCCAGGTAGCTGCGCAGGGCGTAGAATTTCGGCTTGCCGGGGTCCAGTCCCAAGGCGGTAGCGAGGGCCTCCCCGGCCTCTTTGTTGCGGCGCTGGTTGCCGAGGCTGAGGGCCAGGAAATAGTACGCCTCGGCATAGCTGGGCTGGGCGGCCACTGCGCTGCGGGCCGCCGCCTCGGCCTCGGGGTGCCGGTCCTGGCTGTTCAGCACCATGCTCAGCACCACCAGCGCAAAGCCTGAGCGGGGGTTCTGGGTCAGCTCGTGGCGCGTCAGCTCCTCGGCCAGGGCGTAGCGATGCACCGCGACCAGGTTTTCGACCTGCGCAAACCAGCCGGGCTGCCCCCGCACCGATTGTCCCAGCGCCGGCGCCATTACAGTCCCCCCGGCTTTTTCACCCCCAAATACACCAGAATGTCGTCGTAGAGCCCGCCTTCGTTGGAGTACAGTGCGTAGTTGCGGGCCGTGGCAAACCATTCCTTGGTGCTGGGCTTTACTTGCTTGGCGGCATCCAGCAGGTGGCTTTGCTCGATGGGCAGGGGGCGGCCGCTGCGCATGGAGGCGCGCAGGCACACGTCCACGGCCCCATCCACCAGCGCCATCAGGTCGGCCCCGCTGAGGCCGGCGGTGCGGGCGGCCACGGCGGCCACGTTCACGCCCGGAGCCAGGGGCTTGCCGCGCAATAAAATGTCGAGAATAGCAGTCCGGGCCGGCTCGTCGGGCGGCGTCACCAGCGTGATGCGGTCGAACCGGCCGGGGCGGCGGAAGGCAGGGTCAAGCTGCCAGGGCGCATTGGTAGCGGCCATAATGAGCACGCCCTCGTTGGAGTGCGTGGCCCCGTCCAGTTCCTCCAGAAACTGGTTTATCACGGTGCGGCCCGCGCTTTGGCGCAGGTCGTGGCGGTTGGCGGCCAGGGCGTCCACTTCGTCAAAAAACAGCACGCACGGGGCCTGTGCGCGGGCTAGCGCAAACACCTTGTGCAGGTTCTTTTCGCTGTTGCCCAGCCACATGTCCAGAATATCCGAAATGCCCACGCTGATAAAGCTGGCCTGCACCTCGCCGGCCGTGGCGCGGGCCAGGTGGGTTTTGCCGCAGCCGGGCGGACCGTACAGCAGCAGGCCGCCGCCGCTGGCCTTGCCGTAGGCCTTGTACAGGTCCGGGAATTGCAGCGGATGAATGATTTTGAGGCGGATTTCGTCTTTCACCGCCTCCATGCCGCCTACATCGGCAAAGTTGATTTTGGGTTTTTCCAGCCCCAGCAGCTGGGCCTGGACGTTGAAAGCATCGGTGGTGGCATCGGCGGGCGCGGCAGAGCTGCTGCCAGTAGCAGCGGGCACGCGCGGGGCGGGCAGGGCGGCTGCAAGGGCTTGGTCGAGGGCAGAATCAGCTGCGTCCGGGTCGAGTTCAACGGCGTGGTCGTAAGCCGTGCGGGCTTCGGCGGGCTGGCCGGTGGCCAGCAGTAGGCGGGCGTGCAGCCGGTGCGCGGGGGCGTGGTCGGGGTGCTGGTCCAGCAGCTCTTCCACCACCACAAAGGCGGCCGAGTGCTTGCCGGTAGCCAGGTAAGCTTCGGCTAGGCTCAGGCGCAGGGCATCGTCGGTGGGATATTGGCGCAGGCCCTCGCGGCACAGGGCTTCGGCCTCGTGCGGCTGGCCGGCGGCGTTGAGCTGGCGGACCAGGTGTTGGCGCAGAGGCAGGTTATCGGGCGAGAATTTCAGGGCATCGAGCAGCGGCTGGAAATCGGCTGACATGGCGGCGGGAAGGTAGGGAAGAGGGAGAGGAGGGAAGCGGAAACTGGCCCGGAAGTTACGGCCTGTCAGTTGCCGCTGCAGGCTATTCCGGCATTCAGGCCAGTAGCCCGGCTAGTATCCGTTGACCATCTTCCTCAGTCACTCCTTCAATTTCCAGCTTTTTGAACGGGGCCGTGTGGCCGCTCAGCAGCAGTACGCTGCTTTTGGGTACGGCAAACACAGTGGCCAGAAACGCCTGCAGTACGGCATTGGCCTGGCCTTCCTGCGGCGGCGCTTTCAGGCGCACGGTTAGGGTGCCATCGGCAGCGCGCAACAATTGGTTTTGGCGGGCATTGGGCTTGGCCCGCAGGTGCAGAATCATGGTGAATTTCTTCGGATTTTCTCAAAAGAACGTCATGCAGCTTTTCCGCCCAGCCGGGCCTGCCCAAACGGGCACTGGTCCAGCACCACGCAGCGCCCACAGGCCGGCGATGAAAAATAGCAGCACTTCTGCCCATGAAACATGAGCGCCTCGTGGTGGTCGTACACCTGCTGGGCGTCCCAGCCGGGCGGCAGCAGGGCTTCGAGCAGCTTGTGGGCCGGGCCTTCGCCCACCTTCGGCCCGATGAGGCCCAGGCGCTGGGCCACGCGGTGGTGGTGGCTATCCACGGGCATGGCCGGGATGCGCAGGTTGCTGAACAGCAAGGTGGCCGCGCTGGTCTTGGGCCCCACGCCGCTGATGCTTTCCAGCCAGGCGCGGGCTTCGGGTACGGGCATAGCAGCTAGAAAGTCTAAGGAGCAAGGCGCATCCGACCCGCAGCGCTGGCTGATTTCGCGCAGCACCGCTTGGATGCGCGGGGCTTTCTGCTCGGGCCAGGTGCAGGCCCGGATGGCGTGCTGCACGGCCTCGGTGGGCGCATCGCGCACGGCTTCCCAGGTGGGGAAAGTAGCGGTCAGCTCCTGGTAGGCGCGGTGCGAATCAGCGTTTTTGGTGCGGTGCGAGAGCAGGGCGCTCACCAGTTCGCTCAGCGGGTCTTTGGTGCTGAAGAAGCGGAACGGGGCTCCGTATTCGGCGCAGAGCCGCTCGTGCACCAGCAGCGCCTTTACCTGGCGGGCGGCAAAGTCGGCGGCCTGGGCTTCGGCAGTTGTGGCAGGAGCGGTAGGTTTCATGCCCGGCCTACGCTGTGAGGCCGGACGGCGTTACGCTGCACTCAATGAGGATTGAAGAAGTTTGTCATCCTGAGCGTAGCGAAGGACCCTATCACGCTTATATAGTCTGCGGTACTTCAGTCGAATCAGTCGTGATAGGGTCCTTCGCTGCGCTCAGGATGACAGCTTTTTCTGGGTGCTACCGCGCCGAATTATACAGGGCAATGGCCTGGCGCTGGTTGTTGGCTTGCTTGCTTTGCAGCACAATGGGCACAATGAGTACTGGAATAGCCGCGTAAACCAACGGCGAAATGCCCGCCTGGCCATCGCCGGGGCGCAGCGACTGAAACAGCCCGGCCACGAGCAGTCCGCCGCCCACCAAGTAGCTGCCCAGCGTGAGCCGCTGGTACCGACGCGAGTCCAGGAGCAGCTCCTGCGCCCCGGCATTGTCGCGGGTAGCCAGCATCAGGTTGTTGGTGGTCAGGTTCTGAATGGGGCCGTTGTCTTTGGAAAAATATTCGGTTTTTACCGTGCGGTAGCCGCCGTAAGGGTAGCCGCCAAAGCCCCCGTAACCCACGCCATAGCCGCCGTAGCCATAGCCTGGGTAGCCAAAGCCCCCCGGCCCGGAGTTGTACTGCGAAGTAGTGATGGAATAGAGGCTGATGCGCCCGGTCTTTTCGCGGCGCAGCGTGGTTTCCCGCGAGGAATTGGGCAGCGTGGTGCGGACGTAGTGGCCCGTTTCGTCCTCATAAAACCCTACTTCCGCTAGCTCAAACCTCTGCCGCCCGTCCAGCAGCAGGTAGGAGCGGCCGAAGAGCGGATTCTTCGTCTCCACGTCGTTGGCCGAATACACCATCCCATTTTTCAGGCCTACCTGGAAGCGGGCGGGGCGGGCGTTGTTGCCCGGCAACTGGCCGGGCGGCGTGGGCGCATACACCGGGGCGGGCGCGGCCATGGGGGCGGGCTGCGGGGCCGTCACGGCAGCGCGGCGCGAAGAATCGGCCGGGGCGACGGGCACGGTTTCCAGCTGGCGCGGGGCCGGGGCCGGGCGGGGCCGGGCGGGCGTGGGCATGGTCGGCGGCGCACCCAGCTGGCGCGGGCCATCATCCTGCGCTTGTGCCGTGCGCCCCCCAAGCAGCATCAGCAGCAGGGCCGGGTATAAAACGGGAATTTTCATACGGAAGGACAGCAATTAAGACCAACGGGCCGAACAAGGTAGCCTTGCCCCGCCAATAATACCGAACCCCGCGCAAACCCCCGCGCCCGGGCCAGCAAACCACCAAAAAGGAACGTCGGCAATCGGCGGTAAATTCCGCACTTCTATCGTGAAGGGCAAGTGAACCCGCAGTTGCTTCGGCGCAGCCAGTGCTATTTGAGGAGCTTCTCCAGCAGGCTCAGGCTGTCCGAGAGGTCGGTGCCGGTTTCAAAATCCAGCGGCTTAAGGATGTAGCCGCTCACGCCCAGATTTTCGGCGTCGGCGCGGTCTTCCTCCATGCTCGAGGTGGTGGTGATGAACACCGGAATGTGCTGAAATTCGGGGTTGGCGCGCAGCTCAGTCAGGAACTCGACGCCGTTCATGCGGGGCATGTTCAGGTCGAGCAGGATAACCTCGGGCAGCGGGCGCAGGGCCTCCGCGCCATTTCGCCCCAGCAGCAGGTCCAGGGCTTCTTCGCCGTTGAAGGCCGTGTGCAGCTGGTGCGGCACGTTGAACTTGGCGAAGGACTTCTCCGCTGTCATCGTATCAAAAATATCGTCTTCGACTAGTAAAACAGAACGCATAATAGGGTAATAATTGAATGGTAGCTGTGAGTTCGCCTGTCATCCTTCGTGCGCTCAGGATGACAGCTCCGCTCGTGGTTATTTCGGCCACGTAAAGATAAAACCGGCCCCTTGCCCCACCGCCGAATCGACGCGAATAGTGCCCTGTTGGTCGTTAATAATTTTCTGCACGATGCTCAGGCCAATGCCCGTGCTTTCGGCCGTGTGCCGGTCGCGCAGGGTTTGGAAGAGCAGGAAAATCTTCTGGTGGTACTCCGGCGCGATGCCCGGGCCGTCGTCCTGCACCCGAAACTCGTAGTAGCGGCCAATGTCCTGGCACGTCACCTCGAGGTGGCCGGCCCCGCGCTGGTGGTATTTCACGGCGTTCGAGAGCAGGTTGGTGAACACTTGTTGCAGGCTCAGCCGGTCGGTTTCGAAAGTGGGCATGTCGGGGCCGATGCGGAGCGTGAAATCGGGCGGCACCACCAGGTCGGCTACTTCGGTCAGGAGCTGCTGCACGCTCACCGTCTCGCGCGATTGGGCGGCCGTGCGGCCCACGCGGGCGTAGGCCAACAGCCCGTTTATCAAGTCTTCGAGGCGCGCCAGGCGGCCCTTCATCTGGTCGAGGTAGGTGCGGAGCTGGGGCGAAAGCTCGGCGGCCAGCTCGTCCTCAATCCACTTCACAATGGTGGTCACGCCCCGCAGCGGCGCTTTCAAGTCGTGTGAAGCCACGTAGGCAAACTGGTCGAGCTCGCGGTTGCGCTTCTCCAGCGCGCTGAAGCTGCCTTCCAGCGTCTGCGTCATACGGTTGAGCGACGTGGCCAGCCCACCCAGGTTATCCTCGGCATCGTCTGTGATTTTAACGGTGTAATCGCCCTGCACCACCTGCTCGGCCAACTCCCGAATCTGGGCAATGCGGCGGCTCACCTGCGCATTTACCTCGGCCAGTTCGGCTTGCAGGCGGCGGTTGTCTTCCAGCTCCTTCACAATTTTTACCACCAGCCACACCACAATCAGCACGGCCAGCACCGCCGAAATGAGCACCACGATGGGCGTCGCTTTTTCAAATACGTCCTGCAACGCACTGCGCTGGGCCAGCAGGGCCAGCTCGCTGCTTTTGATGCGGGCATATAGCATGCGCACCTGGCGCAGGGTCTGCCGGTCGGTGTCGAGCAGGGTTTGCATGGCCGACTGGCTCATGGATTTTTTTATCTCCGTGAGGGGCCGCAGAATTTGAAACTCCTGCTCCACCAAGGCGCGCAGGGAGTCGAGCCGGGCGCGCTGGGCGGGGTTGTCCACGGTCAGGGCCTGCACGCGCTCCAGGGCGGCGGGCAGCTGGCCGGTGGCCATGCTGTAGGGGCGCAGGTACACCGTGTCGCCGGTGAGCAGGTAGCCGCGCGTGCCCGCCTGGGCATCTTTGAGCACCGCCGTAATGGTTTCGGCCTCCTGCAGCACCTGATAGGTGTGCTCCACGTTCTGGGTTTGCACGCTTAGCCCCCGGATGCTCCAGAACGAAGCCGCCGCCGTAAGCAGCAGCACGCCAATGGCCAAGGCAAAGCCTACGATGATTTTGGTGTTGTTTTTTAAGTTCATCGGTTGCGAAGGTACTGGGCCGCCCTACGCGGCCGGCCCGGCGATGGTTGGGGCCGGCAGCCGGCCGGTATCTTTGCGCCATGCCATTTGCTCCCCTCGACCGCCTCAGCAGCCCCCAAAACCCACGCATCAAGCAGCTGCTGAAGCTGCAACAGAAGTCGGCCGAGCGTCGCGCCCTTGGGCTTACACTGGTAGAAGGCCTGCGCGAGCTCACCGTTGCCGTCGAGGCTGGCGTACCGGTAGCCACCATCTACACCTGTCCCGAGCTGGCCGGCGAAACCGGCGAGGCCGAACTGAGGAGCCTGTTTCTGGGCAAGAAAGACGCGCCCGAATGGTTCGAAGTCACGCGCCCGGTCTTTGAGAAAGTAGCCTACCGCGAAGGTTCCGACGGCCTGTTGGCTGTCCTCCGCACCCCCGCCCGCACCTTGGCCGACCTGCGCCTGCCCGCCGACCCGCTGCTCCTCGTGCTCGAAGCCGTGGAGAAACCCGGCAACCTCGGCGCCATCCTCCGCACCGCCGACGCCGCCCCGGTCGACGCCGTCCTCATCGGCGACCCGCGCACCGACCTCTACAACCCCAATACCATCCGCTCCAGCATCGGCTGCGTGTTTTCGGTACCCGTCGTCGCCGCGCCAATGGCGGAAATCACCGCCTTCCTGCGCTCCAACGGCATTCGTAGCTACGCCGCTGCCCTCACGCCCCAAGCGCACTCCTACCTCGACTGCAACTTCCGCCAGCCCACGGCCCTCGTGCTCGGCACCGAAGCCGACGGCCTAACGCCTACCGCCCTCGCCGCCTGCGACGACACCATCATCATCCCTATGATGGGCCGCATCGACTCGCTCAACGTGAGCGTGGCCGGCGCTGTGCTGGCATTTGAGGCCGTGCGCCAGCGCACGGCCTCGTAAAGCACCGGGTTATAACAACTACTGAGCTTTGGTTTGCAGGGTCAGACTGCCCGCCTGCAGCCCCGCTCCGCTGGCTTTCACCTGCACCGCGCCAGCTTTGCCACCAGCCTGCACAATGGCCACCAGCTGCCCCTGAAACGCGCGCATCTGCGGTTTCTGGAAGCTCTCCAGATTCGTGGCATCGCCGTTGCCGATGGCCCGGAAGCTGCCCGCACCACTCACCGCAAAGCTGAGCGACTGCGCCGCGTCGGGGCAGAGGTTGCCGTCCTTATCCTCCACGCGGGCGGTGATGAAGGCCAGGTCCTTGCCATCGGCCGCCAGGGCCGTGCGGTCGGCCACCAGCTTGATGTGGTGCGGCGCGCCGGCGGTTTTCACTTCTTCTGTGGCTACCGCTTTGCCCTGGGCATCGTAGGCCACTACTTTGATGCTGCCGGGCGCGTATTTCACGTCCTTCCACATCAGGCGGTAGCGCGATTGGGGCTCATTCGACGGGCCTTTGGTTTGGCGGCCCTGGCTCTGGCCGTTCACAAACAGCTCGGCCGAGGGGTAGCTGGTGTAGGCAAAAACCGGCGTAGTCTGGCCTTCGCGGCCGGGCCAGGTCCAGTGCGGCAGGATATGCATCGTGGGCTGGGCCGTGTTCCAGCGGGCGCGGTAGAGGTAGTACCGGTCCTTCGGCATGCCGGCCAAATCCAGAATGCCGAAGTAAGAGCTGTGCGAAGGCCATTTCTCATCGTAGGGCGTGGGCTCGCCCAGGTAGTCAAAACCCGTCCACACAAACTCTCCAATGGCATTTGGAATGTCATCCTGGGCGGCAAATTCCTCGTCCGGCGTCTGCGACCACACGCAGGCCTCCAGGTCGTAGCTCGACGACTGATTATCCGGATACTGTTTCTGCTTAGCCTTTTCCACCGGAAACTTGTACACCCCGCGCGAGCTCACCGTCGAAGCCGTTTCGGAGCCGAGCAGGAAGCCCTGCGGCAGCTTGGTCAGGGCCTGGGCATAGCGGTGCGGCTTGTAGTTGAAGCCGGGAATGTCCACCACGTTCACGATGCCGTACTTGAAATCGTCGTCGTAGCGGTCCATGCCCATGGTCACGGGGCGGGTGGGGTCTTCGCGGTGCACAATGTCCTGCAGGCGCTTGGCAATGAGGGGGCCGTTGGCATTGCTCTGGTCTGGCACCTCGTTGCCGATGCTCCACATTATCACCGACGCATTATTGCGGTAGTGGTGCACCATGTTCACCAGGTCCTTCTCCACCCACTCGTCGAAATACTGGCTGTAGCCATTCTTCACCTTCGGCGCCTTCCACTCGTCAAACGACTCCACCATCAGCATCAGGCCCATTTCGTCGCACAGCGTCACCAGTTCCGGCGCGGGCATGTTGTGCGACGTCCGGATGGCGTCGCAGCCCAAATCCTTCAGCAAGGTCAATTGCCGCCGCAAAGCCGCCGTGTTGATGGCCGCGCCCAGCGGCCCCAAATCGTGGTGGTTGCACACGCCCTTGAACTTGCGCGGCTGCCCGTTCAGCGAAAAGCCCACGCCCTTCTCAAACTTGAAGGAACGAATGCCAAACGTGGTTTTGTAAGCGTCTTTCAGCGCCTTGCCCGCATACAGATTCGACGAAGCCGTATAAAGAACCGGCGTTTCCGGCGACCACAACCGCGGCTGCGGCACCGTCAGGTTCTGCTCAAACGTCAGGCCATTGCTAAGCTCCGTGCTGGTGGTAGCCACCACTTTGCCCGCCGCATCGCGGATTTCGGTATCGAGTCGCAACGGCTGCGGCTTGCCGCCGGGCATTTCCACCGTGGTTTTTAGGGTCACTTTGGCCTGCGCCGCCGTGATTTCGGGCGTGGTCAGATAGGTGCCCCACACCGGAATGTGCACGTCGTCCGTCACCACCAGGTGCACGTTGCGGTAGAGGCCCGCGCCGGGGTACCAGCGCGAGGCTTCGGGCTGGTTTTGCAGGCGCACGGCCAGCACATTGTTGTCGCCGGGCTTCAGCAGCGAGGTAATGTCGAGCGAAAACGAATTGTAGCCGTAGGCCCAGTGGCCAGCTTCCTTGCCGTTCACAAACACGTGCGGGTCGCTCATCGCGCCATCAAACACCAGCACCGCCCGCTGGCCCGACCCGAAGCCCGGCACCGCCAGCTTGCGTCGGTACCAGCCCGTGCCGATGAACGGCAGCCCGCCCGTGCGCCCCGACTTCTGGGTAGCCTGCTGCTCCTGGTTCTGCTCAATCTTCACGACCTGCAGGTCATTATTGCCATCAAACGGGCCCGAAATGGCCCAGTCGTGCGGCACGCTCACCGTCTGCCACTTGGCATCAGCAAAATCGGGTTTGGCCGCGTTGGGCACGTCGCCTTTCGAGAATTTCCAGTTGGAATCAAGCAGGTATTCGTGCCGGTTCTGGGCCGTGGCAGCGGTGGCGGCCAGTAGCAGCGTGGCACTCAGCAGGTTTTTCAGCAGCATAATCGGGCAATGGGAATGGAGTCGCAAGGTACGCCTTGCCGCCTTTACACAATCGATTATTCTGCCCTGCCGGGCTAATACACCGTCACTCCGAAGCCCAGTTCCTGCGCCAGCTGACGGGTTTCTTCCGCCTGTGCATCGGCTACCACGCTCAGGGCGTAGGAGTCGCTGTCCAAAGTAAACAGCACTACCGCCAGCCCAACCGGCTCGGCCAAATCCTGCACGATGTCCAGCGCTTCGGGACCGGTCACCGTAGCTCGCCCACTGGCGGGCGCAGGCAGCCGCACAGCCTGTTTCTGCTGCGTCAGCGTTTCGTTGATGCCGTAAACCAGGTCGGCGGCCAGGTCTTTCCAGTCGCTTTCCCAGAGCAGTTCCTCGCTCAACAACGCGTCAATCAGCGCCAAATCGCGCAGCTCCTGCGCCGGCAGCGCCGCCACAATGCCGCGCTCTTCCAGTTCCTCGGCAAACTGCTCCTGGTAAGCGGCTGGGTCGCGCAAGACCAGCGCCAGCTGCTCGCTCACGCGCCGGGTAGCCTCCGCATCATTCAGGGTAAAAAGCTGCACGAAGCGGCTCAGATTTTCTTGATTCATAAAACAAAAAGTAGCGTTCAGGGAATGAAAAAGGGCGCGACCAAAGCCGCGCCCTCTTCAAAATCATTCAGCAAAGAATAATTAGTCGGCCTGCTTGGCGTAGCGCAGACGCTCGTTTTCGTCGAGCAGAATCTTGCGCATACGAATCGACTTCGGCGTCACCTCCAGGTATTCATCCTTCTGGATGTATTCCATGGCTTCTTCCAGCGAAAACTGGCGCTTGGGCACAATCTTGGCGTTGTCGTCCGAGCCCGAAGCGCGCATGTTTGTCAGCTTCTTGCCTTTCTGAATGTTGATGGTCAGGTCGTTGGGGCGGGTGTGCTCGCCGATAACCTGGCCAGCGTACACTTCTTCGCCCGGGTCCACGAAGAACGCGCCACGGTCCTGCATCTTGTCAATCGTGTACGCCGTGCCGGGGCCGGTTTCCAGCGAAATCAGCGAGCCGGCAATGCGGCCGGGGATGGTGCCTTTGTGGTCTTCGTAGTCCACGAAGCGGTGGTTCATGATGGCCTCGCCGCCGGTGGCAGTCAGCACGTTGTTGCGCAGGCCAATCAGGCCGCGGCTTGGAATCATGAACTCCAGGTGCTGCAGGTCGCCTTTGGGCTCCATGATGGTCATTTCGCCTTTGCGCATGCTCACCAGTTCAATCACCTTGCCGGCCGTTTCCTCGGGCACGTCCACCACCAGCAGCTCAATGGGCTCCTGGCGTTTGCCGTTCTCATCTTCCTTGAAAATAACCTGGGGCTGACCTACTTGCAGCTCGTAGCCCTCGCGACGCATCGTTTCGATGAGCACCGACAAGTGCAGAATGCCGCGGCCGAACACCAGGAACGAGTCCTCCTTATCGGTGGCCTGCACGCGCAGGGCCAGGTTTTTCTCGGTTTCCTTGAACAAACGGTCGCGCAGGTGGCGCGAGGTCACAAACTTGCCTTCCTTGCCGAAGAACGGCGAGTTGTTGATGGTGAACAGCATGTTCATCGTCGGCTCGTCGATGCTGATGCGCTCCAGGGCCTCCGGGTTTTCGAAATCGGCCAGCGTATCGCCAATGTCGAAGCCTTCGATGCCCGAAACGGCGCAGATTTCGCCGCTGCTCACTTCGCTCACCTTCACGCGGCCGAGGCCTTCGAACACGTGCAGCTCGCGAATTTTTACCTTTTTGATGCTGCCGTCGGCCTTCATCAGGCTCATGTTGGCGCCTTCCTTCAGCGTGCCGCGGTGCACGCGGCCGATGGCGATACGGCCCACGAACGACGAGTAGTCGAGCGAGGTAATCTGCATCTGGGGCGTGCCTTCCAGGGTCGGCGCAGCCGGAATCGACTCCAGTACGGCATCCAGCAGGGGCGTAATGTTGTCGGTTTTCACTTTCCAGTCGGTGCTCATCCAGCCCTGCTTCGACGAGCCGTACAGGGTCACGAAATCGAGCTGGTCTTCGGTCGCGCCGAGGTTGAACATGAGGTCGAACACCTGCTCGTGCACCTCGTCGGGGCGGCAGTTTTCTTTGTCTACCTTGTTTACCACCACGATGGGCTTCAGGCCCAGGGCAATGGCTTTGCCGAGCACGAAACGCGTCTGCGGCATGGCGCCTTCGAAGGCATCCACGAGCAGCAGCACACCGTCGGCCAGCTTCAACACGCGCTCTACCTCACCGCCGAAGTCGGCGTGACCAGGGGTATCGATGATGTTGATTTTGGTGCCGTTGTAGCGTACCGATACGTTTTTGGAAACGATGGTAATGCCGCGCTCGCGCTCCAGGTCGTTGTTGTCGAGGATGAGGTCGTCGAACTGCTGGTGCGCGTCGAAAATTTTGGATGCGTGGATAATCTTATCCACCAGGGTGGTCTTGCCGTGGTCAACGTGAGCGATGATGGCAATGTTCCGGATATTCTGGGCCATATGGGTTGGTTTTGCGGGTGCAAAGGTACGGATAAAAAGGCGCAAAGCCTTGTGGTACTCAACTATTAACACGAGCCCCGCTGCCGCACCCCGCCGCGCAGCCAAGCTCGTCGCCCTAAATGGCTTAGCCGGGGCGTAAGGTTCCCGACCTTCTTTCGTCTACCCAGCCGACCCAACCGGGCACCACCGTCGTATGTAGGCACAGTGCCCTTAACCCCAACCTCAGCCATGCGTTTTTCCCTGCTGTTATTCCTTATTTCGGTGCTTTCGCTCAATTCGGCCTGCTCGCAGAAGCGCGACGTGGCCGCCAACACGCCCCGGCCGGCCCGCACCATCGCCGGCAAAACCTACTTCCAGCCCCAGCCCGTGACCGGCAAGCCCGATGAATTCCCGGTGCGCCACACTGCCGCCGAGTGGAAGAAAATCCTCACGCCCGACCAATACTACATCCTGCGCGAGCAGGGCACCGAGCGCCCCTTCACCGGCAAATACCACGACAACCACGCCGCCGGCAACTACTACTGCGCCGCCGACCACAACCTGCTTTTCACCTCCGATACCAAGTTTGAGTCGGGCACCGGCTGGCCCAGCTTCTTTGCCCCGGCCACCAATACGAGTGTAAAAGTGGCTTCTGACAACAGCTTCGGCATGAGCCGCGACGAGATTGTGTGCGCCAAGTGCGGCGGCCACCTCGGCCACGTCTTCGACGACGGCCCCAAGCCCACCGGCCAACGCTACTGCATGGACGGCAACGCGCTGGTATTTGAGAAGAAATAAAAGAAGCGGTGGTGATTTTCTGGGAAAATTAATAAATAGAAACCCTTTGGCAATCCAAGCCAAAGGGTTTCTCGTTTGTATAAACCATTTTCCCGGCCCAGCATTTGCTAAGCATAGGGGATGAGCTGTATTCGAATAGTTATAATAAAAAATTGTTGTATGGAAGCTGAGCTGGACCCCATCGAATTCTTGCAGCAGGAAGTAGCCGGTACCCGCCAGCTGTTGCTCAACAACGGGCTGTATTATCGCCTCCAGACCATGGCCGACCTGCGCCAGTTTATGGAGCACCACGTTTTTGCCGTGTGGGATTTTATGTCGCTGCTCAAAGCCCTGCAACGTGACCTGACCTGTGTAGACGTGCCGTGGGTACCCACCGCCAACCCCGCCACGCGTCGCCTCATCAACGAAATTGTGTTGGGCGAGGAAACCGACGTCGACCCGCAGGGTCAGCCTGTTAGCCATTTCGAGCTCTACGTGCGGGCCATGGAAGAATGCGGGGCCAACACGCTACCCATTCGCCGCCTGGTGGCGGCCGTGGGAGCGGGCCGCACGGTTTCGCAGGCGCTTGCCGATGCCCCGGCCCCGGATTCGGTGCGCCAGTTTGTCGAAACTACGTTTCGCATCATTCAATCGGGCAAGCCGCACGCGGTAGCGGCGGCTTTCACTTTTGGCCGCGAAGACTTAATTCCGGCCATGTTTCGCCAATTGGTGGGCGAGCTGCGCGACCGGTTTCCCGGCCAGCTCGACACATTTGTGTATTACCTCGACCGTCACATCGAACTCGACGAAGAAGTGCACGCGCCCCTGGCCCAGCAAATGGTGCGCGAGTTGTGCGCCGACGACCCCCAACACTGGCAGGAAGCCCAGCAGGTCACCATCGAATGCCTGGAAGCCCGCATGGCGCTCTGGGACGGCATCAAGCCCACCCAGGCCAGCCCCGCGCTGGCGTAGTCAGCCAACTACTGAGCCGCGCTCACCGTTTGAAGGAGGCAGCCGCCTGGCTGCCTCCTTTTTTATTTATTCGGACATGCTGACTTCTCAACTATTTACTGCCCGTCCTTGGCTGGCATTTGGAGCGGCGGCTCTGCTCTCGGCCTGCTCGGTTTCAGAGCAAACCTCTGAAAATGCCGCGCCTACCTCGGTGCCCACCGAAGTGCGCACCGATGCCGACCGCCGGGCCATTTACAACAGCAACGGGGCGGGCACCAGCAATGGCTACGCCGTGCCCGATGCCACGCCCAACCGCGTGCGCCTCGGCGAGCAGGCCGCCGACATCAACCGCCAGAAGCGCATCGAAAACGTGAACACCAACGACCCCAACACCACCACGCCCGAAACCCGCCTGCAACGCCTCAACAACAGCTCCTCCGCGCCGCTGGATACCGCTCGCCGACCCTGAAACCCCTGGGGTGACAACAATGAAAAAGCCCGCTCCGGTTATTCGGAGCGGGCTTTTGCTACAAAACAAGCGGGAGTACTATTCGCTTACTTCACCGGTGCTGGGGCTGTCGGCCGAGTTCATTACGCCGGTTGCTTCAGGCTCCGGTGCGGGCGAGGCCTGAACGCGCGGTTTGGGGCCACGCTTGGCGCCCGTGCTGGTGGCGGCAGTGGCTGGCTTGGGACCGCGCTTGGCACCGGTGGATTTGGCAGCCGTAGCAGCGGGCTTGCGGCCCCGGCTGCTGGCAGCTGGCGCGGCGGCGGCAGTTTCGGTAGCGGCTTCATCGCTGGCGCGGGGAGCGCGCGGTTTGCGGGGCGTGCCGTCTTTGTTTAGCGTTGGGCCTTTCTTGCTGCCCCGGGCAGTTTTGCCGGTGGCGGCGGATGCCGCGGCGGTTTCCTGGCCATTATCGGCCGCGGCGGACCCGGACACCGAATCATAGTGGCGCACTATGGTATGCAGGGCCTGCTCAAACATACGCTCCGTGTCGCCGTCGAGGCGGCGCGTAGCCTCTTTCACCACTTCCTTCAGCTTGGCCTTCGTTTCTTTGCGAATGCGTGTCACCACTTCATTCATGCGGCTGTTCAGCTCCTTTTGCAATTGCTTGGCGGCCGACTTGAGCGACTTCTTCTGACTGGCTTTTTTGCTGGCGCGGTCGTCGTTCAGGTCAGCGGAAGCACGGCTCGCGCTTTTGGCCGATTTACGGGCCAACTTTTCTTCCGGCGTGCGTTTCGCACGTTTTTCCGTTTTAAGCGGAGAAGCAGGTTTTTTCATTTGAAAAAATGGTTGGTGAAGGGTGAAAGAGGCGGAAAGAAGTCGATTGGATGACGCTATATTTTAATTAAGCGCGCTCAAATATAAAATCATTTAAGCGTCAAACGGTTTGCCTGGTTTTTTTGTTGATTTAAGCCTGTACTTTTTTTAATCGTTTCTTTGTGGCGGGGAATAATTGCCCTGATTTTCTGCGGAAAATAACCCTCGCGCCTCCGCCTTTTTACTTTTGATTTTTATGTCACTTCTTCCTAAGCGCTACACCGTTACCGCTGCTTTGCCGTATGCCAACGGGCCGGTGCACATCGGGCATTTGGCCGGGGTTTATTTGCCCGCCGACATTTATGTGCGCTACCTGCGCTCGGCCGGCCGCGATGTGAAATTTATTTGCGGTTCTGACGAGCACGGCGTGCCCATCACCATTCGCGCCCAGAAAGAAGGCGTTACGCCGCAGCAGGTGGTCGATAAATATCACGCCCTGATTCGCGATTCGTTCAAAGATTTTAACGTTTCGTTCGATGTGTATTCGCGTACCTCGTCGGCCACGCACGCCGAGGTTTCCAGCGGCTTTTTTACGAAGCTGAACAACGAAGGCAAATTCATCGAGCAAACCACGCAACAGTATTTCGACGAGAAAGCCCAGCAATTTCTGGCCGACCGCTACATCGTGGGCACCTGCCCCAATTGCGGCAACGAAAATGCCTATGGCGACCAGTGTGAGCGTTGCGGTACCTCGCTCAGCCCGACGGAATTAATTAATCCGCGCTCCATGCTCAGCGGCGCGCAGCCCATTCTGCGCGATACCAAGCACTGGTTCCTGCCCCTCGACCAATACGAGCCCTGGCTGCGCGAATGGATAATTGAAGGCCACAAAAACGATTGGAAAACCAACGTGTACGGCCAGTGCAAATCCTGGATTGACCAGGGCCTGCACCCCCGCGCCGTCACGCGCGACCTCGACTGGGGCGTGCCCGTGCCGGTACCGGGTGCCGAAGGAAAAGTGCTTTACGTGTGGTTTGACGCGCCCATCGGCTACATCTCGGCCACCAAAGAAGCATTCCCCCAGGAGTGGGAATTATACTGGAAAGATGCCGGCTCGAAACTGGTGCATTTCATTGGCAAGGATAACATCGTTTTCCACTGCATTATTTTCCCGACGATGCTGAAGGCGCACGGCGAATTCATTCTGCCGGATAACGTGCCTGCCAACGAATTCCTCAACCTCGAAGGCGATAAAATCAGCACCTCGCGCAACTGGGCCGTGTGGCTGCACGAATACATGGCCGATTTCCCCGGCCAGGCCGATGTGTTACGTTACGTACTGTGCGCCAACGCGCCCGAAACCAAGGACAACGACTTCACCTGGAAGGATTTCCAGGCGCGCAACAACAACGAATTAGTTGCTACGCTCGGCAATTTCGTGAACCGCGCCGCCGTACTTACGCACAAATTCTTTGAGGGCAAAGTGCCGGAATTGGGCGAATTACAGCCCATAGACCAGGACGCTTTCGCACAATTGGCCGAATTCCCGGCAAAGATTGGCGAGTTAATTGAAAATTACCGCTTCCGCGACGCGCTGGCCGAAGTAATTAACCTGGCCCGCCTTGGCAATAAATACCTAGCCGAAACCCAGCCCTGGCACCTCATCAAAACCGACGCCGCCCGTACCGGAACTGTGCTGAATGTTTCGCTGCAAATTGCGGCCAGCCTGGCCCCGCTACTCGAGCCTTTCCTGCCAGAATCGGCTCAGAAATTAGCCACCATGCTTAATCTGGAGTTGGGCAACTGGACCAGCGCCGGCCGTGCCGATGCGCTCGCAGCCGGTCACCAGCTGCGCGAAGCGGTGCTGCTGTTTGGTAAAATTGAAGATGCCGTGGTCGAAACGCAGGTGCAGAAATTGCTCGATACCAAAAAGGAAAATCAGCTTGCCAACACGCCCGTCACGCCGGCCAAGGACGATGTTTCCTTTGATGATTTCGGACAGATGGATTTGCGCATCGGCACCATCACGGCCGCCGAGAAAGTAGCCAAAACCAAAAAGCTGCTCAAACTTACCGTCGACCTGGGCCTGGAAGAACGTACTATCGTGAGCGGCATTGCCGAATATTTCATTCCCGAAGCCCTGGTTGGCCAGCAGGTGCAGGTGCTGCTCAACCTTGCGCCTCGCGAAATCAAAGGCATCAAAAGCCAGGGCATGCTGCTGATGGCCGAAAACGCCGACGGCAGCCTCGCCTTGATGCAGCCCAGCAAGCCCGTGCGCAACGGCAGCGGCGTGGCGTAAACGGCTCGTTTGCCCGCATAAAAAAGGCTCATCCACAAAATGCGGATGAGCCTTTTTTATGCGGCTTGGTGTGCGTCTTACTTCACGTTCACAATGTTCATCGCTCGTTCAATTCCTAATGCCCCAAACGCTAAAACGGCCTCGCCGGCTTTTTCAATGCGCGTGGGCAATTCAATTAATTCATCGGCTGAAAACGGATTCAGTACATAGTCTACCTGCCGGCCTTTGGGGAAATTTGCATCCACGCCGAAGCGCAGGCGGGCATATACATCGGTGCCGAGCGTGGCCTGAATGTCCTTCAGCCCATTGTGCCCGCCGGCCGAGCCCTGACCTTTCAGGCGCAGCTTTCCGAAGGGGAGGGCCAAATCGTCGGTTACCACAACCATGTTTTCGGCAGTTATTTTCAGGGTAGCTAGCCAGTGCGCGGCGGCTTTGCCGCTCAGGTTCATGTAGGTAGTAGGTTTCACCAGCACATAGGTGTGCCCTTTGTGTTTGAACTCGGTGGTGAAAGCGTGACGGCCGATTTCAAAGCGTGGCGCGTCGAATTTCGCGGCCAGATAATCAGCTACCATGAAGCCGATGTTGTGGCGTGTGTCGGCATATTCGGGGCCAATGTTGCCCAGGCAAAGAACCAGGAATTTCATCTAAACCGCAGATTAAATAAAGTAAACGAATTGTACAGCTTCCGGTACCAATTCTCAGAAGCTGCTATTTGATGGAGCAAAGCGCACCTTTTCAGCTGGTGCCAAATAAAAAGCCGCCCCAAAATTGGAGCGGCTTTTCGGTTGAATCGCAAATCAATGGATTGAAAAACCGATGAAATCCGGCTAATTCATTAAATCTGCGGTTCGGAATTACTTGTTGGCAGCCATCTCGCCTTTCAGGGCACGCGGGATGGTGATGGTGGCGATAGGAGCCGCCGCGTTGGTGAGGATGGTGTAGTTTTTGGCTTCTACGGCACCCACTTTGATAGATTTGCCGAGCTCCATGCTGCTGATGTTCACCTCCACGAAGTCGGGCAGGTTTTCGGCGGTAGCGCGCACTTTCAATTTGCGCAGCTTGCTCACCAGTTTGCCGCCGGCCAGTACGCCGGGCGAAACGCCCACGTATTTCACGGGGATTTCCATTTTCACTTCCTTGCCTTCCTGCAGCTCGAGGAAGTCAACGTGCAGTAGCATTTCGTTTACGGGGTGGAACTGGGCGTCCTGCACGATGGCGCGGTACTGCGTGCCTTCCACGTTCAGGTCCACGATGTGAGCCTCCGGCGTGTACAACAATTCGCGGAACAGGATGGCGGGCACTGAGAAGTGCACGGTGTCCTGGCCGCCATACAATACGCACGGTACTTGAGCGTCGAGGCGCAATGCCTTGGCGTCCGTTTTACCGAGATTCGCTCTTTTAAACCCTACAATCTCGAGGCTTTTCATAAAAGTGGTCTTTGAGAAGATAAAAAAATGGCCCGCTTGCTTCCGAGGTTGGAGGCAAACGGGCCGCAAAGGTAGGGCGAAATCGGCCGAAAAGCCAACCTCTTACGAAGAAAAACCGCCCGGGCTAGTTCACGGTCGGCACGCTCTTCAGCTGCTCCTGCACCACGGCCTGGGCCTGTATCCGGTCGTTCAGCACGCGCAGGTACTGACGGGCCTGGGCGTTGTTGCAGGTAAAAGCCGCCTTTTTGGCCCAATCCACCGCGCCGGGCAGGTCGCCGCGCACTTCGCTGGCCACGGCCAGGTTGTAGAAGGCCCGGCCGGCAATTTTGGGGTTGAGGTGGCGGGCCGACTGCTGCCAGAGCGTGGCGGCCCCGGCCCAGTCGCCGGCTTCGGCGCGCTGGGCGGCCTCTTTCATGCGGACGTCCTTTTTCGCCTGGGTGTAATAGTCTCGGTTCAGGTCGATGTAGGACGGCGCGATGCGGCGGGCGTAGCCATCGCCGGCCCGCTGGGCCACCCGACGGATGCACTCCTCGGGCGGCGGCAACTGGCGCAGGGCGTACTGATACGTGTCGCCATCGCCCCGGAATACCAGCTGGTCTTCCTGCCGGGCCTGGTCGAGCACGAAGCCCTGGGCTGCGCCGTAGGTGCGGAAGCCGCTCACGATTTTCATCACCATTTCCACGTGTACGGTGGGCACCTGATGCTCCTTGCCCTCCTTGTCTTTGTAGGTGCGGAAGCCGTTGGTGTGCGTCAGCAGCATATCGGAGTCGAAGGCTTCGAGCACCACCAAGCCGTCCACCTGCGTGCGGCGGCACAAATCCTGCACGTAGCGCGGGGCCAGCGGCGGCAGGAAGAATTCCCGGCTGCGGCCCAGCAGCTGCAGTTGCGCCTGCGTCACCTTGAAGCGGTAGCTGTTGTTGGCCAGGGCCTGGCCCACTACGTTCACGCACTCGTCGGCTCCGGCGCGGTCCACGCCAATGCCTTCGCCGGTAAAAGCGCCTTCCAGCGCATCAAAGAATTTGTCGCGGCGCGATTCCGGGATAATGCGGTTGGCAGTGGCTACGCTTTGCAGGTTGGCAGGCATGGGCACCGCCGCCGGGGCCAGCGCCCGAATGTGAACCGACGACGCGCAGGCGCTAAGCAGCAGCGCGGCCAAAAGGGTGGAGGCGGTAGTGTAAAGCTTGTTCATCACGTTTGCAGAAAAAAGTTCCAGTTAGGAAGTCAGTTCTACAAAATTGTGCCAAAGTCGTCTGTCATTGCGAGTGGAGCGTAGCGGAACGCGGCAATCCGTCCTCCCTTTGCGACAAGCCTTGTGTCGTAATAAAGCCTTTTCAAATGCAAAAGTCCCGGCACTGCGCAGCGCCGAGGCTTTCAGGTAAAAGGGCGTTTCTGGTTTTGACGGTGCGGATTGCTTCGCTCCGCTCGTAATGACAGACGCCTGCCTACACAAACAGCGAGCTGATGCTCTCGTGCGTCACCACATTCCGAATAGCAGCCGCGAACAGTGGAGCCAGTGAAATCACCCGGATTTTCTCGTTCTCCTGGCGCAGCGGAATGGTGTCCGTCGTAATCAGCTCGGTCAGCGAGGAGGCGCGGATGCGTTCGTGCGCCGGGCCGCTCAGCAGCGGATGCGTGATGACGGCGCGCACCGAGTTGGCCCCGCGCTCCATCACCAGGTCGGCGGCTTTGCAGATGGTGCCGGCCGTGTCCACCATGTCATCCACAAACACCACGTCCATGCCCTTCACGTCACCAATCACCTGCATCGAGGCAATCTCATTGGCCCGTATCCGCATCTTGTCGCAGACCACAATTTCGGCCCCGAATTTCTTAGCGAAGGCGCGGGTGCGCACCACACCGCCTACGTCGGGCGAGGCGAAAATCAGGTTTTTCAAGTTCAGCGACTTGATGTAGGGGGCCGTGACGGTGGCCCCGTCCAGATGGTCGACAGGAATATCGAAGAAGCCCTGAATCTGGCCGGCGTGCAGGTCGCAGGTCATCAGGCGGTCGGTGCCCACGCTCTGAATGATGTTGGCCACGACTTTGGCCCCGATGCTCACGCGGGGCTTGTCTTTGCGGTCCTGGCGGGCGTAGCCCATATAGGGCATCACGATGACAACTTTGTGGGCCGAAGCGCGCTTGGCGGCGTCCACCATCAGCATCAGCTCCATGAGGTGCTCGGCGGGCGGGAAGGTGCTTTGCACAAGGAACACCTCGCAGCCGCGCACGCTCTCGTTGAAGCTCGGCCCCATTTCGTTGTCGGCGAAGCGTTGCAGGCTGAGGTCGCCGAGGGTGGTGCCGTAGGCGGCGGCAATCTTTTCGCCGAGCTCACGCGAAGCGCTACCGGCGAATATTTTGACCTGTTTCATAGGGGAAGGTGCTAAGAATGAGTTGGTGCGCGGAAGCCTGCCAGGGGAAGGCAATGAAAATCGGAAGGGATAGAAAAGCGAAAGGCGCTGACCACTCCGAAAATTGGAGAAGCCAGCGCCTTTGCATTTACTCGAGCTTTGTCGTTGTCCGACCAGGGCTCGAACCTGGACTTTCTTGAATCAAAATCAAGCGTGTTGCCAGTTACACCATCGGACAATTTCCCAGCGGGCTACGTGCCGTTTGGGAGTGCAAATGTACGGCTGGAATAATTCAGCGCAAGTTTTTTGTCGAAAAATTTTTGAAGAAAAATTGCCGTGTGATGGGGCGGAAAGCGGCAGGATAGCAGCTTTGGTCTGATTTTCATTGGCTAACGGGCCGAAAGAAACTTCGCGCCGGTGCCTGTCGCCGCAAACGTTATGGTTGGAAAAACGGCGCCTCTACCGTAATTTTGCGGCCTGAAAAGAGCATTAACTTCATCATAAATACAACCAAATGGCCAATACCGGCAAAATCACTCAGGTCATCGGCCCCGTCGTTGACGTGAGCTTCGCGGGCGAAAACACGAAGCTGCCCAACATCCTCGACGCCCTCGAAGTCACGAAAGACAACGGCCAAGTGGTAGTTCTGGAGTGCCAGCAGCACTTGGGCGAGGACCGGGTTCGGACCATTGCCATGGACTCGACCGAAGGCCTGACCCGCGGCGCTGAAGTGCGCGACATGGGCGCGCCCATCTCGATGCCTACCGGCGACGGCGTGAAAGGTCGTCTGTTCAACGTTATCGGCCAGGCCATCGACGGCATTCAGCAGCCCAAGAGCGACGGCGGCCTGCCCATCCACCGCAACGCCCCGGCGTTCGAGGACTTGGCTACTTCGTCGGAAGTATTCTTCACCGGTATTAAGGTTATCGACCTGCTCGCGCCTTATGTGAAGGGTGGTAAAATTGGTCTGTTCGGTGGTGCCGGTGTGGGCAAAACCGTACTGATTCAGGAGCTTATCAACAACGTGGCCAAGGCCTACGAAGGTCTGTCGGTGTTTGCCGGCGTGGGCGAGCGTACCCGCGAGGGCAACGACTTGCTGCGCGAATTCATCGAAGCCAACATCATTCGCTACGGCGACGCATTCAAGCACTCGATGGAAGAAGGCGGCTGGGACCTCTCGAAAGTGGACCTCGCCGAAATGGAGAAGTCGCAGGCCACCCTCGTGTTCGGCCAGATGAATGAGCCCCCCGGAGCGCGCGCCCGCGTGGCCCTGTCGGGTCTGACCATTGCCGAAAGCTTCCGCGACGGCGACGGCACCGGTGCCGGCCGCGACATCCTGTTCTTCATCGACAACATCTTCCGCTTCACGCAGGCGGGTTCGGAAGTATCGGCTCTGTTGGGCCGTATGCCTTCGGCCGTGGGTTACCAGCCCACGCTGGCCACCGAAATGGGTGCCATGCAGGAGCGCATCACCTCGACCAAGCGCGGTTCTATCACGTCGGTACAGGCTGTGTATGTGCCGGCCGATGACTTGACTGACCCGGCTCCGGCCAACACCTTTGCTCACTTGGACGCCACGACGGTACTGAGCCGCAAAATCGCCGAACTGGGCATCTACCCGGCCGTGGACCCGCTGGACTCGACCTCGCGCATCCTGTCTGCCGACGTGCTGGGTGCCGAGCACTACAACACCGCCCAGCGCGTGAAAGAGCTGCTCCAGCGCTACAAAGAACTCCAAGACATCATCGCCATCCTTGGTATGGACGAACTGTCGGAAGAAGACAAGCAGGTGGTGAACCGCGCCCGTCGCGTGCAGCGCTTCCTGTCGCAGCCCTTCTTCGTGGCCGAGCAGTTCACCGGCCTCAAAGGCGTGCTTGTGGACATCAAGGATACCATCAAAGGCTTCAACGAAATCATCGACGGCAAGTACGACCACCTGCCCGAGGCGGCCTTTAACCTTGTTGGCAACATCGAAGATGCGGTGGCCAAAGGCGAGCGTCTGATTGCCGAAGCCAAATAGGTATTAATTATGAGTTATGAGTTATGCGTTATGAGTTGTTAGATAGGCAACTCATAACGCATAACTCATAATTTTTAACTCAAAATCATGCATTTAGAAATCATCACCCCCGACCGCAAGGTTTTCGAAGGCGAAGTGACGTCGGCCCAATTTCCGGGGGCCGATGGCTCTTTTGAAGTGCTGAATAACCATGCGCCGCTCATCGCCGCCCTGAAGGCTGGCGACGTGACGCTGACCGGTGGGGCCGGTGGCCGCGAGGTTATCCGCATCGAAGGCGGCGTAGTGGAAGTGCTGCGCAACAACGTGATTGTGCTGGCCGAAGGTGCGATGGCATAACGCTGCCGCAACCTTTCGTAGCTGGCCAAAAGCCGCTCCTGCCTGGCAGGAGCGGCTTTTTTTGTGATATTAGCCGGCCAAGCCGGTAGAATGCCGTATAGCTATACTGCGCGCAAAACCATTTGCCTTTGTTCTTTATGAAATCTTCGGACCCGTTTGTTGCCGTCGAAAATATTTATACTCCCCGGCAGCGGTACGTGCTGCTGGTGGCCTCGCTGATTGGCATTGCGGCCCTGATGGTGTTTGGGCTGGCGCAGTACCTCACGGCGTTTCTGGCGGCGGGCATTCTGTTCGTGGTGTTTCGGCCGTGGTGGATAACGCTGGTGCACGAGCGGCGCTGGAACCGGCAGGTGGTGGCGGTGGGCATTCTGCTGGTGACGGTGGTGGTGCTTGTGATTCCGTTCTACGCCCTGACTTCGCTGCTGCTCGACCGGCTGATTGAATTTGCGCAAAACCCCGAGCGGCTGCTGGAGGTGATTCACAAGCTGGAAAAAGCCACTGGCTTTAAATTGACCGAGCAGGTGAATGTGCGCCAGCTGCTGCTACAGGGCGGCGCTAAAGTGACGGGCTGGTTGCCTTCGCTGGCCAGCAGCGCCCTCAATTTCCTGGTGATTGTGGGTCTGATGCTGTTCACGATGTACTACATGTTTATGCAGGAAACCTTCTTTCTGCTGGGGCTGCATCGCTACCTGCCGTTTCGCAATGAAACCTTACAGGAGCTGGGTGAGTCGCTGAAAAACAACGTGAATGCCAACGTGCTGGGGCAGGTGCTGGTGTCAGTGGTGCAGGGCGTGCTCACGGGCGTGGCGCTGCTGATTTTTGGGGTGCCGGATGCCGTGTTCTGGGGGGTGGTGGCCTTTTTTGCGGCGTTCCTGCCGGTGCTGGGCACGCCGCTGGTGTGGGGGCCGGCGGCGCTCTACCAGTTTTCGCAGGGCAATAAGGGCGCGGCCATCGGGATTTTGCTGGTGGGCTTCATCCTGATTATGAACATTGACAACGTGCTGCGCATTGTGCTGGCCAAGCGCATGGGCAACATTCACCCGCTGATAACGCTGGTGGGCATTGTGCTGGGTGTGGAGATATTCGGCATCATCGGGCTGGTGGTGGGGCCGCTGCTGGTGTCGTATTTTATGGTGCTGATGGAGGTGTTCCGGCGTGAAAACCGCCAGCACATGCAAAACCCGGTGAAGTAGGTGAGCCGAATCAGGAACTGTCACTCCGACGCAGGAGGAGTCTGGGTAAAATAGAAAACCGAGTTTACTCAGATTCCTCCTGCGTCGGAATGACAGTTGAGATACCCGCCAAAGCCGGACGCGTGCCGACCTTTGCGCCACACGCTCCGCTTTCGCACTCATGGACCAGCCGAATATTCAGCCCAAAATCACGCCCATCTACCAAACGTCGGTTTTCAAATTTGAGGACCTCGACGCCGTGCAACAATATTTCGACGAGCCGGGCAGCCGCTACCTATACTCACGCAACGGCAACCCGAACTCTGACGAACTGGCCACGGCCGTAGCCCGCTGGGAAGGCGGCGCGGGCGCGGTGGCCACGGGCTCGGGCATGGCGGCCATTTTTGCGGCGCTGCTCACTTACTGCCAGGCCGGCGACCATGTGCTGTGCGCGGCCGACATCTACGGTGGCTCGGCGGCGCTGCTGAATCTGGAGCTGTCGCGGCTCGGCGTTTCGGTGACGTATGTGCCGTTTGAAAGCTTGTATGACTTGGTGGCCTACGTGCAGCCCACTACGCGGCTGCTGCTGTGCGAAACGATGAGCAACCCGCTGTTGCGCGTGGTGGACCTGCGCGCCGCGGCCGAGGAATGCCACCGCCACGGCCTGAAGCTGGTGGTGGATAACACATTTTCGACCCCCGTGCTCACCCGGCCGCTGGCCTACGGGGCCGACCTTGTACTGCACAGTGTTACTAAATACCTGGCTGGCCACTCCGACGTGACGGCCGGGGCAGTGGTGGCCCGCACGCCCGAGGATGTGGCCCGGCTACGCCAAATCGGCATCGTGTTTGGCCTCACGCTGAGCCCGATGGAAAGCTGGCTGGCCGTGCGCGGCATGAAAACCATGCGCCTGCGCGTGGCCGCCCACAGCGAAAATGCCCTGATAATCGCCGAGTTTCTGGACGAGCATCCGGCCGTGCAGGGCGTGTATTACCCTGGCTTGCCCACGCACCCGCAGCACGCGCTGGCGGTGGCGCAGGGCGCGGGCCGCTTCGGCGGAATGCTCTCGTTCCGGCTGCCGGACGAGGCGGCAGTGAACCGATTTATGCAGCGGAGCGAGCGGTTTCCGTTTGCACCCTCGCTGGCGGGCGTGGATTCCTCGTGCTCGCACCCGCTCTACACTTCGCACCGCGCCCTGACGGATGCGCAGCGGGCCGAGCTGGGCATCACCGTGGGCCTGGTGCGGTTGAGCGTGGGCGTCGAGCCGGTAGAGGAGTTGCTGGCCGACCTAGCTCAGGCCCTGGAATAGGCCAAAAGCCTTACCTTGGGCATATTTTATAGAGTGGGCTAAACGTGTGGCCTGCTGGGAAAGTAGGTGGGCGGAGGGTCGAGCTAGCCGGGAGGATATGGGCTGAATGTGGTTTAGTCTCGTAAACCATGAGGTTGTTCAACCCATTTCATTGCCTATGTCCCGCACGATAATCGTCTCTAACCGCCTCCCCACCAAAGTCATTCGTTCCGAAGAAAGCCTCACGTTTCAGCCCAGCGAAGGCGGGTTGGCCACGGGATTGGGCTCCATCTATCGGGCGGATGGCAACGTGTGGGTGGGCTGGCCGGGGCTGTTCGTGACCGATGCCGAAGAAGAAAACTACGTCACCGAACAGCTCCAGGCCGACAGCATGGCCCCGGTGTTTCTGACCGAAGCTGAAATCCGGGATTTCTATGAGGGCTTCAGCAATTCCACGCTCTGGCCCACTTTTCACTATTTCACACAGTTTGCCACCTACGAGCAGGCCCATTGGGATGCCTACGTGGCCGTGAACGAGAAATTCTGCGCCGCCGTGCTGGCCCAGGCCGGCCCCGAAGACACCATCTGGGTGCACGACTACCAGTTGCTACTGCTGCCCGAGCTGCTGCGCAAGGCCCGCCCCGAAGCCACCATCGGCTTCTTCCTGCACATTCCGTTTCCGAGCTATGAGCTGATTCGGGTGCTGCCGTGGCGGGCCGAACTGCTGCGCGGTATGTTGGGAGCCGACCTGATAGGCTTCCACACTTTCGGCTACATGCGGCACTTTCTCAGCTCGGCGGCGCAGGTGCTGGGCCTAACGGCGGTGAACGGCCAGCTTGAGGTGGCGCACCGAGCCGTGCGCGTCGATGCCTTCCCGATGGGCATCGACTACCAGCGCTACGCCGACGCGGCCGTTTCGGAGGCCGCCATTCAGCACGAGGCCACCTACCGCGAAGCCCTGCGCGACACCCGCGTCATCCTGAGCATCGACCGGCTCGACTACACCAAGGGCATTGCCCAGCGCCTGCGGGCGTTTGAACTGCTGCTCCAGAACTATCCCGAGTGGCGCGAGCAGGTGAGCCTGATTATGCTGGTGGTGCCCTCGCGCGACCAGGTGGCCCAATACGCGGAGCTGAAGGTGGAAATCGACGAGCTGGTGGGGCGCATCAACGCCGCCTACCGCACCATTGCCTGGAACCCGATTCATTACTTCTACCGCTCGCTGCCGCTGGAAGAGCTGGCCTCGCTCTACCGGTTGGCGGAGGTGGCCCTGGTGACGCCCATGCGCGATGGCATGAACCTCGTGGCCAAGGAGTTTGTGGCCAGCAAGGCCGACCACAAGGGCGTGCTCATCCTCAGCGAGCGGGCCGGCGCGGCGCGGGAGCTGTCCGACGCCCTCATCATCAACCCCACCGACATCAACCAATTGACCGAGGCCATGCACGAGGCCCTGGTGATGCCCGAAGAGGAGCAAATCCAGCGCATGACGGCCATGCAGGCCCTGGTGAAGCGCTACAACGTGTTTTCCTGGACCAAGCTCTTCCTGAATCAACTGGCCTATACCAAAATGAAGCAGCAAACCTTGGCCACCGAAACCCTCGCGCCCGCGCCCACCGGCCAACTGCTCGACGCCTACCACGCCAGTCAGCAGCGGCTGCTGCTGCTCGACTACGACGGCACGCTGGTGAACTTCCACGCCAACCCGCAGCGCGCCCAGCCCGACCAGGAGCTGCGCCTGCTGCTGCGCGCCCTGAGCGACAACCCGCACAACCGCGTGGTCATCATCAGCGGGCGCGACCGGAATACGCTGGAAAAATGGCTGGGCGACTTACCCGTTGATTTCATTGCCGAGCACGGCGTGTGGCTGCGCGCGGCCGGCGACGAGTGGAGCCTGTTTCAGGCGCTGCGCAACGACTGGAAGCGCGAGCTGCTGCCGGTGCTGGAGCTGTACGTGGCCCGCACCGCCGGCTCCTTCATCGAGGAGAAGGACTACTCGCTGGTGTGGCACTACCGCCGCGTCGATGCCGACTTGGGCGCCGTGCGCGCCCGCGAGCTGCTTAACCACCTCACCTTCATGACCTCGAACACCGACCTACAGGTAATGGAGGGCAACAAAGTGCTGGAAATCAAGAATGCGGGCATCAACAAAGGCACGGCCGCTACCCGCTGGCTGAGCCAGTACAGCCCCGATTTTATTCTGGCCCTGGGCGATGACCGAACCGACGAGGATACCTTCCGGGCGCTGCCGCCGGAGGCGTTCACGGTGCGGGTGGGGTCGGCCCCGCACTCGTCGGCGCGGTTCCACGTGGAGTCGCCCACCGAGGTGCGGCAGCTGCTGCGGAAGCTGATTGGGTAGGGTATCGCCTGATGCGGCCAACTAATCAATAACTACTCTCATGACTTTGGTAAGAACCCATTAGTTAAACACTAGGCAAATGAATGCGCTGGAAATACTCAACGATAAGCTGGTTGGGTCGTTCATCTATTCATTCCATATAGGCGATAATTGGACCCTGAACTTCGGTGATTACTATCTCTCTGCCCAGAACCTGATTTCGCCCGATGAAGAACTGTTGAATGGGTGGCTTCTTGCGAATTACCGTTCAATCGAAACGGCAGTTGATAAAGATTCTGTGGCAAAGAGCACAATTGTGGCTGCCCACATGAGAAAAGAAGTTACCAACGTAACGCTTGATAAGGCGTACAATCTGACAATCTATTTTGAGAACGACAGCGAGTTAGTCATTCCCACCAATGAAGACATTGTTGACTGGCAGTGGTGCTTAAATGAAACAGGCAACGACCCTTACATGGATTACTTGGTAGCCTGTTTTTGGGAAGGGGAAATTGCCATTAATGAAGCAGAATAGGTGATGTTGGCTCATTAAAAAAGCCCCGATACTGCGCAGTGTCGGGGCTTTTCGTTGTTAGGATTTGTCACTCTTTAGGGATGTCCATAGTGGAAGGATGGATTGCCATACTTTGCTCACAATGGCCGGCACTACCCCACAAATCGCGGCTTGTCCTGCCGGTGCGCGATTCTATACGCGGCATTCACCAGCCCGACGTGGCTGTATGCCTGGGGAAAATTGCCCCACTGCGAGCCCGTTTTCGCGTCTACGTCTTCGGACAAAAGCCCTAAGTGGTTGGCGTACTTAATCAGCTTCTCGAACTCGGCGGCGGCTTCATCAAGGCGGCCGACGCAGGCCAGGGCCTCCACGTACCAAAAAGAGCAGATGAGGAAGGTGGTTTCGGGCGTGCCGAAATCGTCGGGGTGGCGGTAGCGGTAGAAGAGGCCCTCTGGGGTTTTTAGCTCCTTTTCCAGCTCGATGAGGTGCTTCTTGGCTTTGTCGGAGTTGCCGTCGAGGTAGCCCATGAGGATGAGCTGCAGAGTACTGGCATCGAGGTTTTTGGAGCCGATGGCGTTGGTGTACACGCCGCGCTGAGCATCATAGCACTGCTCAATGCGGTCGGTGGCGGCCTCAATCAGGCGGGTGGCGCGGGCTTCCATATCCTTGTTGCCGAGGGAGCGGGCTACCTGTTGCGCAGCGTGGCCGCCGGCCCAATGAAACAGGAAGGTGTAGCAATGCTTCTGGGCAATATGGCGGAACTCCCAGAGGCCAGCGTCGGGCTGGTCGAGGGTGGTTTCCATGAGGCGCAGGGCTTCAGTGGCCAGCTTTTCGGGCGGGAGCTGGTCGGGGTGGGCAAAGCGGCAGTCCACGTAGAGCGGCAGCAGCGCCACCAGCACCTGACCGTACACGTCGTTCTGGATGTGGGTGTAGGCGTCGTTGCCGATGCGCACGGGCTGATTGCCGAGGTAGCCGGCCAGGGGCAGCTCGGTTTCCACCAAGTCGGCCTTGCCGCTGATGCCGTAGAGCGGCTGGTACTTGTCCTGCACCTTGGTGCTGATGTTGGCGATGAAATGGAAGTAGCGTTCCATCTCCTCGAAGTGGCCGATGTTGTTGAAGGCCGTGAGGATGTAGTAGGTATCACGCATCCAGCAGTAGCGGTAGTCCCAGTTGCGGGTGCTGCCGGGGGCCTCGGGCAGGCTGGTGGTGCTGGCCGCAATGATGGCCCCGGTGTCTTCGTACTGGTGAATCTTGAGGGCCAGCGCCGACCGAATGACGGCATCCTGGTGGAAGGTGCCGATGCTGGTGCTCTTCACCCAGCGGTGCCAGTAGTCGGTGGTTTCGCGCAAAAACCGCTCACAAGTGCTTTCCAGCGGCGCTTCGAGGGGCGCGCCGTAAGTCAGGACGAGGTACTTGGTTTCGTTCAGCACGAAGTCTTCCTCGTCCAGAATGTAGGTGAGCGGAATGTTGGTGGTGAGGCGGATTTCCTCTTCCAGGCCCAGGAAGGCAATGTGGTTGGAGCTGCGGCGGCGCTGCAGTTCCAGCTCGCCGTACTGGCCCATGGGGCGGCAGGCCACCCGCACGCGGGGCGTGCCGGCCAGCGGCTCCAGCTTCCGGATGAACATAAGCGGCTTGTAATACCGGTCGTACTGCGCGAAGCGGGGCGCAAAATCGGTGACGCGGTAGGCGCCGTCGGCGGCTGTAATTTCGGTGCGCAGCACGTTGGTGTTGGACACGTAGTGCTGGCTGGAAGTAAAGCCGCCCGCCGCCGTGGGCCGGATGCTGAACTCGCCGCCCTTGTCGTCATCGAGCAGGCTGCCGAACACGAAGCTGCTATCAAAACGCGGCCAGCAGAGCCAGCGCACGGCCGTATCGGTGCCGATGAGGCCCAGAAAGGCGCAGTTGCCAATCAGGCCGAGGTCATAGGTGTGTTTGGTCATAGTCGGGGGAGGAGGGGAGTGAGCGGCTCGAAGACCGGCCGCGTGAAGAGCCCGCGGGAGGGGCTTCAGCTAATACCCGGTTCCGATGGTGGAGGTTACCCGGCAGGTCTAAGCCACCGTCGCCTGCCTGTGGCAATCAGTGCGGTTTTAAGAACCCGGTACCATGCGCTGACGAAGCCCTGGACTTCTGAATAATCGGTTCAAAGCACCCATCAAGTAGAAATACCTGAATTGGGAGGCAGGTATTTCTACGCTGAAAGCGCTGCCGGTCAACCTCGTGTTTTGCAGAGCCAAGTGGCAAGATTTCCAACAGGATTGGTCTTGGATGCTGGCGTTTAACCCACCCATTTCCCCCTTGCTTTTTATGCCGAATTCAAACGAAACCACCATGATTAACGGCTCCGGCGTGCTGGGAGCGGGCATCAACATGTACGGCCCTTTCGATGGGACGCTGCTCAACCAGGTTTACGACATGTCTTCGGGCACGGAAACGAAGCAGTTTCCCTCCAAAACCACGCCGGTACGCTACACCATCCCCGCCAACGCCCGCTTCAAGGAATCGACGGACTCGAACTCGTATTCGGATACCTACAACACCCGCGAGGAATACGACTCGCACTTCGCGGCTAGCGCCAACGTCAAGGGCAGTTACCTGGGCTTTAGCGCCTCGGCCGATGCGTCCTTTAAGCGCGACGTGAACAACAAAACGTCCAGCTCTTTTGGCGTGCTCACCTTTTACACGCAGCCCTACGACTTGGAGCTGAAGAACGATTCGGTGGCGGCGCTAACGGCCGACCTGAAAAACAGCGCGGAGTACAAAGCCATTCCCGATGTGTACGACCCGGCCCAGCCCAAGGCCTTCCTGCGGTTCTTCCGCCGGTTCGGCACGCATTTCGTGTCCGGCGTGAAAATGGGGGCGAACCTGAAATACAGCGTCGCCGTGCATTCGAGCGCCAGCATTACGAACGAGGAAATGAAAGCCAAGCTGGATGCCGAATACAAAGGGGTATTTGCCAAAGGCTCGGCCAGTGCCAGCGCCGAGTTCAAAACGGCCGATAAGAAATGGTTCGACAGCACCCAGCGGCACGTGAGCGTGAAGGGCGGCAGCAGCCGGATTCTGGCCTCGGTGCTGCCCACCGTGAACGAAAACCACAACGATGCCTTCGAGCAGTGGCTCGACAGCGTGAACGCCGGGGCTACCGCCGTGCTGAGCGTGCAGGTACAGTCCATTGACCACATTTTTGAGGGCGATAAGCAGGCGGCCGTGCGCGATGCCCTGAAGGACTACGCCAAGCAGTACATCGAATTCAACCTTTCCAACGTGAGCGGGCGGCTGCGCGTGGCGGGCAAGGAAGTGTGCCCCGAGCAGTTCAGCCAGCCCGTGGTGGAGGCTCCCCGCTACAGCGGCCTCGGCCGTTTGGAAGTGGCGGTGCTTAACCCCGAAAACCTCGACATCATCTACGCCAACAGCTGGACGCCCACGCCCAGCTTTAGTAAAGTAGACTTTTTTGCGCCCGCTTTGGCGGAGCTCAAGCGCTTCCAGGGCACCAACAACATCCTGCTGGTGGGCATGGCCAGTATGTTCAGCGCCCGGGCGCTGATGCTGGACGGCGGCACCGCCTTCGCCGATTTCCTGCAGGCCAACTGCGGCGCGGGCGAGGGCCTGACCAACTACTTCCACGAGCGGCCCTTCGGCAGCGACGGGCCGCCCAACGCCCGCACCAACTATGCCCTCATCAGCCGCTTCGGCGCTTCGCACCCCGGCATCGAGCGCTACGCCGAGCCGCCCAAGATGCGCGGCGGCTCCATGATGACCTTCCCCAAGGCGCTGGACCTGTACGCCTTCCTGAATCCCCACGTGAACGGGCAGGGCAAGCTGAGCTACGAAGTATCGGAAATGGGCTTGCCGCCCTTCAAGGTGAAGGCCCCGGCCAAGCGCGTTGAGGAAAAGGCTGCGGCCGAGCAAAAAACCATTGCCTAAGGTCTTGGTGGTCGGTTTCGCCAATGGCGGAACCGGCCTGGGCCGGGTGGTCGATACCCTGGTGCAATCCCTGCTGCCGGCCCACGAGGTGCAGGTAGTGGGGATTGATGGCGTAGGGGCCGGCCCGCCGGGCGTGCCCCTGCACGCTAACCCCCACGCCTGGGACGCGGTGGCGGGCCTGGAAATGGCCCGCCTCATCGAGCAGGAGGCCATTGACGTGGTGCTCATCAACCACGACTTCTTTGAGCTGCCCCGCTGCCTGCACTACCTGGAAAGCGGCCCGCGCCGGCCCCGGCTGGTGTACTACTGCACGGTGCCCGGCCGCCTGCTGGCCCCGCACTGGGCCGACGATATGGCCCGCGTGGCGGCCCTGGTGGTGCCCACCCGGTTTGCTTACGACCAATACGCCGCCGCCTGCCACGCGCTGGGCCGCCCCGAGCTGCTGGCCCGGTTGCACATCATCCCGCATTGCGTGGAGCAGGCGGCATTTTACGAGGTGGACCAAGCCGCTGCCCGTGCCCAACTGCCGGCCAATTACGGCTTGGCCGCCGATGATTTTGTGGTGCTCAATGCCAATTTCTTTCAGGAGCGCAAGGAAATGGGCCTGACGCTGGCGGGCTTCCGGCAATTTGCCGAAGGCAAGCCCCTGACGGTAAAGCTCTGGCTGCACACCAACGCCATGTGCGGCAACACGCACATCATGGCCCTGGTAGATGAGCACGGCCTGCGCGACCGGGTGCTGCTGACCACCGAAAAGGTGCCTACGTCCGCCCTCAACCTGCTGTATAATGCCTGCGACGTGGGCCTGAACACGGCCAACGCCGAGGGCTGGGGACTGCTGGCCTTCGAGCACGGCGCTACCCACCGGGCCCAGGTAATGCCGGCCCTCGGGGTGCTGGCCGAGCTGTGGCAGGACCGGGCAGAACTGCTGCCCATCGACCACGTGCGCACCAACAACCACTACTTTACCGAGGCCATTACCACCCCCGAAACGGTGGCGGCAGCGCTCGAAAAACTTTATACCGACGCGGCCTACCGTGCCACACTGGCCGCCCGCGCCCAGGCCAATGCCCGCCAACCGGCTTATTCGTTCGCGGCGGTTAGCGGGCAGTGGCGGGCGCTGTTCGAGGAGCTGCTATAGCTTGTCCGACACCTGGGTGGAAATCTGCTTGGCCGTGCGCAGGGCCTGAAACTCGCCCTGCTGCGAGCGGATGGTCAGCTTGTCATCGAGCGAAAAGCTGCTGCGCAGCTGCTGGTACCGGTCGTTGAGGGCACTCATAATGGCGGCGGCATTGGCCCAGTTGGTGGGCGTCCAGTTGGCGCGGTCGGAGCGCACACGTTCCATAAACAATTCGTAGGCTGAGAGCAAGCCGGTGGTGGTGAGTGTGCTCACGGTGGTTTTCTTGCGCAGGAAAGCCGTGACCTGGGCATCGGTGGCGGGGCCCACGGGGGCATCCATCGTGGTGGTGCTGGATGGGGAGGTCGAGGTGGGGCTGGCAGTGGTGCCCACCGGCACGTTGATGGTGCGCGTGGTGCGGCGGATAACCTTACCGGTTTCGGGGTCCAGGTCCTCGGTTACTTCGGTTTGCTGCTGAGTACCGGCCGGGGTAGTGGTGGGTTTGGTGGTGGTAGTCGTGGTGGTTTTGGAGGGCGTGGTCGTGGTGGTGGGTTTGGTCTGGGCCAGGGCAGCCAGAGGCGAGGCCAGCAACAGCAGCGCGAGGAGACGGGAGGTTTTCATGAGGCAGTTAAGAAATGGGGTTTGCCTTTAACGGCAAAGTCCGGGCCATGGTACGCAAACGCGCCGGTTGCAGGAAGTTTCGATGAAAACCCGCCCACCCGCTGCCCGCCTACGGCCGGCGGCAACGATGCCGGGAACGTTTGCGCAATTATACTCGGGCTCCTGTGCTGCTATATACTCATTTGCTGAAGCTTAGCGGCTAGGTTTGTGCAGACCTCTCACCAATGGCAGCTGCCATTACCCACCCAAAACCGCTCAGTCTATGAAGCACTTATTCTCCTTGCTCTTACTGCTATTGCTGTCGCCGCTGGCGCTGCGGGCCCAGGCGCCAACCGTCGTGGAATCGTCCGGCTGGCTGGAAACCGCTTACGTGCGGTGGCAGCCGGTGACAAATGCGCAAAGCTATAACGTGTACTACACCGGCGGCGGCCTGGTCAATCAGAAGCTCGACGACCAGCTCATTCGCAACTACGGCACCTTTTACCGGGCCGATGCCATGGGCCTCACGCCCGGCACCTACACGCTCAAAGTGGCTCCCGTGATTGGGGGCGTCGAGGGCGCCGCTACCACCACCAGCTCCCTCACGGTGTTGGCCCAGGACCGCACCGGCTTTGCCTTCAGCGGTGCCCGCGTACCAGGCGCTTACAACCTCGACGGCACCCTGAAAGCCAACGCCGTCATCCTTTACATCACCCAAAGCACCAAGAACACCGTTTCGCTGAACGTGACCGGGGCTACCACCAACCCCTGCGTGGGCCTGCAAACCATCCTCGACGGCTTTAAGAAGGGCCGCGATTCCCGGCCGCTGGTGGTGCGCTTCATTGGCCAAATCACCGACCTGACCTACATGCTGGCCGGCGACATCGTCATCGAGAACAACAACCTGGCCACCGGCTCCATCACCCTGGAAGGCGTGGGCAACGACGCCGTGGCCGATGGCTTCGGCATCCGGGTGAAGGGCGCGGCCAACATCGAAATCCGCAACATTGGCTTGATGAACTGCAACAGCGACGAAGGCGACAACATTGGCCTGCAGCAGGACAACGACCACATTTGGGTGCACAACTGCGATTACTTCTACGGCGATGCCGGCTCCGACCCCGACCAAGTGAAGGGCGACGGCGCCCTGGATTGCAAAAAGTCGACCTACATTACCTTCTCCTACAACCACTTCTGGGATTCGGGCAAGTGCAACCTGCTTGGCCTGAGCGAAAACACCACGCAGGGTCTCTACATCACTTACCACCACAACTGGTACGACCACTCCGACTCGCGCCACCCCCGTGTGCGTTTCTACTCGGCCCACGTGTATAACAACTACTACGACGGCAACGCCAAGTACGGGTCGGGCTCGACGGAAGGCTCCTCGGTGTTCATGGAAAGCAACTACTTCCGCAACTGCAAATACCCCATGCTGACGTCGATGCAGGGCACGGACGTGTTCAACCCGGCCACGCAGCGCAACGACTACACCAACATGCCCATTTTCTCGAACGAGGACGGCGGCACCATCAAGGCCTTCGATAACTACATGACCGGGCAGACGCGCTTCGTGCCTTACGGCGCCACCGGCTACCCCAACCCCACGGTTGATTTCGATGCCTACGTGGTGACCACCCGCACGCAAACCGTGCCCGCCACCGTTCACTCGGCGTATGGCAACAACACCTACAACAACTTCGACACCAACGCAGCCGTCATGTACACTTACACGCCGGATGCCCCCGCCACGGCCCGTACCAATGCCATGCTGTATGCGGGCCGCGTGAAGGGCGGCGACTTCCAGTGGACCTTCAACAACGCAGTGGATGACGCCTCCTACGCCGTCAATGTGCCGCTGAAGGCCGCGCTGACGAGCTACACCACCGGTCTGGTTTCGGTGCAGGGCATTGTGCCCCCCACCACGGGCGGCGGCGGCACGGGTGGTGGCACCGGCGGTGGCGGCACGGGTGGCGGCAGCAACGCCTCGGCTATGGTGCACAACTTCACGGTATCCGGCACTACCAGCACCTTCTACACCATCACCGGCAACCTGTCTACCTCGCAAGGCACGGTGGTCTACAACGGCCTGAACCTGACGCAGTGCCTCAAGCTGGAGTCGTCCACGAACGTGGCCTTCACCACCACCGCCCCGGCTACCCTTACGTTGGTGTTCAACGATGCCTTCAGCGGCGCGGTTAAAATCGACAACGTGAACCAGAACGTGGTATCGGGACGCCTCACGCTGCCCCTGACTGCCGGCGCACACCAAATTACCAAAGGCGTAACCGCGAACATCTACTACATGAGCACTGCCTATGCACTGAGCACGCGCAACCCATTGGATGGCCTGGCCATTAAGGTGTACCCCAACCCGGCCGCCGATGAAGTGACGGTGGCCTGGAAGACCCAGCAGGCGTTTTCGCTCTACAGCATCACGGGCAGCCTGGTGAAAACCGGCGTCACCAACCAGTCGTTTGACCTGAAGGACGTAAAGCCCGGCGTGTACCTCATCCGGATGCGCGACGAAGATGGCTACCTGCGCACCAGCCAACTGCTCAAGCAATAAGTTTCTGACGCTGCGCGGCCCCTGCTCCATTGGCCGGCAGAGCACAACCCGGCTTATTAGGTTCGCCTGAAGGCCATTAAATGAAGAAAGCGCCCCCTGATGCTACGCATTGGGGGCGCTTTCTTCGTTTACTTGCGATGATGACCTACTGGCGCTCACGCGGCTTTTTCAGCGGCATCTATTGCGCCTGAGTGGGGCCGGCGGCCAGCAGCAGTAAAGCAATAAGCAGGAGTTCGGGCGAGTTTTTGCGAAGAAAAATTACCCCAGCGCCTCCGTTAGGGCCTCTTTCACGCGGCGCAGCTCGGCATCGCCCATGGCCGAGCCGCTGGGCAGGCACAGGCCCCGGGCAAACAGGTCTTCGCACACCGCGCCGCCATACATGGGCGCGGCCACGAACAGGGGCTGCAGGTGCAGCGGCTTCCACAGCGGCCGGCTCTCGATGTTGTGCGTTTCGAGGTGCTGGCGCAGGGCCTCGGGCGTGAGGGCGGGCGCGGCGTTGTCGGGGTCGGGCGAGGAGAGGAGGACGGTGGTGAGCCAGCGGTTGGAGCGGCTGCCGGCCGGCTCCGGGGCCAGGGCCACCGTGAGGCCGGGCACGGCGGCGAGGTGCTCGCGGTACCAGTCGAAAATCTGGCGGCGGCGCTTCACGCGCTCGGGCAGCAGCTCCATCTGGCCCCGGCCGATGCCGGCCAGGATGTTGCTCAGGCGGTAGTTGTAGCCGGTTTCGGAGTGCTGGTAGTAGGGGGCGTCGTCCTTGGCCTGAGTGGCTAGGAAGCGGGCGCGCTCAGCCAGGGCCTTGTCGTAAGTCACGAGCGCACCACCGCCGCTGGTAGTCAGAATCTTGTTGCCATTAAAGGAAAATACGCCCACCCGCCCAAAGCCGCCCAGCGGCTGCTGCTGCCACTCCGAACCCAGCGCCTCGGCCGCATCTTCCAAAATCGGAATGTCGAATTCCTTTGCCAGCGCCAGGATTTCGGGCACTTTGGCGGGCATCCCGTAGAGGTGAACCAAGATGAGGGCCTTGGGTTTTTTGCCCCTGGCAATGCGGTCCGTAATGGCCTCGCGCAGGCGCTCGGGGCAAATGTTCCAGGTTTCGGCCTCGCTATCCACAAACACCGGCGTGGCCCCCAGGTACACAATGGGATTAGCCGTAGCCACAAAGGTGAAAGAGGGGCACAGCACCTCATCGCCCGGCCCCACACCCAGCAAAATCAGTCCCAGATGGATAGCCGCCGTGCCCGACGTGAGCGCCACCGCATGCGGCACCCCCACCGCCGCGCAGATGTCGGCCTCGAAGCCCGTGATGTTGGGCCCGGCCGGGGCCACCCAGTTGTCCTCAATGGCCTTGTGCACATAGTTGAGCTCGTGCCGGCCGAGGTGGGGCGGGGAGAGGTAGAGACGGTCGTAATCCTGGCTACGCATGGAAGGAATGAGAGTTATTAAGGTCGAACGTCATGCAGCACGCAGCGAAGCATCTTTACCGCACAATGTATTCCAATCAATAGAATTAGTGACTGCGGGCAAGATGCTTCGCTGCGCGCTGCATGACGGCCAGAAATCTTCATTTTTAAATGGCCTTCGCCGGCACGCCCACGGCCGTCACATTAGCCGGTAAGTCGCGCACTACTACCGCGCCCGCGCCCACCACGGTATTCTCGCCAACCTGAACGCCCTGGATAACGGTGGCATTGGTGCCAAGGTACACGCCCCGGCCCAGCCGGGCCGCGCCGCTCACGTTGGCGTGCGGCATCAGGGAGCAGAAATCGGCCAGCTCGGCATCGTGGCCCACGGTGCAGCCCAGGTTGAGCAGCACAAAGCGGCCCAGCGAGATATCACAAGTAAGAATGCAGCCCTGCTGAATGATGCACCCCGCGCCCAGCGAAATCCGCTGCCCCGGTCCCAGCGCCACCGCCGGATGCACGATGCTCGGAAAGATGAGCTGCACCGACGTGAGCCGTGCCACCACGGCCGCCCGGCTGGCCGAGCTGCCCACGGCCACGGCCACAGCCAGCGGCTCGGTAGTGGCGTTGAGGTCGGCGGCGGTGCCGAGGTAGGGGAGGCCGCCCACGGTGGGCGTATCGGGCGCGTGGTCGTCGTAGAAGCCGCGCAGCAGCCACGTCGGCTGGGCCTCATTCAGTTGTTGGAGAAGTACCAGCACCTCGCGCCCCAGGCCACCCGCCCCGAAGATGACGAGCGGCGGCAGCGCCTCGCTCACGTCGTAGTCAGAAAAGAAGAGTTGCGTCATAAAACGTATTACGAAGAAGGCGGCAGTGGGGGACTGCCCCGAAACGCTGTCATAGTGGCCTCACCGGCGGCCGTGATGCCGCGTGCGCCCAGCACCCGCCCGGCGGTGCGCCACAATATCAGCAGGTCGAGCCGCAGCGACAGGTGGTCGACGTACCACACATCGAAAGCAAATTTTTCTTCCCAGCTGATAGCATTGCGGCCATTCACCTGCGCCCAGCCGGTGAGGCCGGGCCGCACCGCGTGGCGGCGGGCCTGGGTGGGCGAATACAGCGGCAGATACTCTGGCAGCAGCGGGCGCGGCCCCACCAAGCTCAAGTCGCCGCGCACGATGTTCCAGAGCTGGGGCAGTTCATCGAGCGAGGTGGCGCGCAGCCAACGGCCCAGCGGCGGCAGGCGCTGCGCATCGGGCAGCGGCTGGCCGGCGGCATCGCGGGCATCGGTCATGGTTTGCAGCTTATACAGGGTGAACAGCCGTCCGTGCCACCCCGGCCGCGCCTGCCGAAACAGCCAGTGCCCCCGGTTTTGCACGGCCGCCAGTGCCGCCGCGCCCGCCAGCAGCGGCAGCGTGAGCAGCAGCAGCGGCCCGGCCAGCGCGAGGTCGAGCAGGCGCTTGCCGTAACCGGCGTAGAAGGAAGCGGGAGCGGACACTAGAGGGGTTAAAGGATTAGGCAAAGGTCGTGGAAGAACGTCATGTAGTAGAACTTCATGCTGAGCGCAGCCGAAGCATCTCTACAGTGAGAGTAATTCAATCGGATGAATTGCGTTGTGCGGTAGAGATGCTTCGGCTGCGCTCAGCATGACGTTCTTTTGCTGTTTGTTTTCCTCATTCCTTGTCAAGCGAAGCGCCCATGCTCACCTTCCCCAACGCCAAGCTCAACCTCGGCCTCTACGTCACCCAGCGCCGCCCCGATGGCTTCCACACCCTCGAATCGGTGTTTGTGCCCCTGCCCTGGACCGATGCGTTGGAACTGCTGCCCGCGCCCGCCGGGTCCGCCACCACCCTCACGCTCACCGGCCGCCCCATCCCCGGCGACCCCGCCACCAACCTTTGCCTCAAAGCCTACGAACTGCTGCAAGCCGATTTCCCCGAGCTGCCGCCCGTGCAGATTTACCTGCACAAAATAGTGCCCATTGGGGCCGGCCTGGGCGGCGGTTCCGCCGATGCTGCCTTCGCGCTCAAAGCCGCCAACGACCTGTTCGGCCTGAATCTCTCGTTTGAAACTCTGGAAAGCTATGCCCGTCGCCTCGGCTCCGACTGCGCCTTCTTCATTCAGAACAAGCCCGTACTGGCCGTGGAAAAAGGCGACGTATTCGAGGAAATCGACCTCAATCTGAAAGGTATGTCCTGCGTGGTCGTGTACCCCAACCTGCACATCAGCACCGCCGAGGCTTACGCCCATATCACGCCGCAGCCGCCAATACACCCGTTGCGCCAAGCCTTAGCCCAGCCCATGAGCACTTGGCGCAGCACCGTCAGCAATGATTTTGAAACGGCTCTCATGCCCCGCTACCCCGTGCTGGCCGAAATCAAGCAGCAGCTTTATGACGCCGGAGCTACTTATGCGAGCTTGTCGGGCTCCGGCTCGGCTGTGTATGGCTTGTGGGAAAGTGGGGAGCCGACCGCAGTGCCGTGGCCGGCTGAGTACACCGTGTGGCAGGGAGGGCTGTAAATTAGCATTGTTCATTTGTCATTTCGACGAAGGAGGAATCCGAGTTAAACCGATGAACGGGCGTATTCAGATTCCTCCTTCGTCGGAATGACAAACGGGCGCTACACCGGCATTGCTGGCTCCAAATCGGGCTCCTTGTCCTTCATCAGCCGCGCCACCAGCGGGTGAATCAGCACACTGAGCACGATGAGCAGCGTACCAATGTAGAAACCCGTGCTCATGCGCTCGCCGTTGAATTGTGGCGCGTTCAATAGTCCTTTGGTGTGCAGCCAGTAGATGGCCGCCGCCATCGAAATGCCATACACTGGCTCCAGATTAATGGTCAGGTTCACGGCAAAGGGCGAAATACGTTTCATCAGCTCCACCGACGTGGAGAAGGCGTACACTGTGCACACGCCCGCCAGGAGCAGCAGCCAGAGCCAGTCGTAGCCGCGCCACGCCAGCTGCAAGCCCTGCCCCTGCGTAAAATATTGGCTGTAAATCGGGAAGAACAGCGCTATGCTCAAACACGCGCCCAGCATCTCGTAAAACGTGAGCCGTAGCGGCGGATGCGTCTTAATCAGCTTCGAGTTCAACACGCTGAACAGCGCCGACAAGCCGGCCGAGAGCACCGCCACGCCCAGGCCCAGCAGCTGGTCCAGCTCGGCCTGGCTCACCAGGTAGAGGCCCACCATCGTAATCAGGCCCAGACCCACTTCGTAGCCGCGCACCCGTCGCCACAGCAGCAGCGGCTCCAGCAGCGAGGTCCACAGCGCCAGCGTGGCCAGCCCCGCCAGGCACACACTCACCGACGACAGCCGCGCCGCCAGAAAGAAAGTAATCCAGTGCGCCGCTACCAGCGCGCCCACCGCCAGCAGCCGCGCCGCCTGCCCCCCCGACACGCGCCAGGGCATGCGCCGCGCCACTAGCAGCACCGCCAGCCCCGTGGCCGCCAGCAGCGTGCGCCAGAAAACCAGCTCCACCGGCGGCACCGTCAGCAGCTTGCCCAGGATGGCCGTGAAGCCCCACAGGAGCACAATAAAATGAAGCTTGAGGTAGTCTTTTAACAAGGGTAGGAGGGTATGAAAGTACGGGGGTAGGAGAGATATAAAGGGCAGAGTAGCATTGACTTCCTGCGCTCATACCCTTTTACCCTAAGAATTACTTCGGCACGAACCGGTACAGCGCCAGCCCAATTACCGAGAAAATGGTGCTGGGTATCCACGCCGCCAGCATGGGCGAGAGGCTGCCCACCTGCGCCAGGTTGCGGCTCAGCATCACAAAAATGATGAACACGAAGGCCAGCACGAATCCCAGCGCAATCTGTCCGCCCACGCCGGCCCGCGATTTTCGGGCGCTGAGAATAACGCCAATCAGCGTGAGAATGACGATGGAAAATGGGTAGGCGTACCGCTCGTATTTCTCACTCAGATAGAGCTGCGTGTCGTCGGCCCCGCGCTCTATCTTGTCTTTGATGTAGGCGTTGAGCTGGGGCAAGGTCATGGTTTCGGCCAGCTTATAGGTGCTGGCAAAATCCTCAATGCGCAGGTTCATGGTGGTGTCCCGGGCCGGCAGGGTTTGCAGGGTTTCGTCCTGCGACCCTTTGAAAGTGCGTACCAACTGCGGCGACAAATGCCACACGTGTCTGGTCGAATCCCAGTTGATGGCATCGGCCGTGAGACGGCGGCGCAGCACGGTACTGTCCACGGTTTCGAGCGCAAAATGGAAGCCGATGTTGCTCAGGTTGTCGTAGCTCTCCATGTACACGTAGCTGCGCGGCCCGATTTTCATGTGCACGTTGCGCCCCTGAAACCGGTACGGCAGTTTGATATACGCCCGCTCAAACGCCACCCGCGACTTATTGCCAATGGGCAGCACCCAGCCAATCAGCCCAAATATCATCAGCCCCACCACCGCGCCGCCCATGGCGTAGGGCAGCATCAGCCGCCGAAAACTCACGCCACTGGCCAGAATGGCCACAATTTCTGTCCGGGCGGCCAATTGCGCCGTCACAAATACAACGGCAATAAAAATGGTAATCGGCGAAAGCAGGTTGGCAAAATAGGGAAACAGATAAATGTAATAGCCGAAAATAATTTTCGACATCGACAAATTATGCTGAATAAAGTCGTCGTTTTTCTCCGTGAAATCAATCACGCAAATCACCGTCACGAGAATTACCACCGAGAAGAAAAACGCGGCGAGAAATTTCTTAATGATGTATTTGTCGAGGATATTCATAGTTGGAATTATGAGTTATAAATTATGAGCTATGAATTGGAAAGCGGCGCTGTAAGCAGAACGCCAACTCATAATTCATAACTCATGATTCATAATTACAATCTTGTCATCAGCTGCTTCACCATGCGCTCTTTCCAGGGGCCAAACGTGCCGGCGATGATTTCCTTGCGGGCCTCCTTCACCAGCCACAGGTAAAACGTGAGGTTGTGGGCCGAGGCAATTTGTGGCCCCAGCATTTCCTGGCACTGAAACAGGTGGCGCACATAGGCGCGGGTATAGAATGTGCTGGCCGCGCCTTCCAGCGCCGGGTCGATGGGCGTAAAATCGGTGGCCCACTTCAGGTTGGTCACGTTCATGATGCCCTGCGTGGTGAACAGCATGCCGTTGCGGGCGTTGCGGGTCGGCATCACGCAGTCGAACATGTCTACGCCCAGCGCAATGTTTTCGAGGATGTTGGCCGGCGTGCCCACGCCCATCAGGTAGCGCGGCTTGTCCTTGGGCAGGATGTCGCACACCAGCTCGGTCATCTCGTACATCAGCTCGGCCGGCTCGCCCACGCTCAGCCCGCCAATGGCGTTGCCCTCGCGCCCCTGCTCGGCGATGAACTCCGCCGAACGCACCCGCAAATCCTTAAAGGTGCTGCCCTGTACAATCGGAAAAAGCGCCTGCTGGTAGCCGTAAAGCCCTTCGGTGCTGTCGAAACGCTGGATGCAGCGCTTCAGCCAGCGGTGCGTCATGTCGAGCGAGCGGGCGGCGTAGTCGTACTCGCAGGGCCAGGGCGTGCACTCGTCAAACGCCATAATAATATCGGCCCCAATCACGCGCTGAATGTCCATCACGCCCTCCGGCGAAAACAAATGCTGGCTGCCGTCGATGTGCGAACGAAATTTCACGCCCTCTTCCTTAATCTTCCGGGTGTTGCTCAGCGAGTACACCTGGTAGCCGCCCGAGTCGGTCAGAATCGGCCGGTCCCAGCCATTGAATTTGTGCAGCCCGCCGGCTGCTCTCAGCACCTCCAGGCCTGGGCGCAGGTAGAGGTGGTAGGTGTTGCCGAGGATAATCTGGGCCTGCACGTCGTCCTTCAGCGTGGCCTGGGGCACGGCTTTCACGGTACCGGCCGTGCCCACGGGCATAAAAATGGGCGTTTCAATGATGCCGTGGGCCGTTTCGAGGCGGCCGGCGCGGGCCTTGGTAGCGGGGTCTTGAGCGAGAAGGTCGAAGGTCATTATTGGGGAGCGCGGAGCGAGAAGTGGGAAGTGGGAAATAGAGCGTGGTGGCCAAGGAATAGCTGATGAAAGCCAAAAAGCCGGCTCTTCGCTTTCCGCTCCTCACTTCTCACTTCCCGCTTCCTCTTGCAAAGGTAACCCGCTCGTTTCGCGCCCCGTACTTTTGCGGGCTCATTCGTTCCGTTGCTTTGTTGCTTCCCCCCGTACCCGCGTCCCCGTTTTTCTGGCTTTTGTTGGCGTGCGTGCTGGTGCAGCTCTTCTACGCCGCGTATTTCTTCTGGCCCTTCGCCCGCCGCGCTCCCGAGGCCCCGGCCGATGCGCCCGGCCCCGATGCCGAGCCGGTATCCATCGTCGTCTGTGCCCGCAACGAGCTCGACAACCTGCGCCGCCTGCTGCCGCTGCTGCTGAAACAGGATTACCCCGCTGCCTTCGAAATCGTCCTCATTGACGACCGTAGCGAAGACGACACCTATTTATACGCCCAACAGCTCGCTCAATATTATCCCACCACCGTGCGCCTCGTCACCATCGACCGCACCCCCGACGGCTTTGCCCCCAAGAAATACGCCCTCACCCTCGGCATCAAGGCCACCCGCTACGCCCGCCTGCTTTTCACCGACGCCGACTGCATCCCCGCCACCAATCAATGGTTGCGCCTCATGCAGCGCGGCTTTTCGCAGAAAGACGGGGCCGATGTGGTCCTTGGCTTCTCATCCTACACCGAAGCCCCCGGCTTCCTCAATCAGCTCATTCGCTACGAAACGCTGCTTACTGCGGCGCAATACCTCAGCTTTGCCTGGCGCGGCTGGCCCTACATGGGCGTGGGCCGCAACCTGGCCTACACCCGCGCATGCTTCACGGCTACCAAAGGTTTTGCCTCGCACATCCGCCAGCTGAGCGGCGATGACGACTTACTGGTGCAGGACGCCGTGCGCCAGGGCCAGCGCGTGGCCGTGGTGGCCGACCCCAGTGCCCACACCCTGAGCGAGCCCGCCGAAACCTGGGCCGCGTGGTGGCGCCAGAAGCGGCGGCACCTCTCTGCCGGCCGTGCCTACCGCCTGGCCGACCGTTTGCGGGTGGGCACGTTTATGTTAGCCAACATGTTGTTCTATCTGGTCACCGTTGTGCTAGTTTTTTCGCCAAACAATTGGGTACCTTTGGCAGTCGTATGGGTTCTCCGGACATTGTTCGTGAGCGCCGTGTATGCACGTCTGAGCCGGCGGCTTGCCCAGCCCGTAATCGTCGGGCTCCTGCCGGTGCTCGATGCGGTTTATTTTATTCAATACCTGGCTCTGGGAATCTCGCTGTTCCTTAACCGCACCCTTCGATGGAAGTAAACAACCAAGACATTCAAAAGCAGTTTTCAGCCAAAGCCAAGCACGACTTTAAGCTGATTCGCGCCGCCGTGGACCACGGCGACGAGAAGGCCTACGCCGAGCTGATGCACATCTACAAGAAGCCCGTCTATCACGTGGTGCTCAAGATGGTGCGCAATCAGGACGACGCCGAAGACCTCACCATCGAAGCCTTCGCCAAAGCCTTTCGCAACCTGCACAAGTTCAACCCCGAGTATGCGTTCAGCACCTGGTTGTTCCGCATTGCCACCAACAACTGCATCGATTTTATCCGCAAGAATAAAATCAAAACCATGTCGATTGACTCGGCCATCAAGGTCGACAACGGCGACGAAATCACCATCGATTTCCGCGACAACGACCTGAACCCGGCCGAGCACGCCGTGCGCAACCAGAAAATCGAAATCATGCGCCACGTGGTGTCGCGCCTGCCCGATAAGTACCAGCGCCTCGTGAGCCTGCGCTATTTCGACGAGCTCAGCTACGAAGAAATTGCTACCGAGCTCAAAGCCCCCCTCGGCACCGTGAAAGCCCAGTTGCACCGCGCCCGCGAGCTGCTCTATGACATGGTGAAGCACACCAAGCAGATTATTTAATTGAAAAAAGCCCCGGCGCGAGTCGGGGCTTTTTTTTGTGGCCTTTGGCTTTAGCAATAAAAATAGAACGGTCATGCTTCGACTGCGCTCAGCATGACCGTGCCATGTCGCATTAAAGGCCCAGACCGTGCACCTTTGCACCCATGAACCTCTTGCAGCACTACTTCCCCGCGCTCACCCCGCAGCAGCTCCAGCTTTTCCAGCAGCTCGAAACCGAGTTTCGCGCTACCAACGAAGCCATCAACCTCGTATCGCGCCCCGATATGGAGAATTTCACGGAGCGCCACGTGCTGCACTCGCTGGGCATTGCCAAAGTGGTGCAGTTTCCGAAGGGCAGCGCCGTGCTCGACGTGGGCACCGGTGGCGGCCTGCCCGGCCTGCCGCTCGCCATCATGTTCCCCGAAGTGCATTTTCATTTGGTAGACAGCATCGGCAAGAAAATCCGGGCGGTGCAGTTCATGGCCGCCGCCCTGGGCCTGCCCAACGTTACCGCCGAGCAAACCCGCGCCGAGCAGGTGCGCCAGAAGTTCGATTTTGTGGTGAGCCGCGCCGTGGCCCGCCTCGCCACTTTCCACCCCTGGATTGCTCACCGCTTCAAGCCCCAGGGCGCGCCCGGCTCCGGCCTCTATTACCTGAAAGGCGGCGACCTGACCGAAGAAATTGCCGAATCCGGCCTCAAAACCAAAGTCACGAATTTGAGCGACTTCTTCCGCGAAGAATTCTACGAGACGAAAAAAGTGGTTTTTGTGCCCGCGAAGTAGTTGTCTGTCATTGCGAGTGAAGCGCAGCGGAACGCGGCAATCCGTCCTGTCAATACCAGACTCTTTCTTTCACAAGAAAGCCCCGACACTGTGAAGTGCCGGGGGGCTGTCGTTTTAAAAGGTCATTATCACATTTCGGGACTAGTCGCATCGGGAGGGCAGGTTGCCGCGTTCCGCTGCGCTCCACTCGCAATGACAGCCCCTACGCCGGTACTTCCGCCGTCAGAAATTCCACCGCCCGCCGCTCCGAATAATATTCCCCACTGCTTTCGGCAAAACCTACGTGCCCGCCTTCCGGCGGCGTTTCCAGAAACACGAAGGGCGAGCTGGCCGCCACCTCCCGCGGGTAGCAGGACGCCGGCAGAAATGGGTCGTTCTGGGCGTTCACCAGCAGCGTGGGCACCCGGATGCCGCTCAGGTAGCGGCCCGAGCTGGCGTACTGGTAATAGGCCTCGGCCGAGTCGAACCCGTGCATGGGGGCCGTGTATTTGTCATCAAACTGCGGGAAATTGCGCAACGCTTCCAGTCCTTCCAAATCAATCTGACCCGGCATTAATGCCGCTTTGTCACGGATTTTCTGGCGCAATGATTTCAGAAAGCGGCGCATATACACCTGGTTCTGCGGCCGGCCGATGTGCTCCGAACTGGCCTTTAAATCCGTGGGCACCGAGAATACCGCGGCCCGTTTCACCTCCTTGGGCACCCGCGCTGCGTCTTCGCCCAGGTATTTCAGCGTCACGTTGCCGCCCGCGCTAAAACCTAACAAATAGGCGCGCCGGTAGCGGCCGGTAGCCAGCGCGTGGCGCAGCACCAGGTCCAAATCCTCCGTATCGCCGAGGTGGTAGGAGCGGAGCAGGCGGTTCATCTCGCCGCCGCAGCTGCGGTAGTTCCAGGCCAGCGCGTCGAGGCCGGCGCGGTTGAGGGCCCGCACCATCCCGCGCACGTAAGGCCGCGAGGCGTCGCCCTCCAGGCCGTGCGACACGATAGCGAGGCCATCGGTGGGGCGGTGGTCGGGCAGGCGGCTCCAGTCCAGGTTTAAGAAGTCGCCGTCTGGCAGCTCCAGGCGCTCGCGCTGGTAAGCCACATCGGGCACGGTGCGCCACAGGCTGGGCACAATGGTCTGCAAATGGCCGTTGAACAGGTAAAACGGCGAATGATAATGGGAATCGGCAACGAGCGGCATGGCACGGAGGGAATAGGAAGTGGCAGGGCGCGCTGGGTGGGAGGGGGAGTAGCGGTAAAGCTCGCACCTAATCGGCATGCATACTAATTTAGCGGCTCTAAAGTGAATTTGAAGTGAGTATTGGCGATTTCAGACATGATAAAAATCCTTCCTGCTCGAGAGAATACGCTTTGCTTCAAGATTTTTGGAGACAGGGTTTGAATTTGTCAGGCGGATTCGTACCTTTGCCCTCCCAAACACAGAACTCAAGCATAACGCTCCTATATATTTCCTGCTCATGGCAAACCATAAGTCGGCCCTCAAACGCATCCGCAGCAACGAAGCCAAGCGCGTGTTGAACCGTTACCAGCACAAATCCACCCGCACGGCTATCAAGAAGCTCCGTACGACGACCGACAAAACGGCCGCTCAGGAGCTGCTGAAAAAGGTGTCTTCGATGCTGGACCGTCTGGCCAAGAAGAACATCATCCACAAGAACAAAGCTGCTAATAACAAAAGCAAGCTGACAAAGCTCGTCAACGCGCTCTAGTGCGAGACGAGCCTAGCGAGGCCAGACTGCGCCGCCCCAAGGTCTGGTCTCGCGCTCCTTACAAAAAGCCCTGCTCAATTTTGAGCGGGGCTTTTTGCGTGTAAATGGGTTTTCTGGTGGGTTGACTTGAACCTAGCCGGAAGTATTTGGGATGGGCGCTTACCTTATGGGCAGTATTCCACATCAACTACCCCCGTACCATGAAACACGCCTACCCCTGGGCGCGGCCTTTGCTGGCCGCGCTGTTCTCGCTTATTGCCTTTGGTGCCAGTGCGCAGCAGGCGTGGCGGCCGTTTCGGCCGGGATTGATTTATTCATTCAACACGCCGACGACGGGCACCAATCCTCCGGCTACCTTCCTGCTGCGCCTCGATTCGGCCTACACGACGATGGCGGGCGACTCGGCTTGGGCGTTTAATCGGCTGTTGCGCCCTAATGATGGCAGCGCGCTGGCGGCCTATTATTCGCCGACAGCCCGTAAGAGCCGCAACAACCTGTTTGGTGCCCGGCTGACCTGGACGCTGGGCACCAGCGAGTTTGTGCTGGAAAACGTAGCGGAAGGCAGTTTGCAGGCGGCTCAGCAACTGCGGCTGCGTCCCCGGGCGGCCATTGGCAGTACCTGGACGGCCAGTGCCGCACCCGCCCTCACGGCTACCCTCACCAGTCGGGTTTGGGAGCCGGTGGGTGCGGCCGTAGGCAGTCCTTCCGATTCGGTGGCTACCATCACGCTCAGCTCTGGGGCAGTGCTGCGCCTGAGCCGGCAGTACGGCCTGCTGGCTGGCCCGCGTTGGTTGGCCGCAAGCACGGCCAGCGCGCCGGTGTACACCGCCAGCCAGTTGCCAACTGCGCTCAGCAATTCAGCGCTCAACCCTACTACTTTGTTTAACCTGCAGCCAGGCGACCTGCTGGGCTACGACGAAACCTCGCGTCCGTTGGCTGGCCCGCCTTGTACCAGTTTCTATACCTTACGCGGTATTCAGAGCCGACAAACCGTTGGCGATTCGCTGATTTACACCTACCAGCAGCAAACCCGGACCGTGAACTATAGCGGGCTGGGCTGCTATAGCGCCCCTGGTACCACCGTGGGACCGGTGCTGAGCGGGCGCATGGCGTTTTCGCTTCGCACGGGCCAGTCGCGGCAATACTCCGTGCTACCGCTGCTTTCCGGCGAGTACCGCCTCCTGAATCCAGCCATGCCCAGCGGTAGCGTGCTGGTTGGAACGGGCATTCGCGGTGCCGTGGCGGGCAGCACGGGGTGCTTCGGCGGCCGAGCCACTTTGGTATATCAACAGATGTATCCTCAGAATATCGGGGGGAGTATCCAGTATTCGAACATCACCGATGGCAACTGGTACCAGACCTATGCGCTGCAGGAAGGACTAGGGCCAATAACTACCGGCGATGCAGCATTGGTGTATTACCGTCGCAGTACTCCCGGCGGCGTTATTACCTGCGGCAGCTCCACTAGCTTCGCTAACCTGCTACCCACCCGCGCTGCGCAGGCGGCCGCTATTGCCACGCTGTACCCCAACCCCGCCGCCGAGGCCGCCACGCTCACGCTGGCTGCCCCGGCCCGCCCCGGCACCGCGCTGTGCCTGACCGATGCGCTGGGCCGCGCCGTGTGGAGCGGACCCGTGCCCGCCGGCCAGTCGGCCGTGGTCGTGCCGTTGGCCGGGCAGCCCGCGGGCCTCTACCTGCTGCACCTCACCAATTCTGATGGTCCCAACGCTACCTGGAAGCTGACCCACGAGTAGCCCGATTACTACCACAAAAAAGGAGCCTGCTACTTTTGCAGCGGGCTCCTTTTGCATCCGGTCAATTGGCCAGACTACTATTTTAGGCGATGCTCACCTTCACCATGTTGGCCTTGCCCCGGTCCTGAATGGGCATCGAGCCGGTGGTGATGTACACGTCGCCGGTTTCGAGGTGGCCAGTGGTGGTGAGGACATAGCGGATGTCGGCCACGGTGCTGTCGGTGCTCACGAGGCGGTCGTAGTAGAAGCCGCGCACGCCCCATACCAGGCTCAGGGCCGTGAGCAGGGGACGGTTATCGGTGAAGATGAAGATGTTGGCTTTGGGGCGGTACTTGGCCAGTTGGAAGGCCGTGTAGCCGCGGTGCGTCATTCCGGTGATGGCTTTGGCCCCGGTGTTTTTGGCCAGGTGGCACGAAGCCGACAGGATGCTATCGGCCATAAAGTTGGTGCCTTTGGGGTCGACGGGCCACCACTTGTGGAACAGCTGGGGGCTGCGGCTTTCCACGCTCAGAATGGTGCCCACCATCGAGCGAATCACCTCGGCGGGGTAGGCCCCCACGGCGGTTTCGGCCGAAAGCATCACGGCGTCGGCTCCGTCGAGCACAGCGTTGGCCACGTCGCTGGTTTCGGCGCGGGTGGGGCGCGGGGCCGTAATCATCGACTCCATCATCTGGGTCGCCACGATGACGGGCTTGCCAGCCGCGTTGCACTTGGCGATAATCATCTTCTGGGCCATCGGCACTTCCTCCATCTTCACTTCCACGCCGAGGTCGCCGCGGGCCACCATCACGGCATCGGTGATGGCAATGATTTCGTCGATGTTGCGCAGACCGTCGGGCGTTTCAATCTTGGCCACCACGCGGGTGGTTTTGCCCGCCTCGGCAATCAGGTTTTTGATGAAGCGAATGTCGTCGGCCTTGCGGGCGAAGCTCAGCGCCACCCAATCCACGTCGTGCTCCATGCCGAATTTCAGGTCTTCGATGTCCTTCTCGGTCATCGATGGGGCCGATACTTCCGAGTCGGGCAGGTTGATGCCTTTGCGGGGCTTCACCAGGCCGCCGTAAATCACCTCCACCTCCACTTCCTTATCGCGGTCGGTGGCCAGTACTTTCAGCTCAATTTTGCCGTCGTCAATCAGAATCTGGTCGCCGGCCTTCACGTCGCGGGCCAGGCCCATGTAGATGGTGCTCAGGCGCGTGGCTGTGCTGATTTCCTTTTCGCCGCACACCAGCTTGAGCTTGTCGCCGGCTTTGATTTCAACGCCGCCGCCTTCTACCTCGCCCAGGCGGATTTTGGGCCCCTGCAAGTCCTGCAACAGGCCCACCGAGGTGCGCATGTCCTTGTTCAGCCGCCGCACCGTGTTAATCACCGCCAGGTGCTCCTCGTAAGCACCGTGCGAGAAGTTGAGCCGGAACACGTCCACGCCTTCGCGCATGAGAATGCCGAGGCGCTCATACGTATTGGAAGCGGGGCCCACGGTGGCCACGATTTTGGTTTTGTTAAATGAACTGGGGGTTTCCATGCGTTGGGATGAAATGTCGGAACAAAAAAACTCCCCTCCTTAAATGTAGAAGGGGATGCTGGCGCTACGCGCAAGCTTGGGCCTTTGGCGGGGCCGGTGACGGCACCCGTCGCCGCAAAAGTCGTTCAATTTAACCGAAAAGCCTACCATCTGCCGCCGCACTTTCCCGCACTTTTTCGGAGGCAAACGTTTGTTTACGGCCTTGTTGAGCGCTTTGGCCCTTGATTTATTTCGGGGCGGCAAAGCGCGGCGCCGCACCCGGCCCGGCAATCAAAGAATCAGATTCTCCTTGTACTTAAGCGAATTCGGGTCGAACTGGCAGGCGTACTGCACGGCATCGAGCGCGGTGAGGCGCTGCAGAATTTCGTCGTCGGCCAGGTGGCCGCTGCCATTAGTCACAGCCAACAGGTAGTCGTATTCCTTGATATCGGGCGCCAGATAGGGCTTTTTGAGGCTGGACGGGGCAATGGAGCGGTTGCGCAGCAGCCGCAGCGTGAGGCTCTCGGTGGCGTGCAGGTAGTGCGTAAACACCAGCCGGCCCTGGCTGAAGAGGTTCAGCAGCAACTCGGGCTGCTTCACGAGGCGCAGGCGCAGGGCGCGGTTCAGCGTCCAGGCCAAGGTGTAGTCGCGGGTGCTGCTCACCAGCCCGAACAGGGCGAAGTCGCACTCGTAGTCAACATCCAGGGTGAAAGTTTTCATAAATGGCCACTAAAGGGGCACCCGTGGGCAGGAAGCGGCAAAGCTACGGCCCGCAACGGGCCGCCGCCATAATGTTGTAACCGCATTTCGAAAGCGCGGCCGTGGGTTAGATGAAAATTCTCTCGTTACTTTGCGCCGTAGTTTTCCCTAAACCCCCACGGAAATGTCTGAAATCGCAGAAAAAGTAAAGGCCATTATTATTGATAAACTGGGCGTTGAAGCCTCCGAGGTTACCCCCGAGGCAAGCTTCACCAACGACCTGGGTGCTGACTCGCTGGATACCGTCGAGCTGATTATGGAGTTCGAAAAGGAATTCAACGTGAGCATCCCCGACGACCAGGCCGAGAACATCGGTACCGTGGGCCAGGCCATCAGCTACCTCGAAGAGCACGCTAAGTAGTTTTCCTTCATTCTGAGCAACGCGCGCCATTTGCGTAAATAATCTTTACCCGATTTCCGCGTTTTGCCTGGAATGAACCCCCGAGTTCTGCGCATACCGGCCGGCTAGCCGCCGGCCGGTTTTGCTGTTTCATCCCGCTTCACCTTTCGCGCTTCTGGCGCCTGACTTATGTCGTCCATCCGACGGGTTGTCGTTACTGGCCTTGGAGCCATCACACCGCTGGGCAATACCGCCCCGGCTTATTGGGAAGGCCTGCGCACGGGCACCAGCGGCGCGGCTACCATCACGCGCTTCGACCCCACCAAGTTCAAAACCCGCTTTGCCTGCGAGGTCAAGGACTATAATCCCGACACGTACTTCGACCGCAAAGAGGGCCGTAAAATGGACCTGTTCACGCAGTTCGCCGTGATTGCCTCCGACGAAGCCATTGCCGACTCGGGCCTGCTTGAAAGCGGCGTCGACAAGGACCGGGTAGGCGTGATTTGGGGCTCCGGCATCGGCGGCCTGAAGTCGCTGCAGGAAGAATGCTTCCAGTTTGAGCGGGGCGACGGTACGCCGCGCTACTCGCCCTTCTTCATTCCGCGCATGATTGCCGACTCCTCGTCGGGCAACATCAGCATCAAAAACGGCTTCCGCGGGCCCAATTTCGTGACCACGTCGGCCTGCGCCTCGTCGAACGACGCCATCATTGCCGCCTTCAACAACATCCGTCTCGGCCTCGCCGATGCTGTGGTGACCGGCGGCTCCGAAGCGGCCATTACCGAATCGGGCGTGGGCGGCTTCAACGCCCTCAAGGCCATGAGCGAGCGCAACGACGACGCGGCTTCGGCCTCGCGGCCTTATGATAAGGACCGCGACGGCTTCGTGCTGGGCGAAGGCTCCGGCGCGCTGGTGCTCGAAGAATACGAGCACGCCAAGGCCCGCGGTGCCAAGATTTACTGCGAGCTGATTGGCGGCGGCATGTCGTCGGATGCTTACCACATCACAGCCCCCGACCCGAGCGGCGAAGGCGTGGTGCTGGTGATGAAAAACGCCCTGCGCGATGCGGGCATTCAGCCCGAGGAAGTGGATTACATCAACACCCACGGCACGAGCACGCCGCTGGGCGATGGCGCCGAAATCAAGGCCATCGAAAAAGTATTTGGTGCGCACGCCGAGAAGCTGAACATTTCCTCGACCAAAAGCATGACCGGCCACCTGCTGGGCGGAGCCGGCGGCATTGAGGCAGTGGCCTGCATCATGGCTATGCAGCACGGTATGGTGCCGCCCACCATCAACCTGCACACGCCCGACCCGGAAATCAACCAAGCACTGAACTTCACGCCGAACGTAGCCCAGGAGCGCGACGTGCGCGTGGCCATGAGCAACACCTTCGGCTTCGGCGGCCACAACACGTCGGTGATTTTCCGCAAGCTGTAGCGCATTCCTTTTGTCATCCTGAGCGCAGCGAAGGACCTTCTCACGTCAGTTACGATTAGCGCTGACGTGAGAAGGTCCTTCGCTGCGCTCAGGATGACAGGCGAAAGGGCTGCACTTTACACTTTTTATTTTCCTTTCCTTTGCTCGGTTTCGTTTCCCGTTTTTTTGCTTCTGATAAGGCGTTTCGGCAGGCCGTGGCTACCGTGACGGGCCAGACGCCCAAGAATGCCCGGCTCTACCGGCTGGCGTTCACGCACTCGTCGGCGGTGCGGCAGCAGCCCGCCATTGGCCGGCACCAGACCAACGAGCGGCTGGAGTTTCTTGGCGATGCCGTGCTGGGCACGGTGGTGGCCGAATACCTGTTCAAAAAGTACCCCTACGAGCAGGAAGGCTTCCTGACGGAAGTGCGCTCCCGCATCGTGAACCGCGAAAGCCTGAACGGCATCGCCCTCAAATTGGGCCTCGACAAACTGGTGCAGCTGGACACCGCGCAGGGCCGCGCGGCCCGCTCGCGCTCCGTGAATGGCAACGCGCTGGAGGCCCTGGTGGGAGCCGTCTACCTGGATTTGGGCTACAAAGCGGCCCGTAAATTTGTCCTCACGCGCCTCGTGAAGGGCTTTGTGGACGTGCACACGCTCACCACTACCACGGCCAATTTCAAGAGCAAGCTGGTGGAGTGGGCGCAGCGCCAGGGCAAAGTGTTGCGCTACGACATCACGGGCGAGGCCCGGCCGGGCGGCATGATGGAGTTTACCGCCAACGTGCTGCTGGACGAGGAAGTGGTGGCCACTGGCATGGGTTTGAGCAAGAAGCAAGCAGAGCAGCTGGCCGCCGAGCGTGCCCTGACGGAGCTGGGCGTGGCCTAATAAAAGGGTTGAATTTTTAGGGTTGAATGTCGAGTGAGGTAACTGCGGAAATTAGCCAGGTGCAGTAAAAGTGCTGCTTCGAAAAAACCATGTGGCTTTGCTGCCGTTGCTACTAATCGAAGCGTTTGACTGACTTCACTCAACCCTCAACATTCAAAACTCAACCCTGCTGATGCGTATTGCCGGAGCTGCCCTCAACCAGATTCCCATTGATTGGGAAAACAACCTGCGGAATATTCAGACGGCCATTGAGCAGGCCAAAAGCGCCGGCGTGCAGCTGTTATGTCTGCCCGAACTGTGCCTGACCGGCTACGCCTGCGAAGACCTTTTTCTGAGCGACTGGATGCCGGAGGCGGCGCTGGCCCACCTGCAAGCGGTGCGGCCCTGGACGCAGGGCATCTGCGTAGTGGTGGGGTTGCCGGTGCGCCTGCCGGGCCGCACCTACAACACGGCCGCCGTGCTGCGCGACGGGCAGATTATGGGCTTCGCGGCCAAGCAGTTTCTAGCCAACGACGGGGTGCATTACGAAACGCGGTTTTTTGCGCCCTGGGTGGCGGGCGAAACCAGCACTGTGAGCTGGGAAGGGGAGACCTGGCCGTTGGGCGACCTTATTTTTGAGCACCAGGGCGTGCGCTTTGGTTTCGAGATTTGCGAAGATGCCTGGCGGGCGGATAACGTGCGGCCGGCGTGCCGGCTTATGGGCCGGGTAGACTTGATTGTGAACCCCTCGGCCAGCCACTTTGCAATGAGCAAAACTGACGTGCGCTACCAGTTGGTAATGAAGGCGTCGCGCACGTTCGATTGCACGTATCTGTATGCCAATCTGCTGGGCAATGAGGCCGGTCGCATCATCTTCGACGGCGAAATTCTGGTGGCCCGCAACGGTCATTTGCTGAAGCGCAACCAGTTGCTGAGCTTCAAGGAGGTGGATTTGGAGTGGGTGGACGTGGATTTCACGGCTAAGCCGGAGCCGGCGGCCGAAATCGTGCCGCTGCCCGCGCCCGATGAGTACAAGGAACTGAACCAGGCCATGAGTCTGGCGCTGTTTGATTACCTGCGCAAGGCCCGCAGTAAAGGCTTCGTGCTGAGCTTAAGCGGTGGGGCCGACTCGTGTTTCTGTGCCGTGGGCGTGGCCGAAATGGTGCGGCTGGGCGTTGAGGAATTGGGCCTGGACGAGTTCAAGCGGCGCAGTGGCTGCTTCCCGGCGGCGAGTGAAACGGTGGTGCAGCAGGCCGGAGCGGGCGGCAGTGCGGCCCAGGTGGTGGAAGCGCCCACGATTGAGAGCGACTTGAGCACCAATCAGCAATTGGTGCGGCAGTTGTTGACGTGCGCTTACCAGGGAACCGTAAATTCTTCGGATGATACCTTTAACTCCGCCAAAGACCTGGCTGATAGTATTGGGGCCCGGTTTTTTAATTGGGAAATTGACGAGGAGGTATCGGGCTACGTGGGCAAAATCCAAGGCGCACTGGGCCGGGAATTGACCTGGCAAACCGACGATTTGGCCCTGCAGAACATTCAGGCGCGGGTGCGGGCTCCGGCAATCTGGCTGCTGGCCAACGTGCAAAATTGCCTGCTCATCACCACCTCCAACCGCTCGGAGGCCAGCGTGGGCTACTGCACCATGGACGGCGACACGGCCGGCAGCATCTCGCCCATCGCGGGGGTGGACAAGGACTTCGTGAAAAAGTGGCTGCGCTGGGCCGAGACCGAGCTGGGCTACGCGGCCCTGCGCCACGTGAATGCCTTGCAGCCCACCGCCGAGCTCCGCCCGCTGGCCGACAAGCAGACCGACGAGCGCGACCTCATGCCCTACACCCTGCTCAACCGCATCGAGCGGCTGGCCTTCTACAACCGCCTCAGCCCAAAGCAGGTGCTGGCCACTCTGGACACAGAAGCCACCGGCTTCGACCACGAGCAGTTACGCGCCTTTGTGCGCCGCTTCTACACGCTCTGGAGCCGCAATCAGTGGAAGCGCGAGCGGTACGCGCCCTCGTTTCACCTCGATGATTACAACGTGGACCCACGTTCCTGGCTGCGGTTTCCGATTCTGAGCGGCGGGTTCGGCGAGGAGCTAGCGGCGCTATAACGTCGGCGCTGATGTGGGTTATTGGAAGTAGTGAAATGTATTTTGCTAAATTAACTTCTGATAGTCATATGATTATGAATAGGGCGCAATGGTTGGCGCAAGTTTTTTGCATTGAGCGGCCCTAATGCTATGCAACCTCATCAAGCGCGACATTGAGCCGCTACGGAAGCTGCAAAGACAACTTACCAACATTCAGCCCTGGGCTCTGTGACTTGCGCTATTCCACTGTTTTCAACCCTTGAGTCGCCGGTTTGTGCCGAAGTGGTTGCGCCGACATTAGATGCTGAGGTAGAGCTGGTAGCGCAGCTGCAACGCGGGAGCGAGGCCGCGTTTCGCACCCTAGTCGACCGTTACCAGAACCGCGTGTACCGCACCGCGTTTTCGTTGCTCCGAAACCCGGAAGAAGCGGAGGACGTGGCCCAGGAGGTTTTTGTGGAAGTTTACCAAACCATCGGCCGGTTTCGGGGCGAAGCGGCGCTGAGCACCTGGCTCTATCGCCTGGCTACCTCACGGGCGCTGAAAACCCGCCGCCGAACCCAGACCAAAAAGCGTCTGGCTTTTTTCACCAGCCTGCTGGGCTTCAGGAATGAGGTGCTGCACGAGCCGCCCGACCACGCCCACCCGCTCACGCTGCTCGAGGGCCAGCAACAGTTCGAGCTGCTGCTGGCCCACATAGCCCGGCTGCCCGACCAGCAGCAGGTGGCCTTCACCCTCCGCCACGAACAGGAGTTGAGCTACGAACAGATTGCGGCCGTGCTCGGTACCACCGTAGCCGCCGTCGAATCCCTGTTATTTCGTGCCCGGCAAACCCTTCGCAAACACGTTCAACCGCCTTTTCGCCATGCCTGAATTCGCTAACGACCCCGAGGGCGACGCAGAGTGGGAGGGCCTGCTGCAACAGCTGCGCCATCAGCCCCTGGCGCAGCCCCGGCCGTTCTTCTACGGCCGGGTGCAGGCCCGCCTTGCCGCCGAAACGAGCCGGGCCTGGCTGCCGGGCTGGATGCGTCGGCCGGCCTATGCTATGCTGGTTGGGGCACTGGTGCTGGTTTTGAGCGGCGATGACAAGGCCTTGGCATCGGGGACGATTCCGCCGGCCGCCAGCGCACCAATCCGGCGCTGAACGGCCCAGTTCCCGCTTTTTCCACCGCATCAAAAACCTTGTTTGCCGCCGTCAGGCCGCAAGCCGGGGCTGAGTACCTTTGACCTTCTATTTCATTTCGTCCCGCATGCTTCCTTCTCTCGACGCCATTCTCTGGAACGTCAACCCCATTATTGCTCACCTCGGGCCGGTCACGCTGCGCTGGTATGGGCTGTTTTTCATGCTGCCCTTTGTGGTGGGTACGTTCATTCTCACGCACATCTACCGCTCGGAGCGGGTGTCGCCGCAGTGGGTCGACGTGATTACGATTTACATGCTCATCGGCACCATTGTGGGCGCGCGGCTGGGGCACATGCTGTTCTATGATTTCGATGAGCTGATGAAGGACCCTATGGTCGTGTTTAAAATCTGGCAGGGAGGGCTGGCCAGCCACGGCGCTACCATTGGCATCCTGTTCGCCTGCTGGCTGTTTGCGCGCAACAACAAGTTCGATTACCTGTGGGTGCTCGACCGCATTGTGATTGTGGTGGCGCTGGGCGGGGCCTGCATCCGCACCGGCAACCTGATGAACTCCGAAATTGTGGGCAAGCCCAGCAGCGCGCCGTGGGCCTTCACCTTCCCGCGCGATACCGAACACCTGCTGCCCGCCACGCAGCCCCTGCCCGTTGGCGCGGAGCTGGTTGACCGGGTTGCTCAGCCCAACGGCACTTACGCTTACCCAATACATGCTGCCGGCCAGCCGGTTACGGCCGATACGCTGATGGCCGTACCACGCCACCCCACCCAGATTTACGAGGCGCTGTTCTGCATTTTCCTGCTCATCCTGCTCTATTCGATGTGGAACCGCACCAAAGAACACACGCCGCGCGGGCAGCTGTTCGGGCTGTTTGTGGTGCTGCTGTTTATCCAGCGCTTTCTCGGCGAGTACCTGAAAGAGAACCAGGTGGCATTTGAAAACGGCCATATGTTCAACCAGGGCCAGCTGCTGAGCATCCCGCTGATTTTCATTGGCATCTGGGTGCTGTGGCGCGCCGGCAAAGACCCCGAAAATCCCTACGGCTACGCCCCGCGCGACCTGGGCAAAGAAGGCGACGCACAGCATACGACGGTTAACTTGTAAGGCCGCAAGGCTTCGCAACGCAAAAAGAGGCTTCGCAAGGTGTCATTCAATGTCAGCCTTGCGAAGCCTCTTGCTATTTCCCAAAACATTGCGCCCTTAGGGCAGCGTGTACTCAAACAGCCCGCCTTGTTCGGTGCTGATAAGCAGCGTGTTGGCATTCTTGAAAACCGCGCCTTCCGTCTGCCCGGCCCCGGCCAGCGACACCTGGCGGGGTGTGGCTTTCAGAATTTCAGCCCAGGAATTACCGTCGAGAATGAACAGCTCGCCCCGGCCCAGCAGCACCAGGCGGTGGCCGTCGGCGCGCAGGGCGGCATCGGTTACCTGGCCGGGAATTGCCAGCGACGTAATTTTTTTGGCGGTGTAAGTGCCGGGCTGGTCGGGCACGGTGTAGACGTTGCTGGTACGGTCCTGGCCCCGGTCTTTGGTGAAAAGCCACACCTGGCCGTCGTGCCAGAGGCTGGCTTCGCAGTCGAAGTTGCGCTGCTTTTTCTTGGGCGGAAACTCGCGTTGGTCGGGGTAGCTGAAGGCGATGGTGCCGACGGACTGGGGACTGTCCGGCCGGAACTTGAATATTTTGAGGTCGCGGCGGGTGCTTTCGTTGTTGCCGCAGTCGCCGATGTAGTAGTTGCCGCTGCCGTCGCGGCTCAGGCTTTCCCAGTCAGTGTTGGTGGCCGGCACGTTGAGGGTGCGGATGAGTTGGCCCGTACCGCTGATTTCGTAGAGGGTGGGCGAGTTGCCGTCGTCGCCAAAGCTGAAATAATGGCCGCCTTCCGGGGCCGGAGCCAGGCCCGAGCTTTCGGGCACTTTGCCTTTGAGCGAACCGACTTTGCTGAGGCCGACAATTTCGGCCGCTGCGTTTTTATCCTTGCGGCGGTCGCCGCCTTTGGGCATGTCAGACCTTGCGTTGGACGGTGAATCGGTAGTTTTATCGGACTGAGCCTGGGAGCAGGCCGCGGTAAACGTCAGGACCAATGCGGCCGGCACGAGGGGGATAAAGCGCATTAACGTAGAGGAGCGGGTGAGCTCACCTATACGCAGGCCGCCGTTTAGGGTACGGGGTCGTAGCCGTGGCCGCCCCAAGGGTGACAGCTGGCAATGCGGCGCAGCGCCAGCCACCCGCCCCGCCACGGCCCGTACTTGTTGATGGCCTGCACCGCGTACACCGAGCACGTGGGCGCGTAGCGGCAGCTCGGCGCGGTGAGCGGCGAAATGAAGCGCTGGTAAAACCAGACGAGGCCGAGAAACAGGGCGCGGAAGAAGCGGGATAACATAGCCAATAGAAAAACAGGAGCTACTTCGGCAGCGCGTTCAGCTCGGCTTTCCACCGTTGCCAGTCGGGCAGCAGGCGCGTTTGCAGGTCGTAGAAAGCCTTGGAATGGTCGCCCACCAGCAGGTGGCAGCACTCGTGTAGCAGCACATAGTCGAGGCACTCAGGGCGGGCGCGCACCAGCTCCGGGCTCAGGCGAATGCGCGCCGAGCGCGGCGTGCAGCTGCCCCAGCGCGTCCGCATCTGGCGCACGGAGAGGGTAGGGCAGGTCAGGTTGAACTCGGTGAAGCGCGGCCACACCCGCTCCAGTGATTCGGCAAAGAGCGGCCCGGCCTGGCGGGCATACCAGGCGTGGAGCAACGCTTCGGCCTGCGCGGGAGTGGGGGGCACGGGCGTGGCCATGATTAGCTCGTGGCCTGCCACCGTCACAGTGGCCCGGCGGGCTTCCGCGAAGCGCAGTTGATAAGGCTGGCCCTGATAATAATGCGTGCTGCCGGCCTCAAAACGCCGGGTGGGCGCGGGGGCGGGCCGGTTGGCAAAGGCTTCCTGGTGCTTGAGAATCCAGTCGGCTTTTTTCAGGACTTGCTGGGCCACCCACTCGGGCGAGGTGCCGGCCGGCGCGCTGATGTGCACGCTGCCATCGGGCCGCACGGCGAAGCCGATGGTGCGCCGCGACCGGAACACGAGCGTATAGCTGAGGGATTGATTTCGGTACGCAATGGTTTCGCGGCGCGGCGCGGCAGAGAAGGAGCGGGGCATGGGACGGCAAGTTCGGCAGCGGTGCCGGAATGACTAACCGCACGGGCCGGCAAAATAATTTCGATTCGAATCGGGGCAATCGCAGTCGAGTTGCTACCTTACCGTTATGAAACACGGTTTACCTAAATATATTTCTACTATCTACCTTCTTGTTGTCGTTTCGGCCCTTTGGCCGGGAAGGATGGTGCGGGCGCAGGGCAACGGCTCCGGGGTGCGTGGGGCCCGTGCCGCCGCGCTCAGCAATGCCTCGGTGGCCATCGCCGGCGAGGTGTGGAGCATGGGCAACAACGTGGCCGGCATCAGCGAAATTCAACGGCCCAGCGTGGGTTTCTACGCCGAAAACCGCTATTTAAGCTCGGCCCTGAACGTGGGCGCGCTCACCGTGGCCCTGCCCCTGGGCCGCACCACCGCCCCCGACGCGGGCGGCGTAATGCCCGGGGCCGAAGGTGCCGCGCCGTCACTTAGCCCTGCGGTCGCGCCTACCTGGGCCCGCAATGGGGTGGTGGCCCTGGAAGTTCAGCGCTTCGGCGGGGTACTTTACAATGAAACCCGCGTGGGCGCGGGCTACGCCTACCGCTTCGGCCAAATCAGCCTGGGGGCGCGGGCCGATATGCTGCAAGTAAGCATCGAGGGCCTGGGCAGCCGGCGCGTGGTGCTGGGCACGCTGGGCGGGCAGATTGAAATCGTGCCCCGTCGGCTCAGCTTCGGCGCTTCGCTCTATAATATCAGCCAGACCAAGCTGGCCAGCTACCAGGACGAGCGAGTGCCCACCATCCTCAAAGCCGGCCTGGCCTACCGCCCCGGCAGCCAGGTGCTGCTGCTGGTGGAGACGGAAAAGGATGTGGAGCGCGCCGCCAACTTTAAGGTGGGGCTGGAATACCGGCCGGTACCGGTGCTGGCTGCGCGCCTGGGCTTGGCCTCACTCACCGAGCAGGCCAGCGCGGGCATTGGCGTGCTGGCCGGCGCGTTTCAGATTGACTACGCAGCGGCGTTTCAGCAGGCGCTGGGCTTCAGCCAGCATTTGAGCGTGAGTAAATCGTGGGGCGGGAAGCAATGAGGAAAAATCTACGCTTGCACTCATTTTTCAGCGTACGAAATGGCCTGGCCGGCCTTGTGGTTTGTGGGGCCTTGTTTACCAGACAAGCTGCAAACGCCCAAGACTACGTGCGCCGGGCGCCTGATTTGGACCGCCTGACGCAGGAGCTATTTGCCGAAATCCAATCGGACGAAGTGCCCTACGAGGACCTCTACGAGACGCTGCTCCAGTATTACCAAACGCCCATCAACCTCAACACCGCCACCCGCGAGGAGCTGCGCTCGCTGCTACTGCTCAATGAAAACCAGATAACCACGCTGCTCAACCACCGCCAGGCCAACGGCGACCTGCTGAGCGTGTATGAGCTGCAAAGCATCGATGGCTACGACCTGCGCACGATAAACCGGATTTTGCCCTTCGTGAGCGTGCAGGCGGGCGGGGCCAATTCCAGCCGGGGTACCCTGTGGCAGCGCATTGCCCGCGAAGACAATAACGCCCTGTACCTGCGCTACGAGCGGGTGCTGCAGCAGCGCCAGGGCTACACGCCACCCACGCTCTACCAGGGCCAGCCCACCACGCGTTACCTCGGCTCGGCCGATAAGATGCTGATTCGCTACCGGGTGAGCCACACCAAGGATTTCAGCGTGGGCTTTTCGATGGAAAAGGACGCCGGGGAGCCTTTAGTATGGAACCCCAAAAATGGGCAGTTTGGGGCCGATTACGTGTCGGCGCACTTGCTCATTCAGGAGCGGGGCAAGCTGAAATCGTTGGCGCTGGGCGACTACCAGCTGCAATTTGGGCAGGGTTTGCTGCTGTCATCGGGCTTGGGTGTGGGCAAGGGCGCAGAAACGATTACCACGCTGCGGCGCTCGTCGGTGGGCGTGCGGGCGTACTCGTCGCTGCTCGAAAACTCGTTTTTCCGGGGCGGCGCGGCCACGTACCAGGTGGCGCCTACGGTGCAGGCTACGGGGTTTGTATCGCACAAGAACGTGGATGCCAACCTCCAGCAAAGCCAGGATTCGCTGGCGCAGTACGACGAATTCACTTCGGGCCTGCTTTACACCGGCTTCCACCGTACGGCCTCGGAAATTGCCAACCGCCACCGGCTGGCCGAAACCGTTGGGGGCGGCAATGCCACCTACACCAGCCGTGACGGCAACCTGGCCATCGGGGCCACCGGCGTGTTCACTCACTACGGCACGCCCATTCTCAAGCGCCCTGAGCCCTACAACTACTTCGAGTTCAGTGGGCGCGACAACCTGGCCCTGAGCCTGAATTACAGCTATGTCTACCGCAATTTCCTGCTGTTTGGCGAAACGGCGCGCAGCACCGGCGGCGGCTTGGGCACCGTGAACGGCCTGCTGGCCAGCCTCGGCTCCAGCGTGGACGCGGCCCTGCTGGTGCGCCACTACGACGCCGATTTCCACACCCTCTACGGCAATGCTTTCAGCGAAAACACCCGCAACATCAACGAAACCGGCGTTTACATCGGCTTGAAAGTGCGGCCCGTGGCCCGCTGGGAAATCTCGGCCTACTACGACCAGTTCCGCTTCCCGTGGCTGCGCTACCGCGCCAGCGCCCCCACCGATGGCCACGATGCGCTGGTGCGTGTGGCCTACTCGCCCACCAAAACCAGCCTGCTCTACGTGCAGCTGCGTCAGCGCCTCAAGCCCCGCGACCTGGCCAGCACCGACCTGCTCAACCTCGACCCCACCCGCGCCCTGCCGCTGCCCGGCGAGCAGCTGCGCCAGAGCATTCTGGTGTACTACAACACGGCTATTTCGCCGCAATTGGAACTGCGCACCCGCATGCAGGCCCTGCGCCTGCGCGATGACGACGGTCTGGCGTGGCGCAGCGGCTACGTGCTAGCCCAGGATGTGGGCTACCAGTTCAATCGCACCCTCAAGCTCACGGCCCGCTATTCCATCTTCGATGCCGACGACTACGACTCGCGCCAGTACGTGTACGAGCAGGATGTGCTACTGGCCGTATCTGTGCCGGCGCTCTACGGCCAAGGCACGCGGGTGTACGGCATCGCCGAAATTCGCGTCAACCGTGCCATGACGCTCTGGCTGCGCTACGCCGAAACCCGCTACCGCCACCAGGACGTGGTGGGCACGGGCCTGGAATCCATTCAGGGCTCGGTGCGTGGCGAGGTGAAAGCGCAACTGCGGGTGAAGTTTTAGCGGGCCGTCTGTCATTGCGAGGCCGCAGGCCCAAGCAATCCGTCCTGTCAAAACCAGACACTTTCTTTTGCCAGAAAGCCCCGGTACTGCAGTGCCGGGGCTTTCTATTGTTGAAATAGGCTTGTCACATCTCAAGGGTTTGCCGCTAAGAGAGGACGGATTGCTTCGGCCTGCGGCCTCGCAATGACAGGCGTTTGGCTAGCTTTCTGTTTTCAGCAAAACCACCGCTGTCTTATCCGCAGCGCTGATTTTGCGGCGGAAGTCGAGGTAGCCGGCGTAGGCAGTTTTGGGCAGGTGTCCGCGCTTGAATTCCAGCCGACGGATGTACTGAATGGTGCCGTCGGGCAGGGTGGCGTACTGGCTGGCGTAGGTGCCGTAGGCGGTGCTCAGCTGCACGGGGGCGGGAAGGGTTTCGGGGTGGAAGCCGGCGGGCAGGTGCAGTCGCACGGTGTCGGCGTGTAGGCTGGCGTGGTCGAGCCACAGGTCGGTCTGACGCTCGCCTACTTGCGCGGGCAGGGCGGGCAGGCGGCTCAGCAGGTTGGGGTTGATGAACACGCGCTTGCCGCTGGGCGGGGCAAAGCCCGGCAGCGCCAGCGCCAGGTTCTCGACCACGCCCGGCAGCGGGCCGGCCGGGGCCGCCGCCAGGTTGAGTTTGGTGAGGGTGAAGGTCGGCAGCCGGAGGTGGTCGGTAATATATTTCTTCTGCTCTACCGGCCCCAGCCCGTGTAGCAAGTGGGCGTAGAGGTCCTGCTCCTGGCCGGTGCGCAGGGTGCGGGCCGTGGCCGTGGCGCTGCCCGTAGCATCCAGAAACAGGTCGAGGCGGCGCAGCTGGCGGTTTTCGGCGGTACTGTAGCGGGGCGTGGCCACCAGCTTGCCGCCCTCGGACGTGAGCAGCAGCGCGTGGCGGTTGCCCGTGAAGCTGCCCATGTAGCCGAAGGACTCGGTCTGGCTGGTGCATTCCAGCCACAGGGTATCGGCCTTGCTGTCTTTGGCCGGCGGCACGCACACAATGACGTGGTTGAACTGGGTGCTGGGGAAGTCGGCCCGAATGTCGGGCTCGTCGGAGCCGGCTTTTACCAGGGCCACGCAAGCCGGCACGCCCGCCGCGTTCAGCAGGGCCACGGTGTAGTTGCTTAGGGCTTTGCAGTCGCCGTAGCCATTACTGGCCACCGAGCTGGCCGGAAATGTTTGCCAGCCGCCCAGGCCCAGCTGTACCGAGATGTAGCGGGTGCTGCCCTGCAGCATCTCATACACGCGCTGAGCCCGGATGCGCGGGTCGGCGATGCCGCTGACCAGCGCGGTTACTTTGGCCGTGGTGGCGGGCGGCAGCACGTCGCGGCCGGCATTCAGCTCGTAGCTCCACCGCCCCAGGTTTTGCCAGGAAGTGGCCGAGCCTTTGTGGCCCTGCACCTCGAAGGTGCCGGGGGCTAATGCCACGGATGGCGTCAGGTCGGCCAGCGGCGGGGCGGCTTCTTCTTCGTCCACGGCCGGCAGGTTGGTCAGCGTCCACTCGTAGGTTTCCTGGCTGCCGGCGGTGGTGTGGTCTACGGCCGCGCCGGTGGGCAGCCGCCGCTCCTGGTAGCGCAGGGGCAATGCGCTGGGCGTAATTACGTGCAGCGTAGCCGACTGCACGGCCACACCCTCGGCCTCCTGCGGCTGCCAACTCGGATAGAACAACGTGTTGTCGGACACTATTTCGTAGTCAAACTCCACCGTGTAGGGGGCTTGGGGCTGGCGAAGGTCGGCAAAACGCGCCCGCACATCGGTCATAAAGCTGCCGTTGCCGTCGTCAATGCCCTGGTCGTGGATTTCGGCGGCCCGCAGCTGGTGTAGCAGGCGGCCGTCGGCATCGTACACGGCCCCGCGCAGGTAACTCAGCGAGTTCAGCGCGTCGTATTGCACCCCGAAACGCCCTAAGTTATCGGCAGCATCGTTGAGCACCGTCACCACGCGGTGCACGGTGTGCACCAGTCGGCCGGCCGATTTCACAGTCACCACCTCGTCATCGGCCCGCACCACGGCGTTAGCGCCTTCGCGCAGTGCCGTCGGAATGTCGGCCACCGCGTATTTGGGCGCGGGCGCGGCCGGATGTATCAGGAAGCTACTGAGGGGCAGCGCGGCCAGGAAAGGAAGCAGGGTTTTCACTGAAATGAAAATAAGGGTAGCTAGAAAAGGCCTCAGTAGTCGGCTAAGCTTTCTTCTTGATAATCAACCGCTCGTTTTGCTTTTCCAGCATCAGGCGGTAGAACTCGCGCAGCTGCGCATATTCTTCGGCCGCGTACACGGGCTTGCGCAGGCTCATGCGGCTCGTGAGCTGCACCACGCCAGGCGCGCCGGCCGTGACGGTGCAGATGAAGCGACCGCCGCCTTCGGGCAGGTCCACCACGGTGGGCTTGGGCATTTCGGCCAGCTCGTAGCCGGCCGGTAGCGTCAGGGTCACCATCGTGGTTTCGTCCTGCGGCGCGCCAAAGTCCACGGGAAACAGCCGGTCATCGTGCCGGAAAGGGTTCTGCTCGGTGCCGAACTCGCGGAGCGGGCTCAGGTAGAGCAGGTCGGCGGTGGCGTTGTCGTCGGCGGGCTGGGTAAACTCGTAGTCCAGGGCCAGGGGCTTGGCTACGTTTTCGCGTTCGCCCACGGTCAGCTTGGGCACGGTCCAGCCGCTGTGCGGGCGGGTCATCTGGGCCAAGTATTTCTTTTCGCCCAGGCTGCTCAGTTCTTCGCGGGCATCGGCCCCGGCGTAGCCGCCGTGCTCCTCGTGCACCTTGCCCGTGAGGCCGCCTTTAGCGTCCATGGTGAGAGCTACCTGCTGGTAGTGCACGTAGCGCTGGGCCGGGGCCAGCTCCACCCAGCGGCCCTGCTCTGAGTTTTTCATGATGAGGCGGCCGGCCTGGTTCAGGCAGCGCTTGGGCAGCACGCCGCAGGGCAGCATCGGCTCGGTAGCATCCACCAGCAGGTCTTTGCCATCGGCCAGCGGCACCAGCGCCAGCACGTAGTTGAAGCGGGAAATCATGGGCTGCGACTGGTCGACGCGACCGTGGTTGCGGGTGCTTAGTATCAGCGGATTGGCGGGAATGCCGGCCATGCGCAGGCCCGAGATGAGCAGCAGGTTCACGTCGGCTGCCGTGCCGTGGTGGGCATCAAAAGCTTTGCGCAGCGACGCCGTGGTGGAGTAGTGGTTGGTGCCATCGTAGCGCACGGCGGCCATCACCACCTCGCGCACGGCAGCAGCGCGGGCCTGCACATCGGGGTATTTGGCCACCAGCGGCATAATCTGGTCCTTTAGAAAGCCGCCCCGGTCGAGCTGCCCGCCAAAGTTGTCGCTGCTCAGCAGCTCCATGTCGATTTTGGCCCAGGTGCCGGACACGTTCAGGTAGGGCTGGTTCGGAAACTGCTGGCCGGCCATCTGGAAGGTAATGCGGTCCAGATAGTCTTCTGAGGTGGTCATATATGGTTCGTCGCGGAAAGCCGGGACGTCTTTCATGGCCCAGACGTAGTGGGTGGCGTGCGCCGTAACGGCATCATTAGTCGCCGCCTCGCGGTTGGTCGCCAGCCCGCCTCCCGTAAAACCGCCCGCCGTATGCACCGTGAACTGCGCCGCGCTCTCGCTCTGCGTCTGCACGGCCAGGGAGTGGTAGCCCTGTTGCAGCATCTTGTAGTGGAAGTACTCCGGAATATTGGCCCGAAACTCGCTCCACCGCACCGGAATATCGCGCTGGAAGGTCCAGTCCTGGAAATTGAACAGAAAGTCGGAAATCACCGTGTAGTTGTACTCAATCACCGAGCCCTCGCGCACGTCGGGCATCGTGAACTTGCGCACCCGCACGTTGGCCGTCCGGTCTTCGGTGAAGGTGTTGCTGCCGTCCAGTTTCGTTTTCACCACCTGGCCATTCACCAGGTTGTAGGTAGTGCCGCGCAGGCCGGTAATCTTCTCCTGGCTGTCGTCGCGATGGTAGAGGGGGATTTCCACCGTGGCCGCGTCATAGCCGGCTTTTTTCAGGATTTTGATGCGCGTGGTGCGCTCCGATATCAGCTGAAAACTGTTGTTATTGTACTGGAAATTGGTGGTGCCGTAGTCGCAGAGCACCACCGCCGCGGCGGCACTGTCGCCCACAAACGGTGCGGCTGTAAAATCCTTGGGGTCGGGTTTGCCAAGTTTGATGGGTTCGGTCTGGGCCTGGGCCGAGAGGCTGGCCAGTACCAGGGCGGCCAATGCCGCCGGGTAGCGTAACGAGTGCTTCATAAGCTAAAGAGAGTGGAAAATATTGGTTACTAGTTGATTGGCGAAAAGCCCTGGCGTTTAGCTGCCGGCTTTCTTTTGAATGATGAGTTTTTCGCCCTGCTTTTCGAGCAGCAGGCGGTAGAACTCGCGCAGGTTGGGGTATTGTGCGGCGCTGTATACTGCTTGGCTCAGGCTAAGGCGGCTGGTGAGCATCACCGCGCCCGGCGTGGCCGCCACGCTGCACACGAAGCGGCCGCCGCCGCCGGGCAGCTCCACCACGACGGGCTTGGGCACGGCAGCCAGCTCGTAGCCGGCCGGTAGCGTCAGGCTCACGACCAGCGTTTCGTCCTGGGGAATGCCGAAATCGACGGGAAAGTCCCGCTGCTCGCGCCGAAACGGATTTTGGCCAATGCCAAATTCGGCCAGCGGGCTCAGATAAAGCGGGCCGGTGGCCGTGGCGCCCTCGGCGGGCTGCGTGAATTCGTAGTCCAACACCAAGGGTTTTTCCACGTTGTCGGCGTGGGTCAGGGCGGGCTTGGTTAGCGTCCAGCTTTCGTGGCGCTGGGTGGCGGTGGCCAGGTATTTCTTCTCACCCTGGCCGGCCAGCCGGGCGCGGGCTTCGGCCGCTGCGTAGCCGCCGTGCTCGTCGTGCACCTTGCCCGTGAGGCCGCCCTGGGCGTCCAGCGCGAGGGCCACCTGCTGGTAGCGCACGCGGCGCAGGGCGGGCGCCAGGTCCACCCAGCGGCTGTCTTCGGGCTTCTTGGTGATGAGGCGGGCCACCCGGTTGAGGCAGCGCGGGGGCAGCACGCCGCACGGCAGCAGGGGCTCGGTGGCATCCAGCAGCAGGTCTTTGCCATCGACTAGGGGCACCAGCGCGGCCACGTAGTTGAAGCGCTCCAGCAACGGGTATTCCTTGCTCACGGAGCCGTGGTCGCGGGTGCTCAGCAGCAGCGGGTGCGCCGGTATGCCGGCCTCGCGCAGGGCCGCCAGCAGCAGCAGGTTCACATCGGCCGAGGTGCCGCGGTGGGCATCAAAGGCCTTGCGCAGCGGCTCGGCGGCGTAGTAGCGGTCGGTGCCGTCGTAGCGCACGGCGGCCATCACCATCTCGCGCACGGCGGCAGCCCGGTCCATCAGCGCCGGGTATTTGGTAGCCAGACCCTGCAGCTGGTCCTGCATAAAACCGATGTGGCTACCCAGGCGGCCACCAAACTCTTCGTCGGCCAGCAGGCGGGCGTTGATTTTCTCCCAGGTGCCGGTCAGGTCGTGGTAGGGCGAGTCGGGCCACTGTTCGCCGGTGAGCTCAAAATCGAGCCGGGCCACGTAGTCTGCGGCCGTGGTCATAAAGGGTTCCTCGCCGAAGGCCGGCACGTTCTTCAGCGCCCAGGTGTGCTCCTCGGTGGGCGCGCTGATGTTGAGCGTGCCCACCGTTTGCCCACCGGCAATGCCCGCGCTCGAAGGAATTTTATTATCGAGCACCAGATTGGTCGAGCCCACCGCAGTGTTGTTCACGGCGAAGGCCTGCGCGCCCTGATAAAGGATTTTGTAGCGGTAAAATGACGGAATGCTCACCCTGTACTCGCTCCAGCGTACCGGAATGTCGCGCTGAAACGTCCAATCCTGAAAATTGAATAGGTAATCCGACGTCAGGGTGTAGGCAAACTCCACCACCGAGCCCACCCGCACATTGGGCAGCGTAACTTTCTGCACGTTGATGGTGGGCGTGCGCTTTTCCAGAAACACGCCGCTGGTTTCGAGCCGGGTTTTTTCTACGGCATTGTTCACCAGGTTGTAGGTGAAGCCGCGCAGGTTCGACACCTTTTCCTGGTTGTCGTCGCGGTGGTAGAGCGGGATTTCGACGGTGGCGTACTCGTAGCCGGGTTTTTTGAGGATTTTGATGCGCGTCACCCGTTCAAAAACCACCTGGAAATTGCCAGCCTGTCCCTTCAGGCGCGAGCGGCCAAAGTCGCACAACACCACGGCTGAAGCCGCCGAGTCATTCACGAACGGAGCGGCCGTGAGCTCGCGGCTGTCTATCACCCCAAACTTAATCGGCTCATTCTGGGCCCGGGCCGAATAGCTGATTACCAGCAGAAACGCCGACATTAGGCCCGACCAGCGGCCAGGAATTAGAGATGATGACATGCAGAAAAAAGAAAGGGATAGACAATCTTTGAACTGCTAAAACTACTGGAATTCAATCGAAAATCATCAATTTTTCATTTTGTTTTTCTGGATTAAGCGGGGTAGGGGTGTGGCGAATCCTTCCCCGGGAGTTGAGCAGAATCGTTCTGGCAGTTGCTAACGACCGGACGGAGACAAGCCCTGCCCTACACTGCGAACTATTTGTTTGCGGACGGCGCGGCTACACCACCTCTTCCGCCGAGGGCTCGGGCACTGCATCGGCCGCCGCCGGATGGCCGGCGGGGCGGTCTGTGGATACCCGCATCAGGTAGACCAGCGCTGCCAGCACGCACAGCAGGCTCAGGCCGTGCACGTAGGGCAGGTGGGTGGCGTGGTTGCTGAAAATCCAGCCTGCCGCCAGCGCGCCCAGCCCAATGCCGGCTTCGAGGGCGATGTACATGGTGGCCACGGCGCGGCCCCGGCGGGCGGGCTCGCTCAGGTCGATGGTCCAGGCGTAAAGGGTGGGGGAGTTCAGACCCGTGCCCAGCCCAAATATTACCGCACCCAGCAAAAACACCGGCACTGAGGGCGTGAAAACCAGCAGGACGAGTCCGCCGGCCAGCATAGCCGTGGACCAGCGCAGCACCGGCACCCGCCCGTATTTGTCCGACGACTTGCCCGCCACCAGCCGCACCGCCAGCGAGGCAATGGTGTAGCACAGGTAAAACCAGCCCTTGTGCGAGCCCGTGAGGCCCAGCAGCCGGCTCTGGTCGGGTATCACGGTGAGCACCGCCCCGAACGGGAACAGGCACAGCAGCGTGGTGAGGGCCGCCGGCAGCACCTTGGGTTCCAATACTTCGCCCCAGTTCAATTTCAGCAGCCCGAAGCTGAATTTCTCGCGCTGGGCCTGGGGCAGTGTTTCGGTGAGGGTGCCTTGCACCACCAGCGAGAGCAACGCCGCCGCACTGGAGCAGTAAAACATGGTGTTGAGGGAGAACGTGGCCGCCACCCACGAGCCGAAAGCCGGCCCGGCCGCCATGCCCAGGCTGCCCGTCACGCCCAGCAGGCCCATGGCCTCGCCGCGCCGCTCCACGGGCACGATGTCGGCAATGAAGGCGGCCGTGCCCGTGGGCTTGAAGCCCGTGCTGAACCCGTGCAATAGCCGCAGCCCCAGAAACCCCGTGACCGTGAGCGCCCACGGGTAGAAAAACCCGCACACAAAGCACACCAGCGAGCCAAACACCATCACCGGGATGCGACCCACGGTATCGGCCAGCTTGCCCGAAAACGGCCGGCTGAGTCCCGCCGTGAGGGTGAACAAGGCAATGATGAAGCCCTTGTACTCGCCCCCGCCCAGCCGGGTGAGGTGGTCGGGCAGCTCGGGCAGCAGCAGGTTGAAGCTGAGAAAAAACAGAAACGACGACAGGCACATCAGCCAGAAGCCGGCGGAGTAGGGGCGGGAAGCAGGAGCAGCAGTTACGGGCATGAGCGCCGCAAAGGTCGGCAGGAATAGGGTGGCCGTGGCGACCGCGCGGCGGCGAACTGGCGCACCCGGGTATGCTTCCGGCATAACTACCCGGCCAACGCTCCCGTAATGAGCCACTAATCTGGGCCAGCTACCAATCGTGGCACCTTATTTGGCTGGCGTTTGGCCGGAGCAACCTGCTCCGCTCTCACTTCTAAAAAAATAATACGATGAACAACCTCGTTAAAAAAATCTCGGTAACGCTTTTCGTCGCTGGACTCACATTGAGCGGACTAGTCGCCCACGCACAAACCGGCAACCAGGAGGGCGGCGCCAAAGGCAAAGGTGCCTTTGTGCGCAAGGTCGATTACACGGATTGCATCCCGAATTCGTTGCTGGGCGTGTCCGGCCTGAATAGCTGTCTGACTATGTCGCAGTCAAAATTCGTGCTTACGCCTTCGGGCAATGCCATGTCGGTGTGGCAAGGCACGGTGCCTGCCACCGCGCGCCCTAGCCAGCGAGTGGTGTACAACTCGACCTGGAATGAGACCGACCAGCGCGGCGTGCCCCACAGCTACAACACCGAAGCCGTAACCATGCCCGACGGCACCATCAAGCTCACCCTCACCGACAATGGCAAAGGAAACGGCAAAGGCAAAAAGTAAGCCTTTCGGATGCTGAGATGATGTGTAACGAAAAAGGCCTTGGCAATCATGCCAAGGCCTTTTTGTTGACCGAATATCTTGCCTTCAGTGGCGTTCATGGAGACTGAATGCGTTCAGTCTCCGACTGCGGCCTGACACATGTGAAATTCGGCGGAAAACAGCCCGGATGCCGTCGCCGAAGGATGCTTATTGTGCCGCATCCGGGGCGGAAGCAATGCCCATTGGCAGCTGTGCCGCTTTCGCGCCCATGGTATCGGCTGCCCGTTCCAGGGCGGCGTCATCCTTGACCTCCAGCCCCGCCAGCTGCTCGGGTGGCTGAACGCGGCCCTGCTGCTGTTGCACCACATGCCAGGCTTCGTGCGGCATGTGGTGCTCCTGCCCCGGCGCTACGTGAATATCCGTACCCTGCGCATAGGCCAGCGCCTCCAGTTGCACGGGTTTGGCCGAATTGTACTGCACCCTTGCCTCAGCTAGTGACTGGCCGGAGAGGCTTTCTACGCCCGCCTTGAGCTGGTCGGGCAAGGCCGTGCTATTGCGTTTTGGCTGCCTGGGTTTCTTCATGTTATCCGAAACCGGTTAAAACTTGCTGGGGTCTTTGCCTTTGGCCTGCATGGCCTGTTCCAGGTCGGCAATCATGGCTTTTACTTTGGCATTGGTGCCGGCCAGCATCTCAAACCAGAGCTTGTCGCGGAAGCCTTCGGGCGGAGTAGATTGTTCCAGCGCGCCCATCGAGCCATCGCGGGCCACGGGGCCGTTGGTGAGGATGTTCTGGTGCTTGAAGCCGGTCATGAGGTACTTGTAGCGGCCATCCTTCACGTAAATGGTTTGGGTGTGCACCACGAAGCCCATGGGCGTGCCGTGCGAGAAAAACAGGATGCCGCCCTTGGCCAGCAGCTTGCCCTGCTCCTTGTCCTTGATTTGCACCACGTCGTTGGCCGACTGGTAGGTTTTGGCCATCCACTCCAGGGCGCGGTCGTAGAGCTGGTTTTGGGTCGCGCCGGGCACTTCCACCACGCCCTCGTAGGTGACGCGGTGCGTTTGCTCATCAATCGGCAGTAGCGTGCCATCGGCCAGCCGGGGCTGCAGGTTTGGTACCTGTGCGTCGGGGTCGATGAGCTGCTCGCTGGCAGCCAGAAACAGGAACCCGGTGCGCTTCACCACCAGCCAGCGCGGCGAGTAGCGTCCCACCACCGTGGCCGTTTCGTTGGGAGCCAGGGAGGTGCTGGCGGCGCGCGCGGTATCGGCCGGGCTGCGGTAGAGCGGCACCCGCTCGCTGCCCGCCCGGTAGGTTTTGGGCGGGTCGGAGGCGGGAAGTTTCTGGGCAGCCACGGCCGCGGGCAGCAGCAGAGCCGCCAGCAGCCCGATAAGTAGCAATCGGTTCATGCAGGGAAAGAAGAAGGGGCAGGGCTGCTGATAGCGGCGTGCTCCGGCCGGTGGGGCGGGGGGATAAAAAGCAAGGGGTTGCTTTGCGCACCGGCCTAAAAGGTTGCCGCTGGAAATGATGGAGCAAGATAAGCCAGTTTAGCGGCTTGCACGGTGTACTCGCGCTGCAGCGTGCGGGCCGATGCCTTTTTGCTTCTTATTGTGGCGCTAGTGTGGCTTCCGCTGGGCTGTGACATAAAGAAGCCCCAGCCGCTGGTGGGGCTGGGGCTTCGAGGAGAAATGGTGACTGGCATACAGGCGCGAGTTTAGTGCAGCGTAACTTGTGCCTGATATCCAGATGATTTGAGGGAACTTCCAGTCTAAAGGCCTTCTTTATAGCTGTAACATATTATTTCGTAGAGGGTTATCTTTTTAGTCCAAACAGGTAGGCTAACGAGGCTTGCCAACTCCGACTGTAATTTGAGGCATTTGCATGGGTGCCAAGAGTAGTATAGGGTACGGCTAAATTGACCCCGCCCCAAGTATAATTGGCCTGAAGTTGGAGCTTTTGGTAACGGTAGCCCACGCCTACGATAAGGCCGGCATCAAGGCGCTGAGAAGAATACTCATCATAAGCCAATGGGGATTGATTAGGTACTATCCGTCCGGTGGTCACCTTAGTTGAGCTTCCGCTAATAAAGTTGCGCTGGTAGTTGCCGCCCACCAGCAGGGCCAGGTAGGCCCCCGCCAGCAGTTGCACACCCTGGCCGTCTTTCTGGGGGGAGACAACGCATTTAACGGGTAAGGTGAGATAGTTGAGGCGGTAAATGTCCTCGAAGTGGGACGTAGAAAGGGCATTGCCGGTGGTTAAACGGTAGCCTTTCTGAGAAAAAAGCAACGCCGGCTGCAAGGCAACATAGCCCAGTTGAAGGCTGCTCAATACACCCGCTTCAATGCCAAGCCGAATGCGCGTCTCATAGTCAACGTACTCGTAGCTGGCATAAGAAGCATTCAGGCCCACTTGCGGCCCAATGCTAAAGGTCGTTTGAGCAAAGCTACACCTTCCTGCCAGCGCCAGACTGCCGGTAAGTAATAGTGTGCGGAGAGCAGATGAAAACATGAGAGGTGATTGATTCGAACAGCTCGGCCGTTTATGGTTGTGAAAAATGCAGGCCTAATGCTGCTGAGGGCCTTTACAAGATGCCGGCGCAATATAAGAGGGTGGCCGCCCCATCCCCTGCCAAAACGGCTGCCCCCGCCTCCCGGCCCCAACTTTGCCATCTGCCTGGCAATGTTTGAATTTCTGAAATCCATCTCCGCCAAGAACCCCAACGGCCGGCGCGGCCCCGAGCAGCCCGCCGTGAGCGTGCGCGAGCGGGTATCGGCCCTGCGCCACCTGCCCGCCTTCCTGAAACTCATCTGGTCCACCAGCCCCCGGCTGGCCCTGGCCAACATCGCCCTGCGTCTCGTGCGGGCTTTTTTGCCACTGGCTACGCTCTACGTCGGCCGCCTGATTATTGACCAAGTGGTGGCCCTCACCAAGCTGCCATCTTGGACATTGAATCTAATAGATGTAAGGGTATACCACTTCGTGGTCCTCGAGTTCGGCCTCGTGCTGCTCACCGATGCCCTGGGCCGCGCCGTGGCCCTGCTCGACTCGCTGCTCGGCGACCTATTCGCCAACCAGTCGTCCATCCGCCTCATGGAGCACGCCGCCCGCCTCGACCTCGACCAGTTCGAAGACAGCACCTTCTACGACAAGCTGGAGCGCGCCCGCCGCCAAACCCTCTCCCGCACCGTGCTCATGAGCCAGGTGCTCAGCCAGGGCCAGGACATGGTGACGCTCGTGCTGCTGGCCGGCGGCCTCGTGGCCTTCCAGCCCTGGCTGCTGGGGCTGCTGCTGCTGGCCGTGGTGCCCGCCTTCCTCGGCGAGTCGCACTTCAACGAGCGCAGCTATTCCCTCTCGCACTCCTGGACGCCCGAGCGCCGCGAGCTCGACTACCTCCGCCAAACCGGCGCCTCCGACGAAACCGCCAAGGAAGTCAAGATTTTCGGCCTCTCCGATTTCCTCATCAACCGCTTCCGCGAGCTCTCCGACGACTTCTACCGCCAAAACAAAAGCCTCGTGCTGCGCCGCGCCGGCTGGGGCACGCTCTTTGCCGCCATCGGCGCCGCCGGCTACTACGGCGCCTACGTCTACATCATCGCCCGCACCGTGGCCGGCAGCATCTCGCTGGGCCAGCTCACTTTCCTGGCCGGCTCCTTCGCCCGCCTGCGCGGCCTGCTCGAAGGCATCCTCAGCCGCTTCAGCTCCGTGGCCGACGGGGCCTTGTATCTGCAGGATTTCTTCGACTTCTTTGCGCTGCGGCCGCGCATTGTGCGCCAGGACCTTACCGGCGAAAGACCCATACCTTTCCCCCGGCCCATTCAGCAGGGTTTCGAGTTTGAAAACGTCGGGTTCCAGTACAAGAATGGTACAAAATGGGCCATCCGCAACCTAAGTTTTAAGCTGCAAGCCGGCGAAAAGCTGGCCCTCGTGGGCGAAAACGGCGCCGGCAAAACCACCCTCGTCAAGCTCCTGGCCCGCCTCTACGACCCCACCGAAGGCCGTATCCTGCTCGACGGCCACGATTTGCGCGAGTACGACCCCGCCGAGCTGCGCCAGGAAATCGGCGTCATCTTCCAGGATTTTGTGCGCTTCCAGCTCCCCGCCGGCCAGAACCTCGCCGTCGGCCGCATCGACGAGCGCCACAACCAGCCCCGCATCGAAACCGCCGCCCAGCAAAGCCTCGCCGATACCGTCATCGCCAAGCTCCCCGGCGGCTACGACCAAATGATTGGCCGCCGCTTCAACGGCGGCGTGGACCTGAGCGGCGGCGAGTGGCAGAAAATCGCCCTCGGCCGCGCCTACATGCGCGACGCCCAACTCCTCATCCTCGACGAGCCCACGGCAGCACTAGACGCCCGCGCCGAGTTCGAAGTCTTCGAGCGCTTCAAGGAGCTTACCCAGGGCAAAACCGCCGTCCTCATCAGCCACCGCTTCAGCACCGTCCGCATGGCCGACCGCATCCTGGTCATCGAAAATGGCCAGTTCGTGGAAATAGGCTCGCACGAGGAGCTGCTGGCGAAGGGCGGGCGCTACGCCGAGCTGTTTGCGCTGCAGGCGGCGGGGTACCGGTAGAGACGCAATATTTTGCGTCTCGTCGTTGAACGGCTTGCATTGGATGAACACCCGAACGATTCCAGAACGGCGCGGCCGACGAGACGCAAAATATTGCGTCTCTACTCTTCTCCCGCCGCAAACCCCGCCTGCATGGGCACTACGCCGGCTTCCTCATAAATCTGCGCCAGCGGCAGCGTTAGGTTCAGCTCGGGAATGATGACGGTATTGTCGGCCTCGGCCAGGGCCGTGTGGCCCCACACGCCGTGCTCGGTGAGCTGATACCACTCCACCAGCCAGGTTTTTTGCGATACCAGCAGGTAGTGCCGCAGCGAGGGGAGCTTTTTGTACTGGTTGAGTTTCAGGCCCCGGTCGTAGGTTTCGGTGGAGGGCGACAGCACTTCCACGATGAGCACCGGATGGTGCAGGCGTCGGCTTTATTGCTGGTCCTGCGGGTCGCAGCTCACCACGATGTCGGGGTAAGTATAGTGGCGGTTGGCTTCGACGGCCAGCTGCACTGTTTCGATAGCTACTTGGCATCGTTTGCCACGCAAACCTGGACGCAGCATCAGTACAAAGTTTTGAACAATGGTATTGTGCGCGATGCTCTCGCCGGCCATGGCAAACACCTCGCCCGCAAAAAAACTCGTGGCGGATTCCTCCCGCTGCTTCCAGCGCAAAGTATTCCTCAACCGTGTAGCGGCGCGGCTGCAATTCGGCTGGTCCCACACCCTCAAAGATAGGAAAGCAGCACCCGGGGCGGGCTACTGACGCCGGGATGCCGCCCGGGCATTACCCGAATGAACGAAAAGCCGTACTGGCAGCAGCCGAACACCGCCGCGCGGCTCGGGTCGCCCTTTTTTATTCATTCCCACCCATGACGCTCTCCCAACTCTCCGAAGCCGACCGCGCCAAATTTTACCTGCTGTACCTACTCAGCCCGTTGGCCCCGCAAGCCCCGACCGTGCCGCCCGCGCCCGTGCTGCGCATCGTCATCATCCGGCACGGCGAAAAGCCCGAGGAAGGCGACAACCTGTCCTGTGCGGGCCTGAACCGGGCGCTGGCCCTGCCCGCCGTGCTCAACCAGCTAATGCCCACGCCGCCCAACCTGGCCTTCGTGCCCGTCATCAATACCGGCGGCAAAGACACCACCCGCGTGCGCATGCTGCAAACCGTGATGCCCTACGCCGTGCAGCACAACCTCACCATCAACAGCAATTTCATGGTGGAAAACACCAAGGCGTTTGCCAAGCAGCTGCGCCGGCTACGGGGCACCGTGCTGGTGGTCTGGGAGCACGACAACATCGTGGAAATCGCCAAAGACCTGGGCCTCGAAAACGTACCCGACTGGCCCGACGAAGATTTCGACAGCATCTGGGACATCACTTTCAGCGGCGGCGGGGCCCGGGGCAAAGCCAAGCGCCCGGTGCTGGCCCAAAGCCGGCAGCACATCCGGCCATCCACGATTTGCCCGGGCTAGCGTGGCTGGGGTGCCCGCTCGTGGGGCTTGCCCGGAGCCCTGGCGGCCCGGCCGGGCACCAGTCAGGCCAGATTAATTGCGCCGCAAGCGACCAAGTACCGACGTAATCGGGGCTGGCAGACCGTGGGGCGGATGTTCATAATTTTTTCGCCTGCTGCCAGCGCCTAAGTGCCTAAGGTTTCGTAAATTGGTAATTCCATCGTCTAACGAGAATTCCCCTAATCATGAAGCCTACTATTACGTTATTGGTACTCGCTTTGCTGGCCCTGACGGGTTGCATGGCCACCCGCGAAGCCCGGGTGGATTCGGATTATAGCTACCGGGGCAATTTTCGCCACTACCGCACCTACGACTTTGTAACCGGCACCGGCCTCACCTCCGATAGCAGCGCCCTGGGCCAGTCGGTGCGCGAAGCCATTCAGCAGCGCTTCCTGGCCCAGGGCTACCGCCGCGCTAAGCGCCGGCCCGATATGCTGGTGAATTTCCGGGTGTACCAGGGCGATATGAAGTTCCACGGTTTTCAGCAGGAAGACCTCAGCCAGTGGATTAAGCGCAACATCGAGGAAACCGATGATACGCCCAAGGAAGACCGCCAGGGCTACGAGCCCATCCGTCTGCTCCTGGCAGAAGGCACGCTCCTGGTCACCCTCATCGACGTGAAAACCAACCGCGCCGTCTGGAACGGCTACGCCTCGGGCGTGACCGTGCCCGAAGGCCCCATGGGCGAAGTGGTGCTCCGCCGTTCGGTGCGCTCCATTCTGGACCGCTACCGCGTATTTACCGAAGAATTTGCCAACGGTAACACTTCCCCCAGCGAGGCCAGCGACACGGACCGGTAAGCCAGTTGTAGCGCGGACGACAAGGCCGCGCTACGCCCGCCGCGCCTGAATCAGCTCAGCCGCGATGCTGATGGCAATTTCCTCTGGTGTCTGGCTTTGGATGGGCAGGCCAATGGGGCCGCGCAACCGCGCAATCTCAGCTTCTGAAAAGCCTTCTTCCCGCAGCCCCCGGCGCAGCTCCGCTATTTTGGCTACGCTGCCCATCACGCCCAGGTAGCGGAAGGAGCGGCCCAGCAAATGGCGCAGCACCACGGCATCGGTGCGGTAGCCCACGGTCATCACCACCACATATTGGTGCGGGCTGGCGGGCATTTCAGCGGCCACCTTTTCATAGTCGATGACGCGGCGATGGTGGGCCGCCTGGTTGCTTTCCAGCGTAGGCAGGTCGGGCCGGTCGTCCAGCACGGTGAGTTCAAAATCGAGGGCCGCCGCCACGTTGGATAAGGCTAAACTGACGTGCCCGCCGCCCACGATGGTAAGCTGGTCGCGGAAGCCCAGCCGCTCGCCGTAGTGCCACGCCGCGCCCGGCTGGTAGCTGTAGAAATCGGCTGATGCAGCATCCCTTGCAGCGGCAGCTTCCGAAACCACGGCAGTCGGTCCGAAGCGCAGCCCACCGGCCGGGCTCAATTCCAAAAAGCCGCCGCTAAGTGTTTGCAGAGAGTTTTCGATAGCCGCCACGGCTGCTAAATCGCCGGCCGTTAGCGGCCAGAGCAGCACGTCCTGCTCGCCCGAACACATCATGCCGGAGCGGTCGGCCGGAGCCTCCCGCCGATGAATCTGGGGGCGCAGCAGGGGCGTGGCGTCACTGGTTTGCAGGCGTTGGCGGGCCAGCTCCACAAACTTATGCTCCATAATGCCCCCGCCGATGGAGCCGGCCACGGTATCGGCCGTCACGGCCATCTTGAAGCCCTGGCGGCCGGGGCTGCTGCCCTCGCTGCGCAGCACGGCCAGCAGGGCCACGGGCGTGCCGGCCCGCAGGCTGGCGGCAGCGAGGGTCCAAACGGGCAGGTCGCGGGGGGCGGCAGGCATCTTATTTGTTCTGAGCGCCCTGGTTAATCCAGCACGCGATGAGGTCTCGCTCTTCCTGCGTAATCTGGGTTTTGTTGTTCTGGGGCATCGTTTTGGTGACGACCACGCGCTGCATGATTTTGTCTTTCAGGCGAATTATGTCCTCCGGCGTGTCATACACCACGCCGTTGGGCGGCGACTTGAACACGTCGTCCGTGGGATGCGCCGAGTGGCACTGAATGCAGCGCTTCTGCACAATCATATTCACCTGGCTCATGCTCACCTGCTGGGTGCAGGCAGCGCCGCCGGCCGCGCTACCCGACTGGGCGGGCGGGGCCGTCACGAATACCACGCCCAGCAGCAAGGCCACAGCGGCGGGCAGTACCCACACCGCCGTGTCGGTCTGGTGCTTTTCGCGCAGGTTCAGCCAGTGCTTCACGCCGGCCGTGCCCAGCGTGATGGCCGCCAGAATGGCCCACGGATACGAGTGCCCAAAGGTGCTGGGGAAGTGGTTGCTGACCATCACAAACAGCACGGGCAGCGTGAAGTAGTTGTTGTGCAGCGAGCGCGCCAGGGCATTTTTGCCCAGCGTGGGGTCGAGCGGCGTGCCCTCGGTGGCGGCCTTCACCATGGCCTTCTGGGCCGGAATGATGGTGAAGAAAACGTTGCCAACCATCAGCGTGCCCAGCATGGCCCCGAAGTGAATGTAGGCCGCCCGCGCGCTGAACACCTGCGCATAGAAAAACGCAAACGCCGTGGCAATGATAAATCCAATGACCATGAACCACTTGCTGCGCACCAGCGCCGTGCGGCACAGCCCGTCATAAACCAGCCAGGCCGCCACAAACGAGCCCACCCCGATGCCCACGCCCGCCAGCGGCGAAATATCCAGCACCCGCGGGTCAATCAGCATGGAGCTGGCGTTGAAGTAATACACCACAAACAGCAGGCTGAACCCCGACAGCCAGGTGAAATACGCCTCGTACTTGAACCAGTGCAGGCTTTTGGGGATGACTTTCGGGGCCGACTTGTACTTCTCCAGGTAGTAAAAGCCGCCGCCGTGCACAGCCCACAAGTTGCCGGCCAGCTCCTCGCGCACGTTGTCGGTACGGTTGAGGGCATTTTCGAGGAACACGAAGTAGAACGAAGCCCCAATCCATGCAATGCCAAAGGTGATGTGCATGAGGCGCACCACGATGTTGAGCCATTCCAGAATGTGGCCGGCCCAGGGCGAATCACGCGCCAGCACGTAGCCAATGCCCACCGCTGCGATGACGGCCAGCAGAATCAGCGCATAAGAATAGCCTTCGAGGGTGAAGCCGTTGCTGCCAACCGCGCCGCCGCCGGGCCGGGTTTTGGCCACGCGCTGCAACGCGAAAATGACGCCCAAAAGCAGCAGAAACGCCAGTATAAGGGAAAGCAGGGTAATGTATTGGAGCATAGGGTAAGCGGGGAATGAGGGAATTTTGGGGGTAGAGGAGGGGTGTAGTGCGAATGTGGAACCTCACCCCCGGCCCCTCTCCCCAGAAGAGGGGAGCCACGGCGGCGCAGTTGTTCCCAATCGTCAGGCTCCCCTCTCCTGGGGAGAGGGGCCGGGGGTGAGGTGTCGCGGGAAAGCGTAGTTTCTTGCCGCCAATTAATTAAACCGGGAAAAAGCCCCCAATTTAGCGCCAAATTCCCTACTCATGTCAATACTTGCTTTGCGCAGCCAGCGTGTGGTCACGCCCGAGGGCGAGCGCGCCGCCACCATTCTCATCGAAAGCGGCCGCATCAGCGCCCTTATGCCTTATGAGGCCGAAGTCGTGGCGACTGAGGTCATTGACGTGGGCTACCACGCCATCCTGCCCGGCGTGATTGACCCGCACGTGCACATCAACGAGCCTGGCCGTACCGATTGGGAAGGCTTCGACACGGCCACCCGGGCGGCGCTGGCCGGCGGCCTCACCAGCTTGGTGGACATGCCGCTGAATTCCGCGCCCGTCACCACCTCAGTAGCCAATCTGGAGCTGAAAAAGGCTGCTACTAAGGGCCAGCTGCACACCAACGTGGGTTTCTGGGGTGGCGTGGTGCCTGGCAATGCCGATGAGATTGAGCCGCTGATTGCGGCCGGTGTGCTTGGTTTCAAGGCCTTCCTCACGCATTCGGGTATTGATGATTTTCCGAACGCGACGGAGGAGGATTTGCGGCGCGTGATGCCGATTCTGGCGCGACACAAGCTGCCGCTGCTGGTGCATTGCGAGTTATCCGAAGACAACGACGAGTGGAAAAAAAACGACCACCGCTCGTATCCGAATTACCTGGCTTCGCGCCCCAAAAAGTGGGAGGATGATGCCATTGCCATGATGATTCGCCTGTGCGAGGAAACCGGCTGCTGGGTCCACATTGTGCACCTGTCGTCGGCCGATTCCATTGCGCCCATCGCCGCTGCCAAGGCCAAAGGCCTGCCGCTGACGGTGGAAACCGGCCAGCACTACCTCTATTTCAATGCCGAAGACATTGCCGACGGCCAGACGCAGTTCAAGTGCGCCCCGCCCATCCGCGAAAAGGCCAACAACGACCAGCTGTGGGCGGCGTTGCAGAGCGGCATTATTGATTTTGTGGCTACCGACCACTCGCCTGCGCCGCCCGATTTGAAGCAGCTCGAAAACGGAGATTTTACGACGGCCTGGGGCGGCATTGCCTCGCTGCAATTTGCCCTGCCGGTGCTCTGGACGGCCGCCCGCCGGCGCGGGGCCAGCCTCGCCGACATCGTGAAATGGCTGAGCGAAAACCCGGCAAAGCTGGCCGGCCAAAGCCAGAAAAAAGGCCGGATTGCGCCCGGCTTCGATGCCGATTTAATCGTTTTCGACCCCGAAAAGAACTTTGAAGTAACTGCCGACCTGATTCAGCACAAACACAAAGTATCCCCTTACATTTGCCAGGAATTGGCGGGTGTCATTGAATTAACTTTTCTCCGAGGCGAACAGGTTTTTCAGCGCCCGAATTTTACGCGCCTCAACCACGGCGAATTTTTAACCCGGTAGCGGAATGCAGCAGGATTACACGGCACGCGCTGAGCGAATTACGCAGCGCATCAACGAGCTGGCGGCCATCAGCGAAGATGCGGATGGCGTGACGCGCACCTTCGGCACGCCCGCCTTCCTAGAAGGCCGCGACCTGGTGCAAAGCTGGCTGGAAGCCGCCGGTCTGCCTACCCGCGTCGACGGCATCGGCAACCTGCGCGCCCGCCTGGAAAGCCCGAACCCCGACGCCAAAACCTTCGTGCTGGCCTCGCACATCGATACGGTGGTGAATGCCGGCAAATTCGACGGCCCGTTGGGCGTGCTCATGGGGCTCGATTTGCTGGAAAACCTGCTGGCCCAGAAAGCCGAACTGCCCTTTCACATCGAGCTAATTGCCTTCAGCGACGAAGAGGGCGTGCGCTTTCACACCACTTACCTGGGCAGCAAAGTGGTGACCGGGGCCTTCGACCACGCCCTGCTGGCCCGCTGCGACGAAGCCGGCATCTCCCTCGACCAAGCCTTAGTGGCTATGGATGCCGATGCTTCGCAGCTCACGCTGGATGCCATTCCGGCCGCCGAGTGGCTGGGCTACTTCGAAATGCACATCGAGCAGGGCCCCGTGCTGTGGGGGCGCAACGTGCCGGTGGCGCTGGTGACGGCCATTGCCGGCCAGCAGCGTGTCGAACTGACGTTTAAAGGCATGGCCGGCCACGCCGGTACCGTGCCCATGAACATGCGCCAGGACGCCCTCTGCGCCGCCGCCGAGTTCGTGCTCATCGCCGAGCAGTTTGCCCAGGCGCACGGCCGGGGCTTGGTGGCTACGGTAGGCAAGCTGGCCATCAGCCACGCGGCCAGCAACGTAATTCCCGGCGAAGTAACGTGCAGCCTCGACCTGCGCAGCCCCGACGAGCAGCAACTGGCCCAGGCCTACGACTTTCTCCGCAGCCACGCCGAAGCACTGGCCGTGCAGCGCAACGTGACGCTTGACTGGAAGCTGATTCAGCAAACCGCGCCCGTTGCCTGCGACGCCAGTTTGAATACGCTGCTGGCCCAGGCCATTGCCGACAGCGGCTACGAAACCATTTCGCTGGTGAGCGGCGCGGGCCACGATGCCGTGCCCGTTTCGTTCGTGGCCCCGGCCACTATGCTGTTTATTCGCTGCTACAAAGGCATCAGCCACAATCCGTTGGAGGACGTTGAATTGGCCGATTTGGCCGCCGCCATTGCCGTGGCGGACCAGTTCATGACCTTACTCCGCACTCAAAATCCCACCCGATAATATGGAAATGTCCGCCCTGACGCGCTCAGTAGTGAAGCGCAACCACGCCATTATTGCCCCCGACGGCTACATCAACAGCAACGTGCCCGGCTGGACCGGCTGCACCACCAACGTCATCATCAACGAGCAGATGGGCGCGCGCCTCTGCCAGACGCTCATCACCCTCACCGAGGCCGGCCAGGTGAAGGGCAAAACCGAGGCTTCGCAGATTTTCTTTTACGTGGTGCAGGGCGGCTGCACGGCCACCGTGGGCGGCGAAACCCGCGCCCTGAAAGTGGGCGAGTATGTGTATGTTCCCGTAAATCAGTCGTATGATTTCAGCCAGCCTGAGGCCGGCACGCAGCTTTTAACATTCCATAAAGTGTACGAGCCGCTGGCGGGCCACGCCACGCCGGGCGTATTCTGGGGCGAGCGCGACTACAGCAAAGCGCCCATCTACATGAACGACGAGGCCCTGCGCATCCAAGAGTTGCTGCCGAACGTGCCGGGCTTCGATATGGCCGTGAATATCTTCACCTACGGCCTCGGCGGCAACCTGCCGATGGTCGAAACCCACATCATGGAGCACGGCCTGATGTACCTCGAAGGTCAGGCCATCTACATGCTCGACCAGTGCTGGTACCCGGTAAAAAAAGGTGATTCTATCTGGATGGCGCCGTACTGCCAGCAATGGGCCACGGCCATGGGGCAGGAGCCGTCGGTGTACATCTACTACAAGAACGTGAACCGCTTTCCGACGGTGATTTAATCGCCGGTTAGCAATAGCCCGTCATGCTGAGCGTAGCCGAAGCATCTCTACCGCAATAAGTAATTCGTTGCTTAAATGAAAATCATCGAATGGTTGCTTTCGGCGCTGGCGTGGCTCCAGATATTTATTTCGCCGGTAATTATTGGCGTAATTATCGGCCTAATTATCTGGCTAAACATGCACAACAATTGGGGGCTGAGTGCAGCAATAATAATTGCGCTAATTAGCTGCGGCATAGGCATTGATTTTGCCGAAAAAGCTCGCCGTGATAAAGGCACTATTGAATTTATGTCCCGCAATATTGCCCATCCAGAATTGCGAGGAAAGGAATCAACGAATGAATCTGACCGAACTAAATAGCCTCCCCAAACCCGCCCTCGCCGAAGCCCTGCAAAAGTGCTGTGGTTCGACCAAATGGGTGGAAAATATGCTCGCCGCCTTTCCCGTGTCCGACGTCGAAACGCTGATGGACGAGGCCAACACCACGTGGAATAAACTGGACGAAGCCGACTGGCGCGAAGCCTTCACGCACCATCCCAAAATAGGTGGCGATGTGGAAGCGTTACGCGCCAAATTTGCCAGCACCAGCACCTGGGCCGAAGGCGAGCAGGCCTCGGTGAAACAGGCTTCGCAGGAAACACTGGAGGCTTTGGCAACGGGAAATGAAGACTATGAGCGCCGGTTCGGCTACATCTTCATTGTGTGCGCCACCGGCAAAACGGCCGATGAAATGCTGGCCCTGCTGCAAGCCCGATTAACCAATGACCCCGCCGACGAAATCCTGATTGCCGCCGGCGAGCAAAACAAAATTACCCGTCTCCGCCTCGAAAAACTCCTTGCCGCATGAGCCAGATAACCACTCATATTCTCGACACCACTAAGGGCAAGCCGGCAGCGAATGTCAGCATTGCGCTGCTGCAACAAGTAGGGGATAATTGGCAGGAAATAGCGCGCGGCAAGACGAATTCTGACGGCCGAATCCCAGATTTATTGCCGAAAGAAAAGCAGTTAGAATTAGGCGTGTATAAAATGAAATTCTACACCCAGGAATATTTCGCGCAGGATGGCACAGCTAATTTTTACCCCTTTGTGGAAATCGTATTCAACGTAGCCGAAAATGCGCATTACCACGTACCGCTGCTGCTGAATCCGTTCGGGTATTCCACCTACCGCGGGTCGTAGAGACGCATAACTGCGTCTCGTCGTTGAACGGTAACGACGGCGCATAATGCTTTACGGCGCGGACGACGAGACGCAATTATGCGTCTCTACATCAACTAACGAACAACCAGATTCCCACCAATGAAACTCAGCTTACAAGATTCTGACAAATCCGCCCTGCTCGACCAGCTCGGCGAAGCCAATATCAAATTCCAGCAGACATACCCCGGCGACCGGCCCGACCGCCAGCCCGTGCACACCGTGTACGGCGGCGCCAACCTCTTCAAGGCCGATACCTGCGTGAAGATGGGCGAAATCGCCCTCAACAACCTGCTTACCTACGCGCCCAACTTCGTGGAGCTGGCCCGCGCGCTGCAGTTCAAAAACCACGAGCAGCTGCCCACGCTGGAAGCTGATGTGGCCGCCCTCACCGCCAAACTCGACGCCCTGAGCCCCGAGGAACGCAAGCAGGAGCCCGCTTGGCTGGCGTATTCGGTGTACAACAAAATTGTGGCGAAGCTGAAGCGCGAGGCTGTGGAAGACTTCCGCGTCGACTTTGAAGACGGTTTCGGCAACCGGCCCGATGCTGAGGAGGACGAAACCGCCGTGCGCGCCGCCCAGGAAGTGGCCAAGGGCATGCAGCAGGGCACGCTGTCGCCGTTTATCGGCATCCGCATCAAGCCCTTCACCGAGGATTTGAAGCAGCGCGGCGTGCGCACGCTCGATATTTTCCTGACCACGCTGCTGGCCGAAACCGGCGGCAAGCTGCCCGACAACTTCGTGGTGATGCTGCCTAAGGTGACCATTCCGGAGCAGATGACGACGATGGTGCGCCTGTTTGAGCTGCTGGAAAAGGCCAATGGCTTGGCCCCCGGCACACTCAAGATGGAAACGATGGTGGAAGCCACGCAAATCATCATGGACGAGCAGGGGCGCAACCCGCTCATGCGCATTATCCGGGCCAGCGAGGGGCGCTGCATTGCGGCCCACTTCGGTACCTACGACTACACAGCCAGCTGCGGCATCACGGCCCGGTACCAGACCATGGCGCACCCCGTGTGCGACTTCGCCCACCACATGACCAAGGTGGCGCTGGGCGGCACCGGCATTTTCCTCTCCGATGGCGCCACCAACGTGATGCCCATCGGCCCGCACCGCGGCGACAACCTCACGTTTGCCCAACTGCGCGAAAACCGCGAGTCGGTGCACAACGCCTGGCGTCAGGCCTACCACCACAGCACGCACTCGCTCATCAACGGCTTCTACCAGGGCTGGGACCTGAACCCGGCGCAGCTGCCGATGCGCTACGCCGCCACCTATAATTTCTTCCTCAGCAGCTACGACGACGCGGTGTTTCGCCTGAAAACCTTCGTGGAGCGCGCCGCTATTTCCACCCTCACCGGCGACATTTTCGACGACGCCGCCACCGGCCAAGGCCTGCTCAATTTCTTCCTCAAAGCCCTGAACTGCGGCGCGATTTCGGAAGAGGAAATTCTGGCCACCGGCCTCACGCTGGAAGAGGTACAAACCCGCTCGTTCTACCGCATTCTGCAGGGGCGGCGGGCGAAGGCAGCGAAATAATCCGATGCACACCACACCCCCGGCCCCTCTCATTTGGGATAGGGAAGCCTGACGAATTATAATAAAAGAGCTCCTTGCGGCCAGCAAGGAGCTCTTTTTGTTGATGGTAAATTGATTATCCGGCCCAAATGTGGTTACAAATCGAACCGCGCAACGGCCGCCCGCAACTCGGCCACCGTGACCGGCCGAAACTGCAGCGGCGGCTCCACGCGCTGGCTCACCACCACGTCGCGCAGGCCCAGGTACAACTGGCCCTGCTCGCGGCGAATGGCAATCAGGGTGGCGGCCGTGCTGTCGGCTAACTGCTCGAACGTGACGCGGCCGGCCTTAGCGTCGCCGCGTATCACGCAGCGCTGGTCGCGCAGCACCAGGCTGATGTCGGCCGGCTTTGTGTCAGGGTGCTCCAGGCCCAGATGTACCAGGGCCAGCTTATCCAGGCCGCCTTTGGGGGCGCGAATGTTGCTGGTCTGGGTCACGCTCCGGGCCATGCCCCGGGCGCGGGCAAGCAGGCGCTCCGGTAAGGGCCGGTCGCAGTTGTAAGCGCCCAGGGGCTGGGCCGAGGCCACCACCTTGATGCGGAACACGGCCAGCTCCTTCACGTAATTCAGCTGCTCACTAAGTAGGGTGCCCACCGTGTAGCGTTTGGCATTGGCTCGACGCTTTTTGAACAGCTCGTCCGTCACCGCTTCGAGCGGGGCGGCTTGCAGCTGGGCGTTGGTGAGGTGGCCTTTTCCAGTGGCTTTGCGCTCTTGGTCGGCCTGGTAGAGGGCCACCGTGCTGGCGCGGTCCCAACGCAGGTGGTCGACCAGTACGCGGCGGTCGGCGGTGAAGCGGACGTCCACTTTCATCAGGCTGCGGGTGGCTTGGCTGTTGCGGCGCATGCCCAGGTAGGTGGGACTGGCTTTGAGGCGGCGCAGGGCCTGCACCACGGCCGCTTGCAGCGCCGAGTCGGCTTGGGTGGCGTTGCGGAAATACACGTCGTTGACCCGGCCGGTTTCCGACAGCTCGAAGCTGGCCTGCACCGTACCCACCAGCGGCGCGCGTTGGCCATCGTGCCGGAGCTGGCGGCGCAATTGGCCGGGCGCCTGGTAGCCGTTGAGGCGCATGGCCGTGGCCTGGTCGTACACAATAGCCTTGCTCAGGCGGTGGCGGGCGTTGGCATAGCCACCCTTGAAGTGCGGCTTGCTCCAGTGCTGCGAGGCCTTCCATTCCTTGTGCTTGACCGCTTTGGCTTGCGGAGCCAGCTTCCAGTTGAGGCCGCGGTCACGCGTGGCCAGCCCGTTGTAAAGCTGCATGCCGTCGATGGAGCGGGTAGCCGGGAAGCCCAGCTCAAATTCGCTGCCGGGCTTCAGCTTGCATTCGCGGCCGTCGGCGGTGGTGGCGCTGAGCTGCACCATGCCGCCGGTTTCGAGTAGTTTGGGACCGGCCATGGTAGTGAGGCGTTCCAGCAGAATGTCGGCCATCGAGTAAAACTCGCGCAGTCGAATTTCGACCATGCCGTCCGGCGCAGTGCTCTGTCGGCCGGTGCCCTGCACAAAGGTTCCCGCCGGAATGCGCATCACCGTGCCTTCGGTGCCATACAGCACCGTGTCGCGGTCGGGCCGAATCCGGAAAACCTGGGCCGTTTTGGGGCCGTCGGGCAGGGTCGGAGCGGCGTCAGCAGCGCTGGCTGCTGCCGGAACACTAGCGGCGACTGCGCCCGGGCGCGCCGTATCGACTGGTGGGGTAGGAGCGGGAGTAGCCGTAGCTGCGCGTCGTTGCCGGCGGGTAAATCGGGCCAGCTGGCGCCGAGACGGTGGCGGGAGGGTGGGCGCATCCTCGGCCAGTTCCTCGCCGGCCGGGGCCAGTACCGTATTGCGCCCCGGGCGGGCTGCCGCAGGCTGCTGGTCGGCATTGGGTTTACCCCCGCCGACGCTGGACGTGACTGCGGCAGTGTCGTTCTGGGCAACCGGTGGGCTTTTTCGGCTGGCGCGGGTTTCAGATTTGGTATCCGGCGAGCAGGCTGTCAGGTTCAGCAGCAAGCTTAGGGATGCCAGGAAAAGCGTGTAGTAATGCCGCATATATCGAAGCTGGATGGCAGAAATGTCATTGAGCACATCCAGATTGCGCGAATGAATGGTTCATCGCGCAGCCGATATGCCTCAGCAAGTTAGCACAGGTTAGCACCCGTGATGCTACCGGACTGGAAACGGCTGTTTTCTTCTGCGAAATATTGAGCTGCCGCGCAATGCTGAAAGAAAAAGTACTGGCGTCACAGGATGGGTTCGAATGGGAACATCTGTAAACGTTTGCGTAGATAGACGTTGGTTTCGAGCCATTCCGGCGGGAAGTTTACGGCGCATCCGTCCCACCCGTCCGCATCCATGATGAACCGAAAACCGTTGCTGCTGGCCCTGGGCTGCCTGCTGGCCACCACGGCGCACGCCCAGAAAAACCTTTACCACAAAGGCTGGGTCGACTTCAACAAAAACGGCCGGCGCGACGTGTACGAAGACGTGACCCAGCCGCTGGAAAAGCGCGTCGACGACCTGCTGGCCCAGATGACGCTGGACGAAAAAACCTGCCAGCTGGCCACACTCTACGGGTTTGGGCGGGTGCTGAAGGACGAGATGCCCACGCCCGGCTGGAAGAACGAAGTCTGGAAAGACGGCATCGCCAACATCGACGAGGAGCTGAACGGCGTGCGCAACACCCCGAAAGCCGCCAGCAAATACACCTTCCCGTTCAGCCAGCACGCGGTGGGCATCAACAACGTGCAGCGCTGGTTTGTGGAAGAAACGCGGCTGGGCATCCCCGTCGATTTCACCAACGAAGGCATCCACGGGCTGAACCACGACCGCGCCACGCCCTTGCCCGCGCCCATAGGCATCGGCAGCAGCTGGGATAAGGCCCTGGTGCGCCGCGCGGGCGAAACCGTGGGTCGTGAGGCCAAAGCCTTGGGCTACACCAACGTGTACGTGCCCATTCTGGACCCCGCCCGCGACCCGCGCTGGGGCCGCGTGGTGGAGTGCTACGGCGAAGACCCCTTCCTCATCGCCGAGCTTGGCAAGCAGATGACCTTGGGCGTGCAAAGCCAGGGCGTGGCCTCCACGCTCAAGCATTTTGCCGTATACAGCGTGCCCAAGGGCGGGCGCGACGGCAACGCCCGCACCGACCCGCACGTGGCGCCCCGCGAGTTGCACCAGCTGTTCCTCTACCCATTTCGGCGCGTCATTCAGGAGGCCCACCCGCTGGGCGTGATGAGCAGCTACAACGACTGGGACGGCGTGCCCATCAGCGGCAGCCATTATTTCCTCACGGAGCTGCTGCGCCAGCAATACGGCTTCGATGGCTACGTGGTGTCCGACAGCCGGGCGGTGGAATTCATCTCCGAGAAGCACCACGTGGCGCCCGATTTCCTCGACGGCACGCGCCAGGCCGTGGAGGCCGGCCTGAACGTGTGGACCAATTTCTACACGCCCGCCACCTACATCAACAACGTGCGCGAGCTGGTGAAAACTGGCCGCCTGGCCCAGGCCAACGTTGATGCCCGGGTGCGCGAAGTGCTGCGCGTGAAATTCCGCCTCGGCCTCTTCGACCAGCCCTACGTGCCCGACCCCAAGCAGGCCGACAAAACCGTGCACACGCCCGCCGACGAGGCTTTCGCCCTGCAAGCCAACCGCGAGTCGCTGGTACTGCTGAAAAACGAGAATGCCCGCCTGCCGCTGCAAAAAAGCCAGCTCAAAAACCTGCTCGTGGTGGGCCCGCTGGCCGATAACCCAGACCCCGCCATCAGCCGCTACGGCCCATCCAACAACCTCGTCACCACCGTGCTCAAGGGCCTGCAGGCGGCCGCCGGCCCCGGCCTCACGGTGCAGTACGCCAAGGGCTGCGACGTGGTGTGCCCCGGCTGGCCCGATACTGAACTGGTGCCCACCCCTCTGAGCCCCGCCGAGCAGCAGGGCATCGCCGACGCCGTGGCCAAAGCGCAGGCCGCCGACGTCATCGTGGCCGTGCTGGGCGAAGACGACAAAACCGTGGGCGAAAGCCTCTCGCGCACCTCGCTGGAACTGCCCGGCCGCCAGCAGCAACTGCTCGAAGCCCTGCACGCCACCGGCAAGCCCGTGGTGCTGGTGCTCATCAACGGCCAGCCGCTCACCATCAACTGGGCGGCGCGCCAGGTGCCGGCCATTCTGGAGGCGTGGTTTCCGAGCCCGTCGGGCGGCACGGCCATCGCCGAGGCACTGTTTGGCGACTACAACCCCGGCGGCAAGCTCCCCATGACCTTCCCCAAAAGCACCGGCCAGATTGAGTTCAACTTCCCCTTCAAGCCCGCCTCCCAGGCCGACCAGCCCATCGGCGGCGACCCCAACGGCGGCGGCAAAACTGCCACTAACGGCCCCCTCTATCCCTTCGGCTTCGGCCTGAGCTACACCACCTTCGCCTACTCCAACCTACAGGTAACGCCCCGAGAAGCCGCCCCCAAGGCCCCCATCGACATTGCGGTGGACGTGGCCAACACCGGCCCGGTAAAGGGCGACGAAGTGGTGCAGCTCTACCTGCGCGACAAGCTCAGCACGGTCATCACCTACGACAGCCAGCTGCGTGGCTTCGAGCGCGTGAGCCTGGCCCCCGGCGAGAAGAAAACCATCCATTTCACCCTTCACCCCGACGATTTGGCCCTGCTCGACCGCAACATGAACTGGGTAGTCGAGCCCGGCGAATTCGAAGTGCTGGTCGGCAGTTCCTCGACGGACATTCGGGCGAAGCAGACGTTTGTGAGCAAGGCGGAGTAGGTATGTTCGATGACGCCCGTCAACATGCAGGCAACCATTACCTTTTCAAAAGAAAAGCCGGCTTAGTTGAGCCGGCTTTTCTTTTGAAGAGGTGGATTCGCTCCTTATACCTGCGCCGCCCCACCATCGACGAACAGCTCGGTGCCCGTGATAAAGCTGCTGTCGTCAGAGGCCAGGAACACGAGGGCTTTGCCGATTTCATCGGGCGTGCCCAAGCGGCCCAGGGGTACGGTGGTGGCCAAGTAGTTCTTGATTTGCTCGGCTTCGGCTTCGTCGGCCCCCAGGCCGCTGAGGCCGGGAGTATCGGTAGGGCCGGGGCTGATGGCGTTGACGCGGATTTTGCGGTGCTTCAGGTCGGACGTCCAGGTGCGGGCGAAGGAGCGTACGGCGGCTTTGGAAGCCCCATATACACTGAAGTTGGCATCGCCCCGCGAGCCTGCGGTGGACGACATCAGGATAATAGAGGCACCGTCGCGCAGCAGGGGCAGGGCCTTCTGCACGGTAAACAAGGTGGCCTTCACGTTTAGGTTGAAGGTGTTGTCGAAGTGGGCTTCGGTAATGCCGCCCAGCGGGGCAAACTCGCCGCCGCCCGCGTTGGTGAACAACACGTCGAGCTGGCCTTTTTCGGCCTGGATGGTGGCAAAGAGCTGGTCGAGGTCGGCCTGGCTGGTTACGTCGCTGCGGATGCCGCGGGCATTGGAACCGAGCTGCTGCACCGCGGCATCCAGTTCGGCTTGTCGGCGACCGGTGATGAATACGAAGGCGCCTTCGGCGACGAAACGCCGGGCGGCGCCCAGGCCAATACCAGAGGTGCCGCCCGTGATGAGGGCTACTTTGCCGGCTAATTTCAGGTTGTTGCTCATGATAATGAGGGAGAAAAGGGAAATGAAATAGGTGATACAGGGGGGTGGGTTTCGCCCGTCGTGGCAGCGAAGCGGATGCCGTTTGGCGTGCTTCATTTACCGTTACAAAGGTCCCGTACTGCTCCACCTGCCTCCATTGATATATGTCAAAAAAGCCCGTTGACAATTGTCAACGGGCTTTGAATAAAGTATTGGCTAATTTGATGTTAGCTGCGAAAAGCGTGGGCTAGGGCGCTACACCAGGTTGCGCCGAATACGGCTCAGGGTTTCGGTGGTCATGCCCAGATAGGAGGCCACCATGTGCTGCGGAATGCGCAGGGCAAAGGCCGGGTACTGTTGCAGAAAGGCGCGGTATTTTTCCTCGGCCGAATAGCTGATGACCGTCTGAATGCGGGCCTGAGCTACCAGAAAGCTGCGGTGCAGAAGGCCGTTGACCATTTCGTGTAGCGCGGGAATCTGCTGACGCAGGTGCTCAAACTGCTCGTGCTTGATGAGCACCACGGTGGAATCTTCCACGGCGTCGATGTTGTAGCCCGAAGGCTGGCCGGATTCCAGGCTTTGCAGGTCGCCCGTCCACCAGTTTTCAACGGCGAAGTTGAGGATGTGCTCAGCGCCTTTGGCATCCACGGTGTAGGTGCGCAGACAGCCGCTCGCCACGAAGGCGTAGTAGGCCCATACCTCGCCTTCCTGCAGCAAGAACTGGCGCTTCCGTAGTTTCCGGAGGACGCTGGCCGCTTCGATTTGCTGCAGCTCGCCCGCCGTAAAAGCGGCCTTGCTCAGCAGGTACTTCTCAAACAAGTCAAACATCTGCGCGGAGGCTAAAGGGCTATTGTGCGCAAAGAAAACGCATTCTAAGGGTGCTGGCGCAAACCAGTTGCCCTAGCCCTACTTGACCGACTTTCAATAGAAAGAGCCCCTTGGATTAGGCAAGGGGCTCTTCTTATTTGTACCAGCTTCTTCGTTTTGGCTTCGCTGGCTGGCAGGTACCGGCAAGGGCCAGGAAGCGTCGCCTGTGCGCCACAGCCAAGCCGCGCTCAGGGCATACGACACGGCCATAACTCCCGAGAACACGGCGCTGACCATAAAGCGCCGGCCGGTGGTTACTCGGTTCTGAATGTATTAATTGGCCGCCAGCGAAACCGGGGCATTCAGCAGGAAGGAGCGGCCCGCCGCGGACAGCAGCGCCAGCGACAACGTTCCGGCCCCGCCCCCGAAAATGCCCAGAAACACGTAGTGCCGGGCAATCCAGAGCGGGTTGAAGTAGAGCAGGGTGAGTGCCGCGCGGCTGGTTTTGCGCAGCTGGCCGCTGCTGGGGCGCACCGGCACCCGCGCATCGAGCCAGCGGAAGTAGGCCGGCACCTCCGTGGAGTAGAGCAGGCCGCCCACCAGGGCCATGCCCAGCAGCCGCAGCCAGCTAAACTGATGCAGCAACAGCGCGGCGGCGGTGTCGCCAGCCGCATAAATCAGGAAACCTTGCACGTGGGTGCCGAGGGGAATAGAGCGGGTAAGTTGCACGGAACGGATAGGGTCGTAAAAATCGGGGTGCAAAAGTACGAAAACCCCTTCCGGCGTCATAGATGCGGCGAAAGAAACCGGCGGGCACGTGTACCTTTGTCGTAGCCTATGCTGAGGCTCCTGATATCGCGCGCATTTTTTGCGGCTGCTCCCCGGCGCGCGACCCTTTTATTTCAATCGTAAAGAAGACATTGTGAAAACAGTCTATTTTACGGATAGTAGCGGCGTGGAGCAGAACGCGCTACTATCCCTTCTCGCTTTCGAGGAAAAAGAATCCATCGGCCAAATCGCCGTATTTCCGGATATTCACTACTGCTCCGAGCGGTCCATCCCGGTGGGGGTGGCCTTTCAAACCACGGACGTTTTTTTACCGCTCGTCACCGGTAAAGACATGGGCTGCGGGGTTGCGTATCTGCGTATTCCCCGGCAGCAGGTGCTACGCCCGTTCGATAAAGCCCGGCACTACCGGGCCTTTGAACGCGAAGTGCACGGCATGACGGATGAAGGCCTGGGCGGCGGCAACCACTTCCTGGCCTTGGAGGCTTCGGACGACTACTGGTATATCATCGTGCATACCGGTAGCCGCAACCTGGGCATCTACATGTATCAGCACAACTGCGAGCTGCTGCAGCAGTACAACCCGGGCCACGACTGGCTGCCGCTCGAACTGGCCACGCCCGAGTACCGCCGCGAATACGACCGGGTGCTGACCTACGCGGCCAGTCGCCGCCGGGAGTTCGTGTATAAAGCCTACGATTTTCTGCTGCGCAACCGCTACGTGTTGCCGGGTGAGCCCGTCTTCGCCGACAGCTGCCACAACCTGCTGGAGTTCAAGGCAGATTCGGTGATTCATCGCAAAGGCAGCACGCAGTTGCTTGGCGAAGGCGAGGTAGTTATTCCCTTGTCGATGAGCCGGGGCTCCCTCATCGTCAAGCCCAACCGCTGGGATGCCTCGCTCGAACAAGCCCTTTGGAGCTGCGCGCACGGTGCCGGACGCCAGCACAGCCGTACCGATACGCTCAAGCACTGGCATTCCCTTAAAAAAGCGGAAAAGGATGCTTACCGGCAACGCTTTCCGGAATTGCTGAATCGACAAGGTGATTTCGACAGCAGCATCCTGCAGGAGTTCGACTTTGCCTACAAAGATTCGACCGCTTTGCTAGCCACTCAGCCCTATCTAATTCGGTGCGACGAAACCCAGCCAATTGTTACTGTGAAATTCACTGGCATCTAGCCATCCATATGATTAGCATGTGAAAAGCCGCCGCAGCTGTTGTTTTCACAGTGCCGCAGAAATGAGAAGAGGCTGAAGCTACGTGAGCTTCAGCCTCTTTTTTATTTAAACTCTTTTCAAGAAATCGAGCGCTTCGTCAACAGAGCTAAAGTTGACCAGTTCCCCAAATGCTACTTTAGAACCAAGTGTTTCAAATATCGTCCTTGTTTCAGGCTTTAGGCCGCAAAAAACCACGCTATAAGGGCTTTGATGCGTCAGCTTTTCCTTAAGCATTAGAATCTCCAGACCCGTTACATTAATGGAAGTCAACTCACTAATATCGACGATGATATTTGTCGCTTTTTTAATGGCTTCCGAATTATTAAGCGCCATTATTTCGGAGAGTTTTTCCATGTCGTAGTCCTTTCCAATCGAAAAAATGATGATATTACCTCTCCATTCGATGGGCGATTTACGGGGCGAAGGCAGCAACCAATCCTTCAATAATCCCCACATAGCGTCCGCTAATTAGCTGTTGTTGCTGCAACCGAAGATTCCGTCACAAACGCCGGGTACAAGCTCACCAGCACCTTTTCCGGCGTCATTGGAGCCGAAAACGGCAGGGCGGTGTGGCCCTGGAAGGCCCGTACCGCGTCGCGCAGGGCGAAGTAGGTGCCGATGCCGTACATGAGCGGCGGCTCGCCCACGGCCTTGGAGCGCAGGACGGCCTTGGGGTGGCCCGGCGTGTCGAGGAAATGCACGTCAAGTACCTTGGGCGCGGCGTAGATGTCGGGGATTTTGTAGCTGTTGAGCGAGTTGCTGAGCAGGCGGCCTTCGGCGTTGTAGGCCACTTCCTCCATCGTCATCCAGCCGATGCCCTGCACCGCGCCGCCTTCAATCTGGCCGCGGTCGATGATTTCGTTGAAGCTCTGGCCGAAGTCGTGGGCAATTTGCAGGGCGTCGACGGTGTAGGTGCCGCGCAGGCAGTCGACGGTGACGGTGGTGAGGGCCGTGCCGTACACGTGGTAGGCGAAGGGGTGGCCCTGGTTCACGGTGGCGTCGAAATGCAGGCCGGGGGTGGCGTAGTGGGCGTTTTCGGTGAGGGCCACGCGCTTCCAGAAGGCCGATGACACCAGCTTTTCCCAGTTGGTATCGGCGGGCACACCGGCGGCCAATACCTGCTCGTCGCGGATTTCGAGGCCTTCGTAGTTGAGCGTGTACTCGGTTTCGGCGTGGCGTAGCAGCCGCTCGCGCAGGGCTTGGCAGGCCATTTCGGTGGCCTTGCCGTTGAGGTCGGCGGTGGCGCTGGCGGCGCTGGGGGAGGTGTTGGCCACGCGCGTGGTGTTGGTGGTTTCCACCTTGATGCGATTCACCGAAATACCCAGCGTGCGGGCCGCCACCAGCGCAATCTTGGTGTTCACGCCCTGGCCCATTTCCACCGCGCCCGTGCTGATGCCCACCGAGCCGTCGGAGTAGATGTGCACCAGCGCCCGCGTCTGATTCATGGGCGTTTTGGTGAAGCTGATGCCGAAGCAGATGGGCATTACCGCGAAGCCCTTTTTCCGGAGCTTATGGGTCTGGTTGAACTGCGCGACTTCGGCCCGAATGGCGGCCAGGTCGAACGCCGCCGCGGCCGTGTCCCAGGCCTGCTCGGCGTGGCAGCCCTCGGCCGCCTGCCGGTACGAGAACAGGTCGCCCTCGCGCAGCAGGTTGCGGCGCTGCAGCTCATGGGTGGGCACGCCCAGCTCCTCGGCCGCCTTGGCCAGGGCCGATTCGATGACGAACATTCCTTGCGGCCCGCCGAAGCCCCGGAAAGCCGTGTTGGGCGGCAGGTTGGTGCGGCACGAGTAGGCCGTGGCCGTCACGTTGGGCACGAAATAGGCGTTGGTGGCGTGGAAGAGCGTGCGCTCCATCACGGCCGGCGAGAGGTCGGCGGCCGCGCCCGCGTTCTGGTAGAATTCGACCTCGTAAGCCACGATTTTAAGGTCCGCATCGAAGCCGATTTTGAAATCGGACGAGTAGGGGTGGCGCTTGCCGGTCATGCGCATGTCGGCCATGCGGTCGAGCACCAGCTTCACCGGCTTTTTGGTGATGAACGCGCCCAGCGCGGCCAGCGCGCCCCAGGGCGTGGCCTGGTCTTCCTTGCCGCCGAAGCCGCCGCCGAGGCGCGTCACGTCCACTTCCACCTGGTGCATGCCCAGGCCCAGCACCACGGCCGTGTGGCGCTGCACGGCCGTGGGGCCCTGCGTGGAGGAAATCATCCGCACGCCGCCCATCTCCGTCGGGAAAGCGTAGGCGCCCTGCGTTTCGATGTACAAATGCTCCTGCCCGCCGTTCTCGGCCACGCCCTCAAACACGTGCGCGCACGAAGCCCAGGCCGCTTCTGAGTCGCCCAGCTTAAAGGTGCGCGGCGGCACGATGAACTCGCCCTGCGCCGCCGCTACCCGCGGGTCGGTGATGATGGGCAGCGGGTCGATTTCGACCTTGATGAGCTTGAGCGCGGCGTGGGCCTGCGCCTCGGTGCGGGCCAGCACCAGCGCCACCGGCTGCCCCCGGAAATGCACGTGCCCCTCGGCCAGCAGCGGCTCATCGGGCACGATGCCGCCAATCTGGTTTTCGCCGGGAATGTCGGCCGCCGTGAGCACGCGCGCCACGCCCGGCGCCGCCAGCGCCGCGCTGAAATCGAGGCTGTGGAGCACGCCGTGGGCCAGCGGACTTTCAAACACGGCCGCGTACAGGGTGCCCTGCTGTACGGGTACATCGTCGAGGTACTGCGATTCGCCGCGCACGTGGCGGTGGGGGTCGAGGTGGTTCATTTTAGTAAATATTTCAGGAGAACGTCATGCCGAGCGTAGCCGAGGCATCTCGCTCGCTTCGTTGCAACCGAAGGTCGGCGCAGCCAATGCCATTGTGTTACTGCTGCACGCGAGATGCCTCGGCTGCGCTCGGCATGACGTTCTGTTTTCTTCGTTCTAAATCAATTCATCCACCGCCAATTCCGGCGCGAACTCCAGGAAATGCGCCCACAGCAGCTGCCGCAGCAAGAGCCGCTTGTAGTCGCTGGTGCCGCGCACGTCAGAAATCGGGCTGATTTCCGACTGCATCACCTCGTTGGCGGCGCTCACGGTTTCGGCGGTTAGCTCGCGGCCTTGCAGGAAGGCGCTGGTGCGGGCCAGGTACAGCGGCACCGGTCCCACGCCGCCGGCCGAGACGCGGGCAGCTTGGATGATGCCGTTTTCGACTCGTAACCAGGCAGCAGAATTCACGCTGGCAATGTCGAGGTGGGTGCGCTTGGATACTTTCTCGAAGTGGAAGAAGTCGCCGGCCTGCGGGGCGGGGAAGCTAATTTCGATAACCTGCTCGTCGGCCGCTTTCGCCAGCTTTTTGTAGCCGAGGTAGAGGTCGGGCAGGGCCAGCTCGCGGGTGGCGCCGGCAGCGTCAAGCAGTGTGATGGACGCGCCCAGGGCCAGGAACATTATCGTGAGGTCACCAATGGGCGAGCCGTTGATGAAGTTGCCGGCCACCGTGCCCATATTGCGGATGGGCGTGCTCGATACCAGTTTCAGGTATTGCGGCAGGTTGGGCAGCAGGCCGCGCATCAGGTCCGATTCGAGGAGCTGGCTGGCGGTAGTGGCGGCACCCAGCACCACGCGGCCGGTGGTTTCGTGGCGGATGCCGCGTCGGCCGGGCTGGTCGAAAATCAGGCGCACGCCGGGCTGCTCGCGCAACTCTTCGAGGCGTTGCACCAATAGGTCGGTGCCGCCGCCCAGCAGGGCGTGCGTAAACGGCGCAGGGTTGGTATGGCCGTGGTCGTTCTGGTTTTGGGCGTGGCCGTTGGGCGAGGTCGAAACGCTGCCGTCGTTAGCGTGAGCCGTGGCCGAAGCGGCTATTGTTGCTGCAGAAGCTTCTGTTCCGTTTGCTGCGGGCTTAAGTTTCGCCAGCTGGGCTGGAATTTCGGCAAAATAGCCGGGTACGAATTGCTTCTCGCTGAGCCAGGCCAGGGCGTTTTCAGCCGGGCGCTGCTCCAGCTCAGCGGTGAGTTTGGCGGCGGCGCGCTCCAACGATTTGTAGCCTGTGCAACGGCAGATGTTGCCATCGATGGCCGCGATAGTGCTTTTCTCGGTGGCGGGCGCGCTGCTCAGGCTGTGGCCGGTGAGCGACATCACGAAGCCCACCGTGCAGAAACCGCATTGCGAGCCGCCTTCGTCTACAATGGCTTTTTGCACGGGCGTGAGCTGGTTGCCGGCCGCGTTGATGCCTTCCACCGTCACGATGTGCTTGCCCTGGGCATTACCCAGCGGCGTGAGGCAGCTAGTCATGCTTTGGTAATTCACCGTCTGGCCGTCGGCGCTCAGCTCGCCCACCAGCACGGTGCAGGCGCCGCAGTCGCCCTCGCGGCAGCCGATTTTGGTGCCTTTCAGCTGCTCGTGGTAACGAACGAAATCGAGCAATGCGCTGGCCGGGGCCTCGCTGGTGCGGATGGGCTGGTCGTTGAGATAGAATTCAATCATGCCGTAGGAACGCGCCACGGCGCGTTCAATCGTTGAAATCGTGGGGTTGTAGGACCGCGCCACGGCGCGTTCTGTCGTTGCAATCGTTTGGGTGCGATGTTCTCGGGCGGCGCGGGTGCCGAACGCGCCGTGGCGCGTTCCTACCACCTAATATTCCGTGCGACCTTCCAGTTCCGTCCAGGCACGGAAACCGGCCAGGGCTTCCTCGCGCATGAGTTGCGTCATGGGCAATTTACGGTTTTCCATCGGCCGGTCCAGTTCTTCGTAGATGAACTGGTCGTCGAAGCCGATGGCGGCCGCGTCGGCCTTGGTGTTGCCGTAGAACACGCGGCGCGGGCGGGCCCAGTAGATGGCCCCGAGGCACATTGGACAGGGCTCGCAGCTGGTATAAAGGTCGCAGCCATCGAGCTGGAAAGTGCCTAGCTCCTTGCAGGCCTTGCGGATGGCGTCGACCTCGGCGTGGCAGGTCGGGTCGTGGGTGGTCGTCACTTGGTTGAAGCCGCGGGCAATGATTTGGCCGTCCTTCACCACCACCGCGCCGAAGGGACCACCGAAGCCGGCCTTCATTTGGTCGATGGACAGGCGAATGGCTTCGCGCATGAATTCGGGGTTGGGAGCTTCCATGGGTGGGACGGGAAAGTGAGGCGACGGGTGACGCGTAAAGTTTTGAAAAACGGGCAACAAAGAAAGCGACGGAATGCCACATTCGCCGCCATCCGGTTTTTTAAGCGGGCTCAAAAGCAAAGCCCGAGCGGCGTACCCACTCAGGACACGCCACCCGGGCCACTTAGTATTGACGAAAGGAAGCTATTTCATCAAATTTGGAATGCGCAGCTGCAGGCCGATGGAGGGCACAAACGTGACGCCGCTCAGCGAGGTGCTGGTGCCGTTCAGCAGGGCGTAGTCGCCGTAGTTCTGGTAAAAGACGGACACGGCCGGAATGACATATAAATAGCGGTAGCCCAGCTTGAGGTTGACGAAGCCGCCGAAAGAGGAGAAGTTGCGGCTCTGCAACGGCAGTTCGGGCACCTGCACCGAGCCGTTGTAGATTTTGGTAGGCGCAAAGCCGTAACTCACCCAGCTGTGGGCGTACACGAGGCCGTAGCTGATGGCCCCGATTTCCTCCTCCGGCCCAAACGACTGACTGAAGGTGAGCGGCACCAGCAAATCATTGCGCGTGGCCCGAAAATTCAGCACCGAGTTGATGTCGGACAGGAAGGGTAGGCTGGGCAGCTTGGCCCGCTGCGTAGCGAATTGCAGGCCGATGCTGGCGTAGGTGGTGCCGCTGGCCGCGCCCCGGTCGGGGTTTTCGGGCGAGCCGGTGGGACCAAGCAGCTGGTATTGCGTATCAAACACATAGGACCCAAAAGCGTACTTGAAGCCAGCGTCGAGGCGCGGCACGATGCCGTAGCGGATGTTGAGGTCGGCGGTGGGCTGCACCGGGTCGAGGATGTAGGCCAGGGCGGCGGCTTGCAGTTGCGTGGTGGCGTCTGTGTAGTCCACTTTTTGCTGGCTGGCGGCCTGGCTGGCGGCTTCCTTCACGGCGCTGCCGGCTTTGGCCAGGGGCGCGGTGGCCAGGTTGAAACCCTGGTTATAGCCTACCCGAAACTCGCCCTGGGGCGTGACTTTGCCGGTGGCAATAATGGCGCGCGGAGCCGAGCAAGCAGTGGCCAGCAGGAGGGGGGCAGCGGCCAAAGCCGTGCCCCACGGCCGCAGACAGGAGCGTAAAAAAGCAGTGTTCATAGTTGAGTTGGGAAGTTGTAGCGGCATAAACGAAAACCGGGCCGAAAAGTCGGAACCCGAGCCGGCAGGCGGTTGTCTGGTAATTGCTTAATTGCAGTGATTGTCATTCCGACGCAGGAGGAATCCGGGTAAACCAACTCAAACGATTTATCTCAGATTCCTCCTGCGTCGGAATGACAAATTTCTTGCTTCAAATCTGCTTATGCCGCTTTTGCTACTCTTGCTGCTGCATTGTTTCGGCCTAGCCGTGGCACCCGTGCCACGTGCCACGGTCTACGTTTTTCTGGCCGAGACCTGCCCCATCAGCCAGGCGGCCACGCTGCCATTGCGGGAGTTGCACGGCCGCTACGGGGCGCAGGGTGTGCGGTTTGTGGGCGTGTTTCCGGCGAAGGAAACGAGCGCAGCCGGGCTGGCAGCTTTCGCCAGAACCTATCAGCTGGCCTTTCCGCTGCAAGCCGATGCAGGGCATGAGCTCACCAACAAGCTGCACGCCCGCGTCACCCCCGAGGCCGTGGTGGTGGCGGGCGATGGCCACACCGTACTCTATCAGGGCCGGCTCGATGATGCCTACGCCGGCCTGGGCCAGCACCGCGCCGTGACGCGCCAGCACGAACTGGCCGATGCGCTGGCCGCCGTGGCTGCCGGCCGGCCCATCGCCGTGCCGCGCACCGAGCCGGTGGGCTGTTTTATTGAATAGATTTGAAATCAATCTGCTCCTTATGAAGCACTACTTCTCCACTTTACTCCTGGCCCTGAGTTGCTTGGGCGCGGCTCCGGTGGTGCAGGCCCAAACCACCCCGCAATACACGTTCAGCCAGGACATTGCGCCGCTGGTGTATCAGCACTGCACGCCCTGCCACCGCACCGGCGAAGTGGCCCCGTTTCCGCTTACTACTTACGCTGAGGTGGTGAGCCACGCCCAGACCATCAAGTACGTGACCGGCACGCGCTACATGCCGCCGTGGAAGCCCGACCCCAACTACCGCCACTACCTCGACGAAAACACGCTGACCAACGCGGAAATCGCCAAAATTCGGGCTTGGGTCGATGCCGGCACGCCGCAGGGCAACCCCGCCCTCACGCCGGCCCTGCCCACCTACCCCAGTGGTTCGCAGCTGGGCACGCCCGATATGGTGATTCCGATGGCCCAGGCCTTCACGCATCAGGGCAACGGCCAGGACATGTACCGCATTTTCGTGCTGCCCGTGAACATGCCCGCCGACCGCGACATTGCGGCCATCGAGTTTCGGCCGGGCAATAAAGGCATTGTGCACCACGTCATCATCGGCATGGACACCACCCAGCAGGCCCAGGCCCTCGATGCGGCTGCGCCCGGCTACGGCTACACGCAGTTCGGTGGCTTCGGCTTCAACCCCTTGGAAACCAACTTTGCGGCCTGGGTGCCGGGTATGCAGTCGCGGTTTTACCCCGCGGGCATGGGCAAGAAGCTTTACCGCCACGCCTCCCTGCTGGTGCAGGTGCACTACGGCCCCAACTACGTGACGCAAAAGGATTCGTCGGTGGTGAACGTGTTTTTTGCCCGTCAGCCCGTCACGCGCTACATCCAGACGGTGCCCGCCATCTCGCCGGTCACGCTCAGCAACGGGCCGTTTATCATTCCGGCCAACCAGGTGAGCACCTTCCACGCCCAGCTCAACGTGCCGGCCGATGTTACCATCCTCAGCGCCGCGCCCCATGCGCACCTGCTCAGCAAAAGTTGGAAAGTGTGGGTGGTGCAGCCCAACGGCGACACCATTAAGCTGGTCAAAATCAATGACTGGGATTTCCGCTGGCAGGGCATCTTCCGCTTCACCGCGCCACTGAAAATTCCGGCCGGCTCGCGCCTCATGGCCGATGCCGTGTACGACAACACCGCCCAGAACCCCCGCAACCCCAACAATCCGCCCCTCACCACGCAGTGGGGCGAAAGCACCACCGCCGAAATGCTGCTCACCTATTTCGACCTGCTGCCCTACCGTGCCGGCGACGAAAACATTGTGCTTAGCACCGCGCCCGGCGTGGCCACCACCCCCGGCACCGTGCAAATGGCCGTGTACCCCAACCCCGCCAGCGGCACGGGCAGCATCAGCTTTCAGCAGGAGCGGGCCGGGCCGGTTACGGTTTCGCTGCTCGATGCCACGGGGCGGCTGGTGCGGGCCGTGGTGCGCCAGAAAGCCTATCCGGCCGGGCCGCAACAGTTGCCTTTGCCGCTGACGGGCGTGGCCCCCGGCGTGTACATCGTGCGTCTCGAATCGAACGAAGGCACGCGCAGCGAGAAGCTGGTGGTGACCGAGTAAGGGACTGTCATTGCGAGCGCAGCGCGGCAATCCGTTCTGTCAAAACCAGTCACTGTATTTTACCAGAAAGCCCCGGCACCGCGCAGTGCCGGGGCTTTCTGGTAATGTTTGTCACAACTTGGAAGCTTGTCGCATTTAGAGGACGGATTGCTTCGCTACGCTCGCAATGACAGGATTTTACCGCCCATCTTTGCGCCCATGAAAATTCTATACGGAGTGCCCGGCGAGGGCCTGGGCCACGCCACCCGCAGCAAAGTTGTTATCGGCCACCTGCTGGCGCAGGGGCACGAGGTGCGCGTGGTGAGCAGCAGCCGCGCCTACACCATGCTGGCGGCGGCCTTCCCCGGCCGGGTGCACGAAATCCGGGGCTTTCACCTGGCGTATAATGGATTGGCGGTGAGCAAGCTGCGCACGGCCGTGCTCACGCTGCGCACCGCGCCGGAGGACCTGCGCGTCAACTTTGCCCGCTACCGCGAGCTGTTGGGTGGTTTCGAGCCGGAAGTGGTGGTTTCGGATTTTGAATCGTTCAGTTTTTTGTTTGCGAAGCTGCGCCGACTGCCCATTGTCAGTATTGATAATATGCAGATTATCAGCCGGGCCAAGCTGAACGTGACCGTGCCGAAAGCGGAACGCGAAAACTACCGGGTGGCCAAAAGCATTGTGCGCGCCAAGCTGCCGCACAGCCGTCACTACTTCATCACCACCTTCTTCGACTTGCCGCTGGCCAAGCAGCGCACCACGCTGGTGCCGCCCATCATCCGGCCTGAGATTCTGGCCGCCGCGCCCACCAAAGGCCAGCACGTATTGGTCTACCAGTCAGCCACCACGCAGCAAAACCTGGTGCCGCTGCTGCAACAGCTGCCCGACCAGGAATTCCGCGTCTACGGCTTCAACAAGCAGGAAAGCCACGGCAACGTGCAGCTCTGCGCCTTCTCCGAAGCCGGCTTCATTGCCGACCTGGCCAGCGCCCGCGCCGTGGTCACCAACGGTGGTTTCTCGCTGATTTCGGAGGCCGTGTTCCTGCATAAGCCCATTTGCGCCATTCCCATTCCGGCCCAGTTCGAGCAGTGGCTGAACGCCGCCGAAGTGCAACAAATGGGTTACGGCCGGCATTTCGAGGCCATCACCGCCGACAACCTGCGGGCATTTCTCTACGGCCTGAGCAATTTTGAGACGGCCCTGGCCGGCTACCGGCAGGAAGGCAATGCCGTGCTGTTTACCGGGCTGGACGCGCTGCTGAAGGACGTTGCCACGGGGTATTTGCCCAGCGAAGCCGCGCCACAGAAAGACTCCTGGGGCGGCGAGTAGGGCGGAGCTGCCATTCCGAGCGCAGCGAGAAATCTAGAGAAGGCTGATTACCGGTTTTACTCAGATTCCTCGCTGCGCTCGGAATGACAATCCGGGCTTGTAAGTAGCGCGTGCTTTAGCTTGCGCCTCATCCCTCAGCCCAAACCACTCCAGGCACGTAAGCGCAACCTGAACCCCGCGCTACCTTTTCGCCTATGACTTTCCGCTCCTCTCGTTTCTGGCCGCTGCTGTTGCTGGCGGCTGCCTGCGCCCGCACGCCGCGCTCCAGCACCGGACTCGCCAACAAATACCACGACGCCACCATCCGGCAAATCGGCACGGCGCAGGACGAGCGCAACACTGCCGCCATTCTGCCCTTCCTCACCAACGGCAACCCCACCTACCGGCGCGAAGCCGCCCTGGCGCTGGCCTCGGTGCAGGCTCCGGCGGCCGTGCCCGGCCTCATCCCTTTGCTGCACGATGCCGACGCCGGCGTGCGCCGAGCCGCCGCCTATGCCTTGGGCCAAACCGGCGACAGCACCGCCGTGGACAGCCTGCGCGTGCGCGTCCTCAAAGAAAATGATGGCCAGGTGCGCCGCTACGTGCACGAGGCCCTGGGGCGCACCGTCACGCGCCACAGTCTGCCCGAGCTTTGGCGCGTCGAAATCCTGAACGATACTTCGCGCGCCGCCGCGCTGGCCTGGGGCCTGAGCCGCGCCGCCCTGCGCGGCCTCACTTCGCCCGAAACCATCCGGCGCACGGTGGCCGTGCTGAACTCGCCCAAACTGCCCGGGCGCGGCCGGCTGGCAGCCGTAGTGGCGCTTTCGCGCACGCGGGGGCTCGACGCCGATTTGAAGAGGCTGGCCGAAAGCACGTTGCTGCGCGTGGCTCAGAAAGACCGGAACTATGCCGTGCGGGCAGCGGCGGTCACCACCCTCGGCCGCATTGCGGCAACGGCACCAAGTGTTGCGGCACCGGTGGCCACGTCGGCGAAGGCCGGCGCTTCGCCCGTTTTGCTGGCTCGCCTTGCCACCAAAGACCCCGACTACCGCGTGCGGCTCAGCGCCATTCGGGCTTTGCCGTTTGATGCGGAAAATTACCCGGCCAGCCGCAAAGCCGTCTTTTTTGCGCTTGCGCACGACCGCGCCCCGGTGGCCCTCACGGCAGCCGAGTGGCTGCTGGCCCACGCCAAAGGCGAGTCGGGTGCGGCCCTAGCGGCCCTGGCCGATGGCAACAAGCAAGCTTCGGTGCGGGTGCGCGCCGCTTTGCTGCGGGCGGCCGTGCATCATGCCAGCCCGGCGGCCCGTCCCAGCCTGGTCGAAACCATTGAGAAGCGCTACGCGGCGGCGCCCACCGTGTATGAGAAGGGCTTTTTGCTGGAAGCGCTAAGCGAGGACCCGGCCGCGTTCGATTTCGTGCGGAACGAGGCGTTTGCGGCGGGGCAGTCGCCGGTGGTGGGGGGCTATGCGCTGGGCGCGCTGCTCACCATGCGCCGCACCGCAGATTTCCCGGCCGTCCGCCAGGCCGATTTTGCCGCCGCCATGCGTCAGGCACTGGGTGGCGGCGACGTGGCCCAGCTCGGCACCGCCGCCGAGGCGCTGGCCGATGCCAAGCTCTACCCCGAAGCGCTGCCGGCCGACCTTGCGGCCCTGCGTGCCGCGCAGGCCAAACTGCAGCTGCCCCGCGAAATCGAAGCCTGGCAAGGGATTCAGCAGGCCCTCGACAAGCTGACCAAAGCCCCGAAAACCACGCCCTCGCCGCTGGCTACGGCCGCGCAGCACCCGATAGATTGGACGGTGGTGCAGGGCGTGCCGCTGGGCCAACAGGTGCGCCTGCGCACCAGTAAGGGTATTATTCTGCTGGAGCTAAAGCCCGAAGAAGCGCCCGGCGCGGTGGCCAGCTTTGTCACGCTCATCGGCCAGCATTTCTACGACAACCTGTATTTCCACCGTGTGGTGCCCAATTTTGTGGCCCAGGGCGGCGACCCGCGCGGCGACGGCAATGGCAGCGCGCCCTACAACCTGCGCTCCGAGTTCGGCGACCTGCGCTACGAGGAGGGCAGCGTGGGGCTGGCCTCGGCTGGCAAGGACACCGAGAGCTGCCAGTTTTTCATCACCCACACCCCCACGCCGCACCTAGATGGCCGCTACCCCATCTTTGCCCAGGTGGTAGGCGGTATGGATGTGGTGCACAAGCTTGACATCGGCGACCAGATTCTGGGCGTAGAACTGGTGGCAGTGCAGTAGGTGATTTTGGCAAAGCCTGTCATCCTGAGCTTGCGAAGGACCTTATCACGCCCGCGCCGGCTGGTATTGCCGCAAACTGTTCAAACCTGATAAAGGACTTCGCACGCTCGGGACGGCAGATGCTATATTTAGCTTTTCCCTTTCCTCCTTTCCCGCTATGAACCAAGTCAGCACTTACGCCCAGCAGCTTCAAGCCCTCGTTGTCCTCTACCTGCCCCGCGTGCTCATGGCCGGGGTGGCGCTGGTGGTGGGCTGGTGGCTCATTGGCTGGGCCAGCCGCATTATCGCCGCCGCCGCCACTCGCCTCGATGTGTCGCTGGCCTCGTTCCTGACCAGCCTGGTCAACATCGTGCTCAAAGTACTGCTGCTGATATCGGTGGCCGGTATGGTGGGCTTCGAAACCACGTCGTTTGTGGCCATTTTGGGGGCGGCTGGACTGGCGGTGGGGCTGGCATTGCAGGGCACGTTGGCCAATTTCGCGGGCGGGGTGCTCATCCTCATTTTCAAGCCTTACGTGGTAGGCGATACCATTGAGTCGCAGGGCAAATCGGGCGAGGTGAAGGAAATTCAGATTTTCAATACCATCCTCGTCACCCCGCAGGGCGATACCATCATCCTGCCCAACGGGGCCACGTCCAACAACGTCATCATCAACAAAACGGCCCAGAACAAAGCCCTGGTTGAAATCGTGGCCGACCTGGACAATGCCACCGACCTGGCCGCCCTGCGCGCCTGGGCCATCCCGCTGCTGCAGGCCGATGAAGACGTGCTGCCCGCGCCCGCGCCGCAGGTGGCCGTTACGGCCCTCAAGCCCGGCGGCATGACGGTGGCCTTCCGGGCCTACACGCCGGCCGGGCGCAATGGCTCGGCCCAGGCGCGCCTCATCGAGCAGCTTCAGCGAGCCCTGGCCCAACAGGGGGTGGGCAGCCCGGTGCCGGTGCAGCACAGCTACGTGCGCACCCTGCCCGAGTAGGGCACTGTACCGGAAAAACTGGCTGTTTAACGCCCCCGGCAGCATTTGTCTCGTATGCCTAACTATTTATGAATTAGTGCGAACGGGCTGGGCGAAGCCGAAATGTGCTTCCGCAGGCCGGCCCGTGTGTTAACCGGCCCGGGGCCGGGGTTTCGTTTGCCAGGCAGTATTCATTCTACCATTGAGTAACGTTTAGCTGTTGCTTTCTATGACCCGTGCCGAGCTTGAAGTGGCGTTAGCCGAGCAAAAAGCGGCGAATACGGCCTTACGCGCCCGGCTAGCGGCGCTGGAGAATCCGGCCGCGCCAACTCCCGCCTACGTTCCGTCCAGCCTGCTGGGGTATTTGCTCGAAAAGCAGGACACGGCCGTGGTGCTGGCCAACGGCGAAGGCTTCGTGCAATGGGTAAACAAGGGATTTACGAAGCTGTGCGGGGTGGGTGCGCACGAGATAATAGGCCGGCAGCCAGCGGCGGTGCTGCGCCCCAGGCTGCCGGACGAGGCCACGCTGGCCTATATCCAGGACAGCTTACAGCGGCAGGAGGCGTTTCATTATGAAGTGACGAACCCGCGGCCTGACTCCGATGGCTGGCTGCGCGTGAGCTTACGGCCGGTGAATGCGGCCGATGGCGCGGTCCATTTTGTGGGCCTGATTGAAGACATTACGGAGTGGAAACAGGCCCAGCTGCGGCTGGTGCACAGCGAGCAGCGCTTCCGCAACCTGGCCGAGAACGTGCCCGGTGTGCTCTACGAGTGGCGTAAAAATGCCGATGGCTCTTTCAACTTCGATTATGTGAGCCCCAAGGTGGAGGAACTGTTTGGGATAGCGCCGCACGAGCTGGTTCGCATGAACGATTTCATTCATCCGGAAGAGTTGGAGGGGTTTCTGGAATCGCTCGACGACGCCACCCGCAACCGCGCCCCGTGGGTGTATGAGGGCCGGATTGTGGTGCCGGGTCAGCCCATTCGCTGGCTGCGGGGCAGCTCCAACGTCACCAGCTTCGGCCCCGATTGGGTGACGTACAGCGGGATTCTGCTCGATGTGACGCCCCTGAAGCTGGCCGAAAGTGCCCTGCGCGAAAGCGACTTGCGCCTGGGGCTGGCCATGGAAGGCTTCGGCGATGGGGCTTGGGAGCTGAATCTGCGCACCCATCAAATTTCGTTTTCGTCGGAGTACAAGGCCATGCTGGGCTATGAGGATGCCGAGTTTTCGAACGAATACGAAACTTGGCTCACCCACGTGCACCCCGATGACCTGCCGCAGGTACTGGAGCTGTTGCGCAAATACGTGCAAAATGGCGGCAAAATGGCCACCGCCGAATACCGGATGCGCTGCCACGACGGCAACTACAAGTGGGTGCTGAGCCGCGCCGCCATCACGGCGTGGGGTGCCAACAGCCAGCCCCTGATGCTCAGCGGGCTACATAGCGACATTTCGGCCCAGAAAGATGCCGAGAAAGCCCTCGGTACCTCCAACCAGCAGCTGGCTGCCGTGATTGCGCACTTCCAGGACGGCTTGGTGCTGGAAGATGAAAACCGTCGCATTGTGTTCACCAACGAGGCCTTTTGCCAGCTGCTGGAGCTGCCCGTGGCACCCGCCCGGTTTCATGGCCGCAACGGGGCTTGGCTCACCGAAAGCTCCCGCAAATATGTGAAAAAGCCGCACCAGTACGTGGCCCGCATTGCGGCCCTGCTGCGCCGCCGCCAGCCCGTCACCGGCGACATTATCCCGCTGCGCGACGGCCGCACCCTGGAGCGGGCCTTCACGCCCATTTTCGACGGCACCCGTTACATCGGCCACCTCTGGAAGTACGAAGACGTCACGGCCCGCATCAAAGCCGAAGAAGACCTGAAGCGCCGCGAAGAAAAGTACCGGGGCATCATCGAAAACATGTCGCTGGGGCTGGTGGAGGCCGATTTGAACGACCATTTGCTCTACGCCAACCAAAGCTTTTGCGACATGACCGGCTACTGCACCGACGAGCTGGCCGGCCAGCGCCTGTCGCCGCTGCTGCTCACCGGCCACGACCTGGCGCTGGTAGAAGGTAAGCTCCGCACCCGCGAGCACGGCATTTCCGACTCCTACGAAATTGTGGTGACCACCAAGGATGGTGAACGCAAGTGGCTGCTGGTAAGCGGCGCTCCGCTCTACGACGAGCATCAGCGGCACATCGGGTCCATTGGCATCTACCTCGATGTGACGCCCCAGAAACACCTCGAAACCAGCCTGCGCGAAGCCAAAATGCAGGCCGAAAGCAGCACCCGCGCCAAGCAGGAATTTTTGGCCAACATGAGCCACGAAATTCGCACGCCCATGAACGCCATTCTGGGTATGAGCCAGCTGCTGGCCAAAACCCCGCTGGCGGCCCCGCAGGCCAGCTACCTGCACGCTATTACGGCCTCGGCCGAAAACCTGCTCGTTATCATCAACGACATTCTCGACCTCTCGAAGATTGATGCCGGCCAGCTGGCCATCGAGCACATTGGGTTCAGCCCCGGTAACATCTGTGCACAGGTCAGGAAAACCCTGCAATACAAAGCCGAGGAAAAGGGGCTCAGCTTTCTTATCTACCTCGACCCCGCCATGCCCGAAGTCGTGCTCGGCGACCCCTACCGTCTCACCCAGGTGCTGCTGAACCTGGTTGGTAATTCCGTTAAATTCACGGAGCGAGGCACGGTAAGCGTTAGGTGTCAGCTGCTTGAGCACCTAAGCCCGGACGAAGTGCTGGTTGAGTTTACGGTGGAGGATACCGGCATTGGCATCGAGGCGGAGTACCTGAACCACATTTTTGATGATTTCAGCCAGGAAGATTCGACCGTGACGCGACAATACGGCGGCACGGGCCTGGGCCTGGGCATCAGCAAAAAGCTGGTGCACCTAATGGGCGGCGAGCTGCGAATCGAAAGCCGGAAAAACCACGGTACTATTAGCCGCTTCAGCCTGCGCCTGCCCGTGGGCAATGCGCGGCACCTCTCGCAGAAAGACTCCGGCGACCTCGAAGGCATGCAGCAGGAACTGCACGGCAAGCGCATTTTGCTGGTCGAAGACAACCTGTTCAACCGCATGCTGGCCACCAGTTTCCTCTCCAACGCCGGCATGAGCGTGACGGAAGCCACCAACGGCCAGGCTGCCGTGGAGCTGGCCCGCAGCGAGGCTTTCGACTTGATTCTAATGGATGTGCAGATGCCCATCAAAAATGGCTACGAAGCCACCCGCATTCTGCGCCAGGAACTGGGCCTTGCCGTGCCCATTATTGCCCTTACCGCCAATGCCATCACCGGCGAGCGGGACAAGTGCCTCGCCGCCGGTATGAACGACTACCTGACCAAGCCCTTTCAGGAATTCTCTCTCCTGAAAATGGTGCACGACTGGGCCGTGGCCGCCCCGCGCAACTCTGTCGGCTAAACCCGGAAGGGCCGTAGCTCGGCGTAGTCACGGCCTCGCGCTCATTGCTGGGCCCGAAACGAGTTGGCCAGTGCGGCCAACTCGTGGGTTGTCATTGATTCAACTCAGCTGTTTATTTCTCTTCGCGGCCGTGTACCTGCGCTGGCGGCGAGGTAGCTTCCACCGCCGAAAAGCTCTCCAGAATTTTATAGGTGTGCTCCGTATTCTTCGGCACTACCCACGAGTTGCCGGGCTCCAGAATAACCATTTGGCCGGCCAGGTGTAGCTCGGCGCGGCCGCTGAGCACGTAGCCCACCGTTTCGTAGGGCCGGGTAGCCGGGGCTTTGGGCTCGCCGGGTTGCTCGTTTTCCCACATCCGCATGGCAATGTGCGTGCCCGAGGCCAGGTATTTCTCGCCGTCGGGGCCGGTAGGAGAGTGCTGCGAATCGACTTTGGTAATGGAGGTATCGGCTGCCATAATGGTATTGAAAAAGTGAAGCAGAGGAAAAGAAGAGTATCTTTTGGCCCGGCGGCCACAGTGGCGGTGGGGCACGGGCTAAACGGCGAAGGCCGCGCTGCCGTTGCCTTCCGCTCAAAACCTTCCCCAGCCTTGCTGGTTAATTCCACTGGTTCTTTTGCTTATGTTTTCAGCCCCCGTGCTTCCCCATTCCTTCGCCGAAGAGCTGGCTCACGCCCACTCCGTGGCCCCTGACGCTCTGCCCGGCGCGGCTTTTTGTGCCCTTGCCGATGGCCTGCTCGCCCTGCTCTTTCCGCAGCGCGCCGAGCGGCCCCTGGCCAACGCCGATGCTGTCGAGGCTGAGCTACAGTATTTCCGGGCCGAGCTGGCCGCGCTGCTGGCCGGGGTGCCGGCCTTGCCTGCCTCGCCGGCCGCCCTGGCCGATGAGTTCACGGCCCAACTGCCGGCGCTGCGGGCAGCCTTGCTGCGCGATGCCAGCGCCATTCTGGCCAGCGACCCTGCCGCCCAGGGCCTGGGCGAAATCATCAGCTCCTATCCGGGCTTCTACGCCACGGCGCTCTACCGACTGGCCCATGCCCTGTACCAGCGGGGCCTGCCGCGCCTGCCGCGCCTGCTGAGTGAGTATGCCCACCAGCGCACCGGCGTCGATATTCACCCCGGCGCGTACATCGGGCCCGCTTTCTGCATCGACCATGGCACGGGCCTGGTTATTGGCGAAACGGCCATCATCGGAGCCAATGTGCAGATTTACCAAGGCGTTACGCTGGGCGCCCTCAGCGTTACCAAGGGCTTGCAGGGCACCAAGCGCCACCCCACCATTGAGGACCATGTGGTTATCTACGCTGGTGCTACCATTCTGGGGGGCAGCACGGTGGTGGGAGCGCACAGCATCATCGGCGGCAACGTGTGGCTGACCGAAAGCGTACCCTCGCATTCGCGGGTGTATCACCGGGCCCACATCCAGATTTCGCGCAACGTCGACCCGGCGGCCGAACTGGTTTTTTCGATATAGGGTCTTGGGGACTTAGGAACTTTGGGGCTTGGTTTTCAGCGCCAAACTGCAGTTCTTAGCTCCGAGCCAAGCCCAGATTCTCATTAAGTACCCAGGACCCCAAGACCCCAAGTCCCCATTAGTATGAAAGCCAATTCTATTCTTGATACCATCGGCAACACGCCGCTGGTGCGCCTCAACCGCATTTTTGCTGCCACCCGCCCCGATGTGGAAGTGTGGGTAAAGCTGGAACGCGCCAACCCCGGCGGGTCCATCAAAGACCGCATTGCCCTGAGCATGATTGAGCAAGCCGAGAAGGACGGCACCATCACCAAAGACAGCCTGATTGTGGAGCCTACTTCCGGCAACACTGGCGTGGGCCTGGCCCTGGTTGCCGCCGTAAAAGGCTACAAGCTCACCCTCGTAATGCCCGAAAGCATGAGCATCGAGCGTCGCCGCCTCATGGCCGCCTATGGCGCTACCCTGGAACTCACGCCCCGCGAAAAGGGTATGAAAGGGGCCATTGAGAAAGCCCGCGAAATAGTGGCCAATACGCCCGGCGCCTGGATGCCTATGCAGTTCTCCAACCCCGCCAACCCCAAAATTCACGCCGAAACCACCGCTCAGGAAATCCTGCGCGATGCCCCCGAGGGCTTCGACTTCCACATCACCGGCGTGGGTACCGGCGGCCACATCACGGCCGTTACGGAAACCCTGAAGCCGCATTTCCCCAACCTGAAAACCTTTGCCGTCGAGCCCGAAGCGTCACCCGTCATCAGTGGCGGTGCGCCGGGACCGCATCCCATTCAGGGCATTGGGGCCGGCTTCATCCCCGACAACCTGCACGTCGACGTCCTCGACGGCACCATCCAGGTATCGCAGCAGGAAGCCTACGAGATGACCCGCCGCGCCGCCCGCGAGGAAGGGATATTTGTGGGCGTATCGTCGGGCGCGTCTTTGGCAGCCATTGCCAAAAAGCTGCCCGATATGCCCCAAGGCAGCCGCGTGCTCACCTTCTGCTACGATACCGGCGAGCGTTACCTCTCGGTCGAAGGCCTGTTTGTATAGCGCCACCAATAGAAATGCCCTTGGAAATATTGTCCAAGGGCATTTTTATTGAATCAGGCGGCAAAAAAAGAAAAAGAAAAAGCCCATTCAGTTTCCTGAACGGGCTTTTTCTTTTTTCACTTCTTCAGTGGAGAATATCGGAGTCGAACCGATGACCTCTTGCATGCCATGCAAGCGCTCTAGCCAGCTGAGCTAATCCCCCTGATTTGTTGTTTACCGCCGTGCCATTTGCGCTTTGGTTCGACAAAAGTACGGGCAGATTTTGATTGCGCAAGCGCCAAAGGATAGATTTTAGCTAAATGGCGCAGCATCAGGCTGAAAAATTTAGCTTTCTCTGTTTTTGGCTAGCTTAAAAAACAACGGCCAGCTTCTCGAAGGAAACTGGCCGTTGAAAAAGCGCTAGCGGGTTAGGTTAATAAGCCGCAATGCTCAAATCGGTTTGCTTACGGAAAGGAGCTACCGACTTCTTGGTAAAGTCCAGGCCGCTGTATGTAGTGGTGGCACGCACCGTCGTGGTGTTGTTCACATACAAGGCGGTTGTGATGCGCTCCCCAACGGTGGTCGAACCCGATTTTTTCAGGCCGGGCAGGTTGTCGCTGGTAAACACCAGGCGCACGATGGGGGCCGGCTGGCCATCCGTCAGCGTTACCGGGGGAATGGTAAGCGTCTGGCTCGTGCGGGTGGGCGTAACGGTGGCCAACGGGGTTGCCGTGGTGGTGAGGGGATAGAACGTGCTGCCGTCGCTCTGCACATCGGGGCTGAGCAGGTACACCGCAATTTTGGGGTTTACCAGCAATGTATCGGTGGCCAGTGCCGAGCCGGCCAGGCTATAGGTCAGGCTGGCCGTGTTGGTGCGGGTGAGCCGGGTAGGGGCCGGGTCAGTGCTGATTTCCGAGCACGACGCCAGGGTCAGTCCCGCGAACAGCATGAGGAGGATATTTTTCATGGCTTAAAAAGCGTTTGAGGCGAGTGAACTGAACTAGTTGAACGTGTAGCGCAGGCCCAACTGGATGCGGTAGCGCGACGTTTCGCCGGTGTTGTAACGGTCGGTCACGTTCAGGGTTTGTACCGTCGTGTTCACCGAGCGGTCCAGGTTCACGTTGCGCGTGCTGGTGATGGGGTTGAACTGGTAGTTGGCTTTGCCAGTGGTCTGGTCAAAGTTGACGAAAGTCAGCGGGGAAGCCCGCTGCACCGACTGCGACACACCCCAGTTGCTGTTAATCAGGTTGCCGATGTTGAAGATGTCGAGGCTGAACTGCAGCGAGTTGCGGTTCTTGCCGATGTTGGTGAAAACATCCTGCAACAGACGAGCATCCACGAAGGCAAACCAGGGGTTCACACCGCCGTTACGCTCGGCGTACTCGCCGCGGCGCTTGCTCAGGTATTTGTCTTGGTTGATGTAGTTGTCGAGGTCGGTCCACTGCTGGTCGGCGGAGTAGATGGCGGCCTGCGGCGTATTCGGGAACAAGGTCAGGTTGGTCAGCTGAATCTCGCTGCGGTCACGCGGAATGTACATCAGGTCGTTCTGCGTGCCACCGTCGCCGTTCATGTCGCCGTTGTACACGTAGGAGTAGCGGCCGTTGGGGCCTGCATCGAGGAAGCCCGAGATGGTGGTGGCCAAGTGGCCGAGGTATTCTTTGCGGTACGAGAGCGAAGCCACCACGCGGTGCGACTGCAGGTACTGCGAGTAGCTCAGGTTTTGCTCATTCGGGTCGCCCGAGATGGCGCGGGTAGCCCACAGCGGGAAAGGAGTCGAACCCTGAATGCTCACGTCGCGGGCATCGGCGTAGGTGTAGGCCAGGCTGGCCGAGATGCCGTTGCTGAACGATTTCTGCAGCTGGCCCGTCAGGGTGTAAGAGTAGCCCTTGTTAGAGTTGCGCATCACGATGGCACCGTCGTTGTTCACGATTTTGGGGCTTACCTGGAAAACTTTCGTGTTCAAAGCGGCAGGGTCGCGGTACAGCGGGCGCTGGTCGGCACCGGCCGAGCGGGCCGAAGCATTGGGCAGGTTCACGTTGTCGAAGAACACCGAGTTGATGTCTTTCGTGTAGATAGCGTCAAGGGTGAACACCACGTCGCCGGGCAGGCGCTGGTCAATGCCCAGGCTGGTACGCCACACCTGCGGGAACTTGAAATTCTTATCCGTAACGGCCAGGTTGTAGGTCGCGGGCGTTTTGGTGGGGTCCAGCGGCACCGTGGTCGAGTTAGCGTTGGGCAGGTAGTTCGGATTGGGGTTGAAAGCCACGGCGTTGGGGTTTACCGTGGTCACGTTGTTCACGGTGTTGAAACCGTTGATGCTTTGCGTACCGAACAGCAGGCCGTTGTTCGAGGCCTGGTTCGAAATCAGCACGAAGGGCACGCGGCCGGTGAAGATGCCCGTACCACCGCGCACTTGGGTTTTCTGGTCGTCGTTCACGTCCCAGTTCACGCCGATGCGGGGCGAGAACAGTACAGAAGACTTCTGGAACTGGTCGGTGTAGATGTGCTCGCCGTTGCGGAAGCTGATGGCGGCGGCATCCTCGTTGCGGGGCAGCGTGGTGTTCACGATGGGCACGTCGATGCGCAGGCCACCGGTCACTTTGATGTTGGGGCGAGCCGACCATTCATCCTGCAGGAAGAAGCCCAACTGCATGGCCTTGATGGTGGCGTAGGGCAACTCCAGGTTCGGGTTCTGGCCGTTGATGTTCAGTATGTAGCGATTCGAGTAGTTGTTGGTAGCCGAAGCCAGTGGAACTCCCTTAGCGGTTAGGTCGGTGTTGGCAGTACCATCGGCATTGCGGGGGGCGAGCACGCCCTGTGCGTTGAAGGTATAGCCGGCCGAAGCGTAAAAGTCGCTCAGCGAGTTGAAGTTGTAGCGGCCATACAGGTCCGGAGCAAAACCGTTGCGGAACTTGTAGAACTCGTTGTAAGTGCCCAGCGTGAACAAGTGCTTGCCAGCCGTATACGTCAGGTTGTCCGACAACTGGTAGATGTCCGAGTCCAGCAGGTTGCCAGGCGTGAACAGCTCGTAGCCAAACGAAGTGAGCGAAGTGCCCGCGTTGCTGGTTGCGTCGGTGTTGCGGATGTCAACAAAAGGGAAAGGGCTGCCGCCCAACGAGTAGCGGTAGTCGCGCTGAGCCGTGTAGCCTGCCTGGAACTGGTTGGAGAAGCGCGAGCTGATGCTCGAGTTCAGTTCGCCGATAATCGACTGCACGTCGTTGTGAATCTGGTAATACGCCGACAGCGAAGGCAGCGTGTTCTGCGAGATACCACGGCCGCCGGTGGGCGAGGGAGTGCCGCTGCCGCTGGGAGCTACGTCGCGGTACGCCTTCAGGTAGTTGTACTTGATGCTAAAGGTGTTTTTGGCGTTGACGTTCCAGTCAATCTTGGCCGTAATCTTATCCGAGTTCTGGGCCAGCTGGTAGTTCTCGTAGGCGCCAATGTTGTAGCCGTACTTGTCTTTAACAAAGCTGCCGAGCACGTCCAGGTCGGAGGCGTTTACGCGGGTCGTGTTCGAGCCCACGCCAGGAGCCGGCAGGCCTTCGCGGTTGGCCACAAAAGTGCCGGGGGGGTCCTTGCGGCGCTCACCTTCCACGCTCACGAAGAAGAACAGCTTGTCTTTGATGATGGGGCCGCCGATGCGGGCACCCAGCTGGTAGAGGCTAAACGCGGGGAAGTCCTGCTTCAGGTCGCGCACCTTGCTGCCCACCAGCTTCTCATTGCGCTGGAAGCCGTAGACCGAAGCCGAGAAGTTGTTGGTGCCGCTGCGGGTGATGGCGTTGATGCCGGCACCCGTAAACGAGCCCTGACGCACGTCGTAAGGGGCCAGGTTCACCTGTATTTCCTGTACGGCATCCAGCGAGATGGGCTGGGCGTTGGACTGGCCACCCACCGTCGACGACAGGCCGAACGAGTTGTTGAAGATGGCACCGTCAATGGTTACGTTGTTATAGTTGCCACTGCGGCCGGCAAAGCTCTGGTTGTTAGCGCTGCTGGCCTGAGGCGTGAGGCGAGTGAAGTCAGCAAACGAACGGCTCAGTGAAGGCAGACGCTCAATTTGCTCGCGCTGTACCGTGGTGCTGGCACCGGTGCGGCCGGCGTTCACCACCGGGTCGCGGCGGCCACTCACGGTTACTTCGGCCAGTTCCGTCGTAGCGTCGTCCAGCTTCACGTCAACACGCTGGTTTTGGCCCAGGTTCAGGTTAATTCCTTCCCGGGTAACATCCTTGTAGCCCACAAACGTAACGCGAACTGTGTAGGGGCCGCCCACGCGCATGTTTTGAATGTTGAAGCGGCCATCGGAGTTGGTGGGCGCTACGTACTGCGTGTTGGTGGGCGTATGAATGGCAATTACGGTAGCGCCGGGCAGGCCCGCGCCGGTCTTATCGGAGATGACTCCGCTCATTGCTGCTGTGGTCGCGCCTTGGCTCCAGCCCAGACGGGCCGTCAGGAGCATCAGCGCCAGCAGTAGCAGGTGGCGTAAACGTAAATTATTCATGTTGAAAAAGGTTGGTGGAAACAGTGAGCTTGGTAAAAGCGGGACAAAGGTACGACGGGGCCGAAAGGGCCAATATTACGTAAATTTTACCATTGATTAATATCGCCGGAATCAGGTATTTGTCCGGCAAAGGTAAGGGGGCGATACCTCACAGGCGGGGCCGCACGGCCCGAATGAAACGACTGAGATAATAGTCTGATTCTAAGCTATTTTCAACCACGCCTAACGAGGTTGACGCGTGAATAAAATCCACTCCTTCCTCATCAGCCACCGTCACCAAACCCACGTGCGTGATGGTGCGGCTGCCGGGCGAAGCTCCAAAAAATACTAAATCGCCGGGCCGTAAGTCGGTGGATTTCACGGGGTCGCCCCACACGGCCTGCTCATTGGACGAACGCGGAATAGTGACACCCGCCTCGCCAAAAGATAATTGCAGCAGCCCCGAGCAATCCAGGCCCAGGCGCGTGGTGCCGCCGTATAGATAAGGAGTGCCCTGATAGGAACGGGCAGCCTCAATCACCGAGGCCAGGGTGCCGGTGGCGTTGCCCACGCGGGCAGGGCGCTTGGTCACTACTTTGGTTTTGGCGCCGTTGGCAGTACCCACCACAACCTTGGATTTGCCTGTCGGGCTCACCCGGCCGCCCTTTTTCAGGCGCACCATTTCGCGGGCCGAGCGGTACTGGCCGTCGCGATAGTTAAGCTTGCGGTGGCAGCTGGCTAGCAAGACCAAAGTCAGCAGCAGCAGCGGTAGTATCTTCGTTGTCACCCTACCCATCGGCCGCAAAGATAGTTTACGCGGCCTTCTCAGCTTAACCGCTCATGAATTTTAACGCCCTGACCCCCGAATTAATTGTTGCTTTCGAGGCCATCGTCGGCCCGGCACACGTCCTCACCGCGCAGCGCGCTGAGGCTGCCGCCATGGCCGATGCCTACGCTGACTACGGCCGCGACCACACCGAAGACTTCCATTTTACGCCCGATGTAGTGCTGCGCCCGGCCGATGCCGAGGAAATCAGCCGGATTATGCAGCTGTGCCACGCGCACCGCATTCCCGTCACGCCGCGCGGGGCAGGTACGGGCCTGAGCGGCGGGGCGCTTCCCATTCACAACGGCGTAGTATTGAGCACCGAGCGGCTCAATAAAATCATCCAGATTGACGAGCGTAACCTGCAAGCCACCGTGGAGCCCGGCGTGGTGAACGAGACGTTTCAGAACGCGGTGAAGGAAGTGGGCCTGTTCTACCCGCCCGACCCGGCCAGCAAGGGCAGCTGCTTTTTGGGCGGGAATCTGGCCCACAGCAGCGGCGGCCCCAAAGCCGTGAAATACGGCACTACGAAGGACTACGTGCTGAACTTACAGGTGGTGCTGCCCACCGGCGAAATCATCTGGACAGCCGCCAACACCCTCAAAAATTCCACCGGCTACAACCTCACCCAGCTCATGGTGGGCTCGGAGGGTACGCTGGGCATCATCACCAAAGTGGTGTTTCGCTTGCTGCCCTTCCCGCAGCATAATATTCTGATGCTGGTGCCCTTCCGGCAGGAGGCCCAGGCGGCCGATGCGGTTTCAGCGGTGTTTCGGGCGGGCATCATCCCATCGGGCATGGAGTTTATGGAGCGCGAGGCCATTGCCTGGTCGTCGGATTACCTGAAAATCCCGCTCACGCTGCCCGAGGATATCAAAGCCCACCTGCTCATCGAGCTTGATGGCCAGGATTTGGACCAGCTTTATAAGGAAGCCGAGCAAGTGTACGGCGTGCTGGAGCCCTACGACGTAGGCGAAATCCTCCTCGCCGATACGGCTGGGCAGAAAGACGACCTCTGGCGCATCCGCCGCAACATCGGCAATTCGGTGCGCTATAACTCTGTGTACAAAGAGGAAGACACCGTGGTGCCCCGCGCCGAGCTGCCCACGCTGCTCAAAGGCGTGAAGGAAATCGGCGCCCGCTACGGCTTCAAGAGCGTGTGCTACGGCCACGCCGGCGATGGCAACCTGCACGTCAACATCATCCGGGGCGAGCTGGACGACGAGATGTGGAACGTGGGCCTGCGCCAGCCCATCTCCGAAATTTTCGAACTCTGCGTAAAGCTGGGGGGCACCATTTCCGGCGAGCACGGCATCGGGCTGGTGCAGAAAGGCTACATCGGCATCGCCCTGGCCGAGGCTAATTTGAATCTGATGCGTGGCATCAAAGGCGTGTTCGACCCGCACGGGATTCTGAACCCGGGCAAGATTTTCTAGCGCTTGGCTGTCAGTGGGCGTGGAGCGCGACACTCCACGCCCACTGACAGCCAAGCTTATACGTGCACGGTAGGCAGCATTTTTGGCGCTTCCCGCTTGTGCGTGGCTTGCTCGTAAGCATAGCCCAGGGCCAGTAGCAGCCTCTCGTGGTAGGCCGAGCCCACAAACGACAGGCCCACCGGTAGCCCCAGCACCTGCCCCATGGGCACGGTGAGGTGCGGGTAGCCCGCCATGGCCGCCGGCGACGAAAAATCCACGCCCGTCGAGTAGTCGCCGTTCGCCCAGTCGATGCACCACGCCGGACCGGTGGTCACCCCGATGATGGCTGCGAGCTGGTGCGTTTTCAGCAAGCCATCGATAGCCTGGCGGGCGCCGGCCACGGTTTGCTGCACAGCGGCCTTGTATTTGGCGTTGTTCAGCCTATCGGTGGCTTCGGCCCGGATAAGGGTTTCCTGCTGGAAAAACGGCATAGCCTCGGCCGCGTGGGCTTTGTTGTAGGCGATGACGTCGGCCAGATTCTTCACCGTTGCACCCGCATTAGCCAGATAGGCATTCACGCCTGCCTTGAACTCGTAGAGCAGCACGTCAAACTCCGCCTCGCCGAGCGGATTGACCAGTTTGTTCAACTCCACTTCCACGATGGTCGCGCCCCGCGCCTTCAGCGCAGCCACGGCTTGCCTCAGCAGCGCGGCCACGGCCGGCGGGCCATTGAGGTGGGCTTTTTCTACGCCCAGCCGCTGGCCCTGCAGGGCGTCCGACTTGAGGAAAGTTGTGTAATCGGTCAGCGCGCCCTTGGGGATGGGTAGTTTGGCCGGGTCGGCCGGGTCGGGGCCGGCCAGTGCGCTCAGTAAAATAGCGGCATCGCGCACGGTGCGGGCCATGGGGCCGGCCGTGTCCTGTGTACTCGAAATTGGGATGATACCACTGCGGCTCAGCAAGCCCACCGTAGGCTTGAGGCCCACCAGCCCGTTGCAGGACGACGGCGACACTACCGAGCCATCCGTCTCGGTACCAATGGCTACGGTACACAAATTGGCGGCCACTGCCGCCCCCGAGCCCGAGCTGCTACCGCTGGTGCTACGGTCCAGTACATAGGGGTTACGGCTTTGGCGGCCCCGGCTGCTCCAGCCGCTCACCGAGTGCGACGACCGGAAATTGGCCCATTCGCTGAGGTTGGTTTTTCCCAGCAGCACGGCCCCGGCTGCCCGCAGCTTCTGCACGATGAACGCATCCTGCTTCGCCTTGTGGCCAATAAGCGCCGAAGCCCCGGCCGTGGTCATCATCTGGTCGCCGCTGTCGATGTTGTCCTTTATCAGTACCGGAATGCCGTGCAGCGGGCCGCGCAGCTTGCCGGCCTTGCGCTCCTGGTCGAGGCCATCGGCAATGGTCAGCGCATCGGGGTTGGTTTCGATGACGGCACGCAGCATGGGCCCGGCCTCGTTCAAGGCCTTGATGCGGGCCAGGTATTTTTCGCTCAGGCTGCGGGCGGTTTCGGTGCCTTTGGCCATGCGGTCCTGTAAGTCAGTCACGGTGAGTTCCTGCAGCTCGAAATTATCGGCCGTGCTGGCCCGTGCTGTTTCTTCCGCCCCCGGAACTCCGGCCGGCACATCCGTTACGGGCTTGCCGGGAGTGGTTTGGCAGGCTATGGCGGGTAGGAGAGCGGCCGTGAGTGCCACGCGCGTGCTCTGGTTCAGGAAAAGGCGGCGGTCCATAAAAAGCAGAAACGAAGTAGGAGGAAGCAGATAGCTGTTGTTGGCAGGCAATAATACTGCTCGCCAGAACTTCGACAGCTACCGCAATGCCAATAACTTTTTGGCCGTTGATTTCCAATTAAAAACAACAGCCAGCCCCGTGAAGGACTGGCTGTTATCGTGTCAACTAAATGAGCATTATGACGCTGGAATAGTCCTGCTTGTTATGCCTGCTGGCCTTTCAGCTTGTCTTCGCCGCCATAAGGTGCGCCGGCCGTAATGTCGCCGCGTAGCCCACCGTGGTCGGTGGTTTTGGGAGCGCCGGTCTGGTTGTCGGTGGGCACTTCGTTGGCTTCCGTGGCCGCGTGGTTACCGCCGGTAATTTCGGCCGCTTTGGCCACGTAGCGCTGCTTTGCTTCCTCTTCCGACACGCCCTTGAACTGGTTCCACGAGTCCCATTGCGCCTGCGAGAGGCCGGAGGGGCCGTTGGCTTGGTCGGCGGCGGTGGCGTCTACCTCGTCGCTTTTCATATTTACGTCGCCCTCGGTAGCCTGCTTGTAAAGGCCGTAAAGCTCGGTCATGTGCTTGGCGGCCACGTCGCTGGGTAGATTATTTACTTGCTGGGCCGCCGCCTGGAATTGTTCGTTGAGGTTCATGGTGATAAAAGGAGGAATGGAAAAAGAGCAGCAGAGGCGCTACAGCCGGTTCTTGGTAGAAATTCGGGGCCATTTGCGCTAATGACAATACCCCGCGGTGGGCCTTTAGGTTGCGGAGTTGTACTTTTGCAGCCGACTATGTGTGGAATAACCGGAGTATTTGCCTTTACTGAAACGGGTCGCCAGTCGCTGGCCAACCTGCAAGCGTCCACCGACGCCATCATTCGCCGCGGACCCGACTCGCAGGGCCATTTCGTCTACGACCAATGCGGTCTGGGCTTCCGCCGGCTGGCCATCCTCGACCTTTCGGCCGACGGCAACCAGCCGATGACCGACGAGTCGGGGCGCTACACCATCGTCTTCAACGGCGAAATCTTTAACTACCGCGAGTTGCGCGAAAAGCTCATCAAGCGCGGCTGCAAGTTTCATTCGCAGACCGATACGGAGGTTATTCTCCAGCTCTACATCACCGAGGGCCGCAGCTTTATCAAGAAGCTGAACGGCTTTTTCGCCTTCTCCATCTACGATAAGGAAGAAAACTCGCTGCTTATTGCCCGCGACCGGTTTGGCGTGAAGCCCCTGCTCATCTACCGCGACGAGGACAAGCTGTTTCTGGCTTCGGAGATGAAGTCCATTATGGCCCTGGGTGTGCCACGCAAGCTCGATTACGTGGCCCTGAGCCAGTATCTGCAGCTCAACTACATCCCTGGACCCGCCAGCATTTTCAAGGGCGTGAAGAAGATGCTGCCCGGCCACTACCTGTACATCAAGAACAACAAGGTGGTGGGCAAGGCCTGGTATAAAATTCCCTACGACCCCAAGAAAGTCGCCAAAAACAAGCTCAGCTACGAGCAGCAGCAAAAAAAGCTGGTCGACCTGATGGACGGGGCTGTGCAGCGCCGCCTCGTGGCTGATGTGCCCCTCGGTGCCTTCCTCAGCGGTGGTATTGATTCCAGTGTGATTACCGCGCTGGCTGCCCGCCACACGCCGCACCTTAACACGTTCAGCATCGGCTTCAAAGACGAGCCGTTCTTCGACGAAACCAAGTACGCCAACCTCGTGGCCGCCCGCCACAAGACCAACCACACGGTTTTCTCGCTCACCAACGACGACCTCTACGAGCACATCCACAGCATGTTGGACTACCTCGATGAGCCGTTTGCCGACTCTTCGGCCCTGGCCGTGTACATCCTCAGCCAGCGCACCCGCCAGCACGTCACCGTGGCCCTGAGCGGCGACGGGGCCGACGAAATGTTCGGCGGCTACAACAAGCACATGGGCGAGTTTAAGGTACGTCAGGGCGGCGTGAAAGCCGAAGCCGTGACGGCCCTCGGCTTCGTGTGGGACGCTTTGCCCAAGTCGCGCAACAGCTTCTTCGGCAACCGTGTGCGGCAGCTCCAGCGCTTTTCGCGCGGCATGACGGCCGGCGTGAAAGACCGGTACTGGGACTGGGCCAGCTTCGCCTCGGCCACTGATGCTAACACCCTGCTCAGCGCCGAAAGCCGCCGCAAAGTGGGCAAGAAAGCCGCCGCCAAGCGCCGCAAAGACATCCTAGAGCACCTGCACGCCGATGGCGACCTCAACGAGGTGCTGCTCACCGACATGAGCCTAGTGCTGCCCTACGACATGCTCACGAAAGTGGACATGATGAGCATGGCCAACTCGCTGGAAGTGCGCACGCCCTTCCTCGACTACAAAGTGGTCAACTTCGCCTTCTCGCTCCCCGTCGCCAGCAAGGTCGACGCTACGATGAAGAAGAAAATTGTGCAAGATGCCTTCCGCTCCGAACTGCCCGCTGAGCTTTACGACCGCCCCAAGCACGGCTTCGAAGTGCCCCTGCTGAAGTGGATGCGCGGCGAGCTACGCTCCTTGATTGAAGACGACCTACTGCGCGATGAGTTCATCGAAGCCCAGGGCATTTTTGACGTTCAGGCCATCCGCGCCCTCAAAGCGCAGCTGTTTTCGCGCAGCCCCGGCGACGTGCACGCCCGCATCTGGGGCCTCATCGTCTTCCAAACCTGGTGGAAGCAGTACATGGCCTAAGCTCTTGACGGCGAATACACGCTGGCGCTTGCGCCATTGGTGGCACCAGGTGGGCCGGCCGCAACGGCTGGCCCTTTTGGTTGGCGTGCTGGTCACGCTGGCGCGCTTCTGCCTGATTGGCAAAGGCACCATGGCCTTCGTCGATGAGTCGCGCTACGTGAATGCCATGCTGGGCCTGCGTGCCCTCAGTGAAGGCCACGGGCAGGAATTTCTGCGCTACATCAATTCCATGGGTGCCCGCCCAGGCGACGGCATCTGGCGCGCCATCCCCGGGCTGGGCCAGGCTTTGCTGCTGTTGGTCTTCGACCTGAACCCCAATGCCCCGCCGTCGCTGCAAGTGCCGCAAGCCTTCAACGTGCTCATCGTGAGCCTGAATGCGTTGCTGCTGTACCACATTTACCGGCGCTTCTTTAGCGTGGGCCTGGCGTTGTTGGGCCTCGCGCTTTATTCGAGCCTGGTAAATACCAACCTTTACCTGCGCCACCTGCTGCCCTACGACCATTCGCTGTTTTTCTTTTTCCTGGCGCTCACGGTGCTGCTCCGGCCTAAAACAACAGCCAACCTAAAGTTGCAGGCGGTAGTGGGGATATTGGCTGGGCTCAGCTATGCTATTTATCCCGGTTATTTCATGGGCCCCATCCTGCTGCTGGCCGTGGCGCTACTGGCGGAGCTCGATACCGCACGCAGCAGCTTATCGGCCGCTCTGAAACCAGCTGCCGTCCAGCTGGTCGGCCTGCTAGTGGTGTTGCTGGGTTTTGAAGGGCTGGCGCGGTTGGGCCACACGTCGTACTGGGCCAGCAGCCGCTACATTGCCACTACCGTCACGCAGGGCAGCTTTGCCGAGGGGTTTAGCTTTATCGGTAGCTATTTCTGGCAGGTGGAAGGCTGGCTCGGCATCAGCCTGCTGCTGCTTTTTGGGGTAGGAGTGGGGCTCAGCTGGCGAGCGGGCTTAACCGCCAGTTCCGGAACCCAACGAATACTTGTACGCCTGCTCACGGTTGGTTTTCTGACGTGGCTGGGCTATGCCTTAGCCGTCCAGGTGGGCCATAAGCTGGTATTCTACGGGCGCACCCTACACTTTTTCGTACCCATTATCATCATAGGCGCGCTGGTGACGCTACGCGCATTGGGTCGAGCCAAGGGGGGGCGCGCCTGGCATTACCTGGGCATTGGGGGCGTTGTTCTGGCTCATTTTGGAATATTCCTGGCCGGCTACCTACCCATCGATTACCCTTGCGACGTGGCCTACCGCGCGGGCATATACGATTATCCGCAAATTGCCGCCAGCCAAGTGAGCGTATGCAACAAACACCTCATGGCGTACCGGTTATTCGGCCCGCGCCTGCGCAGCCAATTGGCGCAAAAGCACCCAACGCCCACCTTTCAGTTACTGAACTTTGCCTACCTGTATCCAGTCAGCTGTTACCAGCCTGCTCATCTGCGGCCCGGTAAAGTAGTGGCCGATGTTCCTTACTTCATGAAGTATCCTGCCTATCAGTTTGAAGGCCATAGCGCTCGAGAGCGGGCGATTCTGCAAAATCATGAAGTTGATTTTCAGATTGTCGCCAATGGTAATTAGCTTGTAATCAGTAGTTATGCCCTTGCGCGCTGCCATTTGTAAAGTGACGCAAGGGCAGGGGCCAGCCGCGAGTGTCGATAGAGTGGCCCGTAAAGGCCTAAATTTGCTCCATTAATTACTAGTCTTCGCGCATTCCGCATCTTATGAAAATAGCAGTTGTAGGCACCGGCTACGTCGGTTTGGTCACGGGCACGTGCTTTGCCGAAGTTGGCATCGATGTGACGTGTATTGATATCGACCAGAAAAAAATCGATAATCTGCACCAGGGCATTTTGCCGATTTATGAGCCGGGTCTGGAAGAAATGGTGACCCGCAACGTGGAAAAAGGGCGGCTGCACTTCTCCACCAACCTTGCCGAAGCCATCAAAGACTGCGACGTAGCCTTTATCGCTGTAGGCACCCCCCCCGGCGAAGACGGCTCGGCCGACCTGAAATACGTGCTGGCCGTGGCCCGTGGCATTGGCGAAAACATGAGCAATTACGGGGTCATCGTGACCAAAAGCACCGTGCCCGTAGGCACCGCTGCCAAGGTGCGCACCGAAATTGAACAGGCGCTGGCCAAGCGCAATGCCAACATCGAGTTCGACGTCGCTTCCAACCCCGAGTTCCTGAAAGAGGGCGCGGCTATTGACGACTTCCTCAAGCCCGACCGCATCGTGGTCGGCATTGCCTCCGACCGTGCCGAGGAAGTGATGCGCCGCCTCTACAAGCCCTTCCTGCTCAATGGCCACCCGATTATCTTCATGGATATCCCGTCGGCCGAAATGACGAAATACGCGGCTAACTCCATGCTGGCCACCAAAATCAGCTTCATGAACGACGTGGCCAACCTGTGCGAAATCATGGGGGCTGACGTGAACATGGTGCGCAAAGGCATCGGTTCCGACGCTCGCATCGGTACCAAGTTCATTTACCCTGGCATCGGCTACGGCGGCTCTTGCTTTCCCAAGGACGTGAAGGCGCTCATCAAAACCGCCCAGGAAAACGGCTACGACATGCAGGTGCTTCGCGCCGTGGAAAGCGTGAACGAAGACCAGAAATCGGTGCTGTTTAACAAAGTAAGTAAGCACTTTGGCGGCGACCTGCGTGGCTTGAAAATTGCCGTGTGGGGCCTGTCCTTCAAGCCCAAGACCGACGATATGCGCGAGGCGCCTTCGCTGGTTATCATCGAGAAGCTGCTGGCCGCCGGTTGCACCGTTACGGCCTACGACCCCGTGGCCATGCCCGAAGCCAAGCACTCGCTCGGCGACAGCATCACCTACGCCAAAGACGAATTTGCGGCCCTCATCGACGCTGATGCCCTGCTGGTGGTCACGGAATGGCCCGATTTCCGAGCCCCTAACTTTGAAGTGGTGGGCCGCCTGATGAAGCAAAAAACCATTTTCGACGGCCGCAACATCTACGATGTGAAGGAGTTGAAAGAACTGGGTTTTGTGTATCACTGCATCGGCATCAAAACCGACCACAAGGAGCCGGCTTAACTCCTAATTTGTCATCCTGAGCGCAGCGAAGGACCTTATCGCGGCTGCATTTTTCAGGATTACTGTTTACCCGAGCGGCGCGGACGTGATAAGGTCCTTCGCTGCGCTCAGGATGACAAAAGCATTTTATGACCAATACTTCCGAAGAAAAAAAGCGTGTCCTTATCACCGGCGGGGCCGGCTTTTTGGGCTCGCACCTTTGCGACCGGTTCCTGAAAGAGGGCTACCACGTGGTGGCGATGGACAACCTGATTACGGGTTCCATCCAGAACATCGAGCACCTGTTTGGCCGGCCCGATTTCGAGTTTCATCAGGCCGATGTGAGCAAGTTCGTGTTCGTGCCCGGCAAGCTCGATTACATCCTGCACTTCGCCTCCCCGGCCTCGCCGATTGACTACCTCAAAATTCCGATTCAGACCCTGAAAGTGGGTTCGCTAGGCACGCACAACCTGCTGGGCTTGGCCCGCGTGAAAGGTGCCCGCATGCTGATTGCCAGCACTTCGGAAGTGTACGGCGACCCCGAAATCCACCCGCAGGTGGAAGAGTATTTCGGCAACGTGAACCCCGTAGGCCCGCGCGGTTGCTACGACGAAGCCAAGCGCTTTCAGGAGGCCATCACCATGGCCTACCACAACCACCACGGCCTGGAAACGCGCATTATCCGCATTTTCAACACCTACGGCCCGCGCATGCGCCTCGACGACGGCCGCGTGTTGCCGGCTTTCCTCTCGCAGGCCCTGCGCGGCGAGAACCTGACGGTGTTCGGCGACGGTTCGCAAACCCGCTCGTTCTGCTACGTGGACGACCTGGTGGAAGGCATTTACCGCCTGTTGCTGAGCGACTACCACCTGCCCGTGAACATCGGCAATCCGTCGGAAATCACCATCAAGGAGTTCGGCGAAGAAATTGCCCGCCTGACCGGCGTCGAGTTTAAGCCGACTTACCAGGCCCTGCCCGAAAACGACCCCATGAAGCGCCGCCCAGACATCACCAAAGCCAAGGAAATCCTGGGCTGGGAGCCCAAAGTGGACCGGGCCGAGGGCCTGCGCCGCACGCTGGAGTATTTCAAAGAACACGTTAAGTAGTTTCCAATGGCCGATTATCCTGCTCCATACCTTATCGAGTTCCCCAAGCTTGGAGCACCGGGTATTGGCTATATTTCCGTGGGTGAAAACGCCAAAGACCCGCTGCCCTTCACGGTGCAGCGGGTCTTCTGGACGTACTACACGCCCGAAAGCATTGTGCGGGGCCGTCATGCCCATCACCGTACCGAGCAGATATTGGTTGCCGTGGCAGGACGCATTATCGTCACGACAGAAACAGCCGACGGGGATATCCAACTTTTCCGCCTCGAAGACCCGAATGTAGGGTTGTACGTGCCGCCTTCCGCCTGGCATACCATGCAATATTCGCACACCGCGGTGCAGCTTGTGCTGGCCTCTCAGGCGTATGAGGAAGGAGATTATATTCGTGATTACGAATTGTTTCGTCAGCTATGGGCGCCCAAAGCCTGAGCCAGCTGGTGGCCGCCCGCCGCGCTGAGCTAGCATATTATTCGCCCTACTACTTTCTGCGGCAGTTCCCCATTGAACGGCAACAGGAACTGTTTGGCACCGGAGCAGCCGCCCGGTGGGAGCAGGAGGCTGGGGCCGAAATTGTGGCAGCCGCCTCGGCGGACGTGAAATGGCTGCTTCAGCACCTGGCCTGGGATTCCGGCTATTTTGGTGCCCCGATGTACCGGCTGTTCACCGCATTGTTTGATGGGCTGACCAGCCCGGCCCAACTGCTGCAAGCGGCGGCTGAGCTGCGCCAACAATTGGCAACCCGGCACGGGGCATCGTATTATGCGTTTAGTGTGGTGCCGGCCGAGGACGTTCGACTGTTGCAGGCCCTGACCGGGGCCGGCTGGCAATTGGTGGAAACCCGCCTGACATATTACCGCGACCAACTGCCGGGCTTCGACTATCCTCGGCATCCGGTACGGGCTGCCAGAGTCGACGAGGCTGCGCACATTGGCCAGGTAGCTGCTATGGCCCGCAACGCCTACGACCGGTTTCACGCCGACGCATGGTTTGGCGATGCCCGGGCCGATGCATACCTGGCTCGCTACGCCGAAAACACCGTTGCGGCCGGCTTGGCGGCCACCGTGCTGGTGCCGGATGCGCCAGAGCTGCCAATTGATTCGTTTCTGGCTATCAGCGACTTGAAGGGTGATGCTATTGCTCTGGGCACGCAGCTGTCGCGAGTATTGCTCACCGCGGTTGGCCCCGCCAACCGGGGCTGGCATGTGAAGCTGGTAGCCGAAACCCTGCACCGTGCCAAAGAGCTGGAGCACGAAGCCGTGCTGATGACCACCCAAGCCACCAACCACGCCGTGTTTCGCACCTGCGAGAAGCTGGGCTTCCGGCTGGGAGCCACCAGCCATGTGCTGGCCTGTAACGGCCTGAATGCTTAATTTTTACCCGCTACCAAGTACTCCGATGAACATCCCTTTCCTGAGCTTTGAGCCACAACATGCCCCGTTGCGCGACGCTATGACCGCCGCTTTCAGCCGGGTCTACGACTCCTACTGGTATGTGCTGGGCGGAGAAGTAAAGCAATTTGAGCAGGAGTACGCGGCTTTCAACCAAGTGGCGCACGCTGTGGGTGTGGCCAACGGCCTCGACGCCTTGGTGCTGGCCCTGCGCGTACTGGGCGTTGGCCCCGGCGATGAGGTAATTGTGCCCTCCAACACGTACATCGCTACTTGGCTGGCCGTGACGCAGGTAGGAGCCACGCCCGTTCCCGTCGAGCCCGACCCCGCCACCAGCAACCTCGACCCAACCCTCATTGCTGCCGCTCTCACGCCGCGCACCCGCGCCATTATGCCGGTGCATCTCTATGGGCAGGCATGTCGCATGACGGAAATCATGGCCCTGGCCGCGCAGCACAACCTGTACGTGGTCGAGGACAATGCCCAATCGCAGGGCGCGGCCTTCGAGGGCGGGCTCACCGGCAGTTTCGGGCACGTGAATGGCACCAGCTTCTATCCCGGCAAAAACCTGGGTGCCCTCGGCGATGCCGGGGCTGTAACAACCAATGATGCCGGCCTGGCCCACAAAGTGCAGGTGCTGCGCAACTACGGCTCGCAGCAGAAATACTACAACGAAGTGGTGGGCTATAACTCCCGTTTGGACGAGCTACAGGCTGCCTTGCTCCGCGTGAAGCTGCCGCACCTGTCGGAATGGACACACCAGCGCCAGCAAGTAGCCGCCTGGTATGACCAGCACCTGGCAGGTATTGCCGACCTGCGACTGCCAGCCGTAGCCGAGGGTGCCACTCACGTCTACCACCTCTACGTGGTGCACACGCCCCGGCGCGCTGCCCTGCAGGAGCACCTCACGGCCCAAGGCATCGGCAGTCTGATTCATTACCCGGTGCCCCCGCACTTGCAGCAGGCCTACCAGGCACTTGGGTTTGCACTCGGCAGCTTTCCCATTGCCGAAGAACTGGCCAATACCTGCCTGAGCCTGCCCATGTGGCCGGGCATGACCGAAGCACACGTAGCTGCCGTGGCCGATGCCATCCGGGCATTCCATTAAACTGCTGCTCCTCTCACCGTTCTTCCCGAACGCACTCGTGCGACCCTGATTCAAGCAAGTAGCCCATGCCTAAGCTTTCCGTCATCGTCCCCTGCTACTTCAACGAGGATAATATCCCGGTGACGACCCGTGAGCTGATTGCGAACGAGGCTAATTTCCCGCCCGAAGTCACTTTCGAGTACATCTTCGTGAACGATGGTTCCGGCGACGACACCCTCGGAGCCCTGCGCCGGGCCCAGGACCTCTACCCCGGCCGCATCCGCATCGTTGACCTGGCGGGCAACGTAGGCTCTTACAATGCCATCGTGGCCGGCATGGCCTACGCCACCGGCGACTGCCTGTCCGTTATCACCGCCGACCTGCAGGACCCGCCCGAGCTGATGGTGCAGATGTACAGCCATTGGCAGCAGGGTTACAAGCTGGTTATCGGCAACCGTCAGGACCGCGAAGAGAAAGGCCTTTCTGAGGCCATGGCCAAGCTGTTTCATTGGCTGATGAAGAACCTGGCCCTGCGTAACATTCCCGACGGCGGGTTCGATTTCGTGTTCTTTGACCGCCAGGTGGCCACCGAGGTGCTGAAGCTGCACGAACGCAATTCCAATGTGTTCTACCTCATGGTGTGGCTGGGCTTCGCCTATGTCAACATTCCCTACACCCGCCGCAAGCGCGAAATCGGCAAGTCGCGCTGGACGCTGAACAAGAAAATCAAGCTGCTCATTGACTCGCTGATGGCCTTCTCCTTTGTGCCCATCCGCGCTATTTCGGTGCTGGGGCTGGGGCTGGGATTAGTTGCGCTCATTTACGGCCTTTATGTGATTGCCCTCAAGGTGGCCCGTCCTGATGAGCCTGCCGGCTGGACTACGCTCATGGTAGTCATGCTGTTCGTGTCGGCTTTCCAAATGATTGCGCTGGGCGTAATTGGCGAGTACGTCTGGCGCGGGCTGGATGCGGCCCGCAAACGGCCATTGTACGTGGTACGGGAGGTGTATTCTTAAGCAGTATTAAGGCAATTGCCTGGCTGTTAGGCAAATATTGTGGATAATGTGGTGCTGATTGCCTAATGCCCAACTGGTATTAGCATATTATGGCGGTTTCTTCAGTGCTCTGATAAAGGCTTTAACCCGGTGTTCTTGCCTAACTTTGCCTTCGTTATACCAATCTATTTCTGTTTTGTCTGAGCTAGCCCTGCCAAAAAAAGTTGCCATTCTCCAGTCGAATTATATCCCCTGGAAAGGGTTTTTTGATATGGTCAACATGGTTGATGAATTCATATTGTACGACGATATGCAATACACAACCCGCGACTGGAGAAACCGGAATAAAATCAAAACGCCGACCGGCACTTCGTGGCTGGTCATTCCGGTTCGCCACGATTCGCGGGACCAGAAAATCAACGAGAGCGTGGTTTCAGAGGCTAAATGGGCGATAAAGCATTGGCGCAGCATTGCTCAGACTTACGCCAAGGCCCCATTTTTCAAGCAGTATAAAGACGAGTTGGAGGCTATTTACCTCAATCCGGGTTCCGACTACCTGAGCCTGATTAACCACCGCTTCATTCAGTTTGTGTGCAAAGAGCTGGGAATCAATACAAAAATTTCCTGGTCTTCTGATTATACGCTGGTCCCGGGCAAAACCGAGCGCCTGGTGCAATTAGTACTTGACGCAGGCGGAACGGAATACTTGTCTGGCCCGGCCGCACAGGACTACATTGTGCCCTCCGTATTTGCCGATGCCGGGGTGAAATTAGAATGGATGGATTATAGTGGGTATCCGGAATACCAGCAGCTCGGTCCGGCTCCTTTTGAGCACGGCGTTACGGCGCTGGACCTGCTGTTCAACACTGGTTCCGAGGCGCCACGATTCATGAAATCTTTCGCGTCATCGGATAATCCCGCGTAATGGACGGCGCCCCCCAATACTCCGTTGTGGTGCCCACTTACCGGGGGCAGGACACGATACGGCCGCTCACTCAGCAGTTGCGAGCATTCTTTGACGGAGCCGGGCTGACGTTTGAGGTTATTTTCGTGAACGACAATGGCCCCGACCAGTCATGGCAGGTGATGCAAGCCTTGCAGCGGGAACTGGGAGCCAACTTGGTGAAAATTGTGCGGCTGGCCCGAAACTTTGGCCAGCACAACGCCCTGATTTGCGGCTTTGCCCACGCCCGGGGCCGTTTTATTATTACGATGGACGAAGACCTGCAGCATAGTCCAGCCGACATTGGCCGGCTGATTGCGACTCAGGCCCAGGGCAACTTCGACGTGGTATATGGCAAGTACGAAACGCTGCAGCATTCGGGCTTTCGCAACGTTACGTCTATGCTGCTTAAGAAGCTGCTACGCGTTAGCATTCCCGACCTGCATCCCGATTACACGGCGTTTCGGCTCATTCGGACCAGCATTGCCCGGCATTGCCTGCAAATGAGCAATTCCTACACGTTTCTGGATGGTTACCTCACCTGGATAACAAATAACGTAGCCAGCGTAGTCGTGACGCACGGCGAGCGCGCCGCCGGCGAAAGCTCCTATACGGTGCGCAAGCTCATCGAGCATTCCATCAATATTTTCGTTACGTTCTCCGACTTGCCGATTCGAATATTCTCGCTGACATCGGTGGGTATATTCTTCCTGACGACATGCTACGCCCTTTACGTGCTGGTCCGGAAGCTGCTTTTCAACGACCTGAGCGCGGGCTTTGCTACCCTAGCCATTTTGCTAGGATTTGGGGTGGGCCTAATCCTATTAGGCATAGGCATCTTGGGTGAATACATCCACCGCATCAACTTGAAAACAACCCGTCGCCCCATCTTTGTTGAGGCCGAAACTGAAAATGAATAAGCCCGTTCTCACGCCCGGTGCCACCGTTCGGGTTGCCATTATTGGGGCTGGCAGCCTGGGACAACAAATAGCGCAGCACTTGCAACAAACCGCCGGCTGGGCTGTGGCCGGTTTTTTCGACGATTTTGCGGCCCCCGCTACTGTCACCCCGCACGGGCCGGTACTGGGCCGGGTCGACGCCATCGAAGCCGCATACGCGGGGGATGCCTTCGACGCGATGCTCATGGGCATTGGCTATCATCACCTTGCCGTCAGACAGCAATTATTCGAGCGGCTTGTGGCGCGGGTTCCTTTTGCCACCTTCGTGCACCCGGCCTCCTACCTCGACAGTAGCGCGGTAGTCGAACCTGGCTGTTTCGTGTCGCCGGGCTGCATTTTGGATTTGAACGTCCACCTCGGCCCGAATACCTTTTTGTATCCGGGGTGTGTACTGGCGCACGATACCACGGTTGTTGGGCATTCGTTTCTGGCTCCGTCGGTGCGTTTGGCCGGGCATGTAACGGTGCAGCCCCGGTGCTTCCTGGGCATCGGCACCACTGTTATTGATAGTTTGGAACTGGGCGAAGATGTCCGGACGGGTGGGGGAGCAACCGTCGTGCACAATCTCACTGGGCCCGGTACCTACGTAGGCACCCCGGCCAAGAAAATACTCTCTTCCGGTAAATAAGTCACTTTTAAAAGTGAGGCCGGTGCTCCGGCAACATCTTGGAGAGTCTATATTTCCCACCGGTTTAAAAGCAACGGGTGTAACTTTGCCCGAATTCAAGCTTAGCTAATGCAATACGCCATCCCTTTCAACAAGCCCTATCTTTCCGGGAACGAAGCCCGGTACATCGAAGAAGCAGTTCGTTCCGGTAAGATTTCCGGCGACGGCATTTTCACCAAGCGCTGCCACACGTTCTTCGAGCAGCAGCTGGGGTTTCAGAAGGTGCTGTTGACGACTTCCTGCACCGACGCCTTGGAACTGGCAGCGCTGTTGCTCGATTTGCAGCCCGGAGATGAGGTGATTATGCCGTCGTTCACATTCGTGAGCACGCCCAATGCCTTCGTCCTGCGCGGGGCCAAAATCGTGTTTGCCGACAGCACGGCCGAGAACCCCAACATGGACGTGGCCGCGCTCGAAAGCCTGGTTACGCCGCGCACCCGCGCCATTGTGCCGGTGCACTATGCCGGCATTGCCTGCGACATGGATGCCATTCAGGCCGTGGCGGCCCGCCACAACCTGACCGTGGTGGAAGATGCAGCACAAGCCATCGACAGTTTTTATAAAGGCCGGCCACTGGGCACCATTGGTGCGCTGGGGGCCTTCTCCTTCCACGAAACCAAGAACATTACCTCGGGCGAGGGCGGCATGCTGGCCATCAATGACAAGCAGTACGCCAACCGCGCCGAAATCATCCGCGAGAAGGGTACCAACCGCTCATCGTTTTTCCGGGGCGAAGTCGACAAGTACGGCTGGGTTGAGGTAGGCTCCAGCTTCTTGCCTTCCGATATCATTGCCGCGTTCCTCTGGGCTCAGATTGAGAACATGGCCGTTATTCAGCAGCGGCGCAAAGACATCTGGGAGCGTTACTATACCGCCCTGCAGCCCCTGATGGCGCAGGGGGTGGGCCTACCCATTGTGCCCGACTACGCCACAAACAACGGCCACATGTTTTACCTCGTGTGCCGCAACCTGGCCGAGCGCAGTGCCCTCATCACACACATGCGGCAGTTGCAAATCTCACCGGTATTCCACTACCTCTCGTTGCACAAAAGCCCGTTCTACGCCGATAAACACGATGGCCGTGAGTTGCCCTGGTCCGACCACTACACCGATTGCCTCGTGCGCCTGCCCCTCTACCACGAGCTCAACGAAAGCCTGCAACAGCGCGTGATTGATGGCGTGCTGAGCTTTTACAAAGGGCGCTAAGCCGAGTACTCATGCACGCATCAGGCGAACAGGGCCGCGTCGCTGGCACGGCTTCGCGCTGGCTTGGGCCAATGGTTCAGGTGGTTGTAGGGTTGTTGGCTCTGGCGGTACTGGCCGTGATGGTGTGGGCTTTGCCCCGCGGCTTCGATATTACTGATGAAGGCTTTTACCTGCTGAATTTCCGCTACCCGGCCGAGTACGAAGCCAGCTTTTCTACTTTCCATCTGATTGTGGCCCGTATGCTGGGCCTGGCCAATGCCTCGGTATTCACCACCCGGGCGGTGGGACTGGGAGCCGCAGTGTTTGGGGCCGTCGTATTCGGCCTGAGCCTGGCTGCTTGGCTGCGGGCCACCACAACTACTGGTGCTCGGCGTTGGGCGAGCCAGCCGGGCCTGGCGGTATGCTTTGTGTTGCTGGGCTCACTGCTGGTATTTTCTATTTTCCCCCGGGCTATTTCTTACAACGGCATTACCAGTTTGTCGCTGCTGCTATCAGCTGCTGCCGTACTGTCCGCCTTGCGGCGCGGTCCTTTGGCAGCCACTTGGCAGTTGTTGGGCATCGGCTTCGTCCTGGGCATCGATGTATTTGTGAAAGCTTCGTCGGCAGCGCTGCTGTTTGGCGGAGCCGTAGTGGTGCTGGCCTGGTATTGGCGCAGTTTCGGCTGGCAGGTGCTGTTGCGGACAGCAGTGCTGCTGGGCTTGGGCTTGGCTTTGGGCCTCGGGCTCTATTTCGTGGTGGTAGAACCTTTGGGTCTATGGCACCGCAACTTCGTGCAGGAAATGACGGCCTTGCAATCGCAAGGCCGCTATGGCATGGCCGACCTATTGCCCAAATACATCAGCAGTGCTTTCAGGACGCTGCTTTTTCTTGTGTTCCCGTTAGGGCCTGTGGTTGCGGTGCTGGTGGGCCTGGCCTGGTGGTGGCCGCGCCGCGTACCGGCCGCCTGGCACCGGTTGGCCGTGCTGGCGATAGGGGGGGGCATGGGTACTTTCTTGTTAATGGAAGCCCTGCGGCGGCGTTGGTATTCCAACGCCATTTCCAACGGCCTGGAAACCCTGCCGCTGCTGTTGGCTTTGGTCGTGATAACCGCGCTGGTAATGGCCGCCTTAGCTGTCCAGCCCAAGAGCCGCGAAACTCCCGCCACGTCCGGGCCTGCCGCTCTGGCCCAGCAGTGGCCCGTGGGGCTGTGGCTGCTCTCGCTGCCGCTGCTGGCTGCCGCCGGCACCATCAACGACCTGCGGCTAAACCTGCTTGTCGACATGGCCCCGTGGTTTGGTCTGCTGCTGATTTTGGTTTCGCAGGTCCGGCTGGCTCTGCTACCGGCCTGGGTGCCCGCCGCCATGCTGCTGGTTCCTGCCAGCTACGCCGCCGAACAAACTATTTGGGGCGTGCTCTGGACGCCCTACAACCTGGCCGCCACCATGGCCGCGCAAACCGAACCCCTGCACGCCGCGGGCGTTACGGGACCCTTACAAGTCGACCCGGCTACCTCCGCATTTATTACCCAGCTCGAAAAACTGCTGGCTGCCGGTGGCTTCCGGCCCGGCGACCCCTTGTTGGCTTTCTATGACCTGCCGGGCGTGGTGTACCTCTGCGGGGGAGTGTCGCCGGGAGCGGCCTGGTATTTTCCGGGCCGCGACGCGCGCAACTGCCACGCGCTCGACATCACGGCCCAGCCTCTGCGCAAAGCCTGTATCCTACTCAATCAGCCCATGGGCAACGAGCTAAAGGCCTGCCTGCACAAGCATGGCCTCGCTTTTCCCGAAAACTATCGGCTGGTGGGCACCGTTCTCAGCAGCTACCAATCCGAGCACCGGCAGATACAGGTATATGCGCCGCAGGATGCCAGTTCCCGACCCAACTAAATCACGTTTTCATTATTCAATTATAGCCCTGCCATGTGCTGAATACTACCTCTAGCTCCCGCGCCCTACCTTTGTGTGTTCAGGCGCGTATGAGTCGCGGTGGACCTCTGGCACTTTCCTTCGTTTGGGGAAATGGCCAAAGTGTAAAAGATATCTCGTATGAATAAAGGAATTATAGGCTATTCACTCGATAGCATCCGCTATTACCTGAACCGGTCGGAAAAGCGTCGAGCAGTTATCATGTTCGTACTGCTGCTGGTTACGTCGTTTCTCGACGTCATCGGCCTGGCGTCTCTCGTACCGGTCATGGTAGTGGCCGCCGAGCCCGGTGGCGTGCAGAAAAGCAAGTTTTTTGCGCCCATCTACCACGGTATGAACTTTGAGTCGGAGCGTAGCTTTCTGCTGATGCTCATTGTGGCCGTATTCGTCTTCTTCTTGGTTAAGAACCTGTTTTCCACTTGGGTTAACTACTTGCAGACCGACTTTACCACCAAGCTCGGCCTGAATATTGTAAAGACGCAGCTCGATAAATACCTCCACTTTCCCTTCTGGGATTTCAACCATTTGGGCTCTTCAAACCTGATTAACAGTGCATTGGAAGTGCCGCGCTACTATGTTTCCATGGTGGTGCGGCCTTTGTTTGTGCTGTTTTCCGAACTTGCCGTGGTGGTGGTGATTGTAATTAGTATCCTCATCTACAAGCCATTACTGCTGGCCTTGCTGGCGTTTGTGCTGGTGCCCACCACGTTGCTCACCTACCGCGCCCTGCGCGCCCGCTCGCAGGCCATCGGCAATCGGGTAAATGAGTTGCGGCCCATTTCTTATGGCATCATCGGTGACCTGTTCACGGGCTTTGTCGAGTTGAAGCTGGCTAATAAGCAGTACCGCTTCCGCGACCGTCTGCTTGAAAACCAGCGCGAGCTCCAAACCCTTGACTCAGAAAGCTACCTCTACTCGCTGCTTCCACTGAAGGTGATTGAAATGGTGGCTATTTTGGGCGTGCTGACCATTTTCCTCTATGCCATTTTTGTCCCCAGCGCTTCCAACAGCCTGATTGCGCTGGTGGGCCTGTTCGCCGCCGCCGCTTACCGCCTCATGCCTTCCGTGAACCGGATGCTTACGGCCCTGATGCAAGTAAAGCAGGCGCAGTCCAGCATCGAAAACCTGGAAACCTACCGCGAGCCCAAATACAATGAGCGGCCCGACCCCAAGCAATTGCCGCTCTCGTTTGAGCACAGTCTCGCGTTCTCCAACGTTACATTCAGCTTCCCGGGCGTAGAAACGCCCACGTTGCGCAGCATTAACCTGGAAATCCGCAAAGGCGAAAAAATTGGCTTCATCGGTAGTTCCGGCTCGGGCAAAACCACGCTGATGAACGTGCTGCTGCGCTTCTATGTCGAGCAGCATGGCCACATTCTGATTGATGGCCAGCCGCTCACCTCGCAGCATATCGAAGCCTGGCATCGTATTGTGGGCTACGTGAAGCAGGACACCTTCCTTATGGAAGCCTCCATTCAGGACAACATCACCCTCGGCGATGCCAATGTGGATGCGGCCCGGCTGGACTATGCCATTGAGCAGGCATCGTTGCGCAACTTCATCGCCGGCTTGCCCGAGGGAGTAAACACGCACATTGGCGAGCGGGGGTCGAAACTCTCGGGCGGGCAGCGCCAGCGCATTGGCATCGCCCGTGCGCTCTACAAGCGCACGCAGGTGCTGGTGCTTGATGAGGCTACCAGTGCCCTCGACAATGAAACCGAGCGCGAAGTAAACGAAGCCATCAACAAGCTCTCCGAAACCGACATTACCATTCTTATTATTGCTCACCGCATCACCACGCTGCGCGAGTGTGACCGGATTTATGAGCTTAGCCAGGGCAATGTTATTGCTGAGCATCAATACGAAAGCTTGATGCAGCAAATTGTGCAAGCCTAACCCAACCAGCGTACCGAAAGACACCAAAATCCAATGCCGATAAACGTAACCCAATCCTATCTGCCGCCGCTGGAAGACTATGTTAAATACCTGACCGGAATCTGGGAGCGGGTTTACCTGACCAATGCCGGACCGCTGGTTGTGGAGCTAGAGCAGCGCCTAAAGGACGAGTTGGGCGTGAAACACCTTTTTTTCGTTAACAACGGCACAATTGCCCTGCAGATTGCCATCAAGGCGCTTGACCTAAAAGGAGAGGTGCTGACTACGCCGTTTTCGTACGTGGCCACCACATCAAGCCTGGTATGGGAGGGCTGCACCCCAGTATTTGTCGACATCGACCCTGCCACGCTCTGCATTAACCCAGCGCTGTTGGAAGCCGCTATCACGCCGCGTACGGTGGGCATCATGGCCACCCACGTCTACGGCAACCCTTGCGACCTGGAAGCCATTGAGGCCATTGCCAAGCGCCACAACCTGAAGGTGATTTACGATGCTGCCCACGCATTCGGTGTGACCTATAAGAATAGTTCGGTGCTGAACTACGGCGATATTTCCACGCTAAGCTTCCACGCCACCAAGCTGTTCCACACGGGCGAGGGCGGGGCCATTGTCACCAACGACGACGAGCTGGCCCACCGTATTGCCTACATGCGCAACTTCGGCCACAACGGCCCCGAAGCCTTCTGGGGGGTGGGTGTCAACGGTAAAAGCTCGGAGCTGCACGCCGCCATGGGCTTGTGTGTGCTGCCTAAAGTGCCGGAGCTGATTGCCAAGCGCCGCATTTTGAGCGAGCGCTACGACGCCTTGCTGGACGGCACGAAATGCGTGCGGCCCACCATTCAGCCCCACACGGCCTACAATTTCTCGTACCACCCCATTGTATTGCCTTCTGAGGAAGTACTGCTGAGGGTGCGCGATAACCTTAATGCTCACGAAATCACGCCGCGCCGCTATTTCTATCCTTCGCTGAATACGCTCAATTACGTGGCTCCGCAGGAAGCGCCGGTTTCGGAGGATATTTCCCGGCGCGTGCTGTGCCTGCCGTTGTACTACGACTTGCAAATCAGTCAGGTAGAGCAGGTGGCCCAACTCATCAACGAAGTGCTCTAAGCCATGCTGGTATTGGGTGCCCGGGGCCATGCCATTGAGCTGCTGCAAGTGCTGGAAGACATTGGCGAAACGGACTTGTACTTCTACGACGATGTGAGCCCGGATGCCCCTGCCCAGCTGTTTGGCCGCTACCCCGTGCTCCGGTCGCCGGCCGAAGCCATGCAGCACCTGCACCACGACCCCCGCGCCGCGCTGGGCATCGGCGGTGGGCGGCTGCGCGCGCAGTTGGCCGGCCGGGTACGGCAGTGGGGAGGACAACTGCACTCCGTAGTTGCGCATTCGGCCAACGTAGGGCGGCACGCGGTAGTGCTGGAGCCTGGCCTCAACGTGATGCAGAACGTAATGGTTAGTAATGAAGTATTTGTTGGCGAGGGCAGCCTGATAAATGCCCGTGCCGCATTGCACCACAACGTAGTGGTGGGCCGCTACTGTGAAGTATCGCCCGGTGCCCAACTGTTGGGCCACGTGCGGGTAGGCAACTACTCGCAGGTGGGAGCCGGAGCTGTGGTGTTGCCACGCATCACCATTGGGCAGGGGGCCACGGTGGGAGCCGGCGCGGTGGTTACCCGCCATGTGGCCGATAATGAGGTAGTGGCCGGGGTGCCGGCACGGCCGCTGCTACGCAAAGCATAGCTGGGCATTGGCCGAAAACACACTGCCCGTCAACTGCCCGTTTCGAAGCGAGTTGATTAAACAAGCAGCCAGTGGGTCTTCATATGCTGCCGGCCATTTGCAAGTTAACTAACTGATAATCTATTTCTTACCCCGCTGCCATGTCACAAGAATCTGCTTCCAACCCGCCGCTCGTGAGCGTGATGATGGTGACTTACAACCAGGAAGCGTACGTGGCTACGGCGCTGGATAGCATTCTTAATCAAGAAGTTGATTTTGATTATGAAATTGTTATTGGCGAGGACTACTCCAAGGACCGTACCCGCGCTATTATTTCGGAATACCAGCAGCGCTATGGCAGCCGGATACGGCCGCTGTTTCACGAGAAAAACCTCGGGGTTTCACATAACTGGGAATTTACGTCGGCCCAGTGCCGGGGTAAGTACGTAGCCTTGCTGGAAGGCGATGATTACTGGACGAACCCGCACAAGCTGCAAAAGCAGGTCGACTTTATGGAGTCGCATCCGGACTTCAGCATGTGCTTCCACAATGCCCGGGTGCTGTACGAAGGCGGGGCCAATCCGCCCGCCAGCCACCTGATGACGCAGATTCAAAAGGCTGAGCTTACCCTTGACGAGGTGACCCGGGACTGGCACATTGCCACGGGTTCGGTAATGTACCGCCGAGCCATGCTGCCGGAACTGCCCGCTTGGGTACACGATTCGGTGGTAGTGGACTTGCCCCTGTTGGCTTCATTGGCCAAAGCCGGCCGGGTGGGTTTCCTGAACGAAGAAATGGGCGTGTACCGCGTGAATTCTGGCGGCGTGTCCCAAACTGCTAAAAAGGAAGCGTACTTGTTGGGCCTCGTGCGGATGTATGCCCGCCTGGACGAGCACCTGGGCTACGGGCAGCACCGCAATTTCATGGTGAAAACGGCTGATGCCTACCTGGCTCTGGCCAGCTCCTTAAATTCGCAACACCGCCACGCCGAAGCCCGCAAGTATCTGCTGCGTTCGTTGCGCAGCCGTGTGTCGGTGGGCGTGGCACCGCGGAGCAATTCCTTCAAGGCGCTTGCCATTAGTCTATTGCCGGGATTGTATAATCGGTTTTATCCGCAGCGTACCGGCATATAACGGCGGGTTTTGGGGTGTTGAAACTCCCTGGCTTGGCTCCGCAGCGGGCAGAATCCACTTATATTTACCACAATGTGAAACGCTGACAGTGTGGCAATTCTCAAAAGTATTTTTCTTTCTTAATCGTGGCCGATACCCTAACTACCAGCACTCTTATGGGCTCCGTAGCAGTAACCTGTGTGATAGGCGGAGCCGGATTTATTGGCCGGGCGGTGGTCGATGAGCTTTTGCAGCAAGGACGTCGGGTGGTAGTGGTGGGCCGCGAGGCCACGCCAGTGCCCGCGCTGCCGGCCGGGGTGGAGTACGTAGCCAATCCAACCGGCAACGACGATGAGTTACTGCGCCGGGTATTGAGTAAAGTGAACGAGGTAATAGACCTGGCCTACGCCACGGTGCCCAAAACCAGCTTTCAGGACCCGGTACACGACATTCTGGTGAACCTGCCCACTGCCGTGCGCTTGTTTGAACTGGCCGCCTCGCTGCCGATTCGCAAGTTTGTCTGGATATCGTCGGGTGGCACGGTGTACGGTCGCACCAAAGCGCCTTTCCTCACCGAAGAGCACCTGACCGAGCCGATTTCGCCCTATGGCATCACCAAGCTGGCTATCGAAAAATACGCGCACATGTATTTCGAGTCGCAGGGTCTGCCAGTAGTATGCGTAAGGCCTTCCAATGCTTTTGGCGAGGGCCAACGCACGTACTCGGGGCAGGGCTTCATCGCCACGGCCATTGCCTCCATCCTCGATGGACGCGAGTTGAGCTTATACGGCGAGGAGGGCACCGTGCGCGATTATCTCTATGTGCAGGATGTGGCCCGAGGCATTGTGGCTGCCCTCATCAATGGCCAGCCCGGTCAGGTGTACAACCTTGGCAGTGGCCACGGCCTCACCAACCGGCAGGTGCTGGATGCCCTGGCCCCATTGGCCGAGGCCACGGGGCACGCCATTCAGCTCCGGGTGTTGCCCGTGCGTCCGTTCGACGTACCGCTCAACGTACTCAACAGCGAAAAGCTGACCGCACACACGCAGTGGCGCCCGCAATTGGACTTTGCCGAAGGCTTGGCGCGCACCTGGGCCTGGTACGTAGCGCATTACCAAACAGCCGCTGCCCGGGCTACGGCCTAGCTGCCAATGCGTTAATCGGCAAGCAGTAGCCGCTGCTTCAAGTACATAGTCTTATCTGATTTATTACTGTTAATGATGCATACAATACCCTCAGAAAGTCATTTAGCAAACCCGGTAGCATTGCCTGAGTCAGCTGCCGCGCCAGTCACTGGCGAAGCGAAGCCCCGCAAGAGCTACCTGCCCGGGCTCGATACGCTCCGGGCCGTGGCTGCGCTGAGTGTCTGCTTTTTTCACTTCAGCGGCGGCATGATGCCCAAGCTGGTAGTGCCCGCCGCGAAAAGCGCGTTTTCGCAGGGCTATCTGGGGGTTGATATCTTTTTCGTTATCTCGGGTTTCATCATTCCCTACAGCCTGGTGGGCAAAAACCACCGGGTTGCCGGTTTCTTTGCTTACCTGAAAAAGCGTGTCATGCGCATCAACCCGCCAGCGTATGTGTCCCTGCTGCTGGTGTTGGGGCAGTGGTTTTTCATCGATAAGTTTATCAACAAAACCTCCTTTTATACCAAGGATTTGAGCTTGGGTCAGGTGGTGCACAATCTGTTGTTTACTATCCCTTTCACGAACTATAAATGGATAAGCGGCATCTTCTGGACGTTGGCTATTGAATTTCAGTTTTACCTGTTTATCGGCCTTCTGTTCAACATCTTGTTTGGCCGGAATCTGGTTTGGTTCGTGACGCTCTATGTGCTAATGGGACTGGCGCAGTTTGTGCCAGCACTTGCAGCGGCCGAGTTCTTTCACTACAGCACATTGTTTGCGCTGGGCGGCGTGGCGCTGTTGTGGCAGCAGCAGCGGATTCCGGCGTGGCTGTACGCGGCTGGATTGGTGGCGTTTGGCGGGCTTGCGCTTTGGCAACTGGGCCTGTACGCGGCCTTGGTGGGGGTGGGTACGGCCGTGGCCATTAACACAATTAAAGTGAGTATCCCGGGCTTTTCATTTTTGGGTAAAATATCGTATTCGCTCTATCTACTGCACGGCCTTATTGGTACTACCGCCGAATTTGCCTTGGTGAAGCTATTGCCACCGACTTCGGACGCGCGCAAGCTTTTGCTAACGGCGGTATGCCTGGGCCTGGCGATTGCAGGTGCGTATGTATTCTACCTGATAGTAGAAAAACCCTTTATGCGCCTGGCCTCCCAAAACCGCCGTTAGCGACTGGCCAATCATACCAGCCGCCCGATTTCGGGCAAATACGTTAGTGACAGGGCCATTGTACCTTTGCCGGGCACTGGCGAGTAGCACCTGCTTAAGATACTGGCCAAATTGACCTAGGGATGAATGTACTTTTCAATTCTTTGGGTTAATAATGTGCCGTTTGCTCTCCCTTGGGCTGGCAGCGTTGGACGCTATTGGTCTGGCCAATGTCTATTGTCGGCAAGTTAAATTCACGTATTCCTAACTGATGAAAATTTTTGTTGTAAGCCTGTCGAGGGTAGAAGCGAGAACCAAGTACATAAAAGCTCATCTGGATTCTCTGAAAGTTGATTATGAGTTGATTGACGCGGTTGACTACATTAATCTTACCCCGGCCGACTTCGACGTACTGTCCGACCAGGAGGCGGTGAGCAAGAATCCCTACCTGACCAAAGGCGTTATTGCGTGCTCGCTTTCGCACGTGAAGATTTACAAGCATATCGTAGCCAACAACGTGGGCGTGAGCCTGGTGATTGAGGACGACGCCGCGCTGCCCAAAAACATCAAGAAGATTCTGGACATCGTGGAGCGCGAGATTAAGGACGACGAGATTATCTCGCTGTCTTACTTTAATCACCACCAGGCCAAGGATACCACCGACATGAGCAAGTACGAGCGCAAGCCGGTGGGGGAGGGTTGCGAGCTGGTGTATCCCGTTGATTTGCACGAAATTGCTTCGTCGATGGCCTATGTCATCACCAAAAAGGTGGCCGAGCGGATGATTGACGTGCTGATGCCCATCTGGGTGCAGACGGACTACTGGGGCGACTATTACGACAAGCACGGGTTTAGCTCGTTCCGCTGCTTGTATCCGGTGCAGGTGCTGGCCGCTCCCATCCGTTCCTCCATCGAATACGACACGGCTAAGACGTTGACCAGCCGGGTAGCTTCGCTAGTGCGGAAGTACAAAGTGCCTGTCCTGATGTCGTATCTGGAAAAGCGGGCCAGCAAAATTCAGGGCGAAAAATATCACTTCCGGTTTGTCGACCGTCCGCCTTTCAATAAGGCCCAATAGGCTGAGAGAGCGTTAATTAGTGTCGAATGAGCTGCTATTTATGAAACTACTGCTGGCCATTGAGGATTTGCGCACCGGGGGAGCCCAGGTGTTTGGGATGCGGCTGGCCCAGGCGCTACACCAGCGCGGGCATCAGGTATGGCTGTACAGCCATTACCCCAGCTACACCAACCACCCCTTGGTGAAGCAGGTAGCGCCGGATGTACCGGTTCTGGGCTTCGAGGCCGGCGTGCCGGGCCTGGAGTGGCTGAGCCGCAAGGTGCAGGGCGTGCTCCGCCGGTTTGGGAAGCCGTTTCCGCTACGCGAGCAGTTGGTGGAGCGCCACCTGCGACAGACCATGGAGCAGCTAGGCGTGCAGCTGATTAACTCGCACATGATTAAGTCGGACTACGTGGCGGCAGCTGCCGGTGCCGCCGCCCGGCCAAAGGTGCCGCTCGTGATTACGATGCATGGCTGCTACGAAGACTTTCTGCACAAGACCACGGAGCCGGAAGTCACGATGAAGTCGCGCGAGGCGCTACGGCAAGCTGCCGCAGTGGTGTATCTGACACAGAAGAACTTAGAGATTTTTTCGGTGCCCGGCGTGCGGTCGTTCGATGATATTCCGCACGCGCAGATTTACAACGGGTTCGATGGTCATTTCTCCGCACCCGATAAGCTGCCCACGCGGGCGCAGCTGGGCATTGGCGAGCAGGACATCGTGTTTGGCATGGTGGCCCGCGGCATTGCCGAGAAAGGCTGGGCGTATGCCCTGCGTTCGTTTGCCGAAATCAGCGCCGCCCACCCCAACGCGCACCTGGTGCTGGTGGGCAGCAGCGACTACCTCACCGGCCTGAAAGCGGCCAATACCAACCCGCGTATCCATTTTGTCGGCTTTGCCTCCAATCCCATCGACTGGGTGCGGCTGTTTGATGTGGGCCTGCTGCCGAGCTACTTCGCCTCCGAAAGCCTGCCCAACTCCATTGCCGAATACCTGTTTTGCGGGGCTCCGGTCATAGCTACCCGCATCGGCGAGATTCCGCAGATGCTGGACGTGCCCGGGCAGGGCCTGGCCGGCGTACTGCTGGAGCAGAACGGGCACGGCCTTACCAACCCCGAGGCCCTGACGGCCGCCTTGCTGGCATATCTCACCGACCCGGCTTTGCTGGCTGCCCACAAGGCCCGCGCGGCCCTCTGCTTCGATAAATTCCGTATGGAGCGCTGCGTGGCAGCCTACGAAGCCATTTTTGCGGAGGCCCTATAAGCCGCCTCACGTATTGATTTTGATAGTGAATACCTTATGAGTAATTCTGATTCGCGGCCCCGGCTGCTGATTGTTATCCCGAACCGAGGCATGGGCGGGGCCCAACGTGCGTTTCATGACCACAGCGTGGAACTGGGCAAATATTATCAGGTAACGGAAGTTATTTTCAATGAAGATGAGGCCGACATGTACCCCAGCGGCAACCCTGTGCGCAGCCTCGGGGTGCCGGGCGGTGGCTCGCCGCTGGCCAAAATTCAGAACTTCTGGCAGCGCGTGACGCGGCTACGGGAGTTAAAAAAGGAGTTGAATTGTGACGTATCGGTGAGCCATCTGGAAGGAGCCGACTACATCAATCTGCTGAGCAAAGGCCAGGAAAAGGCCATTGTGCTCATTCAGGGCTCGAAAGTGCACGACCGCAACATCAACGGGGCCGTGGGGATGCTGCGTAAAAAGGTGCTTATGCCCTGGCTTTACCAACGGGCCGACAAAATGGTGACCGTGAGCCGCGACATCATACCGGAAATGACCGAGACGTTTGGGGTGCCGCGCCACAAGCTGTTGGCCATCAACAACTCGTTTGAGGTGGAACACGTGCGCCAACTGAGTTTGGAGCCGCTGGATGCCGCCATGCAGGCGGTGTACGAATCCGCGCCGGTATTGGTGACCTCGGGCCGACTGGCCATTCAGAAAAATCAAGCCCCGCTGCTCGACGTATTTGCGGCCCTGCTCAAGCGGAAGCCCGCCAAGTTGGTGTTCATCGGCGATGGGGAACTGCGCCAGGACCTGCTGGACCACGCCCGTAAGCTCGGCCTGCGCGTGTACCAGGCCATGGACCAGCCGGCCCCGCTCACGCCGGATTTTGACGTGTACTTCGTGGGTTTGCAGCAGAACCCATTCAAATTCATTCGGCCAGCCACGGCGTTTGTATTTCCCTCGGCTTGGGAGGGGTTCCCGCTGGCGCTGGGCGAGGCCATGACCTGTGGAGTGCCCGTAGTGTCGACCGACTGCCCGACCGGCCCGCGCGAAATGCTGGCCCCCACAGTGGAAGCCCCCAAAACGCCCCTGCGGCAGGCCGAATGGGCCGAATTCGGCATCCTGATGCCCATGCTAACCGAGCCCGCCAGCCTCTCTGCTGATATCGCATGCTGGACTGATACCCTGGAGCAACTACTGAATGATGCACCCGCCCGGCAGCGCCTGGGCGAAGCTGCCCGCTTGCGGTCCAACGACTTCACGCACAAGCGTATTTTTGGGCAATGGAAGGAGTTGATTGACGGGCTGCTAAACCGCAAAGCCCGTGCTTAGTGAAACGCGGGGGGTACCGACCGCCACAAATAGCCGCTCTCTTATTCTGCTGGTAGACAACTCCCGGGCCGTGACCGGGGCACTCAATGCCTTGCGCCACGCGACCAGCCCGCTGCGCGACCGGTTCAACTTTGCCTACGTGCTGCCCACCGGCAGCACCGGCCGGGCCGTGCTGGAAGCTGATGGCTACCGCGTGCACGAGCTGCCCTTTGTGGAAATAAGCCGCCGACCGGCCGACCTGCTGCTCTACCTGCCCATGCTGTTATTGAACGGCTGGCGGCTGCGGCAACTGGCTCGGCGCGAGCGGGCGAAAATGCTGCATTTGAATGACTTCTATAACCTGACCGGTTACGTGGCTCGCTGGCTGAGCTTGGGCCGGCTGCCAGTGCTCACACACGTGCGGTTTCTGCCGCAGGTGCTGCCGCAGCTATTTGCCCGGCCGTGGCGCTGGCTGGCCGAAAATGCCGCCCAGCAGGTGCTGTGTGTGTCGGAGGCTGTACGCGTCTACTTTGCGCCCGGCAACGCCGGCGTTCGCACCGTGTACGACCCCTTACCGGCCCGCGGTGAGGCAATGCCGGCTTATGCTGTGACTTCTACTGCTAATAGGGCAGTACGGCTGTTGTACCTCAGTAACTACATCCGGGGCAAGGGGCAAAATTTTGCATTGGAAGCTTTTCAACTTGCCCACGCCCGCAACCCCAATCTGCACCTGCACTTTGTGGGCGGCGATATGGGCATGGTGAAAAACCAGGAGTTCCGGCAGGAGCTTGAAAATGCCGCCAAAGCCGCCGGCTTGGTCGAGGTGGTGCATTTCGACGGTTTCGCGGCCAATACGGAAGCGGCCATGAAAGCGCACGACATCGTGTTGAACTTCTCCGAGGCCGAGTCCTTTTCTCTCACCTGCCTCGATGCCCTGTATTACGGTGTCCCGCTGATTGCCACCGATTGCGGCGGCCCTGCCGAGCTTTTTGAAAACGGAAAATCGGGCCTGCTGGTGCCCAACCGCGACGTACCCGCCATGGCCGACGCAATGGTTGCGCTGGCCGGCAATGAAGCTTTGCGGCAGCAGTTTTCACTAGCCAGCCGCGCTTTCGTACGACAAAAATTTGCGCCGGCACACACCTATGAATTGCTGGCAGGGTGCTACCAACAGGCGTTGGCCCGCGTGTAATTACCCTCATGGCAACAACTGCTTCTACTCGCATTGCTTTCGGCTGGTTGTTCGGAATTATGCTGCTGGGGCTGGCGCTGCGCATCGCATTCGTGCTCAAGGGCACGGCGGCGTTCTATCACAGTCCCGGTCCGTTTGTGCTGAATGGCGACTCCTTTTCTTATACACTGGCGTTCGAAAACCTATGGCTCAGGGGGCGCTATACGTTTGATTTCCTGGAGCCTGACGCGTCTTTTGGGCGGTTGCCAGGCTACCCGTTCTTTTATGGAGCACACTGGATAGTATTTGGCAGTGCGCGGGCTGCGGCAGCCACTGCCTGGAGCCAGGTGCTGCTGGATACCGGAGCCATTGCGCTCGTGTTTGCCATTCTGCGGCGGCTGGAGCCGAACCAGCCCCGCACGGCATACTTGGGGGCCTTGCTGTATGCTGCCTATCCGTTTATCATTGTTTGGGTACCCATCATTGGTACCGAAATTCTTGCTACTGACCTCACACTGTTGTGGTTCTGGGTAATGCTGCAATGGCGACCCACACCGCTCTACCTGTTGGGGATAGGTGCTTTGGCTGCACTGGTATTGCTGGTGCGGGCATACATGGGAGTATTGTTACCCATCACCGTAATGTGGGTGCTGTGGCAAACCCGTAAGGCAACTTGGCATTCGATAGCGCGTAACATTGGGCTGGCCATGCTGGGCTTTGGGCTGCTCTACGGCGGATGGCCAGTACGCAACTATCTGCTGGCCCATCGCCTAGTACTGCTTAAGCCGAAGACGGCTGGCTACGCCAATCAGACCGTGGACGTAGACGAATTTTATCAATGGGTACACTGCTGGACAACCAACGAAAACCCGTGGCTCGACTCGGTTCTCATCGGTAAAGGCCGCATCCATTTTCCGGCTGCGGCCTTCAGCTCCGCAGCGGAAGAAAACCAGGCTCAGCAGTTGGTGGCGTGCGCCCGGCAGTGCGGGTCTGGGTTCTGGGTATTGCGCAATGGCATTAGCAACAGTGCCAGCTACTATCGTGATACCGCTGCTGTATTAGCTGATACTGCTTATCAGAAGCATCATTTTCGGTCCTGTAATGAAGAAATAGGGGCCGGCTTCCAGAGTTTGCGGCGCCGGTTTGCGGCGGAGCACCCATTCCGTTTCTGGCTGGATGTTCCATTGCAGAATGTTCAAAAAGCCTTATTCAAATCGACCATGGCTAAGGCCCCGGTTCTGGAAAAACGGGCTGCCCCGCCTCGTGTTGGCCTGATGCAGCTGCTATTTGGCTATCGCACCGTGTTGGTGCTGCTGGGGTGGGGGGGGATACTCGTAGGAATACGACGGCAACCGGCTCTGGGGCTGGTTGCGGCGGTGGCAGGGCTTATATACCTGTACATTTGCTTCTTATACCGGGGGTTGGAAATGCGCTACCTCTTGCAGGCAGATGTGCTACTGCTTATACCCGCGGCCCTTTGGCTGGGGCGCTGGCTGCCGGCTGGGCCTGCCAACGCAAGTCGCTCATCGGGGCCAGTGCTTCCTGCCTAATATTTGCTACGCATTAAGGTTTGCTGTCCATGACACCCGCTGCCCCTTTGCTGCTTTCCGTAGTGAGCCCCGTGTACCGGGCCGACGTGCTGGTGGCCGAGCTGGTGCAACGGCTGGTGCGGGTGCTGGAGCCCCTTGCGGCCGATTTTGAAATCATTCTGGTCGACGACCGCAGTCCCGATGAATCCTGGCAGCGGATTCAGACCGAAATGACCCGCGACCCGCGGGTGCACGGCCTGCGCCTGAGCCGCAACTTTGGCCAACACGCGGCCATCACGGCTGGGCTCGACCGCAGCCGGGGCGAGTGGGTAGTGGTGATGGATTGCGACCTGCAGGACCTTCCCGAGGAAATTCCGGCCCTGCTGGCCCTCGCCCGCCAAGGCTACGACCTAGTACTGGCCCAGCGCACCAACCGCCAGGACTCCTGGAGCAAGAAAATGCTCTCGCGTACCTTCTACCGCATCCTTACTTACCTCACCGAAACCCCGCAAGACCCCACCGTGGCCAACTTCGGCATCTACCACCGCAAGGTGATTGCAGCCGTGCTGGCCATGCGCGAAAGCATCCAATATTTTCCCACCATGGTGCGCTGGGTGGGGTTTCGGCGCGCCTACCTTCCCGTTCAGCACGCCCGCCGCGCTGCCGGCCGCAGCAGCTACAGCCTCAGCCGCCGCCTTAGCCAGGCTCTGGGAATTATCATGGTCAATACCGATAAGCCCTTGCGCCTTCTCGTGAAGCTGGGCATGCTGCTTACTGGCGGTGCACTCCTGTGTGCGGGTGTCCTATTGGCTCGCTGCTGGGTAGGGAAAGTCTATCGTCCGGGTTATGCCAGCCTCATTATTTCCAGTTGGTTTCTAGCCGGGATGCTGATGGCAGCACTCGGATTGGTGGGCCTGTACCTGGGCAAAACGTTCGAGCAAGTAAAAAAACGTCCCCTCTATATTGTCGACGAATAAACGCGCTGACCCAGGCCAATAGCAACCATGACGACGATGCCGGGAATAACCCTGTTTCTGATGACCGAAAAAGGTTACCGCGTGCTTCAGCACATCGTAACGCACCTCGACTTTTCGGTGGTGGCGCTGGTAGTGAGCACACCGGACCCCCATTTGGTAAATGATTTCTTTGTTGATATCAAGGATTTATGTGCTGAGTTCGGTATTCCTTTCCAGAGCCGCGCCACGCCCCGTACCGCGCCCACGGCCTACGCGCTGGCAGTGTCGTGGCGTTGGCTTATTACCGATGCGACTACTCTCATTGTGCTGCACGATAGCCTGCTACCGCGCTACCGTGGCTTTGCGCCCTTGGTCAATTGCCTGATTAATGGCGAGCCTACTATTGGTGTGACGGCCTTATATGGTGGAACCGAATATGATGAAGGGCCTATACTGGGGCAGGCCGCCCGCTCTGTTCACTACCCCATGCGTATCGCCGATGCGATTCAGCTGGCGGTGGAGTGCTATTTAGAGTTGGTAACGCAGCTATGGAATGGACTTCGGACGGGCAAATTGCCCCCCGGTCAGCGTCAGCTTGAGGCTGACGCCACCTACAGTCTATGGCGCGACGAGCAGGACTACCGGATTGACTGGCAGACCGATAGCGCCGCCATTAGCCGCTTCGTCGATGCGCTGGGCTGGCCGTACCAGGGAGCCAGCACTTTGCTCAACGGCCAGTTGCTCCGGGTGCTGGCCGCTACCCCCGAAGCCGACGTACACATCGAAAACCGGACACCGGGCAAAGTCATTTTCGTGCGCGATGGGCAGCCGGTAGTAGTGTGCGGCACCGGGCTGATTCGCCTCACGGCGCTGCGCACTCACGACGGCAACGACGCCATGCCACTGTCTCAGTTTCGTTCGCGCTTCGAATAGGGGGCGCGCTGGCCGTACCTTTGCAGGCTCTCCGGCGGCTTATTCCTCTTCCATTCCCTCTAATAGCTTGTGTTAGGAAAGCCCGTGTCACGTTTGTGAGGCCGACCAACACCGCTCCCGTTTGAGGTGCCGGACTCTTATCCGACGTATTATCCTCTGTATGCGCATTTTATTTCTTGTGCCCTATCCACCCGGTCGGGCACCGTCTCAACGCTTCCGCTTCGAGCAATACCTGGATGCGCTGACGGCCGCGGGGCATACCTACCACTTGGCCCCGTTCATTTCCGTCGCTACCTGGAACATTTTGTATCAACCGGGCCGGGCCGGAGCCAAGGCGTTAGGTATTTTGGGCGGGTTTGCCCGTCGGTTCGGGCTGATGTTTCGCGTGCCCAATTACGATTTTGTCTTCGTCCACCGCGAGGCCGCGCCCGTGGGGCCGCCCGTATTTGAGTGGATTATTAGCAAAGTACTGCGCAAAAGGATAATATACGATTTTGACGATGCCATTTGGCTGGCCAATACCTCTGAAGCCAACAAAATTGCTGCCGGTGTGAAATGGCATCATAAGGTGGCTGATATCTGCCGCTGGGCCTACAAAAACAGCTGTGGCAACGGCTACCTGGCTGACTATGCCCGCCAGTTCAATCCCCGCGCCGTGGTCAACCCCACCACCATTGACACCGTTCACCTGCACAACCAAGTGCGCGACCAGGCTGCGCCCGGCCGCCTCGTTATCGGCTGGACCGGCACGCACTCCACCCTCAAGTACCTCGACCAGGTGGTGCCGGTACTGGCCAAGCTGGAAGCTGAGGGACTGGACTTTGAATTTCGCGTTATTTCCAACCAACCGCCGGCCTTCCCACTAAACTCGTTGGTGTACCTGCCTTGGCGGAAGGATACCGAAATAGCCGATTTGCTGGGTTTTCATGTGGGCCTGATGCCGCTGGAAGACGACCCATGGGCCAAAGGCAAATGTGCTTTCAAGGCCTTGCAATACATGGCTTTGGGCGTGCCCGCGCTGGTATCCCCCGTTGGAATGAATACCGAAGTCGTACAACACGGTTATAATGGTTTTGTGTGCGCCAACTCCGCCGAATGGGAAGCAAGCCTGCGCCAACTTCTGGCCGATGCCAGGTTGCGGCAACACCTCGGCGCTGCCGCCCGTGCCACCATTGAGCAACGCTATTCGGTGCGAGCCAATACGCCCAACTTCCTGAACCTGTTTAGCTAAGCCGGCTAGGATTATGCCTGCGCCAGGCGTGGTACGCCCGCTACGCGGCGTTGTCCTGCCCGGGCGGCCGCCTGCGGCACCGTTATGCTCTGCAAAATGTACAAGCCGCTGAGGTAGAAGGGCATCAGCGGAATCTTGTAGCGCACCAGCGTGCCAAAATTGCCGCTGGAAATGCCCACGGAAATCGCGAAAATCAGGCTAAATACGAAGCAAAGCGTGAGTACGGGCACGCTGCCGATTGCGCCAATGGTCTTGAAAAACCCTACGCGCCAGAAGATGCGCATCGTGAGCAACAGAAAGTACGTGGCTTCGAGGGCCGAGAGCAGCATGGTTGGGTTGCGGGCTTCCCACAGGAAGGGTCGGAATAGCGCCACAATAATGGCCTGAGGCGCAAGCTTGGCCATGCCCCCAAGGGTACCGTCCTGGGCACCGATGTTATAGCCGGAACCCTGCTCTGTTTTACTAACGCGTTGGAGGTAGTCAGCGGTGACTTTGCTTTGTTCACCTATCTTATCCAGATTAAAACGCTCATCGGCAGCAGCCAGTTGCGACATTGCAAAAACCGCGACCACTGCTCCTACACCCAGAAACAATGGCTTGGCCACCCAGCGCACCGCTGCGCTTTTGATGTTGCGCGTGTTTTCATTGAATACCCACAGTAGGGCTGGCGGCATAAAAGCGAGAAGAATATACGTCTTCATCGACAGAATAACTGCGCCCATAAGCAAGCCTACTAACAGGCAGCGAAGAATATTCTTACGCTCAATGGCCCCCCGGTAAAAGCAGTAGAAAAGCCAGCCCAATGCCCCCAGGCATAGTGAGTCTTTCAGCAGCCCCGACCCCCAGAAAAAAACAGAAGGCAGAAAAAACACGGAAATGGCTAATTCCTTGTACACCTGCGGCCGAATTTTGGCAAACGTCATGTACATCATCCACATACCGCTGAAAGTTATGGCTGCGAACAGCACAGCGATAACCGTATAGGTATCAAAGCTTAATAAAGCTAATACAGCCGCTACCCGAATTACGAAGTACTCGTTACTACCGTGACCAAACCAGTATAGCTGGCCGGTATATTTAGCAATAGCCGGAGTTATATCGCCCGAACTGGTGACCAGTTCTAGGCCTGCAGCAAAGGAGTCGCCGAAGGCGTGATAGACCACACTGGCCTGTTTGTAGTAGTTGTTAGTATCTCCGCCGTACAGGGTGTGGTACAGAATGCCGAGTGCAATGGCACCCACTACTTTGACTGTCAGAGCAGGAATAAAATACTTTTTGGTGTACACGTTCGTCACCGAACTGCGCATCCCGTAGGCTATGCCATAAATAAGGGCCAGGTAAAACGGGGTAATATATAAATCCTTTAGCTCCATAATGCGCTGGCTAGGCTTTGCCGTTCTTTTTCAGCCACGCCTTAGCCTCTTTGTATTGTTCCGATTTGTGGTCGGCTTTGTCGGCCACTACTTCATAATATCGTTTGGCGGCCGGTAGGTCCTTGTCCTTCACCGCAAGGCGCGCCAGGTTGGCATTGGCAAACAAATAAAACCCACCGGAAGTGTCGCCCGTGCTTTCGGCAAATACGATGCACCGCTGATAATAATCTTTGGCTTTGGCGATGTCGCGGTAGCGGTTCTGCATCAGGTAGCCCAGGAAATAGCTGGCGTAGCGCCCGCTGATGCCTTCGTAGCCCGGCATGCCTTTGTTAATCTTATCCAGGATTTCGCGGCTCACCCGCTCGCAGTCCGTGAATTCGCCCTGGTCGTAGGCCAGCAGGGCATAGAATCGCTGGAAATAGCCGTTATCCGGAAACTTATTGGCTAAGTATTTGGCCACGGGCATGGCTTCTTCGGCGTTATTTTCCTCGTTTTTGAGGATGCCCATGAGAAACACCCGCGCCTCGGTGGCAGTGTAAAAGCCATTGACGGCCACGCTTCGCAATTGCTCCAGCCCGAGCTTCTTGTCACCCTTCGGGAAGAACAATAATACGGGCTTGAGCAGCGGATAATTATCGGGAATCCAGACGGCGTAATAATTAAACAGGGCTTGTCCGAACTGAAATTCCGGGCTCAGTCCATTCGCTTCCTGGCTCTTTTTTAGATAGTTGAGCGAGCGTCGGGCACCTACTGTGGCCTTACGCCAGTCGTGCCGTTCGGCGTGTAGGCGGGCATCGAAGCCGTAAGCGGCCGAGAGAAAGAAACTGGCTTCGTAGTTGTGATTATCCGCGTCGTAGAGGGCTTGGGCCTTGGTGATGGCCGTGTCCATGTAGGCGAAAAAAGGCTTGTCGTACTGCGTGCTCTGGAAATTGGTAGGGCGAATTTTCCACCAAGTGCTCAGCCCCAGCATAAAATACGCCATGGGGTGGTTGGGGTAGCGGCGGCGCAACGAGCGGAATTGCTTTTCGGCTTTGTCGAACTTGAAGTTGTAAATATTATAGACGGCTCCGTCCAGTTCCATCTGGATATCCTTATCCATCAACAGCCAGCCTTTGGTATCGATGGCCGATGGCAGTACGCCCACCGAGTCGAGTGCCACCGTCTTCATCGGGGGCGGGGTGCGGATTGTATCGGGCGTTTGGGCCCTGCCCAGGAATGGCAGCATGAGCAACCCCAAGCAGATACAAAACAGCGAACGCAGCATAGAATGAGAGTAGATAGCAGTCCCAAACCGTTGTTCTTCCGGCACGGATTGGGAAGTGGAGGGAACGGGCCTGCTAAAGTACGGAGTTTGCCCTAGCTTTGGCCGTACTTCCTCCTGCTTATGCACCTGCTCCACTCGCTTTGCCGCCTGCCGGCCCCCGCCGGCAACGAAGCTGCGCTCACCCAATTTGTACTCAATTATGTCCGGCAGCAGCAGGGCACCTGGCGGTACCAGCCCCAGATTATCGCCGATGAGCGGTTCCAGGACTGTATTCTGCTGGTCTTCGGGCAGCCGCGCACGGCTGTTTTTGCCCACCTCGATAGTATCGGCTTCACGGTGCGCTATGGCCGGCAGCTGGTCCGAATTGGCGGCCCGCAGGCCGAAGCGGGGTACCGCCTGGTAGGAAAGGATTCGCAAGGAGAAGTAGACTGTACGTTAACCGTTGACGAAGAAACGGGTGAACTGGGTTACGCGTTCCACCGCGATATTGACCGGGGCACCGAGCTGACTTTCTACTGCGACTTCCGCGAAACGGCCACCACCGTGCAAAGCTGCTACCTCGACAACCGCCTCGGCGTGTGGAATGCCCTGCGCCTGTGCGAAACCCTGGAGCACGGCATTGTCGCCTTCTCGTGCTGGGAAGAGCACGGCGGGGGCTCGGTGGCCTACCTGGCCCGGTACATCTACGAAACCTACGGTGTGCGCCAGGCCCTGATTTCGGACATCACCTGGGTCACCGAGGGCGTACACGCTGGCCAGGGCTGCGCCATCTCACTGCGCGACTCACTCATTCCGCGACGGGCTTATGTCGACCGCATCCGGGCCATCGCGGCCAGCTCAGGCATTCCTTATCAGTTGGAGGTTGAAGGTAGCGGCGGCTCCGATGCCAAGGAGCTACAGCACGCCGCCGCACCCTGGGACTGGTGTTTTGTCGGCGCGCCCGAAGACCACGTGCATACGCCTAATGAGCTAGTAGTCAAGCATGATATCGAGAGCATGCTGGCGCTATACCAGGTCTTGCTGCGTGAACTATAGGAGCACGGACGTACCTTTGCCCTATATGTCTATAATCGTACCTGCGTCCCCTTTATTAAAAGATAAACCCGTCGTTCCTCGCTTGCTTAGCTATCAGGAATTGGATATTCTCCACGCGTTGCGGGGATTTTGTGCCTTCTACGTCGTCGTTTTTCACGCCAAGTTTTTGTTGTGGTCGGGTGGTACTGAGTACCTGCGGGCCTTTCCCCGGGCGGGCTGGAGTCCGCTGCAGTACATTGCCTTTATCGGCGATATGCTCAGCTCGGCAGGCTACGAAATGGTGATTTTCTTTTTTGTGCTTTCGGGGTTTTTCATCCGGTATGCGCAGCTCAAAAAGCACCGCCCGGCTTTCCGGTTCTACCTCAACCGCATTGTGCGTATTTATCCTCCTTATCTGGCCTCGCTGGTGCTGGGAGGCGTGGTGCTGGCCTACGTGGCCTCAGCGCATCCGGCGCTGATGACCAACTCCATCGGCCGCGAGCTCAACGCAGGCCTGCTCGGGGCGTGGCACGAGCTGCACCCGCTTACGCTGCGGGCCGTGGGCCGCGCCATCCTGTTTCTGAAGCCCGGCGAACACTACTTCGGCTACAATGGCGTGTACTGGTCGTTGTTGCCCGAGGCCCTTTTTTACTTGGCAGTACCCCTGGCTTTCTGGCGTATTCGGTACTACTACGCGCTATCGGCGGCCTTTTACGCGTTCGGCGTTGTGGCCAGTGTGCTGCACCTAGACACCGGGTTTTTAGGTGATTTCCTGTTTCTGTTTAATGGCTATTTTGCTTTGGGCGTGGGGCTTTATGATGTGGTCGTAACGCGCTCCAACTGGCTGCCGGCATTCCGGCGGGTTTCTGGCTTCTGGCTGGTGCTGGGCACTGGCGCGCTGATGCTGTTGCTCATTGCCATGGCCGCGTTGCACCTGCGGCTGTTGTCGGGGCCGGTGGCTTCTGTGCTGGCCGTGCTCAGTGTGTCGGCGTTGCTGGCAGGGCGCGTCAGCCGGCAAAACCTACTGGTGCGGGCATTCCATGAAGTCGGCATTTTCAGCTTTTCGCTCTATCTGTATCACTTCCCACTACTCATTCTGGGTTATGTTGGCATTGTCGCACTTACGGGAGAATTAGTGAGCTACACCCGCTACTATTGGGTAACGCTGCCGCTGATAACGGCCGGTTGTTTCGCCCTCTATTACATCACAGAGCGGGCCGCAGTGCGGTTTTTTCGAGGCACTTGATTATGAAGTGGATGGGAAAGTAGTTTTCGCAGCAATTTCCGCTATTTTGCGAGCCGAAAACCGCTTAACTCACTTTTTCCCACCCATTTCATTTTTATGACCCCATACCTTTACGCCGTGCCCGCCCTGGGCATTTTTGCCTTGCTCTACACCTGGCTGCGTGCCGGTTGGGTAACCAAGCAGGATGCTGGTGATGCGCGCATGACCACCATTGCCGGCTACATTGCCGATGGGGCCATTGCTTTCCTCAAAGCCGAATACAAGGTGCTGGCCCTGTTCGGACTCATTGCGGGGGCATTCCTCTTCTACCTGGGTACTACGAGTGGCAACTCCAGCCCCATCATCGTCATCGCGTTTGTGATTGGGGCCGTGTTTTCGGCGCTGGCGGGCTTCATTGGGATGAAGATTGCCACCAAAGCCAACGTGCGCACCGCACAGGCGGCCAAAACCAGCCTCAGCACCGCGCTCAACGTATCGTTTTCGGGTGGCTCGGTGATGGGCATGGGTGTGGCCGGCCTGGCCGTGCTGGGCCTGGGTTCGTTGTTCATTGTCTTCTATAAAATGTTCGTGCCCAGCGGCCTCGCCAATGGTACGGAAATGGAAAAAGCCCTCGAAGTCCTCACCGGCTTCTCGCTCGGAGCCGAAAGCATTGCCCTGTTTGCCCGCGTGGGCGGCGGCATCTACACCAAAGCGGCCGACGTAGGAGCCGACCTCGTAGGCAAAGTCGAAGCCGGCATTCCTGAAGACGACCCCCGCAACCCTGCCACCATTGCCGACAACGTGGGCGACAACGTGGGCGACGTTGCCGGCATGGGTGCCGACTTGTTCGGCTCCTATGTGGCTACCATCCTGGCTACCATGGTGCTGGGTCGTGAAGTAACCGTAACCAACGACCAGTTTGGCGGGCTCTCGCCCATCTTCCTGCCGATGGCCATTGCGGGCATGGGCATTCTCGCCTCGCTCATCGGCATTTTGTTTGTGCGGGTGAAGGAAGGCGGCAACGTGCAGGGCGCCCTCAATACCGGCAACTACATTTCGGTTTTTGTGTCGGCAATCGGCGCTTACGGCCTCATCAAGTGGATTTTGCCGGAAGGTACCTTCACCATCCGCGGCATCAGCTTCGATGCCATGCACGTGTTCTATGCCGTGGTAGTGGGCCTCATCGTTGGCACGCTGATGAGCATTATCACCGAGTATTACACGGCCATGGGCAAGCGGCCAGTGATGAGCATCGTGCAGCAAAGCAGCACCGGCCATGCTACCACCGTCATTGGCGGCCTAGCTGTGGGCATGGAATCTACGGTACTACCCATTCTGGTACTGGCAGCCGGCATCGTATTTAGCTTCAAGGCGGCCGGCCTCTACGGGGTGGCCATTGCCGCCGCGGGTATGATGGCCACCACCGCCATGCAGCTGGCCATCGACGCTTTCGGTCCCATCGCCGACAACGCCGGCGGCATCGCCGAAATGAGCGAGTTGCCCAAGGAAGTACGTGAGCGCACCGACATACTGGATGCTGTGGGCAATACCACCGCCGCTACCGGCAAAGGCTTCGCCATCGCCTCGGCTGCCCTCACGTCGCTGGCCCTGTTTGCCGCCTTCATGGGCACGGCCCACATCGACACCATCGACATCTCGAATGCCGAAGTGTTGGCCGGCCTGTTTGTGGGTGCGATGATTCCGTTCATCTTCTCGGCGCTGGCCATTGCGGCGGTGGGCCGCGCGGCCATGGCCATGGTGCAGGAGGTGCGTCGACAATTCCGCGAAATTCCGGGCATTATGGAAGGCACCGGTCGGCCCGAGTACGAGAAGTGCGTAGCTATTTCGACCACCGCCGCCATTCGGGAGATGATTCTGCCGGGTGCCATTGCGCTACTCACGCCCATCATCATCGGTTTTCTGTTCGGTCCGAAAGTACTGGGCGGGCTACTCGCCGGCGTTACGGTGAGTGGCGTACTGATGGCCATGTTCCAGAGCAACGCCGGCGGGGCCTGGGATAACGCCAAAAAGTCTTTCGAGAAAGGCGTGATGGTGAACGGCGTGATGCAGTACAAAGGCTCCGATGCGCACAAGGCTTCGGTGACGGGCGACACTGTGGGCGACCCATTCAAGGACACATCCGGACCGAGCATGAACATCCTCATCAAACTGATGAGCATCGTGTCGCTGGTCATCGCGCCCCACATTGCCGAGAAAAGCGGCGAACGTGGCATGGCTCCCGTGCAGCTCGAAAAGGAGCGCCTTGAAGCCAACGTGCAACCCCACGTTCGCTACGCCGAAGCCTTTGCGCCAACGGCATTTCGGGTGATTTACACGGTGCTGCACGAGGTGCGGTAGGGGAGAGCGGCCACAGGTAGATATCCCCAGGAGAATTCAACACATTGGTTAGTAAGGATGAAAAGCCGCGACATTTGTCGCGGCTTTTTTCATGCGCTCTGTTGTGTCTCCAGCCTGCTGATGAAACCCTTTCCTCTGCATCGTGGGAGAGAAGGGGAGGAGAGCATGAATGCCGCGCCCGATTCCGTGAGTAGCTTTGCACCCTCATTACACCCTCTCCGCGCCGCATGGGCCATCCCCACATCACCATCCACAACAAGGAATTTCGGCCGTATCTATCGGCTGCTCAGCTGGATGAAGTAGTGGCCGCTCTGGCTGCCCGCCTCAGTGCCGATTATGCCGGGCAGAAGCCGTTGTTTGTCGTTGTGCTTACCGGCGGGTTCATGTTTGCTGCCGATTTGCTGAAGCGCTTCGTGGGCGAATGCGAAATTGTCTTCATCCGGGTGGCTTCCTATGATGGCACCGGCAGCACCGGCGTGGTGCAGGAAATTCTGGGCCTGCGCGAAGAAGTGCAGGACCGCCACCTCATCATCGTAGAGGACATTGTGGACACAGGTACCACCATGCACCACCTCATGCCCACGCTGCTGGAAAAAGGCCCGGCTTCGGTCGAGATTGCGGCGCTGTTTTTCAAGCCTGCCAGCCTGAAGCACGAGCTCACGGTGCGCTACGTAGCCAAGGAAATCCCCAACGACTTTGTGGTCGGATACGGCCTTGACTACGACGGCCTGGGCCGCAATCTGCCCGATGTGTACGTTGCCGTGTAGCAACGTTTCTGGTCACGATTGAGTAACTTGCCCAAACCCACCTAAAATCACCTCCCTCGCGCAACGCGTCTTCTACATGTTGAATATCGTGCTGTTCGGCCCTCCCGGCGCCGGCAAAGGAACCCAGAGCCAAAAACTCATTACCCATTATAACCTTGTGCACCTGAGCACCGGCGACCTGCTGCGCGCCCAGATTGCGCAAGGCACCGAGCTGGGCCTCACCGCCAAAAAGCTGATGGACGAAGGCCTGCTCGTGCCCGATGCCGTGGTTATCGGGATGATTGGCAGCGCCCTGAAGGATAACCCCCAGGCCGGCGGTTTCATTTTTGATGGTTTCCCCCGCACCGTGGCCCAGGCCGAAAGCCTCGACCATCTCATGGCTGCGCATAACACGCACATTGGCTGCATGATTGCGCTGGAAGTGCAGGAAGAAGAGCTGGTGAAGCGCCTGCTGGAACGCGGCAAAACCAGCAACCGCCCCGACGACCAAGACGAAACCAAAATCCGCCGCCGCGTAACGGTGTACAACACCGAAACGGCCCAGGTGGCCGGCTACTACGCCGCCCAGAAGAAATTCCACGCCCTCAACGGCATCGGCCCAATCGACGACATCTTTGGCCAAATCTGTGGCCTGATTGACCAGCACCAAGCCGCCAAGCCCGAAGCACCGGCCGAAGCGACCAACGAAGTAAAAGCGTAACTTTACGTTTTAATACGACTGTCATCCTGAGCGTAGCGAAGGACCTTATTACGCTTGCACGGTTTAGCGTTACTGCAAATCGTCCGGTCGTGATAAGGTCCTTCGCCACGCTCAGGATGACCGTTTTTTTACCTTAATACCCCAACCCCCGTGGCCTCCAATAACTTCATCGACTACGTCAAACTCATCTGCCGCTCGGGCAAAGGCGGTGCCGGCTCGCACCACTTCTTCCGGGCCAAAGGCCTGCCCAACGGCGGCCCCGACGGCGGCGACGGCGGCCGCGGTGGCCACATCATCCTCGAAGGCAACTCGCAGCTCTGGACGCTGCTGCACCTGCAGTACCAGAAGCACGTATTTGCCAAAGATGGCGAGGGCGGGGGCGAAAACCTGCGCAGCGGCGCGCAGGGCGAAGACATTGTGCTGCAAGTGCCCCTCGGCACCGTGGCCCGCGACGCCGCCACCGGCGAGCAGCTGCTCGAAATCACGGAGCACGGCCAGCGCCTCATCCTCGTGCCTGGCGGACGCGGTGGCTGGGGCAACGACCATTTCAAGAACTCCATCAACCAGGCCCCGCAGTACGCGCAGCCCGGCGAGCCGGCCGTGGAGGCCATTATCATCTTGGAGCTGAAGCTGCTGGCCGACGTGGGCCTCGTGGGCTTCCCCAACGCGGGCAAGAGCACGCTGCTCTCGGTGGTGTCGGCCGCCAAGCCCAAGATTGCCGACTACGCCTTCACCACCCTCGTGCCCAACCTAGGCGTGGTGGCCTACCGCGACTACAAATCCTTCGTGATGGCCGACATTCCCGGCATCATCGAGGGCGCGGCCGAAGGCAAGGGCCTGGGCACCCGCTTCCTGCGCCACATCGAGCGCAACTCCATGCTGCTCTTCATGATAAGCTGCGACTCACCCGACATCAATGCCGAATACGACGTGCTGGTGGGCGAGCTGGAGCAATTCAACCCCGAGCTACTGGAAAAGAAGCGCCTGCTGGCCATTACCAAGTCCGACATGATTGACGAGGAGCTGGAGGCCGAAATCCGCGCCACGCTGCCGGAAGAAGTACCCGCCATTTTCATTTCCAGCCTCACGAATAAGAACATCGTGCCGCTGAAAGACATGATTTGGAAGGCATTAGAAGAAACCCGTCGCGACGCTGCGCCAACCAAACGCCAAGGACTTGGCGAAGAAGGCCAGGAAGAATGGCCCGCTTAAGGCGGTCTGATTTTTAGCTTGCCTGTTGGTTGAGTAAGTGCGCGTAAATCAGTTCGGGGTCTTGTTGCGTGTGATAGTTGAAATGCAGGTAAAGGGCGCCGTTGCTGAATTTTAATTTTTGCTGCACGGATTCTTCTCCTTGCAACATCTTAGGTTCAGGCCATTGTTGGGCTATGACAGCTACTGTGGTGGAAGAAGTAGCTGACCAAGTTGCTTTGCCACCAGCAATTGAGGCCAAGTAGTTGGAGTGGAAAACATGGCGTATAATTTCCTCAATACTTGCGGAGTCGTGGAGAGTTACTATTCTTTCATGCGGTGCATCGCAGTCGTCGCTCATGGCAACACTGTCGCGTGTCAAACGAATTTCCATGGATGAAAGGAATAATACCGAGGCAAGTTAAACCCACTCCAAAGAGAAACCACTGCCCTGTTACTCGTGCCACTATGGCAGCCCGCGCCCCTTTGGCCCACTCCTTGCGCCCGCAACTTGACTAACCGGCTAACCCCGTGAAAAACCCCTTTCGACGAATATTTCCGCAGATGGCTAACGAAAATAACCTGCCGCAGGACGACAACCTGACCGCCGACCCCAACCACGTAGCTGGCGAAATGGCCGAAAATGCCGACGGCGAAGTGAACGACCCGAACATGACGGCCACTGGCGCGCCGCAGCCACAAGCCTCGCGCACCGATGCCGAGCTGGCCGACCTTAAAGACAAGTACCTGCGCCTGGCCGCCGAGTTTGAGAACTACAAGCGCCGCACCACCAAGGAGCGCATCGACCTGTTCAAAACTGCCAACCAGGAGTTGATGACGGCCCTGCTGCCCGTGCTCGACGATGTGGAGCGCGCCCGCACCGCCACCGCTACCACCACCGATGCCACCGCCGTGCGCGATGCCCTCGGCATTGTGCAGAACAAGCTGAACAAAACGCTACAGCAAAAGGGTTTGACGTTGATGGAAGCCAAGGGTGGCGACTTCGATGCCGAGCTGCACGAGGCCATCACCCAGATTCCCGCGCCCAGCGACGACCTGAAAGGGAAAATCGTGGATGTGGTGGAGCAGGGCTATTATTTGGGTGACAAGGTTATTCGCCACGCCAAAGTGGTACTGGGGCAGTAATTTTAGGGTTTGATTGGAGGCTGAAAGAATAAAAACGTCTGTCATCCTGAGCGGAGCGAAGGACCTTATCACGCATCAACGACTTGCTCAGTCGCGATAAGGTCCTTCGCTCCGCTCAGGATGACAGACGATTCATACAAAAGAAGATGGCTACGAAGCGCGATTATTACGAGGTATTAGGCATTACCAAAACAGCGGAAGGCGACGTTATCAAGTCGGCTTACCGCAAGATGGCCATCAAGTACCACCCCGACAAAAACCCTGACGACCCCACGGCCGAGGACAAATTCAAGGAAGCCGCCGAGGCATATGAAGTTCTCAGCAACGCCGACAAGCGGGCACGCTACGACCGGTACGGCCACCAGGGCATGGGCGGCGGTGGCGGCGGTGCCCAGAACATGGAGGACATCTTCTCGCAGTTCGGCGATATTTTCGGCGGTGGTGGGGGCTTCGAGGGCTTCTTTGGGGGCGGACGTCAGGGCGGCGGGCGGCGCCAGAAGAAGGGCTCGAACCTGCGTATCAAGCTGAAGCTCGATTTGGAGGAAATCGCCAACGGCGTCGAGAAGAAAATCAAGGTGAAGCGCTACGTGGCCTGCCAGCCGTGCAGCGGCACCGGCGCCAAAAACGGCACCGACCTCAAAACCTGCGCTACCTGCCAGGGCTCGGGCCAGACCAAGCGCGTGGTGAACACCATGCTCGGCCAGATGGTGAGCAGCAGCACCTGCCCCACCTGCAACGGCGAAGGCAAAACCATTGTGAGCACCTGCGACGTGTGCAAAGGCGAAGGCCGCCAACTGCACGAGGAAGTGATTCCCATCAACATCCCCGCTGGCGTAGCCAACGACATGCAGCTGAGCATGAACGGCAAAGGCAACTTCCCCGAGCGCGGCGGCGTGCCCGGCGACCTGCTCATCCAGATTGAGGAGGAGCCGCACGAATTCCTGAAGCGCGACGGCAACAACATCATGTTCGAGCAGTATATCTCGTTCGTGGATGCCGCCCTAGGCGCGAGTCTGGAAGTGCCCACCATCGAGGGCAAGGTGAAAATCAAGGTGGACCCCGGCACCCAGCCCGGCAAAATCCTGCGCCTGCGCGGCAAGGGCATCAAGGACCTGAACGGCTACGGCCGCGGCGACCAGCTCATCCACCTGAACGTGTGGACGCCCAAGAATGTGAGCAACCAGGAGCGCGAGCTACTGGAGAAGCTGCGCGATTCGGACAACTTTACGCCGCACCCCGGCAAGAATGAGAAAGGCTTCTTCGAGAAGGTGAAGGAGTATTTCGCCTAATACCTGATTAGAGAGTTTTCAAGAACCCCGTCTGGCCTTTGGGCAGGCGGGGTTTTTCATTTGCTATGATAGACAATTGTGGTTCTTGCGGAAATATTCGGCGGCTTCTGTAATGCGTAGCTGCTGAAGGCGATTCACTCCCCGAAAAACTCCTACCCCAAGCATGGCCGCCGCCACCCCGTCTGCTGATTTTGTTGCCGCGCTGCACGAGTACCAGCCGCTGCTCCGGCGCGTAGCCCGGCTCTATTGCCAGGACGCCGACGACCGCCAGGACTTGTTCCAGGAAATGGTGTTGCAGCTGTGGCGGGCGTGGCCGCGCTACGTGCCGCAGCCGGGGGCCAAGCTCAGCACCTGGCTCTACCGCATTGCGTTGAACGTAGCCATTTCGAACCTGCGCCAGCGCACCCGCCGCCCGGCCCCAAGCGAGCTGGATGCCGAGGCGCTGGCCGTAGCGCAAGCTCCGGAAACGGGCTTCGATGCCGACGACCGGGCCCAACTCTACCGAGCCATCGGGCGGTTGTCGGAGGTAGATAAAGCGTTTGTGTTGCTTTATCTCGAAGACCGGTCTTATGAGGAAATGGCTGACATTCTTGGTATTACTCAAAACAATGTGCGCGTGAAAATGCACCGCGTGCAGGAAAAACTTCGCTCGCTTTTAGTCCCCGCCGCCTGATGGAACTCGATGACCTTCGCCGCCAGTGGCAGCAGCCCGCGCCCGCCGATGCGCCCGCCCCGCTCGACGCGGCGGCCCTGACGCGGCTGCTGGCCCGGCAGTCCGATGGCATTCTTAACAAATTGCGCCGGAGTGCCCGACTGGAGCTGTGGGCCAACATTGGCATCGTGGCGGGGGCGCTGGCCCTGGCCATGCTGGCGCAGACGCTCTGGCTGCAAGTAGCAGGCGGCGTGCTGGCGGCCATCGGGGCCGTGTGCATCGTGTATCTGTACCGGAAGCTGCACCTGCTGCGACGCATGGACGACCCCGCCGCCGACCTGCGCGCCCACCTGCTGCGCCTCGACGGGGGCCTGCGGGCGCTCATTCGCTTCTACTACCGCTTCACGCTGGCCATGCTGCCGGTGGGCGGGCTGCTGAACGTGCTGATGGTGGTGTCGACCTCGAAGCGCGAAATCGGGCTGACCTCCGGGTTCGGCATTGCGCTGGTTCTGGGCCTGGTGGTGGTGCTGCCGGCCGTGCTCTACCTGCCGGTGGCCAGCCTTACGCGCCGCTACCTGCAGCGCCTCTACGGCCAGCACCTCGACCGCCTCGAAGCCAGCCTGCGCGAGTTGGACGAGCCCGCACCGGCCGCCATGCGCTGAGCCGGCCACGCCCATTCATCCGCCTTATTCACCGTTTGGGGGCTGGTTGCGGCCGCTTGGCTCCCCACGCTTCGCAAGTAAAGAAGGCGTCCAATACATTTGCCCAGCGTCATTCTTCTACATTTAACCCACCAACCAACCCTTCTTTCTGTGAAACCAATACTGGAAGCCATCGACGTGCGAAAGGCCTATGCCAACCACGTCGCCCTCTCGGGCGTGAGCCTGGAAATTCCCGAGGGTAGCATCTTCGGCTTGCTCGGGCCCAACGGCGCGGGCAAAACCTCGCTCATCCGCATCATCACCCAGATTACGGGGGCTGATGAGGGCGAAATCCGGTTCCGGGGCGAGCGGCTCAATCCCAGCCACGCGGCCCAAATCGGCTACCTGCCCGAGGAGCGTGGGCTGTATAAGAAGATGAAAGTGGGTGAGCAGTTGCTCTACCTGGCCCAGCTGCGCGGCCTGAGCCGCAGCGATGCCACGGCGCGCATCAAGCAGTGGCTGAACCGCTTCGATATAAAGGAGTGGGCCGGCAAGAACGTGGAAGACCTCAGCAAGGGTATGCAGCAGAAGGTGCAGTTCATTGCCACGGTGCTGCACGACCCGAAGCTGATTATTCTGGACGAACCGTTCTCGGGCTTCGACCCGATTAACGCCAACCTGATTAAAGACGAGATTCTGGAGCTGCGCAACCAGGGCGCCACCATTATTTTCTCGACGCACCGCATGGAATCGGTGGAGGAAATGTGCGACAACATTGCGCTCATCAACCGCTCGCGCAAGGTACTGGACGGGCCGATTGGCGTGATTCGGAACCAGTTTAAGACCAATACCTACGAGGTGGAGGGCACGGGGCATCCGGTGTTGTCGAGCCCCGATTTTGAGGTGGTGGAGCAGAAAAAACGGGAAAACGACCATTTCTACCTGCGGGTGCAGCTGCAGGACGGCGTGCGGCCCAACGACCTGTTGCGCTACCTCATTGGCTCGGTGGGAATTGAAGTGGAAGCCTTCCGCGAGAAAATCCCGAGCATCAACGAGATTTTCATCCGGCGCGTGGGCGAAACCATGCCTGAAACCCTTCTCGAAACCGCTAACGCACTGCTTTAATCCGTCGTCATGGCCTCCAAATTCTTACTCATTGCCCAACGCGAATATCTGAGCCGCGTTCGCAAAAAAGCATTCATTGTTCTCACGCTGGCCGTGCCGCTGCTGCTGGCGGGGTTCGGGTTCGTCATCGCCAAAATGGCGAGCTCCGACAACGACACCACCGACGTGATAGAGGTGCGCGACGACTCCGGCCTGAATGTGGCCAGCCACCTCGTGAGCACCGCGCAACTGCGCTTCGAAACCACTACAGGCACGCTGGCCGATGCCAAAAAAGGCTTCCAGAAAGCCAAGCACGACGGCCTGGTGTACCTACCCGCCGGCCTCGACGTGGAAAAGCCCGTGGGCGTACAGTTTTTCGGCAAAGGCAACATCAGCCTTAAAAAGCAGTCCGCCGTGGAATCGGCGCTCAACAAGGCTTTTTCGGACCTGAAGATGCAGAAGTCCGGCCTCACCCAGGACCAGCTCGACCGCCTGCGCTCGAAGGTGGATTTGCAGGCCGTGAGCCTCGATGAAACCGGCAAAGAGGCCAACAGCAACGCGCTGGCTACCTCGGGCATGTCCTACGCGCTGGCGCTGGCCATTTACATGTTCATCTTCATCTATGGCGTGCAGATTATGCGCGGGGTGGGAGAGGAGAAGTCGAGCCGCATCATGGAAGTGATGCTCTCGTCGGTGAAACCGTTTGATTTGATGATGGGCAAGATTGTGGGCATCGCGGCGGTGGGCCTCACGCAGTTTTTGCTGTGGGGCGTGCTTTCGTTCGGCGTAAGCTCGGTGGTGATGCCGCTGCTGACGGGCAAGGACAAGCCCAAAACGGAAGTTGCTGCTGGCACTTCGGCGGCTGGGGCCACGGCGGTTGTCGTTGCCGATGACGACGAGCCCCGCAGCGCGGGCGCGCAGTTCGACCGCAGCGTGGATAAGCAGACAGCCCAGGCCAGCAACCCGGCCGGCCGTTTCAGCTTCTTCAACATCCTGGCCGAACTGCCGCTGGGCACCATTCTGTTCGGGTTTATCATTTACTTTCTGGGCGGCTACCTGCTGTACGGGGCGCTGTTTGGGGCCGTGGGCGCGGCCGTGGACGACCAGACCGATACCCAGCAGTTTATGTTCCCCATCACGATGCCGCTCATTCTGAGCTATATCGTAGGCGTATCAGTCATCCTGCGCAACCCTGATGGGCCGGTGGCTTTCTGGATGTCGATGTTCCCGCTGACTTCGCCCATTGCCATGGTTATTCGCCTGCCGTTTGGCGTGCCGATGTGGCAACTGGGGCTGTCCATTTTCCTGCTCATTCTGGGTTTCCTGGGCACGGTGTGGGTGGCGGCCCGCATCTACCGCGTGGGTATTCTGATGTACGGTAAGAAGGTGACGTACAAGGAGCTGGGCAAGTGGATGTTTTATAAGGGGTAGAAGAAATAGGATAACAAAGCACGTCATGCGGAGCTTGGCGGAGCATCTCTGCCGCGTAGCTAATCCTTTTGCATGGGATTACTGCTGCGATAGAGATGCTTCACCAAGCAGCTCCGCATGACGTTCTTTGTTGGTAGTAGCTTACCGACCTGATTCTATGCGCTTCCTTCGCCTTGTCAGCCTCTTCTTCTTGCTCATCGGCCTCGCCAGCTTTGTGGGCGACCGGCCCGCCTACCGGCTTTTCACCGCCGCCGGCCAGCCTGCCGACTACGATCACATGATGCAGGAGCTGGCCCAGGCCGACGTGGTGCTCTTCGGCGAGCAGCACAACGATGCCCTTGCCCATTGGCTGGAGCTGCAAGTAGCCAAGGACCTGCAGAAGCTGAAAAAGCCCGGCCAGTTGGTTATTGGGATGGAGATGTTTGAGCGCGATGTGCAGCCGCTGGTGGCCAGGTACGCCGCCGGCACCCTGGCCGATACGGCCTTCGAGCGCCAGGCCCGCCCGTGGCCCAACTACGCCACCGACTACCGCCCGCTGCTGCTGTTCGCCCGCGAAAATCACGTCCCCGTCATCGGCACCAATGCCCCGCGCCCCTTCGCCAAAGTGGTAGCCCAGCGCAGCCTCACCGCGCTGGACAAACTGCCTGCCACCGACCGCACCCTGCTCGCGCCGCTGCCGCTGAAAGTGGATTATGACCTGCCGGGCTACAAAAACATGGCCGCTATGTTTGGCGGCGACGGAAAAGCCCATGGGGGTGGAGCCCAGAATATCATTCAGGCCCAGGCGCTGAAGGACGCCACCATGGCCCACTTCGTCCAGACCAGCCTCGCGCCTGGCCAAACTATGCTGCACCTCAACGGCAGCTACCACTCCGACCACCACGACGGCATCGTGGCATTCCTGCGCCAGTACGCGCCCAAGCTCCGCGTGAAAACCATCAGCGTGGTGACGCAGGGGCAACTGCTGACGCTGGAACAGGAGCAGGTGAACGTGGCCGATTTCGTGGTGGTGGTGCCGACCGATGCAAGCAAGACTTATTAAAAACAGGGAGCCCGGTAATCATTGGCCCATGAAAATTCGCGAAGCCCAAGTAGCCGATATTGAGCAGATGTCTGAAATCCGACTGGCGGTAAGAGAAAATGCGCTCAATAATCCGGCATTCGTGACATACGGCGACTACGTGGACTACCTCATGCAGCGCGGCAAAGGCTGGGTGGCCGAAGTAGACGGGCAGTTGGCGGGCTTCGCCATTGCCGATTTGCAGGGCCACAGCGTCTGGGCGTTGTTTGTCCATCCCAATTTTGACCGGAAAGGCATTGGCCGCACCCTACACGACACGATGCTGGCCTGGTACTTCGGCCAAACCACCAAGCCCGTGTGGCTGAGCACCGCACCGGGCACGCGCGCCGAAGGCTTCTACCGCCGGGCCGGATGGCGGGAAACGGGCCGTACTGCCAGCGGCGAGGTGCGGTTTGAGCTAACCGAATGGAATTAGTAATTATAAAAAATAATAGATATTTTATTATGTTTGCCTGATTACGAAACCTGACTCTTATGCCTAATACTGACCCCCAAAAAAGTGCCCTGTTTCAGAAGGTGGCCGAGACGCTAAAGCAACAAGGTTTCACAATTGACAAGGAAGACCCGACGCGCCCATGGGGCGGGTTTTTCGTGATTGACGAAGCCCAGGCCCAGGAATTTGCCAACACCTATTTCGGCGGCCTGTTGGTGGACAGCTTGCGGATTTCGGGCCGGCTGAGCCCGAAAATTCTGGTAGTGGCCCCGCACCAGCGGCTCAGTTGGCAGTACCATCACCGCCGCGCCGAAATCTGGCAGGTGGTGCAGGGCCCGGTGGGCGTGGCCACCAGCGAAACCGATGAGCAAGGCGAAGTGAAAAGCCTGCAGGTGGGCGAGCGCATCATCCTGCGCCAGGGCGAGCGCCACCGCCTCGTGGGCCTGAAAGACTGGGGCATCTTGGCCGAAATCTGGCAGCATACCGACGCGGACAACCCTTCGGATGAAGATGATATCGTGCGCGTGCAGGATGATTTCGGCCGTTAGCAACCGTTGTACGGCACTAAAAAAGCCCGGCAATACCGGGCTTTTTTAGTACTTGAAAAATGCGGGCATGCGCGATTACGTCTCATCCTCATTGGGTTTCACCTTTTTCATGGCTTCGGCCAGCGACTGCTGAAGCTTGACGCCGGAGTCGGCCGGAGCTTTTTCGTTGATGTTGTACTGCTTTTGCAGCCGTTCCCATTCCTCAATGGCGATGAAAACGCCGGTGATTTTGCCTTTGTCGTCGGAGAGATATTTAACGTCCATGCGTGGTGGGGTTAGCGTGGTTGGATGGCGTTGAAGGTAAGCCCGGTGCGGGCTTACTGGCCGGGATAGTAAGTTTTTTCGGCGTGAGCCTTCACGTCTTCAGGATAAAAACGCACCTCCTTGAAGCGGCCGTTGCAGTACAAATCGGCCTGGTCGGTGAAGTGCGACGTGCCGGGCCGGCTGGTCTGCCCGCCCGTGACCACGGAGCGCGCCACGATGCGCGGGCCGAATTCCACCACGGCCACGAAGCTGTTGCCCACGTTGCCGTAGCGCTTTTTAGTGCCGGGATAAGCCCGGGCGCCAAACGCGGCCAGCGAGCCCCAGGCCGACGACGTGAAAGCCACCGGCCGGCTGGGCTGCTGGTCATCATACTTCTCCTCGATGCGGCCGGTGAGGCGCTGGTAGCGGTTCACATCGCCCCAGGGCATTTTCCAGGTGCCAAAGTCGCGGGTCAGGTCGTCGATGGTTTCGGTGAGGGTGGCCACTTTTTCGGTGGGCGAAGTATTGGCCAGCGCGAAGCGGGTGAAGCTGATGTAGTCGAGCTGCGGCTGGGCGGCGGGCACGCGGGCGCGGGCCTTGGCCAGCAGTCGCTCGGCCCAGTAGATGGCCACGGTTTGGGCCACGGAGGTTTGGGCGTAGTTGTGGTTCCAGGCGCGGAGGGTTTCAATGGCTTCGGCCACGGCCGGCGCGGCGGCTTTTTCGGCCGAGGTGGGCTGGTAGGCGTTCAGCAGCGGTGGCAGCAGGTCGTCGAAAGCCGTGAGGTGCGGGTCGTCGGCCGCCGCAATCAGGGTGTCGAGGGTGAATACGGCTTTGCGGCTGAGCACACGCACAGCGTTTAAGCCCCGGTAGTTCTCGGCATCGGGGGCTAAGTATTTGGGATATTTAGCGGCCAGCGGGCTGCTGGGGCCGCTCACGGTGAAGGGCGTGGAGTTGCAGTTCTGAATAAAGCCGCTGGCCGGGTTGTGCACCTGCACCAGCTCGCTTACCGGGTGGAAGCCCTGCCACTCAGTGGCTGGGTTGCTGCCGTCCACGGGCTGGCTCCAGTCGAATTTCGGGTCGCGCTTCGGCATGAAGTTGCCGTGCCAGTAGGCAATGCTGCCCTTGGTATCGGCAAAAACGGTGTTGTTGGTGGCGTTGCCGTTCAGCTTCATCACCGTCTGAAAGCTGGCGTAGTCGGTGGCCTTGGTGCGTAGGTAGGACTGTTGGAGGGCGGCCAGCGGCGAGTTCATCATGCGCACCGCCACCCACTGCCCGTCCGTTTTCTGGCCCACGATGGGGCCGTGGTGCGTGCGGTAGATGGTGAAGGTTTTGCGCAGGATTTTATCGCCCGATTTATAGGGCAGCGACACTTTCTGCGCCGTCACGGCCCGCAGCTTCGTGCCGTATTTATAAAAGAAATTGCCGCCTTTTTCCTCAACCGTTTCAAGGTATTCGTCCATCGAATCGGCTTGGCTGGAAGTATGCATCCAGCCGCAGTGCTCATTAAAGCCTTGATAGATAAAAAACTGGCCCCACGTCACGGCCCCGTAGGCATTCAGGCCCTGCTGACTCACCATCTGCACCTCGGAACGGAAGTAGAAGGAGGTGTGCGGGTTGATGAGCAGCAGGGCGTGGCCGCTGGCGCTTTTGGCCGGCGCAATGGCAAAGCCGTTGGAGCCCACCGGTTCGCGGTCGGACCTGCCGAAGTCGGTATCAATCCATGAGCTCGACTTTTTCTGACTATAAAATGCTTTCAGCCGCTCGATGCTCACCACGCTGATATTGCCCCCAATGCTGCCCTCGCTGAACATGAGCGGCATCCAGGGCTGGAAGCGGCGCAGCAGCCGGGGCTGCACGGTAGGGTGGGTGGCGAGGTAGTAATTGGTGCCGGCGGCAAAGGCATCGAGCAGCAGCTTCATGTCGGCGGGGCACTTTTTATAAATGCCCATGGCCTGCGTGCTGTCCAGGAACAGGCGGGCGCGCAGGTCGTGGTACAGCTGGGCCTCGCCCTCCACTTCGGCCAGCCGCCCAATGGCATCGAGGTAGTTGGTTTCAACGCGGTCGAAATCGTCCTCGCACTGCGTGTAAAGCAGGCCGAAAACCGCGTCGGCATCCGTCTTTCCGTAGATATGCGGCACGCCATACGTGTCGCGCGTGATGCTCACCTGTCGGGCCTGCTGCTGCCAGCGCGCCAGCTCGGCAAGGCTGAACTTCTGGGCCTGAGCCGCCAGACCGGTAAGAATCAACAGCAGCGAAAGAAGCAGACGCATCGGGGCAGGAATGGGTGAAACGATGAGCGCGAAAGTAAACGAAAAAGCCCCGGCCGGTGGGCCAGGGCTTTATTCCAAATACTGTCATCCTGAGCGCAGCGAAGGATGACAAAGACTATTTATGCCGAGAACGACGAACCGCAGCCGCAGGTGCTTTTGGCCTGGGGGTTGTTGAAGACGAAGCCACGGGCGTTGAGGCCGTCCTGGAAGTCGACTTCCATGCCCAGCACGTACATGGCGTGCTTTTTATCCATGATGAGCTTCAGGCCGTCGAGGTCGTAGGTTTCGTCGGCATCCTTGGCTTTGTCGAAGCCGAGCAGGTAGCTCATGCCCGAGCAGCCGCCGCCCTGCACACCGATGCGCAGGCCGTAATCGGCCGGGACGTTCTTCTCCTGGATGATGTTTTTCACCTCCACTACGGCGCGGTCGGTGAGGGAAATGGGGGCGAGGGTGGCAACAGCAGCCATAATGGTAAAACGAGTTTGGGAACAGGTGGATGGCAAAGATACGGCAGTATCGGAGCGTAAACAGCAGTTGGGGCCCGGCGGTTCACGGCGTAGTTTTGCGGCCTCACACACAGCTTTTACAAACCGCTTCGTTTATTGATTTGCCGGCCTCGAAGCCGGCCTAATGCTATGGATTCGACTACCTATTTCTACGAGTTGCTCAAGAGTATTCTGCCCGCCATCATTGTAGCCGCAGCTATTTATTTACTGTTCAAACAGTTTTTGGAGAAGGAGCAACAGCGCCGCCTGATTGAGTTGCGCCTCGAAAGTAACAAAACCACGCTGCCCCTGCGCCTGCAGGCCTACGAGCGGGTGGTGCTGTTTCTGGAGCGCATCTCGCCCAACAACATCCTCGTGCGCCTGAGCAGCGCCGGCTCCACCGCGCCCGAGTTTCACCGCCTGCTCCAGCAGGAAATCCGGGCCGAGTACGAGCACAACCTTTCGCAGCAGGTCTACATCTCGGCTGATGCCTGGACGCTGGTAAAAGAAGCCAAGGAAAACGTCCTCACAATGGTAAACCGTGCCTTCCACGGCATGCAAAACCCGGCCCAAGCCCGCGGCACCGAACTGGCCAAGCGCATTCTCGAAGGCCTGATGATGGACGGCGCCGAACCCACCGCGCAGGCCCTGGCCGTGGTGAAAAATGAGGCGTCCGGACTGTTTTAACGCCTGTCATTGCGAGTGGAGCGCAGCGGAACGCGGCAATCCGTCCTGTCAAAACCAGACTCTTTCTTTCACAAGAAAGCCCCGACACTGTGAAGTGCCGGGGCTTTCATTTGTTAAAAAAAGGCGTTATCAAATCTCAGGGCTAGTCGCATTGACAGGACGGATTGCCGCGTTCCGCTGCGCTCCACTCACAATGACAGACGAAACCTAGGCCGTCACGCTCACCGCCTCAATAGCGTTGCGGTAGCATTCCTCGTACCGTGGCACAATGTTCTCCACGGCAAACTCCTCGGCACGGGCGCGGGCGGCGGCTTTAAAGCGCGGCAGGTTCTCGTCTTCCAGCACGTAGAGGGCATTTTTTACCATGTCGGCCACGTCGCCGATGTCGCTAATCATGCCCGTCAGGCCGTGCACATTCAGCTCGGGAATGCCGCCGGCGTTGGTGCTCACCACAGGCACTTCGCAGGCCATGGCTTCGAGGGCGGCGAGGCCGAAGCTCTCGTTTTCGGAGGGCATCAGGAACAGGTCGCCCACGCTCAGCACTTCTTCCACGGCTTCGAGCTTGCCCAGGAAGCGCAGGTCGCGGTGTACGTCGAGGTCGCGGGCCAGCTTTTCCATGCGGTTGCGGTCGGGGCCGTCGCCCACGAGCAGCAGCTTGGCCGGGATTTTCTCGCGCACGCCCACAAAAATCCGGAGCACGTCTTCCACCCGCTTCACGGTGCGGAAGTTGCTGGTGTGAATGAGCAACTTCTCGCCCTCGGGTGCGATGGCGGCCCGGAAGTGGCTCTTTTCCTGCTTCTTGAAGCGGTGAAGGTCAATGAAGTTCGGGATGACAGTAATGTCTTTCTCAACGGCGAAATACTGGTAGGTTTCGCGCCGCAAATCATCCGATACGGAAGTCACGCCGTCGCTCTGGTTGATACTGAACGTGACCACCGGCTCGAAGCTTGAATCCTTGCCCACCAGGGTAATATCGGTGCCGTGCAGCGTGGTCACCACCGGAATCTGGATGCCGCGCGAGCGCAGAATTTGCTTGGCCATGTAGGCCGCCGAAGCGTGCGGAATGGCGTAATGAACGTGCAGTACGTCAAGCTTTTCGTTCTGCACAATGTCGACCATCTTGCTGGTCAGCGCCAGCTCGTAGGGCGGGAACTGGAAGAGCGGGTAGGCCGGTACATACACCTCGTGGTAGAAGAGGTTTTCGTTGAAGAAATCGAGCCGCACCGGCTGGCTGTAGGTGATAAAATGCACGCGGTGGCCGCGCTGGGCCAGGGCTTTGCCCAATTCCGTGGCCACCACGCCGGAGCCGCCAAAAGTGGGATAACAGACAATGCCAATGTTCATAGGGAAATGCGTTTGCGCTTAGCCAACCGCGAAGCCGCAGGTTTGTTGCAACGACGAATGAGCCGACCAAATGATGCATAGTGAGTAGATTTAGTCGCGCCTGCTTTCCTACGTAATTCCGATGATACTGCGCCGTCCTAAGTACATAATAGTTGCGCTACTGCTATTCGCAACTGACTAAGCCTGCGCCCAAAAATGGTTTACACCTGATGTAGCCAGAGAGGTAGGCCGGGTACCGTGTAATAACTGCGTATTGGGGCATGGAGAAGCCTATTAAAATAGGGCCAAGTCAGATACGCCGGTGACTATGTTCGTTTTCGATACGATTGCCACTTATGCGCAGGGCAGAATAGTCGATATCAACACTGGTAAACCCATCAAAGCAGCCGTTATCCAGACGCGTTATTCCTGTTGGGAGGACTGTGAGGTAAAATCGGCGGCGGCCAACGAAGCCGGATTTTTCCGTCTGGGGTGGGTAGGCTGCCATGGTCCGAATGGTAGCCGGTCCAATCGCCCATTACTGATACGGGCCGTCGGCTATCAGACAATAAGTACGGAAGTAATTGAAATTGGTGGTGGAAGCTACTTGCACATTGAGCTTCTAGCATTACCCAAGCAACACTAGAAGCTGGAAAATCTGCGAAGTTTTTGTCAATAATATTAGTAAATCATATTGCTAATCAAATGAGCTATTCTATATCTTTGCGGCGTCCCGGTCAGCCCGGATAGTGGAGAGGTAGCTAATCTCAATGGGCAGTGCCGGGCATCACATTTTCACCCCAACACCCTTATTCCCATGCCCCAACTCGTTCCTTACCTCAACTTTTCGGGCAATTGCCGCGAAGCCATGACGTTTTACCAGCAATGCCTGGGGGGCGACCTGAACATCATGCCCTTCGCTGGCACTCCCGCCGCCGAGCACGTGCCATCCGCGGCCCAGAATGGCGTGATGCACGCTACCCTGCACAGCGGCGACCTGGTTCTGATGGCTTCCGATTCTCCGTTTCAGCCGGTGCAGGATGGGAATGGCAATAACCTCTCGCTCAATTGCCACAGCGAAGAAGAAATCGACCGGCTGTTTGCGGCCTTGGGTGAAGGCGGGCAGGTAACCATGCCGCTGGCCGACCAGTTCTGGGGAGCAAAATTCGGCATGGTCACCGACCAATTTGGCAAAAGCTGGATGTTTAACTACGACCGTGTTCAGCCGCAGCAATAGCCCCATGCAGACACATTCCGCCGTTTGATAACCAAGGCTTAAAACAAACCAGCCCGCTGACTTTGCTGTCGGCGGGCTGGTTTGTTTTAAGCCTCAAAAACTATTTCTGGGAAGCCTCTGCCGAAGCCAGCTTCTTGGCATTCTCTGCCGCCAACGACTTGTAAATAACCTCCTGAATACGCGTGCGGATGTTGTACTGGCGCAGCTTGTTATTGCCGGCATCGGGGTACACGCGGTTAGACAGGAAGATGTAGAGAATGTTGTTGTCCGGGTCCATCCACACGCAGGTGCCGGTGAAGCCGGTGTGGCCGAAAGTGCTGGCCGGCGAAAGGTTGCTGGTGGGGCCTTCGGGCTTGCTGGGGTCGCCGTGGTCCCAGCCCAGGCCGCGCCGCCCGCCGTTCTGGGGCCGGGCAAATTCCGTCACCACGGGGTTCTGGAAATAGCGGGTGCCGCCGTAGTTGCCGTTTTGCAGGTTCATCTGCATCAGCACGGCCAGGTCGTTAGCGGTAGCGAAGAGGCCGGCGTGGCCGCCCACTCCGCCCACTAGGGCGGCGGTTTGGTCGTGCACCGTGCCTTGCAACTGCTCGCGGCGGTAGTAGGTATCGTTTTCGGTGGGGGCAATGCAGCTTTTGGGAAAGCGCTGCAAAGGGTTATACGTCATACTACCCAAGCCCAGCGGCCGGTAGAAGTTGTCCTCCAAAAAGTTCTCAATCGGCTGCTTGAGAATCTTTTCGCACACGCGCTTCATCACAATAAAGCTCAGGTCCGAATATTCGGTGGGGTAGCGGTTTTTGATTTTGGGAAGCAAGCCGGAGCGCATGGTCCACGCCCAGACGGAGTCGTCGGCCGCCTTGGTGCTGTACTCGCCGGGCGCTACTTCGTTGGGAAAATCATCGGAGCGGGTGCTGGCGTAGAATGCAGACTTGAACTGCCCGTCGCGCAGGGTACGCTCCCACGTCGGGATGCCGGGCTTGAGGCCGGCCTGGTGAAGCAGCACGTCGCGCACGGTCATGTCGCGCTTGTTGGTGCGGGCCAACTCGGGCAGGTAGGTAGACACCTTCTCCTCGATGTTCAGCTTGCCCTGGTCCTTGAGGTACATCACGGCTTGCAGCGTGCCGGCCACCTTCGTCACCGAGGCCAAGTCGTATAAGGTGCTGCTGGTCACGGGCTGGCTCTGGTCGTAGGTGCAGTAGCCGTAGCTCTGGTCGAATACCACGGTGCCGTTTTTCGCCACCAGCACCTGGCAGCCGGGGGCGGCGGCGTAGGTCTGGCTTTCGAGGGCAATGTTGTCAATCTGAGCCAGCACCCGCGAGCTCAGGCCCTGACTTTCGGGCACGGCGTAGCGCAGACGATGCAGGTCGGCGGTGGCAATGCCGAGGTTGGTTTTGAGCGTGGGCGACACCGTAACGGGTAGTTTGCCCCGCGCCGGCAGCGCGCCGAACAGCACCTGCGGCACCACCAGCTGCGCCGCGTAATGGTCCTCATAGCCGCACACCAGCGTGCGCGCGCTTTCTAAAAACTTCAATGAATAGGCGTTGCCCATGGCCACCACCACCGTTTTAACGCGCTTGTTGGCCTGTAGCTGCTTAATAAATTTCATCGCCCCATCGCCAATGCCGTAGTTGTGGCTGGGCGTGTTGTTCATCTGGTGCAGGCTCACTACCACCACGTTATAGCCTTGCAGCCGGCTGCTGATACGGGCAAACGTGGAGTCAGGCGCGTAGCGGTCGGGCACGGCATACACCGGGCCGGGCTGGTACTTGTTGAAGATGGTAGCATACGGCCCTTCCGCCTGCGTGCCGATGGTGATGGCCGCAATGCGCAGCGTATCGAGCCGCTGGAAGGGGAGGAGCTGGTCGTCGTTTTTGGCAACGGTCACGGCGTGCTCGAAAATGCTTTGAGCCAATACTTTCGAGGCCGGCAGGTTCAGGCTGTCGCGCAAGGTGCGCAGGTTTACGGGCTGGTAGCGGTTCAGGCCAGCCCAGTACTTGGCCCGCAGAATTTTTTTAACCCGCAGGTCCAAATCAGCCTGCGTGAGCTTGCCGGCTGCCACTGCTTCGCGGATGCGCAGCAGCGCCGACGGCACGTCTTCCGAAAACAGCAGCACGTCGTTGCCGGCGGCCAGGGCCAGGGCGTCCAGCTCACCGTCTTTGTAAAGCTTGCTCACGCTCTTCATATTGAGCGCATCGGTGAAAACCAAGCCTTTAAAGCCCATTTTATCCTTTAGCAAGTCCGTTACCAGCGCGTGCGAGAGGGTGGTGGTTTTGGCATCCGTTGTGTCAAACAGCGGCATGTAGAGGTGGGCCACAATCACGCCCATCACCCCGGCCTCGAACGACTGCTGGAACGGCACCAGGTCCACTTTCGTGAGGCGGGCCATGTCGGTGTTGATAACCGGCAGCGAGACGTGCGAGTCGGTATCGGTATCGCCGTGGCCGGGGAAGTGCTTGGCCACAGCCATCACATTATTATCCTGCAAGCCCTTGATGTACTGAATGCCCAACGTGGCTACCCGGTTCTGGTCCTCGCCAAACGAGCGGTTGCCGATGACGGGGTTGCCAGGGTTGGAATTCACGTCGAGCACCGGCGCGAAGTCGATGTGCACGCCCAGCGCCCGCATTTTGCGGGCAATGTCGCGGCCCATCTGGTACACGTATTTAGGGTCATCCATGGCACCCAGCGTCATCTGCTTGGCGAAGTGAGCCGAGGAATCGAGGCGCATGTCGAGGCCCCATTCGGCGTCCATGGCAATGAGCAGCGGCACTTTGGCGGCGGCCTGCAGACGGTTGGCCATCAGGGCCTGGCGCTTAGGGCCGCCCTGCATAAACATCACGCCGCCAATGTTATAGTTGCGCACCAGCCGCTCGATGCGCTCGACGTGGCTGCGGTCCTTGTTAGAATACGCGGCCACCATAAAAAACTGGCCCAGGCGCTGGTCGGGCGTGAGCGAGTTGAACACGCTGTCGACCCAGGCCGTCTCGACCGGGCCGGATGGCAGCGGGTCGGCGGGCAGTTTTTTTACTTCGGAAAACGACAGCAACAGTCCCGCCGCCAGCAGCAGGGCCGCCATGGTAAGCTGGAAAGGGATGCGCATCAGCCCCGTAGGGTTGGTGGGTTGGTTCAAGGGGCAAACGGGCCGCGGGGGCCGTACTTTTGTCGTGAGTTACAACGGAACCCGCCGGCCGGGTTTGGAGGTTCCAAACCCGGCCGGCTCCGGCGCGAAACGCAACGGTGCGAGCCGTAAAATTTCGCTTTGGAACTCCGCTATTTAGCCGCAAAGGTACGCAACAAACCCCCGCGCGGGTTCACAACGCGGTCAATTTGTGGTTATTGTTGGGCGCGTTTCCACTTGTTTACGTGCTGATTAGCTCTATACGTTTCTTCTGCGCGGGTCTTTGCCCACGCTACTGCTTATGCCTGATATCATTCACCTGCTTCCCGAATACCTCGCCAACCAGATTGCGGCCGGCGAGGTGGTGCAGCGTCCCGCCTCGGTGGTGAAGGAGCTGCTGGAAAATGCCGTTGACGCCGGTGCCACCCAAATTCAACTTATTGTAAAAGAGGCCGGCAAGCAGCTGGTGCAAGTGGTCGATAACGGGGCCGGCATGAGCCCCACCGACGCCCGCATGAGCCTGGAGCGCCACGCCACCAGCAAAATCCGCTCGACCGAAGATTTATTTAAAATCCGCACGCTCGGCTTTCGGGGCGAGGCGCTGGCCAGCATCGCGGCCGTGGCGCAGGTCGAAATCCGCACCAAGCAGCCCGACCAGGACACCGGCACGCTCATTCTGGTCGAGGGCTCGCAAATCACCAGCCAGCAGCCCACCGCCTGCCCGGACGGTACCAGCATCGCGGTCAAAAACCTGTTTTTCAACGTGCCCGCCCGGCGCAACTTCCTCAAGAGCAACGCCGTGGAAATGCGGCACATTCTGGATGAGTTTCAGCACGTGGCGCTGGCCAATCCGCAGATTGCCTTTTCGCTGTATCAGAATGAGCTGGAAGTGTTTGGGCTGCCCGCCGGCAAGCTCAGCCAGCGCATTGTGGCGCTGCTGGGCAACGGGTATAAGGAGCAGCTGGCGGCTTGCGAGGAGGTAACACATTCCATCTCGGTGCGCGGCTTCGTGGGCAAGCCGGAGTCGAGCAAGAAAAGCCGGGGCGACCAGTTTTTTTTCGTGAATAACCGCTTCATTCGCTCGGCCTACCTCAACCATGCTGTGCTGGCAGCTTACGAAGGCCTGCTGGCCCGCGACACGCATCCGTTCTACGTGCTGTTTCTGGAGCTCGACCCCAAGGCCATTGACATCAACGTGCACCCGACCAAGACGGAAATCAAGTTCGAGGACGAGAAAACCGTGTACGCCGTAGTGCGCGCCGCCGTGAAGCAGAGCCTGGGCCTGCACAACATTGCGCCCTCACTGGACTTCGACGGCGACGTGAATTTTGCGCCCATCCGACCGCTGCGGGCCGGCAAGGGCCTCGGCGGCATTCCCACCGAGGTCGACGACCACCTGCCCGCCGCCACGCCGCTGGCCCGCGCCGCCAACTCCGACGGCTACCGCCCCGACGACCTGGCCGCCGCTACCCGCACCGCCAGCAGCTCCGGCTTCTCAAGTTTCAACGCCGACACCCGCCGCGACGGCTTCGAGCGCCAGGTGCCGCCGCGCCCCACCGAGCAGGCCCGCCGCGAGCTCGAGGCTTTCTACCGCGAATTGGGCCAGCCCGTGCGCGAAACCGCGAGCATCGACGCCGTCACGGTTCGCAGCTTCGAAACGCCAACGCCGGCCGCACCGGCAGAAACTTTTGCTGCTGGTTTTACTGCACGAGACGTTGCGACAAGCAGTCCGAATGAGCTTTCACTGGGCCTGGCTTTGCCTGAAGTGCCTGCCAGCCGGACTACACCGGCCCGCGAGGGCGGCGCCGGCAGCCGTGCCGTGCAGGTGCAGCAACGCTTCGTGCTGGTGCCCGTGAAGTCGGGCGTGCTGCTGATTGACCAGGAAGCGGCCCGCGAGCGGATTCTGTATGAGCAGTATCGGCAGGAGTTGGGCCGGGCCGTGGGCACGTCGCAAACGCTACTGTTTCCGCGCACGGTCACATTTTCGCCGGCCGATTTTGCCGTGCTGCGCGAGCTCACTGAGCCGCTGCACGCGCTGGGCTTCATCTTTAATGAGTTCGGGCCAAGCACCATTGCCGTAGAAGCCATTCCGGCCGGCATGCCCGCGCAGGACGAGAAAGAGTTGCTGGAAAGCCTCATTGAGCAGTTTCGCACCACTGCCGGCCCGCTCAAGCTCGACCAGAGCGAGAGCTTGGCCCGCGCCCTGGCCCGGCGCGTAGCCGCTGGCACGGCCGCCGCCCGTTTGCCCGAATCCGAGCTCAATGCGCTGGCCGACCGCCTCTTCGCCTGCCAAACCCCCGGCTATACCCCCGACGGCCGCAAAACCCTCGTACTCCTCGATGGCCAGCAGCTGGCCGATTTCTTCCGTAAATAGGGCGGTTTGTAGAGACGCATATTTGCGTCTCGGCGCTCGCACCGTTGAATGCCGAGACGCAATTGTGCGTCTCTACCGTCGGCGCACAACCGCCGTACTAGCTTTGCGCCCACTACTTTCAATCGCTCGCCCACTGTGCGAGGGCGTTTTCCCAAAGCATGTTCAATCTCACTCCCACAGTTCGTAATTTGTTGATTGCGAACGTTCTGTTTCTGGTTGCCCAGCAGAGCCTGTTGCCACTCATTACCCAGGTCGGCAGCTTATACCCCATCGGTTCGCCGTACTTTTTCCCCTGGCAGTTCTTTACCTATATGTTCTTGCATGCCGGCTGGGGCCATTTGATTTCCAACATGTTTGGCCTGATTTCCTTCGGGCCGCTGCTGGAGCAGCGCTGGGGCGCGTCGCGCTTCCTCACCTTCTGGCTGATTTGCGGCGTGGGGGCCGGCTTGCTCTACGAAGGTGTGCGCGGCTACGAGATGCACAAGATGGAAGTGGCGCGGCAGGAGTTTCACCAGTCGCCCACCGGAGGGGATTTTGCCAATTTCTTCCGTTCATACTTCCCCGATGCCACCGGCTACGAGAGCCTAGCCGGCGCACTGGAGCGCAACCCGCAAAACGCGGAGTACATCAATGCCGCCACCCACGCCGTGGACGGGGCCGTCATCGAAACCCGCAATTCACCCAACGGCGGCATGCTGGGCGCTTCGGGGGCGCTATTCGGCATCCTGTTCGCTTTCGCCTACCTCTTTCCCAATACGGAGCTGATGCTACTGCTCTTTCCGTTTCCCATCAAAGCGAAGTATTTTGTGTTCCTCTACGCCTTGTACGAGTTGTACAACGGCGTGCACCGCACGCCCGGCGACAACGTGGCCCATTTTGCCCATCTTGGCGGCTTGCTGATTGGTTTTATCGTCCTCAAATTCTGGGAGCAGGGCCGGGAACGGTTTTATTAGGGATTGGTTGTTAATATAAAATATAACCGGGCCGCCCCGGCGGCAAATCCGTTTAATTCGTAGCATCTGTTTACTTCCCGATACGTGCCATGAGCATCGTTCAAGACATCCGCACTGCCTTCAGCCGCCGCGACAATGCCCTCATGCAGCTCATCATGCTCAATGTGCTGGTGTTTGCGGGCCTGATTGTGGTGCAGGCCGTGATGACCATTACCAGCAGCAGCGGGTATTTCCCGTTGTTGCTGCGCCAGTTTGAACTGTCGTCGGCGCTGCCGGAATTCATTCGCCACCCCTGGACCGTCCTCACCTACGCTTTCACGCACACCACCTACCAGAAAAGCTTCTTCGACGGCCTGCTGCACATCCTGTTCAACATGCTGAACCTGTACTGGTTCGGGCAGCTCATTCGCGAGTACCTCGGCAACCGACGGCTCGTGAGCATCTACATTCTGGGCGCGCTGGCGGGCGCAGCTTTCTTCCTACTCAGCTTCAACCTGATTCCGGCCTTCCAGCCCGGCTTGGGCAGCCCCATGAACGGGGCGTCGGCGGCCGTTTCGGCCATTATCGTAGCAGCCGCTACGCTGCTGCCCGACTACACGTTCATGGTCATCCTCATCGGCCCGGTAAAAATCAAGTGGATTGCGGCCGTCGTGATTCTGCTCTCGCTGGCCGGGCTTAGCGGTGGCAACCCGGGTGGCATGATGGCCCATCTGGGCGGGGCCTTGTTGGGCTTCGTCTTTATCAAGCAGTTGCAGAACGGGCGCGATTTAGGCCGCCCGGTGCAGGCCGTTGGCAACTGGTTCAGCCGCCTCAGCAGCCCGCGCCCCGCCATGCGCGTGAGTAGCAGCACGCGCCGCCCCGAACCCGTGACTGCATCCTCTATGAGCAGCAGCAAGAAGCCCGCTACCCCCGGCCAGCCCTTACAGGACGAAATCGACAGCATTCTGGACAAGATTTCGCGCTCCGGTTACGAGAGCCTTTCCAAGGAAGAAAAGCAGAAGCTCTTCCGCGCCAGCCAGCAGTAGCCGGGCCTATGCGCTGTGCAGCCAGGCTTTGGCCAGCTCCAAATCCTTAAACAGGCGCATTTCGAACTGCTGGCCCACCCGTGTCACCATTTCGGTGGCCGAGGCCTGCCCGAAAATGCCGGGTGAAACAATGTGTGCAAAGCGTTTCAGGCCCATGGCGAGTACCTGCGGCATCCAGTTCTCGGCAATCCAGTCGTTGGCCGCGCTCCATGAGCCGATGACTTCACGGTTGTCGTTCAGCATGTGGGCGCACCGATTTTCCCGCAAAAAATCGATGGTAGCCTGGCAGCCTTGAATAACTTTTTCAGTCGGCAGCACCCCCGTCCAGTTATTGTAAATCCACTGGTTGGCCGCATCAAATTCGATGGTTAAGAACACCTTGTCGAACGAATTGGTTAGGGATTTTTTCATAGGGCAGTGGGCCGAGCGAGGAGTAATATCGCAAAGTAATTATATTTTAAAGCAAATTCGGGTCTGATTTGAGTATGCTTGGTGAGGTAGCTGAAAAAGGAAGGGCTTGAGCTTTGTTGCCATATATTTACCAAGCCCTGATTAGCTACTCCTGATTTTGCCTGCCTCCACATTCTCTGCCGCCCGCATTCTGGCCATTCGCAAAAGCAAAGGCTTTTCGCAGGAACTGCTGGCCGAGCAATCGGGCGTCAGCCTGCGCACCATTCAGCGGGTCGAGCAGGGCGAAACCGTGCCGCGCGGCCATACCATTCAGGCCCTGGCCACTGCCCTCGAAGTTCCACTTGCTGCTCTGCTAACTGCGCCCGCGCCTGTTGCCGAGCCAGCGGTTGGGCTTACCCTTGAGCCCTCACCCGAGCACCCCACGCCGCTGCTGCCGGTTGCACCGACTAGCAGCCCTCAGTTCCCCGCCGAACCGCAGGTGCTCCAATTGCTCAACCTAAGCGCGCTGTGCTTGCTAGTATTTCCGTTCCTTAACCTGCTGGTGCCCTACCTGCTCTGGCGCAAGCATCGCCACGATACCCCGCACGCCGCCGAAGTAGGCCGGAGGGTACTCGGGTTTCAGGTACTGTGGCAGGTGGCCAGCTTCTTCAGCTACCTCATGGTGCTGTTGCTGCAAGCTGCCATGTTCTTTTATTTCGGCGTGATGCTGAAAGGCGTATTTCTCGCCGTTTTTGTGCTCACTTATCTAGTCAACATCGGCACGGTGGGCTACAATCAACTGCGGCTGCGGCAGGGCCGGCTTGATTTATATCCCATCCGGCTATAAGTTGGTGTAAATTACAGCTGTTGATTATCAGTTATTTAAACAATGTGGCGGCAAAATGTCGCCCCAATGGCGCATGGGCTGGGGCAGGAGGCTAGGTAGGTTTGACCCGTCAACCACCGCCACTGCCTGCCCCATGAAAGTCCTTGCCAAAACCTTGCTGGCCATCTTCGTCCTTTTTGCATTAAGTGGCGTTGGCGGCTACTTCTACTTCCGCAAGCAGTTCCAGGCCCCCGCCAACCAGCTTGTCATAACGCAGCTGCCGGCTACTACTCCCTTTGTTTGGGAAGCTGATACCGCCCACCATCTGGCTCACGCGGCGCTGCTGGTGCCCATTAGCGTGCCCGGCTGCCCGCGCACCTGCTACTTGCAGTTCGATACAGGCGCGCCGTACACCCTGCTCAAATCCAACGCTCTGGAAGTACTGCGCGCCAACTTCCCCGCCACCCGTACCGCTTTGCAGGTGCAGTCCGATACAGTTCGCAACTTCCGGTTTACCCTCGGCCCGGCTCAGGTGCAGGCCCGCAAAATCTGGGTGCGGCCCTACGCCAGCGCCGCCCACTTGCCCGCCAACCCCAACGAGCCCTTCGTAATCGGCACACTCGGCACGGACGTCTTCGATGGTCGGGCATTGGTCATCGACTATGCCCAACAGCGCTTATCGCTAGGCAACAGTGCTCCCGACAGCCTGTTGCGCCGCGCCGCCTTCGTGCCTATGAGCTTTAAAGAGCGGCGGGTGCTTCTGCGCGCGGGCTTGCAGGGCCAGCCGCAGGAGCTGATGTTCGACTCCGGTAGCAGTACCTTTGCCCTGCTCACCTCGCAAAGCAACTGGCAGCAAATGGCCCGGCCTGCCGCTACCGCCCAAACCATCCCAGTAAATTCCTGGGGCAAAACCCTGACAGCGCACACCGTAGCTACGGCGGCCACCCTGCAGTTCGACACCGCCACCGTGCCGTTGGGCACTGTCACTTACATTGAGGGCACCACTTTCATGCAGCGCACGCTGACGCGCTTCTCGGGCATGGGCGGTATGCTGGGCAACGCGCCTTTTGGCCGGCACATCGTCATTCTGGATGCGAAGAACAGGCGGTTTGGTTTGGTAAAATAGCTTCGGTACCGCACCGATGAAATGAGCCAAAAACAAAAAGCCCCGCCGGAGTTTCCGGCGAGGCTTTTTAAGCGAGACAGCAATACTTAAGCGGCCGGAGTGGCGCTCATTTTGTCAAGCGCGTCCATCACCTCTTTCACGTGGCCGCGCGAAGTTTCCAGCAACGCTTTCTCTTCGTCGTTGAGCTGCAGCTCAATCACGCGCTCCACGCCGTTTTTGCCGAGGATAACCGGGGCACCGAGGTACACGCCGTTGATGCCGTACTCACCCTGCAACTCCAGGCACACGGGGAACACGCGGCGCTGGTCGCGCACGATGGCTTCCACCATTTGGGCCGCGGCCGCGCCGGGCGCGTACCAGGCCGAGGTGCCCATCAGTTTCACCAGCTCGCCGCCGCCCACGGCGGTGCGCTGCACAATGGCGTCCAGCTTCTCTTTGGAAATCAGCTCCGTAACCGGGATGCCGCCTACGGTGGTGTAGCGGGGCAGGGGCACCATGGTGTCGCCGTGGCCGCCCATGAGCACGGCCTGAATGTCTTTCGGGCTCACGTTCAGGGCCTCGGCCAGGAAGGCGCGGTAGCGGGCCGTGTCCAGGATGCCGGCCATGCCGAATACCTTTTCGCGGGGCAGCTTGGCGGTGAGGTGGGCCTGGTAAGTCATCACGTCGAGCGGGTTGCTCACCACGATGATGATGGCATTGGGCGAGTGGGCCACCACCTGCTCGGTCACCGATTTCACGATGCCAGCGTTGGTGGCAATCAGGTCGTCGCGGCTCATGCCGGGCTTGCGGGGCAGGCCCGAGGTAATCACCACCACGTCCGAACCTGCGGTGCGGGCGTAGTCGTTGGTCACGCCCACGGTGCGCGAGTCGTAGCCGATAATCGGAGCTTTCTGCCAGATATCGAGGGCTTTGCCTTCGGCGATGCCTTCCTTAATGTCAACCAGAATAATTTCGTTGGCAATTTCACGGGTGGCGAGCACATCGGCGCAGGTTGCGCCCACGTTGCCGGCTCCGACTACGGTAACTTTCATAGAAAAAGAATTGGGGGGTTGGAGTTTCGCGGGTAAAAGTACGGACGGGCTGCCGATGCTTCGGTGAAAAAAGGCAAGTTTTTGCCTGGGGCGGAGTTCCGCAGTTAAATCGTTTGCCCGGAAAACCTACATCCGCTGCACCGTGAGTACCCGCTCAGAGGTTTCTTCCACCTTAAACCGGTCATCAACGCGCCAGCCCACCACCCAACAGATTTTGCCATCGGCCGAGGTGAGCACGCGCACGTCGTCTTTCAGATTCAGCGGCACTTTCTGGTCGATGAGGAAGTCGCTGAGTAGCTTTTTGCCCTTCATGCCGAGGGGCATAAACCAGTCGCCTTCCTGCCAGCGGCGCAGCGTGAGCGGAAATTTGATTTTATCGGCATCGAGCGCGGCCGTGCTTTTCGAGCGCGGAATGATGAAGTGCCGGGCGTCGTCGTGCAGTTCGGCTTTCAGGCGCATGCCATCGGCCAGCAAGTCGGTCTGGCCCGCCGCCAATTGGAACGTGCCAAACTGCGAAGTGCGGCGCGGCGTGATAACCAGGTTTTCCCGGTCCTTCACCAGCCGGTGCGTGGGCGAGTCGAACCGCCGGCCGCTCTCGCCACCGAAAGCCGCTACAATGTCCTTCACTACCAGCCACGAAAACCCGAACGGCCGCAGAATCTCGTGCAGCACCAGCGCCGTGGCGGCCGTTTTTTGCAGCGTGCTGATATTTAAATAAGTTACCTCGGCTTCGTCGCGGCGGGCCTGGGCGGCGGTTTCCTCCACGTATCGGCGCACAATTTCCTCGGCCCCGCCCACGCGCTCGGCGGTTGCGTGCATGGTCTGGTCGAGGTTGGGGTTGATTTCGCGCAGCACGGGCAGCACCTCGTGGCGCAGCAGGTTGCGCTGGTACACGGGGCTGTCGTTGCTGTCGTCTTCGCGCCAGCGCAGGCCGCGCTCCACTAGGTAGTCGTGCAGGTCGTCGCGCCCCAGCCCCAGCAGCGGCCGGATGACGAAGCCATTTTTGGCTTGAATGCCATGCAGCCCCGCCAGTCCGGTACCGTGCGTGAGGTTGAGAATCATGGTTTCGGCCTGGTCGCGCTGGTGGTGGGCGGTGGCGATGTAAGCCAGCCCCTGCGCCTGCCGCACCTGTTCAAACCAGCGGTAGCGCAGGAAGCGGGCCGCCATCTGGGTCGAGATGCCTTCCTGCTCGGCGTAGGCTTTGGTCTGGAAAAACTCGGCGAAGTAGGGGAGGCCGTACTGCTTGGCCAGCTTGCGCACAAATTGCTCGTCGGCATCGGCATCTTCGCCCCGCAGGCCGAAGTGGCAGTGCGCCACGGCCACCTGCGCGCCCAGCTTGTGCAGCGCGTCCAGCATCACCACCGAATCGAGCCCGCCGCTTACCGCGACCAGGATGGGGTCGTTTTCGATGGAAAATAGATTGTTTTCTTCGATGAAGCGGCGAACGGATTCCAGCATGATGCAACGGGCAGCCCCATGGGCCAGTATGTACTACGGTGCAAAGATGGCCGTTAGCGCGGCCTCCGTCCGTACCTTTGCGCCCTCAATGGCCGTCTTTCGCGTTTTTTTACTTCTTTGCCTGCTGGTGCCGCTGCTGGGGCAGGCCCAGCGCCCCACACCGCCGGCCACCCGGCCGCCGCAAACTGCCCCGGTGGGTCAGCGTTCCGTCACCAATCCGCCCGCGGCCAACCAACGGCCGGCGCAAGCCAAGGGCTCGCCCATCAAGCTGCTCACGGCCGGCGCGCTGGTGGGCGGCGACTTCGAAGGGGTGAAAATCCGCAAGCTGATTACCAACGTCAGCTTTCAGCAGGACGACGTGTTTCTGTACTGCGACTCGGCCTATCAATACCTGGAGCGTAATCAGGTAGAAGCATTCAGCAACGTGCGCGTGGTGCAGAGCGACACCATGACCATCACCGGCGACCACGGCTTTTACGATGGTGCCCTGCGCACGGCCCGCATGACTGGCAACGTGGTGATGCGCGACCCACGCATGACCCTGACCACGCCCAGCCTCGACTACGACCTGAACCGCAAAACGGCCTCTTACACCGAAACCGGCCACCTCACCGACCCGCAAAACACGCTCGACAGTCAGCAGGGCTTCTACGATACCAATACCAAAGTATTCGTTTTCAAACAGAACGTTCATCTCGTGACGCCCGATTCGGAGCTGAACAACGACACGCTGCGCTACAATACCGTCAGCAAAATTGCCTACTTCAACGGCCCCACGCGCATCAAGGGCAAGCAGGGGAATCTGTACGCCGAAGGCGGCAATTACAACACCAGAACCCGCGTTTCCGACTTCAAGCGCAATGCCAAAATCGACACGCCCAACTACCTGCTGGGCGGCGACCAGTTGGTGTACGATGAGCTGAAGCAGTACGGCGTGGCGCGGGGGCACGTCTCGCTCACCTCTAAAAAGGACAACCTGGTGCTGCGCGGCGATGCCGGCCGGTACTGGCGCGCCCTGGGCCGCACCAAGCTCTACGGCGGCCGGCCCGTAGTGCGCAACATCGGCAGCCAGAAAGACACGCTCTACATGGCCGCCGATACGCTTATCAGCATCGAGGCCCGGCCCGGCCAGACCACCACGCGCACCATCCTCTACGCCTACCCGAAGGTGCAGATTTTCCGGGGCAACATGCAGGGAGTATGCGACTCGCTGACCTACGACCGGCAGGACAGCATCATCTACATGAACCGCAGCCCGGTGCTGTGGCAGGCCAAAAACCAGCTTACTGCCGACTCCATCCAGATTCGCTCGAAGCGCGGCAAGGTGGACGAGATGCGGCTCTATTCCAACGCGTTTGCCGTGAATCAGGATACGCTCCTGAACTTTAACCAAACCAAGGGTCGCAATATGATGGCCTACTTCCGCGACAATAAAATGCGGCGCGTGGATGTGCTCGGCAACGCCGAAAGCATCTTCTACGCCCTCGACGGCGACACTGTGACTACCGGTATGAACCGCGTGCTCTCGGCCAACATGCGCTTGCTGTTCCTTGATAACAAGCTCAATAAGATATCCGTCCTCTCCAATCCCGAGGCCAAATTCATTCCGCCCCACGAGCTCAAGCCCGATGACGAGCGTCTGAAAGGCTACCAGTGGCGCGCCAAGGAACGGCCCACCCGCCGCCAAGTGTTGGGCAAGCAGTTCGACGACCGTCCCAAAAAGAAAGTCGTGAAAAAGAAAGAGGTGAAGAAAACCACCGCTCCTGCCACCAAAACCACCAAATCAAAGGCGAAAACGCCTGCCAAAACCACCAGACCCAAGCCCGCCGCCCCGGCCCAACCTGCCAGGCCAGCCACCAAACCCGCTATTTCCGCCCCGGCCAAGCCGGCGGCCGTGGCCAATCCCAAGTAGCGCTAGCTGCAACCTTTAGCCCACTGCCGGGCCTCTTGCTGGCAGCCGGGCCTGCCCGGGCCGCCGGCTGGCTTGCCTCCGCCGGCTCAAATCGTTACCTTTGCACCCCTTATGCCGATTTCCCGCCTCACGGTTCTGTTTCTGCTCGTTAGTACGCTCATTCTGGGCTCCTGCGCCAGTGGCTACCAACGCCTGCTGAAAAGCACCGACGTCAATAAAAAGTACGAAGCCGCCGTCAAGTACTACGACAAAGGCGACTTCTTCCGGGCCGGCACGCTGCTCGAAGACCTCATTCCGCTGCTGAAAGGCCGCCCCGAGGCTGAAAAAGCCCAGTTCTACTTCGCCAATACCAATTACAAGCAGCGCAACTACGTGCTGAGTGCGTTTTATTTCAAGTCGTTCACCGACACGTACCCCAACTCGGAGTACGCCGAGGAGGCCGCGTATTTGCACGCCAAGTCATTGTTTCTTGACTCGCCGAGCTACGAGCTCGACCAGACCAACACCATATCGGCCCTCGAATCCATTCAGGATTTCCTGAACCGCTACCCCGAAAGCAAGTTCAAGGCCGAGACCGAGAACATGTCGCAGGAGCTCCAGCGCAAGCTGGAAAACAAGGCGTTTGAAAGCGCCCGCCTCTACTATCAGCTGCGCTACAACCAGGCCGCCGTGGTGGCCCTCACCAATTTTCAACTGAACTACCCGGCCTCGGCTTATGCCGAGCAGGCCTCTTTTCTGCGCCTGAGCGCCCAATATGCCTGGGCCAAGGAAAGCATCGAATCGAAGCAGCGGGAGCGTTATCTGGACGCGGTAAACTTTTACCAACAGTTTCTGGATACTTACCCGAAGAGCAAGAGCCTGAAAGCCGCGCAGGATATGTACGATTTCAGCCAGGCCGAGATTGTTCGCCTGAAGGCCATACCCACGGCCGCCGCCAATTAATTAGTCACTAAATCAGCCCATGAAACCCAATCCCAACACCCCGTCGAGCTCCATCATCACGCGCAACGTGGCCGACATCACCGGCGAAAACGGCAACGTGTACGAGGCCATTGCCGTGATTTCGAAGCGCGCCAACCAACTGTCGGTGAAGCTGAAAGAAGAGCTGAACGACCGCCTCGCCGAGTTCGCTTCCACGGTTGATAACCTGGAAGAAGTGTTCGAAAACCGCGAGCAAATCGAAGTTTCCAAGCAGTACGAGCGCATGCCCAAGCCCACCAGCTTGGCCATCGAGGAGTTCCTGCAAGGCAAAATCTACTATTCCACGCCCGCACCCGAAGAGGTGCCGGTGCCCCGCGAGCTGTTCTAAAGAATGGTCATTCCGAGCGCAGCGAGGAAACTGAGGATGGAAGCTGCCTAAGTTTGCTAAAATTCAGATTCCTCACTGCGTTCGGAATGACAACTAATTCTTCCCTGGCTGGTCGGCGCATCCTGCTGGGTGTCAGCGGTAGCATTGCCGCCTATAAAGCCGCCCCGCTCACGCGCCTGCTCATCAAGGCCGGCGCCGAAGTGCAGGTCATTCTCACCGAAGCCGCCACGGCTTTCGTGACGCCCCTCACGCTGGGCACCCTCTCCAAAAAGCCCGTCCTGACGGGCTTTTTGCGTGATGCGGCGGCCGGCGAATGGCACAACCACGTCGAGCTGGGCCTCTGGGCTGATGCGCTGCTAATTGCGCCCGCCAGCGCCAACACCATCGGACAGCTAGCCAATGGCCTGTGCCCCAATTTGCTGTGTGCCGTGTATCTGTCGGCTCGCTGCCCGGTGTTTCTGGCCCCCGCAATGGATTTGGACATGTTTGCCCATCCGGCCGTGACGCAGAACCTGGCGCGGCTGCGCTCCTTCGGCAACCACGTTTTTGACTCGCCCAGCGGTGAATTAGCCAGCGGCCTCAGCGGCCAGGGCCGCATGCTGGAGCCGGAAGACATTGTGGCGGAAATGGAGCGCTACTTTGGTGGCATTGCGTCCGAATAAGCGTAATGCTTCGACTACGCTTAGCATTACGTTCTTTGGGTTCGTTTTCCCTCAATCCACATTAGATAGTTGATGCACGTTCTCCTCACGGCCGGCCCCACCTACGAACCGCTCGACCCCGTCCGCTTCCTCGGCAACCGCTCAACGGGCAAAATGGGCTATGCGCTGGCCGAAGCCTTTGCCGCGCATGGTGCCGACGTGACGCTGGTGAGCGGCCCCAGCCAGCTGCCGGACCCCGCCAACCCGCGCATCCGCACGGTGCGGGTGGAAACGGCGGCAGAAATGTTTGCCGCGGCGTCTGAAGTAGCGGATAAGGCCGACGTGTGGGTGTTCGCGGCGGCTGTGGCCGACTACCGACCGGCCCACGTGGCCGTCGATAAAATCAAGAAATCAGGCGAAAAGCTGACGCTGGAGCTGGTGAAAAACGTGGACATTGCTGCCACGCTCGGCCAGCGCAAGCGGGCTGAACAATTTGCCGTCGGTTTTGCGTTGGAGACTACGAACGAGCTGGCCCACGCCCAGGACAAGCTGCGCCGAAAAAACTTCGACCTCATCGTGCTCAATTCCCTGCGCGACGCGGGCGCGGGTTTCGGCCACGACACCAACAAGGTGACCGTGCTGGATGCCGCCGGCCAAATCGTTAATTTTGAGTTGCAGTCCAAAGCCGACGTGGCCCGCGGACTGGTTAGCCTGATTCTGGCCCCTCTGGCCCCTTCCTCATGATGCGAAAATTCCTCGCGGTGCTGCCCGTATTTGCCCTGCTACTGCTGGCCGGCCCCGCTGCCCGTGCCCAGGAACTGTCGGCCGAAGTGCGCGTATCGACCGAAAACGTGACGATTTCGGACCCCACCATCGTCACGCAGATGCAGAACGACATCCGCACCTTCCTCAACAACCGGGCGTGGACCACCCAAACCTACCGCCCCGAGGAACGAATTCGGCTGAAGATTTTTGTCGGCATCACGGCCATCCCGCAAAATGGCACCTACAACACCACCATGCGCCTGATTTCGACACGCCCGGTGTACGGCACCGGCTACGAAACCAACGTGGTGAGCATCGTGGACCGCAGCTTCAACTTCAATTATTCGCCGCAAAACCCGCTGGATTTTTCGCCCAACAGCTTCGTTTCCAACCTGTCGTCGCTGCTGGGGTATTATGCCTACCTCGTCATCGGCATTGACCGCGACACGTATGCCCGGCTGGGCGGCACGCCGTACTACGAGCTGGCCCGCAACGTGGTCAACTACTCGGCCAACCAGACGCAGACCAACGAAACCGATGAGGGCTGGCGCGGCAGCGGCTCACGCGAGCGTCACTTTATCCTCGACAACCTGACCGACCCGCAGCTCGAAGCCTTCCGCACGGGGTTGTACAGCTATTACCGCCAGGGCATGGACATCTTCATCGAAAAGCCCGAAGAAGCCCGCACCTCGGTAATGGCTGCATTGACAGGCGTGCAGAAAGCCGCCCTCACGCGCCCCGGAACCTTATTTGCCCGGGCCTTTTTCGATGCGAAGTCGGATGAAATTGCCAACATCTTCCGCACCAGTCAGGACCAGCAGCAGAAGCAGCAGCTTGTGACCATGCTCACGGAAGTAGACCCGACGAATTCGGCCAAATATCAAACGGTACTTAAGTAAATTATGAGTTATTAATTATGAATTATGAGTTGCCGCTTGGGTGATTTTCTAATTCATAATTCATAATTCAACACTCATAATTAATTATAATGTTAGTCGATTTACGAATTAATAATTACGCGCTGATTGAGCAATTAGAATTGCGTCCGTCGCCGCTGCTGAATATTATTACGGGCGAAACCGGGGCCGGAAAGTCCATTATGCTGGGCGCTATTGGCCTGTTGCTGGGCAACCGGGCCGATTCGCGCATGCTGTTCGATACCGAGCGCAAATGTGTAATTGAAGGGCAATTTGACATTGCCAATTATCAGCTTCAGGATATTTTCGAGGCCGAGGATTTGGACTACGATACGCACTGCATTTTGCGGCGCGAAATCAGCCCGAATGGCAAGTCGCGGGCTTTTGTGAATGACACGCCGGTGACGCTGGAAGCACTGCGGAAAATCGGCGCTAATCTGATGGATATTCACTCGCAGCACGACACGCTGCTGCTGGGCGACGGCGTTTTTCAGTTGAATTTGCTGGATTTGTACGCCGGACTGGTGCCGCAGCGCACCATGTACAGCCACGCTTTCCGCCAATATCGCAAGCTCGAAACTGACCTGAATGCGCTGGAAAGCCAGGCAGCGCAGGCCAGTAAAGAGCTGGATTATAATAGCTTTCTGCTGAATGAGCTGGAAGAGGCGAAGCTGGACACGGAGGACCAAGACGCGCTGGAGCAGGAGGTGAAGCAACTGGAACACGCCGAGGAAATCAAATACAAGCTGAGCCAAGCGTTACACGGCCTACGCGACAGCGAAACATGCGCCACCGGCAACCTAAAGGAGGCCGTGGGCCTGCTGGGCCAGGTGTCGAGCTACGCCGACAACTTCAAGGACCTGCGTGAGCGCCTGAATAGTTGCCTAATTGAGCTGCACGACATTGCCGACGAGGTAGAAACGGCCGAGCGCCGCACCGAGGGCGACCCCGCCCGCGCCGAGGAGCTGCAGGACCGCCTCAACGTGCTCTACACTCTGCAGCGCAAGCACCAGGCCCGCGACCTGCCCGCGCTAATAGCCGTGCGCGACGAGCTGCGCCAGAAAGTGAGCTCGGTGCTAAATCTGGACAAGGAAATTGCCCGCTTGCGCAAGGATTCGGACGCGGCGCTGGCCGCTGTGACCAAGCAGGGCAACAAGCTGTCGGAAAGCCGGCGCAAGTCGTTTCCGCAGTTTGAGAAGCAACTGGGGCTGCTGCTGGCCGATTTGGGCATGCCCAATGCCCGCATTGTGGTGCAGCACAGCACCGGCGCGCCGGCCACCAGCGGCATCGACGTGGTGAGCATCCTCTTTACGGCCAACAAGGGCGCGCAGCCTCAGACGCTGAGCAAGGCGGCTTCGGGCGGTGAGTTCTCGCGCCTGATGCTGTGCATCAAGTACATGCTGGCCGATAAGACGGCTTTGCCCACCATTGTATTCGACGAAATCGATACTGGTATTTCGGGCGAAATCGCGGTGAAAGTAGGCCGCATGATGCAGCAGATGGCCCAGAAGCACCAGCTCGTGGCCATTTCGCATCTGCCGCAGATGGCGGCGGCCGGCGACGTGCACTACTTCGTGTACAAGGAAGACCGCGCCGACCGCACCGTGAGCCGCATCCGCGAGCTGAACCAGGACGACCGCATCAAGGAAATCGCGCACATGATTGCGGGCGCCAAGCCCAGCGAAAATGCCTTCCAGAGCGCCCGCGAGCTGCTGGCGCTGCGGGGAGAAACGGTGGGGTAGGGTAGGAGGGTGTGGGGGTAGGAGGGTAGGAAGGAATAGCTAACTTGCGCCGGGTTTGGCGGCCTGTGGCCCCTCGTACCCTCCTACCCCCATACCCTCATACCCTAAAAAACATGGCTAATAACCTCCTCGCCGGCAAAGTCGGCATCATTTCCGGCGCTCTTAATGACCAGTCCATTGCCTGGAAAGTGGCCCAGCGGGCGCACGCCGAAGGGGCGCGCTTCGTGCTCACCAACGCGCCGCTGGCCATGCGAATGGGCGAAATCAACAAGCTGAGCGAGGAGTGCAACGCGCCCATCATCCCGGCCGACGCAACTTCGACGGAGGAACTGGAGGCGCTGTTTTCGGGGGCGCAGGATAAGCTGGGCGGCAAGATTGACTTCGTGCTGCACAGCATTGGTATGAGCGCCAACATCCGCAAAAAGAAGCACTACGGCGAGCTGGACTACAAATTCTTTAACCAGACCATCGACGTGTCGGCGCTGTCGTTCCATAAGATGATGGCCGTGGCCGAGAAGCTGGACGCCATGAACGAGTGGGGCAGCATTGTGGCCCTGAGCTACATCGCGGCCCAGCGCGCCTTCCTCGACTACACCGACATGACCCAGGCCAAGGCCATGCTCGAAAGCATTGCCCGCAGCTACGGCCAGCGTTTCGGCAAGCTGAAAAAGGTGCGCGTGAACACCGTGTCGCAGTCGCCCACCAAAACCACAGCTGGCACCGGCATCACCGGTTTCGATGCCTTCTACAACTTCGCTGATATGATGTCGCCGCTGGGCAACGCCCCGGCCGAAGCCTGCGCCGACTACTGCATCTCGCTGTTTTCGGACCTCACGCGCTACGTGACCATGCAGAATCTGATGCACGACGGCGGTTTCAGCACCACCGGCATCTCGGCCGAGATGGTGGACGTGCTGACGAAGGTGTCGGGCATGCAGGAGTAATTCTTCGGCTTAGTTTCTTGCCAAAAAAGCCCGCGCCAACCGGCCGGGCTTTTTTGTGGTTGGTTTAGTAGAAATAACGAGTAAACAGTAGAGACAATTCGGTGTAATTGCGCACCTTATTCAGTGCGACGCCGGCCTGGAAGTTGCGGGGCAGGCCGTGCGAGAGGCTTCCTTGCCACTGCCAGTAAGTTGGCCAATGAGTGGCTTTGGCTGATGCATACACGTTGAATGGCGCCGGAAATGCACTGAACCGCAGCCCAAGCGTGTAGCCATAGCCCGTGCTTGCGGACGAAATATCGGCATCGGTTTGGCGCCAGCGTGCATAGCCGGTGCCCAGAACGAAGGTGGGGAGCCGAACGCCACCGAGGTAGCCGATGTAGACACCCAGGTCGGCGGTGTAGCTGTCGAATGCCGTGTTGGCGGCGGGTGCGCGCAGTTGTTGGTAATCCAGGTTTTCGGTGAGGCTAGGGGCGCGGAAACGCCGAATGGATGGCAGGCCCAGGCCTAGGTGCAGGGCGTGGTTGCGGGCAAAATCCGTTTGGTAGCTGGCAGTGGCCGTGAGCGGCACGCGAGCATAGGCGGAACCGTCCAGCAACACCCTGGCCCCAACTGGAGCATAGCGCACCCCGCTAAGCAAGGACAGTTGCAGCCAGGCCGGGGCAAAGTAGCAAACGGGCGCAGGCTTGAGGTCGACTGCCAGCCGGACAGTGACGGGGGCATTACCGGCCGCTACGCGGAAGCGCCGCGTTGCGTAGCCAATGGATGAAACCGTGAGCGCCACGCTGTCGGATTGTGCAGGAACGGTGAAGGAGAAATAGCCCCGGGCGTCGGAAGATGTCCCGTTGGTAGTGGCCGTTTGCAGCACGGTGACGCCGGGTAGCCCATCACCAGATTTCGCGTCCAGCACCCGGCCGGAAATGGTGGTTTGGCTGAAGGCAAGGGAAGACCACAGGCAGGAGCAGAGAAGCAAGAGTAGTCGCATAAATGCCAATTGAATTATAGCAGTGCCTTTCCGATGCCCGCAGTGGCCTGATTGCACATGTAGAGATGAGAAATGCCGTTACATGGCCGGCAACGATTGCGCAGAAATTCCGTGCTTTCGGCCCGGCCAGCCGCTACGTTTGTGGCATACTTAGCACTGACCCATGAAGAATCTATTGCTGCTGGTGCTCTTGAGTTTCGGCGGGCTGGGCCGGGCCTGGGGCTACGATTTCGTGGTGGCGCAGGATGGCAGCGGGCGGTTCCGCACTGTGCAGGCGGCCTTCGATGCAGTGCCCGATTTCCGGAAAAAGGTCACCACCATTTTCATCAAAAAGGGCACTTACAAGGAAAAGCTGGTGCTGGCCGGTTCCAAGCAACTGGTGAAGCTCATTGGCGAGGACCGGGACCTGACCATTCTAACCTACGACGACTACAACCAGAAGAAGAACATCTTTGGCGAAGACAAAGGCACGTCGGGCTCGGCGAGTTGCTACATCTACGGGACGGATTTTTCGGCCGAGAACCTAACGTTTCAGAATTCGTCGGGGCCGGTGGGGCAGGCGGTGGCGGTGTGGGTTGATGGCGACAAAGCGGCGTTTGTGAACTGCCGGTTTCTGGGCTTTCAGGACACGCTCTACACGTATGGGCGCGGCAGCCGGCAGTTCTACAAGAACTGCTACATCGAAGGCACGGTCGATTTTATCTTCGGCTCCAGCACGGCGTGGTTCGAGGACTGCGAGATTTTCTGCAAGCGCGGCGGGTTCGTCACGGCCGGCAGCACGCCCGACACGGCGCGGTTTGGCTACGTGTTTAGCCATTGCCGCATAACCGGCGATGCGCCGGCGGGCAGCTTTGGGCTGGGCCGGCCCTGGCGGCCCTATGCCAAAACCGTGTACCTGAACTGCGAGCTGGGCGCGATGATTCGGCCCGAAGGCTGGGACCCGTGGGACAAGGAATCGAACAAGAAAACGGCCTATTACGCCGAGTACAAATCGAGCGGGCCCGGTGCCGCGCCGGCTAAGCGTGCGCCGTGGTCGCACCAGCTCACGGATGCGGAAGCGAAGGCTTATACCCGCGACAACGTGCTGCACGGCTGGCAGCCGCTGGCGAATTAACGTGTAGGGTGCGGGGCTTGTCCCCGCCCGCCGTGCGCGCCGAACAACAATTCTGTTCAATGACGGGCGGGGGCAAGCCCCGCACCCTACACTTATGAAACTCCTGCTTCTCGTGTTGCTGGCCGCCACTCCAGCTTTTGCTCAGACGAATTCCATCATCGTGGCCCAGGATGGCACTGGCACCTACCGCACCGTGCAGACCGCCGTAGATGCCGTGCCCAATCAGTCGCAAGCCACGGTGACCATCCGCATCAAGCCTGGTATCTACCGCGAAAAGCTGGTGGTGAATACGCTCAAGACGCATATTAAACTGGTGGGCGAAAATCCCGAAACCACCGTTCTCACCTTCAACGACCACACCGGCGACGCGGGCGGGCACGACACCTATTCCTCGCACTCGGTGCTGGTGCAGGCCAACGATTTTGCCGCCGAGAACCTCACTTTCGAAAACAACGCCGGCTACACTGCCGGTCAGGCCGTGGCCCTGCACGTGGAAGGCGACCGCGCCACGTTCCGCCACTGCCGCGTGGTAGGTAATCAGGACATCCTGTTCCTGGCCGCCGGCCATACCCGCCAGTATTTCCAGGACTGCTACCTCGAAGGCACGACAGATTTTATCTTCGGAGCCAGCACGGCCGTGTTCGACCACTGCGTCATCAAGAGCAAGAAAAACTCCTTCATCACGGCCGCTTCCACGCCGGAGCAGCAACCCTTCGGCTTCGTGTTTCTGAACTGCAAGCTCACCGCCGATACCGCCCTGGCGAAAAAAGTGCACCTCGGCCGGCCCTGGCGGCCCAATGCCAAAGTGGTTTATTTGAACACCGAAATGGGCGGCCACATCGCGCCCGCCGGCTGGGACAACTGGAAGAATCCGGCCAATGAAAAGACGGCGTATTTCGCCGAATACCGCTCCACCGGTCCGGGCGCTAATCCGGCCGGGCGCGTGGCCTGGGCGTACCAGCTCACGCCGAAGGAGGCGAAGGCCTACACGCTGAAGGCGATTTTCGCGGCGGAGGTGCCGTGGGTGCCGGGGCGGTAGTGAGCCGCCTGTCATTGCCGCGTTCCGCTTCGCTCCACTCGCAATGACAGCTAATATCCCCGACTCAAATCCACCAGATTCTCCAGCGGCTGGCCGCTACGCAGGTTTTCCAGGTTGCGCAGCAGAACGTCGACTTTGCTTTCGTCTTCGTGATGCTGGCCGCCGCCGGTGTGCTGGGTGAGCAGCACGTTGGGCAGGGTCCAGAGGGGGCTGTCGGCGGGCAGGGGCTCGATGGCCGTCACGTCGAGCACGGCCCCGCCGAGATAGCCGGCCTGCAGCAGGCGAATGAGGGCGGGCTCGTCGGTGGTATTGCCGCGGCCCACGCTGGCGTAGATGCTGCCCGGGCGCATGGCTGATACCAAATCGGCCGAGAAAAAGCCTTCGGCACTGCCTGGGAGCGTGTTTATCACGATATCGGTTTCGGGCAGCACCGCTTTCAGTTCTTCCTTGGAATGGAGCTGAGCTTCGGGGTGGGTGCGGGCCAGCAATTGCACGGGGCATTCGAAGCCGCTGAGCTGCTGGCGCACGGCCAGCGCGATGGCCCCCGCGCCCAGCACCACCACGCGCTTGCCGCGCAGCAGGCCGGCGCGGTTGCGCACATATGCTCCGCCCACCCACTTTTTCTCGGCCTGCAGCACCGCCAGCTCGCCCAGGTGGCGGTAGAGCGCCAGCAGGCCGCCTACCATGGTTTCGGCGCAGGGCCAGGCAAAAAAATCGCCCATATTGGCCACGGGCAGGGTTAGGTGCAGGTGGCGGTAGCGCTCGAAGCCGGCCGAATCAATCTGCCAGAAGCGCAGCCGGGGCGAAGGGCCGGCCGTCAGCCAGGCGGGCGGCGGGTTGCCGAGCAACACCTCCGCCTCCTGAAAGGCCGGGAATTGGTCTTCGGGGGCTAAATCGTGGCTGAAAGTGACTTCTACGTCGGGCGGAAGCTGCTGCTGAAGGTAGGAGCGGGCCGAGGCGCTAAGGGGCGAATAAACGAAAAGATGCATGAAGGAGCAGCCGGTATGGCCGCAGGTAATTGGCAAGCGTGAATGCCTGAAACGGAACGACGAACAAAATTGCTGACCGGGAGGCGTATTTTTTATGAAGAAATGGTCCGAATGAAGGCAGTTAAGGGCGCGTCCGGGCCACGAAGTAGCGGCCGTGAGGTAACTGGGATAGTTGGATGTAAGGGCAGGCCCTACCGGGTACGCCCCTACATCCACTGACTCCGAAACCGCTCTGATGAATGGTTGTAAGGCTGGCAGTGTGCTAAAAAAGCCGTTTCTTGCGCCCCCAAATTCCCGCTTCTCGGGGTAATTGCGGTGGCCAACCTCACGGGGCGGACCGCGCAATAGCCCTTGCTACTTACTTCATTCTGTGATTCAAACGCTACGTACACTGCTGGTAGTGGCCGTGGTGGGCCTGCTGCCGGGCCTGCCCAGTCCCGCCGGGGCGCAGGGGCGGCCCGCCCGCACTCCGGCGGCAGCCCCGCCCGTCAAAACTATTCTGTTCGTCGGCAACAGCTTTTTTCACGGCAAGTACCAGCCCGTGCTGGCCTACAACGCCGCTCACGTAACGGACGAAAACTACGGCCTGCCCGCCACCGACCCGCGCTGCGAAACCACCACCGGCGAGCCCGTGGTGTGGGGCGGCATCCCCGGCATCTTCCAGCAGTTCACCGAAGAAGCCGGCCTGAGCTACGAAGTGCACTTCGAGGAAATCAACGCCCGGCCGCTGCAATACCACTACGAGCATGCGCTGCCCATCATTCAGCAGCCGCGCTGGCACACAGTGGTGCTACAGGAGCATAGCCAGTGGGCGCTGCCCCCGCGCCACGGCGGCCACCCCGAGCTGTTCCGCGACTACGCTACCCGGCTGGAACGCGCCGTGCACGCGGCCAACCCCGCTGCCAGCGTGTTCCTCTTCCAGACCTGGCCCCGCGCCGACCTCACATACCAGTCCGACAAGCCCTTTACCGGCCTGCCCATCGACTCGATGGCCCAGGAGCTGCACGCCTCCTATTACGATTTGCTGGCCCGGAATTCGGGCTTCAAAAGCATTGCGCCGGCCGGCGATGCCTGGCTGCGCGCCGTGCAGACCGGCGTGGCCCAGCGCAACCCTTACGCGCCCGAGCCCGGCAAAATCGACCTCTGGGCCGAAGACCATTACCACCCCAGCAACTGGGGGGCCTACCTCACCGCCTGCGTGCTGTTTGGCGAAATTACGGGCCACGACCCCCGTGCCCTGGGCGGAACCGAGCAGGCCGCCGCTGCCCTCGGCATCAGCCCGGCCGAGGCCGTGGCCTTACAGCGCATCGCGGCCGAGCAGATTCGGGCTGCTCGCCCCGAGGCATTTGCCGACCAGCCCGCGCCCAAAGCCAAACCCAAGCCCCGCACCCGCAGCTGAAAACAACAAAGCCCGGCCAATGCGGCCGGGCTTTGTTGTTTTCAAGGATTGCGACGCCGTTAGCGGGCGCTTTCGTCGCCATCGACCGGAGCGCTCTGCTTGTGTACTTGGGCGGCTACCAGCGGGTCGGGCATCACTTTGCTGAAGCCCACCTGCACGTTGTTCATCACACCGGCAATGATACGGTGTTCGCCTTTCATGAGGGCTTTGTAGCCTTCTTTGGCCACGTCGGCGGGTTCCATGCCTTGGCCCTCGGCCACGTTTTTGGCCTGCGTCATGTGGGCTTTGTTGAAGAAGTCGGTTTTGGTGACGCCGGGCAGCAGGTTGGTGATGGTGATGTTGCTATCCTTGTTTTCTTCCTGAATCGACTCGACGAAGGAGTTCACGAAGGCTTTGGTACCGTGGTAAACGGCCTGCAGCGGGCCGGGCAGCTCGCCCGCAATGCTGCCCACAAACAGCATCTTGCCTTCGTTGCGGGCTTTGAATTCTTGTAGGTACAGCTTGGCAAACACGACGTAGGCGCCAATATTCAGCTGGATAATGTCCAGCTCACGGTTGATGTCGGTGGTATCGAAGGTGCCGTACTGGCCCTGGCCAGCATCGTTCACCAGCACGTCAATCTGCTGGCCTTTCAGCTTGATTTCGTTGTAGACCTCAAACGGCGCGTCGCGCTGGAACAGGTCTTTGGCAATGGTGGTGACCTGCACGCCGTATTGCTGCCGGATTTCCGACGCGGCTTTGTCGAGCAAGTCGGGCTCCAGCGCTACCAGAATGAGGTTGTATTTGTCCTGCGCGAAACAATTGGCAAGCTCGCGGCCGATGCCGCTGCTGGCCCCGGTGATGAGGGCGGTTTTCGTTTGGTCTGCCATGAGAAAGGATAGGTTGATTAGGGTGGAATAAATCCTAACGAAACCTGCCAAAACCGGGTTATTGTCGGGCTTATAGCTTTTTAGGCCGAAGTTGCAAGAAGCCAGCCGTCTCCGGGTATTACCGACACGCTTACTTTATCGTTGGGCCGTAAGTCGGCTGCCTCCACCCGTGCGCGCACCATCTGCTCTGCCAGGGCCACTTCCACTTCCCAATAGCTGCCCAAAAACCGCACGGCCCGCACCGTGCCCTCAGCTTGCCCGCTGGCAGCCGGCCCCAGCCGTAGCTGTTCAGGTCGCACCAGCAGCGCCGTGTCTTTCCCGAAGCGCTTGCCGGGGAGCAGGGCGCGGCGGCCGGCCCCGTGCACCAGGTTGTAGTCGCCAAACAGGGCGGCCGTGGCCTCATCCACGGGCTGTTGGTAGAGCTGCCGGGGCGTGCCTTGCTGCACCAGCCGGCCCCGGTGCAGCACCAGAATTTCATCGGCCCAGGGCAGCACATCGGTGGCATCGTGCGACACGAGTAGGCAGGTGATGCCCAGCCGCGTGCCCAGCTCCTCGATGATGCCCTGCAACAGGCGTTTGTGCGTGCGGTCGAGGTTGGAGAACGGCTCGTCGAGGAGCAGCAATTGCGGCGCGCCCAGCAGCAGGCGGGCCAGCGCCACCCGCTGCTGTTCGCCGCCGGAGAGCTGGTCGGTGCGGCGCGGCAGCAGGTGGGCAATGCAGCACACGTCGTACACGGCTCGGGCTTCGGGCTCGGGGCGCTTGTTGGCGTAGCGCAGCACCTGCTCCACGCGCAGAAACTGCGGCAAGTCGGACTTTTGGGAAAGGTAGGCCACGCCGGGGTGGCCGGGCACCAGCACCTCCTGTGGCCCGCGCACGCGGCTGCCAAGGGCCTGCACCATGCCGGTGCTGGGCTGGATGAGGCCGGCTATAATTTGAAGCAGCGTGCTTTTGCCGGCTCCGCTTTCGCCGGCCAGCGCCAGCTTCTGCCCCACTTTTTGGGTGAAGCTGATGGGCTGGAGGGCAGTAAAGCCGTTTTCAGTCAGGCTGAGATTGGTGACGGTGAGAATGTCCATGCAGCCGCAAAGAACGGGGCTAGGGCGCGTCTTATTAAGCTAACAGCAACTGCTTGCCGGGCATCTCCTGGTGATAGTCATCGATAATCTGCCGTAGAATCTGCATGTCTTTGGGGCAGGCTTCGGCGAAGGCTTGCCAGTGCTCCAGCACCACTACATCTGGCATTTCGACCACGGCGATGATGGCATCCCAGAAGGCGTCCCAGCTCACGCCGTACCAGTCGGGGAAGCGCAGCTCGCGCTTCATCAGCAGATGGAAGGCAGCTTTGGTGTCGATGTGGGTGAGGTCGATGGTCATGGATTAGAGGGCAATTGGTTTTGCAGCAACTGCAAAAAATCCTCGGCTCGAATAATGTTCACCACCGGAAATGCAATGTTGCGCAGCCGGTCAAAATGCCGGTCATTCGTCACCAGATAATCGGCCCCGCAGGCAATGGCACAGTCCACGAATTTGTCATCGTCGGCGTCCACGTCGGCCAGCAGGTGCCATTGATAATACACCGTCAGCTCCTGCACGGAGGGCAGATTCAACAGTTCGCGCAACTGCACATCGGTGCGGGCAATGCCCAGGCGGCGGCTGATTTGCTCCTCGTATTCGGTGAGGGTTTCGTTGGTGACGAATAGTGTCAGTCGCCCATCCAGCACGGCCCGGTAGAGTGCGTAAAACGGCGAGTGGCTGGGCAGGGCCACCAGCAGCACGTTGGTATCGAAGACAACGCGCACGGGGCTACTGGTTTTCTTCGTTCAGCCAGTCGTGCATGGTTTGCTCGCTCCAGCCCTGCTGCTCCCAGGCTTGGTCGGCCAGCTTGGTGAGGCGCTGGGCGAAATATTCGCCAATCAGGGCGCGGATGTTGAGCAAGTCGGTTGCGCTGACTTGCTGGGCGTAGAGCTTCAGGATTTCCTGTTGCAGATTGGTGAGTGGTTGGGCCGGCATCATGGGTAGCGAATTTACGAAGCTGATGGGAATGCTACTAACGCACGTTGGAGACACGCGCCAACAGGTAGATAGTTTAAAGACATTCTATGTTGCCTGCAAAAAATGGCGCCACGCGCTGCCAATCTTCGTCCTTGCCCATCCGATATTCCCATTCTCTAGGCTGACGTTTCTTGGTCAAGCGTCCCAATGCAGCATTTGCTTTTTCGGGGTCAGCAACAAAATAATACAGTTCTCTATAGCCTTTAACGGTGGTTCTACCTACGAAATGAGTCACGCCCGCCTTTTGTAGGGCGGCAGTTATTATGTCTTCTGTCTCATTTAAAACCGGCGCTTCTTCACTATTTGGATGGCCATTTGGGTACTGATGAATCGTAGTAATATTTATCTCCAAGCACCAAGGAAATTCTGCTTTATAAGCATAGTCTTTATAACCAAGATTAGCGGTTATAAAAATGATATTATTGTCTTGGTCAATTGCTTTTTGGATACACCAGTTTTCTGTTGGAATCTTATTTGTTTGAGCGAAAGCAGCCATTGTAGTAATCGAAACGATGATTGTTAGTAATGAAAACAGATTCATAATTATGTGTAAATGATGCAAAGGCCAAAAATACATACATCATCACAACGCCGTATCTAGCACGTCGTCGCCGTCATCGGCCATTGTCTTGGCCAACTTCTCGATGTTTAAACTCCGTGCCGAGGCGTCGAAAATCTCGCGGTAGGTGCCGTGCTGGGCGTAGAGGGCATCGTGGGTGCCGTGTTCCACCATGTGGCCTTTTTTCATAACGTAGATGCAGTCCGAATCCACGATTTGGGCGAGGCTGTGGGAGATGATGACTACCGTGCGCCCCTGCTTGATGGCGTCGAGCGAGTTTTTGATTTGCTCGGTGGCGATGGCGTCGAGGCTGGCGGTGGGCTCGTCGAGGAAGATGATGGGCGGGTTTTTGAGGAAGAGCCTGGCGATGGCGATGCGCTGCTGCTGGCCGCCGCTCAGCTGCTGGGCATCGGACTCGTACTGGCGCGGCAGGTCCAGAATCTGGTCGTGCAGGTAGGCCTGCTTGGCAGCTGCTTCAATCTGGGCTTGGGTGGCGGTGAAGTCGCCGTAGCGAATGTTTTCTTCAATGGTGCCCTTGAAAATGTGGTTTTTTTGGAGCACCAGGCCAATTTCCTGGCGTAGGGTGAAGGTGTCGTACTGGGCCAGCGGGTGGCCGTCGAGCAGGATTTCGCCGCTGTCGGGGCGGTAGAACTGGCAGAGCAGGTTGATGATGGTGCTTTTGCCCGCCCCGCTGAGGCCCACCAGCGCGGTGGTTTTGCCGGCCTGAATAGTGAGGCTTACGTCGTGCAGGGCGGCTGTGCCGCTGGGGTAGGTGAAATTGACGTTACGTAGCTCAAACTGGCCGCGCAGGTTGTCGCCAGGCTGTAGCGGGCCGGGACGCTCACGCTGGTCGTCGGCGTCGAGAATGGCGAAGAAGCCTTCGGAGTAGGTGAGGGCCTCGTTCATCTCGTCGTAGATGCGGTGCAACTGCCGGATGGGCGCCGACACATTGTTGAACAGCAGGATGTGGAACATGATGGCCCCGATGGAAATCTGGCGGCCCAGTACCAGGTAGGCCGTGAGCACGATGATGGCCACCACGCCAATCTGTTCCACGAAGGTTTTGAGGCCGTCGAAGCGGAAGTTGGTTTTGCGGGTCAGGAGCTGGGCGCCCTCGAGGCGGCTTTGCACGGCGGCTTGCTTGGTGCCCTCGTAGGACTCGCGCACGAAGCTTTTGATGACTACAATGCTGTCGATGATGCTGATGAGGCCGTGGTTTTTCTCCTCGCGCAGGCGCTGGAGGCCGCGCCGCACGCCCTGCAATTTCTCGGCCTGCGCGTAGCTGAGCCAGAAATACACCGGCAGCACGGCCAGTGCCACCAGCCCCACCCATTTGTTGTTGAGGAAAATGACCACCAGCGCCACAATGGCGTTGGCGAAGAGCGGCAGGATGTCGATGAAGAAGTTTTGCACCAGCTTCATGAGGCTCTCCACGCCGCGGTCGATGCGGGTTTGGAGCTTGCCGGTCTGGTTGCCGTCGTCGGAGAAGAAGCCGAGCTGGTAGCTCAGGATTTTGCTCACGGCGGTTTGGGCCAGCACGCCGGAGAGCTGAATGCGGATTTTCTCGCCGTAGTATTTCTGCCCGAACTGGATGAAGGTGTTCACGATTTCCTTGCCCAGCAGCAGCCCGCTCACCCAGGCCAGCAGCGTCCAGCCCTGCGCCAGGCCCTCGCCGCGGTCGAGCATCCCTTGCACCGTATCCACGGTGTAGCGCAGCACGAAGGGGTTGACCTGCGCGGCCAGCGAGCCCACCAGCGTGAGCAGCAGCGTGGCAATCACCAGGCGGCGGTAGGGCCGCACAAACGGCAGCAGGCGTTGGATAATCTGCCAGAGGCTCATCTAATCGGGGCTAGGAGTGGAGCCGGTTAGACGAGTGGGGTGGGGGTGGGGTTGGCTATTCTACTTTTCCTACGTCCCAACCATCATATGACTCGACACCGCATTGAGCGGCCAAATCATTAAAGGCAATATTACGCCTGTGAAGTTTTTCGGGAGTGAGCGTATCAAATTTTGAAACCTGAAGCACCCAATTACCATCATCTGCCTGGTGCAATTCTTCAATGGAATAGGAATGTCCTTCCAATTCAGCGAATACATCATGGAGTTTGTCCTTGTCTTTATCAATGAAGAAAAAGCCCCATTTCAAAGCTGCCTTTGTATCCCATCCGTTCGCAGCCATTTTGCGAAACATATTTTTTACGGTACCAAGCAAAGCATTCATGACTGAAATATAGGTTCTGATTTGCTCTACTCATTCAGGTACAAGTTGCGTGGCGATACACTCACACCAACAGTACCAACGAAGACGAATTATCGCGAAACACAAAGTGCTGACCATTCAATAAATAATCAATTGAATGCAAGTTTTGAATGCATGAAAAGTATTAATCATCACATAATCTGTTGATTATTGCTGGAATTTGAGAAAAATAAATTAGGACATTATCAACTCATTTTCAGCCGTTCAGGTGCTGGATTCATCGATTGGAAGTGAGAAATAGTCGATAAAATGACTTATGCGGGTAATAATTCTCCCGTTTTCGAGGTTAATAATCCAGTAGCAGGCCGCTACCGCTGGCGCCAAACGCCCAGTGCACGTACCACCATTACCACCTTTTTTATGCTGCGTACCGCTCTGTTATTTTTCTGCATGTTGGGGTTTTTAGCCTCCGAATCTTACGCTGCGCCGGCCACCTCGGCCACGTCGCGGCCCATCCACCGGCGCAAGCCTACTGCCGGTAATTACGTGCCGGTGTACCGCTACTATCGCGGGCACAGCAACCAGAAAAGCGGCTTCTTCGGCCTGTTCAAGCACCGTTCCAAGGCCGCCAAGCGGCACGCATCGGCTCCTCGGGTTATGCGCGGTGGCCGTCCGCACCGCACTCTGTAGCGCGGGGCTTTCCCCGAAAATTAACGTTGCAAAAGGCTATTCCTGTAAATGGGAGTAGCCTTTTGCTTTTCGGGGGGAATGAGCAGGACCCAACGCGGTTACGCCTGAGCCGTTGAAACGTGGCTATGGTGGCGGCCGTAGAGCCGTCGGCCTTATTGCCGCAATTGCCATGGATGATAATCTGCCCCTGCTGCCCAGCACCGGTGAGCCGCTCAGCCGCGTGGATGGTCGCCTGAAAGTGACCGGCCAGGCCCGCTACGCGGCCGAGCACGTGGTGCCGGGCTGTGTGCATGGCGTGTTGGTGTGTAGTGCCATAGCCCGGGGGCGCATCAGGCACCTGGATGTGGGGGCGGCTGAGAAAGCGCCTGGCGTGTTGGCTATTATTTCGCACCGGAACGCGCCCAAAGTGCCCGGCTACCAAAGTGCCGAAACCAACCACAACCCCCGCGTGGAAGGCCAGGAATTCCGGGTATTCTTCGACGACCAGGTGCATTTCAGCAACCAGCCCGTGGCCCTGGCCGTGGCCGAAACGCTGGAGCAGGCGCAGCACGCCGCGTCGTTGATTCGAGTGGAATACGAAGCCGTCGCGCACCAGACCAGTTTGGCCAAAAACCTGGCCGACAACCTCGCCCCCAGGAAAGAAGCCGAATACCGCCGGGGCCAGCCCGACGCCCACAAAACGGCCCCCGTGCGCGTAGAACAGGAATACCGCACGCCCATGCACGTGCACAACCCCATGGAGATGCACGCGGCCATTGCGCTGTGGGAGGGCGAAAAGCTGACCGTGTACAATAAAACTCAGGGCCCGAAGCTGGCGCAGCAGGACTTGATGCGCATGTGGCAGCTGCCGGCCGACGATGTGCGGGTGCATTCGCCGTGTGTGGGCGGGGCATTTGGGGGCTCGTCGCGCATCTGGCCGCCCGAGATGGCAGCCATTATCGCCGCGAAGAAAGTGGGACGGCCGGTGAAGGTGATGGGCCGCCGCGACCAGGAATTCAACATGGTGGGCTACCGGCCGCAGTCCGTTCAGAAAATAAGCCTGGGCGCCACGCCCGATGGCACGCTGGTGGGCATCACGCACCAGGCATACGGCATGACTTCACAGCACGAGCAGTTCGAGGAGCGCATCGTGCACCCCACCAAGTCGGCCTACGCAGTGCCCAACCTCAACACCCGCTACCGCCTTGTACCGCTCGATGTGAGCACGCCCTGCTGGACGCGCGGCCCCGGCGAAACCAGCGGTTCCTTCGCCCTCGAATGTGCTATGGACGAGCTGGCCGAAGCCCTGAACATGGACCCGCTGGCCCTGCGCCTGAAAAACTACGCCGACCGCGACCCCGAGAACGACAAGCCCTGGAGCAGCAAGCACCTGCGCGAATGCTACGCGCGCGGTGCCGCCCTGTTCGGCTGGAGCCAGCGCACCCCCGCGCCGCGCTCCATGCGCACCCCCGATGGCCACCTGCTGGGCTGGGGCATGAGTACGGGCATCTACAAAGCCGAGCGGAGCGCTGCCACCGCCCGCGCCCGCCTGCTGCCCGACGGCACCCTGCTGGTGCAAAGCGCCACCGCCGACACCGGCCCCGGCACCGCCACTATCATGACGCAGATTGCGGCCGACGCCAGCGGCGTGCCCCCGGCCAACATCCGGTTCGAACTGGGCGACTCGGCCCTGCCCGAAGCGCCGCTACAGGCCGGCTCGCACACCGCTACTTCGGTGGGCTCGGCCGTGCACGAGGTTTGTGCCGCGCTAAAGCAGCAATTGCTGGATTTGGCGTTGCGTCTGCCCGGCAAGGCCCTGGGCAAGGTAGAAAAGCCGGATTTAACCGCCGAAAACGGCTTTGTGCATTCCAGCCACAAGGGTGGCCGCCGCCTGAGCTATGGCGAGGTACTGAAGCAGCACCAGTTGCCGGCCTTGGAAGTGACGCAGAAAGCAGAAGAGTCGCCGGAGATGAAAAAATATTCGGGCAAGTCGTTTTGCGCCAGCTTTGTGGAGGTGGAGGTGCACCCTCTCACGCGGGCCGTGCGCGTGAGCCGCGTGGTATCGGTGGTGGATGCGGGGCGGGTGCTGAACGCCAAAACGGCCCGCAGCCAGGTGCTGGGTTCGGTAGTGTGGGGAATTGGCATGGCGCTGATGGAAGATGCGCGCCTCGACCACCGCTACGGCCGCATCGTGAACCATGATTTGGCCGAGTACCACGTTCCTGTGAACGCCGACATTCCTCCGATTGAGGTTGAATTTATCAACCAGCCCGACCCCGTGCTCGACCCTATGGGAGCCAAAGGGCTGGGCGAAATTGGCCTGGTAGGCTTCGCTGCGGCTGTGGCAAATGCCGTGTACCATGCCACCGGTCGCCGCGTGCGCGAGCTGCCTATCACCCCGGATAAGTTGGTGTGATGGCGCAAGGAGGTTTTCTACGCCTAAAAAACAACGCCCCGACCAACTGGCCGGGGCGTTGTTTTTTTCATCCGTTGAAGCTGTCTTATTTGTCGGCTTTTACTTTGATTTTGTCGCCGTCGGTCGATTTAGCTTTCATCTTTTTCACGTCCGTGGCATCCATGTCTCTGCCGGGGCCACCGCCACGGTTCATGCGGTCGGCCTGCATGGTGGTGTACTTGGTGTATTGGTCGGCGGTCAGCACTTCCTTAAACTGGGCGTCGTACTTGGCGCGGCCGGCTTGCATTTGCTCGCGCATCTGGTCGCGGTTGCCAGCGTCGCGGGCCTGGCCACGCATGGCCTGCATTTCCTGGCCGCGGGCCAGCAGAATTTGCTGCACTTTGGCGGTCTGGTCGGCATTCAGGCCCAGCTCCTGGGTCATGCGGTCGGCCTGACGCTTGGCCATCTCATCGGGGTTGCCTTGCATGCGGCCGCGGCCTTGCATGGTACCAGCGTCGGGGGAGGTCGTGGAGGTTTGGGCGGCGGCGGTACCTACGGTGAGGGCGCAAATGGCCAGCAGGGGAAACAGAAACTTTTTCATGGTACTGATTTAGGGAGGGTTGCTGAAACAAAAAGAAAACAGGAAAAGGGGGGAAGCGCTGGCGCGAAAAAGCCCCGTTCCATAGAGGTTGAACGGGACTTTTCGGACCATGGTTAGCGGCTAAGGTTTAGCGACGGCCGTCGTAGCGGTGGGCAGCTTCCCAACGGGCGCGTTCCTGGGGCGATACCCGGTGGTTGCGGTCGTAGCCATAGTTGAAATCTTTGCTGTTGCGGTCGTTTCGGGCATCGCGCAGGTCAGCTTTGGCGTCGCGCAGGTCGGCTTTGGCTTCGCGGATATCGTTTCTGGCGTCGCGGCGGTCGTCTTTGTTGTCGCGGTGGGCGGCCTCCCAGCGGGCCCGTTCGTAGGCGGTTACGCGGTGGTTGCGGTCGTAGCCGTAGTTAAAGTCTTTGCTGTTGCGGTCGTCGTAGCGGTGGTCGAAGGGGCCGGCAGCAGCAAACGAAGCGGTTGACGTGAAGAGAGCAGCAGCGGCGATGATGGAAAACAAGGAAGCTTTCATGATTTCTGAGTGAGGGAGAATGAAAAAGGGAGGGGAAGCGGTGGGCTCGGTTGCTGCAGGCAGCGGGCTCCGTAATGTGCGAATCGACTCATTCTGCCAGGGTATTTGCAAACCGCCGGCCACATCCGGCCCGGAAATAAAAAGGTGGACGGACGGGCCGGAAACCCCGACCAGACCGCCCACTTTCCCTACTTAGAACCCATTTGAGCCAACTAAAAAGGTCATTCCGACGCAGGGGCAATCTGAATTCCGTTATTCAACGGCCTGATTCAGATTCCTCCTGCGTCGGAATGACGGCTTACGCTACTCCACCAGCCCCAGCGTGCGGGTCAGCTTATTCTTCGGAATGGTAAAACGAAGGCTTTGGTCGCCTTTCTTCGACCGCTCGCGGCGGCGGTTCATCAGTGCCTGCACCTTGTTTTCGTCCTCGTTGCGCGAAAACAGCACGCTGGCCGCATCCGCAATCAGCGACACGGCGCGCGGCACCGGCACGCTTACCTGCTCATAATCAGGGGCAGGCGGCGGCGGGGGCTGGGTTTGGGCCAGCGCCCCGCCGGCCCGCAGCAGCAGAAACGGAAGTAGAATGGGCAGTTTTCTGAGCGACATGGGCAGCGGATGGACACTGCAAAGATGCCGCAAAATGCCCCGCCGTTGCCCAGCTACCCCAGTTTTTCCTTGAATAATCGCAGGGTACGGTCCCAGGCCAGCTTGGCCGCCGTGGCATTATAGCGGGCGGGCGAAGTGTCGTTGTTGAAGGCGTGGTTCACGCCCTCGTACACATACAGCTCGTACTTGGTGCCGGCCGCTTTCAGGGCCGCTTCGTAGGCCGGAATGCCGGCGTTGATGCGCTGGTCGAGGCCGCCGTAGTGCAGCATCACGGCAGCCTTGATGGCGGGCACGTCTTCGGCTTTGGGCTGCTGGCCGTAGTAGGCCACGGCGGCGTTCAGCTTAGGGTCGTGCACGGCCAGCTGGTTCACCAGGCCGCCGCCCCAGCAGAAGCCCACGGCGCCAGTGCGGCCGTTGCAATCGGGACGGGCGCGCAGGTAGTCCAGCGCTTTCAGGTAGTTGTTGAGGTTTTTCACCGGGTCGAGCTGGCCAATCAGCTCGCGGCCCTTGTCCTCATCGGCCGGCGTGCCGCCCACCACCGACAGCGCATCCACGCCCAGGGCCAGGTAGCCGGCCTGGGCCACGCGCCGCGTCACGTCCTTGATGTGCGGCGTCAGGCCCCGGTTTTCGTGGATGACGACCACTGCGCCGCGCTTCTGACGGCCCTTGGGATGCACCAGGTAGCCGCGCACCGGGCTGCCATCGCCAATCCAGGTTACTTCCTCGGCTTCCAAGTCATCGGCCTCGGGCGCAATGGTGGCCGCTGCCGCGTAGCCCGGCTCCAGCACCGAAAGGGCTGTGAGGGCCAGCGCCGTGCTACCGGCCAGCTTTATCAGCCGGTCCATAAACTCCTTGCGGGAGAGCGGGACATGGGTGTACTCGTCGAAAAGATTGATGATGCGCTGGTCCATGCGGCTAAATATAAGAGGTTTATGACCTGGTTTATTCTTCTTCGCGGTGCACTGTGTCGGGGCTGAAGGCTGGCACACAAATCGACCAGTACTCCACCTCCGCATCAAACGGATTGGAGTAGCGCACCCGCGCCCCGCCCTTAATCAGCAGCGCCTGCCCGGCTTGTAACTCCACCACGTCGCCGTCAATTTCAAACCGCTTCCGCCCGCGCACCACAATGGTAATTTCGTCGAACGTGGGCGTCTGGTGGGGCTCGCTCCAATGCGGCGGGGCCACCATGTGGGCCAGGCTGTATGCCGTGGTGCCAGTGCTGGCCCCGCCCACGTGCTCTTCAATGAGCTTGCCATCGGTGGTGGGCACGATAAACGGAGCGGGGTTGAGGACGTAACGTTTTTCGGACATTTTGGGGAGAATGAAAATTGGGAAATGGAAATATGATGAAAGCGGCCGCTGGAACCTCTCCCCCGGCCCCTCTCCCAAAGGAGAGGGGTGACAGGCGACAATTAGGTCTGCTTACGTTCGGCTCCCCTCTCTTGGGGAGAGAGGCCGGGAGTGAGGTTCCAGCGGCTACGCGCACTGCAACAATGAAGCTGCAAATTCTTAAGGCTTCAGCCTCTCCAGCAACTCGAAAAGCCGCGAATTGTATTTCCAGACGAAGAAATACGGCGTCTGCACCGCGCCAAAGCGCACGCGTATCCGCTCCACTCCCGGCAGCATACTTCCTTCAAAATCAAAACAATCCAGCTTGAGCACCTCGCTGGCGTAGCAAATGCACTCCCAGGCCAGCAGCACACCCGCGCCGCTGGCCCGCAGGGCCGGGTCGTCGCCGGCCAGCAGGAAATACGCCGTGGTGGCATCCCAAATCAAATACGCCACCGAATGCACCCGACCCTGCGTATCCACGGCAAAAAACAGCTGTCGGGCCTCGGCCGCTGCCAGCGCCGCATCGAGCCGCCGAAACCGCTCAAATGAGTACGGCGCGGGCAAGCCTTGGCGGGCAAAGCTGAGCAGGTTGACGCGGTAGAATTCCTCCAGCGGCAAGTCGTGCACCACACGCACTGTCTGACGGGCCAGCCGGATATCGCGTCGGATGCCGGTGCCCAGGCCTGCTTCCACCTGTGCCAGATTGCGCAGCTGGTGCAGGCGGTAGGTGTAAAAGGTCGTTTGTTTGTACTGCTCCCAGTAAAACGGCAGCCAGTTGGTAGCAGTCGGGTAGAAGTTTTGCTTGAACGCCGCAAAATCAGGTAGTTGCGCCAGTAGCGACTTCAGCAGTTCATGCTCCTTCGGCAGCCGGCCCCGGAACTCGGGCAGCACATAAGGCCCCAGCCATTTCACAAAGGGCGGCATCGTGACATACCGAAACGGGCCTTTTTGCTTGACGAAAAAAGGCAATGCGGCCACCAAGCGGCCTTTTTCCTCGGCCAGCACTACGTCCCAGGTGCCGCCCTTGGCGCAGGCATCCAGGTACCACGGCTGGCCGAACACCGGCACATCGGGCGCGGTGCGGCAGAAGTCGTGGTAGCGGGCTTTGGCAGACATTCGGCGCGCGGGGTTATTTGCCTCCCGTGCAGGGGCCGGGCTTGGTGGTGCGCACGCCCGCGTTGGCAGCGGCGCAGGGGTTGGCGTAGGTCATGCCGTCGCAGCCGCACACGGGGTTGTATTCCATGGTGCAGATGCCCTGCGGGTTGATTTTGCTCGGGTCGATGCAGTCGGCGGCCGTGGCCGTGGGTACGGCGTGGCGCTGGCAGGAAACCGCGCTGAGCAGCAAGGCTGCGGCCCAAATCCAATGCTTTTTCATGATGCCAGAAGGTAGGAGAGGGGCGAAGCTACAGCGCCCGCCCGGGATTTGGCCCCGCCCGCAAACCGGAATATCGAGGAATCCGAATGTGCACAGGAAAATTTGTAGCTAAGCTCAACCCCCGGCGGAGCCTTTCGTATAGTCAGCCAGAACCAAGCGCCGCCGTAACAAAACACTGGGTTTTGAATTCGGCCCCGCGTTGCTCTACTCGAACTTTCACCCCCATTCACCCTTCATTACCCTACACCATGTCGTACCACGAAGAAGACAACAACGCCGGTAAAATCCTTTTAGCTGCTCTCGCCGGTGCCGGCGCGGGCATTATTGCCGGTATGCTGCTGGCTCCCGATAAAGGTTCGGCCACCCGCGAAAACTGGAAAGGCGTTGCCTCCAAATACAGCGGCCAGCTCGGCGAGCAAGCCACCAAGCTGGGTTCTGACCTCGAAGCTAAATTCAAAGAATACGCCGGCAAGCTGGAAGACATGGGCGTGACCCTGCCCGGCAGCAGCCTGAAAATCAAAGGCAACTGGGACGACATCAAAGGCAAGCTGAAGCAGCAGTACGCGCAGCTGACCGATGAGGACCTGACCTACGCTGAAGGCAAAGGCGACGAGCTGGTGGGCAAACTGCAAGACAAGCTCGGCAAAGGCAAAGCCGAAATCACCAAAATGCTGAACGACATGTAATCCGGCGTACCGCCCGATTGCTCAAAGCCCCGCGCCGCAAGGTGCGGGGCTTTTTTGCGGCCCCAACCAGCCGGGCCGCTTTCCCGTTAGCGAATAATCGAATTCTTCCATTTTCCTGCAAAACCATGAAAGACGACAAAGGCAAAGTCATTTTCTCGCTCATTGCCGGGGCCACGGCTGGCATCGTGGCCGGCCTGCTGCTGGCCCCCGAAACCGGCGACGACACCCGTTCCAACCTGCGCAAGTCGGCTACCAAGTTCGGCGGCGACCTCAGCAAGCTGGTGAAAGACACCCTGGCCAAAGTGCAGGGCCAGGACGCCCCCGGCCATACCAACCCCGACGCCGCCGTGAGCGAGGACAAACAAGCTGCCGACCGCCTGCTGCAAGGCCTAGCCACCGGCACGCCCTCCACCGCTCACACCCACAACGAGGACAACCCCGACTACGACGGTTTTGGCGACGACACCCGCCATCAGCCCAATCTGTAAGATGCCCGAATTTTATTTGGGAGTAGCGTAACCCGCTCCCCCTCAGATTCGTAAAACTCTCTACAATCGCCTTGAAAGAAGGCCGAAAATATTGACAGTAAAATTGCCGGCCGTAGGAGCTTCTATCAAAGTTGGTCAAACAATTCGATAGCAAAATCAGACGTTCCATCGCAAGCTTCTGTCAAGAAAAGCGGTTTGAAGGGTAGGGAGATTGTAAAAAGAAAAGCCCCGCACGACATTTCGTGCGGGGCTTTTCCGATTTTAGGCCGCTATGGCTTACTTCTCCTCGTGCTTCTCTTTCTGCACGTTTTCCGGCTTCATCTGCGGGAAAAACAGCACGTCCTGAATCGAAGGCGAGTTGGTCATAATCATGCTCAGGCGGTCGATGCCGATGCCCAGGCCGGCCGTGGGCGGCATGCCGTACTCGATGGCGCGCAGGAAGTCCTCGTCGAGCACCATGGCTTCGGTGTCGCCGCGCTTGCCCAGCTCCAGCTGGTCTTCGAAGCGCCGACGCTGGTCGATGGGGTCGTTGAGTTCGGAGAAAGCGTTGCAGATTTCCTTGCCGTTGCACACGGCTTCGAAACGCTCTACCAGACCCGGACGGTCGCGGTGCTTCTTGGCCAGCGGCGACATCTCCACCGGGTAATCGGTGATGAAGGTGGGCTGGATGAGCTTGGGCTCCACGTGCTCACCAAAAATCTCATCGATGAGCTTAGACTTGCCCATGCTGGGGTCCACGTGCACGTTCAGCTCCTGGGCAGTGGCGCGCAGGGCGGCTTCGTCCATCTCGCCAATGGCCTTGCCGGTGTACTTCTCAATGGCCTCGAACATGGTGTAGCGCTGCCAGGGCCGCTGGAAATTGATGACGTGCTGGCCTACCTGCACTTCGGTTTTGCCGTGCAGGGCCAGGGCCACGCGCTCCACCATTTCCTCCACCAGGTCCATCATCCAGGCGTAGTCCTTGTAGGCCACGTAGAGCTCCATCTGGGTGAACTCAGGGTTGTGGAAGCGCGACATGCCCTCGTTGCGGAAGTCCTTGCTGAACTCGTACACGCCGTCAAACCCGCCCACAATTAGGCGCTTGAGGTACAGCTCGTTGGCAATGCGCAGGTACAGCGTCATGTCCAGCGTGTTGTGGTGCGTGGTGAAGGGCCGCGCCGCCGCACCGCCGTACAGCGGCTGCAGAATCGGGGTTTCCACCTCCAGGTAGCCCTTGTCGTTCAGGAAATTGCGCATCGACTGCACCAGCTGCGTGCGCTTGATGAAGGTGTCGCGCACCTGCGGGTTCACGGCCAGGTCCACGTAGCGCTGGCGGTAGCGCTGCTCGGGGTCGGTGAAGGCGTCGTAGGTAGTTTCTACGCCAGTAGCCTCGTCAACTACACGGCGCACCACGGGCAGCGGGCGCAGGGCTTTCGAGAGCAGCTTCAGCTCCGTCACGTGCACCGACGTTTCGCCCACCTGCGTCTTAAATACGTGGCCCTTCACGCTGATAAAGTCGCCCAAATCGAGCAGCTTCTTGAATACCACGTTGTACAGCGTCTTGTCCTCGCCGGGGCAGATTTCGTCCCGGTTGATGTAGAGCTGAATGCGGCCGGTGGTATCCATCAGCTCGGCGAACGAGGCTTTGCCCATCACCCGCGACGACATCAGCCGCCCGGCCAGCGTTACGTCCTGGAAGTTGTTGAGCTCGGGGTGATAGTTGTCGTGGATTTCCTTGGCGTAAAACGTCACGTCCACCAGAGCCGACGGGTACGCTTCGATGCCCAGCTTTTCCAGTTCTTCGAGTTTCTGACGGCGCAGGATTTCTTGTTCGCTGAGGTGTTGCATAAATTATCTGAACCACGGGTTCGCTCGGATTTCTCGGATTCCACAGATTTTGTGGACGACTCTTTCGGCAAATCATGCTGCTTGCAGATTCAAGCAGAAGCGTAGTGATTAAAAGTGAACCGCAAAAGTACGGCACGAAAAAGCCGCTCCGAAACCGGAGCGGCTTTCCGTTCACAAAATCCGCAGAATCCGAAAAATCCGCATGAAACGGAGTTCGGCGAAGCCAATCCGTGGTCTAGGCAGCCATGCGGTACTGAGTGGCTTCGGCGGCAATAGCCGGGGCGCTCGGCGGGGTAGGGGCCAGCACCGGCTCGACGCGGGTGCGCAGGCGCTCCTGCACAAAGCCGGCCTGCAAGTGCGCGGGCAGCTCGGCCACCAGCTGGCGGTAGCGCTCCAAGCCCAGCGCCTTGGCCACGTAGGTTTCGTGCACCCCGTTGAGGTAGCTCACAATGTTGAGCAGGGATGCGTGGAACAAGCGGAAATCAATGTCAGCTTCCACGTAGCGCTCAATCTCGCGGCTGGTCTGCGAGATGCGCAGGCGGCCCAGCAGGTCGAAGATGGTGGTGTAGCCCAGGCGCCAGGTAATCTGCTGCCAGTGCGAAGCCGTCCATTTGTCGAGCGGGCGTCCGGTTTTCTGGCTGCGAATGGCCGTGTTGGGATTAGCCTGCACCTGCGCACGGGTCCACTGCGCCTTCATCTTGCGCGTGGTGCGCAGGAACTGGCCCACCTGGGCCTGCGCGTCAATCTCCTTGCTGGCAATGTGCAGCCCGGCTTTGTAGCCCGCCAACGGCAAGCGGTGAATGCTAAAGTCCCCGTAAGCGCCAGCCGCATAAAACGACACCGGGCGCGGGTAAGCATTCTTCACCACCAGCCGGCCCACCTCGCGGCGCATTAGCTGGCCGTTGTTCGAGCGCACCCCGGTGGTGTACAGGAAAGCCTGCAGGCCCGACCAAATGGCATGGTAAGCTTGCGGGAACGTCCAATGTAGGGCGTTGCGCAGGAAATTGTCGTCGCCTAGCTCGGCCGTGGCGCGGAGGGCATACTCCGTGCTCCAGCTGGTATGCAGCAGCTTGGTGAGCGCGGCCACGTCGGCATCGTTCAGCTCGGCCGAGTGGCTGCGGAAAAACGGCAGGTTCTGCAGGCCCCCTAGGGCGTCGTCGTTTTCCTGAATGTGATAGTTGATGGCAAAGAAATAGTTGAGGAAAACCTGCGCCGGGATGGATTTGCGCCAGTTTTCGTCAGCTAGCTTCTGCTGTTGCTCATCGACGATAGCAGCTACCGACGGGTTGAGCGGGATGATGCGGGTTTCCTCTTGAGTAGTCATGCCAAGTAAACACCATGCGGCCCCTTTTTAGTTGCCTGTTTGCTAATTATTTTGACAAAATTTACTAAAGAAATTAACTATGATAATCAGTGTGTTACATGGCAAGCAACAGGTTTTGATAAATGGTGTCATAAAGGATGAATTGCTAACGGGGTTGACCAAATGAAGGTAAGGCCCAAAAAAGCCTCCGCTTCATATGAGGCGGAGGCTTTCTGGTTTGTTTCTGAAATTGGAAGCGGCAGAGCCACTCCCGTATCAATACCTATTTTATTTCATCCTGAATCACGGCCACGGCCTCGCCAATGGTAATATCCTTCTTCAGGCTCTTGGTGAAGCGGGCGGCCCGGTTCACTTTCACTGTATCGCCGCCCACGGCGCGTACATCGGCGGCCAGCGGCGAGAAGGCGAGGGCAGTAGTCGTCTTCTGTGCGGCTTCGTAGCGGTCCGAAATGGCTTTCGACTCCTGCTGCTCGGCGCGGTAGGCGCTAAGCTTGAGCGAAACCGTGGTTTCGTCCTTGCGTTTGCGCATGCTTTTCACCATTTCGTCCATCACCTTGAAGCTGGGGTTGGTGGCTACGCGGGCCTTGCTTTCGGCGCGGAGCTTGTCAAGCGACGGTGCAGCATCCCAGATACGGTAGCGGGCGGGCTGAATCTCGTCCCATTTCAGCGGATAGTCCGACTCTTTTTCGCCTTCATCGAGGTACGAATACAAGTCCGGCACCACAATGTCAGAAGCCACGCCCTTGAACTGAGTCGAACCACCGTTTACGCGGTAGAATTTCTGAGTAGTGAGCTTGAGCGAGCCGATGGGCTTCACGCTATTGAGTTCCGAAGGCAGGGCCTCATCGAGGTCGAAGATGCGTTGCACGGTGCCCTTGCCGTAGGTGCTGGTCGAACCCATGATTACACCGCGGTGGTAGTCCTGAATGGCCGCCGCCAGAATCTCCGAAGCCGAGGCGCTGTACTTGTTCACCAGCAGAACCAGCGGGCCGCTGTATTGCACGCGCGGGTCATTGTCGGTCAGCACCTGAGTGTGGCCCTGGCCGTCGCGCACCTGCACCATGGGGCCGCTGGGCATAAACAGGCCGGCCATCGAAACAGCGTCGCTCAGCGAGCCGCCGCCGTTGAAACGCAGGTCCATCACAATGCCCTTCACGCCTTCGGCGTTCAGCTTGGCCAGTTCCTTTTTCACGTCATCCGACGAACTCCGGCCGCCGTTGTCGTTGAAGTCGGCATAGAAGCCGGGCAGGCGCAGGTAACCTATTTTCTGGCCTTTATCCGTAATAATAGACGACTGCGCATACTTGTCTTCCACCACCACGATGTCGCGGACAATTGGAATAATCTTGGTGCTGCCGTCAGGCTTTTTCACCGTCAGGCGTACTTCTGAACCTTTTTTGCCCCGAATCAGCGTCACTGCCTTGGGGGTGTGCCAGCCTTCCACACTCACCGGCTCAGCAGCACCTTGCGCCACGCGCAAAATGGCATCGCCCTTCTTCAACTCGCCCTGCCGCGCCGAGGCCGAGCCAGGCATGATTTCCTCGATGTAAATCAGGCCGTCCTTTTCCTTCAGCGTGGCGCCGATGCCTTCGAAGCGGCCGGTCATTTCATAGTCGAAATCCTCTTTGGCTTTGGGCGCGAAATATTCCGTGTGCGGGTCGTAGGTATTGGCGATGGTGTTGGCATAGGTCGCCAAACGCTCGTTCGCATCGGTGTCGTTGATTTCGTCGAACTGGTCGTCGTAGTATTTCAGCACGCGCTTGCGGGCCTCGGCTTCCATTTGGGCGGGCGTGCGCACGGGCTCGGCAGCGGTAGGAGCCGAGGCATCAGCGGCGGCTGGCGCGGCGGTGGCACCGCTGGGCTTGGCTTCCTTCGCTTTTTCCTGCGCTTCCATCATTTCCGAAACGCGAGTCAGGGTTTCGTACTTCAGCAGCTTGCGCCATAGCTCGCGCTGGGCCGCTTTATCGGCCGGAAAAGCAGCTTTCTCGAAATCGGTCTGGAAGGTTTCGTCCACCGTAAAATCGAAGGGCTTGGCCAGAATGTCACGGTATAGGCCCTGCATTTCTTTGGTGCGCTCAGCCATCAGCTTGGTGCTGAGGTCGAGAAACTCGTGCGTACCGTTCTTCACCTCGTCGTCAATCTGCGTCTGGTAGCGGCGCAACTGGTCCACGTCGCTGGCCAGCAGGAACTGCTTGCGGTAGTCGAGGTGCTTAAGGTACAGGTCGAACACGCGCTTGGAAAAAGCGTCGTCCACCTTTTCGGGCTGGTAATGGGCCGCCGATAAGCCCTGCAACATGGTGCCAATCAGCACCTGGTCCTTGCTCGGTGCCGCCGAGTCGGCCCGGCGGAACAGCCGGTACGAAGCCAGAACAAACACAGCTGCCACCAAAAAAGCGTACAGCCCGACTTTCAAGCGGGGAAATGACATCTGCTAAAAATAAAAAACGGGATGAAAATCAAATATACGGAGATTGCCAGGCAACGCGAGCTCGGAATCCCTGCCGCAAAAACGCCCTTGCGGGGGGAATAAGTGCCCGGTTTTGTAAATGGCTGCCAATAAGCTCCTACCAGTCTACAAACTCACTAAACTGACCGAAGGTTGCAATAAAAAAGCCTTTCCCAGACGGGAAAGGCTTTTTTGATGACTAACAGGCCGGAACCTGCGACGAGACTAGTACTTGTAAATCTTGTCGCCGTTGTTGCGGCGGAACTCGTCTTCAAAGTACTTGGCATCCTCGGCGTTGCGGGGCTTCACGCCCATCACAATGCCACCGTTTTTGATGCCGGTTTCGTACTCGGCAGCGTGCTCCTCGGGAATGCCCGAGCCCACCAGGGCGCCTACCAGACCACCTGTGAGGCCACCGGCACCAGCGCCGGCCAGGGCAGCAGCCAGCGGGCCGGCAATAATCAGGCCCAGGCCGGGCAGTGCTACCGAAGTACCGATGGCCGCAATGGCACCGATGATAGCACCAGCCGTGCCACCGATGGCCGAGCCTACACCAGCACCTTCCATAGCCTTATCGCCGAGGTCGGTATGCACGGTGTCGTCACCGAAATGGGTTTTGCGGGTTTCGTCCGACATGAGCAGGTTCACGTCGTCTTTGCCGTAGCCACGCGAATGCAGAGCGTTGTAGGCTTTCTCGGCACTGCTGCGGTCGCGGAACATGCCGCTCATCGTGCTGCCATCGCGGTAAGGCTCGCCGGTTACGGCGTGGGCGGCGCTATCGGCGGTGTTCTGGATGCCATCAATGGCACGGCCTACTACAGCACCGGGGGTGCCGGCGATGGCTGCACCTTTGGCAGTGGCGCTGAAATCGTCGCCGTCAACGGCATTGGAAACGCCGGCTCCCGAAGAAGAAGAAACACCCGTGCCCGACGTAGAGCCGGTACCTGCATTGTAGCTGGTGCCTTCGTTGCTCAGGCCAGTGCTGTTGCCCATGCCGGTACCGGTGTTTTGAGTGCCGTAGTTAGAGCCTGCGCCGGTGCCAGTGTTTTGCGGGTTGTTCGAATCGTTGGTGTTCATGGGAAGGGAATGGAATGTGAGAGTGAAAAACCAGTCATAGCGGCTGGAATATGTCCCTTCAACGGGGGCGCCTTGCCGGGGGTTGCGGCAAGCCCGAATTCTATTCCTTCTTCTTTCTTTACTAACTACCGGGTATAAAAAAACAGTGTATTCATAGAGCAAGATGCTCATAATGAATACACTGCCGTTAAATTATTTTTTTTAGGGCAATTCAGGAAAATTCCTGAAAGTTTGCCTCGTCACGCCAGAATTCCCGGCAGTCGCGGATGAGATTTTTGAGGAAATCCTCGTCCTGTTTGAGGCTGCGCCATTCGCCCATCCCCAGCTTTTCGCAGAGCTTGTAAAAGTTGTCGCCCTGGCCTTTTGAACCCTGCACTTTCACCAGCGCGCTCAGGGGCGGGCGGCCGGCTTCGTGCTCGGTGGCGGAGATTTCGGCCAGCATTTCGTTGAGCCGGGATTTTTCGTGCGAAATATCCAGGTTGAGCCCCAATTCGGCTTCCTGCACCAGTGTGAGGTAGCTCACAGTTCCGGTTTGAAGCCGGGAATAACGAATTAGATACGTGCGAATACGACCAATCATAGCAGGGTTACAAGTGAACAAAAAACCGTTTTGGGGGCTGAAAATTAGTGATTTTTAACTGGCCAATGCAAGCTGCTGGCAATGTTGCTAATCAATAATTTCCAACCCCGCGGCTTTTCCCATGCCACAATCGTTCCTAAATTCTGAATACACCCTTTTAGATTCCAAAAACAGGCTTTTCCAGACTGCTTCTAGGTGCAAAAATCAAGTGTGCGACGTACAAAATTATTGCTTTTCGCAACTACAGATTTCCTTCAGAATTATTCCCCTTTGCGACGACGAATTTCCTTTTGAATGAGCAAAAATTCCCGGCTGCTCTGGCCGGCAATGGCCGTGTTTTCGTCGGCGCGGCGCAGCAGGTAGGGCATCACGGCGGCTACGGGGCCATAGGGCAGGTATTTGGCAGTGTTGTAGCCGGCGTTGGCGAGGTTGTAGGTAAGGTTGTCGCTCATGCCGTAGAGCTGGGCAAACCACACGCGCGGGTCGCTGGGGGCAAGGTGGGCCTGTTGCATGAGCTGGGTGAGCAGCAGCGAGCTGGCTTCGTTGTGCGTGCCGGCGCAAATGCTGATGCGGTCGATGTGCGCGATGCAGTAGCGCAGGGCTTCGTCGTAGAGGTCGTCGGTGGCCTGCTTGGTGGGGTTGATGGGGTTCTGGTAGCCGCGCTGCTTGGCCACGCGGGCTTCCTTTTCCATGTAGGCGCCGCGCACCAGCTTGGCACCTATGTAGTAGCCGGCTTCGGCGGCGTGGTCGTGGGCGGCTTGCAGGGCTTCGAGGCGGTCGTGGCGGTAGAGCTGGTACGTATTCCACACAATGGCTTTCTCGCGGTTGTACTTGGCCATCATGTCGTAAGTCAGCAGGTCGATGGTGTGTTGGAACCAGCTTTCCTCGGCATCCACAAACAAGCGCACGCCGTGTTGGTGGGCGCGGGCGCACAGGGCTTCCACGCGGGCCAGGGCACGGGCGTGGGCGGCTTCCTCGGCAGGGGTGAGAAGCTGGCCGGCCTGGATTTTTTCGAGAATGGCCACGTCGGCCACGCCCGTCACTTTGAAGACCGAAAAGGGGATGTGGCTGGAGCGGTGGGCCTCGTCGATGGTGGCCAGGATTTCGTCGCGGGTGCGGTCGTAGCTCTGGTCGCTGCCTTCGCCTTCCACCGAGTAGTCGAGGATGGTGCCGATGTTGTATTTGCCCAGCTCAGCCGTTACGGGGCGGCATTCGGCAATGGTTTCACCGCCGCAGAACTGCTCAAAAATGCTGTGCTTAATCAGAAATTTGGTGCCGGGAATTCCCCACTTGAGGGCGGTTTTCATGAGGCCGCTACCGGTTTTTACCAGGCTGCCGTTGTTCATGGCGGCGAACAGGGCATACACCTTGCGCAGCTGCGCATCAGACTTGGACGCAAAGGCCACACGGGTGTCTTCGAAGGAAACGGGCGGGGACTGGGTGGGGGGGGCAATAGACATGAGAGCAAGGAAAAAACGTGGGAATTGGGCGGGGTGGGAACGGGGCGCGAAGGTAGAAAGCAAACAACGTTTCGGGGAAACGAGTTACGTTTGCCGGGCTTTTCGGCGGCTGGCTGGCCGCTGGCTATTATTTATCTCTTTCGCAGAATGCTTCCCGGTACCGATACGTATTTCACCCGCTTGCTGGCCCAAAAAGGGCAACCGTTACTGATTGCCGGGCCGTGCTCGGCCGAAACTGAGGAGCAAGTGATGGCTACCGCTCACGGCCTGAAAGCGTTGGGTAAGATTGATTTGTTCCGGGCCGGTATCTGGAAGCCGCGCACCCGGCCGGGCTCGTTTGAGGGCATGGGCGCGGTGGCGCTGCCGTGGCTGCAGCGCGTGAAAGCCGAAACGGGCATCCCGACGGCCATTGAAGTAGCCACGCCGCGCCATGTGGAGGAAGCCTTGGCGCACGGCATCGACGTGCTTTGGATTGGGGCGCGCACCACCGTCAACCCCTTCGCGGTGCAGGAGCTGGCCGATGCGCTGGCCGGCACCGGCGTGCCCGTGATGGTGAAAAACCCCGTGAACCCCGACGTGGCCCTCTGGGCCGGCGCGCTGGAACGAATGGAGCGGGCCGGAATTGCCGATTTGGCGTCTATTCATCGGGGATTCAGCACGTTTGCGCCCAGCCGCTACCGCAACGCGCCTACCTGGATTCTGCCCATTGAGCTGAAAACGCGGTTTCCGCACATCCCGTTCATCTGCGACCCTAGCCACATTGGCGGCCGGCGCGACTTGCTGCTGCCCATCGCCCAGAAGGCGCTCGATTTGGACTACGATGGCCTCATCATCGAAACCCACCCCGACCCCGACCACGCCCTGAGCGACGCCGAGCAGCAGGTGACGCCCCAGCGCCTGGGCGAAATCCTGAACGAGCTGAAATACCGCTACCGCTCCAGCAACAACGCCGACTACCTCAACAAAGCCGAGGAACTGCGTCAGAAAATGGACGTGGCCGACCGCGAGATTGTAGAAGCCCTGGCCCGCCGCATGGCCCTGGTAGAGGAGCTGGCCGAATACAAGAAGGAAAATAACGTGAAAATCCTGCAGTTCGACCGCTGGCAGGAGATTTTCCGCACGCGCACCGACTGGGCCGGCAAGCTAAACGTGAACGACAAATTCGTGGCCGAGCTCTATAAGCTCATTCACATCGAAAGCATCCGCAAGCAAACCGAGGTGCTCAACGGCCGCCCGCAAGTGGACGGCGTGGAGCACCTCGGACCGGGGCTGTAGGCGGGTTGGAACTACGGCTGCACCCGCACATAGGTGTCGCGCGGGGCATCGCAGGGGCTGCCGTAGTCCAGGTTCAGCGTATCGGCCTGAAGCGTGTATTGCACGTCGCGCGGCCCGATGTTGGCCACTGCGTCGGTCAGGCGTATGCCCACGCTTGTAGTAGGAAGGCCGCACAGGGCCACCGCGGCGGGCTGATACAACCCGTTGGTGTAAGGCGCGGCCCCGGGTTGCGGACCTACGCGGTTGAACGCAAATGTGGTGGCCGTAAGCGTCAGGGTTTCATTGGGCAAAGCGGTAGGGGCGCAGTAGCATTGGCGGCTGACTAGGCGCCAAGTGCCAATGAGCCCGGCGTCGGCTTGCGGGTCAGTATCTTTTTTGCAGCTGCTACCGCTGGCCGACACCAGCAGCAGGAGAATTGAAGTGGCGAAGCGCATGGCAATTAAGATTAAAGTGAGAAAGGAAGAAACTTGCGGAATACTGCCCTGACCGGCCAGCCACCGCCACGGTTGCGTGGACAGGAGCCAACCCGCAATTTTTTGTGCCGACTTTTGCCCCATGGATAATTCCGTCATCATTGGCCCCCAGGCCCTGCCCGCCCTGGCCGAGCTGCTGCATCGCCCGGCCGTGAGCCGTGTGTTTGTGCTAGCCGACAGCAACACCGCCCGCCTCTGCCTGCCGCTGCTCGAAAACCACCTGCCAGCCAATTATAAGCTCATCGAAATACCCGCCGGCGAAGAATATAAAACGCTGGCCAGCTGCGACACCGTGTGGTGCGAGCTCACCGCGCAGCGCGCCGACCGCCACGCCGTGCTCGTGAACCTGGGCGGCGGCGTGGTCACCGATTTGGGTGGTTTCGCGGCGGCACTTTATAAGCGCGGCATCCGGTTTGCGCAGGTGCCCACCACGCTGCTGGCGCAGGTAGATGCCAGCGTGGGTGGCAAAACCGGGGTTGACTTTCAGGGTTATAAAAACCAGCTGGGTGTGTTTCAGGAGCCGGCCGGCGTATTTGTCGAGCCGCGCTTTTTGCAAACCCTCGACCCGCGCCAGCTCAAATCTGGCTATGCCGAGGTCATCAAGCACTGGCTCATTGCCGATGCCGATGCTTTCAATATCAACCGCCGCCTGGGCTGGCTGACCGACGACTGGACCACTATCATCCGAGAGTCGGTGGCGCTCAAGCAGCGCATCGTAGCCGAAGACCCGCTCGAAGCTGGCCCGCGTAAGCTGCTCAACTTCGGCCACACCGTGGGCCATGCCCTCGAAAGCTACTTGCTCACCCAGCCCGGCCGCGAGGCTTTGCACGGCGAGGCCGTGGCCGCCGGTCTGGTGTGCGAAAGCTGGCTCTCGGTGCAGCGCGGGCTGCTGAGCGCCGAGGAGCTGGACAAAATCGAAACCTTTGTGTTTTCGGTGTTCAATAAGCTGGATTTCGTGACGTTGGAAACCAACGCCATTGCCGAATTCGCGCTCCAGGACAAGAAAAACGCGGGCGCTACCATTAATTGTACACTGCTCAGCGGCATCGGCCACGGCGTGTACGACCAAGCGGTGACGGTGGCCGAAATCGCCGAGTCGCTCCGCTATTACCACCGGCTGCAAGCGTGAGGTAGGCTTTCGCATGCCGTCCTTTAATCGAAGCAGCAACATCTAAACGGCAAGCGCAAGCTTACCGCCCAACGCATGCAATTAACCTGGCCCGGCGGCCCGCTGCGCGGCACCGCCCAACTCCCGGCTTCCAAAAGCGAAGCCAACCGCGCCCTCATCCTGCAGGCTTTAGCCGGTGGCGGCACCCTCAGCAACCTCTCCGATGCCAACGACACGCAGCTCATGCAGTGCCTGCTGGCCACCGCGCCCGGCACTACTGAGCTCAGCGCCGAAGATGCTGGTACCGTTATGCGCTTCCTCACGGCCTATCTGGCCGTCACAAACTGGCGCGGCCGTCTCACCGGCACCGCGCGCATGCAGCAGCGGCCCATTAAGGTCCTCGTTGATGCCCTGCGCCAGGCCGGCGCCAGCATCAACTACCTGAACAACGACGGCTATCCGCCGCTGGAAATTGCCGGCTTCACGGCAGCACCTGAAACGACCGCGCCCACCGAATTATCCGTGCGTGGCGACATCAGCAGCCAGTACATTTCGGCCTTGCTGATGGTAGGGCCGCGCCTGCCCGGCGGCCTGCGCCTCACGCTCACCGGCCACATCGGCTCACGCCCCTACATCAACATGACGGTGGCGCTGATGCAGCGCTTCGCGGCCAACTACACGGCCGAGGGAGACGTGCTGACGGTGCGTCCCGGCGCATATCATCCTACCGATTACACCATTGAATCGGATTGGTCGGCGGCCAGCTACTGGTATGCGCTGGTGGCGCTGGCCCCGGCCGGCTCCGAAATTACGCTGCCCGACTTGCGCCGCGAATCGTTGCAAGGCGACCAGGCCATTGCCGGAATGATGACGCAATTCGGCGTCGAAACCACTTTCCTGACCGATGGCGTGCACCTGCGCCAGGTTCCCCTCGCGCCTCAAACCGAAATCCAGACTCTCGATTTTACCGATTGCCCCGACCTGGCCCAGACTGTGGCCGTAGTGGCGGCGGCCCTGGCCCGCCCGGTAGACATGACCGGTCTCGAAAGCCTGCGCATCAAAGAAACCGACCGCATTGTGGCGCTGCAAACCGAGCTGGCCAAATTCGGCGGCAATTTGCGTGACCTGGGCGAAGGCCGTTTCCGAGCCGAGTCAACTGGTTTCGATGTCAATAATCAATCGGTAGCCACCTACCACGACCACCGCATGGCCATGGCCTTCGCGCCGCTGGCCATGCGTGGCCCGCTCACCATTGAGTCCCCCTCTGTAGTGCGGAAATCCTACCCGCAGTTCTGGAAGGAATTAACAAAAAGCGGTTTTGCCGTTAGCGAAGCTGACTGAAATACGCCGCTGATTTTAACAAGCGACTGCCGTACCAGCTGAATAGTTCGCCGTCAACAATATCAACTTTTGCGGCCGGGCATATCTGCTGGAATTCAGCCACATGCTTTTCCGCAAAAGGGTAAGGCTCCGACGATAGTAAAATGCGCTGCGGAGCCGCCGTGGCCAATTGCTCAGCGGTGATTTCCGGGTAGCGGGACTGCCCGGCAAAGGCGTTGGCGAAGCCTGCCCGGCGCAGCATGCCATCAATGAATGTGCACGTAGCGGCCACCATGTAAGGTTTTCGCCAAATAAAGTAAGCTGCTGAAACGAGTGTTTCGTCAGCAGCAGAAGCTGCTAGCCTTGCAAAAGAAGCCTCAATCTCAGCAGCCAGTGTAGCAGCTTTTTCCTTTGCGCCGGTAATGAAACCAACGCGCCGAATCATATCCAGTGCTTCTGATAAATTGCTAATGTCGCTTATCCAAACCGGATATTTAGCGGCTAATTGGTCAACTCCGTCCTGATAATTTTCTTCCTTATTACCGATAATTAAATCAGGTTTCAGCGCGGCTATTTTACCAAAATCAAAGTTTTTCGTGCCGCCAATTACCGTAGCCTTGGTGCGCGCCTCGGCCGGGTGAATGCAGAATTTAGTAACGCCCACCACCTTCTCCCCCAACCCCAAATCGAACAATAATTCCGTCTGCGAAGGCACAAGTGAAACAATGCGCTGCGGCGGAAACGGAACTGCCACGCGCCGTTCCATCTGGTCGGTTACATTGAGCGGGAGGGAAGGGGTTATGGGAAATTCCACGTTGAAATAAAATCTGCTGTCATCCTGAATGCAGTGAAGGACCTTATCGCGTTGAGCCAACTTGCTCAGCCGTGATAAGGTCCTTCATCTTTGCTTTATGCGCAAAATGTCCAGGATAACAGACGGTTTCTAGGGGACTTATTTGAAGTAGCGGAAATCATGGCCGTCCTCGATGCGTAGCAGCGTCTCGTAAATCAGGCGCGTCACACTGTCCACGTCGTCTTTATGCACGGTTTCCACCGTAGTGTGCATGTACTTGAGGGGCAGTGAAATCAGGGCCGAGGCCACGCCCGAGCCGGAGTAGGCGAAGGCATCCGTATCGGTGCCGGTGGCGCGGGTAGCAGCGGCACGCTGGAAGGGAATGTCGGCCTGCTTGGCCGTGTCGATAATGAGGTCGCGCAGGTTGTTCTGCACGGCCGGGCCGTAGGTAATCACCGGGCCTTTGCCGCAGGAAATGTCGCCGGCCGTCTTTTTCTCATACATCGGCGACTGGCTGTCGTGCGTCACGTCCGTGATGATGGCCACGTCGGGGTTGATGCGGTGGGCCACCATTTCGGCCCCGCGCAGGCCAATTTCTTCCTGCACCGCATTCACTATGTAGAGGCCGAAGGGTAACTTCTTGTTGTTTTCCTTCAGCATGCGGGCCACCTCGGCAATCATGAAGCCGCCTACGCGGTTGTCGAGCGCGCGGCCCACGTAAAACTTGTCGTTCAGCACCGTGAACTCGTCCTCGAACGTCACCACGGAGCCCACGTGAATGCCCATTTCGGCCACCTCGTCGGCGCTGCTCGCGCCGCAGTCCAGAAACACGGTTTCAATGGTCGGGGCCTTGTCCTGCTCCACCTTGCGCACGTGAATAGCAGGCCAGCCAAAAATGCCCTTCACGATGCCCTTTTCACCGAAAATATTAACGCGTTTGCTCGGGGCCACTAGCGGGTCGGAGCCGCCGTTGCGGCGCAGGTAGAGGTAGCCTTCCTTGGTGATGTAGTTCACGAAGTAGGAAATCTCGTCGGCGTGCGCTTCAATAACGACTTTGTATTCCGCTTCGGGGTTAATTACGCCCACCACCGTGCCGTAAGTATCCACGAAATACTCGTCGATGTAGGGCTTAATGTATTCCAGCCACAGTTTCTGGCCTTCTTTCTCAAAGCCGGTGGGAGAGGGATTGTTAATGTAGTTCTGGAGGAAGGTCAGGGATTCGGGGCGCATTAGCAGAGTAAATACAGAAACGATAATACAATCAGCAAGCTACGAGGTTTGAAGTACTTGCGTTGGGGGCGGTGCGTGCCAAGCCATCGGAATATCGGCCTCCAAGCCGTGCATACCGGCAACGCGGCCTTCGAAGCGTCCTTCCTGCCGAAAACCCAATTTCTCGTACAGCGCAATGGCGCGGACATTGCTTTCGCGCACCGTCAATTCGACGCGGCTTACCTGGGGAAACTTTGTCTGCACTGTTGTCAGCAAGGATTCAAATAGCCGCCGGCCAACCCCCGCCCCTTGCGCTGAGGCATCAACGGCCACGGTGAGGTCGCCCAACACATGAGCAAATATTCGCAACCCGGCGGCGTAAGTGTGAATTTCCGCGATTATCTGTCCACCACGTTCAGCAACCAACCCCACGCCTTGGGCGTGAGCCTGGTGTAAAAAGTGCTGCACATAATCGTCGGTTACTTCGTCGGCCTGCCGGGCAATGCCGCCACTTTCGCGGGCTACCCGTTGGTACAGGGCGCGCACGGCCGGCGCATCAGCGGGCGTCGATGGGCGAATGGTGATGACATTTTCAGCAACCATTACAGCGGAATATTACCGTGCTTTTTGCGCGGCATGGTGTCCACTTTGTTTTCCAGCATCTTGAAGGCGCGAATCAGCTTCTGGCGCGTCTGCGAGGGTAGAATCACCTCATCCACGAAGCCGCGGTGGGCGGCGCGGTAAGGCGTGGCGAATTTCTCCTGGTACTCGTCCACTTTCTCCTGCAGCTTGGCTTCGGGGTTTTCGGCCTGGGCGATTTCGCGCTTGAAGATAATTTCGGCCGCGCCTTTGGCGCCCATCACCGCAATTTCGGCGGTGGGCCAGGCATAGTTCATGTCGGCTCCGATATGCTTGGAATTCATCACATCATACGCCCCGCCGTAAGCCTTGCGGGTAATCACGGTGATGCGCGGCACGGTGGCTTCGCAGAAAGCGTAGAGCAGCTTGGCGCCGTTGGTGATGATGCCGCGCCACTCCTGGTCGGTGCCAGGCAGGAAGCCGGGCACATCTTCCAGCACCAGCAGCGGAATGTTGAAGGCGTCGCAGAAGCGCACAAAGCGCGCGGCTTTGGTGCTGGCATTGATGTCGAGCACGCCCGCCAGCACGGCCGGCTGGTTGCCCACGATACCAATGCTGCGGCCCGCCAGCCGGGCAAAGCCCACCACAATGTTCTCCGCGAAATTCTGATGCACTTCGAGGAAGGAATCGGTGTCGATAATGCCCTCAATCACCTCGCGGATGTCGTAGGGCTGGTTGGCGTTTTCAGGAATCAACTTATCCAGTGCCGGGCGGCTCTCGTCGGCGCTGGTTTCGTAGGGCTGTGCGGGGGCAGTTTCCTCACAGTTCTGCGGCATGTAGCTCAGCAGCTGCTTGATGTGGTTGATGGCCACCACCTCGTTGGCGCACGAAAAATGCGTCACGCCGCTCTTGGCTGAATGGGTGCTGGCCCCACCAAGCTCCTCGCTGGTTACTTCCTCGTGGGTCACGGTTTTCACCACGTTGGGGCCGGTCACAAACATGTAGCTCGTGTGCTCCACCATCAGAATAAAGTCGGTGATGGCAGGCGAGTACACCGCGCCGCCCGCACACGGCCCCATAATGGCCGAGAGCTGCGGCACCACACCCGAAGCCAGGGTATTCTTATAGAAAATGTCGGCATAACCGCCGAGGCTCACCACGCCTTCCTGAATGCGGGCCCCGCCCGAGTCGTTGAGGCCAATGACAGGCGCGCCGTTTTTCATGGCGAGGTCCATGATTTTCACGATTTTCTCGGCGTGGGTTTCGCTCAGCGAACCGCCGAAAACCGTGAAATCCTGCGAAAAAACGTAGACCAAACGGCCGTTCACGGTGCCGTAGCCGGTTATCACGCCATCGCCGAGATAATGCTCCTTGTCCAGGCCAAAGTCCTTGGAGCGGTGCATCACAAACTTGCCGATTTCCTCGAAGGAGCCTTCGTCCAGCAGCAAGTCAACCCGTTCGCGGGCGGTGAGCTTGCCTTTTTTATGTTGAGCATCAATGCGGGCCTGGCCGCCTCCAAGGAGGGCTTCTTCGTTTTTGCGGGCCAGCAGTTCGGTTTTGGAAAGGTGGGCGTGGGCGTGCGGGTCGGGCATGAGCAGGGGTTAGCGCGCGGGTGGGATGGGTGCGCGGGAATGGGAGGCCAAAGGTAGGTTACGGGCAGATTACGGGCAGCAGTTTCGGCGTACTTCTGTCATGGTGAACGCAGTGAAGCATCTGATAATCGAACTACAGATTCTTCCCCAGCAACATCATCATAAAGGCGTACTGCCGCGCCGTGTCGTCAATCGATTTGAAACGGCCCGAGGCTCCGCCGTGGCCGGCGGCCATATCGGTGTGCAGCAGCACCAGGTTCTTATCGGTTTTCATGGCGCGTAGCTTGGCTACCCATTTCGCCGGCTCGAAATACTGCACCTGCGAGTCGTGCAAGCCCGTGGTAACAAGAATGTTGGGGTATGCCTGACGCTTTACGTTGTCGTAGGGCGAATACGAGAGCATGTACTTGAAATAATCTTCCTCGGCGGGGTTGCCCCACTGGTCGTACTCGCTGGTGGTGAGCGGGATGCTGGGGTCCGACATCGTCGTAACCACGTCCACGAACGGCACAGCCGCGATGACGCCTTTGTAGAGGTCGGGTCGCATATTGAGCACCGCGCCCATGAGCAGGCCCCCGGCACTACCGCCCATCGCAAAAAGCGTGGCCGGCGAGGTGTATTGCTGCTTGACTTTGGCACTGCCAACGGTAGCATCGTGCGGCTTGGTTAGGTATTCGGAGCAGTCGATAAAATCGTTGAAACTATTGATTTTGTGCAGCATCCGACCGTCCTCAAACCACTGCCGGCCCATTTCCTGGCCCCCGCGAATGTTGCACAGCGCGTACACAAACCCCCGGTTCAGCAAGCTCAACCGGGCGGCGTTGAAGGTGGGGTCCTGTGAGTAACCATAGGAGCCGTAGGCGTACTGCAGCAGCGGCGCGCTCCCATCCAGCTTCGTGCCCTTCTTATACACGAGGGACATGGGAATGAACTTGTTATCGCGCGATTTCACGAAGACGCGCTCCGTCACGTAGTCGAACTTGTTGTAGTTGCCCAGCACTGGCTGCTCTTTTAGCAGCGTGCTGGTGCGGGTGCCCATATCGTACTCAAAAATGGACGGCGGCGTGGTGAGCGAGGTGTAGTTGTAGCGCAGCACGGGCGTATCCAGCTCGCGGTTCACACCGATGGTGGCGGTGTAGGCTGGCTCTTCAAATTGCAGGTAATGTTCCTGCTTATCCTTCAGGCTCACCACGCGCAGCTGGCGCAGGCCGCCTTTGCGTTCATTCAGCACGAGGTAGTCCTTGAACAGCTCGAAATTATCGAGGAAGATTTCGGGATGGCGGGTCAGGGCATCGGTCCAGGTGGCTTTGCCGGTGGTGGCCACGGGTGTGGTCATCAGGCGGTAGTTGGGAGCCTGCCAGTTGGTGCGGATGTAGAACTTATCGCCCAAGTGCTCCACTTGGTAGAGGTGGTCTTTCTCACGGCGCGCAAACACCTTGGGTTGCTCCGTCGGCGCATTTGCCTCCACATAGCGGTACTCCGACGACAACGAGCTGACCAGCTCGATGCCAATGTATTTGCGTGATTTCGAACGGCTCACGTGCACGTTGAACGTGTTGTCGCGCTCCTCATACACCAGCGCGTCGCCTTTGGGGTCAGTGCCCAGCACATGCCGGTATACTTGGTAGGGCAGGAGCGTGGTCACATTCTTTTTGGTGTAGAACACCGTCTTGTTGTCGGCCGCCCACACTACTTCGCCGCCGGTGTTGGCAATGCGCTCGGGGTAGTTCTTGCCGGTAGCGAGGTTCTTGAAGCGCAGTGTGTAGAGGCGGCGGCTCACGGTATCCACCGAGAAAGCCAGCAGCTGGTTGTTGTCGCTCACCGCCCAGTCACCAATCTGAAAATAAGCTTGGCCGGTGCCCATCTCGTCGCCGTTCAACAGGATTTCCTCCGGGTTGATGACACTGCCTTTCTTGCGGCAATACACCGGATATTCCGATGCAAACTCGTAGCGCGAATAGTAATAGTAGCCGTTGTCACGGTACGGCTCCGAGGCGTCTTCCTGCTTGATGCGGTTCTTGATTTCCTGGGCCAGCTTCTTCTGGTTTTCCTTGGCCCCGGCCATTTGCTGGTCGTAGTAGGCGTTTTCCGCGTTTAGGTACTTGAGGACGGCCGGGTCGGTCGGCTGGTTCAGCCAGTAGTAATTATCGGTGCGAGTAATGCCGAAATCAGTAAACACCTTGGGTTTAACGGGGGCCACCGGGGCCGATTGTGCCAGCGCGCCACTGGTGATGGCCGCTCCAGCCCCGGCAAGGGCCGCTCTTTGCAGAAAATTCATAAAGAAGGGAGTAAGACTGCCAAAATCTCAACAATCGTGGTCGAAATCAAGATGCAAGTTACTAGGCATATAGCAAAAAAGGCCGGCCCCTTTTCAGGAGCCGGCCTTTTCAGACCATGCACAAGCCAACGCTTGTACTAGAGCCTACTTCTTCGCGTCCGTATCGGGCGCTTCCGGCGTTTCGGCCGGCCGCTCGTCGCTGGCGAGGTTTTGGGCCTCGCCGCTCTTGCTCACCGAGAAGGTCAGTTCCTCCTTGCCGTCCTCGTAATCGGCGGTAATCACGTCGCCGTGCACCACCTGAGCTTTGAGGATTTCCTCAGCAATTGGGTCTTCTATGTACTTCTGGATGGCGCGGTTCAGCGGACGGGCACCGTACTTAGGGTCGTAGCCTTTGTCGGCCACAAAGTCCTTGGCGGCTTCCGTCAGCTCGACGCGGTAGCCCAGGGCCTGCACCCGCGAGAGGAGCTTGCTGAGGCTGATGTCGATGATTTTGTGAATGTCCTTCTTCTCGAGCGAGTTGAAGACAATCACGTCATCCAAGCGGTTGAGGAACTCGGGCGAGAAGGTCTTCTTCAGGGCGTTGGTGATGGTGCCCTTCGTCAGCTCGTCCATGTTCTCCTGGCGGGCTTTCGTGCCGAAGCCGATGCCAGCGCCGAAGTCCTGTAGGTCACGCGCCCCGATGTTCGAGGTCATGATGATGATGGTGTTGCGGAAGTCCACCTTGCGGCCGAGGCCGTCGGTCAGAATGCCGTCATCCAGCACTTGCAGGAGCAGGTTGTACACGTCCGGGTGCGCCTTCTCAATCTCGTCGAGCAGGATAACCGAGTACGGCTTGCGGCGGATTTTCTCCGTCAGCTGGCCGCCCTCTTCGTAGCCCACGTAGCCGGGAGGCGCGCCCACTAGGCGCGATACGCTGAATTTCTCCATGTACTCCGACATATCGACGCGCACCAGCGCGTCTTCTTTGTCAAAGAGGTAGGTGGCGAGCACCTTGGCTAGCTCCGTCTTACCCACGCCCGTCGGGCCGAGGAACACGAACGAGCCGATGGGCTTCTTGGGGTCTTTCAGGCCCACGCGGGTGCGCTGAATGGCTTTCACCAGCTGCTTGATGGCTTTGTCCTGGCCAATTACTTTGCCTTGCAGCTCCTCGTTCATGTTGAGGAGTTTCTGGCTTTCGTTCTGGGCCACGCGCGAAACGGGGATGCCGGTCATCATAGCAATAACCTCGGCCACGTTCTCCTCTTTCACCGTGTAGCGCTTCTTCTTGGTTTCCTCTTCCCAGCTCTTTTTAGCCGTTTCGAGTTGGTCCAAGAGTTTCTTCTCGGTGTCGCGGAGCTTGGCGGCTTCCTCGTATTTCTGCGATTTCACCACGCGGTTTTTCTCGCCTTTGATGTTCTCAATCTGCTCTTCGAGCGTGAGAATGTCTTCGGGCACCACGATGTTGTTGATGTGCACGCGGGCACCGGCCTCGTCGAGAATATCGATAGCCTTGTCCGGTAGGAAACGGTCGGACATGTACCGGTCCGACAGCATCACGCACTGCTCTATGGCCTTATCGGTGTACACCACGTGGTGGTGGTCCTGATACTTGTCCTTGATGTTGTGCAGGATTTCGATGGTCTCCTCGGGCGTGGTGGGGTCCACCATTACCATCTGGAAACGACGGGCTAAAGCGCCGTCTTTCTCAATGTACTGACGGTACTCGTCCAGCGTAGTAGCACCGATGCATTGAATTTCGCCGCGGGCCAGAGCCGGCTTGAACATATTCGAGGCATCGAGCGAGCCCGAAGCACCGCCGGCGCCCACGATGGTGTGCAACTCGTCGATGAACAGAATCACGTCGGGCGACTTCTCCAGCTCGTTCATCACAGCCTTCATGCGCTCTTCGAACTGGCCGCGGTACTTGGTGCCAGCTACCAGCGAGGCCAAATCCAAGGTAACAACGCGCTTGTTGAAGAGTACGCGGCTAACCTTTTTCTGGATGATGCGCAGGGCGAGACCTTCGGCGATGGCCGTTTTACCTACGCCGGGCTCACCGATGAGGATAGGGTTGTTCTTCTTGCGGCGGCTCAGAATCTGAGCTACGCGCTCGATTTCTTTTTCGCGGCCCACAATGGGGTCGAGCTTGTCTTCCTCGGCCAACTTGGTGAGGTCGCGGCCGAAGTTGTCGAGCACCGGGGTGCGCGATTTCTCGCCGGGCTTCTTGGCGCCAGCGCCGGTGCCGGCACCGCGCCCGCCGGGGCCCGACGAGCCAAAGAGTTTGTCGTTATCGTCGTCGTCCGTGTCGGGCGTGCGGTTTTGCGGGGCAGCGCCGGCGTTACCGTGGTAATCCAGCGAGTCGCGCACAGTTTCGTAGTTCACGTTGAATTTGCTGAGAATTTGGGAAGAAATGTTGTCTTCGTCCCGCAGGATGGACAACAGCAGGTGTTCGGTACCAATGATTTCGGATTTGAAGATTTTGGCCTCCAAATACGTTATTTTCAACACCTTCTCGGTCTGCTTGGTAAGCGGAATCGAGCCCGTAATGCTGGTGCCCTGGGTGGCGGTGTTGCGGGTGGCCTGCTCCAATGAGAATTTCAGCTCATCGATGCTCACGCCCAGCTTGCGCAGAAGGCCAAGGGCGGTGCCTTCGGCCTCCCGAATCATACCAAGCAGCAGGTGCTCGGTACCAATGTAGTCGTGGCCGAGACGAATGGCCTCTTCCCGACTGAGGGAAATAACCTCTTTGACGCGGTTTGAGAATTTAGCTTCCATGCCAATAAACGTAGTGAAAAATCAGATAAGCCCCGCGTCGGGCAAGTAACACGAATAACGGGTTGGGCCGATGTAGCTTGAAAACAAGCCGGTTCGGGCGAAGGTTCGGACTAAGTTGCGGCCCGGCATTATTAACCTAACGTCGGCCGAAATCTACGGGTTACTGCAAATAGCGGCCGGCGGCCGGGCCTTGCGAAAACAGCAGGTCCAGCACACTCAGGCCGGGCTCAAAACCTGGGCCAAACACCTGCGGATAGGGCCGCACCAGGCCGGAGGCTGCCGGAGTGTCAGGTTCGGGCATTTTGGTAGCGGCTTTGGGTGTCAGCCAGTCGCGTCGGTCTATTATAGGGTAGGAGGGCAGGAGGGCAGGAGGGCAGGAGGTGGCGGGGTAGTGGGCGTGGTATTCGGTGGTGAGGTGCAGGGGCAGGGTGATGCGGAAGCACCTCAGCAGTAAACGTAAAAACTGCTGATTTAGGTCGAAAAGCAATGCGGGTTTACTTACGTAAATATCATGCAGATAGTCGGCATAAAATTCAAAATAAGGGCTGTTGCCGTAGGCCGTTTGCAGCGTGCGCCAGTGCCGGTGAATCCAGTTCTGGCGGTAGTCGATTTCGATTTCGGAAACGCTGACCTTTTCGGCCCGGTTGCCATCGATAACCGGCACCGTGAGCGGCTGCACGCCCTGCGCGGTGCGGATGAGGCAGCGGTTGCGGAAGGTTTGCTTACGGTAGTGCTCGTGGGCTTCGAGCAGGATGCTGTCGGCGCGGAGCAGCTCGGCAAAAAGGGCGGCCGGCGGGTGGTAGTGGAGTTCGGTGAGGAGAATCATGGGATGGTGTAGAGACGCATAATTGCGTCTCATCGTTGGACAAAACAGGCGAAAATCGTTCGCTGACTCCGTTCAATGACGAGACGCAAATATGCGTCTCTACTCATCGCCGCCCTGGCCTTTGCTGCGCTCGGCATCGAGGAAATACGCGCCTTTGATAACTAAATGCGTGGTGTCGCTCAGTTTATCCAGCGGGCGCACGGCTACCTGGCCCTGGTCGGTGGCGCCGGGGCGCAGGCTGAAGCGGCGGAAGGTGCTGCCCTTGCCGTCCGTTTTTATTTGATAATAGCCGTAACTGACTTCACCGCCGGGCACCAGCGCGTCTTCGGGCAGGGTGCGCTGCGGGGTGCGGCCGGTGAGGATGCGGGCACTGACGTATTGGCCGGGCAGCAGGGCGATGGTGGCAGCAGCGTCGGGGCCGGTTTCGTGCAGGTGGGCGTGCACGGGCACGGTGCGGCCGTCGTCGTCAAACGATTTGCCAACCAGAAATACCGTGGCGGGTAGCGGCTGGGCGCTAGCGCCCTGGGCGGGCACGCGGAACAAGATGTCCTGGCCCACTTTCACTTTCGCGATATCGCGCTCAAAAACTTTGAGCTCGAGATGCAAATCGGAGCGGTCAACGAGTTCAATCAGCACGTCCTGCGGATTTACAAATTGGCCGGGGTTCACCAGCACGGCCTTCACGAAGCCGCCGATGGGCGCGATGAGCGGAACGCTGGACTGGATGTTGGTGGCGGAGATGCGCTCCGGTTTCAGGCCAATGAGGCGGAGCTGGGCGGCGAGGCTACCGGCGGCGGCCTGCTCGGTGCGCAGCTCGGAAGCAGCCTGTTGAAGCTTGCGGCGGGCGCCCACGTCCTCGTCGTTGAGGATTTGCTGGCGGGCGGTTTCCTGCTTCAGAAACACGATGCGGGCCTGGCTTTGGAGGTAGTCCTGTTGCAGTTTGATGTAATCGGGGTTGCGCAGGGTGGCAAGCACACTGCCCTGCATAACGTGCTGGCCGGGCAGCACCGGGAGTTGCTGCACGTAGCCGCCCATCACGGCCGTGATGGATACTTTGTGGCTGGGCGGCACGTCTATCTGGCCGGTAGCCTGTACCTCGGTGCCCGGGTCGCGCCGGGTGAAGGTGCCCAGCTCGATGCCCGCGGCTTGCAGCTGAGCTTTGCTGAGAAAAACTTCGTTGGGGGCGCGGGGTGGAGGGGCAGCGCGCTTGTCGGTGGTTCCTTCAGTTTTTTTGTCGCAGGCGACGAGGAAGGGGAGAAGGAGGAAGGGGAAGTATTTCATCAGAGGAAGTGTCGTGCTGTGGTAGCCCCCACCCCCGGCCCCTCCCCGGTAGGGAGGGGTGCGTTCTGGAGTGAGGAACTGGTTGTTGCTTTTTGAATGACTCGTTCGGCTCCCCTCCCAGCCGGGGAAGGGCCTTGGGGTTACGGCGCATCTGCCCCAACCAGCGCCAGGATGTTGGCCACCAGCTCATTGTATTGTCTGAGCTGCTCCAGATACGCTTCCTGAATCTGCCAGGCGGGCTGGGTGTTCACCACGTATTCCACGTACTCGATATCGCCGGCGCGTCGGCTTTTTTCGGCCGTATCGAGGATGAGCCGGGCTTGCGGCAGGGCATAATTTTCGTAGTAAAGCAGCGAAGCCTGAGCGCGGGCCAGCTGCTGGCGCAGGGTGCTGAGCTGGGTGCCGAACTGGGTGTTGGCGTAGTTCAGCTGCATTTGGGCGGCTTCCTCGCCAATTTTGGCGGCAGCTATGCGGGCCCGTTGCGCCCCGCCCAGCAGCGGTACCGCAATGCCGGCCTGAGCCACGTTGAAGCCTCTTTCCTGGTTGATGGTTTGGTTAAAGTAGCCGGCGCGCAGGTCGGGTAGGCGGCGCAGCTTTTCGAGCTTGGTTTGCTGCTGGCTAAGGGCGAGCTGCTGTTGGTAGAGAGCCAGCGTAGGGTTAGTGGCGGGCGTGAGGCCAGCCGTATCGGCGGGCAGCAGCGAGGCGCGGGGGCTGGCCGTGGTGTCGATGCTGGCCAGATTGGGCTGGCCCAGCAGCAAGCCCAACTGCTGACGCTGCACCAGCAGCTCGGAGCGCAGGGTGGCGAGGCGGTTTTGCAGCTCGCGCGCCCGAGCTTCAGCCGACACCTGCTCCAGGCGGTTGGTTTCGCCCACCTGGTAGCGGATGCGGGCGGCCCGGGCAGCGCGCTGGTAGAGACTGTCCTGCTTACGTAGCAGGGCCACAAGGCGGTAGGTCACCAGCAAATTATAGTAGCCCGAACGGATGCTGCGGGCCAGCTCGCGACACTGAGCGCGGGCCCGAATGGTGCCGGCCTCGGCGGTGGTTTGCAGCACCTTGCGCTGGGCCCCGTAGACGGTCGGGAAGGCCGACTGCTGCAACACGTTGAAGCTATGGTCGGCCAGCGGACCGGAAATTTGACCGTACTGGTAGTCGAATACCAGGCGTGGCAGGTCGTAGCCGGTGCGCGTGAGGGCCTGCTGTTGCTGGGCTTGCAACGTGGCCACCTGCACCAGCGGGCTCTGGGCCAGGCCGGTGCTCAGGGCTTGCGCCAGGCTGAGCTGGGAATTGGTGGGTGCTTTTTGGGCGCGGGCAGTGGCCGGCAGCAGGGCGGCGGCTAAAAGGAGAAGCCGGAGCGGTGTAGAGACGCAATATTTTGCGTCTCGTCGTTGAACGAAATCATCCGAACGACTCCCGGACGGCGCGGCCGACGAGACGCAAAATATTGCGTCTCTACACCGTTCAATCCAGTATGCAAGGCCGGTAAATGACGCAGAAGCGGGCTTTGCCTCGTCATCTTCTGCCGCAGGCGCTTCACCAGTTTCTTCCCGCCGCTTGGCTTCTTCCGCTTCCTCGGCGGCTACTTCGGGGCTGGGTTCGTCGTCGTCTACGAAGAAAGTATAGAGCACCGGCAGCACCACCAGCGTGAGCAGCGTGGCCGTAATCAGCCCGCCGATAACCACCGTGGCCAGCGGTTTCTGCACCTCCGCGCCAGCCGAGCCGGATAAGGCCATCGGCAGGAAGCCCAGCGAGGCCACCGAGGCCGTGAGCAGTACCGGCCGGAACCGCTCCTCGGTGGCGCGCAGCACCCGCTCACGGATTTTGCGCACGCCGGCCGTGGCCAGTTCGTTCAGGCTGGCCACCAGCACAATCCCGTTCAGAACGGCCACCCCAAACAGCGCGATAAAGCCCACGCCGGCCGAAATGCTGAACGGCATCCCGCGCAGCCCCAGCGCCAGCACGCCGCCAATGGCCGCCAGTGGAATGCCCGTAAAAATCAGCAGCGCCTCCTTCACCGAACGGAAAGCCAGGAACAGGAGCATGAAAATCAGCACCAACGATACCGGCACGGCCACCGCCAGGCGGGCTTTGGCGTGGTTCAGGTTTTCGAACTGGCCGCCGTAGGTGATGCTGTAGCCGGCGGGCAGGCGGAGGCCGGTTTTCAGCTTGCCCTGGATGTCCTGCACGAGGCTTTGCACGTCGCGGCCGCGCACGTTCACGCCGATGTTGACGCGGCGGCGGGCGTCGTCGCGCGAGATTTGGGCGGGGGCTGGTTTCAAGGCCACGGTAGCAACTTCGCTCAGCGGAATCTGGGTGCCGTCGGGCAGCGACACGAGGAGCTGGTTGATGTCGTCGGGGCCGCGGCGGTGCAGGGAGTCAAGGCGCAGCACGAGGTCAAACCGGCGCTCGCCTTCGTACACCTGGCCGGTAGTTTGGCCGGCGAAGGCGGTTTGCAGCAGGGTGTTGAGGTCCATTACGCGCAGGCCGTACTGGGCCAGCCTGGCGCGGTCGTAGCTCACGCGCAGCTGCGGCAGGCCAATAATCTGCTCCACCTTAATGTCGCCCACGCCCTGCAAGGGGCGAATGAGCGCGGCAGCCTCATCGGCTTTGGCCTTGAGCACGTCCAGGTCGTCGCCGTAAATCTTCACCGACACGTCCGACTTCACCCCCGAAATCAACTCGTTAAACCGCATCTGAATGGGCTGCTGGAATTCAAGGCTCACGCCGGGCACGCCGGCCAGGGCCGCCTGCATCTTGTTGGCCAGCTCCTCGCGGGTGTGGGCGCTGGTCCATTCGGCGTGGTCTTTCAGGATAATCATCTGGTCGCTGTCTTCCAGCGACATGGGGTCGGTAGGAATTTCCGAAGTGCCGATTTTGCCCACTGCCTGCAGCACCTCCGGAAATTTACTTTTCAGAATGCGCTGAATCCGAGACGTAAGCAGAATGCTTTCATCCAGAGAAGAGCCCGGCGCCAGCGTCACGTTCATGGCAAAGTCGCCTTCGTCGAGCTGCGGAATAAACTCGCCGCCCAGCCGCGTAAACACCAGGCCGCCCAGCGCCAGCAGGCCCACGGCTACGCCCACCACCAACCAGCGCGCCCCCAGCGCCGCCCGAATAATCGGGTCGTACAGCTTATGCAGAAAGCCCACGATGCGGTCGGCCAGGTTGGGCTTTTCACTGATATTCTTCTTTAGCGCCCAGGCCGTGACGGCTGGCACGTAGGTCAGGCACATAATCATGGCCCCCAAAATGGCGAAGCTCACGGTGAGGGCCATTGGCCGGAACATCTTGCCCTCCACGCCCGTGAGCGAGAGAATGGGCAGGTACACAATCAGGATGATGAGCTGGCCGAACAGGGCCGATTTCATCAGCCGGTTCGTCACGTCCTCGGTAATGTCGTCCATGGTTTCGTGGGCGGCTTTGAGGCGCTCGTGCAGCAGGTGGGCGATGACGGCCTCCACGATAATCACGGCCCCGTCCACGATGAGGCCGAAGTCCAACGCGCCCAGGCTCATGAGGTTAGCTGAGACGCCGAAGGTGCGCATCATGCCCAGCGCGAAGAGCATGCACAGCGGAATCATGCCCGCCACCACCAGCCCGGCCCGCAGGTTGCCGAGCAGCAGCAGCAGCACGACTACTACAATCACGCCGCCTTCAATCAGGTTTTTCACCACCGTATGAATAGCCTTGTCCACCAGCTTGGTGCGGTCCAGAAACGGGTCAATTTCCAGGCCTTTGGGTAAGGTTTGCTGGATTTCGGCCACCCGGGCCTTCACGTTTTTGATGGTGGCTTCGGAGCTGGCGCCTTTCAGCATGAGCACCACGCCGCCCACGGTTTCGCCCTGGCCGTCGCGGTTCATGGCGCCGTAGCGCACGGCGTGGCCGAAGCGCACGGCCGCCACGTCGCGCACCAGCAGCGGGGCGCCGCCCCGGCCGGGCACGCCCACGGGCTTCACCACGATGTTGCCGATGTCCTGCAACGACGTGGCCCGGCCCTCGCCCCGGATGAAAAACGCCCGGGGGCCGCGCTCCAGGTAGCTGCCGCCGGCGTTGCCGTTGTTAGCCTGCAGGGCTTCGTAGAGCTCGGCCATGCTCACACCCGCGCCGGCCAGGCGAGCGGGGTCCACGCTCACCTCGTACTCGCGCACATAGCCGCCGAAGCTGCTCACATCCACCACGCCCTCCACGCCGGCCAGTCGGCGCTTCACCAGCCAGTCTTGCACTTCGCGCAGCTGGGCTAGGCCGTACTGCTTTTCGTAGCCCTTTTTGACTTTGATGGTGTACTGGTAAATCTCGCCCAGGCCGGTGGTGATGGGCGCCATGCCCGGCGCGCCCAGGCCCTGCCCGAGGTCGGCCTCTGCCACTTTCAGCTTCTCGGCCACCAGCTGCCGGGTGTGGTAGGTGTCCACGTCTTCCTCGAAAACCACGGTTATCACCGACAGCCCGAAGCGCGAAATCGACCGGATTTCCGTGACGCCCGGGATGGTGCGCAGCTGCAGTTCCAGCGGCACGGTGATGAGCTGCTCGACCTCCTGCGCTGCCAGCGCGGGGCTTTGGGTGATGACCTGAACTTGGTTATTGGTGACGTCGGGAATGGCGTCGAGCGGCAGGCTGGCGGCCGAAAATCCGCCCCAGGCAATCAGCCCGGCCAGCATTAGCCCCACCAGCAGCTTGTTGCGGATGCTGAAATTAATAATTGCCGAAATCATGCGATACGGTGCAATATGGCCCGGTCCGGACGCGGCCAATGGCCAGCCGGGAGGCGCTAAAAATCCAATAAGAGAGGGGAGGGGGCCGGAGATTTAGGGCCGGTGCTACCAATAGCACGGGCACACTGCCTCCGGGGGCGCAGCAGGGTTAGGCTCGGGGCGGCTGGCCCTGCGAAGCACTAAAAATGAAGGCGTAGCGCGGCGCAGCAACGGCACTATACGCCGGCGCAGCCGCTATTTCCGGCTGAGACACAAACAGTAGCCGCGTCACAGGTGCTACCACGAAGCTGAGCGTAACGCAACCGTGGTGGCAGCGCAGGGGCAGGTTGTGGTGGTCTTGCTGGTGGCGGGGCGAAAGTGTGCAACCCACATAGTGCTTGGTACCGGCGCCGTAGTGCTCAGCGATGAACTGGCCGAAATTCAATCCGCCGCCCGCGGTCGAATGATGGTATTCATAATGCTCGACCAGCTGCGGCAGCTTGGCCAGCTCGCCCAAGTCATTCTCGGGCACGAAGCTGCCCAGCAGCATCAGTATTCCCAGAAAGAAGGCGACAGTAGCACGCATAGCGGGGGAAAAACGAGGCAGGCGCGGGAATTGTTTGCCGCAGAGCTGGCACAAAAATAGTCTGATGACGAATTTAGGTAGCACGTCATGCCGAGCGCCGTCGAGGCATGACGTGCTGGCCATGTTCTGCATAACGTTCTACCACTTCCCAACACCTCCCCTACACCCGCCGTACTTTTGCCCCATGCGCTACCTCCTCGCCCTACTTGCCACATTCGCCACGCTAGCCGCCCAGGCCGGCCCGCCGCAGCTGCTGCTCGACGTGGCCCGCTTCCGCAACCTGAACAAGGTGGAGAAGGGCGCCGAAGTCGAAATCTATGTCACTGTGCCCACGCAGTCGCTGCAGTACCGGCAGCGCGCACCCAAGGCGTTCCAGTCGTCGGCCCTCGTCACGCTCGACATTCTGAAAGCGGATGGCACTTCGTCCTACCACGAAGTCATTAACTTGAAGCCGCCGGTACTTACGGACACCACCATTGTCATCAAAAATCCGCAGAGCTTCCTTAAGCGCATTCTGCTGCCCGATGGCAAATACACCCTGCGCGGTACCGTGAAGGACCAATACAAGACTGCCAACGGTGAAACCACTGTGGAGAAACCGCTGGTGCTGGAGGCCCCCACCGGTCCGTTCCTCTCGGATGTGGTATTGCTTTCGCGCCCGGCGGCCAAGAGCGGGGGCGACGATAATTTTGCCCGGGGCGGCTTTCGCCTCACCCGTGCGCCCGGCGGCAGCTACGGCCGGGGTGCGGATAATGTGTTCTTTTACACCGAATTGCACAATGCGCCCGTGGGCCAGGCCCTGCGCGTACACTACCACCTCACCACCCCCGACGGCTCGGCCGCCGATGCCGACGCCACCCTCACGCCCCAGAGCGGCCGCCCCACCAGCATTGCCGGGCAGCTTCCGATGGGGCCGCTGCCCGATGGCCCGTTTACGCTGTTTGTGGAAGTGTACGGCGGCCCCGGCAATAAGAAGCTGATAGCGGGCCACCGCGCCATTGGCGAGCACTCCGCCGCTGAGTATGCGCCCGCCGGCGCGGCCGTGCCCCGTTAAGCATGGCCACCAAAGGAACCCTCGCCACCACTGGCCGGCCCTACGCCTGGTACTTCGAGCCGCTGTGGTGGCTGTTGCTGGGCCTGGCGCACCTGCCGCTGGCGGTGCTGTATTTATTCGCGGAGGTAATTTATTTCATGTTGGCTTACGTGGTGCGCTACCGTTGGCGCGTGGTCACAGAAAACCTACGGAATTCCTTCCCTGAGAAAACGCCGGCCGAAATCGAGCGCACCGGCAAAGCGTTTTACCGGCATTTTGCCCAGGTAGTGGTAGAAATTCTGAAGCTGGCCGCCATTTCGCCGGCGGAGTTGCGGCAGCGCTTGCGCTTCACCAACCCCGAGCTGATGACGCGCCACTTCGCCGAAAACCGGCTGGTGCTCTCGCTGGGCTCGCACATGGGCAACTGGGAATGGATTTTGAACGGCGCGGCGCTGGAGTTTCCCGGCCGGGCCGCCGGCGTGTACAAGCCGCTCAACAACTTGTTTTTTGAGACCCTGATGCGTCGCTTGCGCACCCGCTTCGGGGCCGATGCCGTGCCCATGCTGGCCACGCTGCGCTACTTAGTGGCCCACCGCGGCGAGGGCCGTACCCTCAGCCTGCTCACCGACCAGGCCGCCGGCCCCGAAGACCGGCCTTACTGGACCCAGTTCCTCAACCAGGACACCAGCTTCTACACCAGCGCCGACCGCCTAGCCGTGCAGCTCGATTGCGCCGTGCTCTACGTGGGCATCCGCCGCGCCCGGCGCGGCTACTACGAAGTCACCTTCACCGAACTGCCCGATGGCCGGACCGCGAAAGGCGCGCCCGCCGGCACGTTTCCCATCACCGAAGCCTTCGCCCGGCAACTGGAAGCAGACATGCGCGCCTCGCCGGAGCAGTACCTCTGGACGCATAGGCGGTGGAAGCACAAGCGGTAGCCGTCTGTCATTGCGAGTGGAGCGCAGCGCAAGGCGGCAAACGAAGTTCAGCGAAGCTAATCCGTCCTCTCAATGTGACCAACCCTGAGATGTGATAAAGCCTTTTCAGTAAAAAGCCCCGCCGCTGCTATAGCGTCGGGGCCTTCTGGTAAAAGGAGGTGTCTGGTTAGTACAGGACGGATTGCCACGGGCTGCGGCCCCGCAATGACAGGCGATTTTACAGATACTGCTCAATATCCCCCGCGCCCTCGCGCACGATGTCAAAGTCGTCGTTGGTGCAGTCAACGATGGTGCTGGGGGTGTTGCCGCCGAAGCCGCCGTCAATCACGAGGTCCACGAGCAGGCGGTATTTCTCATAAATCAGGTCCGGGTCGGTCACGTATTCTTCCAGGGTTTCCTCGCTCTCGCGCACCGAGGTGCTCACGATGGGGTTGCCGAGCTCTTTCACCAGTTGGCGGATAATCTGGTTGTCGGGCACGCGGATGCCGACTTGCTTGCGCTTCACGCCCCCGAAGCGGGGAGCATCGGCGCTGGCCTCGAAGAGGAAGGTGAACGGGCCGGGCAGGGCTTTTTTGATAACCTTGTAAGTCGACGTGGAGATGCCGTGGGCGTAGTCGCTGATGTGCGACAGGTCGTAGCAGATGAAGCTCAGGTTGGCCTTTTCGGGCTTGATGCCTTTGATGCGGCACACACGCTCCACGGCTTTGGCATTGGTCACGTCGCAGCCGATTCCATAGACGGTATCGGTGGGGTAAATAATGACTCCCCCCTTGCGCAATACGTCAACGGCTTGCTGAATGCGGCTCTGCGGCGGATTTTCGGGGTGGATGCGGAGAAGGGTGGCGGGCATGGATATGGCTGATGGTTAATAAATTAGAGACGTAATGCGGCGGCGCGGCGGCCACGGCCTTCGGCGGCCGGCAACCCACCGGGCCAAAGGCGCGGGCAAGGTACTACGCCCGGCCGAAACGAAACAACTCAACCGCCGTCTGCGCCGTGCGGTTGCCGGCCTTCGTACTTTTGGCGCCGCTCCTCTGACCTCCGCTTTATTTCTCATGGCCAAACCTGCCCAAAAGTCCATCCTCGAACGCCGCGACGACGCTCTGAAACGCCGCAAACGCTGGGCCACTGTGAGCATCATTTTCACGCTCGCGCTGGTCTGCTTCTCCTATTATTTCTACCAGGTGTTCTTCACCGCCAACATCGAAACCAAGGGCAAGCCGACTTATGTGGTAATCCCCCGCGGCGCTACTTGGAAAACGGCCCTCGCGGCCATCGACAAAACCGGTACCGTGGTGGATAAACTCTCGCTGCACTTCGTGGCCCGGCTGATGAAGTACGACAAGCCCGGCGCCGTGAAGCCCGGTAACTACGAGCTCAAAAACGGCTTCACCAACCGCCAGCTCATCAACGTGCTCAAGAGTGGAGCCCAGTCGCCCGTAAAACTGACCTTCAACACGGTGCGCCTGCGCAATGAGCTGGTGACCAAGCTCGCCAGCCAGGTCGACGTGCCCGCCGCCCGGCTCGACTCGCTGCTGCGCGACCCGGCTTATACCAAGAGCCTGGGTTTCGACACCACCACGGTGCTTACCATGTTCATCCCGAACACCTACGACGTGTACTGGAACACATCGGCCAAGCGCCTGATGCAGCGCCTGAAAACGTCCTACGAGCAGTTCTGGACGCCCGCCCGCGACGCCGAGCGCGAGAAGCTGCACCTCACCCGTGCCCAGGTGAGCACCCTAGCCAGCATCGTGGAAGCCGAGCAGCAGCAGCACGCCGACGAGCGGCCCCGCATCGCGGGCGTGTACCTCAACCGCCTCAAGCGCGGCATGAAGCTGCAGGCCGACCCGACGGTGGTCTACGCCAACCACGACTTCACCATCAAGCGCGTGCTGAACGTGCACCTGCAAAAGGACTCGCCATACAACACCTACAAGTACGCCGGCCTGCCCCCCGGCCCCATCAACCTGCCCAGCATCGCCAGCATCGACGCCGTGCTGAAACCCGAGAGCAACAACTACCTCTATTTCTGCGCCAAGGAGGATTTCAGCGGCTACCACGCCTTCGCCACCACCGAGGCCGAGCACATCGCCAACGCCCGCCGCTACCAGGCGGCACTGAATCGGGCGGGGATTCGATGAACTAAACGGCTGTCATCCTGAGCGCAGCGAAGGATGACACAATTTACCAGACATTATGTATCAGTCCGATATCCAAATCCGCGTGCGCTACGCCGAAACCGACCAGATGGGCTACGTCTATCACGGCAATTACGCGGCGTATTTTGAAGTGGCGCGCACCGAGGCGTTCCGCAAGCTTGGCATCAGCTACAAAGAGCTGGAGGCCGACGGCGTGGGCATGCCGGTAGGGGAGCTGCGCACCCGTTTTCGCCGCCCCGCCCGCTACGACGACCTGCTGACTGTGCGCCTGCTGCTGCGCCAGCCGCCCGAAGGCACGCGGGTGCTGTTCGAGTACGAAATTTACAACGAAGCCCAGGAGTTGCTCACCGAAGGCCACACGCTCATGGTGTTTGTGAAAACTACCACCGGCCGGCCCGTACCTATCCCCGAAAGCATCCAGCAGCAGCTGGCACCGTATTTTAGCGAAGACGACCTGGAAAGCCCGGTGCTGCCCAAGCCCGGCGCAATTTTGCCAGATGCGCCTGCCCCGGCCGCGTTCCGGAAATAGAAAGTTAGTTAGCAGTTATCAGTGAACAGTTAGCAAAACGCTTGTTGTAGCTGATGCTGTTAATTGCTCACTGTCAACTGTTGACTGTCAATTGAAAGCCCCCGCCGCCATCCGCCGTGCCCGCTTCCCCGATGTGCGCCAGCAACGGCCGTACCGGCGGGCCATTGTGGGCCTGAAGCGGCTGCGGCTGCCCGGCGGCCACGCCTCGCTCTACGACGTGCTCGACCGCATCCTGCACGAGCTACGGCTCGACTCGCTGGAGAAGCGCGCCGCCTACATGGCCTTCAACCTCACGGTGGCCCTGTTCCCGACCATCATTTTCCTGTTCACGCTCATTCCGTACATCCCCGTACCGAACCTGAATGTGGACATCCTCCAGTTTCTGGCCGATTTCATGCCCCGCGAGTTGTACGCGGCCACTGCCAGCACCATCGAGGACATTGTGAACATCCCGCACGGCGGCCTGCTCTCCTTCGGTTTCGGCACGGCGCTGGTGCTCAGTTCCAATGGCATCATGGCCTTGCTCGATGCCTTTGAGAAGAAATATCCGTGGTTCAAGCACCGCAGCTACCTGCGCAAGCGAATGATTGCCACCGGACTAACGTTTGTGCTGGCCCTGATACTGCTGCTGTCCATCGCGGGCATCTTCTTCGGTACTTACCTCATCGATGGCCTGGTTTTCTATGAAATCGTGCCCGAGCGGTTCACCGATTTGGTGCTCACACTCATCCGCTACGGCTCACTGATTGGACTATTTTTGAGTACCACCTGCGTCATTTATTACTTCGTGCCGCCCGTGCATGACAAGTGGCCGTTGGTGTCGGCCGGGGCCATTGTGGCTACGCTGCTCATTTTTTTGGTGTCGTTTCTCTTCACGCTCTACGTCCGGATTTTCGATTCCTACAACCACTTCTACGGCTCCATCGGGGCGCTGGTGGGCTTCATGGTGTGGCTCGAATTCGTGTGTATGACGCTGATTATCGGGTTCGAAGTGAACGTGAGCATGGATGCCGTGACCGGCCGTCGCCGCCAGATGCTGCAGGAGCAGCTAATGACAAAGAATGAAAAATGAGGAATTGATTTTGAGGGCGATAGCAGAAAATTTGAGAAAAATTCTTCCTTCCTCGTTTTTCATTCCGCATTCCTTTTTACTTTTGCACTCCCCAATCACTCGGGGGCCTTATAGAGAGGTGGCAGAGTGGTCGAATGCGACGGTTTCGAAAACCGTTATACCGGCAACGGTATCGGGGGTTCGAATCCCCCCTTCTCTACAAAAAGGCTTTTTCTGCGCTGGGAAAAGCCTTTTTTGTTGCTTTCATAATCACAGCGCGCGAGTAATTGACCCAGAGAAGTGGCAGAGTGGTCGATTGCGGCGGTCTTGAAAACCGCTGACTGTAACAGGTCCGGGGGTTCGAATCCCTCCTTCTCTGCAAAGTAAAAACCCCGTTTCCGCATTGGGAATGGGGTTTTTACTTTTCCGGGGGACACTTTAGGAGACAAGGCGAAGTGGACATCTTCGTCAGCAGGGAGCAACCAATTAGAAAGAAACGGAGAAAGGGATGAAGGCTTCGAGTTAGATTAACTCGCATCCAAAACATTGGTCGTGGAAGAGCATTTCAACCAAAAATAAATGGGCTTCTGTATAGATGAATACTTCTGCCATAGGCGCTCTAATCATTAAGGTGTCTGGAATTCTGAGTGCTTACGCAGCTTTTGGCCGCAATAAGTTGCTGAATGCATGGGATTTTACTGCGGCAGTATGCACGCTTACTCCATCTATTCAGATGGCAACCGGGACTCGACTAGCTCGTGCAAAAGTTCCCCTCCCTGCTTCCCCAACCCGGTGGTGGCCGTCCGGTAACGGTGTCCTACTACCTGGAAGCCGGGGCCACGGTGAGCGTCGACGTACTCGACGAACTGAACTGCCCGATGATGGCACAGATGCAGGCGCAAGGCGTGGGGCCGCACACGCTAGCTGTGCCCACAGCCCCTGCACCGTGAGCTTGGTGCACGAGGGGGCGGCGACTTACCTAACGGATTCCCCCGGCCTTGCAGCGCCCCGGCCAACCGGCCAGGGCTTTTTTGTGCCCTGACGCGCTGCGCTCCACCTTTTCGTCTGGCTGGTATCGAACATATTAATGTAACGATGTCAGCAACAGCGGGTTTGGCAGGGTAATCATGTGCCCGAGCTTATCTAATAATTGCGTTATCACCCGACAATTCTTCCCAATAGCCCCTAATTGCCTTTGTATAATCCTAGTCATAAACAGGCAGCAACTGTCCTTTTTGTTGGGTGAAATGCGGCCAACCTTTGGGCATCCCTTTCACGCTTTAACTACCTGACGCGTGGTACCTATACTCGGCGACTCCCCCTCTGGGCTATGGCTTTCCGGCACTTGTGCCAGCCCTGGCGCCCCTGCTGTAAGGCATTGCCTTCGGCCCCGCCTCGCCGCCGCGGCTCCCCGGCGGCCCGCTCTTCGCTAACGGCCCCGCACGGGGTCCTGTTTCTGTTCCGATAAGTTTCCGGGCCCTTGCCGGCCGGAAGCCCCCAATTGTGGCAGCGCGTGCTGACCGCTCTTGCTTGCTTGTTCCTCGCCCAACGCCTTCCTGCTCCGGTGGCGTGGGGCAACCTGCCGCCAATGCTAGCTTCAGCGGCCAGGTTGCCCCCGCCGTGGCCGGACCCCCGGGAAGAAAACGGCGCGCTGCGAACCGCAAGTGCGAGCCCGGGCGCGCACTGCTCCGGGAGTCATAAGCCCTCCGATAGCCCGTATTAAGTGGAGGAGGCACCAATCCTTTCACAAAATGAAAAATTTCTTCCTGCTCCTGCTCGCTTTTTGCGCCATTGCCCTGGCCACCGTTTCGTGTAGTAAGAAAGACACCGCCGATATGGCCCCGACTGCCAAGACCGTGGCGCAAAACAGCACCAACCCCTACGATTATGTCGGCGTGCAGCACAATCAGGGCTTGGACTACTACCTGGCCAAGGCGGATTTTAACGTTGCGGCCGACGAGGTAGAACCCAAAACGCTGGATTTTTTACAAGAAGCGGGCTACAGCCGGTCTGCGATGCAAGAAGTGCTGAACCAGCCTTATGTGAACGAAATCATTCACAGCGCCGACCCGGTGGAAGCCCTGCGCCAGTACTACACCACCAACGGCAACACCAAGGAGTTGGACTACCTTGACCGGATGGTGGACGCCATGTCGACGTCCACCAACTCTGACCAAGCCGTCTCGCGGTTGACCCAAATCGAAGATGACGTTCAGGCCGACAATTCGCTCACGGCCAGCAGCCAGGAGTCGTTGCTGAAGGGCCTCGCCGTGGGCCGACACAGCGCTCAGTACTGGTACGAGCAGCAAGCGCAAGGCGACCAAAGCACCTGGCTGCAGGCCAACGCCGGCACCATCGGGGCTACCAATCAGCCCGGCGGTCCAAACAGCTTGCGCCCGTGGTGGCACTACGGGTTGGCCGACCTGGCCGGTACCCTTGGGGGCACCATCGCCGGTGGCATCGGCGCCTCCATCATCTTCTGGCTCGGCGACCATAAAGACTAACCGTCCCCCTTTTGGCAGGGCCCAGTACGGCACCGGACTCTGTCCGAAGTAGATACCAGGAAAGCCGTCGCATCCGTGCGGCGGCTTTTTTGTAGGCCATGGCGCCCTTTGCTTTACCTGGGGCGTGGGCGCCTTAATGATTTGATAACCGTCTTCTCGCAACCATACGGTCTGGGGAGAGTACACTGGCTGATTAGCCACCGCGTCGTCATGAAATTCAGCACTCTTCGTTCGCACTTCGGTGCCCTGCGCGCACGTCAGGAGCGGGCCGTTTATGCCGTCATGGGCATCGCGGCGGCGGGCGGCCTGAGTTGGGCGTTGTGGGAGCACTACCTCAAGTCCTTGTAGCAGTTTTCACCGTGTGGTCGGTTTTTTTGCTACCTCTTCTCTTTTTTACTTGCAATGCGCCGGGGGATTAGCGGCGGGTGAACGGGGCATTCGTTACCAGCTGCTAATGGCTGCCTGTGTTTAGGTGGAGCAATCTTGGTAGGGCGGCATGGCCGGTTCTGGTCGTGCCCGCCGCCTCTGGGGCTAGAGGGAAAGACATGCGTTTACTGCGCAGATAATGCCTCCAGTGGCAATAAGCCGGCCCCGTCCGCTTGGTAATGGTCCCAAATGATTTGGGCGCGGCGCTGCACCTCTGTTTCGAGCGGGAAAGCGGGAGGCTGTTTTTCAAAGCGGCGCAGCAGTTGGTAACACAGCGTGATTTCTGCGGTGGCCACGATAGCGGGAAGACGATGAATATCCAGTTGCCACCATAGTGTGGTGGGCATTTGCTGGGCTGAGAGAACGGTGGGATAAACAGCTGCCAGCTGCTGGCGGACAGACGTAGGTACGGATTTCGCGGCCACCTTTTTCCTTTTGATTAGCTGCCGCTCGTGTTCGGTAACCAGCGTGCCAATGATGCTGGTCATGGTTTCATACCCGCGGTTGGTGTCGTTTGCCTGGCTAAGGTTTCGATATAGTTGCTCGTAGTTGAGACTACGCACCCGGCGCATGAACACAGAGGTAAGCAACGCCTTGGTGCTGCCAAGACGCAGGGTGAGCAAATCATATAGCTGCCGTAACGGTAGCTGCCGCAGCCGGGGCAGCACCCACGCTGGCAGATTCGGTCCCATGCGACTCAATATTCGGGTAAGTCGCTGCCAGCCCCAGATGAGTAGCCCCGTTACACCAACTGCAGTCAGCGCCAGTCCAGTGAGGGTACCCCCGACGAAGGGATGGGAATTGCGCAGCCACCATGCCCCGAGGCAAAGCAGAGTGAGTAGGACAAGCCAAGCGCTGAACGCTTGGATGAGGGTAGGAGAAAAACCACCAATGGCTGCTGGCGCAGCCTGGTAGATGCTTTTTTCGGCACTGCTCACGTCCGCAACTAAAAACAGGGTAGTAGGCTGCAAGAGTTGCGCCTGCTCTTCGGGAAGTGTAGCCTGGGCTGTTTCCCGGTATTTAGCGTTGCGCTCGTTGGCCAGCAGCAGGCTTTCAATGCCCTGGTTGTCGTAGATGCCTCCGTCGAGTAAAGCCACGCTGCCGAGAAAAGGCTGGCCTGGACCGCCGCGAAGTACAGAATTATCTTCCTTGGGCAAAAAATCGTCTGGCAAGACCAAAGGCTCGAAACCACCCGGAAAGCAGGAAGATGCGGCTACCACGTCACCCAAGCGGAGTTGGCGGGCGTATTTTGCCGGCAAGTGCACGTTACCGTTGCCCACGAGGTAAGCCGCGTCGGTCTCTTTTTTGGGCGGAGGCAGGAAAGAGCTGTGCTGAAAGCGAAAAGTCAGCCCCGAATACAGTTCAGTAGCACCGAAAATGACCGTTTGCAGGTGATAGGGGATAGAAGGGGGCGCCTTATCCCAGAAAGTTCCTAGGTCGGTGTCGGGAAATAATAGCTTGGTGTACGTATCGGCGAAAGCATGAATGAGTTTGGGGCGGTCCGCCTTTACGTTGCTGCCCCACTGCGTTAGGGCATGGAGCAAGAGCTGGTCCTGGGCGAGGAAATCATAGAAGTCGTGATAGATAGCGGCAAAGTCGTCTCCTTTTTTCCTTCTCATGGCGTAGTAGGCGCCGGTAATGGTGCCGCCCGAGGCCGTTGATAGCATGTGCACGCGTTCGAGCAGACCGAGCATGTGTAAGGCCTTTAGCGTGCCCAGGCTGTAAGCGGAGGCACGGAAGCCGCCCCCAGACAAACTCAGGGCAATGCGGTCGAAAAGGGTAGACATTAAGAGAGCCGTTTAACCGAAGGAATTACTTTCCCTGTACTGTAGCGAAAATACTTGACGGGTGTAATATTAGTAGGTTTAGGGACCCGTCAAATAGGCCCGCGAGAGGTGACTTCAAGGCCATAGCCACCACTAAGTAAAGTTGGCCGTCCAGTACGTGGAGACCGATAGTGCCAAACGCTCAGGTGTTCTACCTCAGCTACCTTATGCGGCGGGATAGTTGACGTGCAGGGACTGCCGCAAGGGCACACATCCCGCAGGCGCTGCCCCTGCTGGACCGAAGTTGATTAGGCGCTAATAGCTTCTAAAGCAGATAAATCAACCCAGCCACGCAGTAAGCCCGTAATTGTGGCAATTGGAACAAGTTTGGACTTCCAGGTCGGCGTTACCTTAAATTCCTTTTCGGTGATGGCTTGCACATCTTGTTCCAGCACGAAGCCATAAGCCTTCGGACCGGTGGTCTCCTTGGCCACCACGATTTTCCAAAACCGGTTGGGAATTTGTACCCGGACTTCTCCGGTACTGTCTTTACCGCGAAACCAGCGGTCGTCCGGAGCGAGGACGGGGCCGGAAAACAATATCACTTTCTCGGCCTTGGTTTGCTTGGCTACTTCGGCTTCCAAATCGCCCCAGTTGTCTACTCCGTATGCCGCTTGATTGAATCCTTTGATTTGCGGGCTGCAGTTGGTAATGTGGTAAGTATCCCCATTTGCCATTTGCATATCCTCAAAAGTATTGCCCCAGCACACGTCGTCGCGGCGTACCAGATGTCCTTTGTCAAACGCTTTGTGGTCGTCGGTGTAGAAGATGTCGGACAGCTGGTGCGCGGCCGCAATGCGAGCATCCGGCACCCATTCCTCGGTGACCATGTCAGGAATGTTTGTCAGCTCGGCACGGGTCGGTTTGTGCCCATTGATTTCCCGATGGGATTGAATCCAGTCCACGTTGGCAGCGGTAAAAAGCGCCAGGCGGCGCTGCTTGTGCATGACCACAGAAAACTTGTGGTAGCGCAATTCGTAGCCTCCTCCTTCCAGCAGTGGGGCGACGACGGACTTGCCAGCGGCCGTAAGCTGCGGCAGGGCCACCACTGCCCCTCCATCTAGGGTCAAAAAATCGGGCTGGTAGCCCTGACGACTGGCCAAATCGTCGTAAATGACAGGAATCTGCTGCTTAAAGGCCTCTGTTTCCAAGCCAGTTGCTGCGGATAGCAAGGACTTGGTTCCTGTGTCAGCAGGCTCGGCCCGCAGGCCTTGCGGTCCTTCTAGGCTGATGCGCAGTGTGAGCGGAATGGCTATTCCGGTGTTGGTTTGAGGCGGGGTTGATTCGAGGGATGTTTCGGAGCGGCTGCTTTCGGCTTGCATGAGGGAGGATGAAGGAGGTGAAACATGGTCTGGGCCGCTGGTGCTGACTTGAACAATGGCGCGGCCCAGGATGTCGCCCCCCGCCATGGCTTGTTCCAGCACCGCCACAAAAGCAGGGTAGCGCTGGCGGGCCTGCATTAGCAGGTTCGCGCAAATCGCCGAAACGCGAATACCAGCGTTGGCTTCCCACTCCACATCTGATTCCCGCAGGCCGTCCAGGGTGGGGCGCGTGGTGCCGTCTTTCAGCACGTAGGCTTGCTGGGCATCGCGCTTGATGCGCCCTCCACTGTGCAGCGCGGCAACTTGCAGTGAATCGTTGAAGACCGGGGCGCCCGACGAGCCGTGGGCCGTGTCAGTCTCATACTGAATAAAGTTCTCGTCTTCTTGCGCCCGGGTCACCTGGTTTTCGCGCAAAGCAATCTGCATGAGCTCGCCGTCTGGGTGCTGAATGATGGTCACGCACTCGTTGACGCCCACTTTACCCGAGCTTGGAAAGAGCCGCAGGTACCCCTGCTCGGCAAGTAGTGCTCGGCCGCTGCGCGAGGTCGCCTGCACAGCAACCAGGGTATAGTCTAACTCCTGGTCCGTTACAAAAAAAGCTGCCGGGTTTAAATCAAACCGCACGGTCGGGCCCGCCTCGCCCGCTACGTCGTACCAAGCATTAAACTCAACCGAGCCGGTTTCAGCTATGCCGGGCTCGGGCAGTACGTGGTTGTTGGTGAGCAGCAAGCCAGGTGCAACCATAAATCCCGTGGCCAGAATGCGTTGGTTGTCCTGATGCGCTTCCAGCCGCCCCACGGCCTGCCGAACCAGTAGGCAGCGGTCTAAAAAATTGACTTGCAGCAGGTCGTTGTTGCCTCGAAGGACTTCCAGTTCCAGATTCGTGGGTTGCTGGCCATCCGCGGCCAGGAAGTGTTCGCGCCGTCTGGCTTCGGGTGCTGGCAGAGCCAAATGGATTGCCGCTTTATCGGCCTTGAGCAGCCACGTGCCGGGGTTTTTGACCGGTTGGAGCTGGTCCCAGCGTTGGGAAGAAACGTCGCTTGCGAGCATGGCAATAAGATAGAGGTTAGCAGTAGCGGCGGCGCAGTTGTACTATTGGTCCAGCCCCCAACCCTGGGGCCGCGGAGCTGCAATTCATGGCCAATTAGCAGTTCACCCCAGGTTTGAAATTATAACTAGTGCCGCCAAATTGATTGGCGATGCTCTGGCACGTTTGCAACGTCACATTTGATTGCGAAACCGAAGAACCGCCTTGTCTGATTTCGCAGCACCCTCGGGGCGCAAATCCTTCCATTGCTTTATCCACGTTATCACTGGCAGCGGCTTGAGCCAGCAATTGCTTAATCTTCTTGAGGTCGTCGTTGGGGGCCATGGCGGGAGCGGTTATGATGTTAGGGAATGAAGAGTACGGTTTGGCGACGGCTAGCCTGAGGGGTTTCCGCTGTGAGATACACAGTGCCTTTGGTAGTGTCAGACCTCAATAAGGTTCGAGCGTACCGGTAGTCACCCTGTATGGAATCTGCGAATTGCTTGATGATTTTGGTGTTGTTGAAGGGGAAGCTGCCAGCAGAAGTCGTAAAAGTGATGATGACCTGCCCCGCTTCTTTGGGAACCCGAGCCAGCAGCACCGTTTTGTCCTGGCCATTGGCAACTAACTGTTTTTTTCCAGTTACCGACAAGAGCAGTATTTCTTCCGGGGCGACAAGGGCCGGGTCCTCCAGCGGGGAGCAACCACCCAAAACCCAAACAGCGGCTAGCGCGCTTGCTAGGAAAATGATGCGTTTCATTGAACTAATTTGCCCAGCGGGCCGAGAATGGAAGCGATGTTGAAGTCGTAGGTGATGCTCATGAACAAAGCCCGTTTGTTGACATCGCCGGCGATGGACACGTTCTGGTTGGCCTGCTTAAAGTTTAGTACACCCACATTGACCCGCATGGGTTGGAAAAATACCCGCCCAAATCTGCCCGTGCGGAACCAGGGACTGTAAAATGGAGAACGCAGCCCCACCCCGTAAACAAAGCTTCCAAGGGCAAACTTGCGCTTAATTTCCTGCTCCGTATGTTCACTAAATACTACGGGTGAAAGACCCGCGAATAGGCTGGTGCGAAGCAAGAAGTGCCGGGAAAAGGACAAATGTTCGTCATTCAAATCCGTATCCTCGTTGATGGGAGAGAAGTAAAAGTGCACTGTAGTAAGTCCAACCACAGCACGGGGCTTGAAGGCATAGCCCAACCCGAAATCCAGCTTGATGTGGTCAGATAAGCCCGATTCTGTGGTTCCGACCAATGAGTAAGAGGCAACTTTACTTTGACCCTGCCAAGTGCAGGCGTAACCGTCAATGTAAAATAGATAACGGTGGTTAGGGGTGGGATACCCTTGGCCCTGTTTGAAGAGGAGGAACAGCCGAAACTTTTCGGCTTTAGCGTCTTCCCCTTCTGCCCCTCCATTACTTTTATCGTATTGGCGTGCCCAGGTAGCTTCCTCTACTGCTAGCACCGTCCCGGTAGAGGAATCCAGTTGCACCTTTCTTATTTTAAGGACATCGACCGTTTTGGGGGGCGTCCCGATGAATTCAAACGGGGCATCAAATGGGATTTTGCCTTTGATAGATTCATTTATCAAATCTATTTCCACTTGTTTGGCGATGGCAGGGGGAGGTACTCCTTGGGCCAAGACAGCGTGAGTAACTCCCAAGGCGCAGCAGAAGACGATTAGTAACTTGCAAATTTTGTTCGGCATGAAAAACAGGATGCTTACTTATCGGAATGGTAGTGGGGGACGGTACTGGCACAAAGCAAATGAGATTTTTTACTGAGGAAAAGGAAACATCGCATGTGAATGCGACATCAAAAAGAGGAGAATTATGACATGAAATGAGCTCGCTTTACTGAATATTTTATATTTATTATAATAAATTATGATAGTATAATATATAAAATCCAATTCTAAAAATAGACCGATTGTGACATCGATTCTTACACCATTATAGCGGTATACAGCAGGTAAGGCTACTGCAGCAACTTCTACTGGCTGGTCATTATCATCTGGTGCAACGTGGCGTTTGGCCCGGCAGCCGGAGTACCTTTGCCGCTCTCTTACCCCAGCCCGCCCGCCCGATGAACGGTACCGAACCGGCCACTCCCAGCGCTTTCGACAAAGCCCGTACCGGGCTGTGGACCAGCCTCCAGAAGCACCTGACCACGGTGTACGCCGCCGAAAGCGCCTTCGTCAAGGCCGTAGCCTTCACCGATAGTTTCCCCTTTCCGGCTTCGGCGGGCAGCGAGCAGCAGCTGTACGACTACGAGCAGCAGCGCCGCGCCTTGCGCGACCTCTTCACCGACGAAACCACGCAACTGGATACCCTCGTCAAAGCCATTCGCCAGAAAGGCTACGCTGAGGACGAGAAGAAGCAGTTGTACCTGTTGCTGCTGGGCTACATGGACATTGCGGCCACAATTTTTGCGCGGCTGCACACCCAGGTGCCCGTGCGCCAGCCCAAAGACGAGGAACTGGACGAAACCACCGACCGGTTTGCGCGGGTGCAGAAATTTGCCCGGCTCAACATCAAAGGAATTGCGGGCTTATTGGGTGGTATCTGAGGCAGGCCGCGAAAGCGTTAGTCGGCAGACTCGGCGGCTTGGTCGACGGTTAAGAGGGGAGGTGTTGAAGTAAGTTGTTGGATAAGAGTTGATTGTTGAAAGCGCGGCTTTTGGCTATTTCGGGCCTTGGCACAGCGCTTGCGTTTGGAGAGACAGACGCCGTCACAATCTCCATTCACTTTTCAACTTCTTTTTTCGTCATGAAAACTTCCCTGCTTTCGCTTCTCGCCACCGGCCTGCTCTTCGTTGCTACTGCCGCTTCGGCCGCTCCCGCTTTCGACCACGACCACGATAAAGACTCACGCCGTCAGGCGGCCATTGAGCGCGCCCGCTACGAAGCCGCCCAGCGCCAACAGGAACAACGCCGCATCGCCCTGGAACGGGCCCGCTACGAAGCCAACCAACGTCGCCTCGAGCAGGACCGCGCCCGCCTCGCCGCCCAGCGCGAAGCCGCCGAGCGTGCCCGCTGGGAAGCCCAGCACCGCAACGACCGCGGCCACAGCTACGGCTACAACCACCGCTAATTAAGCGCGCTTAGCTTTTGACGCAGCCCCGGATTTCGCCAGAAGTCCGGGGCTGTTCGTATTTGCTCCGGTCCTACCGCCCTAGGCGGTCCGACCGGTCTTCGTTATTCTCCAAAACGTGTTTCCTTCCACCGGTCGGACCGCCTAGGGCGGTAGGACCGGAGCAGCCGTTTGCCCACAAAAAAATCCCCGCCGGTTGGGCGGGGATTTCTCGTTGCAGGCAGTCAGACTAAACCTACTTGGCCAGCTTGGCTTTCAGATTTTCGTCCAGAGCTTCCAGGAATTCCTCGGTGTAGAGGTAATCGCGGCCGTGCTCCACTTTGTTGCCGTGGATGCAGACGGCGAGGTCCTTGGTCATTTTACCGCTTTCCACGGTTTCGATGCACACCTGCTCCAGCGTGTGGCAGAAGTCGATGAGTTCTTGGTTGCCGTCGAGCTTGCCGCGGAACTCCAGGCCGCGCGTCCAGGCAAAGATGCTGGCAATGGGGTTGGTGCTGGTAGGCTTGCCGGCCTGGTGGTCGCGGTAGTGGCGCGTCACGGTGCCGTGAGCGGCTTCAGCCTCCATCACGGTGCCGTCGGGTGTCACTAGCGTCGAGGTCATCAGGCCGAGCGAGCCGAAGCCCTGGGCCACGGTGTCGGATTGCACGTCGCCGTCGTAGTTTTTGCAGGCCCACACGAAGTTGCCGTTCCATTTCAGGGCCGAGGCCACCATGTCGTCAATCAGCCGGTGCTCGTAGGTGATGCCGGCGGCCTTGAACTTGGCCAGGTAGTCCTGCTCGTAAATCTCCTGGAAGATGTCCTTGAAGCGGCCATCGTACTTCTTCAGGATGGTGTTTTTGGTGCTCAGGTACAGCGGCCAGCCCTTGCTCAGGGCCTGGTTGAAGCAGGCGTGGGCGAAGCCACGGATGCTTTCGTCGGTGTTGTACATGGCCAGGGCCACGCCGTCGCTCTTGAAGTTGAACACTTCAAAGGACTGCGTTTCGCCGCCATCTTCGGGCTGGAAGGTGATGGTAAGCTTGCCCTTGCCCTTGGTCACAAAGTCGGTGGCGCGGTACTGGTCGCCGAAGGCGTGGCGGCCGATGCAAATCGGGGCCGTCCAGTTGGGCACGAGGCGGGGCACGTTCTGCATCACGATGGGCTCGCGGAACACGGTGCCGTCCAGGATGTTGCGGATGGTGCCGTTGGGCGACTTCCACATCTGCTTCAGGCCAAACTCCTTCACCCGCTCCTCGTCGGGGGTGATGGTGGCGCACTTGATGCCCACGCCGTACTGCTTGATGGCGTTGGCCGAGTCGACGGTCACCTGGTCATTGGTCTCGTCGCGGTACTCGATGCCGAGGTCGTAGTATTTGATGTCGAGGTCGAGGTAGGGCGTGATGAGCTTGTCCTTGATAAATTTCCAGATGATGCGCGTCATTTCGTCGCCGTCGAGCTCTACTACGGGGTTGGCTACTTTAATTTTGGTCATTTCCGCTATGGTTTGTCGTTTGATTTGGGGCAGTGGGTACGCTGGTTTTTCCAGTTCGACAACAATATTAAGGGAGGAAAGCGGGCTTGCCGCACACCGGCGGTTTGCAAATGGTAGCCGAGGGCGCACTTCAGCGCATTTTCAGGGATTTTGGGGTGCTCCGAAAAATTAGGTTTTAGTCTTAGCGGGCTTTGTTTATCTTTGAATGCACAATCGATTGTGTGAGCAGGTAACTTTCCCTTCAATCCATGATGTCATTTCGTCGTTCCGGGCTGCTGGCCGTAACATTGTCCGGCCTGCTATTGCTGGCCGCCTGCGGGTCTAATCAACCAACAGAGCAATCCACCACGACGGCTCCGGCCGTCGACTCCACTCAAACGAAAGCCGCTGCCATGCCCACTTCCGCCTCCTTCGGCAAAGCCCTCGACGGCACCGAAATCCAGCTCTACACCCTCACCAATAAGCAGGGTGCCCAAGCCACCATCACCAACTACGGCGGCACCCTCGTGGGCCTGCTGATGCCCGACCGGGAAGGCAAAATGGACGACGTGGTGCTTGGGTTCGATAATGTGAGCGACTACCAGAGCCCGGCCTTCCGCAAGGCCAACCCCTACATCGGCGCGCTCATCGGCCGCTACGGCAACCGCATTGCCAAAGGAAAATTCACCATTGATGGCAAAACCTACCAGGTGGGCGTGAACAACGGGCCCAACTCGCTGCACGGCGGCAAGGTGGGCTACGACCAGAAAATCTGGGAAGCCACGCCCGGCACCTCGCCCGAGGGCCAGACCCTGACCCTGAAATACCTGAGCAAGGACGGCGAAGAAGGCTACCCCGGCAACCTGCAGATTACGGTGGTTTACACCCTCACCGACAACAACGCCCTGCGCATAGCTTACACCGCCACCACCGATAAGGCCACGCCCGTCAACCTCACCAACCACGCCTACTTCAACCTGAGCCACGGCGTGAGCAAGGACATTCTCAAGCACGAAGTGACCCTACCCGCCGACCGCTACACCGTGGTGGATGCCGGCCTGATTCCGACCGGCGAACTGCGCCCCGTTAAAGGCACGCCCTTCGATTTCACCACGCCCCACGCCATCGGCGAGCGTATTGCGCAGGTGCCCGGCGGCTACGACCACAACTGGGTGCTGAACGCCGAAACCGGCCAGCACGCCGCCGCTACCGTGTACGACCCCGCCTCGGGCCGCACCCTGGAGTTGACCACCGACCAGCCCGGCATCCAGTTCTACACCGGCAACTTCCTCGATGGCAGCCTCAAAGGCAAAGGCGGCACCGTGTACGGCCTGCACGCCGGCTTTTGCCTCGAAACCCAGCACTTCCCCGACTCGCCCAACGAGCCCAAATTCCCAAGCACCATCCTCCGCCCGGGCGAAACTTACCATACCACCAGTACCTATACGTTTAGCGTGCGCAAGTAAGGCCCGTCTGTCATTGCGGGTGGAGCGCAGCGAAACGCGGCAAACGAAGTTCAGCGAAGCTAATCTGTCCTCTCGATGCGACTAGCCTTGAGATGTAATAATGCTCTGGTGAAAAAGCTTGCCGCTCAGGAAAATGTCTGGTTTTGACAGGACTGATTAGCTTCGCTGAACTTCGTTTGCCGCGTTCCGCTGCGCTTCACTCACAATGACAATTACTTAATTACCGATAACCATCGTGCAACCCACCCCAACCCCCGCCTACGTCATCGGCATCGACTACGGCACCGACTCCGTTCGCGCCCTGCTCGTGGATGCCCGCACCGGCACCGAAGCGGCCCAGGCCGTGCATCCCTACGCCCGCTGGAAAACTGGACAGTTCTGCAATCCCGCGCGCAACCAGTTCCGCCAGCATCCGCTCGACCATATTGAGGGACTGGAGGCAGTGGTGCGCCGCGTGGCCCAGCACGTGCCGGCCGAGCAGGTCGTGGGTCTGGCCGTGGATACTACCGGCTCCACGCCCGGCCCCGTGAATGCGCAGGGCGTGGCGCTGGCGCTCACGCCGGGTTTCGAGGACAACCCGAATGCCATGTTCGTGCTCTGGAAAGACCACACGGCCCTGGCCGAAGCCGCCGAAATCAACCACAAAGCCCGCACTTGGGGCGGCGAGGATTATACCAGATATTCAGGCGGTATTTATTCCTCGGAGTGGTTCTGGGCCAAAATCACGCACATCCTGCGAGAGGATGAGGCCGTGGCTGCCGCCGCCCACTCCTGGATGGAGCACTGCGACTGGCTGACCCTACTGCTGACCGGCGGCGACCTCGCCACCTTCAAGCGGAGCCGCTGCGCCGCCGGCCACAAGGCCATGTGGCACGTGAGTTGGGGCGGCCTGCCCGCCGAGCAGTTTCTCGAGCACCTTGACCCAAAACTGGCTGGTTTACACAATCGATTATTCACCGAAACTTACACCGCCGATGAGGTGGCCGGGCACCTTTCGGAAGAGTGGGCACAGCGCCTGGGTCTGACCACCAACACCGTGGTGGCGGTGGGTTCGTTCGATGCCCACGCGGGGGCCATTGCGGGTGAAATCGAAGCCTATTCGATGGTGAAGGTGATGGGTACTAGTACCTGCGACATCGTGGTGGCGCCCACGGTCGAAGTCGGTGACCACCTCGTGGCCGGCATCTGCGGGCAGGTGGATGGGTCCGTGATTCCGGGCATGCTGGGGCTGGAGGCAGGGCAGTCAGCCTTCGGCGATTTGCTGGCCTGGTTCCGCAACATCGTGGAATGGCCGTTGCACCACGTGCTGCCCGATTCCACAGTGCTGACGCCCGAACAGCAGGACGCCCTGCGCGACGAAATGAGCGACGCGCTGCTGGTGAAATTGAGTGAAGCAGCTGCCGCTGTAGACCACGCCGAGAGCGCCGTGCTGGCGCTGGACTGGGTGAACGGCCGCCGCACCCCCGACGCCAACCAGGCCCTGAAAGGCGCCCTCATGAACCTGACGATGGGCACCAACGCCCCCCAGATTTTCCGGGCGCTGGTGGAAGCCATTTGCTACGGCTCGAAGCAGATTGTGGAGCGGTTTGAGGCCGAAGGCATTCCCATTAAGCAGGTCATCGGTATCGGCGGCGTGGCCAAAAAGTCGCAGTTTGTGATGCAGACCCTGGCCGATGTGCTGGACCGGCCCATTCGCATTGCCGTGTCGGAGCAGGCCCCGGCGCTGGGTGCGGCCATGTACGCGGCCGTAGCCGCCGGCATTCAGCCTGATGTGCAGACGGCGCAAAAGGCCATGGGTTCCGGCTTCGCCGAAACCTACCTGCCCAACCCCGCCCGCGTGGACGATTATGCGGCCCGCTACGCGCAGTATCAGGCCTTTGGCCGCTTCGTGGAAAGCGCGACAAGCGGACCCGACGAACCCGTTATGGAAACTGAAGCGCCTGCCATCACCACCGCATGAGCCAATACCAAGCCCTGAAAGAAGCCTGCTACGAGGCCAATATGCAGCTGCCCAAGTTCGGGCTGGTGCTCTTCACCTTCGGCAACGCCAGCGTGGTCGACCGCGAAAAGCGCGTATTCGCCATCAAGCCCAGCGGGGTGCCCTACGAGTTGCTGAAACCCGAGGACATCGTGATTCTCGACTTCGCCAACAACGTGCTGGAAGGGGAGAAGCGGCCGAGTTCCGATACCAAAACCCACGCCGTGCTCTACAGCCACTGGGAGCACATCGGCGGCATCGTGCACACGCACAGCACCTACGCCACGGCTTGGGCCCAGGCGCAGCTCGACATTCCTATCCTCGGTACTACCCACGCCGACCACCTCACGGCCGATGTGCCCTGCGCCCCGCCCATGGATGATGCCATGATTGCCGGCGACTACGAACACCAGACCGGCTGGCAAATCCTCAACGAGTTCCAGCGGCGCGGCCTCTCGCCCACGGAAGTAGAAATGGTGCTGCTGGCCAACCACGCCCCCTTCACCTGGGGCAAGACCGTGGACAAAGCCGTGTACAACAGCGCCGTACTCGAAGAAATAGCCCGCATGGCTTACCTGAGCTGCACCCTACGTCCGGAAGTACCGCGCCTCAAAGATGCCCTCATTCGCAAGCACTACGAGCGCAAGCACGGCGTGAATTCCTACTACGGGCAGCAGTAGCGCGGACTTTATAGTCCGCGCCCGAACGAAACCAAAACCACTTCCCCAAACGCGGACTACAGAGTCCGCGCCACTTCTATGATTGACATTTCGCACTACGAAGCTTGGTTCGTCACCGGTACCCAGCACCTCTACGGCCCCGAAACCCTCGAAGAAGTGGCCCGCCACTCCGAAGAAATTGCGCGGGAGCTGGGCACGAAATTGCCCATCAAAATCGTCTACAAGCCCATTCTGAAAACGCCGCAGGAGATTTACAAGCTCTTGCAGGAGGCCAACCAGGCCGAAAACTGCGTGGGCCTGATTGCCTGGATGCACACTTTCTCACCGGCCAAAATGTGGATTAACGGGCTGAAAATCCTGCAGAAGCCGCTGGCGCACCTGCACACGCAGTTCAACCGCGACATTCCGTGGGCCGACATCGACATGGATTTCATGAACACCAACCAGTCGGCGCACGGCGACCGCGAGTTTGGCTTCATTGGGGCCCGCATGCGGCTGAAGCGCAAGGTGATAGTGGGCCACTGGCAAAGCGCCGCCGTGCACGAGAGCCTGAACATCTGGAGCCGCGTGGCCGCGGCCTGGGCCGACTGGCAGTCTGCGAAATTTATCCGTTTCGGCGATAACATGCGCTACGTGGCCGTGACCGAAGGCGACAAAGTGGAAGCCGAAATCAAGTTCGGCTACGAAGTAAATACCTACGGCATCGGCGACCTGGTGGCCGTGGTCAACGAAGTAAGCGACGCGCAAATTGACGAGCTGCTGGTTACGTATGAAAAAGAATACGAGCTGGCCGAAGACCTCAAAGCCGGCGGCACGAAGCGGGACTCTCTGCGCGAGGCCGCCCGCATCGAGGCCGGCCTGCGCCAGTTCCTGCAGGACAAAGGCGCTAAGGGTTTCACCGACACCTTCGAGGACTTGCACGGGCTGGCCCAACTGCCCGGCATCGCCACGCAGCGGCTCATGGCCGAGGGCTATGGCTTCGGCGGCGAGGGCGACTGGAAAACCGCGGCCCTGGTGCGCGCTATGAAGGTGATGGGCGCGGGCCTGCCCGGCGGCAACTCCTTCATGGAAGACTACACCTACCACTTCGAGCCCGGCAACGAGCAGGTGCTCGGCTCGCACATGCTGGAAATATGCCCGAGCATCGGCACCGGTAAGGTGAAGGTGGAAGTGCACCCGCTGGGCATCGGCGGCAAAGCTGACCCGGTCCGCCTCGTTTTCAACTGCCCCGCCGGCCCGGCCCTGAATGCCACCATCGTGGACCTCGGCAACCGCTTTCGACTGATTGTGAACGAGGTGGAGGCTGTGCTGCCCGCCGCCGACCTGCCCAAGCTGCCGGTGGCTCGCGTGCTCTGGAAAGTGCAGCCCAGCCTGAGTGTGGGCGCGGCCGCCTGGATTTTGGCTGGGGGCGCCCATCACACCGGCTACAGCCAGAACCTGACCGCCGAATACCTGGAGGATTTCGCCGAAATGGCCGGGATTGAATTCCTAATTATCGATGCCGATACCAAGCTGCGTACCTTCAAAAATGAGCTGCGGTACAACGAAGTGGCCTTTCGGGGCTGATACAGCACGACGTAGAGACGCGACGCTTCGCGTCTCACTGCCTGCACCATTGTAGGAGCAATCGGCTAACGCCGGGACGCGAAGTGTCGCGTTGCTACATCGTCCTCACGCACCAACAGATTCCCACCGCCCATGACTTTCTCTATTACGCAACGCCTGCTGGAAGCGGCGGCGCTGGCGTTGTTGGGCCTGCTGCCCGGCCCTGCTACCCTGGCCCAAACGGCCCCCGCCACCCTCACCGTGCAGGTGAGCAAGCCGGTTGCGGCCGTGCCGAAAAACATGTTCGGCCTGTTTTTCGAAGACATCAACTTCGCGGCCGACGGCGGGCTGTATCCCGAGCTGGTGAAGAACAAATCGTTTGAATACGATGACCATCTCATCGGCTGGAAGGCCATCCGGGGTGCGGCCGGGCTGGCCGACTACCGCGTGTCGGGCGACCAACCCATTGGCGCCACCAACCGGCATTTCCTGCGACTAAGCGTGAAAACTGCCGGGCCCGATGCCGGTTTCGTGAACGAAGGCTTCCGCGGCATGGGCGTGAAACAGGGCGCGGAATACACCTTCTCGGTGTACCTGCGGCGCGGCCCCGGTAGCATTTCGGCCCTCAATGTGACCCTGGAAGAGCCCGGCCAGCGCGGCGGTGGCCCCGAAACGTCTGCCTCGGGCCAGGCGCTGGCCCAGGCCCAAATCACGGGGCTTACCGGTGAGTGGAAGAAGTACAGCGTGGTGCTCCGGCCTTCGGCCACAGCGGCCAAAGCCCGCCTCAAGCTGACGGTGGAAGGCACCGGCACGGCCGACATTGATGTGGTTTCCCTGTTCCCGAAGGACACCTACCTGAAGCGCGAAAACGGCCTGCGGCCCGACCTCGTGCAACTGCTCAAGGACATGAAGCCGGGTTTTCTGCGCTTTCCTGGCGGCTGCATTGTGGAGGGCATGACGTTGGATAACCGCTACCAGTGGAAGGAAACCATTGGCGAGGTAGCCAGCCGCCAACCCATGATAAACCGCTGGAATAAAGAATTTAAGCAGCGCTACACGCCCGATTATTACCAGTCGTTTGGGTTGGGATTCTTCGAGTATTTCCAGCTGGCGGAAGACATTGGAGCCGAGCCGCTGCCGATTCTGAACGTGGGCATGGCCTGCCAGTTCAACTCGGCCGAGCTGGCCCCGCTGGGCAGCGCGGCCAAGGGGCCGAACGCGGCCGGCCCGGGCGACGAGCCCACGCTGGATACCTTCATTCAGGACGCGCTGGATTTGGTAGAATTTGCCAACGGCCCTGCCTCCTCTACCTGGGGCGCAAAACGTGTGGCCATGGGTCATCCCGCACCCTTCAACCTCACGATGATTGGCATTGGCAACGAGCAGTGGGGGCCGCAGTACCTGGAGCGCTACGAGCCGTTTGCCAGGGTGCTGAAGGCGAAGTATCCGGCCATTCAGATAGTGAGCAGCGCCGGTCCTTCGCCAGAGGGCGAGCTGTTTGACAAAGCCACGGCCACGCTGCGCGCGCAAAAGGCGGAGTTCATCGATGAGCACTACTACGCCAAGCCGGAGTGGTTCCGGCAGCACGTGGACCGCTACGACAACTACCCGCGCACCGGCTCCAAAATCTTCGCCGGCGAATACGCCGCCCAGAGCGTGGGCATTGCCAGCCCCGCCAATAAGAACAACTGGGACTGCGCCCTTTCCGAAGCCGCTTTCATGACCGGCCTGGAACGCAATGCCGACGTGGTGGCCATGGCGTCCTACGCGCCGCTCTTCGCCCACGTCGATGCCTGGCAGTGGACGCCAAACCTTATTTGGTTCGACAACCTGAATGCCTACGGCACGGTGAACTACTACGTGCAGCAGCTTTTCAGCCAGAACAAGGGTACCACTATGCTGCCCGTGCAGCTGCCCGGCGGCGCCAAAAGCGGTACCGATAACCTCTTCGCCAGCGCCGTGGCCGACGACGCGGCCGGCGACCTCGTGGTGAAGCTGGTGAACTACTCCACCGCGCCCCGCACCGTGAAAGTGAACCTGGCCGGAGCCAAAAAGCTGGGCAAAACCGGCCGCGCCCTGGTGATGGCCGCCGATGATTTGAACACCCAGAACAGCCTGCAGGAACCCAAAAAACTCACGCCACAGGAATCGAAATTTGCCGTGGCCGGCCCGGTGGTGAGCTACACGCTGGCCCCGAACTCGCTTACGGTGCTGCGCATTCCGGGCAAGCGGTAGGGTAGGGAAAGAGAACAATAAAATGCAGAACGTCATGATGAGCGTAGCCCGTCGTCTATTGGCAGTGGCCGCCCTTCTCGGCACCATCCCCGCGGCTCATTCCCAGCAAGCCGCGTCCAGACCCGACTTCCACCAGTGGGCCACCACGCCGCCCATGGGCTGGAACAGCTGGGACTGCTACGGCCCTACCGTGACCGAAGCCGAGGTGAAGGCCAATGCCGACTACATGGCCCGCAACCTCAAAAGCAGCGGCTGGGAGTACGTGGTGGTGGACATCCGCTGGTACGTGGGCAACGACACGGCCCACGGCTACAACGAGAAAAACCCCGACTGGAACCTGGACGAGTACGGCCGCTTCGTCCCGGCCGTGAACCGGTTTCCTTCGGCTGCCGGCGGCAAGGGCTTTAAGCCGTTGGCCGATTACCTGCACAGCAAGGGACTGAAATTCGGGATTCACATCATGCGCGGGGTGCCGGTGGTGGCGGTGCAGCGCCGGCTGCCCATCCTCGGCACGAAGCTCACGGCGGCCGATATCTACTCGAAAGAGGGCCAGGCCCGCTGGCTGCACGACATGTACACGGTGAAAGCCGGGCCGGGGGCGCAGGAATACTACGACTCGCTGTTCAAGCTCTACGCCGCGTGGGGGCTGGATTTTGTGAAAGTCGATGACCTCTCGGAGCCCTACCACAAGCCGGAAGTAGAGATGATTCGGCGGGCCATTGACAAGTCGGGCCGCCGAATCGTATTCAGCACCTCGCCCGGCGAAACCCCGATTGCCGAAGCCACGCACGTGGCCGCCCACGCCAACATGTGGCGCACCGTGGGCGACTTCTGGGACAGCTGGGAGCAGCTCAAGGAGCATTTCGCGGTGTGCGCGCGGTGGGCGTCGCACATTCGGCCCGGCGCTTTTCCCGATGCGGACATGCTGCCGCTGGGCCGCCTGGGCATTCGGGCCGAGCGGGGCGATGACCGCATGACCCGCTTCACCCCCGACGAGCAGCGCACTCTGATGACGCTCTGGAGCATCTTCCGCTCGCCGCTCATGTTTGGCGGCGACCTGCCCAGCAACGATGCGGCCACGCTGGCCCTGATTACCAACCCCCGCTTGCTGGCCGTGAACCAGCGCAGCACCCACAACCGCCAGCTGTTTCGCCGCGGCGACCTGGTAGCCTGGACCGCCGACGACCCCGCTACCGGCGATAAATTCCTGGCCCTCTTCAACGCCCAGGACCAGGAACTGGCCCCCGCCAGCGAAGCCGCCTGGGCCAGTGGGCCCATTACCCGCCAAACCTCAGCCAAAACCGCTGAAGTAGACCTCGCCGGGGCTACCAAGCTCTACCTGACCGTGCGCGACGGCGGCGACGGCACCGCCTGGGACCACGCCGACTGGCTAAACCCGATACTGCTGAACAGCGACGGCAAACCGGTGCCGCTCACCACGCGGCCGTGGCGCCGCGCCACCGCCGGCTGGGGCAAGCCCGCCGTGAACAAAAGCGTGTCGGGTGGGCCGCTGCTGGTGGCTGGCAAGGCTTACGAAACCGGCATCGGCACCCACGCCAATTCCATCATTGAATACGACCTGCCGGCTGGCACCACCCGCCTCAGCACCACGGTGGGGCTCGACAACGCGGCGGCTGGGCAAAACACCGGCGGTACGCTCGATTTCCTGGTATTCACCAAGTCGCCTTTCCGCCCCGCACCCGCCGACTCGGTGCGCGTGCCGGTAGCGTTGCAGGAGTTGGGTGCGACGGCCGGGGCCAGTGTGCAGGACCTGTGGACCGGCCGGCAAATCGGTAAATTCACTACTGAGTTTGCGCCCTATGTCCGGCGGCATGGCGCGGCTCTGTATCGCATTTCAATTCCTAAGAAATAACGAAATTCCTCATGACTACTTCGAATATATTTCTGCTGGTTCTGGGGTTGGGTGCCGCCATGCCTGCCCATGCCCAACAGACCGCCGACTATCCCATTCGGGCCGTGCCCTTCACCAAGGTGAAGCTGACCGACAGCTTCTGGCTGCCGCGCCTCAAAACCAACACCGACGTCACCATTCCCGCGTCCTTCGCCCGCTGCGAAGCCACCAACCGGGTGAAAAACTTCGAGATGGCGGCGGCGAAATCCGGTAAGTTTGCCACGGTTTACCCCTTCGATGACACCGACATTTACAAGACCATTGAGGGCGCGTCGTACTCGCTGAGCGTGTACCCCGATGCCAAGCTGGATGCCTACGTCGACGAGCTAATCAGGAAGGTTGGCGCGGCCCAGGAGCCCGACGGCTACCTCTACACCGCCCGCACCATCGACCCCGCCCACCCGCACCACTGGGCCGGCCAGGAGCGCTGGGAAAAGGAGCGGGAGCTCAGCCACGAGCTCTACAACGCCGGCCACCTCTACGAAGCCGCCGTGGCCCACTACGAGGCCACCGGCAAGAAAACCCTGCTCACCATTGCCCTCAAAAATGCTGACCTGGTGTGCTCGGTCTTCGGCCCCGGCAAGCGCACCGTGGCCCCGGGCCACGAAATAGTGGAAATGGGCCTGGTGAAGCTTTACCGCGCTACGGGCAAGCCCGAATACCTCAGCACAGCGAAGTTTTTCATCGAAGCCCGCGGCCAGTACAAGGGCTACGACTCTAAGAGCGCCGACCCCTTCAAAAACGGCCAGTACTGGCAGGACGACCAGCCCGTGACGGCCCAGACCGAAGCCGAAGGCCACGCCGTGCGCGCCGAATACCTCTACTCCGCCATGGCCGATGTGGCCGCCCTCACCGGCGATAAAAAGCTGCTGGCCGCCGTGGACACCATTTGGCAAAATATGGTGGGCAAAAAGATGTATGTGCAGGGCGGCACCGGCGCGGTGCCCGCGGGCGAGCGGTTCGGGGCCAACTACGAGCTGCCCAACACCACGGCTTACAACGAAACCTGTGCCTCGGTAGCCGACGTGTACTGGAACCAGCGCATGTTCCAGCTCCACGGCGATGCCAAGTATGTGGACGTGATGGAAAAGGTGCTCTACAACGGCCTGATTTCGGGCGTGGGCCTCGATGGCAAGAGCTTTTTCTACTCGAATGCGATGCAGATTAAGAATGCCATGGGCTACCACGACACCGAGCCGGCGCGGGCGGGCTGGTTTGAGTGCTCGTGCTGCCCCACCAACCTGGCCCGCCTCATGCCCGCGCTGCCCGGCTACGTGTACGCGCAGAAAGACAGGGATTTGTATGTGAACCTGTTTGTGAGCGGCAACACCACGCTGCGCATCGGCAAGCAAAACATCGGCATCACCCAGCAAAACAATTACCCCTGGGACGGCGGCCTGAAATTCACCGTGAACCCGGCCACCGCCACCGATTTTACCCTGCGGCTGCGCATTCCCGGCTGGGCCCGCAACCAGGCCATGCCCTCCAGCCTGTACACGTTTGCCACGCCTTCCAGCCAGACGGCCACCATCAAAATCAACGGCCGGCCCGTGGCCTATACTCTGCAAAACGGCTACGCCGTGCTGGCCCGCAAGTGGCGCAAGGGCGACGTTGTCGACCTGACGCTGCCCATGGAAGTGCGCCGCGTGCTGGCCAACGCCCAGGTGAAGGATGACCTGGGCAAAGTGGCTTTGCAGCGCGGCCCGGTCATCTATTGCGCCGAGTGGAAGGACAACAACGGCAAAACCAGCAACCTCATCGTACCCGCCGGCACGGCCTTCAGCACCGCCTTCCAGCCCGGCCTGCTGAATGGGGTGATGACGCTGACGGCCACCGTGCCGGCCGTGGAAGTAGAGGCCACATCCGTGCGCACCGTGCCGCAAGCATTCACGGCCATCCCGTACTACGCCTGGGCCAACCGCGGCAAGGGCGAAATGACCGTTTGGTTTCCCGAGCGCGTCACCGCCGTGGACCTGCTCAGCCAGCCCACCGCTCAGGAGGCAGCAGCTGGGAAATAAGCGCCTAATCACTCTCAATAGATTCTCGGCGGACTGACCCCAATGCTGGTACTCACGCCTGCCAGCACGATGCCGGTGATGTTGTGCTTCGTCAGCTCCTCATCAAGCGCCGCGTGATAGAACGCGCGCCAGGTAACCATCTTAGGACGAGTAATAAAAGGATGGAACAGAAAAATGGATTACGCGGCGGTGGCTACTTCAGCGGGTGGTGTTGTGGCGGCAGAAACGGCCAGCCCGGCGGCCTTCACCTGGCGCAGGTTCCGAACGTACAGCAGCGCAATCAGCAAGGCCAACAGGCCTTCGGCCAGCACCGTGGGCTGCACGCCAATGCGCTCTGACACCGCCCCCACCAGCAGACTGCCCAGCGGCACCGACGCGGTATAAACCAGCACGTAAATGCTGATGACCCGGCCGCGCATGGCCGGCAGCATCAGCGTCTGGAGCAGGGTAATGCTGATGGTGGTTTGCGACATCATGCCAAAGGCACCCACCACCAGAAACGGCAGCGCCAGCCAGAACCACGGCGTATAGGAAAACAGCACCAGCCCCACACCGAATACGAACATATTTGTCATCAGCACCTTATTCAGGTCCTGGCTGGGCTTGAGGGCGGCCAGGTAGAGCGCGGCTATCAGCCCACCCAGGCCAATAGCCCCATCGAGCAGGCCAAACGTGGTGGCGGTGCCCCGGAAGATGTCCTTGGCATACACGGGCATCAGGTTGGTGAAGGGCAGCACCAGCAGGCCGGTGATACCCAGCATAGTGATGAGAAAGCGAATGGTGGGTGTATCCTTCACGTACTGAAACCCTTCTGTCAGTTCGCCCATGAGGTTTTTGGTGCGTGCCCGGGCCACATACGCCGGTAGCCGCAGTGCCAGCAGCGAGCCGATGACGGCCACGAAACTGAGCGCATTCAGCCCGAAGCATGCCACCGCCCCCAACTGCTCGATGGCGAAGCCGGCCACAGCCGGTCCCAGCAGCTTGGTCAGGTTCAGCATGGTCGAATTCATGGCCACGGCGTTGGGCAGGTCCTGCTTATTGTCCACCAGGTCGTACACCAGCGCCTGGCGGGCCGGCACGTCGAAGGCATTGATAATGCCCAGCACGCCGCTCAGGGCAATGATTTCCCACACCGCATCCTGCTTGAAATAGACCGCCAGCGTGAGCAGCAGGGCCTGCGCCATGGACAGCACCTGCGTCAGGAGCAGCACGCGGTAGCGGTTGTAGCGGTCCGACACCACCCCGCCCAGCAGCGAGAACACGGCCGACGGAAACAGCGTGGCAAACACGCTCACGCCCAGCATAAACTTGGACTGCGTTTGGGCATACACCACCCAGCTCACGGCGGTTTTCTGCATCCAGGTGCCCAGCAGCGACAGGGATTGCCCGGCAAAAAAATAGCGGTAGTTGCGGCTGCGGAAGGCGCGAAAAATGTCCGAATTCATGCAGAATAGGCGTGGGGTTGTCTAGTCAAAATCAACCAGTTTGGTGAGGGCGGGCAGCGCCTCACGCAGGCTGGCCAGTTCCTGGGCCGAGCAGGTTTTTTGCAGGGCCTGGTGCAGCCACTCATTCGTTTCCTGCTGCATGGCGGGAATCAGCGCCTCGCCCGCCGCCGACAGGCTAATTAGCACCTTGCGCTTATCGGTGGCCGAAGGCTGGCGCGTGATGTAGCCCAACTCTGCCAGGTGGCTCAGTATCTGCGACATGGATTGGGTGGTGACCTTCTCTTGTGCGGCCAGCTCGCTGGGCAGCAGCTGCCCGTGCTGGGCCAACAGCTTCACCACGGCCCGCTCGGTGAGCGACAGGGAAGAATGCGTTTGAGAGTGGCTGCGCAGCTTTTTCACCAGCCTGGAAACGACAGTGCGCAGCTCGGCGGCCAGGTGCAGGGTATCGGATTGGTCGGACATATCGGCAAGTAAACTTGTTAGTTTACTTACTAAATATACAATTGCCTGCCCGTTGTAGTTCGCACCAACGCAGAATGCCCTGACGCGCACAACCCAAGCATTTCGCTTAGGCCATGGGCAACAGGGCGTTCCATCTTCGTTTTGGTCCGTATTATTTTGCCGCCTTCACGCCTTCCGTGGTCATCACCACGCGCTTCATAGTGCCGTCCTTGTTGTAATACAGGTTGTCGATGCATACCGAGCGGCGGTAGCTGCCGCCGTCGGTATTCGCGCCGCCGTTGTGGTAGATGAAGTAAGACTGGCCTTTGAAGTCGATGATGGCCTGGTGGTTGGTGTTGGAGTTGCCGGCCAGCTCGTTCAGAATGCCTTTGTATTCCCACGGCCCTTCTAAGCTGCGGCTCATGGCGTACACTATTTTTTCGGGGAATTCGGAGGCGTAGCTGAGGTAATACCAGCCGTTGTGCTCGTGCACCCAAGGCGCTTCGGTGAAGCGCGGCAAGCCTTTCACGGTTTGGATGGGGCCGTCCAGCTCCGTCATGCTAGGCTTGAGTCTAGCGTAGTAGCAGGTGGTATTGCCCCAGAATAAATAGCCCTGGCCCTTGCTGTCGATGAAAACCGTGGGGTCGATATCGGCCCAGCTGATTTTGTCGTCGGGTGTCGCGTCGGGCGCAATCAGGGCCGAGCCCCGGGCGTCTTTGAACGGCCCGGTGGGGCTGTCCGCCACCGCCACGCCAATGGCCTTGCCGTGGATGCTGCCGTGCTCCACGGCCGCGTACCAGTAAAATTTGCCGTTGCGCGCAATTACCTGCGAAGCCCAGGCATCGTCCTTGGCCCAGGCAAAATCCGACACCCGGAGCGGCACCGGGTGCTCGGTCCAGTTCACCATGTCGGTGCTGGAAAAGCAGAGCCACTCGTGCATCACGTAGCGCTCCTGGCGGGCGGGGGCCTCGTCGTGGCCGGTGTAGAGGTACACGGTGCCCTTTTGCACCATGGCGCTGGGGTCGGCCGTGTAGTTATTGCGGATGATGGGGTTGCCGGCCGGGGTAGGAGCGGGGGGCGTTTGGGCGGCGGCCGTAGCGGCCATCAGGAGCAGCGCGGGGAGAAGCGGTTTCATGTAACAATAGATGGTAAGGCACTATGGGTGAAGGCGTACGCCCGCCCGGCGTGTAAGCTTGTGTGCAGCTTCAATTGGCCGGGCCCGGAGGGGCTATAAGACCAAGCATGCAGTGATTCGTGCTATGCTGATTCATTGCATGAACGATTGTGTAAGTCGACGTGAATTGATTGTTTAACCTGCTTCTTTTGTTTGGGAGGCAGCGCAACGCTGGCTTCTGCCTGCAATTAACTTCAATTTCTTCGCACAATCGTTTGTGTGTACACTCATAGTGTATGATGCTTCTGTGTGTAGCTTATTTTAGTGCCAGCCGGATTAAGCTACAGTGGGCGAGTACATCAGGGAAAGGGGGCACTAGTCGCATTATCGGCGTCATTTGCTAAATCATGCTTTTCACATTCCGACTCATGAAAAAAATACTCGTCCTGTGGTTTTTGCTGGTCGGCAGCAGCGGTTTTGCCCAGCCGGCTGCGGTGCGCTCCAAAGCCCGGGCCGGGGCAGGGGAAGTGTGGCCGGTGGCGCGGGCACAGGCCTGGTACCGGGCTCATCCGTGGATTAGCGGGGTCAATTTTATCCCGAGCACGGCCATCAACCAGCTGGAAATGTGGCAGGCCGCCACCTTCGACCCCGTCACCATTGACCGAGAGCTGGGCTGGGCCGAAGGCATTGGCTTCAACACCATGCGGGTATTTCTGCATAGCCTAGCCTGGAAGGAGGACCCGGCTGGCTTCAAGAAACGAGTGGGCGACTATCTGGCCCTGGCCAATAAGCACCACATCCAGACCATTTTCGTGTTTTTCGACGACTGCTGGAACAAAGTGCCTCAGGCTGGCCTGCAGCCCGCGCCCCGCACCGGGGTGCACAACTCGGGCTGGGTGCAGGACCCGGGCGAGCCCATCTCACGCGATTCGGCCGCCTTCAGCCAGCTGAAGCCATACGTGCACGACGTATTGACGGCGTTCCGCAGCGACCCGCGTATTTTGCTCTGGGACCTATATAATGAGCCCGGCAACTCCGATAAGCGCACGGCCTCCCTGCCGCTGGTGCGCAATGTGTTTGCCTGGGCCCGGGAGGTGAACCCCGCCCAGCCCCTCACGTCAGGCATCTGGGCCTGGGATTTCACTGCCCTCAACGCCTTGCAGGTGGGCAACTCCGACGTGGTGACGTACCACGACTACGAGGACGAGGCCTGGCACCGGCGCGTGATTCAGATGCTGCACACCACGGGCCGGCCGCTGGTGTGCACCGAGTACATGGCCCGCCCCCGCAACAGCCGCTTTTCCACCATCATGCCGCTGCTGAAACGTGAGAATGTGGGCGCCATCAGCTGGGGGCTGGTAGAGGGCAAAACCAACACTAAGTACGCCTGGGACACGCCCCTGACCGACGGCAGCGAGCCGGTGGAATGGTTTCATGAAGTATTCCGCCGCGATGGCACCCCGTATCGGCGCGACGAAACGGAGCTGATTAAAAAGCTGAACAGCAAGTAGCGGCCGGCCCGGAGCGGCAACGCGGCCGGCCCGTTTGCCGTTGCAAGCACCCAACGTTGTGCTTACCGTTATTTCCCCCATGCTTCGCTTTTATTCATTCGTGCTGGTTGTGCTGCTGGCGCTGACCAGCCGTCCGGCGGCCGGCTACGCCGTGCTCACGCACCAGGCCAACATCGACTCGACCTGGGAGCGCTGCCTGGTGCCGGCCATTCTGAAGCGCTATCCCGGCTCGACGCCCGAACAACTGGTTGATGCCAAGGCGTATGCCTACGGCGGGGCCATTATCCAAGACATGGGCTACTATCCCTTCGGCTCGGTGCTGTTCACGAACCTGACGCACTACGTGCGCTCCGGCGACTTCATTCGCAACCTCATCGACGAGTCCCGCGACCTGAACGATTACGCCTTTGCCCTGGGCGCGCTGGCCCACTACTCGGCCGACCTCAACGGCCACGCCGAGGGCACCAACCGCGCCGTGCCTTTGGTGTATCCCGACCTGAAAGCGAAATACGGCGACGTAGTGACTTACGAGCAGGGCCGCAAGCAGCACGGGCAGCTGGAGTTTTCGTTTGATGTGGTGCAACTGGCCAGCGGCAAGTACCACAGCCAGGACTACCACCAGAAGATTGGCTTCAAGGTGAGCAAAGCGCCACTGGAGCGGGCCTTCCTGAAAACCTACGGCCTAGAGCTGGGCCAGGTAATTGTGAACGTGGACCTGAGCATTGCCAGCTACCGCTTTGCGGTGAGCCAGCTCATTCCCACAGCGGCCCGCGCCGCCTGGCACTACAAGCGCAAGGACATCATGAAGCTGAGCCCCGGCGCCCGGCGGCGCGACTACATGGCGCGCAACCACCCCAACGCCTTCCGCAAAGAGTATGGCAAGGAGTATAAGCGGCCGGGTTTTGGGGCGCGCATCATTTCGTATTTCATCCGGGTACTGCCTAAGATTGGGCCACTAAAGCCATTTGCCTTCAAGCTGCCCACGCCGGAAGCCGAGCAGATTTTCCGGGCCAGCTTCCGCAAGGTGATGGTGAGCTACTGCGCCAACGTGGCCCGCCAACCCGCCGATACCACCGCCGCGCCCCTCACCCTGGCCAATGCCGACTTTGATACCGGCCATCCCACCCGCGCCGGCGAGTACGGCCTGGCCGACGAAACCTACGGCGAATGGCTGCGCAAGCTGGCCGGCAAGAAGTTCGAAAACCTTAGCCCCGTGGCCCGCCAGAACATCCTCGCTTTCTACGGCACCCAGCCCAAAACCCCGGCCTCGCAGGAAGAAAAAGAGGGCAGCAAACAGCAGGAAACCCAGGCCGCGCTGGAGCAGCTTCGCACGCTCCACTAAAAGAAAAAACCGGATGGACGGCAATTGAGGTATGTAAAAAAGCAAGTGCTTGCAAGGCTGGCTTTTTTACATACCTTTCTTTTTTTTAGCCTGTTCTGTCGGCTTTTGATGCTTTCGCTTACCTAACCCATCCATTCACTCACAAGTCCTTTTCTATGTTGAAACGCTACTTAATGGAAATGCCACCGCTGCGCTGGGCGCGGCGATTGGCTCTGTTTGTGCTGCTGCCTATGCTGGGCCAGGCCGCGCCGTTTACTCCCGGCAACGTGGTGGTGGTGCGCGTCGGCGACGGCTCGGCAGGCCTTACCAGCGCAGCCACCGCAGTGGTTTTACTTGAATACACGCCGGCCGGCGTGCTGGTGCAGTCCATACCCCTGCCCACAGCAGTGTCGGGCACCAATCGCATTTTGACGGTAGCGGGCTCTTCGACTACCGATGCGGGCCTGACGCGCTCAGCTGACGGCGCCTACCTAGTGATAACCGGCTACGATGCCGCCCCTGGGGTGGCGGCTGTAGCTGGTACGGCCCCGGCTACCACCAACCGCATAGTAGGACGCGTGGCTGCCGATGGCTCCATTGACACCAGTACGCGCCTGACCGATGCCACGGGCAACCTGCGCGCCGGTACCACGGTAAACGGCACTAGCTTCTACACGGCTGGTTCGTCGGGCGGGGTGCGCTACGTGCCCTTCGGCAACAACGGTACTTCAACCGTCATCAGCAGCACGCCCAGCAACCTGCGCTATGTTAATACGTTCGGGGGCAACCTCTACGTTAGCAGCGGCTCCTCGCCCTTCATCGGCGTTAGCCAGGTAGGCAGCGGTTTGCCCACCACCAGCGGCCAGACTACGGTACTGCTGCCCGGCTTCCCAGCTAACAGTGCTGTAAGCCCGCTGGCTTTCTACTTCGCCGACCTTAACCCTTCGGTACCAGGAGTTGATGTCGTCTACGTGGCCGACGACGGTAATACCGCAGCCGGCGGGGGCATTCAGAAATTTAGCCTGGTCGGCAGTACCTGGACCTACAACGGCACCATTACCGGCGGCTCGGGCTCGTCCATTCGCGGCCTCGATGGCCAGGTAGGTGCTACCGGCGTCGTTACGCTGGTGGCCAGCGGCAGCGGCTTATTCTTTCTCAACGATAACAGCGGCTACAATAACGCTCCTAGCACCGCTACCCTGCCGGCGGCCATTGCTACTGCTGGCACCAACTATTCTTTCCGTGGTGCGGCCTTTGCCAATGCCGTGCCCGTCATCACCAATATCGCGCCCGCCAGCGGGCAGACCGGTACCCCGGTAACGATTACAGGCACCAACTTCACTGGCGTAAAAGCTGTGACCCTGAACGGCGCGGCCATCACCGGTTACACGGTGGTGAACGCCTCCACCATTACCTTCAACGTGCCCACGGGGGCCACCAGCGGTACCATCACCGTGACCACGCCCCTCGGCACGGCCACCAGCCCCGGCACGTTTACCGTGCTGCCCGACAACCCGGCGCCCACCATCAGCAGTCTCTCCCCCAGCTCGGTGACGGCCGGCGCGGCCGCTCAGACGCTGACGGTGAACGGCACCAACTTCATCGCCTCGTCGGTGGTGAATTTCAATAATACCGCCCGTACCACCACCTACGTATCGGCCACGCAGCTCACCATCCAGCTCACGGCCGGCGACCAGGCCACGGCCGGCTCCTACAACGTGACCGTGACCAACCCCACGCCCGGCGGCGGCACCTCGGCGGCGGCCACGTTTACCGTTAGCCCGGCCGCGCTGCCCAACCTGGTGGTTAGCACCGGCACGGCGACGGCGCCCACGCCCATTACGGGCAACTACAACAACGTAACCATCAACCCCAATGCCTTCGCGGTGTTGGTAGGTCCGCTCACGGCCGCTGGCACGCTCACCATTTCAGGGGGCGGGGGCCTGGCCCAGAACTGCCAGTTGCTGAGCGGCACCGGCACCTTCGACCTGCAGGCCGGCGGCACGCTGGCTATCTGCGACCCGGCCGGCATTGCGCCCACGGGCGTGCCCACCGGTGCCGTGCTGCTGCTGGGCACCCGCACCTACAGCCCGCTGGCCAACTACATCTACAACGGCACCGCTGCGCAGGCAACGGGCCTGGGCTTGCCCACTACGGTACTGGCAGTGGGTGTGGCCAACCCAGCCAACGTGACCCTGAGCCAGGGCCTGAGCCTGACGCAGGGCCTGCAGCTGCAAAACGGCAACCTCATCACCAACAGCCAGCCCTTCACGCTGCTTTCGTCGGCCACGGGCACGGCCGGCGTGGTGAACGTGGGCGGCGTGGTAGTGGGCACGGCCACGGTGCAGCGCTACATCAACAGCAGCAACTCGCTGGGCTACCGCCACTACTCGGCCCCGGTGAGCAACACCACCTTCGCCGACCTGAACGCTCCAGGCTTCACGCCAGTGTTCAACCCGAGCTACAACAGCAGCGCCACGCCGGGTACCGTAAGGCCCTTCCCCACGGTGTTTGGCTACAACCAGGACCGCATTGCAACGGTGACCTCGAATGCCAGCGCGTTTGATAAAGGCTGGTTTTCGCCGGCCGGCTCCTCCGACCCGATGGCGGTGGGCAAAGGCTACACCGTGAATGCGCCGAACACGGCCCTGATTGACTTTGTGGGTACCCTGAACAACGGCCCCGTCGCCTCGGGCACCCTGAACCGTGGCACCGATGCCGCCGCCGGCTGGCACTTGCTGGGCAACCCCTACCCCAGCCCCCTCGACTGGAGCACGGTAACGCCCGCCCAGCGCCCCGGCATGGACGCCGCCATCTACGTGTTTGAAAGCGCCGGCCAGTACGGCGGCACCTACCGCGCCAGCGTGAACGGCGTGGGCGGCAACGCCAACAGCCCGCAGCCCATCGTGGTATCGAGCCAGGGCTACTTCGTGCGGGTAGCTTCGGGCCAGGCCAGCGGCCAGGTGAACCTCGACAACCCGAACCGCGTGACCACCTTCGGCGCGCAACCCAGCTTCGGCCGTGGCACCGCCGACACCCGACCCCAGGTGGCCCTCACGCTGCAAGGCGCCTCGGTGGCCGACGCGGCCTACGTGTACTTCCAGGCCGGGGCCACTGCCGGCAAGGACGTGGAGTTTGATGCCACCAAGCTGCCCAACTCGCACGGCCTGAACCTGACCTCGCTGGCCGGCGGCGAAGCCCTCGCCATCAACGGCCTGCCCGTGCTGGGCACGGCCACCGTGCTGGTACCCTTGAACGTGGCCGCCCCGCAAGCCGGCAGCTACTCGCTGACTGCCGATGCACTGGCCAACCTGGCCGGCACCACCGTGACGCTGATAGATGCCCTGAGCGGCACCCGCACGGTGCTGAACGTCAACTCCACCTACGCCTTTAGCCTGAGCAGCACCACGGCCACCGGCCGCTTCGCGCTGGAGTTCCGTCCGGCGGGGGCCCTGGCCACCACGCCCGCCCAAGCGCTGGCGGCCCAGGTGCAGCTGTTTCCGAACCCGGCTTCGTCCTCGTTCCGGGTGCAGCTGCCGGTACTGGGCAGCAAAGCCGTAGTGGCCGCCACCCTCACCAACGCCCTCGGCCAAACCGTGCTGAGCCGCTCGCTGAGCGCACCTGCCGGCCAGGCCATCGACGCGGAGTTTGACGTGCACGCCCTGGCGACCGGCGTCTACACCCTGCGCCTGACCGTGGACGGCACCCTGCTGGTACGCAAAGTGGTGGTGGAATAACCATCGGCCATCGAGTATAAAAAAGGCCGGCCCTTATTGGGTCGGCCTTTTTCATTTGTCTTGATTTCAGAGGTTTGTCTTACTCCACCGTGAGCGGCCGGCTGGTGCGCTGAGCGCCGACTTGAATTTGCAGGTGATAGAGGCCGGGCATCAGCCCGGACAGCGGCAGCACGGCGGTGGCGCCGGTGGCGGGCAGCGTTAGCCGCTGGGACTTTACGTGCCGGCCGAGGCCATCCAAAAGCGTGAGCGTGGCCTCGGTGGTGCCGGGCACGGGCGGGATGTGCACGGTGGCGGCGGTGTGGGCCGGGTTGGGGGCCAGGCTCAGGCCGGCCAGCGGCGTGGCGGCAGTGGTGGCCAGCCCGGTCGCATCGTCGAGCGCCGCCAGGAAGGGGACATAGCTGGTGGCCGGGTAAACAAAAGAGATGGTGCCAAAACTAGCCTGGGTGTAGACCACGCCAGCAGTGTAAAGCGTGGTGCCGCTAAGCGCGGCCGCGTAGGTCTGGTCGTTGAAACGGCCACCGGCCTGTTGTGCCCAATCGAACCGGGCACTGCTGCCCAGGTCGGTGATTTTGGTGGCAAAAATGTCGGGGTAGCCGTTGCCACCGCCGAAGTTATTTAGCGAATAGGAGCCAAAATCAATATTTGCACTGTTGAAATAGCCCGTCATGTACGCCTGCGCTCCGCTCACGGCCAGGCCGGTAACGTAGTCGTTTTCGGTGCCGCCCAGGCCCTGTGCCCAGGCAACGGTGCCGGTGTTGCCCGTATCGGTGAGCTTGGTCAGGAACACGTCAAGAGTCGCGGCCGGGCCGGAGTTGGTGAGGGTGGTGCCCCCGATGCGCAGAACCGGAGAATCGAAGCCCCCAGCCAGGTAGATGCCGAAGCCACTCACGGCCAGCGCACTGGCGTATTCGCCCTTGCCCTCGCCGATATTTTGCGCCCAGGCAAAGCCCGGTGCCGTGCCCGTATCGGTGAGCTTGGCCACGTACACGCTGTAGCTGGTGCCCACCTTGGCCAGGCTCAGGTTGCCGAGGCTCAGCGTGGGGCTATTGAAGCTGCCGGTCAGGTACACGTTCGGGCCGCTCACGGCCACGGCGCGGCAGTTGTCGTTGGCGGTGCCGCTCAGGTGTTGGGTCCAGGCAAAGCTGCTGGTGCTGCCCGCATCGGTGAGCTTGGTGAGGAAACCATCGGCGGAAAAATTCTGCAGGCTGCTTTTGGTGAGGGTGGTAGGGCCGAAGGCCACCGTCGGGCTTTGGAAGTAGCCGGCCAGGTACACGCTGCCGCCGCTGGTGGCCAGGCCCGTCGCAAAGTCGTTGTCCGTGCCGCCGATTTGTTTCGCCCAATCAAATCCGGCGGAGCTGCCCCCATCAGTGAGTTTGGCTACGAATATGTCGACCAGGCTAGTATTCAGCGTGGAGCTGGTGAGCGTAGTCGAGCCGAAAGTGGCCGGCCCATAAAATTCGCCGCACACGTACACGCTATTCCCACTCACGGCCAGGCCTTTCACGGCGGTGGCATACGCGGAGGCCGGCTCAGCCCAAATGAAATTGCCAGTAACCGGGCTCCATTTGGCCACAAATACGCTTTCGCCCCGCGTGCTGGTCAGCATAAAAGCACCGAAATACACCGTGCCTATAAATTTGCCCGCCAGGTAGACATTGCCGCTGGCATCGGTGGCCATAGCCTCCACGCTGGAAGAATTGGCGCCAGAGGCCGATTCTGTGACGGCAATGGCCGACTGCCAGACGGGAACCTGAGCACGGGTGCCGCCGCTGGCCAGCAACACAATGAGCAGCAGCAAAAGCGCCCTTACGCGCAGGCCGCAACCAACAGAACCTGTAAATAATGCAGAAATCATAGCCAGTAGAGAAGGTGGAAAGGATGCTCTAAAGGTACTCCCCGAAGCAATTAGGCCGGCACTTCAGCTATTCAAACACACAGGCCAATTCTTCCCTCAGTCCCACGCCCGCCAACGGGCTGCTGCCGCTGGATGTGCCAGCCCCGCAGGAGCCGCGAGCATGGCGCTAAGTAAATTGTTCGATAACCGCAGCCTGCGCCGGAAACTCGTGGGTTAGCTGGGTGCGGTCGGCCAGCTCGAAATCCGCAAAATCGAAGCCCGGCGCCACCGTGCAGCTCACCAGCGCAAAGCCAACGCCGCCCTGCACGCGGGCCCCAAACCACGTATGCGCCGGCACCACGGCCTGGGGCATTTCGCCCCGCGCCACGTTGTGGCCCAGCGTGAGGACGGTAAGCTGACCGTTTTCCAACAGCAGCACCTCCAGGGGCTGGCCCTGATGGAAAAACCACAGTTCATCGGACTGAATGCGATGGAAATGCGACTTGTTTTCGTTTTCCAACAGGTAATAGATGGCGGTGCTTGCGTTGCGCTGGGCACCGCTCGCGGCCGTGGTGTGAAGGCTGGCCCGGTAGGTTTCGCGGTAGTAGCCGCCTTCGGGGTGGGGCTGCAGGTGCAGCTGCTGAATGAGGTCGTGGGCGGTAGTCATGGTGGCGAAAGTAAACAGCAGTCGCGCAGAGTAGGAGGGGAGGCCACTGTTGCCGATGCTTCCATACCCGGCAGATGGTGTCGAACGGCGGCCCGCAATGCTCTGCTTTCGTCCGAAATTCCTCGCGGCCGAAGGCGGCAGTTTTGGTTCTGGTGTGCTGCCCCAACTGACGCGCTGGGAACGTTCCCGGCATCGATTGCGAGGATTTAATCGGCTCGTTCAGTACTGTACCGGCAGGTTGAAGCCTACCTTTCTTACTGCTAATTCACGGAATTCCTGCCCAACACCAAACCTTCATTTATGAACCGAATATTTACCCTGCGCACCGCGTTTACCGGTGCGCTCGTGCTGCTGCTGCTGGCCCTGTGCCCCCGGCTGTACGCCTACGACCTGACGGTGGCCAAAGACGGCACCGGCAATTACACCACCGTGCAGGCCGCCATCGACGCGGCCCCCACCGGCCGCACCGCGCCGTTTACCATTTTCATCAAGAACGGCAAATACAAGGAGTTGATTGTGGTGCCGGCCACCAAGCCCTTCATTCAGCTGGTGGGCGAGAGCGTGGGCAATACTGTGTTGACTTACAACAACTCGGCCGGTACGCTCGTGAATGGCGTGGCGCTGGGCACCCAGAACTCGGCTTCGGTCACCATCAACGCCACCGACTTTTCGGCCCTAAACCTGACATTCGAAAACTCTTTTGGCGAGGCTTCGTCAGGTGGACAGGCCGTGGCCATTCTGGTGAATAACGACCGGGCGGCCTTCCGCAACTGCCGTTTCCTGGGTAACCAGGACACCATGTACCTCAAGGGCAACGGCACGCCGCGCCAGTATTTCGTGAACTGCTACATCGAGGGCAATACGGATTTCATTTTCGGCAGCGCCGTTGCCTTGTTTGAAAACTGCAACATCTACGCGAAGAACAAAACCACCACCAACACCTCCTACATTGCCGTGCCCAACACGCCAGCCGGCCAGGCGTTTGGCCTCGTGTTTAAGAACTGCAACGTGACCGGGCACTCGGTGGCCGGCGGCACCCGCTACGACCTGGGTCGCCCCTGGCAGGCCAACCCCAAAGCGGCGTTCCTGAATTGCAACCTGTCCACGCCCATCATTCTCGACGAGGGCTGGTCACCCACCAGTTCGGCCGGCACGGCCACCATCCGCGACTCGTATTTCGTGGAGTACCAGAACACCCACTTCAACGGCAAGGCCATCAACGTGAGCAGCCGCGTGCTCTCGGGCCAGGGCCTCACGCCCCCGCAGCCTTCCTCGCAGCTCACCGCCGCCGAAGCCGCCACTTACACCAAAGCCAACATTCTGGGTGCCTGGGACCCCTGCACGCTGATTGACTGCGCCACGCCGTTTGTGAAATCGGTAATCGTCAATAACTTCCGGGGCGTGAAAGGCGCCACCACATCGGCCTTCACCTGGAATACGAGCTGGCCCATCAGCGGCGACGTGCTGAGCGTGTACCGCGCCACGGCCACGCCTCCCGCTGTCCTCGGCGCATTCACCGTGGTGAGCACCCAGACCGAGCCCAGCGACACGATTTTCAACTACTCGTATTCCGATGCCATTCCGGCTTCCGGCAGCCTGTATAAGTACTTCGTGCGCGGCAGCGTCACCCCGAACCAGATTTCGTCGGACACCGTGACCATTACCAGTGCCCCCACCATCGTGGCCACGGGCACGCTGGGCAATTTTACCCAGCAGCTGGGCACCGGCTCGCCCGCCCAGAGCGTGGCCGTTTCGGGGTCCGATTTGACCGCGCCCATTGTCGTCACGGCTTCGGCCAACTACCAGGTTTCGCTGACTTCGGGCGGTACCTACGCCAGCAGCGTGAGCCTGAACCCCACCACCGGCGCGGTAGCCAGCACCCCGGTCTACGTGCGCCTGAATGCCACCACGGCCGGCACCTACCCCGGCACGCTCACCCTCACCAGCACCAATGCCACCACCGTGCGCCTGACGCTGAACGGCACGGCCATCGTAGCGCCCACGGTTACGTCGAACATTCTGCAGTACTGGCCTTTGCGCGTGAATGCTTCGGACAGCACCCAGGCCCGCAATGCCCGCCTGGCCGCCACCACGCCCACGCTCAAGCGCCTGTATTTATCCAATGGCACTACGATGGCCACCATTCCGGCCTACTCCAACCTCTATGGCCAAGCCTTCGGGCCGTCTGTTAATGGCGACGGTACCTGGACTACGGTAGGCGGCACGCTCAACCGCATGTATTACGAGCAATTCACGGTGAACGTGCCCGCAGGCGCTTCCACGGTGCGCGTCGATTCGCTGATTTTCAACTCGGGCTTCTACAACACCAGTTCCAACACGAAGATGGGCATCGTGTACTCGCTGAACGGCTTCACCACGCCCGCCGACTCCACCGAGATTTCGGGCGTAACCGGCCCCGGCGGGGCACTGGCCCTCACCGCCAGCGGCACCTTCAACCGCTCGTTCCCGCTCCTGAACGAGACGGCCGCCAACACCAACCTGTACCGTGTGGCCCTGAACGGCCCAAGCACCACCAACCCCAGCGGCGGCGTATCGGTGGCCGGTGGCCAGACACTGACCATCCGCCTGTACTTCGCCTGCGGCAGCACCGGCACCCCGCGCTACGCACTCCTGAAAAACTTTCGCGTGAAAGGCGATGTGGTGGCCGCCCCCATCGTGTCGACGGTGCTGGAGCACTGGCCCCTGCGCGTGAACAACGCCGACAGCACCCAGGCCCGCAGCAGCCGCGTGGTGTCCACCACGCCCACGCTCAAGCGGTTGTACCTGTCCAACGGCACTACCATGGCTTCCATCCCGGCCTACTCCAACCTCTACGGTCAGGCCTTCGGCCCCTCGGCCAACGGCGATGGCACCTGGACTACGGTGGGTGGCACCCTGAACCGGATGTACTACGAGCAGTTCACCCTGACCATGGCCGCCGGCTCGTCGGCGCGGGTCGATTCGCTGCTGTTCAACTCGGCGTTCTACAACACCAGCTCCAATACCAAGATGGCCGTGGTGTACTCGCTAAACGGCTTCACCACGCCCGCCGACTCGACGGAAATAGTGGGCGGCACCGGCCCCAACGGCGCACTCGTGCTCAGCGCCAGCGGCAATTTCACCAACTCGTTCCCGCTGCTGAACCGGACGACGGCCAACACCGACCTCTACCGCGTGGCCCTGCGCAACGGCGGCGTAAACCTAGCCAGCAGCCAGACCTTGACCGTGCGCCTGTACTTCGCCTGCGGCAGCACCGGCACCCCGCGCTACGCCTTCCTGAAAAACGTGCGCTTCAAAGGTGCGGCACAGGCCATGCTGGCCACCACGCCTGCCCAGGTGCTGGCCGCCCAGGTGCAGCTGTACCCAAACCCGGCTGCCGGCCGCTTCCACCTGCAATTGCCGCAGCTGAGTGGCGCGGCCGCCCAGCAGCCCATCACGCTGCGCCTGTTCAATAATGTTGGACAACAGGTGCTCACGCGCAACATGCCCGCCACCTCCGGCCGCGCCGTGGAAACCGAGGTTGACGTGCACAGCCTGGCCCCCGGCATCTACAGCCTGCGTCTCGAAGTAGCAGGCACGCCCATCACGCGCAAAGTGGTGGTTGAGTAGGTTAGAATACCGGCCTCAACACCGGAAAAGAGCCGGCCCGCCTGGGCTGGCTCTTTTTGCTTGTTGCCCGGTTCAGGAATGTGCAAAACGGACTTTTCGTGCTGTTGGTAAGAAAGATAGAGGCAGGCTTAAACCCCACCACGACCATTTGGTCTATTGAGAGTAAAACCTGTTAATCAATCATTTCTTCCTGAATCATTATGAAATCAAACGCACCTAAAATTCTGGCTTTGCTGCTGCTGGTTGTCCTGTCAGCTACGGTAGCGGGGGTGGCGCGCGGCGGCCGGCACCGCCAGCCCGGAGACCGGCCCATTCGCCGTGAAGTCCGCGCCTATTTCCAGGCCAACATCATGCCCGTGCTGCAACAGCAGCGCCAGAAGCTGGAGCCCCAGCTCACCGCCGCCGACCGCGCCCAGCTGGCCACCTACCGCACCCAGCTCAAAGCCCTGAAGGAGCAGGGACAGGCCCTGCGCCGCAGCGTGGCGCCCGATGGCACCGCTGCCCCCGCCACGCGCCCTACGCTCAGCGGAGCCCAGCAGAAGCAGGTCCACGACCTGCGCTTCCAGGCCCAGGGCATCATGCTGAACGTGGCCCAGATGGCCCGGAAATACGACGCACCCATCGCGCAGCTCACCCAGGAAGTAACCTCGCAAAAGGAAAAATGGGCCACCGATATCAAGGCCATCGTGGCGAAAAATGCCACACCCGAACAGCAGCAGAAACTGGCCGCCATGCAGGGACGTCAGCATGAGCGCGGCGGTTTGCGCCGCTTCTTCAAGCCCGCTATGTTCCTACTAATGGACCCCAATGCCCCTGCTGCCAACAAAACGGAACTTGGCGTCGGCAACACCAACTTCTACCCAAACCCTGCCGCGCCCACCAGCCAGCTCGATTACGAGGTGAAGAAAACAGGCCCCGTCACCATCGACCTGCTCGACAAGGATGGCAACAAGCTACGCACGCTGGTATCGGAAGCCAGCCAGGAAAAAGGCCCGCAAACCCAGCAACTCGATTTGCACGATGTACCGGCCGGCACGTACTTCTACAAAATCACGACCAAAGGCGGCACCCAGACCAAGCGCTTTGTGAAAGAGTAACCGCCTGTCATTGCGAGTGGAGCGCAGCGGAACGCGGCAATCCGTCCTGTTCTCAGCGACCAACCTAATGATGTGACAAAACTTTAATTGAAAGCCCCGGCACTGTGCAGTGTCGGGGCTTTCTGGTAAATGGGAGGGACTGGTTTTGCCAGGACGGATTGCTTCGCTGCGCTCGCAATGACAGTTACGGGGCCTGCACCAGCCCGCCGCTCAGGCGGCGCAACGCAGTTTCGGCCTGCTTGGCCGAATAGCGGATATCCAACAAGCGGGTTTCGGCATCGAGCTGGTTGCGCTGGGCTTCGCGCAGGGCCAGGGGCGTGAGCAGGCCCAGGCGGTAGCGCTCCAGGGCAATGTCCACGTTCTGGCGGGCCAGCTGGATGTTGGTTTCTTCTAGGTCGAGCAGCTGCAAAAAGTTCTGGTATTGCGCGAAAGCGGTGGCGGCATTGGCGTCGAGCTGCAGGTCGGTCTGGGCCAGGCTGAGCTTGCTTTGCTCTTCCACCACGCGGGCGTTCTGTTCCTGGCGGCGGATGTTGAAGCCGTTGAAAATGGGCACCGAGGCCGTGACCCCGTAGTTCAGGCCCTGCACGGAGTTGGTGCTGGTGGTGAGCACCGTGCCGGCAAAAGCCGCGTTGTTGATGTTGCGGGTGAGGCCGTAGCCCGATACCAGCCCAATTTGCGGAAAGCGCGAGGCCCGAATGAGGCGGCGGTCATACGTGGCCACATCAACGCCCAGCTTGGCTTGGGCGAGGCGCGGGTTATTGGCCTTGATGCCGGCCGTAATCACATCCTCGCGCAGGTCGCGGGTCACGGTCAGGCTGTCGCTGGGCTCAAAATCGAGGCGTGGCGTGCGGCCCAGCAGGTTGTTGAGCGTGATTTTGGCCGCCGCCAGTGCCTGCTGCTGCTGCAGGAAAAGGCTGCGGTCGGCGTTGTAGTCCACGCGGGCGGTCAGCACTTCCACCTTGGCGCTCACGCCCACATCCACCCGCCCCTGGGTAAGGTCGATGCGGGCCTGGCCGATTTTCAGGGCTTCTTCGAGTGAGGTGATTTTGCCGGCCTGCCGCACCACGTCGTAGTAGGCGTTGGTCACGGTTTCTACGGTTTCCTCCACCGTGGCGCGGGTGATTTGCTGCTGCTGCTGGCGCAGAGTTTTCAGCCGGTCGTAGGCAATGAACATGCCCAGGCCGTCAAAAATCGTCCAGCCCAGCGTCACATTCGTGTTGAAAGCGTTAGAGCTCGCCCCGTTCACAATGCGTGGGTCGGCCTCGCCAAAGCGCTGGTTGATGTTGTTGTTGTTGAATGTCCGGGTCAGATTGCCAGTGAGGCTGGGCAGCTGGCCGGCGTTGCCCCGGGTCACGTTGTTCTCCGCAATCTGCACATCCTGCCGCGAAAGCAGAATGCCGTAATTGTGCTGCAGCGCCTCGGCAATGGCCTGCTGCAGCGACAGCGCCGGGGCTGGAGCCACTGTGGCCGGCCGCGCCAGTTGGTTGGGCCGGGCCTTGGGCACCTGCTGCGCCACCGCGGCGAAGGGGAGGAGGGAAAGGAAAAGAAGCTGGGGGAATTTCATGAAAGGAAAATCAGAACATCAAACTCCCCTCCTTACCAAGGAGGGGACGTTGGCGCGAAGCGTCAGCTGGGGTGGTGCCACCGGAGGGTGGGCTTTGGGATTGACTGAACAAAGCACGTGACACCGTTCAACGCCAACAACCACCCCCGTCCGAGCCTTTGGCTCGAGCATCCCCTCCTTGGTAAGGAGGGGAGTTAAGCTACCACCGCTGCTGGCTCAGCTTCGGCCGCTTTCGGCTTATGTTTCTTGGCCGTGGCGAAATACGAGTACATCACCGGCACCACAAACAGCGTGAGGCCGGTGGCAAACAACAGCCCGCCCACCACGCCAATGCCCATGGCCCGGCGGCCCAGCGCGCCCGCCCCTTGCGCCATGGCAATGGGCAGAATGCCGAGCACGGCGCATAGGCTAGTCATCAGAATGGGCCGGAAGCGAGCAGCTGAGCCCTCAATCAGACCAGTCATATAATCGGCGCCTTTCTCCACGCTCTGGTTGGCAAATTCCACGATAAGAATGCCGTTTTTCGTCACCAGGCCCACCAGCATAATGATGCCGATTTGTGAGAACAAATTCATCGTCTGGTTGAAATACCAGAGGCTGAACAAAGCACCCGACAAGGCCAGCGGCACCGTCACCATGATGATGCCGGGGTCGCGGAAGCTCTCGAACTGCGCGGCCAGAATCAGGTAAATCAGCACCAGCGCCAGCCCGAAGGCAAACAGCACCGACGACGAGCTTTCGGCAAAGTCGCGCGACTGGCCCGAGAGCGAAGTGGAGAAGCTGTCGTCCAGTTGCTTATCGGCGATGGCCTGCATGGCGGCAATGCCTTCGCCCAGCGTCTTGCCCTTGGCCAGCGAGGCCGAGAACGTAGCCGCGTTGTAACGGTTGAAGCGGTAGAGCTGGGGCGGCGTACTCTTTTCTTCGAGCCGAATCACGTTGTCGAGCTGCACGAGCTTGCCGGTGCGGCTTTTCACGTTCAGCGTCCGCACGTCGAGGGGCTGGTTGCGGTCTTCGCGGGCCACCTGGCCGATAATCTGGTACTGCTTGCCGTTGCGGATGAAGTAGCCGTAGCGCTGCCCGCTGAGGCCCGCCTGCAAGGTCTGGCTGATGTCCTGCACGCTCACGCCCAGGCTCTGGGCTTTCTCGCGGTCAATCACCACGCGCAGCTCGGGCTTGTTGAACTTCAGGTTCACGTCCACAAAGCTGAAGGTTTTGTCGGCCAGCGCCGCTTCCAGAAACTTCGGTACGGCGGCCGTGAGCTTCTCAAAATCCTGGGTTTGCACCACAAACTGCACCGGGAGGCCACCGCCTTTGCCGCCCCCGCCGGAGCTAATGCTTTGGTCCTGCGCCACCGACACGCGGGCGCCCGTGTATTTCTTCACGCTGGCGGTGAGAATATCGGCCAGCTGCTGCTGCGAGTGCGGCCGGTCGGTAGGGTCTTTCAGCAGCACGCGGGCAATGGCCGAGTTGGCCGCGCCTCCGCTGCTGCCGCCGCCGGGCGAGGTCACCGTCAGGATGTTGTCGGCGTCCTCTCGCGAGCTGTCCTGCAGCACCTTGGTCAGCTGGTTAATGTAGTCGTCCATGTACTCGAACGACGCGCCTTCCGGAGCAGTGGCATTGATGCTGAGACGGTTGCGGTCTTCCACCGGAGCCAGCTCGGTGGGCAGGGTTTTCATGAAAAACCAGATGCCCACGCCCGTCAGGGCTACCAGCCCCCAGGCCAGCCAGCGCCGGTCGAGGAAGGTGATGAGGGCGTTGCGGTAGCCGTTGGTGAGGGCCTGGAAGAAGGGCTCGGTCTTGCGGTACAGCCAGTTGTGGCCGCCTTCGCGCTTCAGCAGCTTCGAGCACATCATGGGCGTGAGCGTGAGCGACACGAAGGCCGAAATCAGCACCGAACCCGCCAGCACAATCCCGAACTCGCGGAACAGCTTGCCCGTGATACCCGCCAGAAATACTACCGGCAGAAATACCGCCGCCAGCACAATCGTAGTCGAAATAACGGCCATCAGAATTTCCTCCGAGCCGTTTTTGGCCGCTTCGAGCGGGCTTTCTCCTTCCTCAATTCGGCTGTAAATATTCTCCAGCACCACAATGGCATCGTCCACCACCAAGCTGATAGCCAGTACGATGGCCAGCAAGGTCAGCACATTGATGGTGAAGCCCATCAGGTCCATAACGAAGAAAATGCCAATCAGCGACACCGGGATGGCCACTACCGGAATGATGGTGGAGCGCCAGTCGCGCAGGAACAGGAAAATCACGACCACCACCAGCACAAACGCCTCAATAATCGTGTCCTCCACCTCCGCAATCGAGGCTCGAATAAACACCGAGTTGTCAAAACCAGTGCTCACCTTAAGGTCTTTAGGCAAGTCGTTCTGGTATTGCTTCATCCGCTTGTTAAACTCGTCGGTGATGGCAATCTGGTTCACGCCGGGCTGCGGAATGGCCATCACAGCCACCATCGGAATGCCATTGCGGCGCAGGATGGTCTGGTCGTTTTCGGGGTACAGCTCGGCGTAGCCCACATCCGTCAGGCGCACCAGCGAAGTGGGGTCGTTGCGGATAATCAGGTTGTTAAAGTCGTCTACCGAGGCCAGGCGGCCCATGGTGCGCAGCGAGAGCTGGGTGCTCTGGCCCTGAACCGCGCCGCTGGGCAGCTCCACGTTTTCGCGGGCCAGGGCCTGTTGCACATCCACGGGCGAGATACCGAGGGCGGCCATTTTCACGGGGTCGAGCCAGAGGCGCATCGAGTACTTGCGCTCGCCCCACACCCGGATTTCGCTCACGCCGGGAATGGTTTGCAGGCGCTCCTTGAGCACGTTGTTGGCGTAGTCGGTCAGTTCCAGCAGGGTGCGGGAGGAGGAGCTTAAGTAGCTCAGGATGATGGGGGAAGAGTCAGCGTTGGCCTTGCTCACGGTGGGCGGGTCCACGTCGCGCGGCAGGCGGCCCTGGGCGCTCGATACCTTGTCGCGCACGTCGTTGGCAGCGGCTTCCAGGTCTACACCGAGGTCAAACTCAACCGTAATGGTAGATGCTCCGTCGCGGCTGGTGCTCGACAGGTTGCGAATGCCTGCGATGCCGTTAATGCCTTCTTCCAGCGGCTCGGTTATCTGGCTCTGAATCACGTCGGCCGAGGCCCCGGTGTAGCTGGTCTGCACCGTGATGATAGGCGGGTCGACGCTCGGGTACTCGCGGATGGCGAGCGAGCGAAAGCCGATGGCACCAAAAATCACGATGAGCAGGCTCATCACGATGGCAAGCACCGGCCGGTTGATGCTGACGGAGGAAAGACTCATATGATGGGACTGTAGGAACGCGCCATGGCGCGTTCAATCGTTGTTATCGCGCTCAATCGTTTTTATTTAATCATCCGGCCGGAACCGTTCACGCGCTGAACGCGCCGTGGCGCGTTCCTACTGGATGGCCACCTTGTCGCCCGCCTTCACCTGCAAAATGCCGGTGCGAATAATGGTATCGCCCACGGCCAAGCCTTTGGTAATCTGAATCAGCTTGTCCGAACGCACGCCAATGTTCACCGGCTGAATGACAGCCTTGCCGTTCTTCACCGTAAACACGGTGTAGCCACTGGCCACCGGCACCACAGCTTCGGTCGGAATCTGTAGAGCCTCGGCGGTTTCGCCCAGCTCCAGGTTCACTTTCACAAAGCCGCCGGGGCGCAGCTCCATATTCTTATTAGCGTAAACGGCCCGCACCGGCAGCGTGCGCGACACCGGGTCAATCTGCGGGTTGATGGCGTACACCTTAGCTTCGATTTTCTTGGTCGTGGCCTCATCGGTCACCAGCACCGGGTCGCCCACCCGCACCGATTGCGCGAAGCGGCTCGGTACGTTGAAATCCACCTTCACCGGCTGCACCCGCGAGAGCGTGGTGATGGCCGTGCCCGGCGACACATACGCGCCCACCGAGGTGTTGCGCAGGCCCAGAATGCCGTCGAACGGTGCCCGCACGTAGGCTTTCGAGAGCGTCACGCGCAGGGCGGCCAGGTCGGCCTGGGCCGTGAGCAGGGCGTTGTTGCTCTGCTCGTATTCCTGGCGGCTGATGTACTCTTTGGCCAGCAGCGTGCGCTGGCGCTTCTCTTGGTCCTGATAGAGCTTGATATTGTACTCCTGCTTCTGCAACTGGGCCTGCACATCGGCCGCGTTGATGGTGAACAGCAACTGGCCCTTGCGGACCGGCTTGCCTTCCTGAATGTTGAGGCTGGTAATCTTGCCCGAAATCTCACTCTGAATGGTCACCGCCTCGTCGGCGATGATGGAGCCGGTGGCCGCCACCTGGTCGGAGAGGCGCGTGGCGGCTACTACGTATACCTGCACCGGTACTTTGGCGCCGGGGCCGCCCGCACCGCCCTTGCCGCCTCCTTTGGCGCCGGCTGCGCCGCCTTTGCCACCCTTCTCACCGGCCGTGGGGCTGGGGAAGTACTTCACCTTGGCCCAGGCCATGCCGCCGATGATGAGGGCGGCTATCAACCAGCCCAACCAGCCGCGCTTGCCCGAGGGGGCGGGGCGGGGCGCAGGCTCAGGGGCCGGGGCCTGCGGGGGCGTGGTGGTAGTGGTATCCCAGGTTTTGGGCGGAGCAGCGGTGTTGGTTTCCAATGGCATAGTTAGCAAGAACGTGCGGCGAGGGGTAGATGTTCGGGGACGGTCAACGACCTGAAATCGACCCGTTAGGCGTCCACTTAGCGGGTGTGCCCCGGCCACCCCGAAAGGACATAGTGCAAATTTCGGCCGAAAGGTTGCTTGCTTGCATCGGAAATAGACGTAAGCTGGCATCACCCTGACCGAAACTATCTTCGTCCCGATGAAGCCAACCGCCCCCGTCGCGCCCGAGCCGCGCAATTTTTTCCAGGACGTGCACGAAGTGGTGCGCCTCATTCCGGCCGGCCGCGTGAGCACCTACGGCACCATTGCCCACTACCTCGGCGCACGACACGGGGCCCGCACCGTGGGCTACGCCATGATGGCCGCCCACACCGCCGACCAGTACGTGCCTGCCCACCGCGTGGTCAATCGGCTGGGTCACCTCACCGGGCGCATGCACTTTGCCACGCCCACCGCCATGCAGGAAGCGCTGGAAGCCGAAGGCGTGCGTGTGGTAGAAGACCGGGTGGCTGACTTCGATAAGCTGCTTTGGGACCCGGCTGTAGAGCTGGCGTAGTGCCGCTACCGTCGCAGTTTTTCCAGCGCATCTACTTCGGCCTCGCCTTGGCGCGTGGGCATGGCCTGCCAGGGAGTGAGCGCCGTGCCCGATGGGACCAGCTTAAGGTAGTTGGCGCTGGCCGTATTGGGTACAAAATAAAAGGCCGGGCCGCTGGCAGTGCCTGCGCTCAGGCGCACGGCATGCGCAAAGTGCGGCGAAAAAAGCTCCAGGTACTGGCCGGGCCGCAGCTGGCCCGCCTCGCGGTCATTCATGAAAATCCGCAATGCTTCCGGGCTACCGCCCAAAGGCCGGTACACGTACATAAACGCCGTGTCGGCCCGCTGGGCTTGGCCGGGCAGCGGATAGGGAATGGGGGCGCCCGAGTGCATATCAAGCGCAAAAACCATGGGCAGGCCGCTGGTGTCTTCGGTGCCGTTGGACGGCAAAGCGCCGCCGGTGGCCGGCGTGCGTGTGCCCATGCCGTTGGCGCGCGGCACGTTGTAGCCCAGGGCGCGCTGGCTGGCTGCCGCCATATCCCGTGGCGCCGGGCCCACGAAGGTGAAAAAGCTCCCTTGCCGGTGCAGCGGGCGGTAATGGTTGCGGTAGCGCACGTAGAGCTGCTGCCCATCCGAAAACCCCCAAACCTTGGGCAAGGCCGTGTGGCCCCCGTTGAGGTTGCGCACACTGGGCCGAATCAACACGGTGCCCTCCCAGCCGGCCGTGTGGGCCCGCACCGTATCGAAAGCCAGCGGAATGGCCTCGGGTTGGTTGGCCAGAAACTGCTCGAAGGTGTTGTAGGGGCCGGCCTTTGGCGTGGCCGTTCGCAGAATAGCGGGCTTGGTGGTGGCCGTCGGCTGCTCGGTGGGCAGCTGCGCCAGGGGGCGGGGCGGGCGTTGCGCAGCCTGTGCCCAGTCGGCATCGGCTAGCTGCGCCAGGCACTGTTGCAACAGTAGCGCAACGTGGGGCGCGTGGAGGGCCGTGGTTTCGAGCGCCCGCTCATCAATATGGCTGGCCACGGTGCGCACAAAATGGTAGCCATCGGGCAGGTGGATGTACACGTCGGCCGATAAATCAGCCGTGGCCGTTTCAGAGAAGGCACGCATGATTTCATTCACCACCAGCTGCCGCACGCACAGCACTACGCTGTGGTCGCCAGGCCGGCGGAGGAATTGGCGCTGCAGATAAGCAGTTAGCTCCGGCTCTATCCCTTTTTGGAAAACCACGGCTTGTGGCTGGGTTTGCAGGCCCCGATACACCGTGCCGATGGCCGGCCGGCCCGGGCGCCCATCCACCACCTGCTCCACATACACAGCACGCTCAGGCAGGGCCAGCGTCTGCTTGCTGAGGTCGAGATAATAAACCTGGGCCAGCGCTGGTTGGCTGCAAAGGGAAAATAGCAGCAGGCACAGCCCTTGGTAAAACCAAGCGGGCCGGCCAGGGAATAGAAGTGAAAAGAACATGCGGAAAGGAAGGATAACGGGGAGGAGGCAGCAGAATACAAACCTAGGGCTCCCGGCTAGTAATCCGAAAGCAATTGCTCCGCGGGGCGGTGGCGGCCCCAACCGGATTCGGGGCAGGGGCGTGCTTTTTCTTCTTCACCAAACCTTTACAGGCGGCACACTACTGCCGACCCCGGCTAATCAGTATATTTGTTGTCCCGGAATGTGCCGGGGAGTATTTAAATAAGTATGAAGCACTTCGTTACTGCTTTTTTAGTCATTCTGTTTACCCTGCCCGCGCTTGCCCAAACCACGTTTTCCATTCGTGGGCGCGTGCTCGATAAGGTGACCGGCGAAACCCTGCCCGGCGCTACCGTGCAGGTAACCGGCAACGGCAAAAACACCGGCGCCGGGGCCGATGCCGACGGCAGCTACAAAGTGAGCAACCTGCCCGCCGGCACCTACACGGTGCAGGCCAGCTTCATTGGCTACAAGCCGAATACCCAAACGGTCAAAATATCGACCCAAAGCGTGGTGGCTTCCTTTACCCTGGCCTCCGACAACGCCAGCCTCGACGAGGTGCAGGTTGTGGCCAGCCAGGCCCAGGAGCGCGAAACGCCCGTGGCCTTCGCGGCCGTGAACGAGGTGAAGCTGCGCGAAACCCTCTCCAACCGCGACCTGCCGATGATTCTCAACGAGACGCCCGGCGTGTACGCCACCCAGGGCGCGGGCGGCGGCACCGGCGACTCCCGCATCAACGTGCGCGGCTTCGACCAACGCAACGTGGCCGTGCTCATCAACGGCGTGCCCGTGAACGACATGGAGAACGGCCAGGTGTACTGGTCGAACTGGGACCTGGGCGACGTGACGAAGTCGCTGCAGGTGCAGCGTGGCCTCTCCGCTGCCAAAATTACCGTCCCTTCGGTGGGCGGTACCATCAACGTGCTCACCAAAGGTTTCGACGACAAACGGTCGATAGTGGCCCGCGCCGAAACCGGCTCAAACAACTACCAGAAATACTCCCTCATGCTCAGCAGCGGCCAGCTTAAGGGCGACTGGGCCGTGACGGCCTACGGCGCGCGCCGCACCCAGGACGGCTGGGTTGACAAGACGTTCGACGATGCCTGGACCTTTTTCGGTACCGTGAGCAAACGCATTGGCAAGCATACTCTTTCGCTCACAGGCATGGGCTCGCCCCAGAGCCACGGCCAGCGCATTCCGTTTGGCGAACGCATTGGGGTGTATTCCAACGAGAAAGCGCTGGAACTGGGTGCTACGCCCCAGCCTGGCGGCGACAAGGGCTTCAGGTACAACAAGGGCTGGGGCTACCTCGACCGCTACACGCTGGATGGCAACGGCAACCGCATCAGCCACGGCCAGGAGGTGGTGAACGAGCGGGTAAACTATTTCTTTAAGCCCCAGGTCAACCTCAACCACTTCTGGAACGTGACCGACCGGCTGTTCGTCTCCACGGTATTGTACGCTTCCAAAGGCACGGGCGGCGGCTCGCAGGCGGCCGGCAGCACATTCCCGACGGATGCATCCGGGCAGGATAATATCCAGAAGGTGTACGACGATAACTACAAGAACGTGCGGCCCGATGGCCAGCGCCAGTCCACTCAGTTCATCACAAACCTCGTCAACTCGCACCGCTGGTACGGCTTGGTTTCTGGGTTCGATTACCTGCTAAAGCCCTCCCTCACCTTGTCGGCCGGCGTAGATGCCCGCTATTACTACGGCATTCATTACAACGAAATCCGCGACCTGCTGGGCGGCGATTACGCGGAAGGCACTGGCAACCTCAACGCGGCGGCCAAGCCGCGCCTGAAAGTGGGCGACAAGTACAGTTATTACAACGACAGCAAAACCGGGTGGCTGGGCGGCTACGGCCAGCTCGAATACAAAACACCGCTGCTCTCGGCCGTGGTCAGCGGCACGGTTTCGCGCATCAGCTACGCCCGCATCGACTACTTCCGGTCCAAACAGGTGACCGTGGATGGCAAGAACTACGACGTAATTTACGGCGCAACTCCTCTGGTAATAAACGGCCAGAGCTACACCAATGCCGACGGGCACTACCTCGAAAACGATTGGGTGAACATCACTGGCTACAGCGTGAAAGCCGGAGCTAACTACAACCTGACCGAGCACGACAACCTGTTTGCCAATATTGGCTACAATAGCAAGGTGCCGTTCTATCAGTTTGTGTTCAATAACAGCGGCCAGAAGTTTAAAGACATCCGCAACGAAGGAATTAGCTCGTTTGAATTGGGCTACGGCATCAGCTACCCTAGCCTGAAGGTGAGCCTGAACGCTTACTACACCTACTGGGCCAACAAGAGCAGCAACTCTACCACCGCCAACCCGGCCGGCGGCACCATCTACAACAACGTGCGCAACGTGGACGCCCGCCACATGGGCATCGAGATGAGCGTGGCCCAGGAAATCAGCCGCCGGCTGCAACTCAACGCCGCCATCAGCCTCGGCGACTGGCGCTGGGCCGGCAATGGCGTGCTGAACCAGACCGACGACAACAACCAGTTGGTGGGCACCCCCGATACCCCCATCTATCTCAAGGGCGTACACGTGGGCGATGCCGCTCAGAACCAGTTCCAGATAGGGCTGCGCTACGAGCCGGTGAACAATTTCTACATCCGGCCCTCGTTCCTGCTCTTTACTAAGTACTACGCTGGCTTCAACCCGGTGAATCTCCTCAATGAAGCCAGCCGCACCGATACCTACCGCGTGCCTACTTCGCGCAACCTCGACGTGCACTTGGGCTACGACCTGCCCAAGCGCCTGTTCGGCGACAAGATTCGCCTGGGCCTCAAAGGCTCCGTGCTCAATGTGCTCAATGAGTTCTACATCACGGACGTACCCGCCAGCACATCGGCTACCGACCCGTCGCTGCTGCAAGGCTTCTTCAACCGCGGCCGGACTTTCACCGTGGGCCTCTCGGCCACGCTGTAATCCTTACAAAGCACTATTAACGCAACAAAAAACGCGCTTCCTGCATTGCAGGAGGCGCGTTTTTTGTTGGCGATGGCGCGCGGCCTGGGCCTACTTGCCAGCAGCAGCGGCGGCCAGTACGGCGCTGCGCATTTCCTCGGGCGAGGTGTTTTTGACCAGGTAGCTGTGCGCGCCCTCGGCCAGCACGGTGCTCACCAGCGAGGGGTCGTCGTGCATGGAGATGATGACCACGCGCACCCCCGGGAACTGGGTGCGCAGCAAGCGGGTGGTTTGCAGGCCGTCGAGAATGGGCATTTGCATGTCCATCAGAATCACGTTGGGGTTGCTGCCCTGGTCCAGAAGTTCGAGTAGTTCCTGGCCATTGCCGGCCTCGCATACTACTTCAATGCCCGCGTAGCCGCTGAGCAAGGCCCGCAAGCCTTTTCGGAAAAGAATGTGGTCGTCGACAATGGCCAGGCGCACGGGCACGGACCCGGCTGCGGAAGCAGAAATGGCGGTCATGAGTTAAGAGAAAAAGAAGGATTTGGCGTGCCTGCCGGCAACAGTGTGACGGGCAGTACAGCCTCGACGCGGGTGCCCACGCCAGGCTCAGAATGATAATGCAGCTGGCCGCCCAGCACCGCCACCCGGCTGCGCAGGTTGATGAGGCCCATGCCCACGGGCTGGCCGTGGGGGCCGGGGGGCGGCAGCTCTTCTAGGGCCGCGAGGTCGAAACCCTGGCCGTCGTCGGAATAAGTGAGGGTAAGCAGGCCGGGCACCGTCGCTACGTGCACCACAATGTGGGCCGCCTCGGCGTGCAGCAGGCCGTTGGTGAGCAGCTCCTGGGCAATGCGGTACACCATCAGCTCGTGCGGCGGAATGAGCCGGCCCAGCGGGCCTTCCTGCTCTAGGCGTACTTCGGGGCCATTGTCGGTGGGCACGGCCTGCACCAGCGCCCGCAGCGCTTGGGCCAGGCCCAGCTGCTGCAGCGTGGCCGGCTGGAGGTTGCGCGAAATGCGGCGCACTTCGGCCACGGCCTGGTCAATAAGCGCGCTGGCCTCGGGCGAGGGTTGGCTGCCGGGGGCGTACAGGTGCAGCTTGGCCAGGGCCAGAATGGTGCCCACTCCGTCGTGCAGCTCAGCGGCAATGCGCTGGCGCTCGTCTTCCTGGGCCACCAGGGCGGCGGCTAGCGCCTGCTGCTGTGCCGCCTCCTGCACCTGGGCCAGCTCCTGCTGCTGCCGCAGCTGGCCCCGTTGGTACCGTACCACAAACCACACCAGCCCAAGCACCAGCAAGAGCAAAGTAGGAGTGAGGAGTAACAACGGTAAAAGATTTGTCACGTGAAGGCACCCGGCAGAGAGGGTGCGCAAATGAAGAAGAAAGAATATCCTTGGTTACATGTCCAAGGGCAGCGGGCGGGTAGCGTAGGGCAGACGGTTTAGGTTACGGTAAAAGTTGAGACAGGCAATTACAAGGCATCGCCAGCCTTTGGGAAGGACTATTCTAGGAAGCAACCAGCCGGCTCTCGACGTTGGGAGCTACTAACCGGGGCGGCACTCCGGGTGTGGCCCGCAGAAAAGCCAGCGTAAGAAAATAGTTGAATACTAAGGAAGCAAGCGAAAAAGAGAGGGCTGAAAACGTGTTAAAGATTGACCCCTTAAAAAGCGTTACTATTTCAATGCTAAAAGTCGAAACGGTAGCGGCCGAATAAATGAGCTGGCCCACGCTCAAAAGCCAGATGGGGTCGCCGTTGAACCTGCGGTTGTCGGTGCGATTTAACCCTTGCTCCAGATACGCCAGCGCAAACCCGGCCAGTAGTGCACATTGCACCACCCGGCTCACCGTCACGGCGCGCGGCAGGCCCAGGACAAAGGATGCCGCCACAATGCCAAGCCCCGCCAGCGTGGCGATGGCCAGCAGCCGCCGCGTGCGGAGGGCCGTAAGTACCAACCGGTACACCGCCACCAGCAGCAGCACCTTGGCGACGTTGAACCCGATTAAAAAGAGCAGGTTGTTGTGCAGATAAATGGCCGATAGGCGGGCGCTGAGTGCGAAAAAAGCGGATATGTACACATACAGGCTCAGCACCTTAACCGGGGGCGAAAAATTGCGCCGCCGTGCCCATACCACCACCATCGGTACCAGAATGCTGAACTGCATCACCGTCACCAGCTCAAACACCAATGCGTCAAACTGTTCAAAACTCATGATATGCTGCGGCCGGTGAAATAAAAAGAGCAGAACTAGCTGTTGAGGATGTTGGGTTGGCTGCAACGGTCAGGGCAGCCGCAGGCTTCATCGGCCACGATGCGGTTTTCGCCCAGTTGGTCGTTTTCGTCGCTATCGGCTCCTACCGCAATCAGTTGCGGTACGCCGCCGTCCGTGCCGTAATAAAAACGAATGCCCTGGCAGCCTTCTTGGTTGAGAATGTCCGTCAGAATGTCGCGGCCAAAAAAATGCGCGATGATTTCTCCCGGGTGCTTTTCGCGAAAGCTCTTGGTCCATTCACTGGCTTTGTTGGGGTCAATCGCACGGCTTTCGCTTCCATTAAAGGGCATACAGTATGGCTTTAAAAAAAATTGAAAAAAAAGAAGTTTGTATTGGATGGAGGTGCCAAATATAGCGGTGTGTCCGAATAATGGTATCCCCGTCCAAAAATATTTACCAGCCCCGCCCGGGCCCGCCGGGTAGGTGGTCGTGTTCATCCTCGTCGTCGCTTTCGTCCTCGTCGTCCTCTTGGTCGGCATAGTCTTCGGCTTCTTCCTCTTCGTCCAGGGTGTCAAACACGCGGTCGAGCGAGGCTTCGGCGTGGCGCAACTTGTGGCGACACAGACGGATAAGCTCCGCTGAGCGCTCTACGCGCGTGGTGAGGTCGTCCACGTCCACGGCGTCGGTTTCCAGAGCGCGGAGGATGGTTTCAAGCTCCTCAATGGCTTCGCGGTAAGTCATTTTTTACAGTGAATAATTAATAGTTGTCAGTGAGCAATCTGGAGTCACTTGCCGGGTGTTGGGCCCTGTCGGATAACGGCTAACTGTTCGCTGTTAACTGATAACTGACAAAGGCGCAGCTCGGCACGGTGCAGCTGGCGCTCTAGGGCCAGCTGCAGCTGGTAGCGCTGGCGCAGCAGGGCCTCGCGCCGCCGCTGGTGGTGCCGCCCGAAGCGTCGCAGCAGCACCCGGCCCCGCTGGCGCAGGCCACGCTGCTCGCGGGCCAGGGTGCGGCGGGCAGCGCGGGGCAGCTGGTGCCGAAAGCGCGCGAGGCCCACGGCCAGCTGCCGAAGCTGCTCGCGCGGGGCCTGAGTGGCCTGGTGGGCGCGGGCGCGCAGGGCATCGCGGGCGGCATCGAGCTGGCGGTGGGCGGCGTAGCGGCTTTGGCCGCTGAGCTGGTCGAGGCGGGCGTGGCCCTGGCTGAGCTGGCGGCGGGCCAGGGCCACCACCTGCTCGCCCAGGCCCAGCACGGCCGCTTCGAGCCGGGCTAGGCGCTCGACCAGAAAGACGGCGACGGCGGTGGGCGTTTTCAGGGCGCGGTGGGCGGTGAGGTCGACCAGGGCTTCGTCGCGCTCATGCCCGATGCCCGTGAGCACCGGCAGCGGAAACGCGCCCACGGCCGCCGCCAGCCCGTATTCATCGAAGGCCAGCAAATCGGTGCGGCTGCCCCCGCCCCGGATAATCACCACGGCATCGAACCGACCGCGCCGGGCGCGGATGCCATCCAGCGCCGCCCGAATGCTGGCCGGCGAGTCGTCGCCCTGCATAATGGCTGGGAACAGTGTGAGGGCAAAGTCATAAGGCGCTTCCTGCAATTGCTGCACAAAGTCCTGAAAGCCGGCGGCAGTAGGAGAGGAAATAACGGCCAGCCGCTGCGGCGCCAGTGGCAACAAGAGTTGCTTCTGACGTTCCAGCAGGCCTCTTTCTTCCAGCTGGCGCAGGGTGCGCAGGCGGAGCAAAGCCAGCTCCCCCACAGTGTAGCTCGGGTCGATGGCCACCACGTCGAGGCTCAGGCCATACTGCTCGTGGAAGCGCACCTGCACCCGCAGCAGCAGCTTGAGGCCGGGGCGCAGCGGCTGGCCGGTGGCGCGCTCAAACGCGGGGGCCAGCTGCTGGAAGCGCTGGCTCCAGAGCGTGGCGCGGGCCTGCGCCTTCATGGGCATGCCGCGGCTGTCAGTGCCCTGCTCAGTGAGGGTGAGGTAGCAGTGCGCGCCGGCGAAGCGGGGCAGGGTGAGGTCGGACACTTCGGCCACCACCCAGTAGGAATCGGCCAGCTGCTGCTGCAGGGCCAGGCGCACGTAGCTCAGCAGCTCGGCCAGGCCCAGCGGGGCAGGGGCGGGCGTGGGCGCTAGTTCGGGACGGCGGTTGTAGAGCGGCATGGGCGCAAGTTACGGGCAGGGGAGGGTGCGACGCGACAATTGGCCGGGCTGCGTGCGGCCCGTGCTGATATTTCGCCACCCATGCCAATCTTTGCGGCCCGGGTGCAACTGCTCCTTTTGCCCCGCGTCTGTACCTTCACGGCTTCAACTCCCAACCCAACATTTTCCCACTTCATGTTTTCAACTTCTCTTGTGCGGCGGCTGAGCTTGGCCGCCCTCGGCCTGGGCAGCCTGGCTGCCACGGTAGCGGCCGGCCCGCCCACCAAAACCGGTCCCACGCCCCCGCAGAAAGGCGTCGGCATCAACATCGCCAACATCGACCCGTCGGTAAAGCCCTGCGAGGACTTCTTCCACTACGCGTCGGGCAACTGGCTCAAAAACAACCCGATTCCGGCCGCTGAGTCGCGCTGGGGTTCGTTCAACGAGCTGGCCAACAACAACAACGCCACCCTGCGCGCCATTCTGGAGCAGGCGGCCAAAAACGCCCCGAAAGCGGCCAAGGGCTCGAATGCTCAGAAGGTGGGCGACTTCTACGCCTCGGCCATGGACTCGGCCGCTATCGAAGCCGCAGGTCTGAAATACCTCAAGCCGCACCTCGACCGCATCATGGCCATCAACAGCCTGGCCGACGAGCAAAAATTCCTGGCCGACCCCAAAGCCCACGCGGGTAGCGTGTGGTTTGGCTCGGGTGTGGGGCAGGACGAAAAAATCAGCACCCAGTACGCCGTGTATCTCGGCCAGGGTGGCCTGTCGTTGCCCGACCGCGACTACTACCTGAAAGACGACGCCCGCTCGAAAGCCATTCGCGCCGCCTACCAGAACTACCAGGTCAACATCTTCAAAATGCTGGGCGACGACCAGGCCACGGCCGAGAAAAACGCCGCCGCCGTTACCCGCATCGAAACCCGCCTGGCCAAAGCCAGCAAGAGCCGCGTGGACCTGCGCGACCCCTACGCCAACTACAACAAGATGTCGGTGGCCGACGCCAACGCCGCCTACCCCAACTTGGCCCTGCCCATGCTGTTGAAGGACGGTGGCCTGGGTGCGGCCAAAGAAGTAATTGTGGGTCAGCCTGACTTCCTGAAAGAAGTGAGCGTGATGCTGAAGGACGAGCCCCTGGCCGACCAGAAGCAGTACCTGCGCTGGCACCTGGTGAGCAGCTCCACCGCCGCCCTGCCCAAGGCCTACGGCGATGAAGCTTTCAAATACCAGCAGGTGCTGAGCGGCGCCAAGAAGCAGCAGCCCCGCTGGAAGCGCATGCTAGGCTCGACGGACCGCGCCCTGGGCGAGGCGTTCGGCCAGCTCTACGTGGACAAGGCGTTTTCGCCCGCTGCCAAGGCCAAGGCCAAGCAGATGATTGAAAACCTGCGCGTGGCCTACGCCGAGCGTATTCAGGCCACCGACTGGATGAGCGCCGCCACCAAAAAGGAGGCCCTCGTCAAGCTCAACGCTTTTGTGGTAAAGATTGGCTACCCCGATAAGTGGAAGGACTACTCGAGCCTGAACATCAGCCGCGAAAGCTACCTCAACAACCTGTTTGCCGCTCAGGAGTGGGCCAACCGGGAAGAAATCAGCAAGTTTGGCAAGCCGATTGACCGCACCGAGTGGGGCATGACCCCACCCACGGTGAATGCCTACTACAACCCGCCGATGAACGAGATTGTATTCCCGGCCGGCATCCTGCAGCCCCCGTTCTTCGACGCCAAGGCTGACGACGCGGTGAACTACGGTGGCATCGGCGCTGTGATTGGCCACGAAATGACCCACGGCTTCGACGACCAGGGCCGCCAGTACGACTCCAAAGGCAACCTGCGCGACTGGTGGACCAAGGAAGACGCTGCCAAATTCAACGCCAAAGCCGACATCGTAGGCAAGCAGTTCGATGCTTTCTCGCCGCTGGACTCGGTGCACGTGAACGGCAAGCTGACGATGGGCGAGAACCTCGCCGACCTCGGCGGCCTCACCATTGCCTACCAGGCATTCGAGAAGACGGCGCAAGCCAAAGGCGGCCAGAAAATCGACGGTTTCACGCCCGAGCAGCGCTTCTTCCTCGCCTACGGCCAGATTTGGCGCACCAACACCCGCGACGAGTACATCCGCCAGCAGGTGCAGACCGACCCGCACTCGCCCGCCATGTACCGCACCAACGGCCCGCTGATGAACATGCCCGAGTTCTACAAAGCCTTTGGTTGCCAGGACGGCAACAAGATGATGCGCCCCACGGCCGAACGCTCCAAAATCTGGTAAGTCGGCTGATTTGAGCGAAAACCTTAGAACGTCATGCTGAGCTAAGTCGAAGCATCGCTACCGCAAGAGTAAAATTGTTTACTTGCGCAGTGGAGATGCTTCGGCAAGCTCAGCATGACGTTCTTTTTTGTTTCTAATCCTTTTTCTTCCCAATCAACTATGTCTAACCATTCCTTTGCCGGCCGCGTGGCACTATCGGCGGCGGTGCTGGCCCTGGTGGCCGGCGCGGCGCAGGCCCAGACCAAAATCAAAACCAAGAGCAGCAGCGACGGCAAGCAGAAAACCACCGTGCCGGCCACCGTGGGCCAGACGGGCACCGGCATCTCGCTGGCCAACATGGACAAGTCGGTGTCGCCGTGCGACAACTTCTTTCAGTTTGCTTCGGGTACCTGGCTGAAAAACAACCCCATCCCGGCCGCCGAAACCCGTTGGGGCGCTTTCAACGAGCTGGCCGACCGCAACCAGGCCATCGAGCGCCGCATTCTGGAGAAAGCCGCCAACGACCGCATGGCCAAGCCCGGCACCAACCTCCAGAAAGTAGGCGACTTTTACGCCGCCGCCATGGATTCGATGGCCATCGAAAAAGCCGGCCTGAAGTACCTGCAGCCGCGCCTCAACCAGATTGCCGCCATCAACGACCTGCCCACCATGCAGCACTACCTGGCCGACCCCCGCTCGTTCGGGACCGGCTGGTACGGCTTCGGCGTGAGCCAGGACAGCAAAAACAGCACGCAGTACGCCGTGCGCATGGGCCAGGGTGGCCTGTCGCTGCCCGACCGCGACTACTACCTGAAGGACGACGCCCGCTCGAAAGCCATTCGCGCCGCCTACCAGAACTACCAGGTCAACATCTTCAAGATGCTGGGCGACGACCAGGCCACGGCCGAGAAAAACGCCGCCGCCGTTACCCGCATCGAAACCCGCCTGGCCAAAGCCTCCCGCAGCCGCGTGGCCCTGCGCGAGCGCGAGAAGAACTACAACAAGATGACGGTAGAGCAGGCCACGGCCGACTACCCAAACCTGAACATCCCACTGCTGCTCAAGGACAGTGGGCTGAATGGCGTGAAGGAAATCATCGTGGGCCAGCCCGAATTCCTGACCGAGGTGAGCACCATGTTCAAAGAAGAGCCGTTGGCCGACCAGAAGCAATACCTGCGCTGGCACCTGGTGAGCGGCGTGACCTCGGCCCTGCCCAAAGCCTACGGCGATGAAACTTTCAAATTCAGCCAGGTGCTCACGGGGGCCAAGCAGCAGCAGCCCCGCTGGAAGCGTGCCCTCCGCGCTACCGACGGAGCGCTGGGTGAAGCTTTTGGCCAACTCTACGTAGACGAGGCGTTCAGCCCGGCCGCCAAGGCCCGCGCCAAGGTGATGGTGGAAAACCTGCGTCAGGCCTATGCCGAGCGCATTCAGGCCACCGAGTGGATGAGCGCCGCCACCAAAGCCGAGGCGCTGAAAAAGCTCAATGCCTTCGCCGTAAAAATCGGTTATCCCGACAAATGGAAGGATTATTCGGCCCTGAAAATTTCGCGTGAAAGTGCGCTTAACAACCTGTTTGCCACGGCCGAATGGGCGTCGAAAGACAACCTGAGCAAGTTTGGCAAGCCGATTGACCGCGGCGAATGGGGCATGACCCCGCCCACGGTAAATGCTTACTACAACTCGAGCATGAACGAAATTGTGTTCCCGGCCGGCATTTTGCAGCCCCCGTTCTACGACCCCAAGGCCGATGATGCGGTGAACTACGGCGGCATCGGCGCCGTGATTGGCCACGAGATGACCCACGGCTTCGACGACCAGGGCCGCAAATCGGACGCCAGCGGCAACCTGCGCGACTGGTGGACCAAGGAGGACGGCGAGAAATTTATGGCCAAAGCCGCCGTGGTGGGCAAGCAGTTTGATGCTTTCTCGCCGCTGGACTCGGTGCACGTGAACGGCAACCTGACGATGGGCGAAAACCTCGCCGACCTTGGCGGCCTCACCATCGCGCACCAAGCCTTCCAGAAAACGGCGCAGGCCAAGGCCGGCAAGCCGATTGACGGCTTCACGCCAGAGCAGCGCTTCTTCTTGGGCTACGCCCAAATCTGGCGCTCGAACCAGCGCCCGGAAGCCCTGCGCCAGCAGATTCAGACCGACCCGCACTCGCCCGGCCAGTACCGCACCAACGGTCCGCTGCAAAACATGCCGGAGTTTCACCAGGCCTTTGGCTGCAAGGAAGGCGACAAGATGGTGCGCTCCGCCGCCGACCGCGCCAAAATCTGGTAAGCTGTTTGCACTAGGATAATTGAATCACGCACGGGAAACTGTTTCCGCGCCCGATACGAGAAGGTCCGCTCCCCCTGGGGGCGGGCCTTTTTACGTAAAAGCGCTCCACTCGCAATGACAGGCGGTGCCTCACTTCACCACTTCCACCTTCATGGTGATGTCCTTCACCGGCCACTTGTCGGATTCGACGGGTTCGTTGGAAATCTTGTCCACTACGTCCTGGCCTTCGATGACTTCACCGAACACCGTGTATTGGCCATCGAGCGAGGGCACGCCGCCCACGGCGGCATAGGCTTTCACCTGCGCGGGCGTGAGCTTGCGGCCGGCCATGGCCTGCGACTGGAACGGGGCCATTTTTTCGCCCACCACGAAGTAAAAATCGGTATTGGACGACAGGCGGCCGGGGTTCTGCTCGTCATCGTAGCGGGCCATGCCCAGGGCGCCTTTGTGGTGGAAGTGCTCTGGCCGAATTTCAGGCGGCAGGCGGTAGCGCTTCAGCCGGATGGTGCGGGCGTTGTAGGTCTGGCCGCCCTGCACCGCAAAATTCTTCACCACGCGGTTGAACATGGTTTCGTCGAACACGCCCTTGCGGGCCAGCAGCAGGAAATTGGCCTTGTGAATGGGCGTATCGTCGTACAGCCGCACCCGGATGTTGCCCAGCCGCGTCTTCACCAATACTTCGGAGCCGGGGTATTGCTTGCCGTAGGCCAGCAGCGCGGCCGGCGCGGCGCTGTCGGTGAGGGTAGCCAGGTCGGGGCCGGGCACCACGGGCCTGGCAGTGGTGGGGGCGGTGGCCGGCGGGGCCTGGTTGCAGGCGGCCAGCAGGCCCAGGCCGAGCAGCAGGCGGCCAGCAGAGAAAACAGATGTACGCATAGCGGTGGGGCCGAAAAGTGGCCCAAGGTAAGACGAGGAGCCGGCCTTATCGGTTGGCTCAAGCCCAAAAAAGCCCGCGCTGTGAAGCGCGGGCTTTCAGGTCGAAATTATTACTCAGGCGAGCTTACCAGGACGGCGTGCTGGCTTTCTGCTTGGCTTTTTCGCTGCCGGCCTTGGTTTTTACCTTCACCTTTACTTTCTCCACCGGAGCGGCGGGAGTGGTAGCGGCGGCAGGTGCAGCGGGCGTGGGCTCGGGTGTCGCTTCGGCTTCGGCGGGCGGCTCGGCCATGTCTTTGGCCGATTTGATTTCGTCCACCGCTTCCACCTTTTTCACCTTTTGCTGGGCCAGCAGGAGCTGGTCCTGGGCCAGGGTGTTCTTTTTCCAGGCCGAAACTTCGGTGCTGAGCTTCTCTTTTTCTTCCTTGGTGGGCTTGCTGGGCGTCATCATGCTGCCGAGGTCGGGCTTGCCTGCGTCCTGCCAAGCCGTGAGCCAGAGCGAGGCCACCATGGTGGTGGCTTCCTTCATGCGGTTATCCACCATGCCGCCCACTTCCTTTTCGTACTCGGCCGCGAAGGCGTCAGAGTAGCGGCGCGAGGTTTTGCCGTACTTGTGCGAGAACGTGAAGCGCACGTCAGGCTTCATCACTTTCTCGATTTTGCTGGCCCGGTCAAAGGTTTCGCCCAGGAAGCCGTAGCTGCGCTGCACCGTGGTCCAAACGGCATTCAGCGGGTCTTTGATGTACTTGGCGTCCTCGGCCGTGAGGTTGTAGTCGTTGATGTATTTCTCGGGCAACTGGCTTTCCCAGAGGCTGTGCAGGCCCTTCTGGTCGGTGAGCTGGCCGTCGTAGTTAATGGTGGTGTGCAGCGGCACAAACGAGTCGGCCACGTAGTGGCTCAGCTCGGCCGAGTACTTCACGATGTTCAGCGTATCGCGCTGGCGGAAGGCCTCGGTCAGGTTGTCCTTCATCTCCAGTATCACCCACGGCACGGTGCCGTACTTCTTAAGCGTATCGGCCGAGAACTTGGCCACGGCCTCGTCGTACTGGCGCGGCATCTTGCCGAAAGGGTTGCTTTCGGAGTAATGGTCCATGTCGATGAAGTGCTTGGGCGCTTCGGTGGGGTCGTCGTTGCGGCGCTCGTCGGGGGCAGTGCTCAGGCGCACTACCTCGGCCATGTGGCGGAAGTAAAAGGCCTGCATGGTGGCCGGCAGCTCGTACACGGCAATCTGCGTGATGGTGCGGTGGCCGAAAAAGCCCCAGCCGCTCGCGGTGCCGTGGGCCAGGATGAGGGCCGCGAGCAGCAGCGGCAACAACGTTTTTTTCATGAATGCGGGAATGATTACGGGACCCGGGATAGTTCCCCTGGCCAAAGTTCGGCACTGGCCGTCACATTCAGAAGCCCTGACCTTGGGGGCGCCATTAGGGCGTCCCGTACCTTCGCGGCTCAAATAGCTGATATGAACTACACGCGTCGCTTGTTAGTAGGAGTATTGAGTTTGCTGGCCGCACCGGCCGCCGCCCAGATATTCACCATCCCGCCCGGGGCCTACCGCACCGGCGCGGCCTACCACCGCAAGCAGCCCCAGCCTGCCGGCCTCGATGCCACTTACCCCGACAAGCGCGGTCAGCTGGTGGTAGTGGTGCCGCGCGGCACCAAAACCGCCAAGCTGCGCGTGGCTCCCGACAGCGTGTGGGGCTACGTGTCGGCCAAGGGCCGCACCTTCCGCCTGTTTCGCAATGAGGAATATCGCCTCGAATACGCTGACACGCTCTGTATCTACAGCAGCAGCAACATCATGGCTGGTAGCGACCGTGATGGCAACAATTTGCGCACGCCCGGCGCCAATGCTCTGGGGCCGTACACGGCACCGCGCTATTTCTTTAGCCGGGGCCTCAACGGACTCATTTTTCCCCTGACCACGCGCTACCTGCGCGAAGCCTACGAGGCCAGCAACCCCGGCTTCATCGCCGCCATCGGCAGGCTAAATATCGGCCAGAGCCTGGTGGATTTCGACCGTAAAACCGGCCTGTTTCGCGTGACCACGCTATACCGCGACGAGGCCGGGCACTAATGCTTGCTGGCCGGTATCGTCTTGGCTGCCACATGGCTGCTGGGTACGGCCGGTGCGGCCAGGGCCGCCACTTGTCGTCGCTGCAGCAGGTCCGCAATTTTTTCGTAAACGAAATTGGCCGCCAGCTCGCGCAGCTTATCGGCGGTGCCCTCCAGTTGTGCGCGGTATTCGTGGGCGTGACCATCTACCAGGACGGTGACAAAAACGGTGCCCATGGGCTTGTCAGGCGTTTCGGAGGCGCCGGGTCCGCACAGGCCGGTCACGGCGGCGCATACATCGGCGGGCAGGTGCTGGTACAGGCCCAGCACCATTTCGTTGGTGGTTTGCTGGCTTTCGGCCGAATAGGTGGCGAGCGTGGCTTTCTTCACGCCCAGCAGGCGTTGCTTGGCCTCGGGATGGTAGGTTACCACAGACCCCAGCAGCACTTCGCTCACGCCGGTGGCCGACGCCAGCTGCGCCGCTACCAGGCCGCAGGTGCAGCTTTCGGCCAGCGCTAAGGTGATTTTTTGCTGCAAAAACTGCTCAACCAACGCATTCAAATCAGGGGTTTTCATAGGATGGGGCGGACGGAGATAAGTCCTTCACATACGCCGCCGCCCGCCGCTGAGGTTGCGGCCGAGCTTACCTTATTTCTCAGTCAAAAACCGCCTAAGCACCACCGTAATGGCCGATTACAGCGGCTATTCCTGTCGATAAGCCACGCCGGCTTTCATCACGAACTTCGGGCGCATCAGAGCCGAAATATCCTGCAACGGGTCGCCATCCAGCGCCACGATGTCGGCCAGCTTGCCGGCCTCGATGGCCCCCAAATCGGTGGTTTCGCCTAGCAGCCCGGCGGCGTTGAGGGTGGCTGTGCGGATGGCCTCAAGCGGGCTCATGCCGGCCTCCGTCATGTAGCCGAACTCCCGGGCATTCTGGCCGTGGCGGTACACGCCGGCATCGGTGCCAAACGCTACCCGCACGCCCGCCTTGGTGGCGCGGCTGAACGTGCCCTGCATCTTGGTACCCACATCGAGGGCTTTGCGGGCAATAACGGGCGGAAAGTAGCCGGGCCGCAACCGTGCGGTATCGGCCACCGACTTGCCGGCGATGAGCGTGGGCACGTACCAGGTGCGGCTTTTGGCCATGAGCCGGATGGCTTCGTCGTCCATCAATGAGCCGTGGTCGATGCTGGTCACGCCGGCTCGCACGGCCCGCTTGATGCCCTCGGCGCCGTGCGCGTGGCAGGCCACGCGCAGGCCCAAATCTTTCGCGGTTTCCACTACGGCGCGGATTTCTTCTTCGGTGTACTGCGCGCCGGTGCCGTCTTTGCTCAGGTCGAGCACGCCGCCGGTGCTGGCAATCTTGATGAGGTCGGCCCCGCGCTTAAACTGCTCGCGCACGGCCTGGCGGCACTGGTCGGGGCCGTTGGCAAGGTAAATGGGGTGGCCAGCTTTGGTGAGCTGGTCTTCGTTGAGGCCGTCGGTTTCGTCCATGTGCCCGCCGGTGGCCGAGATGGCCGTGCCCGCCGAGAAGATGCGCGGCCCCGGCACCAGGCCCTGGGCCACGGCGTTGCGCAGGCTGGTGTTCACGCCCGAGCCGCCGCAGTCGCGCACCGTAGTGAAGCCGGCCCGCAGCGTGGTGAGGGCATAGCCTTGGGCGCGGTAGGCCACGTCGGCTGGGTTGAGGGTGAACTGCTCGCGGAAGTTGTTGCGGCTCGACTCCGATTCGAGGTGCACGTGGCAGTCGATGAGGCCGGGCAGCACGGTGCGGCTTTCGAGGTTGATAACCTTGTCCTGCGGGCCCGTGGCGGCGGTGTAGCCGGCTTGCACGGCCGTAATCCGGTCGCGCTCAACCACAATCGTTTGCTGGGCCAGCAGCTTGCCGCTGCGCACGTCCAGCAGGTGGCCGCAGTGCAGGTAGGTTTTCTGAGCGAAAGCGGTGGGGGCGGTTAGCAGAGACATGGCCGTGGCTAAAGCAGGAATAGATTTGCGCGTCATATGGTGGATTGGTGGATGGGCGGAGTGGTGGTATAAAAGAACGTCATGGCGAGCGAAGTTGAAGCAGCTCTGTCGCGCAAGTAAACCAAACGATTCAACGAAGCGGTAGGGCTGCTTCGACTTCGCTCGGCATGACGTTCTTTGCGTTGTTCTGTCTAATCCAGTAGCCCACCAACCCACTCATCCACTAATTCACCAACTCACCATATGACCACGCAAGAAGAATTCGACGCGGCCAGCCAGCGCGCCCAGCAACTGCCCACTAAGCCCTCCAACATGATTCTGCTCCAGCTGTATGCCCTCTACAAACAGGCCACCGAAGGCGACGTAACCGGCGACCGCCCCGGCGGCTTCGACTTCAAAGCCATTGCTAAATTCGACGCCTGGAATGGCTTGAAGGGCACCAGCAAAGAAGCAGCCCGCCAGCAGTACGTAGAGCTGGTCAGCGAGCTGGCGGGGTAATTCGCGGAGTGACTGAGTGGCTGAGTGAATAAAACCTCAATTACTCAGCTACTCAGTCACTCAATCACTCAGTGGATGATGGACATCTCCCGCAAAAAGCCGCCGTACCCCATCACGCCGGCCCTGCGCCAATACCTGCGCGCCTACGACCGCGAAACTCCGCTGCCCGTGACCTACGCCGATTTGCGGCAGTTCACGGGCTCGTTTCCGCTGCTGGACCGGACCGGGAAAGACACGCTCTGGCAAACGGTGCACTTCGAGCCGCAAACCCTGCGCGAGCTCAGCCAGGGCCTTACGGAAGTGTACGCGCTGCTGAAAACGGCCGGCGACCTGTCCTTCTCCAAGCACCTCGTGGCCGACCGCATCGATTACTGCGAGTTTGGCAACTCGCGGCCGTTCCGGGTGCGCATCGTGAACCAGCTCAACGACAACTACGACTACTTCTACGTGAAGCAGGCCGACGCCTCGCGCCTCTACGGCCTGGAGCTGGAGCACCTGCTCTCGCCCAACTCGCTCACGTTTCTGGTGAGCGGCGACACGCTCATTGAGGAGCACATCGTGGGCATTCCGGGCGATGATTTCATCCGGCACCACCTGAGCCAGCCGCACCTCAACCAGGTGCGCATTGCCAAGGAGTTTGTAAAGTTCAACGAACGCTGCTTCGTGCGGCTGCTGGGCGATATGCGGGCCTATAATTACGTCATCGCCGTGACGCCCGACTTCGAGGACGAGCAGTACCGGGTGCGGGCCATCGACTTTGACCAGCAGAGCTACGAGGGCCGCCGCACCATGTACCTGCCCCAGTTTTTCAAGGATAATGCCGAGGTGGTGGCCATGTGCGCCCGCCACCTCAAGCCCGAAACCCTGCGCCAGTACCAGACCGAGGAGCGCGCCCTGATGGCCCGCCGCGCCCGCGCCGAGCGCCACCGCCTGCGCGACCTACTGGAAGCCATGCGCCGCCACGACCTGGCCCCGCCCGAGAAGGTGGCCCAGCTCAAGGCCGAGCTGGGCCGCTACCACCACACCGACGCTTTCGAGAAGTGCGATTCGATGGGCGACGTGGTGCGCCAGAACCTGTGGCTGATGCTGGGGGCCAGCGGCGCGTTTCGGGCGGCGGGGTAGGGGGAGTAGGGAATTCTAATGACAGACGACCGACTTATTCGGGCTGGTGGCGCAGTATCGGAAAGCCTGGCACGGGCCCCAAAAGAATAGCCCGCTAGCGAACCGCAAGCGCCTCCGGCTCCGCAGCCGGAGGCGCTTTGCAGTTTGGGCGGTGTATCTTCCCTCTCTATTTCAACTCCTTTCCAATTACGATGAAAGAAGCTCTACTGCCCGGGCTACTGGCACTGCTGCTGGTGCTGAGCCTGGGCGGCCCGGCCCATGCCGCCGTCCCGCCGCCCGCCCCTGGCCGCTCCCTGGCCGAAGCCCTTAACCCCGACGGCACACTACGGGCCGGCCTGAATGGCTCCTTCGATGCCCGCGCCTTTCGGATGCAGACCGCGCCCGATGGGCGGCCGGTGTTCCGGCCGGCGGGCGTGGCCGGGGCCGGCGATGAGCGGTGGGCCAATGGGTTTGGAGTCCGGGACGGAGTGGACGGCTATGTGGCCGCCATTGCGCAATTTGGCGTTCATGTGTACATCGGGGGCAGTTTCACGGCTGCCGGGAACGTGCCGGCCAATTGCTTGGCCCACTGGGACGGCACGGCCTGGAGCGCAATGGGGGCCGGAGTGCCCGTAAACCCAAGCGGGGCGCTGAGCGTAACCGCGCTGGCCGTGGCGTCCAACGGGGAAGTGTATGCTGGCGGGGTATTCAACCAGATTGGCAATGTGGCGGCCAACAACGTGGCGCGTTGGAACGGTACTGCCTGGAACACATTGGGAAGCGGGCCAACCAACGGCACGGACGGCGGGGTCAGGGCGTTGGCCGTGGCTGCCAACGGGAACGTGTACGCCGGGGGCACGTTTGGCAACGCCGGCAATGTGGCGGCCATTGGCGTGGCGCGCTGGAACGGCGCCACGTGGAGCTCCCTGGGCACGGGCACGGCCAACGGGATATGGGGTGGGTCGGTGTGGAGTCTGGCGTTGGGGGCAAACGGGGTGGTGTACATAGGAGGCGATTTTCTGCAGGCGGGCGGCTTGCTGGGTACTTCTTTTGTAGCCAAGTGGAGTGGCACCGCGTGGAGCGGCCTGAACAACAGCAGCGTCAGTACGGGCCTCAACGCGGTGGTGTACGACCTGGCCGTGGCGCCCAACGGGGATTTGTATGCGTGCGGTGGCTTCAGCCAGGCCGGCGGTGCGCCGGCCAACTACGTGGCCCGGTGGAACGGCACCGCCTGGAACAGCCCGGGCATGGGAGGAGCCGTCAGCTTTGGCTACGGGCCGAGGGCGCTTGCCATTGCCTCTTCCGGCGAGGTGTACGTGAGTGGGACGCTCGTGACAGCAGGGGCAACAACCAGCACCACCGTAGCGACGTGGAATGGCACGGCCTGGAACTTGGTGCCCGGCGCGCCGTCCGTGAACAAAATAGTGACTACGCCTGCCGGCGACCTGTACGTGGGCGGGTACTTCTCGCAGGCCGGTGGGGCGCCCGTGAACAACATTGCCCGGCTAGCGGGCGGGACGTGGAGTGCCCTTGGTCCGGGCGTGGGCCTCGGCCTGCACGGGTACGCCGGCTTCGACGTTTCAGTGCAGGCCGTGGTGGTGGCGCCCAGCGGACTGGTGTACGTAGGAGGTGCTTTTCGTTTGGCCGGGGGCACTTTGGCCAATAACGTTGCTTGTTGGGACGGCAATAATTGGCAGGCGCTGGGAGCCGGGCCCACCAACGGAACCAATGCAACGGTGAAGGCGCTGGCGGTGGCTCCCAACGGCGACGTGTACGTAGGCGGGGAATTCACCTTGGCCGGCGGGGCGGTGGCCAATCGGGTGGCCCGCTGGAATGGCACCGCCTGGAATGCGCTGGGGAGCGGCGCTGCTAATGGCTTCAACTACGGGGCGGTGAACGGGCTGGCCCTGGCTCCAACAGGGGAGCTCTACGCAGGGGGTAGCTTCGACCGGGCCGGCAACAACATTTACGCAAATGGCATTGCCAAATGGGACGGTACCGCTTGGAGTGCGATGGGCACGGGGCTTGGCAGCGGTGGAACCTACTCAACCGGAGAAGTAGCCGCTGTGGCGGTAGCTCCCAACGGGACTGTGTATGCGGGTGGCAGCTTTTCCCGAAGCAAGCGTGGACCCACTGATTTTATTGCCCGTTGGAGCGGCACCGCCTGGGTGGCCTTAGCCACGGGAAGCTACTACGACGTAGGCGGCCCGGTCAGTGCGTTGGCCGTGGCCGCCAACGGCGACTTGTACGTAGGAGGCGATTTTACGCTGGCCAATGCTGTTCCGGTCAACTACCTGGCTCGCTGGAATGGGATTGGCTGGAGCGGGGTAGGAACGTCCACGCCCAGTGGCATCAACGTTGCAGTTACCACGCTGGCCTTAGGAGCGGCTGGAGAAATATACATAGGCACGAGCTTTCGGCCGCTTGCCGGCATCACAGTGGCCAACCGCATAGCTAAATGGAACGGCACGGCATGGAGCAGCCTGGGCACCGGCTTAAATGGGTTAGTAGGTGCACTGGCCGTGGGAAGTACCGGGAAGCTGTATGCTGGGGGGAGCTTCACGGCCACCGGCGATGGAAGTAAATTCACTGCTCGCTTCGGCATCTACGACCCTGCCGCAACCCTGTCCACCACAACAGCCCGCGCCACGCCGGCCGCGCAGCTCTACCCCAACCCGGCCCACGGCACGGCCACGTTGCGCCTGCCCGCCGGCGCGCCCCGCCAGCCCCTGACGCTCACCGACGCGCTGGGCCGCCCCGTGCGCCGCTACCCCGCCCCAACCAGTGCCGAGGCCGAGCTGGACCTGCGCGGCCTGCCCGCCGGCACCTACGTGGTGCGCTGCGGCCAGCTCTCCCAGTGCCTGGTGGTGGAGTAGGGGCCGCCACATGCTTTTATCGCTCCTAGTAACTCACATTTTCTCTTTCCCTTTCCACATTACCGATGAAGAAAAAATTACTGCCCGCACTACTTATGCTGCTGCTGGTGCTGGGCCTGTGCGGTTCGGCCCACGCCGCCACCCCACCTGCCCCCGGCCGCTCCCTGGCCGAAGCCCTCAACCCGGACGGCACCCTGAAAACCGGCCTGAATGGCTCCTTCGATGCCCGCGCTTTTCGGATGCACACCGCGCCCGATGGGCAGCCGGTGTTCCGGCCGGCGGGCGTGGCCGGGGCCGGTGATGAGCGGTGGCAAGACGGGTTTGGTCTGCCGAATGGCACCGATGCGGAAGTGCTGGCTGTGCTGTCGGTTGGCAACACTATCTACATTGGGGGTTCCTTCACGGTGGTGGGAACGGTGCCGGCCCGGTGCGTGGCCAAATGGGACGGCACGTCGTGGAGCGGCCTGGGGGCAGGGGTAGGGGACTTAAGCGTATATGGCGGCGTGGATGGGGGCGTGTATGCTCTGGCCGTCGCGGCCAACGGCGATGTGTATGCGGGCGGCAAGTTTACCCAAGCCAGCGGGGTGCCTGCAACCAACGTGGCCCGGTGGAACGGCACGGCTTGGAGTGCCCTCGGCGCGGGCCTGTACCGGAGCGGAGGGGGAGCTTCGGCCGTTTACGCCCTGCTGGCCGGTCCCGGCGGGGCCATGTATGCGGGTGGAAATTTTACCCAGGCCGGTGGGGTGGCCACTCAGGGCATTGCCCAATGGAATGGTACGGCCTGGAGCTTTCTCGGCACTACTACTTACAACGGGGTAAACAGCAACGTCAACTCTTTGGCGTTGGCGGCCAACGGCGACCTATACGTAGGCGGACAGTTTACCCAGGCCGGGGCAGTTAATGCCAATCGCATTGCCCGCTGGAACGGCACGACGTGGAGCGCCCTCGGCGCGGGCATCGGCAGTGTAGGCAGCGACATGGTGGCCGCCCTGGCCGTAGCGTCCAACGGCGACCTCTACGCAGCGGGTAGCTTTATTCGGGCTGGCAGCGTCACTGCCAATGCCATTGCCAAATGGAATGGCACGACGTGGAGCGCGCTAATTGCCAACCCCAGCACCGGCCAGGGCAATGGGGTGAATAGCTACGTGTATTCGCTGGCCCTGGCTCCTAACGGCGACCTTTACGTGGGAGGCATTTTTACCCAGGCCGGCCTGACGGCGGTTAGCCGCGTGGCTCGCTGGACCGGTACGACCTGGGTGGCTCTGGGCACCGGCGTGGGCACGGGCCTGGGCGTGGAGGCCCTGGCCGTAGCGGCCAACGGCGATGTGTACGCGGGCGGGCAGTTTGGCCAGGCCGGCGGGGTGCCGACCGAAAACCTGGCCCGCTGGACCAACTCGGCCTGGGCTTCCGCCCCCGGCACCAGCCAGATTAGCGGGGTAAATGCGTCGGTTTCGGCCTTGGCCATAGCGCCCAATGGCGACGTGTACGTGGGCGGGCAGTTTGGCCGGGCCGGTGGGGTGGCCGCCAATGCCATTGCCAAGTGGAATGGCACGGCGTGGAGCGCGCTCGGTACGGGCATGGCCACCAGCGGAACCACCGCGCCTCGGGTGTCGGCGCTGGCCGTGGCCGCTAATGGCGACGTGTACGCTGGGGGCAGCTTTACCCGGGCCGGCGGCGTAGCGGTGAGCAACGTAGCCAAGTGGAATGGTACGGCCTGGAGCGCCCTCGGCACGGGCATGGCCACCAATAATGCCAGTGCCGCCTTTGTCACGGTCCTGACCGCGGCCCCGAACGGCGACATCTACGCCGGCGGCAATTTTGTGCAGATAGGCGGCGTGACGGCCAACTTCGTGGCTCGTTGGAATGGCACCACCTGGAATTCGCTGGGCACGGGTACCGCCAATGGCGTGTTTGGAACCACCCAGGCCATTGCCCTTGCTCCCAATGCCGACGTGTATGTAGCAGGCTACATCAACCAGGCCGGTGGGGTGGCCGTCAACTACGTAGCCAAGTGGAATGGTACGAACTGGAGCGCCCTGGGCACGGGAGCCACCAATGGCGCCAACAGCACCATTCTTGCCCTGGCCGTGGCGACCAATGGCGACCTCTACGCCGCTGGCTCCTTCAACCAGGCCGGCGGCGTCGCGGCCAATCGGGTGGCCCGCTGGAATGGCAGCACCTGGAGCCCCCTCGGTACCGGCCTGGGCACGCTGGTGTCCGATGCCGGTTTTGCGCTGGCCGTAGCCCCCAATGGCGACCTTTACGCGGCAGGACAGTTTACCCAGAGCGGGGGCGTAGCCACCAATTACATCGCCCGGTGGAACGGCACATCCTGGAGTGCGCTCGGCACGGGGCTGAACAACGCGCCCGCAGATTTGGTGGTGGGAGCCAATGGTAAGCTCTATGCCGGGGGCATTTTCACGACTACCGGCGACGGCCGCAAAGCCTCTCCCTACTTTGCCATCTACGACCCCGCCGCAACCCTGTCCACCACAACAGCCCGCGCCACGCCGGCCGCGCAGCTCTACCCCAACCCGGCCCACGGCACGGCCACGCTGCGCCTGCCCGCCGGCGCGCCCCGCCAGCCCCTGACGCTCACCGACGCGCTGGGCCGCCCCGTGCGCCGCTACCCCGCCCCAACCAGTGCCGAGGCCGAGCTGGACCTGCGCGGCCTGCCCGCCGGCACCTACGTGGTGCGTTGCGGCCAGCTCTCCCAGCGCTTGGTGGTGGAGTAGAAAGGGCATACCTTCATTTCTCTGCAATCCTACTGACTCCTTCTCTTTTCCACATTACCAATGAAAAACGACTTACTGCACTCGCTACTGACGCTGCTATTAGTGCTGGGCCTAGTGGGCCCGGCCCGCGCCGCCACCCCGCCGCCGCCCGCCGGCCGCCCTCTTGCCGAAGCCCTCAACCCGGACGGCACCCTGAAAGCTGGGGCCAATGGCTCGTTTGACGCTCACCAGTTTCGGATGCGCACCGCGCCCGATGGGCGGCCCGTGTTCAGCGCGGCTGGCGTGGCTGGGGTGGGCGATGAGAGGTGGCAGGGTGGGTTTGAATCGACTGTCGGTGGCGTCGGTGGCGTCGTACGTACCGTAGTGCGGTCAGGGACTGATGTGTATATCGGGGGCGACTTTACGACAGTAGGTAATTTAGTTGCCAACCATGTGGCGAAGTGGAACGGCACGGCGTGGAGCAGTCTGGGAACGGGCGTAGCCAACGGGGTCGATAGGTCGGTTTACGCGCTGGCCTTGGCTGGCAACGGGGATGTGTACGTAGGCGGCATGTTTACGCAGGCGGGCGGGGCAGCAGCCAATCGGGTAGCCCGTTGGAGCGGCACTGGTTGGAGCGCGCTCGGCACGGGCGTAAGCAATGGCAGTGTCAGCGGCCCATGGGACTCCTACGTGTATGCACTAGCGGTTGCCAGCAATGGTACTGTGTATGCAGGCGGAATTTTCAGCGAGGCTGGCGGGGGAACGGCCAATTGTGTTGCCAAGTGGGACGGCACCGCTTGGAACCCGCTCGGCACGGGATCAGCCAACGGAGTAAGCGGTGGAAATGCCGTGGGCATCAACGGTGCCCTATACACTTCCGTCAATGTGCTGGCGGTTGCCGGAAATGGGAACGTGTACGTGGGCGGGGTCTTCAACCGGGCCGGCAACGTGGTGGCTAACCGGGTGGCTCGGTGGGACGGCACGGCCTGGAATCCGCTCGGTACGGGCGTGAGCAATGGCAGTGGCTCAAACTTAATCGTTTACGCCATGGCGTTGGCCAGCAACGGGGACGTTTATGTGGGCGGTACGTTCACACAAGCGGGTGGAGCAGCGGCCAACCAAGTGGCCCGGTGGGACGGCACCGCTTGGAGTAGTCTGGGTACGGGGGCTGCCAATGGTACGGACGGCAGCACCGGCTCCGTCTACTCGTTAGTCGTAGCCAACAACGGGGACGTGTACGTCGGCGGCGACTTTACCAAGGCGGGCGGTGTAACAGCCAACCAGGTGGCCAAATGGAACGGTACGGCCTGGAGTGGCTTTGGCCCGGATGCAGGCAATGGATATGTGGGTGCGCTGGCCCTGGCGGCCAATAGCGACGTGTATGTGGGCGGCGGCTTCACCCGATTTGGAGGCGTAGCTGCTGGAAGTATGGCCCGGTGGAACGGCACCGCCTGGAGCCCGCTCGGTACGTCATCAGTTGCCGGATACGTGAATACGGTGGCGGTGGCCGGCAATGGAGACGTGTATGTGGGGGGACAGTTCAATGAAGCGGGTGGCGTGATTGCCAACAAGGTGGCAATGTGGAATGGCACCGCCTGGAGTAGTTTGGGTACGGGCGCGGCCAATGGCTTGGATGGCGACGTTTCCGCGCTGGCGGTGGCCCCCAACGGGGATGTGTACGTGGGTGGTTTCTTTAGCCATGCAGGCGGTGTTGCCGCCAGTCACATAGCCAAATGGGACGGCACAGCTTGGAACTCGCTTGGCACAGGTGCGGCCAATGGAGTGGGCAATGGGATTGCAGGTCGTATCGTCTTGGCGTTGGCAGTGGCCAGCAACGGCGACCTATTTGTCGGTGGCGAATTCACTTCGGCCGGTGGGAGAGCAGCCAACTGCGTGGCGAAGTGGAATGGTACCACTTGGAGCGTACTCGGAACAGGAATAACCAATGGGTTGAATTATCAAAATGTGGCTGCCCTGGCAGTGGCCAGCAACGGGGACGTGTATGCCGGCGGCACTTTTACGCAGGCCGGTGGAGTAACCGCTAACTGTGTGGCCAAGTGGAATGGCACCGCTTGGAGCAGCCTCGGCACGGGCGTAGCCAACGGAATAGTAGCCAACATCGGGAGCTACACGGTCTGCACGCTGGCCATCGCTGGCAATGGAGATGTGTACGTGGGCGGGCAGTTCAGCGTAGCCGGTGGCACAGCCGCCAACAACTTAGCTAAATGGAATGGCACCGCTTGGAGCAGCCTTGTCATGGGGGGGGCTAACGGCGTGAACTCAGGTTCAGGTATCAACACCTTGGTGGTGGCCAGTAACGGGGATGTGTACGCGGGCGGCTATTTCACGCAGGCTAGCGGGGGCGTAGCTAATAATGTGGCCCGATGGGACGGCACCGCTTGGAGCAGCTTGGGCACCGGGCTAAATGGCAGCGTTAACAAGCTTGCCTTTGGGTCCGCTGGTAAACTGTATGTTGGGGGCACGTTTTCCACAACGGGTGACGGCAGCAAATTTTTAAGGTCTTTCGCTATCTACGACCCCAACGCCCCACTAGCTACAACCCCAACAGATGCACGTGTTGCAGCTACGCTCTACCCCAACCCGGCCCACGGCACGGCCACGCTGCGCCTGCCCGCCGGCGCGCCCCGCCAGCCCCTGACGCTCACCGACGCGCTGGGCCGCCCCGTGCGCCGCTACCCCGCCCCAACCAGTGCCGAGGCCGAGCTCGACCTGCGCGGCCTGCCCGCCGGCACCTACGTGGTGCGCTGCGGCCAGCTTTCCCAGCGCCTGGTAGTGGAGTAAACAATATTCATTCAACAACAAAAAGCCCGCTGGTCAATTGGCCAGCGGGCTTTTTTTATGATGCAGATGCCGGATTACACGGCCGGCTTGGGCGCGGGCAAGTCAAACGCCACGGCGGCGTGCTCGAAATGGCCCTTGTGCGAGCCGTCGCAGAAAGGCTTCTGCTTGGACAGCCCGCAGCGGCAGATGCTGATGCGCTGGCGTCCGCCAAGGCCGTAGGGCTGGCCGTCGGCGTCTACGAGTTCGATGTCTTCGCCCTCTACGCGGAGGGAGCCGTTGGAAAGGACGGTGAGTTTGGTGGCCATATTGGGAGGGTTGGATTTTAAGGATTGAATGTTGAATTATCAGTTGTCTGTCATCCTGAGCGGAGCGAAGGACCTGCTCACGACTAAAGGGTTTGCAGCAATCTAAATGCAGCAAACGCGGGAAGGTCCTTTGCTCAGCTCAGGGTGATAAAGAGAAAATTATAACGCTTTCCGCATTACGTAGTCGTTCATGAAATACGGCCCAATCGGCACGTCCACCTCGCGCTGGCGCACGAAGCCGCGCCGTTCGTAGAAGGCAATGGCGGGGTTGTAGCGGTTCACGTTCAGGTCCAGAAACTGGCCGCCGGCGGTGCGGGCCGCGTTTTCCACGGCCTCGATAAGGTGCACCCCCAAGCCCTGGCCCTGGCGCGTGGGCAGCACGTAAATCTTGTGCAGCTTGTAGCCGGTACCGCTGCCGTCCTCGGCTGGCAGCGGGCCGAAGGAGGCAAAGCCGGCCGGCTCGCCCTCGACCCGCGCAATGAGAAACACGTGGTGTTGTTCCACCATCTGCCGTTTCAGGGCAGCCGGCGAGTAAATTACCCGGTACATGTATTCCAGCTGCTCCTCCGAAATGATGAAGCGGTAGGTAGGCTCCCAGGTAGCCTCGGCCAGCTGAATAATGGTCGGAATGTCGTTGAGCGTGGCGGGCTCAATGCGCGGCGGCGCGGCAGGGGCGTCAGAAGTCATAAGCGGTAAAACACGAAATTGCGGCGAAAAAACCGAAACCGGCCCGTCCACAGGCATACGGTTGGCCCGTTCCTTGCGTTTAAGCCCGCAAACCTTCGTTTTTTTTCGTTCTGACCATGAAATCTGCATTCGTTCTGTTGCTCGCCGGCTTGCCTTTCGCCAGCCAGGCCCAAGCCACCACCCAGGCCGAGCTGCTGCGCCGCGGCGAACTCACCGGTTCCCGCCCCTCCACTATTGCCCGCAGCCAAGCCCGCCAAACTGCCGCCCGCGCCGCCAATGCTTCTTCCGACCCCGTGCAGCAGCACCTGCTGCAAACCGACGTGAACCTGGCCCAAGCCAGCGCCGACCAGCTCCCCAACCTCTACGAACGGTTCATCGCCACCACCCGCGACGAGCGCCGCGCCTGGAACTACGAGCAGTGGGACGGCGCCGGCCAGGTCCTGGCCCGCCTCAACCAGCGCTACGAGCAGGTGCGTACCACCCTGCCACTCGAAGAACGCATTCGCATCCGCTCCTTTCAGGGCGAGTTTCACACCCTGCGCGGTGCCCGGCAGGTGAAGGACAAACTCGATTAGCACAAATTTTCATTTCGACGCAGGAGGAATCGGATAAAATTAAATCCATCGGATTCCTCCTGCGTCGAAATGAAAATTGTTAGCTACTTGTTTTCCAGCCAATCCCGGGCGTCTTCCTCGCTGGTAAACAGTGAAATATCGAGTTGCCCCCGCACGGCAGCCACAAATTCCTGGCTCACAATCTGGGCCTCCGGGTTGGGCGACAGAATGTAGGCAACGGCCCGCAGGCCCGCCGCGATGGCCTTGGGCAGCCATTCGTATTCGAGCCAGGGCAGCGCCTCGCTCCAATCGCCGCCGGTATCGCGCTTGTCGTTGAGCACCCGCTCAAAACGGTGGTCTTCGATGAGGCGCGTGCCTTCCAGCACCCCGCGAATGACTTCGGCGGCGGTGAGCTGGCCGTGCCAGCGAATGTAGAGCAGGGCATGGTCCGGAAAAAAATAATATTCGGCCAACGGTGCTCCGTAGCTGTCGGCGATGGTGCTCAGGTGAACGGCTTCGGCGGTTAACATGGCAGGTAAGCTGATATTAGATATCAAACATACTACATAATAACGGGCCTAAATCGTTGAGCCAATGCGGGCCGCACTACTACCTTTGGGGTTCTGCTTATCTCTCGTCTTTTTCGTTCGTAGCGCATGCACATTGCCATCGTCGGCAACATTGGGGCCGGTAAAACCACGCTGGCCCATAAGTTGGCCCAGCACTTCCGCTGGGAAGTATTTCTGGAAGATGTGGACGACAATCCTTACCTGAAGGATTTTTACCACGACATGCCCCGCTGGGCCTTCCACCTGCAGGTGTATTTCCTCAACGGCCGTTTCCGCCAGACGCAGCACATCAAGGAGCTGCAAAAAGCCGGGCGTGGCATCATTCAGGACCGCACCATCTACGAGGACGCCCACATCTTCGCGGCCAACCTGCACCAGTCGGGCCTGCTCGAAACCCGCGACTACAACAACTACTACGCCCTGTTCGAGTCGATGGTGGACCTTGTGGCCCCGCCCGACCTGCTGCTCTACCTCCGCGCCGACCTGCCCAAGCTCATCGGCCAGATTGAGAAGCGCGGCCGCGACTACGAGAATACCATCAGCATCGAGTACCTCAAAAACCTCAACGAACACTACGAGAAGTGGATTAGCACCTACGACGCCGGCCGCTCCCTCATCATCGATGTGAACGAGCTCGACTACGTGCGCCGCCCCGAGGACCTGGGTTCCATCATTGAGAAGATTGATAGCACGCTGTTTGGCCTGTTTTAACTGCGGAGTTAAGACTGCTCAAGCAAAACGCCCCGCTTTCCATCACGGAGAGCGGGGCGTTTTATTGTGCAGCAATCCGTTGGCTCTAAGCCGGCTCCGGAATAGCCGCGTTGAAAAAATCGACCAGCGGCCGGGCCGCCGCAATGCCGGCTACCAATTCCTCTACAAATCCGGGGGCCAGCACCTCGGCATCGGTATAGAAGCGGCCCACCCCAAAGGTTTTGAGCCGCAGCCACGCCACGTCCGGGTCGGTGGCCGCATAGCCACGCGGCGGCCGCGTCAGCTGCGGCCCGGTAGTGTCGATACCATCCGGAAAGTAGCGCAGCAGCTCCGGCGCCTGCCGCAGCCGGTGAAACTCGTCGCCGCTATAGTGGATTTCCTGCCGGATAGCGGCCAGCAGTTCCGGAGTAGGGTGGAAGGTACCGGCCCCTAGCCAACTCTTGCCCCCGGGCTGAATGGCCAGGAAATAGCCCGCCCGGGGCGCGTGGCGGCCGCCGCGTTTCAGGCCCGCGCCCATGCGGCGCTTGTAGGGCTCGGGGTCGCGGTGCGCCCGGTCGTTCTTGTGCAGCCGAAACATCACGTCGGCTGTGGTGAGGTTGGCCAAATCGGGGTCGGTAGCCGCTACGCGGGTCAGTACCTGATTCACCAGCTCGGTGCAGGCAGCGCGGGCACGCTGGTACTCAGGCCGGTGCTCGGCCATCCAAGCCGTAGTGTTGTTGGCCGCCAGCCGGGCCATGAAATTCAGCAGATAATCCAGTTCCATAAAAAAGCCGGGCATCAGGCCCGGCTTTCCCCCAACGCACCCGCAAGGGCAGGAGTTGCAAAATATTCAGCCTGCGAATCCCACTGGCACTATTTCCGGCTGAGCACCGTCACGGCGTCGCCCACGCGCAGGCGGCCCCGCGCCGGACCGGTCACGTTTTGGCCAAATAGCGTGCTGTTCTCCACCTTGCGGTAGGTGGCCAGCGTGCGCAGCGGGTCGCCCACCGGGCTTTTGATGGCCGTAGCCTGGTCGATGGTGGTGAGCACGCAGCGCCCGCAGCCCCGCACCGCCCGAAACAGCGCCTCGCCAATCTGGAACTGCTCCCAGGCATCATCCTCATACGCCTCGCCGCCCCCAAACACCAGATTGGGCCGAAATCGATTCATCGGTACCGGCTCGGCCATGCGGGTGTTCAGGTCGGCTAGCGAGGCCTCGCCCGCCAGCAGGTAGGGGTAGCCGTCGGCGAAGCTCACCAGCTTTCCTTCGGGGTTCAATTCTGGCTCCACCTCGCGTCGCACCATGTCCGACATATACACCAGCCGGCAGGGGCGGCCCAGCGCCTCGGCCAGCCATTCATCGGCCTCGGGCGTGCCGCGCCAAGCCCACAGAATATCGTCCCACACGGTCACGAACAACGTCCGGTCGGGCGTGGCCTCGAAGGGAATGAACAGCGGCAGCAAATCGGGCCGCTGGCGGTGCGAAATCAGGAAGCCATTGTAGGCCGGGGCCACGGTCAGTAGGGCCAGCTCCGGCTGCTGCCGCTGCGTCATGAAGCGGTTGCGCTCGTCCACCAGCAGCCAGCGACGGTCGTGGCGCAGGCCACGGGCCGTCACCTCGGCTTCGGCCACGGCATACCCGCCGAGGGATTTAACAGGATACAGAAAAAGGCCGGTGAGGGAAAGGGGTGCTGACATGGGCACAAAAGTAGGTGGGTTGGCGGAGTGGTGGAGTAAAAAAGGAATCCACTAACCCACCATTCCGCTATTCCACCACCAGCAAGTCGGCGGCCCGCACAAAAGCCACGCGCTGCTGCCACTGCACTCGGTACCAGATGTCCTGCCGGCCCAGCACGGGCAGGCGGTCACCCATAGCGGCGGTGCTTAGCCATGCCGAGCTTGCCCCCGGCCCATCCATCAGCGCCGCCCCCGACCGTGCCACCAGCCCCGTCGGCGTTGGGCGCAGAAAGTGCAGGTAGGCGCCCAACAACGCAACATAAGCGGCATAGCCTACCCACGCACCGCGCGGGCTGCGGCGCCACAGCAGGGCCATCGCCCCTACCAGCGCGCCCGCCAGCAACGCCTGCAAGCCTGGGTAGAAGTAGCGTTGCGCCTGCACCCGCAGCTCTTGTTGCCAGGTAGCGGGGTAACCCACCAGTCGGTGCTGGGTGGCCAGGGCCACTAGTTGCCGCCACGTGCGCACCCGGGGCTGTCGCGCCTGCGCCATGCTCAGGTAGAGCAGCGCCGCCGGGTAGTGCCCAAGTTGCTGTTGTGCATAAGCCATTTTCAGCAGCAGCTCTGGCGAAACGCGCCGCTGCTGCCACACCTGCTGTCGATAATCAGGAAAAGAAGCTTCGTATTGACCCGCCGCGAAAAGCGAATCGGCCCGCCGCAGGCCAGCAGGTGCCACCGAAAGCGTGCTTGCTAATTTTTTTTTTGCTGGTGAATTTGCACTCAAGGCACAGATAGGCAGGAAGATTAGAAAGCAGAAAAGGATGCGCACAGCAATGAGGGTGACTTTTTTTTAAGCCAGGGTTGTGTAGTTCCGGAGGCTATAGTACTTTTGTGCCACCAAAGAAGGAAACGCCCTTCCAAGGTAAAGGTACCGATTCTGTAGCTCAGCTGGTAGAGCAGTACACTTTTAATGTACGGGTCCTGGGTTCGAATCCCAGCGGGATCACAGCAAAAAGCCCCATTCTGGAAACAGGATGGGGCTTTTTCATTGGGCTTGGTCCAGCTGCAGCTGCTTTGGAATGAGTGCTTGCTTGTATATGGGCCAGAGCACAAAAAGGCCCACTGCCATTAGTGGTGAGCTAATAACCGTGGGCCTTTACTTGAACTAATAGCAGATTGCTGTACGGCGGACAACCGTTTTCTGAGCAATAGTCCGTTTCCTGCTGAGGCGCTTCCCTTACTTCAGCAGCTCGTGCAGCACGGTTTGCATGGAGATGGTGCGGTTGCCGGCTTCCTGAATGATGAGCGAACCGGGCGCGTCGAGCACGGCGTCGGACACTTCCACGTTGCGGCGCACGGGCAGGCAGTGCAGGAATTTGGCGCCGTCGGTGAGGGCCATGTGCTCGGGGGTGAGCATCCAGGCGGGGTCGTTTTGCAGTACCTGGCCGTAGTCGCGGTAGCTGCTCCAGTTTTTGGCCTGCACATAGTCGGCGCCTTCGAGAGCTTTCTTCTGGTCATATTCGATGCGGGCTCCTTTGGTGAACTTGGGGTCCAACTCGTAGCCTTCGGGGTGAGTGATGACGAAATCCACCCAGTCGATTTCCGAGAACCAGTCGCAGAAGGAGTTGGGCACGCACTGGGGCAGGGCGCGCACGTGCGGGGCCCAAGTGAGCACCACTTTCACGCGCTCCTTCTGCTTGGTTTCGGCCACCGTGATAAGGTCGGCGAAGGACTGCAAGGGATGCAGGGTGGCGCTTTCCAGGCTGATGACGGGCACGGTGGCGTATTGCAGAATCTTGTTGAAGACGACTTCGCCGTAGTCCTCGGCCTTGTCCTTGAGGGTGGGGAAGGTGCGCACGCCCAGCACGTCGCAGTACTGGCTCATCACCGCAATGGCGTCCTTGATGTGCTCCTGGGTGCCGCCGTTCATCACCGCGCCATCGGCCATTTCCAGGGTCCAGGAGTCGGCTCCGGCGTTCAGCACCCAGGCTTGCGCGCCTAGGTTGTAGGCCGCCTTCACCGAGCTGAGGCGCGTGCGCAGGCTGGGGTTGAAGAAGATGAGGCCGACGGTTTTGTTGCGCCCGATGTGCTGGTAGCCGTAGGGGTTGGCCTTGATTTCGAGGGCTTGCTTGAGGAGGGCGTGGTAGTCGCCGGCATCGGCGAAGGAGGTGAAGTTTTTCATGGGCTATGCAGTGATTTAAGGCCCGGGTAGGCCTTGCGAAAAAGGGGAAATAATATCCTACTTATTTCCGACGCTTGAATATTCTCCGTTAAATAGGCGAGCTACGCTGTCGATAACGCACCGGCCATTCTCATTTTTTGTGTAAAGTAGAAAGCTGAATTTTTCGCCTTCGGGCAAAGATTCCGGTAGCTCGTAAATACCGTCGCGGACTTTATTATCCGGTGCCCGATAAACTCGTAATCTGTTAATGTCCGATGGGGCGTAAAGCTCCATCATCCAGAACACTTCATCCGCCTCGAATCCTTCTGGCTCTCCGTCTTCCATTTTGGAGGCGTCTAATGCTTTGCCCCGGTGAAGAAGTGAGGCACGTTTTTCTTGCAAATAGCTTTTTGAGAAGTAACCAGACTTCCCAAGCATTGCCAAATAGTTGTCGACGCTGGGCCAATCCATTTGATAATACTTCGTTGAGCTTCTATTCTCCGGCCTTATACTTGCTGCAACACTTGAGTCAGTTTCTGAAGTGACGGGTATTTTGAAATTTAGACCTGAATACTCAGGGTTTGGTTTCTCGTAATCTACAAGGCTCAAATACCAGCGCAGAAACCCTTTCATGCGTTCGCCACAGGCATCCAGATGCGTTATAGCCGGTGCAGCAGTAACCACGGAATCTTTAGCATCAGCCTGCTTTGCTACGGTGGCTGATGCTTGCTGCGAAGACTTGTCCGAACCGCAGGCAAACAAACAACTACCAAGTAAGGCTGCTACAAACAAATTAATAATTCGCATTGAATTAAGCATCAAAGACTGATTACGCAGAAATAAAAAGAACGTCATGCCAAACTGCAACGAAGCGGTAGAGATGCTTCGGCTGCGCTCAGCATGACGTTCTTTTTCGCTGATTAAGCTAATTAACCAGCCTTGTATTCATTCCAGCTCTTAATCTTCAAATCCTTCATTTCCAGCTTGCAGAAGGCCTGAATAAACGCCTTCGCCAGCCGCGCATTCGTCAGCAGCGGCACGCCGAAGTCGATGGCCGTGCGGCGGATTTTATAGTCGTTATCCAGCTCGCCTTTTGAGAGGTTTTTGGGAATGTTGATGACAAGGTCGATTTTCTTTTCCTTCAAGTACGTTAGCACGTTGGGCTCCTGCATTTCGTCGGGCCAGAAGAGCAGGCTGCTGGGCACGCTGTTTTCGGCGAAGAAGCGGTGTGTGCCTTGGGTGGCGTAAATCTGGTAGCCTTTTTTCACGAGCAGTTCCACGGCCGAGAGCAAGGCCAGTTTCGACTTGATGGGGCCGCCGGAAATGAGCACCGATTTCTGCGGGATTTTGTAGCCTACGCTCAGCATCGATTTCAGCAGGGCTTCCTCGGCGGTGTCGCCCAGGCAGCCTACTTCGCCGGTGCTCACCATGTCCACGCGCATCACCGGGTCGGCGCCGGGCAGGCGGGTGAAGGAGAACTGCGGGGCCTTCACACCCACAAAGGGCAGGTCGTATACCCGCTCGCTTTCGTCGCGCTCCACGTGCTTGCCCAGCAGGATTTGCGTGGCCTTCTGGATGAGGTTGTTGCCCGAGATTTTTGACACGAAGGGGTAGCTGCGCGAGGCGCGTACGTTGCACTCAATCACGCGGATAACGCCGTTTTTTTCCAGGAACTGGATGTTGAACGGGCCGCTGATTTCATAGCGCTTGGCAATCTTCTCGGCAATGATTTTCAGCTTGCGGATGGTACCCACGTACACCCGTTGGGGCGGGTAGTACATGGTGGCGTCGCCGGAGTGCACGCCGGCAAATTCCACGTGCTCGGAAATGGCGTAGCTCACGATTTCGCCGTGGTCGGCCACCGCGTCCAGCTCAATTTCCTTGGCTTCCTGGATGAATTCCGACACCACCACCGGGTATTCGGCGCTCACTTCCTTGGCGGCTTTCAGGAATTCTTCCAGTTCGAAGTTGTTGGAAACCACATTCATGGCCGCGCCCGACAGCACGTAGCTCGGCCGGATGAGCACCGGGAAGCCCACTTCCTGCACAAAGCCGTGCATGGCCTCAAGCGAGGTCAGCTCCTTCCAGCGCGGCTGGGCAATGCCCAGCTCGTCCATGATGCTGCTGAACTTGTGGCGGTTCTCTGCCTCGTCGATGCGGGCGGCCGAAGTGCCCAGAATGGGCGCGTTAGCTTCTTCGAGGCGGGTGGCGAGGTTGTTGGGAATCTGGCCGCCGGTGCTCAGAATCACGCCGCCGGGCTGCTCAAAATCCAGAATATCCATCACCCGCTCAAAGCTCAACTCCTCGAAATAGAGCCGGTCCGACACGTCGTAGTCGGTGCTTACGGTTTCGGGGTTGTAGTTGATAATGATGGTTTTGTAGCCCTCGGCTGCCGCCGTTTGCACGGCCTGCACGCCGCACCAGTCAAACTCCACCGACGAGCCGATGCGGTACACGCCCGAGCCCAGCACCACCACCGACTGCGCGGTTTCGCGCGTCAGGTCGTTTTCGGTGCCGTGGTAGGTGGTGTAGAGGTAGTTGGTTTTGGCCGGAAATTCGGCCGCCAGCGTGTCAATTTGCTTCACCACGGGCAGCACGCCCAGGGCCTTGCGGCGGGCGCGCACCCGCAGCTCGTCGGCCTTCACGTCGCCTTCGCCTAGCAGCTGCACGGCAATCTGCTGGTCGGAGAAACCGGCTTTCTTGGCGTCGCGCAGCAGCTTGGTTTCCAGGCCGTCCACGCCCGCGCTGCGGCCGGCGGCCAGCTGCTTGCCCAGCTCGAAAATGGTGTAGAGGCGCTGCAAAAACCAGTGGTCAATCTTGGTCAGCTCGTGCACCTGCTCCAGCGTGTAGCCGGCCTCGAAGGCGTTGTTGATGGCGAAGATGCGCTCCTCGTTCGGCTCGCTCAGGAGCTGGTCGATGGCGGTGTTTTCCAGCTCCTCGTCGGGCTTGTTGGCCACGAAGCCGCGCTTGCCAGTGTCCAGCATCCGCAGACCTTTCTGGATGGCTTCCTCGAAGGATTTGCCGATGGCCATGACCTCGCCCACGCTCTTCATGGCGCTGCCAATCTGGCGGTTAACGCCCGAGAACTTGCCCAAATCCCAGCGCGGCAGCTTCACCACCACGTAGTCAAGAGCCGGCTCGAAGAAGGCCGAAGTCGTCTGCGTCACGCTGTTTTTCAGCTCGGCCAGCGAGTAGCCCAGGCTCAGCTTGGCGGCCACGAAGGCTAGCGGGTAGCCCGTGGCCTTGGAGGCCAGCGCCGAGGAGCGCGACAGGCGCGCGTTCACCTCAATCACGCGGTAATCCTCGGAAATGGGGTCCAGCGCGTACTGAATGTTGCACTCGCCCACGATGCCCAGGTGGCGGATGGTCTTGATGCCGATGCTGCGCAGCTTGTGGTACTCGCGGTTACTCAAGGTCTGCGATGGGGCCACCACGATGCTCTCGCCGGTGTGGATGCCGATGGGGTCGAAGTTCTCCATGTTGCAGACCGTGATGCAGTTATCATAAGCATCGCGCACCACTTCATACTCCACTTCCTTCCAGCCCTTCAGCGATTCTTCCACCAGAATCTGGTCGGACGTGGTGAAGGATTTCTGGGCCAGCGCCCGCAGCTCGTCCATGTTGTTGGCGAAGCCGCTGCCCAGCCCGCCCAGCGCAAACGCCGCCCGCACGATGATGGGAAAGCCGATTTTCTCGGCCGCCGCCAGCGCGTCTTCCATCGTCGTCACGGCCACGCTGCGGGCCGAGAGCACGCCTATCTGGTCGAGCTTCTCCTTGAAAATATCCCGGTCTTCGGTGTCGATGATGCTTTGCACGGGCGTGCCCAGCACCTTCACGTTGTACTTCTCAAACACGCCGGCGCGGTACAGGGCCACGGCGCAGTTCAGCGCGGTCTGGCCGCCAAAGGCCACCAGAATGCCATCGGGCTGCTCTTTTTTGATAACTTCCTCCACGAAGTAGGGCGTCACGGGCAGGAAGTACACGTCGTCGGCAATGTTGTCCGACGTTTGCACGGTGGCAATGTTGGGGTTGATGAGGATGGTGCGGATGCCTTCCTCCTTCAGCGCCTTAAGTGCCTGCGAGCCGGAATAATCGAACTCCCCGGCCTCGCCAATTTTCAGCGCGCCGGAACCAAGGATGAGAACTTTGTTGGGTTTGTTCATTCTAAAGGGTGTGTTCTTTTTAAGCTCTGGCGGAATAGAAAGCCCGTCATGCAGTGCAGAGCATCTTGCCCGCTTCGTTGAGGACGTCAGTTAAAATATTTAGGCCAGTCCTCGCAATATGTCTAGTCGATTGCTCGGAGCATTTGGAGCGAAGAAGGCAGGAATAGTATTCGCATTTCTTCTTGGGCGGCTCAGGAATTTAACATGCCATTCGGCCAGCCTTTGTTCCTTGATGTGAACGAATACGCCAGGCTCGTCCTCGTCAATGTATTCTTCTTGCAACACAAGTGCCATTGGTTGCTCTGTCCCGACATTGTTTTCTGCAAATTCGAGAGCCTCTTCATATGTCTCGAAGACATAATAGTAGTCATTGCCATCTTCCGTATCTGGTGCTCCTTTTTCTGGAAGACACCAGACTCGGTACTCTAATACCTCGTCCCAAACGTAGCCACCGCCACCTCCAACAACTGCTGGATAAGTACCGACTAAGCTTACATCTTTAACCGTTGGGTAATCAGACATTGATGGGTCTTTAATTCGTTAGAATGCCCAAGCAAAGCGGGCAAGATGCTTCGCTGCGCTCTGCATGACATTTTGGGCTATTTCGTCTGAACCTGACCGTTCTTATACTCCACCACCGCTTGCAAAAAGTCATCAAATAGAAACTCGGTATCCTGCGGGCCGCCGGCGGCTTCGGGGTGGAACTGGGTGGAGAAGAAGGGCTTGGTTTTGTGCTTGATGCCTTCGCAGGTGCCGTCGTTCAGGTTCTCGAACAGCATGGTCCACTCGGCGGGCAGGGTGGCGGTGTCCACCGCGAAGCCGTGGTTTTGGCTGGTGATGTAGCAGTGCTGGGTGCCGGTGAGCTTCACCGGCTGGTTGTGGCTGCGGTGGCCGTATTTCAGCTTGAAGGTGTCGCCGCCGCAGGCCAGGCCCATGAGCTGGCTGCCCAAGCAGATGCCGAAAATCGGCTTGTCCTGTTGCAGGGCTTTCTGGAGGTTTTGGATGGTGGCCTCACACATTTTGGGGTCGCCGGGGCCGTTGCTCAAGAACAGGCCATCGTAGTCGAGGGTCGTGAAATCGTAGTCCCAGGGCACGCGAATAAGCTCCACGTCGCGCTCCAGGAAGCAGCGGATGATGTTGGTTTTGGTGCCGCAGTCCACGAGCACGATTTTGTGCTGGCCGCTGCCGTAGTGCTGCACGCCGGGGGGGCTCACCTGGGCCACCAGGTTGTCGAGGTTGGGGTCGTGCAGGGGCACGTCGGTTTCGGCCACAATTTTGCCCAGCATGGCGCCTTTCTCGCGCAGCTTCTTGGTGAGCATGCGGGTATCGACGCCGAAAATGCCGGGGATGTTGTACTCCTTGAGCCAGTCGCCGAGGCTTTTGGCGGCGGCCCAGTGGCTGTGCTCTTCGGAGTAATAATTGACCACCAGCCCGGCAATGTGAATCTTGTCGGATTCGAAAATCTTCGAAATCGACTCGTACAATTCTTCGCCGGGCACGCCGTAGTTGCCCACCATGGGGTAGGTGAGCACCAGAATCTGGCCGGCGAAGGACGGGTCGGTGAGGTTTTCGGGGTAGCCGGTCATGGCCGTGCTGAACACCACTTCGCCCGCGGCGGAAGTGAACGCGCCGAAGGACTGGCCCTGAATTTCGGTGCCGTCTTCGAGGATGAGTTTTACCGGTTTCGTGTTTTCCAATCTAGTAGGAGTGTTAAAAAAAACGGCTGAATGCTAAGCGCTCCAGCCGTTTCCCTATTGTTGATATTTTACTGACCGTACGCTGTCGTCACGCAGCTTTATTAGTATCCGGCTACCATCGGTATCAGGTAGCGTATAGGCCATTACCAGCAAGGAATCGTCCTTTGATTTTTCCCAATAAGAGGAATCGGGCTTTGATAAAGTCTGCAAAACCTGTTGCCGCGTCATGCCTTCTTTCGCCTGGCTCATCCGGCTTATGCGATTAAACGTGTCGTAAGCCCCAGCGAAGTATTTCAAATAAAGCCCGTATCCGACCGACAAGCAGCAGCAGATGATGATGGCGATAGTTGAGGGTTTCATCGGGGCAACTGCCTAAATCGAATTCGACTTCACGCCACAAAGATGCGGCAGCGCGGCAAAAAAATTAGTCAAGGGCCGAGGCTTGTTGGATAATTTCTACTGATTTCTCCGTCAGCGCATACAGCGCCTGCAAGAACTGGTCGACTTCTACCTTGCTGATATTCAGCGGCGGCAGCAGCCGAAGCACGGTGGGGTCGGAGGCGTTGCCCACGAAAATGTGGTACTCGCTCAGCAGCCGGTCGCGCACGTCCTTGATGGGGAAGTCGTACTTGATGCCCACCATCAGGCCGCGGCCCCGGATTTCCTCGGCGCCGGCGTGGGCCAGCAGCTCGCGGCGCAGGTAGTCGCCCATCTCGGCGGCGTGGTCCAGCAGGTGTTCATCTTCGATGACTTCGAGCACGGCCAGGGCGGCAGCGCAGGCCAGGTGGTTGCCACCGAAGGTGGTGCCCAGCAGGCCGTAGGAAGCCTGCAGGTGAGGCGCAATCAGGATGCCGCCAATGGGGAAACCGTTGCCCATGCCCTTAGCCACCGAGATGATGTCGGGCCGGATGCCGGCGTGCTGGTGGGCGAAAAACTTGCCGCTGCGGCCGTAACCGCTCTGCACCTCGTCGGCAATCAGCAACGCGCCGTATTGGCGGCACAGCGCCGCCAGGCCTTGCAGAAACTCATCCGACGGCATGATGATGCCGCCCACGCCCTGAATGGGCTCGATGATGACGGCGCACACGTCACCGCCTTGCAGCGCGGTTTCCACCGCCGCCAAGTCGTATTCCAGGAAGCTGATGGCGTGGCCCGCGTTGAATGGAGCCACGATTTTGGGGTTATCAGTGGCCGCCACCGCGCCGCTGGTGCGCCCGTGAAACGCGCCCTTGAAGGCCACCACGCGCGTTTTGCCGGTGTGGAAGGAGGCTAGCTTCAGCGCGTTCTCGTTGGCCTCGGCGCCCGAGTTGCACAGAAACAGCGCGTAGTCGTCGTAGCCTGACACTTGGCCCAGCTTCTGCGCCAGCTGCGCCTGAATCGGAATCTGCACCGAGTTGGAGTAGAAACCGATGTTTTGCAGTTGCTCGGTGAGGCGCTGCACGTAGTGAGGGTGGCTATGGCCGATGGAAATAACGGCGTGGCCGCCGTAGAAATCCAGGTATTCCTGGCCCTGGTCGTCCCACAGTTTGGCGCCCAGCGCCTTCACGGGCGTGATGTTGACGAGGGGGTAAACGTTGAAAAGCTTCATAGTTTATTTTAGGTTTCGTGCAAATAGCTTTTAACTACCTTTCCATCTTTTACTTCCAGAACCAACTCGTCAGGGTCGAGGTCCATAACAATTGTGGGCCTGTCGCCGATATCATATCGAATGGTATGGTCAATGTTATCCCATTCACGATATGGCTTGCCAAGCAGGTCAATTGCCTGAGCTCTAGTCAGACCTATTAGCCTCTGTGAATCGACTAGGTCATCTGCCATCTTATATCGTTGCTCAACGTTAGATGACCAGTCAATTTTATCAAAGCTGTAATGTGGATAATAAGATAAGAAAAGAATGAACCAAGCAAAAACGTCTGCTAGAGCAAATGGAACTAGAGTTATTAATCCTAGTATCCACAAGACTCTTTTATTATTTCTCGATTTTCGTATTCCTCTTATTGATAAAACAATCGTGTAAGCTAGCAGTGATGATAGCGCGATAAACACCAATATTATAAGGTTATATGATGTCATCATAGCTATTTGCATCATTTAAAATGTTCCTGCCTTCAAATTCAGCCCCGTCGTTTCCGGCAGCCCGAACAGCAGGTTCATATTCTGCACTGCTTGGCCTGACGCGCCTTTCACCAGATTATCAATCACCGAGGTAATTAATAGCTGTTTACCCTGCTTCTGCACGTGCAGCAGGCATTTGTTGGTGTTCACCACCTGCTTGAGGTGAATTTCCTTGTCCGAAACCGTGGTGAATGGTGCATCGGCGTAAAACTGCCGGTACAGCGCCCGCGCCTCGTCCTGCGTCAACTCCGACGGCGTGTAGACGCTGGCGAAAATGCCCCGCGAGAAATTGCCGCGGTAAGGGATGAAGTGCATCTCGGCGTCCTGTTGCGGCTGCAGCTGCGCCAGGCTCTCGCCGATTTCGCCGAGGTGCTGGTGCGTGAAGGGCTTGTAGATGGACACGTTGTTGGTACGCCACGAGAAATGCACCGTTTCCGACAAGCTCTGCCCCGCGCCGGTTGAGCCGGTGATGGCCGACACGTGGACGTCGTGGGTGAGGCGGCCGGCCTGGGCCAGTGGCAGCAGCGCCAGTTGAATGGCCGTGGCGAAGCAGCCCGGGTTGGCAATGCTCTGGGCCTGCTGGATTCGGCTTTTGTTCAGCTCCGGCAGGCCGTACACGAACTCGCGGCACTCAAACTCGGCGTCCGCGTGCAGGCGGAAGTCGTTGCTTAGGTCGATGACGTGCGTGGTGTTAGGCAGGGCATTTTTGTGCAGCCACGCCTTAGAGTTGCCGTGGCCCAGGCACAGAAATACTACATCCTCGTCGCCGGCCAATTCGGAGGCAAACACCAAATCGGTTTCGCCCACCAGGTCGTCGTGCACTTGGTACACGGGGTTGCCCGCGTTCGAAGTGCTGACAATGCCGCCCAATTCCACAAATTCGTGGTGCAGCAGAATGCGGATGAGCTCACCGGCCGTGTAGCCGGCGCCGCCCACAATGCCGGCCTTAATTTTCATCGTGCAGGCTGTTGCTAATCTTCAGTTGGTTGCCAAAAATCTTGATGAAACCCTTCGCGTCGCGTGAGTCCCAGGCGTTGTTTTCCTCCCCGTAGGTGGCCACTTTCGACTGCATCATGTCGTATTTCGACTCCACGCCGAGCAGGTCGAACTGATAGGGCTTAAGCTGCACGAAAACCTTGCCCGACACGTGGTTTTGCGACGACGTGAGGAAGGCCTCCATGTCGCGCATCACCGGGTCGAGGTACTGCGCCTCGTGCAGCAGCGTGCCGTACCAGTTGGCGATGTAGTCCTTGTGCAGCAGCTGCCAGCGGGTGCTGGTGTGCTTCTCCAGCAGGTGGTGCGCTTTGATGAGAATGAGCGGCGCGGGCGCCTCAAATCCCACCCGGCCCTTGATGCCCAGAATAGTATCGCCCACGTGAAGGTCGCGGCCCACGGCGAAGGCCGCACCCAGCTCGTTCAGCTTCTGAATCAGGGCCACCGGCTCCAGCGTTTCGCCATTCAGCGCCACGGGCTCGCCTTTTTCGAAGGTAATTTCCACGCGCTCCGAATCGTGGCGCTGCAGCTGCGAGGGGTAGGCGCTTTCGGGCAGGGCCTCGTGCGAGGTCAGCGTTTCAACGCCGCCCACGCTGGTGCCCCAGATGCCTTTATTAATCGAATATTTCGCCTTCTCCCAGCTCATCTCGAAGCCCTGTTTTTGCAGGTATTCAATCTCGGCCTGACGCGACAGTTTCAGGTCGCGGATAGGGGTGAGGATTTCCGTTTTGGGCGCAATCACCGCAAATGCCACGTCGAAGCGCACTTGGTCGTTGCCGGCGCCGGTGCTGCCGTGCACAATATAGTCGGCCTCATTGGCCCGCGCATACTCAGCAATGGCCAGCGACTGAAACATGCGCTCAGCACTCACGCTCAGCGGGTAAGTATCGTTCTTCAATACGTTGCCAAACAGCAGGTAGCGCAGGCAGTCCTGGTAGAAGCGCGTGGTCACGTCGATGACTTCGTGCTTCACTGAGCCCAGCTCGTAGGCGCGCTTCTCGATGGCAGCCAGCTCTTCGGCCGTGAAACCGCCCGAGTTGACAATGACGGTGTGTACTTCCAAATCAAGCTCGCGCGACAGATACACGGCGCAAAACGAGGTGTCGAGGCCGCCGCTATAGGCGAGAATGGCTTTTTTCTTCATTATTGTGCAGAATCGGTTTCAGAGGGAGTGGGAGCGGGGTCGGTGCCGATGGGCAGCGGCGGCGTGATGTGGCTGGCAAAGTCGGGAACCTGCACCTGCACCAGCTGCTTCTCGGGCGTGTCGTAGAGCATGCCGGTGCAGAGGCACATTTTGCGCTCGTTCTCCATCAGGATGCCGTAGTTTTTGCAGCTTTTGCAGCCCTTCCAGAAGTCTTCGCTGGTAGTCAGCTCCGAGAAGGTGACGGGCTCGTAGCCGAGGTCGGTGTTGATTTTCATCACGGCCAGGCTGGTCGTGATGCCGAAAATCTTGGCCTGCGGGTATTTGGTGCGCGACAGCTCGAACACTGCCTGCTTGATGGCCCGGCCCACGCCACCCTTGCGGATTTCGGCGTTCACAATCAGGCCCGAATTGACTACAAAGGTCTTGTCGTCAAACGTTTCGATGTAGCAAAAACCGGCCAGCTCATCGTCCACAAAGGCGATGATGCCGTCGCCGCTGGCCATCTTTTTGGCCACGTAGTCCGGCTCGCGCTTGGCGATGCCGGTACCCCGCGTTTTGGCCGACTCGACGTACCATTGGCATAATTGTTCAGCGTACTGTGCGTCCGCCTCCGTTGCAACCCGTATTGTCATTGTTGATTTAGAAGAACTTAGGGATAGATACGCGGCTTCTGCCCATTCGCTGTGTACGGATGTTAAGGGGAGAAAGCCCAAACCTGTCTGTAAGTTGAGCGGATACTGGCCCGGCTCAAAGGGCTGGCCAAGGGGCCAACATGCGGCTGCTGAAGCCGCTAGGGTCGTCGCACCAGGGCGCACGTCATTTCGCGCACGTCGGCCACCACCGGCTGGAAGGCCGGAGCGGGTAATAAAGACGTGGAAACGAGGAGGGTCATGGCGGAAATCAAAGTCGATTCGGCGCTCTAACGAAGCCGCGAACCAAGAGGTTCAATTCTGCCGCAAAGGTAGAAGTTGCTACTTTTGCCCACAACATTTCCCGCATTATTTTTGGATGAAGCGCCGCCGGCCCCCGGCTAGGTGCCAGCAGGTGAAGCCGTGATGAAGCCCGAATTACACGTATTTAAAATTGGCGGTGGCATAATTGACAACGAATCCGATTTGATGGAATTCGTGCGGCTATTTGCCGAAATAAATGGCCCGAAAATTCTCGTGCACGGCGGTGGCAAAGGCGCCAGCGAGCTGATGAAAAGCCTGGGCATTGCGCCCCGGATGGTCAACGGCCGCCGCATTACCGACGCCGCCACGCTGGATTTGGTGACCATGTTTTACGCCGGCAAAACCAACAAGCAAATTGTGGTTGCCTTGCAGGCCCGCGGCGTCAATGCGCTGGGCCTCAGTGGGGCCGATGGCAATGTGATTCGGGCCGTGAAGCGTCCGGTGCGCGAAATAGATTACGGCTTCGTGGGCGATTTAAGCGAGGCCAGCGTGAATGCCGACCTCATCCGGCAATTTCTGACGCTGGGTTTGACACCGGTATTCTGCCCGATTAACCACGACGGCCACGGTCAGTTATTAAATACCAACGCCGATACCATTGCGGCATCGGTGGCGAAGGCGTTGAGTAAGGAATACGCGGTGACATTGCATTTCTGTTTTGAAAAACGCGGCGTATTGGCTGATGTGAATGATGATGGTTCGGTAATATCCAAAATTAATTTGATGGATTACGCCGAATTAAAGGAAAGTGGAATAATTGCCGACGGTATGTTGCCTAAGTTGGAAAACGCATTTGACGCGTTGCAGTTCGGAGTTGATAAAGTAATTATTGAACACGCGCTGCACATCAACGATGTCATGAAAACAACATTATGCCTGACTTGATAAATCAATTGAGCGACGAAGCTGTTGAATTATTAATCCGGCTAATTCAAACTCCTTCTTTCTCCCGCGAAGAGGGCGGTACGGCTACGCTGATTCAGAATTTTTTCACGGCCCACGGTGTGATATCGAAGCGCCAACAGAATAACGTGTGGGCTATTTCAGCGCATTTCGACGCAAGCAAGCCAACGGTGCTGCTTAATTCGCATCACGATACGGTGAAAGCCGGCGCCGGGTGGCAATACGACCCGTTCGGGGCGGTGCTGGAAGGCGATAAATTGACCGGCTTGGGGAGCAACGATGCGGGCGCGTCGGCTGTGAGCTTGCTGGCAACGTTTCTATATTTTCAGAATAGAATAAATTCGTTCAATTTAATTTGCGCGATTACGGCGGAAGAGGAAATTTCGGGTGCGAACGGAATTCGAAGCGTGCTGCCAGAATTAGGAAAAATTGACCTGGGAATTGTGGGCGAGCCTACGGGCATGAACCTGGCTATTGCCGAAAAGGGCTTGATTGTGCTGGACTGCATTGCCCACGGCAAAACCGGCCACGCGGCGCGTGAGGAAGGTGAAAATGCGCTTTATAAGGCATTCGACGACATTCAGTGGTTGCGCAGCTTCCAGTTCCCGGAGGTTTCGCCACTATTGGGGCCGGTGAAAACGACGGTGACGCAGATTAGCGCCGGCACGCAGCACAACGTAGTGCCGGACAGATGCCAATTTGTGATTGACGTGAGGACGAATGAGCTGTATCAAAACCAGGAAATTGTTGATTTTTTGCGTTCGAAGCTGCAATCGGAAATTGTGCCGCGCTCTACCCATTTGAATTCTTCGCGTATTAGCGAAAGCCATCCACTAATTAGAAAAGGAGTGGCAATGGGCAAGACGGTTTATGGCTCGCCCACGCTGTCGGACCAGTCGATGATGCCGTTTGAGACGCTAAAAATGGGTCCGGGCGAAAGCGCCCGCTCGCATACGCCGGATGAGTTTATCCTGGTGAGTGAAATCCGGGCGGGTATTCAGGACTACATTGAGCTGCTGACTGATTTTAGATTTTAATTACCGGAATAAGCTATGAAAATTTGGGAAAAAGGATTTTCGGTCAACGATACCATCGAAAAATTTACTGTAGGCCACGACCGGGTGCTTGATATGTACCTTGCTCCGTTCGATATGCGGGCTTCGAAAGCCCAGGCCAATATGCTGGCCAAAGTGGGCCTGATTTCGGAAGTGGAACGGCAGCAACTGGTGGCCGGCCTTGATGAGTTGCTGGCGCAGGTGGCGGCGGGCACGTTTCAAATTGAGGATGACTTTGAGGACGTTCATTCCAAAATAGAGTCTTACCTGACAGAGAAATTCGGCGACGCGGGCAAGAAAATTCATACGGCCCGCTCACGGAATGACCAGGTTTTGACGGCGATTCAGCTTTTCTTAAAGGATTACACCGAGCGGATTTCGACCAGGATGCTGGCGCTGGTGGAGGTAATGCTGCAAAAGGCCGAAGCCCACAAAAACGACCTGCTACCGGGCTACACGCACTTTCAGGCGGCCATGCCGAGCAGCTTCGGGCTGTGGTTTTCGGCGTATGCCGAGCATTTGCTGCTGGATTTGGCGCTGTTTGAGGCGGCGCACCGGGTAGCCGACCAAAACCCGCTGGGCTCGGGCGCGGGCTTTGGCAGCAGCTTCCCGATTGACCGCGAAATGACGACTCAGGAAATGGGGTTTGGCAGCGTGGCGGTGAGCAGCGTGGGCGCGCAGATGCTGCGCGGCAAAACCGAGAAAACGCTGGCTTTCGCCATTGCGGGCGCGGCGGGCACGCTGGGCAAGCTGGCGTATGATTTGGTGATGTATAACAGCCAGGATTTGGGTTTTGTGACGCTGCCGAAGGAATTTACGACGGGTTCCAGCATCATGCCGCATAAGAAAAACCCCGACGTGTTTGAGCTGGTGCGTGGCCACGCCAACCGCCTGCAGGCGTTGCCCAACGACATTATTCTGGCCACCAGCAACCTGCCTAGCGGCTACCACCGCGATTTTCAGCTGCTGAAAGAATTGCTATTTGGCCCTATGATGCAGTTTGCCGATTTGCTGGATATCCTGTTGTTTGCGCTGCCCGAAATCAAGATTAAATCCGGCGTGATTGAGCAGGTAAAATATGACCCGATATTTTCGGTCGAAAATATCAATCAACTCATTATTGCCGGCGTGCCGTTTCGGGATGCCTACCAGCAGGTAGGGCGGGCCGTGGAAGACGGCAGTTACGTGCCGCACCGCGCATTTCAGACCACTCATCTAGGCAGTATTCACAACCTGGGGCTGGCCGAAATTGCGGCCAAGGTGCGGCAGTGGAAAGAGGGAAGTGAGCTGTTCAAGTAAGCCTGTAAAGATTTATGGATGAAGCACCTCCGGTATTTCCGGTATAATTGGTGAATTTCTGTGCAGCTCCGGTGCGAAGACGTGCTGGAGCTGTTGCTTTTAGGCCAGGTGACAACAGATTCTGCACAGAATTGGCATAATGGCGCACCATACTTTTGCAGATTATTGTGTTGATAATTCTGGTATGGTTGCTCGATTTATAGTGCGGGGGTTTAGTATCGGTTGGCTGGCCTTGTTGCTGCTGGCCGTGATGCCCACAACCTGCAGTGCCCAAACGCTGCGCGTGCAGGTGCGCGACTCATTGCGGCACGAGGTCCTGATTGGGGCTAGCGTGGTGGTGCCGGGCACCAGCATTGGGGCGGCTACCGATGCCACGGGCACCGCCGTATTGGCGCCGGCCCCGGCCGCCGGTACCCGGCTACGGATTACGGCTCTGGGCTACCGGCCGCGCTTGGTGGCAGCCCCGGCGGTGGGGGTAGGGCTGGCGCTGTTGCTCGCGCCGGGTGGGGTTGAAGTTGAAGAAGTGCTGGTGACGGCCACGCGCACCAACTCCCGCATCGAGGACCTACCCACGCGGGTGGAGGTGCTGGGAGCTGAGGAAATGGAGGAGGAAAGTAGCATCAAGCCGGCCAGCATTGCCAGTTTGTTTGGCGACATTGCGGGCACCCAGATTCAGCCCACTTCGCCCACCTCCGGCAACCTGGATTTGCGTTTGCAGGGCCTGCCGGGGCAGTACAGCCAGATTTTGCGTGACGGTGTGCCGCTCTATGGCGGCTTCGCGGGCTCGTTTGGGCTGCTTACGGTGCCGCCGCTCGATTTGCGGCAGGTCGAAGTTATTAAAGGCTCAAACTCGACGCTATATGGCGGTGGGGCTATTGCCGGCTTGGTGAACCTGGTGAGCAAAACGCCCACGCTGGGTACGCCGCAGTACGCCGTCAGCCTCAACCAGACTACGCTGCGCGAGACGGATTTGAACGGGTTTGCGGCCCGGCGCGGGCCGCGCTGGGGCTACTCGGCCTTTGTGGGGCTGGTTAATCAGAAGGAAAAGGACGTGGACGGCGACGGCTTTGTAGATGTGCCCCGTGTGCGTAGCCTCAACCTTCATCCGCGCCTGTTTTTCTACCCCAATGCCCACAGCCAGGTGGCGCTGGGCTACACTGGCACGCTGGAAAGCCGCCGGGCCGGCGACTTAGAAGTCCTTAAAAAGGGCTTCGACCCCGTGAGCGGACACGTTTTCTACGTCGACAACACCAGCCTGCGCAACACCGCCGACCTGCTCTACACCAACGACGAGCTGGCCGGCGGCCGCCTCACTGTCAAAGGCACCATCACGGACTTTGTGCGCGACGTGAACACCAATTCCGATGCCTTCACCGCCTACCAAACCACCTACTACACCGAGGCCAGCTACCTGCACGCGGCCGGTCCGCGCCACACTCTGGTAGTGGGCCTGAATGCGAACGGCGAACAGCTGGCGTCGTTCAACCGCAGTGCCACGCCGCTGCGCAGCCCTTACACCTACCACACGCTGGGCGCATTTGCGCAGGACGACTGGCGCCTGCTGCCGCGTCTGAGCCTGCAGGCCGGCCTGCGTCTCGACCACCACAACCAGTACGGCAATTTTCTGCTGCCGCGCCTGGCGCTGCTGTTCCGGGCCAGCGAGGCCGTGACGGCCCGCCTTAACGGCGGCCTGGGCTACCGCGCCCCGGTGCCCTACATCAACAGCCTCGACGAGCGGGACTACCCCCTCGTGAAGGCCCTGCAAGGCGTGAGTGCCGAAACCTCCTTCGGCCTGAACGGCGATGTGAACTACCAGCACACGTTTGATGGGTTCGACGAGCCGCTGGTGCTGAGCGTCAACCAATCATTCTTTTACACCCGCCTTAGCAACCCGCTGGTGCTGAATGGTCTTGGTTTCACCGGACCGTTTCAGGCCAACTATCTGACCTGGCAAAACGCGGCGGCGCCACTGTCGACACAAGGCCTCGAAACCTACGTGCGCCTGCGCGCCGACGAAACCGAGCTGTACTTGGGCTATGTTTTCACGGATGCCCGTCGGCAGTACGACGTGGCCAACCAGCACTTGCCGCTGGCTGCGCGCCACAAGTTTGCCGCCGTAGGATTGGTTGAGTTTACGGACAATTTTAGCGCGGGCCTCGAAGCCTCCTACATCGGCCGGCAGTACCGCTCCGATGGTAGCGCTACGCCCGGCTACCCGCTATTTGCTGCGCTGCTGCGCTACCGTTTAGACAACTTTACCCTGGCGCTAAACGGCGAAAATGTGCTTGATTACCGCCAGACCCGCCGGGAAAAGGTAGTGTTGGCTCCGCTGGATAATCCTGTTTTCCGCGAGCTGTGGGCGCCCGTGGAAGGCCGCGTCTTCAACGTGTCGCTGACGTGGCGCTGGGCAAAAACATAAAGGCCGCCCGCGCTCGAAAGCTCAGGCGGCCTCTTTTAACTTATTGATTGATGGCTACTGCGCGATGCGCTGGCTGAAGGAGCCGGCCGCCGTCAGCAGCCGCACAACGTACACGCCCGTGGGCAGCGAGCGCAGGTCCAGTACCCACTGGCCGGGTTGGGCCGCATCGTTAGCGCAGGGCACTTGCAACTGGCGTCCCAAGGCATCTAGTACCCGTACGGTGGCGGGGCCCTGCGCCAGGGTTTCGCTGGGCAGCGAAGTGCTGACCACCCATTCCTGGGCCGAGTGGCCAGGGTACACGGCGAACCCGCTGCCAAAACGGCCTACCTTCACGGCGCGCACCGGCGAGAAATCATACGTGCCGTCCAAATCTATCTGCCGCAGGCGGTAGTAGCTGGTTCCAGGCAGCGGTTGTTCATCTGTGGCGTGGTAGGTGGTCTGCTGCTGGGTGGTGCCGGCGGCCGCTACCGAACTCAGCTCACGGAATACTTTACCGTCCGACGAGCGTTCTACGACAAAAGCCCGGCTGTTTTTTTCCAACGCCGTCACCCAGTCCAGGCCCACTTTCTGGTCATCCAAAACCTGAACGTTAAAAAGCGTCAGCTCAACCGGGAGGGCTTTGCAGCGGATGCTGGGTGCTTCCGCATCGCAATTGGCCTCGTTGGTATTTGCCGCGGCCAGCGCCGCCCCGCACCCAGCAGAAGGAGTGCGCTGTACGCAGACCGATATGGCCGCGGCTGCGCAGTTGTTCAACAGGTGGGTAGTAGCACCATTGCCTCCGTACACGCACCCCGTCACTACCAGGGAGCCGGAGAACTGGTTGTTGCTGCCGCACAGCGTATTATTGGCGCCACCCACCGATAGGTCCAGATTGCCTCCTACGTTCAGGGAGCCGTCGGAAACAATGTTGGAACTGAGCAGCACCAGGTTGCAGCCGGTAGTGACCGAGGCCCCGGCCGCAATGCTAACAGTCGCTTTGTTAACGGTCATCTTGTCGACTCGAACGCTGCTCCCCGTGCCTACGAGTAGGTTGGTTGCTCTTAGCGAACTAGTGCCGTCGCCCAGAGTGAAAGCAGCATTCCCATCGATAGTGCCTCCATTGGACAAATTGAGCGATGCTCGGCTCGATACAATAATATTGCCGCCGGCCGCGACGGTCAGGGAGCCGCCACTGAGGATGGTTAGCACCCCATCATCTACCGAAATGCTTCCTCCGTTGCCTACCGAGTAGGCACTCGACAGCGTCACGTTATAGTTTCCAATAACGATTCTGTCGTTGCTGCCTGGGGTTGGTATTGCCGGGCAGCCAGAGCCTGTGTTTTGCGCTGCAAAGGTATTGGGGTCGGTCAGGGAGCCGTCATGAGTAACGCGGTACGTGCATTGCGCAGTTGCCTGTATCGGCATTCCCGAAAAAAACGCGCTGATAATCAATGCAATCAGTAATGACTTTTTCATGGCGCATGGGAGGAAGAGAGATGAGGTTTAAGACATTACTAAATTTAATGATATATGCGATAAATAAAAAATATAATTCGAAAAATGCAATTAAAGCGAAATTGCATATGTTTTTAGTCGGTTTATGTAATTATCATGATTGCTGTATATTTACAGACATGGCTTTGATAAGAAGATATTGATTTTCAATAAATTTTGATGATGCGGTTCAGGTAATAAGCACTTGTTATTGAGCCAAAGCTGCCAGCTCTTAATATGCCCTAAATGCACGATTAGCCCTATTGCGAGCAAATTCGAACTGGCTTATATAATGAAAATACTTTGTTTTATTATATTGCTAAATAGTTAAGCTTCATGCCGATGGCGGCGCTGCCTGCGTCGTCTGTTCGTTTTTTTCGCCTCAGCTCCATACCAGAACTACTGTTCCGGCCAGAATAAGCCCCGCGCCCAGCGCACCTTTCAGGCTGATGGTTTCGCCCAGAAACGCTACCGCCAGCAGCAATGCCAACGCCACGCTCAGCTTATCGACCGGGGCCACTTTGGCCACCGGCCCTAGCTTGAGGGCCCGGAAATAGCACAGCCACGACGCCCCCGTGGCCAGCCCCGACAGCACCAGAAAAAGCCAGGTGCGCCCCGTGAGGGCCGGCAGCCCGGCCGTGGCCCCGCGTGTGATAGCAATGCCCCAGGCCAGCAGCAAAATCACCACGGTGCGAATCGCAGTAGCTAAATCCGAGTCGACCCCCTTGATGCCGATTTTGGCAAAAATGGCGGTGAGGGCCGCAAACAGGGCCGAAAGCAGGGCGTAGGGAATCCAGGCAGCCATGAGTAGAAGAGGAGAAGGTGACGCAAATGGGGCAGAAAATAACCGCCCATTTCAGGGGTACGTAAGCCGATTTGCCCGCGCTGATGACCGGACTAAATTGCCGGCCGGTGAAGTCATTTCGCAGGTTTCGCTGTTACCTTTTCGACCCATCCCGAATCCTGTGCCTGAATCTGCCCCTGACTTCCGCCGACCCGACCTGCTGCGCCTCGACTACGACACTTACCGCGCCCTGCCGGCCATTGCCAATTCCGACCTCTCGCGCCTGCGCGATGCCCTCGACGGCCGCCCGCCCCGCCCCCAAACCAGCGCCAACGACGGCGCGCTGAGCTTCGGCACGGCCTTTCACACTGCTCTGCTGGAGCCTGCCGACTACGTGCCCGGCCAGCCCGGCCTCAACGATACCCTGGTGTGGTGGCTGGTGGAAGGCGTCAAGCTCAACACCCAACTGGCCGGGCTGCTGGAGCGTGGCACCCCCGAAGTGAGCGTGCTGTTCACCGAGCCTGCCACCGATACGCTCTGCAAGTTGCGGGCCGACCTCGTGGTGGCTCACCCGGAGGAGCCATTCACCATCATCGATTTCAAGACCACTAATGCCCGCGATGCCGACCATTTCCTCTGGCAATGCTCGGCCTATGACTACGACCGCCAAGCCGCCTTCTACACCGATGCTTTGCGCGCTGAGCGGTTCCTATTAGTAGGAGTGCAGAAAAACGAACCCTTTGGCGTGTTCACCATCGAAGTGAGCGAGCAGATGCTGGCCGAGGGCCGCCAGAAGTACCAGCGCCTGCTGCGCTTGCTAAAAGCCCCCGGCACCGCGCCCGCCTACCGCGCCGAAGCCGTGCAAGCCGCCGTGGATGCGCTGGGGCAACATTCAGACGACGAATAAAGCCTCATTAAGCCAATACAACAGAAATCCCCGCCTATACAGGCGGGGATTTTTTTATTGAAACCCGATGATTTTTAAACTTACTTACTAGTTAGTAAGTTTAAAAATTTTATATTTGTACTGCTTATGATAACACAGTCTCTGCCCACCGCCCTACCTCCCGATACGCGCACCCGCATCCTCGACCTGGCGGAAGGGCTGTTGCTAGAGCGAGGTTTCAATGCTTTCAGTTACCAGCACCTGGCCAAGGAGCTGGGGGTGAAGCCGGCCGCCATCCATTACCATTATCCGAGTAAGGACGACCTGGGGACGGCCATTGTGGCCCGGCAGCTGCGCCGCCTGCGCAAGTGGCGCGACCTGCCCCGCGTGGCCGACCTGCTGCCCGTTGCTCAGTTCGAAGCCCTGCTGGCGGTGTATGACACGCACCTCGGCCACGAGCGCCGCGTGTGCCTGTTTGGGGCGCTGGCCGCCGATTTTCGGACTCTGCCCGCGCCTATGCAGGCCGAGTTGCGCACCTTCAACCGCGAGCTGACCGAGTGGCTGGCCCAGGTGCTGGCCGTGGGCCGGGCCACAGGCACCCTGCGCTTCGTGGGCAGCCCGGCAGCCAAGGCGGCGCAGGTGCTCACTACGCTGACCGGGGCGCTGCAGGTAGCCCGCGTGCACGACGAAACGCCTTTTCAGGTGATAGTGGGCCAGTTGCGACTGGAGCTGCTGGCGTAACCGAGAGTCTTTTTTCGCGAATTGCGCACTCGCTTTTTCCATCCATCCACGGCTATTGCACAGGCCTCTGCCTGCACCAACCCAACCTGCCTCATGACCAATACCTATTCGCCCGCTTATCTTTTGTGCGCTGAAGAAACGCTTGCCGCGCCGCCGGCGGTGGCCATGCGCTACCCCGAGCCGGCCGGCCTGCGGTGGCTCCGCTGGCAGCTGGGCGCGCTGTGGGCATTGTCGCCGGCGTTGGGGTTCCGGCAGGCGTGGCGGGTATTTACCACGCCACGCAAGTTGCCCACCAAGGCCTGGGAAGCACCTGCGCTGGCCGATGCCCGCCGCCGCACCGTGGCCGCAGCAAGCGGCGCTATTGCCGTATATGAATGGGGGCCGGCCGCCGCGCCCGCCGTGTTGCTCGTGCACGGCTGGGAGCATCGGGCCAGCTTTTGGCGGGCCTGGATGGGGCCATTGCTGGCGGCGGGCTACCGCGTAGTAGCCCTGGACGGGCCCGCGCATGGGGCTTCGGCTGGCCGGCGCACCACGCTCACCGACTTTGGCGGGGCCGTGCAGGCAGTGGTGGATACCGTCGGGGAGGTGCGCGCCATTGTGGCGCACTCGTTTGGGGCGGCATCGGTGGCGGGGCTACCGGTGCGGCTGTCGGCGGGGGCGGCCTTGCCGCGCCTGGTACTCATCAGCGCGCCGGAAGGGCCGCGGCCGGTGGCCGAGCGGTTTGCCGATTTCCTGCATTTGCCCGCTGATTTGGTGCGGCGCTTTGCCGGGCACATTGAGCGCAGCACTGGCCGGACAGCCGATTCGTTTGCGGTGGCCGCGGCCGGGCCGGGCACCCGGGCCGAGCGGGTGCTGGTGCTGCACGACGAAGAAGACGAAATCATCCCCTTCGCCGAAGGCCAGCACATCGCCGTGGCTTGGCCCGGTGCCCGGCTGCACGCCACGCACGGCCTGGGCCACAACCGTATTCTGCGCGATGCCGAAGTGGTGCAGCTGGCAGTGGATTTTATCGGCTGAGTAAAGTACGGCTCAGATGGTTTCCAGCCCCTCGGCTGCCAGCTGCCGAAGCACTTCGCGCGGCCCGTCGGGGTCCAGCAGCATCCGGCCGATGTGCGCCACGTATTCGGCCTCAGCTCGCAGGTCGCGCTTTAGCTGGCGGAGCTCCAACTCCTGCTTTTTGCCTGAAGCCGTGATGAAGCCATTGGGTCCGTATTTCAACTCGTTCATTTCCTGCTTCAGCTGGGTTTGCTGCTGGAGCAGGGCGCGGGTGTAGCGGGCCAGCACGTCGTCGGCCGCCGCGTCGGCGGGGGCGGATTCGGCCAGCAGCTGGAGCAGCGTGTAGAGGTCGTCGGCCTCATAAGCCTCGGTGATGTGCTGCATCCGGGCGGTTTTGTCGGCTTGCTTTTCGGGGTCGCGCTCCAAGTCGGGGTGGTGGGTGCGGGCCAGCTGGCGGTAGATGGTTTTGGCGTTGGTTTCGAGCTGTTTCTGGTCGGCTAGCGCGGCGGCTTCCTGCTGGCGCTGGGCCTTGGTTTTGCGGCGGGCACGGGCGGCAGCGGCGGCCTGCTCGTGCGGCGGCAGGGTAGGGTCGGGGATGAACTCCGAGGCTGAATCCTTGGCTTTTTTGCGCTCGGCGGCAGTTTCAGCCGCTGTGGGGCGGTGCCCGGCCGGGGCGTATTTGCGGATAATGACCGTCTCGTCTTCTCCGAACCGGTCTTCCAGCGTGCGGGCGTTGCCCAGAATCACGTTCGTAATCTGTGTTTCTTCCAACCGGCTGAAATAGCTCAGCAGCAGGGCTTCTTCCAGCGGCGCATACAGCGCGTGCCGCGCCGCCACCACTGCCGTAGCCGCCGGCCCTACCTGCTGCCAGTAGCGCCGCCGGGCTTCGGACTGCTCGGCGCGCAGGTCGCGCAGCCGCTCACGCAGGTTTTCCACGTCGAGAATGGCCTGCCGGAAAGCTTGTTGCGCGAGCGTCCCGGCGGGCTGCACATCGGTTAGCACCGGGACGGTAATACGGTCAGGATGCGCGGAATCAGCTTTTTTCATTTGATAGCAAAGGTACGGCCCGACTCTACGGCCAAAGCTCAAACGCCACCCGAAACGTGTTGCAATGCGCGTCCACGATGTCGGCCAGCTTTTCTGAATAGCCCCCGCCCATGCTCACGGCTACTGGTAACTGGCGCGCGTGGCACAGGCCCAGCACCAATTCGTCGCGCCGCCGGCAGCCGCCGGACGTGAGCGCCAGCTTGCCCAGTTTATCGGTAGCCAGTACATCCACGCCGGCCTGGTAGAAGATAAAATCCGGCCGCACCCGCTCCACCAGCGGCTCCAAGGTGGCCGATAGCTGCGCCAGATACTCCGCATCGGCGGTGCCCAGCGCCAGCTGAATATCCAGGTCCGACTGCTCCTTACGCAGGGGGTAATTGGCCCCCGCGTGCATCGAAAACGTGAATACACGCGGCTCATTCCGAAAAATAGCCGCCGTGCCATCTCCCTGGTGCACGTCCAAATCCACAATCAGAATCTGTTTTGCCAGACCGTGCGCCAGCAGGTACGCGGCGGCAATGGCCTGGTCGTTCAGCACGCAGAAGCCTTCGCCCCGGTCGGCAAAGGCGTGGTGGGTGCCGCCGGCGAGGTTCAGGCCGATGCCATCGCGCAGCGCACTTAGGGCCGATTGCAGGGTGCCGGCGCTGCTGCTCAGCGAGCGGCGCACCAGCTGCGGGCTTTGCGGCAGGCCCAGGTTGCGCACTTCGCGGGGCGTGAGCTGCAGGTCGCGCACGCGGTGCCAATAAGAGGGCGTGTGCACCCGCAGCACGTCTTCCTCGGCGCACAGGCCGGGCTCGTAGAAATCGGCCGGCTCGGCAATGCCCTGCCACAGTAGCTGCTCCCGAATCAGGGCGTACTTGGCAATGGGGAAGCGGTGGCCGGCCGGCAGGTCGAGGGTATAATGGTCGGAAGTAGCAAGGCGGGGCATACGTCGCAGTTACTGCGAAGCAGGGCTAGATGTTTTAGGGTGTTAGAATAGGAACGTCATGCCGAGCGCAGCGAAGCATCTTTACCTCACAATGAAATTTAGTTGCTGCAGCAGTAAAGATGCTTCGCTGCGCTCGGCATGACGTTTGGCTGCTGAATTTTTATAATGAAAATTCGTATCAAAAAAATATTTATAAATTATTTTCAAAAATTATTTGCTCAATTAAAATTAATGCTCAATCTTTGTCGCACCAAAAGCAAACAACCATGTACCGCCACCTGACATTCACCAGCAATTCGGATAAGAAACAGCCAGAACGACTGTCTCCGCTCGGTATGTTTGCCTGATTTCAGCTTCGCCTGAAACCCGCTACGCCCGAGCCAACAACGCTCGGGTTTTTTGTTTTTTGCGGTTTATCAACCGCTTAGCATACTTCTCCCATGCACAGTATCCGCCCCGAATACCTGCCTAAACAGTTTCAGCTCCGCCCCGACGGCGGCGCGCTGAATCGGCGCGGTCGTGCTTTTCTTTCTGATTGGATGCGTCAATAGTTTCGGCGTACATCCCGCGAAAAAGAAAAGCCCGGCCCGCAAAAGCCGGGCTTTTTCGTGTCATTAATTCCCAAATAAAAACACGTTTTTATTTGCCGGGAAGAGGTATGTCTAATTCAGTTTACAAATTAATTACTGCGATAATAATTGCCAACGAATTAATTTCTGAAATACTCAATCTGCTCAATTCCTTCCTTTCCACTTTCCAAAATTTCCTCATCATGCGCTTCAACTTCTTCTCCCGAAACACTGCGCCCACTGTCAACCACGAAGGGGCGCCCGCCTTCACCCTCACGCCGCAATTGGAGCTGTATGCCGCCGTGGCTACAGCCGCGCTCAGCGACCAGTTCTACGAAACGGCTGATACCCGCCTGCAGCGTTTGCGTGATTTGGTGGCGAAAAACGAGCCCCGGTTCGTGGCCCAGTTGGCGGTGTATGCCCGCGAAGTGCTGAATTTGCGCTCGGTGCCGCTGGTGCTATGCGTGGAGTTGGCCCAGCTGCACCGCGGCGACAGCCTCGTGAGCCGCCTGGTGGCCCGCGTGGTGCAGCGCCCCGACGAAATCACGGAGCTGCTGGCCTTCTACGCCCAAGCCAACGGCCGGAGCGGGACCAAAGTCCTCAACCGCCTCTCCAAGCAGCTGCAAAAAGGCCTGGCCCTCAGCTTCAACCGTTTCGACGGCTACCAGCTGGCCAAGTACGACCGTGACGGCGCGGTGCGCCTGCGCGATGCCCTCTTCCTGGTGCACCCCAATGCCAAGGATGAGGCCCAGCAAGCCCTTTTCGACCAATTGGTGCGCGGCGAATTGCCCACGCCCTACACCTGGGAAACCGAGCTGTCGGCGGTAGGGCAGGGGACTTACGCCACCGATGCGGACCGGCAAACGGCTGTCCGCCAGACCTGGGAAACGCTGATTGGTAGCGGCAAGCTGGGCTACATGGCCCTGCTGCGCAACCTGCGCAACATCCTCGAAGCCAACGTTTCGGCTCAGGCAATGGAGCGGGTGTGCGACACGCTGGCCGACCGGTTTGCGGTGGCGCGCAGCAAGCAGCTGCCATTCCGCTTCCTGGCTGCTTACCGCGAGGTAAAAGCCTTGCCCGGCGGCTACGTGGCCGGCGTGCTGGCCGCTTTGGAAACGGCCATCGCGCACAGCGCCGTGAACCTGCGCGGTTTCGGGCACGACACCCGCGTGGTGCTGGCCTGCGACGTGTCGGGCTCTATGCAGCAGCCCATTTCGGCGCGCAGCAAGGTGCTGCTATACGACGTGGGCCTGGTGCTGAGCATGTTGCTGCAGAGCCGTTGCCAGAACGTGGTGACCGGCATGTTCGGCAACGTCTGGAAGCGCATCAGCCTGCCCCGGGGCCCGGTGCTGCGCAACGTGGACGAGCTCTACCAGCGCGAAGGCGAAGTGGGCTACTCCACCAACGGCCACCTGGTAGTGCAGGAGCTGTTGCTGCGCCGCGAGGTGGTAGACAAGGTGATGATTTTCAACGACTGCCAGCTCTGGAACAGTACCGGCGACGGGGGCGTATTTGGCCGAATCTGGGCCGACTACCGCCGCACCGTGGCCCCCAATGCCCGCCTCTACCTCTTCGACCTGGCCGGGCACGGCACCGCCCCGCTGGAGGTGCGCCCCGAAACGGGCGTGGCCCTCATCGCCGGCTGGTCTGATAAGGTATTCGACGTGCTGAGTGCGCTGGACAATGGCGGCTCGGCCCTCACCGAAATCGAGAAAATTGATTTGTAAAAATTCAGCGACCCGGCCGGGCAATAAAGCGGAACCCCCGGCCGCCATTCACCTAAACCGGTGCCGTAGTTGCGCCCTACTTCGTACTGAAAAAACGCTAGAAGCTTAAGTGCTTCGCTGTGCCTTTGGCACAGTATCGTGGTTCAGCGATTGTTGCCCGGTTTTAATTGCCTGAGTTGGGTGCCGTAGGCAGGCGCTACTTCGTGGTAAAGTTTTCGGATGAACTACGGTTCGTCTCGCGGGTTCGAATCCCGTTTCCGCTTCGGGCGGAGGACGAAAACACTGCGCCAGCCGCTTGTCGCCCCAATTCCAAGCTTTCCTAAAATAAAAACGACATGACTCACGTTTAAAAACTGCCGACTTGAGGAAGACGGCTGCCCACCTGGGGCAGTCGCCGACCGGGACGCCGCCACCGCCACGGTGGCGCGTTCCACCTCGGCCAGCTCCGCCTGGTTCGGGTGCCGTAGGCGGGCGTTACTTCGCTGGTGAAAATCTGACTGTTAATCAGAGTTTAGGGTTCGACTCCCCTTCCGTGGCCTCGGCTGCGGTTGATGCGCCTGCCGCATGTTGCCCCGAATTTTCGGAGAAAGCCGAATGAAATATGTTTCCGGATGGGTGCCGTAGCCGGGCCTGACTTCGTCCCTAATAGGTGCGGTTGCGGGTTCGACTCCCGAAGTGCTGCCGTGAGGCAGGGCGAATACGAATTGGTAGAGCCGTACCAGTTGGCCAAGTGCCTGTTGCCCCAGCCGGAAACAATCTTTCAAGCCCTGTCTGGGTGTCGTAGCCCGGCCATACTTCGCACTTTTAATGCCCAGGTCGCGGGTTCGAGCCCCGCCGAAATAGCCGTGAGGCCGTTTTCGTAGCTCAGTTGGTTAGAGCAGGACTAGAAGGCCGGGCGCTTGTTGCCCCGGACAGGTTTTGGATTGAAAAGGTGTCGTGGTGCAGCCTTACTTCGTTCTGTTAAATCAAGCGGCGGCACGAGTTTTACCCTTTTCAATCAAACTTTATAAGTTGCCGGATGCCGTAGTCTCGCGCTACTTCGACCTGTCACGTCGGCCCCCTGGGCCAATACGCGGGACGCCTGTTGCTCCGGTTTTTTGTTGATAAAACGGGCTGGTGCCGTAGCACTGCCATACTTCGATTCGTTGGGTCGCGGGTTCGAATCCCGCCTGTCGGCTTGCCAGCAGTAGCTCAGTCTGGTAGAGCAAATGACCACGGCGATGCGCCTTTTTGCCCGGTCCGTTTTATTTTTCTTTTCATCAACGATGGAGACGCGAATTGTCGCGCCTTTACACCGTACAACAACCATTCTCATGGCCAATATATTACGCGGCAACGACCTTCGCGCTCTCGGGTTCCCTGAAGGTCGGGCCATTGGGCTGGCGCTGGCTCAATTGCAGCGCAAGCACCTCAAAAAACTCTCTCAAACCGACCAGCTTGCTTTGCTGGGTCAACTCGTTGCCAACCCCACCGACTTCCTCACGCACCTCGACTGGAGCCATACGGCCGCTGCCTTGCTGCCCCCGCCCAACCGGCACATCAGCCTGGTGGAGCGCAAGGACTACACCGTGTTCGGGGCTGAGCACATCGAGCCGGGCGCGATTCATCAGATGGAAACGGCCATGAAACTTCCCGTGACTGTGGCCGGTGCGCTCATGCCCGATGCCCACCACGGCTACGGCCTGCCCATCGGTGGCGTGCTGGCGACGGATAACGCGGTGATTCCCTACGCCGTGGGTGTCGACATTGGCTGCCGCATGGCTTTGTCGGTGTTCGACTTACCGCCCAAGTACCTCACGCAGCGCACCCAGGAGCTGCGCAGCCTGCTGCTCGAAAACACTCGTTTCGGCAGCGGCCGGGGCTTCGAGCGGGGCCAGCGCATGGACCACGCGGTGCTCGACCGGCCCGAGTTTCAGGAAATTCCCTTCCTGAAAAACAAGCTCGACAAAGCCGCCGAGCAGGTGGGCACATCCGGCTCCGGCAACCACTTCGTGGAGTTCGGCATTGTCGAAATCACCGACGTGGCAAACGAACTGGGCGTGCCCGTGGGCCAGTACCTGGGCGTGCTCTCGCACTCCGGCTCGCGGGGCCTGGGCGCGGGCATTGCCGAGCGCTACACCAAGCTCGCCAAAGATGTGTGCCAGCTGCCCGGCGAAGCCCAGCACCTCGCCTGGCTCGGCCTCGACACCGAAGCCGGCCAGGAATACTGGGCGGCCATGACGCTGGCCGGCGACTACGCCTCGGCCTGCCACGAGCAGATTCACCGCCGCCTAGCCCGCGCCCTCGGCGAGAAGCCCCTGGCGAAAGTGGAAAACCACCACAACTTCGCCTGGAAGGAGCGGCTGGCCGATGGCCGCGAGGTCATCACGCACCGCAAGGGGGCCACACCGGCCGGCGCGGGCGTGCTCGGCATCATCCCCGGCTCGATGACGGCCCCCGGCTTCATCGTGCGCGGGCGGGGCGTGGCCGAGTCGCTGGCTTCGGCCTCGCACGGCGCGGGCCGGCTCATGTCGCGCACCCGCGCCAAGGCCGAGCTGGGCGAAGGCCAGGTGCGCAAATACCTCGCCGACCACGGCATCGAACTCATCGGTGGCGGGCTGGATGAAGCCCCGATGGCCTACAAGGACATCCGCACCGTGATGGCCAGCCAGCGCGAGCTAGTGGACGTACTGGGCTCTTTCACCCCCAAAATCGTGCGGATGGACGGGGCTTAATTACGGCCGGAAATCAATCCAAATGCCCGGTGCCGTTCGTACATAACTACGTGTCTCTTACAGGGGACAGTTGTTTTCATAGCTTGGAAAGCCTCTCGCCTTTGGCGGGAGGTTTTTTAAATTTGGGGTAGAAGGGTGCCCCGCAACACAAAGCCCCGGCCATTGCGGCCGGGGCTTTGTGTTTTTTATCCCGGAACAGGTTGCGGCCCTATTGCACCACCAGGCGCTTGGCTACGAGGCCGGCCGCCGTGCGGGCCTGCACCGAATACACGCCGGGAGCCAGGCCGGCCAGCGGCAGGTCTAGGGTTTCGTCAGTACCGGCGGCTAGCGTGCGCGAGAGCACCGGGCGGCCCAGGTTGTCGACTACGGTAACGGCCGTGGCGACGGTGCCGCGCAGGGCCACCGGCAGCAGCAGTGTGGCCGAGCCGTGGGCCGGGTTGGGGTACACGCTGGCCAGGCGGGCCAGGGCGGCGGGCGCGGTGGCTAGCACGCGGGCCTGCGTGGTGAAGAGCACGGCGTAGCGGCCGGCAGCGGCGGCATTGGCCGCCAGCGTCAGGCTGATGGTGGGCGTGGTGGCCAGGTCGGTGTAGGCGCCGGTGAGGGCGTCGCGCAGGTAGGTGTGGTAGCCGGCGGGCAGGTTGGCCAAGTTGTCAACGGCCAGCGAGTAGGTGCCGGCGGTGGCCGCGCTCAAATACAGCGGCAGCACCACATCGGCAGCACCAGCCAGGGTGGGCAGGCCATTGATGGAGGCCGTCTGGCCGTCGGCATCGGTGGCGAGGGTCAGGCCGTTGGAGGAAGGCAGCGCCACGGCATCGAAGGCGGCATCAAACCCGGCCGTCGCGCCCTGGTCGAAATAAATGGCCGTTTGGGTGGCGGCCGTGGCATTGCGCAGGCTCAGCGTGAGCTGGGTGCGGGTGTCGGCGGTGCCACGCTGGAAGGGCGTGTTGTTGTACGTGCTCAGGCGCTCGGCATTGGTGAAGGCAACGCTGCCCACCTGTCCGGCCGCAATGGTGCGCACGCAAAAACCCTGCGACGACGGGATAATATTGGTGCCGCCATTAGCACCCACCCCGTTGATGTAGCTGGCATACGTGCCGGTGTAGAGGCCATTGCTTTTGAAGACATAGAGGGCATTTTCCATGTTCGTCAGGCGGCCGGCGTTAATCATGGCCTGCCAGTCGAGCGGGGCGGGGTAGGGGTTGCCGCGGAAGTGCCAGCCAGCATCGGTGAATGGGCCGCGGGTGAGGTTGCCGGCCGTGTAATTGCCGTTGTTGAGCGTGCCCACAAAGTCCACGTTGGCCGCCGCCGAGATGTTCACGGTGTAGCCCTGCGTGGGGTTGAGCGCATCCGAGAGCGAGTTGGGCGACAGGTAGCCCTTGTCGAAATCGATGGTGCCGGCGCTGCCGCTGCTGTTCACGCGCCGCTCGTCGTAGCTATATACCGTGGGGAAGGGCCGCACCGATTTGCCCACGGTGTTGAAGCTCGGGTTGATAACCGGCGTGTAACCGGCCGTGGTCAGGTCGTTCACCGTGCTGCCGCTCACGGGCGGCGAGTAGTGGCGGTAGCCCGTCCCGTTGAAGGTAGGCGTGATGTAGCGCTGCACCGTGGCCGCGCCCACCACCATGCCGCCGGTGTTCACCACCTGGGCCGTGGCCGTGGCATCCGAGAGCAGCGTGAACGTCTGGCCGGTCACCGTCAAATCGCCGAATAGCGTGAGCAGCCGCCGCACCGAAGCCGGCGCGTTGAGGGTGGCCGCCGTGCCCAGCGCCGCCGTGCCCGTCCCAATAGTCAGGTTCGGGAAAACGGTGGGCGAGGTGCCGCCGATGGTTTGCGGCGTGTTCAGGTCGAGCACCACGGTGCCGGTGCCCGCGCCGTTTTCGGCAAGTGAGCCGCCGTTGTTGGTGAAATTGCCACCCGTTACCAGGAAGCTGCCGTCGGCCAGGGTCACCACTGCGCCGTTGCCTAGCGTGAGGGCGTGAGTCTGCTGGGCCTGGCTCACCGTGGGCTGAAAGGGCGTGCTGCCGGGAATGATGACATCATTCGGCGGGCCGGGCACAATGTTGGGGGTCCAGTTGAGGGCGTTGCGCCAGTCGGTACTCAGCAGGCCGTTCCAGGTAATGGTGGGGATGGTGGCAATGGCCACGGCCAGGTCGCGGATTTCAAAATTGAACCGCACGGGAAAGGTGGTCGAAGGCACCGTGTTGCCCAACTGGGTGGCCAGGCCGGTGGCCAGGTCGAGGCGGTAGGTATTGCTGGCCCGGGAGCCCGAGCTACGCACCTCCGTCACCTCCGTGAGGTAGCCCACGTTCTGGTTGGTATTCGGGTTGTAATAAATATCCAGTCCCAGCGCATCGGGGTTGCCAATGGGGTAAGTGCCCGGTGAACTCCCCCCCGTAATCACAAACTGAATGGTGCTCCGGGTGGTGAGGGCGCCGGTAGCCGGGTCCTGTGTGGAAAGCAGGCCATTGTTAAGATAGTCAACGTCATACAGTGTGGTACTGGCCGGCGGCGCGCCCACGTAGGAGTTGGTGTAGGCTACCGCACCCACGCCCGGGTCGGCGGGCGTGCCGCCCACGTAGGCCACGTTGGGGTCGGTAGCGGCAACGCCGCCGGTGATGGGGTTGAGGCGGTAGTTGGCGTTGTTGGAGCTCACCACCCGGATGCGGTCCACGGTGGGGTTAAAATCGAAGCCAATGCGCTCCGCCGTGCCCCCGAGGTTGAGCCGGATGGCGCCGCCTACGGCCGTCACGGCGCTGGTGCCGGGGTCCAGGGTGTAAAGCTGGGCGTTGTTGCCGGCCGCGTTGCCGTCGTAACCCAGGGCATACAGCACGTTGGTGGCGGGCCTGAAATCGATGCCCACCAGTGTCTGGCCCGCCGTCACGCCCGAAATAGCCACCGGCGCCAGGTTGGTAGACGCCCCGGTGTTGGGGTCGATAATAATGAGGCCCTGCGAGCCCACCGGGGCGTTGCGGAAGTTGGGCCCCGTGATGGTGCCTAGGCCATAAATCGTTTGCGCCTGCGTGATGGCCGGTACGGCCATGAGCATCAGGCCCAACGAGCCCAGAAAGCCCCAGCGGCCCAGGCGGGTGGGCGCGGCGGCCAGGAGTTGTAGGAATTTTTGCATAATGCTGACAGGTAAGGTGGTTGCCGGTTATGTCTGTTACTAAAGCCTATTCAAGGTACTTAGAAAAAATCAGGACATCAATATGCGGGCGTGTACGGCTCCGGCGGCCATTGGATTAACTTTTGAGAAATAAAAAAAACGGGTCAGGTAACACGGGGACGTAATCAATTTGCCATGCTTATGCCCTCATTTTCTGTTTGTTATCAAGCCTGTTTAGCGCCAATGGCCCGCTGCTGCTAAGCAGCGGCGGGCCATTGGCCGGTTTACAGGGGTGGGTGTGGTGCTATTCTACCGCCAGGCGCCGGGCCACGCGGCCGGCAGCAGCGTTGGCCAGGACGGTATAAACCCCGGGAGCCAGGCCTGCCAGGGGCAACTCCACGGTTTCGGCGGGGCCGGCGGGTAGGGTACGGGTCAGCACCGGGCGGCCCAGATTGTCGGCCACGGTTACCAGAGTGGGCTGGTTGCCGCGCAGGGCGGCGGTCAGGAGCAGGGTGGCCGTGCCCCGGGCCGGATTGGGGTACACCGCCGCCAGTTGCGCCAGCGCGGCCGGGGCCGTCGCCAACGGCGCACCGATGCTCACCGCAATGTCGCGGATAACGAACGGCAGCGCCGCCGGCACCGTGTTGCCTACCAGCGTAGCCAGGCCGGTACTCAGGTTGAAGCGGTAGAAGTTGCTGCTGCCGCCGGCCGTCACTTCCATCAGGAAGCCCTCGTTGCGGTTGAGGCTGGCGTTGGAATAAATATCGAAATCAATGGCCTGCGGCGAGCCAATGCCATACGTGCCCGAAGGCACCTGAAGCATGACCGTGACCGGAGCCGTGAGCACCCCGCCGTTGGGCGGATTCACCACGGAAAGCAGGCCGTTATTTAGCTCATCGAAGGCGTAGAGTGTGGTGCTGGTTGCGCCGGGAAAGGCGTTGGTGTAGGCCACCGCGCCAATGCCGGGCGTGGCCGGCGTGCCGCTGGCGTAGGCCAGGTTGGTATCGGTGCCGGCCAGCGCGCCGGTAACAGGGCTGAGGCGATAATTGGCGCGGGTGGTGCTCACCACCCGAATCAGGTCAGCCACGGGGTTGAAGTCGAAGCCGATGCGGGCTGTGCGGCGGCCCAGCTCCAGGCGCACGGCCGCGCCCACCGGCGTGGCGGCCCCGCTGCTCAGGTTCAGGGTGTAGAGCTGGGTGTTGGGGGTGGGGGCCACGGCGGCAGTATCATAGCCCAGGGCGTAAAGCTGGGCATTGGCCGGCCGGAAATCCATGCCCAAGAGGCTCTGGCCCGCCGCTACGCCGGCCACCGTAGCGGGCGTGCCCACAGCCACGCCATTGGCCACATTGATGGTGACCAACCCCTGCGACCCGGCCGGCGAGCCCATGTAGGCAGCCGTGAGCGTGCCAAGCGCATACACCGTCTGGGCCTCAGCCGCCGGGCCGGTCAGCAGCGCCAGGCCCAGCGAAATGCCCACCAAGCCACGAGCCTGCATAAAAATCGAACGTAAGATTGGAGCCATAAAAACCGGGGAAAGCATCAGTGAAAAGCCTGTGCTGCAAACGGCTACCCGCCCCCGAAAGTTATCGGCCCCAGCCTGCGCTGGCTACGCCACTACCCGCACCACGTCGCCCACACGGATGATGCCGCCCTGCGCAATGTGCGCCGTGAGGCCGCCGTGGCCGCGCATAGCGTTGTAGCCGCCAGGGCCCAGCTCCTCCTCCATACGCGAGCAGGGGTGGCACTCACCGGTGATGTCGAGAATGACATCGTCACCGATGCGAATCTGGCGGTTTTTCAGGGCCAGCAGGTTCAGGCCGCGCACCACCAGGTTGCGGCGCAGGCGGGCCGGGTCCAGCGGCGCGTCCAGGCCCAGGTAGCCGGCCACCGCCGCCAGGTGCTCCTGCTGAATGAGCGTGACCTGCCGCTTGCCGCCGGCTTTGGGCCGGGCGTGGTCACCGAGCAGGTGGGAGTCGGTTTTCAGCTCTGCCTCGGGCACTGATACCAGCGGCTCGCGGCGCACCGGGCGCTGGCCAATCCATTCCAGGGTGCCGGTTTGGGGCAGAGTGGCCAGCAGGCGCGCCACGGTCGATTTATCGTCGCCAAAGAAGGGAAAGGGCATGATGGTAAGGAATAGAGGCTTGTTTTTGGGAAAGCGTAGTCGTTTGTCATCCTGAGCGGAGCGCAGGACTTTATCACGTTTGAACGGCTTATTCTGGCGTGGTAAGGTCCTTTGCTCCGCTCAGGATGAAAAATTTTTAAACTTGTTAACCGGCTCATTTACAGTTCGTCGGCCGTGCCAAAGCCCTCGCGGATTTCAGTGTGCCGAATCTGCCCGCCCAGGTTGCCGGCCCGGGCCAGCAGGCCGAAGCTGAGCACGGTGGCAGCCAGTGCCAGCAGGGCTACTAGGCGGGCTTTGGGCGAAGCATTTTTCAGCAGCAACAACCCGAATAGCGCCAGCGAGGCCGCCGCCTCCAGCACCCAGAAACCCAGCTCGGCCGCTTCTTCGTGGTTGTGAATGAGGGCGCGGCTCACGCGGGGCAGGTTTTGGGCAATGGCCGCCGCGCCTTCGCCCGTGAGCTGGGCCGGCAGGCACAGCAGGCCGGCGGCCAGCACGGCTATCAGGCCGGCTTTGGTCAGGTCGAGATTATGCCTGAGCACGCCCGCCCCCAGCAGCACGGCGGCAAAAAGGCTGCCCACAATAGGCACATGATTGACAATGAGGTGCAGGTGGGCTTGATTCATCAACGCGAAACGGAAAACCGGCGGGGCTAAGGCGGCCGAGGCGCAAAGCTACTTCGGGTCGGAATCACGCAACCCTTTTTGCCGGTCTCCGACTCTCGTTTAGTGAACTGCCAACAGGGCAAAATCGTTGTTTCAATGGCCCGGCACCCCGCTCGCGGATGGGCTGGCGGTGGCGGCCAAGCAATAAAAACGCGCCCTGCCGTTGCTTGAGTATCAGTTTGATTGTTGCTGCGCTAAACGCCGGACTGCTGCCGGTGGCAGGTGGTTACAAACGCTGAGTGTTTGCCCCAAAAGCTGGCATTACGCTTGCCAATGGGGTTGAATTAGTAGTCATTTCCTTTCTCCTTCTTCGATATGGCTTTCCTTCCCCGTTTTATCAGCCGCTTGGCGGCCCCGCTGCTGCTCGCGCTGCCGCTGGCCCTGGCTGCTCCCGCGCAGGCCCAAACCGTTCCCGCGCCCACCGATGTTATCCGCGAAATCACCGATGCCGTGGGCCTCAAGGCCCGCTTCCAACTGCGGGCCACGCGCGAGGTCGACAACGCCGCCGCAGTGGTTTACGACGGTCAGCGCTACCTGCTCTACAACCCCGATTTTCTGAATGCTGTGAACCGCGCCGGCCACACCGACTGGGCCGGCATCAGCATCCTGGCCCACGAGATGGGCCACCACCTCAACGGCCACACCCTGCGCGCCGGCGGCTCGCAGCCCGCCGATGAACTGGAGGCCGACGAGTTTTCCGGCTTTGTACTGCGCAAGCTGGGGGCTAGTCTGGCCCAGGCCCAGGCCGCCATGGCCACCGTGGCCGATGATGAGGGCTCGAGTACGCACCCCGGCCGCACGCCGCGCCTCACGGCCATCAGCCAGGGCTGGCAGCGCGCCAATGGCCAGATTGTGGCCAGTGCCCGTACTGCCGCGCCCTCGGCCGCCCCGGCCGTGATTGCCGCCGCACCCATGGCTCAGCCGACCCGCGAACTTCCTGCCCGCCAGGCCCGTCAATATCCCTCGGTGCCGGCCGATGACGCCGGCGAAATGGTGGCGGTGAGCCAGAACACCGGCGACGCCGTGCGCCTGGTGGGCCAGCTCACTTTCCGCAACGACCCCAGCCAGCGCTACTACCTCACCAACGCCCTGAAAGTGGTACGTGTGGATGACGATGACAACGCCGAAGTGGTGGGCCGCGTGACGCGCACCACCAGCGAAACCTTCCCCTTCGTGCTCACCGACGGCCAGCAGCGCCGCCTGTTCATCACCGCCCGCGGCGATGTGTACGACAAGGCCGGCCAGCGCGTAGCCAAGCTGCACGACACGATGTAAAGCGCCATTTGCAGTCAATGGAAAGCCGGTTCGCACGTTAGCGGGCCGGCTTTTTTGTGGGCTGGCGGGGCGGGTGCTGATGAGTTGTTGTTCCTTCGTGGCCGGTTTCCCATTACACCATTTCATTGCTTATGTCTTCGCTGCCATTTCTGCTGATTGATGCTTTCACTACCGAGCCCCTGCGCGGCAACCCCTGCGCCGTGGTGCTCGATGCCGACGACCTTGACCCCAAGTTGCGCCAACGCCTGGCCCGCGAGTTCAACCAGTCGGAAACGGCGTTTGTGAATCGCGCCGCGCTTGGCAGCACCGAATTCACGGTGCGCTTCTTCACACCGGCCGAGGAAATTCCGCTGGCCGGGCATCCCACCATTGCCACCGTCACGGCGCTGCTGCATGCCGGCCGGGTGGTCCTGCCCGCCTCCGGCGAAGCCCTTACGCTCACGCTGCACCTATTGCACGGCCCCATTCGGGTGGATGTGCTGCCGGGGGCGGCCGGGGCGCCGGCCATGGTCTGGATGACGCAGCGCCAACCCATTTTTGGAGCCACGCACGCGCCGGAAGCAGTGCTGCCGCTCTTCGGCCTCATGCCCGACGACCTGCTGCCCGGCGCACCCATCCAGACGGTGAGCACCGGCACGCCGCAGCTCATGATATTGCTGCGCGACCACGCCGCCCTGCGCCGCGCCCACGTGGCCGATGCCACCGCCCTGGGCCGCTACCGTGCCGAAAGTGACTTTTTCAGCCCGCACCTGTTTTGCCTGGGCGGCGCGACGGCGGCCGGCCACACCTTCGCCCGCCATTTCGGCACCCCGCCCGATGTGTCGGAAGACCCCGTCACGGGTTCGGCCACGGGCGGCATGGCGGCCTACCTCTGGCACCACAGCTATATCGATTCGCCCGAGTTTATCGCCGAGCAAGGGCACGACATGGGCCGCGCCGGCGCGGTGCAGGTGCGCATCAGCGGTTCGCGCGAGGCCATTGAATCGGTGCAGATTGGCGGCACCGGCGTGGTGGTGCTGGAAGGCGGGCTGCGCGGGGATTTGTAGCCGGAAAGGCAACCGGAGTTGGATTTGAAGTGTTAGGCCGTCATGCAGAGCGTAGCATCTTGCCCGCACTCAACGCAATCCACTCGATTGAATTAGCGAGTGCGGGCAAGATGCTACGCTCTGCATGACGTACTTTCTTCAAAGAAACTTTTCGCTCCAACGCAGTGCCCGAATTACCCGAAGTTGAAACCTACCGCCGCTTTATTGATGAAATTTCTGTAGGCCAAACCATCGCCGCCGTGCAGGTGAACGATGCCCACGTGCTGGCCACGCCCGAAGACCAACTCCGCGCTGGCCTCGTGGGCCGCACCATCACTGGCACCAGCCGATTGGGCAAAAACTGCTTCCTGGAGCTTGATAACGGCAAAGTTCTCGTCCTGCATTTCGGCATGACCGGCGACATCGGAGCCTACCGCGACGAGCCCGATGCTCCGCGCTTTACTCGTGTGGCCCTGCACCTGGAAGATTCCGGCCTTCGCCTCGCCTTCATCGACCCGCGCAAATTCGGCCGCATCCGGCTGGCCGACAGTGCCGCCGCCCACCAGGCCGCCAAGAAAATCGGCCCCGATGCCCTCGCCATCACCGCCGCCGAATTGCAGCAGAAGCTCAGCCGCCGCAAGACGCTGCTCAAGCCGCTGCTGCTCGACCAAGGCATCACCGCCGGCCTCGGCAACTGGATTGTGGACGAGGTGTTGTTTCAGGCCAAAATCAACCCCGAGCGGTTGGGCTCGTCGCTCACCGAGAAGGAGTTCAGGGCCCTGCACGCCGCCATTCAGTTGGTGCTCACCACGGCCATCGACCACGAGGCCAACTACAAATATTTCCCCAAGTCCTTCCTCATCCACGCCCGCGAGTGGGACGATTCGGCCACGCCCGGCTCCGATGCGCACACCTTTTGCCCGCGCCACGCCAAGGTGAAAATCGATAAGTACTATGTGGGCGGCCGGGCCACTTATACTTGCTCCAAGTGCCAGCCCGCGCCCGAATCAGTGCATATTGCCGAGACTGCCCGCCATGATAAAAATGCCTGAGCACGCCCCAAAGCCGATGATGAGCACCAGCAGCATACTCAGAAAATAAGGCGCGGCGCCAACCTCGCCAGGCTTGCTGCCCAAGTGCGTAAAGCCTAAAATCAGGTTAACCAGCGCCTGCCCGAGATAGAAAATCCCAAATAGAAAAATAGCGCCTTGACTGAGAAACTTCTCGACCAGACCCAGCACGACGGCTGCCCCCAGCACGATTAGCAAGTTGTTTCGGATAATGTGTTGAGCAGGTTTTTCCATGAGCGAAAATAGATTTCAAGATTTAGGTGCTGGGACTGCATTCTCTTCTCTCCGCTCATGGTTTTTGGCTTCCTTCGAGCACATGCCAAAGCCAATAAGCAGCAATAACAGGAACGATAAAAAGAATCCTCCGGCATAGCCCGTATCGCGCCGTCGCTCAAACAGCAGGAATACAAAGCCGAGTAAGCCATTAGGCAAAGTCAGCAACAGTATCAGCCAGCCAAGGCCATACACATCCGGCCAGCTGAACCCCACCAATATTAGCAGAATGGCCAGGTTAATGCCCAACGGCCAGGCATAAAGGTGTTGGCCATCGTCGGATGGTTCGGTCGCCATAAGTCATCAGATAATCCCAGTTCGCTCGGCCCGCAGTTCTTCCAGTCGCGCCAGTTTCTCCTGGTCACGGTAGAAAATATTCATCGTCTCAAACGGAATAATTTTCAAATCCTTGCTCACGATGTGCACGCAGGATTTCTTCACGGCCCGCACATCGAAATTGTGCGCGTCCATGAATTGCAGAATGATGATGCGGAACAGGTTTTCGTAGCCTAGGTTGGGGGCCGAAACCTGCGGCAGGCAGCACAGCAACTGGTTGATTTCGGGCACCACCGTATCCACGGTATTGGCGGTGCTGAACAGCTTGAGCATGTGCTGACGCAGGCGCGGGTCGCGCTCGTACACAATGGTATTGCCGCCGCTCTGGAGCAGCTCGGCGGGGTCCACATAGCGGGTGAGGGGGAAGACTTCGCCGTCCAGCTTCAGCGCGTAAGCCATGGCCAGCGCGTCGGGGTTGCAGGGCACGGGCAGCAGGTCTTCGGCCGAGAAAACCGGGCTTTGGGCTATGATGCCCTGACGCACTTCGGTGAGCGAAAACGAGTCGGTTTCGGGGTTGAAATTATCGAGCCGTCCGGCCGCCTGCGTGGGCTGAAACGTGACGCCGCGAATGCAGCGCTGCTTCAGCGCGTAGTCGATGATGTCGCCCATTTCGTCATCGTTCAGGCCTTTTTGCAGCGTCACCACCAGCGTGGTGCTGAGGTTGTATTTGTTCAGATTCTCGATGGCTTTTTGGCGCACCTCGCGCAGGTCACGGCCGCGCATGGTCAGCAGCACATTTTCGCGGAAGGAATCAAACTGCAGATACACCTCGAACGCGCACGCATACGTGGCCAGCCGCGCCACAAAAGCCTCGTCTTTGGCCAGGCGCACGCCGTTGGTGTTCACCATCAGGTGCTTGATGGGCTTGCGCTTGCACATGTCCAGAATTTCCCAGAATTGCGGGTGCAGCGTGGGCTCACCGCCGGAGATTTGCACCACGTCGGGCTCACCTTCGTTGGCCACCACCAGGTCCACCATGGCTTCCACTTCTTCCAGGGTACGGTGCCGGCCGTGGGTGGGGCTGCTTTCAGCGTAGCAGGTGGGGCAGGTGAGGTTGCAGCGGTCGGTTATCTCGATGACGGTGAGGCAGCTGTGCTGCTCGTGGTCGGTGCAAAGGCCGCAGTCATACGGGCAGCCAAAATGCGTGGCTGCGTTGAAGCGGCGCGGCGTTTCGCTTGGCTTCACGTAGTTGCGAATGCTCTTGTAATACTCAATATCAGTGGCGATGCGCACCTTCTGCCGCCCGTGCTCAGGGCAGCGCTTGAGCATGAATACGTTCCCGTCCTCGAAGACGATTTTGGCCTCGATGCGGCGCAGGCACTGCGGGCACAGGCTCAGCGTGAAATCGTAGTAGGTGTAGGGACGTTCGGGCATGGGACAACTAAAGTTAGATTAAGGCTTTGATTTTTGCAGTCATATCTCGCGCATTCTCTAATTCATGTTTGAAAATTTCAACATATTCTGTAAAATTCATTTCATAGAATTGAGATGAAGTCCGCTTTGAAACAGAAATCCATGCTTTAGTATCAGGTAGATTTAATTTTGTATATCCATTAACTTTGGTTTCTTTGAAATATTTAAATGCCTTTACAAATGGTGTAATCCATTCTTTCTTTGATTTTTCGTAGTCACTGCAAGTAGTTATGGCGAATTTAAATGTGCCGCCTTGAAATTGAATTCCTGTTTTGAAGCATACGCCGTCTAAAACGATATATTCATCAAAAAAAGCATTTATAAACGCTGTTCCATGAGTGTCTCCTACTTCATATAGTAGCTCAGGTGTACTTATTTCATCAAGGACTTTTATATAAAAAGATTTTTGAAGTATTGTTTCCAATTGATTTTCGGAAATAAATTTTTGAGTGTAATTTGAATATTTCTTATGATTCTTTGCTTGTTTGCTTAGCTTTCCTTCATTGAAAACATTAGGAAATAGTGAGGGGTTTAAAATGAATTCATAAGCGACACTGGTGATTGATTGAATACTTTTCAAATATTCTTGCAACGCCATTTGGTCAAAATTTGACTTATCGGATAGTTCGAAATTATTCAAGCATTCAGCAAATTGTTTATATGAATAGTTTGTCCAATTTTTATTTTGAGGCTTTTCTGGTATCAGTGTCATGAATATAAAATAATTTATTTTTGTTGAATCCTTATTAAATTCTTCTACATACCTGCTGAGTTGATTTGAGTGCTGGGAGCTTTTGATTTTATTTTCGATAACTATCCTGGTTTTCAGGCATTCTATTACAATGTCTGCTCCATTTATTTCGGCTGTTGAGGTAATTATGGTGTCGTTTAATTCATGTCCTAATATGTTATTTATTATCTGTGATTTCATTGGTTCATTTAGAGCCTCGCAGTGTTTTGACATCAACCAAGCTATAATTTGAGAATGAACCTTCTCTACGTCAGCCAAAGCCAAAAATTCAAAGAAACTTTTTTTCATTTTCAATGATGAATTAGGTGTGTAAAAGATTACAGGCTTAAAAGAATTTTCTGTCAGGTTTTATTGTGACGGTGCTTGTTAATTGTTTTATCCACGCCCAAACATAATACCCCAGCCCCGCCACGCACGCCCACTGTATCGCCGTGAGGCCCAGTCCCGTCAGTGCCGCCGTGGGCTTGATAAACTCCACCAGCAGCCGGAACAGCAGATAGCCGCTCAGAAACAGCTGGAACCGCCGGCCATCGGCCAAACGCCCGCGCCGTTCCAACAGCCACAGCAGCAATCCCAGGGCTGCCAGAAACAGGATTTCGTAGAGGTTGGTGGGATGACGGCGCACGCCATCGCCGAAGTTGATGCCCCAGGGCAGGGCGGTGGCAATGCCATAGGTGCCGTCTTCGAGCCCGCTGAAAAAGCAGCCGAGCCGGCCGATGGCCAGGCCGAGCAGGATGGGAAACACCATGAGGTCGCCGCTGCTGGCCGTCACGCCGAGGCGCTTTTTGGTGAGCTCCACGCCGATGAGGCCGCCTAGAAAGCCGCCCACAATGGTTTTGTTGGTGAAATAGTAGAGCCAGCCGCCAGGAGGGTGTGCCAGTAGCTCGGGGTGCTCCAGCAGGCCCAGCAGGCGCGAGCCGAGCAGGGCCCCGGCGGCCGCGCCCACAAAAATCCACTGCCGGTGCGCGTCGCTGATGCGGTCGGCGTGGCCGGTGCGCAGGCGCTGGTAGAGGCGGAAGCCGAGGGTATAGGCCAGCACCTCGCACAACAGGTGCACGGGCAGGCGGGCGGGGCCCAGGGCTAGCTCAACGGGGAAATGCATGGCGCAAGATGCGCCGACTTTGTTAAAAAGCGTCATGCTGAGCGCAGCCGAAGCATTTCTACCGCAGAAGTAAATAATTACTCTCGGAGTAGAGATGCTTCGGCTGCGCTCAGCATGACGTTCTATTTATTCTTATAGCTCGTTATTCTTCGCGGCAGCTTTGCGGGTGAGGGCCGTGAGCGGCGAGCGGGTGATGTCCGACTCGCTCTCGAAGCCGGTGCGGCGCACGTTGGCGGCAGCGCTTTCGCCGGTGGCGGGCAGGGCGCGGTTCATCCAGCTCAGAATATCGGTGGTGGTGCCGGGAAGCAGGCCGTGGAAAGCGGCCAGAAACTTGGCAGGAAGAGAGAGAATCACCTCGCCGTCGCCGCGGCGGCAGGCGTTCCAGATTTGGCGGCCGGCCTGCTCGGCGCTAAGCGTGAAGCCGGGCAGCGAATCGGCAATGCTGAACCAGGCGAATTCCTTTTGCTGCTGCCCCTTGAATTCGGCGTGGTCGGGGCTGCCGGTGCGCAGCAGGCCGGGGCACACGGTGGTTACCGAAATACCGTGCTGGTGCAATTCCGCCCGAAAGCCTTCGGAAAGGCCCACCAGCGCAAACTTACTGGCGCTGTACGGGGCCATGTGCGGCAGTGCCACCTTGCCACCCAGCGACGAAATATTCACGATGCGGCCCGCGCTCCGCCGCCGCATGCTGGGCAGTACGGCCTGCATGGCGTGCAGCGGGGCCCAGAAATGCACGGCCATCGAATCCTCGAAATCGCGCGCGTCCATGTTGTCCAGCGGGCCAGCCGTGATGATGCCTGCGTTGTTGATGAGCACGTCGACCGGGCCGAGGCGGCTTTCGACTTCGGCCACCATGGTGCGCACTTCCACCTCGTTGGTGATGTCGCGGGCCAGGGTCAGCACGTCGGCTTCGGCCGCGCCGGCCATGAGCAGGTCCTGGCGGGCGCGGGCCAGCTCGGCTTCGTCGCGGGCGCAGATGGCCACGCGGGCGCCCTCGGCCACGGCTTGGCGGGCCAGCACGAGGCCCAGCCCCCGCGAGCCGCCGGTGATGAGCACCACGCGGCCGCTCAGGTCGTAGGAGCCGCGCCGGTTGCCCCACATGGTGAGGGCCAGGGTGGCCGCGCCGAGGCCGGCGGCCAGCAGCCAGTTGGATTTGGTGCGTTTGGCGTGTTTCATGGTCAATAGTATGGAAAAATTGGCCGAAAGGTTGCAAGGCCGAAAGCGGAGGCCCGAATTTTAAACCCAGGCTGGCACGAAAGGTGGTTAACACCGCGTTCGGGAGGAAATGAGCCGGCTTTTTGGCCGATATTTACTCCGTCATAGCGCTATGTTTCCGGGCGCTGTTTTTTGATTTTTCGCTTTTCTATGAAACTCTTGTTGCTCTCGCCGCTGCTGGCCCTGGCCGTGTTATCGGCGGCTCCGGCCGCCCACGCACAGGCCACCGTCAAAACCAAGGTGAAGCCCGCCGGCCAGCCCAGCGTGAAAACCAAAACCACTATAGCTGACGAGCCCCCCGTGGTGGCCCCGCCCGATGCCGTTGTTGATGCAAAGGCCAACGCCCTTACCACCAACATGCAGCAGAATCTGGGCCTCACCCCCCAGCAAACCGAGAAGGTGCGTGTTATCAACCGTCGCGCCGTGGAGCAAGTCGAAACCGGTCGTCTGCGCTACAAAGCCGACCCCCGCAAGCTGGCTGGCGTGGTAGAAAGTGCCGGTCGCTCGCGCCTCGAAGCCCTGAAAGACGTGCTCAATCCCGCTCAGTTTGGCAAATACCAGCGCAAACGCGAGGAGAAAATGGGCGTGCCCAATGTGCAGGGCGTGCAGGGCAACGCCGCCCCCGGCCTGGGTAGCGGCGTGCCCAGCGAGTAGTAATTCATCCGAATTGTAGAGACGCAATACTTTGCGTCTCGTCGTTGGACGATTTGCCGCAGCACCGTAAGCTAACTCTGTTCAACGACAAGACGCGAAGTGTCGCGTCTCTACCTCTCTCACTTCGAAAAGCGTCAGGCTCTCAGGAGGCTGGCGCTTTTTCGTTGCCTCTCCCGCATCACAACCGCCGCCCCCGGCGTATTCCTGCCCATGACTCCAGCCCCGCCGCCTGCTCCAAACCGTCTCGTTGCCCTTCTCGCCCGCGCTGGGCTCGACTGGTTTCTGCTGGCGCTGCTGGGCGTGGTGGCACTGGCCTACTTCGCGCCCGGCCTGGGCAGCAAGGCCAGCCCCGTGCCCTGGCACAGCATTACCACGGTGGGCGTGGCGCTGGTTTTCTTCTTTTACGGCCTCAAGCTGAGCTTTGAAAAGCTGCGCGATGGCATGCGCAACTGGCAGCTGCATACCTTGACGCAGCTTAGCACATTCGTGCTGTTTCCGGCGCTGGCGCTGCTGGTACGGCCGTTTTTTGGGGCCGAGGGCGGCGAGATGCTCTGGCAGAGTATCTTCTTCCTGTGTGCGCTGCCCAGCACGGTGTCCACGTCGGTGGTGATGGTGAGTATTGCGGGCGGCAACCTGCCGGCGGCCATCTTCAACGCCAGCATTTCCAGCCTGTTGGGCATTCTGCTCACGCCGTTGCTGTGCAGCCTGTTTCTGCACACCGGCACGGGCGGCGGGCAGCTCTGGAGCCTGGCGGTGCAGCTGCTGTGGCAGGTGGTGCTGCCAGTAGGGGCGGGGGTGCTGCTCAATTCGCGCTTCCACGCCTTTGCTGACCGCCATAAATCTGCCCTGCGCATCTTCGACCAGGTCACCATCCTGCTCATCGTTTTCACCGCCTTCTGTGATTCCTTTGCCGATGGCATTTTCAGCCGCTACCGTCCGGCCGATGTCTTCAAGCTGGGCGCGGGCATGGTGGTGCTGTATCTGGTGGTATTCGCCATCATCTGGGGCCTGAGCTGTGCCCTGAGCTTCCCCCGCGCCGACCAGGTAGTGGCCGTGTTCTGCGGCTCAAAAAAGTCATTGGTACACGGGAGCGTCATGGCCAGCCTATTGTTTCCGGCCAGCGCTGCCACCGGGCTTATTTTATTGCCGCTGATGCTCTATCATGCCTTGCAGATTATTCTGGCCAGCAGCATGGCGCAGTACCTGGGCCGGCAGGCGGTGGTTATTGAGCCTGCGGCGGTTGGAGTTTAGCAGAACCAAAAAGGCCGTCATGCTGAGCGCAGTCGAAGCATCTCTACCGCGAGAGTAATCCAATCGACAGGATTCAGTACTACAGTAGAAATGCTTCGACTGCGCTCAGCATGACGGCCTTCCTTGTACTTTACAGAAACTACTCCCCCAGCTTCTCGCCAAAAAACGCCAGCGTCAGCGCCCAGGCTTCCTTAGCGGCTTCGGGGTGGTAGCTGGGCCGCTCATCGCAGTTGAAGCCGTGGTCGGCATAGGAGATGACGGTGTTGATGTAGGGCTTCTTGGCTGCTTCCACGGCCTCGATAACCTGGGTAATCTGCTCTTTGCCGATGTGCGCATCGAGCCCGCCCCAAAAGAAGAGGTGCGTGCCGTGCAGGTCTTTGGCGCGGTCAGCAATGGTGTGGGTGCCGCCGCCGTAGTACGACACGCCCGCCGCCAGCGGCAGCACCGCATTGGCCAGAAACGACACCCGACCGCCCAGGCAGAAGCCGATGCTGCCAATTTTATCGGCCTTCACCAGCGGCTGCGTGGCCAGCCAGTCGTAGGCTGCCCGCAGGTCGGCGGTCAGGTCCGTGTTGTTGATGGCGCTGTAGTGCGGCATGGCCACGCTATTGAATTCGGAATAGGCAATTTCCAGGCCTGGCGCGGCGGTGCGGTGAAACAGCTCGGGCGCTACCACGGCGTAGCCGGCCGCCGCCAGCCGGTCGGCCACGCTGCGGATGTGGCGGTTCACGCCGAAGGCTTCCTGCAGCAAAATGATGCCTGGCACGGGGCCGGTGCTGCTGGGAAAAGCGGTGTAGGCACGCATTTCGGTGCCGTCGGCCACGGCGAGGGTGACGAAGTTCTGGTCGCTCATTATAAAAGGGAAAAGAATTGTTTCGGGCCTTAACAGCTGAGCGGGCAATTGTTCATCGCGCCGGTCTATCCAGTACGCCGTTCCAAACCGTATGAGCCTGGGAGCGGTTTACCTCCCTGTTCTAATATCCTGGTTATGAAATCCACTTCCAAAATCCGCCTCAACGTACTCGACCAGTCGCCCATCCGGCCCGGCAGCACCGCCCGCGAGGCCCTGCTCGAAACCGTGCAGCTGGCCCAACTGGCCGACCGCCTCGGCTACACCCGTTTCTGGGTGAGCGAGCACCACAACACCAACACGCTGGCCGGCTCCACGCCCGAAGTCCTCATTGCCCACCTCGGCAGCCAGACGCAGCACCTGCGCCTGGGCTCGGGCGGCGTGATGCTGCCCCACTACTCGGCCCTGAAAGTGGCCGAGAACTTCCGCCTGCTCGAAAACCTGTTTCCCGGCCGCATCGACCTGGGCATGGGCCGCGCCCCCGGCGGCGACCGCCTCACCGCCCACGCCCTCAACCCCAGCAACACGTTCAGCGAGCAGGACTTCGTGGAGCAGCTCATGGACCTGCAAGCCTACCTGCGCGACGAGAAGGTGCTCGACACCATTCACGAACGCGTGATGGCCATTCCCCAGGCCCCTGCTGCCCCGGAGCTGTGGTTGCTGAGCTCCAGCGGCCAGAGCGGCCTATTTGCCGCGCACCTGGGCATGGCGTTTTCCTTCGCCCAGTTCATCAACGGGGCGGGCGGCCCGGCGGCCGTGCGCCAGTACCGCGAGCGGTTCCGGCCCAGCCGCGAGCTGGCCGCGCCGTTGGCCAACGTGGCCGTGTTCACCTTCTGCGCCGATACCGAGGAGAAGGCTGACGAACTGCGCAAAGCCATGGACATGCAGCTTATTCGCTTCAATAAAGGCGAATTCCGCACCTTCCCTTCCACCGAGGAGGTGCGCAGCCACCGCTTCTCAACCGAAGACCAGGCCCACCTCGCCTTCAACCGCAACCGCGTGGTGAGCGGCACCCCCGAGCAGGTGCACGCCCAGTTCACCCAAATGGCGGCCGAATACGGCGTGGACGAAATCACGGCTGTCACCATCACCGCCGATTTCCAAGACCGTCTGCGCTCCTACGAACTGCTGGCCGAAGCCTTCGAACTGCCCGCGCCGGTGGCGACGGAGCGGGAAACCGCTATGGCTTAGTCAGCATTAGCATCGGTTTTTGGTTATAAAACACCCAGCTAATCAGCCGGGTGTTTTTGTTATTAGGTAGTTGATTTTCAAAATATTCAAAAATGGTATTGATGAAATCAACAGATGTGCCGCGAAAAGCTCAATGTTATTATTTAGAATGACTCTAAATAGAGTTTGGAATGATTCTAAATAGGCCGCACCTTTGTACTCTATTTTGAATCTGTCTAAATAACCTCATGAGGTACTTCGTCCCGCTCCTGTCGCTCTCCATTACTTTGTTGCCTGCCACTGGGTTTGCCCAGAACATGCCGATGCGGCATCATAAACAGCATGGTAGTGAGAGCAATGGCACCGTGACGGGCCGCGTGCTCCTGGCCGATGGCCAACCGGCCGAGCAGGTATCGGTACGCCTCAAAGGCAGCGAGCGCGGCACCGTGACTGCCGCCGACGGCAGCTTCGCCCTGAAAGTGCCAGCCGGCTGGCAGTCGTTGGTGGTGAGCTGCCTGGGTTGCCAGGCGCAGGAAGTGGCCGTGGAAGTACAGCCCGGCCAGACGGCCACGCTGCCGCCCTTCACACTGGCTCGCGGCGAGCAGCAGCTCCAGGAAGTGACCGTGACCGGCGCCAAAAGCCTGAACCAGCGCACGCCCAGCGTGGGCAAGATGCCCATCGCGCCCCTCGACAACCCGCAGGCCACGCTCACCATCGAGCGGCCGGTGCTGGAGCAGCAGCAGGCCCTGCGCCTGAGCGACGTGCTGGCCAACGTGGCCGGCGTATATGTAATGGGCGCCACCGGCGGCACCCAGGAGGAAATTGCCAGCCGCGGCTTTGCCTACACCAGCGCCAATACCTTCAAAAACGGGGTGCGCTATAATAATGGCATCATGCCGGAAGTAAGCTCCCTGGAGCGCATGGAGGTGCTGAAGGGCAGCGCGGCCATCCTCTATGGCAACGTGGCAGCGGGCGGCATCCTGAACCTGGTGACCAAGAAGCCTCAGTTTGAGCGCGGCGGCTCGGTGGGGCTGCGGGTGGGCAGTTTCGGTTTTGTGAAGCCGCAGTTTGACGTGTACGGCGCGGTGGGGGAAAGCCAGAAAGTGGCTTTTCGCCTGAACGGCACCTGGGAGCGCGCCGACAGCTACCGCGACGGCGTGAAAAGCAACCGCGTGTACGTCAACCCTTCGCTGCTGTTCCGCCTCAGCCCCAAAACCGATTTGGTGATTGAAGGCGACTACCTGCGCGACAACCGCACGCCGGATTTCGGCATCGGCACCGTCGATTACCAGATTTCGGACTCGCGCAGCCGTTTCCTGAACACGGCCGACGCTACCAACGCCACCAACCAAACCAGCGCCACCGCCACCCTCACCACCCGCCTCAACAGCACTTGGCAGGTGCGGGCCGTAGGCGCGTTCCAGCGCTACGCCAACGAGCTGAAAAGCGCCAGCCGGCCCACTGCCAACGTTATCAAGCCTGGCCAGAGCTACGGCAACTGGCTCCGCAGCCTGCAACGCACGCAAACCGGCGAAAACTACTACCTCGCCCAAGTGGACCTGACGGGGAATTTCCGCACCGGGCGCATTGGCCACACGCTGCTGGTGGGGGCCGATGCCGACCAGTATAACACCAACACGCTGGCCTACACCACTCAGGCGTTTGACTCGGTCAACATTTTGAACCCCAGCCGCCGCCTGGGCCAGCCCAAAGGCACCACCACCGGCTACGACGCTCTGCGCTACAACACCCGCACACTGGGCAACACCCGCCGCGCCGGCTTCTACGCCCAGGACCTCATCAGCCTGACCGACAACGTGAAGCTGCTGGCCGGCCTGCGCTGGAGTTACCAGGAAACCCCCAGCGACGTGTACACTTATCCCGCCCTCACGGCTCCCGCCACCAACCCGGCCACGGTGAAGGAAAACCGCCGCTACGACAACGCCTTCTCGCCGCGTCTGGGCCTGGTGTATCAGCCCGTTAAAACCACGGCCATCTTCGCTTCCTACTCCAATTCCTTCGCGCCCCAGGCCAATACTGTGACTGATAACCAGGGCGGCAGCCTGCCTCCCTCGATGATTGACCAGTTTGAGGCCGGCATCAAAAACGACCTGTTCAAAGGCGCGCTGTCGGCCAACGTAACGGCCTACTACATTGTGAATAACAACCAGGCCCAGACCATTCAGCAATACCTGGGCAACGGTCTGAACCCGAATTACAATGCCAACTTCCCCAGCGCCCAGGAACTGGCCGGCGAGGTCACGAGCAAGGGCGTGGAAGTAGACGTGCAGAGCCGCCCCGTGAACGGCATCTCGCTCATTGCCGGCTATAGCTACAATAACACCGCCTACACCCACAGCACGCTTTACGTGGACGGCAGCCGCCTGCGCTACAACCCCGCCCACACCGCCAACCTGAGCCTGTTCTATTCCTTCGGGAAGGTGTTTGGAGACAATGTGCTGCTGCGTGGCCTGAGCGCCGGAGCCACCGGCTACTACGTGGGCGACCGCCTGGCCGGCCGCAACCCGCGCCTCATTTACGACGCCAAAGGCAACCCCGTGACGGACACCAACAAGTACCTGGCCCTGCCTAACTACTTCCTGTTCGATGCCTCAGTGGGCTACGCCTACGAGCGGTTCTCGGTGCGCTTCAAAATGGCCAACCTGCTCAACCAGCTGAGCTACAACCTGCACGACGACAACAGCGCCAACCCCATCGCGCCCCGCACCTTCTCTACCACGCTCACCTACAAACTGTAGGCAGTACCGCCCTCGGAACGGCTCAACTATCCGGATGAATAGCCGCCCGCTATCCAGCCGGGCAGTTGAGCCGTTCCGCCTAAGCTTCCAAAAGCCTTCATCTGCATCAAATTATGACCCCGGTTAAATCTGCTTTCCGCACCATTCACCTCTGGCTTGGCCTGGCCTCGGGGCTCATCATCGTGTTTGTGTGCCTCACAGGCAGCGTGCTGGCTTTCGAGCAGGAAATTGAGCACGCCTGGCACCGGGAGCGCTACTTTGTGGCCCCCGCCACCACGCCGCGCCTGCCGCTGGCGCAGCTGGCCGAAGCCGTGAAAGCCCACAAGCCCAAAGCCAGAATCGGCGGCTTCAAGCTCTACGCCGACCCCGCCCGCACCGTGGAAGTGAGCTTGGCCGGCGGCGATGCTGGGGGCAAGAACGGGAAAGGTGGCCCGCGTGGCAGCGAGAGCCGGATGCCCGGCAAAGGCCCTGAGAAAGGCGGCAAGGGCGGCAAAGGCGACGGCGGTGGCCCCCGCATCTTCATAAACCCCTACACGGCCGCCATCACCGGCGAGCTGAATCCCCGCGACAACTTCTTCAAAACCGTGGAGCAGCTGCACCGCGGCCTGGTGGCCGGTAAAATCGGCAAGCTCGTGATGGGGGTAAGCGCCACGGTGTTTTTGTTCATTCTCGGCACCGGGCTGGTGCTGTGGTGGCCCATCGCGCGCAAAGCCCTCACGCCCCGCCTGAAAGTGAAATGGGGCAGCGGCTGGAAGCGCCTGAACCACGATTTCCACATCTCGCTGGGCTTTTATGCCTCGGTGTTCCTGTTCATCATGGCCCTCACGGGCGTGGGCATGTCGTTCGATTGGGTAGGCGCGGGCATCAACCGGCTCACCCATTCGCCCCTAAAGCGCCCCGAGCCGCCTACCTCGGCTGCGCCGGCCGTGGCGGGCACCGCCCCCTTCGCGGCCGATGCCGTGCTGGCTCTGGCCCGCCAGCAAGCCCCGGATGCCGAGTTATTCTCTGTGCAGATGCCCAAAGAGCCGACCGGCAGCATCCGCGTAGCCATTCTGCGCCCCAACGCCATCACCGAAAACGCCACCGATGAAGTGTACCTCGACCAGTATTCCGGCCGCGTCATCAGCAGCCAGAACTATGCCCAGCGGCCGGTGGGCCAGCGCATTCGCGGTCTGTTCAAGCCTGTGCACACCGGGGCCATCTTTGGCTTGCCTACCAAGATTCTGGCTTTCGTTATTGGCCTGCTGGGTGCCACGTTTCCCATCACCGGCACCATCATGTGGCTGAACCGGCGGCGCAAAAGCCGCCGCAACATGCGGCCTCAGCTGCAAGCCGTTTAGGTCGGGGCGCTATAGCACAAGTAGCCTGAGTTTCTATTTCGGTCCGTTAGAACGTCATCTTTCAGGCGGGCCGAAGTAGAAATTCAGGTTACTCGTTTTTCAGGCCAGCGTCTCCCAGCCCAGTTTCAGGATAAAGACGCTGACCACCACCAAAAACAGCACGCGCACAAAGCCTGTGCCGCGCTGCATGGCCATCCGCGTGCCCAGCATAGAGCCCAGCACGTTGCACACCGCCATGGGCAGCGCCACCTGGTACAGCACCTGCCCGGTCGAGACAAAGTAGGCCAGCCCGGCAATGTTGGTGGCCACATTTACAACTTTGGCCGAGGCGGAGGCCGCCAGAAAGTCGTAGCCAAATAGCCCCACGAAGGCGAACAGCAGCAAACTGCCCGTGCCCGGCCCAAAAAAACCGTCGTAAAACCCGATACCTGCCCCCAGGGCCACGCCCGTCCATAGCTCGCGGCGGCCGTGCAGGCGCGGCGCGTGCAGACTGCCAAAATCCTTGCGCCAGAAGGTGTAGGCGGCCATGAGCACCAGCAGGGCCAGCACCAGCGGCTTCACCAGTTCCTTGTTGAGGCCGCTCACGGCGCGGGCGCCCAGCAGTGCAAAGCAGCCCGCCACCACAGCCGCCACCGCCACCGTGCGCCAGCGAATGGGCACGTCCGTAAGGCCTTTTAAATAGCGAAATGCCGAGGCCGACGTGCCCGCCAAGCTGGCCACTTTGCCGGTGCCCAGCACCGTAGGAATTGGCACGTTGGGGAGCAGCAATAGCAGGGCCGGCAGCTGAATCAACCCGCCGCCGCCCACCATCGAGTCGATAAAGCCGGCCAGAAAAGCGAAAAAGCTTAACAGTGCCAACGCGGGCACGGTAATGCTATCGGTCATAAAAGGGTAAGTAAACTAATGCGCATGTTGCGGTGTCGCAACAAAAGCCAGCCCAAATAGCAGCCCGGATACAAGCAAGCAAATAACTATTGGCTTAAAGTTGCTTTTCACTGGAAGTAAGTGCCAATCAGCGATAAACCGCTTGGCGTAAGCCTCCAGCGCCAGCCCAGCCAGTATGCTGGTGAACCAAGAAAGCCACGGAATAAACGGCAATGGCAAAAAGCGGGCAAGTAGATACATTGTGAGTACCGTGTAAAGGATGCCGCATACCAAGGCCACGCGGGCAGCTCCCGGCTGCTGCACATCTTTCAGGTTACGTGCGGTCATTGCTCCACCCACTATGGGGTTGAACAGCAGTGACAAAAGCCGAATACCCCCCGCCGAATAAAGAGGGCGGCGGATATGCGCCGTTACTGCGCTGCCAAACTGCATAACTTAGAACGGCGGCTCCTCGCCGAAGCTGTTGCTCTTCGGGAAAGGCACCGGCGACTCGTTAATCTTCGAGCCCAGGCGAATGGTGGTCGGGGCGAAGGGACTCGGCTCGTTGTCGAAGTTGCTGGCAGGCAGGCCCATGGGCTGGTAGTTACCGGGGTCGAAGCCGCCGCCCATGCCGTCGAGGTCAGCGAACTTGGTGAATTTGCCAATGAACTTGAGCTGCACGGTTTCGAGCGAACCGTTCCGGTGCTTGGCAATGATGACTTCGCCCACGCCCTGAGTCGAGTTGCCCTCGGCATCCTGGTCGAGGCCGTAGTATTCGGGGCGGTAGAGGAAGATTACCATGTCGGCATCCTGCTCGATGGAGCCCGATTCACGAAGGTCACTCAGCTGCGGCTTCTTGTCGCCACCCCGCGTTTCTACTGAGCGCGAGAGCTGCGACAGGGCCAGTACGGGCACATTTAGCTCCTTGGCAATGCCCTTGAGCGCCCGCGAGATGCTGGCAATTTCCTGCTCACGGTTGCCGCCGCGGCCGTCGGTGTTGCCGCTCATCAGCTGCAGGTAGTCGACGATAATCATTTGCACGTCCTTCTGCGAGCGCAGGCGACGGCACTTGGTGCGCAGCTCGCGAATGCTCAGGCCCGGCGTGTCGTCAATGTAGATGGGCGCGGCCGAGAGGGCTGTGATTTTATGGTTGAGCTGCTGCCACTCGTGGTCAGCGAGGCTGCCCTTCTTGATTTTCTCAGAATCCAGTTCCGCCTCTGCCGAAATCAGACGATTTACAAGCTGCAGTGAGGACATTTCGAGCGAGAAAATAGCCACCGCTTTCTTGAAATCGACCGCCGCATTGCGCATGGCCGATACCACGAAGGCTGTTTTGCCCATCCCTGGGCGAGCCGCAATAATCACAAGGTCAGATGGTTGCCAGCCGCTCGTGACGCGGTCCAGCGCTGAGAAGCCGGTGGGTACACCCGTCAAGCCATCCGATTGGTTTTTCTTTTCCTCAAGCTCCTTGATGGCCTTGCCCATCAGGCTCCGCATGTCGTCGAAGTTCTTGCGGATGTTTGATTCCGACACCTCAAACAGGGCCGACTCGGTATCGTCGAGCAGCTTGAATACGTCCGTCGTATCCTCGAAGGCATCGCGCTGAATTTCGCTCGAAATCCGAATCAGCTCGCGCTTGATGGCGGTTTCGGTGATGATGCGGGCGTGGTATTCGACGTTGGCCGCCGAGTTCACTTTCAGCGTCAGGTTGGCCACGTAGAAGGGGCCTCCGGCGGCTTCGAGCTCGCCCATCTCGCGCAGCTCGTGCACGACGGTGAGCTGGTCGATGGGCTCCGACTTATCAAACAGCCGGATAACGGCGCGGTAAATGCGCTGGTGCGCGTCCTTATAAAAACTCTCGGGCTTGAGCAGGTCGATGACCGAGGTGAGGGCATCTTTTTCCAGCATCAGGGCGCCGAGCACGGCCATTTCGAGCTCGGGGGCCTGGGGCGGCAGCTTGCCGGCCGCACTGGCGTTCTGGGGGACCACCATGCCGCCCCGATTGGTCCAGGCCGCCTTGGCACGGGCGGCGGATTGCTTCAGGCGGTCATCCATTTGGTCGGGCATAGGGAAAGGTGGCTAGCTAAGGTAACGAAATAGCGGGGACAACGAGGCCGGTCCGGGAAATAAAACCGGGCCGGCCACGATATACACAAAGTTAACCCCGACGATACGGAAAAGATTGGCCCGCGCCTGCTATTCTTTCGGGCCGGGAATGGCGGCGGCGGCCCGGCCTTTGTACTTTCGCGCCCTTGCTTTCTGATTGTCAGGGGCTCGTTGGCGGTGGCGGTTTTGTGCGTTGGCCCGCGCCGCGCCGGAATATTGTTCCCCGCCAAACCCTGACTAACAACCGACAACGAGCAAAAGACAACTAACGACACCCCTGATTTGGAATCCTCCTCCAGCCCCGCCACGTCCCCCGAAGCTATTCACCTCATTGCGGTGGGCGGCAGCATCATGCACAACCTGGCCCTGGCACTACACCGCCGGGGCGCCCGCGTCACGGGCTCCGACGACGAAATTTTTGAGCCTGCCAAAGGCCGCCTCGCGGCCGCTGGCCTGCTGCCGGCCCAGGAAGGCTGGGACCCGGCCCGCATCACGCCCGACCTCACGGCCGTCATCGTGGGCATGCACGCCCGGCCCGACAACCCCGAGCTGCTCCGTGCCCAGGAGCTGGGCCTGAAAATCTACTCCTTCCCTGAATACATCTACGAGGCCAGCCGCGACAAGCAGCGCATCGTCATTGGCGGCTCGCACGGCAAAACCAGCATTACGGCCTGCATTCTGCACGTGCTGCGCTTCCATGGGCGCAAGTTCGACTACGCGGTGGGGGCGCAACTGGCGGGCTTCGATTTGATGGTGCAGCTGACCGACGACGCACCCATTATCATCATCGAGGGGGATGAATACCTGTCGTCGCCGGTGGACCGGCGGCCCAAGTTTCACCTCTACCAGCACCACATCGGGGTAATTTCCGGCATCAGCTGGGACCACATCAACGTGTTTCCGACCGAGGAAATCTACCGCGAGCAGTTCCGCATCTTCGCCGACATGACGCCCAAGGCCGGCGTGCTCATCTACGACCGCGACGACGAGCAGGTGCAGCTCGTGAGCGTGCCCACCAACCCCGATGTGACCTACATCGGCTACGGCCCGCACGAGCACGTCATCCGCGACGGCCGCACGTTTCTCATCACCAAAAAGGACGAGGAAGTGCCCGTGCAGGTATTCGGCGAGCATAACCTGCGCAACATCTCGGCGGCCAAGGAAGTGTGCAAGCAGCTGGGCATTAAGGGCAAGGATTTCTTCCGGGCGGTGGCCACGTTCCCCGGCGCGGCCCGGCGGCTGGAGCTGGTACGCGAAGGCGCTACCTCTGTGGTGTACAAGGATTTTGCCCACGCGCCCAGCAAGCTTAAAGCCACCGCCACGGCCCTGAAAAAGCAGTTTCCGCAGCGTCGGCTGGTGGCATGCCTGGAACTGCACACCTTCAGCAGCCTAAATCCGGCGTTTCTGCCGCAATACGCGCACTGCTTCGATGCTCCCGACGTGGCGGTGGTGTACTTCAACCCCCACGTGCTGGAACACAAGCGCCTGCCGCCGCTGGCCGCCGCTACCGTGGCTGAGGCCTTCCAGCGGCCTGATATCAAAGTCATTACCGACAGCGCCGAGCTGGCCGCGTTTTTGAAAAGTCAGTCCTGGGACAATGCCAACCTGCTGCTCATGTCCTCGGGCACATTCGACGGGCTGGATTTGGCCGGGCTGGCGGCCGAAATCACGGGCTAAGCATGAAACCGACGCTGCTACTGCTGCACGGGGCGCTGGGCAGCCCAGACACCCTGAAGCCATTGGCCGGGCTGTTGGCGGCCGATTTCGACGTGAAGATGCTGGCGTTTGCGGGCCACGGTGGGAAGGAGGTCCAGCTCGATACGTTCACGCTGCCGCACTTTGCCGGCGAAGTGCTGACGTTTTTAGCGGAGCACGAAGTCGGTCCGGCGCACGTATTCGGCTACAGCATGGGCGGCTACGCGGCCCTGCTGGCCGCCACGCAGGAGCCCGCCCGGTTTGCCAGCATCAGCACGCTGGGCACCAAGCTGGACTGGTCCCCGGAATCGGCCGCTGCCGAAACCCGTTTCCTCGACCCCGAAAAGATACTAGCCAAGGTCCCGGCCTTTGCCGAAACCCTGCGTCAGCGCCATGCTCCCGCCGACTGGGCCGCCGTGCTCCGTGCCACCGCCGCCCTGATGACGGCCGCCGGGGCCCGCCCGCCACTCACCACCGAGGCGCTGGCGGCGCTACCCGTGCCGGTGCAGCTGCTGGTGGGTGATGCCGACCACACGGCCGGCAGCCCGACGGGCCGGGCATTGGCAGCGAGGCTACCCCGGGCCCGCTTCGAGCTGCTGCCCGCCACTGGGCATCCGCTGGAGCAGGCTAATCCGGAGCTGCTAGCGGCTCGCATCCGGAATTTTGCCTTGGGAAATCCGGGGAAGAAAGGATAAAAAAAGCCCGCTATTCAGCGGGCTTTTTTGGTTCGATGGGTGCACGCGGCCGTTTCTTATCGGTGGTGATGAGCAACGCCAGCGCCGTGAGGGCGGCCCGTAGCAGCCATTTATTGCGCGTGTTCATTTTGTAGGGGCCGAAGAGATAGGAACCGAGGAGAAGAGGGCGTTATTGGCGTCCACTTTCAGGTCGCAGGTGCTGCCGCCCACTTTCTCGCCGCAGGTGCTGCCCACGATGCGTCCGTTTTCAAAATTGAAAAAGCACATGGGGCAACCCTGGCCGGTGATGGTGTAGCGCTCGGCGGTGGGCCGCAGGTAGTAAGTGTTATCGCCGCCGGCGGTGAGGGGCAGGGCCATGGCCCGATACATGCCATTGCGCAGGCCCATGCCGATGAGGTAGTAACTCACCGGCTCGTCGGGGCCGGCGGGAGCTTTGCGCACCTGGATTTTGTCGATAACAGTGCCGTCGGCAAACTGCCGGATGAAGGCCTTGGCCAGCTCGCTGCGGGGCGTAGTGTACTCCGTGGAACTGTCGGTGAAATGCACAATTTGTCGGCTTTCGGGCTTGGCAATGGCCTCGCCCTTGATGCGGTTGGGGCTGCCGAACTCGGCCGGCTTGGTGCTTTCGCACGACATGGCCAGCAGCATTACCAGAATGCTCAACAGGCCCAAACCGAGTAGACGAGGCAGGTATTTCATAAAGTCAATGAGAAATGAGAAATGAGGAATGAAGAATTAATTGAACGGTAATTCCTCATTCCCCATTGCTAATCGAGCGCAGCGTTCTAGCGGGGTTTGTAGTACTTACGGGCTTCCGGCAGTTCGCGCTGGATATCCGCGATGCGAGTGCCATTGGAAGGGTGCGTAGAAAGAAACTCGGGCGGCGAAGCCTGGTTCTCGCGGGCATCCATGCGCTGCCAGAACGTGATGGCGCCGTCGGGATTGTATCCGGCCATAGCCATGAAAATCAGGCCCAAATGGTCGGCTTCCGATTCTTGGTTGCGGCCGTATTTCAGCAAGCCCACCTGCGAGCCTACACCGAAGGCTTGCAGCGCCAGCTGCTGCGTAGCCGCGCTGTTGGTGGAGAGCGCAGCCGATAGCGCCTGCCCGCCCAACTGCTGCACGAGGCCCTGGCTCATGCGCTCGGAGCCGTGCTTGGCCACGGCGTGCGCAATTTCATGCGACATCACCACGGCCAGGCCATTCTCGTCCTGCGTGATGGGCAGGATGCCGGTGTACACGGCCACCTTGCCGCCGGGCATGCACCAGGCATTCTGCTGGGCATCGTCTTGAATTACATTGAATTCCCACTGATAGCCGGCCAGCTGGTCGGAGGCGTTTTGCTGGCGGAAATAGTTTTCAACGGCCGCCTGAATGCGCTGCCCCACGGTGCGAACCATGGCTACCTGCTGCGAGTTGGTGGAGAGCGGTCCTTTGGCAATAACGTCGCGGTACTGCGTGGCGGCCAGGGAGTTGATTTCGCTGTCGCTCACGAGGCTAAGCTGGCGGCGGCCCGTGATGGGCACCGTGGAGCAGGCGGCCAAAAAGGCCAGGCTGGCTACGAGGGTGAGTTTTCTAAGCATGGGAGTGAGGGAGAAAGAGTGGATGGCAGCGCCAGGCCTGGGCGCGGGTTTTGGGCCAAAGCAGGAGCTGCCATTGCCGCCTATACGGCAGCAGGGCAGGGTAAAGTTTTGGCTTTATCCGGCTGCCGGGGCCGAAAACGAACCGCCCGATTGCCGTAAGCCAACGGGGAGCCGTAGTTTTGACATATCTACGACCCGCCTTTCCCGTCGCCATGAAAATCATCTGCATCGGCCGCAACTACGCCGACCACATTGCCGAGCTGCACAACGAGGTGCCCAGCGCGCCGGTTATCTTTATGAAGCCCGAAACGGCGCTGCTGCAACGCGGCCAGCCGTTTTTCATCCCCGAATTCTCGCAGGACATCCACCACGAGCTGGAGCTGGTGCTGCGCGTGAGCAAGAACGGCCGCCACATCGACGAGGCATTTGCCCACACGTATTTCGACGCTATTGGCCTGGGCATCGACTTCACGGCCCGCGACTTGCAGGCCGAACTCAAGAAGAAAGGCCTGCCCTGGGAGCTGGCCAAAGCCTTCGACGGCTCCGCTCCGATTTCGCCCACCTTCCGGCCCGTGGCCGAGTTTGCCGACCTGGCCAACATCAACTTCCACCTCACGGTGAACGGCGAAACCCGCCAGACCGGCAACTCCGCCCTGATGCTGCACCCCTTCGCCAAAATCATCAGTTTCGTGTCGAAATACATCTCCCTGAAAATGGGCGACCTGATATTTACCGGCACGCCCGCCGGCGTGGGGCCGGTAAAAATGGGCGACCAGCTGGAAGGCTTCCTGGAAGGGGAGAAGCTGCTGGAATTGGGTATTCGGTAGGATGGTAGAGACGCATACTTGCGTCTCGGCGTTAAACGGGGGCGCCAGACGCATTCAAACGGCGCGAATGAGGAGACGCAAAATATTGCGTCTCTACTCCCGTTCGTCAAAACAAGGAATTAGCTGAATTAAAAGGAGCGTTATTGTGCAAAAGGGAAAGCTGAGTGTGCGGTTGATAATAAGTGTGTTTTTGGTGCTGCTGGCGTGGCGGGTAGGGGGGCAGGAGGCCGATTCTTCGGACCACGACCACAGCCTGACCGAGCTGCTGAATGCCGGGCGGCCCACCGTGGCGCCGGGGTATTTTCAGTTTCCGATTGCGCCGGGCCAGCCCAATTTCCTGGCCGGGAGCATGGGTGAATTGCGCCCCAACCACTTCCACGGCGGCCTCGACATCAAGACCGGCGGCGGGGTGAACCAGCCCGTGTACGCCGCCGCCGATGGCTACGTGTCGCGCCTCAAGCAGTCGTCGTTCGGCTACGGCAACGTGCTCTACATCACGCACCCCAATGGGCTGACGACGGTGTATGGGCACCTGAACGAGTTCAAAGGCGCGTTTGCGGCAGAGCTACTGCATCGGCAGTATGATAAGCAGAGCTACGAACTGGAATGCTTCTTCGACAAAGACCGGTTTCCGGTGAAGAAGGGCGAACTGGTGGCCCTGAGCGGTAACACCGGCGGCTCGGCCGGCCCGCACCTGCACTGGGAAGTGCGCGATGCCCAGGACCGGCAGTACAACCCGCTGCAGTGGGGCGGCTTCCCCGAGATTCAGGACCACGTGGCGCCCACCTTGCAGGCCTTCGCGCTGGAGCCGCTGGGCATTGAGGCGCGGGTGAAAAATGTGTTTGCCAAGGCGCTGTTTGTGCCTAAGGTGCAGCCCGGGCCGGGCGTGGCCACCACCTGGGCCGATACCATCAGCGCCTTTGGCACGGTGGGGCTGCTCATTCAGGGCTTCGATAGGTTTGACAATGCCTGGAACAAGAATGGCATCCAACGCGTGGCGGTGAAGGTGAACGGGCAGCCGTTTTACCAGCACAACATCGACGCGATTCCCTTCCCGACGGGTACCCGGCAGGTGGGCAACTTCGTCGATTTCCTGTACCAGAACACCCAGGGCCGCACCCTGCAAAAGCTGTGGGTAGACGACGGCAACGACCTGCTGATGTACGCCACCACCAGCCCCGGCAAGGGCCGCCTGACCGTGGAGGCCGGCAAAATCTACAACGTCGACATCACCCTGGCCGACTCCTACAACAACCAGACGCCCCTGCACCTGGTGCTGCGCGGCGAACAGCCCGAATACTTCAAAACCCGCTCCGGCACGGTGAAGAAGTCGGCCCTGCGCTTCGAGGTGACGCGCAACCTGCTCAAAGCCGTGGCCGCCGACCCCGGCACGGATTCCGTGGGGGCCAACCTGGTGCTGCTGCGCGGCAACCGCCGCCTCGAAATCAAGCCGAGCTACACGCAGAACAGCGAAAACGTGTACCTCTACGACCTGCGCGCCGGCCTGCCCGACTCCCTGCGCTTCGGCACCATCACCAAGAAATTCGACCGGCAGGTAATGATTCCGGCCGGCAAGGAAACCAACTACGCCACGGCCAAACTCAACGTGCTGTTTGGCAAGGAAACGCTGTTTGGTAACATCTACCTGGGCACCAGCTACAAACCCGAGCCCACCGGCAGCGGCTTCTGGACGGTGGGCTCGCCGCTGCTACCGCTCTACCACACGGCCGTGCTCACCCTCAAGCCCGCCGCCCCGCCCGCCGACCCGCAGCGCACCGCCATCTACGCGGCCACGGCGGCTGGCGGCAAAGCCTACCTCGGCGGCAAGTGGGACGAGCAGGGCAACATTACGGCCACCATCCGCCAGTTTGGCTCCTACCGCATCCTCACCGATACCAAAGCGCCGGAAGGCAGCCTCGTGGGCCGCGCCGGCGGGCAACTGTCGTTTCGCGTCGGCGATGACATGTCGGGGCTGGCCAGCTACCGGCTGCTCGTGGGCGGCCAGTTTCGTCTGCTGCGCTTCGAGCACAAAAAGGCCCTGCTCTTCACCGTATCCACCGACACCCTCGGGCCGCGCCTGCACGGCCCCGCAGAGTTGCGCCTGACGGACCAGGCGGGGAATGAGCGGGTGATTCCGCTGAGCTTATAGCTATTGCAGGATGATAAAGGCGATGATAAATCAGCTTTTCGTCTTCCTATCCTATGGGATTGTCAGAGGTATAGGCATGCGGGCTAGAACACGGTTGTTCTTCTCGTTTTTCGTTTATCTCTCTTTTGTAATAGTTCTTTTTTTACTGTTTAAGCTACTTGCCATTTCTAGAGAAACCGGTGCCGTTTCTCTGATGCTCTCCTTGGGAGTGTATTTTTTTATTTACCGAATAATTAACGCCTATACCGATAGTACCTGGCAAATATTCAGCTATGTATGGCCCGCAAAAGTGCGGTACTGGTGGGCTCGCAGGGCTGGGGTTTGGCTGCTGATGCTCTCGATAATAGTCGGATTTGGATTTTCAGGCTACTTGTGGGCTAAATCCTTACCATAATTTCTCATCAACTGTTTTTTTATGCCTCTCGAACCCGGCCAACCCGCCCCCGATTTCACCGCCCAGGACCAGGACGGCAACACCGTCAGCCTGCACGCGCTGCGCGGCCAGAAAGTCGCCCTTTACTTTTACCCCAAAGACGATACCCCCGGCTGCACCGCCCAGGCCTGCAACCTGCGCGACCACCAGGAAGAGCTCAAAGCCCACAACATCCAGGTTATCGGCGTGAGCATTGATGGCGAGGCCGCGCACAAGAAATTCGCCCTCAAGTACGACCTGCCCTTCCCGCTGCTCGTCGATACCGACAAGACCATCGTGCAGGCCTATGGCGTGTGGCAGGAAAAGAAAAACTACGGCAAGACCTACATGGGCACCGTCCGCACCACTTTCCTGATTGACGAAAACGGCCTGATTGAAAAGATTATCAAGAAAGTCGACACCAAAGAGCACGCCGCCCAACTGCTGAAGTAGCCCTGATAAGTGGCAGTGCTTCGCCTCGGAACGGGGCGGTTAGCCCATCCCGCCATTTACTACCTTTACCCACCGAACCCAACTATTCCCACATGGCCGATACCACCACCACCAAAACCGTTGAGCAGCCCGAGAAATCGAACGAAGAGCTGAAGGAAATTGCCACCCAAGTGCGCCGCGACATCGTGCGCATGGTGCACGCCGTGAACTCGGGCCACCCCGGCGGCTCGCTCGGCTGCACCGATTTGTTTGTGGCCCTCTTCTTCAAGGTGATGAAGCACCACCCCGAGCCCTTCGACATGGACGGCAAGGACCAGGATATTTTCTTCCTGTCCAACGGCCACATTTCGGCCACTTGGTACTCGGTGCTGGCTCGCTCTGGCTACTTCCCCATCAGCGAGCTAAGCACGTTCCGCAAACTCAACTCGCGCCTGCAGGGCCATCCCACCACCCACGAAGGTTTGCCGGGCATCCGGGTGGCCTCCGGCTCGCTGGGCCAGGGCCTGAGCGTGGCCTGCGGCGCGGCCCAGGCCAAAAAGATGAACGGCGACAAGCAGCGCGTGTTCGTGCTCATGGGCGACGGCGAGCTTGAGGAAGGCCAGAACTGGGAGGCCGCCCTCTACGCCAGCCACCACAAAATCGACAACCTGGTGGCCATCGTGGACCGCAACGGCCAGCAGATTGACGGCTCGACCGACGAAATCGGCGGCCTCGGCGATGTGGCCGAGAAGTTCAAAGCCTTCGGCTGGCACGTCATTGAAGGCGACGGCAACCACTTCGAAGCCCTCATCCCCCTCCTCGAAAACTGCGTGGCCGCCACCGGAAAGGCCAAGCCCGTCATGTTCGTAATGGACACGAAAATGGGCTTCGGCGTCGATTTCATGATGGATGGCCACAAGTGGCACGGCGTGGCTCCGAACGATGCCCAGCTGGCTACGGCGCTCGATGAGCTGAAAGTAGGCACCGAAGGCGACTACTAGGTCGCGGCTGTTGTTCATGCTGCCGCGCTTGCTCCGGGCCTTGTGTTTCCTGTTGCTGGCAGCCCCGCTGGGGCTGCCAGTACAGGACGCGCGTGCCCAAAACGCCCCGCCCGAAAAGCCCAAGGTCACCCGTATTCTGTTCCTGCTCGATGCCTCGGGCTCGATGATGGCGCCCTGGGAGGGCCAGCCCCGCTGGGAAGTGGCCAAGCGCATGCTCAGCAAAATGGTCGACTCGCTTAACGCCTATCCCAACCTGGAGCTGGGCCTGCGCGTGTACGGCCACCAGTTCCCGAATGCCGAGAAAAACTGCCAGGACTCGAAGCTGGAAGTGGCCTTCGCGCCCCGCAACGCCGCCGCTATCAAGAAGAAGCTGACCACGCTCAAGGCCCAGGGCAACACGCCCATCACGTACTCGCTGGAGCAGTCGGCCAACGATTTCCCCACCGATAAGCAGTCCCGCAACGTGCTGCTGCTGATAACCGACGGCCTCGAATCGTGCAACCGCGACCCCTGCGCGGCCTCCCTGGCCCTGCAGCGCAAGCACGTTTTCCTGAAGCCCTTCGTCATCGGCATCGGGGCCGAGCGCGACTTTGGCAAGCAGCTCGAATGCCTCGGCCAGTATTACAACGCCGCCGAGGTGAAGACCTTCCGCACGGTGATGAACGACGTCATCGCCAAAACACTGAGCAAAACCACCGTCAGCGTCAACCTCACCGACGCCAACGGCAAGCCCGTGGAAACGAACGTCAACATGACTTTCGTGAACAACGTGACCGAGCAGCCCGAGTACAACTACGTGCACTACCGCGACGCCCAGGGCAAGGCCGACGTGCTCGACATCGACGCCCTGCAGAGCTACGACCTCGTGATAAACACCGTGCCGCCCGTGCGCCAGGCCAACATTCCCATCGTCCCCGGTAAGGCCAACGTGCTCACCTACAAAACCCCGCAGGGCACCCTCTGGCTGCAAAACCCGCCGCTCACGCCCAATCCCTATGGCACCATCCGGGCCGTTGTGCGCAACCCTGCCGGGGCTACCATCACGGCCGGCACCTTCGGCACCCGCCAGAAGCTGCTGGCCGGCAACTACGAAGTCGAAGCCCTGACCCTGCCGCGCACCGTGCGCCGCCTCACCATCAAGCAGGGCCAGGAATACACCTTCACCTACGATGCCCCCGGCACCCTCAACATCACCTCCGACCTGAAAGGCTACGGCAGCATCTACCAGCTGAATGACGACGAGTCGCAAACCTGGATTTACGACCTGCCGCAGGGTGGCAGCAGCAAAATCAACCTTCCCATGCAGCCCGGCGCTTACCGCTTGGTATTCCGCACCGGTACCAGCAATGGCAGCAAATACACGGACGTGCGCAACTTCAGCATCCGCAGCGGGCAGACAACTTCAGTAGCCATTTTTGGAAAGTAGCTATGGAAGTAAGAGTTGAAAGCAAGAGCTTCTTATACGATGTGCTACTGCCTAAGCTGGAACCGGCTTCTTGGGTATTAGCCATTTGGGGGTTTATAGCAAGTTGGAATCAGCTGGCAGGCGGAGATGTTTTTTTGATTATTGGGTTAGCTAATCTTGCGCTCGTATACTATCTGAGTGCTTACAAACCCAGGAGTCTAACGAATACTCATGGACCAAACTTCGAGTCTGTTGCTAGTCAGCAGCAAATTTTGAATACATCGCAGGATACCTCTTTTCTGCTAGACACTCTTGCACCCAAGCTTATTGGGATAAGTGGTGCAGTTGTCCTTATCGGAACATTATTTAAACTTCTGTTTTGGAGTGGTAGCGCCATCATGCTAACTGTTGGCACTGCAACCATGGTGCTGGTCGTTTTGCTGATGGCATTGAATCAGCGCTTGAATAGGCGGGCAGTTGTGTTGGCGGCAATTGGAATTATAATGCTTACTGTTTCATCTGAAACTCTGATGCGCCAATTGCACCGCGACGACCCGCAACTAGTAGAATTGATGGTTTACCAGATACACCATCCTCATGACCGCGCCGCCGCAGATGCGGTCCGAATCCATATAAACCGAAAACGCATTCAGCGTTAAACTCATTGCAACGTCAAGCCGCTCACGGCTCCAAATCAATTCCCAATGAAAGACTTCCCCTACACCGAATCGAAAGATACCCGCAGCGGCTTCGGCGCTGGCCTGGCCGAGTTGGGCGCCAGCAACCCCAATGTAGTAGCCCTCTGCGCCGACCTCACCGGCTCGCTCAAGATGGACGCCTTCAAAAAGGCCTTCCCCGAGCGGTTCTTCCAGGTCGGCATTGCCGAGGCCAACATGATGGGCGTAGCCGCCGGCATGACCATTGGCGGCAAAATCCCCTTCACGGGCACCTTTGCCAACTTCAGCACCGGCCGCGTCTACGACCAGATTCGCCAGAGCATTGCTTACTCGGGCAAAAACGTGAAAATCTGCGCCTCCCACGCCGGCCTCACGCTGGGCGAAGACGGCGCCACCCATCAGATTCTGGAAGACCTCGGCATGATGAAAATGCTGCCCGGCATGACCGTCATCAACCCCTGCGACTACAACCAGACCAAAGCCGCCACCATCGCCATTGCCGACCACGAAGGCCCCGTGTACCTGCGCTTCGGTCGCCCCGTAGTGCCCAATTTCACGCCCGCCGACCAGAAATTTGAAATCGGCAAAGCCTGGACCCTGAACGAAGGCACCGACGTGAGCATCTTTGCCACCGGCCACCTCGTGTGGAAGGCCGTGTTGGCCGGCAAGCTCCTGGCCGAGAAAGGCATCAACGCCGAAATCATCAACATCCACACCATCAAGCCGCTCGACGCCGAAGCCATCCTCGCCTCGGCCCGCAAAACAGGCTGCGTGGTAACGGCCGAAGAACACCAGATGAACGGCGGCCTCGGCGACAGTATCGCCCAGCTGCTGGCCCGCGAAGAGCCCCTGCCCCTGGAAATGGTGGCCGTGCACGACAGCTTCGGCGAAAGCGGCACCCCCGACCAGCTGATGGAGAAATACCACCTCAACGAAGCCGCCATCGTGGAAGCCGTGGAAGCGGTGATGAAGCGGAGGAAGTAGGTATCGACTGGCCATCAAAATGCCCCGCAACAGCACTGCTATTGCGGGGCATTTGCATTTTTGCCGGGCTGTGAAAATTGATTTTATTTGTGCTTCCCGATTATCAAAAAATGCACGCTGGTAAATGAAAAAGCTGATGCTAGCCGCCGGATTTGGTGGGGTAATTCTTTTTAACGCATCTACCTCGGCACTGGCCCAGGCCGGGCACGCCTCCGAGCTAAAATATGGCAAATACGGTTGCACGGCCAGCAAATACAGAGGCGGTTTTTACGAATACACGCCCCGGGGTTCATTCACAATTAATAAGAATGGTACCTACACATATCAAGGCTTTGAAAAGCCGAGTGCAGGAAAATTCAGCGTTGACAAAACCGGAAATCTGCTGTTTTCGGGCGGCTATTTAGATAAGGGCAAGGCCGAAAAAATAGACCGGCCTAATAAGTTTTTTCTGGTCTTTCCGACCAATCCGGATAATCGGTGGACTTGTTCCTGCACCGATAAATGATGTCAGGTCATTCATAAAATGCCCGTTGAACCATAGTGCAGAATAGGTGCTGTGAGTGCCAAAAGCTCGATTTGTAGCAGGCTGACAGGGTACGCGTTGCGAACAAGTTGGCCGGCGGCTGGTAATTTATCCGGGTTCGGGTTAAACATTGCCGCCCCTGCGCCATCCAACAGGCCATTTCCGCAAGTATCGCGCGTTTGGAAGACCACGAAATTCTCCTCAAGTTCCAGGACCCCGCCAGCCGCAACCTGGCGTTCAACCAGCTCGTGCGCAAGTACCAGAGCAAGGTGTACTGGCACGTGCGCAAGATGGTGGTGGACCACGACGACGCCGACGACCTCACCCAGGACGTGTTTGTGAAGGTGTGGAAACACCTCTCAACCTTCCGGCAGGATGCCCAGCTTTTCACCTGGATTTACCGCATTGCCACCAACGAGTGCCTGAATTTCCTGAGCAGCAAGCGCCGTAAGTTCCTGTTGCCGCTTACGGACGTAGGGGCCGAGCTGGCCGCCAAAATCGAAGCCGACCCCGCCATTGCCGGCGATGAAATTGAGCTAAAGCTCCAAAAAGCCATTCTGCGCCTGCCCGATAAGCAGCGCCTCGTCTTCAACCTGCGCTACTACGACGAGATGCCCTACGAGCAAATGGCCGAAGTAACGGGCACCAGCGTGGGCGCGTTGAAAGCCAGTTACCACCACGCCGTGAAGAAAGTGGAAGAGTACGTGACCCGCACCACCGACGACTAACCCCGCCCCGCACAATTTTTTACTGGCGGAATTAAACGCTGCCCCCGCCTTTTCATCCAACCATCATGAAAACTGCTTTTAAGCTCGACGCGCACCCTCGGCGGCCCCGCCCGCTGCTGAGTGAGCCGCCCGCGGGCTACTTCGATAAACTGCCGACCCAAATAATGGCCCGGCTGCCCCAGGCCGATGCCCGTGAAACTGCGCTGGGCTGGGGCTGGCTCAGCTTCCTGTCGCCGGCGCTGCGTACCGGCTTGGCCTCGGTGGCCGTGCTGGGCGGGTTTGCTGCCTCGTTTTATATGAGCGGCAGTGCGCCGCTGGTGCCTGCCACAGCCGCCACCGCCTCGCTCGATGCCGTGCCGCGTACCGAGCTGGTGGGCTACCTGCTCACGAGCGGGGCCCGCGTCGAAAACTCCGACCTGGCCGTGCTCACCGCCGCCCATCCGGCTATCACCAAGGGCTTCCTGCACGCCTCAGAAGAGGAGCTGAACGACGCGCTGGACGCGCAACCTTCCGACGAATCAACGTACCTCTAATTTCTGTATTCCTACCTTGCTATCATGTCCGTTTTATCATCCATGTTTCGTTTGCTGAGCCTTGCGGCTTTGCTGCTGGTGCTGGCACCTGCCGCGCACGCCCAGGGCGGGCTGGGCGGTGGAGGCCGCAAAGGCCAGCGCCTCGGCCAGCTCGAAAACGCCAAAATTGCCTTCATCACTACCCGCGTTTCGCTCACCCAGGACCAGGCCCAGAAGTTCTGGCCGCTCTACAATGAATTCTCCGACCGCCGCCGCGAACTCAACCGCAGCGGCCGCCTGCTGCGCCGCGACATCACCGAAGGCATGACCGACCAGCAAATCCGCGACAACCTCACGCAGTCCTTCGCCCTGCGTCAGCAGGAGCTGAACCTGGAGAAGGAGTATTTTGATAAGTTTCAGAAAGTCATTTCCCTACGCCAGGTCGCCCAGCTGTTTCAGGCCGAGCGTGACTTCACCAAGGAGGTTATCAAGCGCGTAGCTGGAACTGGTGCACAATCCGCTATTGACACCAACTGAGTCTGTTTCTTGCTGAGCTATGCCGAGAGGCCGCTGTCCCCGCAGCGGCCTCTTTATTTTTGCAGGATAATCGAAAGCATAGTCTTAGCTGTTTGTGCTCAATTGTGCATCGTTGCCAAAATCCGATAAATCCGTCAAATCCGTGGTCCTTACCCCCCGCCAACTATTTCTGCGCCACCAAGCCCAAACCTCCGATTTTCCGCTGCTGCTGGAAATTGAGCGGGCCGAAGGCGTGTACATGTACGGCCCCGATGGCCGCCGCTACCTCGACCTGATTTCGGGCATCGGCGTGAGCAACGTGGGCCACCGCCACCCGCGCGTGCTGGCCGGCATTCAGGCCCAGCTCGATAAGTACCTGCACCTGATGGTGTACGGCGAGCTGGTGCAGGCCGTGCCCGCGCAGCTGGCCGAGGCCATCCACCAGACCTTGCCCGCGCAGCTTGATTCGGTGTTTTTCACCAACTCCGGCACTGAGGCAATTGAGGGCGCGCTGAAGCTAGCCAAGCGCCACACCGGCCGCACCGAGCTCATTTCCTGCCTCAACGCCTACCACGGCTCCACGCACGGCGCGCTGTCCATCACGGGCTCCGAGGGCTTCAAAAACAGCTTCCGCCCGCTGCTGCCCGACGTGCGCCACATCCGCCACAACGAGCTGGCCGACCTTGCACTCATCACCGAGCGCACGGCCGCCGTGGTCATCGAAACCGTGCAGGGCGAGGCCGGCGTGCGCGTGCCCAGCCCCGGTTACCTGCCCGCCCTGCGCGCCCGCTGCTCCGAAGTAGGCGCGCTGCTTATTCTTGACGAAATTCAGTGCGGCTACGGGCGCACCGGCACCATGTGGGCCTTCGAGCAGTTCGGCATCGAGCCCGACATTCTGGTGTGTGCCAAGGGCATGGGCGGCGGCATGCCCATCGGCGCCTTCATTTCGAGCACCGAAATAATGTCGGGCTTCAAGACCAACCCCATTCTAGGACACTGCACCACTTTCGGCGGGCACCCGGTGAGCTGCGCGGCGGCCCTGGCTACGCTGCAGGTGATGCAGGATGAGCGGCTGGCGGAAGGCGTGGCCGCCAAAGCGGAGCGGTTTCGGGCGCAACTGCGGCACCCGGCCATCCGGGCGGTACGTGGCCGTGGCCTGATGATGGCCGTAGAATTTGACTCTTTCGCTGTGCTCAAACCCATCATCGACCACGCCCTGGAGCGCGAAGGCATTCTCACCGACTGGTTCCTGTTCTGCGACAACTCCCTGCGCCTAGCCCCACCGCTCACCATCAGCGAGGCCGAGATTGACGAAGCCTGCGCCGCGCTGCTGCGGGCTATCGAGCACATTACCCGTGGGGGTGGGGGGATATCCGACAGGGCCGGTCAGACTAATTAAGCACCAGCAGCCGGCACGTAGCATCAAAAAACGGCCCTTTGGCAATCCAACTTCGGATTGCCAAAGGGCCGCTGCTGTTTCGGGGCACCCAATGAAAAGATTATTCCAATACCACGTTGGGCCGCGGCAACTCGTTGTAGTTCAGGAATGAGGTGCTTTCTTCCTTGATGCGGTCCTTGGGCAGGCCGTCTTTCACGCCCTGCGAAATCTTGCGCACCAGCACGCCCACAATGGCTTTGCGGAAGCCCAGCTTCTCGGCCATCATGATGCAGAAGTCCATCTCGGTTTCGTCTACGATGCCGTCAGCCAGCATCATGTCCACGAGGTCGAAAATCTGGTCGAACCGCTCCGAGTCGGTGGTGGGCAGGTCATTGCTGCTGCCTTTCGAGCCCGACACCAGCGCCTGCACTTCAGAGCTGCTGATGCCGTTCTTCTTGCCCACCGCAAGGATGAAATTCATCTCCCGGGCGTCGATGTGGCCGTCGGCTTTAGCCAGCGCCGCGAGGTTCAACAGGTGGCTTTTGATTTTTTTAGCCTGCTCATTTTCGAAAAAACCGAACATAAACGTGGGAATTAAGAAGTGGGAGATGATTTTAGGTGCGAAACCGCGATTTTCGGGGTAAGATACACGAAAAATCGACTTTTTGTTAGCAAATTATTATTCTGCTAAGAGAAATACAAACGTTTCCATTAACGGCAATTTCTTGGCCTGGGTTGAGGGTTTGCATTCATTTCGCCAACTTTGCGAGGTTTGGACGCCATTTGCGCGCTCCGTCGCATTATTGATAGGCAAGATGAAGAGAATAGCGGTTTTTACGAGTGGAGGCGATTCGCCGGGCATGAATGCTGCCATCCGGGCGGTGGTACGGACGGCCACCTACCACGGCATTGAGGTTTACGGCATTATGCGGGGCTACAGTGGCATGATTAAGGGCGAGTTTGTGCGCCTCGATTCGGCTTCCGTATCCAATACGGTGCAGAAGGGGGGCACCATTCTGAAATCGGCACGCAGCCAGAAGTTCATGACCAAGGAAGGCCGCCAGCAGGCCTTCGACCAACTGGTAAACAACGGCATTGAAGGCCTCGTGGCCATTGGCGGCAACGGCACCTTCACCGGAGCCATGATTTTTGAAGAAGAGTTCGGCATCCCAACGGTGGGCGCGCCGGGTACGATTGACAACGACCTCTACGGCACGGACTACACCATTGGCTACGACACGGCCGTGAACACGGCCCTGGAGTGCATCGACAAAATCCGGGACACGGCCGACTCGCACGACCGCTGCTTCTTCGTGGAGGTGATGGGCCGCGACTCGGGCTACATCGCCATTCCGTGCGCCATTGGGGGAGGGGCCGAAATCGTAATGATTCCGGAAACGCAAATGAGTGTGGATGTGGTGATTGATACCCTGCAATCGGGCTGGCAGCGTTCCAAAACCTCGTTCATTGTCATCGTGGCCGAGGGCGAGGAAGAGGGCAACGCCACCAATACGGCCGCCCGCGTGAAGGAGGCCATTCCGCAACTCGACACCCGCGTCACGGTTATCGGCCACATTCAGCGCGGCGGCTCGCCCACGGCGGCCGACCGCCTGCTGGGCTCCCAAATCGGCATCGCCGCCGTAGAAGGCCTTATGAACGGCATGCGCAACGTAATGGCCGGCATCGTGGATAAGAAGCTGGTGTACACGCCATTTACCGATACCATCAACAAGAAGAAACTCATCAACCAGAGCTTCATGCGGATGGTGGAGATTCTGAGCGTGTAGCTTTTAGGGTAAGAGGGTGTGGGGGTAGGCGGGCAAGAGTTAGAACCAGTATTTAACTCTTACCCGCCTTCCCCCACACCCTCTTACCCTAACTCCACCCACTGATAGGCCGGGTCGCGGCGCAGCCAGGTCATTTGGCGCTTGGCGTAGCGGCGGGTGTTGCGCTGAAGCAGGCGCACGGCTTCGGCCCAGTCGTATTCGCCATCCAGAAAGCCGAAAATTTCCTGGTAGCCCACAGTTTGCAAGGCGTGGTGGTGGCGGTAGGGCAGAACGGATTTGACTTCATCGAGCAGGCCAGCTTCCAGCATGTGCTCCACGCGGAGGTTGATGCGCTGGTACAATGCTTCCCGCTCGCGGGTGAGGGCCACTTTCACGTTGCGGAACAATGGGTTTTCGGGCGGCGGGCCTTCGGTGTGGAAGCTGGAAAACGGCCGGCCGGTGGCGCGGGTAATTTCCAGGGCGCGCACCACGCGCTGGGGGTTTTGCTGGTCGATGCGGCCGTGGGCCACGGGGTCGGTTTCGGCCAACTCGGCCACGAGGTGGGGGAGGCCGTGGGCGGCCAGCTCGGCGTGGAGCCGGGCCCGGACTTCGGGCGGCACGCTGGGCAGCTCGTCCAGCCCATCGGTTACGGCCTGCACGTAGAGGCCCGAGCCGCCGGTGAGAATAATCAGCGGGTGCTTCTGGAATAACTCGGTGAGGACGGCCAGGCAATCGGTAGCGAAGCGGCCGGCGCTATAATCCTCCGTGATGCTGTGGCTATCGATGAAATGGTGGGGTACGCCCTGCATCTCGGCGGGCGTAGGCTTGGCGGTGCCAATGCTGAGCTCGCGGAAAAACTGGCGCGAGTCGGCCGAGACAATTTCGGTGTGGAATTGCTGCGCCAACTGCACGCACAGGGCCGTTTTGCCCACGGCCGTAGGACCGGCGATGGTGAGCAGCACGGGGCGCGGGTCGGCGGCGGTGGGGGCCAGCTGGGCGAGAATTTCGGGAGGAAGTGCGGACACGGCGGAAATAATGCGCGGCCAAAACCGGCAGCGCGGGCCACAAAGTTCGCGCCGCCCGCGCTATTGCAGCCCCACGATGCGGAATTCGACGCGGCGGTTGAGGCGACGAGTCGCTTCCTGGTCGTTGCTGGCAATGGGCTCGGCCCCGCCCAGGCCCAGGCCGGTGATGCGACTGCCGGCCACGCCGTGGTCGGCCAGGTAGGCCTTCACGGCAGCCACACGTTGCTGGCTGAGCACCACGTTTTTTTCGGGCGGGCCCACGTTGTCGGTGTGGCCGCGCAGCTCGATGGTTAGGCCGGGGTTATCAATCATCAGGCGCACCAGCTTGTTGAGGGCGGCGGCCGACGAGGGCAGCATGGCGGCTTTGCCCTGCTCAAACTGCACGTTAGCGAGCTGCTGGGTGGCCCCCACGGCCAGCGGCCGAAGCAATATGTCACGCACCAGCGGGCCGGGCGCGGCAGCCCAGGTGCTATCGGTAGAGAAGTAGCCGGGGTGCTGGGCATGGTATTGATAAGCAATGCCCGGCTTCGAGGCATAAGTGAAATTGCCCCGCACCGACAGCAACACCGCCGTGCCCACCTCATCGTGGTCGAGGCGCAGCTGGGCCTGCGGCAGGGGCAGTGAGGTGGTGGCGTCGAGCACGCGGCCTTCCCAGGTGGCGGTGGTGGGCGTGGGGGGCGGCGAGGGCGGGGCCGGTTGTACTACCCCAAATAGGTTGCAGCCGGCCAGGTCGGTGTAGGTGCCGCCGCGCACGCGGGTGGCCTTGCGGCGGGCCAAATCGACCTGATAAAGTCCGTGCGGGCCAGCCAGATACATGCGGCGGCGGCCAGCAGCATCGTTCTGCATCAGCAGGTCGCTGTAGCCGCCGCGCACGGGCAAGCCGTCGAGCGGAATGCGCTCGGGGGCGGGCTGTTTGGTGTTCAGGTTTATTTTCAATAAGGAGCCGTCGGTGCTGTACACCATGTACATCGTGTTGGCATCGTCGAGGCAAAAATTGCCGTGCGTGCCCGCGCCGTCAAATCCGATAATGGGGTAATACGGGGCTTTGCGGATGGGGTCGGTGGCCCACACCACGCTCACGCGGCCCTCGTGGGGGCTCACGCGCACCAGCAGGTTGGCGTCGGAAGTCATGAAATACAGGTCGCCGTGGTCGTCGGTGGCGGCGGATATCCAGACGTTTTCGGGGCCTTGGGCGGGGAGCTGCCAGTCGGTGTAGGCCCCGCGCCGGGCGGCGGGGTCGTAGCGGTACACGCGCTCGGGGGCATTAGTGGGGGCTTTTGTGACGGAATACAGACAATTGTCGAACCCCTTGGCCAGGGCGTAGGACTGGAAGGGCAGCACCCGGCGGTGGGCGCGGGGCTTGGCCGTGGGGTCAGAATTTGAAAACTCGTAGATGGTGCGGCAGTCGTCTTCCCACTGCCCGTCGTGGTAGCGCAGGGCCGCAATGCCATACATTTTGCCATCGCAAATCTGGTCGGCGTAGCGGCGGCTGGGCCAGGGCGCGTTGGTGAAGGCGAAGGACTCTACCAGCTGCCGGCCCTCGGTAAGGTAGCGGCCGTCTTGCTCAGTGCCGGCCCGGTATTCTACCCGAAACTCGTAGCCGCCGCGCCAGAGCTGCCGGCCCAGCACATGCGTGCGCGGGGCTGGGGCGGGCGGGGCGTAGGTGTATTCGTAATCAATCTCATCAGTCGGACCGTTGCTGTGCTGGTCGAGGCGCAGCACCTGCACGCGGGGCAGCCGCTGGATGCGCTGGTACACCGAATCGGGCCGACCCGCGCCCAGCAAGCGCAGGTCGCGCCGGTCATCGGGCAGGGGCTGCTGGCTGACTTTCACCATCGCGACGATGGCGGGCGCGCCGGCCGTGAACGTGGCCACCGGCCCGCCCGCTGTCCGGGGCGGCACCCAGCCCGGCGCATACGCCAGCTGGTAGCGGGCTTGCGCGTCGGTGTACTGGATGGCCGGTGGCGTGGACTGCGCACTCAGCCCCAGCCGACAAACCAACAAGACCAGCGTCAGAAAAATCCTCATAGGCCGGAGCAACGGGAAACAATGGTAAGCAGCCACAAAACAATAATTTCGGCGTGTAGTGCCATCCATTGGGCCGGCAAGATAACGCTGATGGTTGCCTTACAGGTGTAAAACTGCCGTCAGGGCCGCGCAAATGAATCAGTGGTTGCATTCGCTGGCGCACTATTCAAGCAGAAGTCAGGCTACGCAAATAAGCCCGCAAACAGCTTCACGAGTACCTGTTCTTCGTGCTGCCAGCTGAGCTGGGGGGCAGCGCGGCGGCAGTTTTCGGCCAGGTGCTGGTAGCGGGCGGGCTCGTCGCGCAGCAGGCGGTTGAGGGCGGCGGCCAGGGTGGCGGGGGCCAGGTCGGTCACCAGCTCGGCCACGTCGAACTGGTCGTTGAGGGCGCGGTATTCGGGGAAGTCGATGAGCACCTGCGGGATGCCGGCATGCACGTAATCGAAGAATTTGTTGGCCAGTGAGTAGTAATAGCTCAGGCCGATATTCTCCAGCAGCATGATGCCCACGGCGGCGTGCCGCGTTACTTCGCGCAGCGCTTCGGGCAGCACGAAGCCCCGGAATTCAACCTTGCCGGAAGCCAGTAAACCCAGCCGCTCCGCCCGCTCGCGCAGCGCCGCCGAGAGGTCGCCTTCGCCGCAAATCACCAGCCGGCCTGCTACCTGCGGCATGGCATCAATCAGGCCTTCCAGGCCCCGGCCCATATTCAACGCGCCCTGATAAAGGATATACCCGGAGGCTGGGGCAGCGGTGGGGGGCAGCAGCATCTCGTCGGTGCGCAAGCGGCTCACGTTGCGCACCACCGCAAAGGGCCGGCCGTAGCGCTGCTCAAACACCTGCGCCAGGGCTGGGCCCACGGTGTAGGCCAGCCGGGCGCGCGGCACAATAAAGCCTTCTACCCAGCGCCAGATGCGCTGCACCGCCGGCCGGGCCACCACCTCGGGCACTTCCGTGAAAAGCTCGTGGGCATCGTACACAAAGGGCTGCCCGCCGAGCCTGGCGCGCAGCCACACGGGCAGGGCGGTGTCGAGGTCGCAGGCGCACCAGGCGGCGGCGCGCTGGCCCAGCAGGTAGATGAACAGCCGCAGGTTGTACTCCAGGTAAAACAGCTTGCCCTTCTGAAACCAGCCGCGCAGCCGGTGCTGCTGGTAGGGCTGCGCGGTGAGCGGGGGCGACGTGGGCCGCTGCCAGCCCACCAGCTGCACCCGGTAGCCGGCGGCAGCCAGGCTCCCGCAGATGCGCTGCATCCGCTGGTCGAAGCACAAATCGGTGGTGACGGTGAAAAGCAGCGGCTTGGATGGGAGCGGCAATGGCAGGGAGCGAGGGAGGCCGTGCGGGGAGGGCCGGGAGTCATTATATTTTGCCAAATTTACACCGCCGCCTCGCAGCGCGCTGGCTTATCTTAGCCGGAAATATCAACTGGTAGTTCGTGTCGTTTATGGCTCCTTTCTCGGCTACTTCCACTGCCCGCCCCGTGGCGCCGCCCCTGGCCGCGCTGCTCGACCAGCTTGGCCAGGTGTACATGCTGGCCGATTTGAAGGGTTCCATTGTTGAGGTCAACGAGGCCCTGCTGGCCCTCACCGGCTACACCCGGGACAAGGTGCTGGGCCAGCATTGCTACCAGCTGTTTGCCCCGCCCGCCGAGCGCGAGGCACGGCGGCGCGAGTTTCTGGAAATTATTGAACATCAGAATGTGGCGCCCAGCTACGAGCGGTCGATTATTACGCGAACGGGCCAGCTGCGCTACCTGAACTGGCAGGCCGGTTTCACGCACGATGCTGCCGGGAGTGTCACGGGCCTGTGGATGGCCGGGCAGGAAATCGCCAGCAATAGTGTGGTAAGCCCGGCCCTGGCCGGCGACAGCACTCACCTCCAGGACTTTCTCGACAACGCACAGGACCTGGTGCAGCACCTCGGGGCCGACAACGGCTTCTTGTTTGTGAACAAGGCCTGGAAGGAAAAGCTGGGCTATACCGATGCCGAGCTGGCCACCCGCACCCTCGCCGACGTGGTGCACCCCTACTACAAGGCCAAGCTGCTCTACCAGCTGCGCAACCTCTACGACGGCGAGCCGGTGAACAAGGTCGAAACTGTGTTTTTGACCAGCCAGGGCAAGCCCGTGCACCTCATAGGGAGCATGAACGTGGTGCGCGAGGAGGGCCAGCCGGTGAGCAGCCGCGCCATTCTGCACGACATCACGGACCGCATCAAGGCCGAGCGGCTCCAGAAAGTCTACTACAGCATCGCCAACCTGGCCATCTCGGCCAAGGACTTGCCCAGCCTCTACGGGGCCATTCACCGCGAGCTGAGCAAGATTATTGAGACGAGTAACCTGTTCATCGCGCTTTGCGACGATGCCCGCACGCAGCTGCAGTTCGTGTACCACGTCGACCAGCACCCGCAGGCCCGGCCGCAGGGCACGCGGCCGTTTTCGGCGGGCGTGTCGGAGTACATCATTGCCGGCGGGCAGCCGCGCTACCTCACCCACACCGACTACCAGCAGCTGGTGCGCAGCGGGGCCGTCACGGCTTTCGGGCAGGCCCCAGAGGTGATGCTGGCCTCGCCGCTCAGCATCGGCGACCGCATCATCGGGGTGCTGGCGGTGCAGGACTACAGCCGCGCCGACGCCTACACGCCCGGCGACCTCGACGTGCTGCACTTCATCTCGAACCAGGTGGCGCTGGCTATCGAACGCAAGCGCAACGAGGAGCAGATTGGCAAGCAAACGGCCCGCCTCAACGCCATTTTCGAGAGCGGCTCGCACGTGATGTGGACCGTGGACACCCGCGCCAACCTCATGAACTTCAACCGCAACTACGCGGCCCTGTTCCTGCGGCGCAACGGCACCTACCCGGTACGCGGCCTCAACCTGTGGAAGGCCGACCTGGCCAACATGCCCGCCCACGAGCGCGACACCTTTGTGGAGCATTACGACGCGGCCGCCAAAGGCCAGGCCCAGCGCTTCGAGATGCGCCTGCGCGATTCCCGCGGCCACGACGTGTGGACCGATATTTACCTGAACCCGATTTACCTGGGCGATGGCTCGTTTGAGGAGATTTCGGCCATTGCCCACGACATCACCGAGCAAAAGCGCGCCCAACTGGCCCTGGAAGGGCAGGAGGAGAAGTTTCGCTCCATCTTTGAGTCGTTTCAGGACATCTATTATCGCACCGATGAGGAAAGCATCCTCACCATCGTCAGTCCTTCGGTGCGCGATGTGCTGGGCTACGAGCCCGAGGAAGTAATAGGCCGGCCAATTGTAGAGTTTTACGTGGAACCCGGCGACCGGCCTCGGGCCACCGAGGAGGTGGAGCGCAGCGGCGGCCTGCGCAACTTTGAAACCCAGCTCTGGCACAAGGACGGCTACCCGGTGAGCGTGCTAGTGAATGCGCGCATCGTGGGCGGCGGCGATGCCGGAACCCAGGGCATTGCCCGCGACGTGACCGAAATCAAGCAGATGCAGGACGACCTGCGCCTGGCCAAGGACGATGCTGAAGCCGCCCTGGAGGCCAAAACGCAGTTCCTGGCCAACATGAGCCACGAGCTGCGCACACCCATGAACGGCATCATCGGCATGATTGACCTGCTCGACCAGACCGTAGAAACCGACGAGCAGCTCGACTACGTGGACACGCTGCGCAAGAGCTCCGACGCCCTGCTCACCATCCTGAACGACATCCTGGATTTGTCAAAAATCCAAGCCGGCAAGCTCCAGATTCACGAAACGCCCATCGAGCTGCAGGCCGTGATGGAGCGCATCCGTGCCCTGTTCATCTACCGGGCCGAGCAGAAGCACATCCGCTTCACCTACCACATCACGCCCCACACGCCGCGCTACGTGATAACCGACGAGGTGCGCCTGCTCCAAATTCTGAGCAACTTGGTGGCCAACGCCATCAAGTTCACTAACGAAGGCACCGTGGGCATTGTGGTGAGCAGCGTGAGCACCGACGGCGAGCTGCACACCCTGCGCTTCGCGGTGCAGGACTCGGGCATCGGCATTTCGAGCGACAACGCCAGCTTGCTCTTCACCAATTTCACCCAGCTCGACACCACGCCCAGCAAGGCCTACGGCGGTACGGGTCTGGGCCTGAGCATCAGCCGGCAGCTGGCCGAGCTGCTGGGCGGTGAAATCGGCGTGCTTTCCGATGAAGGCGAAGGCTCGGTGTTCTGGTTCACCATCAGCGCCCGTGAGGCCCAGCACGTCGACCTGCCCGCGATGGCCCCACTGCGCGAGGCGGCGTTTCAGCCCTTCGAAGCGGCCCCGAAGGTCCTTCTGGTCGATGACAATGCCATCAACCAGAAGGTGGGGCAGCGCCTGCTCACCAAGCTGGGCTGCGATGTGACCATTGCCGGTGGCGGCCCCGAAGCCATTGCCCTGGTGAGCAAGCCGGGGGTCAGCTACAACATTATTTTCATGGACATCCAGATGCCGGACATGGACGGGGTGGCCGCCACCGCCGAAATCCGGCGCTTGCTGGGCAGCGCCTGCCCGCCCGTGGTGGCCATGACGGCCTATTCCATGCAGGAAGACGCGGGCCGCTTCATGAGCCAGGGCCTCGACGACTACGTGGGCAAGCCCGTGAAAAGCCGCCACCTCTACGAAGTTCTCCATCGCTGGCTCCGGCCGCGCAGCACTCCCGCCGCGTCTCCTGCCGCGGCCGCCGGGGCCAATGGCACTGCCCCGGCCACGCCGTCTGCGCCAACCCCGGCCGAAACGCACGAACCCACGCTCGATGTGAACATCATGCATCAGCTGATAGAGCTGGGCGGGGCCGAATTCACGTCTGACCTCTACAAGGAATTTGAGCAGGAGGCCGGCGACTTGCTGCGCGAGGCGGCCCCCGTGGTGGCCGACGCCAACTTCCGCGAACTGCTGCCCATGCTGCACCAGCTCAAGGGCACGGCTGCTACACTGGGCGGGGTGGCGCTGGCCGCGCAGGCCCGGCACCTTGAGCACCAGTTCAAAGAAGGCCGGTTGGATGAAGGTTCCGTGGGTTTTCAACTTCTGGAACATTACTTTGCGCAGTTCGTTGCCGAATACCCCGGCGCAGTGGAGCGCGCCGCTGACCCTTCGGCCGCTTGAGTGCGGCAAATTTCCTACTGCTCTACCCTATGAATCCAACCCAAACCTCTTCGCCAATGTCCGCCGACCCTTCAACCAAAACCATTCTGATTGCCGAAGACAGCTCGGTAATTCTCAATCTTACCCGCAAAATCCTGGAATTGCAGAAGTATAAAATCGTGCTGGCTAAAAACGGCGGCGAGGTGCTGAAGCAATTGGAAAGCAACCCAGTGGATTGCGTGCTGATGGACATCAACATCCCCGTGAAAGACGGCATGCAGTGCACCCGCGAAATCCGCGCCCACGCCGACCCCAAAATCAACAAGCTGCCCATCATCGCCATCACCGGCAACGCTAACAACTACTCGATGGACCAGTTCCGCGAGGCTGGCGTGACCGACTACCTGCCCAAGCCGCTCGATTTCGACGCCCTGGTGCGCGTAGTAAAGCAGTACGTGGGCTAAAAACAATGAGTGAATGAGCGAATGGGTGAATGAGTGAATGCACCGTTCATTCACTCATTCACCCATTCGCTCATTCACTCATTGTCCATGACCGTAACGTTCTTAGGTACGGGCACGTCTTCGGGCGTGCCGATGATTGGCTGCACCTGCCTGGTGTGCCGCTCGCTCGACCACCGCGACCACCGCCTGCGCGTGTCCGTACACCTGGCAGTGGACGGCCGCAGCTTCGTGGTCGATTCCGGCCCCGATTTTCGCCAGCAGATGCTGCGCGCCCGCGTCACCCACCTCGACGCCCTGCTCTTCACCCACGAGCACAAAGACCACACCGCCGGCCTCGACGACATCCGGGCCTTCAATTTCCGGCAGCAGACCGACATGCCGGTTTTTGCCGAGCCCCGCGTGCTCCAGCAGCTCCGCCAGGAGTTCGCCTACATTTTTGCTGAGCACAAGTACCCCGGCGTGCCCCGCGTGGTGCTGCACCCCATCGAGCGGGACGACGTGCCGTTTGACGTGCTGGGCGTGCCCGTGTTGCCGCTCCGGGCCATGCACCACCGCCTGCCGGTGCTGGGCTTTCGCATCGGCGGCTTCTGCTACCTCACCGATGCCAACCACCTCGGCCCCGAAACCCGCGCTCAGCTCCGCGACGCCGACGTCATCGTGCTCAACGCCCTGCGCCGCGAGGAGCACATCTCGCACTTCACCCTGGCCCAGGCCGTGGCCGTGCTCGAAGAAGCCGCGCCCAAACGCGCCTACCTCACCCACATCAGCCACCAGCTGGGCCTGCACCGCGAGGTTGAGGCCGAACTGCCCAGCTGGATTCGGCTGGCGTATGACGGGCTGAAGGTGGAGGTGTAGGATGTTGGGTTATCCTTCTATAGTCGAGGAGTTTTATTCTCCCATGTCTCCGGCTGAACTGATTAGTCGCTTGCAGGCTATAACTGCGCCTAAATTCACTTGGAGAGACCTTTTCAAAAGCAGGCCAGCAAAGCTTTTTCGAGGAGAGATAGATAATGAGTCATTTGCTATTCGCCGAATCATCAATTACAAAAATTCTATGCTGCCGCAAATTGCGGGTCATATTGCCCTGGATTCTAGCGGAGTAGGGAGCTTATTACGGCTTGAACATAAACAATCTACTTCCACAATAATATTCGCAGTTATCTGGTTAGGCTTTGTTGCGGTGCAATTATGGAACGCAATTGCGGATAGCATCAACTATAATTATATCAATTCGAGTTTGGCTCCGCTTACTGGCATGTTTGTGTTCGGATTCGCCTTCTTCACTATTCCATTCTGGTTAGAAGTTCGAAAATCACGAACACTGTTGATGGAGTTACTGGTACTACGGAAAGAAACCGTCGATTAGCTTCATCATCTGCTTTGCTTCGACATCCATGCACACCAACTACTATTTCCTGCGCCAGTTGGCCCCCGCGCTCACCGAGCGGCTGCGGGGCTACCGTGTGGCCGTGTGCTTCACGCAGGAAAAGGACGAGCTGGTCATCGGCCTCACCAACGGCACGGCCGAATTCTGGCTGAAAGCACAGCTGGGGGCCAATTTTCCGGCTCTGGCGCTGCCCGAAACTTTCCAGCGCGCCCGCGCCAATTCTGTGGATTTATTCCCGGATATGCTGGGCCAGCAGGTTGAAACCGTGGTTGCCTGGCCCCAGGACCGGGTGCTACAAGTGAATTTCCGCAGCGGTGCCCGCCTCGTGTTCAAGCTCTACGGCCCGCGCCCAAACGCTATTTTCCGCACATCGCCCGATGGAAAAGCTGGGCTTTTCCATCAAAAGCTGCTGGCCGATGCCGACCTGCGCCCACAAGCCGCTTCAACTTCAGCCGAAACCCCAGCCTCGTCCGAATCTGCGCAATCTGTCAAATCCGTTAAATCTGCGGTCCAGAAACTTGCCCCGCCGCTGGCCGACCTGCCCCTGCGGTACCTGCGCCAGCATGGCTACGACGAAGCCACGCCCGAAGCCAAAACCCGCCAGCTAAACCAAGTGCTGGCTCAGCTCGAAAAGCCGGCCCACTACTACCTCATCCAACTCGACGGCCGCACGCGCCTGAGCCTGCTGCCGATGGGAGAGGTGCTCGAAACCTTCGCCGGCGACGACCCCGTGACCGCCCTGCGCCGCTTCGTGCCCATGGCCCTGGGGCGCCGCGCCCTCGAAATGGAAACCAAGCAGCTGCGCCAGCTGCTGGAGCGTCGCGCCGACGAAGCCGGAACCGCCGCCGCTCATGCCCGCCAGCGCCTCCACGCTCTGGCCCACGAAGCCGGTTACCGCCACACCGCCGACCTCATCATGGCGCATCTGCACGAGATTCCGGCCGGGGCTACCCAAATCGAGGTACTGGATTTCTACACCAACCAGCCCAAAACCATCAAGCTGAAGCGCACCGAAAAGCCCCAGCTCACCGCCGAAAACCTCTATCGCAAAGGCAAAAACCAGCAAATCGAAGAACGCCAGCTCAGTGAGCGCATTGCCCGCCGCGAAGCCGAAGCCCTCACGGCCCTGGAGCGCCTCGAAGAAATGGACACCCTGCCCGCCCTGGCCGAACTGCGCGGCCTGCGCACCTGGCGCAAGCAGCATGGCCTCGACCCTACGCCCACGGCCGCCAAAGTAGCTACGGAACTGCCCTTCAAGGTTTTTGAGGACCGGGGCTTCACCATCCTGGTGGGCCGCAACGCGGTGAATAACGACCTGCTCACCCAGAAATACGCGCACAAAGACGACCTCTGGCTGCACGCCAAGGACGTGACGGGCTCACACGTTGTTATTCGGCACAAGGCGGGCCAGACCATCCCGGAGCCCGTGGTAGAGCACGCTGCCATGCTGGCCGGCTGGTACTCGCGCCGCCAGCACGACACGCTGTGTCCGGTCACGGTCACGCCCAAGAAATACGTGCGCAAGCCCAAGGGCGCCCTGCCCGGTCAGGTGGTAGTGGAGCGCGAGCGGGTGGTGCTGGTGAAGCCCGGCAACCCGTTTGAGCGGGAGTAGCAGCAGTACGGCGCTGCTACAACGAAAAATCCCGCTGCAAGCAATTGCAGCGGGATTTTTGTTTGCGTGCGCGCGGGGAGATTCGAACTCCCACACCCGAAGGCACCACCCCCTCAAGATGGCGTGTCTACCAGTTTCACCACGTGCGCAAATAGAGCAACTAAACCGGGTATTCGGCCGGAGCCGGCGTCGCTGAGGTGGCGAAGCGGGTGCAAAGATAGCCGAAGGATTTGGGCCGTACAATCTTTTATCACCCTTTTTCATCAAGCGTCCACCATTGAACTGGTTATCTTGTGGTTTCGTAATAGCATTAGGGTGCTTTTCGTCCTTTTTTTAGAAAATACGCCATGAATACCTCCCCATTGCCCACCAAAAATTCCTTTTTCGGCCGGATGGCCGAGAGCATTACCAAGTTTTCGGGCTCTACGGCGGCCTTTGTGAGTGCGGCGGGCATTGTGCTGGTCTGGGGCGTTACGGGGCCGCTGTTTCATTATTCCGAAACCTGGCAGCTGGTCATCAACACGGGCACCACCATCATCACCTTTCTGATGGTATTTCTCATTCAGCGAGCGCAAAACAAGGATTCGCTGGTGCTGCACCTCAAGCTGAACGAACTGATTGCGGCCCAACAAGGGGCCAGCAACCGCCTCATCAATGCCCAGGATTTCTCGGAAGAAGAAATCAAGACCCTGCATGACTTCTATTGCCTGCTGGCCGAGCTGGCTAAAAAGGATAACGACCTGGGCAAAACTCATTCGATAGAAGAAGCCGAAGACAATCACAGCGAAAAGCTGGCCGCGCACGTTGATTAGCGGCTTGAACCGAATAAAAAAGGCTGCCGCATCATCTGCGGCAGCCTTTTTTGGCGATTTATCCTAAACCGACTATTCGGCGCGGGTGAGGGGCGAGTCGACTACGTGCTCCGAGACGAACCATACCTGCATTTCGTTGGTGCGCATGAGGTCGCTCACGATGAGGTCGTTGGTGCCGTCGTCGCCGCTGTCATCGGCTTTCTTGGCGTAGTCGTGGCAGTTTTTGAGGATGGACTGGTGGGCGCTCAGCAGGCGCGAGACCTGGATGGGGGCCTCCTCGCGGTCGCGCGGGATGCGGGGCAGGCTGGTGAGCTCGGCCACGTCGTGGGCCATGGCTACGGCCACGCCGCCCAGAATCTGGATGCGCTCGGCAATGGTGTCGACCAGGGTGGCTTGCTCCTCGTAGTGCTTGTCGTAGAGCAAGTGCAGCTGGTAGAAAGTAGGGCCTACCACCTGCCAGTGGTGCTTTTTGTACATGTCGCGCAGCGTGATGGTGTCGGCCAGGAGCTGGTTGAGCATGGTCACGCTTTTCTGGCGGGTGGCTTCGTCGAGGCCGATGGGCAGGCGCTGGCTCACGGTGCCGTAGCGCTGGGTGGGCGCGGGGGCGTGGTTCTGCTGGTTGAGAATGGGCTGAATATCGACGGCGGCGTTGGTGCCGGCGCCTTTGCCGGTGCTGGCAGTGGCCGCTTTGGCGGAGGCTTTTGGGGCAGGTGCTTTTTTGGGCGCAGCTTTGGGCGCAGCAGTTTTGGCGGGAGCAGCCATAATGATAAAAACGAGTGAGGTGAGAGAGGAAGCCGAAATATTCCGGCAGCGAAAATTCTATTTCTGCGTACGTAAAGCACCCTGCCGGGTTCAGGCCGCATTCTTAAATTCCCCTTTATGACCGAGCCAAAAACGACAACTCAGCCGCCCCATGATGTGCACCCCGAAGACCATCTCACCAGCTCGGCCATGCTGCAGGATGTGGTGATTGGCTTATCCGATGGCCTGACGGTGCCCTTTGCCCTGGCGGCGGGGCTAAGCGGAGCCGTATCCTCGTCGGGCCTGGTCATTACGGCGGGGCTGGCCGAGATTGTGGCCGGCAGCATTGCCATGGGCCTGGGCGGCTACCTGGCCGGCCGCACCGAGGTAGAGCACTACGCCTCGGAGCTGGGCCGCGAGCACCGCGAGGTGCAGGAAGTGCCCGACAAGGAGCGCGCCGAAGTCGACGAGCTGCTGGCCGACATGGGCCTCTCGGAAGCCACTCGCCGCCAGGCCGTGGCTGAGCTCACCGCCGACCCCGAACAGTGGGTGAAATTCATGATGAAGTACGAACTGGGCCTGGAGGAGCCCGACCCCAAACAGGCCCCCAAAAGCGCCGCCACCATCAGCGTGGCCTACGCCGTAGGCGGGCTGATTCCACTCAGTGCCTATTTCGTCACCGATTCGCCGCAGCAGGGGCTGGCGTGGTCGGCGGCCATCACGCTGGTGTGCCTGTTCATATTTGGCTACTTTAAGAGTCGCATGACCGGGCAGCCGCCTGTGGCCGGTGCCGTGAAAATGGCCGTGGTGGGCGCGCTGGCTGCCGCAGCGGCCTTCGGCATTGCGCGGCTGGTGGGTGGGGCCTAAACATCATTATCCAATATTTCCATGAAATTCAAGCTCCCCGAAACCCCCGCCGTTGTCGTTACCAGCAAGTCATTTCGTCTGGCCGATGTGGACCCGGCCGACATCACGCCCTTCAAGCACCAGCCCGACGACAAGCAGGAGGCCAGCCCGCGCCTGCTCAAGCTGCGCCAGCGCCTGAGCGAGCTGCAGGAGCTGCTCTACGCCGAGCACTCGCGCAACCTGCTCATCGTGCTGCAGGCCATGGACACGGGCGGCAAGGACGGGGCCATCCAGAACCTGCTCACGGGGGTGAACCCAGCTGGCGTGCAGGTGGCCACTTTCAAAGCCCCCACGTCGGAGGAGCTGAAGCATGATTTCCTGTGGCGCGTTCACGCCCAGACGCCCAAAAAAGGCCACATCGGCGTGTTCAACCGCTCGCACTACGAAGACGTGCTCATCACCCGCGTGCACGGGATGATTGACGAAAAAACCTGCGAGCAGCATTATGCCGACATCAACAACTTCGAACAGCTGCTGCTGAACAACGGCACGCGCATCCTCAAGTTCTTCCTGCACATTAGCAAGGAGGAGCAAGCCCGGCGTCTGCAGGCCCGCCTCGACGACCCCACCAAAAACTGGAAATTCGACCCCAACGACCTCAAAGAGCGCGCCTACTGGGACGATTACCAGGCTGCCTACCAGGAGGCCCTGCGCCGGTGCTCGCCGCCCGATGCGCCATGGTTCGTCATCCCCGCCAACCACAAATGGGGCCGCGACCTGGCCATCACCGAAATTGTAGTGGCCGCCCTGGAGGACATGAACCCCCAGCCGCCACAGCCCGATTTCGATGTGAAGGCGCAGGTGATTAAATAAAGCCGACAGTCATTGCAAGGCCGCAGGCCGTGGCAATCCGTCCTGTAAAAGCCAGACATTTTCTTTTGCCAAAAAGCCCCAACACTAAGTAAGTATTGGGGCTTTTTGGTGTTGAAAAGATTTGTTACATCTCAGGGCTGGTCGCTAAGAGAGGACGGATTGCCACGGCCTGCGGCCTCGCAATGACAGGCGAACCTAAACCACCACGGCGCTGGTGGCCTCGGCCTCCTTGCGCTCGCCAATCTGCTGGCGCCACATGGCGTAGTAGAGGCCTTTTTGGGCCAGCAGTTCAGCGTGGCCGCCCTGCTCGGCGATGTGGCCGCGCTCGAGCACGAAGATGCGGTCGGCGTGCAGGATGGTGCTCAGGCGATGGGCAATGAGGATGGTCATGTGCTGGCGCGAGCCCGACAGCTCCCGCACCGTCTTGCCAATTTCTTCTTCGGTAAGTGAGTCAAGGGCCGACGTGGCTTCGTCGAACACCATGAGCGTGGGCTTGCGCAGCAGGGCGCGGGCAATGCTGAGGCGCTGCTTTTCACCGCCGCTCACCTTCACGCCGCCCTCGCCGATGACGGTGTCGAGGCCGAGCGGGGCGCGGGCCAGCAGCGTATCGGCCGCGGCCTGGCGCAGGGCCAGCAGGCATTCTTCGTCGGTGGCATTGGGGGCAACGAAGCGCAGGTTTTCGCGGATGGTACCGGCGAAGAGCTGCGTATCCTGCGTCACGAAGCCGATTTGCTCGCGCAGTTCATCGAGGTCAATTTCCGAGCCGGGGATTCCGTTGTAGCGAATCTCGCCCGCCAGGGGCGGGTAGAGGCCCACCAGCAGCTTCACCAGCGTGGTTTTGCCCGAGCCCGAGGGCCCCACGAAGGCGATGGTTTCGCCGAGCTTCACGCCAAAGGAAATATTGGTGAGCGCCTGGCCCTTGGCCGTGAGGTGCTGGAAGCTGACGTGGTCGAAGGCCAAGTTGTCGATGTGGGCCACCGACTTGGGGTGGGCCGGTTTCACGTCCTTCGGCGTGTCGAGAATCGTCTGGAAGTTGCCCAGCGAAATCTCCGTTTCGCGATACACCCCAATGATGGCGCCAAGTTCCTGCAACGGCCCGAAGATGGAGAACGAGTAGATAAAGAACGAGAAAAACTGCCCCAGGCTGATGTGGCGCTGCACCAGCAAGTAAAGCAGCAGCAGCACAATCACGTTGCGCAGTAAATTCACGAAGGTGCCCTGCACAAAGCTCAGCGAACGTAGGTAGCGCACCTTGCGCAGCTCCAGCTTCAGAATTTTGCTGGTGGTGCCGTTCAGACGCTCGGTTTCCTGTTGGGCCAAGCCCAGGCTTTTGATGAGCTCGATGTTGCGCAGGCTCTCGGTGGTGGAACCCGCCAGGGCAGTCGTCTCGGCCACAATAGTTTTTTGAATGACCTTGATGCGCTTGCTCAGGATGTAGCTCAGAATGCCCAGCAGCGGAATGGTGAGAAAGTACCCCAGCGCAATGGGCCAGTACACCGTGATGGCGTACCACATGACGAACACAATGCCCACCAGCGCCGTGAACAGCACGTTCACGAAGCTCTGAATGAGTTTTTCCACGTCAATACGTACTTTCTGGAGCTTGCCCAGCGTCTCGCCCGAGCGCTGGTCCTCAAACACTTGGTAGGGCAGCTCCAGCGAGTGGCGCAGGCCGTCGGAATACATCTTCGCCCCCAGCCGCTGGGTAATGACGTTGACGTAATAATCCTGGAAGTTTTTGGCAATGCGCGACACCATGGCCGCGCCCAGCATCAGCCCGATGTAGGGCAGCGCCTCGCGCAGAAACGGCCCAAACGGCACCAGATGCACCGCGCCCAAATCGCCGCCCTTGGGCGCAAAATGGTCGATGAGCTTGCGGAAGAAATACGGGTCGAGCAGCGAAAACACTTGGTTGATGGCGGCCAGCCCGAGGGCCAGCACCAGCAGCGGCCAGTAGTTGCGCAGGTAGCTATAAAGGATTTTCATGAAGAGGAGAGGGGAACACACAAATAGCCCGGCCGGGCCGGCCAGAAGGCAAGCAACCCGGCCGGGCGGCAATGGTTTGGGATTGAGGCAAGGCCAAGTCTGTCATTCCGACGCCGGAAGAATCTGAGGACCGCACATTGCCGGGCTTACTTAGATTCCTCCGGCGTCGGAATGACAGACCCATTAGCCGGTTCAGACGGTGCGGGCCTCGGTGCGGCTGCGCAGCATCAGCACCACCACTAGCAGCACCAGCGCCACAATGGCCGGCACGCCCTTGGCTAGTCCGCCGGGAATTTTGGTGGCGTGCATGTACACCGCCCCCAGCATGATAATGATGAGGCCCATGGCCGCCGGGCGCACCGTGCGCGGCACCAGCAGCCCAATGCCGCCCAGCACCTCGGCCCCCCCGATGAGGACGGCAAACCAGCCCGGCAGGCCCAGGCCTTCAAACATTTTCATGGTGCCGGGCAGGTCCATCAGTTTGTGGCCGCCCGAGAAAATGAACATGGCGGCCAGCAGGGCCTGCAAAATCCAGGCAATGACGTTACGTACAGAAGGGCTCATCGTGAAGCGAGAAAAAGGTGAAAAAGAAGTTGACAAAAGGTTTTTTGGCGGCCACTGCTTCATGCCGCGCCCGCCGCGCGGCCAATGTCGGCACAATGCCGCGATTTTGGTAAGCCGTGCGGAGACAGGAAGGAGTTTTCATGCGCTGCAATTGTATTAAAATAAATATATGTTTAACTTTATTTTCGCTGGGTCGCCCGCTTTTGCGCAGCGCACCGGGCCGCAGTCGGATAATTGAATTTATCCCGATAAGAGTTTAAGTAGTTATACATAGTGAAAACCGTATTTATAGCTTAGCATCTTTTTAGATTTCCGGCGAAATTTGTATCAACATTATCGGATAGGTCGCCGCGTGGTATCGAAATATCCTGTCTGTGCGCGTCGGAGTACCACTTAAATGCTGTTGGTTATGCACGTTATATACCACGAACTGTTGCCGGAGAGCTACCTGCTCATCCTGGCGCCCGGCCGGCAGGCCAAATCGGAAGCGGTGCTGGCGCGCTGGCTGCGCCGGGCGCAGCGCAGCGGCAAGCATTCGGTATGGGTCGATTGCGGCATGTTGGAATCGTTGTCGGCCGAAGCTGCCCGGCTGCTGTGGAACTCGCACTTTCAGCTTCAGGAGCAGCACGCGCAACTGGTGCTGGTGCACGTGCCCGAGCGCGTGAAACGCGAGTTGCTGGAACAGGAACTGGGCCCCGCGCCCTGCATGGTGCCCACGCTGCTGGACGCCGCCCGCCAGGCCAACTGGCACGACTGGAGCCTGGAAGCCTGAGAAGCCGTTACGGCACCGCGGCGTAGAGACGCGACACTTCGCGTCTCATTGTTGAGCGGCAACTGTGATAAACGATGCCAACGCCGAGACGCGAAGTGTCGCGTCTCTACGCTTTTCTGACGCCTCAAAAAGATAAGCCGTTAGTCTTCGGGCGTGGCCACGGTGCTGGGGTTGCTGCCGGCCAGCAGGAACTCGCGTAGGCGGTTGATGTGCTTTTTTATGTCGCCCAGCTTCTCTTGCTGCTGCGCACTGTAGGCAGCTGTGCCGCGCGTGGCCATGCCGGTGAGCAGGTTTTTGCGCTCTTCCATCATGCGCAGGGCAACCCAGAGGGTTTCTTCGAGGTGCTGCTGGGAATTGTGCAGCAGGCTGTCGGCGGTGTAGGCGTGCCCCGTGTGGCAGCGGTAGCGCAGCACGTTGCCCTCGTTCACTTCCCAGAGGTTGCCGCCACAGTCGGGGCAGGTGAGGGGCACCAAGTGGGCGATGCGCTCAACGGAGTTGGTATCGCCCACCACTCTTTCGGCAATGGCGGCTTCCTGCCGGAGGTCGTCGGGGATGAGGGGCTGGGGCGGGGGCGCGGGGCTGTGGGTGATTTCGGCGAGCAGGGCCGCCATCTGGTGCAGGGGCACCACGTAGTCCACGTCTACGTTTTGCAGGGCCGTTTCGGGCATGCTGGGGAATTCGGCTTCGCCGGGGTCCTGCACGATGGTCACGCCGCCGCAGCGCTTGATAAATTCCAGGCCGGCGGTGCCGTCGTACAGCATCCCTGTGAGCACCACGCCCACGGTGCGCGCGCCATAGGCCACGGCCGCCGAACGAAACAGGGTATCGGCGGCGGGGCGGTAGTGGTTTTCGCGCGGGCCTTTGGTCACCAGCAGGTGGGGCACGCTGCCGTCCTTGGCCAGCAGGTGGCGGTCGGGCGGGGCCAGGTAGAGGGTGCTGGCCTTTAGAGGCTCGCCGTCGGCAGGCAGGCGGCACGGCAGGGCGGTGTGGCGGGCCAGCCGGTCCACGAGGTGCTGGCCGTCAAAATCGGGGGCGAAGTGCTGAACTACCAGGATGGCGGCGGGAATGGCAGCCGGGAGGTGGGCCACAAATTCGACCAGGGCGGGCATGCCGCCGGCCGAAGCGCCCACCACAATAAGATAAGTCGGAGCTGCCATGAGGAGTGGGGAAAATAGAATTTACTACGGCAAAAGCCTGAGCGTGGCGAAGGCCCGGGGGTTTTTACGGTAAATTTGTTTTGGCCCAGCTCCAAAGGGAGCAGGGGCTTTCACGCCCGCTGTTTTATGAATCCCACCCCTTCGGCATCCGCGCCCGACGAACCCGGCATCCACATCACCCCGCCCGGCGAAATGCCCCGAGACGGCGACGAGCCCATTGCCGGCGCCCTGGCCCGGCACCCCGAACACGCAACCGAAAAGTTTCCTCTGGTGGCACTGGGCGGCTCGGCGGGGTCGTTGGCAGCGTTTGAAGGTTTTTTTCGGGCCATGCCGGCCGATAGCGGGATGGCCTTTATGGTGGTGACGCACCTGCTGCCCGACCAGCCCTCGGAGCTGGCGCAGGTGCTCCAGCACTTCACCAAAATGCCGGTGTGTGAGGCCAGCGATGGCCAGCGGGTGCGCCCCAACCAGGTGTACGTGATTCCGCCCGGCCGCGACATGAGCATTCTGCACGGCATGCTGCTGCTGTTTGCGCCCACGCAGCCGGCGGGCTACCGGCTGCCCATAGACTTCTTTTTCCAGAGCCTGGCCAAGGACGCGCGCGACCGGGCGGTGTGCATCATCTGCTCGGGGCTGGGTTCGGATGGCACGCTGGGCCTGAAAATGGTGATGGAAAACTTTGGGATGGTGATGGTGCAGGCCCCCGAAACGGCCGAATTCGACTCGATGCCGCGCTCGGCGCTGGCCACCGAGTTTGTGGATTTTGTGCTGCCCGCTGAGCAACTGCCGGCCAGGCTGCTGGATTACGTGCGCCACCCCGACACCCGCCCCCGTCGCGAGGAAGCAGACAGCAGCAGCCGCCCGGCCCACGCCCTGCAAAAGATTTTTCACCTCATCCGGGCCAAAACCGGGCACGACTTCAGCTTTTACAAGCGCAACACGGTGTTTCGGCGCATCGACCGGCGCATGAACTCGCACCAGATTCGGGCGTTTACCCAGTACGTACGCTACCTCCAGCAGAACCCGGCCGAGGTGGATGCCCTGTTCAGGGAGCTGCTCATCGGCGTGACCAAGTTTTTCCGCGACCGCGAGGCGTTTGAACAGCTGAAGGCGCGCCTGCTGCCACTGCTGCGCAGCAAGTCTGCCGACAGCACCGTGCGGGTGTGGGCACCCGGCTGCTCTACGGGCGAGGAGGCCTATAGCCTGGCCATCACTCTGCTCGAAGGCTTGGGCGAAATGATGCCGACCAGCTACCTCAAGCTCCAGATTTTTGCCACCGACATCAACCCCGACGCCATCGACTTTGCCCGCGTGGGGCTGTACCCCGAAAACGTGACGGCCGACGTGAGCCCCGAGCGGCTGCGGCGCTTCTTCACCAAAACCGAGGACGGCTACCGCATCAAAAAGGAAGTGCGCGACGTGGTGGTGTTTGCCGTGCACGACCTGAACAAGGACGCGCCCTTCACCAAACTCGACCTGCTGGTGTGCCGCAACCTGCTCATCTACCTCAGCGCCGAGCTCCAGAAAAACCTCATTCCCATCTTCCATTACGCCCTGAACGCGGGCGGGCTGTTGTTTCTGGGGCCGAGCGAAAACCTCGCCGGCTTCCAAGACCTGTTTATGCCGCTGGACGTGAAGTGGAAAATCTCGCGCCGCTCCGATGTGCCGTCGTCGCTCACACGGCTGGCCAACTTTCCTTTTGCGCTGGCCCGGCAGCATGCCCAGGCCGCGCCCGTTTCTACCACTGGTCCCATGACTTCCAACAACGCCCGCAAAGAAGCGCCGTTTGCCGCACTGGTCCAGCGCGTGCTGCTGCGCCAATACACCCCGCCCGCCGTGGTCATCAACCCCAAGGGCGAAATCCTGTACGTGAACGGCCGCACCGGCCGCTACCTGGAGCCCGCCCCCGGCCTGGGGGCCATGAATGTGTTCGATATGGCCCGCGAAGAGCTCAACTACGAGCTGAGCGAGGCCGTGCACCGGGCCGTGGCTACCCGGCAGGACGTGGTGGCCGAGGGCGTGAAGCTGCGCCTCGACGCCGGCGTACAGCTGCTGCGCCTTACGGTGAAGGTGCTGGAAGAAGGCGAGCCCCTGGCCGGCCTGCTGCTGGTAGTGTTTGAGGAGCAGCCCACGCCCCGCCGGCTGCGCCTGGGCAAGGCCACCCTGGCCCCCGACCACGACGCCCAGGTACAAACCCTGGAAAAGGAGCTGCACTACACCAAGCACCGCCTCCAGACCACCATCGAGGAGATGGAAAGCAGCGTGGAAGAGCTCAAGAGCACCAACGAGGAGCTCCAGAGTGCCAACGAGGAACTGCAAAGCACCAACGAGGAGGCCATGACCAACAAGGAGGAAATGCAGAGCCTGAACGAGGAACTCATGACCCTCAACCTGCAGTACCTCACCAAAACCGAGGAGCTGAGCCAGGCCGCCAACGATATGAAAAACCTGCTCGATGCCACGGAAATAGCCACCATTTTCCTGGACAACGACATGGTGATAAAGCGCTTCACGCCGGCTGTGCACCGCATTGTGAACCTGCTGCCCAGCGACGTGGGCCGCCCCATTCTGCACTTTGCCACCACCCTGCGCCACGAAAACCTGGCCCAGGACGTGCGCCAGGTGCTCAACAAGTTGGTGACCGTGGAGGCCAACATCCAGACCACCCAGGGCCAGTGGTACGTGATGCGCATCCTGCCCTACCGCACCCTCGACAACTACATCAGCGGGGCCGTTATCACCTTCACCGACATCACTGCCCTTAAAATCCTGGAGGCCCAGCTGCAGGAAAGCGCCCGCTTTGCCGAAAGCATTGCCGAAACCCTGCGCGAACCCCTGCTCGTGCTCGATGCCGGGCAGCGGGTGCTGGCCATCAGCGAGGCCTTTGCCACGCTGTTTGGGCTAGACCGCGCGCGCAGCCTGGGCCAGCTGCTGCGCGAGCTGGACGGCGGGGCCTGGCAGCAGCCCGCCCTGCGCGAACGCCTCGAAACTACCCTGCGCCACCCGGACCAGCCCTTCGCCGATTTTCCCTACACGGCCACGTTTCCGGGGGCCGGCCCGCGCACGCTGCGCCTGTTTGGGCGGGCCATCACCAGCGGCGGGGCCCGCACCGGCCGCCTGCTGCTGGGCGTGGAAGTAGTGGGGGCGTAGCGGGCGGATAATGCGGAGGACAAATTAATATTATTGTTTGTCTATATTGGCGGCATGCAAGCCGTGCCCGTCCTTTCCGTACCCGCTTATTCGCTGGCTTACCAGCAGGGCCTCCACATGGTGGTGCTGCGCTGGCTCAAGCCCTACACCGCGGCCGAGGCCCGCAAGTCGTACCAGGCCACGCTGGTGCTGGCCCTGCAGCACGGCTGCGCCCGCTGGCTGCTCGATGCCCGCGGCACCGGCCCGCTTAACCTGGAGGTGGCGGAGTGGCTCACCCATAAGTTTCTGCCGGCGGTGGCGGTCGGGCTGGCCCCGCACCCGCTGCGGCTGGCCGTCATCTGCCCGCCCGCCCGCTTCGAGCAGCTGCACACCGACCCCACGGTGGCCGCCGCCGTGAGCGAGGCCCTGGCCGATGAGCGCCCGTACCAGGCCGGCCTGTTCTACGACGAAGGGGCGGCCGTGGCATGGCTGATGAGCCAGCCGGGGTAGGCCGCCGCAAAGCGGGGTAGCAGCGAAATGGGCCTGCACGTCGGCAATCACCTTGGCGGGGGATGTCGGAATGGAACTCGTTGGGCATGCGACCAAGGGTTTTTGTTGGAGTGAAACAAGGGCGTCACTTGGCGGCCGGAGGGTAGGCGTTTCGGCGGAGCTGGCGGCCCGGCGCCGGCCTTGCGCCATAGCCTGCTTATCTTCACTGTATCCCACGCGTTTCTGCTCATGCTGCCCCCCGCCACACCCGCCCTGCCCCCCGCCGACCCGCACGCCGCGCTGCTGGAGCTGCGCGCCCGCGCCGAACAGCGCCGGCGGCTCGTCACGCAGGCCACCGAGCAGCAAACGCCCCAGGAAATGCAGCGCCTGGTGCAGGAACTACAGGTGTACCAGATAGAGCTGGAAATGCAGTACGAAGAGCTACTGCTGTCCCAGACCGAAGCCCAGGCGGCCCGCAGCCAGTACGTTGACCTCTACGACTACGCCCCGGTGGGCTACTTCACCCTCACCGAAGCCGGCCTCATCGAGCAGCTCAACTTTAGCGGGGCCCGGCTGCTGGGCGCCGTGCGGCAGCGGCTGGCGGGGCGGCGGTTTGCTCTGTTTGTGGCCCCGGCCCAGCGCCTGGCGTTTGGGCAGTTTCTGGCCCGCGTGTTTGGCACCGACAGCACCCAGAGCCTGGAGCTACCGCTGCAGCAGGAAAATGGCACCCCGTTTTTTGGCCAGCTCGAAGGCCTGCGGGTCGATACGCCCACCGGCCCGCAGTGCCGCCTGGCGGTGCTCGACACCAGCGCCCGCCAGCAGGCCACGGCGGCCCTGGCCGCCAGCGAGGCCCGCTTCCGCAAGCTCTTCACCGAAACCCACACGGCCGTGGTGCTGATGCAGGGCTACCAGGTGGTGGACTGCAACGCCGCCGCCCTGCGCCTGCTGGGCACCGCCGACCGGCGGCAGCTGGTGGGCCGGCCGGTCTGGGCCCACGCCCCCGAGCGGCAGCCCGACGGCCGCCGCACCATCGACCTGGTTCACGAAGCCATGGCCGATGCCCTACGCAACGGTTCAAAACGCTGCGAGGCCCAGATGCAGCGGCTCACGGGCGAGCTGGTGTGGGTGGAAGCCGTGCTTACGCCCATCGAGTTGGACGGGGCCACGCCGGTGGTGCACATTCTGTGGCGCGACATCACGGCCGCCCGGCAGGCCCGGCAGGAGCTTCAGCAGGGCAAGGAATTTATCGAAAGCCTGCTGGAGAACACCGTGGACAGCATCGTGGCCGTCGACCGCGACCAGCGCATCACGGCCTGGAATGCCCAGGCCGCCGCCTATTTCAGGCAGTCTGCCGCCCAGGTCCTGGGCCGCCCCCTGTTCGAGGTGCTGCCCCACCTCAACGACGAAGGCCGGGAACTGGTGCGCCGCGCCCTGGCCGGCGAGCGTATTAACCTGTTCAGCCGCGAATTCCAGCTGGGCCCTGGCCGCTACGATGCCCACATCGTGCCCCTGTACCACAGCGGCGAAAGCCAGCCCAGCGGCATGCTCACGGTGGTGCGCGACGTGACCGAGCGCGAGAGCCTGGCCGAGGAAGCCACCCAGCTGCGCCTGCGCCAGCAGCAGGAAGTGCTGGCCGCCATCCTGGCCACCCAGGAAACCGAGCGCAAGCGCATTGCCGAGGCCCTGCACAACGGTCTGGGCCAGCTCCTCTACGCCGCCAAGCTCAGCCTGGCGGGCCGGGCCGGGGTGGCGGGGGCACCCGACGGGGCGCTGAACCTGCTGCAGGAAGCCATCCGGGCCACGCGCACCATTTCCTTTGAGCTCACGCCCGGCGTGCTGGAGGATTTTGGCCTGCAAACCGCCCTGCAGGAGCTGGTGAAGCGCATTGCGCCGGCCGGCCTGCCCATCCGGCTGCACTTGTCCGGCCTGACCCAGCGCCTCAGCCCGCCGGTTGAGATTGGGGTGTACCGCACCGTGCAGGAGCTGCTGAACAACGTGATGAAGCACGCCCACGCCACCGAGGCCGTGGTGCACGTGGCCCACGAAAACGGCCGCCTCGAAGTGAGCGTGGAAGACAACGGCTGCGGTTTCGAGCCGGCCGTGCTGGTGGGGCAGCCGCTGGCCGGCATTGGCCTGGCCGGGGTGCGCAACCGCGTGGCCCTGCTGGGCGGCCGGCTGGCCATCCACTCGCGCCTGGGCCGGGGCACCATCGTCAGCTTCGAGCTGGACGTGTGAGCGAGGAGCCGGGAAGCGGCCTGATTATTGCGCAGCAGCCCGCCAGTTTCGCCCCCGTATTTTCGGGCCGTCCGGAACCTATGCGCGGCTTCCGCGCTTCTGCAAACAACCCCTGCCCATGACAAACACCTTACTCCGCAAGACCATGAAATCCTCCACGCTTACCCACCTGCTATTGGCTCCGCTGCTGGCCGCCACCGTGTTGGGCAGCTGCGGCAAAAAGACGGTGGAGCCCGAAGCGCCCACCAGCAGCTTCGCCATTCAGCTGGAGCCCGTGGTGGGCACGGCCGACCTGGAGCTCAACACCAAAACCTACACCAAGGCCGACGGCCAGGCCTTCACCGTGTCGAAGTTCCTGGTGATGCTCTCGAACGTGAAGCTCACCAAAGTCGACGGCTCCACCTACGCCGTGCCCGACGGCTATTACCTCTTCGACGCCAACGACCCCAAGTCGTACCAGATTCTGATTGACAAAGTGCCCGTGGGCGACTACACCGGCATCAGCTTCGCGGTGGGTGTGGACGACGCCCACAACAACGCCACCGCCAAGGGCGGGGCCCTGGTGCACACCAGTGAGATGTACTGGGAGTGGGGCGGCGAATACGTGTTTCTGACCATGACCGGCACCTCGCCCCAGGCCCCGGCCAGCAGCAGCCATTTCCTGACCTACGACATCAACGGCAGCAACTCCCTGCGGGTGGTGTCGCCTGCGTTCGACAAAGGCGTGGTGCTGCCCGTGGTGGCCGGCCACGTGCCCGCCATCCACATGAGCATGAACGTGCAGAGCTTATTCGAAAGCGCCACGCCGGCCAAAAACATCAACTTTGCCACCACCTACATCGTGGACACGAGCAGCCCCTGGAAAACCGTGATGGCCGACAACTACGCGGCCGGCATGTTCACGGTTGAGCACATTCACGCCAACTAAGCGCCGGTATGCGGAGGATTCCGAAGACGACATGGGCCTGGCTGGGAGCCGGCCTGCTGGCCCTGGCCAGCTGCAAGCACGACAGCGACACCGTGAGCACCGTGGACCCGGAAGGCCCCGTGGTGCCCCCCACGCCCTACAACCTGGTGGTGCCCGCCAACTTCCCGCCCCTGCCCGCCCAGCCCGCCGACAACCCCCTGACGGTGGAAGGCGTGGCGCTGGGCCGGCAGCTGTTCTACGAGAAAGGCCTGTCGGTGAACAGCACGATTTCCTGCGCCAGCTGCCACCGCCAGGAGCTGGCTTTCACCGACGGGCTGGCCCATGCCCAGGGCGTGAACGGCAGTGCCACGCCGCGCAGCTCCATGTCCTTGGCCAACCTGGCCTGGGAGCCCAAGCTCACCTGGGACGGCGCCGCCAGCAGCCTCGAAGCCCAGGCCCGCATTCCCATCGAAAACCCAGTGGAGATGCACCAGACGCTGGCCGCCGGCGTGGCCCGCCTGCAAGCCACCAGCACGTATCCGGCGTTGTTTCGCAAAGCGTTTGGCAGCAGCACCATCACCGAGGACAACACCCTCAAGGCCCTGGCCCAGTTCGAGCGCACCTTGGTTTCCAGCAACTCGCGCTACGATAAATTCCTGGCCGGCAATCGGGGCGCCCTCACCAGCTACGAGCAGCAGGGCCTAGTGCTGTTCGTGACGCACCCCGACGGGCCGGCCGGCATCCGGGGCGGCAACTGCAAGGACTGCCACGACGGCAGCCTGCAAACCGACAACGCCTTCCGCAACAACGGCCTCGACGCCACGCTCACCGACCTGGGCCTGGGCCTGCAAACCGGCCGCGCCACCGACAACGGCAAGTTCCGCGTGCCCTCGCTGCGCAACATTGCCCTCACGGCGCCCTATATGCACGACGGCCGCTTTCCCAACCTCGACAGCGTGCTGAGCCACTACAACGAGCACATTGCCACGGCCAGCCCCAACCTCGACCCGCTGATACTGAACGGCAGCAACAACAAGCTAGGTGCCGGCCACCCGCTGGGCCTGACCAAGGACGAGAAAGCCAAAATCGTGGCCTTCCTGCAAACCCTCACCGATACCACCTTCACCCACGACCGGCGCTTCGCCAAGCCGTAGCACGGGCCACGGGGCCAGGAAGCAGGGCCGGCGTGGCTGCGATAGTCGCGGCCGCGCCGGCTTTTTCGGTGCTGGATGGTGGGGCCGTGGTCCAGAATTGCCACAGGTTTAGGTTGCAATTTTGCAGCGAGCAGGCAGCTAAAGCGGGGCGATGGTGTCGTTGGCCGTACTTGATGAATGACTTTTAGGGATATGAAAGTTTTACTCACCGCCCTCGTGCGGTTTTTTAGTGCCCGTGCCGTTGGGGTGGGGCCAAAGCAGTTGTTAAGCAGGGTAATGTTGGTAGCCGGGCTGGCCGGCCCGCTGGCTGCGCAGGCGCAGACCGGCGGTAGTGTGAGCGGCAAGCTGCTCGATGCCGCCAACAACGAGCCGCTGCCCTTCGCCGGCGTGGTGCTGCTGCGGGCCACCGATTCCAGTTTCGTGGCCGGCGCGCAGACCTTAGAAACCGGCGCATTTGTTATCGAGAAGGTGCCGCTTGGCAATTATGTGCTGCGGGCCTCGGTGGTGGGCTACCGCACCGGGCAGCGCGCCGTGGCCCTCACCGCGGCCACGCCCGCGCTCCAGCTGGGGCCGCTGCGGCTGCGCGTGGCCGCCACCAAGCTGGCCGAAGTAGTAGTGAAAGGCCAGCGCGCCATCGTGACCGACAACCTCGACAAGAAGGTCATCGACGTGACCAAGGACCTGACCGCCACCGGCGGCACGGCCGTAGACGTGCTCCAGAACGTCCCCTCTGTGACGGTGGACCAGAGCGGCGCGGTGAGCTTGCGCGGCTCGACCAACGTGCGCATTTTTGTGGACGGCAAGCCCACCGGCGTCACGCTGGACCAGCTGCCGGCCAGCTCCATCCAGAACATTGAAGTGGTGACCAACCCCTCCTCGCGCTACGATGCGGAGGGCTCGGCCGGCATCATTAACATCGTGCTGAAAAAGGAGCGCCAGGACGGCTTGAACGGCCAGGCCAATGCCACCGCCGGCACCGGCGAGAAGTACAATACCTCGCTGAGCCTGAACTACCACAAGGGCAAGTTCAACGTGTTTGGCTCCTACGATTTCCGCGACGACCGGCGCACGGGCTACGGCTCGGTGCGCCAGCGTACCACCCGCCTCGACACCACCGTGGTGCTGAATCAGGACCGCACCGGCGTGTTTCAGGGCACCTCGCACGCCCTGCGTCTGGGCCTGGACTACGCCCTTACGCCCGACCAAACGCTGACCCTGACCGTGCAGCCGCGCTACAACAGCCAGGACAATCAGGAAACTATTCTTTCGACCCAGACCAATCTGATAACCAGCTTCGCGCCGCCGCTGGGCAACAGCAGCCGCTACGTCACCAACGCCGGCTTCGCCAAGCAGGCCGATTTCAGCCTCGACTACCGCCACCTCTGGCCTGCCCAAAAGGGCCGCGAGCTGACGGCCAATGCCATTTACACGCCTGTACTGTACAAGATTGGGGTGAACTCAGATGTAAACTATCGCGACAACACCAGCGGCTACCAGCAGTTCGATACTCAAAACGACCTTGCCTCGGCCCAGATTGACTACGTGATGCCGGTAGGGGACAAGGGCCGCTACGAGCTGGGGGCCAAAAGCATTTCGCGCCGCTCCGACAACGACTATCAGTACACCAGCCGGCCCGCGCTAGCCTTCGACCCCTCGAACCGCTTTATCTACCACGAGCTCATTCAGGCCGCCTATGGCACGTATGCCAACGCGGCCGGCGCGTTCAGCTACCAGTTTGGCCTGCGCCTGGAGCAGACCAATACTCGCGGCGACCAATCGACGGACGTGCCCAACGGCCACTTCACGCGCAGCTACCTGAGCCTGTTTCCCAGCGCCGTGCTGGCCTACGACGTGAGCAAGGAAAACCGCGTGCAGCTCAGCTACTCGCGCCGCGTGCAGCGCCCCAGCGCCGACGAGCTGAACCCCTTCACCGACCGCTCGGACCCACTGAACCTGCGCACCGGCAATCCGCTGCTGTTCCCGGAGTTCGTCCATTCGCTGGAGCTGGGCAACCAACGTTTTTTTGGGGCCAGCAGCTCGGTGAGCGCCACGGCGTTTTATCGGCTCGAAGAAAACACGATTACTAACATCCGCGACCCGTTTTTCCGCGACCCTGTCACCAACGCCCTCGTCACGAACACCACGCGCCTCAACGTGGGCCAGGAAACCAATTACGGCCTGGAGTTGGTGGCTTCGGCCCCGGTCACCAGCATCTGGAAGCTGAGCGCCAATGCCTCGGCGTTTCGGCGCATCATCAAGGGCTCGGTGCCGACGAACCTGGATTTTAACAACAGCAACGTCGTGTACACGGGCCGGCTCAACACCACGGTGTCGCCCACCAAAAAGCTCGATTTGCAGCTGTCGGCCAACTACCGTTCGCCGGTGGTATCGGCCCAGGGCCAGCGCCTTACGCAGTTCAACGCCGACTTTGCTGCCAAGCAAAGCGTGCTCAAAGACAAGGGCAGCATCTCGCTGCGGGTGTCCGATATCTTCAACACCCTGCAATTCAATTTCAACGCCTACGGCCCCGGTTTCGAGTCGCTGGCGCGCAACAAACGCGAGTCGCGTATTGTGTACCTGGGCTTCACCTACCGCTTCGGCAACGCGGGCGAAAGCCCCCGCAGCAAGCGCAAAGACGAGCCGGCCGACGACACCCGCGGTGGCGGCTTCGATTAAGCAGCCGAAGACGCAAGTAGGCCAAACGGAACCTTCGGCGTTAAATTTGCCGTTCGGCTGCCGCCACCGGCGCGGCGGGTGTTCCATTGCCGCTTCTTTCCGTTTCCTTTATGTTTTCAAAAATTCCCGCCTTCCTGCCGGCTGCCTTGTGCACCGCCACCCTGCTGCTGAGCAGCTGCGAAGGCCAGAAGCCTGCTGCCGCCACCGCCGCGCCGGCTGCCAAGCCTGCCGCCACGTCCGTGGCCGAGGCCCGCTACGAATGCCCGATGGGCTGCGCCGGCAGCCAAAGCAGCAAGCCCGGCAAGTGCCCCACCTGCGAGATGGAACTGGTGAAGAAATCGTAGCCAAAAGCCGTCAGCACCAGAATTCTGCAGCATTGCGCTGAAATTCTGTGACGGCCTGCGGCAGGTGCGCTGGTAATTTTACTGCGTCGCCCCATGTTTGGTAGCGGGCGCATTCCCTTTACTTCAGTGGTTAATTCCATGTCAACGCTTCGTTTCAAAACCACCATCAACTGCGGCGGCTGCATCAAGGCCGTCACGCCCGCGCTCAACCAGGAAGTGGGGGCCAATAACTGGCAGGTCGACACCGCCAACGCCGACAAAATCCTCACCGTGAACTCGCCTACGGCCACCGCCGCCCAGGTAGTGAAAGCCGTGCAGGACGCCGGGTTCGAAATTCAGCCGCTGGCGGCGTAACCTATTAAGTCAAAAGCCAATAAAAAAGGCGGTTCCACACTGGAACCGCCTTTTTTATTGGCTTTCAGCGCTGTCTCAGCTACTGTACTACCACCTTTTGGCTGGTAAGTTGGTCGCCGATTTGCAGCTTCACTAGGTAAGCCCCGGCGGGTAGGGTGCCGAGGGCCAGCTGCTGGGGGCCGGCCTGCTCGGCGCTGGCCAGGGCGCGCACGCGCTGGCCCAGGGCATTGTAGACGGCCAGCGAAACGGGCTGCCGGCCAACTGGCACGGTGTAGGCAATGATAGACGTGGCCGAGGCTGGGTTGGGGTACACCTGAAAATTGAATCCACTGGCGACCGCGCTGCGGCTGGCCAGCACGCCCGTGCCCAGCTGCAACGTCAGGAACTGGTTGCCCGGGATGGCCGAAAAATCCGGGTTGCTGCCCAAGGTGGTGGTGCGACCGGTAATCTGGGGAATCACATCGGAGAAGAAAACGCCGTCGCCGTCGGTGTAGGCCGCTACCAGCTCAATGTTTGTGCCCGTCGTGATGGGGACCGTCGCAGTGCCCAGGTCGGTTAATGGGATTTCTAGCTCAAACCCCGAATTGGTGGTATTGGCGGTGAGGGTGGCGGTGTTATTGTAAGCGAATTTGCTGCCTCCCAAATCCATCGCAGTGGTGCACGTCACCTGCCCGCCGGCCTTGGTGCCGGCCGCAATGAACGTATCGGTGCCGGGCGTGACGGTAGTGCCGGTCACGTAAGAAACCCGACTGAAATAGACATCGTTGGCGGTGGTTGAAGTCGGGCCCACCGATACCCGAAAGCCATAGTCCGTCGGGTTGTCCATGGTGGGGTGGTGCTTGAGCGGCGACTGTGGGTCGCTGCCGCCGGGCAGGGCCGTGCCGGCCGGTGCGCCCGGCCGGGCGGGCGTATTCAGGTACAACATGAGGGAACGGTACCCGCCCGATGGCGTGGTGGTAGCCGACTCGGCCGAGCCTACCAACATGATGTTCAGCGTAGTGGCCGTGTAGCCCACGTAAAGGGCCGAGAGGCCCCGGTCGGCTTCGAGGTGGTTGCCGGTATAGGTGGCGGCCAATTGGTACTTGCCCATGCCGGTACCAATTTCAGCAGCCGTGGCCCTGCCGTCTACTACGAACTGGGCCCTGGCCGTGAGGGAGGCGATGGTGAAGACACCAATCGCGGCGAGCATAGAAAACTGTCTCATGAGGTGGGAGGTAAAAGGTTAAAATCATGTATAAATATATGTGAAAACAAATCTTTAAAAATGAATTTTTAATTAAGATATGCATAAATATCATTGCATATTACAAAAAAGCCATTTGTCACAAACGAAAAAAGAGCGGCTCCATAGGGAGCCGCTCTTTTGAGCGAGATTCAGGAGAAGACTATTGCACGCCGACTTTTGGGCTGGTGAGCTAGTCGCCGATTTGGAGCTTTACGACGGAAACCCCGGTGGAGGCAATGGTTGAATCTGGCCGAAGCTGGGTTGAAACGAACTTGGGAATCAAAGAGGCTATGGCGCTACGGCTGGTCAGCACGCCCGTGCCCAGCGCGAAGGCTACCAATTGCGTGTTGGCAATAGTCGAGAGGTACGGGGCGGGGCCGTACCATCGCGCGTGTAAAAGGGGCATGCTGCTAGGCGGTAAAACGGGTTTGGGAATGCAACGATGGAAAACAGTGGGAGATGTAGGCGGCTACAACTGCACGTAGTGTCGCATCGCAACCTGGTCGCCATGAGTGATTTTCAGGAAGTAAGTGCCGGGCGCAATGCCAGTTGCGTCGGTCGCCAGCTGATGGGTGCCCCGCGTGAGGCGCTGGGCCGGGGCCAGGGTGCGCACCAGCTGCCCCGTGAGGGCGTAGAGCGAGAGCTGCACGGTTTCGTCGCGGTCGAGCACTAGGGCTACGGTGCGGGCTCCGCTGGCTGGGTTCGGGAATAGCTGGGCCGAGAAGCCAGGGGCGGCAGTGGCGGTGGCAGAAGAAGTTACGGATGACGATACGAATTCTACGTCATCAAGGCTAGCGGTTTCGCCGGCGTGGGCGTTGGAGCGCAGCCCGATTTCGCATTGCCCATTGCTCACCACGATGCCGCTGACCTGCACCCGCGTCCAGGTGCTGGTCGTGGGCAGGGTGGTGGCCAGCTCGGTGCCGCCGAAACCGTTGGCGTAGAGCTGGCACTGGGTCTGGCCGCCGCTGCTCTGGGCCCAGGCGCGCAGCGTGTAGGTACCGTTGGGCACGTTGGCGAGTAGCTGGTAGGTGCGCACCTGGTAGGCGGTGGCCTTTTGGTGGCTCAGCTGGTAGGCGCTGGCGTAGCCATAGGACTGCGTCAGGTCGGCGTCGGCATCAGCGGTGGAGGCGGTGCTCCAGCCCAGCGGCGTTTGGGTGGCGGCGGTGTATTCGAAGCCGGGGTTGTAGACCAAGCCGGGGCTGGGCGGGTTGTTGAGGAAAGCATTGATGGCCACGGTGGGCTGGCCGTTGCTGTTCCAGATGCCCAGGCCGTAGTTCATCCAATTATAAGCCTGCGGCTCCCAGTAGAGCACCCCAAGGCCCTTGTTGTTGGCCACCGAGCGGGTTTTGGCCATCAAATCCAGCAGCATTTGCTGGGCGGGGATGGGCACGTTGGCGGCAATGCCGGTTTCCACCACCATCACCTCCTTGCCGGGGTAGCGGGCCACCATGTCGTTCATGTTACTGAGACACTGGGCCGTGAGCGTGGGCCAGTTGGCAGCCGTGGGGTAGAGCGACATGCCAATGACGTCGTACCGGGCGCCGTTGGTCCGCAGCCCATCGAACAGGTAGCGGAACAGGCTATTATTAAAACCGTTGGAAACGTGCACAATGACCTTGCTGGTCGGGTTCACGGCTTTCACGGCCGCGTAGCCTTGGTCGACCAGGCTGGCGAAATTGGCCATGTTGGTGGAAGCGCGGCCTTCGGGCCAGAGCATGCCGTCGTTGGTTTCGTTGCCCACCTGCACCCATTCGGGCACAATGTTGTTGTCCTTCAGCGAGTCGAGAACGTCGTAGGTGTGGTTATACACGTCGGTTTGCAGCTGGGCCAGGGTGTGGCCCACCCAGGCGGCAGGCTTGGTTTGCTGGCCGGGGTCGGCCCAGGAGTCGCTATAATGGAAGTCAATCATGAGCCGGAAGCCCAGGTTGTGCGCCCGAATGGCCTTGGCGATGACGTCGTTTTTGCCGTTCCAGCCGCCGGCCGGGTTCACCCACACCCGCAGCCGGATGGTGTTCATGTCGTGGTCGTGCAGCAGCTGGAACAGGTCCTGCTGCACGCCGGCTTCGTTGTAGAAGCGGTAGTTGGAAGCCTCCATCTGGGTCACCCAGCTCACATCGGCCCCTTTGGCAAAGGGCGTGGGGGTTTGGGCCCCGGCGTAGCGCGGCAGGCCGAAGACGGCCCCCATTATCAACAGCAGTAGTAAACTTCTCATCATGTGGGCGGGGGAAGGCAAAGGCAAAGGATGCATTGGCTAGCGGGGATTTTACGGGATTTAACAGAGAAAGTATTCGGCCAAAGGGTTGTATGCCATGGGAAAAGCAGCGTTGAGTAGTAAAGCCCGCTATTGCAGCGAAATCGACTCAATGTCCACGCTTGCCGGGCTGCCGGCCACAGTGGTAGCTTCCCAGGTCAGGTGCAGCACCTCAGCTTCCGTGATTTTCAGGCTGCCCGCGCCGGGAGCCTGGTATTGCAGGGGCAGGAAGCCGGGGTAGGGCCGGGGCATCAGCAGTAGCGCGGCCGGCCGGAAGGCGCTAAGCGGCAGGCGAATTTCCCGAGCTTCCGGGCCCAGCGCCAGCGGGGCGGCGTAGGCCACGGCATCTTTCGTGGTCAGGGTAAGGCTCACCTTCGCATCGGGCTGGCTGCTGCGCGCCCGCACCACTACGGTGGTGAAGCTCGCCAAATCAGCAGCGCGGCCCGCCAGCTTGTCGCCGAAAAACGCCCGCAGGCTGGCGGCCGGGCCGGTGGCAGCAGGCTGGTTGGGGCGGGCTGGGCCTTGCACGAGGCGCAGGGCTAGGGTGCCGTCGGGCAGGGTCACGTAGTCGGTCCAGGTCATGGGGGCCAGGCCGTGGGCCTCGATGCGCTCCTGGTCGCGGCTGGCCTGGAAAAGGGGCAGCGGCGCGCCGGCCGCCACGATGGGCACTTCGTAGTGCTCGGGGTGGGCAAAGTCCCAGTCGCGTGGCTGCCCGCTGAAACCACCGGGAAAGGTGAGTGTTTGCGCGCCCTTCTTCAGCACCAGCCAGTAGCGGAGCTGGCCGGGATAGAGCAGCTCGGCGGGCACGGTGGCTTCCAGCGTGGCATAGCTGCGGGTGCTCATGGGCAGGGTGCGCGTTTGGCCGTAGTAGTGTTGCGCCACCAAAAACACGCTATCCGTGGGCATGAGGCCGCTGATGGTGGCGCTGATGCGCAGCGGCTGGCCCGCCGTGGCCTGAGCCGGCGCGGCGTGGCGTACCTGCGGGCCTAAGGCAGTTGGTTTCGGCGCCACGAATTCGCCCAGCTGGATGTGCTGAAAGGCAGTTTGGGCCGTGAAGGCCGCCGTGGATTTGCCAGCGGCGGCCAGCAGGTACACGCCGGGGCGCACGGTGGTGCGGCCGTCGGCAGCCTGACTTTGCATGGTGTTGCCTTCATTCAAGCCTCTGATGGAAAAGCTGCGGCCCAGGTCGCTCAGCGACACCTGTAGCGGCTGGTCGTTCCACAAAATCTGCGTTACCGGCTTGCTCAGCGAGGCTTTCTCGAATGGGTCGCGGATGGCCACGGCGTCGGGCATTACTTCCAGCCGCCACACGCCGGAGGCCAGCTTATCCAGAAAATAAGCGCCGGTGCCGCCGTAGCTCACGGCCGGGGAGGAACCCACGCCCGCCAAGTGCTGCAGCCGGGCCGACTGCCGGGGTGCGGTGCGGGTGTTAGCGGTATAATAAAACTCCTCGGGCGAGTTCATCTCGCTCAGCCCTAGTCGGTAGCTGACATGGAAATTGCTGAACACCGAGTCCTGCGGATAGCGCCCAAACGACTGCCCACGCCCTACGCTCCGAAACGCCTTGCCCGCAATAAGCAGGCTTATTGCCTTAGCCGGCGTGTAGACCAGGTTCAGGTAGTGGGTCTGATACTCCGTGTTGGCGTAGGCAATGGCCAGCGGGTCGTAGGCAAATTGCGTGGCCCACTGAAAGCCGGCCTCGCGGAAGCTGCGGGCCATAAACGGGTACATCACCGGCTGAATAATATCGGCCGACTCAAACTCGTACACCATCTTTGCCTTGTTCAGGAAGCGGGCATCCTGGCGGTACGGAATTGGGTACTGGTCCACGTAGGGCAGAAAGTTGCCGCGCAGCGTGTGGTTGCTCACCAGCCCCTGCGGGTACCACTGGAAGGTCAAGCCGTCAACTTTGGCGTTGAGGATGGCCTGGTACACGTCGGGGTTTTCCGACACGTTGTAGAACACCGGCTTGCGGCAGCCCGTGGCCCGAATAGCGGCGGCCATGCGGTCGGCAAAGCTGGTGACCTGGGCCTCGGGCTGGTGATATTTCGGCTCGTTGCATACTTCAAAAGCCAGAATGTCGGGGTCTTCGCGGTTGAGGCTTTTGGTGTAGGGGTTGCGGTGGTTGAGGAACTGCGTGAGGTAGCGCTCCTGCGCCGCGATGGCGCGCGGGTTGGTGTAGGCCTGGGTTTTGGAATAGATGCTGGAAAAACCGGTACCACTGTCTTTCTCGGGGTAGCCGTTGTTCCAGTAGGCAATGGGCGTGAGAATGAGCTTAATACCGCGCTGCTTCAGCTCATGTACCAGGAAATCGAACAGGCGCAGGTGTTCGTTTTCGAGCAGGTTGCCAGTAGTGTCGGTGATTTCCACGTCCCAGACGTGCACCCGAAACGCATCTACGCCCAGCCGCGCGAGGTGGTACACGTCCTGCCGAATGGCCTGCTCCAGGTTCACGCCCAACTTCTGGTGCGCCCGGTAGGAGTAGGCGAAAGGCGCGGTGTAGTTCACCCCGAACAGGGCCACTTCCTGCTGGGTTTTCTGCCAGCGCAGCACGCCTTTCTTATCCACAAAAACGTCGCCCGAATTCTCTTTGGCGGCCTTCTGCGCGCAAACCGGGGAAGCGATGAGCACCTGACAAAAGAAACCGAGGAACAGCAGAAATGAATACCGGAAGGACATAGTTGAAAGCGAGAAAGCAATACGAATACGGATGAAAGGACTGGCCGCCAAAATCAGGCTATCGTTTATCTAAATTATGGTTGTGAATTGCCGCGTACCGGCGCAGTTTGTTGTCACAGCCAGCATTATTAAAGTATTTTGAACGTTAATTTAAGACAAACGATTGCGCAAATGTAACTCTTCTGCCGTACTTTTCGGGCTCCGAATGTGATGGATTGGCCATCTGGCCTGAAGTTGCGTAGTGTTGTTGCGCCATTTGCGGCTGCTTTTCGCCCGGTTATTTTCCTCTGATTTTCTATGCCCACTCCGCTCATCCAGGCCGTTCAGGCTGATTTTCAACAACGCTTTGGCTATACGCCGCTGCTGGTGCGCGCGCCGGGCCGCGTCAACCTCATCGGCGAGCACACCGACTACAACGCCGGCTTCGTGCTGCCCGCCGCCGTGGATAAGGAGATGAGCTTCGCCGTGGGCCTGAACGGGGGCGAGAAAATTCGCCTCGTAGCCTTTGATTTAGGTGAGGAGTTTGAGCTGGCCAACGCCGCCGAAATCAGTCCCAGCGACGTGCATTGGGCCAATTACCTGCTGGGCGTGGCGGCCCAGTTCCAGCTGCGCGGCCACGCCGTGCCGGGCTTCGACTGCGTGTTTGCCGGCACCGTGCCCATGGGCGCGGGCATGTCGTCGTCGGCCGCGGTGGAGTGCGGCCTGGCCTTCGCGCTCAACCATTTCCTGGGTACCAACCTCGACAAGATGGAGCTGACCCGCATTGCGCAGCTGGCCGAGCACACCTACGCCGGCGTGCAGTGCGGCATCATGGACCAGTTTGCCAGCACGTTTGGGCGGCCCGGCCACGTCGTGCGCCTCGACTGCCGCTCGCTTGATTACGAATACTTCCCCTTTGATACCTCGGCCTGCCGCATCGTGCTCTGCAACTCGGGCGTGAAGCACAGCCTGGCCAGCTCGGCCTACAACACCCGCCGCCAGGAGTGCGAGCGCGGCGTGGCGGTGCTCCAGCAGCATTACCCCCACATCGCGGCCCTGCGCGATGCCACACTGGCCCAGCTCGAAGCCCACCGCGACGAGCTCGGCCCCACGGTGTTCCGCCGTTGCGCCTACGTGGTGCAGGAAAACACCCGCGTAGTAGACGCCTGCCGCCATCTCGAAGCCGGCGACCTCACCGCCTTCGGCAAAGAGATGTACGCCAGCCACACAGGCCTGCGCGACGACTACGAAGTAAGCTGCGTCGAACTCGACGTGCTGGTGGAAGCCGCAAAAGCTGCGCCCGGCGTGTTCGGCGCGCGCATGATGGGCGGCGGTTTCGGCGGCTGTACCATCAACCTAGTGGCACCTGATAAGGTGGAAGATTTCATTGCCAGCGTGAGTGCAGCTTATCAGGAGAAGTTTGGGCTGACGCTGGAAACCTACCAGACCACGATTGTGGGTGGAGTAGGGGCGGTGGCCGTTTAACTTCTCAACAACCAAACAACGACTGTCTTGCTTCGCTGCACGCTGCATGACGGCCTTTATATAGCTTCAAATCAGCCCATGCCCGCTTCTTTCGATTCCACCGAGCACCCGCACCGCCGTTTCAATGCCCTTTCGGGCGAGTGGGTGCTGGTGTCGCCGCACCGCTCCAAGCGCCCCTGGCAGGGCCAGCAGGAGGAAACCGAGCAGGACCAGCGCCCCGCCTACGACCCCACCTGCTACCTCTGCCCCGGCAACGTGCGCGTGGGCGGCGAGGTGAACCCCAAGTACACGGACACCTTCGTTTTCAACAACGACTTCGGCGCCCTTACTGCCGACGTGCCCACCGGTGGCATCAACGAAGGCGGCCTGCTGCGGGCCGAGGCTGAGTCGGGTGTTTGCCGCGTCATCTGCTTCTCGCCGCGCCACGATTTGACTTTGCCGCAGATGGAAACGTTCGCCATTCGCAAGGTGGTGGACCTTTGGGTGGAAGAATTCACAACGCTCGGGGCGCGGCCGGATATCAACTACGTGCAGATTTTCGAGAACAAGGGCCCGATGATGGGCTGCTCGAACCCGCACCCGCACGGCCAGATTTGGGCGCAGCGCACCGTGCCCGGCGAGCCCGCCAAGGAAACGGTACAGCAGCTGGCCTACTTCCAGGAGCACGGCCGCACCCTGCTGAGCGACTACCTGAAAATCGAGCTGGAGAAAAAGGAGCGGGTTGTCATCGAAAACGAGCATTTCGTGGTGCTGGTGCCCTTCTGGGCCGTGTGGCCGTTCGAAACCATCGTCATTGCCCGCCGCCCGGTGCAGGACGTGACCCAGCTCACCAGCGACGAGCGCGACGCGCTGGCCGACATTCTGCGCCGCCTCACCATTCGCTACGACAACCTATTCAGCATCTCTTTCCCTTATTCGGCCGGCCTGCACCAGCGGCCCACCGATGGCCAGGAGCACCCCGAATGGCATCTGCACATGCATTTTTACCCGCCGCTGCTGCGCTCGGCCACGGTGCGCAAGTTCATGGTGGGCTACGAGATGCTGGGCGACCCGCAGCGCGACATCACGCCCGAATTCAGCGCCGGGCGGCTGCGCGAGCAGTCGGAAGTGCACTACAAAGCTGCGCAGTAGCCGGGCCAGCAGCAGAAATAATAAATGCAGCCAACGTTCCGCGTTTCACTGATGTTATAGGCGCACAGGGTTACATTTAGCCCCGTACTCACTTTTTTCGTTTCCGCTTTGGCTCAAAAACGCGCCTCTATCTCGGACATTGCCAAGGAGCTGAACCTTGCCGTTTCTACTGTTTCGCGGGCGCTGAGCGGCCATTCGCGCATCAGCGAAGCCACCCGCAAGCGCGTGTGGAAACTGGCCGAACAGCTCAATTACCAGCCCAATGCCCTGGCTGCCGCTCTGCGCAAGGGCCGTAGCAATACGCTGGGCGTTATCGTGCCGCACATCGACGGGCACTTCTTTTCGCAGGTGATGAAGGGCGCGGAGGCCGTGGCCAACCGCGCCGGCTTCAACGTGCTGCTGTGCCAGTCGAACGAGGACTACGGCCAGGAGCAGAAGAACGTGGACACGATGATTAACGCGCAGGTCGACGGCATCATGGTGTCGGTGGCCCGTACCACGCACGACTACAAGCACTTCGACAAGATTAAGAAGCGCGACATTCCGCTGGTGTTCTTCGACCGCATTCTGGACAGCCCGGAGGTGAACGCCGTGGAACTCGATGATTTTCAGGGCGGCTACCAGTCTACCAAGCACCTGCTGGAGCAGGGCTGCCGTCGCATTGCCCACTTCGGCGGGCCGCAGCACCTCAACATCTACATCAACCGCTTCGGCGGCTACCGGCAGGCCTTGCAGGAATACGGCATTCCGGTGGAGGACGAGCTGGTGCTGTTCAGCGAGATGTGGGAGGCCGACGGCCGCGCCGGCATGGAGCAGCTCCTGGCCCTGCCCAACCCGCCCGAGGCCGTGTTCTCGGCCAGCGACTTTTCCATTGTGGGGGCCATGCGGGTGCTCAAGGAGCGCAAGTTGCGCATCCCCGAAGACATTGCGCTGTCGGGTTTTAGCAACGAAAGCTTCTGTTCGCTCACCGAGCCCAACCTGAGCTCGGTGGACCAGTGCTGCGAGGAAATGGGCCTGGCCGCCATGCGCCTGCTTCTGGAAATGGTGCAGGAGCACGAACAGGCCCCCCGCAAAATCGTGATTCAGCCCCGGCTGATAAAGCGGGAGTCGTCGCTCTGGCACCAGCAGCCCTAATAAATGCCGCGCCCGGCCCCGTGAACGACTACCTGCTGTTCGTCGATACCGAAACCACGGGCATTCCGCGCGACTGGACGCAGCCATACACCAGCCGCGACAACTGGCCGCACATCGTGCAGCTGGCCTGGGTGGTGTGTACACCCGACGGCCAGGAAGTGAAGGCCGAAAACCACTACATCCGCCCCAACGACTACGACATGAGCCCGGAGTCGGGCAAAATTCATGGCCTCACGCCAGAGTTTTTGCAGGCCAACGGCCGCTCGCGGCACGCCGTGATGCAGCGCCTGCACCGCGACCTGCTGCACTATAAGCCCCGGGTAATAGCCCATTTCATGCAGCTCGATTTCCACATGCTGGGCGTGGGTTTCCACCGGGCCGGTCTGAAAAACCCCTTGCCGGACCTGCCCCAGTTCTGCACCATGCGGGCCACGGGGCCGCTGCTGCGCCACCGCACGCAGGGGTTTTTGCGGCTCGGCGAGCTGCACCAGCGCCTGTTTCAGGAACCTCTGCTGCGCGAGCACGACGCCCTTGTGGACGCCCGCGCTACGGCCCGCTGTTTCTTCCAAATGCGGGAGCAAAGCGTCATTACCGACGAAATTATTGCCCGGCAGGTGCCCATCGGGCTGCCCACGCCGCAGGCCCGGCTGGCGCGGCGGCGGCGTAAGCTCCGCATCGGCGTGGTTCCGTGGCTGCTGCTGGCCGCTGTGGCGCTGGTGCTGCTGGCGGTGTTTGTACTGATGTGACTTTCTCTTCTTGATTCTCCAAGCTGCCCTGCCCCATGAGCGAAAAACTCGATTTCCTCCGCACCGTGAAGCCTTTCGACCGGCTGCCCGAAGACGTGCTGGCCGAAGTGGCCGAGGGCCTGGAAGAAGTGCGCCACCCCCGCGAGGGCGTCATCTACTACCAGGATGAGACGAAGCTGCGCGGGCTCGACATCATCGTAGAAGGCGAGTACGAAACGTTTTTCTACGACAGCCAGCAGAACCGGCGCGTGGTGGAGCTCACCCGGCGCGGCGAGTGCTACGGGGGTATTTCGCTGCTGCTCAATAAGAAAAAATCGTTGCGCACAGTGGTAGCCAAGCGCAATACCCGCGTGTACTTCCTGCACCGGCGCGAGTTTCTGGCGCTCTGCCAAGGCTACGAGAGCTTCTTCCACTTCTTCACCACGCGCTACGGACAGCGCATGCTCAACGAGGAGTACGCCCATTTTGTGCGGCCCGCAACCAGCGCCGGCTCCAGCTACCTGGCTTCCGACCAGTTGTTTTCGCGCCGCATCGAGACGCTGGAGCTGCGCCCGCTCGACGTGTGCGCCGCCTACACGCCCATCCACGAAGTGGCCCGGCGCATGGCCGCCGCCCGCACCAGCTGCTACTTCATCACCAACGCCGACGTGGACGGCCACATCATCGGCTACGTGACCGACATCACGCTGCGCGACAAGGTGGTGGCCGCCTGCGCCGATGCCAGTCTGCCCGTCGAAACCATTGTGGATGCGCCGGTGGTGAGCATCAGCTCGCGGGCGTTTGTGTATGAGGCTATTCTGTTGATGTTCAGAACCAAGACGCGGTACTTGCTGGTCGAAACCGATGGCGAGTACGTGGGCTTCCTGAGCCGCAACAAGCTACTGACCGACGACCAGGCGCAATCGCCGTTCATATTCATTCAGTCAGTGAAGCAGGCCCAGGCCGTGCCCGAGCTGAAGCGCCGCTGGGAGCAGGTGCCCGAAATGGTGTACCAGCTCCTGAACCGCGGCGTGAAGCCCGAAATTGTGAACCAGGTTATCACCACCGTCTCGGATGCCATTGCACTGAAACTGATTGAGGGGGCCATTGCCGAGCTGGGGCCACCGCCGGCCAGGTTCGTGTACATGGTGCTGGGCAGCGAGGGCCGCAAGGAGCAAACCCTGCTCACGGACCAGGACAACGCCATTATCTACGAAGACAAGGCCAACGAGCAGCGCGAGCTGGTGCGCGCTTACTTCCTGAAATTCGCCGAAATGGTGAGCGACCAGCTCAACGAAATCGGGTTCAGCTACTGCGAGGGCGGCTTCATGGCCAAAAACCCGAAGTGGACGCACTCGCTCTCGCACTGGAAGCGCAACTACGTGGAATGGATGACCCAATCGAACCCCGAAACGGGCATGCAGTTCGCCGCCTCCTTCGACTGCCGCTACCTCTACGGCGACCCTGCCATCATGGACGAGCTGCACGATTTCCTGGCCGTGGAGCTGCAGAAGCCGGTGGAGCGCTTCTTCCGCCACATGGCCGTGAACGCGCTGCAATACGAGCCGCCGCTCACGTTTTTCAACAACATACGCACTTTCGCCCACGGCGCGCACCAGGTTTTCAACCTCAAGAAAACCATGTCGCCCATCGTCGATTTGGTGCGGATGTATGCCCTCAAGCACCGCATTTTCGCCACCAACACCGGCGAGCGGCTGGAGGCCCTCAAGGTGCTGGGCGTGTTCACCGAACGCGAGGCCCACGAGCTGCTCCAATCCTACTACTACCTGATGGGCGTGCGCCTGAAAAAGCAGGCCGCCCAGATTATCAACGACAACGTGACGCCGGATAACTACCTCGACCCCAAAATGCTGACCAAGGTGGAGCAGGTAACGCTGAAGGAGATTTTCAAGGTCATCGCCGATTTTCAGTTGAAGATTAAGGTAGGGTTCACGAAGTCGCTGGGGTAGGGAAGGGCGTAATTTGTAATTCTGCTGCTATTCCTTCGTCCCAATGAAACCCACTCAATTCGCCAACGGCTACCTGCTCATCCTTGGGCTGCTTCCAGCCTGCCAGACTACCAGGCCGGCCGTTACTACCGCCGCAACCACTCCCGCTGTGCAAACTCCCATCTGGCAATCCGACGCCTACAGCCTCTACCGCGACCGGGTGGTGCAAGGGCCGCACGAGGCCCGCGCCCTCTCGGCCACCGAGTTGGTGTCGAACTACGTGAGCCCCGCCAATGACCGGCAGAACCCGCGCATCGAGTTCAAGTTCAGTATCAACGGCAAGGATAATGAAATGGCTCCCGGCCTCAACCACCTGCTGGTGGCCGTGCCCCGGCCGGGCGGCGGGCCCATTGAGACGCCGCCTATCGTGTTTGGACAGCGCTACGCGGACGCTACGCCGGCCCCCGCCGATGCCTACCTGGCCCCCAATACCCCGGTGCGCATCCGGCTGGATTTGCGGCCGGTGCTGGCAGCGTTTAAGAAACAGGGCTTCTACACCACGTTCAAAGGCGAAAAGATTTATCAGCAGGATTTCAAGCACGTGAGCGTGGCCGGGAGCACCGCGCCGCTGAGCTGGGATTTCGACAACCTGACCAACATGCCGGCGCTGCAAATGCAGGACCCGGACGGCGACGGTATCTACGAAGCCACGTTGACCTTGAACCAGCCCACCGCCGCCAAAACCACCGCCGCAAGCTGGAAAAAAAGCATCAACACCGACGACTTTCCGCAATACGCTTCCGATTACCCGCTGGCCGATGCCCTCTACAACCTGGCCCTGGAGGAAGCCCGTCGGGCCGTGGAGCCCGATAGCACCTTCCGCACCGGCAAGGAGTGGGCCGGCGTCTGGACCCGCGACGTGAGCTACAGCATCATTCTCGCACAGGCTTCTTTGCAGCCGAAAGTGGCCATGAACAGCCTCCTGCGCAAGGTGAGCCCCAACGGGCGCATCATTCAGGATACCGGCACGGGCGGGGCCTACCCGTGCTCGACCGACCGTGTTATCTGGGCCACGGCGGCCTGGGAGGTGTACCAGGCCACCGGCGACGAGGCCTGGCTGCGCCGGGGGTACCCCATCATCCGGCAAAGCCTGGCCGACGACGTGCAGAACGCCTACGACCCCGCCACCGGCTTGGTGCGTGGCGAGTCGTCGTTTCTGGACTGGCGCGAGCAGACCTACCCGCGCTGGATGCAGCCCGTGGACATCTACCAGAGCGAAAACTTGGGCACCAACGCCGTGCACTACCAGGCCAACGTGGTGCTGGCGCGCATGGCCGCCCGCCTCGGCGACCCCGGCACCGCCGCGCAGCACCAGCGCCAGGCCGCCGGCATCAAAGCTGCCATCAACGAGCATCTGTGGCAGGCCGACAAGGGCTACTACGGCCAGTTTCTGTACGGCCGCACCGCCCTCACGCTTTCGCCCAAGGCCGAGGCGCTGGGGGAGGCGCTGTGCGTGCTGTTCGGCGTGGCCGAGGGCGAGCGGGCGCAGCAGGTGGTGAGCAAAGCGCCCACCGTGCCCTTCGGCGCCCCGTGCATTTACCCGCAGATTCCGGGCATCCCGCCGTATCATAACGATGCCGTGTGGCCCTTCGTGCAGAGCTTTTGGGGGCTGGCCGCCGCGCAGGTCGGCAACGAGGCGTCGCTGACGGAGAGCATGGCCGCCATCTACCGGCCTGCGGCGCTGTTTCTCACCAACAAGGAGAACTTTGTGGCCCGCACCGGCGACTACGCCGGCACCCAAATCAACTCCAGCAACATGCTCTGGAGTCTGTCTGGCAGCCTGAGTCTGGTTTATAAGGTGCTATTTGGGCTTCGGTATGAGGATGAGCGCCTGGTGTTCCGCCCCTTCGTGCCGCAGGCGTTTCAGGGGGCGCGGCGGCTCACTGGTTTCAAGTACCGGAAGGCGGTGCTCGATGTGGAGATGACTGGCTTCGGCAATGTCATCAAGAGCATCACCCTCGATGGCCAGCCGCTGGCCGATGCTGCTGTGCCGGCCAGCCTCAGCGGGCGGCACGCGGTGAAGATTGTGCTCAGCAGCGAAGCCCCGGCCGCCCAACCCGTGAACCGCGTGGCCGATGCCGTTTCGCCCGAAACGCCGGCCGTACAGCTTGCCGGTTACTACCTGCGCTGGCCCGCAGTTGCGAATGCTGTCAACCACCGCATCTTGAAAAACGGCCAAGCGCTGGCCACTACGACCGAAACGACCTGGCAAGTAGACCTTGCTACCGGGCCCGGCGAATTCCAGGTAGTGGCCATAGATGATGCCGGGCGCGAGTCTTTCGCCAGTGAACCCATCCCCGTGGGCGGGGCCACGGGCGCAGAAGTTCAGCTCGAAACGCTAGCTCCGAAAGCCACCCAGCCCTACAAAGGCTACTCCGGCAAGGGCTTCGTGGAAATCTCGACTACCAAAAATACCACCCTCAGCATCCCCGTCACGGTGCCGGAAAGCGGCGTGTATGCCCTCGATTTCCGATACGCCAACGGCAACGGCCCCATCAACACCAACAACCAGTGCGCCATCCGCACGCTGCGGCGCAGGGGCGAATTGCTGGGCGCCGTAGTGCTGCCCCAGCGCGGCGTGCAGGAGTGGAGCAACTGGGGCTTCTCGAACCCCATCCGCGTGCGCCTCGAAAAAGGTACCCATGCCCTCACCCTGACCTACGAGCCCGCCAACCAGAACATGAACGGCCCCGTGAACCAAGCCATGCTGGACTACCTGCGCGTGCGTCGGGTGGAGTAGGGGGCCGGTGGATTGGCCTGATTGCTCCATCAGAGTTGCACTTCGCCAGAGCAGAAAGCCGCAGGAAAACCGGTTAGCTGTTGTGTTCGGCTTTGCCGTATAGGAATCTGCCGGCCTCACTGGTTGGTCGGGCGTTTTAGCCAGCTGTTTTCGCGATGCTTTCTGTATGAAAAAACCACTCCTCGTTGCCATTGTCTTATTGCTGATTGGAGTGGCCGTGATAGGGCGCCGCTGGTGGTGGAAATCTACCGATGAAGTGGCCGCGCTGGCCGCCGGCCCCCCGCCTGCCGCCCTAATTCCCGACTCGACCACGGTAGTGCTGAGCGGCCGGATAGGAGCCGGCGGCACCGAACCGGTACTTGCCAAAAAGCCGGGCCGCATTCGCAGCATCTATTTCGATGCGGGCAAGTACGTGCGGCGCGGCACCATCATCGCCAAGCTGGCCGACTACAACTTCGTGATTGCCCCGCACGATGGCTTTCTGGGCGAGCGTCAGATTGCGCTGGGCGAGTACGTGAAGCCCAGCACCGTGGTCACCTCCATCACGAAACGGGGCTGCCTGCTGCTGCCCGTTGCCGTGCCCGCCGGCAGCCCCGCCCGTGTGCAACCCGGCGACTCGGTGCGCGTGTGGGCCACCAGCCGCCCCACCCGCGTAGTAACCGGCGTGGTCGCCCCCGCCAAAGACACCACCGGCGGCATCACGCTCGAAATCCAGCTCGCCTCGCGCGCGCCGTTGCATTTGGGCGAGGCCGCCAGCGTGCAGTTGAAGCGCTAGTTAGGCGTTGTTATGGTTTCGCAAATAGCCAGTAAGCCATTGAGTCCTGAAATGCACTGCTGTGGTAAACTGACGCGGAAATAGTGGCACTGCCGGCGTTGCCGCTCAACGTGTGTTTCTTGCCTAAGTTGCGCAGCCCCAGGCTATAATCGATGCAGGGCCTGGCCCGGCCGTACCCGTAGCCCAGCCCGCCTTGCACGCCGGCATCGAAGCGCTGGGTGTAGAATACGTCGTTATTGACGGTGTTGGGCCATGGGTTTGCATATGCCGCAACGGCTCCACTCGTTTGCGAAGAGTTGCCGCGTCGCAATTCACCCTGCAGTGTTCAGCGCAACACCGGACGGGCCCGAGCGATGGAAGACAACAGATGCTATATAGCTGCCTTGCCCCACGCTGGGTGCAGCTCCCGGCATGAGGGCAAATGCGGGATACGAGAATAAAACAGGGTAATAAAAAAGGCCCTCACATTGCTGTGAGGGCCTTTTGTGTAGTCCGTAGGGGAATCGAGCCTATATCCAAGCATATCCAATGCTGTACGATGCAAAAGCCTTAATGGGGTATCTAGAAGCATATTTTGCAAATTTGCTCTGCTGCTTTAATGAATGTTTTTCGGTCTAATGATGTGATTTTGTACCCTATGCTGTACCCTGGAAAGCTATTTGTTGTACCTTAGCGACAGCAATCAGAGCTATTTCTATGGCAACGGTATCATTTCATCTCAAAGAGCCGAACGGTGACAAGCCCACGGCCATCTTCATTTGGTTCAATCCCCAAAATGGGCAGGCTCGTGTGCGTATATACACAGGCGATAAAATTCACCCTGACCAGTGGGAGGGAGGTGACATACAGCGCGCCAAGACACCCAAGCGCGGTACTGACACCGAGCGGAACAAGACTATCAATACCAGTAATGAGCGCATGAGCAAGCGCCTCTTAGATTACTGGGCTGAGTGTAGGGCCGCAGGCACTCTGCCTACAACTGAGCAATTACGGGCTGTTGTAGAACCCCAGGTCCCAACAATTGAGGTTACTCAACCGCAGCCGCTGATTGATTTTGATGCCTATTTGGACCGTATGGCTACGAAAAATGCTGTTAATACTGTCAAGTCGCACCGCACAACTTACAATCACTTGGTGAACTTCGTGGCTGTAACACGCAAATCGCTGGAATACAGAGACTTTACGCGGGCGTGGAAAAACCAGTTTTGCGCGTGGTTAGCTGATGGTGCCGGAGGCGATAAGCCGATGGCTGACAGCAGCATAAACAAACAGCTCAAAAACCTTAAAGCCTTTCTGCACGATGCAGCCGACCACGGTTCGGTGGAGCGAATTGATACCAAACGAGGGTGGGGCTGGGATTTCACAGAAAGCGAGCCTATGGCGCTTTCTGCTGTGGAGCTAGCCCTACTAGAGGCTATAGAAGGTCTTCCTCCTTACTTGGAAAATGCGCGACGCCTCTGGCTGTTGATGGCTTATACAGGACTGCGCTATTCTGATGCGATGGATTTGAAGCCTGAGCATGACAAAGGAGATACAATACAGCTTATACCGCGCAAGACCACTGACGTTTCGGCAAAGGTGTATGTGCCTAAAGCAGCGCGGGCTTTGCTAGCTATGTGCTGGAGCGGAGAAATCCACAACATTGCAAACTCAACCCTCAACGAATACATAAAAGAGGTTTGCTGCCGTGCTGGTATCAACGAACCTACTGAGAAAATAGCATCATACGGCCAAACGAGCCGTACTCTGAAAACGGTGCATCCTAAATACGAACTGGTTACGTGTCACACGGCTCGTCGCACGTTCATTACTCATTCCTTTGCTAGGAAAATTCCTTTGGAGCTGATAATGATGGCTGCCGCGCACACCAACCCTAAAACAACACTGCGGTACAATCAGAACACTGTGGCTCGGCAAATAGAGGTTTCGAGACAAGCATGGGGTGAAGATGAATAGTCCCATCTCCGGTACGAAAAAGGCCCTTTACGATATTCTAAAGGGCCTTTTATTTATTTCTGGGGGACAATCATAGGGGGTAATCTAGTTAAATGCGTTCCTCTAGAATAGCGTCGAACGAAGCATATTCTCCTACGGCCTATTTAAAAGGCCCCCTGCATCACGCAGAGGGCCTTTTTTGTTTATCAGGGTACACAATAGGATGCATAGCGGTCTTTTATTCTTTCCTCTCCGCGAGAAGGAATATTGTGTTTTTAGAACGCGCACTGTCTGCGTATCGCCTAAAAATCCGTCAAACGCGTAAAGTAGAGCGACTAACCTTATGTTTCTCTATGTTACTATCTGTTACTCTTCGCCGCTGGCTCATCAGCGGGTTCTCGCTGCTGGCTCCGGCAGCCGTGCTGGCTCAGGCGCAGGTTCCTACCCTGCTCGATGACTTCAACCGGGCGGACAGTCCGACCGTGGGCGCGGGCTGGGTCGAGACAGAAACCACGGCCGGGACCGGCGCGGCCATCGTGAGCAACCAGCTAAAGCTGAGCAGCGGGGTGTTAGGCAAGGATTTCGTGGCACGGGACGTGTCAGGCCGCTACAGCCCGGTGCTGCGGCAGAATGCCGACCAGCTTACCTGGCTCTTCAACATGCAGCAGTCGCGGCCCAATCCGTCGGGGTTCGGGCCCAATAACTACGGGGCGGCGTTTGTGCTGGCCGGCAGTTCGTCGGACCTGACGACGGGCAACGGGTACGCGGTGGTGTATGGCAATTCGGGCGCGCCCGACAGCCTCAAGCTGGTGCGCTACACGGGCGGGCTCATCGGGCCGGGCAACCTGCGCACGCTGGCGGCGGTGAGCGTGCCGGTGGCGACCGGGGCGTTGACTGGGCCGGCGCACACGGTGCGGGTGCTGTACGCGCCGGACGAGGACAACTGGACGCTGGAGGTGAGTGCCAACACGGCCACGTTTGACGACCCGACGACGGCCACGTTCGTGCGCATCGGGGTGCGGAAGGACTCGGCGTTTGCGGCGACTCCCCTGCCCTGGGTGGGCTGCTTCTGGAACCACGCCACCACGGCGGCGGAGAATGCCGTTTTTGATAACATCTACGTGACGGCGCCCTGTACGCTGGGGCCGGAGCCCACGCAGGGGGCCAGCGCGCCGGTGGCGACGGGCCTGACCACGACGGGGGCCACGCTGAGCTGGACGGCCGGCAACGGCACGGGGCGCATTGTGGTGGTGCGGCGGGCCAGCACGGCGGCTACTGCGCCGACGGATGGCAGCGTGTACAACGGCAACGCCGCGTTTGGCAGCGGCTCGGCGCTGGGGACGGGTGGGTTTGTGGTGTATGCCGGGACGGGCACGACGGTGAACGTGACCAACCTGCAGCCTGGCACGGCTTACGCCTACCAGGTGTACGAGCTGCTGGGCACGGGCTGCACGACCAACTACCTGCAGGCGACGCCGGCGAGCGGCACGTTTACCACGGCGCCGTGCGTGCTGGCCAGCTTCCCGACGCAGGATGCCACCAATGCCACGGCCGTGGCGGCGGGGCGTAACGGGGCGACCGTGAGCTGGACGCCGGGCAACGGGACCAACCACCTAGTGGTGGTGCGGCCGAATTCCTCGACGCTGACGCTGCCGAGCTCGGGCGTCGGGTACACGGGCAATGCGGCCTATGGCGGCGGGAGTGCGCTGGGCAGCGGCTTCGTGGTGTACGCGGGGGCCGGGGCGACCAGCGTGACGGTGACCAATCTGGTGCCCGGCCAGTCGTACCGCATCGAGGTGTACACCTACAACGGCACGGGCTGCTCGGCGGCGTACACGACTTCCTTCTTTGCCAATGTGACTTACACCGTGCCGGTGCCGCCGGTGGGGACGCTGCTGCCCTTCCGCGGGAACATTCACGCGCACAGCAGCTACTCGGATGGCAACCAGGACGGGACCTTGACGACGCCCCTGCAGGACTTTCAGTACGCGGCGGCCTCGCTGCATACGGACTTTCTGGGCATCTCGGAGCACAACCACAGCCAGGCGGGCATGAGCCTGCCGAACTACGCGCGCGGCCTGCAGCAGGCCGACCAGGCGACGACGTCCGGCTTCGTGGCGCTGTATGGCATGGAGTGGGGCGTGATTTCGGGCGGGGGCCACGTGGTGGTGTACGGCGTGAACCAGCTGCTGGGCTGGGAGGCGGGCAACTACGACGTGTTCGTGGCCAAGAACGACTACCAGAGCCTGTTCCGGGAAATCAACCGGCGGCCGGGCGCGTTTGCCACGCTGGCCCACCCCAATCGGACGGACTACAGCAACCTGGCCGGGACGGCGTTCAGCCCCCGGGCCGACTCGGCCATTGTGGGCACGGTGCTGCGCTCGGGGCCAGCCACGTCGACCAATACCAGCTACACGAATCCGTCGCGGGGCAGCTACACGCCGTACTTCCAGACGCTGCTGGCCAAGGGCTACCACGTGGGCGTGACACTGGACCACGACAACCACAACACGACTTTTCTGCGCACGACGCCGGCCCGGCTGGTGGTGCTGGCCCCGGCCCTGACCAAGGCCGACCTGCTGGATGCGCTGCGGCAGCGGCACTTTTATGCGTCGGATGACTGGAACGCGGAGGTGACCTTTACGCTCAACAGCCAGCCGATGGGCAGCGTGTTTGCCGACCAAGCCGCGGCCTCAATGACAATAAACGTGAGCGATGCCGACAACGAGCCGGTGAGTTCGGTGCAGGTGTTGCGTGGGGTACCCGGCAACGGCACCAAGCCGGTGGTGGTGGCCACGGCAACGGCCGGGGCGACGGCACTGAGCTACGTGGACCCACAGAGCGTGAACACGACGGCCTATTACTATGCAGTGATTTCGCAAGCGGACGGGGACAGCATTGTTACCTCGCCTATCTGGTACACGCGGCGCATTATAACGGCCACGACGCCCGGTGCTGAGGAGCTGGCGTTGGCGGTGTTCCCGAACCCCACGGCGGGCACGGCGACCCTGTCGTACTACTTACCGGTGGCCAGTGCGGTGCGGGCGGAAGTGTATGACGCGGTTGGTCGTAAGGTGGTGAGCTTAGCAGCTGACGAGCGGCAGGTGGCGGGGCCGCATACGCTGGCGGTGCCAGCGCTGGTTCCGGGACTGTACACGGTGCGGGTGAGGCACGAGGGTGGAGTGGTTTACCGCAAGCTGGTGGTGGAGTAAGCCAGTAGGCACAAAGAATGCCCACCTTAGTAAGCATGGAGCTTGCTGAGGTGGGCATTCTTTTATTCGGCTGTTGTAGGAGGCCTTTGAGGCCGCGGTTTCGTGTTGGGAGCAACTGAAGGGGCGGCAGCAACGGAACCGGTAGGGTGGGTCGGTTTGCATATCGGGCGGAGACAGTAATTTAGGTAGGCTATGAAAACCTATTCACCCCGCGCCGAATCGATACCGTCTACCCGGCTGCTGTATAGCCTGATGCAGGAACGGCCAGCCGTTGAAAAGCTGGTGGCCATGGGCAAAGTGTACGAGCCGCTGCTGCGGCTGATGCTAGCCTGGCCGGCGGCGGAGAAGCAGCCCACGGGCAAGGCTCTCCAGCAGCAACTGGGCATCAACTCGGCGGTGTACCGGCGGTGGCTGGAAATCTGGTCGGCCGATTTTTGGGAACTGGCCCAAGCCGAAGACACCGGCTTCCTGGACTTTTCATCGGTGGAGCATGTGTTTGAGTTGCACCACCCGGAACAAAGCGTCTGGTTTCGGTGCCGCCTGGCGGTTACGCCACGGGTCGGAGAGGCAGTGGAACTGCCCTTTGTGCTCCGGCGCTACTGGTCTACTTATTATGTGGATGCCGTACAGCATGCGTACCGCAATGGGCGCACTGAAATCTCAATCATTCTGCGGGAAGGGCGCTACAATTCGCATCTACATTATTTGCGCCACAAAGCCCGATTTGAGCATGACTACTGGACGGTAGACCAGGGCGATGACTTTGATGTAAAGAAGTATTTTCAAGAACAGGAAAAGAGGAAGAATCCGGCTGCTGCCTACGTGACTGCGGTGCGCAACGATGGACGCGGGCGTTCTGGGCGATGAAGGAGCGCTGTGTGACCCGCGCTGAATAATGAAGCAGGTTGCAAGCTTGAATACCCCTGACAAGGTAGTTTTACGCACTTGCCCATTTGCCTACACCTTTCCCATTGACGACGTTTCTACCCTACCTGGCCAAGATTACCAAGCTGAAAGTGGATGTGCGCACCGTGGCGGGGGTGCGGCTGGAGTCGCCGTACAAGCCGGCGCTGTTGCTGGCGGTGCTGGAGGGCATTGAGGAGGCGGGTATTCGGCACAACCGCATTGAGATTACGCCGGAGCTGATTGCCGCTTTCAAGGCGTACTGCCAGCTGTTAAGCCCGGGGCCGGAATACTCGGCCTGCCCGTTTCAGATGCCGTTTTTTCACTTGCAGAGCAGTGGTTTCTGGCACCTGCATGCACGGCCGGGGCGTGAGCTGGTGCTGACGTCGTCGAAGTCGGTGCGGAGCTTTGGGCACTTGCGCGATGTTATTGCTTACGCTTCGTTGGATGCGGCGCTGTGGGACTTGCTGTTGCAGCCAGTGGCCCGCGAGCAGGTGAGGCAGGCGCTGCTGGCGCGTTACTTCCCGCTGACACGGCACTATTTCCGGCCGCGGGCTGGTCAGGAAAAGCTGGATGAGCTGGGCCGGCAGATGCTGGAGGAGCCGGCGGCCATGTACAACCGGGTGATTGACGTGGCCGACGAAACCGAGGTGCTGGTGCGGAGTGCGGTGTTCGGGCGGGAAGTGCTACGGGCGTATGAGTCGACTTGCGCAGTGTCGGGGTTGCAATTGGTGAGCACCACGGGGGCCGCGCCGCTGCTGGATGCCTGCCACATCGTGCCCTGGTCGGTGAGCCGGGATGATACTATCGGGAATGGGATGGCGCTCTGCCCAAATTTACACCGGGCTTTTGACCGGCACTTGTTTTGGGTAGATGAAGATTACCGGGTGCGCGTGGCTGAAGGATTTGGTGAGCTGGGCGGGCACGATTACGGGGTGCAACGGTTTAACGGGCATCAGCTGCGGCTGCCGAAATTACGGGCGTTGTGGCCGCTGGTGGAGAACCTGGCGGCACAGAGGAAGTGAGCCGTTGACTAATTCGTAAGCTTATCGAAAGGCTTTTCCAGAGTTTGATGCGCTCAGGCGTGGCTTTGCCAGCTATCCGATGCTGCTGGAATAGTGACCGACCACCGCTAAGCTGGTGGAATACGTGGTGCGACTATTTCAGCGGCAGCTGCTGGGGCTTGCGGCGTCCGTGGGACTTATGAACGTGGCGCTGGTGGTGCGTATGGCCTTGGCGCAAACCAGCATGCCGAAAGAAAAAGACGATGCTTCGGAATGGCGCAGGAAGTTGGGTAATGAATTTCTAAAGTATCTCCCAGGTTAGTAGTTGAATTAATTATAACGGCTAATAAACCCAGCCTTTTGAGCATAATAGACATATGAAAATGCACTTTCCCGCAACCTTACTCTCCTCTTGTTGCTAGCATCAATATAATTACCAGCTAATTCTATAGCTCCTATTGCGGCAACACCAAGTGCTTCTGTTGCAACCGGAATATCGAATAAACTCGTTTGAGAATTAACTAGAGCGCCAATTGCTGCAAAAGATGTTGGTGACTTTAAATTGATAAGAGATTTGAAAGACTTAAAAACGTGTTCAATTCTCGAATCACTCAAGGCTTTATCCAAGTCTTTGACACCATTCATTAATGTTTCGTGAAAATCTATAGCAATTTCTTTCATTTCAGAATTGGATGTCACCTTAGCTGCCTTTGACTCGAAGGCTGATATATTCTTGTTGAAATGGCTCAAATTATCCTTTCTAAGCCTTTTGAATTTGATTATCTCTTCGAATGGAACGTTACTATTTGGCGTGGGCATAATATTATGAAGGCTTAGGCTCATGATTTGAATTCCAGTCCTTCTATTATCAGCCTTAAAGTTTAATTTTTCATAGCCTGCATTGTCTGTACCTATTACTGTATAGTTGTCAGCGGCATCAGCAAGATATTTGGCGAGCAGAGACATATAAAGCATTGCTACACTGTTCTCGAAATCAATCCACTCGCTATCCTGATTTCGTTTAGCCAAACCTAGCTCTTCGAGAAATTCATAAATTCCATTATTCGTTTTATTGGAATGAATTCTTGAACTATTCCCAACTTTATTACTGTGAATTTTAATACTATGTGACCCAGCACGACGTTTTAAAAAACCTTGAAATTCGTCGCTTCGAACTGTTTCTTTAAACTCTACTTGGAACGCTTCAAAAGCTTCCCAATTATCTGGTTTATCAGTTAGCTCTTCTGGTTTAACAGGTCTGAACTGCTCTTCGTCCATTAAGTAGTGGATTTCGGGAGACAACTCCAATAAAAGTTCATTATCCCAACTTTTGGGCACTATTGAACTAACCTCATCCCAATATAACAAAGCGTGCCTCAGCCAATCTGCTCGTGGAATATCAATCGTAGGGTAGTATAGTATTGTTCTTTTCATGCGTAGGGTGAAAGCCTCGGTTAAGAAATCTAAGACCAGTCATTAAAAACCCTTGGCTTGGCGGCAGAGTCATTACGCCTAGCGTACCTAGGAGAAGGTGATTTGGTGATTATAATCACTAAGTGAATCACCTGAAATACTAAGCTGATTTCAGCTTCAGCGTTTTATTTTCTGGACCATAGAATTCGCCGATGCAATACTTGTCAACGTTCAGCGACTCATCTATCATAGAGGTCGAAAAAATAATCTGGTGCTCAACGTCGAACTGCTCCGAGAGGGAAACAACACTCCGCTGAAATCTTTTGCTGCGCTCAGGCTGCATGCCCTTATCTTCCATGTTATCGCACATAACTAGGCGAGGGTAACGGAAGAAGGGATTTTCTAGCGAGGCAAAGAAAATCCCAAAAAGCGCGCAATTCTTAGCGTAGACTACGGAGCTAGCAGAGAAGTTATTTCGACCGTCGACGGCAAATGTGTTTTTAGAAAAGTCGACCTCTACACGGCTGGCATTGGCAAAACCGGCTTCATAATGGCCATCCTGTTTAAGCAGGCTGACGGCGAATCTGCTAATTGAATTAAGCGCAATCGATGAGTTACGGCGTTGCTTTTCGTGTTTCAATTGGATGATATCATCTAATTCCGCAATCTGTCGCTTGGCATCTTCAATTTTGCGCCGGGCAGCATCCAGCAGCTTCATTACATTGATTTGCTGTTCCAGAAACTGACGCTGTGCCTGCAGATTCCCTTTTCTAATGAGAAGCTTATCAATCTGTTCATCTCGGGAAGACTGGCTTTTGTTGATAAACGCATCGTAGTTGCGTTGTAAAAGCCTGGCGTTTGAGCGAAGGTTCGGGATAGCATTTTCGAGCAGCTCTTTTCTGGAAATCTTGTCGACCAGTAATCCAGTTGATTCTTTTAATTGGAGTTCGAGTTCTTGGCGCATACGCATGGCCTGCGTCTGCTTGGCCTCGGGGGGAAGGGGCTGGTCACACAGGATGCAATTATTTTCTGGCTGCTGGTCCCGAACTAATGCTTCTAAGCAGTGTGGGCATTGGGTGATGGGCAATTGCCCTAGAATTCGGCGGGTTTCAATTGACTCATTGAGGGCCGAAACCCGATGCTTTAAGCTGGCAATAAAGTCTTCGGAATCCTGTACATCCAAAACGATTTTTTCGAGCTCCTGCAAGGAACTACCGAGGGCGTTTTTGGCATCCGACAGGGTTTTATTGAGCTCGGCAACATTTGTGTCAATCTTCTTGACTTTTAAGGTTGTGCTATCGGCTGCAACCTGCGCGTTGATGGAATCAACTTCCTGCAGAAGCTCCTGAAGCTGAATTTCCAGCTCGCTAATTGTTGTAGACTGGCCAGCCACCTTCATTACGGAAAGCAACCCACGGTGCTCACTCGTGTAATCGGCCAACTCTTTTTGCAGACGGCTGCGGTTTATCTGGGCGCTGTACAGCTCATTATCATAGATGCCCAACAGCAAATCACCAGTAGCCTTGCGGGTAAGCGGCGGGTCAAACTTCTCGTCTATCATCAACGACGTGAAGTTGGTGGCTTGGTCGATAAAGAGCAGGCGCAACACCTGGTGCATGGTGATATTGCTTTCGTCTTCGGTCTTGACCTCGGGAAAGCCAATCGCCCGGAACATTAACTGCGAAAAGCTTTCCTTGGTGGCCGTACGGCGGCCTCCGTATTCTTCCCAGCCGATTGCCGAAGCTAATGCTTCAGGGAGAGGCCCCCAGAAAATATCAATTGGTGGCGGGTATACAGCTATTTTGCGGCGCAGTGTGAAGACAGCGCCAAATGTTTCAACTTCGGCATACACGTCATCGCAGGACTTTGCGTCTTCGGTCCACTGGGTGTACTCGCCGCCCAGGACGTAGAACAGCATGTTCATCACCGTGGATTTGCCGGAGCCATTTTCGCCGCGGATGATGTTCACGCCACGATGAAACGAAGCTTGAAATACTTGCTTCCCAGCCTTATAAACTTGAAGCTCTCGAACGAAGAGGCTTGGGGCGAGCTTTTGCATCATGCACCTAGAATAATTTAGAACGTTCTTTTAGCCCAATCGAGCCTTCGTAAGGCATTTTGAGCAGCACTTGGTTGACAAACTCGGCCAGCACAGCGTTTTCTATCGGCTGAGAAACAAGCATATCGATTTCCTCACCAAAAAATTTATCGGAGAGCTTAACCTCACCCTTGCGATACAGAAGAGGGTCGATAAAAGCGTAGGCAGACATTGCCTGGAGGGCAGAGTCCTGGTAGCCTTGCAGCTGGCGGAACACAATTGGCCCGTTGTAGACGTCCTCGTAGGGGTTAACCTTGAAAAGCTTGCGGTAGCTTCTGTACTCTAAGGGCAACTGCATCTTGGTTATCTCACCTGGAAAGACCACGAAATAATCAATCAGCTTGATGTGTTCGGTGGCGTAACTTTTATCCTTGGTGAGATAGAGCAGTTTGAGGAATCGGCAGACGGCATGGTATAGGTCGAAGGCAGGGTGGTAGACTAGCATGTTAGTGCCATTTTATGTGGCAATTCCCTGTCAGAAAGTAAAGCATGCCGCATATTTCGTCCTTATACAAGTCGAGTACGTTGCTGCCAAGCTTCTCTTCCAAGTAGATGTACACATGCTCTTCGACGAGGTACATGACCTGCTGCGCTGGTAGTCCAGCTACGATGGAGGGGTAAACGTGTTGCTCAAAACAAGCATACGTTTCGACCAGCAAAATAGCATACATTTTCTGCGCAGCCTCGGAAAACTGGTGTTTTGTGAGGTGTTTTACGAACATTTCCTTGGTCTTGACGGCGAAGCCATAAAGGGAGCTGTAGCCTCCCAGAACCAGTTTTTGCTCCAAACCAATGACTTCTACCTCGTCCTCCGCCAAAGTGGAGTAGTGTTCGAGCTTGTCAATCAGGGGCCGGTGGCCACCCAAATTTTGCGCGCGCTCCTCCAGGTACTGCATGCCCAGCTCGACCAGCTTGTTGCTCCAAGCGGCGCTACGACTAGAATAGTTGTTGATAGTCGTTTCGTGGCGAATGTCACGGCCGGCGTTGTCGCGGCCAGCACGTATGTCATCCTGGGACGTGCGAGTGCCCGGCGGTACTCCGAACATCTCTACTTCGTGTTCTTGTTGATGTCGCCACCCGCCACGTCGCCGCCGGCGCGGATGTTTTTCTGCGTCACATCATTGATGCGGCCAGAGTTGTGTGTATTACGATTCTGAATGACTTTGAAAGTAATAACGGCACCTGCTGCAAGAAGCGCGACTACAGCCAGCAGAATTTTGGTAAGATTGTCGTCCATAACAAGGGCGCGGAGGAAAGGAAATCGGAGGGGAATGCTAAGCGTTTGCTACCCAATCCATTTGCCAGAGTAGAACAAATGGGGGCCTAAAGCCAAGCGGATAAGCGGTGGTTGTTACCACGGAGTAGCTTATACTTGCTGTATAATCGACAGTGGTTGCCACAAAGTAACTATACTTTTTCCAGAATGAGTACACCGTTGCTGATATGAGTCACTTTTGGTGCCTCATGTTAACAGCGTTACACAGCCGAGGGTATTGAGGCGTGGCCACTGCCGCAGTGCTAGCGAATGCCGCAAGCACTTGGTTTTCAAAATTATGAATCAACATTAGTGGATACGATATTATTTGACCGGGTGCCTCGTCCCCAAACGTTTGAGGAGGACTTGTGGAAGGCAGCCGACCAGCTGCGGGTAAAAAGCAAGCTAAAGTCGAGCGAGTACGCGGCCCCACTGCTGGGGCTGTTTTTTCTGCGATACGCCACCAACCGGTTTGAGAAGCTGCGGCTCAAGGCGGAGGCGCAGTTTGAGGAACAGACGGGGCGCAACCTGCTCACACGGGAGCAGATTTACACCCTCCTGATTGGCTACCGGCTGCCCGACGAGGCGCACTTTGACAAGGCACTGGTGGACCTGCCACGGGGCACCAACGTGCAGGAAAAAGTGGTGACGGCCATGCAGGCTTTTGAAGATGCCAACAACGTGGGGCTGACGGCGGGCCAGGACCCGCTGCGGCTGCCGCAGACGGCGTACCGCAATATTCCGGACGACGTGCTATCTGACATTATCCGCACGGTGGCCAAGGTACAGGCAGCGGAGGGCGACGTGTTCGGGCAGATTTACGAATACTTCCTGGGCAAGTTTGCGCTGAGCGAAGGGCAGAAGGGCGGCGAGTTCTACACGCCTACTTCGGTGGTGCGGCTGATAGTGGAGATACTGGAGCCACACACGGGGCTAATACTGGACCCGGCCTGCGGCACGGGGGGCATGTTTGTGCAGTCGGCCAAGTTTGTGCGGAGCCACGAGGCGAAGGGGCACCTATCGATATACGGGCAGGAAAAGGTGCGCGAAACGGCAGAGCTGGCGCGGCTAAACCTGTTTGTGAACGGGTTGAAGAGCGACGTTCGGAACGTGGTAACGTCGCTGGCCGATACGGCCTACGAGGGCGACTACGCCGACACGGCGGGCAAGTTTGACTTCGTGATGGCCAACCCGCCGTTCAACGTGGACGGAGTGGGCGCGGCTGACGTGAACGGCCACCAGCTGTTTACCACCTACGGGCCGAAGCTGGCCGAGAAGGGCAAGGGCAAAACGGCCGAAACCTATGGCAACGCCAACTACCTGTGGGTGTCGCTGTTTGCAACGGCCTTGAAGCCCACGGGGCGGGCGGGCTTCGTGATGCCCAACTCGGCGAGCGACGCACGCGGGGCCGAAGCAGAGGCCCGTGCCAAGCTGGTGGACGCCGGCATGGTGGATGTGATGGTGACCGTGGCCTCAAACTTCTTCTACACGGTGACCCTACCGGTGACGCTGTGGTTTCTGGACCGGGCGAAAACCGACGAGACTCATCCGCGCCATGACCAAATGCTGATGCTAGATGCGCGGCGCACCTACCAGCAGGTAACGCGCAAGCTGCGCGTGTTCACGGAGGCGCAGCAGCAGAACCTGACGGCGGTGGTGTGGCTGTACCGGGGCGAAACGGACAACTTCCGGGCCTTGCGGCAGCGCTACCTGGCGGCGCTGAAGGCATGGCGCGACACGGAGATAACCGACGACGCGGGCGAAACGCCGGTGACGTACCGGGGCATGGCGGCGCAGCGCGAAGCTTACGCCAACGCCCTGGTAGCCCTGGCCAGCCGGGCGGCCGACTGGAGGGCCGGCGTGGAAATGCTGCTGAGCGACGCGGCGCGGGAAGCCTTGCTGCCGCCCTACTGGGTTGAAGAGCTGGACGCGCTGCTGGCCCTGACGGGCGAGGCGCTGCCCGTCGACAAGGCGGGCGTGCAGGCGCTGGGGCAGCGGGCCGAGGCGCTGGTGAACTTCGCCGAAAAGAGCCTGCGGCCCGAGAAGGACAAGACCTGGGCGGGAGCCGGCCTGCGCGGGCTGCTGAAGCGGGCGGCCGAAGCCCGGGAGCTGCTGCTGTTTGTGCTGGAGCGGTGCGCGTACTTCGAGGCGCAGTTGGCGTGGCTGGATGGGCACTTCCCGGACGGGGAATACCGCGACGTGGAGGGGCTATGCTACCGGGCCAGCCGGGCCGACATTGCCAAGCAGCAGTACTCGCTTAACCCCGGCCGCTACGTGGGCGTGGCGCTGGAAGACGACGGGCGCACGCCGGAGGAGTTCCGCGAGTTTGTGGAAGCGCAGGCCGCCGACCTGGCGCGGCTACACCAGGAAGCCGACCAACTGCAAAGCGAGTTGGCTCAAGATATGGTGATACTGTTTATGGACGTTGTACGGGAGGAGGCAGCAGTATGAAATGGCCTGAGGTAGAGCTTGGAGAAGCGGTTGTATTCGGCCCAAAAACAAAGTTGCAGAAAGGCCAACCGTATGCCTTTGTCGGGATGCAAGACATTAATCCGATTGATAATTTCGTCTACTCTTATTCAGACGAGATATTCGACGGACAAGGCGGCGCAAAATTCAGCAACGGTCAGATTCTGTTTGCTAGAATTACACCGTGCTTAGAAAATAGAAAAATTGCGCAAGTCAAACTAGGAGAAGGAGGCACAGGGTTTGGGTCAACGGAGTTTTTTGTTTTTGATGAAAAAGAAGAAGTCAGTGACATAAACTATCTGCTTTATTTATTAAAAACGGACTACGTAATCAATCATGCTATTGGTAGCATGGTCGGCGCGAGTGGTCGGCAACGTGCTGACTGGCAGTATTTCAAAAACATTAAAATACCCTTGCCTCCATTACATCTGCAACGGCAGATAGCGGCGGTGTTAGGGCGCTACGACTCACTGCTGGAGAACTACCAGGTGCAAATAGCAACGTTACAAGCGTTGGCGCATGAGGTGTACCGGGAATGGTTTGTGCGCGGGCGCGGGCTGGGAGTAATAGTTGGGGTTGAGAAAGAATTACCAGTAGGATGGCGAAAAGGAAAGCTACGCGAGGTATTAGATTTCTATATCGGCGGAGGCTGGGGTCAAGACGAACCCGATGACGCCCACACAGTAGGCGGCCACGTCGTGCGTGGCACAGACATTCCGAACCTGAAAAAGGGCCAGGTAAATCTAGATGTGTACCGCTACCACAAAGCATCTAATATGGCCAGCCGGGAGCTACGGGCAGGCGACATTGTATTTGAGGTGTCGGGCGGCAGTACAGACCAAGGCCTGGGTCGCAACGTGCTGATTACCGATGAAGCCCTGGCAAAATTCGGGGACAAGGTGATGCCGGCGAGCTTTTGTAAGCTAATCAGGGCAGACCAAGTGAAAATCAGCCCCTATTACCTGCAACAGCTGCTTGACCATTTGCTTGAAACGCAAGAAATGGCACAGTTTGAAGTGCAGAGCACGGGCATCAGCAACTTTCAGTTTGAGGACTTTATCGACTACCAGCCGGTAATTATTCCGGCGATGGAGGCGATGAATCGATTTGATAAGCTGGTCGGTCCAATGTACAAGAAAATCGGAATCCTGAGTACCCAAATGGCGACCCTCCGCGCCACCCGCGACGCGCTATTGCCCCGGCTATTGAGTGGCCAGCTGGCAGTTGAGGCTTTGGAAACCGCAGAAATTTAGCAGTCGCACCTAGTTCGTATTTATTGATTGTTTTTCTACCCAAAACATGGCTTTTATTTCAGAAGACGACATCGAGCGGGCATCCGTGAAGGTGTTGATGGAGGAGCTCCACTACGATGAGCACCTGAACCTGTATGACCTGCACCTGAAAGACGAGGTGGCAGCAAATGCCAAGTTTGGGCGGGCCGACTCGCGGGACGTAGTGCGGTTGGGGCAACTGCGGGCCAGCCTACAGAAGCTGAACCCCCACGCCCCGGCCGCGGTGCTGGCCGAGGCGGAACGGCAGCTGACGGAAATCAAGCCCGGCAATACGTTTGACCGCAACAAGGCGGTGACGAAGCTGCTGCAAGATGGCGTGAGCCTGCCAGGAGCCAAAAACGCGGCGGGCGAATCCGTGAACACGCGGGTGCGGTACGTGGATTTTGACCACCCGGCCAACAACCACTTCGCGGTGGTGCAGCAGCTGACAATACGCGGCAAGAAGACACGGCGGCCCGACCTGCTGGTGTTTGTGAATGGCTTGCCGCTGGTGTTCGTGGAGCTAAAAAACAGCACGGAGGAAACCCGCCAAGCCTACGACAAGAACCTGACCGACTACCGGCGCGACATCGAGCGGCTGTTTGACTTCAACCTGGTGGTGGTGCTGAGCAATGCCCTGGTGACGAAGGTGGGCAGCCACACGTCGGACTGGGAGCATTTCTTTAACTGGGAGCGGGATGATGAGGAAGAGCCGGCCGCCGTGGCGAAAGGCGAAGTAGACGTGGTGCGGGTGATGCAGACGTTATTTCAGAAAGAAACGCTGCTGGATTTGCTCGACAACTTCGTGTTGTTCTACGCCGGCCGGCAGAAGATAGTAGCTAAGAACCACCAGTACCTGGGCGTGAACCTAGCGGTGGACGCCTTAACTCGTCGGCAGGAGCTGGCGGGCAAGCTGGGGGTGTTCTGGCACACCCAGGGCTCGGGCAAGAGCTTTTCGATGGCCTACTTCGTGCAGAAGGTGCGGCGCACGGTGCCGGGAGGCGCGGAGCTGAAGTTTGTGATGGTGACGGACCGCGACGACCTGGAGGAGCAGCTGTGGAAGACGTTTGTACGGGCCGGGATGCTGAGCGACGACCGCAAGGCCCCCGAATCCCGCGCCAAGAGTGGCGAACACCTGGGCAAGCTGGTGCGGGCGGACGCACCGGTCATGTTTACGCTGATACAGAAGTTTAAGAATCCGAGCGGGCGCGGCGGGGCGGGCTTTCCGCAGCTGACGCCAGCCGCCGATTCAGGACTAAAAGGGGGCGAAAGCAACTACGTGGTGCTGGTGGATGAGGCGCACCGGAGCCAGTACAACGACCTGGGCGAGAACCTGCGCCGGGCGTTTCCGGGGGCCAGCTATCTGGCCTTCACGGGTACTCCCCTGCTCGACGCGGTGCAGACGACACGGGAATGGTTTGGGGGCTACGTGAGCCAGTACAACTTTCAGCAGAGTGTGCTGGATGGCTCGACGGTGCCCCTGTTCTACCACAACCGGGTGCCGAAGATGGAGCTGCAAAACGATGCGCTCAACGAGGAGTTTGCGGAGATAATGGCCGATGAGGAACTGAGTGAGGAGCAGCAGGAAACTCTGACGCGCAAGTACGCCAGCGTGATGACGGTGCTGACTGACAGTGACCGTCTGGATGCAGTAGCGCAGGATATTGTGGGCCACTTCCCCAACCGGGGCTACCTGGGCAAGGGCATGGTGGTGAGCCTGGATAAACCTACGGCGGTACGGATGTACGACAAAGTGCAGGCCCGCTGGAAGCTGAAGCAGCGCGAGGTGCAGAAGGCGCTGAACGCAGCGGCCGACGGTAGCGAAGAGCAAGCAGAGCTAAAGCGGCGGCGTAAGTGGATGCAGGAAACGCAAATGGCCGTCATTGTAAGTGAGGAGGCCGAGGAAGAGCAGAAGTTTGACCGGCTAAGTCTGAATATCCGGCCGCATCGGGAGCTGATGAACAAAACCTGGGGCGACGACCACCAGACGATAGAAGACCGGTTTCGGGACCCTACCGACAAGCTGCGGCTGGTGTTTGTGTGCGCTAAATGGCTGACGGGGTTTGACGCGCCAACGATTTCGACGCTGTATCTGGACAAGCCACTGCAAAACCACACGCTGATGCAAACCATCGCCCGCGCCAACCGGGTGGCGGTGGCGCTGGATGCGAATGGCCACGTAGCGACGGACACCACCCTCTACCCGATTGCCAAGACGAATGGGCTCATCATGGACTACTACGGGCTAATGGACAGCAAGCGGCTGGAAAAGGCCCTGGTGCAGTACGCGAGCACGAAGCGAGTAGGTAGTGAGGGTGAGCCGGAAGGGCCCAAAGTGCCAGTGGAGGGCTTCGAGGTACTCCTAAGCTACCTGGACGCGGCGATTGAGGAGGCGGTTAAGTTTCTGGCAAAGCAAGGACTGAGCTTGGACGAAGTGCTGAAGAGCGGGGCCACGTTTGACAAGCTGGGCCAGCTGGAAGACATGGCTGACCGGCTGGTGAAGACGGAGGAATTGAAGAAGGAATTTGGGGTGTACCAAACGGCGGTTACGTCGTTTTACCAAGCCTGCAAGCCGAATATTCTGACCGAGGAGCTATTGGTGGGCGGCGGGCCATACAAGGGCCGGTACCGGCGGCTGAAGGACGCGCTGGAGTACGTGCGCCGCATCATGCAGCAAGGCCAGGGCGACAGCAGTGACCTGGACGATGCTCACAAGCGGGTGCGGGAGTTGATTGACCCGTCTATCGTGGCGCAGGGCGACGGCAAAGGCTACCATATCGAGGCGCAGGGCCAGGAGCTGGATTTGAGCGGCATAGACCTGGAGAAGCTGCAGGAGCGTTTCAACACACGGCCCCACAAGAACCTGGCGATAGCAGACATGGTAGCATTTCTGACCGATAAAGTGCAGGGGCTACTGAGTCGCAACGTGAGCCGGGTGGATTTGGCCGAGCGGCTGCACGAAATCATCCAGCGCTATAATACGGCCAGTAGTGACGTAACGGCTTTTTTCCAGGAGTTGAAAGCCTATACGGAAAAGCTGCAAGCCGAGGAAAAGCGGGCGGCGGCGGCCGGCTTGAGCGAATCGGAACTGGAGATTTTTGACCTGTTGTTTGTGCCGGCGCTGAAGCAAGGCGAGGAAGCCAGGGTGAAGCTGGCCGCGCAGCACTTGCTGGAAAAGCTGCGCTCGCAGGAGGCTAAGCGCACGGTAATGGCTCCGGACTGGCACAAGAATTCGCAGCTACAAAACGAAGTGCTGGTGTACATCGGGCAGGCGTTGGACGACGACGATAAAGGCCTACCGAAGGAGAGCTACCCGGACCCGGTGTTTCTGGAAAGGAGGCAGGCGGTGTTTGACCATGTGAAGAACCTGGCGACGCTGGGGAATCGGTATTGGGCTTAAATCAATTAATCGAACAAAGAATCATAAACCTGAAACAATGGCAACTCCACTACTTTTCACGCCTGAACTGATGTCAGCAGTTAAGCGCACTGAACATCAGCATTACAAAAACTACTTTCAGTACCTCATCCAGGAACCGGGTTTGGAACCCGTTAGACAACAGCTTGAAGAAGATTTACAAGCCTATCCCTCTGAACGAATTTCAAAAACACTTGGCGAAATAAAATCGCAGGACAAAAAGCAATCAATATCTGCAATTGCAGAAGTCCAGGCTTTTCGTAGGCTGAAAAAAGCCTTTACAACTGTTGAGATTGAAAAACCACTGGAAATAGTTGGAGGGAAGACGCCTGATTTCTGGGTTGATGATGCTTTAGCATTTGAGGTATTTGCTGTTTTTGATGAAGCACCATCACAGCAACACGAAATTATTTCCGCTATAAACCAGATTATCAGCGACGTTAAAGTGGTGATAAGAATTGACTTTTCTCCTGATGAAGAAGTGGACGATGAAGGGAAGCCGATTAAACAAAAGAACATCAACTTCAAACCAACTGAAATCAAAAAAGCATTCATTGAACTTTTTCAAAAGCATCCAACCCCCACTTTTAATGAACCTTTCTTTCTAAGATTCCGAGATGGCCTTATTATCAGCGGCTATTTTTGGCCTTTACCTTCTAATTATGGAGGGCCAACAGTCTTTTCGGTAATTGAGTCTTACAGTTCGAACGATGAAAGCAAGGATTATATAAAATCGATTAGAAAGCGGCTACAATCAAAACTGAGTAAATATAAATCTTTAACTGAAGAAGGCATTCCGTTGGTTGTTATTTTATATAATAAGAACCACTGGATACAAAGTCAAGATATAACCGAAGTGCTATACGGCACGCCAACATCTTTTTATGATGGTGAAAAGATAATAGAAGGCCCTACTAAAGACGGAATTATCAGGATTAACCAAAACCGTGCATTGTCTGCTGTTCTAATCAAACAAGATGATGTGAATACCCCTTTTAAACTAATAGAGAACCCTCATGCAAGGGCGCCGCTATCGGAAGAATTAAAGGCAAAAATTATTACTGCGTTCGAAATAGTTTAGTGAAAGTTCTTTTTCTCTTACCAGCAATATGAAAGCCACCGAAACAAAACTCCTAGGCCTTTTAGAGGGTCGCCAACAGTTCACCATTCCCATTTATCAACGGCCGTACAGCTGGACACTGGACGAGTGCCAGCGGCTTTTGCACGACATTCGACAAGTGGGGCAAGATGATACGCGACCTACCTATTTCATTGGGTCGGTGGTGTATTTTGAGGAAGAAGCACACGCGATAGGTACTATTCGCAACTTTCTCGTCATAGATGGGCAGCAGCGGCTTACTACCATGGTGTTGTTGTTGAAAGCCCTAGCAAACTATTTAGCACAGCATGGCGAACCTCTCCAATCAGACACCACCAGCGAAGAGCTAACCGATACATACCTGACCAACCGGCTGAAACAAGGCGACTTGTTGCAGCGGTTGTTGCTCACAAAACGCGACAAGGAAACCTTAATTGCGGTAGTGAACGGTAACCCGCTGCCCTCGCAGAAGTCAGAGCGAGTGGCGGCTAACTTCGCTTTATTCGAGCGGGAGGTAGCAGGTGACGTAGCGACGCTGTGGGAAGGAATCAAAAAGCTAATGGTCGTGAGCGTGGCGCTGCAGAGCGGCGTTGATAACCCGCAGCTAATTTTCGAAAGCCTGAACTCAACGGGCCGGCCGTTGGACCAATCAGACCTTATCCGCAATTACGTGCTAATGGGTCAACTCAAACCAGTGCAGGATGCGCTGTATGACGGGTACTGGTATCCCATGGAGGCAGCGTTTGGCGATGCCTACAGCAGCATGTTCGGAGAGTTTATGCGCGACTTCCTGACAATGAAGTTAGGCTCGACAGTGAATATCTGGACGGTGTATCAGACGTTCAAGACCGACTACGCGGCGGGACGGGTACAGGCCGAACAGGTGGAAGGTCTGGTGAAGGAGTTGTATTACCATGCTACGTATTACGTGCGGCTGCGGCAACCTGAAAAGGAAGAGCACGCCGGGCTTCGGGACGCTTTGAAGCAACTGCGCAACCTTGAAATTGGGGTGGCTTATCCATATCTGCTGAGTGCCTATGCTGCATCAGCAGCTGGGCAGATGAGCAAGGAGGGGTTAGTAGAAGTGGTACAGATGATAGAAGCCTATCTGATGCGGCGGGCGGTATGTGCGCTTCCGACAAACACGTTGAGCAACACGTTTGCCAGCTTTGGGCGGCAGCTGAACGGAGACGACTATCTGGCGAGCGTGAAGGCCCGATTCTTGAGCTTGGGTTGGGCGCGGCGTTTCCCAAAGGATGAAGAGTTTCGCCGCAGCTTTATTGAGCGGAATTCTTATCATTTCGGCAAGCGCAAGTTTCTACTATCTAATTTGGAGAACTACGGCCGCAAAGAGCGTGTGAACGTGAGCGAGTACACACTGGAGCATATCATGCCGCAAAATAAAAACCTTTCGGAGGCTTGGCAGCGGGAACTTGGCGACGACTGGGTAACGGTACACGACGAGTACCTGCACACAATAGGCAACTTGACACTTACCGGCTACAATTCCGAGATGAGTGACCGCCCGTTTGCAGAAAAGAAGGCACTAGAAGGTGGCTTTGTGGGCAGCCCTATCCGGCTAAACAAGCTTGTAGCTACGGCAACGCAGTGGAACTTGGATGCTATACTTCACCGTGCCGACGCGCTGGCGGACATAGCCGTGAAAATCTGGCCCGTTCCGACGACAGATGAACCAGTAATAACGATTGATGATGTCGAGGAAGAGCTGGTAGAGGAAAACGAGTCAATTGAGGACTAGGGGCTTCATTATTCATCGATTGATTAGTAACTAATGGAAAACCTCGACCGCTACGGTATTCTTACCTCCATCACTTGGAGCAGCACTGGCTGGACGAAACCGCTCACAAAGGAAGACTTGCAAAAGTCGAAATATGACTTTGTGCGCGATAATGGCGAGGCCGCCGACCATTTGAATTTCGGCCACGAGCTGTACCCGGCAGAAGCGGATGGCACTTACATTGGCTATAGCCCAATGCTCAACAGGAATCCACAGGTGCGTGATTTAGGGGCCATTTTCTTTTTGAGCTCTGATTACCAGCACGACAACCGCAAGTGCATTGTCGGAGTGTATGCCTTTCCTGAAATCGGGGAAACGTTGCGAAAAGCGAAGCACCCGATTTTCAAGAAATTTAACTTTGGTAACGTGCGGGCCAAGGTGGATGACATCGTGTATTTCGCCAAACCGGTGGTAATTGATGCTGAATCTGTGGTGCGAGAACAGCTACTGCCGACTGGAAAGAAGATATCGCAGCGGGGATTTAATTACTTGACGTCGGATAATGTCATCAACATCCTGCGCTTAGCAGAGCGGGGCAACCGCCGAAATGCTAAGCTGCGGGGGCTGCTGGAGAGGCTCGGGCAGGAAGAGGAGACGGATGGCGAGGGCTTGGGCGGCCTAGTTGATAACCCGGACGCGGGCACCCTGGGTGGTATCGCCGAATTGGAGGCCAAAATGCAGAAGATGAAGCCAGAGCAGAAGCGGCGGGTTTCAGTCTATATTGAACGGGGCCGCATTGCAACGCTAGCAAAGCGCCACACAGGCTACAAATGCCTCCTGTGCGAGGCGATGAAGCTTAACCCTATTGGGTTCCTGAAGGAAAACGGACAACCTTACGTGGAGGCGCACCACGTTGACCAAGTAGCAAACCTGGCGGTCGGGGCATTGGGGCTAGCGAATATCATTACGCTGTGTGCTAACCATCACAGGCAGATGCATTACGGCAATGTGGATTTGCTGAGCGCGACTAAAACGCAGTTCAAGTTTCGGGTAGATGGGAGGGATTTTGTAATCAAGAAAATCAAGGTTTGACGTAGCTGGAATTCCAACTGGCCATTATTGAATACTTCGCTGTATCCCCCCTAACTTATGGCTCAACTACACGCTGGCTACTTTATTGAGGAAATTCTACCCTTTCTAATCAAAGGAGCGGCAGAGGACGGGCCAGGAATTGGGCGTGACAAGGTGTTGGCGCTACTGCGGAGCCTTAGCTATTTCGAATTAGAATCCAGTAGCCCGCTAGAAGGTCACGGCACGGAGCCGGATAGTTTGCTGGCGGTAGCTGGCAATTTGGTATCACGGGGGATGCCTACCCGCGCACCCTTGAGGCTAGTAGCGCAGGTACTGCAGCAGGTATGGCCGGCTGAGGTTGCAGAAGCAATTGATTTGGGAACAATCCGCTACGAGTTGGGCAGCGTGACGGATGAGTGGAAGCAACTACTGTGGCGGGCGCTGCACGTTGTGGAACCGCGCATACAAGATACAGCGGCTACGCGGCAAGAGCTGGCGGGGTGGGCCAGCCACGGCAGTGATTTCGAGCGGCGTTTTTTTACCCGCATGGTACCGGAGTTATTTGGCCCAGAGCTATGGCAAGTTCTGGCTCCCCAAACGGTTTTGCGGTCACTGCTTGAATTTGCGCCCGATGAGCGCGAGCAGCTGCATAAGCAACTGCTGGTGAATGCATCGGAATTCACGGAGCAGACACTCGATTTCACGCTAGCTCTACCCTATCCCTGGTACCGAAACGCGGCGGCCTTGGGTAGCCCGCCGGTACAGGGAGTAGTAGTAGAAATTGATGGTTCGCAACACCGGAGCGACGCCCGGCAAAGCGTCAAGGATAACCGGCGCGACTGGGCTACCGAGCAAGCGGGCTGGGTTACTGCCCGCTTGGCTACGTCGGACTTTGATGCACCAGAAAAGTCGCTCGGGCCACTACGGGAAGTCGTTAGCAAGCACACCTATCTGCGGCACCTGAGTACCAATTTTCATCAGCCCATGCACGCGGATGAGGCCGGGCGTCGGGCAATGCAGTTGCTGCTAACACCCCTGGCCGTGGCGCGTGTGCAGCGGACCATGATAGAGTGTATGGCTAGCGGCGTACTGCCTATGCACAAGCAGCGGTGGAGTGTGGCAATTATTGAGCGTGACGTACCCTGCGGGCACTTAGCAGTAGAGGGATTGCAAGAGCTTTTCCTAGAGCTGTATGAATTGGAAGGCCGGGAGCGGCACTTACCCGAAATAGACTTGCGGGTTTACACCACGGCCGAATATGCAACCGCGGAGCTACACCAAATAGCTAGGCACTCAGTAAGGCCATTGAGCGCGGCCGCCAGTGATGGTGAGGTTGACCTATTGCTTGATGTGTCGATGCTGCAGCGGCCAGGGTTCATCATGGGGAAGGCAATGGTGCCAGCGCTGGTCAGGCTATCTATTCGTACAGCCTACGCGCCGGACACGGCACGCCGCTTTCAGACGGCTCCATTGATTCCCTACTTGCCTATCGTGCAGATTACACCTGAGAATGGTGAGGGAGAGTATCCGGAAATACCTGAGCGCAAGGAGCCGATGCTTTATTTTCTGCGCAACATTTTTCGCAAGAATGATTTTCGGGCGGGGCAACTGGCTATTTTGAGCCGGGGCATTCAGGGAAAAAGTGTGCTGGGGCTGCTGCCGACGGGCGGGGGTAAATCTTTGACTTATCAGTTGGCGGTGTTGCTACAGCCGGGGGTAGCACTGGTGGTCGACCCCATCAAGTCACTTATGCAGGACCAGTTTGAAGGGCTGCATAAGAACTGGATTGATGCGACGAGCTACGTAAACTCATCGGTGCGGTCGGCGGCTCAACGTGAGATGCGGCTGCGGCGACTGAGCCGGGGGCAGCTACTATTTTTCTTTATTTCGCCGGAACGGATGCAAATTCAGTCATTCCGTGACCAACTGCTGCGAATGCGTAGCCTGGACGACCCGCGACGGCGCGTAGGCTTCTCTTACTGTGTGGTTGACGAAGCGCACTGTGTGTCGGAATGGGGCCACGATTTTCGGACGCAGTATCTACGCCTGGGAGATAATGCCCGAACTTACTGCCACACGTTTGAGAACGAGCCAGTGCCTCTATATGGCCTAACGGCCACGGCTTCATTCGATGTGCTAGCCGACGTAGAACGGGAGCTAAAGCTGGACCTGGATGCAGTAATCAGAACCAAGACCAACCGGCGTGATGAACTTAGCTACCGAATAATTGAGGTGGTTGCCGAGGCTGAACACAAAAAACATTGGGACCCGGTGGGCGCAGCCAAGCACCAGCGGCTGCGGGAGCTACTATACGAATTGCCGGACGAGATTCAGGAGAGAATTGAAGTGGCGGAGAGAGTAGAAGGATTTGAGGCGCGGTTTATTCCGCGAGGATTTGAGGCATCTACTTTCTTTGCAGCCCAGCAAGAGTATTACTCCAATGCAGGACTGATTTTCTGTCCGTACAAATCGGAAAAACATGCGGCAGGCGTTCAAAACGTATACACCATGCTCCAGGGAATGGATGGGTTGCCGTTGAAGGTGGGCTATTTCATGGGCAGCGACCAAAATGACCCAGATGCCGATGCGGGCGCAGCCGAAATGGAATTGATGCAGAGCCGTTTCGTTGGCGACCGCCTTAATTTACTGGTAGCGACCAAAGCATTCGGAATGGGGATTGATAAGCCTAATGTGCGGTTTACCATCCATTACAACTATCCCAGTTCAATTGAGAGCTTCGTGCAGGAAGCCGGGCGGGCGGGACGTGACCAAGCGTTTGCGTTGAACTACGTGCTGTTTCATGAGAACGACAGCCAAATCCCGAAACAGTTTTTCCAGCGCAGCTTCAAGGGCCGAACTAAGGAAGCGCTTATTATGCATGAGCTGCTGACGATGGTGACATTCCCGGCGGGGCAGGCTATTCAGGAACTGGCTGAACAGTTGGCTGCTACTTTCCATGCTCCGGTAAGCCTAAATCTTTACCCTAAACCGAGTGCCGGGGTACCGCGCTCCATTTATGTAAATCAGGCGTTTGGCGTAAGCTACGGACGGGTTGATTTCATGAATCCAATGTCACCCGTCAAAGTAGTAGTTGACCGTCATCCAAGCATAGATGCAGACTTGGCAGATGCTATTATTGATGAGTTGGTGCGCTATTTGGAAGAGGACGCTCCAGATACAGCAAAGGATTCACAGCAAGCGATGGGCAGCTGGCTAGCAGCGCACACCACTGCTTCCTCGGCTCCTGGCATAGCTCCACGACTAGCTCGGGTCCTTCCAGGGCAGCGACCAGAACCGCTCACTATTGGATTTACCAACGGCGCATTAAGTGAGATGTCAGAAGTAGCGGCGGCGCACGGCTTCACGTTGCCTGAACCAATATTGCGAAGTGCGGCAATGTATGCTGCCAGCGCTACGGAATTTCTGAATAATCTTAAGTCGGCGCTCACCCCGCAGCCGGCAGCGGAGGTGTTCGATACCATCCGTCGCAACTTTCTACGTATTCGGGACGAGCAGGACACCTACAAAGCTGTGTATCGGTTATGTCTGTTGGGTGTAGTTGAAGACTATACCATCGACTACGGTTCCCGCACTCTGACGCTAATATTGGCACCAAAGACACAGAGCGAAGATGATTATCTGAATAATCTGGAGCGTTACTTCAGCCGCTATACAAGTGGCGGGCGAGCGCGAAGAATGCGCAATGATGCGGAGCAGCGGGAGAAGGGAGATTCACTACTTGAAAAGTGTTTGGGGCAGATTTTAGATTTCACCTATCAAGAGGTGAGTACCAAACGCCTGCAAGCTATTACCGAAATGGAAGCTGCCTGTCGCAGAGGACTGACAGGAGATGACCTAATTGAGTACTTCGATTTGTACTTCAACTCGAAATACGCCCGCGCTGAACACTTGCCCGAAGACCTGAAACAAGGCACCTTTTTTAGCCAAGAGATAGTACTGAAATATCTGCGCTATATGGCCGACCCACCAGACGGCCTGGGGCAGGAGAAGGACAACATCAAGCATTTACGCGGAGCCTGTACGCGCCTGATACAAAGTGCGCCAACAAATGGTGCGCTGCTGCTATTGGACGGGTTTGCTACCCTCTTTTTGGAACATCACAAACCCACAGGGAAAGCTGATGCAAAACTGGTAGCAACTGGCCAACAGAAAATTAGGGATGGGCTGGTAGCATTCTATGAGCAGACTGAGTTGACGGAGGAAGAATTGCAGAAGTTTGGTCGACAGTACGCAGAAGAGATTAACCGATACGACACAGAAATTGGCGCTTACGTGCTTGATACAGTAGTTGACGAAATACTACTTGATATCAATAGCCGCTGGTTAGCTGGATTCAACCAGAAATTTGATAACCGCCGTTTCTAACCCATTTTTTCTTTATGTCTGACAAACCTACTTCTTCACTGGAAATTTTAAAGCGGGAGCTGAGCCGACTAGTAAGCTTTACAGATACTATTGGCACAGCCAAAGCTAGCGTCTTAGAGTCACAGCAAGCGGCCGAAGCCGCAATACAAGCCGCTGAGGCAGTGCATGAACAGCAGAAAGCCCTGTTAGTCGACCTGCGGCGGGAACATCAGAAAAGTATTGATGGACAAAGCGAACTGTTGCGTAACAACTCGCGGCAGTGGGAGGAAGCACTGAAGCAGCAGTTGGCAGTGGCCCTGCAAGAGTACGGCAAGCAAACAGCTCAGCTAGAAAAGGTAGCAGAACTGCTTCGCAAGGATGGCCAGAAGCAGGGGGACGTGTTAACAGGCGTGAGTGACCGGCTACAAGTGATTACGGCAAGCCTAACTGCATTTCGGGATGCAATGAATGCTGCACGGTTTTCGGACCGATTAGAATCCATCGGCACACGGCAGGAAAGCGTAGATAGCCAATTACAAGCTCTACGACAGCAACTGCGTGAGATAGGTACCCAAAATTTGATACTGCATGGAGTAATCGCAGCCGGAGTTATTGGACTGCTTGTACTACACTTTTTGAAAACGAGTTAGATGTATAGCCCCAAGATGTGATGGTGTGTTTTCCGGCCTGGAATTTCGCACAATGTTATGGGACAGATACTCCACGGCAGCACCCGTACAACAGCGGCAGTACGGCGCGCTATCTAGCGTAGTCAGGAAATGCATACAAGTGTTAGCCAAGCGCCACGGTATCAACCCGAAAATCGTCGCCAAGTGGCGTAAACAGCCCAAGGTTCAGGACTCCCGGATGGGACCCGCTGCGGCCTCGACGGTGCTCATTACCGAAGAAGAAGCCGTGGCCTTTCGGCGCATAAGCTCCTGCCCTTGGATGACTGCTTGTACGCGCTACAGGTCACACGGCCCTACACCGCTGGTTTTAGCGCCACGGCGTCAGCCACCTGCCCCTGGCCGAGGACGGGCTAAGCGAGCTCAAAAGTAGTTCCGATTGTATCCCATAGGCTACCTGCACGTCGATTTTGCAGAAGTGCAATCGGAATAAGAATGCCAGTACCTGTTTGTGGCCATTGACTGCACCAGGAAAGTAGCCGTTGCTGAATTGTAGCCACAGGCCACTAAGCTGGCGGCCACTGACTTTCTGCACCGGGTCCTGGCCAAACTGCCGTACCGGATGCACACGGTGCTAACCGACAACGGCATCCAATTCGGCAACATTCGCCACTAACTGTGGGCCTTGCCCCACCTGTTCGACCGTGTCTGCACCGAGCACTGTCTCACGCAGCCCGGCCATTCCTAGACCAACGGTCAGGTCGAGTGCATGAACCGTACGCTTAAGGAAGCAACGGTCCAACGCTACCATTACCAGACCACGGCCGAGTTAAATGAGTACCTGCAGACCTTTCTCCTGGCCTATAACCATGCGAAACTGCTCAAGACCTTATGCGGTCTAACGCCGCATGAATTCGTGTATGCAATGACAGAAAAATCCCGTTACATTTAATCAGGACCCAATCTGCCTTGCTCTAGGACTATACACATAGAATATAGCACGTAGTCACGCAGATAAGCGTACACGTTGTGAAAGCAGTACTTGCACAGATTATACTTGTCGAAAATACTGCGGGTCTCGCTGGCTAGGCGTAGCGCCTCGGCCTTGGATGCCTCGTCATATTTACACCGTTTGCCGGGTGACGTTCCGATTGCTTTTGTTGCCACGACAGAAGAAATGGATGTCCTTCTTCTATCCGGCTTGCCTAGACTAACTCAGTCTTTTGAACCGGTCAGGCTGTGCATTTTGAAGTTGAAGATAGATACTATGGAATCGGGCAACTGAAAGCTGTGGGTCCATACAGAGGTGCGACTAGTATAGGCTTCGCTGAACAGGCGCTCGGCGGATAGGAGTCGAAACGAAAGTTCGAGGCAATCATTACGTTGGCTTTAGCTATACTCAAGCGGATGTAATGTGACAGATACGTGAATGTGCGCAGTTCATTCAGAAAATTCTAACCAGTAACCGCACAAGTTTCAAAGAACTATTAATACATGAGTGTAGACAAAAGCAGCCCTTTGTTAAAGATGTTTGTGCGCAATACTGTGCGCAGAATCTTGAAAAGCGCCTTTTTAAAGTCTCCAAGCCGTTTCGCTCATTCTTGCTAAGAATATCCGAACCCGTTTCGCCGGTTTTGTTTAACCTTGCGATAGCCTACTGGACTGCTGGCCTCCTGAAAACCAAACGAAATTGTTCCTGTAAATCGGAGGGTACCCGGTCCAGCATTTACGTTTCTTTTCGGTTCACTCTCCCCCGTCCTTCATATAAGAGCCCCCGGGGCTTGCACAACTGACCATTAGTAATTGGCTTCTGAGGAAACTGCTGACATTTGGCGGGGCAATTCTAGGTGCGTCCACCATTCTGCGCAGAAGCACCCCCAAGGAGGTAGTAGCTTTTCCTTTTCGATGCGTTGCACAGTAGGCCGAGAATTGTCGGCATAGTTTGCTATGATTTCCTGCGTGAGCTTCAGTGCTCGTCGTCATAGCTGGAGGTGGCCCGGTTTCCCAGTTTGGACCTTAAATAAAAGCGCCATGTGAAGAAAGACAGGTGTTCGCATTCAAGCTGGTGCTGACAGCAGACACAGTCACTTTTGCCTTACTATTATATGAGTGGACACGGAACGGAGTCATAGGAGGGATGCACGCAGCAATCACTCTTTTTATCCCTGTTTATGCTGGTCTACGGCGTCAATCCCAGGGCAATCCATTAGTTCCTGGAGAGGAATCTCGAATGCGCGGGTAAGAGAGATTAGGACGTCAAGAGTTACTGAGAACTTAGCTAGTTCGAGACGTTGGATGGTGAGCTTCGACACATCAGCCATGTCTGCTAATGCCTGCTGACTAAGCTTTCGTTGCTCACGCAACCGTCGCACACGGAGTCCAAAAACTGCGAGACCGGCCGGATTTTTCACCGGCGCAAGGTCCATTGAGCTTAAAAGTGTTTGGATGCACATATGTACTCAAAGCCGTAAATGTGCTTAGCTTTGGGCTAAACATATTTGGCTACAATAATGAAAATGGCGTCAGAACTGTCGCGACGTGAACGGGATGACCTTTGTTCGCAATATGAGAAGCAGTTGCAAGGCCCAATGGGGCAGCAGCAACTTGCCGTCACCTGTGCCATGGACTACTTCAGTAGCATCCCCGGGTCTGAGCGAACTCCCGAAATCTCTGCCCTCGAAGAAATATTCTCGGTGATAGTAAGTGACTCGCTACGGGAAGACCTCCTCGAAGACCTGGAAATTATGAGAGGCGAGTTTGCGACGCCAGAACTGCAAAATGAGTTCTGGTTTGACTTTCAGCATATCATCTACGTGCAAGCCTGCCGATTGGAGTTGTATTACTCCTTGGCGCAGAAAGTAGCGGCACAGTATGGCTTTAAGCTGCCCAGTGATGAAGCCATCGTTTCCTGAAATTTGGTTTGCTCCAGCAAAACGATTGCTTGCCATATTACCAGGTAATGCTCATGTGGCTAGTGCAATTGAACCTAAAATAGGTTGCTGAAGGGGCAAAATTCCTCTTGCGCTACTGCGCCCCATCTACCAAGCTCAGGCTAACAGCAGGCCGCTATGATGCTCGCCGCGGCTGCTATGGCCCGCCGTAGCGAGCTTCAAATGCAGGCCGTGCGCGAGGTGGTGGTATAAGCCACCACGCAGCTCACCGCTAAACCAGTGTCCGCCCAATTTCCTCAAAATCCCATTTTCCCAAGCGTAGCTAATGCTTGCCCCGTCTCGGCCGCTCTAAATGGAAGTCGAAAACGCCTACGCAGCTTAATCCTTAACTTCTTTCATGATTCAGTCTCCCTACTTACGCCGCATAATCGGGTTCTTATTAGTAATACTGCCCGAAGTGTATTCGCTCGTGGAGTGCATCATCGGACTACTCGTGCTCACCCTCATTCTACGTTGGGTAGGCCTTGCGGACGGGACTTTTGCGCGTGTTGTCAGCACTATTTGGCTCATTATTGTGACATCTCGTTGGGCCGTGCGGCGTCGTCACGTGAACAATAAGAAGAGTGCGGCACCAAGTTCGCCACTGACAGTGCCGATGCTGGTCGCAAACGAATTTGCTCGAATCCCAGCGCCTTTAGAAGGTGAGGCACAGACGGGCATAAATCGCCGAGATGAAGCGATTCAGCGGGTAATGGCAAAGGGGGGACTGAGCCGTGAGGAAGTAGAGTCTCAGCTTCGCAAGTATGGTCTGTAATTCACCGCACTCGCTTTTTTGGCTATGGCAAATTATATCTGGTTAGCCGTGTCATGATAAGAAAAGGCCGATGATAAACTGTTTCATAGTCTATCATCGGCCTTTTTCTGCACACCTTGTGTCGGAAACTCGTGTTGGTGCGCTTAAAGAACGAATGCATCGGTTTGCGCTCGGCCAGAGACGCTGGCATCTGTATGCGACTGTGCCGAGCGCAAAGATACCTGAACCACCCCCGGAACACCTGATTTCGGGGTGGAGGAGTTAATGCGCGGCGACAGGATATCCGATTCCAACTGCGAAATCATTCAGAATCGAGCACTCTCCCGGTGATTCATTGTGGGGGACATCCCAATTGGGCGGATAACCTGGCCACTCCGCCAATAGTAGGTCACCCAAGTCGTAGCCGGTTGCTTGCTGCTCTTCCGTCGTGTGCTGCTCCAGATAATCGGATACATCGATTCTAAAGCCTGCTTTTTGTAACTCTTGTGCTTTGTCCTGCCACCGCTGAAACGCCCGTCCTTCGAGCGAGGCATCCGGGAAAAGCAAGATGTATCTGCTCTTCAATGGCGCGATGCGCTCGGCGTTGAGATACGATAAGGCATTGACGGCAACCCAGGTGTATTGGGGAAAAAAACCAGCCCCCAGCACGGCTGTTTTGGGTGCCTCCACGACCGCGACGATACGGGTGTGGGGGGCTTGGAGCGCCTGCGTTAGGCCAAACAAACAAGGGGACTTGGCGCCATGCAGGTCGTAGGCTATCAGCCAATCCGGATGGGTTTCTTTGCGCCGGTCGATGGCCTGCCCCAGCGCCGTATGAAACCAACTCGTGTACCGTTTGATGGTCCCGTCTGGTCGCACCGTTTTAACTGTGTGGCCATCGGCGTCGAAGAGGACCACTTGGCCCCCACGGACCCGCCCGCGTTCGTCGCGCAGCCAAAAGACGCATGCTCCAGGCCAATGGGCGGAAGTGCCGATTTCAAACTTACGCAGCAGGTCTTTCGCCACGCCGGCCCCAAAGTGCACCGTAAGCAGGCGGGCAAACTGGTTGCGGGAATACCCAGCGAAGCTGCGCTGCACAACTTCTTCGGGAACAGAAACAACTGGCGGGGCAGTTGGCGCCATCTGTGGCGTTTGACGCACGCGCCCCTTTAAGAAGGGGAGGCACTGGTTACGAATGTCTTCTGCATAGCTTGTTCCGCCTGGGGGCTTGTGGTACGGGCTGGCGAAATAGCCGCAGCGGTCCTCGCGGTTGCAACGGCCGAAGTGTGCAGGAAGTAACTCGCCGGTGGCTTTGTCCACGAAGCGGGCGAAGGTGTTGCGGTGCTGATTGCCACAGGCCGGGCAGTCATGCCGCGTGTGGGTGCCCCGGTAGCGGTAGGGCTGAAGTGCAAATCGATAAGGCGGAGCCATAAAGAATAGTTTTTTCGGCCTGCATTTGCTGCATTTTGTACATCGCCAACTCTGACATCAGGGCTGTGTGCTGAAAATGCAGCAAATGCAGGCAGTAGAAAAAAATTAATTATCGCTCATGGGCACCGTGCGGCCTGCCCGAATGGCCCACCCCACGCTCTTGCGGAAATAGACGAATCCAGCCCGTTCCATGCGTTTGCGGAAGTTCTTCCCACCGACGGGCGGGGCCAAGCTTTCGAAGCATTGGTTCTTGTACTGCCTGTAGAGGTCCTGGTGAGTAATCCACCGCTCGGGGTCAGGCTGGAAGCCTTCTTCTTCGAGAAACAACCGCACTGAATCAGACTGCTTTTCGAAATCTTCCACGAGGTGGCGCGACGCGGCGCAGGAACTGAACCCGCGCTGGGCCAGCAGGCGGTGCAAGCCCGCCAGTACCCAGTTCAGCATGCCCGGGAGTTCCGTGGCCGCGATGGTGGCGGCCAGTTGTGGGTCGCGCTCGGCCTCGGGAATGGTGACGGCAAAATGTATCAGCAGAAAGCGGCGGAAGTAGGCGTCGGTCTGCTCCACGTCGGTGGGCAACTCGTTGCAGTTGCCCATGAACTTCGCGTACTCCTTCATGATGAAGGGCTGGCCGTAGGGCAGCCGGGCCTCGATGGGCTCGCCCGACACGAGTTGCTTGAAGGCGTTGGCGTCAAACTTGCCGTTGATTTCACTGACGTAGTTGAGCTTCTTGTCGGCCAAGTTGGCGCGGTGATAAGCGCGGCTGTCCGTCAGGCTGTGTAAGCTGTAGCTGCACACGTTCTCCGCTCCCAGCATCTTCAGCACCAGTTCGTAAAAGACGGACTTGCCGTTGGCGCCGGAGCCGACCAGCAGCAGGGCTTTTTCGAGCTTGAGCGTGCTGGTCGGCACGAATACGTAGGCCAAAAATTCCGCCAAGACGTGCTGGCTGTCCATGTCGGGCTGCACACGGTTCAGGAACGCCTCGAACCGGGGAGCAGTGGCAGTGGGGTCGTACTCGTACGATAGCTGGTAGGTGAGAAAATCGGCGGGGTCGAAGGGCTGGAGCCGTTGCCCTGCGGGCCCAATGACCAAAGTGCCATTCTTCAGGTTGAGCTTCACCTCGTCGGTGTCCGGCTCGGGTGCTGCTTGGTAGCCGTCGCTGAGAAATTGAGCTAGCAAATTCTCCGTGAAGACATAATGACGGGCATCGCAGTGTTTCACGCCCATGCCTTCGGCGGCTTCGCGCAGGAAGACCCGCAGTTCTTCATTGGCGAGGCGCTCCCAGTAGGCTCCGTTGTACACGTAAACGGCCTGGTTTCGTTGGCAAAGGCCATAGCCGTGGAACTTGGCAAGGTCCCGCACTTTGCGAACGACGGTCACCAAGTGGTGTTTTTGCTTGAGTTGTTCTTTGTCGCTCTCCAGGGCAACTTCGGCCCGGAAGTCAACCGGCTCGACGTGCTGAAGCAGCTTATACAGCACAGAGTGGCGTGTTTGTGGAGTTGCAGCGTCTTGCAAGGAGTCGGCCTGCTCAGCTAGGTGAGCAGCTAGGCCGGTTAGAGAAGGGGAATCAGGAGCTTGGGGCACGCGCGCAGGCAAAACCGCAGTTCGGTTTTGGAGTAAAGTTTCGAAGGACATTAAAAAGGCAAGTCGTAAATGTCGTCTGACACAGAAGCGTGGAATTGGGTGCCAACAGCAGGGCTCACAGCAAGCCGGAAAGGTGCCGAAGTGCTTTTAGGTGTGCTTTCGCGCTGTTTTTGTTGAAGAGAGATTCTAAGCCGGAGCTTTTTCTGCTTGCACGCATACTGGCGCACGTAGTCTTTCGCTACGTCGCTTTCCCACCACATAGGGTCCTGTGACAGCATCATGGCCTGCACTTCAGTTCGAGAGAAACCGGAGCGGCCCTCCACTTTCCAGCATTTTAGCCAGCCTTTGCGCGACCAAGCGTGAAGTTGTTGAGTGCTTACCCCAAGCATAGAGGCAGCCATTCGTGCAGGGAACACATTTGGAGGAGGTGAAGTGTAGGTTCGCTCGGTCTGCGCCTGGGTCCACAAATAGACCAGTTTATCTCGAATGGCCAAACGGAATTGAAAGTCTTCCATGAAGACATTCATATGGCTCGGGAGCGCGACAACCGCACGGTCAGATGGACTTATGCTGGGATAATTTCCTCGGATGACTGCGGGCACATCAGTCGAAATCAGAACCTTTGCACCCTTCTCTGAGAGCCGTATGGTTGAAAATGTGGTTGGGCGGGTGGATGAATAGGTGGTCATGATTAGCGGGCTTTGGGGGTGGAAGAGGAACGACGGGCATACTTGCGGCGCCCATCCGGCTGGGTATGGGCTTGAAGGGCGGCCAGCACGTGACCACGCTTTATGCGAACCGAACGGCTGCCCGCAGTGCATGACTGTATCTTGCCCGCCTTAATCCATTCGTACACGGTTTGTGGCTTCATGCCCAGCACGGCCGCAGCTTGCTGAACGGTCAGCATTTGGTCGTTTTGGTCCGCCACGGCAGCCACATCAATTTGCTCAGCGGCTAAAAGCAGGTGCTCTTCGCGAGCAATTTGACGGAACCGTTGCTCCGCAAGTGCGATGAGCTGAAGGACCGGCGCCCAGTGTGAGGGCGCTTCATTCGCGGTGCCAGTTGTGGCTGGCATCGGGAGGAGGGTGGGGGCCCCGAGGGGCTGTCGCTGGTAAAGCGATGTCATATATGTATTACCAACCGCTTCGACCTGAGTACATTCGTTGCACTAGCGGCGATTGATATTACAAAGGTTAAGAGCTCCTCAAACCTTTCCCATTTTCGGTATATACCGGTAGCTGTTGGTATATACCAGGCAGTGGTTTTTGTTTCGCCTTGGGCGCCAAAATCAGTTGCGCGAAAGCAAATGCATTGCGTACCGCTTCCCGAAAAACCCGCGATTTCGGCGGGTTTTCGAACTGGTACTTTCCTATGGCTTCACTAACTGTAACTTGGTAGCGGTCCAACAGCATTGCCTTCCATTCACGAGATGGGATGTCTTTATGAACCAATCCCAGCCAATCAGCCAGTTTGTACACTGCGGCGCAAGCCGTAGGGTAACTGCTCGCAATGGTTTTGTTTTTGACGGCCTCCCACATTGCGTCAATCTTCGCAGCATATTCAGCCCGCTGCTTATCATCTTGCCCTTTGCATAGGCTTTCCAAGGATGGTATCGCCTTTTGGGCGAGAGGTGCTGAACCTTTCGAAATCTTGGCTCTAGCAGAAGCGAGGGAAGGAGCAGCCAAGTTCATCGAAACTGTATCTGGTGCCGTGGGCAAGCCAGCGTCCTGAACGGCGGCTAGCTGCACAGAGTCGGATTCGAAGACGACTTTTTTGAGAGGTCCTTTCGAGTTAAAAGGCGCTGCGTAATAGCTGCGCTTGGGGGTGGCCCGGCTTTCGCGCCCTTGCAAATCACGATACTCAGCCCATGGGAAACCATCACCCTCTTGACCAGATGCAACAAGAGCTTTTAAGCGCGAGAGTTCAGCGCGCATTGCTGGAGTAAACTCACTTGTATCTTCTCCAATGTGCCTTTTCATAAGGAAACTCATACGACCGGGCCCCAGAGTGGTTTTCAACGTCCGCCTCGGTGAGTGCAGGACGAGCCACGCATGTAGAGCAACTTGATAGAACAGCGAGGCAACCAGCCATCGGCTTAGAATTTGCTTTGTACCCGGGGCTGTACCCCAAGTACGAAAAAACCCGCCCTGCGTGATGCAGAGCGGGTTTTTAGTAGTCCGTAGGGGAATCGAACCCCTGTTGGTAGAATGAAAATCTACTGTCCTAACCCCTAGACGAACGGACCGTTGTTCGTTTTGATGATGCAAAGGTACGGCGCGCTTCGTTTCGTGCAAGTGCTTGAAGAAAAAAAAGTGCGATTTAAACCAAAGTACCCTGTTTTTCAGGCTGAAAAATTTTCACAGTGTCCTATTCCCGATAAGCCCGAACGTTTGAGACCTGGCAGCTGCCTGCTGAACCGTGCTGTAGTCCGAAGGGGAATCGAACTCTTATTAAGGGCGGAATTGAATGTGGGCTAACCCGCGCCTGCCTGCTATCTTCGCCCCGTGTTTCAACCGGCCGCCAGCGTGGCGGCTGGCCACTAATCCCCACCTGTTTGTACAATGGCAAAAATTAAAGTCGCCATCAACGGCTTCGGCCGTATCGGCCGCCTCACCTTCAAGTCGCTGCTTGGCCGCGACAATGTGGAAATCGTTGCTATCAACGACCTGACCGACAACAAAACGCTGGCCCACCTGCTGAAGTACGACTCCGTACACGGCCGTTTCGACGGCACCGTGAGCTACGACGAGGAGAGCCTGACGGTGAACGGCGTGAAAATCGCTGCCCTCGCCGAGCGTGACCCCAAGCTGCTGCCCTGGGGCAAAATGGGCGTTGACGTGGTGCTGGAATCGACCGGCCGCTTTGTGGACGAGGCTGGCGCTGGTCAGCACATCACCGCTGGTGCCAAAAAAGTAGTTATTTCGGCTCCCGCCACCGGCAACATCCCCACCGTAGTGTTGGGCGTGAACGAGGACATCCTCACCGGCTCGGAAACCATCATTTCGAACGCCAGCTGCACCACCAACTGCCTGGCCCCAATGGCCAAAGTGCTGGACGACGCTTTCGGCATCGAGAAGGGCTACATCACTACGGTGCACGCCTACACCTCGGACCAAAACCTGCAGGATGCCCCGCACAAGGACCTGCGCCGCGCCCGCGCCGCTGCCTACAGCATCATCCCCACCAGCACCGGTGCGGCCAAGGCCGTGGGCCTGGTACTGCCCACGCTGAAGGGTAAGCTCGACGGCCTCGCTATGCGTGTGCCCGTGCCGGATGGCTCGATGACCGACCTGACCGTCATCCTGAAAAAAGAAGCCACCAAGGAGCAAATCAACGCCGCGCTGAAAGCTGCTGCCGAAGGCCCCCTGAAAGGCATCATCGAGTACGTGACTGACCCGATTGTGAGCATCGACATCGTGGGCAACCCCCACAGCTGCATTTTCGATTCGGAACTGACGTCGGCCAACGGCACGCTGGCCAAGGTGATTGGCTGGTACGACAACGAAACCGGCTACTCGACCCGCACGGCTGACCTGATTCAGAAGCTCGGCGAGAAGATGAACGGGTAATTGCCGCTCCCGTAAATAAACGCCGTCTGCTTTGCCATTTGTGGCGGGCGGGCGGCGTTTTTATTTGTAAGTAAAGCGTAATGGGGAGTTAGGTGGTGAGAAATCAGCTGACTTTACTCTAAAATTGCGCCCAAGCTAATTCGCACTGCTTTCTACGATATTCCGCCAAGCCTTCGCTGGGCGTCTCCCATGCCCAAAACCTGCTTCATCCTCAACCCCAAGGCCGGCCCCAGCCAGCGCCACGACATGCCTGCCCTGATTGCGCGGTATTTCGGCGCGCGGGAGGCGGACTATGAAATCCGCCCCACCGAGTACGCCGGCCACGCCGTAGAACTGGCCCGAAAGGCAGCAGCCGAAGGTTTTGCAGTGGTGGCGGCCGTGGGCGGCGACGGCACCGTGAACGAGGTGGGCCGGGGCCTGCTGGGCACTGAAACCGCCTTGGGCATCATCCCCCAGGGCTCAGGCAACGGCCTGGCCCGCCACCTGAAAGTGCCCCTGGGCCTGCCCGACGCCTTGCGCCGACTGGCCGCGCCTGACTTCAGCCGCATGGACGTGGGCGTGATAAATGGCCACCCGTTCTTCTGCACGGCCGGGCTGGGGTTTGATGCGCACGTGAGCCAGCACTTCGCCCAGGCCGGCTCGCGGGGCCTGAGCACTTACCTGCAGGTGACGCTGCGCGAATACCGCCGCTACCGGCCGGTGGCGGTGCAGGCTAACTTTGACGGCCAGGAAATTGCTACCGACTGCTACGTGCTGGCCTTCGCCAACGCCTCGCAGTACGGCAACAACGCCTACATCGCGCCCCGCGCCGACTTGCGCGACGGCCTGCTCGATGTGTGCCTGATTGACGCCCTGCCCGTGTTTCGCGCCTTCCGCGTGAGCTTGGCCATGGCCCTCGGCAACCTTCCCCAGAGCAAAGCGGCCGAATATTTCCGGGTGCCGCACGCCCGGGTAGTGGCCGCCGCGCCCATTGGCTTCCACGTCGATGGCGACTACCTGGGCCACGCCACCGAATTCGACGTGGAACTACTGCCGCTGGCTCTGGCCGTAGCGGTATAGGTCATTTAACATTTATCAATTAACATTTAGCAGCGTTTACAAAGGACCAATCGCGCCAGTTGAACGGTCGTCAAATCGCGCCAGTTGAACGGTCGTCAAATCGCGCCAGTTGAACGGTCGTCAAATGTTAATTGATAAATGAAAAGATTGTTAAATGATAAATGTTAATAGATAAATGAAACAGAATCGCACCGGTGTGGTCTATTCCACCAATCCTGATTTCTCTTACCAAACCGATGAGCCTGCCGCGGCTACTACGCTGCCGCCGCAACAGCAGCAGCTGCGCGTGCAGCTTGATAAGAAGCAGCGCGGTGGCAAGCAGGTCACGCTCGTCACCGGCTTTGTGGGCAACGATGGAGACTTGCAGGCCCTCGGCAAGCTTCTCAAAACCAAGTGCGGCGTGGGCGGAAGTGCCAAGGACGGCGAAATTGTGGTGCAGGGCGACTTCCGCGATAAAGTGCTGGAAGTGCTGCTAAAAGAAGGCTACAAAGCCAAAAAAGCCGGCGGCTAGTTCCGACCGCGGGCCGGTAATGTCCGTATCCCGCTCGTCCTTGCATGCCCCGCCCCCATGATGTTGCTGTATACTTGTTTCCTATCAATCCTGCCCGAAGCGGCCCGCGACGTGACATCCCTGCACGGCCGGGCCGAAAGCACAGTTATCGACGCGGTGCTGTGGCTAAAGCTGGGCGTGGAAATGGTGGGCGCGCTCATCATCGCACTGGGCATTCTCAGCGCGGGCTGGCTGCTGCTGAAAGCCTTGAGCCGGGGCCAGACGGCTGATTTTACCGCCATTCGGCTGGCGCTGGCGCGGTACCTGGCGCTGGCGCTGGAATTCCAGCTGGGGGCCGATATTTTGTCCACCGCCATTTCGCCGACCTGGGAGCAGTTGGGCAAGCTCGGGGCCATTGCCATCATTCGCACGGCCCTCAACTACTTTCTCTCCCGTGAAATGCGCGACGAGCGCGGCCAAACCAGCGCCGAAAAGCCTGTGGTGGAGCGCGCCGACTAGCCCCGCAGCCGCGCCCGCGCCCGCTCCACGTCCTCCGGCGTATCGATGCCGAACGCGTCCAGCTGCGTCTCGGCGCAACGAATCTGAAAGCCAGCTTCGAGCCAGCGCAACTGTTCCAGGCTTTCGGCAGCTTCGAGGGGCGACACGGGGAGACGCGTGAGCTGCGCCAGCACCTGCGGCTGGTAGGCATACAGGCCCAGGTGGCGCAGGTAGCGGTGGTGGGCCAGCCACTCGGCGGGCTCGCGGCCGCGCTGGTAGGGCAGGGGGTGGCGGCTGAAATACAGGGCCTGGCCCTGCTGGTTAAGCACCACTTTGGGCAGGTGCGGGCTGAATAACTCTTCCTCCGTCAGCACCGGTTTCACCAGTGTGGCGATGGCGGGCGCGGTGGCAGTATCGGCAAATAAATCAACCAAGGCGTTGATTTGGGCGGGGTGAATGAACGGCTCATCGCCCTGGATATTGACGATGCAGTGCACATCGGCCGGGCTGCCGAGCTGCTGGAAGGCCTCCCAGAGGCGGTCGGTGCCGCTGGGATGGTCGGGGCGGGTGAGCACGGCCTCCCCCCCGAAATCCTGGACGTGGCGCAGGATGCGCTCATCATCCGTAGCGACCACCACGCGGGCTAGGTTGGCCTGCCGGGCCTGCAGCACCACGCGCTGAATCATGCTCTGGCCGCCCAAATCGACGAGCGGCTTGCCGGGCAGGCGGGTGGAAGCGTAGCGGGCAGGAATGAGGCCGAGAACCATGGGCGGGAGCGGGAAATGGGGAGCGGGAAGCGAGTGTAGCCCCGCCAATAAGCCCCAAATAACGGTACTGAACAGGGTTGAAACTGGCCGGGCTCAATTTCCCGCCGGTTATTGCGTTATTTTGCCTCCGCGGGCTGCCTGGCCGGCGCTCCCGGGCGGGGGCCAAGTGAATTTTGGAAGGCTTATTTATATGACTGCAATTCTTTCGTTGCTGACGCTGCTGGCCCTGGGCGGCCCCGGCCCCGGCAAACCCGGCCACGCCAAAAGTGCCCCGGCCGACTCCATTGGTCAGGAAATGCGCGGCGGCCAGCGCTTCGTGAAGCACCGCGTGGCAGCCGGCGAAACCCTGACGGCCCTCACGCGCCGCTACCACGTCACGCTGGCCGAGCTCAACGCGGCCAACCCGCAGATTAAAAACGGCCTCGGCGTAGGCCAGATTGTGTACGTGCCCCGCCCCGCCGCCGGCAAAGCCACGGCCGCTGCCGCGCCCGACAAAGCCGCCGCGCCCGTAACGGTGCCTGCCCGCTACACCGTGGCCAAGGGCGAGACCCTGTTCGGCATTGCCCGCAAGTTTCAGCTCACGCCCGATGAGTTGATTCGGCTCAACAAGCTGCCGGCTGGCGGCACCGTGCGCGTGGGCCAGCAGCTGATACTGTCCGGCGCGGCTGAGACCCCGTCGTCTGCCGCCACCACGGCTCCCAAAGCCGCGCCCGTGCGCCCGGTGGAGGTAGAAGCCGTGCCCGCCACGCCCGCCAAAGCCCCGGCCCCCGACAAACCCGCTCAGATTGCGACCGTGACCGAACGGCCCGATGAGAAGGAGGAAAAAGAGGACCACACCCCCAGCCGCGCCAGCGAAGTGCTGGCCCGCGTGGTGGAGTCCGGCCTCGGCGCGCCCATCGAAAAAAGCATTACCGACAAGTACCTCGCCCTGCACAAAACGGCCCCCGTGGGCACCATCATGCAGGTAAAAAACAGCGGCAACGGCCTGTCGGTGTATGTGCGCGTCATCGGCAAGCTGCCCGATACGGGCGAGAACAACAACATTCTGGTGCGCCTCTCGCCCCGCGCCGTGCAGAAGCTCGGCACCACCGACTCCCGCTTCCGCGTCGAGACGAACTACATCCCGCAGTAGGGCGGTTGACAATTCAACACGCCTGTCATCCTGAGCGCAGCGAAGGACCTTATCACGTTGATAGTTTTCTAACGTGCTAAGGTCCTTCGCTGCGCTCAGGATGACAGGCGTTTTTATTATCCTATTATTCATCCCATGAACATTGCCCAGCTCCGCCGCCAACTCGATGCGCAGTACCTGCGCTACAACCGTCCCGAGTTCATCCAGAACGACCCCATTCAAATCCCGCACCGCTTCACCCAGCGGCAGGATATCGAAATCGCGGCCTTGTTTGCGGCGCTGCTGGCCTGGGGGCAGCGGCCCACCATCATCAACAAGTGCAATGAGCTGATGCGGCGTATGGACGACGCCCCGCACCAGTTCATCACCCAACACCAAGATGAGGATTTGAAGAAGCTGCTGGGCTTCTGCCACCGCACGTTCTGCGATACCGACCTGCTGTATTTCGTGCATTTCCTGCGGCATTGGTACGGACAGCACGAGTCGCTGGAAACCGCGTTTCTGGTGGGGCACTCGCAGCGCGAGCGGCTGATAAACTTCCACCAGCACTTTTTCAGCCTGCCCGATGCGCCGCAGCGCACCCGCAAGCACGTGGCCACGCCGGCCCGCAAATCGGCCTGCAAGCGGGTGAACATGTACCTGCGCTGGCTGGTGCGCCGCGATGGGCACGGCGTGGACTTCGGCCTCTGGACCCGCCTCTCGCCCGTCGACCTCATCATGCCCATCGACCTGCACGTGGAGCGCCAGGCCCGCCCCCTGGGCCTGCTCACCCGCAAGCTCGTAGACTGGGAGGCCGCCGAAGAGCTGACAGCTAATCTGCGGTTATTGGACCCGACGGACCCGGTGAAGTACGACTTTGCCCTGTTTGGGGCGGGGGTGGATAAGTAGGTTTAATAGCCGACCGAGTAATCATGGGAAATCAATTTTACTTTATTCTGACTAATCGAATAAAACTGGCCGGTCTAATGATTGGAGGATTGTTACTGCTGATGTTTGGCCTGAAAACCGTCGACACACTAACCGCACCGTTGGCAGTTAGCAAGACTGTGAAGTTGCTGGTATTTCTTGTTTGGATGGCGGGAGGCTTGTATCTACTTTACCGACTATCAAAGAAGTTTAGCGGGGAAGCGGCATTGATTACAATTTCGTCTGATAAGCTGGTAATTGCTCGCTCGGATGCTGGAACGGAAAAGCAAATTCTATTGGCGTCCATTACAGCCTACCGTCATTCAACCTATAATTCGGACGATATTTTGCGCTTGAAGATGCGCGATGGTACGCGCACTAGTCTTGTAATTAGTGACTTCTTTCATGGAGGGCAGAGCTTGCACTTTGCCGCAATGGTAACAGCGCTTGAAACAGCCGTGGCGGAGCAACTGCGTTTGAATGAGCAACCGGTGACATTGCGTGAAAAGACACTTTTTGAAAAGCCGATTTCAACGGTTTTACTAGGTCCATTTGCCGCCTTGATGGTTTGGATGACTTGGGCGCAGATGCACCGCCTCCACACTTCCGGTAGCTTTTTCTCGGCTTGGGGGATTTTCAGCGCCTATCTGGTTGCGTGGATTGCCGCTCGTGAGCGGCGAAATGAAAAGTGAATTGCCTATCAGAACTGCAAGCGGGTAATTCGATTTCCGTTTCTCCCGGCAAACCGATAATTTGGCCAGACTTACATCCCAATGCTTTATTGCATGAGTGCCACTATTACTTCAACTGCCGAATCATCTGCTAGTTCATCAGCCACCTTGCACAGCCATCTGGTGCTGGTGCGCATGGGCCTGATGCTGGCCGGCATTCTCATTCCGGCCTTCGCATTGCCGCTTATTGTGGTGGGCTGCCTGTTCCTGAGCGACGGCGACCGCACCTGGGGCGGGGGCCTGTTGCTGGCCAGCGTGCCGATGCTGGCCGTGGCCTGGCCCTTGCTGCGGCGCAGCATGCTGCCCGTACTGGCCACCCTCACGCCCAAAAACCTGCGCCTGGAGCCGCGCGGCCGTAGCATCGCCTACGGCGTACCGCCGACCGACTACCCGCTGAGCGAAATGGTGGGCTACGGCGAGTTGGCCTCGCAGGGCGGCGCTCATATCAAGCTCTACCCCAGCCACGGCCCTATGCTGCAACTGGCCGACCGCCCTAAACGGGGCATTCCCGCCGCCGAAACCAGCCTGCCCGGTCTCGTGGATGCCGTCACCCTTGGCCGCACCTTGCAGGGCCAAATGGTTGCCGCTGGCACGCCCGACGAAAGCCTGCACCGCCCCAATTTCTACCAGGGCGGCTTCGGCCGCGCCCTGGCCTGGCTGTGCTACGCCTTGATGGCCCTGGGCGCGGCGTTGCTGCTGGTGCCCGGCGTGGACTGGACGGTGAGCCTGCGCCTGTTCACCTTCACCGCGCTGTATCTGAGCCTGTACCGCCGCAACCAGCGGACCGCGCCAACAGCGTAGCCTGCTTGCCGCACTGCCAGGGTGGTTATGTTGCCGCCTTACATGGCCATCTGGCTGCTGCGCTGAAATGCCTGCGCCACCGCGGCCGTATCCGTGTACACCTGGAAGCGCGACACCTTGCCGTCCCGCATCTGGAAGACGTGCGCCCATTCTTCCTCTTCGGACTGGCCCGTGGCCCGCACCCGGGCCTTGCCGTAGCCCAGGGCCACTAATTTATCGTCATGCGCGATGTACTCCGTGGGCTCAAAACGCTCAAATTCCACGGCATCGTGCAGCTTGGCGAAGAACGTGGCCACCGCCTCCTTGCCGCGGTAGACGCCGGCATACGGGATGGCCTGCGGTGCCCCCGGAATAACAAACTCGATGTCTTCGGTGTACAATTTCAATAAATTAGGAATGTCGCCTTTGCCGAAAAGGGCGTACCCGGCTTGCACCGTTTGGGTGTTTTGTTGCTCGTTCATGGCCGTGAAATTGATAACTAATGAAGGGTTGTGGCACGTCTCATCTCTTCCCGCAACCCCATCGGCAACAGACGCTTTTCGCCGCAAAGGCTACACTCGTGAGGCACGTTCAGCGGGCAGTTTGGCCGTCGTTCCTCATAACTCTGACTGCTTAGCTAAAATAGCCGTTGGGTAGTAGAGTTAACATGATTAACCTCAGCTGATTGAGCGGCTTTTATCAGTGATTTTTACTTTAGCTGGGCCGCGGGCTTTTGAGGCTAATCTGCCGCAGGCCTTCCATTCAGGTGCCCATAGCTGTCGCTTGTACTTTTGCGTCCGAATTAAAGGCAGCCGCCAACGCTGCTGTGGAACCATGCGCACGAGGCTACGCCGGCACGCCCGCCGGATAAAGGTGATTGTCTATCAGGAGACATTATTCGATTATAAAGAGCACTGCTGGACGTTTTTAGGCGCGTTTGTGGGCATTGCCCTCATTGGCCTGCTCAACCGCACCCGCCTCCCCGCCGATGCGCCCCTGCTTATCGGGTCTTTCGGAGCCTCGGCAGTGCTGATATATGGGGTCATCAACAGCCCGCTGGCCCAGCCCCGCAACCTGCTGGGCGGGCACGTGCTTAGCGCCTTCATCGGGGTCACGGTGTACCGCTGGCTGCCGCAGGAGCTGTGGCTGGCGGCGGCGCTGGCAGTTGCGCTGTCCATCGTGGGCATGCAAATCACCAAAACCCTGCACCCGCCGGGCGGGGCCACTGCCCTCATCGCTGTCATTGGTTCGCCCCAGCTCAAGGCTCTGGGCTACGGATACGTGCTAATGCCCGTCTTCTCCGGCGTGCTGATTCTGCTGGTGGTCGCTTTGTTCTTCAACAACCTCACCGCCACGCGCCACTATCTTGCCAACAAGCATTGGTACCGGTTCTGGCAGCGTCGGTACCACGGGTAGGCTGCGAAATCCAGCGTCAGGGGCAAGGGCTCATAAAGCAGAACTCCTGACTGAAAGGCAGTTGCCTTCCAGCCAGGAGTTCTGGCACTTGGGGCTCAACCCCGTTGGCTACACGCTCAGCGTCGCCGGGCCGAACTCCTCAAAATGAATGGCGGTGCGCGGCACGCCCAGCGCCGACAGGTCCTGCACCTGCTTGCTAATGAAGGGGGCCGGACCGCATACGTAGTAGTCGGCCTCGGGCATCAGGCTGCCGCCGTTTAGCTTGTTCAGGTCCACGAGGCCTTCATAGCAGCCTTCCTGCTCCAGGCCCGGCGCCAGCGTGTCGTAGAAAATGTGGTGCTGCACCTTTTCGTGGTGGGCGGCCAGCTGCGCCACCGGCTCGCGGAAGGCGTGCACCTGAGCGTTGCGGCTGCCGTGCACCCACATGACCTCGCGGTTGCTGCCCGTGGCCACCAGGTATTCCAACATACTCAGCAGCGGCGTCTGGCCCACGCCGCCGCTCACCAGCACCACGGGCGTCTGCTTAGTGGTTGCCAGGGTGAAGTCGCCGGCGGGGGCGGCCAGCTCCACAATGCCGCCCTCGGCCACGAAGTCGTGCAGGCGGTTGCTAATCATGCCATCGGGATGCTGGCTGCCGGCTTCCTTTTTCACCGAAATGCGGTAGTATTCGCCATTGGGGGCACTCGAGAGACTGTACTGGCGCGGCTGAAACAGGTTTAGCTCGGGCAGAAACAAGCGCAGGCTCACGTACTGGCCGGGCTGGAAATCGGCCACTTGGCCACCGTCGGCCGGGTAGAGGTAAAACGAGGTGATTTCGGCCGACTCTGCCACTTTCTGCTTTACTACAAACGGGCGCCAGCCCGTCCAGCCACCGGCCTGGTTGGCGGCTTGTTGGTAGAGGCCGCTCTCCAGGCCGCTCATCAGGCCGGCCAGCTCGCCGTAGGCGGTGGCCCAGGCATCGAGCAACGCGGGCGTGGCAGCCTCGCCCAGCACCTCGCCAATAGAGGCGATGAGGTGCCGGCCTACAATGGCGTAGTGTTCGGGCCGGATGTCGAGGCTGACGTGTTTGTGGCCGATTTTGGTGACGGCGTGCACCAGCACCGATGGGTCTTCAATGTTTTCGGCATAGGCCAGCACGGCCATGGCTAGGGCCATTTGCTGCTTGCCGTTCTGCTGATTGCCCATGTTGAAGACGTTCTTCAGCTCGGGATTGTGCTCGAACATACGACGGTAAAAATGGGTGGTGAGGGACACGCCGTGCTCTTTGAGGGTGCTCACGGTAGCCGTGACGAGGGCTTTCTGGTCAGGGGTCATGCGTAAATGGAATTGGTAAAGGACAAAAATGTCCGGTATTTGCGTAAAAAAAAGGTCAACCGAATTGCTTCAAAAAGCCCAGGCCGTCGTGTACCTTGCTGGCCAGCTCGCCGATGGTGTGCGTGCGCAGCAGCTCGTTGAGCTGGTCGCGGATGGGCAAAAACTGGTAGTGCATGGGGCAGGGCTGCCTGGCCGAGCACTGCGGCAGGCCCAGGGCGCAGCCCTGGAGCATCGCTCCCCCATCGATGGCCACCACAATCTGACGGAGCGTGACGGTGCGCAGCTGCTCCGCCGTCAGCTCGAAGCCACCGGTGGGGCCTTTCACGGACGTGATGAGCTGCTCGCGGACCAGCTGCTGGAGCACTTTGGCCGTGAAGGCTTCCGGCGAGCCAATTTCGGCGGCGATGTCTTTCAGGCCCACGCGACGGCCTGAATCGGTCGACTGCTGCCCGATGTAAATCGCGGCCCGAATCCCATACTCACACGCCTTCGAGAACATTGCCATGGTGGAGCAAAGGTACGGAGTGATTTTATATCGGACAATTTTATCCGATATATTTTTTGATTGAAGACGGGTTTGCTGCCGGGTGGGGGAGCAAAGGGGGCAAACAACTCCTGCGCTCGGCGAATCTTCCCGCCCGCTTAGCTGTTTACCTTCGTACCCAATTACAACTACCGATAAGCTCAACTACTTGCTGTTACCCCAACACTTCGAACAAAAAATAGGCTTCACTACCCTGCGCGAGCAGCTTGAGGCCAACTGCCTTTCCGCCTTGGGCCGGCAGTACGTGGCCCGCATGGAGTTCCAATCCAAGCACGAGCCCCTGCTGAAACTGCTGCAACAGGCCGACGAATTCACCTACCTGCTGCGCTCCGGGGCCGATTTTCCGGCCTCTCACTACCACGATGCCCAGGCCCACCTCAAGCGCGCCGCCCTGCCGGGTGCCTACCTCGACGTAGCTGCTTTCTTCGAGGTGAAGATGAGCCTGCGCACCATCCGGCAGGCCCTGAGCTTCTTTTCCGATGCCGATGCGGGTCTGTATCCCACGCTGCGCCTGCTGGGCATTGGCATTCAGGTCGACCGCAACTTGCTGGCGGCCATGGACAAGGTGGTCGATGATGAAGGGGGCGTGCGCGACGACGCCAGCCCGCTGCTGCGCCAGATTCGGCAGGAGCTCATTGCTCGCCAGGGCCAGCTGCGTCGGCAGATTGCCGGCATCTTGCGCCATGCCAAGAACGAGGGCTGGATTCCCAGCGACTCGGAGCCGACCATCCGGGGCGGCCGGCTGGTGCTGCCCGTCATTGCCGAGCACAAGCGCAAGGTGAAGGGCCTGATTCACGACGAATCGGCCTCGGGCCAGACCGTGTATATCGAGCCGGAGGCCGTTTTTGAGTTGAATAACGACATCAAGGACCTCGACAATGCCTACCACCGCGAGCTTATTCGCATTCTCACGGCCCTGACGGACCAGCTCCGGCCCCACATCCCGGACCTGCGCAAGGCCTATTCTTACCTCGGGCTGATTGACTTCATTCGGGCGAAGGCAAGATTGGCCGTCACGCTCGATTGCCGCCTGCCGCTGCTGCACAACAAGCCCCTGCTGAAGTGGGTGAAAGTGCGCCACCCGCTGCTGCAGCTGGCCTTTGCCCAGCACAAGCGCGACAACGGCGACCCCCGCGAAGTGGTGCCCCTGGACTTGGAGCTGAACCACGAGCAGCGCATCCTCGTCATCTCCGGCCCCAACGCCGGCGGCAAATCGGTGAGCCTGAAAACCGTTGGTCTCGTGCAGTTCATGCTGCAAATGGGCCTGCTCATTCCCTGTGCCGACAACTCCGAAGCCGGCGTGTTCGAGGATATTTTCCTGGACATCGGTGACGAGCAGAGCCTTGAAAACGACCTTTCAACTTATTCTTCGCACCTGCTGGCCATGAAGCAATTCATGCTGCTGGCCGGCAAGAAAAGTCTGGTACTGATTGACGAATTCGGCACAGGTACCGAGCCCAGCTTGGGCGGTGCCATCGCCGAGGCCGTGCTCGACCAACTGAACCGCGCCCGCGTCTACGGCGTCATCACCACCCACTACACCAACCTCAAGAACTTCGCCGAGCGCACCCCGCACCTCGTGAACGGGGCCATGCGCTACGACCCCGAGAAATTGCAGCCGCTTTACCGGCTTGAAGTAGGCAAGCCGGGCTCATCGTTCGCCATCGAAATTGCTCGCAAAATCGGCTTGCCGAAGGAAGTAGTGGAGCGCGCCACTCAGCTGGTAGGCAAGGATAAAATCCGCTACGACCGCCTGCTCGAAGGCCTCGAAAAGGAGAAAACCGAGCTCGAAACCCGCACCGCCGAAGCTGCCAAAGCTGAAAAGCGCCTCAAGCGCGCCGCCCAGGAATACCAGGACCTCAAGCAGCACATCGAAGACACCAAAATCGAAACCCTGCGCACCGCCAAGCAGCAGGCCAAGGCGCTGTTGGTGAATACCAATCAGCAAATTGAGGCCACCATCGGCGAAATCCGGCGCGGCAATGCCGAGAAGGAAACCAACAAAGCCGCCCGCGAGAAGCTCGACAACTTCGTCAAAAAGGAGCTGCAAATTGAGCCGCCCAAGCCCAAGGCCTCGCGCGAGCGGGCCGAAGCTGGTGACCTCCGTCCCGGCGATAAAGTGGCTCTGTTCGGCCAGGAGGGCCACGGCGAAGTAGTGAGCGTGAAAGGCCAGACCGCCGAAGTCATGTTCGGCGGCCTGAAAACCCTGACCAAGCTCAGCCAACTCGAAAAGCTGGGCCGTGCCGAAATCCGCGAGCGCGAGCAGGCTGCCAAAGCGCAGAAATCGAAGCTCAGCGGCGGCGGCTCCGGCGGCAACGGTGTGAACATCACCGACCGCATGGCCGGCTTCAGCCCCACGCTCGACCTGCGCGGCGAGCGCGCCGAAGACGCTCTCACCAAAACCATGAGCTTCGTGGACGACGCCGTGATGCTGGGCATGCCCGAAATCAAGTTCCTCCACGGCCGCGGCAACGGCGTGCTCCGGCAAGTGGTGCGCGACTACTTGCGCTCGCAACGCGCCGTGGCCAGCGTAGCCGACGAGCACGCCGACCGGGGCGGCGACGGCGTGACCATTGCCGTGCTGAAGTAGTAGGGAGCAGCTTCATATAGAACTTCATGTTTTGATTGCGCTCAGCATGATGCTCTATTGATGCCTGAATAATACACAACAAAAAGGCGGCTCCCGATTCGGGAGCCGCCTTTTTTGCGTCAGTTTTGCTCAGCTTATTCCACTACTACGCGGCTGGTTTGCACAGCTTCGGGAGTAGTTACCTGCACCATGTACAGGCCCGATTTCAGCGACGTAGCGTCGATGTTCAGGTCAGTGCCGGTGAGGGGCTGGGTTTGGGTGAGCACCACGCGGCCGGTTACATCGCGCAGCACGATGGTAGCAGTGCGGGCCGACGTGCTGGCCAGATGCAGCTGGAAGCTGCCGCTGGTGGGGTTCGGGTACACTTGCAGGGTGCTGGCCTGAATGCTGCCATTCTTGGTGGCGAGCACGAGGCGGCAGACGGCCACCCCGGCAATGTTCTGCTCCGACACGCGGGTCGAGAACTCCTGGTAGTACTGGTTCACAATCTTGGCGTCGTGGATAACGAGGGTGTTTTCGTCGTTTTCGTTATCGGCCGAGTTGGTCCAGTTGTGCGAGCCCAGGAAGATGGTGGGGTCCGACTGCGAAGCGCCGGCATCCACAATCAGGTACTTGTGGTGGAAGATGTAGGAGCCCACTTTCTTAATCATGCGCGTGCCGATGGCCGAGCGGATGATGCGGAAGTTGTTGCCCGAGCCGTCGGTGGCGCTGGTGTCGTTGGTCACGCCCTCGGTGCAGGCGGCAATGCCACGCAGCTGCACGCGGTCGCGGATGGCGCGGGCAATGTCGGCGCGGGTGATGAGCATCGAGGCAAAGTGCAGGTCGTTATCAGCCGTTTGCACGGTTTCGATGAGGCGGCCGTTCACGTTGTCCGTGGGCGAGAAGTACGACTGCACGTCGCGGTTGCCGATGCGCAGGTAGTGCGGCGTGTTGTCGGTTTTGCGGTTGCCGAAGAGCAGGGTGCCGGGCGTCAGCGTGGTGCTGCCCCACATTTCATTAAACTCGATGGTGTACACGCGGGCCAGCGCCTGGTCCTGAATGGCAATGGCCGAGTTGCGGTCAGTCGTGAGCTGGGCCGAAGTCCAGTTGGTCGAGCCCGTCCATACCCAGGGAGTAGAGGCTACGTTGGTGTCGGCGTCAATCACCACAAATTTGTTGTGCATGATGGCGCTCCCGCTGCTGCCGGCCTGGGCCGGACGACCTACGCGCGGAATGGCGGCGTTGAGCGAGTTGATGCTCACGTTGGCGTTGTCGTCTTCGTAAATCACACGCACCTTCACGCCCCGGGCGCGGGCCGCGTTCACCGAGTTCAGGATGACGGTGCTGTTCCAGTTGTAGATGGCGAGGTCGACGGTTTTGCGGGCCTTGTTGATGTAGCTGGCCAGGGTGTCGGCAATGTGGCCGCTGGGCAGGTACACGGCGTTGTTGCCGGGCAGGGCCAGGGTGTTATCCACAGGGTTGTTGAAGTACACGCGCATCTTGCCACTCGACAGCGACTGGGTAATCATCGGCACCACGCGCGACTGCGACTGGCCCACGCTGTTCACCGAAATGGCTTGCACGTAGTACACCGTGGCGGGCTGCAGGCCGGTCAGGGCCAAGGCGTGGGTGGTCACGCTGGCGGCATCGGTCACGCTCGTAAACGGGCCGGTGGGCGAGGTGCCGTAGCTCAGCTGAGTGTTGCCGGCGTTCTGAGTCAGGAAGTTCACGGTAAAGCCCGTGGTGCTGATGTTCGAGGTAGTAGGGGTGCCAATTACGTTAGGCGTCAGGCCCTGAATGAAGTCGGCATAGAGACGGGGCAGCAACTGGTAGCCAGTGGTGGTGTTCACCACACCGGTGTTGGCCGTCATGTGCTGGCTGATGAGGCCGATGGCGTCGTACAGGCCCGTGGGAGCGGGCTTGCCGATGAGGCCGTACGGGCCCGTGCTGGCCGCGTTGATGTAAAGCGGCGTAGCGGCGTTGTTATTGATGCGGTAGCCGGCTGATACCGAAGCAAATGCCGTTACCGGCGCGCCCGTGCTGGTGTTGATGGAGCTAATGCCGTTGATGCGCACCAATTGGCCTTCATACTGCTCGGCAAATGCCGGGGTGATGCTGCCGGCCGGGAAGCTCACTGGCACCACCGGCCGGTTGCCGGCCAGAATGGTAACGCTGGTGAGGGGGTCGATTTCTAGAAAACCATAGAACTGCTTCAGCTGGCCCGTCACCAGGATGCTGTCACCAGGCTGCACCGAGTTTAGCACGGCCGCTACGGCCGGAGTGGTGCCGGCGCTGCCGCCGTAGGCCGCAATGCCAGCCGTGCCGTCCTGAAAGTAGCGAATCGCGCCGAGCTCGTTGCCGTTGGTGGCAATGCCGCGCACCGTGACGGTGGCCCCCGCCGTGGCGTTGGTGGTGGGCTGCTGCGCCCGTGCGGCCGCAATGGTGATGGAAGTTTGGGCCGAGGCCGCGTGCCAGGAAGTGGCACACGCCAGCAACGCCAACAGAGTAAATTTCTTCATGAAAAAAACAGAGTTACGAAACGGTTAATTTTTAAAGATTAGGTGGGAGACGGAATTACAAAGATGCTGAATTTCAGCGAAACGAACCGCTCTCAGACCTCAATAGTGCCGTGCAACGCAAACTTTAATTTTTGCCGCCCGCCCGCACCCGTTTGCCGCCCGTGGTGATGAACGGCACGGGCGAGGCCGTTTCGGTGCCCGCGGCGTTGCGCGAGCTCACTTCCACGTAGTAGGTAGTGCCCGGAATCAGGTCGTTCAGGGTGAGGCTGTGATGGGTGGTAAGGGCATCGTCGACGCGGCTTTCCTTGAGCTGCTTGGCATCGAGGCCGTAGCGCACGCGAGTGTCGCCGGCGTTCAGGGTCGAGAACACGACGGTGAAGCCGGTCGGGCTCACGTTCACGGGCACGGGCTCTTCGGTGAGGCGGGGCAGGCCGCTGCCGCGCACAAAATCGGTGGCCAGGCGGGGCAGCAGCTGATAGCCGCCGGTGCCGCCCGGCGAGTACTGGCTCATAACGCCGCGCACATCGAACGGCTCGCCCGTGGGGGCCGTGGCCCCGATGAGGCCTTGGGGCCCGGTGCTGGCCGCGCCCACACGCAGCAACGCGCCGGCCGTGCCGTCGAGCAGGTAGTTGGCGTTGCCAACCAGCGCCTCAGCGGGGGCACCGGCCGGGGTGAGCAGGCGCGTCACGCCCTTAATTTCAATAAGCCGACCCTCGTTGGCCTCCACAAAGGCCGTGGTGGCCTGGGCTACGGGCACGCGCACCGGGTGCAGCCGTTGGCCGCTGGCCAGCTTATGAAACGAGGCGATGGGGTCCATTTCCATCAGCCCATTGTAAACCTTGAGCTGGCCCGTGACCTGGATGCTGTCGCCGGCCTGCAGCTCGCCGTAGCCGGGCAGCTTGGCTGCCTGGGCGTAGAGGGCCAGGCCGGCCTCGCCATCCTGCACAAAGCGGAGGTTGCCCATTTCGGCCCCGTTCAGCACCACGGCCCGCACCGTGACGGTGCTGCCAGCCCCCAGGGCACGAGCTGCTTTCAGGGTGAGTACCGGGGGAGTGGGTGGCGTGGGAGGAGAAGCCAGGGCCGGGCCGGAAAACGCCCCGGCGAGAAGGAGCAACGCGAAGTTCATAAATTGAAGAATAAGCAGACCGGCAAAGAAATGACTGATGCAAATGGTGGGACAAATTACGCATCATTTAGCATTCTCGGCAATATATACAGATTGCTGGTCAGTGTGCTATTCAATCACAAAATATTAACTTCCGGATGCAGTTCAATGCCGAACTGCTGGCGGACGGACGAGATTATCTCTTCGGCCAGCTGGCGCACCTCGCTGCCGGTTGCGCCGCCGTGGTTCACGAGCACGAGGGCCTGGCGGACGTGCACGCCGTGGGTGCCCGCGCCGGGGCCGCGCCGCAGCCCTTTCCAGCCGGCCCGCTCGATGAGCCAGCCGGCGGGCACCTTCACGCCGCCGGGCACGGGGTAGCCAGGTAGGTCGGGGTACTGGCTGTGCAGGTCGTCGAACCGGGCCTGAGAAATTTCGGGGTTTTTGAAGAAGGAACCGGCGTTGCCGATTTCGGCGGGGTCGGGGAGCTTGCTGCGGCGGATGTGCACCACCGCCCGGCTTACGTCGTGCGGCGTGGGCTCGCCTTCGATGCCTAGCTCGGCCAGCGTTTCGGCAATGGCGCCGTAGCGCACATTGGGCCGAGCCTGGCGGTGCAGGCGCAGCACCACGGCCGTGACCACAAACTGGTTTTTGAGCGCGTTTTTAAACACACTTTCGCGGTAGCCAAAGCCGCACTCGCCGGCCGTGAACACGCGCCCCGCGCCGGTGCTGATTTCAATAGCCTCCAGGTGGTCGAAGGTGTCGCGCAGTTCGGCCCCATAAGCCCCGATGTTTTGGAGCGGAGCGGCACCCACTGTGCCGGGGATGAGGGAGAGGTTTTCGATGCCGCTCAGGTTCTGGTCGAGGGCGTATTGGACGAGGCCGTGCCAGCTTTCGCCGGCCCCAGCGCGGACGAGGGCCGTACCAGTGTCGCCGTCTTCCGACATGATTTCCAGGCCGCGAATCTCATTCTTGAGCACCACGCCCGGAAAATCCTGGGTGAAAAGCAGGTTGGAGCCACCGCCGAGGATGAGCTTGTCGGCCGACTGCACTGCGGGCAGTTTCAGCAGCTGGCGCAGCTCATCGGCCGAGGCGAAACGGGCAAAGTAACGGGCCTGCACGTCGAGGCCGAAAGTGTTGTAGGGGCGGAGGGAAACGTTTTCTTCGAGCGTAGGCATCATGGCCGCAAAGGTAGCGGCCGCACCGTAGCGTGGGCAGCAAGCCCGCACGCCCTTACTTCGGGTCGGCCTTCACGTTGAAGCGCGAGTCGGCGCGCACGGTGGTGGCTTTGCTCAGGCCCAGCTGGGTCATCTCCACGGTGGTGAACAGCGTGTAGCTACCGCTGCGCAGGTAGGTATCCAGCTTCTGGCCCGAAGGCGTGAGTTCGATGGTGGTTTGGCCGGTGGGTACCGGGTTCAGCGAAGCCAGCGGTACTTTGTTGGTGCCCGCCGCATCAGAGGCAATCGAGATGCTGATGCTTTTTACAAAGTCAAAATTCTGGCCGACGGGGTCCGTAACCGTCAGGGACAAGCGGTCGAGGGTGACGTCCTTCACGTAGTCGGCGGCCGTGTTGTTGTTCTGGTAAGTGCTGTTGGCGGTGGAGTTGACCGTGACGCCCGGCAACGCAATCACCGGCCCGGCGGTGCCGATGGGCAGCGGGCCAGTAGCCGGGAGCTGAAACGTCGAGGAATCGTTAATCTGGAAAGTGAGCAGGTCCAGAATCTTTTTGCAGCCAACAGTGCCCAGCAGCAGAGCCAGCACGAAAAGAACAGGAATAAAGGGAGACTTTTTCATGAGAGTAAAGGGCTAGACCGATGGTACGAGCCTCAGCAGACGCTGTGGTAACGGCCAGGCGGCCGGCTTAGTGCGAAATGCACTCAGCCCAGGTAGTGGGCGGCGTAAATGATGGCATACACCCAGACCGTGTACAGGCTGGCGTGCCACAGGCCCTGGCCGATGCTGGCGGCCCAGCGGCCCCGGCAACGGTTAGAGTTTTTGAACACCAGCCGCAAGGCCCGAAAAAACACCCAGTACAGCATGGCGGCGAAGATGAGGATGCCCGTCCAGAGCAGCGCGCCCACCAGCCAGATAACGAACACCGCGACAATGGCACCCAGCACCGCCACCAGCACGGCCGCCAGAAAACCCAGAATGCCGTGGCTGTCGCCAATGTCGAAATCAGGTAAGTTCAAGTTGCTAACGATGCCGTCAGAGCCGGGGAAATGTTTCCGGTTGATGCGGTCGGTGAGGCGGCCCACATCGTCGCGCAGCTTCACGCCGTGGAAGAGGCCCACGGTGGTGAAAAGGAAAAATCCCGCAAACAAAATCGTAGTCGAAATCAGCGAATTAGCAAACAGCGAGCGGTGCTGCCCCAGCCCGAATAGCCACACGGCTACCGTCGTAAGTACCACCACCACGCCCGAAACCAGGGCCACATTGCCCGCACTGAGTAAGTGATAAGAACGGACCGGGGCCGGCGTTTCCATCCAATTACGATTACGGAATCAAGCCTGAAGCACTACCGCACCCGGTAGCCGCTCACAGCATAAAACAGCAGGTACAGGTAGCACAGCGCCGGCACTACAAATGCTACCCGCAGCCCGCCGCCGTGCGTGGCAATGAAGCCCATGAGCGGCGGAATGAGCGCCCCGCCCACAATGGCCATAATCAAATAGGAAGAACCCTGCTTGGTGAACGGCCCCAGCCCGGTGATGGCCAGCGGGAAAATCACGGGCCACATAATTGAGTTCATTAGCCCGCAGAGCACGATGAGCCACAGGGCCGTTTCGCCGGTGCTCAGGATGCTCGCGCCTACCAGCGCCGTACCGGCCGCGCATACCGCCACCAGCAGCACCCGGTTGTGGAATTTGAGCAGCAGCGGAATGCCCACCACCCGCCCAATGAGCGAGCCAAACCAATATGACGACACCAGCACCGCGCCCACCGCTTTGGTGAAGCCGGCCGTGGTATCGATGGCCGAGGGCTCCTTGCCGAACAGCACCAGCGCGTAGTTGGTAGCCACGTTCAGACCCTGCACCAGACTTTGGGTGAAGGCCGAAAGCTGCCGGATGCCTTGCGATTCGCCGTAGCGAATCAGGAACGAGCCCAGCCCAACTTCTACGCCGACATACACGAAAATGGCCGCGATGCCCAGCACTAGGTGTGGAAACGCCAACGCCGAAGTACGCCCCGCCGCCATAGGACGCGCTTCTTCAGCCGCTTCTTCGGGAATACCTTCGATGTCGGGCAGCTTGACAAGAAAGAAAAACAGCGCCGCCAGTAGCACCAGAAACACGGCCAGACCTATATAAGGACCTTTGACGAGTTGCGATTCCTCGGCCAGCCGCTCCGTCAGGGGCAGGGCGGCCAGCCGGGCCTTGAGGGCCACCGAGCCGCCGAACAGCACCAACCCACCCACAAGCGGCGACAACGCCCCGCCAAAGTTGTTGGCCACGCCCACCACGCTCACCCGCGCCGCCGCGCCCCGCGCCGGCCCGAGGATGCTCACGTAAGGATTCGCGGCCACTTGCAGCAGCGTAATGCCCGCGCCCAGCGTAGCCAGCGCCGTGAGAAATAGCGCAAAGGCCCGCGAGTCGGCCGCCGGAATGAATAGTAGTGCACCGCCCGCCATCACCAACAGCCCCACCACGATGCCGCGCTGGTAACCCAGCTTTTTCAGGACCCAGCCGGCCGGCAGTGACATCAGAAAGTAAGCCCCGAAAAAAGCCGACTGCACCGCCGAAGACTGCAAATCGGTGAGCTGGCACACGTCTTTCAAATACGGCATCAGCACGTCGTTGAAATTGGTAACTGCCCCAAACAGAAAGAACAGGGTGGTCATCAGCACCATGGGGCCGGCGTAGGAGCGAGCGGGTGCGGCAGTCGTAGCCGCCGAAGAAACAGGAATAGCCATACGCGGCGGAAGGTACAAAAAAACCGGCCACAGGGGCCGGTTAGGTGAAGAAACACGCGCGCCGCCAATACCGGGCCTCGTACTATTTGGGAACTGCTGGGCGGTAGCCTGATTGGCGGAAAACAGGTAATCAGAAAGTAGTTGTCCTTACCCTATCAGGGCTAATACCTTTTCGCTTCTGACTGGCTATGTAAACCATGACAAAAAACAAGACAGGTATTTTAAAAAATAGTAAGAAGAAGGCGATTTTAGGAACGAAGAAACTCAATACGGTGCAGATTAAACCATTTGCCATATCGAAATTGAACATGAGCCGAAAGCGCTTGCGCTCTTCATCGGATATTTTTTCGGCATCAATGTAATTGTGCTTTATATCAGCACCATCCCAAATAGCATTTTGGAATATGGATAGGGCCAGAATATTTAAGCTATATAAAAATATGGCCGCCGAATCGCCAAAATGCGTGCTTAATAGACTGGTAGAAAAAGGAAGAATAACGATAAAGAAGAGCCACAAAATATTGTAACCCATTGCATATCCATTCATCTTGTGAATGTAGCTGTACATCTGGTGGTGCATGCGCCAAAAACTGGCAATGTTGATGAATGACAGCAGAAATGCGAGGTAGTTCTTCCAGGGCAAAAGCAAATCCTGGAACGTAAGGTGATGGCCTTCTGGCAAATCCAGTTTCAGATTCAGCGCTAGCAAGGTGATAGCAATGGCAACGATGGCATCGCTGAAAAACAAGACCCGTTCAAAGGGAATTTCCTTTTTCTGTATATCGCTCATGCTGTTGGAATAACCGTCGGTATTTGCCTCGAAACAGCCAATTGCGAGAAAGCCGCTGAAAGGGGATGATGCCCGCGATGGTGCTGCGTAAATATAGCCAGCCGGCGCACGGCTGTTAGAATTCGCCGGGTGGTTCCTGGGTGGGGCGAACCTACGGCCCCTGTGCCCGACCTTTGCAGGACTATGCACCTCACCGCCACCACCCAGTTCGGCTTGGAAGAACTGCTCGCCGACGAGCTCTACGCCCTCGGGGCCGATATCACGCACGTGGGCTCCCGCGCCGTCGAGTTCATCGGCGACCACCGCTTGCTGTATGAAGTGGCCCTCTGGAGTCGCCTCTCGATGCGCCTGCTGCGCCCTTTCGCTGCATTTTATGCTGCCGATGAAAAGGCGCTGTATCGCGAAGTAAGCCGCATCGACTGGCAGGATTTTATCGGCCCGGGCCAGACGTTTGCCATCACGCCCGTGGTGAACCGCTCCACCTTTGAGCATTCGCTGTTCGTGGCCCAGCTCACCAAGGACGCCATCGTGGACCAGTTCCGGGCCCGCACCGGCGAGCGGCCCAGCATCGACACGCGCAACCCCGACATCCGCCTGCACCTGCGCATGACGGAAAACGAAGTCATCCTCAGCCTCGACGCGGCCGGCGACTCGCTGCACCGCCGCGGCTACCGCCAGGGCACCAACGAGGCCCCGCTGAACGAGGTGCTGGCCGCCGGCCTGGTCTTACTTTCGGGTTGGAATGGCAAAAAGCCGCTTATCGACCCCATGTGCGGCTCGGCTACCATCCTCACCGAGGCGGGCCTCATCAGCCAGCGCATCGCGCCCGGCCTGTTCCACCAGGGCAGGTTCGGCTTCGAAAACTGGTACGACTTCGACCCCGAACTCTGGAATCAGGTGCGCGAAGAAGCCAAAGCGCAGCGCCTTGAAGAGCCGCAGGCTTACCTGGCCGGCTCCGACCTCGACCCCAAAACCATTGACCTGGCCGCCGCCAACATCACCGCCGCCGGCCTGGAAGATTGCATCCGCCTCTCGGTGCGCGACGTGAAGGACGCCGTCGCCCCGGCCAGGGAGGAGCCGGGCATTGTGCTCACCAATCCGCCCTACGGCGAGCGGATAGGAGATGAGGCCCAGATGGCGGCGTTGTATAAGACAATTGGCGACACGCTGAAAACAGGCTTTCAGGGCTACAATGCGTTTGTGTTTACCGGCAATCTGGAAGCGGCCAAGAGCATCGGGCTGAAGCCGGCGCGGCGTATTCCGCTGTTTAACGGGCCGATTGACTGCCGGCTTTTGAAATATGAACTGTATCGGGGCTCACGCCGTGAGCCGAGGCCGGCCGAGGGCCCAGCCAAAAACTAATCTGCTTGGAACTTCCCGCCCCCGGCTGTTATTTTTATCTAATTACTCCATCTGCATTATGTCCGATACCCTAACTACCGCTCCTCCCGACCTGCTGCCCGCCGCCCGCCAGGCCCTGAAACGGTACTACGGCTACGACAATTTCCGCCCCATGCAGGGCGACATTATCCAGCACATTCTCGGCGGCAAAGACACCGTGGTGCTTATGCCTACGGGGGGCGGCAAATCGGTTTGCTTCCAGATTCCGGCGGTGGTGTCGGAAGGCACCTGCGTGGTGGTTTCGCCCCTCATCGCCCTGATGAAGGACCAGGTGGAAGCCCTGAAAGCCAACGGCATCGCGGCGGCCTACATCAACAGCAGCGTGGGCCAGAGCGAGGCCAACGACATTGCCCGCGCCGCCACCGGCGGCTACCTCAAGCTGCTCTACGTGAGCCCCGAAAAGCTGCTGAGCGACGGCTTCCTGCAGTTTCTGACGCGGGTCAACATCAGCCTGTTTGCCATCGACGAGGCGCACTGTATTTCGAGTTGGGGCCACGACTTCCGGCCGGAATACACCCAACTGGGCCAGTTGCGGAACCACTTCCCCAGCACGCCAATCATCGCCCTCACGGCCACGGCCGACCGCCTCACCAAGCGCGACATCATTACCCAGCTCAACCTCAGCGAGCCCAAGGTCTTCCTGTCCAGCTTCGACCGGCCGAATATCAACCTGATTGTGCGCGGCGGCCAAGACCGTATCAATTCGATTATCGACTACATCGGCCGCCACCCGCAGGACCCCGGCATTATTTATTGCCTTTCGCGTAAAACCTGCGAAACCATTGCGCAGAAGCTTATTGCCAAGGGCGTGAAGGCCGGCCACTACCACGCCGGCATGACGCCCCTGCAGCGCGGCAAGGTGCAGGAAGCCTTTTTGCAGGACGATTTGCAGGTCATCGTGGCCACCATTGCCTTCGGCATGGGCATCGACAAGAGTAACGTGCGGTGGGTGATGCACTACAACCTGCCGAAAAACATCGAGGGCTACTACCAGGAAATCGGCCGGGCCGGACGCGACGGCGCGCCCAGCACCGCCATCCTGTTCTACAGCTTCGCCGACGTGATGCAGATGCGCGAGATGGTGACCAAGGACGTGCCCGCCCGCCAGGCCCAGCTCAACACCGCCAAGCTGGAGCGCATGCAACAGTTTGCCGAAGCCGCCTCGTGCCGCCGCAAAATTCTGCTCAACTACTTCTCCGAAACGCTGGGCGAAGACTGCGGCAACTGCGATATCTGCCGCAACCCGCCCACCACGTTCGACGGGACTTTGATTGCCCAGAAAGCTCTCTCGGCCGTGTTTCGCAGCCGCGAGAAAGTGGCTATCAATCTGCTGATTGACATCCTGCGCGGCATGCGCAACCAGGCCGTGCTGCAAGGCGGCTACGACCAGATTAAGACCTACGGCGCGGGCTCCGACCTCCCTTACCTCGACTGGTACAGCTACATTCACCAGATGCTGAACGACGGCCTGTTCTATATTGCCTACGAGGAAGGCTACGCCCTGAAAATCACCGAGCGCGGCCACGAGGTGCTGAAAGGCCAGCTTACCCTGCCGCTCAAGAAATTCCAGCCCAGCGAGAAGGCCGAAAAGCCCACCCGCGCCGGTAAGAAAGCTGCCAACGCTACTGCGGCGGCTACTTTCGGCACGCCCGAGGCGCAGCTGTTCGACAAGCTCCGCAAGCTGCGCAAGCAGATTGCCGACGAGCAGGGGGTGCCGCCCTACGTGGTGTTCTCCGACGCCACGCTGCAGGAAATGGCCGCCGAGCGCCCCGTGAATCGGGTGGGCATGCTGGGCATTTCGGGTGTGGGCATGAAGAAGTTCGAAACCTACGGCGAAGCCTTTATCCGCCTCATTCTGGAGCACGGCGGGGGCGGCCAGTACGTGCCGTCCGATTCGGACAGCATGTTCAACGAGCCCCGCCCGCGCCTCACGGCGGCCGACAAAGCCGATAAGCCGGTGAGCGACTCCGAAGACGCCACCATCCAGTTCCACCAGATGGGCCTCACGCCTGAGGACATTTCCGAGCGCCGCGGCCTGGCCCTGAGCACCGTGAAAACCCACCTCTACAACGCCTACGCCAAGGGCCGCGAGCTGCGCATCCACGATTTTGTGAGCGACAAGGAGCTGGCCGAAATCTTCACGGCCCGCGCCCAACTCGGCGGCGACCCCACGCTGCGCGACCTGTTCGACCACCTGCGCGAGAAGTTCGACTACTTCCAGCTGCGCATGGCCGCGCTGTACCACAAGCGGTTGCGCGGGCAGTAGCGCATCAGCCAATAAATGGAGAAGGCCCGCCGTTAGCAACGGCGGGCTTTTTTATTTATAGGTTCCCGCCTGATTCTGTTGCGCTGCATGGTCCGAAAACTCTTACTCGCCCTCGTGGCCCTCGTCATCGCCGCCTTCGCGGGCCTGATGCTCACCAAAACGCTGCCCTACTACACTTTCGAAAAGGGCATCCACTTCCTCACCACCAAGAGCGACGAAACCAACGACAGCCCCGTGTTTCGGCTGGGTTTCTACGTGCACATCACCACCAGTTTGCTGGTGCTGGTGGCCGGGCTGCTGCAGTTTATGCCGGTGCTGGCGCGGCGCGGGCCGGGGTTGCACCGGCAGCTGGGCAAGTTCTACGTGGTGGGCATTCTGGCGCTGGCGGCGCCGTCGGGCCTCATCCTGGCCTATTTTGCCAACGGCGGGCTGGCCGCGCAGGTGGGCTTCACGCTGCAATGCCTGGTGTGGTGGCTCTGTACCTGGAAAGCCTACCGTGCCGCCCGCCAGCGCCAGTGGAGCCTGCACGTCGACTGGATGCTGCGGTCCTTCGCCGTGACGCTGGCCGCCCTGGCCCTGCGCGGCGAGAGCTACGTGATGTACTACGTGTTCGAAACCAAGCCGATAGAAACGTATCTGACCGTAACTTGGCTTTCGTGGGTAGGCAATTTGATTCTGATGGAAATTCTGTTGGAAGTAGGGTTGGGGCGGTATTTTCTGCAGGAATTTATGCCGGACCTGCGGCGTAAATTGGTCGCATGAAAAAGACGCTCTACCCGTTTCTGTTGGCACTGTCGGTAGTGGCGTGTCAGCAGCATCCACCAGAAGGGCAAGGCGGGTCCGTTGCAGCGGCAGCAGCTTCGGTTCCGGTAATCGGCACTTCTGCTAAAATGCAGTCAGTTGGTAAAGCACCCGCTCCGGCCGATACAATGCCACCGGTGCCAGTACGTTTCAGTATGGTACTGCGGACAGACATTCGGTCGCGTCCCGTCACGGATTCAGCCGATATAAGGGGCTTTTTTGGTAAGCATGATTTAGCGCCGCTCATCCAGAATATCCAGAGAAATCAGTACGACCGTTCAATGAATGGATTCCTGGGGCCAAACAGCTACCGTACGGAAGTGGTGATAACCGCTGCTCGCAGAAGCCCGCAAACCCCGTTTGCTTACTTCGTAGAGGGACTAACCCGCACCAAAAAGCGTATTGCGCCTTTCCAGGGCCAAATCGCATTCGATTCATTGGCCATCGAGCCAATGTTGACCGCTGAGGACGAGCAGAATATTAAGAACTGGTCAATGATGACAACTGTGCGTCTTGATGATGACAAAGTTGTAAAGCGCTATTCAGTAAAGGGCAAGGTGATGCTGGCAGAACCACCGGCAGCAGCACAAGCCCGGTTGTTCGACGGCCGCGTAGTGATGGAATTAGAACTTACTAAACAAGGCCGTCTCTATGTTAGTACCCCCTTTTTGCACGGACCCTCGCAAGGTGGCGAACAGAAATATGCCGGCCATTGGAAGGATAGCAAAACCGGCCAGTTGACTCCCACCGTTTGGGTTCAAAGCATCATTGGCTACGGCCCATTTATTCACGAGGATTTTGTGATTGGCGAACGGGACATTGAAATTAACCCCAAGTATGCCAAACAAGGGTGGAATAGCTACTGGCAGAACGACGAATGGTGGGCCAAATCCCCCAAACCAAAACTCAACCTATAATACTAAATTCACCACCGCCACCGTTAAGAATTCATAAGTGCCATCTAGCAATATAGCTGGCCTTAAAAAACCTTCTATTTCGGTTGTATGCGGTACTTACTGCTTCTCACGGCGCCGGCGCTGCTCTTTGCTGCGCCCCAGCCCCAAAACCTGCCCAGCTTTTCGGGGCCAGCGGCCGGCCCGGCGGCCCCGCTGGCCGCCCCCGGAGCGGTGCTTACCAATGCCACCCGCACGGCCTTGCTGGCCCGCACCAACTTAGGGAAACTATGGCAGCACCAGTCCCAGGCCGGCACCGAAGACGTGCTCAACGGCTGTTTCGGCTACGACGGGCGGCGGCTCGAATTTGTGTTTACCACCGTGCAACCCGACACCCATAGCCCCGGCCGCTACCTGGTAGCGGGCAAATTCCGCTGCTACGGCGACGTGACGCCCTTTCGCGGCAGCATCGAGCTGCAACAGGTGCAGCGCCTGCCGGCCAACATTCAAGTGTACGCCAACTACTCCGATGTTTCCAGCGTGCCCACCTATTGTGCCACGGGGGCTTTTGCGCTGCAGGCCACCAGCCGACAAGGTCTGGGTGGGCAGTTCACGGGCCGCATCGCGCTCGATTTCCAGCTCACCCCCAACCGTCGCGCCGTGCTGATGGAAAACACCGCCAACTCCGCCACCCGCAACGGCGGCCTGCTCTTTGAAGGCAGCTGGGCCGACGGGCCGGGTAGCGAAACCACGCCCGTGCTCTGGAAACAGGGCATTGCTGTGACGCGCGAGGTGCTCACGCGCTTCGAAATCGGCGAGCGCGACGCCCACATCAACCCCAAATACGCCCGCGTGGGCTGGAATAATTTCTGGAAAAACGACGAATGGTGGGTTGAAAGACAAATAGCTCGACGCTAAAGTGGTGGGCAGAAATTTATTAGCTAAGTGAATTAGTATCTTCGCACCTGCGTTGCTAACTTCACCAGCCGAATCTGCGTTAAGTCCAACGCCGCTCCCGGCTGTTGCCCCCCACCGATGATTAATACCAACCTCAAGTTTTGCCGGCGCGAACTCGCCCTCACGCAGGCCCAGATGGCCGAAAAGCTCGGCATCAAACGTTCCCTGGTGGGTGCCTACGAAGAAGGCCGCGCTGAGCCCCGCCTCGCCACGCTCGTCAACATGGCCCGCCTGTTCGGCATCACGCTCGACCAGCTCGTCACCACCGATTTCAGCAAGAAAAAGAACACCAAAATCATCGGCTCCTTGCCCGCGCCCGACCCCAACGCGCCCGGCGCCGATGCCGACGATAACCCCGAGCCGCCCACGCCGGCCGCCGGCGGCAAGCTCCGCGTGCTGGCCTTCACCGTGGACAAGGACCAGAACGAGAACATCGAGCTGGTGCCCCAGAAAGCTGCTGCCGGCTACCTCAACGGCTACGCCGACCGCGAATACCTGGAGGTGCTGCCCAAGTTTCGTCTGCCCATGCTCTCGCAAACGGGCACCTACCGCGCCTTCGAAATTGCCGGGGACTCGATGCTGCCCATTGCCAGCGGCACCGTCATCGTTGGCCGCTATGTAGAAGAATGGACCAACATTAAGGATGGTACGCCCTGCATTGTGGTGAGCTCGCGCGACGGCATCGTGTTCAAGCGCGTTTTCAATAAGATGCGTTCTGGAGCCATGTTCGTGCTGCACTCCGATAACCCGAACTTCTCGCCCTACGACGTGAAGGCCGATGATGTGCTCGAAATCTGGGAAGCCAAAAGCTACATCAGCAGCACGTTCCCTATTGCCGAGCTCTCGCTGGAGCGCGTGGCCAGCCTCGTGCTCGACCTGCAACAGCAGGTGGCGCTGCTGAAAAAAGCATAGCCCTGAACTGCCGTTTGAAAATGCCGCAAGCCCTTCCGCACTCCGGAAGGGCTTTGCTGTGCGGGGTGGGGCCAACTTCCGGCCCGCCCCGCGCGTATGGGAGGCACGCCATACCCTCTCGTCTCCAAGCTATGCTCAAATACATTTCCGCCGCCGACCGCCACCACGCTGCCCCCGCGGCCTGGCTCAGCAGCTACTTCCTGTTTTCGTTTGCCGATTATTTCGACCGCACCAACATGCACTTCGGGCCGTTGCGCGTGTTCAACGACGATAATGTGGCCGCGCAGTCGGGCTTTCCGCAACACCCGCATTCCGAGATGGAAATCGTGACGCTGGTGCTCGACGGCGAAATCACGCACCAGGACACGATGGGCAATAAAACGACCATCAAGGCCGGCGAGGTGCAGCGCATGACCGCCGGTACCGGCCTAGCCCATTCCGAGTTCAACCGCCAGGACAAGCCCCTGCATCTCTACCAGCTGTGGTTCATTCCCGGCCAAAAGGGCCTGGCCCCCAGCTACGAGCAAAAGGACCTGGGATTCATCGGCAGCAACAAGAACGAGCTGGTGCCTCTCGTGACCGGCCAGAAAGTACTGGAAGACGTGGTGTACATGAATTCTAATAGCACGGTTTACTGGTCGAACCTGGACGAGGGCGAGGAAATTGAATTCAAAACCTTCCCCATCCGCCTCACTTTCATTTACGTGAAGCAGGGCACCATTTTCGTGAACGGCACCGAGCTCGGCCCCAACGACCAGGCCCGCATGACCGATGACGACGTGGTGCAGATTCGGGCCGCCAAAGACGCTCAGTTTATCCTGATTGACCTGCCTTCTTCGGAATCGAATTATTAAATTCATTCAAACCCGAAAGCGCCCCCGTACCCGGATTATTTCCGGGTACGGGGGCGCTTTGTATTAGCTTAGAACAAAAATTGTTGACGAATTAGAAATTATAGGTGATGCCGGCCGAATAGCCGGTGGATTTGCCAATGTTGCGGCCAGCCACGTAGGTGCTGGCTCCCAGCGTCAGGCCAAAGCCGTTGGTGATGGGCCGGTAGGCGCTGGCCCCCAGACGGATGTAATTGACTCGCGTGGATGGGAAAAAGCCGGTGAAGTTCTGGGCCGCAATGTCGGTGCCGCCGTTCGATTCCTGGAAGGAGGCATTGCCTTCGAGGTAGACTTTGGGGCCGGCGTAGCCCAGCTTGACCTCGCCCACCAGAGCATCGGGCACGGGGCCGGTGCGCAGGCTGTAGCCCACCTGGCCCGTGGCAAACACCCCCGAGCTGGTTTTGAGGTGCGCCACGCCGGCCGCCGTGTACTTGGTGGCCCGGTTGCCGATGGCGATGATGTAGCCGTAGCCGGTGTTGGTCTGGTAGTCGCTGACCGGCGTGCTGAAGCTGACCACGCCCAACAAATCCAGAATGCTGCTGCCGATTTCGCGGCTGTAGGACTTGAATTTGAACAGCGCAGTAAGGTCCTGCAGGCCCTGGCGCACGTTGGTATAGCCCTGCGTGGAGTAGTAGGAATTCAAGTTGTCAATTACCGCCCCCGGCGCCCGGCCTTTCGACTGGATGTAGGGCAGGCTGATGACGGCGTCAATCTTATCGGAGAGGCCGTAGGTGCCATACAGGTTGAGGGAATTGACGCGCACCTCCTGAAAAATCGGAACGCCCGAAATTTTTTCGGGGGCCAGGTACACATCATCGTAGCGCTCGGCCGTGCCCGACACCACTACCGAACCGTGGCCTTTGCCCGCCATAAAACCGCTTACCAGGCTCTGGGCCTGAGATGTCGTAGACGCGCCGACAATGAAGAGAGCACCAAAAAACAGCGTAGAGAGATTTTGCATAAAAGCAATAAATAAGAATTTGCTATAAAGTGCAGACTGCCTGAAAAAGCCCAATCAAAAAGGCTTGTATAGTCTATTTTGGCGCAATCTACGGGTGAGTTCGGGGGAATGGATTTACCTTAGCGCAATCCGCTGGCTTTATAAATCCGTTTATATTCAACGATTTAAGTTGAACTCGCTTGTAAGCACGATAAACACAATAATTTGCCCGATGAAAAAATATTTCCCCATTAAAGCCGGGCTGCTGGCTTTGGGCCTTTTTGCCGCAACTGGTTGCGCCAAGAATAAAGAAGTCGAGCCTTCCATCACCAATATCGCCGTTACCAATCCCGACTTTCAGGAACTGGAAGATGCGGCCATTCGCGGCGACGTGGCGGTGTTGCTCGGCAACAAAAACCCGAACGACCCGCAGGGTAACTACACGGTTTTTGCTCCCACTAATGCCGCCTTCAGCCGCCTCGGCCTCAACACGGCTCAGGACCTGGCCGTGCTGCAACAGTCATTTTTGCAGAACACACTTTACTATCATGTCTACAGCGGCTCATTGCCGGGCAGTGCGCTCACGTCGGGCAGCACGTCGAACTCTGCGCTGGGCGTGACGCGGCGCATCATCCGACGTACCGATGGCACGCTCTACGTCAATGGCTCGCAGATTGTGGGCACCGATGTGAAGGCGGCCAACGGACTAATTCATCCCATCGATAAAGTGTTGCTGGCCACCAAAGCCGATGTGCTCAATTCGGCGCTGGCCCTGCAGAGCGGCAGTGTTTTTGTGAAGCCGGAGTTGACTTTTCTGGTTGAAGCCGTGGTGTACTGCAACCTGCAGGATGCACTCAAAGCCACTCCCGGTAGCGCGCCGCTGACCGTATTTGCACCCACCGACCAGGCATTCAAAGACCTGGGCGTCTTGCTGGGTGTTCCCCTGAACCAGCCTAGCGACATCCGCAAACTGCCCGTGGCCACGGTAACGGCGGTGCTCCTCAACCATGTGGTGGGCGGAACGCAGGGCGGAAAATTCACGCCGGAATTGCCCGAAAACACTTCGGTAGCTTCGGCTGGTGGCGCGCCCGTCGCGCTGGGAGCCTTCAAAAGCGGGGTGATAACTGTGAAAGGAAGCGGCAACACCGTGCCCGCCAACATGGTGATTCCGGACGTGCAGTGCACCAACGGCGTGGTGCACGTGATTGACCGGGTGCTGCTGCCATTATAAGCCCACAGTCGGGGACTGGGTTCGCCCGGCATGCCCCCAACTAGCGCAGTGGGGGTGGCAAGGAGGTTGTTTTAGATTGATATGATAAGGCTGTTTCTCCGCAATGCGGGAAAATTGATAGTTGGAATAGGGCTGTGGCCGGCGATGGCGCTGGGGCAAACCAACACACCCACCCGCCCCGATTCGGCGGCGCAACGCCCAGCGGCGGCGGGAATGCCCGGCCCGGCCGGAATCTGGAAGGGGCCGCTGTCCATTCCCGGAGGGGCGCTGCCGGTCCAAATCAGCGTCATTCAGCCGGCAGCCAATAAGCTGATTGCCACGCTTGACCTGCCCGCTAAGCGCCTGAATAAAGTGCCGGCTTCGCTCACATTGCGGGGCGATACGCTCATTTTCTACGCCGCCACCGTGGACTGCCGCTTTGTATGCAGGCAGGCCGGCGAGGCAGGACAGGAACTGCGCGGCATGTGGACGCAGCCCGGGCTGCGGGTACCGCTGGTGCTGCACCGCGCCGACCTAGGTAGCGTCAGTACGGCTAGCGTGGAGAAGACGGTGGCCGTAAAAGCCACCACCTACCACACCGAAGTCGTGAGCCTGACCAGCCAGCCGGACAATGTAGCACTGGCCGGCACGCTCAGCATTCCGGACGGGGCCGGCCCGTTTCCGGCCGCCGTGCTGCTCAGCGACATGGGCAGCCAGGACCGCGACTCGCGGCAGGGGAGCTACCGGTTTTTTGCCGATATCGCCGCCGCGCTGGCGCGTCAGGGCATTGCCGTGCTGCGGCTCGATGACCGGGGCGTGGGCCAGTCGGGCGGCAATGGCACCCAGGCCACCACGGCCAACCTGGTGCACGATGCCGAGGCCGGCCTGAGTTACCTGCGCGTCCGGCCAAGTATTGACCCGGCCCGCACCGGCCTCATCGGGCACGGCGAGGGTGGCAATGTGGCCCTGCTGGCAGCAGCCCAGCCCGTACCACCTGGCTTTGTAGTGGCGCTGGCGGCATCCGGGTTAGTCGGATTGGACCTGCTGGCCAGCCAGGCCGAACCGCTGAGCGCCGCCGACACGGCTCGCATCGGCGAAGCCCGCCGCCAGGCCTGGGCCGAGGTGATGGCCAAGGCCGCCAAGCTGCGCACCAGCGGCTCCAACTCGGCACAGGTGGAAACCTACGTGGCACAGCAGCGCCTCAAAATCAAGAGTGAGGAGCGCAAGCAGGCCGAGGCCACCCTCAAATTTCGGCGAACTATGCTGGAAATTGTGCGCCAAACGGCCAGCAACGACCAGGCCCAGGCCATTGTGGTGAACATGCTGCGCCAGCGCTACCCCAACCAGGACCCCGCGCTGGCCCGTGCCCGCGCCACCGACCTGCTCACGCCCTGGTACCGCTACTACCTCAAATTCGACCCCCAGGCCAGCCTCGCCGATGTGCAATGCCCCGTATTGCTGCTCAACGGTACCGACGATGCCGAGGTGAATGCCGCCACCAACCTAACGGCCCTCGAAAAAGGCCTAAAAGGCAATAAGCGCGTGAGCGTGCGCCGGCTGCCGGGCCTCAACCACTGGTTTCAGATGCCCGCCGCCGAACTCATTCCCACCGATGATGGAACGGTTGACCCCGTAATTGCCCCGGTGCTGCTGACCACGGTGCGCGACTGGGTGCTGCAGCAGGGGAGCAAGTAGCAGCCAATTTTAGGCCACTTGGGCCGTCAAATGGCAGTCTTTATACTTCCGGCCGCTGCCGCAGGGGCAGGGCGCGTTGCGGCCGAATTTACGGCGGCTGCGCAGGGTTTTCAGCCACTCGCGCGGGTCGGTGGCGAAGCGGAGGAAGCGCTTTTTGGGGTTCTGGCGAAAGGCCTGGTTGAGCAATTCGTATAGTTCGGGGTGGTGCTCCTGGAGCTTTTCGGGCTTCTCGAAAAAGTATTCGGTGACCACGGCGAAAAACTCAGCTTCGTTGGTGGCGGCGTAGGGGTTTATTTCTGATTTGCCGGCCTGAATGGCCGCAATTTCGCGCTGCATCACCGCCGCCCAGGACTGGAGCAGCGCGGGCGGCATGGCGGCTTTCGGCAGGCCGTCAATCACACCATCGGCCTCGTCGAGCAGGTGCGCAAATTCGTGAATGCCCACGTTCTGGCGGTCCACCGCGTCGCGGAAGCCCTGCTCCAACGATGCTTTCGAGAGGCGCATGTAGTGTTGGTTCTGGAAGCCCTGCACCGAGCCCAGCAGCGTGCCCTGCAAGGGTTTTATTTCCTTCGTGGGGTCATTGTCCAGCGTCCAGGCATCGGGCACGATGAGGACTTCGCCCAGGTTGCGGTACTCCCAATCGGGAAAGCCGAATACCGGAATGATAGCTGAGGCGGCTACTAGCAGGCGCGTGTTGTCGTCCACTTCCGTTTGCACACCGGTGATGCGCGTACTGGCCAGAAAAACCTGCGTCTGCTTCTCAAACCGAGCCTTTTCATCATCTGTTAGGGCCAGGTAGAAGGCTACCTGCTCAGATAAAATCTGTCGCCAGGCGGCGGGGAATTCCTCGGCCAGCGTGGCCGTGCGGCGGCGCGAGTCGGCGGTGGCGTACTGGTAAAACGCGTAAATAATGGCCGCTAGCATGGCCAGAGAAATCAGATAGGGCATAGGCCGGTTAAACGGAGGCCTTGGCCGGAGGTTGGCAAACGCTACACAAAGGTCTCCGGTCCCAGGTGCGCCGCCAGCTTCTCGCGCAGCAGCGTCACCAGCGCGGGGTCCTGAAACCGGTATTTATCGGGAATGCGCAGCGTGACCACGGTTTTGCCGCGCAATTCATCGGCAAATTTCTCCCGCAGGCGGTCGGCGTGGCGGCGTTCCATTACGAAGATGATTTCGGCCCAGCCCAGGTGGCCGGCCGTGACGCGCACCCGAGCCCCTGGCTCGGTTCCGGCCGAGCGGGCCTCGTGGTGCGGGTGGTCGTCAAACAACCGCTCGGCGGTAAGGCTGCGCCATTTATTCTGGCTGCAGATGAAAAGGAGGCGCATGGGGCGGGCGGGGTGGAAATGAAAATGTCTGTCATCCTGAGCGCAGCGAAGTACCTTATCACGCCGAAACAACTTGTTCTGGAATGAAAAGGTCCTTCGCTGCGCTCAGGATGACAGACGATTTAGGCTACTCAACGAATCAGCGCCACTTTTACCTTTTTGCCTTTCACCTTGGCACCCTGCATACGGGCCAGGACTTCTTCGGCCTGGGCCTCGGGCACGGCCACGAAGCTGTGGTGGTCGAATACTTCGATGCGGCCCACGGCGTCGCGCTCCAGGCCGCCCACGCTCACGAAGGCTCCTGCCAAGTCGCCCCGGCTGATTTTCTCGCTTTTGCCGGCCGATACGTGCAGCGTGACGGTGCTGGGGCGCGGGGCTTTGGGCGCGGCGGCGGGCAGGGCGGGCGGGCGCAGGCCGGCCCATTTCACGGTGCTGGCAGCAGGCCAGTTCTTTATTTTTTCCTGCTCGAAGGGCGTTACGATGAGGTGAGCCGTGCCGGTGGCCCCGGCGCGGGCCGTACGGCCCGCGCGGTGCTGGAAGGTATCGGTTTCGTGGGGCGGGTCGAACTGCACCACCGTGTCGAGCTCGTTCACGTCGAGGCCGCGGGCGGCCACGTCGGTCGCTACCAGCACGGTGGCCGAGCCGTTGCGCAGCTTCATCATGCTCTTGTCGCGCTCGGGCTGGAGCATCTTGCCGTGCAGGGCTTCGGCGGCCAGGCCCCGGCCGCGCAGGAAACGGGTGAGTTCCTCCACCCGGTCGCGGGTGTTGGCGAACACGAGGGAGCGGCCGGCGGTGGGCTGGCTGATGAGGTGGTAGAGGGCAGCGGGCTTCTGGTCGGCGGCGCTCACTACGTGGCCGCGCAGCACCAACGTCTCGGGCAGGGTGGTGGCGTTGGAGCCGCCCACGTTCATCACCCGGGGCCGGGTGAGGTACTCACGCACCAGGTTCAGCACCTTATCGGGCATGGTGGCCGAGAACAGCAACGTCTGACGGCGCTGCGGCAAACGGCTGATGATGGTGGCCATTTCCTCCTGAAAGCCCAGCTCCAGGAGCTTGTCGGCCTCGTCGAGCACCAGCACTTTCAGGCGGTTGGGGATGATTGTGCGGCGCTCCAGGTGGTCGAGCATGCGGCCGGGGGTGGCCACCACTACATGGGGCATTTGCTGGAGGCCTTTCACTTCTTCGCGCATGGCGTGGCCGCCGTAGTAGCCGGCCACGCGCAGGTTGGGCATGTGCTTGCCGAGGCTGCGCAGCGCATCGCGCACCTGCACCACCAGCTCGCGGGCGGGCACCAGCACCAGGGCCTGCATGGTGGCCGAGGTCACGTCAACCTGCTGCAGCACGGCTAGGCCGTAAGCGGCGGTTTTGCCCGAACCGGTGGGGGCCTGGCCGGCCACATCCTGCCCCTCCAGGGCGGGTGCCAGTACCAGCTGCTGCACCGGGGTGGGCTGAGCGAAATTCAGCTCGGCCACGCCGGCCAACAGGGCAGGGGATAGGCCGAAATCGGCGAATTGCAAAGCGGGCTTGGCGGTGGGCTGGGCCGGCGAGGCACCAGCAGCGGCGGAGGTATCAGGAGTTTGCACGGGGCAAAGGTACGGCTTGGGGCAAGAGCCGCTTGTTTTGATAGACAAGCCTGCAAGCGCCTAGCATTGTCTTGCCGTATGCCATTACTCCTCCACGTTCACCAGCCGGTAGCGCACGGCCGACTTCTTAGGCCGGATATCCAACCCAATTCGATGAGCATAAGCCTTCGTGAAAGCCGCCCCGAAGTAGAATATCATGGCGCAATAAAACACGAACAGCAGCACCAGCACCAAGCTGGACGCCGGCCCGTAGACCGGTCCCAAATCGCGCGCCACCAGCAATTGACCCAGCACCACTTCGCCCAGGCTGATGAGCAGGGCCGTGAGCGCCGCTCCGCGCGTGACGGCCCGCCATGGCACTTTGGCCAGGCTCAGGGTGCGGAAGGTGACGCCGAACCACGCCGCCAGAATCAGCCAGGCAACGATGGCATTCAGCCCCCGCACCACGAAATAGGCGAAGGTGGCATCGAAATCCTTAATGCTTTCGGCAAACAAACTCAGGGCGGCATCGGCCCCGAAGGCGAGCACCGACAGCCCCGCCGTGGCCAGCAGAATGCCGCCCGAGCGCACCCGCTCGCGCACGGCCTGCGACACCTTGCCGGAGCCCCGCTTGGGCCGGATTTGCCAGAGCTGATTGAGCGAATGCTGGATGATGGTGAACAGCGTGGTGGCCACAAATACCAGAAAGGCGAAGCCCAGCACCGTCACCAGCCGGCTGCGCATGGGGTCGGCCACGTTCATCACAATCTGGGCCACCAGCCCCGCTGCCGACGACCCCACCAGGGCGCTGACCTTGCCCAGCAGCATCACCCGCACAATAGACGAGGGGTAGAGCGAGCTCAGCAGCTGCACCAAGATGATGAGGATAGGCGGCAGGGCAAACGAGGTGAAAAACGCCGTGGCCGCGCCCAGCCGCAGCGGGTCGTTCTGGCCTAATTCGCGGCCGGCGCGGTGCAGCAAGATGGGCAGCTCGCGCCACCACGGACCCGGCAACTCGGCCGGGGAATCTAACTTTGTCATAAATACCCGTGGGGCAACATTCTGGCGCGTAGCCGTAAGAAGCAGGCCCCCTGCGAAGGTACGGGCTGCCGTGTGGCCCGGCTTTCGGCCCTGTTATTTTTCTGTATGTCGCCTTCCGAAACCCAAGTGCCGCCGGTAGCCCCGCCCGCCCTGCCGCCGCGCTCCTGGCTGCGCCGTCGCGTGGCCGACCCACTGCTGGACCTGCTCAAAACCGGCCTCTCGCCCGAAAAGCTGGCCCTCACCGTGGGCCTGGGCGTAGCCATCGGGCTGATTCCCGCCCTGGGCATCACCACCATACTGAGCGCCGCCGTGGCCCTGCGCCTGCGCCTCAACGTTGCCGCCATGCAACTGGCTACCCACCTGATGACGTTTTTTCAGCTGGCGCTGCTCATTCCGTTTCTGCGCGCCGGGGCCGGCCTCATGGGCCAGGGAGACAGGGTGGCGCACCTCACCGTGGCCAGCCTGCGCCAGCTCATCGACCACGAAGGTTGGTCGGCGGTGGGTAAACTATTGTGGCGGGCCGAACTGGGCGCACTGTTGCTGTGGGCCGGGGCCATGGTGCCGCTGGTGGCCTTGCTGTATTTCGTGTTGCGGGTAGTGTTCCGGCGCGTGCTGGCTAAAAATACCTCGCTTAATGAGGAGTGAGGAATTGCGGATATATCCGGTCATTTTTCATTCCTCATTATGCGAAGCGTCAAAACGCCAGCAGCGCAGTAGCTTGCTCGCGCAGCAGCTGCCGCGACAGGTCGTGGTTTAGCCCGTGCTCGGCGTTCAAATCCTGGTTGATAAAGGGCAGGCGCACCCGCTGGGGCAGCACCGTGGTGCCGAGGTACATGAGCACGTCGGTGAGGTGGGCCATGGCCAGCAGGCCGCCCTGGCCACCGCTGCTCAGGCCCACTAGCGCCGCCTTTTTGCCCTGGATGCCGCCGGGGTAGGAGAGGCCGTCGATAAATGCCTTCAGCACACCGGGGAAGGAGGCGTTGTACTCAGGCACGACAATGACCACCTTGTCACTTGCGTCGAGCATGGTAGCCAAGCGGTTGAATTCCGGATGCGTGCCCACGTTGGCATATAATGCAGTGGTGATGAAATCGACTGGCAACTCGGCCAGGTCCAGAATGTGGCTTTCGGCCCCCAGCTCCGCGAGCAGGGCGCGGTAGTAGTCGGCAATGCGGCGGGCGCGCGAGTGGGGCCGGTTGGTGCCAGCAAGGATGGTTATCAAAACAAGAGAGACTAACGATGGAAACCGTGCTGCTAACCCGCAGGAGCGGCCATAGGTTACGGCCATAACGCACCGGCAAATCTTAATAAAATAATAAACAATGAAAGCAGACCGGCGAAAAGTTAGCAGGGTAGGCCAAATACTTTAGTATGCAACACTAGTGGCTAACGCAATAACTCATGCTAGGGCTGAGGTTTAAATGTTTGTGTGTTATAGGATAAAATAAATAAATAGGCATTCGTTGCCAGTGGCGTAAAATGTCCCTATTTTGAGTAATAAAATATTGATTTTATAATAATGATTGTTGCGATTAGGGTGTTGAGTGTATATCTAAAAATGCCATTATTCGCTTAGAATCGGCCTTTTTGGGCGTTTAGACTATTTTATTGACTCAATTTATGAAGTGTTTTTATTGATTTTTTGACCGGCCGCAATTCCGTTTCACGGAATGAAAACATAGGTTTGTCGAAAATAAAAAACTAGGATTATTTTCAATCGTAGCATTGCCGGCTGGTGCGAGTTATTGCCCTGCTGTCCGCCATACACTCCTTTTTTATTTTTTCAACATTTCTATGGCATTAACTGCACACCCATTTCATCCCGTTACCCAGGAATTACTTCCGGGATACCGGGACGCCTATTTGCGAGGCGATTTATCCGGCAAGAATACCGAACTGGTGGACGCTTACCTGAAAGCCAATCCGGCCAAAGGCGGTGAAGCGTTCGAGCGTTTTCACGTGCTGAAAGAGCGGGGCCACAACGTGAAACCCGTGGGCTGGCTTCAGCACCAATTTTACCTGATTCGTACCGAGCCGGCCCGGTTCCGCCGCCGGGCTGGTTCCTTGGTGCTGGTAGCTGCGCTGCTGAGCGGTGCCGCGTTCGCCGGCAACAACCTGCACACAGCCCCCAGCCCAGCCCTTGGCAACACCGCTGAAATTTCGGCAGCAACGACCGAGGCCATGGGTGCCACGAAGATGACGACCGTGACCGGCCGGATTCTGAACGAAAACGGCCACCCGCTGATTGGGGCCACGGTGCTGGACAAAGCCAGCGGCCGGGGCGTGAGCACCGACGCCGAAGGCAACTATGCGCTGGCCGTGCCCGCCAACCGTACCTCCAACCTGCAGGTAGGGTACGGCGGCTACACCGAAGAGGAACTGCACGTCCAGGTGAAAGGCTACAGCGTGCAAAACGTGACGCTGCTGCCGCGCACCGACAAGCCAGCGAAAGCTGGCAAAAAACACTGGTGGCAGTTCTAAACTGCTAAATACGTTTCGGAACACTCTGTTGTGGCGGCAGCATGCTCTGAATAAAAGATACGGCAAACCGGGCAGCGCAAAAGGCTGGCCGGTGAGTATCAGTCAGGTAGTTGGAATTATCTGCAGCTGGCCGGGCCACCGGGTTTCGGCAGGCGGCGGGCAATGGATAAGCCAAGACCTTGCGTAGCTGAGTGCTTATTCCGAATAAGCTGCTTTTCCTGGCGCTGCCAATTGCGGAAGCCAGGAAAAGCAGTGAAGCCGGAGCTAACCATATCGGGGCATACTCACTGGCTTCGGCCGGTGCACCTATTCGTTTTCTGACCCAATGAATTTACCGTTTTTCAACCGACTGCAATTAAAGAAAATTACCGTAGGCACGGACGATGAAATGGGGAAGCGCTCGAAAGAAATAATCGAAGGCCTGCTAACGGACCTGCCCGACCTGCTGATGGCCTGCGTGGTTAATTCCCAGTCGGGCCGGCTGCTGGCCTCCTACACCGTCAATAGTTCCTACAATCCCAATCAAATCAGCCTGCGCAACGCCAAACTGCTGCGCATTATGGACGAGGCCCTGGCCGCCAAAGCCTGGGCGGGCGGCCCGCTCACCGACATATCGGTGATGCTGGAAGACCAACTGCACCACCTGCGCCCCATGAACGACGGCAAGTGGTACTGCTTTCTGGCGGTGCACACGGCCGACGCCAACCTGGGCATTGCCAAAGAAATAATGCGTCGGCACACCACCATGAACTGACCCTTTCTGACCCAAATTTTCTCTTTTCTCATACAACGTCATCATTTTTAAAATCCATCTTTATGGCAACTTCTCCAAAACAAGTAGTTAAAGACATCATGGCCGAACTGCCCACGCTGTTGGCCGTAGCCGTAGTAGAAACCGAAACCGGCATGCCTCTGGCTTCGCACAGCAACATTGCCGATTTCGACATCGAAACGGCCGCTGCCTACAACACCGAAGTAGTGAAAGCCAAACTGAAAGCCATTGCGGCCCTGAAGCTGAACCAGACCGTGCAGGACATTCTGTTGACCCTGACCGACCAGTTGCACCTGCTGAAGCTGTCGCCCAAAGGCGACCAGTTCGTGTACCTGGCCGTAAACGCCCGCGATACCAACCTCGCCCAGGCCCGTCAGATTCTGAAGGCTCAGACCGCCGAGCTGCTGTAATTGGTCAAGCTACGGCCGACTTGCTCCGCCCGCTGACGCATGCGTCGGTGGGCGGTTTTTTTATGGGGTGGATATGCGGTCCGGCATTCGGAGGGCATAAATGTCAGTACCTAAGCACAGTGGGCAAGCCCCGGTAGTGGTCTGAGCTCACCGGCGTAAAATCAGCAGCGGTACCGTACTGTCGTCTCATGCCCGCTTCTGCCCGCACCAGCAAATAACTCATGCCTTACTCAGGGCTTTCGGCATTCTGGTCCGTAGCCGATAGTCCCGCCACCGCCGCCAGGCACAGCGCAAACCACGCCCACGGCAGCCGCAAATCCAATACCGACAAGCCCCCGAATACCAGCGCCGTGCCGAAGCTGGCCAGCGACTGAAAGGCTTGGTTCAGTCCGAATATTTCGCCCCGGTCGGCCTCGGTGGTGCGGTGGGCCAGCCGGCCTTCCAGCAAGCCCTGGATGAGCGTGAGCGTGAGGCAGTCCAGCGTTACCAGCACGTACAGCGCCACTTTCGACGTGCCCATCAGCCCATAACCGGCCAACACCGGCACGCCCAGTGCCGCCAGCCACACAATGGCCCGGCGCTGATTGATACGGTCAGCAAAATAGCTGTAGAACACGTAGTTTAGCCCCACGCTCAGGGCCCCGAAAAACATGAAGAAGTAAGAAATCTGCCGCGCATCTAAGTGCAGCGGCCCCAGGCTGGCGAAGGCAACAAAGTAGAAGTAATAGCCCGTGCTGAGCGTGAGGGCCACTTGGGTGAGCACGATGCGCCGCACGCCGGGGTTTTGCTCATTTTTCTCGCGTAGCCGGGCCCAGAGCGTGAGCGGGTTGAGGCTAGCGGCCAGCTCGGCGCGCAGCTCGGCCCCGCGTACCCCGCCGCGTCCGGCGTGGGTTTCGGGCAGCCACACACTCAGCCCGATGTTGAGGGCGGCCAGGGCCACCGCCAGCCGCACCACGTAAGACGCCTGCTGGGCCGGCGGCACCTGCAAAAAGGTTAGCATCAGCCCCGAGGCCATTGGCCCCAGCACGAAGCCGAGCGAGATAATCGCCCCCTCGATGCCCAGGTTGCGAAACAGCCGCCCGGGCGGTGAAATGTCGGTAATGGCCGAGCGCACCGTGGCATACATGCCGTTGGTGAGGCCGTCCGACACGCGGTTTACAAAGTACAGCCCCGCCCGCACGGGCAGCAGCAGCGCATTGGCCAGCAGCGTACCCACCGCCGAAACGATGAAGATGGGGCGCCGCCCGTAGCCGTCGCTCAGCCGCCCCAGCAGCGGGGCCGAAAACAGCTGCACTCCCAGAAATATGCCCGTGCCCACGCTTAGCCACAACTGCGGCTGCCGCAGCCCTCGCACAAACTCCGGCAATACCGGCCCTACCGCCGCGCCCACAATCACATCAACCAGAATTATTGCATAGAGCAGCGGCAGGCGACGGTCGGGGGGAAGAAGAGGCACGGGGCAAAAGTAGGGGAGGAGTAGCGCGGACGCTGCGAGCCCGCACCTGCTTCAGGTTCGTTGCCTGAAAGCGCGGATTCGCAGCGTCTACGCTGCACGGCTCTCTTCAAACAATTCCGCGTTTGAATCGTCTTAGAAAGCACCCCGCATTATTTGCATCGGGGCATTTCATTTCAAGCCAGTTCTCATGTCCGATAAAACCACTGCCGCTACTTATCCCGCCACCTTCACCATCGGCGGCGACCTCCCCGTCAACCGCCTCGGCTACGGGGCCATGCGCATCACCGGCGAAGGCATTTGGGGCCCACCTGCCGACCACGACGAATCCATCCGCGTGCTGAAGCGGGCCGTGGAATTGGGCGTCAACTTCATCGACACCGCCGACAGCTACGGCCCCAATGTGTCGGAAGAGCTGATTGCCGAAGCCCTCTATCCCTATGCCAAAGGTCTCGTTATCGCCACCAAAGGCGGCCTGCTCCGCACCGGCCCCAACGAATGGCCCATCGATGCCAGTCCCAAACACCTCGAAGAAGCCCTCAACGGCAGCCTGAAACGCCTGAAAGTGGAGCAAATCGACCTCTACCAACTCCACCGCATCGACCCGAAAGTACCTTTCGAAGATACCCTGAAATTTCTGCAAAAAGCGCAGCAGGACGGCCGTATCAAGCACATCGGCCTGTCCGAAGTGAGCGTGGCCGATATTAAAAAGGCGCAGGAATTTGTGCCCATCGTGTCGGTGCAGAACATGTATAGCGTCGAAAACCGCAAATGGGAAGCCGAGCTAACTTATACCCGCGAGCAGAACATCGCCTTCATCCCGTGGTTCCCGCTGGGCGGTGGCAACGCCGATGCCCTCAAGGCTCTGGACCAGATTGCCGCCCGGCACGGCGTGAAGCCCCAGCAGATTGCGCTGAGCTGGCTGTTGCATCACTCACCCAACATCCTGCTTATCCCCGGCACATCCAAAGTGAAGCACCTGGAAGAGAACATGAAAACTGCCGACATTCACCTCTCAGCCGAGGATATGAAGGCGCTGGATGCCGTCCAGCCGGCGTAGCCAGAATGGCGTAGTGACGCGACACTTCGCGTCTCGGCGTTGAACGATAACATTCAAGCGATAGCAGAGCGGCGCGGACGCTGAGACGCGAAGTATTGCGTCTCTACACCGTTCAGCAATAAATGGAAAGCCCCGGCAGTAGCTACTGCCGGGGCTTTCCATTTATTGTTTCGACTGAACTACGCCAAGTTGTTCGAAGTAGCTTTAGCCGCCAGGAACTCACGGTTCAGAATAGCAATGTTCTCCAGCGAGATGCCTACCGGGCACTCAGCTGCGCACGAGCCGATGTTAGTGCAGGCGCCAAAGCCTTCCTTATCCATCTGGGCCACCATGTTTTCGACGCGGGTTTTGCGCTCTACGTTGCCCTGGGGCAGCAGCGCCAGCTGCGACACCTTGGCCGACACGAACAGCATGGCCGAAGCATTCTTGCAGGCCGCTACGCAGGCGCCGCAACCAATGCAGGTAGCGGCCTCAAAAGCACGGTCCGCAATTTCTTTCGGAATCGGAATCTCGTTGCCGTCAGGGGCACCGCCGGTGTTCACGCTCACGTAGCCGCCCGCCTGAATGATGCGGTCGAACGCCGAGCGGTCCACGCTCAGGTCCTTGTTGACCGGGAAGGCATTGGCGCGCCAGGGCTCGATGGTGATGGTATCGCCATCCGAGAACTTGCGCATGTGCAGCTGGCAGGTGGTAGTGCCCTTCTCGGGGCCGTGCGAACGGCCGTTGATGAACAGGTCGCACGAGCCGCAGATGCCTTCGCGGCAGTCGTGGTCGAAGGCCACCGGGTCCTGGCCAGCGTGCAACAGGTCCTCGTTCAGCACGTCTAGCATCTCCAGAAACGACATGTCGGGCGAAATGTCCTTCACGTGGTACTCCACAATTTGCCCCTGGGCCTGGCGGTTGGGCTGCCGCCACACTTTCAGGGTCAGGTTCATCGGTTTAGCGTTGGGGTTGGAACCGGCCATCTTTTTGAGATATGAGTTATGAGTTAAAAGTTATGAGTTAGAAAATTGTGAGTGAGCCGTGCAATGCCAGCCAACTCATAACTTTTAACTCATAACTCATAACTCAAATTTATTTGTAGCTGCGCTGGGTCAGCTTCACGTTTTCAAATACAAGCTCTTCCTTGTTGAGCTTCTCGGGCTGATTGTCGCCCTGATACTCCCAGGCCGCCACGTAGGCGTAGTTTTCGTCGTCGCGCAGGGCCTCGCCTTCGGGGGTCTGGTACTCCTCGCGGAAGTGGCCGCCGCAGCTTTCGTTGCGGTTGTAGGCGTCGTCCACCATCAGCTCGCCCAGCTCCAGGAAGTCGGCTACGCGGCCGGCTTTTTCCAGCGCCTGGTTCATTTCCTCGCCAGTGCCCACCACTTTCACGTCGCTCCAGAACTCCTTGCGCAGGCGCTGAATCTCGGCTTTGGCGTGCTTCAGGCCTTCGGCGGTGCGGGCCATGCCGCAGTATTCCCACATGATGTGGCCCAGCGCCTTGTGGAACTCATCGGGCGTGCGGTTGCCTTTGATGCCGAGCAGCTGCTCGGTGCGAGCCTGCACATAGGCCTTCGACTCGGCGAAGGCGGGGTGGTTGGTATCTACCGGTTTGGGCGGCGTGTTGGCCAGGTAATCGCCAATGGTGTAGGGAATTACGAAATAGCCATCGGCCAGGCCCTGCATCAGGGCCGAGGCGCCGAGGCGGTTGGCCCCGTGGTCGGAGAAGTTGCACTCGCCGGTGGCGTAGAGGCCGGGAACGGTGGTTTGCAGGTTGTAGTCCACCCACAGGCCGCCCATGGTGTAGTGCACCGCCGGGTAGATGCGCATGGGCATCTCATACGGATTCTCGTCGGTGATTTTGGCGTACATGTCGAAGAGGTTGCCGTACTTCTGGCTCACTGCCTCCGCGCCCGTGCGCTTGATGATGTCGGAGAAGTCGAGGTACACGGCCAGACCGGTGCTGCCCACGCCACGGTTCTCGTCGCACATCATCTTGGCGTTGCGCGAAGCCACGTCGCGCGGCACTAGGTTGCCGAAAGCGGGGTACTTGCGCTCCAGGAAGTAGTCGCGGTCGTCCTCGGCAATGTCTTGGGGCTTGATTTGGCCTTTGCGCACGCGCTCAGCCATTTCCACCGTTTTGGGTACCCACACGCGCCCGTCGTTGCGGAGCGATTCCGACATCAGCGTGAGCTTCGACTGGTAGTCGCCGCTTACGGGAATGCAGGTGGGGTGAATCTGGGTGAAACAGGGGTTGGCGAAGAACGCGCCTTTTTTGTGGGCGCGCCAGGCGGCGGTCACGTTGCAATACTTGGCGTTGGTGCTCAGGTAGAACACGTTGCCGTAGCCGCCGGTGGCCAATACCACTGCGTGGGCGGCGTGGGTTTCAATCTCGCCGTTCACCAGGTTGCGCGTCACGATGCCGCGCGCCTGCCCGTCCACTATCACCACGTCGAGCATTTCCGAGCGGGTGTACATCTTCACCTTGCCGTAGGCAATCTGGCGGCTCAGGGCCGAGTAGGCGCCCAGCAGGAGCTGCTGGCCGGTCTGGCCGCGGGCGTAGAACGTGCGGCTTACCTGAGCCCCGCCGAAGGAGCGGTTGGCCAGCAGGCCGCCGTATTCGCGGGCGAAGGGCACGCCCTGGGCCACGCACTGGTCGATGATGTTCACCGATACTTGGGCCAGACGGTACACGTTGGCTTCGCGGGCGCGGTAGTCGCCGCCCTTGATGGTGTCATAGAACAAGCGGAACACGGAGTCGCCGTCGTTCTGGTAGTTCTTGGCAGCGTTGATGCCGCCCTGCGCGGCGATGGAGTGCGCGCGGCGGGGCGAGTCGTGGTAGGTGAAGGCCTTCACGTTGTAGCCCAACTCGGCCAGCGAGGCAGCGGCAGCACCGCCGGCCAAGCCCGTGCCGACCACAATCACGTCGTATTTCCGCTTGTTGGCGGGGTTCACGAGCTTGACGTTAAACTTGTGCTTGTCCCATTTTTCGGCGAGGGGGCCTTCGGGAATTTTGGAATCCAACAGCATAGAGCGACGGAGTGATGGAATGACTGAGTGATAGAGCAATAAGACAACAGCCGAGCGCCGCAGGTGTTAGCGCAGCCGGGCGGTTTTATCGCTCCTAATCAATTAAAAAGCCGAAGCCACGGTTTGCAGAATTGCCGGCGCGTTGGCGGCCATTTCGCCCTGTGCATTGGTGAACAGGAAGAAGTAGAGCGGCATCGAAGCAAAGCCCGCCGAAACCACTACCGCAAAGACGTAGCCCACGTACTTGATAAGCGGGGTGTACTTGCGGTGGTTCAGGCCCAGGGTCTGGAAGCCCGAGCGGAAGCCGTGCCACAGGTGGTAGCCGAGGCTGATTTGGGCGGCTACGTACAGCAGCACGTACCACCAGATGTGGAACGACGACACCACGGCCATGTACAGGTTGTCGTAGTCGCTGGTCAGCGGGTCAGCGCCGCCCATTTTGGGCAGGTCGCCGGCAAAGCGGGCGCGCCAGAAGAAGTTGTAGAGGTGCACCAGCAGGAAAATCAGGATGATGCTGCCCAGAATGCCCATGTTGCGCGAGGTCCATTCCGAGTTCTGCTCCGAGTGGTTGCTCACGTAGCCTTGCGCGCCACGGGCCGTTTTGTTGCGGCGGGTGAGCACGAGAGCCTCAAAAATATGGAAGCCGAAACCCAGCACTAGGCCCCACTCGATGGTGCGGATGATGGGGTTGGTACCCATGAAATGGGAGTAGGTATTGAAAGCCGCGCCCTGGTCGTGTTTGAATAACTGCAGGTTGCCAATCAGGTGAACCACCAGGAACGTGCACAGAAACAGGCCGGTAACGGCCATGATTATCTTCCGGCCGATGCTGCTGGTTAATGTTTTTGTTATCCAACTCATAAAGTAGCCAAACTAGGGAAGTGAAGAGGTGTGTTTAGGTCGCCCAAAGGTAGCCCTCACCCGCTACCCGGGCAACGGCCGGGCTTGATTCTTGCAAGTGCGTCCTTTCCAAAAAACATTGCGCGAGCGTGGTGAATCTATCCGTAGCCGGCATCGTTATCACGCATGGGCGCGTGGCTTAGCGCGCAGCGCAGGCTGCCAGAGCACGGTTTCAAAAGCCGGTTTCTCTGCCGGGCGCCTGGGCCTTCATCACGGTTTTCCTTTCTTAGTAATTGCGTTGGTATGGTACAGTTTACTCTTCCGCGGGCTGGAATGCTGGCGCGGGCTGCGCTGCTGTTGATGGTGCTATTGGCAGGCCTGGGCCTGCGGCCCGAGGTGGCACAGGCCACCCACATCCGGGCGGGCGATATTCAGGCCAAGGTGGACACCACGGCCAGCCCCAACCCGCGCCGTATCTTCTTCAAGATGATTCTATACCTCGACATCAGCCGGGGGCCAACGTCGGTAGACCAACCGAATGCGATTATCTTTTTTGGCGACGGCACGTCGAGCTGCAACCCCGGCATCGCCCGGCCGGGCGGGCGGCTGCCCATCCCTGGCAACTCTGACACGGCGCTCAGTATCTACTACTTCGAACACACTTACCCGGCTACCGGCAGCTATACGGTGAGCTTTGTGGGCGAAAACCGCAATGGGGGCGTCATCAACATGAGCAACCCGCTCGACCAGTCGTTTTACATCAGCACCAAAATCACCATCGACCCGGCGCTGGGGCTAAACCATTCGCCGGTGCTCACGGCCCCGGCCATTGATAAGGGGGCCATGGGACAGGTGTTTTTGCACAATCCGGCGGCCTATGATGCCGACCACGACTCGTTGGCCTTCCACCTGCGCACCAGCCAGAAGGAGCCCCGGCTGGCGTCTACTATCGTGGGCCCGCCCTGCGCCGGTGCCACCGGCGACAACTCGCCCCGGCCCGTGACGGTGCCCGATTTCAAGTACCCCAACGACCCGGCCATTGCGAATAGCCAGACGGTGTCATACGGCGGCGTGCCATCGGACCCGGGGGGAAACCCGGCCATTTTTGTGCAGGACGTGCATACCGGCCAGATTACCTGGAATGCCCCTGGCGCGGTGGGTTTGTATAACGTGGCGATGGTGGTGGAGGAATGGCGGCGCACGCCCCTCGGCCGCCGGCTTATCGGGGAGGTGATTCGGGACATGCAGATAGCCATTACGGCCACCAACAACTTGCGCCCTACCCTGACCATTCCGCCCGACATTTGCGTGGTGGCCGGGCAAACTGTGACGGGCAACGTGACTGCTGTAGACGGCGCGACCGCCGGCAGCCCCCAAACCCCGATTACGTTGTTTGCCTACGGGGGAATTTTTCCGCCCGCTACCTTTCGCCAAACGGCGGCTGGCCCGCCGCAGGCCACCGGTACCTTTCAGTGGCAAACCAATTGCAGCAACGTGGCTGGCCTGCCGTATCAGGTAGTGTTCAAAGCCCAGGACAGCCCCAATGCCCCAACGCCGATTCTGATTGATGAGAAGACCTGGCGCATCACCGTGGTGGGGCCGCCGCCCCAAAACCTGCGGGCTGCGCCCACCGCCGCGCCGGGCGGCTACAACGGCATGGTGTTGAACTGGGACGCTTACACCTGCGCCAACGCGGCCCATATCTACATCTACCGCAAGGTGAATTCTTCCACGTTCGCGCCGGGGCCGTGCGATACCGGCATTCCGGCCTCGGCGGGCTACGTGCGGATTGGCACGGTAGCGCCCAACGCGACCACGTTTACAGATTTGAACGTTGACCCCGTCACGGGCACCACCACAGGCCTGAGCCGGGGCTTGACCTATTGCTACCGCATTTATGCCGACTTCCCGCTGCCGGCCGGCGGCGAAAGTATTGCCTCGAACGAAGCCTGCGCTAAGGTGTCGGGCCGGGGCGCGATGCTGACCAACGTGGACGTGGCTACCACCAGCAGCACCACCGGCCAGATTGCCGTGCGCTGGACCCAGCCCCGCCCAACCGGCGGAGGCACATTCACGGGCACGCCATCGTATGTGCTGTCGCGGGCCGAGGGTTTGAATCCGACGGCTGCGGCGTTTGTGCCGGTTGCGCACGGCCCATTCACGGCCCTCACCGACACGAGCTATGTCGACTTAGGCCTTGATACCCAAAACAAACAGTACACCTATAAGCTGGAGTTTGTGCGCACCTTCGCCCCGGGCCAGGGCACTACGCTCACCGAAGCTTCGCCCACGGCCAGCAGCGTCCGCCTCACGGCGCTGGCCAACAATCCGCCTACGTCCATTGCCCTGAACTGGACCTATCAGGTGCCGTGGAATAATGCGGACAAGCCGGTTACCATCTACCGCCGTACCGGGGCCACGGGCGCGCTGGTGCAGATTGGTACTGCTCCGACGGGTGCCACCGGTGGCACCTTCACCGACCGCGACCCCATGCTGGTGAAGGGCCAGAGCTATTGCTACTACGTGCAGACGGAAGGCAGCTACGCCGGCTATTCATTCCTGAGCTCATTGCTGAACCGCAGCCAGGTGCAGTGTCTGACGCTCAATTCGCCGCCCTGCACGCCGGTGCTCACGCTGCTGCCCACCAACTGCGACAGCCTGGCCAACCTGCCCGAATTCCCGGGGCTGCGGGAGCGCTACACCAACCGCCTGCGTTGGACGGTGGGCACCACGCCCGCCGGCTGCGATGCCAACATCATCAGCTACCGGGTGTACTACCGGCCCACGCCCACGGGGCATTTCACGCTGCTGGGCACTACCTCGGCTACCAGCTTCGTGCATTCAGACCTGTCTTTTTCGGGAGGGTGCTACGCCTTGCAGGCCGTGGTGGCCAGCGGCGCGGTAAGCGACACGAGCAACGTGGCCTGCCAAGATAATTGCTTGTTCTTCAAGCTGCCCAATATCTTTACGCCCAACGGCGACGGCCAGAACTCGGTATTCCGGCCCAAGAATAATAGCCCGGTGCGGCGCATCCATTTCCAGGCCTTCAACCGCTGGGGAGTTAAAGTTTTCGAGAATACGACCACGGCTGATGACCCAGTGCTCATCAACTGGGACGGTGGCGGGCCCACGGGCGAATCGGGCAACGGCACCAGCGCCAAAGTGAGCGACGGCGTGTACTTCTACTTGGCCGAGGTCGAGTTTGCGGACTTTGCCAATACTAAGCGCACTTACAAGGGCTGGGTTGAAATTATCCGCTAGCGCCCGCTTTTCTGACTTAATTATATCGGTAGCCCCGCAAAAACGCCCTGCTCGGAGCGGTTTTTGCGGGGCTATTTAGTGCAGTCTGGGTGCAGGGGGCGGTGGGCTGGTGTTAGCTTTCGGCAGCAGGCGGCGTAACTTTTCCTTCTCCCATTACTTCTCGTATAGCTTCGCGTTGCCGGGCCAGCCTTCGGGCCCCGAATTAGCGTAAGGCCAATGGGTTTTCTTTCCTCTGTTCGACATTATATGATACAATTTCTTCTACTCCGGGGTGGGGCCGGCGCACGGCTGGCGCTGTTGCTGATACTAATGCTGACCGGGCTGAGCCTGTGCCCGAACGTGGCTCAGGCGTCGCACCTGCGTGCTGGCGACATTCAGGCCAAGGTGGACACCACGGCCAGCCCCAACCCGCGCCGCATCTTTTTCAAGATGGTGCTCTACACGGATAACAGCTCGCCGGTAGACCAGCCATCGGCCACCATCTTTTTTGGCGACGGAAGCTCCAGTTGCATCGATGGCATACCACGAGCCGTGAAACGGGCCATTCCGGGCAATACCGATACCAGCGTCAATATCTATTATTTCGAGCATATCTACCCGGCCACCGGGGGCTACAACGTTGAGTTTATCGGCGAAAACCGCAATGACGGCGTGATAAACATGACCGATTCGAAAAACCAGTCGTTCTACATCCGAACCTATGTTTACATCGACCCGGCGCTGGGACTGAACCATTCGCCCGTCTTCACGGCCCCGGCCGTGGACAAAGCGGCCACGAGTCAGGTGTTTCTGCATAATCCCGGGGCATACGATGCGGACCAGGACTCGCTGGCCTTTCACTTGCGGGCCAGCCAGCAGGTGCCCGCTGGCATTCGTGGCTCGGTGGGCGGCTTTCCGTGTTCGGGGCAGGGAGCTGGCACGGGCAACAATACACCTGCACCTCAGTCCGTGCCCAATTTTCGCTATCCCAACGACCAGGCCATCACCGCCGGAAATCCCCGGGCCGTGCAAGTGGCATATGAAGGGGTGCCCCCTTACATAGGGTCGCCGATAGGAGTGCCCGGGGCTGATGCCATTTTTATCCAGGATGTGAACACCGGCCAGATTACCTGGAACGCGCCCGTGGCGGTGGGCTTCTACAACGTGGCGTTTGAGGTAGAAGAATGGCGCCGCGTGCCGCTGGGGCGTCGGCTCATTGGCAAGGTGATTCGGGACATGCAGATAATCGTGACGGCTTCGACCAACCTGCGTCCAACCATTACCATTCCGCAGGATATTTGCGTAGTGGCCGGGTCACGCATCACGGGTGCCGTGACGGCCGTGGATGGTGCTTCGCCCAGCAGCCCGCAGTCGCCCATCACGCTCTTTGCCTACAGCGGCGTTATTCCGCCCGCTACGTTCCGCCAAACCACAACCGGCCCGCCGCAGGCCACCGGCACGTTCAGCTGGCAAACCACGTGCAGCAACGTGGCCAAAGTGCCGTACTTGGTGGTCTTTAAAGCCCAGGATAACCCGGCTACGCCTTCTACCACCAACCCGGTACTGATTGACGAGAAAACCTGGCGCATTACTGTCGTAGGTCCGCCCCCACAGAACCTGCGTGCCACGCCCGCCGTGGCAGCGGGCGGCCTCAACAGCATGGTGCTGAACTGGGATACTTACACCTGCGCCAATGCAGCCAACTTCTACATTTACCGCAGGGTGAACCCCGGCCCTGTGCCGGGCGGGTGCGAAACGGGTATCCCGGCATCGTCGGGCTACGTGCGCATCGGCACGGTGGGACCCAACGTGACCACCTTCACGGACCTGAATACGGACCCGGTGACGAAAGTAAACCGCGGCCTGGACCGTGGCCAGAACTATTGCTACCGCATCTATGCCGACTTCCCGCTGCCGGCCGGCGGCGAAAGCTTGGCCTCGAACGAAGCCTGCGCTCAGGTGGCCGGCCGGGGCGCGATGCTGACCAACGTGGACGTGGCCACCACCAGCAGCACCACCGGCCAGATTGCCGTGCGCTGGACCCAGCCCCGTCCGGTGAGCGGCACCTTCACCAGCCCGGTGCAGTACAACCTGTCGCGGGCCGAGGGGCTGAATCCGGCCGCCACGGCTTTTGTGCCGGTGGCCCACGGTCCCTTCACGGCCCTGGCCGACACGAGCTATGTCGACCAGAACCTCGATACCCAAAACAAACAATACACCTACAAGCTGGAGTTTGTGCAGGCCCTGGCCACGCCCATCAGCGAGTTTTCGCCCACGGCCAGCAGCGTGCGCGTGAGCGCCCTGCCCGCCAACGTGGCCGCCACGGCCATCACGGTAAACTGGACGTTTAACGTGCCCTGGGACAACGCTACGCAGCCCACTACCATCTACCGCCGCACCGGCAATGCCGGGCCCTATGTCCGCATCGGCACGGCGCCTTCAACGGCTACCGGCGGCACCTATGCCGACCGCGACCCCGCGCTGGTGAAGGGCCAGGACTACTGCTATTATGTAGAAACGAATGGTCGCTACCCCGGCTTCACTTTCCTGAGCTCGCTGCTGAACCGCAGCCAGGAACGTTGCCTCACGCTCATCTCGCCGCCCTGCACGCCGGTGCTCAAGCTGCTGACCACTAACTGCGACAGCCTGGCCAACCTGAATGAATTCCCACGCCAGGGCGAGAGGTACAGCAACCGCCTGCGCTGGACGGTGGGCAACACGCCGGCCGGTTGCGACGCGGCCCCGGCCAGCTACAAAGTGTTTTACCGGCCCACACCCACCGGGCGCTTCACGCTGCTGGGCACCACTACCACCACCAGCTACGTGCACGGAAACCTGACCTTTTCGGGCGGGTGCTACGCCATCCAGGCCGTGGCCAATAGCGGCGCGGTGAGCGACACGAGCAATGTGGCCTGCCAGGACAACTGCGTGTTCTTCAAGCTGCCTAATATCTTCACTCCCAACGGCGACGGGGCCAACGACCAGTTCCGGCCCAAGAACAGCAGCCCGGTGCGGCGCGTCCACTTCCAAGCCTTCAACCGTTGGGGGGTTAAAGTCTTCGAAAACACCACCACGGCCGATGACCCCATCCTCATCAACTGGGACGGCGGCGGGCCCACGGGCGAGAAAAACGCGAAAGTGAAAACCGTGGACGGCGTGTATTTCTACCTGGCCGAGGTCGAGTTTGCCGATTTCGCCAACACCAAGCGCACCTATAAAGGTTGGGTCGAAATCGTCCGCTAATCACGGAATTAGCCGAAATACCTATCTGCTGTAAATTATGAATTGAGCGGAGCCGGCCCGGTGGTCGGCTCCGCTTTTTTTGGGCAATGCCGCTTTTTGTGCAGCTTGCGCCCGCTTTGCCGCCGCCGAGGTAGCGGCGGGCCGCCATTTGCCGATTCCCACCACCCGCAAACCGCTAATCCGCGACTTCCAATGAATCCGACTCAATCCGTGTTATTTCCCGGCCAGGGCAGCCAGTTTCCTGGCATGGCCCGCGAACTGTTCGACCAGAACCTTGACGCCCGCGCCCTGCTCACCCGCGCCAACGACATCCTGGGCTTCAATCTCACCGACATTATGTTTGGCGGTTCCGAAGAGGACCTGCGCCGCACCGACGTTACGCAACCCGCCATTTTCGTGCATTCGGTGGCGCAGTTCGTGGCGCGGCCCGATTTCCAGCCGGCCAGCACGGCGGGGCATTCGCTGGGGGAATTCTCGGCGCTGGTAGCCGCCGGTGTACTCCGGTTTGAAGACGCGCTGCCGCTGGTGGCCCGCCGCGCCCAGGCCATGCAGGCCGCCTGCGAGGAGCAGCCCGGCACCATGGCCGCCATCCTCGGCCTCGACGATGCCACGGTGGAGCGCATCTGCCAGGAAATTACCGACGCGGGCAACGTGGTGGTGGCCGCCAATTACAACTGCCCCGGCCAACTCGTCATTTCCGGCTCAACGGAAGGTGTGGCCCAGGCCTGCGAAGCTTTGAAAGCCGCCGGCGCCAAGCGCGCCCTGCCGTTGCCCGTGGGCGGCGCCTTTCACTCGCCCCTGATGCAGAGCGCCGCCGCCGCCCTGGCCGAGGCCATCGAGAAAACTACCTTCAGCCCCGCCCGCTGCCCCGTGTACCAGAACGTGGATGCCCTGCCCCACACCGACCCGGCCGAAATCAAAGCCAACCTGCTGGCCCAGCTCACCGCCCCCGTGCGCTGGACGCAGCTGGTGCAGCGCATGGCCGCCGACGGCGCCACCGACTTTGTGGAGTGCGGCCCCGGCAAGGTGCTGCAAGGCCTGGTGAAGAAAATTGTGCCCACGGCCACGGTCGGCAGCTTTTAAGCAAAAAGGTACAGTTCCAGAGTGAATTTTAACGTCGTGCTCATCCGGTGCGGACGCCGGATGAGCACGGCGTTTTGTGTGCCATCATACTCAATACATGTCCCACGCTCCGCTGCCTATCCGTGCCGCTCGCCGCCGTCCCCGGCCGCTGATTGGGTGGCTGGTGGTGGTTGGGGCGCTGTTGCAGCTGGCGCTGTTTGCCTACGCCGTGCCCGATTTGGCCGGCACCGGTGACTCGCGATACTACCTCCACGCGGCCCACACGCTGCGCGAAACCGGCCAGCTGCTCAACATTGATGGCACGCCGTACCGCTTCTGGCCGCCGCTCTATCCTATGCTGCTGGCTGCGACTGGCTCATTGGCGGGCGTGCGGCTGCTGCATGGCGCGGCGCTGCTGGGCAGCTTACTGCTGTGGGGCTGGCTGGGGCGGCAGCTGTTACCGGCCCGGCGGGCACTGCTACTGCCGCTGCTGCTGGCCCTGGGCACGCCTGGGCTGCTGGTGGGCAAGTTTGTATGGGCCGAATGCGTATTCACGCTGCTGGCGGCGGCCTACGCGGCAGTGCTGCTACAATGGCTGCGCTCGGCCCGGGGCGAGTGGATGGTCATGGCCACGGTAGTGGGCCTACTACTGCCGTTGCAGCGCACGCTGGGGCTGTTTCTGCTGGCGGGGGGGGGCGTGGCACTGCTGCTGGGCAGCTGGCGGCACCTGGCCGCACGGGGCCGTTGGCTGCTGTTGCTGCACCTGTCGCTGAGCGGCCTGGGCGGCTTGTTGTGGCAGGTGTACGCGCTGTTTGTGGTGCGTGCGCCCAGCCGCTACCACCCGCCCCGGGGCTGGGACCAGCTGCTGAGTTCGGCGGCCGACTATGGTTTTGTGCTGGGCCGCTGGCTGCTGCCGCTGCCCGCTTCGGCTCGAGGCGGAGTTCCGGAATGGATGTGGGCGGTGGGGCTATTGAGCCTTTTTGTGGTACTGTGGCCGCACCGGCGGCCGTGGCGGCAAACGGGGGCACTGGCCCCGCCCGTCACTCCCGATGCGGAGGCGGCCAACACGGCTTTTCCGGCCACGCACGGGCTTAGCTTCAGCACGCAACTCCTGCGCGAGGCCCTGTGGGCCGCTGCGGTGGCGCTGGTGGCGCTGGTGGCGGCGCTCACGGTATTTGCCCAAAGCGCGGCCGGTATTCACGATGCTGAGCGGTACGCCAGCGTGTTGTTTGGGCCGGTCGTGATTCTGGTGCTGGCGGCGTGGCCGGCGCGGGCCCCGCGCTGGCTGGGCGCGGGCCTGCTGGGGTTGTGGCTGCTGGCGCTGGCTTTTCGGGTGGGACACGTGGCGCAGGATTTGCGCCGGGTGCCGCCGCTCCCGGCCGGCTCATTCACCGGGCCAGCGCCGCACGGGCAAGGGGTCGGGGCAGCGGGCGAGTAGCGCGGCCACCGTTTCGTTCAGTTGCGGATGCAGCAATGAGCCAGCAATTTCGGCCAGCGGCACCAGCGCGAAGCGGCGCTCGGCCAGCCGCGGGTGCGGTACGCTCAACGCCGGCGTGGCAATAATTTCCGGCCCGTAAAACAGGATATCAACATCCAGCGTGCGGCTGCCCCAATGCTCGTGCCGCTCGCGCCCAGCGGCCTGCTCCGTATTCAGGCAGGCTGCCAGCAGCTCTTCGGCCGACAAACCCGTGCGCACCGCCAGCGCCTGATTCAGAAACGCCGGCTGGTCTTCGCGCCCCCAGGCGGCCGTTTCATAAATGCCGGATTCAGCCACAATGGCCCCGGCCGTGGCTGCCAACCGGGTGCGGGCCTGCGCCAGCAGCGCAGCACGGTCGCCGAGATTTGAGCCCAGCAGTAGGTAGGCCAGCACGGGTTCGCGGCTCATTGCTGCCGTTTGAAAAAGGCCGCCGTTGCCTCCGCCACGTGCCGGGCGGGGGCGGGCAATTCTGTTTCGGGCCAGGGGTGCGCGCCGCCAAACATATGCGTAGCATTCGGCACCAGCAGCAGCTCGGCAGTGGGCTTGAGCTGCTTCAGCTTGTGAGCCGCCGCCACGTTCACCGTTTCGTCCTGGTCGCCGTGAATGATGAGCAGCGGCTGTTTCAGCTTGCGGCGCACGTTGTGCGGAATGTCGAGGCGCGGGCGGTTGGCATGGTAGTTCTCCACAATCTGGTAGTGCATGGGCAGCTCCACGCCGGTGCGCGTGTTGGGCACGTGCAGCACGCCCGTGCGCTGCCACTCATCAAACACCGCCTGCGGCCACTGCGGGTGCACTTCGGCAATGGCGGCCCAGGTTGCCACGGCCCGCACGCGCGGGTCTTCGGCCGCTTTCAGCAGCGCCAAGCCGCCGCCCCGGCTGTGCCCGGCCAGGAAAAACCGCTGCAAATCCATCTCGGTGGCAGGCACGGGCGTGGCCCCCGGCGTAAAAAGTACGTCGATTACCTGCCCGATGTCATCAAGCTCGATACTGAAATTATTGCGCCCAAAGGCGTCCAAATCCTCCAAATCGCCGGTGCCGCCCACCACAATGCCGTTGTGCGACAGGTTTAGCTTCACGAACACGAAGCCCTGCTCCGCGAAAAATTTTGCCAGCAGCGGGAAGTGCCCCCAATCCTTAAACCCCTTGAAGCCGTGCACGAACAGCAGTACCGGCTTAGCCTGGCCGGTGGCCTGATATGTGGCGTCGGCCTCGAAGGGCCGGCCGTGGGCAGCGCCCGAGAGCAGGAAGGAGGCGTGAGTGAGCATACGGCGAAGGTAATAATGGCGGGGTAGTGGATGGGCGGATTCGCGGAGTAGTGGATGAGTAGATTGGTGGATTGGCGGGCGTTTGAACAATCCACTCATCCATCACCCCGCCAATCCACTTTTTCGCCACTCCTGCCGTATCATTGTCGCCGCAATGCCCCAGTACTCCTCCTTGTCCCTCGACCAGATTCAGGCCCCCATCGCGGCCGAAATGGAAGAGTTTGAGCACAAATTCCGTCAGTCGATGCGCACCAAAGCGCTGCTGCTCGACAAGATAATGGGCTACATCGTGAAGCGCAAGGGCAAACAGATTCGGCCCATGTTCGTGTTTCTCACGGCCCGCGCCACCCGTCCCGAGCCCGCCACCGGCGACCCGCTGCCCGACGCCAGCTTTCGTGGGGCCGCCCTCATCGAACTGCTGCACACTGCCACCCTCGTGCACGACGATGTGGTGGACGAGAGCAATTACCGCCGCGGCTTCTTCTCCATCAACGCGCTCTGGAAAAATAAAATTGCCGTGCTCGTCGGCGATTACCTGCTCTCGCGCGGCCTGTTATTGGCCCTCGAAAACGATGATTTCGACCTGCTAAAAATCGTGAGCAACGCCGTGCGCGAATTGAGCGAAGGCGAATTATTGCAAATCGAAAAAGCCCGCAAATTAGACATTACCGAAGACGTTTATTTCGATATTATTCGACAGAAAACTGCTTCTCTAATTGCCTCCTGCACGGCAGTGGGCGCGGCCTCCGTTGGGGCTGATAAAGAGGTGATTGAGCGTGCCCGTTTATTCGGTGAAAAAGTCGGTATTGCTTTCCAGATTAAGGATGACCTATTTGATTACGGCACCGCCGAAATCGGCAAGCCGGTGGGCATCGACATCAAGGAAAAAAAGATGACGCTGCCGCTCATTTACGCCCTGCAACAGGCTCCCTGGCTGGAAAAGCGCAAGGTTATTTTCAACGTAAAAAACAACGACGGTCACCGCGACCGGGTGCAGCAGGTAATCGAATTCGTGAAAAAATCGGGCGGTCTGGACTACGCCGTGCAAACCATGAAACGATACCGCGACGAGGCCCTTGCCATCCTGCACACCTTCCCGGAGTCGCCCAGCCGCACGTCGTTGGAAGCGCTGATTAATTACACGATTGAGCGGGAGAAATAGGACCACGGATTCATGTGGATTTTTCGGATTTCGCGGATTTTGTAGCCGACTTCCAATTTCAACAACTAATGCTTTCATAATAAAAAAAGCCTCTCATGCGAGAGGCTTTTTTTATTCGTTTCTCATATTCAAACTC
>NZ_JAEDAE010000003.1 GCF_016056375.1 Hymenobacter negativus
TGAGTGGCGTGTCCTCGCCCCGGCCGAAACCACGGCCGTCGTCGGACACGCATAGCTCCAGGGCGGTGGAGTGGCGGCGCAGGTGCACCCGCACCTGCCGGGCCTGGGCGTGGCGCACCGCGTTGTTCACCAGCTCGGCCACGATGCGGAAGGCGGCCGACTGCACGGCCGGCGGCAGCTCATCGAGGCCGGGCCCGAAATCGGTGTGCACCTGCGGCGTGCCGTGCAGGTTGAGCATATCGCGCAGCGTGGTGATGGACGTGGTGAGGCGGTTGGTGACCGACTCGGCGGGCAGCAGCACGTGGCTGAGTTGGCGCACCTGGTTGTAGAGTTCGCGCAGAATCTCCTCGGTGAGCTGGCCCACGGCGGCCGCCGCGGGGGCCGAGGCCAGCGCCTCGCGCACGGCCTCGCTTTGCCAGGCCATGTGCAGCGCGGCGATGTTGGGGCCGAGGGCGTCGTGCAGTTCGCGCGCCAGTTGCTCGCGCTCCTCGTCCTGCGCCGCGATGAGGCGGGCGCTGTGGGCGTTGCGCTGGCGCAGGTGCTGCACCCGCAGCCGGGCATTGTGGCGCAACGTGTGCCGGAAGCGGCCGGTGAGCAGCGCGCTCAGCACCAGCAGTTCCAGCACCAAGCCCCAGGCCAGCGTGTTGGGATAAACGGGATTGAAGCTGGTTAGGCCCAGATGATTCAGCCAGAAAATGCCGTAGCCGATGAAAAAGAACAGATACGTGAGGGCGTAGTACGCCGCCAGCCGCCGCCAGCGCCGGTGCAGCAGCAGGGCAATCAGCACCACCCAGCCGTAGCCGAACACCAGTACCATTAGCAGTTCGCGCGCCCAGTTCAGCGCTTCTACGGTGGGCAGGTTGTGGCGCACGGCCCACTGAAACAGCCCGGCGTAGCCCGCCACAAACGCCACGGCCATGCCCGCCAGCCAGTTGCCAGCCCGGTACAGGCGCGGCCACCCGCCCCGCAACCGCAAAAACAGCTGCATAATGCCGATGCCCGCTGCCCCCGCCAGCAACATAAAGTTGTATTGCCCCATCGACCACAGCAGCCGGTACGGCCCTGCCGGCAGCAGCATGGCGTCCAGCCCGTCCTCCATCATCAAAAACAGCGTCACGGCCAGCACGTAGGCCACGTACCAGAGGTGAATGCGGTCGCGCAGAAACGCAAACAGCACGAGGTTGAATAAGGCGCTGCTCAAATAAAAGCCCAGCAGCCACACCCAATGCCGCTCAAATGGAAAACCCATTTCCCAAGCCAGAAAATGCTCGGTGGTTTCGATGTAGGTGGGCAGATAGATACCGCCCGTATGGGCATCCAAGCGCAGGTAGAGCACGGCCGCCTCGCCGGGCTCCAGCGCAAACGGGAAGCTGAGCGAACGGGCCGGGAAAGTGCGCTCGGCCGCCGGCACCCAGGAGCTGGCCGCGCCCAGGCGGGTAAACTTGGCCTCGCCCGCCCGCCGGCAGTACAGCGCCGCGCTGTCGGTGAAGTTGAAAATGCTCCACAGGAAGCGCAGGCGCTGGGGCTCGGTGTTGCGCACCGGCAGGCGCATCCACACGCGGCGGTGCATCAGGCCCAGGTTTAGGGTTTTGTGCCAGGGGCCGGGCCGGAAGCGGCCGGCGCGCCACGCGGCTTCGGCATGCTCGGGGTCGGCGGGCGTGGAGCCGAAGGGCTCAGTGTAGTAGCGGTAGGCTTCCGAAATGTGGGCGCCCTTGGGGTCTTTCAGCAGCAGTGTGTCGCGCAATACGTGCAGTTCTGGTGCGGTTTGGGCCGCCTGGACCCGCCACCAGCTCAGCATAAGTACCATGAATAGACAAAACCGCATAGGCAGATAGTCGATGACTGCTGAATCGGCAAATAACAATTAATTCATTGATGGTTCATCTTCTGTGAAAAAATAAATCCGGCCGCGTGCGGCTGATTATCAGTCCCACGCGGCCGGATTGAAACGTACTGGCGTTAGTTGCGGCTATTTAGCGGCCGTGCCGTCGGGCTTCAACGTGCGGCCCAACCACTCAAAAAACACCCGCTGCCAGAGCACCGAGTTCTGCGGCTTCATCACCCAATGCCCTTCGTTGGGCAGGTACAGAAACCGGCTCGGAATGCCGCGCAACTGCGCCGTGCCGAAAGCCTCCATCGCCTGCCCCTCGGGCACCCGGAAATCCTTGCCGCCGGTGATGACGAGGATGGGCGTATCCCACTTGCCCACGAACTGCTGGGGGTTGAATTCCTGGTAAGATTTGGCCTGGGGCACGTCCCAGGGCGCGCCGCCCATGTCGTGCTTGGCGAAGAACATTTCCTCGGTGCTGGGGTACCAACTGGTGAGGTTGAAGAGGCCGTCGTGGGCGATGAACGTCTTGAAGCGGCCCTCGTGGTGGCCGGCCAGGTAATACACCGAGTAGCCGCCGTAGCTGGCGCCCACGCAGCCGCGCCGGTCCTTGTCCACAAATGGCTCCTTGCTCACCGCATCAATGGCCGAGAGGTAGTCCCGAATCGGCTGCCCGCCCCAGTCACCCGAAATGGCATCATTCCACTCGCGGCCGAAGCCGGGCAGGCCGCGCCGGTTGGGCGCCACCACGATGTAGCCGTTGGCCGCCATCAGCTGGAAATTCCAGCGGTAGCTCTGGCTCTGGGTAATGGGCGACTGCGGCCCGCCCTGGCAGTAGAGCAGCGTGGGGTACTTCTTGGCCGGGTCGAAATCGGGCGGGTAAATCACGTACACCTGCATCTGCTTGTTGTCGGTGGTGGTCACGCGGCGGTCCTCCACCTTGCCCATTTTGATGCCGGCCAGCTCCTCTTTATTGATGGTGGTCAGCGGCGTTTCCTTGCCCGTTTTCAAATCGAGCCGCACAATGTCGGCAAAGGCCGAAAGAGTAGTGCGGTTGGCCACGGCCTGGTCCTTGCCCACCAGCTCAAACGAGTTGTAATTGTGCGCGCCAGTGGTGAGCTGGCGGATTTTGCCGCCCTTGCCAGGCAGCGAAAACAGCTGTTCGGTGCCTTCCACCACGGCCATGAAGTAGATGGTTTTGCCATCGGCGCTCCAGCGCACGTTGGCCGCGCTCAACTCCGAGCCTTTGGTGATGTCGACGCGCTTTTTGCTGGCGAAATCATACACCACAATTCCGTTGCGGTCGCTCTCAAAGCTTGGCGTGGCCATGCTCAGCCAAGCCACCTGCTTGCCATCGGGCGAGAAGCTGGGCTCGGTGTCGTAGCCGCCCAGGCCCTCGCTCAGGTTCACGGTTTGCTGGTTGTGAATATCATAGAGGTAGATATCCGAGTTGGTGCTTTCGGCCTCGGCCCGGCCCGTCAGTTTGCGGCTGGTGTAGGCAATGCGGTAGCCATCGGGCGAGAAAGCCAGCTGCTCGGAGCCGCCATCGGGCAGCAGCGGCGAGTCGAATTTTTCGCCGGCCATCACATCCTTGCCGTAGCCTTCGGGCTTGCCGTCGGCATTCATCGGCTGAAAGAAAACGTGGCTGGCGAGGTGGTCGTCCCACACATTCCAGTGGCGGTAGTTCAGGTCGTCGATGATTTTGGCGTCGGCCTTGGGCAGGTCCGGGAACATGTCGAGCGTGGTAGGGCTCGATTTCACGTCCTGCGTGTAGAGAATGAAGTTGGCTTTCGGTGCGTATTTCAGGTTGCTCAGGCCCTGGTCGAGGAATTCGCTCAGCTTGGCTTTGCCGCTGCCGTCGGCACTCATCACGTAGAGCTGGTCGGTGCCGCTTTCGCCCGAGATAAAGGTCAGCTTGCCATCGGGCCGCCAGTTCAGGGTGTTTTCCGAGCCGGGCGTGTCGGTGAGTTTCTTCGGCGCACCGCCGGCTACGGGTACGGTCCAGATATCGGCGTTGCCCTTGTTCTCGGCCAGGTTGTATTTGGTCACGGTGTAGGCCACCGTCTTGCCATCGGGCGACACCTGCATTTCGCCCAGCCGACCCAGCTGCCACAGCTTTTCGGGGGTGAGGACGGACGATGGGGGAGGGGTTTGGGCGGCCGCCGCGAGTGGGAGCAAAGCCAGCGCGCCAAGAAAGAGCTTGTTCATGCCCGAAAATTACGGACTGCCGGCACATGGCGTATGAGAGAGCCGCTTGAGTTTATATATGTGATTTGCTATTTAATCAATACATTTAGAATAATCCACTTGTCCTGAACGCGCTATGAAATCAGTTTTCCTCCGTCGCCTCCTGCCCGCCAGCCTCTTACTAGCCGTGGCCCTGCTGCTGATTGCGGCTTCCGCGAAGGCCCAGCAGCCCACCGGCCCCGCGCCCGTCAAGCGCAGCCTGCCGCCCATTCCCGGCCTCGGCCCCGACCCGGTGCTGCCCGCCAACCCCACCGCCGCCCAGCGGGCCGCCTACAACCGCGAACTGGCCGAGCGCACCCGCGTCCGCTGGAATTACCTGCTCACCGATTCGCTAATGCGGGCCCGGGTGCTCAACGAGCAGCCCAATGCCCTACTGGTCGAAACCGTGAAAAACCTCAAGCCCGGCACCGCCCTCGACGCCGACATGGGCGAGGGCCGCAATGCCATTTACCTGGCCCAGCAGGGCTGGCAGGTGACGGGCGCCGACGTGGCCGAAAAAGCCCTGGCCTACGCCCAGAACCGCGCAAAAAAACTAGGCGTAAAAATCACCACCGAAGTAGCCGACATGGCCAAATACGACTGGGGCACCAACAAATGGGACCTCATCGTGCTGAGCTACGCCGGTGGCCGCGACTACGCCGACCGCATCATGCGCGCTCTGAAACCCGGCGGCCTGGTCGTGCTCGAAGCATTTCACATGGACGCTACCGAGAAGCTGCAGGTAGTGGGCGGCGACTACCGCGTATTTTTCAAGACCAACGAATTGCCAAAATTATACACCGCCGCCGGCCTCAAAATCGTGCGCTACGAGGAGCCCATTGGCACCGCCGACTTCACCAAACAGCAGTTGCGGCTGGTAAAAATGGTGGCCCAGAAACCGATGTAATCAACTGCAAATTCAAAGAAAAACCTCCCGCAATCGTTTGCAGGAGGTTTTTCCTTTGCGGGGTGACAGCCACTTGGCGCCGTCGAAACGGACCAAGGAATCAAATATCGGCCTTTTTTCGGCCTGAGCCGCCGGGTTGTTTCCCGCCGCCGTCGTTTTTGTTCACCGTGGCCCAGGCGCGGGCCTCGGCTTCTTTCTCCGAAACGCCCTTTTTCTCATAGCCTTCTTCGATGTGTTCGGCCTGGCGTTTCTGCTTATCGGTGTACTTCGATTTATCTCCCTGAGGCATGGCTGTAGTGAAATAAAAGTGGAAAAACAGAGCCCGTGGCGCCGGGCCACCGGGTTTTTACGCACGGTGCCGGAGGGGAGTTAGGCCGAGCTTACTACCTTCGTACCCGGTTCCGGCCATTTCCCATTTTCTATGCGCCACGTCGCCGACATTCCTCATCCCGCCGTCAAAATCACGCTCCTGGCCTGGAACGGCAAGTTTCTGCTGAAGCTGGAGCAGGGCAACCTGGAGCAGACCTACAAAGTGGCCGAGCTCGACCTGCTCACCGGCTCCGATGCCGAGGTTCGGGAGCTGCTCGATGATGAGTTCTTGGCTGCCGCCATTGCCCGCTTTCAGGCCATGCGCGACGATTTGCAGGCCGCCTTCGACCGCCACGAGCTGCGCTAACCGCTGATTTCAACCCCTTGCGTTATGTCTAAAATTTACTTCCTGCTGCTACTGGCCGGCCTGCTTTCGGCCGCTCCAGCCGCGGCCCAGCTCTACGACGTGCGCCCCGGCGACGTGAACTACAACAAAAAGCCCCGCGCCGCCCTCAAAGTGCAGGTCGATGGCAAGGCCACCGACGTGCGCGAGTATTTCCAGGACTGGATGAAGAGCAGCTACAACGTAAAGTTCAAGACCGGCGGCGTGCTGGGCATGGGCAAAAGCGACGTGCTGATGGCCCGCCAAACCCCCGCCAGCACCATTTCGGGCAAGCTCGTCGACCTCTACGCTACCATCATCGCGCCGTCGGATTCGGTGGCCGAAGTGGCCATTTTTGGCGGGTTCGATGACAACACGTTCTTCGACCTCAGCAGCACTAAGGCTGAGTACGACGCCCTGCGTGCCGTGGCCCAGAACTTTGCGGGCGCGGCCCGGCTCAAGGCTTACCGCGACATGATTGCCGAAGCCGAGAAGAAGCTCAAAGCCACCGAAAAGGAAAAAGACCGCCTCGAAAAGGAGCAGGCCGCCCTGAAGGCCAACACCGCCGCCAACCTGGCCCGCATCGAGGAACTAAAGAAAAAGAACGCCGAAAACCTGCTGCAATCGCGCACCGATTCGGCCTCGCAACTCAAAAACAACAAGCTGCTCGACGAAAGCCGCTTGCGCCTGCAGCGCCGCCGCGACCGCCTTTCGGCCCTCGACCGCAAAAACTAGCCCCGCCGCCGGCCGTATTCTGGTCATGGACAACCCCAATTCGCCCCTCGATACCCTCCGCCAGCTCAAGGAAATGCTGGATGCCGGGGCCATCACGCCCACCGAGTTTGAAGCCCTGAAGCAGCGGCTCGTGTTCACCGCGCCCGCTGCGCCCACGGCTCCCTCTGTTCCAGTCGCGCCAGAACCTGCCGCCCCCGAGCCCGTGGCGCCACCTATGCCGGTTGGGTTCAACCGCCCGCCCATGGCCCCTGAACCGGTTTTGCCGCTTGCCGAAGAATTGCCGGCCCCTGAGCCCGAGCCCGTGTCCTTCACGGCGGGCCCCGAGCCAATGCCCGAGCCTGAGCCTGCCTGGCGAACCCGCAACGAGTTTCCGCCCATGGCCGAAGAACCGGCCCGCAACCCGCTGGCCCTGGTTTTTGCCATCGGCGGCGTGCTGGCGTTTTTGGCCGTGGTACTGTACCTGAACCTCAACCGGCCGCCATCGGAACACATTTCCAGCACCAGCCAAACCGCCGCCGATTCGTTGGCATTGGCGGCGCCCGTCGAGACTGGCCCCCAGGCCGAGCCGCTGCCCGCCACCGTAGCCACTCCCGAAACCGTGCGCGTGGCCCCGGCGCACCCCGCGCCGGTCATTCAGCCCCGCGCCACGCCCACCCGTTCCGATTCGGCCGCAACCGCGCCGCCAACTACTATTTCGGATTCAGCTGCGCGCCAATAAGCCAGCTGTTTTTAAGGCTGGGCTTAACCCTGCTTGCATCAACGTGCGGGCCCACCGGCCGTATGAGAAACCCCAGCCCGCACCGGCTGGGGTTTCCTTTTGCGCTTATCCGTCCTCCTAAACACCGCTAACCATGCTGCTTTCCCGACTCTTATTGCTCAACGCCGCCGCTGGTCTGCTACTGGCGGGCTGTTCGTCGCCCAGCGGCAAAACCGAAAGGGCTGCCACTGGCACTGCCGCCGATTCGACCAACGCCAGCACCGATACGGCCGCTGCCAACTCGCCCCTGCAAGTGGTAGCCGAGTTCACCGACCCGCAGATGGTGGGCGTGGCCGTGGCTCCCGGCGGCGAAATGTTCGCCTGCTTTCCGCGCTGGGACTACAACCCCGTATATCCCATCGCCAAAGTTGGCCCCAACAACACCCTCACGCCGTACCCCAACGCCAGCTGGTGCATGTGGAACGACTCCGTGAAGTCCGAACCGCTCAAGCATTGGATTTGCCCCCAAACCGTATTTGCCGATAAATCCGGCATGGTCTGGATTCTTGACCCTGCCGCGCCCGGCCTGAAATTTACCGTGCCCGGCGGCCCCAAACTGGTAAAAACCGACCCCAAAACCGGCCAGGTCCTGCTTACCATTCCCTTCCCGGCTGATGTAGCACCACGCAAGTCCTACCTCAATGACGTCCGCATCGACCTCCAGAACAACTACGCCTATCTAACCGAATCAGGCACTGGCGCACTCGTTGTCACCGACCTCAAAACGCTGAAATCGCGCCGCCTGCTGGCCAATCATCCTTCCACCAAAGCCGTAAAAGGCCTGGTAGTGAAAGCTGAAGGCCACCCCATGATTGACGCGCAGGGCAAGCCCGCCCAGTTCAACGCCGATGGCATTGCCCTAAGCACTGACAACACTTACCTCTACTACTGCCCACTCACCGGCCACACCCTCTACCGCATTAAAACCGCCGCCCTGCGCGATGCTAAGATGACAGAAGCCCAACTGGCTCAAGCGGTTGAAACCGTGGGCGAAATCCCCGCTTCCGATGGCCTCGAAATCGATGCCGCCAACAACGTCTACCTCACGTCCTTCGAGCAAAGTGCTCTGCTGCGCCGCACGCCTGCCGGCAAAATTGAAACCGTAGCCAAGGATGCCCGCTTGCAATGGCCCGATACCTACAGCTTTGCCGCCGACGGCAACCTGTACGTGGCCAACTCCGCCATCCACAAAACCCCTAACTGGAACAAGGGCGTGGGCCAACCCCGCCAGCCCTTCCGCATTTTCAAAATGGCTTTGCCGAAATAGCGGTTGCCTCGCAATATTCAAAAAACAAAAAAGCCGCTCCTGACTACGGAGCGGCTTTTTGTGCTTTTATAGAATAGCAATAATCGTTTTTACAGCATTGCAATGGGCTGAATCTTCACGTCCTTCTGAAAAATATCGTATTTCTCGCTGGGGTGGGTCAGTACGTCCATGCAGTGATGGTGGCGGCGGTTCATGGTGTCATGAATGGTGTACACGCCGTCTAGTTTGGGCGAGATGCCGCGCACGCGCACCTTGTCGCCAAAGTTGAAAGGGCCGCCCCAGGGCTTCAGCAAGTCGCGCGACAGAGCCATCCAGCGCTTTTTGCTCCCGTAATGCGGTTTGATGCGAGAATTATCGGCGGTGATAAACGGCTCGCTGTCCGTTTGGCTGGCTACAGCCTGGTAGGCGGTGGCCGTCACCGTGTAGGTAAGGGCGCGGGTGGCCAGTTTTTTGGTACTTGCCACGTGCCGCAGCATGGTTCGGTGCGGTATCAGAAACTCCTTGAGCCCCTTCGCTTCGACGGCGGGTGCACTGCGAAAAAGCGGCGTAGTCAGGGCCGCAGCAGCAATAAGTAGGTCGGCTAATAATTTAACATTGTTCATCCAAATAGTATTCGTCCACCCGCCAAAATGCCCGGCAGTATAGGCCCTGCCCGGGCTTTTGAAACGGGCAGGAGGTTATTAACGGTTTGATTAGTAGATAAGTTCTGATAAATCTAAATATCCAATTCGAGAACGGCCTGATGGCGCGTGAAGGTATTATATAGAAAAAACTTTATATAAAGCACGGCTCCTTTACCACTTTCCGCACTCGAATTTTGTGGTTGGAAATTGTGAGATGCCGGGCCATCACTGTCCGGCTTACGTAGAAATAAAGCCGGGCATCCTACCGTTTTTTCGATAAATTGACCATCCAAGTGAACGTGCGGGTCAAACAGGGTTAATGTATTTCTACTGACTATCAGAAAGATTTGTATAACCGAATGCGGGTTTTTACCTGTGTTATAAGCACCTTACTTTTACGCAGCCTTACCTAAGCTGAATTCCCAATGGACTCTTATTCCTATATCGCCAACGCCGACGCGGCGGCCATCGAAACCCTGTATCAGGCGTACCAGCAGAACCCGGAATCGGTGGATTTTGGCTGGCGCAAGTTTTTTGAAGGGTTTGACTTCTCGCAGCAGTTCCCCGAAGGTGCATCCGTAGTGCCCAGCGCGGCCATCAACGGCGCGCCCGCCCCTACCAACGGAGCGGCTAAAGCTGCTGCCCCCGCCGCGCCCCAGGCCGACGACTACGGCGTGCTGAACACCTCCGCCTCGACCAACAACGCGCCCGGCACCCTGGCCAGCGGCGAAGTGGCCGCCGACAAGGAAACGGCCGTTCGCAACCTCATCCACGCCTACCGCAGCCGCGGCCACCTCCGCGCCAAAACCAACCCCGTGCGCGAGCGCAAGGACCGCAAGCCCCGCCTCGACCTTGCCGATTTTGGCTTGGGCGACGCCGATTTGGATACCGTGTTCCGCAACGGCGAAGTGCTGGGCCTCGGCAGCCAGGCCAAGCTGCGCGACATCGTGGCAGCTTTGGAAAAGATTTATACTGGCGCTATCGGCTTCGAGTACATGTACATCCGCGACCCGCAGGTACTGGACTGGTTCCGCGAGAAAGTGGAGCGCGACTCGCTGGCCTTCAACCCCGGCGTGGAGTACAAGAAGCGCATTCTAAAGAAACTGAACGAGGCTGTGGTGTTCGAAAACTTCTTGCATACCAAGTTTTTGGGGCAGAAGCGCTTCTCCTTGGAAGGTGGCGAAACGACCATTCCCGCCCTGGATGCCATCATCGGCAAGGGCGCGGAGCTGGGCGTGAAGGAAGTGATGATTGGCATGGCCCACCGCGGCCGTCTCAACGTGCTGGCCAACATCATGGGCAAGACTTACGAGCAGATTTTCTCGGAGTTTGAAGGCACGGCCGTGCCTGACCTGACCATGGGCGACGGCGACGTGAAGTACCACATGGGCTACAGCTCGGAGGTGGAAACCAGCGGCGGCCAGAAAGTGAACCTGAAGCTGGCGCCCAACCCCTCGCACCTTGAGGCCGTGAACCCCGTGGTGGAAGGCTTCGTGCGCGCTAAAATTGAGCACCAGTACGGCGGCGACTACCACCAGATTTTGCCCATCCTCATCCACGGCGACGCGGCGCTGGCTGGCCAGGGCATTGGCTACGAAGTGACGCAGATGTCGCAGCTCGAAGGCTACAAGACGGGCGGCACCATCCACTTTGTGATTAACAACCAGGTAGGTTTCACGACCGATTTTGAGGACGCCCGCTCGTCGATTTATTCGACGGATTTGGCCAAAATCATCGATGCGCCGGTGGTGCACGTGAACGGCGACGACCCCGAAGCCGTGGTGTTTGCCGTGCAGTTGGCTACGGAGTACCGCCAGCAGTTCCACGCCGATATCTTCATTGACATGGTGTGCTACCGCCGCCACGGCCACAACGAATCGGACGAGCCCAAGTTCACGCAGCCCACGCTCTATAACATCATCTCGAAGCATCAGAACCCGCGTGAGGTGTACAACGCCATGCTGGTGCAGCGCGGCGACGTGGATGCCGAATTGGCTAACCAGATGGACCGCGAATTCCGCGACATGCTCCAGGCCCGATTGGATATGGTGAAGCAAAAACCGCTTCCTTATAAGTACCAGGCCCTCGAAAACGAGTGGCGCAGCCTGCGCCGCAGCACCCCGGAAGACTTCGAGCAGTCGCCTGAAACCGGCATTTCGGCCGAAGTGGTGGAGAAAGTAGCTAAGGCCCTGACCACGATTCCCGACGGTTTCAAGCCCATCAAGCAGATTGATAACCTGCTGAAGGAGCGCCGTAAGATGTTCTACGAAACCCGCTCGCTGAACTGGGCAGCCGGCGAACTGCTGGCCTACGGCTCGCTGCTGAGCGAGAAGCACATTGTGCGCGTGAGCGGCCAGGACGTGCAGCGCGGCACGTTCTCGCACCGCCACGCGGTGCTGCACGATGCCGAAACTTCGGCCCCGTACAACTCGCTCAACTTCATGGAGGGCGACAACGAGAAGCTAAGCATCTACAATTCGTTGCTGAGCGAGTACGCGGTGCTGGGCTTCGAATTTGGCTACGGCATGGCCAACCCCACGGCGCTGGTGATTTGGGAGGCACAGTTCGGCGACTTCGCCAACGGTGCCCAGACCATGATTGACCAGTTTGTGGTAAGCTCCGAAAGCAAGTGGCAGCGCATGAACGGCCTCGTGATGCAGCTGCCCCACGGCTACGAAGGCCAGGGCCCCGAGCACTCCAACGCCCGCCCCGAGCGGTTCTTGCAGCTGGCGGCCGAGAACAACATCGTGGTAGCCAACATCACCACGCCGGCCAACTTCTTCCACGCCTTGCGCCGCCAGCTTACCTGGAGCTTCCGCAAGCCGCTGGTGGTGATGTCGCCGAAGTCGATGCTGCGCCACCCGCTGTGCGTGTCGCCGGTGGAGGATTTCACCAGCGGCCGTTTCCGCGAAGTGCTGGGCGACGATTTTGCCGAAGCCAAAAAGGTGAAGCGCGTGCTGCTGTGCTCGGGCAAAGTGTATTATGACCTGCTGGATGAGCAACGCAATTCCGACCGCAAGGATGTGGCCATTGTGCGGATGGAGCAGCTGCACCCCTTCCCCAAAAAGCAGCTAGATGCAGAACTGGCTAAGTACCCCAAAGCCAAGGTGTACTGGGTGCAGGAAGAGCCCGAAAACATGGGGTACTGGAACTTCATGCTGCGCTACATGCGCCGCGAGCTGGAAGACGTGATTTCGCGTAAGCCTTCGGCCTCGCCGGCCACGGGCTACAACAAAATCCACGTCAAGGAGCAGAAAGACCTCGTGGCCCGCGCCTTCGACAAGCCCAAGGAAGCCGTGGCCGATGCCAACATCAAAGCCACGGTAGAAGTAGCCAAGAAGGAGGAATAACCCCTTCTTGCGGTGAGTTTCGGCTTGTCGTCCGCGCCCGCCGCTTGCAATAAATCAACATCAGAAGAAACTACACTTTCCCACGCCACCCTAGTTTATGGCCCTCGAAATCAAAATTCCCGCCGTTGGCGAATCCATCACCGAAGTCACCATTGCCAAGTGGCTCAAGAAAGACGGCGAGGCCGTGAAGCGCGACGAGGTTATTGCCGAACTGGAATCGGACAAGGCCACGTTTGAACTGCCCGCCGAAGCCGACGGCACCCTGAAAATCCGCGTGGCCGAAGGCGAAACCATCGGCATCGGCACCGTGATTGCCGATTTGGATGGTGCCGCCGCTGGTGCAGCTCCGGCCGCTGCTGCACCCGCACCGGCCCCCGCCAGCGCTCCGGCTGCCGACCCCATCAATAGAGGCGAGGAAAACCCCGCTGCCAGCGACCAAGCCGGCTACGGCGGCACCCCGGCAGGGGGCGCGGCCCAGGCTGTTCCGGCCGCTGCTCCCGCTGCTGGCGGAGGTTCGGTAGAAATGAAAATTCCCACCGTGGGCGAATCCATCACGGAGGTGACGGTGGCCAAATGGCTGAAAGAAGACGGTGCCCAGGTAAGCCGCGACGAGGTGATTGCCGAGCTGGAATCAGACAAAGCCACGTTTGAGCTGCCCGCCGAAGCGGCCGGCACCCTGCGCCACGCCGTGAAGGAAGGCGAAACCATCAGCATCGGCGCGGTGATTGCGCGCATCGAGGGCGGTAGCGGTGTTTCGGCTGCTCCGGCCCCGGCGGCTGCTCCGGCAGTAACTACCGCTGCTCCCGTGGCGGCGCTGGCTTCGGCTCCGGCCGCTGGTGGCGCGGCTACTTATGCTACTGGCGTGCCTTCGCCGGCTGCGGGTAAGATTCTCGGTGAGAAAGGCATTGCTGCTGGCGACGTAGCCGGTACCGGCCGCGACGGTCGCATCACGAAGGAGGATGCCCAGAACGCGCAGGCCAAGCCCGCGGCTCCGGTAGCTGCTCCGGTTGCATCGGCTCCTGCAACTGCTCCGGCCGCTGCACCCGCCACGGGCGGCAGCCGCGAAGTGCGCCGCGAGCGCATGAGCAACCTGCGCAAAACGGTGGCTCGCCGTCTGGTGACGGTGAAGAACGAAACGGCCATGCTCACCACCTTCAACGAGGTGAACATGCAGCCCATCATGGACCTGCGCAACAAGTTCAAAGACAAGTTCAAGGAGAAAAATGGCGTGGGCCTGGGCTTCATGTCCTTCTTCACCAAAGCCGTGTGCGTGGCCCTGAAAGAGTGGCCCGCCGTGAATGCTCAGATTGATAACGGTGAAATTGTGTACTCCGACTTTGCCGACATCAGTATCGCCGTATCGGCCCCCAAAGGCCTTGTGGTGCCCGTGATTCGCAACGCCGAGCAGCTTTCGTTCGACGGCATTGAGAAAGAAGTGGTGCGCCTGGCCGGCCTGGCCCGCGACAACAAGCTCACCATCGAGCAGATGAGCGGTGGCACGTTCACCATCACCAATGGCGGGGTATTCGGCTCTATGCTCAGCACGCCGATTATCAACGCGCCGCAGTCGGCCATTCTGGGTATGCACAACATCATTCAGCGCCCCGTGGCCGAAAACGGCCAGGTGGTTATCCGCCCCATGATGTACCTCGCCCTGAGCTACGACCACCGCATCATCGACGGCCGCGAGTCGGTTTCGTTCCTGGTGCGGGTGAAGGAATTGCTCGAAGACCCCACTCGTCTCTTATTGGGAGTGTAATTCCGGATTTAGGATTTTTTGAATGCCAATTCCCATTGCGGGAATTGGCATTTTTGCTTTATTGGCGTTATAACAAACAAAACGCACGACGAAAAGGGTTTTTAGCCTGTCGAATAAAATTTGAGTAATTGATTTATTCCGTGGCATGTTATATTTGAGCCTGATTAGAAAGCTCTATCGATACGTCATGGGAAAATTTATTACGCCGGTTTGTCAGAACTGTCCCAACCGCAAAGGGCCACTGATGGGATGCTGTCAGCTGGAGGAATTAGACTTTATCGCCGGCAGCAAAGTGTCGCAGAGTTATCAGAAAGGCCAGCGTATTTTCCATGAGGGCAGCCCGGCGCTGGGCCTACACTGCGTGAATCAGGGCAAAATCAAGGTGACCAAAGCCAGCGGCGAAGGGAAGGAGCAAATCGTGCAGCTGGCCAAAGGCGGCGATGTGCTGGGCTTCCAGTCGGTGCTCACCGATACCCGGTATTCAACTTCGGCCGTAGCCCTCGAAGACTGCGTGGTGTGCTTCATCCCGCGCTCCGATTTTTTTCGGGTGTGGCAGTCCAACGTGCAGTTCTCTACCTCATTGATGCAGATGATGGCCCGGGCGTTAGGCGCGGCCGAGGTGCAAATGCTGCACCTGGCCTACAAGCCGGTGCGCGAGCGGCTGGCCGGCGCTCTGCTGCTGCTGGCCCGCACCTTCCGCAAGGGCGATGAAGCGGAGATTTTCAGCATGTCTATTTCGCGTGAAGACCTAGCTTCGCTGGTGGGCACGGCCAAGGAAACGGCTATCCGGCTGCTTTCCGAGTTTAAAGAAGCTGGCATCATTGCTTCGCGCGGCAGCGAAGTCACCATTTTGAATATTGGCGAGCTGAGCCAGATAGCGGCGCTGTACGATTAGTTGTTGCGATGAAAAGCGGGGGTAGCCATCCAATTTGATACCCCCACTATATCGGTTGTCCGAAGCCCGGCGAACGTCATTCAACTCGGTGGCGCTTCGGCGGGCTTCGTTGGTTTGGATACAAAAAGTGAGACTGGTATTTATTGTTTTAATTATATTTTATATAGCACGGTAGTGGCGGAAATGTTAACCTAAATCATAACCAAAAATGACGTAGGTCATTTTTAATAGGGGGTAGTATGGAGGAGCTTTGTAATAAATAATAGGCCGTGATAAATAATGCTAAAGGCCCGTTAATGTGTTTTATAAGGTCGGTTGATTCCTCTGCTTAATTGAATGAGTACCCTGGTTTCTATCGCTGAGCTGCCCGTGAGACGCGCTGGTAGCAAGGCCAATATTATTTGGGGCGATACACCAATAACCGTTGGTGTGTCTGTTTTGGCAATAGAAAAAGTAATAAAATGTGTGTCGGCTCAACTGCCGAATTTGACTGCTTTTGCAATGGTGGAAGTTGCCACGGGCGCGTGCCTGGCGCATCGGAGTCGCTTGCGTAAGTTCGGGGCCGCCGGGGTGCTGGCCTATTGTGCGCCAGCAGTAGCTGGCCATGGCAGCCCTGAAGATGCGCAGTGAGCGACTGGAGGACATCCTGATTCCCTTTCGCAAGCAACTGCACCTGCTTCGGCTGGCCAAAAATGAGCAGTGGTTTGGCTTCCTCGCCGTGCAAGCGCAGGATACCAGCCTGGCCCTGGCCTGCGAAGTGCTGAAATCAATAATTAATTGAATAACAAAATTTTAATTAATCACAATCCAACCAATTTCCCTTCTTAAGTATGGCTTACTCAACCAATTCCCCCGCTGGCAAAGTAGTACAGAGCGTAATGGACGACTTACCCGGCCTAGTGGCCATTGCCGTGGTCGACATCACCTCGGGCATGGCCCTGGCTTCGCACACCAATTCGCCCAGCCTCAACCCCGAAACGGCCGCCGCTTACAACACCGAAGTGGTGAAGCAGAAGCAGAAAGCCATGTCGGCCCTCAAGCTCAACGGCGAGAACATCGAGGACATTCTCATCACCCTCACCAACCAGCTACACCTGATTAAGCTGGCCAGCAACGGCACCAAGTTCATCTATCTGGTAGTGAACTCGCGCGAAACCAACCTGGCTATTGCCCGCGAAGTGCTGCGCTCAACTGCTGACCAGCTCAACTAATCAGGTTCCGAAGACGAGTTCCGGGTCGGCAGCAGGACGGGCCGGTACCACGCCGCACACGATGAAAATTCCCTTTCTCAAGCAGTTGCAGCGCTTGACGGGGCCGGTGGCCAATGAAGTAGAGCTGGCGGCGGGCCCGGCCAACGGACCCATTGAGCAAGCTATGCAGCACCTGCTGGCCGAACTGCCCGACTTGCTGATGGCGGCCGTGGTAGAAGTAGCAACCGGCAAGCCCCTGGCCACCTACACCACCGCCCGCGACCTGCGCCCGGCGGCCGTGGCCGGCTTCAATGCCGAAGCAGTGCGGCAGGTGCAGGCCTCGCTAGTGGCCCAGGGCGCGGCGCATGAGCGCCTAGAAGAAATGCTGTTTACGCTGCCCTCGCAGCTGCATTTGCTGGGGGTGGTGCCCAGCGGGCGGGTATTCGTGTACTTGGCCGTGGACTGCCGGGATACCAACCTGGGCATTGCCCGGGCCGTGATGCGCGGCGGCATGGCCCGGGCCGAGCCCGCCGAAGACGAGTAGTAAGGCCCGTGGCTGGCCGGTCAAGCCACAAATCTACTTTCACCCTTTTTCTCAACCCCCATGAAGCTTACAGCTACTCCCTTCGACCCGCAGACCGGCGAACTGCTGCCGGTATACCGCGACGCCTATCTGCGCGGCGACCTGGCCCGGTCGTCGGCCCGCGCCGTGGAAGACTACCTGCGCAAGGACGCCAGCCAGGCCCACAGCACCGTGACGCGCTGGCACGAAATGACCACCCAGGAGGCCGATGCCGCCGTGCCCACTACCTGGGTGCAGAAGCAGTTGCTCTTTATCCGGGAGCAACCCCAGCGGTTCCGTCGCCGGGCGTTTTCGATGGTCGGCATGGCCGCGCTGGTGGCCGGCGTGTCGATGGCCGGCACCCGCCTGCCCTCGCACGAGGCCGTGGTGCTGCCCACCACGACGGTTACGGCCCTCACGAGCCTGGAAACAGCCAGCGCCGCTGCGGCCGAAGCCAGCGCTACGCGCATGGTCACGGTATCGGGCCGCATTCTGAATGAGACCGGCAAGCCCCTGGTGGGCGCCACCGTGCTCCGCAAAGGCACCCGCTTCGGGGCCAGCACCGATGCCAACGGCAATTACGCCCTGCGCGTGCCCGCCGCCGAGGCTGCTTCGGCCACGCTGCAATACGGCTACGCCGGCTACCAGGACCAGGAAATGCAGGCCGGCACCGCCTCCCAGCACGGCGTAACACTGCAGCCTCGCGCCGCCAAGCGCAAGCACTGGCTGTTCTTCTAATTCATTGTTTGTTAGTTGTCTATCCGGGTTATCCTAAGTGAAAGCAAGGACCTACCGAAAGCACGTTGCGAATAAGCTCCAGGAATCTTCTTTATCCATTCCCCCTTCCCCTTCAGCCGACATGGCCTACTCTAAAAACACCGCTGCTGGTAAAGCAGTTGACGCAATTATCAACGATTTGCCCAGCTTGGTGGCCGTGGCGGTAGTCGACATTACCTCGGGCATGGCGCTGGCCTCGCACTCGAACTCGCCCAGCCTCAACCCCGAAACGGCCGCCGCCTACAACACCGAAGTGGTGAAACAGAAGCTAAAGGCCATTTCGGCGCTGAAACTCAGCGGCGAAAAGATTCAGGACATTCTCATCACGCTGACCAACCAGCTGCACCTGCTCAAGCTGAGCTCGGATGGCAACAAATTCATTTATCTGGTGGTGAACTCACGCGAAACCAACCTAGCCATTGCCCGCGAGGTACTGCGCGCTCACGTTGAAGAAATCAACTAAGCGCCACCTGCTGGTTCTCTCAAAAAGGCCCGTCCGATATTGGACGGGCCTTTTTTGTGGGCTGTGATGGCCTTGAGCCGAGCAATTCCGTTAAGCTCAATTCATGCGCCTCCGCCATTCTTTTGCCTGATGAAAAAAAAGTCCCAAGCCCTCGCTCCCAAGCACCGTTCCGCTAAATTCTGGCCCGTGATGGGCTTCGCTGCCCTGGCCGGGATGCGCAGCATGAGCGCGCCGGCCTTTCTGAGCCACTATCTATCGCGGCAGCCGCATGCCGGCCTGGCTGGGTCGTCGCTGCGGTTTTTGCAAAAGCCCGTGACCGCGCAAATTCTGAAAGCCCTGGCCGCCGGCGAGATGGTAATGGATAAGCTACCCACTACACCCAATCGCACGGCCCCGCCGGTGCTGCTGGGCCGGCTGCTGGCAGGTTCGCTGGTGGGCGCGGCGTGGTACAAGTCGCGCCACGGCAGCGCCCTGAGCGGCGGTGTGCTGGGTGGACTGGCGGCCGTGGCGGCCACGTTTGTGAGTTTCGCATTGCGCACGGGCATTAGCCAGCAGACGGATACGCCCATCGCGCTGGTGGGCGTGGGCGAGGACGCGCTGGTGGTAGGCAGCGGCGCGGCCCTGCTGCGCGGCGTGCGGCCCGCGCACGGCGAGTGGCGGCCGCTGTAAAACCCTAGCCGCCGAGCAACGACAGCGGGTTCGGCGTCATGCGGTGCTCGAACATAGCCCCGATGTTTTGGGCTTTGGTCTTGGCTTCGTCAGCTTTAGGGCCGCTGAAAAGCGAGTCGACGGTGGCAGTGAACAGCGTCAGCCAGCGCTGAAAGTGGGCTGATTGGATGGGCAGTGGGAAATGCCGGGCCATGGGCCGCCCTTTGTAGCGGCTCGTGCCCAGCAGCACGCTGCTCCAGAAATCATACATCTTGGGCAGGTGGGCGGCCCAATCCACTTGCGCTACGTCGTGAAAAATGGGACGCAGCAGGTCGTCGGCATCGACGCGGGCGTAGAAAGCATCAACCAGTTGGACGATGTCGGCTTCGGTGTGCAGGTCGGGGAGAGGGGAAGTAGACATTTTCTGCAGGGTTAGGAGGACTGGGACTTTAACAACCGAGCTACGCTTTTCGTCGCCCGCCCAGCAGCACCAGTGCCACGGCCAGCACGATGAGGGCCGCGCCGCCCAGCATTTCGGGGTTGAGGCTTTCGCCGGCGAAGGCCCAGCCCAGCAGCACGGCCACCACGGGGTTCACGAAAGCATATGTGCCCGCCAGGGCCGGCTCCACGGCCCGCAGCAGCCAGATATAGGCCGTGAACGCCACAATGGAGCCGAATGTGACCAAGTAAGCATACGCCACCCATGACTTGGTGGTGACCTGCGCCAGCGTGAACCCATCGGCCTCGCCCCGCACAAAGCCTACGATGAGCATGGCCACGCCACCGCACAGCATCTGCATGCCGCCCGAGGCGAAAGGTGACGGCGCGGGCTGGTGGTTCTTGGCATAGAGCGAGCCGATGGACCACACCAGCGAGGCCAGTAGCACGATGCCCATGCCCAGGTCCTGATGGCCCGGCACCTTCACGGGCGTGGCGGTGGGGTGGGCGGCCAGCAGGTACATGCCCGCCATGCCCGCGCCCAGCCCCAGCGCCACCCACCGGGTGGGCCGGGCCGAAATGCCGCTCAGCCACCCCAGCACTGCCAGAAACATGGGCACCGTGGCCACCAGCAGTGCCGTGATGCCGCTGGGCAGGTACATCACGCCCAGCGTGGTGCCGCCATTGCCAAAACCCAGCAAGCACACCCCGATAAACACCGCGTAGCCCCAGCCGCGCAAGGTGGGCGCGGGCTCGCCCCGCCACCGCATGAAGCCGTAGAGCAGCCCGCCTGCCAGCGCATAGCGCGTGCCGGCCATGAGCAGCGGCGGCATGCTGGCCACGGCAAACTTCATTACCAGGTAGGTAGAGCCCCAGATGAGGTAAACGAGGGCAAAGGCCGTGAACAGTGCGGCCTTGGAAGGTGCAGCGGTAGAAGAAGAGTCGGGCATAAAATCAGTACGGACTGCCGCAAAATTACGCCTGACTTTAGCGTGCAGCTTGGCGCAGCTAAAGTTCGCGTCCGGGAAATGCCGGCCTTGTGCCTTGTTGTCGTTGCTTTGCATGATGAACAAAGCGAAATTTCTCCTCCCGCTGCTGGCTTCGCTGGCGCTCCTGAATCCGGCAGCCGCCCAGCTTCTCCAGCCCAAGCCCGAAGCATTCACCCGCGCCGACACCCTGCGAGGCAGCCTCACCACGCCGTTGCGCACCTGCTACGATATCAACTACTACCACCTTGATGTGAAGCTGGACCCGGCCAAGCGCTTCATCAGCGGCTCGAACCTGTTCCGCTTCACGGCCACGCGGGATTTCACGCGGCTGCAATTCGACCTCTTTGCCAACCTGCAGGTCGATAAGGTGCTGTATAAAGGCCAGGACGTGCCGTTCACCCGCGAAGCCAACGCGGTGTTTGTCACCTTCCCGAAAACCATTTCGCAGGGCAGCAAGGATGAGTTTACCGTGCAGTATTCCGGCAACCCCACGGTGGCCAAAAAAGCGCCCTGGGACGGTGGCCTGGTCTTCACCACCGATGCCGCCGGCAAGCCCTGGGTGGCCTCGGCATGCCAGGGCGTGGGCGCCAGCATCTGGTGGCCCACCAAAGACCAGCAGGCCGATGAAGTGGACAGCATGCTTATCAGTGTGAGCGTACCGCAGGGGCTGAAAGACGTTTCCAATGGCCGCCTGCGCAAAACCACCAAGCTGAAAGACGGCTACACCCGCTTCGACTGGGCCGTGCGCAACCCCATCAACAACTACGACGTGGCCCTGAACGTGGGCGACTACCAGCACTTCTCCGATTCGTACCAGGGCGAGAAAGGGCCGCTGACCCTTGACTATTGGGTGCTGCCCGAGAACGTAGCCAAAGCCAAAACGCAGTTTGCGGCCAACGTGAAGCCTATGCTCAAGAGCATGGAGCATTGGTTCGGCCCCTACCCGTGGTACCAGGACGGCTACAAACTCGTGGATGCCCCGCACCTGGGCATGGAGCACCAGAGTGCCGTGGCCTATGGCAATAAATACCAGAACGGCTACCTCGGCAAAGACCGCAGCAACACCGGCTGGGGCACGAAGTGGGATTTCATCATCATCCACGAAAGCGGGCACGAGTGGTTCGGCAACAACATTACCACCAAGGATATTGCCGATATGTGGGTGCACGAAAGCTTCACCTGCTACTCCGAGGGCCTGTTCGTGGAAACGCAGTTCGGCAAGCAGGCCGGCCAGGAATACATTCACGGCCAGCGCCGCAATATCTCGAACGACGGGCCAATTATCGGCCCCTACGGCGTGAACAAGGAAGGCTCGGGCGATATGTACGACAAGGGCAGCGCCATGCTCAATACCATTCGCACCATCCTGAACAACGACGAAAAGTGGCGCCAAATCCTGCGCGGCCTCTCCAGCACCTTCTACCACCAAACCGTGACCGGCCAGCAGGTGATGGACTACATCACCCGCGAAAGCGGCCAGGATTTCACCAAAGTCTTCGAGCAGTACCTGCGCCACGGCAGCCTGCCCATCCTGGAAATCCGCTTCGAGGACGGCAAAACCCTGGCCCGTTGGGTGAGCGAGGTGCCCAAGTTTGATATGCCCGTTCGCGTCCGGTTGAAGGGCGGCGAATACCGGTTCATCAAGCCCACCGCCCGCTTCACGGAGATGAAGGAGCTAGCCGGCGCGACGAAGGAGACGCTGGAAGTCGACACGTTCAACTTCTACATCGGCGTGCTGGTTGATTAAGTAGCGCGGACTCGCAGAGTCCACAATACATCTGCCGTACCTTCGCGGCGCGAACCATCACCGAACCTTCGGCTCTATGAATCAATACGACGTCACCGTCATCGGCTCCGGCCCGGGCGGCTATGTAGCGGCCATCCGCTGCGCCCAGTTGGGCCTCAAAACGGCCATTATCGAGAAATACCCCACCCTGGGCGGTACCTGCCTCAACGTGGGCTGCATCCCCAGCAAGGCCCTGCTCGATTCGTCGGAGCACTACCACAACGCTCATTCAGTGTTCCAGGACCACGGCATCGGCCTCGAAAACCTGACGGTGGACATGAACCGTATGATTGACCGCAAGGGCGGCGTGGTGAAGGCCAACGTGGACGGCATTTCTTACCTGATGAAGAAGAACAAAATCGACGTCATCACCGGCGTGGGTTCGTTCGTCGATAAAAATCACATCAGCATCACGCCTCGCGAAGGCGGCGAGGCCCAGCAGATTGAAACCAAAAACGTCATCATCGCCACCGGCTCCAAGCCCACGGTGCTGCCGTTCATCGCCCAGGACAAGGAGCGCATCATCACCAGCACCGAGGCCCTGAACATCCGCGAAGTGCCCAAGCACATGATTGTGATTGGCGGCGGCGTGATTGGCCTCGAAATGGCTTCCGTGTACGCCCGCCTCGGTGCCAAGGTGTCGGTGATTGAATTCCTGGATTCACTAATTCCGACCATGGACCGCGGCCTGGGCAAGGAGCTGAAGCGCGTGCTGGGCAAAATCGGCATCGAGTTTTTCCTGAGCCACAAAGTGACCGGCGCCACCCGCGAGGGCGACAGTGTGACCGTAACCGCCACCAACCCGAAAGGGGAGGAGGTGAAGTTTGAGGGCGATTACTGCCTGGTGGCCGTGGGCCGCGTGCCCTACACCGCCGGCCTCAACCTGGAAGCCGCCGGCGTGCAGATGGAGGAGCGCGGCCGCATCAAGGTCGACGAGCACCTGCAAACCAACGTGCCCGGCATCTACGCCATCGGCGACGTGATTCGGGGCGCCATGCTGGCCCACAAGGCCGAGGAAGAAGGCGTGTTCGTGGCCGAAACCATCGTGGGCCAGAAGCCGCACATCAACTACCTGCTCATTCCCGGCGTGGTGTACACCTGGCCCGAAGTGGCCGGCGTGGGCTACACCGAGGAGCAGCTCAAGGAGCAGGGCAAAGCCTATAAAATCGGCAGCTTCCCCTTCAAGGCCAGCGGCCGCGCCCGCGCCAGCGGCGACACCGACGGCTTCGTGAAGGTGCTGGCCGACAAAACCACCGACGAAATCCTGGGCGTGCACATGATTGGCCCGCGCATCGCCGACCTCATCGCCGAAGCCGTGACGGCCATGGAGTTCCGCGCCTCCGCCGAGGACGTGGCCCGCATGAGCCACTCGCACCCCACCTACGCCGAAGCCATGAAAGAAGCGTGTTTGGCCGCCACGGAGAACCGAGCCATCCATATGTAATCCATCCCAGGATTACGATGAGGTTTTCTAAAAAAGTCCGATACGGCCGCTTCCTGATGGGAGCGGCCGTATTGCTTTGGCTGCTGGCTTGCGAGCGAAAGCGCCCCCGCACCATTGAAGAAGTAGTGGCCGCGGCCAAAACGGTGCGGCCCGCCGACAGCCCAGTAGCAACTTCTGCTCCTGTTGCCCCACTTATCACCAGAGAACCCGATATAGAGGTTCCCCGCCGGGAAGTGCTCGACAGTCTGGGACCAGTAAGGTTGGATAGCCGCCTTGTTGACATCAACGAATGGCTTGACACGACCGAATGGCGCTACAGCGCCAGAAGCGAAGTGGTAGTGGATACCTTACTCCAGAATTTTGTGCAAGTGCGAGCACACGGCGAGGCACCTCGGCTGCTATACAGAGCCTCATCAACTGCGCGACAGTGGCGAGAGGTAAGCCTGGATTTTCCAAACCTTTATGATGGCCAATTAAGAGACGCGGTATTTACGCTCGATACCGCCAACCTTGACCATCGGGGAGCGCCAGAGCTATTAATCAACATCCGGTGGTCGAGATATGGCAACCGCCTCGGTTCGTCATACCGGCGGGCAGTTGTATTAGATGTGACCCGCACGCCCCTACTATTGCTGAATGCGTTGGTAGAGGAAGGAGATGAACAATTTGGACGCAATGATGTAGATTTTAACCGGCCTTATCCGGAGCTGGCTGCCGGGCTGCGAAAGCACGACTGGACCCAAGAAAAATATGCAGGTTGCACTCGTTCTATCAAACTCAAACGTGATATTGAGTTGGAACCAATCAGGCACATTGGGTCCAATGATAATTGCTATGAAATGACGCCGCTGCCCGCCGGCAGCTACCGCTACCAGCACGGCAAGGTGTTTCGAGTCGGCAAGTAGCTGCCGAAACCAAGAGCGGCGGAAGCTGCCGGAGTTTCGGCAGCTTTTCTATGCGTTACATTTCCTGCCTGATGAATACCGAATTCGCAATGGCTCGCCGGCTGCTTTTGCTTCTCATATGCTTTTGCGTCAGAAGCGTGCAGGCCCAGCAGCCCCAAAAAGCTGCTGTGGTGCTACCCGTGCAACTATTGCGCTTTCAACGGCTGACGTCGCGAGAAATATGGGCTGATGCGCACGAGCGAAACAACGTACAGACCTCCGACAGACGATTTGTGGGGTTCAGCGGCGAAAGAATGGATTCTACTGCGTTTGGGAAAGTGTACGGCCGCGCGACCCCTGTCCTGCTATACCGAACAACGCGAGCTGACTCGGTTTGGACCGCCATCAATTTGGTTCTGCCGGACTACGCCAGCCATGAGGTTCGAGGGCCGCTCCAATGGGAAAATGAGGGATACAGAAAAATAGACATTTTTCGAATAGATACCGTCAATCTAGACCATCGTGGTGAGGCAGAGGTGTTGGTGGGCGTAGTCATGGATTGTTGCGGCAACACGTCCCATACTGAGCATTTTGCCGTCAATATTATTGATGTTAATGGCGCGCCGAAATCGTTGCTGAGTGCTTTAATCGAAACGCGTGATGTCGGCTATTCGTCAGATAGCGGATTTACAACTCAGTACGAAATGCGAAATATAAAAATGACTTCCGAGCTGTTAGTCAGCAGGATAAAAACCAATCGGTATGGTCAGAAGAGCTTGCTGACGCTGCTAAAATCTGGCCGCTACTGCTACCGCGATGGCCATCTGGTATGGGTGGGAAAATAAATACTGTTGCATTATGACCAAGCGGAGGAAGCGCCCGAAGTTTCTGCGCTTTTCTTTGGGCCATGAAAGCAGCCAGCCGATGAGAGTGTTTCGAGTATTGTGGGTGGCCGTGGGCTTGGCCGCCGCATGTCAGTCTCCCACTAGCGAGCAGGCGGGGCGTTTGCCGGTGTCTGGCCAAAGCGGAGCAAAGCCGCCGAAAAGCCCGGCGGTCGCGCCGCGCCCTGCTGCAGCCAGCCGTCCCGAGCAATTGGATGTGATGGCCGTGGGCGACAGCATCGGGCCGCGGCCAATGGAAGCCAGCCGGGTGGGCACCGCGCAGCTACGGGCCGAGCTGGCCGAAGAATACACGACAGCCGATACCATCACGGGCCGCTTCCTGGTGGTGAAGCCTCTATCGGAAACGCCGCGCGTATTATACCGCGCCAGCCAGCGCGATACTGTGTGGACGGAACTCGACGGGCTGCTTAACCGCTACGAACACGGCGACCAGCAGCTTGGTGTTGAAATCCGGCAAGCCAACCTCGACGGGCAGGGGCGGCCCGAAATGCTGATTCATTTTTACTCGGCCATTTACGGCAGCGGCGGCGGCACCACCTACGCCAGCGACTATGTTATTGACATCAGCAGTTCGCCGCCACAACTATTGCTGCAAGCCAATACCCGGTACATTGATGAAGCCTTTCCGGCCTATGCAGCCATGCACGGCGAGCCGCTGAAAGCCGGCGAAGCGGAGCAAGGCTACGAGCGTAGCATCAAGCTGCAAGGACGGGAGTTGCTGGTTGGCCCGATTGAGGCAATAGGCCTCAACCCGGAGCTGGGCGACCGCAAAGCGCTGACGCAGCTGCCCGCCGGGCGCTACCGCTATCAACGCGGCCAAGTATTGCGTATTAGGTAGTAGCTATTAAAACCGAAAGGAGCTGAGGCTACGGGAGCTGTAACCGTTTTGCGAAAAAAAACGCCACGTCCTAACTGCTTTGTTCACGATGCCGCGCCTGTTTCTGCTTGTTTTGGCTTTACTATATGCGGGGGAAGCAACAGCGCAGAAGCAGCCAACAATAAAAACCAATAAACCGGCCAACCTGCGGGAAGTGAAAAGGCCCGTTGGGGTGCGTAGGGCTGCCGCCGGAAAACCGGATGCTACGATTAAGCAAAGACCTAAGCAAGTGGCGCCTGTGGTGCTGCCAGTGCAGGAGTTGCCTTTTGAGCTGCTGACCACGCGGGAAATCTGGTGGCGAAACCCGCCCCAGCGCGACAAAATACAGGCCTCAGCTAATCGATTTATTGGGTTTCGCGGCGTGGCTGCCGCTGTCGACTATTATAGCTGGCATTCCGAAAAGCCGACGTTGCTCTACCGCAAAAACCAGACTGACACGGTATGGGTGAGCATTCCGCTGGTATTGCCCGATTACGCCAGCCATTTCAACTTCGGCACCCTCAACTGGGACGACGACGATATTGGCGACCTTGAAGTAGATACCTGCAACCTGGACCACCGGGGCGAGGCCGAAGTGCTGGTGACCATTCGCCAGTCCCACTACGGCTCGGGTGGGGGCCAGAGCCGGACCGCCGTCAACCTGATTGACGTCAGCGGCAAGCCCCGGCTGTTGCTGGTGGCTTTGGTAGAGGCCGGGGATTCGTGGCATGGACCTGGCGACAGTCAGGAATCGGGGTCGAGCGACGCGCATCGCCGTATCGGGCTGAAGCGCGAATTGCTTGTGAGCAGGATAGTGGCCGACCAGTACGGGAGTCCGTCTTTGCTCACGCCGCTGAAACCCGGCCGCTACCGTTACCAGGGCGGCCGCCTGGTGTGGGTGGGGAGGTAGCAACCGAGGCTGCTGCCGAAAGCCCACCTATCGTCAAACCTTGCCTCAGTGGTCGTAGCTCACGACGCGGGTGATGCGCCAGGTGTCGGCCTGCTGCTGCCACACCATCACGAACTTGGAATTGCCGCAGTCCTGGCGGCCGTTTTCCTGGTGGCAGAAGCGTTGGGTGGCAATGTGCATGGCGCCGTATTCTTTCACGGGGTACACCTCCAGAGTGCCCGTCACCAGCGTGCGGGTGATGTCCGGGCTTTGGGCGAAGAGGCGCGTGAAGCCTTCTTTGGTTTGAGTGAAGTTACTCAGGCCGCCTTTGTCGTGGTAAAACTCCAGGTTATCGGCAAAGTAGGACATGAGTTTATTCACGTCGTGGGCGTTGAAGGCGGCAAACATTTCCGTGTCCAGCCGGGCCACCGTTTGGTATAGCTCCTCTTTGGTAAGGGGCTTTGAGGCCGCCGCTGGTGGCGGGCTGGTTGGCCCCGTGTGGCGTGGTGTGCTTTGGCCGTGGGCAGTAGTAGCCGAAAGAGCAAAAAGCAGTAGGAAGGTGGCGAAGGCGCTACGCATGCATGAAAGCGGTTGGAAAGATGTAGAGACGCATATTTGCGTCTTGTCGTTGAGCAAAACTGGCCAACGACGAGACGCAAATATGCGTCTCTACCCCGGCCTTGCAATCCTACCGCAGCTTCTAAATTTAAACCATCACCACCGCCATGCCTCGCCCCGATGCCCACCCCCAGTTCCAGCCCGCCAGCCGCGCCGAGTGGCGGCAGTGGCTGGCCGCGCACCACGCCAGCGCCCCTGGCGTGTGGCTGGTGTACTGCAAAAAAGCCAGCGGCCTGCCCAGCGTAACCTACGCCGAAGCCGTAGAGGAAGCCCTCTGCTTCGGCTGGATTGACTCGCACCCGCGCAAGCTCGACGCCGAGCGCTCGCAGCATCTCTACACGCCGCGCCGGCCCCGTAGCGGCTGGAGCCGGGTGAACAAGGAGCGGCTGGAGCGCCTCGAAGCCGCCGGCCAGCTCATGCCCACCGGCCGGGCCGCCATTGCCCGCGCCAAGCAAAACGGGGCTTGGGAAAGCCTCGATGCCGCCGAGGCTGGCTTGGTTCCGGAAGATTTGGCTGCTGCCTTCGTTGCAAATGAAGCCGCGGCCCGGCATTTCACCGCTTTCGCGCCTTCGGCCCGCAAAGGCATTCTGACCTGGGTGCTGGGCGCGAAGCAGCCCGCAACCCGCGCCCGCCGCGTGGCCGAAGCCGTGCGAATGGCCGCGCTGGGCAAGCGGGCAAATTTCGACCGCGAATAACCCAAAATCTGGCCCGCCCATCGATGGGCGTGAGCTATTTCAGCACGTCTTTCAGCTCTTTCAGTCGGAATTGTTGGTCCGAAGCAATGAACTCGCGCATCATGGCGGCGTGGCCCGAGCCCACCAAAACCAACGCCTTGCCATCCTGGGGCGTCATCGTTTTTTGCACCAGCGAATACATGTACAAGTTGCGCCGGTACCACTCCGACACCAGGAACGCGCCCGCGAAATTGTCGGTAGTGCCCGCCCGGTTGAGGATGTCGAGGTAGAGGCCTTTGTTCAGGGCCAACTCTCCGGGGCTGTTGGCATCGAGCAGCAGTTGCGTGAGGGTGTAGGTTTCGAGCTTCTGGTTCTGGCTGGTTTCGTAGTGCTTGATGGCATCCTGCGATTTTTGCAGCAGGGCTACCTGCTTGGCCGCCTGCATGGCCTTCAGCACACTGTCGAACGGGAAGCTGGTTTTGGTATAGTCGAGGGCATAAATCCGGGTGAGATGGGCCTTTTTGCCCGCCCGGAAAGCCAGTTGAATGATTTCATTCTTCAGAAAGAAATTTTGACGCTTCGCGGGATAGGTGGTGCTGACGAACTGCTCAAACTGGCTGCCGAGGTAGGCGTTGTAAAGCTTATCCAGCTCAGGCTGCTCATCCCAGGGCCACTCCACAAAGATTTTATCGGGGTGAAAAGCGCTGATTTTTTGGGTAATGGTTTCCAGCTCCGCCTGCGCCTTGGGCGCCATCACGTCGAAGGTTTTGGTTTTGGCGACGTCGGCGCCGGGGTTGTGAAAGTGGAAGGTGCCCAGTAGCAGAATGTCGCTGGGCCGGGTTTGGGCCCCGCAGGTAGCCGCGACAAGGCAGGCGAACAGAAAAAAGAAAGCGTGTTTCATGCGGAGTAGTGGAAAGGAGGGAGGAAATTTGGGCGGGGCGGCCGCGCGCAAAACTAAAACTATTGGGCCGGGCAAGTAGTCTTCCGGAGTCAAGCCCCGCCGGGCCGGTAAATGCCGTCCACCGCTGACGGGTTGCCTCGCCCCGCCTGATATTTTTGCCCTTATGCTTTCCGAACCCACCTACCTCACGGCCCGCATGGCCGCCCCCATGATTGAAGCCCACTTCGCGCGGCACCGCGCCGCCAGCGTGGAGGACGAAAAATGCCTCGCCTCCCCGCCCGAAGCGCAGTGGGTCGAAGCCGTGATTGATGCGGCCTTCTGGGCCAGCCTGCGGCGGGAGGAGGGGCACCCGCCCCGCATTTCGCTGGCGCTGCTGCCGCTGGAGCAAGCCCGGCAGCCGCTGGTGTTTGGCCAGCGCCGCCGCCTCACGCCCGCCAACCTGCTCAAGCTGGCTCCCGCCGTGGAGCAGCCCGGCCTGCACCTGGGTGTGTGGCACGATGCCGACGGCCTCTACGTGTGGGGCACGGCCACGCGGGTGCCGCCGCTGTGCTTCGTGCTGGAGGTGGTCGAGCCCGGCCTGCTGGTGGTGAAGCACCGCCGCGCCGGCGGCTTCGGCAAGTTTGTGAACGTGGCCGTGCTGCGCGGCGACCACCTCCAGCTCGTCGATGAAGAGCACGGCGGCCTTAGTGACTGCGCGGCCCTGCGGGCCTTCCTGCCCGGCCGCAGCCTGCCGTCGCCCGAAACCGGCGAAACCGACAACGTACTGCTGGAACTGGCCGCTGCCATGCGCGCCCACGGCCGGGGCGGGCTGGTGCTGGTGGTGCCGCCCGGCTCCGAGCAGTGGCAAAAATCCATCGTGCAGCCCCTGAACTATCCCGTGGCTCCGGCCTACACCGGCATCCGGGCCGTGCAGCGGCCGGGCCAGTCGCGGCGCAAGTGGCAGGCCGCGCTGCGGCGCAACATTGGCATCGTGGGCGGCTTCACGGCCGTGGATGGGGCCACCGTCATCACCCGGGAATACACGCTGCTGGCTTTCGGGGCCAAAGTGGCGCGGGCCAAAACCAGCACGCCCGTCGAGCAGCTCGTCCTCACCGAGCCGGTGGTGGGCAGCGAGCCCCGCAACCTGCACCCCGCCCAAAACGGCGGCACCCGCCACCTGGCCGCCGCCCAGTTCGTGCACGACCAGCGCGACACCATTGCCCTGGTGGCGTCGGTGGATGGGTTTTTCACGGTCTTCGCGTGGTCAGATTCCTTACAGCAGGTACACGCGCACAAGATTGACGTGCTGCTGCTGTGAGGCGCTGCGCCTTCGCCTCAACAAAACGGCAACCTTCCGTCCGTCCCTTGCGAATACCCTAAACCAACTACGCCGCCTGCATCATCTGGCTCTGCGCTTGTTGTTTATCGCCATGGCTTTCCCTCTTCAATTCCTGCTGGAAACCGTTTTACCGCAACTTCTTATGGGCAAGGACAAAAAGAAGCACTCGAAGAAGGACCAGGCTTCGGAGAATATTCTGGATGCTGTGGCCCTGTCAATCAAGAAGTTTCGGAAGGTGACCAAGGAAATATCCAAGCTTAGCACCGGCCAGAAGCTGGTGGGGAGCCTGGCGCTGGCCGCCGCCGGCCTGGTTTACATGGCCACCCGCGACACCGACGAAACGGCCGCCAGCTCCGACGCCAAAGCCTTGACCGATGGTGCGGATGCCGTTGCGGCGCCCCACCGCCACCGCAAAGCCCCCAAGCATTTTTCCGAAGAATAGCCGGCGGCAAGTGCCCGCCCGGTCCCGCGTCATTCTCAATTAGCCCGCGCAATGAAAAAGACCAAGGATAAAGCCGCCAAAAACAAGTCCGCTAAAAAGCAGACCCTGCTCGGCGGAGCCACCAAATCGCTCAAAAAGCTGCGCAAAAGCAAGCTCACCACCACCCAGAAGGTATTGGCGGGTGCGGCGCTCGCGGCCGTGGGCCTGGGCATGCTGGCAAAGCGCAACGGCAAGAATGGCCCTTCAACCAGCCCCGATACTGCCGCCGCCGAGGACAACCTCGCCGCACTGGACGCCAATGCCTGATACCGCCTGTCCACCGAAAAGCCCCGCTTCCGAAGCTGCGAAAGCTTCAGAAGCGGGGCTTTTCGGTACAGGTCGAGCCGCTAGACGGCGGCTGGCGGCGTGGCGCTGGCTTTCTTCACGCGCACGGCGTTGGGGCCTTTGGCGCCCATCTCCACTTCAAAGCTCACTTTGTCGCCTTCCGAGATAGGGCCGCCGGCCAAGCCGTTGGCGTGCACGAAAATGCTTTCCTGCGTCACCGAATCTTTGATGAAGCCGTAGCCCTTCGAGTCGTTGAAGAAGGTAACCGAACCGGTGCGGACGGTGTCTTCCGGCTCGCGGTCTTCCTGCTTGGCCACGCTGATGCGGATGTCTTCGTCCTTGATGACCCGCTTCTTGGTGGGGTCGGGCGGGGTGGAGGTGATATTGCCGTCTTCGTCTACGTAAGCAAACATTTCCTCTAAGGCCGCCCCACTTTTGGCGTTGGCCTGGCGCTCGGCTTTGCGCTCTTCCTTTTCGGTTTTCTTCTTCGCGCGTTTTTTCTCGTTGTCTTTCTTACCAAATGTCTCTTGAGACCTACCCATAGTGCTGTGCTGCTAAATCTGTTGTGTCCGCCTGATGCAAATCTGATGAGAAAAGCAAGCGGAGGAGTGTATTACGACGAAGATACGAAATAACTAAAGGGCATTCAAGATTCCGCTTTTGCCGGGGCCATGCTTAAACCGGTAGCTTCCGGCCGTACACCCAATCGTCGATGTAGCGGGTGCCGGTTTCCTGCGACCAGGTGTCGTAGCCATTGGCCTGCAGGTAGTCTATCACAAGCTGCTTGGTGCGGAAAAACTCGTTGCCTTCTTCTTCAAACCGGAAATCGTGGCAGGCAATGGCCACGTTGGGAATATCCAGTTCGGGCCGGGCAAATACGGTGCTGAAGAACCGTTCGGCACCTTCAATATTGATTTTCAGCAGGTCAATTCGCCGGATGCCCTCGGCCGCGCAAAAATCCTCAAACGGCAGCCCGGGCACTTCGTAGGCCGTGCCAGCGCTTTGGCTGTTGAGCGAAGAAGACAAATAGCTGGTGGGGGCATCGTCAATGATGACGGGGCCCGGCTTATCGTTGATGGCAAGGTTGAATAGCTTCACATTGCGCAGTTGGCTGTCCTCAATCAGCTGACGCAATACCTGGTACACAGCCGGGTTGGCTTCAATGGCATAGACCCTGCCCGCTGGGCCCACCAGGTCGGTGTAAATGCTGGTTTCCTCGCCCAGGCCTGCGCCCACGTCCACCACGGTGTCGCCCGGCTGGGGGGTGTAGTAATGCGCGCTCACCCGCTTTACTTCTTTAGCCAGGTGTGCCCGGGTTAGGTACCAGCTAAATGACTCGCTGGCGATGCGAATATCACCCAGGTCATATATGAAAAACCGCCCTTCGTTGATAACCTTCAGGGACTTAAGTGTTTGTTGGTTCCGCAGGTATCGCAGCTTGCAATACAGAAATAACAACTGTTTATTCCGGATTTTCATAAGTAAGCGACAGGCGGGTGGAAAGGAAACCAGGTGCGGTTTGGCAGCGCAGAAAATGGCGGAATGATATGGTCAGCGCATTGGCAAGTAAACGATTTTATGTGAAACGCCAGTTAACCTGATTATTACCGTTAGGCGGCGGATGACAGTCGGCAAGGCTTGCTTAATGCGAATCTGCCCACCGGGTTTTGCGCCAGGCTTCACGTTGCGCGGGTGAGAGGAAAGTCCAGGCCACGAGGCGGCTTTTCTTCTGGCCCTGAGCCATTTCAATGGTGCGAACTTCGGTGGCTCCCGCCGTTTGGAGGGCGCGGTACACACCGGGCAGGGTTTCTTTTTTGGAGACGAGCGAGGTGAACCAATAGGCGGTGCGGGGCCGCCGGCCGCTCTCCTGCACCATGCGCCGGATGAAGCTGGCCTCGCCCCCTTCGCACCACAGCTCGTTGTTCTGGCCGCCAAAGTTCAGGACCGGCCGGGGGCCGCGCCCGGTGCCCAGGCCCGCGGCTTTGCGCTGTGAGCCGGCCGCCGCCGCCGCCGCCGAGGCATGGAACGGCGGGTTGCACATAGTCATATCGAATACTTCGCCAGCCTGAATGAGGCCGTCGAAAATGCGGGTGCGGGCCGGTTGCAGGCGGGCCTCGATGGCCCCGGCCAGGGCGGGGTTGGCGGCCTCAATCTGCTGGGCGGCGCGCACGGCCACGCCGTCGATGTCGGAGCCCACGAAGTGCCAGCCGTATTCGCGCCGGCCAATGATGGGGTAGATGCAGTTGGCCCCCACGCCCACATCGAGCACCGTAATTTCTTCACCGGGCGGCAGCACGCCGCCGTTGCTTTCGGCCAATAAATCAGCCAGGTAATGCACGTAGTCGGCCCGGCCCGGGATGGGCGGGCACAGGTAGCCCTTCGGAATATCCCAGTGTTCGACGTTATAAAAATGCTTCAGCAGGGCGCGGTTTAGGGCCTTCACGGCGGCAGGATTGGCGAAATCAATCGACAGGCTGCCGTGGGGGTTGGGCCGCACAAAGGCCGCCAGCTCCGGGCTGACTTTGCTGAGCAGCGGAAAGTCGTAGGGCGCGCGGTGCGGATTGCGCGGGTGCAGCTGGTCTTTTTCGGCGAGGGGAGGGGTAGTGTTAGGCTTCATTAATGGGAATAATTACGTCGTTTTATAGAGGTACCAGCCCTCGCCCAGCGGCCGGAGCACGATGAGGCCATCGGGCTGCATGGCGGGCAGCAGCGCCGCCTCGGGCTGGTAGAGCAGACCCACCGTGCTGTCAATTTTGCCGCCGATGACGAACTCCAGGCAACTGCCGCAGGCGGTGGCGCGCCGCGTGACGCGGCCCAGATAGAGCTGCCGCAGCAGGGCGTGCACGGCCGGGTCGGCGTTGGCGGCTTGTTCGTCAGTAGCTTCGTCGGCCCCGATAGTAGCGTCGAAAAACCGGCCGCTTTGAACCCGGCTCAGCACTTCCTGGAAGGCGGCCCGGTGCTGGTAGAAATGCGCGGCAATGTCGGCGTCGGCGCTGGTCCAGAGGCGCAGGTTGCCGATGGTGAAATCGTGGCTGGCGTCGGGGTGCTTGCGGTTGTAATCGGCCACTTCGGCGGGCGGCATGGCGGCCAGTAGCGCCACCATGGGCGGCCCCAGGTGCGTCATGGCCAGGTTGCGGATGGCGCCCAGCTTCCAGCCTTCGGCCTCGCGGCGGAAGTGCAGGTAAAAATCTCGGCGGCTCACGGAGTCGCGCAGCTCCACGGCCACCACGGCCGTGGCCGAATCCTGCCGCACCAGCTGGCAGGCGCGCTGCACGCGGGGCGGAATCTGCTGGCCCAGGGTCTGGCGCTTGGCCTGGCCGGCCACCTCGCAGCAGAGGTAGCTTTTCATGGCGGGCCATCCGGTGGGTGCCACGAACTGCTGGGCAATGACGAGCGGCGGCAGGGGCGCGGGGCGGGCCCATGTGGCCAGGCCGGGCAGCCAGAGGCAGAGTAGCAGGAAGAAATGCTTCATCCGAAGGCTAACGGCAAACCGGGGAGTGATAATTCCGCCGCTGACCTAGCGCGGTCGGGCCGGGCCTTTGCGCCCCGTGCCGGATTTGCCCTTGCCGCTGGCGGCCGGGCGGGTGCCCAGATTGCCGGTTTTGGGCCGGGCCGAACCACTCGCGCTGCCGCTTTTGGGGCGTGAGCCGCCGCTACCGCCGGGGCTAGCTTTGGCCGGGCGCTTGGTGCCGCCCTGGCCGGGTTTGGTGCCGGCTGCGCCGGGCTTTTCGGGGCGAGGGCCCCACCAGCCGGTGCCCGATGGGTTGTACATCGTCGGCGGGCCGGGCTTACGGGGGCGTGGGGCGGGGCGGCCGTCGTTTGTATTCTGACCCTGCGGGGCGGATTTGGTGGTTTTGGGGCGGCTGCGGCCGCCGGAGGCTTCTTCGGTGCCGCTCGAATGGGCCACCATTTTCATGATGCCGGCGACTTCTTCGGGCGTCATTTCGCGCCAGTCCCCCACGGGCAGGCCTTTGAGGCTGATGTTCATGATGCGGACGCGCTCCAGCTTCACCACTTCGTAGCCGAAATGCTCCACCATGCGCCGAATCTGACGATTCAGCCCTTGCACCAGCGTGATGCGGAAGATGTAAGGCGTTTCCTTCTGAATGACGCACTTTTTGGTGACCGTGCCCAGCATGGGGATGCCGTGGGCCATTTCGTCCAGCATGCGGTCGGTGAGGATGCGGTCGACGGTCACCACGTACTCCTTTTCGTGCTGGTTGCCGGCTCGCAGAATCTTGTTCACGATGTCGCCGTCGCTGGTCAGGAAAATCAGGCCCGACGAGTCCTTGTCCAGCCGTCCGATGGGGAATACGCGGGCGGCGTGGTTCACGTAGTCCACGATGTTGCCGCGCACGCCCGGTTCCGAGGTGCTGGTGATGCCCACCGGCTTGTTAAAGGCCAGGTACACGGCATCTTCGGCTTGCTTGGGCTCCAGCTTATGGCCGTTCACGGTCACGCGGTCGCGCGGGCCCACCTGGTCGCCAATCTGGGCAGGCTTGCCGTTGAGCAGCACCGCGCCTTCGGCAATGTAGCGGTCGGCCTCGCGTCGCGAGCACAGCCCGCTTTCGCTGATGAACTTATTGAGGCGCGTGTACGAGGCAGCAGGCATGGGCAGGTAAAATATCAAAAAGTAGAAACGCGACGCACATGCGCCCCGGCAAAGGTACGCCGTGCAGAAACGGGGCTGTCCCGATGCCCCATCGGTGACTATATGGGGCACAAAACAGGTATTCTGCTCGGCCTTGGCGCCGGGCTGCCGCGCCGGCCGGCACAACTTCCGCCAAAGCGCCACCGTATCAGCCCCTAAAAATGGCTACATGGCCGTTTTTAATTCCTTAATTTTTGCATTCCATGAATTTCAAATTGCTCGGCCTGATGGCCGCCGCCGCGCTGGCCACCGCTTCCTGCACGCAGGACAAAAAGGTTGAAACCACTACCACGACCACGCCGGAAGCCACGACCACGACCACCACGACCACCGTCGACACGATGGCCGCCTACGACGACGCCCGCCGCATGGCCGCCCGCGTGGCCGAAGACCTCAAGCTGACCGATACCACCGTGGTGCGCCGCATCGAGCGCACTTACTACACGAGAGGTCGCAAAATCAACGCGCTGCAAACCCAGTACGCCACCGACACCACCGGCCGCTACGCCGCCATTCGCCAGGCCAACGACGAGGCCGATAACGCCATCCGCACCGACCTGAACAACCCGGCCTACTACAACACCTATTCCTCCAACCGCGCCAACTACGGCGAAGGCCCTTACTCGCTGGTTCCCGGCACGGTAACCACCACGACTACCACCGTGCACCGCTCCGGCGGCAGCGTGGGCCAGGGCTCGGGCGTGAAAAAAGTGGACAATGAAAACGACGGCGACCACAAGGTGAAATACGAAAACGGCGCAAAAATCAAGCGTGACGACGACGGCTCGGTGAAAATCAAGCGCGCCGACGGTACGAAGATTAAAATCGACGAAAACGGCAACCGCACCGTGAAGAAAGGCTTGTTTAAATAAGCGTTTTTGTCATTCCGACGCAGGAGGAGTCTGAGAGAAGCTGTTTAAATGGCTTTACCCGGATTCCTCCCGCATCGGAAGGACAACCTACAAAAAAGCCCGCTCCAGTTGAGGAGCGGGCTTTTTTGTGTTCTGATTAATAATGAATAATCTGCCGGACGTGGTGCTCCAGGTGCAGCACGTAGTCGGCGATGAGCCAGGGCAGGGTGGTGGGGTTGCCGTTGACGGTGAGGTACTCGTAGTCGAGCAGCTCGGCGGGCAGGCGGTTCAGCACGTGCAGAATGAGGCGGTTCTGACTGGTCCAGAGGGTAAGCAGCTCGGCGCTGGGCAGGTGCTGGTAGTCGCCGATGCGCACCCAGGCATCCTGGTCGTAGGGGCGCAGCCGGTGCGGCGGCGGGCCCAACTGCGCCAGCACCATGCGGCGGTAGTTATTGAGGGCTGAGTCGATGAGGTGCCCCAGGATTTCCTTGCGGCTCCAGCGGCCAGGGCCGGGATATTCGGCCAGGTCGGCCTCGGAATACGTCTCCCAATAGCGGGCTAGCAGGTCGAGCTGTTCGGCCAGCTGCGTACAGCTCTCGGTGAGGGTTGGGGTGGCAAGTGAGGTAGAATAAACAGCCATGGTGGTAACGCTAACTGTTGGGGAAATGCCCAATTGGTACAATCAAGTTAAACCGGCGGTCAGGCTATGGAGTGAATAAATAGATGAATGGCAATATTTGCTCGTTCTACAGCCGCAACGACCAGCTGGCCCCCGTGAACGGCCCGTAGGCGTAGGGCGCAAACAAGCCCCGGCGGTACCACGGCTTGGGGTGCGGCAGCACCTGGAAACCGGTGCCGTGCACGGCCGGGTCGGCGGCTTCGGGCTGCTCGACGCGGGTGCGGCCGTTGAGCACCGCAATTTTGGCGAATGCGTAGCCCAGCGCGATGCCCACCGGGTAGTCGCTGGCCCAGTGCACGCCGTTGTTCAGCATCGAATAGCCCAGCAGGCCCATCAGGCCGTAGCCCACGGGCCGGATAAAGTGGTACTCGGGGTAGTTCTCGGCGATGACCGTGACCGTGGCCATGGCCGTGGCCAGGTGGCCGGTGGGGAAGGCGTCGTAGTTCGGGACGAAATTCTGGTAGGTGTTGTAGGAAGGGAACAGGTGCCACTCGCCGCGGTCTTTGGTGGCCACGTAGGGGCTCTGGCGGCCGGTGAGGCGCTTCATGGTTTGCACCACCAGGCCGGTGCTGAAAATGGCTTCGCCCAGCTGGCTGGAGGTGCGCAGGGCGCGGTTGTCCTTGTTGATGCCGCCGTATATCCAGAAGCTGCTGGCCACGGTGAGGTGCGTCCAGCCATCGCCGAGGAAGTAAAACGTGCTGTTGAGGTTATCGGGCACGTTGAACTCGAAGGGCAGGTTGGCCGAGCCGATGTGGAAAGGGATGTGCACCAGCGTGCGCTGGGTGCTGGCCGCTTTCAGGCCCAGTTGCTTGCCCACGTCCTGGCTCCAGTCGATGATGTACTGGTCGGCCGCCCACAGCACCACCGAGCCGGCAGCCAGCTCAATGAGCTTCTCCTTGTTCTCTTTGCGAAACGCGAAGCCCGGAAACTGGCCCAAATCGCGCGGAATGTGGTAGGCCCACTCGAAGGGCTTGGGCTTGTCGTAGTGCCAGGTCACGCCCGGAGCCACGGTGTAGTCGGTGATGCGGCCTTTGGCGTCGCGCGGGTGGATGTGCGGCAGCGAGTCCATCGGCAGGGGCGTCAGGCGGGCTGGTTCGGACTTCTGGGTTTCCACAGCCAGCGAGTCGGCGGGCAGATTATTGACAATCAGCGAATCAATGGCTGTGGAAGGCCGCTCCCGGGCCTGCGTGAGGCCGGTGGAAGTAGCAAGCAAGGGAACCAGAAGCGCAACAAACAGCCGCGACGTGCGGCGAGGATAAAGAGAAATCACGGAAAAAAAGTACCAGTAATATCAGCGGGCCGGGCCGGTTTTAGCGCCGGCGGGGCGGGTGGTATAGGATGAAAAAACGCGGGCCGGAGCCCAAATAGCAAGCTGCAAAGGTAACACCTACTTCACGTTGGATGTACCTACAAGCCAAAGACAAGCGTGCAGACGCACAGCTACCCGAAATGTTGTGCAAGCCGCGTATCTTTCTGCGAAGCTGGCCGCGGAGGCTGGCGGAGTTAATGGCGCTTTCTATGCAACCTGCTGTTTTAGTGAATGATGCTGCGGAAGAGCACGCCGCGCTGATGAACCCGATGAATAAATTTCAGGCGCAGTTTGAGGCACTGCGGCAGCGCACACCCGCCCTGCGCAGCGAGGGCGTGGCGGCCCGCCGCGCCCGCCTCCAAAAGCTCAGCAGCTGGCTGCACGCGCACCGCACCGAGATTCAGCAGGCTCTCTACGCTGACTTTCGCAAGCCCGCCACCGAAACCGATTTGACGGAAATCTGGACTTCGCTGGTCGAGCTCAAGCACACCAGCAGCCACCTCAAAAAATGGATGGCGCCGCGCAAAGTGGGCGCGAGCATGGCCCTGCTGGGCACCCGCTCGTGGGTGCAGGTGGAGCCCAAGGGCGTGGTGCTCATCATCGCGCCCTGGAACTACCCGTTTTACCTGGCCGTGGGGCCGTTGATTTCGGCTATCGCGGCCGGCAATGCCGTGGTCATCAAGCCTGCCGAGCAAACGCCGGCTACCTCGGCGCTGCTGCGCCGGCTGTGCGAAGACTTGTTTCGGCCCGATGAAGTGCTGCTGCTGGAAGGCGATAAAGAAGTAGCTACCGAACTGCTGAAGCTACCCTGGGACCACATTTTCTTCACCGGCAGCCCGGCGGTGGGCAAGATTGTGATGCGCGCCGCCGCCGAGCACCTCTCGGGCCTGACGCTGGAGCTGGGCGGCAAAAACCCCGCCGTGGTGGACGAAACCGCCGACCTGCGCGACGCAGCCGAGAAAATTGTGTGGGGTAAGTTTCTCAATAACGGCCAGACCTGCGTGGCCCCCGACTACCTGCTGGTGCAGGAAAGCGTGCAGCCCGCGCTGCTAACCGAGCTCACGGACGCCATCCAACGGGCTTACAACCCCGACGGCGCGGGCATCGAGCAGTCCGATTCATTGGCCCGCATCGTGAACGCGCAGCATTTCGCCCGCCTCGCCGGCCTGCTGGAGGATGCCCAGACCAAAGGGGCCACCGTAGCCGCCGGCGGCACCGTGGATGAAACCCAGAACTACATCGAGCCCACCATTCTGACCAACGTGCCGGCCACGGCCCGCGTGCTGGAGGAGGAGATTTTCGGCCCGCTGCTGCCCGTGCTCACCTTCAAAACCCTGCGCGAAACCGCGGAATACGTCAACGCCCGCCTCAAGCCGCTGGCACAGTACGTGTTCAGCACCAGCGCCGAAAACCGCCGCTATCTGCTCGAGAACGTCTCGGCGGGCGGCGCGGGTGTGAACGAAACGGTGCTGCACTTCGCCCACCCCGAACTGCCCACCGGCGGCGTCGGCAACTCCGGCCTCGGCAAGGCGCACGGGCACGCGGGGTTTCTGGCGTTCAGCAACGAGAAAGGCGTGCTGCGGCAGCGCGTGGGCTTCACCGGCATCAAGGCTATGTACCCGCCCTATACTGGGCGGGTGAAACAACTGGTGGCGCTGCTGGTGAAGTACTTGTAGCGGCTGTCGGTCCAGTTATTGACGGGTGCCTGGCCGCTGGCCGATACATTCCGCCGCTACTTCTGCCGCTGCTGCATCTCAGCGGCCATTTTGCGCTGGTTGGCGATGAACTGCTTGAATTTGACGGGGCCCAGGGTCTGCTGTAGTTCGCGCTGGGAGGCGGCGTTGATGCGCTTTTGCTCGGCCAGCAGCTGCGGCGATTTTGGCGGGAATTTTTCCTTGGCGGCATTGGCCTGCGTCACGGTATTACTGAGGATACTACGCACGCGGCCGGTCTGTTCGGGGGTGAGCTGAAGGTCGGTGGCCATCACATCGGCGAGGTCGCGGGCGGCGGTGGGTGGCGTGGGCGAGTCGGGAGTGCGCACCGTTTCGACCACGGGTGCGGGTTTGTCGCGGTGGAAGATGGAGCAGCTGGCCATGGCCAGGCTAAACGTGAGCAGGGTAATAAAGCGGGAGAATCGCATGCAGGGGCATTAATAGCGGTAATGCTATCAATACGCAGAAAACGTGGAAGCGGCTAATACAGCCGCCTCACCGGGTATCGATGGGGATGCGAATGGCCGGTATCAGTGCGCGGTTATTCGGCGAGAGCATCTGGCGCGTCATCTTGCGGCGGCGGTGTTCGTATTTGTCCTTGGCAAAGGAGTCGAACCGAAACAGGCTGTCAACGCGGGCCGTGCGGATGGAGTCGAGGCGTTGAAGCGCAAGCCGTTGGGCGCGGCCATGCAGACGCTTTCGGGCTAGGGCGCGTTGGGCCTGGCGCTGCGCGAAAATGGACCGGAACCGGTTGTGACGTTCCCATTCCATGGTATTTACTACTTGCCGTACTCCGCCGCCACAATTGCCAAACAGCATCACCGCCAACAGTGGCAGCAGCAGCAGATAGGGCAAGGCCGGACGTTTCATCTGCTCAAACATACGGTAAAATGGTTTTGAACAAGATGTTGAAGCGCGGCTGGCTCAGCGCCGGAATACCGTCAGAATCGTCATGCCATTCACCTGAATGTCGTGCACCGGCGTGCCAAACTGCGCCTCATACGGCCCGGGGTGCCAGCGGTAGATTCCCAGAAAATACCGGGCCTGTGTGTGAGGCACGAAGCGCAGCCGAGCGCGCTGGGCAGCCGGCAGCAGCAGCGAATTGTTGTGCAGGGTGATTTTCTGGGGCAGCGTGTCGCTGACGGTCACGGTGGCGCCGGGGTCGTGGGCCAGCACCCAGGCCAGCCCGTCGCGGCCCGATACCCCCCAGTAGTCGCGCTCGAAGAGGCGTTGCGCCGTCGGCCCGGGCAGGAAGCTGAAGTAACCGTATTGGTACGGGTGGTCGTGTATCTGCCGGAAAACTGCGTGCGCCATGCCCAACGCCAGCAGCCCGCCCGTCAGCCAACCCACGCGCCGGCCCGCCGAAGCCGGGGGAGCCGCCTGCCAGGCCTGCACGCCCGCCCGCAGCCCGCGCACGGCCAGCAGCACCAAGGCTGGGTAGATGAAATAAACGTGCCGCCAACCATCGTAGACCACTGATTGAATGGCGACTATTATGGATAATGGCCCCAGCAGCCAGGTGCCGAACAGCAGGTCCTGGCGGTTGGTGGTGTGGCGCAGCCAGGCCGTGGGCCGGGCCAGCAGCCCGCGCAGCGCAGCCCAGGCACCGCCCAGGGCCAGCGCCGTGTAAGCTACCGGCGTGGTCACCAGCAGCCACACCGACAGGTAGTGCCACGGCAGTCGCTGGCAGGATATCAGCTCGCCCAGGTAAAACACCTTCATGGTTTGGCGGTAGCGCCGGAAGCTGCCGAAGCACGCCCAGAACCGCGCCACCGGGGCTTCCCACAAAAACGGCCAGAACAGCACCACCAGCGGGGCCAGTGCCCCTAGGTACCACATTCCGGCCCGCACCAGGGCCGCCCGTCGGTCCGGCCGGGCCCACATCTCCAGCGCCCCGAAGGCCACGGTGAGGCCCGGCAGCAGAATGCCCATGGTGCGCACATCGGTAGCCAGGGCGCAGACCAGCGCGTGCAGCAGCGCGCCGCGCACCGTGGGCCGGTGCAGCAGCCGCGTGAGCGTGAGCACGGCCAGCGCAAACAGGCTCAGAAACACAATGTCCTTGTAGTTGTAAAACGCCTCGGCGAAGATGCGCGGCGAGAGCACCAGCAGCGCTGCCCCCACCAGCCCCCAGCGCCAGCTGGCAAACCGCGCCCGGCCCAGCCGGTACACGGCCCACACGCCGGCCACGAACACGCCAAAGGTGAGCAGGTGCCGCATCCAGCCGGCTCCGCGCGGGTCGTGGCGGAAAAAGGCGATTTCGAGCCCCGCCAGCAGCATCTGGAACACGGGGCCGTGGTCGGCGTCGCCGTGGGTGGCCAGCTCGTGGATGCCCGCGAAGTGGCCGGCGGCCAGCACCTGCGGGGCCAGCAACTGGGCCACGTAGCGCAGGCTCATGTAGCCCACCATGCGGTCGGCGCGCTCGTCCCAGCCCATGCCGTAGTCGCGCACCAGCAGCGGGCCGAGCAGCAGCAGAATCCCGAAAAACAGACCTGCCGCAACCCGCCGTTTTGTATCGTCAATCTTCCCCATGAAGTGCCTGAAATCGACCCCAAAGGTAGCCCCCGATGGGGCGCATCAGGCCACGGCGGCAGTCTGCTGCTCCACGGTTCGGCCGGCTTTCAGGCCCTGGGCCGTGAAGTGGGCCAGCGCCATGATGGTGAGCATGGGGTTCACGCCGCTACACGCGGGAAAGGCCGAGGCATCGGCCACGAAGAGGTTTTCGACTTCCACCGTCTCGCCGTTGAGCTTGAGCGGGTGGGTGGCGGCGTCGCCGCCCATGCGGCAGGTGCTCATCTGGTGGGCGCTGTAGAGGCCGAACTGGTTGGGTTTCCAGCTCAGGTGCGGCAGCTTGTCGAGCACTTCGGGGTTTTGCAGAATGCCGTCATTTGCGTGCAGTGTGGGCAGGGTGCCGTGGGGCAGATACACTGTTGAGGCTCCGGCCGCGACGTGGATTTGGGCGGCGGCGCGCACGCCTTCCAGCAGGTTGGCGCGGTCGAAATCCGAGAGCGTGTAGTCAATCAGCGGCGCGCCGTTTTTGTCGATGGTGACGCGGCCGCCGTCGCGGTCGCGGGTGAGGACGATGAAGGAGCCGAGGTGGTCGGCGTCGCGCAACAGTTCGTGGTGCTGCTTGCCGGATAGCCAGGGCAGTACCATGCTCAGCAGGCCGGGATGGGTGGGAGGGGTTTCGAGCTTGGCGCCGAAGTTGGTGCCGTGCAGCATGGTGTAGGTATCGTTCACCACGCTCATACTGGGGCCGTGCCAGGAGTTCATTACCTGCGGGTAGCGGGCGCCCACAACCACCGTGGGGTGCAGGTGCAGGTGGCGGCCCAGGTGCGGGTGCTTCAGGCCCGAACGCAGCAGCAGCGCGGGCGTCTGGATGGCGCCGCCGGCCACCACCACACGCCTGGCTCGCACCGTGATTTGGACCGGGCGGCCATCGGGGGCGGTGTGCACGGCCGAGGCGCCGGTGGCGCGGCCGTTGGCAATGGTCACGCGGTCGACTTTGGTATCGGCCAGAATGCGGGCGCCGTGCTCGAAAGCCGTGAGCAAATACGTGTTCAGCGTGCCCTGCTTGATGCCGTGGGCATCGCCGAGCGTGGTGTAGCCCAGGCTGCGGAAGTGGGCGTCCGAATCGGTGAGGCCCTTTTCGTTGCGCGGAATCAGCTTTACTTCCTGGCCCAATTTGGTCGAGCCGTCCCAGAGAGCTTGGTTCTGGCCATTGTGGCGGGTGTAGTTGGTGTTCACGCTTATGGTGCGGGCCACGGCGTTGAGGCTTTCCTTGAATTCGAGCGTGGTGAAATGGGGCGCGTTGTGCTCGCGGGCCCATTCCTGCAGCACGTAGTCGGGGGTGCGGAAGGCGCCGGCCCAGTTCACGGTGGTGCCGCCGCCCAGGCAGGAGCCGGCCAGGATGCCGATGCTGCCATCCTGCGTGCAGAGTGTGCCTTTGGCGTCGTAGAGTGTGCCCAGCATGTCGACTTCGCGCTGGGTGAAGTCGCAGCCGTGGCAGTAAGGCCCCTTTTCGATAACCAGCACATCAAAGCCCGCCTCAGCCAGCTCGCCGGCTACCACGCCGCCGCCCGCGCCCGAGCCAATCACCAGCACGTCGCACTCATACACGGTGTCTTCGGTGGGCTGCAGGGTGCGGATGGGCCTGGGCGAATCCACGGGCTTTTCGTCGGGGCCAGGGTAGCCGAGGTGTCCCCAGGCGGCCGGCACTTCGGTCATGCTGCCGCCGTAGTACAGCAGCGTGCACAGCTTGCGCAACGCCTGGAAGCCCTTGCGCAGCTGCGGCACGTTGCTGGCGGCCCAGCTTTGCAGCAGGTGCTCGCGTTGGGCAGTATCGAGTTTGCGGAAGGACTTCAAGGGGCCGAACCAGGTGAGGCCCAGCAGCGGCTTCTCCAGCAGGTCGAGCAACTGGCCGAATTCGTTTTGCGCGCCCTCTGGCTGCTCGCGGATAGCGGCTTCCAGCTTCTCCAGATTGAGGCCGGTGGAGCCGGCGGGGCTGCCATCGGGAAGGGTGGGAATAAAGGTGTCGGCCAGGGCCTGGAGAAGAAGGGAGCGGGCGGGCGTAAGCGAAAACATGCGGCGGGAATTTTGGGTGGTAAAAGGTAAGGGTTTTTCCGCAATGTGTTAGGCGTGCCGAGTAGTTTTGGTGGTATCGTTCTCGCGTGTCACCTCACCCCCGGCCCCTCTCCCCGGAGAGGGGCCGGGGGTGGGGTGACACGCGGAGGGCGGCTCAAGACCGGCAGACACTGCCGACCTTTGTCCTCCTAAAAACTTCTTGCCCCAAAGCAATGCCCAAGCTCATCCAAACGCCCGAAACCACCTACCGCGTCCACTTCCAGGACTGCGACATGCTGGGCCACCTCAACAACGCGCGCTACCTCGACTATTTCCTCAACGCCCGCGAAGACCATACCACCGAGCACTACGCCCTGAACATGGGCGAGCTGGCCCGCGAACAAAAAGCGGCCTGGGTCATCACCAAGCACCACATCAGCTACCTCAAGCCGGCGCGGCAGGGCGCGCAGGTTCGCATTCTGAGCCAGCTCATCCACTTCGACAACTCCAACCTGGTGCTCGAAATGCAGATGCGCAGCGCGGACGGCCAGCGCCTGCTGGCACTGCTGTGGTCGGAAATGGCCTTCGTGAGCATGCCCGCCGGCACCCGCACCGACCACGCCAACGCCATGATGGACCTGCTCGACGACCTCGACGTGGAAGGCGTGAGCTACGACCCCGACGGCTTCGATGAGCGCGTGAAAGAGGTGCGCCAGCAGCTGAAGAAGCTGCGGCGGGAGGGGTGAGACCGACCAGGCGAGCGTCTGTCATTGCGAGCGAAGCGCGGCAATCCGTCCTCTCAAAACCAGACCCGTTCTTTTACCAGAAAGCCCCGATACTGCGCGGTATCGGGGCTTTCTAGTTTATTGAAAAGGCCTTGTCACATCTCAGAGTTAGTCACATCGGGAGGACGGATTGCCGCGTTCCGCTGCGCTCCACTCACAATGACAGACGACCCCGACGGCGCAGTCCTACCCGCCGAACGAATTATCCTTCTCGTTGGCATCCATGAAAATGCCGCCGTCCAGCTTCACCGATTTCACGGCTTTGGGCAGCGTGAGCACCGCCTGCTTCTGGTTGGCCTGCCACACGGCGGGCGACTGGTGCAGCGTGGCCTTGCTGCCGTCGGTGTATTCCACGTTCATGTCGAAGGGCACGGCGAAGCCGCCGATGTTCTGCACCGTGACGGTGCTACCGTTGGCCGTCACGGCCAGGTCGATGTAGTTATTGGTGAAGAACCAGTTGTTGAAAAACCAGCTCAAATCCTGTCCACTGGCGTTGCTCATCGAGTTGAAGTAGTCCCACGGAATGGGGTGCTTGCCGTGCCAGCGGTCCATGTATTCGTGCAGGCTTTTCTTGAAGAGGGCATCGCCGAGCATGTCTTTCAGGGCCAGGTAGCTGAGGGAGGGCTTGCCGTAGGCGTTGTTGCCGTAGCCGGCGCGCAGCTCGCTGCTGGGCGTGATGATGGGCAGGTCCTCGGCCGTGGCGCGGTCGTTAATCCAGCGGTTCACGCGGAACATTTTGTAGAGCTTGTCAGCTGCCTCCACGCCGTTTTCGGTGCGGCCGATGAGCAGCTCGAACGTGGTGGCCCAGCCCTCGTCCATGTAGGCGTAGCGGCTTTCGTTGATGCCCATGTAGAAGGGGAAGTAGGTGTGCGCGATTTCGTGGTCCTGCACAAACTGCGCAAACTTGGGGTCCTTCTGCGGGCTGTCGTTCACCATCATGGGGTATTCCATGTCGGCAAAGCCCTGGAAGGCCGTCATTTTGGGAAAGGGGTAGGCCACGCCGGGCCAGTTGTTGGGGTTCGAGAACCAGCCCAGCGCGTACTGCGCATTCTTAACGGACTGCCGAAAATCCACCGTCGAGTCGGCGTAGGCGGCCTGCACGCTGGCGCGGCGCTTGGCCTTGGCATCCACCACCACGCTGGCGGCGTCCCACACGTAATGGTCGCTCAGGCCGAAGGTGACATCGGAAATGTCTTTCGCGGTCCAGATCCAAGTGTTCAGCGGTTGCTGGGCGGTGATGCTCTTCTTGGCCAAATCGGCGGCGGTGGCAATGTGCAGCACCGCATCGCTGGTCATCGACTGCTTGAGGCGCTTGGCGGCGGCTTTTTGCAGCACCTGGTCGGGGTTTTGCAGGGTGCCGGTGGCCCACACAATGTAGTTGGCCGGCGCCTGTACGCGCAGGGTGTAGTCGTTGAAATCGTTGTAGAACTCCTTGCTGTCCACGAAGGGCAGGCGGTCCCAGCCGTTGTAGTCGTCATACACGGCGATGCGCGGGTAGAAGTAGGCCAGGAAGTACGTGGTGGGGTCAATCATGCCCTCGCGGCCGCTTTCTACCGAGATGGGGAAGTGCCAGGCCACGGCGAATTTCACCGAATCGTGCGGGGCCAGCGCTTTGGGCAGACGCACGCCCGGCGCGGTGCCCAGGTTGGTGGGCAGGGCCTTGAGCTGGCCGGCCACCTGGAAGGTGTCAATCACCACGCCGCTGGTGAGGTAGTCGGCGCTGGCGTCGCCGTCGCGGGAGGCGCCGGGCTTGTGGATGTTCTGGATGATGCGCAGTACCACTTGGCGCAGCGTGTCGGGGCTGTTGTTGTAGTAAGTGATGGTTTCGCGGCCGCGAATGTCGCGGGCGGGCGGCGCGGCCTGCACGGTGATGTTGTAGCGGGCGTGGTTTTGCCAGTAGTTGGGACCGGGGCGGCCGTCTGGGCTGCGGGTGCCTTTGGCGAAGGCGGCCTTGATGTCGCGCGGCTGGTACAGCGGCGTGGTTTGGGCGGCAGTTTGGCTGGTGATGCCGGCGAGTGCGAGGAGGGGAAGGAGGCGGTTTATTTTCATGGAACAGGAGGGACGCGGGAGAAGCGAAGGCGTTGCAACAGCAGTGGGCAAAAGTAGGTAGCAGGGTTCCGTTCATCTCCCCGGTCGATACAATGGTCTATTTCGGCGGCACAACGCCCGGCTCCATCTTTTGCCGAAATTCACCACGGTCATTCCCCGCTAGCGCCGCGTATTTTTCCGGCTTAAAGCCGACGTATGTCCGTTCCAAACTGCCCGAGATTCCCGAAAATAACCTGTCTTAGCCTTGTGCTGCTCCTGCTGGCGCTGGCCCCGGCCCGCGCCCAAAGCACCGTCGTGAAGGAAGACACGATGGCCGTGGACACCACCGTGACCCGCGACGATTCCTACCGCCTCGAAGTGGGCTACACCACGCTCAGCGGCATTTCGGGGCAGGTGCGCAAGGTATTCGACACGCGCCCGCTGGCCGAGGAACTGCCCGACGTGGTGGAGAATCTGAAAGCCATTCAGTACACCCTCAAGCAGAAGGGCGAAGTCGTTGACATCAAGCAGCTGCAGATGTGCCAGCTCATGCTCGTGACGCTGCAGGAGCAGCTGGCCGACTGGCGCAGCAGCCTGGCCGAAGCCAACCAGCAGCTGGCCGCCATGCAGGCCCGGCTCAAAACCATTGCCCCGCCGCCCCCGCGCGTGGCCCGCCCCGACGCCACCACCCTGGCCCTGGAGCGCTCCGACTCGGCCCTGCTGGCGCGGCAGCAGCGTATTGGCGGCTTGCTGGCCAAGCGGTTTCTGAAAGTGAAGCAACTGCAGACGCAGGTGGCTGCCAGCTACATCCAGGGCATGGAACTGCAGGACGAGGTAGGCGACCAGCTGCGCCGCTACAGCCGCACCACCGCCAAGCTCAACTACCCGCCGCTGTGGGAAGCGCAGGCCATGCCCAAGCTGCCCGCCGACCCCAAGGCCCGCAAAGCCGGCCAGTACCGCCGCGAAATCATCAACTACTACTTCGCCAACAACTGGGACAACTGGGCCTACATGGCCCTCATCGGGCTGGTGTTCTACGGCTGGGTTTCCTTCAACTACCGGCGGGCCAAAAAGCAGGATTTGGCCATCACTGAGCCGTTTCACTACCTACGGCCCGGCCCCGTGGCGGCCACGCTGGTGGTGATGTTCAGCCTGGCGCCGGCGCTGGAGCTGCACCCGCCGCCCGTGTACCTGGCGGTGCTGCAATTATTGCTCCTAGTAGCCCTCACGGCGGTATTTGCCCGCAGTTGGCCGCGCCGACTGTTTCTGTACTGGCTGGGGCTGGTGGCGTTTTTTATGTGGCTGAGCGTGACGAATGCCAACGCCACCACCGGCCTGGGCGCGCGCTGGGGCCTGCTGGGCCTGAATGCGCTGGCGGTGGGCGTGGGCGCGCTGCTGCTGTGGCGGCTGCGCGATACGCTGGCCCAGATGCGCTTCCTCATCCCTATCACCGGGCTGTTCATCGGGCTCAACGGGCTGGCCATTGTCTGCAACGTAGTGGGGCGGCTGAGTTTGGCCAAGATGTTCAGCACGACGGCCATTTTCGGGCTCACGCAGGGCATTGGCCTGGCGGTGTTCATCGAGTCGTTCACCGAAGCCTTCCACCTCCAGATGCTGTGCAGCCGGGGCGGCGAGGGCAGCCCGGCGGCTTTTGACTACGACAAAATCGAGCCCCAGCTCATGCGCCTGCTCACGGTGCTGGCAGGCGCGCTCTGGCTGGTGGTATTCACCTCCAACCTCAACGTGTACAACGCCATCTACGGCTTCTTCGAGCACGCCCTCACGGCCCCGCACACCCTCGGCAGCACCGAGTTCACGTTCGGCAACATCGGGCTTTTTTTCTTGATTCTCTACGTTTCGGCCCTGCTACAGCGCTACATCGGCTACTTCTTTGGCGAGCTGGGCGACGACGATTCGGAGGCCCGCAAGCGCGGCTCATGGCTGGTGGCGCTGCGGCTGCTGCTGGTGCTGGTGGGTTTCGCGCTGGCCACGGCCGCCACGGGCCTGCCCCTGAGCAAAATTGCCATCGTGTTCGGGGCGCTGAGCGTGGGCATTGGCCTGGGCCTGCAAAGCATTGTGAACAACCTCGTGTCGGGCATTATCCTGATTTTCGAGCGGCCGTTTCACGTCGGCGATTTCATTGAGGTGGCCGGTAAATCGGGCCGGGTGCAGGACATCGGCATCCGGTCCAGCAAGCTCACCTCCGTCACGGGCTCCGAAATCATCGTGCCCAACGGCGACCTGCTTTCCAACCACGTCATCAACTGGACGCGCACCAACGACCACATCCGCACGGACTTGTCGCTGAAAATGACTTCCGGCACCGACGACCTCCCCACCAACCTGCAAAAAGCCCGCGAGCTCATCCAGGAAGAAATCAAAACCAGCCCCTACACCATGCACAACCTGCCGCCCGAAATCCTGCTCAGCAGCATCAACGGGCCGGTTTATGAGCTCAAAGTGCTGTTCTGGATTACCAACATCCGGCAGGAGCAGCTCACCAAAAGCGAGATTCTGGCGGGGATTTACCGGCGATTTACGGCCGAGGGATTGACGCTGAGCTAGACCCGCACCAAATACAGCCCTGCCGCATCGCCAGCACCACGCGCACCGGGTAGGCTTAAATTGGCCAAAAATGCCGCCGGTACTTCCGTTACAGGGGTATTGCGCAGTACAGTGCAGGAGGGTTGTGGGGCGAAAAACCTGGTGCTTGCGTCTCTTCATCGGCCCGCGTTCCCTTATGAAACTGCTCTATTCGTTGGCCCTGCTGCTTTGCGCCCTCGGCCCCGCTGCCCACGCGCAGGAAGACCTGGGCTTCAAAGTCTACCAGTTTCCGGCCAACATGATTCCGCGCATTGACGGCAAGGCCGACGATTGGGCCAGCTTCCCGAAGGAGTACGTGGTGGGCACCGACCAGCTGCGCGACGACTCCGGCCACTATCCCAAAGCCGATTCTGCCAACCTCGCCGTGAAGGTACGCGTGGCCTGGGTGGCGGGCCTGAACCGCCTTTATTTCCTCTACGAAGCCTACGACAACTACTGGGATTTCAGCCTGCCCGGCCTGCACAACGACACCTTCGAAATTGTGGTGGACGGCGACCTTTCCGGCGGCCCGCTCACGGCCGAAATGCACCCCAACCAAAACCTGCCGCTGATGGAGCGCTACTTCGCCTTTCACGGCGTGCAGGCCCAGAACTACCATATTTTCATGCCCGCTGTGGGCAAAGACTGGTGCCTGGCTTGGGGCGCGCAGCCCTGGATAAAGCAGCTGCCCTACTCCAACATTGCCTACAGCTACGACTTTAAGCCCGGCCAACCCGGCAAGCTCACGGCCGAGTTCTGGATTACGCCCTTCGACTACGCCGGGGCCGAGGGGCCGGCCCGCGCCGTGGAATCGGTGCTGACGGAGGGCAAGAAAATCGGCCTCACCTGGGCCGTGATTGACTACGATGATGTGCGGGACGAAAGCAAAAAAGGCTTCTGGAACCTCTCGAAAAACCACCAGATGTACGGCAATTCCAGCCTGGGCACCGTGTTCACGCTGCTGCCGCTGGCCGCGCAGTACCAGCCGAAACTAGCGGCGCAATGGTCGTTTCAGGTCACGGACATGGCCCGCCGCCAGGTCACCTTCCTCGACGAAAGCCGCGGCGCCATCAAGCGCTGGCACTGGGACTTCGGCGACGGCAGCACCTCCACCGAGCAAAGCCCCGTGCACCGCTACAAAGATGCCGGCAAGTACCTCGTGGTGCTGGAGGTGGAAGACCCCGCCGGCAAAGCCCGCATGGCCAAGCTGTGGGATGTGGCGGTGAAGTGAGACTTTCGGATAAGCTGGCTGTGGTATATTAGACTGGCTGCGCCGTCGTTGCACAGGGATGTAGAGACGCATAATTGCGTCTCGTCGTTGAAAATTGCGTCTCGTCGTTGAACGAAGTTGTTGAGCATTACCCAACGTTTGCCGTTCAACGACGAGACGCAATTATGCGTCTCTACCTCGTTCAATGTCCTGGCTAGCGCTCCATAATGGCCAGCACAGGCGCTATCAGCAGTCGGGAGCCGGCAGCATCCAAATGCAGGCCGTCGGCGGTCATGGTGTTGATGTCCAGGCCGGGCGTTTGGTAGCCGTTCACGAAGAGGCATTTTGTTCGCTGCGCCACCTTTTTGAAGGCGGCGCTCATGGCACTTACCCGCGCGTTGCCGCCCTGGTATTTGGGCAGGGCTTCCGCTTTCGTGCCATACGGCGGAGGCGAAATGATGATAATGCGGGCCTGACGGATGGCGGGGTAGGGGCAGGTTTTGATTTTGTTGATGAGGGTTTCCAGATTGGCCGGCACTTCGCGTTGGCGGTCGGCAAAAACAGCTTTAGCGTCGTTGGTGCCCAGCTCCAGCACCACAAAATCAAACGGCCGGTCCTTGGTAAACTCTGCCGCTTTCCGCAGGTTCTCATCAATGACCAGCAGCGAATTCAAGGTACTGTCGCCATTGTTCACGAACCCAATGGTGCGGCCCGATTTGCTGATGTTGAAGACCTGCGCGCGGGGCAGGGCCAGCTCCAGCTGCTTAGGCCAGCTGTGCGGAAATGTGCCGTTGCTGTCGCCCAGGGTGAAGATGTTGAGGGGCTTGTCCGACGCCACCGGGGTTTGCGCGCGCAGCAGGGCCGGCAGGAGCAGCAGAAATAGGAGAAGCTTTTTCATGGCAATTAGCAATAGTCAGGTTTTAGCGGTTGCCCCGCCAGTACGTTGGGGTATTTTAGCGCTATGCTTTCATCTTATTCTTCCCAAAGCCTAGACTTTTTGCTGGAAATACTTCCAGACTTGCGCCCCTTTGTAACTGAACAAGAAGATTGTTTTGAAATAAAGATGATTTCACCGTCTGGGTGGGAATTTTGGGTGTCATCAGCAGAGAATGAAATCACTGTTGGCTTTGCCGAATATCACACCCATTTTGGATGGCATGAAGGCGACCCCTCAGACGATGGTACTGATGCAGCCGGGTTCATTCGTTCTCTTCGTACCGGACAGTTAATGTTAGCAGTTTGGTATCAAGGCGATAAATACGTTAGTTCTTGGCCAGTCGAATCTATTCAAGAAGCTCAGCCGAAAACATGGTTTCAGCGCTGGTGGAGAAAGAATCAGCGGCTTCAAACTAAGAAGTGGATTGAATAATTACATAATTCCCCACCTGCACCATACTGCCGTTAATCCCATACCGGTGCTGTTTGAGGAGCCAAGCAGCATCAGCGCCGGTCAGCAGGAGCAGCTTCATCCCACAAAAACGGCCCGCCTGGAAATTCCAGACGAGCCGTTTCAATCACAGAAAATCGACTGCTACTCCACCGTCACGCGCTGCGTAGCGGCGGCGTTGCCGTCGGTCTGCACGCTGAGCAGGTAGAGGCCAGCAGCCATGCTGGTGATGGGGACGGCCACGCCGTTGCCCCGGAAGGTATCGGTGAGGACGGCCTGGCCCAGGGCATTGCGCAGGGTATAAGTGGCAGCGTTGGCGGGGCTAGCCAGCTGCACCTGCAGAGTCTGGCCGGTGCCCACGGGGTTGGGGTACACCGAAAATAACTGCGCCGCGCGGGCCGACTGCGTGCCTGTCACTGTCACGTAGCCCGAGAAGTTTCCGCCGTAGTCGCGGGCGTGGTCGCGCCACACGCTGTGGTAGTGAATCTGGCTACGATAAACCACCCCGGTCTGGCACACAAACTCAATCCAGGCGTTGGGGCCGTCGATGCGCACGTAGTCGCCGTTGGTGGTCAGGGTGCCGGTGCCGGCGTAGGCGATGTAGGTGCCAGCCAGCTGATTGGTGTAGGTGCTCATGAGGCTGGCGGCGGTGGCATCGTCAGAATCCTGCACCCAGGGGCGCATGGCTTCCACCACCAGGGCCTGCTGGGCGGCGGTGAGAGTGCTCACGGCGAGACCTGCTTTGATGGCCGGAAACTGGCCGTCAGTGTTCGGCCCGAGCAGCACGTCGCTGAAGTTTTGGGTGAGCTTGGCGGTGGTTTTCTGGGCCGTGGTGAGGCCATTGAGCATGGCCAGCATTGATGACGCTTCGTTGGAAAGCGGCGCGCAGGCCGTGCCAATGGGAAACACGCTGGCCGTGGTAGTGGTGAAGTTGTGCGGCTCGGTGCCCTCAAACTTGGGGGTGGCCCCGGTCACGGCGCCGTTGCCGTAGGTGATGTTGGTGGCCAGGTGGTGGCCGCCAAACTCCAGCTGCCAGGTGCCGGTGAGCGAGGGCGTGCCAGCAAAGGCAATGAAATAAAGGCCGTTGTTATAGCCGTTGCCACCGCCGCCAGTGTTCAGGTTGTCGTCGGCGGCCCGGATTTGCTGGATTTCGTTGAAGCCGTCGCCGGCCACGGTGCCCGTGGCGGCCTGCACCACGGCCAGGGCGGCGGTTTGCTGCGCGGCGGTGAGGTTGCTCAGCTGCAAGCCAATGCGGCACTGGGCCCCGCACGGCAAGTTCGACCACTTGATGGCGTTGGCGGCGGTGTAGGAGTTGATGAGCGTGGCCTGCTGGGCCGAGCTGAGCGTGGCAATAAAGGCGTTGGCGGCGTTCACCACATCGGTTACGGTGGCGGTGGTGGCTTTGGTGCCTTTCAGGGTTTTGGCGGCGGCGGGCATCCGCAGGGCGGTGTGCTCGGCCGGGGCCGTGGGGGCGAAGAATTCCGCCACCCGGTCGAGGGCCGGGAAGGCGAAGAGCAGGGGCGCTGCCAGTAGGAATCTGTTCATGATGATGAGGGAATGTAGCGTGGACTCGGCGAGTCCGCGCATGGGTTGAGGTTCGTTCAGGCGCGGACTCGCCGAGTCCACGCTGCATTATGCCAATTGGCTTTTATGCTGCCGCCAATGGCTGGCTAGCGCTGCCACGGCCAGCGCCGCCAGCAGCCACGGCGCGTATTGTGCCACGCGGCCCACCACGCCCGCGAACAGGTTGGCCTGGCCCGAGCTGCGCTCCACAATCCAGGCCCCGGCGGCCACGGCCGCGAGGATGGCCCCGGCCACGCGCACGGCAGCGTAGCTGGGCGTGCGGCTCAGCAAAATCAGCCAGGGCACGGTGAGGGCGATGACGAATAGCTGCATCAATTCAATGCCGATGTTAAAGCCCAGAATGCTGAGGGCCATGGGGCCGGCGGGCAGGTGCAGTTCGGCCAAAGTGCTGGCAAACGCCAGTCCGTGTACCAGTCCGAAGCCCGCCGCCACCCACGCCTCGCGCCCCGGAAACAACGGCCGCAGCGCGTGCGCCGCCGACACGAGAATGGACACCGCAATTAGAATCTCGACGGGTTGGCTCGGCAGCCGCAGCCAGCCCAGCGCCCCCGCCAGCAGCGTAAGCGAGTGCCCCAGGGTGAAGGCGGTCACCACTTTTAACAGCCGAACCAAGCTGTAGCGCACCCCGCCAAACCGCCCCCAGCGCCCGCCCTTGGTGAGCAGTAGCGGCGCGGGCAGCAACAGCACCAGCAGAAACATGAGGTGGTCGGTGCCCTCGGCAATGTGGCGCACGCCCAGGCCCACCATGCCCCGGAAGCCCGCCCACCAATTGCCGGCGGCCTGGTTGATGACGAGCGGCGGAATGAAATTGTCGCGCACATCGAGCCGGATAATGCCGACTTCGCTGGGGGCTTCCGCGCCCACACGACCGGTTTCCCAGTCGCGGCGGACGGACACCAACGCAACGTGCGTCACGACCTGGTGCACGATGACATCATAGAAAAACGTGAAGGCTCGGGGCGTTTCGCCGGCGGCCGGCGTGAGCCAGAGGTGAGCCGTGAGCTGCTGGTAGGGGCCGGTGTTGGTTTGCTCGGCAGCGTGCACGCTCAGGTCGCGCACAGCCACGGTCCAGGCGTTGCCATCGGGGCTCACGGGGCGCACGTGCTGGGCTAGGTACTCGCGCAGCGCGGGGCCGAGGCGGGCCACCAGGGTTTCGGGGTGCATGGCCACGTCGTGGCCGAAGGCGGCCTGGAGCTCGCCCAGCGGCAGCTGCAATTCGGCCCCCACGCCGGTGGGGTGCAGGTCGAGCAGCACCACCGAGTTGGGCATGGGGTGGGCGCTGGCGGCCGCTACGCTCAGCCAGGCTACCAGCGCCCACAAGATTGGCCGCCGCAGCCGCAGGAAACAATACAGAAAACGTAGCCAGACCATGTAGTTGGGGAGCCTATTGGAAAGAAGAATTACCCAAAAATCCCGTGGCCTCGCTACTCCCCAAAACGTATTCGCCCGTTTGCCCGCTAGTCCCGACGAGTTCCGCCCTGCAACCGACCGCATCAAAATAGCTTCACTGCCAGCAGGTTTGTCGGCGAGCTGGTGATATTAGCCTCGCAGTAGCGGCCAGCCTTATTGCCACTGCGAGGCTAATGCCAGCTGGGGCTGTACTTTTACCAACCCGCAAGGCAGTAGCAAGCCATTGAACCGGTCATTTTCAGAAAGCGCATATCTTATCTGACCTCACTGCGTAGTAGGGCAGTTCTTACTATTCGCACCTAACTTGCCTCAACGGTACCGCCGCGTTCGCCGCTGTCTCTGATTATGATTCATATTGTGTACATGAGCCGGGCGGTGCGCCCGCTCTCCGACCAGGATTTGCAGTCCCTTCTCGACCAGTGCCGCCGCGACAATGCCGCGCGCAACGTCACGGGCGTGCTGTTCTACAGCCACGGCAACATCGCCCAGCTCATCGAAGGCGAAAAGGAGGTGCTGGAACCGCTGTTCGAAGTCATCTCGCGCGACGGGCGGCACTCCAACGTGGTTAAGCTGGTGGATAAGCCCATCAGTACCCGCAGCTTCAAGGACTGGTCGATGGCTTTTCACCCCATCGAGCCCAGTGGTTTCGAGGCCTTGCAGGGGTTTCTGCTGCCCCATCACCTGCCGCCGCCTCCCAGCTCGCTCAGCATTGCCGATGCCATGTTGGTCGATTTAGTAAAGCTGGCCGTCTTCGGTGCCGACGCCACCCCGTCGGAACCCACGCTGGCGCATGCATAGTCCGTGCGCATTGGTGGGGCCTGTGGGGTCCCTTTTAGTACCTTAGGCCATGCGTGAGCAGCAACTGCAAGACATTCTGCGGCACATGCCGGCGGGCGTGGCCACGCTGCAGGGCGAAGCGCTGCGCTTCGGTTTCGTGAACGAAGCCATGCAAGCCGTGCTGGGAGCGCCCGTGCAGGAAGGCCAGGCCGTGGCCGACCATCCCGGCACCATCCCCGCCGATTTGCTGGACGTGATGCAGCAGGTGTTCCGCTCGGGCCGGCCCTACGTGGCCAAATCCTACGGCATCCCGCTGCCCGCCACCGATGACCAGAATCCCACGCCCCGCTACTTCGACATTGCCCTGGAACCGGTGCGCGAAGGCGACGGGCCCGTGAGTGGCCTGCTGCTGTTTGCCATGGACGTGACGGCGCAGGAGGAAGCCCGGCAGAAGGCTCATCACCTGGCCATCGAAACCCGCCGCCTCGACACGCGCCTGCGGGTGCTGACGGAAACGGTACCCCAAATCACCTTCACTGTCGATGCTGACGGCCGGTACGAGTACGTGAGCCCGCAGTGGTACTACTACACCGGCCAGCCGCCCACGGCCGATTTGAACGCCATCTGGCCCCTGCTCATTCACCCCGACGACCGCCTGCGCGTGCTCTACCAGTCCGATTCGGCCCGGGCGGCCGGCATTGGCTGGAGCTACGAGTACCGCCTGCGCCGGCACGACGGCCAGTATCGCTGGCTGCTGAGCCGCGCCCTGCCCGAGCTACACGGCCCTGACCAGGCCGTGTTCTGGCACGGCGCGCTCACGGAAGTGCACGACCAGCGCGAGTTGGCCGAAGCCCTGCGCCGCGGCGAGGCCGAACTGCGCTTCCTGGCCGACAGCATTCCGGAGCTTATCTGGACGGCCACGGCCGAGGGCTTTATCGATTACTACAACGAATACACTGCCGAATACTCGGGCCTGACCAAAGCCGAGCTGGGCCCCACCGGCTGGATAAACCTGCTCGACCCCAGCGAGCAGGCCGGGGCCGCCCGTCGCTGGGTGCACAGCATTGCTACCGGCGAGCCCTACGAGGGCCTGTTCCGGATGCGGCGGCACGACGGGCGCTACCGCTGGCACATCATCCGGGCGCGGCAGCTGGCCGACGAGCGCGGGCCGCGCTGGTTTGGGGCCTGCACCGACGTGGACGACCAGCACCGCCTGCGCGAGGTGCTGCAAACTCAGTACGACGAGCTGGCCCGCACCAACCGCGACCTCGACACCTTCGTGTACACGGCCTCGCACGACCTCAAGCAGCCCTTGCTCAACCTGCGCGGCCTGTTTGATGAGCTGCGCCGCACGGCTACCTTCGACGACCCGGAGGAAGGCGAAATCGTGGGCATGTTGGACCAGGCCCTGAGCCAGCTCGATGCCACGCTGCAGGAGCTGGCCGAAACTGTGGAAGACCAGCGTGGCCTCTCCGCCACCCCCGAAACACTGGAGCTGCGCAGCGTGGCCGACGAAGTGCTACTGGGTCTGCGCACCCAGGTGCAGGAATCCGGGGCTGTTATCGACCTGGATTTTGCGGCGGCGCCCACGCTCACCTACGGCCGGGCCAACCTGCGCTCCATTCTCCACAACCTGTTCAGCAACGCCCTCAAGTTCGCCGACCCCACACGGCCGCCGCACATCCAGGTGCGCAGCGGCATTGCCAATACCGGCCAGCCCTTCCTCGCGGTGCAGGACAATGGCCTGGGCATGAAACTGCCCAGCCACCGGGCCCCGGTGTTCCAGCCGTTTGCCCGCCAGCACCCGCACATTGCCGGGGCCGGCGTGGGCATGTACCTCGTGCAGCGCATTGTGGCTAGCCGCGGCGGGCACCTGGAGGTAAGCAGCACCGTGGGTGCGGGCACCACCTTCACCGTGCACTGGTTTGGGGCCTGATGCCATAATTTTCTTCAACGAAAGGCATAAAGTGGGCGTAAAGCAAAGGGCCGGGCACAATCCCGGCCTTTTGCTATTTCCGCTATTTCTCTTTCAAAACACCATGAGCATTTTCAGCAGCGACAAACTAAAGGGCAAGAAAATTGCCATCATCGCCACCGACGGCTTCGAGCAGGCCGAGCTCGATGAGCCCAAGAAATACCTTGAGGGCGAGGGCGCCGAAACCCACGTCATTTCCCTCAGAAGCGGCTCCATCAAGGGCTGGGACGGCCCCAAAAAGGACTGGGGCGACAAAGTTGACGTCGACAAAGTCATCACCGACGCGAAGCCGGCCGACTACGACGCTCTGGTGCTGCCCGGCGGCCAGATGAACCCCGATATCCTGCGCATGAACAAGGACGTGGTGGCTTTCGTGAAGGAGTTTGCCGGCTCGGGCAAAGTGCTGGCCGCCATCTGCCACGGCCCTTGGCTGCTGGTGGAGGCCGATGTGGTGCGCGGCAAGCGCGTAACCAGCTGGCCCAGCGTACACACCGACCTCAAAAACGCCGGTGCCCACTGGGAAGATTCGGAAGTGGTGTGCGACCACGGCCTCATCACCAGCCGCAAACCGGAAGACATTCCGGCTTTCAACAAGAAGATTGTGGAGGAAATGCTGGAGCCCCAGCACGGCGGCCACAACTAAGCCGTTTCTCAGCTGGTGCCGGGAAAAAGTCTGTCATCCTGAGCGCAGCGAAGGACCTTACCACGTTCAAACAGCTTGTTCTGACGTGATAAGGTCCTTCGCTGCGCTCAGGATGACAGACTTTTTAGCTATACAGTTCTCACCAAATCAAACCCGCTACCGCCAGCCGCCTCCCAGCGCGTGGTACAAGTCCGTCACAGCCTGGCGCTGCTGCAGCTGGTCGTTTACCCCACTTAGCTGGGCCTGGAGCAGGTTTTGCCTGGCCGTGAGCACCTCGGTGTAGTTGGCGAAGCCGGCCCGCAACAGTTCCTGCGTGTATTCGACCGACTTGCGGAGCGACTCCAGCTGCAGGGCGCGCAGGCGGGCTTTATCGGCGGCGCTTTGGTAGGAAAAGAGAGCGTTTGAAACCTCCTGGCCGGCCACAAACATGGTTTGCTGGTAGGTGTTGAGGTATTCTTTCTGCAAGGCCTCCGACCGGCGCAGGCGCGCCCGGTTAAGCCCTTGGCTGAAAATGGGTTGGGCCAGCCCGCCCACCACGCTGGCGAATATGGCCGTGGGCGAGAACAAATTGGTGAGCGTGGTGCTGGTCAGCCCGCCGTTGGCCGTGATGGTGAAGCTGGGGTAGAAATAGGCCCGCGCCGCGTTGGTTTGCTCGAAGGTGGACTCAAAGGCAAATTCGGCCTGCTGCACATCGGGGCGGTTGCGCAGCAGCTGGCCGGGCACGCCGGTGAGCAGGGGCGGGGCCGCATCCTGGGTGGCCAGTGTGCTGCGCTCGATGGGGCCGGGCGTGCGGCCCAGCAGCGTGGCCAGCAGGTTTTCCGTCTCGCGGATGTTGCGCTGCAGGTCCGGAATGGTGACTTCGGCGGCGTAGCGCTGGGCCTCGCTCTGCACCACGGCGGCACCGGTCACTACGTCGCCCTCCAGCAGCAGGCGCATGGTTTCCACATCCTTGATGCGGAGCTGCACTGTTTGCTGGGTGATGTCGAGCTGGGCATCGAGGGCCAGCAGGGCGTAATAGTTGTCGGCGATGTCGGCGATGAGCTGGGTTTGCACCACGCGGCGGTAGGCTTCGCTTTGGCGCACGGCGGCAGCGTAGGAGCGTTTGGTGCTGCGCAGCTTGCCCCACACGTCGGCTTCCCAGCTACTGCTCAGGCCCAGCAGGTATTGGTGCGCCGTGCCGCCGGTGACGACGGAGGATTGGTCGGTGGTGGTCGTGCCGGTGGTGGTACCGGTAGTTGTGCCCGTGGTGGTGCCGCCGGTGGTGGTGCCGGTAGTCGTTCCGCCGGTTGTAGTGCCTCCAGTGGTGCCGCCGGTGGTCGTTCCGCCCGTCGTGGTGCCCGTGGTTGTGCCGGTGGTCGTGGTGCTGCCGCCGGTGCCCGTGCTCACGAAAGCGCCGCCGATACGCGAGAGGGTAGTGGTGGCGCGGGCGCTGAGGCTGGGCAGGAAGGCGGCGCGGCTTTGGGCCAGCAGGGCCTGGTTTTGCTCGATGCGGGCCAGTGCCACTTGCAAATTACGGTTGTTGGTTAAGCCTTCGGCGATGAGCTTTTGTAGCTGCGGGTCAGTGAAGAGTTGTTGCCAGGGGCGGGCGGCCAAGGAAGTTGTATCCGTCGTGGCCGCGTCGCGGAACAGGCCGGTGGTGGCCGTTTCGGGGCGATTATAGGGGTGCAGCAGCTGGCAGCCAGCCGCCAGCGCGAGCACAGGAGAGAGATACTTAAGGAATTTGCTGGCAGTCATTGCAGTGGAATTAATTCTGGTACGCGGGCCGGTGGAGCACTGGCAACGCTAGGCCACAGCGGGTTCGGGCTGCGGCTTATCCTCGGGTTTGTTATCCGGCTTCTTCTCCCCATCCTTCGCGGGCGGGCCGCCTTCGGCTTCCTCTTTTTCCAGTTGCTCTTTAGTTTTCGGCGGGCCGCTGATGGCTTCCTGCAAGCCTTCAAAAACGACAAAGAGCACGGGGATGAAAAACACCCCGACCAGCGTGCCAAACAGCATGCCGCCAATGGCCCCGGCCCCAATGCTCTTGTTGCCATTGGCCCCCGCGCCGCTGGCAAAGAGCAGCGGCATCAGGCCAAATACGAAGGCGAATGAAGTCATCAGAATAGGGCGCAGGCGAGCTTTGGCCCCTTCAATGGCCGCTTCCATGATTTCCATGCCGTCGTCGCGGCGTCGGGCTAGCGAGAATTCGATGATGAGGATGGCGTTTTTGGCCAGCAGGCCGATAAGCATAATCACCGAAATCTGCAGGTAGATGTTGTTATCGATGCCGAAAAGCTTGGCGAACAAATACGTGCCGCACAAGCCAATCGGAATCGAAAGCAGCACCGCAAACGGCAGGATATAGCTCTCGTACTGCGCGCTCAGCAGCAGGTATACAAACACTAATGACAGCCCGAAAATGTAGAGCGACTGCTTGCCGCTGCCTTGCTCTTCGCGGCTGATGCCCGAAAACTCGTAGCCATAGCCGGCCGGCAGCTTCTGCGCCACTTCCTGAATGGCCAGCAGCGCCTCGCCCGAACTGCTGCCTTCCTTGGGCGAGCCGTTCACCGAAATGGAGGTGAACAGGTTGAAGCGCGAGAGGCTTTCGGGGCCGTAGATGCGCGTCAGGGTCACGAATTCGGTGAGCGGGGCCATCACGCCGTCGGCGTTGCGCACGAAGACTTTGCTCAGGCCCTCGGGGTTGGCGCGGTAGGCCGAGTCGGCCTGCACCATCACCCGGTACTGCTTGCCAAACTGGTTGAAGTTGGAGGCGTAGGAGCCACCGTAGAATACCTGCATGGCATTCAGCACGTCTTTTTCCGTCAGGCCGGCCTGTTTCACCTTGGCCACGTTCACACTCAGCTGGTACTGAGGGAAACCGGGGTTGAAGGCCGTGCTGGCGTACTGAATTTCAGGCCGTTTATTCAGCTCGGCCAGAAAATCCTGCGCCACTTTGAAAAACTCAGCCGTGGTGTGTCCGCCCTTGTCCTGAAGCTGGAAGGTGAAGCCGCCGGTGGCGCCAAAGCCCGTGATGGTGGGCTGGGAAATGGCCCGGATATCACCGGCCCGAATATTGGCCGTGAGCTTGCTTATCTCCTTGATAACGGCCTCGTTGTTCATCTTCTTGCGCTCGTCCCAGGGCTTGAGGCGCACGATGACCATGCCGTAGGCGCTGCCCTGCCCGGCCAGGAAATTCTGGCCCGTGATGCGCAGGGTGCCCTTCACCGCCGGAATGGTCCGAATCAGGCTATCGACTTGGGTGTTCACGGCCGTGGTGCGCTCCAGCGTGGAGGCCGGCGGTAGGCTCACGTTTACGAAAATGGTGCCCATGTCTTCGTTCGGCACGAAGCTGCTGGGCGTGGTCGTCATCAGGAAATACAGCCCCGCCCCAAAGCCCGCCACCGCAATCAGCGACAGCCACTTGCGGGCCGAAAGGAACGTGACGGCCTTGGTGTATTTGCCCACCAGCGCATCGTAAGCCGCATTGAAGGCGATGCTGAACCGCTTCATGAAGCCCTTTTTCTGCGGCGGTTTCTGCGCATCTTTTGCTTCGGCAGCTGCTTTGGGGTCGGTGGTTTTTTCCTCGTTTTGCGCTTCCTCGGTTTCAGCCTCGCCCTCGTGGTGGGGCGGTTTCAGAAACAGGGCTGCCAGCGCCGGGCAAAGGGTCAGGGCATTCACGGCTGAAATCAGAATGGCCACCGCCAGCGTGATGCCGAACTGCTTGTAAAAAACCCCCACCGAGCCGGTGATGAACGTGACCGGCAGAAACACGGCCGCCATCACCAGCGTGATGCTGAGAATGGCCCCGGTTATCTCGCTCATGGCATCGATGGCGGCCTTACGCGGGGAAGTGTAGCCGCCTTCGAGCTTGGCGTGCACGGCCTCCACCACCACAATGGCGTCATCGACCACAATGCCAATGGCCAGCACCAACGCAAACAGCGTGAGTAGGTTGATGCTGTACCCGAAGACCTTGAGAAAGAAAAACGTGCCGATAATAGACACCGGCACCGACACGCCGTGAATAATAGTGGACCGGAAATCCTGTAGAAAGATGAAAATCACCAGGAACACCAGCGCAAAACATTCCAGCAGCGTGTGAATCACCTTGCTGATGGAGGCGTCCAGGAAATCGTTGATATTAACCAGGTTGGTGTAGTGAATGCCGGCCGGAAACGACTTTTCAGCTGTCTTCAGCACCTCCAGCGACTTCTCAATCACGTCGCGGGCATTGGAGCCCGGCGTCTGGTTCACCGAAATGCCCACCGAGGGCTTGCCGAAGGTGGCGCTGTTGCTGCTGTAGGCCTGGGCGCCCAGCTCCAGCCGGGCCACGTCCTTGAGGTGCAGCAGCTGGCCCGAGCCCGTGCTCTTGAGAATGATGTTCTCGAACTGCTCCACCGACACCAGCTTGCCGGTGTACTTGATGACGTACTGGAAGCTCTGGTCGGAGTTTTCGCCGAATTTGCCAGGGGCGGCTTCCACATTTTGGTCAGCCAGCGCGGCCGAGATGTCGGCCGGCGTGAGGCCGTAGATGGCCATCACATCGGGCTTGAGCCAGACGCGCATGGCATAGTCGCGCGAGCCGAAAGCATTGGAGTTGCCCACCCCGTTCACCCGCTTGATTTGCGGCACGATGTTAATCTGGGCGTAGTTCTGGAGGAAGGTCTGGTCGTAGGCCGGGTTGTCGGAGTAGAGGGCGAAAATCAGCAGGTTGCTGCTCTGTTGCTTGCGTACGGTCACGCCGGCTAGAGTCACTTCCTGGGGCAGCAGGCTGGTGGCGCTGGCCACGCGGTTCTGCACGTCCACGGCGGCCTGGTCGGGGTCGGTGCCCACGTTGAAGTACACCTGAATGCTGCCCGCGCCTTCGTTGGTGGCCGAGGACGTCATGTAAGTCATGCCTTCCACGCCGTTTATCTGCTCTTCCAGCGGCACCAGCACGCTTTTCAGCACCACGTCGGCGTTGGCGCCCGCGTAGCTGGCCGATACCTGCACGGTGGGCGGCGAAATGTCGGGGTACTGCGCAATGGGCAGCTGCAGCAGCCCCAGCACGCCCAACAGCACGATTATCACCGAAATAACGGTGGAGAGCACGGGGCGCTCGATGAATATTTTTAGCATAAACCTGACGGATAACCTCACCCCCGGCCCCCTCTCCTTGGGAGAGGGGGAGCCTGACGAATCAGGCGCGGGGAATCTTTTGGAAAATAAAACGAGAGCAAGGCGCGGGACTGGCTCCCCCTCTCCCCAAGGAGAGGGGGCCGGGGGAAGAGGTTACCCGCCCGCAACGTCCTCTTTCTTTGGCACGGCCTTCACCACTTTCGGCCGAATCTTCGCGCCCTCTTTCAGTCCGCTGATGCCTTCGAGCACCACTTGCTGACCTGCTTTCAGGCCTTTCTGCACCACAAACGACGCCCCATCCGGCGTGGGCACCACCGTGATGGCGGCGGCGTGCGCGGCCGTATCGCGGCCTACTACATAGGCGAAGCGCTTGCCCTGCAACTCGTAGGTGGCGCTTTGCGGGATGATGAGGGCATTATCCATTGGGCGCTGGGTGCGCACCGAGCCGCTGCTGCCGCTGCGCAGCAGCCCCTGCGGGTTGGGGAAGGTGGCGCGGAAGCTGCTGGCGCCGGTTTCGGTGTTAATCTGACCGATGGCGGTTTTTACGCGGCCGTGGTAGGGGTACACGCTGCCGTCGGCCAGCACCAGCAGCACGTCGGGCACGTTCGAGAGCTTTTCCTGCAGGGTGTTGCCGGGGCGGCGGCGGGCAAAATCCAGCAGTGCTTTTTCACTAAGCGAGAAGTAGGCGTACACGTTGCCGGTGCTGGAAATGGTGGTGAGCGGGTCGGCCGAGGTGCTGCTCACCAGGCTGCCGATTTTGTTGGGGATGGTGCCCATCACGCCATCCACCGGGCTGGTGATAGTGGTGTAGCCCAGGTTAGTGAGAGCATTGGCCAGCGTGGCCTGCGCCTGCGCCAGGGCGGCTTCCTTCGATTCAAGGGTGTACTGCGCACCCTCCAACTGGTACTTGCTGATGATGCCTTTCTCAACCAGCGGCCGCACTTTTTCTACGCCCATGCGGGCGGCATCCACGTCGGCCTGCGCGGTTTTGATACCGGCGCGGGCCGTGCGCACTTCCTGCTCGTACTGCGGCGCGCTGATGTGGAAAAGCTTCTGGCCCTTCTTCACGCTGGCGCCTTCGTCTACGTAAATGGCTTCCACAAACCCGTCTACTTTGGGCCGGATTTCCACGTTCTGCTGCCCCTGAATGGTGGCGGGATAGTCCTGAAACAGCGTCACGGTATCAGGCCGCACCACCAGCACCGGGTAGTCCTTGATGGGCGCGGGGCCGCCATCTTTGCCGCCCTTGCCACCCGGGCCGCCGGCTTCGTCGTCTTTTTTCTTCGAGTTGCAGGCCGCCACGCTCAGCAGTATCAGCAGCAGGGCCGCCCGGCCAGGCAAAAATATTTTCATATGCAGTAACACTGCTCCGCGTTTGTATGCGAGCTGTTTACCGATACGAAAGCAGGCTACAAAAAGCCGAGTTCAGCACGCTGTAATCGGCCTGAGCCGGTGCCCGCCCGACCACCGGCCCAACTTTGCTGACCAAGCCCACCGCACTAGCTGGAAATGGAAAAGCCCGACAAATTGAATTGTCGGGCTTTTCCATCTTGTCTCAGGTACGAAAGCGGAAAGCGGCCAATGCTATTTCTGGCTCATAATCCAGGTGTAAATGTTGGCCTGGGCGTCGGGCGAAACCGGCGCGGGCGACATGCCGGCGGCCTCTTCCTTGCTAATCTGCAGGGCGTGGTTTAGGCCGGGCACGTGCATTTCCGTCACGCGGGCATTGGCGCGGAGGCCTTTTTTGAGCAGCGCCAGGTTAACCAAGGCGTTTACTTCGGCATCGTCGTCGCCGTGAAGCAGCAGCACGGGGCACTGCACTTTCGGCAGCGCAGCCACGGGGTCGAAGGCCAGGTAGTTGCGGTAGGCGGGCGTGGTCAGGGTATGCACGCTGGCCTGCACGTCCTGCGGGGCAATGCCAGTGTAGCGCTGGCGCAGCATGTTGCTGAGAATGGCCTGGGCCTGGGCATTATCGGGCGTTTGGCGCACTATTTCCAGCATGGCGCGCTGGTGCTTCACCAAGTTCTCCTCGTCGCGGCGCATGGCCATTTTCTGGCGCAGGCGCTGCTGGTCCAGGTAGGTTTGCACCTGGGCGCTGTTCGAGCCGTGGGCTCGCAGCCTGGCGGCCTCCTGCTCGGCAGCCACCTGGTCGAGCCGGTACTTGCGCTGGCGCTGCGCGTCGGTCGAGTCCTGGCCGAGCACCTTGCCATACATGGTGGGCTGGGCGGCCAGCAGCTCGCGGCCGGGCAGGCCCGATGCGGCCAGCGCCACCACAAACGTGGGAGCCTGTAGCTGCGCGCTGGCCAGCAGGGCCACGTTGCCGCCCTCGCCGTGGCCAATGAGGCCCAGCCGCGTCACATCAACCTGGGGGCGGGTGCGCAGGTAGTTCAGGGCGGCCAGGGCATCGGCCGAGCGGTCGGCCACCGTGCCGGGGCCTTCGCTCGCGCTGCGCTCCTGAAGGCGCAGCACCACCATGCCCTGGCTCACGAGGTAGTCGGCCAGGCTGCTCAGTAGTTGCTTATCGGCCTCGTTAGGAGCCAGGGTGCCGGCTTCGTGCTCGGGCAGCAGCACGACCGCCGGGAAAGGGCCGGCGCCTGTGGGCAGCCGCAGAATGCCGTTGAGACGCGTGCCGCCAGCGGGCGACGTGAGCACCACGGCCTCGACCCGGTCGAGGGTGCTAGCCTGCGCACCGAACGTCAGCAGCAGGCAAATGGAGGCGAAAACGGAGAAGAAAAAACGCATAAACAGGCGGCTGAAATCCGGGCTTCCCGGCAATGCCTTGGGCGAGGGCGGTGGCGGGAGAGCTACGCAAAGCTCTCCTCCCGGAATTTCCGACAGCCAGCTTTTCCGTCGAACCTGCCTGTTCTGTCGGTTTACAACGCCTACTGCCGCACGAACGAAAATTGGTTTTTCTCAAAATGGGCCAATCATCCCAGGTTGGGACACTGTCACACTTCAGCCCAGCAGCCGGAACCAGTCGCGCCCCAGCCAGTGCAGCACACTCCACATCGAGGCATCAAACACCAGCAAAAAACCTCCCTGCACCCACAGCGAGCGACCAAAGCCTAACAACCGCACTGGGCGCGGCTGCCCCGGCACCAGGGCCCGCGCCCGCAGGTAAGAGCCCGTCATGATGTAGGCCACGTCGAGCCCGGCATTCAGCAAAAACAGGTTTTCGTTGAAGAGCTGGGTTTGGAACAACTCGGCGGGCACCAGCCCTGCGGGGGCCACAAAGTGCAGGTGCAGAATGCCCCACGCGGCCAGCCCGGCATTCACCAGCCCCCAGCCCACATTCATGCCGTGGAAATAGTACGGCTCGTGCCGGCGGTCGCTCCGCGCCAGGTAGTAGCCGCTGCCCACCAGGTTCAGCAGCACCCAGGCCGCCAGCACCGCCAGCCCCCGGCCCAGTAGCAGCTCGCGGGCCATGAAGAGGCTGGCAATATCGACGGCAGGGGCGGCATGCATGGCTGGGAAAGGAATAGAGAGAAAGAAAAAAGGAAGCCCTGGCAGAGCTTCCTTTTTTTCAAACGATGCGAAAGATGGTGAGCCTATTGCGTGAAGCCGATGCCCACGTAAACCTGCAACAGGTTGTTGTAAATTTTCGCGTTGCCAAACGCCGGGTCGATGGCTTTGCCGGTGGGAATATTATCTTCAAACAACTTACCCAGGCTTAGGTTGTAGCGGGCTCCTACGCGGGCTGGGCCAATGCGTGCTTCCAAACCGCCCACGCCGCCAAAATCAAAGGTATTGAAGCCGTTGTCGGCCAGCCCGAGCGTCGAGCCGTCCTTCGTGGCATTGATAAGCAGCGAGGCCTGCGGGCCTACGTGAAAGCTTAGGTTGTCGGTGAAGTTGCCCACGTACATGATGGGCAGCTGGATGTACGTAGTGCGGTAGGTTTGCTGGGCTTTGCCAGCGCCAGTATTGGCCGTGAAGCCTAGGCGCGAGTACAGCAGCTCCACCTGCACTGAGGAGAAGTCATCGAAACCAAACTGCCCGTACACGCCGGCATGGAAGTCGCTGTGCGAGTTGCGGTCGATGCCCTTAACATCATCGCCGCGCAGGCCGTTGAGGTTATAGCCGCCCTTCACGCCGAAGCCGGTATTGCGCGAGTCGGTGGTTTTGCCACCGGTATAGTCTTTCGAAGAAAGAGCACCACCGGGAGCCGCCTGGGCAAACGCAGAAGAGGCTGAAGTAATGGCCAGCAGCAACAATAGGAGAGTCTTTTTCATGGGTGAAATGAAGTGAGGGTAATGGGCCAGAAGCCAGGGAAGATTACTATTCCCGTTTGCCCCTATACTTTGCCGGGACCAGAAGGTTGCCTGACTTCACTTTTTACCCTGAAAAAAGGGGCTCGTTTCGCGCTATGCGCCAGGCGGCGCTACCTTTGGCGCAGCGGCCCACGGGCATGGCCGGCTCCGGGGTGTTAGCTCAGTTGGTTCAGAGCGCCACCCTGACACGGTGGAGGTCGTTGGTTCGAGCCCAATACGCCTCACGGAAACCCTCATTGCACGGCGCAGTGAGGGTTTTTTATTTGTTTGCCCCCGGTTTTGTCGCGGATAGGGTTTGGTGCTTCCTTCCTCGTTGGGCTGGGCCTCTTAGGGCTTGTAGGCATGAATAGACTGCCCTACGAGCTTCCATTGGTTATCAATTTTCTCGAGCAGCCGGATTTCGTGGGAAAAGGTTTTCTGCCCGTTTTGGGCCGTCGATTCTTCGTCGTGGCTCACCCAGGCGCTATTGCCGGCAATGCTCATCTTGAAGTTGGATTGCACTGCTTTGCCGCCCTGGCCCATTGCCGGCGATGCCGAAACCATCAGGGCGGGGGGAATATCCAGCGCCTTGCCCTCGGCCGTCGACACCAGAATGCGGCTGTAGGGCTGGATGTGCCAGCAGGCAGCGTGGCCCGGCGCATCGCCGGCCCGCCAGGTGGCCGCCTCCCGTTCCAGCACCTGCCGAATAGCGGCCTCCTCATCGGTTGCCCGGCCGCACCCGGCAGCCGCCAGGCTCACCAGCACTAGCAGCGTTGATTTATTTGCCATGGGAAATTGCTGAAAAAGTAACCAGCGCACGAAAACCACTACGCCCGCCGCCTGGCAAGAAGCCCGCGACGTGGTGCCGGTGTGTTGCCGTAAACAGCGGTGAAAATAGGCGCCACATCTGAGCCTGGGGCGGTTGGCCTAATGTGCGGCAAGGCTTTTTCGGCGCCAATCCCAGGCATTGGCCTTCGGGCTGGTACTTTTGGGGCCGAGGGTTGTTAACGATGGCCTCGCCGTTTGGGTAGCCGGGCACTTGCTTATTGCGGCCGCAGCCACCAGCGGGGCTTGTTCGACATGGGGAATCTGTTATAAAAAATGGCCGAAGTCACCGCTGAGCAGCAATTGCTCGCCGATGCTATTCTGCGGCACCGTCAGTATCCGCTGGCCACGGCCCTGCGCCGGGTGCTGCTGGCGGCCGGCGAGTACGTGCCCGATGAGGACGCGGAACTGCTCTACGACTACGCGGCCAGTGTTTTCATCGACACCGCCTTGGACGGATTCCACCTCGTGAGCCGCGACGAGGTGCCGCTGCTGGGCATCGGGCCGCTGGAGCTGTTTGCCGAGCCCGGCAACCCCGCGCTGCTCACGCGGTGCACGGTATGGTATGGCGCGGCGGCGCAGGCCGAATGGAAACGGCGCGTGGGCGAGCAGCCCTAACACTTCACTCCCCCCTCGCTAAAAGCAAATGAAAACGCCCCGACTTCAGCCGCCGGGGCGTTTTTTGATGTCTCTGGGGTTTCCTCAGCTTTGCCAGCAGCTGGTGGCCGTATTCACAGCAGCAAGAAGCACACCGGGCCGCACAAAGACAAGCATTTCAGCCCGGTTCTGATGTTATAAAATTGCGCAGCCTGTTCCCGGGCCGTACTACCGACTTTTGCCCTGATGCTGCCCATTGCTTTCGCGCCCTGCTACGCCCACCCACTGCCCGCCGGCCACCGCTTTCCCATGCTCAAATACGAGCTGCTGCCCGAGCAGCTCCTGCACGAAGGCACCGCCACAGCCGCCGATTTTTTCGTGGCCCAGCCGCCGCCCGATGCGGATATTCTGCGGGTGCACGATGCCGACTATTACCACCGCCTGCGCACCGGCCAGCTCACCCGGCAGGAAGAGCGGGCCACCGGCTTCCCGTGGTCGGCGGACCTGGTTGAGCGCGAAATCACCATCCTGGGCGGCACCATTGAGGCGGCGCGGCGGGCGCTGGCGCACGGCGTGGCGTTCAACATCGCGGGCGGCACGCACCACGCGTTTAGGGCGCGGGGCGAAGGGTTTTGCCTGCTGAATGACCAGGCCGCGGCTGCCGCGTGGCTGCTGGCCCACGGCTACGCGCGCAAGGTCCTTATCGTAGACCTCGACGTGCACCAGGGCAACGGTACGGCCGCCATTTTTCAGCACGACCCCCGGGTGTTTACCTTCTCCATGCACGGCGGCCGCAACTACCCCGCCCGCAAAGAAACCTCCGACCTCGACCTGCCCCTGCCCGATGGCACCGACGACGCCCACTACCTAAAGCTGCTAACCGAAACCCTGCCCCGCCTCATTGATGAAGTGCAGCCCGATTTCGTGTTCTACCTGGCGGGCGTGGACGTGCTGGCCACCGACAAGCTCGGCCACCTGGCCCTCACCCGCGAAGGCTGCCGCCAGCGCGACGAGCTGGTACTTGGCCTCTGTCACCACCACCGCCTGCCCGTGGTGGTGTGCATGGGCGGCGGCTACTCCGAGCGCATCATCGACATTGTGGAAGCCCACGCCAATACCTACCGCGTGGCGGCTGGGCTTTATTAGTGGTTAACCACTAACCGTTAACCACTAATTATCACCTGCCAGCGAAAGGCCCAGCGCCAGCGCAACTCATAATTTGTGATGCCGGCCTGCGCCAGCAGTACCACCCAGTCCTGGCGCCGAAAGGCCCGGGCCACCGACAGCGGCGCATCGTGGCGCACGAGGTAGGAGCCGCCCAGCAGCCGCGTCAGCCACTTGATGCTGTGGTAGGCCAGCCAGTGCCGGTGCAAGTCGTTGATGACGACGGCTACGCCGGCCTGCTGCTGCCATTGCCGCAGCAGCGTCACCAGCTCCTCGTCGGTGAAATGGTGGCAGAACAGGCTGCACGTCAGCACATCGTAGAGCTGGGCCTGAAATTCCGGGGCGAAAATATCGAACTGCTGGTAGCTAATTTCCGGGTATTCCCAGCTTTTGGCCGTGGCATATTCCAGCATGAATTGGTTGGCATCAATGCCTGTCAGTTCAAGGGAAACGCCGTTTTTGCGCGCCCAGCGGGCTACGTGGCGCAGCGTGTCGCCGCCGCCGCTGCCCAGGTCGGCCAGCCGCAGGGGCCGGGCGGCCGGAAACCGGCTTTTCAGGCGTTGCAGCGCGTTTAGCACCGGCGCATAGCCGCCCAGCCAGGTATTGATGGTTTCCAGCTCGTCGAGGTTCTGGCGCAGGGCGTCATTGGCCAGCGTCAGGTCGTCCATCAGCTCCGGGCCGGCGGCTCGTTCATTTAACATTTATCAATTAACATTTAACAGTTCGAGTGGCGACGTAGCAACTGCGCTGTTAGCCTGTGAATCAATGCCTTCCTCGCTTTCCTGCTTGTTAAATGTTGAATGATAATTGTTGAATGAAACCTGTAGCAGCATGGCCTCCATTGTCAGGCCGGGGCCGAAAGCGAAGCTGAGCACGGGCGCGCCATTATCGGCCGGCGTGGCGTGGGCCAGCACGTCGCGCAGCACATACAGCACCGTGGCCGACGACATGTTGCCATAGTCGCGCAGCACGCGGTAGGCGTGGCGGTTGTCGTCGTGGGTAAGGCCCAGCTCGGCCTCGATGGTTTCCAAAATTTTGCGCCCACCCGGGTGGATGGCGAAGTGGCGGATGTCGCCCAACTCCACGGGCAGACTGGCCAGCAGCCCATCCGTCAGACTGCGGATGCCGCGCTGAATCAGTTTCGGCACGTAGCTGCTTAGCGTCATCTCAAACCCAAAGTCGTTGATGTGCCACGCCATGTCGTCGTGGCCATCGGGTTCCAGCCCACAATGGAAGGCCTGCAATGCCAGGCTGGGCACGCCATTGGGCAGCGGTGTGCTCTGCACCAGGCAGGCCGCCGCCCCGTCGCCAAACAGCGCGTTGCTAACGAGGTGGTCTTCCTCCCGGCTTTTCTGGAAGTGCAGTGTGCACAGCTCCACGCTCACAATCAGCACACGGGCCTCGGCATCGGCGCGGCAGAAAGCATCGGCCAGCTTCACGGCATTCACGGCGGCGTAGCAGCCCATGAAGTTCACGCAGGTGCGGCGCACGTCGGAACGCAGGCCCAAGGCCTGCACCAGCTCAATGTCTAACCCCGGTGCGTACATGCCCGTGCAGCTCACCGTCACCAGGTGGGTGATGCTGGCCGACGTCGCGTCGGGCACCTGGCGCAGGCATTCGCGCACGGCCTCGGTGGCCAGCGGCAGGGCTTCGCGGCGGTACGCGGCCATGCGCTGGCCCACGCTCGGGAAGGGCTCCAGGGTGGGCGTATTGGGAAAAAACGTGTAGTCGCCGTTGGCCCGGCCGTAGTCGGGCAGCACCGAGTAGCGGTGCGCAATGCCCGAAACCCGGTACAGCGCCCGCAACTTGCGCGTGTCGTCCTCGCCAAATTGCAGGGCCTGGGCCATGAAATCGGCAATTTGTGGCTGCGCGATGCGGTGGGCAGGATTGGCAGTGCCGATGGCACCTAAATAGCTCGGCATGCCGGAAATAAATTAGGAAGTCAGGTAGCGGAAAGTCTGCCGGGGCAACTACTGGCCCGTGCGGCAGGTTTTAATATTGCTTTAATCTACGGTAAAAGAAGTGCCAGAAGTGCCCGCCGTCGCAAAAAAGCGCCAACAACATTCTGGCCTGCGTTGCAGCCGGCGCTAAAACGGCTGGCCGTGGGTGCGGCGCATCAGCGCCCGCACGGCCCCCGGCCAGTAGCGCAGGCCGCCCACCACCGCCTCGCTCAGCAGTGGCCCGCCAAAAAGTTGCTGCACCGCCCGGCCCACCCGCAGCCGCGCCCCAAACTGGGCCTGCCAGGCCCGGGCGTAGTCCGCTTCCATCTGCACCCGGCTGGTGCGGCCCGCCAAAAAACCGTCGGCCGCGGCTGCTGCCAGCGCCGCGCCGTGCAGCGCCATGGCCATGCCATTGCCGCACAGCGGCGTGATGAGGCCTGCCGCGTCGCCGCACATCAGCACGTGCTGCTCCACGGGCTGCTTGGGCGCGAAGGATATTTCGTTGATGACTTCGGGCTGCGGGTACAGCACTTCGGCCGCGTCCAGGATTTCGCGCAGGCGCGGATTGCGGGCCAGTACCTGCCGCTCCAGCGCCGGAATGGTGCCGTGGGTCTTCAAGTTCTGGCGGGTGCTCAGGTAGCAAAAGCACAGCTTGTCTTCCTCAATGGCCGAGATGCCGGCGTAGCCGTCGGCAAAATTGTGCAGCGCAATTACATCGCGCGGAAAGCCCGGCAGGCGCAGGTGGTACTTCACCCCGAGGTAGGGCGAGCGCTGCGCAAAAAACGGCCGTTGCAGCTGCCGGTCGAGGTTGGCGCGCTTGCCATAGGTGCCCAGTACCACACGGGCCGCGAGGGTGCGGCCGTCGGCCAGGGTCACGGTGTGGCGGTTGGCGGCGGGGTCGAAGGCCACATCCGTTACTGTGCTTTTGAGGTGAAAGGTGACGCCCGCCGCTAAGCCTTTCTGGTAGAGAAAGTCATCGAGCACGTAGCGGCTCACCCCAAAGCCGCCCAGGTCGAGCGGGCTGGTGAGGATGCGGCCGCCCGGCGATGACAACAGAAACCGGGAAATGGCCGCCGGCCCCAGCTCGGCCGGGTCGGCCCCGAGGCGGCGCAGGTAGGGGAGCACCTCGTTGCTCACGTACTCGCCGCACACTTTATGGAACGGGTACTGCTTGCGCTCCACCACCGCCACCTGATGGCCGCGCCGGGCCAGGTCGAGAGCTGCCGCCAGGCCGGCTAAGCCACCGCCAATCAATAAAATGTCCATTTAATTGGTCGGGAGAATACGAACAATGGAAGCGAAAGTAGCGTAGTCTATCGAGGTTTTTGGATATTCTGGTGTAGCTTACTGAATAAGCACCGTACCTTTGTCAACCAAAAGCAACTTTTTTCGTTACTTCAACACCCGCCGCTCTTTCTACCAACCCACTAATTACTACTATGATGCAACGCTTACTTTTACCTCTGTTATTATTTGTCTGTCTTAGCCTCGGAATGGGGCCATTAATGCGCACCACGTCCACTGCTTCGGCTGCCGCCACGAGCCGGCACGGCCAGCAAGCCCGGCCCGGAGACGACAAAAACCTGCTGGTGTACCCTAACCCCAGTACTGGTATCGTTCACCTCACCATCAACAACTTGCAGGGCAAGAAAGTGGAGCTGAGCGTGCTGAACGTAATCGGCTCGGTGTTGTACCACGAAACCGTAACGGAATTCAACGACAAATATTCGCGGACGCTTGATTTGAGCAAGTTCGCCAACGGCTTGTATTACGTGCGGCTCGAGTCGGACAATACCAGCCAGATGTGCAAATTGGTTATTCGCTAACCGCAAATTCGGTCAATTATCAGACAATAAAAAAAGCAGCTTTCGGGCTGCTTTTTTTATTGTCAAAAACGGAGAAATTACCGGGCCCGCACCGGGATGGGGGTGAGCATTTTCTCGACGTTGGACACTGTTTTGAGCGCGAGAATGGCGGTGACCAGCAAGAGGCCAAGCATGAAAATAAACATAATGCGACAGAAAAATCGGGTGGATAAAAAGCAGCCAGATTCAGCAAGCTGCATCTGAGGTGTTCAACCCCGAAAGACGCGGCCGGGTTTCAATAAAATTAGGGCATTTGCAATAGCGCCCGCACCACGCGCCGGGCATCGGCCCCAATGCCGTTGAGCAAGGCCGAGTTGCGACTGTCGAGCCAGCCCAGCCCCAGAAAAGCCACGCCGGGCGCGGCCGTGATTCCCCGGTGGTGCCGGGGCTGGCCATCGGGCTCAAGAATGGGCAATTCTATCCATCCGTAATCCGGGCGGTAGCCGGTGGCCCATACCACGGCATCGAGCGGGGGCGAAGCTGCCCGCTGGCCCTGAATGGCCCCGGTGGCCAGCGCTGCCACGCCCCGGCCGATAAACGTGGCCGCCGGCAGCCGGCGCAGGCGTGCCAGGTCGCCGCTCACCACGGGCTCGGTCTGGGCCATCATCCAGCGGCCGAGGGCCGTGTGGCGCGAGAAGCGCATAGTGCCCGTGAGGGCCATCGCGGCCCACATAAGCTGGTTGTTGGGCATGGCTGGGGTTTTCTCATCGAAGGCCACGAAAACCGGCCGCCCGGTGGCCGCAATGTCGGCCGCGATTTGCAGGGCCGAGTTGCCGCTGCCCACCACGGCCACCGGGCCGGTGCCGGGCAGCTGGCCCGGGCGGCGGTAGTCGCGGCTGGGCAGCTGGGCCACGGCGGCCGGCAGCTGGGCGGCCCAAGCCGGGATTTTGGGGGTGGTATAAGGGCCGGTGGCCACAATCACGCGTCGGGCCGCGTAGGTGCGGCCTGCGGCGGTGTGCGCGTGGTAGCCAGGCCGGCCGGGGGCGGCCATCAGCCGGGTCACGCGCTGGTTGGTATCGATTGGAAACCCGAAATGAGCGGCGTAATCGCGCAGGTAGGCGCTGGTCTCGGCTTGGGTGGGGTAGCGCAGCCGGTTGCCGGGCCAGGGCCGGCCGGGCAGCCCACTGGCCCAGGCCGGCGAGAACAGCCGCAGCGAATCGTAGCGCGCATCCCAGGCGTGGCCGGCGGTGGGGGCCGCATCCAACACCCGAAAATCGACGCCGTGCTGTTGCAGGTAGTAAGCCGCCGCCAGCCCGGCCTGGCCCGCCCCAATCACCAGGGTATCGGTATAAATGAGCGGGGCCGGCGTGGCTGGGGGCACAGGGAACGGCATGAGTGCTAAGCCTGCTGCTCCGGAAATTCTGTGCGCAGGCTGGCCATCACCTGCTCCGTAACGGTGCGGATAAGGGTGACCTGCTGGGCGGCATGCGCCGGGGCCGGGGGCGTTTCGCCATAGGCTTCCGCCTCCCGGATGACGTGGCGCAGGCTCTCTACCCCCAGGCCATCGAGGGAGCTTTTGAGGTGGTGAGCGGCGTCGCCGAGGGCTTCCCAGTCGGCTTTGGTCAGGGCCTCGTCGAGGGCGGTGAGGATGGCAGGCGTGGTTTCGATGAAGGCCCAGGCCAGGCGGCGCACAATGGTTTCGTCGTTGCGTACCAGTTGGCGCACGTTGCTCAGGTTGTAGAGGGGGGGAGCAGAAGCCATAGAAGGAGTGGTGTGGTAAGTAGGGGCAGGTTCGCTCACCTGGCGGTGGCTCGCCAGCACGGCGTGCATGGTTTCGAGAAGCTGCTCTTCGCGGTAAGGCTTAGCAAGGTAGCCGGCAAAGCCGGATGCCTGCAGGCGTTCGGCCTCGCCGACCTGGGCGCGGGCCGTGAGGGCGATGACCGGGGTGGCAGCTTGGTTGGGGTCGGGGTGCTCGCGCAGGGCACGGGCGGCCATTTCGCCATCCATGCCCGGCATCTGAATATCCATCAAAACCAGGTCGAAGGTGCGATGTTCGAACAGCTTGATGGCGGCCGGGCCGCTGGCGGCGGTGGTCACCTGCCAGCCCCAGTTGCGCAGCACGGTTTCGGCTAGCAGGCTGTTTACTAAGTTGTCTTCTACCAGCAAAATGCGGCCGGCCTCGGCCAAAGGCACAGCTTCGGCTGGGGTTTCGGCGGGCACGGAGCTGGCCGTAGCCACCGGCTGGAAGGCCAGGATGAAGGCAAAGGTGCTGCCCTGGTCCACCTCGCTGCACACGCGCAGCGCCCCGCCCATGAGCTTCACAAGGCCTTCCGAAATGCTCAGGCCCAGCCCCGTGCCGCCGTACTCGCGGTCGGTGCTGGCGGTGGCCTGGGTGAAGGGCTCGAATATTTTGTCCAGCGTGTCGGGGGCAATGCCCAGGCCGGTATCGCTCACCATAAACTGCAGCCACACGGTGCCCGCCGGCTCGGTGTGTTGGCGGGGGGCGGGCACCACCCGGCAGCGCAGGCGGATGGTGCCGGTTTCGGTGAACTTAATGGCGTTGCTGACCAGGTTGAGCAGCACCTGGCGCAGACGGTGGGCATCGCCCAGCACCTGCACGGCCAGCGTGGGCTTCTCGATGCGCAGGCGCAGGCCTTTTTCGCGGGCGCGGGGGCGAAGCAGGGCCGCGCAGCCGCGCAGCAGCTCGCTGGGGGCGAAGGGCATGGCCTCGGGCTGGAGCTTGCCCGCGCCAAGGCGGGCGGTGGTCAGCACGTCGTTCAGCACGTTGAGCAGGTGCTCGGCCGATTCGCCCAGCAACCGCAGGTAGTCGTGTTGGCTGCGGCTGAGCGTGGTTTTCACCAGCACCCCCGTCAGGCCCAGAATGCCGTGCAGCGGCGTGCGAATTTCGTGGCTCATGTTGGCCAGAAAATCCTCTTTCGCCTGGGCATCCACCTGGGCCGTGGCAATGGCGCTTTCCAGGGCCTGCTGCGTGCTTTTGAGTTCGGTGATGTTGCTATCCACGCCCAGCACCTGGGCCGTGCCGTCGTCCTGCACAAAGAGCCGCTTCACGCTGCTAAACCACTCGATGCGGCCATCAGGGTTCGTAAAAGATTCTTCCAGCGTCAGGTCTTGGCCGGTGGTAAGCACGTGCAGGTCCTGCTGCCGGTAGCGGGCAGTGTCTGCCGTAATCGGAATATCGGGTTTGCCGGCGCGCACCAGCTCGTCGGGCGTCAGGTCATACAGCGCCGCCAGCGCCCGGTTGGCCAGCAGGTAGTTGCCGTGCTCATCCTTCAGGTAAATGGGATGCGGCAGCGCATCAATCACCTGCCGGAACAGGCGGTGCTGCTCGGTGAGGCGCGTAGTGGCGAGGCGGTGCTGCTCATCGGCGGCCCGCTGCTCGGTAATGTCGTCGGTTACGCTGAGAATGCTGCTGGTCAGGCCGTTGGCATCGCGGCCAAAAGCCGCCAGGGTGCTGTGCAGCCAGCGGATAGAGCCGTCGCGGTGGCGGGCCGGAAACTCAATGGTTTTCATCTGGCCCTCGGGCAGTTGGGCCATTGCCTGCATGGTGGCCGTGTAGCGCGCCAGCGAATCGGGCGGCAGCAGATGCGGAAGCAGGCCACCCGGAGGGAAAGCCATAATCTCATGGCTGGTATAGCCCAGCAAGGTTTCGATGCGGCGGTTGGCGTAGGTCGGGCGCTGCTGGTGCAGGTCGAACACAGCCACCAGGTTGGGCACCACGTCCAGCACCTGCCGCAGCAGGTGGCGGCTCTGGCGCAGCTCATCCACGGCGGCGCGGTGGCGGGTCACGTCCTCGGCACTGCCCATAATTTCCCAAACCTGGCCCTCGGGGCCCAGCACGCTGGCCTGCACCTGCAGGCGCAACAAGCGCCAACTGCCGTCGTGGTGGCGCACGCGGCAGTCCCAGGTGGCCTTCTTGTTGCGCGCCAGCAGCTGCCTGACGTCCGATTTTAAGAGCTGCGCCAGAGAATCAGGGTGCAGCACATGCTGCGTCAGGCCCGGACCCAGGTCCAGTAGCATCTGCGCCGAGTAGCCCAGCACGGAGTGGCAATGCCGGTTGCAGTGCACCAGCTTGCGGTGCCGCAAGTCGTAGCTGAACAGGATAAGCGGAACCCGGTCGGCCAGCACCTGCGCCGGCGGGCCCGCGTTCTGGCGGGCGGTGCTGCCGGTGGGCGTGGGTAGCTGCATCGTGCGCTCGGCTACCCGCCGGGCAGCCGGCACAGCTGTCCGGCGGGCCAGACGAGGATAGCGGGAGCGACGCATCAAAAAAGGACTAAGCGTAAATAATGTCGCAAGCAAATAAAATGCGGACTAATAAACCCGGCGAAGACTCGCCGGCCCGCCATGCGGTGCTTAGGCAATGTGCAGCTCCCGTTGCTGTAACATACGATAAATAGTGGACTTTCCGATGCCCAGCCGGGCCGCCACCGCCAGCACGTCGCCATTCATCTCATCGAGGCAGTTCTGAACGATGGCCGTGGTTTGCTCGCGCAGCGAAAGCTGGCTGCCGGGGCCGATGGTGGCCTTGCCGGGGCGCAGGGGGAGGTCTTCGCCCTGAATAAACTCGCCGTCGGCCAGCACGGTGGCCAGCTCCACCACGGCTTTCAGTTCGCGCACGTTGCCCGGAAACGGATGGGCCTTAAGCTGTTCGCGAGCCGAGTCGGTGAGCTGGCGCGGCGGCAGGTTGTTGAGCTGGCAGAAGTCGCGCACAAACACCTCGGCCAACATCAGCACATCGGCCCCGCGCTGGCGCAGCGGGGGCAGGGCAATGGGCAGGCCCAGCAGGCGGTAATACAGGTCTTCGCGGAAGCGGCCGGCCTGCACTTCGGTCAGCAGGTCGCGGTGCGTGGCCACTATCAGGCGCACATCGAACGGAATGGCCTGGCTGCCGCCCACACGGGTCACTTCCCGCTCCTGCAGCACCCGCAGCAGCTTGGCCTGCAGGCTCAGGTCGAGGTCGGCAATTTCGTCCAGAAACAGGGTGCCGCTGGTCGCTTCTTCCAGCCGCCCCACGCGGCGCGCCACTGCCCCGGTAAACGCGCCTTTCTCGTGCCCAAACAGCTCGCTCTCCACCAACTCGCGCGGAATGGCGGCCATGTTCACCGCCACGAAGGGCTGGCTGGCCCGGCTCGACTGAAAATGGATGGCCTTGGCCACCAATTCCTTGCCGGTGCCGGTTTCGCCGCTCACGCTCACCGTGATGGTGGTGCGGGCCGCTTTGGTGATGAGGTTCTGCACGGCCTGCATCGACGCGTGCTCGCCCAGAATGGCTTGGCCGGCCCCGTGACGGGCCCCAATCTGCTGGCGGAGTTGGGTGTTTTCGCGGCGCAGGCTCACCTGCTGCTCCACCTTGCCCACCAGGTTCCAGAGGCGGTCGAGGGTATTCTCGTCTTTCACCAGGTAGTCATAAGCACCCTGCTGGAGCATGTTGACGGCCGTGCTCACGTCTTCCTGGCCTGAAATCACCACGACTTCGGTGCCCCGCAGCCGCTCCCGAATCTGGCGCAGCACCTGCTCGCCCTTGGCATCGGGTAGCGAGTAATCGAGCGTAATAAAATCCGGCTTCTCGCCCAGCTGCTCCAGGCACGCCCGGGCCGTGGTAAAGCGTGTTACGCTATGGTTGGGGTTCTGGCTCAGGCGGTGCAGAAGCAACTCGCCATACCACTCATTGTCCTCGACGACAAAAATTTTGAAAGGTAGAGCTGAGTTCATGCAGAAAGGGGTGTGGATGCCCGAAATAACGCCCCGCTAGTCGAAAACTACCGGTTGAAACGCTGAAGCAAGACAAATACTACAAGCGTTTCATTGGAAAAATTATATTGCAAAAATACGTAACAAAAATTTTATTAGGCTAAAAAAGGCCATTAACGGGGCATATACGAAGTCAAAATGCAATCGGATTGCGCTGTTATTATTAATAAATTCCCATTTTAGGACAATTTTCCGGAATTGGGAAATAGATTAAACATATTGAGAATTATATATAATCAGCCAGTTGGCCAGGAATGGGGTTGAGCCGACATGGCCACGGAATTGCAAGGATGTGGCAGGCACAGTGCCAAAGAGTTAAATATTTTTTGCTAATCATTATGGAATCCCTTACTCTAACTTCCGCTTCACTGGTTCGGTTTCGGGCGTGGCTGCTTGCCAGCCTGCTCGTGGTGCTGGCAATGGGCACTGCCAGCGCCGCCGGCAACCCAATTTATTCCACGGGTGGGGTCGCCTCGGCCAGCAGCAGCTGCCTGGTGCCCGCGCTTTGCAGCCTGCTGGGTGGGGGAGTAACCAACCCGGGGCAGGCCGCCAATGGCTCTAATACGGCCGATTATGCTACCATTACAAAGTTTGTCACCGCTGGTAAAAGCGTGAGCCTGCGCCTGGGGCTCGACCGCCAGGCCAGCGCCGGCGACCGTGTCGGCATGCTGGTAGCTCCGCCGGCCAGCCTGGCGGGCGTGAGTGCGCTGGGTACGTACACGCTGCGCACCTATCTGCGTGGTGGCACCACCGCCGTCGAAACGCAGGTGGTTTCGCTGGCCGTAGTGCAAAGCCTGCGCTTGGTGGCAGGCACCGACCGTCCGATGCAGCTAGAGTTTGTGGCCAAGCAGGCATTCGATGACATTGAGCTGGAAGTAGGCGGGACGGTAGACGTGCTGTATCGCCTCAATGTTTATTATGCTTACGCCATACAGTCGCTGGTGCAGCAGCCGGTGCGCGGGCTCACGTCGCACTTTCCGGCCAGCGACCTTTCTTCCTACTACAACACGGCCATCACGCCCGGCGATGTGGTGAGTGTGTGCGGCAATACCAATATTTACAACCCGGAGTATGCCGTTGATAACAGCCTGACCAACCACGCTACGTTCGGCACGTTCATTTCGGTCAATTGCCCTTCGTCGCTCAGCGTCAAGCTCGAAAGCTCGAAAACGGCCCCGGCCGGTTACTACGCGGGCTTTGTGCTGGGCAGCTCCGGCATCATCGATTTGGCGGCGCTGTCGGCCCTGCGCATTACTACTTATAAGACCATCAACGGGGTGTCGGTGAAGCAGGAATCGGCCACCGGCGCCAACCTGCTGGATGTGAAGCTGCTGCCCGATGGCAAATACCAGGTGAGCTTTCCCACCAAGTCTGCGTTTGATGAGGTGAAGATTGAGCAGATTGGCGCGCTGGCGGCCCTCGATAACCTGGATATTTACTACGGTTTTGGCGTGGAGCCGGCTGCTTTCACGGGCACCACGCGCTACCTGTCAGATTTTGGGCAGCCGGTATCGAACACCAACTACGCCACCAACACCTCGGCGGTGGTGTGCGCTGGCTGCGGCGTGAGCAACCCCGCCGGCGCGGCCGACAACGACCCCGCCACGAAAGCCGTCATCAACATTGGCGGCGGCATCGCCTCCACGGCCGAGCTGAAGCTGGACCTGCGTGCCCCGGGCAGCACGGTGAAAACCGATGTGGGACAAGCAGGCTACCGCGCCGGCATGATTATCAGCAACAACAGCGGCTTGCTCGATGCCAGCCTGCTTAGCCGCCTCACCCTAAGTACGTATGATGCGGCCGGCAACCTGCTGGAAAGCGCCTCGGGCTCGTCGCTCCTGTCGCTGAACCTGTTGCCCGATGGCCGGCAGGAAGTATCGTTTCTGACCACCAAAAACTTTGCTTCCGTCCAAATCAGCGCGGCCTCCACGGCGGCCCTTGGGGTGAACATCAATGTATATCAGGCCTTCGCCGACAACCTGGCCAGCGGCCTCATCAGCACCATCATCCCGTTGCCCGTAGAGCTCACGGCCTTTGTGGGCAAGTGGACCAATGGCGCGGCCGAGCTGAGCTGGACCACTGCCACCGAAAAGAACAGCAGCTACTTTGCCGTGGAACGCTCCACGGGCAGCGAAGCCGCCTTCAAAGCCGTGGGCCAGGTAGCAGCGGCCGGCAGCAGCACCAGCCCGCTGGCCTACAAGCTCCGCGATGCTGAAGCCGGCACCCTGGGCGTTGCCACGCTCTACTACCGCCTGCGGCAGGTAGACCACGACGGTACCCAGTCTTTCTCGCCCGTGGTAGTGGTATCGGTGAGCAAAGCCATGGCCGTGCCGCAGCTCGAAGCCTACCCCAACCCCGCCCCCAATGCCCAGGCCGTGCAGGTTCGCTTCAGCAATATGCCCGCCGACGGTGGCCTGGTTCAAACGTACTCGGAAATGGGCCAGCTGGTGAGCCAGCAGCCCGTGGGCGCAGCCACCACCGGGCTGGCCCTGCCCGGGCTGGCCCCCGGCCTCTACCACGTAGTGCTACGCGATGCAGCCGGGCAGCGCCTGGCTACGCAGCGGCTGATGGTAAGCGGCCGATAACATTGCTGCTTCAGTTTAGGAAGTCCCGTTGGCAGAGCCAACGGGACTTTTTCGTGCATAAGCACGATGCGTCTGACGGAATTGATAAGTATGTATTGGTTTTTATGCAATAATGGCAATGAATATGGCGTGATTTGATGGCTTTTGCTGAATAATAGCAGGGATAAATATGATTGTATGTGGATGGAGGCAAAATGCCAAAATCTTGATGGTCTCATATTTAGTTGATTGGTAACATAGCGGTAACATTACGGTGGCAGTGAGGCAATTCCAACGCAGGAATTTTGCGGTCACTGTTCATCAACTCCCATTTTCAACCTGTTTTTATGAAGCAAACGATTACCCGCATCAGCAGCGCCGCGCTGCTTCTGGCCCTGGCCGCGTCGTGTTCGCGCACCGAGCAAGTGGCCCCGAGCCAGCAGCCCACCGCCGCCACCGTAAACCAGGACGCCACCCGCGACAGCAACCTGGCCATGGGCAACCCCAGCGGCGCCGTGACCGACGCCACCAACTCGCCCAACAACTACCTGATGACCAAAACCCAGTACACCATGTCGTATAGCCGCGACAAGGGCAAGCCAAACTGGGTGAGCTGGCACCTGAGCAGCGCCTGGCTGGGCAGCACTGCTCGCCAGGACAATTTCGCGGCGGATGCTACCCTGCCTTCTTCGTGGTACCACGTGGGCAGCACCAGCTACAGCGGCTCGGGCTTCGACCGCGGCCACAACTGCCCCAGCGCCGACCGCACCGGCTCGGTGGCCGATAACACGGCCACGTTCCTGATGAGCAACATGATGCCTCAGGCCCCCACCAATAACCAGCAAACCTGGGCCGGCCTCGAAAACTACGCCCGCACCCTGGTGGGCCAGGGCTACGAAATTTACATCATTGCCGGCAGCTACGGCAGCGGCGGCACCGGCTCCAGCGGCTACGCTACCACCATCGATGCGGGCCGCATCACCGTGCCCAGCAACTGCTGGAAGGTGATGGTGGTGCTGCCCGAAGGCAGTTCCGACGCCAGCCGTGTGACGACCAGCACCCGCGTTATCGCCGTGAACATGCCCAACACCAACTCCATCGGCACAAGCTGGGGCGCTTACCGCACCACCGTCGACGCTATCGAGTCGGCCACGGGCTACAACATCCTCTCGGCCGTGAGCAGCACCGTGCAGGCCACAATTGAGTCGAAAGTTGACACCGGCCCTACGAGCTGATTTGTAGTTCTGCGGAGGCGTCGGGTCGGTTTGTTGCGACCCTGAAGCCCGCTTACCCGCTAAGCAAAAAAGGCCATGAAATACGCTGTATTTCATGGCCTTTTTTATTGCCTGACAAGTGCGGCCGGCGGCTTCCTCTCTGGGATAAACAGTCAAAGTTACGGTGGGTTGTGGTTGCAGCGCAATGCGTTACAGATGGCTGAAAATTTTTATTGGCCAATAATCGCCGTGAAATACGCGCTGATTAGCCAGTTACAGCCGAAACAAAACCTGGAAAGAACGGCGCAATAAAAAATTAACATTATCAAAGATTGGCTGGGCGTAATGCTTCGTTAATTTTGCATCGTGCTTCACCCCAATAACCAATTGATGAAGTGCGGAATGCTCGGCCCCGACGCTCCGCAGCGAGACCAACAGGTCTTGTCGCCCGCCGGTTTTGTCGATTTTTCTGCTGCTTTTTCTGGTCTTTGTCCCGTTGCCGTTCCGGTTTTCCGAAACGGTTTTTTTGTGCCCAGCCCGGCCGTCGTGCCGACGCATTGCCTATAGCCATTTCGTTTTTCGGAGTGGCTTTTTTTCTGCCAAAAAACCGAGCCTGCCTGCGCCTTTGGGCGCTGGTCCCAATCCGAGCCGACAACTGACAAACCGTAATTATTTCCCCCGCGGTGCTAACTTATAGTAGCGAAGCCAGCTGTGGGTATCGGGCCAGGCCGCTGACAACCAACCACTGACAACTCCTGATATGAAACTCGGCGCCATTACCTTACAGAATGCCGTATGCCTGGCGGCGGCACCCTGGGACCTCGCCGGCGAAGGCTATGAGCAACTGGGCGCGATTTTCACCAAAACCGTGACCATGGAGCCCCGCGCTGGCCTGCCCGGCGACGAAGGCATCCTGCAAGTGGCCGACCAAACCCTGCTCAATCGCACCGACCTGCGCACCGAGGGGGCCGAGCTGCTGGTGCAGGAGCACCTGCCGCGCCTGCGCCGCTTCGGCGTGCCGGTGTTTGTGAGCGTGACGGCGCCGGGCGTGCCGGGCTTCCGCAAGATTGCGCGCTACCTGCAGCGCGAGGCTGGCGCGCAGCTGGCCGGGCTGGAAGTGTACATCACGGTGCCGCCCGCCGGCGCCGGGGCCGATGTGACGGCCCGCTTCGTGCGCGAAGCGACCGAGGCCGTGCGCAACGAGCTGCGCCCCGACGCGGCCGTGATTGTGAAGCTGCCGCCGTGGCCCGACCACATCCGGGGCCTGGCCCTGGGCGCGCAGGAAGGTGGCGCCACCGCCCTGGCCGCCACCAACACCCTGAAAGTGCTGCACCTGCCCGCCGACCCCGCCGCCGCGCCGCTGGTAGGCGGGCTCTCGGGCGAGGCACTGCGGCCCTTGTCGCTACGCTGCGTGTGGGAACTGGTCAATGACGAAAAACTACAGCTTCCCATATTTGGAACGGGTGGCATTTTCACGCTGCGCGATGTGCAGGACTACTTGCGCGTAGGAGCCCAGGCCGTGCAGGTAGCCAGCGGCGAATGGTTGTCGCCCGGCCTCACGGCGCGGCTGGCTGCCGAAGTAGCCCACACCGTTTCCGCCACTCGATAACTGCTCAACACTCTCCTCAAATCCCACCCAAACCCGCTTCGCACCCCGCCATGCAAAAGCTCCTCACCCGCGTCGAAACTGTTAATTCCCTGCTGTGCGTGGGCCTCGACCCCACGGGCGACGACGCCCAGGCCACACAGCGGCTGCGCGAAGTCATTGCCGAAACCGCGCCCTATGCGGCTGCTTTCAAGCCCAACCTGGCCTTTTTCCTGAGCCGCGAAAACGGCGTGGCCATGCTTCGCGACACCGTGCGCAGCATCCCGCAGGACATCCCGGTGATTCTGGATGGTAAATTCGGCGACATCGCCAACACCGCCGAGCAGTACGCCCGCTTCGCCTACGACATCGTGGGGGCCGACGCCGTGACGGTGAATCCCTACATGGGCGACGACACCATCCGGCCCTTCGCCCGGCCCGGCAAGATGGTGTTCTCGCTCGCCAAAACCTCCAACAAGCCCCTGCACGGCTTGCAAGACGCCGCCATGACGCGCGGTGGCTCCATCAGCGACTGGGCCGCCCGCCTGGCCCGCCTGATGGACGAGGAGTTGACCGAATCCACCATCGGCCTCGTGGTGGGCGCTACCGAGCCGGCCGCCGTGGCCAAAGTACGCGCCGCCTGCCCCGAGCAGTGGTTTCTGGTGCCGGGCATCGGCGCGCAGGGCGGCGACCTGGCTGCCACGCTCCGCGCCGGCCTCCGCGCCGACGGCAGCGGCCTGCTGATAAACTCCTCGCGCGGCATCTGGCAGGCGAAGGACGCGGGTGCCGCCGCGCGCGAATTGCAAGAACAAATCAACGAATTCCGGGCCGTGACGAGCCCAACCCACACCTGAGCCAGAAAGCCGCTTCACCGCGGCTTTTTGCATGTTAGTTTTTCTGAATCAGATGACTGAAACCACCAACCCCCATTCGCCCATTGCCCTCGACGCCGAGCTGCTGGAGCAGCAGCTGCGTCAGGAAGACGCCCTGCTGCGCGGGCACTTCCGGCTGTCGTCGGGCCTGCACTCCGATGCCTACGTGCAGTGCGCCCGCTTCCTGCGCCGGCCCGATTTGGCCGCGCCGGCCGCCGCCGCGCTGGCCGGGCAGATTCAGGCCGCCGGCCTGCAACCCGATGTGGTGGTAGGCCCCGCCATGGGCGGCGTGGTGATTGGCTACGAGCTGGCCCGGCAGCTGGGCGTGCCCGGCATCTTCACCGAGCGCGACGCCGATGGGCAGATGACCATGCGCCGCGGCTTCACCATCGAGCCAGGCGAGCGGGTAGTCATTGCCGAAGACGTGGTGACGACCGGCAAAAGCACCCTGGAAGTGGCCAAAGTGCTGCGCGAAATGGGTGCCGAAGTGCTGGCCGTGGCCTCGCTCATCGACCGCACCGGCGGCCAGGGAGGACTGGATTTTCCGCATTTTGCGCTGCTTTCGGTGCAAGCCGCGACCTATGCGCCGGAAAGCTGCCCGCTGTGTGCCGCCGGTGTGCCGGTGGTGAAGCCCGGCAGCCGGCCGGAGAAGGCGTTTTAAGTAGTTGAAATTTGGGCTCAGCTAAACGTCATGCTGAGCGAAGCCGAAGCATCTCTACCGCTTCGTTGCAATTGATAAGATTTACTAATGGGGTAGAGATGCTTCGACTTCGCTGCGCTTCGCTCAGCATGACGTTGTTTTTCTGACGTTCCACTATTGTCAATGTCCGACAACACCACCCACACCATCCAGCTCACGCTGAAACCCGGCCAGCACGACGGCGACGGCCAGCGCGTGGCCGAAGCCGCCGCCCGCCACCTCGGCCTGCGCACCGGCCGCGTGCGCAGCGCCGCCCTCTACACCGTGCGCTACCCGCTGAGCGAAACCCAGCTGCGCGACTTCGCCACCCGCTGCCTGGCCGACCCGGTGCTGCACGACGTGCGCCTGAACGCGCTGGCCGGCGCCGAGGGCTACGCCACCTACATCCTGGTGGCCCGCCGCCCCGGCGTGACCGACGACGAGGGCACCTCGGCCCAAAACGCCCTGGCCGACCTGCTGAACGAGCCGCTGGACGTGCACACTCAGCATATTTTCAGCAAGAAGCTCTATTTGCTCGAAAACGACTTGCCGACCGACGACCTGCGCCGCATTGCGGAAGAATTACTCGGCAACAAGCTCATCAACTGGCTGGAAGTGGGCCGCGTGGCCGACGGCATCCGCGACTACACGCCGCGCCCCGGCGGCGGCGCCGAGGCCATCACTGAGGTGGTGGCCCTGAACGGCCGCAGCGATGTCGAGCTGTTGCAGCTCTCGAAGGAAAACATCTACGCCCTGAATCTGGAGGAAATGCGCGCCGTGCGCGACTACTTCGCCGCTGCGGAGACGCAGGCCGAGCGGAAGGCTGCGGGCTTGCCCGCCGACCCGACGGATTGCGAGCTAGAAATCATTGCCCAGACGTGGTCGGAGCACTGCAAGCACAAGGAGTTTGCGGCCGTCATCAATTACAAAGACACTGAGACGGGCGAGGAAAAACAGATTGACTCGCTCTTCAAAACTTACATCAAAAACGCCACGGCTGAAGTGGACCGGCAGCTGCGCGCCAACGGCAACGACTGGCTCATTAAGGTGTTTTCGGACAATGCCGGCGCGGTGCGCATCAACCCCGAGTCGCTGTTTGTGTGGAAGGTGGAGACGCACAACTCGCCCTCGGCCATCGACCCCTACGGCGGGGCCATCACGGGCATTCTGGGCAACAACCGCGACCCCTTGGCCACTGGCATCGGGGGCGCGCGGCTGCTGTTTAATACCAACGTGCTGTGCTTCGGCAATCCGGAATTTGACGGGCAACTGCTGACCGGGCAGCTGCATCCACGCCGCATTCTGGAAGGCGTACGCAAAGGCATTGAAGACGGTGGCAATAAGTCGGGCGTGCCCACGGTGAACGGCGCGATTGTATTTGATGACCGGTACGCCGGCAAGCCGCTGGTGTATTGCGGCACCGGCGCGGTGATGCCCATGCAGTTTGCCGGGCTGGACTCGTGGGAGAAGAAGATTAATGCCGGTGACCGCATCATCATGGCCGGTGGCCGGGTGGGCAAAGACGGCATCCACGGCGCCACGTTTTCGAGCATCGAGCTGGACGAAACCGCGCCCGCCACGGCCGTGCAAATCGGCTCGCCCATCACCCAGAAGCTGGCCATGGATTTCCTGTTGCTGGCGGCCCGTCGCGGCCTGCTGAAATGCAGCACCGATAACGGCGCGGGCGGCCTCTCGTCCTCCGTGGGCGAGCTGGCGGGCATCTCGGGCGGCGCGGTGGTGGAGTTGAAGCGCGTGCCGCTGAAGTACCCCGGCTTGCGCCCCTGGGAAATTTTCGTAAGCGAGTCGCAGGAGCGGTTTACGCTAGTGGTGGAACCCGGCAAAATGGCCGAGCTACTGGCGCTGGGCCAGGAAATGGAAGTGGAGTTGACCGACATCGGCTTCTTCACCGCCGACGGCTTCCTGGACGTGCGCTTCGACGGTGCGCCGGTGGCCCGGCTGAATATGGAATTCTTGCACGAGGGAGTGCCCCGCAAGGTGCTTGAAGCGGAGTGGACCAAACCAGAAGGATTTGAACCTACAATCCCTTCCTCTCTTGATTACACGGAAACGCTCATCAAGCTGCTGGGCTCGCTCAACATCTGCTCGCGTGAATCCGTGATTCGCCAGTACGACCACGAGGTGAAGGGCCGCACGATTGTGAAGCCGCTGATGGGCGCCACCGGCCAAGCTCCGCAGGACGCGGCCGTGGTGCGCTTCAATTTCGAGAGCTGGGAAGGCGTGGCCGTGAGCAACGGCATCCTGCCCCGCTACGGCGATTTGGACGCGTATGACATGTCGGCCGGCTCGTTTGACGAGGCCGTGCGCCAGATTATTGCGGTGGGAGGGAAGCTCCCGAATCTGACACCCGGCGACGGCATTTTCTGGTCGGTGAACGACAATTTCTGCGTGCCCGATTCGGTGTACGACCCCACCGGCAACCCCGACGGCAAGCAGAAGCTAGCCAAGCTGGTGCGCATGTGTGAGGCCCTGCGCGATGCCACGGCGGCCTACTGCATCCCGCTCACCAGCGGCAAGGACTCGATGAAGAACGACTTCAAGGCCGACGGCGTGAAGATTTCGGTGCCGCCCACCGTGCTCTACTCGATGACTGCCAAGATGGAAGACGTGCGCCGCGCCATCACCTCCGACTTCAAGCAGGCCGACGACGTGGTGTACCTGCTCGGTGAGACTTACGATGAGTTGGGCGGCTCCGAGTTCTACGCCCTGCACGGGCAGCTGGGGGCCAATGTGCCCAAGGTTGATTTTGAAAAAGCCAAGGCCCTTTACACCCTGGTAGGCCAGGCCAACGACCAAACCCTCATCCAGTCCTGCCACGACCTGAGCGACGGTGGCCTCGCCGTGGCGCTGGCCGAAACCACGTTCGGCTACGGCTGCGGGGCTGATGTCGAGCTGCCCGCCACGGGCCTGCCGCTGGCTACGCAGCTTTTCTCGGAGTCGCACTCGCGCTTCGTGGCCACGGTGGCTCCCGAGGACGTGGTGGCGTTTGAGAAGCTACTCGGCGAGCGCGCCACCCGCCTCGGCCGCGTGACGAATGACGGCAAGCTGACCGTGCGCCACGACGGCCAGACGGTTATTGCCGCTGACAGCGCCGCTCTGCGCGCCGCCTGGACCAACGGGCCGGTCAATAATCTGCTGGGCGTGGTTTCGAATGACAACCTCAGCCACTCTAATTCGCTCTAAAAGCACAAGACCCTTTTCCATAGGCCCAAAAGACTTTCGAAATGGTACAAGACTCGGCTCAAGGAGCACATAAAGTTCAATCGGAAGTACAAGCCGACCCGGTGCGGGCGCTGGTGCTGACTGGTTTTGGCATCAACTGCGAGGAAGAATTTGCTGCTGCCTACCGTTTGGCTGGCGCCGAAGCTACCATCGTGCACTTCAACCAAGTGTTGCACGGGCAGGTGAGCATCCACGATTTCGACGTACTGAACTTCCCCGGCGGCTTTTCCTTTGGCGACGACCTGGGCTCAGGCGTGGTGCTGGCTAACAAGCTGCGCTACCGCCAAACCAGCGCCGACGGCCGCACGCTGCTCGACGACATCAAGCAGTTCATTGCCGACGGCAAGTTCGTGCTCGGCATCTGCAACGGCTTCCAGGTGCTGGTGAAGCTGGGCCTGCTGCCCAACTTGGGCGGCGACGTGACCCCCGAAGTGACCCTGACCCACAACGCCAGCGGCCGCTACGAAGACCGGTGGGTGACGCTCCGCGTGAATCCCGCCGCCCGCACGCCCTTCCTCACCGGCATCGACCGGCTGGAGGTACCCGTGCGCCACGGCGAGGGCCGCTTGGTAGTGCCCGATGAAGCCACCCGCGCTGCCATCGAAGCCGCTGGCCTGAACTGCCTGAGCTACATCGACGCCAACGGTGACGGCACCAGCGAGTACCCCCTCAACCCCAACGGCGCCGACCTGAACTGCGCCGGCCTCACCGACCCCACTGGGCAGGTGTTCGGCCTGATGCCGCATCCCGAAGCCTTCCTGACCGCCTACAACCACCCCGACTGGGCCCGCCGCCGCCGCCAGAACCCCGGCGCGAGCGAGGAAGGGGAGGGGCTGCAAATTTTCAAGAACATCGTGGCGCACATCCGCAAGCCCCACCCCCCGGCCCCCTCCCCTGCGGGAGAGGGGGGGCCAGATGGGCATTTCGTGGCGGAGGAAGGGCGGCCGTATTATGAGCGGCGGCAGCGGCGCGAAGAATCACTGCACACTTCCATTGAGCACGACGTATTTACGGCGGGCGCTGGTGGTAAATGGCAGGCGTTGAAGCAGTTCAGCCGTGAGATGCGTAAGGCGCCTACGCCTGCCGAGGATGTGCTATGGCAGGAAGTGCGCGGCCAAAAATTGGGCGTTGCTTTTCGCCGACAACATGCCATAGCTGGTTATATCGTGGATTTCGTGACACTGGCTGACAAACTGATAGTAGAAGTTGACGGCGAGATTCATGACCAACCCGACCAGGCCGGTTATGACCATGGGCGCACCCAACTGCTGCAAGAACACGGCTACCGAATTATTCGCTTCACCAACCAGCAAGTGTTGAATGAGTTGCCGCAGGTAATTCAAAGAATACAGCATGAATTAGCCTCCGCGTAATCCCACTACGGCAGCTAGCAAAAGCAGTAAGATTAAAACCGAAGCATTCATTTCAGCTAACCAACCACACCCCACAAAACAGCCATCAGGCTTCCCCTCCCCCACAGGGGAGGGGGCCGGGGGGTGGGGCTACAACTATGAACACCCTCACCCACTTCGCTTCTCCCCAACTCCCGTTGCTGCACCGCGGCAAAGTGCGCGACAGCCTCCGTGCGCCCAGCGGCGACCGCCTCATCATCGTCACCGACCGCCTCTCGGCCTTCGACTCGGTGCTGGAAACGGCCATCCCGCACAAAGGCGCGGTGCTGAATGGCCTAGCGAACTTCTGGTTTGACAAGACTTCGCACATCATTCCGAACCACGTCCTCAAGCTCGTGGATGCCAACGCCATGCTGGTGAAGGAAGCCCAGCCCATTAAAGTAGAAATGGTGGTGCGCCAGTACCTAACCGGCTCGATGTGGCGCGGCTACCAGGCCGGGCAGCGCACTTTCTCGGGCGTGACGGTACCGGACGGGCTGACCAAAAACCAGGCTTTCCCGCAGCCCATCGTGACGCCGACCACCAAGGAAGAATCGGACCGCGAAATCACGCCCGAAAACCTGGTGAGCGAGGGCTGGGTGAGCCGGGAGCTGTACGAGCAGATGAAGGAGAAGTCGCTGGCGCTGTTCCGGGTCGGCTCCGAGCTGCTGGCCGAGAAGGACATCATTCTGGTGGATACCAAGTATGAGTTTGGCCTGCTGAACGGTGAGCTGATTCTGATTGACGAGATGCACACGCCGGACTCGTCGCGCTTCTGGAGCGCCGAGGACTACGCCCGCAACCCCGAAACGGCCGAGCAGATGGATAAGGAGTACGTGCGTCAGTGGCTCATTGCCAATAAAAAAGACGACCGATACCCCCGCGCCCTCACGCCCGAAGTAACCCAGGAAGCCACCCGTCGCTACCTCGACATCTACGAGCGCATCGTGGGTGAGCCCCTGCCCACTGCCGATAGTGAGGATGTGCGTGCCCGCCTAGTGGCCAACCTGGCGGCCGCCGGCCTGTTAAAAAACGCTGTAGTAAGCGAGGCGACGGACTTGCCCGTCGACGAAGCAGCTAAAATACTGTAGAGACGCAATATTTTGTGTCTTGTCGTTGAACGAGCGGTACCGCGCCGTGCAACGACGATGTTCAACGACGAGACACAAAATATTGCGTCTCTACATTCCGCAACCCTGTGACATCTCCCCAAACCCTTCTCCTCCTCGGTTCCGGCGCGCGCGAGCACGCCTTGGCCGAAAAGCTGACCCGCGATGGGGCCACGGTGCACGTGCTGCCCGGCAACGCCGGCATCCCCAACAGCCACCCCGAGGCAAATCCGCTGGATTTTGAGGCCGTGCGCGCCTTCGCGCAGGCCCACGATTCCCGCTTGATTGTGGTGGGGCCGGAAGCGCCGCTGGCAGCGGGAATTACCGACTTTTTTGCCGGGTCAGATATCAAAGTATTTGGCCCGAGCCGCTCGGCGGCGCGGCTCGAAAGCTCGAAAGTGTGGAGCAAGGAATTCATGCGCCGCCATGGCGTGGCTACCGCGCAGGCGTGGCCGTTCCGCAGCGACAACATCGCGGCGGCCCGGGCCAAAGCGACCGAGCTGGGCGGGCACGTGGTGATAAAGTACGACGGCCTGGCCGCCGGCAAGGGCGTGTACGTGTGCTCGTCGCCGGCCGAAGCCGAGGCGGCTTTTGATGACCTGCAAACGAGCTATTCGGGCTGGTTTTCCTTCCTGCTCGAAGAGAAGCTGACCGGCCCCGAAATCAGCATCATCGGCCTCACCGATGGACACGTTATCCGCCTGCTGGCGACCTCGCAGGACCACAAGCAGCTGCTGGCCGGCGACCAGGGCCCCAACACCGGCGGCATGGGCGCCTACTGCCCCGTGCCTTTCGCCGATGCCAACGTGCTGGCCGCCATCCGCCGCGACATCGTGGACCCCACCCTGCGCGGCCTGCAAACCGAACAGTTTGAGTTCCGGGGCTTTCTGTACTTCGGCATCATGCTCACGCCCACCGGCCCCAAGCTGCTGGAATACAACGTGCGCCTCGGCGACCCCGAAGCCGAAGTGCTGCTGCCCGCCTTGGATAGCAGCCTGCTCACGCTGATTGAAGCCACCCTCGATGGCACCCTCGCCCAGCAGGGCGTGCGGCAGCGGCCGGGCGCCTTCGTGGGCGTAGTGCTGGCTTCGGGTGGTTATCCGGCCCCGAAATTCCCCACCGGCTTCCCCATTACCGGCCTCGATAATTTGCCCAGCGGCGTGCGGGCCTACCACGGGGCCACCCGGCGCAACGAGGCCGGCGAGCTGGTAACCAACGGCGGCCGCGTCCTTGTCCTCACCGCCCACGGCCATGATTTGGAAGAAGCCACCACCCGGGCCTACGAAGCCTGCGCCCGCGTCACGTTTCAGAATGCGTATTTCCGCCCCGACATCGCCCAGCGTCCCGCGCCGGTCCTCACCGCCACCGTTGTAAATTGAGACCAGAAGCCCAATTAAAACTGATGAAGCTCCTCGCCTCCTTCGAGCAATTCAAGCAGGATTCCCTCTCGTTTGGCGAGGGGAAGGAGCGAAGGCCGGCGCGCCTGGTCATTCTGCTTTCCGGCCGTGGCTCCAATATGCTGGCGCTGCTGGAAGCTACCAAAACCGGCGTGCTGCACGGCCTGGCCGAAGTCGTAGTCGTGTTCAGTAACAAGCCCGATGCCTTCGGCCTCGAAGCCGCTGCGGCTCTGGGTTGCCCCATTGCCTCGCTGCCCAGCCAGGGCCGCAAGCGCGAAGCCTACGATGCCGACGCAGTAGCATTGCTCCAGCAGTACCAGCCCGATTTGGTGGTGCTGGCGGGATATATGCGGATTTTGTCGCCGGCTTTCATTCAGCCGTTTGCGGGCCGCATCATCAATATTCACCCGGCGGATACCCATCAGCACCAGGGCTTGCATGCTTATGAGTGGGCGTTTGAAAACAAACTGCCCGAAACCAAAATCACCGTGCATCTGGTTGACGAAGGCCTCGACACCGGCCCCATTCTCGCCCAGCAAACCGTGGACCTGCGCGGGGCTGACACGCTGCAGGAAGTCGAGCGCCGCGGCCTGGCCGTGGAGCACGAACTATACGCCCGCGCGCTGGCTGAGCTAATCAACCACGGCCGTCATGCCGAGCGCAGCGAAGCATCTTTACCTCATTAGTAATCAATGCTGATGCCACGAAGCGGTAAAGATGTTTCGCTGCGCTCGGCATGACAGATACCCCTCTCGTACAAAATAACCAACCCATCCTATGTGCGGAATAGTAGGTTTTCACGGTCCCGATAACGTCGTAGGCGACATGATAATCGGCCTCACCGCCCTCCAGCATCGGGGGCAGGATGCGGCCGGCATCGCCACCTTCGACGACTCGTTTCACCTTTGTAAGGGCCAGGGCCTCGTCAACGACGTGTTCAAGCCCAAGCACGTGAAGAAGCTCACGGGCAACCTCGGCATCGGCCACGTGCGCTACACCACCCAGGGCGCCAACGATTCGGACCTGGCGCAGCCTTTCACCACCAGCTACCCCTTCGGGCTGGCCATGGTGCACAACGGCAACGTTATCAACTTCCGCGACGTGGCCAAGCGCCTGCACGACAAGTACCACGTGCTGCCCAAAACTACCAACGACTTGGAGCTCATCATGTACACCTTCGCCTCGGAGCTGCGCGTGAAGGACCTGGACCACCTCTCGGTAGTGGACATTTTCGACGCTGTGGAGACGACGCAGGAGCTGGTGAAGGGCGCCTACGCCACCATCACCGTCATTGCCGGGCACGGCCTGCTGGCCTTCACCGACCCGCTGGGCATTCGGCCGCTGGCGCTGGGCCGGCGCGAAACACCCAACGGCCCGGTGTACGCCTTCGTGTCGGAAAGTACCTGCTTCGATTACCTGGACTTTGAGTTCGTAGAGAATGTCGGCCCCGGCCAGGCCATTTTCATCGACAACAACTACCAGGTGCACTACAAAAACAAGTATGCGCTGCCAAAGAACTTCTGCGCCTTCGAGCAGATTTACTTCGCCCGCGAAGATTCCGTGATTCATGGCCGGCTGGTGGCGCGGGAGCGGGTGCGGCTGGGCAAAATTCTGGCCCGCAAGGTGGTCGATGCCGGTCTGAAGCCCGATATGGTAATCGATGTGCCCAGTTCCGGCTACTTCGCGGCCTCCGGCCTAGCCGAGGCCATAGGGGTGCCCTACCGCCGGGCGCTGGTGAAAAACAACCACATGGGCCGCTCGTTCATCGTGCCCACCCAGGCCGGGCGCGAGGACGTGGTGAAGAAGAAGCTAAACCCCATCCGCGAGTTTGTGGAGGGCAAGAAGGTGGCCGTGGTCGACGACAGCATTGTGCGCGGCACCACTTCCCGCCGCATCGTGCGGCTGCTACGCGAGGCGGGGGCGGCGGAGGTGTACTTCATTTCCAGCGCGCCGCCCATCGTGTCGCCCTGCATCTACGGCATCGACATGGCCATGAGCACCGAGCTGATTGCCGCTAATTACACGGAGGATGAAATCTGCCGCTACATCGAAGCCGATAAGGTGATTTACCAGGATTTGGCCGACCTGGAGGAGCTGTTTGCCGAAGAAAAAGGCCACGGCGGCAGCTGCTTCGCCTGCTTCTCGGGCAAGTACCCGACGGGCGACGTGACGCACTACCTGCGCCACATTCAAGAGGAGCGCGCCAGCCACCGGGGCGACAAGAAAAAGGACAAGAAGTCGGTGAGCGCGAAGGCGCCCGCGCCCACGGAGCATTAACCTAAGTTTTGGTAATGGGCTGGTTTGCGAAAAAAGTTATTGGTAACGTGCTTGCATCGGTTATTGGCATGGTCGTTATCAGGGCGTTTATTAGTCTGGAACACCCGCTCATGTTCCTGAAAACGGCATTCCTGTATTTGATTGCTGTGATAATTGTAATAGCAGTAGTTGGTTACTTGAGGTATTTTGTTCCGCTGCGGAAAGAGCAGGGATTTCCATTTGTGTATGTTGAGTCTGATGGAACTGTGCGCGAACTAAATGCGAAGGAGCAAGCCTATCTAAATACAGAATTCTCCCCCGGTGATGGCGGGCGGCCCTATATAAAAAACCGTTATAGCCAAAAAAGTTACGGTGGTGGCATCAGCGGCTTCATATACCGCGACAGAGTCCCTAGAGCCGTAGTCATTTCTCCTGAATCGTCACAAGTTCTTTCCTGATTAGGTAAGCTGTTAAATCAATTTAACGCCAGCGCCACCGTGGCTCCCTCTCCCTCGGAGAGGGCCCGGGGGGTGAGGCCCTCCGCATGAACGACACCAACAATAACCCCGCCGGCTACTCCATCGAAGAAGGCAATGCCGCCTCGCGCAACGCCTACAACTGGTCGAAAAAAACCTTCGCTAACCGCCGTGGCAAGCCCGGCGAGCCCGCCCAGGACCTCGATGGCGGCTTCTCCAACGAAATTCGCTTCGGGGCCGAGCGCCTCGGTATCAGCTCCGACGGCATCGGGACCAAGATTGAGGTGGCTGAGCGCCTGAACAAGTACGATTCGCTGGGCTACGACCTCATCGCCATGACGGCCGACGACCTCATCGCCGCCGGTTTCGTGCCCACCAATCTTTCCAACATCATCGACGTGAACCACCTCGACTACGACGTGGTGGACCAACTGATGCGCGGCCTGCACGATGCCGCCAACTTCGCGGGCGTGGCCATCACGGGCGGCGAAATCGCGGAGCTCGGCAACCGCATCGGCGGCTGGCCGGGGGCCAAAATGAACTTCAACTGGTGCTCCACGGCCATCGGCGTGCTGCACCCCAGCCTGGCCCAGCCCCTAAGCGGCAAAACTGCCCAGGCTGGCCACGCGGTGGTGGCCCTGCGTTCGCCCTCGTTCCGCTCCAACGGCTACTCGCTGGCTCGTAAAACCCTCACCCGCCTCTTCGGCGATAACTGGCACGACGCACCCTACGACGGCCCCGACCAGTTTGCTAACTGGGGCGAAGCCATGCTGGAGCCCTCGCTTATCTACTCGCCCGGTGTAGCCGCCCTGCTCGATGCCGGCCTGCCGCTGCACGGCGTAGCCCACATCACCGGCGGCGGCGTGGCCGACAACTTCAAGCGCGTGCTCAAAAACGGCCTCGGCGCGGTGCTGGACAATCTTTTCGAGCCCTTCCCCGCCATGCAACGGCTCTGCGAAATCGGCGGCCTCGACGCCGAAACCGCCTACCTCTACTGGAACATGGGCACCGGCATGCTCCTCGTGACGGATGAAGATTCGGCCGAAGCCGTGGTGGCCTCGTTGCGCGCCAGCGGCTACCTGGCCCAGGTAGCGGGCCACCTCACCGCCGAGCCCGGCGTGACGCTGCGCGTGGGTGCGGGTGAGCTAAGGTATGCATAGCAACCCAGTGGGTTGAGGCGTATAGTCAGTACTGCAATAACTTCCGTTCTCAATGACGCCTTTTCTGCTCCTGGGTTCATTAGCACCGATTTTCAACACTGTTGGATTCGTGGCTTTGGTGATGGGCGGGCTACTACTTTTTGCAGCCTACAAGTTGCTGAAGGAATCGAATGCTGCAACAAAGTTTATGGGGGTTATACTGCTCGCAATGGGAGTAATACTTTCGTTGTTTGCCTGCTTGCTTTTCGTGTCGGGTTGACCCAAGAGTATCATCCGGGCGTCTCAGCCGATGGCACGGTGCGAGGTACTGCCTGCCCGGCCTCGGCGTAGGATAATCGAGGCCACGTCCATTCACGATACAAAAAAAGGGCCGCCCAAGTGGGCGGCCCTTTTCATTCAACTCAATCTGATGCAGGCTATTCCAGCACCACTTTGCGCGTGTAGGTCTGGCCCGCCACGGTCACCCGCAGGGTGTAGAGGCCGGCGGCCAGGGCGCGGGTGGACAGGGTTTGCTCGGCGACCGGAGTCAGGGCTTTGGCGCTCACCACCTGGCCCAGGGCGTTGAGCAGCGTGGCCTGGCCGGTGCCGCTCAGCCCGTTCAGGCGCAGAGTGAGCTGGCCGGTGTTGCTCGGGTTGGGGTACACCAGCAGGGCATCGGTATCTGCCTGGGCCTTGGTGCTGGTCACCAGGCCGGTGCCGCCCAGCGTGAAGGTGCCGGGCGTATCGGAGGCGGTGAAGCCGCTCACGGCCATGTAGTAGCGCGTGCCCGCCGTGAGGCCGGTTACGCTAACGGCACCCAGGGCCGTGTTGGCCGTATTCGAGCCCCGGCAGAACACTTCGTTGAACGGCCCGGCCGAGCAGTTGGGGCTGGTGAATACCCGCAGCGCCCCCGCCGAAGTGCCCGTGAAGGTGAGCGTGGTGCTGGTGCCGGTAGGAGTAAAGGTGAACCACACATCCTTGGGCAGGGCGCCGCCCGCGCAACTCGGCGTGTTGATGCCGTTCTGGACGCTGGTGGTCGCGCCGCTGTTCGACGACGAAACCGTGGCCGAGCCCAGTGCCAGCGCCCCGCAGGGCTCGTCGTTGGCCGGGGCCGTGAGTGGGGTAGTGAAGCAAACCGGCCCCACCAGCGCGCTGCTGCCATTGAAGCCACCGCACACCTGCTGCACGTAGAAGCAGTAATTGGTGGCTGCCGTGAGGCCCGTGAGCGTGGTGCTGGTGGCCGTGAGGCCCGTGATGGTGGTGCCTCCGGCCGGCGGCGTGAAGCCCGTGGGGCCGTAAATCACGGTATAGGTGCTGCCCGTGGTTGTAGAAGCCCAGCTCACGGTAGCGGTGTTGTTGGTGAGGGTGCCGGCCGTGAGGCCCGTCGGGGCCGGGCAGTTGGGCACCGGCGTGGCGCAGATGGTAAAGTTGCCGAGCGTGCCGGTGGTGCTGTACTCGTTCACGCGCACGTAGTAGGTGGTGCTGGGCGTGAGGCCGGTCAGGTCGAGGTTGGGGGCGGCCGTGTTGCTGGCCGTGCCCGCGCAGTTGATGTAGGTGAGCGGCCCGGCGCAGGCCGTGCCTGAGTAGCCGCGCACCACGCTGGCCGCACCGCCCGTTACCGAGATGCGAACGGCCGTGCTGGTGGGGCCAGTGGCCGCCGTGGTGAACTTAAACCACACATCGTGCGGCGCGGTAATCGAGCCGCAGCCCGTGCCCTGGCCGCCGGTACCATACACCGTGCTGGCCGTCTGAGTCGCGCCGAGCGACGTGGTGGAGAGAGCCGTGCAGGTATTGTTCACCGTGAGGGTGGTCGCGCCGCAGGGGTCGTCGTTCACAATCTGAGTCGTGAACACGCCCGGCCCGGCCAGGCCGGAATTGGTGGTAGCCGAGCAGTTCTGCGTAACATAAAACTGGTAGGTAGTGCCCGGCACCAGGCCCGTAATGTTGTAGGGCGGAGCCGTGAGGCCCGTTACCGTGGTGTAGGGGTTGGCCGTAGAGGAGGACTGGGTGGGGTCGAAACCGGTGGGGCCGTAGAGTACGGTGTAAGTGCCGGTGCCGCCCGTCAGCCAGGAGAGGCTGGCCGTAGTGGTGGTGGTAGTGCCCGTCAGGCTGGCCGGGGTGAGGCAGCCGGTGGCCGATTCGAGGATGATGTTATCGAGGCCGATATCGGTCGAGCCATAGTCGGCGCGGGCGCGGAAGCGGATAACCGCCGTGGCCGACGTGCTGCTGATGGGCAGTACCTGCGTGGCAAACGTGGCGCTGAGCTTGTAGCCATCCAGGCGGCTGAAAGTGGCCCCGCCGTCGTTCGAAAGCTGCACAATCAGCGAGTCGCTGCCCGAGGTATTCACAAAGTCGAAGCTCAGGCGCTTGGCCCCGGCCGCGCTTAGGTTCACGTACAGGTCCAGCGTGCCGATGGTGCCCGAAGTAGCATACGACGAGTGAAAGCGCGCCGAATGCAGCCCTTGGCTGCTCACCGGCGAATAAGCCCCGTAAGTGACGCTGGTCCAGGCGGCGGCGGCCCCGTCGTCTTCGCGCCGCCACGAGCCGTTGCCCGTGGCCGGGCTGTTGCGCCAGCTGGCCGAGGGCGCATCGCGGGTGTTGCACACGTCAATCCAGGTAGTCTCGAAGCTCTGCACCACCGGCAGGGTAGCGTAGGTGGGCGGCGTGGCCGTCACGGTCACGGCCGTAGAGGTGGCCGTCTGGGTCGTGCTGGTGCAGGTGAGGCGGGCGCGGTACTGCGTGGTCACCGTTTGGCCGGTGGCCGTGTAGGTGCTGGCCGTGGCCCCGGCAATATCGGTCCACGTCGTGCCACCGTTGGTAGAGGCCTGCCACTGGTAAGTGATGCCGGCATCGGCGCTGCTGCCCGTGAGCGACAGAGCCACGGGCGTGGAGGCGCACACGCTGGTTACGCTGGCCACCGCCGTACCTGCCGTGGGAGCCGCGGTGCACAAGGCATTGGTGCTAATGGCCATCACGTTGAGCACCCCGGTGGTCGACGTTTTGGCGAAGCCGATGCTCTGGATTTGCTTGGTGTAGTTGCCGGCGGCCAGCGCCAGCCGGATTTGGTAGAGGCGCGGGTCGGTGGTGCTGTTTTCGATGGTGTTGTTGTCGTAGTTCACCCGGCTGATGCCCTGAATGGCAAACCCGCTGCCCGCAAACCAATCGGCCACGGTTTGCCCGGCAAATACCTGCGTGGTCTGGTCCGTGAAAGTCACCGTCACGGTCACCGTACTCGCCCCATTGCCCGAGGAAGCGAGGAAGTAGATTTCGCCGGCCGACTGCGGCGTGGCCAGCGTGAGCGTGCCCGAGCCCGTAGCGGCAATGCGCAACGAGTTGTTGGCCGAGTAGGACGCTAGCTGAAACGACAGCCCGGAAGTAGCCACGCTATTGATAAGCCCCGTGGCGGGCAACGACGAGGTGGGCGTGGCCCCCGTCGGGCTCACAAAATTGGGCGCTACGAAGGCGAAGCGCGAATTCACCGCCCCGCCGTCCATGTCCGACGTGGTCGACGACATCACCGTGCCCGTGCCATTGGCCACAACATCGGCCGTGAAGCCGGTGACGGTGACCGGCGTGAACCCGGCCTGGGCCTGGTAACTCATTCCTACCCCCAGCGCACACAGCAGGGGCCTAAACAAACGCGTAAAACTTCTTTTCATGTGAAAGAGGAATTGGGTGAAGTGAAGGATGAAGAGCGGGGGTGGGAATATTGGTAAGAACGAACCGGCTGTTGGGCGCACAAGGCGGCGCGTAAATCTATTGCCTAAGTGGCTGCATACCATAGCCTATGGCAGAAAATAATTTTTCGCGCATTCCAAATGAATTGAGGAATGACCCGAGCTCATGTAGAAGCACAAAGCCCCGGCGTTCTGCATCAGAACACCGGGGCTTTAGGTGCAATGGCGGGGCTTAGCCCGAAGGCCTACGCCGGGCGTACCGGACGCTTCTCCAGAATCAGGCGGGTGCGGTATTCGTAAAGGCCCATTTCCAGGCCCACGGGGAAGGTGTGGGGGTTGAGGAAGCGGCGCACGCTGGGGTCCAGGGCCTGCACCTCGCGCTGGGCAAGGGCGCGACTTTCGGCCAGGGTGGGCAGGTCGAGCACGCGCTGGCCGCGCCGGAACACCGGCTCCAGCAGCTCGCGGTACTGCGTTTCGGGCCGGATGGGCAGGCGGCGGGTGCTGTCGGCCGGGTCAATCAGGATGAGGTGAATGGGCAGGTCCTCGGCCGTATTATAGAGCATATCGGCGCGGGCCTTGCCGTGCTCATTCAGAAAGCGGCGCACCTGCAAGATGCCCGGAATGCTGGTTTTGGCCACCTGCTCCGAGAGCTTGATGGTGAAGTCCCAGCCCGAATCATCGGCCTTGCGCAAGGCCGCCAGCTTGTACACGCCCCCCAGCGCCGCCTGGTTGTAAGCCGTCACCAGCTGCGTGCCCACGCCCCAAGTGTCGATGCGCGCGCCCTGCTGCTTCAGGCTGGTGATGAGGTTTTCCTCCAGGTCGTTGCTGGCTACGATGCGCGTTTCCGTAAAGCCAGCCTCGTCCAGCACGGCCCGCGCTTCGCGACTGAGGTAGGCCAAATCGCCCGAATCGAGCCGGATGCCGGCCAGCTCGTGTCCCTTGGCGCGCATGTCGCGAGCCACATGAATGGCCTGCCGCACGCCCTCCAGCGTGTCATACGTATCCACCAGAAACACCGAGTCGTCGGGAAATGCCTGCGCGTAGGCCGAGAAGGCCTGCACTTCGCTCTCGAAGGCCATTACCCAGCTGTGGGCGTGGGTGCCGCGCACCGGAATGCCGTAGCGCTGCCCGGCCAGCACGTTGCTGGTGGCATCGCCGCCGCCCAGGTAGGCCGCCCGGCTGGCCCCCAGGCCACCATCGAAGCCCTGGGCGCGGCGCAGGCCAAACTCCAGAATCTGGTCGGTGGGGCCGGCGGCTTCGCGGATGCGGGCCGCTTTGGTGGCCACCAGCGTCTGGAAATTGATGAGCGTGAGCAAGGCCGTTTCCAGTAGCTGGGCTTGCAGCAGCGGCCCGCGCACCCGCATAATGGGCTCGTTGCCGAACACCACCGTGCCCTCGGGCATGGCATCGATATCGCAGGTGAATTTCATTTCGCGCAGGTAGCGCAGAAATTCGGGCGGAAACATTGCGCCGCCCTTGCTGCCGCGCAGGCTGCCGAGGTAGGCCAGGTCATCGTCCGAAAATTGCAGGTTCTCCACCCAGTCCACCGCCAGGGCCAGCCCGGCCGCTACCGCGTAGCCTCCCTGAAACGGAGCTTTGCGGAAATAGAGGTGAAACACCGCCTCGCGGTCCTGCAAGCCCTGCTGCCAGTAGCCATAGGCCATTGTGAGCTGGTATAAGTCGGTGACGAGGGCGAGCGAGGGCGCGTAGAGGCCGGAGAGGGGAGCAGCATTCATAGAACGAATTAACAGCGAAACGACGCATTCGCTTACGGCGCGGCGGCTATTCTGGCCGGGGCAGCCGCTGCGCTGGCATCGGCGGGGCCGTACTACCTTGGCAGCCAAATGAGTGAAAAGAACATAAAAAGCCCGCGCCCAAGTGTGTGGGCGCGGGCAATGGACGTGCGCTGGCGGCTGGCGCTGGCGATAATAGTTGGTGTGGCGGCCGCGCTGCTGGCCCCGCACCTGCTGGGCACGCTGGCCCGCGTGGTGGTGGGCTGGGTAGGCTTCGCCACCACCGACCTGGCGCTCATAATCCTGGGCATGTGGCAGGCCGACACCGACGACATCCGCCGCGTGGCCGCCTCCGAAGACCTGCCCCGCACCCAGGCTTTCGTGCTGGTGGTGGGCGCGGCCATGGCTAGCTTGGGCGCCGTGGTGGGTCTCATGGGCTCCCTCAAAGGCCTTTCAAAAGACCTGCGCGAAGTACACGTAATCCTAAGCGTGGCCGCCGTGGTACTGGCCTGGACGCTGGTGCACCTCGTCTTCACCCTCCGCTATGCCCACAGCTACTACGATGCCGACGAAGACACCGGCCTGGACACCGGCGGCCTCGTATTCCCCGACGACCAGGGCCAGGACAAGGCCCCCAAGCTCACGCCCAACTACGTGGACTTCGCCTACTTTTCCTTCATCATCGGCATGACGGCCCAAACCGCCGACATCGGCATCGGCAACCGCGGCTTGCGCGCCGCGGCGCTGCTGCACGGCCTCATCGCCTTCATCTTCAACACCGTCATTGTGGCCCTTACCATCGGCACCATCGGCGGCATGCTTAATTAAGTTAGGAGTTAAGAGTTAACGGTTGTCGTTCCGGTAACTCTTAACCTTTAACTCTTAACTCTTAACTCTTAACTCTTAACTCAGGAAATGAGCCCCCGGCTCACGGCTAGCTTGATGAGGGCGGCGGTGTTCTTGGCCTGCGTTTTGGCGATGATGTTCTGGCGGTGGGTTTCGATGGTGCGCTTGCTGGTGAAGAGCTTGTCGGCGATTTCGCCGTTGGTCAGGCCTTCGGCAATGAGCTTGAGCACTTCCAGCTCGCGGGCTGTGAGGTCGGCTCCGGAGTGGCCGTCAGCGGCCGAGTCTTCGGCGCCGGCGCGCTGGGCCACGGCCTTATAAAGCATGTTCAAGCCAATTTCGGTGCACAAAAACGGGTTGCCGGCCGACACCGTGCGGATGGCGTGGGTGATTTCGCTGATGGCCGCGTTTTTGAGCACGTAGCCCAGCGCGCCGGCTTCCAGCATGCGGGCCACGTAGTTTTCGTGGTCGAGCATGGTGAGCACCAGCACCCGCACGTCGGGAAAGCGCTGGCGCAGCTCCGGCACGGTGGCAAAGCCGTCGAGCACGGGCATCTGCACGTCCATCAGCACCACATCTACGGGCGTGGTTTCGAGCAGGGCCAGCACCTCGGCCCCATTGCTGGCCTCGCCCACCACATCGAGGTCGGGTTCGGCAGAGAGGAGGGCGCGAATGCCATCACGCAGGATGGTGTGGTCATCGGCAAGAAGAAGTCTGGTCATAGCAGCAGGAGAGTTGGGAGTAAGCAGAACGAACCCCACGCGACAAAGTTGGGCGCTTTCTATTGTACGTAATGTGGCGCTACGTATTTCTACTAAATCGTCAGGACTAATCGCGGATTTTGAAGGGATTTATACTGTTTTTAGTGCGCCAATTATAGTTGAGCTTAGCAAAAACGGTAGTTTCGGGTTGTTTATTCTCATTTTGCTAATTAGTATCTTGAGGATTTAATATATTTCAGCAGCCGGCTCGACCTTTTTTTCGTTCATGATTCGTTTGCTTCTTACCGATGGCGATACCCTCACCCGCGAAACACTGCGCATTGGCTTGGGAGCTGCCGTAGGCCTGGAAATAGTGGGCGAAGCCGCTACCGGCGAGGAACTGCTGGCCCAGCTGCCTACCCTGAACCCCACAACCGTGCTGTTCGACCTGAGCCTGCCCGGCCCCGATGCCTTTGCGGTGCTGGCGGCCCTGCGGGAACAGTACCCCCAACTGCGCATCCTGGCCCGGGGCGAGCTCACCAATGAGCACTACGTGGCCCGGGCCTTCGACTTGGGGGCCAACGGCTACATCCTCAAAAATTCGCTGCTGTCGGAACTGTTGCACAGCCTGGGCACGGTAGCCGCCGGCCGGCCTTTCCTATGCTCGGCCCTCGGCCTGGCCTTGCTGAGCCGGCTCTACCTAGCTAAGCCCGTGGACGGCACCGCCGCCCGCCTGAGCATGGGCCTGAGCAAGCGCGAAATGGAGGTGCTGAGCCTGGTGGCCGAAGGCCTCACGAACGCCGAAATCGCCCTGCGCCTGTTTACCAGCAAGCGCACCGTCGAAACCCACCGCCAGAACATCATGGAGAAAACCCAGACCCGTAACACGGCTGCCCTTATCAAGATGGCCGCGCGCCAAGGCCTGCTGCCGGAGTAGCGAGTGACTGAGCGAGGGAGTGACTGAGTGCTTTTCAACCCTCGCTCAGTCACTCCCTCACTCAGTTACTCGTTGCGCGGCAATGATGAATTCGGCCAGCTCGCGGAAGCAGCCGTAGCCCCCGGCGGTCTGGCAATGAAAGTCGGCCACGGCGCGGGCAAAGGAAGTGGCGTCGCCGGGGCAGGCCGATAAACCGACAAGGCCCAGAATTTCCACGTCGTTAGTGTCATCGCCGATGAAGGCCACTTCTTCGGCCGTCAGGCCGGTGCGGGCCAGTATTTCGTGCAGGCAGGCGGGTTTGTCCTTGATGCCTAGGTGCAGCTCCTCGATGCGCAGCTTGGCGGCGCGGGTGCGCACAGAAGGCGACATTTCGCCCGTCATAATGCCCGTCAGGATGCCGTGGTTGCGCAGGCGTTCCACGCCCATGCCATCGCGGATATTGAACCGCTTCATTTCCTCGCCCCGCTCGGAGTAATACACGCCGCCATCGGTCAGCACGCCATCGCAATCGGTGAGAACCAGGCGAATGCGGCGAGCCCGGGCAGTGAGGTCTGGTAATTTCATGAAAGCAAGGAAAAAAACGAATAAATGGAGAGCGTCAAAAAGTCAAAACCGGCCTAGTGAGGCCAATAGGGCCGCAAGTTCGGCACAGAAAGGCGAAGTGGAAATTGTACCCAAAGTATAATTATACCGTACCGCGTACCTTAGCGTCAGGAATTACTTTTACTTGTGTCTTATGAAGAATAAGTTGACTATAGGTGCTGCAGTAGCCTTTTTGTTACCAATGGCCGCTTTCGGCCAGTCGCCCCACGACGTAGTAGTAGCCGCCGAACAGGCATTTGCGGCCCAGGCCACGCAAACTAGTACAGAGGCCGCGTTTCTGGCCAATAGTGCACCCACGGCCTTGGTGACCGAAAACGGCAAGCTGGCCAATGCCCAGGAAGTGTGGCGCACGCGCCCCTCGCGCCCCGGCAGCAAGCTCACTTGGTACCCGGTGCTGGCCGACGCGGCCCAGTCGGGCGACATGGGCTACACCACCGGACCTTGGACCATGCTGCAAAACAACCGCCCGGTGGCGGCCGGCGAGTACGTGACCATCTGGCGCAAGCAGTTGGATGGCCGGTGGAAATTTGCCGTGGACATGGGCATCGAGCGCATCGGGGCCGCACCCGCGCAGCCCGCCACCGTGGCCCGGCCCCGCCTGATAGCGGCCGCCGCTACGCCCAGCACTGCCCCGTCCAATATTGTGCTCGAAGTCGACAGCAAGTTTGCCGCCGCCGAACTCATGAAGCCGGGCGCCACTTACCAGCAGTACCTGAGCGCCGAAGCCCGCCTCTACCGCTCGGGCCTGTCGATGATGCAGGGCGCGGCGGCTTCGGCCAACATGAAAAATATTGACGGCGGCTATCTCTTCATTGCTAATACCGGCTACCTAGCCGCCGCCGGCGACTTGGGCTACGTGGTGGGCTCGCTGCACCGCCCGGCCAGCACCAACCACCCCGAGGAAAACGGCACTTTCCTGCGCATCTGGCGCCGCGAAGCCGATGCCGGCTGGCGCATTGTGCTGGAGATGTTCAATTTCACCCCCAACCCGGCCGAAGCCGCTAAAGCTGCGGCGGCACCTGTGCCGGCGGGCACCACCGGCCAGCTTCCGGCCAAGCGCGGCCAGTAGTTCCGGTCTTGCCCGACGGCAGTTTTTGCGGTCCCGCTTTATGTGAAAAGCCCCCAGCGCGCCCCGGCGAACTGGGGGCTTTTTTGGAACAGGTTGTAAGGTCAGTCCCTGCGTCGCGTCTGGCCGGGCGGAGGAGGCAACGACCGCAGCTGCACGCGATGGCCTTCGTTTCTGCTTATTTTCGGTTGTTATGAAAGCACTAATTTGGTTGTTCGCAATTCCGCTGGTAAGTGGCGGCGCGGCGCTGGGGCCAACCCTGCCCACGACCCCGGCGTCAGGAGTCAGCCGGGTGCCTGTCATTGTCGAGCTCTTCACTTCCGAGGGCTGCTCGAGTTGCCCGGCGGCCGATGCGGCGCTGCGCCAGCTTGAAAAAGCCCAGTCGGTGCCCGGCGCAGAGGTTATTGTGCTGGGGGAGCACGTCGACTACTGGAACCGGTTGGGGTGGAAAGATGCCTTCTCGGCCCCGTCCTACACCGAGCGGCAGCGCCAGTACGCCAAGGGCTTTGGTACGGGCTCCTACACGCCCCAGGCTGTGGTGAATGGCCGCTACGAGCTGGTGGGCAGCCGCACCGCCGATTTGGCCGCCGCCGTGGCCAAAGCCGCCAAAGCCCCGCAAGCCGCCGTGGCCGTGGCCCTGGCCGGCAGCATGGCCACGGTGCGCGTGAGCAGCCTGCCACCCGGTACTCCCGCCGCCGAAGTGCTGCTGGCCATCACCGAAAGCGGCCTGAGTTCGCAGATTGGCCGGGGCGAAAATTCGGGCCTGCTGCTGCACCACGCGGCTGTGGTGCGCCAGTTGCTGCCGCTGGGCCGGGTAGGGGCCGACGGCACTTTTGCCGCCAGCCCGGCCCTGAAGCTGGCGGCCGAATGGAAGCGCCCCAACCTGCGGGCCGTGGTGCTGGTGCAGGAGCTGGCCTCGCACCGCATAGTGGGCGCGGCCACGGCAGCGGTTGGCAATTAATCCGGCGCTGCGCTCAGCAAGGGCGAAACTGCGCATCCCGCAAAGCGTATTACTGCAACGCGACCTTTGCCCATCCAGCCGTCGCCCCGCATGACCCCAGATACCCCCGTTCCGGCCACCTGGCCGGCCCGCTTCGGCGACGAGCTTTACCGGTTTGCCCTGAGCCGCGTTTCCGATTCGGAAACGGCCGAAGAGCTGGTGCAGGAAACCTTCCTCAGCGCATTGGATGGCTTGGCCACGTTTCGGGCCGAGGCCTCCGAGCGCACCTGGCTGTTTGTGATTCTGCGCCGCAAAATCATCGACCACTACCGGCGGCAGGCCCGCGCCACCCATGTCGGGCTGGACGAAATCGAGGCCGGCGGCCCCACCGAAGCCGACTTCTTCGTGCCCGAAAACGGCCATTGGACCGGCCCGCAGACTCCCGCCAGCTGGCTCCGGGCCGATGCCGCCCTGGAGCAGCAGGAGCTGCACGACATTCTGCAGCGCTGCCAGGACCGGCTGCCGCCGCAGCAGGAGGCAGTGTTTGCCCTGCGTTTCGTGGAGGAATTATCGGCCGAAGAAATTTGTCAGGAGCTGGGTTTGAGCTCGGCCAATTATTGGGTTATTGTGCACCGGGCCAAGCTCCAGCTGCGCCGCTGCCTCGAAAAGCACGGCCTCGGCAAAAACTAACTATTCGCTATGCTACGACTTATCAACTGTCAAAACGCCACCATGCTACTGGAGCAGCAAGCCGACCAGGCCCTGGCCCGCGAGCAGCGCGTGAACCTGTGGCTGCATTTGCGCTACTGCCCCTACTGCAACCGCTACGCCCAGCAAACCGTGCTGATTGCGGAGTGGGCACGGGCCTCGGCCAGTGCGCGTGCCACGGCTGGCCCGGTATTGTCGGAAGCCGCGAAGGAAAGGATGCGGGAGCGGCTGGTCGCGGCTGGGTAACGCGCCGTCCTGTCATTGCGAGCGAAGCGCGGCAATCCGTCCTCTCCGTGCAACTAGCCTTAGGATGTCACAAATCCACTTCAACATGTAAAAGCCCCAACTCTATTCCAGAGCTGGGGCTTTTCAATTATCAGGTTGGTCGCAGTAAGAGAACGGCGCAGCTTACGCGCCCGTTGGGGCCAGGCGCACCACCAGCCCATCGGTGCGGGGCGTAAGGCGGATTTGGCAGCTCAGGCGGGAGCCTTCATGCACCACGGGCAGGGTTTCGAGCATGTCGAGCTCGGCGTCTTTGGGCTCGGGCAGGGCGGGGCCAGCCAGCACCTCCACGTGGCAGGTGGCGCACAGCGCCATGCCGCCGCAGGTAGCCATGATGTCGTAGCCGCTGGCTTTCAGCAGCTCCATCAGGCTCAGGCCCATGTCGGTGGGGCCGGTGAGCTCCGTGCGCTGGCCGGGAGCGTCTTCGACGTAAATGCGGATGTCGTTTTCCATATTCAGGGTATAGGGGTATGGGGGTAAGAGGGTAGGAGGGTGGAAGGACGTAAAAATTCCTGCCCTCTTACCCCCATACCCTCTTACCCTTTTTACATGCTGGGTGCCCCGTTCACAGTCGTGTACTTCAGGGTGTACTTCTTGTCGGGGAAAATGTATTTGAATGCGCCCTGGCACATTAGCGCGGCCTCGTGGAAGCCGCAGAGGATGAGCTTGAGCTTGCCGGGGTAGGTATTGATGTCGCCGATTGCAAACACGCCGGGCAGCGAGGTGCTGTAGTCGAGCGTGTCCACTTTCACGGCATCGTTCTCGATTTCCAGCCCCCACTCGCCGATGGGGCCGAGCTTGGGCGTGAGGCCGAACAGCGGGATGAAGCAGTCGAGCGGGACCTTCTCGGCCTTGCCGTCGTTACCGGTGATGGTCACTTCCTTCAGCTCGCCGTTGCCGTGCAGGTGCGTCACGTTGGAGCTGAGCACGAGCTTGATTTTGCCGGCTTCGTGCAGCTTCTGCACTTTTTCGGCCGAGTCGGCCGCGCCGCGGAAGGTGGTGCCGCGGTGCACGAGCGTCACGTCGGAGGCCACGTTGGCGAGGAAATTGGTCCAGTCGAGGGCCGAGTCGCCGCCGCCGGCGATGACAATTTTCTTATCGCGGAAGTGCTCGGGGTCGCGCACCATGTAGTGCACACCTTTGCCGCCTTCAAAATGCTCCAGGTTTTCGACGGCCGGCTTGCGCGGCTCAAACGAGCCCAGGCCGCCGGCAATGGCCACGGCTTTGCAGTGGATTTCGGTGCCGTCGGTGGTGAAGAGCTGGAAGGAGCCGTCGTCGAGCTTGGCAAACCGCTCCACCCGCTCGCCCAGCGTGAAGGTGGGGTGGAAGGGCTCAATCTGCTTCATCAGATTGTCGACCAGGTCGCCGGCCAACACTTCTGGGAAGCCCGGAATGTCGTAAATCGGCTTCTTCGGATAAATCTCGGAGAGCTGCCCGCCAGGCTGAGGCAGGGCATCAACAACGTGGCAGCGGAGCTTGAGCAAGCCCGCTTCAAAAACTGCAAACAGACCGACCGGGCCGGCCCCGATAATGCAGATATCGGTGGAAATGGTGTTGGACATAAAAGTGTTAAGTGCCTTTAACCGGGCGTCGGCTTTGAAGCGGCCACAACGTAGGAGGCCGTTGGCGCAAAGGTACGGGTCGGGGTCGGGGCCGCCAATCGGCGGCCCGGTTTATAACAGCCCGGCGCGCGAAAACGTTGGTCGGAAAGCCGTTGAATCTAGGCTTCGGTGGCCAGCTCGTCGAGGAACTTGTCGGCCTCCCATAAGTCGGTGAAGATGCGCCGGGGCAGCTCGGGAGTTTCGGCCTCGAACGCGTGGGAGTTGCCGGGGGCGTGCACGGTGGCAATCATGCGCAGGCCCAGGCCCTCGAGGCGCTGCTGCACTTGCTGGAACAGCTGGCCCAGGGTCCCCGACACGTCGTCCAGCTCGGTCATGTCGCTGAGAATGGTGAAGCCCGGCTTCATCGCATCCAGCGCCTGCTGCCAGTCGTGGAGGTATTCGGGCAGCTCTTGGGCTTCGGCTGTCTCAGCGAAGTGCTTGTAAAATATGCGGTTGCGACTCGGCTCGGCGGTAATCTGGTATTCGGGGCGAAAGGCAATGAGTCGCATGAGCGGCATGAAGGAAATAAATGGCAAATGTGCCAGCGGCACCGCCGCCCCGGGCGGCTGGGGCCGGAAAAAACACCTACGGAAAGCAGAAAATTTTGGCCGGCAGCAAATGTACACGTACCACCTGCCGATAGCCGGCGTTTAAGGGGCTGGTTTTCGGCCGGCGGGGAGTTCGCTGCGTAATGCCTATACTTCGCCCCAAAACCTTGCCTAGCGTTTCTTCTATGCCGATTTCCGTTTTTGCGGGCGTGCCCGCGCCGCGTCTGTTTCGTTGTTTCCGGCTTGCCAGCCTGTTTTTTGGGACGATTTCATTGCTGACTGCCTGCGGCTCGGAGCCCGCCGAAACCACCGCCGGCAAGCCCGCCAAAGGCACAAAAGCCCCGGCCGAAGCGCCAGCCAGTGCCGAAGCCGCGCCGCTGCACGTCAGTGTTTTTCTGGAATATTCAGGGGGCATGAAAGGCTTCGTGCCGCGCGGGGGAGCCGATAAGCCGGCCACCGAATTCCAGCAGCGCATCGGCGCGCTCATCACCGAAACCCAGGTGAGCGGCGCCGTGGCCGAGCGCAAATACTACCTCTGCGAAAACGCCGCACCGCGGCCCGTGAAGTTTGAGCAGCTGCGCGACGTGGTGCAGGGCGAGGTGAGCCAGGCGGCCCTCGGCACCGAACTGCCCCAGATGTTAGAAGGAATTCTGAACCGTCCCAAAGCCGGGGAGGAGGTTAGCGTGGTGATTTCGGACTTCATTTACGGCCCGGCGCGCAAGTCTGACTTTTCGCAGCTGCCGAACCTGATTCGCACGTCCATTGCGCCCGTGAGCCAGCAGCAGCTGGCCGTGGCCGTGTTCGGCGAAACCTCGCATTTCTACGGCAGCTACTTCCCGGCCGTGAAGACGCCGGTGCAGAAGCGCACGCTCAACGGCGAGAAAGTGCCCTACTATGTGTGGGTGATTGGCCCGCCCGCGCAGGTGGCCCGCTACGCCGCCGAGGTGTTTCGGAATGCGCCGGCTCAGCAGGCATTTTTCGGGTTGAAAACCAAGACGCCCGCCTTCGCCCCGCTGCTCACCAAGCTCACCGACCCGAAATTAAAATCGAGCGGCGGCACGGTGTACGCCGAAAACAACGGGCTGACCCTGAACCCCTCCGACGACCCGGTGGATTTCTCGGTGGGCCTAGATTTGAAGGAATTGCCCGCCGCGTGGCAGAAACCGACATTTTTGGCCCAACATCTGCAGGTGCGCCTGCCCAACGGCCAGGCCAGCCTGCTGCCCAATTCGGTGCGCCCGCTCACCGATGAGGAGCAGAGCGGCCAGCCGGTGCTCGCGCCCTACACCCACGTGGTGCGCCTGCGGGTGAGCAAGCTGGCCAGCCCCACGGCCACGCTCACCGTGAGCCTGCCCGCGCCGGAAACGCCGGACTGGGTTGCGGCCTGGAGCACCACCAACGACAATACGCCCGCCCCGCGCACGTTTGGCCTCGACCAAATCCTGGCCGGCGTCCGCCAATCGTATCCAACCACGCTGCCGGCCGTATTCACGGTCCAGCTGCCGCTTAAAAACGATAAATGAGATTTTAGAACTTAGCGCATAGAACTGAGAGCTTAAGAATCCGGAAGCATGGATTTAAGGTCTTTCGTCTAAGCGCTGAGTTCTCGGTTCTGAGCTCTAAACTCCCTTTTTTCAACCTATGCAAACCTTCTTCACCAGCCTGTACTCGGCCCTGATTTCCATTTTCCAAAGCCAGCGCCCGGCCGATTACGGCTTGTATAAAACGGATTTATTCTCGCTTGTAGGCTGGAGCACGCTGGGCGTGAGCTTGTTGCTGGTGCTGGCCTTTTACTACGTTTTCAACTCGGCCATGCGTACCGGCATGTTCCGCAGCACGCACTGGGCCCTCACGCTGGCGCTGGCCGCCGGCCTGGGCGTGTTCCTGGCCAACAGCCTCAGCAAAAGCCACGGCGCGGAAGTGAGCAGCTACCTGGGCTACTTCATGGTGGTGAATATGATTGTTGCCGCGCTGTGGTTCCTGATTTTTTCGGTGCTGCTGAAGCGGTGGAGCACGTATGCGCGCACCACGCCGTTTGTGGGGCCGTTTTAAGGCAGTTAAGAGTTAAAAGTTAGGAGTTAAGAGTTGGCTAGGTGCCAGTTCTGACTTCAACTGGCAACTCTTAACTCCTAACTTTTAACTCTTAACTCAGCTATGTCCAAACTATTCATCTTTGCCGTGGGCGGCACCGGGGCCCGCGTGCTACGCTCCCTCACCATGCTGCTGGCGTCCGGAGTTCGCATTCCGAACTGCGACCAAGTGGTGCCCGTCCTCATCGACCCCGACACCCAGAACGGCGACGTGACGCGCACCGTGGCTCTGCTCAAGCGCTACGCCCGCATTCACGAAGCGCTGTACGGCGACGGTCAGAAGGAAAAAACCGGATTCTTCAGCCAGCCCATGAACACGCTGGCTCATCTGAACACCGGCGGCTCGGAAGAACTGCGCGATTCGTTCGTGTACGACTTCGGCGGCATCAGCCAGCCCTTTCGCGACTACCTGCGCTACAACGACCTCTCGGTGGAAACCCAAGGGCTGGTCGATTTGCTGTTCACGCAGGACAGCCTCGCGGCCAACCTCGACGTGGGGTTCCGTGGTTCGCCCAACGTGGGCTCGGTGGTTCTGAACGCGGTGGTGCAATCTAAGGAGATGCGCTACCTCGCCCAAAGCCTGCAGGACGGCGACCGGGCGTTTTTTATCAGCTCGATTTTTGGCGGGACCGGTGCGGCCGGCTTCCCGCTGCTGGTGAAAAACCTGCGCGACGCCAACTCCCCGCTGGCCCACCCCGAAATCCGCCGCCGCCTCAAAGCCGGCGCGCTAGTGATGCTGCCTTACTTCAAGTTGCAGGACCCCTCGGCTGACGAGAAGCAGGCCGGGCAGGATTTCATCGACTCGAATACCTTCGTCACGAAGACAAAAACGGCCCTTTCCTACTACGCCGACAACCTGCAAGGCCTGGAAGCCATGTACTACCTCGGCGACCAGCCCGGCCAGCCGCTGGCCAACCACCCTGGCCGCGCCGAGCAGCGCAACCAGGCCCATCTGCTGGAGCTGCTGGGGGCCCTGGCCGTGCCGCACTTCATGGAAGTGCCCGACAACCAGCTTGACGGTAACCAGCCCCTCTACCACGAGTACGGCCTGAAAGCCGATAGCACCGACATCGACTTCGGCCAGCTGCCCACCGAGATGCGCCAGGAAGTGGCCCGCCCGCTCATTCAGCTGCACTACTTCGCCCGCTACTTCCTCAAGCACACGCCGGAGGACGCCAAAGCACCCTATTACGAAGCCGGCGACCTCACTGCGCAATTGCGCAACAACCGCGCCCTGCGCGAGCTGACCGATTTTTTCGGCGACTACAACGAATGGCTGCGCGAGCTAGGCGTGAACCAGCGCCGCTACACTGCCATCCGCGCCGACGAGGCCGACTTCAACAAAATGGTGGCCGACAAGACGGTGGAAACCGGCATTTTCAGCAAAGGCATCACTCCCGGCTACTTCCGCGACGAGCTGACAAAGGCCGTGGGCAAAGACACCCTGAAAAACCCGACGGAGAACGAAGCGCTGCGCTGGGTGGTAAAGGCCTTTGAGGAAGCGACGGACGAGATTCTGGATAAGAAGCTGCAATACTCCTAAGCGCCGTCACCTCACGGGACCCCTCCGGGGCCGGCCCCCTCTCCCTGGGGAGAGGGGGAGCCTGACAAACCTTGCTTTTAAACAAACTTGAAACAACTCTAGAGGCCCTTCGCAACCAACGCCCGCGCCGCCGTGTCTCCCCTCTCCCCAGGAGAGGGGCCGGGGGTGAGGTTCTGCCGACTGCGCCTCTCGCAATAAGACACATGGCTAAAATCCTGCGTTTGCACGATACCGGCTCCAGCACCCACGAGGGCTGGGGGCCGACTGGTAAAATTGGCCCCCACGAAGTGGAGCGCCTGCTCGACCCGCAGGGCGGCCGCGCCGCCAAAGTGGCGGTGTCCATTCCCTCGCCCTTCGCCCGGATGCATCTGGTAGAAACGGCCCTGCGCTTCGTGACGCAGGGCGGCGCGGCCCAGGACTCGGTGTATCACCAACTGGTGAGTCACTTCTGGGATGTGTGGGAAATGGTGTTCAACTTCCATCAGCGCAAGCTGGCCAACCAGCGCCTACAAATCCGGGCCTGGCGCAAGGATGAGGAACTGGCCAAATTGCGGGCAAACCCCGCCACCCGCCCGCTGGCCGATGTGCTGAGCCTCTACCTCGACGGCCGCTTTGCCCGGCTGACCGAGATGCACCTCATCTACTTCCCCGGCGCCAATGGCGTGCCGCAGCTCATCGGCGGTACCTCGCCGCTCACGCTGTTTTTTCCGGCGCCCAATGTGAAGCCGCTGCCGGTGCAGCGCCCGCAGGGCGGGGGGTATTATTTTGATAACCAATACGTGCCGCTGGCTAACCGTGAGGCCGCTTTCCGCGACTACGTGTACCAAGAGTTTGTGGGAGACCCGGCCCTGACAGCCCTCGCGCCGCTGGTGCGCGACACCCTAGACCGCGGCCTGCTGCAAAAGTGGGCCATGGACGGTACAGCCAGCCTCGCCAACTACCCTGTCCTCACCGATGCCTTCAACAACCAGATTGATGTGGCTGGTGTGCTGCTGCGCGTGCGACCCGACGAAGGCACCGTGCGTGGCTCCGACCTGTTCATCCGGCCCACGCGGGCGGGGGTGGCGGGGCCGCTGCCCATTGTGCTACGGCCTGGTTTGAAAGCGGTTGGCAAAAAGTATTACAACGAAACCCTGTTTGCCGACAGCGGGGCCACCGTGCCGGCTGCCGACGCCCGGCCGCTGAAGGAGCGCACCCTGCCCGGCCCGGAGCTGCCATATCCCTACCTCACGGTGAACGACCTGCTGGAAGAAACCCTGCTGGCCGTGCCGTATGAGGTGGACGAAGCCAAATTCTTCAGCGGCAACCTGAAAATTGCGCCTGGTTTCCGGCCCAGCAGCTGGCCGCTGCTGCCCATCAAGCCGCTGTATTTCGATTACTTCACGCAGCAGGACTTGGCCGAGCACCTCTCGCTGGAGTTGGAATCGGCCTGCATCCGGGTGCGGCTGCGGGTGCCGGTGAGCGGCGGCGACTACGTGGACTATGAGCGCGCTTACTACGACAACCCGCAAGGGGAGGGCGTGGGGCGGTTGCGCGTGACCAACGTGGCGCTGTCAGTATTTCCCTTTGTGAAAGTGGCCGATGCGCCGCAGTACAACGACTTCTATAAAGTCATGCTGGTAGATGCCAACAACATCGACCCGAGCATGGTGACCAAGAAAGTCGACCTGAAATTCTGGGCCAACGGCCACCAGCTCAGCGAAACCGGTACCGACCAGAGCGCCACCCGCTACGAGCGCACGCCCAAAACCAGCCAGGACGAGGGCAGCACCTACTACGAGGTGCGCGGCACCCATTTCGACTACCTCGAAGTGCTGAACCCGGCTCCGGCCGAGGGCCGTGCGCTCGTGATTCCGCGCTGGCCCGAAGTGCGCCAAGGCACTAAAGAATACCGTTTCGCCATCGACTTCGGCACCACGAACACCCACGTGGCCATGCAGGACAGCCCCGGGCAAGAGCCCAAGCCGTTCAGCTTCGGCCTGGCCGATACGCCGGTGGCCCTGCTGAAGAAGAGCACCGCCGAGCCCGACCGCACCGCCTACGAGCGCCTGTACCGGGGCATCGACGACGACCCGGCCAACTTCGTGCAAATCAAGCGCTGGCAGCAGTACCAGGAGCGCGAATTCGTGCCGCCCATCATCGGGGCCGACAGCTCGCCCTATGCATTCCCGGCCCGCACCGCCACCTACGAGGCGGCCAACTACGCCACCCAAGAGCTGAGCGTGCTCGGCAACATCAACGTGGCCTTCGGTATCATCACCGAGGAGCAGCGCCGGCCGAACTACCATACTAATCTGAAGTGGGATAATTCGCTGAACATTGCCAACACCAACCGCGTGCGAGCGTTTTTCAAGGAAATCCTGCTGCTGTGCCGCGCCAAGGTGGCCCTCAACGGTGGCAGCCTCGCGGCCACGCAAATCACTTGGTTTGCCCCGCTGAGCTTCTCGACCTACCAGCGCAACCTGTACCAGCGTGAGTGGGATACACTGTTTCACAGCGTCTTCCACACCACCAACTCCATGCCCTGCATGGTCGAGTCGACGGCACCATACTACTACCTCACCCGCCGCAACATCGTGACGCTGGGGCCGGGCGAAAACGCGGCCTTTATCGACATCGGCGGCGGCACCACTGATGTGCTGCTCTACGCCGACCGCAAGCCGGTGCTGAGCACCTCGTTCCGCTTCGCCGGCAACGACCTGTGGGGCGACGGCGGGGCCGAGGTGCGCGGCTCGAAGGACAACGGCCTCGTGCGTTTCGGCGTGGCCGGCGTGCAGAGCGCGGTGCTTTCGCCCGCCGCCCGCCGGGCCCGCGAATACGTGCTGGTGGCCGAAGGAACCGACAATTTTGGCTCTGAGGATGTGGCCAGCTTCCTGTTCAACTATGACCAGCTGCTGGGATTTAGCGAGCGGCTCCTGCGGGCCGAGCACCTGCGGGTGTTGTTCTACCTGCACTTCGGCGCGCTCATTTATCACGTGGCGCAGGTGACGGTGGCCAACGGCCAGCAGCTGCCGCGCTACCTGTGCTTCACGGGGCGCGGCAGCCTCTACGTGCGCCTGCTGGCGGCGGGTTCCAACCTGCAGCCGGTGGAGAAGCTGGCCCGCCTCATCATGGAAAAAGCCACCGGCCAGACCGTGCCGGCCGATTTCCGCATCAAGCTGGCCGACGACCCCAAGCAAACCACCGCCAACGGCGGCGTACTCGCCACCGGCCAGATTCCGCAGGACCCGCCCATGGTGCGCCCCGTGGGCACGCTGCCCGACCCCGAAAACCCGCAGGCCGACAAAGGCGAGCACCACCTCGAAGCCACGGCCGTGACCGACGAAATCAAGCAAGCCGTGTTGAGCAATGCCCGCGCCTGCCTCAAGCTGCTGCTCGAAGACCCCGAGCTGAAGCGCGTGCAGGCCGACCTGGGGGTGAAAAACGACCCCGGGCTGGTGATGAACACGCTGGAGCGCAGCCTCGGCGACTCGTTCAACCTCTATCGCCAGCAGTACGCCGACGTGCTGCGCGACGGCGATACCGTGCCTGAAACGCTGTTCTTCCTGCCGTTCAAAAACGCCCTGTATGAGCTATCCAAGGTGCTTCATGACGCGCAGCCGCTCAACTAGCCGCGTCGGCTCGATGAGCCTGCTCCAGCCGGGCGGCTGCCCGCGCAAGGGCAGCCGGCCGTTGCTGCTTCTCCTGCTCCTGGGGTTACTGAGTGGCAGCCCGGTGGTGTGGGCCCAGCCAGCGGCTAGCCCGCCAAAGTCCGGTGTAGCTGCCGACTCATCGGCGGCGGGTAGCACGGTCACGGCTCAGCCAGCTTCGCACTGGTCGACGGTGTGGGCTGTGCTGGGTGGCGTGGCCATCGGCGCGCTGGGCGTGTGGTTTTTCGTGCGAAAATCACCGTCAACCAGTGTTCCGGCCCCGCCGGAAGCCCCTGTTCCCGCGCCCATTCCCGTGCCCGAGCCGGTGCGGAAAAAGCCGGCGGAAAATGTGCGAAAGTCGCCGCCCACCGAGCCGCCCGCTATTGAGAATACGAGCAAGGGCGAAAGCACGGGCAAAGGCGTTTCGTTTCAGTCGATGCGCGAAGTGCAGGGCACGACTTCGAAGCAGCCAGCCAAACCATCGGGCAAGGATAAACGAAACCAGCCCAACTTCAACTCCCGCAACTCGCCCGCAGCCAATCCATCCCAGTCCTGGCCAAAGATTGCACCCCGTACCTCCGCTATGAACCCAACTTCACCCCTGCCGCCGCCCACTGGCGATAACCAGCCCCTGGAGCCCGGCCAAACCGTTGAATGGGCCGCGCCAACGTCTACGCCGCCCGCCATTCAGGAATTGATTGATAGCAGCGCCCACGAAGCCGCCGCTGCCGAAGCCGCCCCGCCTGCCGCCTCAAACGGCCCGCTGCACTACTACGCACCGGCACCCGACGTGCCCAGCATCGAGCACCGCAAGCTCAGTCCCAACCCGCTGCCCCAGATGCCGCTGCTCATTACACTTCCTTCGGCGGAAGCTGTTACGGCGCAGTTTTCCTTCAGCCCGCAGGCCGACCAGTCGCGCATTATCGGCAACGGTGTGCGGGAGCTGAAGGAATTCTTCCAGTTTGAGCTGCCACCCACCGAGCAGTTCACCACCATCAAAAACCTGAAAGCCGGCAAGCTGGAAAAGCGCGACGACGCCTGGCACGTTGTGCAAAAGGCAGAAATTGCGCTGAGCTAGTTGTAGAGACGCATATTTGCGTCTTGCCGTTGAACATCGATGTTGGGTCCTGTCTTTTTCAGTTGCCAAAAGGCATTGTATCAGCATTTCAACGACGAGACGCGAATATGCGTCTCTCTGTTTGTTGCCCCATTTTATGCTCCTAATTGAAATTCTCCTTATCCTGGCGCTGGTGGCCTGGCAGGCGCTGGTGTTTCTGCGCAACCGCCAGCTAGTGGCCCGGGTGCAGGCCATGTACCCGCAGGCGGGTGCGGTGGGCGTGCAGCCCATTCCCTTCACGGCGGCCGACCCGGACAAGAACTTCGCCATCCAGTACGATGCCCTGATTACCCGCGATGCCTCGCCGGAGTTCGGCCAAATCATCACCGACACCAACGAATACCTGCTCAATAACCGGGGCGCGGCGGCCGATTTTGGCATTTTGAAAGACATTTCGGAGCGCCACGCCGAGGCGCTGGACGAGGAAATTCAGGCCCAGATTGCCACGCCGCTGTATCTGGGCTTGCTGGGCACGTTCACGGGGGCCATTATCGGGCTGGTGTCGCTGGTCGGCAACCCGTTTGCCGACGTGACGGCTAACCCGAATACCGATACCTCGTTCAGCAACGGCGACGTGCAGCATTTCCTCGGCGGGGTGCTGATTGCAATGATTGGTAGCCTGTTTGGCCTCGCCTTCACCCTGGCCGGCAACCAGTTGCTGAAGCAGGCCCGCGCTGCCCGCGACCGCAACAAAAATGCCTACTATACCTTTCTGCAAAAGGCGCTGCTGCCCAAACTGAACTCCGACATGCAGGCCGGCATGAGCAACCTGAAATCGGTGCTCGATACCTTCAACGCCGAGTTTTTTAGCCAGATTCAGAACGACTTTTTCAGCAAGATTCACGAGTTCACGCCGCTCATTGCCAGCATCACTGAGAACGTGAGCATTCAGAAGCGCTTCCTGGAGCAGCTGGAAAAAATCGGCTACTCGGAGCTGGCCAATGCTACCATCAAGGTGTTTGACCGGGTGGACGAAAGCGCCCAGACCTTTGAGAAATTCCTGGGCTACCAGCAGGCGCTGAACACGACCGTGACGCACAGCAACGAGGCCGCCCAGACCATTGGCTCGCTCCTCAACCGCCTCACGGCGCTGGAGCAGGGCCTGGCCAGTGTGCCGCAGTACCTGCAGCAGCACGACGATGCGCTACGCCAGCAAGTAGCGTTTTTCAGCCAGCACGGCAAGCTGCTGGCTGATTTGGGCGCGCAAATCCGCCAGGGCGTGAGCGAGGGCGTGCACCGCATGGATGCCGAGCTCGACGGCCGCCTGCAGGAGTTGCAGAAAGAAGCTTCTGAGGCTCATGAGCAGTGGCAGCAGCATTTCCGCCGCCTAAACCAGGACAACATCTACCAGAAAATTACCGAATACCTCAACCCCTTCACCCAGCTACCGGCCCAGCAAAAGGACCTCAACGTGCTGCAGGAACGCCAGGCGTCGTTGGCGGCGCAGGCCATGCAACGCATGGAAGCCCGGCTTTTGGCCGATGCGCAGCTGCAGCAGCAGCTCCTGCAGCAGGTGGACCGGACCAACAAGGTGCTGGAGGAAATCACCCGGCCGAACTGGTTTCAACGGAATATTCTGGGCAAGAAGTAAGGACGGCACGGCGGGGGGTGAGGCGCCCCGGCCGCGCCATTAGAAAACCAACACTATGAAAGAGAGCAAGGACTTCTTCTGGCCCAGCTACGTGGACCTCATGACGGCCTTGTTCCTGACCATGCTCGTGCTATTCGTGCTCAGCTACAAGCTCTTCAAAGACAAGCAGCGCGACAACGACAAGCTCATCTACGACCTGAAAGTACAGGTGCAGGAAAAGCGCAAGCTCGACGAAATCAAGGCCGCGCTCAAACGGCTTGAAAGCAATTATTTCGAGTACAACGCCACTTATAAGCGCTACGAGCTGAAATTCCCGGTCACCTTTGCGCCCAAGAGCGACGTGCTGCCCTACGAGGCCCAGGCCCCGCTGGTGAAAGCCGGCCGCTTCCTGCTGAGCCAGATGCAGGCCATCAAAAACGACGACAAGGTGCAGTACCTCATTGTAGTAGAGGGCCGCGCGGCCAAAGACCTGCGCTACCCCGCCAATGACCCGCACAACCTCGACGGCCCGGCCGTGCGCCAGCTCAGCTACAGCCGGGCACTGAGCGTGATTCGGCTCTGGGAGCAGGCCGGGCTGCGTTTTCCCAGCAACCTGGAGATAGTGGCGGCGGGCAGCGGCTTCCGCGGGGCCGGCCGCTACACCGGCAGTCAGGAGGCGCTGAACAAGCGCTTCATTATCCAGATTCAGCCCAAGATTGGCTCGATTGGGAAGTAATAGGGAATGACTTAATCGGCTTTGATTACGGTATAGGTTACTTTCACATGCGCCAGACGAAGGTTGGCGTTGTTATCGCGGGTGTCGAACCGCAGCCGGTACCGGTACTGGGCCGTGTTGGTGGTAATCACCGGCGCTCCCGAAGCCAAGTTCAGCGTTTGGTACGACGCGGCGCTTCCGGCAGACTGGTCGGTGGCAATCAGGGGAGGAACCGCCGTAGCGAAAGTGCCATCGGCTAGAGAAATGGTTTCCAGAAATACTTGGACGCTGTTGGTCGCATCGGCATCGTAGACCAAAGCGGAGAGCCCATTGACGGTGGCGCCGTCGGGCAGGTAGACATCGGCATACACCGAGCGCGTTGTGCCGGCCGTGCCGTTGGCAATGGCCCCGGAGAGCACCGCCGAAGGGCCGAAAGCATTGAGCTGCCAGCTGGCCGCGGCCGTGGGCTGAAAAGCCGACGCGCCCACGGCCACCGCCCTGGTTTGGAGGGTGGAGTAGTTGTAGTTGCCGCCAGTCTGCACACTACCGGTCGCTTGCACCGTACCCGAGAACTGGGCGTTGCCATTTACGTCCAGCGCGGCTTGCGGCGCGGCCACGCCCACGCCCACGTTCCCGCTGGCTTTCACCACCAGCAAGGGCGCGGGCGTGCCGCCCGATGGCGCTTTGCTCACCAGCAGAGCCGTGGTGGCCGCCCCGCCCGTGCCGTCTACTTTCACAGCCAAGCCATTGGCCCCGTTGCCGGTGCCGTTGTTGGCCAGTAAGGCAGCGTAGCTGCTGTTTTGCTCGGTCAGCCAGGCCAGGGCGGTGCTGCCGGGCAGCACGTTATCGGAAGGCACCAGCAATTGGGCGTTGTCAGTGTTTGAGAGCAAGCTCACGGGGTCGTAGGTGCCCACCCCCACGCGGGGCGTGGTGGAGCTGTAAACAGTCAGAGCCGCTTTCTGGCCAGTGTTGCCATCGTAGGGGGGCGTGCTGCTGCCCGAGCCGCCCCACAGGCCCAGCCCGCCCGTGCTGGCGGCGGTGGAAGTACCCCGCACCAGCCCGAGACCGATGAAGTCTTCGCCGCTGCTGCCTTCGCGTAGGGCCAGGCGGTTGGATGGGGTACTAAACGCGCCGTTGCCGCTGCTGCCAAAGCTGAGACGCGAAAACGGATATGGATTATTGATGCCAACGCTCACAGCGTTGAGCCCGGTGCCGCCGAGGACGAGGGCATTATCCAGGCCTACCTGGGCGTTGTAACCAATGGCCCCAGCGTTGTTCAGGCCCGACTTCGAGGTGCTTATCACGTCGGCACCGTCCCCGATAAACACGTTGTGGCTGCCCGTACTGATGGTCTGGCCCGCATTCTGGCCCACGAATGTGTTGCCGGTACCCGAATCGATGCGCAGGCCGGCGAAGGCGCCCAACCCCACGTTGCCCGATGCAGCCGGGCTGGCACTGCTGTTGCCCACACCGCTGTTGTAGCCGACCCACACGTTATTGGCGCCGGCGCCCAGGTTATAGCCGGCGTTGCTGCCCACCGCCACGTTCCGCAGCGCACCGGGAGCGTATTTGCCTGCCGAAACGCCCAGCAAGGCGTTATCAGCCCCATTGCCCAAGGCGTCGCCCGCCTGCGAGCCCACCGCCGTGTTGCGGTCACCGGTGGCATCGGTGCCGGCACGGTTGCCCACCAGGGTGTTATCGGCTGAGCCCACCGCCTGCGCCCCGGCCGCCTGGCCCACGAAGGTGTTGGCCGTAGCGCCCGCGTCGAGTGCCGCGCCGGCATTCACGCCCAGCATCACGTTGGTGCGCAGGCCGGCCCAGATGGCCCCATTGGCTTTCAGGCGCATGATTTCGGCGTTGTTGACGCGGAAGGGCACTTCCACGTTGTCGGTCGTGCCCAGGAAGCGCCCATTCGGCAGGCCGACGTTGCCGGTGGTGTTCCAGAACTCGTTCTGGGTGCCGGGCACGGGCTGCGCGCTCAGCTGGCCAAAGTTGTCGGCAAATACGGCGCGGGTGCCGCTGCTACCCAGGCTGCTGAAACGTGCCGTACCCACCACATCCAGGTTGGCGGTGGGAAACAAAGTGCCGATGCCCACCTGCCCGGCCGGATTGGCGTACAGCGCGGCCGTGCCGGGGTCGATGTAGTACACCACAAACTTCAGGTCGGATACCGCACTCAGGGGCGTGGTATTGGCAAAGGCCTGGCCGCCTGCGTAGGGGTTGCCGCCGCTGGCGTAGTGCGCCAGCACGTTGCTTCCCAAGCTAAAGGAATACTGCTGGCTCATGAGCGGGTCGGTGGGGGTAGGCAGCACAATGCTCGTAGCCGTGGTGCCAGGGCCCGCCGTATAGTTCACCGTCTGCGAATAGATGGCCGACGCTGCGGCCGAGGGCGTGCCTTGTTGCAGGCGAAAAGTGCCGGAAGTGGTGGCACCCGGCGCCACAAACACGTCAATCTGGGTGATGCGCGCCCCGAGCGGCAGCGAAAACGTCTGGCCAGGCCCCACGCCCGTGGCGGTGGTGGTCACGTTGCTGGTCAGCTGGCTTAGCTGCGCTGGGGCGGGCGCTCCACCGTTTTGGGTGAGGCGAAACTCGCCATTGTAGAGGTCCAGCGCCGTGGCGGGGGCCGCGGTGCCAATGCCCAACCGCCCCCCGATAACGCCGTTGTTGCCGATGTTGAAGCTGGCGCCCGGCTGCACGGTGGTCTGGTTCTGGATGTAGCTGCCGGTGGTGCCGCCCGTACCCAGGGGGGCCGTGCTTAGGTTGCCGTTGTCGTCGGCCGTGACCACCCGCACCCCGGTGCCGCTCAGGCCCCGCACCCGGGTCGAGCCGTTCACGTCGAGTGTTTGGGTGGGTTGGGTAGTGCCGATGCCCACGTTTTGAGCCCAAACCATTTGGGGCTGGCCCACGGCCACAAGCGCCAGTGCCAGCGGGGCCGCCCAGCGGTGGCGAGCGGGAATACAAGAAGTCAATGAATAAAAGTTGCAGTACATAGAAAAGAACTTCGGGTACCAAAAAAACAGCGCCCAAAAGAGGCGCTTTGTTATTATTTGGATAAGCTATATATGAGACAAAATTAAGCAAAGTCCTTGTAAAAAAGCCTCATTATGTGGCAATAACGTCTGTTTCTGAACAGTAGAGCCTGGGTGTGGGCAACTGGCCAATGGGTTAGCTCGCCCCGGGCAGTTGGAAACCAGTAGTAATTCTGAACACCAAAAAAGCCCCGGCACTGCGCAGTGCCGGGGCCTCATCGCTTCTCTCACTGGTCAATGAGTCGGGCTTGGTGCCGGGACCGCACCGAATGCTCGATAGCAACCAATTGAGCACAAGCTGACCGGAAGTATGCAGACCGGATTAGTCCCTTAGAACCTTCTCAATCGTCGCCAACTCTTCCGCGCTAAACGTCAAATTCTCCAGGCAGCGGAGCGAGTCGTCCAACTGCTCGGGCTTGCTGGCGCCAATGAGGACGGACGTTACCCGCGCGTCTTTCAGCAGCCAGGCGAGGGCCATTTGGGCGAGGCTTTGGTTGCGGGTTTGGGCGAGGTCGTTGAGGCGGCGTACCTGGTCGAGGCGCGCGGGTGTGAGGTTGGTTGCGGTGAGGAAGCCTACGCCTTTGGCCACGCGCGAATCGTCGGGGATGCCGTGTAGGTACTTGTCCGTCAGCAGGCCCTGGGCCAGGGGCGAGAACGGGATGCAGCCCACGCCTTCGGTGCCCAGGAGGTCGAGCAGGCCGTCTTCGACCCAGCGCTCAAACATGGAATACTTGGGCTGGTGGATGAGGCAGGGCGTGCCCAGGTGGCGTAGCAGGGCGAAGGCTTCGGCAGCCTCAGTGGGCTTGTAGTTGCTCAGGCCTACGTACAGGGCCTTGCCCTGGCGCACAATGAGGTCGAGGGCGGCCATGGTTTCGGCCAGGGGCGTGTCGGGGTCGGGGCGGTGGTGGTAGAAGATGTCGACGTACTCCAGGCCCATGCGTTTCAGGCTTTGGTCGAGGCTGGAAACCAGGTATTTCTTCGAGCCCCATTCGCCGTAGGGGCCTTCCCACATGTGGTACCCGGCTTTGGTCGAGATGATGAGCTCGTCGCGGTAAGGCCGGAAGTCTTCGCGCAGGATGCGCCCAAAATTCTCCTCGGCCGAGCCAGGCGGCGGGCCGTAGTTGTTGGCCAGGTCGAAGTGCGTGATGCCTCGGTCGAACGCCCGGTGCAGGATGGCGCGGGAGTTGGCCAGCAGGTCCACATCGCCGAAATTATGCCACAGGCCCAGCGAGAGGGCCGGCAGTTTCAGGCCGCTGCGGCCACAGCGGCGGTAGGTCATTTCCTGGTAGCGGGTGGGGCTGGGCTGGTAAGACATGGCGGTTGGGGGCGTCTGTCATTGCGAGTGGAGCGCAGCGCAACGCGGCAATCCGTCCTGTTTCAATGTAATAAGCCCTGAAATGTAATGAACCTTCCGGCAATAATAAGCCCTGACGCCGTTGCTGGCGTCAGGGCTTATCACATTATCAGGCTGGTCGCTGAGAACAGGACGGATTGCTTCGGCTATGCCTCGCAATGACAGTCCCGCTCCGGCAAGACTAGTACCGGCGATTCATGCAGTTCAGGTCCTCAAACGCCGATTTCAGGCGGGCCAAGAACGACTCTTCGCCTTTGCGTAGCCACACGCGCGGGTCGTAGTATTTCTTATTGGGCGAATCGGCCCCGGTGGGGTTGCCAATCTGGCCCTGCAAGAAGCCTTCGTTCTTCACGTAGTAGTCCTTGATGCCTTCCCACAGCGCCCACTGCAAGTCGGTGTCGATGTTCATTTTGATGGCGCCGTAGCTGATGGCCTCGCGGATTTCTTCCTGGCTCGAGCCCGAGCCGCCGTGGAACACGAAGTCGATGGGCAGCGCCTCCTGGATGTTGTGCTTCTGGCGCAGGAACTCCTGCGAGTTGTGCAGAATCTTGGGCTGCAGCTTCACGTTGCCGGGCTTGTACACTCCGTGCACGTTGCCAAATGCAGCCGCGATGGTGAAGCGCGGGCTCACTTCGCTCAGCTGCTCGTAGGCGTAGGCTACTTCCTCGGGCTGGGTGTAGAGCTTGCTAGAGTCCACGTCGGAGTTGTCGACACCGTCTTCCTCGCCGCCGGTCACGCCGAGCTCAATCTCCAGCGTCATCCCGATTTTGGCCATGCGCTCGAGGTAGCGCTTGCAGATTTCAATGTTCTCCTCAATCGGCTCCTCCGACAAATCGAGCATGTGCGAGCTGTAGAGCGGCTGGCCGTACTGCTGGAAGTGCTTTTCGCCGGCCGTGAGCAGGCCGTCAATCCAGGGCAGGAGCTTTTTGGCAGCGTGGTCGGTGTGCAGAATTACGGGCACATCGTAGAGCTCGGCCATCAAATGCACGTGCTGAGCCCCCGAAATGCCGCCCGCGATGCTGGCCTGCTGCTTATCATTCGGCACCGACTTGCCGGCGAAGAACTGCGCGCCGCCGTTCGAGAACTGGATGATAACCGGCGAATTCACCGCCTTGGCGGTTTCGAGCACGGCGTTCACGGTGTTGGTGCCGGTCACGTTCACGGCGGGCAGGGCGTAGCCGTGAGCCTTGGCGTGCTGGAAGAGGGCCTGCACTTCGTCGCTGTGCAGCACACCGGCGCGCAGGCCGGTAAGGGTTTGGTCAGCCATAAAAAAAAGCTATGCGGCGGGGCCGCGGTGGGAGGTGAAGCAAAGTAAGCAACCGGACCGTCGCCCGCGGCGGCCCAACGGCAAAGTACGGGCGGCGCTGCCTAACCTGAAAGGTTTCGGCCAAACGAATGCGACCGCCGGCCCCGCAGCCAAAAAAAAGAGGCCGACCGTTGCAGCGGTCGGCCTCGGGCAGCACAAATCAGCCCACTCACTTTCAGTTGTCTTTATACAAGGGTCATTTGCTTCGCCTGTTGGAATATTCCGAACCGGCTGCTAACCTGCAGTCTGTAAATATAGTCGCCAGCCGGCAATCCCAAGCCCTCCAAGTTCAGCTTTATTGTTTGGGCACCGGCGCTACGGCCTTTGCGCACCACCCCGGCCATTTTGCGGCCCAACTGGTCGAACAAATCGAGATGAACGTCGGCCATAGTTGGCAGGGTGAAGGGGACGGTGGTTTCGCCGGTGTGCGGGTTGGGGTAATTCTGCCCCAGCACAAAAGGGCTGTCTGCAGTGCGCAGCACAACGGTTCCATCGCTGGTGCGGTGGTGCCAGGGCATGACATCGGGCGAAATGGCGCAGCCGCTGCTGGGGGCAGTGGCAACGTCGTAAGGGGTGACGTAGCCGGGGGCGTCGGTCATGGGAAAAGCAAGCAATGCGTGAGAAATAGGCAATAATGATGGTAGGGGATAGACTAGCAGCAAGCAACAGGCCAAAGATGGGCGACTAAGCGCGTGGTTAAGACTGGTAATCGACGGCTTAGTTTAAAAAGTCGATGAACATTAGCTCCATCACTCCCAATGGTTTTGCTTCAAGCCAGTGCTGCCGGGCGGCAGTCCGGAATGGGTGCAATAGGGCGATGGTCGGCGCGGCAGCCCGGCTGGCCGATTGGGTTTGAAGCCCCGGCTGCGGCCCTGCACCTTTGACGCAGCAAACCGGCCTGCCGGCGCTTTCCCTCACTCATTCCTTTTTACTATGCAGCGCTTCGAAGATGAGTTTGACACCCAACTCCGGTCGGTCCTGAAAGCCGATGAATACGCCAAGCTGCAGGCCCAACGGGTGGCTCAGCGCCAGGCCCGCCGCCCCGGTCGCCGGCCTCGCGCCTGATGCGGAGCGTCCGACACTAGAGGCGGCGCAGGCCGGCGGTGGCGGCGGCATCGCCGGGCCGGATGAGCAGGGCCTTGGTGTAGAGGGCGCGGGCCTCGGCTTTCTTACCGAGGTTGAGGTAGGCCCAGGCCAGCGAGATGTTGGAATCGTAGTCGAACGGGTAGAGGTTTACCACGTGCTCGAAGTACCGCGCAGCTTGGCCGTAAGCCTTGCGGTTGAGGTAAATGACGCCAGTCCAATAGTTGGCCTGGGTGTTCTGGGGGTCTACTTTGAGGATGCCTTCGTAGGTGGTCAGCATCTTCTCAATCTGGCCCAGCGCGTTGAGGGGCTTGATAAGGCCCAGCTTGGGCTCGATGGCGTAGGGGCGCTGCTCCACGGCTTTCTGGTAGTGGGCGGCGGCGGCGGGGTAGTTTTTGGCCAGGAAATAAAGCCAGCCCAGGCGCAGGTTCTGCTCGTAGGTGCCGGTGTAGACGCCCTTGATGGGCGCGATGGCCTCGGCGTAATCGGCCTTGGCCTCGGCGGCATAACTGGTGGCGAAGGCGGCAGACTGGTCCGGGGCCTGGGCGGCGGCCGGCACAGCATACACAAGGGCAGCGGTGGCGAAGGTCAGCTTTACCAGGTCCATGCGAGGGCGGTACTAAGGGATTGCAAGTTATACAGACGGCTGTCGATGGCGTCGCGGCGCTGTTCCAGGCCGTAGCTCAGGCGCAGGGAGAGCCGCTCGGGTAGCAAAATAAGCAGGCCGGCTCCGGTGCGGGCCCGCAGGGGGTCAAGTAGGTTGTAGACGTAAAGTCCGTCGAGCTCGGCCAGCACGGGCACCTGGCCCAGGCCGCCGTACACATCGAGCCACACGCGGCGGTGCAGCCGCCCGCCCGCCCCCAGCAGCCCGTGCGGAAAGCTGCGGCCGTTGGAGCGCACCAGGCTGGCCTGCCCGAAGCCGTAGAGGCGCAGGTTGCCGAGCGGGTACACGGTCAGGCGCAGGTCGGTTTGGGTGCGGGCCGTGTCGGTGAGGGTGCCGAAATAGTGGCCCACCTGCACCACATAGTAGGGGCGGGCGTAGGCCAGGGCCGCATAGCCGAGGTGGCTGGCGGGCGCTTCGAGACGGCCGAAGTCGCTGCGCAGGTAGTGGTAGCCGAGCAGGGCTTGCCAGCGCGGACCGAGCTGGCCGGCCAGCAGGGCGTGGTACTGGTGCTGGCGCACGGGGTATTCGTCGCCGCGCCCGCGCCGCTGGCGGTCGGGTAGCTCAATGTTCTGGCCGAAGTAGCTGAAGTTCTGGCTCAGGCCGAAGCGGGGGCTGAGGCGGGTGCCCAGGCCCAGGCGCAGGAAACCGGCCGGCCCCCGGTGCTCGTTACGGACCGACTGCCCGCTGGCCTCCACCTCTACCCGGCTCAGGAGCTGGAAACCGTTGAGATGCAGCGGCCGGCGGAGCGAGTCGGGCAGGCCGCAGGCCACCAGCGCGGCGCGGCCGGGCTGGTTGAGGCTGAGGTAGGCGAGGGCCAGCCCGTAGCGGGCGGTGGTGTCGATGGGGTTTTCGCGCAGGGCGCGGCCGTAGTGGCGGATGGCTACCGCCGGACGGTCGCGGGCCAGGGCGGCCTGGCCCAACCGGCGGCGCAGGCCGGGGTAGTCGAGCCCCAGCCGCAGCGCGGCACGCCCCACCGAGTCGAGCGCGGCCCAGCGGTACTGCCCGGCCAGGGCCTGGATGAGGCTGTCAGTGGCCTGATAATCGGGCACGGGGGCCTGGGCGCGGGCGGCAGTGGCCCCGGCCAGTAGCAGGAGCAGCAGGACAATAACTTTCCTCATGCGCCGGCTACTGTGCAGGTAAGGGTGAGGCTACCGGTGTCCCGACGCACGCGCAGCTCGGCCAGCCGGCCTTCGGCAAAAAGCAGCTCGGACGCCTGTACCTCGCGGGCGCGGCCGAAACCGGCTACCACCACGCGGCTGCGCAGGCGCACCGGCCCGCCGGGCCAGTGGCCGGCGGTGGCCGGCAATTCTTCGGCCCAGAAGGTGGGGCGCAGGAAGCGGTAGAACGGGGCCAGCACGTCCTGCGCCCACGTTAGGACGGGGCTGCGCACCACGGTCAGCGGAAATTCGTCGTGCACTACCTGCCCCGGTAGGCTGACCAACGGCACCCGGTAGGCGGCCTGGTAGAGCAGGTAAAGCCACGAGCTTTCATCGCCGTAGAAAGCCGTGCAGTAGAACACCGACTCATCGCCAGAGAAGTAGAGCACGGCCCCCGTGCGCTGGCAGCGCAGGTAGGCCAGATTATAAGCATCGGTGAACACTTCCCAGCGCTGGGCCGGGGCGGCGGGCGCGGCGGCATCGCGCACGGCCAGCGCGTAGCCGGGGGGCAGGCGCAGAGCCTGGCTCAGGGTGCGGTTGAAGGCGGGTGGACGGACCACTTCGCCCGCTGTGGGCACGGCAAAGTGGCGGAGCTGCGGCATTTTCGGTAAAACCGCTATGCTTTCCAACGTGTTGGATGCACCGTCCGATGCGTTGGAAACGCTTTCCACGACGTTGTAAACCTTTTGCCCTGCCTCGGCCACGAAGTACGCCAACGGGTACGCCACGGTGCGCGAACCGACGTAGGGCGTGGCCTGCACCTGGAAGTGCAGGTGCGGCTCGGGCGAGCGGCCCGAACTGCCACAGGTGCCGATGATGTCGCCGCGCCGCACGTAGTCGCCCACTTTCACCGGCACCGAGTGGGCACGCAGGTGCGAGAGCTGCGTGAACAGGCCCGGCGCGTGGCGCAGCACCACGGTATTGCCCCAGTTCTGGCGGGTGTTCACCTCGCCAATGGCGTTGTCTTCGATGTGTTGAATAACTTCCTCCACCACGCCGTCGGCGGGGGCCAGCACGGGCTTGTTGTAGGCATAGTAGTCGCTCAGACTGAGGCCGGAGCCGTGGTAGGTGCGTCCGTCGGCATCGGTGATGGCAAAGTCCAGGGCTTGGCCCCAGTCGCCGAGGTGGGTGGGGCCGCCGCTCAGGTAGCCCTGGGTGCAGGTCCACGCGCCCCGGAAGGGCAGCGTGAGGGCCACCGCGCCCTGGTGAGCCAGCCGCACCCGCGCCGTAGCGTAGGCGTAGAGGTTGCGCTCGGGCGAGTAGCGCTGGATGGGCGTGAGCTCCAGTCCCGCGCCCGGCCGCTCGCGCAGCAGCAGCACGTACAGAAACAGCAGCGCCGTGGCGCAGTAGGGCAGCGAAAGAGCCGGCAGCCCCAGCCTGTCAAGCACGGCCGTGAAGCCGGCCAGCGCCACCACCGTCACGGGCACGCTCAGCAAAGCCCAGCCGTAGCTGGCCGCCGATGGGATGACGAACACGCCGCCCACGGCCATGGCCGCCACCACGTAGTTGGCCCCCAGGTTGTAGTCCAGCGGCCCGCTGCCCGCCGGCCCGGTGAGCAGCACCAACCCATACGCCCCCAAAAAGCCTAGCACCGACAACGAAAACGCAATGCGCGAGTGCCACAGCAGCCCAGCCGCCAGCAGCAGCCCGGCCAGCGCGCTGTCCTGAAACAGCACCGCGCTCAGCGCGCGCAGGTAGGTGGCCAGTAGGGGCGGCCAGGGCCACTCGCCCACCCATTGGGCGGCCGCCACCAGCCGGGGGCCGCCCAGGGCGTAGGCCTCGTTCAGCCAGTAGGTGCTGCCCTCGGCCGGCGACAGGTGCAGCAGCGGCCCAGCCCCGAGCAGCAAAAGCCACACTGTGCCCACGAAGGGCAGCGACAGAAACGGTAGCCCCCGCCCGCCCAGCCAGCCGCCCAAGGCCACGCTCAGCAGCAGGGCCAGGCCCGCGCCCACCACCACCAGCCCCGCCAGCCCCCAGCCCGGCGCTAAGAACGAGGCCAGTGCCAGCCCCGTGAGCAGGGCGTTGAAGCTGTAGGCGCCGCTGTCGGTCCATTCCTTATTGAAGCCGCCCAACCGCGCCCCGGCCACCGCCAGGCAGGTGCTGGCCAGCCCCGCCGCCCCCACCACCGGGCGCCCGAACGACACCGCCAGCAGCACGGCCGCAAAGCCCCGGTGCTGCGAAAAGAACAGCATGGCGTAGCTGTGCAGCACGGCGCGGAAGAAGGAGTTGAGGGAAGGCATAGGAGCGTTGAGCGGTAGATTTTAACGGGTCGAGTAAAAAGGACCTGTCATCCTGAGCGCAGCGAAGGACCTTATCCCGGCTGCAACGGCCGATGGCAAGTTGTTCGAACGTGATAAAGTCCTTCGCTCCGCTCAGGATGACAAACGGGGCCCTGCCAGGTGCGCCGGCACCCGCTCCAGCTGCTGCAGGTACTCCAGCGTTTCGGCGGCTCTTATCAAGTGCACTGCGCCGGCCTCGTCCACCATCACCACGTTGGGCCGCAGGTTGATGAACTGCTGCCACTGGCTCATGTTGTAGGCGCCCACTTTGTGTACCACCACGGTGTCGCCGGGGGCGAGCAGGGGCAGGGCGATGCTATCGCGCAGCTGGTCGATGTTCATGCACAGCGGGCCGTAGAGCACGGTGGGCTCGGTGTGGTCGGAGAACTCGCGGGTGGGGCTGATGTGGTGGTCGTACCAGAAGGAAGTAAAGAGCAGGTTCACGCCGAAGTCGAGGATGGTGGCGCGGCGGCCATCGGCCAGGCGCTTGTTGGCCAGCACCGAGCCGATGAGCGAGCCCGCGTCGTCCACCAGCGCCCGGCCGGCTTCCAGCACCAGCAGCGGCAGCTCATCCGCAGGGAAGCCCGCGCCAAGCAGCACATTGGTGATGGTTTCGGCGTACTCGTCCAGCGGAGGCACGGTGTCGGCGGCGGGCAGATAAGCGCCCTTTAGGGTATTGGTAGAGGGGAAGCCGCCGCCCAAGTCCAGGTACTGTACGGCCGTGTGCAGCTCACGCTGGCAGCGGAGGGCTATGGCTGCCAGCTTGGTGGCCGCTGTGCCGTAGGCCTTCGGTTGGAGTACGTAGGTGCCGATGTGGCAGTGCAGCCCCACCAGCGCCAGCTGCCCCGAGGCCACTACGCGGCTCAGCGCCTGCCAGGCCTCGCCGTTTTCCAGGTTGAAGCCGAACCGGTCCCACTGCGGGTAGATGCCGGCGTCGAGGTTCACGCGCAGGGCCACGCGGGGCCGGGTGGCGCGGCCAACCGCCACGTCCAGCAGCAGGTGCAATTCATCGGCGTTGTCGAGGTGAATAACGGCATCGACTTCACACGCCCGCTCCAGCTCGGCTCGCCGCTTGCCGGGGCCGTTGAAGAGGATGTGCGGGCCGGGCACGCCGTTGAGCAAGGCCTTTTCCAGCTCCATGCCGCTCACCACTTCGGCCCATGCGCCCTCCTGGTGAAAGGTGCGGCACACGGCATTCAAATAGTTCGTCTTGTACGACCACGCCAGCTGTACCGCCGGGTAGCGCGTGCCAAACGCCCGCACGGCGGCCTGGTAGCTGCGCCGCAGCTGCCGCTCGCTCAGCACAAACAAAGGCGAGCCGAACCGGGCCACCAGCTCCGCCACGGGCACTCCATCGAGGGCCGTGGTGGGCGCGGCTCCGGCCCGCGGCCCAAACTTGTGCAGCGCGCCAGCCGTGAGCTTGCGGAGGGTGGGACGTTCGTAGGGTTGTTTCATGGGTGGGTAAGGAAACGCGGAGGCAAGGGTGGGAAAGAGTAAAACAACGTCTGTCATCCTGAGCGCAGTGAAGGACCTTATCACGGCCATACCATTTGCTATTACGGCCGAGCGTTCAGCGGTGATAAGGTCCTTCGCTGCGCTCAGGATGACAGGCTTTACTCCCTACTAAGCGTCGGCTCAAAGTTCGCCCAGCGCGGCTACTTGCTGGAATTCGGTGTGGTCGGTAATCAAGTCCCAAGCGTAGCGCACGAACATCTTGCCCACGGCGTAGTCCTCCATCGTGGGCACGGGCAGGCCCAGGGCCAGGCGGAGCAGGGCGGCGGGCTGGTTTTGGCCGGCGGCAGCCGTGAGGTAAATCCAGGCCGGGAAGCGGGGGTTGATTTCGAGAATCATCAGCTCATCGGCCGCCGTGCGAATCAGCTCCAGCTCGAAGCCGCCGCGCCAGCGGGTGGCCTCGGCAAAGCGGCGGGCCAGGGCCAGCAGCGCCTCATCTTCCAGCGTAATGCCCGCCCAGGCCTTGCCCCGGTCTGTGATGGTGAGCTTGCGCATGGGCACCACGCTCAGGGCGCGGCCGTGCCCGTCGCCCAGCCCGGCAATGTTGATTTCCTGCCCCGCCACAAACTGCTGTGCGATGAGCGGCACGCCCCACAGCCCGCTCAACCGCCCAAACGCCTGCTCGGCCTGCGCCAGCGAGTGCACCACGGCGGCGTCGTAGTAGCGGCCCTTCAGCACCAGCGGCCAGCCCAGCACCTCGGCGGCGGCGGTTAGCTCAAACGCACTGTGCAGCGGCCGGCTGGCAGGCGTGCCGAAGCCGTGCGCGGCCCCAAAGGCGGACAGGTTCAGCTTGTCGCGCGCCTCCAGCTGCTCCAGCGTGGGCAAGAACGTGTGGATGCCCAGCGCCCGCAGCTCGGGCGCCAGCTTAATGAAGTTGAACAGCTCGGCGTCGAAGTTGGGGATGAGCACGGCCACGGCCTCCCGCTCGCGGATGTGGGCCAGCCGCGCCAGCAGCGCCGCCGTGCCGGCCGAAGGGTAGGGAAGCTGGTAAGTCTTGTCAACCAACTCGCGGAGGTAGATGCCCGGCTCCAGCGCCTCGTAGCTCAGCCCGATGATGCGCAGGTCGAAGTCGGTGGTTTCGCGCAGGGCGCGGATAACGGCCACGCCCGGGCCGGGGCTGTCAGTGGCGTTGAGGCCGGTGACGGCCACGGTCAGGCGCGGGCGGGTTTCGGAAGTGGGAAGTGGGAAGCGGGAAGTGGGAGGCGGCATAGCGTCGGATTATTTTGCTTTGCCCATTGCCTGCTCCTCGCTCCCCGCTTCCCACTTCCCGCTTCCGTCCAGCAGGTTGAAGTCGCGCAGCTGGGCCAGCAGGTCGTCCCAGTCCTTTTCGAGCTGGCCGGGGGCCACATCGTAGCGCGTCAGAATGTCGGCCTTGATGGCCGCCGCATCCAGCCCGGCCTTGGCGCGGGCCAGGATGTCGGCCGCCAGCGGATTGGCCGCGAAGGAGTCGCCGGTGGCGGGATTGAAGATGAATCCGGCCTCGCTGGTGGCAATGTTGGGCTTGAGCTTCATGGGATAGGAAAAAGCAACCACAAAGGTGGCAAAGGATGTAGAGACGCGACACTTCGCGTCTCAGCGCAGGCCCCGCTGGAAACCCGTTCAGTGAGGAGACGCGAAGTGTCGCGTCTCTACCCCGTTCCGGAAACCGCTACGGAATCACCTCCACCCAGCCCTTGAACTTGCGGCCGTCGGTGTAGGTGGCCAGATAGTAATACAGCCCGCCCACGCCCTGGCCGCCCCACTGAAACCCTCGCTCCGCCGATGCGAATACCTCCTGCCCCCAGCGCGAGAAGATTTTGATGCCCGCAAACTTATTGTCGCAGAAATCCACCGGCAGGTCGGGCATGCGCAGAAAGTCGTTCTTCCCGTCGCCGTTCGGCGTGATGACGTTGGCCGGGCGGAAGGCCGCTACTTCGGCTACCGGCACCACTTCGAAGCGAATGGCCCGTTCCTGCGGGAGCGGCACGCAGGGACCGGTTTCGGTCAGCTTGAAGTGCACGACCAGGCCCCCGGCGGTACCCATTGCCGCCACGGCCGCGCAGGTGGGCTCCCACGCAAAGGTGCCATCGGCCTGCCCCGCACCGTTCTGCGCGGCGAACTGCATGCCCACGGCGGCCAGGTCGAAGCCCTCGCCGGTAGCAGTGAGGGCCAGGGCGTTGCGGTCGGCATCGGTGCCGGCCAGGGTAGCGGTGTAGTGCTGGCCCAGGGTCACGCGCACCACAGTGGGCGCGGCGTCGGCGGTGGAAGCCGGGGCGGGCGGGAAGCTGCTGGTGAGTACCGGGGCCGCGTTGGGGGCCTGCGTGGCGGTGAAGGCCACGCGCACGGTGTCGTGCTTGGGCAGGCTGCAGCCGTTGTCGGCCACGATGAGGTCGAGCAAATACACCTTGCCTTTGGTATCCGAGCAATCGGGGAAACAGAGGGTGGCGGTGAGCGTATCGGGCGCGCCGGCGGCCCGCACCGTGCCGCTGGTGCTGGTGGTGAAGGTGGGCGCGGGCACCGTGAAATTGACCGCCCGCGTGCTCATCGTGAGCACGGAGTTGGGGTCGGGGTCGGTGTAGCGGATGGTGAGGCAGCGGTTGCCGCCGGGCAGCAGGCGCAGCGTGTCGCGGCCGGGCCGGTAGAGCGCGGCGCTGTTGGCCGCGTGCACCTGCAGCTTTGGCGCCACGTTGGTGGGGCAGTTCAGCACATAAAGCTGAAAGTCGCGCCGCGTCTCGCCAATCTTCACGCCTTTGCGGTATTCTGAGCAGCGCACCCCAAACACGAACAAGCCCAGGCTGCTGGCTCGCACCGTGAGCCGGCCGGTGTGCGCATCAATCCCCAGCGCCGGAGTGCCCGGAATTTGGTTGGTGGCGCTCAGGCCCGGGTTCCAGGTGATGGGGGCGTAGGGCGCGGCGCTGGGCAGTGGCGCGGTGTTGCCCACGGCGGCCGTGGCGTGGCCGTTCAACGGCGTCACCATGTCGTAGATGAGGGAGTCGCCGTCCACGTCCTGCCCGCCGAAATCGTAATAAAACAACTCGCCCCGGCACGCATAGTCGCCCAGGGGCGGGAAAATGCGCGGCGTGGAGTCGATGAAAGCCGCGCCATTGCGGACGACGGCCGGAAATTCGAGGTAAAAGGTCTGGGCCGCGCCGCCGGGGTTCACAATGTTGCCGATGCTGATGTTGCGGCAGCAGCGCTCCACGGCCACGTAGTAGCCGCCGGGGTTGGCATAAGTGGCGGCGTCCAGGGTAATTTCTTTGGTGTACACCAGCTTGCGGGTGCTCAATGAGCCCACGGAGCAGGCCGGGTTGGTGTATTGCACGAAGGTGTTGGAGGTGAGCGGCAGCGTCACGTTCACCACGCGCTGGTTGGTGGCTTTTACAAAAATGCTGGCCACGAGGCTCGGGTCCAAGGCCTGCGGGTCGCCGTTGATGGCATCAAAATACAGGTTCAGGCTGAGCGTGTAGGTGCTGCCGGACTTGTATTGCAAATCCAGCTCGCCGCCCACAATGTGCGTGGCCGACGCCATCAGCGGCAGCAGCAACAGTAGCAGAAGACCAAGCGAGCGGAGCGTTTTCATGGTGATAGTGAAGATAATAAATAGGACGGCGGCAACCTAAGAACCTCACCCCACGGCCGAGACCGGGAGATGAGGTTCTGCTGCGCCGGATTAGTTAGCGCCCGTGCCGGTGCCCGTACCCGTGGTGGTCGTGGTCGTGGTCGTCGGCGTGGTGGTGGTCGTCGTCGTGGTTTTTTTAGTGCAGCCGCCGTTGGGGCTCACGTTTTCTTTCTCGCAGCCAGAAAAGCTGCTCATGGAGCACAGCAGCGCAGCAGCACTGGCAAAGCGTAGGAAGTTGGTAACGCGCATAAAAGTTGGTTGGGGAAAAAGGTTGAAAAATGGAGACTGATGAAAGGAAGGCTAGTGGATATTGCCGCCCACGGCCAGGCCGCTGGGCACGGCGGCGGGCACGGTGCGGTCGTAGCTGGCGGCGGTGAGCGACTGCAGAAAGGCGATGATGTTCTGCGGGTTGGTCACGCGGCCGGGGAATAGCGGGTCGCGCTGGCCCACGCTCACGTGCGGGTTGGCCGAAGGTGCCTGGCCGCCACGGCCGGGGTCGTAGAAATTGAGCACGGCCTGCAGGTTGGGCAGCGTGCCGCTGTGCATGTAAGGCGCAGTGAGGGCCACGTTGCGCAGGCTGGGCGTGCGGAAGGCGTAGCTGCCGTTGGCGCCCGCGTCAGAAGCCGGGTTTTTGGTGTTGTCGGCCACGCCGAGCACGTGCAGCTGGTAGTCGCTGAGCATCGGCCCGCTGTGGCATTTGGCGCAGCCGCTGGTCACGAAGTCATTCAGTCCCTGCACCTGCTGGGCCGTGAGGGCGCTCTTATCGCCGCGCATGTACTGGTCGAAAGGCGAATCCGCGGCCACCAGCGTGCGCTCGAAGCAGGCCAGGGCCTTGCCGATATTGGCCGCCGTGATGGGCGTGGCCTCGGCGAAAGCCGCCCCGAACAGCGGCCCATACGCCGCAATGCCGCGCAGCCGCGCCACCACCGAATCGAGGGCCACGCCTTCGGCGTATTGGTGGCCGCGCATCTCCTCCAGCGTGGCCACGGGCATCAGCGACTGCGTTTCGAGCGACTGCGCCCGCAAATCCCAGAACATGGCGGCCGTGGCGGGCTGGTAGTTGCCATCCGTAGCCATGCCGTTGAAGGCGGTGTTGAGGACGGTGGGCGTGTTGCGTTTGTTGAAGGGAAAATCGTTGGGTGCGCGGAAGTGGCGGGCGGTGCCCAGGCCCTGCCCGTTGCTGCCAATGGCCAGGTCGAGGGCGTCGGCGTAGCCGCTGGCGGGGTGGTGGCAGCTGGCGCAGCTCACGTCCTTGCCGCCCGAGAGCACGGGGTCCCAGAACAAGGCGCGGCCCAGCGCGATTTTGGCCGCGCTGCTGGGGTTGTTGGCCGGAGCCGCTGCCACCTGCGGCAGCGCCGTGAGCGTGGCCAGCTCGGCGGCATTGGGCGTGGCGGGCTGTTTCTGGCAGGCCACTACCACCAGTAGCGCGGCAGCGGCCACCATCGAAGCAACGCGGGGCAGTAGAGACGAGGCCATGAAAAAGCGGGAGGAAAGCGGAGTTGAAACAGCCAGTTTGCGGGCCACGGAAGCGGTGGGACTGATTCAAATTTGCAGGCCTTCTATAGGCTGGTCAAACTGCAATCGGCGAGTCACTATCCGGCATCGCCCATTCGCCCGTTTCGCTCCCCAGACGGCATAGTCTCCAACCGACTTTACCCTGCCGCGCCCGCCAGCGGCCCAAAGTGCCGACTGGGCGATACCCGGGCCCGGCTGGCCGATGCAAGGCCCGGGCACCCAAGCCGCCGTTGTAGCTTGCGAAGCAATTCCTTTTCACCACTAATATGGCGTTACCGCTACTCCGTTCGGCTTCCACCCTGCTGCTGCACGCCCTGGTCTGGGGCCTGGTGGCGGTGCTGCTGTGGGCCCAGCAGCCCGACTACCCCGGCCCCAAGCCCACAGAGTTCTGGCTGACGCAGGCCGTGGTGTTTGGCCTGCTGGTGGGCGTGTTCTACCTGAATGTGCTGTGGGCTGCACCGCGCCTGCTGTATGATGGCAAGGCCTGGGCCTACGTGGCGTTGAATGCTATCCTGGTGCTGGCGGTGCTGGCCATCCATCAACAGGTGGAGCAGCGCCTGGGCGTGCCCGAGCTGGTGGCCACCGCCCGCGAGGCCGTCCTCAACCCGCCCAACCCGTGGTCGGGGCCGCGCCCGCACCCGCAGCTGGGGCCCGAGGAAGGCCGCCCGCTCTTCAACACCGGCGTGCTGCTGATTACGCTGCTGGTGCTGGGCATTGCAACCAGCCTGGCAGCCATGCAAAAGGGCCAGCGCGACGCCGAAAGCCGTCTGGAGCTGGAGCGCCGCCAGGTAGCCACCGAGCTGAGTCTGCTCAAAGCCCAGATTAACCCGCACTTCTTCTTTAATACGCTCAATAACATCTACGCCCTCACGCTGGTCGACGCCGACCAGGCCCGCGCCGCCCTGCACCGCCTCTCGCGCATGATGCGCTACGTGCTCTACGAGTCGCCCGCCGGCCACACGCGCCTGAGCCAGGAAATCAGCTTCCTGCGCGATTACATTGAGCTGATGCACCTGCGCCTGACCAACAAAGTGCAGGTCCATTTCGAGATGCCCGACCCGCTCAGCCCCGACCCCTTCATCGCGCCCATGCTGTTTCAGCCGTTTGTCGAGAATGCGTTTAAGCACGGTGTGAGCGCCACTGCGGCCAGTCGCATCACCATCGAGCTGCGCCAGCCCACGGCCCACGCCGTCGAGCTGTGCGTGCGCAACACCGTATTTCCCGACCGGCCCGCCGATGACGACGAGCCCGGCGGCATTGGCCTGGCCAACACCCAGCGCCGCCTCGATTTGCTCTATCCCCACGCCCACACCGTGCGCGTAAACCCCCGCAATGCCGCCAACGAATACGAAGTATGCCTGCACCTGAATCTGTAACGCCCGCCACTGCCGCCCCGTTCGTCATCAACTGCGTGGCCGTCGACGACGAGCCCCTGGCCTTGGGCCTGGTCTGCTCCTTTATCGAGCAAACGCCTTTTCTGCGCCTTGTGGGCCGGCACGAAAGCGCCGTGGCCGCCCTGCGCTCGCTGCACGAGCGGCCCGATGCCCAGCTGCTGTTTCTCGACATCAAGATGCCTGACCTGAGCGGGCTGGAGCTGGCCAAGGTGCTGCAGCACGGCCCGCGCGTCATCTTCACCACGGCCTTCAACCAGTACGCCCTCGAAGGCTTCCGCGTCGATGCGCTGGACTACCTGCTCAAACCATTCGACTACCAGGAATTTCTGCGGGCGGCCCTCAAGGCCAAAACCTACTTCGAGATGAAGCAGGCCAGCGAAATGCCCGCGCCCACAACCACCACCCCGCCAATCCACCTCCCCGCCAATCCACCACAACCAGAAGAAGACCACATCTACCTCAAAGTGGAGTACCAGCTGGTGCGCGTGCCGCTGGCCGATATTGTGTACGTGGAGGGCCTGAAGGACTACGTGAAGGTGCACCTGGCCACCCAGACGCGGCCGCTGCTCTCGCTCACCAGCCTGCGCGGCATGGAGGAAAAGCTGCCCGCCAGCAAGTTTTTGCGCATCCACCGCAGCTACATCGTGGGGCTGGGCCACATCCAGTCGGTGGGGCGCGGCACGGTGCAGATTGCCGGCGAAACCCTGCCCGTGAGCGACGGCTACCGCGAGGCTTTCGACCAGTTTTTCAGCCGCTGGAAATAAACTTTGGCGCGGCCCGACAATCCGATTAAGCTTCACGCTGCGTTAATATTTGCCGTCCTATCTTGCCTGAGCTATGAGCGAGAACCAGCCCGACTTCTTCGATACCGACGGCCGCCCTGCGCCCGCCGATGCGGCCGCCGAAACCGCTGAGCGCAAGCTCAAAGTGTGGGCCGTGCTCAACGCCGTGGAGCAGGGCCTGATGGCCGCCGACGAAGCCTGCGCCGCCTACGGCATCAGCCCGGCCGAGCTGGAAGAGCACCGCGCCGGCTGGCTCGATTTTGAAGCCGGCAGCCGCTGATGGGGCATAGGTTTGGAATCAACGGTTGAGGTTTGTTGTCTGAAAGCCCGGCTATGCATTGCGCATAGCCGGGCCTTTTTGTTTCAGCCATTACCTTTATCGGTTCATAGCGTTTCTTCATGTCTGCACATTCTCCCGCCGCTGCCCACGCCCTGCCCCAGCTGCCCAAGGCCCCCACGGGCATCGAGGGCCTCGACGAAATAACCGAAGGCGGCCTGCCGCTGGGCCGCCCCACGCTGATTTGCGGCAGCGCCGGCTGCGGCAAAACCCTGATGGGCATCGAGTTTCTGGTGCGCGGCGCGCTGGAATTCAACGAGCCGGGCGTGCTCATGGCCTTCGAGGAAACGGCCCCCGAGCTGGCGGCCAACGTCACGTCCCTGGGCTTCGATTTGACGGACTTGCAGGAGCGCAAACTGCTGCGCCTCGACCACGTCCACGTCGACCGCTCCGAGATTGAGGAAACCGGTGAATACGATTTGGAGGGCCTGTTCATTCGCCTGGGCTACGCCATCGACAGCATCGGGGCCAAGCGTGTGGTGCTCGATACCATTGAGGCGCTGTTTGCGGGCTTCCCGAACCAAGCCGTGCTGCGCTCGGAAATCCGCCGGCTGTTTCACTGGCTCAAGGAAAAGGGCGTGACTGCCATCATCACCGCCGAGCGCGGCGACGGCTCGCTCACGCGCCAGGGCCTGGAAGAGTACGTGTCGGACTGCGTGATTCTGCTCGACAACCGCGTGATTGACCAGATTACCACCCGCCGGCTGCGCGTGGTGAAGTACCGCGGCAGCACCCACGGCACCAACGAATACCCCTACCTCATCACCGCAAACGGCATTTCGGTGCTACCCGTTACCTCGCTGCGGCTCGACCACGCCGTGTCGAGCCGCGTGGTGTCGACCGGCATTCCGGCCCTCGACGACATGTTTGGCCTGCGCGGCTACTACGAGGGCAGCAGCGTGCTCGTCACGGGCACTGCCGGCACCGCCAAAACTACGCTGGCCGCCAGCTTTGCCGACCAAATCTGCCGCGACGGCGGGCGCTGCATTTTCTTTGCTTTTGAAGAATCGCCGGCGCAGCTGCTGCGCAACATGGCGTCCGTCAGCATCAATCTGCAGGCGCACCTCGACGCTGGCCGGCTGCTCATCGAAGCCGCCCGCCCCACCCTCAACGGTCTGGAGCAACACCTCGTAACGCTGCACCGCTTGGTGAAGGAGTTCCGGCCCACGGCCGTGGTCATCGACCCCATCACCAACCTCATCACCGTGGGCAACCTGAATGAGGTGCGCAGCATGCTCACCCGCCTCATCGACTTTCTGAAAGTAAATGGCATTACGGCCTTGTTCACGGCGCTGGTGAGCGGGCGCGGCCTGCAACAGGAAATGACCGACGAGGGCGTGTCGTCGCTGGTCGATACCTGGATTTCGGTGCGCGACCTGGAAGGCGTGGGTGAGCGTAACCGCGGCCTGAGCATTCTCAAATCACGCGGCATGGCGCACTCCAACCAGGTGCGCGAATTCCTCGTGACCAGCCACGGCATCGAGCTGCTCGATGTAGTGCTCGGGCCTACCGGCATCGTGACCGGGGCCAGCCGCCTGGCCCAGCAGATGCAGGAGCGTGCCGAAACCCTGGCCGTGCAGCAGGAAGCCGAACGCCGCGACCGCGAGGTGGAGCGCCGCCGCCGCGTGCTGGAAGCCAACATTGCCAACCTGCGCACCGAGTTTGAGTCGGTGGAGGAGGAGCTGCGCCAAATCAGTGCCAACGAGCAGAGCCGCCGGCAAGCCCTGCTCAGCGGCCAGCAGCGCATCGCGGCCGCCAACCCGCCGGCCCCAGGTGCCCCCACCGCCGAAAGCGGCCAGTAACCTAAATCCCCGGAATGCCGTAGCATCCCATTGCACCACCCGTTTTTATGGCAGAAGTAGCTGCAGTTGAGTTAGAAGAAGGCTTTCAGGAAATGTGGGAACTGCGCTTGTACGTGGCCGGCCAAACGCCCAAGTCGGTGACGGCCCTGGCCAACCTGAAGAAGTACTGCGAGCAGCACCTCAAGGGACGCTATAAAATAGAAGTGGTTGACCTATTGGTGAATCCGCAGCTGGCCGAAGGCGACCAGATTCTGGCCATTCCCACGCTGGTGCGCAAAGTGCCCGAGCCCATCCGCAAAATCATTGGCGACCTCTCGAACGAAGAGCGGGTGCTGGTCGGTCTCGACGTGCGCCCGGTTTCGAGCAAATAACTGCGCCCATGGACCCTTTTACGGACCCCCTGGCCCCGCCGGAGCCCGCCAGCCCCGAGTACGTGCTGCACCTGTTCATCACGGGGGCCACGCCGAACTCGACGCGCGCCGTGCGCAACATCAAAGACATTTGCGAGCAGTACCTGAAAGGGCGCTACGAGCTGCTGATTGTGGATATTTACCAGCAGCCCGACCTGGCCCAGCGCGAAGACCTTATCGGCGTGCCCACGCTCATCAAACGCAGTCCAGGCCTGGTCCGCCGCTTGGTGGGCGACCTCTCGGATTGGCCGCGGGTGCTGAAAGCGCTGGGCATCACGCCATCCGGGGACGAAGCCACGCCGGACGAAGCCACGCCCTATGAGTGAGTTTGAGCCCACTGCCGCCGAACTGGCCCGGGCCAACGAAGAGCTGCGCGAGCAGCTGGAGGAAGCCCACGAGCTGATTCACGCCATCCGGACGGGGGCCGTGGATGCGCTGGCCGTGCAAAGCGCCGAAGGGCCGCGCATTTTCACCCTGCAAGGGGCCGACCAGAGCTACCGCACCCTCATCGAGCAGATGAACGAGGGCGCGCTGCTGCTGGCCGAAGACGCCACCGTGCTCTACTGCAACGCCAGCCTGGCCGACCTGCTGCGCTGCCCCCTGGCCGAGGTGATGGGTCGCAGCTTTGACGAGTTTGTGCCGCCGGGCTTCAAGCAAATTTGGGCGGCCTTGATGCTCAAGGGCTGGGCGGGCAAAAGCCGGGGCGAGCTGCCGCTGCGAACCCAGACCGGGGTGCTGCTCCCGTTTTCGGTGTCGATGAACGTACTGGAATTCAACGAGACGCCGGTGCTGGCCGTCATCGTTACCGACCTTTCGGCGCAGCGCGAAATCACGGCCATTCGGGCGCAGGTGGCCGAGCAAAACGCGCTGCTTGACCGCAAAAACGAGGAATTGAAGCGCGAAGAAGCCGCCCGCCTGGCCGGCGAGCGCGCCGCCGCCGAAGCCAGCCGCGTGCTGGAAGGCATCCCGCAGATTGCCTGGACGGCCAACCCGCAAGGCTTCAACACTTACCTCAACCGCCGCTGGTTCGACTACATCGGCCGGGAAAATGCCGTGGGCTCGGACCAGGGCTGGGACGCGCACCTGCACCCCGACGACCGGCCCGCCTCGGGGCAGCGGTGGCGGGAGTGCCTGGCCTCTGGCGAGCCGTATGAGGTGGAGTACCGCTTCCGCAACCGCGCCGGCGACTACCGCTGGATGCTGGGCCGCGCCCTGCCTTCGCGCAATACACAGGGCGAGATTATCCAGTGGATTGGTACCTGCACCGACATTCACGAGCAAAAGCTGGCCCTGGAGCGCATCGACCAGGCCCAGCAGCAGCTGCGCGACAACAACGAGCAGCTCACCCGCGCCAACGTCGACCTCGACAATTTCATCTACACCGCCTCGCACGACCTCAGGGCGCCCATCAGCAACATCGAAGGCTTGCTCGATGCCCTGCTGCTGGAGCTGCCCGCCGCCACGACCCAGAGCGAGGAAGTGCACCCCCTGCTCGACCTGATGCAGGACTCGGTGAACCGCTTCAAGCGCACCATTGAGCACCTGACGGAAGTATCGCGGCTGCAAAAGGAGCACGGCGGCCTGGCGGTGCCCGTCGACCTGGCAGCCGTCGTTCACGACGTGCGCCTCGACCTAGAGCCGGTTATTCAAAGCACGGAAGCCAGGCTGGACGTGGACGTGCAGGCCACCACGGTGCTGTTTTTGGAGAAAAACCTGCGCTCGGTGGTGTTCAACCTGCTCAGCAATGCCCTGAAGTACCGCGCCCCCAACCGCTCACCGCACGTGCGCCTTCGCACCTGGACCGAAGCCGGCGGCGTGGTGCTGGAAGTGAGTGACAACGGCCTGGGTCTTGATGCGGCCTACACCGACCGGCTGTTTGGCATGTTTCAGCGCTTCCACGACCATGTGGAGGGCTCGGGCATTGGCCTGTACATGGTGAAGAAAATGGTGGAAAACGCTGGGGGCCGGATTGCCGTAAAGTCGACGCTGGGGGTGGGCAGCGTGTTCTCGGTGTACTTCACTAACCAATAATCGTTGCTGCTTCCGGGCCCGGCTTTGCGGACGGAGGTTCGGCCTGAATGCCCATGCAAAAACTCGCCTGTGTCCTGCTCGTCGACGACGATTCTACCACTAACTACCTCAACCAGCTGCTGCTGAAGCGGCTGAATGTAGCGGAGCAGATACTGGTAGCCATCAACGGCAAGGAGGCGCTTGACCTGCTGCACGTGCACTGCCAGACGCCCTTTGCCGACTGCCCGGTCCTGATTCTGCTGGACGTGAAAATGCCCGTGATGGACGGCTTTGCCTTCCTCGAAGCCTACGAGCAGCTGCCCGCCGCCCAGCGCCAGGCCACCACCATCGTGATGCTGACCACCTCGCTGCACCCCCGCGATGTGGAACGGGTGGAACACCTCAACATCGGCGGCTTTTTCAACAAGCCCCTGAACCGGGAAAAAGTCGACGAAATCCTGAAAAAGCACTTCGGTCGCCAGTTGCCGGCCGAATAAGGAGCCGCATTCGGCTAGTGTCGCTCCAGCGCGGCGCGGTCCCAGTTCGATAGGTCGGCGGCGGCAGCGTAGGTGCTTTGCAGGAAGTCGAGCACGGTCTGGCGCGGGTCGGGGGCCGTGCGGGCGGCCTCATAAGGGAGCAGAAATTCGCCCATTTCGGGATTGAAAAAGGCCTCGGCGGGCTGAATGGCGGCCTCGGCCAGCCCCGGCACGCCGGGATACACGTAGCTGTAGAAGGCGGCCGCCTGGCCGTTGCCGCCGGGCCACCAGCCCGCCGCGCTCTGCTCGGCCGAATACGACTCGCGGGTTACCCAGTCGGCCAGGTGCGGGATGCCGCCGGGGTGCGGCGGCGCGGGCCGCCCCGAGAAGCGCGTGACCGCCAAATCGAAGCTGCCCCAGAAAAAATGCACCGGGCTGCACTTGCCCGTGAAGCCGCCCCGGAACTCGTGGAGCACCGCATCGGCCCGCAGCAGCACCTGCCAGAACTGCTGCACGGCGGCGGGGTCGTAGGAGCAGTGGTGTTCGTCCTGGGCAAAGGGCGTGGCTTCTTCCAGCTCCACCGGCACGGGCCAGATTTTGATGTGAATGCCAGCTTCGCGCAGCAAAGCGCGGTAGTGGTGGTAGAAGTCGGCCACGGAGCGGGGCCGGAGCGGCAGCTCGCGGCTGCGGCCGTCGCTGGTGTGCAGGCGCAGGCAGTGCTGGTTGAAGTCGAACACGACCTCGCAGCTGCCCCCGGCGTAGGGCATGGCGCCGGTAGAAAGGCCGCGCGGCGTCACGTACAGCGGCACCTGCCACCAGTGGTTCACCATGGGGCTGAGCGCCAGGCGGGTCTTGCCCACTATCTGGGTCCAGAGGTGCAGGGTTTGGCGGGTGTCGTCCCAGTTGGCGGGCAGGGCGGGCCAGGGGGTAGCAGCAAGTTCGGTCATGATGAAGCAGGCCTGGGCGCGATGCCGGCAGAAGTTAGCCTTCCTAAGTTAGGGAAAAACGCGGGCAAACTGCTGGCGAAAGCCGGACCTGCTAACGCCCCGTGGCTACTGGTCGAGCAAGCCGTGCTTGGCGGCAAACACAACCAGTGCCGCCACGCTGGACGCGCCGGTTTTTTCCAGCAGCTTCTGCCAGTGCCCTTCCACGGTGCGGCGGCTGATGAACAACTGCTCGGCGATTTCACTGGCCCGGTGGCCCTGGCAAATCAGGCGCAGCACTTCTTCCTCGCGTGGGGTAAACTGCAGCAGTTCCGGCAGCTTGGTGATGGGCTGGCGGCTGGGCTTTTGCACGCCCCGCATAAGCGCCCGCGACATGCGGGGCGTGAAGTGGTAGCCCGTGCTGAGCACCTCCTGGATGGCCTGCACCAGCTCTTCCTGGGTGGCATCTTTGGGCAGGTAGCTGCGGGCCCCCAGCTTCATCATCTGCGTGATGTATTTGTCGGCCGAAAACATCGAGAGCACGATGATTTTCAGCTCCGGAAACTCGGCCAGCAGGAGCTGGGCCACTTCCGGCCCATCCATCTGGGGCATCTGCAAATCGAGGAGTACCACATCGGGCAGCTGCTGTCGGCACAAGGCCACTAGGTCGGCAGCCTCGGCCATTTCCGTGATGCTGGCCACGTAGGGCAACGGTTCGAGAATGTAGCGCAACCCCTGACGGAACATGGGGTGGTCGTCGAGAAGGGCGATGTGGGCAGGGGCGATGGGGGAGACCATAGATGGGGGTGGGAGCTAAGTGTGACGAAGGAAAGAAAAATAAAATTAACTCGGCAGTAGCGGCAGCTCCACCACCATGCGGGTGCCCTGCCCGGGGGCGCTGTGGCGGCGCAGGCTGGCGCGCAGCATCTGCACCCGCACCTCGATGCTGCGCAGGCCCGCGCCGCCGTTTTTGCGCCCCGCGCCGTTGGCCCCGGCCGCAAACCCGCAGCCATCGTCCTCCACGGCCAGCGTCAGGAGCTGGGGCGTTTGGTGCAGTTGCACCGCGAGGTAGGTGGCACCCTTGGCGTGCTTGAGGGCATTGTGCAGCAGCTCCTGGCAAATGCGGTACAGGGCCAGCTCCTGGGCCAAGGCCAGGGGCTGGCCATACTCCAGGGCCAGCCCGATGGGCAACCGGCCCGTTTCGTTGCACACGTCCACCAGGTGCTGAATGGCTTCGGCCAGGCCGTAGCGCGACAGCACGGCCGGGTACAGGCTGTGCGACACGCTGCGCACGTCCTGCACGGCGGTGGTCATGAGCTCTTCGATGAGGGCCAGCAGGTCGGGCGGTGGGGCTTGGTTGGGCAGGCTAGTGAGCCGGTTGACCAAGAGCTTGGCCGTGGCCACGGTCGAGCCGATGCCATCGTGCAGGTCCTGCCCGATGCGCTCACGCTCGCCTTCCTGCGCCTCGATAATGGCCACCAATAGCTGCTGCTGATGAATGGCTTCGGCCGTGCGCATGTGGAGCTGCTGCTGCAGCAGGCGCTTTTGGTACGTCACCAGAAAAACCAGCAGTGTGCCGGCCGCCAGCAGCATCACGGCGATGCCGGCAAACAGCAGCTGGCCAAACGTTACTTCCGCCGGGGGAGCCATAAGGCCAGGCTGTAGCAGCTATAAAGCATAATGAACAGAAAGGAATGTATCATCCAGACATTCGCATTCAGCTGGTGCGAGTAATGCAGGAGGTAGTTGCTGAAAATGGCAATCTGCAAATACCCCAGGTAATATATTAATAAACCGGCCGACACCCAGAACATGGGCTCGCGCCGCAGCTGCAACACGCGCAGCTCGCGCAGCAATTTGCGAAAATACAGTCCCACCAGCCCCAGCACCAGCGTGCCCTGCACCACTTGCTGGCCGGGCCGAAACTGAGCCAGCGCGCCCGGGGCCAGGCTATCGAACAAGACATACGCCGCAAAGCCGCCTACCAGCCAGGGCACGGCCCTGGTGAAGGTAGGCGACTGTAGCGTGTGCCGAAACACTAAGGCCAGGAGGGTAAACTCGCCCACCATGTACACCGGCATCAAAAACATGTTGTTGCGGTGCTGAATCATGAACACGAAAGCCAGCACGTTCATCGGCAGAATGAAGCCGACAAGCGCGGTGAGGTAGCGTAGATTCAGCGGCAGCTGGCGAAAACGAATCAGGCCAATGATTCCCGCCACCAACACCGGCACCATGGTCAGCCGCATCACCAGCTGTTGCAACGAAAGATGAAAAAGGTCAGTCATAGTACACTTGCCTTCCTCCGTCAGAACTGGCAATGATAAATTAATTTTTTGTCACTCCTCAGGTGCCGGGAGGGCACGGAAAAGCCATATCAAAATCGACCCGTGCTGCCCCGGCACCGCGGGCAGCCTGGCCCAGAGCCGGCGCCTGGAGCACCAGGCCGAACGTACTCGTCAGTTGTTCCTCCGAAGTGGCGTTGGGGGCGTGGTACTGGTGCAGGCCCAGGCCCAGGGTAATGTTCTGACCGGTTTCGAAGAGCACCGATACAAAGTCCTTTATCTCAAAGTTGTAGCCTTCGAGCACGGCGGATTCGTGCGTGTCGCGGGTGTAAGTGGTAAACATATCCGTCGTGATTTCTGCCGCTGCCTGCCATTTTTGCTGCCAGACAGAAGCCAGGTCATCGGGAATCGGCTCATATACTTTCGTGTCCGGGGTGCCGGCCGCGTAGTACTGCTCGGGCAGGTAGTAGGCCGACAGCCGGTAGCCGGTGGCATCGGTGGCAAACAGGGCAAGGTTGAACTGCTTCCGGGCGGAACCGGGCATCAGCAAAAACCGCGCTCTAATCTGGCGCACGCCCACTGCCGAAACCAGCCATTGGATGCGCTCCAGCGGAATGGTTAAGGTCAGCAGCCGGGTATCGTTTGACGTGAAGAAAGCATCGGTGAGGGGGGTGCCACCGGGCTGCCCGGCAAATACCTTCCATTCCGCCGCGTATTGGTCGAAATTGCTCTCGCTAAGCAGGTAGGAAGTAGTGATGGCGGTAGTTGTTTCGGTGTTTGTCATTGAATTAGGTAGGAGGATTGGTGAAATGCGTTTGCGGTTTTGGAAGCGTAAATAGTGCAGACCAGCTTGAATAGCAAGGGCCGGAGCATCGTGAAAAGCAGACCGAATAATTGTCCAGATGCCAGCACCCTGGCGGTACAAAGGACAACGGCAAGCCAGGTTTGCGCCCGCGTAGAAATACGGTGTTTTAAAACCGGGTAATTATACGGGGAGGGCCAAAGGTATTGAGCGCGCGGCTTCCGGGCCAGGCGGGGCCGCCAACCAGCCAAAGCGGGAATGAAATAGTCTGAAAAAGCCCCGTGCAGGGTGCCGAATGCGGCGGCAGGCGGGCCGGCTTACTCGCCGCGCTTGCCGGTTACCCTCACTGCGCGTGGTCCGTCTTCACGTCCTGGCCCGACCAGATTTGGCGGGCGGTCCAGTCCTGCGCCGGGCTGGTCCAGAACGGGGCGCTCGCGGGCAGGCCCAAGGGCAGAAACGCCGTGGTGCATAGGTACAGGCTGCCGGTCGAGATATAGGTTTCGCCGATGCCTGGCTGGTGCCCGCACAGCCCAATTTGCAGCCAGCCCTGCGCATCAAATGTGCCCTTGGGCTCCATCGTGCGGCTAATCACAGCCGTGAGGGCGCTGCGCACCTGCCCGGCCGGTAGCTCGGCAGGCAAAAGCTGCTGCAAGCTGACCTGCGCCAAATGCTGAAAAGCCCCGCAGCGGTACGCCAATGAGCGCCCGAAGGCCGCAAACGAACCATCGGGTGCAATCAGCCGCTCTTGGACGGCGGCGTAGCGCCGGGCGCGGGCCTGCAGACGCTCCAGCAGCTCCTTGCTTTCCTTGCCGGCTGCTATCAGCGTGCCCACCACGTCCAGCAGCATGGGCTGGATGACGTAGCTGTTATAGTAATCCCAATGAAAATCGGGGCCGTCGCCGTAGGTGCCGTCGCCCTTGTACCAGGTCTGGTGCTCTTTGATGGCGTAGTCCATCCGCATCAGGTCGCCGCTGCCCGTGAATTTGAGCAGCGCCGCCTCGATGATGCCGCTGAACAGCAGCCAGTTGCTGTACACCGGCTTGATAGCGCGGCTGCTTTGCAGCGCCTGCACCAGCTGTTGCTGCGTGGCGACGGGCAGCTTTTCCCAGAGCTGGGTAGGCGCGCGCAGCAGCGCGTGGGCCAGAAAGGCCGCGTCTACCACCGGCTGGCCGCCTTGGGTAAAGTTCAGAAAGCCGGGTGATTGCGGGGCTACGGCGTGGGTAATGGCCTGGCGGGCCTGCGCTGCGGCGCGCTGCTGGCGGGCCTGCTCGGCGGCGGGCACGTCGGCCAGCTCCAACCAGGGGGCCAGGCCGGCCAGGGTGCGGCCCAGCGCCTCAAGGTGCGTGACGCGGCGGCGGCTTTCCTGCTGCCCGGCTGCAGCCTCTACGGGCATGGCGGTTTTAAGCGTGCCCTCGGCGCCGGCTTTCAGCACCGGCTCCACGATGCGCAGCAGAGTGGCCAGCCAATAGTCGCGGTCAGTCACCGGCCTGGGGGGCGACGCGGTTTCGATGGGCAAAGCCACGGCCGGCAGCGAAAGCGCTGACAGGCCGGCCCCAACTCCGGTAATAAATGAGCGTCGCTTCATAGGTGGCAAGGCCAAAACGGCGCTAAATCAGTGCTTCAGCTTGATGACTTCGGAGCCGGCCAGCAGGAAGGCCCCGGTGCCGTACACCTCCCAGCTCTCGGCCGAAAAGTCGCGGCGCGGGTCGGCCCCGATGGGCTGCACCCAGCCCACGCGGCCCTCCGGCGACACCACTTTGTTGAGTGCCACCCAGGCTTTTTGCACGGCGGGCAGGTAGGTGGCCTGATCCAGAATGCCGTTGTTGATGCCCCAGGCCATGGCGTAGGTATCGAAGCCCGAGCCCGAGGTTTCGCCGCCGGGGTAGGCGGCGGGGTCGAGCAGGCTGGAGCGCCACAGGCCGTCGGGCTGCTGCAGCTGCACCAGCCGCGCGCTCATTTCCTTGAAAAGGCCCACGTAGAAAGGCCGCGAAGGGTGGCTGGCGGGCAGCTCCTGCAGGATTTGTACCAGGCCGCCCATCACCCAGCCGTTGCCCCGGCTCCAGAAAATGCGCTGGCCGTTGCTCTCCTTTTTGCCTTCGCCGGCCGCGTTCCACAGGTAGGAGGCATCGCGCGAAAACAGGTGTTCCGGGTGGTTGAACAGCCGCCGGTAGGTTTGCTGGTACAGCGTGTCGCTCAGGGCCAGGTACTTGGGTTGGTTCTCAATCAGGCCCAGCTTTACCAGCACGGGCGGCCCCATAAACAGGGCGTCGCACCACCACCAGGCAATGCCGTTTTTCTCTACCTCGGGGCCGGGCACGGTGCGGAATTTCTCCACCACGACCAGGGTCGGCTCAATCATGCGCCGCTCTTTTTTCAGGCGGTAGAGATTGAGGTAGGTCTGGCAGATGACGATGTCGTCGGCGTGGTCGTAGCGGCGGTCGGGCTGCCATTTGGTGCGCTCGCCCATGGCCATTAGCGAGTCCAGAATCAGCTTCGACTTGGTGGTTTGGTATGCGGCAAACACGCCGGAGTAGAACGCGCCGTTGGTCCAGTCCGTGACTTTGTGCCTGGGGTGGGCCAGCTGCCACTTGGTGGCTTTCAGCAGCTGCTGCTTGATGAACTTGGGCTTGAAAACGGCCTTGTCGGCGGCGGTCATTTGCTGGGCCTGGCCCGCACGGCCGAGGCCCAGGGCCAGCAGCAGCCCGCAGGCCAGCGGACGAAAAGAAGGAAGCATAAGGCGAAGAAGGGGCGTGAGGCCAAACAGGAGTTGGCGGCGAAAACTAACCGCAATACTAGGCCGCCGCGCCGGTATTTGGCGGGGGCGTTTTGAGGGATTTGGGGGGCAGTTTTCGTCTGGCGGAATTAGAGTAGTTTGATTATCAGCGGTACGAGTGGGGCACGTAGTCTGACGCCTAACCTCACCCCCAGCCCCTCTCCCTGAGGAGAGGGGAGCCTAACGGGATTCTAAAATTCGGAACTCACCAGATGAAAAACGCACCGCCGCGGCTCCCCTCTCCCCAAGGAGAGGGGCTGGGGGTGAGGTTACACGGTACCGCCGCGCTTTCACCCGGCCGGTTCGGCCGAAGCGGCTTCCCGGTCCGGTCGGTGCTGCCGGGCGTATTCGGAGGGCGTGGCGTTGTATATTTTCTGAAACGCCTTGCGGAAATACTTCGCATCCTCAATGCCCACTTCAAAAGCTATTTCCGACACGCGCATCTGGGTTTGGGCCAGGAGCTGAGCGGCGCGCTTCATGCGCACGTCCCGGATAAATTCCACGGCCGTCTGGCCGGTGATGCTTTTGATGCGGCGGTAGAAAACCGACTGGCTCATGGCCATTTCCTTCACCAGCACCTGCACGCTAAACTCGGAATTGTCGAGGTTTTGCTCCACCACGCTCATAGCCTGTTCCAGAAATTGCCGGTCGGCATCGGCCACCACTATTTCGGTGGGTTCCAGCAGAATATGGCGCTGGTAGTACTCGTGCAGCTTGCGGCGGTTGCGTAGCAGAGTGGCGGCCTTGGCGTGCAAAAGCGTGGGATTGAACGGCTTGCTCATGTACTCGTCGGCCCCCGTGCCGAGGCCTTCGAGCTCCTGGGTCTCGGCCGTGCGGGCCGTGAGCAGCAGCACCGGAATGTGGGCTGTTTTGGGGTGCTGCTTGATTTTCTGGCACAGCTCCAAGCCGTCGGAGCGCGGCATCATCACGTCGGAGATGATGAGGTCGGGCACTTGGGCCAGGGACTGTTCCCAGCCATCGATGCCGTCTTCGGCGGTCAGGACTTCGTATTCATTGTCAAAGAGTTGATGCAGGTACCGGCGCACTTCGTCGTGGTCTTCCACCACCAGCAGGCGCGGGCGGCGAGCGGTGGCCGGCTCGGGGCCGGCGAGCTCGGGGCCGGCCGGCAGCGCCGTTGTGGCCTCGAGTGAGGCCTCAGCTTCGACGGGCGGCCCGGCCGGCTCGGTGGCGTGGGCTGCCGGCGTAGGTTCTTCGTCCTGAATGTCTTCGGGCTGCAGGTGCTGGCGGCCAAAGGGCAGGCGCAGCTCAAACGTGGTGCCCAGCCCCTCGCCGCTCGAAGCGGTAAGCGTGCCGCCGTGCCGCTCGGCAAACTGCCGGGCCAACGACAGGCCGATGCCCGTGCCCGTCATGCGCAGCGTGTTGGTGTGCGAGGCCTGGTAATAGGGGTCGAAGATGCGCTCCAGCTCGTAGTACTTGATGCCTACGCCGTTGTCGGCCACCGTGATTTTCAGGTAATTGCCACTGAGCCGGCCTTTAGTGTACACGGCTTCGCCGCCGGGGTTGCCCACCGGGGTGGCGGCCAGCTCGACGCGCCCATTGGGGCGGGTGTACTTGAAGGCGTTGGCCAGCAGGTTGGTGAGGATGATTTCCAGCTTGCTGCGGTCGAAGTACAGCGGCACGGGCTCGGCGGGCAGGTCGAGCACGTAGCGCACGCCCCGCTCCTCAGCTTTGAGGCGGAAGGTGGCGTAGAGGTCGGTGATAAACTGCACGGTATCAGCGTAGCTGGTGCGCAGGGGCACGTTGCCGGTTTCCACCTTGCGGAAGTCCAGCAGCTGGTTCACGAGGTCGAGCAGTTTGCGGGTTTGCTTGTGCATGAGGCCCACTTTGTCGCGCAGGTTGGGCACCGGGCCGGGGCTGCTCATTAGTTCTTCCATCGGCCCGAGTATCAGCGTTAAAGGGGTGCGCAGCTCGTGGCTCACGTTAGTGAAAAAGCCCAGCTTGAGGCTGGTCATTTCCTTTTCCTTTTCGGTCTGAAATTGCTCCAGCGCCACCCGGTTTTTCAGCCGCTGCTGGGCCATCTCAATGCGGCGGTACAGGGCCAGACCGCCCAGCAGCAGCAGGGCGTAAAGACCATAAGCCCAGCCGGTTTTGTACCACGGCGCGCGCACGTCGAACTGCATGGTGGCGGCTTTTTTCGACCACGCGCCCTCGCCGTTGCTGGCCTTCACCTCGAAGGTGTACTGGCCCGGCGGCAGGTTGGCGAAGCTGGCCGTGCGCTGGCCCGGTGCCGGGTACACCCAGCCTGTATTATAGCCTACCAGCCGGTAGGCGTAGCGGTTTTTCTGCGGGTTGGCGTAGTTCAGCCCCACAAATTCGATGGAAAAGTCATTCTCCGACGCCCGGATGGTCACCGTTTGGGGCGTAGAAAGTGGCTGCGGCAGAATAACATGACCGTTGAAAGGCTTGCCCACGGCCACCGGCTGGTTGGCAATGCGCAGGCCCGTGAGCTGCACCACCGGCGCGTAGGGGTTGGGCTGGATGGCGTGCGGCTGGAAGTAGCTGATGCCGTTGATGCCCCCGAAATACAGCGTGCCGTCCTGCGCCCGGGCGGCGGCCCCAATCTTAAAGGCGTTGCTTTGCAGGCCGTCGGCCACGTCGTAGCGCAGGTAGCTTTTGGTGACCGGCGTGAAGCGGTAGAGCCCCGTTCCGCCAATCCAGAGGTGGCCCTCGTCATCGGCCAGAATGCTTTCCACGTCGGTTTCGGGCAGGTATTTGGCGAAGCTGCGCACGGTTTCGCGGCCCTGCGCATCGGTCACGAGCTGGTGCAGGCCCCCGCCGATGGTGCCAATCCAGAGTGTGCCGTGCTCGTCGAACAGCAGCGGCCACACGTAGTTCACGCGCAGGCCGTTGGCCGCGCCCGGCATGGCCCGGAACTGCTTGAGCAATACCAGCGAATCAGCCGTGACGCGCAGCTTCAGCAGGCCCGCGTCCACGGTGCTGGCCCAGAGCACGTCCTGCCGGCGGTCGTAGAGCAAGTAGGTAAACTGGTCGGTGGGCAAAGTGCTGTGGCCCTTGCGGTAAGCGCCCAGAAACTTGCCCTCGGGACTCAGGCGCACCAGGCCGGCCGTGAACGTGGCCGCCCACAGCGTGCCAAACCGGTCCTCGGCCATGGCCTCCACGCTGGCGCTGGTCAGGTCGGGGCCGTGGGGCAGCTGGCCGAAGGTGCGCAGGGTTTCGTGGCCGTCGCGGCGGGTGAGGCTGCTCAGGCCGTTGGTGCGGGTGCCAAACCAGAGGGTGCCATTGCTGGTCTGGAAAATAGAGGCCACATCGACGCCCCGGGTTGCGCCGGCCCATTGCTGGTTGAGGTAGCTGTAGGTGGTATGATGCGTTAAGTCGTAGCCATACACGCCGTTGCGGGTGCCCGACCACAGAATATTGCGTCCTTCCTCCTTATAAACGGTATTTATGTAATTATTCGCCAGCGTGGAGCCGCCCGCCAGCTGCTGCCGCAGTCGCCCAAACGGCTTTTGGCGCAAATCCACCTTGTTCAACCCGCCCGCCGACGCGCACAGCCACATAATCTGGTTGCGGTCTTCAAAAATCTGGTGGATGCGCTCTGAGTTGATGCCGAACGGCTCATTATCCTGCGGCAGCAGCAGGGTAGGAGCGGCGCGCAGCGGCGGGGCGGTACCGGTCACGGCCCCCGCCTCCCACACATAAAGGCCGTAAATAGTACCCACCCAGAGCCGCCCAAACGAGTCGAGGTGCAGGGCCTGCAGCACTGGATAGGTTTGCGGCTGCGGGTGGGCGCGCAGTTCGCGCACGGTGCGGCGGTTGGCTGCGCTCACCCACAGCACCTGCTGGTCGGCCCCAATCCAGAGGTCGCCGCGGTGGTCGATGTGCAGCACGCGCACAGGTTGGGTGAACTCGGTGGGCTCGGCGGTGAGGTTCCGGTTTTCGGGTCGAATCACGCGCAGGCCATGGTTGAAAGTGCCCACCCAGACTTTGCCCTCGGCATCGGTAGCCAGGCTGGTTATGTTGTATTGCTCAGCAGGTTGGCCAATCGGGGGCGGCACCTGGCGCAGGTCGCGGAGGTGGTCTTGCTGGTCGAAGCTCAGCATAAACAATCCCTCGGTGGGCGTGCCGGCCCACAGCCGGCCCTGCTTATCGGAAGCCAGCGCGGCAATGCTGCACTGCGACAAACGCTGCATCAGCGGGCGGAAGGCGGCTGGTACCTGCTGCTCGTTGTAGTTCAGCAGGTGGTCGGCGGCGGCATCGTAGAGGCCCAGGCCGGCGCGCTCGGTGCCCGCCCACAAGCGGCCGTCGGGGGCCACGTGCAGGGCTTTGATGCGGTTGGCCGACACCCCGTTGCGGGTATTGATGGGCAGCATGTACTGCCGGAGGTGGTAGCCGTCGTAGCGGTCGATGCCCCGGTTGGTGCCCACCCAGATGAAGCCGGCGCGGTCTTGGGCCACGGCCATGCCGTCGGAGTGCGACAGGCCCTGGTCCACGGTGAGGTGCTCGAAGCGGAAGGCGCTAGGCGCTACGTCCTGGGCCTGCGCGCCGGGGCCCAACGCCAGGAGCAGCAAAAAGAGAAAGGGAAAGGCCCGTTTGAGGGCGAATAAAGCCTGCACGTGGTGGGAATTTGGATGCAGCGGGAAGAGTAAGCAAGTTGCCGGAGGCGTTTCGTCAAATCGAACGGCCGTCGGTTGCCCGGCAAGGTAATCGTTTTATAACTCGATTGCATCCTGTGCTTTCCAGCGGGACCTGCGGGCGGGTCGCGCCATTCGGATGGCCAATTTGGCCCGCCTTTTCAACGAAAATACCCCCCGGCCACCGCGTAACCCGTCGGTAGTTTTGCCTTCGCAATCACTCCTAAATGGTTCAGTAGCATAATGGAGTGTAGGGTGCGGGGCTTGCTCCCGCCCGCCGTTGAACAAAATCGCCGGAGTGGCTCGAACGACGAGCGGGGGCAAGCTCCGCACCCTGCCCCAAGCGGAAAACCTACCCAATTAACCATACCGAACGTGCCCACCCTTTCCTCGTTTTCCCACAATCTGCGCCGCCTGTTGCCCTTGTTGGCAGTGGCTGGCCTGGGCCTGGCCGGCACCCCACCCACGCCGCCGGCCGCCCACACCTTCGGCCTGTCGGCCGATAATTTTATGCTGGACGGCAAGCCATTTCAGATGATTTCGGGCGAGCTGCACTATCCGCGCATTCCGCGCGAGGCCTGGCGCAGCCGCCTCAAAATGGCCAAAGCCATGGGCCTGAACACGGTGGGCACCTACGTGTTCTGGAACGCGCACGAGCTCCAGCCCGGCAAGTACGATTTCACCGGCAACAACGACGTGGCCGCCTTCGTGAAGATGGCCCAGGAGGAAGGCCTGTGGGTGGTGCTGCGCCCCAGCCCCTACGTGTGTGCCGAGTGGGAATTCGGCGGCTACCCTTACTGGCTCCAAAACGTGCCCGGTCTGAAAGTGCGCAGCCAGGAGCCGCAGTACGTGGCGGCCTATCGGCGCTACATCCAGGCCGTGGGCAAGCAGCTCGCGCCGCTGCAGGTCAACCACGGCGGCCCCGTGCTCATGGTGCAGGTCGAGAATGAGTACGGCTCTTACAGTTCTGATAAGGAATACCTTGCGCTCAACAAAAAGCTGTTTGAAGAAGCCGGGTTCGATGGGCTGCTCTACACCTGTGACCCGGTGCGCGACGTGGCCGCCGGCCACCTCGACGGCCTGCTGCCCGCCGTGAACGGTACCGACAAGCCCAGCCAAATCCGCCAGCTGGTGCGCGCCAACCACGGCGGCAAAGGCCCTTACTACGTGGCCGAGTGGTACCCGGCTTGGTTCGACTGGTGGGGCGCGCCGCACCACACCGTGCCCGCCAGCAAGTACACGCCCGGCCTCGATTCGGTGCTGAAAGCCGGCATGAGCATCAACATGTACATGTTTCACGGCGGCAGCACGCGGGGCTTCATGAACGGGGCCAACTACAAGGGCGACAGCTCGCACTATGAGCCCCAGGTGAGCAGCTACGATTACGACGCGCCCTTGGACGAGGCCGGCAATGCCACGCCTAAGTTCATGGCCTTTAGGGAAGTAATTGCCAAATACCGGCCCCCCGGGCAGCCGCTGCCGCCCGTGCCCGCCGCACGCCCCAGCGCCGCCCTGCCGGCCCTGCAGCTCACCAACGCCGCGGGTTTGCTCAGCCGCCTGCCCGCCCCCGTGGCCAGCGCCACCCCGCTCACTTTTGAGGCCCTGAAGCAAGCCTACGGCTTCGTGCTCTACCGCACTACGGTGCCTGGCGGCGGCACCAAAACATTAAAGCTGAACGACCTGCGCGACTACGCCGTGGTGCTCGTGAACGGCCAGCGCGTGGGTACCCTCGACCGCCGCCTGCGCCAGGACCAGCTGAAGCTGACCCTGCCCGCCGGCCCCGTGCAGCTCGATATTCTGGTGGAAAACATGGGCCGCATCAACTTCGGTGAGTACCTGCTCCAGAACACCAAAGGCATCACCAAAAGCGCGCAGCTCGACGGCAAGGAACTGAAAGACTGGCGCATGTACGGTCTGCCCTTTGACCAGGCCCCGGCTGTGGCGAAAGCCGCCGCCGCAGCTCCGGCCTCCGCCGGGCCGGTGCTGCGCTCGGCCACCTTCACTGTGGCCCAGCCCGTGGACACTTACCTCGACCTGCGCGCCTGGGGCAAGGGCAGCGTGTGGGTGAACGGCCACAACCTGGGCCGTTACTGGGCCATCGGCCCGCAGCAAACCCTGTACGTGCCCGCCGAATGGCTGAAAAAAGGCACCAACGAAATCACCGTGCTGGAACTGCTTAAGCCCCGGCAGACGGCGCTGCCCTTTCTCAATCATTCCATCCTCAGCGAGTTGCAGCCGGCTGCGGCCAGCCTTTAATCATGAAAAAGACGCTCATTCTTACCGCGCTGCTGGCCGTATCTGGGTTGGCACAAGCGCAGCGCACGGCCTTCGAGCCCGGCAAGGTGTGGCCCGACAACAAGGGCACCCACCTGAACGCCCACGGCGCGGGCGTGCTCTACGACCAGGGCCGTTACTACCTGTTTGGCGAGCACAAGATTGCAGGTCCGAAGGGCAACAGCGCCCAGGTGGGCGTACACTGCTATTCCTCTAAAGACCTGTATAACTGGACCGATGAGGGCATTGCCTTGGCGGTGGCGCCCGCCGGCTCGGGTTCCGAAATCGAGCAGGGAAGCATCATCGAGCGGCCCAAGGTGGTGTTCAATAAGAAGACCGGCAAGTACGTGATGTGGTTCCACCTTGAGCTGAAGGGCAAGGGCTACGCTGCCGCCCGCACTGCTTTGGCGGTGAGCGACAAAGCCACCGGCCCGTTCCGCTACGTGCGCTCTTTCCGGCCCGGTGCGGGCCAATGGCCGCTGGGCTTCAAGGACGAATGGAAAAAGCCCGCACCCAATGAGGCCAGCCTGAAATGGTGGACGCCCGAGTGGACCAGGGCCGTGGCCGAGGGCCTGTTTGTGCGGCGTGATTTCGAGCCCGGCCAGATGGCCCGCGACATGACCATCTTCGTGGACGACGACGGCAAGGCCTACAACATCCATTCCTCGGAGGAAAACCTGACGCTTCACGTAGCCGAACTGACGGCTGATTACCAGGGCTTCACGGGGCGCTGGAACACGATTGCGCCGGCCGGGCACAACGAGGCCCCGGCCATTTGCAAGCGCGGCGGCAAGTACTACCTCATCACCTCGGGCTGCACCGGCTGGGCGCCCAACGCGGCCCGCTCGTTCGTGGCCTCGTCCATCTGGGGCCCGTGGCGGCAACTGGACAACCCGGCCACCGGCCCCGATGCCGACTCGACCTACCACTCCCAAAGCACCTACCTGCTGCCGGTGGCGGGCCGCAAAGACGCCTTCATTTTCATGGCCGACCGCTGGACGCCGAAGAACCCCATCGACGGGGGCTACATCTGGCTGCCGCTGCGCTTCGAGGGCGACCAGCCGCGCCTGCAGTGGGCCGACCGCTGGAACCTGAGCGCGTTCGACGCGGCCAAAGCGAAGGGGGGCATCAATCCTTAGCGCGAAAGCCTACTGTTCAGCTACCTGAGAGAGGGGATTTACACCGTTAATAATATAAGTATCATATTATTAATAAGATGGTTGAATTTTCACAATCGATTGTCTGGCCTGGGGGCCTAATTCGCCCCCCTTTTTAGCCTAAAAACACCCCGGATTTCGCTTAAGCAGCCGGGTACTTTTACCTCAGAAAACGACCTCTGAGATTCCCAATAATTCCCACCCCGGGCAGCCTTCGCCGGTTGCCTTTTTCCCAAAATCGTATGCAGGCAAAACTTTTACTCCTCTGCGGAGCGCTGCCCTTAGCCGCGCTTCAACCCACTGCCAGCCGGGCCGAGGCTCCGCTGGCGGCGCTCGGGCTGGCCGTGCCGGCGGCCGAGGGCACCATCTCGGGCACGGTGCTCGATGAGAAAGGCGCGGGCCTGCCCGGCGTGACGGTGGTGCTGAAAGGCACAACCACCGGCACCAGCACCGACGGCAACGGCGGCTTCACGCTGCAAATTCCGGCCGGCACGGCTGCGCCCACGTTGGTCATCTCCTTCGTGGGCTACGTGAAGCAGGAAATTGTGGTGGGCAGCCAGAGCAGCATCACCGTGAAACTGGCTCCCGACACTCAGGACCTGAGCGAGGTGGTGGTGGTGGGCTACGGCACCCAGAAGCGCTCCGACGTGACGGGCTCCGTGGTATCGGTGCCGCAGGACCGGCTGGAGAAGCTGCCGGTGGCCAACGTGGCCCAGGCCCTGCAAGGTGCGGTGGCCGGCGTGCAGGTCACCAGCGGCTCGGGGGTGCCGGGCTCGCAGTCCAGCATCCAGATTCGGGGCGTGCGCTCGATTACGGCTAACACCGACCCATATCTGATTGTGGACGGGCTGCCGTTTGCGGGCAACCTCAACGACATCAACACCAACGACATTGCCTCGATTGAGATTCTGAAGGACGCTTCCTCGACGGCTATTTACGGTACGCGCGGCTCCAACGGCGTTATCCTCGTGACTACCAAGCGTGGCAAAACCGGCAAGCCCCAGATTCGCTACGCGGGCTACGCCGGGCCGGAGTACATCGTGGCCAAGCTGCACCCGCTGAACGGGCCGGACTTTGTGGCTAAGTACGAGGAGTTTACCCGGCAGCGGGGCATCACCTTCGGCCACGTGCCCAACCTGAGCGAGGTGGACAACTACAACGCCGGCCGCACCGTGGACTGGATGGAGCTGATTAAGCAACAAGGCTTTATCCAGGACCACAACGTGTCGATTTCGGGCGGCAACGATGACGTGAAGTATTTCGTGTCGGGCGACTATTTCAAGCAGCAGGGCATCATCAAAGGGTACCAGTACCAGCGCATCAGCTTCCGCACCAATGTGGATGCCAACCTGACCAACTGGCTGCGCGTGGGCACCTCGGCCTTCTACGCCAACAACGACGACGGCGGCGGCCGCGCCAACCTGAGCTCGGCCATGATTTCGAGCCCCTACGCCAACGTGTACAACCCCGACGGCACCTACACCATCTACGCCCAGCAGCCCGAGCAGCTCTTTACTAACCCGCTGATTGGCACCACCACCACCCGCGAAAGCCGCGTGAACCAGCTCACGGGCACGGGCTACGCTGAGGTGGCCCCCACCTTCCTGCCAGGCCTGAAATACCGCCTGAACGTGACCTACGGCTTCCGTACCTACCGCTTCGCCAGCTACGTAGGCCGGCAGGGCGGCGACCTGCGCGGCACCGCCCAGCTGGTGAACGACGAGCGGCCCAACTACACGGTGGAGAACATCCTGGCCTACAACAAGGACATCGACAAGCACCACTTCGACCTGACGCTGCTCTACAGCGCCCAGCAGAACAAGCTGTTTACGACCACGGAAAACGCCAGCGGCTTTATTAACGACCAGATTGGCTTCAACAGCATCGGCTCGGGCTCGAACACACCCACCATCAGCTCCTACAGCGAGCGCCGGGCCCTGGTGTCGCAAATGGCCCGCCTGAACTACTCCTACGACAGCCGCTACCTGTTTACGGCCACGGCCCGCCGCGACGGCTCCTCCGTGTTTGGGGCCAACGCCGACAAGTACGCCACCTTCCCCTCGGTGGCCGTGGGCTGGAACATTGCCAATGAGGCCTTCCTGAAAGATAATTCGGTGCTGAACGTGCTGAAGCTGCGCTTCTCCTACGGCACCACCGGCAACGAGGGCATCGACCCCTACGGCACCATCACGGGCAATGCCCTGCTGCAATACGCCTACGGCGGCGTGGCGGCGGTGGGCGTGCGGGCCAACAACATTGGCAACGCCAACCTGAAGTGGGAGCAAACCACCAGCGCCAACTACGCCATCGACTTTGGCGTGCTGAAAAACCGCATCACGGGCAGCCTGGAGTATTACGATGCCAAAACCAAGGACCTGCTGCTGGCCCGTCAGATTCCGATTATCTCGGGCTACAACTCCATTCTCGACAATATCGGGGTGGTGCAAAACAAGGGTATTGAGCTGAGTCTGAACACGGTGAATATTCAGAAAGCCGATTTCAGCTGGTCGTCGGCCTTCAACATCTCGGCCAACCGCAACCGCCTGCTGGAGCTGGGCTACACCAGCACCGACGACATCGGCAACCGCCGCTTTCTGGGCCGGCCGCTGGGGGCCATCTACGACTACCGCAAGATTGGCGTGTGGCAGGTGGGCGAAGACCCCTCGCAGCAGGACCCCGGCGCCAAACCCGGCGACCTGAAATTTGCGGACCTGAACGGCGACAAGAAAATCGACTCCAACGACCGCGAGTATGTGGGCTCGTCGCTGCCCGATTACACGGCCGGCCTCACCAATACCTTCACCTACAAGGGGCTGAGCCTGCGTGTGTTCCTGCAAACGGCGCAGGGCATTCTGAAAAACAACGGCATCCTGAACTTCGTGGACCTGGGCGGCCGTCTCAACACCCCCCAGGAAGTGGGCTACTGGACGCCTCAGAACGCCAGCAACGACCGCCCCGGCCTGAACTTCTACAACACCCGCGGCTACCAGTACCCCGTGGACGCCAGCTACACCCGCCTCAAGGACGTGACGCTGAGCTACTCGCTGCCGGCCCCGCTGATAGAGCGCTTGAAAATGGGCGGCATCTCGGTGTACGTGAGCGGCCGCAACCTCTACACCTGGACCAAGTGGGTGGGCTGGGACCCCGAGCAGGGCTACACCCTAGGCAACGGCTCGGGCAACGTGGACAACCTGACCACGCTGGGCAACCCCCGCAACGGCACCAACCCCAACTTCCCGCAGGTGCGCACCTTCGTGTTCGGCCTCAACCTGACGCTGTAATTCCATCCCACCCGACTTTCGCACCCTATTTATATGAAACGCATTGGATTAGTGGGCTTTGCCCTGCTCGCGGCGGCCCAGCTGCTGAGCTCCTGTAAAAAAGATTATCTGGCCGAAACCCCGCAGTCGCTCTACACGCCCCAAACGGTGCTGGTCGATTCGCTGGGCTTTGAGGCCGCCATGGCCGGCCTGCAGTCGGTGGTGCGCGAGCAATACACCCGCTCCGACGAGCAGGGCCTGCTGAGCATGATGCAGCTCGGCACCGACGTGGCCATTCCCGGCCAGGTGCAGGGCGCCGAGATTCCCTATTACAACTACACCTTGCTGAACTCGCAGGACCAGGCCGCCGCCGTGATGTGGAGCTGGGCCTACCGCACCATCAACAACTGCAACCAGATTATTCAGGGCGCGGCCACCGCGCCGGCCACGCTGCGCCAGGGCTACAAGGACCGCATCAGCGGCGAGGCCCGCTTCTACCGCGCCTACGCCTACAACTTCCTGGTGACGCTGTGGGGCGACGTGCCGCTGATTGAGACGCCCGTGACCACGCCGCGCACCGACTTCACCCGCACGCCCATCGCGGCGGTGAATACGTTCATCATCAACGACCTGACCACGGCCATTCCGAAGCTGTTTCTGGCCAGCAAGGCGGCTTCGGGCCGCATCACGAAGGGGGCGGCCCAGCAGCTGCTCGGCGAAGTGTACCTGCGAACCAACCAGCCCGCGCTGGCCGAAACGCAGCTGAAAGAGGTTATCAGCGGCGGCCAGTATAGCCTGATTAAGGCCCGCTACGGCGTTAAATCGACCCAGCCGGGCGACTGCTTCTCGGATATGTTCATTGTGGGCAACCAGCGCCGCAGCCAAGGCAACACCGAGCTGATTTGGGGCATTGAGCAGCAGTTGCTGGTGCCCGGCGGCACCACCAGCGCCCAACAACGCCGCGTGTGGGTGCCGGCCTACTACAACGTGAACGGCATGACGCTGGTGGACTCGCTGGGCGGACGCGGCCTGGGCCGCCTGCGCCTGAGCAACTGGGTGGACTACCGCCTGTACAACACCGGCCCCGACATGCGCAACTCGAAGTACAACCTCAAGCGCGTGTTCTACTACAACAACCCCGCCGTGCCGCTCAAATACGGCAAGCGCGTGACCGGACTCACCGGTTCGGATACCATCTTCTACATCACGCCCTACACCACCAAGTGGAACCAGTTTGACCCCACCGACACCTTCGGCTTCGGCACCATCAAGGACCTGCCCATGATGCGCCTGGGCGAAACCTACCTGCTGCTGGCCGAGGCCCAGGTAAAGCAAGGCAACACCACCGGCGCGGCCAGCAGCATCAACGAGCTGCGCACCCGCGCCCAGGCCGCCCCGGTTTCGGCCGGCCAGATGACGCTGGACTTCATCCTCGACGAGCGCGCCCGCGAGCTGATAGGGGAGGAGCAGCGCCGCCTCACGCTGCTGCGCACCGGCACGCTCATTGACCGTGTGACGCGCCTGAACCCGGCCCCGGTGTCCGGCCTCACCGCCAAAAAGCTGTTGCTGCCCATCCCGCAAACGTCCATTGACCTGAACGGCATGGCCACGCTGGGCCAGAACGACGGGTACTAAAAACCTCACCCCCGGCCCCTCTCCCCAAGGAGAGGGGCCGGGGGTGAGGTTAAATGTGCAAACGAAGCCGAAACCGTATTTACTCTTGATGAAAATAACCGGCTTACTTCTCGGAACCCTCGCCGCCCTGGCCGCACCCTCGGCCTACGCCCAGCCGGTTGCGCCTGCCTTCACTACCGCCGTCACGCCACCCGCCACCAGGCTGCCGCTGTTCAAGGTGCAGCAGCCAGATAAGAAGCTGAGTCCCTTCACCGGTATGACGCGGCGGCACTGGCAGGACGCCGCCCGCTACCTGCTCGGCGGCGCGTTCAGCTACGTACACCAGCTGGACGACCCGATGCAGTTTCCGAAGCAGCCCGGCAAAAGCTACCCACGCACCGCCGCCCAGGTGCCCACCGAGAAGCTGGAGGGCCTATGCCGCACGTTGTTTATGGCCGCGCCGTTGCTCAAGGAAGCCCCCGGCCTGACGCTAAACGGCATCAAAGTGGGCGACTACTACCGCCACCAGTTGGCCCAGCTGGTGAACCCGGCCAGCCCGGCGTTCATTCAGCCCCGGGCCAAGGACGGCGGCCCCAGCCAGAATTTGGTGGAGTTTGGCGGGCTGAGTGTGGCGCTGTTTGCGGCCCCCGAAATCCTGTGGGACCCGCTGCCCCAGGCCACCAAAGATGCTCTGGCTGCCACCATGCTCAGCTACGGCGACGGCCCCACCGTGCCCCAGAACTGGCGCTATTTCAACATTTTCATCCTGAGCTTTTACAAAAGCCGGGGCTATGCTGTCAATGAGAAATTGATGGAGGAATACCTGCAAAAGCAGCTCACGCACTACCGCGGCGAAGGATGGTACCACGACGCACCCACCTTCGACTATTACAGCATGTGGGCCTTCCAGATGTACGGCCGGCTGTGGAGCGAATACTACGGCCGGGCGCACTACCCCGAAATTGCCGCCCAGCTCACCGCCAATTTTGCCCCGCTGAAGGACAATTACCCCTACCAGTTCGGGCGCGACGGCAGCATGATAATGTGGGGCCGCAGCATCACCTACCGCTTTGCGGCGGTGGTGCCCTTCCCGCTGATGGGCCTGCACCCCGAGGCCGGCACCAACTTCGGCTGGATGCGGCGTATTGCCTCGGGCGCACTGCTGCAATTTCTGGAAAACCCGGATTTCCTGCAGGATAACATCCCCACGCTGGGCTTCTACGGCGCTTTCGACCCCGCCGTGCAGGCCTATAGCTGCCGGGGCAGCGTGTTCTGGATGGCCAAGGCCTTCCTGGGCCTGCTCGTGCCGGCCGACTCGCCCTTCTGGACCGCCACCGAAAATGAAGGCCCCTGGACCAAAGAGCTGAAGCCGGGCACCGTGTTCAACAAGTTCGAGGCCGGCCCCAACATCCTCGTGACCGACTACCCGAACATCGGCGCGGCCGAAATCCGCGTGCCCTCGGCCCAACCGGCCAGCGACGGCAACCGGGGCAACGAGAATTACAACCGCCTGAGCTACAACAGCGCCTTCCCTTGGCAGGCCGACGGCCCCAACGGCGAAGTGGCCATGGACTACGTATTCAAAACCCCGGACAACAAGTGGGAGCCGCTGCGCCTTTACACCTTCAAAAAGTTTGAAAACGGCGTTTACTACCGCGATGCCGAGCTGGAAACCAACCACAACGTCAAGCTCCACCTCGCCGACATCACCCTGCCCAACGGCATCCTGCGCCTCGACCAGAACCTGAGCACCGAGCCCGTGGCGGTCCGCCTCGGCCATTATTCGCTGCCCAACCTCATGGGCACCATCCGGCGCAGCACGCGCAAGGTGGGCGGCTACGAGGCCCAAATCATCGACAACGGCACCTACCAGCTGGCCCTCGTCCCGCTCAGTGGCTGGACCAAAACCGAAACTCTGACCACCACCGGCCTCAACCCCGTGAAGCCTGAAAGCGCCGTTATCAACGTCTCGGCGCAGTTCGCGCCCGCCCAGCCCGCGCTCTACGCCACGCTCATGCTCTGGAAAAAATCGGGCGGAACCTGGACGGAGGCCGAGCTGATGCCCGTGAAAAAACTGTTGCCCACCACCCCGAACGGCAGCGCTACGGTGACTTTCAGGGACGGCAGCAGCAAGACCATCAAGTACGATTAACCCCCGAAAAACCTAACGAACGTACGGCCCCAACCAGCGCCCCGGCCCGCTGCGCAGTGAGAAACCAGCTGGCCCCAACAGTGAGAGCCCGTCTCCTTCCGCAAGAGGAGCCGCTGGCCGGTGGGAGGTGGGACCCTTGCCGGCCACTGGTTGGGCCGTGCGTTCGTGTTTTTCTCCGTCAGCATTTATTCATCTGTCATCCTGAGCGCAGCGAAGGACCTTATTAGGACTGCTTACTTTGGCCCGATTCTGAGCAGGGCGAGCGTGAGAAGGTCCTTCGCTGCGCTCCGAATGACAAGCATCTTCAGGTGGCTCCGGCCACTTTATCGGTTTATATGAAACACTGCTTTTTGCTGCTGTTGCTTGGCGCGCTCGGTTTCATCCGGCATGCCGCCGGCTGGCTTGGCCCGCCCGCGAAGGAAAAAACCAGCGCCTACCTGTTCGTCTACTTCACCGGCAACGACATTAAAGAAGAAGCCATTCGCTTCGCCCTTAGCCCCGATGGCTACCACTACACGGCCCTGAATGGCAACCGGCCGGTCATCAGCTCGGCCGCCATCAGCGAAACGGGCGGCGTGCGCGACCCGCACATCCTGCGCGGGGCCGATGGCAAAACATTCTACATGGTGGCCACCGACATGGTATCGGCCAAGGGCTGGGATTCGAACCGGGGCATGGTGCTGATGAAGTCCACTGATCTAATTACCTGGAAGTCCAGCGCCATCAATTTCCAAAAGCGCTACCCCGGCCAGGAAAATCTGAAACGCGTGTGGGCCCCGCAAACCATTTACGACGCCCAGGCCGGCAAGTACTTGGTTTACTTCTCGCTGAAGCACGGCACCGACCCCGACAAAATCTACTACGCCTACGCCAACAAAGACTTCACCGACCTGGAAGGCGAGCCGAAGCAGCTGTTCGTGAGCCCCACCAACGGCTCGTGCATCGACGGCGACATCGTGGCGAAAGACGGGAAGTTTTACCTGTTTTTTAAGACCGAAGGCCAGGGCAACGGCATCAAAATAGCCGTGTCGGATAAGCTCACCGGCGGCTACGTGCTGCGCGACCAGTACGTGCAGCAAACCACCGACCCGGTAGAAGGCGCGGGCACTTTCAAGCTCAACAATTCCAACGATTACATCCTGATGTACGACGTGTACACCAAGGGCCGCTACCAGTTCACGCGCACTTCCGACCTGCGCAATTTCAAGGTCGTGGATGGCGAGGTGAGCATGGATTTCCACCCGCGTCACGGCACGGTGCTGCCCATCACGGCGCAGGAGGGCGCGCGCCTGGCCTCCCGCTGGCTGGCCCCGGCGGCGGTGCTACGCTCGGCCCGTAATCCCGCTATCCGTCCGCAGAATACCGTGGCTGATTCTGCTGCCGGCAAGCTGAGTTTTCTGGCCAAACCGGGCACCAATCTGAAAGTCTTCGACCCCGCGCTTTCCACCTTCGCCGGCGTAGCGGTGCAGCCCGCCGGCCCGCAGGATTTTACCAAAGGCCCCGTGCGCTACACCGTGAGCGGCACCAACCAGAAACAGTCCGTTTCGCTGAGCATCACCGAAACCCACAACCCGGCCCTGACCGGCTACTACGCCGACCCGGCCATTCTCTATTCCGAAAAAACCGGCAAATTCTACCTCTATCCTACCAGCGACGGCTTCACGGGCTGGTCGGGCACTTACTTCAAAGCGTTTTCATCGCCCGATTTAGTGAACTGGAAAGATGAGGGCGTGATATTGGATTTGGGCAATGATGTGAACTGGGCGAAGAAAAACGCCTGGGCCCCCTGCATCATCGAGCAGAAAACGGCCACTGGCTACAAGTACGCCTATTATTTCTGCGCCGAAGCCAAGATTGGCGTGGCCCTGGCCGACAGCCCCACCGGCCCGTTCGTGGACTCGGGCAAGCCCCTGATTGACACCCGGCCCGAGGGCGTGAAGGGCGGCCAACAGATTGACCCGGCCGTGTTCCACGACCCCCAAACCGGCAAAAACTACCTCTACTGGGGCAACGGCTACCTGGCCGGCGCCGAGTTGAACGACGACCTTACCTCCCTGAAGCCCGGTACCACGCAGGTGCTGACGCCCGACGGCACCTTCCGCGAGGGTACCCACGTGCTCTACCGCAACGGCACCTACTACTTCATGTGGAGCGAAAACGACACCCGCGACCCAGACTACCGCGTGCGCTACGGCACGGCCATCAGCCCGCTGGGCAAAATCACGGTGCCGGCCAATAACCTGGTAGTCAGTAAGGACACGGCGGCCGGCCTCTACGGCACGGGCCACAACAGTACCATCCAGGTGCCGGGCCGCGACGAATGGTACCTCGTCTACCACCGCTTCACCTATCCGCAAGGCATTACGATGGGCCGCGCCGCCGGCTACCACCGCGAAGTATGCATCGACAAGCTGGAATTCAATGCGGATGGCAGTATCAAGCCCGTGACGCCCACGCACGCCGGCATCCCGCTGGTGCGGGTGAAATAGCTTCGCGCTCAAAAATCAATAATCAACTCATGCCGATGTTTCGATTTGCGCTGTGCCTGCTGTGGCTGGGAGGTTTTTTGCCAGCCCCAAACAGCCGCGCCCAGACGCCGGTGGGCCTGGGCTGGGCGAAGAATAACGTGAACGGCGCAGTGTTCCGCAAAAACTCCGTGGTGACGCAGGGCCGCGACCAGTACGTGGCCTGGTATGACTCGGCGGCCTACGTGGTGCTGGCCAAGCGGCGGCTGCCGGCCGGGCCGTGGCAGGTGCAACGCACACCATACCAGGGCAATGTGAAAGACGCTCACAACGTCATCAGCCTGATGGTGGACGGTGCAGGCTACATGCACCTGTCCTTCGACCATCACAACAACCCCCTGCACTACTGCCGCGGCAAAGCGCCCGGCTCGCTTGAAATGGGCCCGCTTCAGCCCATGACCGGCCAGCAGGAGCAGAAGGTTTCTTACCCCGAATTTCACCGCTTCCCCGGCGGCGACGTGCTGTTTATGTACCGCGACGGTGGCTCCGGCAACGGCAACCTCGTACTTAACCGATATAGCCCCAAAACCCAAAAGTGGACCCGCCTGCACAGCGTGCTCATCGACGGCGAGGGCCAACGCAACGCCTATTGGCAGGCCTGTATTGATGCGCGGGGCACCATCCACGTCTCGTGGGTGTGGCGCGAGTCGCCCAACGTGGCCTCTAACCACGACATGGCCTACGCCTGCTCCCGCGACGGCGGCCTGACCTGGCAGCGCAGCACCGGCGAAAAGTACGCCCTGCCCATCACCGAAAAAACCGCCGAGTACGCCGCCCGCATCCCCCAGAACAGCGAGCTGATTAACCAAACCAGCATCACGGCCGATGCTCAGGGCCGGCCCTACATCGCCACCTACTGGCGGCCGGCTGGCACCCAGGTGCCGCAGTATCAGCTGATTTACCTGAGCGGCAGCCAGTGGAAAACCACGCAAATCAGCCAGCGCACCACGCCCTTTAGCCTGAGCGGCGTGGGCACGAAGAAGATTCCGATTTCGCGCCCGCAGCTGCTGGTTTCGACGCAGAAAGGCAAAACGGCGGCTTTCCTGCTCTACCGCGACGCCGAGCGCCAGGACCGTGCCTCGGTGCTGCAGTGCCCCGACCTCGCCACCAATCAGTGGACGTCCCTCGACCTCACCACTACCTGCGTGGGCAACTGGGAGCCCAGCTACGACACCGAGCGCTGGAAAACCGACGGCACCCTCAGCCTCTTCGTGCAACGCACCGGCCAGGGCGACGGCGAAACCCTCGAAAACCTGCCCCCGCAGCCCGTGTACGTGCTGGAATGGCGGCCCGGCCACCGCTAATCCAGCTGATTCAGCCCCCACCGGGGCTGGCCGGAATACTCCGCAGCTTGAATTAGGTAGCGCACGAAACGGCGCGATTTGCCCTGCGCAGCAATCTGGCTTCAGGCACTATTCGCACCCTGTAATCCGGATTAGAACGAAAATAACCCGGCTTCCCGGTTTTTTGCCCCCACCTTCGCGGGAATCTGAGTTGCCATGGTTGCCGTATGTGGCAGCCCGGGCTTAGCTCGGTTGTAGGTTTTTTCGTATTCCAGCGTTGCGCCCTGCTCCCTAATGCTTAGGAGTTGGGTCCGTTTCATATGTCCCGCTCGCCTGTTGCCGTCTTATTGTTCACCCGCTCGGCGGGCGAGGAGGCGGTACACAAGCGCTTCATCAGCCACGGCACCCGGGCCGGTAATGCCGCCGTAGCGGCCCAGCTTATTCACCTGGCCGAGACTATTGCAAGTAGGGCTGAGGTTGATTTTGTGCGGGTCGATTCGGCCCGGCAAACGGGAGCTACTTTCGGCGAGCGGCTCACCAACGCCATGCGGCGCGTGTTCGGCCAGGAGTACGAGTATTTGCTGGTGATGGGCAACGACTGCCCGCAGCTTACTGAGCACCTGCTGCGGCAGGCCGCGGCCGCCGTGCAGCAAACCGGGGCCGTGGTTGGCCCCGCCACCGATGGCGGCGTGTACCTGCTGGGCATGTCGCGCGCCGTGTTCGAAAGCCAAGACTGGGACCAATTGCCCTGGCAAACGGCGCAGCTCGGGGTTGTCCTACGGCGGCAGCTGCCCCTCGCCGCTGGAGTGCTGCCCGTGCTGGCCGATGTCGATGACGAGCAGGGCCTCGCCGTGGCCCTGCGGCAGCGGCTGACCCGGCCGTTGCTGCGGCGGCTGCGGCGGCTGCGTGGCCCTCAGTCAGTGGCCCAGCCGGCCGCAGTCATCACCGTCGGCCAGTGCGCCGATGTGGCGGCACGTCCCCGTCGTGGGCCGCCGGCCCTTTAAAACTTCCTGGATTTGTCACCCTGGCAATGCGACTACGTTTGTCCTGTTGGACAGCGGGCCGTGGCCGAGGTAGCCTGTATGCATTGTTTTAGCTTGTTTTTCTCTTTCTTATGAAGAAGGTTTTATCCCTTTTTGCATTCGTTTTATTGTTTTTTTCGCCCCTGCAGCGGGCTTTCGCACAAGTCGATTTGGTGGTGTCGGTGCTTGACAATGCCCGCAAGCCCATCGCCAACCTGCCCGTGCACCTCGACAACGCCGCCATCGGTTTCAGTGCCGAGCAGCCCACCAATGCCCAGGGCCAGGCCCGCTTCCGGGGCCTGAGCACGGCCGGCAGCTACGCCGTGAGCACCACCGTGACCGACCGCTACCAGGCCGTGCGCGAAGCCGGCCTCACGCTCCGCGCCAACTCCAGCCCCAGCGTAACGCTGGTGCTGCCCCAGCTCAGCGCCCAGACGCTGGAAGGCGTGGTGGTGCGCGCTCCGCACAACGGCACCACCCTCAACACCCAGAACGCCGAAGTGGCGTCCGAGCTGTCGGCTCGCGAGCTGCGCGAGATTCCCATTGAGGCGCGCGACATCACCCGCGCCCTCTACCGCCTGCCCAACGTGACGCTGGCCACCGGCTTCTTCTCCGAAGCGCCCAACGTGAGCATCAATGGCGCCAACGGCCTCTACACCAATTACCTCATCGACGGTCTCGACAACAACGAGAACTTCCTGGGTGGGCAGCGTTTCGCCATTCCGGTGGGCTTTGCCCAGAACGTGAGCGTGCTCACCAACAACTTCTCCACCGAGTTCGGCAACTCGGCCAACGGCATCGTGAACGTGACTACCAAGTCGGGCTCCAACGACCTCACGGCCGAAGCTTTCTACCTGACGCGGCCCGGCCCGGGCATTGATGGCAAGACGGATTTTGCGCAGCGCGACCTTTCGGGCAACCAAGTGAAAAGCGGCTTCCAGCGTCAGCAATTCGGATTCGGCGTGGGCGGTGCGCTGGTGAAGGATAAAACGTTTTTCTACCTGAACGGCGAGCAAACCTTCGATTTCAAGGACAACGTGCTGACTTCGCCCGAGCTGGGCATCAACGCCACGGTGCGCGGCCAGAATAAGTTTACCTACCTCTCGGGCAAGCTCGACCAGCGCTGGACGGAGCGGTTCCGTTCCTCGCTGCGGGCCAACGTGGGCATCGTGAACATCGAGCGCCAGGGTGGCGGGCTCGATGGCGGCATTGCCTTCCCATCGAGCGGCAACAAGCAGGACCGTAATTCGCTCAACATTGCCACCCAGAACGTATACGTGGGCCAGAACTTCACGTCGCAAACCGATGTGCAGTACGCCCGCTTCCGCTGGAACTACGCCCGCGCCCAGAACGCCAGCAGCCCCGACGTGACGGTGCTCAGCCCAGCTAGCGCGGCCATTGCCTACCTCGGCCATCCCGGCTACCTCTTCGATTCGCACCAGAGTACCTGGCAGGCCCAGCAGAAATTCACGCTGCTCAAGGGCCGCAACACTTTCAAGGGCGGCTTCGGCATCATCAGCACCGAACACCTGCTGTATGGCGGCGGCAACCCCAACGGCAGCTACACCGTGCAGCTCACGCAGCCGCAGCTGGACGCGCTGCGGGCGCGCAACCTCGGCGCAGGCTTGAGCATCAACGACATTCCGGCCAGTGCCGCCGTCACCTACTACAACGTGGAGTTGCGACCGGCCGCCTACGGTACCACCCAAAACCTCTACAACATCTACCTCGAAGACCAGGTGGCCGTGACCGACCGCCTGAACGTGACTCTGGGTGTGCGCTACGACTACGACAACCTCTCGCAAGGCGGGGCCGCCCACGGCGACCGCAACAACATTGCACCGCGCGCCAACTTCAACCTGCGCCTGAGCGAGCGCAGCAGCCTGCGCGGCGGCTACGGCATCTTCTACGACAAGATTCTGTACACGGTGTACAGCGACGCCATTGGCCAGAACACCAACTCGGCCGACTACAAAACCCAGCTTCGCGAGCTGGTGCGCGTGGGCGCCCTGCCCGCCAATACTGACGTGGACCGCATCACCTTCGATGGCAACCAGGGGGCTAGCCTCACGAGCGGCGTGACCTACCTCAACGGGCCGTCGGCGGCCAGCCTGCAGGGCCAGCGGGCCACGACGTTTGGCGGCGAGCGCCGCATTCTGAACCCGGACGGTTTCCAGAACCCGTACTCGCACCAGGCCACGCTGGGCTACCAGTACCAAGTGAACCAGAAAACGCTGTTTTACGTGGACCTGATGTATAACCGGTCCTACGATTTGTTCCGCCTGCGCAACGTCAACGCGGTGTCGTCTTACCAGCAAAACGACCCCAACAACGTAGTGGTGCGCACCACCACCCTGGCTGATGCAACCCGCCCGGTGCCCATTTTCACCGATGCCACGGGCTCCTACGCCGTTATCAACGGGCAGCGGGTGAACGGCGTAGCCCGTAGCGTGGTCGAAACCGAATCGGCGGGCCGCTCGCGCTACATGGCCGCCAGCTTCAACGTGCAGAAAGATGCTGCCGAGGATAAGTACGGCTACCGCGTGTCCTACACGCTCTCGAACCTGAAGAATGATACCGAAGACGTAAACTTCCGCGCCGCCGATGCGAATAATTACGGCCCTGAGTTCGCCAATTCCATCAACGACCGCACGCACGTTATTAACGCCATTGGCAGCTATTATCCCATTCGAAGCCTGCGCTTTACGCTGGCCGCGCTGCTGCAAAGCGGCCAGCCCATCAACCGCGTGGCGGGGGCTTACCTGGTGCCCGGTACCACCAACGTATTCACCAACGACCTGAACGGCGACGGCAGCTCCTTCAGCAGCGCCTACCTCGGCAACGCCGACCGCTTCCCCGGCGAAGGCCGCAATTCCGACCGGCTGCCCTGGTCGAAAACGTTTGACGTGGGCGCGCAGTACACGCTGCATTTTGGCCAGAAAACCAGCCGCATCGAGCTGACTGCCGATGTGTTCAACGTCTTCAACACCCAGAATCTGAGCGGCTACGCCAACAACGCTACCCAGAGCAACCAGATTCAGACCGGTGCGGCGGGCTCGGGCATCATCCGGCGCAATGCGAGTGCGCCGCGCCAGTTCCAGTTCGGCCTGCGCTACGCGCTGTAATTCATGGAGCGATGTAGAGACGCAATATTTTGCGTCTCGGCGTTGAACGGGCGGTACCGCGCCGGTGAGGAGCCATTCAGGTGTCACCATTCAACGACGAGACGCAAAATATTGCGTCTCTACATCGTTCTTTCGTTTTCGATAATGAAAAAAACACTCCTTCCATTCCTCACCGCGCTTGCCCTGCTCACTGCCTGCGGCTCCGACAAGCTCCGCGAGCCCCAACAGGTACTCGCCCAAACCTGGCCGCAAATCGAAGCCACCGGCAAAAGCCATACTGTGAGCCTGATGATGTGGCAGGGCGACCCGCTCATCAACCAATACATGAGCACCTACGTGAAGCCCGAGGTGAAGCGCCGCTTTGGTATCGACCTGCAAATTGCGGCCGGCCAGGGCGCGGGCCTGGTCCAGACTTTGGCCGCCGAGCAGCAGGCCAACCAGCCCAGCGAGGCCGACATGGTCTGGATTAACGGCGAGACATTTTACCAGCTGCGGCAGGTAGATGCGTTGCTCGGTCCGTTCGTGGCGAAGCTGCCCAACGCTCCTCTGCTCGACTTGCAAAACCCTTTCATCAATACCGATTTTCAGCAGCCGGTGGCGGGCATGGAGTGCCCCTGGGGCAACGTGCAGTTCACGTTTATCTATGATTCGGCCCGTGTGGCGCAGCCGCCCCGCTCGTTTGCCGAGCTGCCTGCTTTCGTGAAAGCGCACCCCGGCCAGTTCACTATCCCGAACGAGTTTACGGGCATGACCTTGCTGAAATCGTGGATGATGGCCTTGTCGGGCGACCCGAAGCTGTTTCAAGGGAAGTTCGATGAGGCCGTGTATAAGAAGTGGTCGGGCGCGCTGTGGCGGCAGATAAACGAGAGCAAGCCTTACTTCTGGAAGCAAGGCCAGACCTTCCCCGAGCAGCTGGCCCCGCTGCACCAGCTTTTTGCCAACGGCGAGGTTGCCTTTACCTTCTCCAACAACGACGCGGAGGTCGACAACAAGGTTAATCAAAAGGTATTTCCGGCCACGGCCCGCGCCTACGTGCCCGCCCCCGGCACCATCCAGAATTCGCATTATCTGGGCATTGTGCGCCACGCCCAACACCCCGAGGCGGCCATGCTGGTCATCAACTTCCTGATTTCGCCCGAGGCCCAGCTCAAAAAGATGGACCCCAACGTGTGGGGCGACCATACCGTACTCAACCTAAAGGCCCTGCCCGCTGCCCAGCGCCAGCAGTTCGAGCAGCTGCCCACCCGCCGCTACGCGCCCCGGCGCGAGGCCATCCAGGGCCTGGCCCTGCCCGAGCCCGACCCGGAATACATGACGCGCCTGTTCAAGGATTTCCGCACCTATGTCATCGAAGGCACGCCCGTTCCGGCTTCCTAGCCCGTTGCTGGGCCTGTATGGCCTGCTGGTGGCGGGCCTGCCGCTGGCCGGGCTGGCGTATGCGTTGCTGGGCAGCGTGGGGCTGGCCGGGCCGCTGGCCGCTGGCTTCACCGGGCGCTACTGGCAGGCGCTGGGGGCCGATAGTGGGCTGCCCTACGCCGCGCTTTTCAGCGGCTGGGTGGCGCTGGCTTCGTTGGGTATTTCGACCGGGCTGGCGCTGCTGCTGGTGCTGCGGGCGCAGCCCACGCTGCGGCGCTGGCCACTGCCGGGCCTGCTCTACGTGCCGCTGCTGCTGCCCGCGCTGGTGGTGGGCTTCTACCTATTCCAATTCCTAAGCCGGGCGGGGTGGCTCGCGCGCATCAGCTTTCGGCTGGGGCTTATTTCGCGCCTCGAAGCCTTCCCTGAGCTGGTGCAGGACGGAGCCGGTATTGGCATTATCCTGGCGCACGTGCTGCTCACGTTTCCGTTTTTGACCTTGCTTTTCCTGGCCATTTACCGGGAAAGCCGGCTCGATGACTACCGCCAGCTCACCCTCACTTTGGGGGCCAACGCGGGGCAGTTTCGGCGGCGGGTGGCGGTACCGGTGCTGCTGCGCCGGGCGGCACCCACGCTGCTGCTTAGCTTCATTGCCACGCTGGGAGCCTACGACATTCCGTTGCTGCTGGGCCGCCCGTATCCGCAGATGCTGAGTGTGTACATCGCCACCCGCCTCCAGCGCTTCGACCTACGCGAGCTGCCCGCCGCCTACCTGGCGGGCTTTCTGGTGGCAGTGGGTCTGCTGGGCTTGATTAGCGTGCTGCTGCGCCTCACGCGCCGGGTGCGCGTGGAGTAGAGACGCATATTTGCGTCTCGTCGTTAGCTCTTATCTCCCTTAACACGTCACTGTTCAACGATGAGACGCAAATATGCGTCTCTACACCAATGCGTTCCAGACTCCTTGCTTTCCTGTTAATCCTGCTCTTTGGGTTGCCTTTTGGCTTGCTTGGGCTGCTGGCGGTGGGCGAGGGGTGGCGCTTTCCGGCCGCGCTGCCGCCTGTGTATTCGCTCAACGTCTTCCGCAGCCTCCTGGCGGCCGATAATGACCTGCTGGCGGGCCTGGGGCGTAGCTTGCTGCTGGCCGGCACGGTGGCAGTAGCGGCCACGGCGGGCGGTTTTGTGCTGGCCCGCGCCATTGCGCGCAGCCGCCGGGCGGCCCGTTTGGAAGCGGCCAGCTACCTGCCGTATGCGCTGCCACCGGTGCTGCTGGCGGTGCTCATTCAGCCGTTTATTATCCGGCTGCACTTGTCGGGGTCGGTGGGCGGTGTGCTGCTGGGGCTGCTGCTGGTGGCGCTGCCCTTTGCCACGCTGCTGCTGGGCAGCTTCTGGTCGGGGCAAACCACCGAGTATGAGCACCTGGCCCGTACGCTGGGCTGCACGCCCCGGCAGGCGCTGCGGCAGGTGCTGCTGCCGCTGGCGTGGCCGCGGCTGCGCACGGCGCTGGTGCAGACGTTCCTGCTGAGCTGGTTCGATTTTGGCCTGACCAATGTGCTTAGCGTGGGCAAGGTGCGTACCCTCACGGTGCAGGTGTTTACCTACGTGGGCGAGGCCAATGCGCCGCTGGCCGCCGTGGCGTCGTTGCTGCTGGTGCTGCCGCCGGCTGTGCTTTTGCTGGTCAATAAATCTGCCCTACTGCGTAAGCCGTAGTTGTTCCTGCTAACCCCCGCCGCCCGTATGCTGCACGCCCTGCTTATATCCAACGGCCTCGCCGGCCTGGAGAAATATTACGTCTCGAATGAGCTGGTGCACTACACCACCTGCCTCATCACCAAAGACTTCAATCCCGACTTGGCACCGTACGACCTGCTGGTAATACCCAACGGCTCCGACCACGTGGCGATGCTGAAAATCAAGGACCAAGTGCGGGCATTTCTGGATGCGGGCAAGGCCCTGGTATGCTGCGACGGATTTTTTACGGCCTGGGTGCCCGGCAACCAGTGGGTGATGGATAACTCGCGCCGGACGCAGGATGTGCGCTACTTCCCGGGCCCCGACCGCCACGGCCTGCTGCGCAACCTCGACCTAGCCGAGCTGAACTTCTCGCACGGCATGAGCGGTTGGTGGGCCTGCGGCTACATCCAGGCCGCGCCGGGAGCCGAGGTACTATTGGCCGATACCTGGCAGCGTCCCGTAGTGGTGCTGGATGAGGTGAGTACCAACGGCCGGATGCTGCTGACTGCCAGCGGCCCACTGGCCGACGTAACATATGCCGGCCGCTCCGATAGTGCCCTCGTGACGATGTACCGTAATTTTTTGAACTTGATTTCTACCTTTTCCGACCCCGCGCATGGCTAAGATTGGCTTGATTTTCAACGGCGTGTGGTCGCACTACGCCTTGGCTACAGCTCCGAAATACCGCGACCTGTACCAACTGCTCTACGTGCACGACCTTGATGCCGCCGCGGTGCGTGACCTGGATGCCCTGGCCATTCCTTTCCAGTCGAACCAAGCGGTGCTGACCGAGAAAAAGGCCCTTATCTACGATTTCCTGCGCGCCGGCAAGAAGGTTTTTCTGGAAGGCGACTCGTCTACTGCTTGGCTGGATGCGCAGTGGGAAGACCGGCCGGTGAACAACTACTGGTGGGTGACGGACCCCACCAAGCCGCCCGTGTCGGACACGAACTACGACCACCCCGTGTACCAGGGCCTCACCCCGCGCCAGGCCTGCTGGCACACCCACGGCGTGTATACCCGCGTGCCGGCGTCGGCTGAAATCATCCAGACCAACGCCGAGGGCGACATCATCACCTGGCAAACCCACGAGCACGGCGGCACTCTGCTGGCCACCACTCTCGACCCAATTGTGGAGCACGGCGTGCAGCAAATCACCCACCTCGACAATTACATGGACCGCCTTACCGAATGGCTGTGCGGCGTGCGGCCCGAACCCACCCGCCTGACTATCGACGCCGCCGCGTACGGCCCGGGGGCCCTCGTATGAGCGAGCTGCTGACCGTCGCCCATCTATCCAAGCAGTTCGCGGCCCAACCGGTGCTGCGCGACATCTCTTTTGCCTTGAATCAGGGCGAGGTGCTGGCGGTGCTGGGCCGCTCGGGCTGCGGCAAAACCACACTCCTGAAAATCCTCGCCGGGCTGGAAGCGGCCGATGCCGGCACCCTGCATTTGCAAGGACAGGACCTGCATCCCGTGCCGCCCAATGCCCGCCAGATGGTGTACCTCTACCAGGAGCCGCTGCTGTTTCCGCACCTCACCGTGTTTGAGAATGTGGCTTTTGGCTTGCGCATTCGCAAGGTAGCGAAAGCCGAAATCGACCAGCAGGTCAGCGAAATGCTCGATGAGCTGGACCTGCGCCAGCACGCCCAAAAAGCGCCAAATCAGCTCTCGGGCGGGCAGCGGCAGCGGGTGTCGTTTGGCCGGGCGCTCATCATCCGGCCGCGCCTGCTGCTGCTCGATGAGCCCTTCGGCAACCTCGACGCCCAAACCCGCGCCGACATGCAGCAGCTCTTTCTGCGCGTGAGCCGGCAGCACCAGATTACCTCCCTTTTTGTTACCCACGACAGCCGCGAGGCCCTCACCGTGGGCACCCGCTTCGGCTACCTCGACCAGGGCGCGCTCACCAGCTTCGCCTCGGTGGCCGAGTTCGTGCAGGACGCGCGCACGGCCATTGGCAGCGAGTTGGCCTTTTGGGAGAGCATTCAACAAACCTCCCGCTCGTCAGGCTGAGTGCATTCGAAGCATAGCCTGACGCCCATTTCAGCTGCGAAATATTCCCACTGCATGAAAACCGATTTCAACCACTGCGAGTCCGTGTACTGGGTGTTCACCCAGCTTTGCAACGACAAGTGCGACCATTGCTACAACAGCTCCGGCCCGCAGGGCACGCGCATCAGCGCGCAGGACTGCCTGCGCATTGTGCGCAACCTGCCCGACCAAGTAGACCGCCTCATCCTCTCCGGCGGCGAGCCCATTGCCGACCGCGCCAAGCTCTACCTGATTCTGGACGCCGTGCAGGAAAAATATCAGGGCCGCACGCAGGTCATGCTCCAAACCAACGGTGACCTGCTGACCCCGGAAATCCTCGATTTGCTGATTGCCAAAGGCGTCACGCGCTTCGACATCGCCAGCATCGACCGCTACCATAAAATGGCCGGCTCCCGCCTGATGACCCTGGCCGACCTCTTCGAAAGCCGGGGCGTGAACGGCGACGACCACGACCCACTCATCGACAAGGAGCACCTCCTTGTGGAAGGCCACCGTCTGAGCTGGGGCTACTGGGGCGCCACCGAGGACATGTGGCTGGGCGGCAACTGGGCCCGGGGCCGCGCCCTCGAAAAAAACATCTGGTTGCGCGACCCCACCCATAATTTCTGCGCCATTCTTTCCGGGGCCAAGGGCTTTCTGGGCGGCACCGACTTACCGCAGGAAATCAGCATTCAACTCTGGAAAATTAACCCCTGCTGCCCCGGCACCAAATTTCCTCTCGGCGATGCCCGCCAGGAAAAAGTGGCCGACGTGCTGCTGCGCGCCTCCCAATCCGAAATCATGCAGCGCCTCAACCAGGGCGAACCGTGGAAAATGGGCGAATCTGTTGGGGTGAGCGAGGCCCACGCCCTGGCCCGTGGCGAAGAGCTGCAGAACGTGTGCCGTTGGTGCGATGAGTTCTTCGAGCAGCACCAAAGCGTGCTGCCCATCGTGGGAGCAGAGAACCCGGAGCCGGCCTAAACCATCGGCCCGCTGCATGAGCTGATAAGCTGGGTTTCAGGCTGCCGGCCACGTTTGGGCCACGCGCAAGCCGCGCAGCATGGCGCTTTTCTTGCGCTGGTGGGCCTGCATGCGCCGCAGAATGCCGCTGAGAATGTGCACGGCTTCCACCACGCGTGGGCCTTTGTTGAGCATCACGCATTCGGCCCGGTCGCCCATGGCAGCGTCGGTGATTTCGGCGCGGGAGGGCATGCCGCCCCGGGCCAGGCTCTCCAGCACCTGCGTAGCCCAGATGACGGGCACGTGGGCGGCCTCGCACAGCCACAGAATTTCTTCCTGCACCTCGGCCAAACGCTCGAAGCCGCATTCCACGGCCAGGTCGCCTCGGGCAATCATCACCGCACAGCTGCTGGCCTGCATGGCGCTGAGCAGCAAGGCCGGGAGCTGCTCGAAGCCCCGCCGCGTTTCAATTTTGAGGATAATGGGCAGCTCCCGGTCCGTGAGGCGGCTGATTTCCTGCCGCAGCTGCTCCACATCGGCCGCCGAGCTGACGAAGGAGAGGGCCACTAGGTCGGCGTGCTGAGCTACGAAGGCGAGGTCGCGGCGGTCTTTCGCCGTCAGGGCCGCGAGGGGCAGCTGGCTCTCGGGTAGGTTGATGCTCTTGTCGTTGCGCAGCTTTTCGCCCTGCGGGCGGGCCTGGGTGATGCGTACCCGCACGGCTTCGGGCGCGACTTGCTCGATGACCCCGCCAATCTTGCCATCATCGAACCAGATTGGCTCGCCGACCCGCACGTAGTCGAACGCCTCGGGCCACGCGCAGCCAATGGCCGCCGTGGCTTCGTCACCGGCCGCCGCTGGTGCGCTGCCCGCCGCCCGGCGGAGCACCAGCAGGCCGTCGCCGGGCCGCAGCAGAATAAACGGCTCCAGCTGAGCCAGGTGCTGAAGCGTAGCCGTGCCGCCCGCCGCCCGAAACTGCGTGAGCGGCGTGAGGTAGGCCGTTTTGCCAAGCTCGGCCCAGCAGCCTTGCGGGCTGCAGCTGCTAATGTGCAGCTTGCGCCGCCGGCCCCGCGCATCGACAAACGCAATGGCCTCGCCGGCCCGCAGGCCCGACAGCCAGGCGGCAGGAAAGGCCAGATTGGCGGCCGCCGCCGTGGCCGCCGTGGGCTGCTCGGCGGCACACAGCCACACCCGTGCGGGGGCCAGCTTCCGCCCAAAGGCATCGCGGGCTGGCCCTATTTGCAGCACGGCGGGGCCGGGCGTCAGGCCCTGGGTGCGCAGCTTGGGGCCGGCCAGGTCCATGCTCACTTTGCAGGGCTTGCCCAAGGCCTGCTCGGCGCGGCGCAGGTGCCCAATCATTTGCTGCCAGGCCGCCACGTCGTCGTGAGCGCAGTTGATGCGTAGGCAGTCCATGCCCTGCCGCAACAGCTCTTCTACCAACGCATAATTGGTGGCGGCCTCGCTGGGCATGGTCACCATGATGCGGACGTTGCGCCCGGCCGGCACCGGCCCCAGGCAGGCGGTGCTGTGCTCGGCCAGCAGGCGCGGGCCACTGCTGAAGGTTGGGAAGGTTTCGGCCGACTGGTCCAGGCCGTTTGCGGTGGGCTGGGCCAGGGTGTGCAGCACCGCCCGCACGGCCTCCACATTGGCCAGGGCGTGGGCCTCGGCCCGGCCCAGCGATGACAGGCCGAGTTCGGCGAGGCGGTATTGCAGGGGGCGCAGGTCGCGCTGGCGCAGGGCCAGGTAGTGCAGCAAGTTGCGGGCTCCTAATTGAAAATTTGGGTGAATAGGCGTCAGGTAGCCAGCGCATTGCGCGGCAAAGTCGGTCATCTCGTCGCGCACGGTGCTGAGCTCAGCCAGCAGCCCGGCAAGGTCGGGGCTGCGCCGGGAGGCAACCGAAACGGGCAGGTCGAGCTCAGCCATAACATCGGCAGGGAAAATACACGAATGCGAAGGGGCCCTGCTGCCAGCGGGGTTGCGCGCGTACCGGGCAATAGTTTGGAATTCAGCCGGAAAAAGGTGAAATCCGCCTGCAAAGAACTGGGCCGCCGGGCTCCAATGCCCTGCGCATTATTAGCCGAGGCCTTGATTTTTGTCATGAATTCGGGCGCCTGAGTTGATGAATATTGCAACTCAAAGCATCTCTATTTCAAGGCGATGAATATCAACCTGCGATTTCTGTGGTTGCTGCTGGGGCTGAGCTGCTCCGGGCACCTGGCCACCGGGCAGCGACCGGCGGTCGTCGTTATTCCGCCAGTCATCGCGCCTCTGCCGGTGGATGAGCTGGTGATTGCCAACGTGAACGTGGTGAACGTTGACTTGGGCGAAATCGAGCCGCACCGCAACGTGGTGCTGCGCGATGGCTTCATTGTATCGGTGGGCCAATGGGTGCCCGCCGGCCGGGGCGTGCCCACCCTCGATGGCACCGGAAAGTACCTGGTGCCCGGCCTCTGGGACTTCCACACCCACGCCCTGGCTTCGGCCGCCGAGGAGCAGCTGGCCCTGCCGCTGTACGTGGCCCACGGCATCACCAGCATTCGCGACGTGAGCGCGGCCCGGCCCCTTGCCGACCTGCTGCGCACCTACCAGGCCCTGGAAACCGGCGAGCGGGTGGGGCCACGCATCGAGCTGGCCGGCCCCGTCCTCGACGGCTCGGCCGATGCCAGCACCAGCCTGACCCTCACGGCCTCCCGCGCCGAGGGCTACGCCCGGGCCGAAGCCCTGATGCGAACGGGTTGGTGCAGCCTGCAAGTCGGCCCATATCTGTCGCCCGAGGCCTTTGCGGGAATAGCTGCCGCTGCCCGCCTGGGGCGGGTGCACCTGGCCGGCGCAGTGCCCGAGGCCGTGCCGGTGCTCGATGCCATCGCGGCCGGCCAGCGCAGCATCGAGCACGCCGACAAGCTGCTGATGGGCTGCTCCGGCCATGAGGCCGAACTGGTGGCGGCGCGGGCCACGGCCCTGGCCGGCCCCCGGCCCCTACCCACGCTGCAGGCCGGCATCAAAGCCCAGCAAAAGGACATCGTGGCCAGCTTCAGCCCCAGCCGCTGCGCGGCTCTGGCCCAGGCCCTGATGGAGAGCCGCACCGCCGTGATGACCGGGCTGGTGGCGCACGACTTCGACCTGCGGCACGACCCCGCCCCGGAAGACCCGCGCTTGCGTTCGGTGCCGGCCAACGTGCGCCGGCAATGGGCGCAGGCCGCCCACGACCGGCCGCATCTGTCGGCCTCCAGGCTAACCAAAATCCACGCCGCCGATTCGTTGCAGCGCGGTATGGTGGCCACGTTTGGGCTGTTAGGCGTGCGCCTGGTAGCGGGCTCCGATGCCGGCTCCGGCACACCCAACCTCTTCTATGGGGGCAGCTTGCACGATGAGCTGGAGCACCTGGTGGCGCTTGGCCTCACGCCAGCCGAGGCTCTGCGCGCCGGCACCGCGAACCCCGCTATGGCCACAGGCCACGGCTTCGATTCGGGCCGTATTCAGCCCGCCTACGCGGCCGATGTGGTGCTGCTCAACGGCAATCCGCTCGACGACATCCACAACCTGCGCCTGATTGAGGCGGTGGTGCTGCGCGGCCGCTTGTTTAGCATGACCGCCCTGGCCGGGCTGGCGGCCGAAGCCGAGCAGGAAGCCGCCCGGCAGGCTGTGGCTACCCACGCCGCCACGGCCATTCGCTGATTGTTTTTCAGACCTGATTTCTCGCTGGCAGAAATTACTCACCGCCAGAAAATTGCCCTCCCTGATGGAGTGGAAGACCTTTTTAAGCCCCATATGAACGTCACTGCTTTCAGTACGCAAGGATTTGAGCGCAGCTTTTTGCAGCGCGCCAACCAAACCCGTCACCAACTCACGCTGCTCGATACGCCCCTCACCGCCGATACGGCCCACTTGGCGCAGGGGGCGCAGGCCGTGAGCATCTTCACGCGGGACGATGCCTCGGCCCCGGTGCTGGGCCAGCTTTGGGACCTGGGCGTGCGCTACCTGGCGGTGCGCGCCACCGGCACCGACAACGTGGACCTAGCCGCCGCCCGCCAGTTGGGCCTGCGCGTGGCCAACGTGCCTGAATACTCGCCCTACGCCATTGCCGAGCACGCCGTGGCCCTCATGCTGGCCCTGTGCCGCCACCTGCGGCAGGCCGACCAGCAGCTGCGGGCCAACGACTTCTGCCTCGACCACCTCATCGGCTTCGACCTGCACGGCAAAACGGTGGGCATTCTGGGCGTGGGGCGTATTGGCGGGGTGGTGGCGCGCATTCTGCACGGCTTTGGGTGCCGGTTGTTGGGGGTGGATGTGCAGCCCAACCCCGACCTGACCTCGCAGTACGGCCTGCGCTACGTGCCGCTGGCCGAACTCTGCGCCCAGGCCGACATCATCTCGGTGCACACCCCGCTCAACGCTGAAACCCAGCACCTGATTGACGACGAGCTGCTGCACCAGATGAAGCGCGGCGTGATGCTCATCAACACCGGCCGGGGCGGCGTGCTCGATACCGAAGCCGCCCTGCGCGCCCTCAAAAGCGGGCAGTTGGGGTTTCTCGGGCTCGATGTGTACGAGAAGGAAAAGCCGCTCTTTTTCGTTGACCACCGCCAGGACCTGCTGCTCGACGACACGTTTGCCCGCCTGCTCACCTTCCCCAACGTGCTGCTCACCGGCCACCAGGCCTATCTCACCCGCGAGGCCCTCACCAACATTGCCGATGCCACCCTGGCCAGCCTCTCGGCCTGGGCCCTGGGGCAGCCCGCCGCGCACGAGCTGGCCGCACCGGTAGCCCGGAAGCAGCCCGTCGCCTGAGTGCGGCGCGGCCTGTCCATGACGAAAGTCATTGGCGGAACTAATCGGCGTCAGGGCTTTGCCTGTGGGGAAAAGCGAATTTTACCGTGCGCTAATTCTTTTCTGGGGCCCGGATTCCGGCCACGGTCATAGCCACGCGGCCAGTCGCAACCTCACTTCTAGCTACTTATCTGCCATGGTTCCCAACATCGTTGTGCTGACTGATTTCTCGCTCGCTGCCGAGCGGGCCCGAGCCTATGCCGCGGTGCTGGCCGCCCCGCTGGATGCCGAGCTCCACCTCGTGCACGTATTTCTGCCGGTGCCCGTCGTCACGGAATACGGCCTGGTGCTGCCGGCCAGGGACGAGGACTACGTGCCCGAAACCTGCCGCTGCCTCCGCCACGTGGCCGAAACCATGCCCGTGCCCACCACCGCCGAGGTGCTGGAAGCCGACTGGCTGGGGGCCATTGCGCAGGCCCGCGAGAAATACCAGCCCATGCTCATCGTGGCCGGGCTCACGGCCACCAATGGCTTTCTTGATGAGTGGTTTAGCAACCGCGCCGCGCCGCTGCCGCGCCAAACCGGCTGCCCTTTGCTGCTCGTGCCCGAGCACCTGCCCGATACCGCCCTGCACCAGCCCCGCCGCCTGGCCCTGGCCGTAGAAGACCGACCTTTCCGGCTGGTCCCGGCCGCCCGGGTCGTCGCGCCCCTGCTCGAAGGACTGGACCTGGACGTGGTGGCCGTCACCGTGCTGTCGGAGGCCGACAGCTTGGGCGGCTGGCATGGCCTGCGGGCCGCGCAGCACAGCGACCTCACCGACGGCATGGCCAGCTGCGGCCTGCACAAAGTAGTGGGCGAGGAGCCCGCCGGCCCGGGCATTCTGGAAGCCGTGCACGAACTGGAGGCCGACCTGGTGGCCCTGCTTGACCGGGGCCACGGCTTGGCGCACAAGGCTTTCATTGGCAGTGTTATCGACTACGTGCTGCGGCGCACGCCGGTGCCCGTGCTGCTGCTCTCGGCCCATATTCCGGCTTTGGTTTCTGACTCGGTCGAGAAGCGGGCTTTCATCCCCGTCGCTCACTAAAACCCGCTTTCGCCATGCTCCTCACGCTCATCGTGCTGTCTGGTTTCTACGAGCCCGCCCGCCATGCCATCCACTACGCCGATAAGCTGGCACAGGCCGTGCAGGCCCAGCTAGTGCTGCTGCACGCCAACCGGGCGTCGCTGCTGGACCCCTATGAGCTGGTGGGTGCGGTGGGGGAGAAGTACCACCGCCAGGAGCTGGCCAGGCAGTCCGATACGGTGGTGGCCCTGCACCAGTTGGCGCGAAGCCTGCACGCGCCCGCCGCCGTGGAAATGGCTACCGACCTGCTCCCCGACATTGCCCGCGAGCTGGCCACCCGCTACGCCCCGGCCCTGTTTGTGCTAGGCCAGCCCGATGCCGACCACCCCGACTATGCCGGCATGACGGCCCTGTGCGCCGAGCTGCTGCGCGCCGGCCACTACCCGCTGCTGACCGTGCCCACCACTGCGCCCACCACCCAGCCGCCGCACCGCTTCCTGATTGCGGCCGACCGCGAGCCGTTTGTCCTGAGGCCGGCCGCCCAGGCGCTGCGCCCCCTGTTGGCCCAGCTTGGGACGGGAGGCGTGGTGGTGGCCCACGTGTCGGACGGGGTGGTGGACGACGATGGCTGCGCGACCGCCCTGCGGGCCGTGCGGTCCAGTGGCCTGGTCGATTTCACCCACCCCGAGCTGCGCGGCTACCTCGACAGCGACTACGCCGAGGGCGTGCTCACGGCCACGCAGGAAGTGGGGGCCGACCTGGTTATCACCTTGGCCCGCGAGCGCAGCTTCATGAGCGACCTGTTTCATCGCAGCATCACGGCCCGGCTGGTGGAGCAGTGCCCTGTGCCCGTGCTGGTACTGCCCACCGCCGCCGAGATGCCGCAGGATGCCTCCGTTGCTTCAGATGCCGCCGAGGCGTAGCGGGCAACGATGGACAAATGCGAAGGCAACGCGAAGCAGCAGCGGCTCAGGCGGTAGGGTGCGGCGCGGACATGGCTTGCAGCAGGCAGCGGTAGAGCCTTTCCACATCGGCCGGGTGAAACAGCTCGGTGCCGGGGTTCATGGTGGCGGCCGTGCCGCAGGCCACGCCCAGGCGCACGGCTTCGCGCAGGGACTGCCCGCGCACCAGCGCGTGCACCATGCCGGCCACCATGCTGTCGCCGGCGCCCACGGTGCTGCGCCTTTTCACTACCGGGGCTGCAATGTGGTCTTCGAGGTCGCAGGTGACGAGGCAGGCCCCTTGCGGGCCCATCGACACCACCACGATTTCGCAGCGGTCTGCGCTGATGAGCTGCCGGGCAGTGGCTACCACACCGGCATTGTCCAGCTCGGGCACGCCGGCCAGCTGGCTCAGCTCGCCCAGGTTGGGCTTGATGAGGTAAGCCCCGGCTTCGATAACGGCCAGCATGGCCGGCCCCGAGGTATCGACTACCACTTTACTGCCCACCTCACGGGCCTGCCGGGCCACCCGGGCCAGAAATTCGGGCGGCATGCCCGGCGGCAGGCTGCCGCTCAGCACCACGAAATCGGGTAGGGGCGTTAGCCGGTGCAGCGCCTCCAGTATTTCGCCTTGCTCAGCGGCGGTGAGAAGCGCGCCGGGCATGCCAAAGCGGTACTGCTGGTGGCTGGCGTTGTCTACTACCACAAGGTTTTCGCGCACCGCGCTTTGGGTCGGAATCACGCAGGAGGCAATGCCTTCGGCCGTGAGCAGCGCTTCCAGCAGCGCCCCGGTGTGGCCCCCGGCCGGGTACACGGCCACCGACGGCGTGCCCAGCCGGTGCAGGCCCCGCGACACGTTGATGCCGCCGCCGCCCGCTTCGGTTTTGGGGGCGGCGCAGTGCAGTTTCTGGTCGGGCACGATGCCCGCCACGGAGGTGCTCGTGTCCAGGGCCGGGTTCAGGGTGAGGGTGGCTACCAGAGACATGAGCTTAGGGTTGAGGTGGAATGAAATGAGAGGTGCGCTAACGACTGGCGGGCTCAGGCTGCGCCGGTGGGCGCTAGCCAGTCCACGCCGGGGCGCAGCCATTGCTGGGTTCGGGCTTCGGCAGAGCCCGGGGCGGGGGCGGGGCTGTGGTGCCACTCGGCCCGTGGAGGCAGGCCGAGGGCGAACTGCTGCGGGCCGTGGGCGGCTAGCTCAGAGCGGCCGGGGCAGTCCACGGTCAGGTTGAACTCGGCGCAGCGGGCGCGGCGCTGCTGCTGCCAGTGCTTTTCGGGGGCGGAGTAGGGCAGGTGGGCATTCTGGCGCATGAGGGTGCCGTAGGTGCGGCCAAACACCTCGCCCACGTCCTGCACAAAAGCCAACAACTCCTCAAACAGGCCATCGCGCTCCACCATGAGCTGCTCGAAAAACAGGCCGCCCACGCCCCGCGTTTCGCCGCGGTGGGGCAGGTAGAAGTGCGCATCGGCCCCTGCTTTGAAGCGCGGGTAGTAGCCGGTATCGTGGCGCTGGCACATGGCCCGAATCTGCTCGTGAAACCAGCGGGCCTGCACCACATCCACGTAAATCGGGGTCAGGTCCAGACTCCCGGCAAACCAGGCCTCGCCCGTGCGGGCTTCGAAGTAGCGCACATTGAGGTGTGAGATGGGCACCATGGGGCTGTGCGGATGCAGGCCTACGTTCACGTCGGCGGTGTAATAGTGCCGGTCTTTCACGCGTAGCTGGCGGGCCATTGGCTCGCTCAGCTGGTCCCACACGGCCGAAAACGACACGCCCGCTTTCTCCAGCACGGCCCCATGCTGCAGGGCCGCCGTGATGCCCCCGCCGCCGCCGGGGTGCGTCCATTCTTCGTGCGCAAACCGGCTGCCGCCATCTGCCATCTCCAGCCTATGACACAGCCAGTCCTGAAACTGCCGCATCCAATTCTCAACCCCCGGGCGCGGCGCAAAAGCCGATGACGGAATAGCCTGCTGTTTCATGGCTGCGCAATGCACTTAGTCGGTAACAGAAACTGCGATAAGCCCACCCGGCAACCCCGGCCAGGCTGCCCCAGTTGGTGGGGTAAAGCTCCTGCCTGTGCGCCAACACCGCCCTGACAGGCATCACCTTACCGGCTGATTCCTGTCAGGTTTGCTGGCTGCGGGGCCACCGCCGGCCGCTACCAGTTGGGCGAGTGCAGCTTTTCGGGCTGAAGCACGTGAATGCTTTTGGGCGTGAGCTCAATCAGGCCGTCCTGCTTAAACTCGCTCAGGGTCCGAATCAGCGATTCCGGGGTGGTACCCACCACGGCGGCTAGGTCATCGCGCGAAAACCGGATGGCGGCCGTGCCATCGCCGGCCTGCTCCTGCATGCGCAGCAGCGTGCGGGCCACGCGGCGGCGCAGCGAGTCGTAGGCCATGCCCAGCAGCTGCTGTTCCCGCTCTTCTACCTGGCCAGCCAGCAGCCGAATAAACTGCCGCCCCACATCGGGGTGCGAATGGAGCAGCAGCTCAAAATCCTTCTGCGGAATGTAGAGCACTTGGGCATCGTCGAGCACCACGGCCGAGTCGCTGTGCGGCCGGTGCTGGAGCAGCGGCAGGTAGCCAAAAAACTCGCCCGGGCCGTATACCCCCGTGATTAATTCCTTGCCGCCGGCCGTGCGGCGCACGGTTTTTACCCGCCCGCTCTCCACAAAATAGAGCCGGCTGGCCTCCTCATCTTCGGCATAGAGCACCTGCTTTTTGCGCAGCGCGTGCGGGCGGCGGTCCAGGGTGAGGCTGTGCAAGTTGCCCACGGCGCTGGCATCGTCCAGAAAGCGGCCCAGTCCCTCGGAAGCGCGCAGGTCGTAGTCGGCCTGCAGCTTGCCGAAGCGGCTCAGACGGCTGCTGATGGCGCTCAGCAGCTCGGTTTCCTCGAAGGGCTTGGTGAGGTAGTCGTCGGCTCCCAGTTCCATGCCGCGGCGCAGGTCGGCCCGCTCGGTTTTGGCGGTGAGGAAGATGAAGGGCACGCCGGCCAGGTGCGGGTTTTGGTTGAAGATGTGCAGCACGCCGTAGCCATCGAGCACGGGCATCATGATGTCGCACACCACCAAATCGGGCCGGGTGGCCAGGGCTTTTTCCACGCCCACTTTGCCGTTTTCGGCCGTGAGCACGGCGTAGCCGGCCAGCTCCAAAATCTCGGCCGTGTTTTCGCGCAGGATGTCGTTGTCCTCAATCAGCAGGATGGTTTTCATAGGGCAGGGTGATGGTGACGGTGGTGCCCACGTTCAGCTCGCTTTGCAGAGCAATGGTGCCGCCCATCAGCTCCAGGTACTTGGCCACGATGTAGAGGCCCAGGCCCGTGCCGGGCATGTTGGCCGCGTTGCGCGCCCGGTAAAACCGCTGGAACAACCGCGTCTGGTCGTCGCGGGCGATGCCCATGCCCTGGTCCTGCACCACAAGGCGGAACGAGTGCTCCTGAGCAGTGGCCTGCACGGTAACGGTGGTGTTTTCGTGCGAATACTTGAGGGCGTTGGACAGCAGGTTGACCAGCACTTTGCGCAGCAACGACGCATCTTGCCACAGCGGCGGCAGGGGCGGCAGCTGCAACACAATGCGCTGGCCGGGCTTGCGCAGGCCGTCCACTTCGGCCACGGTTTCGTGCACCAGCGGGACCAGCTCCAGTCGGGTGGGGTGGGCCTCCAGGCGGCCTTCCTCCATCTTGCCCACCGACAGAAACTCCTCCAGAATATCGGTCAGGTGCATCACCGAGGTCCGGATGCGGTCGTAATGCCGCTGGCGCTTGTCCTGCTGCTCGGGGCCGGCATATTTTTCGAGCAGCGCCACCGAGGTGAGCACGGCCGTGAGCGGCGTGCGAAACTCGTGCGAGGCCATGGCCACGAAGCGCGTCTTGAGCTCGCCCAGCTCCTGCTCCTGCGCTAGAGCCTGGGCCAGCTCGCGGGTGCGCTGTTCCAGCTGGCGCAGGGTATCGGCCAGGGCGTGGGTGCGTTCGGCTACTTTTTGCTCCAGCTCGGCATTGAGGCGGGCGATGCGTTGGTGCTGGGCGCGCAGCTCCCGCTCGGCCTCCTTTTTGAAGGTGATGTCGATGACATAGGCCACCACAAACAGCTCCTCTTCGAGCCGGAAATAGCTCAGGCTCACTTCCACAGGGAATTCCGACCCGTCGCGGCGGCGGGCCAGCAGGTCCCGGTTCTGGCCCATGGCCCGCATTTCGGGGCGGGCGTTGAAGGATTCGCGCAGCTGCTCGTGGTAGCGGGCCACGGCTTCGGGCACCAGCGCTTCGATGTGCTGATGAATCAGGGCATTGCTCTGATAGCCAAATAATTCCCGGGCCTTGTCGTTGGCCAGCACAATTTCGCCGGCCCGGTTGCACATCACAATCCCGATGGTGGCGTGGCTCACCACGGCCTCGAAGCGGTCCATGCTTTCGGCCAGCCGGTGCTCGGCCACGTGCAGGGGCGTGGTATCGGTGAGGCGCACGAGGAAATAGGTCTGCTGCTCAACCACGAGGCTGGTCAGCTCGACCCGGGCCCAAAACAGCTCGCCCGACTGCCGGCGCATTTCGGCCTCAAACTCGTGCGAGCCCTCGCGCAGCACCCGCTCCCGGAGCGCGGCCCATTCGGCCGGGGGCAGGGGCTGGGCGCGCAGCGTGCGGGTGGGCTCGTCGTAGAGGGCCTGGGCCGAGGGGTAGCCCAGCAGACGGTAGCCCGCCGAGTTGACGTGCGTGAACCAGCCCCGTTCGACATGATACAGCCCCACAAACTCCTTGCTTTGCTCAAAGAGGATGTCCGTCAGCGGATTGCGGTATAGCGTGGCCGGCATATGCAAACGCAGGCTGGGGCCTTACGTTTTTGCAATAATCATAAATATATTAACAATGCAATAAAGCTCAGCTTAATTCCCAGCGGCTTTCTGCAAAATGCCCAAGGCCGTGTCTGGGGGGTAGGCGCTCCGCGCCCGGGTGCCTTCCGGCACGGCGACCAGGCCGCGGCGGCGCATCGCGCGCATCCAGCTCTCTCAAAACTGCGAGCAGAAAGCCCAGTGCTTCCCGCCCGCAGTAGGAGTGAGTGCTCAGCGCAAAGGTAGAGGGCTGCCCAAAGAAGGGAATTGACACTAGTCACGGCCGGGCTTGATTAAAATCACGGTGCGCTGGGTAGGCGAGCGTTTGGTTCAGACGGGTGGGCTGGCCCATTGCAGCCGGGACGCGGTATTGCGGTGATGATGAGCAGCAGCCGAAAAACAGAGCCTCGCCGTGCATTTTCATAAGTAATCAGACTTACCAACGGGCTGATGCTGCGTTCCCTGGGCTGCTGTGGAGGGACAGCCCGATGCCTGATGTAAATCATGGTTTTCTGCCCGGACCCGGTGCAGCTTTACATCCTGGCTGCCAAACTATTCAGCAACGGCGTAGCCCCAGTAGCGCCCCGCCTATTGGCGCTTTTGCCCGCTTGCAAGCTGGTTTTCAACATCGCCCGGTGTGGGCCATTTCCTCTGCTACTATGCAACCGACATTTGTTGTGATGACCGATTTTTCGGCGGCAGCCGAGGCCGCCCTGGCCTACACCACTCGCCTGGCCACGCTGGTGGACGGGCAGGTGCTGCTGCTGCACGTCTTCGAAGACCACGCGATGAACTCCGTGAATTTTGCCCCCGGGCCGGCTTTCGGCCAGTCCGGGACGCTCACCCGGCATCGGGTCAGTCGGGAGGCCGTGCTGGCCGAGCTAACCCGCGAGGCTCAGCTGCTGCCTGTGCCCGCCGAGGTCGAGCTGATGGAGCCCCCCATGGGGGATGCCCTGCACCACCTGCTGGCCCACCGCTACCCGCAGCTGCTGGTGCTGGGCCGGGCCCACGCCCACGCTTGGTTTGCGCATCTGCTCACGCAGTCCCACAAAGCCGCGACCCTAGGCGCCACCCACATTCCGGTGCTGCTGGTGCCCGAAGACTGGCCCCGGCCGGAGCTTCCGCAGCACCTGGTGGTGGCCGCCGATGGCGCGCCCCTGGCCCTGACGCCCGCCACCCAGGACCTAGCCCCGTTGCTGACCCGGCTGCACCCCGCTGTCACGGTGGTACACATTGCGGCCCACGCCCACGGCCCCTCCCGCGCCGCCGAGGCGCTGGAGGCCGTGCGGGAAACCGGACTGTTTGGGCCGCTGGATGGCAACAGCCTGTATGAAGAGCGCGAAGTGGGCCCCGTGGCGGGCCTGCTGCAGGCCGCGAATGAGGTGGGCGCCGACCTGCTCGTGGTGATGCCCCGGCCCCATTTCTTCCCCGGCAACCTGTTTCATCACGATGTAACGGCCGATTTGCTGCGCCGCAGCCCGGTGCCCGTGCTGGTGCTGCCCGCCGTGGCGTAGCGCCTGGGGCCGCGGCGGTTCCGCGCTTGGCCGCGCCATTATTTCCTAATAAAAATCAATCCGCCAGTCCGCCAATTACTTATCGATGCCCAGGATGGTGCTCATTTGCACCGTCAGCAAGTCGAGCACGAAGACGACGAGCGACGCGACGACCACGGCGGAGTTGGCCGCCCGGCCCACCCCTTCGGTGCCTTCCTTGGCGTAGTAGCCTTTGTAGCAGCCCACTAGGCCAATGGCGAAGCCGAAACAAATGCATTTAACCAGCGATTCTGCCACCGCGGCCAGGGTGAGCTTGTTGATAACATCGTTGGCGAAGAGCGCCAGGGAGGTGTCGCCGTGCAGCCGCACGCCCAGGTAAGCGCCGCTCAAGCTGATGGCATCGGCCAAGATGGAGAGCACCGGCACCATGAGCGTGGTGGCCACCACCCGCGTCACCACCAAATACTTAAATGGGTTGGTGCCCGATACTTCCATGGCGTCAATCTGCTCAGTCACGCGCATAGAGCCCAGCTCGGCCCCGATGTTGGAGCTGACCTTGCCGGCCACCATCAGGCCCGTGATGATGGGGCCCATCTCGCGGATGATGGTGATGCCCACCATGGTCGGAATCCACGACTCGGCCCCGAACTGCACCATGGTGGGCCGCAGCCGCATGGTGATGACCAGGCCCATAATGAACCCCGTGACGCCCACCAGCAGCAGCGACTGATACCCCACCGCGAAGCACTGGTGCACCATCTCGGCCCACTCGAAATGCGGCCGGAACAGCTCGCGAAAAAACCGCCCGGCAAAGCGGGTCAACAAGCCGGTCTGGTTCAGCAACGAGTCTTCATTCACGGCTAACTGCACGCGGCGTGCCGGCTAGTACACAGGGGAAAGGACGCGCTGGTTTTACGGGCGTGCGCCGGGGTTGTTTGGGCTGAAGCGCTTGTTTATAAGCTCGTTTGCTCGTTGTCCAGGTCGAACACGTCGCCGCCGGCGTAGCGCGGGTCTTCGGCGGCGTAGGCCGCGTGGAGCTTGGTTTCAGAGCCACCTTCGGCAATGAGGGCGGCGGCGGCCTCGCGGGCCGGGTCGGCGGGCGTCCCGGGCTTGTCGGTTTCCTTGCCGAAAGCGGCATAGTGCGGGGTGCCGGCGTGGGCGTGGGTGGCCGGCTCGCTGGCGGCGGGATTGGTGAATTTGCGCTTCGTTTTCATGATAAAATAGAAACAGCAGTGGATAATGCCGGACTAAAGCAACTGGAAATTTTGCCGGGCCTAGTCTGCTTCCTCGGCGGGCAGCAGCAGCACGGGCTTTTGGCTGCGGCTGATGACCCGGGCCGTGACGCTGCGATGAAACAGCCGCCCCAGGAAGCTGCGCGGCCGGGCAACGAGCACCACCAAATCGGCCTGGGTATCGAAACTGGCTTGCAGAATGCCGTCGGCGGGCGACTGGTGCGTTATCTGGTACAGCTCAACCGGGGTATCGGTGGGCAGGAGCATACTGGCCCGCAGCTCGGCCCGCACCAGCTGGTTGGAGAATTCGAGCGACTCGTCTGCCTCGGCCAGGTGCGCGATGGTGAAGGTGGCCGGGCAGGCCGCCAGCAGCGGGGCTAGGTGCCGGGCGGCGATGTTGGGCGTGAAGGGGTCGCCATCGAGGGCCAGCAGCACGCGCCGGGGCAGCACGGGCGGCGGGGCGGCCTCGGGCACCAGCAGCAAGGGCAGATGCGTGGCGCGCAGCACGGGCAGTATCTGGTTGTGCAGCAGGTGGTCGAGCAGGCCGTGCTCGGCGCTCAGGCCCATCACCAGCAGCAGGGACTGGTGCTGCCGCACAGCCGTGGTCACGGCGTCGAACATGGGGCCCGGGCTTTCTTCCACTACGGCCAGGCCGGGCAGCTGCCGCGCAATCGACCACAGGCCTTCCAGCCGCTCATTGCGCTCCAGGGCGGCTTCGCGGGTTTCTATTTCGGCCAGCTCGGGCGTTAGCATCACGGGGTAAGCGTTGAGGGCAAGTAGGTTGAGCAGGACGATATTGGCGTGCAGGGGCGCGCCGAGTCTGGCGGCGTAGCGGGCCGCCCGCTCGGCGGTGGCCGACACATTGGCGAGTACCAGAATGGAGGGTGACATGGGAGAGAATCAACAAAAAAATTGGGTGAGGTTCCGGCGGATGAGGGTTGGCATAATCGATACCAAATCAGTCCTCCGCCGGCAGCACCAGCACCGGAATCGGGCTTTCCTGAATGAGCTGGGCCGTGACGCTGCGATGAAACAGGCTGCCCATGAAGCTGTGGTGCCGGGCCACCACCACCAGCATGTCGGCCTCCAGCTGCGCGGCTTCGGTGAGCACGCCACTGGCTACGCGGGTGTGGTGCCGCTCGTGCAGGTGCAGGGGCGCATCGGCGGGGTCTTCTACGAGGTCGTTCTGGATGATGGTGGCGAGCAGGGCGCTTGCGGTGGGCCGCTCGTGCTCGCCGTCGGTGATGTGTACCACTTCCAGGGTACCGTGCAGGGCGTGCAGCAGGCGGTAGATGGCGCTGTGGTGCGGGCCGAGGCTGAACGGGGCGCCATCGACGGCCAGCAGCAGGCGGCGGGGCGGAAACTTGTCCCAGCCCATGGCCGGCACAACCAGCAGCGGGCAGGCCGCGCGGCGCATCAGCCCCATGGCCGTGCGGGCCACCAGCCCCCGCGGCGCGTGCTCGAAACCGGGCTGGCCGAGCACCACGGCCAGCAAATCCCGCTCGCCGATGATTTCGCGCACGGTTTCGGAAATTGAGTCGTCGGAGAGTTCCACTTCGGTGGGCACCACCTGGGCGGCAGCCAGTTTTTCCAGCGCGTGCAGCGTTTTTTCTTCGCCGGCCCGCGCGTAGTGGTCCCCAAATTCGTCGGGGGCCAGCAGCTGGTCGTGCCGGGCGTGCAGCAGCAGCAAATGCGCCTTGAGGGGCACAGCCAAGCCCGCCGCGTAGGAAAGCGCCCGGTTGGAGACGGCGAAAAAATCGGTGAGGACAACCAGGCAGGGCGACATGGCAAGCGGGAAAAGCAACGGTGAAAACCCGGGGTTAGGCGTGCGCGGGCGTGCGCACCTGCAGCTCGTTGTTCACGAAGCGGGCCCCCGCCTCGTAGGCTTCAAAACCAGCCTGCTCGCGGTCGACCCAGGTATCGACGGTGCCAGTGAGCGTGGCCACCCCGTTTTCTGCCTGCACGTTCACTTCCTGGTGGTAGAGGCCGGCCGACCAGTAGTGCCGCCGCCGAATGCGCTCGGCCAGGGCGTAGTCGGGGCTGGCGAGGGGGGCGGGGTGCAGGCCGGCGGCGGGCCGGCCGTAGGGCCGCAGCCCGGTGGCGCAGGTGGTCCCGGTCATTTCGAGGCGGTTGGCCACCTCGGCCACGCCGCTGATGCCGGCGGCCACGTCGGCGGCGTGCTCCTGCTCGAAGTGGTTGCCCACGCGCCCGTCCAGGTACACCTTGCCGTTGTACACCAGCACCATAAAGTCAAAGTCGCCCACGTAGGGGTCGCAGGCCAGCGCGTCCTGCACGTTCTGGCGGATGACGGCATCGGGCAGCGGGCGGGGCGGGCGCACTTTCAGGCGGTTCTGCACGTCCCACACGCCCACCACGTGGCGGGCGTCCTGCTCGGCATCGAGCTTGGCGCGCAGGTTGCTCACGGTGCCTGTGAGGGTGACGTAGCCGTCGTGCACCAGCACGTCGGGCTCGTACGACAGCACCCGCGGGTCGTAGCGGAAGGTGTCGTGCACGGCTTTGGCAATTTCCTCGTCGGAGCGGTGGGCAAACTTTTCGCGCCGCAAATCGCCCACCACGGCCCAGTAGGCCACAAACAGGTCGTGGTCATCCACGCGGGCCGCCCCGGCCTGGTAGGCCACGTCGATGATGCGCTCCTTCTCGGCTGCCGTGCCCACCGTGCCCGATAGCTTCACCTGCTTGTCGGTGGTGTGCACCTCCACCAGCGCGCTGTTCACTCGAACGTCCCAGTCGAGTACCTCCCGGATTTCGGTGGAGATTTCCTCGTCCGAATTCATGGTTTCGCCGCCGCGCACCTTCACGTTGTCGGTTTCGAGGCGGCGCACACCCCGCACCCCGCGCAATACGCGCAGCACCAGCTGCTTTTCCTGCCAGGTTTGCACTACGCCGCTTACGGTCACGGTGCCGTTGGCCACGGCGCAGCTCAGTTTGTAGTCGGTGGTGGCGGGGTCGTGGGCCAGGGCGCGCTCCACGTTGCGGCGCAGCTCGGCATCGGTGAGCTCCGGGGTGCGGATTTCCAGCTCGTCGACCACGCTGCGCACGCCTCGCACGGCCAGGGCAATGTCCCTGGCTCGCTGCTTGGAGAGCAGGCTGTCGGTGAAGCCGGTGAGCTCCACCACGCCGTGCAGGGTAGTCACGTCGATGAGGTGCGGCGTCACGCCCCGGCTGCTGAGAAACAGCGTTTCGATGGCGGCCGTGATGTCGCTGTCCGCTACGTGTTCCTGCGTGCCGGTCTGGGTCGGGTGTTCAATGGTTTCCATGAGCTTACGGAAATTAGGAGAGGAGAAAGCGGCGCGGGCAGTGGCCGGCCGGGGCGGGGGCGCCTGAAATGAGCCCATCTCCGGGCCGCGCTTGGATGAGCCTGGCCGGTGCGGCTGCGGGCGGCAAACCCTTCGCAAATTTCTGCCGCTGCAGTAAACAGAACATTGAATACAATCAGCTTACTGCTTGATTTATATCACATCATCGGGTGTCGGGGCTAAACCGGGCGCGTCAGGCTCAGGCCGCTTCCACCACGTGCAGCAGCTGCGCTACCTGGGCCGGCTTGCCAAAAACGTAGAGCGTATCGTGCCGCAGGATAGTCGTTTCGTTGGCAATGGGTTCCAGCATTGCGCCGTCGCGCCGGATGGCCAGCAGGCACAGGCCGAAGCTCCGCCGCAACTCGGCCTCCGACAAGCGCGGGCCGGCTAGGCAGGTTTGCGGGGCAGCCTCGACGGGTACGGCGGCCAGCTCGGCCCCGGTCAGCCCCAGGTGAATCCTGGCCCAGGCCGCTTTGGTGAGCGAATGGGGCCGCAGCATGGTGTGGCTTGCCGTGCTGTAGCTCGCCAATAAGCTTTTCAATGTCAACCTGCGGCACCAGAAAGCGGGCCAGCACGTGGGCCAGCACCTCCATGGAGGTTTCCTGTTCCTGTGCAATTACCTCGGTAGCGCCCACGTGGTAGAGGTTTTTGCGCTCGTACACGTACAGGCTACGCACCAGAATGCACACACGGGGTTGAGCCGCCGGATGGCCGCCACGGCCCGCAGCGCGGCGGCGGGGTCTGAAATGGCCACCATCACTACCCGTGCCCGCGCCACGCCTAGGTGCTCCAGCACGTGCTCGTGGGTTACGTCGCCGTACATGAGGCGCTCGCCGCGCTTCAGGCCCCGGTGCACTTTGTCGGCATCGGCTTCGAGGATGATGTAGGGGAGCCGGGCAAATTTGGCGGCCCGCACCAGGTTGCGCCCGTTCAGGCCGTAGCCCACGATGACGAGGTGGTCGGTGAGCGGCGGCCCGGCCGTGGCCACGGCCGGCGGGCGCGGCGCGGGGGGCAGGTGCAGGCGCTGCTCCATCTCCAGGGGCCACGGCAGGCGCATCACCCACGCCACCACGGGGCGCGCCAGCGCCATCACGCCGGGCGTGCAGCACATGGTGAGCACCGAAATGGCCAGAAAAACCTGGTAGCTGTCGGGCTTGATGAGGCCGGCCCGCAGCCCCTCCCGCGAGAGCACAAACGCTAACTCGCCCACTTGCGCCAGGGCCATGCCGGTAAACAGGATTTCGCCCACCGGCGCCCGCAAAAAGACCGTCGCTACCGGCGTCAGCAGCATTTTCAGCAGGATGACTCCGACGGTGAGCAGCAGAATTTCAATGGGATGCGTCAGCAGCACGTGCACATCGAACAGCATGCCGATGGACACGAAAAAGAAGCTTGCGAACACCTCCCGAAACGGCAGCACGCTGCTCACGGCCTCGTAGCTGTATTCGGACTCCGAAATAATCAGCCCCGCCAAAAAGGCCCCCAGCGCCAGCAACAGCCCCGCCTGCTCGGTGAGCACGGCCACGCCCAGGCAGGTGCCGATGATGGTGAGCAGGAACAGCTCGCGGCTGCGGGTGCGCGCCACGGCCAGCAGCAGGCGCGGCATGAGGTAGCGCGCCCCCAGCCCCACCACCGCCACCACGGCCAAGATTTTGGCCAGCATCAGGCCGAGTACCAGTGGCTGGCTGCCGCCGCTGCCTTGCCCGCTCAGCAGCGGAATGAGCAGCATCATAGGCACCACCGCCAGGGCCTGAAACAGCAAAATGGCCAGCACAATCTGCCCGTGCACCGACTCCACTTCCATGCGTTCCTGCATCAGCCTGAGCACGATGGCCGTGCTGCTGAGTGAGAGCAGAAAGCCCCAAAACACGGCCGTGCTCAGCGAGCTGCCCATGGCCATGGCCAGCACCGCCACGTCTGCCACCGTGAGGCCCACCTGCAGCGTGCCCCCAGAAAAACCGCCTGCCGCAGCCGGCCCAGGCTCTGCATCGAAAACTCCAGCCCGATGGTGAACATGAGCATGATGATGCCCATTTCGGCCACCTGGTCCACTTTGGCGGGCAGCTTTACCAGGCCCAGCGCGTAGGGCCCGGCCAGCATGCCCGTCACCAGAAACCCGATGATGGACGGCAGCCGGACGCGGTTGAACAGCAGCGTCACGCTCACCGACAGCAGCAGGATAACCAGCAAATCGTTGAGTAACGAGTGGTTCATGGCACGCAGCGGGGCCGGGCGCGCCACACAGCAGTCACGCACACGGCGGTGTGGGGCAGGCCATAGGGGGGACGACAACCATGTGCCGCTTCCACCTCCGAAGCGGTAATCAACAGCCCACCCGGTTTTCGGTGATAGTTGGAGGCATACCCGGAACAGGTTTTTCGTTATCGGTCGCGGCTCAGGCCAGCCGCAGGGCCGCGTCTGAGCCGCGCCGCTCAACGGATTTATACAGCCGTTTTACCAGGAATTTGGCCGCCTCACGAGTAGCCTTGCGGGTGGCCTTGCGGTTCTTGTCCAGTAGCTTGCTGAACTTTCGGCTGAGCTTCTGCAACGTATTTGCCAGGGGCTTTTCCAGCTTGCGGGCGTATTTGGCACTCAGCCCGGTCAGGTGGAGCTGGGTACTTCCGGCCCGCTTCTGCGGCTCTCGATGCGCGGCGGTTTTCATAGGAAAACGGGGGGTGAAAATGAATGGAAATCAATCACTACGCACTGGTTACCGGGCCGGCAGCAGCCTGGGCACGGCGCGCAATAGCAGCAGCGCCATCAGCCCACTCACGGCCACCAGCGGCACCACCGAGCGCCGGATGGGCCGGAAGCGGCTGCGGCTTTTGCTCAGCTCGATGAAGCCCACGGGCCTGAGGCGCACGCCCCCGCCGCCCCCGATGCCGCCCTGCGCGTTGGGGCCGGTGCCGCTGCCTCCGCCGAAGCCATACGCCGCCTGCGCCACGGGAATCACCGTCACGCCATCGCGCTCCACGGGGCTGCCGTAGATGGTCTGGGCATTCACCGACGAACTCAGGAGCTGTGCCAACCGCTCGGCCACCGAGGCCGTGAGCGCCGGCGGGTGTAGGGTGGCCGTGGTTTCGGCTATTGCCATTGCGGGGGCGGAAGAGGTGAGGGATTCCATGCTTTAAGGTGTTTAAAAACAGTTTGGTATATGATATCAGCTGTTAAATGAGGAAGCCGTTATCCAGCTGCGTAGGCCGTTTGGGTGCGCGGCGGCGGGACGTTTGGGAGGGCACCACCAGCACCGGCACCGGGCTCCAGTGCAGCATGCGTTTCGTGATGCTGTGGTGCAGCAGTTGGTCGAGGTAACGGCGCGGGTGGGCCAGCAGCACCAGCCAGTCGGCCTGCGTGGTGGCAATGGCGTGCAGCAGGCCCTGTTCGGTTTGGGTAGCATAAAACCCTTCCACGGTGGGCTCCGGCCCGGGCGCGGGCAGCAGGCCGCTGGTGCGCACGTGGTGCAGGGCGGCGGCGCACACATTGTCGTCCTGCAGGGGCGAGGCGGTTACCACCGTTACCTGGCCGGGCATCAGCTGGCGCAGCAGGAGCTGGGCGGCCCGGGCCCCGGTGTGCAGGACAAAGGGCTCATCGTCAGTGGCTACGGCCAGGTGCTGGGGCCGGTCGGGGCCGGCGTACACTTCGGGCACCAGCAGCAGGGGCAGGTGGGCGGCGCGCAGCTCGGCCACGATGGCCTCGCTCAGCTCAAAATCGGCCTGCTCGTCGGCGGGGCGGCCCAGCACGAACAGGGCCGGGGCGTGGCGCTGGGCCACGTCGGCCAGCACCCAGCTCAGCCGCCCACTGGCCAGCTCGATGGTGGCCGGCCGAGGCAGCTCATCGGCGAGTTGCTGCAAGTCGTGGCGCAGCTCGCGGCAGTCGGCGGGCGTGGTGTCCACGGGCTCGTTGGGGTACTGCGCGGCCATCGCGTCGAGGTGCAGCAGCACCAGCGGGGCCGCCAGCGGGCCGGCCAGCTCGGCGGCAAACCGCAACGCCCGGCGGCTTTCCGGAAAAAAATTGGTCAGCACAATCAGCGTGGGGGCCGGCTCCTTCACTGCATGCGCTTCCGTGGGTGACGGCTGATGACGACGGGGCGGCGTTACGGGCGTAAGCATGGCGCAGGGCGTTATGGTGGTGCGGCATCAGGCCACGGTGGGCAGCACCAGCACGGGCACGGGGCTGCGGTGCAGCACCTGCGCTGTCACGCTGCGATGGAAAACCCCGCCGAAGAAGGTGTGCGGCCGGGCCAGCATCACAATCAGCTGGCTCTTGAGCTCGGCCGCCGCGTGCAGAATGCCATCGGCCGGGGTTTCTTCGCGCACTTCGTACAGGCTGTTGTTGGTGAGGTGCCCGAATAGCTGCGTACTCTGCACTGATTTCAGGGCCACGTCGCCGTGCGAGGGGCCGTGCGTTTCGTGGGCCACGTGCCCCACGGCAGTAGTGGGCTGCAAGGCCAGCAGCAGCTCGCGCAGTGCCAGGGTGGGGGCGGGCAGCGTAAAGGCGCGCCCATCGGCAGCCACCAGCACGCGCTGCGGCAGCTCGGGTTCGGCCCAGCTTTCGGGCACCAGCAGCAGGGGGTAGTGCGCGGCCCGGAGGATGGGCTCCACTTCGTGGGGCAGCAGGCGTTCGAGCGGCGTGGAATGCACGGCGCGGCCCATGGCCAGCAGCAGCGGATGGTGGCGGCGCACCGCATTGGCCACGGCCGTGGCCAGCGGGTCAAACGACAGCTCGGCCTCGGTGGGTACCGGAAGCTGGCGCACCTGTTGCTGCAAGTCGGCCTGCACTTTCTGGCGGCCGGCCAACTCGGCGGCGGCGGTCAATACCAGCTCTTCGGGCGCGCGCAGCGGGTCCAGGCTCTGGTACACGTGCAGCAGTACCAGCCGGCCGTGCAGGCGGGCAACCAGCCGGGCCGCGTAGGCTTGCGCATTGCCGGAGGCGGCCGATAAATCGGTGAGGACAACAACAGCCGGTTTCATATGACAAGGGTGTTAAGTGCAGTGAAAAGCCAGTGGTATTTACCGACAGCCCGGGGCTACCGTGGCGGCAGCCTGGCGCATCGGCGTTGCGGCCGTTGCCGGAGGGCGGGCAGCCATCGCAGACTGCCCGTCCATTCCGGCTTAGTGGCCGTTGGGGCTGGCCACTTCGTCATTTATGTCACCTGCGCCACCAGCCGTGGCGCCGCCTATTGCAGGCAGGCCAAAGTTCCGGCTGGTCCCGGCAGCCAGGCATGATGCCAATCAGTGCAGGGCCCTGATTATGGTCATAGAACCCAGGAGCGGGCACGTTGCTTCAGCTGATGCAGGGCGCGCGCAGGTCGACGAACACCAGGCACCAGCGCCCGCTCGCGCCCGCCGCCTGGGCAAAGTGAAACCGCCAGCCGCTGCGCGTGTGAAGCACCGTGCGCCCCACCCGCGCCTGCGCCGCCCGCCCCTGAGCAGCGGTGCCGCCCACCAACCGGGCGCGGGACCACATGTCCAGGGCCTGAAAGTCGGCGGCCGGGCCGGCAAAGCAGCCATCCCGCGCAAAGCCGGAGCGTCCGTGGCCATACTCGCCGCAGTCAATTTCCGGAAACTGAGCCACCGCCTGTAGCGCCGCGCACGCTTGCAACTGCTGCTCCAGGCGCATCAGCGGTTCGCGGGCAATGGCCTTGCGCAACGCCGCCCCCGCCGCCACCCGCGTGATAACCACGCTCGTGTCGCCATCCGCCACCACCCACAGGCCCAGCGCGGGGTCGATGAGTGCGTTCAGCTGCGTGGCGTCGTGCCGCCGCAGGGTGGTTTGCAGGCGCGCCCAGGCGTCGGCTACTTCCGTGTCGAGGGGTAGGGCCGATGGCAGCGGGCGGCGCGCCCGGCCGCTGGTGTCGGGCGGCAGCGGGGTGGCCACGGGCACCGCCCGGCTGGGCGCGTCGGTTTCTTCGCCGGCCCGGTGGGTTTCGCAGCCGGTCCAGGGCAAGGCGGCCAGCACCCAGGGCAACCAGATTTGAGCGCGCATGGCAGGAGGAAATAAGCGGGTTAAGAAGCAGCCATCGGGCCTTCCGGCGGCTCCGGATTGGGAGCCAGCCAGTCCACGCTCGGGCGCAGCCACTGCTGGCTCTGGGCTTCGGCCGGGTTGGCCTCCCGGCGCAGCTGGCTGGGCCATTCGGCCTGGGGTGGCAGTCCCAGCAGGGTGTTTTTGAGCGGCACACCAGTAGCCAGCCCCAGGCGGGTGTCGCGGTCGAGCAGGAGGCTGAACTCGGCGTAATGCCCCCAGCGCACCACTTGCCAGCGTTTGTTGAGCGTGTTGAAGGGCCGGTCGGCATTCTGGTGCACCAGCACGTTGTACAGACGGGGGTAAGTGAGGCCCAGCTGCCGGACAAAGGCAAAGAGCTGGGCGAACGAGCCGTCTTTACCCAGCACGAGGCGGTCGAAGTACAGGCCGCCAACGCCCAGCGTGGTCTGGCGGTGGGGCAGGTAGAAGTAGTTGTCGGCCGCCGACTTGAACCGGACGTAATAGTCGGCATTGTGGGCCCGGCACAGAGCCGCCAACTGGGCATGAAACCACTGCGCCTGCGCCTGGTCCACGTACACCGGCGTCAAATCCAGGCTGCCGCCAAACCAGCCTTCCCCGGTTTCTGCCTCCACATACTGCACGCTCAAATGCATGATGGGAACCCACGGGTTGCGCGGAAACTGCACCGCGTGCAGCCGGGCTAGGAAGCAGGTGGGGCCGGGCAAGTGCAACTGACGCGCAGTTTCCGCCGCCAGCGCACCCCAAAATACCGAGAAGGCCACCCCGCCTTTTTCAAGCACATCGCCCTGCTGCAGCACCCGGGTGCTACCGTGCCCGGTGGCGTGCTCCCAGTCGTCGCGCTCAAATTCTTCGCCACTGCCATCCAGCAGGGCTAGCTGGCGGCAAAGCTCGTCCTGCAGCTGCTGCATCCAGCGTTCTGTAACTGTCCGCGGTGGGGCACTAAGCAGGGTATCGGGGGCAGCCATGGCTGAAACGGGAAACGAGAACCAGCGGGCAGGCAGATGGGTGGAAGGTTTGGCTACCAGGTTGTCAATCAATGCCTGACGGCCAAAATTCTTTGCCGAATCATCACGCGCAGCAACTGAGCGTCATCAGCCCGGCAGACCAAAATTCTGCAGCAACTCTTTTCCCTAAAATGACTAGTATCATGGCGCGGCATGATGTAGTTCATGGCCGTGAGGTGGTTAGCTCCGGACTGTCGTTAGTACTTGAACTGTGGAGCTCTGCTGGCATGAGCCGGTCCAAGCCGCCTGTCGCCACCACAAAAACTGCCACCATCAGTAATAAAAAAAGGCCCTCAGCGTGTGCTGAGAGCCTTTTTGTGGTCGCATAAGGAGTCGAACCTTAAACCTTCTGATTCGTAGTCAGATGCTCTATCCAATTGAGCTATGCAACCCTTTCCCCGTGTTGGGAGCACAAAGGTAAAACGAAAAAAAGCGGCTGTGCAAGCTACGCGCACTTTTTACCGTAAGAAAAATGTGCGGGCAGCAGCAAGTAGCTAATAATCAGTTGGAGATTTTTTGCTCATTTCCGCCGCTGCCCTGGCGCAATACCCGCTGCAAGGCCTGGTTGAAGACGAAATACAGGCCGAACAGCGATGCGGCTACCAGTCCTATCAACACTAATTTGCTGAGAGTGCCCTGGTCGGGGTCTTTCAGCAGGGCCAGCACGTCGGAGGCTTTCGTGCCGAGCCAGTAGAAGAACAGGCTGCGCGGCAGCATGCCCAGCACCGACGCGGCCAGAAAACGCTTCCGCGGCACGCCCACGATGGCCAGCACAAACGTCATGAGCGCAAAGGGCAGCACCGGCGAGAGGCGCGTGAGCAGGATGAGCTGCCAGCTTTGGTTTTGCAGCTCGCCCAGCACGGCTTCGGCCTTGGGAAAAAGGTGCAGGAAGTGGCGCAGCTTGCCGTGGTCGATGCGCTGGGCCAGCTCATAGCCGATGGCGGCGGCCAGCGCGTAGGCCAGCACCATGCCCGGCAGCCCCGCCCAACCAAAATAATATCCCGTGACAATAGCCACGAACGTGGTAGGCGTGAGGGCAAACGCCATTGTAAACGCAATGACTACGAAATATAGCACCGCCTGCCCGGCGCTGAGGTGCTGCAGCAAATCCTGCTTTTCATAGAGCAGCGTCAGCAGCGAGGCCGAGCCCAGTAGCGGCACGGCCACCAGCAGAAACATGGTGAGTAGGGTGGAGAAGTTTTTCTGGAAAAGCTCGCGCAGCAATCGGAACATAGGCCAAGAGCGAAACGCTGCCATATAGTGGCGGGGTTTCGTGCTGCAAGTACGCAGAAACGCGGGCCGGGGCCGCGCGCCCGGCCGCAAAAACCAGCGGCCGGAGCTAAGCCGGCGGACCGTTTCCAATTATTCGCCGACCTTTGCCGCCGGCCCGCGCGGCCCTTCAACTTTCACAGCCCACCCATGAAATTCGCCACCAAAGCCATTCACGCCGGCGTGCACCCCGACCCCGCCACCGGGGCCATCATGACGCCCATCTACCAGACCTCGACCTACGTGCAAACGTCGCCCGGCAAGAATATGGGCTTCGAATACTCGCGCACGCACAACCCCACCCGCTCGCAGCTGCAAGCCGCTGTGGCTGCCCTCGACAACGGCAAGCACGGCATCGCCTTCGCCTCGGGCATGGCCGCCATCGATTGCGTGATGAAGCTGCTCAAGCCTGGCGATGAGGTGATTTCCACCAACGACCTCTACGGCGGCAGCTACCGCCTCTTCACCAAAGTGTACGAGCCGTTCGGCATCAAATTTCACTTCGTGCCCATGCACGACATGGAAGCGGTGAAGGCCGTGGTGAGCGAAAAAACCAGGCTCATCTGGGTCGAAACGCCCACTAACCCGCTGCTGAATATCATCGACATTGCCGCCGCAGCGGCTGTGGCCAAGGAAGCCGGCGCGCTGCTGGCCGTCGATAACACCTTCAGCACACCCTACCTGCAAACCCCGATGGACCTCGGGGCCGACATCGTGATGTATTCGCTGACCAAGTACATGGCCGGCCACTCCGATACCGTGATGGGCGCGCTGGTGGTGAACGACGACAGCTTGCACGAGCGCCTGAGCTTCTACCAGAATGCCTGCGGCGGCACGCCCGGCCCCCAGGACTGCTTCCTGGTGCTGCGCGGCCTCAAAACGCTGCACATCCGCATGCAGCGGCACTGCGAAAACGGCCGCGCCGTGGCCGAGTACCTGCGCCAGCACCCCAAAGTGGAAAAAGTGTACTGGCCCGGTTTCGAAAACCACCCCAACCACGCCGTGGCCGCCCGGCAGATGCGCGACTTCGGCGGCATGCTTTCCTTTATTCTGAAAGGCGACAAGCAGGAAGACGCCATTGCCGTGCTCGAGAAATTCCAGTATTTCACCCTGGCCGAAAGCCTGGGCGGCGTGGAAAGCCTCAGCGGCCACCCCGCCACCATGACGCACGCCAGCATTCCGGCCGAGCAGCGCCGCAAGTCGGGCCTGAGCGACTCGCTCATTCGCCTGAGCGTGGGCATTGAGGATGCTGAGGATTTGATTGCCGATTTGGCGCAGGCCATTGGGTAAGTGACCGGTGGCTTGCTGAAAAAGCGTTGAGAACGCCGGACTGCCTTTGCGGGCGGTTCGGCGTTTTTGCTTTTCATTTGCCGAACCACTTAGCCTTCTTTATGCCCTTTCCGCTCCTGTTGCCTGCCCGTTTGCTTGCCGGAATGCTCCGGCGGCTGGTATTGCTTGTCATGTGCGGTTGCCCGCTGCTCGGCTGGGCGCAGGTGTCGGGCAATGCGGTGCTGGAGTCGCGCCGCCGCGGCTATTCCGGCGAGCCGGCGCCAGCGCCCACCTTGCCTGATAAGCTGTTTCTGACCGATAGCACTTTTGTGCTGGGGGCCAATGTGATGCAGCACGTGCGGGCCGACAGCTACGTGGCCGTGTTTGGGCTGCGGCAGGAAGCCACGACGGTGAGTGCTGCCGAGAAACGGCTGGCGGCCCGCGTGCAGCATTTCACCGGACGCTTGCGGCAGCTGGGCATTGAAGGGAAAGACGTTTACACCGACATCATCACGCAGCAGCGCATCAAGGACTTGCGGGCCATCAAGGACCGCGAAGCGAATGCGTTTGTCAATTTTCACGCCGAGGAATACGTGCGGGGTTTCGAGTCGACGCGCAATGTCGTCGTGTCATTCCGCCGCATCAACCTGCTAAACGACATGCTGGTGGCCGCGGCCGCCGACAGCGTATTCGACCTGGTGAAGGTGGATTACATTGTAAATAAACCCGAAGAGGTGTACGATAATCTGTTTAAAGCAGCGGCGGAAGTCATCAACCGTAAAAAAGAAAAGTACCTGCTGCTGACAACGGCCCGCCTGCGGCCCGCGGCTCAGCCCTATGCCGAGCAGTTTTCGTCGTTTGTACCGGCCGGGCAGTACCAAACCTACGAGGCTGTGATTGCCACGCCGTTCGTTTATGACTACCGCCAGAACTACAGTTACAAGGGCCTGCGGACGCTTACCACGTATTACTACAGCCCGCCCAGCGCTGACGGCTTCGACCGGGTTATCAACCCCGTTGTGACGGAGCCAGCCATAACCTACACGCTGGCCATTCAGGTCAAATACACCACGGCGCGCAAATAATATGGCTGCTCGGCCGCTCGTTCCCATCGAAACCCTGCCGCTCTTCCCCGAGCTGGACCGGCTGCTGCTGGAGCTGCTGCGGAACCTGCCGCCCGCCGACTGGCAGCGCCCCACCCTGGCGCGCCAGTGGACGGTGAAGGACATTGCCGCCCACCTGCTCGATGGCAACCTGCGCACGCTCTCCATGCTGCGCGACGGCTACTTTGGCGAAGCGCCTGATGATTTTTCCTATACCGGGATGGTGGCCTACCTCAACCGGCTGAATGCCGACTGGGTGCGGGCTGCCCGCCGCCTCAGTCCGGCGGTATTGATTGACTGGCTGGCGCAGTCGGGGGCCGAATACACGGCCTATCTGAACACGCTCGACCCGTGGGGGCCCGCGCCGTGGCCGGTGGCCTGGGCCGGCGAAAATGAGTCGTGGAACTGGTTCCACATTGCCCGCGACTACACCGAGAAATGGCACCACCAGCAGCAAATCCGGGAGGCTGTGGGCCAGCCCGCCCCGCTGATGGAGCCGACGCTTTTCCGGCCATTCATTGAAACCATGATGCGCGGCCTGCCGCACGCCTACCGGGAAGTTGCCGCCCCGGCCGGCACCCTAGTGCATGTGGTGATTGACGGAGCAGCAGGCGGTAGCTGGGAACTGGCCCGCGCTGCCGGCGGGTGGCACTTGCAGTCACCCGGGGCTGTTCCGCCGGCCGCTACCCTCACGCTGGCCCCGGCCGATGCCTGGCAGTTGTTCACCAAGGGCCTGAGTGCGGCCGAGGCGCGGGAGCGGGCCCTGGTGGCCGGCGATGAAACCCTGGCCCAGGCCGCCCTGCGTATGGTGGCCGTGATGGGGTAGGAGGCCGGGCGCTGGTGCGGGCCGGCAATCTGCGGGCGACGGCACGGCGTAGGTGGGCCGGTCACCTCACAATTGCTTATGATGTCGCTGCGCCCGCTGCTGGTTGTTTTTCTAATATTTTGCTGCAATAGCTGCGCCGTTTCGCCTCCGTCGGCTCCCGGCGTGGCGGCTTCCGGCGTGGCGTTTCTGGCGCTGGGCGACTCATACACTATTGGCGAGGGCGAAGCGGAAGCCGCGCGCTGGCCGGTGCAGTTGGCCGCCCTGGCCCGGCAGCAGGGGCTGGCCTTGCAGGAACCCAACATCATTGCCCGTACCGGCTGGACCACCGCCGAGCTGCAGGCCGCCATCGCCGACGCCCGGCCCGCCCCGACGTATGGCCTGGTGTCGCTGCTGATTGGGGTGAACAACCAATACCGGGGCCAGGGCGTGGCCCGGTACCGCCCCGAGTTTCGGGCGCTGCTGCACCAGGCCATCGGCTTTGCGGGCGGGCGGCCCGGGCGGGTGGTGGTGCTCTCGATTCCCGACTGGGGGCAGTCGCCGTTTGGGCAACAGCGGGGTGGCGACCCGGCCGCAATTGGTGCCGAAATTGACCAGTTCAACGCCGTGGCGCAGGACGAGTGCCGCCAGGCCGGCGTGGCCTACGTCGACATCACGGCCCTGACCCGCGCCGCCACGCCCGACCGTAGCCAGTTCACCCGCGACGGCCTGCACTACTCCCAGGCCCATATGCGGCAGTGGGCCGAATGGGTGCTGCCCGTGGTGCAGGCGCGGCTGCAATAGGGGCTCTGCCGCCGATTCGAAGGCGCCAATGCTAAGGCATTAAAAGCGGATTAATCCCCAACCCTAACCCGATGGAAGGGGTTTAAGGAGCAATTCTGTTTTGATTCTGTTTTTATTGGCCAGCCCCTGACCGGGTCTATGTGTATGTTTTCCTTTACTGATTTGCGCCGTTGGGGGCGCGTGCTGCCCGGCCTAGCCCTGCTGGGCCTGGCGGGCTGCAACCTGATTGAGTTCAGCCCCAACGACCACCGCGTCCCCGAAGAATTCACCAACCTCACCGAGAAAAACCTGGCCCGGCTGGCCGCCCGCCCGCTGCCCGCCGGCGACACCCTGCGCTTCGTCTTCACCGGCGACTCGCAGCAGTTCTACGACGAGGCTGAAGCGCTGGTGGCCAGCGTGAACCAGCAGCCCGGCATTGCCTTCCTCGTGGTAGCCGGCGATATTTCCGACTTCGGCCTGGCCCGCGAAATGCAGTGGGTGGACGAAAAGCTGCGCCGCCTGACGGTGCCCTACGTCACGGTCATCGGCAACCACGATTTGGTGGGCAACGGCCGCCCCACGTACCAGCACATTTTCGGGGCTTTCAACTACTCGTTCGTGTACGGCAACACCAAGTTTATCATGGTGGATACCAACGGCCGCGAGTATAATTTCGACGGCACGGCCCCCGATTTGGGCTGGCTGAAACCCCAGCTTAGCAACCACGACGGCGCCCGGCGGCAGGTGGTGATTTCGCACGTGCCGCCCACCAACGACGACTTCGACCCCGCCCTGCGCCAGCCCTACGTGCAGGCCCTGCGCGAGGCTTCAAACCTGGTGTTTGAAATGAACGGGCACAACCATTCCGCCAGCATCACGCAGCCCTACAACGACGGGGTAACCTACGTCAATTCCGACGCTTTTTCGGAACGCCACTACATGGTCGTCACCGTGTGGGGCGACAAGCAGTTTCGCATCAAACGGGTTGCCTTCTAATGAAAAAACTCCTGCTCTCCGCGCTTTCGCTGGCTGCTGGCGTTCCGGCCTTCGCCCTGCCGCCCGATACCACCGCCGTTGCGGCCCCTGCCCCGCTCATTTCTGCGCGCGCTGTGCGGCCCTGGTACCGGCCCACCCACCTAGCCCTGCAAACCGGCGGCGGCCTGGGCATGGTGGCCGCCGGTGCCGGCTACGAATTCTCGAAAACCCACCTCGAAACCGATATTCTCATCGGCTACGTGCCGAAGTATTACGCCGGTTCCACGCTTAGCCTGGCCTCGCTGAAGTTCATGTATTCGCCGTTCCATCTGCCGGTGGGCGAGAAGTTTCAGGTGGTGCCGCTTACGGTGGGCGCGTATTTCAGCTACACTCACGGCACCATCAACGACGAGCTCAAGGGCCAGTACGCCAGCGACTACTACTGGTTTTCGACCGATACCCGCTATGGCCCGCTGCTGGGCAGCCGGGTCACGTTTCTGGCCCCGCCCGTGGCGGCCACCGGCCAGCCGCGCAAGGTGTCGGTGTATTATGAGCTGGGCAGCAATGACTTGTATCTGGCCAGCTACCTCAACAACCGCAACGGCGGCCTGGGTTTTGGTCAGCTATTGACGCTGGCGTTGGGGATTAAAGCTGATTTTTAAAGGACGGCAAAGGGAAGTAAACCACCGTCATGCTCATCTGGCGTCCGCGCGGCCGAAGCATCTCTACTGGTGAAGTAATTAATTTTGCCATTGCGGTAGAGATGCTTCGACTGCGCGGACGCCAGATGAGCATGACGTTTTAGAGATGCTTCAAGTATTGCGTCGCCGGCTGCGTCTACGCCCTCAATGAAACCAGTAGCCTCCGCCCGCCTGCAAGCCGTTCGCCACGGCAAAATCTATCAAAACGCCGTGTCCACCAGCGTCAGCCCGCCCTCGGGCTACGGCGTGCTCATGAAGCGCTGGCTGTTCGAAAAAGCCGAGCGCGAGCCCAAAAAGCCGCTCGGTCCTTTCCCGGCCGATGCCGCCGCGCTGGCCGCTCCCGTGCCAGCCGATGCGTTGCGTGCCACCTGGCTGGGCCACAGTACCATGCTGCTCGAAATTGATGGCCGCCGCTTCCTTACCGACCCGGTGTGGAGCGAGCGGGTGTCGCCCTCGCAGCTGATGGGGCCGAAGCGGTTTTTCGCCCCGCCGCTGCCCCTGGATAAGCTGCCGAAGCTGGATGCTGTCATCCTCTCGCACGACCATTACGACCACCTCGACTCGGCCGCCATTCGGGTGCTGGGCCGCACGGGCGTGCCGTTTTTCTGTCCGCTGGGCGTGGGCGCGCACCTGCGCCGCTGGGGCGTGCCAGCCGCCCACATTACCGAGCTGAACTGGTGGGAAACCGCCGTGTTGGGCGACGATTTCACGCTGGCGGCCACGCCGGCCCGCCATTTTTCGGGCCGGGGCCTCACCCGCAACGATACCCTGTGGGCCTCGTGGTGCCTGCTGGGGCCCACGCATAAAGTGTTTTTCGGCGGCGACTCCGGCCCGTTTGACGAAGGCTTCCGGCAGATAGGGGAGGCCTACGGGCCGTTCGATTTGACCATGCTGGAAATCGGGGCTTCCGACCCCGAGTGGGCCGACATTCACATGGGCCCCGACCATGCCCTCGAGGCCCATCAGCTGCTGGGCGGCGGCCCGCTGCTGCCGCTGCACTGGGGCACGTTCAACCTCGCGTTTCATGCCTGGCAGCAGCCTGTGCAGCGCCTGCTCGAAGCGGCTGGCCCCGAGGTACCGCTGCTGCTGCCCGCCCCCGGCCAGCGCGTGGACGTAGCCGCCGGCCCGTTCAACTCGCGCTGGTGGGAGCGGTAGCTGACTCGATTAAATAACCCAAGTTGCGGACTAGCCGGGGAGCGGCGACCGGTTTGTAGTATTCCGTTCACGGGGCGACCAAAGCCGCGTAGCGGCGACACAATACCGGCGAGTCTGTCACCGCCACGCGGCTTTACAAGGCAATTCAGCCGAAGGCTACAAACCGGCCGCCGCGATGCGGCCACTCCGCAACTTGGATTAAGTAAGCCCGGCCGTAAACAATTCGGGCGCCCGCCGCTTATACCCACTCGATTCCGGCCGCCGCCGTGGCCCGGCAATCTGACTTTATTTTTACCTCGTGATGCAATTACCCACAGCCGCCCCTTTATCGGGAAATCGGCTGGCTTCCACCAGCTTTTCCCCGAACCTTGCCAGCCTGCCCGTGCTCCTGTGCGCGGCGGTGGTAGGGTGCTGTTGCTGTTGTTGTTAGGATAGGGCATTAGCCGGTGTGCGCAAGTGAGTTCCTTGCCCGGCTGAATGCCAGACCAGAAAAGTGCGGAGTGCTGCCCCGGTGCCAATAGCCGCACCGCGGGAAAGCTGCTCAGCAACCTTTTGGTTGATTCTGATATATATGATTTATTTATTTCAATGGTCGCCTGTTGGCGTCGGGGTTACCGCGTGGTCGGCTCCGGCCAGCGGCCGCCGTGGACTTTTTTCCTGGGTTTATCCGGCCTTAAAACCCGTTGCGGCGGCCGTTGGCATCCCGTTTTATTTCCCCTTTTTCTTATGATACACTCCACAACTACCCGAATTGGGCTGGTGACGCTGCTTTTGTGGCTGACCACCGCCGCTACCTGGGCCCAGAACATAACCGTGACCGGCCGCGTGCTCGACGCCGCCGGCCAAAGCCAGCCCGGCGTGACTGTGCTGGAGCAAGGCACCAGCAATGGCACCAGCACCGACGGCGACGGCCGTTTCAGCCTCAGCAACGTGCCCGGCACGGCCACGCTGGTGTTTTCCGCCGTGGGCTCGCTCACCCAAACCGTGCCGTTGAATGGCCGCTCCAGCCTCGAAATTCGCCTGGCGGCCAATCAGACCGAGCTGAACGAAGTGGTGGTGACGGGCTCGCGCGCCACCGAAGGCCGCTCCAACATCCTCACCACCTCGCCGGTGGATGTGATTTCGGCCCGCGAAATCAAGGCCTATGCCCAAACCGACGTCACTCAGATTCTGACCTACATCGCGCCCTCGTTCCAGAGCACGCGCCAGACCGTGACCGACGGCACCGATTTCGTGGACCCGGCCACCCTGCGCGGCCTCGGCCCCGACCAGGTGCTGGTGCTCGTGAACGGCAAGCGCCGCCACACCTCGGCTCTCGTGAATATCAACGGCACGCCCGGCCGCGGCTCGGTGGGCACGGATATGAACGTGATTCCGCCCGCCGCCATCAAGCGGATTGAGGTGCTGCGCGACGGCGCGGCGGCTCAGTACGGCTCCGACGCCATTGCCGGCGTCATCAACATTCAACTGAAAGATGACACCACCGGCGTGAGCGTGAGCAGCACGACCGGCCAGACCACCAAGAGCGACGGCCAGCTGTTTCAGGCCGATGCCAACCTGGGTTTCGGCCTCGGCCACCGGGGCTTCGTGGACGTGAGCGGCCAGTTCTCGAACCGCAGCTACGTGGACCGCAGCGGGCTCGACACGGCCCCGCTCATCTACCTGGGCACCACCAGCGGCAACTACCCGGCCGGCCTCACCGACGCGCAAAAGCTCGACCTGAAAACCCGCGATAACGCCCTGGTGGCCCAGAACGGCTTTAATCGCCGAGACATTCGGGTGGGCAGCGCCGATACGCGCACCTACGGCAGCTTCGTGAACGCAGCCTACACGCTGGCCCCCAGCATCGGCCTCGAAGCTTATTTCTCGGGTGGCCTCACGCGCCGCACGGGCTCGTCGGGTGCCCTGTACCGGCTGCCCACGCAGGTTACCCAAACCGATGCCAGCATCTACCCGAACGGCTTCCTGCCCTTTATTAACAGCACCGTGAACGACGGCTCGGCCATCGTGGGCCTGCGCGGCAAGGTCTTCGGCTTCGCGGCCGATTTGAGCAACACCTACGGCCGCAACGCCCTCAAATACAACATCACCAACACCCTGAATGCCTCGCTGCCGGCCGGCACCAGCCCCACCAGCTTCTACGCCGGCCAGTTGGCTTTCCAGCAGAATACCACCAACCTGGGCTTCACCCGTAAGTTCATCGAAGTAGGGCCGCTGGCCACGCTGAACGTGGCGTTTGGCGGCGAGTTTCGGGTTGATAATTTCCAGATTAATGCCGGTGATGAGGGTTCATACATCCTCGGGCCGCGTTTGGTGAACGGTAACCCGGCCGCCGCCGGCTCGCAGGGTTTTGCCGGCTACCGGCCGTCGGATGCGCTGAACCAGAGCCGCAACAACGTATCGGGCTACCTCGATTTGGAAAGCGACCTGACCGATAAGCTGCTGGTGGACGTGGCTGGCCGCGCCGAGCGCTACTCGGACTTTGGCTCGAACGTGAGCGGCAAAGTGGCCGCCCGCTACAGCATTCTCGATGGCCTGGCGCTGCGCGGGGCGCTCAGCAACGGCTTCCGGGCGCCCTCGTTGCAGCAGCGCTACTTCACCAACTCCAGCACGCAATTTACCAGCGGCGAGCTACGCGAAGTGCTGACCACCAACAACGACGACGCCATAACCAAAGCATTCGGCATTGGCTCGCTGAAACAGGAAAAGTCGACCAACTACAGCCTCGGCCTCACGGCGCGCCTCTTCAAAACCATCACGCTGACCGTGGATGCCTACCAGATTGACATCCGCGACCGCATCGTGCTTAGCTCGCAGTTCAGCCGCAACAACGCCGCCGTGGCGGCCATTCTCGCTGCCAACCCACGCCCCGGCCAGAACCCGGTGCAGGGCGTGCAGTTCTTCGCCAATGCCGTGAACACCCGCACCCAAGGCATCGACATTGTGGCCAATGAGCGCCTCACGCTCGGCCCCGACAGCCGCCTGACCCTGACGGCCGCCGCCAACTTCAACGAAACCACCGTGCGCAGCTTCAACAGCTCCAGCACCATCGACAACAACCCCAGCCTGCAAAACACGCTGTTTGACCGCGCGCAACGCGCCCGCCTCGAAAACGGCCAGCCCCGCAGCAAAATCAACCTAAGCGCCGACTACGGCTACAAAATCTTTGGCGTGAACCTGCGCACCGTACGCTTCGGCGAGGTGCAGACCAAAGACGCCGACCCCACCCGCTCGTTCATCGACCAGACCTTCTCGGCCAAATGGGTGACCGACCTGACCTTGAGTGCGCAGGTTATCAAGAACATCGGCTTGAGTGTGGGCGTGAACAACCTGTTCAACGTGTATCCCGACCGCCTCTACCAGGACCCCAACAACAACGAGCAGAGCCTGACCTACTCCACCCTCGACGCTACCAACCGGGGCCGCTTCCCCTACGGCTCCAACCAGTTCGGCTTCAACGGCGCGTTTTACTTCGGCCGCGTGAATTTCACGCTGTAAATCAGCGGGCTGCTTAACAATAAAAAACCCCTCCTGCATCAGGAGGGGTTTTTTTATTGCTAAGCAGATTGTGGCACAGCCGTCGTTACCGACCATTATAAGACAAGTGAGCCACTTGGGTGCCGCTTAGGTTGCGGGCCAAATAGAGGCCAGCGGCCACGCTGGTGGCTGGCCGCCACACCACGCTGCCATCCGCAGCGGAAGCTAGCTGCGCTACGGTCCGGCCCATTTCATCAGTTATAAGCACGGTTTGACGGCCCTGACCCGTTAGCTGAAACCGGACCTCGGCTTGAAACGGCATCGGGAAGGGCGGTTGTGCCAGCGCTTGCCGCGAACGGGTGGCCAGCACCTGCTGGGTGACCAGCACGGGCACCGTCACTACGCCGAAACCCGGGGCCGGACACGCATTATCATTTGCCGTAACGGGCAGTACATAATGCCCCAGCGGCAACGTGGCCGGAACCTGCCAGGTAAGCTGTCCTTGGCCGTTGCCTAGGTCCTGAAACGTGGTGCCGGGCACGATGCCCGGCACAGTGCTGCCCAGCGTGAGCGTTTGTCCGGCGTCGGGGTCGGTGGCCGTGAGGGCCAGCACCAGGGTTTGGCCCGGATTGACGCGAATGGTCTGGCCCAGCAGCTGGCCGCTTGGGTTGCTGGCAAGGGCCACGCGGGTAAACGCCGGCACTTGATTGGTGCCAACCGACACCAGATACGTCATGTCGCGCGTGATGCTGCCGATTTGCTGCCAGGCCCCGCCCACCCGCCGGTACTCATCAACCCGCGCTGCCAGGGCATAAAATCCCTGCTGCGTGGGGCCCGCCACCGTCAGGAGTTCGCCCGTGGTGGCATTTATTTGGAAGTGCGGCGCAATGGCCCCAACCGTGAGTTGGGCGCAGGGTGCCGCCGTAGTAGGGTTGGCCAAGGGCTGCACCAATTGGTAGGCCAGCGAGTCGCCTTCGCTGTCGAAGGCGCTCAGGCTGTAGCGTTGCGGCTGCGTACTGGTGAGGTGTAGCAGCTGGGCCGTGGTGAAGCGGGGCGAAGAATTGGTCAGGCCCGTGGTGTTATCCAGCAGCGCTTGCACGTAGGTGCTCATCTGCATCGACTGGGCAATGTTGGCCACCCCGTCTGTCCGGTTCGTGCAGTTGATGCTCAACGTCCAGCGGGCGGGTGGCAATTGAACCAGGCCTGCTAATGTGGTGACTTGAAAGGGGAACTCGGAGTTGGCGCAGGCCCGGGGCGCCACCACACCCCCCGTGCGCATCAGATAAGTAGTGAAACTGCCGGGCAGCGTAGCCGCACATCCGTTCTTGCCACAGGTCAACTCCATTTGCCCATCCATCACCGGCGAATTGAGGTCCTGAAAAAGCCGGGCCGTGACGTAGTATTGGTTGGGATTAGCGGCAGTGCCGGCGTATTCGTAGGTCAGCTCCGCGCCCCGAATGTGGGAAGCCCGGGCCGCTGAGAAGGTGCCCAGTAAACAGACGATAATAGCGAGACTGCGGGAAAGGAAAAAAGGGCGCATGCTCAAATTGGAAAAGGGTAGTTACCAAACAAGGCCTCCGGCGTTTCCGGAGGCCTTGCGAAGGTAGTCTAAACCAGTTGAAAATGTGCTGATTGGCACGAATTTATTTGCCCCCTGCCGCCGGAGTGGCTGGCGTGCTGGAATTGCTGTCCAGAATCTGAAATAGGTCGTTGAGTTTGGGCGTGAGAATAATTTCGGTGCGGCGGTTCATGGCCTTATTGGCCGGCGAGTCGTTGGCGGCCACGGGCACGTACTGGCTGCGGCCCGAGGCCGTGACGCGCTCCGGCGAAACACCCGCCGTGGTGAGCAAACGCGCAATTTCGGTGGCGCGCAGGGCGCTCAGGTCCCAGTTATCGGTCATGCCGGCCGTGCCGCGCAGGATAGGCACGTTGTCGGTGTGGCCCTCCACTACCACGTTCACGTCTTTCTGCTCCTGGAGCACGGTGGCCAGCTTCTTCAGCGCCTCCTGGCCTTTGGGGTCCACTTTCGTCGAGCCCGATTTGAAGAGTAGCTGCTCGGACAGCGACACGTACACCTTGCCGTCTTTCAGCTTTACCTGAAGGTCGCTGCTGTTGAAGCTGAGCAGGGCCTTGCTCACGCGGGCTTTCAGGTCGTCCACGGCTTTGTCTTTGTCGGCCAGGGCTTTGGTGAGTTCGGCGAGGCGCACTTCGCGGGCCTGCAGGTCGGCGGCGAGGCGGTCGTTGTTGGCCTTGCTTTTCTGGAGGGTGGTTTCCAGGTCACCCAGCTCGGCCTCGCGGCGGGCCAGGTCTTTGGCCACTTTGTTGTAGTCGGAGGACTTATTGGCCAGTTCCCGGTCACTGTTTTTGAGCAGCTTGTCGTAGCTGCTGTTCAGCTCGTTGTAGAGGCTGCGGGTTTTGCGGTAGGCCGCGCCGGTTTCGGCCGAGTCGGTCACGAGGCGCTTTTGGGTGAGGCGCAGCTGGGCCAACTCGTCAGAGGCTTTTTGCAGCTCGGCGGTGGCGCCGCGGTATTGGCGCTCGGCGGCGGCTTTGCCTTCGGCATCGGCCTTTTGGCGGGCGCTGAGGTCGTCGTATTTCCTGGCCGTCACGCAGCTGTTTAGCACCGGAGCGGCCAGCAGGCAAAGGCCCAACAGGGCAGGGGAGAGGGATTTCACGGAGAAGAGTGGGGTGAAGTACCGCGCCTTTCGCCGCCGGACTGCCCGGCCGCGTTGGCGAGGCAAGGTAGCGCTTAACCCGCGCTCAATCCTTCGGAATCCACTTCTGGCCTGCATTTCCGGTTTATATTTGCTTGCTTCCCACCCGGCTACGTGCCTGCCCGGCCCGGCCTGCATCTGCGCTTGCTCATGGCTGATTCCATCTCCTTAAGCCCCGAAAACGAAGCCCTGCTTTCCCACCAATGCGTGGTGAGCAAAGACCTGCTGCACGCGCCCGGCCCCGATTTTCTGGACCATTGCTTTGTGCCCGGCAGCCGCTCGCCGCAGGTGCTGCGCAGCCTCGGGGCCATTTATGGGCACGGCCGCCTGGGCGGCACCGGCTACGTCAGCATCCTACCCGTCGACCAGGGCATCGAGCACACCGCCGGCTCCGCCTTCGGCCCCAATCCGATGTATTTCGACCCCGAAAACATCCTGCGTCTGGCCGTAGAAGGCGGCTGCAACGCCGTGGCCACCACCTTTGGCGCCTTCGGCATCGTGGCCCGGAAGTACGCCCATAAAATCCCGTTCCTGGTCAAAATCAACCACAACGAGCTGCTGACCTACCCCAATAAGTTCGACCAGATTATGTTCGGCTCGGTGCGGCAGGCCTGGGACTTAGGCGCTACTGCCGTTGGGGCCACCGTGTATTTTGGCTCGGCCGAAAGCAACCGCCAGATTACCGAAGTAGCCGCCGCCTTCGAGGAAGCGCACGCGCTGGGCCTGGCCACCGTGCTGTGGTGCTACACGCGCAACAATGCCTTCAAGACGGCGGATAAAGACTTCCATGTCGCCGCCGACCTCACCGGCCAGGCCAACCACCTTGGCGTGACCATGGGGGCCGACATCATCAAGCAGAAACTGCCAGAAAACAACGGCGGCTTCTCCACCCTGAAATTCGGCAAAACCTTCCCGGCCATGTACGACACGCTCAGCACCGACCACCCCATCGACCTGACGCGCTACCAGGTGCTGAATTGCTACGCCGGCCGCATTGGCCTCATCAATTCGGGCGGCGAAAGCCACGGTGCAACCGACCGCGAAGAGGCCATTCGCACGGCCATCATTAACAAGCGCGCCGGCGGGCAGGGGCTAATTTCGGGCCGTAAAGCCTTCCAACGGCCTTTTGCAGAGGGGGTGGCCCTCCTCAATGCTATTCAGGACGTATATCTTGACGACCGCATCGGCCTGGCCTAACCTGGGCCCGTTGCCCGGCGCACGCGCCGGCCGCTTTCTTTGCAAAATGAGGCGTTGGTTATGGCTTATCTTTGACGCCCTGTATTAGTCTGTGCAAGCCCGAAGCTTGCGGCTCTTCTTCCCAAAAAATATCAGCTGTCGGGCCTCGGCCCCAGCTTCTAGCAACTAAAAAATGGCCTGGTTCAAGCGCGTAGAAAAGGGCATTGTGACCCCCACCGACCAGAAAAAAGAGACGCCCGACGGCCTCTGGTACAAGTGTCCTGAATGCAAAACGGTGGCCACTATGGCCGAGCATAAACGCCTGCTGTACGTGTGTGGCAACTGCAACCACCATGACCGCATCGACGCTGCCGACTACTTCGAATTCCTCTTCGACCAGGGCGAATTCACGGAGTTGGATGCCAATCTTACCTCCGCCGACCCGTTGCATTTTGTCGATACCAAAGAGTATCCCAAGCGCGTGGCGGCCACCGAGCGCAACACCGGCCTGAAAGACGCCGTGCGCACCGCCCACGGCCTGAGCGCCGGCCAGCCGCTGGTGGTGGCGGCCATGGATTTCAAGTTCATCGGCGGCTCGATGGGCTCGGTGGTGGGCGAGAAAATTGCCCGCGCCATCGACTTTGCCCGCCAGAACCGCACGCCGTTCCTGATGATTTCGCGCTCCGGCGGCGCCCGCATGATGGAAGCCGGCTACTCGCTCATGCAAATGGCCAAAACCTCGGCCAAGCTGGCCCTGCTCTCCGAAGCCGGCGTGCCCTACGTGAGCCTGCTGACCGACCCCACCACGGGCGGCGTCACGGCCTCGTTTGCCATGCTCGGCGACTTCAACATTGCCGAGCCCGGCGCACTCATCGGCTTTGCCGGGCCGCGCGTTATCAAGGAAACCATCGGCAAGGACCTGCCCAAGGGCTTCCAGAGCGCCGAATTTGTGCTGGAGCACGGCTTCCTCGATTTCATCGTGGACCGCCGCGAACTGAAGCAGCGCCTAGCCGATTTGCTGGGCATGCTGCAGCCCGCACCCGCCGCAGCGGCCAGTGCCCCCGCGCCGCGCCGCGCCACCACTAAGGCCGCCCAGCAATAAAGAAAAGGCCTTTTTCGTTTTCGGCACACTTCTTGAAAAACCCGTTTCCAGCCCTGGGACGGGTTTTTCCGTATAAGGGCCGAAAACAACTTCACCAATCCCTCATTTTCACATGAACACCTCCAAATCCCTTCTTTCTGTGCTGATGGCTTTCGTGCTGCTATTCAGCTCCTGCGCCACTTCGCAGCAAGCCAGCACCACCCAGCCTGACCTCTCGACTAACAACGGCACCGGCGCCCGCAAAACCGGCATGAGCAAAACGGCCAAAGGCGGCCTGTTGGGTGCCGGCGGTGGCGCCGTGTTGGGCGGCGTGGTAGGCGGCCTGCTGGGCGGCGGCAAAGGCACGGCCATTGGCGCCATCGTAGGCGCTGCCGCTGGCGGTACCACGGGTGCCATCATCGGCCGCAAGATGGACAAAGCCGCTGCCGAGCTGCAAAACGACATGAAAGGCGCCCGTGTGGAGCGCGTGGGCGAAGGCATCAAAATCACCTTCGACTCGGGCATTCTGTTCGATACCAACTCCGCCACGCTGCGGCCGGCTTCGGAAGCCGACATCACCAAGATGGCTGCCGTGCTTCAGAAATACCCCGACACCAACGTGCTGATTGAAGGCCACACCGACAACTCGGGTACGGATGCCATCAACCAGCCCCTTTCGGAGCGCCGGGCCCAGGCCGTGGCTAACTCCACTATTGCCAAAGGCGTGGCTTCGAGCCGCATTACCACCCAGGGCTACGGTTCGAGCCAGCCCGTGGGCGACAACACTACCGCCGAAGGCAAGCAGGCCAACCGTCGCGTAGAAGTGGCCATCTACGCCAACGAGAAGATGAAAAAAGCTGCTGAGCAGGGCCGTCTGTAAGCAGAATAAGCCCGGCCCTAACAGCCGGAAAAAGTTGAAAGGCCGTCTCCTCGGGGACGGCCTTTTTTTTATGACTGGTAAATTAGAAGTCAGCGCGAGGTTTTGATTTTTTAGCAACCCTACCCTTTGGGTGTGCGTTGAAATCCCATAATCCCTCCCACTTAACTTTAACCTCCCGAATCATGAAATCCATGCGCGTAGTATTCGCTTTGCTTTTGATGTTCTTCGTATTAGCCGGCGCCAGTGTTCAGGCCCAAACTCCCAAGAAGGGCTGGAGCAATAAAGCCAAAGGTGCCGCCATTGGTGGCGGTGCGGGTGCCGTAACGGGCGCTGTAATCGGCGGCGGCAAAGGTGCCTTGATTGGCGGTGCTGCCGGCGTCATTGGCGGTGGCCTGATTGGCCGCAACAAAGACAAGAAGAAAGACCCGGCCCGTTACTATAACTACAAAAACAAGAAGTAATTCTGGTGCATCGCAACGTTGCGCCAACATCATAAAAAAAGGCCTTGCCACCCGGCGGGGCCTTTTTTTATGATTAAACGAGCCAAGTGCCGGGTTGGACGGGCCAAAGGCCCTGCCGGTTCCGGATAGTTTGGCAAGGTGGTTGCAAATAGCGTACTTGCCGGCCAATTCACGAGCCGTGCTTTCTGGCCGGCATTTTTTATCCAAACCCTTTTTCAAACATGAAATTTCTTCGTTCATCCCTTGCGTTCCTGTTCGCCCTGCTGCTGCTGGTAAACAACTTCGCGCAAGCCCAGACCACTACCGTTTCGACTGACAAGCCGAAAGGCATGAGCAAAACCCTCAAAGGCGGCATCATTGGCGGCCTGGGCGGTGCAGTGGCTGGTGGCGTAGCTGGTCGTTTGATTGGCGGTAAGTCGGGCACGGCCAAAGGCGCTATCATTGGTGCCGTGGTAGGTGGTACCGCTGGTGCCCTCATCGGCCGCAAAATGGACAAGGCCGCCGCTGAGCTGCGCCGCGACCTAGAAGGCGCTACCGTAGAGCGCGTGGGCGAAGGCATCAAAATCACCTTCGCTTCGGGCATTCTGTTCAACACTAACTCGTCGAGCCTGACCCCGGAAGCGGCCGGCAACATCGACCAGCTGGCCACCACGCTGAAAAAATACGCTGATACCAACGTCGTAATCGAAGGCCACACCGACAGCTCGGGTTCGGATGCCATCAACCAGCCCCTGTCGGAACGTCGGGCTCAGGCTGTGTCGAATGAAATCCAGGGCCAGGGCGTAGATGCTGCCCGCATCACGGCCAAAGGCTACGGTTCGAGCCAGCCCGTGGGCGACAACAGCACCGCCGCCGGCAAAGCTGCCAACCGTCGCGTAGAAGTAGCCATCTTCGCCAACGAAAAAATGCAGAAAGCCGCTAAAAAAGGCCAGCTGTAAGACAAAGCCGGTGGTGTAAGAGCCGCCGGTATTCAACTAAAAAGGCGACCAGCTTGGTCGCCTTTTTTTATGCCAATGAAACAGCGCGGAGGCAATGCGGTAGAAATTGGGCAACTTTGCCCGGAGCTAAACGGTAAACCCGTCATGCCTTCTCCCGACGCTACCTACGCCTCGCCCGCCGCCGAAAAAGCCTGGGCCGACCACCAGATTCTCGACCATTTCTACGGCCACCTGCCGCCCGAGCCGCGCCGCACGCCCATGCGCGAGCTCATTTCCACGGTCCTCTCGCACCGCACCACCCACGCCGATGAGGAGCTGGCCTACGACCGCATGCTGGAAGCCTTCGGCGACTGGGCCGGGGTGGAGGCCGCGCCCACGCCGGAGCTGGCCCACGCCATCCGGACTACGCGCTGGCCCGATACCCAAGCGCCTCGCATTCAGGAAATCCTGCGCCGCATCCGGGCCGAAACGGGCGGGCCGTTCGACCTGGATTTCCTGGCCGACTGGCCTACCGAAAAGGGCATGGCCTGGCTCACCGATATGCCCGGTATCGGCCTGAAAACAGCTTCATTGGTATTGCTTTTCAATTACCACAAGCCGGTGCTGCCGGTGGATACGCACGTGCACCGCGTGGCGCAGCGGGTGGGTTTTCTGGGGCCTAAGGTATCGGTGGAGAAGGCCCATGGTGTGTTGCTGGCCCTGCTGCCGGCCGATGCCGAAACGTTGTTCAACTTCCACAAGCACAATTACTGGCACGGCCAGCAGATTTGCTTTTTCCTGAAGCCCAATTGCGCCCGCTGCCCGCTTAAGGGCTTCTGCAACTACTATCAGGAGCATTTTGGCGAAGCCACGGCCGAGGCGCTGGCGGCCACGCCGGCTAAGTGGGACGCCGCGGCCTGGGGCAAGCTGCCGCATTAATTTTGTAGCGCGGGCTTTTGGTCCGCGAGTTGAAAACTATTCAGGTGCCTGCTCGGTAGCTCGCAATTAAAAATCAATTCATGCGCGGACTAAAAGTCCGCGCTACCGCCATGCGCCTCGTCAAGCACCCCGTACTCTGCAATTATTACGTCACGTACCGCTGCAATGCGAAGTGCGCGTTTTGCGACATCTGGGAGAAGCCCTCGCCTTACATCACGCTCGAAGATGTGGACCGCAACCTGCGCGACCTCAAGCGGCTGGGAGTGTCCGTCATTGACTTCACCGGGGGCGAGCCGCTGCTGCATCGGCAGCTGCCCGAGTTTCTGGCGCTGGCGCGGGAGTTGGGCTTCATCACCACCGTCACCACCAACGGCCTGCTCTACCCCAAAAACGCCGAGAAGCTGCGCGGCAAGGTCGACATGCTGCACTTCTCGCTCGACTCGGCCGACCGAGACACCCACGACCTGGGCCGGGGCGTGGCCTGCTACGATTTCGTGCTCGAAAGCATCCGCGTGGCCAAAGAGCTGGGCGAGCGGCCGGACATCCTCTTCACCGTCTTCCGCAAAAACCTGAAGGATTTGGAAGCCATGTACCGCGACATCACCCAGCCCAACGGCCTCGTGCTCATTCTCAACCCCGCCTTCGAGTACGGCGACGTGGAAACCGGCGAGCAACTCACCCCCGAGGAACTGGACTACCTCTCAGCCTTCGGCAAGCGCAAGGGCGTGTATCTGAACGAGGCCTTCATCCAACTGCGGCGCGACGGCGGCAACCACATTGCCGCGCCCGTGTGCCGGGCCGCCAGCACCACGCTCGTCATCTCGCCCAGCAACGAGCTGGTGCTGCCCTGCTACCACCTCGGCGAACAGAAATTTCCCATTGAGGGCAAGCTATACGAACTCTACAACGCGCCCGAAACCCAGCGCTTGGCTGCCCTCGAAGGCCGCCTGCCCGCCTGCGAGGGCTGCACCATCAATTGCTACATGCAGCCCAGCTTCGCGGTCGAAACCAGCAAGTATTTCTGGCAGGCGCTGCCCAGCACGCTGAAGTATAACTGGGAGAAGGGCACGTGGAAGCGGCTCGTGGGGGTGGGGTAGAACCGTTAAATCGTCTGTCATCCTGAGCGCAGCGAAGGACCTTATCACGCTTGTTCCGATTGAAATTGCAAACAGTTCTGGCGTGATAAGGTCCTTCGCTGCGCTCAGGATGACAACGAAAAAAATAACCTCAACCTCCATGCCCGCCCTCATCCTCCCCGTTCACGGTATCTCGCCCACCATCCCCGCCGACTGCTATGTTGCCGACAATGCTACTATCATCGGCGACGTGGAGCTAGGCAGTAAGTGCACCGTCTGGTTCACGGCCGTCATTCGCGGCGACGTGCACCGCATCCGCATCGGCGACGAAACCAATATCCAGGACGGCGCGGTGCTGCACTGCACTTACCAGAAAGCTACGCTAAGCATCGGCAGCCGCGTGAGCATTGGGCACCGGGCGCTGGTGCACGGCTGCACCGTGGAGGACGACGTGCTCATCGGCATGGGCGCCATCGTGATGGACCACGCCGTGGTGGGCACCGGCTGCATCATCGCGGCCGGGGCCGTGGTACTGGAAAATTTCGTGTGCGAGCCGGGCTTTCTCTACGCCGGGGTGCCGGCCAAAAAAATCAAGCCCGTGACGGAGGCCCAGCGCGAAGGCCTGAAGCGCACCGCCGCCAATTACCAGACCTACGCCAGCTGGCTGAAGTAAGGCAGCAGGGGTGCCTGCTGCCGAATTGGAACTCCAAACTGCCCGGCAGGGACCCCTGCTGCCCTCTTTGGATTTCAAACTGCCCGGCAGGGCCCCCTGCTGTAGAGTTGGAACTTCAAACTGGCCATAAACAAGTGTTTCCGCCGAGTTGGGAATTCCAACCGGGCGGAAACACTTGTTTATGGCCAGTTCGGGTTTTCTACACCTCGTCGCTCAACTCGCCGCGCGGGGCTTCGCGCTCGGCGGGCGTGGTCACACGGAGCTGCACCAGCTCTACGGCGCGGCGCGAGCGTTGCAGCACGCGGAACTCGTAGGGGTCGAGCACGGCCACGTCGCCCACTTCCGGGATGCTGCCGTAGATGACGTTGAGCAGGCCGCCCACGGTTTCGTAGTCGTCGCCCTCGGGCAGGGGGTAGGGGAGGAATTCGTTGGCGTCGGGGATGGCGGTGGCGGGGTTCACGCGGTACTCGTCCTCGGCCACTTTCTCCACCACGGGCACCTCGTTGTCATACTCGTCCTGGATTTCGCCCACCAATTCTTCCATGATGTCCTCGATGGTGACGATGCCCGACACGCCGCCGAACTCGTCGCTCACGATGGCCATCACAATGTGCTTGCGCTGGAACTGGCGCAGCAGGCGGTTGATTTTCTTGGTTTCGGGCACGAAGTAGGGCGGGCGCATGATGCGCGCCAACTCCACGGCCTCACCGCGCCGGATGATGGGCAGCAGGTCCTTCACATTGAGCACGCCCACGATGTTGTCGATGTTGCCCTCGTACACCGGCATGCGCGAGAAGCCTTCGCTGAACACGAGGTCGAGGATGGTATCGGCGGGCGCGTTCACGTCCAGGGCCGAGAGTTTGGTGCGGGGCACCATAATCTGCTTCACCATGCGGTCGTTGAACTGAAACACGTTCTCAATCAGCTCGTGCTCAGAGTCCTGAATTTCGCCGCTTTCCTTGCTCTGGTCGAGCAGCAGGCGCAGCTCGTCGGAAGTGTGGGCCTCAGTACCGTGCACGTTCTGGATGCCCACCGCGCCCAGCATCAGGTTGCTGGCTTTGGAAAGAAACCAGGTGAGGGGCCGCGTGATGAAATAGAAGCCGCGCAACGGCAGCACCAGCGCCAGGCTCACCGCCTCGGGCCGCTGAATGGCCAGCGCTTTCGGAAACAGCTCGCCGAACAGCACGTGCATAAACGTCAGCACAATCAGGCCCAGGCCCACGGCCAGGCTGTGCGCCGTGAGGGCCGAAATGGGCAGGCCCAGCCGGGGCAGGAAGCCCAGAAAAATTTCCGTGAACAGCTCTTCGCCCACCGCACCCAGAAGCAGCGAGGCAATGGTAACGCCCAACTGCGTGGCCGACAGGTAGTCGTAGAGTCGGTGCAGCACGCCCAGGGCCTGGCCGGCCAGCCGGCTGCCTTCCTTGGCTTTAATTTCGAGCTGCGAGAGGCGCACACGAATCAGCGAGAATTCGGCGGCCACGAAAAATCCGTTTACTAAGACGAGTAAGACGGTCAGAAGTATTTGTAAACCCATGTCGGCGGCCCCCGCGACGCGTTCGGTCTGAGGGCCTTTGTAGCCCAAAAGTACGCAGTCCGACGCAGGTGGTTGGTGTGCTGAACTTTTAACTCACCGGTTTGTCATGTAGCGGGACTTAATTTTGGGGCCCGAAGTAGGTGTAAGCCTCGACCGGCTGGCCCGACTGCCCATTGCCTCCAACAGGGTATTTGCAACGAGAACGGCCCTTTGCCGGTTAGGAAGAAGCCAGGCGTGGCCAACGATAACGCGTCATTCAATTACCAATGAAGAATTTTCGGATACTGACTGCGGTGCTGCTCTGGCTGGGCCTGATGGGGCCGGCCACCGCCCAGATTCTCACGCCCACCCACCTGAGTACCGCCCTGAGCAAGCCCACCGCCAAAGTGGGCGAGGAAGTCGAGCTCATCATCAACGCCCGCATCGACGACAAGTGGCACCTCTACGCTTCCGATTTCAGCGATGAAGTGGGGCCGGTGGTGTTCACGCTCAAGTTCAAGCCCAGTCCGGCCTACGAGGTGGTGGGCAAACTGCAGGCCATCAAGTCGCACCACGAGCAGGACGAGGTGTTCAAGGGCGAAGTGGCCTTCTGGGAGAAAACCGGCCAGATGCGCCAGCGCATCAAAGTCCTGCAGCCCGGCCCGCTCACCGTCTCGGCCGATGCCGATTACCAGAGCTGCACCAGCGTAGATGGCAAGTGCGTGCCTGGCAACGAAACCCTGAAATTCGGCCCGCTGGAAGTGACCGGCGCGGCGGCCACTCCCGCCAAAGCCACCGGCGCTGTGGCGCCCGCCGCAACTACTACGGCTACGTCCGTTGCGGCTGCTCCGGCTACTACGGCCACGCCTCCTGCGACTGCTGCCACTCCCGTCGCCACTGTTGCTCCTGATACTAACGTTGCCCCGACTGCTGCGCCCGCGCTCGCCCGGCCCGCCGCCCCAGCCGCCAGCGCCTCAAATGACACCAAAGCTGCCCCCGCGCCCGCCGTGGCCGATGTTGCGCTCAACGCCGACCCCGTGAACAAGGCCGGCGGCTTGTGGGCTTTCGCGCTGCTGGCTTTCACCTTTGGCCTGGCCGCCCTCATCACCCCCTGCGTGTTCCCGATGGTGCCGATGACGGTTTCGCTCTTCACCAGCGGCAACGACAGCCGCCAGCGCGGCATATTCAAGGCCCTCGTGTACGGGGCCAGCATCATCGGTATTTATGTGTTGATGGGCGTGCTAGTGTCGGTGCTGTTGGGCGAAGACGGCCCCAACCTTATTGCCACGCACTGGATTCCGAACCTGATTTTCTTTGTGGTTTTCGTGGTGTTTGGCCTGTCGTTTCTGGGCTTGTTTGAAATCACACTGCCCCACCAGATTGTGAATACCGTGGATGCGCAGGCGGATAAAGGCGGCTGGGCCGGCATCTTTTTCATGGCTCTCACGCTGGTGGTGGTGTCGTTTTCGTGCACCGCGCCCATTGTGGGCAGCATCCTGAGCATGGCCGCCCGGGGCGAGCGGATTACGCCCATTGTGGGCATGCTGGGCTTCTCGCTGGCGTTTGCGCTGCCATTCACGCTGTTTGCCATCTTCCCCTCGTGGCTGAAAAGCCTGCCCCGCTCCGGCGGCTGGCTGAACACGGTGAAAGTCGTGCTGGGCTTCATTGAGTTGATGCTGGCCCTCAAATTCCTGAGCACCGCCGACCTGGCATACCACTGGCACCTGCTCAACCGCGACGTGTACATCGTGCTCTGGATTGTGCTTTCGGCACTGCTGGGCTTCTACCTGCTGGGCAAGTTCCGCCTCTCGCACGACTCGCCCCTCGACCACCTCAGCGTAGGCCGCCTGCTAATGGCCGTGCTAGCCTTCGCCTTCACCGTGTACCTGGTGCCGGGCCTGTTTGGTGCCCCGCTGCCACTGCTGGCCGGCTACCTCCCGCCCCAGAGCAAGCACGATTTCACGGTAGCTTCGGCCGAAGGCGCGGCGGCACCTGCCGTAGCCGCCAGCAGTGCCGCCACACAAGAAACTCCACGCTTCGGCGATTTCTTGGAGTTGCCCCACAACCTCGCGGGCTATTTTGACCTGGAGCAGGCCAAGCGCGTGGCCCGGCTGCAGCACAAGCCCATTTTTGTTGACTTCACCGGCCACGCCTGCGTGAACTGCCGCAAAATGGAGGCCACCGTGTGGAGCGACCCGCAGGTGCTCACCCAACTGCGCAATGACTACGTGGTGGTAGCCCTGTATGTGGACGATAAAACCGAGCTGCCCCAAAATGAGTGGTACACCTCCGCCCACGACAACCAGCTGAAAACCACCCTCGGTAAGCAGAATGCTGACCTGCAGATAACGCGCTACGGCATCAACGCGCAGCCGTATTATGTAATTCTTGATGCCGACGATGCAACCAATAAGCCGTTGGTGACGCCTATTGCCTATGAGCCCGACGTGGCGCAATTCAGTACCTTTTTGCAAGCGGGCTCCAGGCAGTTTCGCAACCAGCGCGGCCCCGTGGCGGCTCGCTGAAAATCAGTTGACTAGGTTCGTGGCGGTAGCAGAAACCAACCCCAAACGATTGAAAGCACGAAGAGGCGGCCCCCACCCAGAGGCCGCCTCTTACAAGTGTGAGGAGCGCACCCACCCAGATGCGCGGCCTCGTTTTCCCCTCTTCTCCTCCGTATCCAACCACGGCCGTAACAAAAGGAAGTATCCTTTTGTGAAGAACTTAGCGCGTAACATTGCCGAGGTATCGGCCCTGTTCCATACGCTGTTGGGTTCCTGCTTAGCACCGTGGCCTTCTGCCTAGGATTGTAACAAATGTAAGATGTCTGGTTAGATGATGCAAATAATTCTTTCATTTAACGGGAACTTTGCAATAAATTTAATTTTTAGCGTTTAATTCAACACACTTTCTAACTCCTTTCCGCAAAAAATGGCCAGAAATTACGAACTTGATGACACCGACCGGAATATTCTGAACTTATTGATTCAGGATGCGAAGATGCCGTACACCGAAATTGCCCGAAAAGTCAACGTTTCGGGCGGCACCGTGCACGTGCGAATGGCCCGGCTTGAGGAGTTGGGCATTGTGCAGGGCGCAACCCTGCGCATCGATTACCAGAAGCTGGGGTACGGCGTAAGTGCCTTCTTGGGCATCTACCTACTGAAAAGCTCGGTGTACACCAGCGTGGTGCAGCAGCTGCGCGAAATACCGGAGGTGGTGAGCATCAACTTCACCACCGGTGCCTATGGCGTATTTGCGCGCTTGGTGTGCCGCGACACGCAGCATCTGCGCGACGTGCTCCACGACCGCATTCAGCCGATTGACGGCATCGAGCGCACCGAAACCCTAATTTCGCTGGAAGAAGTAGTCAACCGGCCCACGCAGCTCACGTAGCTGCACCGGCGCGAATGCCAACAGCCACCAGAACTGCTCCAAACACATGATTGGAGCAATTCTGGTGGCTGTTTTTGTGTGGTTGATTTTATTCGGTAGGAGGTGTTGGCTTTTCGGGGGCGGGAGCCACTGCCGGTGTTGTTGGATTACCCAACTGCGCCGTTTGCTGCTGGGCCAACAGGCCGATAAGTGCCTCCACGAGGCCGCCGCCCGCGTTGGTACCGCCGCCATTGGCTTGCACTTCGGGCACAATTTTTACCTGACGGTCGCCAATAATTTGCATCAGTTGCAGGCCGGTGAACTCGCGGGTGCCGAGGCTTTCGACACCCACGCGGTAGGCTTCGGCCTTGGCATTGCCGATGGCACGAATGGCTTCGGCCTCGCCCACGCCGCGCAGGCGGGTGGCTTCGGAGTCGGCAATAGCGCGGAGGCGGGTGCTTTCGGCCTCGCCGCCGGCGCGCAGCTTAGCGGCTTCGGCTTCGCCGCGCACTTTTTTCACCTGGGCATTGGCGTTGAGCTCGGCAATGTTTACGCCCTGCTCGCTTTGCACCAGTGAGTTCTGAATGTCGGCGATGCTGGTTTCGCGCACCAGGGCCTGGCGTTGGGTTTGGGCGGCCTGCTGCACTTCGTAGGTTTTGCGTTGCTCCTCGGCCAGCTTGCGGTCGGTCTGGGTGGTCATGAGCTGCTGCGGCGGCACAATGTCGCCGATGAGCGTATCGACGGCCTGCACGTTGTATTCCTGCAGCGCGTTGCGAATGTAGGCGGCGGCTTCGCGCTGGCGCTCGGCTCGGTTGGTGAGGTAGTCGAGCACGGTGAATTCCTGGCTTGAATTACGGAAGTAGTTGCCCACGATGGGCTCCAGCACGTGGTCGACCAAATTTTTCATCGAGCCCACGCGGGAAATAACGCGGGGCGCATCGAGCGCAGCCACGTGGATAATCTGGGCCACGTCGAGGTTGAAGGAAAAGCCGTCGCGTGAGCGCACCGTGATGCTGCTCAGAGAGTCGTCGTAATGGTGGGCTTCGGTGCGCACGGCCCAGTTGAGTACGATGTTGGTAGTGGGCATCAGCTCCACCTTCATAATGTGGGTGTTGAGCGGCTGGCGGCCGGGGTAAAGTGGCGTGGCCCAGATGCCCTTGTGGCCCACCTCAACCAAGTTGCCGTGCGTGAAATCAGCCCCGCTGACGTCCACCGCCGGCCGGCCCACGAAGGAAATAACCACGCCCACGTGGCCGATGGGAATTTCCGTCATGGGCACCTGCTCGACACGGCAAAACCACGGATTGAGGTTCCAGGAGCCGGAAAGCAGGATTTGCTCCTGCAGGCCGCGGCTGCCGCCAGCGTTGAGGAAGGCCTGGGCGTCCTGAAAGTTGTTGTGGTTGGGGATGACCGGGCCGGCAATTTCGCCGGGCGTGATGGGAATGCCGTCGAGCGTGGTGACGATGCCCACGGCATCGGGGGCCACGCGGTAGATGAAAAGCTCCTCGGGCCGCATGCCCATGTTGCCGGCGTTGCGCTGGGTGATGACCGTGAACAGGGCCGTGTTGATGCGATAGGTGCCGGCCGTGAGCATGCCGATTTGCCGGCCCTTCTCGCCGCCTTTGGTTAGGAAAGCGCGGGCATCCTGGTAGTTATCGCAGTCGATTTCGCGGGCCAGAATGTGGCTGGGCGGGATGGGCTCACCGCCGTTGGCCACCACGAGGCCGATTTCGCCCTGCGGCACAATCACCACAAATTCCTTGGTGACCGAATACTGCCAGGGCCACAGGAAGAAGTGCCAGCCCGGCGCCAGCGTGTCGGCCTGGAAACCTGCCTCCCCCTCCAGGGCCACGAGGCGGCCGGGGGCCAGATTGCGGCGCGAGAATTTCTTGGCCACGATGCCCACCTGCATTTCGCCGATAACGACGATGCCGAGCAGAGACTTGGCCAGTAGCAGAACGAACAGCAGGGCTGCCAGCACGCCCAGAAAGCCGTAGAAAATGGAAACAGTAAGAGCTAGTAGCATACAGAAAGGGGAGGAGTCAAAAAAGGAACGGTGGCAACTGAATCGGCGGGCGAAACTTGTTATTACAGCCTCCGATAAAATAACCGTTTGGATTATTTGCGGAAAGGTAGCGGGTTAGCACGCATATCACCCGCAGCCCGAAACTGCCGTAATTTTGTGCCGTGTCCACAACTCCTGCCCCGCCCGCCACGCTGCTCATCCAAACCGCTTTCATCGGCGACGTAATTCTGATGACGGCGTTGCTGGAGTACCTGCACCAGACCGAGCCCGCTACGCCCGTCGATGTGCTGGTGCGGCGCGGCAACGAGGGCCTACTGGCCGGCCACCCACACGTGCGCCATGTGTTGATTTGGGACAAGAAACACCGCAAATACGCCGCGCTGTGGGACTTGCTGGGTCAGATTCGGGCCGCGCAGTACGGCCGCGTCGTGACCTTGCAGCGCTTTGCCAGCACGGGCTTCCTCACCGCGTTTTCCAAAGCGAAAGAGCGCATCGGGTTCGCCAAAAACCCGCTCAGCCAGTTTTTCACGCGCCGTGTGCCGCACGCCATTGGCGACGGCACGCATGAAGTGACGCGCAACCTGCGCCTGCTCACCGATGCCGTGCCTACGCCGCTGGTGCTGCCCCGCCTCTATCCCTCGGCCGCCGATGAAGCGGCAGTGGCGCCCTACGTCGCGGCCGGACCTTATATCTGCCTGGCCCCGACTTCGGTCTGGTTCACGAAGCAATACCCCGAAGCCAAGTGGCTAGAATTGCTGGCATCTTTGCCTCAAAATGTGCGGGTGTACCTGCTTGGCGGCCCGCCCGACGTGGCCGCCTGTGAACGCCTGGCGGCCGCCAGCGGCCGCGAAAACGTGACCAGCATTGCCGGTAAAATTGGCCTGCTGGCCTCGGCCGCCCTTATGCGCGGCGCGCTGATGAACTACGTGAACGACTCGGCCCCAATGCACCTCTGCTCGGCCGTGGGCGCGCCGGTGACGGCGGTTTTTTGTAGCACCGTGCCGGCGTTTGGGTTTGGGCCGCTGAGCCCGGTTTCCTTCATTGTGGAGACCAAGGAGGAATTGGCCTGCCGGCCGTGCGGGCTGCACGGGCACGCGGCCTGTCCGCTGGGGCACTTTCGCTGCGCGTATGGCATTGAAGTGGGGCAACTACTGGCCACTTTGCCGGTTGTATCCTCCTAATAACCGTCTGTCATCCTGAGCGCAGCGAAGGACCTTATCACCGATGAGCGAAAGTCGTTCGAGCGTGATAAGGTCCTTCGCTGCGCTCAGGATGACATGCATGACTGCCGTACCTTTGCTCTACTTATGCTCGATTATCACATTCACGAATATTCCAACGGTATCCGCCTCTTACACAAGCAGGTACTGCACACTAAAATAGCGCATTGCGGGTTTTTGCTTGACATCGGCTCGCGCGATGAGGCCCCGCACCAGCAGGGCCTGGCCCATTTCTGGGAGCACATGGCCTTCAAAGGCACCGAAAAACGCAAGTCGTTTCACATCCTCAACCGCCTCGAAACCGTGGGCGGCGAACTGAACGCCTACACCACCAAGGAAAAAATCTGCTTCTACGCCTCGCTGCTCAGCACGCACTTCGAGCGGGCGTTTGAGCTGCTGACCGACCTCACATTCAACTCCGTGTTTCCGGGCCGCGAGGTGGAGAAGGAGCGAGGCGTGATTCTGGAAGAAATGAGCATGTACCAGGACGCCCCGGAAGATGCCATTATCGACGATTTCGATACCGTCGTGTTCGGCGACCACCCGCTGGGAGTGAACATTCTGGGCACCCGCGAGAGCGTGAGCCGATTCCAGACGGCTGATTTCCACGCCTTTTTGCAGGAGCAGATGCGCACCGACCGGCTGGTGTTCAGCTCGGTGAGCAACCTGCCGTTTGAGGCGGTGAAGAAGCTGGCCGATAAATTTCTGGCCCCACTGCCGGCCCGGCTGGGCCCGCGCACGCGCCGCCCGGTGGGCAGCTACGAGCGCAAGACCCAAACCGAAACCCGGCCCATCTCGCAGGCGCACTGCCTGGTGGGCGGCCCGGCCTACTCGCTGAACGACGCCCGCCGCATCCCGTTTTTCATGCTGAACAATATCCTCGGCGGGCCGGGCATGAACTCGCGCCTCAACCTGGCCGTGCGCGAGAAATACGGCCTCGTGTACACCATCGACAGCACGTACTCGCCCTACACCGATACCGGCCTGTTTGGCATCTACTTCGGCACCGAGGGCAAGCAGGTGAAGCGCACGCTGGGCCTGGTGCAGAAGGAGCTGAAGCTGCTGCGCGAAAAAGCGCTGACCACCAACCAACTTCATATCGCCAAGCACCAGCTCATGGGCCAGCTGGCCATGAGCGAGGAAAGCAACGGCGGCATGATGCAACTCCTCGGCAAAAGCACGCTGGACCTGGGCCGCGTGGAGCCGCTGAGCGAGATATTCCAGAAAATCGAGAGGATTTCGGCCGCCGAGCTGCGCGACATGGCCAACGAAGTGCTGACCGAGGAGCACCTGAGCGTGCTGCAATACGTGCCGGAAGGAAAGTAATGGCGCAGCCTGTTTTCGGCCACGCGGGCAGCTACCGTCCGGGCGACACGTTCCGCAACCGCATCGAGCTGTCCTTGACCGGCGTGCACCGGCCGCGCCGGGCGGGCGTGTGCGGTACCCCGGCACTGGGTGCAGAAAGCATCGTGCTGGCCGGCCAGTACGAGGAAGACGACTTCAGCGAGGATGAAATCCTGTACTCCGGCAACGGTGGCCGCGACCCCAAAACCGGCCATCAGATTAGCGACCAGGTAGCCACCACTGGCATCCTGGCGTTGCTGAAAAGCGTGGAAACCGGCCTGCCAGTGCGGGTGATGCGCAAAGTACCCGCCGAGGATGGCGGGCTTGACGTGTACCGCTACGAAGGGCTCTACCGCGTGGTGGCCTCCAGCTACGGGCCGGGCAAATCGGGCTTTCAGGTGTACGTCTTCCGGTTGCGGCCCGTGATGTAATTCCGATTTATTAAAAAATGACGACCAACGAAACGGCTATCCAGGACTACGCCGAGCAGCACACCGCGCCCGAGCCGCTACTTCTTGCCCAACTCACCCGCGAAACCCACCTGCAGCTCCTGATGCCGCGCATGAGCAGCGGCCCGCTGCAGGGCCGCCTGCTCAGCATGCTCAGCCACTTGATGCGGCCGCGCCACATCCTTGAAATCGGGACGTTTTGCGGGTATGCCACACTGTGTCTGGCCGAAGGATTGGCGGATAATGGCCTGCTGCACACCATCGAAATAGACCCCGAAAAGGAGGCCCGCATTCGGCGCTACGTGGCAGCGGCGGGCCTGACGGAGCAGGTGCGGCTGCACATCGGCGCGGCGCTCGACGTTTTGCCGGGCCTGGTCGATGAAGTGTGGGATTTGGTCTTTATTGACGCCGACAAGCGGAATAACGACGCGTATTTTGAAGCGGTGATTGACCAGGTGCGGCCCGGCGGGCTGCTCATTGTCGATAATGTGCTGTGGGGCGGCAAGGTGCTGCCCGCGCACAAATTGAAATCGGGCGACAAAGACACACCGCTGGTGCGGGCCTTCAACGACAAGATGGCCCGGGACGCAAGGGTAGAGCCGGTTTTCCTGCCCCTGCGCGATGGCCTGCTGCTGCTGCGCAAGAAGTAGCGGCGGCCGGCCCCGGCCAACCTTCGGCCCTGGAATACCGTCAGACACCTCTATAGTAATTCAACCAAGTGTATGCGGCATATTTCGGTCTTCTTTTTCCTGCTGATTGGGTTGCCGGCCGCCTGGGCGCAGGCCCCCACCACCGTGAGCGGGCGCGTGACGGATGGCAAGGACCAGTCGGCCCTCATCGGGGCCAACGTGCTACTGATTCACTTGCCCGACTCGGCCAAAAGCGGCGCAGCAGCCGATGCCGACGGTCGGTTTCAGTTCGATAACGTGGCCGCCGGGCGCTACGTGGTTGATGCCTCCTTTGTGGGTTACCAGAAAATCCGTCAGAATGTGACGGTGGCAGGCGCACCCGTGCAGCTGGGTACGCTGGCGCTGCAAGCCGGTGGCGTGCAGCTGAAGGGCGTGGTGGTGACGGGCGCCGCCGCGCAATCGGTGCAGAAGGGAGATACCACCCAGTTCAACGCCCGCGCCTTCAAAACTAACCCCGACGCCACCACCGGCGACCTCATCGACAAGCTGCCGGGCGTGAGCCGCGGCACCGACGGCAAGGTGCAGGCCCAGGGCGAAAACGTGCAGCAGGTGCTGGTTGACGGCAAACCCTTCTTCGGCAACGACCCCGACGCGGTGCTCAAAAACCTGCCCGCCGAAATGGTGGACAAAGTCGAAGTATTTGACCAGCGTAGCGAACAGAGCCGCTTCTCGGGCTTCGACGACGGCAATACGACCAAGACCATCAACATCGTGACCAAGGTGGAATTCCGCAACGGTACCTTTGGGCGGGTGTTGGCCGGGGCGGGGCCGGACCGCTACAAGGCGAGCGGCAACGTGAACAAGTTCAACGGCAATGAACGGATGTCGGTGCTGGCGCAGAGCAACAACGTGAACGAGCAGAACTTCGGTACCGAGGATTTGCTGGGCGTGGTGGGCAACTCGAACCAGGGCGGCGGCGGGCGCGGTGGCCAGCGCGGCGGTGGGGGCCAGGGCGGTGGCGGCAACGGCGGCAACGCCGGCGATTTCCTGGTGAACCAGAGCGGCGGCATCACCAAAACCAACGCCGTGGGCCTGAACTACTCGAACTCCTGGAACAAAAAGACGGACCTCTCGGCCAGCTACTTCTTTAATAGGGCCGACAACACCATCAACAGCAACACCAACCGCCAATACGTGCTGCCGGCTGGCACCAGCTACACCCAGAACGCCAATACCAACAGCCTCAACACCAACCAGCGCTTCAACCTGCGCCTGGAGCACAAGATTGACTCGGCCAATTCCATTCTGTTCCGTCCGCGTTTCAGCTACCAGCTGAACGACGCCAACAGCACCGTGGACGGCCTCACGCGCCGCGCCGATACGACGCAGAGCAAAATCAACAGCCTCTATGGCTCCAACAACAAGGGTCTGAACACGGGGGGCGACCTGCTGCTGCGCCACCGCTTCGCCAAAGCCGGCCGCACGGCCAGCCTCAGCATTGGCGGCACTTATACGCAGCGCAACAGCAACACCACGCTGCAAACCACCGACACCGGCTCGCGCCTCAACAACCTCAACCAGGCCAGCGACCTCACGCAGCACGGCGGCAGCATCAACGCCAACCTCTCGCTCACGGAGGCGCTGACCAGACAGGACGTGTTGCAGGGCAACTACGCCATCAACTACGCGCCCAATAACTCCAGCAAATACACTTACGACATCCTCACCGGCGACACGCGCCAGCAGAACGACGGGCTGAGCAACGTATTCCAGAACTACTACCTCACGCAGTCGGGCGGGCTGACTTACCGGCACATCACGCCCAAGTACCAGGCTAGTTTTGGGCTGGCCGGGCAGTATTCGGAGCTGTACAGCGACGCACAGTTTCCGCGCCCCAGCGTCGGGCGCTACTACTTCGTGAACGTGCTTCCCAACGCCATGCTCAACTACCGCTTTACGAAGCAGAAGAACCTGCGCCTGATGTACCGCACCAATACCAACGCCCCCAGCGTGAACCAGTTGCAAGCTGTGGTGAACAACGCTAACCCTTTGCAGCTCACCATCGGCAACCCCACACTGCGCCAGGAATTCCAGCATTCGGTCAACATCCGCTACTCGGCCTCGAACCCCGAGGTGTCGAGCAACTTCTTCGCGCTGCTGTCGGGGGCTTATACCCAGAATCCGATTTCGAATCGCACCATCGTGGCCGCCCGCGACACCATCGTGACGCCCGAGGGCGCACCCGCCGTGCGCCTGCCCGCCGGCGGCCAGCTCATCCAGCCCACCAACCTCAGCCAGCAGTACACGGTGCGGTCGCTGGTGAGCTACGGCCAGCCCATCAAGGCCATCAAAACCAACGTGAACCTGAGCGCTAATGCCGGCTTCACCCAAACCCCGGGCCTGGTAAACGGCGGCCTGAACTACGCTCGCGTGCCCACCTTCGGGGCCGGCCTCACGCTCAGCTCCAACATCAGCGCCAACCTCGATTTCACAGCCTCCACCACCTCGAACAAAAACTTCGTTATCAACACGCTCCAGACGCGGCTCAATACCAACTACTTCTCGCAGGTAACGCGCTTCCGGTTGAACTGGATTGTGGGCCCCGGCATCAACCTGGCCACCGACCTGCTGCACCAAGCCTATTCGGGCCTCTCGGCCGGCTACAACCAGCAGTACCTGCTCTGGAATGCCAGCATTGGCAAGAAGCTCTTCCCCGGCCAGCGCGGCGAAATCCGGGTGTATGCCTTCGACCTGCTGGGCCAGAACCGCAGCATTTCACGCAACGTGACCGATGCCTACTACGAGGACGTGCAAACCAATATTCTGCAGCGCTACTTCATGCTGATGTTTACCTATAACATCCGCAGCGGCAACGTGATAGCACCCGCGCCGGGCGAAGGCGGCGGGCGCGGCGAAGGCCGGGGCTTCGGCCGTCCGGATGGCGGCGGCCGGCCCGATGGGGGCGGGGGGCGCCCGCCCGGCGGTGGGGGCGGCCCGCAGTAAACAGACTGGTTTTCGAAGGTTAAAACAAAAGGCCGTCATGCTGAGCGCAGCATAACGGCCTTTTTAATTGACTCAACAGGGTTAGCCGCCGCCCGCTACCACGGACTGATACCCGTTTCCGGCGCGTTGTCATCGCTGAAAAACTGGCTGGTGGGACCATTCGGGCCCAGCACGGCGGCTTTTACGACGCGGGCGGCAGCATCGGCCACGCTGCCGGGGCCGCTGTGGTGGTTGAAATCGGTGGCAGTGTAGCCGGGGTCCACGGCATTCACTTTAAAGGGCGTGTCGCGCAGCTCGTAGGCCAGCATGATGGTATAGGCATTCAGGGCGGCTTTGGATGGCTGGTAGGCGGCCCCTTTCACGGCGTAGTATTTCCATGACGGGTCGTTGTGCAGCGTGAGTGAGCCCAGGCCCGAGGTCACGTTCACGATGCGCGGCGCGGGTGACTGCCGTAGCAGGTCGAGAAAAGCCTGCGTCACGGAGATTACCCCAAACACGTTCGTTTCAAACACCTCCTTAATCAGGCTGATGTCGGTGCTGGCAGCCGGCTGCGACATACCGCCCAGGATGCCGGCATTGTTGATGAGCACATCGAGAATGGGCGTTTTCTGGCCCACTGTTGCGCGGGCGGCTTTGATGGAATTGTCATCGGTGACATCAATTTGCAGGGGCTCAACCTGGGCCAAGCCTTCGGCCTTTAGTTGGTCCACGGCCTGCTGGCCTTTGTCAAGGTCGCGGCTGCCGAGGTACACGTGGTAGCCCTGCTGCAGCAGCTGCCGGGCGGTTTCGAAGCCAATGCTTTTGTTGGCGCCGGTGATGAGTGCGGTTTTCATGGTCAATGATTTCCAGATGATTAACAGCACAAAATTATTGGCCCCAATTGGCGGGGCTAGCACCCATTCTGCGGTATTACTGGTACATTTTGCGGATGGTGGTGCGGTACTCGGCCGGCGTGACCCCGGTTTCGCGCTTGAAGAAGCGGTTGAAATAAGACGCGTCCGAAAACCCGAGGTCAAACGCAATTTCCTTGAGCGAGTGCTGGGTGTAGAAAAGCAGCCGCCGGGCTTCCAGCACCAGCCGTTCGTGCACGTGCTTGATGGCCGGCTTGCCGCTCTGTGCTTTAACCACCTCGCTCAAATGGCCCGCCGAGATATGAAGCTGGGCGGCATACGCGCCTACCTCGTGCAGCTCGCGGTAGCTTTCCTCAATTCGGTCCTGGAAAGTCCGCAATAGCTGCTGGTCGGCCGACAGCTCTTCGCCCGTAAACTGCTCCGTGTACAAGCGGCTCAGATGCGTGAGCAGCACCGTGAGGTAGGCGCTCAGCATGCGGTGCTGCCACTCGCCGGGGCGGGCATACTCCGTTTCCAGCTTCGCCAGCATTTCCTCCACCAGGGCCCCGTCGGCATCCGTTAGCAGCAGCTCATGCCCGTTGTAAGGGTTTTGGATAAGGGGCAGGTCGCGTAGCGCCGCGTTTTGCTGCAAGGCCAGAAACTCCTTCGTAAACGTGAGGCGGGTGCCCCAGAAGGGCGTAGGCGCTTCTTTTACCAGCACCTGGTTGGGAGTGGAGAAGTACAGCGTGTTGTCCTTGCGGTCGTAGGACTTCATGTCCACCCAATGCCGGCCACGGTTGTGCTTCACAAACACCAGCAGATAATAGGCCTTGCGGTGCGGAATGAGCAGGTTTTCCTCGTAAGTCAGCTCGCCCTCCGAGCGCAGGAGGGTGAATAATTTGCTACCGGTCACTTCGTCCCGCTCGAACGGGTATATCGGGACCGGCTGCTGGCTGCTGAGCGTGTGCATTGGGCTGAAACTGTTTTTTGCTGCTACAACTATGGTCCGGAGTCAGAGTTTGCCGCCGGAGCGTACCGCTGGTAGGGTCTAGGCTGGATTTCCCCCGAAAATCAGGTTCTTTGTAGCTTCCGGGTCGAATGCTGCTGCGGTAGCCGCTACCGACCGGGGATTATTTATGCGAAATTCGATTCTGCTGCTGGGGATTCTACTCACGTTTACGGGCACACTGGCCGCCCAACCGCTGGCCTCGCGTCCGCACCCCGACGTGCCCGCCGCCATGGACGTGGCCGGCATCCACCTCGTTCTTAGTGAGGAAGCCCAGCGCCTCGTGCAACAAAAAGCCGATGGACTTTGCCGCCACCAGCCTTCCTTTCAGGCCCGGGTTGATTTGGCTGACGCCTCGTTTCCCATCATCGACCGGGTACTGAAGGAGGAAGGCGTGCCGCTCGATTTCCGCTACCTCGCCCTGCAGGAAAGTGCCCTGCTGGGCAATGCGCGCAGCAACCACGAAGCCGTGGGCTACTGGCAGCTCAAGCAGGAAACCGCTACCGGACTGGGCCTCACCGTGAACAGCGCCGTGGATGAGCGTCAGCACCTCACCACGAGCACCCGCGCCGCCGCCCGCTACCTCACCCGCAGCAACACCAGCCTGCACAACTGGCTGAACGCCCTGCTGAGCTACTACACCGGCCCAGCCGGCGTGAAGCCCTACACGCTGCCCACCGATTTCGACGCCACCGAAATGGCCATCACCGAGGCCACGTCGCCCTACGTGCTGATGTTCCTGGCCCAGAAAGTCGCCTTCGAGCCCGCCTGCGGCCTCAACCCCCGGCCGAAGCTGCTGCTGCAGGAGTTTCCTGCCGTGGCCGGCCAAACGCTTTACGACCAGGCCCTCACGCTCCATGTCGACTCGGCTGCGCTGGCCACCCACAACCACTGGCTGCTGGCCGCCGCCGTGCCCGCTGATAAAGCCTACACGCTCATCGTGCCGGTGGGCGACATCACCCAGGCCGCCGGCATCGTGGCCAACCAGCGCCTGCAAAGCCGCGGCCAGCTCCTGAACGCGCCCACCGTGGCCGCCAACGCCGCCGAAGTGCGCCTCAACAACTTGCGCGCCCTCATTGCCCTGCCCGGCGAAACCATGGCCGACCTGGCCAAACGGGGTCACCAGCGCCTGGGCGAATTCCTGAAGCACAACGAATTGTCGGCCTTCGACCAGGTTGTGACCGGCCGGCCCTATTTCCTCGAGAAAAAGCGCGACGTGGCCGCCGTCGAATACCACGTCCTGCAGCCCGGCGAGCGAATTTTCGACGTGGCCCAGAAATACGGCATTCGCCAGAAGGCCATTTACAGCAAAAACCGCATGGCCCGCGTCGAGGAATTGCGGCCCGGTCGGGTGCTGTGGCTCCAGCACACCCGCCCCCGCGAAACCGCCATCGAATACCGCTCCCAGCCCGAGGGCGCGGCCCTGGAGCGGCCCAGCGTAGCCACCACGGCCGCCGAAACCGAAACAGATAACCTCGTCGACCAGGCCAATGAAGCCGTGGCCGCCCGCCGCACCGAATCGGGCAATGATGGCAAAGTCAAGGTCAAAATTAAAGTCAAAAGCGACACCGGTAAAACCAAGCCCGTGAGTACGGAAAGCACCGATGGCTGGGGCGAAGCCCTGGAAACGGCCACCACAACGGCCGCCACCGTGCCGGCTGCAGCACCCGCGCCGGAGCCGGTAGTCCCAGCGTCCGTTGCGCCAGCCCCAGCTCCGGCTCGCGCCGCGCCAACGCCGGCCCGCCCGGCTCCGGCCGCCGCTCCCACGCAGCCGTCTTTCGCCAAGCGAACCTACCTGCCGCCGCCCGCCGCTGCTCCGGCCCCCGCACCCTTGGCCGATGAGCCGCGCCAGCCCGACTCGACCGTGGCGGTGCCTGCGGTTAGCCGCCCTGCGGTAGTTGCCAAGCCTGTCAACGCCCCCACGGCGCCGGTATATGTGCCAAAGCCAGCCCCGGTAAAAGTGGCTGCGCCCGCGGTTTCTGCTCCGGCTGCCGTTACGCCAAAACCGGAAGCCGCTTCGGCGCCTACTGTTGCTGCGGCCACGCCAAAGCCCGCCACTGTGGCCGTCCGCGCCATTCCCAGTGATGCCACTCACCGCGTGGAAGCCCGCGAAACGGTGTATTCCGTGGGCCGGCTCTACAATATTTCGCCCGCCACGTTGATTGCCATCAACCAGCTGGCGCCGCCTTATGGCTTGGTCACGGGCCAGGTGCTGACGCTGAAAGCTCCTGAACAACAAACAGCTCCGGCCGCCAAGGCTGCTCCGGCTCCTGCGCCCGCGCAAGTCCCGGCCGCTCACGCCTCCGGCCAAATCAACCCGGCGTTGCTGTACGTGCCCAAAAAGGGAGTTCCGGCAGCTAAAACTGTTGTCGCGCCAGCTGCGCCAGTTGCAGAAGTTGCTACGCAGCACACCGTTGCAAAAGGCGAAACCCTGTACAGCATCGCCAAACGCTACCAGGTAACCGTTGCCGACCTGCAGGCCTGGAACAACAAGCCCGATGCCTCGGTGAAGCTAGGCGAAGTGCTGCGCGTGCAGGCCGATACGAAGTAAAATAGCCCCCAAAGCGGGCGGACTGCCGGCTCACAAGCCGTAAAAAACGCAGCAGTCAGGGAATCAGGCAGCAGGCTTTTGGGGTTTGGCAATGCCCGCCAGCCGGGGGTATCTTTACGATTAGCCCGTTCCCAACGCCCTGTCTTATGCCTGTTTTCTCGCACCTTCACTCGCACACGCAATACTCGCTGCTCGACGGCCAGGCCAGCATTTCGGCCCTGATGAAGAAGGCCCAGAAGGACGAGATGCCCGCCGTAGCCCTCACCGACCATGGCAACATGTTCGGCGCGTTCAACTTCGTGGCCGAGGCCAACAAGTACAACGTGAAGCCCATCGTGGGCTGCGAGTTTTACCTGGTGGAAGACCGGCACCGCAAAACCTTCAGTCGGGAAAAAGGCGAGCGCGACAACCGCTTCCACCAGCTGCTACTGGCCAAGGACCAGGCCGGCTACCACAACCTGGCCAAGCTCTGCTCGCTGAGTTTCATCGAGGGCGTGTACTCCAAGTTTCCGCGCATCGACAAGGAACTGCTGCTCAAGTACCACGAGGGCCTGATTGCCACGAGCTGCTGCATCGGGGCCGAGATTCCGCAAACCATCCTCTTCGGCACCGAAGCTGAGGCCGAGGAAAAGCTGAAGTGGTGGCTCGATTTGTTTGGTGAGGACTACTACATCGAAATCCAGCGCCACGGCCTGATGAATTTCGACGGCACCGGCAAAAGCCAGGAAGACGTGAACCAGATTCTGCTGGGCTTTGCGAAGAAGTACAACGTCAAAGTCATCTGCACCAACGACTCGCACTACGTCGACCAGACCGATTACGCCGCCCACGACCTGCTGCTGTGCGTGAATACCGGCGAGGAGAACAGCATCCCGGTCGGTGATATTCGCACCAACTACTACACCCTCATGACCAGCGGGGGCGAGGTGAAGTACGACCTGCTCGACAACCTACGCCGCGACCACGCGCGCGACGAGCGCGCCCAGCGCCAGCTCCGCCGCATCGACGAGGAACTGCAGAAGCCCAAGCCGCACACCCGCTTCGGCTTCGCCAACGACCAGTTCTTCTTCAAGACGCAGGCGCAGATGAACGACCTGTTCGCCGATGTGCCCGAGAGCGTGGACAACACCAATGAGATTGTCGACAAAATCACGCCCCCGAAGCTGGCGCGCGACATTCTGTTGCCCAACTTCCCCATTCCCGCGCCCTTCGCCAACGCCGACGAATTTCTACGCGAGCTGACCTACGTGGGGGCCTTCGGTCCCAGCGCCGGCCAGGGCGTGGTGACCATGAGCAAGCCGCCGCGCTACTCCGAGCGCACGCCCGAAATTGAGGAACGGCTTGATTATGAGCTGCGCATCATCCAGACGATGGGCTTTGCCGGCTACTTCCTCATCACCCAGGATTTCATCAACCACGGCCGCAACATCGGGGTGGCCGTGGGGCCGGGCCGGGGCTCGGCCGCCGGCTCGGCCGTGGCCTACTGCGTGGGTATCACCAACATCGACCCCATTAAGTACTCGCTGCTATTCGAGCGTTTCCTGAACCCGGAGCGTGTGTCGATGCCCGATATCGACATTGACTTTGACGACGTGAACCGTCAGAAAGTCATTGACTACGTGGTGAATAAGTACGGTAAGACGCAGGTGGCCCAGATTATCACCTTCGGCACCATGGCCGCCAAGTCCAGCATCAAGGACGTGGCCCGCGCCATGGAGCTGCCCCTGCCGCATACCAACGACCTCACCAAGATGGTGCCCGACAAGCCCGGCACCACCCTGGCCGGCGCCTTTGCCGAAAACCAGGAGCTGGACATGATTCGGCGCGACGAAAGCCCCGAGAACCTCAAGGGCCAGATTTTGCGTCTCGCCACGCAGCTCGAGGGCTCGGTGCGCAACACCGGCATCCACGCGGCCGGGGTAATTATTGCGCCCGACGACATCACGAAGTACATCCCGGTTTCGACCTCGAAAGACTCGGACCTGCTCATCACGCAGTTCGACGGCAAGGTGATTGAATCGGCGGGGATGCTGAAAATGGACTTTCTGGGCCTCAAAACCCTGACGGTTATCGTGGATGCCATGCGCCTGATTGAGCGCAACCACGGCGTGAAAATCGACATCGACAACATCCCGCTCGATGACGAGAAGACCTACGCGCTCTACCAGCGTGGTGATACCATTGGCACGTTCCAGTTCGAGTCGGAAGGTATGCGGCAGTACCTCAAGGACTTGAAACCAACCAACATCGAGGACTTGATTGCCATGAACGCCCTCTATCGGCCCGGCCCGATGCAGTTCATCCCGAACTTCATCAACCGCAAGCACGGCCGCGAGGAAGTGGAATACCCGCACGAGCTGTTGAAACCCATTCTGGAATACAGCCAGGGCATCATGGTGTATCAGGAGCAGATTATGCAGACGGCCCAGATTCTGGCCGGCTACTCGCTCGGCGGCGCCGACTTGCTGCGCCGCGCCATGGGCAAGAAGGACATGAAAAAGATGGCCCTGGAGCGCGAGAAGTTCATCGAAGGAGCCAAAAACATTCACGGCATCGTGGCCAAAAAAGCCAACGAAGTGTTCGACGTGATGGAGAAATTCGCGGAGTACGGCTTCAACCGTTCGCACTCGGCGGCCTACTCCGTGGTGGCTTATCAGACTGGTTACCTGAAGGCGAACTACCCAGCCGAGTACATGGCCGCCGTGCTCACCAACAACATGGGCGACATCAAGAAGGTGACGTTCTTCATTGAGGAAGCCCGCAAGCAGGGCGTGCCCGTGCTGGGGCCCGACGTGAACGAAAGCCTGTTGAAATTCAACGTGAACCAGGAAGGCGCCATCCGCTTCGGCATGGGCGCGGTGAAAGGCGCAGGTGAACTCGCGGTGGAAAGCATGGTACAGGAGCGCGAAAAAGCGGGTGAGTACTCCGATATTTTCGACTTCGCCAAGCGCGTGAACCTGCGCACCGTGAACAAGAAAACCTTCGAAAGCCTGGCCCAGGCCGGCGCCTTCGATGGCTTCGGCAAGCACCGCCGCCTGTACCTGGATTCGCCCGCCGGCGACCAAAACCTGATTGAAAAGGCCATGCGCGTGGGCCAGCAGCACGCGGCGGCCAAGGAATCGGCCCAGCACAGTCTGTTTGGCGCGGGGGCCTTTGGGGCGGTGGCCGCGCCCATGCCCAAAATCCACGACATGGAGCCCTGGAGCAAAACCGAGCAGCTGCGCCGCGAAAAAGAAGTAGTAGGCTTCTACCTCTCCGGCCACCCGCTCGACGCCTACAAGCTGGAGCTGGATGCCTACTGCACCTGCGGACTGGACAAGGTGGACGAAATCAAAAACAAGGAAATTGCGGTGGCTGGTCTGATTAACAACGTGTTGTTCAAGACCACGAAAACCGGCCAGCCCTTCTGCACCTTCACCCTGGAAGACTACGAGACGAGCATCAACCCGGCTCTGTTCCGCGACGACTACACCAAGTTTGCACCCCTCATCAACCCGCGCAACTACCCCAACGAGCAGGTGCCGCCCATGTACGTCAAACTCAAGCAGGAGCTACGCCGCCACACCCAGGACCAATGGGACCTGCGCATTCTGACCATGGAGCCGCTGGCCGACGTGGCCGAAAAGCGCAGCAAAGGCGTGCGCGTGCGCCTCGACCTGCGCACCGTGACCGCCCCCATGCTCGACCGGCTGGAAGAAGCCATCGAGCACGCGCCTGGCGGCAAGCGGCTGGAAATCCAGTTTGTGGAGCCCCACGAGCACCTGGCGGTGGATATGTTCTCACGCCGCTTCCAGATTGAGCCCAAAGCTTTCATCGAGAAAATGAAAGAGCTGGACATGGAAGTTTGCACGCTGATTTAGTGACGGGCAGGAGAAGGAATAGTCCGGCCGTCATGCAGAGCATTCCGCTTGACGCGCAGAATGCTCTGCATGACGTTCAAAAGGTGTTTTTTACGACGTTTAGATAGAAAACCAGGCCCTTCATCGGGCCAATCTCCTATTCCTGAACTTTCCCCCGGCTCCGCTGTTTTACCATCCAATCTGCTACCTTGCGACCCCGTTGGCCGTATACGCCAGACTATTCTTATTAACCCCAACCCAAATTGAAATGGGACACAAAGCAATTGAGATAACCGACGCCAACTTTGACGAAATCATCAACGGCGACAAGCCCGTATTGGTCGATTTCTGGGCCGAATGGTGCGGTCCCTGCCGCATGGTAGGCCCCGTAGTAGAAGAGCTGGCCGGCGAATACGAAGGCAAAGTCGTAGTCGGCAAAGTTGACGTTGATGCTAACCCTCAGACTTCTATGAAGTTCGGTATCCGTAGCATTCCTACGCTGCTGGTCTTCAAGAATGGCCAAATCGTTGACAAACAAGTAGGCGCCGTGCCCAAGCACGTGCTCGCCCAGAAACTGGAAGCTCAGGTGACGGCGTAATCCCGCTGTTCCTTGTAGCAAAAAGCCCCTTGCCAATATGGCAAGGGGCTTTTTTAATGATTGATAGCTATGCCGGGCGTTAGTTCAGAGCGCGGTTGCAGCGCCGTTTGCGGGCTTGCGAAGCATGCAGGGCCTGCCGTTTCAGTTGCTTTTGGTGCTGGTGCATATGCCATTCCAGCTTGGCGGGGGAGGTAACTTTTCGGTTAGCCTCCAAGCCTAGCAGAATGAGCACAGCGCGGTTTATTTTGGCCGTCGACTTGCGGGTGGTACGAGTGTTGGTACGGTTTACCAGAACCGCTTTTTTGGCCGCTACAGCGCGCTCCCGCGCTGCTTTGCGCTGAATTTCGGCTGGGGTGTCGTCGAAAGACGAGGCGGGCCGAGGAGTAGCGGGCACAAAGCCGGAACATAAGAGCAATAGCCCTCCGGCCACTAACAACTTGTAGCTGTGCGTATTCATGGCAATGAGTAAAAAGATGAAAAATGTTGGCAATGCCCAGGCAGTGCGGTGGCTGGTATTGGGAGCAAGCACAGCTTTACCAGTCGCTTAGGCTTATAATAAAAATATATATATTAAAAATTAATAGCAAATTATTCCTAATGAATTTGTCATGAATTTTTAAGTTGTGTGAAGCGCGCATGGAGACGGGTGCCCAGTTGCCAAAATTGTCGGACAACAAAAAGCCCTTTCTCAAGGATGAGAAAGGGCTTTTTTAGAACGTTAAGCGCCGCGTAGGCTAGTCGTGGGCGCGGTGGCGGTGGGCCCGGGCAGCCATGCGTGCCCGATGCTTCAGATGATTTTGGTGGGCATGGAGCTGGCGCTGGAGGCGGGCGGGCGAGGTAACCGCTTTGCTTTCTTCGAGGCCGAGAATGACAAGCATGGCCCGCTGCAGCTTGTTGGTGACTTTGCGGGATTTGACGGTCAGCCGCTGCAGTTTGGAAGCTTTTCTGGCGGCGACAGCTTTTTCGCGGGTGGCGGCCCTTTGCTCGCGGGCAGCCGCTTTGCGCTGCACGTCGGCGGGCGTGTCGTTCAAGCTGTGGCGGGTGGGCGCTGCACTGGCCGAAGGTGACCCGATTAGCAACAAAGAGCTGATAGTTAGGACAGAGTAAAGAAAGTGCTTCATGTGCCAGGCAGCAGAAAGTGGGAAAATGAACCGGCAGAATCCGGCCGGCAATGCTTTTGTGTGCACTAAAGTAATATTGAATTTAAAAACTCAACCATAGTTCATAAAAAATCCCTGCATCCGATAAGCGATGCAGGGATTTTTGCAGTATGGCAATAGATAATAGGACAGCCGGCTAGCGCACGGCGCGGGGCCGCACCTGGCCGTCGTGTTTCTGGCGGTAGATGGCGCGGCTAGCTTGGTTTTCATCCTTGCGGATGTCCTGACGCTCGTCGCGGGTTACGATGCCGTCGGCGCGGGCGGCGCGCTTGTCCTGGCGGATTTCGGCTTCGCGGCCTTTGAGGCGGGCGGCTTCGGGGCGGGTGAGCTCGCCGGTGGCCACGCCCTGGCGGATGCGGGCGCGCTCATTGCGCTGGCGGGCGTTGATGCCGGGCGTCACGACCTGGGCCACGGAAGTATAGGAAACAGCCAGCAGGCTAGTAGCGGCCAGTAGCGAAAACAAAGACTTCTTCATGGGAATACGTAATAATGATGGGGAAAAGATGGGGGTTGGAGGCCGGACGGCGGGCAAGGTTTAACCCATGCTGTAGAAGAGAAATGAAGTTGGCACGAGATATGAAAAAATAGCTACATTGCCATCCAACCACGCGGGGCCAAACCGCGTAGGAGGCGCATTCTCTCACTCTTCAGCTTACCCTTACTCCCATGAAACGCATTCTCGGATTCCTCGTTTCCCTCAGCTTGCTCGGCGGCTCGGTAGCCCAGGCCCAAACGGCCACTCCGGCGACCGGCACCCAGATGAGCACCAGCTCGTCGAAAATGACAACGACCAAAACCATGCAGGCTCCAGCCACCAAGACGACCGTAAAATCGTCGACGATGAGCAACCCGGCGGGTATGACCAAGTCGAGCACCATGACCAAAGGCTCGGGCACGATGAGCAAATCGAGCACGATGACCACGCCTTCGGGCATGACCAAGTCTTCGACTTCTACCAGCAGCACCAAAATGAAGGCTGATGGCACGCCTGATATGCGCTACTCGGAAAACAAATCGACCAAAACCACCAAGATGAGCACCGGCCCCCTGAAGGCCGACGGCACGCCCGATATGCGCTACAAAGCCAACAAAACAACCGTGAAAAAGACCACCACCAAAATGTAAGGTCCGGCGGTTAAGAATGTGAAAAGCCCTTGCTCTGGCTGAGCAAGGGCTTTTTTGCATTTTACTTTCGTTCGCAGCCGGCCGGGGCGGTGGCTTGTGCCGGCCGCCGGCTACCTAACTTGCGGCCCCATTCCAACTCAACTCTTGCCCATGCGCTACGCTCCCCTTGCCCCCGAGCTTTTTATTGAAAACCGTCGCCGCTTCCGCGAGCTGCTGCCGCCGGCGTCGCTGGCCATTTTTCAGAGCAACGACATCATGCCGACCAACGCCGACGGCACCATGGCCTTCCGCCAGAGCAACGACTTGTTCTACCTGTCCGGCGTGGACCAGGAGGAAAGCATTCTCGTGATTTTTCCGGATGCGCGGCTGCCGCAGCACCGCGAAATCCTGTTTTTGAAGGAAACGTCGGAACACATTCTCATCTGGGAGGGCTACAAGCTGACCAAGGAGGAAGCCCGCCAGAACTCCGGCATCCCGACCATTATGTGGCTGGATAGCTTCAAATCTGTGTTGCCCGCGCTCATGAACGAGGCCGAGAATGTGTACCTGCCCTCTAATGAGCACATCCGGGCCGTGGTGGAGGTGGAAACGCGCGATGCCCGCTTCATCAAGAGCCTGCAGGCGCAGTACCCGCTGCACACCTACCGCCGGGCGGCGCGTCTGATGCACCAGCTGCGCGCTATCAAGAGCCCCGAGGAAATCCGGGTGATGCGCGAGGCTTGCAACATTACGGAGAAGGCGTTTCGGCGCTTGCTGGGCTTTGTGAAGCCGGGCGTGTGGGAATTTGAGATTGAGGCCGAAATCGTGCACGAGTTCATGCGCAACCGCAGCCGGGGGCCGGCCTACGGCAGCATTATCGCCAGCGGCAAGAATGCCAATGTGCTGCACTATACCACCAACGACCACCAGTGCCAGGACGGCGACGTGATTCTGCTCGACTTCGGGGCCGAATACGCCAACTACGCGGCCGACCTCTCCCGCTCAATTCCGGTAAACGGTAAATTCACGCCGCGCCAGCGCCAGGTGTACGATGCCGTGCTGAGCGTGATGGATTTTGCCAAAACGCGCCTCGTACCCGGCGGCGAAATCGAAGCCTACCACCAGGCCGTGGGCGAGTTCATGGAGCAGCAGCTCATCAAGCTGGACCTGCTGAATGCCGCCGACGTTCAACACCAGGACCCCGCCGCGCCGCTCTACAAGAAGTATTTCATGCACGGCACCAGCCACTACCTCGGCCTCGACGTGCACGACGTGGGCTACAAGTACCGCACCTTCGAACCCGGCATGGTGTACACCATTGAGCCCGGCATCTACATTCCCGAGGAAGGCCTGGGCATTCGCCTGGAGAATGACATTCTCATCACGGCCAACGGCAACGAAGATTTGATGGCCAATATTCCGATTAAGGCGGAGGAGATTGAGGCGCTAATGGCGCAGGGCCGATAGAATAATGGAGTAAACGCAGAAATGCCCGGCTGAGCGAAGGTTCAGCCGGGCATTCTGCGTTTAGTACGGGTTGACGAATTACTTGCTGGTGGCCTGCACAATCTGCGGCAGATACTTGCTCAGGGCCGCTACCTGGGAGCTGGTGAAATTGCCTTGCACCGACACCAGCACGAAGGAGTCGGCCACGTCGGGCAGGCTGCCGAGGGCGGCGAATTCCGAAATGCTGTTGCCCGAGCCGCGGGTGGATACCGCGTAGTTGCTGCCGCCAAAGCCGGCGGTGGTGAGCGGGTCGTACTTATTGTTTTGCAGAATACCGGCGGCTTCGCTGCGCAGGCCCTGGGCCGCCAACTCTTTGGCCGAGGTGGTGGTGGGCGCGAAGCTGATGACCTTGGCCGAGCGAATGCCGGTAATGGCATTGGTGAGGTCGGAGCCACCGAGGAGCTTGGCGGCTTTCACCAGGGCCAGGCGCTGGAGCAGGTCGGCCGACCATTCGGTGGTTTTGAAGCCTTCGCGGCCTTCGTATTTCGAGAAAAACGAGGACACGGTGCGAGCCGGCGAGCCGGGGCCACCGGCCCGGCAGCCGGCTAACAACAAAAGCAGAATAAGGACGGGGAAACGGAGTTTTGTAAGCATGCAGCAAAAGTGACAAGAAGATTAGTGCGTTGTACGCACCAAACCCGCGCTACGGTTATTCACAAGCCAAATAACCTCACTTATCGCATCCTAAAACACCACCGAATTCAGGAAAAACACGTCTCGGTCTTTGCCGTGCTCCACGCGCACGTGCTGGTAGCCAGTGGCCACAAAGCGGCTGCCGAACCAGGGTAGCAGGTCGGCCTGGGAGGTTTCGGTGGCGCGCTCGGTCCCATTATCGGCGGGGCCGGCCCCGATTTGGATGGGCACCTGCTGGTCGTTGGGCGACGACTCGGCGCCGCGTACCAGTTTGTAGCGCAACTTTTCCTCATCGAGGTAGGCCAGCACCAGGCGGCCATCGGGCAGGGTTTGCAGGCGCACGGCTTCTTCAAGCTCGGAGCGCCGCAGGTTTTCCACTACGAAGGTATTGTCCCAGATAAGGTTGCCGGCGCGGTCGAACCCGCACACCAGGGCGTGGGTGGTTTCGTAGCCATCGAAAATCCGGGCGCTGCCGTAAGGCGAGCCATACTGGTTGCCAATGCCGCTGTAGAGCGGGCCGGTGTAGCTGCCGTAGCTGTTGTAGCGGTAGTGCGGGTAGTACACTTCGGCCACCAGCACGTAGCCACCGTTGGGCTGGGGCAGCAGCTCGTGCAGCAGCAGCCGGTAGTGCCAGCGCAGGGGCGGCACCGAGCGGGCCAGGCGGCGCTCGGTGCGCAGCCGCAGCCGGGCCTGGCGGCTGGGCTTGAGGTAATCGAAGAAGTGCTTGAGGTGCAGGAAATCGTAGAACCGGAGCGGCGGCCTAGCACCGGTGTTGGCACCTCCGCGCAGGTCGGTGGCAAACAGGCCTTGCGCGTAGGTAGGGTCGCGGAGCGAGTAGGTGCCCATGAGCAGGCGGGCGGTAGTGTCCTGCGGGGGCGTGAGCTGGGCAGTGATGAGGCTGCGTTCGCTCTCGGCCTGCACAAACTCGGAGCTCACCAGCTGGCCTTTTTCGGTGAGCTGCTTGAGGAGCAGACGGCTTTTGCGGCCGTTGGTTTGGCTCAGCACGTACTCGGCCCGCTGGCTGGCGGCATCGGCCACGAAGGTGAGCTGGGTGGGCAGCGGCTCGTACACGGAGGGCAGGTACTGCATCTGGCCGGTGGCCACGTCGAGCAGCAGGGCCGTCACGTGCTGCTGGTCGTTGAGCAGCACGGTGGCAAACAGCCGGCCGTCCAGCGCCTTCAGCTCCACCACCTCGCGGCTGAGCTTGGTGTCGAAGGTTTGGGTGCGGGTCTGGCTGACGCGGCCATCGAAGGCGGCTACCAGCAGCCGGCCAGGGGTATTGTGCGAGGTGAACAAGGCATACACCGTGGTGCCCTCGGCGCACAGGCGGGCAAAGTCAAACTCCTCGGCAATTTCCAGCGGCAGCTCCTGCCGCAGGTGCAGGTCGCGGTCGTACTGCTGAAACGCGAACTTGGTTTTGTTCGATAGCGGCCGGTCACGGCCCAGCAGCAGCACCACGGTGCTATCGGCGGCCAGGGGCTGCACGTGCACTTCGCTCTCGTGGCGCTCCAGCGGCAGCTCGGTGCGGGCCGGCTGGCGGGGCGCATTGGCGGGCAGCGGCAAAGGCAGCTTGAACTGGGCGCGCACCGCTGCCGGGGCGGCCAGCGTGGCCAGTGAAAGCAGCAAAAGGTAGCAAAGTTTCATGCCCGTGCGCCGTAAAAAACCACTGTGAAGGTACCCGTTTCTAACGCGTGGCTACTGCTTTAAAGTTACAACCGAATTCTGCGTTTTGTCTGGTGGCGCAGCCGATTATTCGGCCCCCAACTCCAGGATGGCATCAAATTCCTCGGGCCGCACCGGCAGCACCGACAACCGCGACTGCCGGATGAGAGCCAGCTCGCCCAGCCGCGCATCGGCCTTGAGCTTGGCCAGGCTCACTGCCCGGGACAGCGGCTGCACCGGCCGCAGCGGCACGGCCACCCAGGGCGAGCCAGCTTCGGCCGTGGCGTCGGGGATGGCCAGGGCGGCCACTTCGGCCAGGCCCACAATGGCTTTTTCGCTCACGCTGTGGTAGAAGAGGACGAGGTCGCCGGGCTGCATCAGGTTGAGGTTGTTGCGGGCCTGGTAGTTGCGCACGCCGGTCCAGGCGGTGCCATCCTCCTGCACGAAGGTGGCCCAGGAGTAGGCTTCAGGTTCCGATTTAACGAGCCAGTGTTTCAAAAGAGTGACTGAGTGAGGGAGTGAATGGGGCGACATGCAAACGGCCGGCACTGGCATTGATGCCGGCCGGCCGTTGCTTTGCACACCACAAAGAAAATAAAGTCGGGTCGTCCGGACCCGCCTTGCAAGCGTCCGGACCCGCTCGGGGCTGTTTGTAAATCCGCCAGCCCACCAGACCGTCAATCCACCAACTCAGAGCGCAAAGCCCAAATCGAAGCTGATGATGTTGGCTTTCAGGTCGGCTCGATTGGCAGCAGTGTAAATTGTGGAACCAGTTTGCTGGTAGTTGGCGTAGCGCAAATCCAGGGATTTGAAGCGCATGACGCGGGGCAGGCCCTGCGCATTCTTGCCCGGCACGTGGAAGCGGCCGATGCCGTACACCGGCGAGTAGCGTAGGCCCAGGCCCACTTTGTTGGCCGAGAAAGCCGACAGGTCGTAATCGGAAGTGTAATACGTGTCGGTGATGGAATGCTCCATGAAGGGCGCGAAGTACCTGGCAGCCGTCTGAGTGTGGTAGCGGTAGAAGGGGTAGGCTACGAAAAAGGGCGTGATTTTCACGGGCAACTCCAGCTCGAACGTGTGAGCGGTGATGCCGAAATTGTCGTTGTAGAAGCGGTAGAAGGCGCGCACCTGCACCAAATCCGTGGCGTAGTAGTTCACCCGCAGGCTCACCGGGTACTTGAAGCGGGCCCGGGGCAGGTTCTCGATGCGGGCCGCCGTGGCTACGCGGGGCGAGAAACTGTCGCCAACGCTCGTGGGCGCTTTGTTCAGCTCCGTCGTATTATCCCGGAAATACACCCGGTGAAACGGCGTGCTCAGCAAGCCATTCTGTGACACCAGCTCGGTGCTGATGGCCGCCTGCAAGCGCTTGGCCAGTACCTGCGAGTAAGTGGCCGTGAAGTTGTAGGTCTGGCGCGTGTCGGTGCCGTAGTTTTTCTCACCGCGGTTGGTAGTCGAGCCGGTTGTGTAGCCCTCCCGCAACTCCAACGGTTGAATCAGCGTCACGCGGTCGAAAAACACCTGACCCGCCAGGCTCAGCTGGCGGTTGCCGTCCTGCGAGGTTTTGGCGAACGAGCCCGCGAGGTTAAACGACAGGTAATCGTATTCTTTCGACACGCCTGTACCCACGCCCCAGATGGTGCCCTTGGACTTCTGCTCGCGGCTATAGCCGAAATCGCCGTGGTAGCGCACGTCGTGGGCCGAAGGCGTGCTCAGCGCAAAGTCGATGCGGTCGGTCGAAGCGGAGGCGTAGAAATCGGCGCCTACGTTCACGGTCAGCCGGCTCACCGTGTCCAGCGGCACGTTCACGATGATGGCCGGAGGCACGTCGGTGAGCTGCTGGGTGCCGCGGCCGCCTTCCACCGCGCCGTGGCTGCCGTCCTGCTGGTAATAGCCGCCGATGATGTCGATGGTGGCCTCATCGGCCGCGCGGCTCACCGGCACCGAGGGGCTCACGGGCGCGCCGTAGCCGTCGATGCGGTTCGGATTTTGCGTGGTGCCGGTTTGGGCCAGGGCCGTAGTGGCTGAGGCGCTTAGGGTAAGCAGAACGAAGAGTAACTTTTTCACGAAATCGGGCTGATACGGAGTCATTAATTACAGCCGCAGCCGCCGCCTACTTTGCCGCCATTGGCCCCGCCGGCGCCCTCGCGGTAGCTTTCGAAATTGGTTTCGGGCGTTTCCACGGTTTTGCTGGCCAGCTTCATGTCCTCGTCGTTGAGGTACACTTTCTGGTAGGCTTTCACCGAAACACAGCTCGGCAGCGCTGCTGTCAGGGGCAGCAATAGTAGCCCCAGCGCCAGGCGGGGATGCGCAGATAAGGATATTCTTTTCACAATTATTGGGTACGATAAATCAGGGGCGGGTGGCCGGAGTTGCGCCGTGGTAGTAGTTCAACGTCATGCCCCGCGAGGCCAACGTGCGGTTATCGTCGGTTATCAGCGTGCAATCAACGCCCTTCAGGCTGTTGATGAAAGCCAAACCGGCGGTTGGGCCTTTCACAAAGACGACTTCGTCCAATCCATCGGCCAGTTCCACGTCGGGGCACAGGATGGTGACCGAGCGCAGCCCGATGGACGGATAGCCTGTGTGCGGGTTGATGATGTGGCCGTACACCTGCCCGTTCACCGTAAAATACTGCTCGTAGTTGCCGGCCGTCACCACGGCCATATCGGTCACGTCGACCCAGGCGGCCACGCTGTTGGGGTGGTCAGGGTCGCCGATGGCCACGCGCCAGAGCGAGCCGTCAGCCTGCCGGCCCCAGCAGTAGATGTCACCCGAGCCATTCATCAGCCCGCCCTTGATGCCCATTTGGTCGAGTACCTGCTTGGCCCGGCGCAGGCCGTAGCCCTGTAGAATGCCCGCCAGATTGATGCGCATGCCCTTTTCGGGCAGATAAACGGTGTGTTTGGTCGCATCCAGCTGAATTTTCTGCCAGCCAATGCGCCGCACCGACGCCCGGATGGCCGCCGAATCGGGCAGGGCAGGGTGGGCCTGCCGGTCGAACTTATACAGCTTGTCGGCGCTGGCAAAGGTGATGTCGAACGCGCCATCGCTGAGTTTGGACAGGCGCAGCGTGCGATTAATCAAATCAAATGTTTCGGGCGATACGGCCACCGGCCGCACGCCCGCCGCCCGGTTTATCCGCACCACTTCGGAGGTAGAATCCCAGAACGACATCAGCCGGTCGATGCGCTTCACTTCGCCCAGGCCCGCCCGCAAGGCCCGCTGCCCGGTCGAGTCATCGGCCGCCACCACCGTGAAGGTGAAGTGTGAGCCCATGAGGTGGGCGCTGCGCGTGAAGGTGTGGCGCGGAGTAGAAACAGATTGGGCGCTGCCCGACCATGCCGAAAAAAGCATGGCCAGCAGCGCCCAAACGGCAATTCTAGGTTTTAAAGCCAAATGCATAAGTTCCTACAGCGTGGGCACCACCTTCTTCAGGTAGGCTTCGAAGGCCGCCGGGCCGCCGGCGATGTAGCCGGTTTTTGCCAGCACCTTGCCATCGGGCGCAATGACGACGGCCAGCGGGAAGTCGCCCTCCTTATTAAGCTGGGCGGCGGCGGCCTCGTTCAGCTTGAGCTGGGCAGCAGTGGGCTGGTTCTTTTTCAGGCGCGGAAAATCGAAGTGGGCCAGCACCAGCTTGTCTTTGGCGTAGGCCATAAACTCGGGTTTGGCAAACACTTCCTGCTCGTATATAATGCAGGGCTTGCACCAGTCGGAACCCGAAAAAACCGCCACAATGGGCCGGTTAGTGGCTTTGGCCTGGGCCTGGGCCGCGCCGAGGTCGGAAATCCATTCGGCGGGGAGCTCGGGCTTCACCACCTGCGGAGCCGATACGCCGGGCGATTTTGGAATAGGCTCCATCGGCACGGCGGCGGCGGCTACCTCTTTGGGTTCGCTGACGGGGGGCGTGAGTGCCGCGCTGGTTTTGGTTTTAACCTTACTGGTTTTGGTCTTAACCGTGGTTTTCTGAGCGTGGGCCGGGGCCAGGCTGATGAGGGCCAGGCCAAGCGCAAAGGCTCGCACATAGCTGAAAGAAAGGACGAATGCCATGGGAATAGACACGTAAAAGTGAGAAACTATAAAAAAGCCGCCCCCGCCGCGCTGGTTTCTACGACGGGCCGGGTCGGAAGTTGAAACGCGGAGCCGGAGCTATTCGCTGGCCGCATCATGCCAAAACTCCTGCCAGGAAATGAAAATGCCGTGAAACGCCGTGGGCCGGAACGTTGGGCCAACTGCGAAAGTGCTGATTTGATGTGTAAATCCCTTATTTCACTCGGCGCAGCTTCAGAACCTTTTTATTCAGCGACAGAATTTCCAGCGTGTAGTTGGGCTCGTGGCCGTCGGTAAGGTGGATGATGAGTCGGGTGTCGCCAGTGGCGGTCCAGGTGCCGGGGTGGCCGGCCAAGCCATCGGCGGGCGCGATGTCGAACTGCTCGAACCGGCCGAAGGATTTGATGGCGAAACCCGTGCGGCCCCGCGTCGGGGGGAAATTGTACGTATTGGGCCGGTACACCAGCGTATCGCCCCGGTTTTCTTCGTGCGAGGCCAGCCAGGTGCCTTCCAGCTGCTTCATGGAAGCGGGGGAGGAGGTGACGACGGCCGGCTTGCGGTGCTTGCAGGCAGCGGCTAGCAGGAGCGGGGCCAGCAGCAGGCGGCCGGAAAAAGACGGTTTAAACATGGCGATGGAACCGGTTGAGCGGGCTGTTTCGCGCTCCCGGCCCGGCGGCCAAGGTACTGCTTGCCGGCCGGGCACTGCTTTATCAAGCCAGTTGGCCGCCCGCAGCCGTGCCACGTAAGCCCTTGGATAAACTACCTTCGTGCCCCCCAAAACCCCTGCCCCGTGGACAACCGTGCCCTGACCCGTGCCTTCAAGCTGGCCGCCCAGCTCATGGAGCTGCACGACGAAAACCCGTTCAAAATCCGCGCCATCGAAGGCACGGCCAATGCCCTCGACGCGCTGAGCTTTCCGGTTTCGGAAGTAGAGCGCTCCGGCCTGCCCGACCGCACCGGCCTGAGCAAAACTGCCGCCGCCAAAGTGGCCGAGCTGCTCGACACCGGCACCTTCTCCGAGCTGCAGCGCCTGTTGGAAGTGACGCCGCCCGGTGTGGTCGAGATGCTGGGCATCAAGGGTATCGGCCCAAAGAAAATCCGCAGCCTGTGGCGCGAGCTGGGCCTCGAAACCATTGAGCAGCTGCGCGAAGCCGCCGAAACCGACCAGGTAAGCAAGCTCAAAGGCTTCGGCAAAAAGACCCAGGATAGCATTCTCGAAGCGCTGGAATTTGCGGGCCAGAGCAAGGGCAAGCTACTCTACCCGCAGGCCGAAAAGCTGGGCGCTGACCTGGCCCAGCTGCTGCGCGACGGCCTGAAAACCGAGCAGGTGGCCGTGGCCGGCGAAATCCGCCGTCGCCTCGAAACTGTGGAAACCGTGTGCCTGGTAGCCGCCACTGAAAACCCGGCCAAAGCGCACGAGCTGCTGAACACCACGGCCGGCCTCACGCCCGACCCGCGCCGCTCGGGGCCATTTGCCTGGCGCGGCACAGCCACAGAATCGGGCACGCAGGTGGAAGTGCTGCTGGTGAAGCCCGAGGATTTTACGACCGAGGTTTTCCTGAACTCGGCCGCCGATGCGCATTTGAGCGAGTCGTTGCCTACTTCTGGCTCCCTGCGCCAGCTGGCGCGGCGCGAGAAATTCCAGCAGGAAGAAGCCCTTTACGAGAAAGCCGGGCTGCAATTTATCGCGCCTGAACTGCGCGAAGGTTTGGGCGAAATTGCCCTGGCGGCCGATAAGAAGCTGCCCCGCCTGCTCGAAGACGGCGACCTGCGCGGCTCCCTGCACAACCACAGCACCTGGTCCGACGGCAACCACAGCATCCGCGAAATGGCTACCTGGCTGCGCGACCACAACTACGAATACTTGGGCCTGTGCGACCATAGCCAGGCCGCCCACTACGCCAACGGCCTGAGCGTAGAGCGCGTGCGCCAGCAGCACCAGGAAATTGACCAGCTGAACGCTGAGCTGGCTCCGTTTCGCATCTTCAAAGGCATCGAAAGCGACATCCTCGGCGACGGCTCCCTCGACTACCCGAACGACGTGCTGGCCAGTTTTGATTTCATCGTGGCCTCGGTGCATTCTAATTTGAAAATGGACGAAGCCAAGGCCACTGGCCGCCTGCTGCGCGCCATCGAAAACCCTTACACGACCATGCTGGGCCACCCCACGGGCCGGCTGCTACTGCGCCGCCAGGGTTACCCCATCAACTACAAAGCCGTGATTGACGCCTGTGCTCAGCACAACGTTATTATCGAAATTAACGCCAACCCCTGGCGCCTCGACCTCGACTGGCGCTGGGTGCGCTACGCCTTGGACCAGGGCGTGCAGCTCAGCATCAACCCCGACGCTCACCACACCAACGGCTACGAGGACATGCGCTACGGCGTGCTGATGGGCCGCAAAGGCCATCTGACCAGGGAAATGACGTTCAACGCGAAGTCGGTGGAGGAGGTAGCGGCTTATTTTGAAGCCCGCAAAGCTGCTATCAAGCCGCCGCTGGAGTATAAAAAGTCGTTGTTTGAGTAGCGTGAAAATCCTCGTTCTCCGCTTTTCTTCCATCGGCGACATCGTCCTGACCACGCCTGTGGTGCGGGCGCTGGCGCAGCAGGTGCCGGGCGCGGAGGTGCATTTCGCCACCAAGCCCGGCTATCGCAGCCTGCTCGAACCCAATCCCTACGTCACCAAAGTTCACTGCCTCACGGGCAGCCTAGGCGAGCTGGTGGAAGCCCTGAAAGCCGAGCGGTTCGACTACATCGTCGACCTGCACAACAACCTGCGCACCCGCCTCATCAAGCTGCGGTTGGGCGTAAAATCCAGCAGCTTCGACAAGCTGAACTGGCAGAAATGGCTGCTGGTCAATTTTAAGATTGATAAGCTGCCGCGCGTGCACATCGTGCAGCGTTACCTGGCCGCTGCTGCGCCGCTGGGCGTGCACGACGACAGCCAGGGCCTCGACTACTTCATTCCCGCCGGCCAGGAAGTGGACCTGGCCACACTGCCCGCCGGGTTCGCCAGTGGCTACGCGGCCGTGGCCATCGGCGCGCAGCACGCCACCAAGCGCCTGCCGCTGGATAAGCTGGTGGAGCTGTGCCACAAGCTGGCCCCGCGCCCCATCGTACTGCTCGGCGGCCCCGAAGATGCCGCAGTAGCAGAGGCCTTAATAGCAGCCGTAAACCAGGGAAATCCACCAATCCACCAATCTGCCAACCCGCCAATCCACCAGGGTTGCGGGCGCTATTCGCTGCACCAATCAGCCTCGCTGCTGCGGCAGGCCGATTTTGTGGTGAGCCATGATACCGGCCTGATGCACATTGCGGCGGCTTTTGGCAAGGAGATTTTCAGCGTGTGGGGCAACACGGTGCCGGCCTTCGGCATGTACCCGTACCGCACCGAGTTCAAAGTGCTGGAAGTGCAGGGGCTGAGCTGCCGGCCGTGCTCCAAAATCGGGTTTGCTAAGTGCCCGCAAGGCCATTTCAAGTGCATGCGTGAGCAAACCCTGAACCTGGACTTGCCCCTGGCCCGCACCGGACGTTAGCTCAGGACGCTAGCGGGGCCAATTCCAGTACGAGAATCAGGGCATCGTTGCTCAGGGCCTCCAGCTCAATTTCAGACGCATCCCACAAGGCCAGGCCGTCTTTTTCGTGCAACAGCCGGCTTTCAACCTCGAAAGCGCCAGCCAAGACAAACACGAACAGGCTATTGGCTGTATTCTCCAACTGATAAACTGCTTCCTGACGACCCTCGAATCGGCCCAGGCTCGCCGTAAATGGCAATAAGCTAGCCGTTGTCGGCAACAGCCGCGCAAGCTGATTCTGGATAGCTTCGCTGCTGAAACTACCGCGCTGCTCGCTGCTGGCAGCTACGGGCGCATCGGCCAGCAGCCAGAGGTGCAGGAAACTCACTAACTCGGTATCGTAAGGATTACGCACGTGAAGCGTACTGCGGGCGGGCAGCATCAGCACGGTGGCTTCTTCCACGCTCACGGTGGTTTCGAGAACATCGGAAGCCAGTGCTACCGCTCCCGTAATGGGAATAATAAGCACGTGCGAAGCCTCCACCACCGTAAAAACCAGCACGTGGCCGCCGGCCAGGGTTTCCTCGTTCAGCCCAAAGAGCCGGCCAAACGGCCCCTTGTGCGGGCGCGCCCACGGCCCGAAACTGAACGTGCTGTAGCGCCGGAACCGGTCCGATTCGGCCAGCCCGCGCTCATCGGCCAGAAAGATTTTACCTGGCGTTTGCGCTATCATCGGGAGCGGGCGTGAGGATGGAGTAAATGCTGAGAAACGGCTGGAGCTGCACCATATGCGTCAGGGTTTCGGCCGCAGCTCCTGCTCCTGTCGATGCTTCTGACACCACCAAAAACGTGCCCACGGTATCGTGCCAGCGCAGGGGTTCCGATACGAAATTGACCGCGACCTGGTGCTTGCTCTTATCCTGTAAATCAGAATTAATCAGCTCGAACTGAAACCGTTTGAATCGCAGAAACTGCCGCCCCAGGTTGTCGGTAATGTCGGGCAGGCGCTCGTTGAGCTGTTGCACGTAGCCGTTCACGGCCCCGCTCACCAGGAAATGCAGCCGCTCCGCGCCCGGCACAAAGTGCAGGATTTCGCCAAACGAGCGGTGCTGCTGGCCGGGGTTGAAATTCTGCGCCTGCAACCGAAACTCCGCATAACTGTCGGCCCAAACCAACTGGTCCCAGGACCGGGTGGCGGTGGCATCGATGATTTTACGGTAGCACAGCGTGATGAGGCGCATGAAGCAGAGTTAAAGGTTAAGAGTTGAAATTCGGCTGCTGACTTTTAATTCTTAACTCCTAACCTTATAACTCTTAACTGATTTTAAGCCGGCACGCCCATCGAAAAGGCTAGCTGAAAACCCGCCGCCGTACTGCCCGTCACCGTGGCCAGTTCCTGCGCCACACCGTCGCTGAACACGTTGTCGTTCGCATTAGAAGTGTAGCCGCTCAGGCCTTTGGCGTAGCCGTTCACGGCCGCCACGGCCGTGCCGGTGCCTTCGGGAAAGGCAATCTGCGTGACTTTCAAAGAAGTGCCGGTGGCCGAATACACGTGCACGTGGATGTGCGTGGCGCGGCCCGAATACCAGCCCGGGAAAATGCTTGTGAACTTCACCTGCCCGCTGGCATCCGTCACCTGCCGGCCGCGCAGGAAGTGCACCGACTGGTAGTTGGTGGCCTGCATGCCCGAGCCGCCGTACTCCGAATAGTTGCCCTCGGCGTCGCAGTGCCAGATATCGACCAGCGCACCCGCCAGGGCGGCGCAGCTGCTGTTGCTGTTGGTCAGATTGATGCTGATATCCAGCTGGTAGCCCGTCTTGCCGTCGCGGATATCGCTGCGCACGTACGACGACGGCACTTTGGTCGGGAACGGCCCTTCGGTTTCGGTGGGGGCCACCGCGCAGCTGCCCGAGCCGGTGCCGGTGGTGCCCGTAGTTCCCGTGGTGCCGCTAGCGGTGCTGGTGGTGCTGGGCGTCACCGTGTCTTTGCTGCAGGCCGACAGCAGCACGGGTACCGAGGCAGTGCCCATCAGGAGGCTTTTCAAAAAGTGTTTTCTTTCCATGATGATAGCGGCTTAGCGGTTAAGGAATCGGGTTGCAGATTAATTACCCAAAACTGCCCCCTAACATTCCCGCTGCTGCTCCCGAATCGCCAGTTCCGGGCAGATGCTCGACGGTTTCGCCGTTCGGCTCGCAAAAACAATTGCTATATTTCATGGGCCGGGCAGTTCCGGCCGGTCTGTTGCCTTCCCCAAACCCGCCCTCATCATGCCCGAAACCGAACCCTGCCAGCACCTCACGTCCCTCACTAGCCTCAAAACCGCCCCCGAATACGCTTGCCCCGAGTGCGTGGCCCTCGGTGACACGTGGGTACACCTGCGCGTGTGCCAGCAGTGCGGCCACGTCGGCTGCTGCGACTCTTCCCGAAACAAGCACGCCACCAAACACTTCCACGCTAGCCAGCACCCGGTCGTTTCATCGGCCGAGCCCGGCGAGCGGTGGCTCTGGTGCTATCTGGATGAGGAAATGGCGGAGTACTAAGGAGTCTCTGCGCCGTCTGTCATTGCGAGTGGAGCGCAGCGCAACGCGGCAATCCGTCCTGTCAAAACCAGACATGCTCTTTCACCAGAAAGCCCCGATACTTCGCAGTGTCGAGGCTTTCTGGTACTAAAAATCGTTGTCATATTTTAGGGTTAGTCGCTCATGAGAGGACGGATTGCCGCGTTCCGCTGCGCTCCACTCGCAATGACAGACGACTACCCAATCTGGCTGAATCCGCAGTACGAGTGCAGCACCGCCGGTAGCTTGATGCCCTCCGCCGTCTGGTTGTTTTCCAGCAGGGCGGCCACAATGCGGGGCAACGCCAGCGCCGAACCATTCAGTGTGTGCAACAGCTGGGTCTTGCCGCCTTCAGCGCGGTAGCGGCACTTGAGGCGGTTGGCCTGGTACGTCTCGAAGTTCGAAGCCGAGCTTACTTCGAGCCAACGGCCCTGGGCGGCGCTCCATACCTCCAAATCATACGTCAGGGCGCTGGTGAAGCCCATATCACCGCCGCAGAGGCGCAGCACGCGGTAGGGCAGCTCCAGCTTTTGCAGCAGCCCTTCGATGTGGGCCACCATGGTGTCAAGCGCCGCGTAGCTGTGCTCCGGCTCCGTGATTTGCACGATTTCCACCTTGTCGAACTGGTGCAGGCGGTTGAGGCCGCGCACATCGGCGCCCCACGAGCCGGCCTCGCGGCGGAAGCAGGGCGTGTGGCCGGTGATGCGCACGGGCAGCTTCTCCACCGGAATAATCTCGTCGCGGTAGATGTTCGTCAGCGGCACCTCGGCCGTGGGAATGAGGTAGAGGTCGTCCTTGGCGTCGTGGTACATCTGGCCCTCCTTGTCAGGGAGCTGGCCGGTGCCGTAGCCGCTGGCCTCGTTCACCAGAATGGGCGGCTGCATCTCGGTGTAGCCGGCAGCCCGGGCCTCATCCAGGAAGAAATTGATGAGCGCACGCTGCAGGCGGGCCCCCTGGCCTTTGTACACGGGGAAGCCCGCGCCAGTGATTTTCACACCCAGCTCAAAGTCGATGATGTCGTACTTCTTAATCAAATCCCAGTGCGGCACCGCGTCGGAGCCCAGCTCGGGCTTGGCGCCGTGCTCGCGCACCACTTCGTTGTCGGCGGCGGCGCGGCCTTCGGGCACGCTGGCGTGGGGCAGGTTGGGCAGCTTGTAGAGGAGCTGTTGCTGCTCTTTTTCCACCTGGGCCAGCTCGGCGGCGGCGCTTTGGGTGTGCTGCTTGAGCTCGGCGGTGCGGGCTTTCAGGGTTTCGGCGCCGGCTTTATCGCCGGATTTCATCAGGCCGCCGATTTGCTGGGCGAGCTTGTTGGCTTCGGCCTGGGCCGAGTCGTGGCTGGTCTGGAGCTGGCGGCGGCGCTGGTCGAGGTCGAGGATGGCGGCCACGTCGGCGGGGCCGGTGGCGTAGCGTTTTTTGGCGAGGCCGGCCAGCACAAGGTCGGTCTGGTCGCGGAGAACGGAAAGTTGCAGCATGAGGCAGGTTGGGGTAAGCCCGACAAAGGTCGTAAGTAAAACCCGACCTCACCACCGCCTTGGCTGCGAAAGCTTTGGCGCGGCGCGCAACTTATTTTGCCGCGTCCCGCGTTCAAACGCTATTCGGGAGGCACCCGATTTGGCGGTTTGTCCGTAATGCGCTAACATTGCGGGAGCAACCGGCCGCCCTGGTCGGGCCCGCGGGCCGGTAGTGCCCGTCGCTGGTCCGTCTGTTTGCTGAATTTCCAGCGGCCCATTCTGCACCTCATTTTCTTGCGTATTCATCTCGCGCCGTGCGTCGCTCACCAGTAGCCCGTTCGGACCCCGCGAATTAATATTTCCAGCGGCCTTGCCGCCGTGCCGTAGCTGGCTTTTTTGTGCCCCTAGCGGGCCTCAGCGGGCAGCCAGCCCCCCGCGCTTAACAGCCAGATGTCCCCCCCTTTATTCCCATTATGCACACCATTAACGAGCTGAAGGACCGGTTGCTGTCCGACCTCAAGGAAATTGCCGAAAAGCTAAACGTCGGTAACTTTAAACGGCTCAGCAAGCAGGATTTGATTTACAAAATCCTCGACCAGCAGGCCCTCACCCCCAGCGCCGCCGAAATTACCTCTGCCCCGGCTGCTGCTCCGGTAGTTGCCGCTGCGGCACCCGCTGCCAACTCCGCCCGGCCTGCCCGCACCGCCACCCGCCGCGCCGCGCCCAGCACGGACGAACAGCCTTTTTCCGATGTGGCGCCGCCCACCGCCAAAGCCCAGAACGCCCGCCCCGCCCGCGAGCCACGCCGCGAAGCCGCCGTTGCAGTAGCTGAAGAGCCGATAGCGGCAGTGGCTGCTGCCCCAGCTCCTACGGTTGAGATATTGGATTCTATCGAGGGGCTGGCCCTGGTTGCGCCCTCCGAAGCTACCGGTGCTACCCTGGCCCAGGCTCCTGCTGTTACCACTACTGCAGAAACTGCCGCCCCGGCTGCCACCGTCGACCAGAGCGCCGCTGCGGCACCGCGCACCGACCGCCCCCGCCGCGAGCGCGTCGACCGCGCCGGCCGGCCCATCACCGAGCAGCGCGCCGCCGAAATGGCCGCCGAAAAAGCGGCTAACGAAGCTGCTGCCGCTGCTGCACCCGCTACCGAAACCACTGCCGATACCCGCGAAGGCAATCTCAACGGCCGCCGCGAGTTCGGGGGAAATGGCTTTGGTGACCGCCGCGAGAACCGCGCCGACCGCTTCGAGCGCGACAACCGGGAGGTGCGCGAGCCCCGTCAGGACCAGTCCCGCACGGCCCGCCAGGACCAGCAGCCCCGCGAAAACCGCGATAATCAGCCACCGCGCAACGACCAGCCCCGCCAGGACCGTGAACCCCGCCAGGACCAGCCGCGCAATGACCTACCCCGCGGCGAAGGCAACAATAACAACCACCGCAACCTGACCCGCGAGGAGCGCTACGCCCAGCGCGACCTGCAACGCCAGCAGCGCCAGCAAAACCCCGACGGCTCGCCCCGCACCGACCAGGGCCAGAGTCAAGGCCAAAACCAGCAGCAGAATCAGCGTCCTCAGCGTCAGGACCTGGATTTGGTGGTGCCCGGTGGCGGCACATTCGAGCTGATGCCCGACGGCGGCTACGGCTTCCTGCGCTCGCCCTACTACAACTACCTGGCCTCGCCCGACGACGTGTACGTGTCGCCGCAGCAGGTGAAGCAGTTTGCCATGAAGGCCGGCGACACGGTGGTGTGCAGCATCCGCCCCCCGCGCGAGGGCGAGAAATACTTTGCCCTGGTGAGCGTGGAAAGCATGAACGGCCGCACCGTGGAGGAAGTCCGCGACCGGGTGCCGTTCAGCCACCTCACGCCGCTTTTTGCTGACCACCGCATGAAGCTCACCACCAAGCCCACCCAAATCAGCACCCGCGTGCTCGATTTGTTTGCGCCCATCGGCAAGGGGCAGCGCGGCCTCATCGTGGCCCAGCCCAAAACCGGTAAAACGGTGCTGCTCCAGGAAATCGCCAACGCCATTGCCGAAAACCACCCCGAGGTCTACCTAATGGTACTGCTCATCGACGAGCGCCCCGAGGAAGTGACCGACATGGCCCGCACCGTGAAGGCCGAAGTGCTGAGCTCAACCTTCGACGAAACGGCCGACCGCCACGTGAAAATCGCCGAAATGGCCCTCGACAAGGCACGTCGCCTCGTGGAGTGCGGCCACGATGTGGTGATTCTGCTCGACTCTATCACCCGCCTGGCACGCGCTTATAACACGGTGCAGCCCAGCTCGTCGCGCATCCTTTCGGGTGGTATCGACGCTGGCGCGCTTCAGAAGCCCAAGCGCTTCTTCGGCGCGGCTCGCAACGTGGAAGGCGGCGGCTCGCTCACCATCATCGCCACGGCTCTCATCGAAACCGGCTCCAAAATGGACGAGGTTATCTTCGAGGAATTCAAAGGCACCGGCAACATGGAACTGCAATTGGACCGCAAGCTGGCCAACAAGCGCGTGTTCCCGGCCATTGACATCCCGGCTTCCGGCACCCGCCGCGAAGACCTGCTGATGAGCAAGGACGAGCTGAACCGTGTGTGGGTGCTCCGCAAGTTCATGTCGGACATGACGGCCACCGAAGCCATGGAATTCCTCAAGGACCGCATCAAAGGCACCAAGGACAACGAAGAATTCCTGCTGGCCATGAACGGCTAGTCAGACTAATTATTCAGAAGCAAAAAAAGGCCCGCTGCATTGCTGCAGCGGGCCTTTTTTTGATAAGCTAAACCATTGGCTGTTGCCTGGATTATTCAATTTATAAGAATAATCCAGGCAACTGAAATTAGACCCGAAAAAGCCCGTTACATTGCTGTAACGGGCCATCGGTAGAATAACAATCGTGGGTAATGATAAATGGACGCATAAAAATTGTCCACTTGGATAGCATTAGGTATCACGGAGCAAACTACAGGTCAAAGGAATAAATTCAACCGCGCGAAAAATAAATTTCGCCCGAGCCATACAGGCCGCCGGGCGAGCAATAGAGCCCTATTTTTGGCAGAAAAAAAGTACGTATGAACCCCAAATCCATCGTCCAGCTGCCCGAATTGCTCTACATTCACGACCCGCTGTGCGGCTGGTGCTATGGTATGAGCCCGGTTATCAATCAGGTGCAACGGGAGTTTGCGGGGCGGGTCGACGTGTCGGTGCTGTGCGGCGGCATGGTGCGCGATGCCGATGCCGGCCCGATTGGCGAAAGCTGGGACTACATCCGCCAATCGTTGGTGCAGGTAGAAGACGTGACCGGCGTGGCGTTTGGCGAGCCGTTCAAAGCGCTGGGCGAGGCCGGCACGTACCACCACGACTCGGAGCCGCCGAGCCGGGCCATCGTGGCCTTCCGCCACCTCACGCAAGACCCGGCCCGCACCGTGGCCTTCGCCCACGCCGTGCAAACGGCCTTTTTTCGTGATGGCCAGGACTTGAACGCCGCTGCTACTTATGCGCCGCTGCTGGCCCCGTTCGGGCTGGATGAGGCGGAGTTTCTGCGCCGTTTTGCCGCGTCCGAAACGGCCACGGCCGCCCGGCAGGAGTTTGCGGCGGTGGCCCGCATTGGCGTGCAGGGCTTTCCCACGGCGGTGGTGCGGATTGGGGAGCAGGGCTACGTGCTGACACGGGGCTACCAGCCGTTTGAGCAGCTGCGGGCGGGGCTGGAGCAGTTGTTGTTGGAGGAATCGGGGCGCTAGCGCGGCCGTTAGCGCACCCGCACGGTCTGCTTTTTCAAGGGCGACCACGCAATCTGGTGGCTATCTTCCTTGCCTTTCAGGTACTCGAACCCGATGGCGTCGGGCCGATTTTGAAAGTCATTCCAGGTAGCGCGGTCAAGATTTTCGACTCCGTCCGGAAACGCGGCTTTGGCCGCTACGGCTGGCGTGTGGAACTGCTTGGGCAGAAAAAACCGGTCGATGCGCCGCAGCACGAAGGTTTCGCGCTCGGCGCGGGTAGCGGTAGGGCCTTTCATCTCATACACCAGCGCGGCTTCGAGGTCGGGCTCGGTCAGCATTTCGCGGAAAATAACCTGGCCGTCGGGGTCGGTGATGGTGAATTCGCCGGTGCCTTCGAGAATGGACGGACCTCGAAAGACGAGCTGAAATTTGTCGGCCGGGCCTTTGGGCCGGCTGAAATTGTGCGCCAGTCGCGCCACGCGCAGCGTGTCGCTCACGGCCGAAACGGCTTTGGTATGGGCAGTGTCGGGGGCGGGCAGGGCATTATTGGTAGCAGCGGGCGTGGTGGTGCTATTCGGTCCCTGGCGGTCGGCCATGCGGGAAACCGAGCCTTCGTTCACCGCTGAAGGAGTGGAGTTGCAGGCGGCCAGTAGCGGCAGCAACAGGAAGAGTCGGGTGGTACGCATGACAACGGCACGTTGAAGTGAAATGCCTATTGATACGCGGTGAGGGACCGCCTGAGTTACTGCCGTTCTTCCACAGAGGCTCAATGCCAGAGCAGCATGGCAATAAAGGCCGCGCTTAAGCACAGCGACGACACCTGATTCATTCGCATGGTATGCTCGAAATCAGCCGCGCTTTCGTCGTGCCACACGGCCCAGGCCCAGCGGCTGAACAGTGCCACCACTGGCCCGGTGGCCACCAGAAAAATCAGCAGTGGGCGGATTTCCTGCCGCAGCCAGTAGGCCAGGCCCAGCGCCGCCGCGCCCGCCAGCAGCCCGATAGCCGCAAAGATGAACGTGCCCCGAATGCCCAGCCGCAGGCTCAGGGTGCGGTCGCCACGCCGGGCATCTTCTTCGTGCTGATATACTTGCGTGAGCGGATAGGAACCGCACAAAAACAGTGTACTAACCAGCGCCAGCAGCAAATTGGTTTTCTCGAACAGTTGCTCTGGCGCGGCCCCCACGCCCACCTGTGTCATCAGCAGCGTGAACGCGCCCTGGAAAACCACCACCACCAGCGTGCTCAGCAGCGGGTATTTCTTTAGCCGAATGCCCTCGTAGCTGTAAGCCTTCGACACTAGCAAATACACCACCACCAGCGCGGCAAACGGCAGCGAGAGCAGCACCGCGCCCGCCACGGCCAGCGTATCGAACAGCCAGACCAAGTGCAGGAGCTCGGGCGTGACTTTGGGTGGCGCTTTCAGGCCGCCAATGCTGCCTTCGTCCTTGTCGTAGTAAGAATTGTAGCCGTTGGAAGCCGGGTAGGCCAGCAGGTGCAGCACTATAAATACGCCCACGGCCCGCCACCCGCTCCACGGACCGCGCAAGGCGCTCAGTCCGAACCAGAACACGGGCATGAGGTAAACGGAAAACGGAATGCGCAGCAGCGGCAGTGCCTTCTTGTAAGCAGTGAGCAAGGGTTCAGTCAGTTAGGCTTAGCCAATATAGCGGGCGTCCGCAAAGGTGAGCAAAAGCTGCAACAGAAACAGCCGCAACTCAGGCGTCATGGTTGCTGGCCGGTTGCGCAGCCCCAACCGGCCAGCCGATAAGGTACGTAACCTGCGGCCCCCACCAATGACGCTTTTTGCCCGCCTGCCAGGTGAAAGCACCTGCCGGGTCGGCGGCGTGGGCCAGAGCCAGCAGCTCATCAACTGAGTACATCCGCAGCAGCGACACCGCCCCATCCCAAATGGTGCAGAGTGGAATGAGCGGAATCAGATAAGTAAAAACCAACCTACTGAGGCGGAAAGGCCGAAAAAACGGCGTGAGCAGCAGCTGCGCCACCGGTAGCACCGTGAGGGCCAGCAGCAGCTCGGCCCAATGCTTGCCTGCGCCCTCAAATACGCCAATGCCGGTGCCAGCCCGCACGGCATCGCGCAGCATGGCAGTGGCCGCATCGGGCGGGAAGTGGTGGAAGGCCGAAAAAATGGTGCGGAAGCCCGTCAGCTGTGCGGGCACGGCCAGGGCATTCACCGATGTGGGCTCGAAGCCAATGGCCCCGTTGGTGCGGTGGGCGATATCGGCCCAGGCGGCGGGCTGGGGGTAGAGGTCAGTGAGAGTAATAGTGGCCTGCTGGCCCAGCGCACGCAGGGCAGCCAGCACGGTTTCGGTGCCGCCGCCGGCCCCGGCGCCCAGCTCCAACACGCGGGTTTGGGCGGTGCGGGCGAGGCCCTCGGCCAGCAGCGGCGCGATAGGCCGGTAGGTGCCGAGCGCCGAAATCATGAACCGCAGGTAGTCCATCATCCCGGCCCGGATGGTGGCCGGAAACCAGGGTAAATCCTCAAACTCGAATAACCGCAGGCGAAGGCGCATGGTCCGATGATACGCAGCCGCCGCTTATAGAGGCTGTTTGTGGGCTCGAAAAAAAATAAAAAGAAGCGAGACCAGAATTCAATTTAATTCATCAACTTTGCATCACAAAGCACTTCGATTGTTATGAAGCCCGCCGCTGCTCCCGACCCGCTTGCCCAGCTCACCGAAATCCGCGCCATCATGGAGCGCAGCTCGCGCTTTTTATCGCTGTCCGGCCTGAGCGGGGTAGGGGCGGGTGTGGTGGCACTGCTGGGCGCGGCCGCCGGCCATTTCTACCTGCAAAGCCAGTACCCCAGCGAGTACGGCCCGGCCGGCTATTCGCACTTGGTGGCCAGCACCGAAACCGAGCGGCAGGCGGCGCTGCCGTTTCTGCTGCTGCTGGCGGGTGGCGTGATTGCGGCGGCATTACTGGTGGCGTTTTTCTTCACCCAGCGCCGCACCCGGCGCGCTGGCCAGACGCTGTGGAGCGGCCCGGCGCGCCGGGTGGCCGTGGCCCTGGCGGTGCCGCTGGTGGCGGGCGGGCTGTTCTGCCTGCGGCTGTACCTGGGCGGCGATGCGGGCATGGTGATACCGGGCCTGCTGGTGTTCTACGGCCTGGCGCTGCTCAACGCCAGCAAGTACACATTAGACGAAATCCGGTGGCTGGGGCTTACCCAAATTGTGCTGGGACTGCTGGCCATGCTGCAACCCGGCTGGGGCCTGCTTTACTTTGCGCTCGGTTTCGGCCTGGGCCACATCGGCTACGGCCTGCTGATGTATAACCGCTACGAGCGGACGGGCGCGGCGGCCCAATAACCTTTAGTATTCCGGTGAAGCACCTCATTCATACCCTCAACAAGGCTTTTGACCACCGCGTGCGGCTGGGCGTGATGGCCGTGTTGCTGGCCAATGACTCGGTGAGCTTCAACGACTTGAAGGAAGCGCTTGACCTCACCGATGGCAACCTGGCCAGCCACGTTGCGGCCCTCGAAAAGGCCGAATATGTGCTGGTGAGCAAGCAATTCGTGGGCAAAAAACCCAACACTACCTACACCGCTACCGCCGCCGGCAAGGCCGCTTTCCAACAACACCTGGCCGCGCTGGAGAAGCTGCTGCGGCCCTGATTTTTTGAAAAGGAAGCCATCGAGGCTCTTTTTTTTGAACCGATACTTTGCATTTCAAAGTTCTTTAAAGCCAAGACAGTATTCTGTGGCAGCTGTACACCGACGTTGAGCGGTCCGCCTTCCCCTGATTCTAACCTGCTTCATCACCTAACTCATTCTCAATGAATCCTGTCATTTCATTATCCGAAGATTCGGCGGAGCTGCGGCAATCAGCCCCTGCTGTTATGCTTTCAACCAGCCAGAAGGTGCTGCTGCTGCTGGGCGTGGTGCTCTTCGATTATCTGTTCTGGCGCGAAGGCGGCGGCGTGAACATGCTGGTGTTCACGGTATTCATCCTGGTTGTGCAGTTCGTGCTGCTGCCGCGCCACGCGGCGGTGCGCCGCTCCGGCTACTTCTGGCTGATGGTGGGCGGCAGCTTGTTTGGGGCCGCCATGATGGCCGTGTACGGCTCGGCGGTGGCGGCGCTGGCCTGCATGGCCTCGGTGCTGATGCTGCTGGGCTACGTGAACCAGCCGCACCTGAAGCTGGTGCTCTACGCCCTGCTCACGGCGGCCAACAGCCTGGCGCAAGCCTGGTTGCGGGTGTTGCAGAGTGTGCGTCCCCCGCGCAACGCCGGGGCCGGTGTGCGGCGGGGCTGGTTCTACGGCCGCTTGTTTCTGGTGCCGCTGGGCATTCTGGGAGCTTTTCACCTACTCTTCGCCGTAGCCAACCCGCGCTACGACGCCCTGAGCGGCCAAGTGCTGGCGCAGCTCGGCGAGTGGCTGGCGCAGCTGCTGCCCGATATTTCCATTGGCCATTTGCTGTTCATCTCACTGGGCTTTCTGGTAACGACCGGGGTAGTGGTAGCGGTGCCAGTGTATTACTTCGCCGACCACGAGTCGCGCTTCGGTGAGTTTATTCGGCGGCAGCGCGACCGTGTGGCATCTTTCGGCGTGCGCCGCCCCGATTTCAGCTTCCGCGATACCCGGATGCTCGATTTGCGCAAGGAGTTTCTGGCCGCCGCCGCCGTGTTTGGGCTGGTGAATGTACTGCTGCTGGCGGTGAATGCCATCGACATCAACTGGCTATGGTTTGGGTTCGAGCCTGCGCCGGACTTCGACCTCGCCCAGTTCGTGCACGAGGGCACGTATGTGCTCATCTTCAGCATCCTGCTCGCCATGGGCATTGTGCTGTGGTTCTTCCGCCGCAACCTCAATTTCTACCAGCCCGGCCTGCCGTGGCTGCGCTGGGGTGCCACCGTGTGGGTGATGCAGAATGCCGTGCTAGCCATTTCGGTGGGCCTGCGCAATTACTACTACATCCTGAACAGTGGCATTGCGTACAAGCGCATCGGTGTGTGCTTCTTCCTGCTGCTGGTGTTTTTTGGGCTGGTCACGGTGCTGCTGAAAATCTGGCAGCGCCGCTCGGCCTACAGCCTCATCCGCCTCAATTCGCTGGCCGTGTACGCGGTGCTGCTGTTGCTGGCCGCCGGCAACTGGGAAGTCTGGATTGCTGAATACAACCTCCAGGGCAACTTCCCGAGCATCGATGCGGGCTTTCTGCTGACGATGCCCGGCCGCGCGCTGCCCACCCTGCTAGCCCACCGCCAGGGGTTCGACACCACCCCGCACCTCACCACCGAGGACGAATACGGCAACGCCGCTACCATGACGGCTGCGGACGCCCAGAAGCGGCTCAACGTGGCCGTGGCCAACTGGCGGGCGCACCACGAAGCCCAAACCGGCTGGCAGGGCTTCACCTACGCCGACTGGCAGGCATACCAACAGCTCGGCGGCCATGAATAAGCTCATTCACACGGCCCTGCCCTCGGGCGTGCTGCGGTGGCTGAGCGCCAGCCTGGCCTGGACCGCCGTCTGCCTGCTGCCCTGCGCCGCCTTCTGGTATTGGGCGATGGAGGTGAAGGATGCCAATTGCCGCTCCTGCGGCACCACGGCGCTGCTCACGCCGCTTGCGATTGTGGTTGTGCTAGGCTCGAAGGTATTTCTGGCCCGGGCGTTTGCCGGCTCAAACTCTTTGTTTGAACAAGCCCGATGGCGCGATTGGACCACCGTTGTGGCGTTTGGCTGGCTCCTGGTGCTGCGGATAATTCTGATGGCCTGGCTGCTGCTGGACCTGGGCATCGTGATTCTGATGCTGTTCAGCTGGCTGGACGACGGCAAATCCTGGAGTGTCTAATCTGAATTTTAACGCTTTATAACTCCCGAAATGATTCCTCAATTCGCTCTCACTTTTCTCGGTGTCCTGTTCTGCATCGGCGATGTGGCCGCGCTGGGCCTGCTGCTGGCCTGGCAGGAGCGCGCCGCCTCGCCCGATGCCCGCTGGCGCCGCCTGATTCGCGGCGTACTGCCGGCCACCATTGTGCTGCTGGCGCTGCTGCTGCTGGCCTTCACCCAGCTCATGCTGCTGTGGTCGCGGCAGTAGGGCAGGCCCTCTCCTTATCGTAATGAGCTTCTTAATTCGCAGTTGGCTGCCACAAAGGCCCGTGGTGCCGCCCAAGCTGTGGCTCACGGCGGCAGCCGCTATCATAGCAGGTCTGGGCATCATTTTTCGGATGGAAATATGGCCCGGTCACCCCAAGGCCCACTTGTGGAACTGGATTGTGTTGGGAATCCTACTGCAAGCTGGCAGCATCCAGTTAATCAAGATGTTGCGCAGTTGGATTCGTCAATACCACGGCCCCGGCCTGGTGCGTCTGCTGCTGTGGGGCGCGGTGTTGCCCGTTTACGGGGTGGCGGGGCTGCTGATAGCAGGATTTGCCCTGTTCATATGCTTTAACCTGGGAAGCATTTTGATGAAATAGACGTGAGTTCAGGCGGCGTTGCCTGATTATGGGAATGCGGCCGGGCAGGGCTCAATCAGGGGATTATGTAAAAAGCTGAATTCAGCAGGAAGACCGTTATTCTTGAGAAAATCTGTTGTTAAACTTCAATTAGGCACTTGCGGTGGTTTCTTTCAGCCACAGATAAGAGCCTCAAAACTTGAAATAATGATTTATTAAAGTTTATTGTTTAGCTTGGCGGCCCGTTGGGCTTCCCATCCTGAGAACAGCCCGCTACGGCACCACCATCGCCTATCCCCATGGCCCGTAAGCTGCTTCTGACTGTTCTCATCATCGCCCTGCTCATCGAGCTGGCGCTGACGGGGGGCGCGTTTTTCGCGCCGGCTTTCACGCTGAAGCAGTTTGGGGTGGCGTATGGCCCCGATACCACGTTTCTGACATACATCGTGGCGTGGCTGCTGCTGTTTGTGTCGCTGGTGGCGGCGGTGGCCGTGGTGCAGGTGATGCGGCGCCGGCCCGGCTTTGCCACCTGGTGCTACCTGCTGGGCGTGTGGTGGATAGGCATCGGGGCGGGCATTTATTTCGCCTTCGGCAAACCCGACAATTTGTTGCTCGATTCCGTAAAAGGCTTGTTGATTATCATCCTGACGTGGCGTTGCCAGGCCTCGCGCATCATGGCGCGGCGTTACTAGCCAGCGCTCAGTATCTTGGGGCCACTTAACTGCGCTGCATTGTCCCGCCCTATGCCCACTTCTCACTTGCACCCGCTGGCCGTCGTTCCGAAAATCTCGCGCTTTGGCCGGGCCCTGGCCGGCGCGCAGGTACTCAAGGAAACGCTGAGCATCATTTTCCTGGGCCTGCCCTTGGTGAAGGCGGCGCCGCTGGTGCTGCTGTCGGCGCTGCCCGGCGTGGCGCTGTACCTGCTGCACTGGCAGCTGGCGCTGGGACGCGTGGGGCGCGTGTTTGCTGCTGCTGTGTGGGGCTTCACCCTGATTGATGAGCTGTGGGGCCTGCTGCTGTTCCAGGAGCTGGATTCGCCCACGAGGGGCCAGATTCGGCTGCTGCACTGGAGCTACTTCCTGGGCCTGGGCATTATCCTACTGGCCCTGGCCGAGTTGGGCTGGCGCTGGCAGCGCCGCCGCGCCAAGTCCCAGCGCAATGTGCACCACAAAGCCATCCTGACGGCCCGGCAGCGCCACTAACACCAGGCCGGAGTACATCGCCCGATTTGCTTTGTCGGGCGCTTAATCCCGACTATTGGGGCGAGGGTCTGGTATATTTGCCGTTCTTCGCGGCGGGACTTCGGCCCCGCCATCCACTTGCCGCCTCGCATGGCCGACTTCAAAACGTCTCCTTCCGCTTCTTCTTCCGGCGCTAAACCCAAGCCGCCGCGCCGCCGTTGGCCGCTGCGCGTAGCCAGTTGGGCCTGGGTGCTGTTCGGCTTGGTTGTTATTCTGTTTCTGGTGTACCCGTTTCTGGTGAGCACCAACTTCATGTTCCTCTTTGGCAAGTCGCCCAGCCTGGCCGATTTAGAGAACCCCAAGGTGGAGCAGGCCTCGGAAATCTACACCTCTGATGGCGTCCTCATCGGCAAGTATTTCCGCGAGAATCGCTCGCCGGTGCCGCTCAATAAGATGTCGCCCGTGCTTATCAAGGCGCTTATTGCTACCGAGGACGTGCGCTTCTACAAGCACTCGGGCATCGACCTGGAGGCGGTGCTCGGCGGGGTGTTTTCGTCGTTGCGCGGCGAGAAGCGCGGCGGCTCCACCATCACACAGCAGCTGGCCAAAAACCTCTACAAAATCCGCCGCCAGCAGAGCCGGGGCGCTCTGGGCTACATTCCGGTGGTGAGCACCATCGTGGCCAAAACCAAGGAATGGCTCACGGCCGTGGACCTGGAGCAGCGCTACACCAAGGAAGAGATTCTGCGGATGTACCTCAACACCGTGGAGTACGGCTCCAGCGCGTTCGGCATCAAAGTAGCGGCCAAAACCTTCTTCAACACCTCGCCCGACAGCTTGAAACCCGAGCAGGCGGCCATGCTGGTGGGGGTGCTCAACAACCCCACGGCCTACAACCCCAAGTTCCACCCGGCCGCCGCACTGCGCCGCCGCAACGTGGTGCTCGACCGCATGGCCCAGGCCAAAGTGCTGCCCCAGGCCGAAATCACGGCCCTCAAAGCCACGCCCATCGTGCTCGACTACCACGTCGAAAAGCACATCGACGGGCCGGATACCTACTTCCGCAGCGCCATCAGCCAGTTTGTGGATGCGTGGTGCGATAGCACGGGCCACGACATGTACCGCGACGGCCTTAAAATCTACCTCAGCATCGACTCACGCATGCAGGCCCACGCCGAGGAGGCCCTGCACGAGCGCATGAAGTCCCTGCAGCGCCAGTTCGACAATTTCTGGAAGAACAAGGGCAAGGACCCGTGGGTGGACGACGAAGGCAATGTGATTCCCGACTTCATCATGACCCAGATGAAGCGCACCGAGAGCTATAAAACCCTCGCCAACCACTATCGCAACCAGCCCCAGCGCCTGGATTCGGCCCTGAACGCCAAGCGGCCGATGAAAGTCTTCACCTGGAAGCACGACGACAACGACACCACGTTGGTGATGTCGCCGCTCGATTCGCTGGCTTACTACAAGCACTTCCTGCAGTCGGGCATGATGTGCATGGACCCCTTCACCGGCCACGTCAAGGCTTGGGTGGGCGGGCTCGACTACCGCTTTTTCAAGTACGACCATGTGAAGCAGGGCAAGCGCCAGGCCGGCTCCACGTTCAAGCCCTTCGTGTACCTCACGGCCCTCGACAACGGCTACTCGCCCTGCGACCGCATCCGCGACCAGCGCGTCACCATCAACTACGTCGAAAATGGCAAGCCCATGGAGTGGAAGCCCGACAACGTGACCCGCGAATACACCGGCATCAACATGACGCTGCGCCACGCTATGGCCCGCTCCGTGAACTCTGTGACGGCCCAGCTCACCGAGAAAGTGGGCTGGGACAACGTGGCCAAGTACGCCCACAAAGTCGGCATCACCTCGCCGCTGCTGGCCGTACCCAGCATCGGCCTCGGCTCGGCCGGCGACGTGAGCGTGTACGAAATGGTGGACGCTTACAGCACGTTTATGAACTCGGGCTTCCGTTCCGACCCACGCCTGGTCACCCGCATTGAGGACCGCAACGGCAACGTTATCAAACAATTCGACCCCGTGCAGCACCGCGCCATCCCGGCCGAAACCGCCTGGCTGATGACCTACATGCTGCGCGGCGGCATGGAAGAGCCCGGCGGCACCTCCCAAGCACTCTGGGACTACGACCTCTGGCACAACGATAACCAAATCGGCGGCAAAACCGGCACCACCTCCAACTACTCCGACGGCTGGTACATGGGCATGACCAAGGACCTGATGACCGGCGTATGGGTGGGCGGCGAAGACCGCAGCATCCACTTCACTGGTTCGCAGCAGGGCGAGGGTGGTCGCACGGCCCTGCCAATCTTCGGCAAGTTCATGGAGAAGATTTACAAGGACAAAGACCTCGGCTACACGCCCGGCCATTTCCCAGCCGCCTCGGTCAAAATCACCAAGAAGTATAACTGCGTGTCCGAATCGGAGCCGCGCCGCCGCGCCGTGGCTGTGGACACCATCGCCGCCGACAACCTGCTGGAGCAGATGAACAACGGGGGCGGCGTACCCGATAGCGTGAAGGGCGGGCGCTAGTGAATCCCTAGCTGTTGGCGGAAGTCGTTGTGCAATCCCCAGAGTTCCGCAATGGGCACTGGCTTCCTACTCACTTTGTTCAGGTCTTTGCCTTCTTTGGTGAATAGAGGAGGAAGGCAAAAGATGCCGTGGTCACCGTCAAGTTGCGCTATTTCTTTCTGCCAACCTTTCCATTGCAAGCCGTCATAAAACTTGTCCAGGTTGCCCGAAAAGCAGAAGACCAGAAAGTCAGAATAGCCGAATTCAAGCGGTTCCCATTCCAAACCATCAGGGGCCAGGTAATACATTTTACCTAGTGATGCTTGGCCGAAAGCGCCACCATTGATAGCAAAGAAGCCGCCTAGAACATCGTCGGCCACGAGTAGCAAGCCTTGTTGCTTACCCTTATTCCAGCCCATCATGTCACGGTTGAGGAAGCGTGAGCCAGAACCCAAAATGCGGAGCCATCCCCCAGCCACTATAATTCCGCCCGTCTCATAAATCACTGCACCCATCGGTGACCTGGTGGTAACCTGTGCGGCCAGCAAAGCGCTATCAGCTTTTGCCGCCGTCCTGGGCAAAACCTGCACGTTGTTTTTCGCTGCTTTAATCCAGACCTGAACCAATTCCCAACCCGGTTCCTGAGTGTTAATTAACTCGGTTAAAGAGCGCATTTTCGGTTGGGCATAAAGCAGGCTTGCTTTGAGTATAAGCAGTGTAACAACAGCAGTAAGGCGCATACGGCAAATGTAATCCGAGTAGCATCGGAGTGGTTTACGGATGCATTGGAAACCTTCCGAGACTATCAACTAGCCCACCCCGCCGGTTTATTCCTCGCCGTACAGCGCCTCCAGTGCCCCGCGCAGCTCCGGATACTCGTATGTGAAGCCCTGCGCCAGCACCTTGGCCGCGCTCACGTTCTGCGACGCCAGCACTACTTCGCTCATCTCGCCCATGGCCAGCTTCAGGCCGAAGGCCGGCACCTTGGGCAGAATCAGCGGGCGGTGCAGCACCTCGGCCAGCACTTCGGTGAAGGCCTGGTTGGTGGCAGGGTAGGGGGCCACCGCGTTGTAGGTGCCGCGCCAGGTCGGGTCTTCCAGCATGGCAATAAACAGGCGGCACAAGTCGTCGAGGTGAATCCAGGACATGTACTGCTTGCCGCTGCCTAGTGCCGCGCCCGCGCCCAGCTTCACGGGCCGTGCAATCTGGGGAAGGGCCCCGCCCTCGGTGCTCAGCACCACGCCAATGCGCGGAATCACCGTCCGGATGCCCAGCGCTGCGATGGGGGCCGCCGCCAGCTCCCACTGGTTCGAAACATCGGCCAGAAAATCGTTGGTGGGCAACGCCGGGGGCGTTTCCTCGGTCACCAGCTTGTCGCCGGCATCGCCATAAATCCCCACCGCCGAAGCTGAAATCACGGCTTGCACGTGGTGGCCGGGCTTGGCCAGTTCGCGGGCCAGCAGGGCCAGGCCGCCCAGCCGGCTGGCCATAATCTCGCGCTTGCGTTCGTCGGTCCACTTGCCGTCGGCCACGCTGGCTCCGGCCAGGCTCACAATGTAGTCGGCATACGGAATGGCCGCCTCGTCAATCGTGCCCGCCTGCGGGGCCCACCGGAAGCTGCGGAAGTGGCTGCTCTTGGCCGGCTCGCGGCTCAGCAGGGCCACTTCGTAGCCGCTATCAATCAGCATTTCGGCCAAGCGGGTGCCAATGAGGCCGGTGCCGCCGGTGATGAGGACTTTCATGTGTTTGGCTATTAGCTGACAGCCATTAGCCGTTAGCTTTTTGGTTGATAATGGTCAATCACAAAAAGCTATTAGCTAATGGCTGTCAGCTAATAGCTAAAGAACTATTTCCCAATCTGCCGCAGAAACTCCCGCCGCAGCGCTTCGTCCGAGGCAAACCGGCCGCCGTACTCACTGGTCAGCGTTGAGCTGCTGGTATCGTTCACGCCCCGGCTCATCACGCAGAGGTGGTCGGCTTCGATGAGCACGGCCACGTCGTCGGTGCCCAGGCTTTGCTTGAGCTCCTCCGCAATCTGGCGCGTGAGGCGCTCCTGCACCTGCGGCCGGCGCGCGTAGTACTGCACCACGCGGTTCAGCTTGCTCAGGCCCACTACGTGGCTGCCCGGCAGGTAAGCTACGTGCGCCTTCCCGATAATGGGCACGAAATGGTGCTCGCAGCACGAAAACAGCGTGATGTCGCGTTCCACCAGCAGCTGGTGGTAGTCGTAGCGGTTGTCGAACAGGCGCACCTCGGGCCGGTTCTTCGGGTCGAGGCCCTTGAACCACTCCTGCACGTACATTTTGGCCACGCGCCGCGGCGTGCCCGCCAGGCTGTCGTCGGTCAGGTCGAGACCCAGCTCGCGCATGATGGCCTCAAAGTGGCCGCTGATGGCCGTAATCTTGTCCTCATCCGAGCGCACGAAGGCGTCATCGCGAAGAGGAGTGCGCAGGCCCGCAGGCAAATGGGCGTCGGTGGCCGGAACCGGTCCGGAAAGGTTATCCATGATATTCCACAAAGTTACGGTCCGTCTCGTAGAGCGTGACCGACAGAGCCAGCGCCGCGTCCAGGTGCGGGCGCAGGCGCTGCCAAATTACCACGGCAATGTTTTCGGCCGTGGGGTTTAGATTCCGGAATTCTTCCGTATCTAGGTTCAGGTTGCGGTGGTCGTAGCGGTTGAGGACTTCGTGCTTGATGAGGTCGCTCAGGCGCTTCAGGTCGTACACGTAGCCGGTTTCCGGGTCGATTTCGCCGGTCAGCCGCACGGTCAGGTTGTAGTTGTGGCCGTGAAAATGCGGGTTGTTACACTTGCCAAACACCCGCTGGTTGTGGGCATCGTCCCAGGCGGGATTGTGCAGGCGGTGGGCAGCGTTGAAATGCTCGGTGCGGCAAACGGTTATCAGCATAGGCGGCTAGAACCTCGGATTCCGATATTTTGTTGCGGTGCGTGGCCCCGCACTGGTAGTATTCTGAGGTAGCTGGGTAGCAATAATAAACTTTTGTAGAATTTAATGTGGCCCTGATATGAATAAATCAACAAAAATGGCATTATTCTGAAAAAAGTACGGTCCATCAGAAGTTGCATAGAATAAAGGTCCTAAATTTGAAAAGCCGGACAACGGTACCTCCCGCAACGGCTTTTTGACCGACCATTTTTAATGCTTTCATAAGTTTTTATTCCCATGAAACGAAGCGTACTAGTTCTAATCCTGATATGCCTGGCCACGCTGGGTAGTTATGCCCAGAAATCCCCTGTTGATGAAGCAGATAAGTCAATCAACAGCATTCCCCGCAAAGGCCAGCAGGTGAGCATGCAGCTCGATAACCGCCGCGTGGAAGCCGCCTGGCTCAAGCAGCTAGGCGATAAATTTGGCAGCAAGCTGAAGAACACCAAGGGCGTGATTACGCTCGACGGTGTGGTTATCGAAGAAATTGCACCCAACCCGATTCGTGTTATCAGCAAGGTTGACGCGACGCCCACCGGTACCACCGTGTGGTGGAGCATTGACCTCGGCAACGCCTACCTCGGCAAAGAGTCTACCCCCGTGCAGTGGAAATCGGCCGAGAAGTACCTGAAGGATTTCGCCCGCATGATGTACCGCGAAGACCTGGTGTCGCAGATTTCGGAAGCTGAGCGCGCCTTGGTTGCTTCGCAAAACAACCACATGGCCGTTATCGAGAAAGCCAACACCATCAAGAAGGACATCGAAAAGAACAAGGCCCGTAAAATTGAAATCCAGCAGATGCTGGCCGCCAATGCCGCCGAGCTTCAGCAGTTCAACAACCTCATCGACACCAACCTGAAAGAGCAGGAGGCTGCCCGTGGCGACATTGTGAACATGCGCGTTGCTCTCGAAGCTGTGAAGGACCGCCTGAACAAAATTGAGTAGTGCCAGCCGACCTCGCCTGACCGATATGCTAACCAACAAAAGCCCTGCCCTCATCGGCAGGGCTTTTTGTTTGCCCATCAGCCAACCCTGCCGGCTCAACTGCGTTGGTAATAAAGGCGGTAGCTACTGCCATATTACCTAACTTAAGACGCCCCACCCATGGAAAAGACTGAAGTTCAAAACCAAGTACACCTCGATAGCGCCATTCACCTCCTCGCTGGCGACCTTTCCGAAGCTACCGACCGTGCCGGACTGGACAATCAGCTTCAGCGCTGGATTGAAGATTTGAAAGCGGCCAACAACCCCGCCTTCCACCAGTTGGTAGTCGACCTGCAGGCCCTGAAAGCACACTTCGGCAGCGGCTCGCTCGACGTTAGCGTGATTGCTCCGTTGCTAGCCCGGCTGGGTACCAACACTACCCAGGCCGCTAACTTTGCAGAAGGCAACACCGCTCCGCGTGTAGCTAAGCTAGGCGAAACGCTGTCGGCCGTGGCCGCGCAGCTGAGAGGCGGCTCGGCTGCGCCCGATGGCACTGTGCCGCAGGATATGTCGTCGCACGACTAACTTGTTCGGTTAGTGTCCGATGGCGCGATTCAAACCCAAAAAAGCCGGTCCCTCGCGAGGAACCGGCTTTTTTATTATTCCAAACAACCCGAAGGCTGTGTTGAGTGCTTACGCTACGGGAGCTTTGGCTACCACGTTCAGGCGACGCTCCTTGATACGAGCTTGCTTGCCCGAGAGGCCGCGCAGGTAGAACAGACGGGCGCGACGTACTTTACCGCGACGCACTACCTCGATTTTCTCGATGTTGGGCGACAGCAGGGGGAAGATACGCTCGGTGCCGATTTGGTTCGAAATCTTGCGAACGGTGAAGGTTTCGCCGTTCGAGCTGGGGTTGCGGCGCTGCAGCACCACGCCTTGGAACTGCTGAATGCGCTCTTTGGCACCCTCGCGGATTTTTACGTGCACGTTCACGGTGTCGCCGGCGGCGAAGTCGGGAAAGCTGGCGCGGCGCTCCTGCGATTCGGCCTGGATAAAGTCAAGTAGTACGCTCATGGCTGAGAAAATTGCGAAAGACGGCGCCGCCGTCGGGAATTAGTATTTTATCGAAACGGAGCGCAAAGATAGCGCTTTCCGGTGATGATAACAAGGGCTTTGTAGAACTAAGGTCAGCTTGTTCGCTGATTTGCTGTTAATTCAACAGCTGGGTGCGTAGAAACAAGCTGAAGCATGTGCTACGAAAGCAAATCGGGGCGTCGGGCCTGGGTGCGGGCCAGGGCCTGGTCGTGCCGCCACTCTTCAATTTTGGGGGTGTTGCCCGAAAGCAGGATTTCCGGCACGGCCTGCCCGCGCCACTCGGCGGGCCGGGTATAAATGGGCGGGGCCAGCAAATCGTCCTGAAAAGAGTCAGAAAGGGCCGACTCCTCATTGCCCAGCACGCCCGGCAGCAGCCGCACCACGGCATCTACCAAAATGGCCGCGCCGAGCTCACCGCCGCTCAGTACGTAGTCGCCCACGCTGATTTCGTGGGTGATGTAGGTCTGGCGGACACGCTCGTCAATGCCTTTGTAGTGACCGCAGAGCATGATGACGTTCTGCATCAGCGAGAGGCGGTTGGCCAGCGGCTGGCGCAGGGTTTCGCCATCCGGCGTGAGGTAGATGACGGCGTCGTAGGTGCGTTGGGCCATTAGCTCGTCCATCCACGCGGCAATGGGCTCCACGCGCAGCACCATGCCCGCGCCCCCGCCAAACACGAAATCATCAATCTGGCCGTGCTTGTTAATGGCTTTATCGCGCAGCTGGTGCACGTGAATTTCGGCCAGGCCCTTGTCCTGCGCCCGCTTCACGATGGAATGGGCGAAGGGGCTGACCAGCAATTCCGGCAGGCAAGTGAGGATGTCAATTCTCATAGTGTAGCGTGGACTCTGCGAGTCCGCATTTTGTTCGTTCGGGCGCGAACTCACAGGGTCTGCATTACGCTTCGTCGGCTTCGTCTTGCTGGCGGGTACCGGGCTTGAGGTACACGTCGAGCAGGCCGTCGGGCAGGTTCACGTAAATCTCCTTTTTGGTATGGTCGGCGTGGCTGATTAGCTCATCCACTACCGGAATCAGTACTTCCTGGCCCTGGTAGCGCATGGCCAGCATGTCCTGCTGGGGCAGCTCGTAGAAATTCTCCACGGTGCCTAAGGTGCCCAGGTTTTCATCAACCACGATGAAGCCGATGACATCGTGGAAATAGAACTGGTCGTCCTCCAACTCGGGCAGGGCGGCCAGGGGCAGGTGCAACTGGGAGCCACGCAAAGGTTCGGCTTCCTCGATGCGGTCGATGCCGCGCAGCTTGATAAGCACTCGGTTGCCGGACTGGGGCTGCACTTTCTCAACCTGGTGCTCCACCAGCTTGGTGGGCGCGCCAGCCAGGGTGAGGTACACCGTTTTGAGCTTGGTGTAAGCCGAAACATCGTCTACATCGAAGTGCGCTACCAGGTGGCCGCGCAGGCCATGGGTTTTGATGAGGTAGCCGAGCTGATAGGTTTCGTCGAGCGTCATGGTCGTGGGGGAAGGGATAACGAAAAAGCGTTTGGGGGTTGCCAGCCGGTCCGGCTCACAACTCCCAAACGCTTTTGGTTTTCAGGTGCCTGAATACTACTCGGCAGCTTCGGTAGCCTCTTCGGCCGGAGCCTCGGTAGCTTCTTCAGCAGCCGGAGCGTTAGCAGCCAGCAGAGCAGCAGCTTTCTGACGCTGAGCTTCGGCGCGAGCCTCTTTTACCTTGGTTTCGGCGTCGAAAGCAGCTTTCTTGGCGGTAGCCTTGGCATCAACGAGGCCAGTGCGCTTGCCTTCGATTTTGGCATCTTTCTCCTCTTTCCAGGCGCTGAAACGCTGGTCAGCAACTTCCTGGGTGATAGCACCCTTGTCAACACCCAGCTGCAGGTGACGACGGTAGAGCACGCCGCGGTAGCTGAGCATGGCCCGAACGGTGTCGGTGGGCTGAGCGCCGGTCATCATCCAGTAGAACGCACGGTCGGCGTCGTAGTTGATGGTAGCGGGGTTGGTTTGGGGATTGTAGGTGCCGATTTTCTCGATGAAACGGCCATCGCGGGGGGCGCGGGCGTCAGCTACTACGATGTCGTAAGTCGCGGCCTTTTTGCGGCCACGGCGGGCGAGGCGGATTTTAACTGCCATAAACCGGTGGGGTTGTGTGACGGAGCTCGTCCGTCGGGTGAGGGTTTCCCGAAATTGGGAGTGCAAAGGTAGCGTTTGTTCAGGGCATTAGCTAACGCGAGCACGAAAAAACGCGGTGCAACACCGGCCGTTATTTGCTGGTAGTCTGCTGGCAGTTGTCGGGCGTAAGCTTGGCCATGTCGCGCTTGGCAGTGTTTTCGGTTACTTCCGAAAGCTCCATGCGTGCCCGGGTGATGCTGGTTTTGATGTCGCCGCGCACGTAGTATTTGTGCCCAGCCTCAACGGTCAGCTCCAGACCGGTTTCCTTTTTGAATACTTCAACCCCGCCGTTTTTGGCCATAATGTTCAGCGTGCCGGGCTTTGCCTGATACTCAATGTACCGCTCGTTGCTCAGTTTGCAGATTTTCTCGCCATTGATGTAAACGGCGTAGTTGGCCAAGGCTCCCATGAACTGGCCCCCCCGGTAGATGCAGACAGTTGCCGTGCCATCGGCGGGAGGAGCCGGGCGAAATGCGGAGGAAAGCGCGGCAAAAAGGATAACCGCTGGAAAGAGAACCAATTTTTTCATAAAAAAGAAAGGGAGAAAGAAGATGAAGCCGTAAATGAACGACAAATCTTCTTTCTCCCCAATTTGATTTTCCGCTTTGGCAATTCCACTACGCGGCCACGGCTTCGCGCTTGGGCTTGTTGGCCAATTTGGAAATTGTGTTCAGGTTCATGTTTTTGCGTTTCACCTTGATAATGCCCACTTTGTCGAGGCCCCAGATGGCGACGTAGGTGGGGTCGAACTCCCACCACTTCACGCCGAAGTTGACGCGCATGGGCAGCTTGTGGTGGTTGTTCTGGAATAGTTCGCCGAAGGCCAGGAAGTCCAGGGCCAGCGTATTCATCGATTTGTCGTTGTTGTCAAAGTTCTGGTAGCCGTATTTGTGGCCGCCCCAGTTCACGATGGCACCGTGAATGGGCCCCATCAGGAAGTGAATGGGCAGCAGCAGGTATTGCCACCAGGCCGTAGCGAAATTGATGTAGAACAGCACATAAGCCGTGCCCCAGCCCAGTCGCGAAAACCACTTGTCGCCGATGTTCTCGATGAGCTTCCACTCCGGAATTTCGCCTTCGAAGCGGTTAGCCAGCTCGTAGTTGTGGTTCAGCACATCGTTGTAGATGTTTTTGGTTTTCCACATCATGTCGAACGCGTTGTTCGAGAAGTGAGGCGAGTGCGGGTCCAGCTCGGTGTCGGAGTAGGCGTGGTGCATGCGGTGCAGCAGCGCGTAGGCCCGGGGCGAGAGGAAACTGCTGCCCTGGCAGATGTAGGTGAACAGGAAGAAGAACTTCTCCCAAAACTTGTTCATCGTGAACATCTTGTGCGCCGCGTAACGGTGCAGATAGAACGTCTGCGTGAACAGGGACAAATAATAATGGGCAACAAAAAAAATCAGAATAGCCATGTGAAGCTGTTGTGAAGAAGCTGACGGCACAAGCAAAACGGCTTGGGTTAGGTTCAGCGGCGACAATACAAAATTACGGCCGGGGTGGGGGGAGCTGGATTTTCGGTCCGGAAAGGCCAAAATCTTGCACGTATCCGCTATGAGTGTGGTACTGTCATCCTAAGCGCTGCGAAGAGCCCTATCACTGCTGAACATTGTGTTGCAACGTGATAAGGTCCTTCGTCTCTGCTTGATTCGCAGAATGCTCAGGATGACAGATGCTTACCTATAAAACTCGCGGGCCGCGTCCCAGTGGGGGGCATCGGGTAGGGGAGCGGTGAACGTCAGTGCTTCTTTCGTGACGGGGTGCTGCAGTTGCAGCTGGCGGGCGTGGAGGGCAATGCTCACGTCGGGCAGCGGGGCGATGAAGCCATACTTCACGTCGCCCACAATGGGCGTGCCCAGGCCGGTGGCCAGTTGGGTCCGAATCTGGTGGGGACGGCCGGTGACGGGATTAATCTGCAATAAATAACGGTTGCCGGCCTGGCCCAGCAGCTCGTATTTCAGCTCGGAACGCAGGCCCTGGCTGTGCTTCTCGGGGTAGGCTTTGGTGACGTTTCGCACGGTGTCCTTCACCAGCCAGTGCACCAGGGTGCCGCTTTCGGGCACGGGGGGACGGCCGGTGAGGGCCCAATAGGTTTTGTGAATCTTGTCGTCCCGAAACATCTCGTTCAGGCGGCTCAGGGCCTTGCTGGTTTTGGCCAGGATGACAATGCCCGACACCGGCCGGTCGATGCGGTGGCATACGCCCACAAAGGCTTCGCCGGGCTTCTTGTACTTGAAGCGCAGGTACTCGGCCGCTTTTTTGGAGAGGGGCTCGTCGCCGGTGGCGTCGCCCTGCACGAGAATGCCGGCGGGCTTGTTGATGACGAGCAGGTGGTTGTCTTCGAACAGAATTTCTCTGCCTTCGGACCAGAGGTTGGGACGATTCACGCGGTGGGAACGAGCGGAAATGGGTTACTCGCAGGAGCGGGCCGGGGCCCCGCGGGGGCATTGCCGCACGTCGTCAGACCACACTCACCAGGCGCTCCGCTCTTGCTGATTATGCGGCGAAGATACGACGCTGGACGGGAGTACGCAGGGTAGTGGCTGTCATCCTAAATGCAGTGAAGGCCTTCTCACCGCTGAACGATTTGTTCGAGCGTGAGAAGGCCTTTTAATGCATTTAGAATGGCAAATGGAAATTAATACCCTTCTTCCTTACTTGGGAATTCGCGGCTTTTCACGTCGGCCACGTAGTGTTGCACGGCTTCGGTCATCACATCGTGCAGCTCGGCGTAGCGGCGCAGGAAGCGGGGCTTGAACTCTTTGGTAATGCCCAGCAGGTCGTGCACTACCAGCACCTGACCGTCCACGTCGGGGCCGGCCCCGATGCCGATGACGGGAATGGTGAGCTCCTCGGCAACTTGCTTGGCCAGGGCAGCGGGAATCTTTTCGAGCACCAGCCCGAAACAGCCGATTTCCTGGAGCAGGCGGGCGTCTTCGAGCAGCTTCTGAGCCTCGGCTTCCTCCTTGGCGCGCACGCTGTAGGTGCCGAACTTGTAGATGGACTGCGGCGTGAGGCCGAGGTGGCCCATGACGGGAATGCCGGCCGTGAGAATGCGCGTGATGCTGTCTTTAATCTCGGCCCCGCCTTCGAGCTTGATGCCGTGGCCGCCCGACTCCTTCATGATGCGGATGGCCGAGCGCAGCGCCTCAGACGAATTGCCCTGGTAGGAGCCGAAGGGCATATCGACCACCACAAAGGCCCGCTTCACGGCGCGCACCACGCTCTGGGCGTGGTATATCATCTGGTCGAGGGTGATGGGCAGGGTGGTTTCGTGGCCGGCCATGACGTTGGAGGCCGAATCGCCCACGAGCAGCACATCGACGCCCGCGCCGTCGAGAATCTGGGCCATCGAGTAGTCGTAGGCCGTGAGCATGGATATTTTTTCACCCCGCTCTTTCATGGCGAGCATCTGGTGGGTGGTGATGAGTTTGACTTCCTTGTGCTGAGACATGGCGGGCAGGCAGGTTTGCGAGGTAAAAGGCCGTTTGGCGGGGCAAAGCTGGCAACAATTTCGTTAGCCCGCGCCGGGCGTCCAGCAAAAAGCCCCTGGCCGAAGCGCAGGGGCTGAAAACGAAATGCACTGCCTGGCCCGAGCCTACTGGTATTGCGCGTAGCGGTTGCGGTTCAGCTTGAGGTCCTGCAGCAGGCTGCTCTTGGCCGCGATGGTGAAGTTATAGCCTTTGAGCTGGCCGAAGGGAATCCAGGTTCCGTTAATCTGCCAGCAGTGGAGGTCACGGAAAAAGGACACCGTGGGGAACGTCACGGCCTGACTGGTGAAATCATACCCAAAGCCGGTGGTGAAACGCAGGTTTTCGGTGAGCTTGATGGAGCCGTCGGCCCGAATGGTGTTGAGGGCCAGCAGGGGCGGGCGCTGGTTTTTGCGAAGGTATTCCGAGGTAAGAGGCACGGCGTTGGTAGTGTAGCCGGCCGAGTACGAGAGGTTGAGCTCCCACGGAATGTCGAAATCGACGTAGTCGGCGTAGTAGTTGGGGCCCACCGCGCCCAGGCTGGGGTTGTTGGCGGGGGCCACGGCGCGGGGCACCGCGCTTTTCTTCTTGCCGCTGGCCGGGTTGAAGGTGTAATTGGTCTGGAAAGTGGCCGAGGCCAGGCGCAGCAGCTTGCGTGGGTCGGCCTCGAACAGGAATTTGTTGATGGGCCGGCCCTGGCTGTCGCGTTGGTACGCCTCGAAGCTGGCGCCGCTGTTGAGGCTGAGCTTCTTGGCGACCTGGGTGCGGAAAATTACGTTCAGCGGCGTGAGTTTCTGGACGCCGGGGAGGGCGGCGAAATTGTAGCCGATGTTGAAATCGAGCCCGTCAATCAGGCTCACTTTCTTGAAGGGGTTGAGGCCGGTAGTGTCTTTGGAATCGCGCACCTTCATTTCCACCGAGTTTTGCAGGCTGAAGGAAATCTGGCTCTGGCGGGCGCCGCCAGGCACCGAATACAGGAAGTTGCTGTAGTTATTGAAGGCGTAGCTGTTGAGGAACGCTGCGTCGGTGGGGTTATTGGCGTATAAAGTCTGGCCGAACTGGTTGGTGTAGCCATTCAATACGTTGGCACCCAGTGGGTACACGTCGGTGTTCTTGTCTAGGGGGGGGGCGTAGGCGTAGTTCAGGCTGGGCGTGGCTTTGTGGCGAATGGCCTGAATTTTATGCGTGCCTTTGCGCACGATGGTGCCGTAGAACGTCGTGTTCAGGCTCAGGGCCGCCGAATAGCCGTAGACGCGGTTGAACCCGTGCGTGGTGTCGATGCGCACGGCCTGGGCCACGGGGCTGTAGCTGTAGTTGAGCTTCTGAGTAAACCACACTTCGCTGTACGACACCGACGGGCTCAGCTTGAGGTGCGGCCCCAGCGAGTAAGACCCCAGCCCGATGCCAAACTGGTGCTGAATGCCGTTGCGGGAGTTGGCCAGCAGCCGGCCGATGTTGGCGAAACTTATCGGAATGTTAGTTTCCGTGCTGGTGCCGCCCAGCAGCGGCAGGCCGTTGCTCAGGCTGCGGGCCGGCAGAACGTTGCTCAGCTCGTTGCGGGCCGTGAGGTTGTAGCTGAAGGTGAACTGCTCGTAGGTGCTGGCCCCCAGCTTGCCGCCCGCACCCGGCTGAATGCCGAACCACTGGTAGGGGTACTGGCGGGCCAGGCCCACACTAATGTCGGGCAGCACGAAAGTCATTTTGCCGTCGGTGCCCTGACTCTGGCTCACTTTGATGTCGTAGTTCCAGGGCGAGTTCCGAATCTGCTTCGAGTAGCCGATGCTGGAGCTGAACTGCGTGGACAGGTAGCGGCGGGCATCGAGGCTGTTCACTTTGTTGAAGCTGCTGGTGCCGGCGTTCACGCTGGCCGTGAAGCGGCCACCGCCGGGCTTGGGCACCGGCGTGTGGTTCCAGGTCACCCAGAACGAGTTGGACGACGGCGGCTTGATGTAAACCGGCGTGGTCGTGAGGGCGTCGGTGGCCAGAATGGGGTTCAGCGGCCGGTTCGAGAAGCGGAAGTTGAAATTGCCCTGGTAGGTGTAGCGCTTCAGGTACGAAAAATCGGCGGTGGCCCCGAAGCCGCCCCAGGTCTGGGCGTTGCCGGCGTAGATGTCGCCGGTGAGGCGAATGCCGATGTAGTCGTTCGGGGCGAAGTAGTAGCCGCCGTTGGTGAGGTAGTAGCCCCGGTCGGCGGCCTGCCCGAAGGTGGGAATAAGTACGCCCGAGCCCCGGCTTTTATTCGGCGTCGGGAAGAAACCGAACAGGAAGCCTAGCGGCGTAGGAATGTCGCCGATGACGAGGTTGAACGGCCCGGTCACCACTTTCTCGCCCGGAATCACCTTCATCTTCTTGGCCTGAATGTAGAAGTGCGGGTGCTCCAGGTTGCAGGTAGTGTAGCGTCCCAGCAGGCCGTTGATGTCGCCGTTGGGCATGCGCTTGATGGTGGCGGCGCTCACGTAGCCTTCGCCCTGGGTGGTCACGGCCTCGGTTACTTTAGCCTTCTTGCTCTTGAAATTGTAGGCAATGCTGCCAGCCGTGTACAGGCCGCCCTTGTCCTTGAGCACGGGCCGGCCTTCCAGCTTGTGCTTCAGCGAGTCGAGCCGGCCGTCGGCCTGCATGGTGTTGGTGCCGTAGTTGATGGTGATGAGGTAGGCCTTCAGGTCGGTTTCGCCATACGTCACGCTCGACTTGTTGTAAAGCTTGGCTACTTTCTGCGTCACATCGAACTGGATGGAGTCCTGCGCCTTGTAGTTGATGGTGGTTTCAATCTGACCTTTGGGCTGGGCCGCCACTTTCAGCGAGTCGCTGGTGCGGCGCACCCCGTTCACCAGCCGACTGGTGTCGGAGGGCGAATTCAAGCCGCTAGGGCGGGCCAGCGTATCGGGCACGGGCTTGCGCGAGGCGCCGGGTATGCGGGCCTGGCCGGTGTTGCGCACGCCGGGCGGGGGCGGCCCCACGGGGTCGCGCGGGTCGACGGATATATTGCGCACCGGCGGGGTAGGGGCCGAGCCGGCGCGCTGGCCAGGCTTGGCCGCCGGAATGGCTTTGGGGCGGGCCACGGTGGTGGTGTCGCCCTGGCTGGTAGGAGCCGCCAAAATGGCCTTCACCCGCGCCTTACGGGCCTGCACTTTCGCCTTGTGCGCGGTTTTGGGCTTGGGTTGGGCGGGCGGGCCGGTCTGGCCCCAGGCGGTGCCGGACAGGCCGGTCAGCAGTAGAAACAGGAGGCCGGACAGGGCAGGATAGGCCCATAAAAAGCCGGTGCGGCGACGCGGCGCGGGCCGGAAATCAGCTTCGGAACGAAGGCCAAACCAAACTGGCAAAGTATAGTAGCAGTTAAATCGTTTACTTTTGGGGCTTCTACAAAGGTAGCAGGTCGCTACCGCCCCTTCAACGAACAACGTGCGGATTATTGTCATCCTGGCCAGTGCCGCTTTGCTATTGCTGGGCGCCGGCAGCGGCGAGTGGAAAGCGGAGGCCCAAACCCCAGCCGACTCCGCCCGCGTCGCCCCCGATTCGGCGCTTTCAGCCGCTCCTGAAAATGCAAATGCGCCCTACCGCTACCGCTACCGCCTGCGCACGGTAGTGCTCGATGCCGGCCACGGCGGCAAAGACCGGGGCTGCGCTGGGGCCAGCGCCCGCGAAGCCGATGTGGCCCTGAGCCTCATCCTGGCCCTGGGCAAGCAGATTGAGGAAAACCTGCCCGACGTGAAGGTGATTTATACCCGCAAAACCAACGTGTTTGTCGAGCTTGATGAGCGCGCTGCCATCGCCAACCGCAACCACGCCGACCTGTTCATTTCCATCCATTGCAACGCTGGCCCCAGCCAGAGCCACGGCACCGAAGTGTGGACCATGGGCCTGCACAAAACCGACGCCAACCTGGGCGTGGCCCAGCGCGAAAACTCGGTAATTCTCCAAGAAAAGGACTACAAAACCCGTTACGACGGTTTCGACCCCCGCTCGCCCCAAAGCCACATCCTGTTTTCGCTGTTCCAGTCGGCCTACATCACCAACAGCCTGCGCTTTGCCCAGCGCGTTGACCGGCAGCTGCGCACCAGCGTGAGCCGCCCCAGCCGCGGTGTGAAGCAGGCCGGCTTTCTGGTGCTTTGGAAGTCAACCATGCCCTCGGTCCTCATCGAGTCGGGCTTCCTCACCAACCCGGCCGAAGAGCGTTACCTCAACGATAAAGCCAATCAATCGTATATGGCCGCAGGCATCTACCGCGCCTTTCGCGAATACAAGCGCGAGCTGGAAGGCGGCTGATTTTAATGAGTGAATGAGCGACTAACCGAATAAGCGAATGGCCCGGCCGATTTCCGCTGGTTTTTGTTAGCTCTTTCTCCGTCTTCCTTTCATTCACTCATCTACTCATTTACTCATTCACTTCTCGTGTCTAAAGAAATAAAAGTGGCGCTCCTCGCCATCGTCGCCATTGCCGCGCTTGTTATTGGCTATAATTTCCTGCGGGGCAGCAATGTGCTTTCCTCCGACCACACCTATTACGCCACTTATCCGCGGGTTGATGGCCTGAACGTGGGCGCCATGGTGGCCCTCAACGGCATCAAAGTAGGCCAGGTGAAAAGCATGGAGCTGCAGCCCGACAAGGGCAACACGGTGCGCGTGGCGCTGGAGCTGGACAAAGGCGTGGTAGTGGGCGACTCCACTACGGCCAGCCTGGGCGGCTCGCTGCTGGGCTCCAAGGCCATTACCCTTACGCTGGGCAAAAACTCGAAGAACTACACCGGCGGCGAAGAAATCCGCACTGTTACGCCGTCCAGCATTGCCGATGCCTTCCAGGCCAAGGCCCTGCCCGTGCTCGATACCGTAGGCGCCACGCTGGCCCACATCAATGGTTTTTTGAACAAGGATGCCCAGACCAACATTCAGGGCACCCTGCAGGGCGCGCGCGCCAGCACCGAGGCCCTGCAAAAGCTCATCATTGCCAACCAGGCCAATGTGGCGCTCATCACCCGCAACCTGGCCCAGATGAGTTCGGCCCTGAACAAGACCACCGGCAAGCTCGATAGAATTGCGGTGAATTTCTCACAACTCTCCGACTCGCTGAAAGCCGCCCCCGTAGGCCCCGCCCTGCGCCGCCTCAACTCGACCCTGGCCGATGCCCAAACCACCGTGCAAAGCCTAAACACCGCCCTTAGCGACCAGAAAGGCTCGATGGGCAAGCTGCTGCACGACTCCACGCTCTACAACAACCTGGCGGCCACCACAGCCAGCTCCAACGAGCTGCTCACCGACCTCAAGGCCAACCCCAAGCGCTACGTGCATTTCTCGGTGTTCGGGGGCGGTGGCAGCAAGAAGAAAACCGAGGTAGAAACGACCACGACCCGGCCGAACGGCACCGTGGTGGAAACCGAAAAGAAGACCACGGTGAAGTAGGAACGCGCCATGGCGCGTTCGGCGGCTGCATCTCTGCGACTGCGGCCGCACCATCTTCGCCGGAACCAGACCACCGACGGCACGCGCCATGGCGCGTTCCTACAGTACCTTTGAAATCCGCCCCCGGGCGGATTTTTTTGTGCCCATCCCACCAAATTCCCACCGCGCTTTCCTGATGAACGTCGATTTCAACCGCAACGAAGACCAGCTCAAGCAACTCAGCTTCAACCTCACCCAAAAGCTCCAGAAAGTAGCCCTCGGCGGCGGCGAAAAGCGCATTGCCGCCCACAAAGCCAAAGGCAAGCTCACCGCCCGCGAGCGGATTGATTTTCTACTGGATAAGGGCGCAAACCAAGTCGAAATCGGCGCGTTCGCGGGTGAGGGCATGTACAAAGAAGAAGGCGGCTGCCCCGGCGGCGGTGTGGTCGTGGTCATCGGCTATGTGGCCGGGCGGCAGTGCGTGGTGGTGGCCAACGACGCCACCGTGAAGGCCGGTGCGTGGTTCCCCATTACGGCCAAGAAGAACCTGCGGGCCCAGGAAATCAGCATCGAAAACAAGCTCCCAATTATTTACCTCGTCGATTCGGCGGGCGTGTACCTGCCCATGCAGGACGAAATTTTCCCCGACAAGGAGCATTTCGGCCGCATCTTCCGCAACAACGCGGTGATGTCGTCAATGGGCATCGTCCAGATTTCGGCCATTATGGGGCCCTGCGTGGCCGGTGGGGCCTATTTGCCCATTATGAGCGACGAGGCCATGATTGTGAACGGCACGGGCTCGGTGTTCCTGGCCGGTTCTTACCTGGTGAAGTCGGCCATCGGCGAAACCATTGACAACGAGGCGCTGGGCGGCGCGAGCATGCACTCCGAAATCTCGGGCGTGACGGACTACAAGTTCGACACCGACGAAGAATGCCTCACGCATATCCGCAACATTTTTGACAAAATGGGCGGGCAGGCCACGGCCGGTTTCAGCCGCGCCACGCCCGCCAAGCCGGCGCTGGACGAGCAGGAAATCTACGGCCTGCTGCCCGCCGACCGCGTGAAGCCCTACGACATGATGGACATCATCAGTCGGCTGGTCGATAACTCGGAGTTTGAGCCCTACAAGGACCTCTACGGCCAGACGCTCATCTGCGGGCTGGCGCGTATCGATGGCTGGGCGGTGGGCATCGTGGCCAACCAGCGCAAGATTGTGAAGAGCAAGAAAACCGGTATGCAGATGGGCGGCGTCATCTACTCCGACTCGGCCGACAAGGCGGCGCGCTTCATCATGAACTGCAACCAGAAGCGCATCCCGCTGGTGTTTCTGCACGACGTGTCGGGCTTCATGGTGGGCTCGGTTTCAGAGCAGGGCGGCATTATCAAGGACGGCGCCAAGATGGTGAATGCCATGAGCAACTCGGTGGTGCCCAAGTTCACGGTCATCGTGGGCAACAGCTACGGGGCTGGCAACTACGCCATGTGCGGCAAAGCCTACGACCCGCGCCTCATCGTGGCCTGGCCCACCGCCCAACTGGCCGTGATGAGCGGCGCGGCGGCCGCCAACACCCTGCTGCAAATCCAGGTGGCCTCCCTCAAAGCCAAGGGCGAAGTCATCACCCCCGAAGCCGAGAAGGAGCTACTCGACCGCATCAAGGCCCGCTACGACGAGCAACTCTCGCCCTACTATGCCGCCGCTCGCCTCTGGGTCGATGCCGTGATTGACCCGCTGGAAACCCGCAAAGTGATTTCGGAGGGCATTGCCGCCGCCAACCATGCGCCTATTGAGAAGGCGTACAATGTGGGGGTTATTCAGGTGTGAGTCGGATGATAGAAGTTCGTTTATCCACGCGTGCAGCGAAGAAGAAGTGGTTTGCAATAGCTACCGGGTGGATAACGGCCTTGACCTTGGTAAGTGCCTTTTCTCTTGTCTGGGGACGGTTGCTTCAAAATGCGCTTCTCTTCGCCAAGAGCCTAAGTCTCTTAATAATTCTTACCGGCGTTCAGGTAATACTCAAGCTAATGGCTGCCGCCAGGTGGATAAGTATTTACCAAATGAATGACATAAACTCTATCACTTTATCGGAAAAACAACTGTTTCTGGGAAGCCGTGGAATTTTGGTTGCTGCCTTGGAGAGTCTGACAATAGAATCAGATGGATATACTGGCAAATGGGCGGGCCGCACTAATCACACAGGTAAGGGGAAATTGAGTTTTGTGCACCGACTGGACAAGTCTAAAGAGAGTTGTTTGATTACAATTGCCTCATTGCATGAATTAAATAATCTTAGAGCTTTGGCTGAAATCTGGAGAAATGAAGGGCTGGCTGTACTGATTATGGATTAACCCTCTGTTTCCAATGGCGCAGGCAGGCCCACCGCCTAATCGCTGCTGTCCGGCCGTAGGTTCTTAGTCAGCGCAATCAAACCAATTGCTTACCTTCGGCGTTAGTAACGCAAGGCGTAAGTATGATTGTATCATTTGGTTCCAAACAGACCGAGCAAATTTGGCTGGGTGAGCAGGTGACCAAGCTGCCGCTGGAGGTGCAGAAGATTGGCCGGCGCAAGCTGCGGATGATTCACAACTCCCAGAACATTGCCGACTTGCGCATCCCGCCTGCTAATCGATTGGAAAAGCTGGCGGGCAGCCTCAAGGATTTTTATAGTATTCGCATCAACGACCAATGGCGCATTATTTTTCAATGGAGCGCTGGCCAGGCCACTGAGGTTGATATTGTTGACTATCATTAAAACGATTATGGACCGTCTTCCCAACATTCACCCCGGCAAAATTCTGCAAGAGGAATTTCTCAACGAGTTTCGCATTACTGCCTACCGCTTGGCGCAGGACCTGCGTATTCCCCAAACCCGCGTGGCGGCTATTCTGAAAGGCAAACGCCGCATCACAGCCGATACAGCGCTGCGCCTGGGACGCTATTTTGGAAACTCGGCCAAGTTCTGGCTAGGCTTGCAAAACGATTATGACCTGGAAGAACAACAAACCAATCACTTCGCCGAACTGCAGGTAGTTCATCCGTTAACAGAAGCCGCCTGACCAGCGGCTTTTTTGTGCTACTGATTCTTAATTCCTAGGAATCTTCTGCCTCCCAGCCATCCTCAACAGCATAAGCAAACCTGCCTCTCGGTACCGGCTATTTTTGCCGCTTGTTCCCCCACCTTATCGCCATGAACCACCTCTCCCGCACCGTCCTGCTGCTGGGCGCCGCTTGGTGCACCACCGCCTTTTCCGCTCCCAAGGGCGCCGCGCAGGCATTTGCTAAAGGCGCCGACGTAGGCTGGCTGCAGCAGATGGAAGCCACCGGCTACGTGTTTCGCAACGAGCAGGGTGTGGCCCAAGACTGCTTTGCCATTCTCAAAGCGCAGGGCATCAATTCCATCCGGCTGCGGGTGTTCGTGAATCCATCCGACGATAAAGCCAGCGGGCATTGCAGCCCCGCCGAAGTGGTGACGATGGCCAAGCGGGCCACCGAACTGGGCTTTCGGGTGATGATTGATTTCCACTACAGTGACACCTGGGCCGACCCGGGCAAGCAGGCCAAGCCCGCCGCCTGGGCCAGCCACCCCTTGCCCCAGCTCCTGACCGATGTGTACGACCACACCTTCAGCACAATGAAGGCGCTACGGGCGAGCGGCGTAACGCCCGAGTGGGTGCAGGTGGGCAACGAGATTCCCGGTGGCATGCTCTGGCCCGAAGGCAGCACCAAAAACTTCCCACAGCTGACCCAACTCATCAACAAAGGCTATGAGGCCGTGAAGGCGGCCAGCCCCAAGAGCAAGGTTATCGTGCACCTCGACCGCGGCAACGACAACGCCATGTACCGCGACTTCTTCGATAAGCTCACCGCCAACGGCGGCAAGTTCGACGTCATTGGCATGTCGTATTACCCCTACTGGCTCAAGCAGGACTACACGGCCTCCATTGCCAACCTGCGCGCCAACCTGCTCGACATGGTAGCCCGCTACCCCGGTAAGGAAGTGGTGGTGGCTGAAGTGGGCAACGACTACACCGCCGTGCAAAACACCTACGATATGCTGATAGCTACCCAGCAGGCCGTGCGCGCCGTGCCCCAGCACAAGGGCCTGGGCGTGTTTTACTGGGAGCCCGAGGGCGCCAAAAGCTGGAGCGGCTACCAGCTCTGCGCCTGGGGCGACGACGGCAAGCCCTCGCCCGCCCTCAAGGCCTTTCGGGCCGCCCCGGCCAAGCCAGCAAAAGGCGCTAAGTAAGCCTTCCGGCGCCTCTGGCGTGCGCTGTAGTGCGTGCCAGGGCGTCAGGCTCGGTCATTTTTGGGGAGCTGTAGCGTGTGCTAGGCGGTGCCAGGCCGGCTACCTGCTAAACAATGTTCATTTAAGCCGTCCCAATCTGCCCGGCCACCCGCTCAAAAAATGGCATGCCGTACAGCGTGGCAAACTCCTTAATGTGGCTGCGGAGCCGGGTTTCTTCGGCCGTATCGGTGCCGACGGCGAAGTGCAGCTCCACCAGCCAGATGTGTACCTGGAAATAGTCGAGCAGCCAGCTGTTGGTTTCCAGGTTGAAGAGCAAATGCAGGTGCGGCGCGCGGGCGCTGATGAGCCCGGTGCGCAGCTCGGCCACGGCTTGGAAGGCACGCATGAGCTGGTCGAATACATTGGTTTCCAACCGAGCCAGCTCGGGAAATTCGCTGTTGGTAAAGCTCAGCCAGTCGAGCAGGGCCGGAAACTGGCCGGTGAGAAACAGCCCCTCGGCCACAAAAAAGTGGTAGCCGGCCGGAAATAAGTTGTAGAAAGCCGGCAGCGGGGCCTGGGGTACCTGCGTGCGCGGGACAGCGGCGGCTTCCTGCCGGATGTGGGCCAGCAGCGCGGGTGGCACCACGTGGTCGGGCGCGTCGTGCCAGGCCGTCACTATCTCGGCAAATGCCCGCCGGCCCTGGGGGAAGGCGTGCACTTCGGGCGGCACGGGCAGGGCCCGCACCACGGCCAGCCGTCGGCGCCAGGCCGGCTCGTCCTCGGCCAGAAACTCGGCCAGAAACAGCGCCGCATTGCCAAACAGCTGGGCCTCGGGCGTGTGCTTGTGTTGCAGGTAGGTGGTCAGCACTTCGCCAAACGCGCCGGTGAGGTGGGCCAGGTCCACGAACGATTCCACGTAGAATTCCTGGCCTGCCGGGTGCGTAGCCAGCTGCAGGGCCAGCGGGGCAGCGGCTCCCCCGGGCTGGGCCGGCCGCGTGATGCGCCCCAGAAAATAGCCCAGCAGCAGGCGTTCGGGGTAAGCCAGCTGCTCTATCGCCAGCAGCTCCGGAATGTCGGTGGCTGCGCCCGGGGCATAGGTTTCCTGCATCGCCAGCCCCGACACCGATTGGCCAAAGGCAGCAAAATCGGCGTGGCCCGCATAGCGCGCCAGGGTATCGAGGGTGTGCAGGTGGTAGCCGCCTTCCTTGTCGACCAGGCCGAAGAACCGCCGCAGGGTGCTGGGACTCAGGCGGCGGCCGGCAGTGGCAGCGTTTTGCTGCAGTTCCAGCTCAAGGGCGTCGCAGTGGCTGGGGTAGCGCAGCGGCTGGCCGAAGCGGGCCGCAACGGCTTCGCGCAGGGCAGCCTGCAAGGGTAGGGGGAGGCGTGGCACGGCAGTGAAGATAATATGAATTCAGCCGAAAAGAAATTTTTGGACTTTGTACTTGGCAATGAGAATTATGGATATTTGAAGTTCAGTAATATAGATATGATTTATAAAAAGGAATATTGCGAACATGGCCATCCGGTGCTTGGCGGTACCTGCAGCCAGTGCGCCCAGCGCATGGCCTCAGCCGCTGAGGCGGAGGCCGCCCCCGCTGTGGCTCCCTCCACGCCCAACCGCACCCTGGTGCAACTGCGGGAGCTGAAAAGCCTGCTGCAAAAATGCCTCATCACGGAAGCGGAGTATGACGAGCGCCGCAATGATATTCTGGCCAACTTTTAGTTGAAGGCAATTCGTTTTGATAAAAAAGCCCGTTCCCTAACAGGAACGGGCTTTTTTTATTGGCTCAAAAATAAAATTTGTTGGTTTGAGAATTTGTGTTCTATGTTTGCAGTGTACTAGAACAATAATACACTAGACAAGCGTGTATATGGTCAACATCCGCAACCTCCATTTTGGGTACTCCCGCAAGCGCCCGCTCTTCCAACACCTCGACCTGGCGCTGGAGCGCGGGCACATCTACGGCCTGCTGGGCAAGAACGGCGCGGGCAAGTCCACGCTGCTCAAGAACATGGTGGGGCTGGCGTTTCCGGACGGCGGCACCTGCGAGGTGCTGGGGCAGCCAGCGGCGCGGCGGCTGCCGGCCGTGCTGGCCGACCTGTTTTTCCTGCCCGAAGAAATCCACGTGCCGGCCGTGACGGCGGCGAAATTCGTGGAGCAAACGGCGGGCTTCTACCCGAAATTCGACCACGAAGCGCTGGCGTACTACCTCGCCGAGTTTGAGGTGCCGGCCCAGGCGGTGCTCCCGGCGCTGAGCTTCGGGCAGCAGAAGAAGTTCATGATTGCCTTCGCGCTGGCCGCCAACACCAGCCTGCTGGTGATGGACGAGCCCACCAATGGTCTTGACATTCCAAGCAAAGCGCAGTTTCGTAAGCTCATGGCCACGGCCCTCACGGAGGAGCGCTGCCTGATAATCTCGACCCACCAGGTGCGCGATTTGGAAAGCCTGATTGATACCGTGGTGGTGCTGCACGGCCAGCGCATCGTGCTGAATGCCGACCTGGGCGAGCTGGCCGAGCGGCTCACGTTTGCCACGGTGCCGGAGGCGAGCGGCGCCGACCTCTACGCCGAAGAATCAGTGCGGGGCGCGCAGGTGATTCGGCCCAACCGCAGCGGAGTGGCCGGCCGCATCGATTTGGAATTGCTGTTCAATGCGCTGGTGGGCGAGGCGCCCGCCCTGACTTCTTACTTATCTCAAAAGCAACCCACCCATGAGCCAGTTCTTTGATTTTTCGCGCTTCGGTCGCTTGTTCAACAAGCACACCACCGAGCACGCCGGCGGCTACCTGCTGGCCACGGGCGTGCTGCTGGGCGGCATTGGGCTGGTGCTGGGGTTCATTGCGTACATGTCGTCGGGGCCGCTGCTGCCGGACATTCAGCAGGTGATTTTCACGATGGGGCTGCTGGCGGCGGGCTCGTTTTTCACGAGCACTGTTTTTGCCTCGTTCGGCAACAAGAAGCAGGCCACGGCGGCGCTGATGCTGCCGGCTTCGCACTGGGAAAAATATCTGGTGGGCTGGCTCTACTCGCTGCCGATTTTTCTGGCCGTGTACGTGGGCTGCTTTTTCCTGATTGACAGCCTGGTGCTGCAGCTGCACAGCGGCGACGGGCAACCGGCCAAAATGGTGCAGCTGTTTTCGAGCGAGAGCCGGCTCTACTGGTCGCTGGTGGTGTACGCGGTGGTGAATTCGGTGTTTTTGTGGGGCAGCATCTTCTTCGTGAGGCAGCATTTTGTGCGCACGGCCTTTGGGGTGCTGCTGGCGGCCGTGGTGGTGGTGGCCCTCAATTTCCAGGCGATGCAGGCCCTAGTGGGGCAGAAGCTGAACACGGTGATGCCATTTTCGGAAATGACGCTGCGCGAGGGCAAAGAATGGCATGTGCTGCAGCTGCCCCACGCCCAGATGAGCTGGTTTGCGCTGGTGCCACTGGGAATGATGCTGCTGGCCTGGGCGGCGGCCTACCTGCGCGTGACGGAGAAGCAGATTTAAGGGAAGTACATCATGGAATTCAAAGATAATGAGGCCATTTACCTGCAGATTGCCGGGTATGTGAGCGAGCTGATAATGCGGGGCAAGTGGCCGACGGACAGCAAGATACCGTCGGTGCGCGAGCTGGCCGGCGACCTGCAGGTGAACCCCAACACGGTGATGCGCACCTACGAGCTGCTGCAAAGCCAGGAGGTGCTGTACAACAAGCGCGGCATCGGCTTTTTTGTGGCGCCCGCCGCCGTGCAGCAGGTGCAGGCCGCCCGCCGCGAGCGGTTTCTGAGCCAAGAATTGCCGGAGGTGTTCGGCACCATGTTGCTGCTCGGCATTGGCCTGCCCGAAGTGCAGCGCCGCTACGAGGAATTTAAAAACGCTCAACCCCAATCCCAACCCCTTTCCACGCCTGCCTGATGAAAACCAGTAACAAGCTTTTGGTGGCCGCCGTGGCTCTGGTGCTCGGCTCGCTGGTCACCTATGATGCCGCCCTGCACGCCGAGTACCGCACCGGGCACTACAAAGACCCGCTGCAGAACTTCACCAAGCAAGCCAGCACCGCTTTTGATTTCGTGGAAGTGCCGGCGGGGCTCTACTTCCGGGTGAAGATTGAGGCCGGCCCGGCGGGGGTGTGGGTAAATAAGGAGGCCACCAAATACGTGCGCCTCCGCCAGCACGGCCGGACCCTGGCCGTGACGCTCACCGACCCCAAAGAAGAGCATTTCCTGGGGGGGCAGCCGCATGTAATTATCTATTGCCCGCAGCTGCTGCAACTAACCACGGACGCGCCTTACCCGCCGGCCCAGCGCAAAGACCACCGTAACAGCCCCGGCGGAGAGGTGGTGGTGCGCAATTTCAACCAGGACAGCCTGCGCCTAAGCCAGCACTGGGCCGGCACCGTGACGCTGGAAAGCAACAACCTGCGGCAGCTGCGCGCCGAGGCCGGGACGGTGGCTGGCAGTGCGCCCACGCTGGAAATAGCCGGCAATAACAACATCCAGGCCGCCAACTTGGCCATCGAGCACCAAAGCAAGCTTTCCCTGAAAACGAGAATCCCGCAGCTGCGCTACCAGTTTTCGGACAGCGCCACGGTCACCTTTGGCGGGGCGGCGGCGCAGGGGCTGAGCCTGAAATAATACGCCCGTCGCCATGACTCGCCAGGCCCTGAAACACTCGCTGCTGCTGCAGCTAGGCATTATTTACACCCGGTACTTGGTAGGTGGCGCGTTTGTGTTTGCCAGTCTGATTAAAATCAAGGGGCACCGCTTCACGCAGATTTCGGATACGGCGGAGGCGCACAGTGTCGGCCACTTTTTTGATATGATGTACCAGTCGGGGCTGTACTGGCAGTTCATTGGCTGGGCGCAGTTGCTGGCGGGGCTGCTGCTGCTCACGCAGCGCTTCGCCCTGCTGGGGGCGCTGGCCTACGTGAGCATCATGGCCAACATCTTCGTTATCACTGTGTCCTACGACTTTCGGGGCACGCCCATCATCACCGGGCTGATGCTGCTGGCGGGCCTGCTGCTGCTGGCCTGGGACTGGAACCGCCTGCGCGTGGTGGTGAACCAGCCCGCCGTGCCCGAAACCACGTCGCCGCTGTTTGAGAGCCGGCTGTGGGAGGCGGTGGGGGCGGGGCTGTTCGTCTTCACGGCCGGCTACCGGGCTTTTACGGATGGCTACAATATGCTGCTGTGGCTGGGCGTGTGCGGGCTGGTGGGCGCGGTGGGGCTGCTGGTGGCGTGGCGGCGGCGCTACTTCGCGGCCCGGCAACCGCAGATGAGCGCCGGGTAGTTAAAGCCGCCCGGCACCAAGCAGCCCATCGGGTTGATATATTTACCGGTCCGGAATAGCGGTAATAATTGCCTGACCGGACGATGCTGTATGCGCAAACACGTCTTTGCCGGCTTGCTGCCGCTATTGCTGGCGGGCCCGCTGGCGGCCCGGGCCCAGGCCAACACCACCCAGCCCTGGGGCACTTGGTTTATCGGCACCGTGATACTGCCGGGCACCGCCGACCACAAGCTGGGCGGCTACGCCGAAGCCCAGGCTCGCACCAACGGCGTGTTCAGTCAGTATTTCTACCACGAGCTGAAAGCCGGCGTGAGCTACGACATCGACCCTAATTTCTCGGTGCTGGTGGGCGGCGGCCGCTACGTCACGGCCGACTACCAGGACCTGAGCGCCGGCCCTCTGAACGTGGAAAAGCGCCTCTGGGAACAACTGACCCTGACGCAATTCTCGAAGCGCCTGAAGCTGGAGCACCGCTACCGCATCGAGCAGCGCTGGCTGGACTTTCGCAACGACAGCAGCGCGTTTCGGCAGCGGCTGCGCTATCGGCTCAACGCATTCTACCCGCTGAATAAGCCGACCATTGCGGCGGGCACCTGGTTTTTATCGGCTTACGATGAGATTTTTCTCAATCCCAAAGGGCCGACTTTTGAGCGCAACCGGGTGTATGGCGGCTTGGGCTACCAGCCCACGGCGCGCTTCATTCTGCAACTGGGTTTCGTGAACCAGGCCAACTACAACCTGCCGGCTTACCGGGCGGGCCAGTTCATTCCGCAGATAAACTCGGCCAAAAACAACCTCGTGCTGGCCGTGACCTACAAGCTGGCGCGCCGCTCGGCGGTGCCGGCCACTGAGCAGTTGCCCTCGCAGCAGGATTAGGAGCCGGGCGGCGTCTCCGGTTAATCCCTCTGCTGATAAAAAGGCCCGGCAACTACTGCCGGGCCTTCTGTTTTTGCGTAGAGCCCCTGACTCTAACGCAGAAAATTATGCCCAAAAAATCCGTAGCCGAAATCATTGTCGATACCCTTGTTGCCGCCGGCGTCCGGCGCGTCTTTGGCGTGGTAGGCGACTCGCTCAACGGCATCACCGACAACATTCGCACCCGCTCCGACATCGAATTTGTTGCCGTGCGGCACGAAGAGGGCGGGGCCTTTGCCGCTGGTGCCGAAGCCCACCTCACCGGCGACCTGGCCGTGTGCGCCGGCTCGTGTGGGCCGGGTAATACCCACCTCATCAACGGCCTGTATGACTGCCACCGCAGCCGCGTACCGGTGCTGGCCCTGGCCGCCCAGATTCCCAGCGTGGAAATCGGAACCGGCTACTTTCAGGAAACCCACCCTGAGCGCCTGTTCCGCGAATGCAGCCACTACTGCGAGCTGATTTCGGTGCCCGAGCAGGCCGTGCGCACCATCGAGAGCGCCGTGGCCGCCGCCCTGGGCCAGCGCGGCGTGGCCGTGGTGGTGCTGCCCGGCGACGTGGCCTACCTCGAAACCGAAGCGCCCGGAACCCTGCTGCCCACCCACGGCCGCCGCAGCACGTTGCGCCCCTCGGAAGCTGATATTCAGCAAGCGGCTGAACTGTTGAACGCAGGCGGGAAAGTCACTATTTTGGCCGGTATTGGCTGCGCTGGGGCGCTCGATGAGCTGGTGCATGCCGCCGCCGCGCTGCAAGCCCCCGTGGTGCACGCCCTGCGTGGCAAGGAGCACGTGGAGCCCGGCAACCCCTACGACGTGGGCCTGACGGGCCTGCTGGGCATGCCCGCCGGCTACCACGCCCTCATGGACGCCGATACCATCCTGATGCTGGGCACCGACTTCCCCTACCGCCAGTTTTACCCCGAAAAGGCCCGCGTGGTGCAGGTCGATATTCGCCCCGAGAACATCGGGCGGCGTACCCGCGTCGAAATCGGCCTGGCCGGCGACGTGGCCGACACCCTGCGCCAGCTGCTGCCTCACCTCACGCCGCGCACCGACCGCGCCCACCTCGAAGCAGCCCAGCAGCGCCACCGCGACGACGATGCCCACCTCGCCGAGCTGGCCACCGGCGACGCCGGCGATACCAGCCTGCACCCCCAGCACGTAGCCCGTTTGCTGGACGAAATAGCCGCTGAAAATGCCATTTTTACCTGCGACGTGGGCACGCCCACCATCTGGGCCGCCCGCTACCTGCACATGAACGGGCAGCGCCGGCTCTTCGGCTCGTTCGTGCACGGCAGCATGGCCAATGCCGTGTCGCAAGCCTACGGCGCGGCGTTGGTAGAGCCCGGCCGGCAGGTCATTGCCATGTGCGGCGACGGTGGCCTGGCCATGCTCCTGAGCGAGCTGCTGACCATCCGCCAGCACAAAATCCCGGTCAAAATAATTGTCTTTAACAACTCCGCCCTCAGCTTCGTGGAGCTGGAAATGAAGGCCGCCGGCATCATCGAATACGGCACCGAGTTGGACAACCCCGATTTTGGCGCGCTGGCCACTGCCGCTGGCCTGAAAGGCTTCCGCGTGAGCGACCCTGCCAACCTGGAAAGCGTGCTCCGCGAAGCCCTGGCCCACGACGGCCCCGCCCTGGTGGACGCCGTGGTGAAGCGCCAGGAGCTGAGCATGCCGCCCAGCATCGAGGCGAAGCAGGCGGCGGGTTTTGGCCTGTATGCGCTGAAAGCGCTGATGAACGGGCGCGGCAGCGAGCTGCTGGAAGTGGCGAAAACGAACCTATTCCGGTAGAACTACCGCGTGGCATGAAACCCAAAAGGCCCTGCTGCGTGTTAAATTTGGCCCTGCAACCCTAGCGGCGGCCGTTTCGCATCCATGACCAACAAAGAAATCAAAGCCCTAATCTCGCTGCTCGACGACCCGGAAATCGCGCCGCAAATCCAGGACAAAATTCAGAACCTGGGCGAGAGCATCATTCCTTTTCTGGAGGAATCGTGGGAGGAAACGCTTGATAGCCAGCAGCAGCACCGGCTCGAGGATTTGATTCACCACCTGCAGTTTGAGGGCCTGCAGCAGCGCCTCAAAGTGTGGCGCGAAGCCGGGGCCACCGACCTGCTCGAAGGCATGTGGCTGCTGAATACCTACCAATACCCCGATGCCGACTACCAGGCCCTGAACCGCGCCATTGAGCAGCTCCGCTTTGAGGCCTGGACGGCCCTGCGCCCCGACATGCACCCCGCCGACCAGGTGCAAACCCTGAACTACGTCATCTTCCGGCAGCACAAGTTTGCGGCCAACACCCAGCATTTCCACTCGCCAGCTAATTCCATGCTGCAGCGCGTGATTGAAACCAAGCGAGGCAACCCGCTTACGCTGTGCGTGATTTACTTGCTGGTGGCCCAGCGGCTCAATTTGCCAGTGTTCGGAGTGAACCTGCCTAACCTGTTCGTGCTCACTTTCCGCCCCGAGCTGCCGGGGGCCGAGCCGTTCTACATCAACTGCTACAACCGCGGCCTGGTGCTATCGCGCACCGACATCGAGCACTACGTGTCGCAGCTCAACATTACGTCGAACCCCATTTTCTACGAGCCCTGCTCGCACCTCGACATCGTGCGTCGCGCCATGCGCAACCTGCAAATGAGTTTCGAGCGCCTGCAGGAACCGGTGAAAGCGGCCGAAGTGGCGGTGTTGCTGAGCATTCTGGAGTAATAAAACAGTCGGGCGGGGGCACAAGCCCCGCACCCTACTGCGTTTTGTGTTGCAGAAGCGGCGTTTTGTATAGGCCCGCTGGGTTGGGCCGCCCGGACCTTTGAGGCATCAAAAAATCCTCAAAACCAACCCCAACATGACTACTGAAATCAAACGAGTAGCCCTCGGCAGCCAAGGGCTGGAAGTACCCGTGGAAGGCCTGGGCTGCATGGGCATGACGGCTGGCATCGACGGCATGAGCGTGTACGGCGAAGCCGACGAAACCGAAAGCCTGGCCACCCTGCACCGCGCCCTGGAGCTAGGCGTGAACCTGCTCGACACCGCCGACCTCTACGGCCCCATGCTGAACGAGCGGCTGGTGGCCAAGGTGCTGCCCGGCCGCCGCGCCGACATCATTCTGGCCACCAAATTCGGCTTCGAGGTGAGCGACGACGAGAAGTTCACCGGCAAGCTGAACGGCCGGCCCGAGTACGCCCGCAAGTCCATCGAACGCTCGCTGCGCAACCTGGGCACCGACTACGTGGACCTCTACTACCTGCACCGCCTCGACCCGAACACCCCCATCGAAGACAGCGTGGGCATGATGAGCCGCTTCGTGGAGGAAGGCAAAGTGCGCTACCTGGGCCTGAGCGAAGTGTCGGGCGACATCCTGCGCCGGGCGCACGCCGTGCATCCCATCACGGCCCTGCAAACCGAGTATTCGCTCTTCGATAGGGGCGTGGAGGAAACCGGCGCGCTGCAAGCCGCCCGCGACCTGGGCATCGGTTTCGTGGGCTACTCGCCGCTGGGCCGGGGCTTTTTGTCGGGCGATATCAAAACCCCCGACGACTTCGAGCCCAACGACTCGCGCCGCTGGTTTCCGCGCTACCAGGGCGAAAACTTCTACAAAAACCTGGCGCTGGTGGAAAAGCTGCAGGCCCTGGCCGAGGTCAAGGGCGTGACGGCCGCGCAATTAGCCCTGGCCTGGGTGCTGGCGCAGGGCGTGGTGGCCATTCCCGGCACCAAGCGCCGCAAGTACCTGGAGCAGAACGTGGCCGCTGCCGGCCTGGTATTGAGCCCGGTAGAGCTGGCCGAGCTGGAGGCCATCATGCCGGTGGGCAGTCCGGCGGGCGCAGCGTACCCGGAAGGATTTTAAAAGCACGAGTGCCCCGAATGAAAGTTCGGGGTACTCGTGCTTTCGGCAGTACTTGCGCCCGAATTAACCCCGTTTTTCATGACCAACTTCGTAGGCTGCCGCACCCTGGGAATAGCTGATGCCAACCTGAACCTGACGTTTCCACTGCTTGTGCTGTACCCCAGCCGCACGCCTGGCCAGCCCGAAACCGTTGGTCCCTACACCCTCGACGTGGCGCTGGATGCGCCCATCGAACCCGGCCCGTTCCCGCTGGTGCTGATTTCGCACGGCACCGGTGGCACGCCGCTCACGCACCGCCTGCTGGCGCATTTTCTGGCCCGCCACGGCTTTGTGGTGGGCCTGGTCCGGCACCACGCCAACCACCGCGACGACAATTCCTGGCACAACACGCCCGACAACCTCGTGGCCCGGCCGCGCCACCTCAGCCTGGCCATTGATGGGCTGCTGGCTGAGTTCGGAGGGGCGCTACGGCCCAATTGGGTGGCCCTGATTGGGCACTCGCTGGGTGGCTACACGGCGCTGGCGCTGGCCGGTGGGCAGCCCGGCACGCTCCCCCACGAGCACACGGACGGTACGCCGCAGCCCATCCCCGTGGTGGCCGATGCGCGGGTGCAGGCGTTGGTGCTGCTGGCCCCGGCCACCGTGTGGTACCGGGCGGCGAAGGCGCTGCGCAACGTGCGCGTACCCATTCTGCTCATGGTGGGCGAAAAAGACGAATGGACGCCCGATTTTCACGCCCAAATCGTGCTCAACGGCGTGGCCGACCGCCAGCAGGTGCAGCACCGCGTTGTTGCAAATGCCGGCCATTATTCTTTTTTCAGCCCGTTTCCGCCGGGGCGTACCGGCCCGGCCTTTCCGCCTTCGCAGGACCCGCCGGGGTTCGACCGGATGCAGTTTCAGGGTGAGATGCAAGCCGAAATCCTGCAGTTTTTGTTGGAGCAAATGGCCCTGCCCGCCACTGAGTGACCCTTAATTCAGCCATTCTCCATGAAACAGCCGTCCGCCGAAATCCGCGTGCTGGAGACCGTCACGGACTACACCCGCCTGTGCGGGCTGCCCGCGCCGGCTCATCCGCTGCTCACCGTCATCAACCTGGAGCAGACCCGGGGCAACGTGCTGCCCGAAAAGCTGACGCCGGTGCTTCAGCAGTTCTATACCGTCTGGGTCAAGAAAAACCTCAGGGGCAAGGTGCATTACGGCCATCAGTCCTACGATTTTGGCGAGGGCGTGATGGGCTTCCAGGCGCCCGGGCAGGTGTTTGCCATCGATGCCACGCTAGATATCTCCCAAATCAGTGGCTGGATGGTGGTGTTTCACCCCGACCTACTGCGCAAATACCCACTGGGCCAGAAAATCACCGGCTACGGCTTCTTTTCCTACGCCGTGCACGAAGCTCTGCATCTCTCGGCGCAGGAAGAAATGGCTCTAGATGCGCTGCTGGATAACATTCGGGCCGAGTACAGCCGGCCCATCGATGCCTTCAGCCAGGACGTGCTGGTATCGCAGCTCGACGTGCTGCTTAACTACGCCAACCGCTTCTACCACCGGCAGTTTCTCACCCGCCGCACGGTCGAGCACGACCTGCTGAGCCGCTTCGAAGCCCAGCTAACCAGTTATTTCACCGCCGATACCGAGCAGCCCCTGCCCACCGTGCAGCACTTCGCCGATGCCCTGCACGTGTCGCCCGCCTATCTCAGCGACATGCTGCGCACCCTCACCGGCCTCACCACGCAGCAGCACCTGCATCAGGCTCTTATCGAGAAAGCCAAACGCCTGCTGCTCACCACCTCGCTCACTATCAACGAAACCGCGTTTCAACTTGGCTTCGAGTACCCGCAGTATTTCACGCGCCTGTTCAAAAGCAAAACCGGGCTCACACCGGCGGCGTTTCGATTCTCTGCGCAATAAGTAGTCGCCTGTCATTGCGAGTGAAGCGCAGCGGAACGCGGCAATCCGTCCTGTCAACACCACACACTTTCTTCTACCAGAAAGCCCCGATACTTCGCAGTACTGGGGCTTTCTATCGTAGAAATAGCTTTGTCATAGCTCGGGGCTGGTCGCATTTGACATGACGGATTGCCGCGTTGCGCTCGCAATGACAGCCGATTACCAGCAATAGCAGGCGACAACTTACCGCTTAATCAAACACCCGGCGGCGCGCTTGTCGGCCACGCCGGCGGGACGGCCGGCCAGCACGTTTTCGAGTACCTGTTTCAAATAAGACTGCTGCACGCTGCTGGCTACCTGCGGGTTATCATCAATCGCGCCGCGGTAGCGGATGGCAAAACCACCAGCGGCGGGCTCCAGCACCACGGCCTCGGCGGTTTTGGTTACGCCGAGCAGGCCGGCCACCTGCTGGCTGGCATCGGTGAGGGTGGGCAGCTCGACTTCGCCGGGAGCGGCGGTGCCGGGCGCATCGAGGTTGATGGGCACGTTGATGAACAGAAACTGCACGCCCCGGCCGCGGTAAGTGCTGCTGAGCGAAGCCAGCCGCTCCTGGTAGAGGCGCGAAAAGGCACAGGCTGGGTTCAGAAACACCACCACCACGGCCTTGTTCTGGGCGTAGCTTTTCAGGGCTACGTCGGCGTTGGCGGCGGTTTTCAGGGTGAAATCGGTGACGGTGCCGCCGCCTTGGGCGCGGGCCACGCCCACGGCGAGCGTGACGGCCAGCAGGGCCACGGCGGTCAGAATAGAAATGCGACGGAAAGACATGGCGGTAAGGTAAGACAAAACGGCACGGCGCAACATACGCGCGGCTACCCGGCGGGTTCGTGGCAATACGTGAGCACGTAACCGGGTGCGGGTTGGGTATAGCAAATGCGGTGCCGCGTCTCGGCCCCGCCCAGCACTAACGTAGCCGGGATTTCGCCGGATGTTTGCGGATTAAATTCCTGAAGCAGCAGCTGTTGGCGAAAGATAATGCCGCGATGGGCCGCCAGCTTATACAAAGATTCTTTGGCGCTCCAGAGCAAGGTATAATGCGTGTCGGCGACGCCATCGGCGGTGGCGGCGCGGGCGTGCGCCCACTCGTTTTCGGCCAGAAATTTTCCGGCCAGCCGCTGGGCCTTGTCGCGAATAAGCTCAATATCGACCCCGGCGCGGCCACCCTGGGCCAGCACGGCCGCCGCCCATTCGCCGGAGTGCGACAGCGAGACCACCGCATCGGCGGGCGCGCCGGCCAGCCAGGGACGGCCGGTGGCGTCGTTCTGCACCAGGGTTTCTGGCGGCAGGGGCGTGGGCAATTCCCCGAACAGCGCGTGGACCAGTCGGCGGCCGGCCAGCCATTGGGCCTGCCGCCTAGCATCGGCTGTGGCGGGGAGCAGCGGCTGGTACGCCGCCGCATTGGGCAGGGCCGCCCACAGGTCCTCAGGCGTTTCGGTGAGGTGCCAGAGGCCCAGCACGGCGGTAGGGGAGAGGCGCTGGATGGAGTGCAGGGGCATGGTTGGCGAATGGGGAGCAGGAATCAGAGGGCGGAAGGCGTTTGTCATCCTGAGCGCAGCGAAGGACCTTTTCACGCAGGAATAAGTCGTTTCAACGTGTGAAGGTCCTTCGCTGCGCTCAGGATGACAAACGCTATTCAAGTACGACAATCGACTCCAAGCAAAGCTACCTTTGCGGCCCCGTTATGCCCGAAATATTCCGCCCGCCCGTTACCCGAATTGCCACTCTCGCTGGCCACCGCGATGCCGTATATGCCCTCACGGGCGGCCCCGCCAGCCGCGTTTTTTCCGGCAGCGCCGATGGCATGGTGGTGGGCTGGGATGCCGCTGAGCCTGAGCGCGACGGCGAGCTGCTGGCCCGCGTCGAGAATTCGGTGTATGCCCTGCGCCACCTGCCAGAGCTCGGTTTACTGGTGCTGGGGCACAACTTCCAGGGCATTCAGGCCATTGATTTAGGCCAAAAGCAGCTGGCCCACGCCACGGCGCTGCCGCCGGTGGCCATCTTCGAAATCGTGGTTTCGGGCAGCCGGCAGCGGGTTTATGCCGGCCTGGCCGATGGCACGCTGGCCGTGTTGCGTCTGCCCGATTTTCGACTTGAGAAGCTGTTGCGCATCACCGACAAAAGCCTGCGCACGCTGGCCCTGCACGAAGCGCGCGGCGAACTGGTCATTGGCAGTTCCGACCACCTCACCCGCGTGCTCGACCTGGATTCGCTGGAAACCAAATTCACGCTGGGCGAAAGCACCAATTCGGTGTTTTCGGTGGCCTTTTCGTCCGATGGTGCGCACCTGCTCACGGCTGGCCGCGATGCTCAGATTCGGCGCTGGAACGTGGCTGCCGATTACGCCCTGGCCGATACCGTGCCCGCCCATATGTACACCATCAACCACCTGGCATTTAGCCCCGATGGCCGCTACCTGGCCTCGTGCAGCCTCGACAAAAGCATCAAAATCTGGGACGCGGCCACGCTCACGCTGCTGCGCGTGCTCGACCGCGCCCGCTCGGCCGGGCACGGCACCTCGGTGAACCGGCTGGTTTGGCCGGGCAACCAAAACCGGCTAGTTTCGTGTAGCGACGACCGCAGCCTTGCCGTCTGGCAATTGGTAATGAAGAATGAGGAATGAAAAATGAGGAATTAAGCCAATTTAGGCTGTTTCCTACTGTTTTCCCCTCGCGTTAATTCTTCATTCCTCATTCTTCATTCCTCCTTGCAACAATGAAACTTACCGCCCTCGATATCCGCCAGAAAACGTTTGAAAAATCCTTTCGCGGGATTGATAAGGACGAGGTGCAGGCCTTCCTGACCACTATTTCGCAGCAGTGGGAGCGCATGGGCGACGAAAACCGTGAGCTGCGCCTCAAGCTCGAGCACGCCCAGCAGGACGTGCAGAAGATGCGCGAAGTGGAAAGCAGCCTCTATCGCACCTTGAAAACCGCCGAAGACACCGGCAACAACATCACTGAGCAAGCCCAGCGCGATGCCGACCTGCGCATCCGCGAAGCCCAGTTTCAGGCCGAAAGCATTATCAGCGAAGCCCGCCAGCGCGCCCGCGAAGTGGTGGACGGCGCTTATCAGCAGGCCGAAAAAACGGTATCCGACATGCAACGCGAAGTGGGCGGTCTGGGCCAGGAGTGCCAGCGCCTTGAGCAGCAGCTCGACGGACTCGTGCGCGACCTGCACCACCTGGCGTCCGATGCGCTGGAAAAAGTGGAAAAAGCCCGCAACCGGCCCAAAGGCGGCACGGCGGCCATCCTTTCGCGTGCGGCCCGCGTACAGGTAGAGCGGCCCAAGGAAGCCGCCGCCGAACCCACGCCCGAAACCCCTTCCGCCATGCAAGTCACTTCCACTGCCGCCGTTTCATCGGCCTCGGCTGTTGCTGCCGCCACGCCGGCTTCTTTCGCGCCCACGTCGTTGGGCCGGGCCGAAGAAGCGCTGGAGCGCGCCGCCCAAACCACCGGCTACAACCCCAAGCCCGGCCAGCAGCCCGACCCCGGCGCGCCCGCCCAAAACCCGCACCCCGAAATTGAGCGGCCCGGCGCCCCGGCCGAAAACCCCGGCATCTCGCCCGCCCCGCACATCGACCCGCCTGCGCCTTCGCAAGTGCCCGAGCCCAACCCGCCCTACGTGCAGCCGCCCTCGCCCGATATCCAGCCGGTGGCGCCCAACCATCCCGAAATCAACCAGCCCTCGCCCGTGACGCACCCCGGCCAGCCCGGCATGGCGTCCGCCACTCCGGCCGAAGCAGCGGTAGGGGAGAAGTCGTTTTTTGATGAAATCTAGACCGCTGATTTAACGGATTTGACGGATTGCGCAGATTCGGTCACCGGTAAAAGAAACAGGAAAGCCTACCCCTTGGGGTGGGCTTTCCTGTTTTACGAGGTAACCTTTGCACCACCGTTTTCATTGGTGCAGCCAAGGTACCGGCCACTTGCCGATATATACGCGGTGCGCATCCACCAATTCACGAACCTACCAATCCACCACATGGGCCAAATCGCACTCGAAGGGCTGGAATTTTTCGCCTTCCACGGCTACTATGATGAAGAGCAGAAAATCGGCAACAAATACGGCGTCGACCTCTACATCAAAACCGATTTGCTGGCCGCCGGCGAGTCCGATAAGCTGCAGCAGACGGTGAACTATGAGGTGCTGTACCGCCTCGTGGCCGAGGAAATGCGCGCCCCCGCCCGTTTGCTGGAACACGTAGCCCACCGCGTGCTCGACCGCATTACGGCCGAGCTGCCCGGCGTGCGCAAGGTGAAAATCAGCGTTAGCAAGTTCAACCCGCCGCTGGGCGGCATCTGCCAGCGCGCCCGCGTCACGCTAACGAAACGCCGGCAGCACGAGAACTAGCCCCTGCCCGATGTAGAGACGCATACTTGCGTCTCCCGTTGGCCAGTGCAAACCAAACCGCCTATGTTGGTTGAAAATTAATCGACTGTTTGACAGCGAATTGATATCGACAAGGGTGGGATTACGAAATAATTCGTAGATGTATCTTGCAACTACGAATGTGTTCGTATAATCTTTGTCTCATCCTACGAAATAATTCGTAGTAAACTCGTATCTTTCGACATGAGCAAAGCACCGCACCCCAAACCTACGGATTCCGAGTTGGAAATCCTGCATGTGCTCTGGCAGCACGGTCCCGCCACCGTGCGGGCCATCAACGACCACCTGAGCCAGCGCCGCCAGGCGGAGGTGGGCTACACCACCACGCTCAAGATTTTGCAGCTGATGCTGGAAAAAGCGCTGGTGCGGCGCGACGACGCCGACCGCAGCCACGTGTACCGCGCCGCGGTGCGCGAGCAGGAAACCCAGGGCTTGCTCCTCGACAAGTTTGTGGACGCCACGTTCGGCGGCTCGGCCCTAAAGCTGGTGATGCAGGCCCTGGGCAGTCGCCAGACCTCGGCCGACGAGCTGGCGCAAATCCGCCGCCTGCTGAATGATATTGAAATCCAAAACTCCACACCTAACTCCGACGACGATGACCACGCTTGAGCAATTCGTTTCGCCCGCCCTCACGCGGGCGCTGGGCTGGACCTTGCTGCATTCGCTGTGGCAGGGCGCGCTGGTGGCGGCCGTGCTGGCCGGGGCGCTGCTATTGCTGCGCCGGCAGCGGGCCGAAGTGCGCTACGCGGCCTCGGCCGGGGCGCTGGGCGTGGTGGTAGCGCTGGCCGGCATCACGTTTGGGCTGTATTTTACTTCAAGCCCGACGCAAGACGTATTGCTGCGCCCTGGTACGGTGAAAACGCAGCAGATTGTGCCGATGAAGCAAGCTGAGTCTCCGGCGGCGGGCGTTTCAGTCGCTTCGAAAGGAGTAGAAAAAGCGGTGACAACCGTCACCAATGCTGTAGAATTGCGCTCGGCGGCAACTCCTGCCGCAAGCTCAGCTGCCCATTCGTCCACGCCCGCTTGGCTAGCCACGGGCCTGCGGTATTTCGATAAAAACCTGCCACTGCTGGTGGTGGCCTGGCTGCTGGGCCTGCTGGCCATGAGCCTGCGCATGTTGGGCGGCCTGCTGTATGTGCAGCGGCTGCGCAACTACCGGGTGCGCCCGCTGCCGGCCGTGTGGCAGGAGCGGCTGGCCGCGCTGGCTGCCCGCAGCGGCGTGAAGCGGCCGGTGGCGCTGCTGGAATCTGCGCTGGTGCAGGTGCCGCTGGTGGTGGGCCACTTGCGGCCCGTGATTCTGCTGCCGCTGGGCACGGTGGCGGGCTTGTCGCCGGCTTGCCTGGAGGCAATTTTGGCCCATGAGCTGGCCCACGTGCTGCGCCGCGACTACCTCGTGAACCTGCTGCAAACCGTGGCCGAAGTGTTGTTTTTCTACCACCCGGCCGTGTGGTTTATGGCCAACTGCGTGCGCACCGAGCGCGAAAACTGCTGCGACGACACCGCCACGGCCCTCGTGGGCGGCGACCCGCTCCGGCTGGCCCGCGCCCTCACGGCCCTGGCCGAATGGAGCCAAAGTGCCGTGGTGCCCACGGCCCCACGCCTCGCCCTGGCCGCCATGAACCGGCCCGGAGCCCTGCTGATGCGGGTGCGCCGTCTGGTGCAGCGTCGCCCCGCTGCCCCCACCGTAGCCGAAGGCCTGATGGCTGGCGCGCTGGTGCTGGGCGGTCTGGGTCTGCTGGGCGGCAGCGTGGCCCTGGCCGGCCCGCTGGCCGATACCAGCCATGCAGCCAAGCCGGCCGCGTTCGACTGGCAAACCGGCCCCACGCCGTCCGCCAAAGCCGCTGGCGTGGCCGATACCAACAAGCGCGCCACCACTACCAGCACAACCACGACTACCAACGTAAGCACGCCCGGCCAGCCTACCGAAGTGCGCCGCGAAATCACGGTTATCAAGGACGAGGCGGGCCCGGCCGATGAGGACTCGCGGAACGATGACGGCCGCCCCCCGCGCCGGAAGCGTGAGCAGCGCCGCGTTATCATCAACGGCCAGGAAATGGGACCTATGCCCTTCCCCGGCAACCCCGGCACGGTGGTGGTGACCAAGGATAAAAAGGGCCGTCTGACGGACCTCGTGGTGAATGGCCAACGCGTGGAGTCTGCCATTGGCAAGCCCAAGAAAGGGAAGGGCCAGCAGGTGGAAATCATTCAGATGGCGCCGGCTCCTGACATGCGAGGCTTTGCCTTCCGCACCGATGACGGCGACATGGAGCGGCACATGGAGCGCAACCTGCGGCGGAAAGTGGAAGCGGAGAAGGAGTTCAAACGCAACTTCAACCGGAATTTTCAGTTCGATTTCCCGGGCATGAACGGGCCGATGAATGGCGCGTTCCGCATGGCCCCCGGCGGGTCGATAAACCGCGTGTATCGCCTGAAAACCCTCAACGGTGGCCAGGACCCCGAAACCAGCCGCGCTACTCTGGATGCCCTGCGCGGAGCCGAGCGCGGCCTGCGCACCGCTGCTGCCACCAAGGGCCTGAGCGCCACCCAGCGCAAGGAAATCAACCGGGAGCTGGAGAAAGTGCGCGTGCAGCTGAAGCAGGCCGAGAGCACGGCCTCATCGAGCCGGCAGCTGCGCATGAATGGCGACCAGGACCCCGAAATGCGGGTGCACCAAAAGCTGATATTAGAGCACAACCAACTCATGCAGGAGCATCAGCAGGAAATGCAGGAGCGCCGGCAGGAAATCAAGGAGCGCATTCGCGAGTCGCAGGAGGAAATGCAGGACCTGGAACAGACTGACCGGGACCGGGCCATGGCCGAACGGGACCGTGACCGCGCCGACAACGACCGCATCCTGGCCGAACGGGACCGCCGCCAAGCTGACCGTGACCGCGCCCAGGCTGACCGCGACCGTGCCCGGGCCGACCGTGACCGCGACCGCGCCGAGCGGGACCGCAAGCTCAATGAGGGCCTGATTGACCAGCTGCAAAAGGATGGCCTCATCAAGGACAAGGACAATTTTCAGCTGCGCCTCACGCCCACCATCATGACGGTGAACGGCAAGGACCAGTCGGCCAAAGTGCGCGACAAGTACCTGAAGCTGTTTGCCGAAGCCAACGGCCGCACGCTCAGCGGCAACGATGCCATCGTCATTCGCCGCAACGGCCGCAGCGACACCAGCTTCAACATGAGCCCGGGGCCGCGCCCGCCCCGGCCGCCGCGTGCCCCTCGGGCCCCATTGGCCGCCCCGCCGGCCCCGCCGATGATGGATTTGCCGGCCCCTCCCGCGCCACCGGCCCCGCCCCGCGTCGACACGGAAGAGCTGCGGAACGAGCTGCGCAAGGACGGCATTCTTGGTGCGAATGAGAAAAACCTCCAGTTCCAGCTCAACAACTCGGGGCTGACGGTGAACGGCAAAAAGCAGTCGGATGAGCTGGCGGCTAAGTACCGCAAGCTCACCGGCCACGCCGAGGACAAAAAGTTTAACATGACGATTTCGACCCAGGAATAGGGGAGAAGGAAACGCAGAAAAGCCGGTTTTTCTCGGGAGAAACCGGCTTTTTTATGCCCGTTTATCTCGCTGTTCCCGGCAAAATTGCCCGCCGGCAAGCAACTATCTCACTTCATTCAGCATCTCTTCGCCCCTCCGAAAGCTATTCTGTTTCGGACGAATACTATGCGTTGTTTTTTACTGCTTTGTTGGTTGAGTCTGTTTATTGGGGTGGCCCAGGCCCAGAAAGCGCCGGTCGCTACCGATGCGGCCCGGCCGGCCCCCAAGCGCCAGCTTCAGGCCACGCGCATCAGCACCCCGCCCAAGCTCGACGGGCTGCTGGATGAGGCCGTATGGCAGTCGGCTCCCATCGCCACCAATTTTTACGAGCTGGAGCCCACGCCTGGCCCCGTCGAAAAACACCCCACCGAAGTGCGCGTGCTCTACGACGATGCCGCGATTTACGTGGGCGCCATCATGCACGACGTGTCGCAGGATTCTATTTTTCGGGAGCTGAGTGCGCGGGACAATATTGGCAATTCGGACTGGTTTGGGGTGTTTTTCGATACCTACAACGACCACCTGAACGGCTACGAATTCATCCTGACTTCGGGCGGGGTGCAGCTTGATGCCCGGCAGTCGCCCACCAACGGCGAGGACGGCTCCTGGAATGCCGTGTGGGACTCGCGCACTGCCCTGCGCGGCAACGACTGGATAGCCGAAATCCGCATTCCATACTCCGCCATTCGCTTCAGCAAGGCCCCCGAGCAGGTGTGGGGGCTGAACTTTGGCCGGCAGCGGCGCAGCTCCCGCCAGAAATTTTTCTGGAACGAAGTGAAGCCGCAGGTCGACGGTTTTGTGAACCAGTGGGGCGAGCTTACCGGCCTGCGCGACCTAAAGCCGCCGCTGCGCCTCTCGCTCACGCCCTACGTGTCGGCTTACGTAAACCATTACCCCTACAACGAGCAGGGCAAGCAGAACACCACCACCACCTTCAACGGCGGGGCCGACGTGAAGTGGGGCATCAACGAAAGCTTCACGCTGGATGCCACGCTGGTGCCCGATTTCGGCCAGGTGCAGAGCGACAACCAGGTGCTCAACCTCTCGCCCTTCGAGGTGCAGTACAACGAAAACCGGGGCTTTTTCACCGAAGGCACCGAGCTGTTCAACAAGGGCGGCCTGTTCTATTCGCGCCGGGTAGGGGCGCAGCCGCTGGGCTTTGGCAGCGTGGATGGCCAGCTGCGCACCGGCAGCACTGACCAGGACGGCAAGCGCCACGCCGGCGAGTTCATCGTGCAGAACCCCGGCATCACGCGCCTGCTCAACGCCACCAAAGTCTCGGGCCGTACCAGCAAAGGGCTGGGCGTGGGCATCTTCAACGCCATCAGCAACGACGTGTACGCCACCGTGCAGGACAGCACCACCGGCCAGCGGCGCGACATCCTCACCCAGCCGCTGAGCAACTACAACATCGTGGTGCTCGACCAGAGCCTCAAAAACAACTCCTACGTGAGCCTGGTGAACACCAACGTGACGCGGGCCGGCGCCACCTACGATGCCAACGTGACGGGCGGCCTCTTCCGCTTCGCCACCAAAGCCAACACCTACGCCCTCGACGGCCGCGTGGTGTACTCGCGTCGGCGCGGCAAAGCCTTTGGCACCACCGACGAAATCGACGACCAGAACGGCTACAAGTACTACCTGGCCTTCAACAAAATCTCGGGCAATTTTACCTGGGGCCTTGACCACGGCATCGAATCGCACAGCTACAACCCCAACGACCTCGGCCTGCTCTTTGCCAACAACAACATCTCGCAGTCGCTCTACGCCAACTACAACATCTACAAACCCTTCTGGAAGGTTAACAAGCTCATTACCTACGCCAGCGCCTCGTATTCGCGCCTGGAGCAGCCCAATCTGTACCAAGACATGGGCCTGTACGCGGGCGGCAACACCACTTTTACCAAAAACTTCCTCACCACCGGCATCAACCTCGACGCCGCGCCCCTCACCCGCGACTACTTCGACCCGCGCCGTGCGCCGCTGGGCAAATACTACGTGCGCAAGCCCGCCACCTTTGGCCTGAACGGCTTTTTCTCCTCCGATTACCGCAAGAAATTCGCCTGGGACCTCAACTACAGCTTCCGGCACTTTGCCGCCGACGGCGACCGCACCGGCCGCAGCAGCTACTCGCTCACGCTCGGCCCGCGCTACCGCGCCAGCAACCAGCTCAGCTTCGTGTACTCCATCGGCTACGCCATTGCCCGCAACCAGATTGGCTACGCCGGCGGCCTCGATACTTCTGACTCCACCGATGCGCCCGTGTTTCGCCGCTTTGGCGGCGACCAGGGCGACGTGCTGCTGGGCCGCCGCCACGTCACCACCTTCACCAACACCGCCACGGCCACCTACACCTTCACCAACCGCATGTCGTTCAACATCCGCCTGCGGCACTATGTGAGCAACGTGCACTACCGCGACTTCTCCCGCCTGCACCCCGATGGCCTCGAAACCCCCGAGCCCGCCTACGACCGCAACCGCGACAACACCTTCAACGCCTTCAACATCGACGCCGTCTATTCCTGGTGGTTCGCGCCCGGCTCCCAGGTCAGCATCGTCTGGAAAAACGCCGGTGCGTCCTTCTTCGAAGCCAACGCCGCCACCCCGCTCTATTTCGACAACTTGAATAACACCATCAACACCCCACACAATAACTCCGTGTCGGTGAAAGTGCTGTACTATCTGGATTACCTGGCCCTGCGCCCGCGGCGGGGGTAGAGGGCGGTTGGACTACCGTTGCAATTCGGCCAGTAGCCACGCCCGCGCATCCGGCCCGGCGGTTTGGGCTACCACGTCCAGAAATGCGGTGGTAGTGCTCACCTGCCGGGCCGCCGTGGCCGCCAGCACTTCTACAAACCGCGTTGTGCCCAAGCGGGCGTGCAAGGCCGCCAATATCATTGTGCCCTTGTTGTAGATGACGCGGCGGTACATCGGGTAGTCGTATTTGGTGCGGTCGAACCCCAGCAGGGGCGGGGTGCCGGCGATGGTGGCAGCGCGTTTGGCCAGCTCGGCGCGGTAGCCGGCGGTATCGCCGCGGGCTTGCAGGTAGAGTAGGCTCGAATACGTGGCGAAGGCCTCATTCAGCCAGTCATTTTCGTCGTGCACCGAGCCGTAGCCCCACCACTTATGGCTGATTTCGTGGGCCAGAATCAGCAAGTCGCCCCGGTCGGCCGTGTTAAACTCTGAATAGGTGATGACCGTGGCATTGGCCAGTAGCCCAAAGGCGTCGCGGTTGGTGCCCGGCAGAAAAACCGTGAACCCCTTAATCGAATCCTGCCGCCCGATGGTGCGGTTGTAGAAGCCGATAATGCCCGCCGCTTGGCGCAGCAGCACCGAATCGGCCCGCGCCAAGGCTGGGCCGGCCTTGGCCACACCCACCAACGGCCGCGCCCGTGCCTGAGCCTGCGCAAAATGTGGCCCCACCAACGCCGTGATTTCAATGGCGCTGGTGCGCCCCCGAAACGTCCAGCGCCCCGGCCCATGCTGGTGTGGGGCCGTCGTGCTCAGCACCTGGTAGCCGGGCGGGGTGCGCACGTCCAGCGCGTAGCGCACCGGCTCGTACTCGCGCCGGGGCCGAAACGGCAGCCAGCCCGTGTGCCCGCTGAGCTCCATCACCTGCTCCGTGAAAAACTTCTCGGTCAGCACCCCGGAATAGGTGAGCGTGATGCGCCGGGCGTGGTGGCTGCGGGCCGCGTAGCGCACCTGCACGCACTGCACGGTATCAGCGAAGAAGGGATAATATACCCGCGCCACGCGCTGCTGCCGGGCCCGCGGCGCCTGCACGCGCTCGATGCGAAAGCGGCGGTCCAGGTGGAGGGCCAGGGTGGTGGCGGTGTCGTCGGCTGGCACCGTGAGCGTGTAGCGACAGGTGAAGGCGTGCGTTTCGGGCAGCACCCGCACCTGTAGCTGCACCACTGGTTCCGGCTGGAGGGCCCAGGCATTGCTGAAGAAGCCCAGAAAAAGCAGCAGCAGAAAAAACTTCATGTGTGGCAGAAAAGCGGTGGAAAAGGTCTGGCAAGCTACGGACAATCAGAAATAGGGGACCGGCCGGCGAATTTTGCGCAGGGCCCAGTGCCCCCGGCCGCGTAACTAACGCGTTGTTCATGGACCAGGCCGGACCTTTGCCCGCGTACCATCCGCCACTCCCCGTGCCCGAAGCCTCCTCACTCTACCAACGAATCCTCACCTGGCTCGACCAGCGCATCATTCGCCGCCTCTACACCGAGCGGGTGCGCAAGCTGATTCTGCAAAGCCTGCCGTTCTGGCTGGCCTCGTTTCTGGTGGGATTGATGGCCGTGGGCTACGAAAAGCTGTTTGTGTGGGCCGAGCAGCTCAGCTTTAGCTGGCTCCGGCAGCAGCCGCTGCTGGCGTTCGGGCTCACGCCGCTGGCCTTTTTGCTGGCCTGGTGGGTGGTGCAGCGGTGGGCCCCGGCGGCACGGGGCAGCGGCATTCCGCAGGTAATGGCCGGCATCGAGCTGTCGAACCCCATCCACCACACCCGCACGGTACACCTGCTGGGCTTGCGCGTGGCCATCGTGAAGGTGCTGAGCAGTGTGGTGCTGCTGCTGGGCGGCGGCGTCATCGGCCGCGAGGGGCCCACTATTCAGATTTCGGCCGCCATTTTCCGGGCCATCAACCGACTCCAGCCCGCCAGCTGGCCCCAGCTCTCGCGCCAGATTGCCCTGGTCACGGGCGGCGCGGCCGGGCTGGCCGCAGCTTTCAACACTCCCTTGGGCGGCATCGTGTTTGTGGTGGAGGAACTGACCCAGATTCACCTGTCGCGCTTCCGCATGGCCGTGTTCACGGCCGTTATCATCGCCGGGCTCACGGCGCAGCAGTTTTTGGGGCCGTACCTCTACCTCGGCTACCCCAAAATCACCTCGCCCGGCGGCTGGTTCACGGCCACCATCATGCTGGTGGCTGTGCTGTGCGGGCTGGCCGGGGCCGTGTTTGCCAAAACCCTGCTCTGGTTGGGAAATTTTCGTAAGCGCTTTGTTTCGCTCCCCGCCCAGGCCGGCTGGGTGCTGGGCTGTGGGCTGCTGTTGGCCGCCCTGGCCTACGCCGTGGGCGCGGATGGCGTGGGCACCGGCAAGCCCATCATCAACCGGTTGCTGTTTCAGAACGATGGCCTCACGGCGTGGTACCTGTTCCCGGCGCGCTTTGTGGGCATGGCCCTGAGCTACAGCAGCGGGGGCGCGGGCGGCGTGTTTGCCACTTCGCTCAGCGCCGGAGCCCTGCTGGGCGATGGCATTGGCCGGGTGCTGGGCGTGGCCGTGCCCGACCGCAACCTGCTCATTCTGGTGAGCATGGTGGGCTTTCTCACGGGCGTGGTGCGCTCGCCCTTCACGGCCGCCATCCTGGTGCTCGAAATGACGGACCGCCACGGGGCCATCTTCCAGCTGCTGCTCGGCGGCCTGCTGGCCCAGGGCATTGCCGCCGTGGTCGACCGCCATTCGCTCTACGAACACCTCAAAACCGGCTTCATCCGCGAAACCCTCGACCAGCGCCGCGAACCCGCCACCTCGCTGTTCTACGAGATATAAGCGGCCGTTCAGACCCTAAAACCACGCAAACCGTTCGGAATCGGGCACCTGCCCGGCTTCGAACGGTTTTTTGCGTTTCTAAACAGCGGTTTGTTGAGGTATGATTTTGATTTTTAGTGAATTGAAAGAATGGCATGGTGATGGAAGTTAGTATAGCGTCCCCGGGTCGCTACCGTTCGAAACCGGACACCGGCCGTGGGACACTACCTCCATTCTCCACCTTTTTTCGCTTGTTAACATGAACTTCTCCGCTCACTTCCGCCCCGCCTTTCTCGTCCTGACCGCCATGGTCAGCTTCGCCGCTCAGGCCCAGCAGCCGCAGCCCGTGCAGGTTACCCAGCCCGATGCCGCCAGCCTGCGCGTTCGCGTCTACAGCGCTTTCAGCCGGCCCATTTCCATGCGGGTCGAAAACCTGAGCACCGCCACCACCATCCTCAACGAAACCCACCGCTTGCCCGCATACGGTACACGGCTCAAGTTCAACACCCTGCCCAGCGGCCGCTACGCCCTTACCCTCCGCGTGGGCCCCGACCGCTACCGCTACACCATCCAAGTAGAGAACAAAGCCCCTGGCGCGGCCACCATCGCCGTGCGCGAAACCACCACGCACCGCGTCGAAAACGGCCTGGCCGCGCTCTAGCCGGCCCTGGCCCGCTACAGTCCCAGCAACTCCTCGGCCGCCGCGAAGGGCGTGAGCTGCCCGGTGGCCACGGCCGCCTGCACCGCCGGCAGCCGCTCCCGCACCCTGGCATCGGCATAAAAACGCGATTCCAAGGCTTGCGCGATGCTTTGGTGCAGCCATTGCAACTGCTGCTGCTGCCGCCGCTGCCCGAAATAGCCACTGGCTCGGGTGGCGGCGGCATAATTTTCGATGACCTCCCACACAGCCCCGATGCCCGCCCCCTCCACCGCCGAGGTGAGCAGCACCGGCACCACCTGCCCCGACGGCGGCGCCGGAAACAGGTGCAGCGCGCTCTGGTAGTCTACTTTGGCGCGGCGGGCGGCCTTCTCGTTGCCGTGGTCGGCCTTGGTAATGCACAGGGCATCCGCCATTTCCATGATGCCGCGCTTCACGCCCTGCAGTTCGTCGCCGGCCCCGGCCAGCATCAGCAGCAGGAAGAAATCGACCAGGCCGTGCACCGTAGTTTCAGACTGGCCCACGCCCACGGTTTCCACGATAATGACGTCGTGGCCCGCTGCTTCGCACAGCAGCAGGGCCTCGCGCGTGGCCCGCGCCACCCCGCCCAGGCTGCTGCCAGCGGGCGAGGGCCGAATAAATGCGGCCGGCTGAGCCGAAAGCCAGGGCATCCGGGTTTTGTCGCCCAGAATGCTGCCGCCGCCGCGCTGGCTGCTAGGGTCCACGGCCAGCACGGCCAGCTTCAGGCCCTTGGTTTCGACCAGAAACCGGCCCAGCGCCTCTATAAACGTGCTTTTACCCACGCCCGGCACCCCCGTGATGCCTACCCGCAGGCTGCGCCCGGTGTGGGGCAGCACCGCCTGCAGCACCTCCTGGGCCAGGGCGTGGTCGCTGGGCAGCGTGCTTTCGACGAGGGTGATGGCGCGGCCCAGCACCGTGCGGGAGCCGGTCCGGATACCAGCGGCGTATTCGGCGGCGGAAAGGCGTTTGGGTGGCAATGTTTGGGCGGTTGGCGTTAGCTTGCGAATGCAAAGAACGGGCGTTTCGACAATCAATACGGCCACGGGGCGCAAATAGTCGACGCTACCGGCGCGCTGGCCGACTGCGGTTGGGCGAGCGGGCCGGCGCCGAGTTCTTTGTGTCCGCATCTTCGCCACCCCTTAGCGTAATTCTGCATGAAAGTCCCTTACTGCCTCTTATCCCTGGCCGCCTGGCTGGCCCTGCCCGCCACCGCCTTCGCCCAAAACGAGCTCAGCAACTTCTCGGCCACGGGCCGGGGCGGCGTTATCAACACCTTCGCCACGGACTATCAGGCCATCGGCATCAACCCCGCCAATCTGGGCCGCAGCACCAACTTCCGGGTGGCCTTCACCATTGGCGAAGTAGGGGCGGGCATCGGCTCGCAGTCGCTGTCCAAAACCACATTCAAGCACATTCTCTACGACGGCAGCCAGAGCATTGGGGCGGCAGAGAAAGCCACGCTGGTCGACCAGCTCAGCGGCGACAACGTGCTCAACCTGAACCTCGACACCAACCTGTTCGGCTTCGCCGTGACGCTGCCCAACGGCCTGGGCGGGCTGGCTTTCAGCAGCCGGCAGCGCATCGGCGGCCACCTGGCCCTCAACCGCAACGCCGCCGACATCATCATCAACGGCCAGAACGCCGCCGTGGTGAAGCAGTATTACCCCACGCCCAACACCAGCGGCACGCCCACGCCCACGGCGGCCAATGCGCCGCTCATTTCCACTGTGCTCGACGGCACCAGCATTCAGGCGGCCGTCACCAACGAGTTTAACGTGGCCTACGGCATTCAGGTGTTTCATAATGATGGCCTTAAGCTGTCGTTGGGCGCGGGCTACCGTTACATTCAGGGCATCGGCATTGCCGATATCCGGGTGAGCGGCGGCAGCCTGACGGCCTACACGTCGCTCTCGCCAGTGTTCGATGTGGACTACGGCGCGCTGGCTACCAATGCGTCCAACTTCAACTACGAGTCGGGCTCGGGCCTGAAACCGGTGGGCCACGGCAACGGCTTCGACGCCGGTTTATCGGCCGAAATCGGCAAAATCTTCCGCTTCGGCGCGGCCGTCACCGACATGGGCTCGATGACCTGGACCGGCAACGTGCTTGAAGCTTCCGACCAGAAGCTCCAGCAAACGGCTTCCACCGGCGTGCAGACCTACAACGTGTTCAAGGAAATCAGCTCGCAGTTCGACACCGACAAGCAGAACCTCTTCACCTACACCACCGCCAAAGAGCGCACGGCCGCCCTGCCCGCCAAGCTGCGCCTGGGTGGCGGCATTCGCATCAACAAATTCTTCGAAGCCGGCCTCGACCTTACCGCGCCCCTCAACAAAGTTGCCGGCAACCTCACCACCACTTTCGTGGGCCTCGGCGTCGACTACAAACCCCTCAACTGGCTGAAGCTGAGCAGCGGCTTCACGGGCGGCGCGGGCTACGGCAAGAGCCTGCCGCTGGGCCTCACCATCGTGTCGCCCATCTGGGAGGCCGGCATCAGCACCCGCGACGTGGTGGGCTTGTTCAGCGAAGATTCACCGTATAGCTCGGTGGCCCTTGGCGTACTGCGTTTCAAGATTGGGGCCAGCGAGTAGGCCGTTTGTCATGGCGGAGCATTTGTCATTGCGAGGCGTAGCCGAAGCAATCCGTCCTGTCAATACCAGACATTTTCTTTTACCAGAAAGCCCCGGTACCGCACAGTACCGGGGCTTTTTACATCTCAAGGCTTATTACATTGTACAGGACGGGTTGCTTCGTTCCGCTCGCAATGACAGCCGCTCTAATTCGGCACCACCACAAAAGCCGGCAGACCCAGCTTGCTGCGGCGGCCACCCAGCTTCAGGCCTTCGTCCACGTATTTACAGTCCTTGCCCAAGGCATTGGGCTGCTCAATGACGCCGAGGTTGGGGTTGTCCTCGCGGGCCACGTAGATGCGGCCGTCGGGCCCGAGCTGTAGGGCGCCGATTTTGCGGTTGGCCGACTTGCCGACCAGCGTTTTGCTTTTCGTTTTGAGGTCGAACTGCCAGATTTGGGTTTCGCCGCCGCCGGTGCCGTTGCAGGTGCCGTACACCTTGCTGCCGTCGGGCGAAAACTCCACGCCATAGGCCTCGGCAAAGGGGCCGAAGCTGCGCGGGTCGCTCACCTTGCCGGTATTGCGGTCGAAATCATAGATTTCAAACTTGTTGGTTTCGCGCCAGAGCGCGGCCGCCAGGTGCTTGCCGTCGGGCGAGAATTTGAGCGCGCCAATGGCGTTGCGGCCGGGGCCGGCGTTCATGCTGCCCACGTTGCTCATCAGCGGCTTGGCCGCTACGCCATCGGCCGTGACGAGGTAGCTCACGAAGGCGTTGGAGTTCCAGCGGTGGGCCACCACCCATACGTCCTTGCCGTTGGCGTGGCGCACGGCGGCCAGCTTTTCGGCCACCGGCTGAATGAGCAGCAGGTTCACGCGGGGCAGGTCGCCGAAGCCGTCGGCGCGGGTCATGTCCACGATGGAGTAGCGCAGGCCGTTGGGCGTGCCCTGCGGCGCCACCGTAAAGATGTAGAAGATGTTGCCCGAGCCGGGGTCGGGCACGATGAGGGCCGACTGGGTGCTGCTGCCGCTGCCCATCAGCTGGCGGCCGTTGGGCATGGGCTGGTGCTTGCGGTTCCATACGGTCTCGCCGTTGGTGTAGAAGAGGAGCTCACCCCTGGAGTTGGTGGCCACGGCGCAGCCCTCGTAGGTGCTCATCTTGCCGTCGTTCAGCGGCTTGGGGGTGTTGCCGTCGGCGAAAGTCAGGCCGGCTTGCTGGCCGAAATACCAGATATCGGTAGGGCGCTGGGCGCTGGCAGCCAGGGTGAGCAGCAGCGGCAGCAAGGCAAGAAAAAGGCGTTTCATGAGTAATCGGGGCAATTGGTAATGCGGAGTTAACGAAAAAACCGTGCCGGGTGGTGTAGCATCATAAGCGGCCCGACAAATCCCCTATTGCCCTGACTGGCCGCGCCAGCAGCAGCCACAGTACGCCCAACAACCCCAGCGGCGGCAGAAAATACAGGAAATGCAGCCCCGCCGGGTTGCCCAGCGCCAACGCAAATCCGTTGAGCGGCAGCAGCAAAGGCAACATTAAAACCAGCAGCCCCCACTGCCACCGGCACGACAGGAAGCGACTAAAAAGCAGCAGCGGCAGCAGCAGAATGGCATCGTAATACAAGTGGTAAGTGGTGAGTAGCGTGAGTGTACTCAGCACCAGAAACAGGTACCAGTCGGCCAGGGGCACCCGCTGCTGCCGCAGCCAGAGCAGCCGCAGCCCGGCTCCCAGCCATAGCACGCTGTGCAGCACCACGTGCCAAGAGCTGCTGCCGGGGCACAGCCATTCCAGCACGTTGGCCAGCTCCAGGCGCAGCGTCAGGCCCTGGGTGAGGGGGTAGTCAGGGTCGGCGGGGTCGAAGGACTGGGCGCGTACCTGGGCCAGCAGGTGCTGGTAGGTGGGCAATAAATCGGCTGGATAATTGGCCCAACAGAACGCCACCGTACTCAGCAGCGACCCCACAGCGGCGGCCACAGCCAGCGTCAGCCACTGCTTTTTCCAGAGAAACCACGCGGCGAAGGGCAGGAGCAGCGTGACTTTGAAGGCAGCAAGGCCCAGCAATACGCCGGTTGCTATTGGTTGCCAAAGTGGCTTTGTGCCCGCAATTTGTGAGACTGATGCGGCTTCGGAAATAACTGTCGCGGGTTGTTCATTTCTAGTATCGGTGCCATTAGCAGCACGCTGCACCCTGCGGCCCAGCGCCAGCGCCCCCACGCCCAGCGCCAACGCCGCAAACGTGGGCTGGCCGGTGAGCAGGGCCGGCACCGTGCCTTTCAGCGCCACGGCTGCCAGCAGAAACTGCCACCACGGCACCATTTCAGTGTTTTTGATGCGCAGCGCTTTGGGCCACAGCTTTGCCAGCAGCAGCAGGCTCAGCAGGGCCAGCGCATACCACAGCGGCCACGCCAGCGCATAGGGCAGCCGGCCGATGGTGAGTCCGAATAGCCCCGCCGCCCACGGCGGGTACAGAAAGGGCAGGTTGGGCAGCCCCGGCTGGGTGCGGCTGCGGATGTTTTCCTGCCGAATGATGCGTTGCCAGCCGCTTTTGAGCGTGGCGTCGGCGTAAGGGTTCTGGCCTTGGCGCAGCACGGCCTGGCCCACGTAGCAGGTGCGGAAATCCATGGGCCGGTCGGCGTCCGGGCGGGGCTCGCGCAGCACGCGGCTGACGTTGAACAGGGCAATTAAAACCAGAAAGAGCAGAAATAAGCGCGGCACAGCGGCAAGGTAGCAGCGCGAGCCATAACCGAAATGCTGCCCCGCGAAAGTTCGCGCTACTTCGCGGCCAGCTGCAGCAACTCGGCCGGCTCGTGGTGCTTTTCAAAATACGCGTAGCCCGGCATCAGCCCGCGCCAGAAGGCCAGGTGCGGGCTGGTGGCGTGCTTCGCCAGCTCTACTTCCGTGAGTGGAAACGGAAAAATGTGCACCGGAATGACCGCCTGCCCGGCGGCCCGGGCCGTAACGGCCAGTAAATACACTTCCTCGATGCCGGCATCGGTGATGGGCATGCAGCCGATGCTGGCTTCGCCGCCGTGGATGAAGATGTCGCCGCCGGGGTTGGGCTCGCCCAGCGCCAAATCGGCCGCGTTGGGGTAGTTGAGGCCCAGCGAGAGGTGGTAATTGCTCTTGGGGTTGAAGCGGTCGATTTCGTAGAAGCCTTCCGGCACCTGGTAGTCGCCGGCCCGGCGCTTGGGACCGAGCGAGCCCGAAGTGGCTGCCAATGGATATGCGTGGAGCAGCTCAAACGGACCACCGCCTTGGTTGCGCGCCCACACTTCCAGTTCCACCCGGGTTTTCACCAGGCGAAACATGATTTCGAGCCGGCGCGGGTCGAGGTAGTGGGTGCGCAGCAGGTTGGCCACGGCCGGGCCGGTAGCCGCTTCAGCAGCCCGCACGCGCGGAAACTGCCGCTGCTGCCTCCAGAAATCCGCCGGATTCGCGCCCGGCAGGCCACCGGCGGGCGGGGTGCAGGACTGGGCCAGCAGCTGAAAAACGGGCAATACCAACAGCACGCAGCACGAGAGTCGACGCAGCATAAAAAGAACCGTAATGAAGAGGAATGCGGCTACAACGGCATTCAGGAGTTTCTATTTTATGCCGATGATAAAAGTTCGCGCACCGCATCGGTAACGCCCACTTAATGGGCGCGGCGCGGCCTGCCCGCTACCTTCGCGTTGGCTGGCGCGGGTGTTGCTCCGCTCGGCCGCCCGCTTATGCACATTTCCGTCAAATACCGCCGTTTCGCGCCCTTACTGTCGCTGCTGGCGCTGCTCGGCTGCTCCGGCAACCCCAGCACCAAAGCCTCGCCCGAAGCCCCCGGCGTGCTGCCCGGTCCCATCGCCGGCACCGGCCAGACACTGCTTTCCAACGGCTGGAAGCTCAGCCCCGCCGGCACCACCACGCCCCTCGGCGACCTGCCCCTGAGCCTGCAAACCAGCCCCGACGGCCGCCTGGCCGCCGTAGTGAACACCGGCTGGGGCGAAAACTCGGTGCAGCTGCTCGACGCCGCCACCGGCCAGGTGCTCGATACCGAAGTGGTGCCTGCTGCCTGGGCCGGCCTCGCTTTCGCGCCCGATGGCCGCTCGCTCTACGCCTCTGGCGGGCAGCACAACCGCATTCACTGCTTCCACATCGAGGGCCAGAAGCTCCAGCCCGACAGCGCCTTCGTGCTGGGTGCGAAATGGCCGAAGCAGAAAATCGGCGTGGCCGGCCTCGCCGTCGATGGCCGCCGCAACGCGCTCTACGCCGTGACGCGGGAGGATAATTCGCTCTACACCTTCGACCTGAAAACGCGCCGCGTCCTGCGCACCCTCAGGCTGCCGGCCGAGGCATACGGCGCCCTGCTCAGTCCCGATGGTACGCGGCTCTACGTCACGCTCTGGGGCGGCCATGCGGTGGCGGTTTATGATACCGAAAAGCAACAGCTATTGGCTTCGATTCCCGTCGAAAGCCACCCCAACGACCTCGCCCTGACCCGCGACGGCCGCCGCCTGTTTGTGGCCAACGCTAACAGCAACTCGGTTTCCGTCATCGACACCCGCGCCGGCCTCGTCACCGAAACGCTGAATACGGCTCTTTTTCCCGCCTCGCCCGCCGGCAGCACACCCGATGGCCTGGCCCTGAGCGCCGACGACTCCCAACTCTTCATCGCCAATGCCGACAACAACTGCCTGGCCGTGTTTGATGTGCGGGAGCCCCGTGCCAGCCGTCCGCTGGGCTTCATCCCCACGGGCTGGTACCCCACGGCGGTGCGCGTGGTGGGCCAGCAGCTGTTGATTGCCAACGGCAAAGGCATCACTTCCAAGCCCAATCCCGACGGCCCCAACCCGGTGCGCGACGACGGCGAAAAGGGCAAAGGCTACATCGGCGGGTTGCTGCTGGGCTCGCTCTCGCGCCTGCCCGTGCCCGACGAAAAAGCTCTGGCTGCGTTCTCCGCCCAAGTTTATGCCAACACACCCTTCACCAAAGCCCGCGAGGCCGCGCCCGAAGTGCCCGTCGGCAGCCCCGTGCCCCAGCGCGTGGGCGAGGCCTCGCCCATCAGGCACGTCTTCTACATCATCAAGGAAAACCGCACCTACGACCAGGTGTTGGGTGATTTGCCGGCCGGCAACGGTGACGCCAGCCTCTGCCTCTTCCCCGAAAAAGTAACGCCCAACCACCACGCCCTCACCCGGGAGTTTGTGCTGCTCGATAATTTCTACGTGGATGCCGAAGTAAGTGCCGATGGCCACAACTGGAGCACCGCCGCCTACGCCACCGATTATGTCGAGAAGAACTGGCCGGTCAGCTACAGCGGCCGGGGCGGCGAGTACGATTTTGAAGGCCGCCGGGGCGAAGTAGCCGAGCCCAAAGACGGCTTCCTGTGGGACTATTGCCGCCGCGCCGGCCGCAGCTTCCGCAGTTACGGGGAATTTGTGTACAAGGGCAAAGCCAGCGTGCCGGCCCTCCAGGGCCACTTTTGCGAAGCCTACGCCGGCTTCGACCTGCACGTGCGCGACGTGAACCGCGAGCAAATCTGGGAGCAGGATTTCGACCGCCTCGTGGCCGCCAACCAACTGCCCGACCTCAGCATCATCCGCCTGCCCAACGACCACACCTACGGCGCCCGCAAGGGCGAACTCAGCCCCCTGAGCTATGCCGCCGACAACGACCTAGCCCTCGGCCGCCTCATCGAGCACCTCTCGAAAAGTCCCGTCTGGAAGGAGTCGGTGGTGATGATAGTGGAAGACGACGCCCAGAACGGCCCCGACCACATCGACGCGCACCGCTCCACGGCCTACCTGGTGGGGCCCTACATTCGCCGCCACGCCGTGGTGCACACCGCCTACACCACCTCGGGCATGCTGCGCACGCTGGAGCTCATTCTCGGCCTGCCGCCCATGAGCCAGTACGATGCCGCTGCCCTGCCGCTCTGGGCCTGCTTTACCGCCAAGCCCGATTTCAAACCCTACACCCTGCGCCCCGCCACCACGCCGCAGGACGTGCGCAACACCGCCTTCAACGCCCCCGCCCGCCGCTCCCTAAAGTTCGACCTGACCCGCGAAGACGCCGCCCCCGACCTTGCCTTCAACGAGAACATCTGGCAGGCCATTCGGGGCGAGCACAGCCGCATGCCCGCCCCACGCCGCAGCGCCGCCGTGCGCGAGGCGAAGGCTGAGCATGAAGAAGAAGAGGATTGAGTAAACGAAAACTCCCCTCCTTACCAAGGAGGAGACGCTGCCGCGCCGCGGCAGTTGGGGTGGTTGTTGGCATTGGGATAATTCCGAACGAAAGCCTGACGAGGCTGTTCAACGCCAACAACCACCCCCCGTTTCAGCTAAAGCTGAAACATCCCCTCCTTGGTGAGGGGAGTCCGACTGACCACACTTCTCAAGCTATGCAGCTCAAACCCCTCTTCACTTTCCTCACTGCCCTCACCAAAAATAACGAGCGGCCCTGGTTCCAGGAGCGCAAGGCCACCTACGACGCGTTACGCAAGCAATTTGAGGAAGACGCCGAGTTCTGGTACCAGGAGCTGGCTAAGCTGGACCCGGGCATCGCCGGCCCCGAAGGCCGCAAGAGCATCTTCCGCATCTACCGCGACGTGCGTTTTAGCAACAACAAAGACCCGTATAAAACGCACTTTTCGGCCTATTTCACCGCCAGCGGCAAGGATATTGAAACACCCGGCTACTACGTGCAGATTGGCCCCAATGGCAATACGCTCATCGGCGGCGGTTTCTACATGCCCGATAAAGCGCAACTGGCCGCCATCCGCCAGGAAATCGACTACAACGCCGACAAGCTGAAAGCCATTCTGGCCGCGCCCGATTTCCGGCGCTACTTCGGCACGATGAGCGGCGACAAGCTCAAAAAATCCCCTGCCGCCTATTCCGTCGACCACCCCGAAATCGAGCTGCTAAAGCACAAAAGCTTCACCGCCACGCACCAGCTGAGCGATGCCGAAGTGCTGAGCCACGCCGATTTTCGGGCCCACGTAGTGGACGTATTTGCGGCGATGGTGCCGTTCTGCCAGTTCCTGCGCGGCGCAATTGAGGCGTAGCGTGGACTTTGCGAGTCCGCGCCTGGGCTAGCTTCCGTTCACGAAGGCGCGGACTCGCAGAGTCCACGCTACATTACCAACCGATGGTTTCTTCCTCGTGGCCGGCGCGGAACAGGGCACTCTGCTTCTTGCCGTTGGCCTCAATATTCACGATGTTCATCTGGTCGGCGAAGGTGTCGAGCAGCACGGCCTGGCGCAGCTTCACGGCTGTGACCGGGCCGGGCAGGGGCACTTTGCAGTAGAACCAGCAGCCGTCGTTTTCGGCCTGCATGCCCAGCACTTGCAGCAGTAGCGGCTTGCCGCTGCTCACGCTCACCTGCAGGGTGCGCTGGAAGTACGCCGTGGCCAGCACCAGCGGACGCGGGCCGGCATCGGCGAGGTTAACGCGGGTGGGCTGGCCCTGCGAAAGCGCCTTTTCGAAGTCGTCAACGAAGACTTTAACTGAAAATTCCAGCTGCTTTTTAGCCGCGTTGTAGCGCATCTCCGTGATGGTGGAGTGATAGGCGTGAAACGCCGGCGCGGCCCCTGCCAGCGGAAAGAGGAGCAGCGCAGCCGCGAGGAGGGTGAGCAGGCGCATGGGGAAAGAATGATTTAAGAGTGCTGATGTGAGAGGTTTCCGTCATCCTGAGCGCAGCGAAGGACCTTATCACGCTGAAACAACGGCAGTAACCAAGTAAGTTACCTGCATCGTTCAATCGTGGTAAGGTCCTTCGCTGCGCTCAGGATGACAGGTATAAGTTCCGTTTAGTGGAACAGCTTCATCACCTGCTTGAACACAATCACATACGCCATCAGGGCCAGAATCAGGACCGTGCCCACGCGCTGGGCGCCTTCCAGAAACTTGTCCGATGGCTTGCGGCGCAGAATCATCTCGTAGAGCAGGAACACCACGTGGCCGCCATCGAGGGCCGGAATGGGCAGCAGGTTCATAAAGGCCAGCACCATGCTCAGGCCGCCGGCCAGGCCCCAGAAGTGCTGCCAGTCCCAGGTACCGCCGAACTGCTGCGCAATCTCCACCGGCCCGCCCAGGCTTTCCGATGCCGATGCTTCGCCTTTGAAAATTTTGCCGAAGGCCCGCGCCTGTAAGCCAATCACCCCAAAGGCCTTGCTTACGCCCTGCGGAATGGACTCGGCCAGCGTGTACTTGCGGGTGCCGAGCTGCAGGGTCGACTTGCGCTCGAAGCCGATGCGGCCCGAACTGGTGACGGCAATGTTCAGCGTGAGGGGCTGGCCACCGCGCTGCACCTGCACGGGCACGGTCTTGTCCTTGTTGGCCAGCAGCACGGCTTGGAGCTCATCGAAGAATTGCACCGGCTGCCCGGCCACGTTCGTAATCACGTCGCCCACCTGCAGGCCGGCTTTGGCGGCGTTGCCGCCGGGCGTCACGCGGTCCACGGCGAAGGTTTCGCGGGGGCGCACCAGCAGGCTGTCGGCGCTCTGCTTGCCAAATTTGTCGAGGAAGTTTTTTGGAATTTTGATGTCTTCCAGCTGCCCATTGCGCTCCACGGTGTAGTAGGAGTTGTCGCCCATAATGACCTCGGGCTTGTACACATCATCGAACTCATCGAACGGGCGGCCGTTGATTTTCACAATCTTGTCGCCGGTGCGGAAGCCGATTTCGCGGCCCAAGCCGTTGGGCAGAATGCCGTAGCGGGCCTCCGAAGCCGGCAGAAACGTGTCGCCGTAATGGAACGTCATCGCCCCGAAGATGATGATGCCCAGCACCACGTTCATGATGATGCCGCCGAGCATCACCAGCAGGCGCTGCCAGGCGGGCTTGCCGCGGAACTCGTCGGGCTGCGGCGGGCCGGCCAGGGCCGAGGCGTCCTGCGTCTCGTCAATCATGCCGTGAATCTGCACGTACCCGCCCAGCGGGAACCAACCAATGCCGTATTCCGTCTCGCCAATCTTCTTTTTCAGAAGCGCGAAATTGGCCACGTTGGGCATCGGAAACAGGAAGTCGAAGAAGATGTAGAACTTATCGACCCGGATTTTAAAGAGCTTGGCGAAGGCGAAATGGCCGAATTCGTGCAAGCCAACGAGGATAGAAAGTGCCAGCACAAGCTGGCCAATCATGGTGAGGATAGCCAAGGGGAATTTTTATTAATCTGTTATCGTGAGCATGTCGCGCATTAAGCGAGGTCGAAGGGCCTTATCACGCTCGCGCTGCATGTATGAGTAAATCTGACGAAAGTAGCCGTGATAAGATGCTTCCTTCGTCAGCATGACAAAAGTTGTCAGACCAGGCTTTCGGCCAACTGCCGCGTTTCCGCGTCGGTAGCCACCAGGTCGGCCAATATCGGCTCTGCAAGGTACGATACCCGCGCCAGGCACTCGGCCACTAGGTCTGACATTTGACGGAAGCCCACCTGCTCCCGCAAAAATGCGGCCACGGCCACTTCGTTGGCCGCGTTGAGCACGCAGGGCGCGTTGCCACCGCGCCGCATGGCCCCGAAGGCCAGCTCCAGGTTGGGAAATGCCACGCGGTCGGGCGCCTCAAACGTGAGCGTAGGGTAATCGAGAAAGGAGAAGCGCGGGAAGGTGTTGGCCAGCCGCTGCGGGTAGCCCAGCGCGTACTGGATGGGCAGTTTCATATCGGGCAAACCGAGCTGGGCTTTCAGCGAGCCGTCCTCGAACTGCACCAGCGAGTGCACGATGCTTTGCGGGTGCACCACCACGTCAATCTGCTCATCGCGCAGGCTGAAGAGCCACTTGGCTTCGATGACTTCCAGGCCCTTGTTCATGAGCGAAGCCGAGTCGATGGTGATTTTGGCGCCCATCTCCCAGTTGGGGTGTTTCAGGGCCTGGGCCTTGGTCACGGCCTCCATCTCGCGGGCCGAGCGGCCGCGGAAGGGGCCGCCCGAGGCGGTGAGAATGATTTTCTCGATGGGGTTCACTTCCTCGCCCACCAAGCACTGGAAAATGGCCGAGTGCTCCGAATCGACGGGCAGCAGGCGCACTTTGTGCTGTTTGATGAGGCTGGTAATCAGCTCGCCGGCCACCACCAGGGTTTCCTTGTTGGCGAGGGCAATGTCCTTGCCGGCCCGGATGGCGGCCACCGTGGGCAGCAGTCCGGCGTAGCCCATGAGGGCGGTAAGCACGATGTCGATTTCGGGCCGGGTAACTACTTCGGCCAGGGCTGCGGCGCCGGCCAGCACCTCGGTTTCGGGCTGGTCGGCCAGGGCGGCTTTCAGGGATTGGTACAGGCTGTCATCGCCGATAACCACGGCGGCGGGCCGAAACTCCCGCGCCTGCTGCGCCAGCAGTTCCCACTGCCGCTGCGCGCTGAGCACCGCCACCCGGAACCGGCCCGGCTGCTGCCGCACCACCTCCAGCGCCTGCGTACCAATGGAACCCGTTGCGCCTAGCAGGGCCAGCGTTTTTACCTTCTTTTCTTCAAGCATAATGATGCAAACACGGAAACGGCGCAAAAGTACGCTGCCCCTGCGCTCACCAACCAGATTGTCATGCCGACGCACGAGGAACCCGAAGTAAGCAGTTCTGACCACTTCACTCAGATTCCTCCTGCGTCGGAATGACAGGGCAACGGACGGTTACACCCGCTTGAGGGTGGCCGTCACAAACTGGTCGACTACGCCCGCAATGGATTTTACCTCGGCCACCACACTTTCCGTGAGCTGAGCGGGGCCACCGGGAGGCGTGGTGCGCTCGGCCAGGGCGCTGAGGCGGGAAAGCTGCCCGCCAATGGCCCGGTACACGGGGTTCCAGAGCACGGCGGTGCTGTCGGCGTGTGCGCCCAGGGTGCGGCGCAGCTCCAGCAGGCGCATCACCAAGCCGGCCAAAGTGGCCAGCAGTTCGCGCTCGACGGGGGCAAACTGCCGGGGCGGGCCGTCGTACACGCACAGCGAGCCGAGGTTGTAGCCGTCGGGGGTGCGCAGGTTGTGGCCGGCATAAAAGCTCAGGCCCAGCTGCTGAAGCAAGGAAATATCGACGCCGGGCGCGCTGGCCTTATTCATGTCTTCGTACACCGCCGTTTCGTCCTGCAGAATGGTGGCCGAGCACATGCTTTGTCCGCGCGGTACCCGCTCGATGGCCACCGGCAGGTTGTAAGGCGCTTTCACCAGCACTTCGTCCTTTTCCACAATGGAGAGCATGGCGTTGGAAACGCCGAAGAGCCGGGCCGTGGCGGCCACCACATCATCCAGCACTTTTTCGCTGCGTGCGTCCAGCAACTGGTAGCCTTCGAGGGCGTGCAGCCGGGCCGCGTCGTTGGCCGGTATCAGGGAACTAGAAGTATCAACCAAAATAAAAAGAGGTAAATAGGAGCGGCTGGTAAGAAGCGCTTGGTTCTGGCCGGCCACGGGAGCGGACGCGGTTACCGCCGAGCTTTCAGGTGCTGCTTGTACCCCGGGCAGCGGGCCAGGGTTACGTGATTGCACCGGGTTGAGGGGGCGGTTTTCAACGCAAACCCCAAACAGGTCAGGAAAATTCTCCGACGAGTTGTGCTGGCGCGGCTACTTGCGGCGCAGGGTGTTAGCCACCAACTGGTCCAAGTTGGCCACAATGCTGCTGGCTTCCTGCGCCACGGCCGGGGCAAGCGGGCCATTGGGCGGACCTGCGTGCTGGGCCAGGTTATTGAGCACCGCCAGCTGTTCGCTCATACTACGGTAAATAGTGCCCCAAAGCAGCGCCGTGAGGCCGGAATGTGGCCCCATCACGCGGCGCAGCTCCAGTAGGTGCATGACCAGGGCGGCCAGCTGGCTCAGCAGGTGGCGCTCGGCGGACGGGAAGTGGCGGGGCGGGCCATCGAAGAGGCAGAGCGTACCGATGTTGTAGCCGTCGTCCGTGCGCAGGTTGTGGCCGGCGTAGAAATGCAGCCCCAATTGCAGAATCAACGAAATATCGACGCCCGGCGCGCTCTTTTGGTTGAGGTCTTCGAATACGGCCGTCTCGTTTTGCAGAACGGTGGCCGAGCACAGGCTTTGCTCGCGGGGCAGACGCTCGAGGGGTACCGGCAGGTTGTAAGGCGCTTTGAGCAGTACTGTAGTGCCCTCCACCATGGTGAGCATGGCGTTGGAAACCCGGAAGAGGTGGGCGGTGGCGGCCACCACATCGTCGAGGATTTGCTCGCGGTGCGCGTCCAGCAGCCGGTAGCGGCCGAGGGCCTGGAGGCGGGCCGCGTCATCGGCCGGAAGCAGGATGTTCGGTAGAGCAGTCAAGGCCAGGAGCTGAAGTGTAGATGAAGATACGCAGAATGACCGAAAATGTGACGTGCCCGCGTCCAGCCGCCCGGGCGCCGCCCGTTACCTTTGGTGCCGTGTCTGGTTTTCCCGAAAATATTCTCGACTACGACGTCGCCATCATCGGTGCCGGGCCGGCGGGCACGGCCTGCGCGCTGGCTTTGCGCCACAGCGGCCTGCGCGTGGCCCTGCTCGACAAGGCCCAGTTCCCGCGCGACAAGGTGTGCGGCGACGCCGTGCCCGGCCAGGCCTTCAAGGCTCTGCGCCAACTCGACCCCGCCTTCGTGGATGAATTATGGCAGCTGCAGCCGCGCGACGACGTGCGCGACTCCCGCCTCGTGGCTCCCAGCGGCGCCGGCCTCACGCTGCAATGGAAGCTGCCTAGCTTCAACAGCCCCCGCGAAACCTTCGACGCGGCTCTGCTGGGTTTGGTGCGGGCCCATTCCGACACCACTATTCTGGAAAACACGGGTCTTAAAGGCCTGGAGGTGATGCCCGAGGCCGTGCGCCTGCACCTGGCCGAAGGCGCCGAGCTGACCTGCGGCGTGGTAATAGGTTGCGACGGCGCCAACTCCGTGGTGGGCCGCAAGCTGCTGCCCGCCCCGCTCGACCGCGCCCACCACTGCGCCGGCGTGCGGGCCTACTACGAAAACGTGGGCGGCGCCAGCAGCGGCACCACGGAGTTCTTTCTCAGCAGCGACTACCTGGCTGGTTACGTGTGGCTGTTTCCGGTGGGGGAGGGGCGCTGCAACGTGGGCCTGGGCATGTTGTCCGAAATTGTGTCGGAACACAAAGTCGACCTCAAAGAGACGCTGACCCACGTGCTGGCCACCCACCCCGAGCTGGCCGGCCGCTTTGCCCAGGCCCGGCAATTGGGGCCCATAGTGGGCTTCGGTCTGCCGCTGGGCGGGGGGCGCACTCGGCGCATTAGTGGCGGCCGGTTCATGCTGTGCGGCGACGCGGCTTCGCTGATTGACCCCCTTCAGGGCCACGGCATCGATACGGCTATTCAGAGCGGAATACTAGCGGGCGCGCAGGCTGCGTCCTGCTTTGAAAAACAAGATTTCAGCGCCGAATTCATGCGGCAGTATGATGCGCGCGTAGAGCATAAAATCGGCCGGAAGCTGGCCAAAAGCTACCGCCTCATGCGCTTCCTCAGCAACAAAGCGTGGCTGGTGAATGCGGCCGTGTGCCTGGCCCGCGTGCCGGGGCTCAAACCGTGGGTGCAGAAGGCAATTGGATAGCAAGCTGAAGTTGGTGGCCCATGGCACAGCGACAGTTTTAATGTGCTTTTAATCTATTTGGGCTAAGAATAAGCCGTTTTGAGCAGCCGCGTACGGATGAGGTTCGTACAAGCAGGCACCTCATTCACTGTTCCTTATTCCTGCTCATTATGGCTAATCGACTCTCACCGGCCGCAGCCGGCTTTGCTTCGCTGCCCCGTTTCGCGCGCCTGACGGCCGCCGCCGGGCTTCTGGTCCTGCTGCCGGGTTGCTCCAAAGATGACGACACGCCGGCCGTCACCAATCCCGCTCAAATCTCCGTGCGGCAAGCCGGCATCTATCCCGAAGGCATTCAGTGGGACGAAGCCAACAAGCGCTTCTACGTGAGTTCCCGCGCCAAAGGCACCGTGGGCACCGTGCGCGACGACAGCACCTACACGGAGTTTGGTAAGGATTCCAAGCTGATTTCCACTATCGGCCTCAACCTCGATGCCTCGCGCTCGCGCCTGCTGGCGGCCGTGTCCGACAACGGCTTTAATCCCAGCGTGGTGAATGCCCCGACCAAAGGCAAACTGGCCGCCCTGGCCATCTTCAACACGAGCACCGGCGCGCTGAGCAGCTTCGTGGACTTAGGCGGCCTGGCCGACCCTGGGAGGAACCCCAACCACTTCGCCAACGACATTGCCGTAGACAAAGACGGCAACGCCTACATCACCGACAGCATGTCGCCTATTATCTACAAGGTTGATTTGCAAGGCAAAGCCACGGTTTTTCTGGAAAACAGCCAACTCAGCGGCGGCTCCGGCTTTGGCCTTAACGGCATCGTGTACCACCCCGACGGCTACCTGCTCACGGCCAAAACCAGCGACGGCACGCTGTACAAAGTGCCTGTCGGCAATCCCCTCGGCTTCACTACGGTAGCCAAGACGCAAAGCCTGGTGGGCGCCGACGGCCTGCTGCTGTTCGACAACAACACCCTGCTGGTGGTGGCCGGCAGCCAAGGCACCGTGTTCCGCATGGCCAGCACCGATGCCTGGGCCAGCACCACGGCCACGGGCAGCTTCGCCACGGGCGCCGTGAGCCCCACCACCATCACCAAGCGCGGCTCCGACGCCTACGTGCTGTACCCGTACAGCGCCACGGCCCCGCGCTTCCGCATCGTGAAAGCGGCGTTTTAAAACCCGGCTCAAGAAGTAAAATGCGCCCTTGTGCGTCTGCTGGCCGGTGGCCGGCCGATGCGCAAGGGCGTTGTAACGTCGGCACATTCCGTAAGTTGAACCGGTACTAGTTACCAGGCAGCCGCTGCTATCATCCAGGAAATGAATCAATATCACAATGGCTTTCAGCGACATTGAGCTGCGCGAGTTTCAGCCGCCCCCGGCGCTGGCCGGGTTCGTGGAAAGCTTCTGGATGCTGGTAAACCACGCCGACGCCGCGCAGCCGATGGTGCTCATTCCCGATGGGAGGATTGACGTGTTTTTTACAAATACTGCGCCCGAAGGCTACCAGGTGACGTTGCGCGGACTCGATACCCAGCCCAGCGCGCAGGTCATTCCGCCGCACCGGCCCGTGTTTGCCATTAGCCTGAAACTGCTGGCAGCGGAATACCTGCTGCCCGTGCGGCTGGCCGGCTTGCTGGAAAGCGGCTGCCCGTTACCGTCCGACTACCTGGGCCTGAGTGCGGCCGACTTGCGCGATTTCGACGGTTTCTGCGCCAAGGCTGCAACGACTATTGCGCAGCAAATGCCCGCCGAATTAGATGCCCGGAAGCGCAAGCTTTTCGAGCAGCTTTACGCCAGCAATGGCGCTCTGACCGTGGAAGCCCTGGCCAAAGCGGCGGGCTGGAGCAGCCGGCAAATCAACCGGTACTTCACCCAGCAATTTGGCCTTTCGCTGAAGGCTTACGCCAACATTCTGCGGTTTCGGGCCTCGCTGCCGCAGCTTAAGGCCGGCCGGCTTTTCCCTGAAGAAAATTTCGCCGACCAAGCCCATTTCATACGCGAAATCAAAAAGTACGCGGGCGTGGTGCCTAAAGAACTGGCCCGCAACCAGGACGACCGATTTATACAATTATCGGCTTTGCCCGGAAAATAATTTTGTGCTGAACTTACGAAACCCGTTCAGCCATGTTATTGCAACACAAACAAGTAGCCATTGTGGGCGGCGGCCCCGGCGGCCTCACCCTGGCCCGCCTGCTCCAGCAGCAAGGCGCCGCCGTGCGCGTATACGAGCGCGACCGCAGCCGCCGCGAGCGGGTGCAGGGCGGCACCCTCGACCTGCACGACGAATCGGGCCTGGCCGCCCTGCGCGCCGCGGGCCTGCTCGACGCCTTCCGGGCCCACTACCGCCCCGGTGCCGACCTCCTGCGCCTGACCGATAAACACGCCACCGTAGCCCTCGACCAGCACGCCGATGCCTCCGCCGACACGTTCGGCGACGCGGCGTTCCGGCCCGAAATCGACCGCGGCCCCTTGCGCGACATTCTGCTCGACTCGCTGCAGCCCGGCACGGTGGTGTGGGATAGCCAGCTGCTGGCGGTGCAGCCGCTGGGCGCCGGCTGGCAGCTCACGTTCCAGGGCGGCGCCACGGCCACGGCGGATATCCTCATCGGAGCCGACGGGGCTAACTCCAAAATCCGCCCCCTGCTCACGCCCATTCGGCCCTTTTACTCGGGCGTGACCATAGTGGAGGGCACCGTGTACGACTCGGCGCAAAACGCGCCCCAGCTGCACGCGCTGACGAAGGGCGGAAAAATCTTTGCGCTTGATGATGCAAAAACCTTGGTGGTAAGCGCCAAAGGTGACGGCAGCCTGACCTTCTACACCGGCTGCAAAATGCCCGAAACTTGGGCGCGCGACAGCGGCATCGACTTCGCCGACGCGGCCGAAGTGCGGGCCTGGTTCCGGCAGGGGTTTGCGGGCTGGGATGAAATCTGGCAGGAGCTGTTCGCCAGCGAAACCACCCGTTGTGTGCCGCGGCCGCAGTACTGCATGCCCCTCGACCAAACCTGGCCCGCCCAGCCCAATCTCACGATGCTCGGCGACGCGGCCCACCTCATGCCGCCTTACGCCGGCGAAGGCGTGAACATGGCCATGCTCGACGCCCTGGAGTTAAGCGAGTACTTGACCAGCGAGCTGTTCCCAACCATGCAGGCAGCCATTGCCCACTACGAGCAGGACATGCGCCAGCGTGCCTCGGCAGTAGCCCAGGAAACCCTGGAGCAGACCGAGCGGCTGCACGCGCCGGGAGCGCTGGGATACCTGGTGGAGCTATTTGGGGCGCCGCATGGCTCCAAGATGTAACGATGAGAGTAACTTATACAAGCGCAGCCGAGGCCTATCGCGTGCAGCAGCAACCCCTAATAATTGGATTGCTAGCCCAAGCGAGATACCTCGGCTGCGTTTGGCTTGGCGTTATTTATCCACTTCAGCTAAACCGGTAACCGTACCTTTGCGCGCACCTACACCCTTCTTGCCTCGCGTTATTTTTAAGCTCACCCCACCCTGAGAATAGGCCCCAAACCCTAGTGCCGCCGCTTCCCGCCGGAAGCGTGCGGCTTTTCTTTTGCCTTTTTCTCCGCTATTAATGTCTTCGCTTTCCGCTTATTTCTCGCAATACAAAGCCAATCCTAAAAACGAAATTCTCGCCGGCCTTACCACCGCACTGGCCCTGGTGCCCGAGGTGGTGGCCTTTGCGCTGCTGGCCCATATCAGCCCGCTGGTGGGCATTGGGTCGGCATTTGTCATCTGCTTAATCACAAGTGTATTCGGCGGGCGGCCGGGCATGATTTCCGGCGCGGCCGGTTCGGTAGCGGTGGTCATCGTGGCGCTGGTGGAGCAGCACGGGGCCGAATACTTGTTTCTGGCCGTGGCTCTCATGGGTCTGATTCAAATTGCCATCGGGTTGCTGAAGCTGGGCAAGTTCATTCGGCTGGTGCCGCAGCCGGTGGTGTATGGCTTCGTGAATGGCCTGGCCGTCATCATCTTCATGGCGCAGCTGGAGCAGTTCAAGGTGCGCGACGCGGCCGGGGCCGAGCACTGGCTCACCGGTAACGCATTGCTGCTGATGGCGGGGCTGGTGGCCCTCACGATGGCCATTGTGTACTTCCTGCCGCGCCTCACGAAGGCAGTACCGGCCTCGCTGGTGGCCATCGTCGTCACGTCGGCGCTGGTGATTTTCGGCGGGCTGCAAACCAAAGCGGTGGGCGACATTGCCTCCATCGCGGGCGGGCTGCCCAGCCTGCACTTGCCGCAGGTGCCCTTCACCTGGGCCACGTTCGCGCTGGTGCTTCCCTACGCCTTCATTATGGCGCTGGTGGGCCTCACCGAAAGCCTGCTCACCCTCACGGTGGTGGACGAAATGACCGATACCCGCGGCCGCGGCAACCAGGACTGCGTGGCCCAGGGCTTGGCCAACGTGGCCTCGGGCCTGACCGGCGGCATGGGCGGCTGCGCCATGATTGGCCAGACGATGGTCAACCTCGAATCGAGGGGGCGCGGGCGGCTATCGGGCGTGGTGGCGGCGGTGGCGCTGGCTTTGTTCGTGGTGGTGGGCGCGCCCGTGATTGAGCGGCTGCCGCTGGCCGCGCTGGTGGGCGTAATGTTCATGGTGGTCATCGGCACGTTTGAGTGGGCCAGCCTGCGCATCCTGCGCCGCATGCCCCGCACCGACGTGCTGGTGATGCTACTCGTGACGCTGGTCACGGCCATTTCGCAGAACCTGGCGCTGGCCGTGCTGCTGGGCGTGGTGGTGTCGGCCCTGGCCTTTGCCTGGGAAAACGCCAAGCGCATCCGCGCCCGCCACCACCTCGACGCGGCCGGCGTGAAGCACTACGAAATCTACGGCCCGCTCTTTTTCGGCTCCGTCCAGGCCTTCGGCGAAAAGTTCGACGTAGCCCGCGACCCCGCCGAAGTCATTATCGACTTCCGCGACAGCCGCGTGGCCGATATGTCGGCCATTGACGCCCTGCACAAGCTCACCGAGCGCTACCACCGCGCCGGCAAAACCCTGCACCTGCGTCACCTCAGCCCCGATTGCCGCCAGCTACTCAGCAACGCCGGAGCGCTGATTGAGGTGAACGTTGAGGAGGACCCGCAGTATGCTGTGGTGGGGGAGGAGCGGGCGGGGTGAGCAACTCAGCTAAACATTCCCACCGCATTCTTACTCGGCAGTGCCGTCTTGCCGGTCAGCAGCAAATCCACTTGCCGGGCGGCCTCACGGCCTTCCGAGATGGCCCAGACGACCAGTGACTGGCCGCGGCGCATGTCACCGGCCACGAAGATGTTTGGCTGGTTCGTGATGAAGGTTTTGTCGTCGGCCAGCACGTTGCCGCGTGGGTCCAACGCCAAGTCGGCTCCTAAGCCATCCACGCGAGGGCCGGTGAAGCCCAAGGCCAGTAGCACGCGCTGGCAGGGGATTTCGCGGTCGGAATCGGGCACTTCCTCGAAGCGTATGCGGCGGTCCATGACGTCGGTTTCCCAGGTCACGTCGCTCACGCGCAGGGCGCGGAGGCGGCCGGCCTCATCGGCCAGGAATTCCTTGGTGTTGATGCCCCAGTAGCGCTGGCAGCCTTCTTCGTGCGAGGTGCTGCTGCGGAAAATGTGCGGCTCCTGTGGCCAGGGCGTGTGGGCGGGACGTTCGGTGCCGGGCTGGTGCATGAGGGCAAACTGCGTGACGGACCGCGCCCGCTGGCGGTTGGCCGTACCCACGCAGTCGGAGCCCGTGTCGCCGCTGCCGATGACTACCACGTCCTCGCCTTCCACCCAGATGGGCGCATCGGTCAGCGCCAGCTCGCTCACCCGGCGGTTGTGCTGGGTGAGGTAGTCCATGGCGAAGTGGATGCCCGGCAGCTCACGGCCGGGAATGTTCAGGTCGCGCGGCACGCTGGCCCCGCCAGCCAGCACCACGGCGTCGAAGTCGCGGCGGAGCTGGGTTAGCGGCAGGTCGCGGCCGATTTCGGTGTTGCAGCGGAACATGATGCCGTCCTCCTTCAGCAGGTCGATGCGGCGGTCGATGACCCATTTATCCAGCTTGAAATCGGGGATGCCGTAGCGGAGCAGGCCGCCGGGCCGGTCGTCGCGCTCAAACACTGTGACGCTGTGGCCAGCCCGCGCCAGCTGCGCCGCTGCCGCTAGCCCCGCCGGCCCCGAGCCTACTACGGCCACCGTCTTGCCCGATTTCAGGACCGGCGCGGTGGGCTGCACGTAGCCTTTCGCGAAAGCAATTTCGATGATGTGCTTCTCGATTTCCTCAATGGCGACCGGGCTGCTGTGGATGCTGAGCACGCAGGCCGCCTCGCAGGGCGCGGGGCAGATGCGGCCGGTAAATTCCGGGAAGTTGTTGGTGGCGCCGAGAATCTGGTAGGCATCTTCCCATTTCTCATCGCGCACGGCATCATTGAATTCAGGGATGATGTTGCCTAGCGGACAGCCCGAATGGCAGAACGGAATGCCGCAATCCATGCAGCGGCTGGCCTGCTGGGTGAGCTGGCTTTCGTCGTAGGTGCCCACGAACTCGTGGTTGTGGGCCACTCGTTCCTGCGGCGCGGCTTTGGGCGGCAGCTGGCGGGCGAATTCTTTGAAACCGGTGGGGTTGGGCATGTTGACTGATTATTTTAATGGCGCAGACGTGGGCCTCACCCCCTGACCCCCTCTCCGATGGATAGGGGGAACCGGTTATGCGCTGTTTGTAGTCGACTGGCACCCCTCTCCCCGGGAGAGGGGCCGGGGGTGAGGCACCACATGAGGGCATTACCTCACCTCCGCATACCGTGCCTTTTGCAGCACCTTCTTATACTCGCTCGGAAACACCTTCACGAACTTCCCGGCTTCCTCCGGCCAGTTTCCCAGCAGGAACGCGCCGACCTAGCTGCCCGTCAGTTCCACGTGTTGCCGCAGCAGCTCCTGAATCTGGTCCTCGTCGTCGGCGTCGAGCGGGTCGAGTTCCACCATTTCGGGGTTGCAATTGGTTGGGAACGTGCCGTTAGGGTCGTAGACCCAGGCAATGCCGCCGCTCATGCCGGCTGCGAAGTTGCGGCCCGTCTGGCCTAGGATAAGGGCACGGCCGCCCGTCATGTACTCGCAGCCGTGGTCGCCCACGCCTTCCACCACGGCGGTGGCACCGGAGTTGCGCACGGCAAACCGCTCGCCAGCCTGGCCGCGCACAAACAGCGCGCCGGAGGTGGCCCCGTACAGCGCCACGTTGCCGATGATGATGTTTTGCTCAGGCACGAAGTGGGCGGCGGGGGAGGGGAAGATGGCTAGCTGTGCGCCGCTTAGGCCCTTGCCCACGTAGTCGTTGGCCTCGCCTTCGAGCGAGAACGAAAGCCCCGCTACGCTGAACGCCCCGAAGCTCTGGCCCGCCGAGCCACGGAAGCGGTAGTTAATCGTGTTGGCGGGCAGGCCGGCAGCATGGTAGCGCTTGGCAATCTCATTGGAAAGCAGCGTGCCGATGGTGCGGTCAATGTTCTGCACCTCGAACTCGGCGAAAACCGGCGTTTGCTCATTCAGGGCCGGTTGGGCGTGGTCGAGCAGCTGCCAGTCCAGAATGCCGTGGATGCCGTGGTCCTGCGCCTCGCTGTTGTAGAGCGTGCCGCCGGAGATGTTCACGGCGGGGTGCAGCATGTCGGCGAGGTTGAGGTGGCGGGCTTTCCAGTGGGTGATGCCCTCGCGCACTTTCAGGAATTCAGGGCGGCCCACCATCTCATTGATGGTGCGGAAACCCAGCTCAGCCATGATTTCGCGCAGCTCCTCGGCCAGGAAGCGGAACAGGTTCACGATGTGCTCGGGCTGGCCGGTAAAGAGCTTGCGCAGCTCGGGGTCTTGGGTGGCCACGCCCACGGGGCAGGTGTTGAGGTGGCATTTGCGCATCATCACGCAGCCGCCGGCCACCAGCGCGGCGGTTGCCACACCCCATTCTTCGGCCCCCAGCAGGGCGGCCACGGCTAGGTCGCGGCCGGTTTTCAGTTGGCCGTCGGCTTGCAGCACGACGCGGCTGCGGAGCTGGTTGCGCACAAGTGTCTGGTGGGCTTCGGCCAGGCCCAGCTCCCAGGGCAGGCCGGCGTGCTTGATGGAGCTGATGGGCGAGGCACCTGTGCCACCGTCGTAGCCGGCAATGAGAATGACGTCGGCGTGGGCCTTGGCGACACCGGCCGCGATGGTGCCCACGCCCGCCTTGCTCACCAGCTTCACGTTGATGCGGGCGGCGCGGTTGGCGTTTTTCAGGTCGAAGATGAGCTGGGCCAGGTCTTCGATGGAGTAGATGTCGTGGTGGGGCGGGGGCGAAATCAGGCCGACGCCGGTCGTGGCGTGGCGCACTTTGGCAATCCACTCGTCCACCTTGTGGCCGGGCAATTGGCCGCCCTCACCGGGCTTGGCGCCCTGGGCCATCTTGATTTGCAGCTCGTCGGCGTTGGTGAGGTAGTGCGCGGTCACGCCGAAGCGGGCCGAAGCCACCTGCTTGATGGCCGAGCGCATGGAGTCGCCGTTGGGCATCTGCTCGTAGCGCAGTGGGTCTTCGCCGCCCTCGCCGGTGTTGCTTTTGCCGCCAATGCGGTTCATGGCAATGGCCAGCGTGCTGTGCGCCTCGTGCGAAATCGAGCCAAACGACATGGCCCCAGTCGCAAACCGCCGCATAATGCCCTCGGCCGGCTCCACTTCGTCGAGTGAAATCGGGTCGCGGTGGCGGGCAAAACCCAGCAGGCCGCGCAGGGTAAACATGCGCTCCGGCTGCTCGTTCACCAACTTCGCATACCGCTGATAGGTAGCGTAATTGTTGGTGCGCGTCGCTAGTTGCAGCAGGTGCACGGTTTCGGGGTTGAACATGTGCGCCTCACCGCGCCGCCGCCAGTGGTAGAGGCCGCCGTCGGGCAGCAGTGTTTGCTCCTCGGGAGTGGTGCTCTTAAATCCCTGAAAATGCTTGTACAGCGTTTCACGGGCTATTTCATCTAATCCCAGCCCGCCGATTCGCGTTACCGCGCCGCAGAAATAGGCGTCCACCACGGCTTGGTTCAGCCCCAGAATCTCAAACACCTGCGCGCCGTGGTAGCTCTGCAGGGTGGAAATCCCCATTTTCGAGAAAATCTTCAGCAGGCCGTCGCACACGGCTTTGATGTAGTTGTAGGTCAGTTGCGACTGGTCGAGCGAGGTGTTCAAGTGGCCCGCCTCGCGCATGGTCCGCACCGTGGAAAGTGCCAGGTAGGGGTTGATGGCCGTGGCCCCGAACGACAGCAAGCAGGCGAAATGGTGCACTTCCCACACGTCGCCGGCCTCTACCACCAAGCCCACCGAACCCCGGCAGCCGAGCTTGATGAGGTGGTGATGCACGGCCGAAACCGCCAGCAGTGAGGGAATGGGCGCGTGCAAAGAGTCCACCGCGCGGTCTGACAAAATCAACACTTCAAACCCGTCGTGCACCGCGTCTTCGGCGTAGCGGCAGAGGCGGGCGAGGCCATCTTCGAGGGCGCCGGGCTTGCCATCGGCCCGGAAATAGGTTTGCAAGGTTTTGGCATTGAACATGCCGGTGTCGATGCTGCGCAGCTTCTCCAGCTCGTGGTTGCTGAGGATGGGCTGGCGCAGGGCCACGCAATGGCAGTGGTGCTTGTCCTCGTCCAGAATGTTGCCGTTGTTGCCCAGGAAAGTAGCCAGGCTCATCACCAGCCGCTCCCGAATGGGGTCGATGGGCGGGTTGGTGACCTGCGCGAAAAACTGCTTGAAGTAGCTGCTCAGGTGCTGCGGCTGGTCAGAAAGCACGGCCAGCGGCACGTCCACGCCCATCGAGCCGATGGGCTCCTTGCCGTCCAGCGCCATGGGCGTGATGAGCACGTCGATGTCTTCGCGGGTATAGCCGAATACCTGGTGGTACTTGAAAACCGCATCGGCCGCCAAATCCGTGAACATCTGGCGCGGCTCGGGCAGCTCTTCGAGGCGAATCTGGTACTCGTTGAGCCAGGCGCCGTAGGGTTGGCGGCCGGCGGCCTGGGTTTTCAGCTCCTCGTCGGTGATGATGCGGCCGGCCACGGTATCCACCAGCAGCATCTTGCCGGGCTGCAGGCGGCCTTTCTGCACCACGGTGGCGGGGTCGATGTGGAGCACGCCGGCCTCGGAAGCGACGAGCACGCGGCCGTCGGTGGTTTCGAGGTAGCGCAGCGGGCGCAGGCCGTTGCGGTCGAGCATGGCCCCAATCTGCTGGCCGTCGGTGAAAATGAGGGCGGCCGGGCCGTCCCAGGGCTCCATAAAGGTGGCGTGGAACTCGTAGAAGGCTTTTTTGAGCGGGTCCATCTGGGTGTTGCCGTCCCAGGCTTCGGGCACCAGCATCATCATCACGTGCGGCAGCGGGCGGCCCGAGTGCAGCAGGATTTCCACCACGTTGTCGAGGCAGGCCGAGTCCGACTGCCCGGCATCGACCACCGGCAGCAGCATGTCCATCTCCTCCGCCGAGAAGTAGGGCGATACGTAACTGCGTAAGCCCGCATAAAACCAGTTCAGGTTGCCGCGCAGCGTATTAATCTCGCCATTGTGCGCCAGAAACCGGAACGGCTGGGCCAGCTTCCAGCTCGGAAATGTGTTGGTGGAAAACCGCGAATGCACCAGCCCGAACGCCGACGTCACCCGCTCGTCGCTGAGGTCGGGGAAGTAGCCGCGCACCTGGTAGGTAGTCAACTGGCCTTTGTAGACAATGGTTTTGCAGGAAAGCGAGGCGAAGTAGAATACCTCCATCGCCGCCGGCACCGTCTCGCGCACCGTCTTAAAAATCAAGCGACGCAGCACGTAGAGCTTGCGCTCGAAGTCCTCCTGATTCGTAATACCCGCCGGGCGGCCGAAGAACACCTGCTCCATCACCGGTTCGGCCGCCAGCGCCGTGGGGCCAATGCCGGTCGGGTTCACCGGCACGGGCCGGTAGCCCAGCAGCGGAAATCCCAGCCGCGCGGCGGCTCCATTGATTGCTTCGCGGCAGTCTTCGCGCAGCTTTTCATCCTTGGGCAAAAAGCCCATGCCCACGCCGTAGCTGCCCGGCTCGGGCAGGCGAATATCCAGCGCCACGCACTCCTGCAGCAGAAACCAATGCGGAATCTGGATGAGCAGCCCGGCCCCGTCGCCGGAGTCGGAATCACAGCCGCAGGCGCCGCGGTGCTCCATGTTTTCCAGCATGGCCAGCGCGTCGGTAATCGTCTGATGCGTTTTGCGGCCGTTGAGGGAGGTGATGAAACCAGTCCCGCAGGCATCGTGTTCAAATTCGGGGCGGTAGAGGCCCTGAGGAGCAGTGGAGGAGGGTGGCGGGCTGTTGAATGTCATAGCAGAGGGGCGTGGTCATTTACAAGGAACAGAGTCAGAGCGGGAAAGGAAATGGCGGAGTACGTGAGTTTACTATTTCTGAATAAGGGATATTTAGTAGTATATGGTTGGTATTTAGTGTTTTGATTCAAGTGGTTGTACGATGTCAAAACGTGCCGCCTGACGCCGGAACCTCACCCCCGGCCCCTCTCCTTAGGGAGAGGGGAGCAGGACATTATCTATCAGAAGCATTTCCGCTGTCTCCTTCCCCAAGGAGAGGGGCCGGGAGTGAGGTTCTCTCCCGCGCATCGTCAGTCCGCAAGCAACTGTAAGTTAAAAGCGCTTTTTTCCGGATTGAACTGCGACTTCAAGGAGAATGAGTTGCTTTTTTGGAATAGTTCAGAGCACCCTGAAATCAGCAGGGCTCAAACGTTTTCAGAAATAACTATTCACAAGTCCCCCACCCAATACAAGGTCTGCTTCCCCTTTTATTCGCTTCCGGAGCTGGAACGGGGCATGTTTTCGAGCCCAATCATCTGCCGGCCGTAGCAACCGGGGAGTGGGGGAGACCCGAGGCAGCAGATGAGACGTTCACGATGCCGCGAAGTACGACCCTGGCGCGCACCGGACAATAGTGCCCAGCCCGCCGCGTTTCCGCAATTGCGGCCGGCCACGTACTTTAGAGCCTTGTCGTGCTTTGGGTTATGCAGAATTATTACCGCGTATTGGGCGTGAGCCTCACGGCCACGGCCGGGCAAATAGAGCAGGCCTACCTTGCCCAGCGCACCCGCCTGCGCCGCCTGGCCGCCGACCCCGCCATGCAGGCCCGCCTTGCCGAAGTAGAAGCTGGCTACGGCATCATTGGCCACCCGCGCCGCCGCATGGCCTACGATGTGCTGCTGGCCCAGCAACCGGCCGAAGCTGCGCTGCCGCCCCACCACTACGCCGCCGAGGCGCGCTGGTACCACTACGCCCGCATCGCCCGTAGCCTCAACGTGGCGCTGCTGGCCTGCTGCCTGCTGCTGGGCCTCGACTGGGCCCTGCCGCTGCGCCAGTACGCCCACGAAACCGTGCAAAGCCGCTTTCCGGTATCGGTGCCCTCGGCGCTGTCGGCCCCCGAGGTGGCCTACCGCGTGCACACGGCGCACACCAGCTTCCGGCTGCCCAGCGCCATCGGTCACCGCGTGCGCACCGGCCAGACCATTACTGTGTGGCAAACGCCCATCCTAGGCATCGTGCTGCGCATCAGCGCGCCCGCATCGCCCGACGGCCCGGCCCCATTTCAGCCCTACGGCGGTACCATCTACGGCGTTTTTTTCCTACTGCCGCTGCTGTTGGCGGTGGTAGCAGGCGTGGGGGCCTGGCCCGGTCATTCGCCCGAAACCTACGTGAATACCGCTGCCGTGGGCGGGCTGCTGACCATTCTGACGCTTGTTGTGCTGCTCTGTTTCTAAGGCCTAAGCCCCGCCGCCAGTCCCGTGCCGCATATCAAATGCCGCAGCAATCCGTAAGCGAGAGCCGGGGTGCCCGCCCGGCCCCGCCGCCCGTTTCATATCCCATTCTTCATCGATTCCTCCGTTCATGGATTTTACCACTGCCCCTTCCCAGGACCTGCTGTTTGACGCCGCCCGGCGCGGCGACGTGCCCGCCCTGCGCGACCTGCTGGCCGCCGGCCTCGCCGTTGATGCGGCCAACCCCAAAGGTTTCACGCCCCTCATTCTGGCGGCCTACGACAACCACCCCGATGCCACCGCCTTCCTGCTCGATGCCGGAGCCAACCCCAACGCGCAGGACGTCAGCGGCAACACCGCCCTGATGGGCGTCAGCTTCAAAGGCTACCCCGGCATTGCCCGGCAACTCATTGCCCACGGGGCCGGCCTTAACCTGCAAAACGCCAACGGCGGCACCGCCCTCATGTTTGCCACGATGTTTGGCCGCAACGAGCTGGTACAGTTGCTCCTCGATGCCGGGGCCGACCGCACCATCGCCGACGCGCGGGGCCTCACCGCCCTGCACCTGGCCGGCCAGCAGGGCAACGCGCAAGCCTGGGCCCTGCTGGGCGGCGAGGCGCAGGAGGCCCAGTAGCCCAACCGAATTCACCGCATCCCCCACTGCACCAACCGCTCTGGCCCCGCCCCCCATGCCCACCGGCTTGTTGGCGGGGCTTTTGCGTAGCCGCGCCCGGCAATTCGCATAACCGGCTTGCCAGAAATTTCTACTTGAAATAGTGCATTTGTTAATATGGCTGGATTTAACCGGAAATTATAAATATTGGTTGAAAGCCTGAAATGTGATGTTGGGGCTATTGGTTTGATTTGTATGTATTTTGTCTTTTATTTGCCTTTAAATAAATGCCGATGGCAAACGGCAGCTATTCGCCGGTACGGTCTTATTTATAAATTAAGTAAGATGGGCAAACGTTTGTCTTCTGTGATTTATGGACCATTCGCTCGGAAAAAATCAATTGATGTAAACAGATTTATGGTCTGTTTAAGCCGCTCATTCATCGTTTTTAGCTGAAAACGATTGCGGCTGGGCCCATCAGGAAATTTTCACGCGCACCTGCTTTGCAAACAACCATTCGCTTCACCAAAATCCCACCGCTTATGCTGCTCTCTACTCTGCTTGTCGTTACGCAATTGCTGGCTGCTGGCTCGTCGCCGACTCCGAAAGCCAACCCTGGCCCGGCCGCTGCTTTGGTGGCGCCGGCCGTAGCGGGCCGCGTCACCAACGAAGTGGGGGTGCCGCTGCCGGGCGTGTTTGTGGCGGTGCAGGGCACTCCCCAGGCCACCAGCACCAACGCCGCCGGCGACTTCCTGCTGGCCCTCACGGGCACCAAATCCGTGCTGCTGTTCAAGTGCCAGGGCTACCGCGACCAGACGCTGGCCGTAGCCGCTGGCAATTCGCTGACCGTAAAAATGCAGTCGCTCACCAAAGCCGTGGCCCCGCCGGCCGGCCCGGTGCCCGTGGCCCCGGCTCCCGAAGCCGAGGCCGCTAACGCCAACACAGTGCTCAAGTTTTCGGAGGTGCTGCCGTCCTTCCCGGGCGGGGAGTCGGCCTACTACGCCTTCGTGCGTCAAACGGCCCATTTCCCCGAAGAAGCCCTCAAGCAGGGCCTGTCGGGCACGGTGTACGTGAGCTTTGTGGTCGACCAGCAGGGCCGCATCGTGGACGCGGAAGTAGCCAAGGGCTGCGGCCACGGCTTCGATGAAGAAGCCCTGCGCGTGATTCGCCTCATGCCCTGGTGGACGCCCGGCCTGGTAGCCGGCAAGCCCGTGCGCGTGGCCCGCACCATGTCGGTGCCGTTCCTGTTCCGCTCACGCGACTAACGCTGGCGGCGGAATCAGGCCATTTGCAGGGCCGCGAGGGCTAGCAGCGCGGGCACGGTTTGCACCAATATAATGCGCTTGCCGGCCGTAAAGCCGCCGTAAATGCCGGCCACGGCCACGCAGCCCAGAAAAAACGCGCCCACGTTGCGGTGCCAGGCCGGGTCCGTTATCAGCAGCGCCCAGACGAGGCCGGCGGCCAGGAAGCCGTTGTAGAGGCCCTGGTTGGCGGCCAGCACTTTGGTGGGCGCAAATAGCTCGGGGCGCAGCGAACGGAAGGTTTTGGGGCCCCGGGTAGTCCAGGCAAACATCTCCAGCCACAGAATGTAGGCGTGGATGAGGGCCACCAGGCCGATGAGCAGTTGGCTGAGCAGGTGCATGGCAACGCGGGAAAGATGTGACGCCCCGGTCCGCTGCAGCAGCCGGCCGGGACGCACAAGGTAAGGCCCACGCCGTGCTAATGCTGCACCGTCACCTGCTGGGTAGTGGTTTTGCCCTGGGCCGCTACCCGCAGCACGTACAAGCCATCGGGCAGGGCCGAAGTATCGAAATGAACATCGGCCGCGGCGGGCTGAATAGTGCGGCTGGCTACCGGGGTGCCTTGGTGGTCGTAGAGCGTGGCCTGGCCGGCCTCGGCCTGGCCGTCGAGCCGCAGGATGAGCTGGTTTTGGGCAGGGTTGGGGAAAAGGTTTAGCGTGGTTGTGCGAAAGTCGTTGTCGTGGCTTCCGCTGCGGCCGGGCTGGTGGCTGCCGTAGCGGGCCAGGTAGCCTTGCGTGGCCGCGTTGCTGCGGGCCAGCGCCCCGAAGTGGCAGCTGCCCGTGAAAGAGCCGGTGGTGTACACATTGTTCTCATCATCGATGGCAATGCCGCTGCCGCCGCTGGTGCCGGGGCCGCCCACCAGCTCCTGCCATTGCACGCGGCCGTTCGCATTGAGTCGGGTTAGATAGGACTGCGGCCCGGCGCTGCCCGTCACGAATACCTTCCGCGACTGCTGGTCGACCGCCACCCCTTTCACCGAGGTATTCACGGCCGTGGCCCAGTCTATGTCGCCGGTCGCATCGTAGCGGGCCACGTAGCCGGTGGGGGTGGTGCTGGTGAGGGTGAGGCCGTTGCCGAAGTCGGCCGTGCCCACAAAATCCCCGCCGATGCAGGCATCGCCCCGCCGGTCAATGGCCAGGGCCCCGCCCCAGGTATTGCTGGGCACGTTTCGGCCCCACTGCACCTGCCCGGTGCCCGAGTCGAACAGCGCCAGGTAATCAGATTCCACGGCGTTGGTCACCGTCACGCCATCCAGCCGCCAGCCGCCGCCGCTGTGCCCGCTCAGGTAGCAGTGGCCGGCGTTGTCCACGGCCACGCCCAGCGCAAAGCTGGAGCCCGACGACCCCCGGATGCTCGTTAGCGCCCGGGCCCAGCGCACCTGGCCGTTGCGGTCGTAGCTCGCCAAAATGCCGTCGCGCCGATGCGACCCGAGGTAGAGGGCGTCGGCCACCACGTAGCCGCCCGTCACGTCGCCACTGATGTAACTGTTGCCCGCCCGGTCTACGGCCACGCCCATGCCGTGGCTGGCCCCGTAGGCCCCGCCCTGGCTGCCGTGGGCTTGCTTCACCCAGCGCACGCGGCCGTTGGCCCCGCATTTTACCAGCATCACAGTGTAGCCAAAATTCTCGTCAATGGCCCCCACCGTCTGGCCCCCGGTGTAGGTGATGGTGCCGTGCAGCCGGCCGCTGACGTAGGTATTGCCGTCGTCATCCACGGCAATGCCGGTGGTGTTGCTGCCTTCTTCGGCCCCTTCCAGCTTGGTCACGCGCAGCACCTGGCCCTGGGGGCTGAGCTTGGCAATGTAGAGGCAGCGGCCGGGCAGGCTGCTGCTGATGGTGGTGCCGCCCAGCTGCGTGGAGCCGCCCACGAAGCTACCCGTAACGTAGGCGTTGCCGGCCGCATCAGCAGCCACGGCGGCCACGCCGGCGGGGGCGGGCAAGGCATAGGTCCAGGCGGTGGGCTGAGCCCAGGCCCCGAGGCCCACAAATAGCAAAACGGAGAGAAGGAAGTGTTTCATAGGGTAGCGGGATTGTGGGAATTGTGGGAAAATGAGAGGGAATGATTGGTAGACCGTCCCGCCTTGCTCCAGGGTATCCTTCAGCAGCACAGCCAACGGCCCGGCGGCACCACCAGGGCCGGGCGACACGATTCTACCCTAAACTTAGAAAGGAATTTTATAGAATCATATAAATAATATATTTGATTTTAATGTAGATACAGCGGTTGCCGGATGCATCGCCGCCGGTTGCTTACATTTGGAAGCAGGTGGGGTCCTTTTCACATTTCCCCCATCTACCCAATTACTTATGCGTAACACTACTGTTTTTCGGGCCCGGTGGGCCCGCCTGGGAATGCTGGTGGCCGCTGGCCTGCTGGTTGCGCCCGCCGCCCGCGCCCAAACCAATCCCGCCTGGGCCAGCGTGCAGCGTAGCACTTCGCCCAATGGCAGCTTCGGCGGCGGGCTCGGCCTGGCCGTGGCGGCCGATGGCAGCTGCTACGCAACCGGGAGCTACAGCGGCACCCTCACGCTAGGCTCCACCGTCCTCGCAGCCGGCTCCGGGGCGGCGCACTTTTTTCTGGCCAAGTACAGTGCCACCGGCAGCGTGCTCTGGGCGCGTTCGGTAGAGGGCAGCGTGGCCAATTCCCTCAACTGCCGCGTGGCGGTAGATGGGGCGGGCAATGCCTTTATCGCGGGTTTCTTCACGGGCACCGTTACGGTGGGCGGCACCACGCTCACCGACGCGACTCCCGACTCCTTCTTGGCCAAGTTTGATGCCCAGGGTCAGCTGCAGTGGGTGCGCCAAGGCGGGGCCGGCACCTCCGCCGGCAGCTTGGCCACCGATGCCAGTGGCAACGTGGCCGTGGTCGGATATGCCAACACGGCCGTCACGTTTGGCGGGCCGGCCGTGGCGGGCACGGGCGTGTTCTATTACAAATTCTCCCCAGCTGGCGGCATCCTGCAAAGCCGCTTCATCGGTACCGGTGGCTGGCTCGATAACACCCGGGCCCTGGCCCTGGATGCCGCCGGCAATGCCTACCTCGTGGGAGCGTTCAGCGGCACCGTGCAGTTCGGCCCCGCCACGGTGACCAGCCTGATGAGTTCCCTGGACGTTTACCTGTGCAAGCTCGATGCCACCGGCACCCCCGTTTGGACGGCGTCGCTGGGCGGGGCCGCCGATGACACCGCTGGCGGCGTAGCCGTGGATGCCAGCGGCTCGGCCGTGGTGTGTGCCAGCAGCGTATATGTGGAACCCGGGAGCGGGGTGGGCGGCCCCTTCGGCAGCACCCTGTACCTGGCCCGCTTCACTCCCCAGGGCGCGCCGCTGTGGGAGCGACGCATCAACCCCAGCGGCGCGGCCAACGGCCCGGGCACCAATTCCGGCCCCAGCCTAGCCTTCGGCGTGGCCTACGACGGGCGCGGTGGCTGCTACATCGCCGGCCGCCTGCGCGGCACGGCCACCTTCGGGGCTACCACCCTCTACGCCCTCAACCCGCAGCTATTTGTGGTGCGCTACGATGGCCAGGGCAATGCCGTATGGGCCAGCCAGAGCGTGGGCGCCACCTCCACCCCCGGCATCGATGGTTCCAGTGCCAACGGCATCGGGACCGATGCGGCCGGCAATGCCTACCTCGTGGGCTCGGTGGGGGGTACCGTCGCATTCGGGCCCCTAGTCACGGCACCCAGCACGGGCTCGTCCGATGTCTTTGTAGCTACGCTCACGCCCGGCAGCGTGCTCACGGCGGCCCGCCCGGCGGCAGCGGGCTTGGTGCTGGCGGCTTACCCCAACCCGGCCAGTGGCAGCGTCACGCTGCGGCTGCCGGTGGGCGGCGGCCAGTTGGCCGTGCTCGATGCCGTGGGCCGCACCGTGCGCCAGCAGGCGCTGCCCGCCACAGCCGGCGACTGCCCAGTGCCGCTAACCGGGCTGGCCCCCGGCCTCTACCAACTGCGCGCCACGCTGGGCAACGGCCAGCCCGCCACCGCCCCGCTGCTCGTGCGATAGATTAAGAGCGTTCCGATACCCCGGCCCAACCGCCCCAGGTGGCTGGACCGGGGGCAGATACTCATGATGTTATATTTGAGAGCGGGCAGCAGCGGCAGTCAGAACTTCCTTTCCACATAATTTCCAGCAGCATGAAAATTTCTACTTCTCTAGGGGTTGGATTCGGTTTACTGGTGGCCTTCGGGCTGACCATTCCCGCCGCCCACGCCCAAACGGCCCCTGCCTGGGACACCGTGCAGCGCACTTCCTCGCCCAACGCCACCAGCTACGGCGTGGGCCGCAGCATTGCGCTGGCTGCCGATGGCAGCCGCTACATCACCGGCGAATTTGTCGGCCCGCTTACCCTGGGCACGTTCACCCTCACGCCGGGGGCCGGCTCCGCGCACCAGTTTCTGGCCAAGTACAACGCGGCTGGGGCAGTGTTGTGGGCCATCCAACTCGATGGCGGCGGCAGCGCCTACACCATTCATGTGGCCACCGATGCGGCCGGCAATGCTTACCTGGTGGGTACGTTTTCTTCCGCCGTCACGTTCAGCGGTACTACCCTCACCCCGGTGGGAAATAACCCGGATTCGTACCTGGCGAAATTCGACCCACAAGGCACCATGCAGTGGGTGCGCCAGGGTGGCAGCGGCACCTGGGCCACCAGCATCGCCACCGATGCCAGCGGCAACGTGGCCGTGGCCGGCTATTCGGACACCGCCGCTGCCTTTGGTGGAGCACCCCTGGCGGGCTCCGGCATGTGCTACTACAAATTTTCGCCGGCCGGCACCATCCTGCAGGCCCGGCGGGTGGCCACGGCCCAGGGCACTTTTACTACAGAAATGGCCTTGGCGTTGGACGGGGCTGGCAATGCCTACCTCGCAGGCGGATTTATTGGTACTACCACCTTCGGCTCCCTGACCCTGACCAGCGGCGGCGGGTATTACTATGGTTTTCTCTGCAAGCTCGATGCCACCGGTACCCCCGTCTGGGTGCGGCGCACGGGAGGCGCCAACGGCGGCACCGCCAATGCCGTGGCCGTAGATGCCGCCGGCAACCCCGTGGTGGGCAGCAGCACCGGGTACGTGGACTATGTGGGCAGCACATTGTTTGTCGACCAGTTCACAGCCCAGGGCAGCCCGGTGTGGTCGCAAACCATTGGGCCGCTCTACACTGGCTACGGCAGCAGCGCGACGGGCATCAGCCTCATTAGCGGCGTGGCGTATGACGGGCGCGGCGGCTGCTTCGTCACGGGCCAGCTTGCGGGCACCACTATGGTGGGCGCCACCCGGCTCTCGGCCACCGCGGGCCCGCAGGCGTTTGTGGTGCGCTACGATGGCCAAGGCAACTCGGTATGGGCCACCCAAACCCTAGGCAGTGGCATCAACACCGCCACCGCCGCTGGCATCGCGGCCGATGCCAGCGGCCGGATGCACGTCGTGGGTTCGGCAGTGGGCACCATCGCGTTCGGGGCGCTATCCACCACGGCCGCCGCGGGCCGGGCCGATGTCTTTGTAGCTACGCTCACGCCCGGCAGCGTGCTCACGGCGGCCCGCCCGGCGGCGGGCTTGGTGCTGGCGGCTTACCCCAACCCGGCCAGTGGCAGCGTCACGCTGCGGCTGCCGGTGGGCGGCGGCCAGTTGGCCGTACTCGATGCCGTGGGCCGCACCGTGCGCCAGCAGGCGCTGCCCGCCACGGCCGGCGACTGCCCGGTGCCGCTAACCGGGCTGGCCCCCGGCCTCTACCAACTGCGCGCCATACTGGGCAACGGCCAGCCCGCCACGGCCCCGCTGCTCGTGCGCTAGGCGCAGTTTCGCTTTAACAAAAAAGGCCCGGACGCTGCATTCCGGGCCTTTTTTGTGGAAAGTAATGCGGCTTGGAGAATCACCGCGATTTCGACGCGCACTGGCGTATCGCTGTCGTTGAACACCACCAGCCACTGGCCGTCGGGCCCCAGGGCCTTGGCCGTGGTGTCAAGTTCGCTGGTGCTGGTGGTGAGGGAGAAGTGGGCGTGGGCACGCAAAAGGCCCGCCTGGTGGGGCGGGCCTTCGTTTAGCTGGGGATAACGGCTGTTTCTAAAGAGGCTTTTGCAGCCCCCGCTGCTCCTGTTCCGGGGCCAGGGGGCGCAGGGCGTTGGGGCGGCTTTGAGGCGGTCGAGGGCGGCGAAGAGGGGCATGAATGGAGGTTTACAGAATGACAGAAACATCAACCTTTGTCATAATAGCAACAGAAAAATGCCCGCGAGTCTTGCTCAAAATAACGGCTATTTCTGCGGGTAAATCTGACAGCATCAACGGGTGCTGAGGACGTGCTATTAATTGGTAGAAAGTGTCAAGGCGAGCCTCGAGACGGGTTTTGTCAAATGAAAAAAGACCGCGCCGCGCATAATGAAGGAAGGAATCATATCGAACTCCCTTCTCTTGTTTGATACTAGCAATTACCTGCACTTTATCGGCTTGTAGTGTCTCAGGTAGACGATTGAAATGTTCTGCAATTAGGGCTAGTTCCTCTTTTGAAGCTGCAACTGAAGTAGGTAGCACTCCACCAGCCGAAGCAAAATGAAGAATGTAGCCGTCCGCACCAACTGCAAACCAGTCGAAGTCAGACACCTCTTGGTCAATGTCAGAAATCTCCATAACTCTTGGAATACCTACTCCCCCAGCTTCGCCAGAATCTCCAGCGCGGCCGTGGCGATGACCGTGCCGGGGCCGTACACGCCGGCCACGCCAGCATCGTAGAGGAACTGGTAGTCCTGGGCGGGGATGACGCCGCCGGCAATCACCAGAATATCTTCGCGGCCGAGCTGCCGCAGCTCCGCCAGCAACTGGGGGAGCAGGGTTTTGTGTCCTGCCGCGAGGCTGCTCACGCCCACCACGTGCACGTCGTTGTCGGCGGCCTGGCGGGCTACTTCGGCGGGGGTTTGGAAGAGGGGGGCAATGTCGACGTCGAAGCCGACATCGGCGAAGCTGGTGGCGATGATTTTGGCGCCGCGGTCGTGGCCGTCCTGGCCCATTTTGGCCACCAGCATGCGGGGGCGGCGGCCTTCACGGGCGGCAAATTCCTCGGCCGCCGCGCGGGCCTGCTCGAAGGCTTCGTTGTGGCTCATCTCCTGCGAATACACGCCGGCCACGGTGCGCGTGGTAGCTTGGTGGCGGCCAAACTGCGCCTCCAGGGCATCGGAGATTTCGCCGAGGGTGGCGCGGGCGCGGGCGGCGGTCACGGCCAGGGCCAGGAGGTTGTGGGCGTCCTTGTCGGCATCGGCGGCCAGGTCGGCGAGGCGGACTCCTGCCGCTTCGGTGAGGGCGGCCAGGGCCACTTTCACGGCCACGTTGTCGCGGGTGGCGCGGATGGTTTTGAGGCGGGCAATCTGGCTTTCGCGCACCGCGTCGTTGTCGATGTCGAGCACTTCGACCTCCGTTTTCTCGGTGGTCTGGTACTTGTTCACGCCCACGATGATTTCTTTGCCTGAGTCGATGCGGGCCTGCTTGCGGGCGGCGGCTTCCTCGATGCGCAGCTTGGGCAGGCCGGTTTCGATGGCCTTGGCCATGCCGCCCAGCCCTTCCACTTCCTGAATGAGGGCCCAGGCGCGGTCGGCCAGCTCGTGGGTCAGGGTTTCGACGTAGTAGCTGCCGCCCCAGGGGTCCACCACTTTGGTCACGTCGGTTTCGTGCTGGAGATAGAGCTGGGTGTTGCGGGCAATGCGGGCCGAGAAGTCGGTGGGCAGGGCAATGGCCTCGTCGAGGGCGTTGGTGTGCAGGCTCTGGGTGCCGCCGAGCACGGCCGCGAGGGCCTCGATGGCGGTGCGGGCCACGTTGTTGTAGGGGTCCTGCTCGGTGAGGGAGTAGCCCGAGGTCTGGCAGTGGGTGCGCAGGGCTAGGCTTTTGGGGTTGGTGGGGTTGAACTGCTGGATGAGCTTGGCCCAGAGCAGGCGGCCAGCCCGCAGCTTGGCAATCTCCATGAAGTGGTTCATGCCGATGGCCCAGAAGAAGCTCAGGCGCGGCGCAAACTCGTCAATCTTCATGCCCGCCGCAAGGCCGGCGCGCACGTATTCCAGGCCGTCGGCAAGAGTATAGGCCAGCTCCAGGTCGGCGGTAGCGCCGGCTTCCTGCATGTGGTAGCCCGAGATGCTGATGCTGTTGAACTTGGGCATTTTCGCCGCCGTGTAGCTGAAGATGTCGGCAATGATGCGCATGCTCGGCGCGGGCGGGTAGATGTAGGTGTTGCGCACCATGAACTCCTTCAGAATGTCGTTCTGAATGGTGCCGGCCAGCTTTTCGGGCGGCACGCCCTGCTCCTCGGCCGCCACAATGTAGAAGGCCAGCACGGGCAGCACGGCCCCGTTCATGGTCATGGAAACCGACATTTCTCCCAGCGGAATCTGGTCGAAGAGGATTTTCATGTCTTCCACCGAGTCGATGGCCACGCCGGCCTTGCCCACGTCGCCCTGCACGCGAGGGTGGTCCGAATCGTAGCCCCGGTGAGTGGCCAGGTCGAAGGCCACGCTCAGCCCTTTCTGCCCGCCGGCCAGGTTGCGGCGGTAAAACGCGTTCGATTCCTCGGCCGTGCTGAAGCCGGCGTACTGCCGGATGGTCCACGGGTTTTGGGTGTACATGCTGGCGTAGGGGCCGCGCAGGTAGGGCGCCTGCCCCGCACCAAAGCCCAGGTGGTCGAGGTGGGCCACATCCTCCGGCCCGTACACGGGCTTGATGGCAATGCCCTCGGGCGTGAGCGTGGCAGCCGTTTCGGGCGCGGCCGGAGCAGCGGGAGCCGGGGCGGCGTTGTAGGGAATCGAAGAGAAGTCGGGCTTCATAGGTGGGATGGCGGCGGGCCGTCTGTCATTGCGAGTGGAGCGCAGCGGAACGCGGCACCCGAAGGACAGCGTAGCTAATCCTTACCTCTCAAATGCGACCAGCCTGATAATGTGAAAAGCTTAGCTCTCGGGTTGTTAAAGTTTGTTGCTAAAGAATGTGTCTGGCATTGATAGGACGGATTGCCGCGGCCTGCGGCCTCGCAATGACAGACACATTCTAGCGGCCTTGCAAACGGGCCAGTACTTCCTCCGTGGAGTAGCCCTGCACCTTCATTTCCTGGAAGCCGAACACGCGCACGGCCTCGTGCAGGGTGGCTAGGTCGGAGGTGAGCAGGGCCGGGGGAATGAAGTGCTGCTTTTCGGTCGGAATCTGGTAGATGAAGCGGGCAAATTTCTGGAACTGGTCCAGGGTGGCATACATCAGCGTCGCTTCCTCGGCCGAGGAATAGAGCAGCGACAGCGTGCCAGCTGGGTGGCTGGCGGCCAGCTCGGGCCGCTCGTGTTCCTGCAGGGTCTGGAGGAAGTTTTCTAGGATAACCTGGTTGGTGTTGGCCCCCAGCAGCACCACGGCGGCGCGCTTGCTCTTGCGGTCGCGGCGCTCGAAGTGCATAGCCGTAGCTAGGCGCAGCACTTCGGTGGGATAGGCGGCGCGCGTCACGTCGAAATCGGCGGAGCGCAGCAGCTTCTTGGGGTGGAAATGGAATTGCTCGTTCTTGTTCTGGAAGCGGTTGGTACCCACAATCACCTGCTGGCCGCTGGCAATGCGCCGGAAGGTTTCCGTGGCCACGGCCTTGATATCTTCGATGAGCTGGCCGCGCATGGCCGGCAGCCCGCCCTGCGCTTCGGTGCGCTGAAACAGCGTCCAGGCCTCCTGGGCCAGCTGGTCAGTGAGGGTTTCGAGGTAGTAGGAGCCGGCGGCGGGGTCCTGCACGCGGCCCAGGCCGGCCTCTTCGCGCAGCAGCACCGAGAGGTTGCGCGCCAGTCGGGCCGAAAACTCGTTGGCCTCGGCAAACAGGCAGTCGAACGGGGCCACGGCCAGCGAATCGGCCCCGCCCAGCACGGCGCTCATGGCCTCGGTGGTGTGGCGCAGCAGGTTGGTGTGGGCGTCGAGGGTGGTCTGCGTCCAAGTGGCCGTCATGGCGTGGATGCGCAGGTTCGCGTTCAGCTCGGCCGGCAGGCAGAAGCCGTGCAGCAGCGTGGCCCATAGCCGACGCAGGGCACGCAGCTTGGCTATTTCGAGGAAGTAGCCGGGCATGATGGCTACGTGCAGGTGAATGGCGGCAGCTACTTCGGCGGCCGTGGTTTCGGCGTCGGGCAGCTCGGCCAGCAGGGCCGCGGCAGTGTTCAAACTAAAGGCAATCTGCTGGGAAGCCGTAGCGCCCCGGTTGCCGAAAAAGGCTCCGTTCACGGCCAGGGCGCGGAAATCGGGCATGCCAGTGGTCAGGCGCACGCAGCGGCGCAGGGCGGCGCGGTAGTCGGCCAGCTCGGCGCCCTCGGGCACGGGGCCGGGCGCGAAGCGCATGAACCCGCGCAGGGCGGTGCCGGGCGCGGCTTCTACCAGCTGGCTCAGGAGCTCGTCGGGGGCGGCCAGCACGGTGTAGCCCACGAAGGTGCTGGCCAGCGGCAGCTGCTCGGCCAGGTAGTGCACGGCTAGGGCCGGCACATCATGAATAATGAAGTGGATGCCGTCGGCCCCGTTGGTCAAGGCATTGGCCGCCTGGTCAATCTGAGCGCGGCCGTCGGTACCCCGGGGCACGGTCAGGGCCGGCACATTGAGCCAGGGCGCGAGGGGGTGGGGCAGGGGCGCGGGCGGGCCGCCGAGTGCCGCAAGTGCTTCGCGGTGGTAGAAGGGCTCCAGGCTGAAGCCGTCGGGCAGGGGCCAGCGCAGCGTGGCCGGGTCCTGGCCCTTGAGCTCGCGCGTGAGGCGGGCCTGCCACTCGGCAGTGGTGACGGCCGGAAATTCGGCGAAGGAAACGGGCGCGGCCGTGGGGGTATCGGACATAGGAGGAAAGCGGTTTTGGGGTCGGTAGAAGGGGTGGGTTCTGCCACTACGCGCCTTAGCCAAAACAGGCCGAAAGATACCGCATGTCCCCCAAAGCCATCGGGCTCCGTCCTGCCCGCCCGCCCACCTGGGCCGGCGCAGTAGCTTTGTCGCGCTCTTTTTAATTCCTTTTCGCCTGCCAACCCGCTTCTTATGCCTTCAAAGCTATTCTACCTCCTGCTGAGTATTTGTTGGCTGGGCTGCACCACGGTGGTGCAGGCCCAGTCCGATTTTCGGACAGGCTACATCCTGCCCCTCAGCGGCGATACTGTGCGCGGCCTGGCCGACTACCGCGGCGGAGTGCGCAGTGCCGAGCTCTGCCGCTTCCGGCCAACGGCAGGCGCCGAGGTAGTGGCCTACACCGCTGCTCAGCTGCGGGGCTATGGGTTTGCAGGCGGGCGGCACTACCGCCCGCAGCTGCTGGCGGCCATCGACAGCGTGCAGTACCAGGCCACCCCGCCGCCTCAGCTGGTGTTTATGGAGGTACTGGCTTCGGGGCCGCTCAACCTGTACCAGATGCGCAGCCACACGGGCGTCGACCGGTTTTTTGTTGCTTCGGCAACCCAGGATACTTCCCGCCCAATTACCGAGCTCATTCCGCGCCGCAACCCCGGCTCCGATTATTTAACCCGCGCCTATCTCCACGCCGGCCTGTACCGGGGCGTGCTCACGGGGCTCATGGCCGACTGCCCGGCCGTGCAGATAGCGGTAGCCAGTGTGCCTTTCACGGCCAGCGCCCTCACGGGCATTGTGCAGCGCTACAATGCCTGCCGGACCCCGGCAAGCGCACCTGCTCCCATGCGTTCGATGGCCCGCTCCGGCGAGCGGGTGCGGCTGGGAGTAGTGGCCGGGGTAGAAACAAGCCGTTTGACGGTGACCGGGGCGAGCTTTCTGGAGAAGGGAAATTTTGTGAGCACCCGGCCCGTCGTCGGGCTCGGCCTGACTGTTCCATTCGCCTCAATTAGCGAGAAGCTGAGCTTGCGGGCAGAAATGTTGGTTGAGAACCAACGCTACAGCGATGCATTTATCGGGGGAATCAACTATGGCCCCAGCACCTACGAGCAGGTCCGGCTTAACCTGACGTATCTGCGGGTGCCGCTGCTGCTGCGCTACACCTATCCTACGGGCAAAGTGCGGCCCTTTGCGCAGGCCGGCGTGAGCTATGCCCAACGCCTTCACTTCGATACGGCAGTGCAGCTGGGCCGCACCAACAGCGCCGGTACCGTCGAATACGACACTGCTAAACCATTGGAGGACGCGGCCGGCAGCCTGATGAGCTACGAAATGGGACTGGCGGGCAGTCTGGGGGCACTTCTGCCAGCCATCGCCGGCCGGAGCCTCGCCTTGGAGCTGCGGGCTGAAAGCAGCTCTGGCCTCATAAATGCGTCGGGCATAAAAAGCTCGCAGCAGCGTTATTTTGCACTGCTGAGCTATGATTTGACCAAATAATCGGGGGCGTTTCATACCCGTTTTCAGCCCGCGGCTTGTTGCCATTTCGGCTTAGTCTCACTACTTGCCGCTTCCTGTTTTGCACAGTGAAGGAACGCAGACCGGCCGCCCCGGCCTCCGTCTGATAAATTCTGGTTTCACGATAGTTCCCGCACGCGCACCTGCGCCAGGCCGAATCAGGCCATTGCATAGGTGTTATGGTTGGTAACGGGCGTAGCTTTGACCCTGGTTTCCATTCCGGATATTTTTTCTACCCCCTTTTAACCTCGGGTTTATGTTCAAGCAGTACATCACACTGTTCTCTTTTTTATTGTTGTCAGTGGTAGCGGCGCATCCTGCGCAGGCCCAGAGAAACTTTCGCCCCGGCTACATCGTGCGGCCCGCCGGCGATAGCCTGCGAGGTGAAATTGATGTTCGGGGCCAGCAGCGAATGGGCCTGCTCTGCGTGTTCCGGGCCAATGCTGGCGCTGCGACTACCCAATACACCCCCACCGAATTGAAAGCCTATGGGCTGCAAAGCGGAGCCCGCTACGAAGCCTGCCAACTGCCGGGTGGCCTCACCACGGCTCCTGGCGGGGCTGCGCTGTCGTCCTCGCCCACCACGTTGTTCATGCAGCAACTGGTGCAGGGCAAAGCCAAGCTCTATTCCTATGTTGACGAAGGGGGAAATAGCCGCTACTTCTTCCGAACCACCGACGGGCCGGTAGCCGAGGTGGTCCAAATCATCCAAAACGTGACCGTGAACGATGTGCTGGTGCAGCAAAAAAGCTACCCGTTTCGCCAAGTGCTGAGCAAGGCTTTCATCGATTGCCCGGTGGTGCAACCCATGCTGATTAAAGCCGAGTTAAAAGAATCGCAGCTTGTCGCCATCTTCAACCGCTACAATTCCTGTGCTCCTGGCCAGACCTCGACGGTGGCCACGGCCCGGCAAACTAAAGTTCACTTCGGTCTGGTGGCGGGTGTGCAAAGCGGTACTACCACGCTCGATGATGAGGGCAAAGTAGATTTGAAATCGGGCACACGGCCAGTTTTCGGGGCCGCCCTGCTTCTCAATCCGGCCAGCTTCAACGAGCGGCTGGCCCTGCGCATCGAACTGCTCTACCAGAAACAGCTTTACGAAGGCCAGTACCAGCGCAATAATGGCGTGGTAACCAACCTTAGTAGCAGCCGCAATGCGCAAATCGCGCTGCAAACGGTGCGTGTCCCCCTGATGCTCCGCTACACCCTGCCCAACGGCCTGGTGCGCCCCTATGCGCAGGTAGGCGCTGAAGTTTCAACGCTGCTCGATTCGCATCAAGCCCTCATTGTAGAAACGAACCAGAAGCTGGGCGGCGTGGGCACCACCACGACTTCCCGCGAAATAGAAACGCGGAATTTTGGCTTCGGGGCCACGGGTGCCTTGGGGGTGCTTATACCGGCCGGACCGGGTTCGCTTCAACTTGAAGCCCGTTACAATCAGCTCGATAGTAGTTCGCGGGCTGCTAACCAGTTGAGCGGTGCCCAGACAATTTCTTTCCTGCTCGGTTACAATCTAGGCCGCTAGTTCACCGCCCCAGCGGGTTCTTGCCCGAGGGGTAAAAGCCTGCATTCATCTGAGTAAAGTATTTTTGCAATCCGTGGGCAGTACCCTGCAAACACGGGCGGCTACTCGGTTTTCGCACACCTGACCGCTGGCTTACACTTCCACTATTCATGGGCTTTCCCCTCACTAATTTGTCAATGCAACCTGCTCTGCGCCGGGCCACCACCTGGCTGGCGGCCGCCCTGCTGACCACCAGCGCCTGCCAGCGCGCCGCCTATGCGCCCACAGCGCACTTCGCACCCACCACGAGCCAGGTCGTGGGCAAAACCCAGGCCGAGGACCCTGCCGTAGCCGCCCTCATCGCGCCCTACCACGACAAAGTGACGGCTCAGATGACCGAGGTGCTGGGCACCGCCCCGCAACCCCTCACCAAAGCGCCCGGCGAAAACCCGCTCTCCAACTTCGTGGCCGACCTGCAGCGCGCGCGCGCCAGCCAGGAACTGAAAGCCCCCATGGACCTGGGCGTGATGACCAACGGCGGCCTACGTGCTGGCTTCGCGGCTGGCCCCGTCACACTGGGCTCAGTGTTCGAATTGATGCCATTTGAAAACGAACTGGTGGTGCTCGACGCCCCCGGCCCGGTGGTGCAGCAGCTGTTCGACTATGCGGCTCACATCAAAATGGCGGTATCCGGCGCTACTTATAGCGTTACCTTCGACGGCATGCCTAAGGACATTCGCATCGGCGGCAAGCCCTTCGATGTGAACGAAAATCGTACCTACACCATTGCCATTTCCGACTACCTGGCCACTGGCGGCGATAACCTCTCGTTCTTCAAAACGCTTACGCCGCGCCATACCAACGTGCTGCTCCGCACCGCCATCGCCGACCACATCCGCGCCCTCACCAAAGCCGGCCAGCCCATCACGGCCCGCGTCGAAGGCCGGGTGAAAGCCAACTAATTGCCAGCCGCTAACTGTCGAATTATCATGCAACGCCGCGAATTCCTCCGCAACTCCCTACTCGGCACCGCCGGCCTCACCGTGCTGGGCGGCCTGGCCAATTCGGCTGAAGCTGCCGCTACTGCCAAGGGGCCGCTCAAGCTCACTATCCTGCACACCAATGACATGCACTCGCGCATAGAGCCCTTTCCTGACAATGGCGGGCAGTGGGCCGGGCTGGGCGGCATGGCGCGCCGCGCCGCGCTCATTAAGGATATCCGTGCGAAAGAGCCCAATGTGCTGCTGCTCGATTCCGGCGACATTTTCCAGGGCACGCCCTACTTCAATTTCTTCGGCGGTGAGCTGGAATACAAGCTCATGAGCCAGATGGGCTACGACGCCAGCACCCTCGGCAACCACGACTTCGACAACGGCCTTGATGGCCTCCAGCGCCAGCTGCCCCACGCTACCTTCCCCTTCCTCATTGCCAATTACGATTTCTCGAAAACCCCGCTGGCCGGCCGCTTCGCGCCCTATAAGGTGTTCGACAAACAGGGCATTCGCGTGGGCGTATTTGGCATTGGCATTGAGCTGAGCGGCCTGGTAGCCGACAAAAACTTCGGCCAAACCGTCTACCTCGACCCCGTGGCCAAGGCCAAGGAAATGGTGGCCCAGCTGCGCGGACCCGAGAAATGCGACCTGATTATCTGCCTTTCGCACCTCGGCTACAAGTACGCCGAGGCCAAGCTCGACGACCGCAAGCTGGCCGCCCAGGTTTCCGGCATCGACCTCATCCTAGGCGGGCACACCCACACGTTCATGGACGCCCCGGAACCCATCACTAGTCCCGACGGCCACGCCACGCTCATCAACCAGGTGGGCTGGTCGGGCATCAACCTGGGCCGGTTGGATTATGAGTTTTCAACAAAAAATAAGCGCGCCGGGCTGGCTAGCGCTGCCGTGGTGCCGGTGCGCGAAATAATTGGCTAAGACGCACCGGTTACCGGTCGTTTCTTCGTTAAAGGGCCCGTTGGACTTTTCCCGACGGGCCTTTTGCGTGGACGACGGTTCCGAAGATTAGCCTGGGTAGTAGCCTGCTAGGTCCAAAAACCCGCGCTGGCGTTGTGCTTACGGCTCAGGTTGAATAGTGCAGCATCCTGATTCAAGGGTGGGCAGCGGGCCGTTGGTCCGCGAAAAAGTGACGTTAGCCGAAAGCTGTACTGTGCTGCTAGAAGTAGCGAAAAAGCAAGAAGCCAAGGGCTTTTTTTCTCGCAAAGTTTTCCACAATTTTGTCGCCCCCTAAGAAGCGACGCCCCCTTTGGGCGAACAATTTCGGTACTCTTTTTGCCTCCGGCTTACAGCCGTTTTCCTTTCAAACGTTCAAATGCTCAAGGATTTTCGCACGGTTTGGGCTGGCTGCTTGCGCAGTATCTCGGCGGAAATCGGGGAGCAGAGCTTTCGGACCTGGTTCCAGCCCATTGTGCCGGTCGAGCTGAAGGGCAACGTGCTTACCATTCAGGTGCCGAGCGCCTATTTCTACGACTGGCTGGAGGAGCATTACGTGGACGAGCTGCGCCGCGCCCTCTACCAACAGCTGGGCTCCGAAGGCCGCCTCGAATACAGCGTGGTGGTAGACCAGGGCAACGACCAGACGCCGCCCCGCGCCCTGCACCTGCCGCCCACCCGCAAGCAAGCCGCCCCGGACCCGCGCGACGCGCCCCAGCCCATGCCCGGTACGTCTGTCGGCAACCCGCTGGCCGCCAATCCGCTGGCTGGCAGCGCCCGCGCCGCCTCGGCCCGCTACGTCAATTCGGCAGCCGTGCGCACCACGCCGCGCGGCAACAATTTCGCCAACGCCGCCGGGGCCGATACGCTGGCCCCGCCCCGCAACCCCTTCGACCAGGCCCGGCCGATGGACGGCAACTTGGTCCCGTCGCAGCTCAACGGCTCGTACACCTTCGACAACTATATCGAGGGCGACTGCAACCGGTTGGCCCGCTCGGCCGGCCTCGCGGTGGCCAACAAGCCCGGCACCACCAGCTTCAACCCGCTGATGGTGTACGGCGGCGTGGGCCTGGGCAAAACCCACCTCGTGCAAGCCATCGGCAACCACATCAAGGCCACCGCACCCGAGCGGTTCGTGCTGTATGTGTCGGCCGAGAAGTTCACCAACCAGTTCATCGACAGCGTGCAGCGCGCGCAGGTGCAGGACTTTGCAAATTTCTATTTGCAGGTCGATGCCCTGATTCTGGACGACGTGCAGTTTCTGGCCAACAAGGGCAAGACGCAGGAGATGTTCTTTCATATTTTCAACCACTTGCACCAGTCGGGCAAGCAGATTGTGATGACCTCCGACCGGCCCCCCAAGGACCTGCTGGGCCTGGAAGACCGGTTGCTGAACCGCTTCAAGTGGGGCCTGACGGCCGACGTGCAAAGCCCGGATTTCGAGACGCGCGTGGCCATCATTCGCAACAAGATGGAGCAGGACGGCATTGATATTCCGCCAGACCATGTGGTTGATTACCTGGCTAATTCGGTGCACACCAATGTGCGCGAGCTGGAAGGCGTAATTGCCTCGCTGGTGGCGCAGAGCAGCCTGAGCCGCCGCGACATCGACCTGGAGATGGTGAAGCAGGCCCTGCGCCACATCATCGAGGAAGTGGAGGCCGAGGTGAACCTCGACTTCATTCAGAAAACGGTGGCCGCGTATTTCAACATCTCGGTTGATTTGCTGAAGGACAAAACCCGCAAAAAAGAAGTGGTTACGGCCCGACAGGTAGCCATGTATTTTGCCAAGCACCACACAGCCCACACACTGAAAACCATTGGGTTTCACTTTGGTGGGCGCGACCATACCACCGTGATGCACTCAGTGCAAACGGTGTCGGATTTGGTGGACTCGGATAAGAAATTCCGCGACCAGGTGGAGGAGCTGCGGAAGAAATTTGCCAAGAAATAAGGCTTGTGACTTTTCTCAGAAGCAAAAAAGAGGCTCCAGACACACATTGCGTCTGGAGCCTCTTTTTTGCTTCTGAGAAAATGACTTAAGCGGCTGCCGTCGGGCTCACTTCCTGCAGGGGCAGGCTGTGCTTGGCGGCGAAGGCGCGCAACTGCTCGCGGAAGTTCATTTTGCGGCGCTTGCCTTTCACTTCGCGCAGGTTGAGGGCGTAGATTTCGCCGTCTTTCTGGCGCACGCGCAGCACGGCGGGCTTTAGCTCTAGGGCGGCAATGTTTTCGGCGGCGAATACCTGCTTGGGGCGGAACAGGCCGTTTTTATGCACAATGTAGCCGGGAGTGAATTCGAGGTAGCTCTGGGTGCCGAAGATGGGAGCATTATTCACCAGCACATAGCCCAGGTACACCAGCGTGAATACCAGGAACACCCAGTGCAGGAAGTGGTAGTCCGTCGCACCGCTGTCGCTGATGATGCCGAACAGCACGTAGGCCAGCCAGAACAGACCAATGGCAATTTGGCCCCAGAACGGGACGCGGGAGTTGTTGGCGGGGCGGAGGCGGATGCGAGTGGTACCAGTGGGCATAAGGACAAATTTAGTTGCTAGTGACGGGTTGTGCCTAGTCAGGCACAAAAAGAACGGTTAGGTAGCAAAACTAAATAAGGCCGTCATGCTTCGCTGCGCTCTGCATAACGGCCTTTATTATCCGGCTAAGCTGTGGACCTTAGCCCACGAACTTGGCTTCGAGCGTCATTTTGGGCACGGCACTCAGCACTTTCGATACCGGGCAGTTTTCCTTGGCGTCTTCGGCGTGCTTCTGGAAGTCGTCGGCATTGATATTGCCCCCCGTGACGTGGCCCTCGGTGCGGAGGTGGATGTGCTCGATGATGGGGTGGCCGTTGTTGGGGTTCATCGTCACGGTGCTGGTGGTGGTGATGCTTTCTACCTTGTGGCCGTGCTTGGTGAGCACGCTGGTGAGGTACATGGTGTAGCAGCCGGCGTGCGCCGCGCCGATGAGCTCTTCGGGGTTGGTGCCGGGCTTGCCTTCGAAGCGGCTGCCTACTGAGTAGGGCGCGTTGAGGAGGCCGCTGTCGGTGGTGAGGGTGCCGCTGCCTTTAATGTCGCCGTTCCAGACGGCTTTGCCTGCGTGGTCTGCCATGATGAGGGGAATTGGTGGGTTGGTGGATTAATGGATTGGTGCTGGCTGCCGTAGCGGCCCAGCTCAAAACCTTAACGGTAGTCAATAGCGCGGGTTGCCCCGGCTGCCATGGCTGGACTCAGCCAACGTACCTTCGCCGCCCATCCAATGGCCTTTTACTTCGGATTTATGGGATTGAAAGCCACCCTGAGCCAGCCCCTGGCCCGCTACATTGTCCGGCGCTACGCCCGCTGGCAGCACCGCCCCGAAACTACCCAGCGCGAGCTGCTGACGAAACTCACGGCCACGGCGGCCGGCACCGCCTTCGGCCGGGCGCACGAACTAGGCAGCGTCCGCACGCCGGCCGATTTGGCCCGGCAAGTGCCCGTGCGCGACTACGAAGCCCTAAAGCCTTGGTTCGACCGCACCCAGGCCGGGGAGGCCGACGTGCTCTGGCCCGGCCGCCCGCTGTACCTGGCCAAAACCAGCGGTACCACCTCCGGCACCAAGTACATCCCCATTACGAAGGACAGCATCCCCAACCACATCGACGGGGCGCGGGATGCGCTTTTGTATTACATCTACCGCACCGGCCGCAGCCGGTTTCTGGATGGCAAGCTAATATTCCTGTCGGGCTCGCCGGCGCTGGAGATGCATCATGGCATCCGCACGGGCCGACTTTCGGGCATTGCCAACCACCACGTGCCAGCATACTTACGCCGTAACCAGCTACCCAGCTACGAGACCAACATCATCAAAGACTGGGAAACCAAGCTGGAGCGCATCGTAGATGAAACGCTGGGCCAGAAGATGACCCTGATTTCCGGTATTCCGCCGTGGGTGCAGATGTATTTCGACCGCCTTACGGCCCGCACCGGCCGGCCCATTAAGGATATTTTCCCCGATTTCAACCTGTTCGTGTACGGCGGCGTCAACTTCGAACCCTACCGCGCCAAGCTCTTCGAAAGCATCGGCCGGCCCGTGGACAGCATCGAGCTATTCCCCGCCTCCGAGGGCTTCCTGGCCTTCCAGGACGAGCCCGGCAACCCCGGCCTGCTGCTACTGCTGAACAGCGGCATTTTCTACGAATTCATCCCCGCCGAGCGGTTTTTCGAGCCCGACGCGCCCCGCCTCACCATTGCCGACGTGGAACTGGACCGCAACTATGCTGTCGTTCTTACCTCCAACGCCGGCCTGTGGGCCTACAGCATCGGCGACACAGTGCGCTTCGTGAGCCTGCGGCCGTACCGCGTGGTGGTCACAGGCCGCATCAAGCATTTCCTCTCGGCATTCGGCGAGCATGTGATAGGAGAGGAGGTGGAGCAGGCCCTGCGCGAAGTCATGGCCCAGACGCCCGAGGTCGAAGTCACCGAATTTACCGTGGCCCCGCTCGTGAGCGACGACCCCGCCACGCCCTCGCGCCACGAGTGGCTGGTGGAATTCGCACGCCCCCCGCACGACCCCGCCGCCTTCGCCGCCGCGCTCGACAACGCCCTGCGCCGCCGCAACACCTACTACGACGACCTGCGCCGGGGCAACATCCTCGTGCCGCTGCTCCTCACTCCGCTGCCCACCGGGGCCTTCCAGCGCTACATGAAAAGCATGGGAAGGCTGGGCGGCCAGAACAAGGTGCCGCGCCTGGGGAATGACAGGAAGGTGGCGGAGGGACTAATTACGGACGATAAACGCAATTCAAAATAATGGGCTTCTTTGATTTCGGGAAAAAGAAAAAAGCAGACGCTGTTCCAGAAGAACCGCTCAGAAACTATCCGCAGTTGCTGACCGCCAAGCTGCTGTTTGCTGCCAAGCCAACCATCGATAAGAACAATATCATCGAGTCGCTTGCAGGCGCTTATCCGAGCGTACATAGCCCGGATACCGAGAGTGTAGCAATTTTTTCCTTTCCTAGCATCGAGGTGGAATTCAAGGATGGAAGCATACCCGCGCAATGGACTATCATGCAGCCAAATGCGGGAAATGAAAATGCCGAAGTTGCCCCCGAGGCTCTGCAACAAAACTGGCATTGGGCGGAAGCCGCAGAGAATGCGGAAGCTTGCAACTACGAGGTGCTGGTTTCCGATTTCATGTCGCGTACACTGGACTATAAAATCCGGCTGCAATTATTCATGGATTTTCTGGTGGCAACCACGCATTCCTTACACCCGCAGGTAGTTTATCTGGTAGCCATTCAGAAACTTATTGCGCCCGAAGACCTAATTGATGCCTGGACCAACCCCGACCAACGAACCTTACACGGGCTCGTAAACGTGCGGCTGTTCAATATCAGCAACGGAACAGACGGTGAAATTCTGATGGATACGGTGGGACTACACCAGTTAGGCCTTCCTGATTTTCAAATTCGTTTTGCTGGGCTGGATGAGAGTGCCGTCGGGCAGGCCTTGTGGAATTACGCTTATTACGTGTATGAGCACGGCGATATTATTGCCGATGGCAATACGATTCAAGGCTTAACTCCGCAGGCCAAATGGCAATGTGAGCGGCAGATAGCAGCGGTTGCCCCCGAACGGGTAGTTATCCATTTGCACACTTCCTAAATGAGCCCAGTCAAACCCGCCCTCCACGCCGCCTGCCAAGCCTTCATCGAGCAGCGCATCAGCGCCGCCCGCACCGCCATGCAGGCCGCCCAGGAATCTTCCTCCTCCGAAACCAAAAGCAGCGCCGGCGACAAGTATGAAACCGGCCGCGAAATGGCCAACGCCGAGCGCGACCGTAACGCTGCCCACATGCAGCAGGCCCAGCAGTTGCAAGCTGAGCTGGCCCGCATCAGTCCCGATGCTCCCTGCGATACCGCGCGCCCTGGGGCCTTGGTAAGCACCAGCCTGGGCCGGTTCTACATCAGCATCAGTGCCGGCAAGCTGGAGGGGACGGATGTATTCGCGGTATCACCCGCTGCGCCCGTGGCTGTGGCTCTCAAAGGGTTGCGAGCTGGGGAGGAAGCCGTTTTCAACGGCAAAACGGTTCGAATTGAAGCGGTAGAGTAGGGGGAATACTACTTCCAGGCCCCGCCGCCGTCGGCGGGCTTGTCGCCGCCTTCGGGCTTGATGAGCTTGAACTCCACGCGGCGGTTCACCTTGGCGTCGGCCTCGGTCACCTCGTCCTTGAGTGGGCGGCTGGAGCCGTAGCCGAAACTCTCGATGCGGTTGGGGGCCAGCTTGCCTTTGCGCTCGATGTACTTGCGAATTTCCTCGGCCCGGTCCTGCGAGAGCTTCTCGTTCACCTCGGGGTCGCCGCTGGTGTCGGTATGGCCCGAAATGCTGAGCCGGAAGGTGGGGTGGTCGACCAGAAACAGCGCAATGCGGTCCAGCGTGGTGTGCATACTGGGCAGCACGTTGGCCTTGCCCGGCTCAAACTCCAGGTTCTTGAAAATGAGCGGCAGCTTGTAGTCGATGCTGTTCGTGAGCAGCGTCATCACCGTGTCGCCCTTCAGCGCAAACTGCTTTTCCACCGAGAAAAAGTCGTTGCTCTGAATAAGCATGGCGTAGTGCGAGCCCTCAATCAACTCAAAGTCAAACGTGCCATCGGGCCGGATAAACTTGCTGGCCACCTCCACGCCGTTGTCGGTGTCGATGATGCTTACGATGCCCTTCAGCGGCTTGCTGCTCACCGAATCCATCAGCGTGCCCTCCACGCGGGTAGTGGCCAGCGGCTGCGCCTCCATCGGCAGCGGGAAGGAATACAGGTCCAGATTATTGATTTCCTGCGCCTCCGAGCGGGCGTAGTACAGGTTTTTGCTCTCCCTGTCGATGGTGAAATAATACTCCGAACCCTTGCCGTTCACCAGTGGGCCAATGTTCTTCGGCTCCTGCCAGCGCCCGCCCACGCGGTAGGTTTTGTAAATGTCGAAATCGCCAAAATTCAGCAATTGCCCGCGCGAGCTGAAATACAGCACGTGGTACAGGGGGTGGTAAAACGGGCTCACCTCGTTCTCGCGCGTGTTCACCACCGGCCCCACATTCTCGGCCGGGCTCCACTGCCCGTTTTTCAGCTTGCGGGTGTAGTAGATATCCGACAGCCCAAACCCACCCAGCCGGTCCGAGGCGAAATACAGCGTGTCCTCGCCCTGCGACAGCGTGGGCTGCGAGTCCCAGCCCAGCGAGTTCACCATCGGCCCCAGGCTTTTGGGGGCGCTCCATTTGCCGTCTTTGCCGCGCGTAGCGGTGTAGAGGTCGCAGTTGCCGTGGCAGGTGGCGCACTCGCAGCGGGCAAAGTAAATCGTCTTCCCATCCTTGCTCAGGCAGGCCGAGCCCTCGTTGTTGGGCGAGTTGATGGGCTTGGGCAGCGGCTCGGCATCGGTCCAGCTCACGCCCTCGCGGCGCGATAGGTACAGGTCCTCGTCCACCACGCCGGTCAGGCCGCGCCGCTTGCGCTTGCTGCTGAAAATCAGGAGCGAGTCGTTGCCGGCCAGTGCCGGCCCATAGTCCGCCGCCTTGCTGTTAATGGCGTCGCCCATGGTTGTGTACACGCCTTTGGGCGGGTGGAAGGTGTTGAGGTTCTTGCGGTACTCCACCAGGTCGTAGTACGTTTTCAGGGGCACATACAGGTCGGTGTTTTTCTGCTCCAGTGAGTCGTAGTAGAGTTGCACGCGCTTGGTGTCGGCGCGGCTGTGCTTCAGGGCCAGGCGGTAGTAGGCCTTGGCTTTCACGGTCTGGCTGTCGCGCTCCAGCAGCTGGCCCAGTCGCCAGAGCATGTTGGTGTTCTTCTCAAAGTTCACCGGCCCGAACTTGGCCACATAGTCCTCCAGCAGCAGACGCGTCTGGTGGTACTGCCGCCGTTTTTCGGCCTTAGCAATGGCTTTCAGCGCCTTCTTGTCCTCGAAAAACGGGTATTTGTTGATGAAAATAAAGTCGGGCGTGCCGTCTGGCCGCAGGTGCAGCTTGCGGCTCACGCGGCTGTTGAGGCCGCGCACGCGGTAGGTGCCGGGCGCAATGGACGGCTTGGGGGCCGTAGCGGCCGGCTTGCGGGCAGCCGCCTTTTTGGGCGCGGCCGATGCCCCGCCGCTGGTGGTATCGGCCGAAGGGGCGGCGGCGGCGGGAATTCGTTTGGCGGGCCGGCGCTGGGCCTGCGCAGTGGGCGCGGCCAGTAGCCACGCCGCCACGCTCAGCAACAAAAGCAACCAGCCTCGACGCAATAAAGCCGACATGGGTAGAGTTTTGACCATAAAATATTGCGCAAGTTGCCAACAATTTAGGGAATTAGCCATATTTGGTGCCCGCCGCGGGTGCTGGTGCGCCGCTTTGGCGGCTTTGGCTCGCTGGCACGGCCCTTGAAGCCCAAACGCGCCGGGAAAGCGTACCTTGTATCTTCCCTATCAAAAGGCCCCAAACTGCCATTCTGGCACCTGCGGCCGTTGCTTCTGCTTTATTCCCTTTCATGCATCTGGCCTCTTTTTATACATCCGCTGCGGCTCAGGTTCGCACGCTTAGCGACGCTAATTCCCAACCCGAAGCCATTGCCATTATGGCCGCCGACCCCGAACACCTGCTGCAAGGCGATGACGCTCCGCCCACCTTGCCCATCCTGCCCGTCCGCAACACCGTGCTGTTTCCCGGCGTGGTGCTGCCCGTGACCGTGACGCGCAAAAAAAGCGTGAAGCTGGTGCGCAAAGCCTACGCCGACGATAAACTCCTCGGCGTGGTAGCCCAGCTCAACCCCGATGCCGACGAGCCCACCACCGAGGAGTTGCATTCTGTGGGCACGCTGGCCCGCATTCTGAAGCTGCTGGAACAGCCCGACGGCCAGATTACCATCATCCTGCAAGGGCAGGTGCGCTTCACGGTAGAAGAACAGTTGAGCTTCACGCCGCTGGTGGCCCGCGTCAGCTACTTCCCCGAAGTGGCGCTGAACCCCGAAATTCCCGGCGAATTTGGCCTGCTCCAGGCCATGCGCGAGGCTGCAACCAAAGTGCTGGAGCTCACGCCCGAGATTCCGATGGAAGCCCGGGCCATGCTCGACGGCATTCAGTCGCCGGCTTTCCTCACGCACTTCCTGTCGAGCAACGTGCAGCTCGACCTGCCCGCCAAGCAGCGCCTGTTGGAACTGGCCGACCCCGAAGAGCAGGCCCGCCTTCTGCTCGAAGCCCTGCTCAGTCAGGCCGAGCTACTCGAAATCAAGCAGGACATCCGCTCCAAAACGCACACCGGCATCGATGCTCAGCAGCGCGAGTACTTCCTGCGCCAGCAGCTCAAAACCCTGCAGGATGAGCTGGGCCAGGACGGCTCCGAAGAAGACGTGCACCGCCTAAAGGCCCGCGCCGAAACCAAAAAATGGCCTGAGGCTGTAGCACTTCACTTTCGCAAGGAGATGGAGAAGCTGACCCGTACCAACCCCATGGCCCCCGATTATTCGGTGAACATGAACTACGTGGAGTTCCTGCTCGACCTGCCTTGGGGCGAGTACACCAAGGACAAGTTCAACCTCAAGCAAACCAAGAAAATCCTCGATGCCGACCACTTCGGCCTCGAAAAGGTGAAGGAGCGCATCCTCGAATACCTGGCCGTGCTCAAGCTGAAGCAGGATTTGAAAGCGCCGATTCTGTGCCTCTACGGCCCTCCCGGCGTGGGCAAAACCAGCCTGGGCCGCAGCATTGCCACGGCGCTGGGCCGCAAATACGTGCGCATGAGCCTCGGCGGCGTGCGCGACGAGGCCGAAATCCGCGGGCACCGCAAAACCTACGTGGGGGCTATGCCCGGCCGCATTATTGCCCAGATTAAGAAGGCCGGAGCCTCAAACCCGGTCATCATTCTCGACGAGATTGACAAGGTGAGCAGTGACTTCCGCGGCGACCCCAGCTCGGCCCTGCTCGAAGTGCTGGACCCCGAGCAGAACGCCACCTTCACCGACAACTACCTGGAGGTGGAGTACGACCTGAGCAAGGTCCTGTTCATTGCCACAGCCAACTCGCTCGACACCATCCAGCCCGCCCTGCGCGACCGTATGGAAATCATCGACCTGACCGGCTATACCCAGGAAGAGAAGGTACAGATTGCCCGCAAACACCTCTGGCCCAAGCAGCTCAAGGAGCACGGCCTGGGTGAGGCCGAAGTAAAAATTACTGATGCCGCCCTGCACCGCGTGGCCGACGACTACACCCGCGAAAGCGGCGTGCGCGGCTTGGAGCGCAAGCTGGCCGCCGTGACGCGCAACTTGGCCCGCCGCAAGGCCGGCAAGGAGGCCCTGCCCGCCACGATGGAGCCGGCCGAAATTCGCAAAATCCTCGGTGCGGCCATCTTCGACCGCGACCAGTACCAGGACAATGAAACGGCCGGCGTGGTAACCGGCCTGGCGTGGACCTCTGTGGGCGGCGATATTCTCTTCGTGGAAAGTCTGCTGAGCCGGGGACGCGGCAAGCTCACGCTGAGCGGCCAGCTGGGCGATGTAATGAAGGAATCGGCCATTACGGCGCTCAGCTACCTGCGCTCGCGGGCCGATGAAATCGGCATCGACTACCGCCTGTTTGAGCAGTACGATTTGCACATTCACTTCCCCGAAGGCGCGGTGCCTAAGGACGGCCCCAGCGCGGGCATCGCCATTTTCACCAGCATGGCCTCGGCCTTCACCCAACGCCGGGTGCGCGCCCACCTGGCCATGACCGGCGAAATCACCCTGCGCGGCAAAGTGCTGCCCGTGGGCGGCATCAAGGAAAAGCTGCTGGCGGCCCGCCGCGCCGGCATGAAGGACATCATCCTCTGCCCGAAAAACCGCAAGGACATCGAAGAAATCCAGGAGGATTACCTCAAGGGCCTCACCATCCACTACGCCGACCGTGTGGACGACGTGCTGCGCGTGGCCCTGCTCGATGAGCTGGTGCCGCACCCGCAGAAGCTGCCCGTGCGCGACGAGCCCGTGCCTGCCCCCGGCCCCAGCGTGGAGGTGCAGTAGCTCTAAAATATCTACTCAGAGAACGTCGTGCGGAGCGCCGCCGAAGCGCTTCTACTACACAAGTAATTAGTTACTCTCGTGGTAGAAGCGCTTCGGCGGCGCTCCGCACGACGTTTTGATGTACGAAAAGCGGCCCGAAAGTAATTTCCGGGCTGGGCGTTGCGTTATCGCCCAAAAGAGGCCTTTCTTCCGCCGTACCTTAGCTATATGAAGCAGCTTTCCACGCGCCGGGTTACCGGGTTTTTACTTCTGATGGGCGGATTGGGGCTGCGGCCGGCAGCCGCGCAGCAGTTGGGTGGCCGTACCGTGTTTCCGTTTCTGGACCTGCCGCCCAGCGCCCACCTGGCAGCTTTGGGTGGTATGAGCGTCTCGGCCCGCACCGACGACCCCACCATGCTCTACGGCAACCCCGCCCTGCTCAATGCCGACATGGACGGCCGCTTAGCCCTGAGCTACGTGGCCTACCTGGCCGATATCAAGCAGAGCACCGCCGCCTACGTCTTCAATACCGAGAAGGCCGGGCGCTTCGGCGTGGGCGTCACCTACCTCAACTATGGCAGCTTCGAGAGCTACGACCCGGCCGGCAATAGCTTGGGAACGTTTAGCGTGAACGAGTACACCGTGGGCGTGACGGATTCCTATACCAAGGGCAAATTCACGTTTGGAGCCACTACCAAACTGGCCGTGTCCAGCATTGCGGGCAGCCGCTCGCTGGCCGGCGTGGCCGATGCGGGCGTGGTGTATAAGCACCCCACAGCAGACTTTACGGCGGGCCTGGCCGTGAAAAATGCCGGATACCAGTTCTCACCCTATCCCGGCACTGAGCGCGGCCCATTGCCGCTCGATGTGCAAATCGGGGCCACCGTGAAGCCCGAGCACATGCCGCTGCGCTTCTCGCTCACGGCCCACCACCTGCAGCAGTGGGACATTCAGTACCTCGACCCCAATGCCCGCGGCCAACTCGATGCCAGCGGCAACGAGAAAAAGGCGACCAAAAGCTTTGGCGATAACCTGGCCCGGCACTTCACCGCCAGCGCCGCCCTCATCCTCGGCAAGGGGTTTCAGCTCCGCGCCGCCTACAACCACCTGCAGCGCCGCGAACTGCGCCTAGAAAACACCAGCGGCAGCGCCGGCTTGTCGTTTGGCGTAATGCTGAAGATTAGCACCTTCCAGATTGACTACACCCACGCCACCTTGCAGGCGGCTGGCTCCAGCGAGTATTTTACCATTTCGCGCAATTTGAATTCGTTGTTTAAGAAGAAAGAAGCGCAATAATTATTTCGCGTAGTGTTTCGCGGTGTTAAAACGCAGTGTTCCGCAGTGGTTCTTGCCTGAACAACACTGCGGAACACTGCGTTTTAACACCGCGAAACACTGCGCGAAAATCCATCAGAACGAATGCTCAACCAAGATTTCCTCACCCCGGCCCAAATCGTGGCCGAACTCGACAAATACATCATCGGCCAGCACGAGGCCAAGCGTCACGTGGCCATTGCCCTGCGCAACCGCTGGCGCCGCCTCCACGCCCCGGCCGAGATGCAGGCCGAAATAGTACCCAATAACATCCTCATGATTGGGGCCACCGGCGTGGGCAAAACCGAAATTGCCCGCCGCCTGGCCCACCTTGCCGACGCCCCTTTTGTGAAAGTGGAAGCGAGCAAGTTCACCGAAGTGGGCTACGTGGGCCGCGACGTGGAAAGCATGGTGCGCGACCTGGCCGAGCAGTCCTTCAACCGCGTGAAGGCCCGCCGCCAGGAAGCCGTGAAATCTCAGGCCGCTGATGCCGTGGAAGAGCTTATTCTCGATGCGCTGATTCCGGCCATCTCGCAGCCTGCGGGTACCAAAACCGGCCTCGGTTTCGGCAGCGGGGGAGGAGACGAAGCGCCCCATTCCGATGCCGAGCTCAACGAGCGCACCCGCGAGCGGTTCCGGCAGAAAGTCAAAAACGGCGAGCTTGAAGACCGCAAAATCGAAATCCAGGTGGCGCAGGCTGGCCCCAGCATAGGCGTGATGGGGGCACCTCCCGGCATGGACGAAGGCACGCTCTCGGGCCTGCAGGACATGCTGGGCAACATGATGCCCAAAAAGACCCGCAAGCGCAAAGTCACCGTGGCCGAAGCCCGTAAGCTCCTCCTCGACGAGGAAGCTGCCAAGCTCATCGACCTGGACGAAGTGAAGGACGAAGCCGTGCGCCAGTGCGAAAATGCCGGTATCATCTTTATCGATGAGATTGACAAGGTGGCCAGCAGCGGCGGCAAAAGCGGTGGCGGTGGCCCTGACGTGAGCCGCCAGGGCGTGCAGCGCGACCTGCTGCCTATTGTGGAAGGCTCGGCCGTGAATACCAAGTACGGCATCGTCAACACCGACCACATCCTGTTTATCGCTGCCGGCGCCTTTCACGTCTCCAAGCCCTCGGACCTCATTCCCGAGCTACAGGGCCGTTTCCCCATCCGCGTCGAGCTGCAAAGCCTCACCAAGCAAGACTTCGTCCGCATTCTCAAAGACCCCAAAAATGCGCTCACCAAGCAGTACGAGGCCCTGCTGAAAGCCGAAGAAGTGGAGCTGACCTTTGAAGATGCTGCCCTAGAGCGGGTGGCCGAAATTGCCTTCGAGGTGAACGCCGAGGTGGAGAATATTGGGGCGCGCCGCCTGCACACCGTCATGAGCCGTTTGCTCAACGACATCCTCTACGACGTGCCCGATAAGATTGGGGCCAACGCCCGCATCCTCATCACCGCCGGTTTGGTGGATGAGCGGCTGAGCAACATGGTGAAAAACCGCGACCTGAGCCAGTACATTCTTTAGCCTCACTCGCGTAGATAAATAAAAAATCCCGGCCAATTGGCCGGGATTTTTTGTGTGTAGCAAGCACGCGCAGCGGTTAGTAACCAGGATTCTGCTGAGCAGCCAGCGTGGGGTTGCTGCCAACTTCCAGGGCCGGGATAGGCCACAGAAACTGCGTAGCCGTGGCCGGCGTAGCCGAAACCAGCTGGCCGGTGAGCAAACCGGTGTTGCCGCAGGCATAGCGTGCCAGCGAAACTTGGCTGCTGCCCAGGTTGCCATAGAACTTGGCCGGGATGCCACCCCCTGGAATGGGAGCAAAAGCAGGCTCCGACGAAAGGCGTGAAATGTCGCCCCAACGTTTGCCTTCGCCCACAAACTCAATGCGGCGCTCGTTCAGAATGGCCTGAACCAAGGCATTGCCAGTAAGCGAGCCGGCGGCAAACTGGTCAGCAGGGGTGGTTACCGAGCGGTTGCGCACGGCATTTAGCATGCTGAGAGCCAGGGGGCTGTTGCCGGTACGGGCCAGGGCTTCGGCCTGGTTCAGTATCACCTCGGCGTACCGAATGATGGGGGCAAAATCAGAGTTGTTAGCCGGGTCGGTGTACTTTCTGATAACGTAGCACGACGGAGCGGCTGGGTTGGCCACCATCATCGCGGTGCGGCGCAGGTCGGCGCAGGTGAAGAAGGGCGCATTGTAGAGAATGGGGCTGACCCCGAGCAAAGAGCGACCGTTGATGGTGGTGGTGGCAAATACGCTCGACAGGCCGCCGTTTACACCCGTGTTGTCAGCAGTGCTGTTTTCAATTGAAAAGACACTCTCAGCCGTGGCAACTGGTCCGCCGGGGAAAGCCGCGCGCTGCGTGGGCATCAGCTGGTACTGTGCCGTTGAGCCTCCGAAGGGAGCCGGGCTGGTGAAAGTAGTTGTGCCCGTGATGAGCTTGTTACCTTCTTTAATCAGTTCGGTCCAGTTGGCCTGATGCAGCCGGATGATTTGCTTCATCGCAATGGCCGCACCTTTGGTAGCCCGCGTTACCGACGGAGCCGGTGGAGCGGGCGTAATGGCCAGGGTACGGGTTACCGGCAGGTTGGCTTCGGCGTAGTCGAGGTCGGCCAGGATTTTGGTGTAAACATCGGCTACAGTGCCGCGGCCTTGCGTTTTGGCAAGCTCCAGTCCGGCAATGGTGTTCACCGGCGTGTCGCGGTAGGGCACGCCAGGGCTGGTGCCGCCATTCTCGGCAAAGGGGCGCGAATAGTTCAGCACCAGTTCGTGGTGGGCCAGCGCCCGCAGAAAACGCAGCTCGCCTTCATAAACGGCGGCATCGGCAGCGGTGATAATCCCGGCCGCAGCCGCTTTCCGAACGCCTTCGATGGTGGCGTTGGCCTGGTTTGCCAGGGCGTAGCAGTTCGACCACATGTTGACAATGTTCGGGCTAGCCGTCGTCACGGTGTTCGAAAACACGATGCCGAAGAAGCCGAGCATATCGGTCACGTCTTCGCCCCGGGCATCGCCCAGGTCAATGGACGCAGCGCCAAAAGGATAGCCGCGAACCCCCAGAGCCGTGCCGTTCAGAGGGTCGTAAAAACCCGATTGAGCCGAGTTGTAAACACCGGCTACGGCCAGCGCAATGCGCGCCGGGTCGTTGTAAACGGCTGTCTCCGAAAGTACATCTTTCGGTTGCAGGTCCGTCACCTGGCAAGCTCCCAGGCCCAGCGTAGCGGTAAATGCTACTGCCAGAACCCGTTGGCGGCTGCCGGCAATTATGCTGAATATGTTCTTCATGAAAATAGCAAGATTTAAAATTAGAAGGCTACGTTGACGCCGCCGGTGAACACCCGCTGCTGCGGGTTGCTGTTGTAGTCAACTCCCGTCGTGTTGTTCGAGGTGGGGGAGTTGTTTACTTCGGGGTCAACACCCTTGTATTTGGTTACGGTGAACACGTTCTGGGCCTGTACGAATACCCGTACCCGGCTCAGCGTAGTGGGGCCGAGGATGCGTGCGGGCAGGTTGTAGCCGAGGGTAATGTTCTGCATCCGCAGGAAATTGCCGCTTTCTACAAACCGCGACGAGCCGCTGCCGTCCTGGTTCACAAAGCCGCTGTTGCCCGATGCGATGCGGGGCACATCGGTCTGGTCGCCGGGGTTCTGCCAGCGGGTCAGGATTTCGGTGCTGTTGTTGAGGAAGTCCGTACGCAGCATTTGCTGGCGCGTGATGTTCATCAGCTTGTTGCCGAGGCTATAGCGGAAAAACACATCCAGGTCGAAGCCTTTGTAGGTGAAGTTGTTGCCAAGGCCACCGAAGATGCTCGGGTTGGTCTGGCCCAATACGATTTTATCGGCAGCCGTCAGCGAGCTCAGGTTAGCGCCCGTGCCGCTGTTGACGAAGGCCGCGCCGGGGTTGGCCGGGTCGTAGATGTAGTAGCGGCTGGCCGTGGTGCCGGAGGGCGCGGTGCTGCCCTGTACCAGCACGCCATCAAGACGACGGTAAATAGGGCTGCCGTTGGCCTGGTTTACCCCGCGGTAGTCGTAGCCGTAAAGCGAACCCACCGACTCGCCTACGCGGGTGATGTTGTAGGTGAAGAGCAGGTCTTCGTTGTTGCTAAGCGCGGTAACGCGGTTCTTGTTCGTCGAAAAGTTGAAGCTGGAAGTCCAGGTGAAGTTCTCGTTGCGAACGTTTTGCGTGCCAATCGTCAACTCGAAGCCCTGATTGTACATGGCGCCCACGTTGGCGTTGTACGACGAGTTGTTGGGGATGCCCACCGACAGAGGCGTGCGCACAGCCAGAATCAAGCCATCCACGTCGTTGCGGTAGTAGTCGGCCGACACATTGAGGCGGCCTTTGAAAAAGCCGAGGTCAATACCGTAATCCTGCTTTTTCGAGGTTTCCCACTTCAGCTGGTCGTTGCCGAACTGACCATAGCTGATGCCCGGCTGCGAAGCGTATTGGGCTGGCTGATAGTAGCCCACGTAAGGGAAGTAGCCAATGTTGGTGTTGCCAACCGAAGCATACGAACCACGGATTTTGAATTCATTCCAGACATTAACCAGCGACGAATTCTTGAAGAAGCCTTCTTCCGATATGCGCCAGCCCAGCGACCCACCGGGGTAGGCATGGCGGCGGGTGGCTACCGGCAGCGACGAAAGTTCATCCGAACGCAGCGTGAAGCTAACCAGGTAACGGTCTTTGAACGAGTAGTTCAAGCGTCCGAAGTACGATTGCAGGCCGTTTTCCAGGAAGTCACCGTAAACCGTGGGGGTTGAAATTGTGGAGCTGATGATGCCATTCTGGCCCAGGGTGCGGTCAGAAAGGCCGGTGCCTTGCGCCTGATAGTAGGAGGTCGTGGTTTTCTGGTATTCGGCACCCACTACCACGTTGATTTTGTGGTTTTCGCCGATGACGTTGTTGTAGGTGGCCGTGTTGATGAAGTTCCAGCGAATGCTGGGGCTGAACGACTGGAATACGGAGCCGTTCGGGCCCTTGCCGTCGCCCTGGCGGGGGTCAAGGTACTGGAAGTCGTCCTGCAGCTGGGTATCAGTGCCCAGTTGCGAGCGCAGGCGCAGGTGCTTCACCGGCTCTACTTCGAGGTAGCCGCTGCCCAGAATGCGGTAGCTCAGGGAGCGGTAAATGTTGTTCTCGAGCGGGAAAATGATGTTGGGGTACGCGAAGGAAATGCCTGCTTTGTTGCTGCCCTGGCCCAGGGCCCCGGCGGCATTGGAGTACGGCGTGCCATCGGGGTTGCGGGCAGGCACGTTGGGCAGCAGCACCAGCGCGTTGGCCACGTTGCCCGACAAGGTATTTACCGCCGTGTTCAGGCCCAGGGTTTGCGTGCGGCTCAGGCCAAGCGTCATGCCCACCTTCAGCCAGCTTTTTACTTCCGAATCAAGGTTGGAGCGGAAGCTGAAACGCTGCAGCGAGTTGGCTTTAATAACGCCGGTCTGGTCGGTGAAGCCGCCCGAGAAGTAGTAGTTGGTTTTGTCGGTTGCCCCCGACACCGATACCACATGGTTCTGCTGGAAGCCCGTGCGGAAGATTTCATCCTGCCAGTTGGTGCTTACCGGGTTGCCGTTGCTGTCGTTGTAAGGAGCCGCGATGGTGCCCGGGCCGCCTGCGTTGCGCTCCTTTTCGTTGCTGATAGCAATAAAGTCAGCTGCGCCCAGCACTTCATAGCGCTTCAGGGTTTTGGCTACGCCGAGGTAGGTGTCGTACGTAACGTTGGCTTTGCCTTTGCGCCCACGCTTGGTGGTAATAAGGATAACGCCGTTGGCCGCCCGCGAGCCGTAAATAGCGGTTGCAGAACCGTCCTTCAGTACTTCGTACGACTCAATGTCGTTGGGGTTGATGTCCGCCAGTGCGTTCGAACCATTGGCGAATGCACTGGTATTGCCCGTGAAAATAGGCTGCCCGTCTACTACCACCAGCGGGTAAGTGCCCGAAGAGATGGAATTAGTGCCCCGAATCTGAATGCGGGGTTGCTGCCCGAGCAGACCAGTTGGCGTCTGCACGTTCACGCCAGCGGCCCGGCCAGCCAATTGCTGGGCGAAGCTAGGCGTGGCCAAATCCGCAATGGCTTCGCCCTGCACCGTCGCGATGGAGCCGGTCAGGTCGCGGCGCTCCTGGGTACCGTAGCCGGTCACCACAATTTCGTTGAGCTGCTTGGTATCCGTTGCCAGCGCCAGTGATATCTGGGAGTTGTTGCCAATGGCGCGCTCCTGTCCCACCATGCCCACAGAGCTGAATACCAGAGTGCCACCATTTTCTGGTACTGTCAGGCTATATGCCCCGTCGGCATTGGTGGAAACGCCGTTGGTGGTGCCTTTCAGAAGCACCGTAACACCCGGCAGGCCGTTACCTGATACTTGGTCTGTTACCTTCCCCGAAACGGTGCGCGTTTGCGCCATCGCTCCGTGAAGAAGGGTAAACATGAGCATCAGACTCATGAGTAAGATTTTTTTCATGGGCTAAGGGTTAAAATTGAAAAAGGGTAAAAATTGGGGAACTGTTGAGATTATCAAAAATAAGCCATTGTTATCATATCGTTAGCATATGACCAACAATGACTGCCAAAAATTGCTGCATTCGTAAGCATTTTGCTAAAGGTCGTTAAATATGTTAAACTACTGATTAACAATTATTTATATGTATGCTATCTGTAACAGGTTGTGTGATGAAAATAGGTTAACAAACTGTATTGCAACGTTATTCAAGCATTTACACAGCAGCTTTTAATGAAAAAAGAGTGCCCGGAATCGACTGATTCCGGGCACTCTTTTTTCATTAAAATTTCATTAAAAGTTGTGAAGGGCACTATCTAATGCCTTTTACAACCGCAATGACCGTTGGCGGTGCTCAGCCAATTCACGGGCCAGCCACCATGTGGCGGCTGGCCCGTGATTTTTACTTGAAGATGGCAATTGCAGCCAACGGAGCGTTAATCAGCGAGCTGGCAAGTAGGGTGTTGTCGGCCGAGACCGGGGTGAGGACGATGCGTCGCCCGTCTTTAAGCACGTATTCAAACGTGAATACAATGGCGTCGTTCCGGATAATACGGTTGTTAAGCGTGGGAACCGCAGGATTTGCTAGCACCGCGAGAGTGCCGGGCACAGCACTAGGATACAGGTCCTTAAGAGCTTCCTGGCTGGTGAGGGTAACAGTAGCTGGAAAGCTGGTGATATCCCCAACTTTCACCCGCGGGCCGAATGCTCCGCCGCGCCGGAAGCTCTTATATACCTCAACGGTTTGCAGCTCGGCGTACCCTTGCGAAGGGTTCACGACAAACTGAAACTCGGGCCGGGTGTAATAGGCTGGCCGTGAAGAAAGGCTATCCATCCGAATTTGTTCGGACAGCTGGCTTCTTCTGTAAGGGAAGAAGGATTTGTCGGCGTTTACTTCCGGGATAATCAGCGGAACACTTTCGTTTTTAGGCTCGGGAAGCTTGCTGCTTTCGCGGCAAGACGACAGCCCAGCAACTGCCGAGAGCAACAGCAGGCAACTGGCAAAATAGTTTTTCATGAATCAACAAAGATGAAGTCAGACGTTAAAGAGGAGAGAACACCTTCCTACTTGTCCCAGAAAATGGGCGCGGTCACGTCGCGCTGGGAGCGGGGTGAGTTGGGGTTCAGCGTCAGGTCGTTGGTGGGGTAGTACAGGCGCAAGGGGAACGGTCCATTGGCCCGGGTAGCGCCGTCGTCAACCAGCAGGCCACTGTTGGGCGCGCTCAGCGATACTGCTTCCTGCGATACTCGGATGGTGGGATGGCCCGTGCGGCGGAAGTCGGTGTAAACATCTACGCCGTAGCCAAAACTTGCCACGTACTTCTCGTACATGATAACCTCGAGCTTGTCTTCGGCCGTGGCCGCGTTATCAAACCGCGCCAAAGCACTGTTTTTGTAGGTCGTGATGCTGGCGGCCGGAATAACAGGGCTGCCATCAGCCGTAGCAATGACGTTCACTTTGTTGAATGAGGCCTGCAGGGCATCGCTGAACGCGAGACGCGCAGCGGCCACATCGTTATATACGGTCAGGCGCAGCTCGGCTTCGGTGTATTTGAGGCTGTAGTACGTGAGCAGGCGCTGGGGCGCTTCCGCCTTGCCCGAAGTAGTGCCGGTTTTGCCACCCTTGCCATCGTCGTAGCGACCACCTACGGGGTACAGGCCCTGTACGGTCTGAACACTGGCCGTGCTGGCTACGCTGGCGTACTGGCTCGACGTACCGGGGCGCACCGTTACGAAACGCGGGTCCAGGGGGCTGATGTAGTCCTGGTTAGTCGTCGAGGCACCAACGGCCAGCTGGTTGTAAAAATAATACGGTTTGCGCGGGTCATTCAGCGTCAGCATACCTTCGTAGAAATACCGACCGATGCGGTTTTCTGGGTTGGCATTGTAGTCGGTCACGTAGCCCGGGTTGCGGTTATCGGGGTTGGCCGTATTGAGGTAGCCAAGCTGAAAGTCACCAACTTCCTCGGCCATGAGCGGACCGGCGGTTCCATTCAGCAGGGGCTCAACCTGATTCCGTACGGTAGCTGCGGAGGTGGTTTTACGCAGCTGGTTGTACAGCTTCAGCTTGAGGGTGCGGCCAAAGCGCGCCCACTTGTCCAGGTCGCCTTTATAAATCAGGTCAACGTCGCCCAAAGTAGGTTTGGTTGGTACCGAACCGGTCTTGGCCAGGTTGGCCAGTCCTTCGTCAATCAGCGAAAACAGGCCCTGAATACTGGCGGTGCCGTTGTAAATATCCTCGTCCTTATCGAAGCGCGGGGCCGGGTTTACTTCGCCCTTCAAGGCTTCAGAATAAGGAATGTCGCCCCACACGTCAACCATCTGGCTGAAAACGTAGGCTTTCTGGAGCTGGGCAATGCCCACATAGTTCCAGCGCTGCTCGGTAGTACCCTGCGTGATGATGCGCTCATTGTTGATAAGTACGCCACGGTAGAGCGTTGCCCATTCGCCGCTGAAAGAATCACCGGTTTGCTGGAAGTTGCCGATGCTGCGGGTATTGTAGAGCTGCTGCATCAGGGCCATGGTGTACTGGCTCAGGCCGCCGATGTTGTCACCCAAGGCTTCCGCCATGTTTACCTGCGTCACAGGCAACAGGGAGTACAGGCCCACTGACGTTGGCGTCAGAGGGTTTACGTTGACATTATAAAAGTCTTTGCAGCCAGGGGCTACGGCCAACGTACCAGCCGAAGCCAGTACCAGGCAAAATTTCAAAAATTTCATAGGACAAAAAGCCGAATTCAAATGTTTTAGAAGTTCGCCCGCACGTTCACGCCGAAGCGCTTGGTGGTTGGTGCGTTGGTGAACTCATAGCCCTGCTGGTTGCTGGCACCATACGTGCTGGTTTCGGGGTCAAAATTGCTGTTCTTGGGCAGGTTAGGCGAGTACCACCAAATGTTGCGGGCCGAAACAGAAATGTTGAAGAGGCTGAAGGGCGTCTTGCCGAGGAAGCCTTTGGGCAGGTCGTAGCCCAGCGAAACTTCCCGCAGGCGCACCGTGGTGGCGTCGTACACGGACTGCTCGTTGTAGCCGTTCGAAGCCGCGCCGCCGCCTACACCGCCGCTGGAGAAGTACAGGTCGTTGACCGTGATGGCCGTGGTGTTGCGAATAACCGTGCCGTTTGCGTCAACAGCGGCTTTCTTGGTAACCGGGTCCCAACGAACCCCGTTGAGCACCACCAGCCGGTTGCGGTCTTCGGTGTCTTTCGTTACCCCGCGGCCCAGTTCCTCTTGCAGCGTGGTCGAATACAGCGAGCCGCCCTTGCGGTAGTCCACCACTACGTTCATCGTAATGCCCTTGTAGGTAAACTGGTTGATGAAGCCCATCAGGAAGTCGGGGTTGGGGTTGCCGATAACCTTGAGTTTCGGCGACAGTACCAAGCGGCCGTCCAGGGGATTGATGTACAACTCCCCGTTGGCATCGCGCAGGGGGGCGGTGCCCAGCAGCACGCCGTAGGGCTGGCCAGGGATGTGCACCGAGCGTACCTGACCGGCAAATGTATTGCCCAGGATAAGCGTGTCGCCGTTGGCGTTTGTGCTGGCAATAATGTTGCGGTTGCGGCTGAAGTTGAACGTGCTGCTCCAGCGGAAACCAGCGGCTTCAACCGGCACCGCCGTAAAGGCCACTTCGAAGCCCTTGTTGGTGATTTCGCCGAAGTTCGTCTGGGCCGCACCGTAGCCGGTGGCCGAAGGGTAGGATATTACGCCAATCAGGTTGGTCGAGCGTTTGTCGTAGTAAGTACCGTTGAACGAGATGCGGTTGCGGAACAGCGCGAGTTCGGTACCCAACTCCAGTTCAGACGTGAATTCCGGGGTCAGTTTGGCGTTGTTTACCACCCCGCTGATGCCAATGCCCGGCACGCCCTTGAAGGGCAGCGAACTGCTGGGGTTGGTGACGTAACCCGTGGGGCCCGAGGCGTAGGCCGGCGCATCGCGGCCCACCTTGCCATAGGCAGCGCGCACTTTGAACAGGTCCAGCCAGCGGTAGTCCATGTTAAACGCTTCGTTCAGAACCAGCGAACCGGCGGCACTCGGATAGAAGAACGAGCGGCCCGTGTTGCCGACAATACCGTCACGGTTAAGCGTCGACGAGAAGTCGTTGCGGCCCGTTACGGTCACGAAGGCAAAGTTTTTGTAGCCAACCGTGGCGTTGCCCAGTAGGCCCATCAAGTGCCGCTCGGCGTAGGCATACCCATAGGTGCTTTTCTCCGTGGTGTTCTCGATGTTGTCGATGCCAAACGTGATAATGCCGGTGCCGAGGTAAGACTTGCCTTCGTATTTGCGAGCGTTGATGTTTTGGCCAACGCTGGCGGTTAGGCTGATGTCTTCGGTGATGTTCTTGTTGAAGTTCAACAGAGCGGTTTGCTCGAATTCGGTGTTCTGAAGGTTGTCTTCAATAATCTGGCTGACGCCACGGTTGGCCAAGGAGCCGGGCCGAATGGTGCTGGACCGAATATCGGTGTACGTGTTAACACCGCCGGTGTAAGTCAGCGTCAACCAGTCCTTGATAGCATAGGACAAGCCTAAGCTGCCCACCACGCGGTCTACGCGCGATTTGTAAATGGCATTCTCCACCGACCACAGCGGGTTATCGGCTTGGGTGGTCAGCCAGGCAAATACGGGGCCTTTGGTCACGGGGTCCTGGTAGGGGAGGCCCTGCAGGTTGAGGCTGCGGGTCAGAAACAGGGTGCGGGAAAAAGCCGAAGCGCTGCCGGAAGCCGAGTTGTTGGCGCCCACAATAGGACCCTGCTGGTTGGTGTTGGTGTAAGCAACGTTGCCGCTTACAGTCAGTTTATTGAACCGGCCCGAGCCGCCTGCGCTGATGTTGTTGCGCACAAACGACGAATTGGGAATGGTACCCTGCTGGTCGGCCCGCGAAACAATAGTCGTAAAGGTCGAATTATCCGAAGTAGAGCTCAGCGATACAGAGTTTTCGAACAGGTGACCGGTGTTGAAAAAGTCTTTGACGTTGTTGGGGTAGGCTTGGTACGGAATGCGCGTGCCCGCCGGAATGTTCGGAAAGTCCGGGTTACCGGCCTGCGGGTGGGCAATTGTAGCCGGCGCGCCCTGAATGGTATTTCCAAACTCAGGACCCCAGGAGCCGTTGGCATCGGAGTTCACGAAGTTGGAGCCAGCGCCATACTTATTCTGATAGTTCGGCAACGCCGCCACCTTTTCTATGGCGTAGCCGGTGGTGTAGCCAATCTGAATGCCTTTGGCACCACGTCCGCCACCGCCGGTTTTGGTCGTGATTACGATAACGCCGCCTGCGGCACGCGAACCGTATAGCGCCGCCGCCGCCGCACCCTTCAGCACGTTGATGGTAGCAATGTTGTTTGGGTCCACGTCAGAAGTCCGGCTCGAGTACGAAGCCCCGTTTACCAGTGGGCTATCCGATTCCGTCTGGGTGTTGTCATAAGGCACACCATCTACTACAAAGAGGGGCTGGTTGTCCCCAAAAAACGACGTGTTGCCCCGAATAGTGATGCGGGAAGAAGCACCCGGTACGCCACTCGAGCTCAAAATATTCACCCCGGGAACCTTGCCCGTGAGGGTGCGCAGCAGGTCGGGCTCAGATTTTTGCACAATCTGCTCAGCCTTCACTTCCGAAACAGCAAAGCCGAGCGCCCGCTTTTCACGCGAAATGCCAAGAGCGGTTACGGTTACTTCATCCAGTTGCTTATTGTCTACTGCCATGGAGACATTCACGGGGCCGCTTGCGCCAATAGCCTGGTCAGTAGTAATGTAGCCCAGGTACTTAAACTGCAGGGTAGCAGCCGAAGCCGGCACATTCATTTCAAAGCGACCATCCGCGTCGGTGGCAGTGCCCGTGGTAGTGCCTTTCACGATAACGCTAACCCCGGGCAAGCCTTCGTTATTGCTTTTGTCAAGCACACGGCCTGATATCTGCCGCGTTTGAGCCCAGCTCCGCCCGGCAAGGGTCAGTAGCAAGAGCAGGCTTAATAGTAAGATTCTCTTCATTGAGTTGTAAAAGTGGGTGTGTGAAAAAAAGAGGAAAACAGTATGGGTGTGGCAGTTTAAAAGATGAAAGTACGGCATTTACCGAAAATGTCCCCACAGTAGAGTTGCGATATTTGCCTTGGATAGCCCTATAGAGACTGAGGTGCTACTTTTAGTGATAGTCATTCTGGGATATACCAGCGCACTTCTTCCCCAAATAGATGGCTGCTATTGTTGTAATAATGCTGTTTTATTGTATTTTTAATATATGGGAATTGGATTACACACTTGATTTTCGACAAATTTCATTGCCAATCAGTGCTTTGACCAGCTTTCTAATATTATAGATGAATTATTATTATAATATTTATGATTTTGTTAATAAATTAACGATGGCATTAATAAATAACCCGCCGGATAGTTGGGGGGTCTATCATTTAATTCTTCCCAAAGCCCCTGACTTTGCTCATTAATTTCGTCTGCGGCGCTTGGACAATCTTTGTCGCTATGATGTATTTCGACTTATCGAGCCCTCTCTGATGAAATTAAACTTCATGTTGGGACGTACTTTTCGGACGGATGCCCAGGGGAGCCCACAACAATCTAGAGACCTAACCTACCAGAATACAAAATACTTGCATCCAAAACCTGGTGTTTGGCGAGATTTGCTTATCTTAGTAAAGTTGGTTTATGTATTCAATCAACTTAATATTGATATTGAAAGCCGGGGGGCGCGAAATATTGGCGTAACAAAAAAACTTGTAATACCTTGCCATTAGATTGGTCTCATTAAGTTCTTTTTTCTCCATTTCTACCATTTTTTTCAATTCACTCACCATTTTCATCACTACATGAAACACTTCTTTTTCATGGTCGTCTTACTGATGACCTGCCTGTTGCAGCAGGTAAATGCACAAGACCGAACTGTCTCGGGTCGCGTGACGGACCGTTCTAACGGGCAAGGCTTGCCCGGTGCAACGGTTCTGGTAAAAGGTACTACCATCGGTGCATCAACAAATGCAGATGGTTCTTTTTCGTTGAGTGTGCCAGCTAGCGCCACGGCCCTTAGCATCAGCTCCGTTGGTTTCGCCAGCATTGAGCAGCCTATCGGTTCCAACTCAACTTTCAACATTTCGCTGGCCGCCGATACCAAACAGCTTGGTGAAGTAGTCGTGACTGCCCTCGGTCAGGAGCGTACCCGCAACTCGCTGCCTTTCGCTGCCACGCAGGTTGAAGGCAGCCAAGTAACGGCCGCTCGTAACCCCAACGCCATCAACGGCTTGTCGGGTAAAGTAGCGGGTGTACAAATCCGTCAGAGCAACACCCTGGGTGGTTCGACCAACATCCTGATTCGCGGTACCAAGTCAATCACTGGTAACAACCAGCCGCTGTTCGTAGTAGATGGTGTGCCAATCAGCAACGCCAACACCAACACCTCGGGTCAGCAGACCGGTGGTGGTGGTTATGACTACGGCAACGCTGCCGCCGACATCAACCCGGATGACATCGCTACCATGACGATTCTGAAAGGTGCTGCCGCTACTGCTCTCTACGGTGAGCGTGCTAGTAACGGTGTTATCCTCATCACCACCAAGAAGGGCCGTCAGGGCCTTGGCGTTACCATCAACGCTGGTATCACCGGTGGTCGCATCGACAAGAGCACCTTCGTTACTTACCAGAAGGAGTACGGCGCTGGTTACGGCCCTACCTTCAACACGGATGACGTGAACGGCGATGGTGTTCCTGATACCTACATCCAACTTGACGCTGATGCATCGGCTGGTCCGCGTTTCGACCCGAACCTGAACGTGTACCAGTGGAATGCTTTCGTGCCCGGCACTTCGAGCTTCGGCAAGGCTACGCCTTGGGTAGCTGCTGCCAACGACCCGTCGACTTTCTTCGAAACCGCTCGTACGCTGAACAATAGCATCACCATCGACGGTGGTAGCGAAAAAGGTACCTTCAAACTCGGCTACAACAGCGTACGCGATAAAGGTGTGCTGCCAAACAGCCAGGTTAACAAGAACACCGTCAACTTCGCTGGTACGTTGAACCTCACGAGCCGCCTGACGGCTAGTGCTTCGGTAAACTTCTCGGAAGTAGACGGCAAAGGCCGTTACGGCACTGGCTACAGCGGTACGTTCGGTGAAAACCTGATGACCAACTTCCGTCAGTGGTGGCAGACCAACGTTGACCTGAAAGAGCAGAAGCAGGCGTATGAGTACGCTGGTCTGAATGCTAGCTGGAACCTTTCGGCTCCCAGCCCTACTTCTAAAGCAGAATACTGGAACAACCCTTACTTCTCCCGTGCCAAGAGCTTCGAAACTGATTCGCGCTACCGCACTTTCGGCAACGTTGCCCTTAACTACAAAGTAACCGACTGGTTCAGCGTGCTGGGCCGTGTTACTCTGGACTCGAACGACGACCTGCAGGAAGAGCGCATGGCTTATGGCTCGGTTAACGTAGCTGGCTACAGCCGTTTCAACCGTACTTACCGTGAGGCTAACTTTGACCTGATTGGTAACTTCAAAGCTAAAATTAACGAGGACCTGAGCTTCAACGGTTTGTTGGGTGCTAACATGCGTCGTCAGGCTACGAAGTCGATTCGTGCTACTACCAACAGCGGCCTTGTTATCCCTGAGTTGTACTCGCTGTCGAACAGCGTATCGGCTTTGAGCCCCCCTACTGAGCAAGACCTGCGCCAGGCAGTCGACGGTGTATTCGCTAGCGCTACCCTGGGCTTCCGCGATTTCCTGTTCCTGGATTTGACGGCTCGTCAGGACAAGTCGTCGACTCTGCCAACAAACAAAAACACCTTCTTCTACCCCTCGGCAGCATTGGGTTTTGTGTTCTCTGAACTGGTGAAAGAAACCGCTCCGTGGTTGTCGTATGGCAAAGCCCGTGTAAACTATGCTGAAGTAGGTGCTGGTGCTCCTGTTTACAGCATTGTGGACAGCTATGACAAGCCGACTGCTTTTGGTTCGGTTGCTTTGTTCTCGGTACCCAACACCAAAAACAACCCCGCTCTGAAACCTGAGCGCACGAAGAGCACCGAAATCGGTCTTGAAATGGCTTTCCTGAACACCCGCTTGGGTTTCGAAGCCAACGTGTACCAGTCGAACTCGATTGACCAGATTATTCCGATTAACATCTCGACCGCTACCGGCTACAGCTTCCGCTACGTCAACGCCGGTGACGTGCGTAACCGTGGTCTGGAACTCACTGCTTTCGTGACGCCTGTTAAAACCAACGATTTCACCTGGACGATTAACGCCAACTGGACTAAGAACCAGAACCGCGTAATGTCGCTCGCCGATGGTGTAGACAACATTGTACTGGCTAACTACCAGGGCGGTGTATCGAGCAACGCTACTGTTGGTCAGCCCTACGGAACCATCCGTGGTTTCAACTACGTTTACAAAGATGGCCAGCGTGTGGTTGGCACCGATGGTTACTATGTGAAAAGCGCTACCGCCAACGAAGTAATTGCTAACCCCAATGCTAACTGGACCGGCGGTGTTTCGAACACGGTATCTTACAAAGGCCTGTCGTTGTACTTCCTGGTGGATGTACGCAACGGTGGTCAAATCTTCTCGCTGGACCAGTCGTATGGTCTGGACACGGGCTTGTATCCTGTTACGGCTGGTCTCAACGACCTGGGCAACCCTTCGCGTAACACCATTGCCAACGGCGGCGGTGTAATTTTCCCCGGCGTTCAGTCGGATGGCTCGGTTAACACGGTTCGTGCTGACAACAGCACGGTTAATGGCTACACTGCCTACGGCACCACGGTTAACCCCGCTGCTGCCTTCGTGTACAGCGCCAGCTTCGTGAAACTGCGTGAAGTATCGCTGTCCTACGCGCTGCCGAAAGCTTTCATGGCTAAAGTAGGTGGTGTGAAAGGTGCTGACATCTCCATCGTAGGCCGCAACCTGTGGATTATCAACAAGAACCTGCCTTACGCTGACCCAGAAGATGCTCCTAGCTCCGGTAACTTCGGCCAAGGCTATTCCACTGGTTCGTTCCCCGCTATCCGCACGCTTGGTGCTAACCTCCGTCTCAGCTTCTAATCAAACATGAAAAATATTCTTATTGCTGGTGCGTCAGCATTGATGCTGACAACCTCCTGCGTAGGGTCACTGGAGAGCAATTATAACGTTGACCCCAAATCCCCTACCACTGCTCTTGCATCGGGATTCATTGCCAATGCTGAGCGCACGCTCGCTCGGACGCTCGTAAGCACGAACGTAAACCTCAATCCTTTCCGCTTCTACGTTCAGTATTGGGCTGCTACGGATTACCCAACCGAGTCGCGCTATGACCAGAACACCCGGAACATTCCGAATGCGTATTGGTCGGCTCTGTATCGTGACTGCATCCGTGACTTGCGCGAGGCAAAAACGACGATTCCTACCGACTTGACGGTGCCTGCTGCTAACAAGACCAACGCTTTGGCTGTAGCGGAAATTCTGGAAATCTATGCCTGGGCTAACCTGGTAGAGACCTTCGGAAACATTCCCTATACCGATGCGCTCGACTATAACAAGGCGCAGCCCAAGTACGACGACCAGGCGACCATTTACAACGACCTGATTTCGCGACTTGACGTAGCTATCGGTAAGATTGACCCGACCGTAGCAACGGGCCTCGGTGCCAACGACCTGATTAACAACGGTAGCACGGCTCTGTGGCTCAAGTTTGCCTACGCCATGAAACTGCGTATGGCTCTCGTTATTGCCGATGTTGATGGTGCCAAGGCAAAGACCATGGCTGAATCCACGATTGGTAAACTGCCAGCTTCGAATGCTGACGTTATCGACTTGACTTTCAACGGCACGTTCCCCAACACCAACCCGCTTTACGAGGACCTGGTGAGAAGCGCCCGTACCGACTTTGCTGGTACCAGCTATTTCATCAACCAGTTGAAGGGTACTACTGGTCCGGCTACTGGTGTTGTAGACCCGCGTCTGAAGCAGTACTTCAACCCGGCGACCAATTCCTCGCTTCCCGCTGGCACCTTTGCTGGTGGCACGTACGGCTCGACCAATAGCAAAACTACCAACTCGCTGCCCGGTACTAAATTGCGCGCACAGACGTTGCCTGGTGTGATTGTATCGTATGCTCAAGTAGAGTTGATGCTGGCTGAAGGTGCTCTCCGCGGCTGGAACGTAGGGGCAGGTACTACCGCCGAGTCGCACTACAATGCCGGTGTTACTGCTTCGATTACGGAGCCGCAGTGGGGTGGAACCGCCGCTGAAGCTGCCGCTTACTTGGCTCAGCCAAACGTGGCTTTCAGCACGGCTCCCGGTACTCCTATCCAGCGCATTGCTTACCAGGAGTGGGTGGCTTTGTACAACCAGCCGGTTGAGGCCTGGACCTCGTGGCGTCGTCTTGATTACCCTGTGCTGACGCCTCCTGCTGCAGCCGTTTCGGGTATTCCGGTTCGTTTGCTCTACCCGGTTGTTGAGCAAAACATCAACGGCTCTAACTACTCGCAGGCTGCTTCTGCCATCGGTGGTGATAAGGCTGAGACGAAACTCTTCTGGGATAAAAAGTAACGGATTTCCGTTCAACGTAAAAAAGGCTGCCCAATCGGGCAGCCTTTTTTTTGTCATATAAAATTGGCTAATAGATAAGTCAGCTCTAGCTCTGCATCAAGAAGCCTTTGATGAACTCGTCCAAGTCTCCATCGAGGACGTTCTGCACATCGGTGCGCTCAATACCGGTGCGCAAGTCTTTAATGAGCTTATAAGGGTGGAGCACGTAGTTGCGAATCTGGGAGCCAAAGTCGATGCGCTTCTTGCTGGCTTCCACCTTGTCGCGCTCGGCGTGGCGCTTATCCATCTCAATCTGGTAAAGCCGCGATTTGAGCATGCGCAAAGCGTGCTCCTTGTTCATGAGCTGGCTACGCTCAATCTGGACGGCAATGATGATGCCGGACGGCGCATGGGTAAGGCGCACAGCGGTTTCCACCTTGTTCACGTTCTGCCCCCCCGCTCCGCCGGCCCGGAAGGTGTCCCAGGAGATGTCGGCGGGGTTGATTTCGATGTTGATGGTGTCATCAATCACCGGGTAGGCAAACACCGAGGCGAAGGACGTATGCCGTCGGCCGCTGCTGTCGAAGGGCGACATGCGCACCAAACGGTGCACGCCGATTTCACTCTTCAGGTAGCCGTAGGCGAAGTCTCCATCAATTTCGAGCGAGGCAGACTTGATGCCCGCGCCTTCGCCGGGTTGGTAGCTGATTTGCTTCACCCCAAAGCCGTGGCTTTCGGCCCACATGATGTACATGCGCATGAGCATTTCGGCCCAGTCCTGGCTTTCGGTGCCGCCGGCCCCCGGGTTGATATCGATGATGGCCGAAAGCTGGTCTTCCTCGTCCGAGAGCATACGCTTGAACTCCAACTCCTCCAGCTTTTTGAGCGTGGCATTGTAGTCGTCCTGCATTTCGGCTTCGCTCACCTCGCCTTCCTTATGGAAGTCGTAGAGGACTTCGGTATCGGCCAGCGCTTGCTGCACGGCCTCAAAATCATCAGTCCACGTTTTAATAGGCTTGATTTCGCGGAGCGTGGCTTCGGCGGCTTTGGAGTCATCCCAGAAGCCGGGAGCCGTGGTTTTGGCCTCGTAGGCCGCTAATTGTTCTTTGCGGGCATCGTAGTCAAAGATACCTCCTCAGGGCCTCGGCGCGGCCCTTCAAGTCCTTAATCTGGTCTTGGGTCATGGTGGGGAAATGATGAAAGGTGGCCGGCGGCAGTGCCGAGGGCTCACCGAGGAAAATGATTGAACCGCGAAAGTACCGAATTCCAAAGCGGCAACCGACCGGGGCCCTGTGGCGTACTATGAGGCCTTGGCCGGTTGCGCGGCTTTATTTCCCCCTCTCGCCGGGGCAGCTCCCGGTTTTGCGACAGGTGCTTTGCGCCGTGCGCTCGCCTACCGGTATAAATTTGCCTATGACCACGGAAGACCTGAAACAGGACTTTGATTCCGCCCGCATCAAGCACGTACATTTTAAGAGCAAGCTGCGTTCTTTTCTCTTTGGCAATGGTGGCAGCGAAGACCTGTTGCGGGACCCCGAGCAATGCGGCCTGGGCCTGTGGATAGCTACCCGCATGCGCGGGACCGGAGTGTACGCGCACCTGCCCGAAGCTCGGCATTTTGACCAACAGCACGTGCTGATTCACAGGGAGGCCAGCCGGCTGATGGACCTGTACCTCGCGGGCAATGTTCAGGAAGCAGGGGCGGGCTATGCGCCTCTGCAGGTGATTGCCGATGAAATGATGGGCCTGCTCCAAACCATGGAGACCAAGCTCCGTACCAAGGCCTGAAGCGATGCGCCCGCGCACCAATGCATGAAAATAACCCTTACTACGAAGCTGTTTGCCGGATTTGTGCTGTTGCTGGCGCTGTTTTCGGTGATTGTGCTGTTCTCCTATAAATTGGCGGGCCAAGTGCTGCGCAACTCCCGGCAAGTAGAATCCTCCCAGCATGTTACCAACGAAGCGGTGAGCCTGCTGCGGAACATCGTGGACATGGAAACCGGGTTTCGGGGATACATTCTCATCGGCAATGAGGCGACCTTGGACACCTATTATGAAGGGGAACGCGACTTGGTTGGCCGGTTTTCTCAGCTGCGCACGCTGGTGGAAGAAAGCCCCGGACAAGTTCAATTGATTGACCAGACCCAACGGCTCTTTCAGCAGTGGCTGGGCTACAGCCATTTGTTGATTGCGGAGAAGCGGGAGGCCCGCCGGCGCAACCCATTGCAGCGCGGCCTGGAAAACATGCCGCACCACCGCCTGGCCGAAACTCTCACGGGCAAGCAGCTGATGGACAATATCCGGTTTCGGCTAAATAAATTCGAGCAGACGGAAGCTGCCTCGCGCAAAGCCATGCGCCAGCGTCTGAACGGCAGTATTATCCGGGCCGAATGGCTGTCGGTGGGACTGGCCATTATGGCGCTGGTGCTGGGGCTGCTGTGGGCATTGTACATCGTGCGGACGTTTGCCCGGCGGCTACGTGGCATGCTCAATCTGGCCCGGCGCATGGCCGATGGCGACTACGATACCCAGATTGTGGACAACGAGCAGGACGAGGTAAGCGAACTAACGGCCGCCCTGAACGTGATGGCGCGCACTGTAGGGGCCAACATCAACCAACTCGAAAGCCGCAACCAAGAGCTTGACCAGTTTGCCTATGTTGTGTCGCACGATTTGAAAGCTCCGCTGCGCGGCATCGAAAGCGCTTCCCGCTGGATTGAGGAGGATATGGGCAAGGAAGCGCTGCCGACCCACATCCGCGAGTTTCTGGGCATGATGCGCCAGCGGGTGCACCGTATGGAAAAGCTCATCAGCGGCATTCTGGACTTAGCGCGCGTGGGCCGGGTAGCGCAGGCCAACGAGACGGTGTTTGTGCGGACCTTGCTGCGTGAAATCATCGATAGCCTGCATCTGCCCGAGGGCTTCAAGGTAGAGCTACCGTTTTTCCTGCCCACGCTTACTACCAATGCCGTGCAGCTCCAACAGGTGTTCACTAACCTCATCAGCAACGCGGTGAAGTACCACGACCATCCTGCCACGGGCACCGTGCACATCGGCTGCGATGATGCGGGCGAATTCTACTCATTTTCGGTGGCTGATGATGGGCCGGGTATTGACCCCGAATACCACGACCGTATTTTTGTCATCTTCCAGACCCTGACGGAGCGCGATACTTTTGAAAGTACCGGCGTGGGACTGGCCATCGTGAAAAAAATTGTGGAGCGGCAGGGCGGCCGCATCAGCGTCAAATCGGCCGAAGGTCAGGGCGCTAAGTTCATTTTCACCTGGCCCAAGCATCCGCCCAAAACCAAAAATGTGGCCGCTGCGGTAGCCACGCCAGTCGTTTCTACCGTATCAACCGCTACTTTATAGCAGCTTTGAACTGCTGTTCGCGGGCATTTTCCCGCTGTTGCCAATTGCCAAGCCTATGTCCGCCGACCATCCCACGCCCAGCATCCTGCTCGTGGAAGACGACCAGATGGACGTGATGAACGTGCAGCGCGAGCTGCGTCGCCAAAACATCAACGTGCCCCTCATCCACGCCCGCAATGGCCGTGACGCCCTCCGCATGCTCCGCGGCGAGGGAGGAGAACCCAAAATAGCCAAGCCCAGCCTCGTGATGCTCGACATCAACATGCCACGCATGAATGGCCTGGAACTGCTGGAAGTGCTGCGTTCCGACCCTGAGTTTGTAAACCTGAACGTCTTCATCATGACGACTTCCGACCTCGAATCGGACCGCCTGAAAGCGCAGGAACTGGCCGTGAGCGGCTACATCATCAAGCCACTGAGCTTTGATACCTTCGGCGAAGGCGGGACCAGCGTGGACGGGTTTAGCCTGTTTCTGGACCTGCTCAAGCTGAAGGATTAACACTGCCTATAGCAGCCGAAACCCCGGGCGATGGTGCGGGCTTGGTCCGTGTGCCCTGATAGCTGCCCGATGGCTAGCGGTGGGGTAGCCGGCATTCTGCTGCCAGCCGTATTCCGGGAATTCGTCGGCCAGGGCCATCATGTGCTCATCCCGAAAGGTTTTGGCCAGGATGGAAGCGGCGGCAATGTTGCGATACAGGCCATCGCCGCCAATGATGCAGGTATGCGCAAAGCCGGCCAATGGTGTGAACCGGTTGCCATCAACTAAAAGATGCGCGGGCCTGATGCCGAGTGCTGCTACCGCCCGGTGCATGGCCAGGTAGCTGGCCTGCGCGATGTTGATGCTGGTAATTTCTTCTACGGAAGCCTGACCCACTGCCCACGCCACGGCTTCGTCGCAAATGATGGGCCGCAAAGCATCGCGCCGTTTGGCGCTGAGCTGCTTGGAGTCGTTAAGGAACTTCGGAGCAAAATCGGGCGGCAGAATGACGGCCGCCGCGAAAACCGGACCCGCCAGGCAGCCCCGGCCAGCTTCGTCGAGGCCTGCTTCGAGAGCGTGGCCGGTGCAGGTAGCTGTTAGCAACGAAAAAGGGAGTGAGGGATAAAAATAACCGTTGCAAAGTTACTTTTATTCCTCACTCCCTTCCTTGCTATGAATGTTGATTAGTGGCTGCCAGCAGTGCTGCCCAGGTCCGTGGGCGTGCTTTCGCCGCGGCGCTGGCCCTGGCTGTCGCGGGGACCTTCGTCGATTTCGGTGTCCTCGTCGGTCGAAACGTATTCGTTGGTAACGGGGCCCAGGCCTTGCGTATTCTGAGCCAGGTCAGCTTCGGCCTGCGCGTGCTTCAGGTTGAAAAGCGGGTCGTGGGCTTCCGGGGTGGGGTTTTGCTTGGGTTTGGAATTGGGCTGAGCCATAAGGAAGGTGCCGGCCGGGATGTATGCAACCGGAATAGGGAGGTACGGCAGCCTGCCCGTCAGGGTTAAGCACAACAGAGGGGGCAACCGCTCATCAACAATGCAGCAGGCCACTAACAAGGCACAAAAAAAGGCCGCCACCCGAGGGTAACGGCCTTAAAGTGGCGGGTCCGGCTTAGAGGTGTCTACCCCACCTTTTCAGCCAGAGCGCCGCCGCACGAGAGGTCCTTCCTTTCCACATTTCCAGCCCGTGCGGGGGTACTTATGGGTCAAAGCTACGAAACTAAACGGGGGGAACGCAAATGTTATTGGATTAATCAGGAGATTTAAGCGGCCAACGGCTAATTTTTCACGGCGGATGGAGGATATACAGCTGCGAACGACAACTTCATGAAAGCCACATCCAACGTAGTTTTGCGTATTAAATCCATAATTTTTTTCGTCAATAGCTATGCAATCCAATGCCCGCCCCGATGTGGACGAAACTCATAATCCCTGGCACACGCTTAGCAGCGAAATCAAGTACCACAACCCGTGGATTTCGGTGCGTGAAGACCAGGTGCGGAACCCCGGCGGCGGCCAGGGCATCTACGGCGTGGTGACGATGAAAAACAAGGCGCTGGGTATTGTGCCCGTCGATGCGGAGGGCAATACCTGGCTGGTGGGCCAGTACCGCTACCCGCTGAACGAGTACAGCTGGGAAATTCCGATGGGCGGCGGCCTAGTAGAGCTGGATATTCTGGAATCGGCCCAACGCGAGCTGAAGGAAGAAACCGGCCTGACGGCGGCCCGCTGGACGCGTATTGCCCGCCTGCATACTTCCAACTCGGTGACGGACGAGGAAGGCTTTGTGTACCTGGCCGAAGACCTAACCCAGGGCGAGCTGGAGCCCGAGGAAACCGAAGACTTGCGCCTGTGGAAGCTGCCGCTGGCCGAAGCCGTCCGGATGGTGATGGACGACCGCATTACGGACGGCATCAGCGTAGCTGGCCTGCTGAAGGCGGAAAAAGTGCTAGCCGCCCGCTCGTAGCTATCTGCTGATGGGAAATTTTGCGGCCGTCTGGGATGCCTTTGCCGTCCGGCCTAGTGCCTTGGTGTAATGCACTCCGGCTGGCTAGCCTAACTTTGCTGCCATGCGCCATAAGCTTCGTTACCTCGGCCATCGCCTTTACACTACGTGGGCTACTTTCTGGTTCATCGTGCCGTTTGTACTCACGTACCCGGTGCAATGGTATTTCAGCCGGCGGCCCGACGGGGGCAGGGTGGTGCACGCGATAAACCGCTTCTGGTCGTGGCTATCCATTACGATGTGGGGCGTGCCGGTAGAAGTGGTGCGCGAAAGCCAGGGCCCCAATCCGCAGCCCTGCGTGTACGTGGCCAATCATGGCTCGTACATCGACATCATGATGCTCTTTAAGTACATCCCGGGCTTTTTGAACATGATGGGCAAGGCCTCGCTGGCGAAGGTGCCGGTATGGGGGAGTATTTTCGGACGGGTCTACATCACCGTGGACCGGGGCAGCGCCGTGAGCCGGGGCCGGGCTATGGTGGCGGCCCGCCGCAACCTGGCCGAGGGCAAGAGCATCGCCATTTTTGCGGAAGGCCGCATATCGCCCACCCCTGGCAAAGAATTGTTGCCGTTTCTGGATGGGGCCTTTCAGATGGCTATTGAGGCCGGGGTGCCCATCGTGCCAGTGGGCATGCCGCTGAACCATATGTTTATGCCTGATGTGGAAAAGGGCCTGCGCGTGCGCTACCACCGCCTCAAAATTGTTTTTCATCCACCCATTCCCACCGCCGGCCTCACCCTGGCCGATATACCGGAGCTAAAGGCGCGGGTATCGGCCCAGCTGGCCGCCGATTTCCTGCCCGAAGGAGCCGTGAAACCCGGTCCCAGCACTTGGCGCGCGCCGAGTGCCGTTGCCCCATCTGAGCAGGGGTAGTTCACCAACTCATAATTCCTACTTCAAAACTCATAATCTAGCATGAGCACCGACCTTGGCACCCTGCGCGGCCTGGCCCACCTGGCCCGCCTCGAATTTGATGAAACCCGCGAGCAGCAAATGCTCGGCGACCTGAACAATATCCTCGATTTTGTGGCCCAGCTCGAAGGCCTCGACACGACGGGCGTGGAGCCGCTGGTGCACCTCTCGCAGGAAATCAACGTGTTGCGCGACGATGAGGCCCGCAATACCGTGAGCCACCAGGACGGTCTGCGCAACGCGCCCCGCAAGGATTCGGACTACTTCCGGGTACCCAAAGTGCTGGAATAGTTGGTGACGCCGCAATCTGTAAGCAGTCGCGCCGTGGCGCGGCCCGGCTGGCTGGTCTGGCTGGCCGCGCTGGCCGTGGGCCTGACCATCTTTTATTATTTCACGGGCGAAAACAGTACCCTGCCCGTGCGCGAGGTAGCGCACCTGCAAGCCACGCCCCTGACGCTGGACAGCGTGGCGGCCGGCCCGGTGCACCTGCCGGTGCAGGCCAGCAGCTTTATCGTGACGCTGACGCACGACGTGGCGGGGCCATTTACGCAGCCGGTGGCAGCGGGCGTGTTTCTGGTGCTGCTGGCGGTGGTGCTGGCGGGCTGGGTAGCCGTGGTGAGCACACTGGCGCGCATGGCTTTCGTGGCGGGCATGGTGCCGGTTATTTTCCTGCTGCTGTCGCTTAATACCGAGTCGCTGGGTGTTTTCAATACCAGTGAGCGGTACTTCCTGTACCTGATGCTGGGGCTGGTGGGCGGCATTGGCTTTGCCCTGCACGCTTTTGCCGAGGACTGGCCGCTGTGGCGGCGGGCCGTGGTGATGGGAGCCGTGGTGGCCGGGCTGAGCGCATTGCTCCTCGCCCAAAGCCAGCTGCCCGTTGTGGATACCGTACTACAGCTGGCGGCGTATGCTACGCCGGGCGGCGCAGTACTGGTAGTGCTGCTGGTGCTGTGGGTGGGCCTAGAGAATATCAGGGCCTTGCTGTGGTTCAATACCCAGGCCGAACAGCCGACGGGGCGGTTCGGACTGCTGCCGTTTGTGGCCGCCAGCTTGCTTTACCTGGGTGCGCTCTTCTTGTACGTCTGGAATGACGGAGTACTGCAATTGCTGCCGGGCCTGAACCTTGACCCGTTGGTGCTGCTGCTACCGGCCGTGGTAACCAGTTGGCTGGGCCTGCGGCTGCGGGCGCCCAGCTACGCGGCCTGGGTACCGTATGCCGAAGGAATGGCGCAACTGTACCCGTTAATTGTGCTGGGCGCGGCCGGGGCGCTGGGTTATGCCTTCGCCACGGCCAATACGCCCCTGCTGGTGGCGGCGCGCAGCTTCACAGGGCTGGCGCTGCTGCTATTGGGCGCCCCGTTTTTGCTGTATGTGCTGGTGAACTTTGCGCCGCTTATCCGGCAACGGCTGCGGGTGTACCGGGTAGTATTTGAGCCGCGCCGGCTGCCGTTCTATTCGGTGTATGTTTTGTCGATTGGGAGCCTGATTCTGGTGCAGTCGCGCCAGGACTTTCCGCTGGCTAACCAAGTGATGGCCGGCCAGTACAATAACCTCGGCGACCTCACGCGCCAGCAAAGCGAAGCCGCGCCCGACGACCTCAGCCTCGCTGGCCTGGCCGAGCGCTACTACGCCGAAAGCGGCGACGTGCTGTACCGCGCCAACCGGCACGCCGAGTTTGGTCGGGCAGCCATTTTCCGCTTCCGCCAGCAGCGCCGCAACGAGATACTCTCCCTGCGCCGCGCCCTGCTGCGCGGGCCCGATGAGAAGGTCTCGCTGCGTCTGGCCACGCTGTATAGCGACCCGGACGACTTATTCGAAGGGCTTGACATCCTGCGCGGCGGCCTGAAGGCCCACCCGCGCAGCGCGGCGCTGGCCGGCGATTTGGCCCAGCTTTTCACCCGCACCACCATAACCGATTCCGTCGCCTTCTACCTCGACAAAGCCGAACAGCTGGCTCCCGGTAGCTACGCCAGCCGTACCAATCAGCTGGCCTTTTTACTGAGCCAGAACCTGCTGGCCGATGCCCGGAAGCGCAGCGCCCAACTGAACCTGAAAACCACGGAGCCGGCGCTGATGAGCAACTTCACGTTGCTCCAGCTCCGCACTGCTACGCCAATGGAGCCCACGCCCGCTGCCCCGGCCGCCGATGTGCAGGTCTTGGACGAAGCCAACTTTGCCCAGCTCTACCACGCGGTGCTGTGGGACGTGGCCCGGCGCAAAGCCCAGCTCACGCCCGCTTTGCTGGCGCAACTGAACCGCTTGGCCACACAGCCGGCCAATGCCGACTACTACGAACAGTTACTGTTCCTGCAGGCGCTAGCGCGGCATGCGCTGGGGCAGGAGCAGGTAGCCCGGCAGCTGCTGTTGCCGCTGGCGGCGGGGACTACGGCTACTTCAGCGTACTTCCAGCAGCTGCTGGCGCTGTGGCAGCTTCAGCAGGGCCAATACGCCACTGCCGCCGACCAACTAGCTTTTGCGGCCTCGCACGGTGCGCCCCAGGCTGCCGAAATGCGGGTATATGCGCTGGCCCTGAGCGGCAATGCCGACTCGGTGCGGGCTGCCACGGCGCGGCTTCTAACTTCGCCCGACACGGCCCAGCAGCGGCAGGGGAGGCAGGCGCAGCGGTTGCTGGCCGCGGGCCGTCCGGTGCTGGCTGCTGATACAGCCGGCCGCGTGGGTATGACCTGGCTGGCCGAAGCCCAGCATGCCGAGCAGAACAACGCCCCGGCCGCTGCCAAAAGCTACCAGCGCATCGTGCGCGAAGCCCCATTCAATGCCCCAGCCGTCTTGGCTGCCGCTAACTTTTACACCCGTCGACACGACTACACAAACGCTTACTCGGCCCTGCGCGCCGGCCTCGACGAAAACCCGGAGTCTGTACCGCTGTTGCGGGCCTACGTGCTGGCCGCTGCCGATGCCGGCCTGACCGAATACGCCGCCGATGCCTTGGCCCAACTGCGCCGGCTGCTACCGCCCAATACTTATGCTACTTTAGCAACGGAGTACGCCGCCCACCAGGCAGCCCGCGCGGCGGCCGGGGCGTCCTTCTCCCAAGCGCCCGCTCCCTCACCTCTGCAATAAGCCCCTGGTTCCATGAATCCGAACGTTATCGAAACCACCGACATCGCCAAAGCCTACGTGATGGGCACGGAGGTCATCAACGCGCTGGTGTCAGTGAGCATTGAAATCAAGCGCGGCGAGTACGTGGCGTTTATGGGGCCGTCGGGCTCGGGCAAATCCACGCTGATGAACATTGTGGGCTGCCTCGATACGCCCAGCAAGGGCCAGTACATTCTGAATGGGCAGGACGTGAGCCGGATGAGTGATAACCAGCTGGCAGAGGTGCGTAATAAGGAAATTGGCTTCGTTTTCCAGAGTTTCAACCTGCTGCCCCGCGCCTCGGCCCTCGACAACGTGGCCCTGCCGCTCATCTACGCCGGCCTGAGCAAGCGCGAGCGCACCGAGCGCGCCATGGAAAGCCTGCGCTCGGTGGGCTTGGCCGACCGAGCCTCGCACCGCCCCAATGAGCTGAGCGGCGGCCAACGCCAGCGCGTGGCCATTGCCCGCGCCCTCGTCAACAACCCCAGCGTGCTGCTGGCCGACGAACCCACCGGTGCCCTCGATTCGAAGACCAGCCACGAAATCATGGACCTGTTTGAGGCGCTGTATGCCAAGGGCAATACCATCATCATGGTGACACACGAGGAAGATATTGCCCACTACGCCCACCGCATTGTGCGCCTGCGCGATGGCCTCATCGAAACCGACGAGGTGAACCGGAACGTCACCACCCACGCAATGGCGGGGCACTAAGTGGTTGGGGGTAAACCAATCGCGCAGCACCGTTCCGTTCCATGCTTCGCGGCGCGTTGCATGACGTTCAAGAACCAGCTAAATACATGAAAATATACACCAAAACCGGCGACAAAGGCCTCACCTCCCTTATCGGCGGCACGCGCGTGCCCAAGAGCAGCCTGCGCATTGAGTGCTACGGCACGGTGGATGAGCTGAATTCCCACCTCGGGCTGGTGAGCGACCAAGAAGTGAATGCCGCCCGCCGGCCGCTGCTTAAGGAAATCCAGGACCGGCTATTCACCATTGGCTCAGCCCTGGCGGCTGACCCGGAGAAGTCGAAAATGAAACTGCCCGACCTGCACGCCGCCGACGTGACGCTGCTGGAAGATGAAATGGACCGCCTCAACCTCGATTTGCCCGAGTTGCGCGCCTTTATTCTGCCGGGCGGCCATCCCGCTGTAAGCCACGCCCACGTAGCGCGTTGCGTGTGCCGCCGCGCCGAGCGCCTCGTCATTCACCTAGCCGAGGATGCTTTTGTGGCTGATTTGGTAGTGGTATATCTGAACCGCCTGTCCGATTTTCTGTTTGTGCTGAGCCGGGCCATGGCCCACGAGCTGGGCGTGGAGGAAGTAACCTGGCAGGCCCGGCTGTGAACCGAAACAACCCCTTTGAGCGTCATGCAGAAAGAAGCCCGGCCGCCTCGCTCCAGGCTTCGGCAAAGCCAGCGAGCCGATTGATTCCGGCCAACTGCCGACCTTTGCTTTTAATTAATTACCCACACCCTCTCTAATTCCGTACTCGGAAAATCCCACCCACGCGTACCCCGTAACTGCCTTTTTATGATAGACATTCTTCCGATTCGCACGCAGCCAACCACGGCCTCGCGGCTGGCCACGCAGGACTTCGACCACCTCGAATTCGGCAAAGTATTTTCCGACCACATGTTTGTGGTAGATTACCGCGACGGCGAGTGGCAGGATGCCCAGATTTTGCCCTACGGCGACCTCTCGGTAAGCCCCGCTAACTCGGCCCTGCACTACGGTCAGGCCATTTTCGAGGGCATGAAGGCCTACCATCAGACCGATGGCGGCGTGGCCTTGTTCCGCCCGCTTGACAACTGGGCGCGCCTCAACGCCTCGGCCGAGCGCATGTGCATGCCCACCATCCCGGAAGAACTGTTTATGCAGGGCCTGCGCGAGCTCATCAAGCTCGATGCGGGCTGGGTTCCCACTTTCGCGGGCAGCTCGCTCTACATCCGCCCCTTCATGTTTGCCACCGATGGCTTCATCGGCGTGCGGCCCTCGGAGGCGTACCGTTTCGTGATTTTCACCTGCCCCGTGGGCTTGTATTACAACAAGCCGTTGCGTGTGCGCTTCGAGCAGAAATACGTGCGCTCGGCCGAAGGTGGCGCGGGCTACGCCAAAAACGCCGGCAACTACGGCGCAGCCATGTACCCCACCAAGCTGGCCCAGCAGGAAGGCTACAACCAGCTCATCTGGACCGATGCCTCGGAGCACCGCTACGTGGAAGAATCGGGCACGATGAACGCCATTTTCGTGATTGACGGCCGCGTGGTGACGCCCGCCCTCAGCACCAGCATCCTCGACGGCATCACGCGCCGCAGCGTGCTGGAGCTGGCCCACGACATGGGCATGCCCGTGGAAGAGCGCAAGGTGAGCAGCCGCGAAATTGTGGAGGCCCTGCATGCCGGCAAACTGGAAGAAGCTTTCGGCGCCGGCACGGCCGCTACCATCGCGCCCATTGCCGTCATCGGCTACGAAGGGCACGACTACGAGCTGCCCGAAGTTGGCCCCAACGCCTTCTCGAAGCGCGTAGGCGCGGCCCTAGATGCCATCCGCACCGGCGAAGGCGCCGACGTGCACAACTGGATGGCGGCCGTGTAATTGTAGCGTGGACTCTGCGAGTCCGCGCATTAAACGAACGATGCGCGGACTCGCAGAGTCCACGCTACAGGAAAAGCCGCTTCATTGTGAAGCGGCTTTTCTTTTTTGCCCCACCTTTGCAGCTCCAAACCATTCCCACTCACTCAGCCACTCCGCTACTCAGTCACTCCTCTATGACCGTTTCCCTGAAAACCGTTACCCTCGATAGCAAGCACCGCGAGCTGGGTGCCAAAATGGTGCCTTTTGCCGGCTACGACATGCCGGTGCGCTATTCGTCCGACCTCGACGAGCACCACACCGTGCGCCGCGCGGTGGGCATGTTCGATGTGTCGCACATGGGCGAATTTCGCCTGCGCGGCCCCCAGGCCCTCGACCTCATTCAGCGCGTGACCAGCAACGACGCCAGCAAGCTCACCGACGGCAAAGCCCAGTATTCCTGCCTGCCCAACCACGACGGCGGCATCGTGGACGACCTGCTGGTGTACAAGCTGGCCGATGAAGATTACCTCTTGGTAGTCAACGCGTCCAACATCGAAAAAGACTGGAGCTGGATTCAGCACCACAATACGCAGGGCGTGGAGATGGAAGACATTTCGGACCGCACCAGCCTGTTTGCCGTGCAGGGACCGAAGGCGCAGGCTGCCTTACAGTCGCTGACCGACGTGGATTTGAGCAGCATCCCGTACTACTCCTTCGTGCAGGGCACCTTTGCTGGCGCGCCCGACGTCATTATTTCGGCCACCGGCTACACCGGCGCGGGTGGCTTCGAGCTCTACATCCCGAACGAAAGCGCCGCCATGGTCTGGGATAAAATTATGCTCGCCGGCCAGCCCTACGGCATCAAGCCCATCGGCCTGGGCGCGCGCGACACGCTCCGCCTCGAAATGGGCTACTGTCTCTACGGCAACGACATCGACGACACCACCTCGCCCCTCGAAGCCGGCCTGGGCTGGATTACCAAGTTCACCAAAGAATTCACGAACTCCGAAAACCTGAAAAAGCAGAAGGAAGCCGGCGTGACTAAAAAGCTGGTTGGTTTCGTGATGGACGGCCCCGGCATCCCGCGCGGCCACTACGAACTAGTGGACGCCGACGGCCAGAAAATTGGCGACGTCACCAGCGGCACGCAGTCGCCTTCGCTCAGCAAAGGCATCGGCCTGGGCTATGTGAAAACCGAGCTGGCAGCCCCCGGTACCCAGATTTTCGTGCAGATTCGCGGCAAAAACATGCCCGCTACGGTGAGCAAACTGCCGCTCACCAAAGGCACGGAAGAATAGAGTCAAGAGTTAAAAGTTAGGAGTTAAGAGTTGGTTACGGGCTCTATGGACCCTAGCTACCAACTCTTAACTCCTAACTTTTAACTCTTAATTCAACCAGTGTACAAACTTGATATTTGTTTCTCGCCCGAGCTGCTGCCCTTTTATGACTTGCGCGGCAAGGTGGCCGTTATCGTGGATATTCTGCGGGCTTCCAGCACCATCGTCACGGCGCTGGGGGAGGGCGTAACCTATGTTTTTCCAGTGGCTTCGCTGGACGAATGCAGCGCTTACGGTCAGCAGCACGGCTGCCTCACCGCAGCCGAGCGCGACGGCCTGCCCGCCGCTGGCTTCGATTTGGGCAATTCGCCCTTCGGCTTTCTCGATGCTGCCCGGCCAGTGCGGGGCCGCGCCCTCACCATCAGCACTACCAATGGCACGGCGGCGCTCCGTCGCTCGCTGGCGGCGGACGCTGTGGTAGTCGGCAGTTTCCTGAACCTGGCGGCCGTGGCCGATTTTGCCCGCCGCCAGCAGCGCGATGTGCTGGTGGTGTGCGCCGGTTGGAAAGGCCAGTTCTGCCTCGAAGACACCATATTCGGCGGTGCGCTGGCCGAGCGGCTAAGCGCGGATTTCGACGTGCGCAGCTCCGATGCCACGCTGGCGGCGCTGAACTTATGGGAGCAGGGCAAGGCCGATTTGTCGGCGTATTTGCTGCAATCGGCCCATGTTCGACGCCTCAATTCGCTGGAAGCCAGCAAGGATTTTGAGTTCTGCCTGCGGATTGACGCTTATACCAACGTGCTGCCCGTGTGGCAGGCCGACCGGCTGGTGTTAGCGTAATTGTTTGTCATGCTGAACGCAGGGAAGCATCTGGGATAATCGTCTAATGATTTGTTCTCAGATGCTTCCCTGCGTATAGTATGACAATTTTATTACTTCAGCTTCTCATTATCCTGATGCCGCTGGCTGTCGCGTTGGGTTTTCTTAGCCAGGTTGCGGGTCATGGCTTCGGTGAGGTTGATGCCGGTCTGGTTGGCGAGGCAGATGACGACGAACAAGACGTCGGCCAGCTCGTCGCCGAGCTCGCGGCCCTTGTCCGATTCCTTGAACGACTGTTCGCCGTACTGACGGGCGATGAGGCGGGCCACTTCGCCCACTTCTTCCGTGAGGATGGCCAGATTGGTCAGCTCATTAAAGTAGCGAACACCCGTAGTCGTAATCCAGGTATCGACGGTTTTCTGGGCTTCTTCGATGGTCATGTGGAAAAATTGAAGCGGGTGAGGTTTAAGCCGGCGAATCGAGCACGATGGTTACCGGGCCATCGTTGAGCAGGCTGACTTTCATATCGGCCCCAAAGATGCCGGTGGGCACGGGCTGGCCCAGCTCGGCGGCCACCATAGCCACAAACTGCTCGTACAGCGGCTCGGCCACGGCGGGCGGGGCAGCCCCAATGTAACTGGGGCGGTTGCCCTTGCGCGCATCGGCCAGCAGCGTGAACTGGCTCACTACCAGCACCTGCCCGCCGATGTCTTGCACGCTGCGGTTCATCTGGCCATTTTCGTCGCCAAAAATGCGGAGCTGCACCAGCTTGCGGCACATCCAGGCGAGGGAAGTAGAATTATCAGTAGGGGCGAAGCCGGCCAATACCAGTAGGCCCGGGCCAATCTGGCCGGTAATGTGCCCGTCGACGGTGACCGAAGCCTGGCTAACGCGCTGAATAACGAGACGCATAAATTGTTTAAGTGAAACGGGTAAAGCCGGAAGTTGCGCCGAATGTTGTGGCAGGCGTGCCGACCTTCGCGCCTGCCCTTTCGCGTCACTGCCCATGCTTCTATTTGACTCTGCAAATAACGTCCGCATCTCCGCTAGCCGCCGCTGGTGGCTGCTGGGGGCGCTGCTGCTAGTGGCCATCAGCCGGCTGTGGCGGCTGGCCGAGGTCGGCGCACCCGATTCCGACTCGGTACGCGACTGGCAGATAATTCAGCAGATGGTGCACGGCGACTTCTCCCAGCTCTTCCACCACGGCAGCCCGGGGTTCAGCGTTTTCTACCTGCCGGTGGCATTGGTTGCGCATCGGTTTGTGGTGCTGCAAACCATCAATGCGCTGCTGGGCGTGGCCGGGCTGGGCTTTTTCGTGGCCTGGGTGAGCCGCCAAGCCCGCCTCAACGGCCCCGAAACGGCGGGCCTCGCGCTGCTGGGCGGCACCTCGCTGCTGCTCACGTTTTCGGGCCGCGACTTCACCATGAGCTCGCTCAACCTTGTGCTGTTTGCAGGGCTGTTGCGCAGCCATTTTGCGCGCTTACAGCAGCCCAATTCTGCCGCATTGCCGCGCGTGGCCTTGTGGCTAGCATTGGGCCTGAGCATAGACTATAAATTCCTGTTCACCATTCCCATCCTCGTGGTGCTGGAGTGGTGGCAGTCCGACGGCCTGTGGCGGCAGCCGCGCACCTGGGGGCGAGTGCTGGGCATCCTGGCCGCGCCCTACTTCCTGTTTGGTGCGTTGGGGTGGCAGGTGGGGCTGCCGTGGTACCGTTGGTTGGCCTTCTACGTGCGCGTGGCCGTGCCTAAAACCGCCAACCTGGCGGGCCGGCAAGCCACCATGAGCCTCGATATCACCTATTACCTGCGCTACCTGGGCAGCTTCGAGTCGCCGCTTCTGCTGCTGGGGCTGGGGCTGGCCGCGTGGCTGGTGCTGCGCCAGTGGCAGGCCGGCGGGTGGGCGGCCACCCGGCAGTGGACGGTGCTATCCTACCTGCTGGTGTGGGCTGCGCTGCTGCTGGGCGGCATGTCGCTGGTGGTGAAAGCGCCCCGGGGACTACTGTTTGCCTACCTGCCGCTGGCCGCGCTGGCCGTGCTGAGCGGCCGGCGCGTGCTGCCCGGCTGGGCGCTGGCCGGGGTGCTACTGGCTGCGGTGGGCCAGAACTTGTTCCGCATTCAGCGCGAGCTGTATGCGCCGCTGCCCACGCACTACCCGCAGGTGGCGGCGTGGCTGCAACAGCACGGAGCCACACGGATAGCCAGCACCGTGGGCCTTAACCTAACCCCGTACCTGAACAATCGCCAAATCCTGACGGTAATCACGGACGAGCGGCAGCTACCGGCCCTGCGCCGCCAGGGCGTGCAGTACGTGCTGTTCGATGGCTACCGGCAGGTGGCGGGCGTGGCCCGGTTCGATTCGCTGGCGGCGCAGCGGCCGGTGGCGGCGTGGCCCGAGCCGGCGCTGCACAGGCCGCTGTTGTTCTTGGAGCATTCTGAGTACACAGGGCTAAGCTACGTCGAAACCCTGGCCGCGTGCCAGGCTGCGCAGGCCGATTCGCTGCCCCTCCGGCTATATCGGCTGCAATAATTACCGCATCGGCAAAAGCGAAGCCGCTGGTCGTGGCCCTTCGATAGCTTGCTATCAGGGGCTGCGACCAGCGGCTTCAGAGGTAATATCAGGAAAAGGCTAAGCCCGCACTACTGCGCCGTAGTGGGGAGCTTGTTCACGTCAACTGCCGGGATGTTGGCTTGGTAGGCTCGGTTGATGGCCGTGATGCAGGTGTTGGCCAGCAGGGCATTACCCCGGGGCGTGAGGGTATAATAGTCCAGGGAAAAGAAATTACCCCGCACGGGCTCGGCCGAGTACACTACGCCTCCGATGGCCACGGAATTACCCACATTGGTGAACAGCAAGCCCGTATCCAGCGTGTACAGGCTCTGGGCTGGGTCGACGATGGGCAATTTGTAGAGTTTCGCCAGTCCTTCCAGGCTCAGCGCCCGGCTGGTGCCGCCGTTATAGGTGGTGATAATGCCGGTGAGAATGTTGAGCTCTGAGGCTTTCTCCAACACATCGGCGTTGCGAATTGGGTTGCGTGCGTCGCGGCCGTAGGGCAGCATCAGGATGCTGCTGCCCACCTGCACCGGCGTGAGCTGGCCTATGCGCGGCAGCGCCGTAGCCAGAATGTAATCTTCGTCGGTGATGGGCTGCGAGGTGCCCGGCACGAAGGGACTTTCGATGTAAATCAGGGCATTATCGTGGTAGAAGGCCTGCAGGCGAGCTTCCACGTTCTTGCCCTGGCCCTGGCGCAGCAGCGGCAGCGTTTTAATGTCGGGCAAGCGCATGATGATGCCTTTGCGGCCGTTGGCAGCCAGAACATCGAGGATTTTCCGGGCGTTGAGCTTCATTGTCTCCGCCAGGGAGGTCGAGACCGTACCGCAGGTGCCGCCGCTACGGATGTAGGGCATGAGCTCATCCAGGCCCTGGAAGTAGGTGAAAAAAGTGGCCGAGCTGGCAGCTGTCGTTACGGCTTGCAGGTAGGTACGGCTGTCGGCAGCGGGCAGCAGCCGCTCGAAGTAGGGGTTGAATGCGCCGCCTGGGGTAGCATTGGTTTCGTTGCCGAGGCCGGCTACTTCAATCTGGCTGAGCTTGAGGCCCGGCACGCCCAGGTTCTGGGGCAATGCGCTGGCCGTGGCGCTGCGCGTGAACAGGCGCACGGTATCGGGGCCGCCGCAGGCGGCGGGGTCAATCACGGAGCGGCGCACGGCCGCACCCGCTACCCGGCGCGCCCGGGGCTGGCCGGTCGCCGTGAAATCGAGCAGGTTGAGGTAGCCCGTGCCCGTGCCGGCTTCCAGCGTAGGCTGCGTGAAGCTGCCGCCGCCCGAAGCCAGCGCAAATTGCTGGGCCATCAGGTTGGGAAACGAATACTGCTGGCTGGTGCGGGTGAGGCCCCCCGCGCTGAAGCCCGCGGTGTAGCTGTCGCCCACGGCCAGGTAATGGCTCAGGTCGATGGCAGCGGTGGGGGTAGGAGTGTCCTGGCCCGGAGCGCAGGCATTGAGCAGCAGGGCGGTGGCAGCCACAAAGCCAGCGCGGCCCGAAAGCGTAAAAGAAAAATGCTTCATCGCGGAAATCGGAATCGAAAATGCAGAATGAGGAACGTGGAATCGGCGGCTTAGAAGGCTACCGAAAGGCCCACCGATGCAGTATTAACCGCTAAGCGGTAGGTGCCGGCCACGTTGGATACCTTCTCATCGTTCTGAGAAACGCGGGCGGTGCGCAGCTGGCCGTAGTCGAAGGAATAAGCTCCTTCCAGCGCCAGGCGTGAGGTGAGCTGGTAGCTCAGGCCGGCCGATACGCCCACACGGTTAGCGTCAAGGAACTCGGGATTGATGTACTCGTCGCGCACGGGCGTCTCGTCGTAGTGAAAGCCGCCGAGTACGGTCAGCTTGGGGTTTACTTGGTACTCGGTGCCCACGCGGAAGCTCAGCGCGTCTTCGTAGCGGCGCACGCTGCTTTGGGTGCGGGCGGGGGTGCTGCCGGTAGCGGCCACGTTCAGTTTCAGCGAATCGACCGCACTCCAGCCACTCAGGGAGAAGTCGAAAGTGAGCAGCAGTTTCTTGGTGATGTGGTCGGCGATGCCCACGGATAGCGTGCTGGGCATGCTAACGCGGGTAGTGAAGTCTGAGGAGGCGGGGGCCAAGCTGGCATCGCGGGTGGGCACGCCGGTGGTGGTAAGGGTGCCGTTGTTCATTTTCAGCTGCACGGTGCTGCGGTAGCTGATGCCGAACGACAGGTTGTCGCCGCTGCGGCCGTACAGGCCCGCATTCACGCCGAAGCCCGAGCCGCTGGCGCTGAACTGGGTCTGGGCGTTCGGGTCGTCGTATTGGCCCAGGGCGCGGCGCTGGCTGTATTTGCCAAAGGCATACACAACTCCCACGCCGGCACTGAAGTTGTCGTTGAGCCGGATGCCCACCGTGGGCTGCACGAAGTAGGTGTTGAGCTGGCTTTCCTGAATAACAGAGCGGCCTTCCCAAGTGCTGGGCCATTTGGTGTGGTAGCCGTAGGGCGTGGTGATGGCCAGGCCCAGGGCCACGCGCTTGTTCAGGGCGTGGGTGGCGTAGAGGTAGCCGCCGGGCTGCACCACCAGGTCCTGGTCGGTGCGCTGGTAGGTATCCTGGCCCACAAAGGAGGTGCGCCGTATCTGGCCAATGCCGCCGATGCTCACGCGGGTGAGGGAATCGGCCCACTGGCCCAGCAGGCCGGGGTTGGTGCTCATGCCGGCAATGCTGTTGATGTAGGCCGTGCTGGCCCCGCCCAGCCCTAGCACGCGGGCACCTTGCGGGCCGCTGTCATAGCCGCTGGCCGAAGCCGTTAATCCACAGAAGACAGGAATCAGAAAAAGAAAAGGTTGGCGCATACGGGCGGTTTTGCGGAAAATTGGGAAACAAATGTACACAGTCGCCGGGTAGTAGCCCAGCCTCCGGCCCGTGGCTCACAAAAGGATAACCCCGGGCCGCAAGGTTTGGCACGCTCAGCCGCGCCTTCCAAACCTCGGCCTGCCCGCAAAATCGAGTGCTGTAAACCGATATGAGACTGTCTCACGGAAATGGCAAGCGCGGGCAGAAAAGCCGAAGCGGCTGCCCGATTCAACGCTTCACCCCCAGGCTATCCAGTCGGTGTTGGTAGCGGCGGGCATTCAGCTTGTGCTGGGCGTAGGTTTCGGCAAAGTCTGAGAAACCGCTGCCGTCGGGCCGGGCGCAGAAGAACAGGTTTTTGTTGTGGGCGGGCTTGAGCACCGCCAGCAGCGAGCCGGGCAGCGGCGTGGTGATGGGGCCGGGCGGCAGGCCCTTGTGGCGGTAGGTGTTGTAGGGCGAATCCACTTTTTTGTCCACGTTGAGCACGCGCTTGCGGGTGCCCAAGCCGTGCAGGGGCCAGAGCAGGGTGGGGTCGGCCTGCAGGGGCTGGCCGTTGCGCAGGCGGTTGAGGTACACGGCGGCGATGAGGGGCTTATCGGTTGGCTGGGCAGTTTCGCGCTGCACGATGCTGGCCAGCACGCTCACCTCCACACGGCTCATCTTCAGCGAATCGGCTCGGGCCTGGCGCTCCGGTGTCCAGAACCGGCGGTAGCGGGCGGCCACCGAATCGAGGAAAACCGGGGCACTGGTGTTCCACAGCAGCCGGTACTGCCCCGGTATAAACATGGTGCGAATGGTGCAGGTATCGAGGTGGTAGCGGCGTTGCAGGCCTTGGTTATCGCCCAGCAGCAGCTCCAGCTTGAAAGAGTCGGTTTCGAGCCGGCCGCACACCTTGCGCGGCAACTGCTCAATATAATGAAAGGGCTTCAGCTCAAACTTAACCGTGTCCTGGTGGCCGAATAGCAGCATTTTTACCAAATCGATGTTGCCCATGCCAGGGTCCAGCCGGTAGCGGCCCGGCTTCACGTGGGGCGGGTAATCGTGGTGCTCGGCCATCCAGCGAAAAGTGGCCGGCTCGATAAGTAGCTCGTGCTTTTGCAGCGAATCTAGCACCGCTGCGTAGCCCGTGCCGGTGCGGATATAAAGGTAAGCCGGCCCTTCGGGAAAGGCCACCACGTTGGGGCGGTAGGCTACGCGCCACCCCACATAGCCAGCGCCGAGGAGCAGGAGCAGTAACACCCCGCCAATTAAGTAGCCGCGCCGCATCAGGCCTTTCCTTCTACAAGTTCCGCCACGGCTGCCTCAAATGCCGCCCGCTCGGCCAAGCGCACAATCTCGGTAGGAGCCGCCGCGCGCGACTCACAGTCTTCAATCGGGCACCGCTCGCAGGTCTCGTTCACGATGCGGAAGGGCAGGGCCAGGTCGGCCAGGAAGCGGACGTGCTGTTTCAGGTTGTCGTCGCAGCGCAGCCCAATGGTCACGCTCAGGGCCACCTGGGTGGGCGTGCCGGCGCGGGCCAGCGTGAAGCAGAGATACTCGTCGTCGGTGCCGAAGTAGCGGGACTTCTGCGCGCCGGCTACGGTCACGGGCGCATCGGCGGTATCGGGCACGGGCAGGGCGCGAGCCTCGTTAATGAGGCGCAAACTCACCCAGCGGCGGCAGTAGTGCTCGTTGAGCTCGTTGCCGTGGGGGTTGTGCAGGCGGGCCAGGTGCAGCTCCTTAGTCAGCTCGAAAGGCGCGAGCGAATCGGCTTGGTCAAAGCGCAGGAAGAACAGGCTTTGCAGGCCAAAATGGCGCGGCAGCAGTGTGGTGAGGCGCTGCATAAACATCTCGGGGCTCACGTCATACTGCGTCATCAGGTTCAGCAGCAGCTCGGGCTCCCAGTTTTTGGCCCCGAAAAATTTCTTCACGTCGCGCAGCAGGCTTTCTTCCTCCATCAGCAAAGCCCCGGCAAAATAGGACGCCTTGAAATTGTTCAGCACCTCATCGAAGGACCGCACCTGCAGGCTGCTGCTCACGTGAGGCCGCTCCGTCAGCTTCAGGTAGTTGAAGGCCACCTCGCGGCCCAGCACGAAGGCCTGCTGGCCCCGGCTCAGCCCCGTCCGCAGCAGCAAGCGCTTGGTTTTGGGTTGAAACACGCTCCGCAGCCGCGCCTGGGTGGCCACGGCGTGCCGCCCCAGCGTCTCGCGGTCCAGCGTATAGCCATATTCTTCGATGAGCACGCGCTCCAGCTGGCCGAGGTCGAAGGGCGCGGCGGTGCTCAGCTGGTGGCTGCCCACAAAGGCCCGCACGTCCTGCTCCAGGTCCTCGAAGTAGTTGTCGTGCATTTCCTGAAACGAGCGTAGCGCGGCCAGAAACAGGTGCTCCTGGCGCAGCTCGTAGTTGCGCGCAATCTCGAAGATGGTGCTAATGAAGGCATTCATCCGGGCCGGCGCATTGGCAATCAGCTCGATAATGCGGGCCGGCTCCAGGCCGTACATCTCCAGCGGAAACTCCTTCAGCATTTTGGAATTCAGCAACTCGCCGATGGGCTCCAGCCGGCGCGGCAGCTCCAGCGAGGTCAGCTGGTCGTAGCGCACGTGCAGCGCCTTGCTCAAACTCAGAATCTTGTCGGCCTTGGGGTACTTTTTGCCTTTCTCAATCTCATTCAAATAGCTCACCGACACATCGCAGGCCCGCGCCAGCTCGGCCGGGCTCAGGCTGCGCTCCTGCCGCAACTCGCGCAGCTTCAGACCAAAAATGAGACGGACGACCTGGCCGTGGTTGAGCATAGAGTAAATAAAATTTTGGCATCGAAGCCTGCGGTACCTGACCACCTAAACCGGCCCTATTCCCCGCAGGAGTTCTTTTGACGAAGCTACGGCGACTTAGCTAAAGGCAGGGTTTGAGCGAATTTTATTTTATCAGCGAATATTCGCTAATAAAATAAAATTCGCAATGTATGTTTGTGTCAAGCCCAGCCTAAAGTGTGGCCCCGAACCACCGGCCACGGGCGCAGCTCAACCGAAAAAAAGCCTCCGCTACTCATTGCTCACTGTTAACTAACTCAGCTATGACTTTCACCGACCTCGCGCCCGCTCCCACGCCCACCTACCTCACCCCCGAGCGGGTGAAGGTTCTCGGCACCTATTCGCCGGCTTTTGCCGAAATTCTTACCCCTTCGGCCCTGGCCTTCGTGGCCGAGCTGCACCGCCGCTTCGACCATACCCGGCAGGCGCTGTTGGCCCGCCGCGCCGAGCGTCAGGCCGATTTCGCCGCTGGCATTCGCCCGGATTTTCTGCCCGAAACCCAGCGCCTGCGCGAGCAGGAATGGACCGTGGCCCCGCTGCCCCAGGACCTGCTCGACCGCCGTGTGGAAATCACCGGCCCCGTAGAGCGGAAGATGATTATCAACGCGTTGAATTCCGGAGCCAGCGTGTTCATGGCCGACCTCGAAGACTCCAACGCCCCGACCTGGGACAACGTCATTCAGGGCCAGATTAACCTGCGCGATGCCGTCCGCCGCACCATCTCGCTCAGCACGCCTACCAAGGAGTATAAGCTGAACGAGAAAACCGCCGTGCTCATGGTGCGTCCGCGCGGCTGGCATCTGGTCGAGAAGCACATTCTGGTTGATGGTGAGCCCATCAGCGCCGCGCTGCTTGATTTCGGGCTTTATTATTTCCACAACGCGCATGAACTATGCGCCCGGGGCACGGCGCCCTATTTCTACCTGCCCAAGCTCGAAAGCCACCTCGAAGCACGGTTGTGGAACGACGTTTTTGGTTTCGCCCAATGGTCATTGAAACAGCCTAAATGCGTTATCAAAGCCACAGTTCTGATTGAAACACTGCCGGCAGCTTTCGAACTGAATGAAATCCTGTACGAGCTGCGCGAGCACAGCGCGGGCCTGAACTGCGGGCGCTGGGACTATATTTTTAGCTACATCAAGCGGCTGGGGCTGAACCCCGAATTCCGGCTACCCAACCGCGCCGAGGTAACCATGACGGTGCCTTTCATGGCCGCCTACTCGGCGCTGGTAGTACAAACCTGCCACCGTCGGGGCGTGCACGCCATCGGCGGCATGGCCGCCCAGATTCCCATCAAAAACGACCCGGCCGCCAACGCCGAGGCGCTGGAAAAAGTCCGGCAGGATAAAATCCGCGAGGCCACCAACGGCCACGACGGCACCTGGGTGGCCCATCCCGGCCTGGTGCAAGTGGCGCTCGAAGTCTTCGACCGTCTCATGCCCGGCCCCAACCAAATAGAAAACAAGCGCCCCGATGTACGCGTGACGGCCGCCGATTTGGTGAAAGCTCCAGCTGGCAATATCACCGAAGAAGGCCTGAAACTGAACATCGATGTGGCCATTCAATACCTGGCTTCCTGGCTGGGCGGCAACGGCTGCGTGCCGATTTATAACCTGATGGAGGACGCCGCCACGGCCGAAATCAGCCGGGCGCAGGTGTGGCAGTGGCTGCACACGCCGGGCACCGTGCTGGCCGATGGCCGTCCCGTGACCACCGAGCTATATCGCTCGCTGGTGCCCGCGCAGCTGGAGAAAATCAAAGCGCTGGTGGGAGAGAAGGCGTATTCAACTGGCCATTTCCTGAGCGCCGCCCGGCTGTTTGATAAGCTGGTTGTAAGCGAGGAATTCATCGAATTTTTGACCGTGCCGGCCTACGAGCAGCTGGCGTAAGCAGACAATCCAGACCGGCAAGTGGTAGGAGCGCGCCATGGCGCGTTCGCTGGCCGTGCCGTCTGGTCTGCAACGATTGAGCGCGCTATGGCGCGTTCCTACCACTTGCTGGAATTAAAAAGCAGCCTCAACAGGCGGCCCGGTACCCTTTTGCCCAAACCCAACCGTCCACCATTCAACCCAACTCCCATGAAAACGCACACCCAACGCGCCGCCGAAATTACCCTCGACTGGGCCCACAACCCCCGCTGGATTGGCATCGAGCGCCCATACTCGCCCGAGGATGTGGCGAAGCTGCAAGGCTCCGTGCACATTGAGTATTCGCTAGCCCGCCAGGGGGCTGAGCGGCTGTGGGAATTGCTGCACACCCGTGAATACGTGGCCGGGCTGGGCGCGCTCACCGGCAATCAGGCCGTGCAGGAAGTGCAGGCCGGCTTGCTGGCTATTTATCTCAGCGGCTGGCAGGTGGCGGCCGATGCCAACGGCGCCGGCCACATGTACCCCGACCAAAGCCTGTACCCCGTGGACAGTGTGCCGGCCGTGGTGCGGCGCATCAACAACGCCCTACTGCGGGCCGACCAGATTCAGCACCTCGACGGCCGCAGCGATGTGCACTACCTGGCGCCCATCGTGGCCGATGCTGAGGCTGGTTTCGGCGGGAATCTGAATGCGTTTGAGCTGATGAAAATGATGATTGAAGCCGGGGCAGCTGGCGTGCATTTCGAAGACCAATTGTCATCGGCCAAAAAGTGCGGCCACTTGGGCGGCAAAGTGCTGGTCCCCACGCAGGAGGCCATCAACAAGCTGGTGGCGGCCCGCCTGGCCGCCGACGTGCTGGGCGTGCCCACGCTCATCGTGGCCCGCACCGACGCCGACGCGGCCGACCTGCTCACGGCCGATGTGGACCCGCGCGACCAGCCCTTTATCCTGCAGGAGGCCGAGCGCACCAGTGAGGGTTTCTACCGCATTCGTTGTGGTGTGGAGGCTGGCATTGCGCGTGGCTTAGCCTACGCGCCCTACGCCGACCTCATCTGGATGGAAACCTCGCACCCCGACCTGGGTGACGCCCGCAAATTTGCCGAAGCCATCCATGCCAAATACCCCGGCAAGCTGCTGGCCTACAACTGCTCGCCGTCTTTCAACTGGGCCTCGAAGCTGAGCGTGGAGCAGATGGAAACTTTCCGCGAGGAACTGGCCGCGCTGGGCTACAAGTTTCAGTTTATTACACTGGCCGGGTTCCATGCGCTCAATACCAGCATGTTCGAGCTAGCCCAAGCCTACCGCCAGCGCGGCATGGCCGGCTACTCCGAGCTGCAGGAGCGGGAATTTGCGCTGGCGAAGGACGGCTACCAGGCCGTGAAGCACCAGTCCTTCGTGGGCACCGGCTATTTCGATGCCGTGCAGAACGTGGTGACCAGCAACCAGACCAGCACCGCTGCGCTGGCGGGCAGCACGGAGGAAGCGCAATTCTGAACCGCAGATTGTAACGGATTTGACGGATAAGAACAGATTCAAGCGTACACGCCCGAGGTAATAAAAAGGGCCACTGCTCAAGAAGCAGTGGCCCTTTTTGGCTTTTGTGGTTGTTGGGATTCATCCGAATCTGTTCTTATTCGTTAAATCCGTTCAAATCTGCGGTCTAGAAAGGCTTCTCAATTGAGGCGTAATCTTCGCCGTGCTTCTCGGCCGAGTCCTTTAGCAGCTGCTGCTGCCAGGGGCGCAGGGCGGCTTCGGCACCCAGCTCGATGATGTCGGCGATGAGGCGGTTGCTGAGCACCATGTTGGCCATCGTGCTGCCGTGGTCGGTGGCGAGGTGGCCTTTGAGAGCCATAAGCAGGGCTTCGCGGGCATCGGCGCGGGCAGCGGCGGGGCCGCTAAGGCGGCGGCGGAACGGAAACTTGCGCTGGTCGGCCGGAATCGGGGCATCAGGCTCCAAATCGGTAGTGCCGATGGCGAGGAGCTGCTCGGCGTAGGGCGAGCGTTTCAGCTCGGGGTGCAGGCCGTTGGCGCCACGCAGCTGCAGGGCGGTTTCGAGTGGGTTGCGGGCTAGCTCGGCCAGTCGGTCGTTGCTGAGCACGTGGTAGGGCGGCCGGTCGAGCTGCCGGGCCACGGCGTCGCGCAGCATATACAACTCCCGGAAAATGGGCATTTCCAGCGCAGTAATCTTGTATTTGGCGGCGTTGCGCGACCACGGGCGCGGGTCATCGCGGCCGTAGCGCACGGCTTCGAGGGCCAGATTTTCCTGGGCGGCCCAATCGGAGCGGCCCAACTCCTGCAGGCGGGCGCTGAGGCGGTCGGTGAGCTCGAAGAGGTAGAGCACGTCGTTGGCGGCGTATTCCTTCTGGGCTTCGGTGAGGGGGCGTTTCAGCCAGTTCGATTTCTGCTCGCCTTTGTCGACTTCGAGGCCCAATTCAGCCTGAATGAGGCGGCCCAGCGAAATATTATTGTCCTCGGCGGCCAATAAAGTAAACTGAACGCTGGTGTCCACGATGTTGCGGCAATTGACGCTGAACACCTCGTCGAGCAGCAAAATATCCGACTTGCAGGAGTGAAACACCTTGGCCACGGCCGGGTCGCGGAGCACTGCGAACAGCGGCTCCAAATCCACGGCCATATCGGGCAGGGGCAGGGGGTCAATCAGGTACACCTCGGCGCCATCAAACACCTGAATAAGTGCCAGGTGGCGGCCGTAACGGTGGCGCATATCATCAAACTCTAGGTCGATGCCGATGCGGGGCAAAGTGGCAAAGTGCGCGGCGGCGGCGGCAATGGGTTCGGCCGTGGTGAGGTAATGAATGGTGGGCATTGAGAAGCAAAGAAAAAGTCAGCGGCGCCCGTGGCTACGCGCTGCGGGGAATAGCTCGGTAAAGGTAGGGAAGTATGGCAGGGCCGCCGGATAATGTTAACGGAAATGTTAAATTCAGGATGTGTAATTACTTTCGTTTCGGCATCCATAAGTAGGAGATTGGTAGTTTGGAGGAAGAATTATTGCCAGTCTCTTATTTCCGGGCAGCTTTTTTTGCGGTTTACCCGAATTGTTATTCGGGGGTTTATTCATTTCTAACAGTTTACCCACTTTTCCATGAAACACAAACTTATTACTCACTTAAGGTTGCTGCTCCTCTTTGCGGCGTGCCTCTATTCTGCCTCGGCCTGGGCCCAAAGCCGGGCCATCAGCGGCCGGGTGGTCGGGACCGATGGCGGGGGCATTCCTGGCGTGACAGTGCTAGAGCAGGGCACCACCAACGGCATTAGCACCGGCGCCAATGGCGATTTCAGCCTGACTGTGCAGCCTAACGCCACGCTGGTCATTAGCTCGGTAGGCTACAAGGCGCAGACGGTGGCCGTGGGCAGCCAAACCACGCTCAACGTCACGCTGGCCGCCAGCACCACCGAACTTACCGAAGCCATTGTGGTAGGCTACGGCACGCAGACCAAGGCTGATTTGACAGGCTCCGTGACGCAGCTCTCGGCCAAGGACGTGGAAAACCAGCCGGTGGTGAGCTTCGAGCAGGCCATTCAGGGCCGGACGCCGGGCGTGGCCATCAGCCAGGGCTCGGGCAAGCTGGGCGCGGGCGTGCAGATTCGGGTGCGTGGCTCGGCCTCGGTCACGGCTTCCAACCAGCCGCTGTATGTGATTGACGGCATTCCGGTGACTTCGCAGGACCAGTCGCAGGCCAACACCGACGGCGCCAACCCGCTTGCCGACCTCAACCCGAATGATATCGAGAGCATCTCCATTCTTAAGGATGCCTCGTCGTCGGCCATCTACGGCTCGCGCGCCTCGAACGGCGTGGTGATTGTGACCACCAAAAAAGGCCGCCAGGGCCAGACCAAGGTGAACGTGGGCTACTACGTGGGCCGCAGCACGCCCACCCGCAAGCGGAAATTCCTGAATGCTGCTCAATACAAGGAGCTGTTCAGTGAGTCCATTATCAATGCGGGCTACGTGGGAACGGGTGCCGACCAATACCCGGACGTGGCAGGGGTTTTCTCCGATTTCGGCGGGATTGACTACAACTCGACATCCGATACGAACTGGGGCGACCAGGCTTTCCGCGACCACGGTTCGGTGAGCCAGTACGATTTGAGCGTGGCCGGCGGCGATGCCAAAACGCGCTTTTACCTCAGCGGCACGTTCAACGACCAGACGGGTATCATCATCGGCAACCGCTTCCGGCGGGGCAGCATCCGCCTCAACCTCGACCACAGCATCTACGAAAAGCTGAAAGTGGGCATCAACCTCTCGCTCACTCGTTCGGTGAACGACCGGGTTTCGGACGACAACGCCTTTGCCAACCCCCTGCAGCTGAACGCCCTGCCGCCCTTGCAGCCGGTGTACGACCCCACTTCGGGCAAACTGAACCCCAACACGCTCTACTACAACAACCTGCTTGACCAGCAGCTCGGCAGCAACCGCGCCGGTAACTTCCGCTCGTTCAGCACGGCCTTCCTGAGCTGGGAGCCGCTGAAGGGCCTGACGCTGCGCACCGAGGTAGGCGGCGACTTCCTAAATCTGAACGAGGACCTAGTGCGCGGCGCCGGCACGCAGGACGGCGGCTCGACCGGCTACGCCTACAGCGCCCAGACGCAGGTAATCAACTACACCACCAACAACACGGCCACCTACGGCTTCAACCTCGGCGATGACAACCGCTTTGAGGCCCTGGCCGGCTATTCCTACCAGCGCTCCGATACCAAGCTGACGGCTGCCGAAGGCCGCGGTTTCCCCACGCCGGAGTTTACGCGCATTGCCAGCGCCGCCGTGAAAACCAGCGGTAACCAGTCGTTTGGCACGGGCTTCTCGTTCATCTCCTACTTCGGCCGTCTCAACTATGCGTTCCGCAACAAGTTCCTTGTGTCGGGCAGCATCCGCCGCGATGGCTCGTCGCGTTTCGGCCAGGATAACCCGTATGGCACGTTTGGGGCCGGCTCGGTGGGTTACGTGGTTTCGGAAGAAAGCTTCCTGAAGGATAATTCGGTGGTGAGCTTCCTGAAGCTGCGCGCCAGCTACGGCCTCACCGGCAACGCCGAAATTGCCAACTTCGCTTCCCGCTCGCTGTTCGCCGCACTGCCTTATGCCGACCTGTCGGGCACGGCCCCGCTCAACACCCTGGGCAACCTCAACCTGACCTGGGAAAACACCAAGCAGGTGGACCTGGGGGTAGAATTCGCCTTCCTCAACAACCGCATCACGGGCGAAGCTGACGTGTACCAGAAAACCACTACCGGCCTGCTGCTCAACCGCCAGCTGCCCTACACCGGCGGCTACAGCATCATTACCGAGAACATCGGCTCGCTGCGTAACCGCGGTCTGGAACTGGCCCTGAATGGCCGCGTGCTCGACGGCGACTTCAAGCTGAGCGTGGGTGGCAACATCTCGTTCAACCGCAACATCATCACCACGCTGAAGGATGAAATCATCCCCGGCGGCAACACGCTGAGCCGCGTGCGTCAGGGCGAGCCCATTGGTGTGTTCTGGGGCAAGAAATACGCTGGCGTCGACCCCGACAACGGCGATGCACTCTACTACACGGCCGACGGCTCGAAGACGAATGTTTACGCCAACGCAGTTGACCAGAAGCTAGGCAACCCGAACCCGAAATACACGGGCGGCGTCACGCTCAATATGTCTTACAAAGGCTTCGACCTGAGCGGCCTGGGCCAGTTTACCGTTGGCAACGACATTTATAACGGCGCGGGCATCTATCAGTCGGTAAACGGGGACTTCTTCGACAACCAGACCATCGACCAGCTCAACCGCTGGCAGAAAAAGGGCGACATCACCGACATTCCGCAGGCCCGCTTCGGCGAAGGCAACGGCACGGGCACCTCGTCGCGCTGGATTCAGGACGGCTCGTTCTTCCGCCTCAAAAACATCACCCTAGGCTACAACCTGCCTGCCGACCTAGTGAAGAAGGGTTACCTGCAATCGGTGCGCATCTACGTGACGGGCCAGAACCTGGCCACCTTCACCAAGTACACCGGGTACGACCCCGAAGTAGTATCGGGCCTCTACAATGCCAACACGGTGTTGGGCCACGATTTCTACACGCCACCATTGGCCAAAACCTTCCTGGCCGGTGTTAACCTGGGCTTTTAATCTTTTGACTTCCTCTCCAATATGAAACATACCTTTATTCGGCCAGCCGTGCTGGCCCTGGCCCTGGGGCTGAGCCTCACCGGCTGCAAAGACCCGCTGGACATTGCTCCGCAGCAGGGCATCGACGTATCGGTGGCTCTGAATACTCCCGAGAAAGTAGGTGGTGCGGTTGTCGGCATGTACGCCAAGCTCGACGACCCACGCCTCTACGGTACCGACCTTATTCTGGTGCCCGAGCTCATTGGCCCCGAGAACTACATCCGCTGGGATGGCACGTTCACCAACTACCGCCAGATTGCCACCCGCTCGTCGTTCACCTCGCTGAATACCACCGCTGCCGGCATCTGGCAGCGGGCTTATGAGGACATCAACCAGGCCAACCTGGTGCTCAGCGCCCTGCCCGTGGTGACGAATGCCGACCTGAAAGCGCAGTACGAGGGCGAAGCTCGTTTCGTGCGCGGCCTATTGTATTTCGATTTGGTCCGGCTCTACGGCCAGCAGTACCAGCCCGGCACCGCGAATGCGCAATTGGGCGTGCCCATCACGCTCGCGGCCAACACGACCGTCGACCAGGCCACCGTGAAGCTACCCCGCGCTACCGTGGCGCAGGTCTATACCCAGGTAATTAATGACCTGACCATAGCCATGCAGAAGCTGCCCGAAAGCAACGGCACCCGCGCCACCACCTACGCCGCCGAGGCGCTGCTGGCCCGCGTGTACTTGCAGCAAAGCAACTTCGCAGACGCCCGCACTGCCGCTGATGACGTCATCACCCACAGCGGGAAGTCGTTGGCGGGCTCGGTGGCTGCCATCTTCGCCAACCGCAACGGCAGCGAAACATTGTTTGAGCTTCAGCAAAACGACCAGAACAACGCCGGCACATCCAACGACGGCCTGGCCACCTACTTCGCCAGCGACGGCGGCGTGGGCCGGGGCGATGTGCGCATTCTGCCGGCTTTCTCCACTCAGTACGAGGACAGCGACGCGCGCGGCACCGACTCGCTGGCGGCTTCGGCCACGCGCAAGCTCATTTACCTCGGCGATGGAGCCCGGCCCGGCCGGTTGCGCAGCATCAAGTACCGCACCTATGGCCAGAATATTCCCATCATTCGTCTGGCCGAGATGTACCTCATCCGGGCCGAAGCCGATGTGCGGGCCGGCAACACCGCCGATGCCCTGGCCGACGTAAACCGCATCCGGACGCGGTCGGGCGCTACCCCGCTCACCACCGTTACGCTCGAAGATGTGCTGCATGAACGCCAGCTGGAACTGGCCTTCGAAGGCTTCCACATCTACGACCTCAAGCGGACCAACGCGGTTATCGTTCCGGCTGCCGGCACCACGCCGGCCGTGAATGCCAACGACCCCAAGCTGATTCTGCCCATCCCGCAGCACGACATTAACCTGAACGAGCTGCTGGTGCAAAACCCCGGCTTCTAATTTCGCGTTGCTGACAAATAAAAGCCCGCTCCAACGCATTGGAGCGGGCTTTTTTGTGCAAGCGTAAAACCGTTATTTGTCGCCAATCAGCAGTTGCGGCGCCGCACCACGCCCGCCGCCCATGATGATGACCTTGGCATTGGGTGAAGTGGCAATGGCCTGGTTGGCCTTGATGGTTTCGTACTGCAGGAGCTTGTCGCTCAGCTCGGTGTTTACGATGCGCTGATAATCGGCAATGCCCTGGGCTTCTACGCGCTTGCGCTCGGCTTCCTGCTTTTCCTTTTGCAGCACAAACTGCATTTTCTGGGCATCCTGCTCGGCCGAAATCTTGCTTTCGATGCTACGCTTCACCGACTCGGGCAGCTGGATGTTGCGGATGAGCAGCTGGTCGAGCTGTAGACCATTGGTGCGGAAATCCTTCTCGATGGCGGCCAGAATCCGGGCTTGAAATTCTTCGCGACGCGTGGAGTAAAGTGCCACGGCATCATAGTAAACCGCATTATCCCGGATGCGGGTGCGCGAAATGGACCGCACAATTTTGTCCTGATAATCCTCGCCGATGGTGGCCAGAATGTGCGGGGCCTGCGCCGGCACCACGTGGTAGAGCACGGTGAGGTCAATCACCACTTCCAGCCCATCGGCCGAGAGCACCCGGATGGCGTCGTCGCCCGACTGCTGGCCCTCGCCGTGCTGCGCCGACATGGTGTAGTTCTGCGTCCGGGTGTCGAAGCGCGTCACGTCCACCAATGGGTTCACCACGCTCAGGCCGGGTTGCAGCACGCGCTTTTGCACCTGCCCAAACAGCGTTTGCACGCCCACTTGGCCCACGCCCACCTGCACCACTGTGCTCAGGGCCAGCCCCAGAATCAGAAACACGCCGCCGAGGAAAACCAGGCCGCCGCGCAGCCGCTCCAGCCGCTCAGAGAAGCGGGAGGCATTCAGCCCCAGCACCAGAATGATAAAACCAAGAATGCTGAGAAACATGAGAAAGCAGGATTTGGGGTTGGCAGCTTAAGTTTACTCGTCCTCGTCGGAACCAAAGTCCAGGGTGCGGGCCAGGTCCACGCCTTCCTGCGCTATTTCTTCCAGCAGCTCGGGCGCGTCGGCATCCAGCGTGCGGCCGAAGAGGTTGAGCAGCTCTTCGCCTTCTTCGTTCACGTACAGATTCTCATAAAGCCGGTCAAACAGGCGCGCCTCGCGGCCGATGATGCGGTCGATGTCGTCGGGTGAGCGGGCTTCGTTCAGGGCGCGGTGCAGCACGTCAAGTACCTGCCGGCTTTCGTCGTGGTCGCCCAACTCCGATACCAGCTTGAGCAGGCTCATGGCCAGGCCCAGCCGCACCTGCTCAAACCGGAAGGATAGCTGCGCGGGTGGGGCTTTGCGCAGCAGGTCGTAGGCCTGCAAAGCATTGGGGGTGAGGTAATACTTCACGTCGTTGGGCGCGGTGAAGGATAGGTGCAGCAGTTGTTCGTAAGGCGTCATAAAGCGAAGGCGGAATCCGGGACCGAAACACGGCTCGGCACGGTGCGTAAGCAGAAAGCCGAAAGGTACATGCGGATAGCAGCCCAGGTGCTGAATCGGCGCGTTTGGCTCATTATTACACCCTCAGCTTTTTTTCGATGACACACAAATCCAAATGGCTGATTTTTGCCCCGCTGGGGCTGGCCACTATTGGCGCGGGGGCCAGTATGGTGCACTGGGCCGGCAGCCTTAAAGAACAGCGCCAACCCGCTTCTAGGTGGATAATGGCCGGCACGGCGGCTCTGGTCGTGCTCAACTCCGGCCTCAGTCTGTTTGGACGCGGCGTGGTAGAGAAAGTGCTGCACGAGCTGCGCGAAAAACCCGGCGGTGAGTAATCCCCCGCAGGCCTTCGCACCAGGGCAAGAAAAAACCCCGACCTAAGCCGGGGTTTCTCTTGCTGGAAAGCGGAAAGGAACAGCTCTTGGAAAGGACTATTCGGTTTTGGCTTCCATTTTTTCGGTGCCTTCTTTGGTCTTGGCGCTCACTTTGTTGGCACCGTGCTTCACGGCGTGACCGGTTTTCTTGGCACCGCGCTTGATGGCGCTACCCGTTTTGTGGGCCACGTTGCCGGCGGCATCTTTCGTGTTTTCGAGGGCCTGGCCAACGTTGGTTTTGCCGGTTTTGGTTACCACTTTGGTGGTGCCGTTGTCGCGGGTCTTAACTTCCGTGGTAGGAGTGGTTTGCGCATAAGCAGTAGTAGCAAAAGCGGAAAGGGCGAGCAACAGGGTTACTTTTTTCATGGGGTCAAAAGAAGAAAAAGGGTTATGAGGGCTTTGTACGCTCCCTATTGGCAAAGGTTGGTGCAAGGAGCGTGCCGCAGTCGGCCCGGCGGCTGAAAACTGGGTTTCAGCGGCTTCAAGGCAGTAGTAATGAGCTGTCGCCGTAGCTCAGAAACCGGTAGTCGTGGTTCAGGGCGTGCTCATACATTGCCCGCCAGTTTGGCCCCAGCAGCGCCGCTACCAGCAGCAGCAAGGTGCTTTCCGGCTGATGAAAATTGGTAATCAGCCCATCGGCCAGCCGGAATTCATAGCCCGGCGCAATCAGCAGCCGCGTGCTGGCTTGCAGCGTATCGGTGCCCGTGGCTTCGAGGTGCTGGAGCAGGGCCGTCAGGGCCATTTCGGGGCTGATGCGGGCCGCCACCTCGGCCATTTCGTAGGGTTGCCATTGCGATACCAGCAGTTCGGCTACGGCGGGCGCGGCTGGCTCCGTGATTTCATTTGCGGAGTGCAGCAGGCCTACGCCCAGCCAGTACAGCGTTTCCAGGGTGCGTAGGCTGGTGGTGCCTACTGCGATTACCGGCCGGGGCCGGTGGGCGAGCAACTGGCGCAGCAGCCCGGCCGTGACCAGAATGGGCTCGGTGTGCATGGGGTGGCCGGCCATGTGGTCGGCCTTCACCGGCTGGAAGGTGCCCGCGCCCACGTGCAGCGTAACGTGGCCCGTCGAAAAGCCTTTTTCCTGTAGCTCAGCCAGTATTTCGGGGGTAAAGTGCAGGCCGGCAGTGGGGGCCGCCACGGCTCCTTCGGCGGCGGCGTACACGGTCTGGTAGCGCACGGCATCCGTGGCCGTATCGGGGCGGTCTATGTAAGGGGGCAGGGGCAAATGGCCGGCCGCACGCAGCACTTCGGCAAAGGGCAGCTCGGCCGGCTCCCAGCGGAAGTCAATCAGCGCCGTGCCTGCTTCCTGTAGCCGGCGTTCGGCATGCAGTGTGGCGGGCTGACCGTCGGCAGAAGTGAAATCCAAGGTTACCGGGCCTTCTTTCCAGCGGCGGCCGTTGCCCACCAGGCAGCGCCAGGTGCAATTGCCGGTTTGCTGCAAGGCCAGCTCCAGGCTGCGGTGCGGGGCCACGGGCTCCAGGCAAAACAGTTCGACCTGGCCCCCGGTGGGCCGGCGGGCCAGCAGCCGCGCGCGCACCACGCGGGTGTCGTTGAAAACGAGGAGGGCACCGGCCGGCAGCTCGCTGGGCAGGTCGCGGAAGTTTTTATCGGTGAGCTGGCCGTGGCGGCTCACCAGCAGCTTGCTGGCGGCGCGGTCGGGGAGGGGTTCCGGCGCGATGCGCTCGGCAGGCAGCGGATACGTGAAATCGTGGATGGAAAGCTGGCGCGGGTCGGGGTTCATCCCGCAAAGGTCGTGACACAGCGCGGGCTAATCCATAGGCGCCAGCAGCTTCAGCTTGCGACAAATGGAGCTGGTAGTACGCCTGCAACAATCGAATGGGCTGCGCTCGTCGCAAGCGGCGGCATGTGCTACTTCCTGAACAACAGCAGGTGCTGCTGCGGTAGCGTCTCGATGGAATCGGCCAGGACCATGCCCACGGCGGCCATTTCCTTGCGGGCCTGCCCGATGCTCATCTTGTGGATGCGCTTGATGGGCACATTAACATCTTCGGCCCGGTACTCGACCAACGCCAGCCGGCCGGTGCCGGGGCGCAAAGCCCGCCGGATGGCGCGGCCCATCTCGCGCGGGTGGTCGAACTCATGGTAGGCGTCCACAATAAGCACCAGGTCCACGCTGTCGGCGGGCAGGCCGGGGTTGGTGGTAGTGCCCAGCACCGGGCGCACGTTGGTCACCTTCTGGCGGCGCTTGTTTTCCTGCAGTGCCGCAATCATTTCGGGTTGAATATCAACGGCCAGCACCTGCCCTTTGGGGACTTTTTTGGCCAATTGAAATGAAAAGAAACCCGTGCCGGCCCCAATATCGGCCACCACATCGGTGGGTTTCAGGTTCAGCTCTTTCAACAATAAGTCGGTGCCTTCTTCCTGACGGCGGCCTTTGCGCTCCAGCCAGCTCGCGCCCTCGTGGCCCATTACGTGGGCAATCTGCCGGCCCAGGTAGTAGGTCCCAATACCGTTGGGGTCGCGGGGCGAAGCGGTTTCGTAGCCGCTGGTATCGGCCACCATCATGGCCTGCATGCGACGCTCATTACTCATCGAGGGGCGGGTTTCGGCCGGTAGCTGCGTGCAGCTCATTATCAGCACCCCGGCTCCTGTCCCTATTCCCACTACACCCAAAGCCCGTTGCCAGGTAGAAAAACAGTATTTCATACGATTTGCAAGTAAGCACATACGGGCTATTCAACAGCAATTTGGTGCGCTACGTTCAGCTAGCGCCCGATTGGAAACGAGTTGAGCCGTAGCGGGAACCGTGCCGGAAAACGATTTTAAGAACCGGCGGAACAAATAAAGTAATTCCAAAGAATCGCCTATTTGTAATTTTTGCCGTAGAATGCGCAATCAAGTTTTCTCTTACCCGCATACCTATGAAGAACCTTTTTCCCCCCTTCGCCAAACTGATTGCGCTTGCCGCCTGTGCCCTCACGCTGGGCAGCTGCAGCCGTTCCGAGTACGCCATGCTGCCCAAGGGTAGTTCCTACCACGGCGTTACGCGGGTAGCCACGCCCGTGCCAGCTGCCGCAACGCCTGCAACGGCTGCTGTAGCCTCGGTAGCCGCCCCTGTTGCTCCGGCTGCTCCCGCTGTGGCAGTTGCGCCTGCCACTCGCGTTGCTCAGTCGGCTCCGGTAGCCAAGGCCCCCACTGCTAAAGTGGTGGTGACAGAAACCCCGGCAACCAGCGCTACTGTCGTAGCCAACGCGCCCGCTGCTGCCCCTGCCAAGCTGAGCTTCCTGCAGCGCGTGGCTCTCAATAAGGTAAGCAAGAAACTGGAGAAGGCATCACAAAAAGCCAGCTTCAACCGCCACGATAATACGGCCAGCACGGCCCGCCTCGACGGTAAGCTGCGCCAGGGCCTGATTCTGCTGTTGGTGGGCTTGCTGGTAGGCATTGTGGGTGGCGCAGTAGGCGGTACCATTGGCGGTATCATCGGCCTGTTGGGTCTCATTCTGGCCATTATCGGCATCGTGCTCATCATCCTGTACCTGCTCGACGAGCTGTAAGCCCTTGCGCTTTTCATCATCAAAAAGCCCCGGCTGCACTGAAGCAGCCGGGGCTTTTTGATGGTCAATATGCCCATTGAGAGACAATCAAGGGCTTACATCGGGTCCACGTCGGCCACGAGGCGGACCTGCTTAAATTCCTTGTGGTCTTTCACCACGTCCATGGCTTCGCAAATCATCTGCTTGGCCTGCTTGAGCACGGTGTGGGCCCGGTCGAGCTTGATGGTGATTTCCTGCAGATAGAAATTGCGAATGCGGAAGATATAAGGCGCTTCCGGCCCCAAAACCGCGGCCCGGCCCAGGCGGTCCACCAACTCCTGCGTCAGTAAAATGGCGGCTGCCTCGCCCACGTTTTGGTCGATGTGCTTCACCGTCATCTTGATAACGCGCATGAAGGGCGGGTAGCCGTGCTCGTGCCGCTGCACGATTTCGTAGTTATAAAACTCGATGTAATCGTTGCGGATGACCTTGTCAAAAATCACCTGCGTGGGGTCGGCCGTCTGGATGATGACCTTGCCCTTTTTGCCCTTGCGCCCGGCCCGCCCACTCACCTGCACAAACATCTGGTAGGCGCGCTCGTGCGCCCGGAAATCGGGGTAATGAATGATGCTGTCGGCGTTGATGATGCCCACGAGGCTTACGTTGGCAAAATCCAGGCCTTTTGTCACCATCTGGGTGCCTACCAACACGTTGGTGGCCTGCTTCTCGAAGTCGGCAATGATTTGCTGGTAGCTGTTTTTGGCGCGCGTCGTGTCCAAATCCATGCGCTGGATATTGGCCTGGGGCAGCATGATTTTGAGGTCATCCTCAATTTTTTCGGTGCCAAAGCCCTGGGTTTTCACGGCGCGGGAGCCGCAGGCGGGGCATTTGCTCACCATGCTGTCGTGGTAGCCGCAGTAGTGGCAGCGCAGCTCGTGGCTGTGCTTGTGGTAGCTCAGGCTCACGGCGCAGTTAGTGCATTTCGGTATCCAGCCGCAGTCCTGGCAGGCCACCACGGGCGCGTAGCCGCGCCGGTTCTGAAACAGAATGACCTGCTCTTTCCGGCCCAGGGTGCGCTCCACTTCACCCAGCAAATCGGCGGTGAAGTGGTTGTGCATGGTTTTCTGCTCGCGGGCCTTGCGAGTGTCCACCAACTCAATTTCGGGCATGCCAGCTTCTCCGAAGCGCTTGGTGAGGCTCACCAGCCCATAACGGCCCTGCTTGGCCTGGTAATAGGTTTCGACGGCCGGCGTGGCCGAGCCTAGTAGCGTTTTGGCACCCTGGAAGTTTGCCATCATCAGGGCTACCTCGCGGGCGTTGTAGCGTGGGGCGGGGTCGTACTGCTTGTAGCTTGATTCATGCTCCTCGTCCACGATAATGAGCGACAAATTATCAAACGGCAGAAACACCGCCGAACGCACGCCCACCACTACCTGGAAACGGCCCGAGAGCACGCCATTCCATACTTCCACCCGCTCGTTGTCGGAGAATTTGGAATGGTACACGCCCAGCCGCGAGCCAAATACGCGCATGAGGCGCGTTACAATCTGGGCCGTGAGGGCGATTTCAGGCAACAGGTACAGCACCTGCCCGCCGCCATCCATCGCCTTGCGGATGAGGTCGATGTAAATCTCAGTTTTGCCCGCGCCAGTCACACCGTGCAGCAGCACTATTTCCTTTTCGCCGAAGTGGGCCATGATTTCATCCCGCGCCTTGGTCTGGGCCTCGCTCAGGCTGAACGGCATGTGAATGGCACCCTCATTTTCCACCGGGAAGCGGCTCACAATCTGGTCAAATTGCTCCAGCACGCCGTTTTTGATGAGCGTATTCACGGCCGAAGCCGAGAGGTGCGGGCTGCTGGCCAGGTAAGCTTTCTCGATGCCGGTCTGGTTGGAATGCTCGTTCTGATACACCGGCACGCGCTGCAGGTACTTCATAAGCACATCAAGCTGCTTGGGCTTGCTGGTGAGCTGCTCAAAGAGCTGTTCCAGCGACGCTTCCGACACGAAATGGTGCGCCAGCCGCACCTTCTTCACCACCTTGGGCGCATACTTATCGGCGGTGTGCTCGAAGAGGAAAATTACGTCCTTGTGCATCAGCGACTTGATGACCTTATGGAAGGACGTGATGCCGAGTAGGTCGCCCACTTCGGTAAAGGTCAGGGCTTTGCCGTCTTCCACCACGCCCAACGCGTCCACAATCAACGTTTCCTGCGTGGAAAGCGGGTACTCGTTTTCCTCCCGTGAAAACCCCGGGTGCAGCTGAATCCGCGACTCTGAGCTAAGCTTCAGCGCCGAGGGCAGCGCAGCATTAATCACCTCGCCGATGGTGCACATGTAATAGTCGGCCATCCAGCGAAATAGCTTGAGCTGCGCCTGCGTGACCACCGGCGCATCGTCAATAAATTCGAGGATGTACTTCGCTTGATACTCCTTGGGCGCGGTTTCGTGCACGGCCGCTACAATGCAACTGAGCGTCTTTTTGGCCCCGAACTGCACGATGACGCGCCCGCCAATCACCACGTTGTCATTCAGCTCATACGGCACCCGGTAGGTGTAGAGCCTGGGCAAAGGCAGGGGCAGAATAACGTCGGCAAACAGCGTCACCCGGTCGGCCGAGGGCGCGGCCACGGGAGCAATAAAATCAAGCGTAAGACTCAAAACAGGTATAGCGTAGGAGCGGATAGTAAAGATAACAGGGCCGTAGCGCGAACCATGGCGCCGCCGCTAGAGCGTCGCTAGCGCGTCCGGCACGCTGTACACCGGCGCCTGGCAGGCATAGTTGCGGCACACGTGCAAGGCGGTGCGGCCATCTGTGGGGGTAGGCAGCAGCTTCAGCAACGGTAGTTCCGACGCGGTTTCGGTGCCGGCCAGGACCGTATCAAACAAAAAATGCCGGCTAAGTTCCTCGCGGAATTCCTCCGTTGCGGGGCCTTGAATGGCAATTTCGGCTCCCGGCCGCAGGAGCGCCGCATAAAGCGAAGCCCAGTTGGCGAGGTGCTGAGGTTCTTTCACCACCAGATGGCGCAGCTGGCGTAGCATTTCGGCGGCCAGGTCGGTGTATTGGGCCTTTTCAAGGTGGCGACCCAGGCGGCGCAGGTTGTGCGCCATGATGGAGTTCGAGGCGGGAATTACGTTATCGAACAGCTCTTTTTTGCGGGCGATAAGCGGCTCAGCGCGGCTGTCGGTGTAGAAAAATAGCGTTTCAGTGGCGTCGAAGAAGTTGGCCAGCACGTATTCCGTCAGCCCTTCGGCCTCGCGCAGCCACTTTTCGGCAAAGGTCACTTCGTACAAGCTGATGTAAGCCTGAATGACTAGCGCGTAGTCTTCCAAAAAACCGCTGATACTGGCCCGGCCGTCTTTGCATGTCCGGAACAGGCCCGCGCCGTCGCGCAGATTGGCTTCGATAAAGCGGGCGTTGTGCTCAGCCATCACCAGGAATTCGGGCTCACCAAAGGCCCGGTAGGCATCCGTCAGGCCTTGCAGCATCAGGGCATTCCAGCCGGTGAGGACTTTGTCGTCGAGGCCAGGGCGCACGCGGGTGGCGCGCACGGCCATGATTTTCTGTTTCCAGCTCGCTACGATTTCCGGCAGCACGCCGGGAGCCAGCTGGTGGACGACGGCAAAGGCTTCGTCGGTTTCGCGGCGGTGCAGGATGTTGCGGCCGTGCTCCCAGTTGCCCACGGCCGTGCAGTTGTAGTAGTCGGAAAACAGCGGTTCCTCGTCGCCCAGAATCCCGCGCAATTCTTCCTTCGTGAAGACGTAAAACTTGCCTTCCTCGCCCTCGCTATCGGCATCGAGCGAAGAGTAGAACCCGCCCTCATCATTGGTCAGCTCCAGCCGGATAAATTCGATGGTATCGTACACCGTTTCCCGGAAAAGCTCGTCCTTCGTCAGTTGGAAGGCCTCGCTGTACAGGCTCACCAGCTGGCCGTTATCATACAGCATCTTCTCGAAATGTGGGGCCAGCCACTCCCCATCCACCGAGTAGCGCGCGAAACCGCCGTGCACCTGGTCGTAAATGCCGCCCCAGGCCATTTCGCGCAAGGTTAGTACCGCCTGGTCCAGCACCGCCCGGCTGCCACTGATGGCGTGCGCCCGCAATAAAAACCGCCAGATGCTGGGCATCGGAAACTTCGGGGCGCGGTTCATGCCGCCGCGTTCGCGGTCGAAATTCGTGCTCAGGTTATACACCAGCAGCTTAAATTCATCATCGGAAACGCCGGCCGGTCCGGTTTCCGGCGCTACGCCGATGGTTTCTAAGGCTGCGTAGTCGGCTTCCTGGGCCTCATTGCGGTTGTGCCCGCCATATTTGGCCAGTTCGCTCTTGCCGATGACTTCCATAAACCGCTCAGCTGACTGCTCCAGCTCGGCGCGGTGCTCGCCGGCATAGGCCTGTCCGATGTTGGTCAGCAGCTTGGTCCAGTTGCCCTGCGGGAAGTAGGTGCCACCGTAAAAAGGCTTGGCGTCGGCCGTCAGAAACACGTTCAGCGGCCAGCCGCCCTGAAGACCCATGGCGTGCAGCGCATCCATGTAAATCTGGTCCACATCGGGCCGCTCCTCCCGGTCGACTTTGATGCATACGAAATGTGTATTCATCACCGCCGCCACCGCCTCGTTCTCGAACGACTCGCGCTCCATTACGTGGCACCAGTGGCAAGCCGCATAGCCAATACTAACCAGAATAGGCTTTTGCTCAGCCTGCGCCCGGTTCAGCGCCTCCGGACCCCACGGATACCAATCCACGGGGTTATGGGCGTGCTGTTGCAGATAAGGACTGGTTTCCTGAGCAAGACGGTTGGTATGCGACGCAGCGTGGGCCATAAGTATGCGGAGTAGGGGAGGTGCTAAAACACCAAACCCGGCAAAAAAGGCCGGGCTTGGGAAATAAATAACGCAACTCGCCGGATTTTAGCGGGCTTTTATCAGAGGTTAAGCTGACTTTTTCGGTGTTTTGCGTTTGGCAGCTGGTTTGGCAGCTGGCGTTTCGGTTGCAATAACTGGTTTGTCAGCCTTGGTAACCGCTTTTTTTTGAGCAGCCGCTTTAGTAATAGCCGCTTTGGAAACCGATTTTTTTGCAGCGGCTTTGGCTACTGCCGCCACTTTCTGCTCTGCTGCCGCAGCGGGCTTTTGAGCGGACTTAACCTTCTTTTTAGCCGGTACAGGCTTATCGGCGGCTGTTGGGGCCGTTTCCGTAGTGACATCCGGAGCCTGCGCTTCAGACAGAGCTGGAGCCGCGGCGGCCTTTGCTTTTGCTGCCACCTTGCGCTTCGGCGTTGGGGGCGTAGCCGTCGACGAAGCTTCTGTTGCAACTGGTGCGGCTGACATTGCGGCCGTTGGCGCTACGGGCGCGTTAGCCGGTTTAGCTTTTGCCGTAGCCTTCCTAACCACTGCAGCCTTTGAGGGCACTGTTTTGGTTGCGTCAGCTTTCGGCTCGGGGGCAGAAGTTACCAGCGAGGCCGAGGTGCCCATCATGCGTCCGGCAGCCACTTGCGTCCGAACCACCGACGGGTCAGCTATTGGAATTACCGGCGTGTCAACAGCGGGTTTCTCGGCCCTTCCACCCACCGCGGCTCTTCTCTTACGAGCCGATGGCTTGGCTGGGGCCGGATTTGTAACGGGCGTATCCACGGCATTTGGTACTCCTGTCGTCGAAACAACGGCCGTAGCTTGCCCGCTTACCGGCAGTGCCGCCACTGGTTCCTGCGGCTGACGCATATCCTCGCGTCGGCTCTCACTGACTGATTCTGATGATTCGGAAAGTTGAGCCGCGCTGGCTATCGGCAAGGTTTGATGCGTGCCAGCTACTACGTTCTCTGAAGTTGCGGTGCTGGCTTCATCAACACTTGCAGCCAGTTTCCGGGCCTTTTTCTTTTTCCGGTTGCGGCTACTGCGGGAAGTAGTAGCCGCAATGTCAGAATCAGATTCAGCGTTGATAATCAGCGCGTCTGGTGTTGTCAATGCTTCAAAATCAACGGGTGTAAATGCTTCCGCATCCACCATTGGCGTTTCCGAAGCTGAACCTTCGGCAGCAGGTGGAGTGGCAAACAACTCTACGCGAGGTACGCGGCCTGGCTCGTTGCGCCGCCCACCCCGTTTTACCGGCTGCGATTTGGTGATAACGCTGGATTTCGGCGTTTCCGGACGGATGTTCTGCCCAGCGGGCAGTGCGCCAGCTGCTGCTTCCAAAGCAGTTTCCGAAGCCGGTAGCTGGCTTGGGTCTATGCCCAGCTCAGCCGTGAGACGCAATGCATGCTTACGCGCCGTGCGCTTTGCTCCGCCCCGCGAACGACGCTTCTTCTTGCGGCCTTGTTCATGCTCGGCAGCATCTGCTCCCTGTTCCGAATTCACTGCTCCAACCGTAAATTCAGTCGAGGCTGCTACTGGAGTCAACTCAGTCTCTCCAACATCGGTATTTGCTAGGAAAGGCTGCTGCGCAAATTCGTCGGCTTCCCCAAAACTTGCGGCCTGAAAAGCCTCCGTTTCGGAAGGAGCGGCCCCCCGGCCTCTGCCTCGGCCATCGCGCCGCCCGCGCTCAGGCCGGTCCGAACGACCCGCCCGGTGCGCTCGGAATTCTTCCGGCGACAAGCGCGAAGCACGGCCGGTTTCGGTGCTGCTGGTGGGCTGCTCAGCGGCGGCTCCATTAGCTGGTGCAACGGGCGTCATTGGCAAAGCTTCCGAGCCTTCGCCAATGTCAATCCGTTCCTCATTATCCTCCAGCTCTTCGACAACCATCGGCGGTTGTATCGGCTCCGGCAGGGCCGCGATGCGCGCCCGCACCGTGCGCAGCTCATCGGCCACGTCTACTTTGCGCAAGCTCAGTTGCTCCAGCTTTTCGCGGGTGCTTTCCAAGAACTGCCGGTGTTCAGGCGCGCCTTCGTGCAATGGCCGGTGCCCCAGCGACTGCCGCACGGCCGCCCATTCCTTGCGGAAACGCCCAAAATCAGCATCGAAATACGCCCGGGCAAACTTCTCCCAGATATAATCCTCCGCCACTTCCGACGGGTGCAGCATATCCGACGCATAGAAGCGGTAGTCGCGCAAATCATCCACCAGCAGCTCGTAAGCCGGGAAATAGGCCACGCCAGGCAGCAGGTCGCTCACAATGTGCGTAGCCAATCGCAGCACCGACTTGCTCACCGCATTCAGCTGCAGAGTGTCTTTCAAATGCCGCACAGGGCTCACCGTCAGCACAAAGCGCAAGTCTGGGTTGATGCGGCGCAGGTAAGCATGCGTCTCCGCCAGCGCATTGATAATCTCATCCGGCGTCAGCAATTCGCGCACAAATAAGTCGCTCGGCTGTTTGTGGCAATTGCTTACCAGTTCACCGGTTTCGCGCAGGCGGTAAGCCCAGGCCGTGCCCAGCGTCAGCAGCACCACGTCTGTATTGCGCAGGAACTCGCCCGTTTGCCGCACCACTTCCTGGATGTACTGAAGCAATTCCACCGGCGAATCGGCCCCGACGCTGCCGTGGAGGTCGTAGCTCTGCCAGCGCCCACGGGCTTGCACCAAGTGCCGCTGCCAATCCACCTCTTCGCCAGCAGCTGCGCGCAGCAGTCGCGCCAGCGCCAGCGGCTGAAACACGGTGCCGAATGGATTCACCCGCGCCTCTACCTTATTAGCTACCAGCCGCGAGCCAATGCTGTCAGCAAAACACGAACCCATGGTGAGCACCAGTGCTGTGCGCGCCAGCTGGCCAGCGGCCGGGGCAATTGTCAATTCAGTTCTAAACATTAAAGCAAAAATAGCCCGTAACCGGGCTATGGCCCGAGAAGCGGAATAAAAAAAGCCCCGCCAGCAGGCAGGGCTTTTTCTTATCTAGCAAAGGAACCGAGACTACTCGGCTACTACGCGGAAGTTAATCGTGTGCTTCACTTCCTTGTGCAGGTTAGCCGTAGCGGTGTAGTCGCCAGCCGAAGCCGGCTCCTGGTCGAACGACAAACGCTTGCGGTCGATGTCAACACCCTTAGCTTTCAGCGCATCGGCCAATTGCAGGGTGGTTACCCGACCAAAGATTTTGCCGCTTTCACCCACCTTAGCGGGGATTTCCAGCACCATATCACCGACCTGGTCAGCAATAGCCTGGGCGTCACCTTTGATTTTGTCGGCTTTGTGAGCGGCCTGGCGCACGTTCTCAGCCGTGATTTTCTTGTTCGTCTTGTCGGCCAACATGGCCAGACCCTGCGGCAACAGGAAGTTGCGACCGTAGCCCGATTTCACGGTCACGATGTCGTTCTTGTACCCGAGGCCCTTAACGTCGTCTTTGAGGATGATTTCCATTATCTTGATAAGATGTGAGAACCTAGAACTTAGAGCCAAGAGCGTAGACGCAGTCGAAATCTAAGTTCTGAGTTCTCAGGTCTAAGGTCTATTTCAGGGCGTCGGCTACGTACGGCATCAGAGCCAAGTGGCGGGCCTTCGCGATGGCCTGAGTCACTTTGCGCTGGAATTTCAGGCTGGTGCCGGTGAGGCGACGGGGCAGCACGCGGCCCTGCTCGTTCACAAACTTCAGCAGGAAGTTCGGGTCTTTATAATCCACGTACTTAATGCCATTCTTCTTGAAGCGGCAGTATTTTTTGCGGGTATCCTGCGGCTTGTTCATAGCCGACCGGTCGTTGTTGCGGTTGAATGCGGGAGATGCCATGTCGTGCTAAATTATTGGGCTACGGCTTCGGTTTCTTTGGCAGCCTTCTGCTGGTTCATTTCGCCGTTGCGGCGGCGGGTGTTGTACTCCACGGCGTGCTTGTCGAGCACGGTCGTAAGGAAGCGGATAACACGCTCGTCGCGGCGGAAAGCCAGCTCGAGCACGTCCACGATGTTGCCTTCGCCCGTGTAGGACAGGCAGAAGTAGTAGCCCGTGTTCTTCTTTTGAATCGGGTAAGCCAGCTTGCGCAGGCCCCAGGCTTCGGTGGACAGGAGGGCGGCGCTATTTTCCTTAAGCACCTGAGTGAACTTCTCGACCGTTTCTTGCACCTGGCTCTCGTTCAATACGGGAGTCACGATGAAGACCGTCTCGTAATTTCTTTGTTCCATTACGATGGGGGTGAATTGTGGGTGTAAAAATTGATTGGGGCGCAAAGGTACTGACTTTCCGGCACATTGCCAAGGCCACCGTAATCATCTTACCGAATTGCAATTCTCACCGCGGGCAGTCATCAGCCACACCAGCGGGTGCCTCTGTCCGTGTTACCTATATATAAGGAATAGGGGAGGAGGATAAAAATTGAGTTCGATGCTCCTGCGCCGAATGAAAAGTGTGGGCGAGAATGACTGGAGCAAAACAACAAAAATAGCTGCCCGTGGTTCCGATTTAGGGCTTTAGAAATCACCGCATAACCTATGGCCACCGATGGTTTTCTGACGCTGCCACGACTCAATTAGAAGCTGCGCCGTATTGGCTGCCGGACTGCGGAAAGCCCATAATAGGGCTAATCCAAACGGCTGCCGCTGCCCGGAAATTGTATTTCGAACTTTGCCGCCTACGATTCCTGACCTACATTTGTGGCCTTGAAATGCCCTAGCGTTTCGTTTTACCGTCTATTTTCTTATGAATAGCATTCGACTCCGTTCCTTACCTCATCTGTTGCTGGCATTTGTGCTCACGTTTGCCGGCATCCAGCAGGCTTCGGCCCAAGACGCTGCCGCCGTGAAAAAAGAAGGGGTAGCCCCCGGTGCCACGGCTGCTGCCACGCCCGCAACCGCTGCTGCTCCGGCCGCTGGCGGTGGTGATGCCGCTGCCATCGCCGCCGGTGATGCTCTTTTCAAAGGCAATTGTGCCCAGTGCCACGCCGTGAATGAGCAGGTAGTTGGTCCCGCCCTCGCCGGCATCACCAAGCGCCGCCCCATCTCCTGGATTTTGCCCTGGGTAAAGAACTCCAGCAAAGTAGTAGCCAGCGGCGATGACTATGCTGTGGCTCTTTTCAACAAGTTCAACAAGCAGCAAATGCCCTCCTTCGCCCTCTCGGACAAGGAAGTAACTTCGATTGTAGCTTACATCACTTCGCAGGAAGGCGCAGCTGCTGCCCCTGCTGGCGGTGTTACGGCTGGCAACGCGGCCGCTGCCGATGGTCAGGCTGCTGCTGGCGGTGCCGATGCCGGAGCTGGCAAATACGTTGACATCCTGCTTATTGTCCTCGTAGTGGTGCTGATTGTGCTGGTGGTGACGCTCGTTATCATTGGTAACCTGATGAAAGACGTGCTGCGCGGCCGCAAGGACCTCGACGGCCGCGACATCGAAATTCTGGAGCAGCGCTTCGACTGGGGCAAGTTTTACCGCTCGCCCGTACTACGCGGTATTGTAGGTGTCGTTTTTGCCCTCGTTTTACTTTATGAAGGTGTGCAAAGCGTAATGGCCGTTGGCCTGAACCAGGGCTACCAGCCCACGCAGCCCATTGCTTTCTCGCACAAGCTGCACGCCGGCACCAACCAGATTAACTGCGCCTACTGCCACACGTCGGTGTACAAGAGCAAATCGGCCAACATTCCTTCGGCCAACATTTGTATGAACTGCCACTCGCAGGTGAAGACGGAGTCGCCCGAAATCAAGAAAATCTACCGCGCCATCGAGCGCAAGCAGCCGATTCAGTGGGTTCGTATTCACAACCTGCCCGACCTGGCTTACTTCAACCACTCGCAGCACACGCAGGTAGCAGGCCTCCAGTGCCAGACCTGCCACGGCCCCATCCAGAATATGGAAGTAGTGTACCAGTATTCGGCCCTCACCATGGGCTGGTGCATCAACTGCCACCGCGAGATGCCCCTCAACACGAAGGATAACAAGTACTACGACAACCTCGTGAAGCTGCACGACTCGAAAAACGCCGGTGCTCCCTTCACCGTGTCGTCGAACGGCGGCACCGAGTGCTCGAAGTGCCACTACTAATTGGTTAGTGGGGACTTCGGGTCTTGGGACTTAGTTTTCTCATGACTCGGCCCCTTATCCATTCTGTTACAAAAAAAGATTCCGCTTATAAATTCAAGTACCTCGCGGCTGGTGGCCAAGTCCCCAAGTCCCCGAGTCCCTAAGTCCCCAAAAATGAAGTACTGGAAAGGAATTGAGGAACTGGAAAGCGCCCCGGAGTTCATGCAATCGGCCTTCGCCGAGTTCATGCCGGTTAAGGAAAGCCACGAGAGCAAGGACGATACGTCGGCTCCCCGTCGCGACTTCCTCAAGCTGATGGGTTTCGGCGTTGGCGCGGCCATGCTGGCTTCGTGCGAAACGCCGGTAGTGAAGGCCATCCCGTACCTGAACAAGCCCGAGGAAATTGACCCGCTCATTTCCAACTTCTACGCTTCCACCTACTTCACCGGCTCGGACTACAACGCCGTACTGGTAAAGTCGCGCGAAGGCCGGCCGATTAAGCTGGAAGGCAACCCGGAGTCGCCCATTACCAAAGGCGGCCTGTCAGCGCGTGCTCAAGCCGCTGTACTGAGTCTGTACGACGGTGGCCGTTTGCAGCACTTCGCCATCAAAGGCCAGAAGGCCGAGGTGAAGCAAGTTGACCAGGAAATCCGCACGAAGCTGGCCGGCACCACGGGCCGCATCGCCATCGTGTCGCACACGATTATCAGCCCGAGCACGAAGAGGGCCATTGCCGAATTCGCTGCCCGCTACCCCAACACTACCCACGTAATGTATGACGCGCAGTCGGCCACCGGCCTGCTGCAAGCCAACGGCGGCGTGGTTCCCGGCTACGATTTCAGCAAGGCTAACGTCATCGTGAGCCTTGATGCCGATTTCCTCGGTACCTGGATTTCGCCCGTAGAGTATGCCAAGCAGTACGTGGTAAACCGCAAGGTGAGCACGGATAAGCGCACCATGTCGCGCCACTTCCAGTTCGAGACCATCATGTCGCTCACCGGCTCCAACGCCGACGTGCGCGTGCCAGTGAAGCCCTCGGAACAGGGTGCGGTGGCACTGGCCTTGTACAATGCCATCGTAAACGGTGGCAGCGTGTCAACCTCTGCTTCTTATGGAAAGCAACTGGCTATTGCTGCAGCCGAGCTGAAAGCCAGCGGTAGCACCGGCCTCGTGGTTTCGGGTTCGAACGACCCCGCCGTGCAGTCGCTGGTAACTGCCATCAACCAAACTCTTGGCAACGCCGGCACTACTATCAGCGCTGCTTCGAGCAATGTGCGCCAAGGCGACGATGCCCGCATGGCCGCCCTAGTGAATGATATGAATAACGGCAGCGTAGGCGCCGTTATCTTCTACAACGCCAACCCGGTGTTTAACCACCCAATGGGCGACAAAGTGAAGTCGGGCATTGCCAAAGTGCCGTTGACCATCTCGCTCAACGACCGTCTGGACGAAACCGGCAGCCTCTGCCAGTACGCCGCTCCTGACAACCACTGGCTGGAATCGTGGAACGACTTCGAGCCGAAAGCTGGCTACCTCAGCCTGTCGCAGCCTGTGATTACGCCGCTGTTCACCACCCGCCAGGCCCAGGAGAGCCTGCTGCATTGGGCTGGCAACAACACGACTTACTACCGCTTCCTCCGCGCCAACTGGCGTGGCATCACCCCCACGGATGCGGCCTGGGACAAAGTAGTGCACGATGGCGTGGCCATGGGTACTGCCCTGCCCGCAGCACCGGCCATGACGGCGATGAGCGCTGCCACTGCTGCCTCGCAGCTGAGCGGTGCCGCCAAGCCGAACGGTGTTGAACTTGCTCTCTACGAAAAAGTAGGCCTGAGCGCGGACGGTTGCGGAGCCAACAACCCCTTCCTGCAGGAGTTGCCCGACCCGATTTCGAAAGCAACCTGGGGCAACTACGTAGCCATACCCCGCGCCATGGCCGTTGCTAACAAGTGGGAGCAGGGCGATGTGGTAAAAGTGACTGCTAACGGCCACAGCATCGAGCTGCCTGTGCTGATTCAGCCCGGCCAGACCAATGGCACGGTGAGCATCGCCCTCGGCTACGGCCGCACAATGGCTGGCAAAGCCGGCGACAAAGTAGGGGAGAACGCCGCCCCACTCGCCATGACGGCCAACGGCATTCAGTACATGAATGTGGTGACGCTGGAGAAGACGAGCGCCACCTCGCCCATCGCGCAGACCCAGACGCACCAGACGCTGATGGACCGCCGCCCGGTGGTGCAGGAGAATACGCTAGCTAACTACAAAAAGAACCCCAAGGAAGTAACGGAGTACGAGAAAATCGCTACGCCTGATGGCTTGGAAGCGCCCAGCAAGGTATCGCTGTGGCAGGACTACCAGTACAACAACCACCACTGGGGCATGGCCGTGGACCTCAACTCCTGCATTGGCTGCGGCTCGTGTGTGATTGGGTGCCAGACCGAAAACAACACTGCCGTAGTAGGTAAGCAGCAGGTTATCAACCGCCGCGAGATGCACTGGATGCGCATCGACCGCTACTACAGCTCGGATGCGCACAAGAGCGACTTCGAAAGCAAAGGCAAAGTAGGTACCTACGCCGCCATGGAAGACCCTTCGGAAAACCCGCAGGTTATCTTCCAGCCGATGATGTGCCAGCAGTGCAACCACGCACCCTGCGAAACGGTGTGCCCGGTACTCGCTACCACGCACAGCTCGGAAGGTCTCAACCAGATGACCTACAACCGTTGCATCGGCACGCGCTACTGCGCCAACAACTGCCCGTATAAAGTGCGTCGTTTCAACTGGTTCTCGTACTACTCGAACGAGAAGTTCGAAATCGTGAACGGCCACATGTTCACCGACCTCGGCCGCATGGTGCTGAACCCAGACGTAACAGTACGTGCCCGTGGTGTGATGGAGAAATGCTCGTTCTGCGTGCAGCGCATTCAGCTCGGCAAGCTCGAAGCCAAGAAGCAGAAGCGTCGTCCGGTGGATGGCGAGATTGTAACTGCCTGCGCCCAGTCGTGCCCCACCGAAGCCATCGTGTTCGGTGATATGAAAGACCCCAACAGCCGTATTAGCAAGCTCCTGCGTCGTGAAGACGGCGAGCGCGCTTTCCACTCGCTCGACTCCATCAACGTGCAGCCGAACGTGACGTACCTGACGAAGATTCGGAATTCTGAATCGGAGTTCTTCGGCAAAGAAGCTTAAGAAAACGCTTAATCTATATCAACTATGCAGCACGTATCAGCCGTACGCGAGCCGCTCGTAACTGGCGGTAAGACGTTACACGACGTAACGCAAGACATCTGCTATCAGGTCGAAGCCAAGCCCAACCTCCGTTGGATGGCTGCTCTGAGCGTGGCGCTGTTCTTTCTGGGGGTGTTCTTCTACTCCGTATACCGCACCGTATGGTACGGCATCGGCGAGTGGGGCCTGAACAAAACCGTGAACTGGGCCTGGGACATCACCAACTTCGTGTGGTGGGTAGGTATCGGTCACGCCGGTACGCTGATTTCGGCCGTTCTGCTGCTGTTCCGTCAGAAATGGCGGAGCTCCATCAACCGCGCCGCCGAAGCCATGACCATCTTTGCCGTAATCTGCGCCGCCATGTTCCCGGTGTTGCACATGGGCCGTCCGTGGTTGGCATTCTACGTTTTCCCGCTGCAAAACACGCTGGGTTCGCTGTGGGCCAACTTCAATTCGCCGCTGCTCTGGGACGTATTCGCAATCTCAACTTACTTCACGGTGTCGCTGGTGTTCTGGTACATCGGCCTGATTCCCGACTTTGCTACCATCCGTGACCGTGCCAAAGGGCCCATTGCCAAATTCAGCTACTCCATGCTGAGCTTCGGCTGGAAAGGTTCGGCCAAAGCTTGGTCGCGCTACGAAACGGTTTCGCTGATTCTGGCCGGTGTTTCGACCCCGCTCGTACTCTCGGTACACACCATCGTATCGATGGACTTTGCTACCTCGGTGGTACCGGGCTGGCACACCACCATCTTTCCGCCCTACTTCGTGGCCGGTGCTATCTTCTCGGGTTTCGCCATGGTGCTTACCCTGATGCTTATCACCCGCGTGGTATTCCGCCTCGAAGACTACATCACGCTGGAGCACATCGCGCTGATGAACAAAATCATGATGGTAACCGGCTCCATCGTGGGTGTGGCATACATCACGGAGTTCTTCATCGCTTGGTACTCGCAGGTTGAGTTCGAGCAGTACGCCTTCATCAACCGCGCTACCGGTCCTTACTGGTGGTCATACGCCTCGATGATGACCTGCAACGTGATTACGCCGCAGCTGGTGTGGTTCCGTCGCGTACGCTACAGCATTGGCCTCACGTTCATCCTGTCTATCATTGTGAACATCGGTATGTGGTTCGAGCGCTTCGTAATCATCGTGACCTCGCTGCACCGCGACTACCTGCCGTCGAGCTGGGCTATGTTCTCGCCCTCAATTATCGACATCGGCCTGTACCTCGGCACCCTCGGCTTGTTCTTCACGCTGTTCCTGCTCTTCGCCAAGTTCTTCCCTGTGATTAACATGGCCGAAGTGAAAACCATCCTGAAGTACACCGTTGACAACGGCCCTACTTACAACCCCGAAAAAGCGGCTCACGCTCATCACCCTGCCACTCACGGTGCCCCTGCCTCGGCTCCCGTAACCTACAACCAGCATGACTAAGCAATTCGCCCTCGGCATCTTCGAAGACGAAGACGTGCTGCTGCACGCCGTGGAAAACGTGCGCGCCGCCGGCGTGAAAATCTACGACGTATTCTCGCCCTACCCGGTACACGGCATTGACGACGCCCTCGGCATCGAGCGGTCGCGCCTGCCCATTGCTGCCTTCTTCTTCGGCCTGACGGGACTCTCGTTTGCGCTGTGGATGCAGATTTACATGCTGGGTTTCGACTGGCCGATGATTATCGGTGGTAAGCCCCACATCGGCCTGCCGGCCTTCGTGCCGGTGGCATTCGAATTGACGGTGTTCTTCACCTGCCACGGCATGGCCCTCACCTTCTTCACGATTACGGGTTTGTATCCGCGCTTCAAAGTACCGGTGATGGATGTACGCGCCACCGACGACAAGTTCGTAATGGCCATTGAATTGGATGAAAACAGCTCGCAATTTCCCCGGCTGACCCAGCTGCTGCGCGACAACGGCGCTTCGGAAGTCAACCAAAAAGAAATGACCAACAACTAATGATGCATCCGCTGACCCTGAGCCTGCGCGTTTCGGCGCTGCTACTGTCCTTGGGACTGGCCACCACGGCCTGCACCCACGACGGAAACGACCCCGGCGTAGAATATGCACCGGAGATGTACGAATCCATCCCCTACGAGCCCCTGCGCCAAACCACGTTTAACACCGTGAACTCGTTCGGTATCAATGAGCGCACTCCCGCCAACGGTACCATCCCCCGTGGCAAACTCAACTATTTCGACCACATTCCCAAGGATAGTGTGCGAATGGCTGAGCGGATGCTCCACAACCCGTACCCTTACACAAAAGCCAATTTGGAAGAAGGCAAGGTGCTCTACACGCGCATTTGCCAGCATTGCCACGGTGAGGCCGGCGACGGTCAGGGCCCGGTAGGCAAGATTTTCAAGGGCGTACCGAATTACTCGACGGGTGCCTACAAGACGATGAACGATGGACACATCTACCACGTCATCGAGTGGGGCCGCAACCGCATGATGCCGCACGGCTCGCAGGTGAATCCCGAAGAGCGTTGGAAAATTGCCATGTACGTGCACGTGTTGCAGCGTGGCGAAGGCCCCGATGCACTTAGCAAGCTGATTGCGAAAGGCCCGACCAACACGGTCACCAGCGACTCTACTGAAACTAAAGACGCCACCAACACTGCTCCAGTGGGTCAGGCACAAGCCAACACCGGTTCAGAAACCCCCGGCGAAGGCAAAACCAAAGCAACTAACGGCAACGCCCACTAACGCACTATGGCAACTCTGACGCACCACGAAAGCGCCACGGCTGAACAGCTCGTCGTTACGGATGGCGCCCGTAAAACTTTTATTGCCATCATCGTCACCGGTGTGGTAATACTCATTCTCGGTATCCTCGCCCAAGTGTTAGGTTGGGGCGCTGCCGAGCACGGCGAGGCCGCCGGCCACGCTGCCGCTGCGCATGGCGCTGCTCACGAAGAAGGCCATTCCGTGCTGATTAAGCGCGTAATTGTAAGTCTTTGGCACAGCAACCTGTTTTTCCTTGGTGTGTCCACCATCGGCACGGTATTCATGGCTATCAACTACGTAGCTTACGCTGGTTGGTCGGTGATGGTGAAGCGCATTTCGGAGGCTCTCAGCGCGTGGGTTATTCCAGGCGGTGTGATTATGCTCATCATTTTCCTGGTTGGTCGTCACGACATCTTCCATTGGACTCACGAGGGCATCATGGATAAAAACAGCCCAAACTACGATGCCATCATTGCCGGTAAAAGTGGTTTCCTGAACTTGCCCTTTTACCTCATCCGTACCATCGTTTACTTGGCTATCTGGGCTTACTTCAGCTGGAAATTACGCCAGTTGTCGTTGCAGGAGGATTTGAATGGTGGCACTGTTTGGTTTCACAAGAGCATCAATGCTTCGGCCTTGTTCCTAGTGTTGTACGCCGTGAGTTCTTCGATGTCTGCTTGGGACTGGGTAATGTCGGTTGACACCCACTGGTTCAGCACCATGTTTGGCTGGTATGTATTCGCTTCGTGGTGGGTATCTGGTATCGCTGCTATCGCGCTTACTGCTATCTTCCTTAAACAAGCAGGTTACCTCCGCGCTTTGAGCGTCAACCATCTCCACGATTTGGGTAAGTTGATGTTCGGGTTCAGCATTTTCTGGACCTACGTATGGTTCGCCCAATTTATGCTGATTTGGTATGCCAACCTTCCTGAAGAAGCTGTGTACTTCAACCAGCGTCTGGGTGGCTTTGAAGGCCGTTATACCTTCCTGTTCTACTTTAATATCTTCATCAATTTCGTCTTTCCGTTCCTGGGTTTGATGACGCGTGACGCCAAGCGCCAGATGATTATCATGAAAATCGTCTGCATCGCCATCCTTGCGGGGCACTGGTCAGATTTCTATCTGATGCTCATGCCCGCAACTTTGCGTGGTGAAAACGGGTTCCTAATCGAGATTGGCATTGCTGCCATTTTCCTGGGTGCTTTCCTCATTTTGTTCACGCGCCGTCTGGCTTCGGCATCGCTTGTTGCTGTCAACCATCCGTTCCTCGACGAGAGCGTTCACCACACTACCTAGACTTTAGATTGAAGACCTGAGCGCAAGCTGTTCAAAAACTTGCGCTCAGGTCTTAATACTTAGTACTCAATACTAAAACTCAATGACTGCTCTTACCATTTTGCTGGTGTTGGTGTTGCTATTGGTCGTATTCGGCCTCCTGTTCCGCCTGCAGATTTTTACTTCTATTTTCTCGGGCACCTTCACCCGCGACATTGGCATGAGCAATAGCGTGAATGCTATTCTGATGCTGGTTTTTCTAGTAGGTGGTGGTGCATGGTTTGCCTATTCGTTTGTTGAGAACTTCAACAAAATGAACCCGCCTATTGCCTCGGTACATGGACACAAAATGGAAACCATGTTCTGGACCACGATGGCTGTGATTGGCGTAGCTTTCGTAATTACCCAGATTCTGCTGTTTTGGTACTCGTATAAATACCAACACAAGGAAGGCCGTCGCGCTTACTTCTTTGCACACAACAACACGATTGAGGTTGTCTGGACGATTATCCCAGCCATTGTGATGGCTTCGCTGATTTTCGCCGGTTGGAAAGCCTGGACCCGTATTACCGGTCCCGCACCGAAAAATTCGGTAGTAGTAGAGGTAATGGGTAAGCAGTTCAACTGGCTTGTGCGTTACCCTGGTCGTGACATGAAGCTTGGGGTAATTAATTACCGCATGATTGATGCTGTGAACGAGTGGGGCTTTGACCTGAGTGACAAAGCGGCTCAGGATGACTTCACGACTAATGAAATCCACGTGCCCAAGGGCGTGCCGGTGCTGATTAAGATTCGTTCGCGCGACGTATTGCACGCCGTGTACATGCCCCACTTCCGAGTGCAGATGTACGCTGTTCCCGGTATGCCGACCCGTTTTTGGTTCACACCAACTACCACAACCGATGAGATGCGTGCCAAACTGGGCAACCCCAAGTTCAACTATGAACTGGCCTGCAACCAGCTGTGTGGCGGCAGCCACTTCGCTATGAAAGCTACGGTGATTGTGGACGAGCCCGACGACTACCAGAACTGGTACGCTTCGCAGCAGTCGTTCACGCAGAAGAACCCCGACGTGCTGGCCGCTTTCAAACAGAAGGCAAAGGCCGTGCCCGCTCCGGTAGCAGCCACGCCCGAAGTGGAAGCAGCGCCGATGCCTCTGGCCGCCTCGAACTAATTACTATCAACGGTATTCCGCTATGTCAGACCTGACCCCCAAACCCCATTTTTCAGCCAGCGTGCAAGCGTCGGGTGGCGTGGGCTCGGCCCCGGTGCCGACCACCGAGCACGGCGACCACCTGCACCACGACGACCACGACCATGAGCATCATGACCAGCATTGGCTGTGGAAGTACGTGTTCAGCCAAGACCACAAGCAGATTGCCAAGCAATTCCTGATTACGGGTATGTTCTGGGCTATCCTTGGCGGTACTCTTTCCAGTTTGTTCCGTTTGCAGCTCGGCTGGCCCGAAGGCACGATGGAATGGCTAAAGCCCGTCCTCGGTGGCTGGATTCAGGCTGGTAAACTCAACCCTGAGTTCTACCTCGCGCTGGTGACGATGCACGGTACCATCATGGTATTCTTCGTGCTGACAGCCGGTTTGAGCGGTACGTTCTCAAACTTCCTCATTCCGCTGCAAGTAGGTGCCCGCGACATGGCTTCGGGCTTTATGAACATGCTCTCGTACTGGTTCTTCTTCCTGTCGAGCATTATCATGTTCTCTTCCCTGTTCATTGAAACCGGTCCGGCGGCAGCTGGCTGGACAATCTATCCTCCGCTGAGCGCTCTACCGCAAGCCATCCCCGGCTCCGGTACGGGTATGACGCTGTGGCTGGTGAGCATGGTGTTCTTCATCGTGTCGCAGCTGCTGGGTGGTGTCAACTACGTGACGACGGTTATCAATCTGCGTACCCGTGGCATGAGCATGAGCAAATTGCCGCTCACCATCTGGGCCTTCTTCCTGACGGCTATTCTCGGCATTCTGTCGTTCCCGGTTCTGTTCTCGGCGGCTCTGCTGTTGGTGTTCGACCGTTCGTTTGGTACCTCGTTCTTCCTGTCGGATATCTACATTGCGGGTCAGGCTTTGAGCAATCAGGGTGGTTCGCCGGTATTGTTCCAGCACTTGTTCTGGTTCCTAGGTCACCCCGAAGTGTACATTGTAATCATGCCGGCTATGGGTATGGTGTCGGAAGTGCTGGCTACGAATGCTCGCAAGCCCATCTTCGGCTACCGCGCCATGATTGGTTCGCTGATTGGTATCTCGCTGTTGTCGTTCGTGGTGTGGGCTCACCACATGTTCGTGACGGGCATGAATCCTTTCCTCGGTTCGGTCTTCATGTTCCTGACGCTTATCATCGCCGTGCCTTCGGGCGTGAAGGTGTTCAACTGGCTGGCAACCCTGTGGCGTGGTAATATCCGCTTCACGGCCGCTATGCTGTTCGCTATCGGTTTTGTGTCGCTGTTTATTTCGGGTGGTCTGACAGGTATTATCCTCGGTAACGCCACTCTCGACATTCAAATGCACAACACCTACTTCGTGGTAGCTCACTTCCACTTGGTAATGGGTAGTTCGGCATTCTTCGGCCTGTTCTGCGGCGTGTACCACTGGTTCCCGAAGATGTTCGGCCGAATGATGGACGAGAAGCTGGGTTACATCCACTTTTGGTTGACGTTTGCAGGCGTGTACCTAGTGTTCATGCCGATGCACTACGTTGGTATCGCCGGTTTCCCCCGTCGTTACTACGCTTGGACTGGCTTTGATGCCTTCTCGCAATTCGCGGATATGAACAAGTTCATCTCGATTGCTGCCATCATCGCCTTCCTGGGTCAGTTCATCTTCATCTTCAACTTCTTCTACAGCATATTCCGCGGTCGTCGCGCTACCCAGAACCCTTGGAACTCGACTACGCTGGAATGGACTACGCCAATTGAGCCCGGCCACGGCAACTGGCCCGGCGAGATTCCGGCTGTGTACCGCTGGCCCTACGACTATAGCAAGCCCGGTTCAGATGTGGACTTCATTCCCCAGAACGTACCGTACTCGCAAACGCAGTCATCGAATTTGCCTTATGAGCAGGAACTGGCTGACTAGTTAGAAAATGGTTGATTAACCAATGCAATTGGTAAAGTCCCGAAGCGGGCCGCCTAATCGGCGGCCCGTTTTTGTTTCACGGCTTTTACTTGACCACTTAAATTTTATGCGTTGGCTGTCTTGCGCAGATATACCGCGGTAGTAACAGCCACCCGCTTTTTGTTATGGATAATATTCACCTGAGCCCTGCCGTCCGCCGTTTTCGATTTGTCGGTATTCTTACAGTTGTAAGCGTGTACCTATTGATTTTGGTAGGTGGGGTTGTGCGCAGTACCGGCAGCGGCATGGGTTGTCCCGATTGGCCCAAATGCTTTGGCAGCTGGGTGCCGCCAACGAAAGCCAGCCAACTGCCCGCCAATTATAAGGAAGTGTACACCGCGCAGCGGGTGGCCAAGAATCAGAAGCTGGCCCGCACGTTGCAGCGAATGGGTTTTGCGCAGGTGGCGGGCAGCATTTTCGCGCATCCTACGCAATACATCGAGACCGATTTCAATCCGGTAAAAACCTGGATTGAGTACGTAAACCGGTTATTAGGGGCACTGATAGGAGTTTTTGTTTTCCTCACGGTTGTATTTGCCGTGCCTTACCTGCAGCGAGACCGAACCATCTTTTGGTTGGCTTTTTCCTCATTCCTGCTGACTGGTGTGCAAGGCTATCTCGGGTCACTGGTTGTCTCTACCAACCTGCTGCCGGTGATGGTGACTGTACACATGGCGCTGGCGCTGGTGATAGTTGCATTGCTGCTCTATGCGGTTGACCGGGCGCAGTGGGGGCAGGGAAGTCCTGCGTCGACCTTGCCGAATGTCGCCTCAATCAACGAACCGAAAGTGGGCAAGCGCCCTACAGCAACTTTGCGAATCTGGCTCTGGGCAGCGCTATTGCTTACATTCTGGCAAATTGTGCTTGGGACGCAGGTACGGGAGCAGGTTGATATCGTATCGGCTGCAGCAGGCTATGTGGGGCGCGAAAGCTGGGTGAGTAAACTCGGTAGTGTATTCAGTCTGCATCGCACAATGTCGGCCGCGGTGTTGCTACTGAACGTGTATACCGGCTACGAGCTTTGGCAATTAGCGCAACAGCGGCTGCGCAAACTGGTTACCGCTACGCTACTTCTCATGGGGCTGGAAATTCTGGCGGGTATTGTTCTGGCGTCGTTTGCGCTGCCGGCAGCAGTGCAGCCGGTGCATCTTACGTTGGCTACCGTGTTATTCGGCGTACAATTCCTGACGCTGCTGGCCGTAGCTCGCGCTGGCAAAAGCCCGGAAACTATTGCGCCTACGGATGCACCCCGGCGGGTTGTTGCGTAACTTTGCGGCCCCGTTGGGTCTGGCTCCTTCAAGTTGAGCTGGACAACGAAATTATTAGCACAATTGATGGTTAAGGCCCGCGCCTATTTTCAGCTGCTCAAATTCCGGCTTTCGCTCACGGTAGCGTTTTCCAGCGCCATCGGGTACATGCTGGGTGCGCACGAACTTAGCTGGATCCGGGCGCTACTGGTGATGCTGGGGGGGCTACTCGTGACTGGCTCGGCTAATATCATTAATCAGGTGCACGAGCGGGAGTTGGATAAGTTGATGACTCGCACGGCCAAACGTCCACTACCGCTGGGTATTATTTCACCAGCAGAAGCGTGGGTATTTTGCGTGTTGCTGGGCGTGGCCGGGTTTGCGCTGCTGTGGTATTTCTTCAACCCGCTTACGGCGGGTCTGTCGTTGCTGTCACTCATCCTCTACGGATTCATCTACACGCCGCTGAAAACGATTTCGCCCATCTGCGTAGCAGTAGGTGCCATCCCGGGCGGTTTGCCGCCGCTCATTGGCTGGGTGGCAGCTACCGGATACATCGGCGTTGAAGCGTGGGTATTGTTCGGAATTCAATTTATGTGGCAGTTTCCGCATTTCTGGGCCATTGCCTGGGTGGCCGACGACGACTACAAGCGGGCCGGGTTCAAAATGCTGCCAACGCCGGGCAACCGCGACCTGCGTACCGCGTTCCAGATAATGACTTACACCCTGCTACTGATTCCGCTGAGCCTGTTGCCGTTGGAGTTCAACATTTCAGGGCGCATTTCGGCGCTGGTTGCCGTAGTGGCTGGGGTGCTATTTCTACTGCTCACGGTTCAGCTGATGCGGACGCAGTCGCGCAAAGCGGCATTACGTATCATGTTTGCCTCTTTTTTGTACTTGCCCATCGTCCAAATTGCTTTGGTGCTGGATAAAATGTAGCAGTTTGTGTTCCGGTTTTACCTAGTTGCGAAAAGCCGTACTGTCAGCAATTACAATTGACAATCAATACCTAACAATTAGCTTATGAATCCTTCAGAAACATTATCCGAAAAGGAAGTTGGGCTTGGCTGGCACCCCAAGCGCGTGCTACTTATTCTGCTTATTTTCAGCATTGTAATGATGTTTGCGGCTTTCACCAGCGGCTACATTGTGCGCCGTGACGAAGGCAACTGGCGTGAGTTTGAATTGCCGGGTTCGCTGCTTATCAATTCCATCCTGATTGCGCTGAGCAGTGCCAGCATGCAATGGGCTTATTTCTCAGCCCGTAAGGACGAAATCAGCCGTGTCAAGACCGGCTTGATTATTACATTGGTACTGGGCCTGGCTTTTCTGGTTGGGCAGTACCACAGCTTCGGCGATTTGGTGGCTGGCAACACCTATTTCGGAGGGGCCGACGCCAATCCTTCGGGTTCGTTCGTATACGTGTTGATGGGGGTGCACGCTTTTCACTTGGTTACCGGGCTTATTTTTCTGGCCGTAGTCCTCAAGCGGACGCTTAATTATCAGGTGCATTCGCGTGCTCTGCTCTCCATCGGCAACGCTACCTTATACTGGCACTTCCTAGGTGGGCTTTGGCTGTACCTGTATTTGTTCTTACTTTTGAACCACTAAAACGACGTTACGCTGTCTGCTATGGCCCAATCGACCACTTTGCCGCACCCCGCGGCTTCCGCTACCCACGACGCCCCGCGCACCGGCAACTGGGATGGCGGCAACGAACCCTTCAAAGCGAGCTACGGCAAGCTGATGATGTGGTTCTTCCTGCTTTCTGACGCATTTACTTTCGCCGCCTTCCTCACTACTTATGGCATGATTCGCCATAAGCACGAGGTTTTCACCGGCGAAGCCAAAGACTTTGTATTCAGCACGCGGTGGTGGCCCATTCCTGACCATGTATTCAACGCCTTCCCCGGCATGGGCGAGGCAAACGTTCCCCTCGGTTTCGTGGCCTTGATGACCATGATTCTGATTCTGAGCTCAGTAACGATGGTGTTGGCCGTTGAGGCTGGCCACCGCATGGACAAGGCCGATGTGCAGAAATGGCTGCTTTGGACCATCCTGTTCGGTACCACTTTCCTGGGCAGCCAGGCGTGGGAGTGGACTCACTTCATCAATGGCCACCACGAAGGCACAGTAATGGCCGACGGCACGGTATTCCACGGAGCTAACCTGGCGATGAACCAATACGGGCCGGTGCTTTTTGCCGACCTGTTCTTCTTCATCACGGGCTTCCACGGCACGCACGTATTCTCCGGCGTTTGCCTCTTGGTTTGGTGCTTTATTGCCACTACCAACGGTACTTTCGAGAAGCGTGGCCACTACGAGATGATTGAAAAAATCGGCCTCTACTGGCACTTTGTAGATTTGGTGTGGGTATTCGTATTCACCTTCTTCTACCTCGTTTAATAAAGAGTGTTGAATGCTGAATGTTGAGTGCTGAGTAATCAACTTGGCCAACATTCAACCCTTAACCCTCAACATTCAAAATTTCAAAAATGGCTTCTCACGCAACTACTGAACATACCCTCGCGCAGGGCGAAATCGCCAAGCCGAACACTGCCTGGATTTGGCGGGTATTTGGCGTCCTGGTTGGTATCACGGCTGTCGAATTCGTTTTCGTATTCCTAATGCACCCGAGCACGCTGCGCAACAGCATTTTCATCGTGCTTACCATCATGAAAGCCTTCTTCATTGTGGGCGAGTTCATGCACCTGAAACATGAAACCAAAGGCCTGATTTGGACCATTCTGGTACCGGTGGCGCTGCTGGTGTGGCTGCTGGTGGCCCTGATTACTGAAGGCTCGTTCATCGGCGAAGTCCTACAAAACATGTTTAAATAGCGGATGCGGCCCCGCCAAACCCTTTTGCTGGGGCTGCTGCTATTGGTGCCGGTACTGGCCTTTTTGTTCCTGTTCCGCTTCGGCAATAACCGTTACGCGCTGCCAACTTACCTGCCCGACCGTGTGGACTCCACGCAGGTTGGCGGGGAGTGGCAGCGCGATACTGTTTTTCACCAGGTTGCCCCATTTCAGCTTCCCTCTTCCAACGGGCGCGAAGTGAGCAGTGCAGAACTAGGAAAAGGCTTGTATATCGCCCAATTCTTCGGTGTCGATGAGGCCAGTCCCCGCGTAGCTCGACAGCTCCTGCGGGTGCAGGAGAAATTCCGACACGAGCCCCGCGTGCGCCTGGTCACCTTCGTGCTGAATGGTGCCCCTAACAAAACCACCGCGCTATCCCAACTGGCCGAGCAATACGGCACCATTGCCGGCAAATGGTTTTTCCTGACTGGTGCCCCCGACACCCTTAAGCGGCTTACCCAACAGGAGTTTCGCTTGACTGCCGACCCTAAGCGCTTGCCGGGAGCCGTGTACACGGCCAACATCCCCGTTGGCCGGCTGTTGTTGGTTGACAATCAACGTCGGGTACGGGGTATTTATGATGGTACCGACGGCCGCGAAATAGACCGCTTACTCACGGAAGTGACCGTGCAGCTTTACGACTATGAACACCCCCACTGAACAACTCCATCCGCCGGTAATGGCCCCCGGGGATTACACGCGCTACAAAATCATCCTTGGTGGCTTAGGAGTAATAGTGCCACTGCTGGTTGCGGTGCTGTTCTATTTCAAGGGCATTTTCAAGATTGATGGTGCCGATGCTTACCTGCGTATGCTGCCGGCCGTAAATGCCGGCTTGAATTCGCTGACTGCCGTGGCATTGCTGGTGGGTTTTTACTTTATCAGGCAGAAGAATGTGCTGGCTCACCGCACGGCCATGGGAACTGCCTTCGCCCTGGGCGGGCTGTTTCTACTGTCTTATGTCGCGTACCATTCGCAGGTAGAGAGCACGCATTTTGGTGGGGTTGGCGCTATTCGAACTGTTTATTTCTTCCTGCTGCTCAGCCATATCAGCCTGGCGGTAGTAACGGTTGGGCTGGTGCTATTTACGCTGTATTTTGCGCTCACGGGGCAATACACCAAGCATAAGGCCATTGCGCGCTGGACCTTTCCGGTGTGGCTGTATGTATCGGTGACGGGTGTAATCGTGTATTTCATGATTTCGCCGTATTATACCTGAGACTAAGAAACTTTGCTTTAATATTTATGTTGATTTAGCTATGAAAAAGCCCTTTTTTGCTGCTGCTTTTGCCCTGCTGTTAGGTGTGATGCTGAGTTTGGCCCCTTTGGCTGCCCGAGCGCAGTGCACAATGTGTAAGTCGCAGGTAGAAGCGGCCCGGCAGGAGCGCGACGATTATGATGTGGCCGGCCTCAACAAGGGCATCGTGTACATGATGACGGTGCCCTATATCCTCATGGGTGCGGTAGGCTATTTCTGGTACCGTCGCACCCATCCCAAGATGGCCAAGGCTTAGTGAAGCAGCCCGATACGGCTATTCCATCTACGGGCCGGGCATTGCTGGCCTTGCGTTGTCCGCGCTGCCATACGGGTAAGCTGTTTACGCACCCGGCGCTGAGCACCAGTTTTATGGAAATACCCGAAGCCTGCCCGGTTTGCCAGCAGACCTACGAGCCGGAGCCGGGTTTTTACTATGGCGCGATGTATATCAGCTCGGGGTTCTCAACGGGAGTGCTGCTGGGAATTGGGTTTCTGCTGTATTATTTCGCCAACGACCCGCCGCTGTGGGTGTATGTGGCAACGGTGGCTGCCGCCGTGCTGGCCATAACGCCGATGCTATTTCGCTACTCGCGGGCGGTGATGCTCTACGGATTTGGTGGTGCACGCTTTGACCCGCGTTACTTAAATCGGTATAAATAAAAGGATTGAGAATTTTGGAAATGCTGCCAATGGCAGCATTTTTTATTAGGCTTGGATTTTGCGGGTTGCTTAGACAGGGGCCATTTCGAGCCGGGGATTTCATTTAGGTAATGCTTGCCTCGGCGATAGGCTTTTGTGGCGAGGTATCGTGCTTATTTTGGGGCCGCCTACGCTTCGCCGGATTAACGATTTCATTTTCTCTTTTTTGCGTCAGCTTCCTTTTTTTGGCTCATCCGTAAAGCAAGCTTCCTCATGGCGACGACTGCCCTGGCTGTTGCTGCTGTGGGCTGTATTGTGCTTTGTAGGGGGATACCTGGCCAGCCGCTACGCGCAAACCCCGGGCGTTGTGCAACGCACCGATGTAGCCCGCCTGCAGCATTTGGTGCGCAACGCTGAGGCTACGGCCCGCCGGGAGGTCGATACCGTAGCCGCCGAGTTGCCTCGCGGTGGCTACAGCTTTCAAAAGCTGATTGCGCAGACGACGTACCCCACCTGCATATTGGAGAACGGGGCGCTGCGCTATTGGTCCGATGCTACCCTGCGGCCCGAAGCGGAGGCCGCCGGCACCGCTTCCGAGCGACTGGTGGAAACATCCTTGGGGAGTTTTCTGCAACTGCGCCGCCTGGCCGGCCGGTATCTCATTCTGGTTTATCTACCGCTGGAGCGGCACTACGACATCAGCAATCGGTACCTGCGGGAGGGAGGCGAGCAGGCGCTGTTCAGGGGCATGGAGCTAAAGGTAGTAGCAGATAGCGCCGCCGAAGGACCGGCCCGGTTTGATGCGCCCGATGGACATTACCTGTTTTCCATCAGGCGCTTACAACCGAATCCACTCACGGGACAATATGTGCCGCTGGGGCTGCTGGCACTTGGAAGCCTGCTGTATGCCGCGGGGTGGCTGCTACTGGCGTGGCGCTGGTGGGGAGCGGGCCGGCCAATGGCTTCCGTGGTTGCCCTGGTAGTGCCGTTGGTGGTGTTGCGGGCACTGCTGCTGTACCTGGGGTTGCCGTATTCATTCATTGAGTTGCCATTATTCGACCCGCGCGTGTACGCGGCGGCGTGGTGGGCGCCCTCGCTGGGCGACTTGATGCTCGACTCCCTACTGGCTTTGCTGGTAGCTGTGGGAAGCGTGGCCTTATGGCGGCATTTTCAGGTGCCGCTACGGCTGCGGGCACCGCAGACTCTTGGCCGGCAGGTGATGGCCGCAGTACTGGTGGGGGGCGCTTTTTGTGGGTGGCTGGGGCTATTATTCAGCTATTACACTTCGGTCTTTGGCAGTTCTCAGCTGAGCCTCGATGTAAGCCGGAGCGTGCAGATTACGGGATTTTGGGTAGTGCTGGCGCTGGCGGTGCTGCTGCACACGGCCGCATGGCTGGTGGGACTATTCGGCCTGACGCAGCTGGCGGGGGCCCTGTTGCAGCACGTGCCGCGCCGGCTGCTGCTGTTGGCCCCCGCATTGGCTACACTGCCGGTGCTGGGGGCAGGGCTGGCCCTGGGGCAACCGTGGTTGCTGCTCCTGGGCGTTTTGCTGTTGTTCGCCGCGCTGGTGCGGGCCGTGAACCTGCGGGCGATACCGACCACCAGCAACTACCAGTCCTCGGTGCTGCTGGTGCTGCTGCTGGCCCTCACGTCGGCCACCGGGGCGTTAGCGCTGTATTCCCGTTTCGAAAAACAGGTGCTGGTTGATAAGCAACGACTGGCTGGAAATCTTCTGGTTGATAATGATTTTCAGGGAGAATATCTGCTAAGTGAGCAGATGCACAAAATCGCGCGTGACCCGTTTGTGCGGCGGTCGCTCACCGCTGCTTTTGGGCGGCCCGAAGCGGTGCGTGAGCGCATTGCCCGCCAATACCTGAGCGACTACTTCGACAAGTACGAAAGCACCATCACGCTGTATGACGCGGCTGGTGACCCAATAGGCGCCCCCAAAGGCACGCCCAGCCTGCGCGAAGCCCGCGCGGCCACGGCGCGCCAGGCCACGCCCACCGGGCAGGCCGGTGTTTTCCTGGTGAAGTCCGATAACCCTTTTGGCTCGCGGCGCTATGTGGCGCACATCACCGTGCCGGGGCAGCGCGTGAGTGGCATTGGCCTGCCCATTGGGTCGGTGCGGGTGGAGTTAACGCTCAAAAAACTTACCTCCTACAGCGTGCTGCCGGAACTACTGGTGGACCAGAAGTTCTTCGAGCCCGGCCTAGCTACTGAACTGAGCTACGCTGGTTACAACCACGGCCGACTGGTGTACAGCGAAGGCGATTTTGACTACGCCAACCGCCTGCCCACGGCCTTGCTGGCCGAGCCCCGCCTTTATACTACGGGCCTCACACGCAGAGCTTTTCACCATTTTGCCGTGCGCGGGTCGCTGGACCGGACGGTGGTCGTCACTACGGCTACCTACTCGCTTGGCGACTGGCTGGCCAACTTTTCATTTCAGTTTTTGCTGTCGACGTTTTTCTGGCTATTGCTGGGCGGCGTAGGGTTGCTGATACGCGGCCGGGCGTTGCCCCGGCTCAACTTCAGCACGCGCATCCAGCTGCTGCTGAATGTGGGCATTGTGGTGCCGCTGCTGGTGGTGAGCGTGGCCACGGCCAGCCAGCTCATCGATTCCTATAAGCGCGACCTGGCCCGCACCTACGAGCGGCGTGGGCAACTGGCATTGGAAAGCCTGCGCCGTCAGCGCCACTTACTATCCGACAGCACGGCCCGGCCCACCCTGGCCGCGCTGGTCAAGAACGTGGCGGCCCTTACCGAAACCGACCTCAATCTCTACGATGCCCACGGGGAGCTGTTGGCCAGCAGTCAGCCCCTCATTTTCGATGCCGGCCTGCTGGGGCCGCTGGTGAACCCGCAGGCCATGGTGGCGCTGCGCGAGCGCAACCGGCCCCGCGCCCTGCTCACGGAGCGGGCAGGTTCGCTGTCGTTCAATTCCTTATACTTGCCAGTACGGTCAGGTGCGGGCGAAAAAGTGGTGGCCGACTTGGCGGGCCACGCCCTGGGGCATGGGCTGACAGGAGCAACCGCTGATAAGGCAGTGAAATATTCAGTCAACTCGCCATTTGATGACGATGATGGGTCGTCGGCCGACGAAATAGACATGCCGACGGGGCCGATTCTGGGGTATGTGGGCATTCCGTTCTTCGACTCGGAAAAGGCGCTGAATACCAAGCTGACGGAGTTGTTTACAACGATTCTGAACATCTTCACCCTGATGTTTCTGCTGTTTCTGGGGCTGGCGTATGTGGCGGCGCGGCAGCTCACGGCCCCGCTCAAGCTCATTACCGAAAAGCTTACCCAAACCACGCTTACCGGCGAAAACGAATTGCTGGACTACCGCAGCTCCGACGACGAAATCGGCCTGCTGGTGCGCGAGTACAACGCCATGCTTACCAAGCTGGAAGCCAGCAAGCGCGAGCTGGCCGCCCAGGAAAAGGAGGCGGCCTGGCGCGAAATGGCTCGGCAGGTGGCCCACGAAATCAAAAACCCGCTCACGCCGATGAAGCTGAGCCTGCAGTTCCTGCAAAAAGCCATTGCCGAGCGCCGGCCCAACGCCGAGGAGCTTATCGGCCGCATCAGCCAGACGCTCATCACCCAGATTGACGTGCTTAGCGACATTGCCACCAGCTTCAGCACCTTTACCAACCTGCCCACCATGCGCCCCGAACGCTTGGACGTAGCCGCCGTGCTGCGCCGCTGCGCCGGCTTGCACCAGCCCGATACCGACGACGGCGCGCTGGCCCTGCACCTGCCGCCCGATGCTGAAACCGGCCGCTACGTGGTATTTGCCGACGAAAACCTGCTGGTGCGCACCTTCAACAACCTGCTGATAAACGCCCGCCAGGCCGTGCCCGAAGGCCGCGCTCCGCACATCGACGTGAGCCTGGAACCAGTGGACGGCAAAGGCGTGCGGGTAGCCATCCGCGACAACGGCGCGGGTATCCCGGAGGACGTGCGCGAGAAAGTCTTCGTGCCCAATTTCACCACCAAGGCCAGCGGCTCGGGCATTGGGCTGGCGGTGGCCAAGCGCGGCATTGAGAGCGCCGGGGGCAAAATATGGTTTGAAACCGAAGTGGGGGAGGGGACGGACTTTTTTATTGAGCTGCCGCTGGCCGGGTAAAACAGCCCAAGCGCCACCGCGACGGCACGAAATCCCCGGTTCGTGTCGTTACCTGCCAAACCCGACCTTTACCGAATGATTCGTCGTTTACGCCTGTGCTTCCCCCTGGTGGGCCTGCTCGTCGCGGCGCTATTCATGGGTAGGCAAGATGCGCGGGCGCAGGCGCGGTCGTACCCGGCAGGGCCCATCAAAACCGGAGAAGCGCCGCCCAGTACCCGGCGCTGCCGCTGGGTGCGCCTCGCGCCGGGCCGTGATACGACCAGCTTTGCGCTGCCGGATTCGCTCACGGTGGTGCCCTCGTCGGTAGTTATCAACGGGCGCGGCGCGGATTATGACGGGCGCACCGACCGCTACCGCTGGGTGCGCGCCGCGCCGCGTGACAGCAGCGGCGTACCTCGACCCGATTCCATTCTGGTGTGCTACCGGGTGCTGCCGCTGCGCCTCACAGCGGCCCGCTTCCGACGGCCGCGCAGCCTGATGGACAGCCTGGGTTTTCGGCAGGTGATTTCCCGGTTCGAGGATTTCTCGGTAAAGGAGCAGATTCTGAACACACCGGGCGTGAGCAAAACGGGTAATCTGAGCCGGGGCCTAAGCTTTGGCAACACCCAGAACGTGTTTGTGAACTCGGCTCTGAACCTGCAATTGGAGGGACAACTGGCCGAAAATATTCACCTCACGGCCGCTATTTCGGACCAGAACGTGCCCTTCCAGCCTGAGGGCAACACCCAGCAGCTGCAGCAGTTCGACAAAATCTACATCACCCTCACAAACCCCAACTGGAACCTGACGGCCGGCGACGTGGTGCTGCGCAACAAGCCCGACTACTTCCTGCGCTACTACAAAAACATCCAGGGCGCGGCCGTGGAGGCCAACTTCGGTCCGCCGATGGTGGGGCTGAGCGGCTTCGGGGCCGCGCCGGGCGTGGCCAACGCGGTGTTTCTGAACGGCGTGGCGGGGCAGGTGCCGGGCGGGGCGGTCGGGCCGTCGCCGGCTACCCTCAACCCGCCGGCCATCAGCCAGCCCCAACTCACGGACCCCAACCGGCTGCCGGGAGTGGGAAGCGGGGAGCGGGGAGTGAGCACGGTGACGGTGGTCGACGGCGGGGACACTTCCCGCTCCCCGCTCCGCGCTCCCAAAAAGTGGCGCTCGTCGACGTCGGTGGCGGGCGGAGTGGCGAAGGGCAAGTTTGCCAGCATCCAGGTGCCGCCCATCGAGAACGTGCAGGGGCCGTACCGGCTGAACGGGCCGAACGGCGAACAATTCATCATTGTGCTGGCCAATTCGGAGCGGGTGTACCTGGATGGCCGGCTGCAGACCCGGGGCTTCGATGCCGACTACACCATCGACTACAACCTGGCCGAAGTCACGTTTACGCCGCGCCACCTCATCACCCGCAACTCACGCATCCGGATTGATTTCGAGTATTCGGACCTCAACTATTCCCGCTCGCTGGTGGCTGCCAGCCACTACCAGCAGCTGGGCCGCCTGAGCGTGCACGGCAATTTCTACCAGGAAGCCGACAACCCCGACAACGCCCCCAACCTCAACCTGAACGACACGCTGCGCGCTGCTCTGCGCCGGGCCGGCAACGTGGCCGTGGCCACCGCCACCGGCGGCGACTCAGTGGCCTACGACCGCCGCATTGTGCAGTACCACCGCGAGCTGCGGCTGGTGGGCAGCCAGCGTGTGCCGGTGTTCACCTACGTAGGGGCCGATTCGCCGATTGACTCGCTGCGTGGCTCCTACACGGTGCGCTTTACCGACGTGGGGCAGGGCAACGGCGACTACGCGCGCAGCACCAACCCGCGCTTCCTTACCACCAACGGCACCGTGTATGAATACTTGGGGCCGGGTCTGGGCCGTTACCGCCCGGTGCGCCTCATCCCTACGCCGCTGCTGAAGCAGCTGGCGACGGCCGGCCTCAGCTATCAGCTGGACAGCAGCACGACGGTATTCGTGGACGTGGCCCGCTCGCGTCTCGACCGCAACCGCTTCTCCTCGGAGAGCGACCAGGACGGGGCCATGCACGTGGGCTATACCGTGCAGGACCGCCGCCTGCCCGCCGCACTGGCCAACGGGGTTTTGAAGGATTACCGCCTCCGCTCGACGCTGGATTACGAGTACACCGGCAAGCGCTTTTCGCCGATAGACCGCTACCGCGACATTGAATTTGACCGCAACTGGAGCAACGTGAGCACTACGGCCACCACCGGCACTACGCCGGTGGCGCGGGAGGATAATATCTTCAATTTCAGCGTAGGGGCTAATAAGGATGCGAACAACGGAGTGAACTACCGCCTGAGCCGCCGCTTCCGGCCGGGCGAGGTGAACGGCCTGCAGCACTGGCTGGACGCGGCCCAGAAAGTGGGCAACCTGGAGATGCGCGGCTCGCTGTTTCTGCTGAATTCGGATGCCGGGCGCTTCCACTCCAACTGGGCGCGGGGCGAGGCCACGGGGCGCTTCGTGGGCGGCCGCATCGTGCCCGGCTATACCTACCGGTTCGATAAAAACCGCGTCACGTCGGCCACCACCGACACCATTCGCTCGGCCAACTACTTCGATGAGCACGACGTGTTTATCCAGAGCCGCGACTCGGCCCACACCCAGTTCCGCCTCGACTACGCCTACCGCCGCGACCAAACCCCCAACCGCGAGCAAACCGCTCTGCAACGGCGCGGCACCGCCCAAACCTGGCAGGGCACGCTGGCTTCGCGCCTGGGCAAAACCCAGGACATTCGGGTGCTGGGCACCTACCGCGACCTCGACTCCCTGGGCCTGGCCCGCAACCGCACGGTGCTGGGCCAGGTGTTCTACAACGCCGGCCTGCTCCAAAACCAGATTCGCTCCGAGCTGAACTACAGCGTGGCCACCGGCCGCGAGCTCAAGCGCGACTACTCGTTTCTGGCCGTGCCGGCCGGGCAGGGCACGCACTACTACGCCGGCGACCTCAACGGCAACGGCCGCGAGGACAAAGACGAGTTTTTTGAGGCCCAGACGCCGGATGCGCAGTACCGTACCTACATCAAAGTGTACCTGCCCACCACCGACTACATCACGGCTTTTACCAACCGGCTGGCCTACCGCCTCACCACGGCCGCCCCGCGCGGCTGGCGCGAAGCCGGCGGCTGGCGGGCGGTGGCCTCGCGCTTCGCCACGCTCACGAGCATTACCGTGGACCGTCGCACCACCGACCCGTCGGTGCTCAAGCGCCTCAGCCCCTTCAGCTTCGACAAGGAGGATGCCCAGCTGCTGGCGTTTAATCAGCTGTTTCGGAATACGCTGTATTTCAACCGGTCGAATCCGATTTTCGGGGCTGAATTCACGGTGCAGCAGACGCAGCAGAAGACGCTGCTGGCGCAAGGGTCCGATTTGCGCAACCTCACCACCCAGAGCCTGCTGCTACGCCGCACGCTGGCCACCTCGTTCACGGGCCGCCTCACGGGCTCGCGCGACATCCGCGAAGCCACCAGCAGCTACCTGCTGGCCCGCAACTACCGCCTGCTGATTTATACCGTTCAGCCCGAAATCAGCTACCAGCCCACGCCCGTACTGCGCCTTACGGGTACTTACGCGCACACCTTCAAGCAAAACACGCTCGATGCGCCCTTGCCCACGCTGCCCACGCCCACCCCGGCCGAAACGCACCCCGGCCTCTTTGATGATTTGGGCCTCGAAGCTCGCCTGAGTCAGGTGAGCAAGCGCACCATTTCGGCCGCCACGCACTACACCCGCGTGCAATTCGACGCGGACCCCACCGCCCTCAACTCCGTGGTGGCCATCGAAATCCTCAACGCCCTGCGCCCCGGCAGCAACTTCACCTGGAACCTGAACGTGGAGCAGCGCCTCAGCAACGGCCTCAACATCACGCTGGCCTACGACGGCCGCAAAGCCAGCAACCTCAACACCGTGCACACCGGGCGCATGCAGGTGGCGGTGCTGTTTTAAGAGCTGTTTGGGTTAATTATCGTCTGGTGTAGAGACGCATATTTGCGTGTCGTCGGCCGCACCGTTACCGCAATTTCTGTTCAACGACGAGACGCAAATATGCGTCTCTACACCAGATGGCTGCTATGGTTGAAGGTCTGTTAATACCGAAAGCCTAGCGAGCCAGCGCCACGCGCTGCTTGGCGGCCCGCGCCGCCAGCCCGGCCGTGAGCTCGCGCTGCTTGAAGCACAGCGGCAGCGCAGTGCCCGAGCGGAAAGCGCGCACCGTGATTTCGGCGCAGGCGCGGGCGTCGCTCAGCGCGTCGTGGTGGCTGAGTGGGATGCCGAACTGCCCGGCCACGTGGTCGAGCTTGTGGCGCTCGAAGTGGGGCCAGCACACCTTGGCCAGCTTCACCGAGCACAGCGCGTGGAAGGCGGGAATGGGCAGGTCGAAATCGCGGCAGCTGTATTCGAGCACGCTCACGTCGAAGGCCGAATTGTGGGCCGCCACGGGCTGCCGGTGCAGGTAGGGCAGGAGCTGGGGCCACACGTCGGCCAGGGTAGGGGCATCGTATAGCTCGGCTTCCGAAATGCCGTGCACCTGCTGGTTGCGCCAGTCTACGCGCAGCACGCGGGGGCGCAGCAGCGTGGCGTAGGTTTCCACAATCTGGCCGCCGCGCACCCGCACCACGCCCACGGCACAGGCGCTGTCGCGGCGTTCGTTGGCAGTTTCAAAGTCGATGGCCGTGAAGTCGAGGTTGGCCAACGCCTGAGTAATTTCTCCTTGCATAATAGGCAAGTTAGCCGCAATTGGGCTAATCTGAGCTATTGGCCCGGGGCTATTGGGCGGCGGGCAACGGTGGGGCAGCCGCATCGCAGCACACGTCGGGCACCTCAAAGTAGCGCTCCATTACACCATTAATATTGCCCGCGCAACCAGGTGTGAGGTCAATATCAAACTCAAGTTCTGAACTGAACTGGTGCAGTGGAGCCAGCACCCGGCCGTAGCGCAGGCGCAGCGGTGGCAGCGTGACTTGTGGGGTGCCGGCGCGGTGCGCCGCTCGCAACGCGGCAAAACGGGCCTGCATCTGGGCATCAAATGGGGCGGCACTGGTGGTTAGCTCTCGCCATGCTTCGGACACATGCCCGGCCCCAATGAGGCCAATGAAAAGCAACGATAACAGGAATTGAAACAGCTTTTGCCGATGCTTGCCCGCGGCAGCCATCGGCAGAAACTGCAGCCCTACTAGCCACCCCAGCCCGGCCGTGGACAGTAGCAGCACAAGCATGATTTCGTTCTGGGCGCGGGGCAGCGGCGGCCCTACCACGAGGTGCCGGAACAGCAAAAAGCCAATAAAATTCAGCAGGCTAAACCCTGCCAATACTGTTGCCCATTGCCGGCGAGAAAGCAGAACCATCGTTTGGCTATCAATCAATTGTTGGCGGCCAAGCCACAGCCCGGCCACTCCGGCCGCCAGCACGCTAAATTCAGTTAGCGGCTTGCTCAGAAACAGCAGCATCGAATAAGCAGCGCGCGGCCCAAGCACCAGCCAGCGGTAGGCGTGGTAAGGGTCGGCGGGCGGAGCCATGGCGGCTACGCGGGCCCAGTTGCCGGGAGCCACAGCCGCCAGTGCAACGGCCGCCGCCCCGATGCCGAGCCACAGCAGCAGCTTGGGCCGGGCCGTTTGGGGCAAAGCGAAAGCCAACAGCGCCAGTACGGGCACGGCCTGCACCAGCGTCAGCTCGTTGCCGGTGAGGGCCAGCACCAGCGGCAGGCAGGCCAGGCCCGCGTAGCGCCACCGCGTGGCTTCCGGACCCCAGACTGCGCGTAGGGCCAATGCTGTGAAATTCAGCAGCCCCATCAACGGCAATTGGTAGGCCACGATGCCGCAAAACCAATACAGGAACGAGAATGGCGACGGCGCGGCGTTGCAAAACAGCGCCAGCAACAGCCCCGCTGCCCATAGCGCCCGGCCCCAGGAGTACGCGCGTCGCAAAACCGTGTGCCCCAGCACCTGTAGCAAATGCGCCAAGCTGGCCCATTGAGCCAAAAAAGCCGCTGCCGCTACTACTTTCACCCCGCCCAGCCAGCCGTAGGCCACGGGGTTCAGCACCGTCATGATGAAGGTGGTGGTGAAGCGCCCGGTCCAGGTTTGAAACAGCCACAACTGCACGCCCCAAGTGCCGTGCTCCCGCATCCAATAGCCGTTGCGGAAGTCGTCGAAAAACGGCTGATTGAACGCGGTGAGCAGTAGGAAGGGCAGCAGGGCCAGGATGATGCCTAGGCGCGGAAGAAGCTGACGTAACAGAGAACTAGGCAAAGTAAGAATGGTGTAGCGCCGCAGACTTGCGGCTCGTCGGTCGCGCCGTCAGGACGGGTCCAGTGTCGCCGTTCAACCGAAGGTCAGCGAAGCTAACGATGAGCCGCAAAGATGCGCTGCTACAGCCCGACCAGCTTGCGGGCGGCTTTCACCACGGCCAATTCGGCCTGGCCGGCGGGGGCCTGTGCGGCATCCAGCGTGGCGCGAGTGGCGGCCAGCCACGCCAGGGAGGGAACCTGACCGGTTTGCAGCTGCGTGAGGCGCTCCAGCACCACGGTAGCCACGGCGGCCAGCCGGGTGGAGAGCGGGCCGTATTCCGTCAGGCTGGGGTTAGCGGCGAGCAGGGGTTGGAGCAGTACATCGTTGACCTGCCAGCGTACGGCCTGAGCCCGCAGCGTGCCCAGCTGGCGCAGCGAGGCCGGCAGCCAATTAGGCGAAGCGGGCTTGAACGCCACCACACTGTCCACCAGCACGCCGAAGCGGCGGGCCACATCCGACTCGGCCGGCGCGGCATCTACCAAGCGGTTGAGCGGGGTGGCGGTGGTGTAGTTGAAGCCCTGGAAATTGCGTTTATATTCCTTCACCGGCTCAATAACTTCGGCCAGGGTGCGCAGCGGAACCACGTTGCTGGTGCCAGCCATCTGCTTCAGCAGCAGTTCGGGCACGCGGCGGTGGCGCAGGCCCAGCGTTTCGAGCTGCGGGGACAATACATTCAGCCGGCGGTACATATCCGCCACGCTCTGAGTCGCAGCCTGCGGCGACCACAGCCGCTCGGCCACGGCGGCCGCCCGGGGCCAGATGCGCGAGTCGAGTACGACCGAATCGGCGTATTCGGCCCACATAGCCGCCTCGCCACCCAGCACCAGCTTCTGCTCGGCGGCCGTGAGGGGCGTGTCGGGCGGCAGCGGGTCGGTGAGGTAGGAACTGGCCGCGCTGAGGTTCAAATCGATGTAATAACCACTCGAAAGCAGCACCGGGTGGCCAAGTTTTGCAGCATCGTTCAGGCCCTTTTTGCCCCGCCAGCTTTGGATGACGGCTTCTTTTGGTAAGTCGGGGCCGAGAATTTCATCCCAGCCAATCATGGTTTTGCCACGCTGTTGCAGCATCACCATCACGCGGCGGTTGAAATAAGTTTGCAATTGGTGCTTGTCTACGGTTTTGCCGTCTGCCTTCACCATTTTGTGGGCCTGCATCCAGGCCACGATGCGCGGGGTGCGCCGCCAGTTGCGGCCGTCGTTTTCGTCGCCGCCGGCGTGGAAATACGGGTCCGGAAACAGCGTCGTCATCTCCGTCAGCAGCGAATCCAGGAAGGTGTAGGTGGTTTCGCGGGTCGGGTCGATGGCCACGTTGGTGGTGCGCCAGCGGGTGTAGGGGGCGTAAGTCGAATCGGCCGATTTCAGGCGCGGGTAGGCCACAATCCAGCTGGTGGTGTGACTGGGCATGTCGAACTCCGGCACCACGCGGATGCCGCGCGCCGCCGCGTAAGCCACCACCTCGCGTACCTCGGCTTGGGTATAAAACAGCCCATCGGTGCTGCCCACCGTCTGCAAACGCGGAAAAACCTTGCTTTCGATGCGAAAGCCCTGGTCATCGGTGAGGTGCCAGTGTAGTACGTTCAGCTTCACGGCCGCCATGCCGTCGAGGTTGCGCTTGATGACGGCCACGGGCATAAAGTGCCTCGCCGCGTCAATCAGGAGCCCGCGCCAGGCAAAGCGCGGCTGGTCCCGGATGTCGACTTCGGGCAGATAGCGGCCTTTCTTATCGGTGCGCGGCAATTGCTCCAGCGTGGCCAGTGCCCGCAGCACGCCCAGGCTGGTGGGGGCGTCGATGCTCACGCCCATTGGCGTCACGCGCAGCGAATACCGCTCTTCGTCAAACAGCTCGGGCCGGCCCACGCGGCCGTAGCGGATTTGCAGCGTGGCCAGCCCCGCCGTTTTCGTGGCCAGCGATAGGCGGTTGATGGTACGGCCCACCGCGTCCGCCACCGCCGGGTCTACCTGAGCTGGCAACAGCGGTTTCAGCGACGTTTTTAACAGTAGATGACCCTGGCCGTAATTGGCTTCGGCAGGCAGCGGTAGTAATGCAGACGCGGTTTGAGCCGCCGCCGGGCGCGTCAGCAGCCCCAGCAGTAGCACCAGCCATTTCCCCCATTTCGGCGCTTTCCCAGTTTTTGGCATCGTGTTCAGTTAGAGTTGAATTGCCCGTTAACTACAAATTGCTGTCCACAACCGGAAGTAAGCGCACGCTGGAATCCGTAAAATCCGAGCCAACCCGTGGTCTATATCAGGCCGCGGGCTTTGAATTCCAGATACTTATTGATGGTGTTGGCTGTCAAATCCTTCGGTGCAGTCAGCAGCGAATAAATGCCGTAACGCTGCAGCTCGAGCACAATCTGGCGCTTTTCCTGGGCAAATTTCTCGGCGATGGTCTGGTTGTACACGTCCTCCGTCGACCCGGCCGGGGCTTCGAGGAAGGCCCGCAACTCGGTGTTTTCGAAGAACACGACCAGCAGCAGGTGGTCCTTGGCCAGGCGGCGCAGGTAGGGCAATTGGCGCTGCATGCCGTGCAGCGTTTCAAAATTGGTGAACAAAATCAGCAGGCTGCGCTGCTTGATTTTGGCTCGCACCGTGGCGTAGAGCAACTCGAAGTCGGTTTCGAGGTACTTGGTTTTCTGGCGGTAAAGAATTTCCAGGAGCTTCAGCAGGTGGCCGGGGCGGCGGTCGGCGGCCAGCGCGGCACCGGGGCGGTTCGAGAAGGTGAGTAGCCCGGCTTTGTCGTGCTTGAGCAGCGCAATGTTGCTGACTACCAACGTAGCATTGATAGAGTAGTCGAGCAGGCTCAGCCCATCAAACGGCATGCGCATCACGCGGCCTTTGTCGATGAGGCAGTACACCTGCTGGGCGCGCTCGTCTTGGAAGTGGTTCACCACCAGCGCATCATCGGTTCCGGTACCAGTGCGGCGGGCGGTGGCTTTCCAGTTCAGGCTGCGTGGGTCGTCGCCGGCCACGTAGGGCCGGATTTGCTCGAACTCCATGCTGTGGCCCACGCGCCGGATGCGCTTCACGCCCACCTCCGTGAGGCGGTTGTGGATGGCCAGCAGCTCGTACTGTCGCATTTGCAGGAAGGACGGGTAAACAGGAACCACCTTGCCCTGCTCGTAGCGAAACCGCCGCCGCACCAGCCCCAGCGGCGAAGCGGCGTAAATATTCAGCGCCCCAAACTCGTACTCGCCGCGCTTGGTGGGCCGCAGCTGGTAATCAATAATCTGCGTTTCGCCGGATTTGATGGCCGTTTTGAACAGCACATCGCGCCGTTGAAACTGGTGCGGAATCTCGTCAATCGTCTCGGTCTGGATGGGAAACCGGTAGCGGTTTTCGAGGTAAATCCGCACGTCATTATCCGAGCCGTTGGCCAGCTTCTCACCGAGCACCCGCCGCCCGAATACCGGCGCGGTCTGCCCTTTCACGGGCGCATACAGCAGCAGCGCATCAAGCAAGGCCAGCACCACAAACAGGCCCAGCACGATTTTTATCGGCCCGAGCAGCCAGGGCAGGAAAAAGGCCACCACGAAGCCGACTGCAATGGCCGCCAGCGCTTGAAAGAAACGGGAGGTAAGAAATAGCGTCAAGGGTAACGGCGTGAAGGGAAAGGCAATATTCGGCAATTTCACACCAACCTGCGGCGCGCTATAAAGTCCACGCTACACCGCGCTGCGCACGATGCCGCCGTCCACGCGCAGGGCCGCGCCGTTGATGGCCCCGGCCAGCGGACTGGCCACAAACACGGCAAAATCGGCAATTTCCTTGGGCTGGATGAGGCGACCGATAAGCGAGGTGGGCCGGTTTTCGGCCATGAAGCGGCGCTCGGCGGCGGCGTAGTCGGCTTCGTGGGGAAATACCTGGCGGATGAATTCTTCCACGCCGGGCGTGTGCGTCGAGCCGGGCATCAGCGTGTTCACCGTCACGGCGGTGCCCTTGGTGAGCTCGGCCAGGCTGCGCGAAATGGAGAGCTGCATGAGTTTGGTGGCGCTGTAGTGGGCCATTTCGGGGGCCGGGTTCAGGGCCGATTCGCTGCTGATGAACAGGATGCGGCCGGTGTTGCGGGTCAGCATGCCGCGCAGGTAGTGGCGGCTCAGGCGTACGCCGCTCATCATGTTCACCTCAAACAGCCGCTGCCAGGCTTCGTCGGTGGCGTCGAAGAAATCGGTGGCTTCGTAGATGCCCAGGTTGTTGATGAGCACGTCCACCTCGGGGTATTGCTGGATGGTGCGCTCAGTGCCTTCCGCGGTGCCGTTGTCGGCAGCTAGGGGCAGCAGCTGCGCATTTGGGGACTCCTGTTGCAACTCGGCAACGGCCTGGGTCACGCTGGCCTCGGAGCGGCCGTTGATGATGACTTTGGCGCCTTCGCGGGCGAAAGCGCGGGCCATTTCCAGGCCAATGCCGCCGGTGGAAGCGGTGATGAGAACGGTTTTATCGGTGAGTTGAACGTCCATGATGCGGCGAGTGGGAGAGTGAATCAGCCGGTTGAAATGCGGACTGAATAATGGATAACCCGCAACGGCGGCTCCCGGTTATTGCCGCCGCAATTCGTCCCGCACCGCCATCAGCGCAAAGCCTAACAGATTCGGTTCCAACCAGCGACTGGGATTAGCGGCGTCGGCCGCGTCGGCCGCCAGCCCAATGCCCCAGATGGTATCCACCGGACTGGCTTCGACGAGCACCCGGTCGTTGGTGGAAAGCAGGAATTTCGCCAGCTCCGAATGCTGCCCGAACTTGTGCAGGTTGCCCGCAATCACGATTTCAACCTTGCGTGCTTCCCATATCTCAGGGTCAAAATTCTGGATTTCGCGGCCCAGCTTCTTGGCTTCGGCCGGGCTTTTGGCGGCCAGAATTTGGTCCAGGGTCTTATCGTCATTGAACAGCCGCGCCTTTTCAGCCATCATCCAGTGCTCCGTGGACCGGTAGGTGATGCCGGCCACCACAAAATCGGCTGGCCACCACTGGCTCAGGCACGATTTGGTGATGGTGCCGTCCTTGCTGGGCTGGTTGCCCCAGAAAAACAGGTACTTGACACGGGCATCCTGCGTCAGCTGGTCAAGCAGCCATTCGGTAGAGTATTTCATGCTTACCGCGGCACTTCCACGCTCTGGATAATCTGCTTCACCACCTCATCGGGCGTGCCGCCTTCCATCTCTCGCTCCGGCGTGAGCATGATGCGATGGCGCAGCACGCTGGGGGCCAGAAATTGCACGTCTTCGGGCGTTACGAAGTCGCGGCCGCGTAGGGCGGCCAGGGCTTTGGCACCGTTCAGCAATGCCAATGAGGCGCGGGGCGAGGCGCCCAGATACAGCGACTTGTGCGCCCGCGTCTGGCCCACTAGCTTGGCGATGTATTCCAGAATATTGGCTTCCACACGCTGCTGGCGCACTTGCTGGCGCAACTGGGCCAGGTCGGCGGCGCTCAAGATAGGCTGCACGGCCTCCAAGTTGGTGCTGCCCTGGCCGGAGTGGTGGCCGGTCAGAATCTGCACTTCCTCGGCCAGCGTGGGGTAGCCCACGTGCAGCTTAAACAGGAAACGGTCGAGCTGGGCTTCGGGCAGGCGGTAGGTGCCTTCCTGCTCGATGGGGTTCTGGGTGGCCAGCACCAAGAAGGGCTCCTGCATGGCGTAAGTGGTGCCGTCCTGGGTCACGGTGCGCTCCTCCATCACCTCAAACAGGGCCGATTGCGTCTTGGCCGGCGCGCGGTTGATTTCGTCAATCAGCACCACGCTGGCGAAAATAGGGCCGGGTCGAAACTCGAAATCGGCCTTATTCTGCCGGAAAACCGAAGTGCCCAGCACGTCGCTCGGCATCAAATCGGGGGTAAACTGGATGCGGCTGAACGGCACGGCCAGCGTGCGGGCCAGCAGCTTGGCCATGAGGGTTTTGGCTACGCCGGGCACGCCTTCGAGCAGCACGTGGCCATCGGCCAGCACGGCGGTGAGCAGCAATTCCAGCAAATTGGTCTGGCCGACGATGATTTTGCCGATTTCCGTCCGAATAGCGGCCGTTTTGGTTATGAGGCGGGCAAAGTCGGTGCGCGGGGCGAAGGCGGCTTCGGGCGCGGCAGGGGCTGCGTCAGCCATTTCGGGTGTGGCCGGGGCCGGCGATTGGGGAGTCAGGTCGAGGTTTTCGGGTTCCATCTACAAAGTGCTGGCGTAGCCAAGTAAGGTCTGAGCGGTTTCGTCGTCGGCGCAGGTCTGCCGCAGGTCTGCAAGAATTTTTTTGGCGTATTCGGCCGCAACGAGGTTTTTGTGGTAAAGCTTGAGGTCCTGCAGCAATTCGCTGATATCGTACCAGTCAATATCGGCCAGCAATTCCTTTTCCTGCGCCGAGGCTTGTTTCTTGAACAGGTGATTATCCCAGCGGTACTTGATGAGGACGGCGAGCTTGGCAACGGTGAGCATGGCAGGCATCGGTTAGCGGTGGGCTTCGCGCTTGAAATCAGTCAGCGCCCTGCTTAATTGCAGCAATTGCTGGTCGTTCATCTGCGGAGCGGTACGGGCGAAATTTACCAGCCGCAGCAGCTCATCAACGCGCGGCCGGGCCAGGCCGGATTTCTGGCTGAGCCGCTCCCGGAAGTTCTCATCGCCAAAATCCGGGCTCGTTTCCTGGAAATGCGTGCGCAAATAATCCATAAACAGGCCCACTTTTTTCTCCGCAATCAGGGCGTGGCTGCTGCCCTGGCGGTAAAGGCTGGCCACTGTGCGCGTAAACAGCAGCGTGGTATTGGGTAGCGGCTTGAGCGTGGGAATGATGCGCTGCCGCCGCCGCGCTTCCACCAGCACAAACAGGATTCCGCCGATGATGAGCAGGTACCAGGCCGTATTCAACGCTTCGTGGCCGCTCACGAGGCGCAGCAGCGACTGGTCGCCGAGGCGGCCCTGCTTCTGGTATTCGTCCCACCAGGTAGGCCGGGCGGGCAGGTAGGAGAGGGCCGTGGCCGCAAACTGCGTGCTGGCGGGCCGCAGCACAAACTGGTTGGTGAAGGCAATGGGCACCGAGCACAGGTACACGTGCCCGCGCCCATAGTCGAGGCGCACGAACACGGGGCGGCCCTGCGCATCGGTGGCTAGGGCGCGGCCCACGCGGCCCGAATCCACCACGAAGCGCACGTTGGCATCGCCGCCGGGCAGACGGTAGCGCGGGCAAGCTAAGGCCGGGTTGTTGAAGCGCACCGTCACCGAATCGGGCACGGGCAGGCCGCGCGGGCCGACGTGGGTGGGCAGCTTCACGGTGCGGGTGCGGACGCCCAGCGTATCGAGCAGCGCGCTGGTGGAATCGCCAACGTTTTCGGCCACGATGAACACGTCGTTGCCATTGGCAATAAAGCGCAGCAGGGCGTGGGCATCGGTGGCGCTGGCTTCAAACGTGGTGTTGACGAACAGATAGTTGGCGCGAAGGCTCAACAAGTGCTCAGTAGTCCGGTCGTGCCCTTCCTCGTCATTTTCTTCGTACTCATCTTCCGAAGTCGTGCTACTGTCGGAAGCTACTGCGGCCGTATCAACGACAGGTTCTGCGGGGTATTCGTCGTCTAAACGAGGACCTGAAGAGCCAGATGACTTCGGGTGCGCGCTGGGCAATGGCTGCTTTTCGGCCGGCTGATTAGTGGAATCCGTGATGTCTCTGACATATGCTTTTGTCTGATGGCTGCTGTCTCCCGCCGTGGTGATGGTGCGTGCCTGCGATTCGGCCAGCGCATCGGTTACTTTCAGCGAGATGCCAGTGAGCTGGTTGTAGATGGGCAGGCGCGTGGTCTGAACGGAATCGGTGCCGAGCAGGCGCGGCAGCTGGTCATACAGCACGTAGGTGCCGTAAGGAATTTTGTCCTTGTTGATGAGCGTGGGGCGCCAGTCCACCGGCTTGGGCCGGTAGTATTCCAGCGCCACGTAGGCGCCAAACAGGGCCAGCAAACCCAGCAGATACCAGCGGAAAGTCGAGGTCATAAAGCAGGGAAATTAACTCAGGCGGCACGCCGGGCCGCGGGGCCAGCCACCAGCGTTTGGAAAGCCCGTTGGCCGGCCCGCACCCGCTCATACAGCGGCTCGGACAGCGCCAGCTCGCCGTACCACACAAACTCGAACTGCCGGGTAATTTCGCGAAAGTCGTCCCGGATAGCACCGGTGGGCGGCAATTCGGCCAAGTAAGCGTGATTGGTTTTGTCGGGCTGCCAGTTGATGAGGCCGCGGTCCGACAGTGTTTTTAGCAATTGCAGGTAGCCCAGGCGCACAGCCAGCCGCCAGTTGCCGGCCGCTTCGGCCTCGGCCAGGCGGGTGGCAAAATCCACTTCGTGAATGTTCTCGGCGGCGGTGTCGTAGGCCAGGGGCGCGCGCCGGGGCGAGCGGCCAAACAGGGCCGTGAAGTCGATTTGCAGCAGTTTGAGCACCACAAACACGCCCGCGCCCAGAAACAGCGCATAGAACACCCAGCGCCAGAAGTGGCTGTAGCTGCGGCTGTTCAGCCATTCGATAACCGTTTGCCACACCCGCGCCCAAAACAGGCTCCAGGCGCTTTGCTCGGCGCGGGTGTCGGGCTCCACGTATTGAAACTCGCGCTGCCCGCGCAGCTCCCGCAGGCGGGCGGCATCGGGGCGGCGCTGCTGCGGGGCGGGGCCGGCATCGGGCGGCAGGGGCCAGGTGGCGGCGGGCCGGGCGGGCGCATCGGGCCGGGCGGCCCGGCAAGGGGCGGCCAGCACCAGCAGCAGCAACAAGGCCCGAAGCCAGGAAGAGAAAGCAGCCACGAAGGAAATAGGGAGAAGGAAAGAAGGATGGGGTTTCAGCCAGTTAATCAGGGCTGTCGCCCAAATGAGAGCTAGTATTCGCCTTCGTCATCGGGGCGGTAGTCGGTGTTGTGCACGGGGACGGGAGCCCGACCAAGCTGGTCCACCATTTGGCGCAGGCCGATGCCGTCGCGGCGCTCCACCAGGTTAAAGTACTGGAAGGCAATGGCCAGCAGGATGGGCGGGTAAATCAACAGGTTGAGCACCCCGCCGAGCGTGGTAAGCACAATGAGTAGTACACTGAAGTCTTGGTTGGCGCCGTCGGTGCCCAGCGCGCCGCGCGCCATGCCCAGCGTGAGGCCGCCCGCCATGGCCCCCACCACCGCAAACAAAATCCCGAGCATAAACAACATGATGAATAGCAGGCCGAAAGTCGACCACCACTTGCCCTTAATCAGCTGTAGGCAGCGGCTCAGCGTGGCGCCGAAGCCACTGCCTTCCATCACCTTCACCACAAAAAACAGGCTGAACGCGACAGATAAATAAATGCCCGGTATCGCGAGCAGGAAGAAGCCAATTATAATCAATATCGCCAGCCCGAAATACGACAGGAACGAGCCCAGGAAATGCTCCTTCACTCCCTGCCATACCTCGCCCGGCATGATGGGCTCATTCGTGGGAGCGGGGTGCATGCAGAGCTTCACGTAGCTGTACACGGTGAGCACCAGCAGCGTAGCAAAAGCAAAGCTGACGGATATGTTGAGCCAATACAGAGGCGTGCCCGTCATGCGCCCCATCAGGGCCAGTTGCTCCAGCGCGGCCGTGTTGGGCGAGTAGCGGGTACCGGAGCGCACCGCCCCCAGCGTTTCCTGCAGCATCTGCTGTTGCAGCACGGCGGCCGCCACGCCCCGCAGCAGCGCTGCCGGCAGCACAATGTAGAGCAAGGCCCGCCCCAGGCCCCTCCAGTGGGCGCCGATGAACTCAAACGTAGCCGAAAATTTCTGGCCAAAATCCCGCTGCTGGCGAAAATCAGATTCCTGGGTAAAGGGTAAGCGCGTCATAAAAAGAATGGAAGGGAAGAAATAAAGCCCAGCATGACCGGCCTAGCGGCCCGCCGCAGCTGGTGCGGCCAGCACCGCGCCCTGCCGCCGCAGCCGCCACGGGTACCACCCGAAGTACCACAGAATGAACGCCGCCGAACTGCCGATAATGGCCACGCTGGCCGCCACCGGCATCTCGGTGTGGCGCGTCACGAAGCTTTCGAGAAAGCCGGCCAGCATAAAAATGGGCACCAGCCCCAGCGCCAGCTTGCCGCCCTCGCGGGCCGCGTGCCGAAACGACTCGGCCCGGCTGTGCGTGCCCGGAAACAAGATGCCCTGGGCCATAACAAAGCCCGCACCGCCGGCCAGCACAATGGCCGAAATTTCCAGCGTGCCGTGAATCCAGATGGTGAGCACCGAAGCGGCCAGGACATGCTGCTGGTAGAAAAAATACTGAAACGAGCCCAGCATTAGGCCGTTGTAGAACAGCGCCGCGCCCGTGCCCAACCCCGCCGTGATGCCCATGGCAAAAGCCGTGAGTGCCACCTTGATGTTGTTGAAAGTAATGAAGAGGAACATCGACGTTTCCTCGTCGCTCTTGTAAATGGCCATCGGGTCGCCCCGATGAATGTTTTCCAGCGTCTGGTTCACATAATTGTCGCCCAGAATGCTGCGCACGAAGGTGTCGTCATACGCCGCCGAAAGGGCACCCAGGGCCGTGCACAGCACAAAAAATAGCAGCGTCCAGGCCAGCACGCCCTGATGGCGGCTTACCACCAGCGGCAGCTCGCGCGCCCAGAAGTGGCCGAAACGGCCCCTGGCCTCGGCTTTGTTCTTGTAAATGGCCTGGTGCAGCTTGCCCGTGAGTGTGTTGAGGTAGGCCGTGGTGGGCGACTCCGGGTAAAAGGTTTGGGCGTAGGCCAGGTCATCGGTCAGGGCTACGAAGCGGGCAGCCAGCTCGTCGGGATTGGTGGCGGGCGTGGTTTCGTACTGCTGCCAGCGGGCCTGATTTTGCCGCAGGAAAAGGGCTTCGCGCATGGGGCGTGGAATAGGACCTTAAAGGTAGCAAAAGCGGCGATAGTAGCAGAATATCAGAAAAAAAGAGGCCGGGCTGCGTGCGCTGTCTGGCTGGTTATATGCCCGGGTTCGCCGTACTTTTCGCGGCCGAATCTTGGACCCACATTATCCCGCTACCGCCGGCCCATTTATGAGCACCATTCGCATTCAGACTACCCAAAACGTTTCGTTAGAATATGAAATTGCCAGCGCCGGCGACCGCATTCTGGCGTCGCTTATCGACTATGGCCTGTATTTCGTGTGGTTTATCGCTTGGAGCGTGCTCAACGGTGAGTATCACCTCAGCCCCGGCGGACGGGCGGGCCAGGTGATACCTCTGCTACCCACTACCTTCTACATGCTGGCCTGCGAGGTGTTTTTCAACGGCCAGACGCTGGGCAAAAAAGCCCGCGGCCTGCGCGTGGTGCGGCTGGACGGTACCCGTGCCGGCCTCGGCGACTACCTGCTGCGGTGGCTGCTGCGGCCCATCGAAATTGTGGCTACCTCGGGCGTGGTGGCCCTGATTACCATCCTGCTCAATGGCCGGGGCCAGCGCCTAGGCGACCTCGCCGCTGGCACCACCGTCATCAGCCTCACAAAGCGGCCCAGCTATGCCACGCCCCTGGCTGGCGAGGTGGCGGCCATTGCGGGCTACCAGCCGGTCTTTACGCAGGCCGCCGCCCTGACCGACCACGACGTGGCGCTCATCCGCAAGTTGCTTTACCATGGCAGCAAGCAGGAGAATTACTTGTTGCTGAACGAAGTGGCAAATAAGGTGAAAGCCATTACCGGCATTCAAACCAGTTTGCAGGACGGCCCATTTTTGAAAACCATTCTGCGTGACCACGCCCATCTGGCGGTGCACGGTTCCGTTTAAGCTCCGGAAATAAATCCCACAAAAAAGGCCCGCTGAATTTCAGCGGGCCTTTTTTGTGAGGGGCTAACCGGCGGTTATTCCCGCTCTACGCGCAGCATGGTGGCGCTGCCGTCGGGCAGTTGCAGGCGCACCAGGTAGAGGCCGGCGCGCAGGGCGGCGGCTTCGTTCCAGGTGAGGGTGCTGGTGCCAGCGGCCACACGGTCTACGGTGCGGTGCAGCAGCAGGCGGCCGGCCACATCATAGAGGTCGAGGTCCATCTTGGGCTGGGCCGAAGGCAGGTTCAGGCGGAGCTGCAGGCCCTGCGAGCCGAAGGGGTTGGGCTGGGCCGTGAACTCGCTGGCCTGGGCGAGGCCGGTTTTCTGAGCGGTTGTGGTATTGGTGGTCAGGTAGGTGGTCACGGTCTGGGTGCTTTGCAGCACGTTGGAACCGTTGCGAAGCTCCACAATCTGATTGCCGCCACAGCCATTGATAACCTGGATATCGTCAATGAACCAGCCCTCGAAAGTGCCGGGGCTGCCGTTGTCGGTGCGGGTGCGGAAGCGCACGAGCATCGGCATGCCCGCGAAGGAGCGCAGGTCGAGCGCCGAGCGGATGAAACCGGCGGTGCCGGTCACGCTCCGGCCCGAGAAGCATTTCTGGCCGGGGGCCGTGGTGCTGGCATCGAAGGTGCTGTTGTAGCCATTCTGAATCCAGAGGGTGGCCGGGTTCTGCCAGGTGGTGCCGTTGTTGGTGGATATTTCCACGGTGCCGCCGTCGTAGCTGCCCTCAAAGTCGAAATAGTGGTAGAACGAGAGCACCGACAGGCCCGTGGGCGTGAACGGGGTCGAGGTCAGCACGAAATCGGTGGGGATGGCCGGAGCCGTGGCCCACCACGAGGTGGTGCCGCTGTTGGCGTGGGCCGTGCTGGTGGTCCAGGTGGAAGTGCCGGTGATGGGCTGCGCAGCGAAGCCGCCGGTCGTGTTGGCTTCCCGGTTGTCGTTTACGGGCGTAACCGGCGCGCAGGCACTGGCCGCCGCCGCCTGGCCCAGGAAGCGCAGCGTGCGCGTCTGGCCCGGCGCCGTGAACGTAATGTTGCTGAACGTGACCTTGTTGCCCACGAGCGTGCCGCCGGTGGTGCTGCTCACGAACTGCATGCCCGTGGGCAGCTCGTCGGTGAGGGTGTAAGGAGCGGTGGGCACGCTGCAATTGCAGGCCAGCTTGTACTCGTTGGTGAAGGTGTTGCCGGAAACCAGCGGCGTCACTTTTTGCAGCGTCACGGGCGGCGGCATGTCGAAGGCCGCCGTTTGGTCGGTGGCGCTGCCCGAAGAGCCTTCCACGGCGCTGTAGCCCATGCCGCGGCGGGCAAACGCGTTCCAAATGGTGCAGTGGTACTGGCCCTGGTAGAGCAGCGAATCGGCAGCCAGGATGGCGTCGCGGGCGTCGAGGAAGCCGGGCTGGCAGGGCTGGAGCTTCATGCCTTGCAACACCAGCTGCATGGCAATGTTGTTGCCGCCGTTGGCGGCTCCGTTATACAGGTTGGGCTCGATGCGGCCGCGTTGCTGGATGATGTTCCAGGTCATGTCCCACAGGGCAGCGCACCAGATTTCGCCAATGGCGTGTACTTCGGGGTTGGTGGCCACGTTGGCGTAGGTCAGCGGGTTTACCGTGAGGTTGGTGGAGTAGGGGTAGCGGCGGATGCCGCTGCCGGTGGCCGTCTGGCCAGAGGCGTAGGTGCCTACGGGGCGGGCGTTGGGGCCGTCGGTGAGGGCCGCCGTGGTCCAGTCGGTGGTCAGCATCAGGGCCAGGTAGTCGCTCCAGCCTTCGCCGCCTTGCTCGGCATTGTTGAGGCAGCTGCTGTTGGCGGGGCCGCCCGTGAGGCGGGTGCTCACGCCGTGGCCGTACTCGTGCACCATTACGCCGTTGTCGAAGTCACCATCCAGCATTGGGCCGGGCGCTGGCGCGCGGGGCAGGGTAACTTGGATGTTGTTGGTAATCTGAGCAACCAGGGTGGCCCCGTCGGCCTGCGAAATCATTACCGAAGGAATGGTAACCGTGTTGTCGCTGCCACCCATTACCGAAGGCGCACCGGCCACGTTGTTTACCACAATGGCGGCGGTGGCACCGGCCAGTTGGGCATTTTTCACTTTCACCGAGAAATTGCAGCTACCCCGGTAAATCAGCGCGATTTTGCCGGTGAGCGCCGTGGCGGTAGTGGCGGTGCAGCCCAAGTTACCCGCGTCGTTGTACAGCGCCAGTTGGCCCGAAATAGGACCCAGCGTGGCAAGGCTGTTGTTGGTGCTGAAACCGCCTTCCACGGCCGGATAGCTGCCGGCCACGGTGCTAGGGGCCGTCACTATCAGCGAATAAGATGGCGTGGCGGCACTCCAGAGGTACATCTGCATGCGGCCGCTGCTGCCGTCGGCCGGCGTGCTGAAGTTGGCATTGTTGGTGCCGAGGCCGTCCTGGGCTTCGGCTTTCACGTAGTCGTTGCCGCTGCCGCCCCGGCCCATGTTATCGGCCTGGAAGTTACCGGCAGCCTCCGTGAAGCCGTACTGGTAAGTGATGTCGTGGATGATGTTGTTCCAGTAGAACAGGTTGGTAACGGCCGCGTTGCGGTTGGTAGTGCCGCCGGGCGCCAGGGTGAAATCGGGCGTGTAGTTGAAGCTGAGGGCAGGGGCTGCCGTCGTCGAGTTGGCGTAGTTGCCGGGCGCGTTGGTGTTGGCGGCGTCGTCGTAGGCGGCCACGTTGTTGCCCCGCGTGAAGGCGTAGTTGGTGGTGCCGTCGAAGTTCCAGCCGTAGGTGGTGGCGTTGTTGGTGGCCCCGGCTTTCAGCCACGGGTCGGTATCGGTCTGAACGCCGGTGGCCGTGGGCCGCTCCCGGGGGAAGGGAATTACCAGAAACGATGTCGAGGTGGTAGTGGGCGGCGGCGGGGGAAGGAACTGGGCGGCCTTCGCAACCGTGGCCACTGCGCCTTTAGTGGCCACAGCAGCGGGCCGGGCGTGAGGGGCAGCGGCTTCGCTCACGGTCCAGTTGTCCTGGCTCACGATGGCACCCGAGGCGGCATCTACCCGCACGTTCCACCAGTCGGGCGAGCCGAGCAGGTCGACGTTCACGTTCCAAGTCAGGTGGGCCTTGCCGGCCTCATCAAATGCCCAGGTTAGGCTGGCCACAATGTCTTGCCGGGCCACGCCGCTGGCGGCGAAGGTCTGGCGGGCTTCGGGGCCACTCTCTTCCGTGAGGCGGAGTGGGGTAGCGGCGAAGGGACGGTCCAGATGCTGCAAGGCGCGGCTCACGGCCACCGCAGCCGTGATGGCCGGTGTGGCGGGCACGCCCGCAAACTGCTTGGCCGGCACAAACGCTCCGGTGTGCGAGGCCAGGCGGCTGCCCACAAACGCCAGCGACTGAATCTTGTTAAAGACCGGAATTCCCTGGTATAGCTGCTGCACGTACATGTGCTCCAGGCCGTTGGCATCGGCGTAGGCACTGCTCATGCGCAGGTCGGCGGGCGCAAAGCCGGGGCCTGCCCACTGGCTGCGCACGGCCAAGGCTTTCTCCATGGCCTGCTGGGGGGCAAGGGACTGCGCGTGTAGCGCAGTCAGCGGCAGCAGGCCGAGCAGGGCCAAGCTGAGCTTTTGAAAGGTAAAAGGTTTACTCACGGGCAAAAAATAGGTAGTGATGAAACGTTATGAAGCTCGGAAAACTAAAAGTACAACATTCAAGGTGTTCCCCGATGATGGCAGGCAAACCATTGTCCTTAAATGACTAAAACTTATTCTTTTTGAGAAGGATTTAACGCCCGGAAAGAAGGAAAGCCCCGCCGAATAATTTCGGCGGGGCTTTTTCATAAGGAGGCTTGTAAGTGTGGCTAAGCCGTTGAGCAGGGTTATTCTATCACCAGCTGGCGGGTGGCGGCGGGCTGGCCATCCACCACGAGGCGCATCAGGTACAAGCCGGGCTTGGCAGTGCCGGCTTCCCAACGCAGTTCCTGCGGCCCGGCCGGCAGCGCCGCCGATGGCACGGTTGCCACACGACGGCCCAGGGCATCAACCACGCTTAGTTCGACCTGGCCGGGGCGGGCCATATTAAAGGCCAGCGCAGTGCGGCCATGGGTTGGGTTGGGGTACAGGCTCAGCCCGGCCACCAGGTCGGCGCGGTCGCGCACGGCCGTATTCACACCAGCCGGGCCAGCCACGGCTATGTCGCGGGCCGCCAGGCCATTGCCGATGGCGCCTACCAGCGTGGTGGCGCCCGTGGTCAGGTTCACGGTGTAAAGGTTGGTGTTGGCCGTGGTGCCGGGGTTCGCTACTAGGTAGGCTGTGTTGGTACCGGCCACCGGCGAGTAAATATCCATGTCCAGGCTGGACGCCGTGGCATTAGCCGTAATGCCCGAGGTTCCCACCGTGTTCAGGGTGCCGTTGTTCGGCGGGTTTTGGGTGGTGAGGATGTTCAGGCTCAGGTCGTAATTGTAGAGAGTAGTAGCGGTGGCAAGGGGGCCGGCCACGCTGTTGGTGTAGGCCACGGCCCCAATGTTGGGCGTGGCAGCGGCGTTGGCATCGGTGGTCGCGTAGGCCAGCTGGGTATCGGTGGCGGCAACGGTGCCATCGTTGGGGTTGAGGCGGTAGTTTGCGCGGTTAGATGAGGTTACGCGAATGCGGTCCACCGTCGGGTTGAAGTCGAAACCAACTTTGCCGGTGCCCAACTCCAGGCGAATAGCCGAGCCGATAGGCGTGGCCACCCCCGTTACCGCACTTATCGAATACACTTGTGCATTCAGCCCGGGCGTGGCCAGCGCCGCATCGTAGCCCAGGGCGAAGAGCGTATTAGTAAATGGCCGCACATCCAGGCCCACCAGGGTTTGGGTAGCGGCTACGCCTGTGATGCCCAGCGAGGTGCGAATGGTGCCCGGCAGCGCCGTATCAAACGTCAGCAGGTTCGTGCCCGACAGGGCGTAGGCCAGGTTGCCGGTCACGGTGGCTGGCACCGTGCGCGTGATTTGCAGTGCAATGTCCGTGACCGGTGGCGTGAGGTTGCCGCCGATGGCCCCCACCAGCGTGGTGGCACCCGTGGCGAGATTCACGGTGTAAAGACTGCTGTTGGTGGTGCCCGGCGTCACGTTGGGCAGGGCCGTGAGGTAGCCCACATTGGCCCCCGTGCTGGTATTAAAGTAAATGTCGAGGTCGGAGCTGCCGAAATTTGCGAAGCCCAGTGCGCCCACCGTATTCAGGGTGCCGTTGTTGGGCGGGATTTGGGTGGTCAGGCGGGCATTGGCCTCGTCTACGTCGTAGAGGGTAGTGGCCGAGGCTCCGATGTAGCTGTTGGTGTAGGCCACGGCCCCAATGCCGGGCGTTTGGGCGGCGTTGGGGTCGGTGGTGGCGTAGGCCAGGTTGGTGTCGGTGGCGGCCAGGGCGCCGTTGTTGGGGTTCAGCCGGAAGTTGGTGTTGTTGCTGCCCGTAACCCGGATGCGGTCCACGGTCGGGTTAAAATCGAAGCCGATGCGGGCGGTGTTGGTGCCCAGGTTCAGCGTGAGCAGCGGGCCCACGGCCGTGAGCGCGCCGGTGGTCACGTTCAGGGTGTAGAGCTGCACTTGCGTAGTAGCCGCGGCGTAGCCCAGTGCGAACAGCTGGCCGGTGTTGGGGCGGCTGTCCAAGCCCACCAGGGTTTGACCGGTGCCCAGTCCGGTGATGGCCGTAGTAGCCGTGTACGTGCCCGGAGCTGTGGCCTGAAACGTGACAAGATTGGTGGCGGTGGTTGACGTTTGCAGGCCGAAAACTGTTTGGGCGTGGCCTGGGGCAGCATTCAGCAATAAAAGCCCGGCTGTAGCCGCTGCCAGCCATTGGGAAGTAGAACGGTGTTGCATAACAAGAGGTGTTTTGTGAAGAGTTGATGAACTGTATTGAGTTACGAAGACAAACCCAAAGCAGATTGATTTTAATGGCATTTTAATTCAAGTAGTTACCTTATAAAAGTCCAGTCTATCTCCCTAATTCACCCCAAACGAAAAGCCCCCTACTGCCCGGCAGGCGGACAGTAGGGGGCAAATGCAACGGTGTCTTTGCCGCGTCTTACCAACGCTGGCCCTGCTTCAGACCAAAGCCGCGTAGTTGCTGCTCTAAACCAGTGCGGCGCGCCCGGCGGCTACCACGGCACGGGCTTGCCCTGCCAGGTCACGAAGCTGCCGTTTTCCTCGGCATGCAGCTGCTCGGCCATGCGAATGATGCCGCGGGCCGAGTCGGCGGGCTCCTGGGTGGCGTGGTCGCCGCCCATGTCGGTGCGCATCCAGCCCGGGTCCACCAGCACCGAAATCAAACCCATATGGCCGATTTCGGCCGCCAGACTGCGCATGTACATGTTCAGGGCGGCCTTGCTGGCGCTGTAGTGGTAGGGGTCCCCGGTGGCTTTCCACGTCAGCGAGCCCTGCCCCGACGAGATGCTGAGAATGCGTCCCTTGCGCCCGGCGCGCAGCAGCGGCAGCAGCGCCTGCGACACCAGCAGCGGCCCAATGGCATTCACCTGCATGGTTTCCATGGCGTCGTCGTGGGTGAGTTGGCCCAGGCGCTGGTGGGCGTCGCCGGAGCCCGCGTGCGGGTACACCCCGGCGTTGTTGATGAGCACATCGAGGCCATCGGTGGCGGCCTGCACGGTTTGCACGGCCGCCGCGATGGACGCCGCATCGGTTACGTCGAGGGGCAGCAGCACGAGGCGGTCGGCGTACTGTTGCTTCAGGGATTGCAGCTCGGCGGCCTGGGCAGGCTGCCGGCTGGCGGCGAATACCTGGTCGCCGCGCTCCAGGTACTGGCGGGTAAGTTCGAGGCCCAGGCCCCGGTTGGCTCCGGTGATGAAAACGCGCATGAGGTGTTCTATAGTGGTAAGTGAGAAGAGCAGTAAGGCAAACGAATGCGCAGTTTACATACAAAAGCCCATCCCGCCATAGGAGTAGCTCCTTTGAGCCGCCCGTTTCTGTCCGAATTGTTTTCTTGCGACCCTTATGACCCCACTTATCACTTCCCTCAGCGCTGCCGAAGCCCAGGCGCTGCTGCCCCAGCTCCACGAGCTACTGCACGATGCCGTCGACTCTGGCGCTTCCGTCGGTTTCCTGCCTCCGCTGCCGGCTGCTGAAAGCCAGGACTACTGGCAGAGCGTTATCAACGCTGTTGAGGATGGGCACCGCGTGTTGCTGGTGGCCCGCCCGCCCGGCTCCGATGACCTCCTCGCCACCGTGCAGCTCGACCTGGCCACCCGCCCTAACTCCCTGCTCCGCGCCGAAGTATCGAAGCTGCTGGTGCACCGGCGGGCGCGCCGCCAGGGCCTGGCCCGGCAGCTACTCGTGGCCCTGGAAGACCACGCCCGCACGCTGGGCCGCACCACGCTGGTGCTCGACACCCGCCTGGGCGACATTGCCGAGCAGCTTTATCAATCAATTGGTTACGTATTTGTAGGCGCTATCCCCGCGTATTTTATCAACTTCGACGGACAGCCCCACGCGACGGCGGTGTACTATAAATTATTAACTGCCAAATAAAGAAAGAAGGCGGCAGTCATCCGAATGACTGCCGCCTTTTAAGCTAACGAAATACCAAAACCCTACCCCGCTGCGATGGCCTTGCGGCGCGAGTTGGTGCTGGGCCGGCGCTCCTCGCCCTGGGCCAGCAGCTCGTCGTCGCGCTCGGTTTTCTTCACCCAGCTCACCGAGTACAGGTCCTTGCGGCGGTCGCGCAGATTGCGCACCGCGCCGCTGGTGTTCAGGTCTTTGAGTAGGTCGAGGTCGAGGTCGGCGATGAGGGTCATCTCCGTGTTGGGTGTAGCCTCGGCCACGATGGCATCGTGCGGAAAGGCGAAGTCGGAGGGGCTGAACACGGCCGACTGCGAATATTGAATGTCCATGTTCTCGATGCGGGGCAAGTTGCCCACCGAGCCGGTGATGGCCACGTAGCACTCGTTTTCGATGGCGCGGGCCTGGGCACAGAGGCGCACGCGCTGGTACGAGTTTTTGGTATCGGTCCAGAAGGGCACGAACAGGATTTTCATGCCCTCGTCGCTCAGCATACGGCTCAGCTCTGGGAACTCCACGTCGTAGCACACCAGAATGCCGATTTTGCCAAAATCCGTGTCGAAGCATTTCAGCTTGTCGCCGCCGCGCATGCCCCAGTAGCTGGCCTCGTCGGGCGTTACGTGCAGCTTGTACTGCTCGTCCATGGTACCATCGCGGCGGCAGAGGAAGGCCACGTTGTGCAGCTTCTCGTTCTCGTACACCGGCATCGAGCCGGCCACAATGTTGATGTTGTAGCTCACGGCCAGCTCCATCATCTTGGCCTTGATGGGCTCGGTGAAGGCCGCCATCGCCCGGATGGCCACCGCCGGCGAGTCCTCGTTGGTGAGGGCCATCAGCGGAGCGTTGAAAAACTCCGGAAACAGCACGCAGTCAGCCTTGTAACCGCTCACGGTGTCCACAAAGAACTCAATTTGCTGCAATAGGTCTTCCAGCGAGCGGGTGGCACGCATCTGCCACTGCACAATGCCAATGCGTACATTCGATTTAGTATTGCCGATGAGCTTTTCCGACTCCTCGTAATACACGTTAATCCACTCCAGTAGTGTAGCATAAGCCTTTGATTCCGAGTCGTAAGGCAGGTAGCCGCGGATGATTTTACGGACGTAAAACTCGTTCGAGAGCTGGAACGTGAGGATGGGGTCGACCAGCTCCTTGTTGCGCACCATCTCCACGTACTTGGCCGGCGTCAGCTCGTTGGCATACGCGGCGTAGCCGGGAATGCGGCCACCAGCTACCATGGCGCGCAGGTTCAGGTTCTCGCACAGCTCCTTGCGGGCGTCGTAGAGGCGGCGGCCCAGGCGCAGCGAGCGGTATTCGGGGTCCACGAATACGTCAACGCCGTAGAGCGTATCGCCATCGTCGTCGTGGGTGTCGAACTTGCCGTTGCCCGTGATTTTGGCGTAGGTATGCTTATCACCGAACTTAGTGTAATCCACGATGATGGCCAGGGCAGCGGCCACCAGCCGGCCGTTGTCCTCGATGCCAATCTGGCCTTCCGGAAACTTACGGAGCAGGGCCGCAAACTCGTCGGCCGCCCAGGCGCCTTCCATGTTGGAATACACCTTATCCATAATTTCCTTGATGGCCTTAAAATCGGAGCGGCGCAGCGTGCGCAGCACCAGCTTGTGAGCCGGCACGGCGGTGGGCGTGAGGCGCTCGGCAGCTAGGGCCGGGGCGGGCTTGCCCACTTTTTTGGCGTGCGCGCCACCGGGAGCGGCTTTGCCGTTGGAGGCCGCAGACGCGGCAGATTTGCCGTTGGAAGAAGTTGCCATAATATCGAAGAAAGCGCTGTGTTAGAGGTTGGGCCGCTAGGGACCCCAGTAGCCGGGCACCGGCAATGGCCCGACAAAATTACCCGTAAAAAAACCCGTTGGCGGCGTTCGCCAACGGGTCCTTCAACGGAAAAACAGTCAAAACGGTGCAATTCGTCATTAATGCTACTCGCGCACCAGCCGGCGGGTGGCGGTGCCCTGGGCGGTTTGCACCGTCAGCAGCAGCACGCCCCGGAAGGTGCCAAAGTCCTCGGCCTCAAGGCGAATGGTACCGGAATTGCTGCCAAAGCTGCGCCGAAACAGCTGCCGGCCCACCACGTCGGTGGCCGATACTGTGAGCAGGCCGCTACCGGCGGGTACCGTCAGGGTGAGCGGCGTGCCGATGGCCGAGGGGTTGGGGTAGGCGGTCAGCACAGCATCGGTGGCCGCGTCGCGGGTGGCCGTGCGAATAATACGGCGATAAATGTCGCGGTATTCCACGCCGGTCACGGTTTCGGTGCCGCCAATGGTGCGCGTGGTGATGGTGAGCAGCGGCACGTGGTGGGTTTTGGCCAGCCACTTATACTCGCGGGTCAGCGGAATGTCGAAACCCTGACCGGCCGTGCCACCAAAAGCTACGCTGTCGTGGTCGATGAGGGTGGTGACCACGCGCACCGTTTGGAACGTGCCAAAGGGCGTGGTGAGCGTGCCCCAGGCATCGGGCTTATTCACGCGCTTGCGCTTCTGGCTCAGGTAGCCCACCGTGGCAACGGCCGCCGGGGTAGAAAAGAACGAGCTGCTGGAATCGGGCAGGCTGGCGAAGCTCAGCGGGAAGCGGTAAATCACGTCCTGCTGGGCTGCGCTGGCATACGTAACCGGAATGGCCGTGCCACTGAGCGACGCGCCAAACCCCACGGACCGGAAGTCCTGCTGAGCCGCCGTCGCCGTCGATAAGCTATAGAACTGGTAAGTATCGGTGATGGGAATGGGCAGGGCCACGGGCAGCGGCAGCGCCTGCGGCGACGCTACCGTGGCCCGGTTCACGCCCCCAAACAGTGCCCCGAAGGTGAAGGCGTACACTGGCGCGGTACTGGTGACGCTGCTTGCCGATACGAATGATTCGACTCGTTGCGAGGTGGGGGCGAGGGTGCTGTAGTTCCAGGTTTGGTTGGCCCCACGCCGCGTCAGGGGCGGCACGGTGCTGGGTAGGGCCGGGCTGGCCACGCTCAGCCGCAGGCTGTCCACGGTGGTGGTAGTGGCCGGCATATCGTTCCGGTCGATTATCGGCGAAACCTGGGCCTGGGCCAGCACAGGAACGACAGCAAGGAGCAGCAGGGGTAAGAGTTGGCGCATAGAATCAGCAGTGAAGGGTGGTGACGAAGATACGCCGGCTGCCTTTGTTTCAGGATATTAGAGCACCATTTCGGGTACTTCGCCGGCGGGCACCACCAGCTTGCCGGCAGTGGCGGCCACAATCTGTTCCACGGTCACGCTGGGGGCGCGCTCGCGCAGTACGAAGCCGTCGGGCGTGACGTCGATGACGGCCAACTCGGTCACGATTTTCTTCACGCAGCGCAGGCCGGTGATGGGCAAGGTGCAGTCAGATAGCAGCTTAGAAGAGCCGTCGCGGGCTACGTGCTGCATGGCCACGATGATGTTCTTGGCGGAAGCCACCAAATCCATCGCGCCGCCCATGCCTTTCACCATTTTGCCGGGGATTTTCCAGTTGGCAATGTCGCCGCGCTCCGATACTTCCATCGCGCCCAGGATGGTGAGGTCGACGTGCTCGCCGCGAATCATGCCGAACGAATCAGCCGAGGAGAAGATACTGGAGCCGGGCAGCGTGGTCACGGTCTGCTTGCCGGCGTTGATGAGGTCGGGGTCGACCTGGTCTTCGGTGGGGAAGGGGCCCATGCCGAGCAGGCCGTTTTCGGATTGCAACTCCACGTTGATGCCGGCCGGAATGTAGTTGGCTACCAGCGTGGGAATGCCGATGCCGAGGTTGACGTAGGAGCCGTCTTTCACTTCCTGGGCGATGCGCCGGGCGATGCCGTGTTTGTCTAGCATAAGATTATCTGAACCACGGATTCGACGGATTGGTCGGATTTCGCGGATTTTTGGGTGGGAGTTAGGAGGAAAAAGCTGAAATTACTTGGTTCCCGCAGCCGGAACAGTCGTGCCGGCTGGCGCCGTCTGGCCGGGCACAAACGACTCGTACACGGCGGCTTTGAACTTACCGGCCAGGTCGCGGCCGGTGCTGTTGGGGTATTTCTGGGTGTAAATCAGGCCCACCAGCTTTTGCTGCGGGTCGACCCAGTACGTGGTGCCGAAAATGCCACCCCACTCATAGGAGCCGGCCGACAGGCCCGGCACCCGCGCATTTTCGGGGGGTGTGATGCTGAAACCCAGGCCGAATTTATTGCCACCCTGGCTCACGCTGCCCATCTGGTTCTGGGTGATGAGGGCCACGGTGGCGGGCTTCAGCAGCTGGCGGCCCTGGTATCTGCCGCCGTTCAGCATCATCTGCAGAAACCGGGCGTAGTCGTCGATGGTAGACGACAGGCCCGCGCCGCCCGAAAAGTACGTGCCTTTGGCCTTGGGGTAGTTGGGTGTCATGCGGCCCTGCGGTTCCATTTCTACGCTTTGCTTGGCGGCGTTTTCAGTGTACAGCAGCACCAGGCGGGCCTGTTTCTCGGCAGGCAGGTAGAAGAAAGTGTCCTTCATGCCCAGCGGCTCAAACAACCGCGTGCGCAGAAACTGGTCCAGCGACTGGCCCGAGAGCACCTCAATCAGCCGGCCCAGCACGTCCACGCTCAGCCCGTAGGTAAACCGCTCGCCCGGCTGGTGCATCAGCGGTAGCTTGCCCAGCGCATCCATGGAGGTAGCCAGCGTGCCCGAAGGCGTGCCAATGCCGCTCGGAATACCCGCTTTGGCATAAATGGCCGTGGCTTCCCGCGTCCCAATCACCGGGTAGCTGATGCCTGAAGTGTGGGTGAACAGCTGCCGGATGGTGACCGGACTATTAGCCGGCACCGTGGTGTAAGTCGAGTCTTTCTGGTTGAAGCTGGCCAGCACCTGCGCGTTGGCAAAGGCCGGCAGGTACTTCGCAATGGGGTCGTCGAGCTGGAATTTGGCTTCGTCGTACAGCATCATCAGTCCCACGCTGGTCAGGGCTTTGGTCTGGGAGGCGATGCGAAAAATGGCATCGGTGCGCAACGGCGTTTGGTTGGCAAGGTCGGACACGCCGAAAGCATTGCGATACACCACCTTGCCGTCGCGCATCACCAGCGCAATGGCGCCGGGCACGCGGCCGGCGGCAGTGTACTCAGCCAGCAGCCGGTCGATGCGCTGGGCGCCGGCCGGGTCGACAATAGCCGGAGTCGCCGCCGGGTTGGCTGGGACCGAGCGTCGCGCCTGGCGGGCCGGCGCGGCTACCTGCGCAAACGCGCTGGGGCTGCTTAGCAACAACAGCAGGACAACGGCGGACTTTTTCATGGGCTAATCAGAAAAACAGGTTTTGCGCGGCTGGGGAAGCGTTAGGCCCGCACCGTGCGCTGCTCAATGCGCTTTTCGTACCGCTCACCCTGGTAGATGCGCTGTACGAAAATGCCCGGCGTATGAATCTGGTTGGGGTCGAGCTCGCCGGCGGGCACCAGCTCTTCCACCTCAGCCACCGTGATTTTGCCGGCCGTGGCCATCATGGGGTTGAAGTTGCGGGCCGTCCCTTTATAAATCAGGTTGCCGGCGGTGTCGCCCTTCCAGGCTTTCACGAAGGCAAAGTCGGCGTGCAAAGCGGTTTCCAGCAGGTACATCTTGCCGTTGAACTCGCGGGCTTCCTTGCCCTCGCCCACCTCGGTGCCGTAGCCGGCCGGGGTGAAGAAGGCCGGGATGCCCGCGCCGCCCGCCCGGCAGCGCTCGGCCAGTGTGCCCTGCGGAATCAACTCCACTTCCAGCTCGCCGCTCAGCAGCTGGCGTTCGAATTCGGCATTTTCGCCCACGTAGCTCGAAATCATCTTGCGCACCTGCTTGGTTTGCAGCAGCAGCCCGATGCCGAAGTCATCGACGCCCGCGTTGTTGGAGATGCAGGTGAGGTTTTTTACGCCGAGGCGCAGGATTTCCTGAATCGAGTTTTCGGGGATGCCGCACAGGCCGAAGCCGCCGAGCATCAGGGTCATGCCATCGGTGAGGCCCTGCAGGGCGGCTTGCACGTTGGGAACGGTTTTGTTTATCATGGGTGGGTTTTGGGGGAGGCGGCCGGAGCCGGCGGCAGGTAATTCACGGGTAAAAATTCACCCATTTTTTCGAACCCCCAGTATTCGTCGGTAAATACGGCCAGCGGATTCGTCAATTGGCCGTTGGGTTGAATCTCAATTTCACGCACCATCAGCACCAGCTGCGACACCTGCCGGTCGGCGGGCGGGGAGGGCGCATTGGTGGGCTGCGCCGTGCGTATTGGGTAAAGCGGGTCGGGTGCTTCGCGCAAGTAGCTAACCTGCAGGTTGTCGCGAAAGCGCAGAAAAACCGGCTCGCCCCCGGCTGCCACGCGGCGCACGCTATCCACGGGCAGCACCTTCGTGTAGAGCATCGAAAACGCCGCGGGCACCTTGCTCCAGATTCGTATTGAGTCATTATCTGCTGCCGACAGCATTCGCGTTTCCCGCTCGCGCAGCAATTGGCGGCGCAGGCTGTCGGCCCGGGCAAAGCGCGGGTTGGGCACAATGCGCAGGCGCTGGGCCGTAAAACCTTCCTCGGCCACCTGCCCGGCCCGCACGCTGCTCAGAAAATGGGTGAGCGAGCCATGATAGGCCGCCGCCCGGTTGGCTTCCCAGCGGCGCTGTTGGCGGGCGTTCCGGGCCGTCATTTCCTCAAATACCGGCTGGCCGTAGAACGTGACGACGTGCTGGGTGAAGTTGGTGTTGAAGCGCAGCCCGTAGTATTTGATGCGGTAGCCGAGGGCCTGGTTATCAACCTGCACAAAGTTGATGGCCGTGGCGGTCAGCTCATTGGCTTCGGGGTCGAAGTCAACCAGCACATCATCGGGGTTGCGGATGCGGCACTGGCGCGAAAACGTGGTGCGGCCCAGAAACAGCTCCGTGAATTTCTGGTAGTCGCTGGCGCGGTTGGGGTTGGGGCGCACCACCACTTCGGCGAGGCGGTTGGCTGTGGGCGTCAGCAGCAGTGTAAGCTGCTGCGCCGCCGGCCCAACGGTGATGGATTGCTTGGCCAGCCGGTAGCCCAGGTAGGAGCCCACCACGTCGTAAGTGCCGGCCGGCACGCTCGGGAAATTGAACTTGCCCTGCTCAGTAGTCGTCACGCCCAGTGTGGTATTGGCCAGAAACACGCTGGCGAACGGCAGCGGCTGGTGCGTCAGCGAATCCAAAACCACGCCGCTCAGCCGGCCCTGCGCCCGAATGCTGTCGGGCCGTGCCAACAGCGCCAGTAGCAGTAGAAGCACCGGGTAGAAGCGCATTCGGGCAAAGCGGAGGTGAAACGGTTTAGAGACGCATACTTGCGTCTCGTCGTTAGGATGTGTCAGGCTAATTCCGCTCAACGACGAGACGCAAGTATGCGTCTCTAAGTAACCGGCCCCTTACTGACGGGGCGCAGCTGTCGATGCCGTGGGCGGCATGTAGTCAAACGGCAAAAACTCCCCGATTTTCTCAAAACCCCAGTATTCGCCATTATACACGTCGAGCGGGTTCAGCAGCGAGCCGTTGGCCTGAATGGCGGCCTCGCGGCCCTGCAGCTTCAGGCGCGACACCTGCCGCTTGGCCGGGTACGGGATTTTGGGGTAGCCCAGCGGCGACATCGGCCGCTTATACAGCGGGTCGGGCGCTTCGCCGAAGTGGGCCACCTGTAGCTCGCCCGTGAAGCGCAGGAAAGTCCGCTTCCCGTTCGGCCCTACCCGGCGGATGCTGTCAATGGGCAGCGGCGTCTGGTTGAGGGTGGCGATAACCGGGGCCATGTCTTCCCACTTATCGAGCGAATCCTGCTCGGTGGCGGTGAATTTATTGTCGGGCCGGCTGGCCAGTAGGGCGCGGCGTTTCTCGTCGGCGCGCTCGAAGCGAGGGTTCGGGCCCACGATGATTTGCTGGGTTAGGAAGCCCTCGGCCTGCACGCGGTTGTTGTACACGCTGCGCAGAAAGTGCATAAACGAGCCCGTGTAAGCCGTGAGGCGGTTGGCAGTCCACAGCTTGCGCTGGCGCTCATCGCGCGGCTTCAGTTCCTCAAAAACCGGCTGGCCGTAATAAGAAATCGAGCCGTCCTCGTCGTTGGCCGCGAAATACAGCCCGTAGTATTTTAGGCGGTAGCCCAGCGCCTCATTATCAATCTGCACAAACTCCTTGGCCTGCGCGGTCAGCGTTTTGGTCGAGTCGTCGAAAAATACGCGCACATCATCGGGGTTGCTGATGTGGCACTGGGCCGAAAACGAACTGCCGCCCAAAAACAGCTGCGCAAATTTCTGGTACTCTTCCGGCTTGTTGGGCTCCGGTTTCACCACCACTTCGCCCAGCTGGTTGCCGGTGGGGGCCAGTTGCAGCGTAATCTGCTGCGCGGCGGCGGTCATGGTCACCGACTGCTTGGCCAGTCGGTAGCCCACGTAGGAGCCCACCACGTCGTAGGTGCCGGCCGGCACCTTGGGAAACTCGAATTTGCCCTGCTCGGTCGTCGTTACGCCCAGCGTGGTATTGGCCAGGAAAACGCTGGAAAACGCCAGCGGCTCATGCGTCACCGAATCCAAAACCACGCCGGTCAGCTTGCCCTGGGCCTGCGCCGCACTTCCCATTCCCAGCAAACAGCAAACCAGCAATAATTGCAAATATCTCATTATGAAATAATAAGGTAAGATAATAACGGCCGGCTAAGCCAGCGCGGCCCGCGTGTTCTGCTCATCCAACGCCAGTTGGGCAATTAGCGCATCCAGTCCGTCGTATTTTTCTTCGGCCCGCAGCCAGGCCACAAACTCCAGCGTCAGCAGCTGGTCGTATAAGTCGCCGCTGAAATCAAGCAGGTTTACCTCAATCGTCTGAGCCAAATCGGTGCCAATGGTGGGCCGCACCCCAATGCTGAGCATGGCCTGGTGCCGCGTACCTGCCGCCGTGGTGGCCCACACCGCGTAAATGCCCCGGGCCGGCACCAGCTTCAACGGCTCTTGAACGGCCAGATTAGCCGTCGGATACCCAATGGTACGGCCGAGCTTCTGGCCGTGCTCCACCAGGCCCGTGAGCGGATAGTGGTAGCCCAGGTAGCGGTTGGCCGTGGCAATGTCGCCCTGGCGCAGCGCCTGCCGGATGCGGGTGCTGCTCACGCCCACGGCGTCCACGTCCTCGCGTGGTATTTCCTCCACGGTCAGGCCGTAGCGGTCCGCATTCTGGCGGAGGTAGTCGAAGCCGCCTTCGCGATTTTTGCCAAAGCGGTGGTCATAGCCAATCACCAATTGTTTGGCACCCACGGTTTTTAGCAGCAGGTTCTGGATGTATTCCTCCGAAGTCCACTGCGCGAATTCCCTGGTGAAGGGCACGATAAGCAGGTAGTCCACGCCCCGCTCGGCCAGCTTGGCAATGCGCTCATCCAGCGTGTTCAGCAGCTGCAATTCCAGCAGCTCGGGGTGGGAGGGCGGGGGGCCCAGCACCAGGCGCGGGTGCGGCCAGTAGGTAATCACCACCGATGGCGCGCCGCTGGCCTGCGCCACCTCGCGCAGCCGCGCCAGAATGCGCTGGTGCCCCACGTGCACCCCATCAAAGGTGCCGCTGGTGACGACGGCATTGCCAAGAAACGGAAACTGGGCCGGGTCGCGGATGACGTGCATAAGGCGCCGGAGAAGCGTATTTGAAGGGATAAAAACCGCCACGAAGGTAGCGCTATGCCGTTGTACGGAGTAGAGACGCAATATTTTGCGTCTCATCGTTGCTGATGTTGTTGAGCCTCGGTGCAGCTCCGGCCGTTCAACGATGAGACGCAAAATATTGCGTCTCTACAACTTACTCCGCCGATTTTTCGGTCGCGTCCTTGAGATGCTTGGCCGCCAGCGCATCGGCCTGGAGCGCGGCAAAGTACTGCAGGCCAGCGCGGTTGGGAGCCGTATTGGGTCGTTCGTGACGGGAGCGGGTCGTACCCGGTAGGGTGGACGCTTCGCTATCGGGCCGAGGCGGACGCAGCGCCTGAATGGCATCCAGCGTAAAGGCATCTTCCACCCGGTACTCGCCAATGCGAGTGCGCACCAGGCGTGTGAGGTGAGCGCCGCAGCCTAGGGCCACGCCCAGGTCGCGGGCCAAGCTGCGGATATACGTGCCTTTGGAACAAACTACGCGGAAGTCGACTTCGGGCAGCGCAATACGCGTGATTTCGAAGGTCTTGATTTCAACCGTTTTGGCCTTTATCTCAGCCTCCTGGCCGGTGCGGGCCAGCTCGTAGGCGCGCTTGCCGTCGATTTTTACGGCCGAGAAAATGGGAGGTGTTTGCTGGATGAGGCCGGTGAACTGGGCCGTAGCGGCCGTAATCTGCTCGTCGGTGATGTGGGCGTAGGGGCGGGCCATATCCACGGCCGTTTCAAGGTCGAAGCTGGGCGTGGTTTCGCCGAGGCGGAAAGTGCCGGTGTATTCTTTTTCCTGGGCCTGAATCTGGTCGATTTCCTTGGTTTTCTTGCCCGTGCAGAGGATGAGCAGGCCGGTAGCCAAGGGGTCGAGGGTGCCGGCGTGGCCGATTTTCTTGATGCGCAGCGTGTTCTTCACCTTGCGCACCACATCGAAAGAAGTCCACGTCAAGGGTTTGTCCAGGAGCAGGACTTCTCCCGTTTCAAAGTCGAAATCGGCCAGGGTCTTCGTCATTATACCAGATTTAAGGGCAGCTTCAACGCCAACATAATCAACAAAATACCGCCCGCAATTATGCGGTAGATGCCAAAGGCCCGAAAGCCATACCGGGCTACAAAGCCCACGAACAGCCGGATGGCCAGTAGCGCGACCACAAAGGCCACCACGTTGCCCAGCGCCAGCATCTTCAGTTCGGTGCCCGAAAACAGGTGCGCCACGTCCACGCCCTGTGCTTTGGCGTCTTTGTAATAATCATAAATGTCTTTCACGGCCGCTGCCGCCATGGTGGGCATAGCCAGGAAAAAGGCAAATTCGGCTGCCGCCCGGCGCGTGAGCTTCTGCGTAAGGCCGCCGATGATGGTAGCGGCCGAGCGGCTGGTACCCGGCACCACGGCCAGGCACTGAAACAGACCGATAATCAAAGCTTCCTTGAAGCTGGGATTGGTGACGGGATGGCCGCCTTCCTGCGGGTCCTCCTGCGGGAACCAGCGGTCGATGAACAGCAGCACCGCGCCGCCAATGACGAGCATAACGGCTACCGTCGTCACCGATTCGAGCAGGGCATCGATGTGTTTTTTGAACAGCAGCCCCACCAGCACAATGGGTAGAAAAGCTACCAACAGCTTCAAATAGAAGTCAATGCTCTGGAAAAAGCGCTTGTAATACACCACAAACACCGATAAAATGGCACCCAGCTGAATGACTACCAGGTAGAGCTTGAAAAACGGCGTGGGCGGAATGCCCAGCAAGGCCGAGGCAATAATCATGTGCCCGGTGCTGGAAACGGGCAAAAACTCGGTTATGCCCTCCACAATAGCGAGGAGCAGCGCGTGCCAATAGGTCATTGGTAGTGGTTAACGGTTAGTTATTAGTGGTTAATGATTGATAATTAAGGGCATTGTTCCTTAGCTATCAATCGTGGACCGCTAATAAGGGCGCTTATAAGCCGGGGCTGCGGCAGGGGCGGCCACAACGGGCGCCTCGGTGGTAAAAGCCGGCGTGATTGCAGGAGCGTCAGCCACAGCCACTATTGATTTATCGCGCACCATAATGGCCGCAAATTCCACGATAAACCCGGCAATGAGCAGCAGCGGCCCGAGCGTGATGCCCACAAAATCTTCGCCGTAATTGGCCTTGTCGCCAAACATCATGGTGATGAAGCCAGCAGCCAACAGGGCCAGGCCCGCCCACATCAGGCGGTAGTTGCGGGGACCAAAGGCGAAGCGGAAGGCGGGTTTGGTGGGTTGCATATGGGATTATGATGTTATTCGTTATCGGTTAGAAAAATCATGCTGAGCGGAGTCGAAGCACAACGTTCTGAAGATGTTAATACAAGTCGTCGAGCGACATTTTGAGGTACTTGTGCACGGCGCGGGCCGAGCTGAAAAAGCCGATAACCACGCCCAGTCCGATGACGCCGAGCAGCAGCAACCCGAGGCGCAGGTCGTCGCGCAGTAGGCGCAGCGGCTCTACTTCGAGGTAAGCATATTGTAGCAGCGCCACCAGAATCAGCGCGGCCAGCAGGCCACTGGCCAGGCCCTGCCACGTAGCACGCCGCAAAAACGGCTGCTGGATAAAGAGCCGCGTCGCGCCCACCAGTTGCATGGAGCGGATGAGAAAACGCTGCGAGAACAGCGCCAGCTTAATCGTGTTGTTAATCAGAATGACCACCACCAACACCAGCACCGCCGCGAAGCCCAGCAGCACGAGGCTCACCCGCGTCAGGTTGTTGTTGATGCTGGCAAATAAATCCTGCGGATACTGCACTTCAAACACGCCGCGCTGAGCCGAAATGCTGCGGTTGAGCTGGCCCAGGTGGGTAGTGTCGGTAAATTCGGGCTTGATTTTGAGCACGTAGGCATCGCGCAGCGGGTTGTCGCCGAGGAACTGGCGGAAATCCTCGCCGGTGCTTTGCAGCAGCTGGCGGGCACCTTCTTCCTTACTCACGAAGCGAATCTGGGGCTTACCGTTGCGCTCGGCCACGAAGGGCTGCTGGCCCAGGTCCTGCTGCAGGCGGAGCAATTCCGTTTCGGGCAGGTCACGGTCGAGGTACACTTGCACCTCCAGGTTTTCGCGCACAACTTCGCTCAGTTTTTGGGCGTGCACCAGCAGCAGGCCAAACAAACCAATCACCACCAAGGCCAGCGTAATGCTGAACACCACGAGCAAAGTAGGGTAGGAGCCGAGCTTTTTCTTGCGCGAATGAGAAGTGGTTGGGGCAGCCATATCCGGCAAAGGTAACGGAAGGGATAAGGAAAAAGAACGTTCTACAGATTCGTGCGCGGGTCGTCGTCCACGGTCATCACCTCCTTGCCTTCGCGGGCCTTCTGGGTGTTGCGCTCCTTCTTTTTGGGGTTTTTGCGCGTGAACAGCTCGCCGAAAGTGTTAAACTGCTCAGTGTGCAGCAGCGACAGGCCCGCCCGGGGCTGGTTGATGGTTTCCAGGTCGCGTGGGGTGGTTTCGTAGCGCAGCTTTGCCCGGAATTTGCCATCAGCCCGCAGGTAGTATTCCAGGCTGAGGTCGCCGAGCAGGGAGGCTTGACCGGCGGTGTTGCCGGTGCTGGTAGGCGTAGTAGAACCGCCAGGCGTTGTGCTGTTTACCAGGTTGGAATTGCTGGTGAAGCCGCCTTCCCGCGTCACGCGCAAACGTCCGTTCAGAAAGGAGTAGCTGAGGCGCACTTGCAGGGCTTGCAGTTGCTCGGCAGTGATGCCGTTGATGTTGAAGTCGATTTCCAGGTTCTGGTCGATTTGCGAGGTAAGCAGGCCAAGCTGGGTACTCAGCACCTGGCCCAGGCTCTTGAACGCCGTATTGTCCTGCCCCCGAATGGAAATGGTGTTGCCAAACGAGCCCGGCGGCGAAAGCTGCTTGAATACCAATAGGCTGAATACCTGTCGGTTAAGCTCCTGCTCGTCGTTGCGCAGCGAAGTGGTGAAGGCGGCCAAATCGCCTTGGAGCGTGCCAGGCGTGTCGTTGAATTCCAGGTTGAGCTTGATGGCGGGCAACAGCAGCGGTCCGGTCAGGTTCATCACGGCCGTCACGGGCACCACCGCCACGCTCCCCGACGAGCCCGCGCCCAGCACCGGCGCCAGCGAGGTGCGTTGCGTGTAAGTCGCCGTCACGTTCATCTCGCCAGCCAGCGGGTCGCCGTTCCAGGAAATAATGCCGCCGGGGCGCACCACAAACTCCTTGTTAATCAGGCCTTGCAGCGTGAAATTGTAAGCCCCGCGCACTATCTCCACCTGCCCGTACATATTGAACTCACCGCGCGTGTCAATGGCCATACGCAATTGCCCGGCCGCCGAGCCGCGAATCACGTCACCAGTGCTTTCGTCAAGCAAAATCTCCACGTAGGCCTCTGGCGTGATGGTCAGGTTCATGTTCAGCTTGATGCCTGAGAGGTCCACCTTGTCCTGCGCGGCCACCGCTACAGCCTTTTTCGTGATGACGGTATCGCCTACCGGGTTGTTATTCACGAACTTGATGTAGCCAGCCTTCTCAGCTTTGGCCGCGTTGTCGAGGGGCAGGCTCACGCGGGTGCCGGCTTCGCTGCTGGCCCGCACGGTCACGTCGAGGTCGTCGGTGGGGCCGGTTACGCGGGCGGTGCCGGTGGCGTAGGCCGTGCCGAAATACAGCTCATTGTCCTTGCGCGTGGTGTTGAGCACCTGCATCTTACGGAAGTTTGCTGCAATATCCAGGCTCATGTCGTTGAAGCCGTGGTGCGTCACAATGCCGTCCACGGTGCCGGTATTGCCCAGCACATCGCGCAGCTTGATGTTGCGGAACTCTATCGATTTGTTGGTGAAGCTGATGCGGTCGGCAAACGTGTAGGTCGTGCCCAGATAGCCGAAGGTCAGGCGGCCGTTGGTCACGTCCACGTAGCCGAGCAGGTTGGGCGCGTCGAACAGACCCGTGAGCCGCAGCTCGCCCCGCCCGGTGCCGCCCAGATTCTTGAACAGCGACCCCAAAAACGGCTGCGCCAGCACAATGGGCGCGTCGTTGAGCGTGCCGGTAAGGTTGAACTGGTTGGTCTGGTCCTTCGGGGCAATGTCGCCCAGCACGGTCAGCACCGACTGGCCGGCGCGGGCCACGTCCAGGTTCACGCGTAGCTTGCCGGCGGCATTATCCCAGTCGCCACGCCCGGCCACCTGCCCAATCAGCGTGCCGTCGTATTTCAGCGAATCCACGCCCAGCGTACTGCTGATGGCCAGCGGGCCGTACACGCCGCTTACGGTGCCCTGGGCATTCACGCGGCCCGAGAGGTTCTGCCCGGTCAGGCTTTTGAGTGTCGCCAGCTCAAAGTCCTTGATTTGCAGCTGCAACGGCGGCTGGCTGGCATCGGGCGAGATAAATCCCTGGGCGCCCACAAACTGCTCCCCATTGCTAAAAGTCAGGTTCTTGATGTCGAATTCCTTGCCGTAGTTCGAAATCTTGACCGAGTTGTTCTCGGCAATAGTCCAGTCCTTGTCCAGCAGGTGCACATCGGATTTCCGGAAAATCACCTCCACCGCCCGGGCCAGAAAGCCCAGGGAGCCGTTGATGGTGGCCTTGTTGGTGGTACCCGTCTGGGCCAGCGAGGTTGAAAAGTTGATGCGCTGCTGGTCCCACACGCCTTCCACGATGAACTTCTCGGTGCGCCCCAGCCCCGGCAGCACCTGCCGGTCGCTCGTGATACTGGCCTGGGCCAGAATGTCGGGCTTGTAAGGCAGCTTCGAGGTCAGGAAGTCGAAGTTGTCGTTCACCGTGCGCACCGGGCCGTAGCGCAGGCTGTCGAGGTGGCCGCCGAGCTGAAAAATCGACGTGGCCCCGTTCCGGAACGAGCCGTCGATGCGGCTGCCGTCGGCCACCCGCAAGTCGGGCACAAACAGCGTCAGCAGCGGGTTGGCCTTTTTCAGATTCAGCAGCAAATCAACCTGATACACCGGCAGCGCACGCTGGCGCTTGCGGCGGTAGTAGTCGGCCGTGGCCGTGGGGTTGCTCTCAAAATTGAGCCGGTACTCGGTGATGAGCGTCTGCACGTCGCGCACCACATCGGAGGTGTTGAAGGTGCCGGCCAGGCTGGCGTTCAGGGCTTCGGAGCGCAGCGTGACGCGGCGCTGGTTGAGGCGGTTGCGGGTGCTCACCACGTCCAGCGTGTCGAGGTTGAGCTTGCGGCCTTCCAGGGTAAAGCGCGAATGGCGCAGGCGCGCGTAGCCGATGAGCGAATCGAGCTGCACCCCCTTGAATTTCACGTCGGCCGTGGTGCTCACGGTCAGCGGCTGGCTCAGCAGGCCCAGCGTGCGCAGGTTGGCGTAGTCGATTTTAGTCTTCACGTCCACGTTTTCGTGCTTGCGCTCCAGGTCGATGTGGCCGTCGGCCACCAGGCGCACGGCCGGGTCGTTCACGCTGGCGTGGCCGTTGAAGTGCAGCGGCCGGAAGTCGCCATCAAACGCAATGTTGCGGTAGCGGTAGCCATTGAGCCAGATGGCCGGCACTGTGAGCTTGGCCTTGCCCTGCGCGAAGGCCGGCAAAAAGCCCGTGCCGGCCACGTGCCCGTCCAGCGTCACGTCCCGGATGATGCTTTCATCGCCCAAAAACTTGCCGAGCTGGAAGGCGTTGGAGCGCACCGTGCCCTCGTAGGTGGCGTGCGTGAGGTCGGTTTTGGTCTTCAGGTTTACGTCCGTGGCCACAAAGCCCAGGGCCGTGTCGAACGAGGCATTGGCCACGAAGTCATCGTAAAAGCCCAGCATCTGGCCCTGCAGTTTCACGGTGCCCAGCTTCTGCACAAACTTATTGGCCGCCGCCGGCAGCCAGTGTTTCAGGTCGGCGGCCACCACCACCGAGGGCAGCAGGCGCAGGTCGATGAAGCTTTCCTTGTAATTGGGCAGGCCGTCGGCGTGGGCGCGCTTGGCCACAATGTGGGTGCCGCTGCCGTAACGCACGTCGAGGTTGTTCACCTTGAAATCGCGCACGTAGCCCGAGGCATCGCCCGAAATGGCCACCGCCTCGTGCATTTCGCTCAGCTGCGGGGCAAACTTGGCAATGTCATCCGAATACACTTTGGAATTGCGCAGGTGCGCAATGGTCTTCATCGAGTCGTTGTAGTCGGTGAAGTTGCTGAATACCCGAAACTCAAACCGCACGTAATCCTTAATCTGGCTGCGGCCCACGCGCAGGCTCAAGTCTTTGAACTCCCAGAAATGCGGCCCGTAGGTCATGTCCGCCGTGATTTCGCGCAGCGGCGTCCGTGAGGGCGTTTCCACGGCGTGCAACTGGCTGATGCGCATGCGCAGCGTGTCTTCGAGCCGGATTTTGGAGATGTCGGCGTAGATGCTATCGACTAGCAGATGGTCGTAGTCGATGCTCTGACCGTATGTTTTGGCGCGCGGCACGTCGCCTTTCTCGATGGCAAAGTGGCCATTGCGCAGCGCCACAGCGGCTATTTTGAAATCGAAAGGGGCCGACTTCGTGGTGTCCTTCGAAGGACCAATCAACCGCTTCACCGCCGTCATAAACTGGCTGAACGTGGTCGAATCGGGCTGGCCGGGCAGGTTTTTTAGCTCGAAGCGCGGCTCATTCAGCGTGAGTGTGGCAATGTGCAGGTGGCGCGGGTCGAACACCGAAAACAGCGAAATGTCCGCGTCGGCCCGTCCAATGCTGAACAGCTCACCGCCGCGCCGGTCCTTCACGCTCACCGCATCGAGCAGCACCCGCGAAAACGGCCGGATATCGACCGCGCCGATGGTGACCTGCTGCCCCAGCTTCTGCGTCAGCACGTCGGCCGCCTCGTGCGCCAGGCGCGTTTGCACGCTCGGGATGCGCAGTGCCACCAACGCCCCCACCACGGCCAATACCACCAGCAGCACGAGGCCCAGCAGTATTTTTAGCAGAATGGCGAAGAAACGACGCACCGGGGTAATGGGGGATGAACGCGGGAAACGCGGGTTAAACCGCAAAGTTGCGGCTTTTTAGTCGTTGGTGGCAACCGATGGCCAGCTTAGCAACCATCAGGCCAATGGAACGGCTACAGTTGAGCCGGGGTTCAACTCTATCGCGCCTTGGTGCGACCTTTGCCCGCTCAACCCTCCATTTGCCCCATGCCTGCGCATCCCATCATCCTCGCCATCGAGTCGTCGTGCGACGATACCGGCGCGGCCGTCCTGGCCGGCGGCCAGCTGCTGAGCAACGTTGTGGCCACCCAGAAAGTCCACGAGCAGTACGGCGGCGTGGTGCCCGAGCTGGCCTCGCGCGCTCACCAGCAGCACTTGCTGCCCGTCGTCACGGCCGCTCTCCGCGAAGCCGGCCTCACCAAAGCCGACCTCGACGCCGTGGCTGTCACTCAGGGGCCAGGCCTTCTGGGTTCCTTGTTAGTAGGCAGCATGTTCGCCAAGACGTTGGCGCTGGCGCTGGACAAGCCGCTGCTGGCTGTGAACCACATGCGCGCCCATATTCTGGCCCACTTCATCCGCGACCCCAAGCCCACATTTCCCTTTCTTTGCCTCACCGTGAGTGGCGGCCACACGCAGCTGGTGGTGGTGAAGTCGGCCTTGGAAATGGACGTCATCGGCCAAACCATTGACGACGCCGCCGGCGAAGCCTTCGACAAAACGGCCAAGCTCCTCGGCCTGCCGTACCCCGGCGGCCCGCACCTCGACAAGCTGGCCCGCCAGGGCAACCCGCAGCGCTTCGCCTTTCCGGTGGGGGCCATGCCGGGCTACGATTTTTCGTTCAGCGGCCTGAAAACCTCAGTGATGTATTTCCTGAAAAAGGAAGTGGCCGCCAACCCCGATTTTGTGCAGGAAAACCTGGCCGACCTCTGCGCCAGCATCCAGCACACCATTGTGGCCACGCTGCTGCGCCAGCTCCGCCGCGCCGCCGCCGATACCGGCCTTACGCAAGTGGCGCTAGCTGGCGGCGTGGCCGCCAACTCCGGCCTGCGCACTGCGCTAGAGGCCGAAGCCGTAGCCCAGGGCTGGCAGGTTTTCATCCCGGAATTTCAGTTTTGCACCGATAATGCTGCCATGGTGGCCATGACGGCCCACTTCCAATTCGAAGCCGGCGACTTTGCCGACCAGCTCAGCAGTCCCAACCCGCGCCTGAAGCTGACGTAACCACCCGGCGCCCCCGGTCTACCTTTGGCGCCCCATTCGCCGCCGTTGGTCCAACCGCCAACCACGAGCACCTGACAACTAGCCCAATGGCCAAGAAAGACGACAAGCCTACCATCATCAACATCAAAAACCGCCGCGCCAGCCACGAATACACCTTTCTGGCCAAGTACGACGCGGGCGTGATGCTGCAAGGCACCGAAATAAAAAGCATCCGCGAGGGCAACGTGAACCTAACCGACGGCTACTGCACCTTCGACCACCGCGGCGACCTCTGGATTCACAGCATCCGCATCGCGCCCTATTCCTTAGGGACTTACAACAACCACGACGCCATGCGCGCTCGCAAGCTCCTGCTCAACAAGCGCGAGCTGAAGCAGCTAGCCGGCAAAAAAACCGACCAGGGCCTCACCATTATCCCCCTGCGCCTGTTCGTGACGGACCGCGGCTTTGCCAAAATCGAAATTGCCCTCGCCCAGGGCAAAAAGCTCTACGACAAACGCAACGACCTCAAGGAAAAAGCCCAGAAGCGCGACATGGAAAGAATGTAGCGGATTGGTGGATTAGCGAGTTGGTGGATTGCTGCGTTAAGAATGCCACTACCGTAATTTGCAGCCTACAATCCACTAATCCATCAATCCACCAAATTGAATCCCGGCATCTGCGCGCTGAGCGCCGTCCCCGTCCGCGCCGAGCCCAACGACCGGGCCGAACTCGTTACCCAGCTGCTTTTCGGCGAGTGCTACCACATTCTGGTGAAACAGGAAAGCTGGTTGCAGGTCCAGCTCGCCGCCGACGACTACGTGGGCTGGATTGATTTCAAGCAGCATACGCCCGTTACACCTGAGTATTACGCTGCCTGGCGCGCCCAGGACCACCCCCGCGCCCTCGACGTGGTGCAGGCCGTGAGCGACGCCACCACCAAGATTCCGCTCACGCTCGGCTGCCGCCTGCCGTTTTTCGATGGCATGAACGTGCGCATCGGCGAGCGCGACTACTTCTACAACGGTACGGCCACCAACCCCACCGCCCCGCCCGACGCGGCCCGCCAAGCCTTATTGTTGCGCAAAGTGGGCCTGCTTCATCTGAAAGCGCCCTACGTGTGGGGCGGCAAAAGCATCTTCGGCCTCGACTGCTCCGGCCTGTGCCAGCAGCTCTACGGCCTGGTGGGCATTCAGCTCCCGCGCGATGCCCGCCAGCAGATTGACCACGGCCGCCCCGTGCACTTCGTGGCCCAAGCCAAATTCGGCGACCTCGCCTTCTTCGATAATGCCGAAGGCCGCATCGTGCACGTGGGCATGGTCATGGACGAGGGCCAGATTCTGCACGCCCACGGCGAAGTGCGCCTCGACCCGCTCGACCACAACGGCATCTACAACCGCGACCGGCAGCGCTACTCCCACAAGCTGCGCCTGATAAAGCGCCTGCTGCCGGAGTAGGAGGGGAGGACGCCTCTTGTCATTGTGAGTGGAGCGCAGCGAAACGCGGCAATCTGTCCTGTATTAACCCAGACACTTTCTTTTACCAGAAAGCCCCGACGCCTCGTAGTGTTGGGGCTTTCGCGTTTTAGAAAGGCTTTTCATATCATCAGGTTGGTCGCTGAAAACAGGACAGATTGCCGCGTTCCGCTGCGCTCCACTCGCAATGACAGGCGGGCTGAACTTAACCCCCGCACGCTTGTTTATCTGGTCGGAAACCGCTAGCTTTCGGCGGGTTATCCGAACCCAAAAGCGTGTATGGACCAAAAAGTGTTAGTGCTGAATGGCGACTATACCGCCATCACCCTGTGCAGCGTGCAAAAGGCGTTTGTGCTCCTGTTTCTCGACAAAGCCGAGATGGTAGCCAAGTCCGACGGCACCCTTCGAACGATTTCGCAGGCCTACCCCAAGCCGAGCATCATCCGCTTGCAGCGTTACGTGCGCGTGCCCTACAAAGGCATTGCCCTGAGCCGCCACAACATCTTCAAGCGCGACCATTTCGAGTGCCAATACTGCGGCTCGACCAAAAATCTCACGCTCGACCACGTGGTGCCCCGCTCGCGTGGCGGCGAATCTTCGTGGACCAACCTGCTCACGGCCTGCGCCCGCTGCAACCACGCCAAAGGCCACCACACGCCCAACGAAGCGGGTTTGACCATCCGGCAGCAGCCCAAGAAGCCCACGCTTGCGGGCTTTCTGCGCCTCTCGGCAGGTACCATTGACCAAAACTGGCACGCGTATCTGAATTAAGTTAGGTCATACGGGGTTGGGGCGGAGTACATTTGTTCTTCATTCTCCCCAAGCCCTGCTTATGGCCCTTCCCAAATTCGCCGCAACTCGCTCGTTTCACACCGAGTTGAAAACCCGGATAAATCAATACTTTGAAGAATCCGGCCGGCCGATGACGGGCAACGCCAGTCTCTTGTTCAAGGCAATATTCCTGGTTGGCCTGATGGTGGCGCTCTACGTGCACCTCGTGTTCTTCACGCCCGCCACCGGCTGGGCCCTGCTCGAATGCGCGGTGCTGGGCTGCGTGGTGGCCGCCATCGGCTTCAACGTGATGCACGATGGTGCCCACGGCAGCTTCTCGAAGCACCCCTGGCTAAACAAGCTGGCGGCTTACACGCTCGGCATGCTCGGCGGCAGCCCCTACATGTGGAACTCCAAGCACAACCTCATCCACCACACCTACACCAACATCGAGGGCCACGACGACGATATCAACATTCAGCCCTGGATGCGCATGGCCCTTGAGCAGCCCAAGCACGCGCTGCACCGCTTCCAGCACCTCTATTTCTGGTTTTTGTATTGCATGCTCTACATCTCCTGGATTTTCGTGATGGACTACCAGAAGTATTTCACCCGCCAAATCGGAGCCATCGGCCTCAAGCCGATGAACACCGGCGAGCACGTCAGCTTCTGGGGCTTTAAAGTGCTGAACCTTCTGCTCTACGTGGCCTTGCCCATCTACCTGGTTGGCTTCCTGCCGTGGCTGGCCGGCTTCCTGCTCAGCACTGCCGTTGCCGGCCTGGTATTGAGCATGGTGTTCCAACTGGCCCACACTGTGGAGGATGCCGCTTTCCCGGTGCCGTGCCCCACCACCCACAAGCTCGAAGACGAATGGGCCATTCATCAGGTGCGCACCACTGCCAACTTCGCTACCAACAACAAAGTGGTTAGCTGGCTGGTGGGAGGGCTCAATTTCCAGATTGAGCACCACCTGTTCCCCAAAATTTCGCACGTGCACTACCCCGCCATCAGTAAGATTGTGCAGCAAGTGTGCAGCGAGTTCGATATCACGTACAACAACTACGCCCGCACCCGCACCGCCATTGCCTCGCACGTTGGCTTCCTCCGCCAGATGGGCCGCGCCGCGTAGAGACGCTTATTTGCGTCTCGTCGTTGAACGATGATAGAAGCACGAAAAAGGCCCCGACGCAGCAGCGCCGGGGCCTTTTTCGTGCTTCTGATAGCGCGGTTTACTTGCCAATAAAGGCCAGCAGGTCCGCCGTCAACTTGTCTTTCTCGGTGAAGAACAGGCCATGCGGGGCGCCTTCGTACACTTTCAGTTCGGCCCCGGCCACCATTTTGGCCGTGCGCTCGCCGCTCACCGGGAAGGGCACGGTCTGGTCCTTGTCGCCGTGAATCACCAGCGTGGGCACCGTCACCTTCTTCAAGTCGTCGCGGAAGTCCGTGCCCGAGAACGAGGTCACACAGTCGTCCGTGGCGTTAGGCGCGGCCAGCGTGGTCACCGTCTGGTTCCAGTTCAGCACCGCCTGGCTCACGGGGTGGCTGATGAGGCTCTGGCCGTAGAAATCCTTGGCGAAACCTTCCAGGAAGGCAAACCGGTCTTTGGCAATGCCTTCGTGCATCTGGTCAAACACCTTTTGCGGCACGCCGTCGGGGTTGTCGCTGGTCTGGAGCATGTAGGGCGTCACGGCACTCACAAATACTGCTTTGGACACCCGCGCCTGCCCGTAGTTGCCGATGTAGCGGGCTATTTCGCCGCCGCCCATTGAGAAGCCCACCAGCGTCACGCCGGTCAGGTCCAGTTCGGTTAGTAGCGCGTTCAGGTCCGAGGCCAGCGTGTCGTAGTCGTAGCCGCCCCACGGCCGCGACGAGCGGCCGAACCCGCGCCGGTCGTAGGCAATGACGCGCTTGCCGGCCTTGGCCAGCGCCACCGCCTGGTGCTCCCACATGGTATGGTCGAGTGGCCAGCCATGGATGAGCACCACCGGCGCGCCCTGGCCCCAGTCTTCGTAGAAAATTTGGACCGGATGCCCGGCTGCGTCGTTGCCCGCTTTGATATAAGCCATGAGGTAAAGGAGTTTTGGATGAATTGATACATTCTACTTACGGGCGTGGCGTTGTGGGAGGTTTGGTGGGGTGGGGTTAAGATTGTGACCTTGTAGCAATGAATTGCCGGTTGCAGCGATTATCACACTGGCTTTACTATTCAAAAATATCCGCTGTCAATGTTTGGTCTTTCATCAACCACCTTCATTCTACTTGCAATACCCTTGGTTTTGGCTTGGTTGTTCCAAGCATATTGGGGAGTGCGGACATTTCTTGACGCGAAGGACGATATTCAGCAAGGCAGCAAGGTTTCAGAGTGGTTGTACGCAAGGTTCGTCACCCCATTGTTATTGCGCTGGTCTTGGTTTTCGCCGCGTTTGAATCAGTTTTGCAGGGTGGCGATTTAGACTGGGGGCTTTACTGTCTCACCGGTTCACTACTTCTCTTGTGGCCATCAATCCTGATTATTATTGTCGTGAGAGTCTATGAATCAGTCAAAAGTCAGACTAGCAAAACCGCCTGAAAACCCGTACCTTTGCGGCCCCGCCAAGGTGGCGGGCCTTGCGCCTTAACGGCAAGAGGTTCAAAAGCAACGGCGTAGCAGCCTGGGCTTCGGCCGCTGCGCTTTTACATAGAAGCCCGCGATACAAGTATGGCAACTGAATTAGTTGACGATTTTGATTGGGACAACGTTGGAGCCACTGGCTTCGGCGGTAACTATTCTTCGGACCAGCGTGCTGAGATGGAGAAAATGTACGGCGACACCCTGACGACCGTACAGGAAGAAGAAGTAGTGAAGGGCACCGTGGTAGGCATCACCGACCGCGACGTAATCCTGAACATCGGCTTCAAGTCGGACGGCCTCGTGTCCATCACCGAATTCCGCGACCTGCCCGACCTGAAAATCGGTGACGAGGTGGAGGTATTCATCGAAGACCAGGAAGACATCAACGGCCAGCTCATCCTGAGCCGCAAGAAGGCTAAAATCAAGCAGGCCTGGAAGGCTATCTACGACGCTCTGGAATTGGATACGATTCTGGAAGGCGTAGTGAAGCGTCGCACCAAAGGCGGCCTCATCATGGAGCTGGACGGCGTAGAAGCCTTCCTGCCCGGCTCGCAAATCGATGTGAAACCCATCCGCGACTTCGACATTTATGTTGGCCGTCGCATGGAAGTGAAAGTGGTGAAAATCAACTCCGCTTTCGACAACGTTGTAGTTTCGCACAAAGTACTCATCGAGAAAGACCTCGAGAAGCAGCGTGAGGCCATCCTGAACAACCTCGAAAAAGGTCAGATTCTGGAAGGCAACATTAAGAACATGACCAACTTCGGCGTGTTCATCGACCTCGGCGGTGTCGACGGTCTGCTGCACATCACGGACATCTCGTGGGGCCGCATCGCTCACCCGAGCGAAGTGCTGACCCTGGACCAGAAGCTGAACATCGTAGTATTGGACTTCGACGAAGCCAAGAAGCGTATCAGCCTGGGTCTGAAGCAGTTGACGCCCCACCCGTGGGATTCGCTGCCGGCCGACCTGCAGCCGGGTTCGAAAGTATCGGGCCGCATCGTGAACGTGGCCGACTACGGCGCGTTCATGGAAGTGGTTCCTGGTGTGGAGGGCCTCATCCACGTTTCGGAAATGAGCTGGAGCCAGCACCTGCGCAACCCGCAGGACTTCATCAAGCAGGGCGACACGGTAGAAGCGCAGATTCTGACGCTCGACCGCGAAGACCGCAAGATGAGCCTCGGCATCAAGCAGCTGACCGAAGATCCGTGGACCCGTGGCGACTTCGCCGACAAGTACGCCGTGGGCACCAAGCACAGCGGCCTCGTGCGCAACCTGACCAACTTCGGCCTGTTCGTTGAGCTGGAAGAAGGTGTGGACGGCCTCGTGCACGTTTCCGACCTGTCGTGGACCAAGAAAATCAAGCACCCCTCCGAAATGGTGAAGGTGGGCGACAAGCTGGACGTAGTTGTTCTGGAGCTGGACCTCGGCGCCCGTCGCCTGGCCCTGGGTCACAAGCAGCTGGAAGAAAACCCCTGGGATACCTTCCAGACGGTGTTCACCCCCGGCTCGGTGCACAAGGCTACCATCACCGAGAAGTCGGAGCGTGGCGCGGTACTCGAATTGCCTTACGGCATCGAGGGCTTCGCTTACCCCAAATCGCTGGTGAAAGAGGACGGCACGACGGCTGAGAACGGCGAGTCGCTCGACTTCCGCGTAACGGAGTTCTCGAAGGACGACCGCCGCATCGTGCTCTCGCACACGGCTGTGTTCAACAAGGAAGCCGCCGCTGAAGACGACAGCCGCAACAACAAGTTCAAGAAGAAAACCAACGCCAAAGGTGCTGACACCCAGGGCGAAGGCAAAATCAGCGACTTGAAGAAGCCGGAAGAGAAGTCGACCCTCGGCGACCTCGACGCCCTGAGCGCCCTGCGCGACCAGATGATGGGCAACGAGCGCAAGGCTGGTGAGCAGAAGCTTGCCGCTGCTGCCAAGGCTCCCAAGGCCGAAGCCGCTCCGAAAGCTGAAGAAGGTGGCCTGCTGGCCAGCATCAGCGGTGCCATCGACACCGTAAAGCACGCTGCTGCGGATGCCGTGGATGCCGTGACGCACTCGGAGGCCTTTCACAAGGCTTCGGAAGTAGCCGGCGACCTGGTGGACAAGGCCAAAGGCCTGGTTGCCGGTGACGACGCTGCCGACAAAAAAGATGACGAAGCCAAAGCCTAACCGCCTAGCTTAGTTGCAGAAAGGAGCCCCGGCATTCGTGCTGGGGCTTTTTTTGTACTAAAACCTTGCCCGTCCCAAACCCGCTGCCTACCTTTGCGCTCCCAAAGACCACTACTGGTGACGTGACCGAGTGGCTAGGTAGAGGTCTGCAAAACCTCCTACAGCGGTTCGAATCCGCTCGTCACCTCTGATTATAGTTGCGAAAAGCCCCATTGGCCGTCCGGCCGATGGGGCTTTTTACTTATCCGCCGGGCCGGTTATCGGTGTAAAGGCGGGTTTTGGGCGCATTATGCCTACATTTCGTAGCCAAGCCGCGCTGTTGGCCGTACTTGCGCCCAAACCCTGTCTCTTACCACCCCATTCCCTTATGAAGATTGTTGACCTCCGCACCATGCGCGGGCCGAGCTATTGGTCTGTTAAACACCACAAGCTAATTGTTGCTAAAGTTGATTTGCAGGAGTTTGCCGGACAGTGGTCGAATGCCGTGCCGGGTTTTGCCGGGCGGTTGATGAAGCTGTTTCCCAACATTGAAACCGTGCAGCCGGGCGGCATGAGCGGCAAGCAGGCCGCCAAGCACCAGCCCCTGACGCTGGAGGCGCTGAACGACGGTGAACCGCTGGGCTACGTCATCCAGCACGTGGCGCTGGAGCTGCAGCGGCAGGCCGCCATGCCGGTGTACTGGGGCAAAAGCTACCCGGCCCACGAGGAAGGGGTGGAGTACGTGGTATTCGACTACCAGGAGGAGCGCGCCGGCCGCCGCGCCATGGAGGCCGCCGTGGAAATTGTGGAAGCCTTGTGCAAGAAGGAAAAGGTAGACATCAGGCCCATCATCACCGAGCTGCACGAAATCCGGGAAGACGAGTTTTTCGGGCCGAGCACCTACAGCATTGTGGCCGAAGCGGCTTCGCGGAATATTCCCTACATCCAGCTCAAGAACAGCAACATCATTCAGCTGGGCTACGGCGTGAACCAGCGCCGCATCTGGGCCACCACCACCAGCCTGACCTCGCACGCAGGCGTGGAAGTGGCCGGCAATAAGAACCGCACTAAGGCCATGCTCAACGACGCGGGCGTGCCCGTGCCGCGCGGCACCACCGTGTATTCGGAGGCGGGGCTGCGCGATGCCATTGACGAGCTGGGCTTCCCCATTGTGACCAAGCCGCTGGACGGCAACCACGGCAAGGGCGCCACCATCCGCATCATGAACTGGAAGGACGCCGCCGAGGGCCTGAAAGCCGCGCAGGTGTACTCGCGGGCCGTGATTGTGGAGCAGTTTATCGAGGGGTTCGATTTTCGCCTGCTGGTGGTGAACGGCAAGCTAATTGCTGCCGCCAAGCGCACCCCGGCCGCCGTCACGGGCAATGGCAAAAGCACCATTCAGCAGCTCATCGATGAGGTGAACAAGGACCCGCGCCGGGGCATTGGCCACGAAAAGGTGCTCACCAGCATCAAAGCCGACAAGCACACACTGGACATTCTGAAGGCCCGCAAGCTGAGCCTGAAATCGGTGCTGCCGGCCGGCGAGGAAATTTACCTGAAAAGCACCGCCAACATCAGTACCGGCGGCACGGCCACCGACGTAACCGACCAGATGCACCCCTACAACGTATTGCTGGCTGAGCGCGTGGCCGGCATTGTGGGGCTCGATATCTGCGGCATTGATTTGATGGCGACGGACATTGCCGTGCCGCTGAATGAAAGCCGCGGGGCCGTGATTGAAGTAAACGCCGCGCCGGGCTTCCGGATGCACATCTCGCCCGCCGAGGGCCTGCCGCGCAACGTGGCCGCGCCGGTGGTGGATATGCTTTTCCCGCGCGGCAGCACGGCCCGCATTCCGATTATCGCCGTGACCGGCACCAACGGCAAAACCACCACCACGCGCCTCATCGCGCATTTGGTGGCCAGCAAGGGCTACAAAGTAGGCTTCACCACCACCGACGGCATCTACATCCAGGGCGTGCAGCTGCAAAAAGGTGACTGCACCGGTGGCCAAAGCGCCGAGTTCGTGCTGAAAGACCCGACGGTGAACTACGCCGTGCTCGAAACCGCGCGCGGCGGCATGTTGCGCTCAGGCCTCGGCTTTCATACCTGCGACATTGCCGTGGTGACCAACGTGGCGGCCGACCACCTGGGCCTGCGCGATATCTACACCGTGGAGGAAATGGCTGCCGTGAAGGGCGTGCTGCCCCGCACGGTGCGCAAAAACGGTTGGGCCGTGCTCAACGCCGACGATGACTTGGTGTACGCCATGGCCCGCACCGTGGACTGCCGCGTGGCCCTGTTCAGCATGGACGAGAAAAACCCCCGCATTCTGGAGCACGTGGAAGCCGGCGGCGTGGCGGCCGTGTACGAGGAAGGCTACGTGACCATTTACCGCAACAGCTACAAGCTGCGCATCGACCGGGCCGCCGAGTTTCCGGTAACGTTTGAGGGCCGGGCGGGCTTCAACATCGAGAACTGCCTGGCGGCGGGGCTGGCCGGATACCTGGCCGGGTTCGAAAGCGACGACATCAAAACGGCCTTCCGCACCTTCGTCCCCTCGGCCACAAAGACGCCGGGCCGCATGAACATTTACAAATTCCCGAAATTCGACGTGGTGGTGGACTACGCCCACAACACGGCAGGCATCACCAAATTTGCCGAGTTCATGGATGCCACGCCGGCCACCCGCAAAATCGGCATCGTGTCTGGTCTCGGCGACCGCCGCGACGAGGACACGCTGGGCTTCGCCCGCATCGCCGGCCGCATATTCGATGAAGTCATCCTGCGCCAGGACCGCGACCTGCGCGGCAAGTCGGCCGAGTTCCTCAAGGAAATCATGGAGCGCGGCCTGCGCCTCGACAAGCCCGACCTGAAAATCACCTACATCGAAAAGGAGCCCGACGCCATCGACCACGTCCTGAAAACGGCCCCGCAAGGCGCGGTTATCACCATGTTCGCGGAGAACATCGCGGCCACCATCGCCAAGCTGGACGAGTTCGAGAAGACGAGCGCAGTAGGGTAGGGGCGCGGCCGGTGCCCATTGGGAAATAGGGTGCGGGGACTTATTCCCGCACCCTATTTTTGTGTCATCCCATAACCAGCGCGTTGTGCTCCTTCCTTTCCTCTGTGTTCAACTTTTTCTCTTGCTCACTTCCTGCCGCGCTGGTTCGCACCTTGCTACCCATTCTCTTGCTGGCATTGCGCCTCCCAGCGGCGGCACAAGCGCCGGGTTGGCAGTCGGCGCGGGCCGTAGCGGTGGCCACCACGGCGGCTACGGGCAGTTTCTCGACCGTAAGTGCCACAGCCGTCGATGCGGCGGGTAATGTGTACCTAGCTGGGATTTTTGCAAATACAGTAGTGATAGGCAGAACCACGCTGACCAGCCTCGGAGGATATGATGTGTTCGTAGCCAAGTTCAATCCGGCCAGCAACCAGTTTGTGTGGGCGCAACGGGCTGGCGGCTTGAGTAATGCCGGTGGCGCAGGCGACGATTATGCAACTGCATTGGCCGTGAGTGGTGCCAGCGTGTATGTGGCAGGGTATTTCCAAAGCCGCACGGCGGATTTTGGTCCTACTACTCTAACCAATGGAGGCGGCAATACGGTTTCTTCCGACGTCTTCGTGGCCAAACTTACCGATATGGGTAGCACGGGTGGTTTTGCCTGGGCCCAACGGGCCGGCGGCGTCGCCACCGACTATGCCAGTGCGCTGGCCGTGAGCGGTACCAGTGTGTACGTGGCGGGGTTTTTCGATAGTTCCACGGCAGATTTCGGCACTACTACTCTGACGAAAATGGGCGGTTCCGACGTGTTCGTGGCCAAGCTCACTGACCTGGGTAGTAGTGGCAGCTTTGCCTGGGCCCAAAGGGCCGGTGGCTTGAGCATCGACCAAGCCTATGCACTGGCCGTGAGCAGCAACAGCGTGTACGTGGCGGGGCATTTTAACAGCCCGACGGCGGGTTTTGGTACCACGACTCTGACCAATACAGCCTCTAATGGCTCTTCTGATATCTTCGTGGCTAAAATCACCGATACGGGTACTACAAGCAGCTTTGCGTGGGCGCAACGGGCCGGCGGCATAGGAAGCGAAGGCGCTATCGCGCTGGCCGTGAGCGGCACCAACGTGTACGTGGCCGGAAATTTTTCCGGCTCTACGGTAGGTTTTGGCACTACTACCCTGACGAATACGGGCGTCTCTAACCTATTTGTGGCTAAAATCACGGACGCGGGCAGTACGGGCGACTTCGCGTGGGCACAACGGGCCGGCGGCACGGGTGAGGATTATGCTTCTACGCTGGCCGTAAGCGGAAGCAGCGTGTACGTAGCCGGCATTTTCGCTAGCCTTACAGTGGATTTTGGACCCACTATTCTGACCAATACGAGTTCGAATATTGCCGATGGATTTGTGGCCAAACTCATTGATACAGGTAGCACCAGCCGCTTCGTGTGGGCACAAGGGGCCGGCGGCACGGGTGACGATTTTGCCCACATGCTGGCCCTAAGTGGCACCAGTGTGTACGTGGCGGGGAATTTCAATAGTCCCACAGCCAATTTCGGCCCCACCATCCTCACCAACCCAAACCCTGGCACATCCCTCGGTTTCCTTGCCTCCCTCACCGACCCCACCCTCACCACCACCGCCAACGGCCGCAACCTAGCCCCCGCCCAACTCTTTCCCAACCCCGCCCACCACACGGCCACCCTGCGTCTGCCCGCCGGCACCGCCCCCGCGCCCCTTATCCTCACCGATGTGCTGGGCCGGGCCGTGCGCCGCTACTCCGCCCCGGCCGGCCCCGAGGCCGCGCTCGACCTGCAAGGGCTGCCCGCCAGCCTTTACCTGCTACACGGCGCCGGCCCGACCCAGCGCCTGGCGGTGGAGTAGAGACATAAAAAAGCCGCTTCAATAACTGAGGCGGCTTTTTCGTTTATTTCGGCGGATTCACCAAGCCGAGCTGCGTCCACAAAATTCGACCAATCCGAAAAATCCGCCGAATCCGTGGTTCAGACTATTTCAGTGTGAAGGTCGTTTTGCCCATTAACTGGCCGCTTTCGTAAAGCTCCACGGTGTGCTGGCCTTTTTTGTATTCGGCGCCTTTGGCGTACACAAATTCCAGCTTCTGCCGGGTGTTGTCGTACACTACGTCTTGCTTTTGGGTGTAGAAAGCTTCCTGGCCGTCGACGGTGAAGGTGCCGCCGCCTGTGCTCAGGTTGTAGAGGGCCGCGCCATCGGGCTCCAGAATGCGCAGGTAAATGGCTTTGGTTTCCTTGGGCGACACGTCATTGCGGGCCAAGTTGGCGGTGATTTTAATTTTCTCCACGCGCTTGGCTTTGAATTCTTCCTTGTCGTCGTCCTTCTCTTTGTTTTTGGAGGTGATGATGGCCACATGAATGTTATCGGCCTGCAGGCGCGAGGCCACCGATACTTTCTCCGACAGCTCCTTGTTGCTGCGCACCACCGTGCTGATGGTGTCGGTCAGCTTGTTCTGCTTCTCTTTCAGCGTGGTGGTTTCGGTGTAAAGCGACTCGTTGTCCTTTTTCAGCTGGGCAATGTCGTCGTCCTTCTTGCGCAACTGGCCTTCCAGGTTCTGGGCGCGCTGCTTGAACAGGTTTTGCTGGGCAATGGAGAAGCTGCCGGCCTTGAAGGAGCGCAGTTTCAGCAGGTCGGCATTCACGCTGGCAATCTTGGCTTCGAGCGAGTCGTTGCTCAGGCCCAAAGCTTGCAGCTCTTGGCTTTGACGCTCGAAATCAGCCTTTAGTGCTTCGTATTGCTTGATTTGTTCCTGCAGCTTGCTGTCCTTGGCTTTTACTTCGGTGGTCAGCACTTCGTTTTGCTGGCCTTTCTGCTGATTGAGGTAAAACAGAACGCCGTTGATACCCAGCAGGACCAGCACGAGGGCTACCCAGAGAAGGACGCGGCTGTTGTTGGAGCGGGGTTCGGGGGTTTCGTTCGGGTCCATGCGGGAATAGTTAAGCGGGAGAAGCGGAAAAAAATCAAGGTTCGGGCCGTTGCGGGCCGCGTACCTTTGGCGTAAAAATAGGGGACTTTATTGCCCTGGCAAGTTTGTTCTATACTTCGGCACGATGGAAACGGTTTCTGCGAACTTTGATGCGGCCTACTGGCAAGCACGTTACGCCACCGGCCGCGACGGGTGGGATGCCCACACCATCACCCCGCCGCTACGGACCTATTTCGACCAGCTCGACGTGGCCGCGCAGCCGCGCATCCTCATCCCTGGGGCCGGCCGCGCCTACGAAGCCGAGTACCTCCACCAACTGGATTTCCGGCAGGTGTTAGTGGCCGACATCGCCCCAGAAGCGCTAGATGCCCTGGCCACCCGCGTCCCCGATTTTCCCCGGCAACACCTGCTGCTGGCCGACTTCTTTAGTCTGTCCAACGCCCCCGCCTACGATTTAATTGTGGAGCAGACGTTTTTCTGCGCTCTGAATCCCGCCCTGCGCCCGGCCTATGCCCAGCAGTGCGCCCACCTGCTGCGGCCCGGCGGCACGCTCATGGGCCTGCTGTTCGATACCGATTTCGGTGCCGTGCAGGAGCCGCCCTTCGGCGGCAGCCGGGAGGAATACCGGGCGTATTTCGCGCCGTATTTTGAATTCCGGCATTTCGAAACCTCTACCAATTCGCTCAAGCCTCGGCAGGGGCGGGAACTGTTCATTTGTTTGAAGCGCCATAGTAATTGAGCCTACAGCACATTCACATGAGTAATTTTCTTCAAGCGGTGGTCAAACTCATGTTGGGCGGCATGTGGGTACTGTTGGCATTGATGACTTGGATGTGGGGCTATGCCATATTTAAATCCATTGGTCGACTACGCACAGATACCGACGCTGGCGAGTTTTTAACTCCAAATGACGCCGATGTGTACCCGCTTTTCTTTTTGATTTGTGCCTTCTTGCTTGTTCTGGTTACTGTCATCTCTCTTAAAGTGCGATGGCCTTGGCCAAGCTATGATTAAGTTTTGCTTTAAAATCTGCTGACACCTGTGTCATTCCCATCTTCAGAATCCGTTCCATGCTCCAAGCCCTCGCCAACAATCTCCCGCACTTCCGCCACACCAACTCCGGCCAGTTTTTCCTCATGGCCGGTCCCTGCGTCATCGAAGGCGAAGACATGGCCCTGCGCATTGCCGAGCGCATTAAGCACATGACGGATAAGCTGCAGATTCCCTACATCTTCAAAGGCTCGTACCGCAAGGCCAACCGCTCGCGGCTGGACTCGTTCACCGGCATTGGCGACGAAACGGCGCTGCGCATTTTGCAAAAAGTGGGGCGTGAAATCGGTGTGCCCACGGTGACGGACATCCACGAATCGACCGAGGCTGCGCTGGCGGCGGAATACGTGGACGTGCTGCAAATTCCGGCCTTCCTGTGCCGACAGACCGATTTGCTGGTGGCGGCTGCCCAGACCGGCAAAGTGGTCAACATCAAAAAAGGCCAGTTCCTGAGCGGTGAGGCCATGAAATGGGCCGTGGACAAGGTGCGGCAGGCCGGCAACCCCAACGTCATCCTCACCGAGCGCGGCAACTCCTTCGGCTACTCCGAACTGGTGGTCGATTTTCGCAACCTGCCCACCATGCGCCGCTTCGAAGTGCCCGTGGTGATGGACGTGACGCACTCGCTGCAGCAGCCCAACCAGGCCAGTGGCGTGACCGGCGGCCAGCCCGCCCTCATCGAAACCATTGCCAAAGCCGCCATTGCAGTGGGTGCCGATGGCCTGTTCATCGAAACCCACCCCACGCCCGCCACGGCGCTGTCCGACGGGGCCAATATGCTGCCGCTCGACCAGCTCGAAGCCCTGCTGGTAAAACTGACGCGCGTGCGCCAGGCCATTCAGGACCAGGGCGAAGTGGAGCTGAACCAACTGCCGTAGCCCCCGTAGCACGGGCTTTAGAACTGTCATCCTGAGCAGAGCGAAGGGCCTTATCGGGTTTGAATAATTTCATTCCTGCGTGATAAAGTCTTTCGCTCTGCTCAGAATGACAGTTAGTTATAGTCACACCCGCAGCCAGAAATGCTGCTTGGGCTGGTTCTTTCGAAAGAAAACTAGCCCGATGTAGAATAGGTCCACCGTCACCGTCACGTCAGGATGGATTTTAATGGCATCCCAGGCCCGTTCCATTTCCTCGGACCAGTGAATGTCGTCGAACACAAACACCGATTTGTCGGTGCGGTGGGCCAGGCACTGCTCGAAATAGCGTAGCGTTGGTTCGTAGCGGTGATTGCCGTCGAAAAAGGCAAAATCGACGGGCGCGGGCAGGGTCGCCAGGGTAGGGGCAAGGGTGTCGTCAATGTTGCCCTCTACGATGCGCACATTATTGATATTCAGTGCCGAAAATGTTTCGCGAGCCACACTGGCTACATTGGGGCAGCCTTCGAAGGTGGTGACGTGGTGGCGCGAATCGGCCGCGGCCAGGTAGGCCGTGGTGAGGCCCAGCGAAGTGCCCAGCTCCAGAATAGTCGTCGGCCGGAAATAATTGACCAGCCGAAACAGCAGCTGCGCCAGATGCGGCGGTTTGGCGGCCGTGCGGGCAATGTCGGCCACGCGGCGCTGCCGGCCCGCACCGGTGTGCGAGCCCGCCCCCAAATCCGTCACGCTGATGCTGGCCGGGCTGCTGAGTAATTGCCGCCGCCGCGCCTCCACGGCCGCATAGGCTTTGTAAAGGCCCGTGTGCCGCACAGCCGAAGTGTATAGGCCGAACACAAACGGCGAGTGCAGCCCGTGGGCATTGCCCGAACGAAGCCAGAAGCGGAGGTAAGCGAGAAGCTGAAACAAGAAGCGGACGAACAAATGCGAACCGCAAAGGTCGCACCGCCGTCCGCTTTTAAGAATAGAAGGAGGCTTGTTAATTCAAGCGATAGGGCACCATGAGCGTGAACTCCGGAATTTCGACCGTGAATTCCTGGCCATTGGCCAAGCGCTCCATGAGGTAGGTGCCACACATCTTGCCCACGCCTGATTTCAGGTTGCAGCCGCTCACGTACTGGTGGGCTTCGCCGGGCTCCAGCACGGGCTGGCGGCCTACTACGCCTTCGCCCTCCACTTCTCGCACTACACCGTTGGCGTCGTGAATGTGCCAGTGTCGCCGCAACAGCTTCACGGTGAACTCGCTGTTGTTGCGAATGTCGATTTTATAAGCGAATACGAAATGCTCCTGGCCGGGGCTGGAGTAGTCGGGCAAGTAGTTGGTCGTAACCGAAACGGTGACGCCTTGCGTAGTGGTGGTGGGCATAGTCGGCGGAGCTAAAGAGTAGCTGCGGGCGTAACAGCCGCCCGCCAGAATTGGTTTTACGCAAATTTGGCTCCAGAACGCCGCACCAACCCCGTTTATTTTCTCAAAAACTTCAATGGTAAAGATAGCCGAAAGCTGGCGGCCCGTGTTGGCCCACGAGTTCGAAAAACCGTATTTCCAGCGCCTCATTGCGTTTGTGAAGGGCGAATACGCCACCGCCACGGTCTACCCGGCCGGCTCCCAGATTTTCCATGCCTTCGAGGCCACGCCGTTTGATAAGGTCAAGGTCGTGATTCTGGGCCAGGACCCGTACCATGGTAAAAACCAGGCGCACGGCCTGTCGTTTTCGGTGCAGGACGGGCAGCGCACGCCGCCCTCGCTCGTTAATATTTTCAAGGAACTGCAGGCCGACATTCCCGGTACGCCGCCTCCCACCAACGGCAACCTCGACCGCTGGGCCGAGCAGGGCGTGCTGCTCCTGAATGCCACCCTCACCGTGCGGGCCGCCGAGCCCGCCTCCCACCAAAAAAAAGGTTGGGAGGAGTTCACCGACGAGGTTATCCGAAAGGTTTCCAACGAGAAAGAGCACGTCGTATTTATCCTCTGGGGCGCTTACGCGGGCAAAAAGTCCGAGCTAATTGATGAGCGCAAGCACCTGATTATAAAATCAGTGCATCCATCTCCCTACGCGGCAGATAAAGGTTTCTTCGGGAGCAAACCCTTCAGTAAAGCCAATGCCTGGCTGGTAGAGCACGGCCTGACGCCGGTGAAGTGGTAGGCCGCGCCGCCTGTCATTGCGAGCGAAGCGCGACAAACCTGGTAATGTGATAAAACCCTTCTTAACCACAGAAAGGCCCGGTACTGCAAAGTGCCGGGCCTTTCTGGTAAAAGGAAGTGTCTGGTTAATAGAGGACGGATTGCCTCGGCCTGCGGCCTCGCAATGACAGGCGGAGTCTAGTGGATGATATTAAACAGGCGGCTCCAACGGATTTTGTGCCAGAAGTCGGCGTTGGGGTCGGTGGATAGCCAGATGAGGACGGCTTTGCCTACCACGTGGTCTTCGGGCACGAAGCCCCAGAAGCGCGAATCCTCCGAGTTGTGGCGGTTGTCGCCCATCATCATGTAGTAGTTCTGCTTCACAGTGTAGCTGGTGAGCGGCTTGCCGTTCTGGTAAATCATGCCGTCCTGCCAGGTGATGCCTTGGTTGTGCTCGTAGCGGGCCACGATTTTGTAGTAGATGGCGGCGTTGGCGGGGGAAAGGGCAATGGTCTGGCCCTTCTTGGGGATGGGCAGCGGGCCGTAGTTGTCGAGGTTCCAGTTGCGCGGGGTGGCGCTCATGGCCGCCGAGCCGTGGAAATCGGCCACGTCGGGGAACAGCTGCACCTGCGGCTGCAGCACCGTCAGGGCCTTCACGTAGGGCTGCTTTTTGAAGTAGTCGGCCGCTGCCTGGGTGCAGCTGATGGTGTAGCCGTAGGTGCCCTGCGTGGGGCCGGGCACAGCCTGAGGCAGGCCGCCGGGAGCTTCGTAGTCCACCACGCCCTGGCTGCGCAGGGCGGCCAGCACTTCATCATTGGGGTTGTCAACCTGCATGAAATAAGTGGTTTGCAGGCCGGGAGGCGTCACGCCGGGCTTTCCGTTCAGGAACACCTGGCCGTCCTTGATTTCGAGGGTATCGCCGGCGATGGCCACGCAACGCTTGATGTAGTTGGTGCGCAGGTCGGCGGGGTATTGCGTTTCGTGGGGCACGTGGAAAACCACCACGTCGTTGCGCTTGATTTCGGAGAAGCCCGGCAGCCGGTAGGTTGGCAGCTGAATGAGGTCGGAGTAGCTTTTCAAGCCCGTGCCCCACAGGGTTTGGTGCGTGAGAGGTACCTGCAGGGGCGTTTGTGGCGTAATGGGGCCGTAGTGCAGCTTGCTCACAAACAGGTAGTCGCCCACCAGCAGCGACGACTCCATGCTGGGCGAAGGAATGGTGTACGCCTCAAACGTGGCCCAGCGGATGAGCGTGGCGGCCACGATGGCAAAAATCAGCGAATCGGCCCATTCGCGGGTTTTCGTTTTGGGGGGCTGGGGCGGGGCAGTGGGGTCGGTTTTGAGCAAGGACATGGGGAGCAAGCTTGGGCTTGGCAATGAAAATCAGGCAAAGAAACGCAGCAGAACGTGAGGGCCGCGCCGCGCCGGCCCGAAAGCTGGAAGGACTACAAATCCAGCAGCTCTTTCATTCCGAAAACGCCCGGCCGACCGGGCAGCCACTCCGCCGCCAGCAGCGCCCCGAGGGCAAAACCTTCGCGGCTGTGGGCTTCGTGCTTCAGCTCCAGCGTGTCCACGTCAGACGTATAGGTGACGATGTGCGTACCCACCGCGTCGCCGGTGCGCTCGCTGATGATGGCCAGCTCGGCGGGCATTTCAGCAGGAGCGTTGCGCCAGGTGGTTTTGGCGGGGAAGTGGCGCAGGATGCCTTCAGCAGCCGTAAGGGCGGTGCCGCTGGGCTGGTCGATTTTCTGAGTGTGGTGGATTTCGCGCATGGCCACGTCGTAGCCGCCATACTGGGCCATTTTGGCCGCGATGTACTCGTTGAAATGGAAAAACAGGTTTACGCCCACGCTGTAGTTGGAGGCGTAGAACAGGCTGCCGCCCAGTTCGGTGGTCAGCGCCCGGGCTTCCTCAAAATGGTGCAGCCAGCCCGTGGAGCCGCACACCACCGGAATGCCCTGGCCCAGGCAGGTCATCACGTTGGCAAAAGCCGAGTCGGGATGCGTGAATTCGATGGCAACATCGACGGCTTCCGGCGTGAAATCGGCAATGATGGACTGGCTGGCGTGCAGGTCCACGATGCCCGCGATTTCGTGCCCGCGCTGCACGGCCAGCGCGCCAATGGTCTGGCCCATTTTGCCGTAGCCGATAAGGAGAATTCTCATTTTTAGGGTAATCGTAATTTAGTAAACCGCGGGTAGAAAGGCGAAACAGCCGGAACGGGCTTATTTCACGCGCAGCGCAAACATAACGCCCGGTGTCGTGGGCAGGAAACTTGTCTGGCCGGGTACGGCCATCATTCGGGGCTCCCAGTGCAGGCTCAGGTCGTCGCTCACGTCAAAATCCTGCAGGTGGGCATCCACCAGCGCATCCACGATTTGCAAGCCGTAGGCCAGGCCGATGTAGAGGTAGAAGATGTCGCGGTAGCCCCGGTAAAATATTACGCCACTGTTGAGGCCGTCTACGCTGCGCACCAGGTTGGCCCCGCTTTTAAAGTTCGGGTCGAGCACCTTTTTTCGGCCGGCAGTCACCTCATTATAGGCGTAGGCGAAATCGCTGTAATGCTTCTGATAGTATAATTCGCCATAAATTACCCCACCCAGCGCGCCGTACACGAGGGGCAGCTTCCAGTAGCGGTGGTTGTAAATCTGGCCCGCGCCGGGCAGCACCAGGGCCAGCATGGCGGCTTTGCCCGGGCGCGTGAGGCGAATGCCTTTAAAGCCAAAGGCCCGAAACATGTGCTCGGTGCGCTTGGCCGAGTCGGCGGCGGCTTTTTGCTTTTTGGCGGCGGGCGTCACCACCACTTCCCGGCGCTCGGTGGTGTCGGGCACGACAGTGGTGGGCGTGGCAGGGGTGATGGTGGAAGGCGAGCCAAACACCTGCGCCTGAACTTGGTAACTGCCCAGCAGCCCACCGGCCAGCACCGCGAAGCCTGCGAGGTAGGAATACAGATTTTTCATGGCAAGCCTGTTAACGAGAAACGCCGGCGTTTAGCGCATAGGGCAATGACGGGCGAGAAACGGTCGTCGTCCGTTATTGGCCCGGGCTGCGCGTCCGGCGTGGCAGCGGGCTTACGAGGGTTGCAGAATGTGCAAGATGCGCTGCATGTCCTCCACCGAATCGAACGCGATTTTGATTTCGCCGTTGCCTTTGGCCGTGGGGCGCACCTGTACGCGCGAGCCAAACCGCTCGGCCAGGTGGCGCTCGGCGCGGCGGATTTCGGCCACCGGCACAGCCGATGGGGCAGGGGTAGCATCGCCCTCGGCTTTGGGCTTGGCCTCGGCACCGTTGCGGCCAAACCCGTTGCGTACTAATTCCTCCACGCGGCGCACAGAGAGTTCCTCGGCCACGGTTTTGCGGAACAGCTCCACCTGCAGCTTGGGGTCGTCGAGCCCGATGAGGGCGCGGGCGTGGCCCATACTGATTTCGGCGTCGCGCAGGCCAATCTGCACGTCGGGCGGAAGCTTGAGCAGGCGCAGGTAGTTGGTCACGGTCGTGCGGTTCTTGCCCACGCGGTCGCCCAGCTCTTCTTGGCGCAGGTTGCACTCGCTCAGCAGGCGCTGGTAGCTGAGGGCAATTTCGATGGCATTCAGGTTTTCGCGCTGAATGTTCTCAATCAGGGCCATTTCCAGCATCTGCTGGTCGTCGGCCTTGCGGATGTAGGCCGGAATCGTCTCCAGGCCCGCCAGCTTGGAGGCCTGCAAGCGCCGCTCACCCGAAATGAGCTGGTAGGAGTTAGTGCCGAGCTGGCGTAGGGTCACGGGCTGAATAATGCCCTGAATTTTAATGCTGTCGGCCAGTTCCTGCAGCGCTTCCTTGTCGAAGTGGGTGCGGGGCTGGTAGGGGTTGGCCTCGATGTGCTCGACGGCGATGAAGCCCACCGAGTTGACGGGGTGCGACACGAGCCGGTCGCCGGAGCCGGGCCGGTCGCCTTTTTTGTCGTAGCTGCCCTCAATCAGGGCGTTGAGGCCGCGGCCAAGCCCGCCCTTGCGCTTAATGGCGGCGGCGGCGGCCAGGGCGGCTTGCAACTTCTCTTCGTTCTTCTCTAATGGCATAGTGCGTCGGCCGGGCCCATAAAAGGCGGTTGGCAACCGAACGTCAAATTTACGGATAGTTGGGCGAAGGGCAAGCCGATAAGTTTGGCGCGAGCGGTTGAGGTTAAAATCAGGCTAGCCATTGGGCCCAAAACAGCCCTGGAGGAGCGGCGTGGCGGTAGAAATCCTGATGTCAAGAACGACAAAGCCCTATCGAAATGACACTCGTTCAACGAATGCCGCCTCGATAGGGCTTTGAGGAGCTAAAGAAGCTCCGTTTACTGCCGATATGTCGCCCCGCTAGGACGAGTTATGACTTAGGATTCTGATAAAGCGCAATAATTTCAATAATTTCGCACACGCCGATTTTGCGGCTGCCTTCTCTAAAATAGCCTCTTACGCCTGGCTTGATATGTTGGCTGTGAAACTCTCGCAAAGCGTTATTCAAAATAAACATATCAGCCAACCCATTCTGGGGCATAGGTTCTCCTTCAGGCAACATTTCACCAAGTGGCGTAATAAACTCCGGCCAAATCATGAAGAGCTTATTACCCTCGGCTATGCTTTCTTCTTCGTAGGAGAAATCCCAACGGATATGTTGAAAATGAGGAGTCTTGCGCCCGCCTTCTTCGGCACTAAAGAGGCTGTAGCTTACTCGAAAGTCTGGCGGTAGATTCTCGGAGTAAGATTTCATATCAGCAAGTTAAGCAGGTCTAAATCCGCTCGTCCTCCGCCGTTTCCTCTGTAGCTTCTACGCTATTCTTCTCCACAATCTCCCGCGCCAGGTTGAGGTAGCTGATTGAGCCTTTGCTCTCGGCGTCGTGCAGGATGACGGGGATGCCAAAGCTGGGCGACTCGCTCAGCTTCACGTTGCGCGGAATGATGGTGTCGAAAGCCAACTGCTGGAAGTGCATGCGTACTTCCTCCACCACCTGGTTGCTCAGGCGCAGGCGCACGTCGTACATCGTGAGCAGGATGCCCTCGATTTCGAGCTCGGTGTTGAGGCGGCTCTGAATGATTTTGATGGTATTCAGAAGCTTACCCAAGCCCTCCAAGGCGAAGTACTCACACTGCACCGGGATAATGACCGAGTGCGCGGCCGTGAGGGCATTAACGGTGATGAGGCCGAGCGAGGGCGAGCAGTCGATGATGATGAAATCGTACTCGGCGGCGAGGGGGCGCAGGGCCTCCTTCATTTTCTCTTCGCGGTTGGGCAGGTTTATCATCTCCACCTCGGCGCCCACCAGGTCGATGTGGGAGGGCATGAGGTCGAGGTGGGGCAGAATGTTGGTGGGCACGATGATGTCCTGTGCGTTGATGCCGTCGACCATGCACTCGTAGATGCTGTTCTGGATGTCCTTGGGGTCGTAGCCCACGCCCGAGGTGGCGTTGGCCTGGGGGTCGGCGTCGACGAGCAGGGTCCGGTAGTCCAGGGCGGCCAGGGACGCCGCGAGGTTAATGGAGGTAGTGGTTTTGCCCACCCCGCCTTTCTGATTGGCTACCGCGATGATTTTTCCCATTTCTCTTAGTATCTGGTTTTTGATTTTCGGTTTTCGATTTTTGGGAATCGGGTTCCGGTCATTGCTAAATTAGAAGCAAGCCAAAAAACGAAAACTAAAAACCGCCAACCAAAAACATTCCTGCCGTAGCATTGCACAAAGATACATTCTTTCCCTGTTCGCATGGCCCCTTTTTTGGCTCGCTGGGCTAGCTTATTGGCTAAACCTTTTGGATTCTGGCTGGGTGCGCTGGCGCTGGCCGGCTGCCACGACGCGGCCCGCCCGGCCGCCGACGAGCGCCGCGTATTCCGCTACAATCAGCCCGAGGCGCTGTCGTCGCTCGACCCGGCGTTTGCCCGCAACCAGGCTAACTGGTGGGCCGTTGGGCAACTCTACAACGGGCTGGTAGAGCTGGATTCGACCTTGCAGCCGGTTCCGTCGCTGGCCCGGCGCTATACGATTTCGCCCGATGGTAAAACGTACACATTTGTGCTGCGGCCGGGCGTGCGATTTCACGCCAGCGACGTGTTTGCCGGCGGCAAGGGCCGGGAGGTGAAGGCGCAGGATTTTGTTTACTCCTTCAAGCGCATTCTGGATGCGGCCACCGCCAGCTCGGGCGGCTGGATTTTCCGGGGCAAGGTGCTGGAGAAGCCCGACGGCAGCATCAGCGACACGGCTTTTGTGGCCGCGAATGATTCGACACTGCGCATTCACTTGAAAGAGCCGTTCATTCCGTTTCTGGGCATCCTGACCATGCCCTACGCCTATGTAGTGCCGCACGAGGCCGTGGAAAAATACGGCAAGGATTTCCGCGAGCATCCGGTGGGCACGGGGCCGTTCCGGTTCAAGCTGTGGGACGAGGGCAATGTGCTTCTCTATGAGCGCAACCCCGACTACTGGCGCGCCGACCGGCAGGGCCGCAAGCTTCCCTATCTCGATGCCGTGGCGGTGAGCTTTCTGCCCGACCGCAAAACCGAGTTTCTGACCTTTATGCAGGGCAAGCTGGATTTCCTCTCGGGCATTCGAGCGGGCTCGCGCGACCTCATTATGCACCCCGACGGCACTATTCGGGAGGATTTCAAGGGAAAGTTTACTGTGCAGAAAGCGCCGTACCTGAACACCGAGTACCTAGGCATTCAACTCGATTCGGCCAATCTGATTGGGGAGCAGGCCATTCAGGGCCGGGCTCTGCGCGATAAGCGCGTGCGCCAAGCCTTGAACTATGCCCTCAACAAGCCCGAAATGCTGACCTACCTGCTGAACCGGGTGGGCCACGCGGGCACCTCCGGTTTCGTGCCCACGGCGCTGCCGTCGTTCTCCGAAAAAGAAGTGCCCGGCTACACCTACCAGCCGCAGAAGTCGCGGCAGCTGTTGCGCGCCGCCGGCTACGGGCCGCAACGGCAATTGAAGCTGCGCCTCAGTACCGTGTTGGAACGCAAGGAGATAGGCGAGTATTTGCAGAAGCAGTGGGCCGACGTGGGCGTGCAGGTGCAGATTGACATCAACCAATCGGCCGCGCAGCAGGACCTGGTGGATAACGGACGGGTGGCCTTCTTCGCCAAAAGCTGGCTGGGCGACTACCCCGATGCCGAAAACTACCTGGCGCTGTTCTACAGCCCCAATTTCAGCCCCGCCGGGCCGGATAAAACCCACTTCAAAAACGCGGCCTACGACAAGCTCTACGACGAAGCCCGCCGTACCCAGGACGTGGTCAAGCGTACCAAGCTGTACCAGGCCATGGACCGGATTGTGGTGGAGGAAGTGCCCGTTATCAGCCTGTATTACGATGAGGTGGTGCGCCTGACGCAAAACAATGTGCGCGGCCTCACCCCAAATCCGATGAATACCCTGCTATTGGAGCGGGTACGGAAGGAATAGAGACGCAATATCTTGCGTCTCGTCGACCGCGCCGTTCAGGAGTCATCTGAACATCCTCGTTCAACGATGAGACGCAAAATGTTGCGTCTCTACTAGGCCATAGCAATGACTTTTTATTCACGTATAAGGACAATGGTTACACTGCGTACCTCAATTCCAATAATTCTGTTGGGACTACTGTCGCTTGCCGAAGCGCGCGGCCAGCAGGTCAAGCCCGCCGTTGATGTGGCGGCCCCACTGGTTATCGGCCAAACCTTTACCCTTGAATCCAAAGCGCTGGGGGAGACCCGGCGCATCAACGTGTATCTGCCGGCGGCTTACACCGATTCGGCCACGGTGCGGCTGCCGGTGCTGTATATGCCCGACGGCGGCATTGCGGAGGATTTTCTGCACGTGGCGGGCCTCGTGCAGGTGCTTACCGGCAACGGCACCATGCGGCCGTTTATTCTGGTTGGCATCGAAAACACTCAGCGCCGGCGCGACCTGACCGGCCCGACCACCAACGCCGAGGACAAGAAAATTGCGCCCAAAGTGGGTGGCTCGGCTGCCTACCGCCAATTCATTCGCGAAGAGTTGATGCCGCAGGTGAAGCAGCGCTACCGCACCACTTCGGAAACGGCCATCGTGGGCGAGTCGCTGGCCGGGTTGTTTGTGGTCGAAACCCTGCTGCTGGAACCCAAGCTGTTCAATACCTACCTCGCCTTCGACGCCAGCCTGTGGTGGAACAACGGCCAGCTGGCGGCGCAGGCCGGTACGCTATTGCAAAAAAGCCGGCCGGCGGTTACCGTGTACCTGGCCACCAGCATCCACGGCGACACGGCCGCTACGCGCCGCCTAATGGCGCTGGTTCGGCCTCAGGCGGCGCGCCTGGGCAACTGGCACTACGCGCCGATGCCGGAAGAAACGCACGCCACTATCTACCATCCGGCGGCACTGCGGGGGTTTCGGGTGGTGTTCAAGCCGCAAGCCAAAGCAGCACGGTAAAGGCATGCGGTAGCGCGGATTTTGTAGTTCGCGCTACCGCATGCTATTTCTCCAGCCCATTCACCTGGGCCAGTTGGTCGAATTGCGTGGTGAGGTAGGTGAAATAGCTTTTCACATTCTCCGGAGCATTGGCTTCGACAGTTACTTTTTTAAGGGTGCCGTCGGGCTGGCGAATGGTGACGATGGTGCTCGGCAGGTCGGTTGCGCCGCTGGAATAGTTCTTCTCGAACGTTTCAAAGCGGGCTTCCCGGGCCTGGCGCAGCATATCGGCCACGGCAGCAGCGGGCATCTTCAGCTCGTGCTTGCCCATCATCGGCACGGAGTGGCGGCCTTCGTAGGCCACGCGGCCATCGGCGTAAACCTCCATGATGTAGGCCGGGCAGAACCCGTAGCAGGGCGTGCGCTCGAAGGTGAGCACCGGGCGGGCTGCGGTAGGCGTGGCGGCTTTGGTAGTAGTCACAGTCTTTTTGCTGGCCTTTTTGACTTTGACTTTTTTGGTGGGCGCGTACTGGGCATTAGCCGGCAGCACGAAGCTGAAACTAAAGAAGCCAAGGAGCAGCAGGAGCGAGAGGAGGCGCATGGCGGTTGAAATGAGAGAATGGACGCGTAAAAGTAGGCGCACAAAAAATGGTCATCCGAAAACCGTGCCTGGTTTGTGGAATGACCATTTTTTAGTTTGTAATCCTTCGCTCCGCTCAGGATGACAGATGAACTTCCTTACGACTTCTTACGAGCCTGGGCCTCGCGCTCCTGCGCGGCTTTCATGGCTTCGGCAATGCGGCCCTGCAGGCCGCTGGGCTTCTTGTCCTTGTTCTTGATTTTGTTGGCGTCGAGCTGGGCGCGGATTTTCGTGTCATCCACGAAAGTCTTGGTGATGGCCTGCTGGGCGAAGGTGATGACGTTGGACACGAAGTAGTACCAGGTGAGGCCCGCCGCGAAGCTGTTCAACACGAACAGGAAGATGATGGGCATCAGGTAGCTATAAGTCTTCATCGGGCCCTGCATGGCCGTGTTGGTTTGGTTGCTCTGCCAGGTCATAAGCAGGGTGGAGGCCGTCATCATCAGCGTGAACATGGAGACGTGGTCGCCGTACCATTTCACGTAGAACGGCAGCTTGATGAACACGTCGTAGCTGCTCAGGTCCTTGGCCCACAAAAAGCTCTGCTGACGCAGCTCGATGGCATTCGGGAAGAATTGGAACATGGCGAACAGAATCGGCAGCGTGAGCAGGGTGGGCACGCAGCCGCTGAGCGGGCTCACGCCGAATTCCTGGTACAGCTTCATGGTTTCCTGCTGCACCTTGGTCTGGTCGTCGCCATACTTTTCCTTAAGCTGGTCGATTTCCGGCTTCAGCACCTTCATGCGGGCCTGGCTCTCGTAGGTTTTGTAGGTAAGCGGCCAGGTAACCAGCTTGATAAGCAGCACCAACAGCGCGATGATAACGCCGTAGGACGATATGAACTGCTCCAGAAAGTGAAATACCGGCAGCACCACGAAGCGGTTCACCCAGCGGAACAAGCCCCAGCCGAGGTACACGTTGCGGTCGAACTCTGGTGTTACGGCCTTGAGCAGGTTGAACGAGTTCGGGCCGAAGAAAAAGCGGTACTGACCGCGGCCCTGCTCCACCTCGGCCACGGGAATGGTCAGCGTCGAGTTCAGGGTTTTGATGGTCGTGGAATCGGCCAGGTTCACATCGGAGTTGAACGCCCCGCCCGCGAAGGGCTGCTGGTCGGCAATGAAGCCGGCCACAAAGAAGTCGTGCTTGTGGGCGGCCCATTTCACGGGACCGGCGGCCTTGTATTCCTCGGGCTTCTCGCTGGCTTCGGCCAGCGCGCCTTGGTCGCCGGCGGCCAGGTAGTGGTTGATGGTAGTGTGGTTGCGGTTCTGCTTGAGGTCCTGCTCGGTCTGGCGCACCTGGTCCACGAAGGTGAAGGTGAGCGGCTCCTGCGCCACGGTGCGCTCCAGGCCCAGCAGGCGCAGGTCGTACTTCAGCTCGAAGCTGTTGGCGGGTAACGAGTAAGTTTGCACGATGCTGCCGCCGGCCACCGGCGCGCTGAAGGTCAGCGTCGAGCCACCGGCCGTCTGCGACGGCACGGCCTGGAAATTCAAATCCGAAAACTTGATGGTTTTGCCATCAACGGTCCGGAATTTGGTGTCCATGCGGGCGCTTTTGGCATCGAACAAATCGAGCGGCTTCCCGAAAAAGGTCTTGTACTTGTTCATCCGCACGGCCGTTACGCGGCCACCGCGGGTCGAGAAGGTGACGGTCAGGTTCTCGTTGGCGAGAGTCACATCCTTGGCCGCGCCGGCCGTGGTGTCGAGGGCGGCTTCCGGCGCGAGGGCAGTAGGCGTGGCCCCGGGTTGGGCGGCGGCCGTGGTCGCGGGCGGGGTTTTGCCGGCGGCTTTTTCATCCGTCTTCTTCGGGCTGAAGAAGAACAGGTACACGAGGAGCAAGGCCGAGATAAGGAACAGGCCGGTTGCTGAATTTCTATCCATTAGTAAAAAAGGTTGCGAAGGGGCAAAGGTACGGCGGGACGCTGCGCTTAATGAAGAATGAGGAATTAAGAATGAAGTCGCCTGTCATCCTGGGCAGAGCGAAGGACCTTATCGCGTTTCATTGTCTGCCATTACAGCAAACCTGTTCAGCGGTGATAAGGTCCTTCGTTCTGTTCAGGATGACAGGCGACTTGCGGCAATGACAGGTGCCCTACCCCTTCCTATGCTGAATAGCCGCCCGCACAAACCGCACGAACAGCGGGTGGGGCTGCTCCACGGTGCTTTTAAGCTCGGGGTGGAACTGCCCGGCCACGAACCAAGGGTGCGTGGGCAGCTCGATTACTTCCACCAGGCCGGTGTCGGGGTTGGTGCCGGTGGCTTGCAGGCCGGCTTCCTCGAAGCGGGCGAGGTAGTCGCCGTTGAACTCGTAGCGGTGGCGGTGGCGCTCGCTGATATGGTTTTTGCCGTAGGCCTTGGCGGCTTTGGAGCCGCGGCGCAGGTCGCAGGCGTAGGCGCCGAGACGCATGGTGCCGCCTTTCTGGGTGATGTTTTTCTGCTCCTCCATCATGGCGATGACGGGGGTGGGCGTGAGGGCGTCCATCTCAGTCGAGTTGGCATTTTGCAGGCCCAACACGTTGCGGGCGTATTCCACCACCGCTACCTGCATGCCCAGGCAAATGCCGAAGAACGGGATGTTGTTCTCGCGCACGTGCTTCACGGCCACAATCTTGCCCTCAAAGCCGCGCTCGCCGAAGCCGGGTGCCACCAGCACGCCGTCGCAGCCGTGGAGCATAGCGGCGATGTTTTCGGGGGTGATGTTGTCAGACTGGATGCTGCGCACCGTCACCTTGCACTCGTTTTGGGCACCGGCGTGCACGAAGGCTTCGTTGATGGACTTGTAGGCGTCGGGCAGCTCCACGTACTTGCCTACCAGGGCAATGGTCACTTCCTCGGTCGGGTTTTTCAGCTTACCCAGGAAGTCCTTCCAGGCCTCGAGGTCGGGCTGCGGGGTGCCGCCGGTCAGTTTCAGGCGTTTGATAACCCGCTCATCGAGGCCCTCTTTGCGCATCAGCAAAGGCACCGAGTAGATGCTGTCGGCGTCGAGGCTTTCGATGACCGAGTTGATTTTCACGTTGCAGAACAGCGCGATTTTGCGGCGCATCTCCATCGGAATGGGGTGCTCGGAGCGGCACACCAGGATGTCGGGCTGGAGGCCGGCCTCGCGCAAATCGCGCACCGAGTGCTGGGTGGGCTTGGTTTTGAGCTCGCCGGCGGCCTTGAGGTAGGGCAGCAGCGTGAGGTGAATCACCAGCGAGTCGTACTCGGGCAGTTCCCAGCGGAGCTGGCGCACGGCCTCCACGAAGGGCAGGCTCTCGATGTCGCCGATGCAGCCGCCGATTTCGGTGATGACGACATCGAACTGGCCGTTCTGGCCCAGCAGCAGCATGCGCCGCTTGATTTCGTCGGTGATGTGGGGCACCACCTGCACGGTTTTGCCGAGGAAGGCACCTTCGCGCTCGCGCCGAATCACGTGGTCATAGATGCGGCCGGTGGTGACGTTGTTGGCCTGAGAAGTGGGCGTGTTCAGGAACCGCTCGTAGTGGCCGAGGTCGAGGTCGGTTTCGGCTCCGTCATCGGTTACGTAGCACTCGCCGTGCTCGTACGGGTTGAGCGTACCGGGGTCGATGTTGATGTAGGGGTCGAACTTCTGGATGGTGACTCGGAACCCGCGGGCCTGCAAAAGCTTGGCCAGCGAGGCGGAAATAATTCCTTTGCCGAGTGAAGAAGTGACGCCGCCGGTAACGAAAATGTATTTCGCTGCCGACGCGGAGGGGGAGGGGTTGGAGCGTTCGGGCATGACGGGAGTCAAAAGTACGGCATCTGAATTTGGGACGCCGGAAAATCTGCGCGGCAGCGAAGTGCCAACGCGGGGCCGCCAGCAGAAAAAACACCGGTTCGATTCCGCAAACGATTGCAAAATCAATTGGAAATGAGTATATTTATTAATGGCACATTTCATCAATCACCTCGTCCAATCCTGGGGCCTAGCCCCGGTGCACTACTGGCACCTGCGCCTGCTCTTCGCCCTGTTGCTCGTGCCCTTGCTCGGGGTGCTCTACGTGGTGCTCTTCGACCGGCCCAAGCGCCCGACGACGGGCCGGCAGCTCTGGCACCGGTAGGCGCAATTCCGGGTGGCTGAGAATTGCCCGTAAGCAGGAAATGGCCGAAAAAGAACGTCGTGCTCATCTGGCGGATGCCGAACGAGCGTGGCTGTTTGCGTGTGTTTCTACACACCGTCTGGCGTTTCTTTGGGTTGTTGAACCCAATCCGGCCCCATGCTGCACGAAAGCCTACTCCTTATCCTCGGCCTGCTGTTTGCCGTGTTTCTGCTGGTGATGCTGGGGCAGAAGCTGGGAATTTCTTACCCCATTTTCCTGGTGCTGGGCGGGCTGGCACTGAGTTTTGTGCCCGGCCTGCCGCGCGTGGCCATCGCGCCGGACCTCATTTTTTTGATTTTCCTGCCGCCGCTGCTCTACGAAGCCGCCTGGAACACGGCCTGGAAGGACTTCTGGCGCTGGCGCCGGGCCATCGGGCTGCTCGCGTTTGGGTTGGTGGCCTTTACCTCGCTCATTGTGGCCTACGTGGCGCGGGCCGTGATTCCGGGTTTCACGCTGGGGCTGGGGTTTTTGCTGGGCGGCATCATTTCGCCGCCCGATGCTGTGGCCGCGACTTCGGTGCTGCGCGGTATCAAAGTGCCGCGGCGGGTGACGGCAATTCTGGAGGGCGAAAGCTTGATTAACGATGCCAGCAGCCTGATTGTGTTTCGGTTTGCGCTGCTGGCGGTGCTTTCCGGGACGTTTATATGGCAGCAGGCAGCCACCAGCTTTTTGCTGGCGAGCAGCATGGGGCTGGCGGTGGGGCTGGGCGTGGCGTATGGCTTTTTCCTCATCCACAAGTACCTGCCCACCACGCCCAGCATCAATACGGTGCTCACCTTTATGGCGCCCTACGTGATGTACCTGCTGGCCGAGGAATTCCATTTTTCGGGTGTGCTGGCGGTAGTGAGCGGCGGGCTGCTGCTCTCGTACCTCTCGCACCGGGTGTTCGATGCCAATACGCGTTTGCAGGCGTATAGCGTGTGGGCCAGCGTGAGCTTTGTGCTAAACGGGTTGGTCTTCATTCTCATTGGCTTGCAGCTGCCCATTGCGGTGGAGGGGCTCGGCAGTTATTCGTTGCGGCAGGCCATCACCTACGGCCTGCTGATGAGCGGGCTGGTGATTGTGATTCGGCTGCTGTGGATGTACCCGGCGGCCTTCATTCCGCGCTACCTAAGCCAGAAAATACGCGACAGCGAGCCCAGCCCGGGCTGGCAGGGCACGCTGGTGCTGGGCTGGGCCGGCATGCGCGGGGTGGTGTCGCTGGCCTCGGCGCTGTCGGTGCCGCTGCTCTCGGCCGATGGCCTGCAGTTCCCGCAGCGCAACCTGATTCTGTTCATCACCTTCGTGGTCATTCTCGTCACGCTGGTGCTGCAGGGGCTCACGCTGCCGGCCATTATCCGCTTCACCAAAATAGCGGAGCGCGACGATAGTACGCCCCTCGAAGAACAGGAAGCCGGCGTGCGCCTGCACCTGCGCACGGCCGCCGTGAAACACCTCCAGCGCCAGTATGCTGCCGAACTGAAGGTCAACGAGTTGGTGGCCCGCCTCCATCAGCGCATGGAAACGGAGGTCAACCTCACCACCCGCACCCTCAATTCGCTGGAAGTTGATGAGTCGGGCCGCGATGCCTTGCGTCAGTATCACCGCGTATTGCTCGACGTGCTGCAGGTGGAGCGCGAGGCGCTGGAGCACCTGCGCCACCACAACTCCTTTGATGAGGAAGTGTTGCGCCAGCAGGAAGCCCAACTCGATTTGGACGAGGCCAAGGTGAAGCACATCGAGCGGTAGGAAAGCGTAGCGCGCACTCTGTAGTCCGCACCCTCGCGCTGTCGCAACAGCGCTTTCGGGAATGCGGACTGCAAAGTCCGCGCTACTGAAAACGGCCGGCAAAACTGCCGGAATTACACCAGCGTGCGCAGCGCCTCGCGGCTGAAACCGTGCATCTCATCGAGGCGGCCCTGTTCAATTTTCTTCACCCAGTCGGGGTCCACAATCAGCTGGCGGCCCACGGCCACGAGGTCGAACTCGTTGCGGTCGAGCCGGCGCAGCAGTTCCTCAATGCCCTGCGGCTGGGAAGCTTCGCCCGCGAAGCCAGCCAGGAACTCGCCCGAGAGGCCCACCGAGCCCACGGTGATGGTGGTTTTGCCAGTGAGCTTTTTTACCCAGCCCGCGAAGTTCAAATCCGAGCCTTCACTTTCGAACTCCGGCTCCCAGAAGCGGCGCTGCGAGCAGTGGAAAATATCGACGCCGGCCTCGGCCAGGGGCTGGAGCCACGCTTCCATTTCCTGGGGCGTGTGGGCCAGCCGGGCGGCGTAGTCCTGCTGCTTCCACTGCGAGAGGCGCAGGCTGATAACAAAATCCTCGCCCACCTGGCGGCGTACTTCCTGCACCAACTCCACGGCCAGGCGGCTGCGCTGGGTCAGTTCGTCGCCGCCGTAGGCGTCGGTGCGCTGGTTGAGGCCGGCCCAGAAAAATTGGTCGATGAGGTAGCCGTGGGCCCCGTGCAGCTCCAGGCAGTCGAAGCCTAGGCGCTGGGCATCGGCCGCGGCCCGGCCGAAGGCGGCAATGGTGTCGGTGATGTCGGTTTCGCTCATGGCCCGGCCAGTGGCTTCGCCGGGCTTGAGCAGGCCGGAAGGCCCTTCGAAGTTTTCCGCCGGCTTCCAGCCCGAGCGGTGCCCGGCCATCACGCCCATGTGCCAGAGCTGCGGACCCATTTTGCCCCCGGCGGCGTGCACTTCGTCGATGACGTGCTGCCAGCCGGTCAGGGCGTCGCCGTAGAAATGCGGAATATTGGGGTCGTTGGACGAGGCTGGGCGCTCCACCACGGTGCCTTCGGAGAGGATGAGGCCGACCTGGCCCTCGGCGCGGCGGCGGTAGTAGGCGGCCACATCCGCGCCCGGCACGCCGTTGGGCGAGAAGGAGCGGGTCATGGGGGCCATCACAATGCGGTTTTTGAGCTGGAGGGATTTTAGCGCGAAGGGCGCGAACAGGGTGTTAGTGGACATAATAGACGGTTGCTTTCTTCGTATGATGGAAAAGTTGACAACAACAGGGCGGGAGGTTTTGATTTTTTACAAACCGTAGGGTGCAGGAGCAAGCCCTACCGGGTACGACCCCGCACGCTACTCCGTGAAAAGGATAATTCCTCCCAAAAAGCCACCCCAGCCCCGTTTGCTGCGTAAGTTGCGGCCCATGCTACGTCCGCTCTATTTCCTGCTGCTACTTACTATCGGGACCACCCAATTATCGGCCTGCGCCCAGGCTCCCGAGAAGCCGCCGGTGGCCGCCGCGCCAACGGCCGGCCCGCGCCTGCCCTGGCTCGATTCGCTGCTGGCGGCCTCGCCGGTGCTGGCCCAGCACCAGGTGGGCCTGAGCCTGGCCTATGCCGACAGCGCCCGCCCGTTCTACGGCTACCAGGAAACCAAGTATTTCACCCCGGCCAGCAACATGAAGCTGTTCAGCTTCTACACCGGGCTGCACCTGCTCGGCGACTCGTTGCCCAGCCTGCGCTACTTTAGCCGCAACGACACCCTGTTTTTTCAGGGCACCGGCGACCCCACCCTGCTGCACGGTGACGTGCCCAGCCGCCGGGCCTACAATTTCCTGCTGCACCGCCCCGAAAAAAGCCTGGCTTACTGCGCCATTGCCTGCGTAACCCCTTTCGGTCCCAGCTGGACCTGGGACGACTACGGCTACTACTTCCAGCCCGAGCGCACGGCCTTCCCGATTTACGGCAACACCGTGCGCTTCTACGCCACGCCACCCGCGCCGGTGCGCAACGGCGGCGTGGCGGCCGTGCGGCCGGGGCTGGCGCCGCAGTCGCGGGTGCGGGTGCTGCCGCGCTTCTTCGCGCCGCTGGTGGGGCCGGCCGCGCCCGATTTGCTCACGCCGGACCTCGATAAGGATACTCACGTCATCCGGGCCCTGCACGAAAACCGCTTCTACGTGCTGCCCACCACCAAAAAGTGGGTTGACGAAACCCCGTTCGTGACCAGCAGCGGGCTGATGCTGCGGCTGCTGGGCGACACGCTGCGCCGCGCCACCACCGGCGCCGTGTGGCACCCCCGGCCGGGGCTGGACTCCATCCGCACGCTGAACGGGCTGCGCGTGGACTCGCTCTACCGCCGCATGCTGCGCGTGAGCGACAACTTTCTGGCCGAGCAGCTGCTGCTGATGTGCAGCACCAAAATCGGCCGGCACGACTCGCTCAGCACCGGCCGCGTGATTCGCTTCGCCCGCAAAAACCTACTCACCGGCCTGCCCGACCCCATTTTCTGGGTCGATGGCTCGGGCCTTTCGCGGCTGAATCTCATCACCCCGCGCACCCTCACGGCGCTGCTGCTTAAGCTGCATCAGGAGCTGCCCGAGCGCCGCCTGCTGAGTTTGCTGGCGGCCGGCGGCGGCCAGGGCACGCTGCGTAAGCGCTACCACGACGCCACCGGCCCGTGGGTGTGGGGCAAAACCGGCACCCTCAGCAACAACCTGAACGTGTGCGGCTACCTGCGCACCAAAAGCGGCCGGCTGGTGGCCTTCACCTTCATGAACAACAACCACGTGGTGGACAGCGGCGACATGCGCAACGAGGTGGAGCGGGTGCTGCGCCAAGTGCGCGAGCGGCTGTAGCACCCCTGGCCGGATGTGCCTTGTGCATGGCAAATGGAGAATTGCTGAATCAGTGTTATTAAAGCAGGTGTTCAGCCGTCCGATGAAAGCCTTGCCTCCCGTTGTGTTTACTGTGCCACCTGCGTGCACTTGCTCGATTTTCCCTGTCCAATGCTTAACAACACGGCCCACGTACTTGATAACCCGGTCTGGAACGCGCTGATTTCGGGCAATGCACCCCTGGCGCATGGCACCGCGCAGGTGAAGTATTTTGCGGAAGATGTGTCGCCCTTCGCGGGGTTCGAAACCTGCACGCCGCAGGCTCTTGAGGCGCTTCACGCCCTTGTGCCTGCCGGGCGCGTGCTGGGCATAGTTAGTCCGGTTCCGTTACATATTCCGGCTCCATGGCAGCTGATGCAGCAAATGCAGGTAGGTCAAATGGTGCAGGAGCGGCCAGCTGCGAACAATTTGTTGGGGCCGCCGGCCACGCCGCTGGGGCCGGCGCATGTGCCCGCCATGCTGGCCCTCACCCAGCGCACCAATCCCGGTCCATTCTTCCCCAATACAATTGCGTTTGGGCATTACGAAGGCATTTTTGAAGGGAATGAGCTGGTGGCGATGGCCGGGCAGCGCATGAACCCGTCTCCGTATGCCGAAATCAGTGCGGTATGCACCCACCCCGACTACCTGGGCCGGGGCTACGCTGCCCGGCTCATTCAGCGCCAGGCCCAGCGCATCGTTGCAGCCGCAGGCATCCCGTTTCTGCACGTAAAAGCCGACAATACGCGGGCCATCAGGCTCTATCAACACCTGGGCTTTGTGACTCGCAAGGAGATGAGTTTCCATATCATCCGAAAAAATCCGTCCTGAGGCCGAAGGGGCATTAGTGCGCTACCACAATTTTTTGGGTGCTGCCAATGGCTGTACCCTCCACTTTAAGGTAGTAAACCCCGGCCGCTACAGCGGTTAAATCGAGTTCAGCCGGTACCGATGGATGTAAGACTACCGTAGGCGTAACGGCTTGGCCCAGCGTGTTGAATAGCGTGGCACGCAGGTCGTTGGCCACGCCACCTTCGGGGGCCACGGTGATGCTGTTGCTGGCCGGATTGGGGTAGGCACTGATTTGCAGCCCAGCGGCCAGGAAAGTGGCCGTCACCACGTAAGTCGTCACCGGCTCGTTCACCACGGCGTGGCCCGACTGCGGACCGATGGCGCCGGCCGGAATCACGCCATAATAAGTAGGGCCGGGCGTGTAGGGGTACGCGCCTTCGTATCGGCTGTTGATGGTGACGAAGTAGGCGTAGGTGCCGGCCGGGTACTCCGGCGTCACGCAAAAGCGGCCGTTGTGCACGTCAAGGTCGCCGCGCCCGGCCACGTATTCAAAATCCTCCACATAATAGCCCAGCGGTTTGGCCGCGCTGATGGCAGGGCCGGCCGAGGGGGCCGTGCTGCCGTCGGGCAACGTGGTGCGGGCCGTGATGTTGCGGGCGCGGTAGGAACTGCGCATGCTTTTGAGGCCTCCGGTGCCGTTGGCATTGGCATAGCCGTAGGCCCCGTAAATGGGATAGCCGTCGAGGGCGAAGCCGATGAGCGGGGCGTGGCGGCTGCTGTCGTGGTCGTTGTAGAGGCAGCGCGGGTTGAGGTGGTGGTGGTACTCCCCGTTGCCGGCCGGGTGGCCCAGGCAAGAGTCAAAGCTGGGGCCTTCCACCACAATGGCGTTCTGGTTCCACACGCCCGCGTTGTTGTAGCTCATGGCGTCTTTGGCGTTGAAGAGGCTCACGCCGTTGCTCCAGATGCCGGTGTGGCCCAGGGGCGTGGCCGTGGGCGTGCCGGTGTTGGGCGTAGGAGTGCGGGTTATTTTGAACACGAAGTTCTGGTTGGTGGCCGTGTTGGGGTTGTTGGGCCAGCCGCCGATGGCGTAGCTCGGGATGCCCGTGCAGGTGATGTACACATTGGCAGCCGAGTACTGCACGCGCTGCACGTTGCTCGGGATGTTGTTGTAGCCGGTGGCCCCGGTGGTGTTCACCAGCCAGCCGCTCACGATGGGGGTGACCTGGGCGCGGCTCAGGATGGGCATTAGCAATAAGAGAAGGGCAAGGGAGTAGCGATATAGCATAGGGCGGGACATGAAGTAAGAGCCAGACGAAGCGCTGGCCTTGGGGGCGGCGCGCCGCCTTGTGGGCCGATTTGAAGGTACGACGAGGGCCGGGCTGTCAGCGTGGCTATTGACCGGTTGCGCACAATCAATCGACCAATTGCCGATTTAGCCGACTAAACGGCATTTCGAGCCGATGACCAGCCAGTATTACCGGTTGAAAGTATGCACGCATACTAAAAAAGTGCCTTAATTGTCTAGAAATGTGCTTTTTCTCGATGAACGACAGATTTACATTCGCCGGGAAAACCGGAACTATTCACCGAGAAATGGTCGAGGTTAGGCGAAGGAAAAAATACTGCCTGGCCTTGGTTAGGAGCTTTGTATCATCAAAACGGCCGCAACTAAGCTGGCCCTTTCCAAAGCAAACTTTCTTCAGTATCAATAATATGTTTACGCTCGCTACTCCCGCTGCTCGTTTGTTTTGCCTGGCCACGCTGGGTTTGTTGCTGCCCGCCGCCGCCATGGCGCAGGCACCCACCATTAGTAGCGTAACGCCGGCCACGGCCGCCCCCGGCGCCACAGTCACCATCACCGGCACCAACCTCATGGGCTTCACCTCGGTGCTGCTGAACGGCCAGGCCGTGCGCGCCACGCCGGGACTGGTGCCCGCTACCACGGCCACCTTCATCGTGCCGGCCGCTGCCGGCACCGGCCGGGTGCGGCTGACCACTGCTGCCGGCACCGCCGTGAGCGCCGCCCGGCTGGGTGTGACCCGGACTTCCTCCAACAGCAACTACGGCCAGCTGAACACCAACGCCACCAGCGCCACCGCAGCCGGTGCTTATTCGACCCCCGTGGCTGCCGACCTCGACAAGGATGGCTTGCTGGAACTGCTGGTGGGCCAGGGCGACGGCACCATGATTGACTACGAGCAGACGGCCACCAACCAGCCCTTCAGCACCACGGGCACGGTCATCACCTTGTTTGCGGGCGGCGCTACCGTCGATGTGGGCCTCTACGCCAAGCCGACGGTAAGCGACCTCGACGGCGACGGCCTGCAGGAAATCATCGTGGGCGAAGAGAATGGCAAAGTGCTGATTTACGAACAGAATGCCAGCACGGGCGCCAACGCCTTTAAAATGGGCGCCGGCACTACCTTGTTTGCCAACCCCTACGGCGTTACCACGTCGGGCACGCCCAACGCTGGTTCTTATGCCCGTCCTTCGGTGGGCGACATCGACAACGACGGCCTGGTTGACATCATCGTGGGCAGCAACAACGGCTACCTGAACCGCTACGAGCAGTTGGCCGCCACCAACGCCACCACGGCCGGCTTCAGCGCTGCCACCACCATCAAGCTGGCCAACGGCACGACTATCCTCGACGCCGGCGATGTAAGCAAGCCCCTCATCACCGACTACGACGGCGACGGTAAGCTCGACATGCTGGTGGGCAACTACGCTGGCAATGTGCAGCTCTACACCCAGACTTCGGTCAATGCCCTCACCTTTAGCTTCGTGCAGAACCTAAGCACGGCCGGCACTGCCGCCACGGTTATCAACATGAGCAACGCGGGCACCAACCCCAGCAACATGAACGGCTACGCCGCTCCGGCCGTGACCGACTACGACGGCGACGGCCTGCTCGACCTCTTCATCGGCAACGGCACCGGTACTGTGTACCGCTACGAGCAAAATACTTCGGTCGTTGCTCCTTCCATCACCGCCCCGCTGCCGGTCGTGCTCAGCGCCTTTGGTGGCCAGGCCACCAGCGCCGGCAACCGCCTGAGCTGGACCACGGCCCAGGAATTGAACAGCGCCAGCTTCGTGGTTGAAGCCTCGGCCGATGGCACCGCCTTCACTGCCGTAGCCGAGCTGGCCGCCGCCGGCAACAGCACCAGCACCCGTAACTACGAGTACCTCGACGCCTCGGCTGCTGCCCAGGCTGCCAACCGCCGCTACTACCGCCTGCGCCAGGTGGACCTGGACGGTACCACCAACTACTCACCGGTAGTAACCCTGAGCCGCACTGCCGCCACCGCTGCTCCCGCTACCGCCGAAGCCTACCCCAACCCCTTCACCGACCAGCTTTCGGTGGCCCTGCCCGGCAGTATCGAGCCCCAGGCCACGACCGTGACGCTGCTCTCGCTGGCCGGCCGCCCGGTGTTCGCTACCAAGCTGGCCCTGAGCGCCGCCCCCCAGGCCCTGGCTGGCCTGCCCGAGCTGCCCGCCGGGGTCTACGTTCTGCGCCTCACCACGGCCGGTGGCAGCATCACCCGCAAAGTAACCCGTCAATAAGCCTCGGCTTTAGCTTTAAACGAAACCGGCCCCGGCCTCCGTAAGGAGCGCCGGGGCCGGTGTTTTGCTAATTATTAGGCAGTAGCGTATCGTCGTTTTTAGCACGAAATTCTTTCGTGGCTTCCAGCTGAAACAACACAGCTCGAACTGCCGCCAGCGCCAGGATGGAGCCGCCTAGCCAGTACAGCAATCCGGGCGAGCCGCTTTGGGCTTTACCGTACTTGTCAGCAAATTGAAACTCACTGGCCCCGTTGCGTTCCATCAGCCACCCGCAGCCGATAAAGAATAGGCCCGTCAAGCTGGCCCAGGTATAGCCGCTCGACAACACGCGCTTTAAGTAGTAGAAAAAGAGAAAGCGCTTCATATGGCAGTTAGTAAAGCACTCGGAACTTGATGGTGTGTGCCACCGCGCGCAGGGCCTGAATCACTTCCTGGTTATACTGCCGGTCGATATCCGTAATCACGTAGCCGATGTGCTCGTTGGTCTTCAGGTACTGGCCCAGGATGTTGACATGGTGCTGGGCCAGCACGTTGTTGATGTTGGCTAACACGCCGGGCACGTTGGCGTGGATGTGGATGAGGCGGTGGGCCTGTTGCGCGGGCAGCTGAATGTTGGGGAAATTGACCGACTGCTGGGTATTGCCAGTGTTGATGTACTGCATGATGCGCTCCGGCACAAACTCGGCAATGTTGCGCTGGGCCTCGGCCGTGCTGCCGCCGATGTGCGGCGTGAGCAGCACGTTGGGCAGGCCGCGCAGCTCGCTTTCGAAGGCTTCGTGGTTGGTTTTGGGCTCGTAAGGAAATACATCGACGGCCGCGCCGCCGAGGTGGCCGCTGCGCAGGGCCGCCGCCAGGGCCGGCACATCTACCACGTGGCCGCGGGCGTTGTTGATGAACAGCGCGCCTTTTTTCATGCGGGCAAACTCTTTCTCGCCGAAGAAATTCTCGTTCTCGGGACGGCCGTCGATGTGCAGTGTCACCACGTCGGACTGCTCCAGTAGCTCATCCAGGGCGCGGGCCTTTACGGCGTTGCCGAGCTGCAGTTTCTCGGCCATGTCGTAGTACATCACCTTCATGCCCACGGCCTCGGCCACCACCGAAAGCTGCGAGCCGATGTTGCCGTAACCCACAATGCCGAGGGTTTTGCCGCGAATCTCGAATGAGCCGCTGGCCGATTTGTCCCACTCGCCGACGTGCATTTTGGGGTTCTTTTCGGGGATGCGGCGGGCCAGCACAATCAGCTCGGCCAGCGTGAGCTCTACCACCGAGCGGGTGTTGGAAAAAGGCGCGTTGAACACGGCTACGCCCTTTTTCATGGCCGCCGTGAGGTCAATCTGGTTGGTGCCGATGCAAAACGCCCCAATGCCAATTAGGCGGTTGGCCGCATCGAGCACGCGCTGCGTCACCTGCGTTTTCGAGCGGATGCCGAGCAGGCTCACGCCCTCGATGCGCTCGATGAGCTCGTCCTCGTCGAGGCCACCCTTCACTTCCTCCACCTGGTAGCCTTCCTGGCGGAAAAGCTCGGCGGCGCGGGCATCGGGATTCTCCAGCAGGAGGACTTTGATGCGGTTTTTGGGGTATGATAAAGTCATGGGAAGTCTTAGTTGGTACAAAAACTCATCGAAGGTGGGTAGCACTTCGTCGGCCTGAGCCACCACGGTAGGGCGACTAACGTTCTCGGTGTAAGCGTAGAAGCGATGGGCCAACCCGGCTTCGCGAATCTGGTAGTCGGTATACCCATCGCCGAGCACGTACACTGGCCCGTCCAAATCGAGTAATACTAATTGCCGGATTTTGCCGCCGTCACGGCTCAGCACATTGGCCGGGTCGCAGCCGGTGATGTTACCGGCCTCATCGAAGGTGAAGGTGTTGGCCAAAACGTGGCTGGCCGGAATGCCAAACTCGGCTACCACCGGCTCGATGAATTCGCGAAAGCCGCTGCTCACCACGTAAATGCGGTCGGCAAACTGCCGGAAAAACGCGCCGTTGCGCCGGATGCTTTCGCTCACCTTGGTTTTTAGCCGGGCAATGAGCGGGGCGAGGTGCTGTTCATTGGCCCCGAGCAGTGCCAGCCGCCGGCTCAGCGACTCCTGAAAGCCGATTTCGCCGGCCATGCCTTGGTCGGTGAGGGCCCGGATTTGGGCCACGCGTTCGGCCGCGTCAGGGCGGCCGGCCAAGGCAATATCGGCCAGCTCATCCAGCCCTTCAACCTGAGTGAAAGTGCTGTCGAAATCGAACACAAGGTAGGGCAGGGGGGCGGCGGCGTGGGGCATGAGCGCAAAGATGCGCCCGGTGCTACCTTGGCGCGGCATTCTGTTACCAAGTTATTTTAGGAAGCGGTTGCTCACGCAACTCCTAAAAGAGCTGTTCGTCGGTTATGCACGTCACTTTCAGCCAGCACATGAACGCCGCGTATCTGTCACTGAGCTGAAATACGGTATATTATCACCCGGTTTGATTTTAACAATGAATTTGCGCCTAAGCAATGCGGCTTCGAATCCTGACAAAATGGTTCACTTATGTTCTGAGTGGCACGATGGGGCTCTTTTTTGTGCTGCTGATAGCCAGTTTTGGTTCAGTCTTTTGGGTTAGGCGCGACGTGCCGGCCGGTGTCACGGCAGCAAATGTGGAGCGGGTGCGGTGCGGCATGAATGCCACTCAGGTGATGGCAGTTCTTGGGCGTCCGCTCTCCATATACTCGTATAAGGGCAGCGGTACGCACGATATGGCCACCTGCCACGGTACCGCCAACAGAGAGGGCGTAGTCGACGTTGAGGTGAGCGACACGATGAATGTTGTGGCCTTGCTGCGCCGCGCCACCGCCGACACCGCCGTGCATGCCTGCGACATTGGTGACTTCCGCGCCCACGACCGCAACACCACTTTTACCTATTCACGCCCGGTGGCGGTGGCGGGCCGTTACCCCATGCTTTGGGTCATGCTGGACTCTACGGCTCACGTATCGCAGGTTTCCGTGAAAGGGTACACCCCTTATTTTTTCCTAGAAGACGATAATACAGAGTATCTGGCAACGGCAAACCCAGCTACCAACCCTTACCGCAAGGAAATTTTGCGGCAATTATTCGGCCGGTAAATAGCAATATGAAGCCGCTGTTACTCCTGTTGCTCACACTGCTGTTGAAAGTACCAGCCGGCGCGCCGCCGAAAGTGCGCGTCACGTTCAGCCCGCTCACGAAAGCGGCGTATTTAGCGGCGGCGAAGGCTGCCGTGGTGACGAAGCCGGTCCTGACCTTTCCGCTGAAGAAGGTGCGGGGGCGCATTGTGATTCCGACTAATAGCGGCCCCAAGGTTTTTAAGGATAATCCGGTGGCGGAAGACGACCCTGATTGGGAAAAATATACTTATCGTGGCTACAGTCCACAACTTGAGTGTCATTTAATTGAGCATAGCCATTACGAATGGATTGGCGAAATACTACTTGACAAGAGCGGGCGGCAAACGGAAATTTTTAGTATGCCTTTTTATTCGCCTGATTTAAGAAGCTTTGTGACCATATCTGCGGGTATTGGATACTCTGTATTTCCCAATGAAATCAGCCTTTCCCAGTTTGAAAAAGGGCATTGGCGCGAGGTCTGGAAATTGGAGCCTTCTGTAGAGCCCGCTACATGGGAGCCAGAAGAAATCAAATGGCTTTCCAACTCAACTCTGCTGCTGAAAAAGAAGATGTGGACCGGCAAAAGCCCCGGCACCACGTTCACCTACGCCAAGCTGACTATTCTGTAAATAATTCATGCGACCCCAACGCCTCGTGTTTGTGTACAATGCCGACGGCGGCCGGCTGGCCGGTCTCAAGGATATGTTTCACAAAATCCTTTCGCCCGGCACCTACCCGTGCTCGCTGTGCGCCGTCACCTATGGCGCTACCAGCATGTATCCGGAGTGGCGGGAATTTATCAAGACGCTGCCCGTGCCGGTGGATTTTCTGCACCGCGACGAGTTCATTCGCGATTACCCGCAGTGGGCGCGGTACCCACTGCCGGCCGCGTTTGGGGTGGGCGACGGTGGCGGGCTCACGCCTTTCATCGAAGCACCGGAGATGGACGCGACCGATTTGAATGGCCTGATGCAACTGGTGCGGCAGCGGCTGTAGGGGCAGCGGGAAGTGGCCGTAAGCTATAAGACCGTCAGGTAGAGTGTAGCAAAGCATTGTTACCGCGCAGTTAATCAAATTGATTGAATTGCTGCTGCGGGAGAGATGCTTCGACTGCGCTCAGCATGACGTTCTTTTGTGCGATTCATTCTTCGGTTGACCAATCCATCATTCGCATGAAACTAACTTTCCTGCCCGGCGCACTGCTGGGCGCGGCCCTGCTGGCGGCCGGCCCGGCCCTGGCCCAGGCCCCCAATATCGGCCCGGCCTACGACTCGCGCACGCTGTTCAACCCGTCGTTCATTGAGCAGCTGAGCACGCCTACGCGCACGGCCGGCGGCCAGCCCGGCGCGCAGTATTGGCAGAACGCCGCCGACTATAAAATAGACGCCCGCCTCGACGAGAAAACGGCCCGCGTGACAGCCACCGTGGCCATCACCTACACCAACAACTCGCCCGATGCGCTGCCCTTCGTGTGGCTGCAGGTCGACCAGAACCTGTACCGCGAAGACTCGCGCGGGGCGGCCATCACGCCCGTGGGCGGCGGGCGCTTCGGCAACAACTCGCGCGGCTTCCGGGGCGGCGACTCGCTGCAGACGGTGACCGTTGAGCTGCACGGCAAGAAGCTGAAGGCCAACTACCGCGTGACCGACACGCGCATGCAAATCATCCTGCCCGAAGCCCTGAAACCCCACGGCGACAAGCTGAAAATTGACATTGCCTACGGCTTCACCATCCCCGAATACGGCTCCGACCGCCTCGGCCGGCTGAAAACCAAGAACGGCGAAATCTTCGAGGTGGCGCAGTGGTACCCGCGCATGGCCGTGTACGACGACGTGGAGGGCTGGAACACGCTGCCCTATCTCACGGCCGAGTTTTACCTCGAATACGGCAACTTCGACTACACCGTGAACGTGCCCGCCAACTACCTAGTGGGCGGCTCGGGCGAGCTGGTGAACCCTACCGAAGTGCTGACCAGCGCCCAGCAAAGCCGCTTGGCCAAAGCCGCCGGCTCGGACCAAACGGTAGTGGTGCGCTCTGCCGATGAGGTGACGCAGGCCGGCTCGCGGCCCGGCGGCAAAAATGGCCGCCTGACCTGGCATTTCAAGTGCCAGCGGGCGCGCGACGTGGCCTGGGCCGCGTCGTCGGCCTTTGTGTGGGATGCGGCCAAAATGAACCTGCCCAGTGGGCGTAAGTCGTTGGCGCAGTCGCTGTACCCGGTGGAGGCGGCCCAGGACACGGCCTGGAACCGCTCGACGGAATACGTGAAGAAGAGCATCGAATTCAACTCGAAGCAGTGGTACGAATACACCTACCCGGTGGCGACGAACGTGGCCGGCGTGGTGGGCGGCATGGAGTACCCGGGCATCGTGTTCTGCGGGGCCAAATCCCGCAAAGCCAGCCTGTGGAGCGTGACGGACCACGAGTTTGGGCACAACTGGTTCCCGATGATTGTGGGCTCGAACGAGCGCAAGTATCCGTGGATGGACGAGGGCTTCAACACCTTCATCAACATCCTCTCGAGCGCCAACTTTAACAACGGCGAGTACGCCAAGCAGCTGAACGACACCGCGCGGCTGGTACAAGGCAACATCCGCTACATCATGGACCCGGCCACCGTGCCGCCTTACACCGTGCCCGACGTGACGCCCTCCAACTACCTCGGCTACGCGGCTTACAGCAAAATGGGCTACGGCCTGTTTCTGCTGCGCTCGGAAATACTCGGGCCGGAGCGGTTCGACTACGCATTCCGCACCTACATCAAGCGCTGGGCCTTCAAACACCCGCAGCCGAAGGACTTTTTCCGGACCATGAACGAGGCCAGCGGCGAAGATTTGACCTGGTTCTGGCGCGAGTGGGTGTACAATAACTGGACCCTCGACCAAGCCGTGACCACCGTGGCCTACGTGAACCAGGACCCCGCCCAGGGCGCCCTCATCACCGTAGAGAATAAAGGTCAGGCCGCTATGCCTGTCATCGCCGACGTGACCGAAACCTCCGGCAAAACCACCCGCGTGCGCCTGCCCGTGGAAGTGTGGCAGCGCAGCGGCACCTGGACCTTCCGCTACAACTCCACCACGCCGCTCACGCTGGTGCGCCTCAACCCCACCAAGCTGCTGCCTGATGCCAACCCCGCCAACAACGTGTGGCGCGCACAGGTGCTGAAGTAGCCGCGCCAGGCAGTATTGTTTAGAAGCGTAAAGCCCCGACTGTTTTCCGAGCAGTCGGGGCTTTTATCTATTTGGAGAATGTAGAGACGCATATTTGCGTCTCGTCGTTGAGCAGAATTGTTCGTAAGGCTTCTGCGAGGAGACGCAAATATGCGTCTCTACACCGTTCTACCCGCGCCGCGCCAGGTTTCGGTTATACTGAGCGCCGCCGAATAAATACAGCATCAGTGCACGTGAGTAGCGCAGGATGAGCGGCGTAAGCAGCACCGTGGCCCCGGTGATAATGGCCACGTACACCCACGTATCGGGGTTGCCTAGCAGGTAGTAAATCAGCACGCCCAGCACCAGGAACATCGCCACGTTGAAGCCAAAGGTGATGTACATCGAGCCAAAATAGAAACCCGGCTCGGGCTCAAACGACTGGCCGCACACGGGGCACTGCGCGGGCATCTGGGCAAATTTGGTCACGTTCAGGGCCGAATAGCTGAACAGCTTGCCCTGGTGGCAGCGCGGGCAGCGCAGCTTGGCCAAAGCCAGGGCCGTCGAATCGACGAGTTCGTAGGTGTTGGTGGTTTCGGCCATAACGGGGGCAGGAGAGGTAGGCATAATAGGTAGCGAATCTATACGGGAAAATGCGGCCCGCGCCCATGCGCAAGCGGCCGGCGCGGCACCTGCCGCTTTGGTACCCCAAAATTACCGGGTGCTTTCCCCGCCTGCGCAGCCCGTTTGCGGGGGCTTACAGGACAAATCAACGCTGCTGCCGAAATGCTTCCGGCGTGGTGCCGGTGTACTTGCGGAAGTAGCGCACGAAATAAGACGCGTCTTCAAAGCCCAGCTCGTAGGCCACCTGCGCCACGCCCAGCGCCGAGTGGCTCAGCAGGCGCCGGGCCTCCGTCGTAACCCGCTCGTGGATGAGCTCGCTGGCCGTTTTGTTGAGCACGCGGCGGCACAGCGCGTTGAGGTGGTTGGCCGATACGTGCAACAGCGCGGCATAGTCGCGCACGCTGCGGTGGGTGCGGTAGTGCTGGTTGAGCAGCGCCCCGAACTGCCGGATTTGCTGCTGGGCTAGGCCGGCTTCGGCCGTGGCCGTGGCCGTGTAGTGGCGGGCGGCCAGCTCCAGGCACAGGTGCAGGTAGGACCGAAAAACCTCAGCCTGATTGGCTTTTGGCTCCGAAAACTCATCAAACAGGTGTTCGATGAGGGACCGAATCTCCGTTTCGGTGGGCGGCAGGTAGAGCACCGGCGGGTGCGTGCTATCGAAAAACGGAAAGTCGTAGAGCCCGCTGCCGGGGTAGCGAAAAAGGTAGAATTCGGCGCTGAAAAAGACCACGAAGCCACGCGTGTCCGGCGTCAGGTGCCAGTGGTGCACCTGCCCCGGCGCCAGAAAAAACAGGCTGCCCGGCCGCAGCTCATACGTCACCAAATCGACGGTGTGCATGCCCGCGCCCTCGGTGATGTAGAGCAGCAGGTAGAAGTCGTGGGCGTGCGGCGCGTTGACGTGCGGAAACCGGACCACGTGGCTTTCCAGCCGGTCGCAGTAGTAGGGCGTGCGGGCCAGCGGCCCAGGAAACGAGGCCAGTGCGAGAACCGGCGGGGGCGTACCCGGTAGGGCGGTGGGCTTCATGGCGCGAAGGTAAGTGCGCCGCTTATGCCTCCCTTTTGGCAGTGCACACCAGCACCCATTCCTTGCCCTCGCACACCGCGCAGCTGGCCGTCTGGCCCCGCGCCAACTCCTTTACTTCGCCGCACTTGCAGCAGGCGTGCGGGCCGGCCACTTCCACACGGTGCTGCGATTTGGCCAGCAGCTCGGGCCAGATGGGCAGGCCGGGCCGGGCCTCGTCGGGGGCGAAGAAGTAGGCGCTGAGGTTGCCGGTGGCTTCCATGTAGGCGCGGCGCACTTGCCCCAGGTGCTCTACCTGCTGCTGCCGTAGCTCACCGAATAATTCCTTTTGGGTGAGGTTGAGGTTGTCGAGGTTTTTCATATTGATACGGCCTTCTTCGACCAGCAGTACGGGCGTGCCTTCGAGCCAGTCGCTAAAGCGCGGAAACCACTCGGTGAGGCGGTTAAACAGCCAGTACATGGCACTAACCACGGCAAACACGATGACGACGGGCAGCAGCGGCGTGTCGTGGTAAAACATGGTGTCGCCGGCCGCCGAGCCCAGGCCGAGAATAATGCTAAGCTCAAAAATGGAGAGCTGACGCACGCCGCGCCGGCCCGTTACACGCAGGGCGGCCAGCATGAGCACATAAGTTACCACGCACCGAAACACGACTTCGAGCAGGAAGGTGGGGGGCGCGTCGGCCGTCCAGAGCAGGCGCTGCCAGTCGAAGGGCGTGATGGGTTCGGCAAGTAGCAGCATTGACACAAGCAAAAGTGCGCCATATGGGTGCACTGTTCAGGCTATCGTACGCCGAACGGGCCGCACGGTTGGCCGCATCGTACCTTTAGGACACTGCTGGGGTCTGGTTGGCCCTGACTGGCGGGCACTGTGGCAAGTGCCGCGTCGGCGGGCATCGCACATGGCGGTGGCCGCCGGGTTGGAATTGATTTGCAATTCCAATCCAGCTTGGCCGACGCCCGCCAGCAGCGACTTGTTGCCTCGTTGCCGTGAACGTTTCGTTGTTGATTACCCCCGCCATTTGGGTGGGGCTGCTGGGTGCGGCCGCGCACCTGCCGGGCCTGGGTGCCCTGGGCCAACCGGCCGCCGCGCCGCGTAGCCGCACCTTCGTGCTCGCCAGCACGGCCACCGTGCCTGTGCCGCCGGCCGGCACCAAAACCCTGGATTTGTGGCTGCCGCTGCCACATCCCGATGCCAACCAGGACATCCGCGACCTCAAAATTGAGTCGCCGGTGCCGTATAAAATCGAGAAAGGCGCTTTCGGCAACCAGATGCTGCACCTGCAGCCCGCCACCGTGCCCACCGCGCCGTTGGTGGTGAAACTCACGGCCCAGATTACGCGCCGCGAACACCTCAACCTGCGCGCCAACGCGCCCACGGCCAAACCCGCCAAGGAGAAAACCGACCCCGACCTGGCCCGCTGGCTGGCCCCTGACCGCCTGGTACCGCTCGACCCGCACATCCACGAGCAGGCCGAAGAAGTGGTGGCCAAAGCCAACGCCAAAACCCCGCTCGAAAAAGCCCGCGCCATCTACGAGCACGTGGTGAGCACCGTGAAATACGACAAAACCGGCCAGGGCTGGGGCCGCGGCGACATCTACTATGCCTGCGACGCCCGGCGCGGCAACTGCACCGATTTCCACGCCATTGTTATTGGCTACTGCCGCAGCCTGGGCATTCCGGCGCGGTTCAGTATCGGACTGCCGCTGCCGGCCGAGCGCGGCCACGGCGAAATCAAAGGCTACCACTGCTGGGCCGAGTTCTTCACGCCGGAAACCGGCTGGGTGCCCGTCGATGCTTCCGAAGCCGCCAAGAACCCCGACAAGCGCGCCTACTTTTTTGGTGCCCACGACGAAAACCGCGTCGAGTTCACCCGCGGCCGCGACATCGAGCTGACCCCCAAACAAGCCGGCCCACCGCTCAACTATTTCGTGTACCCTTACGCCGAAGCCGACGGCCAGCCGCTGGAAGTGGCGCGGAAGTACGAGTATTCCGACATCACGGCCCAGTAGTTTTACCAAAATGACTAGGGTGTAAACCCGTGATGCTGAACGCAGTTGTTCAGCATCACGGGTTTTTTGTTTGTTGCTGGCATCGCGAAAAATAACGCTGCCTAATGATACTTCGAGCGTGTTGGTGGAGGGGCAGGTGAGGAATTCAGGAGGTACAAGATGAAGCCGGAGTGAGTAAAAAATGAAGGAAAAAGGAAGATTAACAAGGGCTTAAACCTTGGCCAAACCCCTGCATCCAACGCGGAACCTGCGGCTCGGAGATATACCGTGTGGCGCTCATGTGAGGGCGCTAACTAGCCGGCCGTTGGCTTATCGTCCACTCCATTTTTTCACTGCTTATCATGAAACACCGGTTACTCTTTGGCTTACTGCTCGCGCTGGTAAGCCTGGCCTGGGGCCGCACGGGCGCGGCGGCCACCATCACCACCTCGGTGCTGAACGGCCCCAACTTCTGTCAAAACTCCACGGTGCGCGTCAGCTATACCGTGAGCGGTAGCATCGACCCCAGCAACGTGTTCACGGCCCAGCTCTCGGACGAAACGGGTTCGTTTGCCGCGCCGGTGGCCATTGGCTCGCTCACGGGCACGGCGGGCGGCACCATCAACGGCGCGCTGCCGGCGGGCGTGGTCACGGGCTCGGGCTACCGCGTGCGGGTGGTGGCTTCCAGTCCGGCCACCATCGGTACCGATAACGGTCAGGACCTGACCATCACCAACATCGGGACCGTGACGGCGGGCAGCAACTCGCCGCTCTGCGCCGGGGGCAACCTGCTGCTCACGGCCAGCACGGTGCCGGGGGCCAGCTACTCCTGGACCGGCCCCAACGGCTTTAGTTCGCTGCTGCAAAACCCCACCAATGCCAACGTGGGCGTGAACCGCTCGGGCACCTACACCGTGACGGCCAGCTCGAATGGCTGCTCGGCCACATCGTCGGTGGTGGTGACAGTGAACGCGCTGCCCACGGCTAGTGTAAACCCGGTGGCCACGGCCATCTGCGCCGGCCAGTCTATTACGCTGAATGCCAGCGGCGGCACCAGCTATTCCTGGAGCCCCGCCACCGGCCTGAGCAGCAGCACCGTGGCCAGCCCCACGGCCTCGCCCACAGCTTCTACTATTTATACTGTGACGGTGACCAACGCCGCCGGCTGCACCAGCACGGCCCAGGCCACGGTGACGGTGCGGGCCACACCAGTACTCACCGTGTCGCCCAACACCACGATTTGCGCGGGCAGCTCCACCACGCTTTCGGCCAGCGGCGCGCAGAACTACACCTGGAGCCCCAGCACGGGGCTGAACAACCCACGCTCGGCCACACCCATCGCCTCGCCCACCGCCACCACCACCTACACCATCACCGGCGACAACGGCAACTGCTCGGCCTCGGCCACCGTGACCGTGACCGTGGAGCCCCTGCCCACGCCCAGCGCCGGCCCCGACCGCGTGCTATGCTCCGGCCAATCGGCCCAACTGGGCAGCGCCCCCGCCACGGGCCTCACCTATAGCTGGTCGCCGAGTACGGGCCTGAGCAGCACATCCAGCGCCCAGCCCACCATCACCCTCACCAACACCGGCACGGCTCCGCGTACCACCACCTACACGCTCACGGCCGTATCGGCCACGGGCTGCGTGGGCAGCAGCACGGTGCGCGTAACGGTTAACCCTGCCGTGACCGCCAATGCCGGCCCGGCCCAGACGTTCTGCTCGGGCGGCTCGGCCCAGCTGGGCACGGCGGCCGCCACGGGCTACACGTATAGCTGGAGCCCCGCTACCGGCCTAAGCAGCAGCAGCGTGGCCCAGCCCACCGTGACGCTGACCAACACCACCGGCGCACCCGTCGCCACTACCTACACGCTTACGGCTTCCAGCAACGGCTGCTCCAGCACCAGTACGGTAGTCGTGACGGTGAACCCAGCCACCTCGGCCGCCTTTGCCTACAATGCAGCCTCGTACTGCCAGAGCAGCGCCAACCCCACGCCCACGGTTACCGGCACGGCCGGCGGTACATTCACTTCGGGCAGTGGCTTGAATATCAATGCCTCGACTGGCCAGATTAACCTGGCGGCCAGCACAGCCGGCACCTACACCGTAACCTACAGTGTGGGCGGCCCTTGCCCCAGCACCAGCACCCAGCAGTTGACGGTGGCTACGCCCGGCGCGGCTGGCTTCAGCTACGCCAGCGCGGCTTATTGCGCTAGCGGAGCCAACCCCACGGCTACGCTCGCAGCAGGCGCGGCGGCGGGCACGTTCACGGCCTCGCCCACGGGCCTGAGCCTGAATGCCAGCACCGGGGCCATCAACCTAGCTGCCAGCCAGCCCGGTACCTACACCGTCACGAACACCGTATCGGCCAATGGGGCCTGCCAAGCGGCTTCGGCCACCACGCAGGTGAGCGTCAGCGCGGTGCCGACGGCGGCTTTGGCAGTGAGCGGGCCCACCACTATTTGCCAAGGCAACAGCGTGGCGCTGACGGCCAACGGCGGCAGCACCGGCGCTACCTATCAGTTTTTGCTGAATGGCCAGCCAATCGGCGGGGCCACGGCGGCTACCTACGCGGCTACCCAGAGCGGCATCTATAGTGTGGTAGTAACCAACCCCGGCAACTGCACGGCCACCTCGACCGGCACCACCATCACCGTAAATCCCGTGGCTACGCCCACCGTGGCCTACGGCGCCACCAGTTACTGCCAGAACGCGGGCACCAACCCCGGCCCGACGGTTTCGGTGGCGGGCGGCACTTTTTCGTCGACTACAGGCCTGAGTCTGAACGCCGGCACCGGCGTTATCAACCTGGCCGCTAGCCAGCCTGGTACATATACTGTGAGTTACTCGGCGGGCAGCCCCTGCCCGGGCACCGGCACGTCCAGCATCACTATCAACGCGGCCCCGAGCGCGGCGTTTGCCTATGCTTCGTCCACGCTGTGCGCCAGCGGGGGCACGGCCACGCCTGCTATCACGGGTACGGCCGGCGGCACGTTTGCCTCAGCAGCCGGCTTGAGTTTGAACGCTACCACCGGCGCTATCAACCTGGCTGCCAGCACAGCGGGCACCTACACCGTGACCTACACCGTAAGCGGGAGCTGCACGGCGGCGGCTTCGGCCAGTGTTACCATCACTACCGCTCCGGTAGCCATATTCAGCTACCCGGTAACCAACTACTGCGCGGCGGCCCAGGGCAACGTGGCCCCGGTATTCGGCGGTGGGGCCAGTGCCGGTACGTTCACATCCACCACCGGCCTGAGCCTCGACCCGGCCACCGGCGTGGTGAACCTGGCCGCCAGCCAGGCCGGCAGCTACGTGGTTACCAATACCATTGCGGCTTCGGGCTCGTGTGCAGCCACTACGGCTACGGCTCCCATCACCATCAGCCCGGCTCCGGTGGCGGGTATTTCGGCTGGTGGCGCTACTGCCATCTGCCAGGGTAGCTCGGTGCTGCTGACGGCCACTGGTGGCGGGGCGGGGGCTACGTATCAGTTCCTGCTCAATGGCCAGGCCATTGCCGGAGCCACGGCGGGCAGTTATTCGGCCAGCGCGGCAGGCAGCTACGCGGTGGTGGTCACCAGCGGCAGCGGGTGCTCGGCTACCTCGCCGGCCACGGCCGTGACGGTGAACCCTGCTACCTCGGCGGCCTTTAGCTACCCGGCTACTGGTTACTGCCTCAGCAGCCCCACTTCCACGCCCAGCATCACGGGCACGGCGGGCGGCACGTTTGCGTCCACGTCGGGCCTGAGCCTGAACGCTGGCACAGGCGCTATTTCGCCGGCCAACTCCACTCCCGGCACCTACACCGTAACGTACAGCGTGGGCGGCAGCTGCCCCAGCAGCAGCACGGCCACCGTCACCATATCGGCACCGGCCTCGGCGGCGTTCAGCTATGGCGGCGCCAACCTGTGCGCCAGCGGCACGGCCACGCCGGCCCTGGGCACCGGAGCCAGCACCGGCACGTTCACTTCAACCACGGGCTTGAGCCTGAATGCCAGCACCGGCGCCATTAACCTGGCCGCCAGCACGCCCGGCACCTACACCGTAACCAACACGGTGAGCAGCACCGGGGCCTGTGGCGGCACGTCGGCCACGGCTACGGTCACGATTAATGCCCTGCCCACCAACCCCACAGTGACTGCTCAGTATAACGGCCCCACCACCACGCTCACCAGCAGCGCCACCACCGGCAACCAGTGGTACCTCAACGGCGTGGCCATTTCCGGGGCCACCGGCCCAACTTACGTGGTGAATTCGACCGCCCAGCTGGGTTCCTACACCGTGACGACAACCTCGGCCCAGGGCTGCGCCTCGCTGCCGTCGGCCCCGCTCGTGGTGACGGCCACGGCGAAGCAACTAGCCGATGCCGCGCTGCAACTTTACCCCAATCCCACGCCCGACGGTAAGCTGATGGTGCAGCTGCCCAGCCCCCACCAGGCGGTGCAGCTCAGCGTGCTCAATGCGCTGGGGCAGGTGGTGTATAGGGTGGAGTTGCCGGCTTCGTCGGCCACTACGCAGCCGCTCGACCTGAGCGCCTTGCCCACGGGCGTGTACCTGCTGCGCGCTACCTCGGCCGATGGCACGGCTACCCGCCGTATCGTGCGGGAGTAGAGGCAAGCTTCTTGCGACATAAAAAGCCCTGTCAGCAATTGCTGACGGGGCTTTTTGTTTCCTGAAATCGACCAGAACAGTCATGCTTCGACAAGCGCAGCATGACCGTTCTGGTCGATTACGCTTTTGATTCTGCCTTCACCTGCTCCAGCGTCTCCACGTCCTCGGCCGTCAGACGAAGCTCGGTGGCTTCCAGCAGTTCCGTGACCTGGCCCACGCTGGTAGCGCTGGCGATGGGCGCCGTCACGGCCGGGGCCTGCATCAGCCAGGCCAGTGCTACCTGGGCGGGCGTGGCCTGCTGGCGGTCGGCCACCGCGTCGAGGGCTGTGAGCAGGGCAAGGCCCTTGTCATTGAGATATTTCTGGCCCACGCCGGCTCCGCGCGGGCTTTTTTGCAGGTCGGCCTGGTCGCGGTACTTGCCGGTAAGGAAGCCGGCGGCGAGGCCGTAGTAGGGAATCGCGCTGATGTTTTCTTTTAGCAGGAGCGGGGCGAGGTTCTGCTCAAAATCTGCCCGGTCGTACAGGTTGTAGAGGTTTTGCAGCGTCTCGTAGCGCGGGAAGCCATGTTTGGCGCTGGCGTCCAGCGACTCCTGCAAGCGGGCCGCTGTGAAGTTGGATGCTCCGATGGCGCGCACTTTGCCCTCTTTCACCAGCTGGGCGTAGGCTTCCAGGGTTTCTTCCACCGGCGTGGTAGGGTCGTCCTTGTGCGACTGGTACAGGTCGATATAATCGGTTTGCAGACGCTTGAGCGAGCCCTCGACGGCCCGCAGGATGTAATCCTTTTTCAGACCTTTGTTGTCGGCATTCACTTCCCAGCCCACTTTGGTGGCGATGATGACATCGTCGCGCCGGCCGCGCCGTTGCAGCCACTTGCCGATAATGATTTCGGACTCGCCGCCCACGTGGCCGGGCACCCACACGGAGTAGCCGTCGGCCGTATCGATGGCGTTGCCGCCGTTGGCCACGAAGGCATCGAGCACGGCGAAGGATGTGGCTTCGTCAATAGTCCAGCCGAAGACGTTGCCGCCCAGCATCAGGGGCGAAATTTGGAGGCCGGAGCGGCCGAGTTCACGGGTTTGCATAGCAGTTTGAAAATTCAGAGAATGAGCCTCACTAACCGGAAAGCGCGCCGGAAGGTTAGCCGGCGGCGGGCTCCACGGCCACCAGCACCCGCCAGCCGTGGGCCGGTACCGACAACTCCTCCCCGGCAAAAAGCGTCAGCGTTTCATCGTTAAACAGGTCGCGCCACTGGCCCGGCACGGCGGGAATTAGCTGCGCCTCGGGCGCGATATTCACTGCGCACAGCACCGCGGCCGTGTCTTTGGTCCGGCAGAAGCTGTACACGGCGGGCGGCGCGGGCAGGCGCAGCAAGTGGCTGGCCCGGTCGCCGTTGCGCAGCGCGGGGTGGCTTTTCTTCAGCCGAAAAAGTCGGGTGTAGAAGTTCTGCAGCGGAAATTCTCCCCACGCTATGGTATCGCGGTCGAAGAATGCCAGCCGGCGGTTCAGCCCGGCTTCCTGGCCCGAGTAGAGCATGGGCATGCCCGGCAGCAGGGCCGTGAGCACGGCAAAGGGCAGCGCCAGCGGGCCGAGGCGCTCATATTCGGTGCCGTCCCAGCTGTTCACGTCGTGGTTGCTGGTGAAGTGCATCAGGTACACGCTGGGCGGGTATTTCTCGCGCTCGGCAGCCAGGTATGTGTCGATTTCGGGCAGCGTGGCATGGCCTTCGGCAATGCGGTCGAGCAGGTAGTGCAGGCGCAGACCGAAGCCCATGTTGAAGGCCTTTTCAAGCAGGCGCGTGTCGGAGTCGAACTCCTCCCAGGTCAACCCACCCGAGGGATACAGCTCGTCCCACTCGGCCAGCATAAACACCGGCTTGATAGCATCAAGCACGGGCCGGGCCTCGTCCCAGAAGTCGGTGGGCACCAGGCCCGCCACGTCGCAGCGGTACCCATCGATGTCGGTTTCCCGAATCCACCAGGCCAGGGCCTGGGTCATGTAGCGTCGCATTTCGCGGTTGGTGTAATCCAGTGCCACCACGTCGGTCCAGTCGGCCACGGGCGGCACCAGCTGGCCGGCCGCGTCGTGCTGGTACCAATCGGGGTGCTCGGCAATCAGGGCATTGTCGCGGCTGGTATGGTTGGCCACCCAATCGAGTATCACCTTCATTCCCAGCGCATGGGCCGCCTGCACCAGCTGACGCAGGTCGCCGAGGGTACCGAATTCCGGATTCACAGCGAAATAGTCGCGCACGGCATAGGGCGAGCCCAGCGTGCCCTTGCGCCCCACTTCCCCGATGGGATGCACCGGCATCAGCCACACAATGCCGATGCCCATGGCTGCCAGCCGCGGCAAATGCGCCTCAAAGGCCCGAAAAGTGCCTTCCGGCGTGAAATTGCGAACGTTGACTTCGTAGATGGTAGCGTGGGCTGACCATTCGGGGTGGGCCACGGTGAAGCGGTTGGCGTGCGGGTGGTCGGACATGAGCAGAATAGGCGGTTGGCATGTCCCGCTACGAGTGCCCACTGACGGCGGTTGCTGCCCCTACGCTTCGTAAAACTCCAGCGGCAGGCCGTCGGGGTCGGTGAAAAACGTGAAGCGGCGGCCGGTCAACTCATCTACGCGCACGGGCTCGCAGGCTACGCCGTGCGCTTCCAGATGTCGGATGGCGGCGGCCACATCGGGCACGGCAAAGGCGAGGTGGCGCAGGCCGGCAGCTTCGGGGTAGCTGGGGCGCGGCGGCGGGCTGGGAAAGGAGAATAACTCGATGACGTACTGCCCGTTCACAGCCAAATCCAGCTTCCAGGAGTCCCGTTCGGCGCGGTAGGTTTCGGCCAGCGTTTCCAGCCCGAGAACCTCGGTGTAGAAGCGTTTTGAGGCCGCGTAATCGGCACAGATAATGGCGACGTGGTGCAGGCCGAGCAAGGGCAGCATAGGCAGGTGAGGGCTTAGTTGGCTTTGTTCAGCAGCTTGCTGAGCGTGCTGTGCAGGGCATCGCCGCGCAGGTTGATGGCCACGATTTTGCCTTGTGGGTCGAGCAGAAAGTTCTGCGGAATGGCGGTTACATCGTATGCCCGGGCGGCCGCATTGTCCCAGGATTTTAAATCCGAAACCTGCGTCCAGGTCAGGCCGTCGGTTTTGATGGCACGCACCCAGGCGTCGCGGGTTTTTGGGTTGTCGAGCGACACGCCCAGAATGGTAAAGCCGTTGTCCTTGAAGGCATTGTAGGCCTTCATGACGTTGGGGTTTTCGGCGCGGCAAGGGCCGCACCAACTGGCCCAGAAGTCAATCAGTACGTATTTGCCGCGCAGGCTGCTAAGCGTCACGGGCACATTGTCGGGGGTGTTCTGGGTGAAATCGGGGGCCATAGTACCCACGGCTACCGTCATCAAACGCTTGATTTGCTCCGCAATGCGTTGGCCCCGGAGGGTGTTCCGCACGTTGGCGCTCAGGTCCTGATAGAGGGAAGCATAGCGGGCCACGTTGGAGGTATTTTGCAGCAACCCGAACAAGACGAATAAGCTGTAGTGAGCATCGGGGTGCGCCTTTACGTAATCGGTCTGGACCTTTTCCTGCGCGGTTTCGATGGCCGCGAGCTTGCCCTGCTGCGGCGCGAAAGCCGGGCTTCGGCGAACGGCTTCGGGTTGGGCATCAATCACCTTTTTTAAGGCATCGTACTGGTCCTCCAGCGGCTTCAACCGGGCGCTGAGGCGGGCGTGCTCGTCGTTGAGCGGCGTGCCGCGCACGGTGGTTTTAGTGGCCGAATCGGGCGTCGTTACTGTCACCGTACCCGTTTCCAGATAAAAAAACTCCCGGCGTCCGTCGCGCGATTGGTTGTAGGGCGTACCGTGGTGGCCGAAGGAGATATTTGCGCGTACCGGCTCGGGCAGGGTGCCCCGAAATTCGAAATGGCCGCTGCTAACGGGCACCGAATCCACCCGCATTTTCTGGTTTATCGGGTACAGCAAAAACGCTTGGGTGGCGTCGGTCGGGCCATTTATGGTGCCTTTCAGAACGTAATTCTGGGTTTGGGCCTGGGCCAGTGCTGGTAGTAGCAGCAGGGCACTGTAGAGGATGCTTTTCATGGAAAGGGTTGCGAATTGGACAGGGGAGTGATGCTGTTTCACGGACTACAGTTGCATTCGGGGTTGCCAATGCGGCCGCGGCCTGCATGTAAGTCGGCTATTCGCTCACCCACCGAACTTTCTCGGCAATTGGCCCGCGGTGGCCGGGAGCCGAGGGCACGTCGATGTAGCCCAGCTGGAAAAACCCCAGCAGCCGGTCTTCCGGCCCGAGGCCGAAAAATGCCTTGGCCTCCTCCGTGTAAGTGATGCCGCCGCTGCTCCAGTAGCCGCCCAGGCCGTAGGCGTGGGCCGAAAGATGCAGGTTTTGCACGGCGCAGGCCACGGCTTCGATTTCCTCGATTTCGGGCAGGCGCGGCTCGGTGCGCTTCATGGCAATTGCGATGACGTGCGAGCACTGCGGCGGGTTGTTGCGCAGGTTGGCGTGCTTGCCGGCTTTGTAGGCCGGGCCCGCGGTGCGCTCATACAAATCGGCCTGAAACACAGCCAGCTTTTCGAGGCCCGCGCCCGTAAATACCGTGAAGCGCCAGGGCTCAGTTTGCTTGTGGCTGGGGGCCCAGTTGGCATTTTCGAGCAGCTGCCACACGGTGGAATCCGGAATGACGCGGCCGGGCGCGAACTGCGGGATGAACGTGCTGCGCCGGGTGCGGATAAGGGTGTTGATTTGCTCGGTATCGAAGAGGGGAGAGGTCATGAGGCAAAAACAATCAGGGGTAAAATCAGGCCGTTTGGATGTTGCGCCAGCACTGCTCAACAAGCCGCCGCGCTGGCGAACTGGCCATTATATGCAAGTTGAAACAGTCTGCTCCTGCATTTGATTAGCGAAGCCTCACTTCATGGCCACTTGTTTCCAGACCTGAAAACCGTGGGGCGGCAGCGCCACGGCAGCAGCGGCTACTTCGGTAGGGCGGCCGGTGGTAGGGAAAATGGCCTGGTAAGAAAGAGAGCCATTGGGCAGCCGCAATTGGGCCGACTTATCGCTCAAATTAACCATGACTACCACAGCCGCACTGCCCTTGCTTCGTTCAAAAACCACGGTTTGCGGCGGGCTGGACAGCAACCTGAATTTCGATTTTGCATCGAAATTGGCCAATGCTGGGTGCTGCTTTTTCAGCGTCAGCAGCGTGGTGTAAAAATCCTGCAGCGGATAATTGCCCCACGGAATGGTGTCCTTGTCGAAGAAGCGCAGGCGGCGCTTCATGGCGGCTTCCTGGCCGTTGTAGAGCATCGGGATGCCGGGCCAGAGCATGGTGAGCACGGCTTCGGGCACGGCATTTTTGCCAAGGCGCTCATACTCGCTGCCGTCCCAGGCGTTGATGTCGTGGGTGCTGGTGAAAGTCATCAGGTTTACGCCCGCCGGGTATAGTTTCCGCTCGGCGGCCCAGTAGTGGGCCAGCTCGGCGGTGGGCTTCTGCTGGCGGCCCAGGCTGTCGAGCAGGCCGTGCAGGCGCAGGGCGTAGGTGGCGTCGAAGGCCTTTTCGAGCAGGCGGGTATTGGGGTCGAATTCCTTGCGGGAAATGAACGTGGGCGGGAACAGCTCGTCCCACTCGGCCAGCATGAACACCGGTTTTATCTTTTCCAACTCGGCTCGCGTGGTGTTCCAGAAATCAGTGGGCACCAGGCCGGCCACGTCGCAGCGGAAGCCGTCGAGGTCGGCGGTTTTCACCCAGTAGGCCACGGTTTCGGTCATGTAGCGGCGCAGGGCGGGCTTGGAGTAGTCGAGGTCGATAACGTCTTGCCAGTCGGCCACGGGCGGGCGGAAATTGCCTTTCGCGTCACGGGTGTACCAGTCGGGGTGCTCGGTGGTGAGGTTGCTGTCCCAGGCGGTGTGGTTGGCCACCCAGTCCAGAATAACGTGCATGCCAAGGCGGTGGGCGGTGCTCACGTAGTGCTGCAAATCGGCCAGCGTGCCCAGGTCGGGGTTCACGGCGCGGTAGTCGCGCACCGAGTAAGCGCTGCCCAGCGTGCCCTTGCGGTGGCTGCGGCCGATGGGGTTGATGGGCATCAGCCAGAGAATGCCCACGCCCATTTTTTGCAGGCGCGGCAAGTCGGCCTCCGCCGCCCGAAACGTGCCTTGCGGCGTGTACTGGCGCACGTTTACCTGATAGATGGTGGCGTGGCGCGCCCACTCCGGATGTCGAACGGTGAAGGCCGCCAAATCGGGCGCAGCAACCGGCGCGGCGGCCGTGTCCGCTTCGGGCTTCGGCTTAGTGCCAGACTGACAAGCCCCCAGCAGTAGCAGGGGCAAAAGCAGCACCCGCAGCGGGCGGAAAGAGGCAGGGTAGGTCATGGCGCAAGGTAAGAGCAGGGTGATTGACTACCGCCAACCGCTTCAGCCCAGCTACAGAATCGGCTCCGACCTTCGCCGCATCGGTTTCATCCTAAGCCCTTGCCCGTGAAAAATCTGCTGCTGGCCGCCCCCCTGTCCTTGACCTTTTTCGGCCCCGCCGCCCACGCCCAAACTGCGGCCGTTGTGCCTTATCATTTGCTCAACACCATTGCCATCGGCGGCGAGGGCGGTTGGGACTACCTGAAAGTAGACCCCGCCGGCGAGCGCCTCTACGTGTCGCACGGCACGCGGGTAGAAGTCGTGGATTTGAAGACCCGCAAGGTCGTTGGGACTATTATGGACACGCCCGGCGTGCACGGCATTGAGGTAGTGCCGGGTACCAATCGCGGCTACATTACCTGCGGGCGCAACAACACCTGCGTGGTATTCGATGTGAAAACCCTGAAACCCATCGGCGCGCCCATTCCCACCGGCCCCAAGCCCGACGCGCTGCTGTATGACGCCTTCTCGAAGCGCATATTCATCTTCAGCAATGATGGCGGCAAAAGCACCGTGCTCGATGCCAAAACCGGCGCCGTAGTGGGCACCGCCGAGCTGGGCGGCGACGTGGAAGAAGGCGTGAGCGACGGCCACGGCACCATCTTCGTCAACCTCGAAAACAAGAGCGAAATAGTGGCTTTCGATGCCATGACGCTGGCCGTTCGCCACCGCTTCCCGCTGGCCCCCGGCGAAGAGCCCACCGGCCTGGCCTACGATGCCAAAACCAACCGCCTCTTCAGCGCCTGCGCCAACGAAAAGCTGGTGGTGACCGACAGCAAAACCGGCAAGCAAATCGCCGTGCTGCCCACCGGCAAGGGCACCGACGGCGCGGCTTTCGACCCCACCACGCGCAACATCGTCACCTCCAACGGCTCGGGCACGTTCACGGTCATTCACGAAGACGCGCCCGATAAATTCTCGGTAGTGGCCAACGTGCCCACCGCCCGGGGTGCCCGCACCATGAGCCTCGACCCGAAAACCGGCCACTTCTTCACCGTCACAGCCGATTACGGCCCCACGCCGGCCCCCACCACCGAGAACCCGCGCCCCCGGCCCGGCATCGTGCCCGGTACGTTCCGGGTGCTGGAATTTGGACGGTAGGCGAGGATGGGAGAAAAAGCTGTCAGCCTGAGCGGAGCGGAGGACCTTATCATGTTGAAACAGCTTGTTCTGATGTGATAAGGTCCTTCGCTCCGCTCAAGATGACAAACGGCGCGGTAAAGATGCTTCGCTGTGCTCGGCATGACGGTCGTTTTTCTGTTGAGTCCGTAGTTCACCTTCACCAATTCCCAACAACCCCGCTGCATGTTTGCCGACTTCTGGCCCCGCCTGCGCCACGCCCTGCGAGTTCACAAGATGCTGCTGCTGGCCCTGCTGGCTGGCCTGGTGCTGCCGTGGGTGGTGTTCGTGAACGTGGCCGAGGACATCTGGGAGCACGGCGGCTTCATCGGCGACAAGCAGATTCTGGAGTTTCTGCACGCACACGCCACGCCGGGGCTCGATAAGCTGGCGCTGGCCCTCACCGCCGCCGGTGACCCATTGCCGATGGGGGTTCTGGCGGTGCTGCTTACCGTGGGACTGGCCGTGTGGGGCACCCGCCGGCAAGCTTGGTTTTTCGGGCTGTCGGTGGGCGGGGCCATGGCCCTGAATGTGCTCGTGAAAGTGCTGTTTGCCCGGCCCCGGCCTGCCCTGTGGCTCAGCCTGAAGCCGGCCTTCTACTACAGTTTCCCCAGCGGGCACGCCATGGGCGCGGCGGCCGTAGCCACGGCCCTGGGCTTCCTGCTGTGGCAGCACCGCGGCCACTGGCTGGCCTGGGTGCTGGGGCCGCTGTTTGCGCTGGCCGTGGGCTGGAGCCGCATGTACCTGGGCGTGCATTACCCCTCCGACGTGCTGGCCGGCTGGACGGGCTCGGTGGGCTGGGTGGCGGGGCTGCACGTATTGTTTTCGCCCGAGTTCCACGAGCTGCGGCGGTTTTGGCGCGAGGCGCTGCACCGGCGGCTGCCCACCGTGGTATCGCCGCCGCTGGAAGCGCAAAGCGCCCCGGCCTAGCCCCCGCGTTGTTATTTGCCGCCGTTTAAGACCCGGCCTCTTCATGCTTTCGCCTCCGCGTTCCGTTTTCAGCCCAACGCCGCCGTCCGGGGCATTGCGGTTGGTTTTGCTGTTTTCGGTCGGAATATTTGGGTGGCTCGCCTGGGCGGTGGTGCGCACCGGCGGTCTGCCCTGGGATGTTCCCATCCTCGAATTCTGGCACCACCACGCCACGCCAGCACTCGATAAAGCAGCCGTATTCCTCACCATCGTGGGCAACACCTGGCCGATGGTGGGCCTCGGGGCGCTGGTGTGGCTAGGGCTGCTGTGGCGGCGGCAGTGGCGGGCGGCGGGGGTGTGGTTTGCGGCGGTGGGCGGGTCGATGCTGCTCACGCAAATTATCAAGCCCCTGGTGGCGCGGCCGCGGCCGGCGCTTTGGGCCAGCATCCGGCCCGAGCACACGCTCAGCTTCCCGAGCGGGCACGCCATGGACACGGCGGCCATTGCCACGGCGCTGGTGCTGCTGTGCTGGGGCGGCCGGGCGCGCGGCTGGGCGTGGCTACTGCCGCTGTTTTCGCTGGCCGTAGGCTGGGCGCGTGTGTACCTGGGCGTGCACAACCCCTCGGATGTGCTGGCCGGCTGGGCAGCGGCCGTGGCGTGGGTGGTGCTGGTGCACCTGGTGGCGCGGGGCATTCGCCGCACCTAGCCCAGTTGTTGAAAGTCTGGCGCTTACTCCTGCTGCGGCGCATTCGCCTCGTACCACACGCACGGCATCCCTTCCACCAGAAACTCTGGCCCCTCGCGCAAGCCGATTTTAGTCAGAATGCGGCGCGATGCCACGTTGTGCGCGTCGGCGTAGGCGCAGATTCGAGGCAGGTGCATTACTTCAAACCCATAATCCAGCCAGGCGCGGGCGGCTTCGAAGCCGTAGCCCTGCCCCCAGAATTGCGGCAGAAACCGGTAGCCCAGGTCGTAAAAATCGCGCTGGCCGTTGATGGGGCCGGCTACCAGCTTCAGCCCGGCCCAGCCCATAAACTCGCCGGTTTCGCGCAGCACCACGGCCCAGCGGCCAATGCCATTGGTGGCGTACTGCTCCTGAATGTAGCGAATCATGGCCAGGCTCTGGGTCGGCTCGCTCACCATGTGCCCGCCAATGCCGCCCAGGTAGCGGTGCACGGCCGGGTCGGAATCGAGTGCGAACATGCCGGCCGTGTCGGCGTCGGTGAGGGGGCGAAAATGCAGGCGGGCGCTAGCGAAGGGCAGCATAGGAGCAGGGGAGGAGCAGCGAAGGTACTGCCTCAGCATCGGCTGCTGGCGTGGGCCGGCTCCATCCCCAGGCCGGGATATTTGCCAAAGCAGCGGCCCGGCTGCGTACCTTCACCCCTTCAAAGTATAAAGACGAGCCGGCAAGCTACGGCTCCGGTTACAAGCCCGTCGGGCAAATTGCTCCGGTGTCCACAGCCGGAATAGTTGCCGTTCAGGTGCGTGTTGTTCAAGTGTTCTGGTCTTCCCTCAGGGCTTTTCTGTGATAGGACTTAGTATTTCTGCACCATGTTGCCCAAACCGACAGCTTCCCCCTACGCGGCCGTTTTCATCGATTTCGAGAACGTCTATTACTTTCTGAAAAACCATTTTCACGACCCGCCCGACCTCAACGACATCTGCCTCGACATCGTGCGCACCCTGCGCGAGCAGCTCAGCGACAAGGGCCTCGACAGCCTCATCAGCTACGCCTACGCCGATTTTGAGCGCCTGGCCACCGCCCCCCAGGGCGCCCTCTACCTCATGGGCGTGAGCACCCGCAACGTGCTGGGCACCGACCACAAAAACGCCGCCGACATGCAGCTCTGCATCGACGCGCTGGAGGTGATGTACACCCGGCCCGACATCGGCACCTTCGTGCTCGTGGCCGGCGACCGCGACTACATTCCCGTGCTGCAGCACCTGCGCCGGCAGGCCCGGCAGGTGCTGGTGGCCGGTTTCCGCGAGTCCGTGTCCGGCGATTTGCTCCAGAACATCGGCTCTGCCCAGTTCATCGATGCCCGCGACTTGCTAAGCATTGAGCGCGTGGAGCAGCTCGAAAAACGTCGCGCCGACCGCCAGCGCACCATTGAGGAAAGCCGCCGCCTGCGCGAGCAGGGCCTGGCCGGCGTGCCCTCGGCCGCCGCGCTGGCCGCCCGCGCCAACGGTGCGGGCGAGGCCACCGTGCCCCAGCCCAAAGTGGTGCCCGTGCCTTCGGCCAGCGCCCCGCGGCCCATTGTGCCGGCAGTTCCCCGGCCGTTTGTGTCGCGCGACGACGTGCCCGAATTTGCCCCCGTCCGCCGCCTCACTACTGACATGGAGCGGCGCACGCTGGCCTTCATGCTGGCCGAGTTTCAAAAGCTCGAAGCCAAGCAGCAGCGCCGCGTGACGGAGCTGTGGCTGGGCCCGTTCATGCGCCTGCTCACCGACGAGCTGCCCGAGCTGCCCGACTACGAGCGCCGCGACCAGCTCAACAAGCTGCGCGACGCCGGCACCATCCGCATCGAGAAGCGCGAGGGCGAGCCGCACCCGTTTTCCGTCATCGTGGTCAACTACAGCCACCCCGACGTGCAGGAACTCCACCCCGGCACCGAAAACTAGCCGCCCCGCCGGTTATCTTTGGCCGCCGAACGGCGCGCCGGCCTCTGGCCAACGCGCGCGCCGGGGCCGTTCCCGTTCCTTTTTCATCCCTTATTTTTCGTTTCATGAGCTTTATCTCCGAAGCAGAATCCAGCATTCGCCTGCTGTTCGACGTCAACAACGCAGGCTTTCACGTTGACCCCGGCAAGGGCCTGAACCACCTCGAAAACTGGATTCAGCACCTGCGCAGCATCGACCAGCCCGCCACCCGCCTCATGGTGACCGAGCTCGAAACCATGCGCACCCACATCAGCAACAACAACGTTGCCGGCATGGCCCAGGCCTTCCAGAACCTCGGTGAGATGACGGCCAAAGCTGCCCTCACCACCCACAACTTCAGCGGCGAAGGCGACAAAGCCCGCGAGCTCAGCCAGAAGCTGATTGCGGCCGCCGGCAACCTGCGCCACATTGCCGCTTCGCAGGTGGTGCAGCACTAAGCTGCGGCTTAGCCAAGTAGTGTCTGGGTTGGAGGAAGCCCAACAAAAAAGAGTCAGGCTGTGCGCAGCCTGACTCTTTTTTGTTGCCACCCCTGAAGTGGTTTTAGTACCCCAGCGCCGTATCGTCGCCGCGCGGGTCGGCCCCGCCTTCCAGGGTGCCTTCGGGCAAGACGTGGATGATGTCGAGCCGGCCCCAGGGCAGGTGCGGGTTGAGGTGATAGCCGCGGGCGCGCAGCGTGTCTTGCGCTACGGGCAGCAGCGCCCCGGCTTCTACCTCAATCTGGTCGGGCAGCCACTGGTGGTGCAGGCGCGGCGCGGTCACCACCTGCTGGGCATTCAGGCCATAATCAACAATGCCAATGATGCTCTGCAATACACTGGTAATGATGGTGCTGCCGCCGGGTGTGCCGGTCACCAGCGCCACTTTGCCGTTGCGGGTGAGGATGGTGGGCGTCATGCTGCTGAGCATGCGCTTGCCGGGCGCAATGGCGTTGGCGGTGCCGCCCACCAGCCCGTAAGAGTTGGGCACGCCGGCCTTGGCCGAGAAGTCGTCCATTTCATTGTTGAGGATGAAACCGGCCCCGGGCACTACCACCTTGCTGCCGTAGGCACCGTTCAGCGTTGTGGTGCAGCTCACCGCGTTGCCGAGGGCATCGACGATGCTATAATGGGTGGTTTCGTCGCTTTCGTAGCCAGGCAGGCCAGCTCCGGCGGCGATGGCGCTGCTGGCCGTGGCCCGGCCTTTGGGGCGCATGGATGCGGCCCGCTGGCGGTTGTAGTCCACATCAAGCAGCTTCTGCACGGGCACGAAACCGAAATCCGGGTCGCCCAAATAAGTAGCGCGGTCGGCGTACACGCGCCGCTCGGCCTCGGTGATATAGTGCACGGCCAGGGGCGTGTGGTAGCCAGCCTGGGCCAGGTCCACGGGCTCCAGCATTTGCAGCATTTGCAGCAGGGCCACGCCGCCCGAGCTGGGCGGCGGCATCGTAATCACGTCGTAGTCGCGGTAGTGGCCGCGCAGGGGCTCGCGCCATTTGGCTTTGTAGGCGTCGAGGTCGGCCTGGCTCACGAGGCCGCCGCCACGCTTCATCTCGCTGAGCAGCAGGCGGGCCGTTTCGCCTTTGTAGAAGCCGGCGCGGCCCTGGTCGCGCACGCGGGTGAGGGTGCGGGCCAGTTCGGGCAGGCGCAGGGTGTCGCCGGGCTGCCAGTCGCCGCCGCCGGGGCGCACGTAGGCCGGCGGGTTGCCGGGGTTGTATTTCTGAAAATCGGCGCGGGTGCGGTTGAGGCCGGCGGCCTCTTTGGCCGTGAGCGGAAAGCCCCGCGTGGCCAGCGCCACGGCCGGCTGCACCAGCGTGGCCCACGAAAGCTTGCCCAGCTGCTTGTGCAGCGTCACCATGCCGGCCACGGTGCCGGGCGTGCCCACGGCCAGCGGGCCGGCGGTGCTCAGGTCGGGGACCACGTTGCCTTGCTTGTCGAGGTACATGTCCCGCGTGGCCCCAGCGGGGGCGGTTTCGCGGAAGTCGAGCGAGCCGGCCGAGCCGTTGCGGTCGCGGTAAAGCAAAAAGCCGCCGCCGCCGATGTTGCCGGCCACGGGCAGGGCCACGGCCAGGGCAAACTGCACGGCCACGGCCGCATCGTAGGCATTGCCGCCACGCTGGAGAATCTGGGTGCCGATTTTGGACGCTTCGGGGTGAGCCGAAACCACCATGGCGTAGCGGGCCAGCCGGGGAGCAGCGGCCTTGGGCGGCGGTGTGCCCAGCGACCCCTCGAAGGCCCGCGAGGTGGACGTGACCGGCCGCTCGGCCGAGCAGGCCAGCAGCAGCGCCAGCGGAATGGTCAGTAGACGGTATTTCATCATTGGGCAAAATAACGCCATGTTTCAGCGGATTGCTATTGCGGGGCTGAAATTGCCGGTCAGTTCGTATAAATTGCCGTTGAGCCGCCGCAACTGCCAAGCCGGCAGTGGCGGCGCGTTACTTTTGGCCCAAACCTTCCCGCATCATGGCTGCCTCGAAACCCACCGCCTCCGCCGGCCCCAAAGCCCGCCGCCCAGCCCCGCTTGCCCTCGTGAAAAACGATGCCTGGCTGGCGCCATATGAGCCCGTGCTGCGCCGGCGCCAGGCCCGCCTGCAGGCCCGCCTGGCCGAAATCGAACAATACCACGGCTCCCTGCAGAACTACGCCACCGCCCACCAGCAGCTCGGGCTGAACCACGACGCCGGCCGCGGCGGCTGGGTGTACCGCGAGTGGGCTCCCGGGGCCGATTACCTGTCGCTGGTTGGCGATTTCAACAACTGGGACCGAGGGGCCAACCCACTCCAAAAGCTTGATTTTGGGGTTTGGGAAGCGTTTTTGCCCGATGTCGAATACGACCAGCGCCTAAGCCACGGCAGCCGCTTCAAGGTGCACGTCGCGGCCAATGGACAGGGCAAAGACCGCCTGCCCGCCACCCTGCGCCGCGCCGTGCAGGACGAGCAAACCAAGGACTTCGCCGGCCAAATCTGGCGGCCCGAAACCGAATTCCGCTGGACCGACCAGAAATTCAAGCCCGCCACTGCCGTTAAAGAGCCGCTCATCTACGAGGCCCACGTGGGCATGGCCACCGAAGACGAGCGGGTGGGCAGCTACCGCGAATTCGCCGAAAACATCCTGCCCCGCATCGAGGCCGACGGCTACAACACCGTGCAGCTGATGGCCGTGATGGAGCACCCGTACTACGGCTCCTTCGGCTACCATGTGGCCAATTTGTTTGCGGCCAGCTCGCGCTTCGGCACGCCCGAGGACTTGAAGTTTCTTATCAATGAAGCGCACCGCCGCGGCATTGCCGTGCTGCTCGATATCGTGCACTCGCATGCTGTAAAAAACGAGGCCGAGGGCCTGGCCGATTTCGACGGCTCCGGCAACCTCTACTTCCACAAAGGCGAGCGCGGCAACCACCCCGGCTGGGACAGCAAGCTCTTCGACTATGGCCGGCCCGAAGTGCAGCAATTCCTGCTGAGCAACCTGCGCTACTGGCTCGAAGAATTTCACTTCGACGGCTTCCGCTTCGATGGCGTAACCAGTATGCTCTACCACCACCACGGCGAAGGCGTGGCCTTCATGGGCTACGACAACTATTTTGGTGATGCCGCCGACGAGGATGCCATTCTGTACCTGCAGCTGGCCACCACGCTGGCCCACGAGTTCAAAAAAGGCAGTCTGTTAATTGCCGAAGACATGAGCGGCCTGCCCGGCCTGTGCCGCCCCATCAAGGAAGGTGGCGTGGGCTTCGACTACCGCCTAGCCATGGGCATCCCGGACTATTGGATAAAGCTGCTCAAGCACACGCCCGACGAAAACTGGCCCCTCGGCGACCTCTGGCACACCCTTACCAACCGCCGGGCGGGCGAGAAAACCATTGCCTACGCCGAAAGCCACGACCAGGCCCTGGTGGGCGACAAAACCCTGCTGCACTGGCTGATTGACGCGGGCATCTACTCCCACATGCACGTGACGGACGGCGACCCCGGCGCTGCCCGCGGCGTGGCGCTGCACAAAATCATCCGGCTGGTCACGTTGGCGGCCGGCGGCGAGGGCTACCTCACCTTCATTGGCAACGAGTTTGGGCATCCCGAGTGGGTCGATTTCCCCCGCGAGGGCAACGACTGGAGCTACCATTTCGCCCGCCGCCAGTGGAGCCTGGGCGACAACCCGGAGTTGAAATTCCACCAGCTCGGCGAGTTCGACAAGGCTATGATTCACCTGGCCAAAGCCCGGCACCTGCTGGGGGCCGGGCCGGCCACGCTATTGAAGCACGACGAGGAAAACAAAGTGCTGGTATTCGAGCGCGCCGGGCTGGTATTCACCGTGAATTTTCACGTCGAGAAAAGCCTGACCGACTACCGCTTCTGGGTGCCGGAAGAAGGCAAATACCGCGTGGTGCTCTCGTCCGATAACAGCCGTTTCGGCGGCTTCGACCGGCCCGATGAGGCGTTTGAGTACGAGACACATGAGCACCAGCTCAGCCTGTACGTGCCGAGCCGGGTGGCGCTGGTGCTGGCGCGGGTTTGAGTTGCCTTAGGAATGTAGGGTTAAATTACCGTTTTGGTGAGCGCAAAAAGATGTGCCCAAAAGCGACTGGTATGCAAAATGGAAAAGGGCAATGCCCGATTCCTCTTGCCCTTGCTGTGCCCTTGAGCCACGTCGGGTACGCCCTTTGAAAGGCCGCTCAGCCACGGCAACGGCTTATCTTTACCCAAGAAGTAGCCTTCGCTTTTCTTCGCGGAACGCACCCCTAGTAGCTGATTTTATCTACCTTCTGAGCCGCTCCAATGCGCCGTTTCTTTCTTCTGTTCTTCCTGTTCGCCCCGTTTTTGGGTGCCCGCGCCCAAAAGCCAACGGACAAGCCCGCGCTGCCGCGGGACCCGGAAACGGGTAAAGTGACGTATACCGCCGTTGTCGAGGTGCCGGGCGCAACTCAAGCCCAACTGAAGCAACGCGCCGTGGAATGGATGCGCAAGAACATCGGCGCCCGTGACGGCGCGGCGCCCGTGGAGGACAAGGAAACCGGTCAGCTGACGGTGCAAGTCGAGCAGCACACGATGGCGCAGGTTGGCATTTACCCCCTGCCCGAAACGGTGCACAGCACCTTGGTGCTCTACACCAAAGAAGGCAGGTACAAATACGAATTCACCAATTTCAACGCGGTCAGCATGGGACCGTTTGAAAACGACGAGCCAGCCGTTAAAGTCGCCCTGGGCGGGGGCATGATTCGTCGGGCTTGGAACGCCACTCGCAACCTGTCCGACCACGAAGTGAAGGAGTGGATTGCCAGTCTGGACAAGGCCATGCAAGCTAAAACCAAAGCAGGCAACGACTTCTAGGGTTTACCCAGACAGGCCCGCGCCGTGGTTTACCCCGGCTTGGCCCTGGGAACCAGTGCCCCTGGCCGCGGACGCGCGCGGTATGGCTCACGCCCGCTCCGCGACCAGCCGGTACAGGTCCTGGGCATTTGCAAACGCGGCGCCCATGGTATTGTTGAAGTAGGCATACACGTCTTTCCCCTCCTGGAGGTAGTCGTGTATCTGCTCGGCCGTGTCGTGCAGAAAGTCATGCTCGTAGGACTCGCGGTAGTTGCCCTTGGGGCCGTGGAAGCGCATGTAGACAAAGTCGGCCCCCTCGTTGAGTTGGGCGTTTCGGGCGGGGCCTTTGTCGTGCAGCACTAGGCTGGCGCCGTGGTGGTCCAGCATCTCCAACGCATCGTCGGTATACCAGCTGGGGTGTCGAAACTCCACCGCTTTGCGCCACTCCTGGGCGGGGTCTGCCGCTGCAAGCGCAGTCAAGAGGGCACTGACCGCGCGTAGCTGGCGAATGGTGTTGCTGGGCGGGAACTGAATAAGCAAGCATCCCTTTTTAGGGCCCAACTCCCGTGCGGCATCTAGAAAGCGGACCAGGCCGGAGAGGTCCTCGGCCAGCGTCTTGGTGTGGGTAATATCGCGCCACAGCTTGATAGTAAAGTCAAAGTCAGGGCCGGTTTCCGCGGCCCAGGCCGCAAACGTTTTGGGCTGGGGGATGCGATAGAAGGTGCTGTTAATTTCCACCGAGTTAAACAGGGTGGCATAGTAGGTGAGTCGGCTCGTAGCCTGGTAGGCCGCCGGAAAGGTGGCCTTGGGACCGGGCACGACAATGCCGCTGGTGCCCGTGCGCAGGGTGCCAAGGAGGGCAGGCATGGGAAGGAGTTAGACGGACGTTTCGGGGTATAACGTGCCACGCTGCCTCGTCGTTTTACCCCAGGCGCATCTGCACGGGGGCCCAACTCATCACCGGCTGGTCATCGTAGTGCTCTTTGCCGGCCAGGCAGGGAACGCCGCGCTAAGGCGCGGCACGCCGCCGAAGGCACCGAACGGCGCTGCTACGCCGGGGGCCTGCTGCCCTGCCCACCCAGCGCCCCCTGGGCACGCGCTGTCTCAACGACTGCCGGCCGCGCACCTTCACCGCCGCCGAGCAATGGGTGCTCGACCTGCTGGCCGGTCTCGTCAGCCAGACCATTCCCTGCGCCTCACCTGCCTGGCTCGGCCCCGGGCAGAGGGAGAAAACCCGCGCACAACGGCAAGATGAGCTGCGCGAATTCACCGCCCTCGTGCGCTACCTACGGCGTCCAGATTCCCGTACCCGCCGAGCTGCTGGGTCAAGTTTAATGCCTGCATACAAGCTGTTCACCGTTAACTGCCCCGAAACATGGAAGCGTTAGGGGCTCTGCTCAACTGCCATTTTTATGCCCCCCGCAATCATGGGCCAGTGGTTTACTACGGAGATTCGGCGGGACAAACCCGTAATCTTTGCGGCCGTTGCCCTCGTGCCCCGCTCGACCAGCAGGCCAGGCGGAAGTAGCAATCGGCGTTCGCGCCGCAACCCCGTGGGAGCGCCTTTTCCACGCGCCCCGTCGGTTCGGCTTCGCAGCCCCTTCCCCCATTATGGCCGCCCTGCTCTATCTGTAAAGTCCGTGAGGGTCTTGCCATCGTACCGATACACGCCGCCCTCCGGACCCAACGCGCCCACCCAAATGCTGCCGTCCTTCGCCTCCACCATCCCGCACAGCGCGCCTGTTCCGTCAATGGACATAATGTCGGTGACGGAGGGGACCGCAGTGTACAAGGACGCGTGCGCGTACCGGGAAAGCGCCCAGACCCGTCCCCCGGGAGGACGGACGCTGCCCGTCGTCCAGATATTGCCGTGTTTGTCTTCGAGGATTGCCGAAGCCCCCCGCGACGAGGCCTTCGCGATGGTCTGGCCGTCGTAGCGCCACAGGCCCTCGTTGTCCCCGAGCCATATGGTGCCGTTTCTGTCTTCGAGGATGGACCCTACGTTGGCAAAGGCGGTCCCGTCGGGGCGTTTGAACACGGTAAAAGTGTTGCCATCGTAAAAACAGGGCTCGCCCCGGGTGCCAAACCAGACCCTTCCGGTGCGGTCTTGCATGATGGTCGTGAGGGCGTTATTGGACAGGCCGTCGGCGATGGTAAATGTTCGAAACGAGTGCCCGTCGTACCGACTGGCGCCGCCGCCGGTGGCGAACCAAATATTGCCGGCGCGGTCTTCGCACACGGCCATCACGGCATTGCTGGCCAGTCCCTGACGGGTGGTAAAATGGCGCCAGACGTTCCCCTGGCGGCAATATGCGCCTGAATCCCGGGTGGCGCACCACAGGCGTCCGGTTCGGTCTTCCAGCACGTCCCAGAAGCTGGGCGAACGGATGGCGCGGGTGAGGTGGGTGAACGATTTCCCGTCGTAGCGGTACACGCCGCGGTAGGAGGCCACCAACACGCGGCCGTGTTGGTCGAGCTTGACGTTGCGCACCATGCCGTATGGCACCCGGGCCGTGACGGCGTCGGCGGACTCGGACGGGCCGGCAGCGGGAGGCCGTTCGGTTGGGGACGGTTCACAGGAAGCACCAAAAACAAGTAACCCGAGCAACGGGTACAGCGGAGCGTGTCTGGTCATGGTCTGGTTTGGCCGGGCGCGCCGGTCTTAGTGTAAGTCTGCTCCTATGGCAAGAGAACCCCCATAGCGGGACCTTTAACCACGGGCGTGAGCCATTGCCCCCAGAGCGCAATTCGGCCACGCCTTGCCCGCGCGGGGCCAGGGATAACGGAGGGGAAGCACGCGGCGAGCAACCTCCCCCGCGCCGGCCGAGGGATTAGCTGTTGACTGAAAAGAGCCTTTTAGTGAGCGAACACCGGCTCCCTGGAACTGGCTCGCTGTAGCGTCTTGTGCTTAGCTGGGCGGTTCATCCTTTTCTGCAGGGGGTAATCCTGGCTTTCGGTTGAATTCCCCGTTTTAGTAAACCAATGATGAAAGCTGCTTTAAATGTCTCCTGAGTTCTAGAGGGAGTTTAATAAACTGGTTCACCTTTCACAGTTCAGGAAACTCGCTTTCGAAACGAGTTTCCTGAACTGTGAAAGGTGAGGCACTAACCACCTTTGGAGCGTATCGGCGCTGCGCCATGGCTACTTTAGCAGCTCCAGCACCACGGCCGTTTTGGCTGGCAGTTGGAGCGTCGCCACGCTGCTCAGGCTTTCGCCTGTCAGCACGTTGCGGGCTTTGGTGAAGCCATTCATGCGCTCCACGAAACGGGCGGTGGGCAGCGTGGCGGGCTTGTCGGTAGTGTTGGAGGCTACCATCACGGTGCCGTTGGCATCGTAGCGGAAATACACGTAGAGGCCATTTTCAGGCAGGTACTGCATCAGCTTGCCGTCGTGCAGCACCTTGTGGTCGCGGCGGTAGGTGGCCAGTTTGCGCACGAAATCGAAGGCGTCGTTTTCGCGGGCGGAGCGGCCGGCGGCGGTGAATTTGTCTTCCTTGTCGCCGGGCCAGCCGCCGGGGAAATCGCGGCGCACCTCGGCATCGGTGGGGTCTTTGAAATTCTTCATCAGGATTTCGGTGCCGTAATACATGCTCGGGATGCCGCGGGTGGTGAGCAGCCAGGTCAGGCCCATCTTGTAGCGGTCGAGGTCGTCGCCGATGACGGACAGGTACCGGTCGTGGTCGTGGTTGTCGAGGAAGGTGACGAGTTTGGTCGGGTCCTGGTACACGGCGTCCTGGGCCAGGGCCTGGTAGGGGTGCTGGGGACCGCCGTCCCAGCCGGTGGCGGCGGGGGTGCCCACTTCCTTCAGGCCGGCCAGCAGGGCGCCTTCGAGCACAAAGTCGAGCCCGCCGGGCTGGTTAGATTTAAAGGGGAAGTCGATTTTGTTTTTTACATAGTAGCTCTGGTCCACCACGTTGTTCACCGACGACTCGCCAAAAATGTGGATGCGCGGGTACTCGGCCAGCAGAGCCGCGTTGCAGCGGTTCATGAAGGGCTGGTCGTTGTACATGTAAGTGTCGATGCGCCAGGCATCAATGCCAAAATTCTCGACACTCCAGATGGCGTTTTCAATCAGGTAATTGGCCACGTAGGGGTTCTGCTGGTTGAGGTCGGGCAGGAAGGGCACAAACCAGCCGTCGAGGGTCACGCGCTTGTCGCTCGCGGCGGCGTGCGGGTCGGTGATGGGTTGCTGCTTGTAGGTGGTGTTGGTGTAGGTGGGCCACTGGTGCAGCCAGCTTTTCATGGGCAAATCCTGGAGGAACCAGTGCGTGTTGCCCACGTGGTTGTACACGGCATCCTGCACCACCTTCAGGCCGGCGGCGTGGGCCTGCTGCACGTAGCTTTTGTAGGCCGCGTTGCCGCCCAGGCGGCGGTCCACGTTGTACTGGTCGGTGAAGCCGTAGCCGTGGTAGGAGGCGCGCATGGTGCCGCCTTCGTTGGTGAGGGGCTGGTTATTTTCGAGCACCGGCGTAAACCACACGGCCGTCACACCCAGGTCTTTGAGGTAGCCGATGCGCTGGGCCGCGCCCTGCAAGTCGCCGCCGTGGCGGAAGAAGGGGTTGGCGCGGTCCATGTTCGGGTCGCGCATGTCGGCGAACTTGTCGTTGGCCGGGTCGCCGTTGGCAAACCGGTCGGGCATGGCCAAGTAGATGAGGTCGGCAGCCGTCACGCCCTGGCCCTTGGGCGATTTGTCGCGGGCGCGGATTTCCCAGGTTTGCGTCACCGTCTGGCTACCTTTTTTGCCAATAATCTGCACTTTGCCGGGCTTGGCGGTGGGGGCAATGGTCAGGTCGAGAAAGGCGTAGTTGGGGTTCTCAACCGTATTGGTTTTCACCAGTTTCACGCCGGGGTAATTGATGCTGTAGGCCAGCGTGCCCGCCCCCGGGCCGTGAATGAGCACCTGCACGCTCGGATTCTTCATCCCCACCCACCAGTTGGTGGGGTTCACGCGGTCGATGCTGGCGGTTTGGGCGTTGGATAAGGTCGGGAGCAGCAGGGCCAGGAAGGGCAGCAGGTAAGGTTTTTTCATGACGAGAGCGGGTGGGGAACCGACGAGGGACGATGAGAATAAAATGTATGCTACGTGCGCTTGTGGGGCACCTCACCCCTGGCCCCTCTCCGCGGGAGAGGGGCCAGGGGTGAGGTTTCATCGCATGAGTTTACGGCCGCTTGCGGCCCTGGCCCAACAGTTCCAGGGTTTCGGCTAGGCGTTTGGCGCGGGTTTCGGGGCGTTTGGCGCCTTCCAGCCAGCGCACGAACTCGCGCTGGTGGGTGTAGGCCAGCTTGTCAAAGTAGGCAGCGGCTTTGGGGTTGGTGGCCAGCTGCTCGGAAAGGTCGGCGGGGGCTTCCATTTTGCGCACGGCCGTGTCGTGGCGCATGGTCACGCGCACGGTGTCGCCGATGGTTTTGTCGAGAGCCTTGCGGATTTGCTTGAGGATGAGCAGGGCGTGGTGGCCGTCGCCGAGGGGTACGGCGCTGCCTTGGTAGGGGTAGCCGTCGAAGGTGACGTGTACCGGCAGCTGGCCGCGCTTGCCATACACCTCCGCTACCGAAAACGGTATCACGACGAATACGCCCGCATCGCCGTAGCCCGCTTCTAAAACTGCTTCAAATTCGTGTTCGGGCTGCATACGGGGCGGAGTTTTGGGGTTGAAAAAGGCTTGTTTCAACAAAGTAAACCATTCCCCGATGAAGCCACCGGGGCAGGCTTAGCCCAAAGCCACTTCGCCCAATGCGTGCTGCACGGCGGCCTCGTCGTCGGCCGCCACCACGCGCACTTTGCCAGCAGCGTCCTCATACAGAGCCAGCAGGCGGCGGCGCAGGGCATCATCGGGCACCAGGATGAGGCGGGCGCGGCGCATGGCCATTCGCTCCATTTCGAGCTGGTAGCCGTGCTCGGCGGGGTTGGCCAGGTCGGTGGCTAGGCCGGCGAGGTAGAGCACCAGCGGTCGGCCCGAGCTATTCCGGATTTCCAGCGCCGCCAGCCAGGCCGGCCAATTAGGGGCGTAAATCACCCCAAAATCGGCGGCGCGGCCCCGCACCAGCTGCGCGGCCTGCCGGGCATACTGAATCATGCGAAAATTCAGGCCGTCGGGCCGGGGCTTGAGGATAGTGGGCGCGGCGGATTCGGCCGGGATAGGGGCGGGAGCGGGGGCTACCACTTCCGGCACTTCCGCATCAGCCGCTGGCGTGTGGGGCACGACATCGTCTTCGGGAGCCGAAATATCGGCGGCTTCCCCTGCTCCAATTTCTTCCGTGGTTTCCTGAAAAACAGCGGGGTGCTGCACGGCCGGCAGTTCCGGGTCGGGGTCGAAATTCAGGTCGCCGGCCTGCGGGTTGTGCCGGGGCTTGAGAGTGGAAGCTGAAATGGCAGGGGGGGCAGAAGCAGTGTCATTTAGCTGCTTGGAACGGGGTAATGCCGTCGTTTGCTCCGCACCTGCACTTTTCGCTAGTGCCAGCGGCCGGGGTGGGGCCGGGGGAGGCGGCGGGAAAAAGCCACCCGAGCCCGCCCCCAGATACGGCGCGGCCGGTGCCTGCCACTGGCCGGCTAGGTCGGGCGCATGAATGCCCGTCGGCCACTGGCTGCGGCCGGGAGCCGGGGGCGGCGGAGGGAGCGGAGTAGCCAAGAAGTTCGTCGGAGCCGGCGAGGCGGGCGCCGACGAAGCAGGCGACACAGTCGGCGCTGGCGTATCAGCCGGTTCCAGCTCGGCCAGCCCGATAATGCGCGATTGCAAGGCCGGTACGGCCATTTTCTTCCTCAACGGCAACGCTGGAAACACCTGCACGCCTGGCCCGTCCATCACCGTTGCCAACGCATCTGCCGGAGCTTCCGAAGCCGTCGTAACAGCCGCGGAGTTAGCCGCGACGGCCGTTTTTTTGGTAGCAGCAGTGGCCAGCGCTACCGAAGTGTCCGGCGAAGGCGAACTGTCGGCCGCTCTTTCTTCCGTGCCCTCACTTGCCGGCAGGTGCGGATAAACCGCCAGCACGGGCTGCTGCGCGGCAAGCTGGTACACCAGCGGCAGGGTGGGGGGCAGGGCCGCCCCGCCGAGCACGGCCACGGTGGGGTCGGCATCGTCCCAGGCCAGGAGCAGGACGGAAAATTCGGGCGGAGTCATGGGCACAGCGGGGCGGGAAATTCAATCAGCCAAAGCCTGCGGATGAAGCTCGGCCGTGAATCAACCCCCAATGCTACGGCAACGGGGCCGCATTTACCGAAAAAACTCGTTTAGCCGATTCAGAAAAAAGTATCTTGCGAACTTCATCCGCCGCCCACCGGCCCGGCTCAACGGGGTAGTCTGCTACGCCGCCCGGCCTTTGCCCTTTGCCTAAAAACGACTTATGAATTTCATTCAGGAAAATAATTACATGGTGAACGACCTGGCGGCCAAAAGCCACCAGGAGCATTATCCCGGCGAAATTATCCGCGTCGACGAGCTCGATGGCCACCGCTTTCTCTTCAATTGCCAGAACGGCGTGCGCCTGCTGCTGCATGTGCTCTCCGACAAAATCCTGCGTTTCCGCTACCTCACCGACGGCCCGCTCTCGCCCGACTTCTCCTACGCCGTGCCCGCCGATGCCGCCACCCGCCTGGCCCCGGCCCTGGTGGAGTTCCGCGAAAAGCCCGACCACTACCGCCTCACCACGGCGCGCCTTATCTGCATTATTCAGAAGGAAAACCTGAAAGTGCGGGTGCTCGACCGCTCCGGCACCATCCTGAGCGATGATGAAAAGGGCTTCCATTGGGAGTACGACTACGACACCGGCAACGACATCGTGAAGATGAGCAAGCAGGTGCCGCCCGGCGTGCACTACTACGGCCTCGGCGACAAGCCCGACAACATGAACCTGCGCGGCAAGCGCTTCACCAACTGGGGCTCCGATACCTACGGCTACGTGAAGGGCTCCGACCCGCTCTACAAGAACATCCCGTTCTACCACGTGCTGCACCAGAAAATTGCCCACGGCATTTTCTTCGACAATACCTTCAAGGCCAGCTTCGACTTCGCCGCCGAGCGCGCCGACGTGACCAGCTTCTGGGCCCAGGGCGGCGAGCTGAACTACTACTTCATCTATGGCCCCACGCTGATGGAGGTGACCGCGGAATACACCCTGCTCACTTGCCCTCCCGAGCTGCCGCCGCTCTGGACGCTGGGCTACCACCAGTGCAAGTGGAGCTACTACCCCGAGGCCAACGTGAAGGAAATCACCGACGGGCTGCGCAGCCGCAAGATTCCCTGCGATGCGCTCTACCTCGACATCGACTACATGGAGGGCTACCGCTGCTTCACCTGGAGCAAGTCGCATTTCCCCGAGCCCAAGCGCATGGTGCAGGAGCTGGCCGCCGACGGCTTCAAAACCATCGTCATCATCGACCCCGGCATCAAGATTGACCCCGAATATTCGGTCTATAAAGAAGGCGTGGCCAACGACTACTTCTGCCGCCGCGCCGATGGCCCGCTGATGAAGGGCTCCGTCTGGCCCGGCCTCTGCAACTTCCCCGATTTCACCGCGCCGCGCGTGCGCGAGTGGTGGGCCGGGCTGTTCAAAGAACTCATTCAGGACATCGGCGTGAAGGGCGTGTGGAACGATATGAACGAGCCCGCCGTGTTCGAGAAGGGCACCTTCCCGCCCGATGTGCGCTTCGAGTACGACGGCCACTGGGCCTCGCACCAGAAGGCCCACAACATCTACGGCATGCAAATGGCCCGCGCCACCAACGACGGCGTGAAGCGCTTCAGCTACCCCAACCGGCCCTTCACCATCACGCGCAGCACCTACAGCGGCGGCCAGCGCTACTCCTCGGGCTGGACCGGCGACAACATCGCCAGCTGGGAGCACCTCTGGCTGGCCAACATCCAGTGCCAGCGCCTGAGCATCTCGGGCTTCAGCTTCATCGGCTCCGACATCGGCGGCTTCGTGGACACGCCCACCGGTGAGCTGTATGCTCGCTGGATTGCGCTGGGGGCCTTCCACCCGTTCTTCCGCACCCATAGCTCCGGCGACCACGGCGACCAGGAGCCTTGGAGCTTCGGCGATACCGTGACCGACCTAGCCCGCCACTTCATCGAGCTGCGCTACCGCCTGCTGCCCTACATGTACACCGCCTTCTGGCAGTACGCCACCAAGGGCACGCCCATGCTGCGCCCGCTCACCTTCCTCGACCAGAACGACACCGAAACCTACCTGCGCATGGCCGAATTCGGCCTCGGCGACAACCTGCTGGTGTGCCCCATCACCCAGCCCGGCGCCGACGGCCGCTGGATGTACCTGCCCCGCGGCGATTGGTTCTACTACTGGACCGACACGCCCCAGGCAGGCGGCAGCGAAGTCTGGGCCGCCGCCGACCTCACCCGCATTCCCCTGTTCATCAAAGCCGGGGCCGTGGTGCCCATGCAGCCGGTGATGCAGTACGTGGGCGAAACCCCCGTCGAGCAGCTCACCCTGCACGTGTACTACAAAAACGGCACCGCCGAGAGCGTACTCTACGACGACGGTGGCGAAGGCTACGCCTACCTAGAAGGCCACAAAACCGTGCGCCGCTTCACCGTCACCGGCTCGGCCGAGGGCCTCGTCCTCACCCAAACCATCGAAGGCGACTACGTGCCCAGCTACGCCACCTACCGCGTGGTGCTGCACGGCCTGGCCGGCGCCGTTGAAGTAACTGCCGACGGGCAAGCTGCTGAAGTAACGGAAGAAGCGCTGGAAACGGGGTTGGTGCTGCCGGGCGTGGTGGTACCCGTTGGGTTTGGCGAGATACGCGTGAATGTGGTGCCGAGCGGGGTGGGGAAGGAGGAAGTTGCTTCAACTACTCCTGCTGCTTAGGTTTCTTGAGAATCTGAAACAGAAAAGGGCGCTTAGTAAAGCGCCCTTTTCATAAAATAATTAATTACTTTTTTAATATGAGGAATATTGAAAGTCTACCTCGCCAATCTTTAGTCGATTTACTAGTTGTTGATATTCTGTAGCCGTCAATGGACCATTAATCAGGAAAGCAAAATCAGGGTCCTGTGAATTCCATCCGTTGTCTTCTTTTACAGCAAACCAATAATATCCCGCTTTGGCTTCAATAAAAATATAGCCTGACGCGTAGCCAACTTTTGATACTTCTGGAAACCGTTCTACTATATCACCTTTTGGGGTTTTGTAGTAAAGTGTTTCGTAAGGCATACCTCCATCGGCGGTTACATAATACCCGTCGTGAATAGTTGTTTTGCGTGCTAATACATCAGCCAAGCAAGACGAGCAACTAAAAGCAAGAACTAAATACAGCAGAAGACGAATTGTTTGCATGAGGGATTAAAGGTGTAAATCCTTGATTTGTGTGCCAACTGCGGATGCTAAGACAAATAAACACAAACCGAAACAGGGCACTCCATGGGGTGCCCTGTTTCATTCCAGTCAACCTGAAAATTACCCCTGGGGCGGCACCGTATCGGCAGGCGGGGCGGGCGTGTCGGTCACCACATAGTCGTCGTACTTGCGGGCTTCGGTGGTGGCGTAGAGGGCCTTGCCGATGGAGGAAGCAGCTCTACCGAGCTGTCAGGGCGCTTCAACAAGATTTAATTTGAAATTACTTTGAAATACAAAGTGAATTAAATTCCTTTGTACTGTTCCCGGCCATCGGCCGCTGGCCCGGGCCGATTCGGTTCAATGTATTTCCCATTCATCCCATGACACTGCCCCTCAAAAACCTCACGCGCCTGGCGCTGGTCACCGCCTTCCTGCTGCTGATTCCGCTAGTGGCCATGCAGTTCACCAAAGAAGTGAACTGGACATTGTCTGATTTCGTGTTTGCCGGCGGCCTGGTGTTTGGCACCGGGCTGGCCTACCAACTCATTGCCAGCCAGGCCAACGGCCCTGCCTACCGCTTCGGCATCGGCCTGGCACTTGCAGCGGGCTTTCTGCTCATTTGGGTGAACGGGGCCGTGGGGCTTATCGGCAGCGAAAACAACCCGGCCAATTTGCTCTACGCCGGGGTGCTGGGCGTGGCCGCCGTTGGGGCGCTGCTGGCGCGTTTCCGGCCGCTGGGCATGGCCCGCGCGATGGTGGCGGCGGCACTCGCGCAAGTGGCGGTGCCGCTGCTGGCCCTGCTCATCTGGCGGCCCTGGTCTACCACGGCCGACGAAGCTTGGAACACCGCACAGGTACTGGGCGTGACGGGCATGTTCGTGGTACTGTGGGTGGGAGCGGCGCTGCTTTTCCGGCGAGCCGGAGCTACCGGTGTGCGGCCAGCATAACGCACATTATCGCAAACTACAAATTTGCGATAATGTGCTGTTTACCTACGTCTTTGCGCTGCGGGCCAGCCCTACGGTACCAGCAGCGCGTAGGCCAGGTAGCACAGCGCCCCGCCCACCACGGCCACCAGCAGGCCGCGCACCCGCTTGTTCTTCAGGAAAAACAGCATCACCAGCCCGCTGAGCGACACCAGGGTGAGGAAGCCGGCCGAGAGGTCGATGACCCAGCTCCACCCGGTGCCGCTGTCGCGGCCCTTGTGCAGGTCGTTGAGCACGGCCACCAGTCCCTGCCGCAATTCCGTTAGCTCGAAGGTGCCATCCTTGCGGTTGATGAAGGCGTCGGCGCTGTAGCCGGGGCCTTTGAAGGAGACGGCGCACTGCTCGTCCTCCATCCGGAATTCGCTCACGGCCCCGCGCAGGGCGTATTTGCTGCGCAGCAGCTCCACAATTTCCAGTTTTTTGATGCGGGCGGTATCGGGCACGTTCACCCAGGCGGCGGGCAGGGTGCCGGTGCGCTTGGTTTCGGCCTGCTGCCCGTCGAACCAGTCAGCGTGGTTCAGGGTGATGCCCGTAACCGAGAAAAACAGCACCACCAGAAAGCTCAGCATTGATAGATAGACGTGAAGCCAGCGCGACCACGCGGCCGTGCGTTTCTTCGCTACTGATTTCGGCTTGCTGGTGGGCTTGCTGGTGGGCGCCGCGCCGAAGGGCTGCCGGGGGATGGGCGTGGAGTCGTACCCGGTAGGGCCGTGCCCGGTAGGGTTACTGGCCATCGGTTTTCTTGCGGTAGTCCACGGCGGCCGAGGCTACTTCCTCGTTGGCGGGCAGGTCGAAATGCTGCGGCTTCTTGCTGTTGATTTCCTGCTTCATGAGCTGGTGGGTGCCGTGCTCGCGGGCCACTTCCACCATCAGCGTGTAGGTGCCCTGGGGCACGGGGTTGCCCTGGTCGTCCTTGCCGTCCCATTTCAGGGTGTACTTGCCCGCCGGGCGGGTGGCGCTGGTGGTGGAGCTGATGTTGTTATTGCCGGCCGCAAACTGGTCGTTGTACGCGGCGTACCAGGCGCTCATGTCGTGCAGCCAGCGGGGCTTGTTGTACCACAGCGCAATCTGCCGCACGGGCTTCTTCTTGCTATCCACCACCCACACGGCCACGAAGGGCCGGTGCACGCGCCCGCCGCCTGTGGGCGTGGCCAGCTCCAGGCTGAGGGCCACTTCGTAGCTGGGGTCCCAGGGTTTGTCTTTGGTAGGCATGGCCGGCGCTTTGGTCACGGCCGGGGCGGCGGTGCGCTCCAGTTTTTTCCAGCCGGCGCTTTCCAGCCGCTGGCCGTCGGCGGTGAGGAGCATGAATTCGGCTCCGGGCACGGCGGCCACCAGGGCCTGGCCTTCGGTGGGCGGCAGCACGTTGAGGGACGTAGCCAGCGCGCCGGCATCGGTGGCCTTATCGGCCACCACCGTGGCGCTGATGACCTCGCTAGCCGGGCGGCCCGTGCGCGGGTCGATGATGTGCGAGTACCAATGGCCGCCGATGAGCTCGCCGCGGCGGTAGTCGCCGCTGGTGGCAATGGTTTTGTCGCTCATCTGCAATTGCGCCACCGGGAGGTCGTTTTCGGCATCGGCCCGTGGGTTGCTCACGTTGATTTGCTCGGAGTGCTCGCCCCGCACCAGGATGTCGCCGCCGATGTTGAGCACCACGCCATTCACGCCCGGCGTCGCCAGCGCCGCGTCGGCGGCCTTGTTCATAATGTAGCTTTTGGCGAAGGAATTCAGCACCAATGGCGCGCTGCTGAGGCGCTGGGCAGTGTGGTTTTTCGCGTTCAGGATATAGTGTTGCTGGTGCACGGCGGCCACAGCGGCAGCAATTTCCGCTTCCGAAGGCTGGCGGTTCTGCTTCGCGGCTGAGCGCCAGAGCTGGCCCACAGTTTCGGCCGACGCATCGAGCGCGCCGTCGCTTTTCACTCGCCACTGCTCAAATAAGGCCAGCACTTCGTACAGCTCAGTTGATACGGCCACCGGCTTTTGCCCGGCCCGCAGCCAACGGCTGAACTCGCTGCTGGCGTCGTAGCCGCTGAGGATTTTATTCAGGCGGTCGACTTCGTGCAGGGCGGCGGTTTCGGCGCGGGCAGCGGGCTGGGCCGCGTCGGCGGCCACTTTCATTTCGAAGGAGGTGCCCAGCACGTTCTCGTAGTCGGATACATAAAGCTTGCTGGTGCGATGGGGCAGAAAAGCGGGAGTGCTGAGGGTGGCCAGCACCAGCGAAAGGCCGGCGATGCGGCGCTGAAATACATTCATTATCGGAGGAGAATTTATTTAATTGGTCGTGTGAGCCCGTCGCAAAAGCCGGTCGGGGTAGAGACGCATACCTGCGTCTTTACGCTCATCATGACGCGGTTCCGCACTGCAAAAGAAGGACCAGGCAGGCCAGCAGCCCACCGCCCGGGGCCTCCGCGTTGGTTTATCTCGACCAAGCGCCGTTATTCGTAGCCTAACCCACTGAATTCATGCCCGGCACCACCATCCAAGCCATCAGTATCTACAAGCTGCTTGTGCCGCTGCGCGAGCCGTTCGTCATTTCCCTCGGCCCGCTGCTGGCGGTGGAAAACCTCGTGGTGGTGCTGCGCACGGCCGATGGCCTCGTCGGCTACGGCGAGAGCAGCCCCTTCCTCACCATCAACGGCGAGAGCATAGACACCGGCTTCATTGTGGGCCAGTATTTTGCCCCGGCTCTGAAGGGCCGCGACGCGCTGGACCTACCGGGCTGCCTGGCCGAGCTGGACCGCATCATCTACGGCAACAGCAGCATCAAAAGCGCCTTCGACATTGCCCTGCACGACATTGCAGCGCAGCATGCCGGCCTGCCGCTCTACGAATTCTTGGGCGGCAAAAACGACAAAGTCCTCACCACCGACATGACCGTAAGCCTCGGCCCGGCCGAGAAAATGCGGGCCGATGCCGAGCAGTTTCAGCGGGAGGGCTTTCCGGCCATCAAAGTGAAGCTGGGGGGCGGGCTGGAAGAAGACGTGGAGCGCATCCGGGCCATCCGGGCCGGCATCGGCCCCACGCACCCGCTGCGCATCGATGCCAACCAGGGCTGGCAAACGGCCGACCGTGCCATTACCGTGTTGCAAGCCCTGGCCGAATTCAACATCGAGCACTGCGAAGAGCCCATCCTGCGCCAGCATTTCATGGAGCTGAGCCGGGTGCGGGCCGCTTCGCCCATTCCGATAATGGCCGACGAGAGCTGCGGCGACGAGCACGACGCCGCCCGCCTCATCCAGCTCCAGGCCTGCCAGATGCTCAATATCAAGCTGGGCAAGTCGTCCGGCTTTCATCGGGCTCAGAAAATAGCGAAGCTAGCTGAGGCCGCCGGCCTCACGCTGCAAGTGGGCGGCTTCCTCGAATCGCGCCTGGGCATGACGGCCGCCGCTCACCTGGCCCTGAGCAACCCCGCCATCCACCACTGCGATTTTGACACCCCGCTCATGTTTACCGCCGACCCCGTGGTGGGCGGCTTCCGCTACCGCCCCGGCGGCGTGATTGAGATGCCCACCGGCCCCGGCCTGGGCGCGACGATTGACGAGAGTTGGCTGCGGAAAGCGCCCCAAATCCATTTCTGATGCGAAGGAGCCTATTTGCCGGGGCGCTACTGGGTGCGCTGGCCCTGCTGAGCAGGCCCGCCGAGGCGCAATTTGGCCCGAATGCCCTGCGCCAAGTGCTGCGCCACGACACCGTGGGCCTGGCCCGCGTGCTGGCCCGGCCCGACCACTACCGCTTGCAAATCATCTACACCCGCATCCGGCGCGATGCGGCGGGGCAGCCGCATTTTCGCACCTCCCGCTACCACGTGCGGCCTCGCCAATATTTCTACCCGGCCAGCACCGTGAAGCTGGCCGCCGTGGCCCTGGCCCTGCAAAAGCTGCGCGCCCTGAATGCCGAGTATCCCGGCCTGAACCCCGACTCGCCTATGCTGACGGACTCGGCTTTCGCAGGCCAGACGCGGGTGCGACGCGACACCAGCGCCGCCGGCGGCCGGCCCACCGTGGGCAATTACCTGCGCAAAATTCTATTAGTAAGTGATAACGACGCCTTCAACCGGCTCTATGAGTTCGTCGGGCCGGAAGAGTTGAACCACGAGCTGGCCCGGCTGGGCCTGCGCCACACCCGCCTCGTGAACCGGCTCTCGGTGGGCGACCAGGAGCCCGGCAGCCGCCACACCAATCCTATCCGCTTCTTCGCCGACACGGCGGCCACCCAGCTGCTCTACGCCCAGCCGGCCGGTTACTTCGCCGGGCGCTGGCCCCGGCTGGGCCTGCGCGGCGAGGCCATCGGCCAGGCTTACATCAAAGGCGACCAGCAAGTGGCCGGTCCGCTGGATTTCAGTCAGAAAAATGCCTTCGCGCTGCCCGACCAGCAGCGGCTGCTCCGCACTATACTGTTTCCCGAAGCTGTGCCCGCCGCCCGCCGCCTGCGCCTCGCGCCCGACGACTATGCCCGGCTGCGCACGGCCATGGCGCAACTGCCGCGCGAAAGTGACCACCCGCGTTACGCCCCGGCCCAATTTCCGGATACCTACGCCAAATACCTGCTCGGCGGGGGCGGAATTGCCGCTTTGCCGCCGGGTGTGCGGGTGTTCAATAAAATCGGGCAGGCCTACGGGTTTCTTATCGACAACGCTTACATCCAGGACGAAGCCCACGGAGTGGAATTCCTGCTCAGCGCGGTACTGTACGTAAACGCCGACGGTGTGCTGAACGACGATAAGTACGAGTACGACACCATCGGCTTCCCCTTCCTGCGCGACCTGGGCCGCCGGGTGTACGAGGCCGAATGCCGCCGGGCACAACGTTCGAAGTAGTCCTGATAATGGAGCCTTTAGCTAGAAATTAGCTATTTTACCATTAGGCGCACGGCAGAGCCGTTGCCACGTACCACGTATAGGCCGGGGGCGAGGCCCGCCAGTTCCAGTTGCAGCGTACCGTTGCCGGCCTGCGTAGCCGTGCGCCGCACCCGGCCGGCCAGGTCGAGCACCTGAACCGGCTGGCCGGGGGCGAGGCCTGCCACCGTGACCGTGCCCGCCGACGGATTGGGCCACACCTGCAGCCGGGCGAGCGCGCCGGTGGTCACTGCCACCGCCCGTACCGGCGACAGGCTTTCGGGTCCGTTGTTGTCCAGCTGGCGGAGGCGGTAATACACCGTGGGGCCGGGGTAGGTGGCCAGCGCTGCATCGTCGAACTGATAGCTGTGGGGCATCGTGCTGCTGCCCTGGCCCGCCACCCAACCCAGGCGGCGGAACCCCGCGCCATCGGTGGAGGCTTCGACGGCAAAGCCGGCATTGTTTTTCTCCGAAGCCGTGTGCCAGTTCAGGCGCGCCGTGGGCCCGTGGGCTTCGGCCGTAAAGTCCGTCAGCTCCACCGGCAGGGAGGCCGTTAGGGTGATGTTTGCATTATTGATGGCGAAAAACACGTTGTTCAGCGCCTGGATTTTGAAGCGGCCCTGGGTCGTGTTCACGTTGGGGAGCTGCACCGCCTGGGTACCATCGTTGGGCGTGCTGGCCAGCAGCACGGTGGGAAAGGTCAGGCCCCCATCGGTCGAGAAAAGCACTTGCACGTTGGTGCAATTCACCGGGGCCTGGTCGGTGCCCAGCACGCTCCAGGTGAGGGCATAGGTGCTGCCGCCTACCGCCGAGAAGGCCGCGCTGGGGGCCGTCACAGTAAAGGGCCCGGCCGAGGCCACGGCCAGGGTCACGTTGGCACCCGCCACGCCGCTGTGGTTGTCGCGCGCCGTGAGGCGAAAATTGAGGGTACGTGCCACCTGGGGCAGGATTTCGCCCAGCGAAGCCGTGTTGGCCAATAGCGAGGTCAGGTTTGGAAACGTGCGGTCCGGGCTGGACACGGGCGCAAAGCTGCGGAACAGCGGCGGGCCCGAAACATCGGTGGCCGCGCCGGCCAGGCCGCTGGCGTTGCCCAGGTCCAGCTCTTCCCAGGAGTAGGTGAGGGCATCGCCGTTGGGGTCGGTGCCGCTGCCGGCCAGGGTGAAAGGAGTGCCCAGCGGAATGGTGTAGGTGTTGCTGGGCGGCACGCTCACGCTGGGCGGCTGGTTGCCGGTGGCCGTGAAGGTGCCGCAAGCAGTGCCCAAACTCGACGCGATGGCGCTCAGGCTGCCGGCGTGGAAATAAGGAATGCCTGACCCTACATTATCAGGTGCGCAGCGCGAGTCATACGACATAATGGTGTTGCCCGCGCCGGGCTCAAAGGCCAGCGCGGGGCTGCGGTTGCCGCCGCTGCAGTTGCCTTTGTCGCCGTTGAACGTGTGCTCCGAGCCGAGCTGATGGCCCATTTCGTGCGTCACAACAGTGGCCATCAGGCCGGGTGTGGACCCGGTGGAGGCTCCGCCTCCCTTATAAGGGTCGAAGCACGTCACGCCCACGTAGGCCACCCCGGAGTAGCCCCCGGACAGATAGCCCAGCACGTGCCCAATGTCGTAGTTGGCGCTGCCAATCACGGTATTGATGGAAGCGCGGCTTTCATCAATCATGGTGCCGGGGCTGCTGTTCGTGTAGGGGTCGGTAGCCGGGTCGGTGTAAATGAGCAGGTCGTTGTTGCCAATCAACTGAAGGCGTACAGCCAGCTCGCGCTCGTACACGGCGTTCAGGGCACTCACCAGCGCGACCAGGCGGGCCGTGGTGGTGGCCAGGTCGTTGTTGCCCAGCGCCGCGTTGCGATAAAACTCGCCGGTGGTGGCCAGGGCCAGGCGCAGCACGCGCAGCTGGCTACCATAGGGCGCGGGCGGTGCGGGCGGGGTACCTCCGGTGGGCCGCCGTGCCCGGCCCGGCACCGGCAAGGCCTGGCAGGCAAACTCCGGCAGCGCATCAGGGTGGCTCTGGTAGCGGTTGGCAATGCCAGGGGCCGCCTCAATGCTGTAGGCACTGGTAGAATCCAGCACCTGGGCGTGCAGGCCGGCGGGCGAAGTTTCGAGGCGCACCGAGGCGCTGGGCTCGTCCAGGCCGTGTCCGGCGTAGGTCTGAATCTGCGGATAGCGGGCCGCCAGGTCCGGGGCCATCACCGGCACTTTGGTGAGGGCAAAGCGGTGCAGCGTGCCATCGGGGTAGGGCAGTTCCAGGGTTACGGCTTCGGCGGGGCGGGTTTCGGCTGGGGCACTGGCCAGGCGGGCGTCCAGCTGCGCGGCATTGAGGGTAAACCAACTGCCGGCGTTTTTTTGGGCAGCCGCGCCACTGCGGGCGGCCGGTGCCGTAGCGGGCTGCCACAGCGGAGCAGGACTTTGGGCGCTGCCCACCCGGGCACCCAATAGTAGCGAAACAACCAGCGCAAAAGAAACCTTACCGTATCTGAAATCCATATGTATCAAGCATAGTCGGGCATTGTGCAATAATTATACAGTGCAAAACCACTATTGCATGCTGCCCCCACCAAATGAAGAGTAACGGGTTGCAAAATACAAGTCAGAAAGCGAAATGATTCTGTGACTGCATCACAAAGCCTACTCTTGCCACGGTGCCACACACGAAAGAACGTGCCAGTCAACATCTTTTTGTATCACCTGCTAATGAGATTATATAGTTTATATAAAATATTTATTTGTTGAAAAAAGTCAAAATAGCTTCTCGTTTAGAGCAGTCGTCCCAAGCCCGTATTTGCGTGAAGCTTATGCAATACATCCGGCGGTAGCCTTACAAAAACCGTGTTTTCAGGGCCGGAGTCGGCAGCATGCAGCTTTGCTGCCGGCCAAACCAGCGGTAGCGGTGCCGGGCCACGAAGCGGTATACGGCATCGCGCCAGGCGGCGGGCAGCGCCCGGCCCAGCGCCGCTAGCCGCCACCCGCCGCCCAGCCCTTCGGCAATGCGCAGCACGGCGGCCGAATGCGAGTACAGCCGCCCGCCGCTGAGCAGCAGCACCGACTCCGGCTCGGCCGCGACGGCGGCCGGCGCAAGGCCCTGAGCCAGCAGCAGCACGCGGCCCGCCTCGCTTTGCAGGGCCGCGAAGCGGAAGCGGCCCGCCGGGTCGTGGCGAATGACGAACTGCACAAAGCCGTTGCAGAGGTTGCACACGCCGTCGAACAGGATAATATCGGGAGCAGGGTTGGGCATGGACGGGGAGTTCGGGCGGTATGTGAAGGGCTAACGCGCGGCGCGGCCCGGGGTTGGCCCCGGCGTGAGCCGCTGTCGGGGAAGCAGCGCGCGGGCTTTATCCGTATTTACCCAGTTTGAAATAAGGGTTTATTCGCTGGTTGTGAGTTAGAAAAGGCGCGTATATCAGGCAAATCAATCCCTCAACCACTATGTTCACCAAAACGATTAACCGTTCATTTGCAGCGCTGATTCTGGGCGCGGCCCTGCTCGGCGCTTGCCAAAGCAAAAATTCCACCGACGAAACCAACAGCTCGGCCGGCAGCAGCACCGAAACCAGCACCAGCACGGAATCCAGCATGAGCACCGACTCGTCAGGCACAAATACGGGCAGCATGGGCACCGGCACCACCAGCGGCACGGCCGATGGCTCGGGCGGCGGCATGAATTCGAGCGCGGGCGGGGTCACGGGTGGTACTACGGGCAGCCGCAGTAACTCGAACAGCGGCACCACCACGGGCGGCTCCACCAGCGGCAACGGCTCTACTACTGGCACCACCGGCAGCACCACCGGCGGGCAGTAAGCCAGCCACCGTGCGCCGAAAGCCGGCCCTGGCCGGCGAATAAGCGTATGCGGGGGGTAAACCCGCACGGGCTACTTCACAGGGCGAAAAGGCGGGTCATGCGTGGCTGCCTTTTCGCCTTGTTATTTTTCAGGCCGGCGGCTGCCGGATTTTCGTTTTATGGAGGAAAACTATACGGGGTTTTGGGGCGTGCTGCGCCGGCCGTTCGTACTCGATTTGCGGGCGCTGGCGCTGCTGCGCGTGGCCACGGCGGCCGTGGTATTGCTCGATTTGGCCATTCGCAGCACCGACCTGGAGGCGCACTATGCCAACATGGGCGTGCTGCCGCTGGCAGTGCTGCACGACCATGTGTGGTCGGCCTATCAGTTTTCGCTGCATGCGGCCAGTGGGCTGTGGCAGGCGCAGGCGGGGCTGTTTTTGCTGGCGGCGGGGCTGGCGGTGCTGCTGCTGCTGGGCTACCACACGCGGCTGGCCACGGTGGCCTCGTGGGTGCTGCTGGTATCGGTGCAAAACCGCAACCCGCTCATCGGGCAGGGCGGCGATGACTTGCTGCGGATGTTGCTGTTCTGGGGCATGTTTCTGCCTTGGGGGCGGGTGTGGAGCTGGGACGCGCGCGACCGGCCAGCTCCCGCGCGGCTCGACTATTTCAGCGCCGCCACGGTGGCTTATGTGGTACAAATTGCGCTGCTGTACTGGTGCACCGCGCTGCTCAAAAACGGCCCCGAATGGACCCGGACCGGCACTGCCCTCTACTATGCCTTTAGCCTCGACCAGCTGCTGCTGCCCGGCGGCCGCCTGCTCTACCCGCACCCCGACCTGCTGCGCGGCCTCACCTTTGCCACGTACTACATGGAGCTGCTGCTGCCGTTTGCGCTGTTTTTGCCGGTGGGAGTGAAGTGGTGGCGGCTGATGGTGGTGGGCGTGCTGTTCGGGTTTCACCTCGGCATCAGCGTCACGCTGTACGTGGGCCTGTTTTTTATCATCAACATGGTTTCGCTACTGGGGCTGCTGCCGCCCACCGCGCTGGACTGGCTTACGGGCCGGGCTGCTCCGCACGTGGCCCGGGCCGCTGGCTGGCGCGCCCGGCTACCGGCCTGGCCGCTGCCGTGGCGCCTGCGCCTGGAGCGCACCCGCGAGCCTTCGGCCGGCAGCCGGCGGGTGCTGCGCGCCGTGCGCGAAACCTTCGTGGCCCTGACGCTGGCCTATGTGTGCTGGTGGAACCTCGATGATGTGGCCGTGCTACGCCCCACCGGCCGCCTGATGGTGGCCCCGGCGCGCTGGTTTGGGCTGTTGTTTCGGGTCGACCAGCACTGGGGCATGTTTGCGCCCGTGGTGTTCAAGGATGATGGCTGGTACCTCTTCGACGCCACCACTGCTGACAACCGCCACATCGACCTGAACCGGGCCGGGGCACCCATCGTCCATACCAAGCCGGCTGCGGTGGTGTCGTTGTTCAAAAACGACCGGTGGCGCAAGTATTCGGAGAACTACCTCTTCGTGAGCAACGCTTGGATGCGGCCTTATTACTGCAATTACCTGCTGCGCATCTGGCACGAAAACCCGGCCCATGCCCCGCTCACCCACCTTTCGATTGTGTACATGAAAGAAGTTTCGTTGCCTGACTACCGGGTGGCAAAGCCGGTGCGCGAGGTGCTTTGCGAGTGCGAGCCAGAGCCTGCGTCGACTCAGGACGATGCAAAAGTGCTTGATGAATAAGTATTTATCCGGATGAAAATCCGAATAAATCGCGCTGCTTGCTTCCGTATAAAAGAAGGCCTCCGGCAATTTTCATTCTCCCACTTTTTCTTACTCCTATGAAAAGCAAATGGATTTCGGTACTGACTGGCGTGCTGCTGTGCTCGTCGCTTAGCTTCTTCAGTTCCTGTACAACGTCAGAAAATGCCGGCACTACTTCGGGTTCGACCTCGGGAACAACCACGGATGGCACGACTACCGGTACAACCACTACCGGCACAACCACCACGGGCACAACGACCACCGGCACGACCACCACGGGCACAACAACCACTGGAACCACATCGGGCACCACCAGTGGTACTACGAGCGGCACCACCACGGGCACAACTACCTGATTGCCTACTCCAACTGCCAGTTAAAAAGCCGCATTCAAGAAGGGTGCGGCTTTTTCTCTTTTGGGAGATTTATGCCTCACGCCCATTGCTTGAGGTACTGAAAAACCTCGGGATGCGTGAGCAGGCCGCCGTGGTGCTGCTGGCCGAACACGGCCGTGCGCACACTGGTGCCGGCCGGCAGGGCGGCTTCATCGCCAAAGGTGGCGTGGCCGCGGGCACTGCCGTGGCCCACCAGCCCATCGCCAAAATACTCGCGCAGGGCCGAGGGCCGGGTGGCCCGCAGCCACGAGCCCATCAGAATGTGGTATTGCACGCCCGGTAGCGGCGGCACGGGCGTGCGCGGCGGCGTGAGGTCGTTGGCGTGGGCATCCTGCCAGTCTTCGTCCACCAGAATGGAGTAGCGCAAGTCCTTGATGCCGTTGCTGCGCTGGTTGAGGGCTTTGCTGAGAAAGCGGGTGGGAAACAGGTTGATGCGTTCCAGCAGCCGCGCCGTAAAGTGCGAGTTCTGTTCCAGCCACGAGCCGTCGTTGGGCGTGCCGATAAGGAAGATGGAACGCAGGTGGGCCAGCCAGGGTGCTAGTTGAGTTAAGAGTTGAGAGTTAGAAGTTAAAAGTTGGTTTTTATCTGGTGAATCTGGTTTTGGTGCGGTGGCTTTTAACTCTTCACTCTTAACCCCTGACTGGCTGCCATAGTAGCCCGCCGACCGGATAATGAGCCCGCCCATGCTGTGGCCCACCAGCACCAGCTCGCCGATGGCGTCGGGGTAGGTGTCGACCAGCTCGGTGAGCAGGCGGTTGAGCTCGCGGCCGTTTTCGGAGAGGTGCAGGCCGGAGTTGAAGCGCAGGTAGAGGGCGCGGCTGCGGGTTTCTTCGGCCAGGCGCGGGCCGTAGCGGCGGCTGCCGGGCGCATCCTGAAAACCGGTTTGCCAGATGAGCTCGTCGCCCATCAGGCCGTGGATGTAGACCACGGTTTTTTGGTGCGGCTCGGTGAGGCGCAGGGCGGCCACGGGCACGTCCTGCCCGCCACGCCGGAAGCTCATTTGAATGGCGCGCGGGTCGAAACGGGCCGCCAGCTGGTCGCCGAGGGCGCCGTTGAGCACGGGCAGAAAAAAATGCTGGTGCGCCTGGCCGGCCCGTACCACGTAGCTGGCCCCGCGCACGGGCAGCAGGGCCGCCCGCCCCACGGCCCCCAGGGCGCGACGGAAGCGGGAGGGCAGCTTGGGGTCAGAATCGGACATGGGCGGGCGGGAAATGGGCAGTATTACCCGAAAGTAGCGACGCCGCCGGTATTGCGTTGGCCTTCCGCCCGAAATCAACGTACTTTGCACCACCAATCCCAAGTACTACTTCATGAAGCTTTCCACTCGTCCCGTCCTGGCCCTGTTGCTGGGCACCGCCTTGGCGGCCTCGCTTTCGTCCTGCGATTACCGCTGGAGCCCCGGCCAAAACCCGCAGTTCAAACACGGTTTCACCAACGCCCCCGGCTGGCACAAATCAGACGTAGACCGCGACAGCATCAACAACCAGCAGCGCGTGGAGCCCGCCACGGGCACCGGCTCGGCCGCCGCCCTCAAAAAAGGCACCGTGAAAGAGCAGCTGGACTCGGCCCCGGCCGGTGCCAGCGCCTCCTCGCCCCAAACCGCCAGCGGCCAGATGGCCCCGGCCGACCAGGCGCAGGCCAAAAAATAGCGTTTGCCCTTACTTTTTTCAAAAAGCCCGCTGCCGCCTCGGTAGTGGGCTTTTTGCGTTCGGTCCAAGCAGAACCGTGGGCCAGGGGTAAGCGCCACTGTGGCAAAAAGGGGCCAACCCCGGGGCCGATATCGGCCGTAGTACCGGAGCTGCGCCAGCTTGGCGGGCGCCGGTTTTCCACTTCTTCTATCCCTTACCGCTATGCTTTCCAACGATGCCACCCGGGCCAACACGCCCGCTTTCACCGCCGTAGTGCCCGGCCTGAGCGTGCTGCGCGACGTATTTGTGAACCTGTACTACGCCTTCCCACAAGACCAGCCGCAAGGCCCCTGGGTGCTGATTGACGCGGGCCTGCCCGGCTCGGCAGACAAGATTAAAAAGCAGGCCGAAGCGCTGTTTGGGGCCAATATGCCGCCCGTTGCCATTCTGCTCACGCACGGGCATTTCGACCATGTGGGCGCTCTGCACGGGTTGCTTGAAGCCTGGCCCGACGTGCCCGTGTACGCGCATCCGCTGGAGGTGCCTTACCTCACGGGCCGCTCCAGCTACCCCGCGCCCGACCCCACCGTGGGCGGCGGCCTGATGTCCTACCTGTCGTTCGCCTACCCCAAGCACCCCTACAATTTTGGCGAGCGGGTGCTGGCCCTGCCCGCCGATGGCACCGTGCCCGGCCTGCCCGGCTGGCGCTGGGTGCACACGCCGGGGCATACGTTCGGGCACGTTTCTTTTTTCCGGGAGCACGACAAAATACTGGTGGCCGGCGACGCCTTCACCACCGTTTTTGCCGAGTCCGGCCTTAATACCTTCACGCAGAAGCAGGAGGTGCACGGACCGCCGGCCTACTTTACGCCGGACTGGGACGCCGCCCGCGCTTCCGTTGAGCTGCTGGCGCGGATGGAGCCCGAGGTCGCGGCCACCGGCCACGGCATTCCGATGCACGGCGAAACCCTGCGCACCCAGCTAGCCGATTTTGCAGCGCGGTTTGATGCCGTGGCTCGGCCCTCAACCGGCCGCTACGCCCAGCAGCCCGCTACGGCCGACAGCGGCGGCGTGACCTCGGTGCCGCCGCCCCTGGTGCAGCCCTGGCTGAAAGTGGCTGCCATTGCGGGCCTGGCCCTCGGGGCCGTGGCCCTGGCATCTGCCAGCCGCAGAAAAGCAAAAGGCAATTCCTCTCCCCATCGAAAGGGATTCAAAAGCCAGGACAACCGGGCACCACACCGTGCGGATGCTTCCGCTACGGGCGACCAGCGCTATTCCGGCACCGAAAGCCGCAAAATCGAGACGCAATATCCCTAGCATCTGAAACTACCGGGGACGCTCTGGCATTTCCGCTTTCAATCGTTTGTCGTCCCGAGCGCAGCGAAGGACCTTGTCACGTCAGTACAGGCGTGACAAGGTCCTTCGCTGCGCTCGGGACGACAGTCATTTTCCGCAGTTAGCACGCCATAATCCTACTCCGCCACCGGTGGCTGCCCCACGCGGGCGTAGCCGAAGCGCACGGGCGGCTGCACGGCGTGGTAGCCATCGAGGCCCGAGATGGTGGCCGTGCCCAGGGCCACGAGGTCGAGGGTGCCGTCGGGGCGCAGGGCTTCGTCGTGCAGGTACACGTGCTCTACGCGGCCCACCAGCAGCACGGTGCCGTTGCTGATGTGGTGTTCTTCGAGCAGCCGCAGGCCGATGCTCAGGGCACTTTCGGCCACGTAGGGCGCGGGAAAATCGTCACGGTATTCGGCCGTGAACCCGCAAGCATCGAATTCCGAAACAGTGTCCGGGAAGTTGGCCGAGGTGTGGTGCGCCTGGGCGGCCAGCGCCTCGGGCACGTGGTTGAGGGTGTAGCAGCCGCTGCTTTTGAGGTTGGCGTAGGTGTGGCGCGGCACGGTGGTGGGCCGCGTCACAATGCCCAGCAGGGCCGGGTCGGAACCCAGGTGCAGGGCCGAACTAAACACGGCCAGGTTGGTAGCGCCATCGGCCGCAGCCGTGCCCACCAGGTTAGCCGACTTGAAGCCCGGCAAACCGTTGACGAGGTTAAGGCGGTAGATTTTTTCGAAGCCGGCGATGTCTGCAGCGGTGAGGTGGCGCATGTGTCAGTTAGCAGTGTGCAATTAGCAGTGAACAGTGTGCAAGAAATGCTTTATCAACAAAGTTGTTCACTACTAACTGCACACTGCTAACTGTTCACTGAAATCTACCGTTCCAGCTTGAAGCCGGGCTCGCGGGCGGGTGGTGCCGTGCGGTTGGCCACGGCCCAGCCGGTGAGGTACATCCACTGCGTCATGCGCGTGAGTTTGGCGTAGTCGATGCGGCGGGCTTCGTCGCGGGGCGTGTGGTAGTCCACATGCAGCAGCGAGGTGTACATAATGGCCGGGATGCCCAGGCGGGCGTAGGGCAGGTGGTCGGAGCGGAAATACCAGCCTTCGGGGTGCGTGGGCTTGTCCCACTCGGTGTCGAGCTTGAATTTCGGGCCGGCCTGGTTGGCCGCCAGCGCGGTTTTCACGAGGTCGGAGGAGTTCAGGTGGGGCGGCGTGCTGCCCAGCAGGGCGGCGCTGTCGGGTGCGTTGCGGCCCATCATCTCCGCATTCAGCACCGCCACGATGGATGACTGCGGCACCGTGGGGTGGGCCGAAAAGTAGGTCGAGCCAATCAGCCCGCGCTCTTCCGAACCCTGGTACACGAACAGCGCCGAGCGCCGCCCCGGCTGCTGCTTAAAGGCCCGCATGATGGCCAGCAGGGCCGCGCAGCCCGTGGCGTTGTCGTCGGCGCCGTTGTAGATGGAATCGCCGGCCACGGGCGCGCGCACGCCGTCGTGGTCCTGGTGGGTGCTGAACAAGACGTACTCCTTCTTCAGCTGCGCATCGGTGCCGGGCATTTTGGCCACGATGTTGACCGATGGGTACTGGAAGCTTTCCACCTTTAGCTCGGTGGTGAACTGCTGGCCGGCCTGCTGCACCCAGCTGGCGGCACTGGCGGGCAGCCACACTACGGGCGGTGTGCTCACCACTTTGGTGCTGGCCGCGCCGGGCAGGCTATAGCGCCCCCGCTCATAAATGTGACTCCAATGGTCGTAGAGGGCCTGCGACGCCGCATCCGATACGAACACCACCGCCACCGCGCCGGCTTTCACCAGCTCGCCCGACTGCCCGGCAAACTTGCCAAACACGTAGCGCCGGTAGCTGATGCCGTCCGTCGGCGCCCCCGATATCTGCACGGCCACGGCCTTGCCTTTGATGTCGACTTTAGCCAGCTCCGCCGCCGAGCCAGTGCCCACATACACCAGCGGCGCGTTGATGCTGGCATTGGTAGGAGCCGTCACCGCGCCGTCTTCGTTTAGCTTAACATCGTGCGTGCCAATGCGGAGCGTGCTGCCCTTGCTCAGGCGGGTGCGCTGCAGGTTGAACCACTGGAAGTAAGTGCCGTCGTCGCCGGCAGGCAGCATGCCGGTGGCCCGAATCTGGTCGGCGAGCCACACGGAGGCTTTCAACTCATCGAGCGTGCCGCCCTCACGGCCCCGAAAATGGTCGTCGGCCAGCGCAAACAGGTCGCGCTTAATGTCGGCTTCGCGGATTGCGCTTTCGGGGTTGGCCGGTTTGGTGGCGGGCTTTTTTTGGGCCGGAGCCGCCAAGGGCGTAGCTAGCGCGATGATGGCGAGGAGCAGGCGGGCGGCAGCTTGGAAAGGTCTTTTCATGTGGGGTTAAATTCAGAGTAACCGGGTTTGTTCAGAAGCCCCTACGCCGTTCTTTATTTCAGATACTGGTCGAGCCAGTCCAGCCACAGCCGGTTCCACTCGGCGCTGCGCACGGGGTCGGACGGGACGTGGGCCGAAATGGGGAAGGCCACGAAGCGCACCGGTACGTGGTTGTCCTGCAAAGCGTGGTAGAGCTTGTAGGAGTTGGCAATGGGCACCCGGAAGTCGCCCACATTGTGGAGAATGAGCGTGGGCGTGCGCCAGCGCGTAGCCCGCGAAATGGGCGACTGCGCCCGGTAGTGGGCCAGGTTTTCGGCGCTAAGCCAGGGCGAGGGACCGTAGTGCCCAGCATTGGCAATGTTGTTGTCGCTCAGGTTGTAGCTGTCGAGCAGGTCGACTACTGAAGCGGCCGCCACCGCGCAGCGCCAGCGCCGCGACTCGCCCATCAGCCAGGCCGTCATAAAGCCCCCATACGAAGCCCCCGACAGCGCAATTCGGCTGGTATCGACCCAGCCGCGCTGCTCCAAGGCGGCAATGCCGGCCAGTACATCGCGCCCCGGCCCGGTTCCCGCATCGTCCCGAATGGCCCGCTGGAAGGCGTAGCCCAGATTGTCGCTCCCCCGGTAGTTGGGCTGAAATACTATGTAGCCGTGCGCCGCCACCGCCTGCCCCAGCCCATAAAACGCTGTTCGCGAGGCGTTCGAAGGGCCGCCGTGCATCATCAGCACCAGCGGGTACTTTTTGGCCGGGTCAAAATCGGGCGGGTAGGTGAGGACGCCATCGGGGTGCAGATTATCAGACTGCCATTCCACTGCTTCCATGCGGCCCAGGGCTAGCGCAGCGGTTTCGTGGTTGAAATCGGTGAGGCGGCGCGGGGAAGCGGTTGGCGAAGCCATATAATACAGCTCCGCCGGCCGGCCCGGCTCGTTGGCTGTGAGCGCCACGGCGTTACGGCGGCCCACGGCCATTTCCACCCAGTAACTGCCGTTGGGCGATACCGTGCCTAGCTTCAGCTTTTGGCTTTTGCCATTCAACTCCTGTTGCCAGATGGAAACCGTCGGGCCATCGTTGCCACCTACAAATAAGCTTTTGCCGTCCGGGCTCCAGATGGCCCGTTGCAGGTTGCGGTCGAGCGGGCGGCAGAGGTGGCGTGCGGGACCGCCGGTTGCGGGCACCACGTCAAATTCCAGCGACTCGAAATAGGGCGGCTCGCGGGGCGTCTGGTAGCTCAGCCAGCGGCCATCGGGCGAGTAGGCGGGCAAATCGACACGGTGGGGCGTGTTGGGTAGCTCACGCACCGCGCCCGTGGCCACATCCAGCGTGTACACGGCGGTTTCCTGGTCGCCGGTTTGGGCACTGGGACGCAGCACGCAGGCCAGCGTGCGGCCGTCGGGAGCCCAGAAGAAGGGGGCCGAAGAGTCGTCGGGCAGACTTAGCGGGCCGCTGGTGAGGCGGCGGGCGGGCTGCCCATCGGTAGCCGAAACCAGCCACAGGTGGTCGGGCGCGGGTGGCGCGGTGAGCGTCACGCTGCCATTGCCCACTTCGAAACTATCGTTGCCCCGGGCTATTTCGGCGGCGTTGGCCGGCGCATCGGCGGCTGAGTAGGCAAGGGCGGTGCCATCGGGGCTCCAGGCGTAAAGCTGCACATTGGCCACGGCCGTGGTGAGCTGACGGACGTCGCCGGAGGCCAAATTCTGCACGAAAAGCTGGGTATGCGCGTCCTTGCCCGTGCCGGTACGCGCCAGAAACGCCACCCGGTCGCCGGTGGGCGACCAGCGCGGCTGCTTCACGGTGGGCCGGTCGGCTACCATTACGCGCTGCCGGGCGGTAGCCACATCCACCAGCACCACTTCGGCATCGTGGCGGTTGTTGGCGAGGTTGGGCCGCGACACCACGACCAGAATGCTCTTGCCATCGGGCGAGAGCTGCGGGTCGCTCACATTCACCAGCCGGCTGATGTCGGCCAGTTCGAAGCGGCGCTGGGCGTGGCTGAGGCCGGGCTGGAGGAATAGCAGGGGCAGCAGCCAAAGGAACCGGGGTATCGGAAGCGGTTTAGATAGGATGCTTTTCATGGCCGAATTATTCAAATAAAAACGTCATGCTGAGCGCAGTCGAAGCATCTCTCCCGCAATAGTAAACCCTATCGAATGGATTACTTACTGCGGGAGAGATGCTTCGACTGCGCTCAGCATGACGTTCGTATTGCTCCCGGTGCCTTATTGCACCGCGTTGCGCGGGTCAGCGTGGGGCTTCATCTCGTAGTCGTGGGGCGGGGTGGCCCCGGCCAGGTTCTGTACGAAATAGTCCCAGCGGCGGCGCATCATGTAGGGCCCATAAGCGCCGTAGCCGTGCTGGGCGTTCGGGAATACGACCAGGTCGTAGCTCTTGTTGGCTTTGGTTAGGGCTTCCACCACCAGCCAGGTGTTGTAGGGCGGCACGTTGTTGTCCATCAGCCCATGAGCCAGCATCAGCTTGCCTTTGAGGTTTTTAGCAAAGGTGGCATTGGCCTGGTTGTCGTAGCTGGTGGTGCCGTCGGCGTTGGTTTTCATCAGGCCGATGTAGCGCTCCGCCCAGTCGTCTTCGTAATTGCGGTTTTCGTGGTTGCCCGATTCGGAGATACCCACTTTGAAGAAATCAGGGTAGCGGAACATGGCCATCGCCGTGGCGTAGCCGCCGCCCGAGTGCCCCCAGATGCCGGCCCGGTTCAGGTCGATGTACGGGTATTTCTGCGCCAGCTGGCGCATCCCGGTCACCTGGTCTGAAAGGGTGTTTTCGGCCATGTTGCCGTAGCAGGCGTCGTGGTAGCTCTTGGAACGGAGGGGGTTGCAGCTGCCTTCGATGACCACTACCACAAAGCCCAGCTCGGCCAGGGCCTGGTGGTCGTTGCGGGCCGGGGCAAACGACCAGCTGCCCACGCCGCCGCCCTGCGGCCCGGGGTAGATGTAGTTGATAATCGGGTACTTCTTGTTGGGGTCCAGGTTGGTGGGCGTAAACATCAGCCCGTAGAGGTCAATCTGCCCATCCTGAGCTTTTACTGTGATGGGGGTGGGAGCCTTCCAGCCGGTGGCGGTGAGGCGGGAAATGTCGGTTTTCTCCAGCGTCGAAATCAGCTTGCCATCGGTCCCGCGCAGCACCGTTACGCCGGGCTTATCGGGCTGCGAGTAGGTGTCGACGAAATACTTGCCCGAGGGCGAAAGCATCACCTGGTGGTTGCCGGCCTCGGGCGTGAGCAGCGTGAGGTTTTTGCCATCCAGCCCGATGCGGTAGAGGTGCGTAAAGTAGGGGTTGCCCGGCTCGCGGCCATCGGCCAAGAAGTAGAGCTGGCGTTTCTTTTCGTCCACTTTCAGCAGCCGCGTCACTACGAAGTTGCCTTTGGTAATCTGGTTCTTCACCTTGCCGCTGCCGGCGTCATAGAGGTAAAGCTGGCCCCAATTGTCGCGCTCCGAATACCAGATAACTTCTTTCGTTTTGGGCAGGTAGCGCCAGTTGATATCGCCCTGGCCCGACTCGTACTGCGTGGCTACGGTTTCGGAAAACACGTCGCGCACTGCGCCGGTGACGGCATCGGCCACGCGGATTTTCTCCTCCTTGTGGTCGCGCGAGGTCGACACAAACGCCAGCTCGCGGCCGTCGGGGCTCCAGTCCACGTCATCAAAAGTGCCGCTGCTCGAAATATCGTCCGAGAGCGTGCCGCGGTGCTGGTCGGGGGCCATCTGGAAGCGCACCACTTTCGGGCCGTTCACTTCCACAACCACCCGCTCAATGGTAGTAACGTCCTTATCGCCGGGCAGCGGATATTTCCAGCTTTTCAGGGTGGGGTGGCCCACATTGGTGGTCACCAGGTACATGTCGCCCACGTTGCGCTGGTCCTGCCGGAAAGTGGCAATTTTGCGCGAGTCGGGCGACCAGCGCAATACCGGCTTGTCGCTGGTGGTCCAGCCGGCGTTATCGGTGGCGTAGCCGTAGTCCTTAACGCCGTCGGTGGTGAGCTGGGTGGTCTGGTTGGTCTGCGTGTCGCGCACCCACAGGTTGTAGTCCTTAATGTAGGCGGCCAGCTTGCCGTCGGGCGACTCCACTTCGTTTTCGGCGTTGGGACTCGGTTTGGCGGCGGGCGCGGTGTCGGGACTCAGCTGCCCGCTGGCCACGTCGTATTTCCAGCTTTTGCCAGCGGCGGCGAAGGAAATGGTCTTGCCATCGGGCGAAAACGTGAGCGTGCGGAACGGCAGCCGGCTGGCCTCGTAGCTTTTGCCGGTGGCCGCAGACAGCGCGGCGGCCAGCTTGGTCTGGTCGAAGGCAGCGGTGCGGGTTTTGCGGGCCGGGTCCACGAGGATGAACTCGCTGCCCTGCGCCGTGAGCGTGCGGTACCAAAACCGGTCGCCCGCGAGCCAGTTGGGCTGGCCGGCGCTGTGGTCAACCAGCGCCTGGGTGTTGTAGCTCAGGAATCGTTCGGCGCGGGCGTAGTCCTCGGCCGTGAGGACCGGCAGCTGCTGGGCCGAGGCGGCGGCTGAAACGAAAAAGGTCGCGGCCGTGAGCAGGGCCGGTACGTACTTAGGCATAGGCTTGGGAAGAGCGGGCTAAAAGTTGAAATGGTCGGGCGCGCAAGGTCGGCATTTGGGCCGAATGGGTTGCGTGCCAGCGTCGCAAAAAGGCAAAAAGAAAGCCCCAAAGCGGGGCTTTCTCAGGGTCGTAATCAAGCGCCAGCGCGCGGCTACTTGCGCCGTATCTGCACCTTGTTCGGGCCATCAACCGGCTTGCCGGGGCCGAGCTTGCCGCCGGTTTGGGCGGCGGGCATGGGGAAGTTGCGCTGCTTCATGAGAGCGTCAATCTTCGGGTCGCGGCCGCGGAAGGCACGGTAGCCGGCGGCCGGGTCCACGGTGTTGCCCACGGTGAAGACGTTTTTGCGCAGGCGGGCCGCCACGGCCTTGTCATAAGGCCCGCCGGCCTCGGTGAAGGCACTGAATGCATCGGCCGCCAGCACCACCGACCACAGGTAGGAGTAGTAGCCCGCTGAGTAGCCATCCGAAGAGAAAACGTGCGTGAACTGCGGCGTGCGGTGGCGCATCACCAGCTCGTGGGGCATGCCCAGGCCGGCCAAAGTTTCGCGCTCAAACTTATCAGGGTCAATCTTCTGCGCACCGGCTAGGTGCAGCTTCATGTCAATAAGGGCGCTGGCCAGAAACTCGGTGGTGGCAAAGCCTTCGTTGAACGAACTGGCCTTGTTGATGCGGTCCACCAACGCCTGTGGAATGGGCTTCCCGGTCTGGTAGTGCAGGGCGTACTTGCTCAGCACCTCAGGCGTGGCCAGCCAGTTTTCGAGCAGCTGCGAGGGAAATTCCACGTAGTCGCGTACCACGCTGGTGCCCGAAAGGGTCGGGTATGTCACGTTGCTCGACAGCCCGTGCAGAGCGTGGCCGAACTCGTGAAACAGTGTAGTGGCATCGGTCCAGGAGATGAGCACCGGCTCACCGTCCTTGCCCTTCACGAAGTTGGAATTATTGGATACGATGGTCGTCACCGGCTTGTCCATGCGCTCCTGGTTGCGGTAGGCATTCATCCACGCACCCGAGTTTTTGCCGGGTCGGGCGTAGGGGTCGAAGTACCAGAGGCCCACCTGCTTGCCGGTGGTTTTGTCGTTCACCTGCCACACCTTCACGTCGGGGTGATACACGGGCACGTCGGATACGGGCACGAAGGCGAAGTTGAACAGCTCGCCGGCCACCCAGAACATGCCCTCGCGCATTTTATCGAGCTGCAAATACTGCTTCACCTCGTTCTGGTCGAGGTCGTAGCGGGCCTTGCGCACCTTTTCGGCGTAGTAGCGGTAGTCCCAGGGCTCGATTTTGAAATCGGCGGGGGCGCCTTCCTTTTTGGCCAGGGCCAGCATGTCGGCCACTTCCTCGTGCTCGCGGGCCACGGCGGGCGTCCACACTTTCAGCATCAAATCCATGGCCGCTTCCGGGGTTTTGGCCATGGTGTTGTCGAGGCGCAGGTGGGCATGGGTGGGGTAGCCCAGCAGTTTGGCGCGCTCGGCCCGCAGCTGCAGAATCTGGGTGATGATGGCGTTGTTGTCGTGCGCGCCGCCGTTGTCGCCCCGGTTCGTGAACATGCGCCAGGCCTTCTCGCGCAGCTGACGCTGGTCGGAGTAGGTCAGGAACGGGTCGATGCTGGAGCGAGTATTGGTGATGACGCCGGCCGCCGCAATCTTGCGGGTGCCGGCCGTGGTTTTGGCCGCGTCGCGCAGCGAGGCCGGCAAGCCGCCCAGGTCCTTTTCGGTTTTCAGCACCAGCACCGAGTCGGCCTCGTCGGCCAGCACGTTCTGCGAGAAGTTGGTGAACAGCCCCGCCAGCTTCTGGTTGATGGCCGAAACCCGGGCCTTCGCCGTGGCATCCAGTTTCGCGCCCGCCCGCACAAATTGCTTGTAGTCAACTTCTACCAGCCGCTGCTGCTCGGCCGTCAGCTTCTTGGTGGCCGGCGAATTATACACCGCCTCAATGCGCTTAAACAGCGCCGGGTTCTGGGAAATCTGGTCGTAGAACGCGGCCAGCTTCGGGGCCATTTCCGTTTCCACGGCGCTGAAGGCAGCATCATTGAGCGTGCTGCTCCAGATGTCGTAGATGGCCGAAACGCGCGTCAGTGTCTGCCCGCTGCGCTCCATGGCCGCAATGGTATTCTCGAACGTGGGCGCGGCCGGGTTGGTGGCAATGGCGTTGATTTCGGCTAGGTTTTCGGCCATCGCGGCCTCCAAAGCAGGCTTGAAATCAGCAACTTTCACTTTGTCGAAAGCTGGCACGCCGCCGTGCGGGCCGCCCCAGGGGGCCAACAGCGGCGACTGGTCGGCGCGGGCCGTAGCCGATGCGGCGGAAGCGGAAGATTGAGCCATGCCAGGGGTGGGAAGCAGGGTGAGGGCCAGGCCGAGCGTGGCCAAAAAACCGGTCAACTTCCGGTGGGAATTAAAGTTGGGCATTGGAATAAGATTCGGAGGATACGAAAGAATCGGCAAGGTAGTGATTGCAGATGCCTGTCATCCTGAGCGCAGCGAAGGACCTTATTGCGTGCGCGCCATTCGAATTACCGCAAACCGCTTAGTTGTGATAAGGTCCTTCGCTGCGCTCAGGATGACAGGCGGATGCTAACGGCGCACGCCTCACCGCTGCCGGGCGGCCCAAGCGTCCATGCGGCGCTCCAGCACGGCCAGGGGCATCGAACCGCCGGCCAGGATTTCGTCGTGAAAAGCCCGGAGGTTGAATTTTTTGCCCAGCTGCTTTTCGTAGCGGGTGCGCAACTCGCGGATTTTCAGCTGACCGGTCTTATAGGCCAGCGCCTGCCCGGGCATGGCCAGGTAGCGCTCGATTTCGGCCGTGGCGGCCTGCTCCGAAATGGGCTCGTTGGCCATCATGTAGTCGATGGCCTGCTCGCGGCTCATGCCCTTGGCGTGCAGGCCCACGTCCACCACCAGGCGCAGTGCGCGGTGCATCTCATCGCCCAGCGCGCCAATGCGTTGGTAGGGGTCGGTGTAGAGGCCCAGCTCCTTGCCCAGGCTTTCGCAGTACAGCGCCCAACCCTCGCTGAATGCGGGGTAGGAGGCGAAGCGCCGAAACTTGGGCAGGCCGGTGTTTTCCTGCTGCAACGACAATTGGTAGTGGTGTCCGGGAATGGCTTCGTGCAGAAACAGCGACTCCATACCCGAAGTCACGTTGAACTTGGTGGCATCGAGAATGGGCACGTAGAAAATGCCCGGCCGTGCTCCATCCGGCGTGCCCCGGTTGTATTCGGCCGAGGCCGTGGCAGCGCGGAAGGCCTCCGTCTGGCGGATTTCGAACGGCGACTTCGGTGTGCGCCCGAACAGCTTGGGTAGGTTGGGCGTGATGCGCGCCTGAATGCCGCGGAAGGCATTCAGCACGTCGTCCGGCGTCTTGTAGGGCATGAATTTGGCGCTGGAACCCAGGTAGCTGAAGAAGCCGGGCAGGCTGCCTTTGAAGCCCACCTGCTTTTTCACGGCCTCCATCTCGGCCCGAATGCGCTTCACCTCGGCCAGGCCGGTGAGGTAGATGGCATCGGGCGTGCGGTCGGTGGTGGTCATCAGGCGCACGTCGTAGCGGTACATTTCGGCCCCGCCGGGCACGTCGCTCAGGCCGGTGCTGCTGCGGGCCTGGGGCAAGTATTCGGTCTGCAGGAAGTCGGCCAGCTTGCGGTAGGTGGGCACCACCTCAGTGAGAATGGCCTGCTGGTAAGCGGCGGTGAGGCGGGCTTTGTCGGCCTCCGAAAAGCTGGCCGGCAGGTGCGTTATGGGGCCGTAAAACAGGCTTTTGGCCGCATCGGCCGTCACCTGGGCTTGCAGCTGGGGCACCATTTTCAGCACCAGCACGCGGGGCAGCACCACGGCCGCCTTCATGCCCTGCCGGAAGTTGCCGATGGCCGAGTCGGCCCACACCGGAAACTTGCCCACCCGGGTTAGCCAGTTGTCGTAGTCCTTCACGGTTTTAAACGGCTGCGCGCCCGTGCCCGCTCCCAGCTGGCTGAGCGTGGTGGGCAGGCTGTAGAACTGCGCAAACGGCATCATCCAGGTGTTCAGCCGCAGGCCGTCGAGGCGGCTGCGCATCTCGTACTGAAAGATGTCGTAACTGAGCTTGTCGTCGCTGGAAAGACGGGCGCGGTCAATGTTCAGCAGGTCGTTGAGGTAGCGACGGTAGAAGCGCGTCTGCTGCTGGCGAAAGGCGCGGGTCTGGTCGTTGGGCAGGCGGTCGTTGTAGCGGTTGTCGCCCTGGGCCGTGGCCATCAGCGGAAACAGCCGGGCGCGGTCTTCCCAATACGAATTGAATAAACCAGCAAGTAGGGTGGCGGAAGTACCGCCGTTGGGTGGGGTTTGGGAGCCGGCGGGGTGTGCCAACAGGCACCACATTGCCAGTAAGGCAACAAAAAATCTGTTCATCAACCAATGAGTAAGCCGGCAAGCTACACAAATGGCTGTAAATAGTCCATTTTTGTTGGGAGACGGCGGAATATATAAAGAGCGTCATGCAGAGCGCAGCGAAGCATCTTTACCAGTTAACTAATTAGATTTAGTATTGTGGTAAAGGTGCTTCGCTGCGCTCTGCATGACGTTCCTTTTTACTCGATACTCAACCTACTGCCTGGCTGCCCAGGCGTCCATCTTGGTTTCGAGCACGGCCAGCGGCATCACGCCGTCTTTCAGCAGCTCATCGTGAAAGTTGCTGAGGGAGAACTTGCTGCCGAGCTGTTTGGTGTATTTGGCGCGCAGCTCCTGAATTTTGAGCTGGCCGATTTTGTAGCTCAGCGCCTGGCCCGGAATGGCCATGTAGCGTTCGATGGCGGCCGTGTCGTTTTCCTTGTTGTCGGGCGTGTTATCGAGCATGTAGTCAATGGCTTGCTCGCGGGTCATCTGGCCGGTGTGCAGGCCGGTGTCCACCACCAGGCGCACGGCGCGCAGCATTTCATCGCTCAGGGCGCCAATGTATTGGTAGGGGTCTTTGTAGAGGCCGAGCTCCTTGCCCAGGCTTTCGCAGTAGAGGGCCCAGCCCTCGGTCATGGCCCCATAGCCGGCAAACTGGCGGAACTTGGGCAGGCTGGTGTTTTCCTGCTGCAGGGAAATCTGGTAGTGGTGGCCCGGAATGGCCTCGTGCAGAAACAGCGACTCCATGCCCTGCGTCACGTTGTACTCGGCCGGCTTGGGCAGCGGCACGTAGAAAATGCCAGGCCGGGTGCCATCGGGCGAGCCCTGGTTGTATTCGGCCGAGGCCGACGCCTCGCGAAACTTCTCGGTTTCCCGGATTTCAAACGGCGACTTCGGCACGCGGCCAAACATCTTTTTCAGGCTGGGGTCGATGGTTGCCTGAATCTTGCGGAAGCCGGCCAGCACTTCCTCGGCCGTTTTGAAGGGCATGGCCTTGGGGTTGGTTTTCAGGCTTTCAAAGAACTGGCGCAGCGTGCCTTTGAAGCCCAGCTGGGTTTTCATGCGCTCCATCTCGGCGCGCAGGCGGGCCACTTCGCGCAGCCCCAACTCGTGGATTTCGGCCGGGGTTTTCTCGGTGGTGGTCCAGTAGTTCACGTAGTAACGGTACATCTCCGGCCCCCCGGGCACCGCATTGATGCCGCTGGTGGGACGGGATTTGGGCAGGTACTCATTGGCCAGAAAATCACCGAGTTTCTTGTAAGTCGGCACAATCTCCGTGAGAATGGCCTTTTTGTACTCCTCGGTAATGCGTTTTTTGTCGGCGTCCGAAAAGTCTTTCGGAAAGCGCGTGATGGGGCCGTAGAACAGCGACTTGGTCGCATCCGTTACCTGCATATCCTTGGCGCGCATCTGCGGAATCATCTTCTCCACCAATGCTTTGGGCAGCACCACGCCGGCCTTCATGCCGCGCCGGAAGTTGCCGATAGCCGAATCGGCCCACACCGAAAAGCCGCGCACCCGGCCCAGCCAGTTGTCGTAGTCCTTCACGGTTTTAAACGGCTGGTTGCCCTGCCCCGAGCCATACTGCCCCATGCTGATGGGCAGCCCCCAGAACTGCTGAAAAGGCATCATCCAGGTATTCAGCTTCAGCCCTTCCACCCGCTGCTTGAGGTCGTACTGGAAGATGTCGTAGCTGATGCGGTCGTTGTCGTCCAGCTTGGCGCGGTCGAACTTGCCCAGCCGCGTCAGGTAGTCCTGGTAAAATGTGCGCAGCGTATCCCGAAACGCCTGGGTCTGGTCGTTGGGCAGCTGGTCGTTGAAGCGGTTGTCGCCCTGGGCCGTGGCCGACAGCGGATCGAGCCGCGACTGTTGCTCCCAGAAACTGGCAAACAGGCCGTTGATGCCTTTGGTGGTATCGGCTGCCGCGCCATTGGCGCTGGTGGTGGCGGTTTCGGTGGTTTTGGTCTGGTTGCAGGCCGTGGTGAGGGCGGCCGCGACGAGGCCGGCCAGAGCAATTTTTTTCATGAGCGAATGGGAATGTGCCGCAAGCTACGAAACGGCGGCATGCCCACGTACCCGCCCGCCCTATTGTGCCGGCACACTCCCGGCGCGGGCAGTCAGGCGCGCCACGGCCAGGCGGCCCAGCTCTGGCGCAATGCGCTCGCGCGAATAGGCTTTCACGCGGCGCGGCATCCCGATGACGAGGGTGCGGTCGGGCAGGCGCACGTAGAGGTCGCCGTGGCTGTCGTCGTAATAGGCCTCGCGGCCCAGGCCCGTCACGGGCACCATGTTGCGGCGGCGCAGGTCGTTGCCGGCCTGGGCAATCTGAAAGGCAGCGGCCGGCCGGAACGATACCATCACCACGGCATCGGGGCTGGCGGGCTGGTCGGCTTCCACGAAGCGACAAGCCTCGCCCTGGGCCTGCTGCTGCACGAGGCGGCCCGTGAGGCTGGCTACTTCGCCGGGCGTGAGCAGGCCGCAGGCTTCGGTGGGCAGCGTGGCCGTGGTATCCATTTGCACGGCGGTAGAGCGGCTGGTACCGCCGCTGGATTGCTCCAGCGGGGCCTGGCCGCTACAGGCTCCCAGCAGCATGGCGCCAGCCAGCGCCAGCAGCCGGCCACCCAGCCCAATGGATAGAACAGGAATGCGCATAAGACAAACGGTGAAAGGCGATTATACCAATTACTCTCTACGTTGAAAGGCCAAAAAAGGCAATGCCGGCATCTTGTCACTTCGCAATACCCCAAAAAAAGCCCCGCCTCTACGCGGGGTAGGGGCGGGGCTTGGTGGTGCGGGCTGGCCAGTGTGGTGTCAAGGGCCAGCCAATGCTGCAAGCTATTCGCGCATCAGGCGCTGGGTGTGGCGGCCAGTCGCGCCGCTCATTTCCAGGAAGAAAGGACCCTTAGGCAGGCTGGTGATGTCGAGGCGGTCGTTGTCGGTGGCTTTGCCGCTGAGCAAAGTCTGGCCCAGGGCATTGAAAATGCGGTACTGCACCACGCCAACGCCGGCGGGCAGGATGAGCTGACTGGCACTGGGGTTGGGGTAAAGCTCAACTTTGGTGCTGGCCTCGGTTTGTACGGCGGCCACCGGCGAGAAGCTGAAGGTGCCGTCGGAATCGACCTGCCGCAGGCGGTAGTAAGCGGTGCCGGCCAGCGGGTGGCTATCCACAAAAGAATAGTCGTGCGCCAGGGTGGTGTTGCCCTGACCTTTTACGCTGCCCAGGGTTTCGTAAACCTCGCCCGTGGCACTGCGCTGAATCTCAAACCGGTCGCTGTTCTTTTCGCTGGCCGTGGCCCAGGTTAGGGCCACGCCCGCGCCTTTAGCCGTGGCATCGAAACGAGAGAGTTCAACGGGCAGCGGGTTCAGGCCGGGGTAGGCCCCAACTGCTGCCGGGCTGGTGCTGGCCAGCGAGTAACCCGAAATAGTGGTGGGGAACGTAGTGAACGCGGCCGATGTCAGCGTGCCCACCACGGGGGCGCCGTTGGTGGCAGTGCCGGTATTGGCCGAGCGGCCAATGCTAACCCACGGGTTGGCACCGTCGCGGCGAGCCATTACGAAGCTGGCATCGGCAGGGTAATTAGCGAAGTCATCGGTGCCGAAGCTCAGCGTCACGGTGGCGCTGAATGCGGTGGGAGCCACACTGGGAACCAGCGTGAAAGCGCGCCGGAAGGATACGCGCGTGAGCGGGCTGCTCACCGTCTGGGCCGGCGGGGTTTCAATTTGCTCACCCGTGTACGTTACGGCGTTGCCCTGGGCGGTAATGTTCAGGGTGATGGGACGGTAATTGCCGCTTTTGCCCACGGGAAACACCATGTTGGTCGATGCTCCGGCTACGGTGGTGCGGGCCACCGGGCCATTCACATAGCTGGTGCTGCTACCACCGCCAATGGAGGCAGCGGCGGGCAGCGTGAGCACGGTGGTGCCTGTGGTGTTGATGAGCCCGTTGGTTAAGTTCAGGCTGTTTGCAATCGTCACCGGCAGGTTTAGCGTCAGGCCCTGCGCATTGTTCATGGTAACGGCCGCGTTGGCGCCAAATACCGGCGCAAACGAGCCGCTGATGGCCTGCGGCGTCGTGCCATTGAAGGTAACCGCGCCACCTACGTTGGGTACGAAATTCAGAGTGCCGGCGTAGTTGATGATGTCGCCCCCAATCAGGGTATAAGCCGTGGAAATGTTAACCACGGAGGTGCTACCGGCAATTTTGCTAAGGCTATTGAGGATGGTCAGGTAGAAGCCCCCCGCAAGCGTAGCATTGGTGGCGTTATTCGCAAAGGTGAGGTTGCCATACGTGCGGTCGGTGGTGAGGGGACCAAAGGTGCCGCCGTAATATTGGTAAGTACTACCGGCCTGAAACAGTACGGGACCGTAGTTATCGCTGGCCGTGCGCTGGTCCATGAACGAGCCGCTCTCAAACGTCACCAGGCCATTAGGCCCGCTAACCGATGCACCCGTGTAGGAATCGCCGCTGCCGGCATAAGCAATGGTAAAGGTGCTGCCGTTCACAAAGCGCACCGTGCCGGCCGTGGCCCCCTGAATGGTGTGCGTTACCAGCCCGTTGCCGTTGCTGCTGGTGGCGTTGGTGAAGGTGAGGGCCCCCGCGAAGTAGCCCGTAGCATTCGGGAACGGGCCGGAATTGGTGCCCAAAATAAAGTTCAGGTTGGACCGGGTATTGTTGTTGCCATTGGCCCCGTCGCCGATAACCTGGACGCTCGAGCCGCTCTCCGCCACCAGGTCATCAATGGCCGTGGTGGTTTCGTCGGGGGCTGCGCCGGCCAGCTGGCCGCTGCCGGTAATGGTCAGGTTTTTAATGGTAGCAGAGCTGTTGGCCGTGGGCACGTGCAGTTCGGTGTAGCCACGAAGTATCAGCCGGCCAATTGATTGTGAGGAAGTAGTACCTGTAGAGCCAAAGTTCACACTCACTATTTTGGGAGAGGCCGACGTGCCGCCTTGGATGATGAGGATGTCGGTGCTGGCTGTCACTGCACGAGTGGTACCGCCCCCGGTAGGGGAAGTATTCCAGTTGGCGGCCGTGGCCCAGTTGGCCGACGTCCCATTGGCACCCTGCCAGTAATATGTAGCAGATTGAGCCTGCGCCGTGCCGGCAGCTAATAAACAAATGGCTATTGCAAAGCCGGCCGGTTGTGAAAAAAGCCGAAATGAACGGGATGAAGAATTAACGAACCGTTTTGCAGAACGGGTAAAAAAGTTTGTCATAAGGACATAATGTTGAATGAGTACGCAAGTTATATACATATTTATGAAAAATATTAGGCCCAGACAATTTAATATAGATAACATATAGAAATAAGCCCAATTCAATGAGAGTTAAATACTGTAGAATGCGAGTCCGGTAAAGTTCATTGCTTCGGGTTGCGGGGGCGTAAATAGTTGCCTTCGATGAGATGCTTCAGCGAGGGCCGGCATTTTTTCGTAACTCGGTGTCGGCAGCGTTTTCTGCCAGTTGATTCGGGGGCATAAGCCCTACTTTCGTATTAAAAAAACTGCCTTTGTCATTCGCTAAGTATATTTTGTTTGTGGGCCTGTTAGCGGCTTCGCTACCAGCCGCTGCCCAGCGCCGCACCGTGCCGGCACCCGCCCGCCAGCCCTCAACCGCCCGGCGGCCCCACGCAAAATCGGGACCGGTAGCTCGCCCCGAACTGCCACCCAATGCGCCGGCCTTCACCCGCTACCTGCATTCGCCCTGGGTCGACAGCCTGATGCGGGTGCTCACGCCCGACCAGCGCGCCGCGCAGCTCTTCATGGTGGCCGCGTACTCCAACCGCACGCGGGTTTTTGAGGACTCGGTTTCGGCGCTTATCAAGCAGTATGGCATCGGCGGGCTGATATTTTTTCAGGGCGGCCCGGCCCGGCAGTCCCGCCTGCTAAACCGCTACCAAAGCCAGAGTCGCGTGCCGCTGCTGGTGGCGCTGGATGGCGAATGGGGCGTAGGCATGCGCCTCGACAGCGTGGTGAAATTCCCCTACCAGATGAGCCTGGGCGGCGAAACCGACACCACGCTGCTTTACGACATGGGCCGCGAGGTGGCCCGGCAGTTCAAGCGCCTGGGCATGCACGTCAATTTCGCGCCGGTGGTCGATGTGAATAACAACCCCGCCAACCCGGTCATCGGCTTCCGCAGCTGGGGCGAAAACCCGGCGGCCGTGGCCCGCGACGGCCGTCAGTACATGCGCGGCATGCAGGATAATGGTATTCTGGCCGTGGCCAAGCACTTCCCCGGCCACGGCGACGTGGACGCCGACTCGCACCTCGCGCTGCCCACCGTGCGCGTCGACCGCCGCCGGCTCGATACGCTAGAGCTGCCGCCCTTCCGCAGCCTCATCGCGGGCGGGCTGGGCGGCATGATGGTGGCCCACCTCAACGTGCCGGCGCTGGATACCGTGCTGGGCCCGAGCACACTCTCACGGCCCATCATCACGGGGATGCTGCGGGATGAAATGGGCTTCAAGGGCTTGATATTCACCGATGCCATGAACATGCGGGGCGTTATCAGCAGGTTTCCGCCCGGTGAGGCCGACGTGCGTGCCATCATGGCTGGCAACGACATTCTGGAGTTCAGCAAGAACATTCCGCTGGCGCTGAAGATGGTGCGGATTGCCGTGGATAGCGGCCGGATTTCGCAGAAGGAAATCGACGAGCATTGCCGCCGCGTGCTGGCCCTCAAGCAGTGGTCGGGCCTGAACCATTACCGGCCCATCGATACTAAAAACCTCTACGAAGACCTCAACGGCCCGCACGCGCAGTACCTCAGCCACCGTCTTACGGAGCTGAGCATCACGCTGCTGCGCAACCAGAATAGCCTGTTGCCGCTCCAGCGCCTCGACACGCTGCGCATTGCCACGCTGGTGCTGGGCGGCTCACCGCGCGACACCACCGACTTCCAGAAGGCAGTGAGCGACTACGCGCCGGCCGCGCATTTTCACATTGCCGCCACGGCCTCGCTCGATGAGCTGATGAAGCTGCGCGCCGCCCTCAAGCCCTACAACCTCGTGCTGGTGAGCCTGCAAAGCCTGGGCCGCCTGCCGGCCACCAGCTTCGGCATCACGCCGGAGGACAACATGCTGCTGCGCGAGCTCGCCGACCAGAAGCAAACGCTGGTGCTCAGCGTATTCGGCTCGGCCTACGCCGTGGCCAAGGTACGCGACCTCGACCGGGCCAGCGCCGTTATCATGGCTTACCAGGAAAGCCCGAATGCCCAGAACCTGGCCGCGCAGGCCATTTTCGGCGGCATTGCAGCCACCGGCAAGCTGCCCGTGACGGTGAGCGACCGGTACCCGCGCGGCTTTGGGCTGCGCACGGCCGCTGGCTACCGCCTGCGCTACGCCAACCCCGAAGACGTGAACATGGACGGCCGCCTCGAAGCCCGCGTGGACAGCCTGGTGGGCCGGGCGCTGGCGGCGCAGGCGTTTCCGGGGGCGCAGGTACTCATTGCCCGGCGCGGCACGGTGGTGCTCCGCAAAAGCTATGGCAACCAGACGTATGCAGGTTTTAGTGAAACCGTAGTCGATAAGAAAAAGAAGAAAAAGGATGCCGTAGTGACCGATGCAAAACCCGTTTCGGTGCCGCGCCCGGTGAAGGACGACGACCTCTACGACTTGGCCTCGATGACCAAGCTGATGGCCGCCACGCCCGCGCTGATGCGCCTGGAAGCCGACCACAAATTCAGCCCCGATAGCACGATGGGCAGCTATTTCCCTTTCATGCGCGGCACCAACAAGGCCGAGCTGAAAATGCGCGACGTGCTGGCCCACCAGGCCCGGCTCAAGGCTTTTATTCCTTTCTGGAAGGAGTTGGTGAAGAAAAACGGCGACCTGCGCCGCCGCTACTTCCGGGCCGATTCGTCGGGCCGGTTCCCGTTGCCGGTGGCCCAGGGCATTTGGGCGCGGAAGGATTTGCCGGCTCGTATTTATAAAGAGATAGGGGAGTCGCCGCTGAACGAGAAGCCGGGCTACTTGTATTCGGACTTGTCGTTTGTGCTGTACCCAGCGTTGGTGCAGGCCCGCACCGGGCTGCCGCTCGATGCCTTTTTGCAGAAAGAAGTGTACAGGCCGCTGGGTGCTACCACGTTGGGCTTCCGGCCCCGCAACCGCTTTCCGGTGGCGCGCATTGTGCCTACGGAGGTCGATTCGGCCTTCCGCAAGCAGCTGGTGCACGGCACGGTGCACGACGAGGGCGCGGCCCTGCTGGGCGGCCTCTCGGGCCATGCCGGCCTGTTTGGCGATGCCAACGACGTGGCCAAGCTGGCCCAGACCTACGCCTGGAGCGGGCGCTACGGCGGCCAGCAGCTCTTCGACAAAACCGTACTGACGGAGTGGACCAGCTGCCAGTTTTGCCCCGACAACCGCCGCGCCCTGGCCTTCGACCGCCCCGCCGCCAACCCCTCGGTAAACTCGGCCAAAAGTGCCTCGCCAGGCAGCTACGGCCACACCGGCTTCACGGGCACCTACTTCTGGGTGGAGCCGGCGAAGGACCTGGTGGTGGTGCTGCTCACCAACCGCGTGCACCCCACGCGGCGCAATAACAAGCTAGGGGATTTGAGCGTGCGTTCGAACCTGTTGCAGCTGGCTATTGAGGCGGCGCGGTAGTTTGTTGGGCTGGGACAGCGGTGGAAATGCACTGCCTTTCGCTACCTTACGGCCCTACATTCCCACTCCGTACCCCTATGTTAGGATTGATGATGGCCGAGCCGCTGCGTGTGGCTACAATTATCGAGCACGCCGCCAAGTGGCATTCCGATACCGAAATCGTGTCGCGCCGTCCTGAGGGCGGCGGTATGCACCGCTACACCTACGCCGACGCCAACCGCCGCAGCAAGCAGCTGGCCCAGGCCCTGCTGAAACCCGGCATCGAAAACGGCGACCGGGTGGGCACCCTGGCCTGGAACACGCACCGTCATTTTGAGCTGTACTACGGCGTGGCCGGCATTGGGGCGGTGTGCCACACCATCAACCCGCGCCTGTTCCCGGAGCAGCTGGTGTTCATCATCAACCATGCCGAGGACCGGCTGCTGTTCTTCGACCTCACCTTTCTGCCCCTCGTGGAGCGCCTGGCCCCGGTGTGCCCCACCGTGGAAAAATGGGTGCTCATGGCCGGCCCCGAGCACCTGCCTGCCGCTTCCGAGCTGCCTGGCCTGTGCAGCTACGAGGACTTGCTGGCCGCCGAAACCGGCGACTACACCTGGCCCAGCTTCGACGAAAACACGGCCTGCTCGCTCTGCTACACCTCCGGCACCACCGACCAGCCCAAGGGCGTGCTCTACTCGCACCGCTCCACGGTGCTGCACGCCTTCGGCATCTCGCTGCCCGATGCGCTGAGCTGCTCGGCCTCGGACGTGATAATGCCGGTGGTGCCCATGTTCCACGTCAATGCCTGGGGCCTGCCCTACGCGGCCCCGCTCAATGGTGCCAAGCTGGTGCTGCCCGGCGCGGGCATGGACAGCGCCAGTTTATTTGAATTATTTGAAACCGAAGGCGTCACGTTCTCGGCTGGGGTGCCCACCATCTGGCTAGCGCTGCTGCAGTTCATGCGCGAAGGGCAGCGCCAGTTCAGCACTCTCAACCGCACGGTGGTGGGCGGGGCGGCCTGCCCGCCAGCCCTCATGAAAGCCTTCGAGGAGGAGCTAAACGTAACCATCATGCACGCCTGGGGCATGACGGAAACCAGCCCGCTGGGCACTACTGCCCGCCTCAAGGGCAAGCACGCCGGCCTCAGCCCGGCCGATAGCATGGCCATCCGGGCCAAGCAGGGCCGGGCCGTGTTTGGCGTCGATATGAAAATTGTGGGCGACGACGGCCACGCGCTGCCCCACGACGGCGTGGCCTTCGGCGACCTGCTGGTGCGCGGGCCGTGGGTGGTGCGCGACTACTTCCGCACCGCCACGCCCGGCGAACTGACGGCCGACGGCTGGTTCCGCACCGGCGACGTGGCCACCATCGACCCCGACGGCTATATGCACATCACCGACCGCTCCAAAGACGTTATCAAATCCGGCGGGGAGTGGATTTCCAGTATCGAGCTCGAAAACCTGGCCGTGGCCCACCCCGCCGTGGCCGAAGCCGCCGTCATCGGCGTGCCCAGCGCCAAGTGGAGCGAGCGGCCCCTGCTGGTGGTGGTGCGTCGCCCGGGCATGGAATTATCGGCCGAGGAGATGCTAAATTTCTTCCGCGGCCGGGTGGCCAAGTTCTGGGAGCCCGATGCCGTGGAGTTCGTGAACCAACTGCCCCACACGGCTACTGGGAAGATTTTGAAAACGCAGTTGCGCAAGGATTTCGCCGGGTATTCGGTGGCCTAAAAACAGCGGCGGCAGCCCTGGCCTAAATAAGTAGGCCGGGGCTGCCGCAACTGGCTGGACGGACGAAGCAAGCTATTTCTTTTCGGCCTCCATCTTGGCTTTGATGGCCTCCTGCAGTTCCGGCAAATGGTCCTGAACACGTTTCTGGCCGATTTCCATACCGGCTTGCATCAGTTGAGGCAGCACGGTTGACATCTTACGTCCGGAGGGTGTCTGATAGAATTTGGTGATGTCGCGCAGCTCCGGTTCCGTAAAATTGCGGCTGTACACCTCGACCATATCAGGCTTCAGGCTGTTCCAGCTCATGTACTTGCTGAAAAAAGCACGCATCTCGGGTTCAATGGCAGCCGCTTCGGGGCGCTGCTTGAGCTGCACCTCCAGCATCTGGTCCACGAGTTTATCGAAAGCGCCCGGAGGGTAGATGAGTGCCAGCAGCGACTCGGCCGCCTGGCGATGGCTGGCCGAAATGGGTGCGAGGACGGCATTAGCCGCCGTGGTCGATTTCGATGTTTGAGCCTGGGCCGGCAGGTAAATGGCGACGCCAAGCAGCAGGAAAAGGAAGGTTTTTTTCATGGGCCAAATAACGTCATTATTGCGCCACGCCCCGATGTTATTTCCCCAACTCCTCGGCCCGGTCGCGCGCCGCGCCGGCTCCGGCCATGAGGCCTTCGCGCACCGCGCCCGCCCCGAAAGCGCCCAGCGCGGCCTCGGTGGTGCCGCCTTTGGAGGCCACTTTGGCAATCCAGTCCTGGCAGCTCAGGCCCGACTGGGAGTAGAGTTCCACCGCGCCCCGAAACGTCTGGCTCACCAGCAGCTCGGCTTCGGCCCCGCTGAAACCCATTTGGGCAGCGGCGGCCATTAGGGCTTCCATGCAGTAATACACGTAGGCTGGGCCGCTGCCCGAGATGGCCGTACTGGCATCGATGGCGCCTTCGTTTTCAACATAAACCGTTTTGCCGGTGGTGCTGAGCAGGTTTTGTACTTGCACCAGCTCGGCGCGGGTCACCTCGTCGGTGCTGGTGAAGGCCGTCATGCCCATGCCAATCTGGGCGGGCAGGTTGGGCATGGCCCGAATGATTTTGGGCGTGCCCAGGGCCTCGCGCAAGGTATCAATCCTTACCCCGGCCATGATGCTGAGTACCAGCTGCTGCGGCTGCACCAGCCCCTGCAGCGCCGTAAATAGGGCAGAGGAGTCCTGTGGCTTCACGGCCAGAATGATGATATCAGCCCCCGGCACGCACTCGGCCGGCGAGCCCCACACCGTGCCGATTTCGTGGGCCGCCAGGGCTGGCACCCGCTCGGGCGAGCGCGCCAGCAGGCGCAAATCGAGCCGCGAGGTGATGTGGGCACGCACGAAGCTGCGGGCATAGGTTAGGCCCATGTTGCCGCCGCCGATGATGAGGATTTTCATTGTTGAAGGATGCCGTCTGAGCTGGCAAAGAACGGCACGTTAGCTGTCATCATCCGTCAACGGCTGTCATCCTGAGCGCAGCGAAGGACCTTCTCACGTTCGCATATTTTGCTCAGACGTGAGAAGGTCCTTCGCTGCGCTCAGGATGACAGACGATAATGGTCTAGCCTAACGCCTCACACCTTCAGCACTACGCCCTTCTTATACATCCAGCTCAGAATGAAGTACCAGATGACGATGAGCGTGACCGCGCCCACCAGCGAGGCCGTGCGCGGGTCCGAAAAATGCTGAGCGATGCCCCATTCGTAGAGCCATTCCTTGAGGCCACCCGTTTTGCCGCCGGGCAGGGCCAGCTTGAACAGCCCGAACGTGCGCGAGAGCAGCGCCGAGAGGCAGAACACCAGAATGGCATTGACGCCGTAGACCAGCGCCGGGCGCGTCCAGTGGCGGTAGCCCTGCACGTCACAAATCCAGTAGAGCGCCGCCAGGCCGGCCATGGCCAGCCCGCCGGTGTAGAGCACGTAGGGGCTGCTCCACAGGGCTTTGTTGATGGGAAACCACGGGGCCCAGCACAGCCCGAGCAGGATGAGGCCGCCGCCGGCCACAAACAGCCAGGCCACTTTGGCGGCCGGCTCCGGGCCCCGGTGGCGCAGCCATTGGGCGGTGAGGCCGCCCAGCAGACCGGTGGCCAGAGCCGGCAGGGTGCCGAGCAGGCCTTCGGGGTCCCAGGTTTTGCTTTGCTTCCAGAGGTGGGCTTCGGTGAAGATGGTGCGGTCGAGCCAGGCGCCGAGGTTGGTGGCGGGCTCTAAGTTGGCGGGGCCGAAGCCGGGCACGGGCACCAACTGCATCAGCACCGCGTAGCCGATGAGGAAACTGACCATCAGCCAGACCTGCGTGCGCCAGTTGGTTTTCAGAAAGATGACACTGCACCCCAGAAACACCAGCGCAATGCGCTGCAATACGCCCATGATGCGCACCACCGAGAAGTCGAACTTTGGGTACAGCGACAGCAGCAGGCCCAGCCCGAAGAGTACGCCCGCCCGGCGTAGCACCCGCAGCAGCACGGCGCCCTGCGGCCCACCCTGGCGCTTCACGCCATCCAGCGCATATACCAAGCTCACGCCTACGATAAACAGGAAAAACGGGAAAATGAGGTCGGTGGGCGTGCAGCCGTTCCATTCGGCGTGCTCCAGCGGCGGGTAGATGTGGCCCCAGTCGCCGGGGTTATTCACCAGAATCATGGCCATCACGGTGATGCCCCGAAACACATCGAGGCTGATGAGGCGGCCGGGCTGGGAGGCCTCCGCGAGGGGCGCGGTGCCGGTGGTTTCAAGGGCGGCCTGGGTGGTGCGTTGCATGGCGGGCAGGGTGGGTTAGTGCCCGCTAAAGTACTGATAACCCAGGTTCCGGCACCGCCTGGTGGGGCCTTACTCTACCGTCAGCTTTAGTGCTTTGTCACCGACGCGCACCAGGTACACGCCCGCCGGCAGTCCTACTGGCAGCGTCAGCGCCGCCGTGCCCGAAGCGTCGGCCGTGGCGGTGGCTACGGGGCGGCCCAGCGCATCGTACACCGTCACGGCCGTGCCGGGCTGCGCGCCCAGCAGGGTGGCTCCAGAGGTGGTGGGGTTTGGGAACAGGCCCACGCCCGTAGCCGCGCCCACCAGGGCCACCGTGCGCACGGGCGAGTAGCTGAACGTGCCGTCCAGGTCCATCTGTCGCAGGCGGTAGTAGAGCAGGGCCGCGTCGGCGGGCAGCTTCGCATCCAGCAACTCGTAGGCGCGGGCGGTGCTGCTGGTACCAGCGGCAGTCACCGTGCCAATGGTGGCGAAGGCCACGCCGTTGGTACTGCGCTCCACTTCAAACGCCTGGCTGTTTTGTTCCGAGGCCGTGGCCCAAGCCAAGCGCACAGCGGCCGGGCCGTGCCCGGTAGGGCCGGTGGCGGCGAAGCGCGTGAGGACCACGGGCAGGGGTGTGGCGGCGCTGGTGCTCAGGCCCAGCTGCTGGCCGGCCACGTAGGTCCAGGGCCCGTAGCGCACGCGGCTGGCGGGGCCGCCCACCCCATTGGTCGGACCGCTGGCCAGCGGTGAGCTGGCGTATTCGAGGCGGGCACGCACCTTGCTGGTGCGGCCTACTTTGGCCACCAGAGCCCGCAGCTCGGGGGCGGTGCCGCTGGCGGGCAGGTTGGTCCAGGCCCCGCGGCCGCTGTAGGCCATGGAGTTGGGCAGCGCCGAGGCATTGGAAAACGCCTGGCCTTGGCGTACCACTTCCCACACCACGCGGGCTTGAATGCGGCCGGCCGGGTTGCGGGCCGTCAGGCCGATGCCGAACTGGGTCGCGCTGCGGTTGCTGGCGCTGATGGGGGTGTAGTTGGCATTGTAGAGGCGCAGGGCCCCGGCGCGGGCCGCCGCCTGGTTGCCGCGCCAGAGGTAGGCGCGGCCCTGGCCGCTGGGGTTCGACGCGCCAGTTAACACGTCGCTATACCCGTCGCCGTCCACATCGCCGGCCCCGGCCACGCTCAGGCCGAAGCTGGTGCCGGCCGCCGCACCGGGCTCGCTGAGGGTGGTGGGATTGGTCAGCAGCCCGGTTCCGCTGCCCAGGTAGTAGTAGGCCCGGCCGGTATTGGTGCTGCTGGCCCCGGATGCCCCCACCAGCACGTCGCTGTAGCCGTCACCGTTCACATCACCGGCACTGCTCACGCTGTAGCCGAAGTAGTTACCATTCACCGCGCTGGGCTCGCTCAGGGTGGCTGTGGGCGTAGCTGTGAGCCCGGCGCTATTGCCCGGGTAAAAGTAGGCCCGGCCCTGACGGGTGCCGTCATTGGGGCCCTGAGCGCCCACCAGCACGTCGCTGTAGCCGTCGCCGTTCACGTCGCCGGCACTGGCCACGCTGGTGCCAAAGTTGTTGCCATTCACCGCGCTGGGTTCGCTCAAGGCAGTGCTGGGGGTGTTAACCAGCCCGTTGCGGCTGCCCAGGTAGAAGTAGGCCCTGCCTTGGCGGGAGTTGTCGTTAGGGCCTTGCGCGCCCACCAGTACATCGGCGTAGCCGTCGCCGTTCACGTCACCCGCGCCGGCCAGGCTGTTGCCGAAGTTGTTGCCCGCCGCGGCACTGGGCTCGCTGAGGGTGGTGGGGGTAGTGGCCAGCCCGGTGCTGCTGCCTAGGTAGCAGTAAGCCCGGCCCTGGCCGCTGCCGCTGAAGTAGGCTCCGATGAGCACATCGGCGTAGCCGTCGCCGTTCACATCGCCCGCGCCGGCCACGCTGGAGCCAAAGCCGTTGTTGGGGGCCGAAACAGGCTCGGAGAAAGTAGTGGCGGTGGTGGCCAGGCCGGCGCTGCTGCCCAGGTAGAGGTAGGCCCGGCCCGAGCCGCCGTTGGCGCGGAAGGCACTCACCAGCACGTCATCGTAGCCGTCGCCGTTCACGTCGCCGGCGCCGACCAGGCTGTAGCCAAAGTAGCTGTTGGTGCTGCCGGGTCCGTCGAGGACGGTGGGCGTAGTGGCCAGGCCGGTGCTGCTGCCCAGGTAGAGGTAAGCCCGGCCTTTACCGCCGTTGGCCAGGTAAGCGCCCACTAGCACGTCATCGTAGCCGTCGCCGTTCACGTCGCCCGCGCTGGCCGTGCGCACGCCGTAGGCGTTGCCATCGGCTGGGGAGGGCTCGGTTAGGGTGGCGGTAGGGGTGGCAAGCAGGGCGGCCGGGCTGCCGTAGTAGGCATACACCCGGCCGGTGCTGCTGCTGTTGGCCGGGGCACCCACCAGCAGGTCGGCATAGCCGTCGCCGTTGGCATCGCCGCCGCCCAGGCTGCTGCCAAACCGGTCGCCTGCCGTTTCGCCGTCGTAGGTCGGGGGCACGTTGCTGATGTTGCTGAGCACGGCCTTGCCCAGGCTCACGTACACGCGACCCTTGTTGGCCGCGTAGGCGGGGGCGCCCACCGCGAAGTCGGCGTAGCCGTCGCCGTTGATGTCGCCAGTGCCGCACACGGCCTGCCCGAAGTTTTCCCCTGGCTCGGCCGTGCTGAATACGGCGGCCTGCGAGGAGGAACTCGACAGGCTCGTGCCGCCCAGGTACAGGAACACCGAGCCCGAGGTGCCGGCGCCGGGCGCGCCCAGCAGAATGTCGGCGTAGCCGTCGCCGTTCACGTCGCCGGGGCCGGCTACGCTGGTGCCGGCCGTGGTGCCGCCGCTCGGCTGCACGTAGAAGCGGCCAAAGGACGGGTAGTCCGTCGCATTGGCCCCCTGCACAATCAGGGCCGCGCTGGTGCCCGGCGCGCCCGCGGCCAGGTCGGCGTAGCCGTCGCCGTTGGTGTCGCCCAACCCGGTCAGGCTGGCACCCAGCCGGTAGTTGGTGCCTCCGCCCACGGTGGCGGTGTTGGTGTTCACGCTCAGGCTGGCATTGCCGAAGACGATGAAGACCGAGCCGACATTCACGTTATACGCCGGCCCCCCAAACGCGAAATCGTCGTAGCCGTCGCCGTTCACGTCGCCCACGCCGGCCACGCTGGTGGCCCCGCGCGAATTGGGCAAGCCGGCTATGCCCGCGGCATTGGCCGTAGGGTTGGTGAAGAAGGACGGCCCACCGGCGTAGATGAACGCCACGCCGGCATTGCTGGCATAGCCCGGCGCGCCGGCCAGCAGGTCGGCGTAGCCATCGCCGTTAAAGTCGCCGGCCCCGGCCACGCTAGTGCCGTTGGCGTCGGTGCCGCTGCCCTGCAGCACGGTGACGGCCGTGGTGGCCAGCCCGGTGCTGCTGCCCCGGTAGAGGTACACGGCGCCTGCTCCGCCGCTGTAGCCGGGGGCACCCACGGCCAGGTCGGCATAGCCGTCGCCGTTGAGGTCGCCCACCAGGGCCACGCTCGTGGCAAAGGTGTCGCCCGCGCTGGCCCCGCTTAGGGTAGTGCCCGCCGTGCTGGCCAGCGGGTCGATGGTGAGCGGATAGCGGGCCCCAGCATCGTCGACCACCAGGGCCAGGGCGGTGCCCTGTTCGGCCAGGTGCATGGTGGCGGGCAGGCGGCGACCGGTGGCGTCCCAGGCGCGCAGGCTGCCGTAGTGCAGCACCGGTGCGGGGCTGCTGCCGACGGCAAACACCACGGCCGTGTCGCCGGCCGGGCGGGCGTGCAGGTGGGTGGTCAGGGCCAGCGCCACTTGCACCGGCCCGCTGCCGGCGGGCCGGGCCGCCAGGCGGTAGGTCTGGCGCAGGCCGGTGGGGGTATTGTCGTAGTCTACCGCAAAGCCAGGCTGCTGGTAGCTGGCGTGCCCCTCGGCTAAGGCCGGCGGGGCAGTGGGGGTGGCCACCGGGCGCAAAGCCAAGGTCCCGTCCCGCCCAATGCCGCGCAAAGCAAAGTCGACCTGCCAGGCCGCCCCGCCCTGGCCGGCGGTGTCGGCCGCCACGGCGTAGCGGCCGGCATCCAGGGTGGCGCGTAGGTGCTGGCGGTAGTTGCCGGCCGTAAGGCCCGCGCCCTTGCCGGAGGCGAAGAAGAACGAGCGGCGGCGCACATCAGCCAGGATGCCGACCATTGCCCGGTGGCTGGTGTCGGCCGGCACGGGGGCCGCTTGGTGCTGCATCCCGCAAGCGCCTGGGAAGGGGGCTGGCCACTGGGCAAGGGCCCGGTAGGGGCCCGCCGGTTGGGCAACACCCGCGGGGACAATGGCCGCCGCAGGGACGCTTGCAGGCTGAGTTAGCCGCACGGCCAGCCCCATGCCGAGCAACACGAAGAGCGAGGAACCAGCCAGCAGCCCGGACCTGCGGGTCAGTCGCCCCGTGTGGGGCAGGGAGTACGTTTGTTTCATAAGTAATACAGGGGAAAGGGGGAAGACGGCTTAGCCCCAGACGGGCGGAGGGTGGCAATTAAATATGAGTTAAAGCCTATCTGGACAAAGGTAGCCCTGACCAGCTCTCTAAACCCATGAAGAACAGTTAAAGAATTGGCAGTCCGGCCCGTTATGCAAACGCCCGGATGTCGTGCGGCAGCCGGGCGTTTGCGCCAGGGATGGAAAGAGGCCCACCTATGAGTGGCTGGGCAAGGGTCAAATGCCTGCCAATTTTCGCCGGCCGAGCCAATATGCTGCCGCTTGACCCCCGACTTCGACGGGACGCCTATGTCGGTTGTTTAGCAACCCAGCTGCTTTGCCCATGACCCGCCGGGCGCGCCGGACTTTCGCGCTACTCGCCAGCCAGCGGCCCGGCTTCGGCCGGTAGGGTGCGGCCGGCGGCCACGTCGGCGGCGCCAATCTTCTTGAAGAGGCGGGTTTTGGCTCGCCGCACGCTGGCCGGGTCGATGTTGAGCAGGGCCGCGATTTCCTTGGTGGCCAGGTTGATGTGAAAGTAGCAGTACAGCCGCTGCTCGTTGCTGGTCAGGGCCGGGTACTTCGCCTGCAGCTCCTCGAAGAAGCGGGGGTGCACCTGCTCGAAATGAACCTTAAACTTGCCCCAGTCTTCGTCGAGGTAGAGGCTGGTTTGCAGGATGGACTTGATGCCCGCCAGCTCCTTGCGCTGCTTCGGGCTCTGGGCGTTCAACTCCTGAATCTGCTGCTTGAGCTCGGCCAGCAAGGCGTTTTTCTGCTGCACGTAGAGGCTGGTGGAGGCCAGCTCGCGCTGGTTGGCTTCGAGCTGCTGCTGCAGCTCCTGGTTGGTGGACTCGTGCTGCTGAATGTCGGCGCTTAGCTGCTGGGCGTGCTCGTCACGGGCCTGCTGCTGCCGCTGCATCTGGAGCAGGGCGGTTTGGATGTGGCTATTTTTAAGCACGATTTCGCGGTGGCGCAGCTCCTGCTGCCGGATGTCAAGGGCCAGGTTGGCGGCCTCGTGCTCTTTGGCCAGCAGGGTTTGCTGCAAGCTATGGGAGCGAATACTCAGAGCCACCGAAAAGCACAGCGCGTGCGAGAGAATGGCCAGGTCGGGCAGCAGCATATTGCCATTGTTGTCGAAGCCGATGACGACGTGGTACGCCGCGATGAACCCCAGGAAGCACATTGGCAGTACGTTGGCCACCAGGAAGGGGCGGGCCAGCGGCAGCCGCCGCCGGTAGGCCACCACCCCAATGGCCAGCAGCAGCCCCACCACGCCCAGCACCAGCAGGTTGTCGTAGGGCAGGCTGTATTGGTTGAGATAGAAGCCGTTCAGGTTTACCAGTCCCACCATTACCGTGAAGCCGAGGTAGCCCCACAGGGCGTAGCGCAGCGCGGCATCGAAGCGCGGCAGCCGGGCCGGCAGCAGCAAATAGGTGCGGGTCATCTGCCCAAACCCGTTGAGCATCAGCACCACGCTCAGGTGCATGGCCACGTTGTTGAGTGTGTAGGCGTAGCTGCGCCCGTCGGACAGTGCCAATTGGCTGAATACCGGGCTCGGCCACAGTACTTTAAAATATCCCCGAAACGCGGTGACGTACAGCGCCGCCCCCACCTGCGTGCTCAGGTAGAACAGCGTGCTGCGGTCGCGGAAGCGGACGTAGGTGGGCAGGTTGGTGAGCAGCAGCAGCAGCAGCGCCGTGAGCGACACGGCCCAGGCCGTGCTGTAGAAGCGGTCCACCTGCTGCACCACGGCCTCTTTTTCCAGTTGTAGCCGCAGCCGAATGGCGGCCGGCAGGGTGGCCCGCGGGCTCAGGGCTACCCGTACGTACACCGGGGTGGTGGTGCGGCCCGGTAGCCGCAGCAGGAGCCGGCCTTTCACGCGCTGGCTGTCGGTGGGGGCGGCCACGCCCGCCCGGCGCGTGCGCCAGGCCCGGGCGTCGCTGTCGAAATAAAAGAGGGTGTTGTCGAGGTTGGGCAGCACCGTGAGCTGCACGGCTTCGGCGTAGCGACTGTTATTGGTCAGCGCTAGCTTTAGCCAGTAGCGGCGCGCCTGGGCCGGGTGCAAGGAGTCGGCCGGGGCAAACACCAAGGTGGAATCGGTGCGGATTCTTTCCCAGGAATAACCTCGGTCCGGCAGCACGCCCACTTGTACTACATCAATGCCGGGGGCGCCATGCTGGTTGGTGAGCGGCTGAGCCCCGCCGCGCAACCCAATGGCGAGCAGGCAGAGTATAAAGAGGCATAGGCGTAGTGGCACAGGGAAAGCATTGGGTAACGGAAGCACAAAGATGGTACCGGGGCATATGTAGGCAGCCCCACTGCCGAGCCAGGCACCCAGCGCACATACGGAAACTGCCACTGCCCGGTGCCTGCGCGCCGGTTACGTTTTCATCGGCCCTCAAAATTCCCAGCGCACAAACGCTTCAATTCCCTCGTACTCCGGCAGGCCCAGTTGGTCGTACAGCTTGGCCGTGGTGCGGTTGCGGGCCTCCGCGCGCTGCCAGAACTCGCGCTGGTCGGCCCCAGGGAATAGCGGCCGGTCCTTCTGGCTCTGGTGCTTGAAGATGGCGCGGCGCTTGCGCGTGAGCTCCTGCGGCGAGAGGGGCACGGCCATCTCAATTTGGTCGATTTCCCATTCCTGCCAGGCTCCACGGTAGAGCCACACCCAGCAATCGGCTAGCCAGGCGGTGCCGGAGGCTTTGAGGCGGTGAATGGACTCGAAAATGGCCGCCAGGCACACGCGGTGCGTGCCGTGCGGGTCCGAGAGGTCGCCGGCGGCGTAAATCTGCTGGGGCTGGATGCGGTTCAGCAGCTCCATGGTAAGGCGGATGTCCTCGTCGCCCAGCGGCTTTTTGCGCACCCGGCCGGTTTCGTAGAACGGCAAGTCCAGGAAGTGCACGTTGGCGTCGGGGATGCCGGCCAGGCGGCAGGCGCTCTTGGCCTCGCCCCGCCGGATGAGGCCCTTTATCTGCTGCACCTCGTCGGAATCGACCTGGCCGGGCTGCTTGTTCTTGAGGAAATCGGCCACGCGGTGGTAGAGGTTGTCGGCCGGCTCGCCAGTGGGCAGGTGGAAGGCCTGGTCATAATCGGCCACAAAATCGGCGAAGCGAATGGCCTCGTCATCAAACACGGCAATGTTGCCGGAAGTCTGGTAGGCCACGTGCACCTCGTGGCCCTGGTCGACGAGGCGGAGCAGGGTGCCGCCCATCGAAATCACGTCGTCGTCGGGGTGGGGGCTGAAGATGAGGACGCGCTTGGGGAACGGTTCGGCGCGCTCGGGGCGGTAGGTGTCGTCGGCGTTGGGCTTGCCACCGGGCCAGCCGGTAATGGTGTGCTGCAGCTCGTTGAAGACGCGAATGTTGATGTCGTAGGCCGGGCCGGACTGCGCCAGTAGCTCCGAAAGGCCGTTTTCGTTGTAGTCTTCCTCGGTGAGTTTCAGGATGGGCTTGGTCACGGTGCGGGCCAGCCAGGTCACGGCCTTGCGCACCAGGGCGGCATCGTGCCAGTCGCCGGGCAGGCCCAGCAGCCAGGGCGTTTTGCGCGGGGTGAGCTCGGCCCCGGCGGCTTCGTCCAGCACCACCTGCACGTTGGGGTGGCGCTGCAGGTAGGTGGCCGGCACAGTGTCCGTTATTTCGCCTTCCACCATGCGCTTCACCACGGCGGCCTTGCCTTCGCCCCAGGCCAGCAGCACAATCTGGCGGGCTTCAAGAATGGTGCCCACGCCCATGGTGAGGGCGCGGCGCGGCACGTTTTCCTCGCCATAAAAGTCGGAAGCCGCGTCGGTGCGCGTTACGTGGTCCAGGGTGATGAGGCGGGTGCGGGAAGCCGGGCCGGAGCCGGGCTCGTTGAAGCCAATGTGCCCCGTGCGCCCGATGCCCAGTAGCTGCAAATCAATCCCGCCGGCAGCGCGAATCTGCTCCTCGTAGCGCCGGCAAAACTCGGCTACCTGCTCTGGCGGTACGGTGCCGTCGGGGATGTGCACGTTCTCGGGTTTTATATCAACGTGGTCGAACAGGTACTCCCGCATGAAGCGCACGTAGCTCTGCAACGAGTCGGGGGCCATGGGGTAGTATTCATCGAGGTTGAAGCTGATGACGTTCTGAAAGCTCAGGCCATCCTCGCGGTGCAGGCGCACCAGCTCCTCATAAACCCGTGTGGGCGAGGAGCCGGTGGCCAGCCCCAGCACGCAGGGGCGGCCCTCAGCGGCGCGCGCCCGGATAAGGTCGGCAATCTGGCCGGCCACGGCGACCGAAGCCTGCTCCGAATCAGCATAAACCGTGGTGGAAATCGGGGTGGGGTGGGAGTTGGGCGGGTTCATGGGCTGGGGAGAAGAGAGAGTAGAGACGCGTATTTGCGTCTCGTCGCTGTTAGGCCGCACAGTTGGTGCCGTTCAACGACGAGACGCAAATATGCGTCTCTACCCCATATGTTTATATGGCCGGGTCGCCGGGCGTGGCGGGGTTGTTTTCGCGCTCCACGCGGGGGTAGGGGAAGAAATTGCGATTACGCTCGGCCCCGGTGGTGCCCGGCGCGGGGCGGCCGAAGCGGCGGCTGTCGGCCAGCCGGAAGCCCTGGAAGGCCAGCTCGATGTCGCGGTTGCGCAGGATGTCGGTGAGCACGTCGGCAACCGTGAGAGGGCCAGCATAGGCGGGCAGGGCCGCGCCGGGCAGCGCCAGCAGCAGGCCGGTGCTGGTGGTGGCCGCGGCAGCCGTGCTGGTGCGCACCTTATTCAGCTCAATCACGGCATTGGGTACGTCGTTTTTGCGGGCGTAGGCTTCGGCCCGAATCAGGAGCATTTCGTTGGGCACGTACACCGGAATGGGCGCACTGTTGGCGGTGTAGAAGCCGGTGCCCAGGTTCTGGGTGGCGGTTGGCGGCGGGCTGATGCGCACCAGGAAGGGAAGGCGCTTGTCGCCGGCTTCGGGGGCCAGCGTGCCGGTGAGGCCCAGGCTGGTGTTGGTGGGCTCAAACACGTTTTTGTTGCCGAACGACGTCTCGAACAGCGGGTTGCGGGTGTTGTCGTCGAAGTTGAACACCGAGCGTTTCGTAAGGTCCACGCGGCCGGCGGCGGCCAGGGCCTTGTCGTAGTCGCCAGCTTCCAGGCTGTAGCGGGCAATAAGGGCCTGTATGGTATTCGGCAAGTCGATGCCGGGCACAATCTTGGCATTAAAATCGGCCGAAACCGGCGTGGCAGCCAGCTGCGTGGCCGCCGCTTCGAGCTGGGCCACGGCGCTGCGCAACGCATCCACGCGCGGCACAAACGGCGCGTTCTCCTGCGTGGCCAGTGGAATCTGCTCGAAATACTGCGCCAGCGTACCAATGCTCAGCGCCCGGAAGATGCTGGCGTAGGCCACAATGCCGCTACGGGTGCCGGCATCCGGGGCGTTGCCCACGTTGGCCAGCACCAGGTCGGCGTTGGATTTCACCAGGTTGGCTTGGGTCCAGAGGTTGCGCACCACGCCGTTGCTGTTGGTGAGGAGGCTGCCCCCCACGCTCACGTTGTACTCCTCAATATTGCCCACGTTGAGGATGCGAAGCTCGCTGGTGGTGAGGCCGCCGGCCGCCACCGTGTTATATAGCACGCTGAGCAGGCCACCCGTGCTGTAGCGCGCCTGCAAGCCGTTGCAGAGCGTGATGAGGCCATCGGAGGAAGTGACCACCTGCTGCTGGCTGGCGGTGCTGGGGTTCAGGTATTCCTTATTGCAGCTGCCCAGCGCGAGGGCTGAAAGCAGGGCTGTGAGGGTGATTATTTTCTTCATGGAATTGAGTTCTGGAAGGTGGGAAGTAGCGTGGACTTTCAGTCCGTGCTACATTAGAACGTGGCCGCCAGCTTAACCTGGTAAGTGCGCGGAATGGGCACGTTGCCAAAGTCAATGGCGCGCAGCAGGTCCGACGCGCCGCCGGCGCTGGTTTCGGGGTCGAAGCCGTTGTATTTGTCCCACGAATACAGGTTGCGGCCCACCAGCGACAGGTTCAGCGAAGAAATAAACCTTGTGAACGTAGGCAGGGCGTAGTTCAGCGCCACCTCGCGTAGCTTCACGTAGGAGCCGTCATCTACGCGGAATTCCTGAGTGTTGTAGATGGCGAAGATGGAGCCGCGCGGGATACTGCCGCGCAATTCCTGCTCGGCCATATCGCCAAGGCCCACGCCCTGGCGGGTGCGCTTGTCGGCGTTAAACACGCTCACGCCCTGCACGGCGTCAAACAACACGTGCAGGCCCAGCTTTTTGTAGGTGAAGTTGGTGTTGAAGGAGCCCGTCCATTTCGGGTTGGGGTTGCCGATGACCACGTTGGCAATGGTAGAGGCGCCACCGTAGAGCGGCTGGCCGTCGCTGCTGCGGGCCGGCGTAAAGTTCACCGCGCCCACAGCCTGGCCCACGGCGCGCTCGTCCTGCGCGAAGCCCTGAGGCGTGAGCAGCAGCGAGCCATCGGGGTTGCGGGCGTAGCCCGAGCCGTAAAACACGCCCGCCGGCTGACCCTCCAGCAGGTACACCGGCGCCCCGGCTGCGTTGTCAATCGATATGGCCTGCACGCTGCCGTTCGAGCCGGGCAGGCTCAGCACCTTGTTGCGGTTGCGGCTGAAGATGAAGGACACGTCCCAAGTGAAATCCGTGGTTTTCACCGGCGTACCTCCCAGCGACACCTCCAGGCCCCGGTTTTCCAGCGTGCCCACGTTGTTCACAATGCTGGAGCCGCCCGAGCTGGGGGCCAGGTTACGCTTCACCACCAGGGAATTGACTTTCTGGTAGTACGCCGTCACGCTTAGCGTGAGGCGGTCGCGCAGGAAAGCCAGGTCGGCCCCGCCTTCCAGTTCGGCCATGCGCTCGGGCCGCACAGCGGGGTTGGCGTACACCACGCCCGGCGCAATGGTGTTCTTGCCCAAAAAGCCCAGCGGGCTGAACTGGTAAAACCGGTCGTAGGCGCCGATGCCCGTCAGGTTGCCGGCCTCGCCGTAGCTGGCGCGCAGCTTCAGGCTGTTGAAGGAGTTGGCGTAAGCGCTGTTTTGCCAGAAGCTAAAGTCCGACACCACCAGCGAGCCGCTCACTTTCGGATAAACTTGGTTGGTTTCGGTGTCGGAGAACTTCGACGAACGGTCGCGCCGCACCGCGCCCGTCAGAAACGCCAGGTTGCGGAAGCCGATGGTGGCCTGCCCGTAGTAGCCGCTCAGGTTGTAGCGGTCGAGGTTGTAGGCCGAGGTAATGGTGGTGCTGCTCGCCCCCGATACCGTGGTGATGAACGGAGCCAGGTTCTGGCCCTGCGTGGTGGTATAGTCCTGCTGCGCATACTGGTAGCTGTAGCCGGCGCGCAGGTTCAGCTTCAGGTTTTCGCTAATCTGGTACTCGTAGCCCAGGTTGATATCGGAGTTGAGCTGGATGACGGCGTTGTTGCCATTGGCCGCGTAGCCGCCGGGGTAGCGGGCGGCGGGCAGGCCGGCCGCCGCCTGGTAGGGGTAGGGCCGGATGTAGCTCTGGCCCACCTGCCCGTAGGCGTCCACGCCCAGCACGTAGTCGGCCGAAAAGCCCTTGAACGGCGTCAGGTTCACTTGCACGTCGCTCACGGTGCGGTTCACGCTCTGCGTAAATTTCATGTCCTCGATGGTCGAGAGCGGGTTCACGCGGGTGGGCTCCACGGCCAGCAGGTTGCCGGCGGCGTCACGCTGGGTGATGTCGTAGATGTTGTTGGTGATGTTGACGGCGTTAATCGGGCTGTAGAACACGTTGCCGTTGGCCTTCTCGTTCGAGAAGCTGTTCACGTAGCTCAGCCCCGCCGACACCTTGGCCCAGTCCGCGAGGCGCTGGTCGACCCGCGTCCGCAGGTTGTAGCGCGTGAAATCGGTGCCCTTGATGATGCCCTCATTTTTCAAATAGTTGGCCGACACATAATACTGCGTGCGCTCCGTGCCGCCCGACACCGACACCGCGTCGTCGGTGCCGTAGCCGGTCCGGAAAATCTGGTCGAAGTAGTTGTAGCGCGTCACATCCACCAGGTTGCTGGCCAGCTGGGTGGGCGGCAGCGACGGGTCGCCGCGCACAATGGGCACAGTCGTGACGCCCGGGTTGGCCGCCAGCTGGGCCGCCGTGGGCGCGCCGATGGTGTAGAGCCGCAGTCCGGCAAAGCCAAACTGCTTGCCGTAGGTATTCACCGGCACCGATTTCCGCAGCTCGTTCATATTGAAGCTGGTGGATACCGACACCCGTGCCGCGCCGCTCTGCCCGCGCTTGGTGGTGATGAGTACCACGCCGTTGGCCGCGCGCGAGCCGTACTGGGCCGCCGCCGCCGCCCCGTTAATGATGTTGAGGCTGGCAATATCGTTGGGGTTGAGGTCGGCCAAACGGTTTTGGCCCACGTTGGCTTGGCCTACGTCGTTGCTCAGCGCCAGCTGCGACACGTTGGTGCTGGCATTGCTCACAATCACGCCGTCAATCACATACAGCGGGTCCGAGGAGCCTTGCAGCGAGTGCACCCCGCGCAGCCGCACCGAGAGCGAGCCGGCCGGGTCGCCCGAGTTCTGGGTAATCTGCGCGCCGGCCACCTTGCCCTGCAAGGAGTTCAGCAGCCCGCCCGAGCCGCTCTGCGCCAGGTCCTCGGCCCGCACCGTGCTGATGGCGTTGCCCAGCTCCCGCTTCGGCGCGCTGATGGTGGAGCCCACCACCACCACCTCGTCCAGCTTCTGGCGGGCTTCGGTCAGCGAGACGTCGGTGGTCACCGTCGTACTAGCGCCCAGCGTGAGCGGTTTCGACACGGCCGCGTAGCCAATCAGTGACACGGTGAGCGTGTAGCTGCCCGGCGCGATGCTGGCGTCAAGCACGTAGCCCCCATCGGCCCCAGACGAAGCGCCGAGCGTCGTACCGTTTAGCAGCACGGTGGCTCCGGGCAGGCCCTGGCCGCTGGCGTCGGTCACGCGGCCTTGCAGGGTGTAGCGCTGCGGGGTTTGCGCGCCGGTCGTGAGGGCCGCCAACAGCATCAATAATAGTAACCCGGTCCAGCGGAGGCTCGGACTACTAAAGGAGTAGGTGTTTCGCATGGGAAAGAGGGGGCTAGGTGAGAGTAAGGGATGCGGTGGCTAATATCGTGAAAACTTTATCTTTACCTAATCCCGGTGGGGCTGCTTGCCAAATGCATTTTTGGTTGGTCTGGCCCGCACCGTAGGCGGCCCGGCCGCACTTTAGGCGCGGTGTGGTCGGTAGTTCGGAACGGTCTGTTCTGATTATCAGCACAAAATGAGTATGGATATAGTGCTGATAAATATTGAAAAGCAAATAAATATGAAATGGAATGTGCTAATTCCTGCCGTTCTAGCCGCGTGATTTTCGATGAATGTTACCTGAATATTTCGCACATTTGACGCCTCCTTTCCATTTCCCACCCATCTTGTCCTAATACCATGTCTTGCGCGGCTTCTTGCTGTTGCCACCTGCCGCCTTTGTCCAAGGCCGGAACCTAAGCGCGTGCCGCGCCGGGTTCCGGCCTTTTTCGTTGACTCTCATTCCCAATTCCCATCCTAATCACTCTCCTCATGAAAAAAACTTACTGGCTATTGCTGCTAACGCTGGGGGCGCTGCCGGCGCGTCCGAGCTGGGCGCAGGCCCGCCCTGACCAGGCTACTCCGGCCCGCACCGTGTCGGGCATCGTGACCTCGGGCACCGACCAAAGCCCGCTGCCCGGCGTGACCGTGCTGGTGAAAGGCACCACCACCGGCAGCACCACCGGCTCCGACGGCCGCTACTCTGTTGCGGCCGCGCCGGGCGCGGTCCTCGTGTTCAGCTTCATCGGCTACAGCCCGCAGGAGCGCACCGTGGGCACCGACGGCACCGTGAACGTGGCCCTGAAGGAAAGCACCACCGGCCTCGACGAAGTGGTGGTGACGGCCTACAACATTGCCCAGAACAAGCGCGAGCTGGTGACGGCCGTGCAGGAAGTGAAGAGCAAGGACATTATCGACTCGCGCCAGACCAACGTGGTGAACGCCCTGCAGGGCAAGGTGGCGGGCGTGAACATCACCTCCTCGGGCGGGGCGCCGGGTGAGGGGGCCAGCATCGTAATCCGGGGCGGTACCTCGCTCGATGGCGACAACCAGCCGCTGTTCGTCATCGACGGGATGATTATGGACAACGGCTCGTTTCAGGAGAGCGCCGCGCCGGGCGCGGGCTCGCAGTTCAACGGCCTGCTGGGTCGCTCGGTGGGTGCGGCCAACCGTGCCGGTGACCTCAACCCCGAGGACATTGCCAGCATCACGGTGCTGAAGGGGCCGGCCGCCGCCGCCCTCTACGGCCTTCGGGCCGCCGGCGGTGCGGTGGTGATTACGACCAAAAAAGGCAATTCCGGCCGCACCACGCTCAACGTGCGCTCGCAGGTGTCGGTGGATGAGGTGAACCGCCTGCCCAAAATGCAGGACCAGTACGGGCAGGGCTCGGGCGGCGTGTTTGATGGTACTACGCGCGTGTCGTTTGGACCGCGCTTCACGCCGGGCCAGCCGGTGTACGACAACTTGGCCAACTTCTACCGCAAGGGCTACACCTACCAGAACTTCCTGAACATGTCGGGCGGCTCGGACAAGGCCACGTTCTTCGTATCGGCCTCAAACCTGACGCAGAGCGGCGTGACGCCCCAGAGCAAGTACGACAAAACCACGGTGCGCCTCTCGGGCACGGCCGAAATCTCGCCCCGGCTCAGCGTAAGCGGCTCGGCGCAGTACCTCACCTCGGGCGGCGAGCGGCCCATTCAGGGGCCGGGTTTGTTCGGCTCATCGGGCGGCTACCTGCTGAGCTTGCTGAACTGGCCGCGTGGCGATGATGCCCGCAACTACCTCAACCCCGACGGCACCCGCCGCCGCCTGCTGGCGCTGGGCAACGGCACCGATGCCGACGCCGACAACCCTTACTTCACCGTTGAGAAAAACCCGCAGACCGACCGCACCAACCGCTTCATCGGCAACGTGCAGCTGAGTTTCAAGGCGGCCAAGTGGCTCACTTTGAGCCATAACATCGGCACCGACCTGTACACCTCGCGCAACACCTCGGTGCGGGCCGTGGGCACCTCGCAGGTGGGCAACCAAAACGGCGGCCTCGCCGAAACCGTGGACCAGTTCCGCCTCATCACGGCCACCTCGCTGGCCACGTTCACGCACGATTTCAGCTCCAACTTCGGCGGCACGTTCATCCTGGGCAACACGATTGAGGAAAACAAGGACCAGGCCGTGGACTACATCGGCCTGATTTTCCAGAACCCCGGCTTCGTGGGGCTGAACAACACCGTGAACCGCAGCGCCTTGCAGCGCGACAACACGCGCCACCTCATCGGCAACTTCGCTCGCCTGAGCGTGAGCGCCTTCAACCAGCTGTTTGTGGAATTGCAGGCCCGCTACGACCAGTCGTCGACGCTGCCGCGCCCCGACCAGAACAAGATTTACGGCAAGGGCTTCCTCTACGGCTCGGCTGGCCTGGGCTATGAGTTCACCAAGGCCCTGGGCCTGGAGCAGAACAACGTCCTGAACTACGGCAAGGTACGCGCCTCGGTGGCCGAGGTGGGCAAGGACACACAGCCCTACCGCATTCAGGCCGCACTGGCTCAGAACACTTACATCGGCGGCGGCTTCCGCAACGACTTCTTCGGCTCGAACCCCAACCTCAAGCCCGAGCGCACCCGCACCTACGAGGCCGGCATCAACCTGCAGTTCCTGAAAAACCGCCTGGGCCTGGACTTCAACTACTACTACTCGCGCACCACCGACCAGATTATCGCGCCCCGCGTGAGCCAGGCCGCCGGCTTCATCCTGCAGTACATCAACGGCGGCATCGTGACCAACGAGGGCCAGGAAGTTGCCCTCACCGGCACGCCCGTCAAGAGCAAGGATTTCAGCTGGGACATCATTGCCAACTTCTACCACAACACCAACCGCGTGGAGGAGCTGCCGTACCCGCTCACGGTGGTATTTCAGTCCGATGCCTTCATCACCGACGTGCACGAAGGCGGCGCCTTCCCCGGCCGGGCCATTTCGAGCGTAGGTGCCACGGATTTTGTGCGCGTGACCGACCCCAGCAGCCCGTATTACAACCAGGTTATCGTGGGCTCGACGGGCTACCCCAGCGTGAACCCCAACCTGCTTTACGCTGGCAACCGCGCCCCGCGCTTCACCACGCAGCTCACCAACACGTTCACCTACAAAGGTTTGTCGCTGGCGGCGCTGTTTGATTTCCGGGTGGGCGGCAAGGTTATCAACGGCAACGACTGGTATCAGACCGGCGTGGGCACCTCGCAGCGCACCGCCGACCGCTACAAGCAAGTGGTGTTTGATGGCGTGGTGGCCAGCAAGGACGCCAGCGGCAACACCGTGTACACCCCCAACACCCGCCCCGTGGAACTGACCCAGACCTACTACACCAGCATTCTGGGCCGAGTGGGCACGGCCTTCATAGAGGACGGTTCGTGGGCGCGCCTGCGCTACGCCACCCTCAGCTACGCGCTGCCCGCCAACCTGCTGAGCCCCACCAAATTCATCAAAGGTGTGGAACTGAGCGTGACCGGCCGCAATTTGATACTGCTGACCGGCTACACCGGGGCCGACCCCGAAACGTCGGCGGCCGGCGCGGGCGTGCGCGGCGGCGGCTCCAACGGCTTCGATTTCGGCAACGTGCCCGCCACTCGCGGCGTGGACATGGCCGTGCGGGTCAATTTCTAGTCTGGACGCGGCTGAACCAAAACAGCCCGACGGCCTCACAATTAACTATTCCTCCGAATGAAACCATATATAATTGGCCTGGGCCTGCTGCTGAGCACCGGCGCCCTCACCGCGTGCGAGAAGTTTCTCGACGTGAACAACAATCCCAACAACCCGGTCGTCTCCACGCCCAACTTCCTGCTGCCGGGCATCATTTCCAATGGCATCCAGACGCAGATGTTTACGGCCCTGCGCACGCCATACATCACACAGTACGTGGTGAGCCGCACCACCAACAGCGGCGGCAACGACCAGTATTTCTTCACCAACGCCCAAAGCACCAATACCTTCAACTACTCCTACTTCCAGTCGGGCGGCAACATTCCGACCCTGCAAAAGGCGGCCGAGGCTGAGGGTTCGGTGTACTACATCGGGGCGGGCAAGATTATGCAGGCCATGATTCTGGCCCACGCCACCGACATGCTGGGCGACATTCCGTACTCCGAAGCCTACCAGGGCGGGGCCAACTTCACGCCCAAGTACGACCCGCAGCAGCAGATTTACGCCACCATCAACCAGCTCTGCGACGAGGGCGTGGTGGAAATGAGCAAGCCCGCCAGCGCCCAGGTGCGCCCCTTCTACAGCACTTCGCCCAGCGAGAGCGGCGACATTCTGTATAAAGGCGACGCCTCCAAGTGGGTGCGCCTGGCCTACGCCCTGAAGGCCCGCCAGGCCCAGCACCTCACCAAAAAGGCCAGCTACGACGCCAACGCCGTGCTGGCCCTCTGCGACAAAGCCTTCCAGAGCACGGCCGACGATGCCCAGATTAACTTCCAGACGGCCATTGCCCCGCTCTCGAATACGACCAACATTTTTGGGGTGACGCGGGCCAACTTTGGCACGGCCACGTTCTCGTCCAATATCGTGAAGTACCTGAACGGCACTACTTATCCCGGCGTGATTGACCCGCGCTTCGGCATCCTCACGCCCACCACCAGCCAGGGTGTCGACCCCGGCCGGGGCACCACCACCAACTTCACGCCGGGCACCACCAACATCACCGACTTCTACGGCAGCTGGTACGCCCGCGACCTAGGCTACTACGAGGCCATCACCTACCACGAGTTGAAGTTTATCGAAGCCGAAGCGGCCTTCCTGGCCGGCAACAAGAAACGTGCGTTCGATGCGCTGCGGGCCGGCATCACGGCGCACATGCGGAAGGTGGGCACGGGCGGCACCTACTCGCCCCCAACGGTCACGTTCCCGGTTATTCTTGATGGGCAGATTACGGCCTACCTGGCCAGCGCCGCCCTGCCCCAGAACGAAACGGCCCTCACGCTGCGCCACATCATGGAGCAGAAATACATTGCCATGTTCCTGAACCCGGACTCGTGGTCGGACCTGCGCCGCTACGACTTCCGCAAGGACTTGTACGTGAACCTCCTGTATCCGACCTATACCGGCAATACCACCCCGCCGCTGCCGCTCGGGCCTAACGGCGTCGACCGGCTGTTCCCGCGCCGCCTGCTGCCGGGCGCTACCGAAGTCACGGTAAATCCCAACGCCGTGGCTGGCCTCTATACCGAAGCGGGCCTCACGTTTGGCTCGCCGGCCGCCGACCTGGAATATGTTACCAAGCCGCTGTGGTTTGACCGGCCGTAGCAGCGCGCACCCTTCCTTCAACTTTCATTCCCTCCCGATATGAATTGCTTTTCAACCAAAAACCTGCTGCTGGCCTTGCCAGTGCTGGGGCTGCTGCTCGGCGGCTGCAAAAAGAACGAGCTTGATGACTTCTACCATGCCCCGACCAACGAGTCGTCGGATTCGGGCTTTGCCGGGCTGGCGCTGCCGCGCGTGCCCCTGAGCGCCCGCTATGCCCCCGGCGACGCCGTGCCGCTCTACGTGACCTACAACGAAACCGACCAGCTGCGCGACATCACCGTGTTTCAGGTGGTGAACAAAGCTGACTCGGCGCAAACCGGCGTGTATCCGGCCAACGGCGCCTTCAACGCCAGCGGCGGCCTGCTGGCCCAGGCCGTGCCCTACGTGGTGCCCACCGCCACCAACGGCGTGCCCGTGCGCGTCGACGTGACCCTGACCTTCCAGAATGGGGCCAAGCGCCTGCGCCGCTTCACCTACAACATTGCCCAGCCCATTACCCTGAAGTTTGGGGCCACGTCGGCTACCTACCGCAACACGCTGGCCAACACAGCTCAGAGCGAGGGCGACATCGTCGGCTACTCACTTATTATCAACGAAACCGGCATTGGCGTACTACCCACGCCGCCGGCCCTGCCCACGCCGGCCAACCCGTTGTTTAAGGCTGTGGACAGCCTCACCACCTTCTACCGCATCGGGACTGGCGCGCCGGTGCGGGTAGGCGTCATTCGGAACCCTTCGAACGGCGCGGCCAACACCCGCACCGTGGACGTGACCATTCCGCGCAACACCAACGGCCAGCCTGTTACCTTCTCCTTCACGGCCTACGGGGCGGTGCAGGCCGTCACCGTCACGGCCCCGACCATCAACGTGACCAACCCCACGGTGCTGGCCACATTGCGCACCGGCCGCATTAGCGGCGGCCCCAATGCTACTCCCGATTCGGTGGCCTTCAACCTGCGCACCGGCACCCTGGAGCCGGCCGCCAACCCGCCCACGGCCAAGGACTTATTTGTGAGCGGCGTGAGCGGTGGGGTGTACCTCTCGGCCGCCAACACCACGCGCTACACCAAAATCACCCCCTTGCAGCTTGACCGGGGCTTCTACACCACGGCCACGGCCAACGCAGCGGGCACGGCCCTCTACGCCAACGGCGTGGCCTCGGCTTCCAGCGTCAGCGCCGACCTCGGCCCCGTGGCGGCTGGCGACGTGTATGCCGTGCGCATTCGCGGGGCCGAGCTGGGCCTGCTGCGCATCCTCAGCGTGAAGCAAAGCTCGGCCGGCTCCAATGCCCGCGTCCGTTTCGAGTACAAGACGTTGTAGGGGCTGAGCCTTCCTGCGCTAACATGCAAAAAGCGGCCTTCTCCATTGGGGAAGGCCGCTTTTTGCATGTTAGCGCAGGGACAAGGCGAGCCTTACCCGCCGCCAAAAAGCCGCGCAAAGAAACCCTTCTTCTTCGCGGGCTTCTCCTTGATTTTGACTTTGGAGAACGGGGCCGAAGCCTCGGGTTTATCGGCCGGGGCGTTGAGGCGAATGCTGGGGCGCGGGGTGACCGGGGCAGGCTGCGTGGCTACGGCCGGGGCGGCCGGACGGGGTGCGCCGCCGGGGGCCTGGCCCAGAGCCAGCTCCGCCGACTGCTGGCCGGTGGTGATGACGCGCATGGGCCGGCTCTCGTTGTGCAGGCGGTCCACGGCGGTCACGTAGTAGGCGTAGGCCTGGCCGGGCACGGCGGTGGTGTCCACGTAGGTGGCGGGGAAGCCGGGGGCCGGCCGGGGCAAGGCCAAGATGCGGCGCGGGTCGTTGGGCGTGCTGGCCTCGGTGGGCTCGAAGCGGTAGAGCACGTAATAGGTGGCCGCGTCGCCGTCGGCGGCGGGCGGGCCGCTCTGCCAGTTTAGGGTCACGTAGTGGCTAAGGCGGCGCAGCGTGAGGTTGGTCACGGGCAGGGGCGGGGTGGCGTCTTTCCAGGGCATGGCCGGCACCAGGGCGGGGTAGCGGAACAGGTCCTGGCGCAGCGAATCGGTGGTGTGGAGCGGGTTGGTGAGCACCGATTTGGCCGAGAAAAACACGCTGCCCACGGCCTCGCCGTCGGTGGCGCGGTTGGTCCGAATCTGGCGGGGCAGCTCGCGCGGGTTGCGCCAGGTGGTGTCGGAGCGGGTGCTTTCCAGCATCCGATAGGTGCCGTGGCCGATGTAAAGGTGGCGGTCGAAGTGGTTTTCGGCCCACCATTTCACCAGCACGGGGTAGGGGCAGAGGCGGAAATTGGTGCTCCAGTACAGCTGCGGCACCACGTAGTCAATCCAGCCCTTTTCCAGCCACAGCCGCGTATCGGCATACAAATTCGAATAGGACGGCTGCCCGGCCCGCGTATCGGAGCCCTGCGGAAAGTCCTTCGACTTGTTCATCCACACCCCAAACGGCGAGATGCCGAATTTCACCCACCGCTTGGCGCTCTGTATGCTGTCGTGCAGGTCGTGGATGAGGATGTTGACGTTTTGCCGGCGCCAGTCGCCCAGCTTTTTCAGGCTGTCGGGGTTGAAGTCGCGGAAGGCCGCCTCGTCGTGAAACACCTTGCCCGGGTCGGGGTAGGGGTAGAAATAATCGTCGAAGTGCACCGCGTCGATGTCGTAGCGCCGCACCACGTCCATAATCACGCGGGTGATATGCGTCCGCACTTCCGGCAGGCCGGGATTATACAGCAGTTGCCCCCCATAGCGCAAAAACCACTGCGGATGCTGGCGGTAAGGGTGGTTAGCAGCCAGCCGGCGCGTCACTGAGTCCATGGTGGCGCGGTAGGGGTTGAACCAGGCGTGGAACTCCATGCCGCGCCGGTGCGCCTCGGTAATGAGAAAGGGCAGGGGGTCGTCGCCGCCGGCGGGGGCCTTGCCCTGCACGCCGGTCAGCCACTTGCTCCAGGGCTCCAGGTCCGACTTATAAAAAGCATCCGAAGCGGGCCGAATCTGCACAAACACGGCATTCAGGCCGGCGCGCTGGCCGGCGTCGAGCAGGCGGCGGTAGTCGCGGCGGTACTGCTCGGGGGCTTGGCCGCGCTGGTTGGGCCAGTCGATGTTCTCAACGGTAGCAATCCACATGCCGCGCAGCTCGCGCTTGGGCGGCGGTGGGGCTTCGATGGAGTCGGCCTCGGTTTGGGCCAGGGCGGGCAGCCAGCCGCTGACGCCACTCAGCAACAACAGAAAAAACAAAAACCGCCTAGCG
>NZ_JAEDAE010000004.1 GCF_016056375.1 Hymenobacter negativus
GGGGCGTGGCTCCGGCGGTCGAGTCGGTACGGCGGGGGCTGTCGGGGCGGCGGTTGCGGCCACCCTCGGGGCGCGTTTCACCGGCTTCGCCCTCGGGGCGAGGCGCGTCGCTACGGTTGCGGCCGCCGCGGCGGTTGCTGGGCCGGGCCGCCGCACCACGGCGGCCGCGCTGCTCGGCCGTATCGCCCAGGGCGGGTACCGGGTTGTCGATATCGCCGGGGCCGGGGCTGGTCATTTGCTCGGGCGGGCGCGGGCCACCGGGGGCTGCGCTAGCGGGGCGGCGGCCATCGCGGGCGGGCCGGCCTTCGCGGGGCTCGCGGGCCGGGCGCCCTTCGCGAGGCTCGGTGCCGGGCTCCTGGGCCGCGCGGGGCTCGCGTTCGGGACGGGGCGCACGGGGCTCGCGGCCTTCACGCGGAGCGCGGGCTTCGGTGGTTTCGGCGCTGTTCTCTTTTTCGCCGCGCCCTTTTTTGCGCTTGCTGCGCTTGGCACTCGACTTGATTTTGTCGTCGAGGCGGTCGAGGGAGCCCTCCACAATGGCCGATACTTCGGGCTCGGGCGCTTCTTCGCGGGGCGGCAGCAGGCTTTCTATTACTTCGCCGCGCTTGTTCATTTCCAGCAGCTCGCGTACGCGGGCCGTGTCGAGCATCACCCAGTTGTTATCGCCCTTAAAGGCAAACCACATGCGACGGCGGAAGATGTCGGTTTTCTGCAAAAAAGCCTCGCCTTTGCTGGTTTTCAGCGGGCGCTGCACTTGCGGAATATCCTTCAGGGCATCCAAGTACGCGTCCAGCTCATAGTTGAGGCAGCACTTGAGGCGGCCACACTGACCGGCCAGCTTCTGGGGGTTTAGGCTTAGGTTCTGGTAGCGGGCGGCGGTAGTGCTCACGGTCTTGAAGTCGGTAAGCCAGGTGGAGCAGCACAACTCGCGCCCGCAGATGCCGAGGCCGCCGATGCGGCCGGCTTCCTGCCGCAGCGAAATCTGGCGCATCTCCACGCGCACCCGAAACTCGTCGGCCAGGCGGCGGATTAGCTCCCGGAAATCGACTCGGTCCTCGGCCGAGTAGTAGAACAGCGCGCGGGTGCGGTCGGCTTGGTACTCCACGTCCGAGAGCTTCATGCGCAGGCGCAGCTCGCTCACCATGGCCCGGGCCCGGAACATGGTGCCGGTTTCGAGGTCGCGCACGGCCTGCCACCGCTCCTCGTCATCGGGCGTGGCAATGCGCAGGATGTTGCGGATTTCCTTCGAGTCGGTGGATACTTTCTTCTTGCGCATTTGCAGGCGCACCAATTCGCCTTTAAGCGAGACGTGGCCCAAGTGCCAGCCCGAGCCGGCAGCATCTACCACCACGGCATCGCCGGTCACGAGGGGAAGGCGTAAGTCGTTGCGCATAAACTCCTTGCGGCCGCCCTTAAAGCGCACCTCTACGAGGTCGAAGCCGGCGAAGGAGTCGGGAATTTCTACGTCCTGGAGCCAGTCGAAGACGTTCATGCGGGTGCAGCCGCCGGAGCTACAGCCCCCTTTGGAGCCGCAGCCCCCTACTTTGGTGGTGCCGCAGCCCCCACCGGTTGAACATGATGCACAAGCCACGAGTAAGACAATTATATAGTTGGGCGAAAAGCTGGTTTTCGCGAAAATTCGGTTCTTAGCAAAGATACGCAAATAGCACAGGGTGCTTCCGACGAGCTAATAACAGGATTGCAGATGCTTTGGCTCCGCTACTGCCGCCTCGGATACTGCCCAGGTTACCATTTATTAGGCGTGTAATTATTACAATAGTTTATTAAACTGACACTTACAAAATTTTGTCATTTTTCACAATTAAAAAGCGTAAAAAGTGGCCTAATCGCATTTAAATAGGTTTTTTGTTAAACTATTTTTAACATAATGGTTTTTGAATGGTGCAATTCGCAATTTCAGCCACATATATTCGCCCATTCTTCACCAAAACCTCACCACCAAAAAGTTCTATGAAAAATTTCAAACTTCTCTCCCTCCTCGCGCTGGCCGGCGCAACTCTATCCCTTTCGTCGTGCAGCAAAAAAGAAGAAGCCACTGCGGCTCCTACGGTTGCGTCGTCGGATGCAATGGCCCAAATCAAAGCCCTGGGTTTTAGCACGCAGGACGTTAAAAAAGTTGATGAAGGCTACGTGGTAGAAGGCGACATCCTGCTGACGCCGGAGCTGCTGGCCAGCGCCCCCGGCTACTCCACCCTCCGCGTGGGCGACCAGGAGCAGTACCGCACCACCAACCTAGTAACCGGCCTGCCGCGCGTAATCACGGTAAGCATTAGCAGCTCGTTCAATTCCACGTATGTATCGGCCATCGATGAGGCCATCCGTCGCTACAACGCTGCCGCCCTGCGTGTGACGTTCCGCCGCGTGAGCAGCGGTGCCGAAATGCCGGTGAAATATTCGTCGAACCTGGGCACAGGCGTACTCGGCCAGTCGGGCGGCTTCCCCAGCGGCGGCAACCCTGCCCCCGGCTTCACGCTGGTACCCAATGTGATTAACAGCTCGAATATTAATTACATTGCCACCATCATGGCCCACGAGATGGGGCACTGCATCGGCATGCGCCACACCGACTACTACAACCGCGCCATCAGCTGCGGCGGCAGCGCCTCCAACGAAGGTGCCAGCACGGTGGGCGCCATCCTCATCCCCGGCACGCCCTCCACGGCTGAGTCGAACTCCTGGATGCTGGCCTGCGTGGGCAACGGCGTAAACCGTCCCTTCACCGCCAACGACCTGACAGCCCTGAACTACATCTACTAGCTTCGGCTGGTAATCCAACGGAAAAGCCTCGACTGTTAACAGTCGAGGCTTTTTTAATTGCCATAATTTTGTTTGGGCATTATTAGCGTAGTTGCAAAAATTATTGCTTATTGCCTTCATCTTTTCATCATTAATTCACTTTTCCAACCAATAGTTATGATGACAAAAAATCTTTTTGCCGCCGGCCTGTGTCTTGCTTCGATGCTCGCTTTTTCCTCCTGCTCGAAAGAAAAAGAGTCGACTCCCCAATCCGAAACCGCCAATACGGAAGTAATGGGCCAAATCAAAGCCCTGGGTTTCAGCACCGATAATGTGAGAAAAGTAGCTGGTGGCTACGTAGTAGAAGGCGACATGCTGCTGACCCCGGAACTGCTGGCCAGCGCCCCTGGCTATTCGACGCTCCGCGTGGGCAGTGAGGAGCAGTACCGCACCACCAACCTGGTAACCGGCCTGCCACGCACGCTGACGGTAAGCCTGGCGAGTGGGTTCCCGGCTGCCTACGGGCCGGCCATCGACGAAGCCATTGCCCGCTATAACAACGCTAACCTGCAATTGCACCTCACCCGCATCACCACGGGTACCGCTGACCTGCCCGTGAAATATTCGGCAGACCTGGGCCCGGGCGTGCTGGGCCAGTCGGGCGGCTTCCCCAGCGGCGGCAACCCCGCGCCGGGCTTCACGCTGGTGCCCAGCGTGATTAACAGCACGAACACGAACTACATCGCCACCATCATGGCCCACGAGATGGGGCACTGCATCGGCATGCGCCACACCGACTACTACAACCGTCAGTACAGCTGCGGAGGTCGTAAATCCAACGAAGGTGCCAGCACGGTGGGCGCCATCCTCATCCCCGGCACGCCTTCCACGGCCGAGCCAAACTCCTGGATGCTGGCCTGCGTGGGCAACGGCGTAGACCGTCCCTTCACCGCCAACGACCTGACGGCCCTGAACTACATCTACTAGCCTCGGCTGGTGACTCAACAAAAAGCCCCGGCTCTGTATAGAGCCGGGGCTTTTTGCTGTTTTGCCGAAGCCAAATCCAGGGGGCTTATTGAATAACAATTCTCAGGACTTGCCCAGGCTTGTCGTCCTGTTGCACCCGCAGCAGGTACAGCCCCGGCTTCAGGCCCGTGGTTTCTATCTGGTTAATTTGACCTTCGGCGGTGGCAGTGCGCTGGTACCGGCCCAGCATATCGTAGAGGCGAATGGTCACGGGGGCCGTGCTGTTAGCCACCACAGTCAGTTGAGCGCCGGCAAGTACAGGGTTGGGGTAGGCCTGAACCAGGCCGGCACCCAGCAGGAAAGCTTCTTCGGTGCTGCTGTAGAATTGCTGGCCGGCCACATTGTCGAGGCGCACGCGGTAGAGGTAGCGCCCGGCGGCGGCAGGCTGGTCGGTGAAGGTGAAGGCGGTGCTGGCAACCGGGCTAATCGTCTGCACAGCCGCAAAGCTACCATCGGGCTGCTCGCGCTCTAGCGTGGCCGACTTCAAGTGGTATACCGTGCCGAGGATTACATTGAAGCGGATGGTTTCATCGACCAGCTGCCGGACCAGAAAGGAGCGGAAGTAACACGCCGTGCCCTGCGTGGTGTAGTTGATGGTGGTGCCCGGCTGGCCCACGCGGCCGCCCACCACGGGGGCCACGGCGTAGTAGAGCACCGGCACCTGGGCCCGGCTGAGCACCAAAGCGGTATCAGCCGTTTGCACCAGCGGTTCCAGATACGTAGCGCCCAGCTGGTACACCTGATAGCGGGCCACGCCCGGAATGCGCGCCCATTGCAGCAGTGCCTCCTCGGGACAGGCGTAGCCGACCTGCAGCGCGGGAGCCCGCACAATGGCAAATGTATCGGACACAAATTCGCTGCTACCGCTCACCAGCCGCAGCTGGGCCAGCGTGGCAGTATCGGGCACGGCCCAGGTGGTGCGACGGTCGGCCAGCGGTACACTGGGCGTCAGCACGCGCCAGCCGGGGCGGCCCACGGGGCGGTAGTCGAGGCGAGCGGTGGCGGCAGCCGGGCCGCTCCACTGCCAGCGCAAGGTGGCGGTGGTGGTGGGGCGCAGGTTGTCGGAGCGCACGGGGTAGGTCCACGTCAGGCCGGGCGGGCTGTATTCATAGGCCAAGCTAAAGGCTTGCGGACCCTGCGGCACGGCATAGCCGCGCACGTGCAGCTCGTAGGTGCCGGCGGCGGGCAGCGCGAGAGTAATTTGCTCAGCGTTGTTGAGGTGGTCGGGGCGGCGGCGGGCGGGGCGGGCCAGCGAGTCGGCATTGGGGTAGGCACTCAGGGCCCAGGGTAACCAGCGCTGGCCGGTGCTCACGGCTACCAACTCCAGGTCGAGGTCGTTGACGAGGGCCGCGGCGGCGTTGGCGGCGGCGGCGGGGTCGCTCCAGGCCAGCGTAGCTTTCAGCTGCTGCTGGCCGGCGGGCACGGTGATGCGAAATACCTGGTCGGCCCCCTGGCCGGCGCTGCCGCCGAAGAAGCGGCCGGCGCGCATGGTACTCACGGCCCCCAGCGCATCGGCCTGCCCAAAGCCGCTGAGGTAGTCGATTTCGGCCGTGCCGAGGTCGTCGGCGCTGTTCAGGAGTACGGCTTTCACCAAAGCAGTAGGCGGCAGGGTGCCGGCGTGCTGGTCGCGGTACTGCTGCTGCAGCAGAATGCTGATGCCCGACACCAACGCTGCTGCCTCGGAAGAGCCGCCTTCGCCGTAGGCCACCAGCTCGGGCTTAAGGCGTCCGTCGTAGGCCGGGCCGCGCGAGCTAAGGGCGGCCACCTGCCCGCTGGGGTCGGTAGCGCCCACGGTTAGCGTATTCTTCGACATCTTGAACTGCCCGCTGATGTTGGCAAACCGGGCAATGTCTTTATAAGTACCGCTGGCGCTGGCCGACGAGCCTACGTTGCCCGATGAGAAAACGTGCAGCAGCTGTGGCAATTGCTGCGTCTGCTGGTCGTAGGCCTGCGATTCGAGGCCGTAGTAGTTCTCAATGCCTACGCCGTAGGAGTGGTTTTGCACCGACACGCCGGCCTGAGTGAGTTGAGTGGCATCGTCGGGCAGCAGGCGGGCAAAATCGGACGTGGCCAGCCGCACGGCGCGGGCCGCGCCCCGGCCCAGCGGGTCGGAGTTGCCGGCCCCGCCCAACAATGTGGCCATGGCCGTGGCGTGGTCGGAATAGGGCTTGGCGAAAGCCGCGGGGTTCACGGCCCGGCCTTTCAGGTCAAGGTCGTCGGGGTCAAAGGGCAGTTCCTTGACCGAAGCGGTGAGGCCCTGTCCGGTGAGGTCGGGAAAACGGGCATGCACCGCCGAAATGGCATTCACCGAGATATCGGAATTGCCGAGGCGGCGCTCCTCGTGGGCGCGGCGGTCGGCCACGTCCACAAATTCTACGCCCGGCGCGGCGGCCACCTGGGCCGGCGTGAGGCCGATGATGGTGAGCGTGCGGGCATCATTGCCCGCCGACGCTACCTGCGCGGCGGGCTGGTGCTGCCGCGCCCATTGCCGGAATGCCGGGCCATCGGCCACGCGCACGCGGAGCGGATGGGCCGCATTGGTTGCGGCAGCAGCTTGCAGACCCGGGGCCAGCTTCTCAAAAACTGAACGGGCAACCGGTGCTTGGGCCCTAAGCAACTGCGGCAGCAACAGCCCCAGCAGCAACGCCCACCGGCCAATGCGCGAAGGATTTGAACCAGATATTAATTCACGCCGGGAATACCCCATGTAGTCGGTTTATCAGATAGAAATGGCGACCCACGGGGTCTTCATCAAAGGTAAAACAATCACACACTCCCGCCTGACACAAAACGAAAAAGGAACCCACTTGCATGGGCTCCTTTCTTGACAAATAACCAGTTATGGACACTTACTCACCGGGCTTCAGCACCACTTTGGTACAGTTGTCCTTCTTGTTGCGGAAGATGTCGTAGGCGTGCGGGGCCTGCGAGAGGGGCAGGCGGTGCGAAATGATGTCATCGAGGCGCACGTCGCCGTTGGCCACATGGGCCAGCAGCTTGTCGATGTGCTTGTGGGCCGGGGCTTGGCCGCCTTTCAGCGTGATGCCCTTGTCGAAGAACTGGTGGATGGGGAAGTTGTCGAACGGCGAGGAGTACACGCCCAGCACCGACACGAACCCGCCCCGGCGCACGGCGCTCATGCAGGCCAGCAGCACCTTATCGGAGCCTTTTTCAAGGTTGATAACCGACTTGGCGCGGTCGAGCACGTTGCGGTCGGGCTCAAAGCCCACGGCTTCCACCACCACGTCGGCCCCGTAGCCCTTGCTCATGCTGCGGATTTCGTCCACTACCTGCTGGTGGCTTTCCCACAGAATGCCCTCGGCGCGGGCGGCCTGCCGGGCCTTATCCAGGCGGTACTGCTGGGTATCGACGATGATAACGCGGCTGGCCCCGCGCAGCCAGGCCGATTTGGCGGCCATGATGCCCACCGGCCCGGCCCCGAAAATGGCCACAATTTCGCCGCCCCGCACGTTGGCCCAGTCGATGCCGGTATAGCCCGTGGGGAAAATGTCGGTGAGGAAAAGCACCTGCTCGTCGGTGAGGTTATCGGGCACTTTGCGAGGGCCGTTGTTGGCGTAGGGCACGCGCACGTATTCAGCCTGGCCGCCGTCGTAGCCGCCGTACAGGTCGGTATAACCGAAGAGGGCCCCGCCTTTCTCGGTCATCAGGCCGCCTTCGGGGCCGTAGTGGTCGGGGTTGGAGTTTTCGCAGTGGCCGGGCAGGTCGTGGTTGCAAAACAGGCAATGGCCGCAGGCCACCGGGAAGGGTACCACCACGCGGTCGCCGCGCCGCAGGTTGGTGATGCCTTTGCCCACTTCCTCCACAATGCCCATAAACTCGTGGCCGAGCGTCATGGGCTTGGGCTGCGGAATGCTGCCGTTGTAGATGTGCAGGTCGGAGCCGCAGATGGCCGTGCTGGTCACGCGCAGAATCACGTCGCGGGATTCCTTGATTTCGGGGTCGTCCACGTTATCAACGCGGACGTCTTTGGCACCGTGAATGCGGAGAGCTTTCATATAGCGGGGGTTAGAAATGATACAGAAGAACCTTCCTTCCTAACGGCCTGCTTTTTGGACGGGTTGCTACGGTTGAGCCTCGGCGGCGAATAGCCTCTACCGTAGCCGCTAGCCTTACATCTGATACACAGCCACGCCCGCCGCCGTGAAAATATAGGCGTAGGTTTCGCCTACCAGCACCTGCCGCACCGCACCGGGGTCCAGGCCAGCGGGCAGGGCCACGCGCCGCTCGTTCTGGCTGTAGAGATGGAAGAAGTGGATGGCCCCGGCCTCCAGAAAGTACAGCTCATCGCCCCGGAAGCCCACCGTGCTCAGGCCTGGGAAAGGCAGCTTTTTCCGGTAGTTGCCAAGATTATCGAACACGTACACGCCCGTGCTGCGGTCTACCAGGTAAGTGTTGTTCTGGTACTGCCGGATAAACCGAAAATCAGGCCGCGAGCGGCCGATGAGCAGGTCCAGGGGCGTGTTCTGCACCAGGCGCAGGGTATTGGGGTCGAACTCGCGCAGCACGAGGTTGCTCTCATCGAGCAGCCAGATGAAGTTGTCGGGAGCCAGCGTGGCCACGCGCACCGTGCCGTCGAGGTAGTCGGCCAGCCGCACCTCGCTGATGAGCGCCAGAAATCTATCGAGCAGCACCAGCTGCTGCCGGTCGTCGTTGAACACGAGCGTACTGGTCACGTTCCAGGCTTCTACCTGGGCCACGTGGCCGGGCTGAGCGGGCGCGTAAGTGTTCAGGGGCAGGCCTTCGGGGCCGTACTGGCGCAGGTTGTTGTCGGCATCGGCTACGTAAAGCGCGCCGCGCCGGTCGAGCGAGGCCGCGCCCGGGTTAGGTAGCTTGATGAGGCGCAACAGCTTCCAGGCGGCCACGGTAGGCGCGGTGCTGGCATCGAGCGCGGGCGCGGGGGCCGGCTGCATGGGGGCCACGGTTTGTTTGGAAGCCGGCGCAGTAGAGGCGGCAGACGGAACGGTGGTTTGGGCGTGGGCAGCAATACCCGACAGTAAAAGCACTGCGAAACACTGCGTTTTCAAACACTGCGCGACACTGCGCGAAATGTCGTCCACACTACTGCTCAAAATGCCGCAAGGCCAGCTCGTTGCCATCATACACGCCGTAGCTGCAATAATTGACCCATTCGCCCAGGTTCACGTAGCGGCTGCCCGGGCGCACTTCCACGTCCAGCGGCAAGTGGCGGTGGCCAAAAACGTAGTAGTCGTGGTGCAAACGCGTTTCGAGCTCACGGCAGTATTGCAGCAACCACTCCTCGTCGCCGAAATACACGGTGTCGTCCTTGCCGGCCTGCATGCGGCTGCGGCGGCTCCATTTGTTGGCCATGCCGATGCCGAAATTGGGATGCAGCCGCGCAAACAGCCACTGCGCCACGCCGGAGGTGAACACCTGCTTCAGGGCTTTGTAGCTGTAATCCTTCGGCCCCAGCCCATCGCCGTGCCCGATGTGGAATAGCTTATCCCCAATCCGTTGCGACACCTCCTGCCGCAGCACCGGAATGCCCATTTCCTGCGTGAAGTAGCCGAACATCCACATATCGTGGTTGCCCGTGAAGATGGTAATGGGCAGGCCGCCATCCGTCAGCTCCGCCAGCTTCCCCTGCAAGCGGCTGAACCCGCGCGGAATGGCATGCTTGTACTCAAACCAGAAATCAAATAAGTCGCCTAGCAGGTAGATGGCCGCCGCGTCCTTTGCCGCCTCATCCAGCCAGCGCACAATGCGCTTCTCCCGCGCCAGCGAGGCCGCCGCATTGGGTGCGCCCAGGTGGAAATCGGAAGCAAAATAAACCCGCTTGCCGGGCGGCAGAGCAAGGTCAGAAAGTAAATGAGGGGACTTCATTCGGGTGAGTTTTCGGCGTCGTCTTCCAACAAAAACAACGCGATGCGGCGCGGGCCGTGGGCTCCGAGCACGAGGGTTTTTTCAATGTCGGCGGTGCGGCTGGGGCCGGTGGTGAGCGACACCATGGAAGGCAGGGACGAACCGTAGCGGCTCTGGATTACGCGCAGGGCCTCCCCTATCTCGTGCACCACCTGACTGGGGCGGGCCAGCACCAAGTGTTGGTCGGGGTAGATACTCAGCCGCCGTCCGCTGGCCGTGGCGGCCGATACCAGCACGCTGCCCGTGCGGGCCACCAGCGCCTCGCAGGAAGTCAGGCTCAAATCAGCCTTAGAAATAAAATCAGTTTCATCGGCCTGAAAAGCGATGCCCGCCTGATACAGCAGTGCCTGCACTTCGGGTTCCCACACGTAGGGCGCACCTACCTGCTGCCGCTGCCGGAAGCCCGCCACCTGTGCCGCCAGGTGCGGCAGCGACTCGCAGTAGTAAAACTCGCCACCTACGCGCTGGAAGCTTTCGGCAAAGGCCACCACGGCATCGGCATTGCTCAAGGGCGGGTGCACGGGGGCCGCAAAATCGGGGCGCGGCGGCAGTAGTGCGGGGCCCACCGCCAGCCCCTGGCGGATGCGGGCTAAAACGGCATCGCGGGAAGAATCAGCCATGACGAGAGAGTTGCGGGTTGAAGCTGCCAAAGGTAACCGTTGCCTGATAACCGTACCTGCCTCACAAAAAAGCCCGCCTCCTAAACAGAAGCGGGCTTTTTCATTGCCTTCGGGTCGAGCCGGACTACACGCCGGCTACCGCGTTGTTGTTCGGAGCCGAAGCTTCGTTGTTGCGGTTGTCGTCTACGCCCGGCAGGTGCAGGTCGGGTAGGTCGTTGCCCAGCTTGCCGCCGGCGGCCTGTTCGCCTTTCACTTCCGAGGCGGTTTCGCTGCGGTCGGTGCCAGCCATATGGGCCTGGTAGTTGGTCTGGGTTTCGAAGGGGCGCGGGCCCACGAGGCGGGTCAGGTCTTCCTGTTGCAGTACCTCTTTCTCCAGCAATTCCTTGGCAATCACCTCCAATTCATGGCGGCGCTCCGTCAGCAGGTCTTTGGTGCGGGTGTAGGCGTTTTCGATGATGGTGCGCACTTCCTCGTCAATCATCTGCGACGTGGCCTCCGAATAAGGCTTTGAGAAACCGTACTCATTCTGCCCTTTCGAGTCGTAGAACGAGACGTTGCCGAGCTTACCGTTCATACCATACATCGTCACGATGGAATAGGCCATCTTGGTGATGCGCTCCAGGTCGCTCAGCGCGCCGGTCGAGATTTTGCCGAACACCAGTTCCTCGGCGGCGCGGCCGCCCAAGGCCATGCACATCTCGTCCGTCAGCTGCTCGGTGTTGTAGAGGAACTGCTCTTTGGGCAGATACTGCGCGTAGCCCAGTGCGGCCACGCCACGCGGTACAATGCTCACCTTCACCAGCGGGTCGACGTGCTCAAGGAACCAGCCCGCAATGGCGTGGCCAGCTTCGTGGTAAGCCACGATGCGCTTTTCGCCGGGCGAGATGATTTTGTTCTTCTTCTCCAGGCCACCAATTACACGGTCGATGGCATCGGTGAAGTCCTGGTCGGTGATGAACTTCTTGTCGCGGCGGGCGGCAATGAGTGCGGCCTCGTTGCAGACATTGGCAATTTCAGCACCGGCAAAGCCCGGGGTTTGGGCCGAGAGACGCTTGGCGTCCACGTCGGGGCCCAGCGTCAGCGGCTTCAGGTGCACGTTGAAAATCTGGGTGCGGCCGTTGATGTCCGGCTTGTCGATGCTGATTTGGCGGTCGAAACGGCCGGGACGCAGCAGGGCCGAATCCAAGGTATCGGGCCGGTTGGTGGCAGCCAGGATGATAACGCCGGAGTCGGTGCCGAAGCCGTCCATTTCCACCAGCAGCGAGTTCAGGGTGTTTTCGCGCTCGTCGTTGCCGCCGGGCATCGAGCCCTTGCTGCGCGAGCGGCCCACGGCGTCAATCTCGTCGATGAAGATGATGCACGGCGCCTTAGCCTTGGCCTGCTTGAACAAGTCCCGCACGCGGGCCGCGCCCACGCCCACGAACATCTCCACAAAGTCGGAGCCCGAGAGCGAGAAGAACGGCACATCGGCCTCGCCGGCTACGGCCTTCGCCAGCAGCGTTTTGCCGGTGCCGGGAGGGCCTACCAGCAGCGCACCTTTCGGAATCTTGCCGCCGAGGATGGTGAACTTGCTGGGATTCTTGAGGAACTCCACAATCTCCTGCACTTCCTCCTTGGCTTCTTCGAGGCCGGCTACGTCTTTGAAGGTAATTTTTACCTTGTCGCCGCCTTCAAACAGCGCCGCTTTGCTTTTGCCAATGCTGAAAATCTGGCCGCCGGGGCCGCCGGCGCTGCCCATGCGGCGCATGAGGAACCAGAAGCCGACAATCATCAACACAATGAAACCGTAGGTGCCGATGTAGTCGCCGGGGCTCGACCGTTCCTCAATGTTGAGGGGCAGGCGCTGAGCGGCGGGCACATCCTTTTGCAGCGCGTCCAGGTTTTCCTGGAACAGCTTGGCATCCACCACCGGGAAGTAGAATTGCGAGCCCACGCCCGACGCGCCAAACGGCGTGCGACGCGTGAGTTCCTGCCGGTACTTGGCCTGCGCCGCCTCCTTCAGGGTCACTTCCACCACTTTCTGGTTGCTCACGATGGTGACGGCCTGCACATCGCCGGCCGCCAGCATGCTCTCGAAGCGCTGCTGGTTGATTTTGGCGGGCGAGTTGAGGTTATTCACCCACATCACCCCAAACAGAAACACCAGCAGCCCCGCCAGCACCCACAGCTGCAAGCCCGGGCGCGGGTTGGGCACCGGGGTCAGGGGCTTCTTCTTTTTATTGTTATTCAGATTTTTATCCGACATGAAAATAGCTACTTAAAACCGAGGATAGGTAGGAGCAAAACACCACGCCGAAAACAAATGTTCGGCAAAAAGGCAGACGCGGAGCGGGCGGTTTTATTTTAATTAGAACGCCTTTTTTCTGTCATCCTGAGCGCAGCGAAGGACCTTATCGCGCCTGTGCCGTTTGGCATTATTACAAACCGTTCGAGCGTGATAAGGTCCTTCGCTGCGCTCAGGATGACAGTTTTAGACCAACCTCCTTACGCCGGCTCCGATTCGATGTAGCTGATGTCGGCATCGCCCCACAGCTCTTCGAGGGCGTAGAACTGGCGGCGGTCGCGCAGGAACACGTGCACCACCACATCCACGTAATCTAGCAGCACCCACTCGCGGTTGGTGCGGCCTTCGGTTTGCCAGGGGCTTTCGCCGGTTACTTTTTCAATTTCTTCTTCTACCGAGCGGGCAATGGCTTCAAGCTGGGTATCAGAATTAGCCGAGCAGATGATGAAATAGTCGGCAACGGCATTTTTTAATTCCTTCAAGTTCAGCACCACGATGTCGGATGCCTTCTTGTCTTGCATGCCGCGAACGACCAAATCTGCCAATGTGTCTGAATCCTGACGGACCAACGTGCTTTTCATATTGTCTTGTTAGGTGTGAGCTTTACAGCCGAAAGTCTACGAAGTTAACGATACGCGAAAGAAGGCCGTGGTTGTCACCCCAAAAACCCTGTTCACGGGCCAGCAATTAGTGTGGCTGCCGGCCTGCCCCTCCACCAATTCGGAGGCTCAGAATTTGATTGTCCAAAACCGGGCCAGCGAAGGCTGCACCGTCATAACGGACTTTCAGACCGCCGGCCGGGGCCAGCGCGGCAACCAGTGGGTGGCCGCCCCCGCCGAAAACCTGATGCTGTCGGTGGTGTGGCAGCCCACGTTTCTGGCCGCCACCGAGCAGTTCCGCCTCAGCCAAGCCGTGGTGCTGGGCGTGCACGACTGGGCCACCGGTCTGCTCGGGCCCGACCCCAAGCTGAAACTGAAATGGCCCAACGACCTGTATTACGGCAGTCAAAAGCTAGGCGGAATACTGATTGAGAACAGCCTGAACGGCCCAAAAATTCAATATAGCATCATTGGCATTGGCCTGAATGTCAACCAGCAGGCCTTTGAGCTACCCACGGCCACGTCGTTTGCCCAACTCACCGGCCGCGCCTACGACCGCGCCGCCTTGGCCGCCCGCCTGCTGGAGTGCCTGGAGCGGCGCTACCTGCAGCTGCGGGCCGGACAGGTGGGGGCACTACGGCGCGACTATTTGCAGGCGCTCTACCGCTACCAGGAAATCCATCCGTTCATTATCGACGGGCAACCAGTGAGCGGCCAGATTGTCGGGGTGGAGGATGATGGCCGGCTGGCCGTGGCCATTGGCAATGAGCTGCGGCGGTTTGGCTTGCAGGAAATTCGGCACGGCTAGCAACCCTGGCGTCCTATTTCGGCATCAGGCTGGTAAAGTTTGGGAGCAGTGAAAAAAATAATTCTTTTCAGGCAACTAATTCCCAGCTTCCGCCGAGTTGTCAGTAGCGTTGGCTTAAACGGCTGCCTTTTTCACCGGTCCATCAAACTGAAATAATTTTCAGGGTGTTAATTTGAGGGCAAGGGAATTCGGCACAGTGCTTGTCAAAGCCTTATCCACAGCCTTTTTAAATTTCGCCTTCATTTTTTCTGCGTCAGTTATGAAACTCTCTACTCGCTGTTTAGTGCTCTTGGTGGCTTTGCTGCTGCCGCTGGCCTCGGCCTTTGCCACAACGGTAACGGTCACGATTGGCAGCAATTTCTACTCGCCCCTGACGGTCAATATCCAGACCGGCGATGTGGTGCATTTTGTGTTGCAGAGCGGCCAGCACCCCACGGTATCGGAAGATAATACGTCCATTCCGCTGTTCACCCTCAGCTCGGCCAGCCCCACCCGGGATATCACCTTCAATACGGCGGGAGCTATTCCGTACTACTGCCTGGCGCATGGCGCACCAGGCCAGCCGCTGGGCCAGGGCATGAATGGTTTAATCAATGTGACCCAGCGCACCACCACGGCTACACTGGATGCCAAGGCGGCCGGTATCGACGTGAATGTGTACCCCAACCCCAGCCACGGCCAGGTGACGGTGCAGCTCAACCAGAAAATCGGCGCGGGGGCCTACCAGCTGCGTCTGAGCAACATCATCGGCCAAGAAGTGCGCACCATCGCCCTCAAGCCTGAGCTGACCACCGCCGGCCTGCCGCTGGACCTGAGCGACCTGCGCACCGGCGTGTATTTCTACAGCCTGGTGGTAGATGGCAAGGTGGCCAGCACCAAGCGCCTCGTGCTGCAGAACTGAGCTACCCGCTTCGTCTAAATCGTTTGACCAAAAAGCAGCCCCGGGCTGCTTTTTGTGTTTCTAGCCCGAATTGGTTTCGCGCAAGCATCAGTGCAACGGTGCATTGCCTACTTTTGCCTTTTCACCGATTTGCTCGTTGCTTCTTCCGGTAGTGTGCGGCTTGCGCATGTGCCGGTGTCTTGTGTCTCATTCGTTTCTATGCGCTCATTTAAAAGCCTGAACAACCTCGTCGGCTGGCTCGTGTTTGCCATTGCCGCCGTCACCTACCTGCTCACCCTGGAGCCTACCGCTTCGTTCTGGGACTGCGGCGAGTTCATTGCCTGCTCCTACAAGCTGCTGGTGCCGCACCCTCCGGGGGCGCCCACGTTCCTGCTGCTGGGCCGCTTGTTCTCGCTGTTTTCGTTTGGCGACGTGACCAAGGTAGCCGTGCTCATCAACGCCCTCTCGGGCCTGAGCAGCGCCTTCACCGTCCTGTTTCTATTCTGGATTATCACGCGCATGGCCCGCAAGCTGGTGCTGCGCGACGCCGTTGGCAACAGCGGCCTGGCAGCCGAAGCCATTGAGCCCAGCGGTGCGCAAAGCCTGCTCATTCTGAGCGCGGGCGTGGTGGGGGCGCTGGCCTTTGCCTTCTCCGACTCGTTCTGGTTCAACGCCGTGGAGGGCGAGGTGTACGCCATGTCGGCGCTGTGCACGGCGGCCGTGGTCTGGATTATGCTGAAGTGGGAAGCCCATTCCAACGAGGCCGATTCGGACCGGTGGCTCATTCTGATTGCCTACGTTATCGGCCTCAGCATCGGGGTGCACTTGCTGAACCTGCTCACACTGCCGGCCCTGGGCTTCATCTACTACTACCGCCGCACTGCCAACCCGTCGCTGAAAGGCGGCATCATCGTGATGGTGGTGAGCATGATTATCGTGGGTTCCATTCTGGTGGGCATCATCCCCGGGCTGCCCACGCTGGCCGGGGGCTTCGAGGTGTTCTTCATCAACACCGTGGGCCTGCCCTTCAACTCGGGCCTGTTCATCTTCCTGATTGTGTTCATCGGGCTGATTTGGTTTGGCTTCCGCCTCTCCTACCAGCGCCGCAGCCAGCTGCTGAACACAGCCATGCTGTGCTTCGTGTTCATTCTGATTGGGTATTCTTCTTACCTGATTGTGCCCATCCGTAGCTCCTTCCAGCCCACCATCAACGAGAATGACCCCGAGGATGTGCTGAGCTTTGTGAGCTACCTCAAGCGCGAGCAGTACGGCTCGCGCCCGCTGCTCTACGGCCCGCAGTTCAACGCCCAGCCGGTGGACTACGCCGAGGGTGCCCCCCGCTACGCCCGCGACCTCAAGACCGGTACGTACAAGGAGATTCTGCCGCGCCAGCAGGAACCAGTGTACCGCGACGAGGACAAGATGCTGCTGCCCCGCATCTACAGCTACGAGCCCGACCAGATTGCCAACTACAAGAAGTGGGTGGATATTCAGGACGGCGTGAAGCCCACCATGGGTCAGAACCTGGGCTTCCTGTTCCGCTACCAGATGGGCCACATGTTCTGGCGCTACTTCATGTGGAACTTCGTGGGCCGCGAGTCCGACGTGCAGCAGGCGGGCGTGGTCACGCCGTTTAGCCCCAGCGCTAAGAGCCTCCCGCCCCGCATCGGCGAGAGCCCGGCCCATAACAACTTCCTGGCCCTGCCGCTCATTCTGGGCCTCATCGGCCTGTGGCTCCAGAGCCGGCGCGACAGCAAGGACGCCTGGGTGACCGGCCTGCTGTTCCTGATGACCGGCCTGGCCATCGTCATCTACCTCAATCAGCCGCCGCGCGAGCCGCGCGAGCGCGACTATACCTTCACCGGGGCCACCTTCGCCTTTGCCATCTGGATAGGGTTGGGCGTGCTGGGGCTGGCCGAATTGTTCGGCAAAGTGGTGAAGGCCGACGGCCTGCGCGCCGGCCTGGCGCTGGCGGCCGGCCTGCTGATTCCGGGCATCATGGCGGCCCAGGGCTGGGACGACCACAACCGCTCCGACCGCTACAACTCGGTGGACTCGGCCAAGAACCTGCTCAACTCCTGCGCCCCGAACGCCATCCTGTTCACCAACGGCGACAACGACACCTTCCCGCTCTGGTACGCCCAGGAGGTGGAGGGCTTCCGCACCGACGTGCGCGTGGCCGTGCTCTCGTACCTGAACACCGACTGGTACATCGCCCAGATGAAGCGCCGCTCCTACCTTTCGCAGGGATTCCCCATCTCGATGCCCGCCGCCGCCTACGCCCAGGGCACCAACGACATGCTGCCCTTCGCCGCCAACCCGGCCGTGCCCAGCGTGAACCTCAAGGAATTCATTGAGCTGGTGAAGAACAATAACCCCCTGCTGCAGGTGCAGTACCAGGAAAACGGCCCCAGCATGATGAGCTTCCCCACGCCCAACTTCTTCCTGCCCATCGATACGATGGCCGTGAAAAAGCTCGGCATCATTCCCAAAGACCGCGAGAAGCAGCTCGTGAGCAAGATGGAATGGAGCATGGGCAAGCGCGCCATCGAAAAGAAAAACCTGGTGATTCTGGACATGATTGCCACCAACAACTGGCAGCGGCCCATCTACTTTAGCAGCACCGTGGCGCCCAGCGACTACATGAACCTGCAGCCCTACTTCCAGCTGGAGGGCATGGCCTACCGCCTGCTGCCCCTGAAGGACCCGAACTACGACCCCCGCTCCGGCGACGACGGCTTTGTGGAGAAAGACCTCACCTACCAGCGCCTGCTGAAGGATTTCAGCTACCGTGGCCTGCAAAACCCGCACATTTTCTACGACGAGAACAACCTGCGCTTCCCGGCCAACTACCGCGACAAATTTGCCCGCCTGGCCAACGCCTACCTCGCCGAAAACAACGTGGCCAAGGCCAAGGAAGTGGCCGACAAGGCCATGGAGCTGATGCCCGACAACACGATTCCTTACGACTACTACTCGCCCCAGCTGGTGCCCGCCCTGGTAGCGGGCGGCGAGAAAGCCAAAGCCAACCAGATACTCGACACCATGACCCAGCGCTCGGAGCAGATGCTGGCCTACTACGCCACCAAGCCCGACGGCAGCCTGTTTGAGGACGACCAGCGCGGCTACCTGCTGGGCCTGCAAAGCGTGTACCGCGCCGCCGAGCAGGCCGGCGACAAGCCCCGCAGCGAAAAGGCCCTGGGCCTGATGAACCAGTACTACCCCAGGTAAATGGGTAAGTGAGTAAATGAGTAAAGGCCGGTCCGCAGTGCGCGGGCCGGCCTTTACTCATTTACGATGCATTAGACTTAGAAACGATGTGGCAAAAGCGAAGGCGGTCCGCCGGCGCATTAGGCACAAAATGTCTCACTTCGGCCCTGTTCTTCGTTAGCCCTCCTGTCCGTTTTCCCGTAGCTTTAGACTATGCTGGTTCGCTTGCTTCTGTTGGTTGTATTTGTGCTCACAGCTTTCGCGCCCTTGGCCCCGCGCCCCGACTACGCCGGCCTCTACCGCGACGCCCCGCACCTGGACGTGGACACCCGCCGCGAGGACGACAGCCTGCGCCTCTACCTGCGCCTGCCCGCCCCAGCCCGCCTGGGGCCGGGCCACCCGCTGCGCCTCACCGCCTGGCCCAGCTACGAGGCCAAGCTGCCGCTATGGCAGGACAGCATTGGGCGCCGCCGGCAGCACCCCCGCCCCGAGGCCGATGGTAGCGTGCGCCTCAGCTTCTGCATTGCCGCGGCCCGCGTGCCGGCCGGGGCCATTCTGCAGCTCAGCACCGTCCCCGCCGATGCCAAAGACGACTACCAGGAACCCAGCACCACCGCCTGGCTGCGCCTGACCGAAGCCGTGCTAACGCGGCCCTTCGTGCTCACCGACTCGGCCGGGCTGCCCTTGATGCGCCGCTACGTGCGGGCCGGCGAAACCTTCGGTGTGGACAGCTATGGCCTGATGCAGCCCGTGCGCTGGAAGCGCTACGCCGTGACGCCTACCCCCGCCCTGCCGCCCATGACCAGCCCCTCCGCCATGCCCGCCGGCCCGCGCCTGCTGCCCGTGCTCGACTCGGCTACGGCCGCGCCCGGCGAGCCACTGCGCTTCCGCGAGGCCGGCCTGTATGCGCTGAAGGTGGGCGGCGCGGGCGGCCTGCCCACCCGCACGCTGGCCGTGCTGGTGGGGGCCAACCACTACCCTGCCCTCACCACCGCCTCGGAACTCATTGAGCCGCTGCGCTACCTCACCACCAGCCAGGAGCGCCAGCGCCTGATTGATGCGCCCGACCCCAAGCGTGCGGTGGATAAATTCTGGCTCGACATCGCCAAAGGCAACCAGCGGCAGGGCAAGGAGTTGATTCGGCAATTCTACGGCCGCGTCACGGCGGCCAACCGCCTTTTCGCGGCCCACAAGGCCGGCTGGCTCACCGATAGGGGCTTGCTATACGTGGTGCTGGGGCCGCCGCCGAGCGTGCGGCGGCTGTTCAACGGCGAGGAACGGTGGTTTTATTCCGAGGGCGGGCTGGGCGGCGGGCCCATCACCTACACCTTCCGGCCCCGGCCGAGTACCTTTGCCCCTGATTACTACGAATTGGTGCGCCGGCCCGAGTACGAACTGCTCTGGTATGCCGCCGTTGAAAAATGGAGAACCCCACTGACCGCCCTGACCGGCCCGAACGTCCCCAGCGACCTGCCCGCCCGGTAGCCGGCCGCCGCTTCTACGATGGCGCCAACCGCCCCGTCACCCCGAAACAGTTTCGCCCCGACCGTGGCGGTTCTGAGTTCGATGACCGCCCCGCCCGCCCCCGTGGCCGCGGCGGCTCAGACAACCGCGACGACGCGCCCGACAGCCGCACCGGCCGCTCGGACCGGGGCGAGTCGCGCCCGCCCTTCCGCAACCGCGAAGGCGGCGAGCGCGGCGGCTCCGACCGCCCACGCTACGAAAACCGCCCCGCCCAGGCCTCCAGCATCGACATGCTGTTTGGCCTGCGCCCCATTCTGGAAGCGCTGAGCGCCGGCCGCACGCTGGAAAAAATCTTCCTGCTGCGCGGCACCAAAAACAGCCTTGTCACGGACATCTCCACCGCCGCCCGCGAAGCCGGCATCCAGGTGCAGATGGTGCCCGTGGAGAAGCTCGACAACCTGACCCGCAAAAACCACCAGGGCGCGGTAGCCTTCGTGTCGCCGATTGATTACGCGCCGCTGGATAACATTGTATCCGGGCTGTTTGAGGAAGGCAAAGTACCCTTCCTGCTGCTGCTCGACCGCATCACCGACGTGCGCAACTTCGGAGCCATTGCCCGCACGGCCGAGTGCCTGGGAGTGCAGGCCATTGTGGTACCCAGCCGCGGCGCTGCTCAAATCAACGGCGACGCGCTGAAAACCAGCGCCGGCGCGCTCAACATCCTGCCGGTGTGCCGCGAGGTGAGCCTGCACGAAACCATCCGCTTCCTGCAGCAGTCGGGCATCACCGTGGTAGCCTGTACCGAGAAAGCCGAGGAAGCCGTGGGCACGGCCAACATCGATTTCAGCGGCCCCGTAGCCGTGCTCATGGGCTCGGAAGAAGACGGCATCTCGCCCGACCTCCTGAACCTAGCCGACGTGAAGCTGAAAGTGCCCATGACCGGCCAGATTCAGTCGCTCAATGTAGGCGTGGCCGCCGGCATCATGCTGTTTGAGGTGGCCCGGCAGCGGGTGGCGCAGGCAGAGTAGAAACTGTCATCCTGAGCAGAGCGAAGGACCTTATCACGTCAGCACTTATTTGTTTAAGCGTGATTAGGTCCTTCGCTCTGCTCAGGATGACAAACAGAATAAAAAGCCCCGGCACTGCACAGTGCCGGGGCTTTCTGGTAATAAGGAATGTCTGGTTTTCGACGGGCCGCTAATTATACCCCCCGCCCTTCTTCGCCTTCACATCGGCCACGAAATCCTTCACGCGCTGCTCCTCGCTGCGCTTGCAGATGAGCAGCACGTTGTCGTACTCGGCCACGATGTAATCTTCCAGGCCCTGTACTACCACGAGGCGGTCGGCGGGGGTTTTGATGACGCAACCGGTCGTGTCGTAAAGCAGCACGTCGCCGCTTATCATGTTGTTGTTTTCGTCGTGGTGGCCGATGCGGTGCAGCGAATCCCAAGTACCCACGTCGCTCCAGCCGAAGTCGGCCGGCAGCACGTACACGTTGTCCGCCTTTTCCATCACGCCGTAGTCGATGCTGATGTTGCGGCAGCGCGAGTAGGCCCGGCTGATGAATTCCTCTTCCTCGGGCGTACCCAACTGGTCGGCACCTTCATCGAATACTTCGGCGATGTCGCTCAAGTAGTGGTGGAAGGCATTGATGATGACCTCGGCGCGCCATACAAACAGGCCGGAATTCCAGAGGAAGTCGCCGCTGTCCACAAACATGCGGGCCAGCTCCAGATTGGGCTTTTCGGTGAAGGTTTTCACCTTGTGCAGCTGGCCGCCGGGCAGGCTCTGGTCGTCCATGTACTGGATGTAGCCGTAGCCAGTATCGGGGCGCGAGGGCTGGATGCCGAGGGTGATGAGCACGTCGCTGGCCCGGGCGGCAGCCACGGCAATGCCGATGAGGCGGCGGAACTCGTCTTCGCGCAGCACGGCGTGGTCGGCGGGCGTCACGATGATGGTGGCGTGCGGGTCGCGCTGCGCGATGCGGTAGCTGGCGTAAGCAATGCACGGCGCGGTGTTGCGGCCAATGGGCTCGCCCAAAATCTGGTCGGCCGGCAGCTGGGGCAGGTGCTCCTGCACCAGGTCCACGTAGTCGCGGTTGGTCACCACAAACACGTTCTCGGGCGGGCAAATGCCCTTGAAACGGTCCACGGTGAGCTGGAGCATGGAGCGGCCCGTGCCCAGCACGTCGTGAAACTGCTTGGGGTGGTTGGTGCGGCTGAACGGCCAGAACCGGCTGCCAATACCGCCAGCCATGACGACGATGTAAGTGGAATTCATGTGGGCAAATGTAAAGGAGAACGCAGTACAGCGTGCGGCTTGGAAGGCTGCTATTTACTCAATAAATATTATATATTAAATAAAAAATATAATCAAACCAGCCCTTCGCGCAGTAAATCATGCAGGTGGATGAAACCGGCAAACCGGCCATCCTCGGTTACCACCAGCTGCGTGATGTTGCGGCTCTGCATCCGCGCCAAGGCTTCGGCGGCAAAGTCTTCCACGTCAATGGTAGCGGGTCGGGGCGTGAGAATGTCGCGGGCCTTGAGCTTTTCCAGGTCCGAGAAGCTGCCCAACATGCGGCGCAGGTCGCCATCGGTGATGATGCCGGCAAGATGACCGGCCGCGTCGAGCACGGCGGTGGCACCGAGGCGCTTGCCGGAAATTTCGAGCAGTACATCCTTTAGCGGCGCGTCTTCTGGCACTTGTGGGCGCTGGTTCTGGCGGCTGAGGTCGCCCACTTTCAGGTAGAGGCGCTTGCCGAGGGTGCCACCGGGGTGCAGGCGGGCAAAGTCGGCGGCGGTGAACTGGCGGCTTTCGAGCAGGCACACGGCCAGGGCATCGCCCAGAGCGAGGGCGGCCGTGGTGCTGGTGGTGGGCGCGAGGTTGTTGGGGCAGGCTTCTTTGGTTACGGGGGCGTGCAGCACGTAGGTGGCCTGCTGGGCCAAGTAAGAGTCGGCGTTGCTCACCAGGGCGGCCAAGGGCACCCCTTTGCGGCGCAGCAGCGGCACCAATACCTTAATTTCGGGCGTGTCGCCGCTCTTGCTGATGGCAATGACGAAGTCCTCGGGCTGAATCATGCCCAGGTCGCCGTGGATGGCATCGGCAGCGTGCATGAACAGGGCCGGCGTGCCGGTGCTGTTGAGCGTGGCCACGATTTTGCCCGCGATGTGGGCGCTTTTGCCAATGCCGGTGACGACTACCCGGCCTTTCAGCTGCAGGATGGCTTGCACGCAGGCCCCGAAATCGGGTGTGGCAGCCAGGGCATCGGCCACGGCGCGCACGGCATCGGCCTCTTCGTGCAGTACCTGGCGGGCAATGGCCAGCACGTTGGCCGCAGCCGGAATGGTGCCGGGTGTGGCGTTCTCAGAATGAAGGGTCACGGGCATGGGCTAGACACAAAATGTTATTGCAAAATTGGGGGAAAGAAGCTTAGCCGGCCCCCATGGGCTAAAACCAGCTTACCAAGGCTAATGGATAATTTACCTCGACTCACCTGCTCAATTACATCAAATTGAGGCACTCGCTACTTTAGAAACAGCTGCTTTGAGTAGATAGACAGGCTCGAAACCACGAAGTTTCCAGGCAGCTTCTTCGCGTTGCGGAAGAGGCAGCAATATGAATAAATTGTTTTCCACAATTCATGAAAAACACCATTTTTCATGCTAAAAACTGTGGCTATTGATTATCTTCGTTATGAACCGCAAGTCGGTATGCATTTCATTAGTGCTTTCGTCCTATGTCATCAGTTGCCCTCCAAGAAGCCCCGGTCCTCACGGCCGATTTGAAACATACACTTAAAGAAGTATTCGGCTACGGCCAGTTTCGGGGCACACAAGAGGCTGTTATTCAAAATGTACTTGCTGGGCACAACACGTTTGTGATTATGCCCACCGGCGCGGGCAAAAGCCTGTGCTACCAGTTGCCGGCCTTAGTAGTGCCGGGCACGGCCATCGTGATTTCGCCCCTTATCGCCCTGATGAAAAACCAGGTCGACCAGCTCGGGGCCTTCGGCGTTAATGCGCAGGTGTACAATTCGACCCTGACCAAAACCGAGATGAAACGGGTGCAAAAAGACGTGATGAGTGGCGAGGTGCGCCTGCTCTACGTGGCCCCCGAAAGCCTGACCAAAGACGACACCATCGAGTTTCTACTGAAGTCGACCATCAGCTTTGTGGCGATTGACGAGGCCCACTGCATTTCGGAGTGGGGCCACGACTTCCGGCCCGAGTACCGCAAGATTCGCGGCATCATCGACAACCTAGGCGGCAACGTGCCCATCATTGCCCTCACGGCCACGGCCACGCCCAAAGTGCAGCTGGACATCCAGAAAAACCTGCACATGGATGATGCTTCGGTGTTCAAAACCAGCTTCAACCGCACCAACCTCTACTACGAGGTGCGTGCCAAGCACAACACCAAAAAACAGCTGATTCAGTACGTGAAGCAGCACAAGGGCAAGGCCGGCATCATTTATTGCCTGAGCCGCAAGAAGGTGGAGGAAATTGCCGAGCTGCTGCGCGTAAACGACGTGCGCGCCCGCCCCTACCACGCCGGCCTCGACCAACACACCCGCATCGAAAACCAGGATGCCTTCCTAAACGAAGAGTGCGACGTGATTGTGGCCACCATCGCCTTCGGCATGGGCATCGACAAGCCCGATGTGCGCTTCGTGGTGCACTACGACGCCCCAAAATCCATTGAGGGCTACTACCAGGAAACCGGCCGCGGCGGCCGCGACGGACTGGAAGGCAACTGCCTGATGTTCTACAGCTACGACGACATTCTCAAGCTGGAAAAGTTCAGCAAGGACAAGCCGGTGACCGAGCGCGACAACGCCCACCAGTTGCTGGCCGAGATGACCAACTACGCCGAGTCGTCGGTGTGCCGCCGCCGGCAGTTGCTGCACTACTTCGGCGAGCAGCTGGACAAGGACTGCGGCTTCTGCGACAACTGCAAGCACCCCAAGGAACGGTTTGAGGGCGAAGCGGCCGTGGGCCTGGCCCTGCGGGCCGTGGTGCAAACAGAGGCACGCTTTAACCTCAACCACATTGGCCAGGTGTTGCTGGGTCTGAACAATCCGCACATCGAGAGCTACGCGCACAACGCGCTGCCGGTGTACGGCCAGGGCAAGGAGCTGGGCGACGCACAGTTCTGGCACTCGGTGCTGCGTCAGTGCCTGCTGAACGGCCTTTTGGAGAAGGACATCGACAGCCTTGGGCTGGTGCGCATCACCGATAAGGGCATCGACTTTATCGAGAACCCGCATTCCATCACGCTCACTAAAGACCACAATTTCGACGAGGAGCAGAAGGCCGACGAGGAAAAGGAGGAAGTGCAGCACGCTGCCGGCCACGATGAAGCCCTGTTTGTCCAGCTCAAGGAGCTGCGCAAGCAGGTGGCCAAGCAGAAGAATCTGCCGCCCTACGTCCTGTTCCAGGACCCGAGCCTGAAGGAGATGGCTACCACTTACCCCACTTCGCTGCACGACCTCACGCACGTGTCGGGTGTGGGCCAGGGCAAGGCCCAGAAGTTTGGAGCGCCGTTCGTGGCGGCCATCAAAAAGTACGTGGAAGACAACGACATCGAAACCGCCGAGGACGTGGTGGTGAAGTCGGCCGTGAACCGCTCCAAAATCAAAATCTACGTCATTCAGCAGATTGACAAGAAGATGATGCTGGAGGACATCGCCTCGTCCAAAGGCATCACGATGGCCGAGCTGATGGAGGAAATTGAGCACATCTGCTACTCCGGCACCCGTCTCAACATCGACTATTACCTGGAGGAAATGGTAGAAGAGGAAGTGCAGGACGAGATTTACGACTATTTCATGGCGGCCAGCACCGACAATATTGCCGTGGCGATGAAGGAACTGGGCGATGACTTTACTGAAGAAGAGCTGCGCCTGGTGCGCGTGAAATTCCTGAGCGAGGTAGCCAATTAGAACAGCTTTGAGTTAATTGTCAAACTAAAAAAGCCGCTCCAGATGGAGCGGCTTTTTTGGTTTCCGGTGCGCTTTCAGGCATTCTAATTACAAACCCTGCTTCGCTGGCCGCGTATTGGCAGAAGCCCTTAGCGCACAGCTTGGCAGGTGCTTTTAGCTTCTTAATATGTGGATTGTCTTCGCTTTGCTGGCCGCGCTGGCTTCGGCCTCGGTGGTCACGCTATCGAAAGCCGCGATTAAGGACGTGCCGCCCAGTTTGGTGTTTGCCATCGAAGCGGTGCTGATTTTAGGGGTGTCGTGGGGCACGGTGCTGTTTCAGGATTTGCTGCCGGACATCGCCAAGATTGAGCGCAAAACCTGGCTGGTGCTGGTGGTGGCGGGCGTGCTCACGGCCACCTCGTCGCTGCTGGTATTTCGGGCGCTTTCGCTGGGCGATGCCTCGCGGGTGTCGCCGCTCACCAATATTTCGCTGGTGTTTTCGGTGACGCTGGCGGCCGTCTTCCTCCGGGAAAAGCTGACCTGGCAGGTGATGCTAGGCGCGGCGCTCATGGCGGCCGGGGCCATCCTCATCGCCACAACAAAGCCTGCGGCAAAAAAAGAGACAGTCAGCAACCAAAATGGCGGTTCTGACAGCGGAACAACCATTTACGAATCGAAGCCAGCGGCTTAATCCGGGCCGAATAATAGGCTACCAGGCAGGCATTGGCTAAGTTGCTGAGGGTAACAGCAGGGCTTCTGCCTCCAGTAGCAACGAGGCGCACATCAGCAAATCGTAGAGTAAGAACAGTTCTTCGAGGGTAAAGACGAATTTTTGATGGGCCGTCGCGCCGGGTAGCACCAGGCAACGCACCTGGGGGTCGGGCAGTTGGTGGGCATGTTGCTCGTACAGGCTGTGAATTGTGGCCCGCCATTCGGGTAGTTCGGCGCGCTTCAGGCACAGGGCCACGTTGCCGAAGTAGATGTGCAGGCAGCAGCCCTGAGGACAGCGCGAAATGCAGCCTAAGTCGTTGTGATGCAGTGAACGGCACATAGCAAGGAAAGGAAAAGCGGGAGTGACGGACGCAGCAGCGGGGCGCACGCCAGCGGGGCAGTGGAAGGCCCACCTACGCGGCAAGCACTGGCCGAGGCAGTGACGGGTGACGGCAAAGGTATTGTCAGAAATTCGAGGCGCAATCTTATTTAGAATTATTCTAAATAATTTTTATTTCGGTGAATTCATCCACTACTTTTGCCCTTAAATAGAATCTGTCTAAATAAGCTATGCTACTACCTTTGCGCTTCCGTTACCTGTTTTTCCTACTAGCATTCTGCACTTTGCCTGCCTGGGCACAGCAGACGGGCACCATTGCCGGCCGCGTTATGACCACCGATGGCAACGCGGCCGAGTCCGTGAGCGTGGGTATTCAGGGCCAGCCATTGGGCGGTATTACCGACAGCGAGGGCCGCTACCGCATCGGCGCGGTGCCGGCGGGCACCTATACCATTGTGGTTTCCTTTGTGGGCCTGAAGCCCGCGCAGCAGCAGGTGACTGTAGTGGCGGGCCAGCGCGCCATGGCCGATTTCCGCCTGGCCGAGAGCACGGCCCAGCTCCAGGAAGTGGTGGTGCAAGGCACGCGCACCAACAAGTTTAACCGCTCCAATAGCGTGGACGTGGCCAAAATGCCACTCAGCAACCTGGAAAATCCGCAGGTGTACGCCACCGTGGGCAAGGAATTGCTGACTGAGCAGCTAGTATTTTCGGTGGATGATGCGACGCGCAACGTGCCCGGCCTGCAGCGCATGTGGGAGCCCACGGGGCGCGGCGGCGACGGCGGCTCGTTTTACGCCAGCCGGGGCTTCGTGGTATCGAGCCAGCTGCGCAACGGCGTGGCCGGCAGCGTAACCAGCACCGTAGATGCCGTCAACCTGGAGAAGCTCGAATCCATCAAAGGGCCGTCGGCCACGCTGTATGGCAGCGCGTTGACTTCCTACGGCGGCCTGCTGAACCGCGTGACCAAGAAGCCGTTTGAGACGTTTGGCGGCGAGGTGGCCGTATCGGGCGGCAGCTACGGCTTCCACCGCGTGAGCGCCGACGTGAACACGCCGCTCAATGCGACCAAAACGCTGGCGCTCCGCCTCAATGCGGCTTATAACTACGAAGACAGTTGGCAGAATGCGGGCTACGCGGGCTACACCAAGAACCTAGCCCTGGCCCCCAGCCTGCAGTTTACCCCCACCGACCGGCTGACCATCAACCTGGACGCGGAGATTTATCGGGGCAGCAACATCGGCAAGCAGATTATCTATTTTGACCACCGCGAGCAAGTCAAAAACCTGGGCTTTTCGCGGGCCGACCAGGCCCCACTCGACTACCGCCAGTCGTACCAGGGCCCGGGCCTGACGCAGGATTCGCGCAGCACCAACCTGTTTGGGCAGGTACGCTACCGCATTTCGCCCAGCTTTACATCGACCACCTACCTCTCGTCGAGCCGCAGCTACTCGCAGGGCAAAGGGCCTTACTTCTACCTGATATCGAACACGGTGTATGCGCTGGACTCATTGGCGGCACTGGGCAAAACGGCTCCGGCTGCCGGCCTGGCACGCACGCCCGGCGTCCATAGCCTGTACCGGGCCGACCAATCGACGAACAGCCACAGCGACACGTATGAGGTGCAGCAGCTTTTCAACGGCGACTTCCAGCTGGGCCGCCTGCGCAACCGCGTGGTGTTGGGACTTGATTTCCTGAGCATTAATTCCAACCTCGATTACTTCGGGGGCAGCATTGACCAAGTGCGGCTGGGGCTGGGCAACAATGCCTACCGCGCGTTTAACGGCCAGGCCGTGGATGCGGCGTATGCGGCAAACTCCGCGCTTGCGCACTACCTGGTTACAACCAAAGCAAACACTTACAGCGCTTTTGCCTCGGATGTGCTGAATCTGACCGACCAGCTGAGTCTGCTAGCAGCCCTGCGCCTCGACCGCTACGCCAACAAGGGCGGCATTTATTACACCCCGGTGGCGGCCTACAATCAAACGGCCCTCTCACCGAAGTTTGGCCTAGTTTATCAGCCCGTAAAGGACCGAGTAGCCATCTTCGCCAACTACCAGAACAGCTTTACCAACCTGAACACCAGCTTTCTGGACCAGGATGGCAATACGCACGTGACCAAGCCCGAGCGAGCCAACCAGCTGGAAGGCGGCGTGAAGCTCGACGCGGCCGGCGGCCGCGTGAGCCTCACGGCGAGCTACTACGATATTCGGGTGCAGAACATTCTGCGCACCATTGGCTACACCTCCGCGTTTGTGGCCATCGGTGTGCAGGATGGCACCCAGTGGAGCCGCGGGGCCGAGCTGAACCTGACAGCCAACCCGCTGCCGGGCCTGAACGTGGTGGGTGGTTTCGCTTACAACTACTCCACCTTCGTGAAAACCGATGATAATGTGAACGGCTACCGTCCCGCTACCGCCTCGGCACCCTACTTGGCCAATGCCTGGGTGAGCTACCGCCAGCCCGCCGGCGCGCTCAAAGGGCTGGGCGCGGGCTTTGGTGGCAACTACGCCAGCGACAACAAAATCGTGAACAGCGTGTCGCAGGGGGTCTTCACACTGCCTAATTACACGGTGCTCAACGCTAGTCTTTTTTACGACCAGCCCAAGTTTCGCCTCTCGGCTAAGGTGGATAACCTGACCGATAAGCAGTACTGGATTGGCTATACCACGATGAACGCGCAGAAGCTGCGCAGCATTATCGGCAGCGTGGCCTACAAGTTTTAAGTAAGCGCAAACCACGCCGCACGGTTCGTCCGGTTGTTGCCCAGGCAGCTCTGCCACGGGAGTGGAAAGAGTGAGTGCTCCCGGTTCGCTGCAACGAAGCGGCGGGGTTACTTGGGTGGCGCTCAGTACTACGCCTCTGGTTTTTTAGTTAGAATTTCTACGCATGACCTTCAAAAAAGCCATCGGCAAACTGCATCTCTGGCTGGGCCTGGGCTCCGGGCTGGTGGTGCTCATCGTGAGCCTGACGGGGGCCATCTTCACGTTTCAGGACGAAATCCGGGACCTGACCGAGCCCTGGCGCAAAGTGGAAATGCCAGCTACTGCGCCCCTGCTGCTGCCCTCGCGGCTGCAGGCCGCCGCGCTGGAGCAGCACCCGGGCGTGAAAGCGGCCACGACCTGGGTGACTTATTACGGCCCCGGGCGCTCGGCCACGGTGTATTTCACCGACCCGGCCGGCGTGCCCACGCAGGTGTACCTCAACCCCTGCTCCGGCCGGGTGCTGTACGAACAGGACCTGCGCCGGCACTTCTTCAGCATCGTGCAGGCCATCCACATGACGCTGCTACTGCCTGAAGCGGTGGCTAAATGGGTGGTGGGCGGCAGTGTCATCATCTTTATGGTAATGCTGGGCACTGGCCTGGTACTATGGTGGCCCAAGCGCCGACAGGAACGCAGGCAGCGCCTTACCATTAAGTGGGGAGCCCGCTGGCGGCGCATCAACTACGACCTGCACAATGTGCTGGGCTTCTATGCCGCCAGCATTGCGGTGGTGCTGGCCCTTACAGGCTTGTTCATGGTTTTCCCTGGATTGCTTGATTCAGCCATGCTGGTGGCCAACGGAGGCCGGACCTATCCGCAGGAAAAATCAGTGGCCCAAGTAGATACCCTACAAGCCGTGACGGCCGCCGCCCTGCCACTGCCCGACGTTATCTATCGCACGGTGCAGCGCCACTCGCGGGGGGCCGAGATGGTGCTCATCGGGCCGGCCGGCAATGGCAAAGACCCAGCCTATTGCTGGGCCTACCAGCGGGCGCTGCACTACTACCACCGCGATGAATACGCGTTTCACCCCGTGTCGGGGCAGGTTCTGCAGGCGCGCTTCCACGCCGGCCGGAGCAACGGCGGCAAGCTCTCCGACATGAACTACGACCTGCACACCGGCCAGATTCTGGGCCTGGGCGGCAAAATTGTGGCTTTCCTAGCCAGCCTGATTTCGGCCAGCCTACCCGTGACGGGCACGCTGCTCTGGTGGGGCCGCCGCAATAAAAAGGCCAAGCCTAAAGCACGGGCCTCGGCCCCAATCAGCGCCTAACCAGCATAACCAGCTCCCATAAAAAAGGCCCTTCGTTGAACGACGGGCCTTTTTTATTTGGACTTGAATATTGACTAGCAATATTCCTCGAACGCGCCTTGCAGGTTGTTCACGATACGCATGGCGTCGGAGCCTTCGATGTGGTAGCGCTCAATCATGTGCACCAGTTCGCCGTCTTTGAACAGGGCGATGCAGGGGGACGAGGGCGGGTACGGGAGCAGGTGCTCGCGCATTTTGGCCACGGCATCGGTTTCCATGCCGGCGAAAACGGTCACGAGTTTGCCGGGCTTTTTGTCGGCGCTGGCAAGGGCCATTTTCAGGGCGGGGCGGGCTTTGGCGGCGGCGCAGCCGCACACCGAGTTCACGGCCACCAGCACGGTGCCTTCATTTGAGGCGAGGGCGGATTCAACCTCCTCGGGGGTCATGAGCTGCTCGAAACCAACTTCGGTAAGGTCCTGGCGGATGGGGGCCACCATGTATTCGGGATAAACTGCCATTGTCGTAAATAATTAAAAAAGCGGCGTGGCCGCGTGGGGTTACAAAAGTACGGGAGTGTTTGGCATAAGTCCGCAGCCCCCCAAAAGGTTCGGGCAATGGTCGTGGTTAGTGGCCAGCGCAATCGGGAGCCGGCTAATCTTTAGGAATCACAACTATTCATCTGCAATTCGACTCAACACTATTATCTTTCACCAATCCAACCCACTCTACACTTTTTAATAAAATACAGGCTTATGAAGTTTTTTCTACCATCCCCTCGTTTGGGTCTGCACGTGCTGCTGGGCCTGACGGCCTGGGCCAGCCTGGGCTTCCCGGCATCGGCCCAGGTGCAGCCGCGCCCCACCTCGGAGTTATTGCGCGCCGGGCGCAAATCGGTGGCCACGCCCATTGTCAAAGCCCCCGCCAAAGCCAGCCCGCACCTCGATGCCGAGCTGCAGCGCCTGCTGGTGCAGGCCAGTGGCACCGGCCACACGGAAGCACTCACGGCCAGCCAGCTACGAGCCAGCCACCCGCATTTGCGCTTTGGCCAGCAGGCGGGCCAGGCCACGGTGCTGGTCCACATCACGGCCAAGGACGTGGCGACGTTGCTGCCTAGCCTGCAAAGCCGCGGATTTGAAGTGACCGCCTCCTACCCGAAGCTGCATTTTGTGGAAGGCATGCTGCCCATCAGCCAGCTAGCCAACGCTGATGCCTTAGTTGGTATTGGTTTGCTGGGTATCGCGGCTTCCTTCGAGCCCGAAACCGACGGCGGCTTGGTGACGAGCCAAGGCGACTACGTGCTGGAAGCGGCCCGCGCCCGCGCCACCCGCCCCAAGCAGGTGACGGGGGCGGGCGTGACCATTGGCGTGCTCAGCGACTCGTTTAACTACCTGGGCGGGGCGGCTACGGACGTGGCCTCGGGCGACCTGCCGGCCGCCGGCGTGCGCGTGCTGGTCGAGAGCGGCAACACCGACGAGGGCCGCGGCATGAGCCAGCTCATTTATGACCTGGCGCCCGGCGCGGCGCAGGTGTTTAGCACGGCCAACGGCGGCGAGGGCACCTTTGCCCAGCACATCCGCGACTTGGCCAGCACGGCGGGCGGCGCCTGCAAGGTGATTGTGGACGACGTGCGCTACTTCACCGAGCCGTACTTCCAGGATGGGGTTATTGCCCAGGCCGTTACCGATGTGGTCACTAATTCGAACGTATCGTACTTCGCGTCGGCCGGCAACTACGCCGATAAGAGCTACGAAACCACGGCCCCGCAGTTTGTGGCCAACGCCAACGGCGTGCGCTGCCTCAACTTCGATGTATCGGGCGCTACCACCGACCTCACGCAGCGCATCACGATACCCAGCGGGGGCACTTTCTACCCGGTGCTGCAATGGTCCGACCCGTTTTACACCACCAGCGGTGTGCGGACGGACCTCGACATGTTCATCCTGGGGGTAAGAAGCACCGGCGTGGTGGACACTGTATTCCGGAGCAATGCGCGCAACGTGCTCACGCAAGTGCCCATGGAGCCCATTTTCTTTACTAACTCCGCCGCTACCGGCACCACCACCTTCGACTTGGTAATCGTGTGGAAAGGCGGCATTCAGCCGGCCCGCCTGAAGTACGTGAACCGCGGCAGCGCCAGCCCTTCGGAGTGGCTCACCGGCAGCCACACTTCCTACGGCCACTCTTCGGCTGCTGAGGCGTTTGCCGTGGCCGCCGTGCCCTACTATAACCAGCGCGTGCCCGAAAGCTTCACTTCGAAAGCCGGCCCGATAACCTATTTGTTCTCGCCCACGGGCGTGGCCCTGAGCACCGCCGTGGTGCGCCAAAAGCCCAACGCCGCCGCCGTAGACGGCACAAACACCACGTTCTTCGGCAGCGACTACGAAAACGACGGCTTCCCGAACTTCTTCGGCACCTCGGCGGCGGCCCCGCACGCGGCGGCCGTAGCCGCGCTGCTGCGCTCGTCGGAGCCCGCCCTCACGCCCGCTCAGGTATATAGCCGGATGGTGGGCAGTGCCCGCCTCCTGGGCGCTTCGGCCACCGATGCACTCACCGGCCCCGGCCTGATTGACGCCTTCACCACCCTGTATGGCCCCGTGGTGGCCGCCACACCGCCCGTGGCCGAAGACCTTGAAAAAGGGGCCTTGCCAGTGAGCTGGAACGTGAACGGCTACGGCGCGGCCCGCCCGCAGGTGCTGACGCTGGCCCCGGCCTCGGGCGTGCAGAGCCTGGTGCTGGATGCGCAGCCGGGCATCAACTCGGTATTTTCGCTGAACGAGGCTACCTTGTTTTTGCAGGGCGCCACGGCCAGCAATTTGCAGCTGACGTTCCGCGAGCGCAAGTTCTCGGCCGAAACCGATGAGCTGATGCCCGCACAGTTTACGGGCCGCAGCAACACCGACGGCGTGGCCCTGAGCGTGGACGGCGGCACCAACTGGTACCGCATTTTCGACCTCACCGGTACCAATGCCACTACCACGTTCCAAACCAAAACCGTGGACCTGACGGCCTTCGCTACCGCCAATAGCCTCACGCTGGGCAACGATATCCGCATCAAGTTTCAGCAATACGGCCGGGGTGGCGCTACGGCTACCGCCGGCAGCGGCCGCGCTTTTGATGACATTGTGGTGGGCAGCCGCACGCCCGCAGCCGTGCCACTTTATACCTATACCCAGCCCACCGCCGGCTGCCCCAGCCTGCAGGTGCAGTACACCGACTCGTCGCTATTCCGCCCCACTTCCTGGGCCTGGACGTTTGCGGGCGGCACGCCGGCCACCTCTACCCTGCGCAACCCCAACGTGACTTACAACACGCCCGGCCGCCACAGCGTGACCCTGAGCGTGAGCAACGCCGCCGGCACCGTGGCCCGCACCGATACCGGCGTGGTGGTAATATCCGGCCGCGCCCCGGTAGCCACCATCACCAATACCAGCCTTGTCATTTGCCCCGGCGAGGTTGTGACGTTCGGCAGTACAGCCATCAATTGCCCCAGCACCTACGCCTGGACCATCCCGGGCGGCTCGCCGTCTACTTCGACCACGGCTACCCCGCGCGGCGTGAGCTTCGCCACGGCCGGCAACTACACCGTGACGCTCACCGTGAGCAATGCCTATGGCAGCAGCACCAGCTCGGTGGTGGTGGAAGTGGGCGGCAAGGCTCCAACGCCCACCATCACCAGCACCAACCCCAGCATTTGCCGTGGGGGTGTGGTCACGTTTGGCAGCACCACGCTCAACTGCCCCGGCACGTATGCCTGGAGCTTCCCGGGCGGCACGCCGGCCACCTCCACCAGCGCCAACCCCGGCGCGGTTACCTACGCTACGGCCGGCAACTACACCGCTACGCTCATTGCCACCAACCCCTACGGCAGCACCACGACCACGCTCATCGTGGACGTGGACGGCCAGCAGGCGACGCCATTTGCCGAGAATTTCAACGCCTCCGCGGCCCTGCCGCGCGGCTGGACGCTCGTGACGCCCACCCCTGCTTACCCGTGGTCGGTGGTTGGCAATATTACCGGGAGCACGGGCACGGCCACCCGCGCCCTGATGGTGCCGTTTGCCAGCGACCCCAACCGGGGCGAACGCATTGCGGTGTACTCCCCGGCCCTCAACCTGACGCGCACCGGGGCCGCTGCGCCCACTCTGCGGTTCGACGTGGCTTACCGCCCCTACGCCAGCGTGGCCGGCGCCATCACGCCGGATGACGACTCGCTCAGTGTGCAGGTGGCCGATGCCTGCACCGGCCAGGTGCTGGGCCGCCCCTACGCCAAAAGCGCCCTCACCAACCTGCCCACCGGGGGCAGCCTGCCCACCTTCACGCCCAGTGCCGCCAGCGACTGGCGCCGCGAAACCGTGGACCTCACGCCCTACCGCGGGCACAGCGTGGTCCTGCGCTTCATCGGCCGCAACCAGTACGGCAACAACCTGTACCTCGACAATGTGCAGGTGAACGACGGCGTGCTGTCGCTGACTTCGGCGGCTAACACCGTCGGTTTCGAAGCCTGGCCCAACCCCACGCCCAGCGGCGCGGCCCTCAACCTGCGCCTGCCCGCTTTCACCGGCAAGGTGAGCCTGCGGCTGATTGATGCCCTGGGCCGCGTGGTGTGGCAGGAAGCGGTGCAGCAAACCGGCGCGCCCCTCGAGCGCACCCTGCGCACCGGCCTGGCCCCCGGCCTCTACGACCTGCTCTATACGCCGGCCGGGGGTACACCCGCTGCCCGCCATCTCGTGGTGGAATAGCAGCAATCGGTTTTCAAGAAAAAAGGCCGGGCGACTATCGCCCGGCCTTTTTTGTTCGCTGCTGTACCCGGAAAGGGACTTGATAATGCCCTTACCTACGGCCGTAGCGCTGGCCGAAAAAATCGCCCTTATTCCAGGTAGGCCGGGCGGGGTCCTGCGCCACTTGGTAACCGATGAGGAAGCACAGCTGCACGTACTTGCGGCCGGCTTCGAAGTCGAAGCGGCCGTTGATGTCGTCCTGCGGCTTGTGGTAGGTAACGGCACGCCATTTCTGCACCTCCTCGCTGAGGTTGTTGCGTCCGTCGGCAGTTTTGTTGCCGTATTTGATGTGCAGGGCCGGAATGCCAGCCGTCACGAAGCTGTACTGGTCGCTGCGGATGAAGCGGTTCTGCTCGGGCTCGGGGTCCTGCTCCAAGTCGATAGCCATGTAGGCGCAGGCCTTTTTCACGGGCTCGATGAGCGTGGAATGCGGGGCTCCCAGCGCCACCACGCTCAGCAGCGGGGCAATGAGGGTGGGCATGTCCATGTTGATATCAGCCACAATTTTGGCCTTGGGCACGGTCGGGTTGGCCGCGAAGGCCGACGAGCCCAGCAGGCCCAGCTCCTCGCCGGTCATGAAGGCGAAAAGCATGGTGCGCTTCGGCTTGTCCTTTAGACGATAGTAGATTTTAGCGATTTCGAGCACACAGGCCACCCCCGAGGCGTTGTCGTGCGCGCCATTGTTGATGGAGTCGCCTTTCACCGGGGCGGTCACGCCCAGGTGGTCGAGGTGGGCCGAGTGTACCACGTACTCGTCGCGCAGCTTCGCATCGGAGCCCACAAACTTGCCCACCACGTTGTAGCTCTCAATATCCTGATACCGGGACTGCGCGCTGGCGCTAATCGTAGCTTTCAGCCCCGCCGAGGCCGGCTTGCCGCTCCGAATGGCCGCAAACGCCTGCGTAGTATCGAGCCCCGAGGTTTGCAGCAGGCGCTGGAGCGTGGCAGCATTCACCGCCCCGTAGAACTGCTGCTGGCTGCCGGCCGCAAACGTGCGCGACACCGCCACTTTGCCATCGGCCCCAAGCACGCTATAGGTGCCGGCCTTGAGGTCGGGCAGGGCGCCGGCGTGGGCCGAGGCCAGGATAAATCCTACCGCGCCGTGGTTGATGGCCGCCTTCAGCAGTCCGGCCAAATCCTGGCTGGCCGAGGCCACGGTGGAGGCGAAGGTGCGGGGCGCGCCGCGCACAATCATCACCACCTTGCCTTTCACGTCGAGGCCGGCGTAGTCGTCGTAGCCCAGCTCGGGGGCGCTGATGCCGAAACCGGCGAAGGCCAGCGGCGCATCCTGCACGCGGGTGGCGGGCAGCTCGGGGCTGGGGTACACTGCGTAGTCCTGGCCGGCGGCGAGGGGCAGGGCGGCCCCTTGCGCATCGCGGGCCACGAAGGTGGCCCCGGGCTGCAGGAAGGCACGCCGCAGGCGCACTTTCTGGATGAAGGTGCCGCCCTCGCCGGCGGGCTGCACGCCCAGGGTTTTGAGCTGCTGCGTCACGTAGTCGACGGCCATCTGGTAGCCGGGGGTGCCGGCCTTGCGGCCCAGCAGGCGGTCATCGGCCAGGTAGGCGATGTGGGCTTTGATGGCGGCGGGCTGCACCTGCTCCAGGGCTGCAGCCACGGGCTTGGGCACGGCAAGCGGGGCCTGCGCGGAGGAGGTGGCGCCCGAAAACAGCGCGACCAACAGGGTCGAAAGGGAAAGTCTCATGCCGTAAAGAAACGTCGGAGGCGAGCATCAGGGTAAAATATAACCTGCGCGTAACGTCCGGCGGTGGCCGGCCGACGATGGAAAACGACACCCGTCACAATCGTTTTTGCCGGGGCCTATCCGCTAAAAACGACTTCGCCGCGCTCCGGTCGGGCCGGCTGCACGGGCCAGCGCATTGCAATAATCAGGACGAACTATACTGAGTAGCTTCGCGTTATTAGCCCTTGTCCCTATTTTATTAACTATCTTGAGGATATAAGCCCGTCATTTGGCGGGCGAGCCCCGGCCGCGTGGCCGCGCTTTTTGAGACTACCCACGCCCGCCCGGTTGGCCAGTCGGCCGGCTCCTTTGCTAAATAACTATCGCCATGACTACTTCCCTGCCTACCTATTCCGATGCCATTACCCCCCAGTTTCAAATCACTGACCCCACGCATCGGCCAACCCACGACCTGAAGACCTGGCCCGCCTGTTTCGCGGCTGTGAAAGCCGGCAACAAACCCTTCGACGTGCGCCGGAACGAAGAAAATTTCCAGGTGGGCGACCTGCTCCTACTCCGCGAGTTCGAACCCGATAGTGAGCAGTACACCGGCCGCACCATCACGCGCTGGGTGAGCTACGTGCTGGAAGGCGGCCTGTTTGGCGTGCAGCCCGGCTGGTGCGTGCTGGGCTTTAGCCAGCTGGCCCCCATCCCCACGGGCCTAACTGATATCCGGCTTTGGTAACCGAAAGAAGAGTTATGGGTTAAGTCGTCTGTCATCCTGAGCGCAGCGAAGGACCTCATCGCGCTTGCGCCGGTTGATTTCACTGCAAACCGCTCGGCGGTGATAAGGTCCTTCGCTATGCTCAGGATGACAGACGGTTAAAAACTCATTCCTCCAAACTCCCATCCATGCCTGTTATCCGCGCCACTGGTTTGCGCAAGTCGTTTGGCGCGCACGCCGTGGTGCGGGACGTGTCGTTTGAGGTGGCGGCCGGTGAGACGCTGGTGTTGCTCGGCCCCAGCGGCTGCGGCAAAACCACGCTCCTCAAACTGCTCAACCGCCTGATTGAGCCGGACGGCGGCACCGTGGAAATCAACGGTGAAAACGTGCTGAGCCAGCGCCCCGAGGCGTTGCGTCGCGGCATGGGCTACGTCATTCAGCAGGTGGGACTGCTGCCGCACTACACCGTGGCCGAGAACATTGCGGTGGTGCCGCGCCTGCTGGGCCACGCCCCGGCCGCCATTGCGGCTCGCACCGAGGCGCTGCTCACGCGGCTGCACCTGCCGCCGGCGCGCTACGCCGGGCAGCTGCCGCACCAGCTTTCGGGCGGGCAGCAGCAGCGGGTGGGGCTGGCCCGCGCCCTGGCCGCCGACCCGCCCATCGTCTTGCTCGATGAGCCGTTCGGGGCCCTCGACCCGGTGACGCGGGCCAGCATCCGGCGCGAGTTTCGGGAGTTGGAAGAACTGAAAACCAAAACCGTGGTGCTCGTGACGCACGACGTAACCGAAGCCTTCGAACTGGCCGACCGGATTATGCTGCTCGACGGCGGCCGGATTCAGCAGCTGGGCCCGCCCCGCGAGCTGCTGTTTCGGCCCGCCAATGGCTTTGTGCGGGACTTCTTCGCGGCCGAGCGGTTGGCGTTGCAGCTACGCACCCTCACGCTGAATGACATTTTTCGGGATAGTACAACCGACGACTCGGCGGCTTCTTTCGCAGCCAACATCACCGTGCACGAAGCCTTGGAAACCCTGACCAGCGGCAACGCGGCGGCTTTCCCGTTCACAGTAGCTCAATTGATGGCGGCCTTCGGCGAAGCGCTGCAACGGGAGGAGGACGGATGGAAACGGTAAGCGCACTTTTCCTCTTCTGGCGCGAGCAGGCCGGCAAGCTGGGCGAGCAAACGGTGCAGCACATTGGCCTCACGGCGGGCTCGTTGCTGCTGGGGGTGCTGCTGGGCATGCCGCTGGGACTGTTTTTGTCGCGGCGGCCACGCTGGGCGCCGGCCGTGCTGGGAGTGGCTGGCGTGTTACAGACGGTGCCGAGCATTGCCCTGCTGGGCTTTCTGATTCCGCTGCTGGGAATTGGGCCGAAGCCGGCCATTTTCGCGCTGTTTCTGTATTCGCTGCTGCCCATCATCCGCAACACGTTCGAGGGCATTCGGGGCGTGCCGCCGGCCGTGGTGGAGGCCGCACGCGGCCTGGGCCTCACCGATGGGCAGGTGCTGCGGCGGGTAGAGCTGCCGCTGGCCCTGCCGGTGCTCATGGCCGGCATTCGCACGGCCACGGTGATAAACGTGGGCGTGGCCACGCTGGCGGCCTACGTGGCGGCGGGCGGGCTGGGCGAGTTCATCTTCGGTGGCATTGCCCTAAACAACCCCGTGATGATATTGGCCGGAACGCTGCCCGCCGCCGCGCTGGCGCTGGCGTTTGATGCGCTGCTGGGCGGCGTGCAGCGGCTGAGCACCGGGCGCCTGGCCCGGGTGGGCGTGGCGCTGCTGGCGGCGCTGCCGCTGCTGGGCGGGCTGTACCTGCTGCCCCAGGCCACGGGCCGGCTGCGGGCCGGGTTCAGCCCCGAGTTTGTGGGCCGGGCCGATGGCCTGCCGGGCCTCACCACCGCCTACGGCCTCACGCACCTGCCCAGCGTGGTGCTGGCTCCCGCCCTGGTGTATGAGGCCGCCCGTCACGCCGACGTGGACGTGATTGACGGCTATAGCACCGACGGCCGCATCCGGGCCTACGGCCTGCGCGTGCTGCGCGACGACCGCCGCGTGTTTCCGCCCTACTACGCCGTGCCCGTGGTGCGGCCGGCCCTGCTGCGTGAGCACCCGGAGCTGGCAGAGGTGCTGGCTAAGCTCAATAATCAGATTTCGGATTCGGTGATGACGGATTTGAACTACCGGGCCGACTACCTGCACCAGGACCCCAAGGCCATTGCCGAATATTTCCTGCGGCGGCGCGGGCTGTGGCAGGCGGCGCGGGCGGCCGTGGCCGGTGCGCCAGTAGTGAAGCTGGGCTCGAAGATTTTTGCCGAGCAATACATCCTGGCCGAAATGTACGCGGCCCTCATCCGGGGCAATACCGACCTGGCCGTGGAAACCAAAACCGGTCTGGGCGGCACCACCATCTGTTTCGAAGCTTTGCGGAGTGGGGCCATCGATATGTACCCCGAATACACCGGCACGGGGCTGCTGGTGCTGCTGCAGCCCCGCCCGGCGGTGGTCGATTCGCTGGGGGGCCGCCCGGCCGCGGTGCTGGGCTACGTGCGGGCCGAGTTCCGGCGGCGCTTCGGGCTGGAGTGGCTGCAGCCGCTGGGCTTCAACAACACTTACGCTCTGCTTATGCGCGGCCGGCAGGCCCGGGAGTTAGGCATAATGAGTGTGTCAGATTTGGGCGGGTATCTGCGCAGGTAGCACGGGCTTTTGGTCCGCGCTACTTTTGCCCTATGATTCTCGCCACCGCCACGCCCGCCGACGCTGCGCGCCTCACCCAGTTCGTGAATGCCGCCTACCGGGGCGACACTGCCCGCCAGGGCTGGACCACCGAAGCCGACCTGCTCGACGGCCAGCGCATCGACAAAGAAGGAATGCTGGAGATGCTGGCCCGGCCCGGTACCGCCATTCTGCTCTGCCAGGACGAAAGCGGGGAGCTGCTAGGCAGCTTTCACGCACAGGCCACAGGCGACTTGCTTTACCTCTCCATGTTGGCCGTGAACCCCACCGGCCAGGCCCAGGGTGTGGGCAAGTTCCTGCTGAATGCCGCTGAGGGCTACGGTCGTCAGCACGGCTGCACCACCAGCCGCATGACCGTTATTTCCGTCCGCACCGAGCTGATTGCCTACTACGAGCGGCGCGGCTACCGCCTCACCGGGGCCACCGAGCCCTTCCCAACGGACCCGCGCTTCGGCATTCCGAAGCAGCCGCTGGTGCTGCTGGTGCTGGAAAAGGCGCTGTAGAAACGCAATAGTTGGAGCCTCGCCGTTGAACGGTATTCTCCACGCAGTGCGAATGTGGAGACAGAAAGTATTGCGTCTCTACAGCCCGGTTACTCAACCCGCTTTCTGGTCGAAATCCAGCTGCACATCGCCGCCTACGGGGTAACCCGTGCAGGTAAGAACCAGCCCGCGGGCCAGCTCGCGGTCGGTGAGGACTTCGTTGGCGCTCATCCAGACCTGGCCCTGGGTGCAGCGCACGGCGCAGTTGCCGCACTGGCCCACCTCGCAACTATAGGGCAGGCGGAGGCCGTACCGCCGGGCCGCTTGCAGAATGGTGATGGGGAACTGCACCCGTAGCCGGTGCGGCTGGCCGCGCATGAGCAACGTTACGTCGTGCGGCGCGGCATCGGGCGGCACGGCGGGCACCGGGGCCACGGCACTGGTAAAGAACAGCTCGCGCCGGATGCGGTCGAGCGGCAGGCCGGCTTCGTGCAGGCCGTAGGTGGCCATGCGCATGAAATTGATAGGCCCGCAGAGGTAGGCCAGGGTGCGTGCCGGGAAGCCGGGCACGAGTTGCGTCACGAGGGCCTGCAGCAGCTCCTTGTGCAGGTGAGCACGGTAGAGAACGGGGTCGTTGCTGAAAAACAACTCCAGTTGCAACCGCGCCGGAAACGCCCGGGCCAGCGCCCGCAGCTCGTCCAGAAACAGCGAATCGGTAGCCGTGCGGTTGCTGTAGAGCAGTAGCACGGCCAGGTTTGGGCGCTGCATCAGCGTCGTTTTCAGCAAAGAAAAAAGCGGCGTGATGCCGCTGCCGGCGGCCACGAGCACGAGCTGCTGGTAAGCGGCTGCATCGGGCGGCAGGGTGAAAAACCCGCCCACGCCGCTGGTGCGCAGCACATCGCCCACCCGCACCTCATCGACCAGCCAGCGCGAAAACAGGCCGTTATCGACGCGGCGAATGGTGATGGCGGGCCGCGCATCCAGCGCCGGGGCCGAGCTGAACGAGTACGAGCGCCGCACCTCGGTCCCGTACACCTCGCGCACCAGCGTCAGGTATTGGCCAGCCTGATACGCAAGGGTTTCGCCGGGCAGCGGCTGCAGCACCAGCGTGCGGGCCGTGGGGCCGTGCTGGCGGATTTCGACAATCGTGAGCTGCTGATAGGGGGTTGACATGGCTTCGCACGAAGTAGCAAGACGGAAAATTTACACCTTGCCTAATGAGCAAGTTTTTCGGCCCGAAACAGGTCATCAGCGGCCTGCAGTAGCTTGGCGCGGAGCTGCGGGTTGTAGTCGGGGTGCGCGGCCAAGAAGCTGCGCACGGTAGCGGCCGCCGTGGGCGACTGATAGCTGCCCAGCGTGGCCTGCAGCCAGGAATACGGGAAGAAAATATCGCCGGTAAGCTGAATTTCCTGCAATAAATTGAGGCTGGCGGGCAGGTATTTTTCGGAAGTGACCTGGCGCAGCGGGTGGTGCAGGTAGCCGAGCGCGGCCGTCACCCAGGCTTCTTTGGCGCGGCCGGCTTTGTCTTTCAGGCTGGCAAAAAAGGCGTCTCGGGTGGCCACGTCCGCCGCCAGCGCCTGCATGAGAAACTGTAGCCGCTGGCGGCGGTCGGCGTTGGTGATGCGGGCGAGCTGGGCGGGCAGAATGGGCGCGGGGGCCGCGTAGTCGCGCACGGCCAGCGCCAGGGCCAAGGCGGTGTAGTCGTCTTCGGTCAGCTTCACCTTGGCAGGGGCCTGTTGGGTTTGCCAGATTTGGTACAGGCGCGCCTGTGCCGGCCGGGTGAGGGCGATGGACTGGTAGGTTTTGAAAAGCTGCTTCTGGGAGTTGGGCGAAGGGTTTTTCTGCAACGCAGTCCACAGGTCCTGCTCCAGCCCCGGGCCCACGGCCAGCCGCTGGGCAGGCGTGAGAAACTCCCAGAAAATGGCGCTGGCCTGGCCCGTGAGCAGTTTCAGGTTCAGTTCCTCGGGCTCCGAGGCGAGGGACTGGCGGTAGGCGGTGAGCAATTCCAGTGGCGTGTTTTCTTCACCCCGAAGCATGTTTTCGTAGAGGTTGACGTAAGCCGCGGCGCGGGACACCGGATTTTCCAGCGCAGACACCTGCCCGGCCAAGCCTTCGGCTACAGGAAACACGCCGTAGCCCAGGCCATCGGAGTTGAATACAATGCGGCGGGGCGTTGCGGGCAGCCACAGCAGCGTGTCGGCGCTGCTCATGCGGATGAGCCGATGCTCAGTTTTGGCTCTGTAATACTCAATCAGTACTTCAAATTGCTGGGGCCAGAGCCGTTGCGAGCCATCTTCGGCCTGCTGATGAATGTGCAACTGAGGCTTGAACCGGTCACTTTTCTCATTTCCGAGGCTGCGGTAGGTGAAGACCGGCCGGCCGGGCTCGTTCACCCACACCTGGTTCCAGGCTTGCAGGTCGGCGGGCGTGCGGGCGTCGAGGATTTTGATGAGGTCGGGCCAGGTGGCGTTGCCGTGGGCATAGGTTTTGAGGTACTCGCGCAGGCCGTCGCGGAAGGCTTCGGGGCCCATCAGGCGCTCCAGCTGGCGCATCATGATGGGCGCTTTGTGGTAGATGATGTTGCCGTAGAGCGAACCCGCGTCCTGCAGGTTGGCCAGCGGCTGGCGGATGGGGTTGGCCCCGGCCGTGCGGTCGATGCCGTAGGCGGCGGGGTAGTGGTCGATGACGAATTTGAGGTCGTAATTCGCGTTTTTAACGGCCACCTGCGTGATTTTATCAGCCATGAAATTGGCGAATACCTCCTTCATCCACACGTCGTTGAACCACTGCATGGTCACGAGGTCGCCGAACCACATGTGCGCCGTTTCGTGCGACACGAGGTTGGAGCGGGCCAGCACCTGGTCCTGGGTCGCGCCCTCATCCAGAAACAGCGTCGAGGCCTTATAATCAATGGCCCCCACATGCTCCATGCCGCCATACTGGAAATCGGGAATCGCCACAAAATCAAACTTCTGGAACGGGTACGGCAAGCCAGTGTATTGCTCCATGAAGGCCAGCGCATCGGCGTGCAGCTGGAAAATGGGGCCGAGGCTGAGGCGCAGCTTCGCGGGGTCGGTTTCGCGGTGCAGGAAAGTCATGGGCCGGCCGTTCATCGTTCGGTTTACCCGCGTGAACTTGCCCGCCGCAAAGGAAAACAGGTAGGTGCTGATGCTGTCGGAAGTGGCGAAGGTGTAGCGCTTAGTCCTAGCAAGTGTCGCACTGGTGTCGGCAAATATGGAATCGCGCAACGGCGCATTGGCCACAGCCTGCCAATCCTGGGGCACAATAAGTTTTAGCTTAAATGTGGCTTTCAAATCGGGCTGGTCGAAGACCGGGAAGACGGTGCGGGCGCGGTCAGGCACAAGCAACGTATAGAGGTAATCATCGTTCCGGTTTAGCGACAGCTCGCCGGCAATGAAGGAAATTTTCACCTCGTTCTGGCCCTGATGCAGCGCGGCGACGGGCAGCACAATGTGCTCGTTGCGATGGTCGATAGCTGCAGATTGTCCGTTGACGCTGAGGCTGCGCAGGTTACCGGTCGGGACTTTAAAGTCGAGTTGCACCGGCAGACGGTTGTCGCTCAGCAGGAAGAACACCGATTCTACGCCCTCAATAGGTTGCGTTTTGCGGGCCGGTATCACCAGCCCCAGCTCATACCCCACCCGGTGGACGGTGGCTTTGCGCGCCACGGCCAGCGCTTCGGACACGCCGGTGGTCACGGGCGGGCCGGAGGTGGCCATTCCCTCGGGCTGTGGGGCAGTCGTCACGGGGGTATTGAAGACGGGCGCCCGATGGCAGGCGACCGATAAGAATACCAGCAGAACCGCCCCGGCCCTGCCATATTTACGAAAGCGAAATGTCATCGGAATGGGCCAGTGCTGAGAGCTCCAAAAGTAACCGCCGCCCCGTGAGTACCGCCCAGCTGCTGTGCGCCGCATCCACCGGTAAGCGCCTCTGCCATCACCCTGCATAATCCCTCAGTAATGCCCACCTCCTTCCACCGCGAAACCCTGCTCCGGCAGCTCGCCGCCACCCCAGCCTGGGACCTCATCGTCATCGGCGGGGGCGCTACGGGGCTGGGCGTAGCGCTGGATGGCCTCAGCCGGGGCTACAAAACGCTGCTACTGGAACAGGCCGATTTTGCCAAGGGCACCAGCAGCCGCAGCACCAAGCTGGTGCACGGCGGCGTGCGCTACCTCGCGCAGGGCGACGTCGGCCTGGTGCGCGAGGCCTTGCACGAGCGCGGCTTACTGTTGCGCAACGCCCCGCATTTGTGCCACAATCAGGCGTTTATCATCCCCAATTACACCTGGTGGGGCGGCCCGTTCTACACCCTCGGCCTGAAGATGTACGACCTGCTGGCCGGCCGCCTCAGCCTGGGCGCCTCCACCCACCTCAGCCGGGCCGAAACAGTGCGCCAGCTGCCCGGCCTGCGCCCGGCCGGCCTGCGCGGCGGCGTGCTCTACCACGACGGCCAGTTCGACGACGCCCGCCTGGCCGTGAACCTGGCCCAGACCTGCATCGAAGGCGGCGGCACGGTGCTCAACTATTTCCCGGTGCGCGGCCTGCTGAAAGATGCCACGGGCCGCGTGGCCGGCGTGCGCGCCACCGACCAGGAAACCGGCCGGGACTACGAGCTAAAGGCGAAAACCGTGGTGAATGCCACCGGCATTTTTGTTGATGAAATCCGGCAGCTTGATGAGCCAGCCGCCGCGCCGCTGGTGCAGCCCAGCCAGGGCGTGCACCTGGTGCTGGACCAGTCGTTTCTGCCCGGCGCGGCGGCCCTGATGATTCCGCACACCGACGACGGCCGCGTGTTGTTTGCCGTGCCGTGGCTGGGCCGCGTGGTGCTGGGCACCACCGATACCCCCGTGCCCACCGCCTGCCTGGAGCCCCGCGCGCAGGAAGCCGAAATCGACTTTTTGCTGCGCACCGCGGCCCAGTACCTCACCCGCGCCCCCACCCGCGCCGACGTGCGCAGCATTTTCGTGGGCCTGCGCCCGTTGGCGGCGGCCACGGCCGGCTCGACCAAAACGCAGGAGATTTCGCGCCGCCACAAAATTGTAGCTTCGGCCAGCGGGCTTATCACCATCACCGGCGGCAAGTGGACCACCTACCGCCGCATGGGCCAGGACACCATCGACCAGGCCATAAAGCTGGGCCAGTTGCCGGCCGCCGCCAGCCAAACAGAACATCTGGCCATTCACGGCGCTGGCGCCCTGGCCGAAAAAACTGCTTCCCCGACGCATCTGGCCGCTTACGGCAGCGACCAGCCGGCTATTTTGCAGCTCATTGCCGAAATGCCAGCTCTGGGCGCAAAGCTGGATGCGCAATTCGATTTCCTGCAAGCCGAAGTGGTGTGGGCCGCCCGCCACGAGCTGGCCCGCACCGTGGAGGACGTGCTGGCCCGGCGCGTGCGCCTGCTGTTTCTGGATGCGGCGGCGGCCGTGCGCGCGGCTCCTACCGTGGCCGCCCTGCTGGCCCGCGAGTTGGGCCACGGTGCCGCCTGGCAGGTGCGGCAGGTGGCTCTGTTTGCGGAGCTGGCGCGGGGCTACCAGTTGGTGGACAGTCAAGGAGTCTGAGAATAAAGAACGTCACGTCTCGGCTGCGCCCGGCATGACGTACTTATGGCTTAGGTGATTACATTAGCCCGGCCTTTTTACGGATAATCGCATGAGCACCTCTACGGAAACTTCCACCACGCCCGCTCCCGGGCTTACCAGCTTCGATTTGGCCCCAGTGCCTTTTGCCGAGCGCACCTGGGGCACGGGCCACTACGCCGCGCTCTGGATTAGCATGAGCCTGTGCATCCCGACCTACATGCTGGCCAGTTCGCTCATCGAGGGCGGCATGAACTGGCGGCAGGCGCTGCTCACCATTTTCCTCGGCAACACCATTGTGCTGGCCCCCATGCTGCTCAATGGCCGGGCCGGGGCGCGCTATGGCATTCCGTTTCCGGTGCTGGCCCGCGCCAGCTTCGGGGTGCGCGGGGCCAACGTGCCGGCCCTGCTGCGGGCCATCATCGCCTGCGGCTGGTTCGGCATCCAGACCTGGATTGGCGGCTACGCGCTTTATCAAATGGCCGTGCTGTGGGTGCCTTCGCTGGGCACGCTGCCGGCCATTTTTCCGGCCAGCTGGGCGCTGGCCACGGGGCCGGCGCTGGTGTTTCTCCTGTTTTGGGCCTTGAATATGTACGTGGTGTACCTCGGGGTCGACAGCATTCGAAAGCTACTGGTGTTCAAGGCTTTTTTCCTGCCGCTGGCGGCGCTGGCGCTGCTGTGGTGGGCCATATCAGCTGGGCACGGGCTGGGGCCGATTCTGGCGCAGCCGAGCAAATTCGCGGATAGCGCGGCATTCTGGGCGTTTTTCTTCCCCTCACTCACGGGCATGGTGGGCTTCTGGGCCACGCTTTCGCTCAATATTCCGGACTTCACGCGCTACGCCGTGAGCCAGCGGGCGCAGCAGCTGGGCCAGGCGCTGGCGCTGCCCGCGTCCATGACGCTGTTCTCGTTTGTGGGCGTGGTCGTGACCTCGGCCACGTTCATCATCTACGGCAAAACCATCTGGGACCCGGTGGTGCTGGCCGGTCGCTTCGACAGCAAGCTGCTGGTGAGCTTCGCCATGATTGCCGTGGCCCTGAGCACGCTGGCCACCAACATCGCGGCCAACATCATGAGCCCGGCCAACGACTTTGCCAACTTCGCGCCCGAGCGCATCAGCTTCAAAACCGGCGGCTACCTCACCGGCGTGCTGGGCGTGCTGATATTCCCCTGGAAGCTGATTGCCGACCCGTCGGGCTACATTTTCACTTGGCTGGTGGGCTATTCGGGGCTGCTCGGCCCCATCGGCGGCATCATGATTGTGGACTACTACCTCATTCGCCGCCAGCAGCTCGACGTGCCTGATTTGTATCAGTTCCACGGCCGCTACGCTTATCGGGGCGGCTTCAACCCGGCCGCCATTATTGCCCTCATCATCGGGGTGCTGCCCAACGTGCCGGGTTTCCTCACGGCCATCGGCGTGCTGGAAAAAGGCACGGTGTGGCCGGCCCTGGTGGCCGTTTATAACTATGCCTGGTTTGTGGGTTTTGCGGTATCGGGGCTGGTTTACTTGCTGCTGATGCGTGGGCAAACGGCCACTCAGCCTGCTTCGGCGGCTTCGGTAGCCTCGGCGGCCACCATGCCTTCGCTGGCCCAATAGTTTCTAAGTTCCGCATTCTTGTGGGGAAGGCCAGCGCAGCGCAACAAAGCATCATTAAGCCGCCGTCGGCCTGCTGCAGCCACTGCACTGGTAAGCTTTTCTATTTCAAGGGGGCAGTTTGAATACGGTTCAGCATGCACCAATGCTGATGGATGGACTTTGTGCTACCGCCGCCCGAATCACCGTATGACGGCTGGTACAACCCGCTTCTGAAAATGAACAAATCGGCCTCTAACCCCCATTCCGGCTTCGTGCGCGTGCGCGGCGCCCGCGAGCACAACCTCAAAAACATCGACGTCGACATTCCGCGCGATGCGCTGGTGGTATTCACCGGTGTATCGGGCTCGGGCAAGTCGAGCCTGGCGTTTGGCACGCTCTACGCCGAGGCTCAGCGCCGGTACCTGGAATCGGTGTCGCCCTACGCCCGGCGGCTGTTTCACCAGATGGCCGTGCCCGAAGTGACGGCCATCGACGGACTGCCGCCGGCCGTGGCTTTGCAGCAGCAGCGCGGCGCGCCCAGCACCCGCTCGTCGGTGGGCTCGGTCACGACGCTCTCCAACCTGTTGCGGATGCTGTACTCTCGGGCCGGCGACTACCCGGCCGGGCAGGGCATCATCTACGCCGAGGCCTTTTCGCCCAACACCGCCGAGGGGGCCTGCCCCACCTGCCACGGCCTGGGACGCGTGTACGAGGTGACGGAGCAAAGCATGGTGCCCGACCCCACGCTCACCATTCGGGAGCGGGCCATTGCGGCCTGGCCCCAGGCCTGGGGCGGCCAGAACCAGCGCGACATTCTGGTGAGTATGGGCTACGATGTAGATACTCCGTGGAAAGATTTGCCCCAGAAGGACCGGGACTGGATACTGTTCACCGAGGAGCAGCCCGTGCTGCCGGTGTACCCCGGCTATTCGCCTGAGCAGACGCAGCGCGCCATCAAGCGCCGCGAGCCGCCGAACTATATGGGCACCTTCATGGGCGTGAAGAAGTACGTGCTGCACACCTTCGCCACCACCCAGAGCGCGCTGATGAAGAAGCGCGTGGCCCAGTACATGCTGGGCTCTGACTGCCCCACCTGCCACGGCAAGCGCCTGCGCCGCGAGTCATTGAGCGTGAAATTTGCCGGGCTGGACATTGCCGAGATGTCGCGCCTGCCCCTGAAGCGGCTGGCGGCGCTGTTGGCGCCGTTTGCGGAGGGCAAGGCTGGGAAGCAGAAGCACGATAAGGAACACCCGGAACAAGCCATTGTGGCGAGGCGCATTGCCGAGGATTTGGCGGCCCGACTTACCGTGCTGCTCGATTTGGGTTTGGGGTATTTGTCGCTGGAGCGCGGCACGCCCACGCTCTCGCCCGGCGAGCTGCAACGCCTGCGACTGGCTACCCAGCTCTATTCCAACCTATTCGGCGTGGTGTACGTGCTTGATGAGCCCAGCGCCGGCCTGCACCCGGCCGATACCGAGGCGCTGCTCGACGCGCTGGCCGGCCTGAAAAGCGCCGGCAATTCGTTGTTTGTTGTGGAGCACGATTTGGACGTAATTCGCCAGGCCGACTGGCTGGTGGACGTGGGCCCGGCCGCCGGCGAAAAGGGCGGCGAAATCCTCTACAGCGGCCCGCCGGAGGGCTTGCGCCTCGTGCTCGAATCGCAGACGCGCCAGTTTCTCTTCGATGCGCCCGCCCTGCCCGACACGCCGCCCCGCACGCCCACCGGCTGGCTAAAGCTGGCCGGCGTGACGCGCAACAACCTCGAAAATCTGTCCGTGGAATTTCCATTGGGCGTGTTCACCACGGTCACGGGCGTGTCGGGCTCGGGCAAATCAAGTCTCGTGAGCCAGGTACTGGTGGAATTGGTGGCCGAAAGCCTGGGCCAGGCCATTGAGGCCGAAGAAGAGGAAACCGACCCGCTGGCCCCGCCCGCGCCAGCTACACTGGGCGGCCACATCACCGCCGGACTGGACAAAATCAAGCGCCTGGTGCGCGTCGACCAGAAGCCCATCGGCCGCACGCCGCGCTCCAACATGGCCACCTATACCGGCCTGTTCGACCATGTGCGCAAGCTGTTCGCCGCCACGCCCGAAGCCCGCAAGCGCCGCTACGACGCCGGCCGCTTCTCCTTCAATGTAGCCAAGGGGCGCTGCGAAAACTGCTCGGGCGAGGGCTTTGTGATGGTCGAGTTACTGTTTCTGCCCAGCGTGTACGCGCCCTGCCCGGTGTGCCACGGCGCGCGCTACAACGCCAAAACCCTCGAAGTGCAGTACCAGGGCCGCAACATCGCCGAAGTGCTGGGCCTGACCGTGGACGACGCCTGGGAATTCTTCGCCGACGAGCCCGCCATCTTCCGCGCCCTCACCGTGCTACGCGAGGTGGGCCTGGGCTACCTGCGCCTCGGCCAGCCCGCCACCGAGCTTTCGGGCGGCGAGGCCCAGCGCATCAAGCTCGCCACTGAGCTGCAGCGCATTGGCCGGGGTAATACGCTCTACGTGCTCGACGAGCCCACCACCGGCCTCCACCCCTCCGACATCGAGAAGCTGATGCTTCAGCTCGAAGGCCTGGTAGCCGCCGGCAACACTGTCATCGTGGTGGAACATGACATGCGCGTAGTGGCCGGTTCCGACTGGGTTATTGACGTCGGCCCCGGCGCGGGCGAAGACGGCGGGCGCGTAGTGGCCGCCGGCCCCCCAGCCGAGGTGGCGCAGGCCAAAGCCAGCCGCACCGCACCGTATTTAAGGGCATTTCTGGGTAACTAAGCCCAACTACAATTCTGAGTACAAAGCTGATAACTGTGCTAGATTGCGCCTCAGTTCTCAATTCCTTTCCTGATTTCCATGAAATTCATGCTACGCTTGCGCGCCGCGCTGGCCGGGCTGGCCGTCGGCACCGCGCTGACGGCTTCGGCCCAGACGATGCCAGCCCCGGCCTGGACCAGTGCCCGCAGCCTGGGCACGGGCTCGCAATTCGCGGGCGGGGCGGCCATCGATGCCGCCGGCAATACCTACGAAGCCGGCAGCTTCAACACCAACATCACCCTCGACGGAGTCACGCTCACCAGCCAGGGCAGCACCGATGGGTACCTGGCCAAGTTCTCGCCCAGTGGGGCGTTGCTGTGGGTGCGCCAAATCGGCTCCGCCGGCTACGATTCAGCATTTGAAGTCGCCGTCGACGCCAGCGGTAATGCCTACCTGGTGGGTTCGTTCACGGGCACCATTGCCTTGGGCAACGGCAGTACCCTGCAGCTTGATGCCGGCACCACTGGCGGCTCCAGCAAGGGCTTTCTGGTGCGCTTTTCGCCCCAGGGCACCCCCGTGTGGGCCCAGCAAAGCAGCCCCAGCGTGGTCAGCAGCAGCACGATGAGCGGGGTGGGCCTCGATGCCGCCGGCAATGTGTGCGTGGGGGGCCTGATGTACCGCACCCTCACCATCGGCAGCAGCACCGTCTCCACTTCGGCCAGCAATGCGGAGGGCACCTTTCTTGGCCGCTTTTCGGCGGGTACCGGGGCCCTGCAGCAACTCACCCTGGGCCTCGAATACGCGCCTACTACGGGGGGCACCACTACTTACTATTTCCCGCAACTGATAGTAGCCCCCGCCGGCCAGCTCTACCTGCTGACCCAGTTTTCGCAGGCCCTCAACGTGGCTGGCGTAGGCAGCTTCAGCAGCCGAGGTCTCACCGACGTGCTGGTGGCGCGTTTCGGTACCACCGGCACGCCCGAGTGGGCGCAGCAGTTTGGCGGCACCGGTATCGAGCGCGCCGTCAACGGCACCGTGGATGCGGCCGGCAACATTTACGTGGCGGGCTATTTCAGCGGGCCGGCCACGTTTGGCAGCAGCACCCTGGCTGGCTTTGGCAGCTTTGATGGCTGCCTGGTAAAATACTCGCCCCAGGGCACCCAGCTGTGGGTGAAGGCCGTGGGCGGCAGCGATTCCGACGGCCTGTATGACGTGCTGCTGGACGCCGCCGGCAATGTGTACACTACCGGCAACTTCAATGGCACAGCACAGTTTGGCGGTGCGGCCCTGACCAGCGCCGGCCTGGGCGATGTGGTGGTGGCTTCGTACACTCCTCAGGGACAGCTCCGCTGGCAGCAGCAGGCCGGAGGTCCGGCCAACGACATCGGCACCTACCTCGCTCTCGACCCTTATGAGAACCTGGTGGTGCGGGGCCGCTTCGGTGGCACCTGTCCCTTCGGCGCGCAGGTGCTTAGCACCACTGCTCCGTTCGAAGCCTACGTGGCCCGGCTGGGCAGCGTGGGGCTGGCTACCCGGGCGGCCGCCTTAGCTCAGCTGGCCGCCTACCCCAACCCTGCTACCACTTGGCTACAGCTGCCGGCCCTGGCCGTGGGCACCCGCGTCCAGCTGTTTGATGCCCTGGGCCGCGTGGCCCGCGAAACTCCGGTGGCTGCCGATGCCAGCATATCGGTGCAGGGCTTGGCACCTGGCCTCTACACCCTGCGCGCGACTGACGTTCAAGGCCAGACGCTGGCTGGCAAAGTGTCCGTGGAATAACTAATCGAAATTTGGCACAAAAGAAAAGGCCGTTTCCACATTGGAAACGGCCTTTTAGGTAGCGGGGACTGGACTCGAACCAGTGACCTTTGGGTTATGAGCCCAACGAGCTACCAACTGCTCCACCCCGCACTGTTTGGTTCTGCAAAGGTAAGCAAACTTTCCGGCAAAACAAGCTTTCCGTTATTATTTCGCCCTTTTGACTCGCATTTTTTCTAACACAAGCTGTAGTTAGCCAACATTTATGAGCGTAACACACAGGTAATGCACGCTTTGGCGTCTATGCCGTTTCGGCCACCGTAACGCTCTCTTTTTGGTATTGAAAGCGGTTTTTGAAACGGTCAAGCGGTTCTTCCACGAAATGCCAGGAGGCAGCGGCCATTGCGGCCAGCACTGGGCCTAGCACCAGCAGCGTGGGCAGTGGCCCCATCCAAGTGGTACGCCCGACGGCATCGGGCACAAAATGATACACCAGCCGCTGCCAGAACACAAACAGCGGCAGGTGATAGAGGTAGAAGCCGTAGCTGCGCCGACCCATCCACTGTGCCACGGGCTGCAGCAGGCCCAGGCGGCGGGCGGCGCTGGGGCTGCCCAGCAGCCAGTTGATGGTGAGAAAAGCTGCCCCGGCAATGCACGTTCCGAAGCTGCCGTGCCAGGCCAGTGCCCACGGGCTGCCATCGAACGCCCGCACGCCCACGGCCCAAGCGCCCCAGGCCAGCAGCACCAGCCAGCCGCTGCGCCACCGCGCCAGCCAGGCCTGGCGCTGGCCCAGCCGCAGCAGCGTGCCCAGCGCAAACAGGTCGAGGCTGGAGGGCAGCAGCAGGTGCATCATGCCCGAACCCACCTGCACCAGCCAGAACAGCCGGAACGCCCACGCCACCGCTGCTAATCCCAGCAGCGGCCACACCCGCCGGCCTACTAGCCCCAGCACCAACGGCCAAAGCAGGTAGAACTGCTCGTCCACGGCCTGGGTCCAATAATGGCCGCAGCCGTCGCCCCAGCCGCGCATCTTATAGAACAGTAGGTTGGCGCCCGGCAGCAGAAACCAGCTCAGGTGCTGTTGCACGGTTTCGAGGGGCAGCAGGTAGCAGCCGGCCAGGGCCAGGTAATAGGGCGGAATGATGCGCAGCACCCGCCGGATAAAAAACGTGCGCAGCTGCGGGCCCCAGCCGCCCGGCGCGCCCACGTAGGCGCCATACTTCCAGATAATGCCCGACACGAGGTAGCCACTGAGCACGAAAAACAGTGCCCGGCCCATCTCGCCAAACGGAAACGGCGGGTGCACCCAGTGCTGCAGCACCACTACGCCCACGGCCACGGCGCGTAGGCCGTTTAGCTCGGGGCGAAAAGCAAGGGGCGTGGAAGGCGGTGCGGTGGACATTCTCGAATAAAAGGCCCGCGAAATTACGCGGCAGCGGGCCGGCCGGAACCGGGTAATCGGCTTTGTGCGGACCTTTGCCCTCCCACGCGGCCGCCCGGCGGCTTATTCGCCCGTTTGCTTATGTCTGAGAAACGCTCCCCTGCCCTTGGCTTCATTTTCGTCACCATCCTGATTGATGTTATCGGGCTGGGCATCATCATTCCGGTGGTGCCCAAGCTTATCGAGCAGCTCACGGGAGAGGGCCTGAGCCGGGCCGCTATTTATTCGGGCTGGCTCACGTTTGCCTATGCCAGCGCGCAGTTTTGCTTTGCGCCGGTGATGGGCGGCCTCAGCGACAAGCTGGGGCGGCGGCCGGTGCTGCTCACTTCGCTGCTGGGCCTGGGGCTCGATTATGTGTTTGTGAGCTTTGCCCCCACGCTGGCCTGGCTGTTTGTGGGCCGCATAATCGCGGGGGTGGCGGGCGCCAGCTTCACCACGGCCACGGCCTACATTGCCGACATCAGCACGCCCGAAAAGCGGGCCCAGAACTTCGGCCTGGTGGGCGCGGCCTTTGGCATTGGCTTTATTGTGGGGCCGGCGCTGGGCGGACTGCTGGCGCATTTTGGCCCGCGCGTGCCATTTATGGTGGCGGCCGGGCTGAGCCTGTGCAACGTACTCTACGGCTATTTCGTGCTACCCGAGTCGCTGGCCCCCGACAAACGCCGGCCGTTTGAATGGCGACGGGCCAACCCCGTGGCCTCATTGCTGCGCCTGGGCAAGTACCCGGCCGTGTCGGGGCTGGTGGCGGCGCTGGTGCTGCTGTACCTGGCGGGCTCGGCCACGCAGTCGGTCTGGACGTTTTACACCATGCTCAAGTTTGGCTGGACCGAAAAGCTGGTGGGCATTTCACTGGCCGTCATTGGTTTATTCACGGGGCTGGTGCAGGGCGGGCTGGTGCGGGTGGCCATTCCGAAGCTGGGGGCGGCCCGCGCCATCGTCATCGGGCTGCTGTGCTACACGGTGGGCTTTGTGCTGTTCGCCTTCGCCCCCAACGGCTGGCTGATGCTGGCTTTCCTGGCGCCCTACTGCTTGGGCGGCATTTCGGGTCCGGCGCTGCAAAGCACCATTTCGGGGCAGGTGCCGCCCACCGAACAGGGCGAGCTGCAGGGCGCGCTCACCAGCCTCATCAGCGTGACGGGCGTGGCGGGGCCGCTGATGATGAGCTATTTATTTGGCGAATTCACCCGCAAAGGCGCTCCGATATACTTTCCCGGCGCGCCCTTTATTCTGGGGGCGGTGCTGGCCTTGGGCAGCGTGGCGCTGGCCGTGCGCTCGCTCCGCAAGCACCCGCCCGTGGCCCTCAGCACGGCTCCGGCCGAGGCGGTGCCGGCGCACTAGCGGCGCAGCAGCCCGGCGGCAACGGCCGCCCGGGCCTTACTTTGCCGCTCAATTTCTTTGCGTATGACGTCTGAAACTCCGCAGTCCTTGCTTCAGCTAGCCCACCGGCCCGATTTGGATATTCTGGTTGGGCGCTGGGCGCATCAGCCTGTGCCACAAGAACTCCCGGCAGTGTACCAGCACGTGGAGGCGGTGGCATTGGAGGAAAACTGCCGGTTCTGGCTCCAGGACATTCGCCGCCGCACACTCAACGACCCGCACACCACCCAGTGGCTGCTCAACGACTTCTTTCCGCGCATGGCCCGGCGGCTGGGAGGGCGGTTATTCATTGCCTACTTGGTGGGGCCGGCGCTGCACGAAACCATCGTGCAGCAGCCCAATTACATCTCGGCCGAAGCCTATGACGACAAGCCCTTCGCCATCTCGTTTTTTGGCGATGAGGGGGCGGCCATCCGGTGGCTGCAAATTCAGCAGACCGATAAGGTGCACTGAACCCTGGGGGACACTGCCATTTTTTTACTTTCTCAAAAGGCTGTTTTCTCATCGGAAACGGCCTTTTTTGCTTTCGAACAAAATTATTTCAAACCGGACTGCACCATTATTACGAAAACATCGTAGATTTACGACACAATCGTAATTCTATTTATGACCACCTCGCTCGAACGCCTCACCCAACCCGAAGAAGACGCCCTGCGCGTGCTTTGGCCGCTGCCCGCCGGCGGCTTTGTCAAGGATGTGCTCGACGGCCTGCCGGCCCCGCCCCCGCCCTACACCACGCTGGCCAGCACCCTGCGCAACCTGGAGCGCAAGGGCTACGTGCGCGCTGAAAAGCTGGGCAACTCCTACCGCTTTGTGCCACTGGTGACGGCCGACGACTACCAGCGCCGCTCGCTGGGCACGCTGGTGAAGCAGCATTTCCAGAACTCCTACAAGGACCTGGTGTCGTTTTTCGCGCAGGAAAACAAGGTCAGCGCCGCCGATTTGCAGGAGATTATCAAGCTCATCGAAAGCAAGAAGGAGGACTAGCCATGCTGCCGATTCTCCTCTATCTGCTGAAGGCTAACGTGGCGCTGCTGCTGTTTGCGGCGGCGTATTTCGGGCTGCTGCGCCGGCTCACATTTTTCACCCTGAACCGGGCTTACCTGGTGTTTGCGCTGCTGTTTGCGGCGGTGTACCCGGCCCTGCCGATGCCGGCGCTGCTGCCGGCCGAGGCCACTCCCACCGTAGTCTTTGCGATGGTCGAAGCTACGGGGGCCGCTCCCGGTGCCGCTCCGGCGGTGCCCGTGGCCCCAGCGATAGATTGGGCCGCCGTGGGAGTGGCCTTGTACGCGGCAGGGGCAGCAGCGCTTCTGGCCCGGCTGCTGGTGCAGCTGCTGGCACTGGCGCGGCTGCGGCGGCGGGCGCGGCCGGCAGTAGTGCAGGGCCTACCGGTGCGGGTTTTGGATGAGCCAATTAGCCCGTTTTCCTTCTGGCAAACCATTTACCTGAACCCGGAGCAGCACGCCACGCTCGAGCTGGCCGCCGTGCTGCGCCACGAGCAGGTGCACGTGCGCCAGTGGCACACCCTGGACGTGCTGCTGGCCCACCTGGCACAGGCGGCGGCCTGGTGCAACCCGGCCGCGTGGCTGCTGCGCCGCGCCCTGCTCGACAACCTCGAATACCTGGCCGACGAGGCCGTGCTCGAAACCGGCCTCGTCGACCGCCGAGCCTACCAGTACAGTTTGCTGCGCCTTAGCCATGCCGCTGCAGCCCCTTCCCTTGTTACCTCTTTCACATTTCCAACCCTCAAAAACCGTGTTATCATGATGAACTCCCCTGCTTCCGCATTGGCCCAGACCGGGCGCTATTTGCTGGCCCTACCGCTGGCATTGGGCCTGGCACTGGGCGTGGGCGCGGCGCTGTCGCCCGCTGCTGCTGCGCCCTCAACCTTGGCCGCGCCCGGCCCGGCCGTGTACTACCTCGATGGCAAGCTGAGCGATAAGGCGACGGTGGATGCTCTAGACTCCAAAAGCATTGCCTACATCAACATGCTGAACGAAAAGCAGGCCCGCCAGGTGTTTGGCACGGCCAGTGGGGCGGTGGCCATCGTTGTCACTACCGCGAACCAGAACTCGGCCGCGGTGCTGGCACTCAAGAAGAAAGTGGATAAGGTAGCCCCTCTGATGCCGGCCACGCCTGAGCAAAAAGCCGCCATTGCCGCTGCCCAGGATTATCTGCAAAAGACCTACCCCAACGCCAAGGTAAATTTCATTGGCCCCGATGCTAAAGCCGGCACGGCCGCACCGCGCTACCGCGCCCAGTTTGAGGACGGCGGCCAGACCAAGATGCAATATTTCGACGCGAAAGGCCAGCCTGTAGGCACCGCCACCGCTGACAAGCCGGTGGGAGCCGTGGCTCCGGCCGCCCAGCCAGTGCCCTACCTGGCCGCGCCCGCCCTGGCCTACATCACTCAGCATTACCCCGCCGCCCGGCTGCTGGGCGTGACGGAGTTGAAAGCCCCCAACGGTAGTCCCTCGCGCTATCAGGCCCAGATTGTGATTGGCCGCCGGCCCGGCTATGTGCTGTTTGACGGCGCGGGCCAGTTCATTTCGGAATCGTACGCCAGTAGCGCGGCCCACTAACATTCCGAGCCATTGGCCTGATATCTTCTTCCAAAAGCCGCTTTCTTACCAAAGAAAGCGGCTTTTTGTTGTCGGGATGCAATCCTGGCAGCAATCCGCTTTCTTTAGGAGCTTTTTGCAGTAGTGTACATACTTCTTCTTTGCTCTTATGAATAACCAATACTTCGCGGCCGCCGCCCTGCTGGCCCTGGCCGGCTGCGCCGGCACCAAGCCCGCCGCCGTGACCACGGCCGCCGCCCCGGTATCCGCAGCAGCCCCGGCCCCCAAAGGCGTGGGCCTCGATATGGCCGACATCGACCGCGCGGTGAACCCGTGCGACGACTTCTTCCAGTTTTCGGGCGGCAACTGGCTGCGGAACAACCCCGTGCCGAGCTACGCCAGCAGCTGGGGGCCGCGTAACCTGCTGGGCAACCGCACCCAGGATTTGCTGCGCAAGATTCTGGAAGACGCGGCGGCCAACCGCAGCGCCGCTCCCGGCAGCAATGCCCAGAAGGTGGGCGACTTCTACGCCAGCGCCATGGACACGGTGGCCATTGACCGGGCCGGCCTGGCGCCACTGAAACCGGAATTGGACCGCGTGGCGGCCGTGCGCGACGCGGCTGGGCTGCGGGCCGAAATCGTGCGTTTGCAGGAGCTGGGGGCGGGTCCGTTTTTCCGGGCTGGGGTGGACGTGGACGAGAAGGAAACCACGAAGTACGCCGTGCAGATGAACCAGGGCGGCCTCACGCTGCCCAACCGCGACTTCTACTTCAAAACCGATGCCCGCACCGAGAAGGTGAAAGCCGCCTACCGCGCCTACATGCAGCAGGTGTTTGAGCTGCTAGGCACGGCCCCCGCGGTGGCCAAGGTGGACGCGGCTACCGTAGAGCGCATCGAAACGCGCCTGGCGAAGGCCTCGCGCACGCCCGTGGAGCTGCGCGACCCGCAGACCAACTACAACAAGCTGACCGTGGCCGCCGCCCAGCAGCGCTACCCCGTGCTCGACCCCAAGGCCATGCTGGCGGGCATGCAGCTCGGCAAGGCGCAGGAAATCATCATCGGCCAGCCGGCTTTCTTCGATGAGGTGAACGCGGTGCTGAAAACCGAGAGCCTGCCCGACCTTAAAACCTACCTGCGCTGGCACCTGGTGCGCTCGGTGGCGAGTGCGCTGCCCACGCCGTATGCAGAGGCGGCCTTCCGCTACAGCCAGGCCCAGACCGGGGCCAAGCAACAGGCCCCGCGCTGGAAACGCATTCAGGCGGCCACGGATGCCTACCTGGGCGAAGCGTTTGGGCAGCTATACGTGGACCATGCGTTTAGCCCTGAGGCCAAGGCGCGGGCGCTGGAGATGGTGGCCAACATCAAGGCCAGCATGGCTGAGCACATCAAGACCAACACTTGGATGAGCGCGCCCACCAAGACCGAGGCGCTGAAAAAGCTGAACGCCCTGCGCGTGAAAATCGGCTACCCTGACGTGTGGAAGGACTACTCGGCCCTGCCCATCTCGCGCGATTCGTACCTGAAAAACCTGCTGGCGGCCCGCCTCTGGGAGAGCCGGCGCGAGGCGGCCCACTTCGGCCAGCCCATCGACCGCAACGAGTGGGGCATGACGCCGCCCACCATCAACGCCTACTACAACCCGCCGATGAACGAAATCGTGTTTCCGGCCGGCTACCTGCAGCCTCCGTTCTTCGACCCCAAGGCCGACGACGCCATCAACTACGGGGCCATTGGCGGGGTGATGGGCCACGAAATGACCCACGGCTTCGACGACCAGGGCCGGCAGTACGACTCAGAGGGCAACCTGCGCGACTGGTGGACGCCGGCCGACGCGGCCGAGTTTACGAAGCGCGCCGCCGTGGTGGGCAAGCAGTACAGCGCCTTCTCGCCGCTGGACTCGGTGCACGTGAACGGCCAGCTTACGATGGGCGAAAACCTGGCCGACTTCGCCGGCCTGACGGTGGTGTACGGGGCCCTGGAAAAGCAGCTCCAGCAGCGCTACGGCAACGGCCCGCGCCCCAACTACGACGGTTTCACGCCCGAGCAGCGCTACTTCCTGAGCTGGGCCCAGCTGCGCCGCACCAACATCCGCCCCGAGGCCCTGCGCCAGCAAATTGCCACCGACCCACATTCGCCCGGCCAGTACCGCACCATCGGGCCCATCATGAACATGCCGCAGTTTCAGCAGGCCTTCGGCTGCCCCGAGGGCAGCAAAATGACCCGCAGCGCCACTGATAGGGCCGTAATCTGGTAGCCCGAACCGTAGCGCGGACTCTGCGAATCCGCGTCCCCGCGCCGCTTGATTATCCTTCGCAAAATAGCCCCGGTGTCCGCGCGCCGGGGCTTCTTTGTGTATATATCTTTACCCCTGGCCTTCTACCAACGGGCGGCCGTTCTTTCCTTTTCATGAAACACCTTTCCTCTTTCTTGCGCGGCAGCCTCCCAGCGGCGCTTTTGCTGCTCTTGTGGCTGGCCGGGCCGGCGGCGCGGGCCCAGGCCCCGGCCTGGCAGGTGGCAACCGCCCTATGCCAATGTCAAACCACGAGCGCCTCTTATTTATCCATTAGTGCCACTGCTACCGACGGGACTGGGAATCTATATTTGGCGGGCATTTTTCAGGGCACCATTAGCTTGGGCAATGCTACACTCATCAGCAGCAATGGCTCAGCCCTTACCCGTAGCGGTTTTGTAGCAAAATGGAATATTGCGACCAACCGCGTAGTGTGGGCACAGCAAACGAGCGGGCCAGTTGAGGAAACCATCACCGGCGTAGCCGTGCAGGGGACCAGTGTGTATGTCGTGGGCGAATTCAAAGGGGCAACGGCAACCCTTGGCTCTCTCCCGCTGCAGAACAACGGCGACCCGACGGGCTATTTCAGTGAGGTATTCGTAGCCAAGCTTACGGATAGCGGTACTTCCGGCAGCGTTGTATGGGCGAAAAGCGCGGGCTCGGCTGCGGATGATGCCGTGAGCGGGCTAGTGGTAAACGGCACTGGGGTGTACCTGGCTGGACGCTTTAATGGTCCGACGGCCAGTTTTGGCTCGACGGTGCTCGCCAATGCCGACGCCAACGGCTTCTCCTCCGACGTGTTTGTGGCCAAGCTCACGGATAGCGGGGCCACTAGCACCTTTAACTGGGCCCAACGGGCCGGTGGCAGCGGCAACGAATTGGTTGCACGGTTAGCATCGAATGGAACCAACCTATACGTCCTGGGCGGCTTCAATAGCAGCTCGGCTACCTTCGGTGCCTACACGCTGACCAAAACCAACGCCCCGGCCGCCAGCCTGTTTATCACCCGGCTGACCGATACTGGTTCCGGGCGCTTCGATTGGGCGCAGCAAGCCGACGTTGACAGCCAGCCGGCGGTGGCCATCAAAGGCTCCGATATCTACCTGGCAGGCGTTTTTGTTGGCACGGGAATCTTTGGCGCGACTTCGCTAGTCAGCGGCGGGGGCAGCGATATTTTCGTCGCCAAGTTAACCGACACGGGCACCGGTGCAGGCTTTGCGTGGGCTCAGCGGGCCGGTGGAACCGGCAACGACCGAGTATCGGCCGTAGCTGTGCAGGACCGTACCGTTTACATAACCGGCTATTTTGCGGGGGCTACAGCTGCCTTTGGCACTACCACGCTGGCAAATGCGAACGCCTCTACGAACGATGGATTTGTGGCGAGACTGATTGACGCGGGCACTGCACCCAGCTTCACCTGGGCTGACCGGTTTGGCAGCGCTGGGTACGACTACGGCGCGGTGCTCGCCCTAACGGGTCATACGGTAGCTATTGCGGGCGGCAGCGGCACCCCGGCCAGCTTTGGCAGCTTAGTTATTAGCAATACGACGTCGGCCAATATTGCCTTCCTCGCCTCCCTTACCGACCCCACCCTCACCGCCACCACCACCGCAACGGGCAGCCTGAGCTTCTCCCTCTCCCCTAACCCGGCCCGCACCGCCGCCACGCTCACCCTACCTGCCCTGCCCGGCACGGGCACGGCCACACTCACCCTGCGCGATGCCCTGGGCCGCACCCTGCGCACCCAAACCGTGGCCCTGCCCGCCGCCGGCCTGCGCCACCCGCTGGACCTACGCGGCCTGGCCCCCGGCATCTACGCCGTGCAGGTGCAGGCCGGCAGCACCGCAGCCACCCGCCGGCTCGTGGTGGAGTAGCGCTGCCTTAATTGCCCGTCGGGCTTGAATTTCAATTAAATCGCCGGACCTTTGTTTGCTGATTTGGCAGCTATTAGCCGCATTCGGGTCCTTATTATCAAAAAGCCCCGGTGCCCGGCACTGGGGCTTTTTTGCGCCCCAACTTTACCCGATATGCTACGTATTGGCGTGCATATCTCTTACGAAAATGAAATACGTTATCAATTTTATCTCACGCAGCTGCCGGGCGGGTGCCCTGTTGCTGGCCGGGTGGTTGTCGGCCCCGATGGCCCAGGCCCAAACCCCTGCCCCGCTCTGGCAGTCGGCCCTGGTAGTAGGCGGCGGCAGCTCCAACTTATCCATTAAAAGCACGACTTCCAACCTCGGCGGCGACCTGTACGTGGCGGGGTCTTTCTCCGGCATTGTCACCATTGGCGGCACTACCATGATTAGCGCCGGCGGTACCGATGGCTTCGTGGCCAAGTGGAGCCCGACTACCAACGCTTTTGTGTGGGCCTACCGCTTCGGCGGCTCCGACCTCGACCAGGTAACGGCCGTGGCCCTGAGCGGCACCCGCGTGTACGTGGCCGGCACCTTCATCAGCCCCACCGCCGCCTTCGGCAGCACCAACCTCACCAACTACGGCAGCGCCACCTCCATCACCACCGATGCCTTCGTGGCGCGCCTCACCGATGCCGGCTCCTCGGCTACTGTCGACTGGGCGCAGCAGTTCGGCGGCTCCAGCCAGGACGTAGCCAACACCCTAGCTGTGGCCGGCAACAGCGTGTTTGTGGGCGGGCAGTTTGCCAGTGCCACGGCGCAATTCGGCAGTGTTTCGCAGGCCAGTTCCAATGCCGGCGTTGGTTACGACGGCTTCGTGGTTAAGCTGACCGATGGCCCCACCAGCGCCACGGTTAGCTGGGTGCAGGCCATCACGGGCTCGGGCAGCAAGTATGTTAATGCCCTGGCCCTGAACGGAGCCAGCGTGTACGCCACTGGCTCTATTGGGGGCCCAAACGCTACTTTTGGCACCACCACCGTCCCCAACGGCGGGGCCTCTAACGCCTTCCTGGCCAAGCTCAATGATGCCGGCAGCAGCAGCACCTGGCAGTGGGCCCTGCGGGCCAACGGCTCGGGGAGCGACCAAAGCAATGCTCTGGTCGTGAACGGTCCCGTCATCTACATTGCCGGCACCATGTCGAGCACGGCCCTGGTGATGGGCAGCCACACCATTGCCAACGCCGGCCCCAACGGCACTACTGATGCCTTCGTGGCCGCGGTGCAGGATGCCGGTAGCACCGCCGTCTGGAGTTGGGCTCGCCAGGCTGGTGGCACCGCCGATGACAAAGGCACTGGCCTGGCCCTCTACGGCACCAGCGGCGTGTATCTGGCGGGCAGCTTTGCCAGCAGCACGGTCACCATCGGTGGCACCACGCTGGCGGCCGGCAGCGGCGGCGCGCTGGTGGCACGTCTCAGCGATGACGGTCCTTCTGCCACGGTGGACTGGTCGCAGCGCGGCGGCAGCGTCACCAACACCATGGCCTCGTGCCTGACCATGAGTGGCACCCGTATGTACATGACCGGCAGCTTCCAAAACACTGCCACCTTTGGCAGCCAAACGCTCAACAGCTCCTCGGCCGGGTCGTCAACTAACTTCCTGGCCCACCTCGTCGACCCTGCCGCCCTTACCACCACGGCCACCACTTCGGCCTTGAGCAGCTCGGATTTCGCGCTCTACCCTAACCCCGCCCACGGCACTTCCACGCTCACGCTGCCCGCCCTGCCCGGCACCGCCGCGGCCACTCTCACCCTGCGCGATGCAATGGGCCGGGCCCTCCGCACCCTTACCGTGACTCTGCCCACCACCGGCCTGCGCCACGAGATGAGCCTAGCCGGACTACCCGCCGGCGTCTACGCCGTGCAGGTGCAAGCGGGCCAGAACACGGCCGCCCGCCGGCTGGTGGTGGAGTAATAAAAAGCTGTCATTGCGAGCACAGCGCGGCAATCCGCCCTGTCAAAACCCGTCATTTTCTTATACCAGAAAGCCCCGGCACCACACAGTACCGGGGCTTTTCACGTCCGAAGGCTAATCACGTTGCACAGAACGGATTGCCGCGCTGCGTTCGCAATGACAGAGCTACGCCCCGACAAACCACTACCCTTCCATCACCTTGTTCTGGCGGTTAATGGACTCCAGATGCACGGCGGCCAGGTACTGCTCCACAAACTCGCGGGTTAGGCCTACGGACGCGCCCTGACGCTGGGCGCGTTCCAGTACCTCGTTCCAACGGCTGGTCTGAAGGATGGTGATGTCGTTTTCCTTCTTGTAAAGGCCGATTTTCTCGGCCACGGCCATGCGGCGGCCCAGCAGCTGCATTATCTCGGCATCGAGCTGGTTGATTTGCTCACGCAGGCCCGCGAGGGCGGTGAGGAACTCGCGCTGGTCGGTGGTTTCGTGCCGCCACACCAAGTCCTGAATCAGGTCGCGCAGCACCTCCGGGGTGATTTGCTGCCGGGCGTCGCTCCAGGCGTGGTCGGGGTCGATGTGGCTTTCCAGCATGTTGCCATCGAAGCCCAGGTTGAGGGCCTGCTGGGCCACGCCAAACAGCGTATCGCGCCGGCCGCAGATGTGGCTGGGGTCGCAGAGCAGCGGCATCTCGGGCATCCGGCGCTTCATTTCGATGGGCAGGTGCCACATCGGCGCGTTGCGGAAGTCGGTATTGCCGTAGCTCGAAAAGCCCCGGTGAATGAGGCCCACGTGCGTGAGGCCGGCCTTTTGCAGGCGCTCCACGGCCCCCACCCACAGCTCCAGCTCGGGGTGAATGGGGTTTTTCACCAGCACCGGCACGTCAACGCCGCGCAGCACGTTGGCAATTTCCTGCACCGAAAACGGGTTGCCCGTGGTGCGCGCCCCCACCCACAGAATGTCAACGCCGAAGGCCAGGCAGTCTTCCACGTGCTTGGCCGTGGCCACTTCCACGGCAATGGGCAGGCCGGTCAGCTCGCTGGCTTTCTTGAGCCAGGGCAGCCCCCGGGTGCCCACGCCCTCGAAGCCGCCCGGCTTGGTTCTGGGCTTCCAGATGCCGGCGCGCAGGGCCTGCACCTTGCCGGTAGCGGCCAGCCGCTGGCAGGTTTCAAGCACCTGCTCTTCCGTCTCGGCCGAGCACGGCCCGGCGATGAGGTAGGGCTTGTCGTCGGGCTGGCGGTTGAACAGGGCGGATTTCATGGTTGGGTTCATGGTAGTTGCTTTTTTGATTGTTGATTTTTAATTCTCGCCTGTCATCCTGAGCAGAGTGAAGGGCCTTGTCACGGCTGAACAGCTTGCAGTAATTCAATCAGTGCAACCATGATAAGGCCCTTCGCTCCGTTCAGGATGACAGATGGGGCATGCCGTCACGGCAGAATCTTCCGAATGTGGTTAGCCTGCCGAATCTGCTCGGCCAGCCCGTCGTAATCCTCCCGCGCCAGCAGTCCGCGCAGGTGTTGCAATTGATGCAAATGCTCATCGAGCACGTCGAGCACGTTGAGCCGGTTTTGCCGAAAAATGGGTACCCACGTAGCCGGCGCACTCTTCGCCAGCCGCACCGTCGATTCAAAGCCGCCGCTGGCCAAATCGAAGATGCGCTGCTCCTCCTTCTCCTTTTCCAGCACCGTGAGCGCCAGCGCAAACGAGGTGATGTGCGAGATGTGCGACACATAGGCCGTGTGCACGTCGTGGTCGGCCCCATTCAGATACAGCAGTCGCATGGGAAGCGCCTGAAACAGCTTCTCAACCAGCTGCACGGCCTCGGCATCGCTGTGCTCCACGTCGCACAGCACCACCGTTTTCCCCTCAAACAAGCCCAAAACGGCCGCTTCCGGCCCCGAGTGTTCGGTACCGGCCATAGGGTGCGCGGCCACAAAGCGGCCCCGGCGCGGGTGCCCGGCCACGGCTGCCAGCAGCGCCTGCTTGGTCGAGCCCACGTCGATAACTACCTGCTGCGGCGTGACGATATCGAGCACCGGCGGCAGCACGGCCACCATGGCATCTACGGGCACGGCCACTACCACGAGTTCGGCGCGGCGCACGGCCGCCGTCAGGTCAGTTTCGATTTCATCGACCAGCCCCAGCTCCAATGCGCGGCGGGCATGGGCCGGGCTGCTTTCTACGCCAATGAGGTGCTGCGCCAGGCCGTGCTGCCGCAGGCTGAGTGCCAGCGAGCCGCCGATAAGGCCTAATCCGATTACGGTAACATTCATGATTTGACAGACTGAACAGTAGTTTGAATGCGCTTCAGCGCTTCCCGCAGCAGCGCTTCCGGCTGGCATAGGCTGGCGCGGATGTAGCCGTTGCCGTTGCTCCCGAAAATGCCGCCCGGCGTGAGGAAAACCCGCGCTTCGGCCAGCACGGCATCGCTCAGAGCGTAGCCATCGGCGAAACCGGCCGGCACCGCCGCCCAGATGAACAAGCCCGTCTGGCCCGGCGCGGGCGCGCAACCCAGGGCGCGCAGCAGCTCCAGCACCAGCTCGCGGCGGGCGCGGTAGGCGGCGTTTAGCTCCCGGAACCAGTCGTCGCCCAGCGCCAGGGCCGCTACCGCCGCCTGCTGCACCGGCAGAAACATGCCCGAATCCATGTTGCTCTTGAAGCGGAGCACGGCGGCAATGACATCGGCGCGGCCGGCCAGCAGGCCCACGCGCCAGCCCGCCATGTTGTGGCTCTTGCTGAGCGAGTTCAGCTCGATGGCCACTTCGCGCGCTCCGGGCACGGCCAGCAGGCTCACGGGCGGCGTTTCGTTGAGGATGAAGCCGTAGGGGTTGTCGTGCACCAGCAGAATATCATGGACCTTCGCAAAGGCCACCAGGCGCGTGAGAAACGGCAAATCGGCGGCCGTGCCGGTGGGCATGTGTGGGTAGTTCACCAGCATGAGCTTCACGCCAGAGAGGTCGGTTTGGGCCAGCGCATCGAGGTCGGGCAGCCAGCCGGTGGCTGCCGTCAGGTTGTACTCGCGCACCTCGGCCCCGCAGATTTCGGCCACGGCCCGGTACGTCGGGTAGCCGGGGTTGGGGATGAGCACGGCGTCGCCCGCTTCCAGAAACGTCATGCCGATGTGCATCAGGCCTTCTTTTGAGCCCAGCAGCGGCAGGATTTCCATGGCCGGGTCCAGCGCCACGCCGTAGTGGCGCTGGTAGAAATCGGCCATCGCGCCGCGCAGGGCCGGCGTGCCCTGGTAGCTCTGGTAGCCGTGCGCGCAGGGCTGCGCCGCCGAAGCAGCCAGCGCCGCAGTCACGCTGGGGTGCGGCGGCAAATCAGGACTGCCGATGCCCAGGCTGATAATACTAGCTCCGGCCGCGTTGAGGGCAGCCAGCTCGCGCAGCTTGCGCGAGAAGTAGTATTCGCCCGTGTGGGCCAGGCGGCTGGCAATTGAGATATTCATGGTAGCAGGTTGAAGTTGTTGAGCAAACTCCCCTCCTTACCAAGGAGGGGATGTTTTCGCGCCAGCGAAAACGGGGGTGGTTTTGGCATTGGGTTCCTTTGCGGTCGTCAAACAGTAGTGCTGAATTCGTTCGGGCCTCGTCCAGCGCCCTAACCACCCCAGCCGGCGCTTCGCACCAGCGTCCCCTCCTTGGTAAGGAGGGGAGTTTCCTCCCCGGTCGCCTCGGCCATGCGGCCGCGCCGGTAGGCTCCCAGCACCCGCAGCTCCTCCGTCACGGCTTCCAAATCCCGCCGCAACGCCTCCAGCTGGTTTATTTCATCGAATTCGACATCGGCGTGGAAGCCGTAGTGCCAGGCCCCTGCCGGGGTACGAGCATGTCCCGGTCGGGGGCACGACTGTAGTTTGCTTAGATTCAGCCCCAGCGCGGCCACGCGGGTGAGCACGGCGGCCAGGCTGCCCGGCGCGTGCGGCGCGCAGAAATAGAGTGATGCCTTATCGGCCTGCGGGTCAGCGGTGGCCGTTTCGGCACGCTCCAACACCAGGAAACGGGTGTAGTTGTGCGGGTCGTCGTGAATGGCGGGGGCCAGGATTTGGAGGCCGAACTGCTCGGCGGCCTGGGCGCCGGCTACTACGGCCACGCCGGGAGTGTGCTGCTCGGCCAGGAGCTGGGCACTGTGGCCGGTGTCATCGGTTTCTACCAGCTTCCAGTGTGGGTGGCGGTCCAGAAACTCGCCGCACTGGCGCAGGGCCATGGGGTGCGAGTGCACGGCCTGCACCTCCGCCAGCGTAGTACCGGGCAGCGCCAGCAAGTGCTGATGGATGGGCAGGTACACCTCGCCGGTCACGCGCACGGCGTGGCGCTCCAGCAGCAGGTAGTTGGGCAGGATGCTGCCGGCCAATGAGTTTTCCATGGCCATCAGGCCGGCTTCGGCGGTGCCGTTCACCACGTGCGCCACCACCGCGCCGAAGGTGGCGCAGGGCAGCAGCGCCGGCTGCGCCCCGAAATACCGGCGGGCCGCGACTTCGTGGAAACTTCCCTGGAAACCCTGAATAGAAACGTGCTGAGGCATGATAGGCGAGATTAATGGGCAATAAAAAAGGGCCTCCGCGATGCGGTGGCCCTGGGTTTGTTGGCAGGCAGTGCGCTGGTTAGCACTGGCAACAAAGGGCCGCCTTCTTCGGGTAGAAGAAGTAATAGCCGTAATAAAAAAAGACGTTTTGCAGGGTGGTCATCGAAAAACCGGACATCAAAAAAGCGCCTCCCGAAGAACGAGCGGCGCTGAAGAAGTTTGTGGAGTTAGCTACAAACGGCGGCTCGTTCTACGCGGTGGCGTAGAAGGTATAATAGCCAAAAAAGTAGCGCGTCTGGAGCATCATTGGGTGTGTTTGCGGCTGCAAGGTAGGGATGGATTGAGGAAAAGCAAATTTTAAGTACCTGTCATCCTGAGCGCAGCGAAGGACCTTATCGCCGCTGAACGAGCAGTTAAACGTGATAATGTCATTCGTTACGCTCAGGATGACAGAGAACTTTCGTCACAACCCAAACGCCCTAAAATGGGTTTATCCAGCTTCGCATCTTCTTGGCATCCCGTTTATGATTAAGCTTTTTGAACCCCTCGCCCTGCGCAGCGTCATTCTGAAAAACCGCATCGTGGTATCGCCCATGTGCCAGTACAGCGCCGAAGACGGCTTTGCCAACGACTGGCACCTGGTGCACCTGGGCAGCCGGGCCGTGGGCGGGGCCAGCCTCATTATTCAGGAGGCCACGGCTGTGTCGCCGGAGGGCCGCATCAGCCCCGAAGACCTCGGCATCTGGAAAGATGAGCATGTGCCCATGCTTCAGCGCATCAACGCCTTCATCGCGGCGCAGGGCAGTGTGCCCGGCGTGCAGCTGGCCCACGCCGGCCGCAAGGCCAGCACCTTCCGGCCGTGGTCGGGCGAGGGTGTGGTGGCCGAAAGCGACGGCGGCTGGCCGGTAGTCGGCCCCACCGATGTGCCATTCAACGACAACTACCCGGTGCCGACGGCCCTCGATGCAAATGGCATTCGGAAGGTGGTGGACGATTTCCGGACGGCGGCCGGGCGGGCGCTGGAGGCGGGCTTCAAGGTGATTGAGCTGCACGGAGCGCACGGCTACCTGCTGCACCAGTTTCTGTCGCCGCTGAGCAACCAGCGCACCGATGAGTACGGTGGCACGTTTGAAAACCGCATCCGCCTGCTGCTGGAGGTGGTGGCCGCCACCCGCGAGGTGTGGCCCGAGAACTTGCCGCTCATTGTGCGCCTCTCGGCCACGGACTGGACCGAAGGCGGCTGGAACGCCGACGACACAGTACAGCTTTCGGCCATGCTCAAGGTGCGCGGTGTGGATTTGATTGACTGCTCCACGGGCGGCAACGTGCCGAAAGCGCCCATCCCCGTGGGCCCTGGCTACCAGGTGCAATTCGCCGAGCGCATTAAGGAAGAAACCGGGATTCTGACCGGCGCGGTGGGCCTCATCACCACGCCGGCCGAGGCCGAAGCCATTGTGGCCAGCGGCCAGGCCGACATCGTGTTGCTGGCGCGGGAGTTTCTGCGCGAGCCGTACTTCCCGCTCTTCGCGGCGCAGGACTTGGGGGCAGAGGTGCAGTGGCCGGCGCAGTACGAGCGCGCCAGGCCGCACGTGCACACGGCGGCGGGCCCGCGATAGAGACGCAATATTTTGCGTCTCGTCGTAAGAGGCCGTTGAGTACGCTTGCCGCACAACGACGAGACGCAATTATGCGTCGCTACGCACCCATTTTGCGGTTACCAGCAGCTGGCCCAAGTGGCGCGTAGTGTGCTCGGCCGCGTGCATCAGCAGGCCGATGACGGTAGAAGGCAGCTGCGCCCGGCCCACGCCGCGCGCTTCCGGCAGCGTAGCTTCCTCAGTGCCGCAAAGCTGCGCCAACGCCCTATCAACCTGTGCGCTGAAGCGCTGAACTAACTTCTGCACCGTATCCGCCTCAATTGCCAGCGGCGGATTCTCAGCAGCCAAAGCGGCTAGCTGATTCTCCGAAAGCGCCTCGCCCCGGGCATAGGTAAAAATTCGGTCGAGCACACCGGCTAAGTGCTGCAAATGGAAGCCCACCGAGGCCACGCCGCCGGGCCGCTCGTTGAGCAGCGCGGGCGGAAAATCCTGCATGGCGGCGGTCAGCTCTTCGCGGGCCTGCAGCAGAGCGTGGGCCACGGGCTGGAGCAGCGGCGGCATGTCGGGCAACGGGCCGCGCAGCCAGACTTCGCGGGTTTCGGGTGGCGGGGCGGATGGGAACGTTGGGCTACTCATTGGGTGTACGGTAGTTGGAGCGGCTGCGTAGGCCGTACTTTTGTGATTATGTCAGGAATTAACGATGCGCTGCGCGCTGCGGCCGACCAGTTCGGCACCCCTCTTTACGTGTACAATGCGGCCACCATCACGGGGCAGTATCAAAAACTGGTACGCGCCTTCGCGGGCCACAAAACCCGGTTTTTCTACGCGTGCAAGGCACTTAGCAACGTGGCCATCCTGCGCCACATCCACAGCCTGGGCTCGGGGCTCGACTGCGTGAGCATCAACGAAGTACGCCTAGGGTTGCACGTAGGCTTCGCGCCGGACGACATTCTGTTCACGCCCAACAGCGTGACGTTTGAAGAGTTGGTGGAAGCCAAGGAGTTGGGCGTGAATCTGAACATCGACAACATCTCGCTGCTGGAGCGGTTCGGGGCCACGTTTGGCGGCTCCTACCCGGTGTGCGTGCGCCTGAACCCCCACATTGAGGCGGGCGGCAACTACAAGATTCAAACCGGCCACATCGACTCCAAGTTTGGCATTTCGATTCACCAGATGCGCCACCTGGAGCGGGTGGTGAAGGGCACTGGCCTGCACGTGCGCGGCCTGCACATGCACACTGGCTCCGAAATCAAGGACGTGGGCGTGTTCCTGCGCTCGCTCGAAATCCTGTTCGACGCCGCCGGCCGTTTCCCCGACCTCGACTTTCTGGACTTGGGTTCGGGCTTCAAAGTGCCCTACAAGCCCGGCGACCCCGAAACCGACGTGGCCACGCTGGGCAAGCAGGTGGCCGAGGCGTTCAAAACCTTCGAGCAGGAATACGGCCGGCCACTGGAATGCTGGTTTGAGCCCGGCAAGTATCTGGTGAGCGAATCAGGCTACCTGCTGGTGAATGTGGCCGTGGTGAAGCAAACCACCGCCACCGTGTTTGCGGGCGTGAACTCGGGCTTCAACCACCTCATCCGGCCCATGTTCTACGACAGCTACCACCACATCAGCAACCTCACCAACCCCAAGGGTTCGGAGCGCCTGTACACGGTGGTGGGCAACATCTGCGAGACGGACACTTTCGCTTGGGACCGGTTGCTGCCCGAAATCCACGAAAACGACCTGCTGGCCTTCCACAACGCCGGGGCCTATGGCTTCGAGATGAGCAGCAGCTTCAACTCGCGCACCCGCCCCGCCGAAGTGCTACTCACCGAGGCCGGCGAGCTGCGCCTCATCCGCAAGCGCCAGACGTTTGAGGACCTGCTGACCGGGCAGGTGGACGTGGCAGCCGAGGTGCCCGCGCAAGCCGAGTAACCGTCATTTAGGGCCAAAAAGAAAGCCGCCGTACTGAGTACGGCGGCTTTCTTTTTGGCCCATGCTTTAGATTTTCAGCCTTATCCAAAGCCCTATAATCTATTTTGGACTGCGGTACTTATTTATGCTCCGTCAACCAAGCTATGGCCTCGGCTTCTACTTCGAAAGTGCGGTAGGTATGCGGTAATTCCCGCGAAGCCATGATAAACTGATTGGTAGCCAGGCGGGCAAACACGTTGTGCGCCACCAGAATAGCGCCGAAGCGGTAGCCGTTTTCTCGCACGGTGCGGGGTAGCCATTCGTTGGTCATCCAATCCTGCTCTGCTGGGTTGAAAGGAGACATTTCGCGCTGGTCAACCAGCATTTTGCTCCATTGCCGACGGCTCAGTGCCTGGGCCGTGTGCGTGAGCAAGGCCCGAAACTGGACTGCGTCGCGGGTTCCGGCGCGGTATTCCAAGCGGATGTAGCTGGCAGGCTCTTCCCAAACGCGCCCTGCGCTATTTTCAAAATACAGAGAACGACTGGGTACAAGCATCAACTGATTACAAACAAGACAACGACCTTTTGCCTTGGCAGCCGACGCAAGGCAGCGGCGGCGTAGCAGGTCGCACGCCTCAACCACTAACCCACGGTGGAGGTTATAAACCCCACGCTTTTTTTACGCTTAGCCATTCCAGCTCCCGAACGCGCCGCGCTGGTAGTCGCGGTAGGCTTGCCGAATCTCGGCGTCGGTGTTCATCACAAATGGCCCCGCCGACACCACGGGCTCGCCAAACGGCTGGGCGTGCCCCAGCAGCAGCACGCTCGCCTCATGGGCGGCAATGGTTAGCTCGTCGCCGTCGTGGTTGAATTCAACCAGTTGCAGGGCCTTGGTTTCGGTGTCGTTCACGCGCAGGGTGCCGCGCACGGTATAGAAGAAAATATTGCGCGCCGCCGCAATGGGCAGCGTCACGCGGCTGCCAGCCGGCAGTTCCAGCCAGGCCAGGGCCACATCGGCCAGCGGCTGCACGGCCCCGGCGGTGCCCGCCCACTCGCCCGATACGGCGTGAATAACCACGCCGTCGGCCAGCGTCACGGCCGGAATCTCGTCTTTTTGCAGACCGATGTAGCGCGGGGCCGTCATCTTATCCTTGGCGGGCAGGTTCACCCACAGCTGCAGAATTTCGAGTGGCCCACCGTGAGCCTTAAAATTATCAGAAGAAATCTCGGCGTGAATCAGGCCGCTGCCAGCCGTCATCCACTGAATGCCGCCGGCTTCAATCACGCTTTCGTGTCCGCTGCTGTCCTTGTGCAGGATATCGCCTTCGAGAATAAACGTTACCGTTTCGAAGCCCCGGTGCGGGTGCGGACCGAAGGGCAGACCCCGGTTGTTGGGCCGGTACACCTGCGGGCCGTGGTGGTTCAGAAACAGAAATGGGTCGATGTACTCAACCGAATTGGTGGGCAGGGCGCGGCAGGTGGTGAGGTCGGCAATGGGCGCGCTCACAGCGCGGTGCTGCTGCTTGATGGTGCGCATGGCAAAGGGAATTCTCGTTGACAGGTTAAGGCATAAACAAAACGTCATGCTGAGCGCCGCCGAAGCAGCTCTTAGCATGACCGTTGAGTAAGCCGGACTACATGGCTAAAGTTTAGGCCTCCTCCTTCGGAGCTTCGCCCCGGAAAGCGTCCAGCTTGGCCACGGCGGGCAGCTTCACGGGCTTGTTTTCGCGAGCCGACTGGTAGATGGCTTCCATAATGCGCTGGTCCTGCAAGCCTTCCTCGCCGGGGGTGTAGGGCGTTTTGTTTTGGTGCACACACTCGGCCATGTGGTCCATTTCAAGGGCAAACTGGTCTTTGCCGGGGTCGTTCGGCGTTTCCTTCATCTGCTTGCCGTCGGGCGCGTGAATGCGCTCCTGGTGCAGGCCGTGGTAGGGAAAAGCCGGGTCCATTTTAATGCTGCCGGTTTCGGCGTACACCGTGTAGCTCTTGTTGTTGAAAGAGCCGTAACCCGTCATGCACTGCGAAATCACGCCACTGGGAAAGCGCAGCGTAAAGCTCACGTTCTCTTCTATTTCCTTGAACCGGTCGTCGCCCGGCGTACTATAAATCTGGGCCGAAACCTCGGTTGGCTCCTCGCCCAGCAAAAAGCGCGTGGTGTTGAGGCAGTACAGGCCCACGTCGGGCAGGGAGCCGCCGCCGGCCAGGGCTTTTTTGTGCCGCCACTGCTGGTCGTGAGCCTGGTTTTGGGTGTTCATCATCTGCAGCATTTTGGTGGCGCCGTAGGTTTTGTCGCGCACCAGTTTCTGCGCCTGGCGGTTCAGCGGCTCGTACTGAATGCGGTAGGCAATCATGAGTTTTTTGCCGGCCTTTTTGCAGGCCTCAATCATTTCCTCGCACTCTTTCACCGAGTTGGCCATCGGCTTTTCGCAGAGAATGTGCTTGCCGGCTTTCGCGCCCCGAATGGTGAATTCGTGGTGCATGGAATTGGGCAGCACGATGTAAATCACCTCCACTTCGGGGTTGTCCTTTATTTTGTCGTAGGTCTGGTACGAGTAGCAGCTGCTGGCCTTGATGCCGTACTGCTTGGCCACTTTGGCCATTTTGTCGGCGTCGCCGCTCACCAGGGCCACCGGCTTGGCGTGCTTGCTTTTGCCGAAGGCGGGCAGAATCTCATTGAGCGTGAGGTGGCCCAGGCCCACCAGCGCGTAGCCCACGCGGCGGTCGGGCGCGTCGGGGTTGAAGGGCTCGGCGCCTTTGGGGTCGGTGGGCGCTTCCAAGGGCGGCAGCTTGATGTCGAGCGGGCCGGTGACGGGCGGCGCAGCGGCTTCAACCGCTTTGTGGGCTTCGGCTGCGGCAATGGGCAGGGCACTGGCTACGCCCACGGCCAGCAGCCCCCGCCCGGCGTGGTTGATAAAATGGCGGCGCGACTCATCGTAGCCGTTTTCGGCTTCGGCGCTGTAGGCGGTATTGAAAGCAGTATTTTCCTGGAACATGGTTTTTGGCGGCGAAAGGCAGGGATTTAGTGTCAGCAACTCTGCTTACGTGCCCAGCCCAACTCATAGTTGCCGCGCGCCGCTACATGGTCGAGCTTAGTGACCCGGTTTTGCGCAACCGATTCCAACTACCAAAACCCTAGTACATTTATAGCCCCGCATTGGGATTTCTTAATTTTTAACTTGCTGATGGAGGCATTTACCCGCTCGTTTTTTTTCGTTTTCGCGGCTTTGACAGCCGGCAGCCTGGCCCCAGTCCTGGCGCAGGCCCAAACGGTCACGCCCATTGGCACCATCCAGGGCACGGGGGCACTGGCCACGGCGGGTACCTACACCATCGAGGGCGTGGTAACGGGCGTGTACGCCGACCTGAACCCGGCCGGCTTCTACATTCAAAACGACGCGGCCAGCGCCGACGGCAACCCCGCCACTTCCGATGCCCTGTTTGTGGTGCAAACCAGCCCCACGGTAGCTGTCGGCAACCGCCTGCGCATCAGCGGCACGGTGCAGGAAGGCCCGGCCTCGCCTTCATCCAGCCAGGCGGTGCTTACCTCGCCCACCATCACGGTACTGGCGGCCAGCAGCCCGCAGCCAGCCTTCTCCGTCATCAACAACACCACGTTTTCGATGGCCGATGCCGAGCAGTTCGAAGGCATGCGGGTGCAGTTTTCGGCCCCCGTCACGGTATCGGACGTGGCGACGTTGAAATCGCGCGGTGAGTTGAATATCTCCCTGCGCGGCCTCGTGTACCAGCCCACGCAGTTTGTGGACCCCAACGACAACCCCGCCAGCGGCACCAGCAGCAGCGGCACCACCAACGTAGCCGCCGTGAACGCCTACCAGGCCGATAACGTGAACAAAAGCCTACTGCTCGACGATGGCCGCGCCACCACCAACCCCACGCCCATCCCCTACCTCGACGCCGCCACCCAAACCGTGCGGGCGGGCAGCACCGTAGCCAGCCTGCGCGGCATTATGGGCTACGGCAACAGCAAATGGCGCATCCAGCCCCTGGCCGGGGCCGATGCGCCGGCCGTGGTGACGGTGCGCCCTCCGGTGCCCACTTTCGGGCCGATTGACGTGAAAATTGCCAGCATGAACGTGCTCAACTTCTTCAACGGCAACGGCCTGGGCGCGGGTTTTCCCACTTCGCGCGGGGCGCTTACGTTTGATGATTTCCAGCGCCAGCGCAGCAAAATCCTCGCCGCCATCTCCCAGATGAACGCCGACGTGGTGGGCCTGATGGAGGTGGAAAACGACGGCACTGGGCCCAACTCGGCCGTGCAGGACCTGGTGAATGGTCTGAACCAGCTCATGGGTGCGGGCACCTACGCTTTCGTGAACGACGGCGGGGCCAACGCCCAGCCCAACGATACCGACCTGATTCACTGCGCCATCCTCTACAAGCCGGCAACCGTGACGCTCTCCGGCCCGGCCATGCTGGTGACCGCAACCGGCATTTTTGAGCGCCCGCCGCTGGCCCAGATTTTCATTACCAACCGCGCCACGGCCGCAGCCCGCGACACGTTTGCCCTCGTGGTCAACCACTTCAAGTCGAAGGCCAGTGGCACCGGTGCCAACGCCGACCAGGGCGACGGCCAGGGCCCATCCAACCTGCGCCGCAAAGGCCAGGCCACGGGCCTAGTGCAGTTCATTAATAATACTGTGAAGCCCGCCGGCACCCGCTACGTGGTGAGCGTGGGCGACTACAACGCCAACTACGAGGAAGACCCCATTGACATTCTGCGGGCGGCGGGTTTCGTGCTGCCCAGCCCGGCCAGCAGCGCCTCTTACCTATTCAGCGGCCTGAGCGGCAGCCTCGACCATGCCGTGCTCAGCGGCAACCTGATGGGCCACGCGGCCGTGGAAAAGTGGCATATCAACGCCAGCGAGCCCGAATTTCTGGAGTACGACATCGCCGGCGCGGCCACCGACATCAACAGCCCCTTCCGCTCGTCGGACCACGACCCGGTGCTCATCGGGCTGAATTTCCGTACCACCGTCACGGGCACCGGCCGGGCCACTGCGGGCGGGCAAATTGACGTTTTCCCGAACCCCGCATCCGGCGCATTCAACCTCCGCATCAGCGGTTTTCCGGCCCAGCCGATGACGCTGGAAGTGGTATCGGCCCTGGGCCAGCGCCTGCTCACGCTGCACGGCACGGCCGAGGAATTGCAGACTGAAATCGGCCAGCGCACGGCGCGGCTGGCGGCCGGCACATACGTGCTGCGCCTGAGCGGCACCGGTTTCAGCCAGGTACAGCGCGTGGTGAAGCTGTAGCTCCGCAACCTCACCCCCGGCCCCTCTCCTTAGGGGACAGGGGTGCCAGACGAAATTCAGCGAAAGCCCCGGCTCAAAAAGGAGCTGGGGCTTTCGCTATTTGTAGGTAACCAAAACATGACTGCTCCGCCGTGGCTCCCTTCTCCACAGGAGAGGGGCCGGGGGTGAGGCTAACGTACATGGCGCCTACTTTTGAGACATGAAACCCCGCCGCAAGCCCACTGCCCTCCGCAAGCCCACCCACTTCCCCGAAGAAAACGTGGCCGAGCGCTGGGATGCCCGCCACTTGCTGGGTCACACCGAGTTTGACGAGTTTCGCTTCGTGAACTGCGATTTCAGCGGGGCTGATTTCAGCCGGCTGCGCTTCACCGACTGCCTGTTTGAGCACTGCAACCTGAGCTCGGCCAAGCTGGCGGGCACGGCCCTGCAAAACGTGGCTTTCGCCGATTGCAAGCTGCTGGGCCTACAGTTCACGGCCTGCCGCGACATGCTGTTTGGCGTGCATTTCGACCAGTGCCAATTGCGCTACGCCTCGTTTGCAGGCCGGGTGATGCCGGGCACGCGCTTCGTGGGCTGTCCGCTGGAAGAAGCCGATTTTGCCGACGCTGACCTCTCGGCGGCCGTGTTTCAGGACTGCGCACTGGCGGGGGCCGTGTTCCAGAACACGCGGCTGGCCGAAGCGGATTTCCGCAGTGCCACCGGCTTCGTTATCGACCCCGAAAGCAACGTCATTACCGGCGCACACTTCACGCTGCATGGCCTGCTGGGCGTGGTAGCCAAGTACAATCTGGTGGTCGAATAACCTGTCCTTTGGCAACGGCTTAACTTCCGGTTTCGATTTCGGCTAGTAGATTGCGTTGGAATTCCCATCTCTGCCCGAGAGCCACCGGCTACCGACCAGCCGGCCCCTACTTTCGGTTAATTGTCAGCATCCCGCGCCGTGGCACGGCTGGGCCAGCACCGGTTGCTTCTGGCCGCCCCGGCCTGCGCGGGCATTTTATCACTTCGCTACAACGACCAGATGGCCAATCGCCGCGCTTCCATTACCGACCTGGCTAAAACGCTGGGCCTCTCGCCTTCCACTATTTCCCGCGCCCTCTCCGACCACGACGACGTGAGCGAGGCTACCAAGGCCCGCGTGCGCAAGCTGGCCGAGGAGCTGCACTACCAGCCTAACCAGTTGGCCGCCGCCCTGCGCCGGGGCCGCAGCAACACGCTAGGCGTGCTAGTGCCGCACATCACCGGCCACTTTTTCCCACTGGTGGTCAATGGCATTGCCACCGAAGCCGCCAAGCTGGGCTTCAACGTGATGATTTGCCAGTCGAACGAAGACGCCCGGCAGGAGCAGAAAAACATCGACCTGCTGATGAACTCGCAGGTGGAAGGCATTTTGGTGTCCTTGGCCAACACCACGCAGAGCTTCGAGCATTTTGAGGCCGTGCGCCAGCAGAACATTCCGCTGGTGTTTTTCGACCGCATGGTGGAGGATTTCCAGGGCAGCAACGTGAGCGCCGTGGTGATTGACGACTACCAAGGCGCGTACCAGGTGGTAACGCACCTCATCGAGCAGGGCTGCACGCGCATCGCGCACTTCACCGGCCCGCTGCACCTGAGCATTCACAAAAACCGCCACCAGGGCTACCGCGACGCCCTAACGGCCCACGGCCTGCCCATCGAAGAAGACCTGATTGCCTGCTTCGACATGAACCAGAAAAGCGGGGCCCAGGCCATGCGCCAGCTCCTGAAATTGCCCCAGCGCCCCGACGCCGTGTTTTCGAGCAACGACCTGGCGGCCGTAGGCGCCCTGCAAGTGGCGAAAGCCCAGCGCCTGCGCGTGCCTGAGGACGTGGCCATTGTGGGCTTCAGCAACGAGATGTTCACCTCCCTCACCGAGCCCATGCTGAGCAGCGTGGACCAGCGCTGCGAGCAGATGGGTAAAACGGCGGTACAGTTGCTGCAAAAAATGTTGAAAAGCGGCCCCAACCGTACCGGCCCGCCCAAGCCCATCGTGCTCAAGCCCAAGCTACTGGTGCGCGAGTCGTCGCAGAAACGGCGGTAAAAGCAAGGGATAGGGGATAAGAAATAAGGGACAAGGAATAAGGGTGAAAAATCATCCCTATTCCTTGTCCCTTATTTCTTATCCCCTATCCCCTATTTCCGTAGGAAGCCATTTATGCTGTTTCGCTGTTAATACCAGCGAAACCCTCCTGCTGCCCAATGCCTGAAGCCACCACTACTGCCTCTGCTCCCCCCGCCAAAGTCACACTCTGGACGCCGTTCATGTACGCCCTGTTTCGGGCCATCTGGATTGCGGGGCTGGTGAGCAACGTGGGCACCTGGATGCAGAACGTGGCCGGCGTGTGGCTCGTGACCACGCTTACCACCTCGGCCCTGCTGGTGGCGCTGATGCAGACCGCCACCTCGCTGCCGGCCTTTTTGCTGAGCATGCCGGCCGGCGTGATGGCTGATTTGGTGGACCGCCGCCGGCTGCTGTTGCTCACGCAGGGCTTCATGGCCGTGGTGGCCACGGCGCTGGGCGCGCTCACGCTGAACAACGGCATTTCGGCCTATGGGGTGCTGGGCTTCACGTTTTTGCTGGGCATGGGCGCAGCCCTTAATGCGCCCATCTGGCAGTCGATAGCCACAGAACTGGTGCCGCGCCCGGCGCTGGGGTCGGCCATCACGCTGAATGGCGTGAGCAATAACATTGCGCGGGCCATCGGTCCGGCCCTGGGCGGGGCTATCATTGCGTACTACTCGGCGGGCTGGGTGTTTTTGCTGAACGGGGTGTCGTTTCTGGGCACCTGGGCGGTGGTGTATTTCTGGAAGCGCCAGCCCACCGTAACCAGCGGCCCGGCCGAAAACTTCATCGGCGCGCTGCGGGCCGGGATGCGTTACGTGCAGTATTCGCCGGCCATTTATGGGGTGCTGGTGCGCACGTTCGCGTTTTCGTTTGGGGCGGCGGCCATGTGGGGGCTGGTTTCAGTAGTCGTGGCGCGGCGGCTTCACCTAAGCTCCGGGCACTACGGCGTGATGCTTTCGTGGCTAGGCGCGGGCGCCGTGACCGGAGCCATCATCATGGGCCGGGCCGGCTCGCAGCTCAACTTCAACCAGCGCGTGCTGCTAGGCGTGTTGGCCTTCGTGGGCACCAATACGGCGCTGGCGCTGGTGAATCAGATTTATATCCTGTACGCGGTGATGTTCGTGTCGGGCATTGCCTGGCTGCTGGTGATGACCAGCTTCAGCACCACCGTGCAGCTGAGCGTGCCGCGCTGGGTGCAGGCCCGCGTCATCAGCGTGTACATGCTGGTGTTTCAGGCTGGCTTGTCGGTGGGCAGCTTGGTGTGGGGCGAGCTGGCCGACCATCTCACGCTGGAGACCTCGCTGCTGGCTGCTGCCGGCTGGATGCTGGCCAGCACGCTGCTGGCCCTGCCCTTCCCCATGCGCTCGGCCGAGGGCCTGAACCTGGACCCCGCCGACGACCGCCCCCATACCGTAGGCAACGGCACCATCGACCCCGACGACGGCCCTGTGCTCGTCACCATCGAGTACCACGTCGAACCGGAAAACTGGGCCGCCTTCCACACGGCTGCCGAGCAGCTCAAGCGCCTGCGCCTGCGCGACGGAGCCTTGCGGGCCGGCGTGTTTGCCGATGTGAACGACCCCACGCGCATTTCCGAGTTTTTTTACTTGGCCACCTGGGGCGAGCACCAGCGCCAGCACCACCGCTTCACCCGCGAAGACCAAGTGGTAGAAGCCGCCGTGCGCCGCTTCCATTCCGGCCCCGAGGCACCCCGCGTAACGCACCTGCTGGCCTTCCCCAACACCTCCAACGTGGAAGAAGCCACGCCCATTGCCACCCAGGAAAGCCAGCGCTGAGCGGCACTATTTACTTCCGCGGCCGCCGACGATGCTCGTCGAGCCAAGCATTAGCCTCACCTTCGTCGATGAAGCGGGCGTATTGAAAAGGGTCGGTGGCGTTGGGGGAGCGGAGGGGCAGGCTAGCGTCCTCTTCCAGCTCGCGCAGGTGGTTGGGCAGCACCAGAAAGGCCACGCACAACCGGTCGCCCAGTTCGCGCTGCACCTGGGGCAGAAAGCTGGTCACCACCCATTCAGGGCCATTGCGGCGGCGGTCGACGCGGCGGCGGGCATCCATGAGCCAGTGCGGGCAGTTGTGTTCCAATGCGGCCAGGCGCATGGTTTCGTAGCCCTCGCGCAGCTGCTCATCGGTGATGGAACACAGCCAACGGCCAATCAGCAGGCAGGAATCCGGCCGGTAGGCGACTTGTAAGAAGGCGGTAGAAGCTAATTCCTGGTACATAACCGGCGGCAGAAGAGGTAGCCAAAGCTACACAAAATAGCTCGGCATTAGCGCGGGCTTCGGCACGCCCAAACCACCTCGGCCCTCTATTTAGTTACACCGGGTTGCTGACCGGATTCCGCTCCCAAAGCTGTTTCAGAAACTCCTGCTCGGCCAGCCACTGGCCCTGCCGCCCCAGCAGCCACTGCTCCGACTTTTCGTCCTGTTTTGTTTCGGCAACGTGGCCCAAAGGCTTGAGGCGGCCGGCAGCAAAAGCCAGGCACGCCCGAAAATCCTCGGGTTCCAGCGCGGGATGCTGCGCCAGAATTTCATCGGTAGTCTGCCCGGATGCCAGCCACTCAAGCACTTGCCACACGGGGTAGCGCAGCCCCCGCACGGTGGGCTGCCCTTCACAAATAGCTGGGTGAATGGTGATGCGGGGAATGGCCGGGAAATTCATGCATCCAAATTACAGCGACGCACCCAAGTGCGCAACCCCCAGCGCCGCTACAGCAATTTTTCCAAATCACCGGGGCGATTGATGCGCAGCGGTGCTTCGGCTTCGCTGAGCTGGCCGAAGCCGTAGGTGGCAAAAATGAACGGCACGCCGGCCGCCTCGCTGGCGGCCAGGTCGCCGGGCGTATCGCCCACGTACACGGGCGCTTGCAGGTCGTACTCGGCAATGATTGCGCGGATATTTTCCGACTTCGGCAGCAGCTTGGTGCCGAAGCACTGGTGGCCTTCAAAGTAGCGCGCCAGCCCGCTGTGCTTGAAGAACCCTTCTATGTACCCCTGCTGGCAATTGCTCACGATGAACAGCCGGTAGCCTTGGTTCAGCAGGTAGCGTAGGGTGATTTCGAGGCCGGGGTAGAGCGCACCGCCGTGCTCCACGGCAGCGGCCAGCTCCTGCCGGGCGCAGAGGGCGCGGTATTCTTCCAGCTTTTCGGCCGGCAGGTTGGGGAACAGGCGCTCGTAGACCACGGTGTAGGGCTGGCCGGTTACGGCCTGCACCTGGGCCAGGGTCACGTCATTGTCGATGTAGTCGACGCTGCTTTTAGCAGCTTGAAAGGCTTTGGTGATGGCCGCCGAGGCATCCCACAGGGTACCATCGAGGTCAAAGATTACGCTGTCGAATTGGTCGGGCATTGGGCAAGGAAAACGGGCCGGGCGAGTGGTTTCGCCCGGTTCCTAACCGGCGGAAGTGCGCCGGGGTTCTTATTCGTACAAATCCTGCGGGTCGGCGGCGGCCAGCTCCACCAGGAATTGGGCAATGTTGGTGGTTACGACTTCGAGGAAAGCCGCACCTTTTTCGGCGGTGGCGGCGGCCGGGTTGCCTACGCCGGTATCGGCCGAAACTTGGCTCCATTCGCGCTGCGCCCAGGCCCAGCCCTGGCGCAGCGCTGCGATGCGAAACTGCTTGGCCGCGCCATCGCCGGCTTCGCTCAATGGGCTCACCAAATCGGGCGTGAGGTGCATCATCACGCTGGTTTCCAGTTCGTCGGCGTGGTCGCCGGGGGCCGAGAAATACTGGTTGCGGTCGGCGGCTTTGAACCAGTTGAGGGTACTGAGGAAAACCGTGGGGAAGTCGGCTTGCAATTCCCGCAGAATCTGGCGGAAATCGTTGCCGCCGTGGCCGTTCAGAATCACCAGTTTCGGAATGCCCTGCCGGGCCAGCGTGTGCACGATGTCGCCCAGAATGGCCAGCTGGGTGCTGGGGTTCAGGTTCATATCCAGGGTGATGTCGAGCTGGCCGGTATTCACCCCGAACGGGATGCACGGCAGCACCACCACTTTGGCGCCCAGGTCCCAGGCCTTGCGGGCGGCCTCGGCGGCCACATAGTCCGACTGGATATTGTCGGTGGCGTAGGGCAGGTGGTAGTTGTGCGCCTCGGTGGCACCCCAGGGCAGTATCACCACCTCATAGTTGGCTTCCTTAACGGTTTTCCAGGTTGTTTCGGCGAGGATGTAGGGACGTGGGGCCATGGTCGAACGGTAAAAGATTGATAAGAAAAACAGCCGCGCTCGGGGCTTGTTGTCGCTACCGGCCTTCGCGCAGCAGCTGCCACTTGGCCCGCGTGTAGGCAATACGGAAGCCGTGGCGTTCGGCGTTGCGCTGCGACTGGCTGCCGGGCAGCGCGCCCATCATGGCCAGGGTGCAGCCGTGAGCCGCCGCGTGGTGCAGCCGGGCCGCCAGCAGCGCCGCCTGGGCACCCCGCCGGCGCCCGACGAGCACCGTGCTGGCCCCGGCCAGCAGGGCCACGCCGCCGTGCATGTACAGGCTGGCCGTGGCAATGGCCGCGCCCTCAGCTTCGGCCACAAAACACGTCATGCCCGCGCTTTGGGCACTGACGGCACCCAGCTCCCGCAGAAAAGCCGTCAGCTCAGGCGCTTCTTCCAGCCAGCCGGCAGCGGCGGTACTGGCCCAGGCATCGGCTTCTTCCGGCCCTATAATGCGGGTGCGGATGTCCGAATGCGGGGGCTCAGGCGCACTGGCAGGGGTCAGGTCCTGATACAGCACGCTGGTGAATTCGATGGGTTGGTAGCCGCGTGCGCCCAGCAGCGGCAGTAGCGTGGGGCTGGCTAAGGGGCTTATCTCGTGCAGCACCGGCGCCTGCCGTGCCGCAAAAAAGGCTTCGATGCGGTCCAAGTCGACGGCCGTGGTTTCCTCAAACAAGCCCAGGCCAAAAGTTTGCGTGAGCGGCGAGCCCGGGCCGTCAAACAGCACGTAGGCGCCGGCTATGGCTTGCCACTGTGCCCCGCTTTTCGGAAAAATGCGGGCACGGGCTTCCACAAACGCCGCGTTGCTGCGGGCTTCGGTCAGCTCCAGGCGCTGCGCCAGGTCATGGTCGGAGAAAGTCATAACAAAATTCGAGGCAGCCGAGCAGGTGCAGTTAAGCCGATGCCCCGGGCCGCTCCAGCAGCACGATGGGCTGGTCGTGGTAGGTGGTGCGGCAGTATTCGCGGTAGCCGAATTTAGCCGCAAGGCGCAGCGAGGGCTCGTTTTCGGGGTGAATGATGCACACGGTGCGCACCGGCCCAAAGTGGCTTTCGCCCCAGGCCAGCACGGCTTCTACAGCTTCGGAGGCGTAGCCCCGGCCGTGGATAGCGGGGTCCATTACCCAGCCGATTTCCGGGGCGTCGCCCAGCGGCGGCTCGATGGCGCGCTTCAGGTGCAGAAACCCCACGGCCCCCACAAAGCGGCCACTGGCCTTTTCCTCCACCGCCCAGAAGCCATAACCCGTTATTAGCCAGTGGCCGGCGCTGCGCAGCACCAGTTTCCACACTTCTTCGGCCGGCATGGGCTCGGGGGTGAAGTAGCGGTGGTAGGCGAGCTGCCGGCTCATGGCAAACCAGGCATCAAAGTCATCGGCGCGGAAGCCACGCAGGCGCAGGCGGCTGGTTTCCAGCACGGGCACCACCGAGGGAGGCGTATGGGAAATAGACATGGCGGCAACTTACGGCCGGCCGGCCAAACTCCGGACTCTCATAAACCCAAAAGCTCCCATACCAACCCGTACGGGAGCTTTTTAGGCATTATGCGATAGCAGGTTAGGCTACCAGGAGCCGCTGTTGTCGTTGCCGCTATCGAAGCCCCCGCCGCCGGTGTCGTTGGACGAAGTATCGTCGTAGGACGAGTTATTGTCATCGCCCGAGAAGTAGTCGGAGTTGTTATCAGCCGCCGTGTTGTCGTCGGAGAAATAGTCGGGAGCCGAATTGTCGGCCGTGCCGCCGTCGCGGTTGGAGAAGTAGTCGCTGGCCGCGCCCGTGCCGGCAGCCCCAGCGGCGCCCGCACCGGTGTTGAAATTGCTGTTATTGTTATCGTAGTTCGACAGGTTCTGGCCCGACGTATCGTGGCCCGAGGCCATGCGGTTGCCGAGGTAAGCACCGGCCGCCGCGGCCGCGCCGGTAGCCAGCATCCCGCCAATGCCGGGGCCGCTGGCCTGGTTGGGCGCCTGGCCGTAGCCGGGGCCGTAGTTTCCGGGAGCCTGGCCGTAGCCGCCGGCGGGGCCATTGGGTCGATTCGGCAGGAAATTAGGCGTACCGCTCGGGTTGCTGGCCGTGCCGTTGTTGGCGGCGCTCCGGCCTTTGAACATGCGGACCACAAACCACAGAATGCCGCCAATTATTAGCGCGCCGATGAGCAGCATGCCCATGCCTGGGCCAGACGAAACGGGCTCGGCCGCCGGCATCGTATTCACTGGCTCAGAAGAAGTAGCGGGGTACTGGTTGTCCTGCGCCAGGTTGGTGGAGGAATTGTCCGTGGCCATGCTGCTACCTGCTACACCCGAGGCGGTGGCATCAGCCGTCTGGTCTTTTTTGGGGGCCGAGCCAGGGTTGGCTGTCACCATCAACGTATTCAAACCCGTGCGCAGGCCGGCGAAATAATTGCCCTGCTTAAATCCAGGCGTCATTTCGTTGATAACGCGGCTGGTGACTTCCGGCGTGATGACGCTGGCCAGGCCGTTGCCGGGCTGGATGGTGACTTTGTGCTCCTTAGCACCTATCAGCACCACGATGCCGTTGTTTTTATCGCGCTGGCCCACGCCCCAGGCGGTGCCGAGGGCGCGGCCGTAGTCGGCCACGTCGCGGCCGCCCAGCGTGGGCACGGTCACTACCACTACCTGCGTGCCAGTATTATCGGCGTAGCGGCGCAGGCCGGCGTCCAGCTTTTTGGCATCGGCCGGCTGCATGAGCTGGGCCTCATCGTTCATGAACCTGAACGGGGTGGGCCTGGGCGGCAGGGCATCGGTCTGGGCCAGCGCGGGTTGCGCCAGCCCAGCCGAGACGAATAAGAAGACGAAAAACAGGAGACGGGACATAGCTCGGCGGGTTGAAGTGAAGAAGGAAACTGCGTTTGCGCACCTTCTACGGTTTCGGCCGCCAATTAGCTGCCTACGAGGCCACCCGGACTTTCAGCACCAGCTTTTTGTCCTTCTCCACCCCGTCGACCTTGATGTTGGGCCGGTGCACATCCTGCGGAAAAAAGATGTAGATGGTGCCCGGCTTGGCTTCGTAGAGCTTGCCATCGGCGCTGTAGTTGGCCACGTCGCGGGCCTCGTCGTAGGGCTTGGTAACGGTGGCTTTGTCCAGGGGCACCACGCCAATTTTCTCCGCGCCCTGCACCACATACTGCATATCGATGTACTTGCGGTGCGACTCCCAGTTGGTTTTGTCGTAGTCCTTGGTGGGGTTTTCAGTCACGGCAGCCGTCACATTTTCGCCATCCACGGGGTATTTGCCGGGCGTGAGCTGGTCGAGGTTGGTATCGCGGAAGTAAGCAAATGCCTTGTCCCAAACCGCCTTGTTGGCGTGGTACTGCTTCGCAAACTCGACCTTATCAATCGACTCCTGCACGTTCAGCTTCAGGCCGTTGGCCCACTCGCGCTTTTTAAACCACTTTTCGGCTTTTTTCTTGGTCCAGGTTTCGGCGGCAGGCGCCGTTTGGGCGCGGGCACCGAAACCCAGGGCAGCCACGCCCAGCATCAGCAGGGCAGTTTTCAACAGGGGATTTTTCATTATTGGCAAGGGTAAGGAAGCGACGATTGGAGGCGGAAAGATAACCGCCCCCTGGCAGCTTCCGTGCCAGCACTACGCCTCTTTGGCCGTTGGCTCCACGGCGCGCTCGAAGCGCAGGCGGCCATCGGCACTGCTGTCGGCAGCCACAAAGCCGTTGCGCAGCAGCACCTGCTGGGCGGCCGGGCTGTCGGTGGGCGGGTGGGCGATGAGCCGGCGCACCAGGCCGGTGTCGGCGGCTTGCTGCACCAGGCCGGCCACCAGCTCGGTGCCGAGGCCCTGACCGCGCCAATCGGCCGCGATGGAGTAGGTGAGTTCGGCGGTACCATCGGCATCGGGCCGGCCCAGGAAGCCGCCCGCGCCCACCAGCGTGCGGGGCGCGGTGTCATCGGCCTTGCGCAGGGCGTACCAGGCGTACCAGCCGGCGGCGTCGCGCCCGCCCGCCGTGAGTTCTTCCAGCGCCAGCTCCTGGGTGGGGCGGTCGTGCCGGGCAGGGGGCCAGTCGGCGGGCAGGGCCGCGCCGAGCAGCACGGGGAAATACTGGGGTTTGTGCAGCTCGGCCGTGAGCAGCGCACGGCTGGCGGCGAGAATCTGAAGGTGCGGGGTCTGGGTGATGAGCGGAATCATAGGCTGCAGTATACGGCGCGGATGGCCGGCGGGCGGCGCACTAGCGGCATTTTTGCTGGCAGTCGGGCGACGGCGATGCCAACGCGGTACTTTATCCAGCCTAAATTGGAACATTAGCGAAGTCCAACCCTTCCCAATATCTTTACCACCCCCGCTCCCGCTCTTTTCGCCCCGCGCTATGACCCCCAAATTACTCTTCTACTCGGCTATCCTGCTGGCAGCCCGCACGGTTAGCGCTACTTCCATTGGCTCCATCCAGGGCACGGGCGCGGCGGCAAAGGCCGGCAGCTACACCGTCGAGGGTATTGTAACGGGCATCTACGCCGACCTGAAACCGGCCGGCTTTTACATTCAGGACGACAAGGCCACGGCCGATGGCAACCCCGCCACTTCCGATGCCATTTTCGTGATTCAGGCCGACCCCAACGTGAAGGTGGGCGACAAGGTGCGCGTGACCGGCGTGGTGCGCGAGGACGACGCGGCCCCTTCCTTCGGCCAGGCCGTGATAACGGACCCGGGCTTCGTAGTTATTTCCTCGGGCAATGCGGTGCCGGATTTCGTGCGCCTCGTCAACAGCGAGTTTGCGGCCGATAAGGCCGAGCGTTACGAGGGCATGCGGGTGCAGTTCATGCAGCCGCTCACCGTCACGGACAACTACTTCCTGAAGCAGCGAGGCGAGCTCACGGTGTCCACCGAAGGCCTGACGTACCAGGCCACGCAGTTCATCGACCCCAACGACAACCCCGCCACCGGCACCAACAGCAGCGGCACCAGCAACCTGGCCGCCGTGCTGGCCTACCAGGCCGCCAACGACCGCCGCAGCCTAGTGCTCGACGACGGCAGCTCGGCCACCAACCCCACGCCTACTCCTTACCTCGATGCCCGTTTCCATACCGTGCGGGTGGGCAGCACCCTGAGTAACATCGGGGGCATTCTGGCCTACAGCTACGGGCGCTGGCGCCTGCAGCCGCTCGCCGGGGCCGATGCGCCCGTGATTAACGTGACGCGGCCGCTCACGCCGCCCGCCTTCGGCCCGCTCGATTTGAAGCTGGCCAGCTTCAACGTGTTCAACTACTTCAACGGCGACGGGGCAGGCGGCGGCTTCCCCACCCCGCGCGGGGCCAAAACGGCGGCCGACTTCCAGCGCCAGCGCACCAAAATCATCCTGGCCCTGGCGCAGATGAACGCCGACATCGTGGGTCTAACGGAGATTGAGAACGACGGCAATGGCTCTACGGCGGCCATTCAGGACCTTGTGGATGGTCTGAACAAAGCCGTGGGCGCGGGCACCTACATCTTCGTGAACGACGGCAACGCCGAGCGCCAAACCAACAACACCGACCTCATTCACTGCGCCATTCTCTACAAGCCGGGCGTGGTGGCTCCGCTTGGGCCGCCCATGGTGGCCACCGTGCAGGGGGTATTTGAGCGGCCGCCGCTGGCGCAGGTGTTCGTCACAAAGCGCAAGGAGCGGCCCGATACGCTGGGATTCATCGTGAACCACTTCAAAAGCAAGAGCAGCGGCAGCGGGCCCGATGCCGACCAGAACGACGGCCAGGGCGGCTCCAACGCCCGCCGCAAGGCTCAGGCCCGCGCCCTGGTTGAGTTCATCAACAAAACCGTGCGTCCGGCCGGGGCGTCGCGCATCGTGAGCGCCGGCGACTACAACGCCAACTACGAGGAAGACCCCATCGACATTATGCGGGCCGCCGGACTGGTACCAGCCACGCCGCCCACCAGCGCGTCCTACGTGTTCAAGGGCCTCACCGGCTCGCTCGACCACGCCGTGGTGACGCCCAACATGGTGGGCTTCGTGGACGTGCAGAAGTGGCACATCAACTCGGCCGAGCCGCCCGTGCTGGAGTACGACCAGGCCGGCGAGGCCACCGACATCACCACACCCTTCCGCTGCTCCGACCACGACCCGGTGCTGATTGGGGTGAATTTCGCGGGCATTCGCAACGCGTCGTCCAACCGCACCAACCGCCTGTTTGTGTACCCCGGGCCGGCGGCCGGGCCGCAGGCGTTCAGCCTGGCCGATGTGCCGGCCAGCGCCGGCGCGCTTACGCTCGACTTTGCCATGCCCCAGGGAGGCCTCCGGCTGCTCTCGCTGCACGGCACGCCGGCGCTGCTGGGCAGCCAGCTCAACAGCTACACGGCCCACCTCGCGCCGGGCATCTACGTGGTTACGCTGCGCGGCCAGAACTACCAGAAAACCCAGCGCGTGATGAAGGAATAGCGGCCCACGCTGCCGCTGAGGGGCACATCGGCCTTACCTTTGTCGCAATGCCCAGCCTCTTGCCCAGCCTGTATTTTGAAAACGCTGCGGGCGAAGTGCTGACGGACCCCGCCGGCTTCCTGCGTACCAACTGGAGCAGCCAGAAGCGCACGCCGGAAGCCACGAAGGCCATTTTCGAGAACATGCTGCGGGCGCTGCAACAACGCGGCTGGAGCCGCATCCTGGTTAATCAGCTGGTCATGATTCCCTTCACGCACGAAGAGCAGCAGTGGATTGCCCACGACTGGCTGCCCCGGGCCGTGCAGGCCGGCTACCGCCACGGGGCCGTGGTAGTATCGCCCAACGTGTTGGTGCGCTTGGCCACGGCCTTCGTTACCACCAGCATTCAGGGCCTGCCGTTGGTTTACCGCTCTTTCAATGCCGATACCGATGCCCGGCGCTGGCTGGAACTCCAGCCCGCCACGCCGCAGTAGGTCCGGTTGGTCAGGGCTTCACAAAAACGTAGTTCACCGTGAGGGTGCCGGAACTGGACGAGCCTATTTCGGAGGAGTTTTGCAGCGTGTAGCCCTCGCCGTAGAGCCCGGCAAATAGCGTATAGAGCCCCTCGGCATTCGCCTGAAACTTCTTCTTGACATCCAGCGGGGCCAGCTCGATAGTCTGGGTCTGGCCCAGGCCGCGCGTTACGGTCAGGCTATTGGTGATGTAGTGGTACTGCACCAGCACCAGGCTGGGCGGTGCCGCCACGGCCATTTGGGACAGCATTAGCGTGAAAACGGCACTCAGCATCAGGGTACGCATGGGGCAAGGGATGGGAAAGGGGAAATCCAAAGATACCCGCCTCCCTCATTGCCCCAACTACCCCGGCTTTGCCCAAAGCGCATTCAAAAATGTCGCGCCTCACTCCCCATTCATGTGGTAGCCGGTGGGCGGAATATTCTGGTTTACCCGGAACAGGTTGTGCGGGTCGTAAGCCGTTTTGATGGCTACCAGCCGCTCGTAGTGCGGGCCGTAGGTGGCCTTCACGCGGTCGGTGCCTTCGTCCATCATAAAGTTGATGTAGCCTCCCCCGGCCGAATGCGGGTGCATGGCCTCCCAATACTCCTTGGCCCAGCGTGTGATAACCGCCGCCCGGGTGGGCTCGGCTTCGGCCCCCAGAATGACCATGGACCAGGTAGCGTTGCGATAGGCCCAGGCGGTGGCATCAGGCGCCACGCGGGCCGCCGCCCCGTTGATGGGGTACAGGTGCATGGTGGAGAGCGGGCTGGGCAGTATCTGGGCGAAGTGCAGGTGAATGTCGATGGCCTCGTCGGACAGCTCGTTGATGAAGTCGGCCTTCCAGTAATAGTGGATGTGGGGCGGCGTCAGGCCGTCGAACATGCTTTGCAGGGCCGGCACCGGCAGGGTGCCCAGCAGGTCGAGGGCCGGCGGCCAGGCCCGGCGGATGGGCGCAAAAACCTGCTCGGCCATATCGGCCGGGCCGCTGTAGTTCCACACGATGCCGCACATCTTTTTGCCGTGCAGGTGCTCGGGGAAGGGCGGGCCGGCGGGCACCGTGAGGAAGGCAAAAAAGCCGCCCAGCTCCTCGGGCGCGTCTTTGATGAAGGTGCGGTACCACTGCATCACGGGCTTAGCATCGCTCAGCTCCCAGAGCATGGGGCCGGCGTACACGGTGCTGATGGGGTGCGAGCGGAACAGAAACGAGGTGACGATGCCGAAATTGCCGCCCCCGCCGCGCAACGCCCAGAACAGGTCGGCGTGCTTGGTTTCTGACGCTTTCACCATGCTGCCGTCGGCCAGCACCACGTCGGCCTCCAGCAGGTTGTCGATGGAGAGGCCGCATCGGCGCGTGAAGTGCCCCATGCCCCCGCCCAGCGTGATGCCGCCCACGCCGGTGGTCGAGATAATGCCGCTCGGCACCATCACCCCGAAGGCGTGCGTCACGTGGTCGAGGTCGCCGAGATGGCAGCCCCCTTCCACCCGCACGGTCTTGTCCACGGGGTCGACGTGGATGCCGTTGAGCTGCGAGAGGTCAATCACCAGCCCATCATCGCAGAGGCCCAGACCGGCCCCGCTGTGGCCGCCGCCGCGCACCGCCACCAGCAGGTTGTGCTCGCGAGCGTAGTTCACGGCGGCCATCACGTCGGCATCGTCGGCGCAGTAGGCAATGGCGGCGGGCCGCTTGTCAATCATGGCGTTGTGCACCCGGCGGCTGGCGTCGTAGTCGGGGTGGTGGGGTTCGATGAGCCTGCCGCGCAGGTCCATAGTGATGGGAGAGGCAATTTCGTCGACGAGCATGACCGTGAGATGCTAAGGGCGCGGGCGCCGGGTGAAAGTATCGGGCCGGGGTAGCCGCCAGCCCACGGCAAGCCGTAACTGCGGGACCCCTCATTAGTATATAAAAATATATATTATTTTATCTAAAATCTATGCTTGATGTCGTTGCCCATTGCCCAAAACCAAACCAGCCGCTCCCGGAACGGAAGCGGCTGGTCGATAGGTGGCTGGTCTGCCTGGCCCTAGCGCCGACGGGCGGGTACAGTTTCGTAGCGGGTGGTTTTCTTTTCTTCGGTGACCACGGTGGGGTGTTCGCCGGCGCCTTTTTCTACGGCATCGGCTTGTTTTTCGAGGTCATGCGCTTTGGCTTCGGCATCGGCCCGCACTTGTTTGGCATCGGCGCGGGCGCGCTCGGCGTCGGCTTTGGCCTGGGCTTCGATGGCATCTTCGCGGGCGTTGTCGGCTTGGCGTTGTTTTTCTTGTTCCTGGCTGCAGCCGCCCAGGAGCAGGCCGGCGGCGAGGAGGTAAGGGAGGCGGTTGGTCATGACAATGCGTGCCGCCCGGGGCGGTGTGAAGGTGAGAATAGTAGCGCGTGTACGGGCAAGAATGGGTAAATGTTGATTAGGCGATGTATTGCCCGCAGCCGGCCACCGCACCACCCGCGAGCTACTGTGTAAGCGGTTTTTGGCGCGCCAGATTGCGCTTCACCCACCCTGCCAGCACGTGGGTTCGCTCGTACTTGCTCACCATTGCCGCTTCGCGGCCTTTGGTGTAGCGAATGTAGCGGCTCAGCAAGGCGCTAGTTGCGCCCAGGCCGCCCGCGATGACCACCACCGGAAAGGCCGACTCGGAAGCCCCGTTATCGACCTGGCTCACGGCAAATAAGCCCACGGTTGCGACCGTCAGCAACAGCGTGACCGGAGCGGCAGCCAGCACCACGCCACTGGATTTGCGCTTGGTTTGGAACAGCTGGTGCAGGGCTGCACCGTATCGGCGCGGGTGGGCAAGGGCTGGCTCTCCGCCAAAGGCGAAGCTGGAACCTGCTGGGCAAAGGCCGCTGAACCCCACCCCAAACAGAGCAAAACCAGCATCCAACAGACGTTTCTCGGATTAGCCCTGAGTACCCAGAAGACGCCCGAATATATCAGAATAAGTTTATACACCAAATAATGGGCATAAAGCGGGACTCCTCCCCCCGCCGTGCCTGGGGCCGCAGCGGCGAGGCTATGTGGTGGGCACAGGCTAGTGGCCCAGGTAGCGCGCAGTGGGCACCACCCGATAGGCCGGGTCGTCGCTCACTATGCCTTGCAGCGAGGCCACGTGCCGCGCACCAATTATCAGGAGCTGCCGGTGCTGCTGGGTTTGTAGCTGGGTGGTCACGATGTTGGAATACACCTTCAGGTCGCGGTTGTAGAACACCGAAATAAACTCTGCGCCCACGTACTGCGGATTGATGAAAGCGGCGTCCACCATCTCATCGGGCTTAAGCGTGCCGCCAGTGACGCGGGCCGGCGTGCGGTACACCAGCGTGTGTAACTGCCGCAGCGTGGCCGGCGCGTTGATGGTGCGCAGAAACTGCCCAATGGTGCTGGTGCCGGCCAGTAGGCGCTGGCCGAAAGGGTCGGAAAACGTGTGCCAGTCGGCATCGGCCTGTTTGTACAGCTCAATATTCCGGCCTTCGTGCAGAATGCTTTGCGACGTGCCCCCCGGCGCATTCACGCAGTAGATGCGCGCCAACCCAAGGCGCTTGCCCAGCGCGAAGCCCAACTGGTACACCTCACTACGGCCACCGGGCAGGGCGCTCAGGTCGAGCTGCCCTTGCCGGTAGCGTTGATACAGGCTGTCGAGGCGGGCCTGGTTCTCGGGCAGTTCCTCCACCAGAATACCGTCGGGCTGGTAGCGCTGCAACCCGTCGAGCACGGCGCTCAGCTCGGCCTGCCGCTTGGGCGTGAGCACGTCGGAATTGGGGTTGCCGGCTTTGTATAATTGTGATAGATGACTGCAGCCCAGCAGCAGGATGTCGGTGGTAGCGGCCGTGGCCGGGCTGGCGGTAGAATGGGTTTTGGTGCTGGCGCAAGCAGCCATGCCAGTCAGCAAAATCATCCCTGCCGCAATGCGGCAGGAGAAAGAAACGAATGCATTCATGCAGAAACAGGGACGGAAGGTGTAGCCAAAGAACCCACAAGCTACTGCCAAGCTGCATGACTGGCTATTGCAATGCCCCCACCCTCCACCTCGGGGCTGAAAGAAGCTTAGGTCCCAACCCCACCCCCGCCGCTCCCGGGGCGGAAGCGGCTGAACGAAGCGTCAGTTACTTCCTAGAACTACCTCACCTAGGGCTTCACGAAAACATACGTTACCGTTTCAAAATGCATGTCCGGAGAAATATGGCTCGTTACGCTATTCTTTAACTCGTAGCCCTCGGCGTAGAGGCCCGTGAATGCGACCACAAGGTTTTCAATGATACCGGCTTGGTTTTTGGCGCCCGTCGCTGCTGGGCCTTCGATGGTTTCTGTCTTGCCCGGCCCGCGAGAAATGGTGATAGTGGCGTTACGGGTATTTGTTTGCACCAGCACTACGCTCGGCGGGCCTGCAATGGCAGTGATGGAAGTCATAGCCGTAAAAACTGCACTTAGCAGAAACGTACGCATCGGGAAGGAGCTAAAAGTTGCAAACCCAAAGTTATACGCGTCCCTACCCACCACCCTGCCGCCGTGGCTCCAGAAGCTCAGGCTTCAACACCAAACCAGCCGCCACCGGGGCGGCAGCGGCTGGAATAAGGCTAATTTCCCAAAGTAGTTTTTAAGCGGTGGCCTACGTGCACGCCACGGCAACTGCCGCTTATCGGCCAGCCCTTACCATGGGATGGGGCCGTCGGAAGAAGACATTGTGCCGGTGGGGCCATCGGCTGGCAGCAGCGCCAGCCGAATGGCTTCCGCAGCGCCCTGCGCTGGGGTGTCGGTGCCCGCAAAGCCGTTTAGGTCGGTGGCCGTGTAGCCGGGAGCCGCCGAGTTTACCTTGATGGTCGTATTCCGCAGCTCGTAGGCCAGTTGCACGGTGAGCATGTTCAGCGCAGCCTTCGAGGCGGAGTACCCCAGCAGGGTCCAGTCGTGCTTCCCCGTGAGAGTAAGCGAGCCTAGCGGACTGGATACGTTGACAATGCGCCCCGCTGCGGCCTGCTTCACTAGGGGCAAAAACGCCTGGGTGACGGCCAGCGTACCCAGGAAATTGGTTTGGAGCGCTTGCTCCACGCTGCGCACGTCGACTCTGCTGGGCGAATCGTCGCCGGGTACATTAATGCCCGCGTTGTTCACCAGGATATCGAGGTGACCTTCCTCGCGCCGTAGCTGCGCTACTGCCGTGTCGAGCGTTGCTTGGTTGGTCAGGTCTATTTTGAGGAACCGGACGTCGCCGGTGGCCGACAGCTCCACTACGGCTTGCTGGCCTTTGGCCTCTTCGCGGGCTCCTAAGTACACCCGGCATCCGGCCTGCAGCAGCCCCCGCACAATTTCTAACCCGATGCCTTTGTTGCCGCCGGTGACCAGCGCATTTTTTTTGTTTTCCATGTTACCTGTGGGCAGTACCTCGCTTGAATCAGGGAGGTGATTGAGTACGCCACAAAGGTCCGGGAGCTTGCCGCGGGGTAAACTTCGCCAATCAACCCATCTGTTTTAGATTTCAAACATGGCCACACGCCGGAAGTCGCCCGGCGTATGGTGGGCGTGGCGCTTGAAAAAGGTGCAGAAGTGGGCTACGTCGGCAAACCCCAGGCTGTCGGCAATTTCCGAAATGCTCCAGGGGGTCTGTTTCAGTAAAAGCTTGGCTTCCTGCGTCAGGCGGCGGCTGATGAGGGCAGTGGTGGTGAAGCCCGTCGTTTCTTTCAGCACCCGGTTGAGGTGGTTGACGTGCACGGCCAGTTGGTCGGCATAGTCGGTGGCGGTGCGCAGGCGTAGCGGCGGTTGCGGGCTGTGGCGCGGAAACTGCCGCTCCAGCAGTTCTGCGAACTGGGTGGCTACCCGGTCGGCGGCGCTGTGCGTAGCCAGCGGGGCAGGGGCCGGCTGCAGCTTCTGCACCAGATGAATCAGCTCCCAGAGATAGGTGCGCAACAGGTCGTGCTTGTAGGCGTAGCGGGACGGGAGCTCGCGGGCCATCTTCTGGAAAACAGCCTCCACCGCCGCGCAATCAGCTTCCGCCACTTCCCACACCGGGTAGGCCCCGGGCTGAAAAATGGGCAGCTCCGCTAACGTCACTCCGGTGCGGGCGGGCAGCAAAAAAGCGTTGTCGAAAAGGCAGCAGTAGCCGCCCGGCGCTTCGGTGAGCGGCAGCCACCGGTAGGGTACACGCGGCGTTACCAGAAACAAGGAATTGGAACCAACGTGCGGGTCCTGGTCGCCACACTCCACCTGGCTGCGCCCGCGGCAGAGCGTGATTTTGTAGTAGGCCCGCCGGCCAAACGTCATCGGCGGCTCCTGGGGAATGTCCGCCAATGGAAACACGTTAAAGTGCCCCATGCCCTGCTCCATATCTGGCGGCGGCAACACACCTGCTCCGGATTCCGGCGTAGGGGCACACGCCGCGTAAAAGTCAGGGAGGGTATTCGGTTTCATGCGGGCAATTGAACGACTCAAACGGGCAATGGCAACAGGCGAGAGGAGCTACGGGTTATCATCAGGAACAGGCAGCCAACTCCTCAGAATACGTAATTCTTCAAACTGTAAAGGTCCACAGCACTCCACCCGCCCCCGGCACCGCCGCGGCTGAACGATGCTTCGTGTTTCTACCTAACGGCGCGAGCTACCCCAACACCACCCCAGCCGCCCCCAGTGCGAAGCGGCTGGCGAAGCTTAAGTTTTTTTCCTGACTTTGGAACTTTGCAGAAATTACGTGGGTTTATCTGTCTCCACTCCACTAATCAGGTCAGCCTAGCTGACAACAATGGACATGTGGCGAAATTGGTAAACGCGCCAACTTGCCAAGTTGGTCCCTTCGGGGTTACGGGTTCGATTCCCGTCTTGATTATTCGCCCTTAACGGGCTCAGCTATAAAAAGAGGCCGCTTTCAGCGGCCTCTTTTGTTTTTAAGCTGCAATTACTTCCTCACGATGAAGCAATACGCTTGCTGGTTTAGCAGGCAGCATTTCAAGACGCGTTATCAGCCGCTCTACCCATACTGGTATATCATCACGGGTTTGAAGAACCTCTTTGGTCTTTTTGTATAAGCTCAAGCCTTTCAAGCTGCCTGTATTGAAGCCAAGGTATTTTCCTAGTTCTTTTTCAAAACCGTAATAAAGCTCATGGTCTTGGCCATCGGGGAAGTCGGCATCTACACCGAATAAGCTCAATAGTGCTCTGTTTTTAGCAACAGTATCACGTTCATCCGCTGTGCCCAAATGCTGTTTATCTCCATCGAAGAGCACATAAGTAGGAATGCCAAATTCAGTGTACAAACGATAGAAGCGGTCTAGCTCACCTTTAGAACCGCAACGCACTATTGATAGGCATTTTCCTAGATAGTCGTAATCCACAAGGTCGAAGAAGTATGGAAGAATTAATGCTTCTGATGAACCCTCGACTAGAAGTATCTTCTTTGCGAAGAAGGCTTCATTGGCTTTTTGAGTATCGCCAGTATTGTCGTAAGCATTGCTGTATTGCAACAGCATTTCCTCACGGGTTGATACTATCCCTCTGCGCACCAACAAGTCTTCAACAAATGCTTGTGGATTTGCGCAATGCATACAAGTGCCTTCGCGTGGACATTTGGTTACGATAAAGATTTCGTCGAACCGGCCCACATTTAAGAAGTCGGGCGAATGGGTAGTAATGAAAATTTGTGTGCCTGAATCTGCTAGTTCACGAAGCACTTTGTAGAAGTTACGTTGGGCCTGTGGATGTAAAAACAACTCAGGCTCATCTATAAAGATTGCGCAGCCATTATTCAATTTTAATGATGCATATGCTTTCAGAATTGCAATAGAAATAGCTGCCTGTACGCCCATACCAAGCTTTGATGCTTGAAATTGTAAAGGCTGCCCTTCTTCCTGTACTAACAGCTGCATTGTTCTATAAAAATGCCACGGGTCATACAGATTTAAGTCGATAGACATACTTCCTTCTGGCCTATTGAGGTGCTTAGCGCTTTCCTTTTGAATCAAGCTGATAAACGCCTTCATCACATCCCGCCCTGTCGCATCCTTTACTGAGAAAAGAACGTCATCGCGCAGCCTTTTCAGTTCTTGTTTTAAGTAATCCGACTTCAAAGTCACCTCTCCGGTCTCTTCGTCAGTAAACTCTTCCTTACAGAAAAGCTTGTTTATTTCAAGTAAGACGCGACCCATCAATGACCATCTATTTGATGGCATGTAGTCTACAACTTGCCTTTCTATTCCTAAATAGGCAGAACAGTAACGTTGTCTTACTTCATCTTTGACGTAGCTCCCATTAAAATTCAGGCCGCTTTTTTCATGCCCGTAGTTATCTGTCCATTGCTCTGCTAGTTCTAAATAATTCCCATCACTGAACGTAAGACGAATCTTTATCTTGTTGGCAACATTTCCCTGAAAATGGTCATGTTCAAATGTTGAATTGAAAGTTGGATAAACTGGTCCTATTAACCAGTTTATTGCATCAAACACATTACTTTTTCCAACACTATTTTCACCAATCACTACGTTGATTCCCTCGGTTGGCCTGATAAGCAAGCACTTAATGCTTTTGTAGTTTTCGATTAAAATTTCAATTATTTTCATCTTTGAATTTATTAAGACATAAAAAAACGGGAGAGGCATTCGCTTCTCCCGTTTTCAAAAAGGACTAGTATTTCTTACGACCCGCAGGCCTCGCAGGCGTCCGGGTTATCCAGGGAGCAGGCCATGTCGGACTGGTTTTGCTCCACCAGGGCCAGGGGCTCCAGGGTTTCGGCGGCTTGCTTTTCCACCGTGAACTTGATGGCGTCGGCGGCGGCTTTGGTGCGCAGGTAGTACATCCCCGTTTTCAGGCCGCGCTTCCAGGCATGGAAGTGCATGCTGGTGAGCTTGCCGAAGTTCACGTTTTGCACGTGCAGGTTCAGGCTCTGGCTCTGGCAGATGTAGGCCCCGCGGTCGGCGGCCTGGTCGATGATGCGGCGCTGCGAAATCTCCCACACCGTCTTGTACAGGTCCTTGATGTGCTGCGGAATGCGCTGGATGTTCTGCACCGAGCCGTTGGCCGCGATGATTTCCTGCTTCATCGCGTCGTTCCACAGGCCCAGGGCCACCAGGTCCTTCAGCAGGTGCTTGTTCACCACCATGAACTCGCCGCTGAGCACGCGCCGCACGTAAATGTTGCTCGTGTAGGGCTCAAACGACTCGTTGTTGCCCAGAATCTGGGCGGTGCTGGCCGTGGGCATGGGCGCCACCAGCAACGAGTTGCGGGCACCGTGCTTCACCACCTCGGCGCGCAGGCTCTCCCAATCCCAGCGGCCCGAGTCGGGCGTCACGCCCCACAGGTCGAACTGGAACTTGCCCTGGCTCAGGGGCGAGCCGGGGAAGGTCTCGTAGGCCCCGTCCTTGATGGCGAGGTCCTTCGAGGCCGTCATGGCCGCGAAGTAGATGGTTTCGAAGATGTCCTTGTTCAGGCCCGAAGCTTCGTCGCTCTCGAAGGGCATGCGCAGGGCAATGAACGTATCGGCCAGGCCCTGCACGCCCAGCCCGATGGGGCGGTGGCGGAAGTTCGACTTCTGCGTTTCGGGCACCGGGTAGTAGTTCACGTCAATCACCTTGTTCAGGTTCACCGTGGCCTGGTAGGTCACCTCGTACAGCTTCTGGTGGTCGAAGGTGGTGTTGCCCTGCGCGTCGGTCACCAGGTAGCGGGGCAGCGCCAGCGAGGCCAGGTTGCACACCGCAATTTCGTCGGCGTCGGTGTACTCAATAATCTCGGTGCACAGGTTCGAGCTCTTAATCGTGCCCAGGTTTTGCTGGTTCGATTTGCCGTTGGCCGCGTCCTTGAACAGCATGTAGGGCGTGCCCGTTTCCGTCTGGCTTTCCAGGATGGCAAACCACAGCTCCTGCGCCTTGATGGTGCGGCGGCCGCGGCCCTCCTTCTCGTACTTCATGTAGAGCTTCTCGAACTCCGGGCCCCAGGAGTTTTCCAAGCCGGGGCACTCGTGGGGGCACATCAGCGTCCAGTCGCCGTTTTCCTCCACGCGCTTCATGAACAAGTCGGGCGTCCAGAGGGCGTAAAACAGGTCGCGGGCGCGCATTTCCTCCTTGCCGTGGTTCTTCTTCAGGTCGAGGAACTCGAACACGTCGGCGTGCCAGGGCTCCAGGTAAATGGCAAACGCGCCCTTGCGCTTGCCACCGCCCTGGTCCACGTAGCGGGCCGTGTCGTTGAACACCTTCAGCATGGGCACCAGCCCGTTGGAGTTGCCATTCGTGCCCTTGATGTAAGAGCCCGTGGCCCGCACGTTGCTCACCGACAGCCCGATGCCGCCGGCGCTCTGCGAAATCAGCGCGCAGTTCTTCAGCGTGTCGTAAATGCCATCAATGGAGTCGTCCTTCATCGTCAACAGGAAGCAGCTCGACATCTGCGGCTTCGGCGTGCCCGCGTTGAACAGCGTAGGCGTGGCGTGCGTAAACCACCGCTCGCTCAGCAAGTTGTAGGTTTTGATAACGGAGTCAATGTCGTCCTTGTGGATGCCTACCGACACGCGCATCAGCATGTGCTGGGGCCGCTCCACCACCTTGCCCTCCAGGCGCAGCAGGTACGAGCGTTCCAGCGTCTTGAAGCCGAAGAAGTCGTAGTTGTAGTCCCGGTCATAAATAATGGCCGAGTCCAGCGTAGCGGCATTCTTATGAATCACCTCCCACACATCCGTGGCGATGAGCGAAGCATTGTCGCCATTCTTCGGGTCCTCATAAGTGTACAACCGCTTCATCGTGGAAGAGAAGGACTTGGAAGTCACCTTGTGCAGGTTGCTCACCGCAATGCGGGCCGCCAGAATGGCGTAATCGGGGTGGCGCGTGGTGAGCGAGGCCGCCGTCTCGGCCGCCAGGTTGTCCAGCTCAATGGTGCTCACGCCATCGTAGATGCCGTCAATCACCTTCTTGGCCACCTCAATGGGCGAGATGTAGTCCTGGTTCAACCCGTAGCAGAGCTTCTCAATACGGGCCGTCACTTTGTCGAACTTGACGGATTCGCGGCGCCCGTCGCGTTTAATTACTAGCATACCAGTGGTGTTTGGTTGATGGTTTTTGCTTATATACTGAAGGGGCCGGCACGGCACAGTACCGGCGGCAAGTCGTTGAGGCAGTTGTGAAAGAGTTGAACCAACGGCTGGGGTACCAGCAGCCGGCTCGATATTGAATCCCGGAAATTACCTCCTGTGTTTTCGAAGGGCAAGGAAAAGTTCCGGAAGTTTTCCACACACCACTCAAACGACCGCGCCCGGCCACTTTTCAGGAAATGGCCGGGCGCACGAGGCTTATATACCTAGCGGATTATTCGCTTTCAACAATTCTCGGCGCTTCATTCGGAGCCGGGTATCGGCCGCGCGGCTGTTCAGCCAGGGTTGCCATTCCAGGTAGCTTTCGCCGTCGTGGGTGTGGTTGCAGGTGCAGTCGGCTTTGATGGGCAGGCTGGGGAAAAGCTGGTGGTAGAAAGCAGCCTGCATCTCTATCGGGCCTACCAACAAGGGATTAGCATCACGCACCCCTGGTTGGTAGTAGGCCATGCCGCGACGGCTCCACAGGCTTACGTTCACTAAGGGGTCGTGCAAGGGCGGGCGCCAGCCGTCATTATCATCTTCGTAATTGTGGTACTTGAACAGCGTGCCCGCCAGCCGTTCGGCGATATAGGTGCGGGGCACAACCTTAACCAGGGCAGCGGGCTGGCGACGTTGGGCTGGGGGCAACAGTGCCACCGCCCCTTCCACGGCCCGGTACTGCTGCTCGGCCCAGCCTTGCGCTACCAGCAACGGCACCATTCCCAAACCGAAAACCACCCGCCCACCCGGCAGTTCGCTCCGCCACGCCCGCCGTAGCGCCTGCCCCGCAAACACCACCGGCACCCAGGCCAGCGCGGGCAATAGAAAAAAGAAAAATAACACCCCCACTACCAACGCCCCCGGGCTCATGAACACGATGCAATAAATGCAAATGGGCACCAAAGCGCCTTGCAGAAACAGCGCCCCGTACCGCACCGCTTTGGGCCAGCCAACCAACCACGGCCACGCCAGAAAAGCCCCCACGCTACCAACGAGTACCGTCGCGGCCCACAGTACAGGCTGGCAAAACACCTGGGCCACATACTGGTTCGCGCCGTATGCCGCCGCCGCCAAACCAATATTGATGTACGGCATGCGCGGCCGCAGGCATTGCCAAAAGCGTCGAAGTCTCGTCATAGCTCCCGCAACGGCAGGCGACGACGGTTTCGTGTTTGACGCACGAAAAAGCCCGCCCCTGCAAGCGCAGAGCGGGCTTTTTTGTAGAGACGCATATTTGCGTCTTGTCGTCTCGTCGTTGAACGATTTGTCCGAACGGCGCGGACGCTGAGACGCAAAATATTGCGTCTCTACTTCACGCTCGCCGTGCCCGCCGGCCCCGGCTGGCAGGTCAGTATCACGCTGATGTCAATAGACTTGGCAATGTTATTCCGCACCAGCGCCGGGATTTTAATCTTGTAGTCGGCCGGGGCCACGCTGAATTTGGACGTCACTACTAGGTCGTTGCCGCGCAGCTGCAGGGTGCCTGGCACCCGCACCTTACGCTTCACATTATGAATGGTGAGCTGGCCCTGCACGTACACCGGCTGCGGGCCGCTGCGGAGCTGGTCCTCGGTGGGCTTGGTCACCAGCGTGCCGGTGAAGCGGGCCCGGGGGTACTTCTCGCTCTCGGCGTAGTTCTCGTTGAAATGCTCCTGCATCAGCGAGTTCTTGAACTGAAAATCCTTCATCAGCATCGAAAACGCCAGCTGTCCATTGTTCAAATCGAAGATGGCCGCCACCCGCGAGTTCAGCGCCTCGATGTCTTCCAGCGGCGCAGTAGAGAAGAAAGTAGTCTGACCGTTGGCCGTGGTATAGCGCTGGAGCATGGCGGCCGAGGGCGCCGCCGCCGGAGCAGCTGGGGCAGACGTTTGGGCGTAGGCATTGGGTATCACCATACCCAGCAGGAGAAGTAAAGCGTATTTCATGCGATGAAAGGATGGAATAATTATAAGTGAGAGACTGAAGCACAGAAGGCCCAGCGCGGCGCGCTGGGCCTTCTCGTCAGCAACTCGTCAAATCTACTTATGGAGTTGCCTGTCAGTAACTTTTTTTTAGCCGCCGCTTAAAAATCCTCGTCGAGCGAGAACACGTTGTCGTTGCGCTCGCTCATCACGCCGGCTTTCTGGTACTCGGCCACGCGCTTCTCGAAGAAGTTGGTTTTACCCTGCACCGAAATCATTTCCATGAAATCGAAGGGATTGGTGGCATTATATATTTTGGGGCAGCCCAGCGACACCAGCAGGCGGTCGGCCACAAACTCGATGTACTGCGACATCGACTTGGCATTCATGCCGATGAGGCTCACCGGCAGCGCATCAGTCACAAACTCCTGCTCAATGGTCACCGCGTCGCGGATGATGCTTTGCACCCGCTCGGTGCTCAGCTTGTTTTGCAGGTAGCTATACAGCAGGCAGGCGAAATCGCAGTGCAACCCTTCATCCCGCGAAATCAGCTCGTTCGAGAACGTGAGGCCGGGCATCAGGCCGCGCTTCTTCAGCCAGAAAATGGAGCAGAACGAGCCCGAGAAGAAGATGCCCTCCACCGCCGCGAAGGCAATGAGGCGCTCGGCGAAGTTCTCCGAGTTAATCCACTTCAGGGCCCACTCGCCCTTCTTCTGCACGGCGGGCACCGTTTCAAGGGCATTGAAGAGGTAGTCCTTTTCCTTAGGGTCTTTGATGTAAGTATCAATCAGCAGCGAATACGTCTCACTGTGAATGTTTTCCATCATAATCTGGAAGCCGTAGAAGCAGCGCGCCTCGGGCATCTGCACCTCCTGCATGAAGTTCACGGCCAGGTTCTCATTCACGATGCCATCCGAAGCAGCGAAGAAGGCCAATACGTGCTTGATGAAGTGGCGCTCGTTGTCATTCAGGCTGTTCCAGTCTTTCTGGTCCTGGCTCAGGTCGATTTCCTCAGCCGTCCAGAACGAGGCCTGCGACTTCTTGTAGTACTGCCACACCTCATCGTTCTGGATGGGAAATAGCACGAAGCGGTTGGGGTTTTCGGCAAGGAGCGGTTCCATAATATCTCGGGGCTTGATGGCGGTTTTCGGCGTGGAAGACGGCAGGCTAACTCCCACGTTCGGGCAGATGTTTGGCCCGGACGCCGGAAATGCGGCCGGCCTTCCAACACCAAATATAGCCCCACCCGGCAGGCCGAGTGCCCGTCCGATTAGCTTTTTTATCTGCTCTTTTTTAGCTAAGTCCGGATTTTTTTCAGGCCACTTGCAATGACTTTTGTCAGGTTTGTTAGTCAAGCCGAGTATCCAAATCTCCTTCAAAATCAGCCCTTTTGGCCCCACTTATCCACATTAGCGCTGTGGATAAACCCACTTGTCCCCAAACCGACCAATTTATGGGCCGGTTTGCCTCGTTTTTTAATCTGGCCTTAATCTGCGCTTCATCAGCGGCAGGGCGCTTTGGGAGTGGTTGCTGCCGGGCAGCCAATGATGATTAACAACTTAGGTTTGGATTTCCCAAATCAAACCCGTACTTTTGCCTTCCCATTTCAGAAAAAACCCGCGAAAGCTGATGTACGCAATTGTTAACATAGCTGGCCAGCAGACCAAGGTTGAGGCCAACAAATTCGTTTACGCTCACAAACTGGCCGGCAATGTTGGCGATGTAGTAACGCTGGGCAACGCCCTGCTGACCGACGACAACGGCACCATCACCGTTGGTGCGCCCGAGCTGAACGTTGCCGTAACCGGCACCATTCTCGCCCACGTGAAAGGCGACAAAGTTCTGGTGTTCAAGAAAAAGCGCCGCAAAGGCTACCAGAAAATGAACGGCCACCGTCAGTCGTTCACCAAAGTAATGATTAACAGCATCGGCTAGTTTTAGCCTTCGTTTGTTATCTAATTCCTCTATTAAACCAGCCGCTTCCGGCCATTTGCCGGCAGCTTTAGCTTCAATACCATGGCTCACAAGAAAGGTGTCGGCTCGTCCAACAACGGCCGCGAATCGCATTCCAAACGTCTCGGCGTAAAAATCTTCGGTGGCCAGGCCCTCGTTGCCGGTAACATCATCGTGCGTCAGCGCGGTACTGCCCACCACCCCGGTGCCAACGTTGGCATGGGCAAAGACCACACGCTGTTTGCGCTGGTTGATGGCGAGGTTCAGTTCCGCAAGGGCCGCAAAGACCGTTCGATTGTGACGGTTATTCCCCGCGAAGTAGTTTCGGTTCCGGCTTAATTGCCCACCGATTATAAGCCAAAAGGGCTGCTCCAACCGGGCAGCCCTTTTGGCGTTGGGGCCTTCCCGACGAGCTTAGTCTTGGCTGGTTCTGGCCGCGTGGCGCTGGTTGGCGAGGTAGACCCGCAGGTTTACTTGTGCGGCTACGTCCCAGGGCGGGCGAGTGCCCGCTTCGGCGGAGTAGGCCGGGGGTGCTTCGATGCCGAGGCCGGCATTGAGGTCGTAGAGCAGACGGCGACCGGGGCCGCGGTGCTGCGTGCCGCACAGCGCAAACAACGCGGGCGTGACGCGGCCCACGCTCAGGCCCCGGCCCCGCCGCCCGCGTCGGCTACTGAGTTGCGCAAGTTCGGCGCTGGCTTCCAGGGCCACGTAGTTGCCCCAGGGCTCGGAGCTGGACTGGGATGTACTAGGCTGATTGAAATAATAGCGAGCCCCCATACCGACACTGGTGCCGGGGGTGGGCAGCAGTGGCGCGCCGCGCCGGCCACGCGGGGCCCGACCGGCCGAGATATCGGCTTCGGCCTGTGCATAGGCACTGAATCGGGGGTACAGACGGTATTCGAGACCGAACGAGACAGGCAACAGGAGTTGCCAACTGCGCGCGTCAGGCAGGTAGAACAAATGGGTGAGACGCAGGCCGCTTTTCAGCAGCAGGCGGGGGCTGGGTACTGAAGATGACGGGACGGCGGCGGGAGCAGTTTGGGCCAGCATTGGGGCTGGCAGCGCAGGTAACAACGCGATACTCAGCACAAAAATGCGCAACCGATGAGCTAGCAATGGCATTAGAACGAGAGAAGCAAAGCAGTTGAGAACTCAAACTGGGATTAAGAAAGCAATTTGCTCACTCTCAGCCCGCAAGTAATATCGGGCTTATCTATTGGTCATAGCAACCAAGACTGGCTGAGTGCCGGCCCATGCCCCGCCTACCGCCCGAAATACACGCCGAGGTTGAACTGGGTGGTAATGTTGAGGCTGCTGTTGTTGGGTGTGTAGCCGAGGTAGGAGTCGCTGCGGAGCGGCCCCAGGCCAAGGCCCGCGTTGAAATCAAGCAGAAAATTGCGGCCCCACCGGCGCTGCATTCCCCACACGGCGTTGAGACTGGGGGCTACGTCGTTGCGGAGGCCGAAGCGTTGGCGTACCTCGGTGTGGGCCTCCAGGGCCAGATAGTTGCCCACAAAAGAGCCGTGTGGCCGGTTGTGGCGCTCGCGGCCGGCTTGGTTGTAGTAATAGCGCGCGCCCACGCCCAGCCCTCCGGCCGGCAGCACGAAGCTGCCATCGCCAACAGTCGCGTTGTTTTTGAAAAGCCGAAAGTCGGCATCGGCCTGGCCGTAGAGCGTGAACTTAGAGCTGAGGGCGTATTCGGCTCCCACCGAAAGGGGCAGGCGCATCGACAGGCCATAGTAGCCGGTGTAGCGGAGGGCACGGCCGGCGTTCAGGCCCACTTTCAGGAGCAGCTTGTCTGGAGCGGTTTCGGTGGAGGCCGCTTGGCCGTGGCTGAAAGTGGTGCTGGCCAGCAGCAGTAGGCCAGGCAACAGGGAGCGAACGAGAAGCATCGTGAAGCAGGAAGCTGAGGTGGAAATTCATCAGCTTAGATTCATCACCAACTCAATCAGTTGCATCCGGCCACCGGGCATCAACCCTCAGCTGGCAAATTCAGACGGTAGAGTACGGGCTTGCTGGGGCTGGCATCGAGCTCCAGGCTGGTGATTTGAATGTTGAGCAGGTAGAGACCGTCTTCGACTTCATCGGGCACGAAAATGAGCTCGGTGATGGTGGCTTCGCGACGCGGCCGGGCAGGGTATTGCCAGAAGGCATGGTGGGCCAGGAGCTGGCCGGCGTCCTCTTCGCGGTCGACGCTGGGCAGGTCGAGCAGCAGGTGCTGGATGTTGTATTCGGCCAGCCACTCGGCCAGGGCGGGCTCGATGTAGGTGGGGTTGGTGCCGGAGTAGTGGCGGTGGCGCTTGGCGGCCTCGTTGGGCAGGGTGCGCAGCACGAGGGCTTCGGGCAGGGCGCGGTCGGGCTGGGCCATAAGAGCAGCCTGCACATCGGCCAGCATTACCACGAGGTCGCCGTTGGGCTGGGACGAGGGGGCTACGCTCACCAAGCGGGCTACGAACAGGAAGCGGCGCAGGCACTGATTGAGGGTGATGGCTGGGTCGGGCGAGATGTGGCCGTAGCATTCGGTGTGGGTTCCGTTGCCGTGGGGCGTGACGTGGACGCGCTGGTAGTTGGTGCTGCCGCCCAGCGCCACGCTGCCCAAAAAGCTGCCTACCCGGATGGTATCGAACTGGACGGGCTCGGCCCAGAAACAGTTTACCTGGTCATCGCCGGGAGCCAGGGGCAGGGAAATATCGAGAGGCGCGGCGGGGTCGTAGGCGTAGGTGCGGCCGGCAAAGGGATAGGTAGGAAGCAATTTGTGAACAGGTTAAGGGTGAGCGGGTGCTGACGGCGTAGCTGGCGCAACGGAAAAAACAGGACTTGCTTCAGCAGCAAGTTGGTTTAGAATTCGGCTGATTTCAACGGCCTGGCTGATAATAATAAGGTGGCCGCCAGGCAAAACGTATTGACTGTGCGCAATTCCGGCGGGCAGCAGCCGGTCATCGGTGCCGTGAATGCGAATGGCCACCGGCGCGGTGCGGCCCGGCCATTGCAGCAGCCGCGCAATGGCCCAACGTGTGAAATCCGGGTCGGTGTCGTGCAGAATCTGGCGCAGCAACTGATAGTCGAGGCCGGTTTTCACCCCAAAAAACCACTTAGCCAGGCGCGGCAGCCGCGGCAACAGCTGCGGCGGCACCAAATGATACAGGCCCGTAATGCGAGCCAGCTTCCCTAACCAGGGCAATTCTGCGGGCCCTACCAAGCTGGAAATGAGCACCACCCGCGCCAGAGGGCGTAGCTGCGCAACTTCCAGCGCCAAAACACCACCGAAGGAAACACCCACCAGCCAGCAGGGCTGCGCCGGTGGAATTGCGGCCGCGAGCCGAGCCGCGTAGTGTGGCAAGGTCTCGGGGGCCTTTTGCGGCGGGAGCCAGCGCAGCGTATGTGCTTCGCCCTGCAAGCGCAGGAATTGGAACACCCGCTCATCGGCCCCCAAGCCGGGAATAAGATAAAAAACGGGGGGCACGGGTTCCACGCCAATTACGTATCGAGCCGCACAAACACGCCTTCGAGGTAGAAGATGTTGTGGGGCTGCGGGTCGTCGGGGTCTTCCTCGTCCAGCTCGCCGTCTTCGGTGGCTGGGTAGGTGACGGATAGTTTCAGGGCCACGCTGGGCAGGGGTACGGGCGGTGCTTCCTCGGAATTGTACTCGAGCAGAGCAGGCCACTCCTGGGCAGCGAGGGCATCGGCCACTTCTTCCTGCAGGGCTTCGGCGCGGGGGTGGGCCAGGTTCAGCAGGGTATCAAGCGCCTTGAAGGGCAGCGCAAGATGAAAAAAGTGCGTGTCGTTATCGAAAAACGTGGTGGCCCACACGGTCACGTCGTCGGTATTATCGAAGACAATAGCCACGACGTGAATCTGCTCCACAAAGAAGTCGGCGTCGTCGGCAATGCTGTCGCTCAGTAGTTTCATTCGGCTACGGCGGGGGGTTGGAACAGCTCCAGCGTGATGTGGTCGGCCAAGAGCTTGCCCGCGTCGGTCAAGGTAAGGACTTCATTCTGGATAGTGGCCCAGCCGTTGGCCTGCAGCTCGGCGAGGTAGGGGGCGCGGGTAGCCAGCAGGTCGAGGCCGTGGTGGGTGCGCAGGTGGGCCAGGTCGCAGCCACGGGCGGTGCGCAGCGTGGTGAGCAGGTACTCGTTGGCACGGTCGGTGGCCGTGAGCTCGTCCACGGTCACGGGCACTTCGCCGCGCTCCAGCACAGCGGCCACGTATTGGGGGTTGTTGGCGAGGGTGAAAAGGCGGTTGCGGCCGTCGTAGCTGTGGGCGCTGGGGCCGAGGCCGAGGTAAGGCACGCCGCGCCAGTAGTTGGCGTTGTGGCGGCTCTCGCGGCCGGGCCGGCAGAAGTTGCTGATTTCGTATTGCTCGTAGCCGAGAGCGCGCATGGCAGCCAGCAGCATTTCAAATTGCGTGGCTACGAATTCATCCGGCGCAGGTTTGAAAGTGCCTTTCTGCAGGCGGTGGCCGAAGGCCGTGCCCGGCTCAATGGTGAGGGCATAGGCCGAGACGTGCGGTACGCCCAGCGCGAAGGCATTGGCCAAATCGGCTTCCCAGATGTGGTGGCCCGGCGCGGGCACGCCATAAATCAGGTCGATGGAGATGTTCTCGAAGCCCGCATCCTGGGCGCGGCGCACGGCCGTGGTCGATTCTTCGGCAGTGTGGGCGCGGTTCATCATCCGCAGGTGCGGCTCATAAAAGCTTTGCAGGCCGATACTGAGGCGGTTGATGCCGGCGGCTTTCAACTCGGCCAGCTTGGCGGCGCTGAGGTCATCGGGGTTGGCTTCGAGGGTGATTTCGGCCTGCGGCGAAACGGCGAAGTGGCGATGAATGGCGGCGAAAATCTGACCCAGTTCCTCAGCCGTGAGCAGCGACGGGGTACCGCCGCCGAAATAGATGGTTTCCAAGGTTGCCCCCACGCCGATGTAGTCGCGCCGCAGCTCAATTTCCCGCACAATGGCCTCTACCAAGCGACTTTTCAGCCCCAGCGAGGTGCTGAAATGAAAATCGCAGTAATGGCAGGCCTGCTTGCAGAAAGGGATATGAAGGTAGAGGCCGGCCATGTTTTCAGTTAACAATGAGCAGTTAACAGTAAATCTATTTCGCGGGCAGAATTGCCCATGCAGAGCGCAAAGGTACCGCCTGACCGTATGACAAGGCCCGGTTTAGGCGCGCTGTTACCTTCGGGAAATTAAACGCCGCCGTTTGCGTTGTCCACCCCGAATGAATAGGTTTTTACTGCGCTTGTGGGGAATGCTGCTGCTCGGCTGGCTGACGCTGCCACAGCTAGCCGCGGCCCAAACGCCCGGTCTCGACCCCAACGTGCCCAACCAGCCCGGCCTGGCCACCCCTACCCTGCCACCCCGCGCCACGCCGGCTTCGGCCGCGGCCACGCGCCGGGTGCTGGCCCACCCGCGCCGGCTGGTGCTCGAAACTGAGGCCATCGACCGGCCGGTACTGCGCCGCTACAAAGTGCGCACCAGTGTGCCCGATTCGCTGAGCGCGCTGCGCGAAGTGCGCGACCTGGTGCTGGGCTTGCAAGGAGACTCTTACCTCACGGCCTCGGCCGACGAGCTGCACTGGAGCCGCGACACCGTGCGGGTGCGCCTGTACGTGGGCGAGCAGTTCCGCTGGGCCTACCTGCGCAACGGCAACCTCGGCGATGGCCTGCTGACCCGCGCCGGCTACCGCGAAAAGTTCTTCCGCCACACGCCCTTCGTGCCCGAGGACTGGGCCAAGCTCCAGGAGCGTATCCTCACCGAAGCCGAAAACCAGGGCTTTCCCTTTGCCTCGGTTGGCTTGGATTCCGTGCACCTGAGTGGGCACGACATTGCGGGCCGCGTGGTGCTGAAGCGGGGCCGCGTGGTGGTGTTCGACTCGCTGCAGATTGTGGGCAACAGCAAAACCAAGAAGCGCTTTCTGACCAAGTATTTGCAGATTTTTCCGGGCCAGCCTTTCAGCCAGCAACGCGTGGCCGCCGCTGCCCAGCTGCTACGCCAGTTGCCTTACGTGAAGCTTCGGGCCGAGCCTGAAGTGCGCTTCGCCCTGGGCCGGGCGCGGGTGTATTTGCTGCTCGACGACCGGCCCAGCAACCAGTTCGACGCCATCGTGGGCATTCTGCCGAACTCGAACGCCAGCCAGACCGGCGTGCAGTTCACCGGCGACGTCACCATCAACCTGCGCAACATCAAGGGCGGCGGCAAGCAGCTGGGGCTGCAGTGGCGCAAAACCGACGCCATCTCGCAGCTGCTCGATGCCCAGTACGTGCACCCAAACTTCTTCGGCACACCGCTGGAAGTGGCCGGCACTTTCAATCTTTATAAGCAAACCAACGCCTTCCTCACGCTGCGCCCGCGCCTGCAGGTGACCTACCCCACGGCGCGGGCCGGCCGCGTCAGCTTCTTCACGGAGCAGCGCAACTCGTTTTTGCTCGATACACTGCTGCGGCAAAAAACCGTGCTGCCCGATACCATTGACTCGCAGTACAATTCCTACGGCCTGGGCTACGCCTGGAACAGCCTAGACGATTTGTTCTTCCCGCACCGCGGCTACCTCGTGAATGCCCAGGGCGCGGTAGGCACTAAAAAAATTGTGAAAAACGGCGAATTGAAACCCGAGCTCTACGACGGCATTCCGCTCAACTCCACCCAATATTCCTTCGGCCTGCGGGCCGAGCGTTACTTCCCGGTGAAGCGGGCGGGCGTGCTGCTGCTGCGCCTGCGCGGCGAGGGCCTGCTCAATTCACGCCTGTTCGTCAACGATTTGTTCCGGCTGGGCGGGCTGAATTCCTTGCGCGGCTTCAACGAAAACCAGTTCTACACCAGTTCCTACGCTGTGGCCACGGCCGAGTTCCGCCAGTTCATCGGGCCCGATTCCTACGCGTTTCTCTTCACCGACCAGGCTTACCTGCGCCACGACATTGAAAGCGACCGGTTCAGCGACCAGCCCACCGGCGTGGGCGCGGGCCTGAGCTTTCGCACGGCGGCCGGCTTGTTTCAATTCGTGTATTCGGTGGGACGGGCCAGCAATCAGGCGTTCGAGTTGAAATCTTCCAAAATCCACTTCGGCTTGACCAGCCGCTTTTAAACTGTAGCGCGGACTCGCAAAGTCCACGCTACGGGCCGCCATATCGTCTGCATTTTTCGGGAACTAAAACGACTTCCCGCCACTGTGGCCGGAATTGGCGAATACGGCCAAATAATTCGTGTCAATTCAGCTGATTTTCAGCGCAGATAAGCCTCGATTCGGATTGGTACATCATTTGTAATTACCCATCCGAAGCCGCCCCTTTTTGCGGCTCCCTGCCATGAAACTTATCAGCTCGAAATTCATCCATAGCATTGCCCCTCAGCTCGACCTGCTCAACACCATCGGTGGTGGAGTAGCCCAGCCGCAGCTCCGCATCGACCGTCACCCTAAGGGTGTGATTGTGCGCGTGGCCATGCCCACCGTGTCGGCCAACAGCTTCCGCGTGGTGCTGAACCAGCAGAAACTGACCGTATTCAGCGACTACCGCCACGAGCCCGACGACCAGCTGGCCGCCCCGCTCTTCGTTCAAACCCTTGACCTGCCCACCAACCTCGACGTAGCCCGCATCGACGCCATCCACGAAGGCCAGGAGCTGCGCGTGCGCATCCCCTTCCTGAACCCCAACGACCAACAGCGCGAAATCGACATCAAGCGCAACGAGTAGAGCCTATTTGTAGCGCGAGCCGGCGGTCCCTTGCCAGCCACCGGCTCCGCTCCCGCTCCTCGCCGTCGCTTTTTTATACTGCCGGGACCGACCGGCACCGCAGTCCACTGATACCGCCGGGACCGACCGGCCGCTTACCGGGTCTTCTGCATTTCACTCTTGAGCCACCGCCCGTAGCGGTGGTTTTGTTTTTTCGGGCCTAACCGAACAACGGGATGATGAGCACGAAGCTCATGAGCACGGCCACGTAGAACCAGCCCATCATCTGGCCCCGGTAGCGGCGCGGCAGGCGGTTGCTGAGCACCAGCATGGCCGCGATAACCAGCAGGAGGTGCGCCACGAAGAACACCATCGTCTTCACCCAATTGGCCACAATAGTGTTTTCGGGCTGGTTCTGGTTGGCCTCGCCCAGGCCCGAGGTGAGGTATTGCAGGCCGTAGAAGGCCGCGGTTTCGAAGGCAATGAACAGCCCCAGCCCCGCCAGCAGCGCCGGCCCGGACGATTTTTCGGAGACGTTGGCCATGGTGCTTACGGGCGAGGGCGGCCCTGCACTTCCGCGCTGCGAGCCTTGATGTACAGCGCTTCTACCTTGGTGCGGGCCCAGGGCGTGCGGCGCAAAAACGTGAGGCTGGACTTGATGCTCGGGTTTTCGGCGAAGCAGTTCATGCGCAGGCGTGCATCGAGCTCGGGCCAGCCGTAAGCGGCCACGAGGTACTCCAGAATCTGCACCAGCTTCACGCCGTGCAGCTCGCTGATGAGGTGGCCGGTTTCGTCGCGGGCATCGGCGGCGCGGAGGAAAGACATAGGCGAAATTGAGGGGCTGAAAGCGCAAAGTTGGCGAAAAGCCGGGGCCCGGCGCACGATGGCGCCCGGCGCGGCGTTATTTTTGGAGCCCCTGCCTATGCCTCCATTGTCCAGCACTGCTCCCGTTGCCCGGCCTGCCCGGCCCACCGCACCCCGGCGGCCGTGGCGGCGCGGCCTGCTGGCGGCGGCCCTGCTGGCGCTGCTGCTGGGCGGTACCTACTACCTACGCCACCAGGTGCAGCTGAACCGCTACGCCCGCCGGGCCTGGGCCACCTTCACCAAAAACGGCCTCACGGGCCGCGAAAAAACCCCGCTGCTGGCCGGCTACTCCGTGCACGGCATCGACGTATCATCGTACCAGGGCCACATCGACTGGCCTGAGGTGGCCCGCAACCGGGTACGGTTTGCCTTCATCAAGGCCAGCGAGGGCGCCACGCTGCGCGACCCGCGCTTTGCCCGCAACTGGCGCGAGGCTCGCAAAGCCGGCGTGCTCTGCGGGGCGTACCACTACTTCCAGCCCAATCGCGACGGCAAGGTGCAGGCCGATTTATTTGCTCAAACCGTCCCCCTCGCCCCCGGCGACCTGCCGCCCGTGCTCGACGTGGAAGCCGCCAATTTCCACGACGTAGCCGTGCTGCGCCGCGAGGTGGCCCGCTGGCTGCGCCTCATCGAGGCCCACTATGGCGTGCGGCCCATTCTTTATTCCAACCACAGCTTCTATAAGCGCCACCTGGCCGGGCACTTCGACAACTACCCGCTCTGGCTGGCCCACTACGAAGTGGAGCGCCCCACCCTGCCCCGCAGCAAGTGGATAATCTGGCAGCATTCCGACGAGGCTTACGTGCCGGGCATTCGCGGCGTGGTCGATTTCAACGTCTTCCAGGGCAATTTCGAGTCTTTGCAGGCGTTGCGCATTCCGGCCGCCCCGCCCAAACCGGCCCGCTAAGGCTCCACAAAAAAACCGTCCGGCCCGGCCGCTCCCGCAGAAGCAACCAGCCCGGACGGCTGTAGTTTATCGGACGAGCCGAGGGCCTACATTTTCCCCTTGGTTTCCATTTTGGCGTCTTTCTTCATCGCCTTGCCTTCTTTTTTGGCCATCTTGCTGTCGTGCATCTTGCCGTCGTGCTTCATCATCTTGCCTTCGGACTTCTCTTCTTTTTTCATCATCTTGCCGTCGCCTTGCTGCGCGTGAGCAGCCATAAACGTGAACGACAGGGCGAGGGCCGAAGCTACTTTCAGGAAATTTTTCATGGTTGTGTGTTGGGGGAAAATAGGGTTGTGAGAGAATTACGACCGAAAGGTTATCACCGAAAATAAAGGTTGGATGAAGTTGCGTAAACAAGCCAAAATTCTGCACACCGGGCTGGTGCCCTTGCTGTTACTGCTGGTACTGTTGCTGGCTTCCTGCGGCAGCAGCCACAATGTGAACAACGGCACCAAGGGAGTCCGGGGCAGCGTCCAGTCGGGCCTGGGCTCCTACTACGCCGATAAGTTCAACGGCCGACCCACCGCCAGCGGCAGCACCTACCGCCCGGGCCAAATGACGGCCGCCCACAACACGCTGCCCTTCGGCACCCTAATCCGCGTCACCAATACCCGCAACGGCCGCTCCGTGGACGTTACCGTGACCGACCGCGGCCCGCACACCAAAGGCTACATCGTGGATGTATCGCGCCGCGCCGCCGTGCAGCTCGGCATCATCGAGGCCGGGGTGGTGCCGGTGCAGGTCACCGTCATCCGCGAGGCCGCCGATAATCGTTAATCTACCGGCCTTGTCTTCGCTTTCTATCTTCGCCCCATCCCAACTGCCCGCTGCCATGAATATCCGCAAAAAAGTAACCTGGACGCTCCCGCCCGGCACCAACCGCTACGCCGCCCTCGACCTGTGGGTGCCCGCCGCCGAGGACGAAGACTGGTCTAACGATGAAATCCAATACGTCATCAACGAAGTAGTGGAAGCTGAAACTGACGCTGCCGGCCTCGAAGTGCTGGCCTGGTACAGCAAAACCATGTAGTAATCACGCTGCTCCCGGCCATGCCGGGTATGCCGCTGCCGCCCTCCCCTTGCTGCTGTCCGCAGCCAGTTGGGAGGGCGGCTTTTTTGTGTCCGGCACTGTGCTGTCTTCCCTTTCGAGAGCCACTTATAACGAACATTCTGAGATGATTTATAAAATGATGCCTTTTTTATAAATAAAACTTTGCATGGATTTTTTATTCATAAATCCTTTTCTTTTTAATTTATTAATTAAGATTTAATTGTACTTTTGAATTAAGCAGTTTTGCGCAAATGCGTATTGCTCTCGCCCATTGGCAACCATGCAAATCAATATTAACTATGAATATCAAATATTTACCCTTGAAATTCATTTACTTATCGGTTATCAGCGCTTTGAGTTTGGCAACCATTCAGGCAGCGCCCATTGGCACGGGCCAGATGCTGGGCCAATGGGCTGGCACCCTTCCCGTACCGGGCGGTAGCCGCCAAGTGTTCATCAGCGTGAGTGCCTTGGCCGATGGCACGCCCACGGCCATGCTTCGCATGGATGCGGGCCGGCTACAAAACAGCCCCATGCGCGTGGTGAATACCGCCGACAGCGTGGTTTTTTTCGCCGATAAGGCAGGCTGCCGCTTTGCCGGCCGGCCTGTGGCCGACGGGCAACGGCTACGCGGGCAATGGCAGCAACCAGGCTTCCGGGCCATGCTGGTGCTCGACCGCGTGACCGCCGAAAAAGCCGCCGATAAAACCGCTGAAATCAGCGAAGCACCGGCATCTTACAGGACCGAAGAAGTGCACGTGAGTAGCACCAGCAGTCCGAGCCCCGAAATCGGCTTAGGCGGTACGCTGCGCCTGCCCGCCGGTACCGGACCGTTCCCCGCCGTTGTGCTGCTGCCCGATGTGAATACTCCGGAGCCCAGCACCGGTGATTATGGCCTGCTGAATGCGCTGGCCGATTACCTCACCCGGCAGGGCGTGGCCGTGCTGCGCCTCGATGACCGGGGCACCGGCCGTTCGGTGGGGGTACCTGCGGCTACGGCCGGCCCCCAACTGGTGGCCGATGCACAATCGGCCATGGCTTACCTGCGGGCCAAGTCGGGCATCGACCCGTTGCGCGTGGGCCTGCTGGGGCACGGCGAGGGGGCCAACGTGGCCCTATTGGCCGGGGCGCAAGCCCCCGCACCGGCTTTTCTGGTGGCCCTGGGTGCCGCCGGCGTGAACGGGCAGGAGCTGCTGGCACGGCAAACCTCGCTGGTAAACCAACCCGGCGAGCCCGATACGGCCCAGCTTGCGTGGGCTACCCAGGCCGCGCAAGCAATGGCCGTAGCCCGGCGTGAAGCTAAAAAACAGCTGGCCGCCGGTGCCAATCCCGCCCAAACCCAGCTACACATTGCCCAGGAACAGCTGCGCCTGACCACCGAAGCCCGCAAGCGCAACGACGCGCTATACAAGCGCCAGTATGCGCTGCTCGAAATCATCCGCCAGACAGCCGATAATGCCCAGGCGCAAGCCATTGTGGCCAATATGCTAAAGCAGATTTACCCAGCCCTGTCCTCGGCAGCAGCGCAAACCCGCGCCAGCCAGCTCACCAGCCCGTGGTACCGCTCCTTCCTCACGTTCAATCCGCAGGCGGAGCTGGGCAAAGTGGCCTGCCCCACCCTGCTTCTGCACGGCACCGCCGACACGCAGGTGCAACTGGCCGCCAACCTGCCGGTGTTGGAAAAGGGCCTCAAAGCAAATAAGCGGGTGAACGTGCAGAAGCTTGACGGGCTGAACCACGAGTTTCAGGCCCCGCTCAGTGAACAAGCCCTGGCCGCTGGCACCACCGTGCGCCCCACGGCGGCTCCCGATGCCCTCGAAGCCGTGGGCGAATGGGTGATGCAGCAGGTGAAATAGGAAGCTGCGTTTACTATTGTTGAACAGCCGACGGTGCGCGAAAGGCCTCGCGCAGCCAGCATCCGGCCAAAGCGGCCAGCCCACCCACCAGGCCAGCCACCACGCCAGCCACCAGCACCAGCGCCACCGATGAGCCGCCCAGCGGCAGCAGCTGCGCCACCCGATGCGCCAGCAAACCGTTATTCTGGTAGGCCAGCCAGGCGGCGGGCAATATCCAGCTCAGCCCGCCTCCGCTAAAGCCGGCCCAGAAGGCCACCCGGCCCGTGGGCGCAATGGCCAGTCCCACCACAAACGCCACCACGGCCAAGCTCCACCACGGCAGGTCCAGCTGCACGGCCGAGGCCAGCACGAGAATGAGAATCGGTAAAAGCCAGGGGTTGCGCCAGTTCATGCGGGCAAATATAAACGCTTGATATAATCGTAAATCATCTATCATCCTGAGCACAGCGAAGGACCTTATCACGCACGAGTCGTTTCAACGTGATAAGGTCCTTCGCTGTGCTCAGGATGATAGACAACTTTCTTCACGCCGCTGCTAGCACTTCCGGGTCATTATTAGCCGGCGAGTTTACTCGCTTGCTGATGATGTATTCCTGCATGGCGGCCGCGTCGTAAGGCTGCAGCAGTTGCTGGTGCGCCGTCAGGCTCAAGCCATCATCCAGCCAGGCCTTTTCGGCGGCGCGGGTGGGCAGGATGACGGGCATTCGGTTGTGAATTTTCGCCATCAGCGCGTTGGGCTCGGTGGTGATGATGGTGAAGGTGGGATGCAGCTCGCCGGTGCTGCGGTCCAGCCACTCGTCCCAGAGGCCGGCGAAGGCGAAGGGCTGCTCGTCGCGCAGCAGGATGCGGTGCGGCACCTTGCCGGCCGGTGTAGCCTGCCATTCGAAGAAACTATCGGCCAATACCAAGCAGCGCCGCCGCTCCAGCAGCTGCCGGAAGCTGGGCTTTTCAGCCAGCGTCTCGGCCCGGGCGTTGATGGGCTTGGGGCCACTGGCCGGGTCCTTGCTCCAGCCGGGCACCAGGCCCCAGTTCAGCAGCTGAATCTGGCCGGGGGCAGTGTTGGTGATGATGGGTAGGCGCTGCGAGGGCGCAGCGTTATAAGTAGTCGGCGCGGACTCCGTGAACTTGGCGTCGAAACGCTGCTCAATGACGGGCGCGGGGGCGATGAAAGTGTAACGGCCACACATGCGGAAAGGCAGGGAATGGAACGGTTAAAACCAGTGTTTATGCACTATTTTAACACTAAACGGCCCTTTATCATTCAGGTTTGTGCCTGAATGATAAAGGGCCGTTTTGCGAATCCGACGATTCACAAAGTTGCTGTTCTACTTGTACAGTTGCTCGTAGTATTCTTTGGCCATGCGGCCCGACTCAAACTCCGGCTCCACATCCTTCATGGCGGTTTTCACCACTTTCAGGAAGTTTTTGGGCTGGTCGTAGTAGAGCGGCAGCACGGTGTTTTCCAGCACGTCGAGCAGGGTGGTGGCTTCTTGGTCGTCCTTCACGTTTTCGGGCAGGTTCTCGTCGGCGTGGGCGATGATGAAGCCGTTTTCGCCATCGCGGCAGAATTCAGGAATCCAACCGTCGGCGATGCTCAGGTTCACGCTGGCGTTCATGGCGGCAGTCATGCCGCTGGTGCCGCTGGCTTCGCGCGGGAAGCGGGGCGTGTTCAGCCAGATATCGGAACCCTTCTTGAGGGCGGCCGACAGGCCCAGCTCGTAGCCAGTGAGCACGGCGCAGTTCTTCAGATGGGCCGTGCGCTTGATGATGTCATTGAACAAGGCCACCGCGCCGAAGTCCTTCGGATACGGCTTGCCGGCCCAAATCATCTGAATCGGGTGCTTGGCATTGTTGGCCAGCTCCACGAAGCGCTCGAAGTGGCGCAGAATCAAATCGGCGCGCTTGTAGCCGGCGAAACGGCGGGCCCACACGATGGTGATGACGTTGGGGTCAAAAATGTTGCCGGTCTGGTCGGCCACAATTTTGAACAGGTCCTTTTTCAGCTCCTGCTTGCGCGCCAGCAGGGCGGCATCGTCCTTGCCTTTGAGGGCGGCCGCCAGCTGCGGGTCGCGCCAGTAGGTGCCGTTCTGGCTGTTGGTGATGGGGATGATGGGGCAGATGCCCTCGTAGTGGCCCCACATTTCGTTGGCCACCGTGCCGTGCACCTTGCTTACGGCGTTGGCCTTGCGCGAGAAGCGCAGCGCGGTGAGCGTGTAGTTGAGCGCATCGCCGGTGCCGATTTGGGCGGTGCGGCGCACTTCTTCCTCCGTCATGGTGCCGAAGAAGGTCATGTCCGTCAGCAGCTTCATGGGGCGCTCCTCGTTGCCGGCCAGTTCGGGGGTGTGCGTGGTGAAGACGAGGCGCTTCTGCACCTCGGCCAGGTCGCGGCCGTGCTTTTCGTAGAGGTAGAAGGCCAGCGGTAGCCCGTGGCCCTCGTTGAGGTGGTACACGTCGGTTTTGCGGCCAAGCACGTCGAGCAGCTTGCCGCCGCCCACGCCCAGCAGGATGCTCTGGGCCACGCGGGCCGCCGAGTCCGGGTCGTAGAGGTGGTGCGAGATGGTGCGCGAGAGGAAGTCGTTTTCGGCAATGTCCGTGGTCAGGAAGAACATCGGCACGGTGCCGAATACTTCCGGGGCCAGGTACAGGGCCTTCACCTGCACATCGGCCCCGTGAATGGTGATGGGGAAGATGATGCCCGTGTCCTGCAGAAACGAATAATGTTTCTGGCGGAACTCAGGGCGCATGCTCTGGTCGGCGTTGCGGTCCTGGTCATAATAGCCGAAGCTCCACAGGATGCTAATACCCACCAGGTTTTGCTTCAGCTCAAAGCCCGAGCGCATGTGCGAGCCGGCTAGGAAGCCGAGGCCGCCGGAGTAGGTTTTCAGGGCCTGGTCGACGGCAAACTCCATCGAAAAGTATGCGGCGGCGGTCTTGAATTTCGCGGCCGGTGTGTAGGGTTTAAAGGTAAAAGCCATTATTGAGGGCTAGGGCGCGGGCCGGAGCGCACGCCGGAATAGAGGTTTCGGGTTGGGAAAAAGAAGGCATGCCGGGAGCATGGCTTTCCTATGAGGGCGCAAGGTCCGAAGCATTCCGGAAAAATCGCAACCGCTTGATATTGAGGCACGATTTAAGCAAACGTTAGCATTCGGCCCAACGCCAACAGTGTCAAGGCAATATCAGCCAGTGTTTTACTGCCAAAATTTCTTCGCGGCTCACGCAAAGGCAGCGCTGCTCAATCTATCGTCCTCGTTGCCGGCCTGGCGCTGCAGAATTGGCTTTGCTGGAGAAGCAGCAATTATGAAGGAATAATTAATTTTTTAATTATAATAACAAATTTTCTGATTTTAATAAAATTCAGTCATTGCAAAAGCATTTAATTGATGATAATTCAAAAAAAGCCACAATCTTTTAACATGTTCTATTGCAATCCGCCCAATTGATTGCTCTAGCTTTGGCGCTTCACTCCCAAATCTTTAACCCATTTCACACCATGCGCATGACACTTTCTGTTCGCTACCTGGTAGCGCCCTTGCTGGGTGCTCTCCTGTTCGCCAGTTGTTCGAAATCGGAGCTAACGCCGGAGGCCCCGGTCGCAGCTACGGCGTTGCAAAATGTATCGGCGCCGGGCTTTCCCGAAGGGTTTGAAACGGGCACCAAAACGGCTTACACCACGGGCAGTGTCACGCTGAGCTCGGGCTCTTGGACGCTGAACGATGCCCTCATCGGCAACACCACGGCCGACGCCAAAACCGGCAGCTGGTCGACCCGGGTGCGCAACAGCGGCTCGCTGAGCATGAACTTCGACCTGACCGGCGGGGCCGGCGTGGTCACGGTGGCGCACGCCCTGTACGGCACCGATGCCAGCGGCACTTGGGAGCTATGGGCCAGCGCCAACAGCGGTAGCAGCTACGCCAAAATGGGCAGCACTATCACCACGAGCAGCACCACGCTGAGCACGGCTTCCTTCACGGTGAACATCGCCGGCAACGTGCGCCTGCAGGTGCGCAAAACCGACGGCAGCACCAACCGCCTGAACTTTGATAACATCACGGTGGAAAGCTACGGCACCGGGGGTGGCGGTGGCGGCACGGGCACCGGCGGCAAGAAATTCCTCTTCGATGCCAGCCACGCCGAGTTGGCCGGCAACGCCGACTGGGCCCTGGACGTGGACAGCGGCATAACGCCACGCTACCCCACCCCGGCCGCGTCGGGCATCACGGCCAGCACTTCAGAAACATATTGGACGGCCGCCCTCTCCTCATGGGGCGTGGCGCTGGTGAAGCTGGGCAACTCGGTGGAAAACCTGCCCTCGGGTACGGCCATCACCTACGGCAACACCTCGAACCCTCAGGATTTGGCGAATTACAACGTGTTCGTGGTTGATGAGCCGAACACGCTGTTCACGACTTCGGAAAAAACGGCCATTGTCAACTTCGTGAAAAACGGCGGCGGTTTGTTCATGATATCGGACCACAACATCTCTGACCGCAACAACGACGGCTACGATTCGCCCGCCATCTGGAATGACTTGATGACCAATAACTCGGTGCAGGCCAACCCCTTCGGCTACAGCATCAACCTCACCAACATCTCGGAAACCACCAGCAACGTGCTGGCCAGCAGCACCAACACCATCCTGAACGGCTCGCAGGGCGCCGTGACGCAACTGAAGTTCTCGAACGGTGCGACGATGACCAAGACCTCGGGCTCGGCCGCCACGCCGCTGATTTGGCAGGGCAGCGCTTCGCAGGGCAATACCAACATCATGTGCCTGAGCAGTACCTACGGCACGGGCCGCGTGGTGTGCATTACCGACTCGTCGCCGGCCGACGACGGCACCGGCAGCGCCGGCAACACCGTGTACCCCGGCTGGACGGAGCTGGCAAGCCACGCCAAGCTGCACATGAACGCCTCGCTCTGGCTCGCTAAGCAGCAGTAAGCTCTTTCGCTGAAGCGAATAGTGAAGGCCCGCTCCCAGGTTTGGGGGCGGGCTTTTTTGTAGGCTTGATATGAACGAAAAATATATTCTAAAAGTGGAAACGGTTGCGCACGAAGCGCCTTCCGGGAAAGCTGTACTTTTGGCCTTAACGTTATTCTTACGCCCTTTTTGCCATGAAATTCCCACAATATTTGCTGCTTGCCACCGGGCTGCTAATGCCGCTGCTCTCGCCGGCCGCAACCGGTGCTGCCGGCCCCGCTGCCACTCCCCGCGCCACCGCGAAGGCCGCCCCCGGCGTGCGCATCGACCCGACTTACTGGTGGGTGGGCATGAAAAATCCCAAGCTGCAGCTGCTGGTGAATGCGCCCGGCATTGCGAGCAGTACGGCCAGCCTAGTCGCTTACCCCGGCGTGACGCTAGACAGCCAGCAGAAGCTGGAAAGTCCTAATTACCTCGTCGTCAACCTCTCCATTGGCCCCGAGGCCAAGCCGGGCCAGCTGAAACTCAATTTTAAAGGCGGCAAGAACCTGACGTACAGCTACGAGCTGCGCACCCGCAACACCGACCCGCAGCGCACGCAAGGCCTCACGCAGGCTGATTTCATCTACATGCTGATGCCGGACCGTTTCTCGAACGGCGACTCGAAGAACGACGTGGTGAAGGGCACCCGCGTGAATCACATTGCCCGCGACTCGATGTACGCGCGTCACGGCGGCGACCTCAAGGGCATTCAGAACCATTTCGATTACTTCAAGAAGCTGGGCGCCACGGCCATCTGGCCCACGCCCATCATCGAAAACGACATGCCGAAGGCCAGCTACCACGGCTACGCGGTGACGGACTGCTACAAAATCGACCCGCGCTACGGCACCAACGCCGAGTACCAGCAGTTCGTGAAAGCCGCACACGCCGACGGCCTGAAAGTGGTGCAGGACATCGTGCTCAACCACTGGGGCAGCTACCACCATTTGTTCCTCGACAAGCCCGCGGCCGACTGGTTCCACGCCTTCCCCAAGTTCACGCGCAGCAATTACAACGCTTTTGCGCTGAACGACCCCTACGGCTCGAAGCGCGACTACACGCTGTTCAACGACGGCTGGTTTGATACTTCGATGCCCGACGTGAACCAGGGCAACCCGCTGGTGGCCACGTACATTATTCAGAACTTTCTGTGGTGGGTAGAAGCCACGGGCATTGACGGCTACCGCATTGATACGTACCCTTATTCGGAGCCGAAGTTCCTGATGCAGTTTGGTCAGGCAACGATGGAAGAATACCCCAAACTGGCGCAGTTTGCCGAAGCCTGGGAGGGCACCGAGGCCGAGCAGGCCTTCTTCGCCCAGAACATTCTGCCGCCGGTGAACGGCTTTAAATCGAACATGCCGGGTCTGCTGGACTTCCAGATTTGCTTCGCGATTTCGGACGCATTGAAAACCGAAAACGGCGACCTGAGCAAGCTCTACCACGCCCTGCAGGCCGACTGGCTGTACGTGGACGCCACCCGCAACGTGCCCTTCCTCGACAACCACGACATGAGCCGCTTCTACTCGGTAATTGGCGAGGATTTCAACAAGTTCAAAACCGGCATTGCCTGGCTGCTCACCTTGCGCGGCACGCCCCAGCTCTACTATGGCACCGAGGTGCTGATGAAGAACTTCTCGAACCCCGACGGCAAGGTGCGCGAGGATTTCCCCGGCGGCTGGGCCGGCGACAAAACCAACTACTTCACCACGCGCCCGAGCGGCCAAGCCGGCGAGGCCTTCGACTACGTGAGCAAGCTGGCGAATTATCGCAAGACGCATCCGGTTTTGAGTTCGGGTAAATTGATGCAGTTTATCCCGCAGGATGGCGTGTACACGTACTTCCGCTACAACGACGCGGGCGAGTGCGTGATGATTATCGCCAACAACACGAAGGACGAAAAGAAAGTGGACGGCACCCGCTTCGCCGAGCGTACCGACGGTTTTTCGTCGGGCGTGGAAGTGGTGAGCGGCGCCACCATCAGCGACCTGAAAACGCTGACCGTGCCCGCCCACACGGCCTGGGTAGTGGAACTGCGCAAATAATCCGGCGGTTCGGTTAAACTGTTCCGCTTGCTGCCCCGGCAGATTTTCTTTCATTGTTGCTAACCCCGTGCGCCCATGACCGACCTTACCGACCAAGTTGCCATCGTCACGGGTGCGAGCCGTGGCATTGGAAAAGCCATTGCCCTGCTGCTGGCGCTGCAAGGAGCCAAAGTAGTGGCAGTGGCCCGCAGCGAAGACGAACTCCTGGACCTGGGCCAGAAGACCCAGGGCCTGTGCATCGTGGCCGACGTTTCGGACGAGCAGGATTCGCAGGACATCATCAACGAAACGCTGCGCCGCTACGGCCGCCTCGACATTCTGGTGTGCAACGCCGGCGTGGGCTCATTCAATGAGCTGGAGCAGTTCGATGCCGCCGAATGGGACCGGATTTTCGATACCAACGTGAAGGGCACTTTCCTGCTCTGCAAGGCTTCCGTGCCGCATTTCAAGGCCCAGAAGCGCGGGCACATCGTGGGCATTACCTCCGATGTAGCCAAGCGCACCTTCGCCCACGGCACGGCCTACGGGGCCAGCAAATTTGCCCAGGATGCCGTGCTGGCCAGCCTGCGCAAGGAAGTGCGCCCGCACGGCATCAAAGTCAGCACCATTTATCCGGGTCTGGTCGATACCTACTTCAACGATACCACGCCCGGCAGCGCGGAGAATGAGAAAACTCACCTCCGCCCTGCCGATATCGCCCAAGCCGTGCGGTATGTGCTGGAGGCCCCCACGCATGTGGTGGTGGATGAACTCATGCTGCACCCCCTCACGCAGGAGTGGTAGAACGTGCCTGAATGACCAAGTGAATTATTTATGCCCATTACCGTGCCCTTCACTCAGTCATTCAGCCACTCAGTCACTCGTTAACTATCTTGCCGCATCATGAAAAAACTGTTGCTGGCCGGCGGCCTTCTCTCTTTGGCTGCTTTCTCGTTGCCCAACCCGCCCGTGGACAAAAAACACCCCAAAGCCACCGACCCGAACACCACTGCTGAGGTTCCGAAGGATAATAAGCTCGTCATTTACCAATTGATGACGCGCCTGTTCGGCAACAAAGTGGCCCTGAATAAGCCCTACGGCACCATCACGGAGAACGGCTGCGGCAAATTCAATGACATTACTGATAAGGCGCTTGATGAAATCAAGGGCATGGGCGTGAGCCACGTGTGGTACACTGGCGTGATTGAGCACGCCACCATGACGGACTACACCAGCGCCGGCATTCCGGCCGATGACGCCGACGTGGTGAAAGGCCGCGCCGGCTCGCCCTACGCCATCAAGGACTACTACGACGTGGCTCCCGACCTGGCCGTGACGGTGAAAAACCGCATGTCGGAGTACGAAGCCCTCATCAAGCGCACCCACGACCACGGCCTGAAAGTTCTCATGGACTTTATTCCGAACCACGTGGCGCGGTCGTACAAGTCGGACGCCAAGCCCCAGGGCGTGGCCGATTTGGGCGCGCAGGACGACAAAACCAAGGCTTTCGCGCCCAACAACAACTTCTACTACCTGCCCGGCAAGGCCTTCGTGGTGCCCGCTAACTATAACCCGCTCGGCCCGCTGAAAGGCCCGCGCGAGGACGGCAAGTACGCCGAAAACCCCGCCAAGGCCACCGGCAACGACGTTTTCTCGGAAGCACCCAGTGTGAACGACTGGTTCGAAACCGTGAAGCTGAACTATGGCGTGGACTACGTGAACGGCCGCAAAACCTACTTCGAGCCCGTGCCCGATACCTGGAAGAAGATGCGCGACATCCTCGTGTTCTGGGCTGGCAAGAACGTGGACGGCTTCCGCTGCGACATGGTGGAAATGGTGCCCGTAGAGTTCTGGGCCTGGGTGATTCCGGAGCTGAAAAAAGTGAAGCCCGGCCTCGTGTTCATCGGCGAAGCCTACAACCCGAAGGAATACCGCACCTACCTGGAGAAGGGCCACTTCGACTTTCTATATGACAAAGTGGGCCTGTATGACGACCTGCGCAAGCTGATGCGCCAGGAAGGCACCACCGAGGACATCACCAAAGTGTGGAAAGAGGAAAGCAATGGCTTCTCCTCTCACATGCTACGCTTTCTGGAAAACCACGACGAGCAGCGCATTGCCTCGCCGGACTTCGCCACCGACCCACGCCGCGCCATTCCGGCCATGGCCGTGACGGCCACGCTGGCCAGCGGCCCGGTAATGCTCTACTTCGGGCAGGAAGTGGGCGAGCCCGGCCGCGGGGCCGAAGGCTTCAGCAGCGAGGACGGCCGCACCAGTATTTTTGACTATTGGGGCGTGCCCGAGCACCAGAAGTGGCTGAATCAAGGCAAGTTCGACGGCGGCAAGCTCAGCCCCGAGCAGAAAAGCCTGCGCGACTACTACCGCCGCCTGCTCACCCTCACCAGCACCAGCGAGGCCATCCGCAAGGGCCGTTTCTACGAGCTGCAGGACGCCAACAACCTGGGCAAAGAGTACAACCAGCGCCACCTCTACACCTACCTGCGCTACACCGATAAGCAGCAGCTGCTCATCGTGGTCAATTTCAGCGCCGACAAAACCTACAAGCCCACCCTCACCATTCCTGCCGAGGCCCTGACGGCCATGGGGTTGAGCACCAAGAAATTCTACACCTACACCGACCTGCTGGCCGAGGCCGAGCCGCGCAACGCCCTCAACCTGACCCTGCCCCCGCTCTCGGCCCAGATTTTCGAGATAAAGTCCCGCTAGTAATGCCCGGCTTTGCCGGCAAGTTGTTAAATTCAATATCCGTTCTGCGCTCATTTGCGGCGCTGGCATTCCACTCTTCTCCTTTATTCCCATGGCTGCTCCCACCGCCGTCGCCACTTCCGCCAGCACCCGCGAAAAACCCCGGCTTAGCTTCTGGCAAATCTGGAACATGAGCTTCGGCTTCCTCGGCATTCAGTTCGGCTTTGCGCTGCAAAACAGCAACATGAGCCGGATTTTTGAGACCATGGGGGCCAAGACCGACGAAATTGCCTTCCTGTGGCTGGCCGCGCCCATCACGGGCCTGCTGGTGCAGCCCGTCATCGGCTACCTGTCGGACCGTACCTGGAGCCCGCGCTGGGGCCGCCGCCGGCCGTTCTTCTTCGTGGGGGCGCTGCTGGCCTCGCTGGCGCTGGTGGTAATGCCCAACGTGACGGCCCTGTGGATGGCCGCCGGCATGCTCTGGATTCTCGATTCGAGCATCAACATTTCGATGGAGCCGTTCCGGGCGCTGGTCGGCGACCTGCTGCCCTCGCAGCAGCGCACCACCGGCTTCGGAGCTCAGACGTTTTTCATCGGCGTGGGGGCAATCGTGGGTTCGTCGCTGCCGTGGATGTTTGCCAACTGGTTCGGCATTTCCAACACACCCGAGCCCGGCCACATCTCGCTTTCGCTGAAGTATGCCTTCTACGTGGGTGGCCTCGTATTCTTCCTGGCCGTGCTCTGGACTATCCTGCGCACCAAGGAATACCCGCCCGAAAACCTGGCCGAGTTCGAGGCCGAAAAGGCCCGCACTGCCGGCTTTGCCAATGGCCTCAAGGAGTCGTTCGAGGGCATTTTCCACATGCCCAAAACAATGCGTCAATTGGCCGTGGTGCAGTTCTTCTCGTGGTTTGCGCTGTTCTCGATGTGGATTTATACCACGCAGGCCGTCACCAGCCACATTTTCCACACCACCGACACCGCGTCGGCGCTTTACAACAAGGGCGGCGACTGGGTGGGCGTGTGCTTCTCGGTCTACAACGGCCTGTCGGCGGTGGTGGCGCTGCTGCTGCCGGTGGTGGCCCGTGCCACCAGCCGCCGCTTCACCCACATGCTGGCCCTTGTGATGGGCGGTTTGGGGCTGATTTCGATTTATTTCATTCAGGACTACCACTACATCCTGCTCTCGATGGTGGGCGTAGGCGTGGCCTGGGCCAGCATCCTGAGCGTGCCCTACGCCATGCTGGCCGGCGCGCTGCCGTCCAACAAAATGGGCTACTACATGGGCGTGTTCAACTTCTTCATCGTGATTCCGCAGGGCGTGGCCGGCCTGGTCCTGGGGCCGCTCACGAAGCACGTGTTCCACGACCAGCCCATCTTCACGCTGGTGCTCGGCGGCGCCTCTATGATAATCGCGGGCCTGCTCACCCTGCGCGTGCACGACGCCGACGACATCCGCCTGCCCGCCGAGCCGGAGCCCGCCGAAACCCTCGGCTACGACGCCCTGGCTCCCGCCAACCCGCAAGTGTAGCGTTTCGAATCAAATGCAAAGAGGCCCGTTTCTTCAATAAGGAACGGGCCTCTTTGCGTAGATTATTCGGAATGAATCAGCTTTTGATAATCATCTCGGCCACCTCGCGGCCGGTAGCCAGCGCGGCATTCAGGGAGGGGTAGGCGGCCCAGTCGCCGCAGCGGTAGAGGGTGTCGGCCAGTTTTAGGGGCTGCTCCACGGGCTGGCCGGGCAGGTACACGGGCAGCGCCGTGGGGATGCGGTAAGTGCGCAGGTGCTCCCACTGCCGGGCGGCCGGGCCAAACCAGGCGGCCAGCTCCTCGCGCAGGCGGGCGGTGAGCTCGGCCTCGCCGAGGCTGCGCTCGTTGTGGGTGCTCACCGACACCAGGGCGCGGCCGGCCGGGGCGTAAGCGCCGCTCACATCGGCGGGGAAGGCCACGTTGTGGGCTAGGCCGGTGGGGGCCGCGTTCAGGCGCAGCAGCTTGTCGTTGCGGCCCGGCGAATGGCCGCCGGGCGTGGCGAAGTAGGTGCACGTAGTGATGCGGGCCGCCGTGGGAATGCCGGCGGGCTGGGCCGGGCGGCCGTCGTCAGGGTTGCCGCTGCGGCCGGCCAACAGGCGCAGGGCGCTCAGGCCATCGGTAGCCAGCACCACGGCCGCGCCGTCCAGCACCTGGCCGGTGGTGAGGCGCACGCGCGAGCCATCCATCACGCCGGCCACCGGGGCGTTGAGGCGCACGGTGCCGGCGGGCAGGCGGGCGGCCAACTGCTCGGGCAGCTGCTGTATGCCCAGGGCGGGCACAGCCGCCTCGCCGGTCACGAACTGCTGGAACACGAACTCGAAGAAGTTGCTGGCCGTGGTCAGCTCCCTATCGAGAAAAACGCCGCCGAAAAACGGCTTGAAAAACGCGTTTATCATCTGCTCACTCCAGCCATAGCGCTGCAGGAAGCTGAGCGTGTCGGTGGCCGGGCGGGCCAGCAGCTCCTCAGGCGTGTACTTGAGCACGTGCCGCACCAGGCTGAGGATGCGCAGCTTATCCGGCAGGGTGCCGATGGGCGATTTGAGCGCTGAAAATGCTGCCAGTGGGGCTTGCAGCGGGTTTTGCAGGGTGGTCTCCTGTCCGTCGGCCAGCCGGATAACGGCTCCGGAGCGGAAGCACTTCAGGTTCAGCGCGCCGTAGTCGAAGATGCGCCGGGCCTCGGGGTAGTTGGTTTGCAGCACCTGAAAGCCCCGGTCGAGCCGGAAGCCGTCGGGGGTGATGTCGGTACGCACGCGGCCGCCCACGGCGTCGGCGGCTTCGAGCACCAGCACGGCGTGGCCGGCGCGGTGCAGCCAGGTGGCGCAGGCCAGCCCGGCCATGCCCGCACCAATAATGATGACGGGTTTGGAATCAGAGGCAGTCATAAAAGAATAGCCGCGGGGGTTTTGCACGGCTGTCCTTCCGTTTCACGGCGCGGGGCGCGAAAGGTTGGGCTTATTATGGTTGCAGAGGGGAGTTTTTTAGCCGCTGTCATCCTGAGCGCAGCGAAGGACCCTCTCACGCCTGCTAAGCTTGCAGCAATCCAACTAATACGAACGTGATAAGGTCCTTCGCTGCGCTCAGGATGACACAACCTTTTATGACCGATGCCAACGACCTTGAAGCCCCTTTTAAAACAGCTTCGGCATCTTGTGCTCCTTCCACTTCTTGCGGGTTTTCATTGTCCAGAATTCGGCCACCCCGGGGCGCTGCAGGCTGAGCTGCCACGCGCCCATGGCCTGCCCCAGCCGGTAACCGGTAGCCTGGTCTTGCGGATATTTCTGCTTGATGAGGGCGTAGTCCGCGGCCGAAATATCCTTGCCCACTTCGCCGTGGCAGCGCAGGCACAACTGATTGTTCAGCACAATGGGCCGCTGGTAGAAAAACACTTCCTGCGACAGCCGCTTGATGGTGCGCACCGTGTCGGGGTGCATTTCCTCGGCCAATAGCGGCACCTGATGGGCGGGGTTGCGCGGCCGTTCGCTCACGCGGTGGGCCGTGGCCTTGAGCACGCCGGCCAAGGAATCAACGGCGCCGTAGGTTTCGGGCTGGCAGAACGCCAGAGCGCGGGCCACACCGCCGCGGGCCAGCTCGCGGGCCAGGGTACGGCGCAGCAGCGAGTCGGCAGTGGCGGTGAGGGAGTCGCCGGCCCAGCGGGTGGCGTGTAGCAGGTCGCGGGGCATGATGCGCTTCACCTCCCAGTTTTCGGCCTCGATGCCGATGCGCTTGCTGTCCTTGAGGTGCTCCACTTGGTCGGGACGGCAGGCCGCAAAGGCCAGGGCCAGCGTGGGCAGCGCAATTTTACAGAGCAGGTTGTTCACGAATGCGGGCATTGGGCTGATTTTATACAAAGGTCCGAACCGCTGCCCCAATGGCCCAAGCCGCAGCCCAGCTACATCAGGTAGGCTTTCAACTCCTCGTAGTTAACCGCCAGCGGCACGCTTCGTTTGGTGCGGCCCTGCAAGGCCTGCACCACGGCCGGCAGCTCAATGGCCCGGCCGAGGATGGGCTCTACCACGTCGGGAAACTTCACGGGATGAGCCGTGGCCAGAATCAGGCCCGCCGCGCCGCCGTGTTGGGCCTGGTAGCGGCGCAGCGCCGCGTAGGCCACCGCGCCGTGCGGGTCGAGCAGATAGTCGTCGCGCTCCCATACCTGCCGGATGGCGGCCACGGTTTCGGCATCGGTCACGGTATCGGCGCTGAGGGCGGCGCGCAGCCTGGTCAGGTCGTTGTCGAACAGCTCCAGAATGCGCACAAAGTTACTGGGGTTGCCCACGTCCATGGCGTTGGAGAAGGTGGGCACGGCCGGGCGGGGGGTGAAGGTGCCTGTGCGCAGGTACACCGGCACCGGCTCGTTGGCATTGCAAGCCGCGATGAAACGCCCCAGCGGTAGCCCCGATGCCTGCGCCAGCAGCCCCGCGCACAGGTTGCCGAAGTTGCCGCTCGGCACCGAAACTACCGGCGCGGCGGCCCCCACCGGCCACTGCTGCATGGCAAAGCAATAGTAAAGCTGCTGCGGCAGCCACCGCGCCACGTTGATGCTGTTGGCCGAAGTCAGGAAGCGCTTTTTAGCTAGTTCCTCGTCCAGAAAGGCCTGTTTCACCAGCGCCTGGCAGTCGTCGAAGGTGCCGGCCACTTCCAGCGCCGTAATGTTCTGGCCCAGCGTGGTGAGTTGCTGCTCCTGCACCGGACTCACCTTCCCGGCGGGGTACAATATCACTACTTCCACGCCCGGCACGCCCAGAAAACCGCTGGCCACGGCCCCGCCGGTATCGCCGCTGGTGGCCACCAGCACGGTCACGGGCGGCGTGTCGCCGCGCTGCGCGAAGTAGCCCAGGCAACGGCTCATAAACCGCGCCCCAACGTCCTTAAACGCCAGCGTCGGCCCGTGAAACAACTCCAGCGCCGACACCTCCGCCGTCACCGGCACCAGCGGAAACTCGAAATCCACCGCCTCGGCGCAGATGCGCTGCAAATCGGCCTCGGCAATGGTGCTGCCCACGTAGGGTCGCATCACGTTGAAGGCCACCGTGGCCTTGCTCAACCCCCGCAGCTCGCGCAGGAACCCGGCCGGAAACTTCGGGATGGTTTCGGGAAAATACAGGCCGCCATCTGGTGCCTGCCCGGTAACGGTGGCGGTGCGAAAATCAACCGGGGGCGACTGGTGGCGGAGGCTGTAGTATTTCATTGGTTGTTAATTCTGGTAATCATCTGTCATCCTGGGCGCAGCGAAGGTCCTTCGCTGCGCCCAGGATGACAGATGAATTTATTTACTCCTCCGCCACCACCCGCGCCCCCGTGGTGCCCACCGGCCCCACGTACACATTGCATTCAATCTGCAGCTCCGCGAACACGCTGCCCAGAGCTGCGCCCACGTCCTGCGCCGTGGCCTCCGTCCGGTTCAGCATAAAAATCGACGGTCCCGAACCCGAAATGCCCCCCCCAATGGCGCCGGCGGCCAGCGCCCGCGTCCGCGCCTCGGCCAGGCCGGGGATGAGCGGCAGGCGCGCCGGCTCCACAATGTAGTCGTCGAGCGAGCGGCCGATGAGGTCGTAATCGGCCATCATGAAGCCGGCGGTCAGGCCCGCCACGTTGGCCCACTGCCGCACGGCGAGGCCCAGCGGCACGGTGGCCGGCAGCACTTTGCGCGAGTCGCTGGTTTTCAACTCAATCTGCGGGTGCACCACGGCTACCCACAGCGGCGGCGCGGGCAGGGCAATGATGTCAATGGCCGGTTCCAGAGCCCGCACCACCGTAAACCCGCCAAAAATGGCCGGCGCGATGTTGTCGGCGTGGCGCGCGCCGGAGGCCACGGCCTCCCCTTCCATCGCAAAATCCACCAGCTGCATTTTGCTGAAGCGGTTGCCCAGCAGCGCATTAGCCGCCACCACCGCGCCGGCCGCACTGGCGGCACTGCTGCCCACCCCGCTGCCCGGCTTGATGCCTTTGGTTATTTCCATGTCGAATCCCACGGCCTCCGGCACCTGCTTCAACAGCGCCAGCAGGGCCACGCCAGCCACGTTGTGCAGCGGGTCGGTGGGCAGGTTATACGGGTCGTGGTGACGGATGCGAATGCCCGGCTCGGCGCTGCGCGTGAGGCGAATGGTGTCGTAAGGCGCGGCCAGCGACAGGCCGAAAACATCGAAGCCGCAGCCCAGATTAGAGAGCGTGGCGGGGGAATGAACGAGAACGGAATCAGGCATAGAGCTCAGTGAACAGTTATCAGTGAGCAGTTATCAGCGAGCGGTTTTATTGATGACTGCTCACTGATAACTGCTCACTGAATTTTTACAACCTCGCGGCGCGGATAATATCGGCAAACACGCCCGAGGCGGTGACCTCCGCGCCAGCCCCGGCACCTTTCACCACCAGCGGCTGGTCCACGTAGCGGTCGGTGTGGAAGAGCACCACGTTGTCCTTGCCGCGCAGGTCGTACAGGTCGTGGCCGGACGCTACCTGCTGCAGGCCCACGGCGGCGCGCCCATCGGCGTAGCGGGCCACGAATTTCAGGCGCTTGCCAGCGGCAGCAGCGGCATCGTAGAGGGCGCGGAAGTGCGCTTCGTGCGCCGCCATCTGCGTGTAGAAGGCTTCCACATCACCATCGAGGCAGGCGGGCGGCAGGAAGGTTTCGATTTCGATGTCCGCCATTTCCATTATCTGGCCGGCTTCGCGGGCGAGGATGAGGATTTTGCGGGCCACGTCGGAGCCGCTCAGGTCGAGGCGCGGGTCGGGCTCGGTATAGCCTTCGGCCTGGGCCTGGCGCACCACCTCGGCAAAAGGGCGGCTGCCATCGTAGTTGTTGAACACGAAGTTGAGCGTGCCCGAGAGCACGGCTTCCATGCGCCGTACCACATCGCCGCTGCGCGTGAGGTCGTTGAGTGTGCCAATGATGGGCAGGGCCGCGCCCACGTTGGTTTCAAACAAATAGCTGGCGTTGAATTCCTTCGACAGGCTTTTGAGACGGGCGTAATGCGCGTAGTCCGACGAGGCGGCCACCTTATTACACGCCACAATGGCCACGCTCTTGGCCAGCAAGTCGGCGTAGATGCCGGCGGCGACCGGGTTGGCCGTCACGTCCACGAAGATGGAATTGCGCAGGTTGCGGGCGATGACGAGTTGCGTGAATTCCTCCAGCGTCTGGGCCGGAGCTTGGGCCAGCTCTTCGGGCCAGGCGGTGAGGTCGAGGCCATTTTCATCCACCAGGCAGTGGCGGCTGTTGGCAATGGCCACCACGCGCACCTGCAGGCCCAGCTTCTCCAGCAGGTGCGACTGCTGCCGTGCCAGCTGCTCCAGCAGTTTGCTGCCCACGTTGCCGGGACCGAGGATGAACAGGTTGACCTGCTTCTTGGTGGCTTCGAAAAAGGCCTCGTGCAGCACGTTAATGGCCTTGCGCACATCGGCAGCCCGAATCACGGTCGAAATATTCTTCTCCGACGCGCCCTGTGCGATGGCCCGGATGTTCACCCCGTTCTGCCCCAGCGCACCAAACAGCTTGCCGCTGATGCCGGGGTGGTTTTTCATGTTATCACCCACCAGCGCCACGATGGCGAGGTCGGTTTCAGGCCATAGCGGCTCGATGCGGCCGGCCGCGATTTCCGTCGCAAACTCCTCATCCACCACGGCCTGGGCAGCGGCGGTGTCCTGGCTGTTGACGCCCACGCAAATCGAATGCTCCGACGAGCTTTGGGTGATGAGCACCACGTTGATTCGCTCGCGGGCCAGCGCGGCAAACAGCCGCTGCGAAAAGCCCGGCACGCCCACCATGCCGCTGCCCTCCAGGTTTAGCAGCGTCAGGTTGCCAATGCTGGAAATGCCTTGCACGACAGCGGCGGGCCGGGGCGGGCTCACCTCGACCAGCGTGCCGTAGTCGTCGGGGGCGAAGGTGTTTTTAATCCAGAGCGGAATGCCGCGCTGCATGACGGGCTGAATGGTAGGCGGATACAGCACCTTCGCGCCGAAGTGCGACAGCTCCATGGCCTCCTGATACGAAATGCGGGCAATGGGCCGGGCGCTGCGCACAAGGCGCGGGTCAGCCGTCATCATCCCGCTCACGTCGGTCCAGATTTCCAGCACTTCGGCATCGAGGGCGGCGGCCAGTAGGGCGGCCGTATAGTCGGAGCCGCCGCGGCCCAGCGTGGTGGTGGTGCCGTGGGCATCGGCGGCAATGAAGCCGGGCACTATCCACGAGTCGCCGGGGTACCGGGCCTGAAAGTCCTTCACCAATCGGCCGGTGGCGGCGATGTCTACTTCCGCATTGCCAAAGCGCGAGTTGGTACGAATGAGTTGGCGCGTGTCGGCCCACACGGTATCGGGCCAGAAGCTATGGAAATGCAGCTCTACCAGTTGCGACGACAGCAGCTCACCGTAGCTCACCAGCCGGTCCAGGGTGCGGCTCGACAGCTCCTGAAGCGACGCGATGCCGTCGCACAGCCGGTGCAGCTCCAGAAAGGCGTCCGTAATCAGGGCGGCAGCGGTATCCAGCGGCGCGGGTGGCAGCTGCAGTTCTTCGGCTGCAGTGAGGTGGCGCTGCTCTAGCTGCTGCAGAATCTCCTGATACGCCAGGTCGCCCGTTTCCGCCGTGCGGCCTGCCTTAATCAGCGCATCGGTGGTGCCGCCCAGTGCCGACACGACCATTACCACCGGTCCCTTTTCGAGAGCCTTCATGGCGATGACGCAGCTTTTATCAATATTCGCAGCAGAGGCCACCGACGTGCCTCCGAATTTCAACACTTGCATTGCAGTTTTCTGGTTGGTGAAAGTGGGGTACCGCTTGGGTGGGAAGTGCGAAACCAGAAGAGCTTAGGAGAAGAAGCGGAGACGCCAGCGAGCGTCAGGAAGAGTTGTTTGGCGGAGCCGGCACCGGGCCGGAGTAGCTGTGCTACGCCAACTTCCAATCCCGGCCACGCCCAGGCAGACGGGCGCAATGTAGGGCGCGCCGGGGCCATTTCCCGCATCCGTTCGGCGGTTTGTTGGGCGTGCCGGGCCGTTGGTGGCATTGGCCGGGCGAAGTCCGCGAACCAACGTGCTGAATAGCGGTGTTTAGAATCCGTATCTTTGCCCACTATCTGATTATTTCCCGAACACCCGATGCTCGATAAACTAGAAGCCATCAACCAGCGCTACGAAAACGTCAACGAAGAGCTGATGCAGCCCGACGTGATGTCGGACCTGAAGCGCTATAAGTCCCTGAACAAGGAATACAAAGAGCTGGGCAAGATTGTGGCCGAGTACCGCAACTACCAACAGGTGCTCAGCAACATCGAAAATGCCCGCGAGGTCATTGCCACCGAAAAGGACCAGGACTTCCGCGAGATGGCCAAGGCCGAGCTCGACGAGCTGATGCCCGAGCAGGAGCGCCTCGAAGAAGTCATCAAAGACCTGCTGCTGCCCAAGGACCCCAACGACTCGAAAGACGTCATCATGGAAATCCGGGCCGGCGCGGGCGGCGACGAAGCCGCCATTTTCGCCGGCGACCTGCAGCGCATGTATATGCGCTTCGCCGAAAAGCAGGGCTGGAAAATGGAGCTCATCGATGCCATGGAAGGCACTGCCGGCGGCTACAAGGAAATCATCGTGGCCGTGCGCGGCGAAGACGTGTACGGCAAGCTCAAGTTTGAGAGCGGTGTGCACCGCGTGCAGCGCGTGCCGGCCACCGAAACGCAGGGCCGCATCCACACCAGCGTGGCCTCGGTGGTGGTGATTCCGGAAGCCGAAGAATTCGACGTGGAGCTGAACATGAGCGACATCCGCAAGGACTATTTCTGCTCCAGCGGCCCCGGCGGCCAGTCCGTAAACACCACGTACTCGGCCGTGCGCCTCACCCACCTGCCCACCGGCCTCGTGGCCCAGTGCCAGGACCAGAAGTCGCAGCTCAAAAACTTCGACAAAGCCCTGGCCGTGCTCCGCTCCCGTGTGTACGAGATGGAGCTGGCCAAAAAGAACGAAGCCGACGGTGCCGTGCGCAAAAACATGATTGGCGGCGGCGACCGTTCCGATAAAATCCGCACCTATAACTACCCACAGGGCCGCGTGACGGACCACCGCATCGGCTACACGGTGTACAACCTGGCCAGCGTGGTGGAGGGCAACGTGGACGACTTCGTGGAGCAGCTCCGCCTGGCCGACAGCGCCGAGCGCCTGCAGGAAGGCGTGACGAAGTAAGCCCGGCGCGGGGCTGGCACGTGCCGGCCCCGCCGCCTCGGTTGCAATACTCTTCCGGCTTTATCGTTTCTCCTGGGCAATCCATGCCCTCGCCACTGCTTATGCGCCACCTCTTCTCGTTGCTTCTGGTTTTGAGTTGTTTGCTCTCCTTCCTGCCCGGCTGCGAGCCGAAAGAAGATTTGGTGCAAACCTCCGGCAGCCTGGCGTTTGCCACCGACACGGTTAAGTTTGACACGGCGTTTACCACTATCCAAACGGTGACGAAACGCCTGTGGGTGTACAACCGCAACAGCGGCGCGGTGAAAACCGATGTGAGCCTGGCCGGCAAGCTGGGCACCACCTACTCGCTGCTCATCAACGGCGATGCCGGCCCGAGCATCAGCGGCATCACCATTCGGGGCAAGGACAGCCTGCTGGTGCTGGTGCGCGCCGTGCTGGGCGACAACGGCAAGGACAAGCCTTTCCTGCTGGAAGACCAGGTGAATTTCCGCACCAACGGCAACGAGCAAAACGTGAAAGTGGTGGCTTACGGCCAGAATGCCTACTTCCACCGCGCCGACTATATCACCGCCAACACGACCTGGCGTACCGACAAGCCCCACGTCATCATTAATGCTAACCGGGTACTGAACCCGCAACAGCCGGCCGTTTCATTTGGGGTGCTTGTGGGCGAAGGCGTCACGCTGACCATTCCCAAAGGCGCGCGCATCTACTCTCACGCCGGCTCCTACATTCAGGTGAATGGTACGTTGCGGGTCAACGACGATTTCGTGCCCGGCACCGGTGCTACTGATACGGTGAAGGCTAAAAACCTCAACATCGTGCGTTTTCAGGGTGACCGATTGGAGCCGTTCTACGCCGACATTCCCAGCCAGTGGGGCGGCATCATTTTCACCGGTACCAGCCGCAACAACAGTATTCGCTACGCCGAAATCAAGAATGCCACGTTCGGCGCCTTGCTCTACAATCGCGACGCATTGCCCACCCATCCCACGCTGGCGCTGAGCAACACCGTTTTTCGAAATATCTCCGGGTCGAATGTCTCCTTCGCCAATGCCAACCCCGGCACCGGCGGCGGCGTCATCAGCTATTCCGGCGATGTTACGGCTACCAACTGCCTCTTCACCAACTGCGGCGAATATGCCATGGTGGGCATCGGCGGTACCTACGACCTGAACTTCTGCACCGTTGCCAACTACACGCCCGCTTTCCGGCGAGAAACTTCGTCCCTCACGTTCACCAACGTGGACGACGCCCTGAAAAACCCGCCGAAGCTGCCCACCAGCGTCACCATCCGCAACTCCATCGTGTGGGGCTCTTTTGAGGACGAGCTGTATTTGCAGAACAACGCCGACTATCTGTCCAACATCACGGTGCAAAACTCGCTGCTTCGCACCAAGGAATACCAAGCCACCACAGATGCTGTCGGCAAGCCCGGCCTGGCGCTGGCCGCCCGCGCCAACATCGTCAACGCAGACCCGCTGTTTGTTCGCACATCGCTCACCAGCAGCCAGCCCGATTACAGCCTGCAGGCCGCTTCGCCCGCTACCTCGCCCCGCCGGCCCAAAGCCGTTGGCTCGCCGGTGCCGCTCCGCGACCTCATCAACCTGCCGCGCAACAACCCGAGTATGCCCAGTCTGGGCGCTTACGAGCACAAATAATCAGGCCAAACCTGCCTACTCCACCCGCCCGGCCGCCGAATAGCGCAACGAGTCGAACAGCACCAGCTTCTGGGTTCCCACCACTTCGTAGGCGCGCAGCTGGCCATTCTCCAGTTGCATGCGCAGTTGCTTTTGGGCCGAGAACAGCGGATTATCCTGCACGATGGTGGCCGCAATTTCCTGCGGCACCGTGCCCCGCTGCACCACCGTCAGGCTGGTTACGGGCGCATTGGGCTGGCCCGGCCGGCGCGTGTAGGTGCGGCGCATTGCCCCACCGGCCAGCGCCACCGAATCCACGGCGTAGGCCCCGCGCAGGGCAGCCTTGTTGATGTCAGCCTGAAAGAAAATCTGAAGCTCGTCGTTCCATTTCACGGCGGGCACGCGCACGGTTTCGGGCGCGTTGCCGCGCAGGCTCACGTGCTTGGTCACGGCGGCGTGCCGTTGCTCTAGCTGTGCCACCTGCTGCGTGAGCAGGCCTTTCACATCGAAATACAGCGGGCGGCGGGCAGCGGGCGCGGCCGGGCCGGCCTCGCCGCAGCCCCCCAGCAGCACTAAGCCCGCCGCCAGCGCGCCTATTGCCAGGCGATGCTTACGCATTCGGGGCAAGGCTAGGCCGCAGGATGCTCTGGCCCGTCATCTCGGCCGGCTTAGGCACGCCCATTAGCTCCAGAATGGTGGGGGCCAGGTCGCCCAGCTTGCCATCGGCCAGGGCACCGCGGTAGTCGTTGTCGACCAGAATGCAGGGCACCAGGTTGGTGGTGTGGGCGGTGTTGGGCGAGCCGTCGGCGTTGCGCATGAACTCGGCGTTGCCATGGTCGGCGATGATGATGCTGGCGTAGCCGGCGGCTAGCGCGGCTTCTACCACGGCACGGGCGCAGGCGTCGGTGGTTTCCACGGCCTTCACCACGGCCTCGAACACGCCGGTGTGGCCCACCATGTCAGGGTTGGCAAAGTTCAGCACCACAAAATCGGCCGATTTAGCTTGCAGTTCCGGCACCAGCGCATCGCGCAGTTCGGCGGCGCTCATTTCGGGCTGCAGGTCGTAAGTCGCCACTTTGGGCGAGGCCCGCAGGATGCGCGTTTCGCCCGCAAACTCATTTTCCCGGCCACCCGAGAAGAAGAACGTGACGTGCGGGTACTTCTCGGTTTCGGCAATACGAATCTGGGTTTTGCCGTAAGCCGCCAGCACCTCGCCCAGCGTGTTGTTCAGGTTGTCCTTCTCAAAAATGGGCGTCACGCCCACGAAGGTGTCGTCGTAGTTGGTCAGCGTGAGGTAATGCAGGTTAAGGCGCTGCATCTGGAAGGCGTTCATGTCCTGCTGCGTCAGCACTTCCGTGATTTCGCGGCCCCGGTCAGTGCGGAAGTTGAAGCACAGCACCACGTCGCCCTCCTGAATGGTGGCCAGCGGCTGGCCGTCGGCCCCAGTCTTCACAATCGGCTTCAGGAACTCATCCGTCACGCCTTCTTTGTACTGCTCCTGAATGGTCTGAATCAGGTTCTGCGAAGGCGTGCCGATGCCATTCACCAGCAGGTCGTAGGCCACTTTCACCCGCTCCCAGCGGCGGTCGCGGTCCATGGCATAGTAGCGGCCCACCACCGAGGCGATTTTGGCCCCGCTGCGCACCATCGATTCTTCCAGCTCGTTCACGAAGCGCACGCCGCTCTTGGGGTCGGTGTCGCGCCCGTCGGTGAAGGCGTGCACGAACACGCGCCGCACGCCCGCCTCGTGGGCAATGGTGCAAAGCGCCTTCACGTGGTCGATGTGTGAGTGCACGCCACCATCGGAAAGCAGGCCGATGAGGTGCAGCGGTTTGTCATTGGCAATGGCGTAGTCGAAGGCTTTCACCAGCGCGGGCATCTGGCCCAGCTTGCGCTCCCGAATGGACTTGCCGATGCGCACCAGCTCCTGGTCGACCACGCGGCCGGCCCCGATGTTCATGTGCCCCACTTCGGAGTTGCCCATCTGGCCTTCGGGCAGGCCCACGGCCTCGCCCGACGCCTGCAAGGTGCTGTGCGGAAACCGCTGCAACAGCTCGTGGTAGAACGGCGTACTAGCCGCGTCTACTGCCGAAACTGCCGTGTTCGGAGCAATGCCCCACCCATCCAGAATTACCAATAATACCTGCTTATTCATGGCGCAAAGATACGGCGGGGCTGCGCCTCTGGTTGAAATTTTCTACCTTCGCACCCGCTTTAAGTTGGGGCAATTTTCAGCTTTGCGCAGGCCTGCTCAAAGTCGTTGATTACTTCCTGGCACCATTTTCGCTTGTTACTTTCCGCGTATGACGCACTTATTACCCGTATAATGAAACGCTATTTAATTAGGACTCTATTCATCGGATGGCTGTTCCTGCTCGGTTCTGTCGCGGCTCACGCGCAGGCCGATAACCTCGGAGCCGTTCGGTCGGCATTGCGCAACGGCTCTTCCCGCGAATTGTCGCAATATTTTGCCGCTACCGTAGAAATTGGTTTCGAAGGCGATAGGCAGGGCTACAACGCTACCCAGGCCGAAATAGTCATCAAGGATTTTTTCGGCAAAAATGCCCCCAGCACCTTTGAGTTTATTCATCAGGGCGAAAGCCAGGAGCACATTCAGTACGCCATTGGCCGCTACACCGGCCGTAACGGCACCTACCGCGTGTATGTTAAGCTCAAGCCCTCACGCGGCGCGCCGGTAATTGACACGCTGGAGTTCACGAAAGAATAACCTTAGCCCCGGCCCGCACAGGCCGGGGCTTTTTCGTGGGAATCTTCTGCTTTACTGGCCGACGCAAGGGCCGTACCTTTGCGCCGTGCAAACTCCCTCCGCTGCCTATTCTTATCTCACGCCCGAGGCGCTGACCACCTTCATCCGCACGGCTCTGGCCGAGGACGTGGGCGACGGCGACCATTCGGCGCTGGCTTCCATTCCGGCCGACGCCCGCAACCGCGCCCAGCTGCTGGTAAAAGGCGAAGGCCTGCTGGCCGGCATGGCCCTGGCCCCGCTCATCTTCAAGGAAGTGGATGCCTCGCTGGTATTTACGCCCCTGCTCGCCGATGGCGACCTCGTGAAGCACGGCGACATTGCCTTCACCGTGGAAGGCCCGGCCCGCAGCATCCTCACGGCCGAGCGCCTGGTACTCAACTGCATGCAGCGCATGAGCGGCATCGCCACCTACACGGCGCACCTGAACACGCTCATCGCTGGTACCTCGGCCAAGCTGCTCGACACCCGCAAGACTACGCCCAATTTCCGCATCTGCGAGAAGTGGGCTGTGCTCATCGGCGGCGGCGTGAACCACCGCTACGGGCTGTTTGACATGATTATTCTCAAGGATAACCACGTTGACTACTCCGGCGGCATTGCGCAGGCCATCGCGGCCACCCACGACTACCTGGAAAAAACCGGCCGGCGGCTGCCCATCGAAATCGAAACCCGCTCGCTCGATGAAGTGCAGCAGGCGCTCGACGCAGGCGGCATCGACCGCATCATGCTCGACAACATGAGCCCCGACCAGCTGCGCGAGGCCGTGGCCCTCATCGCCGGCCGCTTCCCGACGGAGGCCAGCGGCGGCATCACCGAGAAAACCATTGCCGAAGTGGCCCGCACGGGTGTTGACTACATTTCGGTGGGCGCGCTCACGCACTCTGTCAAGAGCCTGGATTTAAGCCTAAAAGCGTATTAAAACGAATGTGGAGAATGTGCTGATGTGGAAATGTGTTGCACTGTAGACCATTCCACCTCTTTGCAGCTAAGACATTTTCACATTTCAACACATCATTACATTATCACATTACTCCCGTGAACCAACCCAACCAACGCGGCGGCGGTGGCGGCTTCCGCCAGGCCCAGCAGGCCCCGTCGCTGGCCATTCGCACCAAGAAAACCCAGCTTACCACCGACACCTACACCAAGATGGTGATGGGCGAAGTATGGAAAAAAGACTGGGTGTATGCGCTTATTCCCTTCGCGCTGGGGCTGCTCCCGGCCATTTTTGTGCACTCCTGGTGGTGGATTGTGCTGGCCGTAGTGCTCACCATTCTGTTTGTGCTGTTCCGCTCGGCACAGGTGACGGGCGTAACCCAGATGGAGCAGAGCAAGCCGCTGTTTGAGCGCATGGCGTTTGAGATGGACAACAAGCAGCTGTTGCTGCGCGTGGGCCCGGAGAAGGAAGGCAAAGCCATGCAGCTGACCTGGGACATGATTGGCCGGGTGCGCCGCGATGTGGATGCTTACGTACTGTACCTCAAGCCTGGCACGCCGCCGGCCGGTATGGCCGCGTGGCGCCTGTGGCTGGCCCGCACGTTCGATGTGCCGGTGTTTTTACATTTGCCTTTCAAAATTTTCAACGCCGATAACGACCGCCGCTTGTTTGAGGCCATGTTGCGCCGCAAAAACCTGCTGCCCGCCGAAGCCGGCGCGGCCACCGTCTAAATTTCAACCCCCTGCTAATTTTACTTCGATGAAATTGACCTCCACCCTGTTGCTGGCTGTTTCCGCCGCTACTTTGGCCCTGACTTCTTGCAGCAGCGAGCCCTCCGACTGGCGCCCCGATGAGAAAGTATCGCTCGACCAGGTAGCCCCCGGCACCCGCGACGACGAAAACTTCGACCACTCGGTGCCCAACGGCTCAATCGAAAACGTGAACTCGCCGCTGATGAAGGCTGCGGCCGGTCAAGCTCCGGAAACCGAAGCCAAGCATCCGGCCGCTGAGTCGGCCATCTCGGCAAACGCCGAAGAAGGCATGCGCAAGCGTGGCCAACTGCACGACGCCGGCAAATCGGGCCAGGCGGACACGGCCGAAAACGGCCACCAAATACAGCGCTAAGGCGCGCGGCTTTTTAGGTTTCTCTCGATTGGGTGGCAGCTTTGCCCGCCGGCCGGCGGTAGCAGAGCTGCCGCTTTGCGTCATTTTAGAATGAAGAATGAGGAATGAAGAACGGGAAACTGTTAGCGTGTGCGCTGGCAATTTCCCGTTCTTCATTCCTCGCTCCTCGTTCCTCATTCTTTACATATGGGGTTTGCAATTTTTCTGCTGCTGCTCACGGTGCTGGGTGCGGGCGCGGCGGCGGCTTGGGTGCCGGTGGCGCGGGGCGGGCAGTGGCTAAAGCCGCTGCTAGCCTTTAGCGGGGCGTATTTGTTCACGCTCACCGTGACGCACATTCTGCCCGAGGCGCTGCAATTGCTACCCGAGCATCCCACGCGGGTGGGCTATTGGGTGCTGGGCGGCTTCTTTGGCCAGCTGCTGCTGGAGGTGCTGTCGCAGGGCGTGGAGCATGGGCACGTGCATGTGCACCACGAAGCGGCACACAGCCCGCACGAAGGCGTGAGCCGGGTGCCGTTCTTGCTGCTGGCGGCGCTAGTGGTGCACTCGTTTTTGGAGGGCAGCATTCTGGTGCACAGCCCGGAAGTAGGGCAGGTGAGCCAGAATTTCTACGCCATTGTGGTGGGCGTGGCGCTGCACCACATGCCGGCGGCCTTTGCGCTGGCCACGCTGTTGCGGCTGCGGCTGGGCAGCTTCCGGCGGGTGTGGCCGGGGTTGCTGATTTTCGCGCTGGCCTCGCCGGTGGGCATTGTTATCAGCAACTACGTAGTACTGTCGCAGCTGCTGAGCAGCGGCTGGTACGCGGCGCTGCTGGGCCTGGTGGCCGGCAATTTCCTGCACGTTTCGACCACCATTCTGTTTGAAACCAGTCCCGAGCACCGCCTCAACTGGCCCAAGCTGGCGGCCACGCTGGCCGGGCTGCTGCTGGCGCTGGCCGTGGCGTAAGCGGGGAATAGAAAACCTTCTGCCATTCTGAGCGCAGCGAAGGACCTTATCACCGATGTACGACTTGCGGTAATTTCAAACTGCTCAAAAAGTGAGAAGGTCCTTCGCTGCGCTCAGGATGACAGGCAATTATTCTTCTGGCTTTACCCAAAATCCTCCAACACGCTATTTCGCAGCAGGAAGTCTTCCAACTGCCGCGCCCGCGCCGTTTCGCGGGCCAGCGTGGCTTGCAGGCGCACCAGCCGCTGGCGCATGGCCAGGATGATGTCCAACGCCTCCGGGGCCAGGCCTAGCTCGTGGTGCAGGCGGGCGAGGCGCGGCAGGTCGTCGGGCTCGTCCACGATGACGGTTTCGGGGGCGGTCGCTGCGCGGAGCAGGCCCGCCTGCAGAAACTCGTGCAGGTCGGCCGGCGCCAGCCCGTAGCGCACCGAGCATTCCTGAAAAGTAAGGGTGATGAAGGTCGTTTCCATGCTGAGTAAGAAGATGGGTTAGGCTTCAGCAGGGCGCAGGGCTGCCAGCTGCTGAATCAGTTCTTTTTCCTGGTCGGTGAGGTGCTGCGGCAAGGTCAGGTTCAGGCGCAGGTAGAGGTCGCCGAACTGGCCTTCTTTTTTATATACCGGGAAACCCTTGCCCCGCAGGCGCAGGCGGGTGCCGTTGGCTGTTTCGGGCTTTAGCTTGATTTTGACGGAGCCGCTGAGGGTTTCCACGGTTTGCTCACCACCCAACAGGGCCTTGTAGATGCTCACGGGCACGTCCTGCGTGAGGTCGTCGCCGGTGCGGGCGTAGCGGGCATCGGGCCGGATGCGGAAGGTGATGAGCAGCGCCCCGTTGGGGCCGCCGTGGCGGCCGGGACCGCCCTGGTCGCGCAGGCGAATGGTCTGGCCGTCGGCCACGCCCGGCGCGATGGTCAGGCGCAGGTTTTTGCCGTTGACGGTGATGGTGCGCGGGCCGCCGTGGTAGGCCTCCTCCAGGCTCAATTCCAGCTCGGCCTGGTAGTCGGGGCCGGCACCGGGGCGGGTGCCGCCGGCGCGCCGACTGCCGCCGCCCATGTTGCCAAAGAGCGAGCCGAAGAAATCCGAGAAGTCCTCGCCTTCGCCAAACGGGTTGCCGCCGCCACCGCCTTGGGTGTACTGGCTCCAGTCGAAGCCACCGCCGGGCTGGCCGCCCCGGCCCGCGCCGCCACCGGGCTGCTGCTGGTAGCGCTGCCAGTCGGCCCCAAACTGGTCGTATTTCTTCCGCTTGTCGGGGTCGCTGAGGACTTCGTTGGCCTCGTTGATTTCCTTGAATTTCTGCTCCGCGCCCTTGTCGTTGGGGTTCACGTCGGGGTGGTGCTGGCGCGCCAGTTTGCGGTATGCCTTCTTGATTTGCTCGGAAGTGGCGTTTTTGTCCACTCCCAGCGCCTTGTAGTAGTCTTTGTAATCCACGGGATGAGGAAAATTCGATGGAGTTATACGTGGGTTATGGGAGGCCGTGCTGGAGTGCCCAGCGGCTGGCCGCTCCGCAAATTCAGCATTACCAACCAATTTCTGCCGCTAACAATTTTGCGGGGGGCATTACGCTTCTGCCTGTTCGTTCTCGTATAGTAGTTTGTGACGATGCAGAAAAGGGGGCACTTGGTTTTCGGCATCAAAATTGGATACACTAAATGAACGCAACAGGCAATAGAATGTTGGCTTTTCACCGACACTGGCTATGAGGTGGTTTTTGCACTTGACCTAAACATAATGCAACTCTTATGTTCCTAAAAAGGCTTATATTTGTGCATTGAAAGTAATTATCGTTGCGTTTTTTCCTACTCTATTTTTAACTTTCCCATGAATATCAAGAATTCCCTCTTCTATGCTTTCGCGTTGGCTTTGCTGAATATTGCCGGGGTGCAGGCGCAGACGGCCCGCCCGGGCCGCGTGCAGCCGAAGCCGCGCGCAGTAGCATCGGCCACCGAGGGAATCAAGGACGGCATCTCGATGCAGAAGGGCCGAGTGGTGCTCACCGAGCTTGGCATCAGCAACCCGCTCACGGCTGATAAAAAGCTGATTAACGGCACCGTCATCACCCCGGCCGGCGCAGTGACAACGCCCGATGGCACCACCACCCAAATTGCCGAAGGCGACTACGTGTCGCTCACCGGCCGCGTGACCAGCCGCAAGGCCATTGCCGACGCCGACAGCATCGCCAAAGTGATGGTATTCGATGCCAAATACCCCGGCAAGCGGAAGAAAATGGAAGAAGCCGCAGCCAAAAAAGCCAAAGAGAAGGCCAAGCGCGACGAAGAAAAAGCCAAGGCGAAGGCCAAAGCCGAAAAGAAAAAGAAGTAGTCACTCGCCGCTCATCGCAGCTGCAACAAGCGCCGCCAAGCCTCCGGGTTTGGCGGCGCTTGGCGTTTGGGGGCGGCGCGGGCCTATCTTTCGGGGCTACACGCCGTATTCCCGCCCATGCTTTTTTATACTGTAATGAAACCGCTGGTGCAGATTGCACTACGGGTCTTTTTCCGCCGCATCGAGGTACGGCACCCCGAACGCCTGCACCTGCCTGGCCCGCTGCTGCTGGCCGGCAACCACCCCAACACCCTTATGGACCCGCTGCTGGCGGCCGTGAACCGCCGCCAGCCCATCGCCTTCTTGGCCAAAAGCACGTTTTTTGTCAACCCCATCCTGCGGGCCATCATGGAATCGGGCAATTCCATTCCCATCTACCGGGCGCAGGATGCCGGCCAGGGCGGCCCCGTCACGCCCGAGCAGCGGGCGGCCCAGAACGAAGCCACGTTTGGCCGTTGCTACGACTACCTGGGCCGGGGCGGCACCATTATGATTTTCCCGGAGGGCACCAGCGTGAGCGAACGCCGCCTGCGGCCCCTTAAAACCGGTGCGGCCCGCATTGCACTGGGCGCCGAGGCCCGCCACCATTTCAAGCTGGGTCTGAAAGTGATACCAGTAGCCACCAATTACTTCGACCCCAGCAAATTTCGGTCGGATGTGCTGCTGAACGTGGCCCCGCCCATCGTCGTGGCCGATTACGCCGCCGCCTATGCCCAGGACCCCGACCTGGCCGCCGACCAGCTCACCGAGGCCATTCGGGTGGCGCTGGAACGCCGGCTGGTCATCACCCGCGACGCGGCCGAGGACACCTTCGTGCAACAGATTGAGCGCGTATTCGGCAGCCACCTCAACCCCGACGACGACCCCGACACGCTCTACGACAACTTCCAACTGAGCCGCACCCTGTTGCAAGCCCTGCCCTGGGCCGAGCAGCACTTCCCGGAGCGCCTCGCCGCTGCCCGTGCCCAGTTTGAAGCCTACCTCGCCGACCTCCGCCGCCACGGCCTCACCGACGAGGCGCTCGACAGCCAGCGGCGCGGCTCCGTGGTGGGCCTGCTCAACCTGGTGTTTGGCGCACCTGTATGGTTTTATGGAGTTATCAATAACTACTTACCATACATTTTGCCTTCGGCTGTGGCCAAGCGTGCAACTAAGGACGTAGAGTTTGTGGCGCCCATTATGCTGGTAATGGGCATGATAACCTTCCCTTTGGCTTACGCTTTGCAAGCGGCAGCCGTGCAACACTGGCTCACGCACGACTGGCGGCTTACTGCCCTTTACGTGCTCAGCCTGCCCCTTACCGGATTCTACGCCCTGAGCTATTGGAGTACCCTTTCGGCGCGGCTGCGGCGGCTGCGGGCAGCGCGACTGTTCCGCCGTGCACCAGCCGTGGGAACCGAGCTGCTGCGCCAGCGGGCCGAGTTGGTGGCCGAACTGGAAGAAGCCCGCACGGCGTATTTAACCGCGAAGTCGTAGGGGTAATTTAAGCCCTCATCAGTGCCCCGGCTAGCAGCGCCACGGCGATGATGACCACACTTGGCACCTTTTCCCAGAGCAGCAGCAGAAAGGTGAGGCCCACCAGCAGCGGGTTCAGGGGCAGCGAATCGATGGGGCCGAGGTGAAACGGCAGCTCCAACAGGCGGTAGGGCAGCGGGTGGTAGAGCAGGAACGTAGCCGCGCACACCAGCCCCGCGCTCACGGCGTTGATGCCCTCCAGCGAAGCCTGCACCACGCGGTACTGCCGCAGCCGGTCCCAGAAGCGAATTACGAAGAATATCAGAAACGTGCCCGGCAGGAAGATGCCCGCCGTGCCCACCGCCGCGCCCAGCACCTGCATGCCGGTACCGCCCGCCGGCCGCATGGCCAGCGCCCCAATGTAGGCCGCAAAGGAAAAATTGGGTCCCGGCATGGCCTGCACCAGCCCCAGCCCCGACAGAAACTCCGGCCCCGTGAGGTACTTCTTGAACTCCACGAACTCGGCGTACAGCAGCGGGGCCAGCACCTGCCCGCCCCCAAACACCAGCGAGCCGTTGCGGTAGAAATTTTCGAACAGCCGCACCGGCAACCAGCGCGTGTAGTGCCCCAGCACCGCCGCCCCTACCAATATGCCAAACCAAAGCACAAAGTTGGCCCACTCCACGCGCAGGGGCTTTTTTTCCTGCACAATGGCGTGCTTTCGGTAGCGTACCGTGGTCACGGCTCCGCCGGCCAGCAGCAGCAGCGGCAGCATCCAGGGCAGCTGGAAGAAGTAGGCCAGCATGGCCGCGGCCACCATCAGCCCCACGGCCGTTTTGGTATGGATAACCTTCTCCGCAATCTTGTAGGCTGAGAACGCCACGAACCCTACCGCCACCGGCTGCACAAACTGCACCAGCGCCGTGACGCGAGCTGGGTCGAGGTGGCTGAGGGTAAGGCCAGCCAGCGTCATTAGCGTCACAGCCGGCAGCATCCAGACCAGCAGCGTGAGGTAAGCCAGATTAGGCCCGCCCAGCCGAAAGCCGATAACCGTAATGGTTTGCGTCGAAGTCGGCCCCGGCAGCAGCGCGCACAGCGCCTGCAATTCCAGCAGCTCGGCCGTGCTGATGTAGCGGCGCTTATCCACCAGCAGCCGGAACATCATGGCCACGTGCGCCTGCGGCCCGCCAAAGGCTGTGCAGGCCAGCACGGCCACGTCCTTCAAAAAAATAATGCCCCGCACCCGCCGCGTGCGCTTCCCCGAGCGCCGCGCCGGCGGCGTGAGGGAAACGGGGGCAGCGGGGTGCGGGGCAGGATTCGTTGTCATGCTGAGCAAAGAAACTGTCATCCTGAGCGCAGCGAAGGACCTTATCACGCTAGAACTATTGGCAGTAATCCAACGGCGTATGGCGTGATAGGGTCCTTCGCTGCGCTCAGGATGACAGACAAACCTTACTTCTTCTTCAAACCCAGCTCAATCAGGCGCTCGTTCAAGAACTCACCGGCAGTGATGTCGGCCTCCTTCTTGGGATTGTCGGGCGTCACGCAGTGCTCCAGGGCGGCCAGGCTCATTTCCGAGCGCGGGTGCATGAAGAACGGGATGCTGTAGCGCGAGGTATTCATTTTCTCGCGGGCCGGGTTCACCACGCGGTGGATGGTGCTTTTCAGCACGCCGTTGGTGAGGCGCTGGAGCATGTCGCCCACGTTCACCACAATCTGGTCGGGCAGGGCCGTGATGGGAATCCACTTGCCGTCGCGGCGCTTCACCTGCAGGCCGTCGGCGCTGGCGCCCATCAGCAGGGTGATGAGGTTGATGTCGCCGTGTTCGGCGGCGCGCACGGCGTCGGCGGGCACCGCGTCCGGGTCTTCGATGGGGAAATAGTGGATGGGGCGCAGGATGCTGTTGCCATTTTTCACCTTGTCATCGAAATAATTCTCGGGCAGGTGCAGGTACAGCGCGATGGCGCGCAGCACGTCCTTACCGGCCGACTCCAGGGTGCGGTAGGTAGTCAGGGCGGTGTCTTTAAACGTGCTCAGTTCCTCAGGCCAGATGTTGTCGGGGTACTCGCTCTTGATGGGGTCTTCGTCCTGCACTTCCTGGCCCACGTGGTAAAACTCCTTCAGGTCGCCGGTGTTGCGGCCCTTGGCGTGCTCCTTACCCTTGCTGATGTAGCCGCGCTGACCGGCCAGCTCGGGCTTCTCGTAGCGCTGCTTGGCTTCGTCGGGCAGCCCGAAAAAGGCCTGCACGTCGGTGTACAGCTGCTTGGTTTGTTCGTCGTTGAGGCCGTGGTTTTTCAGGGCTACAAAGCCAATGTTTTGGTAAGCCTCGCCGAGCTGCTGCACGAAACGGGCTTTGCGCTCGGGGTCGCCGGAACGGAAATCGGCGAGGTCAAGCGAGGGAATATGGTCAAGAAGTTGGTCTTGCATAATAAAATTGAGTTTACTTTGAGGCCGCGTAGGCTCCTTGGTGGGCAACGGCGCAAGTTAAGCAAAACCCGGCACCGGTCCTTCTCCGTAAGCGACTTCGTTTATGGTTACTATCAAATAACCCACTACCTCTTTTTTTAAAGTTCGATTCTATGAAACGCCCCCTTTGGCTGCTGTGCAGCACCACCGTTACGCTGGCATTGCTGGCTAGCTGCGAAACGAGCAAGCCCGCCACCGACGTAAGCGCCAATGCCGGCGGCACTAACCCAAGCGCCACCCGTGCCGGCGGCAGCGGCGAGAGCATGGAATCGAACGGCATTCGCTTGACGCCCTTCGGCGATTCGCCTAAGTTCCCCGAGGCCCAGATGCAGTTGCGCGCGCCAATTGCCGGCTCCACGGTGCCCAGCGGCGAGGTGGCGTTTGATTACCAAATCAGCAACTTCCTGCTCACCAAAATGAGCGGCGGCCCCCACATGGCCGAAATGGCCAACTCAATGAAAGGCCAGCATATCCACAACATCGTGGACAACGAGCCATACACGGCCCACTACGAAACCAAATTCAGCAAGCCGATTCCCGATGGCCAGCACGTGGTGCTGTCGTTCCTGTCGCGCTCTTACCACGAGAGCCTGAAGCACCGCGGTGCCTACGACCTGCGCATCATCAACGTGGGCAACGCCCCGGCGCCTGCCACGCCCATCATCGACACCAAGGCTCCGAACTTGTTCTACAGCCGCCCCAAAGACACGTATTCGGGAGCCGATGCCAAGCGCATTATGCTCGATTTCTACCTGGTCAACACTACGCTGGAGCCCGGGGGAAACCGCGTCCGCGCCACAATCAACGGCACCGAGTTTATGCTCGACCGCTGGATGCCCTACATGATGGAAGGCTTGCCCGCTGGCGAAAACACCGTGAAACTGGAGCTGGTAGATGCCAGCGGCAACATGATTCCCGGCCCGTACAACTCGGTAACGCGCAAGTTTACGGTAGCGCCCTAGTAGCGCAGCGGTTATTTCTTCGTTACGATTTCAACGTCAAAAGTCTCCCGGCCCGGCCGGGAGACTTTTTTGGTTAAAGCCGTTTGCTGTTCCGGCTCTACCTTGCTTGTCCGCTATGTCCGTTGCCTCTGCCGAATCCGTCCCGCTGCTCACCCGCGAGCAGGTACTGCGCGCCCTGCGCCATATAGCGCGCGAAGGCCGCCCGCTGCCGCCCAGCACGGTGTACGAGCTGGTGTATCGGGGCCGGCGCTACCCGCCCCGTGCCGTGGCCGAGCTGGCCTACCGCCTGGCCACCGGCAACCCGGCTGCCCGCTGGCCCCGCCACGCCGGCGCCCCCACCAACGCCCTGCTCGAAAGCCTGGACTTCACCATCAGCACTAAGCGGCCGGTGCTCACCTCCGGCTCCGGCGCCGATGGCGAGGAAGTGGCTCACCAGCAAGCCGAAGATTTATACACCGGCCTGGCCAAAAACGCCGACGCCCTGCTTGCCCACGCGGCGGAGCCGGCCACTGCCTACACCGCCCCGGCCTATACCCGCGCCGAGGCGCTGGCCGAGCTGTTTATCACAGAAAGTGCGTTGGATGCCGCTTTAGCCGGCTTGGCCCGCCGCCGCAACCTGCTGCTGCAAGGGCCGCCCGGCACGGGCAAGACCTTCCTAGCACGCCGCCTGGCGTGGCTCCTGCTGGGCGCGCAGGACGAAAGCCGCATCGAGCTGGTGCAGTTCCACCCCAGCTACGGCTACGAGGATTTTATGCTGGGCTTCCGGCCCGATGCCAAGGGCCGTTTCCACTTGGTGCCCGGCGTGCTGCCGCTGTTGTGCCAGCGCGCCGCTGCCGACACCGGCCGGCCGTATTTCCTGCTGATTGACGAGGTGAACCGGGGCAACGTGCCGCGCATCTTCGGCGAGCTGCTGCTGTTGCTCGAAGCCGACAAGCGCGGCCCCGCGCACGCCCTGCGCCTGCCCTACGCCCCACCCGATGCCCCCAAATTTTTCGTGCCAGACAACCTCTACGTCATCGGCACGCTCAACTTGGCCGACCGCTCGCTCAGCCCGCTTGATTATGCATTGCGCCGCCGCTTTGCCTTCGTGGCGCTGGGGCCGCAGTTCGGTGCGCCGCTCCGGCAGCAGTTGGCAGCCCGCCAGGTGCCCGCCGAGATTATCGAACGACTCTGCACCCACATGGCCGCCCTCAACCAAGCCATTGCCGACGACCCCGAGCTGGGGCCGGACTTTGAAATCGGCCACAGCTACTTCTGCCAACCACCGGCCCGGCCGGAACAGGCATCGGAGTGGCTGCGCTTGATTTTCGAGCAGGAAATCGGCCCGCTACTGGCCGATTATTGGCGCGAGCAGCCCGCCACGGCCGCTGCGCAGCTCCGCAAGCTGCTGGCGTAGCACAACCAAGTCTGTCAGTTAAGCCATGCCGAATTCCATCAAAATTCTTTCCGCAACGCTCGAAGTGCTGGCGGATTTTTGGCGCGACCAAGCAATTCTCGCCGTTCCCGATAAATCATGGAATCCGCAAGCTGTTGCGCAAGCAAACGGGGTGACGCTTCCAGATGATTTTGTAGCCCTCTACACCTGTTCGAACGGCATGAATCTTAGCCTCGAACGCTCGCAGAGCACTGACAAGGCAGGTTTCTACTCTTTATCTGTCGAAGAATTGCGAACCGAACAGCGCGAATTAGTAGTCGACTCGATGAGCGGCACCGAAACAATCATAACCAGTGTAACGCCCTTTTTCGACTACATGCATTGGAGTTGGCAGTACGCATTCATTCCCAATCCAACGGGCGACGGCTATCAGATTGGCATTATGAGTACTGACACCAGCTTCAAAGTAATTACGTCATCGTTAGCCACTTTCCTCAGCCTGTATATGGAGAATGCTCAAGTTCTCTATGATTACAGCCGACCTTGGCCCCGCTAGTGCGACGTCCTGCGAACTCTACGTATTGCTTATCTGGAGCTTGCACAACAAAGGGCTCATTGCATCCTCTATCGATTTGTGATACCACTTCCCACCCTCTACTACTTTCTCTGCTACGCCTGGAACCGGCTGCCTGAACCCGCTGTGCTACTGGCCAGCGAAGCCACGGCTTTCGAGCGGCCGCTGGGGCTGCTGGCGCAGGTGCTGCTGCACGCCACCCGCCGCCTGCTACGTGCTGGTCTGCCGCGCACCTTCGAAACCCGACATGCCGAGCTCACCAGCCTGCGTGGCCGCGTGGAGCTGGCTCCCACGCTGGGTCGGGGCCTGCTGGGCCAGGGCCGCGCCATCTGCACCTTCGATGAGCTGAGTGCAGCCTCACCCCTGCACCGCCTCATTGCCCAAACGCTGGGTGTGTTGAGGCGGGCAGCGGCTTTGCCCCCTGCCTTGCGCCGGGAGTTGCATCAAGTAGGCCAGCAGTTTCCGGCGGGGCTGCACGATGCCACGCTGCCGCCGCCCACAGCCGCCACGTTTCGGGAGCTGCGGCGGCAGCGACCGGATAGCCAGGCGGCTTTTCTGCTGCACATCTGCGAGCTGGTGTGGCTCACGGCCTTGCCCGAGCCTGCCGCCGATGGCCGCCGGCGCTTCACCGATTTCCGACGTGACGAGGTACTGATGGCACGCATCTTCGAGCAGTTCACGCGCAATTTTTTCCGCCGTGAGCAGCGCCGCTACCGCGTGTTCGCCGAAACCATTGCCTGGCAGGCCGAAGCCCCGCAGCCCACCGACCTGGCCCTGCTGCCCACCATGCTCACCGACACTACGCTGGAAGCGCCCGACCGCAAAATCATTCTCGACACCAAGTATTACACCGCCGCCCTGCGCCCGCGCTATGACCGGCAGCGCCTCATTGCTCCGCACCTCTACCAGCTCTACGCCTACCTCCAAAACCAGCGCCCCGCCCCCGGCCAGGCCCTGGAAGGCATTTTGCTTTATCCGGCCGCCACGCAGGATGTGGACGTGCGCTACACGCTGGGCGGCCACCCGGTGCGCGTCGTCACCCTCAACCTGCACCAGCCCTGGCCCGGCATCGCCGCCGATTTGCTGCGGCTGGTGGAGTAGTAGCTAACGGGCACAAAAAAGCAGCCCGGACTTTCCAACAGGAAAATCCGGGCTGCCGGCGTCGAATGACGAAGATTTGTGCTGGCCGCAGGGGCCAGCAGCAAACTACTTCTTCTCTTCGGTCGTAGTCGTGGTGGTAGCAGCAGGAGCAGCAGCAGCCGTGGTGTCAGCAGCAGGAGCAGCCATAGCCGTGGTGTCGGTGGTGCTGGTAGTGGTGGTCTCCGTGCCGGTAGCAGGAGTCTCAACCGTGGTGGTTTCTTCGGTCTTCTTTTCGCCGCACGAAGTCAGACCAGCGGTGAGGGCCAGGCCCAGGGCAGCAGCTTTAAACAGATTTTTCATCTTTGGGGGTAATTTTGAAAACGGGTTAACTTAAAAACGCCCTTTATTCCCGCTTTCTGGAAAGGTAACCCGCCCCGGAAAAAAATTATTTCGGCGGGTTACTTGTAGCCTTCGCCTGTATTAACTCCCAAAGTGAATGAGCAGGGGCAATCCAACTTCCTCTTCTTTGACTCCTACCGACGACGCGCTGATTGCCGCTATTCGCGGCGGCGATGAGCGGGCCTTGGCCCACCTCTACCGGCTGCACTGGCCCATGGTGTCGCACTTCGTGCTGCAAAACAGCGGCACCGAAGACGATGCTCAGGACGTGTACCAGGAAGGCGTGATGGTGTTTTATGAAAAAGTACGCGACGGCTCCCTCGAGCTCAGCTGCCAGATTAAAACTTACCTCTACGCCGTGTGCCGCCGCCTGTGGCTCAAGCGCCTGACCAGCAAAAGCCGCTTCGGCGTGCGCTTGCTCGACGACGAGGAGCACGGCCCGTACCTGAACACGGGAGCCGAAGAAGACCTGTTGGCCGCCGAGGAGCAGGACCGTCGTTTCGCCACCATGAGCGAGGCCCTGAACCATCTCGGCGAACCGTGCCGCTCGCTTTTGGAAGGCTTTTACCTGCTCGACAAGTCGATGCAGGACCTCACGGCAGAATTTGGCTATACCAACGCCGACAATGCTAAAAACCAGAAATACAAGTGCCTTGTGCGCCTGAAAAAGTTATTTTTTGCCCATTATAAAGAAGAGCCTATCTGATACCGTTAGCCGTCGGCATTAGCTGGCGGAACCTCCCATTCGCTTACCGCCGCCGGCCCCGGCCTCCGGCATTTACCCATGATGACTGAAGCAGACTATTACGCCTTATTTGAAGCCTACTCGAACGGCGAGCTGGCCGGGCCTGCCCGCGCCAACCTCGAAGCGCGCCTGGCGGCCGACCCGGCCCTGGCCCTGCGCTACGCCGACTTTGCCGAGATGACCGGCACGCTGCGCGCCTACGGGCAGCGCCAGCAGGCTCGCCAGCAGCTGCGCGGCATCCACGCCGCCATGCTGGCCGCCGACGCCCCCGAGGAAATGGCCCAGCCCGCCACCGGCCTCACCCACACCGTGAACCCCATGCTGCGCATTTCGCGCACCGAGCGCAAGCTGCGCGAGTTCTGGAGCGGCCACCGCGCCACCGTGGGCGTGGCCGCCTCGGTGGCCGTGATGGCCGTGTTTGCCACCCTGCTCGGGCTGGATATCTGGCGGAGCTCGAAAGCGCAGGCCCCGGCTTCCGTTCAGTGGATGCGCCGCGAAATCAACAACCTCAAGCAAAACCAGCGGGCAATTAACCGCACCATCCGGCGTATGGATGGCACAGCGGTGCCTCAGCTGCCGCCCGTCAACAATGGCAAGTTTGGCGGCACGGGCTTCGCCTTGACGTCGGAGGGCTACCTCGTGACGAGCTACCACGTGATTAAGGAAGCCGACTCGCTGCTGGTGGAAGGCCGCGACCGGCAACGCTACCGCGCCGAGGCGGTGTATTCCGACAAAGCCCACGACTTGGCCATTCTGCGCATCACCGACAAGCGTTTCACCGGCTTCGGCCGCCTGCCCTACACCTTCAAAGCCGGCCAGGCCGACCTGGGCGAGCGGGTGTTCACGCTGGGCTACCCGCGCGAAGACGTGGTGTATGGCGAAGGCTCGCTGAGCGCCCGCTCGGGCTTCGAAGGCGACACGTCGGCCTACCAAATCAGCATCCCGGTGAACCCCGGCAACTCGGGCGGCCCGCTGCTCGACGCGCAGGGCAACCTGATTGGCGTCATCAACGCCAGGCAGAACGATTTGGAGGGCACTTCCTTCGCCACCAAGTCGTCGTACCTGGTGCGCCTCGTGGATTCGCTGCGCAATACGCAGTCCACCACGCCTTACCGCCTGCCCAAAACGAGCCAGCTGGCTGGGGCGGCCCGCCCGCAGCAGCTCAAGAAGCTGCAGGACTATGTATTTGTAGTTAAGGTATTTGAATAGAACAGCATTCGACCCTTGCGCAAAACAAAGGCCTGTTTCTTCATTGAAACAGGCCTTTGTTTTGTAATGACTTTCCAGGCGGCGCGATTATCGTCCGCCGCAGGTTAGAACAAGCCGGTTATTCTACTGCCTGACGGAGCCGATGCCGCCCTTTTTTATAACCTTAGCCTTCGTAATCTAGTATTCAGGCCTAGATAAGCAGCGCTTGTCTTTCCTTTTGTCTTCTCTAAAACTCCGCATTCCGTGGCTCAAAACCAACAAACCCCGCCAAGTAGCAACGACGTTGCTGGTTCCGCTATTTTCAAGAAGTTTCTGAACACCGCCGAGGGCTACATTAAGCAGCCCACGCGCATGAAAAAGCTGCTGACCGATGCCTACAAAAAGGCCAGCGAGAAAAACGACGTGGGCACGCTGGCCCACGAAGCGTGGGAAACCCTGCAGACCATGTTCCGGCTCATCAAGGCCTCGATGTCGGGCGAGTACACGGGGGTGCCCGGCACCACGGTGGCAGCGGCCGTGGCCGTGCTTATTTACTTCCTGAGCCCAATTGACCTAATTCCGGACTTTATTCCGGTGCTGGGCTTGCTCGACGACGTGGCCCTGGTGGCCTGGTTCTCGACCACGCTGAAGCACGAGATGGACAAGTTCCACGAATGGGAGCTGACCCGCCCCACCGAGTCCAAAACCAGCGCCACGGACGTAACCAATACTGCCAGCGGCCTGACACCCAAAGCCGCCACTCATGCTGCCCAGCCCTCGCACTCCAACGACGTGGCGGCCCCCACTGCGCAAGTGGCCGAAGAGTCGGCGAAGCACGCGGGCACTACCACCCACCAAGCCTCTGCTTCTAACACCGATTCCGGCCTGGGTTCGCCCAACAGCAGCAACCCGCGCCCGGTACACGAAGCCGGCCCCGATGCCCAGCCCACCAGCGCAACCAACGGCCCCACCGTTCGGACCTGGGAAGGCAGTCGCAACGCCTCCGACCCCGGCACGCTGGATACCGGCGGCAACGTGCGCTAGACCAGCCCCCGAAACTGATAAGCAAAAAGCCCCGGCAACCTAGGTTGCCGGGGCTTTTTGTTGGGCTGTTGCTTGCTGTGATTATGCAGCGGCTTATGCAGCGGCGGCGTGGTCGCGCACGTAACGCACGAAGTCGCCTACGGTATAGAGCGGCACTTCGTCGGGGATGGTGATGCTGAAGTTGCGCTCCAGTTCCAGAATGATGTCAACCACATCGAGCGTTTCGAAGCGCAGGTCGCGGGCGAGGCTGGCGGTTTTGCGCACGCGGCTGGCCCGAATGGCTTTGCGCTTGCTGATAATGCGAAATACCTGCTGCTCGATAGTTGGTGTGTGGTGCGTGGAGCTAATGGTGGATACGTACATAATAGAGTTGCGAAAAAAGATGGTGAGGCAAGGGCTGGCGCTTGGTTTCGTTGGCGCCCCGCGGGGGCGGGGAAAGTGCCCACCGGCGGCCGCTGCTGCAACAACAGCCGGCCAGCGGGCACCCAACGCCTGAAACGTTAGGCTAGTACAGGCGGCGTTGCCGCCTGTACTTCCTCAGAGTCCACCTCCTCAGAAATGGTTGCAACGTCGTCGGGATTTTTTCCGGAAATTTTTCCCTTCAGCGATTCACTCAGCAGATACATCACCGGCACCACCAGCAGCGTGATTCCGGTGGCGAACACTAGGCCGAAAATGATGGTCCAGGCCAGCGGGCCCCAGAACGTCACCGACTCGCCGCCGATGAAGAAGTTGGGGTTGCCGGAGTTGAACAGCTCGTAGAAGTCGATGTTCAGGCCGATGGCCAGCGGGATGAGGCCCAGCGTGGCGGCCGTGGCCGTGAGGATTACTGGGTTCAGGCGGGTGCGGCCGGCCAGCACGATGGCCTCGCGCAGCGGCATGCCCTGCGCCCGCAGCATGTCCATGAATTCGACTAGCAGAATACCATTTTTCACCACGATACCGGCCAGGGCGATGATGCCCACGCCCGTCATCACGATGCTGACGCTCTGGCCCGTGAGGGCCAGGCCCCAGAACACGCCCGCAATCGAAAACAGCACTTCGGACAGGATGATAACCGGCTTGCTGAACGAGTTGAACTGCGTGACGAGAATCAGGAAGATGAGGCCCAATGCACCGATGCCGGCCAGCGGCAGGAAGTCGCTGGTTTCCTTCTGGTTTTCCTGGGCGCCGCCCATGTTGATGGTGTAGCCGGGGGGCAGCGGGAAGGCCTTGAGGGCCGTCTGGATGTTGCGCACCACGTCGGGGCCGGTGTAGCCGCCCAGCACGTTCGAGCTGATGGTGATGATGCGCTTGGTGTCTTTGCGCTTGATGCCGCCGTAGGTGCTGCCGTAGGTGACATCGGCCACTGATGAGATGGGCACCTGGCGCACGGCGCCGGTGGCGTCGCGGAAGGTGAGCGGGGCGTTAATCACGGCGTCCACGTCGTCGCGGTAGGGCTTGGCGTAGCGCACCTGAATGGGGTATTCGTCGTCCGGGGTCTTGAATTTGCTGGCCTCGGTGCCGTAGATGGCAGTGCGCACTTCCAGGCCAATCTGACCGGTGCTGATGCCTTCGCGGTTGGCGCGGGTGCGGTTGATGTTAACAGCAATTTCAGGGTTGCGGTCTTCGAGGTTGGAGCGCAGCTGCTCGACACCACCGATTTTCAGCGAATCGACGTAGCGAATGACTTTTTTCGAAAGGGCCGCCAGTTTGGGGTAGTCGTCGCCGGCTACTTCGATGGCAATTTCCTTGCCGGTGGGCGGGCCACTGGCCTCCTGGTCCACCGATACTTCGGCGCCGGGAATGCCTTTCACCACCTCGCGGATTTTATCCATGTAGGTGTGGGTGGCCGGGCCGGTGCGCTCGCTGAGTTCCTTGAAGGCCACGCCCACTTTGCCCATGTGCGACTGCGACACGCCGGCAGCGGTGGCTTCGCCGGGGTCGCCGGCACCGATGGCTACGTTGGTAATCACCGATTCCACGTCGGGATTATGCTCGCCGATGACGCCGTAGATGCGTTTTTCCAGCACTTTGGTGATGGAGTCGGTGACGGCGACGCGGGTGCCGACGGGCATTTTCAGGTAGGTGTAGATGAATTTGGGGTCGCCTTTGGGGAAGAAGGCCACGGCCGGCTTGCGAATGCCCACGGCCACGAAGGAGCCGAAAAACAGCACCACTACCCCAATCATCACCAGCACGGGGTGGCTGATGGACCAGCGCACGAGGCCAGCGTAGCCGTTCTGGAAGCGCGGCAGGGCGCGCGTCTGGAACCAGGCAATCATCTTCACAAACACGAACTTATCGAGGAAGCAGAGCAGGATAACCGTGATGGACAGGTTGCCCACAAACGTGGAATGCGCCACGTAGCCGAGGATGGCCACCACGAGCAGCGCGCCCATGGCCAGCAGGAAGTTGCGGGTCAGCTTGGGCTTGCTGTGCAGGTCTTCCTCGAAATGCTCCTCGCGCTCCATAAAGCTCACGGCAAACACCGGGTTCATGATAAAGGCCACCACGAGTGAAGCCATCAGCGTGATAATCAGCGTTACGGGCAGGTAGTACATGAACGAGCCCACGATGCCGGGCCAGAACAGCAGCGGCACGAACGGCGCCACCGTGGTCAGCGTACCGGCCAGTACCGGCACGAACACCTCGCCGGCGGCGAATTTGGCTGCTTTGGGGGTATCGAGGTTGGGGTGCTCGTGCAGCAGGCGGTGGGTGTTTTCAATAACCACAATAGCGTCATCCACCACAATACCCAGCGCCAGCAGGAAGGCGAAGAGCACAATCATATTCAGCGTGAAGCCAAACACGGGGATGACCAGGAAGGCCAGGAACATCGAAATCGGAACCGAGAGGCCCACAAACAGCGCGTTGGTGGTGCCCATGAAGAACATCAGAATCAGCGTCACGAGCAGGAAGCCAATGATGATGGTGTTGATGAGGTCGTGCAGCGTGACGCGGGTATCGTTCGAGGTGTCGCCGGTCACGGTAATGGTCAGCTCCTTGGGCAGGCTGGCTTTGGAGTCGGCAATAATCTGCTTGATTTTGTCGGAGGCGTCAATCAGGTTTTCGCCCTGGCGCTTCACCACGTTCAGCGTGATAGCAGGCTTGCCATCGAGGCGGGCGTAGCTTTCGCGGTCCTTGAAGCCGTCGGTCACGGTGGCGATGTCGCCGAGGCGCACGGGCGCGCCGTTCAGGTTCTTGATTTGAATGTCGGCAATGTCGGCGGCGCGCACGTATTGGCCGGCCACGCGCACGGCGCGCTTCTGCCCGCCCACGTCGATGGAGCCGCCCGAGATGGTGAGGTTTTCGCCGCTGATGGCTCGCGAAATGTCCGAGAAGCCGAGGCGCGAGGCGCGCAGCTTGTTCAGGTCCACGTCCACGTTCACCTGCTGGTCGAGGGCGCCCACAATATCCACGCGGGTGATTTCGGGCAGGGCCTCAATCTTGTCCTGGAAGTCGTCGGCGAACTTTTTGAGCTGGGCGGCGGGCAGGTTGCCGGCCAGGTTCACGAACATGATGGGCTGCTCGGAAATGTTGATTTCCTTTACCAGTGGGGCGCTCGGCAGGTCGTTGGGCAGCTCGGTGCTGGCCTTGTCCACGGCGTCCTTGATGAGCTGCTTGGCGGCCTGCACGTCCACGCCGGAGGTGAACTCTACGTCCACGATGCAGTAGTCCTGGTTCGAGGTGGAGTTGATGTGCTTCACTCCGTTCACGCTCTTAATCTCCTTTTCGAGTTGGCGCGTCACCAGGTTTTCAATGTCCGTGGGCGAAGTGCCGGGGTACACCGTGGCCACGATGATGCGCGGAATCACGATGTCGGGGAATTTCTCCTTGCCGAGCTTGATGTAGGCAAAAATGCCCGCCACGCACAGCAGCACCGTGATGATGTAAATGCTGGTTTTGTTATTAATGGACCAACTGGTTGGGCCAAATTCTTTTTCTATATCCTGCATGACTTTTAACTAAAAGCTTGAGAACTATTTAGGGGTAGAGACGCATAATTGCGTCTCGTCGTCTGCGCCGTTCTAACGATGACCGTTCAACGACGAGACGCAATTATGCGTCTCTATGCGCCCTGCACGGCCACTTTCTGGCCTTCGTTCAGGTTTTGGTAGCCGCCGGAGATGACCTGGTCTTCGGCTGTCAGGCCGCTGGTTACTTCCACTTTGCCGTTGTAGGTGTTGCCGGTTTTGATGACGCGCTTTTTGGCCACGGCTTTGCCGGCCTCCTGGGCCACCACGTACACGTAGCTGTTCTCTTCGTCGTGCTGCACAATGTCAACCGGGATAACCGTGGCGTTGGTCGCATTGTAGTTCTGGATGCGCACGGTTGCCACCATGTTGGGGCGCAGGTCGGCGGCTTTGGCACCTTTCAGGCGCAACTCCACCGTGAAGGTGCGGCTGGTGGCGTTGATGCTACGGCTCACCACGCGCACCGTGGCGGGCAACTCCGCATCGCCCAAATCCGGAATGGTTACCACGGCGTCGTCGCCGGCCTTGATGCTATTGCCGTAGGCTTCCGACACGTCGGCCAGGATTTTGCCGCCCGTGCCGCTGGTCAGGCGCACCACCGGCGCGCCGGGCGCCGTGATTTCGCCCAGCTTAGGCAGCACCTCATCCACCGTGCCCGCGAACGGAGCCACCACGTTATAAAGCGCACGCTGCTGGTTGAGCGTGGCCAGGTTGCGCTGCAAAGCCTGATAGTTGTTCTTGGCCTGCAGAAACTGGATTTCGGTACCAATCTGCTGGTCCCACAAGCTCTTCTGCTTCTCATACACCGTTTTGGCGAGTTCCATGCGGGTGCGCAGCTCGGCCGCGTTGGCATCCAGAATGCTGGCATCGATGGTGGCCAGCACCTGGCCCTTGCTTACGCGGTCGCCGCGCTCCACGCGGATGCTGGTGAGCGAGCCAGCGGCGCGGGCGCCCACGGTGGCGTTCTGGTCGAAATCGACGCGGCCCTGCACTTCGAGGTAGCTCTTGAAGCTCTCGGGTTTGGCGTTCATCACCGAAACCGGCGTGGGCGCCACCGTGGCAGGGCCGCCGGTTTTGGCTTCCAGCTCGGCAATTTTGGCCTGCGTGGCGGCCTGCTCGCCTTTCAGCTTGGCCAGTTCGGCCTTGGGGTCTTTGTTGGAAGAGCCGCCACAGGAAGCGAGCAGCAGCGTACCGGCGAGAAACAGCGCGGCGGGTTGGGTTGAGGAAAAGCGCATGGGTAAGCGGGGTATTTTCGAAGTTTTGTAGGGAGGAATCCGTCTGTCATCCTGAGCGCAGCGAAGGACCTTATCACGTCCTCATTCTCAGACTTACTGCCAATCGTGCAGCGGCGGTAAGGTTCTTCGCTCTGCTCAGGATGACAGACGGTTGCGGGTTATTTTTTAACCTGGTTATACAATTCGCCAGTCGCCTTATCGCGGTCCACCTTGGCCACCAGCACGTCGTAAACGGCGCCGTAGTAGTTGGTCTGGGCCGAGCGCAGGTCGGTTTCGGCCGTAATCACCTCCAGGTTGGAGCCCACGCCGGCGTTGAACTTGATGCGCGTCACGCGGGCCACATCGGTGGCCAGGTCGAGGTTGGCCTTCTGGTTGTCCAACACATCCAGCGCGTTGATGAGCGTGGTGCGGCTCTGGGCATCCTGCAAGTCAATGCTCTGCTTCAGCGTTTCGAAGCCCTTTTCAATCGTCTGTTGCTGAATGCGGCTCTGCTGCACCAGGTACTTGCGCCGGAAACCGTCGAACACCGGCACCTGCAGGCTCAGGCCCACGTTGCCGAAACCAAACCAGTTCTGGTTAACAAAGCCAGCCGAGTTGCGCGAGCTCGGCCCGCGAAAAGCGAACAGGTCGCCCGCCGTGGGGGCCGAGCCCGTGAAACCGTAAGCGCCCGTGAGCACGAGGCGCGGGTAAGCACCGGCCTGGCGGTTGCGCAGGTCGAGGCCGGCCAGAGCCTGCTGGGTTTCCAGGGTCGAGAATTCGATGCGGTTGTTGTAGTTGATAGCCCCGCGGGCCTGCGAGCCCAGTCCACCGGACAGCGCATTTTGCTGGTCGAGGCGGTTCTGGGCGGCGGTGTTGTCGGTGCCGGGCGTGGTCGGGGCGGTCGGTACAGCCCCGAGGCCATCCACACCGCCACCGTTGGTCAGGCTGGCTGTGCCGAGGCGCTGGCGCAACGCGCCGGCATCCACCACGGCCGCACCGAGCGAGTCGGTGAGCTGCACATTCTGCGCCTGCGGCAGGCCCATCTGAAACTTGAGCAGGCCCACGCTCAGCTCGGTGAGGCGCTGGGCTTTCTGCTGCTCCACCACCAGGTTGTTGCGCTGCACGCGCAGGCGGTCCACGTCGAGCTTTTCGGCGAAGCCGGCCTTGAAGGTCTTATTCGTTTGCGAGAGCACCGTGTCGAGGCGCTGCACGTTGCGGGCCAGCAGGGCGAGGCGCGAGCGGGCCACCAGCGTGCTGTAGTAGGCCTTGCTCACCTGTTCCACCACGTCGATTTCGGCCTGTTGGGTTTGCTTCTTGGCCAGCTCGGTGTACACCTTAGCCGCCTTCAAACCAATCAGATACGAGCCATCAAATAACAACTGCGACACCGAGGCACTGGCGTTGCCGGCGTATTGCAGGCCGAAGGCGAACGGCTGCGGCGGCAGCGCCAGCTGCTGGGTGCCCAGCACCTGCTGCTGCCCGCCTTGGGCGGCCGCCAAGTCGCTCTGCGTGAGCACCGTTTGCGAGAGCGGGAAGCTCACCAAGCTCTTTTGCAGCTTAAAGTTGTCAGACACCGTGGCGGCTACGTTCACCTGCGGCAGGCCGGCGCTCTTGATTTCGCCCACTTTGGCCGTGGCCGTGGCCTCGCCCAGGCGGGTGGCCAGCAGCGTCGATTTGTTCTGCACGGCGTAGCTGATGGCCTGTTGCAGGCTCAGGGGCATGGTGCCCGTGGTGGGCGGCGCCTGCGGCAGGGCAGCCGGCTGGCTTTGGGCGAGCAGCGCCTGGGGCACGGCCGCGCTCAGGGCAGCCGCCAGCAGGAATCTGGTTCGAAACAGCGTGTTCATAAACAGCTAAAAAAGAAACGGGTAAGCGGGAAAAACTTATTCGGCCTCGGTGATGTGCCGGTACTGGTTGATGAGCTTGTGGCCCTTGAGGGTGGCCACGCCCAGCAGAAAATGCTCGTCGAACACGCGGTTCACGCGCATCGGGCCAAACTGCGCGGTGGGGTATAGCTCGGAGTCGAAGGCCAGCTCAATCTGGGCCAGGTTGAGGCGGGCCAGCACCTCCACGTCGAGGTCGGCCCGGAACAGACCCTCGGCCATGCCCCGGCGCAGGTTCTGGGTGATTTGCGCCAGGATGAAGGTATTTTTGTGCGATTTAAACAAGTCCCAGGCCGTGGGGTGGTACTTCTTCATGTCGTTGAAAATGCTGGGGTGCACGTCGGCAAACTGCTCATCGGCCCATTTTGACAGCAGCAGCATTTCCTCCACGGCGTTGGCTGCTTTGCTGGCCACGCAGGCACAGTCGCCCTGCACGCCATCCAAGTGCCGGGTGATGCCAGCCAGCACAATCTGGTCTTTGTTCTCAAACCACTTGTACAGGGTTTTTTTCGACATGCCCATGTCGGCGGCAATGTCATCCATGCTCACGCTTTTGATGCCGTTGCGCATAAAAAGCTGCTGGGCGCGGTTCAGGATTCGGTCTTTGATTTCCATAAGTAACGCCGCAAAGATACAACGGAAACTTTTAACGTGCCCAAAGTTTCCAACGCATTTTTACGGTCTGCAACCAGTGCAAGGCCTTTTTGCGCGTAGTCAGACGTGCACGGCTCCCGTTTACTTTATCCCAATGCAAAAAAAAGTATTCAGCTTGCCGCATGACTAACTAATTTAATTGGTAATACAAAGCTAATAAATTTAGTTTGATAGTATTCCGAAATCAGATTATTTATTTGTGAACCTCGCTCCAAGCCTCTGCGCGGCAGAAGTGCCGGACGCGGGTACTTTTGCGCCGGGCCGCGGTGGCCCGCTTGCATTTGCGCTTATGAAAATCCGGACCGGCTTCGGCTACGACGTTCACCAATTGCAGCCCGGGCTGCCCTTCTGGCTCGGCGGCATTGAGGTGCCGCACACGCACGGCGCCCTCGGCCACTCCGATGCCGACGTGCTCATCCACGTCATCTGCGACGCGCTGCTGGGCGCGGCCAACCTGCGCGATATCGGCTTCCACTTCCCCGACACCGACCCGCAGTACAAGGGCATCGACTCGAAAAAGCTGCTCTCCGGCGTGATGCGCCTGCTGCGCGAGCGCGGCTACGAGGTGAGCAATATCGACTCGACCATTTGCCTGGAGCGCCCCAAGGTGAATCCGCACATTCCGGAAATGCAGCGCGTGCTGGCCGCCGTGATGGGCATTGCCGAAGAAGACATTTCCATCAAAGCAACCACCACCGAAAAACTGGGTTTTGTGGGCCGGCAGGAAGGCGTGGCCGCCTACGCCAGCGTGCTGATTCAGAAAGGGCTTTAGAGACGCATAATTGCGTCTCGTCGTTGAACGGTGATGTTTGAACGACACCCACGCGGCGCGAACGACGAGACGCAAAATATTGCGTCTCTACACCGTTTAGATTGTTTTCAAAAATTTCCCACCAGACAATACATATGAAGCAAACCCCTCTCCTGCTGGCCTTTCTTGCGCTGGCCAGCACTGTCCCGGCCCATGCCCAGGGCAAGGTTAAAGTGAAAACCAAGCCCGCCTCGGGTGCAGCTGCGACCAAAATAAAAACCACCGATGGCAAAACCGACGGAAAAGACTGGAGCGTGAAATACGCCGACCAGGTAACCGCCGAGCGCCTGCGCACCCACCTGGCCGTGCTGGCGTCGGACGAGTACGAGGGCCGCGAAACCGGCCAGAAGGGCCAGCACATGGCCGCCGACTACATCGAAAAGCAGTTCAAAGACGCCGGCCTGACGGGCCCCGTCACCACCGGCACCGACCCTTACCAACAGCACTTCGACGTGGAGCAAGTGACTTGGGCCGAGGGCAACACCCTGAAAGTAGGCAGCACCAGCTACGCCTGGCTGACGGATTTCTATGGCATCGGCGACTCGCCTTTCGGCCAGGAAACTAGCGTGAAGCCGGTTTTTGTGGGCTACGGCATCGAGCAGCCCGGCTACTCCGACTACGCCAACGTGGACGTGAAGGGCAAGGACATTCTGGTGCTGATGGGCGAGCCCACCGGCGACGGCGGCAAAGCCCTGCTCAGCGCCGACGGCTCGCCCACCAAGTGGGGCACCGACTACCGCGGCAAAGCCCAATTGGCCGCCCAGAAGGGTGCCCGCACGGTGTTTTTCGTGAGCTTCAACCCCACCAGCAACTTTGCCAAGCAAACGGCGCGCATGGCCCCGTTCATCTCCCGTCCGTCAATGGTGATGGTGGGCAACGACAAGCCGAGCCGCGTGCCGTCGTTCTTCATCTCGCCGGCTGTGGGGCTTGCCGTGCTGGGCACGACGGATGCGGCAATGCAGACATATCTGGCTAAAATCAATAGCACCAAGCAGCCGGTGGCGGCCACCTTCAAGGTGGTGCCGATGCAGATTAAGGCCGAGCGCAAGCGCGAAAAGCTGGATACGCAGAACGTGCTGGGCTTCATTGAGGGCAGCGACAAGAAGGAAGATGTTATTGTGATTTCGGCCCACCACGACCACCTCGGCAAGCACGAGGGCCAGGTGTTCAACGGGGCCGATGATGATGGCTCGGGCACCACGGCCATTATTACGATGGCGGAGGCGTTTGCCAAGGCCAAAAAGGAAGGGCACGGCCCGCGCCGCAGCCTGCTGTTTCTGAGCGTGACGGGCGAGGAAAAGGGCCTGTTTGGCTCGGAGTATTATTCCAAGCACCCCATCTTCCCGCTGGCCAGCACCGAGGCCGATTTGAACGTGGACATGATTGGCCGGACCGATGTGGAGCACGAGGGCAAGCCCGACTACGTGTACGTCATCGGCTCGGACAAGCTGGCCTCGGAGCTGCGCGTGATTCTGGAAGCCGAAAACAAGCAGTACGGCCCCATTGACCTGGACTACCGCTTCGACGACCCCAACGACCCGAACCGCTTCTACTACCGCTCCGACCACTACAACTTCGCGGTGAACAAGGTGCCGGTGGCGTTTTTCTTCAACGGCGTGCACGCCGACTACCACCAGCAGAGCGACGAAATCGACAAAATTCAGTTCGATAAAATGGAGAAGCGTGCGCGGCTGGTGTTCCACACCGCGTGGGAGCTGGCCAACCGCGACGGCCGCATTGTCGTTGACTCGAACAAGCCGTAATCTTAGTCGTCGTTCAATCCGTCTGTCATCCCGAGCAAAGCGAAGGACCTTATTACGTTTGAGCAATTTGCAAGCGTCAATTGCTGCTAGTCGTTCAGCCGTGATAAGGTCCTTCGCTTTGCTCGGGATGACAGACGTTTTTTATTGCATCCCCTCCTCAGTCCTCCCTTCCTTCATGCTGAAAACTTACGCGCTGGCAGCCCTGCTACTGGCCGGCGCCCTACCCGCTGCCGCCCAGACCGCGCCCACCAAAATCAAGGTAAAAACAAAGGGCGCACCCGCTACCCCGGCCGCACCGGACCTGTCGCAGACCTATGCCGCCCTCATTCAGCCCGCCGACCTGCGGGCCCACCTCATGGTGGTGGCATCAGATGCAATGCAGGGACGCGAAGCGGGCCAGCCAGGCCAGAAGCTGGCGGCGGAATATTTGCAAAAACAGTTTGCGGAACTGGGCCTGCAGGGGCCGGTGGCGGGCAGCGACAACCCGTATTTGCAGCACTTCCAGCTGACGCACAGCCTGTATGCGCCGGGCGGCTTTCTGAAAATCGGTGCGCAACGCTACGACTACCTGAGCGAGTGGTTCAGCTACGGGCCGATGCCGACGCCGTTTCCAACCGAAACGGTGTCGCAGCCGGTGTTTGCGGGGTTTGGGGTGGAGCAGGGCGCGTATTCGGACTACGCGGGGCTCGATGTGAAGGGCAAGGACGTGGTAGTCCTCATGGGCGAGCCGCAGGACGAGCGCGGCCGCAAGCTGCTGAAGCCGCTGGGCCGCAAGGCCGACTACTGGGATTCTGGCCTGCGCAAGGCCGCGCTGGCCAAAGCCCACGGCGCCCGCAGCATTTTCCTGATGACGTTTGCCCCGGCGACGGTTTTTCAGAAGCAGACTTCTGAATTAGGTGAATCGCTGCGCGAGCCAGCGTTTTCGCTGCCCGACCCCGGCCCGGAAATCATTGATACGGTGGCCGAGAACATCCCGCCGGGCATCGGCGTGTATTTCACCTCGCAGGACCTGGGGCTGGCCCTGGCCGGCACTTCCATGAACGGGCTGATTGACTATGTGCGGGCGCTGGGCCGGGCCGGGCGGCCGGTGCCGGCAGGGTTTCAGCCACCAATGGCTACCATTTATTTGCCCCAAAACCAGCAGCCGCTCACCACCGAGAATGTGTTAGGCTTTCTGGAAGGCTCGGACAAGAAGGACGAGGTGCTGGTGGTTTCGGCCCACTACGACCATTTGGGCGTGAAGCACGACACGATTTATAACGGAGCCGATGACGATGGCTCGGGCACAGTAGCAGTACTGGCGCTGGCGAAGGCATTTGCCCAGGCCAAGAAGGATGGGCACGGCCCACGCCGCAGCATTCTGTTTGTGCTGATGACGGCGGAGGAAGAAGGGCTTTTCGGTTCCGAATACTACACGGCGCACCCCGTTTTCCCGCTGGCCAGCACCATTGCCGACCTCAACATTGACATGGTGGGCCGCACCGACCGCAAGCACAGCCCCAAGCGGCATTTTGTGTGCATCGTGGGTTCGGATAAGCTGTCGTCGGAGCTGCACGCCATTAACGAGGCGGCCAACCGCGACTATACGCACCTAGAGTTGGACTACCATTTCAACATTCCCGGCGAGCCGGAACACATTTACTACCGCTCGGACCACTACAACTTTGCGCGCCGCAAAATCCCGGTAATCTTCTACACCACCGGCGAGCACGCCGACTACCACAAGGCCACAGACGATGTGGAAAAGATAGAATTCGATAAATTGGCGGAGCGCGCGCAGCTGGTGTTTCACACCGCCTGGGCGCTGGCCAACCGCGAGCTGCGCATCGTGGTTGACTCCAACAAGCCCTGATTTGCCATGACCACCGCCACCAAAGCCAGCCAGTTTCAGCTCGACGCCGAGCGCAAAGCCTTCGACCGCGAACACCGCCGCAAAATTCGCTTCAACATCGGCAAGTACGACGCGGCCGTGAGCAACGGCATGAAGCTTTACGAGCAGCACGAGTTGGCCCGCGACCGCGGCGCCTACCTGAAAGCCACTGTGCTGGAAAAGCTGGACGAGTACCTGCTGCAATTCGAGGCCGCCTTCACGGCGCGGGGCGGGCGCGTGATTTGGGCGCGCGACGCAGCCGAGGCGCTGGCCGAAATCGGGAAGCTGACCAAGGCCCGCCAGACCAAAACCGTGGTGAAGGCCAAGAGCATGACCACCGAGGAAATTCACCTCAACAAGTACCTCGCCACGCAGGGCATCGAATCGGTGGAGACGGACCTGGGCGAGTACATCGTGCAGCTGAACGGCGAGCGGCCCTACCACATTGTGACGCCGGCCATGCACCTGAGCAAGGCCGACATCGCCAGTATTTTCGTGAAGCACCTCGGCATTGAACCCACCGACGACGCGCAGGAGCTGGTGCTTACGGCCCGCCGCCTGCTGCGCAACAAGTACACCGCCGCTGAAGTGGGCGTGACCGGTGGCAACTTCCTCATTGCCAAAGAAGGCGCTGTAGCTGTGACCGAGAACGAGGGCAACGCCCGCCTCTCGGCCACCTTCCCCAAGCTGCACATTGCGGTGGTCGGCATCGAGAAAGTCATTCCGCAGCTCACGGATTTGGACCTGTTCTGGCCTTTGCTCAGCACCAGCGGCACCGGGCAGCAGGTCACGGTGTACAACACGGTGTATTTCGGCCCGCGCCAGCCTGGCGAGGCAGATGGGCCGGAAGAAATGGTGGTGATTCTGCTCGACAACGGCCGCACCAACCTGCTGGCCCAGCCCGACAAGCGCGCGGCCCTGCGCTGCATCCGCTGCGGGGCCTGCCTGAACGTGTGCCCGGTGTACAAGAACATCGGCGGTCACACCTACGAAACCACTTATTCCGGCCCCATTGGCTCGGTCATCAGCCCGCACCTGAGCGGCCTGCCCGAGCACAAGCACCTGAGCTACGCCAGCAGCCTGTGCGGCGCCTGCACCTCGGTGTGCCCGGTACGCATTCCGTTGCACAACCTGCTGCTGCTCAACCGCCAGCAAAGCGTGCGGGAAGGCTACACACCCACCGAGGAGCGCGCCGCCATTGGCCTGTGGAAGTGGAGCATGCAGCACCGCTGGGCGCTCGATTTGCTGCCCGTGAAGCTGAAGGACTGGAGCCTGGGCCGCCTGCTGGGCCAGGTGGGCTGGAGCAAGCGCCGCGAGAGCCTGCACATCGCCGGGCCGTCGTTCCGGGAGTTGTGGCGGGAGCGGGCGGCTCAACATTAGACCAAGCAAAACGCTGGCCGTTCAGCTTTTCGGCGCGATTGCCCGTATCAGGGCTTTTCGCTGACTATGCACCCGTACCTGCTGCTGGCCTTACGCATCATCACCGGCCTGGGCGGCATGGTGTTAGTTATTAGCACTTTGTCGGCAGCAATTCGGTCGTTTGTACTGCCCCGCAACGAAGTAGTGCGCCTGAATGTATGGGTGTTCATGGGCATCCGGGTCCTTTTTGACCTGGCCGCCAAGCTGGCCAATTCCTACGAGCGGCGCGACAAAATCATGGCGCACTACGCGCCGGTGGCGCTGGTGGCCCTGCCCGTGTGCTGGGAGGCGCTGGTGAGTGTGGGCTACACAGCCATGTACTGGGCCGTGAGCGAAGGCAGCTGGCTACACTGCTACCAGCTGAGCGGCAGCTCGTTGCTCACCCTGGGCACCATCGACGACTTTAGCGTGGTGGGAGGCATCCTGACCTACTCCGAAGCCACGCTGGGGCTGCTGCTGCTCACGCTGCTGCTCTCCTACCTGCCCACCATCTACCAAGCGTTTTCGCGGCGCGAGGCCACGGTGGCGCTGCTGGAGCTGCGGGCCGGCACGCCGCCCACCGCCGCCTGCCTGCTCCGGTGGCTCAACCACGACGGCTCGGTGCAGAACGACGACCAGCAATGGGCCGCCTGGGAGCAATGGTTTGTTGAGATTGAGGAAAGCCACACCTCGCTGCCTATCCTCTCGTTCTTCCGCTCGCCGCAGCCGGGGCGCTCCTGGGTGACGGCGGGCGGGCTGATTCTGGACACGGCCGCGCTGCTCTTTGCCGCCGTAGACGGCCCTCAGCCGCGCCAGGCCCAGATTACCTTCAAGGCCGGCTGCCTGGCTTTGAACCGGGTGTACCGGTTTTTTGACACCAAAGCCGGAGCCGAGCCAACCACCCTGCTGGCCGACGAGGGGGAATCGGCTCCCGGCCGGGTCGGTTTTGACCAGGCCTGCCAGGAGCTGGCCGAACACGGCCTGAAGGTTTGCGAAGACCGGGCCGATGCTTGGCGGCGCTACTGCGAGCTGCGCAGCCGCTACACCACAGCCCTTAATTTCCTGGCCCGGCTCACCATGGCCCCGGGGGTAAAAAGCGCTGGCTAAATGCGTTTCGGCGGCTCGTGGCGCGGTGTGCCGACGTTGCCGGCCGGGCGTAGCGGGCGGAAACCGCAAACGCCGTTCACCGATTTTTCACCTTTGCCAAAAGCCTTGCAGCACATGCTGCAAGGCTTTTTTGGTATTTAACGAAGCTCGTCCGTCGAATACCACAAGCCGCTTATTGAAGCATCCCAAAATTGTTCTTAATTTACGCACTTGTTCGAAAATGAAATATAACAAGTTTCATTTTCTGCTATTACTCCCCCTTTTTTACCATCTCCAACCTCTTTTTCCCCCATCTATTTCCCAACTTTTATGCACAAACCTTTTCTCGCTAACCGGCTGAGCCGGTGGCTGACGGTGGCGGTATTGGCGCTGCTAAGCGCTACCTCGGCGCGCGCCCAGCTCACCGGCACTAAGGCCATTCCGGGCGACTACGCCACGGTGGCGGCCGCCATCTCGGCCCTGAACGCCGGCGGCGTGGGCGCGGGCGGCGTCACGTTCAACATCGCGGCGGGCTACACCGAAACGTTTGCCAGCCCCACGGCCGGCGCCATCACGGCCACGGGCACGGCGGCCAACCCCATTGCCTTCCTGAAGTCGGGCAGCGGGGCCAACCCGCTCATCACGGCCGGCGTGGGCACCACCACCAACCTCGATGCCATCATCAGCCTGTCGGGCTCCGACTACGTGACGTTTGACGGCATCAGCCTGGCCGAGAGCGCCGCCAACACCACAGCCACTACGCAGATGGAGTTTGGCATTGCGCTGTTCCGGCCTTCGGCCACTGATGGCTGCCAGTACAACGTCATTCGCAACTGCGTAATCACGCTGAACAAGGCCAACACTGGCACCTTCGGCATCTACGGTGCGGCTTCCACAGCGGCTTTGGCGACTTCGGTAGCGGCCACGGCTCCCAGCGGGGCCAACTCCTACAACAAGATTAACGGCAACACCGTGAGCAATGCCGTGAGCGGCATGTACCTGACGGGCAGCACCTCGACCGCCGCCGCCAACTACGACCTCGGCAACGAGATTGGGGTGACGGCGGGCAACACCGTGACCAATTTCGGCGGGGTGGCTACTTCGGGCTGGGGCATTGGCGTCAATATCCAGAACGGCGCCAAAATCGCCAACAACACGGTGAATAGCAACGGCGGCACGGCCGGTACGTCTACCCTGCGGGGCATTTACGGCAACACGGGCACGTCGTCGAACATCGACATCACCAACAACACCGTGACCCTGGCCGGGGGCGCTACCACCAGCAGTGTTATTGGCATCGACAACAGTATTGGCAGCACGGCGGCCAGCAATACGGTGAATATCACCGGCAACACCATTCAGAACAGCACTTATGCCACTTCCACCACTGGCGCGTTCTACGGCATTCAGAACACGGCCACGGCGGCCGTAGTGAACCTGAACGGCAACACCATCAGCGGCAACGCATCGACCTCTACGTCGGGCACGTTCATGGCGCTGCGCAACACGGCTTCGGCTCCCACGCTGAACATCAACAACAACGTCATCACCAACAACACCCTGACTGGCTCGGGCGAGTATGACGCGGTGTATAACAGCGGCACCACCAGCACGGCGATGGCCGTGAACGGCAATCAGTTCAGCAGCACGGCGGCGCTGGCCACCACGGGTTCGGTGTATTTCCTGCAAAACAGCATCAGCAACACGGGCACCGTAGCCATGCAGAACAACACGTTCGGCAGCTTCACGAAATCGGGCGCGGGCGGTACCGTGTACGGCTACTACAACAACAGCTCGCCCACGGCCACGCAGACGATTTCGGGCAATACGATGTCGAACATTACGCTGAGCGGAGCCACCAACTTCTACGGCACGTTCGTGAACACGTCGTCGTCACAAACCAGCATCCTGACCGGCAACACGGTGAGCAACATCACCGGCGGCACCAGCGCCGTGTACGGCCTGTATATCGCCTACGGCACCGCCACTTCCACCGTCAACACCAACGTGGTGACGGGCCTGAGCGCGGCGGCTTCGGTATATGGCCTGTACCTGGGCAGCTCGCTGCAGGGCGGCAACACCTACGGCAACACCATCAGTGCCCTCACGGCCTCGGGCGCGAGCAGCACCGTGTACGGCCTGTATACGGCGGCGGTGAGCCCCAACATCTACACCAACAAAATCTACAACCTGGCCAACAGCGACGCGGCCGGCGTGGTGTACGGCGTGTACGAAACGGGCGGCACGACCACTACGCTGTACAATAACCTAGTGGGCGACCTGCGTGCCACTGCTTCGACCAACCTGAACGCGGTGGTGGGCCTGTTCATCAACAGCGGCACCACGGCCAATACCTATTACAACACCTTCTACCTGGCGGCCAGCAGCACAGGGGCCACGTTCGGCACCTCGGGCATTTACCTGGGCTCAACCTCGACCACGCTGGATGCCCGCAACAACATTGTGGTGAACAAGAGCACGGCGGTGGGCACGGGCGGCTACACCGCGGCCCTGCGCCGGGTGAGCGGCACGGCGGGCACGGCACCGGCTAACTACGCCACCACCTCGAACAACAACGCCTTATATGCCGGCACGCCTTCGGCTACGAACCTGATTTACGTGGAGGGCACCACCACGGCCACCAATGCCCAGCAGACCCTGGCCGCCTACAAAGCGTTTATGGGCAATCGCGACCAGCAGGCCGTGACCGAGGACGTGCCCTTCCTGAGCACGACGGGCACGGCTGCTACGTTCCTACACGTCAACCCGGCCGTGGCAACGCAAGTAGAGGGCGGGGGCACCCCCGTCAGCGGCATCACGACCGACTTCGACGGCGACACACGCAACGCCAGCACGCCCGACATTGGGGCCGACGAAGGCGCATTCACTCCGCAGGACCTGACGGGCCCGAGCATCACCTTTACGGCGCTGGGCAACACCAGCAGCACCGGCGACCGCACGCTGACGGCCACCATCACCGACCCCAGCGGGATTTCGACCAGCGCGCCGCCGCGCATTTTTTACCGCAAGGGCACGAGCGGAGCCTTCACCTCGGCGCTGGCCACGAGCAGCAGCGGCAGCAGCTACACCTTCACCATCAGCGCGACGGCGTTGGGCGGCCTAGCCGCCGGCGACGTAGTGCAGTACTACGTGGTGGCGCAGGACGTACCGGGCAACGTGTCGTCGAACCCGGCGGGCGGCACCTTCACCGCGGCTCCGGCCACGCCCGCTTCGTACCAGATTCTGAGCATCCTGAGCGGCACGTACTACGTGACGGCCACGGTGGGCTCGTCGCTAAATCCGGCCAAAGAGTTTGCCACCCTGACGGCGGCTGCCACGGCTTACAACAACAGCGGCTTGAGCGGCGCGGTCAATTTTGTGCTGCTCGATGCCACGTACTCGACAGGTGAAACGTTCCCCATTGTGTTCGGCAACAACCTCGAGGCCAGCGCCACCAACACGCTCACCATCCGGCCTGGCACCGGCGTAACGTCGGCCATTACCGCCGCCAGTTCGGTCCTGGCTTTCCTCAACGCCCGCTACATCACCGTAGATGGCTCGAACGTGGCCGGCGGCACCACCCGCAACCTCACCGTGACCAGCACCAGCACCACGGCGGGCGCTTATGGCATTGGCCTCATCAGCACGGCCACCACTGGGCCGGGCAACCAGTTTATCACGCTGCGCAATACCAACGTGGTGGGCGGCAGCAATACGGCGGCCACCTTCGGCATTTACGTAGGTAACGGCCCCGACAACGACAACATCACCGTGACCAATAACACGGTGCAGGGCAGCTACTACGGCATCTATGCCTTCGGCTCGGCTACAACTTCGGCGGGCGGCATGGACAATTTGGTAGTGAGCAACAACGTGGTGGGGCCAGCCACGGCTTCGGCCACGGCCAACATCGGCACCTGGGGCATGCTGATTTCGAACGCCATAGCCCCGTCCATCACCGGCAACGAGGTACAGAACGTAAGCAGTGCCAACGCCAACAACATCTACGGCATCTACCTGGTCGACAGCAAGAATGCCGTGTTGAGCCGCAACGCGGTGCACAACATCTCCTACACCGGCACGAGCACCTATAAGGTGTGGGCCATCAATTCGCAGAATACCAACCTGTCGACGGCGGCTAACCCCAGCGCCGTTCGTATCGTCAACAACCTGGTGTACGCCATCACCTCGACGACGACCAGTGCTACCTGGAACACGGTGGGCATCAACCTGAGCGGCGGCTACAGCGACCAGATTGTGTACAACACCGTGTACCTGAGCGGGGCCCTGAGCGCTGCCAGCGGCACGGCCGGTTCGGCCGCGTTTGCCAACGGCAACCCCAGCGTGACGTCGGTATCGACCAACATCGATGTGCGCAACAACATCTTCGCCATCATCGGCGGCACGGGCGGCACCAGCACCACGCCGCTGTACGCGCACTACGAATACGGCAGCAGCGTGACGGGCAGCACCCTGAACTACAACGACCTGTACGTAACCGTGGGCGCTACCGGCTCGGCGCAGATTGGCCGCCTGAACTCGACGGACTACGCCACCCTGGCCGCCTGGCAAACCGCCACCGGCCAGGAAGCCAACTCGGTGAGCGCAGACCCGCAGTTTACGCAAACGGCCACCGTGCCCTACAACCTGACGCCTACCTCTGCCTTCCTGAATGGGGCGGCTACCCCGATTACGGGCGTGACCGTGGACTACACGGGCGCTACGCGCGGCACCACGCCCGACATCGGAGCCTATGAATTTACGCCCCCGGCCTGTCAGGCTGTAAGCAATCTGGCCTTTACTGGCATCACGCCCACCACGGCCAGCATCACCTTCACTGCCCCCACGGGTGCCAACAGCTACACGGTAACCTACACGCCGGCTGGCGGCACCGCCACCACCGTGACGCCCAACCCCACCGGCTCGCCGGTGGCACTGACCGGCCTCACGGCCAGCACGACCTATACCGTAACGGTGACGACCAACTGCACGGGCGCTACTTCGCCCAGCGCTACGGGCACCTTCCGCACGGCATGCGCGCCGCCTACTTACGCTACGCTGCCCGCCACCGAGGGCTTCGAGAACACCTGGCTGAGCCGCTGCGACACCCGCGAGGTGCCCTCCGCGAGCTGGCTGAACACGCCTACCACGGGCAACAACTCGTGGCGGCGCGACGACGACGGCGCCAGCGCTAACTGGACCTCGGCCACTTCGGGGAGCTTCAGCCCCGCCGGCAGCCAGGGCAGCGCCCACGCGGCCCGCTTCCATAGCTACTACACCGCATCGGGCGTGATGGGTACGCTTGACTACTACGTGGACCTGAGCGCCACCGGCACCAAGCGCCTGACGTTCGACTACGTGAACGTGTCGACCGCCGGCAGCAAGCTGGAAGTGCTGCTCTCGACCGATGGCGGCACCACCTTCACCAGCACTCCGCTGCTAAGCGTGGCAACTTCGAGTACCTTCAGCACGAAAACCGTGGACCTGACGGCCACCTCGGCCACCAGTGTTATCCGTTTCCGGGCCACTGGCGACTTCGGCAGCTACGACATCGGGCTCGACAACGTGCAGGTGCGCGTGCTGCCCAACGTCGACCTGGCCGCCACGGCCCTGGTTGCCCCAACCGCCACGCAGGGCTGCTACAGCAGCACCGAAACCGTGACGGTAGCAGTGAGCAACCTGGGCGCCCAAGCCCTTGACTTCAGCGTGAACCCGGCCACCGTAACGGCTACCGTAACCACGCCCACGGGCCCGCAAACCCTGAACGGCAGCATCACGACGGGCACCTTGGCCGTCGGCGCTACCCAGAACGTGACCCTGACCCCGACGCTGAACATGGCAGCCGTAGGCACCTACACCTTCGCCATTTCGGCCACGGTGACGGGCGACGGCAACACCGCCAACGACGCCCTGGCCCCGGCCCCGACCCGCACGGTAGTGGCCCCGGTGGCCGGTACGCTGAGCCCGGCCAGCAGCAGCCTCTGCGTGAGCGGCACGGCCGCCCTGAGCCTGACCGGTGCTGCCAACGGTAACATCCAGTACCAGAGCAGCTCGGATAACGTGACCTTCACCGACGTGACCGGTGCCACCAGCGCGGCCTATACCACGCCGGTGCTTACCAGCACCACCTACTACCGCGCCCAGGTGCGTTGCGGCACGGCCGTAGCCACTTCCAACGTGAGCACCATCACGGTAACCAACCCGCTGGTGGCTTCGACCAATACGCCCGTAGCTATCTGCTCGGGCAGCACGGCCACGCTCACGGCTACGGCTACGGCCGGCAACCAGGTGCGTTTCTTCGACGTGGCCACCGGCGGCACGGCTCTGACCACCACTACGCCCGGCAGCTACACCACGCCGGCCCTCACCGCCAGCACCACGTACTACGCAGAAGCCTACATCAGCAGCAGCAGCGTAGCGGGCCTGGCCGACAACTCGGCCAGCAACGGCACGTTCGTGCAGTCCACGCTCACGGATTATCCGCTGGGCTTCGCGGTATCGCAGGCCGGCACGCTGGCTTCGGTTGATGTGTACCCAAGCGCCGCCGGCTCTCTGACCATTACCCTCTATCGCACCACCGGTAGCCAGCCGGCCGGTACGACAACGGCCGTGGCCGGTTCGGATGTGACCATTAACGTAACGGCCGCCCAGGTGGGCACCCGCGTTACGGTGCCGCTGAACTACGCCCTGGCCGCCGGTGAATACCGCATTTCGAATTCTTCGGGCACGCTGGGCCGCTTCAGCACCTACACCGGCACCTACCCGCTCACATCGGGGCCGCTCACGGTGCGGGGCTCTTACACTGCGGCTACTTCGACCAGCTTCTCGAACACGACCTACAACAGCTTCTTCAACCTGACCTTTACCAGCGAGTGCGCCGGTGCAACCCGCACGGCCATTCAGGTGAACGTGACGCAGCCGGCTACGGCCAGCTTCGCGGCGGCTACAGGCAGCAGCTGCGGCACCTCGGCGGTGGCACTGGCGGGCTCGGTGGGCGGCTCGGCCACGGGCGGCACCTACACCAGCAGCGGCACGGGCACGTTCTCGCCCAATGCCACTACGCTGACTGCCACTTACACGCCTTCGGCCGCTGATGTAACGGCTGGTTCGGTAACCATCACGCTGACTTCGGCCGGCTCGACGCCCTGCCCCGCTGCTACGGCTACCTTCGCACTGAGCATCAGCCGGGCTCCGGTGGCCAGCTTCAGCTACCCGGCAGCTACCACGTACTGCGCTGGTTCGACCAGCACCGTTTCGCCCACGCTGGGCAGCGGCGCCACGGCCGGTACGTTCTCTTCGACTTCGGGCCTGACCATTAACGCCACCACCGGCGTTATCACCCTGGCTTCGTCTACGGCCGGCACCTACACCGTGACCAACACGGTGGCCGCCAGTGGTGCCTGCGCCGCTGTTTCGGCGACGACCACGGTAACCATCACGCCGGCTACTTCGGCCACGTTTGCTTACAGCACGGGCACGTTCTGCGCCAGCGGTACCAACCCCACGCCCACGGTGACGGGCACGGCTGGCGGCACGTTCAGTTCGACCACGGGCCTGAGCCTCAACGCCACGACCGGTGCCATTAACCTGAGCGCCTCGACGCCCGGCACCTACACCGTGACCTACACGGTGGCCGGCGCCTGCGGCAGCAGCAGCACCCAGTCGGTGACGATTACCACCGCTTCGTTGGCAACGTTCAGCTACGGTACCCCTGCTACCTACTGCGTGAGCGGCACGACCAATCCTACGCCCAGCTTTGGCACGGGTGCCAGCGGTGGCGTGTTCAGCTCGACTACGGGCCTGACCATTAACGCCACCACGGGCGTGATTACGCTCAGCTCCTCAACGCCCGGCACCTACACCGTGACCAATACCATCGCCGCCAGCGGCGGGTGCGCCGCTGCCACGGCTACCACCACGGTGACCATCACGGCGGCTCCGACGGCTTCGTTCAGCTACGCCACCACGGCGGGCTGCGCAGGTTCGACCACCGCTGTGACGCCCACGCTGGGCACTGGCGCTACGGCCGGCACGTTCTCCTCGACCACGGGCCTGGTGATTAACGCCACCACGGGTGCTATTAACCTGGCTACCTCCACGGCTGGTACCTACACCGTGACCAACACGGTAGCCGCTGCCGGCGGTTGCGCCGCCGCCACGGCCACGGCCACCTTCACGGTGAACCCGCGTCCGGCCACGCCAACCATCAGCGTGGTGTACAACGGCACCACGACGACGCTGACTTCCAGCGCCACGACCGGCAACCAGTGGTACCTCAACGGCAACCTCATCACCGGCGCCACGGGCCAGACCTACGTGGTGAACGGCTTGCCCGCGCAGTACGGCTCCTACACGGTGGTGGTGACCAATGCCAACGGCTGCACTTCGCTGCCGTCGGCTCCGCTGGTTATCACGTCGGCGAAGAGCGGCATTGCCGGCGCCAGCCTGCAGGTGTACCCCAACCCCACGCCCACGGGCCAGATGACCCTGGAGCTGACCGGTTACCGCCTCGCCACCCAGCTCACTGTGCTTGACGCATTGGGCCGGGTTATCATCAGCGAGCTACTGCCGGCCAACGCCGGTACCGCCACCCACACCCTCAACCTGAAGGATGTGGCCACGGGCGTGTACCTGCTGCGTCTGCGCAATGCTGACGGCGTGGAAACCCGCCGCCTGGTGCGCGAGTAGTCGCCGTTAGGCCCCCATTGAAAAGCCCCGCTGGCATTGCCGGCGGGGCTTTTTTGTGCGTTATTGGAAAGCTTTACCGGCTTATTCGTCGGCTTCGTCGGGCAGAATATTCACGTCCTGCACCAACACCATTTTCTCGATTTCCTTGCCACGCTTGGTGGCGGCCAGGCCGCCGAGGGCGGTTTCCTTGTAGCGGGTTTCCATGGCCTGGCCCACCTCGCCTAGGGCTGCCACGCACTGGTCAACGGGAATCACCGGGTCGATGCCGGCAATGGCAATCTGGGCCGAGGAGAAGGCAATAGCCGAGGCCGAGGCGTTGCGCACCACGCAGGGCACTTCCACGAGGCCGGCCACGGGGTCGCACACCAGCCCGAGCATGCACTGGATGGTGACGGCCACTGCCGCAAATACCTGCTCCACGGGCCCGCCCAGGCAGTACACAATGGCCCCGCTGCCCATGGCGGCGGCCGAACCGGTTTCGGCCTGGCAGCCGCCCACGGCCCCAGCCAGCGAAGCATTTTGCTCAATGATGAGGGCAATGCCGGCCGCCACCAGCAGGCCTTCCAGAATTTTCCGGTCGTCGAGCTTGTGTAAATCCTGCAACGTGACGAGCACGCCGGGCAAAATGCCCGAGGCCCCGGCCGTGGGCGCGGCCACCACCCGGCCCATGCAGGAATTCACTTCCTTAGCGCCTAAAGCGCGGGTAACAAGCTGCTTGAACTCGGGCGACAGGACGGTAACGGGCGAGGCGGCAATTTTCTTGGCCCCGTTGTTTATCATGCCTGAGCGGGAAGTCATGTTGCCGGTGAGGCCCTCGTGCACGGCGTCGCGCATCACGTCGTAGGCCCGCTGCAGGCCGGCCCAGATTTCGTCTTCGGTGCGGCCCTTCTGCTCGATTTCGTAGGCGAGGACGGGTTGATAAAGCGGTTCGCCGGTTTCGGCGCAGTGGGCTTGCCAGGAAGCAAAATCGGTGAAGAGCAAAGACATAGTGGGTGGGATTGAGGGAGGCGAATGAATTGGCCCCGGCTGAACACCTGCAACAACAAGTGGACGCGGGTTCGTTTCGGAGATTACGACCCGCTGCCAGCCGGCGGGGTGCAAAGGTGTACGTTTCTGGCCGCTAAAACGGCAGGGCGCGGCATTGGCTGGGTTTGGCTAGCTCTTTTTTTACTGTTTGGGCACCAAAAAGCCGCCCCTGAAAAGCAGGGGCGGCTTTCTAACGGGAGTCGTTTGCTATTCTACTACCAGCTTCACAGCCTGGCTTTGAGTTCCGGCCATGAGGCGCACGGTGTAAAGGCCGGGGGCCGGGGGCAGCTGCGCCAGCGGCAACATGTGCTCGCCCGCGGCCTGCGCGGCAGCCGGCCGGCTAAACACTACGCGGCCCAGGCCATCAAATACGGTCACCGCGACGGATGCCGCAGCCGGCAGCGTGTAGTGCATTTCCGTGGCCTGGCCGGAGCGGCTGGGGTTGGGCACCAGCGCGAGACCGACTTGCAGCGCCTTGGCCGGGGTGGTGGCCAGCAAGCGCTGGTAAGTGTACACGTAGCGGTAGTCGTTTGCGTAAGCGCCGTTGGTGTACACTTGGTACAGGTCGGTGGTCAGGTTGCCGTCGGTGTCGTAGGTCTCGATACCCTGCGAGTAGGGCACCCAGGCCGTGGCTCCGCTAGCGCGCTCTACCACATAGCTGGCTAGCTGCGGGGTGGCGGGCACACCAATGGGCGTGGCCGTGTAGGTGTTGGTAACGCGGTAGGCGTTGACGTACGCCCCATTGGAGTAGCCCTGCTGCGTGTCGGTGAGGCGCTGGCCGGCCGCATTGTAGGTGAACAAGTCACGCTGGAAGGGGCTGAACGTGGTGCCCGAAACATCCGCCAGTTGAAAATCGTCTACCGTCACCTGCCCCTGAGCGTTGTAGGTAAACAGCTCCTGGTCGTCGGCCAGGTACGACGAGCCGAAGTACGATTCGTCGAGGATGCGCGTGTTCTGGCCTTGGGCGTTGTAGGTGTAGGTGGTGCGGCCGTAGGGGCGCCAGCTGCCGCTCACGCGTACGCTTTGCAGCTCCTGCAGCAGGTTGCCCTGGGTGTCGTAAGTGTAGGTCATGGCCAGGGTGGCCGTGGTGTTGAGGGTGCCGTTGGTGTAAACGAAAGTCGAGTCGGACGTAAGCTTGCCAGCGGCGTTGTACTGGTAGTTTTCCTGGCGCAGGGCGCGCAGGGCGGCCCCGCGGGTGGGCGCATTTTCGCGCAGCTCACGCAGGGGCTTGTTCAGGGCCGTGAAGCGGGAGTAAGTGTAGCGCAGGGTATCGAGCCAGGCGCCGCCGCGGTATTGCTGCTTGAGGGCCGTGAGCTGGCGGAAGCCCGTATTGGACGCGAGGCGCTGGGCCGTGGCCGGCTGAGTGGCGGCCTGTGGCTCGCGGTGCAAACGCAGCTGCGCAACTGCCGGCTGGGCCAACACGCTCACGAACAACAACGCGGTGAGTAATTCTTTCTTCATTTAAAAGAGTGAAAATGGGTGGGAATAAGAAAGCCGAGCCCCCACTGCACACGCAGCGGAAGCTCGGCTCAAAATTACACTATACCAAATTATAACTCAGCCAACTGCTACTTCGCTACGGCCGCGTCCTGGCCCTCCGTCACCAGCTTGATACTGGCCGAGTTGATGCACAGACGCAGGCCGCTGGGCGCCGGGCCGTCGGGGAAAACGTGCCCCTGGTGGGCGTCGCACACGTTGCAAAGCACCTCCACGCGCACCATGCCGTAGCTGGTGTCTTTCTTGTAGCGGATGGCGCTTTCATCGACGGGCTGCGTGAACGACGGCCAGCCGGTGCCGCTCTCGAACTTGGTGCGCGAGTCGTAGAGCGGGGTGCCGCAGCACACGCAGGCGTAGAGGCCGGCCTCGTGGGCCTCGCAGTATTCGCCGGTGAAGGCGCGCTCGGTGCCGTGCTCGCGGGTGACGTGGTATTGCTCGGGCGTGAGCTGGGCGCGCCACTCGGCGGGCGTTTTCTCCACGCGGCGGGGCGAGGGAATGGGGTGGTTAGCGAGGCGAATAACGTCGTTCCAGGTTTGCATAAAGTGGCGCGGGCTTCAGCCCGCCGGATTTAGTGAAAGTCAGTGGCTAGAACGCGGCCGGCCCCGGGAGGTTTCCGGCCGCGGTAGGTAGACGCCCCGCTGCCCGATTCCTTACACGCTCCGGCCCGCCGTCAGTTCGGCCCCCACCGGCGCCACCACATTGCCCGTCCGCTGCAGCACGCCCCAGCTTTGCAGCTCGCCCTTGATGGCGCGCAGCACCGAGCGCACCAGTACCACATACATCAGCTGGCGGTAGGCGAAGCGCTGGGGCAGCAGGCCCCAAAGCCGGCTCCGGCGCTCGCCCTCGAAGCCAAAGGCTAGTGCTGCCGCCGCCGCATCCACCAACAGAAACGCCAGGTAGTAGCCCAGTACCGGCCCGGCCTGCCCGGTGCAGAGCGAGTAGAGCATCAGTAAGTCGGCCAGCGGGTTGAGGAAGGGCAGGATAAGCTGAAACACCAGCAGATTGGGGAAGGCCACCAGCCCCAGCGCCCCGTAGCGCGGGTTGAGGCACACGGCGCGGTGCTTCCAGAACGACTGCATGATGCCGAACGACCAGCGGAAGCGCTGCTTGAGGAACATGCTCACGGTTTCGGGCGCCTCGGTCACGGCCAGGGCGCGGGGGGCGTAAGTCACGGCGTAGCCAGCCCGTTGCAGCCTAATAGTGAGGTCGCAGTCCTCGGCCAGCGTGTCGGTGGTGAAGGCGCCTACGGCCCGCAACGCCGCCGTTCGAAACGCCCCGATGGCCCCCGGCACCACCGTGATGCAGCCCAGCAGCTCGAAGGCGCGGCGGTCGAAATTCTGACTGGTGATGTACTCGATGGCCTGCCAGCGGGTGAGCAAGTTGCGCTCGTTGCCCACCTTCACGTTGCCGGCCACGGCGCCCACCTGCGGCGAGTCGAAGTGGCTGATGAGCTGGCGCAGGGCGGCCGGGTCGAGCTGCGTATCGGCGTCGATGCACACCACGAAGTCGCTGGCGGCGCGGGCGATGCCATAGTTCAGGGCCGAGGCTTTGCCGCCGTTGGGCTTGGTGAGTACGCGCACCTGCGGGTTATCAGCGAAGGCGGCGGCCACCAGCGCGTGGGTGGCATCCTTCGAGCCGTCATCCACGAACACCACTTCAAAATCGGGGTAGTCGAGCCGCAGCAGGCTTTCGAGGCTGCGCACGGCGTTTACTTCCTCATTATAAGCCGGTACGATGATGCTCAGTCGCGGCCAAGCGCCGCCGGTTTCGGCCGGCGGGGCGGGCGCGGCAGCCTCGCGGGCGCGGGTGCGGCGGTGCGGCACCCAGGCCAGCGCGGCCACCGCCAGTTGCCGCCCCAGCGTGAGGATGATGCCAAGTAGCATGAGCGTGTAGAGGCCGTGCTCCAGGAAATACAAGCCCTGCACGGTCAGCCAATTGGCCTGGGCCAGGTCGCGGTCGGGGCCGGCGGGCAGGGCGGGCATCAGCTCGGCTTTGGGCTTGTGCATGAGCTCCGATACGCTGATGAAGCGGTAGCCCTTCTGCCTGAAATAGTGGATGATGCGCGGCAGCGCGGCCACCGTGGCGCTGCGGTCGCCGCCAGCGTCGTGCAGCAGAATCACGCTGCCGTTGGCCTGCTCCTTCACCACCTGATTGAAAATCTCGTCGGCCGTGACGCCCTTGCGCCAGTCCTGCGGGTCGATGCTCTCGCCCACGGTCAGGTAGTTTTCGTGCTTGGCCAGCATGATGGGCTCGATTTCCTGCAAGCTCTGCGGTTCGGAGTCGGCATTATAAGGCGCCCGAAACAGAATGGTGCTGTGTCCGGTCACGCACTCGATGAGGCGGCGCGTGGCGTTGAGCTCCAGTTCGGCGCGGGCCGGGCTCACACCGGCAATGTTGAGTGCGAAAACGTGTGGTTACCAATTTCATAGCCGTCGTCGTAGAGCTGGCGCAGCAGGGGCACGTTGTTCTCGGCGTTCTCGCCCACCACAAAGAAGGCGGCCGGCACGTTTTCACGCTTCAGGATATTAATAACCTGAGGCGTGTAAGTTTCATCGGGCCCGTCGTCGAAGGTGAGCACCACGGTTTTGGGGGCCACGCCCAGCTTGCGCACCACATAGCTGGTGGGCAGCACGGCGTAATTTTCCTCGCTGATGAGCTGGTCGGGGTGGTCCAGCGTCAGGTCGATGCGCCCGCTCTGCGGGCCGCTGAGAATGTCCAGCACCTCACCCTCGCCGATGTAGTCTACATCGGTAGCGCCCACCGGGCGGCGCAGGCGCTGCAGCAGCCCGGGGCCGCTGCGGTCCAGGCTATCGGCCCGCAGGTTGCGGTTGAAGAAGCCCCACAAACGTGGGTCTTCGGAGCCCAGGCGCCACACAGCCACGCCCGCCAAGCCCTAGTCGTCGGCGGCGCGCATGGCGTTGAAGTTGGTGGCCGCGTCGGTGAAAAACACCTGGTGCGGGTGGTCGTGCTCGTCGGCGTAGCTGAAATCGAGGTTGTAGGTATCGTTGTCGAAGTGAATCTGGCCCTCCGATTCCTTGGCCGTGGTCAGGGCTTCTTGGTAGGTGAGGTCGGTGCCTTCGATGTGCTTCGGGCCGCCGTCGGTCTGCCAGTCGTAGCCGTAGGCGGCCAGACCGAGCACAAGCTTTTGCGGGTCGACTTGCGCTTCCATCTTGGTCAGAATGTCCTCCACCCACTTGTGGGCGGCCACGGGGCCGGGGGCGCTACCGGTTTCGTGCTGGTCGTAGGCCATCAGGATGAGATAGTCGTTCGAGCGGGCCAGGGCGGCGGGGTCGTAGTCGTCGTTGAGGGGCGCGATGTCCTGCGTCACGAGGTAGTGGCCGGCGTGCAGGGCGGCGTATAGCTCGCGCTGGAAGGCTTCGAGCGGGGCGCGGTCGTCGAGGTTCAGGTTCTCGAAGTCGATGTTCACACCCTGAAAGCCATAGCGACGCAGCACCTGCAACACGTTGGCGATGAACAGCTGGCGGGTGCGTTCGGTGGCCAGCATGCGGCGCACGTTGGCGCCGTTCCACTGCTCGTGGTAGTAGTTCGAAATCATGGGCACCACGGCCACGCCGGGGTGGCGGCGCAGCAACGCCAGGGCCGCCGTGTCGATGTCGGTGCTGAGTTGCCCGGCTTGGTCGGGCACGAACAGCCACTCGGGCAGCACCATGTTCATCTTGTCCACCTGCCGCCGCAAGGTGCTCAGCGACTGCGCGTCCCAGTTCACGTAGAAGCCCGCCCGAATGGGCAGCCCGTCGCGGAAGGCCGGGGCCGGCCGGCGCTGCAGCGGGGCCGGCGACGTGGCTTTCGCGGGCAAGTCGCGCGGGTCGCGGTAGCCGTGGGCGTGGCGGGGCAGCTGCTTCCGCAGGGCCTGGTAGGCGCGGTTGTGGCGGTTGGCCAGCGTGCCGAGGTGGCTGGGGTTAAGGATGCGCTTGTAGGTTTCATTCGGCCCGAAGGCGCGGGGCAGCAGCGTGGCCGACTGCTGAAACAAGGCCCAGGCCACCCCTGCGCCGGCTACCAGCAGCAGCGCCACGGCCAGGCGCGCGCCCCACTTGAAGCGCTGCCAGCGTTGGGGCGAAAAACTCTGAAAAACCTGCGGGGAAGCATCGGCGGCGGACATGGCCAGGGCAGAAAGTGTGAGCGTTGAAAGAAGTAAAATTCCACGCTTCAGATGTAGGAAAAATGAATAAAAAAGCGCCGCATTTTCCTCATAAAACATTCATTATGCGCCCGTTAATCTTGAACCGACTTTATCGGTCAATGCCATACCAAAGGCGCCCAAAACTGGCCGACAGCCAGCCGCCGGGCCACGATTTTTCCTGGTTTATTGCTGCTGCTTCTTATGCGTGTGCTGCTCGTGTTGCTGTTATTGCTGGGGCTGCCGGGGTGGCGGCCCGCCGTCGCGCAAACCCACTCCCCTGCCGCCGAAGTCCTGACGGACCCGCGCCCGGCTGCCGGCCAGCCCGCCGCCCCGCCGCGCCTCACCGTGGACCTGACCACCAGCAACCGCAACGCCTACCTGATGCGCGCCCCCGAAGCAGCCGACGACCACGGCTACCTCGGCACCCAGCTCACCTACCAAACCCGCTGGGGCCTCTACGTCGGCACCTACCTCAACAGCTCCTACGGTCCCGATAATCCCCTTTTCGACGACTATGAGGCCACCCTGGGCTATGCCCGCACCGGCCACGGCCCCACCGAGTGGAGCCTGCAATACACCCACCTTTTCGTGCCCGGCAGCAGCAAGCTCCTCCGCGCCACCATCACCGACAACGTAGAAGGCAGCCTGGCCCACGACTTCGACTTTGTGTACGCCAGCCTTACCGCCGACGCCTTCTTTGGCAGCTCCCGCGACCTCGTGCTTACTTGGAATGTGTCGCACGCCTTCCCGCTGCCGGTTTTCGCCCACGACACGCTCAACTTCACGCCTACCGTCGAGCTGGGCACGGGCACCCAGCGCTTCTACGCAGCCGGCCTGGCCCGCAACGTGCGGCAGCAGGTCGTGAGCACCAAAAAGAACGGCCAGACCAAAACCAAAACCGCCAACGTGCTCGAAACGCCCGATACGCCGGGCTTTGCCACCACCGGCTACACGCTGTCATTGCCCCTCTCGCTCGACATGCGGCGCAGCAGCCTGGCCCTCATTCCGGCCTACCTGGTACCGCTGCACGTGCCGGAGTGGGGCAATGACGAGAAGTTTTTTTACGTGTCGGTCGAATTCACCCGAAGGTTATGGTAACGCGCCCCAATGCGGCTTTGCCGGCCATGCCGCCCGGCGTCACCACTCATTCCTTTGGTTCGATGCGCACTGCTTCGCTCACGCTTGTGTTCACCAACGCCGCCGGCGAGCTATTCACGCACCCGGCCGGCTATGCGGTGCTGCGCTACCGGGCCGGCAAATGGGGCGTGGCCGAGCTGGCACGGCTGCTCACCAGCACGGGCGCGCTGCTGCTCGGCAACCGCTGGCAGCGTCTGCTGGCCGATGCCCGCCTCCTGCCCTCGCTCTCGCCCGAAGCCAAAGCCTGGATTACCGAGAACTGGATGGGCACCAGCCGCCTGCGCCCCCAGCAGTTGCACACGGTGGTGCTACAGCCGGCCGAGGTATTCGCCCGGCTGGCCGCATCGCAGATGCAAGCGCTGGCCCCCGATGGCACCCGCTACCACCACTGCGCCGACGAAGCCGCAGCTCATGCCTGTTTGATTGGCCTGCCGCGGTAATTGGTCTGCCGCAGTAGAAACGCAATATTTTGCGTCTCGTCGTCTGCACCGTTGGGGGCCGTTGGGATTTCGTTCAGGCGTTTTCGTTCAACGACGAGACGCAAAATATTGCGTTTCTACATCATTCCGGCCAGCAACGCCAGCCCGGCCGGCCAAGGCCCGTAGCCGCTAGCCGCGTTGATGTGGCCGGCCTCACCAATATCGACTAATTCGCTGCCCCAAGCCTCGGCGAACTGCCGGGCGCGGGCGGGCGTCACCCACGCATCGTCCTGGCTGAACACGACTTTGCTGGGAAACGGCAGCCGGGCCAGCGGCATGGGCGCGAAGCCGGTGGTGGGGAAGGCCGCGTAATGCGCAGTTTCCACGTCGCTGGGCGCCACCAGCAGCGCGCCTTTGATGCGGTGGCCGTACTGCCCGGCCCAGTGCGCAATGGTGGCACAGCCCAGGCTGTGGGCCACCAGCACTACCTGGCTCAGGTCGTAGCCGTCGAGGGCATCTTCGAGGCGGGCAACCCACTCGGCGCGGTCGGGCACGTCCCACTCGCGCTGCTCAACGCGGATAAAATCCGACTGCGTGCGCTCAAAATACGTTTGCCAATGGTCGGGTCCCGAGCTGCCGAGGCCGGGCACGATGAAGACGCGGGTGGTTTCTTGCATGCTCAAAAGTAGTCGCCCCACCTCCTCTCCCAACTACTATGAAAATCCTGACCGCCGCCCAAACCCGCCAGCTCGACCAAGCCACTATCCGGGAGCAGCACCTGCTTTCGGTGGAGCTGATGGAGCGGGCTGCCGCTGCTTTCATCCAGTGGTTTAGCAGCTACTTCACACCGGCCGAAGCGGGTGAAACCCTGATTATCTGCGGCCCTGGCAACAACGGCGGCGACGGCCTGGCCATCGCCCGGCTGCTGCTTCAGCGCGGCTACGCCGTGCGCGTGTCCCTGCTGCCAGCCGAAAAGCAGTCGTCCGATTGGCAGCACAACCGCAAGCACCTGCCCGCTGCTGTGCCCGTGGCCAACTTATCACCGCAGCACCTGCCCGCCATTGCCGAAGGCGCCCTCGTTATTGATGCCTTGTTTGGCACCGGCCTTTCGCGCCCGTTGGATGGGCTGGCCGCCGCCGTGGTGCAGCACCTGAACGATGCCGGGGCCCACGTCGTGGCGGTGGATATTCCCAGCGGCCTCTTTGCCGATGCGCCCCAACCGGATGATAGCCCCGTGGTGCGGGCGCAGCACACCGTCGGTTTTGGCCTGCCCAAGCTGGCTTTCCTGCTGCCGCAGAATGCCGAATTTGTGGGCGAATGGCACGTGGAGAACATCGGGCTGAGCACCGGTTTCATTGCCGAAGCGGCCACGCCCTGGCACTACACCGATGCCGCCGCTGTGGCTGGCCAGCTGCCGCCGCGCCCCAAATTCAGCCACAAGGGCACGTTTGGGCACACGCTGCTGCTGGCCGGCAGCCGGGGCAAGATGGGTGCGGCCGTGCTATCGGCGGGGGCCTGCCTGCGCGGCGGCGTGGGGCTGCTCACGGCCCACATTCCCGGCTGCGGCTACGACATCTTCCAAATCAGCCAGCCCGAGGCCATGTGCCTGACCGATAAGCAGGCCGATTTCATCAGCGAATTGCCGGACCTGAAACCCTACCAGGCCGTGGGCATCGGCCCCGGACTGGGGCAGGAAGCCGCCAGCCTCGCTGTGCTGCGGAAGCTGCTGCAAGCCGCCGCCCAGCCCCTCGAAAAAACCGGCCAGCCCCTGCCCCTCGTCATCGATGCTGACGCGCTGAACCTGCTGGGCAGCCATCGCGCGCTGCTGAAGCAGCTACCCGAAAACGCCGTCCTGACGCCGCATCCCAAGGAGTTTGAGCGCCTTACCGAACCCGCCCGCGACGACTACCACCGCCTGGAATTGTTGCGCGACTTCGCCCAGCAGCACAAGTGCCTGATGGTGCTAAAAGGGGCCTATACCTGCCTGGCCACGCCTACCGGCGAGCTGCACTTCAACAGCACCGGCAACGCCGGCATGGCCACTGGCGGCAGCGGCGACGTGCTCACGGGCCTGCTGCTGGCCTTGCGCGCCCACGCGCAGCTACCGCCCGTAGAGGCCGTGCGGCTGGGCGTGTACGCCCACGGCCGGGCCGGCGATATGGCCGCCGCGCTCACCGGTCAGGCTGGGCTGGTGGCCGGGGATATTGTGCGGCACATTGGTCCGGCGCTGGCCGAGCTATAAGGTTCGGATACCCTGAAATGTTATTGCGGGCCGCAAGGACAAGTTGCCTGGTGATGTTTACGCGGGCCGAAATAAAATTTCAGAGTGCCAGGTGATTCTGCCCTACTTTCCTACCAGGTATAGCACGGCCGGCACCAGCAGCACGCCATCGGCCAGTAGAGCAAAGAAGTAGTCGCTCCGCCGCTCCTCGGCCAGCAGGATAACGGCCGCCGCCGCCAGCGCCGTAAGGCCCAGGCCCAGCGGCGGCACGCCGCGCTCGTACCCCAAGGTCATGGCGGCGGCCAGGAAGGCCAGGGCGGCGGCTTTGGCCCCGGCCACGCCCAGCACCAGCGGGAAGGTGCGGGTGCCGGCGGCCCGGTCGCGGGTCAGGTCCCGAATATCGAATACGATGGTGAGGGCAAGCACCAGGCAAAAGCGTTGCGCCAGCAGGCCCAGCGCTTCGGCCAGTGGGCGGTGCAGGGCCAGCGCGGGCAGGCCCACCGTAATGGCCGACCACACGCCCGCAATCAGAAAGCCTTTGAGCAGCGGCACTTCGCGCACGGCCCGGCGCTGTCCCTGCCAGCGCACCAGCGGCCACGAGTACAGCAGCGCCAGCCCCGCCAGCGGCAACAGGGCCGGCAAGTAGTGCCACCAGCCATCGGCCAGAAAGAAATAACCGGCCGCCAGCGCCGCACCCGCCGCCAGCGCCGCTAAGCTGCGTCGATGCCGTTGTTGCCAGGCCTTGCGCCCCGAGCCCGCGGCGGGCTGCCGGTGCTTAAAGGGCAGCGCGGCATCCAGATTGTAAACCAGCAGCGTGGCGGCGAACACCAGCGCTACCACCCGGCCGTTGACACCGCCCGCCGCGGGCCAACGGTGAAACGAGGCCGCCGTTTGCACTGCCGCCGCGCCCGACAGCCACACGCTGCTAAACAGCACGGCATCAAGCGCCCGCCGCACGAGGCTGCGGGCGGACCGGGGAGTAGCAACGGAAGCAGGAGAATCCACGGAGCGAAGGTAAAACGGGGTCCGCGCCGGGCAACCCAAAATCTACTGTCATCCTTCGCTGCGCTCAGGATGACAGCCAAATTAGGTGGCTCCTACTTCCCCGTTTCGCCGTGGGCGGCGTCTACCGGCTTGCTTTCGGGCGAGCCGTGCTGGCGTAGGAAGATGCTGAGGCCCACGATGCTCAGAATGCTGAGAAATTCGCTCTGCCAATTCTGCAGCGACTCGAACCAGAACCGTGAGGTGCTCATGTATTCCCAGGTGCTCACGGCCGCTTTGCCGTCGTGCACCTGCTCGATGCTGTAGACCTCGGCTCCACCGCGGGCGTGCAGGAAAAACGACATGACAAACAGCGCGAAAAACGCCAGGCTGAGCGAGTTTTTATACAGTGCCAGCATAAGGCCGCCCTGCCGAACGGGCCAGGGGGCGTCCTTTTTCGATTGGTCTGGCTCGGCGTCTACCTCTTCTTCCTCATAGAGCTTTTTCGACTCGGAGGAACCTCGCTGCCGCAGCCACACCGTCAGCAGCACGTAGAGCGCCATTTGCAAAAACTCGCTTTCCCAGTTCTCGAACGTGGCTTCGAGGAAATGGCCGGAGTGGAAATATTGCCCGGCCGTGAGTTGGGCCAGGCCCATGTCCTGGAGCTCGTCGTTGTAGTCGTGCCAGCCCGTCAGGAACTGGCCGCCCAGGGTGCCCAGCGTGAGCAGCAGGATGACGATGATAAGACTGTTCTCATACAGGAAACGCCAAAAAGGCGAAGCAGGACGCGTTATTGCCATGCTTCGCCTTTACGGGCATTCCAGAAAAACGTAGCTCGACCGTAGCTTATTAAGCCTTGCGGCCGCCGAAGGTTTCTTCGTAGAGCTTGATGCTGTCGTTGATGATGCGGTAGGCATCTTCCTTGCCCATGAAGCGCTCTACGGTGACGTGCTTGTTGTGTTCCAGGGCTTTGTAGTCCTCGAAGAAGCGCTGCATTTCGAGCAGCGTGTGCGGGGGCAGGTCCGAGATGTCGTTGTAGTGGTTCACCGAGATATCGTGGGCAGCCACGGCGATGATTTTGTCGTCCTCCTCGTCTTGGTCTACCATCTGCATCACGCCGATGACCTTGGCCTCTACCAAGCACATGGGCACGATGTCGACCGAGCAAAGCACCAGGATGTCCAGCGGGTCCTTGTCGTCGCAGTAGGTTTGGGGGATGAAGCCGTAGGCGGCCGGGTAGTGCACGGCCGAGAACAGCACGCGGTCGAGTTTCAGCAGGCCGCTCTCTTTGTCAAGCTCGTATTTGCCTTTGCTGCCTTTGGGGATTTCGATGATGGACTGGACGACGGTAGGGGTTTCGTCGCCGCGCGACACGTCGTGCCAGGGGTTGAAGTGGGTCATATTCAGGGAAAGCAGCCGCCTATCTTGACGGCCAGGGACAAAATTACAAGCGGATGAGGGAGTTTCTTAATAAAAGTGTTGCTACCGGCCCAGCACCTCGCGCAGCGGCACCCCCGAGCAGCCGCTGGGCTCTTGGATGTGCAGAAACTGCGCCACGGTGGGCGCAATGTCCACGGTGTGCACCGAAGCCGACGACTCGCCATGCTTCACGCCCCAGCCCCAGAACAGCAGCGGCACGTGCGTGTCATACGCGCCGGCCGAGCCGTGGGTGGTGCCCTTCACTACGGGAAAGGCGTAGGCTTCGAGCCAGCCCGGGGCCAGCACGGTGAGCACATCGCCCGAGCGCGGGGCGTAGAAGCCGTTTTCCTGGTACATGCCCAGGCCCTCGCTCCAGTGGGCGCGCTGCAGGTCGAGGGCGGTGAGGGCTTGCGTGACGCCGGGCAGTGTGAGCAGGGCCGCGGCCACGGCCTGCTGGGCCTTGCCGAGGTCAATGTTCTTTTTCTGAAGCAGGGGGCGGTTGAGGTACACCTGCTGGTTTTCGTAACTGAGCACCCACTGGCCGGGGCCGTACTGGCGGGTGAGGGCGCGCTGCACCGAGTCGCGCATCACGGCCGGGCCTACGCCGCCACCGGGCAGGCGGTGGGCCTGCGAGAAGCCCACGGCGTGGGCCGCGGCGTGGTCGGCGGTGAGGAAGACGAGGGTCTGGCCCTTGCCCACCTGCTTATCCAGCGCCTCAAACAGGCGGGCCAGCTCGCGGTCCAAGCGGAGGTAGGTGTCTTCGGCTTCGATGGAGTTGGGGCCGAACTGGTGGCCCACGTAGTCGGTGCTGCTGTAGCTGATGGCCAGGAAATCGGTGATGCCGCGCTGGCCCATCTGCTCCTGGCGCAGGGTTTCGAGGGCGAAGTCCGTGGTCAGGCTGTTGCCGAAGGGCGTGCTGCGGATGAGGTCCAGGTTTTGAGTAGGGGCCGGCACGGCCTTGCTCTCGCCCGAGTTTTTGAGCGCGGGCTGCACCGAGGCGGGCGCACCGGCCGAGAGTACGGGCAGGTCGTGCGGAAACACGGGCTTGCTCTCGCCCTTGAAGGCCCCTTCCCACGGCACGTCATCGGGCGAGCTTTCGGTGTAGTCGGCAATGGGCAGCAGCGTGTTCCAGGGCTTGGCTAGGTAGTCGGCGGCGTGGTGGGCGGCGTTGAAGCCGGCCACCCACGCGGGCAGGGCCGGCTGGTAGAAGGTGCTGCTGATGAAGGCCCCGTTGGTACCGTCGTACCAGTAGGCGGCGGTGGCCGAGTGGCCGGCCGGCAGGATGCTGCCCCGGTCCTTCATGCTCACCCCAATGGTCTTGGCCTGGAAGTTGGTGGCCAGGCGCAGCTCGTCGGTGATGGTGGTGCTGAGCATGTGGCGCGGCGACATCTGGCCGGCGGCTTCGGTGCCGCCCACCGCTTTCACGGTCTTGTCCTCGGTCACGTAAGTTTCGCGGCCTTCCTCGCGCACCCACCAGTTGTTGCCGATGATGCCGTGCACGGCCGGCGTGGTGCCGGTGTACACGCTGGCGTGGCCGGGGCCGGTGTAGGTGGGCACGTAGTTGTAGTGGCAGCTTTCGTAGCTGAAGCCCTCGCCCAGTAGCCGCCGGAAGCCGCCGGACGGATATTTGCTCCAGTAGCGGTAGATGTAGTCGTAGCGCATCTGGTCCACCACGATGCCCACCACCAGCTTGGGACGCGGCACGGGCGGCTCCGGTGAATGAGCGAATGAGTGAATGGGTGAATGCACGGCGGCTGCGGCGACCAATGCGGCCCAAAGCATCTTTTTCATGAAGTTTCAGTAGGAGAACAAACGCAAAGATACCCGCGCCTTCCACCTTCGTTGGTTATGCCGCCGTTGCGGTCAAGCATTCGTCCATTCGTCCATTCACCCATTCGCCCATTGAAGCCCGCCCTCATCTTCGACATGGACGGCGTCCTCGTCGACAACACACCCGTGCAGGCACGCGCCTTCCAACTCCTCTTTCGCGACCTCGGCCTGACCACCAATGCCCGCCAGCTCCTCAAGCGCCTCAACGGCATGCCCGCCGGAGAGATTATCCAAAGCGTTTTCCGCCATCCCATCCCCCAAAAGCAGCTCGACATCTACGCCGAGCAGCGCGAGTTCCTCTACCGCACGCTGTACTGGAGCAAGCGGCGGCCGCTGCCGGGTCTCACGGCTTTCCTAGAGGCCGCCCGGGCCGAGGGCTTCCCCATCGGCCTGGGCACCGGCTCGGGCGGCCCCACACTCAGCTACATCCTCGACCACCTCGACCTGCGCCGCTACTTCGATGTCGTCATCGGCAAGGACGACGTGCCCAAGGGCAAGCCTCATCCCGATACTTACTCTCTCACCGCCGCTAAGCTGGGCGTGCAGCCGCTGGACTGCATCGTGTTCGAAGATGCCCTGCTGGGCGAGCAGGCTGCCTACCGCGCCGGCATGCGCTGCGTGGCTGTAGCCACCACCCTCAAAGCAGCCAACTTCCAGGCTCCGCTCACGGTCATCAAGGACTTCGTCGGCCTCACCCCAACCCGGCTGCTGGAGCTGCTGGCGCAGCAGCCCAAAGCGCCCAAGCCACAGAAGCGGCGCGGCTGACGTAAGGTTTATATTCTTGGGGCGCAGCGGCCCTTTTGCTACTCCACCACCAGGCGGGCTACCTGCCCGGCGGCGCGCATCAGGTAGAGGCCGGGGGGCAAGCCGGCCACGTCCAGCGTGGCGGTTCCGGCCTGAGCGGGAACCGTGCGCATGGCCCGGCCCAGCGGGTCGAATAGCTCAGCGTGGGTGGCGGCGGGCGGCAGGCTAAGCTGTACCCGGCCGGTGGCGGGGCCATGCCCGGCAGGGTTAGGGTAGGCCGCCAGGGCGGCAGGGGACGCCACGGCCGTGGCCAGGGGGCCGGTGCCGCTGTTCAGGCGCACGCTCACGGTACCGGCCGTGGTGGTATTCGCCGAGAGCAGGTCGAGGTCGCCGTCGCCGTCCACGTCGCCCAGGGCCACGGCATTGGGGGTGCTTGGGGCAATGCTGACATCGCCCACCGACACATCGGCCCCGCCGCCAAAGGTGCCGCTGCCATCGTTGAGGCGCACGCTGGCCGTGCTGTTGCCCGAGTTGGCCGTGAGCAGGTCCAGGTCGCCGTCGTGGTCCACATCGCCCAGCACCACCGTGGGCGGGTAGCTGCGCACGGCCACGTTTTGGGCGCCGCTGAACGTGCCGCTGCCATTGTTGAGGCGCACGCTCACGATGCCGTTGTAGAGGTAACTCACAGCCAGCAGGTCGGCGTCGCCGTCGTTATCTACGTCGCCCGTCACGATGCCGAACGGCTGCCCACCGGTGGGCACCTCCTGCCCGCTGCCAAAGGTGCCGCTGCCGTTATTTAGGCGCACGCTCACGGTACTGGCCAGAAGGTTAGTGGCCAATAGGTCGAGGTCGCCGTCGTTATCTACATCACTCAGTGTCAAACCCTCGGGGCCATCGCCTACATGCACACCCCAGCTGCCGCCAAAGGTGCCGCTGCCGTTGTTAAAGCGCACGCTTACCGAATCCACGTCGCGGTTGGTGGCCACAAAATCCAGGTCGCCGTCGCCGTCCACGTCGCCCAGGGCCAGCCCCTGGGGGCCGTAGCCAGCGGGCACGTCCGCGCCGGGACCAAACAGGCCGCTGCCGTTGTTGAAGCGCACGCTCACGGTATTGCCCGTAAAGTTGGCCGAGAGCAAGTCCAGGTCGCCGTCGCCGTCCACGTCACCCAGGGTTAGGCCCAGCGAATAGCTCGCTACGGGTACGTTCTGGTTGCCGCCGTAGGTGCCGTGGCCGTTGTTCAGGCGCACGCTCACGGTGGGTTCGCCCGAGTTGCCGGTCAGCAGGTCGAGGTCGCCGTCGTTGTCCACGTCGCCCACTGCCACACTTGTGGGCCGCACTCCAACGGGCACTTCCGTGCCCGGCGCAAAACTGCCCGTGCCCGTGCCGCCCACCGCCGTGGTGAACTGCTGCACCCGGGGTGTGGCCAGTGCCCCAACCGCAGTGGCGGCGGTGCGGGTCACGGTGTACTGCACGGTTTCGCCCGGCCGGAAGTCGTAGGCTGTGGGGAAGAAGCCCAGGTTGGCACCTATTACGGTGGCCGCCCCGCCGCCCCGCAACCCGCCCCGCTGGCTGCTGAACACCTTAAGCGCCGTGGCTGAGGCGGCCGTGAGCGGCTGGCTGAAGCTGGCTACTACGCCCCCGTTGCGAGGCGCCGCGCTGGCGTTGGCAACGGGCGTAACATTAACAATGACTGGCGCTTGGGCCTGGGCAGAGGCCAGTGATGTCAGCAGCATCAAGGCCGCCCCGGCACTGGCGGGCAGAGAAGAGTTATTCAACACAATAACAGGTAGCAAGAAGACGCAGAAAGCCGGCCCACAACCCCAGGTTGCGCCGCCGGGCTACAAAGCTACGCCGGGCCCGGAACCGTGCCGCCACCTTCCGCCGGGCCCGGGCACCCAACCAGCAGCACCGCAGGGACAACAGTTCCTCTCCCCTACTCCACCTTCAGGGTGCGGGCCACGCGCTGGGTACCGGCCTGCACCTGCACCCGGTAGAGGCCGGGGGCACGGCCCAGCAGCGGCACTTCCGCCGCGCCGCCGGCTCCGGTAAGGCTCACGGGCTGCTCAAATACCACGGCGCCCTGGGCATCGGTGAGCGTGACGGTGGCCGTGTCGGCCCCCCGCACCGCCGGCACTTGCACCGTGGCCCGGATGTGGGCGGGGTTGGGATACACATCCACCTCGCCCAGCGGCACCAGGTCCTGCGCACAGGCTGCCGGCCCCAACAGTTCTAGCAATACCGGGATGGCTAGCAGCCCCATGCGTGGCGATAACACGATGCTTCTCATAGCGGAAATAGAATAAGTAAAAAGTTGCCTGAGATGGCCCGGCGTGCCGTGGTCGGCACCCATCATACGTTCCGTTCCGGGGTTGTGAGTTGGGTCATCGGCTTCCCTCCTCTGTCAATCATTGTTGCCCACTCCCCTACTCCAAAGCAGCCTCCGTAATTTGCCCAGGCTCGACAAAATAAACGAGGCCCGCTCCTAACGGTAGCGGGCCTCGTTTATTTTGTCGAGCCTGGGCAATTTGTTCTCTGCCCCGGTCCTGACTACAGCTCAATGGGTGGGCAATTGGGCCACAGGCTGCCGGCCATGATTCAGCCCGAGCAGCCTACCGATGGGCCACTACTCTACGGTCAACGGGCGGCTGGCCTGCTGGCTCCCAGCTTCCACCTGCAGGCGATAGAGACCGGGGGCCACGCCCACCAACGATACCTGGGCCGTGGCTCCGGTAGCCGGCAGAGCCAGCCGCTGGGTCTGCACAGTGCGGCCCAAGGCGTCCACCAGCCGGAGCGTGGCCGACGTAGCCCCCGCCACGCCCGGCACCTGCACCAAGGCCAGTGCGTGTGCTGGGTTGGGAAATAGGCCGATGTGCAGGCCGGGCCAGGCCGCTGCTGTGGCCAGCGGCGTGAGCGAGTAGTAGCCAATATGGGCCATGAACTTACTGCCGTCGCCTACCGCCGTAAAGGCGCCGCCCACGTAGATGCCCCCACCCGTCGCCGCCATGGCGTAAGCATAGCCATTTACACCGGAGCCCATGGGTAGCCAAGCTGTGCCGTTCCACTGGGCCGCGTAACTGGCCGCTACGCCTCCGGCCGTGGTAAAATTGCCGCCAGCGTACACATTGCCGTTGCCATCGGTGACCAAGGCTAAGGCCGCGCTGGTCAGCCCCCGGCCCGGCAGCTGGCCCAGGCCTGCGCCTAGCGCGGTCCAGGCCGTTCCGTCCCACTTAGCGATGCCATTAGCCGCACTGCCTCCGGCCGTGGTGAAGTAGCCGCTCACGTATACGTTGCCGTTGCCGTCCAGGGCCAGCGCGCTCACGGCATTGCCCACGCCGGGTCCCAGGGCCATCCAAGCCGTGCCGTCCCACTTGGCCACATAATTAGCTGCTATCCCCCCGGCCGAGGTGAAAGCGCCCGCTGCGTATAAATTGCCGACCCGGTCTACCGCCAGCTCCGTTACCGAGCTGTTCATCCCAGTACCCAAAGCACTCCAGCTGGTGCCGTCCCACTTGGCAACGCGGTTCGCCGCCACGCCACCGGCCGAAGTGAAATTACCACTCGCGTACACATTACCGACACCATCGACGGCTAGGGCACTCACGGTAGCATTGGCTCCAGCGCCCAGCGTCGTCCAACTCGTGCCATTCCATTTGGCCACGCTATTAGCGGCTATTCCGCCTATTGTGGTGAAGGCTCCACCCGCGTACACGTTGCCACTACCGTCTACTGCCAGGCACCCCAGGTTGCCATCGGGCCCAGTGCCCAGCGTCGTCCAACTCGTGCCATTCCATTTGGCCACGCTGTTGGCCGCCGTGGTGCCAGCAGCCCCAAATGCACCGGCTGCGTACATAGCGCCGGTCCTATCCACGGCCACCGCGTAAACGCTGGCATTAACCCCCGCCGCTGCCGCCGCTACCGGCCCAAACCGCGACCATGTAGCGGTGCCCGGAGTCCATTTGGCAATGTTGTTAACCACGGTCCCGCCCGCAGTGCCAAAGCTTCCTCCTACACATACATTCCCATTGGTATCCACGGCTAAAGCAGAGACACTAAGTTGATTGCTGATGATGCCCTGACCCATAGGAGCCCAAGCCGAGCCGTTCCATTTGGCGATGTGGCTGGCCGCTACACCGCCAATTGTGCTGAAATATCCTCCCGCATACACATTGCCGCTGCCATCTACCGCAATAGCACGCACGATATCGGCGGCAGGACTTGTGCCCATGCTGCTCCAGAATGCACCGTTCCACTTAGCAATGCTGCTGACCGGCTGTCCGCCAGCCATAGTGAACTGGCCGCCGGCATACACACTGCCGCTAGCATCGACGGCCAGCGCATACGCGGCAGCACCCACGCCTTGGCCCAGCGCGCTCCAAGTAGTGCCATTCCAGCGGGCTATATGGCTGGCGGCAGCGCTGCCAGCCATGCTGAAGTCACCACTGGCATAAAGGATTCCACTGCTGGTAAGTACCAGTTGCAATACACCGCTATTCGTTCCAGCCCCTAGTGCCGACCACGCCGAGCCGTTCCACTTGGCGATGTTGCTAGCCGCTGTGCTGCCAGCCTGGGAAAATTGCCCCCCGGCATACACGTTACCGCTAACATCCACCGCCAAGGCCGATACCAAGCTGTTGATTCCTGTGGCTAGAGGAGCCCAAGTAGTACCGTTCCACTTGGCAATGTTGCTGGCCGCTATGCTGCCAGCTTGAGAAAATTGTCCTCCAGCATACACATTGCCACTGGCATCCACCGCCAGTGCCCGGACAATGCCGTTTGTTCCGGCGGCCAGTGCACTCCAAGCTGTACCGTTCCATTTGGCTACGTTACTGGCGGCTATCCCGCCCGCGGTCGTAAACTGCCCGCCCGCGTATATCGTGTTGCCATCGATTGCCAGGGCCAGCACAAAGTCGTCGATACCGCTGCTAATGCCGAACGCATTCGACCAGTTTGCATCACCGCTACCCTGAATGCCCAGGGCCCGGCTAGTAGCTGCCGACCGGAAAACCGGGTGGCCCTCTGAGTTCATGTCCAATCTGTACCCTTGGGCATTAAAGGAGCCATGCGTTCCGGCACGCACTGTACCGTCGGAATTCAGTACCGTGCTCAAATTTGGCGATGCCCCGAGGCTGGAGCCCCACGCTGGCGCAGTCTGCACCATCAGCAACAGGATAGCCCAAAGTAGTAGTCCCTGCCAGTTGTGTAACACGTTTTTCATACAAGAAGAAATGTGGAAGATGAGGCAATGAAGTAAATGTTATTTGTCGTTTTTCTATATGAAATTATATCCCACGACGAACAAAAAAGGCCCGTCTTCGAGAGAAGACGGGCCTTTACAGAAAATCAGCGTTAGGTTACCCCGCCGCCAGTGCCTCGGCACCACCCACGATTTCGAGAATCTCGGTCGTGATGGCCGCCTGACGCGTCCGGTTGTAGGTCAGTTTGAGCGACTTCAGGAGCTCACCGGCGTTGTCGGTGGCTTTGTCCATGGCCGTCATGCGGGCGCCGTGCTCCGAGGCGTTGCTTTCCAACACTGCCTTGTAGAGCTGAATCTTGATGGACTGCGGAATCAGCGTCTGCACGATGTCCTCCTTCGAGGGCTCGAACAGGTAGTCTACGTTCGACTCCGGCGTAGCCGTAGCGGGCGCTTCTTCCTGCACCAGCGGCAACAACTGCTGAGTGCGGATAATCTGCGTGGCCACGTTACGGAACTCGTTGTACACCATCACCACCTCGTCGTACTGCCCGTCGCGGAAGCCTTGCATGGCTACCTCGGCAGCGGCCCGCACCGTCTCGAACGACAGCTTGGCGAAGACGTGGGTGTAGTCGCCCACGGTCTGGCCGCGGCGGCCGTAGTAGTCGTGCGCTTTCTTGCCAATGGCCATCACCGAGATGTTGGCCGCCGGCAGGTTGCTGTAGCGCGAAGCAATGGCTGCGTTCACGCCCTTAAACACGTTGGTGTTGAAGGCACCCGCCAGACCACGGTCCGAAGTGATGGCAATGACCAACACCCGGCGCACCTCGCGGGCCACGCCGTAGTCGCTCACGATGTCGGAGTCGGCGTTGCGGGTCAGGTTGCTCAGGATGGCATTCAGACGCTGGGCGTAGGGCCGCATCCGCACGATGTTGTCCTGGGCCCGGCGCAGCTTGGCCGCCGCCACCATTTTCATGGCTTTGGTAATCTGCTGCGTGCTGGTCACCGACTGAATGCGGTTGCGGACTTCTTTTAAGCTTGCCATTTAAACTTGATATCGGTTGTTGGTTGTCAGTTGTCAGAGGGTTGTCAGCCATTAGCCAGGGCTAACAGCTGACAACCCTTAATGGACAACTTACTTGCCGGCGTAGTTCGCCGAAACGTCCTTGGCTACCTCGCGGATGGCCTTGGTGCCAGCGTCCTCCAGCTTGCCGGCTTTCAGGGCCTTCAGCACGTCGGGATAACGCGAGTTCATCGTCTGACCGAACTCCTTTTCGAACTCACGCACGCGGTTCACGGGCACGTTGTCGAGGAGGCCGTTGGTGGCGGCGTAGATGATGGCCACCTGGTCCTCCACCTTCACGGGCGAGTACTGGGGCTGCTTCAGGATTTCGAGGTTGCGACGGCCGCGCTCGATGGTGAGCTTGGTCGAGGCGTCGAGGTCGGAGCCGAACTTGGCGAAGGCTTCCAGCTCGCGGAACTGGGCCTGGTCGAGCTTCAGCGTACCGGCCACTTTCTTCATCGACTTAATCTGAGCGTTACCACCCACACGCGATACCGAGATACCCACGTTGATAGCCGGGCGAACACCCGAATTGAACAGGTTGGTCTCGAGGAAAATCTGGCCGTCCGTAATCGAAATCACGTTGGTCGGAATGTAAGCCGATACGTCACCAGCCTGCGTCTCAATCAAAGGAAGAGCCGTCAGCGAGCCACCACCTTTCACGAGGTGCTTGATGCTGTCGGGCAGGTCGTTCATGTCGCGGGCGATTTCGTCCGAGGCATTGATTTTAGCGGCGCGCTCCAACAGGCGGCTGTGCAGGTAGAATACGTCGCCGGGGTAAGCCTCGCGGCCCGGAGGACGACGGAGCAGCAGCGACACCTCGCGGTAAGCCACAGCTTGCTTCGACAAGTCATCGTACACCACGAGGGCTGGACGGCCCGTGTCGCGGAAGTACTCGCCGATAGCGGCACCGGTGAAGGGAGCGTAGAACTGCAGCGGAGCGGGGTCCGAAGCCGAAGCCGACACCACCACCGTGTAGTCCATAGCACCACCCTTGGTCAGAGCGTTTACCACCTGGGCCACGGTCGAGGCCTTCTGGCCCACGGCTACGTAGATGCAGAACACGGGCTCGCCGCGCTCGAAGAACTCGCGCTGGTTGATGATGGTATCGATGGCCACGGCCGATTTGCCGGTTTGGCGGTCACCGATAATCAGCTCGCGCTGGCCCCGGCCAATCGGAATCATCGCGTCAATCGACTTGATGCCGGTTTGCATGGGTTCCGTCACGGGCTGACGGAAGATTACGCCGGGGGCTTTGCGCTCCAGCGGCATGTCGTACAGCTCGCCCGAGATGGGGCCGCGGCCGTCGATGGGCTGGCCCAGCGTGTTCACCACGCGGCCAACGATGCCCTCGCCCACTTTGATGGAGGCGATTTTGTTGGTGCGCTTCACCGTAGCGCCTTCCCGGATTTCCGAGTAGTCGCCGAGCATTACGGCACCCACGTTGTCTTCTTCCAGGTTGAGCACGAGGCCTTGCAGGCCGTTCTCGAATTCAATCAGTTCGCCGGCCTGGGCTTTGCTCAGACCGTAGATGCGGGCCACGCCGTCGCCGACCTGCAACACGGTGCCGACTTCTTCCAGCTCGGCTTCCGACTTGAAATTGGACAGTTGCTGCCGCAGGATTGCGGAGACTTCATCCGGACGTACTTCTGCCATTGTATGGGGAATTAAGTAGTAGTTAGTAGTAAGTAGCTAGTAGCAAGTAGTTGGTATCCAGAGGAAAGCGTAGCGTTAGCTAACTACTTATTACCTGATACTTAATACTTAAAACCCTACAGTTTGCTTTGATATGAATTTTCTTGCAGCGAAGTGCGCATCCGGCGGAGGCTGGTGCGCACAGAATCGTCAATCTGATTGTCGCCCACCCGCAGCACGAAGCCGCCGATGAGTTCGGGGTCCACCTTCTCGGTGAGCTGCACCTCGGTAAGACCGGTTTGCTGGGTTACCAGCTTGCGGATTTCGAGACGGGCAACGGCCGTGAGCGGCGTAGCCGACGTTACTTCGGCCGACTGAATGCCCTGCATGGCGTTGTACTGCGCCAGAAACTCGGGCCCGATGCCTTCGATGGCCGACTCACGGTTTTTCTCGGTCAGGATGGTGAAGAAGCGCAGCGTCATGTCCGACACCTTGCCGCCGAAGATGGCCTTCAGGATGGCCAGCTTCTTGTCGTGCTTCACAATCGGGTTGCGCAGCAGCAGACGCAGCTCGCGGCTTTCGGCCATGGTCTTGCTCAGCAGGTCCATGTCCTCTTTCACTGCGCTCAGGGTGCCTATCTCCTTGCCCAAGTCGAGGAGCGACTTGGCGTAGCGGGCCGCTACTCGTTGGTCAGCCATATTATTGGGGGTATAAGGAATATGGGATAGGGAATAAGCGAATCAGGCCTATTGCAGCCCTATACCCTATTCCTTTTCCCTTCTACCCTTAATTAAGTTTAACGTCTTTCAGGTAAGAATCGACCAGCTGCGTTTGGGCGGCGGGGTCGGCGAGTTCGCGGCGCAGGATGCGCTCGGCGATGTCGAGTGACAGCTTGGCGGCGGTATTTTTTACTTCGGCCAGGGCTGCGTTTTTCTCCTGCTGGATGGCTTCGCGGGCTTGCTGGATGATGGTGTTGGCTTCGGCGGTAGCGCGGGCCTTTTCGGCTTCGCGGTGCTGGTTGGCCATTTGGGTGGCTTCCTGCATCATGCGGTCGCGCTCGAGGCGGGCATCGGTCAGCAACTTTTCGTTGCCGGCTTTCAGCTGCTGCATTTCAAGCTTGGCCTGGTCGGCCATGCGCAGGGCGCCTTCGATGCTGTCTTCGCGCTCTTTGAGGGCGAGCAGAATCGGCTTCCAGGCAAACTTCGCCAGCAGGAACAGTACCAGCAGGAAGATAACCAGTTGCCAGAAAATCAGGCCGAGTTCGGGGGATAAGAAAGCTGGCATAATGAGTATTGGAATGGGAAGCTGGCCTGTGAAAACCGGCCTCAACAATTACTGATAGTAGGAGCAGGTAAGCCCGCCGCGCCACCTGCATGTGCAGCAGCGGGCGGCGGGCTTCCTTACTACTTCCGAGCCCTCACAGGCCCGGCCGACTGCCTTAAACGAGCTTGGTCCAGATGAGTACGCAGACTACGACTGCGAACAGGCCCAGACCTTCAATCAGAGCGGCGGCGATAATCATAGCCGTCTGGATTTTGCCCGAAGCTTCCGGCTGACGGCCGATAGCATCCATGGCGCTGCCACCGATGCGGCCAATGCCCAGGCCTACGCCCAGAGCCACCAGACCTGCACCGATACCGGCACCCATTACAGCCAAACCAGGACCGTAGTTAGCGGCCATAGCAGCCACTTGCAACAACAAAGAGAGCAACATAAAAATTGGAAAAAGGGGAAAAAGAAAAAGTTCGTCAGTCCCGCAGCGGGGGGGGGGGATTGCCACGGTCTGGCCGAAACAGCCAGTTGGCAGGCGGCGGGCGCCCGTCCGGTTAAGTTAGATTAGTGGGCGGCGTGGGGAGCGGTGCCGTCCTCGTTGTAGCCGATTTGCAGGTCGGCGTCGTGGTGTTCTTCCACCGCGCCACCGATGTACATCGAGGTGAGCAGGGTGAAGATGAAGGCCTGCAGCAGGGCCACCAGCAATTCGAGCACGTTGATGAACAAGCCGAAAGCCAAAGTCACCGGCGCTACGGCCCACGATTTAAAGATGAACACCAGGCTGATGAAGCTCAGCACCACGATGTGGCCCGCCGTGATGTTGGCGAACAGACGAATCATGAGCGAGAAGGGCTTGGTGAAGATGCCAATTACCTCTACGATAATCATGATGGGCAACAGGGGCTTGGGCACGCCGGGAGTGGCGAAGATGTGAGCCCAGTAATACTTGTTGCTCGAAGCCAGCGTGATAATGAGTGTCAGCACAGCCAGCACCATGGTCACGGCGATGTTGCCGCTGAGGTTGGCCGCACCGGGCGTGAGACCCAGCAGGTTGTTGAACCAGATGAAAAAGAACACCGTGAGCAGGTACGGCATGTAACGCTCGTACTTAGGACCGATGTTTTTCTTGGCTACTTCGTCGCGGATGAAAACGATGATGGGCTCAAAGAACGACTGAATGCCTTTGGGAGCGCGGCCGTGGTTCTTGCGGTAGCCGCTAGCCACAGCAGTGAAGATGACCAGCATCAACACGGCGCTGCCGATGAGGGCGGCAATGTTTTTGGTGATGGAGAAGTCGTAGACTTTGCTGCCATCGGTGCTCACGAGCTTCTCGTGGTCGAGCTTCAGACCGTCGTATTCTTTAGCGGGACCTTCCGATTCACCGTTCGAAATATGCTTCGAAGAGAACACCGACAAACCTTTGCCGGGACGGTAGGCGATGATGGGCAGGTAGGTGGTAAAGTTGCCGTTGTCGGTAGCCAGCCAATGCCACTCGTGCGAATCGCCGATGTGGTGCAAAATCATTTCGCCGGGATTGAAGCCTTCGGCCTTGGCGCCCTCACCCGCGGGCTCATTAGCGAAAACGGAGAGGGAAACGAAACAAAGAAGAATCGACAGTAAACGCTTCATCCAAAGTTAATTAATGGCAAATTTCAGGCTAACGCATTATCATTGCGTGACTTGCTTTTCTGAAATCGGCCGCAAGTTACTCAAAGTAGCCCAGATTTCAAACCCAGCCCACGAAAAGTACAGGATGAAGAAGGCACCGAGGAAGGTCCAAACACCCCGCGGTTCCCTGGCAATTCCGCCCGCCAGTAGCCACGTCACGAGGCCCAATGAGACCAGCAAACGGGCCGTCATTCCTATCAAATAACCCATGGCGAGGCTGTTCGGGTCGCGCGCCACGAGGCGCGCCGTGAGGCTATAGGCGAAGTAGGTGAGCGCCGCCATCACCACAAAAATGAGCCCCGTGCGCGGGTGCACCACGGCCGTTCCATACACGCGGTGCAACGTGTAGATGGGCAAGGCCAGCGCGGCGGTGAAGACAAGGAACTGGCGCAGGAATTTGGGCATAAACTCTCGGGAAAGAACCTGCGGCCCTTACAGCGACTCTTTTGTAAGGCTGCGAATAACCTGGAACACGGCGGCGAACACGCCCAGCAGCAGCAACCCAATGGTAAGCCAGGGTTGGGTATGGAAACGGCCGTCGAGCCAGGTGCCCAGCCAGGCGCAGCCCCCAATGATGGCCAGCATCTGAAAGGCCAGGCCGGAATACTTCATGACGGCCTGCAGGCGGTTGTTGCCCGTGGGCTGGGGGTCGGCGGGAGTGGGCATGGGCGGGATGGAAAAGACGGTTGACAAAGTTACGGCGCGGGCCGGGCTACGTTTGCCCGGGGAAAAACGTAATTTTACCCGTGCGGCTTCGTTATCTGACAGAGCCGTCGAACATTTCCGGCTGCTTTGGGCGTTCCGGCTGCTCCGGACCGTCCTTTCCCTTGCTTTGATTTTGACACATTATTCGCTGACATATCGCTGGGCTGCGCTGCTCACCTTCCTGCTCGGAGTGGGAGCGGCGGGCTGCGCATCGGACAAAAACCTGGTGGCGCACGCCTTCAACAACGTGGCCGCCCGCGACAACGCCTATTTCCTGGCCCGCGAGAAATTGCACGCGGCCGAGGACAAGATGTACGCGGCCCGCGTGAACGATTACAACCAGACGCTGCCGCTGTTCCCCACGCTGGACAGCGCCAGTGTGAAGGCCAACCGGGCCGATTTGAACGACATTATCAAGAAGGCGTCGATGCCGATTCAGAACCGGCCGGGCTCGGACTGGACGGATGATGCCTATATCCTGGTGGGCTGGGCGCGGTTTTATCAGATGCAGTTTGACGACGCGGGACAAACCTTTAAGTATGTAAATTCGACCAGCAAGGATGCCAATGCCAAGCACGAAGCGCTGATTGGGCTGATGCGCACGTTTGTGGCGCAGGGCGAGATGGAAAGCGCGAAGGCCGTATCTGATTTGCTGGACAAAGAAGAAGGTCTGCCGCAGGATGCGCGCCAGCTGTTTCTGACGCGGGCCGACTACTATATCCGCACGGAGGAGCCGGCCAAGGCCATTCCGCAGCTGGAGAAGGCCATTCCGTTAATAGAGTTCAAGAACGAGCGGTCGCGTACGCGCTACATTCTGGCGCAGCTGTACCAGGATGCAGGCGAGAACAAGAAGGCCTACGAGCAACTGGAGCAGATTATTGCCCGCAACCCGCCGTATGAGCTGGACTTTCAGGCCAAGCTAATGCTGCCGCAGGTATCGGACCTGAGCCCGGCCGACCGCGTGAAGCTCAATAAGAACTTCGCCGACCTGCTGAAAGACCCGAAGAACAAGGACTACCGCGACAAAATCTACTACGAGATGGCGCGGCTGAACTATCGCGAAAAGAACTACCCCGAGGCGCTGAAGCTGCTGCGGCAGTCCGTCAAAGCCACGACCACCAACCGCCTCCAGAAAAGCTATACCTACCTGCTGGCCGGCCGCATCTACTACGAGAACCTGCAGAAGTACCGCCTCGCGGCGGCTTACTACGACAGCACGGTGCAGAACCTGAACAAGGAGGCCAAAACCTATGCTGCCATTAAGGAGCGTAGCGGCATTCTGAAGGACTTTGCCAAGCAATACACCATCATCGAAACGCAGGACAGCCTGCAGGCGCTGGCCAAACTGGCACCCGATGCGCTAAGCCAGCAACTCAACACCTACGCCGAAGCTGAATTAGCAGCCAAAAAAGCTGCTGCCGACCGGCTGGCTGCGCAGCAAAAGAAGCAGGCAGCAGCAGCCGAGTTTGCCAGCCGTACCACCTCCAGCAGCAGCGGCCTGGGCAGCAACCTGCCGGGGGGGGCCAACAGTCCCGACCCGATGGCCTTTGACCCTACGGCGGTGGCGGTGGGGGCTCAGTGGTATTTTGACAACCCGGCGACGCTGGGCACAGCACGCGCCGACTTTATCCGGAAATGGGGCGACCGGCAGTTGCAGGACAATTGGCGCACCAGCCGGCAGACCAGCAGCTCACCCAATGCGACGACCAATGGGGGGGTGCCGTTGTCGATGACCGGCAACGACAATACGCGGGTGAATGGCGGCCGGCCCGACTCGGCGGCCACAGCCGCTGCTGCCAACCCCAATGCAGCCAAAGATGCCTTGGTAGCGCAGTACCGCAAAGATATTCCCACAACGCCGGCTCAATTGGCTGCTTCCGACAAGCAGGTGGAGGGCGCGCTGTATGAGTTGGGCGGCATCTACAAAGAGCAGCTGAAGGAGCGCGAAAAGGGCTTCGAGACTTACGAAAAGCAGGTGACTCGCTACGCGCGCGGCGAACACGCGCCCGATGCCTACTATCTGCTGTACCTGTACTACAAGGACCTGAACGACGCGGCCAAAACCGCGCAGTACGCGGCGGCGCTGCAACGCGAATTTCCGCAGTCGCTCTACGCTAAGCTGATTGCCGACCCACTGTACCGCGAGCACCAGCTGGCGCTGCACAACGCCGTAGCCAGCCGCGTCGATTCGGCTTTCACCTACTACAAAAACCAGGAATTCCGTAAGGCCACCGCAGTACTGACGCGCACCGAGCAGCAGTACCCCAAGAGCGACCTCAGCGACCGGGTGGCCTACCTGAAAACGCTGCTCGTAATTCGGACGCAGCCACCGCTCACGGCTCGCTCCTCGGTGGAAAAGTTTTACAAGGACTACCCGGAAAGCCCGCTAGTGCCCCAGGCCCAGGCACTGGCCGCGACTTATCAGAAGAAGGACGATGGCCAGATTGCCGGCGCGCTGGCTTCGACCGAAAAGCCCGTGGTCTCCATTTTTCGCCCGGGTGAAATTGACAACCGCATGCGCATTGTGTATCGGGAGGGCGACAGTCCGGCCAAAGCCTTGGGCCCGACAAGCATGCCGGCAACGCCTCTCGTAACGCCAGCGTCTACAGCGCCGACGCCGGATGCGATGCGGCCTCGCTCCAAGTCCTCGGCTCCTGTTGAAGCCAAGCCGGAAACGGAGAATTCGGCCAACGCGGTGGGTTTGTCCACTACTGCTGCAGGCGAAGCTTTAACTACTACTCCAGGCAAAAACGCGTCCCCCGCGCTCACGCCGGGCTCGGTACCAGTAGCTGCCGCTCCGGTTCGGAAAGGTCGGCCTACCCGCAAACAATTGGCCGACGAAGCGGCAGCGAAAAAAGCGGCAACCTCCGCAGCAGCAACTTCTGCTACGGGCGCTTTGCCAACAGCTACTCCAGGTAGCAGCCCGACTACTACCGTATCTGCACCAGCGCCCCTACCGACTGCTGCCGCTGCACCGAACGGGGCACCGGGTGCAACAATACCCGCAACGACGGCTCCTGTTCGCAAAGGCCGCCCCACGCGCAAACAGTTGGCCGATGAGGCCGCAGCAAAAGCAGCCGCTGCCAAAACTGCAGCAGCAACGGGTGCCGCCCCCGGCACTACGCCTCCTGCACCAGCCAACCCCACCCCGACAACTTCTGCGCCGGCTCCTGCCCCCATGGCTGGCGCCAGCACGGCCTCTTCGGCCCCGACTACTGCTTATACCACACAGCTGAACAGCCCGCACCTTGTAGTGCTGGCGTTTCCGAAAGACTCGCCTGCTATCGCGGGCTTGGCAGCACAGCTGACTACGTATAACACCCGTTTCTTCAAGGCGAATAACCTGACGGTGGAATCGGTACCGCTGGGAACTGACCAGGAGCTGGTTGTGGTGAAAACGCTGCCGTGGGCCAAAGTGGCCCAGAGCTACGCTACCAAGCTGCGCGGGCCGCAGTCGCCGCTGGCAAAGCTACGCGGGGCCGGTTACCAAACGCTCGTCATAACCCCCGAAAACCTGGCCTTACTCCAGAGCAGCGGCGATTTGGCGGGGTATTTGACCTTCTATCAGCGTGTTTACAAGTAACCGGTTGCTGACCTGAATAGTATTTCAAAGCCTCCGGCGCGGCCGGAGGCTTTATTTTTGCTGAATAATTCCGTTTTTGATTCCTATGCCCACCTCCTCCCCCGCCCGTCGTCCCAAGCCCCAACCGCTTAAACCGGCCCGGGTCGGCCGATTCACGGCGTTTGTGCGCACCATGTGGCTGCTGTTCGGCGTGGGCGTGGTGGGCCTGGGCCTATTTGTGCTGGCCGTGAGCGGCAACTTCCTGAACCTGTTCGGGCGGATGCCCAACCTCAAAAGCCTCGAAAACCCGCGCTCGGAACTGGCTTCGGAGATTTATTCGGCCGATGGGGTACTACTAGGCAAATATTTTCGCGAAAACCGTACGCCCGTCGATTTCAAGGACCTGCCCCAGAACCTGATTGACGCCCTTATCGCCACCGAGGACGTGCGCTTCGAGCAGCACTCGGGCATCGACGCCAAGAGCGTGATGCGGGCCGTGACGGGCGTGCTTACGTTCTCGCACAACGGGGGCGGCTCCACGCTCACCCAGCAGGTGGCCAAAGTGCTGTTCCGCACCCGCGGCGACCTGAACGATGGTACCCTCAACGGCACCGGCAAGCTGGGCCTGCTCATCACGAAGACCAAGGAATGGATTCTGGCTATTCGGCTCGAGCGCAACTACACAAAGCGCGAAATCATCCGCATGTACTTCAATACCGTGGAGTACGGTTCCAACGCCTTCGGCATCAACACGGCCGCCAAGACATTCTTCAACAAAGCCCCTAAAAACCTGAGCACGCCCGAAGCCGCCACCTTAGTAGGCATCGTGAACGCGCCGGGCCGCTTCAGCCCCGTGCTGCACCCCGACCGCTCGCGCAAGCGCCGCAACTGGGTGCTGCGCCAGATGGCCAAATCCAACTACATCACCGATGCCGAGTTGGCCCAGGATACCGCCAAGCGCATCGTGCTGCACTACTCCGTGGAGAACCCCAGCAAGGGCCTGGCCCCCTATTTCCGAGCCGAGGTGGTGAAATCCTTGCTGAGCTGGGCTAAGGAAACCGACCACGACCTGTACGCCGACGGTCTGAAAATCTACACCACCATCGACTCACGCATGCAGGCTTACGCCGAGAAGTCGATGGCTGAGCACATGACCTTGCAGCAGAAATGGTTTTCGGCTCACTGGAAGGGCCAGCTGCCCTGGCGCGATGAAAACGGCAAGGTCATCCCCAATTTCCTGGTGAATTCCATGCGCCGTACCCAGCGCTACAAGTCGCTCATGGCTCAGTACGACGGCAACCGTGACTCGGTGAACTATTACCTGCACAAGAAATACAAGATGCCGGTATTTACTTGGCAGGGCGAGAAGGAGATGCTCATGTCGCCCTACGACTCGCTGGAGTACTACAAGCGCTACCTCCAGGCCGGCTTCATGGCCATGAACCCGCTAAACGGTCAGGTGAAGGCCTGGGTGGGCGGCCCCAACTACAAGTTCTTCAAGTTCGACCACGTGCGCCAGGGAAAGCGCCAGCCCGGCTCCACGTTCAAGCCCATCGTGTACGCCGCCGCCATTGACCAAGGCTACTCGCCCTGTTACCCGCGCCCCGACGTGGCCACCACCTTCCCCGCCGTGGCCGGCCGCGCGGCCTACACGCCCCACAACTTCGAGGGCGGCTTTTCGGGCCGCACCTTCACGTTGCGGCAGGCCCTGGCCCGCTCCATGAACTCCATCACGGCTTGGCTGGTGATGAAGCTCGGCCCCGAAACCATTGCCACCTACGCCAAGCGTCTCGGCATCACGTCCCCCGTCGATGCCGTGCCGTCTATGGGCTTTGGCACCTCTGATTGCAGCATTTATGAGCTGTGCGGCGTGTATTCCACCTTTGTGAACAAGGGCGTGCACACCGAGCCCATCATGGTCACCCGCATCGAGGACAAGAACGGCAACGTGCTGCGCGAATTCGTGCCCCAGACCAAAGAAGTGCTCAGCGAGGAAACCGCCTTCATCATGACCAACATGCTGCAGGCCAGCACCACCGAGCCCGGCGGCACCAGCACCATCCTGCACACCGGCTTCAAGTTTCCTTATGAAATCGGGGCCAAAACCGGCACCACCAGCAACTACTCCGACGCCTGGTTTATGGGCATTACCCCCGACCTAGTGTGCGGCATGTGGGTGGGCGGCGAAGACCGCAGCATCCACTTCCGCACCGGCACCTACGGCCAGGGCGCCCGCGAGGCACTCCCACTCTACGGCCTCTTCATGCAGAAGGTGTATAAAGATAAAAGCATCGGCATTAATACCGGCCCCTTCCCCGCCCCCGCCGCTCCGCTCAGCATCGAAATCGACTGCTCGAAGTACTACGGCGGCCAGCGCGACACCATCCCTGCCGACCAGAAAATGCAGGTACCCGACGCGGGGGATTTAGATGACAAGGACATTTAAACGTCCTCATGACCTGTTGAACTTACTTTTTTCAAAAATGACCGGCGACTTTTGCCGGTCATTTTTTGTTATTTCCGTACGCTAAACTCCTGGCTTTTCTGTGTCGGGGCTTCGTTACATCTGTCTGCTTTATTCTGCGCTATGGCCGCCAAACCCGAACTGCAAGCCCAAATCAACGCCCTGCCCCACAAGCCCGGCGTGTATAAGTATTTCGACGACGAGGGCATCATCTACGTGGGCAAGGCCATCGACCTGCGCAAACGCGTAAGCAGCTACTTCACCAAGCAGGACCACAACAAGAAAACCCAGCAGCTTGTCCGCAACATCAAGCGCCTGGAATTCACCATTGTCGATAGCGAATCCGACGCCTTCCTACTCGAAAACAACCTCATCAAGCAGCATCAGCCCAAGTACAACATCCTGCTCAAGGACGGCAAAACCTACCCCTTCCTCTGCCTCACCAACGAGCGGTTCCCCCGCCTCATTCCCACCCGCAACAAGATTAACGACGGCTCCCGCTACTACGGCCCCTACGCCAACGGCACCGCCCTCAACGTGCTGCTCGAGCTCATCCGCACCCTCTACCCCCTGCGCACTTGCAACTACAATCTGAGCGTTGCCAACGTTGAAGCCGGCAAGTTCAAGCCCTGTCTGGAACTGCAAATCGGCAACTGCAATGCTCCTTGCATCGCCAAGGAGGATGAAGCCACCTACAACGCCTACATCCAGCAAATCCGCAACATCCTCAACGGCGACCTGCGCATCCCCAAACAGTATTTCCGCGAGCGCATGAGTGCCGCTGCCCAGGAAATGCAATACGAACTGGCCCACGCCTTCAAGGTCAAGCTCGATAAGCTCGAAGCCTTCCAGGCTAAGTCCACCATCGTTTCGGATACGCTCACCAACATCGACGTATTCGCCATCGCCAGCAACGAGAAATCGGGCTTTATCACCTATTTAAAAGTGATGAACGGTAGCATCATCCTCACCCAGTCCCTCGAAGTCACCAAAAAGCTCGACGAGGACGATGCCGAAATCCTCGCCCCGCTCATTATGCAGCTCCGCCAGGAATTTGAGAGCGAGTCGAAGGAAATACTCACCAACGTGGCCGTGTCGCTCCCGCTGCCCGGTACCACCCTCACCGTGCCCCAAATCGGCGACAAGCGCAAGCTGCTCGAACTAGCCATAAAAAACGTGCTCTACGCCCGCAAGGAGAAGGAAAGCATGAACGAGAAGAGCAAAGACGTGAACGAGGTGCGCATCATGGAAACCATCAAAAAAGACCTGCGCCTCACCGAGCTACCCAAGCACATCGAATGCTTCGACAATTCCAACTTCCAGGGCGATAACCCCGTCTCGGCCATGGTCTGCTTCCGCAACGCCAAGCCCAGCAAGAAAGACTACCGCCACTACCACGTCAAAACCGTGGTTGGCGCCAACGACTTCGATACCATGTACGAAGTTGTTACCCGTCGCTACCGCCGCCTCGTCGATGAAGGCGCCAGCCTCCCCCAGCTTGTCATCATCGACGGCGGCAAAGGCCAGCTCGGCATGGCCGTTAAGGCCCTGAAAGACCTCAACCTCTGGGGCCAGATTCCCGTCATCGGCATCGCCAAGCGGCTCGAAGAAATCTACGTCCCCAACGACCCGCTCCCCATCTACATCGACAAACGTAGCGAGTCCCTGCGCCTCTTCCAGCGCATGCGCGACGAAGTGCACCGCTTCGGCATCACCTTCCACCGCTCCCGCCGCGACGCCAGCACCCTCAAAACCGAGCTCACCGACGTGAAAGGCCTCGGCCCCGTCACCGCCGACAAGCTCCTCAATAAATTCAAGTCTGTCAAGAAAATCCGCGAACTCAGCGAGTCCGAGCTAATCGCCGAAGTAGGCAAAGCCAAAGCCAAAATCCTCCAAACCTACTTCGCCGAGAACGAGGCCCCCGTCCACCCCATGCCCCCTCGGCAGCTCCCGGCTTAGGCAAGTATCAAACAAAAAGGCCACCGCATTGCTGCGGTGGCCTTTTTGTTTGATTAACTGAGTGAGATTAGAAGCTCCACAGGTTGTACTCATATTCTACCAAGTCAGCAGCGGTCTGCTGAGCAGCCAGAATGCCTTGCTGAGCACCACCGTAGATGTCATCCAGACGGCTGTCGCCGGCGTTCGACACTTTGGTGATGTAGGAGTTGAACAACCACAGTTCAAATGCATCAGCGAGGTTTTTGTGCTGCGCATCGTTCTCGGCGTTGAACCAGATGGCATTCTGCGGATTGTTGCGGAACACCTTCACCAGGTCGCTGTACTTGAAGTAGCCAATCGGCTTCTCAATACCCGAAGTGTTGGCAGGCAACGTCGAAGGAACAAAAAGACCGATGGACTTAATGTCGTGATACATCCGCGACCGTTTCTTGTCGAAAATCATATCTTCCTTCAACTCCATCTCATACAGGTCCTTGTAACGGTACAGGTTGGCGGGAGGAGGAGGCGGGGCCACCGGAGCCACAGCTACGGTTTCATAAATGGTTTTGCCTTTCTTATCCTTCATCGGCTTGCCGTTAGCACCAATCTTGGGCTGACGAACCGTTTTAGCACCAGTGGTTTTCTTTTTAGGAGCACCCCAATCATCACCGCCGCCACCCAGGTCAGACTGGCTGAAACCAGCCGCCTTTTCCTCGTCGCTCAACTTCACCGCTTCATCGGCATATGACATGTTGGACGAGATTTCCTGAGGGTTAAACGTGGATGTCAGCGAATCATTCTTGTATGCCTGCAATTCACCACGCTTCACGGCCTCCAGAATCACCCGGCTGATTTCCTTGCCTTCGGAGAACATAGGCTTGTTCTGCTTCTCGCGCAGGTCTACCTGCCGCCAGATGCTCTTACGGAACATTTGGTCCGACGGCGGAATCGGCCGGTGCGAGCCGGTGCTGCTCGCCGTAGTAGCTTGCTCCTGGGCCGAAACCGACAGGGAAAGCGACAGGCCCGCCGCAATGGCGGCCAAGGTGTGAATGGATTTCATAACGGGCAAAAGCAAATTGATTTTAAGATAGTTCGCTAACGTGACTACAGCGTAAATATTATAGCAGCGGGATGTTGAACTGTTTCGAAACGCTCACCGGCTCCACGTTGCCCTGGAAGGTCTGACGCTGCACGTCTTTTACTTCAATATACAAACGGTCACCGTCGCGGTAGGCATTCACCACATCGCTCAGGTCAGCCTGCGGGCCGCTGATGGTTTTCGTTTGCATAGCCGGACGACGGCCGCGTACCAGCGTTACCTCGTAGCGCGACACACGGAACTTCGCGTCATCGGGCAGGAAGGTCGCGAAGCCCGCATCCGGAATAGCACGCAGGGTCAACGAGCGTACAGCCGTACCGGGGGTACCCTGCTTCTCGTTGGCTTGACGGCCACCCACCCAGCACTCAATGGTAGGCTTGGGGATGGGACGAACCTGGAAAGTCTGCGAACCAATGGCATTGCCGCCGCTGCTGACGTTCAGGGTAACTTCTTTCGAGTTCGGAATCAGCGTTACATCGCCAACCTTCGCACCCTGGATAGCCGAAGCACCCGAAGCCGAGAAGCTAGGCTTGTACTGAGCACCCAAAGCGGGTACCGAAACGTTCAGCTTGTTGCCGCACTTGAAGTACAGTGCCTGCACCGAAGCCGACTGAATTTGCATCACCGGCTTGGTAATGGTGTAAGGCACCTTCACTACGAACGTAGTATCACGGCCATTCTGGTTGAATCGAATCCGGCCTTCCCAAGATGCCTTGGCATTACCGGAAGCATCGAAGTTACCCGGACGAGCCGTGAACTCCACTTTACCATGGCCATCAGGACCCACCGTCAGCGGGCTGCCGTTCAGCGTCATTTTCTGCTGCAGGCCGGTGGCCGAGGCAGTCAGGAAAAGTTCGGCTTTGTATTTCGTGCCAGCAGCCACCGTGTTCGACTCTGCGCTAGCAAAAGCACCAATTTTGTCGAACGAAACGATTTTGGCACCGACTTTCTTAGACTGCTCCGACAGCGCATCAGCTTCCAGCTTCAGCACGGCGGTTTCCTTTTGCGACAGCACTGCCAAAGCAGCTACCAGCGGCGTGTTCTCAAAGTTCAGCTCAGCGAAGTCTTTGTTTTTCTGCTCCATGGTCGTGTGCTCCTTGGAGTTAATAATACGAGCGTCTTCGCGGCCGTCCAGTGCCAACGGGGTCGCATTCGGCACGTAGGTTTTGATGAAGGTCGAGTAGTTGTTCAGCTCGGCCTTCAGCGGGTAAGCCAGACCATTCTTTTTGCCGCCCAGCATGATGGGCATCACTTTGTTGTTGGCATCCGGGTCTTTAAAGTCGGGCGAGCCCTTCACGTTGCCCGTGCCGGCGATGAGTTTGTCCCGAACGTCCTGCAGGTAGGCAATCATTGCCTTCGTTTTTGCCCGGATTTCTTCGCTTTGCTTCAACACAGCTACATCACTGGCCATGTTGTGGTTTTTATCCACAGCAGCCTGAATATTTTTTACCGTATTATCAGCCGCCATGTTCGTTTTGCCATTGACGTCAATCAAGCTGTCGTCGATGAACTTGAACTTCAGCAGAATCGCTGAGTTCACTTGGAGCGCCAGAAGAGCGGTTAGCACGAGGTACATCATGCCAATCATCTTCTGCCGCGGGGTTTCTTTTCCGCCTGCCATTATCTGTTTCCGCTAAAATTGGATGAGAACTATACTGATGCGCTGAGTTGGTGCTTAGGCCTGGGCCGGGGCACGCATGGCGTTCAGCATGTTGCCGTACACCCGGTTCAACGAAGTCAGGTTGCCCGTCAGGTCAGATACTTGCTTCTGGAATTGCTCGGTGTCTTTGCCAGCCTGGGTCATGTTGTCCATAGCCTTGCTCAGCGTACCGTAGAACTGGTTCATGGACTTCAGGTGCGTGTTGGCATCCTGCAATTCCATTTCGTACACTGCGTTCAGCGCGCCCAGGTTCTTGGTCACGTTCTGTACCTGCATGTGGTACTCTTTGGCATCCGAAGTAGCATTCGACATGGCCGAAATAGCTTCTACCGTGTTACCGTAAGCCACGTTGATTTTGTCAAGCGAATCGGCAGCCGAACGTACTTTCTTAGTGTATTCGTCGGTCACGTTGGCAGCCTCGCCCAGTTGCGACATCTGCGAAGTAGTGGTGCTGAGGCGGTTCAGGCCCTGGCCCAGGCTGCTGAGAGCCTCAGGGGTTACGTTAGCATTTTTCAGCATGTCGTCCAGTTTCATCGTCAGGCCTTTGGCATCATTGGCACCACCTACCTGGCGGCTGCTGGTCGAGGGGTCATAGCCGTCGTTCAACTCCGGGTACACCAGACCCCAATCGGGCTCATGCGCCTGGGGCTGGAATGCGCTGAGGAAGAAGATAACGGCTTCCGTTCCCAGACCCACAATCAGCATGATGTCGGCACCCTGCCAGTGTTCGATTTTGAACAATGCACCAACAATTACAACGGCTGCACCGATGCCATAGATTTTGGGCATCAGCGAATCATAGAGAAAACTTTTAGCTGCCATGAGGATTAACGAAAGAGGTTGAAGAAGGTGTGGGGAGGGTGGTTAAAAGGTGGCGTCAGCCGTTTGAAATCTTAGTTGAGAGAGCTGTTCGTGCCCATGCCGATTTGAATCATCGAGCAACGGAAGCCGATGTAGGAACGAGCCGAATCTTGGTATTCGAAATTGCGGGTACCGGTTTCGAGGAAGTACGCAATGTCTTTCCACGAACCGCCACGCACTACTTTGCGGGGCTCATTGTCGTCAGGGTTGGTCGGGTTCAAGTCCCAAACAACGGGTACCGAAGCCTCCATATAGGCATCGTCACACCACTCCGAGACGTTGCCGGCCATGTCATACAGGCCAAAATCGTTGGGGAAGAACGAACCCACTTCTGAAGTGTAAGCAAAACCGTCGGAAGCGTAGTCACCACGGCCGGGCTTGAAGTTAGCCAGCATGCAGCCCTTGCTGTTGCGCAGGTACGGACCACCCCAAGGATACGTAGCTAGGTCACGACCACCGCGAGCAGCATATTCCCACTCAGCCTCGGAGGGCAAACGGAAGTTTGGGTCAGCAGCCGAACCCGTTTCTTCGCGGGCGGCGTTGCGGAACTTGGTGCGCCAGTTGCAGAAATACTTTGCAGCAAACCAATCGACGCCGACCACCGGGTAGTCATCGAAAGCGGGGTGCGTGTAGTAGTACTCCAGCAGCGGGTCGCCCATGTGGTAAGTGAAATCACGTACCCACACCGTAGTGTCGGGGTAGAGTTCGGTCATCACATACTCTTCGCCCAGCACATCCAGCGAGTCCTGCTTGATAGCATCGACAAACTGGCGGTATTCGTTGTTGGTAATCTCCGTTTCGTCCATGTAGAAGCCGGCGATGGTTACCTGCTTGTTCATGTTCACCATCGACGCGGAAATGTCCTGGTCGGTCTGGCCCATGTGAAACGTGCCTCCTGGGCAGGGTACCATTCCAAATGGCACTTCCTGAGGATTAAAGAACGGACGGTCTTCGGAACCAACGAGGTCCCCCGTAGGGCCTTTGCCAAATCCACACCCGCCTAATAATGCCCCGGAAATAGCGAAAAGGGATAGTGCTAGAAGCTTGTTCATGAGAGTTAGAAATTCTGTTTTAATTGCCGATACCGCTAAAGTACATTTGGATGGGCTGGCAAATCTACACTTTTTTAGGTCGCGGTGCAATACCTGCCTTTCGCAAAAGGCGACCAAATTGAGGGTAAACACGCTGAATAGCGTAAATAACTCGGTTAATCCGTTTTATTCCTTGCGAGGCCGACTAAATTTTATCCTAACTGAATAGGACAATGCTCATCCTGAGTACAAGATAAGAAAATAGGAGAATTAGAAGCTATAACGAGGCGTGCGAATGGCTGGCCGGGTATTAATCGTCGCTTTGGGCAAGCGGTAGGAGAGCATAATTTCGTGCGAGCTGAAGGCGCGGGCATCCTGATTGAAGGCAATGAAGTCGAACGCATAGCCCAGACGCACCGCGTTATCCTTTGCAAAGCTTAAGCCAAGAAGTCCTGAAACGGATTCCTCGGTGCGATAGTTAGCGCCAATCCAGTACTTGTCATCAATGGTGGCACGAACGCCACCTTCGAAAGAGTAGTTCTTAGAGTTGTTGAATTTGCTTGAGCTGGAGAAATCGCCCGGCAATACTGCTTTCGCGAGCACCATCGGAGTCACTACAACGGAAGACGAGGCTTCGATATTGTATCCGGCCGTGAAATAGGCGTGATTTTCCGCGATGTATTTGCTGGGGGTGCCAGCAGTGCCAGCGCTTTTGAAGGAGTACTCCGAACGCAGCAGGTTGTTGACACTGAGACCGGCGTAGAACTTTGGCGACTCATACCAAACGCCCGCACCGGCATCGAACTTGCTGTCGGAAGCACCGCTGGGTACGTTCACGTCGTTCGCGTCAATGGCGATATAGGTACCCTTGCTCAGGTAGGTATAGATACCCTGAATGCCAAAGCCCAACTTGCCTGAACCCAGCTTGACGTGCTGCGAGTAGGAAAGCGCGGTATTAGTCATTTTCGACTGGCCGACCTGGTCGTAGTACACGGACAGGCCAACGCCGCCGTTGAGCGCCAGGATGGGCAGCGAAACGGTAATCATGCCCGTCCGCGGCGAACCGTTGTTGCCGTCGAAAGTACCGTTGTAGTTGTAGTACTGGTAGCGGCCGATGAGGTTTACCTCTCCTTGACCTTTAATACCGGCATAAGCCGGGTTTAGATACATGCCATTCAAGCCGTAATGCGTGAACTGGGGCTGCTGTTGGGCAAGCGCCGAGCCAGCCGCAGCCGTGAGCAGCAGAGTAACGAGTAACGTTCCTTTCATAAGGCGGGGTGGTGATGGTGAGAGAAGAGGGAGGTGGGTGTGCGAAAAAGTGCGGGGGTGGGCACAGTGTAGAAGAACAGCTTCCAAATGTAAGGGAAAAACCGGCTCTAAAAAACTCGGGCAAAAAAAACCGGCGCAATGGTGGGTTGCGCCGGTTCTCAGTTGCTTACGAAAACGCTACGTTGGGCTAAGCGTTTTTGGCATTCGGCTTTCCGACATCGGTTTGGGCGTGCCGCCGAATGTAGGCTTCGATGGCACCGGTCATGGAAGGCGCGTTGGGGTGGGGCGCTTCGATGTCGAGGATAAGGCCGGCGTCGATGACAGCTTTGGCCGTAGTGGGGCCAAAGGCGGCAATGCGGGTGCCATCCTGCACAAAATCGGGGAAGTTGATGAAGAGCGAACTGATGCCAGAAGGGCTAAAGAACGCAATGCAGTCGTATTTCACGTCCGAGAGGTCGGATAGGTCGCTGGCCACAGTACGGTAAATGACGGCCTCGGAAAACTTGAGGTTGTTGGCCCGCATGAACACCGGCAGGTCATCCTTGCGGATGTCGGAGCAGGGGTACAGGAATTTCTCGCCTTTATGCTTTTTGATGACGTCGAACAAATCGGCGGCCGTGCGCTCGCCCACGAACAGCTTGCGCTTGCGCAGAACAATGTACTTCTGAAGGTAATTAGCCGTCTGCTCGGAAATACAGAAATATTTCATTTCTGCCGGCATTTCCAGCTTGGCTTCCTGACAAATCCGGAAGAAGTGGTCGACAGCATTTCGGCTCGTAAAGATTACGGCTGTGTATTCCAGAATATTGATTTTGTCCTTCCGAAAATCCTTGTAGGACACGGGCTGCACATCAATAAACTCCCGAAAATCTACTTTAATACCGTATTTCTCGGCAATGGAAAAGTAGGGGGAAACGTCGGTGGTGGGCTTGGGCTGGGTAACCAGAATGCTGCTTATGCGCTTGGCATGCCGGCCTGTGCCCGGCTTATCTGCACTATCGGCCATACAGGTAGGAAAGGGTAATGCTTAGGACAATAAGAGAGACGAAAGGAGCTGAACGAAACTGCCGAGTGAAGACAATCAATACGTAAAAACAATAAGTTTAAGTAAAACCAGTAAAGGCAGTACTTCAGTAGCACAAAGATAAGCAAACAAATGTAGATTCAGGAGGGAGGCGTAGTGGTGCAAAGTGCGCGCTACCCGCAGTACTGCGCCGACCAGCAAAACGCCAATAGCAGCGCTGGCCGCCCAAGCCACAGTGTGGGGCCAGTTGCCGTTGAGGCTGAGGTAGAGTAACAGCACCAACGGCAGAAATAGCCCGGCCAACAAGGTGGTGCGCAGAAATTCGCGGTACTGAATGTCGGCCAATGGCTCCAAGCCAAAAATGTATCCCATTATTTTGACATAGAGGTACTTGCCAAAAACAAAGGAGGTAATAACGGCCGTGTATAGCAGCACCCGGGCGACGATGGCGGTTTCGGGCACGTCGAAGAAGCGGCGGAGCAAGGGCAGGTTTTGCAGGTCGGTGTGGATGGCGGTGAGGAGCAGCGCAAACGACAAGGCAAAGAGCAGGACCAGTAACAGGTTGAGCAACGAAAAGGCGGGCTTGGTCAGGAAGGCCTGCTGGTCGCTGTTGCGGCCGAATAACTCATCGAGCTGAAAGATGCGCGCCATACCGGGCTGGTAGGTGGTGCGCACGGCCCCGTAAGACAGGCCCAGCACGAGAAGAAAACCCAAATAAACGTTCTGGCCCTGGGGGCCGGGCAAGCGGGGCTGGGCCTGGCCGGTGCTGGCTTTGGCGGACTGGCTGGCCCCGATGGGGGTAGTGCTCATGCCCGAGAATGAGGCCAGAGCAGGATAGCCATCCGGCTGCCATACGGCGAGCAGATGTTTGCCAGAAGGGAGATTGGGAGGCAGCAGCCGGCCCAGGTCGAGCGAATAGTTGCCAGCTGTGCGGGCCGTAAAAATCAACTGATTGTCAACAAATAGGCTAAGACCGCGCTGAGCGGCAAAAGACAGCGGGAAGGACTGCGTGTGGCTGACGCGCACCCACTGATAATAGGCATGAGCCGGCTGGTGGTAGCCGGGCAGATAGAAAATGAGGCGGTTGCGGCCGGCATCGTGGATGAGCCAGTCGCTAGAAAGGGACGTGGGGGAAGCCGGGGGTAGCTGGCGATACTCGCTGGCGCGCACGGAGCTCGGACTGGCTGCAAAAGCCAGCCATAGACCGATGGCCAGCAGCCACCTCATGCGCCACAAGCCCGGGGCGTTCATTTATGGCGAATTGCTAATTATTACTTTCGGCAGCCAGCAACTGGCGGCGGGAAATGCGGCTTTGGTACACTCCGAAGAAAATGCTCAGCAGGGCGGAGAAAATGGCCAGAGCACTGATAAGCACCGTGTTGCCGAGGTAGGCAAACTGGATAACGGAGAGCGTGACCAGAATATTGAGCAAGCCGAGTAGCAGCACAGTGCTGATTTGCTGGAAGCCCATGGCCAGGATGCGGTGGTGAATGTGGTTTTTGTCGGGTGAGAAGGGCGACTTGCCGGCGGCCATGCGCAGCGAGAACACGCGCAGCGTATCAAACAGCGGCACGAACAGGATGCCCACGGCCACCGACGGCGAAGAGGAGCCGAACGGCTGGCCGACTCGCAGGCCCATTTCGATGAATTGGATGGCCAACACCGACACAATGAAGCCGCAGACGAGTGAACCGGTGTCGCCCATGAAAATGGGCGCGCGGTGAAAATTGTAGCGTAGGAAACCCAGCAGGCCGCCAATGAGGCAAACGGCCACGTAGGCATAGTTGCTGTAGCTGGCGCCACCGTATTGGTAGAAATAATAGCCGAATGTGCTACAGATAATCAGCACGATAGTGCCAGCCAAGCCATCGAGGCCGTCGATGAGGTTGATGGCGTTGGTGACGCCCACAATCACGAAGAAGGTGAAGGCATAGCTGATGCCCACGGGCAGCGTGCCGATGCCGAGGATGCCCTGGAAACTGGTGAGGCGCACATCGGCCATTATCATCACAATGCCGGTGGCCAGGAGCTGGCCCACGAATTTTTTGGAGACGGACATGCCCACCAGGTCATCTTTGAGACCCACGAAAAACAGGATGATGCAGCCGGCCAGCAGTTCCTTCACGCCGTTTTCGAGGGGCGCGAATATGGTGAGGGCCGACATAAAGCCTGCGAACACGGCCACCCCGCCCAGGCGTGGTGTGAGCGACTGGTGCACGGTGCGCCCATTGGGCGTATCGAGCATGTTTTTGAGGTGGGCGATGTAGATGATGGACGGCACCGCGAACAGGGACACCAACAGCGCCCACATCCAGGACAGCCCTAGTGGAATATCGAAATGACTCATATGATAATACAGTAAGAGAACGGAGAGAAGCCCTGGTTGGCGGCCAGGGCCACGCGTTTAGCTGTGTAACACACCCACGCGGTCGAGCAGGGAAATGTGGGTGAAGTTGTCGGGCACGATGGAATCGGGCACGAAGATGAATTTCTTGTCGAAGATTTTGGGGCCGTGGTAGTAGCTCACCCAGTATTGATTGTTGAGGTGCAGCAGGGCCGAATCGAGCGGCTCAACGGGCATGGCGGAGTGAGGCGGCACCACTTCGAAGAGGTAGCGCAGTGTGGAAGTTCGTACTTTCTCACCGTCCTCGGGCTGGCTGTAGCCGTTGGCGTTGACAATGACGTTTTCCAGGGGAAAGGCATTGTGATTGAGCAGGTAGACTTGCCAGATGGGTAGACCTTCGGGCGTGAGGGCATTGTCCTCGGCGGGCACTATGGCCACCGAAACACCTTCTACGGGGTCAAAAGAAATGTCTTGCTTCATGAGGAGTCAGGCAGATATAGGAGCGGCTGGGGTCTTGAGCCTTGCCTTCGCTATTTGGCAGAATTGGAATCGGTGGAGGAAAACGCAGCGGGCGGTGCACCGAGCAGGGACAGCAGAAGGGGCAGCAGGCGCTCCTGCACTTCGGCGACGGACACGGAGGCAGCGCCTCCCAATTCCTGGGCCAAAGAAGTCACGGCTTTGTCGGTGATGCCGCAGGGCACGATGTGACCGAAGTACGAGAGGTCGGGGTTGACGTTGAGGGCGAAGCCGTGAAGCGTGACCCAGCGACTGCACTTCACGCCGAGGGCGCAGATTTTGCGCGGGTTGGGCGCGCCTGATTCCCAGTCGAGCCACACGCCGGTGAGGCCGGCAATGCGGCCGGCATTCAGGCCATACTCCGCCAAGGTGCGGATGACGGCTTCTTCCAGCACGCGCAGGTACCAGTGGATATCGGGCCGGAAGTTGTCGAGGTCGAGGATGGGGTAGCCCACCAGCTGGCCGGGTCCGTGGTAGGTGATATCGCCGCCGCGATTAATGCGGTGGAAGCTAGCTTCGTGCGCCGTGAGGGCAGCTTCGTCGAGGAGCAGGTGCTCGGGCTTGCCGCTTTTACCTAAGGTGTAGGTGTGCGGGTGCTCGCAGAGCAGCAGGTGATTGGGGGTGGGCTGTAGGGCTTCGCCGGTGGTTTCGGCGGCGCGGTTCCGGACCTTGATGGCCAAGGTGGCGTCCATGAGCTGCTCTTGGAGTTGCCAGGTGGGCACATAGTCGACCAGGCCCAAGCGCTGCACCTGTACCGAGCGGTTGGGAGCGGGGCGGGCGTCGTCGGGAGCGGCGGCGTCGAGCAGTTGCGGGGGGAACTGTTCTACGAAGGAGGCCATGGGTTGGGGTTGATGAAACGGGACACAAAGGTACTAAGCGCGGTAAGCTTTAGCCTGACCTGCTGCATAGTTGTTGGCGGGCACCGACCAAACCGCTAGCTTGCACAGCGCTTGCCCCTCCCCTGCTCTTGCTATTACCACCGTTCAACTCATGGCCCACGCCCCTCACGAACTAGGCCAAGCCGGCGAAACGGCCGCCGCTGATTACTTCCTGGCTCAGGGCTACGAAGTGCTGGCGCGTGGCTACCGCCACGGCCGGGCCGAGGTGGATTTGGTGCTGCGGCGTGGCACAGAGCTGTTGGTATTTGCGGAAGTAAAAACTCGTTCGTCCGGCCAGTTCGGTCCGCCCGAGACGTTTGTGTCGGCCCGCAAAAAGGAGTTGTTCCGCCTCGCGGCCACGCACTTGCAGGAAGAACTGGATTGGCGCGGCGATATCCGCTTCGATATTCTGGCGCTAACCCTGCTCAGCCAAGGCTTCCGCATCGAGCATTTCGAGGACGCGTTCTACTAACGCCCTTACCGGCGCTTGGGCTGCACCTTGGCCGGCGCGCGGGGCACAGTGCGCGGGGCTACGGTAGGCCGGTGCTGGCCGGGGCGGTCTTCCACGTCGGGCTGGCCGCGCTTGTCGATGTTCTTTTCCTTGTCGTAGATGAGGACGGCGTTGCGGTTGTACTCGCGCACCAGCTCGGGCTCGGTTACTTCGGGGTCGTAGCCGGTTTCGGCGTACTGGTACTCGTAGCGACGTCGGCCCCGGAAGCCCCAGTACTTGGTCCAGGTACCGATGCGCTTGCCGTTTTCGAACTGGCCGCGCCAGTCGGGCTGGCCGTTGATGAGGAACTTAGCGTAATCGCCTTCCAACTTGCCGTTTACGTAAGGCACTACTTCGTTGATGAGGCTGCGGTCTTCGCCGTAGTAGCTCACGTTGGCATCGCGCGGGAAGCCCATTTCGTAGTGGGTTTTGCTCAGCAACACGCCGTTTTTGTCAAACTTTTCCCAGCGCAAGTGGCGGGTACCAAGGGCGTAGTAACCGGTTTCGAGCACCTTGTTGTTCTGCATCACCTTGTAGGGGCCGTGCAGGATTTTCAGGTTCGAGGCATCCTCCGGAATCTCGGCCAGCTTCAGGATTTTGTGCTTCTTGGTGTCGTAGTAATAATAGGCCGGGGCGTAGGCGCTCAGCGGCCGGGGGTACTTCAGGAAGTAGAAAATGGCAATTTCCTGATTTCGTCCTTTAGGGCCCCGCTTCACGAAAGCCCGCTTTATCTTCTCGCCCAGAAAGACGTTTTTCTTCTTCTTTTTCGACTTGCGCTGGGTGTCCTTTTCGGCATCCTTGGCAGCTTTTTCCTGCTCCTTGGTGAGCACCACCTTGCGGGCCGTGCTGAGCGAGGGCTTGCCCTTGAGCGAGTCGCTGGTGTGGGTGAGCGTGTCGGAAACAAGCGCGGCCAGCGCGGGCTGCTCGGGGTTGCTGTTGAAGGAAACGGCTTTGCGGGTGCAGGCCCATGGCAGCAGCGTGAGCAGCAGCGGGGCCATAGCCAGAAAGCGTAGCGGCCGGAGCCACAGACTAATAATACGCATGAATCGCACGGGATATTTTCGCGGCATCAACGCAAAGGTAGGGCGATTTGGTGCCCACGAAGCGCGGCACTGAAACAGAAAATGGAACCGCTCCAATGGGTGCGGCGGCGGGCAATCCGCCCAAAATGTGCAGCCCGGCGTTCGGCAGCGCGGCCCTTTATCTTTACCAGTTCCAATTCCTTTCCCGTTCTTTCATGAAGCTACTGCTACCCTTAGCGGCCACCTTACTGCTTAGCAAACCGCCCATCGCGGCCCATGCGCAGCCTGCAACTCCTCCGGCTCCGGCCAACCCAACGCTCGAATTCATCGAAAATAAAGGCCAATGGGACGGCCACGCCCGCTACGCCGCCGCGCTGCCCGGCGGCCGCCTCTTTGCCGAGGCCGATGGGCTCACCTTTGCGCTAATTAATGCGCCAGCCCTGGCCCACCACGGCGCAGCTGCCCACCCCGAGCCGGCTAATGCGCCCGCTGCCCCGGCCGATTCGCTCATTCGGGGGCATGCCATGACGCTGCGGTTTGTGGGCGCAGCCCCTACCGCCCAGCTGGTGCCCGCCGAAGCCACCGCTGACCGGCGCAACTATCTGCTGGGAGCCAACCCAAAACACTGGGCCCGGGATGTGCGCGGCTACCACCGGCTGCGCTACGTGGGACTATGGCCCGGTGTGGATGCCCAAGTGTACGAAAGCGCCGACCAGCAATTGGAATACGATTTTGAGCTGGCCGCCGGAGCCGACCCGACGGCCATTGTGTTGCGCCACGACGGAGCCGATAAGGTGCAGCTCGACGCCGAAGGCAACCTGCAGCTGCAAACCAGCGTGGGCCGCATCACTGAGCGCGCCCCGCAGGCCTGGCAGACCGATGCGGCCGGCCAGCGCCGCCCGGTGGCCTGCCGCTACCGGCTGGCGGCCGATGGCACCGTTCGCTTTGCGCTGGGTAATTACGACCGACAGCAGCCGTTGACCATTGACCCGGTGGTGGTGTTTTCGACCTATACCGGCTCGACGGCCGATAACTGGGGATTCACGGCGACTTATGACGCGCAGGGTAATCTGTATTCGGGCGGCATCGTGTTTGGGGTGGGCTACCCGGCCAGCCCGGGCGCGTTTCGCACCTCTTTTGCGGGCCTCATTGACATTGCTATCATCAAATACAACACCGCCGCGAGCGGGCAGGGGGCGCGGGTATGGGCCACCTACCTGGGCGGCAGCAGCGCCGATTTCCCCACCAGCATGGTGGTGAACAGCCAAGGCGAGTTGCTGCTGCTAGGCATCACCTCCAGTCTCGACTACCCCACCACGGCCGGTGCCATTCAGCGCACCTTTGCGGGGGGCACCGCCGCCGACCCCTACGGCTCCGGCAGCACCGGCATCCTGCCCAATGGCTCCGACCTGGTGATAACCCGCTTCAATGCCGCTGGCGCGGCCCTGGTGGGCTCCACCTACTTGGGCGGCAGCCAAAACGACGGGCTTTTAGCATTCGACCGTTTTCCGACGGTGGCCCAGCTGGTGAATAACTACGGCGACTCATTCCGGGGTGACATTGCGTTGGATGCAACTGATAATGTGTACGTGGCGTCGCACACGGCCTCGCCCGGATTTCCGGTGGCGCGGGGCCTGGCCGGCGGCTACCACGGCGGGGCCACCGATGGCCTGGTGCTCAAGCTCAACCCTACCCTGACGGCCCTGGTGTGGGGTAGCTTCTTGGGCGGCAGCGCGGCCGATGCGGCGTACTCCCTGCAGGTAGCGCCCGGCAGCGGCGAGGTGTACGTGGCCGGTGGCACCACCAGCACCAACTTTCCCACCACGGCCGGCAGCTACCAGCCGGCCGCCCCCGGCTACGTCGATGGCTTCGCGGCCCGCATCAGTGCCAATGGGCTCAGCCTGAGCCGGGCCACCTACGTGGGCACGGCCGGCTACGACCAAGCCCACTTTCTGCAACTGGGCTCCGATGGCGGCGTGTACCTGATGGGCCAGACCCTGGGCACTTTTCCCCGCACCCCGGGCGCATTTAGCACCACAAACGGAACCCTTTTCGTGCAAAAGCTGGCATCGGACCTGAGCAGCAGCCTGATTGCTACCGCCTTCGGTAGCACCGATTCCCGCAATGCCAACCGCATTTCGCTCTCGCCCACCGCTTTTTTGGTGGACCAGTGCGACCGAGTGTACGTGTGCGGCTGGGGCGGCGGGGCTAACCAGAGCAGCGGCGTTTCCTACCTGGGCAACAATGGCTCGACGTTTGGCCTGCCCATCACATCCGGGGCTATTCAACCCTCCACCGATGGCAGCGACTTTTACTTAGCGCAGTTCACAGCCGGCCTCACGGGGCTGGCCTATGGCACCTACTACGGCCGCAACGGCAGTACCGGCGACCACGTGGACGGCGGCACGGCCCGCTTCGACCCGCGCGGTGTGGTGTACCAGGCGGTGTGCTCCTGCAGCGGCTCGGGCTTTCCAATTCTGGGCGGCGTCAATACTTTTTCGACAATCAACGGCAGCAGCAACTGCAACAATGCGGCTTTTGTCCTGAACTTCCAGCCCGACATTGCCAACGCCGGCACCGACCAGCAGGTGTGCGCCACGGCCGGCCCTCAAAGCTTGGTGGGCACGCCGGCCGGCGGCGTCTGGACCGGGCCGGGCGTGAGCGGCAGCGTAGCCACGGGCTTTGTCTTCACACCTTCAATCGCCCTGCTGGGAGTGCAAACCCTCACCTACACCGTGGCCAGTACGGGCACTTGCACCACAGTGGGCACCCGCCGCATCACGGTGGGCAGCCCGCCCACAGTCACGTTTGCGCCGGTGGGCACGGGCGTATTTTGCCGGGCGGTTACGGACCCGGTGCTGTCCCGGGTCACCCTGTCGGGCACCCCGGCCGGCGGCACTTTCAGCGGGCCCGGGGTTGTGAACGGCGCTTTCGACCCCATGGTGGCTGGCGCAGGCACCCACACCCTGACTTATACTTACTTTAATGGCTGCACCGTGGCAATTGCGCAGCAGGTGCGGGTGGCCTTCGTATCGGCCGGAGCAGCGCAGCGAGTGTGCACGCCGGGGCCAGCCGTAGCCCTGATGGGCACTCCGGCGGGCGGCACCTGGGCGGGGCCGGGCGTGACGGGTAGCCCCGCCACGGGCTTCGTATTTACCCCGACCGCCGGGCTGGCGGGCGCCAATACGCTGGTGTACACCGCTACCACAATGGCTCCAACCACGGCGGCATCGTGCACGGCCAGCAGCAGCGTCGTTTTCACGGTGGTGCCCACGCCGGTTATTAGCCTCACGCTGCTGCCAGCCCTGTGCACGGCCTCGCTCACGCGCCAGCGGCTGGTGGCCACGCCGGCCGGCGGCTACTGGAGCGGGCCGGGCGTGGGCTTCGATGGCCTGGGCTATTATTTCCAGCTACCGCCGGGGCTGGTGGGCACCTATGCACTGACCTATACGGCTGGCGACAGCCCCTGCACGGTTTCGGCCGTGATGAGCGTGGTGGTGGCGGGAGTGCCCGTGGTGGCGGTGGCGGCCGATACGGTGCTTTGCCCCGGCAGCACTGCCCCATTCCGGCTGCGCGGCAGCCCGGCGGGCGGCACCTGGACCGGGCCGGGCGTAACGGGTAGCCCCGCCACCGGCTTCCAGTTTGCGCCGGCCGGGCTCACTGGCTTCGCCACCCTGACGTATTCGGTGGCCAATGTGGGCTGCACAGGCACGGCCACCCGGCGCATATCCATTGCCCCGGTACCGGATGTGGTGCCATCGTGGGCGCCCGAAATATGTGCCGAAACCCGACTGGCCCCGCTCACGGTGCGCTTCCGGCTGGCCAGCACTTCCAGCGTGACGTACACCGGGGTGATATGGGAATTTGGCGATGGCACGCAGTCAACCGACATCAGCCCCGTGCACACCTACCCCACGCCCGGCAGCTACCAGCCCCGCCTGCGCACCCGCTACAACCAGGGCCGCTGCGAAACCCAAACTACCCTGCCCACCGTGGAAGTGAAAGAGCGCAAAATCCCCAACATCATCACGCCCAACGGCGACAACCAGAACCAGACCTTCCGCCTCGGTCCCGACTGCCCGCCCCGCTTGCATGTGTTTTCGCGCTGGGGCCAGAAGGTGTTCGAGGCCGCCGCCTACCGCGACGACTGGAACGCCGAGGGCCAGCCCGACGGCGTATATTACTACCTGGCCAGCTATCCGGATGGCCACCAGCTCAAAGGCTGGGTGGAAGTGCGGCGGTAGCAACGGGCCCGATAAGGCTGGACTGGCTGAATATTTTGCCCGGGGCCGGCCACTTGCCGGTGTTTTATTCGTACTCACCAACACTTTGTTTTTCAATCAGCGCGCATGAAGCAATTGCTACTTCTGGGGTTGGGGCTGCTGTTGGGGCTCAGCGGTTTTGCCCAGACAAATGGGTATGACGAGCACACTACGAGCACGCTGGAGTTCATCGAGAACAAAGGCCAGTGGGATGCCCATGCCCGCTATGCGGCGGCCCTGCCCGGCGGCCGCCTCTTCGCCGAAGCCGATGGCCTGACCTTCGCCCTGCTGGCCGATGACGCGCGGGCGCACCACGGCCGACACGCCCCCGGCGACCAGCCCCCGGCCAGCCAAGCCGTGCGGGGCCACGCCCTCACCCTGCACTTCGAAAACGCTGCTCCTGCCCTGCTCACGGCCGAAACCCCGACCACCGAGCACCGCAGCTACTTCCTCGGGGCCGACTCTAAGCATTGGGCTGCCGATGTGCGTAGCTACCGCGAGCTGCGCTACGCCGGACTGTGGCCCGGCATCGGGGCGCGAGTGTACGAGAGCGCCGACCAGCACCTGGAATACGATTTCACGCTGGCCCCGGGAGCTAATCCCGCCGCCATTGGCCTGCGGCACGACGGGGCCGACGGCCTGACCCTGGACGGCGAGGGCAACCTGCTGGTGAAAACCAGCATCGGCAACCTCACCGAGCGCGCCCCGCAGGCCTGGCAAACCAATGCCGCCGGCCGGCGCCAGGCCGTGGCCTGCCGCTACGTGCTGGCCGGGCGCACCGTCCATTTTGCCCTGGGCCGCTACGACACGTCTCGCCCGCTAACCATCGACCCGATAGTCGTGTTTGCGACTTACACCGGCTCGATAGCAGATAACTGGGGCTTCACCGCGACTTATGACGCGCAAGGCAACCTGTATTCGGGCGGCATCACCTTTGGGGCGGGCTATCCGGCCAGCCCGGGCGCTTTCCAAACCACGTTTGCGGGCCTCATCGACATTGCCATCATCAAGTACAGCACCGGCGTGAGCGGGCCGGCGGCGCGGGTGTGGGCCACCTACATCGGCGGTAGCGGGGCCGATTTTCCGCACAGCCTGGTGGTGAATAGCCAGGGCGAGCTGCTGGTGCTGGGCTCCACGGGCTCCGGCAACTACCCCACCACGGCCGGGGCCATTCAGCGCACCTTCGGCGGCGGCACGGCGGCGCAGCCGTTTGGCAGTTTTGGCCCGCCGTATGACCTGCCCACCGGCTCGGACCTGGTGGTGACCCGCCTGAACGCTAACGCCACGGCCCTGGTGGGCTCCACCTACCTGGGCGGCAGTGGCAACGACGGCGTACTGCCGCTGAATCCCAATCTCTCGCCGTTCATGACCCAAAAACAGCTGGTGCACAACTACGGCGACCCTTTTCGGGGTGATATTCTGGTGGATACGGCCGACAACGTGTACATCGCCTCGCACACGGCTTCGACCGATTTCCCGGTGGCGCGGGGCCTGACGGGCGGCTACCACGGCGGCACTTCCGACGGCGTGGTGTGCAAGCTCGCGCCCAACCTCACGGCCCTGACCTGGGCCAGCTACCTGGGCGGCACCGGGGCCGATGCCGCTTATTCCGTTCAGCTGGAGCCCACCAGCGGCGATGTGTACGTGGCCGGCGGCACCACCAGCACCAATTTTCCGGCCACGGCCGGGGCTTTTCGCACCACTGCTTTTGGCGATGTGGACGGCTTTGCGGTACGTATTGCGGCGGCAGGTACCAGCGTGCTGCGTGCTACCTACGTGGGCACGACTGACTACGACCAGGCCTATTTTCTGCAGGTCGGGACCGATGGTGGGGTGTACTTGCTGGGCCAGACCTTGGGCCAGTTCCCCACCACACCCGGCCTGTTTCACACGGCCAATGGCACGCAGTTCATTCAAAAGCTCGATGCCAACCTAAACCAGAGCCTGCTCACCACCTCCTTCGGCAGCCTCGACCCTGACAATGTGGGCCGGGTGAGCCTCGACCCCACGGCCTTCCTCGTCGACCGCTGCGACCGGGTGTACGTGTGTGGCTGGGGCGGCATGGTGAACGGCCGCTACCTGCCCGATTTCCCAGCTGCCAGCCCCTACCAGGAGGGCAACGGCAGCACCACCCGCCTGCCCCTGACCTCCGACGCGCTTCAGTCCAACACCGATGGCAACGACTTTTACCTGGCGCAGTTTTCGGCCGGCCTTACGTCGCTGAGCTACGGCACCTACTACGGCAACGTAGACCCCAACGCCGAAGGCGAGCACGTGGACGGCGGCACCTCGCGCTTCGACCCGCGTGGCATTGTTTATCAGTCGGTTTGTTCGTGCTTTTCTTACACCGGCTTTCCCATTCCACCCGAAGCGAATACGTATTCGACTACCAACAACAGCGGAACGACCGGTGGGGCGGCCGGCTGCAACAATGCCGCCTTTGTGCTCAATTTCCAGCCCAACATTGCCAACGCTGGCCCGGCGCAGGCGCTGTGCGTCACGAGCGGGCCGGTGCCACTGGTGGGAACCCCGGCGGGCGGCACGTTCACGGGACCGGGCGTGAGCGGCAGTGTAGCCACCGGCTTCATTTTTACGCCGACGCTCGCGCTGGTGGGTGTAAACACCGTGACTTACACGGTGCCAGGCACCGGCCTGTGCACCAGCACCGGCACCCGCCGCATCACGGTGCTGGCCCCGCTCACGGCCGGGGCCGATACCGTGCTGTGCGCCGGCAGTACGCAACCCATTCGGCTGAGTGGCACGCCGGCGGGGGGTATTTTCAGCGGGCCGGGCGTGACGGGCAGCGTGGCGGCGGGCTTCAACTTTACGCTGCCAGCCGGCTTCACGGGCACCGCTACGCTAACGTACACCGTTGCGAGCACCACCTGCTCGGGGGCCAGAACGGCCACCCGGCGCATATCGGTGGCGCCCGTGCCGCTGGTGCAGGCCGGCTGGGAGCCCGTGGCCTGCCCCGAAAACCGTCTGGCTCCGCTTACGCTGCGCTTCACACTGGCTAGCTCCAGTAATTCCTCGACGCCCGCCTTAGTCTGGGAGTTTGGCGATGGCACGCAATCGGCCGAATTGAGCCCCACGCACACCTACACCAACCCCGGTAGCTACCTGCCCCGCCTGCGCCTGCGCTACAACCTGGACCGCTGCGAAACCACGGCAACCACGCCGCCCGTGGAAGTGAAAGAACGCAAGGTGCCCAACATCATCACGCCCAACGGCGATGGCAAGAACCAGACCCTCCAGCTCGGTCCCGGTTGTGCGCCCCGCCTCCAGATATTTTCACGCTGGGGCCAGAAGGTGTTCGAGGCCGCGGCCTACCACGACGAATGGAATGCCGACGGTCAGCCTGATGGTGTTTACTACTACTTAATTACTTACCCCGATGGACAACAATTGAAGGGATGGGTAGAAGTGCGGCGGTAATAAGCGGGAATTAGGTGTGCGGAACCAGCCGTTGCCACAGCCAGCGCACATCGGCCCAGCCCGGCAAAATGTCCACCCAGGTTGCCTCGATGGCCCGCCGGTAGCGCCCCACCAGGTACAGCACGCCCGCCGCGTAGGAAGCCGACATGCTCAGGGCCGCGCCCACAATGCCCAGCTGCGGCACCAGCACCAAGCACGCGGGTACCGTCACGGCCAGCCCCAGCAGCGTAGCGCGGTTGTTGATACCGTATTGGCCCGTGCCGGCGAAGTAGGTACTAGCCTGCATTCCGGCGCCGTTGATGAAAATGCCGGGGGCCAGTGCCATGATTACGCCGTGCGCCGCCCCAAACTCCGGCCCGAAAATGGCGGCTAGCCACCCAGCTGGTACAGCGCCGAGCACCAGCACGGCCACGGCCGTAGCTAGTAGGGTGAGCCGGCTGCCGCGCAGGGCCGCGTGGGTCTGTTCGCGCTTGTCGGGCGCATTTACTAGGGCCACGTACTGGATGAGGGCGGTGCTGCGCGGAATCAGCCAGATGGCTTCGGCCAGCGCCACACCCACCGAGAGAATGCCCAGCGCCCGCGTGTCGGCCAAATACACCACGGCGTAGTAGCTGAAGCGGTAGTTGGCGAAGGCCAGCAGGTTGCTCAGGTGCGCGCCCCGGCTGTGGCGGGCCAGCTCGCGGGCTGCCGCCCGGCGGCGAATGCGCCGGCTGCCCCAGGCATCGGGTAAGCGCAGCAGCAGCGCCGTGCTGATGAGCCAGGGCAGCCCGTAGGCCATGTAGTTGGCGCAGTAATAGGCCTCAATGGAAAGCCAGCGCCACGGCCCAAACGCCACAGCCAGCGCCACAGCCAGCAGCCCGGCTTGCGCGGTGGTGAGCACATTATAGGTCCGCTCCCGCTGCCGCCCCAGCAGCAGAAACACGTTGATAGACAACAGCACCTGCACCAGCGTTACTGCTCCGAGGTGCAGCACATAGGCCAGTCCCACCGGCCGGAGCAGGCCCACAACAGCCGCCCCGCCCAGGCTCACGAGCGCGCCCCAGCCGTAGGCGGGCAGCAGCAGCAGCCACACGTTGCGGCGCGGCACCAGGTATATCAATGACGAGCCGCCCACCAGCCCGGCCAGCAGCGCCAGCCCCGATACATCGGTGACAAACAGGCTGACCTGCCCGCGGCCCGCCGCCCCCAGGTACCGCGCCGTGAGCCAAACTACCGCGAAGCTCAGCCCCGCCGTAAGCACCCGTGCCGCAAAATGCTGGAGAATGCGCTTTATCATACCAAAGAAAGGACTGGCCGAAATGGAAGGCGCATGATGCTAACGAGGCCGGAAAGCCGGCTTTTGTACCGATTCTGTACTTTTATTACTCGTTTAATACTTTTCGATATAATTCCCCAAACGCCCGCCCTACCGCAGCCGGGGCACACCGCGCCGCAGCATCGGCCCGCAGCTGTGCTGCTTCAAAACGAATATTGCCGGTAATCAACTGTTGCAAAGCTATTTCCAGCGCCGCTTCATCATCCGAACTTACCAGCAGACCAAAGGTGTTTTCGGGCTGAAACAGCTCGGGTACACCGCCGGTGCGGGTGGCCACCACCGGGCAGCCGCTGGCCCGCGCCTCCAGCAGCACGCAGCCAAAGGTTTCGGCCCGGCTGAACGATACCAGCGCGGTAGCCTGAGCCATCTCGGCAGCCACGGCCTCGTGCGGCAGCTTGCCCAGAAAATTCACGGTGCTGTCGGTTAGCAGGCCCAGTTCGGAGGCATAGGCGTGTAGCATCTGCTCATCGGGGCCGTAGCCGGCAATGCGCAATTTCAGGCCGGGCCGGGCGGTGCGCAGCCGTGCCACCACCCGCAACACGCCGGAGATGTTCTTCACCTGGTCGTGAAAAGCCGAAACGTGCAGCAGCGTGGGTTGGTGGTTTGGTGGGCTGGTGGACTGGGGGATTGGTTTCTCAGGATGAAAAAGCTCAGTATCCACCACGTTGGCGATGACTACAGAGCGCGGATTCACGAAGCCCAGCGCGGCCATGGCCCGCCGCAGCCCATCCGATACGGTGTGCAGGGCCGCCGCCCGCCGCACCACTGCCCGCGTGAGCACCCGGCGCAGCCATGAAATACCACTCGCCCGCCCGGGCAAATACAGCGTCCAGTGCTCCGTGACGATGAACGGGATGCCGCGCACCGCCCGCAGCGCCCACGCAAATAAGCCCGTGCGCAGCAGCACATGCACGTGCACCAAATCGGGCCGCTGGCCGGCCCAGTGCCGCCGCAGCCGCCGGTAGCCGCGCAGCAGACACCAGAAATACAGCAGCAGCTTCAGCGGCTTATCAACCAAGCCCAGGCCGGTGGGCGCGGCGCGGTAGTAGTAGCGCAGCGTGGGCCACGCGCCGCTGAAATCCTCATCGGCCTCAATCAAACCCGGCAGCGGCCCGCGCGCCACCGCCGCAAACAGCACCGCCACTTCCGCCCCGCCGGGTACGCCCCCACCGTGCGCCGCGATGGCCGCCACGTGCCGCGCCACGAAGTCGCCGTCCTGGTCGTCGTAGCGGTTGGGGTACCACTTGGGAAGGTGGATTATTCTGGGCAATTGGATAATGAATGACGACTTGTTTAGAGCTTCGGCGGCTAGTATTTTTCCAGAAACTCTTTGGAATAACTCTGATAATAGTGCTTGGGCACAGACGCACTCCGGTAATCTATTCCACGCGCTTCCAAATAATGCACTAGCTCCATCTTTTGCATGCATTCTTTGGACTCCAGTGGGTAGACTAAGATTTTCAGCATGTTGCCTATTCGCAGCGTATCGTTTTGCACAGTCACGTTGAAGATACCAGTAAAGTCTGCCTGTTTATCGATGATGAGATAACGACTGATGTCTAGCATTCTTTCACTCAAGGCACTATGCAAAGCTGAGTTATAGCCAATAGCCGTGACGTGGTTAATATCCGCCCCTTTATCAATAAGCAACTTTACGCTTTCCAATCGTGTAGAAGCCGCTGTTATTAAGGGAGTGGTCGTGGCTTTGGTTTTATCCGCTGGCTGAGATTCCAGATTCGGATTAGCCCCATGCTCCAGAAGCAGCTTAACAAACTTAGATGTTTCATAAATGTTAGCGGCCTCAATCAAAGGCGTATGGCCGTACATGAAATCGGCTTGGTTGGGGTCGGCCCCGCTTTCTAATAATGCTTGTGCAGCCCGGTAACAATGCGTGTAAACGGCAAAGAACAAAAGGCTTTGACCAAACTGCGGCTCCTGATAATTCCTCAGCGCCGGAGCAGCAGCCAGCAACCGCTTGATGCGTCCGATTTGCTGGTGTTTAACAGCTTGAGCCAATTTCCAAGCCGGACCATATTCATATAGCCGAACGTCATACCCCAGCAGCTTTTCTGCAGGGCGGTTTTGCGCGGCGGCACTGGAATAAATCAGCGCGCAAATCAGCAGCGCCAGCAACTTATTACACATCCGTTTCAATTCCAGCTTACCATTTTTTCAAAGCAAAGTACGGCCTTGCCTCGCACAAAAACGCGGCCGTTCCACAATGGAACGGCCGCGTTGAGAAAGTGAGCAAAGCCAGAATCAGGCAAACCCTAATTCTTCACTCCTCATTAAGCCAAAGGCGTTAGAACGAGTAGCGCATGCCCAGCTGGCCCTGCCAGCGCGAGGCCAGCTGGTCGATGGAATAAGTAGCCGGCGCGCCGTAGGTGAAGGCCGGGCGGTTGAACGAGGTGGCGTTGTAACTGGTCGAAATGGTGCCGGCGGCATCGGCATAGCCCACTTGCGTGAGGCCGGTGCCCAGCGTCGAGTTGAAGGTATTGGGTACGAAGTACTGACGGCCCCAGCTGCTGTTCAGGAAGTTGCCGAAGTTGATGATGTCCAGCGACACCTGGATGGTGTGGGCTTTGGGCACGATGCCGGCGGCATTAGCCTCCAGGCTGCCAAGCTTCACGTCCAACATCAGGCGCACGTCGGCCTGGTTGTTCCAGGGGGTGCGGCCGGCGTTGCGCTCGGTGTACTGGCCGCGGCGGGTTTTCAGGTAGCTGTCGTTATCCACGAAGCTGTTGAAGGCGGCGCTTTGGGCGCCGGAGGCATCCACACCGTAGCCATTGGGGTTGGTGACGGGCACCGGCGCAACGGCGCCTTTGGTCACAAACACGATATCAGACGCCGAAGTCGGGATGTAGGCCAGCTGCACGTTCTGCTGGCCGTTGCCGAAGAAGTTGTTGTTGTAGACCCAGGTGTAGGGCGAGCCGCTGGCATACGTCAGCACCGAAGTGAAGTAGCCGGTGAAGCGCTGGGCGAAGGTTTTGTGTAGGTTGAGGGATGCCACGACGCGGTGGCGCAGGTCGAAGTTGGAGTAGGCCAGGGCGGGGTTGTTCACATTCAGGGCCGGGTTCAGCTCCCAGTTGCTCTGGGGCGAGTTGCGGATGCCGTTGCTGATGTCCTTGCTCTGACCGTAGGTGTAGGCCACCGAAGCATCTACCAGGTTATTGATGGTCTGGCCCACCGAGCCGGTGAGCTGGTAACGGTAGCCCTTCTGGGTGTTGGTGAGGAAGAAGGCGTTCGAGAAGCCCGAATTCACCTTGCCGCTGGCGTACACCGGGCTCTGCGTGGGGCCGTTGGCCAGGTAAGTCACGTTGTCGTTCAGGTTGATGTTCTCAAACTGCACGTCCTGCAAGGTCTTGGTGTAGAGGCCTTCCACCGAGAAGCGGGTGCCGGTTTTCAGCTTGAAATCGAAGGCCAGCGACGAGCGCCACACCTGCGGCATCTTGAAGTTGTTGTCCACCAGGTTTACTTCGGTGGGGCTGCCCTTCAGGTTGTTGGGGTTGTAGTTGGCGATGGGCAGCTGGCCGTAGATATTGTTCGGATTCGTATTCAGGTAGATGGTTTTAACACCCGTGTTGCCCGACGATTGAATGCCCTTGCCATCGGTGCCGTTGTAGTCTACCGAGTTGAAGTTCACGCCGTTGTTGTAATAAGCGTAGCCAAACCAGGCAAACGGCACACGGCCGGTAAAGATGCCCGAGCCGCCACGAATCACAAACGACTGGTCGCCCTTCACGTCGTAGTTGAAGCCCAGGCGGGGTGAGAACTGCACCTGGCCCAGGTAGTTGTTGTTCAGGTCGGCCCAGGGCGTGTGCGAGTAGGTCTGGTTCAAGGTTTTGGCGTCGTTTTGCGGGTTGTTCACCAGGGCCGTATTCAGGGACGGCTTGGTGGGCAGCGAGGCGATGTCGAAGCGGACGCCGGGCGTGATTTTCAGGCGGTCGGTCACGTTCCACTCGTCCTGCAGGTAAGCGCTGTAGAAGTTGATGTTGAAAGCCGCCGAGGGGTTGTTGTAGTTGTACTGGTAGGAGTTGTCGCCCACCGTGCCGTTGTTGTAAGTGCCCCGAATGCGGTTCGGCTTATCGGCCAGGAAGTCGTTGACGCTGTTGTACTCGATGCGGCCGTTCCAGGAGTTGATGAAACCGTAGTCGATGTGGTAGAACTCGTTGTGCGTGCCCAGCGTGAGGGCGTGCGCGCCCACGTAGTACGTGAAGTTGTCGGTGAGCTCAAACGTCTTCTGGCGGGTGTTGAAAATGCTGGCCTCACGGTCGGAACCGAGCAGAATCTGGTTCGAGCCCGAGTAGTAGTCAGACGCGCCCGGCCCTTTGCCTACCGACGTGCCCACGTTGTTAATCTGCACGGCCGGAAACAGGTTGGCCTGGCCGCCCAGCAGGTCGCGGTAGTCGTGAATGTTGGTGTAGCCTAGAATCAGGTTGTTGGCAAACTTGCTGCTGAAGTTGCTTTTCGCTTCCAGCACCGTCGAGTTTTGCACGTTGTGCTGGGTGAAATCCTGCGAGCCAAACTTGAACAAGCTGCCCGACCGTTCCAGGTTGGTAGCTTCCGAGGTGATGTAGTTGTGGCGCAGTGCAATGCTGGTTTTATCGTTCAGGTTGAAGTCGATACGACCGAAAATCTTGTTGCTGTTCGCGTGGATGTTGTAGTTGCCGTACTCGCCCACGTTGTAGCTGGCGGTGCCCAGCGAGCCGTCGGCGTTTTTCACCGTGTAGTTGCTCAGCTTGCCGGCAATGGCCTGGGCCAAATCCGTGGTCACCGGCGAGCCGGGCGTGCCGGCGGCGTAGAACTGCGGCTCGGTGCGGCGGGCAATTTCGGCGTTGGTGAAGAAGAACAGCTTGTTCTTAACAATGGGGCCGCCCACCCGGAAACCGGTCTGGTAGTCGTGGTAGGCCGAGCCGATTTTCGATTCGTTGCCGTCGATACTGCGGCCGGTCACGCCCTGGTTGCGGCCGTAGCCGTACACCGAGCCCGTGAATTCGTTGGTGCCGGAGCGCGTCACGGCGTTAATCGAGCCGCCGGTGAAGTTGCCCAGCTTTACATCGTAAGGCGCCACCGAGGCCTGGATTTCCTGAATGGCATCGAGCGAAATGGGGTTGGCGCGGGCTGAGCCGCCGGGCAGGCCGCTGCTGCCACTCTGCCCGCCCAGCGAGGGCGAAAAACCAATGGCGTCGTTGTTCACGGCGCCATCCAGGGTAATGTTGTTGTAGCGAAACGAGCTGCCCGCGAAGGAGTTATTCGAGTTGCGTGGGTCCAGCCGCGTGAAGTCGGTGATGCTGCGCGAGATGGTGGGCAGCTGCTGAATGGCGGCGCTGCCCACGTTGGTGCCGGCGCCGGTTTTGGTGGCCTGGGTGTTGCCCACCACCACTACTTCGTTCAGGGCCTGGGCTTCGGCCGCCAGCACAAAGTTGAGGCGGGTGGTGTTGCCCAGCGTCAGGTACACGTTGCTGACGGTCTGTTCCTTGTAGCCTACGTAGGTTACGGTTACCTCGTAGGGGCCGCCAGGAGCCAGGTTCGGAATGGTGAAGCGGCCGTCGGGCTCGGTGCCGGTGCCGCGCTTGGTGCCGGTGGGCAGGTTGGTGGCCACCACGGTCACGCCAATGAGGTCTTCGCCCTTGTCGGAAGTCACTTTTCCGCTCAGTGCGGACGTTGTTACCTGCGCCGAAGCCAGGTGTTGAATGACCAGAAAAAGCAAGCTGAAACAAGCAGCTCGCACTCCAATAACATACTTCATGATGAAGGGGGAATGTTTGAGCCACAAAGTTCCGGCGGTATCCAAGGGGGTAACATGAAGATTGATTCATGAAATTGTTACGCCTCAGACTGGTTCGTAACAATAAGGCAACAACCAACGCCGCTTCCGCTCAGCAAAAAAGCCTGCCCCACAAATGGAACAGGCTTTTAACTCAGGAATAATATTACCTAAACAGCACATATATAACGTATTTAATTATCATCTTGTCATTCCGACGCAGGAGAAACCTAGGTAAAACCGTTGACCAGATTCCTCCTGCGTTGGAGTGACACTTGGACTATTGCGCCACCACGAAGCGGACCGACTGCGTGGTCTCGGCGGTTGCTACTGTGGCCATGTACAGGCCGGGCTTCAGGCCGGCGGGCAGGGCGATGAGCTGCGGGCCGGCGGCCAGCTTCTGGCCGGCCGCTACCGTGGCCACCAGGCGGCCAGTGGCATCCAGCACGCGCACCGTGGCGGTGGTGGCCGTGGCTACCGTGAAGGAGAGCTTGCCCGCGCCGGCTACCGGGTTGGGGTATATGCCCAGCTCCAGCGACTTATTAGCGGGCGCTTTGGCGGCCAGGGTCTGGCCGGCCAGGTTGTAGCAGGTAATCTGTGGGTTGAAGTTGGTCCAGCCGGCGGTCCAGTCGGCGTTAGGCGTGCCAGCCGGGGCGAAGGCGCCGCGATAGGTCACGGGCGTGAAGAAGGCATTGCTCAGCTTGGCATCGGTGAAGGAAGCGCCGCTGCCCAGCGGGGAAGTAGCCGCCGGCACGAAGCCGGGAGCCGTGAGGTTGAAGTTGTTGGCGTTCAGGCTCAGCGAAGCCACCGTGGAGGTGGTGTCGTTGTTGGCGCCCAGAAACTGCTTCACGTTGTAGGTGCTGCCGTTTACGCGGGTAGCCACGGCGTTGCGGGCGAAGCCGGCAAACACGTTGTTTTTCAGGGCCAGCGTGCCGGCAGCGGCGTTCACGGCCGAGTTGGTGGCCGAGAAGGGCGCGGTGCCTTCGTCGAGCAGCAGGCCCACGGGGTAGCCGGCCACCACCGAGTTGAAAATGCTCAGCGCCGAGTTGCGGCGGATGTGCATGGCGCGCTTGTAGTTGGTGTTGAGCGTGCCGCTGGTGGGGGCCACGAAGTTGCTCATGTTCGAGAAGATGGCAGAGGTCTGGGGCGAGTTGTTCGAGCCATTAGCGTCGTTGTCGCTTTCGAAGGCGTTGGAGCCAGAGGCGTCGGCCACGTTGGGGTCGCGCAGGCTCACGCCAAACTGCACCTTGCCGTGGAAACCGTTGTCGGTATCCCACTCGTCATCGATGCCGCGGAAAGCAATGAGGTACTTGGCGTTCACCGCGCCGCCAAACCACTCGTAGGAGTCGTCGCCGGAGTACGACACCTGGATGTGGTCGATGGTGGTGCCGGCCCCTACCCCACCCAGCGTCAAGCCGTTGATTTCGTTATCGGTGGTGAAGGCCACGCCCGGGAATTCGATGCGGACGTACTGCAGCGTGCCCGAGTTGTCGTTGTCGTCGTTGCCGCCGAAGTAGGTATCGGGGGTGAGGCCGCCTTCAATTTTGGGCAGCGGCTGGGCGGCCGTGCCGGGAATGTTCTGGGTGGCGCGGCCCAGGATAATCAGCCCGCCCCAGTCGCCCCGCGCCCGCGAGCCGGCCGGCTGGTTCGAGGTGAACACAATGGGCTGAGTGGCCGTGCCGCGGGCATCAATGCGCGCACCCTGCTTGATGGTGAGCGTGCCCTTCGAAGCCTGGTCGCCCTTGATGATGGTGCCCGGCTGGATGGTGAGCGTCGCGCCTGCTTCCACAAACACGAAGCCTTGCAGCAGGTAAATGTTGTTGTTGGTCCAGGTGGTATTGGCCGTGATGCTGCCCGACACTACGATGGGCGTAGGGGCGGCGGGGCAGGTGGTTTGGGCCAGGGCCTGTGGGGCAGCAGCTGCTACCGCAGCCAGGGCCATCAGGGCAGAGAGTACAATCTTTTTCATAGGTATCGGGGTAAATTGGCGCGTGATAAAGCAGTGGTGATTACCGGTGCAAAGGTCTGGTCAGCAGCCCTCCAACCGGCTCCATTCAGGGTTACCATTGGGTTAGAGCCGTGTTATCATATCGTGTTGCTGATGCCTGATAGCAGCTAATAAAAAAGCCCACCATGCGGGGCGCACGGCGGGCTTTGTAAGCAGGCGAAATGTGGAATGGGTTAAAACTTATACGTGAGGCCGGCCGTGGAATACTGCCCCCGGCGGAAGCGCCCGAACGCGCCCCGGTCGGCACTCGTGATACCACCACTCCGGTCCGAATCGTAGTACTGGCGGGTGTACTGGTTCAGCAAATCCTGAATGCCGAGGCGCAGGTCGAGGTGCCGGCCGATGCCCTTGGTCACAGCCAGGTCGATGACGTGGCGCGGCATCTCGAATACCGAAAAGTTCTGGCTGTTGCTGCTGGCAAACAGGATGCGCGGCCCAATCACGTTGTACTGCGCCGACACCTGCCAGCGCCGCTCATCGTCCTGGTAGAAAATACCGGTGTTCACCACGTAGGGAGACTGGCCCTGCAGCGGCCGGTTATTGTCTACCGACTTGTCGTCGCCGCTCACCAGCGTCACCCGGCTTTTCACCACCGAGGCATTGAGCACGAAGGAGATGTGCCGCAGGAAAGTATTTTCGGTGAGGTCGACCAAGCCTTTGCGAGCCTCCACTTCCACGCCCACATCGTAGGCGCTGGCGGCGTTGCGGTAGCCCAGGTCCAGCGTCGAGCCGTTGGTGATGTTGGTAACCTGCTCGATGGCATCGGTGAAGTGCTTGTAGAACACGCCCACCGACAGCATTTCCGACTTCGAGGGGTAGAATTCGTAGCGCAGGTCGGCGTTATAGATTTTGGCCGTGCGCAGCGTGTCGTTGCCCTTGATGTTGGCGTTGTTGGTGAAATCGTAGTACGAGTAGTTGGCGATTTCGCGGAACTCCGGACGGTTCACCGTCTGGCTGGCAGCCAGGCGCAACAGGCTGCGGTCGTTGAAGTTATACGTAGCATTCAGCGAAGGCAGCAGGAAGTAGCGCTTCTCCTCATAGGCCGGCGTGAGCGGGCTGCCCGAGCGCAGAAACTTGCGGTTATACTCCAGCCGCACGCCCCCGGAAATATTGAGCCTGTCCGAAATCGGGGCCACGGCGCTCAGGTAGCCGGCCACCAGCGTGTTGTCGGCGCGGTAGCTGTCGTTGTCGCTGGTGCCTTCCTTCAGCACGAAGCCGGTTTTGGGGTCGAGGTTTTGGGGCGCAAAAATCTTGTCGATGGACAGCGTATCGAGGCCGTAGTTATGGAATTCCTCGTTGCCGGGCACGTAGGAGAAAAAGCGGCTGGCGTAGTTGCGCTCCTTATATTCGGTGTAGAAGCCCGCGCGCAGCTTGTACTGGTTGGCCCGCGTCGAGTCGCGGCCCGGCAGGCGCTGCTCCCACTGGCCGCTGGCCATGTAGGTGTTTTCCTTGAGCTTCGAGAAATAGGTGGAATTGTCCTGCTGTGAGCCCACCTGACTAATTTCCACCCGAAACGGCTTCTGCGGCTCGCCGGGGTTGGGCACGTCGCGGCCGGTGCGGAAGCGGCGGTAGTCGGGCTCGTCGCGGAACACGTAGTTGTAGCCCGTGGCCCAGGTCACGGTGGCATTGTTGGCCGCGCCTACGTCGTGGCTGCCGCCCAGCTGCCCCGAGTAGATGGTGCGGCTCTGGTAGTGCAGGGCGTAATTGTCGCGCTCGCGGCCGTTGCCGCCCTGCGCGTAGTCCGTGCCCGTGCGGTGCACTACTTCGTCGGTCCCGTACTGATTCAGGAAGTTGCGGAAGTCGATGCGGTTGTGGTCGTTCAGGCGGGCCTGCCAGTTATGAATTACGCCCAGGCGGCTAGCCGAGAGCGAACGTAAGTCGTTGTAGTTGTAGATATAAGAGCCGCTGCCGGTTTCCAGGCGCTGGCGGAGCACGTTGTACTGCTCGTGCGTATTCGAGTACGAAGCCGCCGTCACATTGCTCACGTACACGCGGCCTATTTCAAACTTGCGCGTGAGGCCCAGCGAGGCGCGCAAATCGGGCATGGCCGTCGTCAGCGTGGGTTTCCACTCGTTGCGCAGCCCGCCGATGGCCTGCTGCAGCTGCTCACGGTTCAGCGGGGCGTTGCTGTCGTAGGGCTGGTCGCCGATGGAGCCGGGCACCTTGCGCAAGCCATTATCGAAGCCCAGCCAGTCGGTGGGGCTGCGCGAGCTTTGCTGGTAGCCATTCTGGAACGTGGTGCCCGCCCGGCCCCAGCCCGATACGGTGAAGTTGGTCGTGTTCTCCAGCACCGAGTTCTTGGTGTACACCTTCACCACGCCGCCGCCAAACTCGCCCGGCAGCTCCGGCGCGCCCGACTTAAAAATCAGCACCCTGTCAATCACCGAACTGGGCAGAATGTCAAAGGAAAACGAACGGGTATCCACCTCCGCCGAGGGCGTGAGGGCGTCGTTCAGCAGCACCGTGTTGTACCGCTCGGCCAGGCCGCGAATCACGATGAAATTGTTGTTCTGAATCGTCACGCCCGGAATGCGCTTCACCACCTCGGCCGCGTCGCGGTCCAGAGTTTTCACAATCTGGTCGTTGCTCATGCCGCTCACCACTACCTCGCTTTTTTTGAGGTCCTGAATCATGGCCACTTCGGTACCGGTCTGCTTCACGCCGGTCACGGTCACCTCGGTCAGGCTGGTGGCACTTTCCTCCATCGTGCCGTTCAGGGTGGTGGTTGCGCCGCTTTTGATGGTGATGCCAGCAAAGGTGAGCGGCTTGTAGCCCACGTAGGTCATCGTGATGTTGTAGGTGCCCGCCTCCAGCGGCAGGGTGTAGCTGCCGTCCACGTTCACGGGGGCGGCCAAGGTGGTGCCCGTCACCAGCACCGTGGCTCCGATTACGCCTTCACTAGTCTTCTTGTCGGTCACTTTGCCGGCCAGCGTGCCCGGCTGCGCAAAAGCTAACCCACTCGCAAACAACCACAAAAACCCGAGTAGATAATACCGCATACACTTCATGTTGGTTAGATGAAGCAAAATTACCGGGGCCTTATTACGGCATCGTAGCCCGCATATTGTCCTATTGTTACGGCCTGATTTCAGGGCTTTGTGGGCCGTCGGGAGCTACTACTTTTGCGGCCTTTTTCGCCTTTTTGAAAGGCAAAAAGCCCCGCGGCTCTACACCCGCCGCGCATGCCGTTTCTTTGCAGCCGCAACCACCGGCCGTGCCTTGTGGCCTTGTTTCCCGCTCACCGCTATTCTCTTTCGGATGCTCCTCTCCATGACCGGCTACGGCCAGGCCCACCGCGAAACCGACGCCTACTCTGCCACCCTCGAAGTCAAGTCGCTCAACTCCAAAACCCTCGACCTGACCCTGCGCCTGCCCCGCTTTCTGCTGTCGCACGAGCTCGAAATCCGCAACACAGTGGCCAAAGCCCTGCTGCGCGGCAAAGTCAACCTCAACCTCGATTTTGTGCGCCCCGCTACCGCTCGCGCCGCCGCCACTCTCAATCGCGAAGCCCTGGTGGCCGCCTACCACGAGCTGCAGGCCGTGGCCGACAGCCTGGGCCTGCCCACCGGCGAGGAAACCCTGTTGGCTGCCCTACGCCTGCCCGGTGTCATCCCCAGCGCCAGCGAGGTACGCGACGCCGAGCCGGTGGCCGAAGACGTGACCTGGGCTGAGCTCCAGCCGCTGCTGATGCAGGCGCTAGCCGCCATGCAGCAGTTTCGGCAAGATGAGGGCCACACCCTTACCGCCGAAATCATGGGCTACATCGCCACCATCCGGCAGCAGCTGGCCGCCGTAGAGCAGCACGACCCCGCCCGCATCGAGCACGTGCGCCAGCGCCTGGCCGGCCACCTGGCCGAGCTTACCAGCCACGAGCAGTTCAATGCCACCCGCTTCGAGCAGGAAGTACTGTACTATATTGAAAAGCTGGACATTGCCGAAGAGAAAGTACGCCTCGCCGCTCACCTCGCCTACTTTGAGCAGGCCGTGCTGCAGCCCGACGAGGCCGTGGGCAAAAAGCTCGGCTTCCTGGCCCAGGAAATTGGCCGCGAAATAAATACCATCGGCTCCAAGGCCAACGATGCCACCGTGCAGCATTTAGTGGTGGGCATGAAGGAGGAGCTGGAAAAAATAAAAGAGCAGCTGAATAATATTCTTTAAACCGACCCGGGCGTTTAAGTCTGTCATGTTGGTCTTAGCGGGCTCATCGTTCGCCCAGCAAAAGGTTCAATTGACCGAAAATACACCCGCCGAATTGGACTATACCATTTATTTTTGAAATCTGATAATGACCCTTTTACAACGTGGCCGGAAAGTTGCGTAGGCACAGCATCTGAGCCACAATGCCTTCAACCGCTCGATTTCTAGGCGTTTATTGTTAACTTTATTATCGACCCAACCGTTATTTAAAAAAAAATGACAATATTTGTTCGTTCAAAGTTGGATATTTGATTATTGTATCTAACTTGGGTTTACAAATAGGCAGTTAGTTACCAACCCCTTATCCCCCATTAGTATGAAATCTACACTTTTACTCTGTATTCTGGGACTTTTACTAACGGCTGCGCGTCCCGCATCTGAAATTGAACTTGTCAAGAAGCGGGTGCTCAGCGAGCGGGTTGAAATCCTCATTCCCAAGGGCTTTGAGGTAATGACCGAGCAGCAGATGGACTTCGCCTACGCCAAAGCCCAGAGCCGCCCGAGCGTAATCTTCACCAATAACAACCTCATCAGCCTCGCCTTCAACTACAGCGACAACGACGCCGACCAGGACATGGTGGACGTGTACTCCGCTTCGTTTGGCAAGACTTATCACAAGCAATACAAGGACGCCACCTGGTTCGGTGATGGTGTGAAAAACATCAACAACCGCAAGGTGGGCTACCTCGAATTCATGAAGCCCGAAATGGGCCACGAGGTATATACGCTGGTGTTCTTCACCGACGTGGAGGGCAAGCTGATGATTTGCACTTTTAACTGTGCTGACCGTCAGAAGCCCGAGTGGGAGCCCATCGCCAAGCAAATCATGCTTTCGCTGAAAGCAAAAGGTTAATATCCCTGCAAATCAGTACCGTAGTCGGTGGTTGAACGTGAGTTCGGCCACCGACTATTTTTTTGCTGCCGGGACCGCGCCTTCTTCGTTCAGAAAGTCGCGCACCAGTCCAAACGCACCAGCAAAACCGGCCAGCGACAGGGCTTTGGGCTGGTCGTTCACGTCGTGGTAGGCGGCGCTGCCGCCACGCGTATACATGAAAAACGCCGGCACTTTCGCTTCGGAGAAGGGAAAGTGGTCGGAGTTGGCGGCGCGGCCGCGGGCACCCAAGGCGGGCAAGTAATGATGGGCCTCGTTGATGGCTACCAAACGGCGGTAAGGTGCTTCCAGCAGCTTGCCATTGACGACGGTAGCGCCCTGCTCGCCAGTGCCCAGCAGGTCGAGGTTGAACAGGAACTTGATGCTTTTGAGCGGCACCAGCGGGTGCGCCACGAAGTAGCTGGAGCCCAGCAGCCCAGCTTCTTCGCCCCCGAAAAGCAGAAAGACTACGGAGTAGGCCGGGCGGTTTTCGGGCTTGGCGTAGTGGGCGGCCAGCTCCAGAAGCAGGGCCACGCCGCTGGCGTTGTCGTTGGCGCCCGGGAAATACACGTCCTTGCCCATCATGCCGAGGTGGTCGTAGTGGGCTGACACAATGAGGAAGGAATCGGGTCGGATGGAGCCGCGCACCACGGCGGCCAGATTCTGGGTCGGGTAGTTGTGCTGAAGCTGAGCTTCGACGCGCACGGTACTCCACACGGTGCGGCCTTGGGGCGCGCCGGTGGCAGTATCGCCGAAAATGGCTTTATCGAGCCACATGGGCACCTTTTCGGCCAGCACTTCCACGCGGGGCTGCGGCATTTGCTCGGCGGCCAGCGAGGCGGTGAGCTTGGGCACCACCGTTATCCAGGCGGCGGCGGAGTTCAGGCGCTGGCGCAGGGCAGCGGGCAGCGTGGGCAGGCGGTTGGCATCGGCGGCGCGCAGCAGCAGGATGCGGCCAGCCCACTGCGTGCGCAGGTAGCGGGCCTGCACCGAGGCTTTGGTGAACACCAGCGTATCGAGCAGCAGGAGGCGGCCCTTGGCAGTGCCGGTGCCCGAGTTTGGCGCGGCGATGCAGGCGGTGCCGGCCTTCCAGCTGGTCATCTTGCCGGCGGGGCCATCGGCTTTAATGGAAGCGCTTACGCGGCCCGGAAACGTGTTTACATCCAGTGTGAAGAGCTGCGTGTAGTTGGGGGCCAGGGGCGCTAGCTTGAGTTGAGCCAGCTGCTCGCGCAGGTAGGCGGCGGCAAGGTGTTCGCCCTGCTTCACGTAGCCGCGGCCGTACATGCTGGGGGCGGCCAGGGCTTTGATGGTGCGGCGGGCGCGGGCCCGAATCAGCAACGCATTCTGCGCCCGTCCGGGCAGCGGAGCGGCGCTGAGCGTGGCAGCAGCGGCTAACACCAGCCACGGCCCGCTGGCCAGCGGCCGGACGCGGCGGCTTGCTTGGCGGGCCGTCCAGGCGGCGGCTACGCCCACGGCCAGCGCCGCGCCAATGCCGTCGCTCAATAAGTCCGACCAATCGCCGTGGCGGCCCAGCTTCATGGTCATTTGCAACACTTCGATGATGGCTCCGAACAGGATGCTGCCGGCCAGCACGGCCCAGCCGGTGTGGCGGGCCAGCACGGGCCAGCGGTTCTGCCGGTGCAGCGAGAACCAGCTTAGCCCCGCCAAAACCAGAAACACGCCCGCGTGGGCAGCTGTGTCGAATGACAGCAGCTCCCACACGGGCGTGCGCGGCATTTCATCAGAAGGGGTAAGGGTAAGAACCAGCACCACGGCGGCCCACAGCAGCGGCAAAGCGGCGTAGGGGCGGCGGGAACGGGGTAGCGGGGGTGTTGGCTTGGATTGGACGAAATCAGGCATCGCGGCGCACAAGCCAAAGCCGTGCTAGTTTTTTAGGCACCCACCAGCTCGCCGTAGGCTTCGGCGCTGAGCAGTCCGCTCAATTCCTCGGGCTTGGCGATGGAGATTTTCACCATCCAACCGTCGCCGTAGGGGTCCGAGTTCACGGTTTCGGGGGCGTCGGCCAGCTTTTCGTTCACTTCGAGCACGGTGCCGGTGATGGGGCTGAACAGGTCCGAGACCGTCTTTACGGCTTCCACAGTGCCGAATACTTCGTGCTGGGCCACGTCCTTGTCAAGCGTGTCGATGTCGACGTACACGATGTCGCCCAGCTCTTTCTGCGCGTGGTCGGTGATGCCCACGTAGGCAACATCGCCTTCAACGCGAATCCATTCGTGGTCCTTGGTGTAGTGCAGGGTGGCGGGCAGGTTCATAAGATGGTGGGTTGGTGGAGTAGTGGATGGGTGAAGTTGCAAGTTGGTGGAGTTGCCGGTCAAAAGTACGCAGTGAACTTTGCCAACCCATCAATTCTACCAACTCACCAATCCACCATTACTGCGTCAGGCTGTAGCGCAGCTGGATGCCGCCTTCGGTGTTGGAGTTGCGGAAGGCGTTGCTGATGCGCGGCGTGGTGATGGTCTGGCTGTAGTAGAACTGCAGGTTGAGGCGGGTGTTGAGCAGGTAATCGATGGTGGGCCGCAACTGGAAGGTTTTTGAGCCGTTGGTAATCTGCCCCTGGGCGCGGCCAACCGACGGCGCCAGGCCCTGCGTGTTGCCGGGGTCGGCCGAGTCGATGATGCTGCGCTGGATGGTGATGTTGTCGCGGATGCTCAGGTCGAGACGGGCGGTGAGGTTGTTTTTCAGCACGCGCTGCTCGCCGCCCACCTTGAAGGGCAGTTTGAGGCTGTTGGTGGCGTAACCGAAGCCAACCACAAACTCCTTGGTCGATAGTTCGGTGACCTGAGCGTTGGTGATGTTTAGGGCCACGGTGCGGTTGGTGCGGTATTCCACTCGGCCGGTTACCTTGCTCACGGTCTGGAAGTTGACGCCGATGAGCGGAGCCAGCGTTTCCACAATACTTACCTGGCCCACCACGTAATAAGGCAGGTACTGGTTGCTGGCATTCACCTGGAAGGGGTTAGCCGGCGCGCTGCCCGGCGAGCCGAAACTGGGCTCGGCCGAGTAGGTGTTGGTGGTAGTATAGCTGCCGATGCTGTAAATGGATGAGTACGCGTGGTTGAGCGTGAACGAGCTGAAATACTGCTTGATAAGTGGCAGCTGGGCAAAGCCGTTGTAGTCGACGCGCCAGTTGGGCAGCGGTATCATGGCGAAGGGGCTGAACTCCTTGGCTTGGTAGCCGTCGGAGGAGCGGCCGTGGTAGGCGTCGATGAAGCTCTGCACCAGTACGTCCTGCGAGTTGTAGCCGTAGGTACCGTTGGGGCTTTGGTTGGCCACGGCTAGCTTATTACGCACAATCAGGCGGTTATCGACAAAACGCTGGAAAGCCTTCGACGTCTCGCCATTGGCCCCAAGGTCGCCGAACAACGTTTGAATCGTAACGGTGGACGTCTGGAACGAGCCTGAACCCAGCGTCTGGGGCACGATGGGCAGATAGTTGTTATTAGCATCGCGCAGCGGAATCAGCGTCTGCTCATCCACGGTGTGCCGGTAGTAGGCATCGAGGTTCTGTACTTTCTGCTGGCGTGCATCTACCTGAATGTTAAAGTCGCGGAACGGCTCCAGGGCCGTGCGCAGGGTGATGGTCTGCGTGAGCAGTGAACTCAACGGCGTGTTCAGGAACTCGCTCCGGTCGGTGTACCAGCCGTTGCTGCTGGCCCGGTCGTAAAGGGTTTGCAGGCCGGGCTGCTGGCCTAGAATGAAAGGCAGGCCGGGAGCCGTAAACGTTTCATCGAGGCCAAAGGCTTTGGTTTTGGGCAGGTAGCCGGGCAGCAGCGTGCCGTTGGACCGGCTGAAAGTGAAGTTGATGGAACGCGCCGTCATCAGCGAGCGCAGCACGGCTTTCACGAAGCGCAGCTTTTCGCGGGTTGTATCGGCGGCCGGAGCGGGCCGATTGGCCGCTGCGGCATCTCCGAGGTTGGCCCGCATGGACGCGGGCCGGCCTTGGGGCGGCTGCGCGTTGTTGATGATATTCAAAAACTTGACCTTGTTGTACAACTTCACGAGGTCAATTTTGCCGTTGGCGCTGATTTCGGCGTTGTTCTGAATCGTGTTGCCGACGTTGATTCGGTAAGTCGTCGTATCGGTTTCGCTGGTGGGGTTGTTGAGGGCGCGCTGGCCCTGAGCGGCGGCCTGCCAGCTGTAGGTGGCGGCATAGCGGGTGTCGGCGCTCAGCCAGTCGGTGAGCGGGAATTTATCGAGCGGCAGCCGGTAGGTGAGCGCGGCCGTCTGGTTGAAATTGACGGTGCGCCCGCCGCGCAGCAGGTTTTGCTGCAGCTGGCTGCGGTTGCGAATGGCATCGTCGCTCACCCCGATGGTCCGGCCCGTACCTTCATCAACCACGCCCCGGTTGGTAGCGGTGTAGTCAAAAATCAGGCTTTTGGTCAAGTCCCACTTCAGGTCGTAGATGCGGCTGATGAAGAAAGACTTTTGCACCACCGGCGCGATGCCGTCGGTGCTGGGCACTTCGCCGGGGTTCAGCACGCGCTGCAGAAACCGTTCGTTATAGCGCCGGTCAATGTCGGTGCGGAACGAGAAGCGCGAGGGCAGCGGCGTGAAATTGATTTGCTGGAAAATCTTCAGGTACGGGTTGTCCAGGGCCTTGATGCTAGCCAGCGGCGTGTAGTTCTTGGGGGTGGTCTGGTACACGTAGGCCACGGCGGCGGTGTAGGCCTTAGTGTAGTCGCGGTCGGTGCGGATGTCGGAGTGCAGGCGGTCCGTGAGCGAGTAGCTCAGGGCCACGTTTTCGATGTCCCAGGGCTTGGGCTTGGCGGGCAGGGCGCCGGGTTTGGGCAGGGCGCGCTCCTTGCGCACGTTCAGCACCGAGATGCTGCGGCTGGTGGTCTGGTCGATAACCTTTTTGCGGTACTCGGCCTGGGCAGCCGTGTTTATCTCTTTGGTTATCGGGTCCTTGAATTTCTGCAGGCTTTGCTCCAGCTTGGTGTCGGGGTCGAGGGGGTCGTAGAGCGGCGAGCGGCTTTCGCGACCCACCTGGAGCAGCACCGGCAGGCGCAGGTTCAGCTGCGGGGGCAGGAATTTCTCCACCGCCACGGTTGTGTTCAGGTCACCGCGAAACACGTCGTCCACGGAGCGCTGCTGCACTTTGTCCTGCAAGCCGCCGAAGCCCACGCTGGTGAAGCTGCCCGTGGCCGTCACGTTGGCCACGTCGGCCAGCTTCACGTTGAGGCGAGCAGTAGCGGCGTAGCCGGCCTGCTGCTCGAAGTCGAACACGCGAAACTCATCGGCCCATAGGTTCACGGTTTTCTCAGCCGTGCTGGGGTCGGTGGGGTTCAGCACCCCCAGCATCACGCCCTGCACCGCCGAGAAGTCGGGGTTGCCCACCACCGTAATGGTCGCGCCGTTATCCAACGTTACCGTGAAGGGAATCAGCAGCGACGCACCGCTCTGGTTGCGCTTGGCTTTGGCATCGATGAAGTCCTGAAAGCCTACGTCGATGCGGTTTTCCACGGGCCACACGCCATCAGGGGTCTGGTCGCCCACGGCGGTCAGCTTCAGCGGCAAGGAGTACTGGTAGTAGTTCTGGCTGTAGTCGGTGCCGATGCGCAGGAAAGCCTGCACGTCGCCGCTAAGTGTGGTGGGGTCGTCCGAGTCGCCGTGCAGGAACATGCGCAGGCGCTTGTAGCGCAGCATGTTGATGGTGATGTTCTTGTAGGCAGCCTTGGCAAAACCGTCGCGCAGGTTCACCACGGCCAGGCGCAGGCTTTGCTCGTTTTGCAGGCGCGAGGTGCTGCTGCTGCCGTACTCTTTGTCGCGCTGAATGCCGGGCGGCGACACGTAAGGGATTTTTGCGTTGCCCACGGCAATGCCATTTTCCTCCACGCTCACCGTCGAGATGTTGAAGGCATCGGCATCGGTGAGGGTACCGCCCGGAGCGGTGTTGCCCTGGCGCGAATCCACGATGGGGTACAGGAACCGGCGCCACTGGTTGGCCACAAACTGGGGCTGCACCAGGCGCAGCACTACGGGGTCCTGCCAGTTGGTCATGTACATACGTAGGAAACGGATGGACTTGAAACCGAAGTCCTTGCCGCCATTGCCCTGCACCTTGTAGCCCTCCCGAATCGGAATACGGAACAGGTACCAGTTCACTTCCTCACCGTTCACGTTATTCTTCACGTTGTCGATGATGTAGTTTGAGCCAACAGCAAGACCGCCGGGCCGCAGCGACATTTTGTACTCGTAGTAGCGCTCCACGTCCTGCACCACGTTGTCGCGGTTCAGGTCCTCCTTATCAGGAAAGGCAGTGGAGCTGAGCTGGCTGTTTTCGGGCGAGTTGCCGTCGTAGCCGTCGTAGTTCTTATAACGACCCAGAATTTTGGTGTTGTTCTGGTCGTAGCTCGGGTCGAGGTGGTGGCGGAAGTCATCGCCCGAGGGGTCGGGCAGCGTGCCGTACACCGGGGCCACCGTGCCCAGCGTGGAGGGGTAATTACTGAAATAATTCTTCTCGTTGTCGTCGCTCAGGCCGTCGAGGCCCACGTCCTGCGCCGTGCGGGCGCCGGGGGCGGCGTTGAAGGCATCGGTCAGGAACTGCTGGCGCGTCACGCGACCCCACACCGTGTTGTTGGTGTTGTCCTGTACGTCCTGCGGGTCGTTGGTCACGGGCAGTCCGTTCTCAAACTCGTGCTGGTTGCCGTCCTTCAGCACGTCCTCGCTCACGTTGCCCAGGTTGATGACGAAGTCGCCGCCGGTCACGTTGGCCTTGTCGTTGCCGTCCTGGTCGGTGATGTTCACCCGGGCGGCCGGGGCGTTGGGGTTGGTGCTCTTCAGGAAGGGGTCCATCATCCAGAACTCCAGATACTCGATGTTGGCGTTGTCAAAATCGGTATCGAAGGTGATGGCCCGGCTCACGCCGGCAAACTTGTCTTCGGGCCGCTCGCCGTTCGTAAACTTCTTGCCGTTGTTGTCTACGTTCGGGTTGTAGTTGTACGGGCCGCGCTCGCTGGGGAAGTAGGCCAGGTCGAAGCTGTATTCGAAGCCGTTGCCGGTCGAGCCCAGGTCCTTGTTTGGGAATACCTCGTCGCGCTTGATGCCCCGGGTGTAGTGGTTCAGCAGGTCGTTGGCCCCGATGTTGCCCGGCACGCTGGCGCCGCCCGTGTAGTAGCTCTGGTCCACGGTGTACCAGGCCAGCTTGGCGCGCTGGTAGTTGTAGGGCAGCCCGCCCACCGAGCTGTTCTTGATGGGCAGCGGCGTAGAAGCCAGCCGCCAGGCCGGAATAGACGCCAGCCCGCCCAGGGTGTAGGGCGTGCGCGCATTCTCAAAGTCGTCGATGTACGACACGCCATTCTCGCCGTTGCCCAGCTGCGAGCGGCCCGGCAGCAGCTTGGCAAACTCACCGCTAAAGGCAATGGTCGAAATCTCCTTTGTCGACACAAAGGGCAGCATGTCGAGGTACTTGGTCAGCACCCGGCTGTCTTTCCGAATGCTGCCGTCGAGGCCGATGATGGTGTTGTTGCCCGGCTCGTCGCCAATGTTCACCCGGTTAATGCCCGGGGCCTGGTTTTCCAGCAGGTGCAGGGCCGTACCGCCAATGGTTACATCCTTGTTCAGGCGGTAGTCGAGGCGCACGCCCAGCAGCTTGCGCGGCTGCACCTGCACGAGGGCATTTTTCTCGAATTCAACCCGCAGCTCATTGGCTGAGTTCAGGTAGGCCGGGTTCAGGATTTTCACCTTGGCCTGGTCGTAAAACACCTGGTAGTCGGTGCCCTCCGTGAGCAGCGTCGAGCCTGAGCGCACCCGCACCGAGCCCTGCGCAATGCCAATTCCCGGCAGATTAATCTCATCTGAAGCCGCCCCGCCCTGGAAGCGCCCTCGCAGGAAGAACTTGTCCTTCTCCTGCCGTTGCTGGGCGTCGCTCTGGGTCTGGTTGTACAACTCGTTGTAAACGTACTTATCAATCAGCTGCTGCTCGCCCGCAAACTTGCTTTGCAGGAACGAGCCGAACGGCTGCACGTTCGGGAAGATGATTTTGCCCAGTTCAGGGTCAATTGTGATGCCCGGGAAGTAGTCAAAGTTGCCGTCCGGAATCTTGTCGTTGTTGGAGTTAACGTGGTCGAGGTTAAGCACCTCCACCAGCGGCCGGTTGGTCACCTGCGCGCCTTCCTTCAGCGAAATCAAGTCCACGCCCGTCGCGTCGTCCTTGTAAATGATTTGCAGCTGGAAGTTGTCGCGCTGCAGCTGCGAGGCGTTCAGAGGATAGATGTTTTTCATCATCAAATCCCAGGTCGGCGTGTTCAGCGTGAGCAGGTTGGGGTTCTGTGGGTTCAGGGCCGGGTTGGCAATGCCCACGCCGGGGTTACTGGCCTTCAGCATCTTGAGGAAGATGACCTGGTCGGGCGTCACGTTGTTGTAGTCGCCAGACAGTTCGCCCACCTTGTAGGTCTTGCCATTGTAGATGTACTCAAAGCTCACACCCAGCACCTGGTCGGGCAGCAGGGCGGTGTTCAGGCTCAGGTAGCCAAGCTGGGCGTTGAAGGTGTACTCGCGGGTATCAAGTTTGCGGGCTCGCACGCGCTCAAAGTCCACGTTCTTGGTCAGGCCTTGGCCAGCGGGACTTTGCAGAAAGTCGTCGACCGCAATATTGTCACGCGTAGCGCCAGCAGCAGTCAGGGTAGCAAATTCGGTGTTGGCCGGGTTATTGGCCGGCGACTGGATAGTAGGATTACCGGTGCGGTACTTGCCCTGATATAACCGGAACGGCTCGCCCAAGTCCATCAGCGTCACCACGTTGCGCAGGTTTTCGGTGGTGCGGTTGTCGTTGGTCACGTACACCTCCAGCCGGTTGATGGTAATCTGGCTCTGGATGGTGGGCAGGCTGCGCAGGGCCTGGTCGTACCGGTCGCGGAAGAACTGGGCCAGGAAAAAGTGCCGGTCCTTCTCGTATTGGCTGGCTTTGATTTCGTACTGCCGGCTCTGCGCCCCGTTCTGGATGCGCACCTCGTCGGCGGTGCCGCGCACGGTGGCGGCCACGGCCGTCACGCCCAGCTTGCCAAACTGCATCTGGGTTTTGATGCCGAACAGGTTCTGCCCGCCCTGCACCAGCGAGTTGGTGAGCGGCAGGCTCACGTTGCCCAAATCCACCTTGCGGATGATGTCCGTTTCCTCGCCCGCGTAGTCGAACTTCATCTGGTTGTCGAAGTCGAACGCGGCCTTGGTGTCGTAGTTGAACACCAGCTTGAGCTTGGTGCCGATGGCCCCCGACAGGTTGACGTTGATGTTCTGCTCAAACAAAAAGTCGCCCACGCTCTGCTGGCGCAGGGTCAGAGCCGGGTTTTCGTTTTTATTGAAGCGCGCTCCAAACTTGAGCGTGACCGAGCCTGCCGGCCGGATATCCACGTAGCTGCCCCCGAAAATCCGGTTGGCAATCGGCCCCATGTAAATTTTCGGAATCAGGCGCTGGGCCTGGGCCGTGCCGGGCGCCGCCGTCGGCCCCGTAATGCCGCCCTTGGCCTTCTGTCGGTAATAGTCACTAATAGCCTGACGCCGTTGAAATTCCGTGTACTGCTTATAGCTCAGCAAGCTGGGGTCGCGGTAATCAACGTCCTTGCCAACGGTTTCCTTCACGTCGAATTGTTTCAGGCTGTCGTCAACCGCAACGTTCAGTTTTACGTTCTTGGGCAAGGGCAACACCAGCGGCGATTCGCGGCGGTGTGGCCCAAAGGGGCTGCCCGGCCGGTCATGCGCCCGCACGCGGGGCCGGCGGCTCGGTTTGTACGGGCCCGTGGTATCCGCCAGTGCCTTGATGGGTCGGGGCGTATCGGCGGCCAGGGCCCGGCTGGCGCGTAGCCACAGGCCGGTCGCGCGCCGGCCGGCAATGGGTGCGGCCTGGGCCCACCACGCCAGCAACGACGCAACCACAACAACCGAAGTGGGGAGTAATTTCTGTCCGGATTTCAAGCAGGATAGGTGGATAATGACGCCGGCCAAACGGCCCGCGTCAGGCACGGCATTTCAAATACAATAGCAAGCCAGCTGAGGCAACCCGTGCAACGACGCGGGCTAAAAACCCGCGTCACGACTCAGTGCGACTTCAAAGCAAATTTAATCAATTCCTCCACGCTCAGCTCCCCACCGTGTTTGTGCTGAATCTGGTCCAGCTGTTTCTCGGCAGCGGCCCGCGCAAAGCCGAGGGTCACCAGGGCCTGCAACGCTTCGGCGCGGTGCGTATTGTGCTGGCGGGCCAGTGGCACGGTATCAACGCCGGCTTTGGCCAGCAGTTCGTCCTTGCGTAGCTTGTCTTTTAGCTCCAAAATCACGCGCTGGGCCGTTTTCGGCCCCACACCTTTAATGGCCTGGATGGCGCGCACGTTTTCGTTCACGATGGCGTCGCGGATTTCGCCCACGCTCATGCTGCTCACCATCACAATGCCCGTGCCCGGCCCAATGCCCGACACCGAAATCAACTGCATAAACAGCGCTTTTTCGTTGGGGTCGAGGAAGCCATAGAGCGTCTGCCCGTCTTCCTTGATGTGCTGGTAGGTGTAGATTTTGGTGGCCGCACCCTCGGCCGGAAGCTTGGAATAGGTGGCCAGCGAGATGCGGACTTCATAGCCGATGCCAAGAATGTCGACAATGGCGAGGGTGGCGTCTTTGTATGCGAGTTTACCGTCGAGGTAGGCAATCATAAGCCAACGAAAGAAGGAAGAGAGGGATAATAATGCTGCTTTGGCAACACTAGTTTCCAGTTTTTATCTCCCAAATTTACTGGCTTTTCGGCCAAAAATATTGGGTGAAATGAAGAAGATATGAGGCCGTAAAAGTAGGCCCCACAAAACGGCCATGCCGGGCGTAGCCGAGGCATCCCGCGGACAGCAGCAATCCAATCGAAGGAGGTTTACTATTGCACGCAAAATGCCTCGGCTACGCCCGGCATGACGTTCGGACTGTATTCAGCGGCTGCTTTACAGCGCCCGGCTGCCCGTTTGGGCGTCCACCACCGCAATGGCGGCCATGTTCACGATGTCGCGCACGCTCGCGCCGAGCTGCAGAATGTGCACCGGCTTGCGCATGCCCATCAGCACTGGCCCGATTACCTCCGTACCGCTGATTTCCTGCAGCACCTTGTAGGCAATGTTACCGGACTCCACGTTCGGAAAAATCAGGGTATTGGCGCCTTTCTCGGCCAGTGGTGAGAAGCCGTAGTGCTCCTGCAGCAGCGCAGGACTCAGGGCCACGTTGGCCTGCATCTCGCCGTCGATGAGTAGGTCGGGGAAGCGCTGTTTGGCCAGCTCGGTGGCGCGGCGGGTTTTCTCGGGCAGTGGCCCGGCGTTCGAGCCAAAGTTGGAGTAGCTGATAACGGCCACGCGCGGCACTGCGTCGAAGAAGCGCACGGCGCGGGCCGTGAGGCCAATAATCTCGACCATTTCCTCAGCCGTGGGGTTGATGTTCACCGTGGTATCGGCGAAGAAGTACGGGCCTTTTTTGTGCTGAATGATGTACATCGACGACACGCGCTTCACGCCATCCTCGGTGCCAATAACCTGCAGCGAAGGGATAATGCTCTTGCCGTAGTCCTTGGTGAGACCGGTGATGCAGGCGTCAGCCTCGCCGGTTTCCACCATCATGGCGGCGTAGTAGTTGCGCTCACGCATCAGGCGGCGGCCTTCGTAGAGCGTCATGCCGCGGCGCTGCCGTTTCTGGTACAGCAGGTTGGCGAATTCATCGCGCTTGGCGTCCTGCTTCAGAATATTGATGATTTCGCAGCCTTCGAGGTCGAGGCTGTTTTCGCGGGCAATGGCTTCGATTTTCTCCTGCGGCCCCAGCAGAATGGGCATGCAAACGCCCTCGTCCTGCAAAATCTGAGCGGCTTTGAGAATCTTGTAGTTATCAGCTTCGGCAAACACCACGCGCTTGGGGTTGGCGCGGGCCGCCGAGGTGATGCGGTTCATCAGTTTTTGGTTCACGCCGAGGCGCGCGCGGAGTTGGTCCTCGTAGGCGTGCCAGTCCTCAATCGTCACGCGGGCCACGCCGCTTTCCATCGCGGCCTTAGCCACGGCTGGGCTCACAGTAGTGATGAGGCGTGGGTCGAGCGGCTTTGGAATCAAGTAATTACGACCAAAGGCCAGCGTGTTATCGCCATAGGCTTTGTTCACCATCTCGGGCACGGGCTCCTTGCTCAGCTCGGCCAGGGCGTGCACGGCGGCCAGCTTCATGGCTTCGTTGATTTCGGTTGCGCGCACGTCCAGCGCCCCCCGGAAAATGTAGGGGAAGCCCAGCACGTTGTTTACCTGGTTGGGGTGGTCGGAGCGGCCGGTGGCCATAATCAGGTCGTCGCGGGTAGCCATGGCCAACTGGTAGCTCACCTCGGGGTCGGGGTTGGCCAGGGCAAATACGATGGGGTTATCGGCCATTTTCAGTAACAGGCCGGCGGGCAGCACGTTGGCCGCCGATAAACCCAAGAACACGTCGGCGCCTTCCATGGCCTCTTCGAGATTGTTCACCGCCCGGTTGGTGGCAAACTGCATCTGAATGGGTGCCAGGTTGGTGCGGCGCTCATGGATGAGGCCGTCCTTATCAAACACCACAATGTTTTCTTTTTTGAGGCCCAACGCCAGGTACAGGCGCAGGCACGACACGGCCGCCGCGCCCGCCCCACTCACCACGAGCTTCACCTCGTCAATCTTCTTGCCCACGATTTCGAGCGCGTTCAGCAGCGCGGCCGAGGTGATGATGGCCGTGCCGTGCTGGTCGTCGTGCATCAGCGGAATGTTCATCTTCTCCCGCAGCTCGGTTTCGATGCGGAAGCACTCGGGCGCCTTGATGTCCTCCAGGTTGATGCCGCCAAACGTGGGCTCCAACGACTTCACGATGCGGATAAACTCGTCCGGGTCGGTAGCGTCAATCTCAATATCAAAGCAGTCGATGCCCGCAAACTTTTTGAACAGCACACCCTTGCCTTCCATCACCGGCTTGCTGGCGGCGGGGCCGATGTTGCCGAGGCCCAGCACCGCCGTGCCGTTCGAGATAACGGCCACCAGGTTGCCCTTGGCGGTGTATTTGTACACATCGTCGGGGTTTTCGGCAATGGCTTTGCAGGGCTCGGCCACGCCGGGCGAGTAGGCCAGCGCGAGGTCGAGCTGGGTGCTCATGGGCTTGGTGGGCACCACTTCGAGCTTGCCGGCGGGCTCCTGCGAGTGGTAGTTGAGGGCGTCTTGCTTGTTTATTTTGAGCATCGGGAATTCTTCAAACATGAAAACGGCCGCGCGGGCAGCGCGGCCGTCTAAGGCGAAATTACCGCGAAAAGCGCAGCAAGGCCGGGTTTACTTTTTAATTTATTGTCCGCGATGGCGCCCTACCCCTGCGGCACCAGCAGCTTCTGGCCCAGCTTCACCTCATCCGAAGCCAAGTGGTTGAATTCGCGCAGCGTTTGCACGCTCACCCCGAAGCGCCGCGAAATATTGAACAGCGTGTCGCCGGGTTGCACCAAGTGGACTTTATGCGTTTCCAGTCGGCTTTCCGTCCTGGCTGGCTTGGCAGCGGCCGCCAGTGCAGTCGACTTAGTCGATTTACGCGGTGCTTCGCTGGCTTCTTCTGCCCCGGCGGGCGCACGGAATACCAACCGCTGGCCCAACACCACGTCCGTCGAACTCATTTTATTCCACGCCATTAGCTGAGCCACGGTGACGTTATGCTCGCGGGCCAGCTTGGTGAGGTTGTCGCCTTTACGCACGGTGTAAGGGCCGATTTCGGCGTCGGTAGCTGAGGTCGGTTCGTCTATTTCGTCGGCTTCCGGCGCTAATGCTGCAACGGTGGTTTTGGCTTCGCTGCGCTTGGTTTCGGCGGCTTGCGTCTGCGCCAGGCGGCGGGCCGCAATCCGGGCCTGTGCCTCTGCGGCGGCTTGCTGCACCGCCTGCCGCTGCTTGATGGCGGCCAGGCGCACATCCTGTAGTTTTTCCTGCCTGGCAAGCTCCTGCAGCCGCGCTACTTCGCGGGCGTTAGCCTCGGCCTGCTCGCGGCGGGCAGCCGCTTCCTCATCCGATACCGTCGGGCGGACGCGCGCGGCCGGAGCCAGCGCAACGGTGGGTACCACTACCGTTTCTATCGCCTTGCTGGGAGCCGCCGTTGGAATGGGCACAAATACCACCAACTCGCGCCCAGGCTTCAGGGGCCGGCCTTTGGGCAGTTCATTCCACCGCCGCAACTGGCTCTGGCTCACTTCAAACCGTTCGGCCAAGCTGGCCAGGGTTTCGCCACGCTTCACCTTGTGCGGCACACGCCGGAAGCGGGGCGCAGCTTCAGCGGACTCGGCCCGTGGGCCGGTGGTGGCAGCCAGCAGCGAGCGGTTCACCCACGGCTCCACACCGTCGAGGCGGGGCGGCAGGAAGGCCAGCGGCCGGGGCAATTCGGTAGCCGGCTGGCAATAATCGAGCAGCGTATTACGGTCAGCATCGCCGAAATGCACGGCCGCTGCCGCCGGAAACCGTACCACGTAGGGCCGGTAGCCGGCCGGCAGCGCCGCCCGTCGCAGCTCCGGGTTGAAACGCGTGAGGTAGAGCGAATCCTCGTAGCCGCAGGCCCGGCTCAAACGGCGCAGGTCGAAGGCCCGGCCGCGCAGGCTGAGGGTATCCATCGGCTCGGCGTATTGGTAGCGCAGCGTGGGCGTGCGGAGGCCGTGGGCCTCCGCGTACTTCATGCTGTACATGATGGCTGTGAACGTGGGCACGTAGTTGCGCGTCTCGGCTGGCATGTGCGGATACAAGTCCCAGAACGTCTTTTTGCCGGTGCGGCGCATCACGCGCTGCACGCTGCCCGCGCCCCAGTTGTAAGCAGCCAGTACCAGTTCCCAGTCGTGAAATACGCCGTAGAGGTAGCGCAGGTGCTTGCAGGCAGCCTCAGTGGCTTTTTCGGGGGCCATGCGCTCGTCAATCCATTCGTCGCGCTTCAAGCGCAGGTCGCCGGCCGTGGGGCCCATGAACTGCCACAGGCCAGTAGCGCCCACTGGCGACTTAGCCGTCGGAATTAGGGCCGACTCCACCACGGCCAGGTATTTCAGGTCGAGGGGCAGGTTGTACTGCGCCAGGTATTTCTCAAAAATCGGGAAGTACAGGTTTTCGCGCTCCAGCACGCGTTGCATGTAGCTGCGGTTGCGGGCCGTGAATAGGGTGACGTAGGCCATCACCGAGTTGTTGAACTGGTGCGGGGCTTCGGTTTCGAAGCAGCCCACGCGGTCGCACACCAGGTCGCGCATGGTGGGCGGCGTGCGCAGCCACTCCAGCCGGGCCGAGTCGATGACGCCGGGCGTCACGGGCACGGCCACCAACGAATCGGGCTGCAGTTCCAGGCGCACGCGTACGGTGTCGCCTAACAGCGCTGGCATTGTGGAAATTACCCGGCCCGTCGAATCGCGCTGCGGCATTTGCTGCGCCTTGGCAGCGGTGCCCTGTAACAACAGAAAAGGCAGCGCCAACCCCAGCCACAAAGGGCGGGGCCGATAGGTTTTCGCTTGCTTAAACCCTTGCTTCATAGCACTAAGATAGAACATAGGTAAAGAACTTGTAGAGATACTCTCAAAAAAGTTCTGATACGCAGCCCACCGCTTTCTGGCTGACCTGCCAACAAAAATGCCCCGGCCAGCAGGCCGGGGCATTCTATGCAACCAGTCGGCGATACGCCGCTCAGCGCCTAAATAATAAGCTTTAAGCCACTACTTCTTCGGTGAGGGCACTGGCAAAAGCCAGCAACTCCGCCTCGCGGAAAGCGCCGGCCATCACCTGCAAGCCGATGGGCAAGCCGGCCGCATCCTCCCCTACCGGTACCGAAATGGCGGGCACACCCGCCAACGACGCCTGCACCGTAAAAATATCGGCCAGGTACATGCTCACCGGGTCCTGTTTCTCCCCGATTTTGAAGGCCGTGGTGGGAGTAGTAGGCAGCACCAGGAAATCGTACTGGCGCAGCAGCTCGTCGGTTTTTTCCTTAATCAGGCGACGAACACGCTGAGCTTTAGTGTAGTAGGCGTCGTAATAGCTGGCGCTGAGCACGAAGGTGCCGAGCAGAATTCGGCGCTGTACTTCAGCCCCAAAGCCCTGAGCGCGGCTCTTTTTGTAGAGCGACTCCAGGTCGGTGGCATCCGGGGCGCGGTAGCCGTACTTCACGCCATCGAAGCGGCCCAGGTTGGAGCTGGCCTCGGCAGTGGTGAGGATGTAGTAGGTCGGAATCATGAAATCGAGATAGGGAAACTCCACCGCCTCGACTACGTGGCCCTGGCCGCGCAGCGAGTCGAGTTGGGCTTCCATCGCCGCCTTGATTTCGGGATTCAGGCCTTCGCTGTTCACAGCGTCGGCAATGTAGCCGATGCGGTAGTGCGCGGCAGGCGTGAGTTGCTGGCTGTAGGCGGGCACTTCGCGCTGGCTGGCGGTGCTGTCCATGCCATCGGGGCCGGCCATTACTTCGAGCAGCAAGGCGGCATCGGCTACCGAGCGGGTAATGGGACCAATCTGGTCGAACGACGAAGCGAAAGCTACCAGCCCGTAACGCGAAATGCGCGAATACGTCGGTTTGAAGCCCACCACACCGCAAAATGCGGCCGGCTGGCGCACCGAGCCGCCCGTATCGGACCCAATCGAAGCCAGGCACATATCGGCCTGCACGGCCACGGCCGAGCCACCCGACGAGCCGCCGGGCACGCGACTGGAATCCAACGCGTTGCGAGCAGGACCAAAATACGAGGTTTCGTTCGAGCCACCCATGGCAAACTCGTCACAGTTCTGGCGGCCGATGATGATGGCATCGGCATCGAGCAAACGCTGCACGGCCGTACCGGTGTAGAGCGACTTAAAGCCATCCAGCATCAAACTGCTGCTTTGCAGCGAGTGGCCGGCGTAGGCCAGCACGTCCTTGATGCCGATGACCATGCCGGCCAGCGGGCCGGCCGTGCCAGCGGCCAGACGGGCATCCACCGCGTCGGCTTGGGCGCGGGCCTCGTCGGGCCACACTTCTAAGAAAGCGTTGAGGGTGGGGTTCTGGCGCTCGATGTTGCCCAGGTAATACTCAACGAGCTGGCGGCAGGACGTGGTGCCCGCCGTCAGCTCGCTACGAACTTCGGATAAAGACTGAAAACGCTTCAAACTATTTGCAGATTTTAGGTGACCGATTCAGGACTTAAGCGTCGGGGTTGGCCGGAATATAGGGCTGCCGGGGCTGGGTACCTTCGGGGGCCAGGTTAGGTGGCAGCGAGGGGGCCACATAAGGCGCATCGGCCGTGGGGTAACTGGTGGGCTCGGGGTGAGCGGTGGTTACAGCCGCCGCGGCGGGCGTAGCCCACGGGTCGAACCCGGAACCGGGTTCCGTTGCCTGAGCCGGAGCCGGGGCATAGGGCTGGGGCGTGGGGTACTGGTTCTGGGGGGCGTAGTTGGGGTTGGGCTGCTGGTTGTAGTTGGGCTGCCCGGGCTGGCCGGCCTGCTCAAACTCACGGCGAATTTCCGTGCTAGCGTCCTTGAACTCGCGGATGCCTTTGCCAAGGCCCCGAGCCAGCTCCGGAATTTTGTTGGCTCCGAAGAAAATAAGGATAACAACCATTATCAGCATCAGCTCCGAGCCGCCGATGTCGCCCAGAAATAGGATGAGTGGGGTTTGCATGATTTCTAACTACGCGTTAAATCTGGATAAATAAAAGAACCGGGCCGCGGCTTAGCCGCGCTGCTGGTTGGGGTCGTTGGGGTTGTAGGCCGGTGGGGCGGGCTGCTGGTAGCCAGGCTGGCCGGGTTGTGCATACTGGTTGTGCTGGGGCTGCTGGGAATAGCCGCCTTGCTGCGGGTAGCCCTGCGCGGGGGGCACCTGCTGGGGGTAGCCCTGCTGCGGGTACTGCTGCTGGTAGGGCGGAGCCGGCTGGTCGCGGTACTGCGGCTGCTGGTCTTCCGGCTTGGTGCTGGCGTCTTTGAACTCGCGCACGCCCTGGCCCATGCCCCGAAACAGCTCCGGAATACGCTTGGCGCCGAATAACAGAATAACTACGAATAGAATAAGCAGCATTTCGGTTGTGCCGAAGCTGCCAATCAGAAACAGGGAGTGAAGCATGGATAGGGGGGCACCTGGGCCCAGTGAGGGGTGAGAAAAGAGGATATACGCAGCCGAACGCCTTTTGGAGTATCAAAGATACCCGATAGAGCTGTTTAGATGATGAAGCGCGGCTTCGGGGGATAATTTACCGGGGTTTAACGGGCAAGTGTCATGGTTGGACGGCATTGTATCTTCTTCTTGTCGCAACCAATTAGCTTTGTTGTTCCTTTCAACCGGGCTTTCTCATTTCGAGTGAGTTAGACTGTACTTTCTTAACCCAATTAGTTGTGAAATCATCCAAGACCACAAATTCCGCCGCCCTGCCCTTACGGCAGGTAAACGAGCCCGAACGTCTGGAAACGCTCTATAGCTATAATATCCTCGACACCGACCCGGAACAGGTATTCAATGATTTGGCGCAGCTATCGGCCTTTATCTGCGGCACCCCCATGTCGCTGGTATCGCTGATTGATGACGAGCGGCAGTGGTTTAAAGCCCGCGTGGGCCTCGAAGCCCGGCAAACGCCCCGCGAGCATGCCTTTTGCCAGTATGCCATGCGGGCCCCCGATGTGTACGAAGTGACCGATGCGGCCCTCGACCCCCGGTTTGCCGATAACCCGCTGGTAACGGGCAACCCTAACATCCGCTTCTACGCCGGTGCGCCCCTGCTTTCGCCCGACGGCCAGCCCCTGGGCACACTGTGCACCCTCGACACCGTGCCGCGGCAGCTCACGTCCGACCAGCGCGAGGCGCTGCGCGTGCTGGCCCGCCAGGTGATGGCCCACATGGAGCTGCGCCGCGTGCGCGCCCAGCTCGAAGACGAGCGCCAAAAGATGGAAGGCGTGCTGCGCATGGCCAACAGCACCGGCGATTCGCTGTTCACCAACGGCCGCGCCGAAATCTTCGTGAAGCAGGACCAACGCCTAGTGCGCGTGGCTACCGCCGATTTGCAATACGTAGAAGCCCTTGGCGACTACGTGAACCTGCACACCACCCGCGAGCGCCTCACCGTGTACGGCACCATGAAGGACTTTGAAGCCAAGCTGCCCGGCCGAGACTTCGCCCGCATTCACCGCAAGTACATTGTGCGGCTCGACCGAATTGTGGCCATTGAGGCCGATGCAGCCCTGCTCGATGGTAGTGCCAGCACCGGCCCCACCCGGACGCCCATGCGCGTGCCCATTGGCAGCTCCTACAAGGCAGGGCTGCTCAATCGGCTCACGTTGGTTTAAGGCTTCCCAAGCGGCCCTGCGAACCTCAGACCCCGGCAAAGCCGACGTTCGCCGCGCCAATGGCCTCCTTCGCCGAATTATCCAGCTAAAGGGCCACCCCACCCTGCATATTTGATACGGTTATCGGTTGCAGCAGGCTAGTAGCCGCTGCTGCCGACAGCTAAGTTTGTTTTCATAGCTCAGAAAGGCACCGTGCTTTGCGCGGTGTTTTTTTATTTTAGGCCGGTTTGGTTAGAGCCAGCCTGTCATCTTCGGCCGTACAGGCTTGAATCGACTCTGCCTGTTAGCGGTGGCCCAGCCAGTTTTCCGGGTTCAGGTTAGACGAGTTGTGCCATACCTGGAACTGCACTTCGGACGTGCCCTCGGCATCCGTCGCCACCGTGCCGATAACGTCGCGGGCACTCACGCGCTGGCCCACGCTCACGTTCACGGAGCGCAGCTTGGCATACACCGTGAAGAAGTCGCCGTGCTGAATCATGACAATGGTGTTCATGCCCGCGATGTTGGTCACGGTTTGCACTTTGCCATCGAAGCAGGCCCGCACGGCCTCGCCGGCCGCGGTCTGAATATCCACGCCCCGGTTTTCCACGGTCACGTTTTTCAGTACCGGGTGCGGATGCCGTCCAAAGTGCTGGCTGATGAAGCCGCGGCTCACGGGCCAGGGCAGCCGGCCCCGGTTGCCCGAGAACGACGACGACAGCTGCGCCGTTTCGGGCGTGAGGGCAATGCGCACGGCGCGACGGTCGGCGGCGGCTTCGGCAGCCGTTTCGGGCGCGTCCATTTCCGGGTTGGCCGTGTCGTTATTGGCGTCGGAGCTGGATTCGGAACTTGCGGTTTCTTCGTTGCGGCGGGTGCGGGCGGGGCCGGCGTTACCGCTGGCATTGTTGCGGGCAGCGGCGGCGCGGCGGGCATCGCGGGCGGCGGCCAGGGCGGCTTCGCGGCGGGCGGCCAGGCGGGCAGCACGGGCGGCGCGGGCTATTTCCTCCCGCACCCGCTCGGCAATCAGGTTGTCGAGGCGGTTGACGGCCTGGCGGCGCTCCTCCAGCTCCTGGCGCAGGCCCTGCTCCTGCTGGCTGAGCTGCTGCACCATCTCATCCTCTTTTGATTTGAGAGTAATGAGGTTCTTGTTCTCCGCCAGCTGGCTGTTGAGCAGACTGCTTTTGCGCTGCTGCTGCTTGGTGAGGCCCGACAGTTGCTCGTGCAACCGGTACTGCGTGCCCATGATGCGGGCCGCCTGCCGCTGCCGCTCCTCGGTGTACTGCCGGATGTAGCGCAGCCGCAGCGCAAACTGGTTGAACGACTCCGAGGCGAACAAAAACATCAGCCGGTTGAAGGCATTGGACGTTTTCGAGGCCGTGTAAAGCAGCCGGGCGTATTCTGCCTTTAGCTGGGCTAGGGTTTGCTGGGTCTGGATAACCTGCTTGGCGGTCTGGTGCACGTTGGTTTCAATGCCGTGCAGCTGCGTCGAAATCCCTTGGATAACCTGCTTTTTCTCGGTCAGTTTTTCGGTGATGACGTGCAGCTGGCCCAAGCTCACCTTTTTCTTTTCCTGGGTTTGGTTCAGGGCCTGGCTGGTTTGCTGAATCTGGCGGAGGTTGGCCTGGCGCTCGCGTTCCAGCTGCTCCTTGCTTTTGGCGCGGGCTGGCCGGGTGCTGGCCGCAGCTTTTGTGCGGGTACGAACGGGCTGTTTTGCACTACGGCTCGGCTTGGCAGGTTGCCGAGCCGATTTCGCGGTCTGTTTGGGTTTGCGGTGCTGGGCACCCGCTGGCCCGGCCAGCAGCAAGCCCAGCAGCACGAATAGCCACCACCGGCCGCGAAGGGCCAGCGCGCCAGCTTTTACTTCCGAAACAAGTGCTTTCTCAGCCTGTACTACCTGCTTATTCAACGTGCGCCATTCAAAACCCGCCACTACTATGGCGGGGCAAAGGTAATCGGGTGAGTGGTTGTTAATTGTTGCCCCGAATCAGTTTCGCGCCATCGCGCTTGCGCCCCCGCTACCTGATGCGCCGAAAGCCCTTGGGCACGGCAAACGGAAACGTTAGCCGCTCGCGGCCGGTATTCACCTTGTTGTAGTTGATAGCGGCCGTGACCACGCCCGCCGCCGGCTGCTGCGCCTGAATAAAAGTGGAATGCGCAAACGGCAAACCGGCGTCCTCGAGCGGCTGAAAATCGGTGTAATCGACGGTGAGGTTGCGCTTGGTGGCTTCGTCGCTCATTTTGAGCTGCTGCACGCGGCCGGTGCCGGCTTGCAGCAGGCGCTCCACCAGTACATCGGCCAGGGGGTAGCTCACGCGCTGGCGGCCGGCTTCTTCGGTGGCCACTTTGGGCGTAGTGCCGCTGGGCGCGGGCAGGTAGTCGCCGAGCAGCAGAGCCTGCATCTGGGCAAAGCTCACGGGCACGTTCAGTAGCTTGCTCAGGTAGTCGTAGCCGCCCGAGAAGTAGGTTTTATCGAGCCGGTTCATCACCCGCACCGAGTCGTGGGTGAGCACAGCCCGCACGCCTTCAATGCCCGCCAAACCCGCCGACACCCAGATGATGCTGTCGCGGCGCATACGCAACGACAGGTTGGCGCCCTGCTTGTTCCCCTTCAGGTTTACCTGGGCTTTCCCCTTGGCATTGAGGTAAGTGAAGGTGGTATTGGTCGCTTTCACCGAGGGCAGCGCCGGCTCCATCGCAACGGTGGAGGTACCCGGCCCGGCCGCCGACGTGGTAGTGGGTACGGCCTTGCGGGCGCAGCTGCCCAGCAGCCCCAGGGCCAGCAGCAAAGTGACTTTATTCATACAGTTTGTGGTCTTTCAATTTTCGCTCCAGCAGGTCGGAAGTGCCTCCAATTTTGTGGGCCCGCTGCCATTCTACCACGGCTTTGTCCTTTTCGCCGAGCTGGAACAATACGTCGCCGTAGTGCTCGATGATGGAGCCGTCTTTGCTGGTTTGCAGCGCTTTTTCCAGGGCAGTCTTGGCCCCGGCATAATCCTTTTGCTTATACAGCACCCAGGCATACGTATCCAGATAGGTGTCGTTGTCAGGGAACTGCTTCACCACTTTGCCCGACATCTGCTTGGCCTTGTCCAGTTTTTCGCCCCGCAACGACAGGAAGTAGCTGTAATTGTTCAGCACCTGCACATTGTCCGGGTCGCTCACCAGCGCCGATTCATAGGCCGCATCCGACTTTTCGTATTCGTGCAGCTCGTGGTAGGCATCGCCCAGCTGCGCATCAAACTGGCCCAGCAGCGGCGCGTTGTTCACCACCAGCTTGCGGCCGTGCTCCAGGGCTTTCACGCCTTTCTGAGGCTGCTTTTTCAGCACGTAGGCCACGCCGTTGTAGAACCATAGCGACGACTGATTCGGAAACAACTCCAGTGCCCGGCCCGAATGCACGAGCAGCGAGTCAGTCTGGTTCAGCTCGGCATCAATCAGCACCACCTGCTGCCACACCTGAAACTTGGAATTATCGTAGCGCAAGGCTTGCAGGTAGGTATTGCGGGCCTCTTTTTTGTGGTCGGTCAGGGTCTGCACATCGCCGGATATGGCGTAGGCCTTGGCATCCTTGGGGTAGCTCTTGACGGTGGCCGCCGCCAGGTCACGCACCAACTGGTTGGTGGGCTCCTTGGGGCTGGGCAGCTGCTTAATGTAGCCCACCAGAATGCGCACCCGGGCATCAATGTCCAGCGCGGGGCTAGCAAAGGCCTGACGCAGCTGCTGGTCGGCCTCGGTATCAAGCTTCTGCTGGCGGTACACCTCCGACAGTATCAGGTGGGCCTGGGGGTTGTCGGGGTCGAGGCGCAGGGCCTGCTGGGTTACGCGCACGGCATCGGGCAGGCGGTTGTTGCTGGCGTACATCTCGGCCTGGGCCAGCACGTAGCGGGCTTCGGTCGGGTTGGCTTTGATGAGCTTTTCGCCCTCGGCCAGCGCCAAGTCCAGCTTGTTCTGCTTAAGGTAAATCTGCTGCTTCTTGAAGGAAATCTCATCCACCTGCCCAAATTCCTTTTCGGCCTGGTCCAGCGTGGTCAGGGCTTCGGGCAGGTGGTTCTGGGCCAGGTACAGGTCGGCCAGGTTGAAGAGGTAGCTACCCGAGTTGGGCACCTGCTTGATGAGCGTGGCGTAGGTTTTGGTGGCCGCATCGTACTGCTTCTGGCTGGCCTGTGCCTGAGCCAGCAGCAGGTAATAGTAGGCATTCTGCGGGTCGAGGCGGGTGGCGGCTTCGGCGTAGTTGGTAGCGTCGCGCAGGTTGCCGCTCAGCAGGTTGGCTTCGGCAATCTTGTAGTTGATGGCCGCGTTGTCAGGGCGCATCGAGTAGGCTTTCAGCAGGTTTTCGAGGCCTTTGGGATAATCCTCCAGCATCACATACTTCACGCCTTCCACAAACAGCGCCTCGCTCTGCTCCTTCTCCCGTTCTGAGAGGCCCGGCATGGTGGCACGCTTCGCACGGAGCTCGGCCACCCGCTTCTCCAGTTCATGTTGTTCTTTTTCCAGCACGCGCTGCTCCCGGCGGCTCAGCTTGGCCGGCGGCTCAGGTGCCCCTGACGGGGCCTGTGCGTATCCCGGGGCCGTCAGCCCCACCCAAACCAGCAGACTTAGAACAACTTGACGCATACACAAGAAAACCGGACCTGAGGCCCGGCCCACGAAATTACGGGGAATAAAAGCCAACGACGCGGCCCCCGCAAGAAGGCCGCGTCGTGCTAACGCATTTCGGACTTAAAATGTCACACCCGCAACTGGTTATAATCGCCGAGGCTCAAGTCGTCGGGGGTGCCGGCCACGGTAGCGAAGTTGCCAATCATCGAATTGGTAATAACCGCGTTCAGCACCGAAGCCGACTGCTGCACGATGGAGTTCGACAAACGCGAGTCGCGCACGTTGGCGCTGGTGCCCAGCGAAACGTGCGGCCCTACTACCGAATCGGTAATAATAGCGCCTTCGCCGATGTAAACCGGCTCGATGATGACGGAGTTGGTGATTTTAGCCGATTCGTGCACCAGCGACTCGCCGCGCTCTTTCAAATACTCCAGGTAGCGCTGGTTGGTGAACACCGTGGCATCCTTGTTGCCGCAGTCGAGCCACTCGGTCACGCGGCCGGGCACGAAAACGGTGCCCTTGTTCTTCATGTTTTCGAGGGCATTGGTGAGCTGGTACTCGCCTTTGTCCTTGATGTCGTTGTCGAGCAGGTATTGCAGCTCGCTGCGCAGGTATTCGCCGTCCTGGAAGTAGTAGATGCCGATGATAGCCAGGTCCGACACGAATTCCTGCGGTTTCTCCACGAATTCCGTAATCTGACCCTGCTCGTTTAGTTTCACCACGCCGAAGGGTTTGGGGTCGTCCACTTTCTGCACCCAGATGGTGCCGGGCACGCTGGAATCCAGCGTGAAATCGGCCTTAAACAAGGTATCGGCAAACGCCACCACCACCGGACCGGTCAAGCTCTCCTTTGCGCACAAAATGGCGTGGGCCGTACCCAGCGGCTCGTCCTGGTACACAATGGTACCCTTGGCGCCTACCGATTCGGCAATTTTCACCAGGTTTTTCTCTACCTCGGACCCGAAGCGGCCGATGATGAAAGCCACCTCGTCCACCGGCTCGCCGCAGACCTTGGCAATATCCTCCACGAGGCGCTGCACAATGGGCTTGCCCGCAATGGGAATGAGCGGCTTGGGAACGGTGAGGGTGTGGGGGCGCATGCGTTTGCCCATGCCGGCCATCGGGACGATGATTTTCACAGTGGAAATATTGTGAGGTGAGAATTACTTTTTTGAAGAAATATAGGCGCGTTTCAGGATTTAGCCAATTCCTGTGCTTCCATACCCGCCCGCGCCACGTTGGGTTGCGCTCAGCGTCTCAACGGGCTGCCAGCTGATGGTTTCGTGTTTGGCAACTACCAACTGGGCAATGCGTTCGCCGTCGTTCACTACGAAGGGTTCATTGGATAAATTCACCAGCAGCACCCGGATTTCGCCCCGGTAGTCGGCATCAATCGTGCCCGGGCTGTTCACGATGCCGATGCCGTGTTTCACGGCTAGGCCGCTGCGGGGGCGCACCTGGGCCTCGTAACCCACCGGAATTTCCAGGCTCAAACCCGTGGGAATGAGTTGGCGCTCCAGCGGTCCGAGCGTGATAGCACCTTCGGGCAGGTGGGCACGCAGGTCGAGACCGGCGGCGTGGGGCGTTTGGTATTCGGGCAGCGGGTGGCCCGAATGATTGATAACAGGGATGTGCATAGGCGGGTAACAGTTCTTAGGTGGGCCAGCGCGCCAAAGATAGGAACGCCCCTATGCTTACCCTACCTCCACTGGAGTTATTCGCGCGCTACCCGAATAACCCGGGTACTGCCGCCCTGTTGCACGGTGAGTAGGTAAACGCCAGCGGGCAGGGTGTTAGCCCCAGGCAGAGGCACGGCACTGGCCCCGACGGGTATGGCGGCGATAGTTTCGCGCACCACGCGGCCCACAGCATCGTTCAGCAGCAGGTGTAGCGGCCCTGCCTGCCGCGCATTCACCGTCACGGTCAGGCGCTCGCTGAAGGGAACTGGTGAGACCTCGGCCCGGAAGCCATCAACGACGTGACTGCCCGTGCTTAGACCAGTACCGGTAGGAACGAGTTCAATGTCGTCTACATAGAGGTAATAGGAGCTGGCAGGGCTGGTGACGTGAAAACCAAAATAATAGGGGCCGCTAACAGTGGGCGTGAAGCTGGAAACTTGGTCGTCGGCGATGCCGGCCGTAGTTGTTACATAATTCGCGTTGGTGATTTGCGTATTAGAAAACAGCACCGTAGACTGCCCGGCCGGGGTGGCAGCACGGCCCACTCTCGCTTCCATCGCCTCGGGGTAGGGCATGCCAAAGCCCCGGTACTTGAATTGGAGTTGGTAAGTAGTGCCGGCTGTGAGGGGCAGGCCCGGCGTGAAAAACCAGTCGTCGGCGCGCTTGCCGGCAACGCTGTAGCCGTAGCGCATCGCTTGGGGGACCGAGTTGGGATTGTTGGCCACCACTTTCCAAGTGCTGCCGTCGTTATTGGCGTTGAGCACTGTGAGGCCACAGGGCAGTACCGAGGGATATACCGCGTCGAAGTTCTCGAAATAGGGCATCGCCGCCGTGCTCACGCAAGGCGTGGTAAAACATACCGGCCCCGCCAATGGACTGGTATAGCCCCCGCTACACCAAGAGTTTATGGTGGCGCAATAGGCCACGTTGGGCACCAGGCTACTCAGTGTAGCCGGCGAGCCAGTGGCCCTCACCAAGGCCCCACCGGCGGATAGCTCATCGGTGTAGATGATTTCGTAGCTCCCCACGCCGGCGGTGGGGGCTGTAAAGGTCAGCGTGGCCGTAGTGGGGGTAGTGCTGCTCACCACCAGATTAGTGGGTGGGGGGCACGGCGAAGTCGTCAGGACCAGTTCTAGCGCCCAGCGGGTTTGCGAACTGCTTACGGTCCAGGGGCCGTTCGCCGTTTGGTAATAAAACTTGTTGGGCCGCACCGGCTCCTCGGGCTGGGTGGCTAGCGCTAAGCCGTTGTCAAGCTCCCGCAGGACCACGTAGAACCCACCACCCACTTGCACGGTGGGCAGAGTCACACTTACGGTTCCAGTTCCCGCCGGCCGTGTTTGCGTGGCCGAGGTATAGAGCAGCGCATTGGGTAGCCCGTTGGGTCCAGGGCTATAGATTTCGACCCGGAAGTGAGTAGCCCCCGCTGTGGTGGCCGCAAACGTGGCCCGGATGCTGCTGAGGTAATTGGCTGTCGAGGGTATGGTAAATTTTGCCGCCAAGGCCCCGCCCATAGCGCCCGCACTGACCCCGGTGGTATTGAGTGCTGCTGTGGTGTCCACATACGCGAGGTGGTTGGTCGACACCACCTGCGTAATGCTGAGCGCATCGTTGGACCAGTCGTCGTCGTCTGCCACGCTTACCGTCACCAAGTTGGTGCCGGGGTTCAGTATGCCAGGATAGGCGTTGAACACAACCGCTACCGGGCTACCCATAGGCAGAAATGGCAACGTTTTGGTATCGGTAAAAGTATTGGCTCCTGTCACGGTCAACGTTACGTGTACATCTTCCATAAGCATTGAGCCCGTGTTGGCCACCATGGCCTGCACTATATGAGGTTGCGCTGCCAGCGTGGCCAGTTTGCCGTAGCTGTGAATGGCAACCACAGCGGCGTCGTAAGCCTTTCGCGGCTTGGCAGAGGGCGGTAAACCAGCAGCGGAGGCTGCATAACTGCCGCCCCCAAGCAGGGCCAGCGCTACGCGGCACCATAGCCATAGGCCCCGACGAAATGTATCAACAGAAGTTGTAGCTATTAGACGAGAACAAGAGAAATGGTATGTGAAGGCCGTTAGCACGGGCCACGAGGCAAGTAGGTCGGCCATAAAGCTCTCGTACTTGTCGTCTTGGTAAGTTTTCATTATGGAAAGGGATTGGGTAGGCCACAAATGAAAACAATTCCAAGGTGATATAAAGCATTTCTACATAAAAGACAAATATTCCGGCCGGGCCTCCTCGCCCCGGCAACTACCGTGCAGGATTGCAAGCCGTGCCGCTACCCCTGGGCAATGCTCACGGCGGACCGGGGCCGCTCCACCCCATACAGCGCCAGCAGGAAGGCTACCGTGAGGCCCGCGTGCCAGGCGTGGCGCACCCACCAGCCCGCCGGCTGCACCCACCAGCCCAGCGCCACCAGTCCTGCCGCAAACACCAGCCACAGCCCCAACCGCAGCGCCGGATACGGCACCGGGAAGTGCCGCTCGCCCAGCCGCCAGCACAGAATGGCCATCGTAAAATAGCAGGCCAGCGTGGCAATGGCCGAGCCCAGGTAGCCCAGCAGCGGAATCAGCACGAAGTTGAGGGCAATGGTGAGCACCGCGCCGCCCGCCCCGATGTAGGTGCCATAGTACGTCTTATCGGTAAGCTTAAACCACACCGACAGGTTGTAATAAACGCCCAGAAACAGGTTGGCCAGCAGCAGAATGGGCACTACCACCAATCCCTGCAAATACTCCGGCCTCCGCAGAAACAACTGCCCAAAATCCTCCACGTTCAGGCTGATGCCCACAAAAATGACCGCGCAGCACAGCGTAAACCACTTCAAAATCATGGCAAACGTGGCTGGCGAGTTCTTCTCCGTGCTCTGGGCAAAGAAGAATGGCTCGGCCGCGTAGCGGAACGCCTGAATAACCAGCGACATGAAGATGCTCAGCTTGTAGCACGCGCCGTAAATGCCCACCGCTGTAAGGCTGCTCTGGCCGGGATAGAAATTATCCGGCAACCACTTGGGCAGCAGAATCCGGTCCAGCGTTTCGTTTACCATGCCGGCCAGCCCCATCAGCATCAGCGGAAAAGCATAGCTGAGCAACGGCTGCAGAAACGACAGATTCAGGCGAAAGCGGAAGTCCAGCAGCTCGCGCCCCAGCAGCAGCAGCGTGAGGCCGCTGGCAAAGAGGTTGGAAAGGAAAACGTAGCCCACGCCCATGGCGGGGTCGTACACCCGCGCCACCAGCGGTTGCAAAGAGGCCAGCCACTTACCGCTCATCACGGCCGGGCAGAGCACGATAAAAAACAGGTTTAGCGCCACGTTGGCGATGATGCCGGCCAGCTTGATACCGGCAAACTTACGCGCCTTATTCTCCAGCCGCAGCCGCGCAAACGGGATGGCCGTCAGTGCATCCAGCCCCAGAATCAAGGCCACCCACACCGCATACTGCTCGTGCCCGGGCGGAATTTCCAGTAGGCTCAGCAGCGGGCGCGCCAGCAGCATCAGCAGCACCGTGAGGCCGGCCGTGCTTACCAGCAGCAGGCTCAGCACCCGGTCGTACAGCTCCTTGCGGTCGGTACCCGCCCGGTTGGCGAAGCGGAAAAACGTGGTTTCCATGCCGTAGGTAAACACCACATTCAGAAACGACACGTAGGCGTACAGCCCTGTCACTACCCCGTACTCCGCCGCCGAAAACGCCGCCGTATATATCGGCACCAGCAGATACGTGAGCACCCGGCCCACGATGCTGCTCACGCCATACACGGCCGTTTGGGAGGCTAACTTTTTGGCTACACTCATTCTGTATTCAAAAGAAAAGGCAGCCTAGTAGATAAACCAAGCAAATCCATCACGGTCGTAATAACCTATAAGGCAATACAAGATGACACCACTGGCCATCATTAAAAGCCCCAGTCTAGGCATTTTACGCGTTTCCAATGCGATTCCGACTAACGCCACTAACCACGGGCCTATCAGGAGAAGCAATAGAAAAGGCCCGAAATAAGCTACCTCGTACAACGCTTTATAGTCGGTGAACCGGCCTCTCCCATTTTGACTCACGTCTGTTGTATGGAGCAAGTTCAGGTGGTGCAATCGCAGATAAATTCCAAGAGCAACAGCTGATACCAATGGCAGTACACTGGTCCAGGTAAATACCCTCTCCTTTACCGTAACCACCATCGGCATTAGTTACCAGTGAACACCGCTGGGCGCTTCTCCACAAATGCCGTGGTGCCTTCTTTGAAATCCTCAGTGTTGAAAGCCTGTTCGAAAGCCTTCGCTTCGGTTTCGTAGCCATCGGCACCTTTGGCGTAGTGTGCGTTCACGCAGTCCAGAACCAGGCCCACGGCCAGCGGTGCTTTGCCCAGAATCTTGGTCAGCAGCTGCGTGCAGAAGGGCAGCAGCTCGGTCGGCGTCACTACGTGGTTTACCAGGCCCAGGCGCAGGGCCTCGTCGGCCTTCACCATATCGGCAGTCAGCAGCAGTTCAATGGCCTTGCCCTTGCCGATAAGCTGCGGCAGGCGCTGAGTGCCGCCGTAGCCGGGGGGCAGGCCCAGGTTCACCTCCGGCTGCCCAAACCGGGCATTGTCCGATGCTACGCGCATGTGGCAGGCCATGGCCAGCTCGCAGCCACCGCCCAGCGCAAAGCCGTTTACGGCTGCTACCACCGGTTTGGGACTGGCCTCAATGCGCGCAAACGCCTCCTGTCCCGCCAGTGAGGCCCGGCCGGCTAGCTCCGGCGTGAGGGCCGCCAGCTCCGCAATGTCCGCGCCGGCTACAAAGGCTTTCTCGCCACTGCCCGTCAGAATAATGCCACGCACCTGCGGCTCGGCCAGCGCTTGCTGCACGGCCGCGTCGATGTCGGCGATGGTGGCTGCGTTCAGCGCATTGAGCTTGGTGGGCCGGTTGATGGTGATGGTGAGGATGCCGCTGGCGGCGTCTAGGTCGTAGAGCAGGTTTTCGAAAGAAGCAGACATAAGCAGAGAAGAAGCCCCGAAATGCGGTTGGCAGCGCCAAAGATAGGACATGCGCCGCCCCGTGCTGGTCGGGCTAGTGCCCTGGTTCAACGTCTCGGCAGCCTTTCCGAACGAAAGCATCGGCCGGCCCAAGCCAAAACCAGCCAGCTTTGCCCCGGCAATCAGGTATAGCTATTTGAATTTAAATAGGTAGCTTTAGCGCCATACCTACTCTTTTTTCACACCTAACCCCCTTACTACTATGGGCTTTGTTTCCGAATTTAAGGAGTTTATTTCCAAAGGCAATGTGCTCGACCTGGCAGTCGGTGTCATCATCGGCAGTGCGTTCGGCAAAATCGTGTCTTCGCTCACCGACGACATCATCATGCCCATTCTCAGCGTATTCACCAGCGGTATCAACTTCAACGAGAAGTTCATTACCCTCGACGGCAAGCACTACGACACCCTGAAAGCCGCCCAGGATGCCAAAGCCGCCACCATCGCCTACGGCAACTTCATCAATGCCGTCATCTACTTCCTCATCATCGCCTTCGTCATCTTCTGGGTAGTGAAGCTGGCTAACCGTTTCAAGAGGCCCGCCGAAGTAGTTGTGGCCGTCGAGCCTGCTCCTACCAAAGACCAGCTCCTGCTGGCCGAAATTCGCGACTCGCTGCGCGCTGGTCGCGCCTAAGCCGCTCGTTCCGTTCAACCAGAAAAAACCGTGGTTTGCCGAGTGGCAGGCCACGGTTTTCGCTTTTTTGCTTCAACCAGTCGTTTTATTCAAACCAGTTAATTGTTCGATTCAAAATAAGTTGCGAACTTAGGGGCCACCTAACGCCGCAGGCCTTCCTTTTGAATGCCCGCATTGAACCACCCACTTCGCTCAATCGTTAGGCCGCTATCCTGCTCCCCTCACCCCATTGCGCCCTATGAAAGTATTGTTTGTTGCCGCACTTCTTGGCGGCCTGAGTTTTGGAGCTGCTTCGGCGGCCCACGCCCAGACCGGGCCCGCCTTCCCCATGCCCGGCAAAGCCACCAGCGAAGAAGGTGCCCGCGTCACCTCGGCCACCAACGCCCAAGAGCTGGCCCGCAACCAGCGCCGCGCCGCCATGACGCCCGACGAAGTGAAGCGCGACCAGCAGCTTGAGCTTCTGGAGGCCCGCACCGGCAACACCAGCTTCGGTGCCCACGGTCCCGAGCGTCAGTTCGATTCCAACCGTAGCGGCAGTGGCTTCATGGTGCGCAAGTTCAAGGCCTCGCCCGGCAAGCCCGGCTACGTGAGCAAGCGCGGCTCGGGCCACACCCCCGGCAGTTCCAACCCCGCCGGCAAGCCATTGGTACACAAGCACAAAACCAAACACAAATTCCTGTTTTTCTAGACCACGGATTCATTCGGCTTATTTTACTCATCTCCGGTGCCTCAAGTGCCGGAGATTTTTTATTGCTCGTTCGATAGGAAGAAGCTGTCCACAATTCCCCGGTTTTCCGGTCGTGCCGCTTGCGTCGGGTGTGCGTCAATTTCTCGGCTTTCTACCTGCCAGTCTGTACCAGGCACGTTGCTGATGCGTATGGCTTCGGCCACAAGTTTTTCAAAGTCAATTCTATCGGTACCATCCTCGTGCCGGAGCAATACCTTCTCGTCAATCGGCACGGCTACGTAAGAATCTTCATACGTCACCCGCCGCAGGCGGAGTTGAACCGAATAGCTCTGTGGCTCTTCGTTCTCAGCAGAATTTTCCATTGTTGATGTTAAGACTAAAAGCAAAAGTGGCGCAAACTTCGGAAACCGAAGCCTGCGCCACTTTTGCTTTTATCAATGATGCTGAAATTACAGCGTGCGTTTGATTTCCTTTTCTTCGAAGCCCTCAATGTTGTCGCCTTCTTGCAACTCGTTGAAGCCCTTGATAGAGATACCACACTCGTAGCCCTGGCGCACCTCGCTCACGTCGTCTTTGAAACGCTTGAGGTCCTGAATATCGCCGGTGTGTAGCACGATACCGTCGCGCACCACCCGCACCTTGGTTTTGCGGGTCATAGTGCCTTCCGTCATCATACAGCCGGCAATGGTGCCCACTTTCGTGATGTTGAATACCTGACGCACCTCAGCGTTGGCCACCACCACTTCCTGCACCGTCGGGGCCAGCATGCCTTCCATGGCATCCTTCACCTCGTTGATGGCATTGTAAATGATGGAGTACAGGCGAATGTCAATCTGCTCGTTTTCAGCCAGCTTGCGCGCGCTCTGCGAGGGCCGCACCTGGAAGCCGATGATGATGGCGTCGGAAGCCGAAGCCAGCAGCACGTCGCTTTCGGAGATGGCACCCACCCCTTTGCTCAGGATGTTTACCTTCACTTCCGGCGTGCTCAACTTGAGCAGCGAGTCGGAAAGAGCTTCCACCGAACCGTCCACGTCGCCCTTCACCAGGATGTTGAGCTCTTTGAACGAACCGATAGCCAGGCGGCGACCAATTTCGTCCAGCGTGATGTGCTTCTTGGTGCGGATGGTTTGCTCGCGGGCCAGCTGCAGGCGCTGAGTAGCAATTTCGCGGGCTTCGCGCTCCGTCTCCATTACCTGGATACGGTCGCCGGCCTGCGGGGCACCGGTGAGGCCGAGCACCTGCACCGGCGTGGCGGGCGGGGCCGACTTCATTTTCTTGCCGCGGTGGTCCGTCATGGCTTTCACACGGCCGAAGTGCGGGCCGGCCAGAATCACGTCGCCCACGCTCAGCGTGCCGGTTTGCACCAGCACGGTGGTCACGTAGCCACGGCCTTTGTCCAGCGAGGCTTCAATCACAGTACCGATGGCACCACGGTCGGGGTTGGCCTTCAGGTCAAGCAATTCGGCCTCCAGCAGCACCTTTTCCAGCAAGTCTTCAACGCCAATGCCCGATTTGGCCGAAACCTCCTGGCTCTGGTATTTACCGCCCCATTCTTCTACCAGAATATTAATCTGGGAGAGCTCCTCGCGGATTTTTTCGGGGTTGGCCGCAGGCTTGTCAATCTTGTTGAGAGCGATGATAATCGGTACCCCGGCGGCCTGCGCATGGTTGATGGCTTCCTTGGTCTGCGGCATTACCGAGTCGTCGGCTGCCACCACGATGATGGCGATATCCGTCACCTTGGCACCACGGGCACGCATAGCCGTAAAGGCTTCGTGACCAGGCGTATCAAGGAAGGTAATGGGCTGGCCCGACTTCGTGCGTACCTCGTAGGCACCAATGTGCTGCGTGATACCACCGGCCTCGCCTTTGGCTACACTCGCATCGCGGATGTAGTCAAGCAGCGACGTTTTGCCGTGGTCGACGTGGCCCATGATAGTCACGATGGGGGCGCGCGGACGCAAATCCTCTTCTGCGTCGCCGGCATCAATGCTGATTTCCTCTTCTTCGGCCGACAGGAATTCCACGTCAAAACCAAACTCGTCGGCAATCACAGTAATGGCTTCGGCATCGAGGCGCTGGTTGATGGACACGAACATGCCCATGCTCAGACACACCTTGATAACCTCGTTCACGTTCACGTCCATCAGCGAGGCCAGGTCATTGGCCGAGATGAATTCGGTGAGCTTGAGGGTCTTGGCGTCGAGCTCGTTCTGCGCACGCAGGGCCTCGCGGTCCTCGGCCAGCATGCTACGCTTGTCGCGGCGGTACTTGGCGCGGTTCTGATTGTTGCCGCCCTTGTTGCCTCCGAGTTTGGCCAAAGTGGCCTTAATCTGCTCCTGAATCTGCTTTTCAGCCTGCTCAGGCGTGAGCGCCGGTGCATTCGGTTTCGGACCGGGCTGGCCGGTACGCTGGTTGCCACCCTGGCCGGGGCGGTTGCCCTGCCCGGGGCCACCGGGACGGTTGCCCTGGTAGCCACCACCCTGGCCGGGAGCGCCGGCGGGGCGGTTGCCTTGGTAGCCGGGGCTGGGGGGCGAAGTAGTGCTGCCAGGAGGGCCGGGCAGGCGTGTGCGCTTCTTCTGGCCGGGGCCAGCGGGCAGGCCGCGCTTGCTCACATCCGACGAAGCAATGGGACGGGGGCCACGCCCACCTGGGCCACGCCGGTCGTTGTTAATGGACGACAAATCAATTTTGCCGAGCACGGTCAGGCCTTTCAGCGTGTCCGACTTGGCAACGATGGTGCTGGTGTCTTCGGGCGTGGCCGTAGGCTCAGCCGGAGCGGCTGGAACAGCGGCTGCGGGGGTCGGAGCAGCAGGAGTTGCCGAAGCAGCCGCAGGAGCTGCCGGGGCGGCGGGCGCAGTCGGAGCAACGGCGGCTGGCGTCTCGGCTTTTGCGACGGGCTGGGCTACGGGAGCAGCAACCGGTGCTGGAGCAGCCGGAGCTTCAACTTTAGGAACTGGAGCTGCGGGAGCTTCCGCTTTTGGTGCGGCCGGAGCAGGCGCCGCAGTTACCGGCGCAGGAGCCGGCGTAGCCGGCCGGGGCGGAACCACTCGACCTTTGCTATCCAGCTCAATTTTGCCCAGCACCTTCAGTCCAGGTACGCTGGGTGCTTCGGCTGCCGGCGTAGGAGCCGGAGTAGCGGCCACAGGGGCTGCTGGCGCTGCGGGAGCAGCCGGGGCTGGCGCAGCTACCACCGGAGCAGCGGCAACTGGCGCAACCGGTGCGGCTGGCTTGGGAGCCGGGGCAGGCGTAGCGACCGGCGCGGGGCGCGGGGCTGGGGCAGCCGGTTTCGGAGCCGCGTCGAGGTCGCTCTGGCGCTTGGCCTGAATGACTTTCTGGGCTTCTTGACGGTCGTGGGCAGAGGCGGCGAATTCCTTCTCCAGCGAGGCCACTTGCTCACCGGTGAGCTTCGTGGTCGGCTTGTTCTCTACTTGGATACCTTTTTTGGCCAGGGCTTCTACCACCCTGTCCATTCCAATATTCAGGTCTTTGGCCGCCTGTTGTAGCCGTTTCGGGGTTGCTTCCGCCATTCTATCTTTTCTCGCGTACGATACGCTTCTAATTGCAAAGGTATTACATTAAATCTTGCCAGCAGGGCACAAACCGCGCCTGCTGGCTCGATTTGTTACCCTTGCCGTACCGGCCGCGCGGCCGTCATTGGGCTGGCTCGGCGGGAGAGCTCGCGCCCGCTTCCTCAGTCGTGGTCGTGGTTTTGTCCTCGGTGGCATCAGCCAGGGGCGTGTGTTCAGCGGCCGTTTCGGTGGCCGAGGCGTGCGTTACGGCAGCTTCTTCGTCGGCGGCACCGGCGTTTTTACTAGCGGTAGCGCTGTTTTTAGCCGTTTCCAGCGAGCTCTCGTCGAGGTCTTCGTCGTCGGCAAATTCTTGGCGGATAATGCGGTACACATCGTCCACCATTTCCTCTTCCAACTCCGTGCGGCGCACGATGTCGTCTTTCTTCACGGCCAATACGGCGCGTCCGGTGTCCAGACCAATTTTTTTCAATTCGGCCAACACCCAAGGCTCGATTTCGTCCTGGAACTCGTCCAGCGAAATGTCTTCCTCGTAGTCAATGGCTTCGCGGAACACATCGATTTCCATGCCCACCAGGCGGCTGGCCAGCTTGATATTGGCACCACCGCGGCCAATGGCCAGGCTCACCTGGTCGGGCTTCATGAATACGGAAACCCGGCCGTTTTCCTGGTTTATCTTCATAGAACCCACCTTGGCCGGCGATAGTGCCCGCGCAATATAGAGTTCGAGGTTATCGGTGTAGTTGATGATGTCGATGTTCTCGTTTTCGAGCTCACGCACCACCGGGTGAATGCGGCTGCCTTTCATGCCCACGCAGGCACCCACAGGGTCGATGCGCTCATCGTAGCTTTCTACGGCAACTTTGGCGCGCTCGCCGGGCTCGCGTACCACGTTTTTGATGACGATGAGGCCGTCGTAAATCTCGGGCACTTCCAGCTCGAACAAACGCTCGAGGAAAGCGGGCGCGGCACGGGACAGGATAATTTTCGGCGTACCGTTAATTACTTCCACGCGGTGCACCACGGCGCGCACGGTATCGCCCTTGCGGAACCGGTCCTTGGGGATTTGCTCGCCCTTGGGCATCACCAGCTCGTTGTCGTCCTTGTCCATGATGAGGGCCTCGCGGCTCCATACCTGGTAGACTTCGCCGGTCACGATTTCGCCCACCTGGTCCTTGTATTTCTGGTACAGGTTGTCGCGCTCGAGGTCCTTCACGCGCTGAATCAGCGTTTGGCGGGCCATGAGCACGGCGCGGCGGCCGAAATCCTCTAGCTTCACGCCTTCGGCTACGGATTCCCCCACTTCGAAGTCGGGTTCGATTTTCTGGGCTTCGGCCAGCGGAATTTTGTCGTGGTCCCAGATATCCTCCGAGTTATCGTCCACGATTTCGCGGTTGCGCCAGATTTCGAGGTCGCCGTTGTCGGGGTTGATGATGACGTCGAAGTTTTCGTCCTGGTCGTACTTCTTGCGAATCATGGTGCGAAACACGTCGTCCAGGATGCTCATCATCGTGGGCCGGTCGATGTTCTTGCTCCGGGCAAATTCGCCGAAGGATTCAATGAGTTCGTGGCTATTCATAGAGGCAGAACTGTATTTATTTGAAAGAGATAACAACCTTGGCCTCTTTAATGTCCCCGAAGGAATAAAATGCGGCGGGCAGGGTGGTTTTCTTGGTTTTCTGTTTGATAACTTCTTCGATTTCCACGCCTTCGGGGGTGGCGGCAGTGAGGACGCCGGTTTTTTCGGTGCCGTCGTTCAGCTTCAGGGCCAGCGAGCGGCCGATGTGACGCGGGTACTGGCGCGGGTCGGTGAGGGGCTGGTCGGCGCCGGGGCTGGTGACTTCGAGGGAGTACGCGGATTCTTCGCCGTAGTGTTCGTCAATGCGGCGGCCCAGGCGGCGGCTGATGGTGGCGCAGGACTGGATGGCGAGGCCGTTGGGGCCGTCGAGGGTGACGGTGACCTTGGGCAGCACCGAATCGGACACGGTGAGGCTCACAACGAACAGCTCCTCGGCGCCGATGGCGTCGTGGAGCATTTCCAGCAGCAGGTTACGGTCGAAACGCATAGGATTTGGAAAAAGCGGGCAAAAAAAGAGGGGACTGCGCGTCCCCTCTTTATCAGATTGAATACCAACTTCGGGGCAAAGGTACGACAATTGGCTACGGAATGCAAGATGGGGCCGGTATGCCCAAGCGAGGCCGCAGAACCTGAGCCATTCTAGGGGGTGCACAGGGTCTGTATTTGAAATCGGTACCGGCTGCAACTCCGGCGGCAAGTTGCGTCTTTAGTAAACCGTAACGGCTGGTGCGGAGTTTGCGAGTCGGCAGCCGATATTCACGGCCACATTCACTCTCATTTTCAGCCTTTAATTATCATGAAATCACTCCTGAACCTTCGCTCTGCCGCTTTCGGCCTGACACTGGCATTGGCCGGCACCGCTGCACACGCCCAGACGACGCCCGCCACCATGCCGGCGCCCGCCAAAGATGCCGCGAAGCCCAGCCCGGCGGCCACCGCTACCGGCAAGATTGGTGCGGCGGATGTGACGGTGAACTACAGCAGCCCGGGCGTGAAAGGCCGCAAGATTTTTGGCGGGCTGGAGCCTTATGGCAAGGTGTGGCGCGCCGGGGCCAACGAGGCCACGACGGTGGAATTCAGCAAAGCGGTGACGGTGGAAGGCAAGCCGCTGCCGGCGGGCAAGTACGGCTTTTTTGTGATTCCGGCCGAGAGTGGGCCGTGGACGGCCATCTTTAACAAGGTGCCGAACCAGTGGGGTGCGTTTAAGTACGACGAGAAGCAGGACGCGCTGCGCGTGATGGTGACGCCCCGCAAAACGGCAGCCGTGACCGAGCGGTTGGCGTATGAGGTGACGCCCAAGGCCCTGGTGCTGCGCTGGGAGAATGTAGAATTGCCGGTATCTATCAAGTAAGCTAAGCGCTGATTTTTGGCCGGAATGGCGGCGGGCGGCCCGGGTGGACCGCCCGCTTACTTTTGTGCCTTCGCCAGACATACGTACCTCATGGAATACAAGCTCACCCAATACAGCCACGGCGCGGGCTGCGGCTGCAAAATCGCGCCGGCCGTGCTCGACCAGATGCTGCACACCAGCATTGCCCAGCCGCACCACGAAAAACTGCTGGTGGGCAATGCCAGCCGCGACGATGCGGCCGTGTACGACATCGGCGGGGGCCAGGCGGTGATTTCAACCACCGACTTTTTCATGCCCATCGTGGATGATGCCTATGATTTCGGGCGCATTGCCTCGGCCAATGCCATTTCGGACGTGTACGCTATGGGCGGGCGGCCCCTGCTGGCCATTGCCGTGCTGGGCTGGCCCGTGGATAAGCTGCCGCCCGAGGTGGCACGCCGCGTGCTGGAAGGAGCCCGCAGCATCTGCGCCGAGGCGGGAATTCCGCTGGCGGGCGGGCACAGCATCGACTCGCCGGAGCCCATTTTTGGGCTGGCGGTGACGGGCATGGTTGATATCAAAGACCTGAAACAGAACGATACGGCCACGGCGGGCTCAGAATTATTCCTGACCAAGCCACTGGGCGTGGGCATTATGACGACGGCCCAGAAAAAGGGTTTGTTGCGGGATGAGGACGCCAACATTGCGCCGGCCCAGATGATGCAGCTGAATAAAATTGGCGCGGAGCTGAGCAAGCTGCCCGCCGTGACGGCCCTGACCGACGTGACTGGTTTCGGCTTGCTCGGGCACCTGGCCGAAGTGTGCGAAGGCAGCCACCTGACGGCCGAAATTGACTTCAGCAAAGTGCCGCGCATTGCGGCGGCCGAAAGCTATTTGAAGCAGGGCAGCGTGCCCGGCGGCACGGGCCGCAACTGGGCCAGCTACGGCCATAAAATTGGCCCGGTGACGGACGAGCAGCGCGCCTGGTTGTGCGACCCGCAAACGTCAGGCGGCCTGCTGGTGTGCGTGGAGCCCAGCGGCCGCGCGGCCGTGGAAGCCATTTTTGCCAAGCACGGGCTGGCGCTGGAGCCCTTCGGCCACCTGCGGGCGCACACCGATGGCGAAGCCTGGGTGCAGGTGCAAGCCTAGCGCGGGGCCGGGTTTTTAAGCATGAAATCAACTTTTTTTCGCCCGCTGCTTGAAGCGGCAGTGGTGATTTTTCTGGTGCTGGGGGCGGCGCGCTGGGTCACGGGGCTGTTTTCGAAGCGCACCTACGTGTACCAGAGCACGGCGGCGCGGCAGCTGCGGCTGCTGTTCTGGCCGCTGCTGGCGCTGGGCGCGGGGCTGAGCGTGCTGCCCGCCGTAGCCATGAGCGGGGCCGAAGCCAGTACCTTCGAGTGGCTGCTTACGGCGGGGTTCATGCTATTTACGCTGGCCCTGAGCGGACCGGCGCTGCTGCTGCACCTGCGCTACTGGGTGATAAACCACGAAACTACATTGGTTTTTCAGCCCGTCGACAATCGGTTTGAGGTGTACGAGGCCGGGCAGCGGGTGCCCTTTGAGCGGCGGGATTTGGCCCGCGTGGAGCGCGTGACGTGTAGCGCCCGCCGCACGTTCTGGGCGAAATATGACTACCTGACGCTGCGCTTATATGATGGCCGCGTCATCACCCTCACCTCCCTACTCACGGATTTGGAGCCGCTGGCCGTTTTTCTGCGCAGCCTGCCCACAGACCGGCGCACCAAGGCGTGGTGCTGGGTGTAGCCCTTATTTCCGTTTATACAGGCCAGGCGTGTCCGTTGGCTTGTAAGCGCTAAAGATACTGGGCAACAATTGCTTCAGGCGGGGCACTGAGCGGCTTTGGTCAAGCAGGTAGGTGGGCGGGGTGGGGCCCATTTTCTGGGCTACGCGCACCACAGCGGCGTACTCGTTGAGGTGGCCAAAATCAACTTGCGACAAGGTCCAGTCGAGGTAGGGCGTGGCGGGGTGGTTATTGAAGTAGGCGCGGTCGTCGGGGCCGAGGATTAGGAGCGTCTGGCCGCGCAGGGCGGCATAGCGCGGGTCGGGCTCGAGGCCGAAGCGGCTTTCGGCAGGCATGTGCAGCAGGCTTTCGAGGCGTGGCACATGGGCGCGGTAACGCAGCACTACCACGGCATTGATGATGAGCAGCAACAACAGCTCCAGCAACCAGCTTTGGCGGTTGCGCTGCCATAAGAACAGGCTAAAATACGCTAACGGCGGCAGCAATAGCACCAGTGCGCCAGGGGCCGCGCCGCGCTCGACGGCGGCGGCCACGGCGGCCACGGCCAGCCACACCAGCATCATCTGGCGGAATTTCACCTGGAACACCAGCCCCAGCGACGTGCCCAACGACCGCAGCAGCGCCAGCGCCAGTACCAGCATGGGCACAATCAGCAGGCGCAGCTGCAGGCCGGCGGGCAAGCCGCTGGCTATGAGGTCGGTGAGGCCCGGCTGCAAGTGAAACTGCACGAAACCCGGCAGCGCATCGGTGTAAAAGAAAAACGTGCCCACCAACGCATATGGGAAGAAAAACCCGCACAGCAGCAGCAACGAGCTGCGGAAAGAGTTGGCTGCGAAAATCACCACCGCAAACAGCCCCACTATCACAAACAGGCTCAGCGGCAGGTAGCACAGCGCGCCCAGCCCAATCAGAAACCCGGCCCGGAACAGGCGGCGGTTGTCGTAGCCCTCGCGGGAGGTGGGCAGCAGCGCGCTCAGCGCAAACACGATGAAGGTATTGCCCAGCAGCAGCGGCGAGAGAGCATCCAAATCGGTACTCACGCTGCCCACCAGCAGGTAGGTGAGGGCGGCCACGTAGCCGCGCTCGGGGTGCACGTCGTAGCGGTTGAACACCAGGTTCAGGCGCAAGGCCTGAATAAAAAGCAGCCCCAGCGCCACCATGCGGTAGAGCCACACGGGGCGCACCAGCACGGCATCGAGGGCGGCGAAGGCGGCGGCGGCCAGCGGCGCGGTGCCGTCGTAGAGGTCGCGGTAGGGCATGGCCCCGCCGTGCAGCCGCTCGCCCACCAGCAAAGCCCGGAGCTCGGCGGCCGTCAGGGGCAGGCCCAGCCAGAGCAGCGGCAGGCGCAGCGCCAGCACCAGTAGCACCAAGGCCAGCAGCTGCGTGGACAACGAGCTTTTAAAAAAGCGAAGCAAAGCGCGGGAGAATAAGGGAAATGGGAGAAGGCAAAGGTATCGGGAGGATGCGTTCTGCCGCCACTGACTGGCAATGGACTCGCCGGCCTAACCCTGCTGAAGGCCCTATCCCGTTTTCCTTATTCCCTATCCCCTACACCCTTCTCCCCTATCCCGTACCTTTGCTAGTCATTATGGATAGCAAACGACAACAAAAAATGGCCAGCCTCCTGCAACAGGAGCTCGCGGCCGTATTGCAGCGCGACTTACCACACCTGTTTGGCGGCGGGCTGGCCCCCAGCATCAGCATGGTGAAGGTAACCCCCGACCTGGGCCAGGCCCGTGTGTACCTCAGCCTGCTGCTGGGCAATGATGCCAACGAGCGCCTCGAAATCATTAAGGATAACGCCAAGGAAATCCGCCACGCCCTGGCCAAGCGCATCCGCAAAACAGCCCGCGTAGTGCCCGAGCTCATCTTTTTCCACGACGACAGCGCCGCTTATGCGGCCCATATGGACCAGGTGCTCGGCACGCTCCATATTCCGGAAGCTCCGAAGGAAGACTCTTCGGACGACGACAAGCCCGCCCGCCCGCGCCTTTTCAACAATGAGTAACTGAGTGAAGGAGTGACTGAGTGATGATTTAAACAGCCACTCAGTTGCTCCCTCACTCAGCCACTCGTTACTCAGTCACTCCCTCACTCAGTCACTCTTTTGTACTACGACCCTATCAAGAAGACGCTCGGCCAGGTATTCAACCGCACGCCGTGGCTGCGCCGGCTGTTTTATCATTTGCTCGACTTGCTGCTGCTGCGCACCTGGCACGTGCACCGCGAGCTGCGCCGCTGGGCCAAAGGCCGTACCCAGGAGCCCCTGCACATCCTCGATGCCGGCTCCGGCTACGGGCAATACACCTACTGGCTGAGCGGGCTGAGTTCGAAGTGGAACATCCTGGCCGTGGACGTGAAGGACGACCAGGTGGCCGACTCCAACCAGTTCTTCCGCCAGATTGGCCGCAAGAACGTGCAGTTTGCCGTGCAGGATTTGGTGCTGTATCAGGAGCCGAATTCTTTCGATTTGGCCCTGTCCGTCGATGTGATGGAGCACATTCTGGAAGACGTGGAAGTGTTTCGCAACATCCACGCTTCGTTGAAAGACGGCGGCATGCTGCTGATTTCGACTCCCAGCGACCAGGGCGGCTCCGACGTGCACGATGACGGCGAAACCAGCTTCATCGAAGAGCACGTGCGCGACGGCTACAACATCCGCGAGATTCAGCAGAAGCTGCGCACCGCAGGTTTTGAGCGCATCGAGGCCCGCTACAGCTACGGCGAGCCGGGCCAGATTTCGTGGCGCCTGAGCATGAAATACCCTATTCTGATGCTGGGCAAGTCGCGCGCATTTTTCATCGTACTGCCGTTCTATTATGCCGTGGTGTTCCCGTTCTGCCTGCTGCTGAACTGGTTTGACGCCCGCACAGCGCACGACTCCGGCACGGGCCTTATTGTGAAAGCCTGGAAATAAATCACGGATTGGCTGCGCCTAACCTCATTCCGTCAGATTTGGCGCGGATTCGCTGGGTTTTGGGGCCGTTATCTGTTCGTTGGGTTCTGTCAACTTTCCATTTACAGCTCCGTTAGCGTAGCTTTCCGTTCGCAACTCCTGCGCAGCCACCCTCCTATCACCTGAGGAGTCGTCCACGAAATCCGCCCAAACCGCGTGAAATCCGACGAATCCGTGATTTATGAACGTACCCATCCTCATTGCCCGGCGCTACTTCCGTTCCAAGAACAAGCGCAACATCATCACCATCATCTCCAACATTTCGATGATTGGGGTGGCGGTGGGCACCATGGCGCTGATTATCGTGCTGTCGGTGTTCAACGGGCTGGAGGATTTGGTGCGTACGCTCTACGGCAAGTCAGACCCTAATCTTGTCATCTCCGCCGCCAAAGGCAAGGCCTTCCCCGTCGACCGCACCTTCCTGATGAAGCTGGAAAACACGCCTGGCGTGGCCCTGCTCACGGAGGTAATCGAGGACAACGCCCTGCTGCAATACCACGACCGCCAGATGGTGGTGAAAATGCGCGGTCTTTCGGATAACTACTTTGGCCAGAGCCAGATTGATGCCAACATCCGCGAAGGCGACCACCGCCTGCGCCGCGACAGCCTGGAGCTGGCCCTGGTGGGCGCCGGCGTGCAGCACGAGCTCAGCATCACGCTCAACAACCGCTTGGCGCCCATGCGCCTGCTGTACCCGCGCAACACGCCCGGCAAAAAGACCCTCGATTTCAACCCCGAAAATGCCTTCAACGAGCAGAACCTGACAGCCGGCGGCGTCTTCCTCATCGAGCAGCACATCGACGACAGCTACATTTTCGTGCCGCTCGCCTTTGCCCAGCGCCTGTTGGGCTATGGCACCCGCCGCACGGCCCTCTACGTGAAGGTGGGCCAGAGCTTCGAGATTGAGCAGGTGAAGGAGCAGCTGCGCAAGCAGCTTGGGCCCGATTTTAAGGTGCAGGATTCCGACGAACAGCACGTCAGCCTGTTCAAGGCCATCAAAGTGGAGAAGCTGTTTGTGTTCATCACCTTCACGCTCATCCTGCTCATTGCCTCGCTCAACATCTTTTTCTCGCTCTCGATGCTGGTCATCGATAAGAAAAAGGATATTGCGGTGCTGCTAGCCATGGGCGCTAGCCAGAAGACGGTGCGGCGCACGTTTCTGTACGTGGGGGCCATTGTGGCGCTGGTGGGCGCGGCCACCGGGCTCATTCTAGGTGTCACGCTGTGCTGGCTGCAGCAGAGGTTCGGCTTCGTGAGCATGGGCATGGCCACGAGCGTGGTGGACGCCTACCCCGTAAAAATGCAGGCCTCGGACCTGATTTTTACCTGCCTCTCCATCATCCTCATCACGCTGGCCGTGAGCATTCGCCCGGCGCTGAATGCGAGCAAGTTGGACTTGCGAGAGAATTTATAGCGTTTATCGAATTTCCGGTATCTTGGGAGTTTTTATGTCGTAAGGGGCTAACATTCGCCCCTGGCAGCAAAGCTCGGCTACGCTAATTTCCGCTTTCTGCCCTACCTTGCGCTTTCCGCGTGCCCGGCTATGAAAGTATCTACCGCTGAACCGTTTCAAATCGTCTACTCGCTCTTCGAACACGAGTTCCTGGGCCACTTGTTCGCGGCCTACGTGGTCCAGCTCGGCCCGCGCGGCCAGCTAACGCTTCAGCACCAGACCGTTTCGGGGAAAAATGCCCATGAATTCGCGGCCGGGCTCGATGCCACCGACTTCGAGCTGGTGGAGCTTTGCGACCAGATTCAGCAGGAGACAGTGGTGAAAGAATTCTGGCCCCGCAAGATTGCCACGGCCGAGTTTTTCCTCAAGACCTACAACGCCGAAAAGGGCGACAAACCACTTCAGGAGGTTATTTCCAAGTACGTGCAAACGCGCATGGCCGGCATTCTGGCGCGGCTGGCGGGCAAGCAGGTTTTCATCATGGGCCGCGACGGCGAGCCGACCTGGAAGGAAATTGGTATGGCCCCGGCCAAGGCATCCATCCTCTTCCATTTCCGTCGCAACGAGGAGGGCACCCATTACTTCCCCACCATTCAGTACCAAGGGCAGAAGCTTGATTTTCAATACAAAGATGCGGTACTGGTGTGCCTGCAGCCAGCTTGGCTGCTGCTCAACGACCTGCTCTACTCCTTCCGCACCGAGGTGGACGGCAAGAAGTTGCTGCCGTTTTTGAAGAAGAAATTTATTGTGGTGCCCCGCAACGTGGAGGAAAGCTATTTCCAAAAGTTCGTGGCCCCGCTCATGGAGGCGTTCGAGGTGCACGCCCGGGGCTTTGACATTCGTTCGGAGCGCTACGTGGCGCGGCCGCGGCTCACGTTCAGCGACGCCCAGCCCGCCTTGCCCGCGCCCGAAGCACCCGTGCGGCCGCCCGGCCCGCCGCGCCGGGGCCGCATTCCGCTGCCCAAGCCCATTGCGCCGCTACTCACCGGGGCCGAAACCGAGCAGATTCATTTCGAGCTGAGCTTTCGCTACGGCCCGCACCTCATGCCGCTGGGCACCAGCAAGCCCGTGAGCGTGCACCTCGAAAAAACAGCCGACAGCTACGTATTCCATCGCCTGCTGCGCAACCCGGAGCAGGAGCAAGCCACTGTGGAAGAGCTGCAGGCCCGCCGCCTCGTGGTGGCCAACGGCCACGCCTCGCTGCCTAAAGCCGAAGCCTTCAAGTGGCTGCACGACAACTCGTCGGCCCTCACGGAGCTGGGCTACACGGTGGAAGCCGCCGCTACGGCTACCAAAAACTACTTCATTGGCCCAACCAGCGTGCAGGTGGGCATTCAGGAAGCCGGCGACTGGTTCGATGTGCGCGGCACGGTGCGCTTCGGCGACATTGAAGTGCCGTTTATCCGGCTTCGGGGGCACATTCTGCAGCGCCGGCGCGAGTTCAAACTGCCCAACGGCCAGATTGCCATCATCCCCGACGAGTGGTTTACCGACTACCTAGAGCTGTTTGCTTTCGGCGAAGAAACCGAGGACGGACTCAACCTGCGCCGCCACCACTTGGCCCTGGTGGCCGACCTGCAAAGCAATGAGTTGGCCACCGTGCGCATGGGCCGCAAGCTGGAAAAGCTGCGCGACTTTGCCGAAGTGGAAGACCACCCGCTGCCTGCCGGGTTTCTGGGCGAGTTACGCCCCTACCAGAAGGCCGGCTACAACTGGCTGCGCTTCGTGCAGGACTACCATTTCGGCGGCTGCCTGGCCGACGACATGGGGCTTGGCAAGACGATTCAGACGCTGGCCATGCTGCAGCACCGTCGCGAAAGCGGGGAGGCGCAGGGCGCGGCCTCGCTGCTGGTACTGCCTACCTCGTTGGTTTTCAACTGGCTGAATGAAGCTCAGAAGTTTACACCCGAGCTGCGCGTACTGGCCTACACCGGCACCTACCGCGACAAAAACCCCGACCGCTTCGCCGACTACGACGTGGTGCTGACCAGCTACGGCATCGTGCGGCTGGACACCGAACTACTGGCCGGCTACAAGTTCGACTACGTGATTCTGGATGAATCGCAGGCTATCAAAAACCCGTCGAGCACCACCTCGCAGGCCGTGCGGCAGTTGCATTCCAAGCACCGGCTCATCCTCACGGGCACGCCGGTGGAGAATAGCACGATGGACTTGTGGTCGCAGATGTCCTTCATCAACCCGGGCCTGCTAGGCACGCAGGCGTTTTTCCGCAAGGAATTCCTCAAGCCTATTGAGAAAGACCAGGACGAAGGCCGCACCCGCCGCTTGCACGCCCTCATCAAGCCGTTCATCCTACGCCGGCACAAAGCACAGGTAGCTAAGGAACTGCCTGCCAAAACCGAGCAGCTAAGCTACTGCCAGATGACGGACGAGCAGGCCCACGCCTACGAGGAAACCAAGAGCTTTTACCGCAATAAAATCCTGCGTAACCTCGACGAGCACGGCCCGGCCAGCACGCAGTTTCTGCTGCTGCAGGGCCTCACGCGCCTGCGTCAGATTGCCAACCACCCACGCCTGGCCGACGAAAACTACACCCACGAATCGGGCAAGCTGCGCGAAGTGCTGCGCATGATTCGCAACGTGGTAGCCGAAGGCCACAAAGTATTGGTATTTAGCCAATTCGTGCAGCACTTGTCATTGGTGAGGGCGGCGCTTGATGAACGGCAGATGCACTACGCCTACCTCGACGGTGCTACCCGCGACCGGCCCGCCGAAGTGGCGCGCTTTCAGGAAAACGAAGACCTGAAAATTTTCCTCATCAGCCTCAAAGCCGGCGGCGTGGGCCTCAACCTCACCGCCGCCGACTATGTCTTCATCCTCGACCCGTGGTGGAACCCCGCCGTGGAGGCCCAGGCCGTGGACCGCGCCCACCGCATCGGTCAGCAGCGCCCGGTGTTCACTTACAAGTTTATCACTCAGAACACGGTGGAGGAAAAAATCCTGGCCCTGCAGCGCCGCAAGCTGGCGCTGGTGAGTGAACTTATTGCCACCGATGAGGCGGTAATTAAGCATCTCACCCGCGAGGATATTGAGGAACTGCTGGGGTAAACCGCCACTGGCCGAGGTTAGCAAAGCTCATGCACGTCACCTTACGCACCGCCGTTACGCAGCCCCCGGCCGCGGTCATGGCTGGCTTCACCCGCGAATTATTTGTGGCCCTGGCCCCGCCGTTTCCGCGGCTGCGGCTGCTTCGGTTCGATGGCTGCCGCACGGGCGACCGGGTTGAAATTGAGCTTGATACACTGGTGAAGCGTTTGCCGTGGACCTCGCTGATTGTGGACGACGGCGTGCAGCCCGACGGCACTCATTTTTTCGTGGATGAAGGCCAGATTCTGCCGCCACCGCTGCGGTTCTGGCGGCACCGCCACCTTATTCAGCCCGGCCCCAAGGGCGGCAGCGTGATTGTGGATGCCTTGGAATACCGCACGGCTTCGCGCCTGCTCGATGTGGTGATATACCCAGCCATGTGGGCGCAGTTTGCCTGGCGGCGGCCCATTTACCGGCGTTGGTTCCGGTAGGCGGAACCAGCCGGCCCGGCGCGGGGCCGTACCTTTGCAAACTATGCTGAACCCCGCCACCATCGTCCTCAAAAACGGAAAAGACCACAGCCTGCGCCGCCGCCACCCCTGGGTGTTTTCGGGCGCCATTGCCCGCGTATTGGGCGAGCCCCGCGAGGGCGAACCCGTGCGCGTAGAAGCCAGCAACGGCGAGCTGCTGGGCGTGGGCCATTTCTCCAGTGGCGGCTCCATTGCCGTGCGCATGCTGGATTTTGGCCCCGAAGCTGAATTGCCGACGGCCAAGTACTGGGAAGGCAAGCTGGGCAATGCCTACCGCCTGCGCCAGCGCCTGGCCCTGACCGGCACGGCCGATACCAACGTGTTCCGGCTGGTGCACGCCGAGGGCGACGGCCTGCCCGGCCTCATCATCGATGTGTATGGCGACACGGCCGTGGTGCAGGCCCACAGCGTGGGCATGTACCGCGCGCGGCCTGAAATCGCGGCCGCGCTGCGAGTGGTGTTCGGCGATAAGCTGCGCGCCATTTACGATAAGAGCGCCGAAACCGTGCCCGGCAACGCCGTACCCGACGCTCAGAATGGCTACCTGTTTGGCGAAAGCTCGGGCCGCGAGCATATTGTAACCGAAAACGGCCATCAGTTTGCCGTGGATTGGGAAACGGGGCAGAAAACCGGCTTCTTCATCGACCAGCGCGACAACCGCGAACTGCTGGCCCGTTACTCGCCGGGCCGCAAGGTGCTCAACACGTTTTGCTACACCGGCGGCTTCTCGGTATATGCGCTGGAGGCTGGCGCTGAGCTGGTTCACTCCGTCGATTCGAGCAAAAAAGCTATTGCCCTCACCGAGCGCAACGCCGAATTATCAAACCACGCCGACCGTCACGCCGCCTACCCCGACGACGTGTTGGGCTTCCTCAAAAACCACTCGGCCCAGTACGATTTGCTGGTGCTCGACCCGCCTGCTTTTGCCAAGCACATGGGCGCCCGCCACGCCGCCCTGATGGGCTACAAGCGCCTGAACATGGCTGGCATTGCGCACCTCGCGCCCGGCGGGCTGCTGTTCACGTTCTCGTGCTCGCAAGTTGTTAGCCCCGAATTATTTGAGGGCGCGGTACTGGCGGCGGCTATCGAAGCGGGCCGGCCGGCGCGCATTCTGCACCGCCTCACCCAGCCCGCCGACCACCCGGTGAGCCTATTCCATCCGGAAGGTGCGTACCTGAAAGGGCTGGTACTGGCCGTGGAATAAGCTGACTTAAGAAATAAAGCGGCGCTCCGGAGTAGACAGCAAATGTTCGCTCCGGAGCGCCGCTTTATTTTTGGCCGCTTCGGCTAAACTTCTCCCCCCGCTGCGGCGGTTAGCAGTCCAGTGTTCAGAAAGAAAATCAAAATAGCACCTTCCCGCCAGCCGGTGGCCGTTATCGGCGCGGGTATTGCGGGGCTGGCCACGGCGGCGCGGCTGGCGGTGGCCGGGCACCCCGTGACGGTATTTGAGGCCGGGGCCACATTCGGAGGCAAGATGCACCAGTTTGCGCTGCCCGGCGGGTACCGGTTCGATGCCGGGCCGTCCTTATTTACGCTGCCGCAGCTGGTGGATGATATTTTCCGGCTGGCCCAGCGCGAACCCGCCGACTACTTCCGCTACGAGCGGCTCGACCCCATCACCCGCTACTTTTTTGCCGATGGCACTCAACTTACGGCCTGGGCTGAGGCGACGAAATTTGCGACTGAGGTGGAAGAGAAACTAGGCACGCCAGCGGCGGCCGTTACGCAGTTTCTGGCCCGCGCCGGGCGGGCGTATGATGCTACAGCGGGTACCTTCCTGCACAAGTCTTTGCACAAAGCCGGCACCTATTTCAGCCCCGAAACGCTGAAAGCTGTGGCCGCCCTGCCGCAGCTAGGCCTGCTGGGCACCATGCACCAGCGCCACGAAAAGGCCTTTGGCAATGACCCGCGCCTCGTGCAACTATTCGACAGATACGCGACCTACAATGGCTCTGACCCCTACCAAGCCCCGGCCACGCTGAGCATGATTCCGCACCTGGAGCACGGCATTGGCGCTTTTTACCCCGAAGGCGGCATTTATGCCATTGCCGAAAGCCTGAACCGGCTGGCCACCGAGTTCGGCGTGAAATTCCGCTACAACGAAGCCGTGGAGGAAATTATCGTGGCTGATGGCCGCGTGACGGGTCTGCGCACAGCGCAGGACGTGTACGACTTCGGCCGCGTGGTGAGCAACATGGACGTGGTGCCTACCTACCGCCGCCTGCTGCCCCGCGAGCCCGCTCCCGAGCGCACCCTAAGCCAGCCCCGTTCCTCATCGGCGCTGATTTTTTATTGGGGCATCAGCCGCGAATTTCCCGAGCTGGATTTGCACAACATTTTCTTCTCGGCTGATTACCAGCGGGAACTCAAGTCCATCTTCCAGCAGAAAACCGTGGCCGATGATGTGACGGTGTACGTGAACATCACCTCCAAAAAAACGCCTACCGATGCCCCGCCCGGCCACGAAAACTGGTTTGTGATGGTGAACGTGCCCCACGACCAGGGCCAGGACTGGCCGGCCCTCACCCAGCAAACCCGCGCCGCCGTGCTGCGTAAGCTGAGCCAGGCATTGGGCACCGACATCAGGCCGCTGATTGCCACCGAAAAAATCTGGACGCCGCCCGGCATTGCCGCCGATACCTCGTCGTTTGGCGGGGCGCTTTACGGTAGTTCCAGCAACAACGCGCTGGCGGCCTTTCTGCGGCACCCCAATTTTTCGGGGCGGCTCGAAGGGCTGTACTTTTGCGGTGGTTCGGTGCATCCGGGCGGCGGTATTCCGCTGTGCCTGCTGTCGGCCAAAATCGTTTCGTCTTTAATTAATGAGGGATAAGGGATAGGGAATAAGAAAAGGGAGCGGCGACCGAATATTGTTGCGATTGCTCAACTTCCTGATTTCCATTGCCGACCTATCCCCTTTTCCTTATTCCGCTTTCCCTCCATGGTTGACTACACCGAGCCGCTCCCGGCCGCGACTAACCGCCGGCTGCGTGTGGCCCAGGGCCTGGTGTTGCTGTTTCATTTCACCGGTTTTGTGGGGCTGGCTTTTTCCCAAAACCCCGATTTCTACCTGCGCTTTACGCCGCTCACGCTGGGGCTCACGGCGCTGCTGCTGCTGTGGTTCCAGCCGAAGCGCGATGCCAGCTTCTGGGGCTTTTGCCTCACGGTGGTGCTGCTGGGTTTCGGGGCCGAGTTTGTGGGCGTGAACACGGGCCGGTTTTTCGGGCACTACACCTACGGCGATACGCTGGGCTTTAAACTATTCGATGCCCAGCCCTTCAAAGGCGTACCGCCGATGATTGGCCTGAACTGGCTGGTGCTCACCTACCTATGCGGCATGCTGGTGCGCTACTTGCCGCTGGGCGAGCTGCCGCGCATCCTGCTGGCGGCCGGGCTTATGGTGGGCTTCGATGCCTGCCTGGAGCCGGTGGCCGGGCGCTTCGATTTCTGGCACTGGTCGGCGGGCGTGATTCCGTTCCAAAATTTCCGCGACTGGTTCATCTTTGCCTGTATCTTGCAGATGCTGTTCAACCGCACCACCTTCACCAAGCGCAACCCGCTGGTGCCGCTGGTGTACATCACGCAACTGCTATTTTTCTTTCTGCTCGGGGCACTCTAACCGGCGCGACAGCGTTCGGCCCGACGCCAGCCCCCCTCTCGCTCGCACTTTCCCTTCTGAAAACAGACTTACGCTTTCCCTGGATGCCTGATTTTACGCTGCCGACGGCTTCTCTGGAAGCCGCCATGCCGGTCTTTTACCGCTACGGCCTGCACACCGCGCCCGATGCCGTACTGGCCACCACCCTGCACACCACCGAGGCCGACCTGGCGGCCCAGTTTCCCAGCCGCGAGCTGTTGGTGCACCACGCCATTCTGGCCGACATAGAGCGCCAGAAGCGCGAACACGTGGAATTGTTTGCCCAATACTCGTCGGCCGTGGAGCGCCTGTACGGCTTGCTGCAGCTGGGCCTGCGCGACTTGGCCGCCGTGCCGGGTCAATTTTACGTCGACCTGCAAACTGGGTTCCCCAAGACGTGGGAAGCGGCCATGGACAACGTAAACACCTACTCGGCTCCGCAGCTTCAACAGCTGCTGAATGACGGCATTCGCAACCGAATGTTCCGCTCGGACATTAACATTCAGCTGGTTACCAAGATTATTGTGGAGCAGTTGAACATGCTGCTCAACCCGCAGGTGTTCCCGCCCGACCGCTACAACATGCGCGAAGTTTTCCGCAGCATTTTCCTGTACTACATTCGGGGCATCTGCACCGAAGAAGGCGCGCGGATTGCGGCCGAGCATTTTGCCCGGCTGTAGGCAGCTCCGGCGTCGCGGCCGGGGGTAACTCTCTGTACCGATGCGTTTACCAATACTGAGCGGCTGGCTGGTGCCGGCCGCCGCGGGCCTGCTGCTGGCGGGCTGCCAGGGCAAAACCTCGTCGTCGGAAACGGCCCAAACCACGGCCCAAACCGAAGCTGCGCCCACTGATACCGCCAGCGTGCCAGCTCCCAACGACGGCATCACGCCCGCCCTCATGGCGCATCATATCAAGGTGCTGGCTTCGGATGAGTTTCAGGGCCGACGGCCGTTCACGGCGGGCGAAGAGAAAGCCACGGCTTACTTGGCTTCGGAGTTTAAAAAACTGGGGTTGCAGCCGGGGGCTAATGGCTCGTATTTCCAGGCGGTGCCACTGGTGGAAATTGCGGGCCAGCCCGACTCGATTGCGACGGTAACGGGCAACGGCAAGACCCTGCAGCTGAAGTACCGGCAGGATTTTATGTTCCTGACCGAGCAGGAAAAGCCAGTGGTCAGCATCAAGGATTCACCGCTGGTGTTTGCCGGCTACGGCGTGACGGCCCCCGAGTATAACTGGGACGACTACGCCGGCCTCGATGTGAAAGGCAAAACAGTGGTGGTGCTCATCAACGACCCCGGCAACGCGGGCAACGACACCACCATGTTCAAGGGCAAGGCCATGACTTACTACGGCCGCTGGATGTATAAATACGAGGAGGCCGCCCGCCACGGGGCCACCGGCCTGCTCATCATCCACGACACCCAGCCCGCCTCCTACCCCTGGACGGTGGTGCAAAGCAGCAACGGTGGGGCCAAGCTGCACCCCCAGACGCCCGACCACGGCGCCAGCAAAGTGGCCCTCGAAGGCTGGATGACCCTCGACGCGGCCAAGCGCCTCTTCACGGCCGCCGGCCAGAACTACGACGAAGCCTACGCCGCTGCCAACCGCCCCGGCTTCCGCGGCCGGGCCATGAACCTGCGCCTGAGCACCACTATCCACAACAAAATCACGCGCAAAACCTCGAAAAACGTGGTGGCCGTGCTGCCAGGCACCACCCACCCGAAGGAGTACATCATCTACTCGGCGCACTGGGACCACTTGGGCATTGGCAAGCCCATTGCGGGCGACTCGATTTACAACGGCGCGCTCGACAACGCCAGCGGCTGCGCCGGCCTGCTGGCCATTGCCAATGCCTTCAAGCAGGCCAAGGAAAAACCGCAGCGAAGCATCGTGTTCCTGGCCGTGACGGGCGAAGAGCAGGGCCTGCTGGGCTCGGACTACTACGCCCAGCACCCGCTGTTTCCGGTGGCCAGCACGGTTGCTGATATTAACATGGACGAGTTGCTGGCCTTCGGGCCGATGCGCGATGTGACCATCGTGGGCTACGGGCAGTCGGATCTGGACGACTACGCCCGCGCCGCCGCTAAGGAGCAGAACCGCTACGTCATCCCTTTTCAACACCCTGAAACCGGCAGCTTCTACCGTTCCGACCACTTCAGCTTCGCCAAAGTGGGCATTCCGGCGCTCTACGCCAGCGGGCAGTTCGACAGCCGCCTGCACGGCAAAGCCTTCGCCGAAAAGCAGCGCAAAGACTTCGAAGAGAAAGCCTACCACCAGCCCGCCGACCAGTTCGACCCAGCTTGGGACCTGCGCGGCGCGGCCGAAGATGCCCGCTTCATGTTCCGCGTAGGCCAGCAGCTGGCCAGCGAAACCACTTTTCCGAATTGGAAGAATGGCTCGGAGTTTAAGGCCACGCGGGAGAAGAGCAGGGCCGGCAAATAGGGCCTGTTAGGGATGCAGAGACGCAATATTTTGCGTCTCGTCGTTGAGTTGTTAGAACCGTGTCCGCATTGTATCGCCCTAACGACGAGACGCAAAATATTGCTTCTCTATATCAGCAGCCAGCCCAGCAGCCCGGCCCGCGCCGTCCAGGCCAGCGTGCGCAGCCAGTTGGTGCGCGTGAGGCCGTCGATGGCAATGTAGTCGTAGCCTTGTTCGAGGCGGTTATGGAAGGGCACCGCGATGAAGAACGTGGCCGCCCACACCAGCCCCACCAGCCCCAGGCTCCACCAGCCGGCCCCGTGGGGCAGCGCGGTGCGGCCGGCCCAGGCCAGCCAGATGGCCAGGCCCAGCTCCAGCACCATGGGGGCCATCACCACGTAGCTCATGCGGCGGGTGTGAGCCGCGTGAAAGGCTGCCCACGCCTCCTTTGACACCTTGCCAAAGCTGGGGTAATGCACCACCTGCACCGTCCAGATGAGGCCGGTGAGGTAGGCGGCAGCGGCGAAATTGAGCAAAAGCAGGAGGCGTAGCGACATGAGCAGAAAAATAATTTCGCCGGAAACATAGCGGTTTTCGGGGGCATGCGCGGTACGCAAACGTTCCCGTGAGAAGGGGCCGAAATCAGCACGGCGGGCCAATATTTCCGTACCCATACGCTGTTGCGTAGGTTCGCACCGCACTTTTTGCCCATTACCATGGCTGTAAGCACCTCAACCCTGACCCAACTCTTTCCGCCCGACGCGGCGGCCATTCCCGAAGCCTGGCGCCTCGCCGAGCCGCTGCACCAGCGCCAGTACCTGCTCGACGGCGAGCTGCGCGAGTGGGCCGGCCCCACCCAGGAAGTCGTCTCGCCCATGTTTGAGCGCCGGCCCGACGGCTCGCTCGCGCCCCGCGTCATCGGTTCCTACCCACTGCTTGACGAGGCCGAAGCCCTCAAAGCCCTCGATGCCGCCGTGCGCGCCTATAACTTCGGCCGGGGCGAGTGGCCCATGCTGAGCGTGGCCGAACGCATCGCGGCCGTCGAGAAATTCACCCGCCTCATTGTGGCCCGCAAGGCCGAAATCGTGAAGCTGCTGCTCTGGGAAATCGGCAAGTCGACGGTTGACTCGGAGAAGGAGTTCGACCGTACTGTGGACTACATCCATGCCACCATCAACGCTCTCAAGGACCTGGACCGCGACTCGTCGCGCTTCACCATCACCGAAGGCATCATCGGCCAGATTCGGCGCTCGCCGCTGGGCGTGGTGCTCTGCATGGGCCCCTTCAACTACCCGCTGAACGAGACGTTCTGCATGCTGATTCCGGCCCTCATCATGGGCAACACGGTCCTTTTCAAACCTCCGAAACACGGCACCCTGCTGCACTTCCCGCTGCTGGCCGCCTTTGCCGAAGCCTTCCCCAAAGGCGTGGTGAACACCGTGTACGGGCGCGGCAACGCGGTGGTACCGGCCCTTATGGCCTCGGGCAAGATTGACGCGCTGGGGCTCATCGGCAGCAGCCGCGTGGCCGATTCGCTCAAGAAAATGCACCCCAAGAGCAACCGCCTGCGCGCCATTCTCGGGCTCGATGCCAAGAACGTGGCCATCGTCATGCCCGATGCCGACCTGGACGTGGCCGTGAAGGAATCGGTGCTCGGCTCGCTCAGCTTCAACGGCCAGCGCTGCACCGCGCTCAAGCTGTTTATGGTGCACGAAAGCATTGCCGAAGATTTCGTGCAGCGCTTCGCCGCCGAAATCAACAAGCTGAAACCCGGCATGCCTTGGGACGCGGGCGTGAACATCACGCCCCTGCCCGAGCCCCAAAAACCCAATTATTTGGCCGAAGTCATTGCCGATGCCCAGGCCCAGGGCGCCCGCGTGATGAACGAAGGCGGTGGCACCACGGCCGGCCCGCTGGTGTACCCCGCTCTGCTATTCCCCGTGAAGGCCGGCATGAAGGTGTGGCGCGAGGAGCAGTTCGGCCCGGTGGTGCCGGTGGCCTCCTTCGCCAACGTCGACAAAGCCATCCAGTACATCATCGACTCCGACCACGGCCAGCAGGTGAGCATTTTCGGTTCGGAATCGCAGGAGGTGGCCGACCTCATCGACCAGCTCGTGAACCAGGTGAGCCGCGTGAACATCAACGCCCAGTGCCAGCGCGGGCCCGACACCTTCCCCTTCACCGGCCGCAAGGACTCGGCCGAAGGAACCCTCTCGGTGTACGACGCGCTGCGCTCGTTCAGCATCCGCACCGTAGTAGCCACCAAGCAGACCGAGGCCAACAAGCACCTCTTCAACGAAATCGTGGACGGCCAGGAAAGCAGCTTCCTCAGCACCCGCTTTATTCTGTAAGGGCGGCATTTGGCACAAAAGCCCGTCATGCTGAGCATGACGGGCTTTTGTGTTTTTCATTACGCCTCTTCCGATGCACCAGCGACCGCCGCAACTACAGGCATCCCTTGGTCCTGCGGCAGGGTCACCACAAACTCCGTGAAAGCGCCTTCTTCGGAGCGCACCGTGAGCGTGCCGTCGTAGCCGTTGGTGATGATGTCGTAGCTCAGCCACAGGCCCAGGCCGGTGCCTTCGCCGGGCGGCTTGGTGGTGAAGAAGGGGTCAAAAATTTTGTCCAGCACCACCGGGGCGATGCCGGTGCCGTTGTCGCGCACATGCAGCTCCACGCCGCCGCTCACGCGCCGGGTGCGCACCCGCACCGAGGGCGTGTAGGCCGGCCCCAGCAGCAGGGCCTTCTGGTGCACCGCGTAGAAGGCGTTGGTGAACAGGTTGAGCAGCACGCGGCCCAGCTCCTGTGGCACCACGTGCAGGGGGCCCAGGGCGGGGTCCAGGTCGAGGGTGCGGGCCACGGTGAAGTCGCGGTGGGTGTTTTGCAGGCTGTGGTAGGCCAGGCGCAGGTAGTCCTGGGCCAGGTCGTTCAGGTCGACGGGCTGGCGCTGGCCGGGGTCGGCGTGGGCGTGCTCCAGCATGCCGCGCACAATGCCCGCAGCCCGGCCGCCGTGCTGGTTGATGCGGAGCAGGTTCTGTTTCAAATCATCCAGTAGCGAGGCCTCCAGCTCAGGGTCGCGGGTAGGCTCCTGCCGCGCCTCCTCCAGCTCCGCCAGCATTTCCAGGCTCACTTCGGAGAAGTTATTCACAAAGTTGAGCGGGTTCTGGATTTCGTGGGCCACGCCCGCCGTGAGGGCGGCCAGGGCCACCATTTTCTCGCTCTGTACCAGCTGGCTCTGGGCCACTTTCAGTTTAGTAAGGGCCTGGTCGAGGCGGTCGCGCTGGTGGGCAATCTGCTCGTTTTTCTCGTTTAGCGCCCGGTTGGTCCGCTGCTTGAGGAAAATATTGCGGGCCAGCAGGCCGGCCAGTAGCAACAGGCCCGCCAAGCCGGCCAGCAGGCCGCGCATTTCCTGGCGCTGCTGGTGGGCCTTCTGTTCCTGCAATTGCTGGCGCTGGGTGAGCAGCGCAATCTGGTCCTGCTTGCGGGCCAGCTCGTAGCCGTAGCGCAGGGCGCTGGTGCGGCGCTGGGTTTCGATGCCCGCCACCGAATCCTTGTACGCCCCCCACAGCCGCTGGTACCGGTAGGCGTTGGCAAAGTCGCCGCGCCACGCGTATGCCTGGGCCAGAATGTCGCTGCCGTTGCGCAGATTCTCGTTACTGCGCGACGGCTGGCTGAGCGTGAAGGCGTGTTCGGCCAGCGCCACGGCGCTGTCGGTGCGGCCCTGCAGCAGGTACACCCGCGCCACGGCCAGCTCGGCGGGCGGCAGGTTGTAATTGTCTTTGGTGGCCTTGGCCTCGGCGCGCGCTTGGGTGGCGTAGTACAGGGCCTGCGGCAATTTGCCCTGCCCGGCGTACAGCTCTGACAGCCTGATTTCGTCGCTAAGCGCGTTCAGCACATCGCCCGTTTTGCGGTTCAGCTGCACAGAGCGGCGTAGGTAGCGCAGTGCTTTGGGCTGGTCGTTGAGCTGCCGGTAGCAATTGCCCACCATATTCAGGGCCGAGGCCACCATGTGCTCATCGCGCAACGCAGCAGCATTGCGAAAAATGGGCAGCAGCACATCCAGCGCATCCTGATAATTACCGAGCTGCACATACACCCCGCCAATGGCCACCCGCGTCCGGTTTACAATCTTCAGGTTACGCGACTTCTCGGCGTAGGTCAGCCCCCGGAGCGCCGCCCGCAGCGCGGCCGCGGGGTTAGCCTGCTCGTTCTCAATCAGGCTCCACTGCAGGAACGTATTGGCCAGCCCCACCATGTCGCGGCGCGTGGCAAACAGGGCCTGCGCCTCCTGCGTGCGCTGCCGGGCGCGGCCGTAGTCGGCCCGGCGGCGATAGCGCGTGCCTAGCCCCAGCAGTTCCTGCCCCATTCCCACGGAATCGCGCAGCTGGCGGCTCAGGGCCAGCGCCTGCTCCAGAACCGCCGTTGACCGGGGCGCGTCGTCCATAAACAAGGCCTGGCTCAGGGCTTGCAGCCGGCGCACGCGCGTGGTGTCGGGGCGGGGGCTAGCCCGCAATACCGCTTGTAGGCTGTCAGCGGTGCGCGGCTGCGCTATCAGCAACCCGGGCCGCAAGACACAACTGAAAAATAAAATAAGCCAGCACCTCACGGGCAAAAATGCTAAGCGTGCGCGATACAGAAGTGCAAATCCATCCTTCTACCCCAACTTATGGAGGATAAGGAGGATTTATAATCATCCCGAAATCATCTTTTACCTGAGTAAACTTATTGTCTTTGTCATTAATCGGGGTATCCGTATGCATCACAACTCGCCAAGCCCTTTTTCCATTAATCGGGCTGTCCAGAACCGTGTCTTGGATGATTGTAGCCCCCTTTTGCTTTAGTTCAAGAATTGCGGCCCCGATAATGGCGGCATTCGAGGCATCATCGGTTTCAGAGCCCCCATCTATTTCGAAATAGGGGATTTTCTTTCCGTCCGGTTGCACCGAAGGCTGGGTAATGAAGCGTACCTCATACTTCTTACCAAGGAGCCACCTCCTATCTTTAAAGGAATAGGCCAATGGGGCGGTACTTACCGGAATTGGCTTGTCTCCTTTGTTGTATTTAGTTGCGGCATTCGTACACGCGGCATCAGTGGCGTACTGAAATTCCTCTGATGCGACCCTCCCGAACTTCAGCTTATCCGAAATATAAATGTGTTCGTCCGTCTCACAGGAAGCAACACTTAGCGCGAATAACAGGCAGGCAACCAATGGATACGGCTTCATGAACCAAATATGCAAATTATACTATCAATATTCATTGTTAGAATTGTTTAATCGAAAAATAATTTAGTAATGTCCTCCTAAACTCAGTGGGCACACAAGCATCCTTTGTAGATTGGTAATTGTCGTTGCCTGCCAACTTTGCTTGCTGGCTCATGGCCTGACTTTGCAACTCACTTCATCATCAAACGCCGCCGTTTTTCCCGCATGAAAAAACCCCTCTTCTTGCTTCCTCTGCTGGCCGCGGCCGTCACCGGCTGCCCCTCGAACTCCCTGAAAACGGCCAGCACGGCCGATAAGCCCGACATCCTGCACGCGGCCCTGGACACGACCGTGGCTCCCGGCGACGACTTTTTCACCTACGCCAATGGCACCTGGCTGAAGAACAACCCCATTCCGGCCTCGGAGAGCAATATGGGCATCGGCAAAAAGGTGCAGGACGAGATTTACACCCGCCTGCGCCAGACCAGCATTGAGGCCGCCGACGCCAAGGCTACGGCCGGCAGCAATCAACAGAAAATCGGCGATTTCTGGGCCGTGGGCATGGATTCGGTGAAGGCTGATAAGCTGGGGGCCACGCCCCTGAAAACGGAACTGGACCGCATCGCGGCAATGAAAACGGTGGCCGAAGTGCCGGGCGTCATCGCCCACGAAATTCCGCTGGGCGTGAATGCGCTCATCGGCCCGCGCGTGGGCCAGGACGATAAGAACAGCGACAAAATGGCCCTCTACCTGCGTCAGGCGGGCCTGGGCCTGCCCAACCGCGACTACTACTTCAACACCGACTCGCGCACCAAAAACATCCGCGCCGAGTACCTGAAGCACGTCGCCAATACCTTCAAGCTGCTGGGCCAGGACGCCGCCACGGCCCAGGCCAACGCCGCCAAAGTAATGGCCCTGGAAACCACGCTGGCCAAGTCCTCGCGCAAGCTTGAAGCCCTGCGCGACCCCTACGCCAACTACCACAAAATGAGTATTGCGCAGCTCGACAAGCTCACGCCCGGCATCGACTGGAAAACCTGGCTCGGGCAGATGGGCAGCGCCAAAACGGATACGGTGATTGTGGGCCAGCCCGAGTTTTACCAGACCGTGGGCCAGCTCCTGAAAACCCAGCCGGTCGATACCTGGAAAGCCTACCTCGCCTGGCACGTGGCCCACGAGTTTGCGCCCACACTCAGCCGCCCGTTCGTGGATGAGAACTTCCATTTCTACGGCACGGTGCTGCGCGGGGCCACGGCCATTCGCCCGCGCTGGAAGCGGGTGCTCGATATGCAGGAAAACGCCCTGGGCGATGCACTGGGCCAGCTTTTCGTGAAGGAATACTTCAAGCCCGAGGCCAAAGCTCGCTACGATACGCTGGTGAAAAACATGGTGGCAGCCTTCGCCCAGCACATCCAGAAACTGGATTGGATGAGCGCGCCTACCAAAGTGGTGGCTCTGGATAAGCTCCACAAAATCACGCCTAAAGTAGGCTACCCCAACAAATGGAAAGATTATTCGAACCTGAAAATTGACCGCAGCTCGCTGGCCGAAAACGTGATGCGCGCCAACGAGTGGCAGTACAACTACCAGCTGAACAAGCTGGGCAAGCCCGTGGACCGCACCGAGTGGGACATGACGCCCCAAACTTATAACGCTTACTACAATTCCTCTAACAACGAAATTGTGTTGCCTGCCGCGGCCTTTGCCGTGCCCGGCCTGCTCGATGCCGATGCCGACGACGCGCTGGTGTATGGCTACGCCGGGGCCAGCACCATCGGCCACGAGCTGACCCACGGCTTCGACGACGAAGGCAGCCAATACGACGCCCACGGCAACCTGCACGAGTGGTGGAGCAAAGAAGACCGCAAGCGCTTCAATGAGCGTGTGAACGGCATCGTGAAGCAGTTCAACGGCTACACCCTGCTGGATTCGCTGCACATCAACGGCAAGGCCACGGCCGGCGAAAACATTGCCGACCTAGGCGGCATCGTCATTGGTTTGGATGCTTTCAAGAAAACCAAGCAGTACAAGGAAGGCAAGAAAATCAACGGCCTCACGCCCACGCAACGCTATTTCCTGGGCTATGCCCTGGGCTGGCAGATGCACGTGCGCGACGAAAGCCTGGCCTCACAACTGCTCACCGATGTGCACTCGCCCGCCCAGTACCGCGTGAACGGCCCGATGGCCGACGTGCCCGCCTTCTACGAAGCCTTTGGCATCAAGCCCGGCCAGAAGCTCTACCGCTCCGATTCGACGCGGGTGGTTATCTGGTAACCGGCATATTAGCGGGTTAGTGGATGGGTGAATTATTGTTGCGAACGAAGCCGTAACAACCCACCAATTCACTAACCCGCCAATCCACTACTTCGCCGCTGGCAAACTCACCGTTACGTTAGTCCCCGCCCCGGGGCGGCTCTGAATCACGAGCGTGCCGCCGTGGCGGTGCACAAAGGCCCGGCACAAAGCCAAGCCTAAGCCCAGCCCGGTAGCCTGGGGCACGGGTGATGGCTCGGGCAGCGCCGGACCGCTCATGAGCGACGACACGGTAGCCGCGCTCATGCCCGGCCCGGTATCGGTGCAGCTGAGCAGGACCATGCGGGGGTCATCGGGGTCGCGGGCGGCTTCGAGGTGCACGTGGCCGCCGGCGGGCATGAATTTCAAGGCGTTGCCCACCAGATTGCGCAGGATGGTGCGCGTCATGTTGCGGTCGGCCAGCAGGCGCAAATCGGGCGGGGCGGCCATGGTGATGTGCTGCCAGCTGGCGGCGGCTGTGGTCTGGTACAGGGCCTGGCACTCGGCAAACAGTTCCGTGACCAGCAAGGGTGCGGGACGGCAGTCCAGCTCGCCGGTCTGGCTCACGGCCCAGTTCAGCACGTTGTCGAGCAAGTGGTTGAGGCTGTCGGAGGCCTGGCGCACCAGTGCGGGCAGCCGGGCCAGGCCGGCCTGGTCGTTCTGGGCAATGTACGAGTCAATCAGGCTGGTGACGCCGGCAAAGGCCGTGACTGGGCCGCGCAAGTCGTGGGCCACGATGGCGTAGAGCTTGTCCTTGAACACGGCCACGGCGCGCAGCTCCTCGGAGGCTTTTTCCAGGGCGCGGTTATTGGCGGCCAGGGCGGCGCGGCTGCGGCGAAGGTTGCGGTGCAGGTACACGGCTACCAGCAGCCCCAGCGCCAGAATAGCCACGGCGGCCGCCAACACGCGGTTGTGCCAGCCCTGCTCGGCCTGCTGCGCCGTGAGCTGGCGCAGGCGGCGGGCGCGCTCCTGGGTTTCGTAGCTGACCTGGGCCGCCGCCAGGGTTTGCATGGTCTGACGATTATTCAGGGTGTCGTTCAGGTCCACGTAGCGCTTGTTCCACTCATAGGCTTCGCGGTACTTGTCATGCTCAGCGGCTTCGGCGGCCAGAATGCTGTAGGCGTCGAGCACGCGCTCCAGGTAGCCGCTTTGGCGGGCCAGGCTCAGGGCTTCGCGCACGGCGGCGTCGGCCCGGTCGGGCTGGTCGGTCTGGATGTAGTACATCGCAAACAGAATCAGCTGCTCGGCCTGGTTGCGGGCTGCGTGCTGGCGGCGGCTGATGGCCAGCGCCTGCGTGAGCAGCCGTTTCACCCGGGGCAGGCGGCCCAGCTGCATCTGGTAAGTTGCCAGGCTGGAGAGGTAGGTCGATTCGGCCGTGGAGTCACTTTCGCGGCGGGCCAAAGCCAGCGCCAGCGAATCGAAATGCAAGGCCTGCGTCACCTGCCGCCGAAAAAAGAACAGGCTGCCCACATTGCCCAGCAGCTTCATGCGGGTATGGCCGCTCACCCCGGGCCGCTGGCTGAGCTGGAGCGCCCGCTGGTAGTGCCGCCAGGCCGTGGTGGAGTCGCCCCGCTCGTGGTAGATGCTGCCCTGCGCGGTGTACACGCGCATCAGGGCATCGCTGTCATGCTGGGTGCGGGCCAGCTCTTCGGCTTCGTTCAGCAGGCTCAGGGTCTCCGGGCCGTTGGATAGGTTGGCGTAGCAGCTGGCCAAGCTCAGCAGGCTGCGCAGCAGGCCGGGCTCCTGTTCGTCGGCGGGCAGGGTACGGGCCAGGGCCACGGCAGCCTCGCCGTAGGGAAGGGCACGGGCGGGCTGCTCGTCGTGCAGCCGGTAGCACATGGCCGTGAGCAGGCGCAGCCGGGTGGTATCGGGCAGGCGGGTGGCCAGCTGCCGGCGCAAAACCTCGGTGCTGGCCGGCACAACGGCCCCGGCTTGGGCAGGCACTAATTGCACCAGCAGCCCCAGGGCTATCAGCCATCTCAGCAAAAAACCGGGCCGCGTCATAAATGGCTGCATAGTGCTAGTCAAAGATAAGCACTGCGCCGTTAACTTTCACGCTTTAATGCTATTTCAGCATGACCATATATTCCCAATTTGAAACGCTACGCCAGGTATAAAAGGCGCACAGGCGGGATAACAATTGATTTTATCTGATTAATTCTACGGGCTGCCAACTCCAAAAATGGACTCTGGGCACGATGATACAATTTTTAACACAGCAGTTCAACGAACTGCCAGGCCAACGGCACGGCCATCAGCCCGGCTACTGGCAGCGCTTGTTATTGGGCGGCGTCGCGCTCGGCCTGCCGGGCCAGCTTGGCGTTGAGGCGGGCGGCGTCGCCGCGGCGCACCACGCGGGCAATGTGAATGCTGAGCTCGTAGAGCAACAGGATGGGAATGGTGACGATAATCTGGGCCGAGATGTCGGGCGGGGTGATAACGGCCGCAATGATGAGGATGACCACAATGGCGTGCTTGCGGTAGGTCTGCATGATTTCGGGCGACACGATGCCGGCCTTGGCTAGGAAGAACACAATCATAGGCAGCTCGAACACGAAAGCGCACGACACGCTCATGGTGGTGAGCGTGCTCAGGTAGCTCTGCATGTCAATCTGGTTTTCGATGCTGGCATCGACCACGTAGCCGGCCAGGAAGTTGATGCTGAGCGGCGCGGCAATGTAGTAGCCGAACAGCAGCCCGCAAATGAACAGCACCGACACGAAGAACACGGCCCCCTGCGAGTTGGCCCGCTCATGCGGGTAGAGGCCTGGCTTCACGAAGCGCCAGATTTCCCAGAACAAATACGGAAACGCCAGCAGAATGCCCACGATGAACGACGTGCTGATGTGCATGGTGAGCTGCCCGCTCATCTCGCGGTTCTGAATCACAAAGCCCACGTCGTTGATGCACAAATCGGGCGCGTGCACCCACTGCCCGAACTTGCAAAACATGCGGTAGGTCCAGAAATCGGGCCGCGAAGGGCCCAGAATCAGGGTGTGAAACAGGAAGTCTTTGGCGAAAAACGCACCGGTGGCAAACACCACCACCGAAATAGCCGCCCGGATGATGTGCCAGCGCAACGCCTCCAAGTGGTCGATGAAGGACATTTCGTGCTGGTCGCCCGAGGAGTTTGTTTGTTGAGGTTGCACGGAAGAGGAACGGGGAAATTAAAGGGAAGGGGATAAAACCGTTTGTCATCCTGAGCGCAGCGAAGGACCTTATCACGCTCGCAGCAGCTGGATTACTGCAAACCGTTTAGCGGTGATAAGGCCCTTCGCTGCGCTCAGGATGACAAACGATTTAGTCCTATACGTAAAAACCTACGCAAAAAGCGGGTAGTCCTGTAGCCAGGTGTTCACGCGCTGGCGCACCTGCCCGATGCGGGTGTCGTTGTCGTGGTTCATCAGGGTTTCGTCAATCAGCTCCACGATGCGGTGCATGTCGGTTTCGCCCAGGCCGCGGGTAGTTACGGCGGCCGAGCCAATGCGGATGCCGCTGGTCACAAACGGCGACTTGTCATCAAACGGCACCATGTTTTTGTTGATGGTGATGTCGGCCTTCACCAGCGTGTTTTCGGCCAGCTTGCCGCTGAGGCCCTTCGAGCGCAGGTCAATCAGCATGAGGTGGTTGTCGGTGCCGCCCGAAATGATGTCGTAGCCCAGGCCCACGAAGCCTTTGGCCAGGGCCTGGGCGTTGCGGGCCACCTGCTGGGTGTAGGTTTTGAAGTCGTCGGTCAGCGCCTCGCCGAAGGCCACGGCCTTGGCGGCGATGACGTGCTCCAGCGGGCCGCCCTGGGTGCCGGGGAACACGGCCGAATCGAGCAGGGCCGACATGGGACGGATTTCGCCTTTCGGGGTTTTCAGGCCGAAGGGGTTGTCGAAGTCCTGGCCCAGCATGATGAGGCCGCCGCGCGGGCCGCGCAGGGTTTTGTGCGTGGTGGTGGTCACGATGTGGCAGTGCTCGAAGGGCGAGTTGAGCAAACCCGTGGCGATGAGGGCCGAGGGGTGCGAGATGTCGGCCAGCAGCAGGGCGCCCACTTCATCGGCGGCTTCGCGCAGGGCTTTGTAGTTCCAGTCGCGCGAGTAGGCCGAGGCGCCGCAGATAATCAGTTTGGGGCGCTCGCGGCGAGCAGTTTCCTTGATTTTGCTCCAGTCGATGAGGCCGGTTTCTTTTTCGACCCCATAGAAGCTGGGCTGGTAGAGTTTGCCCGAGAAGTTCACGGCCGAGCCGTGGGTGAGGTGGCCGCCGTGCGAGAGGTCGAAGCCAAGGATTTTGTCGCCGGGCTGCAGGCAGGCCAGCATCACGGCGGCGTTGGCCTGGGCGCCGGAGTGGGGCTGCACGTTGGCCCACTGCACACCAAACAGTTGCTTGATGCGGTCGATGGCCAGCTGCTCCACCTGGTCCACCACTTCACAGCCGCCGTAGTAGCGCTTGCCGGGCAGGCCCTCGGCGTACTTGTTGGTGAGCACGGAGCCCTGAGCGGCCATCACCTGCTCCGACACGTAGTTTTCGGAGGCGATGAGTTCGAGGCCGTGGGTCTGGCGGGTTTTCTCCTGCGCGATGAGGTCGAAAACGGCGGTATCGAGGAGGCGGGCGGGGGCGGCTGTTTGCATGGACGTAAAGGTAAGGGGGGATAAGGGATAGGGAATACGCGAGGAGGGGATAGGGGTGCTTGTCATCCTGAGCACAGCGAAGGACCTTACCACTGTTGCGCCAATTGGATTGCAGCCAACCATTCTGTAATGAGAAGGTCCTTCGCTGCGCTCAGGACGACAAGTACCCCTTTGCCCTATTCCCTCTTACCCTTATCCCTTATTCCCCATTTCCGTCGTTACTTGCTATGGCCTTTACTGTCTGCTATGTCCACTCCTCTTGCCGAAACCCTTACTCAGCTGCGCATCGGCAATCAGAAATTTCTGATTGACTTTTACCAGCGCAGCCGGCACCTGTTTGCCCGCTGGGCGCAGCGCAAGCACCGGCTGCCGCCCGACAAGGCCCACGGCCTGCTGCAAGACACACTACTCGATTTCTACGACCACGTGGCCGACGGCCGCATCACCCGCATGCCCGAGGACCTGCGCGCCTACCTCTACGGCATGGCCCAGGAGCGCATTGCGGCCCAGGTGCCCGCCCACCAGCCCCTGCCCGCCGCCGAGGCCAGCCGCCGCCAGCGCCTGCTGGCCCAGTTCAACCAGCTCAGCACCGACTGCCAGCAGGTGCTCACCTACTTCTACTTCCGGGGCTACCATTTCGAGAAGATGGGCGGCAAAATGGGCTTTCCTAACGCCACCGTGGCCCGCCGCCAGAAAAGCACCTGCCTGCGCAAGCTATACGACCTGGTGCGCGGCGGCTATGAGCCGATAACGGGCGAGGTGGCGTGAGGAGGCTGAACGAAACAAGCACAACGGAAAACATCCCTCATGCCGAGCGCAGCGAAGCATCTTTACCGCTTCGTTGAATCGATTGGATTACTATTGCGGTAAAGATGCTTCGCTGCGCTCGGCATGACGGGCTTTTAATTAATCGTCTCCTCCCACACTCTCTTTCCCCTTCGCCCCGTGCCCATAGACCTCCGCCCCTACTTCGATGAGCTCGAACGCTTCGCCGACGGCCAGATGAGCCCGGCCGAGCAGGATGCTTTCGAGCTGCGGCTGGAGCAGGACGAGGCCCTGGCCGACGCCCACGCCGCCTACGAGCAGCTGACCGCCGACCTGCGCTGGGCGGCCGGCCACGACACCCTGCGCCAGCGCCTGCAAGCCCTCGACGACCGCATGAACGAGCGCGGCACCGCGCTGGCCCGCGCCCACCACCTGGCCCAGCGCCGCCAGCGCCGCTGGGCCGTGTGGGGCACCGTGGGCGCGGTGCTGCTGCTGGCCGCCGGCGTGGCCTCCTGGTACCTGGGCCGCCCCGGCCCGGCCCGCCCCGCCCGCAGCTGGGAAGCCTACTACCAGCCCGACCCCGGCCCCGCCGTGACCACCGGCCTGCTGCACAGCCGCCCCCTGCTGGCCGAAGCCCTCGACCAGTACCAGTCTGGCCACTACCCGGCCGCCCTGCACTCGCTGGGCCGCGTGAACCCCGGCAACGTGGGCGCCGACACCCTGCTCTACCTGCGCGGCCTGATGCTGCTGCGCCAGGGCCAGGGCAACGCCGCCCAGCTCTACCTGCGCCGCGTGAGCGACGACAGCGCCGCTTCCGGCAGCGAGCTGGCCCGCCGCGCCCGCTACCATCTCGGTATGGCCTACTGGCAGGCCCAGGAGCTGGCCCCCGCCCTGGCCACCCTCCGCGCCGTAGCCGCCGACTCGCTCAGTCCCTACCGCGCCTCGGCCCACCGGGCGGTGGCGGCGGGCGTGCTGGACGGGCAATAGGGTGCGCTGACCTGATGCAGCGCCGCCAAATTCAGAAGTTTCACCAGATTTAACTTCGACAAGAAGCCCCGGCCGCAAACGCAGCCGGGGCTCCGGGAAACAGGCGGAAACGCGCGGGGCGCGGCCCTCGCCTCAGTCTTTCACCACGTGCTGGCGCAACACCTGCCCGCCCACGGTAGCCGTAAGCACGTAGGGGCCAGCCGCGCAGATGGGCTGCACCCGCACGGGGGCCGCGCCGGGCGCGAGGGCCTGCTCCTGCCGCCACACCTCGCGGCCCATGGCATCGAGCAGGCGCAGGGTGGCGGTGGTGGCGGTGGGGTGATTCAGGGCCACGGTCAGCTCGGGGCCGAACTGCGTGGGATAGGCGGCCAGCGTGGCCGGGGCCGCGTCGAAGCGCAGCAACTGGGGGTCGTAGTAGTGGGCGGTGCCGTCGCGGTCGTCCTGGCGGAGGCGGTAGTAGCGGGGGCCGGCCTTGCCCTCGGCGGCATCCACGAAGCGGTAGGCGCGGGGGGCGCTGCTGTTGCTGCCCTCGGCGGCCACGAAGCCGATTTGCTTGAAGGCGTGGCCATCCGTCGAGACTTCGAGGCCGAAGCCCAAGTTGTTCTGCTCGGTGGCGGTGGCCCAGGTGAGGACGGCGTTATTGCCCTGGCGCTCGGCCCGGAAGGCGGTGAGGCCCACCGGCAGCGGCGCGGTGAGGTCGCCCAGCGTCCAGCGCGAGAAGCCGTTCACGCTGCTTAGCGTGGCAAAGCCGCTACCGGCGCTGCTGATGCCTTTGTTCTGCCAGGTCACGCCGTTGTCCACCGACTTATAAAAGCGCAGGTTGGATGGGGTGATGCCGTTCAGCTCGTGGGCGAAGTAGCTCATGGTCAGGCCCAGGTTGAGGCCCGTGATGGTGGGCGCGCTGATATCGAAGTAGCGCAGAATGCCCTGGTGGCCGGCCACGCCCACCGGCGCGGAGCCCGTGATGCGCGTCACCTGCGTGAGGCCCGGCAGCGTGGAGCCCACGGCCGGTAGCATGGTCAGGCCCACGCCCCCAAAGTCTTCAAGCACGCCCTCGGCAGGCAGGCGGCGCACGTCTACGCGGCCCAGCACGTAGCTGGCGTCGGTTTCGGAGAGGTTGGCCAACGGGTCAATCTTGAGGCGGTAGGGGCCTGTGGCCAGGATGCCGCTCAGCATCTGCACGCCATTGTACACCTCGGCGTCGTCGGTGAAGGTTTTCACGCCACCGCCGTTCACTTCCAGGTTGAAGTAGAGGCCGCCGCTCACGGTTTGGTTGCCGGCTCCGGTCAGCTTCACCTTGCCCGTGGAACAGGTGAACTGGCCCGTGCTGAGCATGTTGCCCTTCACCTCCAGGTCGCCCAGCGTCTGGGCAAAGGTGCCGGTGTTGGTGAAGTTGCCGTTGATGAGAATGTCGCCCCCCGTGTGGTTGAGGATGCCGGCGTTGGTGAGGTCGCCGAGCACCACGGTCAGGCCGTTTTCCACCACCATGAGCTGGCCGCTGCTCACCGAAAACGAGTTCAGGATGGTAGTGGCCTGGCTCACGAGGCTGTTCACGCCGCTGGTGCCGGTGTTGGTCACGTTCGTGACGGAGTTGCCGGTGAGCTCGGCGCGGCCCGCCGCCACGCCCAGGGCCGTGAGGGCGGCGCTGCTGCCCGCGCCGGTCAGGCTCACCTGGCGCACGGTGTTGCCGCTCACCTGGTTGGTGAGGGTGGTGCTGTTGCCGCAGCTCAGCACAATGCCCTTGAAGTTCTGGGTACCCGCGTTTTCCCAGATGCCGCCGGTGGCCCCGGCCGTGCGCCCGCCAATGAAATTACTGCTCACCAGCGCCCCGTTGGCCCCGGAGCCGGGCCGGAACTCGATGGCTGTCTGGGCCGTAATGGGCACGGCTGTGGCGTTGTAGTAAAAGCTATTTCCGCTGATGGTCCACTGGTCGCCGTTGCCAGCCCCCACCAGCACCCCGGTGCGGCTGAAGTTGAATAGCTGGCTGTTCAGCAGGCTGAAGTTGTCGTTGGTGCCGCCGCCCGCGCCGGCGGCGTAGAGCAGATTGGCGGGCAACAGGGCCGGGTCGGCATTGCCCACGAAGCTCTGAATGATGGTGTTGTTGTCGTTGCCGCTGGTCAGGCCGCTGCCTATTACCACCACGCCGCTGGTTAGCAGCGTGTTCGAACCCAGCACGATGGCCTCGCGCACCTCATTGTTGGAAGCGTCGTTGCCAAACACCACAGCTGGGGCCGAGAGGCTGGGCTGGCGTAGCGTGAGGGCGCGGGAGATGGTGCCGTTGTTGCCATTGAGGCTGGTGAAAGCGCTGCCCGCCCCAAAGGTGAGCGTGCCCGTAAGCACGGTGCTGACGCCCGCCGCCGGCTCGATGATGAGCGGGTTTTCGGCGGTGCCGGTTTTGGTCAGCAGCACGTCTTCGGTGTACGCCGCATCCAGCAAGCGCAGCTCGTAGGGCTGCGGCAGCGGCGAGGGCACGGCCGCCAGTGCCGCGCCAATGGTGGAATAGTTACCACTGCTGCCCACTGTGATGATGACGCCGGCCTGCGCCCGCACACCCAGCAGCAGCAAGGCGCTCAGCAGCAGGCCTACCAACTGCCAACGTCGGCGCACCCACCACGGCTGCGCCGGCAACGTCCCGAATGTATGCGCCTGGGGAAAAGAGGAGACGAAGTGTTTCATATAGCAGAATAAAAAATGAGGAAATCTTTTTGACGAGTTACCCGGCGTTCATCTGGTCCTGCGTAACTGGCGCCCATAACGCGAACCTTGGATAACCATATTATCAGCCTTAATCCTGGCCCAACCGACACAGGTCTCGCACCCTATGAGCAATTACCACAAATAGAATTTATCAAACGTAAACTAGCCTGCCACGCTTCGCAACGACGTAATCAATTGCTCAAAGGCATAATGCAAATTGAGTGCTATTTTCTGCTTATCATCCTATCAATATCAAATATTGGTGACATTATTTTTTTATCATTTCAATTATTTGCCTCTTTTAATAAATCAAGCCAGCATTTATAAAACGTACAGCACATCGCCGAGCACAAACCCATATTTTATAATTATTTAAATATCGACAAAGCCAAAAATATCATACCCTCACCCATGCATCTACAAAACTGCTTCCTCCATATAGTCATAATGCAAAACCGCCTCTACCGAGGCGGGCAGAGGCGGTTTGGAACGACAGTATCCGTGTTTGGCCGGAGCTAGCGCTTGCCAATGGTGTAGGCGGGCTCGCGGTTGGGCACCAGGGTCAGTTTCCAAGTGTCGAGGTTGAGGGCGGCGAGGTGGGCCAGCTCAGGGTTGTGGCGGTACACGCAACCGGTATCGAGGCCCAGTGCGCCGGGGTGCAGGGCTGCTTTGGCGCGCACCTGGGCCGTGGGGGTGGGCACGTGGCCGTGCAGCAGGCGGCGCCCCCCTAGTCGCACGGGGTCATACACGTAGCTCTTGGTGTTGAGCATGGTGCTGTGGTCCTGGCGCATCTCGGCGGGCGTCAGGGCAAAGTTGTAGCCGGCGTGCACGAGCATGAAATCGGGCAGCTCAATCTCGTAAGGCAGCGTGGCCAGCCAGTTGAGGTAGGGCGCGGGGATGTCGGAGAGGCGCGATACGCCGAAGCTGCGCAGCGTGGGCAGGCGGCCGCGGGGACCCAGCCAGTCCCAGCGCCAGCGGTGGCGGGCGGCATCGAGCAGAGCTTGGTCGTGGTTGCCGCGCAGGCAGTGCACCTGGTAGCCGGCGGCCTGCAGCCACATCAGGTAGTCGAGCACGCCACGGCTGTCGGGGCCTTTGTTCACGTAGTCGCCCAGCAGGTACAGCTCATCTTTCCGGCTAAGGTTGAGTTCTTCTTCAACCAAATAGCGAAAAGTGTGCAGGCAGCCGTGCAGGTCGGTAGTGGCGTAGCGGCTCAAAGTTGTCGGAGATTGGCGATTTACAAAAAGAACGTCATACTGAGCGGAGCCGGGGCATCTTCACCGCAATAGTAAATAGATTACTTGCGCGGGAGAGATGCTTGGCTTCGCTCAGCATGACGTTTCTTCTTAATTAGCAACTTACGCCACACTGGCGCGGCTAGTGGCCGCCGCCGTAGGCCGGCTTGTCCAGGTCAGGCTTGTCGTGGCTGCGGTTGGGGTGGCGCTGGCCGGCATCGAGGGCATCCTGTTCGAGTTGGTCCTCGGCTTGGTCGTCGGCGGAGTTTACTGGCAGCGCATCGGCTTTGGGTTTGCCTTCCAAGTTGCGCTTATCGGGATGTTCGCCGGTTTTCTGGTCATTATGGTGCGTAGACATAGCGAAAGAAAATTAAGGTGGAGAAAAAGGAAAACCCTGCCGACGGCCGGGGTATTTACTGGTCGATGGCCGAGTCTACCGCGTTGGGGTCGGTGAGTTCGGCGTTGGTATCGGTCCCGGTAATGGGCTGTATCGGGCGGGGCTCCATTTGGCCCATTCCCACCCGGGAATTGGGGTTCAACATCTCATCCACGCCGGGACGGAAGTCGTGCACGTCGAGCTCATCGACGGGTCGGCCGCTGGGCACAATGGTGTCGGTGTAATCGTCGAGGGGCGGCATGTCCTGGTTGGCGCGGTCGTCGCGGCCCTCGTCCTGCGAGCGCATGTTGTCCTTGGGCGGGCTCATGTTGTCGGCGGTTTCGTTCACGCCCACGGCGGTTTCGCCGCCCGCGGTGTCGGAACCGAAGCCTTCTTTGCCGTCGCGGTTGCCAAAGCCGCCGCGCGCTGCCTCATTCTTGGGCGGGTCGGCGTTGGGAATGTGGTGGCCGGCCTCCATTTCTTCGTTGGTCGTGTCGTCGTTGATAACGCGGATGGGGCGGTTGTTGGGGTCGATGGCCATGTTTTTAGGGGATGAGGGTATGGGGGTATGAGGGCGGGAAGTGTGTGGGATTGGTTTACTTTGGTTTGGCCGTTAGGGTTGTGCCTGGCTCTTGTCCGCCCCTTGCCCTCCTCCCCCCATCCTCCTGCCTTAAACTCATGTGGAACAACATCGATAATAGCCTGCGTCGCAGCTTCCGGTTCAGCAACTTCAAAACGGCATTCGCCTTTCTCACCGAAGTGGCTGCCGAGGCCGAGCGGCTCGACCATCATCCGTGGTTCAGCAACGAATACAATGTGGTGGAATTCCGCCTCCGCACCCACGACGCGGGCAACACCGTGACTCCGCGCGACCACCGGCTGGCGGCGGCCATTGATGCCGTGGCGGCGCGGTATCACGCTTCGCTCAATGAGGAATGAGGAGCCGCTCCCGGCTCCTCATTCCACCAACCCGCTACCTTTGCTCCATGCCCAACACGGTTCTGTACCTCGTGCCCACGCCCATTGGCAATCTGGAAGATATTACCCTTCGGGCCATCCGCGTGCTGGGCGAAGTGGGCACCGTGCTCTGCGAAGACACCCGCACCAGCGGCCGCCTCCTGCAGCACCTGAACATCAAAAAGCCCCTCCTCTCTTACCACCTGCACAACGAGCACCAGCAGGTGCCGCGCCTGCTGGACCGCCTGGAGAAAGGCGAAACCATGGCCCTTGTCTCCGACGCCGGCACGCCGGGAATCTCCGACCCCGGGTTTCTGTTGGTGCGCGAGTGCCTGGCGCGGGGCCTGGGCGTGGAGTGCCTGCCGGGCGCCACAGCTTTCGTACCAGCGCTGTTGAAATCAGGCTTTGGGGCCGAGCGGTTCACGTTCGAGGGGTTTTTGCCGGTGAAAAAGGGCCGGCAAACGCGCCTGCAGCAATTGGCTTCGGAAACCCGAACCATGATTTTCTACGAGTCGCCGCACCGCATTGTGAAAACCCTGGGCCAACTGGCCGAAGTGCTGGGGCCGACGCGGCCGGCTTCGGTCAGCCGCGAGCTCACCAAATTATTTGAAGAAACCGTGACCGGCACGCTGGCCAGCCTGGAGGCTGATTTCGCGGCCCGGACCGCTATTAAAGGAGAAATTGTCGTTGTCGTCGAAGGAAACCTTGCCCCGCCCCCCCGCGAGCCCCGCCCCGGCCGCGAAGACCGTTACCGCCGCGCTGCCGACGACGATGACACCGCCTACGAGGACTAGCCCGCTGCTGCAACAGCCGCTGGTGCTGGCCGTGCTGGGCGCGTTGCTGCTAAGCGGCGGCTGGGCGCCGTGGCCCACGGCCTGGCTGGCGCCGCTGCTGCTCATCGGCTGGGTGCCCTACCTGCTGCTGGAGCGGCAGCTCACACTGACCGGGGCCCGCAAAGGCCGCGTGTTTGCCAGCACTTACCTGATGCTGGTACTCTGGAACGCCCTCACCACCTGGTGGGTAAGCTACGCCGACCTGGCCGCGGGCATTGCCGCCGTGGTGCTCAATGCGCTGCTGATGTGCCTGCCGCTCATGGCCTTTCGCCAGACCAAGAAGCGACTGGGCAACCGCTGGGGCTACCTGTCGCTGCCCATCTACTGGATTGCGTTTGAGCAGCTGCACCTGCACTGGGACATCACCTGGCCCTGGCTCACGCTGGGCAACGGCTTCGCGGCCGCGCCGCAGTGGGTGCAGTGGTACGAGTACACGGGCTTTCTGGGCGGCTCGGTGTGGGTGTGGGTGGTGAACTTGCTGTTTTTCAACGAGGTGCTAAAGCGCTTAACGGTGACCACCTTCTACACGAAGTCAGCCGCCGGGCTTCAGGAAACGGAAATGCCGACAAATATTCAGGCGGCGGCCGGTTCGTTTATTAAACTGCGGACTTCGTTGGCAGTGCCTTTACTAGCCATCGCCTTGCCAATTGGCTTGTCGTACCTCATTGGGGCCGCTTACACCGAAAAAGGCCCCACGGCCGAGGTGGTAGTGGTCCAGCCCAACTTCGACCCTTATGTGGAAAAATTTGAGGGCGGCCCCAAGTTCATTCCCTACGACGAGCAGCTCACGCGATTGATGCAGCTTTCTGAGCAGCACCTCACGCCCGCCACGCGCCTCGTGCTCTGGCCCGAAACCGCGCTGGAGGAACCCTACTGGGAAAACACCTTCGAAAGCAACCCCAAAATCCGCCGCGTGCGCGAGTGGCTGGGGCGGCACCCCGGCGTGGCGCTGCTCACGGGCATCACCACCCTCGGCTCCTACCCCAGCAAGGAGGCAGCCAGCGAAACTGCCCGCTACCGCGACGACCTCGGCTACTACGATTTCTTCAATACCGGTGCCTTTTTCGCCGATGCTACCGCGCCCGTGGTGTTTTACCACAAATCGCGTCTCGTGCCCGGCGTGGAGAAGATTCCCCCCGTGCTGGCTTCGCTCATCTCGCACATCGACCTGGGCGGCACTGTGGGCAGCGTGGGCAGCCAGCCCGAGCGCACCGTGTACCCCGCGCCGGCCAACGTGCCGGCCCTGCGCGTGGCCCCGGTTATCTGCTACGAATCCATCTACGGCGACTTCATCGGCGAATACGCCCACAACGGGGCCACGCTGCTGGGCCTCGTCACCAACGATGCCTGGTGGCACGATTCGCCCGGCTACCGCCAGTTGCTAAGCTACGGCCAGCTGCGCTGCATCGAAACTCGCCGCGATTTGGCTCGCTCGGCCAACACCGGTTTCACCGGCTTCATCAACCAGAAAGGCGAAATTACGCAGCGCGAAAAAGCCTGGATTCCGACCGCCAGCCGCGCTACGGTGCACCTCAATGACGAGGTGACGTTTTATGTGCGCTTCGGCGAACTGATTGGGCGCGGCGCGCAGGCGCTGGCGGTGCTGTTATTGGTGTGGGCTATTGTGATGGGCTGGCAGCGGAAAAGTAGTGTGGAGCTGTAGAGACGCATATTTGCGTCTCGTCGTTGAACGGCTTGTGCTACGTAAGTAATCAATCTTTTCTCGTTCAACGACGAGACGCAAATGCGCGTCTCTACATTGTTCTGTTTCAGTTCACATGCCCCTCAATTTCACCCAACTATCCCACGACCTCGCCACCCTGTGCCGCCGCACGGCCGAATTCATTCGCGAAGAAGCTGCTACGTTCGACCGCGCCAAGATTGAGCACAAGGGTCTGCACGACCTTGTGAGCTATGTGGACCAGGAAACCGAGCGCCGCCTTGTGGCCGGCCTGCGCCAGTTGCTGCCCGAAGCCGGCTTCATCACCGAGGAAGGCACCGCCGGCCCCGATGCCCACACCGAAGAATTCGTCTGGATAATCGACCCGCTTGACGGCACCACCAATTTCGTGCACGGCCTGCCGGTGTACTGCATCAGCGTGGCGCTGGCGCAGCACCGGGAGCTGGTGGTAGGCGTGGTGCACGAGGTGGGCCGCGACGAGAGCTTCCGGGCCGTGCGCGGCGGCGGCGCGTTCTGCAACGACCAGCCCATCCGCGTCACCGACGTAGCCGAGCTGAACAGCTCGCTCATCGCCACCGGCTTTCCCTACAAGGACTTCGGCAAGATGGATGCCTTCCTACAAATCCTTGGGGCGTTTTTCACCCGCAGCCACGGCGTGCGCCGCCTGGGCTCCGCCGCCGCCGACCTGGCCTACGTAGCCGCCGGGCGCTGTGAGGGCTTCTTCGAATTCAACCTAAACTCCTACGACGTGGCGGCGGGCATCCTGCTGGTGCGCGAGGCGGGCGGCCACGTCACCCAGTTTCTGGTGGATGGCGACCCGCTGTTTGGTCGCGAAATAGTGGCCAGCAATGGGCTGATTCATCGCGAGATGCAGGCGACAATTGGCGAGTTCTGGCAGTAGTCGGTTCACTCGCATCGTTTGTCATTCTGAGCGCAGCGAAGGACCTTACCACCGCTAAACAATGCGTTGGGAGCGTGATAAGGTCCTTCGCTGCGCTCAGGATGACAGACGGGTGCAAACTATTCTTTTTTCTACTCGGTTTACCCACCATGCTCCTGCTTGCCATTACCTCCGTCGAAATTCAGTACCTGCTGATTGGCGCGCTGTTCATCGCGGCGGCGTTTTACGTGGGCCGCATTTTCTACCGGGCGTTTTTCAGCAAGACGGCGGCTGGCTGCGCCAAGGGCTGCGGCGGCGCCTGCGGGCAGCTCGATGTGGACAGCTTGCAACGCACCATTGAGGCGCGGGCCGCCGCCAAATAGCACGGCCCGCTGAGGCATAGCATTTCCGCATTTTTTCTATGGGTTTGATATAACCCGCCCCCGCCCTGGCTGCGTATAGCCGGAGCGGGGGCGGTTGGCATTTGAGCTGGCTCGCCCCGCTTCATCCTTACCCAAACACCCCACCGCCATGCAGGACAAAGAAGAAGAACGGTCACTTGTCAACGTTGAGAGCAAACTGACCAAGGACGGCTTCACCCAGGATTTCAACGTCGTGGATGGCCGCCTGCATACCATCGGCAGCGACTCCAACAAGACTTACGCTCCTGACGAAGTGACCATCGTGGATTTTTACCGCTTCGAGGGCGAAAGCGACCCCGATGATATGTCCGTCCTCTACGCCATTGAGGCCAGCGACGGCACCCGTGGCACCATCTCGAATGCCTACGGCACCTATGCTGACTCTGATACCGACGACTTCCTCAAACAGGTCGAAGACCTCGGCAAAAACCTGACGAAGAAGGACAAGTAGAGTTAAGAGTTAACGGTTAGGAGTTAAGAGTTGGCAGAACGTCAACTCTTAACTCCTAACCGTTAACTCTAAATTACCCCCAGACTTTAGTGCCCTCCGAGCAGTTGCGACACATCTCAATCTGGTCGCGGCCCTTGAGGAGGCTGCCACGAAACTGCTGATACCTGGGGCCGCGCCAGAGCTGGCGGAATGTTTCGGTTTTGAGGTCGCCCTGGCGGTATTCTGCGTCTTTATCGAAGCAGCAGGGCACCACCAGGCCGTCCCAGGTAATGACGCAGGAGTGCCACATTTTCCAGCAATGGTCAACCAGCTTGTTTTTCAGGCTCCAGGTACCGTTACCATTGTTCTGGTAGCGCGAATAATAGTCGATGGTGGGAATGAGCGGCGAGCCCTGTGCGTGGTCGTAAATCTGCGCGGTTTTAAACCACACGTCGTCAACACCCAGCGCTTCGGCCAGCTGCTTGGCGTCGCCAATCTGGTGTTCATTGGGTCGCACTACCAGGAACTGGAAGATAATGCGCGGCGTATTCGACTTCAGCTCCTTGCGCCATTTCACCACATTACGGGTACCTTCCAATACCTTTTCCAGTTTGCCGCCCACGCGGTACTGCTGGTACACATCCTGTGTGGTGCCGTCGAGGGAGATGATGAGACGGTCGAGGCCGCTTTCCACCGTTTTGCGGGCGTTCTGGTCGTTGAGGTAGTGGGCGTTGGTACTGGTAGCGGTGTAAATGCCTTTGTCGGCCGCGTATTTCACCAACTCCAGGAATTGCGGGTGCAGGTACGGCTCACCCTGGAAATAGAAAATTAGGTACCACAGCCGGCTGGCCACTTCGTCAATTGTCTTCTTGAACAATTCCCCCTGCAGCATGCCCGTGGGCCGCGTGAATGAGCGCAGGCCGCTGGGACACTCCGGGCAGCGCAGGTTGCAGCTGGTAGTGGGCTCGAAGCTGAGCGCCATGGGCAGGCCACGCAGCCGGGCCTTGCCCGTAATCTTGCTCAAGATATAAGAGCCGATGATTTGCGTTGCATTCCAGACCCGCAGTGGGGTGGCTTTCGACAAAACATTGAGGCTATCGGTGAGCACGGACATAGGAAGAAAACGAAAGCGCTAAAAATAGGTCATCCTGAGCGTAGCGAAGGACCTTGTCACGTCAGAACAGTTAGCGTTAGAATTGTTCTAACGGCTTCTCTGACGCGACAAGGTCCTTCGCTACGCTCAGGATGACAAGGAATGCGGTAGCTACTTCTTGGTAGCCGGGAAATCGATGGCGCTGGTGTAGGTGCTAGCTTTGCCGAACGACTGATTGATTTCATCCACGGCGGCGCGGCTACTCAGGCGCTTGGGCTTGGTATTGAGGAAGGTACCGTCCTCCCCAACCAGCATATACGTGGGCACTTCCTGCAAAGCGTATTCCTTGGCTACCATCGAGCGCAGGCCGCCGCCGGGTACGCGCACCTGCACGCCGGGCAGCTTTTTCACTGTCACCAGCTGCTTCCAAGCCTGCTCGTTCTCATCCAGCGCAATGTTGATGAAGGTGATGTTCTTGCCTTCAAACTTGCGCATCAATTCCTGGGCGTAGGCTAGGTCGCGCAGACATAGACCGTTGGTGCTTTTCCAGAAGTTGAGGTACACCAGCTTGCCAGCGAAGTCGTGCAGATGCACCGTGTCGCCAGTAGCCGAGGGCAGCTTGAAATCGGGCGCCGGCGCGCCGATGGCGAAATCCTTGTGCTGATTAAAATCGGCCTGCAGGGTGGGATAATACTGATTTTTGGGGTCGTAGTTGCGGAAATCAGCCAGCATGGCCGCCGACTGCTTCACGTGCCCGAACCGGAACGACTCCTGCAGCACGCGGCCCAGAATGATGGCGCGCGACGGGCCGGAGAGCTTTTTGCTGGCCAGCGCATAGCAGGCCGGGTAAAAATCGGGGTCGGAGCGCTGGTGGTGGTCCTGGCTCACGGTGAAGTGCACGTAGTTGAGCAGAAACTCGTGGTACAGCTCGCTCTGCACGGCGTTGGGCTCGTTTAGCAGGCCCGGCTCACGCAGAAAATTGTAGTAGTCGGGGGCCATTTTCAGGCGGCCTTCGGTGTTCACCACCTGCTCGCGCAGGTCCTGGAAAGTGAGCTTATCGTTGGCGTAGGCATACACCACTTCGGCGTGGGCGTAATTGTAAAATTCCTGCGTAAACGACTGCTTGGCTGCGTGGTCCTCCAGAAACTCGTATTCGTGCTTGCGGCGGTACTCTAGGAAGGACAGGAACGGGGCTTCGTAGAGCTGGATGTTATCGGGCAGCACCTGGAAACCATCGTTTTCCACAAACTGTGCATCGGCTTCTACCAGGTAGTTGTTGGCGTTGGCGGCTTGCTGACGGTGGCGCTGCTCGTCGGTCAGGTTCGAGCGGTTGCGCAGCTTGGTAGCAAAGCCCGAAGGCACGTCGTTGGGCTTAAAGCGCAGCGTGCCCGACATATCGCTGCCCTTGAAGCGCACGTCCATGTCGGTGCCGGGGTCGAGAAACAGCGGAGCCACGTCGTCGCCGTACACGAGGTCGGCCTTGGTGGCACCGCTCACGGGCACCACTATCTTGAAATCGCCCTTGTCGTTGAGCGGCACCCGAAACAGCTTTTCCTTGGGGTCGAGCGGGTTTTCGCGCAGCGAAACCGCCACGGAATCAGTGGTAGGGCCACTCACCCGGCCGGTGAGCGTAGCCGTGCCCGCCGAGGTAGCAGCCGCAACCGCAGCCGTTTTTGCGGCAGCACCCACCACCGTGGTTCGGCCCTGGGCGTGCCCCAGCAGCGGGGCCAAAACCAAAGCCGCTCCGACCAGCCGGCGCGCACAAGTGACGAAAGATAATTTCATGACAATAAAAACCAGCGTCGGGAAGTTAGGAACAACTCCAGAAGCTAATTGGACAATGGATAGAACTGACGCCGTTTACCAGGCCATTCGCGGTAAAAGCCTATCAGCAATCCGAAGATAAGGCTTTTTCGTTTATAAAATCCAAATCAAAATTCCGGCCTTTTGCGGCGGGCCAGGTGATGTACGCCCATCCCACTGCAAACCTTTGCAGCCACCGACTGATAATCAAGCGGCTTTTCGCTACCCGAATAAGCCGTTCAGCACTTCATCGAGCCGGCTCACGGCGTGTACTTTTAAGCCAAACCGGGCTAAATCCAATCCCTTGCCATTAAACTGGGACACATACATCTGCTGAAAGCCGAGTTTCTCGGCCTCAGCAAGGCGCTGGTCGAGGCGGCTTACGGCCCGGATTTCGCCGCTCAGTCCTACCTCGGCGGCTAGGCAGACGTTGCCGGGAATGGGCAGGTCGTTGAGGGAGGAGACCACGGCGGCGCACACGGCCATGTCGAGCGCGGGGTCGTCGAGGCGCAGGCCGCCGGCGATGTTCAGGAACACATCGTGCTGGCCCAGGCGCAGACCGGCGCGCTTTTCGAGCACGGCCAGCAGCATTTGCAGGCGCTTGGCGTCGAAGCCCGTGCTGCTGCGCTGCGGCGTGCCGTAGGACGTGGGCGAAACCAGCGCCTGCACTTCCACCAGCAGCGGGCGGTTTCCTTCCAGCGTGGCCCCGATGGCCATGCCGCTCAGGCTCTCGCCGCGCTGCGAAAGCAGGATTTCGGAGGGGTTGCTCACCTGCCGCAAGCCGTCGCCCTGCATTTCATAAATTCCTAGCTCCGAAGTGCTTCCAAATCGGTTTTTGGTGGTGCGCAGGATGCGGTAGCTCATGTGCCGGTCGCCCTCGAACTGCAACACGGTATCCACCATGTGCTCCAGAATTTTGGGGCCGGCAATGCTGCCGTCCTTCGTGATGTGGCCGATGAGCAGGACCGGCGTGCTGGTTTCCTTGGCAAATTTCAGGAACTCGGCGGTACATTCGCGCACCTGGCTCACGCTGCCCGCCCCGCTCTCCACCAGCGTGGAGTGCATGGTCTGAATGGAGTCGATAACAAGGATGTTGGGCTGCACCTGGTCAATCTGCCGGAAGATGTTCTGGGTGTTCGTCTCCGTCAGAATGTAGCAGCCGGAATGCTGGCCGTCGGCCATGCGCTCGGCCCGCATTTTTATCTGCGATTCGCTTTCTTCACCGCTCACATACAGCACTTTCATATTCCTAAGGCTGAGGGCAATCTGGAGCATGAGCGTGCTTTTGCCAATGCCCGGCTCGCCGCCGATGAGGGTGATGGAGCCCGGCACCATGCCGCCGCCGAGCACGCGGTTCAGCTCGCCGTCGGGGGTCAATATCCGGGGCTCGTCTTCGGCCTGAATGCTGTTAAGCGGAACCGGTTTGGCGGCTTTGGTGAGGCTGCCGCCGGGCACGGTGCTGGCGGGCTTCCACTGGCCGGTGGTGGTAGCGGCGGTTTCTTTCTGAACAACTTCCTCGACGTAGGTATTCCACTCGCCGCAGACAGGGCAGCGGCCTATCCATTTCGCCGATTGGGCGCCGCAGGACTGGCAGAAAAAGACGGTTCTGGCTTTGGCCATAGGGGTAGATTCCGGGGATTAATAGGTTGTGATTACAAGGCCAATCTGCCCGAAAAAGTTGCTTGGTTAATGGGTTTGCATGGGCTATTTACCCCCGGTAAAGTGCGCGTTGTAATCCCACACCAGCTGCGGCATATTCTTGTAGCCGGCATTGGGAGCTTGTTGCCGGACGCGGGCCGCCAGCTCCGGGTAATCGGCAAAGGCGGTGGCCATCAGTGTGGCGAACGCCTTGTCGGAGCGGGGCACTTCCTGGATAATGCCCCCGGCCGGCTGCACGTACCAGAAATACTTATCGTGCGACCCCACCGGGATGAATGCTGCCCCTACCAGCAGCGGAATGGGAATGTACATATTGGCTTTGGTGATGGAGTAGCCGTAGATTTTGGCGCCGGCGGCGGGTGTCATGTTTTCGGCCAGCATGCCCAGCGGCTTGCCGTTTTTCGTGAGGGCATCCAGGGTGTGGCCTTCCACTACCATGGTTTTGATGCGCTCCACGGCCATCTCCTTCATGGGCGGAGGCGGCAGCTGGTTGGGTGGCTGCTCGTAGCATTCCACTTTGTCGTGCATGAACAGGTCGTAGCTGGTCACGTAACCGCGTACCTGCTTGCCACTAACCATGGTAAACACCACCGGCGAGTACGTAATAGGTGCGTTGCGAGCCGCGCGAAGCGAGTCGACCCGGGTGGCTACCCGCGCCGGACGCTGAGCGTGCACAGCCGTTACGCTGCCGGCGGTCAGCAGTCCGGCCGCGAGCAGGCGGGAGGTTTTTTGCAGAAATTCTTTCATCAGAACAAATACTATTGAACCCGCTTGCAGCACGGCTTCGACTTAACGAATTGGCGAAAATACACCCGGCCCCGCACTGGCCCGCACCAACTTTCCGCCTGCCCCGGGGTTATTCAAACATGGCTATTTCTACTACGCTCACCACCGCCGACCTCTCCACCATCACCGCCTTCGCCGGCCTGCCCGCCGATACGCTGGCCTGGCTGATAGCGCACGGCGAAGGCCGCACCTATGCCGCCGGCGAAACCATTTTCGAGCCCGGGGCACCCGCCGAATTTATGACGGCGGTGGTGCAGGGCGGTATTCAATTCTACGCCGTGAAGGGTGCCCAGCACGACCCAATATTCCGGATTGATACCGCCCAGGTATCCGGGGTGCTGCCCTACTCGCGCCTTCGCATCATTGCCGGCCAGGGCGTGGCGGCCGGCGAAACGGTACTCTACCTGCTGCACCGCGACCATTTCCCCGCCCTGGAGCAAACCAGCCCCGAACTGGTGCAACGCTTGGTGGGCATCATGAACGACCGCAGCCGCGACCAGGTGCGCGGCCAGGAGCGCGACGACAAGCTGCGCGCCTTGGGCAAGCTCTCGGCCGGCCTGGCCCACGAGCTGAATAACCCCGCCGCCGCCATTGCCCGCGCCGCCCAGGCCCTGGCCAACCGCGTGGGGGCCAAGCCAGCGCTGTTTGTGGAGCTGGTGAGCCACTGCCCTTCGCCCGAAGCCATGCTGGCCCTCACCGGCTTGGCCGTGCCCAGCGCCGAGGCCCAGCCCCCGCAAAGCGCCCTGGCCCGCGCTGACCGCGAAGACGAGCTGGCCGACTGGCTCGCATCGCACAACGTGCCCAATGGCTACCACCTGGCCCCGGCTCTGCTCGAAGCCGGCGTGACGCCCGCCGCCCTGGCCACCGTGGCCGATTTACTGCCGCCCGCCGCCCGCCCGGCCGCGTTTGCCTGGCTTGAAGGCCAGCTCACCACCATGCAGCTGGTGCACGATGTGCAGGAAGCCGGCAGCCGCATCAGCAAGCTGGTGTCCGATGTGAAAACTTACTCGCACATGGACCGGGCCAGCGGTTTCGAGCCCATTGACGTCACTGCTGGCCTAGAAAGCACGCTCAACATCCTGGGCTTCCAGCTGCGGCAGAAGAATATTCGGGTTGTCCGCGATTTCGCGTCCGGCCTGCCGTCCATTCGCGGGCAGGTGAGCAGCCTCAACCAGGTGTGGACCAATCTACTTGATAACGCCATTGATGCACTGCCCGCGCAGGGCGGTGAAATTACCATCCGCACCCAGCGGGAAGGCGGCTTTGTGCGCGTATTTTTGATTGACAACGGCACCGGCATCCCGGCCGACGTGCTGCCGCACATCTTCGAGCCCTTCTTTACCACCAAGCAGGCCGGCGACGGCTCCGGGCTGGGCCTCGATATTGCGCAGCAGATTATCCGCCAGCACAACGGCCGGCTGGAAGTCCATTCCGAACCCGGCCGCACCGAATTCTGCGCTTGGCTGCCAGTCGCTAATTAACTCAGCCCTTCCATCATGCCCGACAAAAAACCCATAATCCTCGCTGTTGATGACGACCCGCAAGTGCTGGCCGCCATTGCCCGCGACCTGCGCCAGGAGTTCAGCGAGGACTACCGCATTCTGCGCGTGAACTCCGGCCCCGAGGCGCTCACGACCGTTAAGGAGCTGCACGAAAAGGAAGAGCCGCTGGCCCTCATCGTGGCAGACCAGCGCATGCCCGAGCTAGAAGGCGTGGAGCTGCTTACGGCTTCGCGCGAGTTTTTTCCCGATGCGAAGCGCGTGCTGCTCACAGCCTACGCCGATACCGAAGCCGCCGTGCGCGCCATCAACTCGGCCCGGCTCGACCACTACCTGATGAAGCCCTGGGACCCGCCCGAAAATCTGCTTTATCCGATTCTGCACGATTTGCTCACTGCCTGGCAGGTCACGCACAAGCCCAAGTTTGGCGGCATCCGGCTCATCGGTTTTCAATGGTCGCCGCTCTCGCACGAACTCAAGGATTTCCTGAGCGGCTACATGGTGGGCTACCAGTGGCTCGACTACGAAACCAACCCCGAAGCCAAAGAGTTAGTAAAAGCCCGCGGCTTCACCTCTAGTGACTTACCACTGATTATCTGCGCCGACGGCAAAGCCGTGGCCAACCCCACCAAAACCGCCCTGGCCGAGCACCTGAACATCGCCAACCAACCCCTGCAGGACCTGTACGACGTGGTGGTGGTGGGCGCCGGGCCGTCTGGGCTGGCCGCTGCCGTGTACGGGGCCAGCGAAGGCCTCAAAACCCTCATCGTGGAGCGGCAGACGCCCGGCGGGCAGGCCGGCACCAGCTCGCGCATCGAAAACTACCTGGGCTTCCCCACCGGCCTGAGCGGGGCCGAGCTGGCTTTCCGCGCCTGGACCCAGGCCGTGCGCCTCGGGGCCGAGTTTCTGGCACCGCAGGAAGTGGCCGACCTCTGCATTCAGGACGGCTACAAAGTCCTGACCCTGAGCGACGGCCGCGAAATCAGCACCAAAGCTGTGGTCCTCACTACCGGCGTGAGCTACCGCACCCTCGACGTGCCCGGCATGGAGCGCCTGAGCGGCGCGGGTGTGTATTATGGCGCGGCCCGCACCGAAGCCCGCAGCTGCGACGAGCAGGACGTGTACATTGTGGGCGGCGGCAATTCGGCCGGGCAGGCAGCCATGTACCTGGCCACCTACGCCCGCAAGGTGTTCATCGTCATTCGCGGCGCCAATTTGGCTGCCAGCATGTCGGCGTATCTTATTGAGCAGATTCGTACTACGCCCAATATTGAGCTTTTGCCGCATTCCCAAATCAAGGAAGCCTGCGGCCAGGACCACCTCGAAGCCGTGATGGTAGACGTGAACGGGACCGTCGAAAAACGCCCGGCTCGCGCCTTGTTTGTTTTCATCGGCGCCAAACCCAGCACCGAATGGATTTGCGACCAGGTGTTGTGCGACGGCAAGGGCTTCCTTCTCACCGGCCGCGACCTCGTGACTGACCCGCGCTACGCCGAAGTATGGAAAAAAGACCGGGAGCCTTACTTGCTCGAAACCTGCGTACCCGGCATTTTCGCAGCTGGTGACAGCCGCGCCGGGGCTATGGCCCGCGTAGCCTCCGCCGTGGGCGAGGGCAGCATGGCCATCAAGTTTGTGCACCAGTACCTAGACGAGTAAGGCATAGGACATCGCCTGTCATTGCGAGCGAAACGTAGTGAAGCGCGGCAAACGAAGTTCAGCGTAGCTAATCCGACCTATCACATCCAGACACACCCTTTCATCAAAAAGCCCCGGCACTATGTAGTGTCGGGGCTTTTCACATTATCAGGCTGGTCGCTGAGCACAGGACGGATTACTTCGGCTTCGCCTCGCAACGACAGCCGACTACCCCTCCATCAGTAGCTGCTCGGGCAGATTCATCAGGTAGTCGCCGTAGCCGCTTTTGCGCAGCGGGGCGGCAATGGCGCGCAGTTGGTCGGCGTCAATAAAGCCCTGGCGGTATGCGGCTTCTTCAATCGAGCCCACTTTCAGGCCCTGGCGCTGCTCAATCACCTTCACAAATTCGCCGGCCTGCATCAGGCTTTCGAACGTGCCGGTGTCGAGCCAGGCCGTGCCGCGGCCGAGGATGCCCACTTTCAGCGTGCCCCGGCGCAGGTACTCCTTGTTCACGTCCGTGATTTCGTATTCGCCGCGGGGGCTCATTTCGAGGTTCTTGGCAATTTCCACCACGTCGTTGTCGTAGAAATAAAGGCCGGGCACGGCGTAGTTGCTCTTAGGCTTGGCCGGCTTTTCTTCAATGCTAAGGGCTCTTTTATCGGCGTCGAACTCCACCACACCGTAGCGCTCGGGGTCGTGCACGTGGTAGGCGAACACCACGCCGCCCTTCGGGTCGTTGTTCGATTTCAGCAGTTCTTCCAAGCCAGCGCCGTAGAAAATATTGTCGCCGAGCACCAGGGCCACGCTATCGGTACCGATAAAATCAGCGCCCAGCACAAAAGCCTGAGCCAGGCCGTTGGGCACCTCCTGCACCACGTACTGGAAATCGCAGCCCAGGCTTTTGCCGTCGCCAAGTAGCTTTTTGAACTGCTCCTGGTCGTGAGGCGTGGTGATAATCAGCACTTCCCGAATACCTGCCGACAGCAGAATCGACAGCGGATAATAAATCATCGGCTTGTCGTACACGGGCATGAGTTGCTTCGATACGGCCAGCGTGAGCGGGTGCAGGCGGGTGCCGGAGCCGCCGGCGAGGATAATTCCTTTCATAGTACTTCTGTCATCCTGAGCGCAGCGAAGGACCTTATCACGTTCGCGCCGCAGTGGGTTAGTAATTCTGACGCAGGCAGCCGTGATAAGATGCTTCCTTCGTCAGCATGACAATGATTTAGTTACGCTCCTGAATAAACTCCTGATTGGCTTTGAACCACTCCAGCGTCTTCTTCAACCCCTCACGAATGCGTACCTGCGGCTGGTAGCCCAGCAACCGGTTAGCCTTCGAGATATCGGCCAGGGAATCGCGGATATCCCCGGCGCGGTTGGGGCCGAATTTCGGAGCCAAATCCGAACCGGCTTCTTCGCGCAGGATGTCGTACATCTGCACCAGCGAAGTCCGGTCGCCCACGGCAATGTTGTACACCTGGCCCAGGGCCTCGGGATTCTGCACCAGCGCGGCGCGGATGTTGGCTTCCACGCAGTTTTCCACGAAGGTGAAGTCTCGGGTCTGGCCGCCGTCGCCGTTCAGCGTGGGCGGCTCGTTGCGCAGAATGGCATCGATAAACAGCGGAATCACTGCTGCATAGGCTCCGCCGGGGTCCTGGCGCGGGCCGAAGATGTTGAAGTAGCGCAGGCCGACGATTTCCATGCCGTAGGTTTTGGCAAACACGTCGGCGTACAGTTCGTTGGCATATTTCGTCACGGCGTAGGGCGAGAGCGGCTTGCCGATGCGGTCTTCCACCTTGGGCAGACCGGGGTGGTCGCCGTAAGTTGAGGACGAAGCGGCATACACGAAGCGCTTCACGCCAGTGTCCTTGGCGGCCGTCAGCATCTGCACGAAGCCGCCCACGTTCACGTCGTTGGTCAGCACCGGGTCTTTGATGGAGCGCGGCACCGAGCCAAGCGCGGCTTCGTGCAGCACCACGTCCACGCCTTCGCAGGCCGCAGCGCAGGTGGCGGCGTCGCGGATATCGCCCTCAACGATTTCCAGGCGAGAATCGCCCGCAAATAGCGCCAGGTTCTTGCGGAAACCGTTGGAATAGTTGTCCAGCGTCCGCACTTTCTTCACGCCGTACTTCAGCAGGTACTCCACGATGTTAGAACCGATGAAGCCCGCGCCGCCAGTCACGAGAAAAGTCAGGTTATCGAGCGGCTGCTCGTGAAAAGGGTGTTCGTACACTTCGTCGAGTTAAGAGTTAAAAGGTAGGAGGTAAGAGTTGAGTCCTGGCAGCTTGAGTTGCTTATAGTATCAACTCTTACCTCCTAACTTTTAACTCTTAATTAAAGCGCTAGCGCCCCGCGTACTGCTTCGCGTTGTATTCCTGATACGCGCCGCTCGTTACGCTATTGAGCCACTCTTCGTTGGCGAGGTACCAGTCCACGGTTTGGGCCAGGCCTTGCTCGAAGGTTACGGACGGCTTCCAGCCCAGCTCGTTCATGATTTTGCTGGAGTCGATGGCGTAGCGCATGTCGTGGCCGGCGCGGTCGGTCACGAACTTGATGAGCTTGCGCGAGGTGCCCTGCGCCTGGCCGGTTTTCTCGTCCACTACGTCGCAGAGCAGCTCGATGAGCTTTAGGTTCTGCCACTCGTTCACCCCGCCAATGTTGTAGGTATCGCCGTTTTTGCCCTTGTGGAACACCGCGTCGATGGCCGTGGCGTGGTCTTTCACGAAGAGCCAGTCGCGCACGTTTTCGCCTTTGCCGTACACGGGCACCGGCTGGCCGGTGCGCAGGCGGTGAATGGCCAGCGGAATCAGCTTCTCGGGGAAGTGGTTGGGGCCGTAGTTATTCGAGCAGTTGCTCAGCTTGATGGGCAGACCATACGTGTGGTGCCAGGCCCGCACGAAGTGGTCGGAGCTGGCTTTCGAAGCCGAGTAGGGCGAGCGGGGGTCGTAGCTGGTTTCCTCAGTGAACATCTCGGGTCCGAAGTCCAGCGAGCCGTACACCTCGTCGGTGCTCACGTGGTAGAACACGTGGCCGTCGTAACCGCCGGGCTGCCACAGGTGGCGGGCTGCATTCAGCAAATTCACCGTGCCAATGACGTTGGTTTTCACGAAAGCCATTGGGTCGGTGATGCTGCGGTCCACGTGCGACTCGGCCGCAAGGTGAATTACCGCATCGGGCTCCTCGTTGGCAAACAGCTGGTCGATAAAGCTCTGGTCGGCAATGTCGCCTTTGATGAACTTGTAGTTCGAGGCATTCTCGATGTCGCGCAGGTTTTCCAGGTTGCCGGCGTAGGTCAGCGCGTCGAGGTTGATAATCTGATAGTTCGGGTATTTCGTTACGAAGAGCCGAACTACGTGAGAGCCAATGAAACCGGCGCCGCCAGTGATGAGGATTTTCATGGTGTTGCTTGTTTTTCGGGCGCGCCATGCGCCGCCGAGGTCTATATAATCTATTTATTTCTTAGCCAATGCCTGCTGCCATTTCCAGGCGCTGGCCAACGAATCCGCCAGAGAAGTTTCGGTTTTGAAGCCCAGCCCTTCCGCGGCCTTGGTGGCGTCGGCGTAGATGGCGGGCACATCGCCGGCACGGCGCGGGCCGATGCGATAGTTGAGCTTCTGGCCGCTCACCCGCTCGAAGGTTTGCACCACTTCCAGCACCGAGTTGCCGTGGCCGGTGCCCACGTTGAAGGTTTCCACCGTTTCGCTGCCTTTGCGGTCCAGCAGGCGTTGTACAGCCACTACATGCGCTTTGGCGAGGTCCACGACGTGGATATAGTCGCGGATGTTGGTCCCATCCACGGTGTCGTAGTCGCCGCCGTTGATGGTCAGTTGCTCGCGAATGCCGGCCGCCGTCTGGGTAATGAACGGTACGAGGTTGTTGGGCACGCCCAGCGGCAGCTCACCAATCTTGGCCGATTCGTGGGCGCCGATGGGGTTGAAATAACGCAGCAGAATGGTGTGCAGCTCGTTGGTCGGCGCGGCCGATACGTCGCGCACCACGTCTTCGCACATCTGTTTGGTGCGGCCGTAGGGCGACGAAGCCGGTTTGGTGGGCGTATTTTCCGTTACGGGCAGCGCGTCGGGAATGCCGTACACGGTGCACGACGACGAGAACACCAGGTTGTGCACCTTGAATTCGGCCATCACGCCCAGCAGCGTCAGCAGCGAGCCCACGTTGTTTTGGAAATACATCAGCGGCTTTGCTACCGATTCGCCCACGGCCTTGTAAGCCGCAAAGTGAATGACGCCCTGAATATCGTTCTCGGTCTCAAACACGCCGCGCAAGGCCGTCGCGTCGGCGCAGTCGATGCGGTACGTTGGCACTTTCACGCCCAGAATGGACTCGATGCCGGCCAGCGCCGACTCTTCCGAATTGCTGAAGTTATCCACGATAACCGGCTGGTAACCGGCCTGCTGGAGCGCCACCACCGCGTGGGAGCCAATGTAGCCGGCGCCGCCGGTAACGAGTATCTTGCTCATATACTGCTCAGTCAATTACTACAGGCTCCAGTATTGCAGGTCCTTCATTTTCCCGCGGTACAGGCCTTTGATGTCGACCAGCACCGCATTGTCGGAGGTGATGGACTGGAAGTACGCTTCGTCTTTTGATGCGTAAGGAGCGTGGCTCACGGCCACAATCACGGCGTCGTAGTCGTTGCGCACGTCGTCGTTGTGGGTCAAGCGGAAGCCGTACTCGTGGTGCAGCTCGTTCGAATCAGCGTGCGGGTCGATGATGTCAACATTCACCGAGAAGTTTTTCAGCTCCTGAATTACGTCGGCCACCTTGGAGTTGCGGATGTCCTCCACGTTCTCTTTAAATGTAGCGCCCATCACCAGCACGCGGCTTTTGGCCACATCCTTGCCCTTCTTAATCATCATCTGCACCGTTTTGCGGGCGATGTATGCGCCCATGTTGTCGTTGGTGGTGCGGCCCGAAAGAATCACCTTGGCGTCGTATCCCAGTTCTTTCGCCTTGTAGGTCAGGTAGTACGGGTCGACACCGATGCAGTGGCCGCCCACCAGACCGGGCGAGAATTTCAGGAAGTTCCACTTGGTGCCGGCAGCTTCCAGCACTTCGTAGGTGTTGATGCTCATGCGGTCGAAAATCATCGACAGCTCGTTCATCAGGGCGATGTTGACATCGCGCTGGGTGTTTTCGATGATTTTAGCGGCCTCGGCCACGCGAATGCTGCTGGCGCGGTGCACGCCGGCCTTCACCACCAGCTCGTAAACTTTGGCAATGGTATCGAGCGACTCTTCGTCGCAGCCGCTCACCACTTTCACAATGCGCGTGAGGGTGTGCTCTTTATCGCCAGGGTTAATGCGCTCGGGCGAGTAGCCGACCTTGAAATCGGTCGGAAACTTCAGGCCCGAGAGGCGCTCCATCACCGGAATGCAGTCCTCCTCGGTGCAGCCGGGATACACAGTGCTTTCGAACACCACGTAGTCGCCTTTTTTCAGCACTTTGCCTACCGAGCCGGACGCGCCAAGCAGGGGCTTCAGGTCGGGCTGGGCATGCTCGTCGATGGGCGTGGGCACGGCCACAATGTAGAATTGCGCCTGGCGCAGCACTTCCAGCGAATCGGTGAAGGTGATGTCGCAGCCTTCGAATGCTTCTTTATCCAGCTCGCCGCTGGGGTCAATGCCTTCTTTCATCTGGGCCACACGGCCGGCATTGATGTCGAAGCCAATCACCTTGAGTTGCTTGGCAAATTCGAGGGCGATAGGAAGGCCCACGTAGCCGAGGCCGATGACGGCCAGGGTGGCCTCTTTGCGCAATAGTTGGTCGTACACGAGCGTAATGTTCAGTTGCTAATTTTCACGGTTAGTTGCTGATTTTCGGCAACTTATTAGTAGTGTGCCCCAGCGGACGAACCGCACGGCCGTCGGGACTCAGTTCATATTTTTCGGCACTTTCGGGGCAGGTGGCGTGGCCGTGCTGGTCGAAAGTGAGGCGGTGCCCGTAGGCGCTCATCCAGCCTTGCGGGCGGGCGGGCGTGCCGTATACGAGGGCGTAGGCCGGAACGTCATGCGTGACCACGCTGCCCGCGCCCACAAAGGCGTAGCGGCCCAGCCGCGTGCCGCACACGATGGTGGCATTAGCCCCAATGGTAACGCCCTGCTCCAGGTAAGTGGTCTGGTATTGGCCGGGGCCCTTGCGGGGCACGGCGCTGCGCGGGTTTTTCACGTTGGTGAACACCACCGAAGGCCCCAGGAACACGTCGTCTTCGCACACCACTCCGCCGTACAGGCTCACGTTGTTCTGCACCTTCACGTTACGTCCCAGGGTCACGCCGTCGGCCACAAATACGTTCTGGCCCAGGTTGCAGTCTTCGCCGATATCGGCCCCGGCGCACACGTGGCAAAAGTGCCAGATGCGGCTACCCCGGCCTATCTGGCATCCCTCGTCGAGGATGGCCGTGGGATGGGCGTAATAATCGGGGGTGGCGTGGGGCATTCGGGGCAGTCAAGCGGTTCAGCCCGCAAAGGTAAGGACAAGGGCGGGGTTGGCTTCGTACTTTTGGGTAATTCCCTTATTGTGCTTGTATTATGGCTCAGCCCGCCTTCCAAACCGAACCTATCAGCCACGTTTCGCCCGAAGAATACCTACGCTTGGAGCGCGAGGCGGAATTCAAACACGAATATTTTCAGGGCGAAATCCGCGCCATGGCCGGGGCCGGCTACGCGCACAACCTGATTTGCGCGAACCTGACCATCGAAATTGGCAGCCGATTGCGCGGCAAGGGCTGCTCGGTAGTAGGTAGCGACCAACGCCTGCAAATCATGAGCGGCAGCGCCTTCGTGTACCCCGACCTGACGGTGGTGTGCGGCAAGCCGGAATTCAACGAAGAAAAAAAACCCGACACGCTGCTGAACCCCACGCTACTGGTGGAAGTGCTGTCGCCTACCACCAGCCAGTACGACCGCAGTGAGAAATTCATGCTTTATCGCCAGGTGCCCAGCCTGCGCCAGTACCTGACACTGGACGCCCAATCCATTCATGCCGAGCTACACACGCTGGACGACCTGGGCCGCTGGGTGCTCACCGAAACCCGCGACATGAGCGCCGTGCTGGATTTGAGCAGCATAGCCTGCCAGGTGCCACTGGCTGAAGTATATGCGGGCGTTGAATTCTAAAGCTTCACGCACACGTTTTGCGCCTCGGTAAAAAACCGCAGCGCCTCCAAGCCGCCTTCGCGGCCCACGCCGGAATTTTTCATGCCGCCGAAGGGCGTGCGCAGGTCGCGGTGCAGCCAGGTGTTTACCCACACGATGCCGCTGTGCAGCTGGTGGGCCACGCGGTGGGCGCGCTGCAAGTCGCGCGTCCAGAGGGTGGCGGAAAGGCCGTAGTCGGTGCTGTTGGCCATCATCAGGGCTTCCTCGTCGGTGTCGAAGGGCGTGAGGGTAACCACGGGGCCGAAGATTTCCTCCTGGTTGGTGCGGCAGTCGAAGGGAAGGTTTTCGAACACGGTGGGCTCTAGGAAGTAGCCGTCGGCACAGCGGCCGGGCACGGTGGCGCGGTGGCCGCCAGCCAATAATTTGCCGCCTTCTTCGTGCGCCAGCTTGATGTAGGCCAGCACTTTATTCAGGTGGGCCTCGCTCACCAGCGCCCCCTGTTTGGTATCGGCCTCAATTGGGTCGCCAATTTTCTGGTCCTTGAGCTGCTTCAGAAACTCGGTTTTGAAGGTTTCGTATATCGGGCGTTCGATGAAAATGCGCGAGCCGCACAGGCAAATCTGGCCCTGATTGGCGAAGCTGCTGCGGATGCTCGTGGCCACGGCGGTGGCCAGGTCGCAATCGGCAAAAATGATGTTCGGGTTCTTCCCGCCTAACTCCAGGCTCAGCTTTTTGAACATGGGCGCGGCCGTGGCGGCCAGGTGCCGCCCGGTGGCCGTGCCGCCCGTGAAGCTGATGGCCTTGATGCCCGGATGCTCCACTATGGCCTGCCCGCAGTTCGGGCCGTTGCCGTGGATGATGTTGAGCACGCCAGCCGGCAGCCCGGCTTCGATGCATAGCTCACTCAGCAAAAAAGCCGTGGCGGGCGTAATTTCCGAGGGCTTGGCCACCACGCAGCAGCCCACGGCTAGGGCCGGCGCAATTTTCCAGGTGAAGAGGTAGAGCGGCAGGTTCCAGGGCGAGATGCAGCCCACCACGCCCACGGGGTGGCGCACGGTGTAATTCACGGCCACGCCTTCCTGCACGTGGGCTTCGGTGGCGAAGTGGCCGGCGGCAGTGCCGAAGAAGTGGAAATTGGAGGCGGCGCGGGGGATGTCCATCACGCGGGCCAGGCTCAGGGGCTTGCCGTTGTCCTGGCTTTCGGCGCGGGCCAGGCGGTCGAGGTTGGCGTCGATGAGGTCAGCGATTTTTACCAGGAGGCGGCCCCGGTCTTCGGCGGGCAGGGCGCGCCAGGCGGGCAGGGCGGCTTCGGCGGCGGCTACGGCGGCGGCTACATCGGCGGGACCGGAATCGGGAATCTGGCCGTAGACCTGGCCGGTGGCGGGGTCCACGTTATTGAGGTAGCGGCCGGCCTGCGGCGGTACGAGCTGGCCGTTGAGGTAATTCTGAATGCGAAGCATGGGACGAACTTACGACCCGCCCGGCCACCGGATTTGCTTAGCTTCGGGGCGCAGCCTCCGCTAAATCCGGCACGGCCACGGCGGGCAGGTTGGTATCGGCAATAAAATAGAGGGGACGCTGCCGCACGTTGGCCGACATGCGGGCCATGTACTCGCCGATGATGCCAATGGCAATGAGCTGCACGCCACCCAGGAACAGGATGCTCACCATCAGCGAAGCCCAGCCCGGTTCGTAATTGTGAGTAATAAACCGCGAATAGAGTGTGTAAAGCATCACCAAAAAGGCAATACCCGAGACAGTGAAGCCCATGAGCGTGGCAGCTTTCAGGGGCACGTCGGAGAAGGCGGTGATGCCATCCAGCGCCAGCCGAATCATCTTGCGGTAGGTGTAGCCGGTTTCGCCGCCGGCCCGCTCGGCGCGGTCGTACTCCACAAAGGTCTGGCGGTAGCCAATCCAGGAAATCTGACCGCGCAGAAACTTGTTCTGCTCAGGCATCCGCCGCAGGCCTTCCACTACTTTGCGGGAAATGATGCGGAAGTCGCCGGTGTCGACCGGAATGGAAACGTTGGTGATGCTGGCCAGAATGCGGTAGAACAGGCGGGCGGTAAACTTTTTGGCCACGCTCTCGCCCTGCCGCGAGCGGCGCTTGGCGTACACCACTTCGTAGCCCGTGCGCAGCTTGCGGTAGAGCTCAGGGATGAGTTCGGGCGGGTCCTGCAGGTCGGCGTCGATGATGACGACGGCTTCGCCATTGGCGTTGTCGAGGCCCGCCGTGACGGCAATCTGGTGGCCGAAGTTGCGGCTCAGGTCGATGTAGCGCACCCGGGCGTCGCGGGCGGCCAGGTCCAGGAGCATGGGCAGCGACCGGTCGCGGGAGCCGTCGTTGATGAAAATCATTTCGTACCCACCGGCCAGGGCCATGCCTTCCAGCACGTTGCGCACGCGCGGGTACAGCTCACCCAGGGTGCTTTCCTCGTTGTAGATGGGGATGATGACGGATAGCTCCAATGGGGTAAACACTAAGCGCGGTAACAATTTGGGCCCAACCACACTGGCCAGACGAACAAATATACTCGGCGCTTCCTGACATTTTGGGCGGCGGCAACCCCGGCACAGGGGCTGGCTACCGTGTACTTTTATGGTTTCGGAAGCATACCAGGCAGCCCGCACCGGTGGCCAGGCACGTTTTTCCGGCCATTTTTGAAGCGCGGCAAGCGTTGTTCCTTCCTTTTAATTGAACCTGATTACCTACTTGCTTTGCCTGGTCAGGTTTTTTCTTTGAGTATGACTCCTTCTTCTACCACTACTGCGGTGGTGCCCCCCTTCCGGCGTGGGCCGGTGGCATTGCTGGCGCTGCTGGGCCAGGCGCTGCTGCTGGCTTACACGTATGCCAAACTGCTGTTCAACCCGGGCCAGTACCTGATTGTGGACCACTACGATGGCATCAAAAGCTATTTTTCGGTGGCGTCGTTTCTGCGGCAGCCATTGGGCGATGGCATGCTGGTGCGCGGGCACAACTACCCGTTTGGCGAGTACATGTACTACACCGACAGCACGCCGCTGCTGGTGGCCCCGCTGCATTGGCTGGTGCAAGCCATTCCGGCGCTGGCCCCTTACGGGCTATACCTGTATGACCTGTTTATTCTGTCCAGCATTCTGATTAGCACGGGGTTGCTGGTGCTCATTCTGCGGCGGCTGGCGGTGCCAGCCTGGCTGGCCATCCTGCTGGCCATTGCGCTGCCGTGGCTGGGGCCGCAAACCTACCGCCTCACCGTGGGCCACATGAGTCTGGCTTACACGCCCGCCATGCTGTTTCTGGTGTGGGGCCTGCAGCGCTTGTACGCGGCCTGGCGGGCCGGGCAGTCGCTCACGCGCCATTTTGCGATGCTGCTAGTGGGCACGGTGCTGGCGTCGTGGCTGCACTTCTACTACCTGGCCCTGATGGTTGGCACGCTGGTGTTCTTTGTGGCGGTGCTGCTGTATGAAAGCGTGCGCGAGCGCCGCCCGTGGCGCCCGCTGGTGGTGGGCACGGCGGCTACTATGGCGGGCGCGGTGGTACTGACCTGGGGGCTATTGCAACTGCTGGACCCGCGCGCGAAAGAGCGACCCGTGGGCAGCAACGGCTACGACTGGATAGAGTGGCGCTTTCAGTTCACGTCCTTGTTCAAGGGATATGTCTACAACAAAGTGACCTTCCCGCTGGAGCGCACGGCTTACGTGCCCTACGAGTCGGTGTCCTACCTCACCGGTTTTGTGCTGTTTGGGGCGCTGCTGGTGGCGGTGCTGTGGCTGTTCAAGCGCTTGCCCGTGGAGGCCCGCCTGCCTGAGCCGACGGCCGATGCCACGGCAGGCTTTGTGAAGTACCTGCTGCTGGCAAGCGTGCCGCTGGCCTTTATTGCGTTGGGCGAAAACATTGAGATTGATAACGGCGCCTACGTGGTGCACAACTACCTGAACGTGTTCCGGTGGCTGCATAAAATAACCGACCGTGTCACGCAGTTCCGGGCGTTGGGGCGGTTTATCTGGCCCTTCTGGTGGGCCGTGGTGCTGGGCTTTAGCTGGTACGTGGCCCGGTGGCGCTTCATTCCGATGCTGCGCTGGGCGCTGGTGGCGCTGTGTGCGCTGCTGGTGGTTGACACCGTAAATGCCACGCATTTTTATCAAACCGATACCCAGCGACCAAATTTACTTTGGCCCGAGCCGGGCACTCCCGTGCAGCAACTGCTAGGCTGGGCTGATAAGGACCGGTACCAGGCCATTCTGCCCATCCCCTTCTACCACGTGGGCACGGAGTGGGACAGCGAGCCCACCAACCTCAACGTGGACCCCGACGACCCGCACTGCAACACCACCTATCAGCTGTCGATGGTGTCGGGCCTGCCCCTGATGTCGCACAAGGCCACCCGTGCCATCACCAGCCAGGCCGAAGACCTGTATTCCATCTTCAAACCCGGCGGCCCAAACCCCGCCCTGCTGGAGCGCCTCGACCAGCGCCCCATTCTTGTGTTTCTGGACACAGCGTACTACGACGGGCGCAACAACTACTACCGCGACATGCTGCGCGAGCGTCCCACCATGCAGGCCGTGTACGAGCGGGCTCCGGTTTTCATCCGCGAGCAGCACCTTCGTCGCATCAAGCAGCAGGGCAGCTGGTCGCTCTACGAATGGTACCCGAAAGGCCAGCCAACCGCCGCCCCGGCCACCGCGCCCCTGGCTCAATAGGCTCCCCTGACCAAGTCTTCGTTAACTAAATAGCCGTTGGGCCGGCCAGGTTCGATAAATCCATTGGAATCGAGCCTTTCCAGAGCTGTTTGAAGCGGCTGTCCTTTTGTAGAAGCTCCAGCGGCAAGTGGCTCTCTACTGGGCAAAACCATCCGTCCCAGTAGATGTAGGTGCCCACCGGCACGCCATCCAGGTAGGGGGCATAATCCTTGGTGAGCGGCGGCTTGGCGTCGAGATTGAAGATATCGACATCCATGGGCACCGCGAAGTAGAGGTGCGAGAATGAGATGGGGTGCCACTTATACCCCGCATCGTGGTTTTTCAACCAGGCCGCCCCTTGGTCGGCCAGTATCATGTCGGGGCTTTCCTGGAAATCGCGGCGCCAGTGCAAGGTGCTGCGCCAGCCAACGTTGGTTCCGCTTTCGGCCTGATAGGTATAATCACGAGAAAAGAGCAGGACCACCACGGCCACTACGCCAGCCGTCGCAATCAGGCCGCGTACGCGCGCGGAACGACCCAACTGGCTTAGCCAGGCCAGCCCGCTTAGCGCCGCCACAACACACAAGGGCGTAATCACCACCAGAACCCGCGTCATGCCAAAGGAACCAAACAAGCCAAAGGCCCAAAAAGCCGACTGCATGACAATAAACGCCACAATGCTGCCGTAAATCAGCAGCAGCTCGGCCCTGAACAATGGCTGCAGCCATTCTCTCAGCTTGGTAGCATGCCACAGCATGCGCAGCCCGCCCAGCACCGCGAAAATAAGCAGCGGCCAGCCCAACAGCGTCGGCATGCTCTCCACAAAACGCCCCCACAAACCGTGGCCGTATTGCGAATGCAGGCCGTAGGGATTTTTAGTGAATACCCACGTAAAGTCGCCAAGCACCAGGCCCCCAACGAAGCTGTAGACGGCGTAACCAACAAACAGAAAGGGCAGGGCGCGCCAGCTACGGTTCCAGACCAGGTAAACCGTCCAGATGCCCAGAAACATGGAGCCTTCTGAGCGCACAAAGGGCAAAAAGGACAGCACCACCGCCGACCAAACGGGGCGGTTGGTCACTGCCAACGCAACGGCGGCAATCAGCACCAACCCAAAAGTGGGCTCCGTCAGCCCCGAAAACTGCACGCGGAAATAGTCGGGGGCCGCGTAGCAGAACAAGATGGCCAAAGCCGGCCAGGGCAGCCGCAGCTGCCGCGCCGTGACGTAGGCCAGCCGGGCCGACACCGCCACCACCACGCATTGGAATAGCTTCATCCCCAGAAACCCGCCCTGCGACGGCAGCGCGGCGAGCAGCGTAAACACGGGCTTGGCCCAGGGGTCAAGCAGATTTTCGGGGTGTTGCGGGACAGCCCTCGCGAACAAAAAGTGGAGAATGCTGTCGCCGCTATCATACGTATTCTTGGTCAGGAACGCCACCAGTACCGACACCCCCAACAGCACGACCGACAACAGCCGCGCGATAAGTTCGTTGTTCAGCAGTACCCGCAAGCGCATATCGTAAGCCGTTGTTTGGCGCGTGCCCTTCTGGGCAACCACCTGGCTGTTCCAATCCGATATTTTTATCATAAAGTAGAAAATGTGCCGCCCGGCATTTGGGGTGCGACTTGAGCAGAAAGGATTAAAATCGTCCGTGTAGGGTGAGCAACCGGCTATGAGCAATAGGCTTACCAGGTTTTTTATTGCATAGTAGCCCGCTGCAATTTACGACCTCCTGGCCGATTCAGCCGGGGCTACTGTCCGTAGGAAGCCCGGTGCCAGCATCCTTTGCAGGAGCACGGCACCGGGCCGCGGCGGCAACGGGAACGGCTCAATTTTGTCCGGCAGCAACCAAAATCCAGCTGCAGCCGCGTGTACATTTAAGGCCCGCTCCGCTCCCGCCATCTACATCTACCCAGAACTGCAATTATGAAACGTCTTCCTTACTGGCTGTTGGTTGCCCGGCTGGCCGTCGTGGCGGGCACGGCCCATGGCCAGGCTCCCCCGGATACCCTGCGCCATGCCAACTGGCAGCTTTACTGGGCCAACGAATTTAACACTCCCGGCGATAGCAGCGTGGTAGCCGCGCGCTGGCAGTTTGCTTACCCGTGGGGGCGCAACCTGGGCGGTTCCGAGGGCCAGTACTACACCGGCGAGCAGGTTGCAGTCGACTCGGCCGGACTGCTGCACCTGCGCGCCCGGCTCCGCGACACGCCGAGGCCCTACCGGGCACGACAGCTACGCTACGACTCCGGCATGCTCTTCAGCCGGTCGGGCAAGGACTCGCTGGCCTTAGTGGGCTGCGACAACAGCCGGACGGGATTTACCTATGGCTTGTTTGAGATTCGCTGCCGACTGCCCCGGGCCGATGCTTCGACCTCCGCATTCTGGCTCTACGGCGCCCCCGACGAAGTAGACGTTTTTGAAGCGGGTGGCCAGGAGGAAATCACGAACAATATCATTCTCTGGAACCACGAATTTTGGCGCCTCGGGCAGCCGGGCATCGCCAACGAAGCTTCGCAAAGCTTCTTTCACTGGACCGGGCCGGGCCGCCTCACCGATAGCCTGCACACCTACGCCGTGAGCTGGCAGCCCCAGGAGCTGGTGTATTATTTCGATGGCGTGGCCATTCGGCACGAAACCCGGCTGCTACCACTGGGCTGCCCGCTCGACGTAATTTCCAACCTGGGCATGTATTCGTGGGCGCAGACCCGGACAGCTTCGCTCGATATTGACTACATCCGGGTGTATAAGCAGCCGAAAGGCACCGTGGCCCGCCCGCCGGTGGCCCCGGTGGCCCCCGCGCCGGGCATTTTGCAATTTCCCCACACCACGGCGGGGGTATTGGGAGCCGAACCGCCCGAAATGCGCTGGCGCTGGCAGGAGCACCCCAACCAGCGCCCCCGGCTCGAACTCGTCTACAACCGCAACCCGCACGACTTTGCCTCGCTGCCGCTGCCGGTGCGGGGCCGCTGGCTGGCCCCCCTGGTGGCTTTCAACGACGCCGACTCGCCGCGCCACCGGGTGGCATCGCCGGATAGCGGCCGCTCGTCGCTTAGCTGGACGCTTTACGACCTGTGTGGCCAGCCGGTGCGCAGCGGCCAGCAACTGCCCGCCGTCGCCTGGGAGCTGAGCTGGCCCGCGCTGCCGCCGGGCGCTTACTCCCTGCGCCTGCGGGCCGGCACCCACCAGGTGCGCCAAACGGTGTACCAGCTGGGCCGCCCCGACGCTACCGTGTTCACACCGGAGTGGCTGGCGGGGCCGCCCGCCCCGGCAGAGACTGATGCCGCTGGCTCTACACCGGCACGCTAACCGGCTCCGGAGCCGGCACCGGCGGCGCTACCAGGGTGCGCTGCTGGCGAAAGGCATCGAAATATTTTTTCAGGCGCAGAATGGGCTTCTCGACCAGTTCGTAGGAAGCCGCGGACACAGCCAGCGTGGCCAGCAGCACCCACAAAATGAAGAGCGGCGTGTGAAACATGGGGAAGACCCGAACCAGAGCAAAAATCACGAAGCCGTGAAACATGTAGATGCCGTAGGAAATCTTGCCGAAGTAGTGGAAGATGGTGCGCCCCCGCCACTGCACTGCCGAATCGGGGTTGAAGAGGACGTTGCCGATAAAGAAAGCAATGACTCCCAGAAACACGTATTTCTTGAACGAAAGCAGAAAGACGTTGTCCCAGTTGCCGTATGAATCGCTGGCAAAAACCAGCAGCGTTGCGCCGTAGAGCATCCAGCGCAGGGCGGCCGGCACACGCGGCAACTGGTAGCCGTAGAAGTAGGCATAGGCAAACAAAGCCCCGATGGCCAGCGCATCCCACCGGCACAAGGTATTCAGGTACAGGCTCATGTACGAGTCCGGCACGAAGTAGAAGAAATACAGCCGCGTCAGAAAGCTGAGCAGAATGACAGCTCCGAAAGCAGTGGTGAGCTTGTGCCGGGGCACGAAGGCGATGAGCAGCGGCCACACCAGGTAGAAATGCTCTTCGATGCAGATGGACCACAAATGGTTGACGGCTGTGGAACCCCAGCCGTGCTTGGCCAAATCGAAGTTGCCGAGAAAGAGCAGGTGGGCCGGCATGTTGGCCGCCGGCTCGTTGGCGAAGTGCGCCAGCACCGGGGCCATGGCCACGCAGAAGTAGTAGAGTGGCCAGATGCGCAGCACCCGCCGCATGTAGAAGCTCTTGATATCAATGCGGGCGTAGCGCTGCTTTTCGGCCAGCAGAAGGTAGGTAATGAGGAACCCGCTCATCAGGAAAAAAATGTCGACCCCGATGTTGAAGCTGCCCACAAATACCTTGAGCTTGGTGGCCCACCACGCAGTCTGCCCACCCCAGTCGACCATGGTGGCCGCTACCTGGGGCACATCCGTCCAGTGCTCATAGCTGTGGGTGATGAGGATGAGCAGGGCAGCCGCAAAACGGACAATATCGAGGGGCTGAAAATAGGGCACGGGCGCCGCCGGGGCTGCAATGGTAGGAGCAGTATCTGCGGAAGGAGAAATCGACACGGGATAAGAAAAAATTAAATTGGCCTCTAAAGTACAATCCAACCATTATTCGGCCGGTCTGCTCACTCGGCTATCCCGCATTCTACCATACCTTTGCAGTGCTACAAAAGCGTTTGTTTTCATTTTTTTTCTATGAAAAAATATACTTTGCTTCTGCTAACAGCAGCTACTCTGGCTGGTTGCGGCGACAAAAACGGCACCTCGCGTCCGGCAAATTATCTAACCGGTAATGATTTTGACCAATTGGACGGCTGGATTGGTGACACCCCCCAGCCCTCCCTGACCAAAGAGAAGGCACATTCCGCGCCCTACTCAGCGCACGTAGGCCCGGGCATTGAGTTTAGCAATGGATTCATCGGCACTTTGGGCAAGCTCAGCCCGACCCGCCTCACCCAGCTTAAGGTGAAGGGCTGGGTGTACGTACCGGCGGGCCCCGTAACGGCGAGCATCGTAACCCAGCTCGTAGACCCCGCCGCCACCGATGGCAAACCGGCCATGTGGGAGGCCCTGCCCCTTGACAAAGCCGTGAAGAAGCGCAACGAGTGGGTAGAAGTGGAGAAAACCCTGACCCTACCGGCCAACGCGGGCTCCAACTTCAAGCTGTATATGTACCTCTGGAGCGGCGGGTCGCAAAACGTGGCCTACCTCGACGACGTGCAGATTCTGCGCCCCTAATCCTGATTCCACGCAACACCGGGTCCTTGGCAAGGAGCTGCGGCCGGCGGAGCCGCCTCGTTGCCAGTGGCTCGGTGTTGCGTGTTTTGCGTTATCTACTTTCGGGGCTTCCCAAGGCTCATCGCGCAGTGGGCTGGCCGCTCCGAGCCCTAGCCGCCATGTCTCAATGATTAGCTCTCCCCGCTCCACGAGTTCGTCCCGGAACGGTATTCAGTACCTGGTGTACGCCTTGTTTGCCGCCGAACTAGTGCTTTTTACTTGGCAGCGCAACTATTTCGGGCCGTTCGTTAGCCCGACTGTGCTTTACACCCTAGCCATTGCCTTGACTTTGAGCACGCTGGCGCTGGCACGTGGCCGGCAGTGGGTATTGCCGCAGGCTACTGCTCAGGCCGAAGGCCAGACTATGTGGCTGCGCCTAGTGGCGCTCCTGACAAGCGCCATTGCGGGCGGCTGGTACAACACCAACTTGGTAAAGGTGCAAATCCGGGCCTTCCGTCCCGTGCTGGAGTACGCCGACATCATTCCTGCACTGCAGGCCTACGCCCGGCGCTGGCTGAACGGGGCCGAAGTGTATGCGCCCATGACGTGGGAGCTGGGTTATTTCGAGCTGCCGGCCTACCTGCCAGCCACCTGGTTTCCGTTTATCCTGGCCGAGTGGCTGGGGTTCGACTATCGGTTTGTGGCCTGGGGCATCTTTCTGCTGGGGGTGCTGGCGTATGAGTACCTGCTGTGGCGCCTGCGCCAGCCCTGGCTCCAGACGCTGGTGCTGGCCGGGGTGCCGTTTGTGGTTTTCTATGCCTTGGTTACCACGCAGTGGGGCTACGTCGGCATCACCGTCGAGTACATGATGCTGGGCTACTACTCGCTGTTGGTGGTGGGTATTCTGCTGCGCTTCTGGCCTTTGCAGGCAGCGGCGTTGCTGCTGTGCGTGCTCTCGCGCTACTCGCTGGTGATATGGGCGCCGCTGTACCTGGGCCTGATGTTTTTCTACGACTCAAAAAAGAATGCGCTGCTGATTGCCGGCACGGTGCTGCTGGGCGTGATTGGCTTCTACATCGTGCCTTACCTGTCGCACAACTGGGGCTTGTTCATGGAAGTGCAGCGCTCGTACACCGACGCCGCCGTTTACGAGTGGAAGCACTTGGGCGATGACGGCCTGCCGATACACCCCTTCAATGGCCTGGGCTTCGCCTCATTCTTTTATAAATACGCGTCCGGCTCGCTCTACGAGAAGATTGGCTTGCTCAAAACCGTGCACGTGGGCCTGCTGCTGACGGTGGTAGCCGTAGCCGCGGTGGCTTATGTGCGCCAGCAGACGCGCCGCATCGACTACCGCGTTTATGTGGTGACCATTCTAAAGCTCTACCTGGCTACTTTTTACGCCTTCCTGCAAGTGCCGTATGCCTACCTGGCCACGCTGGGCCTATTCATGTCGGTATTTCTGGTGCTCATGACGGCTTGCCTCCGGCCGGCGGCTGAAGCGGGGCAAATTCTGCCCGCTATCGACGCGTAAGCTCAGTCTACCGGGCGCTGTTATTGGCCCAGCAAGCCGTACTTGACAATGCAGTAGATGGCGCGAAACCCATCGCGCCAGCCAATTTTTTTGCCCTCTGCGTAGGTACGGCCGTAGTAGCTGATGCCGACTTCGTAGACGCGCACGTCCTTGACGCGGGCTACTTTGGCAGTTACTTCGGGCTCGAAGCCGAAGCGGTTTTCAACCAGCTTCAGGCCCTGAATGATGTCGCGCCGGAACATCTTGTAGCAGGTTTCCATATCGGTCAGGTTCAGGTCGGTCACCATGTTCGAGAACAGGGTGAGCCAGTAGTTGCCGATGCTGTGCCAGAAAAACAGGATGCGGTGCGGGTTGCCTCCCATGAACCGGGAGCCGAAAACCACGTCGGCGAAGCCCTTTATAACGGGCTTAATCAACAGGTTATATTCTTCGGGGTCGTATTCCAGGTCGGCATCCTGAATGATGACGTAGTCGCCGGTGGCCTCGCGGATGCCCGTGTGCAAGGCGGCCCCCTTGCCCTGGTTCACGGCGTGTTCCAGCAGGCGCAGGCCCATTTCGGGGTAGCGCGCGGCGTAGGCCCGGATGGTTTCAGCCGAGGCATCGGTGGAACAGTCGTTGACGAGGATGATTTCCTTGCCGATATTATTCACCAGCTCCAGCCCGCGCAGCAAATCCAGAATCTGATGAATGGTACGAGCCTCGTTATAAACCGGAATAACGATGGATAGAGTGTCGAATTTTACCACAGGAAAGAAATTGGGCACAGCCGGAAAGCCGCAAAGGTAAACGCTTCGCCTAACGAGGGATGAAGAATGAGAACGTGGAAAAGGGAAAATTCGTGAAATACCTTATTCCCCGTCAAGCCGTAGGCGCTATAAGCTGCCCGTGCGGCCACCATCAACGGGCACGCTGGTGCCGTTGATGTAGCCGGCGGCGGGCGAGGCCAGGAAAGCCACGGCGGCCGCCACCTCTTCGGCATGGCCGAAGCGGCGGGCCGGAATGGTTTTCAGCATATCGGCCTCGATGGCTTCGGCCGATTGACCGGTTTGGGCCGTTTTCTTCTCGATGAGGGAGGTGTGGCGCTGGGTGAGCGTGGCCCCGGGCAGCACGTTATTTACCGTAATACCGTCCGGTCCCAGCTCATTGGCCAGGGTTTTGGCCCAGCTGGCCACCGCCCCGCGAATGGTATTGCTCACGCCCAGGCCCGGCAGCGGAATCTTCACCGAGGTGCTGATGATGTTGATGATGCGCCCGAAACCGGCTGCCCGCATGCCCGGCACCACCGCTTGCGCCAGCAAGTGGTTGCAGATAATATGCTGGTTGAAGGCTGTTTGCAACGCGTCGACGGGCGCATCAAGCAGCGGGCCACCGGCTGGGCCGCCGGTGTTATTTATCAGAATATGAAAGCCGGCGGGGTGCTGGGCCAGGTGTTCGTGCACGCTGGCGGCCACCGCTTGCGGGTCAGAAAAATCGGCGACCAGGAAATCGTGCGTCTGGCCGGCGGGCGTGGGCAGGGCGGCGGCTACTTCGCGCAGGCGCTCGGCATCGCGAGCTAGCAGCGTGATGGTGGCCCCCTGAGTGGCCAGCACCTCGGCAATGGCCCGGCCAATGCCCTGGGTGGAACCGCCCACAAGGGCGTGGCGGGAAGTCAACGGAAGGCTCATAAATGATTGGTTTTAGAAGGCTGTGGCGAAAACCCGGGCTTGTTACTGGGCTGGCGGGGCCAGCAGCACGTAGCCGCCTACCAGTTGCTCGCGGTAGCCGTAAGGCTGGAGCAGCTGGCGCAGGTAGGCATGGATGGGCTGGTCGCGGTAGGCCGGGCTGATGACGAAAGCGGCAGGGTCGTACTGGTGGAAAAAAGCCTGGAGCTGGCGGGCGGTGGGCGGCGCCGGCTGCACGGTGTCGGGGTTGGTTTGCAGGCGCAACAGCGGGCGCAGCACCGCGTCCTGGTCGAGCAGTGCAAATAACGCAGGGCTGACGCGGGATAGATAGCCGACGGGCAGTTTTTTGCGGTGCAAGGTCTGGTAAAACATCTCGCCCGCTTCCAAGTGGCCCACCTGCCGGTTGCCATCTAGGATGCCCAGCGGAATGGGGATGAGCGTGGTGCCTGGCAGCTTCGCCACCTCGTCATACACGGCCGGAATGTTGGCGGTGGATTGCCGGGGATAGGGCCGGGGCCAGAATTCGGCCAGGATGATGGCAGCCAGCAGGCCGGTTAAAGCAGCCTGGCCGGCCGGGCGCAGCCGCCCCTGCCAGGCCGCCTCCAGGGCGCTGAACGACACGATGGGCAGCAGCAGCCCCACCATCATAATCCAGCGGGTGGGGCAGCGAATGTTATTGAAGAAGGGCACGAAGTGCAGCAGGGCGGTGGGCAGGTTCAGTCGCTCGTGGCCCAGCACGCGGAGCGAAGGCACCGTCAGAAGCAAAAAAAACACCAGTACCCAGGCCAGCGGGCGCCCCTGCACATCGAGGGCGCGGGCCGAAGCCGGGCGGCGGCGGGCTAGGCGCATTATGCCCAGTACCAACGCCAGCAGCGGCAGGGCATAGCCGATAAACAGGGTATTTTCGATAGAACCCGGCAAGTTGAACACCTTGGGATTGTGGGCCAGCCGCGCAGCCCAGTCCCAATACACCAGCCGGCTGGTGGGTGGGGGCAGCAGGTAGGCCACCAAATCACCCCCCCACCAGATACCGTTATCCTTCAGCCCGGCCAGGTGCAGCAGCCGGATGAGCACGTGGCTGACTACCAATATGCCCACCAGCCAAGCCCAGGCCGGCCACCGCCGCCACTGAATGCGCCCCAGCCGAAACCAGAACCACGCAGCATAAGCCAACGAAAAATAGATAAGGCCGAACAGCACATAATAGTCGCTGAGCAGCGTGACGAAGCCCAGCGCCACGCACCCCGCCACCGCGCGCCAGCTGCGCGCCAGCGGTAGAAACTGCCCTTCCCGAAACGTGAAAGCCCGCAAAAACAGCAGCACATAAAATGGCACCGTAGCCGTGAGGACCAGGTTGTAATGCTCGGGCAGGCGCTGGAGTTTGTAAGGCGAGTAGGCGAATACAAAGCCGGCCAGCAGGGCCAGCAATGGGCTCTTGACCCAGCGGCGCGCCAGCAAATACGCTCCCGTGCCCGACAGCGTATAGCTCAGCAGCAAGGCCGTGTTGATGGCCAGCATCTCATTACCGAGCAGCAGGCTGAGTACGCCAATCAGGGGCGTGTAGGCGTGCATCACAAGGCTGGAGCCTTTGGGGTAAAACAGCCAGTCGGTAAAAAGCGGGTTGTGCCCACTGAGCACCGCCTCGCGAAAATGCCAGGCGTTCCAGAAAAACTGGGAAGTATCGGGGCCGGGCACTGCCACGAAGGAAGTACTGAAATGCGCCGCCAGCGGCCAGGTGAAAACGATAAAAAACGCACCGTAAACCAGCAGCAGCCACGGCCAGAGCAGCCGGTTTTTCACCTCCATTGAGTAATTATTGAACGCTCGATACCGAATGAAGGGCAAAGGTAGCGCCGCTAATTGGCGGAGCACGGCCAGGGAAATAACGCAGCAGTCCACCGGCTGTTTTCTCTTGCTAATAAATACAGAAGCAAGCCAAAGGATTGTTGCGTTGTTTTGTACCGTTGAGCCTTGTGGGTTGGCGGCCGCGTTTTTCTGCGAAGCCCTATCATGCACTCTTCGGCAAACCGTTTTATGTTGCTCTGCCCATCCCGATGTCGCAAATATTATCCGCCCGCACCTCTCCGCACCGCCTGACCATCCTCGGGGTGCTGGCGGCTTTTGGAGTGGCCTATGGGCTGCTGGCCCTGGTCAACCACTACCTGTTCCGCACCTACGCCTTCGACCTGGGCATCTACAACCAGGCCGTGTGGGACTACGGGCACCTGCGGCTGAACGCCAACTCGGTGATGCGCTACAACAACCTGCTCAGCGACCACCTCACGCTGGTGCAGCCGTTTTTCGGACCACTGTATTATCTATTCGGCTCTTACACGTTGCTCCTAGTGCAAATCGGGCTCATGCTGCTGGGCGGCTATGGGGCCTACCGCCTGCACCAGCTGCGCACCAACGGCACGCAGCCGGGCACCTCGCTGGCCCTGATGGTCATGTTTTTGAGCACCTGGGGCATCTATTCGGCGCTGGCCTTCGATTACCACGACAATGTGCTGGCCGCCATGCTGCTGCCCTGGCTGCTGTACTGGCTGGAGGCCGACCGGCGCGGCCGGGCCGCCGTGGTGGCCCTGCTCATGGCCTTGAGCAAGGAGAACATGGCTTTGTGGCTGGTTTTCATTGCGCTTGGGCTGGCGTGGCTGCACTGGCGCGAGCCCGCAAAGCGACGCTGGGCGCTGGCCGTGGCAGCGGGCGCAGCTGTTTACTTTCTGGTAGTGGTGAAGTTCATTATCCCTGCCTTGGGCTCGGGCGATGCCTATGTGTACCAACAGCAGTACGCGGCGCTGGGCCACAGCACCGGCGAGATGCTGCACACGCTGCTCACCCGGCCGTTCTACGTCATCGGCCTGTTGTTTCGCAACAACCTGCCCTCGGCCGATGGCGATTATGCCAAGCTAGAGCTGCACGCCATGGTGCTGCTTTCGGGCGGGCTAGCCCTGGTGCGGCGGCCCGCCTACCTGTTCATGCTGGCCCCCATTTACGGGCAGAAGCTGCTCTCGGCCAACGTGGCTCACTGGGGCATCAACTATCAGTATTCCATCGAGTTTGTGCCTGTGCTGCACGCAGCCGTCAGCCAGTGGCTAGCGAATGTGGAGCCGCAGCGGGCCCGGCGGTGGGGCATTGGTGCGGCGGTGCTGGCGCTGGTAGCCACGGTGGTGTCCATGCAGGTGCGGGTGTCGCCATACTATGACAAGAGCGCGACGAAATTCTTCAGCGGCAAGCACTACCACGTCGATTTCGATGCCGGCTCTGTGCATCGCGGCTTGGCCGTGATTCCGGCCGAAGCGCGGGTGAGCGCCACCACGGCGCTGGTGCCGCACCTGGCGGCGCGGCGCTCCATCTACCAGTTCCCCTACGTGGCCGATGCCGATTACATCGCGGCCCTGCCGCCGTCCTCCATCTATCCCCTGAGCGCACCCGAGCTGGCGGCCCAGCTGCAGGCCTACCAGGCCAGCGGGCGCTGGCGAGTGGTGTCGGCCCCTGGGGCGCTGCTGGTGCTGCAGCGCGTGCACCCACTGCCGGTGCCGACCGGGCAGCCGTTGTTCGAGCGCCGGGGCCAGGGCGGCACCGACACCGCGCGCGGGCCGGGCGCCCGGCAGTAGATTAGCATTCCCAACCAACCCCCTCCGCCCATGATAGCCCGTCCGTTTAATTTCCAGAAGTGGATTGATGAGCACCGCCATTTGCTGAAGCCCCCGGTGGGCAACCAGCAGGTTTTCAAAGACAATAAGGACTTCATCGTGATGGTGGTGGGCGGCCCCAACGCCCGCAAAGACTACCACGTGGACGCCGGCGAGGAGCTGTTCTGGCAAATCGAGGGCACGATGACCGTCAAAATCATTGAGGACGGCAAGCCGGTTGACATCACCATCGGGCCCGGCGAGATGTTTCTGCTGCCGCCCCACGTGCCCCACTCGCCCCGCCGCCCGGCCGGCACCGTGGGCCTGGTGCTGGAGCGCTACCGCACCACTGATGAGCTGGATGGCTTTCAGTGGTACTGCGAAAACTGCGGCCACAAGCTGCACGAGGAGTTTGCCCTCATCACCGACATCGTGACCCAGCTGCCGCCCATAATGAACAAGTTCTGGGCGTCGGAAGACCTGCGCACCTGCAAAAACTGCGGCACGGTGATGCAGCCGCCCGCGCCTGTTACTACCTGATTTTCGCCCCACCCGCCCCGCCGTGTTGCCCCACCCTCTCAGCATCGACATCCACACCCACATACTGCCCGAGCGCTGGCCCGACCTGCGCGAACGGTACGGCTATGGCGGCTTCATCCGGCTCGACCACCACAAGCCCTGCTGCGCCCGCATGATGCAGGACGACAAGTTCTTCCGCGAAGTGCAGGACAATTGCTGGGACCCCGCCGTGCGCCTGCGCGAGTACGACCAGTTTGGTGTGCAGGTGCAGGTGCTCAGCACGGTGCCCGTGATGTTCAGCTACTGGGCGCAGCCGCTGGACTGCCTGGACCTGAGCCAGCTGCTGAACGACCACATTGCCGACGTGGTGCGGCGCTACCCCACCCGCTTCGTGGGCCTGGGCACCATTCCGATGCAGGCGCCCGACCTGGCCATTCGGGAGTTGGAGCGCTGCATGAAAATCGGGCTGGCCGGCGTGCAGATTGGCTCGCACGTCAACGACTGGAACCTCGACGCACCCGAGCTTTTCGAAGTCTTTGCCGCCGCCGAGGAGTTGGGGGCCTGCGTGTTCGTGCACCCGTGGGACATGATGGCCCAGGGGAAAATGCCCAAATACTGGCTGCCCTGGCTGGTAGGCATGCCCGCCGAAAGCACGCTGGCGCTCTGCTCGCTGATATTCGGTGGGGTGCTGGAGCGCCTGCCCAACCTGCGCGTGGCCGTGGCCCACGGTGGCGGCTCGTTTGCCAGCACCATCGGGCGCATCGAGCACGGCTGGCAGGTGCGGCCGGATTTGTGCGCCATCGACAACCCGCACAACCCGCGCAAGTACATGGGCAAGTTCTGGGTCGATTCGCTGGTGCACGACCCGCTGATGCTGGACTACCTGGTGAAAACTCTGGGGCCCGATAAAATCACGCTCGGGACCGACTACCCGTTTCCGCTGGGCGAGCTGGAGCCGGGCCAGCTCATCAAGTCCATGCCTTTTTCGGACGATATCAAAGCCCGAATGCTGGGCCAGAACGCGTTGGACTGGCTGGGCCTGACCGCGGAGCGGTTCGGGCATGCCCGGTCAGGTACCGGTGCTGGTTCGCTGCAGAGGCCATAACCTTTTGTTAGCATGGGCACCCGCTTTGCCCCGACCTTTGCGGCCATGACTGCCCCCGTTACCTCCTCCCCCGCCGCCCACCTCGACGCTACTGACCCGCTGGCCGCTTTCCGCCAGGAGTTTCACCTGCCGCCCGGCCCCGATGGCCAACCCTGCGCCTACTTCTGTGGCAACTCGCTGGGCCTGATGCCCAAGGCCGCCCGCGCCGCCGCCGAGCAGGAATTCGAAACCTGGGAACGGCTGGGCGTGGAGGGCCATTTCCACGCGCCTTCGTTCTGGATGCACTTCCATGACACCCTCACCGAGGCCACGGCCCGTCTGGTCGGTGCCAAACCCATCGAGGTAGTGGTGATGAACAACCTGACCGTGAATCTGCACCTGCTGCTGGTCACGTTTTACCGTCCCGCGGGCTCGCGCTACAAGATTTTGATGGAAGGCGGCGCGTTCCCGTCCGACCAGTACGCCATCGAAAGCCAGGCCCGTCTGCACGGCCTCGACCCCGATGAGGCCATCGTGGAGCTGGTGCCCCGCCCCGGCGAGCACACCCTGCGCACGGAAGACATTTTGACCAAAATTGCGGAGCTGGGTGACTCGCTCGCCACCGTGCTCATCGGCGGCGTGAACTACTACACCGGGCAGGCTTTCGACATGGCCGCCATTGCCACAGCAGGCCACGCCGTGGGTGCCTACGTGGGCTTCGACCTGGCCCACGCCGCCGGCAACCTCGACCTGCGCCTGCACGACTGGGACGTGGATTTTGCCTGCTGGTGCACTTACAAGTACCTAAATTCCGGCCCCGGCGGCACCTCGGGTGTGTTCGTAAACGAGCGGTTTGCCAACCGGCCCGACCTGGTGCGCCTGGCCGGCTGGTGGGGCCACGATGCCTCGGTGCGCTTCCAGATGAAGAAAGGGTTCCGGCCCATGCCCGGCGCGGCGGGCTGGCAGCTTTCCAATGCCCAGATTTTCCCGATGGCCATCCATCGCGCCAGCCTCGAAATAGTGGACCGGGCCGGTGGCATGGCCGTGCTGCGCCGCAAGAGCGAGCAGCTCACCGCCCGCCTCGAAAGCCTCATCCGGGGCCTGAATCTTCCCGCTGATAAGCTCGAAATCATCACCCCCGCCGACCCGGCCCAGCGCGGCTGCCAGCTTTCGGTATTGGTACACGAGCGCGGGCGCGAGCTGTTCGACTTCCTGGCCGCGCAGGGCATCATCGCCGACTGGCGCGAGCCCAATGTTATCCGCCTGGCACCCGTGCCGCTCTATAATTCGTTTGAGGACGTGGAGCGGGTGGGCGCCGCGTTGCGGCAATGGATGAATGAGCGAATGGGTGAATGAGTGAATGTTTTCATTTATCTCTTCAATACATCTGCCTATTCATTCACGCATTCGCTCATTCACCCATTCACCCATTGAAAATGGAAGATTACGCCGCCAAGATGCTGCTCAAGACCGACGCGGCCCTGCGCGAGTACGTGACCGGCCATGTCCAGTACCGCGAAGCTGCCGTGCTCGCCGCCCTCGATGAGCTGCGCCGCCGGGGCCAGCCCGCCCCCGAGGAAGCCGCCCTGCGCCCTGCTCTCGAAGCTGGGGCCGCCGCCCAGCGCACCCTCGAAGAGGCCGCCGAAGCCGAGCGCCGCCGGGAACTTCCGGCTTCCGTTTCTGACGACGCTGAAGCCGACGAAAACACGCCCGCGCTGTATTCGCCGGTGACCATCGTGCTGTTCTCCATCCCGTTTACGCTGCTGGCGGGTGCCGTGCTGCTGGGCCTCAACCTGTGGCGGCTCGGCCGCAAGCGGGCGCTGCTCAGCCTGGCAGTTTTCATCGTGGCCTACCTGCTGGTTGGCATGCTGGCCCTGAGCTGGGCGCTGCCCCGCTATGGCCTGAGCCCGTGGTACGGGCCGCTGTTCAATCTGCCTGCTATTCTGGCCTATGTGCTGTGGTTCTGGCCGCGCTATGTGGGGCAGCCGGTGTACCGCAACCGCAGCTGGCTGCCGCCGCTGCTGGTGTGCTTTGCCCTGGCCTACGGAGCCCAGCGCTTTCAGTCCTACATGCTGCAGCAGCAGCCCAAAGAGGTACAGCAGGAATTTGAGCGCATGATGCCGAAGCAGTAGGCCCACTGGCCTACCACTGGTGCAGCACCGATAGCGCCGTAATGCCGAATGGCTTCACGGCATATATTTCGCCGCCCAGGGTTTCCGTATAAGGCTCAGCCCGTGTCCGATAAGCGCCGAGAAAATACAGCGTGGGGCCGGCTTCCACCCACTGCCCGGGTTGCCATACGCGGAAGCGCGCCCGGATTTCCGGCTTTATAATGGCCAGGTTGTTCTCGATGACGCCGTCGTTTTGGGCCATCACATTGAGCTGCGGAGCGGGGTCGTGCGCGGCTATCCATTCCAGCCCCTGCCGGTACGACAGGCCCCAATAGTCGCGCTCAAACAATCGTGCTGCCTGCTCGCCCGATAAAAAGGAAAAATAAACCTGTTCCTGCGGGTGCGCCTGCATTATGCGGCCAATGGTATAGGCCACCTCAAGGCTGGCCAGCGAGGCCGCGCCTATCGCAACCGGCCGTAGCCAGCGCAGCTGCCGCCCCTGCTGCCACAATGCCCAGGCGCCGCGCAATGCCACCAGCAGCAGGGCCGGATACACGAAATACAGATGCCGCCAGCCGTCGTAAATAACCGAATTCAGGGCGATGACCATGATGATGGGCAGGGCAAACCAACCCATAAACAATACATCCAGCCGCCCCTCGAATGTGCGCAGATAGTCGAGGGGCCGGCGCAGCAGCGCGTAGCCAATTGCCCCTGCGCCAAGCAAAAATGCCACGATGTAGGCAATGGGAGTGGTTATAATTATCCAGACCGGGGCGTAGTGCCAGGGCAGGGCCAGCGCCGATTCGAACGCGCCCATGTAAAGGACCAGACCGCCCCAACGGAAACGCTTCATGTTTTCGAGCGCGGTCAGGAAGTTGTCCAGCGGGGCTTCCCACAGGTAGGGCCACCCCGCAATAATTACGATTACCGTCACAATGCCAAAGAGGAGAAACGCTTTGGCAAATTGCAGGCGGCGCGTCCGGTCGGCGGAGCTAAATAGTATTTCCAATCCGACCATGCCCACGGTGAAAGCAACGAGTAGCACGCCCAGGATGCGGACATCGATGGCTGCTGCCGTGGCCACGCCGTGCACGGCTGCGCGGGCCAGCGAGGGCCGCTGCAGCAAGCGTACTAAGGTATAAGCCCCCAAAATGAAAAATGCCATAAAAACCACGTCCTTGCCGTTATAAAACGCTTCGGCAAAGAAGCGGGGAGACAGCACCAAAAGTGTGCTCAGGGCCAGGCCCAACCACCAGCTATTGAAGCGAATACGGCCAATTCGATACAGCGCCCAGGTGCCCGCCGCAAAAACAGCAAACACCGCAAAGTGCCGCATCAGGAAGTACGTACGCGAGTCGTCGATGCCAATAATCTGGTCGATAAAGGCAAGCGGCATTTCAAAGAATACCCCGTGGTCATTATCGAGGTAGCCATGGATATCAGGCGTATTGGCAAAGTGTTGGCCGGCCCACCCCGGCGCCACGAACCCGGCCACGTATTTTGCGCTCACCATGCCGTTGCTACGGTCGGCCGGCTCGTCCCACGATACTCCGTAGTCTTTGTAGCAGCACAGGCCCAGCACCAGCAGCAGGCCAAAGTAAAGTCGTACGTAGAATGAACCCCCTCGAGCGGTGAGAAAAGTGCGTAGATTAAAAGTGGACATGAAAAGACACCCTACTGTGGAAAGGAATTAGGAAGACACCAGTCAAAAATTCCTCAAATCTACCCTCCCAGCGCTTAGCTAGCTCCAAATCGGACAGATGCCTCAACTTTTCGGACTAAGGCTGGCCCCGTTTTGCGAAGCCCTGGCGAAACCATAGCCGTTCAAACTCCTCCCATTGGCCATGATTTTATCCGAGTTGCCCCTCCCCCAGGCCGAGCTGTTGTTCGACTCCACTTTTCTCCCGGCTGCTGAAGCGGAAGCCCTGCTCGCGCAGCTCACCGCCGAAGTGGCCTGGGAGCAGCGGTCGATTCGCATTTTCGGGCAGCAGATTCCGCAGCCGCGCCTCACCGCCTGGTACGGCGATGCCGAGGCCCGCTACACTTACTCGGGCCTGGCCTGGGAGCCGCGCCCCTGGCTGCCCGCTTTGCAAGGGCTACGCCAACGCCTCGAAACGGCCACCGGGGCCCGCTTTAACAGCGTGCTGCTGAACCTGTACCGCGACGGCCGCGACAGCATGGGCTGGCACGCCGACGATGAGCCCGAGCTGGGTCCCGCGCCCGTCATTGCCTCGCTCAGCCTGGGCGCCACGCGCCGCTTCCGCCTGCGCCCACACGCCGGGCTAGCCCACGCCCCGTTTGGCCTCGACCTGCCCAGTGGCAGCCTGCTGCTGATGCGCGGCCCCACCCAGCAGTACTGGCAGCACGCCCTGCCCAAAACGGCCCGGCCCATCGGCCCGCGCCTCAACCTCACCTTTCGGTGGGTGGCGGGGGCAGTTGGCTAATAGCGAATTCGGGGGTGGCCAAACAACCGCGGACAAAATCCGTCGCCGACCTCATACTCTCCCACCCGAAAAACCGGGGTCAGACTGACTTTTGCCCCACCAGCCAAGCCAGCAGCCGGAGGCTCGTCTACCACAAGTGGCGAATCGGGTACGGCGGCGGGTGCAAGCCGACGGGAAGTGGCGGAACGGGGCATAAGCAGGGCGAATAATAGCGGAGAGAAGCGCTGGTTACCTCAACCGTATTCAGCTACCTGAAGCTGCGGCATCCGGGCTTTTACAAGGAGCGTACCAGCCTGGCTGCCAAGCGCCACCGTAGCCGCAACCCGTTATCCGAGGCCAACAAAAAAGCCCCAACCAGAAACTGGTTGGGGCTTTACAGCAACGATGTTTTTCACTATTTGATGTCGAACAACAGCCCGAAGTAGCCGATGCGGCCATAGCTGGGCGCGCCGTACACCTGCAGGTTGGCCGTATCGAAAAGGTTGGTAACGCCGGCTTGCAGCGTAGTGTGCAGGCTCTTGAGGGTGTAGCCCAGCTGGGCATCCACGGTCTGGGCCGTGGGTACGGTGCCGGTGGCGAAGGTAGACTCGTAGAGGAAGCTGTCGACCCAGCGGTAGTTCAAGTTGTAGCTCAGGGCACGGTTCAGCAGCTGGCCGTCGAGGCCGAGGTTGAACTTGTTCTTCGGCGTGTTGAAAAACGACTGCGTGCCAGCTTTGAAGTCTTTCGTGATGAGGTCGTTGTAGCTGTAGTTGCCGTTCACGGTGAGACCCGGCGCGAAGGCGTAACTCAGCGTAATGCCGGCACCCTGGCTTTGCACGCGCTGGTCCACGTTGGCCGCAATCTGAATCACGCGCACGTTGCTGCCGGGCGCGTTGGTGGTTGCCAGCTCGGCCGGCGCAGGGCGGGTGCCATCGAGACGGCCCACAAAGTTCTGGGTGGCAATGAAGTTGTTGTACGTGCTGTAGAAGTAGTCTACGTCGATGTAGAACTTCTTAAACAGCTCGGCACGGTAGCCCACTTCGTAGCTGTTCACTTCTTCGAGGCGCAGCTTGTCGGCGTGGTAGAGGTTGGCGGCATCGGCCGGCGAAGCGCCCTTGAGCACGTTGAGCGTATAGCCGTCGAAGCCGCTGCGCACGTTGCCCAGCAGAAAGGCGCGGCCCACGTCGAGCCGGATGTACTGGTCGTTCTGCGTGGGAGCCCGGAAGGCCCGGCTGAAGCTGGCGCGGAAGTTCTGGAGCTTATCGGCCCCCAGCGAGTACACCACCGAAGCCCGGGGCGAAAACGCGGTGCCGAAGTTCTGAAACTGGTCGACGCGACCGGCGGCCGCCAGCTTCAGGTGGTCATCGAGCAGCGTTTTGGTGGCCTGGGCGTAGGCCCCGTATTCGTAGTTCTTAATGCGGTCGCCGCCCTTGGTATCCTCAAACAAGCTGCCATCGGAGCCAAGCAGGTACTGGCGGTAGGCCGCGCCCACGGTCAGGTTGGCAATGCTGTTGTTGAAGGTGTACTGCCCGCTGCCTTCGTTGAGCACGGAGCGAATGAACAAGCGCGCCCCCTGTCCCGGCGTCTGGTCGTGAATAATCTTGTTGCGGGCATCATTAAACGCCTGGGTACCGGGCTGCAGCAGCGGCGCGAGCTTGCCGGCTTCTTGGCGGGCTGTTTGGGCAGCCAGGTCGGCGTTTTGCCCATTGGTGGCGTAGGCCGTATTGTAGCGGGAGGCATAGGTGCCGATGTAGCGGGCACCGTAGCTCACGGGTTTGCCACTGGCATCTACTTGCAAAATGGGAGCGCCGCTGGCATCGTACCGGGCGTTGCCGTTGGCATCCACCGCAATGGCCTGCTGTGCTTGCAGAAAAGCCCCCAGAAAGCCCAGGTTATAGGAGCCGTCCTGTTGCGGGTCGCTCTTGCCCGAGAAGTCATGCGTGGTGAAACCGCGCACAAACCAATTGCGCCCTTCCAGCTGCACGCGGCCCTGGTGGGCCCCACCGTCCACGAACCGGTAGCGGCTGGCGCTCTGGTAAGACGTAGTCGCGTTGGTATATTTATAATCTACGGTAGCCTTAATGCTGTTGGTAATCAGCACTGCCAGGCTGGGCGCCACTTTGTAGGAATGCGTTTTTTTGTCGCCGGCCACCAGGTCGCTTTCGCTGAATCCGGGCAGAAACAGGGTTTTGTTGGCCAGCAACGGCCCGGCATAAACGGCACCGGGAGCGGTAGTTGGGGCGGCAGCGAACGTAGTGCCCACGTCGCCGTAGCGGCTCACCGCGTCGTAGCCCAGGTTGGAGCCGGCGGGGTTGTTGGCCGGCTCAATCAGGGCCGAAGTCGCGTCCATGTTGGTAGCCAGAAAATCGGTGGCCGTGGTGGCCCCGCCCGAGATTTTGAACGCCACCCGCTCGCCGATTTTGGTGGCGTAGCGCAGCTGGCCATCCAGCAGGTCGCGGTTGCCGCCGCGCAGGCGCACCGTCAGGCCGGGGTCTTTGAATGGGTCTTTCGAGTTGGTGAGCAGCACGCCGTTGAAGGCGTTGGCCCCGTAGAGGGCCGAGGCCGGGCCGTGCACAATCTCCACGCTGGCCACATCCAGCACCGGCGCGCCCAGCAGGTTGCCGAAGTAGCTGCTCAGGCTGGGCACCTGCGTATCCATATAGTCCGAGAGCTGAATGACCCGCTCCGAACGCGAGGAGTTGAAGCCACGCGTGCTGAAGCTGGTGGTGAGCATACTGGAACTGCTCACATCGATGCCCTTGAAACGGCCGAGGCCGGCCACCAAATCGGGGGTAGTAATCTGCTCCACCTGGCGCTGGTTGAGCTTTTCCACCGTCACCGGCACCTGGCCGATGCTTTCCTCCACGCGGGAGGCCGCCACCACCACCTGGTCGAGCACGGCACTGGGCCGCAGCGTTACCACCAGCGCATTGTCGGGCTGGGCCAGGGTGAGCACCTGAGTTTCGTAGCCCACAAACGAAATGGACAGCACCTGCGGGCCCTTAGAAAAATCCGCTTTTATTTGAAACTGGCCTTCCTCGTTGGTGCTGCCGCCGTTGTAGGTGCCTTTGAAGAAAATGGTGGCCCCGGGCAAGGGCATTCCGGCCTCCGTTTGCACAGTGCCGCTAATGGTTTGGGGAACCTGCGCCCAGCTGTTCAACGACAGCAACAGGCCCAGGATAAGAAAGAAGTAACGTTGTTGCATTATTCGGGAATATTTGAAAATAGTATGCAAACCTACTACTTTTTCCCGATACCGTGCATGACAACCGCTTATCTAATTACTCCAATAGTCGAGTTATTTATTCTGAATAATAATGTGTTAGTATCTAATATCAGGATGACCGGTCAGTTGCGGGTCACCTTCCTCGCCTACCAAGTAGCTTCCCACCTGCAACATGAGGCCGATGGGAGCCAATAGCGCTATTGGGGGCTGCGTGCGCCGCCACGCCGCCATGCTGGGCGCGTACCGGGCATCGGCCGAAAGCGGCCAGTGCCGCGACTCAGCCCTCGCCCGCAGCGTCCTACGACGCCACCGCATATACCCCACCCGCTTGTACCGAAATCGGAAATGTGTCATAGCCAAAGTTGTTTTAGTTCTAATTCGTCAAAGGTCTGGTAAACGTTGCCTGACCGGCGATTTTTACGACGAATTATAAATTTTAGCCGATGAATGCAATTGATAGCTCGTCGGCTTTTTGTGCCTGAATGGCTAAGCGCACGGACCGTAGTAGCTTCGCCGCTGCTTCCTGCCCACCCGTATTACAAGCACCACCCTCCTGATGGCCACCCCCGCCCCATTTTCCCCCGCCACCGAACGCCTCACCGTGATGGGGGCCGGGCTGGTGGGCTCCTTGTTGTCGTTGTATCTGGCCCGACGTGGCCATGTCGTGGATGTATTTGAGCGGCGGAGTGACCCGCGCCGGGCCGGCTTCCAGGAGGGGCGCTCCATCAACCTGGCGCTGTCGGACCGGGGCTGGAAGGCGCTGGGCGGCGTAGGCGTGGCCGACGACATTCGCCAGGTGGGAATTCCGATGAGCGGCCGCGTGATGCACGACGTGCACGGCAACCTCACCCGCCAGCCCTATGGGCACGACGGGCAGGCCATTTATTCCGTGAACCGGGGCCACCTCAACCGCCGCCTGCTCGACCTGGCCGAGGCCCAGCCCGGCGTGACGCTGCACTTCGGCCAGCAGTGCACCGGCATCGACCTCAGAACCAAAGAACTGCACCTGCGCGACACCGCCACCCAGCAGGAGCACCAAGCGCCTTACGCCCGTCTGTTTGGCACCGACGGCGCCTTTTCGGCCGTGCGCAGCACCTTGCAGCGCACCGACCGGTTCGATTACTCGCAGGACTTTCTCGACTACGGCTATAAGGAATTGACCATTGCTGCCGGCCCGGGCGGCGCGTGGCAGCTCGAGAAAAACGCCCTGCACATCTGGCCGCGCGGGCAGTACCTGATGATTGCGCTGCCCAACCTCGACGGCTCCTTCAACGCCACCCTATTTTTCCCCTTTGAAGGCCCCGAGAGCTTTGCCGCCCTGCAAACGCCGGCCGAGGTCACGGCCTTTTTCGACCGCGTATTTCCCGACGCCGTGCCGCTCATGCCGGCCCTGACGGAGGAGTTTTTTGCGCATCCCACAGGCTCGCTCGTCACCGTGAAGTGCTTCCCGTGGAAACACGGCGACGACGTGCTGCTGCTCGGCGATGCGGCGCACGCCATTGTGCCATTCTACGGCCAGGGCATGAACGCCGGCTTTGAGGACTGCACGGTGCTTAATTCCTTATTCGAGGCGCACGGTGATTCGGACTGGGCCAGCATTTTCGCCGAATTTCAAGCGCAGCGCAAGCCCAACAACGACGCTATGGCCGACCTGGCCCTCTACAACTTCGTGGAGATGCGCGACCGCGTGGCCGACCCCAATTTCCTGCTGCAAAAGAAAATTGAGGCAAAAATCTCAGCCCAGTTTCCGGGCCGGTGGGTACCGCTGTACTCGCAGGTTACTTTCTCCGACACGCCTTATGCCGAGGCCTGGGCCGCGGGCCAGCGCCAGGACGCCATTATGGCCCGCCTCATGCCCCGCATCAAGGCCGAGGCCGACTACGACTTGCCGGAAGTGCAGGCGCTGGTGCAGCAGGAAATGGCCACCCGCCACGAACCAGCCTGATTCAAGACCGGTTGATTAGCGCAGGGCCAGCTCGCTGCTGTCAAGTGGCAGCAGGGTATCGGTCTGGTGCTGGCACAGCACGGCGTAAGCACCGCGCTGGCTGGGGGCCAATACGCGCCGCACGGCCTGCCGGTATTGTTGAAGGGCTTCGGCGGTATCGGCGGCCGTCACGGCCAACGACAGCGCCTCAAATTTGGCCGTAGTATAGGCCTCCACGGCGTGCTGCTGGGCATTGTTGAGCACCAAGGCATCGGCCAAAAAACTGCTCACGCGCCGGGCTTCGTACAGTTGTCCCGAAAAGCTCGGGGTGGCCATTTCATTGCGAGCTTCGGCTTGCGCCGTGGTGAGCGGCTTGGGGTGGCCGGCGGCCCGGGCTCCCGCAACGCTCAGCCAACCCATCAACATCAATCCAAAAGTACGCGTCCAAATCATAACCAGAAAAGCTGAAGCAACTACTCGTGTAGCAGCTTTATTTATTGCATTTTATCTTTTTCAAAACTAAACAGCGCGTGTTTTGGTAGCTTATCCTTCCAGGCGATTGTCATGTTTTGCCCCCTGAGTGGTTACTTTATATCGGCGAATAATTTGACGCCTTGCTCCATTAACTGAATCCTGCTCTTTCTTTCTCCTATCCTATGATGACTTGCGCCATTATCGACGACGATGAAATCAACCGCCTTACGCTGGAGCATTACGTCGAGCTCACGCCCAACCTGAAGCTGGTGGCCTCGCTGGCCGACGGCATTGCCGGGCTCACGTTTTTCCGCGAAGGCAATAAAGTCGACGTCCTGTTTCTGGATATTGAAATGCCGCACCTCAGCGGCTTGGAGCTGCTGCGCGTGTTACCCGACCCGCCCGAAGTCATCATCACCACTGCCCGGCAGGATTTTGCCGTCGATGCCTTCGAGCTGCGCGTGACCGACTACCTGGTGAAACCGTTTGAATTTGCCCGCTTTACGCAGGCGGTGCAGCGGGTGGCTTCGCGCCGGGCTCCGGCGGCCGGCGCCGCCGCTCCCGCCGCCGATAGCCCCACCAGCGCCGACCTGTTTGTGAAAGTGAACAGCCGCATGGTGCGCATCAATTTCGATGACGTGCTGTATGTCGAAGCGTTGTCGGATTACGTCAACATCGTGACGCCCAAGCACAAGTACATCGTGTACACCACGCTCAAGGCACTGGAAAACCGGCTGGCCGCATTCCCGAATTTCATGCGAGTGCACCGCAGCTACCTGCTCAACACCCAGCACATCGAATCCATTGAGGACAACACGGCCAACCTGAGCGGTGGCCATTTTGTGCCCATTGGCAAGTCGTACCAGGAAGCCTTTTTCAAGGGTTTGCAGCGCATTTAAGCTTCTTCGGGCGCTTCGGGTATTCCGATGGCCGGCACCTGCTTGTACACCGGCAGCTCGTAGAACGGCCGGAGCAGGCGCACCACGTCGAGGGCATCGGCCAGGGCTTCGTGGGCTACTTCGCGCTCCAGCCCCGCCCGGGCCTTGCAAATGCTCATGCTGGGCAGGCGCGAGTCTTTGCGCCAGTTGAGGTAGAAGACGGCGGGGTCGAGCATGGCGGGCTCGGCCCGCACCAGGGTGCCCCAACCGGGCAACTCTTTGAGAAAGCATAGGTCGAACACGGCAATGTTTTTGCCGGCCATGGTCACGCTCACGCAATCGTGCTTATCGGGGCGGAAGCCGTGCCGCAGCAGGAATTCGCGCAGTTGCGGTAGCAGCTCGGCGGGCGTGCACAGCTCGGGGTTGGGCTCTTTCTGGGCCAATTCCTCAAACAGGCGGGCATTGAGGGCAATGGCCCCGGCCGTGCCTGCGTACTCGGGGTGGCGCACCACGCGGCGGAAGGCTGGCAGTTGGGCCAGCGGCAGCGGGTGGCGGGATTCTTCCACCACGGCGGCCAGCTCCAGAATCTGGTGACGGGCGGGGTTCGAGCCGGAAGTTTCGAGGTCGAGGGAAACGTAGCGCATGGGAGTGTGTACGGAAGTGGGCGGCCAGCTGGCCACGGCTTTGCAGAACGGGGTTAAAAGCATATTAAAAATACTGCGCTGCACCCGGGGGCTAAAAATTGAGCGGCTAGCCTGTCCACAATTTTCCTACTGGCAACTCGTTCTTATTCAGGCAAAACACATTTCGCGGACTTGAATCTTTGTCAATTAGCTTATTGCCAGAGAACTGGCCGACGGCTCAGCCTCTGCAAGTGCGCCTTCCTTTTTAGACTCCCTCGCCGCGCATTCATTATCTTCGGCTCTTAGGTTGATGCTGTGGTCGCTACCCCGATGAGCAGTTCAGCCAAGTTGCCTTTCCTCCATTCCTTTTTTGCGGCGTTGCGCCACCCCCTCTCTCCTTCGGCTACCCAGCGCAGGCGGAGCTGTGGCTAGGCTATGTGCCTTAGCCTCATCCCTGTGGCTCGGGCCGAGGCGCAACTTCTTTCCTGACTATGAAAACACGCTACATTTTACTGCTGGCACTCCTGAGTCTGCTGGGGCATAGCGCCCCGGCCCTGGGCCAGCAACGCCCGGCATCTGAGCCCCTGGCCGCCGCCGTGGAGGCTGCTACCGCCCGGTACAACAAGTCCTTCGTGGCGTCGCCGCAGCTCTACAACGGGCCGGAATACGTGGACTACTCCCTGCGCTACCACGCCCGCACGGGCCACCAGTTTTTTGCCACGACGGAAAAAATGCCCGGCAGCGTGTACTACAACGACCACTACTTCCCCAACCTGCGGCTGGCTTACGATGTGGTCTTGGAGCAGGTGATAATCACGCAGCCGACCAGCCCGCTGAACCTGCGGCTCATCAACGAGTACGTGCGTGAATTCACCATTGACAACCATCATTTTGTTCGAATTCAGGCAGATAGCAGCACAGGCCGGGTGCTGAGCACGGGTTATTACGAGCTGCTGGTGGACGACAGCCGCCTGCAGGTACTGGCCAAACGCGCGAAGAACCTACAGGAAGTGCCGGCTCAGGGCTTCCTCAACGTGGAGTATATCACAGCTGATAAATTCTACTTGAAAAAGGCGGGCGTTTATACTCCTATCAGCAGCAAGAGTGCGGTGTTGCGCGCCTTTGCCGACCACAGGAAAGAGGTGCAGCAGCACATCAAGGAAAAGCACCTGCGCTTCAGCAAAGCCGGTTTCGGCGCCTCCGTTACGGAGCTGGCGCTGTACTACGTGAGCCTGCTGCCGCAGCCCTAACGCGGCAGCCGTGGTCCCGCCCCTTACCCGATAGCCTTTCCGTTCCTTTTATCTTCTCGATTCGATGAAGCAAGCGTATACCTTCGTGCTGCTGTTGTTTTTTGGCCTGCTGGCACTGCCCGGCCACGGCCAGCAGCAACCGCCCAAACTGGTGAGCGGCGCGTTTAACCACACACCGTTTGGGCAGTTTGTGGGCCAGGTGGAGGCCCAGACGGGCCTGAAGTTCTACTTCGACCCGGCGGCTGTCGACAGCCTGTTTGTGACGGTGCAGGCCCAGAGCCAGCCCGTGGCCACGGTGCTGGAACAGGCACTGCAAAACACGAAATTCCACTTCACCACCGACAACGAGGGCCGCGTATTCGTGTACCAGGGCAAAGCCATTGAGCCGATGGTGATGGCCGACTTCCTCAGCCCGCAGCCGGTGGAAGCTTCGGATGTGGCCGCGCGCCCCGACAATGCCGACCTGCCGGCCACGCCCACCGGTCGCTCGCGCTACGTGAGCGCCGCCGAGTACAAGGTGTATGAGATTGGGAGCGGCGGCACGGGGCGGGCCACGCTGGCCGGCCACATCCGCGACCTGAAATCGGGCGAGCCGGTGATTGGCGCGTCCATCTACTCCGAATCGCCCAACGTGGGGGCCAGCACCGACCAGTTCGGGGCCTACTCCCTCACGCTGCCGGTGGGCCGCTACGACTTGAAAATACGGGGCGTGGGCATCAAGAACACCACCCGCAAGGTGGTGTTGCGCGGCAATGGCAAACTGGAGATTGAGACAGAGGAAGACATTGTGACCCTGAAGGAAGTGGTGATTGAGGCCGAAAAAGACAAGAACGTTTCGGGGATGCAGATGGGCCTCGAAAAGATTGACATCAAGACCATGAAGCAGGTGCCCACGGCCTTCGGCGAAACCGATTTGCTGCGGGTAGTGCTCACGCTGCCGGGTGTGAAATCGGTGGGCGAAGGCAGCACCGGCCTAAACGTGCGCGGCGGCGCTACCGACCAGAACCTGATTCTGTTCAACGACGCCACGCTGTACAATCCGTCGCACCTGTTCGGCTTTTTCTCAGCATTTAACCCCGACATTCTGCAGGGCGTGGAGCTGTACAAAAGTGCCATTCCGGCCAAATACGGCGGGCGGCTGTCGTCGGTGCTGGACATCACCACGCGCGAGGGCAACAAGAAGAAGCTAGCCGGCTCGGGCGGCATCGGGCCGCTCACGAGCCGCCTCACGTTGGAAGGGCCGCTGGTGAAGGACAAAAGTGCCTTCATCGTGAGCGGCCGCGCCAGCTATTCCGATTGGATTTTGAAGCAGCTGAACGACAAGAACTTTGCTAAAAGCTCGGCTGCGTTTTACGACCTTACCGCCTACGTCAGCCACGAGTTCAACGACAAAAACTCGATTTATGCCACGGCCTACATGAGCTCCGACCGGTTCCGGCTGGCCAGCGATACCACGTACCGCTACCTCAACCAAACAGCCAGCCTGAAGTGGCGGCACACCTTCAACAACAAGCTGTACGGCGTGTTGACCGGGGCCTACAGCCACTACGACTACAACGTGAGCAGCGACGGCAACAAGGTGAATGCCTACGAGTTGAAGTACAGCATTGACCAGCCGGCGCTGCGGGCCGATTTCAGCTTTTTCCCCAATTCGCGCCACACGGTGGACTTTGGCGTGAGCTCGCAGTTCTATCGCATTGCGCCGGGCAGCTTTACGCCACTGGGCGATAAGTCGCTGGTGACGCCCAACGTGCTGCCCCGCGAGCAGGGCCTGGAAAGCGCCATCTACGCTTCTGACCGGTTCGATATCACCACGCGCTTTTCGCTGAGCCTGGGGCTGCGCTACTCCCTGTACCAAGCCTTGGGGCCGCGCGATGTGTACCAGTACGCCCCCGGCGAGTCGCGCACCGAAAACACGCTGCTCGACACCCTGCACTATGCTTCGGGCAAAACCGTGGCCACCTACCACGGCCCGGAATACCGCGTGTCGGCGCGCTACTCGCTCAACGACCGGTCGTCGGTGAAGGCGGGCTACACGCGCACCCGCCAGTACATTCACCAGCTCACGAACACGGCCTCCGTGTCGCCCACCGACATTTGGAAGCTGAGCGACGGCAACGTGCGCCCCCAGATTGGCGACCAGTTTTCGGTGGGGTACTACCGCAACTTCAAGTCGAACACCATCGAGGCCTCCATCGAGACGTACTACAAGTCGCTGCGCGATTTTGTGGACTACAAGAGCGGGGCCACGCTGGTGCTCAACCCGCACATCGAAACCGACATCATCAATGCGCAGGGCAAAGCCTACGGCGTAGAGGTGTTTGTGAAGAAGCTGACCGGCAAGGTGAACGGCTGGGTGAGCTACACGTACTCGCGCTCGCTGGTGCGGGCCAATGCTGGCACGCCGGCCGATATGATTAACGGCGGAGCCTATTACCCGAGCAATTTCGACAAGCCGCACGATTTTACGATGGTGGGCAACTACCGCTTCAGCCGGCGCTTCAGCTCCTCGCTCAACTTTACGTACAGCACGGGCCGGCCCATCACCCTGCCCCTGGCCGAGTACTACGTGGGCAACTCGCTGCGCGTGTACTACTCGGACCGCAACGCCTACCGCGTGCCCGACTACTACCGCGTGGACCTGGCCCTGAACATCGAGGGTAACCACAAGGTGAAGAAGCTGGCCCACAGCTCCTGGACGGTGGGCGTGTATAACCTCACCGGCCGCCGCAACCCGTACTCTGTCTACTTCAAGGCGACGAACGGGCAGATTAAGGGGTATCAGCTGTCCATCTTCGGCCAGCCCATCCCGACGGTGACATACAACTTCAAATTCTAGCCCGCTATGCGTCCTGCTTTTCCTTTGGTGTGCCGAGGGCTGGCTTGGCTGCTGGTGTTGCTGCTGCCAGCCTGCGTCGACCCGTACTCGCCCGAGATTCTGGCCGCCAAGCGCAGCTACCTGGTGGTCGACGGTTTCATCAACAGCCAGGGCGTGACCACCATCAAGCTCTCGCGCACGTTTGCCATCACCTCGCTGCCCAAAGTGCCTAACGAAACCCGCGCCACGGTCTACATCGAAGACACGGCCGGGGCCCGCTTTCCCCTGGCCGAGGGTGCAACCGGGACGTACACCTCTGCCTACCTTATGCTCACCACGGGCCGCACCTACCGCCTGCGTATTGCCACGGCCGCTGGCGTGCTGTATGCCTCTGATTTTGTGCCCGTCAAAATCACGCCGCCCCTCGACGCGGTGGATTGGCGGGCTGAACCCACCGGCCTGGGCATTTACGTGAGTGCCCACGACGACACCAAAGCCACCCAATACTACCGCTGGGAATACGAGGAGACCTGGGAAATCATCCCACCGTTCAGCCCTTCCATTGAATTCGTAAACAATGCCATACGGCCCATTCGGGTGCTTTATCCGGCCCAGTGCTGGGGCAACGAGCGGGCCGCCGCCATTCAGCTGGCCAAAACCACGGCCTTGAGCAAGGACATTGTATCCGACCTTTTATTGCGCCGCCTGGCCCGCACCTCCGACCGGCTTTACCGCCGCTACAGCGTGCTGGTGCAGCAGCATGCCCTCACCAAGGAAGAATATGCCTACTGGGAACTGCTGCGCAAAAACACGGAAAGCCTGGGTACACTCTTCGACCCGCAGCCCAGCCAGCTCACCGGCAACGTGCACTGCCTGAGCAACGACGCAGAGCTGGCGTTCGGTTTTGTGGGCGCGCACTCGCTGGCCCAAAAACGCATTTTTATTGAACGCGGCCAACTGCCCTTCGACTGGCCGTTTGTGAGTGGCTACGAAGCCTGCGTGCCGCCCGATACGGCCAAAGGGAATTACATTCCGCTGCTGCGAACAGGCTTCGTAGTGCCCGTGAGTGAGGTCAGGGATGGCATCACCGTTGCGTCACTGGACTGCGTCGACTGCCGGCGACGGGGCTCTGCTAACCGGCCGGCATTCTGGTAGGGGCGGCCGAAACGCCTTACCGGCCACTTTTGCTTCCTACTTTCCTCTCCTTCTATACTATGACGCGCATTACTTCTCCTTTCTCCCGACTGCTGCTTTGGCTGCTGGCTTCGCTACTGGCGGGCTGCGTGGACCCGTACAAACCCGACGTGCTTTCCTCGCCCCGCAGCTATTTGGTGGTCGACGGCTTCATCAATACGCAGGGCGTGACGACCATCAAGCTCTCGCGCACCTTCGCCATTTCCTCTTTGCCCAAGGTGCCGGCCGAAACCCGCGCCACGGCCTACATTGAAGACGCCACCGGCGCCCGCTACAACCTGGTCGAAAGCCCGGTTGGCATCTACACCTCGGCCTACCTGAACCTGACGCCGGGCCGTGCCTACCGGTTGCGCATTGCTACGGTTGCTGGCGTGCTGTATGCCTCTGATTTCGTGCCGGCCAAAATCACGCCGCCCCTCGATGCGGTGGACTGGCGCCCCGAAAATGCTGGCATGGGCATTTACGTGAGTGCCCACGATGATGCCCGCGCCACCCAATACTACCGCTGGGAATACGAGGAAACCTGGGAAATTATTCCTTCCGTTAGGCCCGTACTGGAGTTTTACAACAATGCCATCATTCCCATTCGGGTGCCCTATCCCACGCTGTGCTGGGGCAATGAACGGGCGGTAGCCATTCAGCTGGCTAAAACCACGGCCCTGAACAAAGATGTCGTGTCGGATTTCCTGCTGCGCCGCCTGGCCCGCACCTCCGAGCGGCTGTTTCGCCGCTACAGCATCCTGGTGCAGCAGCACGCCCTCACCAAGGAGGAATACGCCTATTGGGAAGCGTTGCAGAAGAACACCGAGAGCCTGGGCACGCTCTTCGACCCGCAGCCCAGCCAGCTCACCGGCAACGTGCACTGCCTGAGCAACGACGCGGAGCTGGCCCTGGGCTTTGTGGGCGCGCACTCGCTGGCCCAGAAACGCATTTTCATCGAACGCGGCCAGCTGCCGCTCGACTGGCCGTACAACAACGGCTACGCCGGCTGCTTCCCGCCCGATACGCTGGACCCCAAAGTTCGGGTCATTCCGTTTTTCTCGTCGGGCTATTCCGTACCGGTCAGTCAGGTTCCGGGAACCTACCTCATCTCGTCGCCGGACTGCGTGGACTGCCGCCGCCGGGGCTCGGCCACACGCCCATCGTTCTGGTAATCCATTTGTTTTTGCGACTTTGTTTATGATTAACACTTTCATCGCATCCTGCCAACGGCGCTCTCCGGCTTTTGCCAGCCTGTTTGTGGCGGGCCTGCTGGGCCTGGCCGGCGCGGCTCCGGCCTGGGGCCAGGCCGATACGCTGGCCAGCCTGCCGCGCCAGCTGGCGCGCTATGAAAAGGCTCGGATTCAGGAAAAACTCTTCCTGCACCTGGACCGGCCCGTATATCTCAGCGGCGAAACCATGTGGTTTAAAGTGTACGCTGTGGACGGCACCTACTCGCGCCCTCTCACGCTGAGCAGCGTGGCTTACGTGGAAGTGCTTGATGCGAAAAACCATCCCGTGCTGCAGGGGAAAATTGCGCTGAAGAATGCCGTGGGGCAGGGTTCCTTCGTGGTGCCGGCCTCGGTGGCCTCGGGCAGCTACACGGTGCGGGCCTACACAAGCTGGATGAAAAACTTCGCGCCCGAAGCCTACTTCCACAGCCCGGTAACGGTGCTGAACACCTTTGTGGCGTCGGGGGCGGCCCGCCCGGCCAAGGACTCGGTGGCTTTTGAAGCGCAGTTTTTTCCGGAAGGCGGCAACCTGGTGCAGGGCCTGCGCAGCAAAGTGGCCGTGCAAGTAACCAACCCGGCCGGCCACGGCGTGGCCGCCACCGGCAAAGTGCTGAACCAGAAAGGGGCCGTGGTGGCCACCTTCAGCACCCTGCGGCTGGGCATGGGCAACTTTCTGTTCACGCCGTCTTCGGCCCAAGACACCTACACGGCGGTGCTCACGCTGGGGCCGGGCCAAACCATCAGCCGGCCGCTGCCCCGCGTTTTCGCCCAGGGCTACGTCATGCACCTGGAGCGCAGCGGCTCGAACCAGCTTACTCTGACCGTTGATGCCACGCAACGGCCGACCGAAACCCTGTTTCTGCTGGCGCACTCCCGGCAGCAAACGGCGCTGGCCACCCGCATGCAGCTGGTGAATGGCCACGCTATCTATGTTTTCCGCCCCGACCAGCTGCTCGGAGGCGTGTCGCACTTCACTGTGTTCAACGAAGCGCAGCAGCCCGTGGCCGAGCGGCTGTATTTTCAGCGCCCCACGCCGGGCCTGACCCTCATGGCCCAGGCCGACAAGCCCCAGTATGGCCCGCGTGACAAAGTGCAGGTACAGCTGGCACTGGGCGGGCTGGCCCCCACGGCCAACGCCAGCCTCTCGATGGCCGTGTACCGCCTCGACTCGCTCGCGGCCACGCCGGCCCAGTCCATCGACCGGTATCTGGGCCTGACGTCGGAGCTGAAGGGCACCGTGGAAAATCCAGACTATTATTTCACCGCCAACGACCCTGAAGCCGCCGATAACCTGATGCTTACCCAGGGCTGGAGCCGGTTCCGGTGGGAAGACGTGCTGGCCCAGTCGCTGCCGGCGCCCAAGTTCCTACCCGAGCCCAACGGCCCCGTGGTGCAGGCCCGCCTCACGCGGGCGGGCACTACCACGCCGCGCCCGGGCGTGACGACCTATTTGTCGTCGCCGAGCCGCATCATCCGGCTGACCAATGCCGTGAGCAACGAGGAAGGCCTGGTGCAGTTTGAGATGCATCATTTCGATGGCCCGCAGGACCTGGTGGTGCAAACCGACCCGCAACAGGACAGCACCTGCCATATTCAGCTGATTGAGCCGTTCTCGACGCGCTTCCGCAGTGGGGGGCCGGGCCTGACGTATGGCCTCACGCCCCGCTTCCAGCCCGACTACGAGAAGCGGCACCTGCAGGCACAGGTACAGAACCTCTACTTTGGTAAGTACCGCAGCCGGTATGTCCGGGAGCGGGTCGACAGTCTGGCATTCTATGGCAAGCCCGACGAAACCTACCTACTGGACAAATACACCCGCTTTAAGGTGTTGGAAGAGGTGCTGCGCGAATACGTGCCCGGCGTGGTGGTCCGGATTCGGAAGGACGGCTTCCACTTTCTGGTGGCCGACAAGGTGAACAAAACCCTGCTCGAAGAAAACCCCATGGTGCTGCTTGATGGGGTGCCCGTGTTCAACATCAACAAGATAATGGCCATGCCGGCCATCAAGATTCGGAAGCTGGAAGTTGTTGACAGCCGGTACTTTCAGGGCTTGGCCGTGTACAACGGCGTGGTTAGCTTCAGCACCTACAAGGGCGACCTGGAAGGCTTCCAGCTCGACCCGCGCGTGCTAGTGGAGCGTTACGAAGGCGTGCAGCGCCAGCGCGAGTTCTACGCCCCGCGCTACGACACGCCCGCTGCCGCCCAAAGCCGCCTGCCCGACCTGCGCAACCTCCTCTACTGGAATCCGAATATCACCGCAACCGGCACCCAGCCCCAGACGCTGAGCTTCTTCACCGGCGACCAGGCCGGCCGCTACCTGGTAGTGATGCAGGGCCTGACTGCTGATGGACAGCCGGCCAGTCAGCAAATGGTGCTAGAAGTTAAGCCGGCGCTGTAATTTCCTGACCAGCCTTAGCCGCCAAACACCTTCTTCAGCAGCTCAGTAGTGCGGGCTACGGGATTCTGGCGAATGTTGGCCTCCTCCTGCGCAATGAGCGTGAACAGGCCGTCGATGGCCTTGCCGGTGGCGTATTGGTTGAGGTCGGTTTGCACGGGCTGCACCAGCGGTAGCTTGTTGTAGGTGCTGCTCAGGCTGGTGTAGTAGCGCGTGGCGCCCACCTTGTCCAGGCTTTGCTGAATGATGGGCTGAAACGCGGTGGTGAGCTGGCCCGTGGTGGTGCGCTTGAGGTACTGCGTAGCCGCGTCTTTCTGGCCGCTCAGAATGTTCCACACGTCCGTGAAGGTGAGGTTTTTAATTGCGTTTAGAAAAATGGGCTTAGCGCTTTTGGCCGCGTCTTCGGCACCCCGGTTCAGGCTCAGCTCGAAGGCATCGACCTGGCTGCCCAGCCCGATGGCCCGCAGCCGGGTGGCCACTTTCTGGGCATCGGGCGGAAACGGGATGCGAATGAGCGAGTTCAGGTTGAAGCCGTCCGTCTGCGAGGCCTGGTCGGCCCCCTTGCTGATGCCCTGAATGAGGGCTTCCTTGAGGCCGTTGGCGGCTTCGGTGTTGCTCACGCCGCCGGGCGCGGCCGCGGCACCGGCTTTGCCAATGGCCGGTATTTTGACGTTGCCGATTTTGGGCAATGTAAACTGCGCCGAAGCCGACAGTGAAACGGTTAGCAGCGCCAGTAAGTTGATAGCGAAAGACTTCATAGCGGATAGGAAATGACGTGAGCAGAAATTAACTATTGAATGGGTTCCGGCAAACCTAGCCGCTACCGCCCTGCTATTCGTAACGTTATCGACCACCGGGCCACCTCTCCCGACCGGCTGCCGGCATTCGTCAGCCGGACCGTGCGGCCCCGCCAAGCCCGCTCCGTACCTTCGCCTCTATGTCCGACACCGCCCCCGCCGCCCCCAAGAAGCTCTTCCTGCTCGACGCGTTTGCCCTCATCTACCGCTCGCACTTCGCCTTTAGCAAAAACCCGCGCATCAACTCCAAAGGCATGAACACGGGCGCCGTGCTCGGCTTCACCAACACGCTGGTGGAAGTGCTGCAAAAGGAAAAGCCCACCCACATTGGCGTGTGCTTCGATGCGGCCAAGAAAACCTTCCGCCACGAGCAGTTTGCCGAGTACAAGGCCCAGCGCCAGGCCATGCCCGAGGACATCGGCATCGCGCTGCCCTACATCAAGAAGATTATCCAGGGCTTCCACATCCCCATTCTGATGATGGACGGCTTCGAGGCCGATGACGTGATTGGCACGCTGGCGCAAAAGGCCGAAAAGGAAGGCTTCGAGGTGTTTATGATGACGCCCGACAAGGACTACTGCCAGCTGGTGACGGAGCACATTAAAATCTACCGTCCCGCCTTCATGGGCAACGCGGCCGAAATTCTGGATGTGCCGCACGTGCTGGCTCGCTTCGAGATTGAGCGCGTGGAGCAGGTGATTGACATTCTGGGCCTGCAGGGCGACGCCTCCGACAACATTCCCGGCATTCCCGGCATCGGCGAGAAGACGGCCAAGGCGCTGGTGAAGCAGTTCGGCTCGGTGGAAAACCTGATTGCCAACTCCGACCAGCTCAAGGGCAAGCAGCAGGAAAATGTGCGCACCTTCGCCGAGCAGGGCCTGATGAGCAAGGAGCTGGCCACCATCCACGTGAACGTGCCCATCGACTTCGAGCCCGAAAAGCTGGTGCTCGATGCCCCCGACGAGGCCACCCTGCGCGCACTGTTCGACGAGCTGGAATTCCGGCAGCTGTCGGCGCGTATTCTGAGCGGCGGGCCCGAGCGCACGCCGGCCGCCGTGGCCGCACCCGGCTCCAAGCCCGTGCGCCGGCCCAAGCTGGTGCCCGGCGGGCAGGCCTCGCTGTTTGGCAATCCCGGCGACGAGGCAGTGGCCATTGGGGCCGAAGAGGGCGAAACTGCCGGCTACGGCGCCCCCGCCGGCCCGCGCAAGCGCCTCGAAGACGTGCCCTACAACTACCACCTGATGGACACGCCCGAGCTGCGGAAGTCGCTGCTATCATTCCTGTTACAACAGAACGAGGTCAGCTTCGATACTGAAACCACCGGGCTGGATACCATGACGGCGCGGCTGGTGGGCCTGAGCTTCAGCTGGCTGCCGGGCGAGGCCTACTACGTACCCGTGCCGGCCGACGACCAGGCCGCCACGCAGGCCATTGTGGACGAGTTCTGCCCGTTTTTCGAGTCGAAAACCATTCTGAAAATCGGCCAGAACATCAAGTACGACCTCACCATCCTCAAGCACTACAACGTCAACATCTCGGGGCCGCTGTTCGACACCATGCTGGCCCATTACCTCATCGAGCCCGACATGCGCCACAACATGGACGTGCTGGCCGAAACCTACCTCCACTACACGCCGGTAAGCATTATTGAGCTCATCGGCCCCAAGGGCAAAAAGCAGCTGACCATGGCCGACCTGCCCCCGGCCGCCGTGAAAGACTACGCCTGCGAAGACGCCGACGTGACCCTGCAGCTCAAGCACGTCTTCGAGCCCATGCTGAAAGACCTGGGCCTGCTGGGCTTGCTCAACGACGTGGAAAACCCGCTGGTGCCGGTGCTGGCCGACATTGAATACGAGGGCGTGAAGATTGACAGTGTGGCCATGGGCGAATACTCAGCCGAGCTGCAAGGCTACGTGAGCGAGTTGGAAACCCAGATTTTCCGCGAGGCCGGGCAGGAGTTTAACATCGGCTCGCCCAAGCAATTGGGCGAGGTGCTGTTCGACAAGATGGACATCGGCAAGGGCAAAATCAAGAAAACCAAAACCGGCCAGTACGCCACCGGCGAGGAAGTGCTGAGCCAGCTCGCCGCCGAAAATCCCATTGCCGCGCTCATCCTCGAGTACCGGCAGCTCACCAAGCTGCGCAGCACCTACGTGGAAGCCCTTCCCCAGCTGGTGAGCGTGGTGGACGGCCGCGTGCACACCAACTTCAACCAGGCCGTGGCCGCCACCGGCCGCCTCAGCAGCACCAACCCCAACCTGCAGAACATTCCCATTCGCACGGAGCGGGGCCGCGAAATCCGCAAAGCCTTCGTGCCGCGCGACGACCAGCACGTACTGCTCGCCGCTGACTACTCGCAGGTGGAGCTGCGCATCATGGCCGACTTCTCGGGCGACAAGACCATGATTGAAGCCTTCCGCCTGGGCCAGGACGTGCACACCAGCACGGCCAGCAAGGTGTTCAAAGTGCCCATGGAAGCCGTGGATTCGGAGATGCGCCGCAAGGCCAAAACCGTCAACTTCGGCATCATCTACGGCATTTCGGCCTTCGGGCTGGCCCAGCGCATCGGCATTGGCCGTAAGGAGGCGACGGACATTATCGAGACGTACTTCCAGGAATTCCCGTCGGTGAAGGCATTTATGGACGACAGCATCAACCGGGCCCGCGAGCTGGAATACGCCGAAACGCTGCTCAAGCGCCGCCGCTACCTGCGCGACATCAATTCGCGCAACGCCACGCTGCGCGGCTACACCGAGCGCAACGCCATCAACGCCCCCATCCAGGGCACGGCCGCTGACATCATCAAAATGGCCATGATTAACATCCACCACTGGCTGCGCGAGGAGAAGCTGGGCACCAAGATGATACTGCAGGTGCACGACGAATTGGTGTTCGACGCCGTGCAGGAAGAAGTGGAATACATCACGCCCAAAATCAAGGAGCTGATGACCACGGCCCTGCTGCTGCCCCACGGCGTGCCGCTGGAAGTGGAGGTGGGCTCCGGGCGCAACTGGCTGCAGGCACACTAGAATAGTCTCGTGTGATGTGTAGAGACGCGACACTTCGCGTTTCTACACATCACCGGTTATACAGCACATCAAACCGCCCGCTGCCGACCTGCACCGAGCCAGTCTCGCTCAGGTTGCTTAGCTGCCCTTCGAAGGTGCCAGCCACAATGTTCTGCACTGTGTCGAGCCGGGTAATGGTGATGGTAGCCGTGCCAGGCTGGCTCTGGTACTGCAGGCCCTGGCGGCTGTTGGCGAAGTAGAGTTTAGTACCTGCCTCGCCACCGGTAGCACCGGGGCCGCCGGCCGTGGCGCGGTACACGCCCGGCCCGGTCAGCGCTTCCAGTTGAAGGATAAACGACTCATTACGGCCGCCATCGGTGCGCACGGCCGTTAGCAGCAGCTGGCGGTGGCCGTTGGCGACATAGGAACTGGCCTCCACTTTGTTATCGGCGCAGCCATAGATGCCACAACGCTGTCCGGCGGGTATCCACGTATTGCCGTCGAGGCTAAAGCCCAAGGTTTCGGCTCCGGTGGTGGTGGACGGCGGCAGCGCGGTTTGTGGGTCAACATTGGCCTTCTGGCAGCTGGACAGGCCAGCCAAAGCCAGCATGGCAACACCGGCAAGAATTGAGTATTTCATAGCGACAGCATTGGGTGGGCACCGCGGCATTATACGGTCGGTACGTTGCCAACGCCGTGCCAGCATCATGCACCCGAACTGCTGGCCAGCCGTATAGCCCTTACACTTCACTTTCCCGAAAGCCATGCGCCACGCCCCTCACACCACCACGCTCCAAAACGTAACCCGCGGCCTGCTGGGCACATTCATGCTGGTGGCCGGCACCAGTCACCTCACCTTTGAACGGCAGGAGTTTCAGGCCCAAGTGCCCGATTTTGTACCGGAAGACAAGGACACCGTGGTGCTGCAATCGGGCGTGGTTGAAATCGCGCTGGGGCTGGCGTTGCTGCTGCTAAAAGGTAAAAACCGGGTGCGAATGGGTATTGGGCTGGCGGCGTTTTATGCGGCCGTGTTTCCGGGCAATGTGCATCAGTACACCCACCGCATCTCGGCCTTCGGCCTCGATACCGATGCCAAGCGGCTGGCCCGGCTGTTTTTCCAGCCTGTATTGATGGGCGCGGCCCTGTATTCCACCGGAGCTTTGACGGCATTAACCCAGCAGAAGACGCGCCGGAAATAGGCTCCGGCCGGGCGATGCAGGCTACATGCCGCCTACTTTAGGTTTTCCGCCGACCTTTGAGCCGCGCGCTACTGCGCCGCTTTATTGGTTATGAAATTTTCTTTCCTGCTACTGCTGGCGCTACTGGTCAGCACGGTTTCCCGCGCTCAGCCGGCCCCATCAGCGGCCACAATCCGGACCTTAATGCGCAAGGCCAACGTGCCGGGCATGCAGCTGGTGTACACCCACGGCGGCAAGACGCATGCTTACGCGCTGGGCCAGCGCACCGCCGGCCAGCCAGCCGCCGTGGATGCCACTACCACCTTCGAAGCTGCTTCGCTGGGTAAAGCGGTGCTGGCCTATGTCACGCTGCGCCTGCTTGACCGGGGCGTGCTCGACCTCGATAAGCCGCTGCTAACTTATGCCCCGTACCCCCGCTTACAAGGCGCGGCCAATGCTTATAAAATCACGGCCCGCATGGTGCTGGGCCACACCACCGGCCTGCCCAACTGGGCCACCAACCCACTCGGGGCAGACTGGCCCACCACTCCGCTGCGCCTGAAATACGCGCCCGACAGTTGCTGGAACTACTCGGGCGAGGGCTACGTGTTCCTGCAAAAAACCTTGGAGCACCTCACCGGCAAGTCGTTCGAAACGCTGGCGCGGGAGGAAGTTTTCCGGCCGCTACGCATGCAGCACAGCAGCTTTGTGTGGCAGGAGAAGCGGGCGGCTAACATTGCTTCGGGCCATGATGGCCAGGGCAAGCCGGTGCCCATTACACACTTCTCGTCGGCCTACGGGGCGTTTAGTCTGCTCAGCACGGGGGCCGACTACAGCCGGTTTTTGCAGGCAGTGATGACGGGCCATGGCCTGAAACCCGCTACGGCTCAGCTGCTCCGCACGCCCGCCAACAGTGCCCAACGCTGCGGCCAGCCCACCACGGCCACCGACGCGTTCATCGCCTGGGCCTGCGGCGTAGGCCTGGCCACCACCAGCCGGGGCCTGGCCCAGTGGCAATGGGGCGACAACGGTAATTTCAAAGGCTTCTATATGACGCTGCCCGCCGAAAAAGCAACACTGGTGTTTCTCACCAATAGCTCCAACGGCCCCAAAATAGTGGATGAACTGCTGCGGCTATTTTTCGGGCCGGGCGAGTACCGGGCCACGCAGTGGCTGGCCGAGTAGAATGAGCCGCTGACAGCACTGGCGAGACAACCGATTTATAAAGAAGCTAGTACGACACTTATGGATAGACCCGACCAAAAAGGCCTGTTGGCCGAACTAACCAGCCTCCTCACGAAGGGCAACGCCCACGCCACCCTTGAAGACGCCTGCGCTGGCCTCACGCCCAAAATCTGGAACCAGCGCGTGCCAGACGTGCCCTACACCATCTGGCAATTGGTGGAGCACATTCGCATTGCGCAGTGGGATATTGTAGAATTCTGCATCGAACCCGAACACGAGTCGCCGGAATGGCCTGCCGGCTACTGGCCCGCCTCGGATGCCGACGCCGATGAAGAACAATGGCAGGAAACCCTGGACCATATCCGACAGGACCGACAGCGGATGCTTCACCTGCTGCACGCGCCCGGCACCGACTTGCTGGCCCCAATCCCGCACGGCACCGGCCAGACCATTCTGCGCGAAGCCATGCTCATTGCCGACCACAATGCCTACCACACCGGCGAAATCATCTTGGTGCGCCGCCTGCTGAAAGCTTGGAAATAACCGCTTTTAGCCCAACGCAAAAGCGCCCGGCACGTCAGACGTACCGGGCGCTTTTGCGTTGGGCTAAGCAACTACGGCAGCAGCTGCAGCTTGTGCGTCAGCGTTTGCGAGCCGGCTTGCACGCGCAGCGTGTAAAGGCCAGCGGGCAGGCCCTGGGTGATGACCGCCTGCTCGGCCGCGTTGGCCAGCGGCTGCTGGCGCACTACCTGGCCCAGCACGTTAATGAACGTGACGGTGCCCGTGCCCAGGGCTTTTTCCAGCCGCAGCGTAACGCTGGCGCCGGCCGTGCTGGGGTTGGGAAATACCGTGAGGGCCGTGGAAGCCACCAGCGGGCGGTTGGCGAGCGGCGTGAGGCCGATGGAAAAGGCCCCGGTGGCATCGCCCGAAGCGTAGCCTGAAACGGCCACGTAGTGCAGGCGGCGGGGCGTGAGGCCCGTCACCGTGACGTTGCCCACGGCGGTGTTGGCAGTGCCGCTGGCCTGGCAAAACACTTGGTTGAAGCCCGTGGTGCAGGTGGTGGCCGTGAACACGCGCACCATGCCGGCCGGAGCGCCGCTCAGGTAAAGCGGGGCGCTGGCGGTGGTGGGCGTCCAGGTAAACCACACGTCCTGGGGCGACACGGCCGGCGAGCAGGCCGGCGTGATGATGCTGGCTAGGTTGGTGAAGGTGCTGTTGGCGTTGGTAGTGGCCAGGCCGGCCGTGAGGGACAGGGCGCCGCAGGGCTCGTCGTTGTTGGGCGTAAGCTGTTGCAGGGTCACGCTACGGGTGTTGTTGGCCGGGGTGGGGTCGGTGAGGCCGCTGGGCAGGCTGGCGGTTACGGCCAGCGTGTAGGTGCCAAAGCTCAGCGTGAGGCCCTGCGTGAAGGTGAACTGCTGCGTGGCAGCAAAGGCCAGCGACAGGCCCGTGAACGACTGCGTAACAGGCGTGCCGCCGTTCAAGGTGTAGCTGAGCACCAGGCTGGTGAGCGTGGTGCTGCCCAGGTTGCGAACGGTGACCGTGACGGGGTTATTGCCCGGCGTCAGCGGCGAGGTGGGCGCGTCGATGCTCGCCAGTTCCACATCGTTCAGCACCACGTTGAACTCGTAGGCGCCAAGGTCGGGCGGGCTGGTGCGCAACGTGTTGGCAAAGTCGCGCGGCACGCGGGTCAGGGTGGTCGCGGTGCCGGCGCCGTCCAGGGCGGGGGACGTGGGCACGAGGCTGGCGGCATTGATGAAAGCCGGAGTGGCGGCCACGCTGTTCTGGTCGTAAGCGGCGCTGTTGGCGGCGCGCCAGTCCGTGAGCGTGGCGTAGTTGGTGTTGCCATAGCGGCAGGTGAAGCCATTGGCGACGGGGCCCACGTACAGGTCGTTGTAGTTGCTGGTGATGCTCGAGGCCGGAGTATCAAAGTTCAGGGCGTAGCGGCCCTGGGCGGCCGGCTGCGTCACCACTACCAGGTTATTCAGGAAGTCGATGCCGGTGGCTGCACCGGTTTGGTAGAAGCCGATGTTGGCCGTTTGCGCGTTGCTTGGGCTGTCCATCACAATGGTGTTGTGGTAGTAGCGCGCAAAGCTGGAGGCGGAATTGGAAATGCCGTAAGTCGTGCCGTAGCTGAAGAAATTATAAATCAGATTATTGACCACGTCATTCTCCGTACCGGCCGCGCCCGAGGTGCTGGTGAAGTAGATGCCGCTTGCCGGTAGCGCGCTGCCACTGGCCGTGTTGGGGTCGTGAATGCGGTTGCGCTCAATGGCCAGGCCCACGCAACCCGCCACGTAAATGCCCCAGAAAGTCGAAGTAGACACCCGGTTTTCGCGGTGAATGTTGTTGCCGATGATGCGGGCCCCGCTGTGGTTGGCCAGGTAAATGCCGTAGTTGAAGAAGTTGCGCACCACGGTACCCGTCACCCGCACATTTGTGCTGCGGCTGGTGGTCGAAATGCCCGTGAGCGAAATGCCGTAAGCGCCGCCGCTGATGGAGTCGTTTTCGATGCGCAGCCCGCTGGCGTCGCCGCCCGAGGCGGTCACCGTCACGGAGCCGCTCACGGCAATGCCCGCGTTGGCGGTGGTGAGGGTGGCTGTGCTGGGCGCCAGAATCGCGCAGTTTTTGATGCGGTTGTTGACGGCCTGGCCGACGAGGCTCACGCCGATGCCGTACTGCGGCGAACTGGCCAAATCGATGGTCAGGTTTTGCAGGGTCAGGTAGTCGGTGCCGTTCAGCAGCACCGCTGCCGGCTGGCCCGAGGTGCCACCGTAGCTCAGGCGCTGCTTGCCCGCGCCGCCGTCTACCACAATGGTGTCGGTGGCACTCACGCCGCTTACCTGGACCAGCGAAAATTGCTCAGTATAAGGCCCATTCAGCACGTTGAGGCGCACCGAACCGGCAATGCCCGCGCTGTTGAGCGTGGTAGCCGCCTCGGCAAAGCCGATGAAGTTGGTGGCGCTGCCCGCCGCCTGCTTGTTGATGGTGTAGGTGCCCACCATGGGCGTGTAAAAGGTTTTGCTCAGGCCGCTGCTCACGGCCGTGCTGCCGTTGGGTGCGCTGGCCGTCACGGTTAGGCCATTGCGCCCGCTCACCAGCGTCACGGGCGTCGTGAACGAAAAGCTTTGCGTGGCGCCCACGGCCAGGCCACCGGCCGGCGTCAGGGTCTGCGTCACGGCAGCCGCGTTGTTGAACACGTAGGCCAGCTGCACGGTGGTGAGGGGCACGTTGCCATTATTCAGGATGGTCACCGTCACGGTGCGCGGGCCCGTGGTCACGGGCGGGGCCGGCGAGTCGATGCTACGCAGGATGACGCCGGGCGTGTTGGCCGGCGGCGAAAACTCGTAGGCGCCCAGGTCGGGGGCCGTGGTGCTGCGGGTGGCGCCGGTGAAGTCGTCGGCCACGGCCGCGACGGGGGCGGCGGTACCGTTGAGGGCCACGGCGGTGGGGCGCAGGTTGCCGGTACTCACGCTCACGAACTGAGGGTCCACGCTCAGGCTGCTCTGGTCGAAGGAGCCGCCGTTGGCCATCATCCAGTCGGCTAGGGTAGCGTAGGGTGTGGTTTGGTAATAGCCGGTGCGGTAGGTGCTGCCGCTGCCCACCAGGTCGTTGTTGTTGCTCACAAAGCTGGGCACAATCGACGACAGCAAAATGGCGTAGTTCAGGCCCGTGCCGGTGCGGCTCATGCGCACAATGTTGTTACGAAACTCCACGTTCAGGCCCGTGGTCTGGTAGAAGCCGAAGCCGCCGCCCGTGCCGGTATTGGCCTGGTCGTTGATGTCGATGGTGTTGTAGTAGTACTTGCAGTTGTCCGACGACCCGTTGAAAATGCCGTAGGCCTGCACCCCACTCATGTCGTAAATCAGGTTGTTGGCAATGATGTTGGGCGTCGTGGACGTAGCCGCCGCCAGCGTAAACAGGTAGATGCCGTAGGAACCGGACGTAGTGGTAGAGCCCGCCGGGAAGGCCTGGTGAAAGCGGTTTTTGGCTACCGTGGCGCCGCTGGTGCCTACGGTCATGTTGATGCCGTAGAAGGAGCCGGCGCCGGTACGGTTGGGGCGCGACACGTCGTTGCCAATCACCTGCGCCCCGCTCAGGTAGCTGATATACAGGCCCGCATCGTAGCAGTCGCGCACGGTGTTGCCGGTAATCTGCACGCCGGGCGTGGGGGCTGTCAGGCTGCCCGAGCCCAGCACCGCGATGCCGTAGTAGCCGCCCACCACGGCGTTGTTTTGCAGCGTCAGGTTCTGGCTGGCGGTGGTGCCGGTGCCGGTGAGCGAGGTGGTTGAGGCATTCGACACAATGCCGGCGAAGTTGGTGCTGGTGCTAGCGGCGGCGGTCGTGGCCGTCACGGTGCAGTTGCTCAGCACGTTGTTGTCGGAATTGTTCAGCAGTTGCACGCCCCAGCCGTAGGTGGCCGTGCTGGTGCCGCCCACCGTAGCGTCTACCAGCAGGTTGTTGATGGTCACATAGTCGGCCCCGTTCAGCGTCACCACCGCCCGTTGGGCGCTGGTATTCGACCCGAACTGAATGGTGCGCCCGCCGCCGTTAATCGTCACGCGGTTGGCGGCGCTGCTGCCCGCCAGCTGGTTCAAGCTGAACTGCTCCGTGTACGGCCCGCCGCTCACCGTAATCGTCACGGGCCCGCTCACGCCGTTGGTATTCAGCGCCGCAGCGGCGTCCGTGAAGCTGGCGAAGTTGGTTCCCGCCGTGGCTTGGGCGTTGTTGATGGTGTAGGCGCCGCTCAGCGCCGTTTGGGCCCGGGCCCCCAGCAGGGTGACCAGGCTCAGGCCAGCAGCCAGCCCCAGGCGGCGCACCAGGGATGGCCGTTTGGTGGGTAAAGGTGTTTGCATGGTTTTATAGAAGGTTGATTGTGAAGAGTTGAGAGGGGAATAATGCGCCGCTTGGCGCGAAGCACCATCCCTCCGGGATGGCACAAGGCGTAGCGCGGACTTTCAGTCCGCGTTTCAGTGGCTCACGGACTGAAAGTCCGCGCTAGAATCGTTAGGCTACCCTATCGTGCGCAGTCGGCGCAGCAGCTCGTCTTGGTAAAGGCGGCTGACGGGCAGCAGTTGCTTGCCCACCTGCAAGAGGTGGCGCACGGGGTCGAGGCGCTCGATGTGCTCGATGTTGACGTAGTAGCTGCGCTGAATCTGCACGAACCGCTCGGGCGGCAGGTATTGCACCAGCTCGCGCAGGGCCATGCGCACGTGCACGGTGCGCTCGGCCAGCGTGAGGCAGCACAGCTTGTCCTCGGCCATCACCGACTGCACGTTGCTGAGTCGGATTTTTTCGAGCAGCCCGTTCTCCTTCACGAACAGCGCATCGGGCAGCGGGGCCACAGGCAGCGGCTCGGCGGCCAGCGCGGGCGTGGCGGCGTGGTGCTGGCCAAAGTTGTGCACGGCCAGGGCCAGCGCCCGGCCCAGGGCGGCCAACTCCACGGGCTTGGTAAGAAAGGCTGCCGGCCCCGTGTTCTGGGCCCGCGTAAACGTCGCGCCGTCGGTCAGGGAGGTGAGAAAGACGATGGGAATGGGGCGGTGGGCCAGTAGCTGCGCGGCCAGAGCAATGCCGTCGACGGAGCCGCGCAGGTTCACGTCGAGCAGGGCCAGGTCGATGGTTTCGGTGCGGTGCAGGGCCAGGGCAATGCGCGCGTCGGCAGCCGGGCCCACGGGCTCGTAGCCCAGGTCCTGCAGGGCGGCTTCGAGCTGCTCGGCATACAGCGGCTCGTCTTCTACCACCAACACCCGGACTACCGATTCTGCGGGCAAGGCCATTACTTGTTCGACCGGCAACAGACCGGCCGCCGAATATACGCATCCCACTCCGTCGGGCGCCCACCCGGCGGCCGGCTCCCGCGGCGCGGGCCCGGCGGTATCAGCAACATTAACAAGGGAATACGTCATGCACCAGCGGCAGCCGGCCCGGCGCTTTTCACCCATCGAGAAGCTGCCGCCGACTGCCCCGGCAAGATGACCACAACATTAAACCGTTGGTACGGCTCCGGCGCCAGTGGCCGGAATCAGGGCGCCAGTGGCGGCAATGGGGGCGCGGGGCGTTTCGGGGCTAGCCGCCGCGACGGCGGCCGGCAGCGTGAGCACGGCGGTAGTGCCCTGGCCGGGTGCGCTTTGCAACGCCAGCCGCCCGCCCAGCACCCGCGCAAATACCACGCTCAGGCGCAGCCCCAGCCCGGTAGAAGCCGGTGCCCCCGCCGGGCGCGGCGCTACCTCGCCGCTCAGCAGCTGCGGAATCCGCTCCGGCTCAATGCCCTGGCCCGTGTCCGTGACCCGGATTTCGACCCCGCCTGGCCCCGGCGCGGCGGCCAGCACAATGGCGCCGCCCGCCGGCGTGGCCTGTAAAGCATTGCTGACGAGGTTGCGCAGAATGGTGCGCGCCATGTTGGCATCGGCCCGCACGGAGCCGCCCGTGCTGGGCGCCAGCACCAGCCGCACGCCCGCCGCCTCGGCGCCCGACTGATACAGCGCCGCCACTTCGGCCAGTAGCTTTTCCACCTCCACGGGCTCTATCACCGGCACCAACTCGCCGCGTTGCGAGAGGGCCCAGTTCAGCAGGTTGTCGAGAAGGGCGCGCAGGCCCTGGGCCGCCTGGCGCACGCGCCCGCCCAGGCCGGCCAGCCGGGCCGTGTCTTGCCGCTCGATGTAGCGCGTCATCAAATCGGCTAGGCCGCTGAAGGCCACCACGGGGCTGCGCAGGTCGTGGGCAACGAGGGCGTAGAGGCGGTCCTGCTCGGCGCGGGTGGCGGTGAGTTCCTCGTTTTGACGGGCCAGCTGGGCGCGGCTGCGGCGCAGGCGCCAGCCCAGCACGCCCGCCGCCAGCAGGCCCAGCACCGTCACGCCCAGCACGGCCATGGTCAGCAGCAGGTACTGGCGCTGCTTGCGGGCCGCCAGAGCCTGCAGGCGGGCCTGCTGGCTGAGGGCGCGCACGCGGCTGCGCTGCCGCTCCGTGTCGAACTGCACTTGCAGGCGGGCCAGGGCCTCGCGCTGCTCGGTGGTTTGCAGGCTGTCGAGCAAGTGCTGTTGCAGCCGGGCCAGCCGGAAGGCCTCCAGCCCCCGGCCGGTGGCGGCCATGTAGTCGGCCAGCTGCTTGTAGCCTTCCACCATGATGCCGGGGGCCTGCAGCTGCCGGGCCTGGGCAATGCCCGTCTGCAGAAACGGCGCCGCCTGCGCCCAGCGGCCCTTCTTGCCGTAGATTCCCCCCACCGAAAGCCACGACTGGGCTTCGCCGTACGAGTTGTTGGAGCGCTGGTGTAGCCGCAGTGCCTGCCGGTGGCAATACAGCGCCGAGTCGAGGCGGTCGGCCAGCTCGTGTACCACCCCCATGATGTTGAACAGCGTGGCCAGCCCGTCCTTCGAGGCCTGGCCCTGGTAGCCGCGCATGGCGGCCCGGGCATATTGCTCCTGCAGGCGCGGCACCGAGTCAGGCACCGCCCCGCCCGCCCGCATCCAGCCCGCGTAGAGCATGGCCAGGTTGTTTTGGGCCACGATGATTTCGCCCGGGGTGGCGGCGTAGCGGCGCATCCCGGCCAGGGCCAGCCGAAAAAATCGGTCGGCCTGGGCAAACTGCTCTTCCTGCGCCGCCACGCGGCCCAGCCCCGCCCAGGCCTGCACGGCCAGCCGGGCGGCCCAGGGCCGGCGCTCGGCCCGGCGCAGCACCTCCTGGTAGTGGCGGCTGGCGGTGAGGTAGTCTTGCTGCTGCAGCGCCACGGCCGCCAGCGCGGCCAGGCACCCCAGCTCACCGGGCTCGTAGCCCAAGCGGCGCGCCAGGGCCAGCCCCTCCTGGCCAAAGCGCAGGCGCTCAGCGGCGTTGTTCAGTTCTGGCTCGCTGCACAGGCCGAGGAGCAGCTGCACGCGCGTGGTATCGGGCGGGGTGGCGGCCAGGCGCTGGCGCAGGCTGTCGGCCACGCGCGTGGCCCCGCAGCCCGGCCCAGCCAGCGCAAGCAACACCAGAAGCAAAAGCAACCGCCGCACGGAATAATGGAGTTTGGTGAGAGTTAGCTGCAATATGCCGCTTCCTTCCCGATTTCTGAACCGGCTCCAACCGAAAGAGCCCGGTGCGTCAGACACACCGGGCTCTTTTGCAGGCTTTAGGAAGGCTACTTCTTCTGCGTTTTGACAGTCTTGCCCGAGGGCTTGTCCTTGATTTCGGTTTCGTTTTTCTTCTCATCGCGCTTGGTAGCGGGGTCGGTGTGCTTCGGGGTCGTGGTGGTATTGGCCATGATTACGGAAGGTTAGGTGAATACCGATTGTACGGGCCAGCAACTCCGGCGGCTGAGCAGGCGTCCGTTTTTTCCCGTCTTCCTACCCTTCCACGCCCACCGTGCGCCGGATGCCCAGCTTTTTCATGCGGGCTTCCAGAGTCTTAGGGTTGATATCGAGCAATAGGGCCGCGCCCTGTGCCCCGCTCACCCGGCCGCCGGTGCGCGTGAGGGCGGCCAGAATGTGGTCGCGCTCCTGTTCCTTCAGCGTTTTGATGGGAGCCGCGGGCTGCGCCGGGGGCGCGGCGGTGGTGGCCATCATCAGCGGAGCGCCGGCAAAGCCCGCGAACTCCAGAAACTGGCCCTGGCTCACGATGATGGACTGCTCCAGCACGTGCTCCAGCTCGCGGATATTGCCGGGCCAGCTATAGGCTTGCAGCGCGGCCAAATCTGTCGGGCGCACCTGGCGGATGGGCTTGCCCAGCCGCTTGCTCAGGCGCTGGACGAAGTGACGCAGCAGCGGCTCAATGTCTTCGCGGCGCTCGCGCAGCGGTGCCAGCTCGATGGGAAATACGTTCAGACGGTAGTACAAATCGGCCCGGAAGCGGCCGGCAGCCACTTCGTCGGCCAGCACGCGGTTGGTAGCGGCTATCACGCGGGCATCTGAGTGCAGCACTTTGGTACCGCCCAGGCGCTCGAACTCCCGCTCCTGCAGCACGCGCAGCAGCTTGGCTTGCAGGTCAAGGGGTAGCTCGCCGATTTCATCCAGGAAAATACTGCCGCCATTGGCCAGCTCGAACTTGCCGATGCGCCGCTCCACCGCACCTGTAAAAGCACCTTTTTCATGCCCAAACAATTCACTCTCAATCAGCTGTGCCGGCAGTGCAGCGCAGTTGAGCTTGATGAGGGCGCGGGCGTGACGCGGCGAGGCGTTGTGCAGCTCGCGGGCCACCAACTCCTTGCCGGTGCCGGTTTCGCCCGAAATCAATACTGTCGTATCGGTGGGGGCCACCTGGCTGATGCGGAGCTGCACCCGCTGCAGGGCCGGCCCACTGCCCACAAAGGCGCCCGAATCGGCCCCGAAGCGGGCAGAAGTGTTGATTTCATCGACCAGGTAGGTGCGCTCCTGCTCCACATGGGCCTTGAGCTCCTCAATCTGCTCGAAGGCGAAGAGATTTTCCAGCGCCAGGGCAATCTGCGGGGCCAATGACACCACCGTGTCTAAGTCTTCGGGGCGGAAAGCCAGCGGGTTAGACGAGGCCAGGATGAGCACGGCCGCGCCATCGGTCCGCTGCCAGATGGGCACGATGAGCATGGCCCGCGTGCCGTACTCCTCGTATATCTGGCGCAGCAGCGGGTAGCGCTGGGCCTGCGCCCGAAAATCATCGGCGGTGTACAGGCCGGGGGTTTGCAACAAGTCGTTCAGCTGATGGTACATGGCCGAGCGGTCCAGCTGGTTCAGCCCATTGGTGCGATTGGGGTCGAGGGCCAGCATCGGGGCCATCAGGTCGTCGGCCGTGCGCGAGAATTCCGCGAAGCCTTCGAAGGGCTCCTGCCGCCCGGCCCGCTGCACCCGCAGGCCGAAGTAGTCAAAGGGCACCACCTTACTCAGGCCCTCGGCCACGGCCCGAAACAGCGGCTCGCGCTGCTTGATGCTGAGCAGGGCATTGGTGATGCTGAGCTGCAGGGTACGCTCCTGCTCCCGGCGCGCTACTTCCTCGAATGCCAGCGTGTTGGCCACGGCTACGGCGATGAGGGAGCCGAGTTTGCCCAACAAGATTTCATCGGCCGCCGTGAGGTTGGGCACCCGGCGCGAAGCCAGCGTGAGAAAGCCCGTCAACAGCCCGCCAATGTGCAGCGGCACCGCCGTTATGTGCTTCACGCCCAGCTTGTCAAACTTGTTGAACGGCGCGTAATTCGGATAGTCGGCCAGGTACTGCTGGGGCGTGAACTGCTGCACGCGCGGCGCCGCTACCAGCTTCTCGATGGGCGAGCCAGCGATGGGCGTGAAGTGGTCGAGGCCGGCGGGTATTACCGGCGCTTCGTCGGTACCATAGTAGTCGCGCAGAAACAGCCGCTTCATCTGCAATTCCTTATCAAACACGTTGATGCCGATAAAATCGAACGGAAAAATCAGCCGCAGCTTGGTCGTGACCACCTTAAACAATTGGTCTTTGTCGCGGATGGTCGCGATAGCCTCGTTGAGGTGGAGCAGAAGGTTTTCGTCGTTGGTAGGCACCAGCTTAAGATTAAAATCTCCTTAAATATGAGGAATAAAATTGGGGTAATTCCTAATATTTGAGGAACAGATAAGATGACGTTTCCCTTTTCAATTTACTTCATAACCGCACAACTTAATTTTAATTATCTAGTATTCAATGGGTAGATATGTAAAAACTTTCTCTCATTGGTGCTGGCATGGCTTTCGGTAAGGGCGGTGCACACCCTATGCCACTTGGCCTTATGTTTTCTCATCAACACCTCATGGGTTTTGCCGGTTTGTCGCTGTTTGGCGGTCTGCTGCTGGCCCAGCCGGCGCTGGCCCAAAACCAGCCCAGCGTGCCGGCCGCCGCTCAGGCCATTGGCCTGGCCAGCGACTCCCTAACTCTTGGCGCGACGCTGCAAGCCGTGCTCGACGCCAACCCCAGCATCACCAACCTCACCGAACTGTCGGCCGCTTCAACCAGCCGCCTGAGCCAGACGCGGGCTGGTTTTCTGCCCCAAGTAACGGGTACGGCCACTTACACCCGCATCGACCCGGTGGTGAAGCTGCCGTTCAATGGCGAAACCCTACAGTTTGCGCCCAATAACAACTACGACTTTCACCTCACCGCGCAGTACTTGCTGTTCGATTTCGGCAAGAACGAGGCGACGGTGAAAGTGGCCGAATCGCAGGTGCAGACGGCGCAGGACAACATCACGGTGGCCCGCCGCGACCTGGCCTTTAACGCCGCGCAGGTGTACTACAACATCCTGTTCATGCGCGAGAGCATCAAGGTGCAGGACCAGCAGATTGCCTCGCTGCAAGCCCATCGCAACGAAATGAACAAGCGCGTGGAAGCCGGCGTGAGCACCAAGTTCGACGTGACGACGACCGATGTTCGCATTACGCAGGCTCAGAATACCAAGCTCGACCTGCAAAACCAGCTGCGCAACCAGCAGGTGCAGCTAGCCCGCCTGCTGCACAAGCCCGCCCAAGCCGACATTCCGGTGAAAGGCCGCCTCACCTACGAGCCGCAGGCCGTAGACCTGGAAGCCGAGGTGACCAAGGCCAGCAACAACCGCCCCGAAGTGAAGCTGGCCCGCGATGCCGAGAACACGGCCGCCTTGCAAGCCCGCCTCATCGAGAAAAGCAACATGCCCAGCCTCGGCGCGGGCGTGCAGGCGGGCGCTAAAAATGGCTACATCTTGCCCGATATCGACCGGTTGCGCTTCAATACGGTGGGTGTGCTGCAGCTGTCCGTGCCAATTTATGATGGCAACAAGAACAAGAAGCAGCGCGTGGAGGCTGCAGCCATTTCCCGCGCCGCTGTGGCTCGCACCGCCGACACGCAGGAGCAAATCCGCGCCGATGTCCGGCAGGCCGTCAACAACATGGACTTCAGCCAGGCCCGCCACGAGAATGCTCAGCAGCAGGTAGCCCAGGCCACTGAAGCCCTGAGCAAAGCCCGCGACCGGTACCGCTACGGCGTGGGCCAGAACCTCGACGTGCTGGACGCCGAAACCCAGCTCGCCCAGGCCCGCTTGGCCTTGGTACAGGCCGAGTACAATTACACGCTGGGCCAGTACCAGCTGCGCCGCGCCACCGGCGAGCAGATTTGGCAATAACGGTAAATGAGCAAGTGAGTAAATGAGTAAAGTGGCTTCATGCAGCTTGTATTCATTCTCTCCAACGACCCTAAAACCTACTCATTTACTCAATTACCCATTTACCACAAATGAACCTCACCACCATCCTTTGTCCGCTCGATTTCTCGGCCGCGTCGGCTGGGCTGGTGGCCTACGCAGCGGCCCTGGCCGTGGCCACGGGTGCCGAGCTGCGACTGCTGCACGTGTGCGAGCCGCAGGAGGACCCCAGCGGCCAGCAGCCCGACGCAAAGGTGTTTGGCTCCTGCAAAGGCCGGATGCAGGAGCTACGCAACGCAGCCGAAGCCGCTGGCGTGACGCTGGTGCACACCGGCATGGTGCGCGGCGAGGCAGCCCCGGAAATTGTGGCCGAAGCCGACCGCCAACAGGCTGATTTAATTGTTATTGGCGCGCATGGTCAAACGGGCCTCACGCGCTTTTTGATGGGCACCACCGCCGAAATCGTGCTCCGCACCGCCCGGTGCGCCACCTTATTGGTCCGCGCCCCGCTCCAATCCGAAACGGCAGTGAAACCGGCCTAGCGCCGCCACCGCCCTCCTTTTTTCCGTAAAACACCGCCCCCGAATATTTACTAAGATGGCCCAGACCGAAACTTCCCCCGCCGTTCAAAACGCCCCTGCTCCTTATCCCAATGCGGCCGCCGAAGGCGAGCACCTGGAGGAGCCGAAGAAGCGTAACCCGCTTGTTCTCATCATTATGCTACTGGTGTTGCTGGGCGGCGGCTACTATGGCTTCACGCGCTACCAGTTTGCCAAAGCCCACGAAAGCACCGACGACGCGCAGGTAGAGGGCGACGTGTACCCCGTGCTGCCCCGCGTGGGCGGCCCGGTGCTCGAAGTGAAAGTGGACGACAACATGCCCGTGAAGAAGGGCGACGTCCTCGTGACCCTCGACCCGGCCGACTACCAGCAGCGCGTGAATGCTGCCGAAGCCGCCCTCGCCGCCGCCCAGGCCCAGGTAACGGCCGCCCGCGCCGGCGTAGCCACCGCCAGCGCTAACGTGCGCACTGCCCAAACCGGCATCGGTGTGAGCCAGGCCAACCAGGAGCGTCTGCAGAAAGACCTCAAGCGCAGCGAACTGCTTCGCAAGCAGGATATTATTCCGCAGAGTGAGTACGATGCCGTGCAGGCCAATCTGAAAGCGACCGCCGCCCAGCGCGCCACCGCCACCGACCAGGTGAGCGTGGCTCGCCAGCAGGTAGCCGCTGCCTCGCAGCAGATTGCCGTGGCCCAGGCCGTGGTAAAGCAGCGCCAGGCCGACCTCGACAACGCCAAGCTGCAGTTGAGCTACACCACCATCACCGCTCCCCAGGACGGCATCATTAGCAAAAAGAACGTGCAGCCCGGCCAGGTGGTAGGCCCCGGCCAGCAGCTGTTCGGCATCGTGGGCAGCGCCCGCACCTGGGTGGTGGCTAACTTCAAGGAAACCCAGCTGGAAGACATGAAAGTGGGCCAGCCCGTGAAACTGGAAGTGGATGCCTACCCCAAAGAGGAGTTCCAGGGCCACATCGAGTCGCTCTCGGCCGCTACCGGTGCCCGCTTTGCTCTGCTGCCCCCCGACAACGCCAGCGGCAACTTCGTGAAAGTAACGCAGCGCATCCCGGTGCGCATCGCCCTGGACAAAGTGGACCCTCAGCACCCGCTCCGCGCCGGTATGAGCGTGAATGCCGTGGTGCAGGTGAAGTAAGGGTTGTTTTATTCTGTCATCCTGAGCGCAGCGAAGGACCTTATCACGCTGGCGCCGCTACAATAGCGACCAACTATTTGAGCGTGATAAGGTCCTTCGCTGCGCTCAGGATGACAGAAAATTCATAAAACAGATATAAAATGGAAACCGGATTTACCAAGTGGATTATCGTTGTGACGGTGGTCCTCTGCGTTCTGCTCGAGCTGATTGATACCAGCATTGTGAACGTGGCCCTGACCCAAATGATGGGCAACCTCTCGGCCACGCAGCAGGAAGTGACCTGGGTGGTGGCCGCCTACGGCATCGCTAACGTGATTGTGATTCCGATGACGGGCTTTCTGGCCGAGCAGTTCGGGCGCAAAAACTACTTTTTCTTCTCCGTGGTGCTCTTCACGCTGGCTTCCATGGCCTGCGGCCAGAGCACCAACTTGTGGGAGCTGGTAGCCTTTCGCTTTGTGCAGGGCATCGGCGGGGGTGCGCTGATGGCCACTTCGCAGGCCATTCTGATTGACACCTTCCCGCCCAAGCAGCTGCCGCTGGGACAGGCCCTGTTCGGCATGGGCGTGATTATCGGCCCCACCATCGGCCCCACGCTGGGCGGCTACATCGTGGATAACTACGACTGGCCCTGGATTTTCTACGTGAACGTGCCGGTGGGCATTCTGGCGGCTGTCTTCACGCTGCTCTTTATCCGCGACCCGGAGCGCATCAAAAACGCCATTCCCCGGCCGCTGCGCGAGATTGACTGGGCCGGCATTTTCCTGCTGATTCTGGGCGTGGGCTCGCTGCAGCTGGTGCTGGAGCAGGGCGAAACTGAGGACTGGTTCGAGAGTGCCTACATCAACAGCTTCGCGCTGCTGGCGGCCATTGGCCTGTTGGGCTTCATTTGGCGCGAGCTCACGGCAAAAGCCCCCATCGTGGACCTGCGAGTGCTGGGCAAGAGCCGCAACCTGGCCGTGGGGTCGGTGCTGTCGTTTGTGCTGGGCTTCGGCATGTTTGCCTCGGTGTTTATTCTGCCCATTTTCACCCAGCGCATTCTGGGCTTCACGGCCGCCCAAACGGGCTACATGCTGCTGCCTGGCGCGCTGGCTTCCGGCTTCATGATGCCGGTCATTGGCCGGATGCTACAAGCCGGAGTGCCGCAGAAGTTCATGATTCCCACCGGCTTCCTCATCTTTTTTGGCTTCACCTTCTGGATGGCCAACGTCATTTCGCCCACCGCCGGCGAGTCCGACTTCTTCTGGCCCCTGATGGTGCGCGGCCTGGGCATGGGCCTCATCTTCCTGCCCATTACGACCATGAGCCTGGCTGGCCTGAAAGGCAAAGACGCCGGCCAGGCCGCCGGCCTCACTGGCATGATTCGCCAGCTCGGCGGCTCGTTTGGGGTGGCCATCGTGGGCACCTACCTGGAGCGCAGCATTGCCCAGAACCGCATCAGCCCGCTGGCCCACATCTCGCTCTACGACAATGCCACGGTGCAGCGCATCCAGGCTTTCACGCAGAACTTCATGGCCCACGGTTTCTCGATGGAACAGGCCCAGAAACAAGCCTACGCGGCGCTGGAAGGCATTCTGATGAAGCAGGTATCCATCATCACCTACTCGCAGGTGTTCGCCATGATTGGCCTGTTCTTCGTGTGCTGTCTCCCGTTGGTGCTTCTCATCAAGCGCGCCAAGAGCAACGAAAAAATTGACCTGAACGCGGCACACTAAGCTCAGGAAAACGCTATGCTATGTGGCTTAATTAGGTGACCGTTAAATTATTGTATAATTAAAAAGGGCTTCCCGCATTTAGCGGGAAGCCCTTTTTAATTGGCCCAACCAGTTACTGATACTGAATGTACAGCGGCTTGGGCGTGAGTTGCGTGAGCACCTCCACCGGGGTCATCATGTGGTGGGGCTTGGGTTTGGGGTCGTATTCGTAGAACAGCTTGAAGCCGGTGTATTGCACGGGCTCGGTCTGGATGTAGTCGTGGTACGAGTCCTTTTTCAGGGTGGGCTCGCCGTGGCCGTCCATGTGCATCACCACCTGCACGCGCGGGTCGAGCTTGATGTTTTTGTAGTTGGTCAGCATCTTCCGAGTGAAGCGGTGCACCGTCAGTACTTTGGGCGGAAGCTTGTTCTCACTCACAATGCGGGCCAGGTAGTTGATGGTCCAGTTCACATCTTTGGCGTCGAGGGTGCCGATGCGCTGGTTGGGCCGAATGCCGGGCATGGTAGCCAGCGAAAACTCGGGGTCGATGCCAAGGTGAATGTCGGGCTGCTTGAGGTAGGCCTCCAGCTTTGGCACTTCCACCTGCAGGGTGCTGTGGCCGGGCTGCACGTCCAGAAACAGGATGCACTTGTGCTCGCGGGCCCAGGCAATCACCTCTTCGATGGTGGCTTTGGAGTTCATCAGGCGCCACTTGCCGTCCTTGCCGGGCGAGCCCTGAGCCGTAATGGTCACGTTGTGCAGCGCGGCCTGCACGGGAATGCTGGGGTCGGCGGCCTGCCACTCTTTCAGCACGCCTTCAAACTTGCGGAACATCTGCTCCTTGGGCTCGCGGCCGAGAATGCCCATGCCTTTCGAACGGATGTTGCCATAGAAAGCCACGATGCGGTGGCCCGGCAGGATGGCGCCCGGCAGCTGACCGGTTTTGCGGGCAATGCTGTCGGCCTTCAGCGAGTCGCGGCGCATGGCCTGCATCTTCAGCTTGATGGTATCGACGGGGGCGGGCTTGTCGGCGCTGTCGCCGGTGGCCGCCGTGGTGCCGTCGGCGCCTTTTTCGCCCTCGGCGGGGCGGGTGGAACAGGCGGGCAGGGCCAGGGCCGCCATCAGGCCCAGGGTAGCGACGAACGCGCTAGAGGTTGCGTTTAAAGACACTGATAATGGGGAACAAAGCGAGCAATAGTTAGCTCAAAGGTAAGCGTTTCCGTCGGGCCTGTTGGCGGCCGCGCAATTAAAACCGGCTTAAATCCTGCGTCCCGGCCAGGGGCTAGCGCGAAACCGGCGTCAGCTTCACTTCAAACCAGGTGGTGGGGTCGGCCAGCGGGTCGGGCACCTGCGCGGGCAGCGGCGTGGGCGAGTACAGCGCGCACAGCGTGTTCTCGACCTGCACCAGCTGGCCAGTGGCCGTGGCGGGCAGCCCGTCGAGCAGGCCGGCCAGCACTTCCCAGCGCGGCTCGCCCGGCTGGCGGCTAGCATCGTGCCACACCACGGTGGTTTTGGGGCCTACCAGATGTTCAAACACGCGCTTCGTGTCGATGCGCACGGCCTCGTAGCGGTGGTCGCCGTCGATAAAAATCACATCGAACGGCTCCGCAAACTCCTCGAAGTCGTAGGTGGCCGAGTTGCCGTGCAGATGATACACGTTGGGTAATGGCTTCGAAAAAAACCCGTGGAGCTCGATGTATCGCTCGGGTAGGCCGAGGGCGCGGATTTCGGCATCGGATAAATTCAGCGTGTAAACTTCCGCAATAACTTCGGCTACATTGGCGGCGCTCTCTCCGCGCCAGGTACCGATTTCAAAATAGGCACCGCCAGAAACGCGGCGGGCCAGGGCGCGCAGCAGCAGCAAATCCGTGGGCAGCGAGCCACCCTCGCGGAAGGCGAACGGGCGCACCGTGGTATCGGCCGGGCTCAGAAAATGCGCCAGCGGCACCATTGGTAAGCCTTTGGTGGTGAGCTGGCGGCGGCTGGCGTGGGCCAGCGCCCGGCGCTGCCATTCGCCTACATCACCAGCAATGACGTGGTTGAGCAGCGAAGGGGTACGGGCCAGGCTACGCAGGGCCTGCAGGGCAACGGATAATCGGGACATAGCGGCTTATCGATGGCTGGTTGCCAACTGACAGGCCGCCACAACGCAGCCAAAACCGGGCAGTTAACAACTAAAAAGCAGCCCTGAAAGCTACTTCCAGCGCTAAAGTTACTTCGGTAGCGGCGGTTGGCTTTCTTCGAAACCATCCAACGCAGAAAGGCCCCGGCGCGGACCGGAGCTTTTCGAGCGGGTTTTCTCGATTTTAATCAGGAGTGGGCTAGCAGCCCGTGCCGGAGGACGGCATTACCCAGCCCTGCCAGTTGATAAGCACAGGCTTTGAGAAGCCAACTGTGTTTTTCCAGGCAAAGCGAATGGGCACGGTGAAGCTCACGGCTACGGGCTTCTTCGGACCGTTTTCGGCCGGCACGCGCTGCATGCCGGGCGTGAACCGGGGCAATTGCAGCACGGCCTGCACCACGGCCGTGTTGTAGGGCGCGGTCAGACCCTTCACCAGATGCACCGTTTCCGGCTCCACGATGCCCTTTTCATTCACGATGAACTGCACGAACACGGTGCCATCTACCCGCTCGGCCGTGGGCAGGTTGGCGGGGTATTGCAGGTGGTTCTGAATAAAATCGACAATGGCCCGGTTACCGCCACCGCCAACCAATTCGGGCATTTGCTCCACGTAGGTGTACACGGCAGGCGCGGGCGGCGGGGCTAAGTGGCTGTCGTTCGAGACCAGCTTTGGCGGTGGCGGCGGAGCTACCTGAGCATCGGTCGAGGCGTTCGACACGGCCGGTGCGGCGGGCGGGGCGGCTTTTTCACAGGCCACAGCAACAACTAATACGCCCGCCAGCGGCAGGGCGAGCCACTGTTTCCAGCGACGGATAGGATTGGTTTTCTGAATCATGGCAATGCGACTGAGGGTTTGGGAATGGGAAAAGGAATGCGCAAGCGGAACCGAGAAACCGAGGCGGCTGGCCACTTGCCGGGCCAGCAGTTGGGAGTAGGAAGTGGAAAGGGAAGGAGTAAGTGAGGAGTCGTCGTGCAGGGCCGCTTCGTCGGCCAGGTATTCGTGGGTGAGGGCCAGGGCCCGCCCGCAGAGGTGCGCAAAGGGGTTGAACCACAGCGCGGCCCGCAGCAGCTCCAGCAGCAGGCGGTCGTAGGTGTGGCCTTGCCGGACGTGGGCCAGCTCATGGCGCAGCACCTGGCGGGCCTCGGCCGGGCTCAGGGCCAGGGTTTCATCCCAGAACACCACCCGGCCGAAAGAGCTGGTGGGCAGCTGGCCGTGAGTTTCGACCAATGTGTGGCCGGCGTGGGCCGTGCGGGGCAGGCGGTGGGCGGTGCGCCACAGCCGGCCCAGCCCATAGGCCAGGCGCGCCAGCATGAGGGCCGCGCCGGCCAGATAAATAATCAGTAACCAGTCGGTCCAATCCGGCCCAGTAGCCACAGCGCCTACGCCCGCCGGGCCAACCTCCACGGCCGGCAGCAGCACGGCCGCCACCCCGACGAGGCCCGCCGGGCCGGTGCCCCACCAGCCGGCCGGCCACGCCAGTGGCACCAGCGGCAGGCCGGCGGCCAGCAGTGGCCCCAGCACCAGAAAGGCCCGATTGTAGGCAAAGCTGCGCTCCGGGCGCAGGGCCAGGCGGTAACACGTCCACCACGCCGCGAGTAGCGCGGTGCTAAGCAGCATCCAGTTAAGCAGGCTGAGTTGGTTCATGGTCTTCGGGGTTTTGGGGTTGGGAGGCGTGGCGGAGCAGCTCGTCGAGCTGAGCGGCGTCGAGGTTTTCTTCTTTGGCAAAAAACGAAACCAGGCGGCTGAACGAATTGCCGAAATGGCCGCCCAACAGCTTGCGCAGCGAGAAGCGGCGGTAGTCGTCCTGGGCCACCAGCACGAAGTAGCGGTGCGTGCGCCCGAAGGCCTCGTGGTCGACAAAGCCCTTGGTTTCTAGGATGCGAATGATGGTGGAAACCGTGTTGTAAGCCGGCTGTGGGGCGGGCAGCTCGGCCAGCACGTCCTTCACGAAGGAGGGGCCGCGGCGCCAGAGCACCTGCATCACTTGTTCTTCGGCGCGGGTAAGTTCGGGGAAAGCGGAGGGGTCCATGTTGGGGGAATGAGTCAGGATAACGCAAACGTATAACTAATATTTTAGTTTACAAACTATTTATTTAGTTCGTTGGCTTGCGGATTGTTATTTCGTGAGGATAAAGGAATTGAGTAGCTTGCAGAAGCCTGCCTTTGCCGGTAGCTGGCCGCGGTTGGAAATGGCAGCAGAAGTGACGAAGCCAAAAGCAGCCGCTCGCCGTAAACCACCTTGTGCCTTCTGCTGGCCCTCCGTCGCATAGCCTCGCCTATTCTTTTCGCTCATGCTGAAACCTGTATTCTGCTCGCTGCTCGGGCTGCTGGCTGCCCAACCCAGCTGGTCCCAAACCGCAACCGTTGCGCCGGCGGCTCCCAAAACGGACACCGTCCCGCTTTCGCCCCGGCAGCTGTTTCCCGGGCTTTTTGAGGATGTGCAGCTGGGCCGCATCTTCCCCGATAACAAGACTTTCGTGGACGCCGCCCCGAAGCAACGGCCGGCTACCATCCTAGCGGCGTGGCGGCGCGAGAAAGACCGGCCGGGCTTCGACCTCAAGGCCTTCGTAGAAAGCCACTTCACAATGCCGACCAGCACGGCGATACCCTTCCAGAGCGACCTGAAAGCCGGCCTGCGCCACCACCTCGACACGCTGTGGACCGTGCTGGCCCGGCCCGCCGCTCCGGCCGCCGATGCCACGGACTCGCTGGCTGAGTTCCGCTCGCTGGTGCCGCTGCCCAAGCCGTACATCGTACCGGGCGGGCGGTTTCGGGAGGTGTATTACTGGGATTCCTACTTCACGATGCTGGGGCTGGCCGAAGCCGGCAAAACGCAGCTGATGAAGGACATCACCGACAACTTTGCCTACCTGCTGGGCCGGTTCGGCTTCATCCCAAACGGCAACCGGACGTACTACCTCACCCGCTCGCAGCCGCCTTTCTTCGCCGATATTGTGAAGCTGCTGGCCCAGGACCTGGGCAACGGCGAGCTATTGCGCTACCGTCCCGCCCTCGAGGCCGAGTACCGCTACTGGATGCTGGGGGCTGAAACCCTGAAGCCCGGCACCGCCGCCCACCGCGTGGTGCGCCTGCCCAACGGCGAGTTGCTGAACCGCTACTGGGACGAGAGCGACCAGCCCCGCGAAGAATCCTACGCCGAGGACGTGGCCGCCGCCAAGAAGAGCAAGCAGCCGGCCGCCCAGTTCTACCACCACATGCGGGCGGGCGCAGCGTCGGGCTGGGATTTCAGCAGCCGCTGGTTTAAGCCCGGCGGCGGACTGGAGAGCATTCAGACCACCGATTTGGTGCCCGTCGATTTGAATTGCCTCCTCTACAACCTGGAAATGACGCTGGCCGAGGCCGCCCGCGTAGCGGGCCAGCCGGCCCAGGCCCGCACCTACGAGGCCAAAGCCGACCAGCGCAAAACCGCCCTGCTGGCCCTGAGCTGGGACCCCAAAGCCGGCTGGTTTCAGGACTATAACTGGCGCCTGAAGCAGCGCTCCACGGTGCGCACCCTGGCCGGCACTTACCCGCTGGCCTATGGGCTGGCCACGCCGGAGCAGGCCAAGCGCGTAGGCGCCGGCCTGCAAACCAACTTCCTGAAACCCGGCGGGCTGGTGACCACGCTCTCAGCCACCCACCAGCAGTGGGACGCGCCCAATGCCTGGGCTCCGCTGCAGCATCTGGCCATTGAGGGCCTGGCGCGCTACGACCAAAAGGCATTGTCTGACACCGTGGCCCACCGCTGGGTGCGCCTCAACACCCGCGTGTACGGCCAAACCGGCAAGCTGCTGGAGAAGTACGATGTGGAGAACGTGAACCGTCCCGCCGGTGGCGGCGAGTACCCGCTGCAAGACGGTTTCGGGTGGACCAACGGCGTGCTGCTGCGCCTGCTGAACCGCGAGCAGCCGCGGTAAGCGTCACTTCACTCCCGGCCCTTCTCCCCAAGGAGAGGGGAGCCTGCCGTTTTTTTAGGCCCCGGCTCTGGGTTGAGTCGGGGCTTTTTATTGATGCTAACAGAATCAGGCTTGTCGATTAAAAGCCCCTCGGCTCCCATCTCCCCAAGAAGATGGGCCGAGGGTGAGGTTGCGGCTTCTGGGCAGCCGCTACTTCAAAAAAACTTTGCTTCGTAGAGCAGCCTTTTCGGGCGGTAACTTGTCTGCCGGGCAGCACCCGGCCGGGCTGCGCTGCTTTCCCGATTTAATGCCCCATTCTACGGAACTGGACGAGCTTCTTGCTGCCTGCCGTCGCCGCGAGCCGGCGGCGCAACGGACGCTCTATGCCCGCTACGCCGGCCGGATGCTGGGTGTGGCGCGGCGCTACGTGCGCTCGGTGGCCGAGGCGGAAGATATTCTGCAAGATGCCTTTGTGAAGGTATTTACCCACCTGGGCGAGTTCCGGGCCGAGGGCTCTTTAGAGGGCTGGGTGCGGCGCATTGTGGTGACCACGGCCCTCAACCACTGGCAGAGCGGGCAGCATCGCCGCCAACAACTGCTGCTCGATGACGTGCCCGAGCCCTTCGCGCCCGATGCCGACGCTTTCGACCGCCTGGGCGTGGCCGAAGTGCTGGCCCTAATGGAACAGCTGCCCGACGGCTGCCGCCTGGTCCTAAACCTCTACGCCGTGGACGGCTACACGCACGGCGAAATCGCGGAGCTGCTGGGCATTCAGGAGAGCACCTCCAAGGCGCAGCTCAGCAAGGCCCGCAAACAACTTACCCTGTTGCACCAGCGGCAGGCCAACTACTTACGACTATGATGCCCGAATCGGAAGAAAACCGCCTCGACCAGTCTTTGCGCGACAAGTTTGAAGACTTCAACCTGACGCCCGGCGCACCGGTGTGGGCCGGTATTGAGCAGCGCCTGCCCCCGCCGCCCCGGCTCCGCCCGCGCCGCCGGCCGGTGCTGGTGCCGCTGTTGTGGGTGCTCACGGCTTTGGTGGCCGGGCTGGGCGGCTGGCTGCTGCCGCACAGGCCGACGACTTCGGTGGCAACAAATCGAACGAGCATTATCGTCCCGAATAATCCGCAGCCAGAACATCGGAAAGACGGAAAGGCCAGTCCTGAGCAGTTACGCACTCTCCGGAATTCCGAAGCAGTCGTTTCCGAGCCTCGGAGCATGCTCCGGACCACCGGAGCAGCAACCTCTGGTCAGCCAAGCCTATTCCAGCAGTCCGGAACGACTGTTTCCGCAAGACGAAACCCATTCCGGAGCGCTGGCGCTTTTACGCCAATTCGCTCCGTTCGAACCAAGCAAATGCCGGCTGATAGCGCGGCTACGGTAGCCTCATCGGCCACCGCAGCAGCTCAGGTTTCGCCGGGGGCTGCGACGAATGAAACAGCACCTTCTCTTGCCACCGCGAATGCCTTGCCCCTCACCCTACGTCCCCTCGCCGCCCTGGAACGCCGGACGCTGGAGCAGCTGCCCAGCATTGCCACGCTGGCGGCCGGGCCGCGGGATGCCGACGGCCGCGCCGCGCTGCTGAATAACCTGCGCACCGAACAGGCCGAGCTTTTCCGCCTTCAGCGCCGCACCGATAGCCTGCTGCTGGCCCTCGGCGACCTGCCCGGCACTGCCCCGGCCGCCCCCGCCGTAGCCGCCGCGCCCGATACGGCCCGCCCGCGCCCGCTGGCCTACCGTTGGAGCATTATGCTTTCGGCCACGCCCGAGCAGAACACCCTCGCTCTACAAGGCTCCGAAAATGACTCGCTCACGGCCCTGCGCCGCAACCACGAAACCGGTCGCGCCGGCCTCAGTGCCGCCCTTACGGCCGAATACAAGCTCACGCCGCGCCTGAGTGTGGGCGGCGGCGTGGGCTACACCGCCTTCGGGGCCGACCTGCGCATCACCAACAAAACCACCGACGTGCTGGTGAGCTACAACACCACGACTACCACCAGCACCAACGTCTTCACGTCGAGCTACCAGACGCACTCCATTCGCGTCATCCAAGTGCCGCAGCTCTCGCCCATCTTCAACGGCAGCGGCCAGGTCATTCGCTACGACACCGTGTATGTGCCGCGCCAGGATACGGTGTTCAGCACCACCGTGCAGCACGACACCACCCACACCACCCGCAGCGTCACCACGCCCACCATCACCAAGAAGGAAACCCTTACCACCAAGCTGCTGCAGCCCAACTACCGCTTCTTCACGGTGCCGGTGCTGCTGCGCTACCGCCTGGCCGCACCCGGCACCAGCCGCCTGTGGACCGACGTGGCCGTGGGTGCGCAGCTCCAGTTTTTCCTGGGCGGCACGCAGGTAGTGACCAGCGATGGCGAGAACTTCCGCACCGAGCGCATAACTGCCAGCACCAGCCCCTTCCGCGCCCTCAACGTGGCCCTGGCCGGCTCGCTGGCCCTCAACTACGCCCTCACGCCCCGCCTCAGCCTGAGCGTGGCCCCGAGCATGCGCTGGCAGGCCCTGTCGCTCTACAAGCCCGAAACGGGGCTACGCCAACAAGCCACTTCTACGGGCCTGATGTTCGGAGTGCGGTTTGGGCTGTAAGTTTTTTTGATGGGGACGGCAGCCTTTTCGGGGGGCGGCTGGTCTGGGCTTTTGAAACGCGGTGCTGCGCTCCGGCCGGGGCGGTGCCGACAGTTTCGCCCAGCCTCAATTCCTTTCTTTCCCTTTTCATTCACTGGTATGAATCCGATTCGTTACGCCTTCCTGCTGGCCCTACTCCTGCTACTGGGCACGAGCCGCCCAGCCATCGCCCAGGTAGTTGAATGGTCGCGCCTCGACCGCAACCTGAGCCGCAACAACGGCGCGGTGCAGGCCGCCACCACCGACCTGGCCGGCAATACTTACGCCGCTGTGCGCTACGACAGCGTGCGAGCCGGCAACACGCGCATCAACGCCTTGGGTGGGGGCGACATCCTGATTAAACACGATTCGACCGGCCAGGTGGCCTGGACGCTGGCCCTCAATGGTGTTTTCGTCGATAACCAAGGCTTGAAAGTCGACCCGGCCACTGGCAACTTCTTCGTCTCGGGCGCGCTATTTCCCGGTGCCACTTGGAATGGGTCGCCCTTGCCTGCCAACCCCAGTAATTACGCCTACTTCTACGCCAAATGCTCGCCCACCGGGGCGCTGCTGTGGGCCCGGGCCCGGCCCTATCTGCGCAGTCCCGCCCTGGCCGCCGATGCCCTCGGCAACTGCTACCTGCTGGGCCGCGCCGTGGGCACAACCACCGTGGGCGGCATCAGTGCCGACTCCAGCACGGTGCTGCTGGTGAAGGCCGACGGTACCGGCACCGTGCAATGGCAACGCAAGCTGCGCGGCAGTCTGCCCGTGGGCACCAGCGGCAACGTGAACCTCTACTCCTATGGAATGGGCGCGCAACCCAACGGGGGCGTGCTGGTATTTGGGCAATTTCAAGCTTCGCTGTATTTCGACAGCGGCACTACGCCGGTCCAAACGGGACCTGGCGCGGTGCCTGTCAACTTCATGGCCAACGTAGACGGAGCCGGCGCCCTGCGCTGGAGCATTCCCACCATCGGCCTGGCCCGGGCCGCCACGGCCGATGCCGCCGGCAGCTGCTATCTCACCGGCGGGGCTTTCCCGATTGGCGGCGTGGCGCAGTACGGCATTGGCGTAGCCAAGTACAACAGCGCCGGCGTGGGTCAGTGGAGCAGCTTGCAGGCCAACACCAGCGGCGGCTACGAGTCCGGCCGCCTGATTGCCGTGGACAACGCGGGCGCGGTTACCGTGGTGGCCGAGGGCGGTTTCAATGCCAGCACGCCCCCTACCTTGGGCACCCTGCCCCTGCGTGCGCCCTACAACGTGGTGCATTTCAACGCTCAGGGCCAAGCCCAGTGGGTGGCCAACGACTGGCGGCCCGGCCAAAACTTTACTTCGGCCCTGCAATATGCCTACGCGGCTGGCTTGGGAGTGGATATCCGGGGCAACGTGTACTACGCCACCGAATCGAAGCAGAACCTGAACTCGGCCACGCCCCTGCCGGTGGTACAGTTTGGTTCGTTCACGCTGGTGGGGGCCGGCTTGGGGGTGAGCCGCCTCGGCATCCGGCACAACACCATTGCCGGCCGGGTGTATTTCGACCTCAACGCTAATGGCGTGCGCGATGCCGGCGAAGGCCCATTTCCCGCGCCCGTGGTGCTGGTGGCCCCGCAGGCTGCCGCGTCGGGGGTGGCCACGCCCGACGCGGCCGGCAACTACCAGCTCTATACCGGCCCGGGCGCTTACAGCCTGAGCATCCCCCAACTGTTGGCGCACTACACGGTTTCACAGCCTGGCAACGGCACGTATACCGGCAGTTTCGCCGGTTTCGGCGGCCTCGATTCGGCTCGGCATCTAGGCATTCAGGCTATTGCCAACCAGGCCGATGTGCGCGCCACGCTCACGCCTTACGGCACGGCGCGGGCCGGCTTCACCACCCGCTACCGCCTCACGGTGGAGAACGTGGGCACTACCACCGTAGCCGGCGGCACGGCCACCGTCACGCTCGATAGCCGCATGGCCTACATCAGTAGCACGCCCAGCGCCAGCCGCACGGGCCAGGTCCTGACGTGGCCCTACGGCAGCTTGGCCCCGTTTGCCCGGCAGGAATTCGACGTGCTGTTCAGCCTGCCCACCAACACCGTGGCGGGTACCGTGCTGAATACTGCAGCCACTGCCCCCCTCGCCGCCGACGTAGTCCCCGCCGACAATACCGCCGCCCTGGCCCAAACGGTGGTGGGGTCTTACGACCCCAACAGCATGGAGGTGAATTATGAGCGCCTCACGCCGGCCCAGATTTCGGCCCAGCAGCCACTCGACTACACCATTCATTTCCAGAACCTGGGCACGGCCGCTGCCATCACCGTCCTGCTCAGCGACACGCTGGACTTCCGCAAGCTGAACCTAGCCAGCCTCATGCTGGTGGCCCAGTCGCACAGTTGCCTCTGGAGCCTGGCCACCGCCGGTCCCGACAAAGGCCTGCTCACGGTACGCTTCCTGAACATCAACCTACCCGAGCGCAACGTCGACGTCATTCGTTCGCAAGGCTTTGTGCGGTTCCGGGTGCAACCGCGTACCACGCTGGCCGTGGGCGAAGTCATTCCCAATCACGCCGGCATCGTGTTCGATTACAACGCGCCCGTCATCACCAACACGGCCACCACCACGGTATTCCAGGCCACGGCCGCCCTGGCCCGCCACGACGCCCCCGCCTGGACCGCCTACCCCAACCCCGCCACCGATGCTATCAGCCTAGATGTCGACCTGGCCACCGCCGGGCCGGTCAGCATCGAGCTACTCGACGTGCTGGGCCGCCCCCTGCGCCAGCAGATTATTACCGCTCCCGCCGGCTCGTTCCGCCAGACGCTGAACCTGCACGGCTTGGCCGCCGGCGTGTACCTGCTGCGCCTCACGCCGCCTACCGGCCCGGCTACAAGCCGCCGCGTGGTGCTCCACTAGTTTCCTCTTCCTTTTTCCACTTTCCACTTTTCCCGCTGCTAAGCCGGGCCGCTCACTGGAGCGGCCCGGCTTTTTTACGTTTTGAATAGGGCTGGCATTGGTCGATTTCGTGCGGCCGTTAATCCGGGAATTGCCGGAGTTGGTCTGCTCTGCCAAAAAATGGGGCCATGGCGGAGGGTTGCTAAGCCGCGGTTTGGCACGGTTTTGCAATGTATCCCTTCATCGGCCCAATAGCCGGGCCGGAAGTCCGGCCCCGAGTGGCCGGGTTCTTTCACTCATTCCAAACCCTTGCTGGTTATGAAAATTTCACGCCTTTCGGGCGGCCTGGCCGCGGCTTGCCTTTTGATTTCGGCCACCTTCACCACCGCTTCGGCTCAGGGTGCCCGCGATGCCTACGGCAACCCCAAAGCCGCCCCCTCGCCCCGCCCCATGGGCTCCTCCCCGACGCGCCGCGTCCCTAGTTACTCCAAGCAGCCGTCTTATTCCACTTCCAACTCTTCCACCAGCGGTGTGCGCTTCGGTTTCCGGGCCGGCCTGAACGTGGCTGACCTGAAGGGCGATGCCGTGAACAGCTTCACCAACCTGACCGGCTACCTGCCCGATGGTGCTATCACGAAGCAAATGCGCCCGGGCTTCTACGCTGGCGTGTATGCCACGCTGCCCATCGGCCCTAGCTTCGCCATCGAGCCCGGCATCACCTACGCCGAAAAAGGCGCGGTGCTGAAAGGCACGCTGCCCTTCCCGGCTCTCGATTTCCTGAACGCCGGCGTGACCGGCACGGCCCGCCTGGCTTATGTGGATGTGCCGGTGCTGGCCAAGGTGTTCATTACGCCGGGCCTCTACCTCTACGCTGGCCCGCAGGCCTCGTTCCTCGTCAGCGGCAAGGCCCGCGTGGATGCCAGCGTGCTGGGCTTCTCGGCCTACAAACAGGATTTCGACGTGTCGGACCAGTTGCGCAAGGTTGATTTCGCTGCCGTGGCCGGCCTGGGCTACCAGTTTGACAACGGCTTCGGCCTGAGCGCCGGCTACGACTACGGCCTCACCTCGCTCGACGCCAACAACCGCTTCAGCGCCTACAACCGCGTGGCCAAAGTCGGCCTAAACTACTCCTTCTAAGGCTGATTAGCAGCCATCCTATTCTTCGATTTTTAGCTTCCGATTTATTCGTCATTATCCGAAATATGTTATAAAAAAGGCCCTTCCGCTGCAACGGAGGGGCCTTTCTGGTTTGTGTGGAGCTGTCTGTCATCCTTCGCTGCGCGGACGCCAGACAAGGATGACAGAAGGTACGGCTGCAGTTCTACCGCACGCCCACACTGCCGCTGCCGCTCAGGCCACTGGCCAGCCGCACCAGCCGCACGAACTCGGCGCGGTAGCCGTCGGCGTCTTTGCCGCGGGCGCCATCGGCCAACTGCTCGGTGGCGGCCCATGTGGCGGTGCCGCGCTGCTCGCTCTGGCGCAGCAGCATGCCAAACTGCGCCACGGCAGCGGCAAAACGGAAATCGGCCGAGGCACTGGCGATGGGGGCCGGCGCGCCGGTCAGCGCCTGGGCCAGGAGCTTACTGCTGCCGCCCTGCGGCTCCTTGTAGCGGAGCTTCACCGTCAGCACTTCGCTTTGAGTGGCTGCGTGCGGAAGCGAGGGCGCAATATTTGGCTGGTATTTCAGGTTGTCGATGAGGGGCTGGGCGCTGCCCACGGGTACTATTTCGTAGAGGGCCGTGACGGTGTGGCCCGCCCCGAGCTCGCCAGCGTCCTTGCGGTCGTTGTTGAAATCCTCGGCTTCTAGCAGCCGGTTTTCGTAGCCAACCAGGCGGTAGTTGGCCACGCGGGCAGGGTTGAATTCGATTTGCAGCTTCACATCCTTGGCCACCGTGAACAGCGTGCCGCCGAACTGCGCCACCAGCACCCGCCCGGCCTCGTCGAGGTTATCAAGGTAGGCGTAGTTGCCGTTGCCCTTATCAGCCAGGGTTTCCATGCGGCTGTCGCGCAGGTTGCCGCGCCCGCAGCCCAGCACGGTCAGAAAAACGCCGCTTTCGCGTTGGTCCACAATCAATTGTTCCATGGCCGCATCGGAGCTTTCGCCCACGTTGAAATCGCCGTCGGTGGCCAGAATCACGCGGTTGTTGCCTTCTTTCTGAAAGCTTTGTTTGGCTACGGAATAGGCCAGCCGCAGCCCCGCGCCGCCCGCCGTGGAGCCGCCGGCCCGCAGCCGCTCAATGGCGTCGAGGATGGTTTGGGGCTGCGAGCCGGGCGTGGGCGGCAGCACCAGGCCGGCCGCGCCCGCGTAGGCCACCAGCGCCACGTGGTCCTGGGGGCGCAGCTGCTTCACCAGCAGCTTGAGGCCGGCCTGCACCAGCGGCAGCTTGTCGGCCTCGTCCATCGAGCCCGATACATCGACGAGGAACACCAGGTTGGCGGGCGGCAGCTTGGCCGTTTCGATGCGTTTGGCCTGAATGCCAATGCGAGCCAGCTGGTGGGCGGGGTTCCAGGGGCAGGCGGCCAGCTCGGTGCTGATGTGCACGGGGTCGGGCGAAGCGGTGGGCGGCGCGGTGTAGTCGTAGCGGAAGTAGTTCAGCATCTCCTCCACCCGCACGGCATCGCGCGGGGGCAGCTGGCCTTCGTTCAGGAAGCGGCGCACGTTGGAATAGGAGGCATTATCTACGTCGAGGGCGAAGGTGCTGAGCGGGTCTTTCTTCGCCGCAAAAAAGGCGTTTTCCTTGATGTGGGCGTAGGTGTCGCCGGCCCCGGCTTCCTGTTGGGCAGGGTAAGGTGCCCCAACGGGCGTTGGCGCATAGGAGCTGTTGGAATTGATTGCCAAGCCCGCCGCGCGCCCTTGCAAGGCCCGGGCTGCTGATTTGTTTTTTTTATCAGCCCTCGACTCCGACATTGTCACGCTGGAAACCGAGCCCGTAACGTCCTGGTGCGTGACGGTTGCGTAGCCGGTCACCACCACTTCTTCCAGTTGGCGGGTATCCGTTTTCAAACTCACATCAAGGGTATGATGCGTCCCCACCCGTTGCTCTACAGGCAAATAGCCAATGTAATTAAATAGCAGCACGGCTTTGGCCGCCCCCGGCACCATGAGCGAGTAGCGCCCCTGCGCGTCGGTGCTGGTGCCCAGGTTGGTGCCCTTGACGAGGACCGTAACGCCGGGCAGCGGGTCGTGACTGGTCTGGTCGGTGACCACGCCGGACACGACCCAGTTTTTGGTGGTGTTCTCCGATGCCGGATGAGCGGCTTTGGTGGTGAGCGTCGATTGAGCGGCGGCGGGCGGCGGGGCCAGCAGCCCGGCGAGGAGCGGCAGCAGCAACAGGTTTCTCATGGCATCGGCGTTAGGGGGTGAAGTATGCCCCGTTGATGCCCGCGTTTGGTTGATTGCACAACGGGGCCAAAAAAATAGTTGTAGTCTCATCCCCGGCCGCCAATCGCCTTCAATGCCGGCGGCGGGCGCTAACTTCCCGGCCCGATGTTCTTCCGCCGCTCCTCGTCGCCCGCTGCCGCTGCGCCACTCTCCGACCAGGAGCTGCTGGCCCGCTACCGCATGCACGGCAACGTGGCCGACCTCGGCCAGCTCTACGACCGGTACCTGCCCGAAGCGTTTGCCGTGTGCCGCCGCTACCTGGCCCCGCCCGACGAAGACGCCCAGGACGCCGCCATGCAGCTGTTTGAGCATCTGGTGAAAGTGCTGCGCACCCACGCCCCCGAAAACTTCCCGGCCTGGCTGCACACCACCGCCCGCAACCATTGCCTCATGCAGCTGCGCGCCCGCAAGCGGGCCGGCCCCAGCGCCGGGCCGCTCGTGCTCAGTTTTCCGGACGCGGCCGATGTGGAATTGGCGGCCGCCCGGCATCTGCCAGACGAACAGGCCGCCGCCGAGGACGCCGAAACCGCCGAGCTGCGCCTGCAAAGCATCGAAGCGGCCCTGGCAGAGCTGCCCCCGGCCCAGCGCCGCTGCCTCGAATTATTTTACCTCGAAAAGAAAAGCTACCGCGAAATCGCCACCGAAACCGGCCTCGAACTAAACCTGGTGCGCAGCCATTTGCAAAACGGCAAACGCATGCTGCGCCGCCAACTGGAGCCGCCGCCCACTCCCGCCAAAATCGCCGTTCCCCGACCCTCACCTCCTGCCCCCGACGCCAACGCCCCCCGCCATGCTGCCCGCTGATTCGCCTTTTGCCCGCTTGCCCGCCCCCGGCCCCCACCCGGCCCCGGCGGAGCTGCGCGCCTACGCGGCCGGCACCCTGCAGCCCGCTGAGGAGCACCGCATAGAGGCACACACGCTGGACTGTGAGCGTTGCGCCGACCTGCTGACGGGCTTTTCGATGAGCGACCCCACCACCACCGACCAGGCCGTGGCCGAGTTGCGTGCCCGCCTGCAAGCCCGCGTCGGGGCCGAAGAGCCAGCGCCCGTAGCCGGCGGCTGGGCCTGGCCGCGCATCGCGGCCGCGGCGGCCGTGTTGGGCGTGGTGGCCGGCGGCATCTGGACTTGGGAGCAGCACGAAACCGCTCCACCAGCCGCCACGGCCCGGCTCGAAACCGTCGCAACTCCCCCACCAGCCGCACCTGCTGCACGCCCGGCCTCGATGCCAGCGCCAACAGAGACGGAAGCTGCCAGTGCGCTAGAAACCGCAGTGGCCGCAGCACCAGCAACGCCAAAAGCAGCCGCAAAAGCTGCTGATTATGCAGCTGTCAGGCCAGTTCGTTCGAGGCGTGCGACACCGCTTGGCCGGCCAGGTAGGCAGGCCATGGAGGCCGCCAGCACCGATGCAATGGCAATGGCCGATGCCGCTCCGGCCTCGGACGCCCAAAAGGAAGCCAGAGTGGCCGCCACCTCAACTATTGCGGCTGTGACCACCGCCACCAGCGCGGTCGATTCTGTGCCCCCCAAACCCTCTGCCCTAGCCGAAATGGCTGCGCCCGACACGCTGGCCAATGCCAATGCGGCCCGGGCCAGCCTGTCGTTCGCCTCCAAAGCCAAATCCGCTTCCTCCACTCAGCTAACCGAAAACACTGCCAGTGTGCGCGTGGCCAACACGCCCATGCCGGACACTCCAGCCATCAATCCTGCCCCGGTGGGCGGCACGCCGGCCTTCCGCAACTACCTGCACCGCGAAGCCGACGCGTTCGAGCCGGGCGAAGGCCAGCTCCACCTTCACGGCACGGTGCGCCTACGGTTTATGGTGGGAGCCGATGGCAAAATCAGCAACCTGAAAGTGCTGCGCAGCCTGCGCAAAGACTATGATGACGAGGCCCTGCGCATGGTGTGCGAGGGCCCGGGCTGGCAGCCAGGCATTGCTGGCGGCCGCCGTACCGACCTGCCCATGGAACTGACCGTAACGTTTTAGAGCTACAGCGCCGCGCCAGGTTGCACGGTGCCGGCATCCACCGCTTTCAGGAACCTGATGAGGCCGGTGAAATAGGTCTGCTGGTCGTCGTACATGCTCATGTGGCTGCCTTTGGGGCAGATGAGGGAGTTGCCTTTCTGCACCTTGGTGGCAATCATGCGCATGTGCGCGGGGTCCATGGTATCGTACTTACCGCCGATGCTGAGCACGGGCACCGCGAGCTTGGGCAGGTCGGGCACCCGGTCCCATTTGGCCAGCTTGCCGGCCACGCCGAACTCGCTGGGGCCCTGCATGGTCACGTAGAGCGACTGGTTCATTTTGCCCAGTGAGCGGCTCACGGGCTCGGGGTTGGGCACAATGCGGCACAGGTGCTCGGCGTAGAAATTGGGTTCGAGCAAGCCCATGTAGCGCGGGTTGCTGAAGTCTTTTTTAGCTTCGAGCTGCCGGATTTCGGCCAGCACTTCGGGCTTCATCTGCTTGGCCAGCACATCCTGGGCGTAGCGGCCGTAGTCGGGGCAGCTCATCATCATGTTCGAAATGATGAGGCCCTTGAGGTTTTGCTGGTACTTAAAGGCATACTCGGCGGCCAAGATGCCGCCCCAGGAGTGGCCCAGCAGGTAGAAATTGGTGTTATCGAGCTTTAGGGCCTGCCGCACCTGCTCCACCTCCTCCACGTAGCGCGGCAGGCTCCACATGGAAGTGTCTTTGGGGTTGTCGGAATTGCCGCAGCCCAGCTGGTCATAGTAGATGAATTCGATGCCTTCCTTCGGCAGGAAGTTTTCGAAGCATTCGAAATATTCGTGTGTGGCCCCCGGCCCGCCATTCAGCAGCAACACCTTGATTTTGGGGTTATTGCCAAAGCGCTTGGTCCAAACTTTAAACTGGCCTTTGGGCGTGCTGATGGGAATAACCTGCACGTTGCCGTCCTGCACGCCGGTTTCCGAATCGGCGAAGTAGCTGGCCAGCGTGGCGGCCGGTGCGGCGCTGGTTTCGGGGGCTTTGGGCTGGTTGCAGCCCATAAAACCAGTCGTACCAAGTACCAGCGCCGCCGCAAGGCGCAAGGGAGTCGAAAGCTTCATGTTATCAAGGGACGTGGGCACAGCAATATGCCGGCGAAAGATAGGCGCGGTTGAAGCTGTTTGCTAATCCCCTAAAACGTTGTCATCCTCATCTGGCGTCCTTCGCTGCGCGACGCCAGATGAGGATGACAGGCATTAAAGCCGAAGCAATTGGCTACCCGCTGTAGCCGCCGCCGCTGGCGGGCTCGGTGGCGCTGCCGTTTTCAGGTTCGGCGGGGGTGGGCAGGTCGGGCTGGGTATGCAGGTCGAGGTGGCTGTAGTCGGGTGCGCCATTGCCGCCCGACACGGGGGCTTCGTCGTAGGTGCTCTCCAGTTCCGAGAGGTCGAATTCCTCCGTGGGCGTGCCGAAGCTCACCTTGGCCGTGATGCGGTACTCGACAATGCGGTTGGCCTGCACCTTGCAGCTCTGGTCTTTGATGTAAATGGAATTGATGTTTGGTACCGAGCTGCTGAGCTGGGCCACGGCGCGTTGCAGGGCGTCTTCAAAGCTCTTTTCGGACGAGGCCAGAATTTCGATGACTTGTTTGATGGAGGACATGCGGGTTGGGGAATTATAGGATTGGTGGGCTGGTGGAGTGGCGCGGCAGGCTTCGCCAGCGCCTTTTTGCTGTACGCAGGAAGCCTTTGGGCGGCTATTTCTGTTGAAGTAAAAGCCGCGCTACGGCGGCAGCGTACTTTTGCATTCAGTCATGGCTGCCACGACACTCCGCCAGCCCACTACTTCACCTATCCACCAACCCACCACCTAATGGCTTTCCGCACCGAAAAGGACACCATGGGCACCGTTCAGGTGCCTGCTACCGCGTACTGGGGCGCTCAGACCCAGCGCAGCATCGAGAATTTCCCCATCGCCCAGGACATCAATCGGATGCCCAAGGAAATCATCGCCGCCTTCGCCTACCTCAAGAAAGCCGCCGCCCTCACCAACCGCGACGCCGGTATCCTCTCGGCCGAGAAAGCCGCCCTGATTGGCCAGGTGGCCGACGAAATTCTAGCCGGCAAGCTCGCCGACTCGTTCCCGCTGGTGGTGTGGCAAACCGGCTCAGGCACGCAGAGCAACATGAACGTGAACGAGGTGATTGCCTACCGCGGCCACGTTCTCAACGGCGGCCAGCTCACCGACGAAAAGAAGGCCCTGGCCCCCAACGACGACGTGAACAAGAGCCAGAGCTCGAACGACACGTTCCCGACGGCCATGCACATCGCGGCCTACAAAATCCTGGTCGAGACGACCATCCCCGGCATCGAGAAGCTGCGCGACGCGCTGAAAGCCAAGTCGAAAGACTTCATGCACATCGTTAAAATCGGCCGCACCCACTTCATGGATGCCACGCCGCTCACGCTGGGCCAGGAGTTTTCGGGCTACGTGAGCCAGCTCGACCACGGCCTGAAGGCCATTAAAAACACGCTGGCGCACCTGAGCGAGCTGGCCCTCGGCGGCACGGCCGTGGGCACGGGCATCAACACGCCCAAAGGCTACTCGGTGAACGTGGCCAAGCATATTGCCGAGCTCACCGGCCTGCCCTTCGTGACGGCCGAAAACAAGTTTGAAGCCCTGGCCGCCCACGACGCCATTGTGGAAGCCCACGGCGCCCTCAAAACGGTAGCCGTGAGTTTGATGAAAATTGCCAACGACATTCGCATGCTCAGCTCCGGCCCGCGCGCCGGCATTGGCGAAATCGACATCCCGGACAACGAGCCCGGCTCCAGCATCATGCCCGGCAAGGTGAACCCTACCCAGTGCGAGGCCATGACGATGGTGGCGGCCCAAGTGATGGGCAACGACGTGGCCATCAGCGTGGGCGGCTCGATGGGCCACTTCGAGCTGAACGTGTTTAAGCCGGTGATGATTTACAACTTCCTGCACTCGGCCCGCCTCATCGGCGACGTGTGCGTGAGCTTCACCGACAAGTGCGCCGTGGGCATCGAGCCCATCAAGAAAAACATCCAGAAGCACGTCGACTCGTCCTTGATGCTCGTGACAGCCCTCAACCCGCACATTGGCTATTACAAAGCGGCCGAAATTGCTCAGACGGCCCACAAAAACGGCTCCACGCTGAAGGAAACCGCCATCAAGCTCGGCTACGTGACCGCCGCTGAATTCGACGAGTGGATGAAGCCGGAGGAAATGGTGGGCGAGATTAAGTAATACATTTTGTCATCTGATAAAAAGCTGTCATCCTGAGCGGAGCGAAGGACCTTATCACGTTGATACGATTTGTTCAGGCATGATAAGGTCCTTCGCTCCGCTCAGGATGACAGACGAAAAAAGAAAAGCCGCTCTTCCGCTCATGGAAGGGCGGCTTTTCTTTTTTCCCGGCATCTTTGCAGCCCTATGGATTTTTCCGCCCAAGTAGTCCTCGAAAACACCCGCGCCCGGCTGCGCCCGCTCGAGCTCACCGATTTTGAAGCCCTCAAAGCCGTGGCTTTCGATGCCGATATCTGGAAGTACACCCTCACGCGGGGAGACGATGCTGTGAGCCTGGCCGCCTACCTGCGCCAAGCCGTGGAAGCCCGCGAGCAGGGCCTGCGCTACCCGTTTGCCATCATCGACCGCGAAACCGGTGAGCTAGCCGGCAGCACCAGCTACTACAACGTGGCCGAGGCCGACCAGCGCCTGAGCATCGGCTACACCTGGGTGGGCCGCAAGTTCCAGCGCTCGGGCCTAAACCGGGCCTGCAAGCACCTGCTGCTCTGTCACGCTTTTGGGCAGCTCGACTGCGAGCGGGTGGAGCTGGAAACCGACTCGCGCAACCACAAGTCGCGCACGGCCATGGCCCGCATGGGCGCCACCGAGGAAGGCACCCTGCGCAGCCACCGCCTCACGCAGGGCAGCGTGCGGCGTGATACGGTCATTTTCAGCATCATCCGGCCCGAATGGCCGGCCCTGCGCAATTCCACCTTCAAAGAATTTGAAGCCCGTGGCTGAGCCCACCTCGCCCGCCCCCGACCGGTTGCGCCCGCCCGATGGCCTGTGGCGACGGCGTGTGGCCAGCTTCGGCCACGCCGGGCGCGGCGTGTGGTCGGCGCTGCGGTCAGAGGTGCATTTGCGCTTTCACGCGCTGGCTACGGTAGTGGTCATTGGGCTGGGGCTCTACTGCCACATCACGCGCCTGGAATGGGCGCTGGTAGCCATTGCGGTGGCCTGCGTGTGGTCGGCTGAATTGATGAATACCGCTATCGAAGCTCTTACCGATTTAGCTTCGCCGGCCTGGCATCCGCTGGCCGGCAAGGCCAAGGACGTGGCCGCCGGGGCCGTGCTGCTTGCGGCGCTGGGCGCGCTGGTGGTGGGGGCGCTGGTGTTCGGGCCCTACTTTTTTAATGCCTGATTGCGGCCCTCCCTCAACTATTGGCCGCGCCGGGCGTACCCATAAGCAGCCCCCGCTCGTGGGCGCGCCTTGCTTCTCCCCCCATCCTTATGCGTTTGTTCTCTTTGGCTGCCGCTTTGCTTCTCACCACGGCCTGTGCCCACCAGCAGGTGAGCGTGACCACGCCCACCTCGCCCCCGCCCAGCGGCCAGGTGAGCGCCACCGACGCCGCCCCCACCAGCGCCAACACTGTGGACCCCGTGTACGCCCGCATTCCCGAATCGGACACCACGGCGCGCCCGCAATGGCTGAAAGCTCGTATCGCGGCTGTGCTGGCCGAGCGCAAGCGCAACCCCATTACCCGCATTCTGCGCTACCAATACGAGGGCAAAACGGTGTACTATCAGTCGGCCCCGTGCTGCGACCAGTTTTCGCAGGTGTTCGACACCAAAGGCCGGCTGATTTGCAACCCCGACGGCGGCATCACGGGCAAGGGCGACGGTAAGTGCCCGGACTTTGAAAAAAACAAAACCAACGAGAAACTGGTCTGGCAAGACCCCAGGTAGAGTTAAGAGTTAGGAGTTAAAAGTTAGGAGTTGAAAACGGCGGCTTGCCGGCTCAGCATCCTATTCTTCAACTCTTAACTTCTGACTCTCAACTTTTAAATCCCTATGATTAACACAATTGCCAAGCTCGGCGCTTTCAACGTTTGGGCCAACGAAACCCTGCTGCGCCGCCTCGATTCGTCGGCAGCGGCCGGTCAGGAAATTCCGCAGCCGGTGCTGCGTTTGTTCAGCCACGCCATCAATGCGCAATGCATCTGGATTGCCCGCATCACTGGCACCCAAAGCCCTGTGAAGGTGTGGCAGGAGCACGATTTGGCGGGCATCCACCACTGGCACGAGCAGTCGTCGGAGCGCCTGCGCGAACTTTGTGAAATCACCGACGAAGCCGAGCTGGGCCGCCACATTCAGTACACCAACTCGCAAGGCGACGCCTATGACTCGCTGGTGAGCGACATCCTCACCCACGCCGTGACGCACGCCACCTACCACCGGGCCCAGGCAGCCACCAAAATGCGCGAAGGCGGCTTGGAGCCCGTCAATTCTGACTTCATCACCTACTGCCGCGAAATGAGCGGGCAGGTGCAACCGCAGCTGTAGCGGTTCGGCGGCACGATGTAGAGACGCATACCTGCGTCTCGGCGTCTGCGTCGACAAAACAGATGCCGCTCAACGACGAGACGCAAGTATGCGTCTCTACACCACAGGCAGCCCGGCGCGTAGCTTTGGGCTGCCTGTTCTGGTTTCAGGCCCCCGCCTTCCTGCCATCGGAAACGCACCGAACTCATGAAAATTCTGCTGGTTGAGGACGAGCCCCCGCTGGCTTCGTTCGTCAAGAAAGGCTTTGAGCACGAAGGCTACGACCTGACCGTGGCCTACGACGGCCGCACCGGCTGGTCGCTCTACGAGCAGCAGCCCTACGACCTGGTTATTCTCGATGTTAACCTGCCCTATATCAACGGGGTGGAGCTGTGTCATCGCATCCGGGCCCACAGCCGCCTGGTCCCCATCCTGCTGCTCACTGCTCTCGACAGCCTCGACGACAAAGAAGCTGGCTTCGCGGCCGGGGCCGATGATTACCTCGTCAAGCCGTTCGAATTCAGGGAATTATTAATGCGAGCCCGTGCCCTCACCCAGCGCTACGCCGCCGCGGCCGGCCAGCGCCAGGAGCTGCGCATGGCCGACCTCGTACTCGACCTCGACGCCAAAACCGTGACCCGCGCCGGCCAGCGCATCGACCTCACCACCCGCGAGTATTCGCTGCTGGAACACTTACTGCGCAACCGCGGCCGGGTGGTGTCGCGGGTCGACATTGCCGAGCGGGTCTGGGACCTGGATTTCGACACCACCACCAATGTTATTGACGTGTACGTGAGCTACTTGCGCAAGAAGCTGGACCGGGGTTTCTCGCCCAAGCTCATCCATACCGTGGTAGGCATGGGCTATGTAATGCGGGAAGAGTAGCGTCCAAGCCACAAGGCCCAAGCACCTATAATATGCTGATTCGCAATAAGCTGATGCTGCGGTTTACGCTGCTGGTGCTGGGCATCCAGCTCGGCTTTTCGGTGTTCATCTATTATTTCAACGCCAACACGCGGTTTCAGCGCTTTGCGCATCGGCTCGAAACCAGCGCCACACTGGCTGGCCGGCTGCTAGTACGCAGCCACAAGCTCGAAGTGGGCACAATGGGCAGCCTGCGGCGGGGCGACCTGCTCACGCTCAGCGGCGAGCAAATCAGCATTTACGGGCCGGATAACGCCCTGCGCTACAGCAGCGCCGACAACATCGACCAGGCCGTGAACCGGGCGCGGCTGGCGGGTTTGCAGCCCGGGCAGCGCATCAGCTACCCGGCTGTGGGCCAGCGCGAAACGGTGGGCATGGCTTTCGAGCACGAGCACGAAGGTCAACGGAGCGTGTACCGCATTTTCGTTTCGGCCGAGGACCGGGTGGGCTGGGCGTGGTTGCAGCAGGTGCGCCTGCTGCTGGCGCTGGGCAACGTGGGAGCCCTGGGGCTCACCATTCTGGCGGGCTGGTATTTTGCGGGCGCGGCCCTGCGGCCGGTAGCGCGCATAAGCCGGCAGGCGAGCCGGATTTCGGCTACCAGCCTGGGCCGGCGGCTGTCGGAAGGCAATGGGCGCGACGAGCTGGCCCAGCTCGCGCACGTCTTCAACACCATGCTGGCCGGGCTGGAGCAGGCTTTCGATGCCCAGAAAAGCTTCCTGGCCCACGCCTCGCACGAGCTGCGCACGCCCCTCACCACCCTGACCGGCACCCTTGAAACGGCCCTGGCCTACGATGCCTCGCTGCCCGAGGCGCGGCAGAGCCTGGCACAGGCGCTGGAAGCCTCACGGCACCTTACGGCCCTCACCAGCAGCCTATTGTCGTTGGCAAAGGTTGACGGCGCCCTACCGGAATTTGAGCCGGTGCGGCTGGATGAATGCCTGAACCAGGCCCTGAGTTTTGCCCGCGCCAAGTACGCGGGGCGGGAATTTCGGCTGGCGTTCGGCGAGCTGCCGGCCGAAGCCGAAACCGATGTCTTCATGGTGCCCGGCAACGCCGAACTGCTCACCACGGCCCTGCTGAACCTGCTTGACAATGCCGGCAAGTACTCAGCCGGCCCTGTGCAGGCGGAGCTGGCTTACGAAGGGCCAACCACGTTGCGCGTCCGCATTGCCGACGTGGGGCCCGGCCTCACCCCCGAGGAGTTGAGTCGCATCTACGAGCCGCTGTACCGGGCGGCGGGCGCGGTGGGCCGGCCCGGCTACGGCCTGGGGCTGCCGCTCACGCAGCGCATTGTGCAGCGCCACGGCGGCCGGCTGGAACTGTCCTCGGTGCCCGGGCAGGGCACCACGGCCACGGTGTGGCTGCCGGCCGCGTAGCTGGTGGAGGGCCCGGCGCACGCCCGTTAAGCTCAGCATTTCGTAAAGAAAGGCCGGCACCAGTAGCCACCGCCGGAAACTTTTAATTAGGCTTTATTTCCAACGCATTACCTTTTTCTCAAATTAATCAGGCAGGTATGAGTTTCATCGTCATGGGGGTTTCGGGCTGCGGCAAAACAACGGTGGGCGAGTTGCTCGCCAAAAAACTCAACCTGCCGTTTTACGACGCCGACGACTTCCACTCACAGGCCAACATCGACAAAATGGCCCACGGCACGCCCCTCACCGACGAGGACCGGAGTAGCTGGCTGGCCACGCTGGCCACCAAGCTGGGCGAGTGGGAAAAAGCCGGCGGGGCCATATTGGCCTGCTCGGCCCTGAAAGAGAAATACCGCGACACTCTGCAAAGTAAATCGACGGAGCCGCTGCACTGGGTTTTCCTAGATGGCCCCAAGGAGCTGCTGCTGGAGCGCATAAGCGGGCGCAAAGGCCACTACATGCATTCGAATATGCTCGATTCGCAGCTGGCGACGCTGGAGCGGCCGGCTTATGCCCTGCGCCTGTCCATCACAAGCACGCCGGAGGAACTGATGAACCAGATTGCAACGGCGTTGGAGAAGGACCCAACAGTGGGTACCAAGCCAGGGGTGTAGAGACACAATATTTTGCGTCTTGTCGTTTAACGGCTCGCGTTGAACGGTAGCAACCAGTGGACGCCCAAACAGTGCGGACGACAGGACGCAACTATACGCATACATAGCGGCCACGTGCCATTTTCATCTATTCTAATACGGTTCTCATACCGTTTTAATGTCGGGTTGGGTGCTTTGCGGGCAGTTGCCACCACCGCAAACGACCATGTCCTCCCAGCTCCGGCCCTTTAATTTCCTGGTTTTGCTCTTGGCCGGAGCTTTGGCGTTGTCGCTGGGGCTCAATGGCTTTCTGCTGTACAAAACACCCGCGCCAGCGAGTGACTGCGAAGACCTGCAGGAAACCGAAGCCGACCTGCGCCTCACGCAGCGGCTACTGGCCCGCTGTCAGGCTGCCCATCAGCAGCAGGACAGCCTGCTGGCCCTCCGCCCCACCATTTCTACTGCCGTGCCCACGGCTACCACCACGGCCCACTAGCGGGCGCGTGGCTTTCTGCTTGCTCATTCTTTTCCTCATGAACTCCTTTTTGCGCTGCTCTTTTTTTCATCCTCTCCTGCTGACTGCCGCGGCCGGCTGGCTGACGGCGGGCCTCAGCGGCTGCTCGGCCAAGGCCGAAAAGGACACCGTGGAAGCCCCGCCCGAGGTGCCGGTTGTTACGCTCAAAACCTCCAGCCAGAGCCTGCACCGCGACTACGTGGCCGACATCCAGGCCGTGCGCAACGTGGAGGTGCGCGCCCAGGTGGCGGGTTTCCTCGAACACATTTACGTGGACGAGGGCAAGCCCGTGAAAAAGGGCCAGCCACTGTTTCGCATCAACGCCAGCGCCTACCGCAACAAGCTGAGCCAGGCCCAGGCGGCCGTAGCCAGCGCCCAGGCCCAAGCCGCTGCCGTACGCGTCGAGAGCGACCGGGTGAAGCTGCTAGTCGATAAAAACGTCATCGCCAAAACCGAGTTAAAGCTCACTAACAGTAAGATACGCGAGGCCGATGCCCGCGTGGCCGATGCCCGCGCCGGCGAAGCGGCCGCCCGCCTCAGCCTGAGCTACACGCTGGTGCGCGCCCCCTTCGATGGCGTGATTGACCGCATTCCGCTGAAAATGGGCAGCGTGGTGGAGGAAGGCACGCTGCTCACCACGGTGTCGGATTTGAGCTCGGTGTTTGCCTACTTCGACGTGGCCGAGGGCAGCTACATGAACTATACCAAGGCCCGCCGCGAGCACCCCGAGTTGCATTCCGATTCGGTGCGCCTTACGCTGGCTAACGGCGAAGTGTACCCGCTCACGGGCCACATCGAAACGGCCGAAAGCGAGTTCAACCCCAACACCGGCTCCATTGCCCTGCGTGCCCGCTTCCCCAACCCCGACCGCCTGCTCAAACACGGCGCCTCCGGCAAAGTCCGCCTCACCGACCAACTGCCCGCAGCGCTACTGCTGCCACAGAAAGCGGTGTTCGAGATTCAGGACCAGAACTTTGTGTACGTGGTGGACCAGGCCGGCGTGACGCACACCCGCAGCTTCAAGCCGCAAACGCGGCTGGGCGATTTCTACGTGGTGAAGGAAGGCCTGAAACCCGGCGAGCGGGTAGTGTACGAAGGCGCGCCGGAGCTGCACGACCAGCAGCGCATCAAAGTCAAACCCGTGCTGCTGGACACGGCCGCCGTGGCCGCGCAGTGATGTAGCGTGGACTCTGCGAGTCCGCGCCCGATAGAACGTCTTACAGAGCGCAGCTGAGGCAATTCGCCTGCCTTGTTGCCCTTGCCTTGATTGCCAACTACGCGAAATGCTTCGCTGCACTCTGCAAGGCGTTATGAATCAGGATTCAGTCTAAACAAGCCACCCTACCCAATCCGCCTAAACGCGGACTCGCAGAGTCCACGCTACTGCTTATGTTCGACATCTTCATCCGCCGGCCGATTCTCTCGCTGGTGATTTCCGTTTTTCTGGTGCTGCTGGGCGGGCTGGCGCTGTTCACGCTGCCCATCACGCAGTTTCCCGACATCGTGCCGCCGTCGGTGACCGTGACGGCCAAGTACACCGGGGCCAACGCCGAGGTGTGCGCCAAGGCCGTAGCCACGCCGCTGGAGCGCGCCATCAACGGCGTGCCGGGCATGACCTACATGAACTCGGTGAGTTCGAACAACGGCGTCACGCTCATCACGGTGTTCTTCGAGGTGGGCACAGACCCCGACCTGGCCGCCGTGGGCGTGCAGAACCGCGTGACGACGGTGATTGACGAGCTGCCGGAGGAAGTTATTAAGGCGGGGGTGACGACGGAAAAGGAGGTAAACTCCATGCTGCTCTACCTCAACATCACGAGCGACGACAAGGGCGCGGGCGAGCAGTTCATCTATAACTTCGCCGATATCAACGTATTGCAGGAGCTCAAGCGCATCAACGGCGTGGGCTTTGCCGAGATTATGGGCTCGCGGGAATACTCGATGCGTGTCTGGCTGAAGCCCGACCGCATGGCTGCCTACGAGGTGGGCACCGACGAAATCGTGGACGCCATCCGGGCCCAGAACGTGGAGGCGGCCCCCGGCAAATCGGGCGAAAGCTCGGGCGGCAAGGCCCAGCAGTTGCAGTACGTGCTGCGCTACACGGGCAAGTTTTTCGAGCCCGAGCAGTACCGCAACATCGTCATTCGTTCGAACCCCGACGGCTCAGTGCTGCGCCTGAAGGCGGTGGCCGACGTCGAATTCGGCACGCTCACCTACGGCATGTCGTCGAAGAACGACGGGCAGCCCTCGGCGGCCATCATGCTGAAGCAGCGGCCGGGCTCGAACGCCAGTGAGGTCATCGAGAACGTGAAAAATCGCATGGCCGAGCTGCAAAAAACCAGCTTCCCACCCGGCATGAAATACAGCATTGCCTATGACGTATCGCGCTTCCTCGACGCCAGTATTCACGAGGTGCTGCGCACGCTGGTAGAGGCTTTCCTGCTGGTTTTCATCATTGTGTACCTGTTTTTGCAAGACTGGCGCTCCACGCTGATTCCGGCGCTGGCGGTGCCGGTGGCACTCATCGGCACGCTGGCCTTCATGCAGATGCTGGGCTTCTCCATTAACTTGCTCACGCTCTTCGCGTTGGTGCTGGCCATTGGCATCGTAGTCGATAACGCCATTGTGGTGGTGGAGGCCGTGCACGCCAAGATGGAAGAGAAGCACATGGACGCCCGCAGCGCCACCTTCGAGGCCATGCACGAAATCAGCAGCTCGCTGATTGCCATTACCCTGGTGATGTCGGCGGTGTTTATTCCGGTGTCGTTCATGGACGGGCCGGTGGGCGTGTTCTACCGGCAGTTTTCGCTCACGCTGGCCATTGCCATCGTCATTTCGGGCGTGAATGCCATGACGCTGACGCCGGCGCTGTGCGCGCTCATGCTCAAGACGCACGAGGGCGAACGCACGGGCCTGCTAGGCCGGTTCTTTAAGGGCTTCAACAACAAGTACGAGGGCCTAGCCGGCGGCTACCAGCGCCTGCTGGGCGGCATTGCCGGCCGCCGCGTGGTGACCATCGGGGTGCTGCTGCTGTTTTTTGGGGCTACCTGGGGCATCAGCAAGGTGCTGCCGTCGGGCTTCATCCCGACCGAGGACCAGGGCATGGTGTACATCAACGTGACCACGCCGGCCGGGGCCACCGTGGAGCGCACCGAGGCCGTGCTGGCCCAGGTGCAGGGCATCGCCCAGAAGCTCAAGCCGGTAGAATCGGTTTCGACCCTAGCCGGCTACAGCCTGGTGAACGAGGTGGCGGGTTCCAGCTACGGCATGGGCATGATTAACCTCAAGGCCTGGGATGAGCGGGAGCAGTCGGTGGCCGAGTTCATCAAGGAGCTGGAAGACAAGACCAAGGGCATTGCCGATGCCGAGATTCAGTTTCTGCCGCCGCCCACGGTGCCGGGCTTCGGCAACAGCAGCGGCTTCGAATTCCGCCTGCTGGACAAAACGGGCAGCGGCGACTTGCAGAAGACGGCCCAGGCCTCTAAAACCTTCCTGGCGGCGCTGCAAAAAGAGCCCGCCATCAACGGCGCCTTCACCGGCTTCGACCCCAACTTCCCGCAGTACCTCATCCACGTCGACCAGGACATGGCCGCCAAAAAAGGCGTGACCGTGGACCGCGCCATGAGCACCCTGCAAACGCTGCTGGGCAGCTACTACGCCTCCAACTTCATCCGTTTCGGCCAGATGTACAAGGTGATGGTGCAGGCCGGCGCCGAGTACCGCGGCCGCCCCGACGACCTGCTGGCCCTGCACGTGAAAAACAACCGCGGCGAGATGGTGCCTTTCTCCACCTTCGTGAAGCTGGAGCGCGTGTTCGGCCCCGACCAGCTCACGCGCTACAACATGTACACCTCGGCCATGATTAACGGCGATGCCGCCGCCGGCCACAGCTCGGGCGACGCCATTTCGGCCATCGAAAAAGTGGCAGCTAAGGTGCTCCCCAAAGGCTTTAGCTACGAATGGAGCGGCATGACCCGCGAGCAAATTCTGAGTGGCGACCAGGCCCTCTACGTCTTCGGCATCGTGCTCATTTTCGTGTACCTGCTGCTGGCCGCCCAGTACGAAAGCCTGCTGCTGCCGTTGCCAGTGCTGCTGAGCTTGCCCACCGGCATATTCGGCGCCTTCGTCAGCCTCAAGCTGTTGGGCCTCGAAAACAACATTTACGCCCAGGTGGCACTGGTAATGCTTATTGGTCTGCTGGGGAAAAATGCTATCCTCGTCATCGAGTTTGCCGAGCAGCGCCGCCGTGCCGGGGCCACCGTGCTGGAAGCTGCCGTGCAAGGGGCCGTGTCCCGCCTGCGCCCCATCCTGATGACCTCCTTCGCCTTCATCGCCGGCCTCATCCCGCTGGTAGTGGCCAGCGGCGCGGGGGCTTTGGGAAACCGCTCCATCGGCACGGCCGCAGCGGGTGGCATGCTCATCGGTACCGTCTTCGGCATGGTGCTGATTCCGGGCCTGTACGTGCTGTTTGCCAGCTTCGAGAAACCGAAGAATCTGGAGGCCGACGCCAAAGTAGAAGAGGAGGATAAGGTGCTGGTGGCGCATTAACGCCCCAACGTGAACCCCGCCTCCAGAACGACAACCAACCCAATCATGCGTTTTCTCCCTGCTTTTCTCTCGGTTATCCTGTTAGCCACCGGCTGTCGCGTGGCTGCGCCTGATGGTCCGACTACCAGCCCTGCTACTCCCACTGCCTTTTCCAAAACTGCTGCGCCCACCGATACCATCAGCGTAGGCAGCACGCCGTGGCGGCAGTTTTTCCAGGACCCGGTGCTGGCGGGGCTCATCGATACGGCGTTGCAGCAGAACCTGGATTTGAAGGTGGCCGTGCAGCGGGTGGAAGTGTTTCAGGCGCAGTACCTGGCCCGACGTGGGGCGCTGTTTCCGTCGGTTTCGGCCGTGGGCACGGCGGGGCTGGACCGCTACGGCAAATACACCATGACGGGCATCGGCAACTTCGACACCAATCTCTCGCAGAATATTGCCGACAACCAGCGCGTGCCTACCGCCCTCACGCCCGACCTGTTCGTGGGCCTGCGCAGCTCTTGGGAAATAGACCTGTGGGGCAAGCTGCGCAGCCGCCGCAAAGCCGCCTACCTGCGCGTGCTAGCCTCGGAGCAGGGCCGCAACCTAGTGGTGACCAACTTGGTGGCCGACGTAGCCCGCGCCTACTACGAGCTGCTGACCCTGGATAACCAGCTGGCCATTCTGCAGCGCAACACCCGCTTCCAGCAGGAGGGATTGCGGCTCATCAAAGTGCAGAAAGAGGCCGGGCGCGTCACGCAGCTGGCCGTGCAGCAGTTTGCCGCCCAGGCTCTGCGCACCGAAAGCCTGGCCTACGAAACCCGTCAACGCATCACCGAAACCGAAACCCAGCTCAACCAACTGCTGGGGCGATACCCGCAGCCCATCCGGCGCGGTCCGGCGCTGCCCAACCAATCGGGCCTGCCCACCAGGCTTTCGGCGGGCCTGCCCGCCACCGCCCTGCTCCGCCGCCCCGATGTGCGCCAAGCTGAGTTGGAACTGCAAGCCGGCCGCGCCGAAGTAGACGCCGCCCGCGCCGCCTTCCTACCCACCCTCACTCTCACGCCCTACGTGGGCCTCAACGCCTTCCGCGCCGACCTGCTGCTCAACCCCAGCTCGGTGGTATTCGGGGCGGTAGCCGGCCTCACCGGCCCCATCCTCAACCGCGCCCAGTACCGGGCCGATTTCCGCGAGGCCGTGGCCGACAACTACCAGGGCTACTACCGCTACCAGCAGACGCTGCAAACCGGCTTCCGCGAAGTGGTGGTGGGCCTGCAAGGGCTCGAGAACTTTCAGTCCGTCGCCAACCTGCGTGCCCGCGAGGTAGAGCAGCTCACCAGCGCCGTAGCCACTTCCAACGACCTATTCGTGGCCGGCTACGCATCCTATCTGGAAGTCATTACCGCCCAGCGCAGCGTGCTCGAAGCGGAACTGAGCCTCGCCGAAGCCCGTCAGGCACTGCTGCTGCAAAGCGTGAACTTGTACCGGGCGCTAGGGGGCGGCTGGCAGTAAGCAGAACGTCATGCCGAGCGCAGCAAAGCATCTTTACTGCAATAGTAAATGTGATTACTGCTGCGGTAAAGATGCTTTGCTGCGCTCGGCATGACGTTCTTTTGGTTATCTATTTCGCTCCGTCCACCGAGCGGGTGCCAGCGTAGTAGTACAGTTCTGCCCGCGACTTCTCGTAGCTGGCGCGCAGGCTTTCCTGCTTGATG
>NZ_JAEDAE010000005.1 GCF_016056375.1 Hymenobacter negativus
CTGAGCAGCGCCAGCGTGGCCCAGCCCACCGTGACGCTGCCCAACACCACCGGCGCCCCCATCACCCAGACCTACACCGTGACGGCGACTAGCGCCGCTGGCTGTACCGCGACGTCGACGGTTATTGTGACCATCAACCCCGCGGCCGTGGCCACGCCCGGCCCGGCCATCAGCTTCTGCTCGGGCACGGTATCGGCCCCGCTGGGCGGCACCGCTACGCCCGTAGCAGGCACCACGTATAGCTGGACGCCTACCACCGGCCTCAGCAACCCGAACATCCTCAACCCCACGGTGACTGGCACCAATACCACCGGCGCGCCCATCACCACCACTTACACGCTGACCACCACCACGGCTCAGGGCTGCGTGGCCACCGCTACCGTGGCCGTGACTATCAACCCGGCCGCCGTGGCCGATGCCGGCCCGGCCCGTAGCACCTGCTCCAACGTGCCCGTGGCCATTGGCAACGGCACCGCGGTAGCCGGCACCACCTACGCCTGGAGCCCGGCCACCGGCCTCAACAGCACCTCGGTGCTGAACCCGACCGTGACCCTGCCTAACCTCGGCACCACCAACATCACCCAGACCTACACCCTGACCGCTACTACTGCCAACGGCTGCGTAAGCACCGGCACGGTCGTGGTGACCATCTTCCCGGCCGCGGTGGCGCAGGCTGGTCCGGCCGTGGCCTTCTGCTCGGGCGAAACCCGGACGCTGGGCGTGGGCACCGCCGTAACCGGCACCACCTATGCCTGGAGCCCAGCCACCGGCCTGAGCGACCCCACTGCGCTGAACCCGACCGTGACGCTGACCAACACGACCGGCGCCCCCATCACCACCACCTACACGCTGACCGCCACTACCGGCAACGGCTGCTCGGCCACCAGCACCGTGGCCGTGACCGTGAACCCGGCCGCCGTGGCGCAGGCCGGGCCGGCCAAGGCTACCTGCTCGAATGTGGGCGTAGTTATCGGAACCGGCACGGCCGTGGCCGGCACCACTTACGCCTGGACGCCCACCACCGGCCTGAGCAGCGCCACCGCCCTCACCCCCACCCTGACGCTGCCCAACCTGACAGCCGCGCCCATCGTGGTGACTTACACGCTGACCGCCACCACGGCCCAGGGCTGCACCGCCACCAGCACCGTAGCCGTGACCATTAACCCGGCCGCCGTGGCCGATGCCGGCCCGGCCCGTAGCACCTGCTCCAACGTGCCCGTGGCCATTGGCAACGGCACCGCCGTGGCCGGCACCACCTACGCCTGGAGCCCGGCCACCGGCCTCAGCAGCACCTCGGTGCTGAACCCGACCGTGACCCTGCCTAACCTGACCGGCGCGCCCATCACCCAGACCTATACGCTGACGGCCACCACCGCCAACGGCTGTACTGCTACCAATACGGTGGTGGTAACCATCAACCCGGCCGCAGTGGCCGTGGCGGGTGCCAACCAAGCCGTGTGCTCGGGCTCGACCATTACGCTGGGCGCGGCCCCGGTAACGGGTTACACCTACGCCTGGAGCCCGGCCACCGGCCTGAGCAGCACCACCGTGGCTAACCCCACCTTTACGCTGACCAACACCACGAACACGCCGAACCCCATCGTCTTCACGCTGACGGCCACCACCGCCAATGGCTGCGTAGCCACCAGCACCGTGACCGTAACCGTGAACCCTGCTGCCGTGGCCGATGCCGGCCCCGACGCCGCCGTGTGCGACCTCAAGAACATCACCTTGGGCACTCCGGCCCGCGCCGGCTACACCTATAGCTGGGCTCCGGCCACGGGCTTAAGCAGCGCCACCGCCGCGCAGCCCGTGTTCACCGCCTCCAACACTACGGCCGCGCCCATCACCCGCACCTACACCGTGACGGCTACCACCGCCAACGGCTGCGTGAGCACCGATGCCGTGGTCATCACCATCAACCCGCGCCCGGCGGCAGCGGCCATTGTGGGGCCGGCTTCGGTGTGCCCCACGGTTACGGGGGTTGCCTACTCGGTGCCCACGGGCACGGGCACGGCTTTCCCGCCCGGCACGCCCTTCACCTGGCAGATTAACGGCGGCACCATTGCCAGCGGCCAGGGTACTCCGGCCATTACCGTAGATTGGGGCGTGGCCAGCACCGGCGGCTACCTCAAGGTTTTCAGCCTGAACGCGCAGGGCTGCTCGTCCGACACCACCACCCTGCCCATCATCATCAACCAGCGCCTGCAAACCGTGCGACCCACCGGCCCCGGCGATGTGCTGGCCGTGGCCCCGCTGCCGCGCTCGGTGTGCCAGGCCGATGGCCCTTACCGCTACGCGACCGGCGCTTACGCCAACGGCTCCAGCTACGCCTGGACCATCATCGGCGGCACGCAGGTGAGCACCTTCCAGAATACGGTGACCGTGAACTGGGCCCCCGTGGCGGTGCCCACCATTGGCAAAATTGTGGTAACGGAAACCAGCAATCCCGCCAGCGGCGTGCGCTGCCTGGGCACTTCGGATACCATGCGAGTGCTCATCAACCCCTCGCCGCGCACCACGCTGGCCATCACCGCCCCGGTGCGCGTGTGCCAGACCAACGGCCCCGTGACTTTTGGCCTGCCCGGCGGCTTCACCGGTTCGTCCTACGTGTTCCAGCTGAATGGCGCCACCCTGGCCGGTACCGGCAACACCCGCGTGTTGAGCCCCCTGCCCGCTCCCGGCACCTACACCCTCACGGTGCAGGAAACCACCTCGGCCGGCTGCACCGGCCCGCTCTACACCACGCCTTTCACGGTGGCTCCTACGCCAACGGCCCCTACCATCTCGGGCTCGGGCTTCGTGTGTAACGTAGCTACGCCGCAGCAATACGCCATAGCCAACCCCACTACCGGGGCCAGCTACCAGTGGACCGTGGTGGGCGGCACCATCACGACGGGCGGCACCGGCAGCCAGATTACGGTGCGCTTCAATGCCACCGGCCCCTACACCGTGAGTGCCGCCGAAATCAGCGCGGCCCCCGCTTCGTGCGCCGGCCCGGCCACTACGCGCACCATCCTCTTCGATAGCCCCACGGTGGTGCTAACCAACGCCTCGGTAGATGCTACCAGCAACAACCGCGTCATCATCAGCCTGAGCGTACCCAACAGCGGCAACACCCCCAACCCGGTGCAAGTGCTGCGCCGTGTGGCGGGCTCTGGCATCTTCGCAGCGGTGGGCACGGTAGCGGCTACGGCCACCACCTTCACCGACAACAGCGCGGTGGATGCCAACGCCAACTCCTACGAGTACCAGCTCAGCCTCACCAACGGCTGCGGCACGGCCAACACCACCGGCGTGGCCCAGACCATCCGTCTGCAAGCCACCACTACCACCACCGCCGGCGGCCGCGACCAGGGCAGCACGGCTCTCACTTGGAACGCCTTCGTGGGCTTCCCGGTGAAGGAGTACCGCATCTACCGCCGCTCCGATGCCGGTGCCCCGGTGCTCATTGCCACGGTGAACGCAGGCACGCTGCAATACACCGCCTCCAACAACGACCCGAACGCCACTGCTACCGGCGTGGGCTTCAGCCAGAATTTCCGGGTAGTGGCTGCCAGCACCGATGCCACCCCGCTGCTCTCGAACTCGAACGAAACCAGCGTGAGCTTCGCCAACGCCGTGAAGACCTATAACGTCATCACCCCGAACCGCGACGGCCTCAACGATGTGCTCGTCATCGACAACATCTCGCTCTACCCCGGCAACACCTTCACCGTCTTCAACCGCTGGGGCCGCGAGGTGTACAAAACCACTAACTACCAGAACAACTGGGGTGGCGACGACAGTACGCCCGCCGGCAACTACTTCTACATCCTGACCCTGCCCAACGGCACCAGCGTGAAGAACTGGTTCGAGATAATCAAGTAGACCACTTGCTGTACTGAGAAAAGGCCTTCCGGTTTCGGGAGGCCTTTTTTGTTAGGTGAGTGGTGTGACACCACTCCAGGGCGGTGCGGAACCGGTCCAGGGTGGTGGGACCGGTGCGGAACCACTTGGGATGCATAGCAGAGGCCCCGCTGCCCGCGTACCTTTGCCAACTATTACCGCTTCGCTCCCATTATGTCCCGCAAAATCCAGAAAGCCTCTAAAAACTTACCCGCCGACGCCCTTCACAACATCCTGATTCAGGACATGGTGGCCGAAGGCAAATGCATGGTGCGCCTCGACAACCTGGTCATCTTCGTGTCGCAGGTGGCACCCGGCGATGTGGTGGACCTGCGCATCACCCGCGCCAAAAAGAACTTTCTGGAGGCCGTACCCACGCACTTTCACAAATACTCCGAGTTGCGCACCACGCCGTTTTGCCAGCACTTTGGCGTGTGCGGCGGCTGTAAGTGGCAGCACCTGGGCTACGACACCCAGCTGCGCTTCAAGCAGCAGCAGGTGGTCGACCAGCTCACCCGTATTGGCAAAGTGGCCCTGCCCGAGATTCCGTTCATCCTCTCCTCGCCCGAGCGCACCTACTACCGCAACAAGCTGGAGTACACCTTCTCGGACAACGGCTGGCTCACCACCGAGCAAATCAACGACAACACCCAGACTTTCGACCGCAACGTACTGGGCTTCCACACCCCCGCCCGTTTCGATAAGATTATCGACGTGCAGCACTGCCACCTCCAGGCCGAGCCCAGCAACGAAATCCGCCTCTTCGTGCGCGACTACGGCCGCGAGCACGGCCTCGAATTCGGCAATATGGTGCGCCAGACCGGCAACCTGCGCAACCTCATTATCCGCACGGCTCAGAGCACCGGCGAAATCATGGTGATTCTGCAGTGCTACCGCCCCCATGAGTCCATCGAGCCCCTGCTCGATGCCCTGCTAGCCAAGTTTCCCGGCATCACCTCGCTCAACTACGTGCTCAACAACAAGGGCAACGAAACCTTTCACGACCTCGACGTGGTGTGCTACCACGGCAAGCCCTACATCGAGGAAGAGATGGAAGGCCTGCGCTTCCGCATCGGCCCCAAGTCCTTCTACCAAACCAACTCCGAAGGCGCCCACCAGCTCTACAAAGTGGCCCGCGAGTTCGCCGACCTCAAAGGCGATGAGCTGGTGTACGACCTCTACACCGGGGCCGGCACCATCGCCAGCTTCGTGGCCCACCAGGCCCGCAAAGTCATCGGCGTCGAGTACGTGGAGCAAGCCGTGGCCGACGCCCACGTCAACGCCGAAATAAACAACATCACCAACACCGAGTTCTACGCCGGCGACATGAAGGACATCCTCACGGCCGACTTCACCGCCCACCACGGCCGCCCGGACGTCCTCATCACCGACCCGCCCCGCGCCGGCATGCACCCCGACGTGGTGGCCCGCCTCCTAGAGCTACGCGCCCCCCGCATCGTCTACATCAGCTGCAACCCCGCCACCCAGGCCCGCGACCTGGAGCTGCTGGATGCTGCCTATAAAGTCACCCGCGTGCAGCCGGTGGATATGTTCCCGCACACCCACCACGTGGAGAACGTGGTGGCGCTGGAGCTGAAGTAGAATTTACAAATGACCAAGCAGGAAGTTAACGCAGCAATTCATCTGGGCAAGTTACCTGCCACGCATGAATGGTATGGAGGGTTTCTCGTACTATTTTACTGCCTATGCTTTTCTGTAATTGGTATAGTATTCATTTTCGACAAACCATTAAATCCTTTTGCTCCCGCTGGCTTATTGTTGTGGGTCAGTTTATCACTTTATACACTGTATTGTTTGCTAACTGAACGAAAATTGACGGCTGTCAAAACGTATTTAAGTGCAGGTGATAATCAGCAATTAATAATCAGTGTATTCAATGCGTTGAACTGGCAAGTTTCATTACCATTTCAGCATAGTATCATTGCTACGAGGGGTTCTAATTGGTTTGGAATCCCAGTGTATGCCACCGCCTTGCTAGAGGAAGGTATAGTTTACTTGAACCTAATGAATGGTGGTGGGAACATCAAGGGTCGAATTCCTTTTTCATTTGGCCAAAACGAACAGAAGCTTCGTCTGCTCATTGATGAAATAAATAAAAGCAGGCAATTAGCTAAATAAAACAATGGACTACTTCAACGACCCCGAACTCAACGGCAAATACCTCGGCACCATCACTAAGGATTTCGTGAAGGTGTGCGATACGCTGGCCGAAGCCTCGTCCCAGATTCGCAAGGGCGACTTCAGCCAATACCCCATTTTCGTCTTTGCCAAGCAGGAAGTGCCCCTCGGCGGCCTCCTCGTCAACGCCGACGAACTGAACCTGGACTGGCACGTCTTCGCCAGCTACCTAGAGCTGTTCGTGCAGCAAGGCATCGTCAGCGCCGACGGCGTCGAGGCGTTTCAATCGACCTATAAAGACCCGGACGAGTTCTGCTGCCTCTTCGTGCTCGATGAGGAGTTCACAAATTTCGTATTTGTGCCGTATCCGGAGGATTAAAGCCGATTCGGTTTAAAAACAAACAGCGCCCCGACTTTGAGTCGGGGCGCTGTTTGTTGTATGGGGCAAGGTTGTGCCCTAATTCCGGCGCTGCACCGGCAAATCTTCCAGCTGCGCGTAGCTCAGCTTCCAGGTATTATCGGTGGCTTTTTTCCAGAGGAAAATATAATTACCCTCACCGAAGCCGGCGGGCTGGCCGGGGCCGGCCGGCTGCACATCCACCGAAAACGTGCCGGCCTCGTAAGCCGTGTTGGCATCGGTGCCCGAACTGCTCACGCTGGTTTTGAGGTTGCTGATGGTGGCAATGGTGGCGCTCACCCACTTCTGGCCCACTTCGTCTTTGCCCTTCCAGTGGGCGTTGCCTTGCACAAAGGCCACGTCGTCGGCCATCATGCCGGTAATTTTACCCGAATCGCGGCTATTCCAGGCGTTGATAAAGTCCTGGTCCAGGGTCTGAACATTGACGGCCTCACCGGCTTTCGAACACGAGGAAAGCGTCACGGCCACAAGTAAACTGCAAAAAAGGGATTTCATAAATCCAGAAGGTTGGTGAAAGAAAAGGTGGCGGGCAGCTTTCCCGCCGCTGCAAAACCGGCTAAAACAACCAAACCCCAGGCCAACGGCCCGGGGTTTGGTGTACGCACTCTTACGGGCAATTACCAGCTTTTGCGACGAATCTGCTCCGTCGAATACGGCTTCGAGGCGTCGCCGTACGAATCGTTGGGCAGGTAGGCCCCGTTCGTCAACTCAGGCTGCGCCCCCTGCATAGCGGCGGCCGAGGCCGTGAAGCTATTAGCCGGCACCAGCGCGGTTTGGGTGGTGCGGGTGGTCGTCACGGTCTGGCGGTTGCGGGCCAGGGCCAGTTCGCGGCGGTAATTGGCTTCGCGGGCGGCTACGGCCGCACGCTCAGCAGCGGCAGCGGCGCGCTGTTTGCGCTTGTTGTCAATGTGCTTGCCCACACCGTAGCCAATGGCACCACCGGCCACGCCGCCTACTACGCCACCTACCACGCGGTTACGCTTGTTGATGAGGGCACCAGCCGCGGCACCGCCCAGGCCGCCGATGGCGGTACCTTTAGCCTGCGGGCTCCAGCTTTTAAGGATTTGGGCCTGGGCCGAACGAGTGCCGAAAGACGTGCTCAACAGCACCAGCAAAGCGAAAAGATAAGGAAGCTTTTTCATGGCTTAAAGATTTATGGAGACAAGAAATCCGCCCGGATAATGGGTAGGAAGACAATTAGCGTGCCATTCCCGCCGCCGGCCGAATTCCCCCTCCCTAACGGCAGCGCTTACAGAAGGTTGGAATCCTATATAGAATTCGGGCTAAAAGCTCGTCCAGCCCTGCGCCTGCAGCGGCACGGCCTGGCCGGCTTTGGTCACCAGATTCGCCCCGTCGGCCTTGTCCGTGAGGTGGCCGATGATGGTGATATCGGGGTGATTTTTAATCTTTTCGTGGTCCGCTACCGGCACCGTAAACAGCAGCTCGTAGTCCTCGCCGCCGTTGAGGGCACAGGTGAGCGGGTCGAGGCTGAACTCGGCCGCCGCTTCCAGCGTGGGGTTGGCCATGGGAATGAATTCCGTGAAAACCCGGGCGCCCGTGCCGCTGGCCGCGCACAGGTGCAGCACCTCCGAGGCCAGTCCGTCCGACACGTCAATCATGCTGGTGGGCCGGATGCCGCGCTCGCGCAGCTCGTGCACAATGTCGAGCCGGGCTTCGGGACGCAACTGGCGCTGCACCACATACTCGTAATTAGCCAGCTCGGGCTGGGTTTCGGGGTCGGCCAGGTAGGCTTGTTTTTCGCGCTCCAGCACCTGCAGGCCCAGAAAAGCACCGCCCAGGTCACCGGTCACGCAGAGCAAATCAGTGGGCTGGCCGCCGCTGCGGCGCACAGCCTTGCCGGCCGGCACTTCGCCCAGCACCGTAATGGCCAGCGTGAGGCCGCCGCGGCTGGCGGTGGTGTCACCGCCCACTAGGTCCACGTTGTAGGCCTCGCAGGCCAGGCGCATGCCGGCATACAGTTCCTCAATGGCCTCCACGGTGAAGCGCGGGCCGGCCGACAGCGCCACCACCAGCTGCTTGGGCAGGGAATTCATGGCGGCTACGTCCGACACGTTCACGGCCACCGCCTTGTAGCCCAGGTGCCGCAGCGGGCAAAACGAGAGGTCGAAGTGAATGCCCTCGACCAACAAGTCGGTGGTCATCACGGTATCGGTGCCGGCCGTGGGCCGGATGATGGCCGCATCATCGCCAATGCCGAGCACGGTGCCGGGCTGGCGCGCGGTGATGTTGGCCTGCAAGCGGCGGATAAGGGCAAATTCGCCAATGGCGGAGAGGGGCGTGAGTTCGGACATGGTTAGTCAGAGTAGTCAATAGTTGGTAATCAGTGGCAGCCACCCGCCAATTCAATCAGTACCATTGGCACTGCCCGGCGGGATGGCAAAAGTACGCCCATAAAAAAAGGAGGGAATTGCTTCCCTCCTTTTTCGATTTCAGACAATGAGCTGCTTATTCAACGGTCAGCTCTTTGTAGATTTTGGTCTGGCCGTCGGCGCTCCAAATCTGCACGAAGTACAGGCCGGGCTTCAGGGACGAGATGTTGAGCTGGAGCTTTTCCTGGCCCTGGCCTTTGGCTTCGGCGCTGATGCGCTGGCCCAGGTTGTTCAGGACGGTAACGCTGCCCACTTTGGCATCTTTGATTTCAACCGTAGCCGTGCCGTGGGCCGGGTTCGGATACACGCTGATGTTGCTGTCGAACTTGCCCAGCGTGCTCAGCACGGCCTGGTAGGTACCGTACGGGCCGGTGTAGTCGTTGTGGTTGCCCAGCTGGTCGTAGAGCTGGCCAGCGGGGTTCGAAGCTCCACCGGGCCCGTTGAAGGCTGTGGAGTACATGTACCACTCGTCGGCAATGTTGTAGCCACCGGCGGCACGCACGGGCGGGCACGAGCCGGGCACGTTCTGCTTGGGCGGGTTAACCGTGATGCCGCGCGATACCGAAGCGCGACGGATAATCGTCTGGTTAGCCGAGGCTACGTAAACCGCGTTGGTGCCGGTACCATCCAGGGGGTTGGTGCCGCTCCAATTGCCGCCGGCCGCGCACGACTGCAATACGGGGCCTTCGCCAATCACGCCGATAAGGTCCACAATCACGCCGTTGCCCACACCGGCCGTGCCGCTGGGGTAGCGCACCAGGGCCATGGCGTCGTCGCCGCTGAAGTAGATAGGGCCACCGCCCACAATTACCGAGTTATTGGCGGCAGGAGCCAGCGCGTAATCGGCGCAGAACTGGTTGGCCGAGTTCACAATGGCCGGCAAGGTGGCTTGTCCGCAGGCAATGACGAAGGTCGTGCGCGGGTTCATGCTGTTCGTGCCTACGGCCACGTGGGCAGCATTGCTACGGAACACCTTCTCTTCCTGGAAGATGGGGGTGTTGCCGTTGGAGTAGCGCCGTACCGAGTACGGGTTCAGGTTGACGGTATTATTGGTCGGGTTGAAAATCTCCAGGGCGCGCTCGTTACCGGTCGAGTTGGTGGTGCCGCCGTAAGGCTGGCCCGATTGGTGGGCTCCTTCGGCGTATTCCGAGAAAAACAGCTCCGTGCCTTGGGCATGGGCGGCTCCGGCCAGCAGCAGCGCTGCCGAGAGCATCAAGTAGTTCTTTTTCATATTTTTTGGAACGTGTATTGTCAGTGCAAAGGCAAAGATACGCGCTTTTTGTGGCTAGGTTCATTACGATTATAAGTACTCTTAAAAGCCTTTTTCTCTAGATAAGCTTCCGGAACAGGCCAAGAGGCGCTGCCGGATATACCGGACAGCCTTATTCGGGCGTTGTAGCCCACATTGTAGTGCCGAGCAGGGGCCGCCCCTGCCCGGCCAGTTCGCACATTTTTTTTCGCCGGGCCCCGTAGCTTTGCTATGCCGGGGCTTTCTTCTTCGGCTACTTCTCAATCTATGCGCCCTATTTTTTCTTCTCCGGTCAAAACTGCTGTGCTCTCGTTGCTGATTTTCGCGGGTTGCGCAGCGTCCTGCAAGCGCGACGGTTCCAGGACGGCCGCCTCCGACCCGGCTTCGGCCGCAGCAGCCAAAGCGCAGTTCGACGTGCTGCGCGATTCTGTCGACATCAAGTGGCGCAACATGACGGAGAGCGACGACCAGAAAATTGGCATCACCCGCCTGCTGCTGCGCGAGCTTAAGGGCCAGCCCGGCATCGATGCCACCCAGCTACAGGGCCTGGACCGCGCCAACACCCGCCTCAAAACCCGCCGCTACACCCAGCAAACCATGGCCAGCTCGGACCTGATTGACCAGTACGACGCCGCCCAGGACTCGCTGCTGAAAGCCGTGTACCCCGTGGCCGCGCCCAACGGCAACGCCCCCACCGAAAATGCCCGCGATTTCGTGGAAGGCATCCAGCAGCTCGATGCCAGCGTGGTGGCTTTTCGGGTGCAATACGACCGTGCCGTGCACCAGTACAACGACTACCTCAAGCTGCACCGCGCCGAGCTGGAATCGCTCGGCGGCAAGTACGCCACGCTCCAGCCGCTGTCGTTTTTCACGATTGGGGATAAGTAGGCGAGTGCTCGATAGCCCCTGTGGGGTATATATCGATGTTGAGCAGCATTTGCTTATATTTAAGCCTCAGCTAATCAATATCATTCACCAAACGCCCCACGCATATGCACACCGCTACTTTTTTCCGTCGGCTGTTGCCGGCTATGCTCCTCACCAGCCTCGCGCTGGCCTCGTGTGAGTGTCGCAAAGACCATGACCCGCGCCCCAATAAAGGCAAATGCGGGTCGACGGCTCCCTCTACCACCACGCCGCCTCCCGGCGGCAATTCGTAAGCACCGCTTGTGGCTCTGCAACAGAAAAGGCCGGCAAATTTGCCGGCCTTTTCTGCATTTAAACGGAATAATGACTACTTACAGCGCGGCCATTTCCTCGCGCACGAAATCGGCCAGGGTGCGCAGGTACTCGGTGCTGAAATCGAAGCGAATGCCCGCGGCGGCATAAATCTGGCCGATGGGCGCGGTGTAGCCCAGCGCCAGAGCACGCTTGTAAGCGGCCAGGCCTTCGGTAGGGTTCTGGCGGAAATTGCGCCACACGGCAATGGCCCCGAGCTGCGCCATGGCGTACTCGATGTAGTAGAACGGCACTTCGTAGAGGTGCAGCTGCTTCTGCCAGAGGTAGGGCTTAAAGGTTTCCAGGCCGTTCCAGTCCACGGTGCGCTGGTTGAATTCATCGAAAATCTCGACCCAACGGCTGTGGCGCTCCTCCTGGGTGTGCGTGGGGTGCTCGTACACCCAGTGCTGAAACTTGTCGATGGTGGCCACCCACGGGAAGGTTTCGAGCACGCTTTCGAGGTGGGTTTTCTTGGCCCGGCGCAGGTCTTCGGGGTTGGGCAAGAAGACATGCCACTGGTCCATACTCATCAGCTCCATGCTCATGGAAGCCAACTCGGCCACTTCGGACGGTGGGTGCTTGTCGGCGCCCAGCGGCAGGCCGCGCGTGAGAAAGCTGTGCACGGCGTGGCCGCCTTCGTGCAGCATGGTTACCACGTCGCGCAGGCTGCTCGTGGCGTTCATGAAGATGAAGGGCACGCCGGTTTCGTCCAGTGGGTAGTTGTAGCCGCCGGGGGCTTTGCCCTTGCGGCTTTCCAGGTCGAGGTGGCCCATCTGTCGCATGGTGCGCAGGCAGTTGCCGAGGTAGCTGTCGAGGGTTTCGAAGACGGTGATGGTCTTTTCCAGCAGCTCTTCGCCGGTGCCGAAGGGGCGCAGCGGGGGCTGGCCACTGGGGTCCACGTCGAGGTCCCAAGGGCGCAGGGCGGGCAGGTTCAGGTCCTGGCGGCGCTCCAAGTCGAAGTCGTCAATCAACGGCACCACCGTTTCGCGGATGGCGGCGTGGAAGTTGAAGCAGTCCTGCGGCGTGTAGTCGAACCGACCTAGGGCGGCAAACATATAGTCGCGAAAATTGGCAAAGCCCGCGTTCAGTGCTACCTGGTGGCGCAGGGCCACCAGCTCGGTGAAGAGCTGGTCAAGCGGCTCGGCATCTTGCAGGCGGCGGGCCTGAATGGCGCGCCAGGCGGTTTCGCGCACGGTCCGGTCAGGGTTTTTGAGGCGGTCGGCAGCCTGAGGCAGGGTGAGGTCCTGGCCGTCGAGGGTCACGTTCATGGCCCCCACCGTGGCGGCGTACTGCTGCTGCTTGGTGCTGATGTCGGTTTTCAGCGGAATGTTCTCGGCCCGGTAGATTTCCGAGGCGCGGCGCACCGAGCGCAGGAACACGCCGTAACGCTTTTCATCCAGCCCGGCCAGGTGCGGCGAGGCCAGCATCTTTTCGTTGAGGGCGTGGTCGTGGGGAGCTACCTGCGGCTCCACTTCGTTCACAAAATACTGGAAAGCCTCGGAGCGCGCCGGGTCCTGCGTGTCACAGGTCATGTGAATGTAGCGCCATGCGAGGTCCTCGCTCAGCACCGATTCCAGTTCGGAGCGGTCGAGCAGCCAGCGTTCCAGCTCGGCGGGCGTGTTTATCAGCCGGGCCTGCAATTCCTGAAAAAAGGGCTCAATCGCGGCCCAATCGGTCACCAGAAAATCCTCGGGCAAATAGTGGCGGGGTGGCCGGCTGGTATCGGTGGCCGACTCGGCAGTAGGTTCAGCTAGAAGCATCATAGTACAAGTATAATCGAACGTAACCCGCAATGGCGGAAGTCGCCTCTCCTTACGAGCGCAAAGCCGGGGCAGACTATTTTTTAATTCTAATAAGCGCCTGTCATCCTGAGCACTGCGGAGGACAACAGGCGCAAAACCCATCCCTACCCTATTTCAATCACCACATCTTCCGTCATCGGGTGGCCGACGCAGGTGAGTACATAGCCTTGTTTCAGCTCCGAATCAGAAAGGCCTTCGCGCTCGTCGAGGTGGACTTTGCCGCTCAGGCACTTACCGCGGCAGGCGGTGCACAGGCCAGCCTGGCAGGAATACGGCAGGTCGATGTCCTGGTCGAGGGCGGTTTCGAGAATGGTTTTGCCGGCGGGTACTTCAATGAGGTATTCGCTGCCTTCGTACTGGATGGTGACGGTGCGGGTATCCTTTATTTTATCGTCGGGACTGGCCGATACGTCGCCGTGGCCGCTGGGCTGGGCGGCGGCCAGCTCGGCATTGTCGGCGCTGGCCACAAAGCTTTCGCGGCGAATGCGGGCCTCGGGCACGTTCAGCAGGCTGAGGGCGGCCTGGGCTTCGGCCATCAGGCCCTCGGGACCGCACATAAAATACTCGGCCTGCTCGGCCGGGAACTGGTGGCGCTGCTCCAGAATTCGCAGCAGCATGGTGCGGTTGAGGCGGCCGGTGTGACGGTGCGGGGCCATGGGCTGCAGGGGCTGACTATACACGTGCTCCACCTGCAGGTGGCCGTTGGAACGGGCTTCGAGGTCGGCAAGCTGCTGCTGAAAAATCACGGATTCCTCGTTGCGGTTGCCGTAAATCAGCAGCACGTAGCTCTGGGGCTCAGCCGCCACCACGGCCTTCAGCATGGCCATGAGCGGCGTGATGCCCGAGCCGGCCCCGATGAGCACCAGCGAGCGGGCCGCTTTGGGGCTGGGGCTCAGGGTGAAGTTGCCCAGCGGCTCCATCACTTCCATTTCCTGACCTACCCGCACCGTATCGAGCAAATAATTACTCACCAGGCCGCCTGGCACGCGCTTCACCGTCACGGACAGGCGCGGGGCCTCGGCCGGCGTGCTGCTGAGCGAGTAGGCGCGGCGCTCCTTTTTGCCGCCCGGCCCGCAGGGCACGATGAGCGTCAGAAACTGCCCGGGGCGGGCGGAGATGGGCGCGCGGTCCGGCCGCTCGAGGTGAATGGTGATGGAATCGGCGGTTTCCTGGGTGATGGCAACGACGGTGAGGGTATGGTACATTGAGCGGGGTATGCGGATGGGGGAACGAGGGGCCGGGACGGCGCGCTTGTTCGCGGTAAAGGCAGTAACGAAAAAGCGGGCCGAATGATGAAAAATATTCCCACCGGCCCGCTGGCAAAGGTAACTTGCCAGCCACATTACGGGGTTGCGGCCGGGCCGTTTTCCTTTGTCAACTCACGCTTTTACTTCTTTCGCGCTTGCTCTCCACCCTGCTCCAACGCCACCAGGCCAGCTTCGGCCCCGTGCTGCCCGTCGACCTCAACGGCCCTGCCGTCACCCGCCTCGACTTCACGGTCAACACCCCCCAGGTAGCCAGCGCCGACCTGCGCGACACCGCCGCCTTTGATGATTTAGTTAACAAGATGCTGGCCGAAAAAAACGCCAGCATTGGCATCGGCGGCTACCTCGAAAACCGGGTCATCTACCGCCGCAGCGCCCACTTTGGCCCCGGCGCGGTCGAGGAGCCACGCTCCCTGCACCTGGGCGTGGACGTGTGGCTGCCAGCCGGCACGCCGGTGCTGGCTCCGCTGCCCGCCGTGGTGCACAGCCTGGCCGACAACGACAATTTCGGCGACTACGGCCCCACCGTGGTGTTGCAGCACGAGCTGGAAGGCACGGTCTTCTACAGCCTCTACGGCCACCTCAGCCGCCAAGAGTGGCGGGCGCTGCGCGTGGGCCAGGTGCTAGAAAAGGGCGAGGCGTTTGCCACCGTCGGCCCATTTCCGGAGAATGGCGACTGGCCGGCCCACCTGCACTTTCAGCTCATGGCCGATATGCAGGGCCGGGTAGGAGACTTCCCCGGCGTGGCCCGACCCAGCGAGCGAGAAACGTGGGCAGCGCTGTGCCCCAACCCGAATCTGGTGCTGCGCAGCCGGTATATCTGAACCACGGATTCCTCCGGATTTTTCGGATTGCACGGATTTGTGAACGGCACAGGTTTAAAGCAACTAGCTAGGAAATGCACTAAAAAAGCCATCCCATTGGATGGCCTTTTTTAGTGCAGACGTTGAATAATCGTCCACAAAATCCGTGCAATCCGAAAAATCCGGAGGAATCCGTGGTTCAGACTTAGTCGAACTTGATGGCCACCACCGGCTTGATGCGCGCAATCAGGTACGTGGGGATGAGCACGGCCAGCAGCGAGGCGGCGAAGGTGGCCACGTTCAGCAACAGCAGCATTTGGGGGTCCCAGGAAATCGGGACGCGGTCCATGTAGTAATTCTCGGGGTCGAGGGGAATGACTTTGAAATAATACTGGATAGCGCAAAAGCCTACGGCCACGATGTTGCCGATGAGCATGCCGCGCAGCGTGAGCGAAAGTCCCCGGAAAAAGAACATCCGCCGAATCTGGTTATCCGTCGCGCCCAACGCTTTGAGGATGCCAATCATATTGGTGCGCTCCAGAATCATGATGAAGATGGTGGCCACCATATTGAACGTAGCCACGAAAATGATTAGGAGCAGGAAGATGATGACGTTGCGGTTGAGCAGCTGCAGCCAATCGAACAGCTGGGCGTACTGCTCTGTGATTTTGTCGATTTTAAGGTCGTAGGGCAGCCGCTCGTAGAATTTGTCGGCAGTTTTGTCGAGGGTTTTGAAGTCCTTGAGTACCACTTCCATGCCGCCCACCAGCGAGTCGGGCCAGGCTGGCGAGTTCAGCTCCCGAATCTGGCGGATGTCGCCGATAACGTACACCTCATCAAACTCATCGAGGCCCGTGGAATAGATGCCGGAAACCCGAAACTGCCGGATGCGCGGCGGATTCTGGATGAAGTAGAACAATGCCTTCTCGCCCACAGCGAGGCGCAGTTTATCAGCCACTTTGCGCGAAATCAGCACGTCGTCGCTGGCCGAGGAATCGGGAAAGCTGATGAACTTGCCGGCCACCAGGTTCTGGCGCATGGGCGAGGGGCCACCGGTTTCGGCAATGCCTTTTAGCACCACGCCCAGCACCTCGTCCTTGGTTTTGATGATGGCCGTTTTGACGGCGTAGGGCTGCGTGGACTTTACCTCGGGAAACTCCTTGAGCTCCTGCACCAGCTTGGGGCCGGCGATGGGGGCTACTTCGAGCGAGTTGTTGGTGTCGTAGCGCGAAATCTGGAGGTGGGCGCCAAAGGAGAAAATTTTATTCTGAATCTCGTTGCGAAACCCTTGCAGGATGGCAAACGACACCACCATCACCGCCAATCCCATGGCAATGCTGATGATGGCTATTTTTGTGACCGACGAGGTGAAGGAGCCGGAATCGGCTCCCCCGTCAATCTTCTGCGAAATGTAGCGGGAGACATTCATTGTTCGGCCGTAAAGCTACGTTTTGAACCGCTACCGGCCACGCTCCCGGCCTTTGGGTGCGGCCAGGCGTGGCGCCGGGTGCTTTTTTCCGCCTTTTTTCTCACTGTCTATGGTTGGGTTGTTCGCTAAAATCGCCTTTTCAACGCTGCTGGCCGTGCCGGCTTGCGGCAGCTCCCGCCCGGCGGCCCCGGCCGCGCCACATACGTTGGCCACCCCGCCCCGCGTTGCCGCCCTCACCGTGGGGGCCGAGCGGCTCGATAAATACCTTCCCCAACTCAAGGGCAAGCGCGTGGGCCTGGTCATTAACCAGACTTCGCGCGTGGGCCGGGCCTACCTCGTGGACACGCTGCGGGCGAAGGGTGTGAATGTGACGGCCATTTTCGCGCCCGAGCACGGTTTCCGGGGCGAGGAGGCCGACGGCGCCACCATCACCGACGGCCGCGATGCCCGCAGCGGCGTACCCGTGCGCTCGGTGTACGGCAAAACCAAGAAGCCCACCCCCGAAATGCTGGCCGACGTGGACGTGCTCATTTTCGACATTCAGGATGTGGGGGCGCGCTTTTATACCTTCATTAGCACGCTGCACTACGTGATGGAGGCCGCGGCCGAGCAGGACAAAACGGTCATCGTCCTCGACCGCCCCAACCCCAACGGTGACCTCGTGGACGGCCCCATCCTGGAGCCGGCCCACAAATCCTTCGTCGGCCTCGACCCGCTGCCCATTGCCCACGGCCTCACGGTGGGCGAACTGGCTCAGATGATTAACGGCGAAAAGTGGCTGGCCGGGGGTAAGAAATGCGCCCTCACGGTGGTGCCGCTAGCAGCCGGCTACACCCACGCTACGGCCTACGCCCTGCCCATTGCGCCCTCGCCCAACCTGCCCACCGCCCACGCCGTGGCCCTCTACCCCAGTATCTGCCTGTTTGAGGGCACCAATGTGAGCGTGGGGCGTGGCACCAGCACGCCGTTTGAGGTCATTGGCAGTCCCGCGCAGCCGGCCACGCGGCCTTACACCTTCACCCCCGCGCCCAATGCCGGCTCGCCCAGCCCGCCGATGAAGGGCCAGGCCTGCCACGGCCTCAACCTGGCCGGTGTGCCCACCCGCGCCGCCTCGGGTGGCCTGGTGCTGAGCTACCTGCTCGATTTTTATCAGCAAAGCACCGATAAGGCGCACTTCTTCGGGAAATATTTTGAAGAGTTGTCGGGCACAAATACACTGCGCGAACAGATTATCGCGGGCAAGACGGAGGCCGAAATCCGCGCCTCCTGGGCTCCTGGTCTGACCAGGTTCAAAGCCCTGCGCAAGAAATACCTGCTCTACCCGGAGCGGTAGAAGCTTCCGGACTGCTTTTACTGCAGCGCGGACTTTGCAATCTGCGTCCCCATGCCATTCAGGGACGCAGATTACAGCGCTACGGCCGTTCGGCGTTTTCTTTGTCCCATGAATACTCCCCTGCGCCTGGTTTTCATGGGCACTCCCGATTTTGCCGTGCCCACCCTCGAAAGCCTACTGGCTTGGCCCGGCGGGCAGGTGGTGGCCGTTGTCACGGCTCCGGACCGGCCGGCAGGGCGCGGGCGGCAGCTTCAGGCCTCAGCCGTGAAGCAGGCCGCCGAAGCCCACGGCCTGCCCGTGCTACAGCCCACCAACCTGAAATCGCCCGAATTTCAGGCCGAGCTCAAAAGCTACGCCGCCGATTTGCAAGTGGTGGTGGCCTTCCGCATGCTGCCCGAGGCCGTGTGGAACATGCCCCGGCTGGGTTCCATCAACATCCACGGCTCGCTGCTGCCGCAGTATCGCGGCGCGGCCCCCATCAACTGGGCCCTGATGCATGGCGACACGGAAACCGGCGTCACCTCCTTTTTCCTGCGCCACGAGATTGACACCGGCGACCTCATTTTCCAAGACAAAATTGCCATCGCCCCGGAAGACGATTTCGGTAGCGTGTACGACAAATTGAAACTGGTGGGCGCGGCCCTCGCCCGCCGCTCGGTGGAGGCCATTGCGGCCGGCACTGCCCCCAGCACCCCCCAGGAGCAGCGGGCCGACCTGCGCCCCGCCCCCAAGCTCCAGAAGGAAACCGGCCGCCTCGATTTTGCCCGCCCCGCCGCCGAGCTGGTGAACTGGGTGCGCGGCCTCTCTCCCATTCCCACCGCCTTTGCCGCCTTGCCCGATGGGCGCATCATCAAGATTTTCCGCGCCGCCGCCCTGCCTTTTGAGGGCGAAGCTGCTTCGGCCGGCACCTGGGCTTCAGATGGCAAGAAGTACTTGCGGGTGGCCGCCGCCGATGCCTGGCTCGATTTGCTGGATGTGCAGCTCGAAGGCAAAAAGCGAATGCCGGTGCAGGAGCTGCTGCGCGGGTTCCGGCTGCCGGCCTAGCAGTGCATCATGCCAGGCAAGCGTCGCCCGTCATCCTGAGCTTGCGAAGGACCTTATCTTGTCCGCTTTGTTGTAATTGCTGCAAACTGTTTGCACGTAATAAGGTCCTTCGCAAGCTCAGGATGACAGACGTTAGAAATCTGCATTACCAAACAATTACACGATTCTCTCTAATCCAAACCCAATGGTTTCCTTCGTCGTGGCCGTAGCCGAAAACAATGCCATCGGCAAAGATGGCGAGCTGCCCTGGGGCCACCTGCCCGATGACCTGCAGCATTTCAAGCGTCTCACCCTGGGCCACCCCGTGGTGATGGGACGCCGCACCTACGACAGCCTCGGTCGGGCCTTACCTAAGCGCCCCAACATCGTAATTACGCGTCAGCCCGGCTGGGCCGCTCCCGGCTGCGAAACCGCCGCCTCGGTGCCCGCCGCTCTGGCCCGCGCCCGCGAGCTCGACGAGGAAGTATGTGTAATCGGGGGCGGCGAAATCTACCGCGAAGCCCTGCCCGCCGCCGATGTCATTTACCTCACCGAAGTGCACCATTCTTTTGAGGGCGATGCCTTCTTCCCTACCCTCAGCCCCAGCGAGTGGCGCGAAGAAACCCGCGAGCGCCACGAAGCCGACGAGCGCCACGCCTACGCTTTCAGCTTCGTAACACTGCGGCGACGGTAGCGGGCTCTGTCATTGCGAGGCGCAGCCGAAGCAATCCGCCCTCTCAAAACTAGACACGCTCTTTTATCAGAAAGCCCCGACACTGCATAGTGCCGGGGCTTTTCACATCTCAGGGCTTGTCACATTGTACAGGACGGATTGCTTCGGTTGCGCCTCGCAATGACAGGCGAAGACTAGCGCATGAGCACCAGCTTGCCCCAGTCGTTTTTGAAGGCCTTGTCGCCGCCTGTGGCGCGGTGGCCGAACTGGGCACCGGGGTCATCGAGGGCCACGCGATAGAGGTAGGTGCCGTTGGCGAGGCGGTCGCCGTAGGTGTCGGTGCCGTCCCAGGCAAAATCGGTGATGTTGTTGCCGATGTGCAACGGGCCGAGCTCGTTCATGAAAATCTCGCGCACCACCTTGCCGGTGAGGGTCACAATCTGGATTTTCATGTTGCGGGGCAGTTCCTGGCCCGTGAGGGTGAACACAAAGCGGGCCTTGCTCACCACCGGGTTCGGGTACGGGTACACATTGGAGATTTGCGAGGCGTTCACCACTTCAAATTTCACCTGGAAGTTTTGGGCACCGGCGCTGGAGTTGCTGGGGTCGCGGCCCTGCACTTCCAGCGTGTACATACCATCCGGGAGCGGGCCGGTTTTGCCGGGCTCGTAGACCAGCTTGGCCACGCTGCCGTTGGTCTGGTCTACACTGAAATGGAAGTTGTTGCTGTTCACGTCCATCACGGTCGGCACGGTCTGGCCGGGGCGTTGCAGCAGCACGGTGAAGAACGAAGCGTCGGTGATGTGGCGGAATTTGTCCTCGTCGTTGAGCTGGATATTGATGACGGGCATGGCCGATACCAGCTCGCCGTTGAGGATGTGCCGGCCATCAAAAGCCACGTCAAGGGTCGGGGGCACGTTGCGGTCAATTACCGTGAATTGGGGCAGCGACAGCTCGTTGTTGGCGTAGTTCTGCTCGCGCTGCAGGCGGGGGTTCACCACCACTTCCACCACGAAAGTGCCGAACTTACCAATCATGCTGAATTTGACCGGGATGGTCAGTGTATTGCCCGGCAGCAGCACCGTGTTGGTGCTTACATCGGCCGTGGCCACAATCGCTTGGCCCCCTGTGGTCGAGCGCAGGTTTACCCGGGTTATCAGGGGAGCCGCAAAAGGTGCATCTGAAATATTTTGAAATTTCACCGGGAAGGTGATGTAAGCGGAGTCGGCGGCCTGACGCGCAAATTTGGCCGGGTCGTAATCCGCAGTAGTGGCTAGGTCGCGCCGCACCACGCCTTCGGGCACGCCCTGCGAGGTCACGAGCCATTGTTCCAGCTGCGGCGGAATGCGCGTCACGTTGTCAGACAAGGCCAGCTCCAAGCGCAGGTACGGGTAGGTTTTGGCCGAAACTACCGACGTCAGCGGCTCCACCGCACGCGTCACATTGGGCAGCACCACCGTTTCGTGGCCCAGCGAGTCGATGCCCACCACACTCAGCGTGTGCTGGCCATTGGGCGTGAGGGTGCGAATGGTGCTGTACAAATTGGTCCACTGTTTGGATGGGCCAATGCGCGTCGAGACAATGCGGCCGGAAGGATTGGACTGCTGCAAAGTGTCGCGCAGCACGATGGTCTGGATATTTTTGGCGATGGTGCTGCTGGCATCCGGTCCGGTCTCGTGCATGAGGCGGCCGGTGGTAGCCGTGAGTTTCTGGCCCAGCAGCGCCAGTGGCTCGCCATCGGCCAGTTGGGTGATAAGGCGGGAGCCCAATAGGGCCTGCAGGCGGGTTTTGAGGGCCGTGGGCAGCAGTGAGTAGCGCAGACGGTTGGCCGATACCACGGCCACGTAGGAGCCGGCCGGAATAGCTGTCAGGAAGTCGTTCAGCTGTTGTTGCCGGGTGGCGCTATAGTTCAGGTTATCGAGGGTGTCAACCGCAGTAGCCGTACTGGCTGGGTCGGTCACTGAGAAGTAATAAAAATTATCCGGAGCCTGCCCGCATTGCTGGTAGCTGGCCGGCATGGCCACCGGCAGCAGCGAAGCTCCGCTGTACACGGCAATCAGCAGGTTGGGCGAGCGCACCCCACACCCGCTTACGGAGGGCTGCCCCGCTGCTGTGCGAATGTAAATACCTGCCCCACTCAACGCGGCAAAGTTGGCCGGGCTGCGGGGTGGGCCGCCCCCGCGCGTGCGCAGCACCAGCGGCACCCGCGTGGCAGCAAATTCCCAGCGGCCGGTGGGAGCATTCACTTCCACGCCGGTGCGCGTATCCTGCTTGAACTGCGTGTAATGGCTCTGCGACCAGCCGCCGGGGCTGCCCGGAATCACCCGCAGCGAAGAGGTGGTCCAATCGCCACTTTCGCCAGCAGCCGGGGTATGGAAACGCGCGCGCCAGTACCACACCAGGCTGTCGCGCTGGCCCAGGCTGGCCGGCAGCGTGGGCGTCCACTCCGCCAGCAGGCCGGCCGTGATGGTGGTGCGCTGCACGGCCCCGTTAAAGGTTGCCACGGTGTCAATCTCAAAATCGTAGTCGCGCTGCGTGCCAATCAGGTTGTTTGATTGCACCACCAGCCGGGGTCGGTTCGAGCCGACAATTGCAAATTCGGTGGGGTTCAGCACCGAAACGCCCCCGCTCAAAAAGGTATAGTCGATTTGGGCAGAGTTGTTGGTTTCGCTCACCTCCGTAATTCGGTTGTTCGGGTCCAGCATGACCACAAACGTGCTGCTGCCGCTTGCGCCTACGCTGTTGCGCATGGGCAAGGTGTAGGTAGTATCAGGGCCCCACGCGGCGCGCACGGTGAAGGAGTACACCGAGTCGGCCCGGGTAGGCGTCGGAGGGAACTTCCGCGTCACCCGAATTTCTAAGGGCTCGGTGGGAATTTTGCCTGGATTAGATACGCCCACGTTTAGCACAAAGTCACGCGAGTCGGCACGCACTGTAGTCTGGCCAGCGGCGGGTACGATGGAAAGTTTAGCAGAACTGGCAATGAAATCGGGCAGCGGCGGCGCGTACAGGCTCAGAGTGGGGTCGCCCTGCCAGCCGGTGCACAGCAGTTGCTCCATTTCGTAGTCTTGCGTGAAGGTGCTTTGCAGGCGGCGCACCACCTCGTCGTGTACCACCGTGATGGGCCTGCCATACCAGGCCGGGTCGTTGAACAATAGCTTGTAAAGCGTATCCTGGGCAATACTCAAAGGAGTCGCATAGCTAAAACCTGATTCCGCCAGCGAGCCCAGCGCGCCCTTTCGGTCGGCAAACAGCCAGTCTTCCACCACAGTAGCGGCCCTGGTAAAAGTGGAGTTAGCTGAGCAGCCACTCAAAAACAGAAACGGATACTTCCGATAATTTGCAAACGCCGGCATGTTAGAAGGCATGCCGAAGTTGAAGGTGAAGGCGGTGGGCGCCGCGTGGCCGAAATAGGAAATCAGCGAAAGCCCGGCATTGAGTTGGGCCGAAATATCGACGTTGACCGGCAGCGGCGTATTCCGAACCTCCGTTTCGACGTGTCCCCCAAACAACGGACGCTCGACACGGGCCTTCGCGGCATCCATATACGACTTGTATTCAATGGCTTCGTTAGCATCCTTGGCCCCAACCAGGTGCAACACGTTTTTGCGCCAGGGCTGGGTACCCAGCGGCTCCAGATTCTGCAGGTCCTGGTCGATTACCTTGTTCAGGTAATTCACTACTTGCTGAGGGGTGGTGACGGTGAGGCGGCCGGTGTGCAGCCGGGCCACGAAGTTGTTGTTGGCATAGTCCGCCGTCAGTAGATTGTCCGACACGGAGCGGGAACTGGTGGGCACCAGGTCGAGACCCAATTCTCCGTTGCGGGCAAAATAAGCCCCTCCCACCGGCTCGCTGGGCACAATTCCCTTGCCCAACAGCAGCAGGTAGCGGTTGGTGGCGTTGGGTGTAGCCGCTGCCAGCCACCGCGTGAAGTGGCGCAGCGCCAGCCACGACTTTTCGCCGTAAAAAAACTGGTCGTACAGCTGCTGCGAGGTTACCATCAGCGTGTCGTAGTGGCCCCCGGCCGTTGAGGCCCGGTAGTTGGCGTAGGCGCGGGCCGCGTTGGGCACGGTGCCTACAGCCCCCATCAGTTGCGGATGCGTGATGATGGTGAACGTAGGCACTGCCGGATTGATGGTCCGGAACCGTACCCGGCGAGCCGGCAACGGCTTGGGCAGCGTGGCTTCATCAGCCAGCATGAGGCGGTGCGTGGCTGCCGCCGTAGCCCCCGGAAACACAAAGCGCTTCAGCCCAGCAGTGGCGCCGGACGTTGCCACCACCCGCTGCACATTGTACAAATCGTTGATATCGAAGCCAGCCACCGTAGCGGGCACGTTCGCCAGCTCGTAGGTAGCGGGGCCGCTTAGCAGCGAGTCGTTCTGAAAAAGAAGCCGGTTGCGGCTAGCCAACCAAGTTGGGGCCTGCGGGGCAATGGTGCGCAGATAGTGCGACACAAAATAATCATCCGCTGCTACCGGAGCCACGCTTTTCAGCTTAATCACGACCGTGCCGGTACTGCTGATGTCGGAGGCTTGCAGCGCAAATGTTTGTCGGGCCCGCACCAGTCCCACATAGTTCATTACCCCCAGCACCCGCTCGGTTCCACCAGGCGGTATCACTATCACCTGCGTATGATGAGCGATACCCGTACCGCCGGCCCGCTGAGAAAAGTCCTGCCCACCAAACAAGAGCACCTCTACCCGAGGCAACGGCCCGGCACTCGCTGGATTAACAGAAACGGAATCAAGGGTGTACGTCAATTCCTTGTTCGCATTATTGCTGCCATTCATGTAGAAGCCCTCGCCAGCCTGCATCCAGGGCAGATACGTATTCAACGTCTCCGGATAGTCGACGAAGCCCTCAATACGGAGGGTGAGCCGCTCGCGCAGGGTGTGCGGGTGTACAGTGCCGCCGGCCGCCGCCGGCTCCTGCATGTGGCGGCCAGCAGTGCCAGCGCGCCAGGTGAGGAAATAGCTGGCCGTATCGGTGTAAAGGCTAAAGTATTGATGCGGTTGGTCGGCGGCATTTTTGTAGAGCTCCGCATCGAGCCGGCCGTCGTTGTGCACGGCGTAAAACTCGATAAATGAGGTGGCATCCAGCGTGGTGCGGCTGCCGCCCACGTAGGTGGCAATTTCCCGGCCGCGCCGCCAGATTTGGAGTTCGTTGGGCACTACACCGGTAATGCCGGCCTGGGTCAGGTACTGATAATCAATTTTATATAGTCCATCGCGCACTATTTTCATTTTATAGTACGTCTGGCCGGGCACAATCCATTCGTTGCCTACCGGCCCGGACTGGGCGTGGGCGGCGGCACTGGTCAGCCACAACCCCAGCCACATTAGCAGCACTGCCCATCGCTGCTTCGATTGTGTGTAATATTTATTCATCCTATTTCAAATTTCATTTATCCACTACTAATCAATCATCTACGCAGCTTGCGGCCAATCTGTCTGCCAGCTCCACCGAGAGTACCCTGCGCTGCTATTTGAAGCCGTAACCCAGCGATACAATCAGCGAGTTGGTCTGCGACGCACTGCCCAGCTTCTCCACCGCCAGGCGCGACAGGGCCAGGTCGATGCGCAGACTGCTCACCGCCACGCCGGCCCCGAGGCTGTACTGGCCCTTCCACTGCATGGATTTATCCACCACGCTGCTGATTTTCTGAAAGTTGCCGACTCCGCCCCGCAGGAATACCAGGTTTTTGTAGCCCAGCTCCACGCCCAGGCGCGGGTCCACGCTCACGGCTTTGCTGGATACCAGGGTGTTGCGCTGGCCGTCAGTGGTTGCCTCCAGGTCGACGGCGACGAGGGCAGCGAACTGCTTCGGCAAATCGAAGCGGCGGCCCACGCCCAGCACGAAGCGCGGCAGCGTGATTTCGGTGCTGTTTTTCGGAATGGAATCCGACTTAATTGCGGTGTTGCTGTTCAGTCCCTTCACGTACTCGGCCGAGTTGATGTTCCAGGAATTGAACGTGGTGGTGATGTCGCGGGCCATCAGAGCCACGTTCCAGCCCTTGCGGTTGTACTGCACGCCGGCATCGATGCCGAAGCCGTAGCCGTGGGCAAACTTGCCGATGTTGCGGTAGATGATTTTGCCGCTGCCGCCCACGCTCAGGCCTTCCACGCCCAGCTTGCGGGCGTAGGAGAGCAACAGTGCGTAATCGGCCACCGAGAAGTATTCAATCTTGCTGTAGTCGACGTAGCCATACTCGTTCACCAGGGCACGGGTATCGGCAATATTATCAACACCCAGACGCAACACACTTACGCCCAGCGCACTTTTATCATCCAGCGGCATGGAGAAGGCGGCGTAATCGTTTTTCACCACGCCCGAGAACAACTCGGAGTGCATCAGCACGCCGTCGTATTTGTGGGTTTGGTTGGTGAGACCGGCGGGGTTCCAGTAGCCGGCAGTGGCATCGTTGGCCAGGCTCACCTGCACCTTGCCCATGCCCAGGGCACGCGCCCCCACGCCGATGTTCAGAAATTCGTTGCTGTACTTGGGCGTTTTGGTAGACTGCGCGGCGGCCGGTAGGGCCAGCGCGGCGGTGGCTCCCACGAGGACCAGCCCACGGGCAACAGAGGAAAATTGGGACATAGAAAGGCGACTGGTAAAGTTTGCGCAGACGGAACGCAAGTTACTCCATTATAGTGCGTCCGGCCCCGCGAATTTCGGGCCAGAACCCCACGTACGGGCGGCCACTGCGGGAGCGGGAGCGGGAGTGTCCGGCTTTCGGCGGGGTGCAGGGCTGAGGTTCATGCCAAATGCGGGCTGCTCCCCTACCCGTCGGCCAACGAATAGCACGACCGGTGGCCGGTGAATTGACAAAACACGGCTGGATTTAACAAAAATTTTATCCCTGATAATCAATCGATAACAAGTTATTTTGATTGATTCGATTGAATTATTCATCCAGTACCTTGCGTTACAAAGTACCTACCATACATTTGTACTGTTCGTCACCCACTAGTCAACCAACTCGCCCATGAAACTCGAGAACACCCAGGTTCAGATGCGCAAGGGAATCCTTGAGTTCTGCATCCTGGAAATCATCGCCCGCGGCGAAGCCTACGCCTCCGACATGCTGGAGGAGCTGACTTCAGCCCGCATGATAGTGGTGGAGGGCACGCTCTACCCGCTGCTCACCCGCCTCAAGAATGCCGCCCTGCTCGACTACGTCTGGAAGGAAAGCACCAGCGGCCCACCCCGCAAGTACTACACCCTCACCGACCCCGGCCGCCAGTTTCTGGAGGAACTGCGCGAAACCTGGGAGGAGATGGCTACCTCGGTGGGCATCATTCGGCACAGCCGGCCGCCCGGCGACAGCCGCTAATTCTACCTCTTTTTCTGCTTCACTCACCAGCATCCAATTGGCCCGTTCGGCCTTCTTTCACATGAAAAAGAACATCAGTATCAACTTGCAAGGCATCATCTTCCACATCGAGGAAGACGGTTTCGACGTCCTTAGCCGTTATCTGGCCGAGGTGAAAGCCCACTTTGCCAACTACCGCGGCCACGAGGACATTGTGGCCGACATCGAGGGCCGCATCGCCGAGCTGTTCTCGGCCCGCCTCTCGCCCATGCAGCAGGTCATCAGCCTGGACGACGTGAACGCCATGACGGCCAAAATGGGCCGTGTGAGCGACTTCGCCGACGAGGCCGATGAGGACGACGAAGTAACTGCCGCCGAAGCTGCTTCAGCTTCAGCTAACTACGGCCGCACCGCCGACTCCTACACCACCGCTTCGGCGGCTGCAACGGCGGCCACCGCCACCGACGAGCCCAAGCGCTTGTACCGCGACATGGCCAACCGCAAAGTAGCGGGCGTGGCCGCCGGCATCGCCCAATACTTTGCCGTAAACCCGCTCTGGATTCGCCTGGCCTTGATATTCGGCACCGTCTTTTCGCCGGCTATCAACATCTGGTCGCGTCACAGCATGCGGGTGGATTTTGGCGGCTGGCTGGTGCTGGCCTACATCATCCTCTGGATTTTGCTGCCCAAGCGCTACGACGCCCCCGCCCACCCCGAGGCGCTGCTGAACTCGGGGCCGCTGGCCGGCCGCCGCTTGTTCCGCGACACGGGCACCGGCAAAATCGCCGGGGTAGCGGCCGGTCTGGCCGCCTACTTTAACATCGATGTGACGCTGGTGCGCGTGATTATGCTGGCCGGTTTGTTTGCCGGGGGCTTCACCTTCCTGCTCTACATCATTCTCTGGATAGTATTGCCCGAGGCCAAAACGGTCTCGGACAAGCTCCGTATGCGCGGCGACGCCATCACGCTGGAAAGCTTTGACAGCAGCGCCCGCAACAACGCCTTCGCCGATGGTCCGGTGACGACCAACCGCCCCGTGGGTGCATTCGTGGAAGACGCCGCCCGGGCCCTGCGCCCCGCCGTTGACTTTGTGGGCTCGGCTATTCGGGTGGTAGCAGGCATCCTGCTGACGATGACCGGATTTGGCCTGCTCCTGGCGCTGGCCATTGGCCTGGGCGCCAGCATTGGCCTGTTTCCCAATGCTGAGAACATGATTTTCACCCACGTGCTGCTCAACGGTGTGCCCACCTGGGGCCTGCTGGCCGGCTTCCTGGCCATGGGCATTCCGGCCCTGGCCCTGCTGCTGAGCGGCCTGAACCTGCTCTTCCGCCGCTCGCTGATGCCCCGCACTGTGGCCCTGTCGCTGCTCGGGATTTGGTTGCTGAGCATTGTGGGCGTGACAGTGGCTGCCGTACGCCAAAACCGCAACTTCCAGTACGATGCTGAAGTGGAGCAGCTGGAACAGTTTTCGAAGCTGACCACGCCCGTAGTTATGTTCGATTCGCGCCACGTAGACCGCGACTGGGACCAGCACGTGGACGTGAACCTAGCTGCCGCCGATAGCGGCAAAGTGGTGGAAGTGTTGCGCACCCTGAGCGCCAAAGGCGTAAACGAAGCCGAAGCCCGCCGCACGGCCCTCACCACCATCGACTACACGGTGCGGCCCAGCGGCGACTCCTCGCTCGTGTTCGACGACCATTTCTCTTTCCTGCCCAACTCGGCCTTCCGCAAGCAGGAGCTGAGCCTCACCATCCGTCTGCCCCGTGACCGCACCTTCCGCATGAGCCGCGACTTCGCCTATAACATTCTGGACGACGACGACTTCGTGGGCAACCGCCGCCCCGAAGATCCCGAGCAGCACCAGTACCGCCTGCGCGGCAACAAGTTGGAGTGCATTGGCTGTACTGAAGAGCAGCTCGGCCGCAACGAGGAGGATAACGACAATGATGGCAAAATGCACATCAACATCGACAGCGACGACAACAACGACAACGCCGACAATAACGACGATGACAGCGACAGCGGCGACGACGAGGCTTCCAACAGCGGCACCACCATCAACTACGGCGGCGCGCCTACCTTCGACACCGATATGAACAGCTACGGCAGCGCCCGCCGCACCTTTCAGGAGTCTGGCTTCAGCCGGGTGAGCGTGGCCGGTGGTTACCGCGTGGTGGTGCGCCACGGCGACAGCTTCAAGATTGAGGCTGGCGGCAACGACAAAGCGCTGAGCGAGATGCGCGTAGAGCTGAAAGGCGACGAGCTGCAAATTCGCCCCCGTAACAGCGGCAGCTTATTCGGCGGCAACTGGGGCAACAACCAGAGCAAGGTGCTCATCCGCATCGAGCTGCCCAGCATCGAGCGTTTGGAACTGGCCGGGGCCGTGCACGCCGACTTCGGCGGCTTCGAGCGCCAGGAGGAGCTGCGCGTGGAGCAGGCCGGCGCCAGCCACCTGCGCCTGAATGGCAGCTTCGGCACCCTGAAATTAGAGCAGGCCGGCGCCTGCCGCACCACCGCCACCGGCCAGGCCGACAACCTCGACCTCGACGCCGCCGGCGCCTGCGAGTTGGCCGGAGCCAACCTCAAGACCATCGACACCAAGGTTTCCATTGCCGGCGTGTGCAAGGCCCGCCTCAACGTGACCGGCAGCCTGGAAGGCGACGCCGTGGGCGCCAGCGAAGTAGCATACAGCGGCAAGCCCTCCCGGGTGAAAATGGACGCTACCGGCCCCTCCAGCATCAAGCATCTGTAAATGCCGGAATTTCTTTGTTACCAAATAAATCCACAGGCAACCTTCGCCGTATAGCTGCATCTATCCCCCCGAAAAAAGAAAGAAAAAGAAGCCAGGCTTAGTTTGGTGAGTGAACGAAGCCTCCTTCCGGAGCCAGTCCTTTGGCCGCCCCCTGCTGCAACAGGAAGGCCATGGCTGGCTCCATTTCGTTTGTAATAACGCCGTCGAGAATGGCTTCCATCACGGCTTCCTTCAGCTCGCCCACGGCGCGCGAAGGCTTCAGCCCAAAGGTTTCCATGATGATTTCGCCGGTGATGACCGGGCGGAAGCTGCGCAGGTGGTCCTTCTCCTCCACTTCTTTCAGCTTCTGCTCCACCTCCGCGAAGTTGCGCAGGTACCGTTCCTTGCGGGTGTGGTCCTTGCTCGTGATGTCGGCCCGGCACAGCAGCATCAGCCGGTCAATGTCCTCGCCGGCCTCGAATAGCAGGCGGCGCACGGCCGAATCGGTCACGGTTTCCTTCACCAGCGCAATGGGGCGCAGGTGCAGTCGCACCAGCTTCTGCACCATGCGCATTTCCTCGCCCAGCGGCAGTTTCAGGTCGGTGAAGATGCCGGGCACCCAGCGGGCGCCTTTATCCTCGTGGCCGTGGAAGGTCCAGCCTACTTTGGGGAAGTAGCGCTTGGTGGCGGGCTTGGCGATGTCGTGCAGCACGGCGGCCCAGCGCAGCCACAGGTCGCCGCCGGCATTGGCCACGTTGTCCAGCACCTGCAGCGTGTGGTAGAAATTGTCTTTGTGGGCGTGCGTGCCCACTTTTTCCACGCCGTGTAGCAGCGCCATCTTCGGAAAGATGAGCTGCAGTAGCCCCGTTTGGAACAGCAGCTTGAACCCGTAGCTCGGCGTGGGCGACTCGATAATCTTGTTTAGCTCGACGGTAATGCGCTCCTGCGACACAATCTTTATCCGGTCCTTATTCCGAATAATGGCGTCGAACGTATCGGGCTCAATATCAAAGTTCAGTTGCGAGGCGAAGCGCACGGCGCGCATCATCCGCAGCGGGTCATCGGAAAACGTCACATCCGGCCCCAGCGGCGTGCGGATGGTTTTGCTGGCCAGGTCCTTCATGCCTTCGTAGCGGTCTACCAGCTCGCCGAAATTTTCCGGGTTCAGGCTGATGCCGAGGGCGTTGATGGTGAAGTCGCGGCGGGCCAAGTCCTCCTCCAGCGTGCCGGCCTGCACTTCAGGCTTGCGGCTTTCGGCGCGGTAGCTTTCCTTGCGGGCCCCCACAAATTCAATATCGCCGGCCTCTTTGGTGGGCAGCATAGCCGTGCCGAAGTTCTTGAACACCTGCACGCGGCCCCGGCCTTTTAGCTTGTTGCCCACGGCCTGCGCCAGCGCAATGCCGTCGCCCACCGTCACCACGTCAATATCCTTGCTGTCGCGGCCCAGCGCCAAATCCCTCACATAGCCGCCAATAACATAAGCCGGCTGATTTAACTCAGCTGCCGCTTCGGCGATGGTACGGAAAATGGGTAGCTCGGGCAGTTTTGGCGTATTCATGGGCGCAAAGTTCGGCACTGGCCGCATAATGCCCCCGCTTCTACTCCCGCACCACTTCCAGCTTCCCGCCCTCGCCCAGCCGCACCACCCGCGAGGGCGCGGTGCGCGTGGCATCATCCTGCCGCCAGTCCACCACATGGTCGGCGCCGCGCACAATGGCCGGGTCTACTTCTGCGTACACTGCCGGCGTGGGCTCGCCCGCTTTGTTAGCCGAGGTTGAAACCAGCCCGTGGCCCAGCCGCCGCACCACTTTGTGGCAGAATTCGTCTTTCGGCAGGCGCAGGCCCACCGTGCCGTCGGGCCCCACCAAATCGGGCGCGAGGGCGCGGCTGGCGGGCAAGATGTAAGTGGTGGGGCGAGTGTCGGCGGCCAGCATGGCCTCCAGCTCATCGGGCACGTTGGTGGTGTAGCGTTTCAGCATGGCCCAATCGGCCACCAGCACGATGCTGGGCTTGCCGGCTTCGCGGCCCTTCAGCTTGTAGAGCTGCTTCACCGCAGGCGGTGCTTCGGCATCGCAGCCCAGGCCCCATACGGTATCAGTCGGATAAAGAACAACTTGCTGCAACAACAGCGCATCGACGGCAGCTTCTACTTCTTGTTGGAAACGGTTCATGAGGGCGTGTAGCGCAGACTCTGCGAGTCCGCATCTGATTTGAGTTAAATACAAACTTCGTGTAAACGCGGACTCGCAGAGTCCGCGCTACTTGATTGTCTGGCACAGTTCCACCAATACGCCGGCCGCGCTTTTCGGGTGCACGAAGCACACCAGCTTGTTATCGGCCCCACGCTTGGGTTCCTCGTTCAGCAGCACGAAGCCTTCCCCTTTCAGCCGCGCCATCTCAGCCCGGATATCGTCCACCTCGAAGGCCACATGGTGAATGCCTTCGGGCTTCCTGGCCAGGAATTTCGTGATGGCGCTATCCGGCGAAGTCCCCGCCAGCAACTCGATTTTCGAGCCGCCAACCTGAAAAAAGACCGTATCCACGGCTTCGCTGGCCACGTGCTCTTTCTTATAGGGCGCCGCGCCAAGCAGCGTGGTGTAGAGTGCGGTGGCAGCTTCGAGGTCGTTTACAGCTAAGCCGAGGTGTTCGAGGTTGGTAATCATGGATGCGAATTTTGGGAGAGTGGGCCGCTGGCCGGGCTAAAAAGCGGGGTTTACCGCGCATTTCGCGCCGTTGCCGCAAGTTGGCGCATTTCCTTATTTAGATTGTGTCTACTTTTGTGGGACCAAAGAAAACTGATTGCCCTCGAACCGTGTTCTAAAGGCCGACCAGGCTTTCATTGGTTTATACTTTTTGCCATACCGCTGCGCGCAATGCTGAAGCTCCCCATTTACCTCGACAACAACGCCACCACGCCGCTCGACCCGCGCGTGCTGGAGGCCATGATGCCTTATCTGACCGATGTATTCGGCAACGCGGCTTCCCGCAACCACCCCTTCGGCTGGGCCGCCGAGGAAGGCGTGGACTACGCCCGCGAGCAAATCGCCAAGCTCATCAACTGCGACCCCAAGGAAATCATCTTCACCTCGGGCGCTACTGAGTCGGACAACTTGGGCATCAAGGGCGTGTTTGAGATGTATAGCCAGAAGGGCAACCACGTTATCACCGCCACCACCGAGCACAAAGCCGTGCTCGATACCTGCAAGCACATCGAGAAGCTCGGCGGCAAGGTAACCTACCTGCCCGTCGACGAAAAAGGCCTCATCAGCCTCGCCGAACTCGAAGCCGCCATGACGCCCGAGACCATTCTCGTGACCATCATGTACGGCAACAACGAGACGGGCACCATTCAGCCCATCCGCGAAATCGCCAAAATTGCCCACGCCCACGGCGCGCTCTTCATGACCGACGCCACCCAGGCCGTTGGCAAAATCCCGGTTGACGTCATTGCCGACGGCATCGACCTGATGGCTTTTTCGGGCCACAAAATCTATGGCCCCAAGGGCGTGGGTGCCCTCTACGTGCGCCGCAAGAACCCCCGGGTGAAAGTAACCGCCCAGATGGACGGCGGCGGCCATGAGCGCGGCATGCGCTCGGGTACCCTCAACGTGCCCGGCATCGTGGGCCTGGGCAAGGCCTGCGAAGTGGCCCGCCTCGACATGGAAGCCGACACCGCCCGCCTGAGCGCCATGCGTGACCGCCTCGAAAAGGAGCTCACCACGCTGGAAGAAAGCTACGTGAACGGCTCAGTGGAGCACCGCCTGCCGCACGTGACCAACATCAGCTTCAAGTACGTGGAAGGCGAAGGCCTGATGATGGGCGTGAAAGACCTGGCCGTGTCGTCGGGCTCGGCCTGCACCTCGGCTTCGCTGGAGCCCAGTTACGTACTCAAAGCCCTGGGCTTGAGCGATGACCTGGCCCACAGCAGCCTGCGCTTCGGCCTGAGCCGCTTCACCACCGACGAGCAAATCGACTACGCCATCGGCCACGTAAAAGAAGCCGTGACCAAGCTCCGCGAAATGTCGCCACTGTGGGAGATGTTCAAGGAAGGCGTCGATTTGAGCAAAATCGAGTGGGCGGAACACTAGAATAGTTATGAGTTAAAAGTTATGAGTTATGAGTTTTCAATTTGTCCTCATGGCTCAACTTTTCAACTCCTAACTCATAACTTTTAACTCATAACTTAAAAATCATGGCTTACTCCGATAAGGTAATCGACCACTACAGCAACCCCCGCAACGTGGGTACGCTGGACAAAAGCAAGAAAAACGTAGGTACCGGCCTCGTGGGCGCACCCGAGTGCGGCGACGTGATGCGCCTGCAAATTGAGGTGGACGAAGCCACCAACACCATTACCGATGCCAAATTCAAGACGTTTGGCTGCGGCTCGGCCATTGCCTCGTCGTCGCTGGCGACGGAATGGCTGAAAGGCAAAACCGTGGACGAGGCCCTGGCCATCGACAACATGGAGATTGTGGAGGAGCTGGCCCTGCCGCCCGTGAAAATCCACTGCTCGGTACTGGCCGAGGATGCCATCAAGTCGGCCATCTCGGACTACCGCGTGAAAAACGGCCTGCCCGCGTTGGAGCTGTCGCACCACTAATCAATGGTTGAATAAGTGAATGGGTGAATGAGCGAATGACTCTTGGTCGTTTGCTCATTCACCCATTCGCTCATTCAACCATTCACTCATTGCCACAAATGGACGAATTTGACATTGCCCGGCTGGAGCGCGAGATTCGGCAGTACCTGGGCCTGGAGCCCGCGCAGTTGCGGTTCGAGTTTCGGGAGTTGGAAGGCCAGACCCGGCTCGATTTGATAACGGTGAACCCGCGCCACGAGCAGAGCTTTCTGTTTCGCTACGAAACCGGCCGCGACCAGGTGGATTGCCTGGAAAAGATGTTGGCCTACGTGAAGCGCTTCCGCGACACCGAAAGCTCCTACACGGTGCAGTGGCGCACCCGCGACGATAAAGAGCTGCACACCTCCTACTTCCGGGCGCACAACGTATATGAGGCGCTGGATAAACTCTATTTTGGCCGCGACCTGAACACAATTACCGTGTTTAGCGTGGTGCTAAATCCGAGCTCGTAAGCGTCCGAATGAATTATTTGATGAGCCGGCGAACAAAGAAATTCTTCGGCTTGTTTATAATGTGTCTAAATTGCGGCTCCATTTGGTTTGCTTTTAAACCTCAGTGGTCCTGCTCCTACTGCCATGATTACCGTATCGGATAAAGCCAAAGAAAAAGTATCGCGCCTGATGAGCGATGCGCACCTTGATGACACCTATCGCCTGCGTGCCTCGGTGGCGGGCGGTGGCTGCTCGGGCCTGAGCTACAAGCTGGACTTCGACAACGAAGTGCGGCCTATGGACCAGGAATTTGAGGACAAGGGCATCCGCGTGGTGGTCGACATGAAAAGCTTCCTCTACCTGGCCGGCACCGAGCTGGATTTCTCCGATGGCCTCAATGGCAAAGGCTTCCAGTTCAACAACCCCAACGCCTCGCGCGAGTGCGGCTGCGGCGAGAGCTTTTCGGTCTGAACCGCAGATGATGCGGATTTAATGGATTTCGCAGATTCCACTAATCTGTTGGCTGGTGTTGGATTGAACTAGCATTTGACTTTCAGAGAGAGCAAAGGATAACAAAAAAGGCCACCCGATTGGGTGGCCTTTTTTGTGGCGCGAAACGAGGCGCATTTGAATCTGCGAAATCTGTTGAATTCGCATCATCTGCGGTTCAGGCTATTCCTTCTCGAACTTCTGCACGGTGCGGCCAGTGGCCGTTTGCAGTTCCAAGAGGTAGAGGCCGGCGGGCAGGGTTTCAATGCCAATGCTGGCGGTGCCGGCTTCGGTGGTGCCGCGCAGCAGGGCCTGGCCCAGCTGATTGAGCACGCGGTAGGGCGTGGCCGCCTCGGCGATGAAGCTGATGCGGCTGTGGGCCGGGTTGGGGTAAAGCTCCACCTTGGCGATTTCGCCTGAACCGGCGACCGTAACCACGGGCGAGAAGGCCGTGGTGCCATCCAGGTCTACCTGCCGCAGGCGGTAATAGAGCTTGGCAACGGGGGCAGCTTTGTCGAAGGCGGTGTAGGTCGTGGGGCTCATGCTATTGCCCTGAGCAGCTACTGTGGCTACCGTGGCAAACTCGCGGCCATCGAGGCTGCGCTGTGCCTCGAAGCGGGCGCTGTTTTTCTCGGTGGCCGTGGCCCATTTCACCGCTACCGTTTTATCGGCCTGGCGCTGGGCGCTGAAGGCGGTGAGCTGCACGGGCAGCGGCACCGTGCCGGCGGCGAGCGGATTGATGTTAGGCACCGCGTTGGTGGTAGCCAGAGCGAAATCGGAGAAGGAAGTGAAGCTGCCCGATACCAGCAGGCCGGCTACCGACGAGCCGCCCGCACCATTGCCGGCGCCAGAACCATTGGAAGTGCCGCTGCCGCCGATGTTAACCCAGTCGGAGCTGGCATTCGGACGCTTGGCTACTACCAGCTCGGCGGGCACGTTGGCGTAGTCATCGACACCAAACGGAATGGTGAGCGTGCCATTGAAGGCAGTGGGCTGAGCATCGGGGCTGATGGTGAAGTAGCGCACGCCGGACACCCGGCTGAGGCCGCTGGCTCCGAGCGACGACGTAGGCGGCGCGGTTTCGAACTGCTCGGCGGTGTAGGTGGTGGTGCCGGTCTGAGCGCTGATGTTGAGCGTGAGCGGACGGTAAGCCGCGCCTTTGCCAATGGGGAATACGAAGGACGCCGGGCTGCTCACGGTCGCAATGCGGCGTAGGAAAGGCCCTTTCACGTAGCTGCTGCCGCCCGTGCCATTGAAGGCCGGCGCGGTGAGCGTGCCGGTGGTGGCCAGGCCCAGCACGTTGGTGCTGCTGGTGGTGATGATGCCGCTGGTGAGCGTGAGCGCCCCATCAACGGTGAGGGGCGAACCCAGGGTGAGGGTGCCGGTGCCAGTGCGGTTCAGGGTGAAGTTGTTTACTTCGGCCAGGCCCGAGGCAAAAATCAGGGTGCCCAGTGCCCCGGTGCCTCCTACTACCAAGTTGGTAATGGCTGAGCCGGCAATGTCGCCGGAACCGGCATTAACCACGGTGCCATTGAGGGTGAGGGTGGCCGGCGTGACGCCATCGCCCACCACCAGGTCGCCGTTGGCCAGGGTGAGTACTCCGTTTACGGTGAGGTCAGATGGTACGGTGAGGTAGTCGTTGACTGCCTGCAGGCGCAAGTCTTTCACAGTGGTTGCGCCGGGGGTCAGGCGCAGGGTGCCAATGGAATAGTTACTGGTTGTTTCCAGGCTGATGGTGGATGTCGGCGAAACGGTAATAGTACCCCGACCATTGCTGCTGGTGTTGCCGGTATATATTACGGCCTTGCCACCCGAGTAGAAGCGCAACGTGTTCGAGTTCAGGGCCAGCGTGGTGCCGGTTTCGAGGTAGTAGCCACCGGCGGCGGTATTGCCCAACTCAAGGGTAGTGGTACCGCCCGCATCGGAAAGGATGGCTCCGCCGCCAGGGGTGTACGTATATAATGCGAACAGCAGGATGTTGTTGCCGTTGCCGGTAAGGGTCTGAGGCGTGGCGCCGAACAGGTTCAGCGTGATTCGGCTACTGGACGAGGTGTTGAAAGTGGCCCCGTTCTGCAGGGTCAGGTTGCCGGAGAGGTCGATGGACGAGAAGGGCGAAGACCCGTTGCCGCCCAGCACCGTGTTGTCGAGGGTGAGGTTGCCGGGCACCACGGTGCTGGTAATCGGAGAGGTGATGGTACCGGTGTTGCGGGTCAGCGTCTTGGTGCCGTTCGTCAGCTTCAGGTTCTGGTAGGCGAAAACGCTGGATGCGGGCACCGTGAAGGAACCGGTTTGAGCGAAGTCGATGGTGCTGCTGGCATCCTGCACGCCTTGGTTGATGGAGGTGTAAGCCGCCGTCGCCGTATTCTGAATGATAAGCGTGCTGTTGGCCAGCTGGTCAAGCTTACCGGTGAAGGTGAAGGTGGCCGGAATCACCAGCGAAGCGTTGGCATTGAGCACCACTTTCGAGTTCGTGCCCGACACCGTCCAGTTGGCGCTGATGGTACGGTTGGCGCCCGACACGTTATAGGTGATACCGGCTGCCGTGAAGTCGCCGGGCGAGCCGCCCGAGCCGTCGCTGTTGGCCGCGAAGGTGCTGGCCATGTTCAGGTCGCCGGTGGCTTTGGCGTAGAACACGCTAGGCGGCGCGGTGGTGGTGAAGCTGGCCGTGCCGGGAGCAGTGGTCAGGTAGTTTTCCAGACCGGGCGTGGCGTTGTCGCTGTAGGCGTAGGTTTCGAGGGTGTAGCTGGTGGTGGCCGACAGGCCCGTAACCGTGAAGGTGTTGGGGCCAGTGCCGGTGGGGCCTGCATACACCACGTAGTTGCCGGTGCCCGTGGTGGCCCCGCTGCCAAAGGCGGTGCTGGCGGCGTAGGTGTTGCCATCAACCGGAGCCACGGCCGCAGCCGAAGTGGCGTGTATCACCACCAGCTGCTTGCTGCCGTCGCCACCATTCACCGTCACATCGGCTTGCGAGAATACCACGTTGGCCGTGCTCAGGGTGGGCTGCGAAGTGGGCTCGGTGGCCAGCGTGGGAGCCGAACCGCAGGTTACGGCTACGTCTTCGAGGTAAATTTGAGCTGTGGTGGATTCCGAGCTGCGCAGGAAACGCAATAGCACGCTGGGCCGCGTCTGGTAGGCCGACAAGTCGATGGTTTTGCGTACTAGGGTCGTAGTCAGGTCGGCAATGGCGTAAGTTGCAAGCGTGGAGTAGTTGCTTCCTCCATCAATCGAAACCTGCACCTGCAGCGAACGAGTCGTAGTGGTGCTGCTGCGGGAAACAAAGAAGTCGAGGCTGTTGGGGTAGCTGAGGGCGCTGGCGCTGGTGAGCGAATGGTTGGCTCCGCTGAATGCCGCCGAGCCGCCGGAAGTGCCGCTGCGGTTGGTGGTGCTTTGGGTTACGCCGTTCACCGTCCATTTGGTGAGCGGGAAAGTATCGAAGTTGTCCGCCAGGCAAGGAGCCGTCGTGACCGCAAACGCGCCGGATGGCGTGCCGTTCACGGCCGGGTTGCTGGCATTCACCCGAATGGCATAGGCCGAGCCAATGGCTGTGCCACCCGGAATGGTTACTGTGAGCGAACCAGCAGCGCTGGCCGTGGTAGTGAGCACCGTGCCGGGGAAAGTACCGGTAGCCGACGAGAGCTCGGCCGTAAAGGCGTTGCCCGGGCCGAAAGTACCGGTGGTGGCGTAAGGCACCGTGACGCTACCGCCCTGCGTGGCCGGGTTGGGCGTGACCGTGCCAGTGGTGATGGTGGGAAGGGCCGTTACCGAACCGCTTACTGTAACAGTGATAGCGCTGGCCGTGCCGCCACCCGTGATGCTTACGGTTTCGCTGGCGTAGCTGGCGGCCGCCAAGCCAGCCTTGAGGCGCACGTAAACCGGGGTGCTGGCAAGCGTGCCGCCGGCTGCGTTGGTAATGGCTGCCATCGCGCCGAAGGTGGAGTTATCGGTCGATACTTCGTAATCGGTGCCGGTAGCATCGATGCTGATGGCACTGCCGGCCGTGAGGTTGCTGCCGGTCAAGCTGAAGGATTGCGAAGCCGACGGCCCGGCCCCTACATAATAACTGAAGCCGGTGAGCGCCGTGGGCGTGGCGATGAGCAACGGCGTAGTGGGCGCAGCATCCGTGGTGAACGACTCGACGGTGCCATAACCAGTGCCAGCTGAGTTGGACGCGTAGGCGCGGTAGTAGTAGGTAGTGCTGGCTGTGAGGCTGGTCAGGCCGGTGCTGTAGGCGCCGGTGGCGGCGCCCGTAGTGCCCACCTGGGCGGTGGTTACGCCCCCGCCGCCCAACACCAGCGTGGCGGCAGTGCTGGCAGTGGTGCTATACACAAAGCCATACGAGGTACTGGCCGTAGGCGTGCCCAAGCTGCTGATGTTGCCGGCAATGGTGGCAGCGGTAGTAGTAATGCCCGTGGCCGGAGCCGTAGTGGTGACGGTGGGCGGCACTGTGACCGTGCCCATCACGGTGATGCTGCGGGTGGCGGCCCCGGTGCTGGCGTTGTCAATGGTGCCGTTGTAGGTGCCGGCCGTAGTGGCCGCAGCCAGCCGTACCGAAACCGTGGTGCTCGCAACCGTGCCGCTGCTGGGCGTAAGGCTGAGCGAAGCCGCTCCCGCTGTGGCAAAACCATCGGTAGAGAATTCGTAGCCAGCCAGCGGCCCCACGGTCAGGTTGGCCGTGAGGTTGCTGCCGCTCAGGGTATAAGTTTTGGCGGCCGAGGCCGTGCCCTGTACGGTGCTGAAGCTGCCGGCCGGGGTGAGGGAACCCGCAGTGATGGAAGGCGTGGGAGTGGCTGAACTATTGGCAGTTATGGAAAAATCGTCAATAGCCAAGCCATCGTCGGTTCCTGAGATGTTAACGTCGGACCATCGAATGTAGAAAGTTGCACCGGCTGCAATGTTCAACCCAGTAATCGTTCCAGTAATGGCAGTTCGGTTCGCAGCCAAGCTCCCGTCTTTAGCACCAACCGGAGCCGTAATATTGGGCGAGTTGAAGTCTAATGCTGCCACATCGGTATAAGCACTGGCGGTGTTAATTGCCGTAGCGGTTGTGCTATAAGCAAACTGAAGTTTATCAGTTGTACCCCGAGTAGCGTCACCAAGGCGCCATTCCTCGCCTGTGTAACTGATATCGAGTTGAGTAATTACAGACCCAGTGTTATTTTTAAACGACGCGCCAAACACAGAAACCAAGCTGCTACTAGCGATAGAACCTAATGCCCGGTCAGTTTTGGTGGCGGCTGCAGTACTGCCATAGCTATAAGTGTCGCCGGCCGTTCCGTTACCGTCATTCACAGTATAGTTTGCGTCTTTATTGGTGCCCGTTTCAAGAAATACCCAGCCCGCAGGCATGGTGCTACTGGTAACGGTTGAAGGAGCAGCCAGTGTGTTGAAGTCCTGCGTTACAGGTGTCCCTGATGTAGCAATGGAAACCTGCCCCCATCCAAGCAGGGGTAACATTAACATCATCAGCAGCGCCAGGCTGCGGCTGATACCGGCGGAAAAACGGGGTAATGGTTTTTGCATAAAAAGCAAGCTGTTAGTGGGGTTACCAAATTACCATGGGGTGGACACGTTGAGTGTAAAGGTATTTGGGAAGACTTGAATTCAGGGCATGATGCCGTTATCAAATCTTTATATCCGGCCCATAACCTATCCAGCAGTGCCTAATCGGCTTTTTTATTTCCACAACCCCTCTTTGGGCATCCATTCCGGATTGGGCGATACTGCCAGCCAGGAGCAAACAGCTGACGATAAGCCCACTGTGCCAATATTATGAGGAGGCTATATACGACGACCTGCTACTCCGTCAAACATAAAAAAAGCCTTTGCAAATGCAAAGGCTTTTTGAGGCATCAGGCACCGGCTGACTGGTTGCGAAAACGGCAGCGCAACGGTAGGCCGATTGGTAATGGTGCCTGCCATTCCGGGACGGGGGCATTTGCTGGGCGCTGCTGCCGGCGGGGGCAAACCCGCCGGGTGGGTGGCCACGCGCAGCACGCCGGGCCGCTTAGGAATGACAGGACTTATGGGGTAGCGCGGCCCCGGCAGCAGCGGGCGCAGGCCGCGGGGCACGCAGTTCAGGTCGTGGAGGGCCGAAGGAGGGGCAGTCGTGCTGGCCCAGCACGGCGGCCGGCACGGCCAGTTTCAACAGCAGCCCACTCAAAAAACGGAGTTTGACGACGGAGCTCATAGTTCAGCGAAATAGGCCAACCCGGAGGCCCGGGCTGGTTGGATTTGATGCCGTGAAGCTACTGGACCGGGGCGGCTGGCCGGCACCGATATCGGCCAAATCCGGCACTGTATCGACCGAACGGACTTTTCCGGGGCCGCGCTATTGGGCCACGGCGTGGGCAAAGGCGGCATTCACGGACAGGCGCCGCACCCGGGCCGGGCCAGCCGGAGCCACCGGCGCAGTGGCCACGGCCCGAATCACGTCTTCGGTGAGGGCACATTGGCGGTGGTGCGAGTAGTGCCAGCGGGCCAGGCGGGCGCGTTCCACCCGCTCATGGGTGGCGGCGGGCTCGGCAAACGTGCGGCGGAAGGCGCGGGCGCAGGCGGCCACGTCGCCGGGCAGGTAGAGCAGGCCGGTCTGGCCGTGCTCCACCAGCTCGGTGGTGCCGCCGGCGGCTGCGCCCACTACGGGCACGCCCGCGGCGAGGGCTTCGAGGGTCACCATGCCGTAGGTTTCATTTTCCGAAGCCATCACAAACACGTCGATGGCGTGGTAGAACACGGCCGGATTGGCCCGGAAGCCCCGGAAATGCACCTGATTTTGCAGGCCCAGCCGCGCCACCTGCCGCTGAAGCTGGCGTAGGTAGCCGTCGCCCTCATTGCGGGTAGGCTCGCCCATGATGACGAGGTGGGCATCGTAGCCGTACTGCTGGCGCAGGTGGTGCAAGGCATTGATAACGAAATCCTGCCCCTTGCCGGCATCCAGCCGGCCCAGAATGCCCAGCAGGCGCACATCCTGGGGCAGGCCCAGCTCCTGGCGGGCCTCGAAGGGGGTGTGGGTGGGCGGTGCAAACTGCTCAAGTGGCAGGCCCAGGGGCACAAGGTGCAGCTTGGCCATGTCGAAGCGGGTGAGGTGGGCCACCTCGCGGGCCAGGCCGGGCAGCGGCGTCAGCCAGGCATCGACCAGGCCGAAGCGCAGGGTGTGCACGGGGCTGCGCTTGGGCCGGCCCAGCTGCATGTGCTGCTGGTAAATAATGCGCAGACGGCCGCCCAGCAGGGTTTTAACCAGCGTGGCTACGGGCAGGTCTTTGTTCTGCGTCACCACCAGCACGTCGATGTTGAGGCGTTCGAGCTGTTCTTTCAGGGCCCAGGCCATGAGGGGCATGGCCAGCCCCCGGCGCACGGCCAAGGTTTCGAGGGGCACAAACCAGTCTTCGGCCCACATGGCCAGCGGCGTGGCAGGCGGCGCGAAAAACGTGACGCGCCACCCGCGCTCCTGCATCCAGCCCGCGAATTTGAGGCTGTTCAGCTCCAGCCCGCCCAGGCTACTCGAGAGGCAGAGCACCGCCAGCTGCGGGGCCGCCTCCCGCGCACGGGAGGCCAGGCCGGAAGCGGGGCTCCCGGAAAAGGTGAATGGGTACATAGCTCAGAAAGACAGGGAGTGTGTGGGGCATCGGAGGGGTGGTAGAAGGCGGAAGAAAGTAGTGGGGAAGTCGTTGAATGAAACTCTATCATCCTTCGCTGCGCGCAGGATGACAGAGTTTCATTCAATTAATGTCTCAACTCCAGCGGCTGAGGAATTGCAGGAAGGTGTCTTTGTACTGGTCGCCCACGGGGATGGTGACGGCCCCGATCTGGACGGTGAGGCGGCGCACGGCCTCAATCTTATCGAGCGCCACGATGAACGAGCGGTGGATGCGCATGAAGCGCCGGGTGGGCAGCTTTTCCTCCATCGCCTTGAGGCTCATGAGGCTCAGCAGGGCGCGGGGCGTGCTTTTGAGGTGCACTTTCACGTAGTCTTTCAGGCCCTCCACGTAGAGGATGTCGCTGAGGGCCACGCGCACCAGCTGGTACTCGGCTTTAAGGAAAAGGTATTCTTCCTCCTCGGGGCCGGTGGAAACCGGGGCGGTGGCGTGCTGCGAGGTGAGCTCGGCGTAGGCACGGGCCTTGCCGGCGGCGCGCAGGAACTCCTCGTAATTGAAGGGCTTCACCAGGTAGTCCAGCGCATCGACGCGGTAGCCATCGAGGGCGTACTGGCTGAAGGCAGTGGTGAAGATGACGCGCGGGCCGGTGGGGCCCAGCACGCGGGCCAACTCCAGGCCGTTGAGTTCCTGCATCTGGATATCGAGGAAGGCCAAATCGACGGTACCGGGGTGCTCGTGCAGGTACTTGAGGGCCTCCACGGCGTTGCCAAACTTGCCCACCAGCTCCAGAAACGGTGTTTTCTGGACGAAAGACGCAACCAGGCCCAGGGCCAGGGGCTCGTCGTCAACGGCAATGGTTTTGAGAGGCGTCATGGGTTGGGGTGTGGGGATAGGTGGGTGTGAGGGGATGAGTGGTGAGGGTGCAGGAACTAACTCCTATCCCCCTACCCTCATACCCTCTTGCCCAACTTTTAGCGTCAAATGCACCCGGAATTCGTTGGCGGGCGTGTGGTCATCCACCAGCAGGTTGAACCGGCCGGGGTACAGAAGGTCGAGGCGGCGGCGCGTATTGGCCAAGCCAATGCCGTTGCTGCCGGCCAGGTCGGTGCTGGGCAGCGCGAGCAGGGTGTTGCGCACTTCCAGCTCCAGCACATCGGGCGAGGGCTGGGCGAGGCCGATGTAGATTTTGCTGCTCTGGGTGGCGGCCACGCCGTGCTTGAAGGCGTTTTCGAGGAAGGGCAGCAGCAGCATGGGGGCCACGGGCACGTCGCGCACGGGCTCGGGGCGGTCGAAGGTGACGGTCACGCGCTCATCGAGCCGCAGCTGCATGAGGGTGATGTAGTCCTGCACGAAGGCGATTTCCTGGCTTAGTAAGGTCATGCCGCCGGCCGTGTCGTAGAGCACGTAGCGCATCATGCGCGAGAGCCGGTGGATGGCCACGCGGGCCTGCTCGCCGTCGAGCAGCGTGAGGGCGTAGATATTATTAAGCGTATTGAAAAAGAAGTGCGGGTTAATCTGGGCCTTGAGCACCGACAGCTCGGAGCTGACGCGCTGCTGCTCCAGCGTCTGCCGGATGCGGGCGTCGTTTTGCCACTTCTGCACCACCGTGATGCTCGTGCTGATGCCCAGCACAAACATGGTGGTGAGCAGCCCCATGGTATCAATGCGGAAGCTGCCCCGCGGGGTAAGCCGGGGCCGCCCGGCCGCCGCCATAAAGGCCTTGTCCATGAGTTCGGGCAGGTTCAGTGACATCTCCAGAAACTTGCTGAAGCTGAGCACCACCCCCGTGGTGGCTATCAGGGCCAGAATAAACCACTCGGTGCGGCCGTTCAGCAACAGGCGCGGCACCGTGACCCGGGACGTGAAATAGAACGTGGCAATCCAGACGGCAAACATCAGCCCCTGCTTCAGCCAGAACTGCGGCGGCATGGTGAGCCGCCCGGTGAGCGGCTGAAACAACAGAAACGTGAGCCCGAACAGCCCCCACACCAGCACATGAATGAGCGGCGTGAGGTAGCGACGAGGCGTGAGGACGGCCATAGACGACGGAGGAGAAATCGAAACAAACATAGCCGGTCCTCTATCCCAAACCCGGGCCAAACCGACCACACCCCGTAATTGTATCGACGGCGGGCAGCGTTTTACCGTTGGGGAAGGCCGGGATTTAGAACCAGACTCCCCTCCTTAGTAAGGAAGGGATGTTCAAGCCAACGGCTCGAACGGTGGTGGTTGCGGGCGTTGAAGGACGTCTGGATGGTCCGACACCACCCGGGACTGGTTCCGCCCCACCCGGACGTTCTCCAACGCCCGCAACCACCCCAGCTGAGGCTGCGCGTCAGCGTTCCCTCCTTACCTAAGGAGGGAGTTTTCGTGCGACACTTCCGGCCATAGTCCCGACCTTTGCCCCATGATTCGCCCGCTACTGCTGCTGCTTGTGCTGCTCTCCCCTGCTCCGGCGCCAGCCGCCCCGCCGCTTCCCGATTATTCTACCTACCCCACCTACCTCGGCCCCGACCTGGGCCTGACCTGGCGCGGCGGCCAGGCCACTCTGCGTGTGTGGGCGCCTACCGCGTCGGCCCTGCACCTGCGCCTCTACGCCGCCGGCACCGGCGGGCCGGCCAAGACCGACTTTAATATGACGAAGGCCGAAGGCGGCACCTGGACCTATACCCTACCCGCCGGCACCACCGGTTTCTACACCGTGCAGGCCACCATCGGGGGCAAGCAAATGGCCGAAGTGGCCGACCCCTACGCCCACGCCGTGGGCGTGAACGGCCTGCGCGGGGCCGTCTTCAACCCCATCATTGCCGAGCCGCCGGGCTGGAAGGACGACCTACGCCCCGCTCTCAAGCAAACCACCGACATTGTCATCGGCGAGGTGCACGTCCGCGACCTTACCATGCACCCGCAGTCGGGCGTGCGGCACAAGGGCAAGTTTCTGGGCGCGGCGCAAACCGGCACGCGCGGGCCGGATGGCGTGAGCACCGGCCTCGACCACCTGGTTGAACTGGGCCTGACCCACGTGCACCTGCTGCCCACCAACGACTTCGCCAGCATAGACGAAGCCGCGCCCGCCAGCGCCAACCGATACAACTGGGGCTACGACCCGCAGAACTACACCGTGCCCGAAGGCACCTACTCCACCGACGCCACCAACCCAGCGGCCCGCATCCGCGAATTCAAGCAGCTGGTGGAGAATCTGCACGGGGCCGGCCTGCGTGTAGTGCTCGATGTGGTGTACAACCATACTGCCGACGCCCGCCGCAGCAATTTCGAGCAGCTGGTGCCTGGCTACTACTACCGCCACAACCCCGACGGCAGCCTGAGCAACGCCACCGCCTGCGGCAACGAAGTGGCCTCGGAGCGAACCATGGTGCGCAAGCTCATCGTGGAATCGGTGGCGTACTGGGCCCAGCACTACCACGCCGACGGCTTCCGCTTCGACCTCATGGGCGTGCTCGACATCGAAACCATGCGCGCCGTGCGCGTGGCGCTGGACCAGCAGGACCACAGCATTTTCATCTACGGCGAAGGCTGGACCGCCGGCCCCTCGCCCCTGCCCGACGCCAAGCGCGCCCTCAAAGGCAACATGATGAAGCTGGACCGCATTGCGGCCTTCGGCGACGAGCTGCGCGACGGCGTGAAGGGCCACTACGCCCACCAGACCGAGCCCGGCTTCGCCAGCGGCCAGCCCGGCCTGGAGGAAAGCGTGAAATTCGGCATCGTGGCGGCCACCCAGCACCCCCAGCTCGACTACGCCAAGGTCAACTACTCGAAAGCCCCGTGGGCCGGCGCCCCTTCGCAAGCCATCAATTACGTGGCCTGCCACGACGACAGGGTGCTTTGGGACAAGCTCCGCGCCTCGAACCCCAACACCTCGGAAGACACGCTGATTAAGATGGATTTGCTGAGCAACACCATCGTTTTTACCTCGCAGGGCGTGCCATTTTTGCCGGTCGGCGATGAGTTCCTGCGCACCAAGGGCGGCTCCTCCAATTCCTACAACCAGCCCGACAGCGTGAACCAGATTGACTGGGGCCGCAAAGCCAAATACGTGGGCGTGTATGAGTTCTACCGCAAGCTGCTGGCTCTGCGCCGCAACCACCCCGCCTTCCGCCTGCCCACCACCGAGCTCATCCAGCAGCACCTCGAATTCCTGCCGAACATGGTCCCCGGCATCATTGCCTACCAGCTGAAAGACCACGCCGGCGGCGACGCCTGGAACACCATCACCGTCATTTTCAACGGCAACCGCTCGGCCTGGAGCGTGCCCCTGCCCCGCGATACCTACAAAGTGGTGCTGCGCGGCAACCAAATCCAGGAAGAAGGCCTCGATGTGCTCGAAGTAACCAGCGGCGTGCAGGTACCGGGCAACTCCGCGCTGATTCTGGTGCGCTGAGGAAATCGTCTGTCATGCTGAACGCAGTGAAGCACCTTATCCCGTTCGAACGAATTGTTCACGCGTGATAAGGTGCTTCACTGCGTTCAGCATGACAGACGAGCCCCACCCGCCTTGCTGATTTGGAAAAATCCGCTTTCCATTCTGAAAAAATTCATCCCCGTCAGGCCCCGTGCCTGGCGGGGATTTTTTGTTATCACTCTGAAAATCAATAGTTAGATAAATTTTCTCAAAAGCATTCCCGAAACGGCATTGGTATTGGCATAAGGTGGAGGTAACCAACCAACGGCCGCAGGGCCACCACCCTACACCCCCAATACCAACGCCATGAACGCACTTCCCTCTTTCGATTCCACCCCCGGCCTCCCCAAGTGGCAGCAGCCGGAAAAAATTGCCGGCCGCGTGGTCCTGCTCGGACTGGTAGGCACGGCGGTGTATTTCTGGGGCAGCATCCTGCCCTTCCTCGTCGACATGGTGTTCGACACCGTGAAGCTCGGCATCGGGCTCGGCACGCTGTTCGTGCTGTTTCTGCTGGCCACCAACAAGCGGATTCACGCCGGGCTGTGGTACGCCGGGCAGCGCGTGCTGCGCTCGATGGCCGGCATCTTCGTCAACACCGACCCCATCGGCATCATGGAGGACTACATCTCGAATACCGAGAAGGAAGCCCGCAAGATGGACGCCGAGGTCACCAACATCGAAGGCGCACACGAGCTGGTGAAGCGCAAGCTCGCCGCCAACGCCGCCCAGATTAAGGAATACCTGGCCCTGGCCGACTCGGCTACCCGCCAGGGCGAGAAGGACGCCGCCGAATCGTACGCCATGCGCGCCGCCCAGGTGCAGGACTACAACCAGCGCCTGCAGCCGATGGCCACCACCACGGCCAACGTGAGCCTGGTGATGCGCCAGATTTTGAAAGCCGCCCTGCGTCAGATTGACGGCAGCAAGTTCAAAGTCAACCTCTTGAAGGATGAATATGCCCTGGTGAAACGCACCAGCTCGGGCATGCGCGCGGCCATGAACATCCTGCGCGGCGACCCCGATAAGAAGTACTTCTTCGACCTGGCCACCGACCGCGTGGCCGAGGACATGGCCCAGCAGCTGGGCCAGATTAAGCAGGCCATGCGCTACTCGCAGGAATTCGTCAAGGAGATGGACATCCAGAACGGGGTGATGAGCGAGAAGGGCCAGCGCCTGCTCGACCAGTACCAGAAAGGCGAATTCAACGCCGTGCTCAACGAAAAACCGCAAGCTCCTCAGTCACTTACCGCCACTAAAAAAGCCTCCGATGATGCCTATTCTAGCCTGCTTGATTAGCTTTTTGCTGGCCTGCGGCCTGGTGGGCCTGCTGGGAGAATCCACTGTAGAAGCACCTCATGCTGAGCGTAGCCGAAGCATGTCTACCTCGGCAGTAATTCAATCAGCCCAACGAAGCAGTAGAGGTGCTTCGGCTTCGCTCAGCATGACAGCCTGCCTAAAGTAGCCGCTAACGCTATAGCCAGCCGCTAATCAACCCCACCAAAACCGAGAAAACCCTAGCGCCCAAAACGGGCGCATCACCCCTCTTTTGCCCATACTAAAATGACTACCCGCGGTAAATTCATCATTGGCCTTCTCCTCGTGGGCCTTCTCTACTTCGGCATCAACAAGCTGGTTTCCAGCGGTGCCGTCTTTAAAAAAGCTGACACGCAGTCGGTGCTTTTGAACTCGATTGAGCTACCCGCCGCCACCGGCGGTAGCCGGGCCAACATTGTGGTGCCGCTGGCCCCCATGCCCGGCACCGCTCCGGCCGACAAGGGCACGCCCCTCACCTGGGAGGTGATGGCCTGGAACAGCCAGATGGCCGGCATGCTGGCCAACGGTGGCCCCCGCTCCACAATGGGTTCGGCGGCCGCCGCGAATGGCTTCGACATGCAGATTGTGCGCCAGGACGACGTGAGCAAGATGCAGGCCGACCTGGTGAAAAACGCCATGGACCTGCAAACCAACCCTGCCACGCCGGGCCTGATTGTGAGCATCATGGGCGACGGTCTGCCCGGCTTCTCGGCCGTGCAAACGGAACTCAAGAAGGCCGGCACGCAGCTGCAAATCATCCCCTACTCGGTGGGCAAATCCTTTGGCGAAGACAAGCTGATGGGTCCGAAAGAGTGGCTTGACAACCCCAAAACTGCCCTCGGCAAAACCATTGCCTGCTACCTGCGCGACGGCGACCAGAACATCGCCCTGAAATGGTGCGCCGACAACGGCCTGAAAGTGAACCCCGACGAAACCACCTACGACCCCGAAGCCGTGAACTTCATGGCCGCCTCCGACTTCCTCGTAGCCGCCGAAAAATACATCCTCGGCAAGCCCGAAGCCCGCACCAAAGTGGTGAACGGCAAGAACACCGGTGTAAAAGTGGATGTGGTGGCCGACGCCGTGGCCACCTGGACGCCCGGCGACGTGAACATTGCCAAGCAGCGTGGCGGCCTTGTCAACATCGTGAGCACCAAAGACTACTCCAACCAGATGCCCAACATCATGGTGACGACCAAACGCTGGTACGACGCCCACCCTAAGGAAGTGCTGGGCCTGATGACGGCCTTCGCCGTGGCCGGCGACCAGGTGAAATCGCACCCCGAAGCCCTGGCCCGCGCCGCCGACATCGCCGCCACCGTGTACGGCGACCAGGACAAGCCCGGTGCCTACTGGCTGAAGTATTACAAGGGCGTGAGCGAGGCCGACCGCAACGGCAACGTGGTGGAGCTGGGCGGCAGCAAGGCCTTCAATTTCAGCGATAACCTCAGCCTGTTCGGCCTCGACGAAGGCGGTACCAACATCTACGCGGCCGTGTACAAAACCTTCGGCGACGTGCAGAGCAAACTCTACCCCAAGGAGTTGCCCAGTTACGTGCCCTTGAATGAAATGCTGGACCTGACGCCCTTGAAAAACCTGCAGGCCCAATACAAAGGCAAAGCCGTGGCCCCGGCCGAAACCCAGCAGTTTGCTGCCGGCGATGAAATCCGCCAAAGCGTGAGCAAGCGCGCCTGGAACATCGAATTCAACAGCGGCCAGAGCAGCTTCACCCCCGCCGCCGAGCATGACCTCAACCAGCTCTTCAACGACCTCGTGGTGGCTGGCCGCCTGAAAGTGGCCGTGCACGGCCACACCGACAACTCCGGCGACCCCGGCCGCAACCAACAGCTCAGCGAGGACCGCGCCATGGCCGTGCAGCACTGGCTCGAAACCAAGAGCCACAGCGCCTTCCCCGACGGCCGCGTGCAGGTGTACGCCCACGGCGCCACCGAGCCTATAGCCAGCAACACCACGCCCGATGGCAAAGCCAAAAACCGCCGCGTGGAAGTAGTGCTGGGCAATTAATTCCCGCCTGTCATTGCGAGTGGAGCGAAGCGAAACGCGGCAATCCGTCCTCTCAAAACCAGACGCTTTTTTCTGCGACAAGCTCTCAATCATAGTGTAAGTAGGCTTCATCGCATCATAAAGCTCAGCGCTGAGAACAGGACGGATTGCTTCATCGTGCCTCCTCACAATGACAGGAGAAATACCTACCAACACCATGAAATCCCTTTTCGCCCCCAACGCCCAGCCGGCCCGCCTCGTGTTTACCACGATGGTCATCGGTCAGGCCGCTATACTGCTGCTGCTGTGGCTGTTTTACCCCATGCAGCTGTTCCCCAGTCTGGGCGAAGTCGTCCGCTCACTCGGCGACCTCATCACCTCGCAGGGCCTCATCCAAGAATTGTGGGCCAGCATGACCACAGCCCTGCAGGCACTGGCTGTAGCTACGGTGCTGGCGCTGCTCATCTCCTATCTCACGGCCCTACCCTTCTTCCGGCCCATTGCCTACGCGGCCTCCAAGATGCGCTACCTCACCCTCACCGGCCTCACCTTCTTCATGGCCCTGATGGTCAGCTCGGGCCACCAGGTGAAGCTTTCGGTGCTCATTTTTGGGGCCACCGTGTACCTGGTCACGGGCATGACCAGCGTGATTCTGACCACCACGCAGGAGGAAATGGACCACGCCCGTACCCTGGGCATGAGCGAGTGGCGCAGCTTCTACGAAGTGGTGGTGCTGGGCAAGCTGGATGAAATGCTCGAAGTCGTGCGCCAGAACTTCGCCATCATCTGGACCATGATTACGCTGGTCGAAACGCTCTACCAGTCCGAAGGCGGCATCGGCCTGCTGCTCTACAAGCAAAACCGCTACCTGCACCTCGATGGCGTGCTGGCCATTCAGCTAGTGATTCTGGCGACGGGCGCGGTGCAGGACTACGTGTTTGTGCTACTGCGGCGGGTGTTTTTTCCCTATTCGGCACTAGCTACCAGCCGATAAATCGTCTGTCATTGCGAGCGAAGCGCGGCAATCCGTCCGGTCCTCAGCGACCAGCTTTCTAATGTGACCCGCTCTCAATAGACACCATCTCATTTCAAAAAGGGCTTTATCACAACTCAAAGCCTGTCGCTTAGCGAGGACGGATTGCCGCGCTTCGCTCGCAATGACAGACGCCCCTTACCAACCCCAACCCCGCCATGACTGCCCACACCTACGCCTACAAAGGCCCCATCCTCACCCTGGAGAACGTCTCCATCGCCTTCAATGGCGAACCCATTCTGCGCGACATCAACGCCCAGGTCCTTGACGTGACGCGGCCCAACATGCAGCAGGGTCAGGTCGTGGGCTTCTACGGCCGCTCGGGAATCGGCAAGTCGGTGCTGTGCCGCATCATGGCGGGCCTCATCCGGCCCGGCAGCGGCACCGTGGAAGTGGGCCTCGCCCAGCAGCCCGTGGAGCCCGGCATGGTGGGCTTTGTGCAGCAGCGCTACCCCCTCTTCGACCACCGCACCCTGCACGACAACCTGCTGGTGGCCGCCCAGCGCAAGCACGCCCCCGTCGAGGCCCGACAGCACGTTGAAGCCTACCTCGAACGCTTCGGCCTGGCCCCGCACCGGCGCAAGTACCCGGCCCTGCTTTCGGGCGGGCAGCGCCAGCGGGCGGCCATCGCCCAGCAGCTGCTCTGCTCCGACCACCTCATCCTGCTCGATGAGCCCTTCTCCGGCCTCGACGTGGCCATGATTGACGAAGTGAAGCGCATCATCGTCGAAGTCACCACCATGGACGAGTTGAACACCGTCATCATCGTCTCGCACGACATCGTGACCACCACCGCCCTGGCCGACCGCCTCTGGCTGCTCGGCTACGAGCACGACGCGTCCGGTGCCCTCGTGCCGGGCGCCACCATCAGCCCCCAGCACCAATACAACCTAGCCGAAATGGGCCTCGCCTGGCACGAAAACGTCGAAGCCGAACCCGAATTCGCCCAATTCGTCGAGCACATCAAGCAGGAGATTCGCGGGAGTTAAATATGTCCTGTATGGCTTCTGTATGAACCTTGTCCTAAAGGCAAATTCAACGCTCCATTTCCGTCTTTATCAAGAGAAAAGCCTTCGATTTCAAATTTAAAGGCTTCTGATAAAGCCATAATTGTTGCAGCAGCGACAACTGAGCTTGAGCTATCAGCCAGCATGTCATTTACTCGCTTTATAGTAACAAGCATATTCACAGGTCTACCCGCAGAATACCGTTCAAAAAAATATTCTACTCCAAAATGAACCGCATAATTATACTTGTGTGGGAAGTCAAATTCTATAAATAATTCACCTGCTTCCCGTGGTAAAACTTCAATTGCTTCTGCTTCTAAAATCACAATAGCATATATCATCCGCCCATTGACTTGTTGAATAAGCCGGTAATTACTTTCTACTTTCATGACGGAGGCTGCTAATTATTTATGTGTAAATCGTGCTTGCATTTCAAGAAATCTACCTGGTTATCAATGCAAGTTCAACTCACCTTTCGACTCAGATTTAATTTCTTCATATCAAAGAAACAGACGTCGCAAACGAGTTTGATTCTTGCGAAGCTTTCAGATTCTTCGTTCCATTCGCCAACTTGCGTTAGCACTTCATCGCAGGCTTCACACCAAGCGTTGAGTTCGTCGTCCGCATAAATCACGCTTGGGTCAGAAGCGAAGGGCTCGTAAAAACCCACGGGCGTTTTCAGGTTCAGGTGCTGGCAAACATAGGCCGGGTATCGGTCGCCATGCGTGCTGCATTCTACGCGTTTGCTTTCTTCGCTCATCGAATGGGTGTTTGGGTAAACCGCTTCAAAAGTAGCTGCCCAAGCTGACCGTTCTTTGCGGCCGCAACTTTCTATTTCAAATATGCCCACCGGTACCCTCCTCATCATCGACGACGAAGCGCGCTTGCGCCAGCTGCTGGCCCAGGTGCTGGAGCTGGAAGGCTACACCGTGCTGCAAGCCCCCGACGCCCGCCGCGGCCTCGAGCTGCTCCAGCAACACGCCGACGTGCTGCTCGTGCTCTCCGACGTGAAGCTGCCCGACGGCAACGGCGTGGAGCTGCTGCCCCGCTATAAGGCCGCCGCCCCCGATGCCGAAGTGGTGCTGCTCACCGCCTTCGGCACCATCCCCGACGGCGTGAAGGCCATGAAGCTCGGCGCGTTCGACTACCTCACCAAGGGCGATTTTGAGCAGCAGCTGGTGGTGGTGGTGGAGCGCGCCGCCGAAAAAGCCCGCCTCCGTCAGCGCGTCACGGAGCTGGAGCGCCGCGTGGGCCAGCAGTACACATTCGAGGCCATGATTGGCGATTCGGCGGAGCTGCGGCGCGTGCAGCAGCTGGCCCGCCAGGTGGCGCCCACCGACAGCACCGTGCTGCTCGAGGGGCCCACCGGCAGCGGCAAGGAGCTGTTTGCCCAGGCCATCCACCAAGCCAGCGGGCGCAAGGGCAAGGCCTTTGTGGCCGTCAATTGCAGCGCCTTCCCCAAAGATTTGCTCGAATCGGAGTTGTTTGGCTACAAGAAAGGCGCCTTCACCGGCGCGCTGGCCGACAAGAAGGGCCTGCTGGAAGAAGCCAACAACGGCACCCTGTTTCTGGACGAAATCGGCGAGCTGGAACTCAACGTGCAGGCCAAATTTTTGCGCGTGCTCGAAAGCCAGAGCTTCACCAAGCTCGGCGACACCAAGCCTACCAAGGTCAACCTGCGCCTGGTAGCCGCCACCAACCGCAACCTCAAGCAGGAAGCCGCCGACGGCCGCTTCCGCCCCGATTTATACTACCGCCTCTCGGTGTTCACCATTCAGGTGCCGCCGCTCAAAAACCGACCCGCCGACGTGGCCCCGCTGGCCCAGTTTTTCCTGCAGCACTTCGCCGCCCGCCTCAGCAAGCGCCTGCCAGGCCTCGCGCCCGAGGCGTTGGCCATGCTGCAACACTACCCCTGGCCCGGTAATGTGCGCGAGCTGAAAAACGTGCTCGAACGCGCCGCTATCCTCGCCCCGAATGGTGAATTATTATCGGCTGATTATTTGCCCGATGAGTTTCACGCGCTGGGCCGGCCCGTGAAGCCGGGCGCCGATGCGGCCGACGAAAGCCTGCGGGCGCTGGAAGCCCGGCACATTGGCAAATTGATGGGCGAGCTGGAAGGCAATAAGCCGGACGTGGCGAAAAAGCTGGGAATCGGGCTAACCACGCTGTACCGCAAGCTGGAAGAATACGGGCTTGGATAATTGAGCATCTTAACCACTACCAGTAACTGAGCGACGGCTAGTTGTTAATTCTCTTTCAACCTCACAGCCTGTTCTTATTTAAAATACTCCACTACCATATCTGTAACGGGCGATGTACGGTCGTTTGTTGCCACCACCGAAATACTGCTAACTACTACAATTCCATTGGTGCCGTCGGCAAACAAACGGAAGGGGTAAGCTTTGGTAGTGATGGAACGGCTTAGTGTTTGGTTGGCAGCGTCGTACACATCCACTCGCTGCTTCCAACCCACACTTATAGTGGATGCGCCAGCGTAAATAAATCTCCCGGTTGGGTCGTATGCAAACGACGTATAATTGGCAGTGCCGCGCAATAATTTCCCTTGAAACTGTAGGTTTTCATTGTAGATATTACCCTCGCGGGAAGTGATGATGGTATTATTCGTCGGGCACACCTCGAAAATACCAGGAGTCATCAGCTGAGTACCGTCGAATGGAATGGCCGTATTAGCGGTGGGCAGGCCAGTTGATGAGAAGGTAAAGTACTGCAGGTCGTTCAGGCTCAGCCTCTGCACGGAGTCGTACCCATCTGAGATTCCCACTAGCTTGGTATTGGAGTTGGGCAGCATCTTAAGCCGGGTGATTTTCCTTCCACTGGCTGCACTCACCAACTGCTTGGTGGCCCGGCTGTATACTTTGAGCGGATGGCCCGCCGGGTCATCAACGGAAACAAAGAGCAGGCCCTGGTTGGCCACCACACTGCTGGCACTGGCCCCGACGTTGATTTCGTCAATTTTGTCCAGCGTCAACGCGTTGTACACCAAAACCCAGCCATCGGCGCGGGGCACATAAATTTCCGGCACCCCATTGTAGGTGGTCCGGTCACAATAGCCAATGGTGGCCGCGGTGTTTATCACCTTCGTGATTGCATTGGTTGTCAGGCTATATTGGGTAATAACGCCCTTTTTATCAAAGAAGTACAGCAGTCGGCGCTGCGCATCAAACTGCACATCGAAAGGCTCCGCATGAATGGTTTTAAGGTTGGGCCGCTCAAAAATCACTGTATTGCTGCCACCGGCTGATGAGCTATAGACTCCAAGAGAGTTTTGCCTGATACCAACCACTGTATAAGTAAGATAAGGACAGTAAGCAGCTGTATTATCTACATACCGATTGTCGTCGAGAAAGGGAATAGCACCATCGCCAACCAGCGTGAGGTCGAAAAAGCTGCCGATTGGTGCAGTACCACGCCTTATCTGATACCGCGTGTGGTCGGGATTTGCTGGCTTCGACCACGTTAGCACTATAGAATCGCCTTGCAGCACAGGCTGGTTCAGCACAATCTCGTCCTTAACAGGGTCGGGCTCTTTTTTGCACCCAACCGCGACGAACATTAACAACACAAAAGCGAACAACTGGCGCATCTCAAAAAAGCATAAAGGGTAGAACTATACTATTGGCGGCAAAGTACAGCCCCCCGCGGTAATCGAAGGTCAATATGCTCGTCATAGGCAGTTTATGCCGACAGAAAGCCTGATTATTGGGCTGGGCCTCCTATACTGTCACGTTAGGGTTACGTTCAGTTGGCGTTGGTCAAGTCCAGCAGGAGCTGGCAAAGAGCAGTTTCCTCGTAGGGCTTGGTGAGGCAGGCATTCATGCCGGCGGCCAGGTAGGCGGCGCGGTCGGCGGCGAAGGCATTGGCGGTGAGGGCGATGATGGGTAGGTTAGCGCGGGCTGCATCGGGGTGGCGGCGAATGGCCTGGGTGACCTCTACCCCGCTCAGGCCCGGCATCCGGATGTCGAGCAGGGCCGCGTCGAACGACTGGGCCTGCAGTGCGGCCAGGGCATCGAGGCCATTGCCCACGGCCTGCACCTGCACGCCCCAGTATTCGAGCACCACAATGGCAATGCGCTGGTTCACAAGGTTGTCTTCGGCCAGCAGCACGCGCAGGCCGCGCAGGGCTTCGTAGGAGGCATCGGACGGCGCGGGGGCCAGCAGCACGCCCGGCTCCGGAGCGCGGGGCAGCGCCAGCTGAAACGAGAACGTGGTGCCCGCATCAGGCGCGCTGCTCAGGCGCAGGGTGCCGCCCATCTGCTCCACCAGTTGCTGGCTGATGGCCAGCCCCAGCCCCGTACCGCCGAAACGCAGGCTGGTTTCGGCGCTGGCCTGGCTGAAGGCATCGAAGATGTGGGCCTGTTCCTCGGGAGCAATGCCGATGCCGGTATCTTCCACCCAGAAGCGCAGCACGAGCTCCTGCGGCGTGTCGCGCCGCACCTCGGCCCCCAGCCGGACGTGGCCCTGCTCGGTGAATTTGATGGCGTTCGACAGCAGGTTGAGCAGCACCTGATGCAGTCGGTAGGCATCGCCCACCACGCGGGGCACGGCGGTGCGGGGCGGCTCAACGTGCAGAGCGAGGCCTTTTTGCGCCGCCAGGGTAGCCACCATCTGGCCGGCCCCCTGCATGGCCACGGCCACATCGAAGGGGCCGTAGTTGAGCTCTAAGTGGTGAGTCGTGATTTTGGCCATGTCCAGCACATCGTTCACCAGCGCCAACAGGTGCTGCCCGGCCTCCTGCATGGCCCCCAGGTAGTCGAGCTGCGGCGCTGTGAGGGCGGTTTTGTGCAGCAGGGCCGCCATGCCCAGCATGCCATTGAGCGGCGTGCGGATTTCGTGGCTCATGCGGGCCAGAAAGGCCTCCTTGGCGCGGGCGTTTTCTTCGGCTTCCTGCTTGGCGTGCTCCAGGGCGCGCTGGGCCAGCACGCCGGGCGTCACGTCGTAGCCCGAGGCCACCACGTAGGGCGGGTAGCCTTCCTCGGTTACTTTATAGGTGTAGTAGTTGAGGTAGCGCCGCTCGCCAGCCCGGGTGCGGATGCTTATCACGCGGGGCTGCGGCAGGCTGGCCTCGTCGCCGTTCAGATAGGCCTGCACGGTGGCCTGGTGCTCGGGCGGCAGCACCTCGCGAAGGTCGCGGCCCACCAGCTGCGCCGCGGGCACGCCCATCAAATGCTCAATGGCCGGGTTCACGGAGAGCAGCTTGCCGCTGAGGTCGTGGGTACAAATCAGGGCCTGCGAGTAGTGCACCAGGTCGTGGTACTGCTTTTCGCGGCGTTCCAGCTCGTTGCGGGCTTGCTTCACAGCCGTGATGTCGGTGCTGATAGTGAGGACGTCGACCTGACCATCGGCCCGAAGCATGGGCCGCTTGTGCACCTGAAAATACAGGATTTCGCCCGAAATCTGGGTGAAGGGCAGGTCCACGGTCAGCGCCTGCCGGGTATCCTGCACCCGCTGGTTGAGGCCGCGCACCTGGTCCCGCTCCTTCAGCACCGTGGGGTCATCCACGCCGGGCTGCTGATGCCGGGCGTGCAGCACTGCGTTGTTGTAGGCTCTGTTAGAAAACGAAACCCCGCCCTCGGCGCTCACCAGGTAAATCACGTTGGGAAGCGTATCCACAATCTGCCGGATAAAATCCTGCTGCTCCTGCAGCATGGTTTGCACTTCCTGCTGCAGCTTTTCGGCCTGGTAGCGGGCCGTGATGTCGATGCCCGAGCCCACTACCAGGCGCAGGGCGCCATCGGCCCCGAACACGGGCCGCAGGTGGCGCAGCATCAGCTGCGGGCGCCGGTTGGGCCCGGTGCGCATCTCCTCCCAGGTCACGTCCTGGCCAGTGCGCACGGCCAGGTCGAAGTACTGGTTGCGCTGCTGGTCCACGCCGGTGGGGTGCCGCTGCCGGCGCAACGCAAAATACTCGTCGTTGGTGAGGCCGACGATTTGCCGGCGCACCGCCGGGTCCGAAATCGACGACGGGTTGACGAACAGGAAGCGGTGCTCCGCATCAAAAACCGCCACATCCACGGGCAGCAGGTTCAGGATGGACTCGTAGAATTCCTGCTGGCGGGCTATTTCCTGTTCGGCCTGCTTGCTGGCCGTGATGTCGGTGCCCGAGGCAATGACCAGCGGCGTGCCGTCGTGCCCCTGCACGGGCCGGTAGCTCCGCAGCAAGTACTGCGGGCCGGGGTAGGTTTCCTCCCAGGTCACCTCGGCCCAGGTGTGCAGGGCTTTGGCAAACGCGGCGGTGCGCTGCTCGATGATGGCGGCGGGCCGCCCGCGGTATTTGCTGGCGGCCTCGCTGGTCTGGCCCAGCATCCAGGCGCGAAGGGCCGGGTCGGGCTCCACCACCGGGTTGACAAACAGGTAGCGGTGCAGGGTATCGAACACGGCCACGGCCGTGGGCACCTGCTCCAGAATGCTTTCGTAGAAGGTGCGCTGCTCGGCCAGCTGCCGCTCGGCCAGTTGCCGCGCCGTGATGTTGGTGAGGTACAGCGTGACAGTTTCCTCGTCGGGCCCGGCCACGGCGGTGCACAGGTAGTGCTGCCCGTCCACCGGCAATTCCTGCTGCTGGTGCTCGGGCACGCACAAAGCCGCCTGCACCAGCGCGTACAGGCGCTGCGGCAAGTGGCCTTGCGCGTCGGCGGCCAGGGCTTGCAACAGGGGCTGGGCGGCCGGGTTGGCATAAATCACTTCGCCGGCGGCAGTCAGGCGCAGGATGGGGTTTGGGGTTTGTTGCGGAATGAAGGAGAGCGTCCGAATCTCGGCGTCGCGCTGGTGGCGCTCAGTCACGTCGCGGTAGCAAATCAGGCGGCCGGCCCCCACGGTATCCAGCACCAGGTAGTCAAGCTCAACCATCCGCCCGTCGGCCAGCCGGAACACCTCGTGCAGAGCAGTTTGCCCCGCCGCGTTCAAGGCGTGGGCCCGGGCCGTGAAAGCAGCCGGGTCGGCAAATCGGTTATCGATGTAAACCGCCGAATACGGAATCGGTGGTTCAGCCTCCAGCGGCCCGGCTACCGGCGGCAGGCCAAACAGGTCCCAAAACTGCTGATTGACAAACTGAATCTGGCCCGCGTGGTCAACCAGCACCAGACCCGCCGGCAGGTGCTGCACCAGGGCCGTGAGCTGCGTGTAATAGCGCTGGGCACCAACCGCGGCGGCGGCCAATTGCGCTTCGAGGGTAGCGGCCTGGGCCTGGGCAACGGCCAGGGCCGCTTCGGCCTGCTCGCGGCGGGCACGCTCGGCGGCCACTAGCGCGGCCCAGTCGGCATCGGATTGGGGTGCAGCAGGCATGGCCGGCGGGGAAAGGTGGCAAAAGACCACGGCCGCTATTGGTAGCAGCGGCCGTGGGGGCGGCAGCCCAAGATACGGCCGAGCTCCCGGCAAACAAGCGCCGCCGCCCGATTCCGGCCCGGCCGGGACTACATTCATTCGGTTTTTAACCACATGCCACCCTGAGCATAGCGAAGGACTTTACCCCGTCCGCTTACTTTGCTTCGTCATGTCCCTCAAACTCAAAATCCGCCTCAGCGTTTTCCTGCTGCTGGTGCTCCTGCTGGGGCTGGGCGGCTACACCTTCCTCACCATTCGCTTCCTCGAAAACGGGGCGCACGGCATCGAGCAGGCCGATTTCAACACGGCGCGCTTTGCCGTGCTGGCGTTTTTGGCAGCCGGCACGGCCGTGGGCGTCACCATGATGGTGCGGCTGCCGCGCATCGTGGTGCGCCCGCTGCACCGCCTCACCGCCGACATGGAGCGGGTGGCCGGCCCCGGCCCGGCCACCCGCGTGGCCGTGGGCAAGCGCGACGAAGTGGGCACCGTGGCCGCCGCCGTAAACCTGGTGCTAAGCCAGGCCCAGGACGAGCGCCGCGCCACCCTGGCCGAGCTGTTTACGGAGCGCAACCGCATGGAAAGCCTCGTGCGCAGCCTCGATGAGGGCCTGCTGCTGCTCGACGAGCATGGCACCATCGTGCTGGCCAACCCCGTGGCCTGCGACCTGCTGGGCCTGCCCCAACCCCGGCTGCTGGGCCAGCCCGCCGCCGCCGTGGCCGCCACCAACGAGCTGATGCGCGACCTGCTGGTGCCCCTGGCCGAAGCCAACCTAGCCGGCGACGCCGTGCCCGACCCCGTGTTCACGTTTCCGCACAAAGGCGATGCGCCGCACTACCAGCTCAGCATCAGCCCCATTGAGCTGGCGGCCGGGCCGGGGGGCAAAACGGTGGCGGGCGGCCACATTTTCTGCCTGCGCAACGTGTCCGATTTCAAGAAGCTCGACGAGGTGAAGTCGACTTTTCTGGCCACCATATCGCACGAGCTGAAGACGCCCCTGGCCAGCATCAAGCTCAGCCTGATGCTGTTGCAGAACGCCCGCACCACCGACGCCGAGCGACAGACCCTGGCCACTGGCATCGGCGAGGAAACCCAGCGCCTGCTCAACATGGTGGGCCAGCTCATCGAAGTGTCGCGCCTCGACGCGGGCGCGGGCATCAAGCTCAACGTGCAGCCCATGCACCTGGCCGACGTCATCCGCTACGCCACCCAAACGGTGCACCCGCAGCTGCACGACAAGCAGATTCAGCTCGACCTGCAGCTGCCCGAAGCCCTGCCCGAAGTGCACGGCGATGTGGAAAAAACCACCTGGGTGCTCATCAACCTGCTTTCCAATGCCATTCGGTATTCGCCCGCGGAAGCCCCGCTCATCATCCGGGCCATGCAGTGGGGCGAGATGGTGCGCGTGAGCGTGGAAGACCGTGGCCCCGGCATTCCGGCCGAGTTCCACAAACGTATTTTTCAGCGCTTTGCGGGCGTGCCGGGCCAGGGCGGGCACGGCAGCTCGGGGCTGGGGCTCAGCATCTCACGCGAGTTTATCGGGGCGCAGGGCGGGCAGCTGTGGGTAGAAAGCCAGCCGGCCGCGGGCAGCCGGTTCCTGTTTACGCTGCCGGTGGCAGTTTAACCAAGTACAAAAAAAGTATTAGACACCTCCTGGCCGGCATAAGAACGCACTGGAAATAGGGCGGTATCTGGCCCGTAGTAGGCTTCCGCATTTGCAGCCGCAAGAAGCAGTGCGTTAATCAGAATTGCAATACCTGACCGTGATGGCTGGGTGTCAGAACATTGGGCTAAGTCTCGGTTGTTTGCCGCCACCGTGCGTAAACACAACCGTACCGGCGGCTTCGTACTGCCTTTTATCCTCGAATTATATGCTGCCCCCCGCCCCCAAATTTACCGTTGAGCGCCTCACCTTTGCCACTCTCACCGAATTGCCCAATACCTGGCAAAACGCTGACTACAAGGCGCTGCTGGTGAAGATGAACTACGTCAACCCGGACGCCATCAGCGAAGCCGAGCTAAAGGAAATGTGCCTCATGGCTTTCACCGATTTGGAGCCGCGCGAGGCGGCCGAGGTGGTGCTGGGCTACTTGTACCCCGAGGAGCTGACGGCCGGGCAGGTTGAAAACCTGGCCCACCAGATGCTCACCGAAAAGCTCTGGGAAGAAAACCCCGAGCTGCCGCTACATAAGGGCTTCTACCAAGCCACTCAGCTGCTGCACGATGCCTTCAACGGCACCTTCCCGGCCACCAAAGCCGTGGAATTTCAGGTGAAATGCACCGCCGAAAACCCCGCCGATTTAGCAGTATTCGACAATGAGCCGGCCGCGCCGCTGATGCGCCTGCTAGCACCCGGCCTGCCCGATAATGCGCTGATTAACCGACTGTTTTCGCCGCAGGTGGAAGGCGATAAATTTGAGGAGGCCAAAGCTATGCTCTGGCAGCTGACCACGACGGAAAAAACCGAAAATTCCATCACCTTCGACGTGGTGAGCTCGGCCTACTGGCTGGAAGATTTCAAATACGCCGACACTTACGAAGCCACCACCCACGCCGACGCTGTGGTAACGTCCGAAGAATAAGCTTCTCCCCTTTCGGGCCGGGCCAGCATACACGGAAGCAACTTTCGCGTATGCTGGCCTACATTGGCTCCTTAGCTCGCGGCAGCCCTGCTGCGCCCCCGGCATTCTATGAGATTTTTCACCCTGCGACGAGTATTGGCACTGGTGCTGCTGCTAGCCGTGCTGGGTGCAGTAGTAGCCGTCTGGATACTGGGAAGTGACTACGGCCGCCGCCTGGTGGCCCAGAAAGTGCGCAAGGGTTTAACGCAGAATTCGGAGCTGGTACTGGCGCCGTTTCGGGTCGAAATGTCGCCCTGGCGCGACTTTCCGCATCTCACGGCCTCCATCCAGCACCTGGCCCTCACGGATACTTCGTTTCAGAAATCGGTGCCGGTGCTCAGCATCGGCCGGGTCGATTTGCGAGTTGAGCTGCTGAGCTTGCTGCGCGGCCGGGTGGAAGTGGCGCGGGTCGAAATAGATGATGTGAATTTTCAGGAGCGGGTCGACTCGCTGGGCCGCGCCTGGGGCCTGCGCGGTAAGCGCCGCAAGGGCACCGGCAACGTCCCCAAAATCAACCTGAAGCTGGACGAGCTGGTGGTGAACAACTTCCGCTTCAGCTCGCACAACGGGTACTCGCGCGGGGCCTTTGGGGTGCAGGTGCGGCAGGCGCGGCTGCAGGGACGGCTGCGGGGCGGCGTGCTGCGCGTGGCCGGCACCCTGGAGGGCGAATTGAGCTACCTGCGCACCCGCGCCGGCACGCTGTTCGAGCGCGAGCCCGTGACGGCCTGGGTGAACTATAAATACTCGTTCGAGAACCGCCAGGGCCTGATATACCGCACCCGCGCCACCCTCAACGGCGACACCATTCGGGTGAGCGGCACCCACACCGTGGCCGCCGACCAGCCCGCCGGCACCATGATGGCGCTGCGCTTTGTGGGCAACCAACCCCTCGTGGACGTGCTGCACGCCGCCCTGCCGCCGCGCCTGGAGCCCTACCTGGCCGGCACCACCAGCCCCAGCAAAGCCCACATTCACTACACCATCACGGGCCTTAGCGGGCCGAAGGTGACGCCGCGCAACGTGCTCACCTTTGGGCTGCGCGGGGCCAGCCTGCAATGGCCCGAGCCCGCCCGCCACATCCGGCGCTGGGACCTGGTGGGCACGTATGACAATGGGCCGCAGCAAAACATCCGCTCCACGGTGCTCACACTGCGCCGCTGCCGGGTGTATTCGGCCGCCGGCCAGCTCGACGTAGCCCTCACGCTTCAGAACTTCCGCCGTCCCTTCCTCAACGGCCACTTCCGGGGCCGCACCGAGCTCACCGAGCTGGCCGCCCTGCTGGCCTCCAACCGCTGGCAGGCGCGGGGCGGCACCGCCGATATCGACGTGCACCTGCGCGGCTTGCTCCCGCCCCGCGCCGACCGCCCCGCGCCTAAACGGCCGCAACGGCCCATGTCGCTGCGCGGCACCGTCACGCTGCACCGGGCCTCGCTGGTGCTGCCGGCTCGCGGGGCCGACATCTCGGGCCTGGATGTGCAGGTGGGCCTGCGCGACAGCCTCTGGCACCTGGCCAATGCCTCCGGCGTGCTCAATGAAATGCGCTTTAAAGCTTCGGCTACTACGGTTGATTTGCTGGGCTACCTCAATGGGCAGCTGGCCACGGCCAGCATCAGCGGCCAGTTTGCGGTGGATGAGTTGCGGGTGCCCCAGCTGCGCACCCTCATGCAGCCCGTGCCCCGCACCGGCGACGAGGGCTTTGCGCCCACCAGCCTGCCCAAACCCAACCGTACTCGCACGCCCCGCGACAAGGCCCAGCTGGCCGCCACCCTGGGCAGCGCCCTCATTCCGCCGGGCCTGCTGCTTGATGTGAGCCTGCGCTGCCAGCGCCTGCTGCTGGCCACCGATACGCTCAGCAACCTGGCCGTGACCATTCACCACGACGGCCAGCGCGTGCGGCTTGAGCACCTGGCCGGCCGCGTGTGGGGCGGCGACGTGCGCGGCGACGTGCAGTGGCCCACCGACCCCGAAAACCGCGTGGCTCCTGTACAATACCGGGTTGGCGTGCACTTTGCGTCCATCAACTACCAACAGTTTCTGGCGCGCCTCAACCGCCCCGCCCCCGAGGCGGTTAAGGTCGTTCGCACCCGGCGGCGCAAGGCCAACGGTGGCGCCAGCCCGGCCCTGCACGACCTGCTGCTGTCGGCCAACGGCCAGCTCACCCTCGACATCGACCGCGTGGACCTGCCCGAGGACGAAACCATGCGCCGCGTGAGCTTGCAACTCGAAAAAAGCGGCCCCACCCTGCGCATGCCCTACCTGCGCTTTCTCACGCCGGAAGGCGGGCACGGTGAAGCCTCGGGCACGGCCCAGGTAGAGGGCCTGCGCCTCACCGCAGCCGATGCCGACCTGACCCTGCGCTACGGCAACCTCGACGTGCAGCGTCTGCTCGGCCTCATCGCCAGCCTCACCGCCCACCCCGACTCGGTGCCGACCGCCCGCACCCTGGCCCGCGCCGAACGCCGAGCCGAGCGGCGCGCCCAACGTCGGCTATTGCCTGGCAACCAATCCCTGTTTTCGAACGGGGTGCTGAGCGCCGTGCTGCGCGTGGAGGCCGATAATGTGCACTATGGCCCGCTGCGCGGCGGCCGGTTCCGGCTGGTGTCGCACCTGCTCGACGGCGAGGCCCGGCTCGATAACTGCTCGTTTGATGGCTTGCAGGGGCACCTCAGCCTGAGCGGCTACATGCGCAGCACCGCCAACCGGGCCCACCACGCCACGCAGCTGCAGGTGCGCCTGGAAGACATTGAGCTGCCCGCTCTTTTTGCCACCGCCACCAGCATGGGCCTTAACATGTTGGGCGGCGACAATATCAAGGGCAGCCTGCGGGGCGTGGCCGATATCCGCACCGACCTCGGCCCCACGTTCCTGCCCAGCTTGCTCCAAACCGCCGGCTACCTCAAAACCGACGTCCGCGACCTGGAACTCATCAATGTGGAAGCCCTGATGGAGGCGCTGAAATTCATGAAATCCGAGCGCACCGGCCACCTGTACTTCGAGCCCGTGCGGGCCGAATTTGTGCTGGCGCAGGGCCAGATTATCATTCCCGGCCTGCACCTGAACAGCAATTTGAGCAACCTCGAAGTGAGCGGCCACTACGGGCTGGAAGGGGCCACCAACCTCTTCATCGGCCTCAAGCCCCTGCAAGCCCTGTTTGGCAACAACGACAAGCGCGTGGAGCGCATCCAGAACGGCGAAACGGTGAGCAAATCCACTTCCGGCAAGCTCACCTACGTGAACCTGCGCCGCACGGCCCCCGGCGAGAAATACAAGGTCCGCCTGTTTCAGCGCGACGAGCACCGCGACGCCATGACGCGCCTGCAGGAGCAGTACCGTGGCTTCCTCCGCACCCAGCGCCTCGATACCACCGTGCGGATGCTGCGGTAGGTTTTGCCTGACTGCCCCCGGCTTGCTGGCGCGCGTCTGCGACGCGTGCCGGCTGGCGGCAAGCCTGTGGCTCGGGCACCAACAAGTTGCGACAGAACTTACCTACGTTGCCATATCATAATCAACCAGTCGGCACGCGTCGCAGACGCGCGCCAGCAAGCGGTATTTACCGTTCTTTGCCCCGCTCCTCATATATGCCCATTACCATGCCTCGCTTGCTCCTCGCCGTCCTTCTGCTGGCTGCCACGCCTGCCGCTCAGGCCCAAACTTCGCCCCGCGCCCAGGATTCTGCCTTTGTCAGGGCAAACTACACCAAGCTCGACCGCCAGATTACCATGCGCGACGGCGTGAAGCTCTACACCACCATCTACGTGCCGAAAGATGCCTCTCCGGCCTCGCCCTACCCGTTTCTGATGACACGCACGCCCTACTCGGCCGGGCCGTATGGGGAAAGCAAATACCGGTTGCGCGGCCCCGGCCCCAGCCGGGAGCTGTCGCAGGAGAAGTACATTTTCGTGTATCAGGATGTGCGCGGGCGGTACATGAGCGAGGGCCAGTTTGAGGAAATGACCCCGGCCTTGGGCGCGCAAGCCAAAGGGAATAAATCCGTGGCCCACGACGAAAGCACCGACACCTACGACACCATTGAGTGGCTGCTGAAGAACGTGCCCGGCAACAACGGCCGCGTGGGCATGATGGGCATCAGTTACCCCGGCTTCTACGCTTCGGCGGCGCTGCCCAATGCCCACCCGGCCCTGAAAGCGGTGTCGCCCCAGGCCCCGGTCACGGATGAGTTTATCGGCGACGATGCCCGACACAAGGGCGCGTTTTTTCTGCTCGACAACTTTGAGTTCACCAACTATTTCGACGTGCCCCGGCCCAAGCCGGTGGCGACTTATGAGCCGCTGTTCAAGTTTGAAACGAAGGACGCCTACAAGTTTTTCCTCGACCTCGGGCCCATCAAAAACGCCAACGGCCCGCAGTATTTCAACAATCGCGCCCGCATCTGGAACGAGTACCAGCAGCACGAAACCTACGACGCCTACTGGCAAAGCCGCAACATCCGTACCGCCCTTACGGGCGTGAAACCGGCCGTGCTGGTGGTGGGCGGCTGGTTCGATGCCGAAGACCTGTACGGCGCGCTCAACACCTACAAGGCCATCGAAAAGCAGAACCCCGGCGCCACCAACCGGCTCGTGATGGGCCCCTGGACCCACGGCGCGTGGGCCCGGCCCGAGTGGAGCAAGTTCGGCCCCCTCAGCTTCGGCTCTAACACCGCCCAGACCTACCGAGAGACGCTGGAAACGCCGTTTTTCAATTTCTACCTGAAAGACAAAGGCACCTTCAATCCGGCCGAAGCCACGGTCTTCAACACCGGCACCAATGAGTGGAAAACCTACCCGGCCTGGCCGCCCAAGGCCGAAGCCCGGACGCTATTTTTCCAGCAGGCCAATAGCCTGGCCTTTAGTGCCCCTACCGCCGGCCAGAAGCCCAATGAATACCTCAGTGACCCGGCTAACCCTGTGCCGTACACCGACGGCACCCACGGCGAGCGCAACAACGAGTACATGATTGAGGACCAGCGCTTCGCCGCCAAGCGCGCCGACGTGCTCACCTTCCACACCGAAGCCTTGCCCGACGACCTCACCCTGGCCGGCCCCCTCACCGCCGACCTGTGGGTGAGTACCTCCGGCACCGACGCCGACTTCATCGTGAAAGTCATCGACGAGCAGCCCGATGGCACCCAGCGCCTGGTGCGCGCCGAGGTGATGCGCGGGCGCTTCCGCAACAGCTTTTCCAAGCCCGAGGCTTTCAAGCCCAACCAGCCCACCGAATTAAAATACGAACTGCCCGATGTGCTCCACACTTTCCGCAAAGGCCACCGGCTGATGGTGCAGGTGCAAAGCACCTGGTTCCCGCTCGTGGATAGGAACCCGCAGACCTTCGTGCCCATTGCCACGGCCGATGCGAAGGATTTTCAGAAAGCCACCATCCGGCTGTACCACGACGCCGGGCACCCCTCGGCAATGCTGGTGCCGGTGCTGCCGTAAAAGGGTTTCGTCATCCGTGCGACGCGCAACCCCAGCCCGACCGTAGCACGTAGGAGAAGCATTCCTCATCCTTTCCCCCGCTTTATGAAACTCCTCACCCTGATGCTTTCGCTGGGCCTGAGCACCGCCGCCTTCGCCCAAACCACGCCCGCCAGCAACGCGCCGGCCGACAACAACACCAACCCCACCGCGCCCTCCAACAACCAGCCCCGCGTGGGCACGGCCATGGACGGCTCCAACATCGCCAACAACCGCGACGTGCTGTCGTCCGGCACCGGCACCCCTGTCCGCACCCGCACCAATGCCGAGAAACAGGCCCACCGCGAGGCCAAGCGCGCCGCCAAGGGCAAGTCGAAATCGAAGATGTAGGCTTTATCTGCCATCCTGAGCGCCGCGAAGCACCTTATCACGCAAGAATATTCCAGCGTAATAAGGTCCTTCGCGGCACTGAGGATGGCAGACTTTTTTCTGTCCTGACCTACGCCCCTACCAACCCGCGCACAAACGCGTCGGTAAAGTCGGGCGCGAAGTGCAGCACGTTGGGCAGGTGAGCAAACTCCGCCACTTCGTGCGTGGTGGTGAGCACCACGGCTTTCATGCCGGCATTTTGGGCGGCCTCGGCCCCCTTGGGCACGTCCTCGAACACGAGGCAATCGGCGGGCGGCACGCCCAGCAGCTCGGCGCAGCGCAGGAATACTTCGGGGTTGGGCTTGCTCACGGTCACGTCGTCGGCGCTCACGATGGCCTGGAAGTAGTGCCGAATGTTAAGGTTATCGAGCACGAAATCAATATTGAACGGGATGGCGGCCGAGCCGATGGCCATGGGAATGCCCCGCTGGTGGGCCTGTTCCAGCAGCTCCATCAGGCCCGGCAGCAGGGCCAGGTGCGGCAGAAACTCGCGCTGGTAGCGCCGCTCCTTTTCAAGCGAAACGCGGTCCATTTCCTCGTCCGTGAAGCGGTCGGGGCCGAAGAGGCGCACCAGCACTTCGCGGTTTTTGCCGTACATCTGGGGCTTCACCTCGTCCCAGCTGAAGCTGCCGCCCAGGTCCTCGTTGAAGAGTTGCTGCCAGGCGCGGGTGTGGTATTCCATGTCGTGCACCATGGTGCCGTTGAGGTCGAAAATAAAGGCTTTCATGGGGAATTATGGGGATATTAATAGGATGTAGGGACGGGGCTTGCCCTCGCCTGGTCGGAGAACGGAATCACTGAAACGACGCGAACGCCGAGCGGGGACAAGGCCCGCCCCTACAGATACACCCGAAACGACGTGCCCTCTCCCACTTCGCTCTCTACCTCGATGCGGCCGCCGTTGCTCTGCACAATGCGGTTGATGAGGTAGAGGCCCACGCCCGTGCCCTCGGTGTGGGTGTGGAAGCGGCGGAAAAGTTGAAACAGCTCGTCCTGGTGGCGGTGCATGTTAAAGCCCAATCCGTTGTCCTCCACCAGCAGCACGGGCCGGCCGGCATCCTTCCACACCGATACGTGCACGCGGCAGGGCCGGGCGGGGTCGGCGTACTTGAGCGAATTGCCAAGCAGGTTGACCAGAATGGTGCGCAGGTTGGCCCGCGAGTACACCACCGTGGGGGCCGCCGCAAAATCGACGGTGACGCGGGCGCGGGCGGCCTGCATCTGGGGTTGCAGGGATTGCAGCACTTCCTGGGTCAGGTCGGGCAGCGAAACGGGCTCGGTGGGCAGGCCCGTGTTTTGCTGCGTCTGGCCCACCAGCGCCAGGTCGTCGACGGTGGTGCTGAGCTGGTGCAGGGCCTGGTGCAGCATGGGCAGCAGCAGCTCGCCCTCGGCGGGGTCGGCGAAGGTGACGGACCGCTCCAGCTCCCCAAACAGGCCCACCAAGTTGTTGATGGGTTGACGTAGGTCGTGGCTGGCGGCGTACACAAACATATCGAGGTCGGCGTTGGTGCGGGTGAGCTGCCGGTTGGTGGTATCCAGCGCGGTGTTGGCGACGGTGAGGCCGTCGTTGGCCTGGGCCACCAGCAGGCGGCTGAGCACCTTGTCGGTGGAATCGACCACGAAGGCGAGGATGCCGTGCGGCTTGCCGGCCTCGTTGGTGAGGGGCTGATACACAAAATCGATGAACCGCTGGGCAGACTGGCCCGTGTGGGCATCGTCAATCATCACCGACGACTCGACCCCTACGTAGGGCCGGCCCGTGGCAAATACCTCGTTCAGCAACTCAATGAAGCCCTGCGGCACCATTTCGGGCAGGGCTTCGGCCACCGTGGCGCCCAGGCGGGCCCGCCCCCCCACCAAGGCCTGGTAGTTGGCATTGAAGAAGCTGAAGCGGTGCTCAGGGCCTTCCAGGGTAGCCACCGAGGCGGGCACTTCGCTCAGCACCTGCGTCAGCCGGTGCTGCTGCTGGCGCAGGTGCTCGCGCTGCCGCTCGGTTTCCACCAGCGCCTGGTTCAGGGCGTGGGTGCGGTCGGCCACGCGGGCTTCCAGCTCTTGGTTGAGCTCGCGCAGGGCCTGCTGGGTGCGGTGCAGCTCGTCGTTATTGGCCAGGATTTCTTCGTTGGCGGCTTGCAGTTCCTCGTTGGCAGTGGCCAACTCCTCGTTGAGCTGGTTGGCTTGCTGCTCTTTTTCCTCGATGAGGCGGCGGGCCAGCACCTGCTCCGTTACTTCCACGGCCACATCGAGCACGCCGCGCAAGGTGCCGTGCGCGTCGAAGAGAGGTTGGTACACGAAGTTGTAGTAGGTGGTTTGCATCTGGCCGGCGCGCAGCATCGCGGCCGGCGCTTCGGTGCCGGTCACCGGCACCAGGGTGCGGCTCACCTGTTCCATCAGCTCATCAAATCCCTGCCCGCGCAGCTCGGGCACGGCTTCGAGCAGGGGCCGCCCCAGCACCTCGGCCAGGGGCCGGCCCCAGAGGGCGGCCATACGCTCGTTGGCCACGGTGATGCGCAGCTCGGGGCCCTCAAACAGGCCGATGGCCACGGGGGCCTGCGCGAGCAGTTCCTCCAGGCGGGTGCGCTCCAGCTCGGCTAGGGCCAGGGCGGCCTGCTCGCGGGCCTGGCTTTCGCGCAGGGCCTGCTCCACGGGGGTGCGCTCCTCGTCGGACGTATCGGTGAAGCTCACCAGCAGCCCGGCTCCCACGCGGCGGGCCGCCAGGCGGTAATAATCATCGAACCCGTCGAGCTGGTAGTTGAATTCGCGGTGGCCCGGCTGGCCCGAGGCCAGTACTTCGCAGTAGAACTCAAAAATGCCGCCCGGCGCCAACGTGCCGGGCACCAGTTGCGAGTGGGTCCGGGTGGGCCGGGCAGGCAGGCGCAGCATGCGCTGCGCGGCCTCGCTGAGAAGCTCGAAGGTGAAATCGGTCACGGTGCCATCGGCCGCGAGCACCGGTTTCAGCAGCACCAGCGCCGTGATGGACGTAGCAAATATGCCCGCCAGCAGGTCATCGGCCGGAAACTGGGCAAGAACTTCGGCGGGCAGTGCCGGCAGAGTAGTAACGGAATCAGGCATTAATTACAGATGGGAAGAACACGGCCCCACAGCACGCGCTTGTTCTACTCTACAAACATCGGGACTGGCTATCTATTAGAAACCAAACCCGCCGCTCGAGCCCCGCTAAAAATGCTGCCACGCCGCCTATCCGCAGCCAATACCTGTCGAGAATTGGTATTGACAAGATGGTGCGGGGCGCGAAGCAGGCGAATTTCAATCCGGACAGCAAGGGGCGCTGCCGAGCGTGTGAAAAGTAAGCCAGCCAGTGCATACCACGCCCGCAAAATCTTTCGTTAGCCCTTGCTTACATTTAAGTCCTTCATCCTTTCTGCGCTATGAAAACCGGTCTACACCTCTTCGCCCTGGGCCTGGCCCTAGGGGCCGGCCTGCTGGGCAGTGCATGTTCCAAAAAGGCCCAGGATACGCCTTCCCCGACCGCCGAAGTACCTATCGGGCCGTCCATCACCGGGCTCGTGCAGCCAGCCGATGCCTTGCTGGGGGTTTCGGTGATTGATAACACCACCCACCAGACCATTGTCAGTGTTGCCCCCGACAGCAAAGGCACTTATCAGTTCGATGCCGTGCCGGCGGGCACTTATATTTTACATTTCAACGTGAAGCGCGGCTACGTGCCGCCCCGGGAGCTGAGCGTGACCGTGACGGCTGGCAAAACCACGGTGGTACCCACGGTTACGGTGGTGCAGTCCAGGGCCTCGTTTACCGTCGATGGCGTCGCGGCGGCTCCCCCGCTCATCGATTTGATGCTATTATCTACCAGTTCCGGAAATTTTGAGCTGGTTTTCAGCAACGGCACCCTCGGGGCCACGCCCGACAGCTACCGGCTGCGCCTCTCAATGCCCTACAACCTGACCGTGGGCTCCTACCCCCTGAACAGCACGGCGGCCTTCGCCACTTTCAGCGGGGCCGATTTGGTGAGCTACGATTCCCGCGTAAGCACGCCCGCGGCCCCGGCCAGCGGAACGCTCACCATCACCTCCGTTTTCGATGTCCCCCCCTACCCCCGTTACGCTTCGGGCACCTTCACTTTCACGGGCGGAGCAGCGGCCGCTTCGGGGAGCAAAACCATCAGCGGCGCGTTCAGCGACGTTAGCTACTAGTCGGTTCTGCGTAGCCGTTTATAAAAAAGCCCCCGCTGCGGAGTTGCAGCGGGGGCTTTTTCGTGGCACTTGCTTTCCAGCCTATTTCAGCTCGTCGCCAATCACGGCCACGGCTTCGGCCAGGGCGGGGTCTTTGCGCAGGGGCTTGAGGAAGCGAGCCACGCGCCGGGCGGCCACGGAGTCGGACGCCGGGCGGGCGTCGGCCGCGAGGGCCGATACGTCGAGCACGGCCAGGGCATTCTGGGCGTCGGTTTGCTGCTTATTGATGGCGCGGGCCTCTACCTGCTGGGTGCGGTAGGCGGCCAGGTTCAGCGACAGCACGGTTTGCTTCTGGCGGGCAGTGGCGCGCTGGGCGGCCTCGGTGATGAGCTTGAAGCCGGGGCTAGCGGCCACGCGGGCGGCGCTGGCGGCCTTGAGGGGGGCCAGGGCGGGCAGCGTGTTGGCGGGCTGATACGTGGCGGGCGCAATCTCGTCCCAGGGCAGCGGGTATTCCGATTCCTGCTCGCCCTTGGCGTAGGAGGCCAGTGCATCGGGCACCACAATGTCGGGCGTCACGCCCTTGAACTGGGTCGAGCCCCCGCTCACGCGGTAAAATTTCTGGATGGTGAGCTTAAGCGAGCCCAGCGGCTTGAGGGCGTTGGCCTGCGCATTCACGGCGTTGTCCAGGTCGAAAACCTGCTGCACGGTGCCCTTGCCGTAGGTAGTGCTGCCCATGATGATGGCGCGGTGGTAGTCCTGCATAGCGGCGGCCAGAATTTCGGAGGCTGAGGCGCTGTACTTGTTCACCAGCACCACCAGCGGGCCGCTGTATTGCACAGTGGGGTCGGTATCGGCCACGGGCTGGGCCGGGCCACGGCTGGTTTTCACCTGCACCATGGGGCCGGTGGGCACGAAGAGGCCGCCCATGTCCACGGCATCGCGCAAGGAGCCGCCGCCGTTGTAGCGCAGGTCGAGCACCACGCCGGCCACGTTTTCCTTGCTGAGCTTGGCCAATTCAGCCTTCACGTCGGCCGCGCTGCTGCGCCCGCCCTTGCCGCTGAAGTCGGCGTAGAAGCCGGGCAGGTTGACATAGCCGTAGGTGCGCCCGCCCTGCTTGATGAGGGCCGACTGGGCGTAGGTTTCCTCAATCACCACCACGTCGCGGATGATGGGGATGACCTGCGTCGAGCCGTCGGGCTTGCGCACCGTGAGGCGCACTTCCGTGCCCTTGGGCCCGCGAATGAGCTTCACGGCCTTGTCCTGGCGCATGCCTTCCACGCTCACGGGCTCGGCCGCGCCCTGGCCCACGCGCAGGATGATGTCGCCTACTTTCAATTCGCCCTGCCGCGACGAGGCCGAGCCCGGCACGATGTCGATAACCTTCAGCTTGCCTTCGTCTTCCTGCAGCTGGGCACCCGTGCCCTCCAGCCGGCCCGACATCTGAATGTCGAAGTTTTCGCGGGCAATGGGGGCCAGGTAGTCCGTGTGCGGGTCGTAGCTGTTGGCAATGGCCTCGGCAAAGGCGGCCAGGCGGTCGTTGCTATCAATCTGCAGCTGGTCGGTAAAAACCTCGTCGTAGTACTTCAGCACGCGCTTGCGGGCTTCGGCCTCCATCTCGGCGGGAGTGCGGGATTTCTCGGTGGTGGTGGCCGGCGAGGCCCCAACTTTGGTGGCGGCCAGGGGTTTGTCTTTTTTCTTGGCCTCGTCGTCCATCATTTCTGAGAGGCGGGCCAGCGTCTGGTACTTCAGCATCTTGCGCCACTGCTCGCGCTGCTCGGCGGCGTTGGCGGCGTAGGTGGCCTTGGCGGGGTCGGTTTCCCAGCTTTCCTGCACCGAGAAGTCAAAGGGCTGGGCCAGAATCTGACGGTAGAGGGCCTGAATCTCGGGCATGCGCTTGGCCAGCAGCGCGCTCGTGGCGTCCAGAAACTCGTGGGTGCCGCCGCGCATCTGGTCGTCAATCTGCGTTTTGAACTGGCTGAGCCGGGCCACTTCCGGGGCCAGCAGCAGCTGCTTGTTCACGTCTATGCGCTTAAGGTACAAGTCGTACACGCGCTGCGAGAACTGGTCGTCAATCTTCTCGGGTTGGTAGTGGAGCTGGTTCAGCCCCTGCATCATCACGCCGAGCACCACCTGGTCGCGCGGCGGCGTGCCCTGGTACACGGAGTAGGAAGCCAGCCCCAGCAGGGCCAGCACGGAAGTGGAATATAATCCCAGTTTAAAGCGGGGGAATTGCATGCGGAGAGGTCTAGTGAAGAAAGGAAATTGGCAGCGGCCGGGGCCGGCCCTTACGCCCTGACGGACTGAAAGGGTAAAGATGATGCTTCCTTAACCAGAATCGCACCACTAATTGCTCCCAAAGTCGAAAAAGAACCGCCAAAGGTTGCGAAGTGGCCGCTTAGAAGCTCAACGTGAGCTGCCGGCCGGCCGTGGCGTGCTCATTATCCAGGTTGGAAAGCGTGACGCCCAGCAGCCGCACGCCCTTTTCCAGCGGAAACAACCCCTCCACCAGCTCCCGGCAAATGCGGGCCAGCACCTCCGGCCCCGGCACCGGGCCCACGCCGCTGCGGCTGCGCGTAATCTGCTGGAAGTCGCCGAATTTTACCTTCAGCGTCACCGTCCGCCCCCGGATGCCGCTGCGCTGGCAGTATTCCCACACGTCTTCCAGCAGCGGCTGCAGGGCTTCGATGAGGTCCGAAAACTCCCGTAAATCCTGCGCGAAAGTGGTTTCCGAGCCCATGGACTTGCGCAGGCGGTCGGCCACAACGGGCCGCTCGTCTTCGCCCCGCGCAATGGCGTAGTAGTAGCGCCCCACCTTGCCAAAGTGCTGGTGCAAAAATTCCACCGGCTGCGCCCGCAAGTCGGCCCCGGTGAAGATGCCCAGTTCGTTCATGCGGGCCGCCGTCACCGGCCCCACGCCGTGGAACTGGCCTACGGCCAGCCCTTCCACAAAGGCCAGGCCCTGCGCCGGCCGCACCACAAACTGCCCGTTGGGCTTGCGGTAGTCGGAGGCCAGCTTGGCCAGAAATTTATTATATGAAATGCCCGCCGAGGCCGTGAGCCCGGTTTCGGCCAGAATCCGGGCCCGGATTTCGCGCGCAATCTGCGTGGCCGAGTCCAGCTGCTTGAGGTTGTGCGTCACGTCGAGGTAGGCCTCATCCAGCGACACCGGCTCAATCAGCGGCGTGTATTCGGCAAAAATGGCCCGAATCTGGCGCGACACTTCTTTGTACACCGCAAAGCGCGGCGGCACAAAAACCAGTTCGGGGCATTTGCGCAGCGCCGTAGCACTCGGCATGGCCGAGCGCACTCCAAACTGCCGGGCCTCGTAGCTGGCCGCCGCCACCACGCCGCGCTCGCGGGCGCCGCCCACGGCCACGGGCCGGCCGCGCAGCTCGGGGTGGTCGCGCTGCTCCACCGAAGCATAAAATGCATCCATGTCCAAATGGATGATTTTGCGAATGGAGCTGGCAGTCACTATGTTTACTTTTTATTCCGGCAAAGATAAAAGGCAGGCTGCGGAAGACGGATTCTTTGTTTCCAGCGCATATAGCGGGTTTCGTATTTTAGAAATGCTATTTCCGAACTACGATTTTGCCTGATTCTCAAAAATTAGCAATGAAACAGTCTAAATAATTATATTTTTATTGATAATTCTTTTACGTAGTTTTGAATTATCAACCTTGTGGGGTGGCGGAATTGGCAGACGCGCTAGCCTATCTCGCTAGTAAAATTAGAGGTTCGAGTCCTCTCTCTACAGCAACAGTCCCGGTCGCAGCAGCGGCCGGGATTTTTTGCGTTCGGGAGTTTCGAATGGAGTCGAGGAATGGTGAGGGGGACGTAGAAACGGGCCGCCCGATGGGACAAGCATAGCCCCTCGATTGCCGGAAAAATTGTTGGCAGCGGCGCGGACCGAAAGGGATTTTACCAAAATTATTGTGGAGGCTAGTAAGGGTACTTGGCTGGTTCGGTGTAATACCCCAAACGTTTGCAGCGCGCGACTGCAATCGTTTGGTGGCGGCGCTGCCAACGGGCCAGCCAACCGCTCTTTTTACCTCCTGAACCTTATTCCCTAACGAGAATTCCCCTTATGCAAAAACTCGACTCTTTGCTATGCAGTCGGAAAAAGTCCGGCCGTCGTTTCAGCTTACTTTCAGCACTGCTGCTGAGTGCCGCCGGGGCCGGTGCCCAGACGCTCAGCGGCACTTACTACGTGGGCAGCAGCACCTCGCCCAACCCGGCCCGCACTTACGCCGACCTGCCGGCAGCCATGACGGCCCTGGGCAACGGCGTGACCGCCAACAGCAGCGTGACCTTTACCCTGCTCGATGCCGCTTACCCGCTGGGTGCTACGTCGCTGGTGGTGCCCGCTGTCGCGCTCAGCACAGGCCAGGGCGTAAGCCTGGTGCCCGCCGCCGGAGTGAGCCCAGTGATTTCGGGCAGCAACACCACGGCGCTGATTGACCTGAACGGCACGGATTATTTCACCATCAGCGGGTACGACGGTAGCACCAGCGCCCGCACCCTCACGCTGCGCAACACGGCGGCCGGGCCGGCCGTGCTGCTGCGCAACGATGCCACCTACAACACGCTGCGCAACCTAATCATCGAAAGCGCCAACACTAGTACCAGCAGTGGCACGGTGCTTTTCAGCACCTCCACCGGCACCACCGGCAACGACTTCAACACCCTGGCCAGCTGCGATGTGCGGCCGGCCAACAACAGCACCACCGTGCTGCCGGCCAACGGCATCTACTCGGTGGGCACGGCCGGGGCTACCAACAGCGACAACACTGTGCGGGGTTGCACCATCTACAACTTCACGGCCACTGGCCTGAACGTGAACACCAACAGCGGCGACAACTGGACGGTAGGCGGCGCAACGGCCGCCGAGGGCAACACCGTGTACGAAACCGTGAGCCGAAGTGTAGACCTGCGCTTTCTGCGCTTGGGCAGCGGCAGCACCCACACCGTGAGTAATAACCAACTGTACTACGCCAGCGGCACCCTTAGCGCGGCGTTCTATGGCGTGGTGCTGGTGGGCGGCACCGGCCACACGGTGAGCAACAACGCCATCGGCGGCTCGCAGGCGGGCGCGGGCGGCACGGCCTTCACCATTGGGGCCGTGGCGAGCTTTGTGTATCCAATTTACTTGGATTTGAGTGCCACGGCCGGAGCGGCCGTTACGACGGTGCAGGGCAACGTGATTCGCAACTTCGCCTCGGCTTCGACGGGCACCATGTACGGGGTGCACGCCCGCAACGGCACGGCCAACATTGTGACGCTGCAGGCCAACACCATTGGGGGCACCAGCGCGGGCCAGGGCATCACACACGCCGGCACGTTCTACGGCTTCGACCTGGGCAATGCGGTGGGAGCCACGGTGCAGAATAACACCGTAGCTGGCATCACCACAACCGTAACCAACGCGACCGGCCTGAGTGGCACGCTGGCGGGCGTGAACATGAGCAGCAGCTCGGCCAGTACCATCAGCGGCAACACGTTCAGCAATTTCAACGGGACGACGACCAATACTGTGACCAGCAACACGGTGAACACTGCCAATGCCACGCCCGTGGCGGGTGTGTACGTGAGCGGCAGCGGCGCGGCCACCATCAGCGGCAACACGATGAGCACCCTTGCTAGTGGCTCGACGTATGCCACCGGCGGCACAGGCGTCAACATTGCGCTGGCGGGCGTGTGGCTGAACGGCGGCGGCGCGGTAGCAGTGGCCAACAATACCATCAGCGGCCTGACGGCGGCCACCGGCGGCGCGGCTGTGTTTGGCATATATTCCAGCGGCAGCGGGAGCGGCACCATCAGCGGAAACCAGATTAGCGGCCTGAGCAGCAGCCTGACGGCGGCCGCGCAGCTGGCCGGCATCAACTCGACGGGCAGCGGCGTGGTGGCTATCAGCACTAATACGCTGAGTAGCCTGAGCCAGAGCGGCGCATCGGGCAACCTCTATGGCATTCAGAACACGGCCGCAACTGGCTCGGACGTGACCGGCAACACCATCACCAACGTCACCTACGCGGGCACTTCCACGGGCCAGACGGTGTACGGCATTTCGGCCAACGGCTCGAACAGCATTAGCAACAACACGATAACCACGGTACAGGCCACGGGCCCGGCTAATGCCAACGTGCGTGGCATGTACGTGGGCGGCACCAGCGCGGTGGCCATCGTAAGCGGCAACGCCGTGAGCACCGTGCTGAACGGTACCAGCGGCGCCAGCACCAACACGGCCGGCATTTACGTGGGCGCAACTTCGGGCGTGATGGGCGCAGTGACCATCAGCGGCAACCGCATCAGCAACGTGGGCACCACAGCCACGGCCGCGCCCACGGGCGGCACGGTTTATACTGTGACGGGCTTGCAGTGCGGGGCGTCGGCGGCGGGCTCGGTGATTGAGCGCAACCGGGTGTGGAACGTGTACGGCAGCAGCGCCGGCACCGGCGCCAATGCCGACCAGGTGCGCGGACTGGCCGTGATTGGCACGTATTCGGGCACGTTTGCCAACAACCAGATTAGCCTGGCGGCGGGCGCGGCCACCCAGCTTTCCTTCGGGATTCAGGACCTGTCGACCACCGGCAGCAACAGCTACTATTACAACTCAGTGTACCTGGCTCCGGCCGGCGCGGCAGCCGCCAGCAGCTACGGTTTCTGGCGCAGCGCCACCACCACGCCGGCCACCGTGCAGCTCCGCAACAACCTGTTATACAACGGCCGCACGGCCGCCAGCGGTGCCACAGCCTACGCCATCGGCACGGCCAGCACTACCGGCTGGAGCGCCACAACTTCGGATTACAACCTGCTGATTTCGCCCAGCGCCACTGCCGTGGGCAACTGGGGTGGCACGGCCCTGAGCTTTGCCAGCTGGAAAACCGCCCAGCCCGCCGGCTCGGGCGGCGACGCCAGCAGCCTGAGCACCACCAGCGCGGCCGTACCGGCGGCCAACCTGTTCACGGACCTTGCCACCGGCAACCTCGACATCAACCCCGCCAACCCCGAAGCCTGGTACGCCAACGGCACCGGCGTGCAGGTGGCCGGCCAAACGGCCGATTTTGGCAGCGGCACCGCCGGTCGGGCTACCACCGTGGCCGCAGGCGGCACCGACATTGGCTCCGATGATTTCACACCGACCTCGACCCCGCCGGCCCTCACGGCTTCGGCAGCCCCGGCGCTGGGTGGCACGCAGGTGTTTTCGCTGGGCGGCCGCGTGCTGGCCAGCCTCACGTATGGCAGCACCGGCACGGTGCCCAGCCTCGTGACGGCGCGCTACTACTCCGGCACCAACCCGCCCGCGCCCTACGTGGCCAGTGCCCGGTTTGCCAATGCCTACTTCACCTTCACGGACGTGAATGGCGACGGCACTGGCTACACCTACCAGCCCACCCTCAGCTACGACCCGGCCCTGCTGGGCACCATTGCCAGCGAGGCCGCCCAGCGCATCAGCCAGCGCACGGCCAGCAACAGCGGCTACGCCACCTTCGCCACCGCCACGGTCGACCAGGCAGCCCGCACCGTCACTACCTCTGCCCAGCTCACCCGCCTGGGCCTGCTGACCACCAGCGACCAGGCCGCCCCGCTGCCCGTGACGTTGACCAGCTTCACGGCCTTCCGCCGCGAGGCTAATGCCGAGCTAAATTGGGTGACGGCCACCGAGAAAAACAGCGCCGGCTACGAAGTGCAGGTTTCGGGCGATGGCCGGGAATTTCGCAAGCTGGCCTTCGTGAAATCGGGCTTGGCCAACAGCTCGGCTCCGCAGTTCTACCAGTACCTCGACACCGAAGCTGGCAAAGCCGGCCTGCGCTACTACCGCCTGCGCCAGCTCGACCTCGACGGTACGGAATCTTTCTCGCCGGTGCAGGTGGTGAGCTTTGGCGAAGCTGCCCCCACGGCCGCCCTGGCCGCCTACCCCAGCCCCTTCGCTACGACCCTGACGGTGGCCGTGAACGGGCCCGCCCTGAACGACCTCGCGCCCCTCACCATCACCGATGCAATGGGCCGCGTGGTGTACTCGGAGGCGGTGAAGCTGGCCGCCGGCACCACCCGCCTCGAGCTGACTCAGCTGGGCGCGCTGCCCGCGGGCGTGTATCTGCTGCACGTTGCGCTGCCCAGCCAGGTGCAGCATTTGAAAATTGTGAAACAATAGCGGAAAGAGCTGCCTGGCCTGGTCTGACCATGTCGAGCAACTCTCGACACTTAGCAATTGATAACTATAAACCCACCCTTTCGCATGAAAAAACCACTAATCCTTCTGGCCCTGAGTGCGCTGGCCCTGGACTCGGCGCAGGCCCAGACCACGGTGCCGGTGCGCTCACTGTACGCCGACTTCGGCCCCAACGACGTCACCAACGGCAACATCACGCCCAGCCCCGATGCCAACGGCAACTACTGGAACAACATCTTGAACAATACCGGCGTGGCCGACACCTTCCGGCTGGTGGACAAGGCCAACGCGGCCACCGGCATTAAGCTGAAGGTTGGGCCCAACTTCCTCACCAACGGCATCGCCACCGGCGGCTTGCTGGCCCCGAGCGCGGCCCTGCTGGGCCAATACGCCATTGCCACGGCCACGCAGGACTACTTTTTCGTGCAGGGCACCGGCTCTACGGCCACGGGCACGCTGCGCATCAGCGGCCTCGACCCCACCAAGCGCTACGTGTTTCACGTGTTTGGTAGCCGCAACGCCACCGCCGAAACGCGGGTGTCGCAGTACCGCTTCACCGGGGCCACCACCAGCACCATCACCCAAACCACCACCGGCCCCAACGTGGGCGCCAATGGCTACGCCGGCAACAACAACACGATAACCGATTCGGATACGCTCTCGGCCGACGGCAGCGGCGTTATCACCATGGAGCTGAGCAAAACGGTGGGTTCGTATGCCTACCTCAATCTGATGCGCATCGACATCGTGCCGGGCCGCGGCACCGTGCCGGTGGTGAACTACGCCTTTCAGAACCCCGGCTTCGAGCTGGGCAACCTAAACTTCTGGACCACGGTGGCGCGCGGCACCGGCGCAGCCGCCACGGTGAACACCGCCACCAAACACGCCGGCACCTACGCGGCCCAGCTCACGGGCGGCAGCCTGGGGCTGGAGCAGCAAATCAGCTACCGCGCCACCACGGGCGTGAACGCCTACAAGCTGAGCGGCTACTTCTACAATCCGTCTACTGGTGCGCTCAGTGGCAGCCAGTCGGCGCACCTGGAGCTGCTGTATTATAGCAGCACCCAGGCGCTGCTGGGCCGGTTCAAATCCGACTCGCTGGTGGCCGCCTCGCCTACTAATACCTGGACCCGGCTGGAAGCCGTGGGCACCATTCCCACGGGTACGGCTTTCGTGAAAGCGGCCGCCGTGTGGCGCAATGCGGCCGGCACCGCCACCGGCGCGGTGTATTTCGACGACCTGCTACTGCAAGCCTACTACCCGCAGAACCCTAATAAAATTGCCTTCATCGGCTCGTCGGTGCTCACCGGCGTGGGCTCGACCAACAGCAACCGCGGCTACACCACGCTCTACTCGGAGCTGCTGACGCGCCGCGCCACCGCCGGCACCGGCGGCCCCTGGGTGACCACCAACCTGGGCGTGCCCGGCAACAACACCATCGACGTGCTCGGCCGCTTCGATAACGACGTGCTGCCCACCGCCAGTAAGTACGTGCTGGTGGGCCTGGTGCTCGGCAACGAGGGCATCATCACCGGCGGGCAGCCAATTTTCGACCAGTTCCGCACCAACATGCAGCGCATCATCAGTCTGGCCCGCACCGACGGCCTGACGCCGGTGGTGGCCCTGGGCTACGGCCGCAACGACTACGCCGCCACCCAGTACACCTTTGTGCGCCAGATGAACCTGCTCCTCCACGGCTGGAACGTACCCAGCGTGAACCTGCTGGGCGGCGTGGACGACGGCAACGGCCGCTATGCCACCGGCTACTGGTGGGATGCCCTGCACCCCAACGACCTCGGCCATACCGAGCTGATGTACACTCTGGTGCCCTCGCTGTTCGATGCGCTTGGTGCCAACAAGCCCCTGCCCCGCCGCAAGGTGAGCAACGGCATCACCCTCACCAAGACCAACGGCGTAGCCACCAACATTATCCGGATGGTGCCCGAGGAAATCGTGCATCCCTTCACGCAGGCCATCCGCTTCAAAACGGGCGGCGCAGGCCGGCTCGTGGAAATCCGCGACAGCGCGGGCCTCGCGGCAGGCACCATCAGCGTGAGCAGCGGCGGCGTAGTGACGTACCAGTCGGCCAAAGGCCGGAGCATTGTGGGCTCGGTGCCGGTCACTAATAACCGCTGGCACAAGCTGGTGCTCACGCACTACTACGCCCGCGGCGCCACCATGCTCTACGTCGACAGCGTGAGCGAAGGCACCGTGCAGGAGCGCCTGCGCCCCACCCGCTTCGACCTCGGCGGCAGCGCCGCTCCCACCCGCGTGCAGTTCCGCGACTGGATGTTCTTCCGCGCGGGCATGAACCAGGACGAAATCCTGGCCCTGGCCGCCGATTCGCTCCTGAAAGGCAGCCTGGAAATCTACGCGCCCCTCGACGGCCGCCGCGTGGCCACTACCGACTCGCTCGCCAACCTGGCCCAGAGCACCAACACGCTGGCCCGCATCAGCGGCCCGCTGGCGGTGCGCGAGAGCGCCTTCGCCGCCCAGTTCAGCCTCTACCCCAATCCTACCGCTGGCCTCGTTACCATCGCGGGCCCCGTGGCGCTGGAAGGCACCCAGGCCGTGGTGTACGATGCGCTGGGTAAGGCCGTGCTCACCACCCGCCTCACCAGCGGCCGCCTCAACCTGAGTGCCCTCGCGCCGGGCGTGTACTCGCTGGTGCTCAATACCCGCGAGGGCCTGGTGCACAAGCGCGTAGTGCGGGAACAGGAGTAGCTAACCCGTTTTCTAACAAAAAAGAGCGGCTGCCTGACTGGGCAGCCGCTCTTTTTTGTCTTCGTAATAGTCAGAGCATGGTTGATTTTTCTGATTTCGTGCGGAATCAGGTTCCGCCTGGCCGGCCTGATTGGCTGGAGAAGCCCGGGGGTTCGCATCTTGCAGAAGATTAGCGTGCTGCCGGTTCCCGGCGCCGCCGGCCAGTTCCTGCTGGAACCTCCAAGTGGGTGGTAGCCACGCGGCAGCCGCCCAGCCCGCCCCAGAACTATCGCGCATATATTTTGCTTTATTGCCTGATTGTTAATTTTAGCTGTGTTTTACCCTGACCCTGCGTGGAAATAGCGCGCGAATTTTCGGAGCTGGACTGCCTGCGCCGCCTCAATCAGGGCGACGAACGGGCCTTTGATGCCCTGTTCCGGCACTACAGCGCGCTGGTCTACCGGTTTTCCTACGGCTACCTCAAGTCACGTACCGATGCCGAGGAAATTGTGCAGGAGTGCTTTCTGAAAATCTGGGAAAAGCGCGAGCAGCTGCGCGACGACGTGCCCCTGAAGGCCTACCTCTTCACCACGGCCCACAACGCCATCCTCAACCAGCTGCGGCGGCAGCAGCAGCGCAACCGCTTCCAGACCTACACCGCCGGCCTGGCCCCAGGGCAGGTGGGCAACGAGGTAGAATTCTCGGAGCTTGAATCTCTCTACCAAGCCGCTTTGGAACAATTGCCGCCCAAGCGACGCGAGATTTTCATCCTGAGCCGGCAGCAGGGCCTCTCCTACCCCGAGATTGCCCAGCAGCTCAACCTGTCGGTGAAAACCGTGGAAGCCCAGATGACGCAGGCCCTGAAATTCCTACGCGGCTACTTCCAGGCCCACGGCGAGAGCATCGTGGCACTGATGCTGTGGCTGGCCATTGCCAATTCTTAATTTTTTTTCAGAAGCCAGTAAGGGTGCTAGGCGCTAGCGGTGTATTACTGCAAACGATTGGGGAACTACGCCCCGATTGGTCGTAAGTCCACACTCACCCCGCGCTCTACCACTCAGAGATACTGGCTGTTACCTTCCAGCTATTTCGCACCCCGCATTTTTCAGCAGCCCATGGCTTTTTCCGTTACCAAAGACCTTTTCCAGAATTACCTCGCCGGCCGCACCACGGCAGCCGAAGCCGAGGCCGTAGCCGCCTGGCTGGCCGAACCTACCAACCAAGCCCTGGCCGAGCCCTGGATGCGCCGGCACTGGGACGCCCTGGCCGCCGCGCCCGCCAGCATTCCCGTGGCTGCCGAAGAGCCCAGCTACGACGCCCTGCTGAACTCCCTGCACCTGAAGCTGGGCTTTGATGCGCCGGTGCCAGCTACTGTGGCCGCATCGCGGTGGCAGCGCTGGGCCGCGGCCGCGGCGCTGGCCGGCACCGTGGCCGGCGGCGGCTGGCTGCTGTATTCGCAGCGCGTGCTGGCCCCGCAGGAAGTGGCCACGGCCTACGGCCAGGTCGACACCATTAAGCTGCCCGACGGCTCCGAAGCCACCCTGAACGGCCACTCCACGCTGCGCTACGCCAATTCCTGGGCCGCCAACAAGCCCCGCGAGGTGTGGCTGGATGGCGAAGGCTACTTCTCGGTGAAGCACCAGCCCAACAACCAGCGCTTTGTGGTGCACACCCGCGCCGGCTTTGCGGTGGAAGTGCTGGGCACCAAGTTCACCGTGTACCGCCGCCGCGACCAGGCCCGGGTGGTACTGCTATCGGGCAAGGTGCGGGTTGATTTCGACGACCAGCAGCGCCCCGACGTGATTCTGAAGCCCGGCGAGCTGCTCGAAACCCGCGACTCGCAGCCCCGGGCCGCCGTGCACAAGGCCGTGCGCACCGCCCCCTACGCCGCCTGGAAAGACGCCAAGTTGGTGCTGGAAGAAACCAGCATTGCCGAGCTGGCCACCCGCCTGCAGGACACCTACGGCGTGGAAGTGGTGGTGAACAGCCCCGAGCTCAGCGAGCGCCGCATGACCGGCACCGTGCCCGTGGGCGACCTCGAAGTGCTGCTCCAAGCCCTGCAAGAAACCTTCCACCTGAAGGCCACCCGCGAGGCGGGCCGCATTGTGCTCTCCGATAACACTGCTGCAAAATAGTGTTGGCAACCCGCCAATTTCTCCCCCTTTTACAACCCACCTTTTTCACAAAATTCCCATAACCCCATGAATCGACCCATTACGCATCTGCGTCGGCAATACGCCCTGCCGGCTTGCCTGACGGCGGGAATGCTGGTGTTTCAAGCCTCCGCCATGCCGGCAGCGGCCCAGCTGCTGGCCTTTCACCAGGAGCAGCCCGCTACCGCCTCCCCCGCCGCTCCGGCCCCCGTAGCGGGCGAAAGTGTGGCCCTGAAAACCCTGCTGCACCAGTGGGAAAAGGACCACCACGTCACCATTTTCTACGAAAGCTCGCTGGTGGGCAGCAAGCGCGTGGTGCCCCAGGCCGGTGTGACCACCCTGGACAACAAGTTGGCCGCCGTGCTGCCGCAGGCCGACCTGCGCTTCAAAAAAATTCGTGACGATTACTACCTGATTATCAGCAAGCCGGAGGTAGTTGCCAATTCTGGCAGCAGAACGTCGGCTGCCGGCGTTACGGCCGCCGACGTGCCCGTATCGGGCCGCGTGACTTCGGCCACCGGCGAAGGCCTGCCCGGCGTGACGGTGCTCGTGAAAGGCACCACCATCGGCACCACCACTGGGGCCGACGGTTCGTTTTCGCTGAACGCACCGGAAGGCAGCACGTTGGTGTTCAGCTCGGTGGGCTTTGCCCGGCAGGAAGTGGCCGTAACCGGTGCTACCAGCGCCCTGGCCATTGCGCTGAAGGACGACCAGCAGGCCCTGAACGAAGTAGTGGTGGTGGGCTACGGCACCCAGAGCCGCCAGGAACTGACCACGGCCGTCACCTCGGTAAACTCGGCCGCCATCGAGCGCCAGCCGGTGGCCGGCTTCGACCAGGCGCTGCAGGGCCAGGCCCCCGGCGTGCAGGTATCGGCCCCCAGCGGCGCGCCCGGCGCGGGCATCACCGTGCGGATTCGCGGCAACGCCACCATCGGCCTGAACGCCTCGCCGCTGTATGTGATTGATGGGATTCCGGTGCTGCCGACTTACGACCAGGAGCTGGCCGTGGGTGCTCAACGCCCCAACCCGCTCAACGCCATCAACCCCAACGACATCGAGAGCATTGATGTGCTGAAGGACGGCGCGGCCTCGGCCATCTACGGCGTGCGCGCCTCCAACGGCGTGGTGGTGATTACGACCAAGCGCGGCAAGGTGGGCAAGGCCACGGTGGGCTTCAGCACCTATTTCGGCCGCCAGACCATTCGCAAAAAGCTGGACTTGCTGAACGGCAAGCAGTTTGCCGCCCTCTACAACGACGAGCAAACCAACGCGGGCCTGTCGCCGGCCTACAACCCCGACACGGTACGCACCAACACCGACTGGCAAAACGAGGTGTACCGGCCGGCCAACATTCAGAACTACCAGCTAAACGTGAGCGGCGGCACCGATAAAACCCGCTACTACCTGTCGGGCGGCTACTTCAAGCAAGATGGCATCAGCCTGAACTCGGGCTTCGACCGCTACACCTTCAAGCTCAACCTCGACCAGCAGCTGAGCAGCCGCTTCCGGGCCGGCACCAGCCTCAACCTGAGCCGCACCAACAACAACAACAGCTCGCGCAGCGAGAACGGCGCCGGCAGCTCGGGCACGGTGCTGGGCACCCTGGCCTCGATTCCGACCATGCCGGTGCGCAACCCCGACGGCACCTACGCGGTGAACCCCTTCGCCCGCAACTTCGACAACCCCATCGGCAACCTGCTCGAAACCAGCAACAAGGCCGTGATTTACCAGGTTATCGGCAACGTGTATGCTGAGTTGGACATCCTTAAAAACCTGACCCTGCGCTCGTCGGCCGGCATCGACTTCCGCTCGCAGATTGAGAACGAGTTTATTACCCGCGACTACCCCGGCACCTCGGCCCCCGGCACGGCCGAAGCCAACAAGGGCTCCGGGCGCACCGGCACCAACCAGCAGGTTATCTGGCTGCAGGAAAACACCCTGACCTACCGCCCCAGCCTGGGCGACAAGCACAACCTGACGCTGCTGGCCGGCGAGTCGATGCAGGCCTCGGACCGCTTCACGTCCAGCGCCAGCGGCAAAGGCTACGCCGCCAACGCCGTGCCCTTCCTCTCGGGCGTGTCGGTGTTCAACAAGCCCAGCAGCTACGAGGACCAGTGGGGCCTGCTCAGCTTCTTCGGGCGCGCCACCTACGACTATGAGCAGCGCTACCTGGCCTCGCTCAGCTTGCGGGCCGACGGCTCCAGCCGCTTCCGGGATGGCCGCAAATTTGGCTACTTCCCCGCCGCCAGCGTGGGCTGGCGCGTGTCGAACGAACCGTTCTTCCCCCAGAATAAGGTGGTATCGGACCTGAAGCTACGCGGCAGCTTTGGCGCCAACGGCAACCAGGAATTCTACACCTACCAGCGCTTCTCGCAGTACGGTGTGGGCTACAGCTACCCTGGCACGGGCATCACGGTAGCGCCGGGTATCACCCAGAGCGCCATCGGCAACAACGACCTGAAGTGGGAAACCACCTACCAGTACAACGGCGGCCTGGACCTGGGCTTGCTGAATAACCGCCTGACCTTCACGGCCGACGTGTACCGCAAACACACCAAGGACCTGCTGCTCCTGGTAAGCATTCCGCCCAGCACCGGCGCCGAAGACCTGCGGATTCTGCAGAACGTGGGCAGCATCCAGAACCAGGGCCTGGAGCTGGGCCTGACTACCAACAACGTGCAGCCCCTCAACGGCTTTGGCTGGACCACCAACCTGAACTTCACCATGAACCGCAACAAGGTGCTCGACCTGGGCCAGGCGGTGGACAGTGACGGGAAAATCGGCGACCGCCGCCTCGAATCCGGCAACGGCTTCGTGCTGACCGGCCAGCCGCTGGGCGTGTTCTACGGCTACCAGGTGCAGAGCATCTTCCAGACCCAGGCCGAGGTGGACGCCGCCGCCAAGCAAAGCCCCGGCAAAACGGCCCCCGGCGACATCCGCTTCCGTGACCTGAACAACGACGGCATCATCAACGACAAGGACCGCACGATTATCGGCAACCCCAACCCCAAGTCGATTGCCGGCGTGACCAACACCTTCACCTTCAAAGGCCTGGAGCTGAGCATCTTCTTCCAGGGCAGCTTCGGCAACGACATCTACAACCAGAACCTGGAGGCGCTGGAAAGCATGCGCGACCCGATTAACCAGACCACCCGCGTGCTCAACCGCTGGACGCCTACCAACACGAACACCAACGTGCCCCGCGCCATCGCCGCCGACCCCAACGGCAACGCCCGCTACTCGGACCGCTTCATTGAGGACGGCTCCTACGTGCGCCTCAAAAACCTGACCCTGGCTTACAACCTGCCCACTAGCCTCATCAAGCACGCCGCCCTGAGCAACCTGCGCCTCTACGTGACCGGCCAGAACCTGGTAACCTGGACGCACTACTCGGGCTACGACCCGGAAGTGAGCTCCGACCCCTTCTCTACCACCGGCCAGGGCCGCGACTTCGGGGTGTACCCCCAGACGCGCACCTACACCGTGGGTCTCAACGCCTCGTTCTAAGCCGCTTGTTTGCCTAGCCTTCTAATTCCCATGAAAAAGTTTTTCATTCCCGCTGCTTTCGCGATGTCGCTGCTGGCCAGCTGCAACGTGCTGGACAAGGAGCCGCTGACAACCATCGCGCCCTCCAACTTCTTTAAATCGGCCACCGACGCCGAAGCCTCCCTCACGGCGGCCTACGACGGCCTGCAGAGCAAGGGCTGCTACGCCGAGGTGCTGAACCTGGTGGGCAACATGCCCTCCGACGACTGCACCAGCAACAACAACGACGTGCGGGCGCTCGACGACATTAACTGGAACTCCTCGACGGGCCAGGTGGGCGACGCGTACCGCGACAACTACCGTACCATCAACCGGGCCAATTCGGTGATTAAGTACGTACCCGGCGTGGCCGGCATGAACGCCACCCGCCGCGACCAGATTCTGGGCGAAGCCCGCTTCCTGCGGGCCCTGAGCTACTTCAACCTGGTGCGCCTCTATGGGGCCGTGCCCCTGCGCCTGGAGCCCACCGAAACCGGCGACCCCGCCGTGCTCAACCTGCCCCGCGCCGCCACCGACCAGGTGTACGCCCGCATCGTGGAAGACCTGACCATCGGGGCCGGCCTTATGGCCGACGTGAACCCTGCCCGCGCCACCAAGGGCTCGGCCAACGCCCTGTTGGCACGCGTGCAGCTCACCCAGCGCAACTGGTCCGCCGCCAAAGACGCTGCCCTGCTGGTGCTGGGTGGCAAAGGCGGCTACTCGCTGCAAGGCTTCAACTCGCTGTTCCCAGCCGATAACAAGGGCGAATCCATCTTCGAAATTCAGTTTTCGGGCAGCGCCGACGGCGGCACCTCCTTCACCCTGCCCGACCTGCTGCTGCCCTTGCCGGCGGCCACGTACTCGTTTGCCAAATTCAACCTGCCCACGCTGTTTGTGACCCGCAACGCCCAGCCGACGGACCTGACCTCGGTGGTGGACACCATCAACGACCAGCGCTGGAGCTACCAGGGCAACGTGAATACCGGCCGCAACCACGCCAGCTACGTGCAGGGCCGCGGCCCCAAAGCCGACGACAGCGGCCCCTTCGTGTACAAATGGCGCAGCGACGGCAGCGGCTTCAACTCGTCGGATAACTACTACGTGCTGCGCCTGGCCGAAGTGTACCTCACCGCCGCTGAGGCCAGCAACGAGCTCAACAGCCCGGCCCAGGCCGTGCTCGACTATCTGAACCCCATCCGGCAGCGGGCCGGCCTGCTGCCCCTCGACGCCAGCTCGCCCGAAGCCGCCAGCCAGGCCACCCTGCGCACCGAAATCGACAAGCAACGCCGCCTGGAACTGGCCTTTGAAGGCGAGCGGTGGTTCGACCTCATCCGCTACGCCCGCCACACGCAGGCCAATAGCGCCGTGCAGCACGCCGTCACCGCCCTCGACATGATTGCGCAGAAGCGCGGCACCCGCGACGTTAATTATCTGCTCTTCCCCATCCCGCTGGGCGAGCTGAACACCAACACGCAGCTGCAGCAAAACCCTGGTTACTAGTAGTGCCAGCGTCGTCGTTTCGGGGCAGGGAAAATGGTGGGAATAGTGAGTACCTGCCCTGGAACGACATTTTTATTTGAATGGTGAAAAGGCCGTCTTGCTGGGCAGCACCGAAGCATCGCTACCGCAGGAGTAATCCATTCGCTGCAACGAAGCGTTAGAAACGCTTTCCGGCGTTCAGCTTGACGGCCCTTCGCCTTTCTCTCCCACCCAACAACTCCCCTCCAATGGCTGCCCCTGTTTTCGCGCCAGTTACCCCCTCCCCCGCCGTGCCCGCCGGCACTGCCGCGCCGCGCTATGCGCCGGCCCTCTCGGCGCTCACGGTGCTGTTCTTTTCGTTCGGCTTCATCACCTGTCTCAATGACATTCTGATTCCTTACCTCAAGGCCATTTTCCAGCTCAGCTACGCCCAGGCCAACCTGATTAACCTGTGCTTTTTCGGGGCCTACTTCGTGATGGGCATCCCGGCGGGCAAGGTGGTGAGCCGCCTCGGCTACAAGGGCGGCATGCTGATGGGCTTTGTGGTGGCGGCGGCCGGCTGCTTCCTGTTTTACCCCGCCGCCGACAGCCACTCCTATCCGCTGTTTCTGGGGGCGCTGTTTGTGCTGGCCACCGGCGTGGTGCTGCTGCAGGTAGCCGGCAACCCCTACGTGGCGGTGCTGGGTCCGCCCGAGTCGGCCCCGGCCCGCCTCACGCTCACGCAGGCGTTCAACTCGCTGGGTACCACGGTGGCCCCGCTGCTGGGCGCCTACCTCATCCTCTCGCACCTGCCCGACCTCGACGCTGCCCGCGCCGCCGAGGCCATCGACGTGCGCGCCGTACAGGTGCCCTACCTGTGCATTGGCGGCGTGCTGATTTTCATCAGCCTGCTGCTGGCTTTCCTCAAATTGCCCGTCATCATCCACACACCCGACCCCACCGACGACGGTAGCCGCCGCGCCTGGAACTACCGGCACCTGGTGCTGGGCATGGTGGGCATTTTCGCCTACGTAGGGGCCGAAGTGGCCATCGGCTCGCACATTGTGAGCTACCTCGGCCTGCCCGATGTGCTGAACATGGCCCCCAAACTGGCCGGCGACAAAGTAGCTTTTTATTGGGGCGGTGCCATGGTGGGCCGTTTCGCGGGTGCTTACCTGCTCAACAAAATCAACCCCGGCCGCCTGCTGGCTTTCACCAGCATCGGCGCGATTGTACTGGTGGCAATTTCGGCCTGCACTACCGGCGAAGTAGCCATGTGGAGCCTGCTGGCCGTGGGCCTGATGAACTCCATCATGTTCGCTACCATTTTCACGCTTGCCGTGGCCGGCCTGGGCCGCCACACCGAAGAAGCTTCCGGGCTGCTGAACGTGGCCATCGTGGGCGGCGCGGTTATTCCGCCCCTGTTCGGCCTCATGGCCGATGCCAGTTCGCTGCGCCTGGCGCTGGCGCTGCCAGTGCTCTGCTACGCCTACATCGTGTGGTACGGCCTGCGCGGCCACGTGCGCCGGGCGGTTTAGGCCCCGGCTAATTCCTGCTTTTTCTAATCTATGCTCCTCAATTCCCACCGTCCTTTCGTTACTTCTGCCGCTTTGCTGGCGCTGCTGGCGGCCGGCACCCCGCAAGGCGCGCTGGCCCAAGGTATGCCTAAAGCTAAAAGCATGCCCCCAGGTGCGGCCGTAGCCACCTGGCTGACCACCGCCGATAAGTCGGTGCTGTTCCAGCCCCAGGCCGGCACGCTGAAGTTTGCGGCGGCGAAGAATGCCAACCCGACCATTGAGGTTGATGAGGCCAAAACCTACCAGACCATCGACGGCTTCGGCTACTGCCTCACCGGCGGCAGCGCCGAGCTGCTGCACCAGATGGGCCCCGCCGAGCGCGCCAAGCTGCTCCGCGAGCTGTTCGGCACAGAGGGCAGCAACATCGGCGTGAGCTACCTGCGGGTGAGCATCGGCGCGTCAGACCTCGATGCCAAGGTGTTTAGCTACGACGACCTGCCCGCCAGCCAGACTGACCCGGAGCTGACCAAGTTCAGCCTCGCCCCCGATGAAGCGCACCTCATCCCGGTGCTGAAAGAGATTCTGGCCATCAATCCCAAGCTGAAAATCCTGGGCTCGCCGTGGTCGCCGCCCACCTGGATGAAGACCAACGACGCCTCGAAAGGCGGCAGCCTCAAGCCCGAGTTTTACGACGCTTACGCCCGGTATTTCGTGGAATACATCGCCAGGATGAAGGCCCAGGGCATTCGCATTGATGCCATCACCATTCAGAACGAGCCGCTGCACCCCGGCAATAACCCCAGCCTGCTGATGCTGGCCGAGCAGCAGGCCGAGTTCATCAAAAAGAGCCTCGGCCCCACCTTCCGCAAGGCCAAGGTCGACACGAAAATCATCGTGTACGACCACAACGCCGACCGGCCCGACTACCCGCTCACCATCCTCAACGACGCCGAGGCGGCGCAGTACGTCGATGGCTCGGCTTTCCACCTGTACGCCGGCCCCATCGAGGCGCTGGGCAAGGTGCACGACGCCCACCCCGAGAAAAATGTCTACTTCACCGAGCAGTGGATTGGCGCGCCCGGCAAGTTTGCTGGCGACCTGGCCTGGCACACCCGCACGCTCATCATCGGGGCCACCCGCAACTGGGCCCGCACCGTGCTGGAGTGGAACCTGGCCGCCGACCCGCAGCAGAACCCACACACGCCCGGCGGCTGCACCGAATGCCTGGGTGCCATCACGCTGGCCGGCAATGCCGTCACGCGCAACCCTGCCTACTACATCGTGGCCCACGCCAGCAAGTTTGCCCGGCCCGGCTCGGTCCGCATCGCCTCCACCCTGCCCGACAAGCTGCCCAACGTGGCCTTTCGCACGCCCACCGGCCAGCGCGTGCTGGTGGTGCTGAACGATGGCGCAGCGGCCCAGTCCTTCAACATCGGCCAGGGCGGGCGACAGGCGGTGGCCACGCTGCCCGCCGGGGCCGTGGGCACCTACGTCTGGTAGATTTTCAACCCATTACCCACAATTCACACATTCCCACATTTTTCACATTTTCCCAAATTCCCATGAAAAAGCACCTTACTCTTTCCGCTCTCGCCGCGCTCGCACTTAGCTCCCTGAGCGCGCATGCCCAGTTCACCGTCGATGGCACGCTGTCGGCGGCCGAAATCGGCACGGGCAAATACCAGCTGCTGGGCACCTACGTCGGTACCCACTCCGTGAACGACCGGGGCTTGAAAGCCATTTACATGGGCACCACCGCCACCACGCTCAACATCATGGTGGTGGCCTCGCCCGAGCAGACTTCCTACAGCGCCCTCGTGCTCTACCTCGATGCGCCCAACAAAACCGGTGTGGCCGCCGGCACCCGCCTGCCCGGTGGCGACGATGCGTCCTCGCAGCTGCGCCACCGCCCTACCCTCGACTTTCAGGCCGACTTCGGCTTCCGTGTTACAGCATCGCCCCTGGGCGGTGGGGACCTCAGCGCCTACCACAGCAAAATGGACCTGACCCTGCCCCTGAACACGGCCGGCAAAGCCCCCGACAAATACCTTGGGCCGGCTGACAAGCAAGGCACTACCTTCACCATTTCCGACGCCACCACCAACTTCGTGGGGGCCAAAGTAGCCTTCAAAACCGCGGCCGGCGGCAGCGTGACGGCCAACAACAGCACGGGCTGGGAGGTGGAGTATCCCCTGAGCTCGCTGGGCGGCGCGGCCACCGGCAGCCTGTTCCGCGTGATGGCCGGCTACGTGGCCGACAACGGCGACTTCTACTCCGACGTGCTGCCTCAGGTGGCCGGCCGCACCACCGACCTCGGCACCGACCCCAACTTCACTACCATCGCCGGCAACCAGTTCTACACCTACCAGGTAGGCACCGGCCTGCTGGCCAACCGCGCCGCCACTGCCGAGGCCTTGGGCCTGAATGCCTACCCCAACCCCCTCACCAGCGCCAGCACCCTGAGCTACACCGTGGCCAGCGGCACCCAGCCCGTGAGCGTGGAAGTGTACAATGCCTTGGGTCAGCGCGTGCTGAGCCTGCTGAACGCCGACCAAGCCGCCGGCACTCACACCACTGCCCTGGCCCCGCTGCAGCAGCTGGCCGCCGGCTCGTACCTCGTGAAGCTGCAGGTGGGCACTCAGCTCACCAGCCGCCGCGTGGTGGTCGAATAATGATTTAACCCAGCCGGTGGCACCCGCTGCAACGGGGGCCGCCGGCTTTATTTTTTTCCGCTCCGCTACTTCCCCGTTATGAATCGTACTCCATTATTAGGCGTGTGCTTATCGGCATTATTGCTGGCCGGAGCGAGTTGCTCTAAAAAAACCGAAGCTACCCCCGACCCCACCCCGCCCGTGGTGGTGCCCACGCCCACCGGCCCGTCGCAGGTGGCCTTCTGGCTCACCAACACCAACCGCACGGCCCTGTTTGCCCGCCAGAAAACGGTGCTCAACTTCGCCGCGCCCACCAACTCCTACCCCACCATCAACGTCGACACCACCAAGGCTTACCAGACCATGGACGGCTTTGGCTACACCCTCACCGGGGGCAGCGCCACGGTCATCAACGCCATGAGCGCCACCAACCGGGCCGATTTGCTGCGCGAGCTTTTCGCAACCGACAGCACCTGGCTGGGCGTGAGCTACCTGCGCCTCAGCATCGGGGCTTCCGACCTCAGCGACCGGGTTTTTACTTACGATGACGTAGCCGGCGATGTCGGCCTGATGCAGTTCAGCCTCGCCCCTGACCGCACCGACCTGATTCCGGTGCTCAAGCAGATTCTGGCCATCAACCCCAGCATCAAAATAATGGGCTCGCCCTGGACTGCTCCGCTCTGGATGAAAAGCAATGGCAACGCGCGGGGCGGCACTCTCCAGGCCCAGTACTACGACGCCTACGCCCGCTACTTCGTGAAATACATCCAGCAAATGGCCGCCGAAGGCATCCGCCTCGACGCCGTGACGCTGCAAAACGAGCCACTGAACCCCGATAACGAGCCCAGCATGCTGATGAGCGCCGCCGAGCAGGCCAACTTCATCAAGAACAACCTGGGGCCGGCCTTCGCCGCCGCCGGCATCACCACCAAAATCATTGCCTACGACCACAACCCCGACCGGCCCGACTACCCGCTGGCCGTGCTGAACGATGCGGCCGCCCGCCCCTACGTGGAGGGCACCGCGTTTCACAACTACGGCGGCTCGCTCTCGGCTGCCCTCGACCAGCTGCACAGCGCCTATCCCAGCAAGGGCCTCTACTTCACCGAGTTCTGGACCCAGGCCCCGGGCAACCTGCTCACCGACTTCCCCGGTCACGTGCGCGAGCTCGAAATCGGAGCGCCCCGCAACTGGGCCAAAAATGTGCTGGAATGGAACCTGGCCAGCAACGCCAGCTACGGCCCCCGCACCGCCGGCGGCTGCTCCCAATGCCTGGGCGCCGTCACCATCTCGGGCAACAGCGTGACGCGCAACCCGGCCTACTACGCCGTGGCCCACTCCAGCAAATTTGTGCGCCCCAACTCCGTGCGCATCGACACCGACACGCCAACCAACCTGCCCAACGTGGCCTACAAAACACCATCGGGCAAAAAAGTACTGGTCGTGCTCAATTCCGGCACCGACCCACTGCAATTCAACATCCAGTTCAAGGGCAAGACCGTGAGTTCGGCCTTGGCCGGCGGCTCCGTCGGCACCTACGTGTGGTAGCTTAAAAAACGGGCCTGGGCACATTTACCAGGCCCGTTTCTTTTGGCCTTATCTAAATTTAATTTATTGATAATCAAATAATTAATTTTATAATAATATCCTCGCAACGCTCCTGACTGCTTAATTCCGGGCTGGCCCATGCTGTATGCAGCAGGTCTTTTTCACCGGCTTTTTTCTTCTGAATTTCTCTCCAACTTCCAATTCCCACAATTCATGAAAAAGCTTTACCGACCTGTTTCTGCCCTCGTTGCCGCCGGCATTCTGCTGCCCATTATGGCCCTCCGGCCGGCCCACACGCAGGCCAACGAGCCCGTGAGCGTGTGGCTCACCACCGGCGACCAGACCAAGCTGCTGCAGGCCCAGGCTGGCATCAGCTTCAGCGCCAGCACACCCGCCACCGGCACCACCATCACCGTAGACGAAAGCCAGACCTACCAGACCATCGACGGCTTCGGGGCATCCATGACTGGCGCTTCGGCCTACCTGCTGAACCAGAAAATGAGCGCCGCCCAGCGCGACGCCCTGCTGAACGACCTGTTCAGCTCCAACGGCATCCATCTGAGCTTTTTGCGGCACACCATGGGCGGGTCGGACTTTTCGGCGCAGGGCGATTTCACCTACGACGACCGGCCCCAGGGCCAGACCGACGTGGGCCTGAGCAGCTTTTCCATTGCCAACGACCTAGTGGATTTGGTGCCCATGCTGCAAGCTGCCCGGGCCAAAAACAGCAGCCTGAAAATCCTGGGCACCCCGTGGAGCGCCCCCGCCTGGATGAAGGAGCCCACCGCCAGCGGCGCGTACGAGCTGCGCAACGGCCATTTCCTCAACACGGCTTATTACCAGGCCTACGCCAATTACTTCGTGAAGTACGTGCAGGCCTACGCCGCCCAGGGCGTGCCCATCTACGCGGTGACGCTGCAAAACGAGCCGCTTTTCGCGGCTTCCTACATGTCGATGCGCATGGATGCCGGCAACCAGCTGGCGTTTCTGAAAAACAACATCGGGCCCGCGTTCCAATCGGCGGGGCTGAACACCAAGCTCATTGTATACGACCACAACTGGGACCAGCCCAGCTACCCCAACACCGTTTTTGCCGACGCCACGGCGGCGCAGTACGCGGCCGGTTCGGCTTTCCACGGCTACGCGGGCAGCGTGAGCGGCCAGAGCACCACCCACAACGCCTACCCAGCCGAGGACATCTGGTTCACCGAGATTTCGGGCTCGGTAGGCTCCAGCTTCGCCGGCGATTTGAAGTGGCACGCCTCCAACATCATCATCGGCACCACCCGCAACTGGGCCAAAAGCGCCCTGGAATGGAACCTGGCCCTCGACCAGAACAACGGCCCCACCAACGGCGGCTGCACCAACTGCCGCGGCGTGGTCACCATCAACAGCAGCACCGGGGCCGTGACGCGCAACGTGGAATACTACGCCCTGGCCCACGCCAGCAAGTTTGTGGACCCCGGCGCGGTGCGCGTGGGCTCCAATTCGGTGGCCGGCGGCATCGAAACCGTGGCCTTCCGTAACCCCGACGGCTCGAAAGTCCTCATCGCCCTGAACAATAGCAACGCCTCCAACACCTTCAAGGTGAGCTGGAACAGTCAGTCGTTCAACTACACGCTGCCGGCCGGCGCGCTGGCCACCTACAAGTGGAACACGAGTGACATTGCCCTGAACCGCATCTACGAAATCAGCGCCAAGCACAGCGGCAAGGCCCTCGAAATCGTGGGTTCTTCGACCAGCAACGGCGGGCAGGCCCAGCAGCGCACCTGGGCCACCGGCAGCAACCAGAAATGGAAGCCGGTGGACATGGGTAATGGCTTCGTTCGTTTGGTCAACGTCTTCAGCAACAAGTCGCTGGACGTACCCGGCCCCAGTACCGCCAACGGGGCCCTGGCCCAGCAGTGGGACTGGTCCAGCAACGACAGCCAGGCTTGGCTGGTGCAGCGCCAGAGCGACGGCACCTACCGCATCCTCAACAAATACAGCAACAAAGCACTAGACGTAACCAGCGCGTCCCAGGCCGATGGCGCCAACGCCCAGCAGTGGGACTGGACCGGGGCCGACAACCAGCGCTGGTGGTTCTCGGACCAGGGTCCGGCTGCCCTCACGGCCCTGGCCGCCACCGGGCCCGCCGCCGCTACCCGCCTGCAAGTGTACCCTACCACCATCAGCCAGCAACTAAACTTCGACTACACCGCCGAAACGGCCGAAACCCTGCAGGTGCAGCTTGTGGACGTGCTGGGCCGCGTGGCCCTGTCCCCGCCCGCTGTGGCCGCCAGGGCCGGCCTCAACCACATCAGCCTCGATGCGGCCACCGCCACGCCCGGCCTGTACGTGCTAAAAGTGCTCACGGCCGCCGGCCCGCTCAGCCAGCGGGTAGTCATTGCCCGCTAATTGAGTAGCCACTATGTGAGGTAGAGACGCAATATTTTGCGTCTCGTCGTTGAACAGTACGAACACACGACACCTGAACGGCGCGCACGACGAGACGCAAAATGTTGCGTTTCTACCTCAAATGCTCCACCACCTTTACTCTTATATCTGATGCCTTTGCGGGGTACCCCCGCACCCTACACTACTCCCCTTCCCAATGAACCAAAAATTCCTGTCCTTCCTATTCCTCTCGACGCTGGGCCTCGGCCCGGCCGCCGCGCAGAAAGCAGCTTCCACCACCTACTCGGCGGCCGGCAAAACGGCCCACGTTTTCGCCACCGTGCAGGGCAGCAACCAGCGCTTGGCGGCCGGCGGCGACCTCAAATTTGCGCCCGCCGCGCAGCCGCTCGAAACGCAGGTCTGCGTGTTTGTTGACCCCAATCACTCGTTCCAGACCATGCTCGGCATTGGCGGGGCGCTCACCGACGCCTCGGCTGAAACCTTCGCCAAGCTGCCGAAACCGCAGCAGCAGGAGTTTCTCAAGGCATATTATAGCCCCACGGGAGGCATCGGCTACACGCTGGGCCGCACCACCATCCACAGCTCCGACTTTTCGAGCGGCAGCTACACCTACGTGGCCGACAAGGACGAGGCGCTGAAAACCTTCAGCGTGAAGCACGACGAGCAATTCCGCATCCCCTTCATCAAGCAGGTAATTGCGGCGGCTGGCGGCAAGCTTACCATGTACGTAAGCCCCTGGAGCCCACCCGGCTGGATGAAAACCACCGGCGACATGCTGCACGGCGGCAAGCTGCTGCCCCAGTACCGCCAGGCCTGGGCCAACTACTACGTGAAGTTCATTAAGACCTACGAGCAGCTGGGCATCCCCATCTGGGGCCTTTCGGTACAGAACGAGCCCATGGCCACCCAAACCTGGGAGTCGTGCATCTACACCGGCGAGGAGGAGCGGGATTTCATCAAGGGCTACCTCGGCCCCACGCTGGCCAAGGGCGGGCTGGGCTCGAAAAAGCTCATTGCCTGGGACCACAACCGCGACCTGCTGTTTCAGCGCGCCAGCACCGTGCTCGACGACCCCGAAGCCGCCAAATACGTGTGGGGCATCGGCTACCACTGGTACGAAACCTGGACCGGCAGCAGCATGCTTTTCGAGAACGAGAAGCGCGTGAAAGAGGCTTTCCCCAACACCAACCTGATTTTTACGGAAGGCTGCAAGGAGAAATTCGACATGGCCAAAGTGAATGATTGGGCCCTGGGCGAGAAATACGGCAACTCGATGATTGGCGACTTCAACGCCGGCACCGTGGGCTGGACCGACTGGAACGTACTGCTCGACGAAACCGGCGGGCCGAATCACGTCGGCAACTTCTGCTTCGCGCCCGTCATCGCCGATACCAAGGCCGGCAAGCTCATTTATACCAGCGCCTACTACTACATCGGCCACTTCTCGAAGTTCATCCGGCCCGGCGCCAAGCGCATCAGCGCCTCCTCAAACCGCGACGCTCTGCAAACCACCGCCTACCGCAACCCCGACGGCAGCGTGGCCGTGGTGGTGATGAACCAGACCGACAAGCCCGAGGAATTCCAGCTCTGGATGCGCGGGCAAGGCGCGAAAACCACTGCCGCCGCCCACTCCATCATGACGCTGGTGGTTGATTAGTTTTCGCCATGAAATCAGCATTCTTACTGCTGCTCGTGGCGGTGCTCACCAGCACCACTGCCCATGCCCAACAGCCCACCGATGCGGCCGCCGCTAAAAAAGCGGCCGACGAGGCCTATCACCAGCGCCAGGAATACCTGCTGCACAACGACTGGCCCAACCTCCAGAAATACGCCGCCGCCAACCAGCGCCTGCCCGCGCCCACGCCCGGCCGGCCCCGCGTGGTCATCATCGGCAACTCCATCACCGAGGGCTGGGTGAAGGAAGATTCGGCCTTTTTCCGGGGCAAAACCTACGAGTATGTGGGCCGGGGCATCAGCGGCCAAGCCACGGGCCAGACGGTGGTCCGCTTCCGCGCCGATGTGATTGACCTGCACCCGGCCGTTGTCGTTATCCTGGTAGGCACCAACGACGTGGCCGAAAACAACGGCCCTTACAGCCCCCAGGTCACCATGAACAACATCATGACGATGACCGAGCTGGCCCAGGCCCACGGCATCCGCGTGGTACTGGGCGCGGTGGCCCCCAGCACCGATTTCTGGTGGCGCAAGGGCCTGAACCCTGCCCCCAAAATCCTGGCCCTTAATAAGAAAATCAAGGCTTACGCCGACCAACACCACCTCGTGTACTACGACATGCACACCGCCCTGAAAGACGACCAGAACGGCCTGAAAAAAGCCTACGGCGAAGACGGCGTGCACCCCAACCTGACCGGCTACCGCGTGATGGAACCCCTGCTAAACCAAGCGGTTGCCGCTGCTTTAAAGAAGAAATAGCCTCCTTCCCAATCCATGCGCCAGTGCCGCCCGGCAGCTCCCAGCTGCTAGGCGGCACTGGCTTTTTTGCGCCCGGCTGGCTTCTTCTTTTTGGCTTTGGGCCGGGCTTTTTTGCGGCGGGGCGGCAGCCGCTCCCGCTCGGCCTTGCGCTCGGCCCGCATGAGCAGGCGCTCGGGCAGACGGGCAATGAGGCGCTCGCGCACGTACTGCGCCAGGCTGGACAGCGGCACCAGCTGTGTGGTGCGCAGGAAGTTGCTGACCTCGCGGCTGCGCAGCGTGCTCACACCCGTGAGGCCCCGCGCCAGCAAAAACTGCTTCACTTCTTCCAGTAAAAGCAGCTTGGCCAGCGGCGCACGCTCCACGGTGGCGTTGTATCCGGCGGCGCGGTGCGGGTGCAGCCCGCCGGCCGAGGCCACCAGCACGCCCACCCACTCGGGCAGCAGTAGCAGCAGCTTGGGCAGGTGCTTTTCGGTGACGATGAAGGTGACGAAATCATAGACCTCGCCGTAGCAGCGCAGCTGGTTGGCCACGCGCTGTAGGGTGTCGCCGTCGCCTTTCACCTCATAGCCGTGCATGAAATGCTCAGTGATATGCACCACGTCGGCCCGCGTGGTGCCGGTGGGCAACTCATCGATGCGCACACCGCCCAATAACAGCGGGTAGAGCAGGGCGCGAATTTCCGGGTCGTTCATGGCAACCCCAAAAATAGCTTCCCGGCACGCAACAGGTAAACTTTAATCACATTTAATATTTATAATATTAATTATAAATAAATTTTACTATTTTTGTTTAGCCACGAAATAGTTGTACCGGGGTAATAATTGATGCGCGCCGGGGCCGGCGCTTCGAGCGCGGCAGGAGGTGGTTTGGTGGCTGGGGATGGTGTGGCTTAATCAGTTTTCTGAATAATTATATCATTATGAAAAACACTGTAATCGAATCAGTTAATTACTGCTTCACCCGCGAAACCATTACCCGGCTCGGCCTGCGCCTGGACGAAGCCGCGCCCAATGTCGAACACGCGCTAAGCCAGTCGGTTCCGCTGGTGCTGAATGAGTTGTCGGAAAGAGTGGGCCACGGCCTCACGCCCGAAGGCTTGCTGGAACTGGTGCGCGAAGCCGACGCGGCCCAGGTGCTCCAGCAGCTGGCAAACCTGCCCCCGGCCGCCCGCTACGAGCGGGGCGTAAACCTGCTGCTCGACCTGCTGGACGGCGCCTACCGCAGCACCGTGAGCCGCATTGCCGCCGGGGCCGCCATCAGGCCCTCGGCCAGCGACACGCTGCTGCAAATAGCCGCCACGGCCGTGCTGGGCGTGCTGGGCCACGCCGCCACCGAAAAAGCCTTCACTCCCACCGACTTCGTTTATTGGTTGCACGCCGAGAAAGAAGCCATTGCGGCGGCCATGCTGCCGGCTTCGGCCCTTGGTGCCGTGCCGCCCCTGCCTACCGAGCAAGGCCTGCGCCGCCAGCCTCCCCAACCAGCACCGCTGGCCCCCGCACCCGCTGCCACCTGGGCCGAACCAGCTGCGGAGGCCGCCCCGGGCAGCGGCCTGTCGCCGTACTGGCAGTGGGGCGGGCTGCTGCTGCTGGCCGTGTGCCTGGGGTATTTTTTTGGTCACAGCACCCCAGACCGGGCTCCGCAGCCAGTAGCGGCTACCAATCTGGTGGAGGCAACCAGCCCGCCACCGGCTACCGCGACGCCCGCTGCCGCTACGGTCGCCGCCCCAGCTCCTGAAACCGTGCCGGCCGAGGCGGCCGCTCCTGCTCCCGCAACGACGATGCCCGCAGCCCGGACCGCCCCGGCCACCGTAAGCCGGCCCATTGAAGTGCTGCCTGCCCGCACTCCGGCCACCGCGACCAATGTGGCCGCCCGCCCGGCAACAACAGCTCGTCCGGCCGCCATCGGCAACGAGCCCAACGGCCGCTACGACCAGGACCGGGACACCTACATCTACGATACCGGCAAGCCCATCGTGCTGACCCTGGCCGACGGCACCACCCAGAAAGTGGGGGCCAATTCGACCGAAAACCGGCTTTATACCTTCCTGTCCTCGCCCGCTTTCCAGGTCGATTCGGTGAACCGGACCAAGGGCTGGATTAATTTCGACCGCATCAATTTCGAAACCGGCAAGGCCCAGCTCACGCCCGAGTCGGCGCTGCAATTGGGCAATATTGCCAGCATCCTCAATACGTTTCCGCGGTCTATTGTCAAAATCGGGGGCTACACCGACAGCACTGGCGAAGCCACGGTGAACTACCAGCTCAGCGAAGACCGCGCCCGGGCGGCCATGCTCACGCTGGCCAGCATGGGCGTGAATGTCAACCGCTTGCAATCGAAAGGCTACGGCCCCAAATACTTCGTGCGCCCCAACAATACCCCCGCCAACCGCGCCCTCAACCGGCGCGTCAGCATCCGGGTGGTGCACAAGTAGGCACCCGCGGGCCCCTACGGCCACTGCATTCAGGCACTGAATTTCGGCGCCAGCTGGCAGGTACGCAGCCAAGCTTCGGCCTCGGGCACCTGCTGAAAAATCTGGAGTTCCAACGTGCCGGCCGCCCCGTGGTTGAAATGCACGGTGAGGATATCGGACAGGGAATCGGCCTGCACTACGTGGGCCACGTAGCGCAGGCCCATGGTGGCGGCTTGCGGCACCCACACGCGCTCCAGCCACTCGATGGAATCGAACCACGGGCCCATCAGCGCCACATTGTCATTGAGCAGACAGGGGTTGCGCAAGCCTTGCAGGATGCGCAGGTAGGTATCGGCCCCGCGCAGGGCCTCCTGCGTGTCGACGAAGCCGCGCCAGGTAGCACGCAGCCATCCCTCGGGCTCTTGCGAAAGGGTGCAACGGCTGCCGTCGGCATCGGGAAGGGAGCAAAGAATCATGGCAGAAATCAGTAGGTGGGCTCGTCGGCTATTCAAAGTGAAGATGCCCCGTAAATTGTTTTGTTTCAACTGCGTACGGCTCTTTCACATTCTCGATGCGTTGGGCACAGGGCGGGCTGCTGGCACGGGGCCAGCCAAGGTCAACCATTGAAATCAGTTGAAGCTGATTTAGTTGACACTATGCACCGCTTACGTTCACATCGGCATCACAAAGCTGCCTGGCGAAGGAGTATGGCTGTCAAAACGCGCAGTTGCTAACCTTTGAGATTTGAAAACGGTTGCGGTAGCGCGCACCACGGACGGGGGTGTTATTTCGCCCCTCCTACTGTACCTTGGCGGCGTGCCGGCCCTGCCGTGGGGCAGCCCGCCGGCGGCTTGGTTGCTTCAACTTTTCTTCCTGCATGTCCCGAAAAAAGGCTCTGTTTCTCATCGGCTCGCCCAACCAGACCACGCAGATGCACCAGATTGCGCAGCTGCTGGAAGACGAGTTCGACCCCTACTTTAGCCAGCTTTACTACGATGGCTGGCAGCGCCAATTCTACAAGTTCCTGCTCTGGACCGGGGGCCTGGACAAAACCATCGTCACCGGAAAAATCAAGGCCAAGGCCGATAAGTATCTGGCAGAGCACGGGTTGCAGAACGATTTTGAGGCCCGCGTTTTCGACAACACTTACGACCTCATCGTGTGCTGCTCGGACGTGATTGTGCCCTGGCCGTTGATTAAAAAGACGAAAACCATATTCGTGCAGGAGGGCATGACCGACCCGCTCAACCTGTGGGCGCGGCTGGTGAAACGCTTCACGCGCTACCCCATCCTGGCCATTGGCACGGCCCTCAACGGCATGAATAACTGCTGCGACATCTACTGCGTGGCCTCGGAGGGCTATGCCCGGCACTTCGAGCGCGTGGGCGTTGATGCCGATAAGCTTGTGGTTACGGGCATTCCCAATTTCGATAACACCGAGCAGGTGCGCCACAACGACTTTCCGCACCACGGCTACGTGCTGGTGGCCACCTCCGACCTGCGCGAAACCTTCACGCCCGAAAACCGCCCCAAGTTTATCCGCGAGTGCGCCCGCATTGCCAATGGCCGCCCGCTGGCTTTCAAGCTGCACCCCAACGAGGAATTGCCCCGCGCCGTGGACGAAATCAAGCAGCACGCCCCGCCCGGCACCCTCATTTTCACCGAAGGCAACACCGACCACATGATTGCCAACTGCGTGGAGCTCATCACCCAATATTCGACGGTGGTGTACGTGGGACTGGCGCTGGGCAAGCCTGTGCATTCCTACTTCGATGTGGACGACCTCAAGCGCAAGCTGCCCTGGCAGAACGGCGGCACTTCGGCCCGGCGCATTGCGGCCATTTGCCGGGGCTTTAGCCACTTTGCGGGCAGCGGGCCGGCGTTTTTGCGGCAGTTCGATGCGGAGGATTTTGCAAACGTAGCGGCAGCCGAGGCCTCTTCGGTGGAGAACTAGCCATTGGCGGCACTATTTTAAGAATGTATTTGCCAATGGCTTACCAATTAGCCCGCGTTTTGCCCGGCGAATTTTAGCGTATTTCCGTTTCACGTCCGACTACGCGGTAGCGACTCTCTTCCTTATATGCCCGTTCCGAAGATTCTGACCGTTGTGCAGGCCCGCATGGGCTCCTCGCGCCTGCCGGGCAAGGTGCTACTGCCGCTGGCTGGCCAGCCCCTGCTGGTGCGCATGGTGCAGCGGGTGCAGCGCGCCCACCTGTCCGGCACCGTGGTGGTGGCCACCACCACCGACCCCGCCGATGATGCCATTGCGGAACTGTGCGCGGCCCACGGACTGGCATGCTTTCGGGGCGATGCGCTGGACTTGCTCGACCGCCACTACCAGGCCGCCCGCCACTACGGGGCCGACGTGGTGCTGAAAATCCCCTCCGACTGCCCGCTCATCGACCCCGCCGTGATTGATGAAGTAGTGGGCTACTATCTGCATTTTGCCGACCGCTACGACTTCGTGAGCAACCTGCACCCTGCCACCTTCCCCGACGGCAACGACGTGGAAGTAATGCCCATCGATGCCCTGGAAACGGCCTGGCGCGAAGCCCGGCGGCCACTGGAACGCGAGCACACCACGCCGTTTTTCTGGGAAAACCCTGGCCGGTTCCGCATCGGCAACGTGGAATGGGATGCCGGCCAAGACTTTTCGATGAGCCACCGCTGGACCATTGACTACCCCGAAGACTACAATTTCATAAAGGCCGTTTACGACGCGCTGTTCCCCACAAACCCGACATTTGGCCTGCCGGAAATTCTTGCCCTGCTCGAAAAGCGGCCCGATATCGCCCAAATCAACGCCCGCTACGCCGGCGTGAACTGGTACCGCAACCACCTCGACGAACTCCAAACCGTGGATTCGTCGCAAACTAAAATCCTGTAGCACAGGCTTTAGCTTGTGCCACATTCTCCAAGCCCCCAATGACTCTTGAGAACCAACAGAAACTAGAGAAAATGGCCCTGAGTGTGCGCGAGCATATCGTGCGCCTGAGCACCGATGGCGGCTGCTTTACCGGCGCCTCCCTGAGCTGCGCCGATTTGCTGGTGTACCTCTATTCCGATTTCCTGAACGTGCGGCCCGACAACCTCCAGGACCCCACCCGCGACTACCTGTTCTTGAGCAAGGGCCACGACGTGCCCGCCCTCTACGGCACTTTCGTGGAGCTCGGCTTCATCGACAAAGCCCGCCTCGACCAGCACCTGAGCACCGACGACCACATTTACTGGCACCCCAACCGCAACGTGCCGGGCGTGGAGTTCCATTCGGGTTCGCTCGGGCACCTGCCCAGCGTGGCCCTGGGCGTGGCCATGGATTGCCGGATGCGCGGCCAGGACAACAAGGTCATCGTCATCACCGGCGACGGTGAGCTGAACGAGGGCACCGTGTGGGAAAGCCTGCTGGTAGCCAGCGCCCATAAAATCAACAACCTGACGCTGGTCGTCGACCGCAACCATTTCCAGGCCAACGTAGCCACCGAAGACCTGATTCCGCTGGAGCCGCTGGCGCCCAAATTCGAAGCCTTCGGCTGCGAAGTGCGCCGCATCGACGGCCACAATTTCGAGCAGCTGGCAGACACGTTCTCGGCCCTCCCCTTCTCCGAAACAAAGCCCTCCGTCATCATCTGCGACACGGTGCGCGGGCGCGGCCTGCCCAGCATCGAAGCCCGCGCCGACCGCTGGTTCTGCAATTTCTCGGCGGATGAAGTGGCGGAGTTGCTGCGCGAATTACACAGCCAGGTGGCCACCACGCTCACCAGCGAAACGCTGACAGTACGGTAACAAAACGTAGCGTGGACTCTGCGAGTCCGCGCCTTCATCCCATTCATTCGCGGACTCGCAGAGTCCACGCTACTAGTATGAACTACGAAGAACTTATCAAGGAAACCGCCCTCGCCGATGAGCGCTTGGTGGTGATGACGGCCGAAAACCGCGCCCTCATCCGCAACCTGCCGGCCGTGCTCGGCCCGCGCTTCATCGACACCGGCATCACGGAGCAAACCCTCATTGGGGCGGCGGCCGGGCTGGCCCTGCGCGGCCGGGTGCCGGTGGTGCACGCGCTGGCCACCTTCCTCACGCTGCGGGCGTTCGAATTTATTCGCACCGACGTAGGCATTGGCAAGCTGCCGGTGAAGCTGAGCGGCTTCGTGCCCGGATTCCTCTCCGACGGTAACGGCCCCACCCACCAGGCCATTGAGGACGTGAGTTTGATGCGCGGCATCCCCGGCATGACGGTTTTCGCGCCCGCCGACGAGCAGGACATGCTGGCCATGCTGCCCGCCATCTGGGCCTCGCCCGCGCCGGCCTACGTGCGCATCAACACCCGCCCCGCCACTTACGAGCATACTCTGTTCGAGCTGGGCAAAGCCGAAATCGTGGCTGAAGGTACCGACATCACCATTCTCACCTACGGCATGCTGTTCGAGCAGACCCTGGTAGCCCGCGAGCTGCTGCAGGCCCAGGGCAAGTCGGTGGGCCTCATCAACCTACGCAGCCTCAAGCCGATAGATGAAGCCGCCCTGCTCGACGTAGTGCGACGCGGCTCCCTCATCGTGACGGTGGAGGACCATTTCATCACCGGCGGCCTGTATTCCATTCTGGCTGAGGTGCTGCTGCGTAACCAGCTCACGGCCCGCGTGCTGCCGCTGGCGCTGGAAGAGCGGTGGTACCGCCCCGGGCGCCTGAGCGCCGTGCTGGAGTATGAGGGCTTCACCGGCCATCACATCGCGCGCCGCATCACGGAGTATCTGGGCGAGTCGGGCGCGGCCATTGCCGAAGGTCCGGCCGTGCTCGAAAACGAGTTTGCGGAGTAGAGACGCAATATTTTGCGTCTCGTCGTTGAACGGCCGGAACCACGCCGAACCACACGACCCTGCGCAGTCATAACAACATCAGCAACGACGAGACGCAAAATATTGCGTCTCTACAGCTTTCCCAACCATGCCCAACACCGTTTCCTTCAACGAGAATTACCCCGACATCGCGAAGTCGGACGAGCTCTACGCCCGCGCCCAGAAAATCATGACGCCGGTGACGCAGACCCTGGCCAAAGGCCCCGGTCAGTATACCAAAGGCGTGAGCCCCAAGTACGTGAAGCGCGCCAAAGGCTCCCATATCTGGGACGTGGACGGCAACGAATACATTGATTTTCAGATGGGCATCGGCCCCATTTCGCTGGGCTACGCTTATCCAAAGGTTGACGATGCTATTCGAGCTCAACTCGAAGACGGCATTACCTTCTCGATGATGCACGAGCTGGAAGTGGAGCTTTCGGAGCTGATTCACGAGATTATCCCCAACGCCGCAAGCATCCGCATCAGCAAAACCGGCGCGGATGTGTGCTCGGCGGCGGTGCGGGTGTCGCGGGCTTTCACGGGCCGCGACAACGTGCTGTGCTGCGGCTACCACGGCTGGCACGACTGGTACATCGGCACCACCAGCCGCGATAAAGGCATTCCGCAGGAAAGCAAGGACTTGGTGGCCGCGTTCGAGTACAACAACATTGATTCGCTCAAAGCGCTGCTCGATGAGAATGTGGCCTGCGTGATTCTGGAGCCTTTCATTTTCGACGCACCCAAAGACGACTTCCTGCACGAAGTGGCCCGCCTGTGCAAGGAAAACGGCACGCTGCTGATTTTCGATGAGATGTGGACGGGCTTCCGCGTGGCCGTGGGCGGGGCGCAGGAGTACTTCGGCATCACGCCCGATTTGGCGGTGTACTCCAAGGCGTTTGCCAACGGAATGCCCATCGCCCTGCTCACCGGCCGGCGCGATGTGATGCAGCTGTTTGAGCAGGATGTGTTCTTCTTCACCACCTTCGGGGGCGAAGCGCTGAGCCTGGCCGCCGCTGTGGCTACCATCTCGGAGATGCGCGAGAAAAACGTGCCCGCCCGCCTCGCCGAGCAGGGCAAAAAGCTGAAGGACGGCTACAACGACATCGCCGCTGAGCTGGGCATCAGCCAATACACCAAGTGCTACGGCTACGACTGCCGCACCATCGTCACCTTCGACCCTTCGGCCGGCAACGGCATGGAAATAAAGGCTTTCGTGCAGCAGGAATTATTCAAGCGCGGCATCATGTGGGGTGGCTTCCACAACATGTGCTTCTCGCACACCGATGCCGACGTGGCCCACACCCTGGCCGCCTACCGCGAGGTGCTGCCGCTGCTGAAGGAAGCCATTGAGGCCGGCGACGTGGCCTCCCGCCTACTGGGCGAACCGGTGGAAGCCGTGTTCCGCAAAGTGACCAACGCCGCGCCGGTTAAAGCCAAGTAAGCCCGATGAACCTCTTTGATTTAACGGGTAAAACAGCCATTGTCACCGGGGCCTGCGGACTTATCGGCCAGAAGCACTGCGCGGCCCTGGCCGAAGCCGGAGCCAACGTAGTCGTGGCCGACCTGAACGCCGAAGCCGCTGCCGCCGTGGCTTTTGGGTTGGGTGGCGGGCCGCATCTGTCGTTGGCCGTTGATGTGACCAGCCCCGACTCGCTGGCGGCCGCGCGCGACCAGATTCTGGCCCGCTTCGGCCACATCGACGTGCTGGTGAACAATGCCGCCATCAACGACATGTTTGAAAACCCCGCGCTGGCCGCTGACCTCAGCAAATTCGAGAACTTCCCACTGACTACTTTCCAGAAAGTGCTGGAGGTGAACGTGACGGGTGTATTTCTGGCGGCGCAGGTGTTTGGCACGCCCATGGCGCAGCAGGGCCACGGCTCCATCATCAACGTGGCCAGCACCTACGGCATCGTGGGGCCCGACCAAAGCATCTACCGCAACGAATCCGGCGAGCAAACCTTCTACAAATCACCCTCCTACCCCATGACCAAGGGTGCGGTAGTAAACTTCACCCGCTACCTGGCGGCCTATTGGGGCCAGGCCGGCGTGCGCGTAAACACGCTCTCGCCAGGTGGCGTCGAAAACAGCCAGGACGCCTTTTTCGTCAAGCAATACAGCGCCAAAACGCCACTCGGCCGCATGGCCACGCCGACCGATTACCAGGGTGCAGTCGTGTTCCTGGCTTCGGATGCGTCGGCATACATGACCGGGGCCAACCTGGTAGTAGACGGCGGCTGGACGGCTATTTAAACCCAGATAATTTACCGGATGCAGAGACGCATATTTGCGTCTCGTCGTTGAACAAAACCCTTCAAGAACGCATCCGGCAGATGTTTAACGACGAGGCGCAAGTATGCGTCTCTACCCATCTCACCGGCACAAGCTAAAGCATGTGCCACACCCTAACCCTTCGCCTCATGCAAGCTGTTGAAATTCGCAAAAACCGGTTTATTGGCGCGGGCCAACCGGCCTATATCATCGCCGAAATCGGCATCAACCACAACGGCTCACTCGACCTGGCCAAGCAGCTTATTTCGGAAGCCGCCAAGGCCGGCTGCGACGCCGTGAAATTTCAGAAGCGCACGCCCGAGCTGTGCGTGCCCAAAGACCAGTGGGAAAAGCAGCGTGACACCCCTTGGGGCCGCATGAGCTACATCGACTACAAGCGCCGCACCGAGTTCGGCCAGGCCGAATACACAGCCATCGACGACTACTGCCGCGCCCTGGGCATCGACTGGTTTGCTTCGTGCTGGGACGAGCCGTCGGTGGATTTTATGGAGCAGTTTGAGCCCGTGCTGTACAAGATGGCCTCGGCCTCGCTCACCGACAAGCCCCTGCTCGACCGCGTGCGCGCCACCGGCCGCCCGCTGATGCTGAGCACCGGTATGAGCACACTGGATGAAATCCACCAGGCCGTGAAATGGGTGGGCCTTGATAAGCTGATGATTGCGCACTCCACCTCCTCCTACCCCTGCCCGCCTGCCGAGCTGAACCTGCGCATGGTGCCCGTGCTGCAGAGCATGTTCCCGAACACGCCCATCGGCTACTCGGGCCACGAAACCGGCCTGGCCACCACCGTAGCCGCCGTGACCTTGGGGGCCTCTTTCGTGGAGCGCCACTTCACCCTCGACCGCGCCATGTGGGGTTCCGACCATGCCGCCAGCGTGGAGCCCGGCGGCATGGCCAAGCTCGTGCGCGACATCCGCGACGTTGAGGAAGGCCTCGGCGATGGCGTGAAGCGCGTGTACGACTCCGAGCTGGAGCCCCGCGCCCGCCTGCGCCGCGAGCTGACGCCGAACAACGAATAGACAGTTCGGTTTTGCGTCTGTCATCCTGAGCGCAGCGAAGGACCTTATCACGTCTAAAAGTTGTCGTTATTCAAGCGGCACAAGCATGACAAGGTCCTTCGCTGCGCTCAGGATGACAGACGTTTTCTTAATCTACGCTACCCCATGCATCACGTCGAACTCATCACCACGGCCATTTTGCTGATTTGGGTGGCTGTGGTCATCACGCTGGAACGCATTATCCCCTACCGCAAGGGGCTGCCGTTTTTCCGCGAGGGTTTCTGGACCGACCTTGTGCTCTACACCTTCGTGCAGAGCTACGCGCTGAAAATCATTATTTTCGATTACATCATTCAGCCGCTCGACCAGCATTTTGGATTCTCGAAGCTGCATTTTGTGACGGGCTGGCCCATTTGGGCGCAGGTGTTGTTTTTCGTGATTACGCACGATTTTTATATCTACTGGTTTCACCGGTTTCAGCACAGCAGCCCGCTGTTTTGGCGCACCCACGAGGCGCACCATTCGGGCAAGCAGGTGGACTGGCTGGCCGGCTCCCGCTCCCACGCACTGGAAATCATCATCAACCAAACCATTGAGTTTGCGCCCATCATTCTGCTTGGGGCCGACCCGATGGTGGTGCCCATCAAGGCCTGTATTGATGCCGTGTGGGGCATCTGGATTCACTGCAATGTAGACGTGCGCTCGGGCCGCCTGCAATACTTTATCAACGGCCCTGAGATGCATCTCTGGCATCATGCCGACCACGAGGAGGTATTCTACGCCAATTTCTCGACCAAATTCGCTTTCTGGGACTGGATTTTTGGCACTGCCTACCTGCCCAACGGCCGCAAACCGCAGAAATGGGGTTTGCCTTACGTTTTCCCAAAGGACTACTTCAGCCAGCACGTCTTTTCGGTGGCCCGTTTCGATGAAGAAGAACTGGCCAAACGTTCGCCGCTATTTCGCGCCTACCACGGCATCCGGGTGCGCCTGCTCACCAAGCTGACGGACCGCGTGCCGGCCCTGAAACCCCTGCACGGCTGGCCCGTGCCCGAGCCCTACACCGAAACCATTCCGGCGCAGCGCCCGGGCGGTAATTTTGGCGCACCTCCGGCTCCGGCCGCTTCCACCCATTCCTCCACTGCTGCTTCGTCCCGTTGATTAATCCCTGGTTTTCGCTGTTTCTGGCCTCGTTCATGGAGGTTTGCTGGACGTATAGTCTTAAGGCGCTCAACATGCAGCGCATCAAGGAAGTAGCCTGGTTGCACAGCTTCACGCAGCCGGCTCTCCTGCTACCGGTGCTGCCACTGCTGGCCTACGTAGCCTTTGGGCTGGCCAACGTGCTGTTTCTGTCGCAGGCCATGCGGGCCATTCCCACCGCCACCGCCTACTCGGCTTGGATGGCGCTGGCCGTGGTGGGCATCAAGCTTGTGGATGTGCTGTATCTCAAGCAGCCGTTTTCCTGGCAGAGTGTGTTTTATACCAGCCTGATAATCATTGGTGTGCTGGGGCTGCGGCGCATCGAGTAGCCCGTATTTTTTGCCATTCGCAAGCGGCTCTTTCTGAATAGAAAGGGCCGCTTTTTTATGCGTTCAAACTTCCCGGCGGCCCAGCCAGCACCTCCAACAGCGCCCCACCGAAGAGTACAGGAAGGTTGGCCGCTGTGACGCGAAGTTCTTGCGGCATCTTTCACGTACTCCCACCCGGTACCCGTGGCGCTTCCTGCTCGCTTTCATCTGGCTTGGCTGCTGACTCTGTTGGAGTTAGGCCTGGGGCATGATGTGCCGGCCCAGGTGCTGCGGCGGCCGGTGCCGGATAAGCTGGTCGTGCTCACCTTCGACGATGCGGCCGTGAGCCACGCCACTTTCGTTGCCCCACTGCTGAAGAAATACGGGTTCGACGGCACGTTTTTCGTGTGCGAATTCCGGGAGCCGCCGTTTTCGGACAAGTCCAAGTACATGAGCTGGGCGCAGATTCAGGGCCTGCACCGGCGGGGGTTTGAGGTGGCCAGCCACACGCTCACCCACCAGCACGTGAACAAGATGAACCGGGTGCAGCTGGGAGCCGAGCTGGATTCCATTGAGGCCCGTTGCCGCACCTGGCACATTCCCAGGCCCGTCACCTTCGCCTATCCCGGCTACGATACCGCGCCTACGGCCACGGCGCTACTGCCCGAGCGCGGCTACCAGTTTGCCCGCGCCGGCGGCGGCCGGGCCTACAATCCCGCGCAGGATAACCCCATGCTGCTGCCCAGCTTCAGCATTTCGGGCACCGATACGGCGAAGGTGTTCAATGCCATTCGGCAGGCGCAGAAAGGCCGCGTGGTAATCCTGACCGTGCACGGCGTGCCCGACGTGGCCCATGACTGGGTGACGACCCCGCCCGCACTGTTTGAGCAATACCTGCAGTACCTGCACGACCGTCACTACCGCGTCATCGCCCTGCGCGACCTGGCCCGCTACGTGAACGTGCCCGAAGCTCTGCGCACCCTCCCACCCCGCTACGAAAACCTGAAATAAGGCACTCTTCTTACAATCCCACCCATGAAAACCAACTACTTACTCACCTTGAGTGGCCTGCTGCTGAGTTTCGGCATCCACGCTCAGACCCGAATGGCTACCGGAGGCCAGAAACCCATGCCGGCTGCCGAGTGGATTGACGCCGACACCGGCCACAAGCTGGTGCGCCTCACGCCCCTCGATGGCGCAAACGAGAGCTTTTACTTTCACAACAACCCATTTGTGAAAAGCCTGGGCACCGAGGGCGACAAAATGGTGTACTACCACACTTCTCCCGCCGGCAAGGCGCTCTACGCCCTCAACCTGAAAACCCACCAGACCGAGCCGCTTACGCGGGCCTTCAGCAAAGTGCACGGCGAAATAGTGGCCCGCAAGCGCCGCGAAGTGTTTTATCAGGTGGGCGACACGGTGTATGCCACGCACATCGACAGCAAGAAGACGCGCCGTGTGTTCGTTTTCCCGGCTGATTTTAAGGCGGACATCACGACGTTGAATGCCGATGAAACCCAGCTGGGCGGGGCCTGGGGCAGCGATGCAGAAAAGGAAATATACCGCCAGTACCCGGCCAAAAAGGACTTTTTCAACCGCATTTATGACGCCAGGCTGCCGCGCACCCTCTTCATGGTGAGCACCGAGGGAAAGGGCCAGCTCACCAAGCTCTTCACCGACAAGGCCTGGCTGAACCACGTGCAGTTTTCGCCCACCGACCCCAATTGCCTGATGTTCTGCCACGAAGGGCCGTGGGAAAAGGTGGACCGCATCTGGACCATCGACACCAAAACCCAGGCTGTGAAGCTGATTCACAAGCGCACGCTGGACCGTGAAATTGCCGGCCACGAGTGGTTCGGGGCGGACGGCAAAACCATCTGGTTCGACCACCAGAAGCCGCGCGGCGAAACCTTCGCCGTGACCGGCACCAACCTGAAAACCGGCGCGGAGAAAAGCTACGCGCTGACCCGCGACGAGTGGTCGGTGCACTACACCAGCTCGGCCGACCAGCAGATTTTTGCCGGCGACGGCGGCTATCCGACTTCGGTCGCCAAGTCGTCGGAAGGCCACTGGATTTACCTGTTCACACCGGCTGGTGACCATTTTCAGGCCGAAAAACTGGCCAACCTAAAGATGCACGACTACGCACTGGAGCCGAACGTGCATTTTTCGCCGGACGGGAAATGGCTGATTTTCCGTGCCAATTTTGAGGGCCAGCCGCAGGTGTACGCGGTAGAGATTGCCAAGTCCGCTTCATAAAGGCCCTTCCCTCGTGCCGGCTCAATCAATAAGAGTATTCAACCCAATGCACCTCAAAACCACCCTTACCACCGTCCTCTGCGCGGCGCTGCTCGCGCTGCCCGCAGCTGCTCAGAAGCTGCCCAAGAAGAAAGCCGTGCTCAAAAGCATGACGCGCGCCAACGACTATTTCATGCGGACCTGGCCCGACCCGGGCAAGGAAATCGTGACCAACATAGCCCGGCCCAGCCACATCTGGACGCGCGGCGTTTACTACGAAGGCCTGATGGCCCTCTACCAAACCGACAAGCAAAAGCGCTACTACGACTACGCCGTGGACTGGGGCACCAAGCACCAGTGGGGCATCCGCAAGGGCATTACTGACCGCAACGCCGACGACCACTGCGCCGGCCAGACGTACCTCGACCTCTACCAAATCGACCCCAAGCCGGAGCGTCTGCACGACATCAAGGCCAGCATTGACCTGATGGTGCAGAGCCCGAAAATCGACGACTGGAACTGGATTGATGCCCTGCAAATGGCCATGCCCGTGTATGCCAAACTGGGCGCCATGACCAGGGACACGGCCTACTACGAGAAGATGTACCGCATCTACAACTATTCGAAAACCCAGCACGGCGGCCACGGCCTCTACAACCCCGAGGACAAGCTGTGGTGGCGCGATAAGGACTTTGTGCCTCCCTACAAAGAGCCCAACGGCGAGGACTGCTACTGGAGCCGCGGCAACGGCTGGGTGGTGGCCGCCATGGTGCGCGTGCTCGACATCATGCCCAAAGACGCCCCGCACCGCGCCGAATACGAGCAGATGTACCTGAACATGATGCAGGCCCTGCCGCCCATCCAGCGTGCTGACGGCTACTGGAATGTAAGCCTGCACGACCCCACGCATTTCGGCGGCAAGGAGCTGTCGGGCACCGCGCTGTTTGTGTACGGCATGGCCTGGGGCCTGAACCACGGGCTGCTCGACCGGCAAAAATACGAGCCCATCATCGCCAAAGCCTGGCAGGCCATGGCTACGGAATGCGTGACGCCCAATGGCTCGCTGGCTTACGTGCAGGGCACCGGCAAGGAGCCCAAAGACGGCCAGCCAGTTAGTTACACCTCGCGCCCCGATTTTGAGGATTATGGCCTAGGCTGCTTTCTGCTGGCGGGCAGCGAGATGTACAAGTTGAAGTAAATATCCCAAAGTCCTGCTGTTGCCCCCCTCCCCGCCAGAACGCCCTTTATGAAACGACTTCTCGCCCCTCTCTTTCTAGCCACGCTGGGCCTCACCGCACAGGCCCAGGCCCCCAAGTGGCCGGCCATCACCCAGCAAACCAAGCCCTGGACGCGCTGGTGGTGGGAAGGCAGCGCCGTGAACAAAGCCGACCTCACCACCGTGCTCACCGAGTACCAGAAAGCCAACCTCGGTGGGCTGGAAATCACCACGATTTACGGCGTGAAGGGCGCGGAAAGCCAGTTCATCGACTTTCTCTCGCCGAAGTGGATGGACATGCTCTCGCACACGCTCACCGAGGCCGGGCGGCTGGGGCTGGGCATTGATATGGCGCAGGCGTCGGGCTGGCCCTTCGGCGGGCCGTGGGTGGCCCCGGCCGACGCCTCGAAGTACGTGACCTACAAAACCTACGAGGTGAAAGGCGGCGCGAGCCTGAGCGAGCCGGTGAGCTTCATGCAGAAGCCCATTGCCACGGCCATTGGCCACAAGGTCGACATCAAGCAGCTGGCCGACCCGGTGGCGAAAAACAAGAACATGCAAACCCTGGCCCTGGAGCAGGTGCGCTTCGAGAAACCGCTGCCGCTGCAGGCGCTGATGGCGTACTCGGACAAGGGCGAAACGCTGGACCTGACCAGTAAAGTTGGGGCTGATGGCAAGCTGGCCTGGACCGCGCCGGCCGGCGCTTTGTGGACGCTCTATGCGCTGTTCCAGGGCGGGCACGGCAAGCAGGTGGAGCGCGCCGGCCCCGGTGGCGAGGGCGACGTGATTGACCACTTCTCCAAAACCGCCACCGACCATTACCTAGCCTACTTCGACCAGGCCTTCAAGGGCCATGACGTGAAGCCGATTCGGGCGTTTTTCAACGACTCGTACGAAGTTGACGATGCCCAGGGCGAGGCCAACTGGACGCCCCAGATGTTTGCCGAGTTCCAGAAGCGGCGCGGCTACGACCTGCGCCAGCACCTGCCCGCGCTGTTCAACAAGGCCTCGGAGGACGAAAACCAGCGCGTTCTTACCGATTACCGCCAGACGATTTCGGAGCTGCTGCTCGAAAACTACACCCAATCCTGGGGCGCCTGGGCCAAAACCCACGACGCACTGATTCGCAACCAGGCCCACGGCTCGCCGGCCAATATCCTGGATTTGTACGCCGCGACGGACATTCCCGAGACGGAAGGCGAGGATTTGACGCGCATCAAATTCGCGTCGTCGGCCGCGCACGTCACGGGCAAACCGCTGACCTCGGCCGAGACGGCGACCTGGGAGAATGACCATTTCCTGAGCAAACTCAGCGACGTTAAGAAGGCCATCGACCGGATGCTGCTGGGCGGGGTAAACCACGTTTTTTACCACGGCACGGCCTACTCGCCGCCCTCGGCTAAGTGGCCCGGGTGGCTGTTCTACGCCGCGGTGGAGTTTAACCCGCAGAACCCGTTCTGGACGGATTTTGGCAAGCTGAACCAGTACACGGCCCGGGCGCAGTCGTTTCTGCAAGCCGGCCAGCCCAGCAACGACGTGCTGCTGTACCTGCCCATTTCCGACGCTTACACCCGGCCCGGCAAGGTGCTGCTTCAGCACTTTGATGGCATCGAGCACGGCTTCAAAGGCCTGCCTATTGAGGCCACCAGCGAGCTCCTGTTGAGCAAGGGCTACGGCTACGATTTCATCTCCGACAAGCAGGTGCAAGCCGTAAAAAACACCGGCAACACCCTCACCACCAGCGGCGGCGCTGTCTACCAAACCCTGCTCGTACCCGACGCCCACCTCATGCCGCTGCCCACGCTGGAAAGCCTGCTGAAGCTGGCCCAGAACGGCGCCACCATCCTGCTGCAAAACCAACTACCCGCCGACGTGCCCGGCCTCGGCAACCTCGAAAACCGTCGCAGCAACTTTAGGAAGCTGCTGGCCCAGCTCAAATTCAAGGCCGCGTCCCAGGCCGGCGTGCAGCAGGCCAGCCTCGGCAAGGGCCGCGTGCTGCTGGGCAACGACGTGCCGCAACTGCTAGCGCAGGCTGGTGTGCGCCGCGAAACCCTGGCCGACCAGGGCCTGCAGTTCACGCGCCGGAGCCATGCCCAGGGGCATTACTACTTCCTGGCCAACTGGGCCGAGAAGCCATTCGCCGGCTGGATAACCCTGCAAACGCCCGCCAAAGCCGCTGCCTTCTACAACCCCATGACCGAGCAAACGGGCATGGCCCGTATTCGCGCCACGGCCAACGGGCTGCCCGAAATCTACGTGCAACTCAACCCTGGCGAAACCTGCATTCTCGACACCAACGAAGGCGAGCGCACCGGCCCCGCCTACCCCTACCTCACCGTGGCCGCCGCGCCCCAGCCCCTCACCGGCCCCTGGGACCTGAATTTTATCTCGGGCGGCCCGGAATTGCCCGCCAAGCTGCAAACCAAGGAGCTGACTTCCTGGACCACGCTGGCCGGCGACGCGGGCCGCAAGTTCTCCGGCACCGCCACCTACAGCACCACTTTTCCGTTGCCGCAAGGTTCCGCCGACGGCTTTCTGCTCGACCTCGGCCGGGTGGCCCAGAGCGCCCGCGTGCAGGTAAACGGCCAGCCCGCCACCACGCTCCTGGGCCCAGTGTATCAGGTATATGTACCTAAATACCAACTCAAAGCCAGCAACACCCTCACCGTGACGGTGAGCAACCTGATGGCCAACCGCATTGAGGACCTGGACCGCAACCACGTCGACTGGAAGATTTTCTACAACACCAACATGCCCGCCAAGCTCAAGGAAAACCGGGGCGCCGACGGCCTTTTCACCACCGAAAACTGGAAGCCGCTGGAGTCCGGCCTACTCGGCCCCGTTACCCTCACGCCGGCATTCACGGGCGCACCGGCCCAATAATTTCAACCATGGAAGAAGTAGCTTTCACAATGCAGCTGCGGCCCGGCGTGGCCGCCGAATACCAGCGCCGCCACGACGAGATATGGCCCGAGCTTTCGGCCTTGTTGACCGAGGCTGGCATTCGGGATTATTCCATTTACCTCGACGCTGCCAGCGGCCGGCTGTTTGCGGTGCAAAAGCGCGTGCCCGGCCACACCACGGCTGGTTTGCCGGCTACCGAAATCATGCAGCGCTGGTGGGCCTACATGGGCGACTTGATGGAAACCAACCCGGACAATTCGCCCGTGGTGCAGCCGCTAGCGCGGGTTTTTCACCTTGATTAGTATACTTTTTTTCGCTAGCAGGAGGGTGCGGGAAGGTTCGTAGTCTACTAATTCCCAGCTTTGTGGCGTGAGTGCAAACAACCTGACGGGCCCGTAGCCCGCCGGAGAAACGATGGGTGGGAGTCCTCTTTCCTCTATTCGCCGCTACGGGTCACGTCAGTGTTGTGGCGCCAATAGCCGCGTGGCTGGCGCAGCAAGTTTAAGTATTAATGGACCCCAAAGCTGAAGAAGCGGCCCCCATTGGGAGCCGCTTCTTTTTTTGCTTGAAAACGGAGGGCGAAAGGCTCAATACAGCAGCACCACGAGGCTGCGGGCACCGTGCGCGCCAATCACCAGCGACTGTTCGATATCGGCCGTTTTGGATGGGCCGGCCACGAATTTGCCGTAGCCGCCGGTATTCGGGAGCTGCGCGTAAGCCTGGTGCATAGTGGCCACGATGCGCCGCTGGTCGAGCACCAGCGCCAGGTGCTGGGTGATGGTGGGCAGCGCCCGGTTCATCATATTTGCCTCCGGCAACCACACGGCTCCGTTCTCAGCCACGCCGATTTCGCCCGGCAACACGGCCAGGTCGATAGCGGCCAGAATGCCGGTGGGCGTTTGCGCATTGATGGGCACGGAAGCCGCAAACAAGGGCGAGGCCGTGGCCCGTGCCTCGGGGAAAAGTTGTTGAAGCGTAGGCACTAGTTCAGCCAGCCCACTCATGCGTACTACCGTGCCGCCGATGCCGGCCAGCACCGTGGTAAACCGTTCAATGGTGGCCTCGCCGCCGAAATCCGGCACGGTGGGCAGCGGCAGCTCGGCTGGCTTATTGGCCCTGGCGGCGTCCAGAATGCGGTCGCGGGATGCGGTGCTCATGCGGGGACTTTGGGGTTCGGGAGCTGGGTGGCGGGTTGCGGCTGCTTGGCATACCACTCGCGGAAGCTTTGCCTGGGTGCCTCGGGCAGCTCGCGGGCCACGGCCCAGGCATTCATGGAAGGGGCGTGGGTGAGGCCGTGCGGCAGCAGGCGCAGCGCCTTGCGCGCGAATTGCCCGCCGAGGCCGTACACGCGGGTGCTGGCCAGCACGCGGCCCATAAATTTCATACTCCACTTCTTCGCGGCCGGGATTTCGTTGGCCTCGCCCAGCACCTGCCGCCACTTGTAGAGCTGGGTGTGAATGTCAATTTTCACCGGGCACACGTCGGTGCACGAGCCGCAGAGCGTGCTGGCGAACGGCAGCGAGGCGTGCTTTTTCATGTCGATGTTGGGCGACAGAATGGCGCCAATCGGCCCCGGCACGGTGAAATCGTAGCTGTGGCCGCCGCTGCGCCGGTACACCGGACAGGTGTTCATGCAGGCCCCGCAGCGAATGCATTTCAGCGAAGCGCGGAAATCGGGCCGGCCCAGCTGCTGCGTGCGTCCATTATCCACGATGACGATGTGCATCTCTTTGCCCGCCACGGGCTTGGTGAAGTGCGAGGTGTAAGTCGTAACGGGCTGGCCGGTAGCGCTCCGGGCCAGCAGCCGAGTAAACACGCCCAAATCGGTCAGGCGCGGAATAATTTTCTCGATGCCCATGCAGGCGATGTGCACGGCCGCCAGGTTCACGCCCAAATCGGCGTTGCCTTCGTTGGTACATACCACTACGCCCCCCGTTTCGGCGATGGCAAAATTGACGCCCGAAATGGCCACCTCGCCCGCAATGAACTTGCCCCGCAAATGCTGACGAGCAGCCTCGGTGAGGCGCTGCGGGTCGCTTTCGCCTTTCTCCGTGCCCAGGTGCGTGTGGAAAGTGTCGCCTACGTCCTCCTTCTTCAAATGGATGGCCGGCAGCACGATATGGCTCGGCGGCTCGTCCCGAAACTGAATAATCCGCTCGCCCAAATCCGTATCCACCACCTCAATGCCGTGCTTTATGAGGTACGGATTCAGATGGCATTCCTCGGTCAGCATCGACTTGCTCTTGACGATGCGCGTAGCGCCCTGCTGCTGAATAATGTCCAGGATAATGGCGTTATGCTCGGCCGCGTCGGCGGCCCAGTGCACGTGCACGCCGTTAGCTTGGGCGGCGGCCTCAAACTCCTGCAAATACAGGTCAAGCCGGCTCAGGGTGTGGTTTTTGATGCCGGACGCCAGTTCGCGCAGCTCCTGAAACTCGGGCACGCCGTACGCCGCCCGGTCGCGCTTCTCGCGTACAAACCACAGGGTTTCGTCGTGCCAGGTGGTGCGGTCAGCATCCAGCAAAAACTTATCGGCGCGAATGGCGTGGGACATGAGGTGGGGTCGTGGGTTGGTGGGGTGGCGGAGTGGTGCGAATTGTCATCCTGAGCGCAGCGAAGGACCTTATCGCCGCTGAACAACTTGCAGTAATTCAAACTACGCAGCCGTGATAAGGTCCTTCGCTGCGCTCAGGATGACAGAAATTTTTAAGCCACTACCCCATTCAAAATCTCGGCGGCGTGCATCACCTTAATTGGCAGCCTAGCGCGGCGCACAATGCCTTCCAAGTGCATCAGGCACGACATGTCGCTGCCGGTGAGTACCTGCGTGCCGTTGCGCACGTGGTCCGCCACGCGGTCCTGGCCCATGCGGGCGGAGATGCCGGCCTCGCTCACGCAGAAGGTGCCGCCGAAGCCGCAGCATTCGTCGTTGCGGTTGAGTTGGGTCAGCTCCAGGCCGTCGAGGGAGCGTAACAGGCGGCTGAGCTGGCCGTCGCGCACGGGCGTCATTTCCGATTCGTTGGCCTGGTGCAGGCCGCGCTGGCCGTGGCAGCTCAGGTGCAAACCCACTTTGTGGGGGAAGGCACCGGGTAGGCTTTCCACCTTCAGCACCGTGCTGATGAAGTCAATCAGGTCATACGCCGCGCCGCGCACGTGCTGCACATCGGCGGTCTGGTCCAGCTTATCGAAATGCTTGCGGACGTGATACACGCAGCTGCCTGAGGGCGCCACCACGTAGTCGTAGTCGCTGAATGTGTCGACGAAGTGCTTGTAGATGGGTAGGGCGTCACGCTCACAGCCGCTATTAGCCAGCGGCTGGCCGCAGCAGGTTTGCTGAGCGGGGAAGTGCGCCTGCACGCCCAGCTTTTCCAGCAGCTGCAGCGTGGCAATGCCGACCTGCGGGTAGAACTGGTCGATGTAGCAGGGGACGAATAGGGCAACTTTCATTCTTATTCTCTAGGGGTAGAGACACATACTTGCGTCTCGTCGTTGAACGGCCAGCGGAATACCTGAACAACATCAGCAACGACGAGACGCAAGCATGCGTCTCTACCTCGCCTGACTACTTACTCACGGGCGCGACGTCATTGCGCACAGCCGCTAATGGCATGTCATCCTCATCGGTAAACAGCGGCTGTGTTTTCTTCAGCGCCTCGCCCTGCTCTAGGTGCACCAAGGCACCCAACGCGGTGGCCTGCGGCACTTCCAGCGTGCGGATTTCCGCTTTCGGGAAGTTCCAGCTCAGCGTTTGCATGAAGAGCGGGTTACGGGCAAAACCGCCATCAACAAAGATGGTTTTCTCGCCTTGCCACACCAGATGGATGGATTCGAGCAGGATGTTAATTAGCCCGTGCATGAGGTGCTGGTAGGCATCCGAGGCGGTGCGGAAGCCGCTCAGGTCCCATTCTTCGGCCGGTTGGTCGGGGAAGGGGCCGGTGCCGGCCATGCAGGCGGGGCGGAAGCCGGCCGAAGCCTCATCGTAGGGCCGCGCCAGTACGATGGAGCGGTAAAAATCGGGCTTGACGTGGAAGTGAGCGGCGATGCGCTCCACCTGGTAGTCGTGCTCGCGGCCCAGGAACACGCGGGCGGCGCGGGTGGCCTCGCCCCGGGGCGTCATGAAGCTGAGGCAGTCGCGGCGCAACAGCTCCGGGGTGAGAGAGTTGCTGTTGAAGGGATTGATGGTAACCGACCAGGTGCCGGTGGATACCAGCACGAAGGGCTCGTCATGCTCGGCCAAGTAAGGCATCACGGCCGAGGTGCTGTCGTGCAAGCCCACGCCCACCATGATGCCGTCGACCACCGAAGCAATGGAGTCGCGGGTGAGGGGCGCCAGCTTCTCGTCGATGCCCTCGCGGTACACCCATTCGTGGTAGTCACCACGCTTGTAGTCCCACAGGGCCGTGTGGCAGCCAATGGAGGTGAAGTCGCTGAATTTTTCGCCCGAAATCAGGTAGGAGAGGTAGTTCGGCAGGTGCAGCGAAGTGTGAATCTGGGCGAACTTCTCCGGCTTGGCGTATTTCAGCCAATACAGTTGCAGGCCCGAATTCAGCAGGCCCAGGCGCGGCGAGCAAGTGTCGGCCGCGAATTCCTCCGGCGATTGGCCCAGCTCGGCGTAGAACTTGGCCTCGATGTCGGCCGGCATGGGCTTGAGGTAGTTGTAGAGCGGCAGCATGGGCTGGCCGTCGGCCCCCAGGTGCACCCAACTGGCGCCGTAGGCTGTGAAGTTCACGCCCTTCACGGTGTAGTGCGGGTGCTGCCGCAGCTGCTTCCAGTGGTCGAGCACCCACTCCGTGAGGCGGGGCAGGTGGTCGCACACGAAGCCGTCATCGTCCAGCACATCGGTGCAGACGTGCAACTCCTCGTTGATAATCTGCTGGTCCTCGTCAAAGAGAATCAGCTTCTTGTTGGTCTTGCCGATGTCAAAAACGGCATAGACGGTTTTCTTGATGCTCGGATTCATAGCCCTGTCGATACGCTGTGCTTGCCGCGCTGCTGGATGAGTTTCTCGCGCACACCCTCGGCGCGGAAGGCCGTGAGGGGCCGAATGGCGCCGCCGGCGCGCAGGTAGGCTTCCGATACCAGCGGGCGCACATCGGTGAGGAAAGCGTCGCGCAGAATTTCCTCGGCGCGTACCACGTCGTTGGCTTCCTGGGCTTCGGCCAGGGCCTCGCGGTCCACGAGCAGGGCCTTGGCGTAGGCCGAGAGGATGTTGTCGACCGATTGCAGGAGGTCTTCCAGCGGGTCTTTCACGTTGTGGCTAGCGTCAATCATGTAGGCCACGGCCTCGGCGGGTACAGATTGGTCGAGGGCGGCGTCTACTAGTTCGTTGAAAATCAGGAACAGCTGGAAGGGCTTGATGCTGCCGGTCGTGAGGTCGTCGTCGCCGTACATCGAGCCGTTGAAGTGGAAGCCGCCCAGGCGGCCGAACTGCCGCAGGCGGCCCACAATCTGCTCGATGTTGGTGTTGGGCAGGTGGTGGCCGAGGTCAACCAATACCTGCGCCTGTTGGCCCAGCGCCTGGCACAGGGCCAGCGAGGTGCCCCAGTCGGGAATCACCATCGAGTAGAAGTTGGGCTCGTAAGGCTTGTACTCCACCAGCATGGTCCAGTCGCTCGGCATGGCCTCGTAAATGGCTGCCAGCGACTCCTGCGTGCGCAGAAACGCGCGGCGCAGGTGCGACTGGCCGGGGAAGTTGGAGCCGTCGGCCAGCCACACGGTCAGCGTTTTGGCGTCGAGCTGTTGGCCGTAGCGCACGCAGTCGATGTTGTGCTGAATGGCCTGCTCGCGCACCGCCTTATCGGTGTGGCTGAGCGAGCCGAACTTGTATGACTGCGTCTGTTCTTTCTGGTCCTGGAAGGTGTTGGAGTTCACCGAATCAATCACCAGACCTTTTTCCTTTAGTAGTTGCTGCAGGCCGGGAATGTCCTGCGGAATATCCCACGGAATGTGCAGCGAAATGGAGTTCGACGAGCGGTTCAGCGCCTGCAGAATGCCCACGTCGCCGATTTTGTCTTCCAGCGTCGCGGGCTCGCCACCGGCTGCGAACCGGCCGAAGCGGGTGCCGCCCGTGCCCAGCGCCCAGCTCGGAATCGCCACCTGAAAATCAATCAGCTTCTGGACCACGGCGGGCACATCGGCATGGCGCAGGCGCGGCGAATCGGCCGTATACTGAAACTGAGTTTGGTGCTCGGCCAGCAGCGGCTGGTTGAGTTCGGCGAGGCGTTGGTCAGAGAACATAGTGGGCGAGAGGAATAAGGTCCGGGGTTGGTTGGGTAGATACAAATTACCCGTTCCCGGAAGGGCGAACTGTTCTGGGCTCTCCTGTTTTGCGCGGGAAACCTGACGTCAGGCCTCACCCCCGGCCCCTCTCCGAGGGAGAGGGGAGCCATGGCGGCGCTGTCGTTATATCCAAACCGAGGCTTGAAAAAAGTCGTCAGTCTCCCCCTCTCCACCGGAGAGGGGCCGAGGGTAAGGCCTGACGTTACAACGACCCCCGCCGAATCGTGTAAAACGGGTTCTTCACCTTCACGCGCTGCTTTTCCAGCAGCAGCGTCGCGGCCGTTTTGCCCATGGCCTCGAAGTCGGTGGTAATCACCGTCATATTCAGCAGCTCCTTGAGGGGCGTTTCGTTGAAGGAAATGATGCCGACTTCGCGGCCCAGCAGGTAGCTTGTCTGGCGGATTTTCTTCACCAGCTCCACCAGGTCGGTTTCGCGGATTACCACGTAGGCAGTACCGGCCTGCACCACCTCGTTCATGGCGTTTTCAACCACTGAGAACTCCTTGTTGCGCATCAGGCAGAAGGACCGGAAACCCCAGGGCAATTCTTCCGGGTGGTTAGCGTCGGAAGGCAGCACGAGGACCAGACGGGAGTATTTTTCAAGCAGGTCTTCGGCTTTTTCGAGGGCGGTGAAAATGTCTTTGTCGAAATCCTGGAATACGCGTAGGCAGTCGTGAGTCAGCTCGGGAATGTCCTTGTCGAGCAGCACCAGCTCCTGGCTGGGAATCGTGTTCAGAATACCCCGCGAAATGGCCTTGTCGGTGTCCAGCGTGAAGTGGGGCATCACCACGTAGTAGTTATACTTGCCCAGGTTCTTCTCAATGATTTCCTGAAACAGGTTCACGTTGTAGTGGTGAATCTGCAAGTCGACGGTGGCGCGGTCGCCGAGGGTTTCGAGGAAGGCGTAGTAGATGATTTTCTTGTAGGAGCTCAGCTTGTTGAATACTAGCAGGATTTTCAACTTCGAATTGTCGCTGGTTTCCACGTAGTAGCCCTTGCCCTGCACCGAGGTGATAAAGCCGCGCTCGCGCAGCTCGCGATAGGCTTTTTCCACGGTGTCGCGCGCCAGGTAGTGCTCCACGCTCAGCTCGCTGATGCTGGGCAGATGGTCGCCGTTTTTCAGCACGCCGCGCTCAATGTCCATGATGACCGACTGCACAATCTGCTTGTACTTCGGCGTTTTATCGAGGGGCTTTAGTTGGAGTTGATACATGCCAGAGAGTGGGCCTGGGGCGGTGATTGCAGGCAGTGTTTCCAAAGGGAAACCCGGTTGGAAGCTGCGGAATTCAGCCGCACGAGAAAAAGAAAAAAACGAGGCAGCAGGCCGAGGCCTTGCCCCAAATGTAGCCTTTTCGGCAATGCAAGGCGATAGATAGCTCGTGTAATCCGCACAAAAGAAGAGCGTCATGCCGAGCGCAGCGAAGCATCTTTACCGCGCAAATAATTATTTACTGTTGCGGTAAAGATGCTTCGCTGCGCTCGGCATGACGCTCCAATTGTTCGTCAAACCTGACGCTTAGCGCACGAAGGCCATGGCCACGCCGCCGTCTACGTTCAGGACGTTGCCGGTGGATTTGCTCAGCGAGCCATCTACGAACACGCGCACGGCTTTGGCAATGTCTTCGGAAAGCAGCTCCTCGCCCAGCAGGGTTCGCTTGGCGTAGTGGGCGGGCAGTTCTTCTACCGAGATGCCGTAGGCCTTGGCACGGCCGGCGGCCCAGTCGCCTTCCCATATTTTCGAGCCGCGAAGCACGGCGTCGGGGTTCACGGTGTTCACGCGGATTTTGTCGCCACCGAGTTCGGCGGCCAGCAGGCGGCTCATGTGGAGCTGGGCGGCTTTGGCGGTGCCGTAGGCCACGTTGTTGGGGCCAGCAACGAGGCCGTTTTTGCTGGCGATGTTCACGATGTCGCCGCCCAGGCCTTGCTGGCGCAGGATGGTGACGGCGGCCTGGCTCACCAGGAACTGGCCTTTTACCAGCACGTCGTTCAGGATGTCCCAATCGGCCTGCGTAGTGTCAGCCAGCGGCTTGGAAATCGACAGACCAGCGCAGTTCACGATGATATCAACGCCGCCGAATTGCAGCACACCGGCTTTCAGCGACTCGGCGATGCTTTCGGCGCTGGTTACTTCGATGGGGGCGGTGAGGGCGCTGTCCTTGCCGAATTGCTTGCGCAGGTCGGCCTGGGTTTCCTCCAGCCGGTCGCGGTCCACGGCCACCACGCAGGCGCCGAATTTCAGCAACTCCTCGCAGATGGCTTTGCCGATGCCGCCGGTACCGCCGGTCACGTAGGCAATTTTGCCAGAAAGGGCTTTGGGCGGGGCCATGCGCTGCAGCTTGGCTTCTTCGAGCAGCCAGTACTCGATGTTGAAGGCTTCCTGCTCGGGCAGGCCCTGGTAGGTGCTCACGGCTTCGGCGCCGCGCATCACGTTGATGGCGTTGGTGTAGAACTCGGCGGCCACGCGGGCCGTCTGCTTGTCTTTTGAGAAGGAGAACAAGCCCACGCCGGGCCACAGGATGATGACCGGGTTGGAGTCGCGCACGGCCGGGCTGTTGGCGTGCTTGCTGCGCTCGTAGTAAGCCACGTAGTCCTTGCGATAAGCTTCGAACTGCGCTTCCAGGTATGTTTTCACGCTGGCGGCGTCAGACTGCATCACGTCGGCGTCGAGCACGAGCGGACGGATTTTGGTGCGCAGGAAGTGGTCGGGGCAGGAAGTGCCCTTGGCGGCGAGGCGAGCCAGGTCGTGCGAGTTCACAAATTCGAGCACGCGAGCGTCGTCGGTGTAGTGGCCCAGCATGCGACGCTGGCTGCTGGCGAGGCCGCGCAGCACGGGCATCACGGCAGCAGCGGCGGCGCGGCGGCCGGCAGCGTCGAGGGTTTGCTCGCGCTTCACGCCACCAAATACTGGCCCTTTCTTGCCGTAGTTGGCTTCGAGGTAGGTGGCGGCTTGCTCAATGACTTCGAGCGTGTTCATGTACGACTCGTAGCTCGTGTCGCCCCAGGTGAAGAGGCCGTGGCCGCCGAGGATGACGCCGCGCAGGCCGGGGTTGTCGGCCACGATTTTTTCGAGCTGCAAACCGAGGTCGAAGCCCGGCTTCTGCCAGGGCAGCCAGCCCATGGTGTCGCCCCAGATTTCGTGCATGATTTGCTCGCCGTCCTTGCTGGCCGCAATGGCAATCAGGGCGTCGGGGTGCAGGTGGTCGATGTGCTTGAAGGGCAGCAGGCCGTGTAGCGGGGTATCGATGCTGGGCGTGGCGCACTTGGGGTCGAAGAGGCAGTACTCGAACAGGCCCACCATCTCGTCTTCAAATTCGAGGCCGCGGTAGCGGTTTTTCAGCTGGTGCAGCTTTTCAACGTAGAGGTTGGCGCAGCCCGAGCGGGTCAGGGTGCCGATGTCGCCGCCCGAGCCCTTTACCCACATCACTTCGGCGGCTTCGCCGGTCACGGGGTTGGTTTCCTGGATTTTGCAGCTGGTATTGCCGCCGGCGTAGTTGGTCAGGCGCAGGTCGGCCCCAAGCAGATTGGAGCGGTAGAGGAAAAGGGCTACTTCGTCGCCGGCCAGCTCTGCGGCTTTGGCTTCGTCCCAGAGGTAGCTGACGTGCTGGAAAGTGAGGGTTTTTTCCATGAGATAGGTTGCAGATGCGTTAACCGGAATTCGAAATAGGTTTGCGATGGGACAAAGGTGCCGGAAGGGCTTAGGGCCAACATCCTGCACTCTCCTGCTTACGGATAAAAAATTGTTACCTGCCCGGCCATCCCCCAAGAGGCCAGGAATCCGGCGTTATTTCGCGTTCAGGAGAGCACAGGAGGGTTTGTCCTCACTTACCCGGCAGCTTTGCCGCATACCTTACCATACCGAACGTAGCAATGGCTGTAATCTGGGGAGTTATCCTTCACGCGCTGGGCGGCTTCGCCTCCGGCAGTTTTTACCTGCCTTACAAGAAGGTGAACGGCTGGGCCTGGGAAAGCTACTGGCTGGTGGGCGGCATTGTGAGCTGGCTGGTGGCGCCGTGGGTGCTGGGCTACCTGACGGTGCCGCATTTGTTCGACGTGCTGCACCAGGCCGATAATTCGACCATTGCCTGGGCGTATTTCTGGGGCATTTTGTGGGGCACGGGCGGGCTCACGTTCGGGCTGGCCATGCGGTATCTGGGCCTGAGCCTGGGCATGGCCGTCACGCTGGGGCTGTGTGCAGTGTTCGGCACGCTGGTGCCGCCGATTTACGAAGGCAAGATGGGCGAACTGCTGGGCACCTCGTCGGGCCGCTACATTGTGCTGGGGCTGGGCGTGTGCGTGCTGGGTATTTTGATTTGCGGCCGGGCGGGCTTGCTGAAAGAGAAAACCCTAACCCAGGAGCAGAAGCAGGAATCCATTGCCGAATTCGACCTGAAAAAAGGGCTGCTGGTGGCCGTGTTTTCGGGCATTATGAGCGCCTGCTTCTCCTTCGGCCTCACGGCCGGGCAGCCCATTGCCAAGCTGGCCGAGGCCAACGGCACCAATCCGCTGTTCGTGAACAACGCCATTCTGGTCATCATCCTGCTGGGCGGCCTCACCACCAATGCCATCTGGTGCCTTTACCTCAACGTTAAGAACAAGACCTACACCGACTATCTGAACCCCTCCTACCCTGCCCTGCGCAACATCGTTTTTTGCGCGCTGGCGGGCACCACGTGGTACTTCCAGTTCTTCTTCTACGGCATGGGCGACAGCCAGATGGGCGCCTACCGCTTCTCGGGCTGGACGCTGCACATGGCTTTCATCATTGCTTTTAGCAGCATGTGGGGCCTTGTGCTGCACGAGTGGCGCGGGGCCAACCGTAGCACCATGCGCACCGTCACGCTGGGCATTATCGCCGTGGTGCTGTCCACGGTGGTGGTGGGCTACGGCAACTACCTGGGCTCGCCCGAGCATCAGGCCCCGGCGCAGGATACGGCTGCCATCAGCGCCGGGGAATAACCGTTACGTCCCTCTTCCACCAGGAGCCCGGGCCTTGTCGTGATGGATGAGGGCCGGGCTTTTTTTACAGACCCCCATGAGCCACCGTTACGCTGCTGTTTTTCTGATTTGCGGCCTGCTAGGGGCCGGTTCATCGGCTGCACCACCGGCCGCTCCACAGGTGCAGGCCGAGCGCCTGGGGCGGGGCGTGGTGGCCGTGGCGCAGCCCGATGGCAAGGTTTTCATTAGCTGGCGCTTGCTGGCAAATGATGCGCCCGGTGTGGCCTTTGATGTATTCCGGCAAACCGGCACCACAGCGGTCAAGTTGAACAAGAAGACGATAACAGCCGGCACCAACTGGCTGGACGAAGCTGCTCAAAAGGGTCAGTCGGCTACGTATTCTGTGCAAGTGACCGGAGCCGCTAAAGACGCTACCGACGCTTCGGCCACCACCAAAGTCTGGGCCGACGGCTACCTGCGCCTGCCGCTCCAGCCGCCGCCCGGCGGCACGGTGAGCAGCGGCCCCGAAACCAGCCCGTACACCTACACCGCCAACGATGCCAGCGCCGCCGACCTCGACGGCGACGGCCAGTACGAAATCGTGCTGAAGTGGGAGCCCACCAACGCCCGCGACAACGGCTCGAACGGCATCACCGGGCCTGTCATTCTCGATGCGTATAAGCTGGATGGCACTCGTCTGTGGCGCATCAATCTGGGCCGGAATATCCGGGCTGGGGCGCACTACACGCAGTTCATGGCCTACGACCTCGACGGCGACGGCCGGGCCGAAGTGGCCTGCAAAACCGCCGACGGCACCGTGGATGGCGCGGGCAAAACCCTCGGCGACGCTGGCAAGGACTACCGCGCGCTCACCGTGCCGACGGACGGCGTGCCAGTGCCCAGCCCGAAAGACAGCAAGTACGGCCGCATCCTGGCCGGGCCGGAGTATTTCACAGTGTTCGATGGCCGCACCGGCGCGGCACTGGCCAGCACACCCTACCTGCCGGCGCGGGGCGAATTGGGCGGCTGGGGCGGCATCGGAGGCAATGGCGGCAACGACCAGTACGGCAACCGCGTCGACCGTTTCCTGGCCTGCGTGGCCTACCTCGACGGCACCCGGCCCAGCGTGGTGATGTGCCGCGGTTACTACGGCCGCACCGTGCTAGCCGCCTGGGACTGGCGCGGCGGCCAGCTCACCTCGCGCTGGGTGTTCGACTCGAAAGACGCCCAAAACCCCTTCTCCGGCATGGGCAACCACGGCCTGAGCGTGAACGACGTGGACGGCGACGGCCGCGACGAAATCGTGTACGGCTCGATGGTGGTCGACGACAACGGCACGGGCCTCTTCAGCACCGGCCTGCGCCACGGCGATGCCCTTCACGTTTCCGACTTCGACCCTGCCTTGCCCGGCCTCGAAGCCTGGGGCGTGCACGAGAACGAGGAGAAGGTGGCAGGCCACGAAAACGGCCCCGGCGCGGCCCTCTACGCCGCCGGCACCGGCCAGATTCTCTTCTCGAAACTGCCCGGCGAGGACGTGGGCCGGGGCATGGCCGCCGACATCGACCCGCGCCACCCCGGCGCCGAGCTTTGGGTGAGCAACCCCGAGCTGGGCCTGCTCACCAGCAAAGGCGAGCGTATCGGCCCGTCGCCGCGCACCGTCAACTTCGGCCTGTGGTGGGACGGCGACCTGCTGCGCGAGCTGCTTAACGACACCCGCGTGGAAAAATGGGATTACCAGGCCGGTCAGCTCACCAAGCTGCTCGAAGGCAAGGATTTCAATGCCGCTTCCTGTAACGGCACCAAAGCCACCCCCTGCCTCAGCGCCGACCTGCTAGGCGACTGGCGCGAGGAAGTGGTGTGGCGCACGGCCGACAACTCGGCTCTGCTCATTTTCAGCACCACCATCCCCACCCAACACCGGCTCGTGACCTTGATGCATGACCGCGCCTACCGTCTCGGTGTGGCCCGCGAGAACGTGGGCTACAACCAGCCGCCACACCCCGGCTTTTTCCTGGGCGAGGGCATGAAATAGGCCGGACGCGCGGCGGGCTATGCCTAAAGGGGTAAGTGGGGCCGGATGCCGTCGACAGGCTTATTCTACCGCCTACTGCGCCACCGAGCCCCGGAGGTGCAGGTGGGTGCAGGATACCGCCGCCCGCATTTCCTCCAACATTTGGCTATCGAATACCGCGCTGCTCCTTCTCCATCAAACCCACCCGTGAAAAAGCCTCTGCTCCCCCGGCATCTGCTGGCCGCTGCTGCCCTGCTGCTGTTGGCGTGCGCCTTCGGCCGGCCCACGCCGCCCACGCTCTACCTCATCGGCGACTCCACGGTGAACAACCCGAACCCGCCTCAGGCAGGCTGGGGCAACGTCATAGCCGCCTACTTCGATACCACCCGAATCAGGGTGCGCAACAATGCCAAGGCCGGCCGCAGCACCCGCACCTTCATCAGCGAAGGGCGCTGGAAAACCACCATCGATGCCATCCGGCCCGGTGATTTTCTCATCATGCAGTTCGGCCACAACGAAGGCAGCCCGCCCGACACCACCAAGGCCGGCCGGCGCGGTGTGCTGCGCGGCACCGGCGAAGAAACCAAAAGCCTTGTGTGGCCCGACGGCCACCCCGAAACGGTGAACACCTACGGCTGGTACCTGCGCAAATTCATCCGCGAAGCCCGGGCCAAAGGGGCCACGCCGGTAGTCTGTTCCATGATTCCGCGCAACGAATGGAAAGACGGCAAAGTCATCCGGGCCAGCAGTGACTTCGGCAAATGGGCCCAGGAAGTGGCGCAGCAGGAAGGCGTGGCTTTTATTAATCTGAATGAAATAACGGCTCTGAAATACGACCAGTTGGGGCCGGTGGAGGTGAAGAAATTCTTCCCCGGCGACCATACCCACACCAACGAAGCCGGTGCCATTATCAACGCCGAATCGGTGGTCGACGGCATCAAAGCCAACCAAAAGCTGGCGCTGAGAAAGTACCTGAAGCAATAACCTTAGCCCGTCATGCTGAGCGCAACCAAAGCATAACTGAAACTGAAACCGCCCCGTGAAACCTAGCAAACCCAACCTGCCCTTCCGCGCCAGCCTGGGCTATGGCCTGCTGCTGGTGGCCCTGCTGCTGGCCGGCTTCACGCGTCCGCTCGCCAAGCGCAAACCCACTCTCTTCCTCATCGGCGATTCGACCGTGAAAAACGGCAAGGGCAAGGGCGACGGCAGCCTCTGGGGCTGGGGCAACTTCCTGCCCGCGCACTTCGACACCACCCGCATCCACATCGAAAACGCCGCGCTGGGCGGCACCAGCAGCCGCACTTTTCAGACCAAAGGCCTGTGGGAAGCCGTCCGCACCAAAATCCAGCCCGGCGATTTTGTCATCATGCAGTTTGGCCACAACGACGACGGCCCGCTGGCCGACACCGCCCGCGCCCGCGGCACCATCAAAAGCAACGGCGACGAAAGCCAGAAGGTCTACAACCCCCTCACCAAACAGCAGGAAATGGTGCACAGCTACGGCTGGTATTTGCGGCATGTCATTGCCGAAACCAAGGCCAAAGGCGCCACCCCGGTGGTGTGCTCCCTCATCCCGCGCAACAGTTGGAAAGGTGGCAAAGTGAACCGCGCCACCGCCACCTACACCCAATGGGCTGCCGAAGCCGCCAAGCAAGGCGGCGCCTACTTCATTGATTTGAACCGGCTGGTGGCCGATAAATACGACCGCGAAGGCGAGGCCAAAGTGGGCACCGTGTACTTCACCCCGAAAGACCACACGCACACCATTGAGGCCGGCGCGCAACTGAACGCGGCCACGGTGGCGGAAGGAATCAGGGCCACGAAGGGGCTGGCGCTGCGCAAGTACCTGAAGAAGTAACGTAGCGTGGACTCTGCAAGTCCGCGCCCACCCGAGCCGTTCGGAAACACGGTACAGGCGCGGACTCGCAGAGTCCACGCTACAACTTTTACTTCCGCCGCATGAAAAAACTCGCCGTCTTGGCCCTGCTACTAAGCTGCTTCGGCAGCCTGAGCAGCCGTGCCCAAACTCCCGCCGCCCGGCCCGCGCCACTGCCGGCCACCATCATCATTCCGGCCTCGGATTTTATTCAGGAGCTTCCCAAAGGCGTCGTCATCGCCGATGCCAACGCCCTGCACGCACCCTGGATTTACAACAACACCGCGCTGGTCCTGAAATCGAAAACCAACATGCAGGTGCGCGTGCCGGTGCCGGAAGCGGGCACGTACACGCTGTTTGTGCGCAGCCAGGGCGAGAAAAACACCGGCTTCAAAGTGACGGTGAACGACCAGGTGACGGCCGCCACGTTCGGGCGCGGTCCGCTGAGCTGGCAGACCGGCGGCACGTTTGAGCTGCCCGCCGGAATGGCTTACCTCAAGCTCACGCGCATTGAGATGGGCGCGGCCGTGGACGTGCTGGTGCTGAGCAAAAACGCCAACCTGAAAGAGGAAGACGTGCGCACCTACCAGCTGCCGGAGGAAGTGGCGCTGCTGAAGCAATACACTATTCCGCAATCCAATGCCGTAAAATTCGGCGACGTGGACGGCGACGGTAAAACAGATTTTATGGTGCTGGAGCCCGATTTCTCCGCCCACGTTTTTGCTAATTCCGGCAAAGAACTGTGGGCTTACAAGGCGCCGACGGAGTACGTGAAGGAGCGGTCAGAATTTGAAGCGCCCGGCGTGCTCTGGGATTTTGACCACAACGGCAAGGCCGAAGTGGTGCACTGGCGCTTCATCGAGGGCCAGGAGTGGCTGGTGGTGGCCGACGGCCGCACCGGCCGCATCCTGCGCAAAACCGCCTGGCCCACCCAGCCGCTGCCGCACGTCTACAACAACTTCCGGCTGGCCATTGCGCACCTGCACCCCGGCCCGGCCAACGACCTGGTGGCCTACACCGACATGGGCGGCACCCAAAACGTAACCGCCTACTCGGCCGGCCTGAAACAACTCTGGCAACACACCGAGCACCGCAAAAAGGACAACCTCGGCCACTACATCTACCCCGTCGACCTCAACCACGACGGCCTCGACGAAGTCCTCGTCGGCTCCCTGCTGCTCGATACGAACGGAAAGGAAGTCTGGAACCGCTTCAACCTGCTGCCCGACAACCACGACCACGCCGACAGCTACAAATTCATCGACATGAACGGTGACGGCCGGCTCGACATCGCCACCGCCAACAGCGAAACCGGCGTGTTCGTGGTAGATGCGGCGACCGGCAAAACCATCTGGCAAAACACCGCCGAGCACAGCCAGCAGCTGGCCGTGGGCAATTTCCTGAAAGGCGTTTCCGGCCCGCAGGTCGTCATCGGGGGCCGCACCTACGGCACCAAGGGCACCGACGAGCCGGGCCTGTCCAGCCAACTCTATTGGTTCGATAACGCCGGCAACCTGGTGAAAAAATGGCCCGGCAACCCCATCAACGGCAACCCCGATTTTGTGCGCGGCAACTGGCGCGGCGACGGTGCTACCTGGCTGTTCTGGCACAAATTCCACTTGAATGACGCGGGCACCGGCGAGCTGTATTTCCCGGATACGGTCTTCCATATGTTCGATTTCACGGGTCAGGGCGCCGAGGAAGTCATCACGCTAAGCCAGGGCCGGCTGAGTGTCTTCGGCAGTCGTAGCGCCACCCACAGCGGCAAAGACTCGAAGAAGGACCTGGAATATCTGCGGAATTCCGTGGTCAACCACACGCATTACTAGCGCAAAACCTCACCCCTGGCCCCTCTCCTTAGGAAAGGGGGAGCCTGACGACTGCAAACGGTAATCTGCGCTCGCGCCGCCGTGGCTCCCCCTCTCCTTAGGAGAGGGGTTGAGGTGAGGTCACCAGCGCCAGGCGGCACACCGCACAAATGACAATTATGAAACACCTCTGCATCCTGTTCCTAACGTTGCTGCTGGTCCACCCCGCCCATGCCCAAACGCCCGCCACCCAGCGCCAAATCCAGTACCTCTCCGGCCGCGACAACCACCCGACCGTGAAGTGGGATTTTTACTGCACGAGCGGGCGCAAAAGCGGCTTCTGGACAACCATTGCCGTGCCTTCGTGCTGGGAGCAGCAGGGTTTCGGACTATACAACTACGGCCGCGACTACAAAACCTACGGCAAAAACTTCCGCTTCGCCGATGAGCAGGGTCTTTATAAACACAGCTTCACGGTGCCCGCCGCGTGGCGCGGACGGCGCGTCGAAATCGTGTTTGAAGGCTCGATGACGGACACCGAAGTGAAGGTGAACGGCGCGGTGGCCGGCGCCATTCATCAGGGCGCGTTCTACCGGTTCAAGTACGACATCACCGACAAGCTCAGGTTTGGCGAAGCGAATCTGCTGGAAGTGAAAGTGAGCAAGATGTCGGCCGAGCCGAGCGTGAACAACGCCGAGCGACTAGCTGACTATTGGGTGTTCGGCGGGATTTTCCGGCCGGTGTACCTGCAATCCTATCCGCAGCAATACGCCGAAAACGTGGCCATTGACGCCCGCGCCAACGGCAGCTTCACGCTGCGCGCCAACGTGCGCAACCTGAAGCAGGCTACCCAGCTGCAGGCTGACATTCTGGACCTTACTGGCCATATAATAGGCACCACCAGCGCCGCCGTGGCCGCCGGCGATACCGTGACCCGCCTCAGCACCACCATCAAAAACCCGCGCCAGTGGACCAGCGAAACGCCCACCCTCTACCGCGCCCGTCTCACGCTGCGCACCGGCCCTGAAACCCTGTACCAAACCACCGAGACCTTCGGCTTCCGCACCATCGAAGTACGGCGTGGCAAGGGCATTTACGTGAACGGCACGCAGGTGAAAATGAAGGGCACCAACCGCCACAGCTGGTGGCCCGAAACCGGCCGCACCCTCAACGACAGCATTCAGCTACAGGACGTGAAGCTGCTGAAGGAGATGAACATGAATGCCGTGCGCATGTCGCACTACCCGCCCGATGCCGAGTTTCTGCACCTCTGCGACTCGCTAGGGCTGTATGTGCTGGATGAGCTGGCCGGCTGGCAGAAGTTTTACAGCACCCGGGCCGGCACGCCGCTGGTACGCAGCATGGTGGAGAAGGACCAGAACCACCCCAGCATCATTTTCTGGGACAATGGCAACGAGGGCGGTACCAACAAGGAACTGGACGCCGTTTTCACCCAATACGACCTCACCAAACGGCCCGTCATTCACCCGCACCACCGGCCCGGCAACGCGGCCAGCGGCATCGACTGCAACCACTACGAGGACTACTACAGCACCCAGAAAATCCTGTCCGACTCGCTCATCTACATGCCCACCGAATTCCTGCACAGCCAGGACGACGGCGGCGGCGGGGCTGGCCTGGCCGATATGTGGGAGCTGCACTGGAAGGCGCAACGCTCGGGCGGCGGCTTCCTCTGGGCCTTGATTGATGAGGGCATCGTCCGCACCGATGAGCACAATATCATCGACGTGAACGGCGTGAACGCGCCCGATGGCCTTGTAGGACCGCACCGCGAGAAGGAAGGCAGCTTCTTCGCCATTCGCGAAATTTTCTCGCCCATTCACATCACCCTGAAAGAGCTACCGGCCAAATTCGACGGCAAGGTAGAAATTGAAAACCGTTACCATTTCACCAACCTCAGCCAGTGCTTTTTTCAGTGGGAATTGGTGAATTTCCGCAAGCCCAGCGACCCGTTTGCGGGTAGTATTACGCAGAAGAAAAGTCGCATCAAAAGCCCCACGCTGGCTCCGCTTGCCACCAGCAAGCTGAATCTGGAGCTGCCCAAAGACTGGAGAAGCTATGACGCAATTGTCCTCTCCGCCTTCGACCCGGCCAAAAACCTGGTGTATAAATGGACCTGGAAAACCGGCGGCAACGCCAAGCTGCTTGATGGCGTGCTGGCCCCTGCTGCCAAAGACAAACCCGCCGTGCAGGTAGCTGAAACCGACTCCACGCTCAGCCTCACGGCCAGCAATATTTCGGTCACTTTCAATAAAACCAACGGTCACCTCAGCGGCGTGAAGGGCAACAACGGCGACAAGCTTAGCTTTACCAACGGCCCCGTACTGGTGGCCGGCACCGCCACCTTCACCGGCCTGAAACATCACGCCGAGCCTGACGGCGAAGTGGTGGAAGCCAGCTACAGCGGTGACCTCAAAACCGTGCGCTGGAAAATGCACGCCACCGGCTGGCTGCAGTTGGATTACGAATACTCTCTCACTGGCGACTTACCCTTCACCGGCCTCAGCTTCAGCTACCCCGAAAACTTTGTGATTGGGGCCAAATGGCTGGGTCAGGGGCCGTACCGCGCCTGGAAAAACCGCCTCGCCGGCACCACGCTCAACGTGTGGGAGAATGCGAACAACAATACCCAAACCGCCGCCGCACCCTGGATTTACCCCGAGTTCAAAGGCTATTTCGCCGACATCGCCTGGATGGAATTCAACACTGTGGAAGGCGCCTTCCTCGTCGCCAGCCCCGATAAAAACCTGTTCGTGCGGCGCTTCAATTTCTACGGCCTTACCGGCATCAAGCCCCAGCCCGGCCTGCCCATTGGCGACATTTCCTTCCTCGATGGCATCCCGCCCATTGGCACCAAGCTCGGCCTAAACATCGACCAGCACCCCGAAAAACTGGGCCCCAACAGCGAGCCGAACCACCTCACGGGCGCGCCCACAAAGCGCACCCTCTACTTCTATTTCGGTCTGCCGCCCACGGATAGCAAGCCCCAGCCCTACATCGCGCCGACGAAGGACGATTTATTTTAGAAAAATATATCCTGCTAAAAACGCTGTCATGCTGAGCGCAGCGAAGCATCTTATCACGTCTGCACAAACTACTGTACCGCGATAAGGTGCTTCGCTGCGCTCAGCATGACAGCGTTTTAACCATTCATCGAAGCAAACGCCTCGGCCGGCGAAGCCCGCTGAAACTCGTAAAACTGAGCCGTCTGGCCCACTCGAATTTCGTTGTCGTCATTTTCCAGGCCGGCCAGTAGCTCATCGGCTACCTGCTGCGGCGGAATGCCGCTAGCACCGCCGATTTCAGCCGAAAACTCGGTATCGACCAGCGGCGGCATCAGCTCAAACACGCGAATGTTGGTATTCTTCGCCAGCGTGTGGCGCAGCGCCTGCGTGTAGGAGTGCACGGCGGCTTTGCTGGCCGAATACGTAGGCACGGCCGCACTCGGCGCGAAGGCCACGATGGACGACACGTTCACCACGGCTGCTTCGGGCTGCTGGCTCAGCACGGGCAGCAGCAGCTCGGTCAGGCGTACCATGGCCAGATAATTGGTCGCCATTTCGGCTTCTGCTTTGGAAAACGCGTTCGAGCCCGTAGTCAGCTGATAGGCCGACGCCTGGCCGGCGTTGTTGATGAGCACGCCCAGGTCGCCAAATTCGGCTTGCACCTGCTGGACCAGCCGGGTCACATCGGCCCCATTGGTAATGTCGCAGGCAACGGTGGCCACACCGGGCACCTGTGCGGCGGCCTGCCTCAGCTTCGCCTCATTGCGCCCCACAATGACGACGCGGCTGCCTTTTTCACTCAGGGTTTTGGCAATGGCCAGGCCGATGCCGGAACCGCCGCCCGTGATGAGCACGGTTTTATTGGAGATGTTCATGTTGGTTGGATTGGAAAAAATGAGAAGAAAAATGAAAAAACAGGCTTTAGATAAAAGACACGTGCATCAGTGGTCCGACAAGCTCACCTGCACCGGCCTGCTGCCGGGCTTGCGCTTCAGCACCAGCAGCAGCAGCGGCATGGCCGCCAGAAAAAAGCAGCCCACCAGCAGGAAAGCGTCGTTGTAGCTCATGATGCCGGCCTGCTGATTCACGGCCGCATCCAGCAGCGCATAGGCGCGGCGCTGGGCCTCCAGCGCCGGCTGGCCGAGGCGTACGGCCACCAACTGCGCCCCGGCCGCCAGGCGTTCGGCCACGTTCAGGTCGCCGGCCGTGAGATGGGTTACCAGCGCCTGCCGGTGCACGGCGAACTGCGTGGCCAGAAAGGTGTTGACAATGGCAATGCCGAAGGAGCCGCCCAGCTGGCGCATCATGTTGTTGAGGGCCGCGCCCTGGGCAATGTCCTTCAGCGGCAGGCCCGATACCGCCAGCGCCGTGAGCGGCACCGTGAGCAGCGCCAGCCCCGCTCCGCGAAATATTAGGGGCAGGTAAAAATCGCCTTTGCCGGCCGTGCCATTGAGCAGCGCCATGCGCCAGCTAAAAGCAAAGAACAGCACGAACCCCAGCGAAACCACCACCGGAATGGGCACGCCGCCTTGCAAGGCGCGGGCCGTGAGCATTAGGCAGAAAATAGCCAGTACCGCGCCCGGCAGCAGCAGCAAGCCTGTATCGAGGACCGGGAAATGCAGCAGACGCTGGGCAAATACCGGCGTGAGGTACACCGACGTAAACAAGCCCGCACCCGTCACAAACGTGAGCACGGCCGCCACTGCCAGCGTCCGGCTCTTGAGCACCCGCAGGTTCACGATGGGGAATTCAGTGGTCAATTCCCACCAGATGAAGGCCCCGATGCCCACCACGGCCGCCACGCTCAGCTGCATGATGTAAGCCGTTTGAAACCAGTCTTCTTCCTGCCCGCGCTCCAGCACCACCTGCAGCGCACCCACGCCCACCACTAGCAAAAACAACCCCACCCAGTCCATGCGCAGCGTGTTGCGCGCCACCTGCACGGCCGGCTCCTTCACCAGAAAAAACGACGCAATGGTGACCACAATGCCGATGGGCACATTCACCAGAAATATCCAGTGCCAGGTGCTCACGTCCAGAATGTAGCCGCCCAAAGTCGGCCCAATGGTAGGCCCGGTAAACACGCCAATGCCAAACAGCGCACTCGCCACCCCGCGCCTGGCTGGCGGAAACGCTTCAAACACAATGGTCTGTGACGTAGACAGCAGCGCCCCGCCGCCCAGCCCCTGCACGAAGCGGAAAGCCACCAGCGTCCAGATATTGCCCGCCGTGCCGCACAGCGCCGAGGCCAGCGTAAACAGAATAATCGACCCGATAAAGTAGCGCCGCCGCCCAAACCGCGCCGCTAAAAAGCTGGTAATCGGGATAATAATAATATTGGCAATGGCGTAGGACGTGATAACCCACGAGGTATCGGCCAGCGTGGCGCCCAGGTTGCCGCTCATGTGCGACAGCGCCACGTTCACAATGCTGGTGTCAATCAGTTCCATCACAGCAGCGGCAATGACCGTGCTGCACAGCAGGAAAAGGCGGAGAGGGCTCATCAGAAACAGAATTATATACCAATCGGTATAATTTTGGGCAAAAAAATATCAGGCCACTAGTTCGGTTTCAATCAAATGCTCGATGTGGTCGAGGCTGGTGAAAAGGGCTGTGGAGCTACCCGTGGCTTTCGAAACCAGAATGCCGCCCTCGGTGAGAGTGATGAACAGGTTGGCGTAGCGGCTGGCTTCGGCCGTGGGCTTGATTTCGCCGGTTTGCTGGCCTTTCTCGATGAGGCGCACGAGGTTGCGGTGCCATTTGGCGAGGCTGTCCTGCACGCGCTGGAGCAAGGCGCTGGGCGGCGCATCGTCGCACTCCACGGCGGCGTTGAGGATGGGACAGCCGCCACTTTGCTTGAGCTGCGGGTAGCGCTGGCGGTAAAAGCGCGGCATGGCCAGCAGTTGCTCGCGTACGGGGGCGGTGCTGTTGGTGCCGGCGCGCAGGCCCTCCAGCACCAGCCCGAGGTTGTGGTCGAAGGCAGCCAGGGCCACTTCTTCCTTGTTCTCGAAGTTGCCGTAAATGGCCCCCTTGGTGAGGCCGGTGGCGGCCGTGAGGTCGTTTAAGGACGTGCCGGCGTAGCCCTGTTTGTTGAAAACGGGGGCCGTTTGCTCGATGATGAACTGGCGGGTGCGCTCGGCTTTGGACATGATGACGGTGCAAATATACCGTTTGGTATTAAAACTGAATAATCGTCAGGAAAGTTTTGTAGAGACGCAATATTTTGCGTCTCGTCGTTAGTGCCGTTAGGGTGTCATTTAAGCGTTAACCATCCAACGACGAGACGCAAAATATTGCGTCTCTACATCGTTCAGAGGTTATTTTCTGGGCTTTAGCAGTTGCACATACGTCGGCTTGTCCCGGTCACACTTCAGCTTGCCATTGCTGAATTCCAGCTCGGCTACCTGGATTACGCTGCGTTTGGCGGCGATTGAATTGGCTGGGGCGGGGTTGGCTTTGCTGCGGCCGGGATGGGTGAAGTAGAAAACGTAGGCGTGGCCGGCGCTCACCACCACGTCGCAGTGGCCGCCGATGGCCTGGTCGTCGCGGCCCTGGCCGGGCTGTTCGAGGATGCGCTCGGGTTGGGGCTGCCAGTGCAGCAGGTCATCGGAATGATAGACGGCCATGCCTTTCCACTGGTCGATTATCATCCAGTACTGCTCGTGCCAGCGGAATACTTTGGGGCCTTCGCCGCGCTCGTTCAGGGCCTGGCCGTGGTCGGTCCAGTGGCGCAGGTCGGGGCTGTCGGCGTAGTAGATGGATTTATGGTCCCGCTCGTTGTTGTACCACAGTCGCCAGGTGCCGTCGGGCAGCCTGAATACGCTGGCGTCGATGACTTTATCGGTGATGAGCGGCAGGGTTTGGACGTATTGCCAGTTTTGTAAATCGGGGCTGGTGAGCTGGATGATGACGCGCGGGTGGTTCCAGTCGGTGAAGGTGCCGGGCACGTAGGTCAGGAACATGTGGTAGAGGCCTTTGTCCTCCACAATGTCGGGGGCCCAGTGGGTGTAGCCGCGGTCGGAGCGATAGTTGATGTTGGCGGTGTCGCGGTAGGTCCAGGTGGTGCCGCCGTCGCCCGATTCGGCGATGCCGATGCGGGTGCCGTGTACCCAGGTGACGCCGTGGGCGGTGGTGTCGGTGGCGCGGCGGTTGGTGTAGAACATCCACCACTTCTGCCGCTGCTTGTTCCAGATGATGACGGGGTCGGCCGCCCCGTCATAAATGGGGTCGCTGAACAGGGGCTTGGGCGCAGGTTTCGCGGCCGATTTTGCCGCAGGTTTTTGCGCTGCGACGATGCTTGGGGCCACCATTGCCAGCACAATTCCCAACAGTCTCAAAGCCAGGCCAGACCAGATTTTAGGCATCGAATTTATCTGTTTCTATTGTTGTTCCAGCCGCTTCAGCTCCTTGGCCGAAACACGAAAAATAGTGCCGTGGCGCAGGCCCGCCGGCAGCTTGATTTGCTCGGAGACATCGGTCCAGTGCATCAAATCGGTAGATTTTACGGCGCCGTACTTGTGCTCGCGGTACTTATCGAAATACACCAGCCAGTCTGCGCCCAGCCTAATGGCCGTCGGGCCTTCGGCCCAGTAGCGGCCGGTGATGGGAGCTGAGGCCGGACCGTAGGGGCCGGCCAGCTTATCGGCAAAAGCCACGCGCAGGTTCTTCTGCACGGGCTCGCGGGTTTCGTCTTTCAGGAACATGACGTAGCGTCGGCCGTCGGGCTGAATGCTGGCGTCGATGACATTAAAGCCCGGCTCGTAGAGGAGTTTAGTGGGCGTGAAGGCCTGAAAATCCTTCGTGCTGGTGGCGTAGATGCGGTGGTTGTAGCCCTTTTCCTCCGGGCGCTGGGTTTCCGGAAATTTGCCCGTGACGGTGCTGGCCCAATAGATGAGGTATGTTTTGGTGGCGGGGTCGTAGGTGATTTCCGGAGCCCAGGTATTGCGGGTACCGGGCTCGTGCGCCATCACGGGCAGGAAGCGCTGCTCACTCCAATGAATGAGGTCTTTGGAACTGGCGTAGCCGATGCCTTTGTCCTGCCAGCTCACCGTCCAGACCATGTGAAACAGACCGTCGGCGCCGCGCAGGATGCAGGGGTCGCGCATCAGCCGGTCCTGGCTCACGGTGGGGCGCAGGAAGGTGCTGTCGTGTTTCAGGGCGGTCCAGGTGTGGCCGTCGCGGCTGCTGGCAAGGTGCAAGCCGTCCTGCCCGTTGTTTTTGAAGTAACAGAAGATGAGGGCTTCGTTTTTAGGCAGTTCCGTTTGGGCGCAGGCAGGGCCTGCCAGGGAGGCAAGCAGGGCGGAGAAGGCGAAATGTTTCATTTGGGAGACTGGCGTTAATTTCCGTCTGGCTTGGTCACGGCGCTGCGGGGGCTATCGGGCCACACCCAGCTGGTCAGCGCATCGGGCTTGGCAGGGTCGAAGGCGGGCGTGTCGTTTTTAAGGAATTTCGCCAGGCCCATCTTGTTGGTTTTGATGCCTTCGACCACGCATTTGGCCAACTCGTAGGCCCCGTAGGGATTGAAATGGGTGTTGTCGGCCAGCGGCTCGGGCTGGTTGGGGTAGGTGTTGGCGGGGTAGTGCACGAGAGCTTTTTTCGAGTCTTCAACTCCCATAGCTTCGTAGAGCCTGGCCGATAGGACGTTGAGGTCAATAAGGGCTACTTTCTCGTCGGCAGCCGCTTTGCGGGCAGCGGCCGGGAAATCGCCGAGGCTATTTTCAATCCTGCCATCGGCCCCGAAGGTGCGGCGGCTGGTGGACGTGACAATGACCGGAATGCCGCCCTTCCGGCGGGCTTCCTGCACGAAAAGGTGCAGCCGCTCGGTGTAAGCTTTCCACGCGCCGTCATTTTCGCCCTTGTCTTTCTGGTCGTTGTGGCCGAATTCGATGAACAGGTAGTCGCCGGGCTTCATCACGCTCAGCACTTTGGTGAGGCGTTTGGAGCTGAGGAAGCTGCCCAGCGTGAGTCCCGATTCGGCGTGGTTGGCCACGGCCACGCCGGGCCGGAAGAAACGCGGCAGCATCTGGCCCCAGGCCGCCCAGGGTTCGTCGTCCTGGTTCACCACGGTGGAATTGCCGGCCAGGAAAACCGTCACGGCCTGCGGGGCAGGCGTGATTTCCAGCGCAGCCAGGCAGGGGTTGGCGCCGTCGAATTCGAGGGTGAGACGGTCGTCCCAGTCCAGCTTGTGCAGCTCGCGAGGCTTGAGACTCACAGTTTCGGTGTCGTTGATGCGGCGGCTTTTGACGTTGAGCGTGAAGGTTTGGGTGAGAAGCTGGCCGGGCTTGGTGGCGGTGGTTTCGAGCAGCAGGCGGCGCGATTCAGCCTTTAGAAAAGTGCTGCTGGGGCCTTGGGTGTCGCCCAGCGTCACCGTCATGTTGTAGTTGCCTTCGGGCAGCTTCACCGAGAAATAGAAGGGCTGCTTGCTGGTCACAAAGTCGCTTTTCAGCGCATCCTTGCCGCCGCGGTCTACGCCCGTCACCGTCGTACCAAAATCGAAACCGTAGCCGGTGGCATCTGAATAAGTGGCCGTGGGCAGCACCTGCTGGTAGCCGGCGGCGGGTTTGCCGGGGCCAAAATCGAACTTGAAAGACGTTTTAGGCGATTGCGCGGCGGCAGCAGCGGCCAGCAGCATAACGGCTGCTATCGTCAGGAAGTGGATTTTCATGGGCGGGCAGTGGCGAGTGGGCTAAAAGTACCGGCGGCTCCTGCCGGTGCTCACCTGCACTGTCATGGCTGCGGCAGAGTGCAGGAGAGTGCCGGCGGAAAAGCGGCCGTAGTTGCGTCACCATCTCACCCGTTTCCCGAACCATACCCTTGCTCATGTTGGCTCGTCGCACCTTTCTGACTGGTTTATTGCTGGCTCCGCTGACTCGCGCTTTGGCCGGTTTCACGGGGCGACTCATTGATTACCCCAAGGCCGATTTCTCAAAATTCAGCAAGCACCTGAAGCCAGTGGGCCGGGCCCTGGAACTGCCTGATTATTACGTGTGGTGCAACTCGCCCATTCACGGCACCGATGGGAAGGTGCACGTTTTCTTCTCGCGCTGGGATGCCAAAAAGGGCATGGGCGGCTGGCTCAACGGGTCCGAAATAGCCCATGCGGTGGCCGACAAGCCCACCGGCCCGTTCACGGTGCTCGAAACCGTGCTGGCTCCGCGCGGCCCCGGCCACTGGGACGCCACCACCTGCCACAACCCCAGCATTCAGTTTGTGGACGGGCAATACTGCCTGTTTTTCATGGGCAATTCCAACGGCAAAACCGATACCAAGCGCATCGGGATGGCCACCGCCCCTACCCTCAACGGCCCCTGGACGCGCCCCGATGCGCCGCTGCTGCTGCCCGGCCCCGCCGGGACCTGGGACGACCACTGCACCACCAATCCGGCCTTCATCAAGCACCCGAACGGGCAATATTGGCTCTACTACAAGTCCTGGAACACGCGGGAATACGACGACGCCAAAGGCCAGGAAATTCGTGGTAACCGCAAATACGGCCTCGCCATTTCGGACAAGCTGGAAGGGCCTTACCAAAAGTTTGAAGGGAATCCGGTCATCGATTTCTCGAAGCAGGGCAACAACAAGCAGTTTGAAGATGCTTTTGTGTGGCGGCAACACGGCAAATTCTGCCTGCTGGCCCGCGACATGGGCGTGTACAGCCAGGAAGTGGGCCTCTACCTCGAATCCGAGGACGGCAAGGCCTGGACGTTTCCCAAAATCGCCTTCCTGCCCTTGCGCAACTACGGCGTACAGGAGCCGCCCGCGCCCCCCAAGCTCAAGCGCTACGGCCGCCTCGAACGGCCACAATTGCTGCTGCGCGATGGCCAGCCCGAGTATCTGTTCTGTGCCTCGCAGGGCGGCAAGGAGATGACGGCTTCGGCATTTATTCTGAAGGTTGGGTAACGCGGCTTTTAATCTGCACCGATTCTATCATTCAACTCGCTGACTAAAAATCCGCACTAATTCCACCCATGGCCCGCTACTTCCTGCTGCTCCTGCTGATTCTCCCCCGCCTCGGCCGCGCCGATGTGACGCTGCCCGCGCTGCTGACCGATAACCTGGTGCTTCAGCAAAAAACCACCGTGGCCCTCTGGGGCTGGGCCACGCCCGGCGAGGCCGTGACCGTGGCTACCAGCTGGCAAAAAGCCCCCGCCAAAGCCAACGCCGACGCGCAGGGCAACTGGCTGGTGCGCGTGCCCACCACCAAAGCCGGCGGCCCCTACACCATCACCATTGAAGGGCGAAACAAGCTCACCATCAACAACGTGCTGCTGGGCGAAGTGTGGCTGTGCTCAGGCCAGTCAAACATGAATTTCCCACTGGCCAAAGGCGCGGCTAAGTGGATGACGGGAGTCAGAAACGCGGCCGAAGTTATTCCGCAGGCTAAATCCCCGGCCATTCGCATGTTTACAGTGGCCCAGAAAGTGGCCGATGTGCCACAGCGCGACGTGGCCGGCAGCTGGGCGGTGTGTAGCCCCGAAACGGTGGGTAATTTCTCGGCTGTCGCCTATTTTTTCGGGCTCGAAATTCACCAGAAACTGGGCGTACCCGTGGGCCTCATTCACTCCTCCTGGGGCGGCACCCCGGCCGAGTCGTGGACACGGCAGGACGTGCTGGAGGCCAACCCCGTGCTGCGCCCCATCCTCACCCGCTACGCCCTCGGCCTGACGCAGCGCCCAGCTTACGAAACCGCTCTGGCAGATTGGAAACAGGAGAAAACCGACAACCCCCAAACCACCCGCCCCAAGCCGGAGGAACCGCTCAGCGCTACCAGTAACAAGTCGCCGGCCAAGCTTTATAATGGCATGATTCGGGGGCTGGAGCCGTACACGCTGCGCGGCGTTATCTGGTACCAGGGCGAGAGCAACGCCGAGCGCGCCTACCAGTACCGCACGCTATTCCCGGCCATGATTGCGAACTGGCGACAGGACTGGCAGCAGCCCAGCCTGCCGTTCTACTTCGTGCAAATAGCCCCGCACAAGGGCCAGAACCCCGAAATTCGCGAAGCGCAGCTGCTTTCCTGGCAAGCCGTGCCGCACACCGGCATGGTGGTGACCACCGACGTGGGCGACTCACTCGACATCCACCCGCGCGAAAAGCAGACCGTGGGCCACCGCCTGGCCCTGTGGGCCCTGGCCCAAACCTACGGCGAGCGTGCCCTGCCCCACTCCGGCCCACGCTACCGGGCCATGCGGGTGAAAAATGGTGAGGCCATCCTCACCTTCGACTACGCCGAGGGCCTGCTGAGCCGCGACGGTGACCTGCGCGAGTTCACCGTGGCCGGCCCCGATAGCGTGTTCCGGCCCGCCCGGGCGCGCATTATGGGCCGCACAGTGGTGGTGAGCAGTCCGCAGGTGGTCCAGCCGGTAGCGGTGCGCTTTGGCTGGGCTAAGTCGCCGATGCCCAACCTGTTCAACGGCGCGGGGCTGCCCGCCTCGCCCTTCCGCACCGACCAGTGGCGCACGCCCACGCAGGGCAAAGAATAGGAGGCGGGAGTCGTTTTTGGAGGCAGGCAGGAGGGTGCGGGAAGGCTATTAATTAGAAAAAATAGATTTTTGCATAGATGAGTGGTGAACCCCGGCCGGTTGCTACCAATTCTACCCAAAAGATCCGGACAAGGCCGGTATGGGCGGCTGCAACTGCCCATACCGGCTGGGAACCCCGCCACCCAGCGGCATTTTGCTGCCAGCCGCGCCTCCAGGGCCCCGGCCGGTGCGCTGCTCAAAGCCTGGGATTGGGCCGCAGCCCCCGGCCCGGACCGGCAGCCCCAACAGTAGTGAGTAAGCAACTACTAAACGAAGTGGCCCTAACCAGTAGTCTACAGGAGAGTACCGGCAAAACACCCTCATAATATTGGCCTCAGGTTCCGCTTCCACGCTCCTTCTTTCTTCAAAAAAAATCTCACCCAAGTTCATACGCTCATGAAGAAGTTTTATCCCTGGCATCGTTTGCGTCTTGCGGCGTGTGTGCCACTGCTCTTGCTGGCGGGGCCGGGCACGGCACTGGCCGCCGTGCATCCGGTTCGGCACCTAGCCGCCGAATGGCCCCTCACCGGCAAAGTGACCTCGCCCAGCGGCGAAGGCCTGCCCGGCGTGACCGTGGTAGTGAAAGGCACTACGCTGGGCACCACCAGCAACGCCGATGGCTCGTTCAGCCTGTCGGTGCCCGAAAAGGCCGGCACGCTGGTATTCAGCTTTATCGGGTTTCAAACCCAGGAGAAACCCTTCTCCGGTCCCGGCAGCTTCAACGTGAAGCTGAGCGACGACACCAAAAGCCTCGACGAGGTAGTGGTGGTGGGCTACGGCACCCAGAAGCGGGCCGACGTGACCGGCGCCATTGCCACCCTGGATGCCCGCAAGCTGGAAGAGCGGCCCATTGCCCGCGTCGACCAGGCGCTGGTGGGCCAGCTGGCCGGCGTGCAGGTGAAGCAAGTATCGGGCGTGCCCGGCCGGGCCTTTAGCATTCAGGTGCGGGGCGCGGGCTCCATCTCGGCCGGCAACGAGCCGCTGTATGTGATTGACGGCTTTCCGCTGGAAACGGCGGCGGCCAACGGTGGCGGGCGTTTCAGCGCCGGCAGCCCGCTCGACAACATCAACCCCAACGACATTGAGAAGATTGAGGTGCTGAAGGATGCGGCCGCGGCCGCCATCTACGGCTCGCGGGCGGCCAACGGCGTGGTGCTCATCACCACCAAGCGCGGCCGCTCGGGCAAGCCCCAAATCAGCGTGAATACCTACGTGGGCGGCTCGCGGGCTGCCAAAAAGCTCGACCTGCTGAGCGGCGACGAGTGGATTGCGAAAGCCACGGAAATCATCAACTCCAACTGGGTGCGCTCGACGCCGACCACGCCCGGTGCCACGCCACGCACCGCCGACCAGAATAACGCCACCCGCCGCCAGATTATTAACAGCACGCCACTGGCTACCACGGGCTTGCTGCCCACGCCCCTGACCGCCACGCAGTACAACACCGACCTGATGCTGGACGAGCGTTGGGCCCTGCCGGGCCACCCCGGCCTAGCGTTTGTAGACTGGCAAGACCAGCTCTACCGCACCGGCCTCAGCCAGAGCTACCAGGTGAGTGCCTCCGGGGCCACCGACAACGTGAACTACTTTGTATCGGGTAACTACAGCGACCAGCAGGGCTTCGCCATCGGCCTCGACTACAAGCGCTACTCGGCCCGCGCCAACGTAGAAGTAAAGGCCAGCGACAAGCTGCGCTTCGGCCTGACGGTGAGCCCGTCGTTTTCGATTGCCACCGACCCCGGCATTGAGGGCAAGGACAACCGCTTCCACCAGCTACTCTCGATGACGCCGGTGGTGGAAGACACGGCCGGCGTGAACACCGGCTACGGCAAAAACGAAGTGTACCGCTGGGGCGTGAGCACGGCCAGCCCCATTGCCGTCATCAAGGCCTACCAGGGCGATACCCGCACGTTCCGCACGCTGGGCACGGTGTTTGGCGAGTTCCAGCCCATCGCGGGCCTGCGCCTGCGCTCCTCGCTGAACATGGATAACACCGACGCTACGTCGAAGTCGTTTCAGCCGCCCACGAACACAAAGGCCACCTCGCTAGCCAGCGGCTCGTACTCCGGTTTCCGCCGCCAGACGTTTGTGAACGAGAACACGGCCACTTACAGCAAGGTCATCGGCAAAAACGACTTTTCGGTGCTGGTGGGTCAGGCGTATAACTTCTCCAAGCTCGACAACGTGGCCCTAGCCGCGAACGGCGGCTTCATCAACAACAACCTGACCACGCTGAACGCGGCCACCAACATCACCGGCACGAGCGCCAACTACACCACCGAGACCCAGAGCGTGTTGCTCTCGTACTTCGGCCGCCTGCAATATGCCTTCGATGGCAAGTACCTGCTGTCGGCCAGCGTGCGGCGCGATGCTTCGTCGCGCTTCGGGTTTGAGGACCGGGCCGGCGTGTTCCCGGCCGTATCGGCCGGCTGGCGCATCTCGCAGGAGCCGTTTATGGCGGCCACCAGCAACGTGCTGAGCGACCTGAAGCTGCGCGGCAGCCTGGGCTACTCCGGCAACAACACCATCGGCGACTACAGCAGCATTGCCACGCTGGGCTTTGCCAACTACGCCCTCGGCGGCACTTCGCCGGTGCAGGTAACGGGCCAGGCCCCCAACAAAGTGGGCAACCCGCAGCTGAAATGGGAGCGCAACCGCACCGTGGACTTCGGCGTGGACGTGGCTTTCCTCAAAAACCGCATCACGGCCTCGGCGGACTACTACACCAAAACCAGCCAGGACCTGCTCCTGAACGTGCCCGTGGCCAGCGGTTCGGGCTTCACCACCAGCCTGCAAAACATTGGCGAGGTGCGCAACAACGGCTGGGAAGTGGAGCTGAACACCCGCAACGTGGAAGGTGCTTTCTCCTGGACTACCTCTTTCAACCTGAGCCACAACGAGAACAAAGTGGTGCACCTGGGCCCCGGCGATGCCACCATTGAGGTGCCCAACGGCCTGGATACGCCCAGCAACATTTTGAAAGTGGGCCTGCCCATCTACAGCATTTTTGTGGTGAAGCAGACCGGGATTCTCACCCAGGCCGACATCGACGGCAAAGTGGCCCAACTGGGCACGCAGTCGGCCGGCGAGCCCAAGTTTGAGGATTTCAACGGCGACGGCAAGATTGACTTCAACGACCGCCAGGTGGTGGGCAACCCCAACCCCACCTACACCTATGGCATGACCAATACCTTCCGCTACAAGGGCTTCGACCTGAGCTTCCTGGTGCAGGGGCAGGCCGGCGGCTCCATCTACTCCACCCTGGGCCGGTCCATCGACCGGATGGGCGTGGGCTACAAGGAAAACGCCCTGGGCCGCGCCCGCGACCGGTGGCTGTCGGCCGACAACCCCGGCGACGGCATCAAGGGCAAAGCTACCCCGCTGAGCACCACCTTCATCCGCAACACCGACTGGCTGTACTCGTCGAACTACTACCGGGTGCGCACCATCACGCTGGGCTACGACCTGGGCCTGATTATCAAGAAGAGCGTGGCGCAGGGCGCCCGCATCTACGTGACGGCCGAAAACTGGTTTGGGCACGACAACTACTACGGCGGCCTCAACCCCGACGCCCTGAATACCAACAACGGCAGCACCTTCGTGTCGGGCTCCGACTACGGCGGACTGCCGCTGGCCAAAACCCTGGTTCTGGGCCTAAACCTCACTTTTTAATCGGCTGGGTTTGTCCCACTCACCCTTCTGAAAATTCCCATGAAACGTATATTCCTCTTCTTAAGCCTGGCCTGCGCCGTGGCCCTGAGCGGCTGCGAGAAAGACCTGGACCAGCTGCCGATTTCGAACGGCTCGGTGCCGGACTTCTATAAATCGGCCGCCGACTTCGACCAGGCCATGACCTCGGTGTACAGCACGCTGCGCGGCTACCCCGACCGCGAAGTGTACCTGTCGGAAGTGCGCTCCGACAATATTTACGCCTCCAGCGCCGTGGGCGGCCGCGACTGGGACCCCATCAACAACTTCTCCACCCTGCTCAACATCAACGCCATTGTGGCCGATGCCTGGGCTTCGGACTACGCCGCCATCTACCGGGCCAACGTGATGCTTGACCAGCTGGCCGCCAATGGCTCGGTGGTGCCGGCCGCGCTGCGCACCCGCTACGAGGGCGAAGCCAAGTTCATCCGGGCCTTCATGTACTTTGACCTGGTGCGCAAGTTTGGCCGCGTGCCCGTGATTGACCACGCCCTGCTGCCCCGCGAGGTGGCCCAGATTCCGCGCGCCGATGTAGCCAAGGTGTACGAGCTGATTCTTACCGACCTGGGCACCGCCATCACCAACCTGCCCACTTCCTACACGGGGGCCAACGTGGGCCGCGTGACGGCCGGCGCCGCCAAAGGCATTCTGGCGCTGGTGTACCTCACCCGCTCGGGCCCGACCTACGGCATCAAAGGCCCCGGCCTGAACTCCAACGAGTACGACAAAGCCAACGCCCTGCTCGACGACATCATCGCGGCCAAAGGCACGGCCCGCTATGCCACCCAGGCCACCTACGCTGGCATTTTCTCGCCCACGGCCGAGAACAATTCGGAGGTAATCTTCGACATTCAGTACTTCGCCAACGGCTCGGTGGGCGGCTCGTTCCAGAACATCGTGGTGCCCGATGGCTACTACACCCAGTTAGGTCTGTCGTTCTCGGCCGGCTCGGTCGAAATCAAACCCACTTCGAACGACCTGATAAGTTCGTATGCCACGGCTGACCTGCGCCGGGCATTCAACATCCAGTTTGGCTACTCGTACGTCACCGGAGCGACGACCACCTCGGATACCCGGCCGTTCTTCAAAAAATATGTGAACGTGGCTGCCAAAGGCGCCAGCCGCACCGATTGGGGCCTGAACTACATCGTGCTGCGCTACACCGACATCCTGATGATGAAGGCCGAATGCCAGATGCGCGGCGTGGGCGGCAGCACGGCCGATGCCCTGCTGCTGGTGAACCCCATCCGAGTGCGGGCGGGCGTGCCGCCCCTTACCACCCTCACCCTGGAAAGCCTGATGGAGGAGCGCCGCCGCGAATTTGCCGGCGAAAACCTGCGCTGGAACGACCTCATGCGCTCCGGCCTGGCCCTGACCGTGATGAACGCCTGGGCGGCGCGCGAAGACCTGGCTCCGCCGTTCAACAAAATCACCCGGCCCATCACCGCCAACCTGCTGCTCTACCCTGTGCCGCAGGCCGAGCTGGCGGCTGTACCTGGCCTCTACGACCAGAACGACGGCTACTAAAAAACTCGCTTGCTGAGGCGCTGCGCCCGGTTTTGGCTTTCGTCGGCACCCTGCCGGCGGGGCCGGAGCCGGGCGCAGCTGCGTTCGGCCTACCCCGCCGCACCCCACAGTACAGGACAGTACGGGCAGCGGCGGCCGTTTCTTTTGCTCCTCCCTCCTATTTCCCGCCCGATGCCGCAACTGTCCTGCCTATTTTTCAGCCTGTTGGAGCGGCGGCGCTTGGTGCGCTACTGCTTTTGGTGCGGGCTGTTGCTTCTGAAGCTGGCCGCTTCCGTCCACGCTGCGCCCTCCCCGGCCGGCCGCCTGAAACTCAACTTCAACCCGGAATGGAAGGTCCGGGTGGGCGATGCCCTCGGCGCGGATGCTGTCGGCTTTGATGATGCGAGCTGGAAAAAGGTGACGCTACCCTACGCCTGGAACGAAGACGAGGCCTTCAGCAAGGACATCAAGAATTTGAGCACCGGCGTGGCCTGGTACCGCAAGCATTTCCGGCTGCCGGCCGGGGCGACGGGGCAGAAAGCGTTTATTGAGTTTGAGGGCGTGCGGCTGGCTGGCGAGTTCTGGCTGAACGGCCAGCGCCTGGGCCTGCACGAAAACGGCGTAATGGCCGTGGGCTTCGATTTGACGCCTTTCCTCCGGCCCGCCCCGCAGGAAAACGTGCTGGCCGTGCGCACCGACAACGACTGGGACTACAAAGAGAAAGCCAGTGGCCAGGCATTTCAGTGGAGCAATCGCAACTTCAACGCCAACTACGGCGGCATCCCGAAAAATGTGTTTCTGTACGTGATGAGCCCGCTGCACCAGACGCTGCCGCTGTTTTCGGCGCTGGGTACCACGGGCGTGTATGTGTATGCGCAGGATTTTGACGTGGCCGGTGGCCGGGCCACGGTGGTGGCCGAGGCGCAGGTAAAAAACGAGTTTCCAGCGGCCCGCACGTTTGCGTATGAAGCGTCGGTGGCCGATGGCGAGGGGAAAACCGTGGGCACTTTCAGCGGTGGCGAAACCACTTTGCAGCCGGGCGAAATGAAAACGGTGACGGCCCGCGCCAGCCTCAGCGGGCTGCATTTCTGGAGCTGGGGCTACGGCTACCTGTACACGGTTTCGACCCGATTAATCGTCGACAAAAAAGTCATCGACGAAGTAAAAACCCGCACCGGCTTCCGCAAAACGGAATTTGCCCACGGCCTCATCAAAATGAATGACCGCGCCATGATAGTGCACGGCTACGCCCAGCGCACCAGCAACGAGTGGCCCGCCGTAGGCCTGGGCGTGCCCGCCTGGCTCTCCGACTACAGCAATGGCCTGATGGTGGCCGGCAACGCCAACCTGGTGCGCTGGATGCACGTGACGCCCTGGAAGCAGGACGTCGAAAGCTGCGACCGGGTGGGCCTGCCCCAGGCCATGCCCGCCGGCGACGCCGAGAAAGACGTGGCCGACCGCCGCTGGGGCCAGCGCCTGGAGCTGATGCGCGACGCCATCATCTACAACCGCAACAACCCCAGCATCCTGTTTTACGAGGGCGGCAACGAGAGCATCAGCGCGGCCCACATACAGGAGCTGAAGGACATTCGGAACCAGTATGACCCGCACGGTGGCCGCGCCATCGGCTCGCGCGAGATGCTGGACATTCCGCAGGCCGAATACGGCGGCGAGATGCTCTACATCAACAAAAGCGCCACCAAGCCGCTCTGGGCCATGGAATACTCGCGCGATGAGGCCCTGCGCAAGTATTGGGATGAGCTCACGCCGCCCTTTCACAAGGACGGTGCCGGACCGCTCTACAAGGGTGCGAATGCCGCCGACTATAACCGCAACCAGGACTCGCAGGCCCGCGAGGACGTGATGCGCTGGTACGACTACTGGCATGAGCGGCCCGGCACCGGCACCCGCAGCAGCGCCGGCGGCGTCAACATCGTATTCTCTGATACCAACACCCACTACCGGGGCGAAGAAAACTACCGCCGCAGCGGCGAGGTGGATGCCCTGCGCATTGCCAAAGACGGCTACTACGCCCACCAGGTGATGTGGGACGGCTGGGTAGAGCCCGAGAAGGCGCACACGCACCTCATCGGCCACTGGAACTACAAACCGGGCACGGTGAAAAACGTGGACGTGGTATCGAACGGCGAAAAAGTGGAGCTGTTTCTCAATGGCAAGTCGCTGGGTTTTGGGCAGCAGAGCTACCGCTTTCTCTTCACCTTCAAAAACGTGGCCTGGCAGCCCGGCACCCTGCGCGCCGTGAGCTACGATGCGGCCGGCAAGCCCATGAGCGAAGCCGAGCACCAAACCGCCGGCCCGGCCGTGGCCCTGCGCCTCAGCCCGATAGCAAGCCCCGCCGGCCTGCGGGCCGATGGTGCCGATTTGGCCCTGGTTCAAGTCGAAGCCATCGATGCGCAGGGCCGCCGCTGCCCCACGGCACTCAACATGGTAAACTTCACCCTGAGCGGGCCCGCCGAATGGCGCGGCGGCCTGGCGCAGGGGCCGGGCAACTACATTCTGGCCAAAAGCCTGCCGGTGGAAGGCGGCGTGAACCGCGTGCTTATTCGCAGCACCACGCAGGCCGGCAAAATCAGTGTCACCGCCACTTCCGAGGGCTTGAAATCCGCTTCGGTCAGCCTGAAATCGGAACCGGTGAAAGTGGAAAACGGCCTGACTACGCAGCTGCCCGGCGCGGATTTGCCGGTGAGTTTGCGGCGCGGGCCCACACCGGCCGGGCCATCGTTCACCGTGTCGCGGGTGACGGTGCCAATCATCGCCGTCACGGCCAGCTCCAATGCTACCAATGCTGCTTTCAGCTTCGATGACAATGAGCTTTCGGAGTGGATTTCGGACCGCAAAGAGGCCCGGCCGTGGATTGAATACGCGCTGGCCCGCCCCGCCAGCATCAGCCAGGTAGCCATGAAGCTGACCGGCTGGCGCACCAGCACCTACCCCATTCGCATTCTGGTGGATGGGCAGGAGGTTTTCAGCGGCGCTACCGAGCGCAGCCTGGGCTATTTCACGGCCGTATTTCCGCCACGTACCGGCCAGAAACTGCGCATTGAACTGACCGGCTCCACCCAGGCCAAGGATGCCTTCAACATCACCGAGCTGGAAACGCCCAAAGTGCCCACCGCCGCTACCGACCAGGCCGGCCCGCCCGGCACGCTGGGTTTGGTAGAAGTGGAAATATATGAGAAGCCGGCCATTTCGCCCGCGCCGTAACCCGCCTATATGCTCAAAAATGCATACTTTTTCTGCGCGCTCCTGCTGACTGGTTCGCTGGCCCAGGCGCAAACCGCGCCTGCCCCGCCCGCGCTCTGGCACAACCAGCCGCGTCCCCTGCGTTACCACCCCGAAGGCTCGGATTTTGTCATCACCAACGGCACGCACCGCTTCACGCGCTCCCTTTACGGCACCAACACAGCCTTCCGCGTCGAGGCCGGTGACCTACCCGAATTTGCCCTCTACCTGCCCGGCATGGGCGGCAACCTGAAATTTGGCCTGCTGGCCAACGGCCAAAGCAAGTGGCTCATCAAAGCCGAAAACATCACTGCCCGCTACCGCCCGGGCCTGATGCTGTATGACATCACCGACCCGCTGCTGGGCCCCGGCAAGCTCCACCTCGAAGTGCTGGCCCGCGCCGAGGCCGAGGGCCTTATCGTAAAAGCTCGCTTCGAAAATGTGCCGGCCAATAAGGTACAATTGCTCTGGGCTTTCGGCGGGGCTACAGGCAAGAAATTCAGCCGCGACGGCGACATTGGGGCCGACCCCGAATCGAGCTTTTACCTGAAGCCGGAGTATTGCCAGGGCAATGCGTTCGAGTTGAATAACAACAGTTTCACCTTAAGCTACGGAGGGGCCACCAAGTCGGCAACAAATGCCGCCGAAACGGCAAAACCAACCAACGCCGAGCAAAAAATACTGGTTGGCGTAATGCCCCCGGCCTCCCGAGCCCACGTAGCCAATGCCGCGCAGCAGGAGACGCCGCAGCAGCTTCTGGCATCCTCCGCATCGGCCACACCGGTACTGGCGGGCTCCGTGCCGGCCCAGGCGGGCACCGACCTGTACTTCGCTGTGCAAAAGCCGGAAACTACTACTGCGCCCACTTACGCCGCTTTGCCGGCCGTTTTCGCCCGGGCTGAAGCCGCCCGCACCGCGCTGGCCGGCCGCATCACTGTCAGCACGCCCGACCCCTATATCAATACGCTGGGCGGTGCGCTGGCCGTGGCTGCCGATGCCATCTGGGAAGCGCCGTCGTACCTGCACGGCGCGGTGGCGTGGCGCATTCGGCTCGATGGCTGGCGCGGCCCCTACGCCGCCGACCCGCTGGGCTGGCACGACCGCGCCGCCACCCACTTCCGCGCCTATGCTAAGTCGCAGCTCACCGGCCCGCCCAGCGGTCCGGTAGTACCCGATACCGCCCTGCACCTGGCCCGGCAGCTCGAAAAGCTGGGCACCACCGTATTCAGCGAAGGCTACATAGCCCGCAACCCCGGCGGCGATTTCCGCCCCCACCACTACGACATGAACCTCGTGTTCATTGATGAGCTACTGCGACATTTCAACTGGACCGGCGACCTGCAGTTTGCCCGTGAAATGTGGCCCGTGCTCCAGCGCCACCTGGCCTGGGAAAAGCGCAACTTCGACCCCGACAACGACGGCCTCTACGATGCCTACGCCGCCATCTGGGCCTCCGACGCGCTGCAATACAGCGGTGGGGCCGTCACCCATACCTCGGCCTACAATTACTTCGCCAACCAAAAAGCCGCCGAGCTGGCCCGCCTGCTGGGCGAAAACCCGGCACCGTACCGCCAGGAGGCGCAGCACATCCATCAGGCGCTGCAAAGCCGGCTCTGGCTGCCCGCCCAGGGCTGGTACGCCGAGTATCAGGATGCCCTGGGCCTTCAACGCCTGCATACTGCGGCCGGCCTCTGGACCATCTACCACGCCCTCGATTCGGAAGTGCCCGACGCCTTCCAGGCTTATCAGGCCCTGCGCTACGTCGATGCCGAAATACCGCACATTCCGGTGCGCGCTGCTGGCCTGCCCGATGCCGGTTACTACCTGCTTTCCACCACCAACTGGCAGCCCTACGACTGGTCGCTGAACAACGTAGTGCTGGCCGAAAACCTGCACACCAGCCTCGCCAACTGGCAGGCCGGCCGCCGCGAAGAAGCCTTTCTGCTTTGGAAAAGTGCCCTGCTCGAAAGCCAGTATCTGGGCAGCAGCCCCGGCAATTTTCAGCAGATCTCCTTTTATGACACCTACCGGGGCGAGCTTTACCGCGATTTCGCCGACCCCGTCGGCATGGCCAGCCGTTCGCTGGTTGAGGGCCTGTTCGGCATCCGCCCCGATGCCCTGCACGATACCCTGCGCATCAGCCCCGGCCTGCCCGCCGCCTGGGATTCGGCCGCACTGCAAGTGCCCGACGTGGCTTTCCGTTTCCGCCGCCAGGGCCGCCGCGAAACTTATACCATCACCCCGAAGCTCCCGAAACAGCTGGCGCTGCAGCTACGTGTGCCGGCCCTGGCCAGTCGTGTAGCTTCGCTGAAAGTGAACGGCCAGCCCGCTGCCTGGCACAACGTAGCCGCGGCCGTGGGCCGGCCAATTATTGAAATCAGCAGCGCGCCATCAACTCGCTATGCAGTTGAAATTGAGTGGCAGGGCGACGCGCCGGATGCGGCTGCACCGCAAGCAGAAGCGGCCAGCGGCGCGGCTTTTTCTGCAACGTTTGACCATGCCCGGATTATTCGGGTTTCCGACCCGCAGCAGGTGCTGCGGCAGCCTCGTCTGAGCATCTCGGCGCTCACGGCACAGGTAGCAGGGCAGCCCGGCAGCCGCACCGCCTTCGTGCAGCTTCAGCAGAATGATTTGACGTGGTGGGAGCCGTTGAAAATTACCGTGCAACGCCCGGTCATCCCTGCTCCTACAACTCATTCTACGATGCCCGCCAAATGGGAAACAGTGGATTTATCCGCTGCTTTCAACGACCGGGTGACGCAGATTTTCCGCAATAGATATCTCACGCCCCGCCCCCCCGTGGCCACCCTGCAACTGCCCACCCAGGGCATCGGCAACTGGTGCTACCCCCTCACCCAGGCCAATATTGATGATACTGGCCTGCGCCAGCTGGCTGGCCCCAAAAGCCAAATTCAGCTGCCCGAGGGCGTGCCGGTGCGCACACCCGGCGCGGCCGGTGTGAAGAACGTCCTCTTCGTTTCGCAGTGGGACAATTATCCGCACCAAGCCACGCTGCTGCTGCGGGGCCGCGCCCGCCGCGCCGTGCTGCTCCTGGCCGGCTCCACCAACGCTATGCAAAGCCAGTTTCTCAACGGCGAAATCACCATCACCTACGCTGACAACACCATCGCCACCCTGCCCCTGCGCAACCCCGACACCTGGTGGCCCATCGAGCAGGACTACCTCGACGACGGCTTCGCCTTCCAGACCGGAGCCCCTCGCCCTTACCGCATCCACCTCAAAACCGGCCTCATCACCCGCGATTTCAGCCAGTACACCAGCATCAAGGGCTTCAGCACCCGCGCCATCGACGGCGGCGCGGCTACCGTGCTGGAATTGCCCCTCGACCCCGGCAAGAAGCTCAAATCTCTTACTCTAAAAGCCCTGGCCAACGACGTGGTGCTTGGGTTGATGAGCGTGACGCTGGACCGTAATTAATCCCTCTTGCTACCCTTATGAAACTGACTTCTGGATTTTTACTTACGGGTCTGTTGGCTACCAATAATTTGCTACTGGCCGCCCAGCCCATCAACCGCCAGGCCCTCGTGGAGCGCCACAAAGTGGTTATCACGAATACCGATTCGCTCAATTCGCTGTCAGTCGGCAATGGCAAGTTCGCCTTCACCACCGACATCACAGGCCTGCAAACCTTCCCCCTGCACTACGAGAAAGGCATTCCGCTCGGCACCGAATCGGAATGGGGCTGGCACCGCTTCCCCAATAAAGCAGGCTACCAATTCGCCCAAAGCCTGCGCGAATACCAGTTCAACGGCCGCCCCGTCACTTACTCAGTGCAGGTGAAAACGCCCGGCAACAAAGACGCCGTGGACTACCTGCGCGCCAATCCGCACCGCCTGCAGCTGGGCAATCTGGGCTTTGTTATCCTGAAAAAAGACGGCCAGCCGGCCAAAATTCAGGACCTCAAAAACATTCACCAAGAACTGAACCCGTGGACGGGCGAAATACAGAGCCATTTCACGGTGGAAGGCGCGGCGGTGGATGTAGTGACGGTGGGCCACCAGACGCAGGATGCTATGGCCGCTAAAGTCACCTCGGAGCTACTGAAAGCCGGGCGGCTGAAAGTGGCGCTGCGCTTCCCCTTCCCCACTGCCGGCTGGGCCGATATGGGCACCGATTACTCGCACGAGGCCGACCATAAATCCGCCATCGCCACGCAATCGACTGGCCGCGCCCTAATCACCCACCAGCTCGATACCACCAAATATTACACCGCCCTAAACTGGGCGCAAACCGCCACGCTGGTCCCCGGCCGGCCGCACGAATTCATCCTCACGCCCGGCCGCCAAAGCGGCGTACTGGAGCTGAGCTGCCGGTTTTCACCCCGCCAGCCCGCAACAGCCGCGCCCACCTTCGCCGCCACCCGCGCCGATAGCCGCCAGCAGTGGCCGGCCTTCTGGCGCAGCGGCGGCGCCGTCGATTTCAGCGGCACCGCCGACCCGCGCGCCGCCGAGCTAGAGCGCCGCATCGTGCTCTCGCAGTACCTCACCCGCCTGCACAACGCCGGCTCGCAGCCGCCGCAGGAAACCGGCCTGCTGCTCAACAGCTGGTACGGTCGCCCGCACCTCGAAATGCACTGGTGGCACGCCGCCCATTTCGCCCTCTGGGGCCGCCCCGAAATACTGGAAAAGAGCCTTATCTGGTACGCCCGGCCCGATGTGCAGGCCGTGGCCAAAGACATTGCCCAGCGCCAGGGCTACGCTGGCTGGCGCTGGCAGAAGATGACCGACCCGTGGGGCGCCGAAGGCCCGTCATCCGTCGGGGCGTTTCTGCTCTGGCAACAGCCCCACACTATTTATTTTGCCGAAGAAGCCTACCGCGCCCACCCCACCGCCGCCACGCTGAAACTCTACCAGGAGCGGGTGCAGCAAACGGCCGACTTCATCGCCTCCTATCCATTTTTTGAGAAAGACAAGAGCCGCTACATCCTCGGCAAGGGCGTGATTCCGGCCCAGGAACGGTTCAAGGCCGAGGACACCTTCAACCCCACTTTCGAGCTGGTGTACTGGCATTGGGCGCTTGATATTGCCCAGAAATGGCGCGAACGCCAGGGCCAGCCGCGCAACCCGCAGTGGGACGACGTGCTGGCCAAGCTCGCCAAACTACCCGAAGCCAACGGCGTGTACCTCGCCGCCGAAAGCGCCCCCGATTCCTACACCAACCCCGAATACAAGACCGACCACCCCTCCGTATTGGCTGCTCTGGGCATGATGCCCGCCACCGGCCAGCAGGACGCCGCCACCATGCGCCGCACCTTCGACCTCATCTGGAAAGACTGGAGCTGGGACAAAACCTGGGGCTGGGATTTCCCCATGACTTCGATGACGGCCACCCGCCTTGGCCTTCCCGAAAAGGCCGTAGACGCCCTCCTGATGAAGGTGCAAACCAACACCTATCTGCCCAACGGCCACAATTACCAGGAAGGCCGCCTGCCCCTATACCTGCCCGGCAACGGCGGCCTACTCGCGGCCGTGGCCCTCATGTGCGCCGGCTACGACGGCTGCAAAGAGGCCAACCCCGGCATCCCCAAAACCTGGAAAGTGCGCTGGGAAGGCCTGCAAAAAATGCCCTAATGCCGCAATTCGATGGCGGCAGCGCATTGACTCGCCTACCTCGCTACGCCAGTTGCGCCAGCCACGCAGCCGCCTCGGCTTCTTCCGCAAACAGGCGGTAAGTCAGGGCCCTGGCCGTGGTTTCGCCGGTGGCCTCGTCGATTGGGAGACGGGCTAACACCTCGGCGGGCAACAGCACAGCTCCGTAGAAGTCGTGCATGCGCGTGCGGGGCATGCTCAGCCAGCACTCGTTTACCCAAGTGGATTCTTCGGGCGTGAAAGGCGTCATGAGGCGGTGGTCGCCGATGACCTTGTGCCAGCCACGCAGCGCCAGTAGCTGCTTAGCGTGGCCGAGCAGCGTTTGCAGGTCGGCAAACTTGCGCGGGCCGCTGGTGTACTCGATGATGATGTATTTGCCGGCGGGCTGCTCCAGCAACTGACCGGCAGCGTTTCGAAAATGGACGCGAAGGTTACCAGGATTCATATGGACCGCAAAGGTAATCTTAATTATAGCGCCTCCTCCCCGAAGCCCTGATTCGGGGCCTTCCTGCATTTGCGCGCACAAGTAACGCCACAGGCGGGCACCAGGCACGAGAAAGCCCGGCCCCGTTTCTGGCTATTCTGGCGGGCCGTCTGGTCTCGTAGTTTTGCAGTCCGGCAACCCGATTCTCCGGTCTCTCCAGCAAAAACCCCGGAGAAATTGCACGAAAGCGAAGCCCATTTGGTTGGGCTTTTTCTATACCTTTATTTTATGGAAATAGCTAACCACACTTTTGCCGAAGCTACTTCGGCCGCCCCGTTTCTGGATTACGCCATTTGTGTAGACGCCAGCAACCGACCGGCCAACCACGTAGGCGACTGGCCCGTGCAAGGCCAGGCCTATGCTGTGCGCGTGGTAGAGAGCCGCACCGAGGGCATAGACCTGGTTCACGTATTAGGCTTCGAGGGCGAAGCGCCGTACTTCAACGCCTTCGCCCCGCACCGCTTCGAGTTTATCGAACGCATGTGGCTCAATTAGAAAACCTTGCCAGCATAGCAAAACAGTGGGCCAGCCCCTACCCAGTCCCAGGCTAAATCACGAAAAAGCCCCATTGCAAAATCGCAGCGGGGCTTTTTTGTGGGTAAACCAGAAGCTTCCAGCGTGGTAGTAGCCAAACAGGGCGGCCAGCATCAGCCCCCCGGCAGACGCTCATGGCGGCTGAGGGCGGCACAGCTGACGCAGCGGGGCCGGGTTTCCTCCCGGCTTTGTGGCTCGTAGTATTGCCAGTTGGCGCTGGCTTTCACTTCCTGGCCAATGGGGCAGGCATCGTTGTCATGAAACGGGTAGCGCACGGGCTCGGGGGCCAGCGCCATCAGGCCAGTGGCGTGGGCAACGTGACGAAAAAAAGGAGGTACCTGGGCCATGAGCAGCTAAGCGGAAATACCTGCAAACCTACCCGGCCAATCTGTGCCGAATCTGAAGCTACTTCATATGCACATCCCTGCCGGCAGAGCGGGACGGCTAGCCAAGCCGGACAGGGTCGGTACGTTATGTAACGATGCACTCCGAAGCGACTAAGGCAGCACGTAGCTGCTCTGGCCCTCCAGAATCGTAGCGCGCGTTTTCGGCGACCGCAGCGCCTGCTATCCGCTCTACGCCGTGGCGTCCGGCACGAGCTTTAGCACCGGTGGGGAGGTGCGCAGGTGCTCCAGAATGATGCCCCAAAGCAGCGGGTAGGGAATTATCTCGACTTCCGCAAAGGCCTCCCCCGGCGGTGGGGTATTGGCGAGCTGTTGCAGAAATGGCCCGGCGCGTTCCGCGCACCGGACGGGGTCAAACTGCTCGTCGGAAATGAGCTGAAGCAAGCGCAGAAACAAGCGGGTGCGTTGATTGGTGGGTTCACGCAGGTGGCGCAGCCGGTATTTGCGCAGCGACTCCACCCGCAGCACCACCGCTTCGGCGTCCTGCTCCCGCAGAAAGTAAAGCACCTGACCAATCAGAATGGCAACGTTGAGCCCGCATTTATCGCGGCTGTACTCCGGCATCATCAACGCCAGCCTGCCCAACTCCCGGCGGCGGGCAGCACTGGGCTTGCCGGAAGGACGCACGAAGTCCAGGTAAGCGCCGAACAATTCCCAGCGCTGCTGTGCCCGCTTGTTCTGGCGTTCAAAAACCGGGCTGAGATGCGCCCGCTGCACCACCCGCCGGGCCAGGTCAAACTGGCCAGCGTGCAAAGCCAGCAGGAGGCGGTGCTCCTCAAAATACATCCAGTTCACCGCCGTAGGGTGGAAATGCTTCTCGGCTTCGCTGGCCACCTCCAGTCCCTTTTCTGGTTGCTGGGTTAGCAGGTAAGCATACATTCTCATAAACAGGTTAAAGCGGACATCAAACCGGTGCGCATTGAATTGCCCGCGGGCCAGCTGGTGCTCGGCTTCCAAGGCCAGGTCGATGATGCCTTGGTAATCACCGGATTGCTCCAGATAAATCATCTGCATCCGGTAGTAGAGGTCGGCCGTAGCGGGCGTCTGGGCCTCGGCGTGCAACTGCCGCACCTGTTCGAGGTGGAGCTTTAGCGTAGCAAGCAGGGTTGCCAGCCGCGCCACCGGGCCGGTGCGCGCCAACCGCGCTTCGGCGTATATCGCCTCGGCTTGCTCCTCCAGCCGCCGGAGCCCCTGCAAGCGCTCCAGGTCTTTCACTACGGCCCGGAACTTCTTCACCTCCTGCATTTCGGCGTAAATGGTGCGCAGCTGTTGCGCGGCCTCAATCGCATAGGCCGTAAAGCCATCATCCATGGCCTTGGCCATGCAGCTGGCGCACACCCGGGCCGACAAAGCGGAGGCTCCTTCCTGGTAGAGAATCAGGCCCTTGTGCAGCAGGTCAAGGCATTCGAGCTGATACCGACGGGAAACGGAAAAGCGGGGGTCCGAGTGGTCGAGAAAGTAAAGGTGGTTGAGCAGCTTGCCAAAAACGCGGGAGTGCAGCTGGCGAAAAGCGTTATCATTCTTCGCCGACGGCTGGTCGTAGAGCGTGCGAACCAACTGGTTCCGGGTAGTCTCTTTCCCTTCGGCCAGCGCCGATACCAACCGGTTTTCCTTGACTTTTTCGCCGGCCTCAAAATCAAGCAGCGGCACTTGCCCCTGCCGGCGATTGATGATGATGCGGGCCAGATTGCGAGAATCTTTCATTTGCTAGCGTAGCCGACGGGCTGAAGAAAAGAGCAATGGGGATTCCCGCTCAATTAAGTGAACACACGAGTAACAGATACGGGCCCGAAAAGTGAAATTAAAGCTCCGCGGTCGCAAGGGCTGCTTTATCCTACCTTTACCGGGCAACCGGAAATCGCCCGGCTGCCCGGAAATGCCTAGTTTGCGACAAGCAACGGGATTTCCACCGTTCTGGTACCCTCAATCCGTCCGCATGGCTCACACGCCTCGCCTCCTGCTGTTTGCTTCACTGGCCGTATCGGCCGCAGTCACCAGTAGCTGTTCCTCGCCCTCGAAGCCCCAGGCAGTTGATGCCCCCGTTCGCATTCGCTGGGCCAGAGACCCGGAATCATTCGACCCGTTTATGCAGCCCAACCAGAACGCCGTCGAGGCGCAGGGCTTGTTGAACGGCGGCCTGCTGGCCGTCAACCCCGAAACCAGAAGGTACGAGCCGTTTCTGGCCGAAGCCTTGCCCACCGTTAGCTACAGCGGCGATTCGCTGACCCTGCTTTCTTATCGCCTGAAGCCAGCGGCCGCGTGGGGTTCGGGCAAGCCCATCACAGCCGCCGACGTTGCGTTCACCCTCAAGCTCATTTTTTGCAAGGGCGTGCCCAATGAAGGGTTTCAGCTGCAGGAAGCTTTCATTCGGGATATTAAATCGGACCCGCGCGACGCACGCCGGTTCACGCTTGTGTGCAAAGGCAAGGCCCCGGATTATGTGCAGGCATCGGGAGATTTTCCCGTCCTCCAGGAGGCCGCCCTCGACCCGGAAGGACGCATGAGAAAGTATTCAGTGGCCGAGTTCCAGGGCCGGGCCAATGCCAGCCGGCGCCCAGAGCTAGCCCAGGTGCAGCAGCTGATAGCCGCTCGCTACACGGCCGCCAGCCCGGCCCAGCACCCGCAGCAGCTGGGCGGGAGTGGCCCCTACTCACTCAAGGAATGGAATCGGGACCGACAGGTAATCTTCACGCGCAAGAAGAATTGGTGGGGAGACAAAGCGGGCAGCTCCATCTTGTTTCAAGCCAAGGCATCACAGCTGGAGTACGTCATCATCCCCGAAGAATCCTCGGCCGCGCTGGCGTTGCGTAGCGGGCAGCTTGACGTCTTTCCCAACGTGCCGGCCCGGGTATTTGAGCGCCTGAAAAACTCAGCGACGGCGCAGCAAAAACTCGCTTTTTACACCTCGCCAACTTACGAAGTGATGACGGCTGGCTTTAACACCAGTCGGCCGGCCCTGCACGACGCGGCCACGCGGCAGGCCCTGAGCCGGCTCTTCGATGCGGAACAGCTGCGCAAGGCCAGCCAACTGGGCAAAGGCTTCCGCACCGTCGGCATCATCAGCCCGCAGGAGAAAGGCAAATACAACGACAGCCTGGCACTGCTGCCTTACAGCCCCAGCGCAGCCGCCGAGCTGCTAACGAAAGCCGGGTGGCGCCGCGGGCCGGCCGGCTGGAACCGTCAGTCAGGAAAAAGCCCCGCGCAGCACTTGCACCTGCAGCTGCGCTACCGGGCCGGAGACACCAATTACGAGTTGGTGGCCCTGCAATTTGCCAGCGCGGCAAAGGCCCTGGGCATACCCGTCGCCTTGGCCCCCACCGAGTCAGGCGTGTTGCGCGGGCTGCTGCAAACCGGCGACTTCGATATGTACGTGCAGAGCATCAAAGGCAACCCGTTCCTGTTCAACTTTTTGCCAATCCTCGGCACCCCAGCTATTGGCGAAAGCAACCTAACTCGCTTTGCTTCGCCGGCCGCCGACCAGTTGATGCTGAAAATAGCCGCCGCTGAGTCGTCGACCGAGCGCGACTTGCTGCTGCGCCGGTTTCAGACCCTGATGCAGCAGCAGATGCCGCTGGTGCCGTTATACTTCGTCGCCAATCGCGTTATCGCCAGCAAAGCCGTGGCCGGAGTAAACGTCATGAGCCTCAAGCCGGGTTACGTGGCTTCGACCATTTACCACGTGGCACCAGCTAGGTAGCAGTTTAAGTGACAATACATAAAAGGGCCTGGTTACTACACAGTAGCCAGGCCCTTTTATGATTGTTTACTAGCAACCAGGCAGAGGGCTGCGCTCCCCACCCAAAACTGTCTGACCAAATCCAAAATGTCACAGACAACCAGGAAATTGCGCATTTCTTAGCAATTTTCGATATCTATCACATTATTAATCAATACATCATAAAAAAATATAACATTTTTACAACAATTTTATTTGGAATATTCATAATAATTTTATGGCAAATATATTCCTTTTACATATCTTGCGTGTAGGGGTATTTTTGTAATGAAACCGTGCACCTGTTTTACAGCAGAGTACTGATTGCCACAACATTATCCGAACCTGCACAAAATAATCAGGTGTTCAGTATTCGATACCATAGCAAAATCACACTTTCCGCATTTCAGCCTATTGAGCCGCGTTGTAAACAAAGGCCCTACCCAGCCCAGTTTGACGCTACCCGTTTAACTAACAAGGCAGCTCATAATTTTCAAAAGAAAGGCCCAACGCATGCGTTGGGCCTTTCTTTTGAAAGCAAGTACAGCATGTGCCGTCAGCACAACATGCCCACATACAAAAAAAGGCCGCTGCATTGCTGCAACGGCCTTCTAAAGTAGCAGGCTTAGCCTTATAGGTGTCTACCCCACCTATTCAGCCAAACTGTGCGGCACGAGAAGGTCCTTCCTTTCCACATTTCCAGCCCGTGCGGGATACTTATGGGTCAAAGGTAATAAAGCAGTGATAATTGCTACCGGCCGCATTAGACCGGTAGGCATATTTACTCGCCTAGCGCGTTGAACTAAACGACGAATGCCGCTTCTACCGAAGATGAGTTCACCAACCCGGTGAAGCTTTTTATAAAAATTGCCAGGCGGCAAATGTCCGCTCCCCACCACCAGCCGTAACGACGGCGCGCCGCTAGCTGATAAGGCTTGCCCCTGTCTCACATTCCTGGCCATCCGGCCTCAACGGGCCCTCAGGCAGCACGGAGGTTTGCTCTTCGTCACAGACGGAGCATTGCTCCCGCCCGTGCTGGCCACAACTGTGGTGGTCAGAGGGCGGACTGTTATTCTGCTGGTTCCAGCGCGCCTTGTGCGGCTAGGGGGCAGCAGCTTCTTATTTACCGATAATGTCGTTGCCCCAGCCGCCGCTGCCGACAGTTGTATCGTTGCAGGTTACATCGTTGCCCCAGCCGCCGCTACCCACGGTTCCATCGGCCTCAGTTTGGGCGCAAGTCGATTCGTTGGCATTCGGTTGATTCGTTGGAGCGTAACCCAATACGGTGGCTAGCTGAAACAGGGCGATTGCGAAGAAGTCGAGCATGGTCGATGGGCTGTAAGTGTTTGTGTATTAACTAAGAACACAACAAAATTAGAACACCCCCCAGGACCAAAAAAGGACACTCTTAGTGAAAATCAGACAATAAATAATACAAGCAATTCTTTAATATTCTTAAGAAATAATCTGGTGCAACCTTGAATGCATTAAATCTGCCAATATTTTTTTTCCGCGTTTCTACAAAAAATTGCCTATTTGCGACATATAAGCCATATTTCGGCTGTGTAATCACGATGTAAAGTTGAACAGCCCCCGTAAATGAAAAAAGGAAACATCCCCCGTTTTTCAGACACGGGTTTTTATTACTGACGAGGGTTGAATATGCTACCTATAGCATGCTAGAGCTGTTTTTGCATGAACGACATTGCCAATCTTGCGCGAATTGTGACATCGCGGGCCCTGCATTCGGTGCCGGTGCTTGACCTGAATGGCGAGCATAAAACCAAGGAATACCAATTGGTGCAATCACTGCTTGACGCCCCCGATGCTACGCAAAACCAATTGGTTAAGGCGTTATACGGCAAGGCCTCAACGCCCAACATTCGGGCCTTGCAGAAGCTACAGTCGCGGGTGCGCGGCAAACTGCTCAACCACCTCTTCTTCCTTGACCACTCCGACTCGCGCCACCTGGTATCGCGTCGGTACCAGAGCGAATGCCTTGACTTACTGCATAAAATCAGCATTCTCTTTGCCGAGGGCGAGTACGTGCTGACCGAGCAACTGCTGAAGCGCTGCCTGGCCATGGCCCAAAAAGGAGAATTCACGCAGTACGTTGTGCAATGCGCCCGGATGCTGAGCACGCTCTACGCGCAGATGCGCAAGGCCCACTTGTTTGAGAAAATGGATAAGTTGCTCCAGCAGGCTCAGCACACCCAATCCCTGGAAGACGAGGCTGAGCGACTGCACGCTCAGACGCAACTGGCCCTGGCCAGGACTGTGAGCAGCCGGCGGGCTGTGCTGCCCCTGCTGCCGGCGCACCTGGAGAAGCTGGAAGCGCTACACCGGCGGGCCAAAACATTCAATACCTACAACTACCTCTACCGCCTGCGCCTGGCCACCCACGAGCTGCAAGGAAACTACCCGGAGATTATCCGTCTGACCGCGCTGGCTACCAAGCAGCTGCGCGATGGCAAGCTCAACGAGCGCCGGTTCGATAAGCGCTACAACCATTTCATGACCGTTTTTGCGCACCTGCGCAGCCGTCAGCCTATTAAGGGACTAAAACTGGCGCAGCTGGCGATGTCGGATTTTCATCCGTCGTCCAGCAACTGGCTGTTTTTTCAAGAAAACCACGTGCTCCTTGCCCTGCACGCCCAGAACTACGAATACGCGCAGCAGCTGTTTACGACGGTCATGAAAAACCCGGCCTTCTCCAAGCAGCGTCCGGCGGCTTTGGAACGCTGGGATTTGTATAAGGCTTACAGCGACTTCGTGCATCCGGTGCAGCGGATGGGTCCTGCCCGGCGGGTGCAAATGGCCCGGTGGGCGCTCATGCTGCCCGAGTTCAGCCGCGATAAGAGTGGGCTGAACGTTGCCATTCTGGTTCTTCAAATGCTCGTTTACATGCGTGAGCGCAATTTTGAAGAAATCATGGTGCGTCTGGAGCGTCTGCGCAAGTACCAGCAGCGGCACATGGCGGGCAGCGGCATGATACGCAGCAAACTGTTCCTGCGCCTGCTGCGCATCATGGTGGACAACGGATTCAATTCAAAAAAGGCGGCCGAAGGCGGCAAGGCCGTTTTGCAACAACTGCAAAACACCAATCCTCCCGGTGAGGCTTACGCCGAAATTGAAATCATCCCCTACGAGCACCTGTGGGCGCTTATCCTGGAGATGCTGCGCGAGCCATTCCCGGTGCCGGTGGCCAACGGAACCCAGGACCGCCCCTAGCCTACCCGGTTTGGATTTGGGCGCGCCGCTGGAGCAGTCAGGAAATGGTGGCCAAGTAAGGAGCACGGGAGCACTAGTTTAGCTGTACGGTCTTAGCGCGCAACTTTTCTTCAGCACTTCCAATGCCAGCACATCTTTTTCAACATCTCCAGCTGTCGCATTTGTTGCCAGGTCACAAAAAATCCCCTTCACGATGGCGTAAAGGGGATTTTTTGTGGGCCCAACTGGTATCGGCCTTTTACTGCCCTGCCCTATTCAGCGGTACGAAACCCGCCTAAAAACGACTCCCTCCGCCCCGTTGCTCGGTGCTGGCTGGTGCACGGTACCGGCCAAAGTGGGTGCATTTTTTTCGGGTGCACCCAGTACCTTCTCCCAGGCCCTGAGCAGTGCCGGGCCGTAGCGCTCCAGCGCGTCGTGGCCGTAGACGCCGGCGTGGCCCAGCGCTTTCTCTTTTAAGTTAGAATCGCCCCCCGAGCCCAGCATCACCATGTCGGCCCCGGTGTGGCGGGCCGTGTGGGTGGTGATGACCTTGTAGAGCGGCAATACGGTTTCGGCAGCTTCGCCCCGCACGTACTGCACCCGCACGAACGAGCGCGTGAGCTGGGCCACGCGGGCCAGCTGCTTCATGCGCCGGTTGCGCTCCTGCTGGACCGGCACCGGGGGCTGGCCCTCCCACCCATGCCAAAGGACCGCCGCCGCCGGTGGCAAGGGGACACGTACCTCGTCCCCGGTTTTGGCCTGGTGAAAAGTAAGCACCGGCGTGGCCGGGTAGCCGGGCAAATCAACCAACCGGACGTGGTGGGGCCGCAGGGCACGCAGGTCGGAGTCGCGCAGCAGCAGCAGGGTTTGGAACGTGAACAGGGCTGCCTCCGCGCGCAGGTCGTCGTCGGTCAGTTCCAGCACCATGAGGGCACGCAACTCGTGCTGTTGCAGCGCCGGGGCGCGGCCGTAGCGGGTCTTGATTTTCAGCCAGGCCGGCAGGGGCTTGCCGGCCAGCCGAAAGCATTCGCGCAGGAACTTGACGTGCTTGCTGACGGTGCTGTCGACCAATCCCAGGGCGGCGAGGTGGGCCAGGTACTCGAGAAAATCCTTGCGGGCCAGCTCGGTGAGCTTCCAGTTTGGGTGATAGGCTTCCAGGTGTCCCACCACCTGCCGGTAGCGGCGGGCGCTGTTGTAGGTCTGGTCGGGGTTCTCGGCCTGCCAGAGCGCGTAGAATTCCAGGGCCGTCGTGGGCGCGGCGACTTCCGGGGCCGATTGGCGCCCGGCCGGTTTCTTACCCAGCGCTGCCCGGGCCACCGCTTTCAGCTCGGCCTCGGTTACCAGGCGGTTCTCGGCCGAGGCCAGGGTGAAGGCGGTGTTGACTGCCCCCTCGACCTTGGCCAGCTCATTATTGAGGCGGGTGGCGTCGGGGTCCTTGCGCTGCACAACCTGCCGGGCCTCGGGGCTGAAGTGGGCCGGCCGGCAGCTCACGCCGGTGGGCAGCTTCACGCGCAGCCCCTCCCAGGCCACGTCGACCACGATGCGGCAGCGGCCATCGGCATCGGGCCGGGACAGGACTTGGCGGTAGGTAAGCTTCATGGCGGCAAGGTAGCACTATCCCCGGATTGCCTTTACCTAGCCTATAACTTCCGGGCATTGCCTTTCCCTGGCGTAGCATTTCACGGAACCATCATCGGCCGACCGGTAGATTTGTCCCCCTTGTCTCCCACCCATTTAATGCTATGCGCTCATTCTTTACGCTCCTCGCCGGCGGTCTGCTGGCCTGCTCCGGCGCCCGCGCCCAGGCGCCCGCCTACAACTTTTACTACGGCAACCTGCACGCCCACTCGGCCTACAGCGACGGCAACCAGGACGCGGCCACTTCGGGCAGCAACACGCCGCTGCAGGACTACCAGTTTGCCAGCGCCTCGCTGCACTTCGACTTTCTGGGCCTCTCGGAGCACAACCATGCGCAGGCCGGCATGAACCTGCCCAACTACGCGCTGGGGCGGACCCAGGCCACGCAGGCCACCACGGCCACCTTCGTGGCCCTGCACGGCACGGAGTGGGGCGTCATCTCCGGCGGCGGGCACATGCTCGTCTACGGGGTGAACAAGCTCTACGGCTGGGAGACGGGCAACTACGACGAGTTCGTGGCCAAAAACGACTACCAGTCGCTCATGCGCAAGATTAACCAGGTGCCGGGGGCCTTTGCGCTCTTTGCCCACCCGCAAAGCGGCGACTACGGCAACCTGGCCGGCAGCGCCGCCTTCAGCCCCCGGGCCGACTCGGCCCTGGTGGGCGTGCCCCTGCGCTCGGGGCCGGCCACTTCCAGCTCGACGCTCTACAACGCCGTGGGCACGAGCTACGAGAGCACCTACCGCACGATGCTGGCCAAGGGCTACCACGTGGGCATGAGCCTGGACCACGACAACCACAACACCACCTTCGGCCGCACCACCCACGGCCGCCTGGTCGTGCTGGCTCCGAGCCTGAGCGAGGCCAATTTGCTCACGGCCCTGCGCGCGCGCCGCTTCTACGGCTCCGACGACTGGAACGCGCAGGTGACGCTCACGCTGGCCGGGCAGCCCATGGGCACCATTGCCCGGGGGCCGGCCGCCGCCGCGCTGGCCGTGGGCTACGCCGACGCCGATAACGAGGCGGTGGCCAGCATCACCCTGCTGCGCGGCGTGCCGGGCTCGGGCACGCTGGCCGTGAGCGTGGCCTCGGCCGCTGCCGGGGCCACGGCCCTGAGCTACACCGACCCGACCCCGACGGGCACGGCCTACTACTACGCCGTGATTGTGCAGGCCGACGGCGACCGCATCGTCACCTCCCCCATCTGGTACACCCGCACCGCCGCGACGGCCACGCTGGCCGCCCAGGCGGCGCTGCCGGTGGACGTGTTCCCCAACCCGGCCGCCACTGGTGGTCCGGTCACGGTGTCGTATTACCTGGAAGCCGCGGCCACGGTGAGCGCCGACGTGCGCGACGAGCTGGGCCGCCCGGTGCGGGTGCTGGCCGACGCACAGGCACAAGGCGCGGGACCGCACACGCTGGACGTGTCCACGGCCGGGCTGGCCGCTGGCCTCTACACCGTGCGCCTGATGCACGATGGCGCTGCAACCTACCGCAAGCTGGTGGTCGAGTAAAAGCCCTTTGCTGCTACAACGAAAAAGCCCCGGCCGGTTGGTCGGGGCTTTCTTTCATGCCTAGTTATGGAATTCGAATAACAGGTCCTGGACCATAGGTTTGGGGGTGAGCATACGAACTAGTGCCCGTCCCTTGCCCATTGGGGCCCAAGTAGCTGCCGTTGCCATTGAAAGTTGTTCGACCGTTTTCAACAGCGGCTTTGGCATTAGCCAAGGCTTGTTCGGCGGAAAGTGAGGATTGGCCCTGCGCATAGTAATTGTCGGAAGATTGCACCTGCACTTGGTAAAGGATGCCGGCTCCCATGATGGCAGAGCCTGAACCCTCGTTGTTCTGTATAATCATGGCTACTCCGCCTTGTTGCATAAGCTTTTGGTAGGCCGCTTGTGCTTTGGCTTCCGCATCCTGTTCAGACACCGAGGACTGCCCTTGAATACAGTAATAGTTGCCTAATTCCTTTTGAAATTGAAAATTGGCCGGCACTTGTACCGGGCGCTGTATTCCTGGCCCCGTATCGTCTCGGCTCTGCTGTTGCACCGGCAGGTTCTGCTGGAACTGCTGCAATCGTTGCTGCAGTGCTTGATTCGTCTGTTCAACGGTTTGCTGTACTTGTGGGGACAAGACCGGCGGCACCGGATTTGACATCGGTGGCATCACCTGATTTTGATTATTGTGCTGGTGCTGTTGCTGTAATTCCTGCTGCACGTATTGTTGCAACACTTGCTGCGTCTGCTGAAGCATCTGCATGTTTTGCTGTGATAGCTGCGCACGGCTCGGCGCTACTCCAAGCCCCAGGCACACCAATAAAACAAGCATTTTCGGAGCTTTCATGCGCGACAACATAAAGTGCGATTACAGGGTAAATATATAGAATCTGAAAATGCTTATCAAGTTGCTTTTCAACCGACTGCATCTTGCTGACTGAGGCAACTTCACAAGTTTACAAGATGAGGTAATAGCCCCTGTTGGCCTCGTAGCAGTGCAGGGTGAGACGGCGGGTGTGGAGTCGGTCAACGACGACCCTAGTTGATAGGTATTGCTCCGGATTCTTAGCGGGTTTAGGGACGGCAGTCATCGTCATATCGGCAAATTATTTTGCTAAGCTCTGTAGTGCCTGTGCTGCTTGCAAAATCATATGACTGTTCACCAATGATTTATATACCAACTTAAAATGCTCAATAATACAGGTTCTAATATTATTAGTGAATAAATTGCTAACAATTTTAGTTACTTCGTCGTTACTTGCATCTCCATTTACTGAAGCCATGACGACGGTTGACATTTTAGACATTGCCCGGGAGCCGGTTTGGCTCATCCAGTGCGATACGCCCATTCCGGCCGGGTTCCCCAGTCCGGCCGACGACGAAGCCGGGGAGCGGGTGGACCTGAACAAAATTCTGCTTCCTCACCCCGCCCACACCTACCTGGCGCGGGTGAACGGCACGAGCATGGACGGCGCGCCCTCGCACATTAGCGACGGCGCGCTATTGGCCGTGGACTGCGCCATGAAGCCGCGCGTCGGGCACGTGGTGATTGCCGCCGTTGAAAACGAATTCACGGTCAAACGGCTGGAAAAGCGCGGCGAGGTGTACTGGCTCGTGCCCGACAACCCGGAGCACACCGCCATCGAAGTGCGCGGAGCCGACCACGTGCGCGTGTGGGGCGTTGTCACCCACGTCGTGACTGAACTCATCAACGGCAAACTCCACGAAGATGTACGGGCTCGTCGATTGCAATAATTTCTACGTCAGCTGCGAGCGCGCCTTCCAACCCCGATTGGAGAACAAACCCGTGGTGGTGCTGAGCAACAACGACGGGTGCATTGTGTCCCGCTCGGCCGAAGCCAAGGCGCTGGGCATCCCGATGGGCGAGCCTTTGTTCAAAGTCCGGCCCTTGATTGAGCAGCACGACGTCCACGCGCTTTCCTCGAACTACGCCCTCTACGGCGACATGAGCGGGCGCGTGATGAGCTATTTAGCCAGCCAGGCACCGGAGATGGAAATCTACTCCGTGGACGAAGCCTTCCTGAGCCTGCACGGCATGGGCCTGTTGCAACCGTCGCTGGAAGCGTATGCGCGTGATATTCGCAAAGAAGTCAAGCGACGGACCCATATCCCCACCTGTATTGGCCTGGCGCCGACCAAAACGCTGGCCAAGCTGGCGAACCGAGTGGCTAAGAAAAACGCCTCCTTGGGCGGGGTGCTGCTGTTGGATTCCCCCGAACGGCGGCAATGGGCCCTAGAACAAGTAGCTGTGGAGGACGTTTGGGGCATCGGCCGCCAGTACGCCACCAAGCTCTACAGTTTGGGCATTACGACGGCCGCCAGCCTGTCCCGGTGCTCGGAGGCAATGGCCCGCAAGCACCTGGGCGGGGTGGTAGGCGCACGCCTCGTGCGCGAGTTGCAGGGCTATCCCTGCCACGGCCTGGCCCCCAGCGAAGACGGTACGCTCAAGCGAAAGAGCATCGCCTGCACCCGCACGTTCGGCAAGCCATTGGCGCGGTTTGAGGACGTACTCGGAGCCGTGGCGGCGTTTGCCTCGCGAGCGGCCGAGAAGCTGCGCCGTCAAGAGAGTGCCGCCAACGTGCTCACGGTCTTTCTCAGCCAGAACCGCTTCGGAACCGCTCCGCCCCCGCACACGCGCTCGGCCCAGGTGACGTTGCCAATAGCCACGAGCAGCACGCTTGAGCTCGTGCGCTTCGCCCGGGCCTTGCTGGGCCGACTTTGGCAGCCGGGCCTGGTCTATGTGAAGGCCGGGGTTATTCTCGACGGCTTTGAAGAAGGCGAGCAGAAGCAACTCAGTTTGTTTGCGCCCGATGGGGGCGAGCGGGCCGAGCGGCTGATGCACAAGCTTGATGCGCTCAATGCGCGCTTCGGCAAGAACAGCGTGCAGGTGGCCACGGCCCTTGGGGCAGTTGGGAAACAGCCCGGAGCCTGGAAAGGCCAGCAGCAACGCCGCACCCCGGCCTATACCACGGACTGGAATCAGTTGTGGACTATTAATTCTTAGCCTTTATTCATCTAGGCAGAACGGTTTTATGGTAGTTCACGAAACTCATCCCTTTGGCGCGTTTCGTAAACTTTGATTGGTAGACGGGTTTCTTAAACTCGTCCGGTACTACAGTAGCTTGTGGGCGACTTGAAAGGGGATGATGATAGTAGTTTAGGAAAACGAGCCTTCGCATGTACTTTCGGTTGGTAAATTCCTAATAGCAATGCTTCTGGTTCTCTGCATCAGCGCCCTGCTGCAAACGCCTGCCGTTGACCCCGCCATCACGGTCCGACTGGCCCGATACGGCCGGCCCCGGCCCGTGGATAAAATTGTCTTCACATCAAAGGACGAAGTCTTGACCTTGCAGCAACGCAACGACAGCGTGTTTGTTATCCCGGCGCGTTTGCTGACCCAGCGCTTCACAATTGCGTTTTGCTCCCGCAACCAGGTCATTACCTTCTTCCAGGTCCCGATTCGGTACAATCCCGGTTATCCGTTCTGGGACGTTACGGTCGAGCGTAAACCCTTTTCGCAGCAATACGGGTATTTGGCCCACCGCACGTCCAAGGAAATTCAAGTATTGGATCAGAATACGGGCGGCATCATTAGCAACCCGTGAATCGGCCCTGAAAACGGGAAATTTGCGCAACGAGCGTTCACGATAACGGTTATTTCACTAGTCAACTTCTGGTAGCCACCCTGGCAACTTTACGAACATAGCGTAGTCCGGCAGGCGGTCATTCTCCCCGCCGGCTTCGAATGCTACTAAGTACTGGACTTCGTTCGTCTCGGTGTCATAAGTGAGTTCCGCGAAGAAGCCGCTTGGCAACTGGTAGAGCAGCACCGCTTCGTAGACCTCCTGCCAGCGTGTGGCTATGTAGGCTCCTTCCGCATAGACGAGCGCGAGCTGCTGCTCGTAGGGCAGGGCGTTGAATTGAGCGAGGGCCATCGGGAATGCAAGGTATGGCGTGGGCACGAAAAAGCCCCGACGGGTGGCCGGGGCTTTCCGATTCGCCCCATCGTAGGGCAAGAAGGCAGGTCCTAATAGCGCCGTTGTTGCGCCAGCACCCGGAGCGTTTCCCGGTGCCGCTCTTCGGCCAGGTCCTCCCGGTAGGAGGCCACGGCCCAGATGGCGGCCGGTATCCAGCCGATGAGGGTGACGTGCAGGATGCCGCAGAGCAGGCCTTTGAGGAAGTGGCCGCGAAACATCATGGAGATGCCGGGAAGCAGGATGGCGAAGAGCATGGCGGTTGGGGTGAAACAGGTGGAGCCGGGGACGGGGGTACGGGGCTAAGGTAGCGGATGTATCGCCGGGGCGGGCACGGCATTACAAGACTACTCCCCTTTCTTGGTTCAGGGCTTTTTCCGCTCCGATGGCCCATTCGGTTGGTTTTCCGTATAGGCTGGAACAGACCTGCTCTTGCCTTCACTGCCCGCCCATGCGCCCCCTCCTGCTCTTCGCTTCCCTGTTTACCCTGGCTGCCGGACCCGTAGTGGCCCAGGTGCCCCGGCGGCCGACCACGCCGCCCGTGCCGCAGACAACGGGCCTGCCGGCTTCGTCCGGTGCGGTGCCGGCGGCAGCCGTGCCGGCGTACCCCAAGGGGTACACCACCAAGCACCTGGGCGGCACGACCAGCCCCACGTTTCCCAACGGCTTGCCCGAGCGCGACCTCGACCACGGCACCAGCCGCGACGACCAGCCACGCGCCAACCAGGCCCAAGCCGGAGCGCAGCCCACCCGCAGCATCTTCCGCAAGCGGCGCTAAGAACGCGGGCCTATTGCTCCCCTTTCTCCGCTCGTGGCGTGGGCATGAAAAAGCCCCGCCGGATGGGCGGGGCTTGGCTTTTTAGGGCTTACTGAATTACGAAACGCTGGGGCGCTGACGACTTGCCAGCAGTTTGCAGCTGATACAGGTAAAATCCTGGTGCCAGGCCCTGCGTATCAAACAATAGTTTATCGAAGGTGCTGTCTACCGTGAAGCGGCGCACCAGTTGGCCACCCGCGTTGGTCACGGTTAATTCGCCTTGCTGCCCCGGCGCGACGGCGTATGGCAGGGCGATTTGGGTCGTGGCCGGGTTGGGAAACGGAGCCAGTTCGGTGCCGGGGTTTGCCGGGGTCGTTTTAAGCGGCGTGTACGTGCCGGGCAAGGCGTACATTTTGCTGTACTGCCGGGTGGACGTGTAGTAATTGGTCAGCATCTTGGTGCCCAAGGGGGTGTTGTACACCTGCGGATACGAGGTCGAATCGAGGGCCAATATTTGAGCGCCGGTCTCGTCGATGATGCGCATGGCCTGCGAGTACGAGGCGTTGCTTACCGTAAAGTTGACGACCATCTCCAAGGCGGCGTTGCTGTTGAACAGGTTGTCGCTCACGTATAGCACGGGGCCGGGCTGCGCCCCCGCTGGCAAACTCACCGGCACCTGGCGGTAGAGTGAGTTGTCGTTGTTGTAGATGCGCACCTGGCCGCCGGTCGAGCCGGTGAAATAGCCGGCGTATTTCACCGCCCCGGTGGAGAGCTTGTGCACCGTGAGCTGCGTGTTGTAGCGTTGCTCTTGCACGATTTGCGCCCGCGTGGTGCCGCCGGCCAGCACCAGGCCGGCCAGAAGTAGAAATTTGTTCATCGAGAAGGAATGGGTTGAATTCCCCGAAAGGTAGCAGGTGGAAACGCATCCAGAGTTGTAGGCGGCGCTTTGGATGGGGTTACGGCTGCTCCCCTTTCTTCGCCCGGGGCTTGCGGGGCGGCTTGGGGGCGGGTGGAGTCGGCGCTGGCGGTGGTGCTGGTTGAGTGACTGGAATTGCAGCGGCTAGAGGTGGATTTGAGCCAATGATAATAGGACGCAATAGAGCTAAAATCTCATGATAGTCTCTATCCCGTCCTGCTTGAGAAGTATACTCCATAGACCATTCCCGTCCAATGGATGGGGTCAGGCTAATAGAATAGATGCTTTCCCCCTCCTTCACATAGGCGTTTTTCCTCTCCTCATCAGTTTTTGTAGCAACACGCTCCCCGCGTGTAATGCTCGCCAAGTGGTTAAGGTTGACAACTGTTTTCGCGGGGTCGAGGAACTGAATGAATGTCGGCACAATAAGGGAAAACAGCACAACGGATGAGGCCGGGCTTTCGTGTGCTGGGCATGAAAAAGCCCCGCTCGGAGTGAGGGGGCTTTTCTCTAAGGCCGAATCAGTTCATCGTACATAGTATCACGCAAGGCAGGTAAGTCCGTTGGCACATCATTAGCTTGTAGCCGGCAAAGCAATCTCAGTTGGACAGGTGCTGGAGCCGGATTAATTTTTTCAACTACGACTTTAACTTGGGCGGGGTAAGTCCTCAAAAGCTGTGAAGTAAGTGGTACAAGATGGCGTGGAAGGTATCCAGGAACTACAATGTCATCAGCGGTGCGCAATAGCACTGCTTCTGAGTCCTGTGGATTTTGAATATCCAAAGCCATCAAAAATTGAGTACCGGGGCTCAACTTATCAATCAGTGCCTGCACTTCATTACTTCGATATCTTAAACCTCGAATGAAAAAGCATGTTTCTAACGAGCCATCTGCCTGAATAGAGGGGCGGCGAAATAATTCTACTGCATCGGTCTGACGAGTCCCATTAGTTCGGTCAAGCAATACTAGCGGATGGTCAGTGGCCGTTTCAGAAGAAACGGCTAGCCAAGACAAAAAGTCGGCATAGTCAGGACGTGATGTCGGCAGAAGCCGGTTATGGAAGTTTGCAAATAGTGTTGGCTGTTGATAAACTTGGTAAAAGTCTGGGAATGACACTAGTGGCCGAAAGCCTGTATTGTAAGCTTTAGAAGCCCCTCTAGTATATACAAACCTGAATATACCTCCGCTTTGACTTAACTGTCCAATCACAAACCACTGTCGAGTTGTGGGCTGTTGCCAGCTTACATACAGGACATCTGGGGAGGTTGATACTACTGTCATGACACTGAGAGTATTTGTTGTCGATTATGTTCTAATAATGCTCGCGCAAAGCGGCTGCCTGTATTAGTGAGCCAATCAGACGGGAACGATTTAAAGACTGCTTCTACTTTTATCAACTTAACCTGGCGCAATAACATTCGCCAATTGAGTGCTGCTTGCGGCAGCATTTCTGCTGCCAATCGAAATGCATCAATCGGCTTTAATGATTGCGATTTAGGGTCAGTTACCAAACGAAAAAACCTTCCTCTTCCACGCGATGCATATGCAGCCAGATTGTGGTCTGGATGAGCCTGTTGCAAAATTTGTTCCTTGCGCTCATCGTTTAACTCGCGGCCCAAGCTTGAACCGTGGTCGTAAGTAGGGCTTAAAAACCACTGTGAAGGTTGCTGGTGCAGGGGCTGGACAAGCGCCCAATTTTCGTGATGTCTATCCATATTGCCAACCCATGCATCAAACATCAGATATCCGACAAACTGATGAGCAGCCGTTCGCATCATTGGTGCAACCCGAGCATGTGGGGAGTAAGTGCCCAAGCACTTTAGTACCCTTTTTACGGTGTGTTCAGATGTACGCGCTATATCGCGGGGATAGTCCGCTATTATGCCTTCAAGAATTTCATTACCATGCACAAGCTGATAACTAGGGGGCAGCATATAGGGAGATAAGGTGCCTATCTGAGCCCCTGTTTCACTGTGCCAAACAGCCAACTCAATTTGAGCAACTGGCAGGTACAATAGCTGAGCTAAATGTGCACAAGCCTTTTCAGCCCAGTTTTCTCCGTGGCCAGGGCGCCCCATCTTAAATAAGCATAGTCCCATTTTAGGATGTTGACACCAGAATTTTCTTTTTGTACCAAGCTGTTCACTATCAACAGGTGCATTTGCAGGCAATTCGTGTACAGAATATATTGCGCTCATGAATTATAAAACAGACAATTAAGCCTTTAGAACAGCTTTACGTAAATGTCGCGCCAGCACTACATGCCGACCAATCCCCGGGAACTCAACCAGCATTGAACTGTTACGGCCACGGATGCACTTGCCTCGGCTATCAAGCACAGCGATGCACTCCTTCCCTTTCAATACCTCGTCCGTCATCCGGTCGCCCCGGTAAGTATATCGACGTTGTGAAGGAATAGAACTACCAAATTCCATTAAGCCAATACAGCCTCACGCCGCAAGCTGGGCTCGGCGGGCATCTCGTTATAAGTGCGCCCATTTAACTCACGGCCGGCAGCCTTCTTATTCTTGCCACCCCACTGTTTGAAGAAAAACGCAACACCAGCTGCTTCGCATTGCTGACGGATGTCCTCTACCCATTCCTCTTTCATCGGCCGGGGCTTACGGCCGGACTCACCGCCTACAATCACCCAGTGAATGCCGGTAAGGTCTAAGTCCGGCAAAGGGCCGAGCAGCGGTTCGAGCGATAGGAACTTGGTCTTAGCGCCACAATTGCGCAGTCCTTCGATACGGTCGCGCACTCGGTAGTCTTCTACTGACACCCCCATCCAAATATTATCCGTCCAGGTCAACTCCGACGAAAACTCCTCCAGCAGTTCAGCTCGTTTGGTGAGCACTTGGTAAGTGTGCCGAGGCGTCTGGTTCATGGTATCAAACACCCGCTTAATAAAGGGCAATGGCACGTTGACGTGGAACAGGTCGCTCATGGAGTTCACGAACACCGTGGTAGGCTTGCGCCAAGCAAACGGACGGGTAAGCTCGGATTCGTGGGTTCGGATGATTTTGAAGCCATCCGCATACTTCTCCTGGCCCATCGCCTTCAGGCGCTTGGTCATCACTTCGGCGTAGCAGAATTTGCAGCCGGCCGAGAGCTTGTCGCACCCGGTGGTAGGGTTCCAAGTGACTTCGGTCCACTCGATGCTTGACTGTGCCATAACTTAATTGTGCTAGTATTTGTGCAAAATGCAATACTAATGTAATAAGCAGTACGCAAATTTGCTAGTAAAGTTAGCAATTATTATGGAAAGGTAATCATAACATTTTCACCGAGGGTTGGCCTACCTCTGTAACTCCGTCGCTTGGAACGCTCTGGATTTACTGTTACTTGATGTGTTTCTTCAAGCCAGAGTAGCGCATCCTTATAGTTTTTACTAGTATACGGGCCGGTAAATTGGTGATTGTCATACACCTCTTTATGAGTCAAGTTGCGACCTGCATAAAAGGTCAGCAGTTGTTGCCCTATAAGTACCAATCCATCAAACAAACCAAACTGGGTCGACGAGTTTTGGCTATGTTGATAAGAAGGCAACCCATCCGGATAAGAAGCGCTTTCAGTTGACATGATATCTTTCATCAAGCCAAATCCTTTAGGATGCGTAGTGGCAAAAATCACAAAATGTGATACTCTATTCCCTTTTTTAAATTTAAATTCTTGTACAAACGCTGTCTGTGGATGCACGGCTCGACGCAGATTCTCCTTCACTGCTTGCAAGATTATGTACTCTCTTAGAGCCGGTCTTTTTTTGATAGCAGCTAGTTCATGATGTAAGCTGTCAGCACGCTCTTGACCGAATAAAATAGTCATGTGCTTTTTCATGAATGGGTTATTCAACGCCCCATTAATCCTATTATAGTTAAAGAAAAATATTACCTCGCATCCCCTGATTTTAAGTATATCTCCCAAATGATTCAATGACAAACCTCTATATCCCCAAGGGTCAACGAATACAAGGCTGGGAGGCAATGTATTCCCTGGTTGCAATTGAAGCCAGTTCCGCAATTGCTCAAGCGCTGGCAATTCTTCAAAACTTTGGTTTTGTATGATTGGTGAATATCGCAGCTGAGCAGTTGGTAAATGTTCAGCAATGTTTCTCGTTAGCTGCGCGTGAAACTCCTGATTCAATTCGTTGAAAATGAACTGAATCTTATTCTTTAAATTAGACCGACTGTCGCGGCTGGCAACGTTGCTAATAGATTCCAAAGGAGTGGAGGCGCTTCCATCTTCGTATCTGCCACACCCCGCGAAGAAATCGGCGTAGACCAATTTCTGTGCCCACGAAGAGAGTATTAAGCTCCACCCATCTAAGTATTTAGAGACAATCTTAGACTTAATCCTTGATGCTTCTGTCTGTTCGTTGAAAAACGTTTCACTCAATGCGTTATTAGGCATTTTACTAGGAATTAAGTTGAAGCGCGGAACCTACACAACTTTCCTGTATTAACCTAATATTCCCATTTTGACACAATACTTTACCATTTATAGGCGGATTTTTGGCCTATCAAAAAACTCGTCAGCACGCCATATTGAACGTATTGATTGCCGGGCCACTGGCAGGTAGCCAGCACGCGCATCCAGCGCATATAACGTCAGCAAATTCTTTGTAAAAAGGTCATTCTCGCGGATAGCCTTTACTGTTACCGTGTCATCATAGGACACCACGCAGGCCACGTTGTGGAGTTGCTCCCATTTGCTTTCGGGGACGGGCCAGGCGATGACGCGCTGGCCGGAGTGCATCAGCGGCTCCATGCTGTCACCGTCTACTTCAAACACGACGGCACCTGTATAGCGCTCGGCCTCCTCGGGTGTGAGCAAGGAGAGGCGCACCGTTTCGAACTGTGATGGGTCTACGGCGGCCCCGCCTAAGCCAATGAAAGAGGCGCGGGCTTTAAAGCTGATGAATGGTAGTTCGACGGACGGCATATCCGATAGGAAGCCCAGCGCCTGTACATCAAAGGGGGCTTGACTAAACATCTCCCCTTCGCCGGTTTCAAGGAATGCCAGCGACACCTCACGGAATTGGTTAACCAAAGACAGAAGGTGACTTGCCGAAAACTTGCGCTTGCCGCTCTCGAATTCGGACCAGTGTGTGTTCAAAAAGCCTACTCCCTTAGCAAACTCTGTCTTGTTGCGTACCCGAGTGCGATTTTTCAAGGCGTAATACACATCAAAAACTCGCTGATTAACAGTCGATTGTGCTGTTTCAGTCATTTTTGGTTATTTTTTGGTTAAAATTATTGAGCCAATCCTTGCTTTTTGGTTAACCAATAATTTACCTTTGTCGTAGATAACGGTAATTAACCAAAGGTAGCCAAATGCAAACCAACCCAAAACCCGAAAGCCTCGCCAAGCTCCTGCCTGACGGTGAGGTCACGCGCATGGCAAAAGAGGCCGGCGTATCGCTGGCCGCTGTCAGCAAGGCACTTAAACGAGCACGCCCCGGCAACCGCTTCGTGATGGAAGCGCTGAACGTGGCCCGCAAATCCGGCACGCTGCAGGCGGCCCAGGATATTCTTTCTCTCAAACCCGCCGCCTAGGAAACGGCATTTCTCAACCAAACCCTTCACCTTCTTTCACACCCTCCCTTTCACGCATGAATAAGAACAAACCCTCCCTCATCCCCGAGCTGGGCAGCCCGCAGAACAAGCGGACGCGCCTCTCGGTGGCCGCCGGCTTCACCGAAACCGACCTACTACACCTCACGGCCCCGGTGCTCGACTTTCCCAAGGGCACGGTGCTGCCGGTGCTCGGCTACTGCATCGACGAGGAAGTCGACGGCACGCCCTACTGCGTGCGGGCCTACGTGCCGGGCCGGGGCACCACGTTTGCCGGGCGGCAGGCCAGCCGCTTCCGCACGGCGCTGCAGCGCGAGGTCTGGTTCGGCGGCATCCGCCCGCTGTTCTTCACCGAAATCGACGTCACCGACCACGCCGAGGCCCTGCGCCTGGAGCGCGTGGTGGAGGCCGTGGTGATTCCCATGTACGACTACCGCGGGTTCGACACCCTGCGCAAAGCCGCCTAGCGCCATGAACGTCGAGCTCACCAACGGCATCCTGCACCTGCACCTAAGCACGCCGCGCGAGATGGAGGTCATCCGCCTGGCGGCCACGGCCTATGCCGACCGGCTGGCGGCGGCCGAACTCGCCAACCGCACCTACCACATGGGCAGCAAGCCCACCCCCGACCGGGGCTACGACGACCGCCTGACGGCCCGCACCGGCCTTTCGGCCAGCACCTGCTACGAGTACCTGCGGCTCGACGCCAAGCGCGGCGGGCTGGTGGGCCGGCAGGTGGGCACCAAGTGGCTCATCACCGAGGAGGCCGTGCGCGCCTTCGAGGGCCGCCAAAAGCAGGCCGCTTAGTATACACGGCATACACTGCATACAGGTATACAATGCATACGGGTATACACTGCATACAAGTATGCAAAGCTTGCCTACCAGGTCCGGATTGCACGGCCCGCAACATGATTGACATGGTGGGCACTGGTTCGAGTCCAGTCCCCACTACGGGTTCGAGTCCCGTCTCCGAATTCGAATCCTCCCTTCTCTACAAAACGGCTACCATTTTTCACTTCTCCCTACTGCATTTCTTCATGCTTCCCTCCATTGAAACCATCGAGCAATTGATTGAAAGCCGCGACGGCCGTGGCTACGAGGCCCACTACGCCGCCAATAAGGTAGCCCGCCTGCGCCAGCTCTTCGCCGCCGAGCGTGCCCACTACGACGCCATTGTGCAGGCCTCGGACGAGCAGGTCATTGAAGTCACCATCCGCACCCGCCTGCAGACGGTGGTGGTGCCCGTTTCTGAGGCCACCGGCCAGCAAGTCGCCATGGAGCTGTGGGAAGCCCAAGGCAAGCGGCTCCACTCGCTGGAAGTCGAGATTCTCTCGGCCCTGCTGGAGCAGCACGACGAGGAGAGCCGCGGCGAAAGCACTTGTTCGCGTGCTCGCATCCTGGCCCTGTGCCTGCCCCAACCCGAAACCGTTCCCGTTGCGGTACCGGCCCAGTCCACCCCCACCCCGCCGCGTCTGCGGGCCGCCCGCGCCCACCGCGACGCCGACGTTCCTGCCTAAGCGCCGCCGGTTCCCATGAACGGCTACACCCTCGCCAACGCGTTCCGCAAGCTGCGCCCCACCGCTTCGTTCTCGTCCATCGAGGCCGACCTCTTCTACGAGTTGGTGGGCATCTGCAACGAGCGGAACTGGCCTACCGAGTTCCAATACTCAAACCCGCTTCTCTGTGCGACCCTCGGCATTTCGGAGAAATCGCTGATTACGGCACGCAACCGACTCAAGCAGGCAGGGCTATTGGAATTCACGTCAGGCCACAAGCGCAGCCCCACGGTGTACCGCTTCCTCGACCCCGATGCTCCGCAAATACCCTTACCTGAGGTAAGCCTAAACGGCAGTATAAACGGCAGTAAAAGCGGCACCCATACCGGCAGTATAAGCGGCACCCCTTATAAGGAACAAACAAAAAGGAAAAGGAAAACACCCTCTCCGGCTCCCGCCGTCGGGGCCGAGGATGCGCTTTCCTTCGAGGCTTTCTGGCTGGCCTACGGCAAGAAAGAAGACAAGCACAAGTGCGCTCAGCGCTGGGGGGCGCTGAGCCCGGCCGAGCAAACCGCGGCCCTGGCGGCCCTGCCGGCCTACGTGGCCGCCACGCCGGAGAAGCGCTACCGCAAAAACCCGCTTACCTGGCTCAACGGCCGGTGCTGGCTGGACGAAGAGGTGCCGGTGGCGGGCCCCGAACCCGCCCAACCGGCTCCCCGCCCGGCTCCGCTGCCGGCCAATTTCGACCCCTCCGCCCTGTTCCGCCCCGCCCTGTCCGGGGCGCTGGCCCCCAACCCCTCGCTTGCCCTGTCCACCGTCGAAGCCGCCTAACCGATTCGTTGCCATGCTCCCCTACCTCGACCCGGCGCTGACCCAGCAGCTGACCGACGACGCGGCCCACGCCCTGCGCCAGGCCCTGCTTCCGCTGGCCCAGAATGCCCGCCGTCGGCTGGCGGCCCTCGACCCCACGGCCAAAAACGCGGCCTTCGTGGTGCGCGATGTGCAGCAGACCGAAGCCGTGCTCGACGCGGTGTCGGCCTACCACTTCGCCGCCACCGGCGAGCGCAGCCTGGCCACCTACAACGTGGCCCAGCTGGCCCGTACGCTGGCCGCCACCACGCCCGCGCCGGACGTGGACTGGCAAGCCATCACCTACCGGCTCTTTGCCCGCTTCACTGCCTACAACCCGCCGCCCTCCCCCACCGTGGCCCGTGTGGCGGCCTTGCTCCAACAGCCCCACCTGCAGGCCCGCCGGGGCTGGCCGCTCGAACAGCGCCAGCAAGCGGCCCTGTGCACCTCCTACGCCCTCGACGCGCCCCATGCCGAACGCTGATTACTTCGCCGACCTGACCACTGCGCTACCCGAAGCCAACCCCACGGGCAAACCGGCTCCGCTGGCCAACCCCGCCGAGGCCTTGCTCAACCCGGCCGATGTGCTCGACGAGATGCGCGCGGCCTGGAACCGGCAGGACACCAACGGCTCGCCCACGCACTTCCCCACGTTGCAGGGCTGGTGGTCGTGGATGCCCGGCGAGGCCACGCTCGTCACGGGCTGGCCCGGTCACGGCAAAACCGAACTCATGCTGCAGCTCATGCTCGTCAAAAGCAAGTACGACGGCTGGACCTGGGGGCTGGACTGCCCGGAGAACATGCCCAGCTGGAAGCTGGTGCGCAAGCTGGTGCAGGCCTACGTGGGCCAGACCTGCAACCCCCGGTACCGCCGGCTGAGCTTCGCCGAGTACGAGGACGCCGCCGCGTGGGTGCTGCGCCACTTCCACATCGTCAACCCCCGCAAGGCCGGCAAGCTCGACGAGGTGCTGGCCGTGATGCAGCACGCGGCGGTGACGCACAAAACCAAGGGCTTCCTCTTCGACCCCTGGAACACGCTCACCGACAACCTGCGCGACTACGGCGGGCGCGACGACGAGATGCTCAAGCACCAGCTCGGCAAGCTCTGCGACTTCGCCGAGGACTACGACCAGTGCGCCATCGTCTGCGCCCACCCGGCCGGCGTGGCCCGCACGGCCGACGGCAAGCTCAAGGTGCCCGACCAGTTCAGCGTGGCCCAGGGCCGCATGTGGGCCAACAAGATTGACAACCTGCTCGTGGTGCACCGCCCGATGTACGACGAGAACCCCACCGACAACACGGTGGCCTTCCACGCCAAGAAAATCAAGGAACAGCCCGAAACCGGCTTTCCCACCTCTGCCGACGGCGTGGGCCTGAGCTACGAACGCACCACGTTCCGCTACACCGACCCCAAGCTGGGCCACTCGCCCCTGGACGTGAAGGCCGTCAACGCCTACCGCCAGCACGGCACCAACTACCTGCCCGCCGACGCACTGCCGGCCGATTTCCACCCCACCGGCCGCCTCGTCCGCATCCCTTACGCCAACGACTAACTCATATCCATGAAACGTTACCCCAAAGGCGTGCACGCCGCCACGCCGCACTTGCCCGGCCCCGGCCCGCTCTACATCGTCGACGGCCCGCGCCTGGCCAAAATCATGGGGCGGGCCTACCACCGCCACCTGCGCTGGGTTCGCTACCGCGTGGCCAGCCGCAACGGCGTGGTGTCTCCGTTCGCCCGGCTGCGCAACCGCCGACTCGCTGGCTGCTTCGACCGCCTGAGCGCGGCGCTGGCTCCTTTCCGCGAAACCCGCTCAACCGGCCACGCCGCGCTGGGCCTGCTGCTCGATGACCCGGAATGCCGGCCCCACGTTGCCCGGCACGTCCAGGACCTGCTGCACGAGATGGATTTTACCATCGGCGAGTACGAGCGCGCCTTCCGCTGGCTGCAAGCCCTCAAGCCCGACTACTACGGCGCGGACGAGGCCACGCAGGCACGCCAGGCGGCCCGGCTGCTGCCGTTCGACGCCAACCAGCTGCTCACGGAAATCAAGCCGCTGTACGAAGAGGCGGTGAACGATTTGCAGGCCCTCAAGCGCTTGCGCCCCCACTTATTTCCTCGCTTGTAACCCTTCCCCATCATGGCTAAAATCCCCGGACTCCAGGACGTCAACGACCACATCCACACCTGCCGCTTCGCCTACCTGCGCACCATCCTCTACCAGGAACGGAACGAACTCACCGCCGAGCAGCAGCACGACTACCAGTTTAAGATTGGGCACATGACCATTCTGCTCGAGGAGCTCAAAGACCACCTCTACAACCTACGCGGCCTGGCTATCGCCTGCGCCCACGGCTTGGCCGGCACCCAGCCCGACGACTACGAGCCCTGGGAGGAAGACGCCGACGGCAACGATGTAGAAGTGCCCTACGACCCCTACGCCGAAATGGCCTACCACCTGAGCGGCGAGAGCAGCGTGCGCCCGCACCAGCTTAGCAACTCGGTGCTGGCCTACATCGACCAGATGCCCCTGCGCGACCAGCTGCACGCCGAGGGCTTCCTGCAGCTGATGGGCGGCGAGCTGAGCGTGCTGCAGCAGGGCGTGCCCGGCACCGATTCGGCCCAGTACGCCAGCGTGGGCATCTCCGCCGCCCTCGAAGCGCTCGAATCCACGGCCTTCGTGCTCACCTACGAAGCCGACCTGGCCCGCGTGGAGGAACTTGTTATCACCCGCGGCCCGCTAGAGGAAATCGCGACACTACTCGGACCGCTGAAGCGAAAATTGCCGTGGGAGAAATAAGTAATCACCCACCAATTGACGCTTTGGCCGCAAGGTTATTCCTTAATGAAAATCAACGTAGCGCCAAACCCTTGCGAACCGCTGAAAGTGCTTTTCAAGGTGTAACCCTCCTGGGTAAGCGTTGTCACGAGCCGTTGAATCGTTAGTCCGGCCTCCTTCATGCTATTGGCGTTGAGCCCCCCGTTCAAGTCATACTCCTCGGTTTTGCCGTTCGGCCGCACCACCACCACTTTGCCGCGGCTGGCGAGGTCGACCATTCGCACCACAACGACTTCCCCCTTGACCGCCTGCGCACGCACCGGTACCGAGGCCAATGCCACCAGGCACGCCCCCAACAAGAATACTTTTTTCATAACCGCGAAGCTAATGCCCATCCGCACCGCCTCTCGCATCGACGCCAACCAGCCGGCCATTGTGGCCGCGCTGCGCGGCATTGGCGCCTCCGTGCTGCACCTGCACCAGCTCAAGAACTGCTTCGACTTGCTCGTGGGCTATCGTGGCCGCACGTTCCTGATGGAAGTGAAAGACCCGGCCCAGCCCCTGAGCAAACGACAGCTCACCGCCGGCGAGGCCGAGTTCCGCCGCACCTGGCGGGGCACACCCTACCACGTCGTGCACAGCGAGGACGAGGCCATCCGGCTGGTTACGGCTTCGGGGCCTCCTTGACAAATATCAGTGTGGTGAGAAAGACGTCTGCCGTAAAGGTGCTTTTCAAGGAATAGCCTTCTGAGTAGAGCTTCTGCACCACTTTCAGATAGCCTTGTCCAGAGTCACTTAAGCCTTTTTCGCCGTTCCCGCTGTTGAAACTACTGACCTCGTTTTTGCCACCGGCGCGGCTAATCACGACCCGAGCCGAGCCCCCATTGTCGAATACCCGCACCACGACAATATCCGGGTCACTCGCATAAGCCCGCACCGGATTCATACTCAGTGCCAGCAGGCACGCTCCCAAGAGTAACAGCTTTTTCATGGGGCCGAATGTAGCGCCCCGCTCCCCAACCCCACATGCTTTCCGCTAACCGTCTCTCTGCCCCAGCCGCTACCCCTTCGCTCCAGTCCCCCGCCCCCCGGCCAGCGCTGGACCTACCGCCCTACAACCCCGACCAGCACGTGCCCCCGCCACCGCCGATGCCTACCCTGACGGTGACCCCCAAAGGCGTGCTGCACCTGCACTCCAGCCTGCGCGAACGGCTGGGCCTGCACGAATGTCAGCCCATTGACCTGGTGCCCCCGGTTTGGAAAAGCCTGTTCTGGCACCTCGACCTGCGCAAGTGCGCGCCCCGCCAAATCTACTGGCACGCCAAGAAGCTGCGCGCCGACGGCATCAGCCTGCCGCCCGGCCTGGTGACCGAAAACCTGCTGTTCTACCTGCTGCCCGGCGAGCCCGGCCATGCCGGCTACTACCCGCTGCTGGCCGCCAACACCCTCGACCCCGCCTTCTATGCCCACCTTGCCCAGTAAGTCACCCGCCCGCCCGTGGATACCCAAAGCCCAGCCCACGGTGCGCAAGTCCTACCAGCGGCACGCCGAGCGCAGCCCGCTGTACGACTCGCCCCGGTGGCGGGCCCTGCGCCGGGCCCAGCTGCGCCAGGAGCCGTGCTGCCGCGCCTGTGCCGCGAAGAAGCGGGTGACGCCGGCTGTGGTGGCTGACCACATCGTCCCCTACCGCAACGGCTCGGACTTCTTCGACGCCCGCAACCTGCAGAGCCTGTGCACCCCGTGCCACGCCCGCAAGAGCGCCCAAGAAGGCCACGTGAGGCGCAAACAGGCCGCTTCGACACACCAGGCCACGCCCAGCCTCCGAAAGTGCCCCCAATGGCTGGAAATGGCCTTTAGGGGGTAGGGGGTCAAAATCCTCAATGAGGCGTCGCCAATAACCGTAGCCCGAAGTCAAATTTTCACACTGTCAAAATTCACCCCAAAGGGGGTACCCAATTATGCCACCCGGCCGCACCCCCAAACCAACCGCCCAAAAGAAGCTGGAAGGCACCCACCGCCCTGACCGCGAGGCAGCCAATGCCTTGGCCTTCGACCCGGCGCGCGATGCACTCGACCCGCCGGTCGACCTCAAGCCCGAGGCTGCCCGCCAGTGCTGGCGCGTCGTGGCGAAAGAACTGCATCAGAAGAGCATGCTAGCCACCGTGGACTTGGCCCTGTTGCGCGCCTACTGCTACCAGGTGGCGCTGATGATGGAGGCCGAAACGGAGTTAGAAACCAGCGGCAAAACCATTACCATCACCAATAAAGGAGGCGGCAGCTACGCAGTAAAGTCCCCATGGGTGGCCATCCTCTCCGACGCCACGGAGAAGGTCAGCAAGATTGGCCAGCAGTTCGGCTTCAGCCCCAGCAGCCGCACCCGCATCAGTGTTTCCAAATCAGAAAAAAAGCCCGCCGACCCGTGGGCCGAATTGTAATGAGCACCACCCGCGATTACTGCATCATTGCCCACCGCTACGCTACCAACATGGTGGCTGCCCACGCCGCCGAAGAAGCCATTAAGGTGGTTCTACGTCCCATTCTGCGGGACTTGCGCAAGTTGCGCGAGCAGGAAACACCCGACGAGGCGCAGGTGGCGGCCCTGGAAAAGCAGGCCGAAGCCCAGCGCCAGCGGATTTACGCCCTGCCCGTGCGCTGCGGCAAGTGGGTGGCGCTGGCCTGTGAACGACAGTTAAAGGATTTGCAGCGCAAACGCTTCAAGTACCGCTTCGACGAGGCGCGGGCGGCCCACGTCTGCAAGTTTATTGAGCTACTGCAGCATACCAAGGGCGAGTGGGCCGGCCGGCCCATCGTGCTGGAGGACTGGCAAATCTTTCTGCTCACCACCGTGTTCGGCTGGGTCGATGCCAGCGGCTACCGGCGCTACAAGGTCACCTACAAGGAAATCCCGCGCAAAAACGCAAAGTCTACCGTCAGCTCGGGCGTTGGCCTGTACATGCTCACCGCTGATGGCGAGGGCGGGGCCGAGGTGTATTCGGCAGCCACCACGAAGGACCAGGCTAAGATTGTGTGGCAGGATGCACACAGCATGGCAGCCAAAAGCAAAGGGCTTCAAAGCCGCTTTGGCGTACGCACGGCGGCTCACAGCATCTACACCGAAGAAGGCAGCAAGTTCCTAGCGCTGGCCCGCGACCAGGGCGGCAACCTCGACGGCCTGAACGTGCACTGCGGCATCATCGACGAGCTGCATGCCCACAAAACCCGCGAGATTGTGGACGTCATCGAAACGGCCACCGGTGCCCGCCGGCAACCGCTGCTCTGGCAAATCACCACGGCCGGCTTCAACCTGGCCGGCATCTGCTACGAAGTGCGCACCTACACCACCAAGGTGCTGGAAGGCCAGATTACGGACCATCAGCACTTCGGCATCATCTATACCATCGATTCGGATGACGACTGGGCCCACCCGAGCAGTTGGCAGAAGGCCAACCCCAACTGGGGCATCAGCGTGGGCGTCGAGGACATCACCCGCAAGGGCAACAAGGCCGTGAAAGTGGCTTCTGCCCGCGGCAACTTCAAAACAAAGCACCTCAACGTCTGGGTAAACGCCAACGAGGCGTGGATGGACATGCAGGCCTGGGAAACTGCAGCCGACCCGAGCCTGCGCCTGGCCGAATTCACAGGCGAAGAGTGCGTAGCAGCCGTCGATTTGGCGACCAAAGTGGACGTAGCGGCGCTGGTTCTGCTATTCAAACGAGACGAAATCTATTACCTCTTTCCCTTTTTCTGGCTGCCCGAAGCCGCGGCCGAAGGGGAGGAAAATGCCCACTATGCTGGCTGGGCAGCCGAGGGCTACATCAGTTTGACACCGGGCAACGTGACCGACCACAACGCCGTGCAGGACCGGGCGCGGGAGCTGGCTGCCGACCACCAACTACGCGCGTTGGCTTACGACCCCTGGCAGGCCCATAAGTTCGCCACGGAACTATCGGACGAAGGAATGGCGGTGCTGGAATACCGCATGACAGTGCAGAACATGAGCGAGCCGATGAAAGAGCTGCACGCCGCCGTCATTTCCGGCAAGCTGGTACACAACGGCAACCCGGCCATGAGTTGGATGATGAGCAACGTGGTGGCTCATACCGATGCCAAAGACAACATTTTTCCCCGCAAGGAAAACCCGAAGAACAAAATTGACGGCCCTGTGGCGGCCATCATGGCCATGGGCCAATGGCTCACGCCTACAGAAGACGAATACATCTACAGGGACCGGGGTCTGGTTTCCTTGTAAACCCCTCCCCCACTTACCCCCCATCGGCATAGTAACCCCGTCACCAGGGCATCGGAGCTTTGACCAAGCAATCCGACGCCGTGGCCCTGTTCGACTTCCTCACCCGCAAACCCAAGCCTGCCCCTGTAATGGGTGACCCCAACCAACCGGGCGGGGTGGCCACGCACGTGGGTGCTGGCGGTTACGGGGAAGCCGACCCGGCCTTCATGGCGTGGCTGGCCAACGGCGGCACTGGCCCCGTGGCATCGAGCGGCGTGGCCGTGAACGAAACCAGCGCCGTAACGCTGATGGCCGTGTGGGCCTGCGTGCGGGTGATTGCCGAGTCTGTGGCCCAGCTGCCGCTGCTCGTGCTCGACAAAAGCCAGAAGGGCAAAAACCGCCTGGCCACCGAGCACCCCAGCTACGTGCTGCTTGACGCCGAGCCCAACCCGCGCCAGACCGCCTTCAACTTCATCGAGCTCATGGTGGCCACGGTGGTGCTCTGGGGCAACGCCTACGCCATCATCGAGCGCGACAGCAGCTACAACCCCATCGGCCTGCACTGGGTGCACCCGCGCAACGTCACGGTCTGGGAATTCGAAGGCGAACTCTGGTATCAGATTGCCGGTGAGGCCCGCCCCCGTTCCTCGTCCGACATTTTCCACATCGCCGGCCTGGGCTTCAACGGCGTGACCGGCCGCTCGGTGCTGAGCGTGATGCGCGAAACCATCGAGCTGGGCCTGTCGGCGCAGAAATTCGGCAACAATTTCTTCACCAACGGGGCCAACATCGGCGGCGTGCTGGAGACAGCGGCCAAAGTCGACGACAAAGTCATCGACCGGCTGCGCAAGCAGTTTGCCGAGCAGTACCAGGGCCTGCAAAACAGCCACAAGCCTTTGCTGCTGGAGCAGGGGCTGACATATAAGCGGGTGGGCATGCCCCCGGCCGATGCCCAGTTCATCGAAACCAGCAAGATTTCGGCCGAGGGCATCGCCCGCGGCATGCGCGTGCCGCCGCACAAAATCGGCCTGCTGGAGCGCAGCACCAACAACAACATTGAGCACCAGGGCATCGAGTTCATCACCGACTGCCTGGGTCCTTGGCTGACCCGGTTCGAGGCAGAAGGCCGCCGCAAGCTGCTGCGCCAGGACCAAAAGGCCACTTACCGCATCAAATTCGACCGCGACCCGCTGCTGGCCGGCGACTTCGCGGCTCGTTCCACTTTCTACAAAACCATGTGGGGCGTGGGCCTGATGAGCGCCAACGACATCGCTGACATGGAGGACCGCGACCACGTGGACGGTGGCGATACGCGCTACGTGCCCCTGAACATGGTGCCCACCCACCTCCTCGAGCAGGTGCTGATGAAACCGGCCGCCAAAGCCCCCAGAAACGGCCAGCAAGCCCCCGACTCTACCCAAAAAGCGCCCGAAAACGCATGAAAAAGCCCTTGATTAGCACTCAAAACGGACCCGAAATTCGCTTCGCCGAAGGGCAAAAAGTGGGTTTGGAGTACCGAGCGGCCGCCGAAAGCGAGCCCAAAGTGCCAGAATACTTCGTCGGCAAGGCCATCGTGTGCGGCGTGCGCAGCAAAAACCTGGGCGGTTTTGTGGAAATCATCGACAAAGAGGCGCTGAAAGACGCCGATTTGAGCGACGTAAAGGGCCTCTTCAACCACGACCGCAACTACGTGCTGGGCACCATTAGTGCCGGCACGCTGGAGCTGACCGTCGACGCCGATGGGGGCCTGAGTTACCGCATCAAGTACGACCATCTCGACCCCGACCACGTGCGGGTGATGCGCAAAATTGAGCGCGGCGACGTGGTGGGCTCCTCGTTCGCGTTTCGGGTAGCACCCAACGGGGCGGACTGGGATTACGACGAGGAAGGCATGTACGTGCGCACCGTCACCAAAATCAGCCGCGTCTCCGACGTGTGCCCGGTCACCGACCCGGCCTATGCCGACACCGAAGCCGCCCAGCGTAGCCTCGGCGACTACCAACAGCAGCGGGCCAAGCCGGCTGGTCCTTCCCTGGACCAGCGCCGCCGGCAGCTGGCCCTGCTGGCCCACGCCCCTCAATAGTCTTCACCTCACCTTTTTCTGCAAATAAGTACCATGAAAAAATTACAGCAACTGCTGGAAGAGCGCGCCACCAAGCTCAAGGCCAACCAGGCCCTGATGGATGCCGCCGATGCGGACAACCACCGCGACTTGAGCGACGCGGAGGCCAAATCCTTCGACGCCAACACCGAGGAAATCCGCGCCCTCGACGAAAAAATTACCCGCGCTCGCGCCGCGGAGGAGCAACGGGCTACGCTGGCCGGCCAGAACGGCACCCGCCACGACAACGGCCTGAGCAACCAGGAAAACCGCGACCTGGGCAGCTACAGCATGCTCGAAGCCGTGCGCATGGCCAACGGTAACGTGGCCATGACCGGCCTCTACAAGGAGATGCACGAGGAAGCGCAGCGCGAAGCCCACCGATCCAACATTTCCGTCTCGCCCAAAGGCGTGATGATTCCGGGCCTGGTGCTGGAGCACCGCTCGACCGAGCAGCGCGCCGTAACGGCCACCGGTGGCGCCAACGGCAACCAAGGCGGCGTGGCCATCGCTACCAGCCTGGGCAGCTTCATCGACCAACTGCGCAACGCTCTCGTGCTGGCCGGTCTGGGGGCCGACTTCATGTACAATCTAGTGGGAAACCTCGACTTCCCGGTGGAAGATTCGGTGTTTGCGCCGACCTGGCTAACGGAAAACGCTACGGCGCAGGCCAGCAACCCGACCTTCAAAAAGCTCAGCATGATGCCCAAACGGGTGGCCGGCTTCCTCGACGTGTCGGACCGCATGCTGCTGCAAACCTCGCCCAGCATCGAAGCCCGCCTGCGCGGCCAGCTGCTTCGCGGCATGTCGGAGTCGATTGACCGCGCCGGCCTGATGGGCAGCGGCTCGGGCGAAGAGCCTACCGGCGTGCTCAACACGGCTGGCATCGGCGACGTGGCCATCGGCGCCAACGGCGGGGCGGCCACCTTCGACCACGTGGTGAAGCTCAAGGGCAAAGTGGACGCCAACAACGCCCTGTTGGGCTCGCTGGGCTACGCCACCAACACCGACGTGCGCACCCAGCTACAGCTCACCAAGAAGGATGCCGGCTCTGGCATTTTCGTGTGGGGCGACGACGACAACCGCCTGGGCGGCTACAAAGCCGGCGTGACCAACATCCTGCCCAACACGCTGGTGAAGGGCACGGCCAATACCTGCTCGCCGCTGGTGTTCGGCAACTGGAACGACCTGTACATCGGCATGTGGAGCGGCATTGAAATCCTGCCCGACCCTTACACGCAGGCCGCCAACGGCATGGTGCGCATGCACGTGAAATCTTTCGTGGACGTGCTCGTGGCCCGCGCCAAGAGCTTCGCCGCCGTGAAGGACATCCTGGGCGCCAACAACTAAATCCCTCCTACCCCTAGTCCAAAAGCCCCGGCTGCCTCGTGCAGTCGGGGCCTTTTGGGTGCCAATCGTTTCACTTTATTTCCCACGTCATGCCCCAAACCCCTGAACAGAAAGCCGCTGCTGAGAAAGCAAAGGCAGAAAAGGCGGCCGTCAATCAGCTACAGGAAGGCCAGCACTCCGCAGCGCTGAAGCCCATCGTTTTCCTGCGCAGCCACCCGAATTACGCCTACAACGCCGGCAACAAAGCCACGCTCAGCCAGGAGCACACCGACCTGCTGGTAAACGGCGGCTTTGCCCGCTTTGACGAGGCTGAAACGGCCGAGGCCCCTACCGACGAACAGCGCTAAAAGCTAACTCATGGCCCTGCCCATCACCCTGAACGACGCCAAAGCCCAGTGCCGCATCCCGCTCGCGGATACGGCCGAGGACGCGTTGCTGCAATCCTACCTGGTGGTGGCAGGGGCCATGTTTGAGCAGTTGAGCAAACGCAGCTTCGATGCCACCGGCGACGAGGAGCTGACCGCGAACGAACTGGCCATTGCCGGCCAGTGGCTGCTGCTCATGGTGGCCCACTTCTACGAGACGCGCCAGCCCGTCATCACGGACGTGCGTGCTGTGACGGTGGAAGTACCAAAAACGCTGGATTTTCTGATGGACTTAATCCGGGTGCCCACGCTATGAGCAACATCGGCAAGCGCAACCGGCAAATCCAACTACAGGCCCCCGCGCCCGTGGCCCAGAACGGCTACGGCGAACCCGCCCCGGCCAGCTTCAGCGACCAGGGCACGGAGTTCGCGCAGGTCATCTACTCCAGCGCCGGGCAGGAGTTGGTACAGGCCGCCCAGCAAACGGCCGTGCAGCCGGTGCAGTTCGTCATGCGCTACCGGGCCGACGTGCGGCCCACCTGGCAGGTCGACTTCGGAGGCACCATTCACCTGATTACCGCCGTCACCGAAATCGGCCGACGGCAAGGCCTCACCCTCACCACCCAGCGCCGTGGCTAATACTTCTGGTTTCAAAATAAAGGGCATTGAGGAGCTGAATCAGGTGCTGGCCGGCTTCGACGACAAGCTTGGCGCGCAGGTGCTGGACAAAATATTGCGCAAGGCCGCCGGGCCGCTGGTGCGCGAATCCAAACGCCTGAGCAGCAACGCCGACGTGACGGGGGAAACCACCAAGAGCATCGGCATCATCGCCAACCGCCGCAACAACAGCATCACCGTGGGTCCGCGCCGGGGCAACGGCTTCAAGGGCTACCACGCCCACTTGCTGGAGTACGGCACCGCGCCGCACCTCATCAAGGCCAAGGCCGCCGGCGGGCTGCTGCACTGGGCGGGAGGGGCGGCCACCCAGGTGCAGCACCCGGGCAGCGCGGCCCAGCCGTTCATGCGGCCGGCGTTCGACGCGACGGGTACCAGCATGGTGGAATCAATTAAGGACCAATGCCGCGAAATCATTGAAAGCGGCTTTAAATCAGTGTACAGGTAGTGGAACCCGGCCAGCTCATCTTCTCCCGCCTCAGCCAGGCGCCCAGCGTGGGCGGCCAGCTCCAGCATGTGCGCGACGGCCAGCCCGAGGTGAAGATTTACCCCGTGCTGGCTCCGCCGGACACGCCGCGGCCCTATCTCACCTACCAGCTTATCAGCAACGTGCCCGACGACTCGGCCGTGTGCGAGCTCGACGACCTGGCCCGGGTACAGATTTCCATTTTCGCTGATAGCTACGCCGGCATCTGCGGGCTGGCAAACGCCATCCGCCGGCAACTGCACCGCACCGAAACGGCTGGCACCTATCTGCTGCTCACCAACGAATTCGACCACGAACAGCCCGGCGCGCTGTGTTTTTTCCGCAGCCAGGATTACGAGGTAGAGCACACCCCCGCTTAAGCATTTTCTCACCTTTTTCTGCAAACACAATGGCTAAATCCAATATCAGAGGCCGCAACGTGGCCATGATGGTCGAAAAGGCCGAAGGCTCCAACACCTTCGTGCGCGTCGGCTGTATCGGCGACCTCGGCCTGAGCATCACCACCGAGTCCGACGAGGTAACCTGCTCGGACTCGACCGATTTCAAAGAGTTCGAGCCGGGCCAAATCAGCTTCGACGCCAACGGCAACCTGACCGTGCGCCAGCTCACCGACATGCCGGCCGGCAACGGCGGCACCACCGCGGCCCAGACCGACGCCACCGACGGCGTGAGCACGGAAAATTTCATCGACTGGCAGCTGCAGGGCCGCAAGCTGAAGCTGCGCTTCGATTTGGGGCAGGGCTCCGGCTCCGCCCGCTACGAGGCACAATTCTTCATCACCAAAGGCGACTTGAAGGCCCAGCTCAAGGGCGCGGCCACCTATGCCGTGGCCCTGCAGGGGACCGGCAAGATGGACAAAACCATTGCCGCTTAATTCCTGCCGTGGAAGTGACCCGACAACCCGTTCCGGCTTCCGGGCGGGCTGTCTGGGCGCAGACCGGCCGCTTTCTCATTCCTCACTTTCTCTTTTCACTGCATGAAATCCACTCCTTCATCCCTTGCTCCCTTGACCGCCGACGCCACGCGTGGCGAAGTGCTGCTCACCATCGGCGGCCGTCAGCGCCTGATTCGCTTCGGCCTCAAGTTCCTCAAAGCCCTCACTGAACAGCGCGGCGGCAACGGCCCGACGGATGTGCTCGAAACGTTGGAAAAAGCGCCACTGGCAGCCTTGCTTGACATGGCCACGCTGGCCATCACGTTGTGCGTGCCGGCGGCCGAGCTGCCCGAAGACTTCGACGCGCTACAGGCCATGGACGAGTTGCCTGCGGCTGAGCAAACCCAACTGTTTTCGGTGCTGCTGGCCAGTGTGTCGGCAAACCCTCTCATGGCGGCTTTGACCCAGACCAAAGCCGCCTAGCCCCCAACGCTACTCCCGCGCCGCCCGACACCTGGGACGACGTGGAAACCTTCGGCATCGGTGAGTTGGGCCTTAAGCCGAAGGCCTTCTGGCGCCTTACCTGGCGGGAGTACCGCATGCGGGCCGACGCTTTCCACCGCCAGGAAATCCGGGCGTGGCGGCGGACCCGCTGGCTGGGCACCATTCTCCTCAACGTGCACCGGGGGGAAGACGACCCGGCCCAGTTGCCGGAGGAGGTGCTCTACCTGCCCGGCGACCCGCCGCTGCTCACCATCAGCCCCGAAGAGCTCGACGCCGAACTGGCCCGCGTGGCCGCCCTAGACCCCGATTGGCTGTAAGCCCTCACCCTCCCTCTACCCATGTCCTCCATTTTAGCCAGCGTCAGTGTCTTCGTCGGAGCCGAGCTCAGCGAATTCAAGGCCAAAATGGCCGAGGCCCGCCGCGAGCTCCGCGGTCTGGTGAAGTTCAGCGAAGGACTGAAGGACATCGGCAGCAGCCTGACCCAGTACGTCACGGTGCCCCTGCTCGCCCTGGGCGGGGCATCCGTGGCGGCGTCGGCCAAAATTGACAGCCTGCGCCGGGGCTTGGAGGCCATCACGGTGCAGGAGCTCGGCAAGCAAGGTATCACGGGCCTGCAAGCCCTCCAGCAAGCGGCCAGCCTTACCACCGACCGCATGAAGGAGCTGCAGGTCATTGCCCGGCAGCCCGGTCTCGGTTTCGAGGGCGCGGTGCAAGGCGACGTGCGCTTGCGGGCGGTGGGCATTTCAGCCGAGCAATCCGCCAAAAGCATCAAGGCCTTCGCCAACGCCGTCGCCACCACCGGCGGGGGCAAATCCGAGTTCGACCGGGTGACCGTGCAGCTGGCCCAGCTCAGCGCTAAAGGCAAAGTGCTGGCACAAGACCTGCGCCCCATCATTGAGGCGGCCCCGGCCGTGTCGGGCGCGCTGCAAAAACTGTACGGCACGGTCGATTCGGAAACCATTTCGGCAAGCCTGAAAAAGCAAGGCCAGAGCAGCACCGACTTTATCGCGGTACTGACCGAGGAGCTCAGCAAGCTGCCGCAGGTAACGGGCGGCCTGAAGGCCATGTGGGAAAACGGCCTGGATGCGCTGACGCTCTCCGCCGCCAAGTTCGGCGACGGCGTTGCCAAAGCCTTCAACCTGCAGGAGGTGGGCCAGCAACTCACCGACGCCATTACCGGTTTGGGCGACCGGTTTGCCAGCCTCTCGCCGGGTGTCCAGAAAGCCATCGTTGTCCTGGGCTCCCTGGTGGCGGCCACCGGCCCGGTGGCCGTGGCGCTGGGCACACTGGGTGCCGCTACCCCGGCCGTCATTGCCGGGATTGGGTACCTTCGGGCTTCTGGCGCGGCGTTACAGGGGGCCTTTGCAGCTCTGCTCACGCCCACCGGCGCCGTTGTTGCGGTACTGGCCACCCTGGCAGCGGTGGTCTACGCGGCCGCTACGGCCAACGAACGGGCCTATGCCTCATTTCATGAACAGACGGCGGCGACGCGCCAACTCACGACGGAGATTTCGCCGCTGCTCGACCGCTACGATGAGCTGAAGAGCAAAACGGCGCTCTCGGTTGCCGAGCATGACGAGCTGAAAGCCATCATCGAGAAGGTGACAGGGGTGCTGCCGGACGCGGGCAAAGGCATGGACCAGTACGGCCATGCCATCGAGCTGGTCACCGACAAGGCCCGGACGCTGATTGCCCAGAACCAGGAGTTGGACAAAAAGATTGCCCTACAAAGCCTGCCGGCCCAGCTCAAGAAGCTGGACGAGCTGCAGCAGGCTTACGCCTACTTGGCACGGGTGCGGGACGAGATTTCCAAAAAGGGCACCTACAATGGCCTTGCACTCGAAGACCTGCCCGTCGATGTGCTGCTCGAATTTCGCAAAAGCGTCAGCAGCACCACGGAGGCGCTGGAGGCGCAGAAAAAGCGGGTAGCTGAGCTACGCGCCACGATTAGTGGGCTGGGCGAAGCCTACGAAGAGGTAAACGGCCTGAACAGTGTCGGCCTTGCCGGCGCGGCTGCGCAGGAACAGGGACTGCTGGCGGCCCTGCGCGAACGGCTAAAACTGGTGAAGGAGCAGCGGGAGAACGAAACGTCGTTGCAGGCGATTGCGGCCGACAACAAGGTCATCAAGAGCCTGGAGGCCCAGATTGCCGCGCTGGAAGGCATCGACAAGCAGAGCAAAAAGGCACAAGATGCCCTACAGAAACTGGCTGCGGAGTTGCGTGGCAATGGGGCGCTTTCGGTGGCACTCGGGGCCGATTACGATTTCCTGAAAGAGCGTCAGAAGATTCTGGAAAGCGGGCTGAAAAGCCTGGTGCAGGCGGGTGTTTCCCCGGCCAGCGCCGCGTTTCGTCAGTACGCCGCCCAACTCAAGGAGGTCAATCAGGTTCTGGGAGACAACGACGCGCTCAGTCAGCGGTTCTATAAAAACGCCGACCTGCGCAAGGATGCGCCGCAACGAGAGTTGGCCAACCCGTTCAGCGACACCTCACAGCTGGACAAGGCCGGCGGCCGCAATCCCTACGAGCGGCCGGGGCGGCTGCTGCCCCTGCCCGGGTACGACACGTCGGCACTCGGCGAATCGGCCCAAAAGGCCCGCACGGCGTTCGGCCTGCTGAGCGATGCCCAGAAGTTTGCGTTTCAAAAAACGCTCGACTTCAACGTGAACATGGAAGCCGCCATCGCGCAGCTCAGCACCAGCATTGCCCCGCTGCTGGCGGATTTTGCCGGCCAGTTTGGCGATGCGTTTGGCAGCATCGTGGCGGGCACGGCAACAGCGGGCGAAGCCATGACGCAGCTGTTCTCGGGCATTTTGGGCACGCTCTCCGGCTTCATGGCCGATTTTGGCAAGCAACTCATTGCCATCGGCATCGGCAAGCTGTCCCTGGACACGTTGTTTAACGGCCCGCAAGGCGGCCCATTGGCGATTGCTGCCGGCCTCGGCCTAGTGGCCCTGGCCGGCGTGACCAAGGCCATTGCCAGCAGCGCCAGCAGCAGCCTGTCAAAAGTCACGAGTGTGGGCAGCGGCGGCGCCAGTGGCAACTTTGGCCAGTCCACTCCCCAGAAGATTCAGGTAGAAGTCGTGGGCACTCTGCGCGGGGCCGGGAAAGATTTGGTGGCTGTGTTGAGTGCGCAGGACTACCGGCGCCTACGGACTAGTTAGCCAATATTCTGGTCTTTCTTTGCCATGACGCCAATATACGGTTAGGTAATATTCAGCTTGCTCGCCTCATCCAAAACAAGCAGTGGGATTAGTGCGGCAACGGACACGTCCGGCGCCACCCGCATCCCCAAGTAGTCTGCGCTTTTCATAGCGGGCCAAAACTTATTTTTCAAACAGGTTGCGAGCCTATATATAAGGAACGCGCGCGCGCTCGTTCCTGTAATGAGCGCATAATCAATAGGATTTATTCTCGCAAGATAAAGTTGAACAAGTTTTCCACATACCACGTTTCCGGCTTAGATTCGTGACTTACTGATTGTTTTGGTCATTCGTCACGCAGTTCATGCCCCCAGTTCTTTCCGCACACAACTACACCGCCTACTGCTCTACCACGTCACAAACCCACCAAATAACATGGACTACTGGAGCCGGGATGCGCCTGCTGGAATGCTTTCAAGAAAGTAGCCGTACCGGCCGCGTCAATCCATTTACATACGAGCACGTTGCTAACTGGATTCGGATGTCGAGCTACGAGGTTGCTTTCCCTATCCCCAGCATGCCCAATCTTACATTATTCCTCTGCAAAAGCGCAGGTGTTGTGTACGAAGTGTATGCTAACCTTCTGCCCGCTGTTGCAGCAGATACCTTGCCTCGTTGCGAGGTTGTCAGTTTTGCAGTTTGCACTAATGCGGAACTATTAAGCAAGGTCAACTAAGTGCCCACCCTCTTTCTATACTACTCATGGCAGACATTCAGAAAAGGCCCGCAACGGGCAATAAAAGCACCGCTGGACCAAAACGTATCTACGAACCTCACGGTCATTTCCGCGACTCTTACGGCGCAAGCCATCGCTACGCAGGCGTCAGCGCGAAAGCAAGCCACACCACACCTTCCTACCCTTCCGACATCTTTGACAGCCGTGCCGATTACGATGCTGCCATGCGTGGGGTAGCTGCTCGTATCGCTAGCGGCGAGATTCGACGCAAAAAACCACACTAGAATTAAATCATGTAACGACTTCCAAGCCCCGCTCCCCAGCGGGGTTTTTTTGTACCCGCTCTCCCCCACTTACCCCCCATCCGCCCACCTGTTTGCGTAACCCGCGCCCGGAACTTTGGGCGTGTCCTACGTGCTGCTCCGTCGTACTCCCATCGCCAACACCGCGCCCGCCACGGGCTACACGGTGTTCGTGGACCAGTACGACCTGAGCGCCCGCCGGCCCTACCGCGACGCCTACCAGGCACTGACCAACACCGGGGCCCATGCCGCCTTCGAGCTGGCCGTCGGCGCGCTGGTGCCGGGGGCCTCGTTCTGCGTCAACCAGACCCAGCGGCAGGTGAAATACGCGGGCGACGGCAAGGTGAGCACCCACGACGTGCCCGGTGCCCCGGCCTGCGTCAGCAGCCTGCATGACCTGGTGCTCACCACCGCCCACACCAGCTCCCTGTACGCCGCGGATGCGTACCTGACGGCTACCTGGGCCGGTGGGGCGGGCCCCGTGCGGGTGCGCTGCGCCCTGCTGGCCGCCGGCACCACGGGCGCCGCGGATTTCTACACCGAGCTCAACCTACCGGCCGGCACTACCACCGTGGTAATTCCGCCGCTGGTGGCCACGCCCGCTGTCGTAGCCCCGAGCCTGGTGGCCGACGTGGCCCGCTACGAGCGCTTGGCCACGGCCGCGCCCGCACCGGCCTTGGCTTGTGGCCGCTACCGTGTGGAGGTGCTCGAAGAAACCGGCGGCATTCTTGCCGGCGAAATCACCGTGCTCCCCTCCCTGGCGCCAGGCGCGGTGGATGCCTACAAAGTGGCGTACACGGCGGCTCCGGCCTACCTGTCCTTCGGCAGTGCGCCGTTCGTCGTGGTGGCCCGCTTCGGCCGCTTTGCCAACACCACGGTGGACGGCCTGGTCGGCCTTTACAGCGACGCCCCGGCGGCCGGCAACCTATTCACCCGCTACGCGGTGCAGGCCACTTCGGAAAGCCGCGCCGTGTTTTCGGCCACCCTGTACAACCCCGCCACGGGCACCCTGAGCGATTATACGGCCACGGTGGACATTCCCCGGGCCACCACCAACGTCAGCCTGCTCGACGTCCTGCCCGCCGCGGCCTACTGCCTGCCGGCCGGCACGCCCATCGGCACCGCCGGCGTGTACAGCAACGGGCAGGGCGGCGTGGTGAACCTGGGCAGCCCCGTCGCGGCCTCGCCCCGGCTGGCGCTGGCCAACCTCGTGTATTTTCACCCGCCCACCCCCAGCAGCGCCACGGGCGGCGTAATGGTGGAGGCCGTCAGCTTCGACGATGCGCTGCCAAAGCTGTCGGCCGACGAGTACCTGGTCACGGGCGGGCCCTTCCCGCGCTACGCGCTGCTGAGCAGCACCGGGGCGGAACTGGCCGTGAACAGCACCGGCCGCTTCGGCGGGCTGCTGGCCGGGGCTTACACCGTGCGGGTGCGGGGCCAACTCGTGGGCGGCCTGACGCTCGACGTGCCGGTGACGCTCACGGCCGCCTACGGCCTGAAGTACCGGCTGCGCTTCGCGGACGTGCGGGTAAACAAGCCCTGCCGGCTCGAACTCTGGGCGCGGGGCTACGCCGGCCCGGTGCTCGACCTGTGCGGGCAGGCCGAGCCGGTCACGCTCGAAACCGAGGGCTTTGCCGGCGGCAACACGCAGGCCGACCTGCCGAACAGCATCGGCAGCAGCCTGACCATGCGCCTGCGCACGCCCCCCGGCGAACTGGCCGACCTGCTGGCCGACGACCGGGCCTGCCGCGCCGATTTTTACTACGACGAGGCACTTGAATTCACGGGCTACGTGCAGCCCGACATCTACGAGGAGCCGCTGGTGGGCACCACGGTCGCCGTGGAGCTCACCGCCACCGACGGCCTGGCCGCGCTCAAGGACGTGGACTTTGCCGGCCACGTGGGCCAGGAGCTGCGCGGCCGGCGGCCCGTGCTCAACACGCTGCTCCACTGCCTGAGCCGCACGGGCCTGGCCCTGCCGGTGGCCGTGTTCACCAACCGCCGGGCGCTGGAGATGAGCAGCGACGAGCAGCCCGAAACCGCCCTCTACACCGACCGGCTGGCCTATGCTCCTGGCGGCAAGCCCATGGATTTGCGTGCGGTGCTCAATGCCTTGACTGAACTGCTGGGCGGCACGCTGGTGCAGCGCAACGGGCGCTGGGAAGTGCGTTCGGCCCTGGAAGCGGCCGGCGTTAACAGCCCGGCCGGGTACGTGCTGCTGACGCTGCCCACCCCGGCCGACCTGACCACGGGCCAGGTACAGCTCGTTTCCTGGCTGGTCGCGGACGGGGTCACGGTCACGGCGGGGCAGTCGGTGGCCGAGGTGCAGTACGAGGTGCAGCCCGGCGGCGTGGGCGCGCCCCTCACGGTCAACGAACTGCTGGCCAGCCCGGTGGCCGGCGTGTTGAGGCAGGCGGTCAGTGCCGGCACCAGCTACCCGGCCGGCAGCACTATCGGCGACCTGCCCGTGCCCGCCCGCACGCTCCCCGTACCCGGCCGGGCCTACGACGCGGCCGGCGACCACGCCGCCAATGAAGCAGCGCCCACCCCGGCCCACCGCATCGCGCCGGCCCGCCTGGCCGGTTCCTCGGTCGTTGCGCCGCTGTTTTGGCGCGAGGCCAGCCAGCGCCAGCAGCGCCGCGCCGGCTGGCGCTACCTGACGGCCGGGGGCGACGCCACCTACGCCGGTAACGCCTTCCGGCCGGGCGACTACTTTTCCGATGCCGCCTTCTGGGACGCCAGCGGCACGGCCCTGCGGCCCGAAACCGGCTGGCAGGCCGGCAGCGCGGCCGGCCCGGCCCCGGCCGCCTCGTTTCCCCTGCGGTTGGTGGAAGCCGGCGCGAAAGCCGAGGAGCTGGCCACGCAGTGGCCGCAAGCCAGCAGCCGCCTGGACAGCCGCTACCTCGAATCCGAGCTGGCCCCGGTTGCCGCCGATGCCGAGGGCGTGGCCTGCGAAATCAGGGCGGAGGCCAAATTCTACTACGGCCGGGAGCTGAGCAATGCCGCCGACATTCTCCAACAACTCACGGCCTCGCTCTGGGTGGAGGTGCATTACCGGCAGGCCGACGGCCAACCCGGCCTGCTGGGCGCGGTGCTCGCCTTTCCGGTGGCCCCGAAGCTAACCGACGGCTTTACCACGGCCACCGCCCACCTGCCCCTGGCCCTGCTGCCCGGCGGCACCCGGCCGCGCATTCGGGTGCACGCCTACACCTACACCGACCCGCTGCGCGCCCGCGAGGGCCAGCTGCCGGCCGTGTTGCTGCTCAAGTCCGTGGCCGTGCAGTTGCTGCCGCAGGGTGCCAGCTGGAACGCGGCCGAGAGCTACTACGCCAGCGGCGCCGGCGGCAGCGTGCGGCCGGCCGGCCTGGACGTCTTTCACGTCGATGCGCCGCAGCGGGCCGGCCTATTTGGCGGCGTGGCCCACGCCTTCCGCCGCAGCGTCACCCGGGGGCCAGCAGCCAACCCGGCCACCAGCTGGGCCCGCGCCGACGACTTGAAGCCGGCGCCGCTGCTGGCCGCCGCTGTGCTCGATACGCTGGCCCTGCGCGCCAACCCTTCGCGGGTGCTCACCGGCACCGTGAAGCACCAGCGCCGCGCGCCCGCGCCGCTCGATGCTGTGGACGCGCCCTACGACGCGCCCGGCCGCCGCTTTGCCGTGGGCGCGCGCACCTGGCACGTCAAGTCCGCCGAAACCGAGGCGGCCCTGGTCGAAATCGGTTCGGGCGAAACCCTGGTGCCGGCTACCCTCCCGCCCCGGGTGCTGCTGGTGCGCGGCCGCACGCAAAACCGCGTGCGCCTCCTTTTATCACGCCGCGGCGGTGTCCGCGCCATTCGCTAACCCATGCCCGCTACCCCCCTGCCTGCTGGCACCCCCAGCGAAGGTTATTACATCAACGACGAGGACCGCTTTGCCGGCTCGACGGCCCAGCTGCTGGCCAGCCTGCTCCTGCTCGACACCCCCGACGCCGCCGCCGCGGCCGGATGGGTGAGCCGCAGCGTAGCGGTGCAACAGCTGCTGGATTTTTTCCGGTCGCGGCAGGCCGGCAACGCCCTGTTCGGCAGCACCAAAATCGCTATCAACCTGGCCGGCCGGGATGCCCTGGACCCGCTCACGATGGGCCTCGAAACCGAGTGCATCCTCATCGACCCGCAGCCCGGTGCGCCCAAGCGCTACCGCCTGCAGTACACGCCCTACACTACGCCCGGCTGCCTGACGGTGTGGCGCGATGGCTACAGCTTTGGTGGGCAGCAGAGCACCGCGCAGTGGGTGGATGCGGCCAGCCCGTTGAGCCTGCTCCGGGAGTTCAGCGAAGACCCGGCCGGCTACGTGTACGCGGCCGGCGACCTGCGCCGGGGCTACGTCACCGGGGCCACGGAAGAGCAAATTTTCCGCCGCACCGCCGCCGGAGCGGCAACTGCACCCACCGACGTGGCGGGCAATGCCGATTGGGAGCACGTCAACGGGCCGGATGCGCCGCAGCCCAATGCGGTCAGCTGGCCCAACCTCATTGGCGACCCGGCCGACAGCGCGGCCCTGATGGACTTGCTGAGCCAGTATGCGGGCGTCGCCTACGTGGACGCCACCGAGGCCCAGCTGCAATCCGAAATTGACGACCTCGACACGCGCATCACGCAGGCGGAGAACGATGCGGACGCACTGGATTTGCGGGTAGACGCCGCTGAAGCGTCGCTGCTCAGCCGGCTGAAGGTTCGCGGCGCGTGGGCCGCCAATACGCTCTACGCCGCCAACGACGTGGTGACCTACCTGGGCACGCCCTACTACCGCACCGGCGCGGCGTTTACGAGCGGCAGCAGCTTCGACCTGAGCAAGTGGACCGCCTTCGGCATCGACAAGCGGGCGCTGCCGAACTACCAGTCGGAAATCGTGGTCGATGCCGGCTACGACGATTCGTTCCATGCCATTGGCGGCCAGGCCTACGCCATTTCCGTAGCCGATTTTGCCGTGTATGCCGTCGGCCCGGCCAGCTACGGCCGGGTAGACGCCTACCGCAACACGGGCACAGGGCCGGTGACCATCACGGCCCCGTCCGGCACCACCATCGACGGGGCGGCCAGCCTCGTGCTGCCGGCCACTGGCGATGCCGTGTGGCTGAAAGCGCAGGCCGGGGGCTACGCGGTGGTACTGGATGCGCGCAAAGCCACCGGCGGCGGCGGCGGTGCTGCCATCGACTACGCCAACCCCATCACGCTGAGCGCGCCCACCACGCTGGCCTCGTTCAAGGCGTACCACCTGACCGGCACGGGGTACACCCTGACGCTGCCCACCGGCACCGTGGGCGATTTGATTTCGGTCAACGTGGACCCGGCCGCCACCGGCGTCTACACCGTGGGGCCGCGCAAGCTCATTTCCGGCGAACTGATGGAGTTCATTCGCCTGACCGGCGGCTGGACCAAGAAAACCGCCGCCACGCTGCCCATTCGGGCCGCCATCAAAACCGCCATTGGCGACCAATCGGCCTTGATTCCGGGCGATTACAAGTACCTCAACTTCACCGGGGGCCTCACCGCCGATTCCACCCCCAACCTGCCCGGCCTGCTCAAAGCCGACGGCAAGAGCCTGGTGGTGCAGCGCGACTGCAACGCCACGGTGACCATCAACGGCGTGCTGGAAAACCTGCAAAACGGGGGCACCTACGCCATCGGCCTGAATGCCAACGCGCCAGGCATGAGCGGCAACAACACCCGCTACCAGATACCGGCTGGCCCCGGCAACAACTTCCCCGGCCTGAGCTACACCGGCTTTTTCGCGGCCGGCACCGAACTCACGGTCAACATTTTCGCCTCTGCCGGCGGCAACCTGCGCGGCACCTACGCGGCCGACCCCTACGTGCTGCAATTCATCGAACTCCTGACCTAAGCCCATGCCCCTGCTCATCACCCCTGTCACCCCGCTTGCCACGCCATCGGGCCTGACCTGTGCCGTCCTGTATGCGATTGTCAACAAGGTCGAATTTGACCGCCTCCTGCGCCAGGGCTCTTTCTCCCTCGGCTACTACCTCAACGAATTGGCTTCACGGCCGGGCTCGGGCGTGTCGGAACTGCCCGTGGACTTGACGCGGGGGTATGCCTTCAGCATCCTGCCCGAACAGGCCGATGCGCTCGAAAGCCCGACGGCGTTTTGCGAAGCCTACGCGACACGCGAGCTGCTGGCCCTACTGCCCGGTGCCACCATTGAAACCGTCGAGTAACGCCCGGTGGCTGGTGGCGTTCCTGCTGGCCGCCGCCATTGCCGTGTACTGCTGCTGGCACTGCCCGGCGGCGGCGCTGCCCAAATTCTGATTCTACCATTTTTCATCTACCGCCGCGCGGTCTGCGCTTCAACCATGCCTCTACCCCTTCTCTGCTGCCTACTTGGCTTAGGCTCGACCATTATCATCGCCGTCATCGGCGGGCTGCTCAGCCGCAGCATCCGCCAAATGGATGAAAAGCTCGACACCAACTGCGACGCCGTGGCGGCCATCAAGGCCGATATGAAGGGTTACGAACTGCTGGCCCAGCACCTCACCGAGAAAAATAACAAGCTCGAGCAGAAGGTGGACACCCTCAGCAAGTCCCATGCGGAAATCGACAAGTTCATCGCGGTGCAGGTCGCGCTGCATAAAATCACCCCACCTCTTTAATCCTTTTTTCTGCTTATGCTCCGCAAGCTCACCCCCTACCTCCTATTCGGCGTCCTCGGCCTGCTCATGCTGGCCGGGGCGCAATTCTTCCCGCAGGCCATCGCCTGGCTCTACGACGCCACGGCCGGGCCCGGCTCCGCAGCCTCCGGCGCCATGGTGGCCGCCGGGCAGCAGGCCAGCGGCTGGGTGCCCTCGGCTACGGTGGCCAGCAAGTTCATCACGTTTGCCGGTGCCTACCTGCTGGCCGTGCTCCTGCCGTGGGGGGTGCAGCACCTGACGCACCCCATGCCGACCCGCTGGGCGAAGCTGCGCTACAGCAAAGCCTTTGCGCTGCTCGCGCGCGAAAAGCAATTCGCCGTGAACAATCACCTGCAACTGGTTAACGTCATTCGGGCCGCCGCCGCCCTGCTGTTTGCGGCGCTGGTCGTATGAGCAGGCTGCTAGTTGTTAGTTGCCTGTTGTTAGCTGTTAGCTTTCAGTTGTGCGCCCAGCCCACCCCTCTCCCTCGGGGAGGGGGTGCGGCAACCTGCACCCTCAACTTCCTCGCTTCCCTGCTGTGGGTGCGCGAAAGCCAGGGCTACAACGCCGGCCCCGGCGTGGCCCTGCTCGTCAAGGGTGGTGGCGGCAACTATGCCACGCGGCCCGAATACTGCGGCTTCACGCAGGCCTACGCCCAGCGACATTGCGGACTGCCGATTCCCCGCAACGGGATGCAGGGCGCGGCCAATGCTTGGTTTCCGCTCACTGGCCCCGATGCCTGGCGCACCGTGTTTCAGCGCGCCGCGGGCCGGGGTTCGATTGACAGCATCCGCGTGGGGCAGAAAGCCGGCTTCGACTATGGGGCCGGTATTCACCACGTCGGCGCCGTGGCGGAGCTAGGCCGAGCGGTGCGGGCTGGCCGGGCCCCGCGCTCGGTGTGGACCTGGGCCGGTAACGAGGGCACCAGCACGGCCGCTGGCGTGAAGCGCACCCTCTACCCCATCGGGGCCATTGATGGCTTGGCTAACTGGAATTGATATGCGCCTACTACTGCTCTCCTGCTGCCTGTTGGCACTTTCGTGCGGCCGGGGCGAATTCGCCGGCGTGGAAAGCGTCGGCACCACGGCCGATGATACCACCCGCGTGCCCGCCGACACCCGCATTGGCAAGCTGAAGGCCAAAACCGTCATCATCCAGCAGGGCACCGGCAACGTGGCCACGCCGACCGATAACACAAAGGCCGGCCAAAAAGGCGGCTCGGCCGCCACGGGCCCAGGCGCAGTGGCCAGCACCACTACTACCAAACCCGCCGGCTTGCCCTGGTGGGTGTTCGCCTTGGTGGGCGTGCTGAGCATTGCCGCGTGGGAATGGCTCACAGCAAAATTCAGCCTCACATCCTGGCTGCCGTGGCGGGTGAAGCCGGGTTAGCTAAATCCAGTTAACTTATAAGTGAAGTGTTATAAGCAAAAAGCCACGGCCGGTTGGTCGGGGCTTTTTGTTAAAATGTCAGCAATCAAATGATATGTCGACGTAGACGGCCTGCGCGTAGGTTGCCGGCACGACATCTCGTAATTGAAAGGGGTTTGTAGGATATGGAATACTTTTCATTTCCCATATGTACACGCGATTGGCGTCTTGCATATGAAATCCAATATGTGGGTCGCCATTACCGTCCGGTCTCACCTCAATAGTATGTTTCCCAGCGTCGACAAACGTGAACTTCAATACCCATTCGTCGTTGGTATCTGTGCTACTGATGTCCGCATAGAATTTAAACACCCCATTCGGAAACACTTGAAACAAGCCATTGCGCAACGACCCGTCGCCAGCGGTCAGTTGAAACGAAAAGTACTTGCGCTTGCCGGGTTCCTCAATTAGGGTAAACCGGCTGTTTGAGTAGTTTCTCATAGCCTTTTTTATTTTCCATAAACATAGTAATTAATCCGTATTGGACAACCAATCCGGCAGCTTCACGAACATCGCGTAATCCTCCAGCCGGTCATTCTCGGTGCCCGCCTCGAAGGCGAAAAGGTGCGTGACCTTGTTTTGGTCCACATCGTAGTTCAATTCGACGAAGAAGCCGCCGGGCATTTGGTAAAGCATGACAGCTTGGTGCACGTCGTCCCAGCGCCGGGCGAGGTAGTTGCCCACAGCGTGTACGGTGGCGAGTTGGGCCTCGTTGGGCAATAAACTGAATTGGTAGAAGGTCACGTCAGCATGATAAAAACATATGCAACGGCACGCAGCAATAGCCTTCTCCGGTTGCAAAATCGGGTGCAAATCAATAAAAAAGCCCCTCACGCTATCGTGAGAGGCTTTTTTGTGGGCCCAACTGGAATCGAACCAGTGACCTACTGATTATGAGTCAGTTGCTCTAACCGATTGAGCTATAGGCCCGGTGCTGGAGGCAGTCATCTTTCACCTCAACCCTGCCGTTGCCGGCCCTCCAACGGTGCAAAAGTACGACCTTCGCGGACGGAAAAACAAGCCAGCCCATGCTTCCCCACTTATTGTTCGATTTCGGCGGTGTTATCATCGATATTGATTACGACGCCACTCCTGTGGCTATGCGCCGGCTGAGCCGCGCCGGCAACACCATCCAGTTTTCGCAGGCCAGCCAGGCCGAGCTGTTCGACCGGTTCGAGACTGGCCAACTCTCCCCCGCCGAGTTCCGGGCTGGGCTGCGGGCAGCCTACGACCTTGACGCCACCGATGCCGAGCTTGACGCCGCCTGGCACGCCATGCTGCTCGACGTGCCCGCCGAGCGCCTGGCCCTCATCGGCGAGCTACGGCGGCAGGGCCACCAAACGGCGCTGCTCAGCAACACCAACACGCTGCACATTGCCGAAATCAACCAGCGACTCGCCGCCAAATATGGCTTCAAAAACGGCATTGCCGACGTGCTCGACCGCGTGTTCTACTCGCAGGAAGTAGGCCTGCGCAAGCCCGGCGAGGAAATATTCCGGCACGCGCTGCGCGAAATGAACTGGCGGCCCGAAGACGTGTTGTTCATCGAGGACAGCCCGCAGCACATTGCCACGGCCCGCCGCCTGGGGCTGCGGGTGCTGCACCTGGCCCCGCCGCTCACCCTCACCACTGCCCTGCCCGAAGCCCTCCGTGTCTTTCCCCGAGAATACCCCGTTGCCCATTCCTGAACCTGATTTCGCGGGTTTTCCTGCCGATGTAGCCGCTCCGGTGGCCACGGATGCGCCCGGCCGCCTGGCCCGGGCGCGGGCGCTGTTCCGGCGGTTCGAGCGGCCGGAGCCGTCGCCGGGCCGCACGGCGGCGGTGCACATCGGGCTATTTTTGATAACGCTTGTTACGACCACGCTGGCGGGCATTCAGCTCACGCGCGGCGCGGTCGATTTTCTACCGCTTGATGTATTTCTGTTGCGCGGGCCGGCCTTGTGGGCGGAAGTGCAGCGCGGGCTGTGGTTTGCGCTGCCGTTTCTGGGGGTGCTCACGGTGCACGAGTTTGGGCATTATTTCACGGCGCGCTACAACCGAGTGCGGAGTTCGCTGCCTTACTATATCCCCTTTCCGATGGGGCTGGGCACGTTCGGGGCCATCATTCGCATTCGGGAGCGGATTTTTTCGCGGCGCGAGTTTTTTGATATCGGGCTGGCCGGGCCATTGGCGGGCTTCCTGGTGGCGGTGCCGCTGCTGATTTACGGCTTTACGCACCTGCCGCCGCATAATACACTTTCTATTCCAGCTTCGGCAGATTTTACCCTGGCTCGCCCGCTGCTCTATCAATTCCTAGAAAAAACCTTTGCCGACCCCACCCGCCTGCCCCACCCGCTGGAGCTGCTGCACTACCCCGTGCTGCTGGCTGGCTCGCTCAGCCTGTTTTTCACGGCGCTGAACCTGCTGCCCATGGGCCAGCTCGACGGTGGGCACATCCTGTACGGGCTGCTGGGGCCGCGGCGCTTCAACCGCATGGTGCCGGTGCTGTTCACGGGCTTCATTTTTTATGCCGGGCTGGGGTTGTTTTCGCTGCACGACGACTGGCAAACCTGGCTCTATGGTGGGCCAGTGTACGCTGGGTATCTGGCCCTGATATTCTGGCGGGTGCTGCCCCGGCCGCGCCAGGGACTGTTGCTGGCGGCCGGCATCTGGGCGGCACAGCTGGCGGGGGCCGCGCTGCTGCCGGGCGTAGTGGGCAACCCCGGCTGGCTGGTGTTTGGGCTGCTGCTGGGGCGGTTTACAGGCATTTACCACCCGCCGGCTCCTGATGAGCGCGCCCTGAGCCTCGGCCGGCAGCTGCTAGGCTGGCTGATGGTGGTTATTTTTGTGCTTTGCTTCACGCCGAGCCCGTTTGCTTAAGAGGAATGCGATTTCCTGCAAAGGCATCTGTCATCCTGAGCTCGCGAAGGACCTTACCGCGTTCGCTTTATTGTAATTACGGCAAACTATTCCTGCTTGATAAGGTCCTTCGCTACGCTCAGGCTGACAGACGAATTCATTACGCCGCCTTCTCTCCCTTCCTTCTACCAATACCTACTCCTCCCCTGAATGATTTTTAGCCAAAAACAGCTTTTTTTGGGTACTACGCATCTTGAACTGCGGGCCGAAAGCCTCTACGTGTGCAAGCGCAACCCGCAGGGCGTGCCCACCCTCGAAACCGAGGTGCCCTACGAAGAAATTCTTCCTATTAAATCCGGCGAGCATCGCCACATTCCCACCAACCAGCTGCTGCTCACGGGGCTGCTGCTGGTGTTTCTGGGCTACGGCCCGTGGCGCGAGTGGCTGGCCACCGGGCACGCCGACATCGCGCTGTATTCGTGGTGGCTGGTTTTTGGGTTGAATGTGCTGGCCAGCTGGCTGCGCTTCGAGCAGCAGTGGTGCACGTTCCGGCTGCGCACGGCGCACCTGGCCGTCACGCTGGCCGGGCGGCCCTGGCAGCGCAAGCAGTTTCGGGCGCTGGTGGCGGAGCTGGAGCGCCGCACCAAAACCTACCTGCGCGACGAATACGGCCAGGTGAACCCGCTGGGCTTCATCGAGCCGCAACTGCGCCGCGTAGCCTGGCTGCACGAACTGGAAGTCCTCAGCGCCCCCGAAGCCCAAGCCCTGAGCACCCGCCTCACCGGCCGGCGCGGGGCTGCTACGCTCCGCAGCATGGGCCAGGAGTTGGAATCTCCCTACCTGAACTAACCGGCCGCCATGCCGCGCCCCGCCCCTGCTGCCGCGCTGGTGAGCATCATCATCCCCACTTATAATGAAGCGGAGGGCATTGCGACCCTGCTGCACCACCTGCGCCGGGCGGGCACGGCCACCGATGCGGCCGTGGAAATCATCGTGGCCGACAGCCCCGGTACCGATGCCACCGCCGCGCGGGCCCGGCAGGCCGGGGCCGGCGTAGTGGCCTGCCCGCGCAAGGGCCGCGCCGCCCAGCTCAACCACGGAGCGCGGCAAGCCACGGGCAGCATCCTGTATTTTCTGCACGCCGATTCGCTGCCGCCGGTGGGCTTTTTGGCCGATATCCGGCGGGCGGTGGCGGCGGGGTATGGCTGCGGCTGCTTCCGGCTGGCATTTGATATGCCGCACTGGTTCTTGCGGGCGCATGCCTGGTTCACGCGCTTCGATGTGGCCCTGGCGCGCTTTGGTGACCAGAGCTTATTTGTGGAGCGGACCATCTTTGAGCAGGCCGGCGGCTATCGCGAGGACCTGCTCATCCTGGAAGACCAGGAAATTACGCGGCGGCTCCGGCGGCTGACGCGGTTGCGGGTGCTGCCCGACCCCATCATCACTTCGGCCCGCAAATACCGTGAGAATGGCGTTTTTCGGCTTCAAGCGGCTTTTTACCTGCTCACGGGGCTGTATTATCTGGGTGTAGGCCAGTTCACTTTGCTGCGGGTGTACCGGGCTCTCATCCGACAGGACAAGCTGTAGCCTCGGTGCCGGAACTGGTTGCACCAGGCAACGGTTGGCCATTCGGGCCCGAGCGACCCAGCAACGGACACTTACCGACAGCTTTTGCCCCTATTCACTACAATCCAGCATTGTCCCCACTGCCGTTTATGTCGTTAGGGATAACCTGAATCATGGGCCGTTGGCCTATCTTTGCCCTCGTAGCTTCTGCTTTATGCACCGCATTCTGGCTTTTTTCCTCGTCGCGCTTATGCTGCTCCAGACCTTGGGGCAGGAAGTGTTGGTCGTGGATTATCAGCTGAACAAGGCGCGTATCACGGAGCTGTACTGCGTGAACAAAGCCAAGCCGGTGCTGCATTGCAACGGCAAGTGCCACCTGGCCCAGCAGCTGCGCAAAGCCGAGGGCGGCGACAAAAAAGCCCCCGAGCTACTGGCCAAGGTGAAGTACGAGGTGCTGCCCACGGCCGCCTTGCAGCTGCTCCAGCCACAGCGCTGGCCCGCCGCCGCCCGGCCCTATGCCCGCCCGGCAATGGTGCGCTACACGGGTGTACCTGGCCGGGGCGTACTCCGCCCACCCCTTCTATCCATCTGATTGTGGCTTAGGGCTTTCTGCGCAGCAGGAGGCCGGCCAATTTGCGGGTTCCGCCGGATTTTCGGCGAGCCCGATGCGCGCGCACGCGCTGTTTTTCAATCAGTTGTTGATTCCCCTTCCCCGCTTTTCCAATGAAACGCTTTTCAATTTCCGCCCTTTCCTGCACGTTCGCCCTCGCTATGCTTGCCCTCGCGGGCTGCAAGAAAGATGTGGTGGTGGCCGCGCCGCCCACGGTTTCCCTCGAATTTGAGCAGACCGTAGGGACCGACCCGCTGGTGCTCGACACCAAAACCTATAATACCCTGGCCGGCGAACAGTTCACGGTCAACACCTTCCGGCAGTACATCTCCAACATCGTCTTCACCAAAACCGACGGCTCGACCTACGCCGTGCCCGACAGTTACTACCTGCTGGATGCGGCCAAGCCCGACAACCAGCACATCACGCTCACCGGCGTGCCGGAGGGCGATTACAAGGGCCTGACCTTCACCATTGGGGTCGACAGCCTGCACAACGTTTCGGGGGCCCAGAAGGGCGCGCTCGACCCTAACAACAAGATGTTCTGGACCTGGAACTCGGGCTATATCTTCACCAAGCTGGAAGGTTCCTCGCCCCAGTCCCGCACCACGGCTCTCACCTTCCACGTCGGCGGATTTCAAAAGCCGTACAATGCCGTGCGCACAGTTTCGCCGGCCTTCCAGGCTGGCACCACCCTGCTGGTGCGGGCCGGCCACAACCCCGAAATCCACCTGAATCAGGACCTGCAGAAGATGTTCAGCGGGCCGAACACCATTCGCTTCGGTGGCACTGGTTCGATGATTGAGATTATGTCGGCGGGCCCCAACGCCGTGATGATGGCCGATAACTACGCGGCCGGCATGTTCTCCGTCGAGCACATTCACGCCAACTAGCCCGGCCATGCGCCGCGCATTAGTTGCCTCGCTGGCCTGCGGGCTGGCGGGGCTGCTCCTGGCGGGTTGCGGCCTCAGCGACGTGGTGGCACCGGATTCTTCGGTGCCCGGCACCGTTCTCCCGGCCAATTTCCCCGCCCCCGTGTACGCCCTCGATGCCAACCCGCCCACGCCGGCGGCGTTTGCGCTGGGCCGTAGCTTGTTCTACGATGCGCGGCTTTCGCGCGACGGCTCGGTGTCGTGCGGCAGCTGCCACCAGCAGTTTGTGGCGTTTGCCAATGCCGACCACCGCCTGAGCCACGGCGTGAACAACCGCCTGGGCACGCGCAACGCCCCGGCGCTGCAAAACCTGCGCTGGAAACCAGATTTTTTCTGGGATGGCGGGCCGAAAAACCTCGAAACGCTGCCCCTGGCTCCGCTCACCAACCCGCTGGAGATGGACGAGACGCTGGACCACGTCCTGGCCAAGCTTAATGCTGACGCTGACTATCCGCGCCGTTTCGCGGCCGTGTATGGCCCCGGCCCCATCGATTCGTATCAGTTTTTGCGGGCGCTGGCGCAGTTCACGGCTTCGCTCACCTCGGCCAACTCGCGCTACGACCAAGTGGTGCGGGGCGAAGGCAACGCCGTACTCACGGCCAGCGAGGGGCGCGGCCGGATGCTGGTGACGCAGAAATGCGCCAGCTGCCACGCTACCGACTTATTTACCGACGAGTCGTTCCGCAACAACGGCCTGAGCACCAGTTTCGGGGCCGACTCGGGGCGCGCCCACATCACCGGCCGGGCCACCGACGTGGGCCGCTTTAAGGTGCCGAGCCTGCGCAACGTGGCCCTCACCGGTCCCTACATGCACGACGGCCGCTTCACTACGTTGGCGCAGGTGCTGGCCCATTACGACCACGGCGTGCAGGCTTCGCCTACCCTTGATGCCGCGCTGCGGCCGGCCGGCGCACCGCTAGGCATTCCCCTCACGGCCACCGAGCAGGCCGACATCATCGCCTTTCTCAACACGCTTACCGACGACTCGTTTATCCATGATGCGCGGCTGGCCGAGCAGCGTTAGGCTTCAGCATTCACTTCCATGACCATCAAGAAATTTATTCTCATTGCCTTGCTAATGAGCGGGCTGGCGCGGCCCGGCCGGGCATGCGACATCTGCGGCTGCTTCATGGGCATCACGCCCTACGACAACCAAAGCAGCTTCAGCCTGATGCACCGCTACCGCATCTTCAACGGCTACCAGGCGCTGGGGCAGTCGGCGCAGTTTTTTCCGGCGGGGGCGCGGCCGTTTTTCCCCTCGCCTCTCAATGGCGACAACGGCTACGCGCACTCCCACCACGGCGACCCGACCGATTTCGAAGCCTTCCGGGTGATTGAGCTGCGGGGCAAATACTTCCTCTCGCAGCGCGTGGAACTGAACGCTTTCGTGCCCTACGTGATGAATACTTCCCAGATAAACGGCCGGCAGCTGAACTCGGCCGGCGTGGGCGACGTGACGGTTTTTGCCGGCTACCACCTCATCCGGGCCATCGAAACGGCGGGCGTGCAGAGCCGGCTCATCGTGGGCGGCGGCGTGAAGCTGCCCACCGGCGAGTACACCCGCCAGAACGCGCAGGGCCAGCGCTACCCGCTGTTGAACCAGGTGGGCACCGGCACCACCGACGGCTTTGTGTACGCCAACTACATCGGCAGCTTCCACAGCTTCGGGCTGAGCGTGAACAGCAGCTACCGGCGCTCCAACGAAAACACGTTCAGCAACAGCCTGGCCCCGAGCACGGCTACCTACGCCAGTCTGTTCTACCGGGTGCCGCTGGGCGAAAACTGGCAGATTTACCCCTCAGCGCAGTTTTTCTACGAGAAAACCAAGGGCGAAATGCTCGACGGCCACCTCACCGGCGAGCACGCCATGAACAACGCCCTGCTGGGCCCGGGGCTGGACGTGTACTACAAAAACGTGTCCTTGAACACCAGCTTTCAGCTGCCCATCTACACCGCCGCCACGGACCACCCGGCCAGCGCCGGCCGGATGGTAGTGTCCGTCGGTTACAGCTTTAAGCAGACCAAATACCTGCTCCACGGCAAAAGCTGAGCACTAGGAACCTGGGCGCGCGGGGTGCGTAGGCAGGGGTTCACCAACCTTTTTTCCAATGTCTGTTTCCCTCAACCCGCAGGCCGTGGCCTACGCCCGCCGCCTGATTAAGGACGGTAAAATCAAGAACGACGAAGGCCACTGGGGCCAGCACAACCCCAATACAAGCAAGGAAAACGCTTTTCTCGAAAAGCACGAGATGGAAGAGTATGCCAACTGGCATCTCGGCCTCGACAAAAGCGCGGGCGTGGATGCCAAAGCGGCCTACAAATTCCCCTACGGCGACTTCAAAACCGTGCACCGTGACGGCCTCATCGCCGCCAAGGAGCGCGCTGCCCAGCAAGGCTACGCCGACATCGAAAAAGCTGCCGACGAACTGCTGGGGCTGCTGGAGAAGGCCGCCAAGTAGTGCCCCGGCCGCTTCCTATAATTCAGCAGGATTGAGCCAGCGCATGGCCGCCCCCTCGTCTTCAAACAAGCCGATATCGAAGGGCCGGGCGGGGTCGAGGACGTAGGCCACGTATTTATTCTGGGCGGGGTCCGAAGTGTAGGCTTCGGTGAGGGCCGGCGAGTTGAGCACGGCCATGCGCAGGCGGCGGGGCGCCAAGCGCTGGGTAGCTTGCGGATAGAACACATTGGTGACCCAATCGCTGAGGTCGGCCGGAATTTTGTTCCGGCGCCGCACATCCAGTAGCCAGTCGCTGATGCCGTGCTCTTCGGCGGCGGCCAGCATTTGGGCGTAGTCGGCCTGCACCTCTTCGAAAGTGGCGTGGCTGTGCCAGCGCACCACCATCACCCGCAAATCGGGGCGGAAGGAAATACTGCGGGACGGAAGCTCAATGGTTTGATGCATGGGCCAAAAGTACGCCGTCCAACCTGTCGGGCAGTTCTTATTATCAAACCCAAAGCCCTGCCTACCTGCGCAGCCAGGGCTTTTTTGTGGCCTATTTGGGCACAAAGCGGTAGAGTACCAGCCCGATGCCGGAGAAAATCAGGCTGGGTACCCAGGCCGCCAGCATGGGCGAGAGCTGCCCCACCTGCGCCAGGTTGCGGCTGAACATCACGAAGAAGATAAAAACGAAGGCCAGCACGAACCCCAGCGCAATTTGCCCACCCACGCCGGCCCGCGCCTTGCGAGCGCTGAGCGTGACGCCAATCAGGGCCAGGATGAAGATGGCGAAGGGGTAAGCGTAGCGCTCGTATTTATCGCTCTGGTAGGTTTGCGTGTCGCTGGCCCCGCGCTCGATTTTGGTGCGAATCAGGCCGTTGAGCTCGGGCAGGGTGAGGGTTTCGGCCAGGTGATAGTCGCTGCCGAAATCCTTGGGAAAGAGGTTCAGGGTGGTGTCGCGGGCGGGCAGGGTTTGCAGTGTTTCGTCCTGCAAGCCGCGAAAGGTGCGTATCAGCTGCGGCGACAAATGCCACGCGTGCCGGGTCGAATCCCAGTTAATGGCATCGGCCGTGAGGCGGCGGCGCAGTACCGTGCCGTCCACGGTTTCGAGGGCGAAGTGGAAGCCGATGTTGCTGATGTTGTCGTAGCTCTCCATGTACACGTAGTGGCGCGGCCCAATTTTGATGTGCACGTTGCGCCCCTCATAGCGCCAGGGGCTTTTCACGTAGGCGCGCTCGAACTGCACGCGGTGCTTGTTGCCCAGCGGCAGCACCCAGCCCACCACCGCAAACGTGAGCACGCCCAGCAACCCGGCCCCCACCGCATACGGCACCAACAGCCGCCGGAAGCTGACGCCCGAGGCCATAATGGCCACAATTTCGGTGCGCACCGCCAGCTGCGCCGTCACAAACACCACGGCAATAAACACCGTGATGGGCGAGAGCATATTGGCGAAATACGGGAACACATACACGTAGTAGCCGAAAATGATTTTGTGCCCGGACAGCCCGTGGCGCAGAAAATCGTCGTTTTTCTCGGTGTAGTCAATCACGCAAATCACCGATACGAGCAGCACCACGGTGAAAAAAAACGCCGTGAGAAACTTGCGAATGATGTACCGGTCGAGGATACGCACGAGCTTTAAATAAATATTCAATATATAAAATACAAAGACTAATTTGAATCCTACCTTTAGCGGGCTAATTCACCCTGCTTTTCGCCATGGCTCCCGTCCTCCCCTGGCTGCGGGCGCGCCCCTGGGTGCCCGCCGTGCTGGCCCTGCTGATGCTGCCGCCGGCCCTGCTGCTCAACCTGGGCCTGCTCCCGCTCATCGCCGATGAGCCCATCCGGGCGCTGGTGGCCCTGGAGCTGAAGCTGCACGGCAATTTCTTCGTTTCGACACTGCAGGGCGAGTATTATTTCAATAAGCCGCCACTGTTCAACTGGCTGCTGCTGGGGTTTTTCCGGCTGTTTGGCTCCGTCGAGGAGTGGGTGATTCGGCTGCCCACGGTGTTGGCGCTGCTAGGCATGGGGGCCAGCCTGTACTACTTCGTGAGCCGCCGGCTGGGCCGAATGCTGGGCGTAGCGGCCGCACTGGCTTTCGTCACCAGCGGGCGCATGCTGTTCTACGACTCCTTCCTCGGGCTTATCGACACGCTGCACGCCCTGGTCACCTACCTCGGCTTCATGGCGGTGTTTGAGCTGGGCGCGCGGCGGCGCTGGGCGGCCCTGTTTGTGGTGAGCTACGCCCTTACGGCTGTGGGCTTTCTGCTGAAGGGGCTGCCGTCGCTGGTGTTTCAGGGGGTGGCGCTGGGGGTGTATTTCGGGTTGGTTGACGGCCACTGGCGGCGGCTGTTATCGGGGGCGCACGCGCTGGGGCTGGGCGTGCTGCTGGGGCTGGCGGGCGGCTACTTTGCCGTGTACAGCCATTTTCACCCGCTGCACGACTACCTCGCCACGCTCCTCGACCAGTCGACGCAACGCACCGTGGCCGCCCACGCCTGGCGGGAGTCGCTGGCCCACCTGGTGAAGTTTCCGTTCGATTTCATCTCCGATTTCCTGCCCTGGACCCTACTGCTGCTGTGCCTGGTCCGGCCCGGCTGGCGGCAGGTGCTGCGCGGGCGGCCCTTCCTGCGCTACAATGCGCTGCTGTTTGTGGCGCTCACGCCGGTGTTCTGGCTGTCGCCGGGCACCATTCCGCGCTATTTGTTCGTGCTCACGCCGCTGGGCTTCACGGTGGCGGTTTATTTCTACCAGCAGTTTCGGGCCGAGAGCCGCTGGCCCCACCGGGTGCTCGATACCGTGCTGCTCACGGCCATGGCACTGGTCAGCCTGAGCTTGGTGGCCGTGCCCTGGATACCCGCCGCCGCCGTGCAGCCCGGCGTGGCCTGGAAATCAGGACTGGGGGTGCTGGCCCTGGCCGGCTGCACGCTGGCCTTCTGGTACCTGCCGGCCCAGCGGCTGGCGTGGCTGGGGCTGTTTTTGCTGTGCATGCGCGTGGTGTTCAACTGGTTTGTGCTGCCGGCCCGCCTGCTCACCCGCGACGAAACGCCCTATCGCACGGCGGCCATCCGGGTGGCGCAGATAGCCGGCAGCGCCCCGGTGTACAAGCTGGCCGATACCCACGTCGACAACGACGAGGCTTTTTACATCACGCGGGGCACGGGCCACATCGTGTATTCGTCCACGTCGCCACTGCTGCCCGCCGCGCCCGCCAAAAACGCTTTCTACCTGGCCGAAGACCGGTACCTCACCGGCCGGCGCTACCGCCAGTACTATGAGTTCGTCATCGACCGGGGCATCCGGCTGCACTTGGTAAAATTCGACCAGTCAGATTTATTTTCATCGTCAAACCGCTGATTCAACTGCCTCCCCGCATCTTGACCCTCCCACCCCGCCTGCGCGCCCCCCTCCTCCTGCTGCTGAAGCTGGGGCTGCTGGCGGCCGCGCTGTGGTTTGTGTTTCGCCGCATCAGCCCGCGCCAGATTGGGCAGGTGCTGGCCAGCGTGCAGCTGGGGTGGCTGGGGCTGGCGGTGGGGCTGTTCGCGGCGTCGAAATGGCTGGCGGCCCGCCGCCTCAACTATTTTCAGCGGGCCATCGGGGTCGATTTGTCCGAGGCCGCCAACCTGCGCCTCTATTGGCTGGGCATGTTTTATAACTTGTTCCTGCCCGGCGGCATCGGCGGCGACGGCTACAAGGTGCTGGTGCTGCGGAGGGCCTACCCTACCAAAACCGCTGCCCTGGTTCGCGCCCTGGTGCTGGACCGCGTGAGCGGCCTGCTGGCGCTGGGGGTGCTGCTGGTGGCGCTGGCGTGGGTAGTGCCCCTGCCGTTGCCTGGGCTATGGGTGTGGCGCGGGGTGGCCGGCCTGGGGGCGGCGGGGCTGCTGCTGGGTGGCGCGGCCGTTACGGAGCGGTGGTTTGCGCCGTTTGGCCCCACGTACTGGCGCACGCAGGGGCTGGCGCTGGGGGTGCAGGCGGCTCAGTTGCTGTGCACGCTGGCTTTGCTGGCCGCTACGCACACCGTCGCGCAACAACCGGCGTATCTGCTGGTGTTTTTGGCGTCGTCGGTGGCAGCCGCGTTGCCGTTCACGGTGGGCGGGGCTGGCGCGCGCGAGGTGGTGTTTCTGCTCGGGGCGCAGTGGCTGGGGCTCGATGCGGCGGTATCGGTCAGCCTCAGCCTGCTCTTTTACCTGCTGTCGGCGGCGGTGGCGTTGCCTGGGGCATTGGTAGGCGAAGGCAGCTGGAATGCGGTTGAGCGAGGTTGAAAACCGGTTTTTACCATTGCGGTTTCAGACTTCATCGTACCGAATCAAGCTCCCGCCCTGCTCCGCCAGGTGCTCGCGCCAGGTGCCGCCGCGCCAGAATTCGTACTCGGTGCGGCGGGCCAGGTACGAGCCGGGCCGGTCAGTTAGGCCGGGGTGGGTCATAAACTCTACGGTGGGGCCGTGCCGCCGGGCGCGGGCCAGCCCCTGCGCAAACAGCGGCAGCGTGGCCGCCTGCGCCGCCGAGAAATCGGCCGCCAGTGCATTGGGCGTGGCAAAATCCCGCAGGCCACGGGCTGAAATTCGCCCAAACACGTTCAGGATGCGGCCGCGCTGCCCGTAGCTGGGCTGGGGCGTCCAGCGCCGCATCCGTCGCACCCCCAGCTGGCCCAGAATGCGCGTGAGGGCGGGCCCCAGCCGGGGGTAGAGGTGCAGGTGCCGGTGCGAATCGGCGTGGCTGAGGGCAAGGCCGTGGGCCCGCAGGCGGTCAATCTGCGCAGTCAACTCCGTGGTTAGCTCGGCCGGGGGCACTTGGCCGGCCAGGTAACGCAGCCACAGCCGTTGCGCGGGCCAGAAATGGCCATCCGGCCCCAGCAAGCTCGGCACCTTGGCGGCCGGGGCCACCGGCGGGCCCACAATCAGGTTCAGGTGGTAGCCCACCGATACGCGGCCGGAGAGCTGACGGAGGGCAGCCAGGTCCATTTCACTGGCCAGATTGGCCATTGCGGTGGTGCTGCTAAGGCACCCCTGGGCGGCCAGGTCGAGAATGGCGGCCGTAGCCGCAGCATCCCAGCCAAAATCGTCGGCGTTGATGATGAGACGCAGGGCCATGCGTTAAAGCGTTAGGGTTGGCGCGCGCAGCTCGCGCCGCACCACGTAAGGCGCCCGGTTGCGGCGGGCATAGTAGGCATGCGTGCCGATTTCGGCCAGCAGGCCAAAACAAATCAAAAAGATGCCGCTCATTATCAGAAACAAGCTGAAAATGAATTCCATAGGGAATCGATGAGAAATATTTACCCCGAAGAAAATGGAGCCGACCAACAGGCCCGCAGTAGCCAGCAGGCCCACCCCCAGCGTCAGGATGCCCAGCACCCCAAACAGCCGGAAGGGCTTGCGCGAATAGCGCAGAAAAAAGCGCAGCATCACCAAATCGACCACCACCAGCAGGGCTTTGCCCAGGCCGTAGTGGCTGGTTCCAAACTGCCGCCGCTGCACCTCAATCGGGAATTCGCGGTACCGAATGCCGCGCTGCGCCACCAGAGCCCCCAGAAAGCGGTGCGAGTCGCCGAGCAGCTCCACGTTGCGCAGCAGGTAGCGGCGGTAGGCCTTGTAGGTAGCTCCGAAATATTCGAGCTGCACTCCCGATAACAGGGAAATGACCTTGTGGGCCGTATTGGCGAGCAGCGAATGGGCGCGGCCATCGGGGCGCTTGGCTTTGGCCCCGCTCACCATGTCGTATCCCTCGCGGATGTAGGCCACAAACTGCGGCAGGTAGGCCGGGTCGTGTTGCAGGTCGCCGTCCATGGCCACCACAATGTCGCCCCGGGCCCGCTCAAAGCCGGCGCGCAGGCTGAGCGTCTGGCCGTAGTTGCCGGCCAGGTCGATGCCCAGCACGGCCGGGTTTTCGGCGGCCAGGGCGCTGATGCGCGGCCAGGTCTGGTCCTCGCTGCCGTCGTTCACCAGCAGCAGCTCATAGGCCAGCCCGTGGGCAGTCATCACGCCTTCTATCTGCTCGGCCAGCGGGCGCACGCTGTCCTGCTCGTTGTGAACCGGCACCACGATGGACACCAGGTCGTTGATTTCCACGGTGGGGTTCACGATTCGGCGGGCCGGGACGGGAGCAAGAAAATCGGTGAACATGGCTGGCGAGCTGTTCCGTAAAAACAATTAGTAAATATATATTATTATTTATAATTATAAAAACATAAATGCAGTTCTCCCAGGCTTTTCACGGCAGGCATTTTACCCCAACAAAAAAGCCCCGGCTGCATCTGCAGCCGGGGCTTTTCAAGGCCTGGTGAGGCGGGTGGTTTATTCCACCACCAGCTTTTTCACCACCACGCCGGCTTCCGTCTGGAGGCGCAGCGAGTACACGCCGGTGGCCAGGTTGGTCAGCGGCAGGGTGTAGGTGGGCTGGCCGGCAGGCAGCGCCTGCGTCAGCACCACCCGGCCCAGGGCATCAACCAGCGCGGCCGTCACGGCCTTGCGGTTGAGGGCGGTGGGCAGCTCGACGAACACCGCCTTGCTGGCAGGGTTCGGGTACACGGCCACCTGGGCGGCCAGCTTGGCCGAAGCCACGCCCAGCACCCGGGCACCAAACACCAGCTCGAAGCGCGGGGTGGTATTGGCCGCGTTCATGGTGAAGGTGTAGTCGGGGTGCAGGCTCAGGTCGGTGAGCGTGCCCAGCTGCAAGTCGCGCAGGAAGGGCTGCTCGCCGGCGCCGAAGTTGAGCACCTGCGCCGCGTGCAGCGTGTAGGTGCCCGTCACGGGCAGGCCAATGAACAGCGGCACCGTTACCGAAGCCGTCGAAGTCAGCGGCAGGGCGTTGATGGCCATCTTGTCGCTGCCAGCCCAGGCGGCCAGGTTCAGGCCGGTCGAGTTGGGCAGCTTCACGGCGTCGTATTCCACATCCGTGCCGGCCGTAGCGGCCTGCTCGAAGTACACATACAGCGGGTCGGAACCGGTGGCGCTTTGCAGGTCGAGTTGCACCAGCGGGCGGGTTTCGGTAGTGCGGTGGTACACCGGGTTCTGGTAAGTCGTCACGCGTTGCGAGTTGCGCAGCGTCAGGGTACCGCTGGTCTGGCCGTTGCTCACCCGCACGAAGAAGCCCTGGCCTTGGGCCAGAATCGAGTTCGGGCTATTGGCGTTGCCGCCCACGCCGTTCACATTGGCGCGGTAGGTGCCGCCGTACAGGCTGGTGCTTTCGAACACATACATGGCAGCGTCGAGGTTGTTGCGGTCGGCCGCGCCTACCTGCGAGTAGTCAAGGGGCGACGGGTAAGGGTTACCCACCAATTGCCAGCCGGCATCGGTCGCCGTGGCACCGCTGTTGCGGGCCAGGGACTGGCTCACGTCGCCGTTGTTCGGCTGGCCGGTCACGGCCAGGGTCTGGTTCGCCGCCAGGTTCACGGTGTAGCCTTTGCCCACGGTCAGCGGGTCGGTCAGCGCGCTGGGCGAGGTCCAGCCCTTGTCGAAGGGCGCCAGGTTGTTGGTGGCCGTGGCCAGGCGGGCTTGGTCGTAGTAGTACACCGTGGGGAAAGGCCGCACGCTGTTGGGCGTGGCCGAGCTATTGTAGGCCGGGTTTACTACGGGCGTGAAAGTACTCGTAGTCAGGCTGCCCACGGTCGCAGTGCTCACCGGTGCCGAGTAGTGGCGGTAGCCGAGGCCCGGGTTCAGGTCGGGGGCGATGTAACGCTGCACCGTGACGTTGCCCACAATCACGTTGCTGCCGTTGTTCACCACCAGGGCCGTGTTCGTGGCATTCGACTCCAGCGTGAGCGGGTTACCGTTGGTCGTGTAGTTGCCGTTGAGCAAGAACACGCGCTGTACCGAGGTGCTGGCCGAAGTGCTCTGCTGGGCACCGCTGGCCCCCACCGTCAGGTTCCAGAACCGGGTGTTGCTGGCGCCGAAGATGTTGCTCAGGGCCGAGTTACCCAGCAGCACCGTGCCGCCCGTGGGCTGGAAGGTGCCGTTGTTGGTCAGGTTGGCCGCCACAACCAGCGTCCCGGCGCTCTGCGTCAGGCTGGCGCCGCTGTCGAAGGTCAGGTTGCGCACGCTGGCCGTGCCGAAGCTGATGTTCGGGAAGCGGCCGCCGCTGGGCGCCGTGGGGATGATGGCGTCAATCGTGGCGCTGGGCAGCGTGTTCGACGACCAGTTGCCGGCCGTGAACCAGTCGGTGCTGATGAGACCCGTCCACGTCACGGCCGTTATCACCGGGGCGTTGATGGTGAGCGAGTAGCTGCGCGAACCGCTGTAGGGGCCGCTGCCTGTTGAGGCATCGGTGGCCGTCACCGTGAAGTTGAACGTGCCGTTCGCCGCGGGGGTGCCCGCAATCGTGCCGTTGGTCAGCGTCAGGCCCGCGGGCAGGGCACCGGCCGTGATGGCAAACGTGTAGGGAGCCGTGCCGCCCGCAGCCGACAAGGCCTGGCTGTAGGCCGTGCCCTGCGTGCCGTTGGGCAGCGTAACCGGCGCAATCGAGATGGTGGGGGCCGCCACGGTCAGCGTGTAGCTAAGCGAACCGGTGTAGGGGCCGCCGCTGGCGCTGGTCGAGGCATCGGTGGCCGTTACCGTGAAGGTGAACGAACCGCCCGCCGTGGGCGTACCGGCCAGCACGCCGGCTGAGGAAATCGTCAGGCCCGCCGGCAGCGCGCCGGCCGTGATGGCATAGCTGTAGGGAGCCGTGCCGCCCGTGGCGGTGATGGTCTGGCTGTAAGCAGCCGCCACCGTGCCCGCCGGCAACGTCGCCGGAGCCAGCGTAATAGCGGGAGCGGCAATGATGAGCGTGTAGCTGCGCGAGCCGCTGTACGGGCCGGGAGCCGACGAGGCATCAGTCGCCGTCACCGTGAAGGTGAACGAGCCGCTCGCTGCGGGCGTGCCCGACAACGTACCGGTCGAAGAGAGCGTCAGGCCCGAAGGCAGGGCGCCGGCCGTGATGGCGTAGCTATAAGGAGCCGTGCCGCCCGAGGCCGTGATGGTCTGGCTGTAGGCCGTGCCACGCGTGCCGCCGGGCAGCGAGGTCGGGGCCACCGTGATGGTCGGGGCCACGAACTGCACGCTCGCCGTGTTGGTACCCGTGTTGCCCGTGTTGTTGTCGTCGAAGGCCACATTGTCGGCCAGGGTCACCGACACGATGCCGAATCCGCTCGGCGTTACGGTGAAGGTGTAGGTGCCGGCGCCGCTGCCGCCGAAGCTGCCGCTGGTCAGCGTACCGCCCGTCACCGTCACGTCCGAGGCCGTGAAGGTGGTGCCCACGCTCTGCGTGAAGCTCACCGAGAACGGAATGGGGGCGGTACTGGTCGTCGGGCCGGCCGGCCCGCTCACCGTGGCCGTCAGGGCCGGGGCTGTCACGTTGAAGGCGGCCGAGGTGAAGGTCGCGTAGAGGCCAAGACCACTAGTCTCGGGCTGAATGCTGCCCAGAAACACGTTATCATTGACGTTATTCACCAGGTACACGTTCAGCACCTGGTCGTCGTTCCGGCCGTTGTTGGTCCGCTGGGCAGTCCGGAAGCCGACCCGGTAGCCGCCCGTAGGCACGGCCAGGTTCTGCGCCACGTTGCCGTTGAGGCCGGCCGTGCTTTGCAGGAACGCCACCGCGGTGCCATCGGTGGCCGACGAGCCGAAGCCGCTGTTATTGCGCGACACCCCGGCCTGGGGGCCAAAGCTCCAGGGCGCGGCGACGACGCCTTGGCTTTGATACAGAAAATTACTTTGTGGTACATTGTTGGTCTCGAAGCTGCCGTTCTGCAAGCCGTTGGCGAAGGCCGCGGTGCCGCTCGTGCCGCTCAGCACCTTCACCTCGTCCACGAAGGCCGTCACGTCGTTGAAGCCACTGGGGCTGCCCACGCCCTGAATGCGCAGGGTGGGCTTGGCCAAGAAGCTCTTGTAGATGGTGTAGCTGGGGCCGCTTACCGGCAGGCTGCTCACCGTGGGGGATACTCCCGTGCTGTTGACCAGCTGCAGCACCAGATTGCCGTTACCCGTGCCCGTGTTCACGACCACGTCGTAGGTCGTCGTGCTGCCGCTCGCGGCGGTTACGCTGACCACCGAGGCCCCGCTCACCGTCGTGCCGCTGTTCGCCACCGAGAAATTGCCCGTGTTCAAGCCCGTGACGCCGCCGGAGAAGGTAACCCGGTAGGTCAGCGTCGCCGTCGCCGTCGGCGACGGCGTCACCTGCGTTAGGGTTGCCGTGACGGGCGGCAGCGAATAGGTAAACGAGTAGGTGCTCGAAGCCGGGTTGAGGTTACCGGCCTGGTCCTGAACGGTGTTGGCCAGCACCTGCACCGTCACGGTGCCCGCCCCACTGGGCGTCACCTGGAAGGTGAAGGTGTTGCCGCTGCCGGCCGTCGGGCCGGTGGTCACCGTGCCGCCGCTCACCGCGATGTCGCCGCTAGCGAAGCCCGTCACCGGCTCGCTGAAGGTAGCCGTGAACAGCACCGGCGAGGTCGTGGTCGAGCCGTTGTTGGCCACCGTGCCGCTGGTCAGGCTCGTCACCGTCGGGGCTACCAAATCCACCGTGAAGGTGTTGGTGTTCGAGTTGGCGCTCACCGTACTTCCGCTGGTCTGGGCCGTGGCATACACTTGGTAGCTGCCGCTGGTCAGGGCCGAGGGCTGGGCCAGGGAGAAATTGCCGCTGGCGGTGGCCGTGGTCGTGCCGATGGCGGAGGCCGCACCGGAGGCCGGGCCGACGTACACCGTGATGGTGCTACCAGCCGGGGCCGTGCCCGAGTAGGTCGGCTGCGAATTATTGGTCAGGCTGCCGTTGGCCGGCGCGGTGATAACCGGCGCCGCCGTCACCGGCTGCTGCACCGTGAAGGCGGAGGTCAGGGTTTGCGCGCAGGGAGCCGTCACCGTCAGGTTGCCGGCGCCGGTGGTGGCGCCGGCGGGCACCACGAAGGTGAAGCCGTTAGCCGTCAAGTTGCTCACGGTCGCCGTCGCACCGTTCACCGTCACGCTGTTCACGCCGCTCAGGTTGGTGCCAGTTACCGTCACCGGGGCGCCGCGCGGGGCCGAGGTGGGGCTCACGTTCGAAATCGTAATGGTGGGCGACGGGTTCACCGTCACCTGGGCTACCGACGTGCTGGTGCTGGTGCCGTTGGTCACGGTGAGCAGCACGTACTGGGTTTTGTTGGCCTCGCTGCAGTCGTAGGTCAGGCTGGTCGCGTCGGCCGAGTAGGCGGCCTGCACGGCCAGTCGCTTGGGCGTGCCCGAGCAGGGGTCGTCGAGCACGGGGTTGTTGCGGGTATCCGTGTTGCTGGCGTACATACTGCCGGTGCTGCGGCCCCCGAACGAGTTTTGGGCCGTGACCACGCTGTTGGGGGCGTTGCAGCTGCCCAGGGTGTAGTTGCCGTTGCCGTTGTCGTTCGGCGTGCCGTAGCTGGCAAAGCGGATGGCGTTTGTGCTGAGGAAGTTGCTGCCATTGGGCGTGCTCAGGGTCAGGGTCTGGCCTTCCGCTACCTGCCCGTACACGATTTTCTGGATGGTGTAGGTGAGCGTGCCCGGGCCGGTGCTGCCGTTGTTGACGCTGCTGGCCGCCAGCGTGCCGTTGCCGCTGGCATCCAAGTTCACGGTCACGGCCTGCGAGGAAGCCACCAGCGGCTGCCGATAGGTGACGCTGTACTGCGAAGCCGCCGTATTGCCGTTGCCGGCCTGGTCATTGGCCACGTTGGCCGCTACGTTCACCGTCACGGTGCTGCCGCTGCCGCTGGGCGTCACGTTGAAGGTGTAGGTGCTGCTGTTAGCGAAGAAGCCCGATAGAGTGCCACCCGTCACCTGTACGTCGCTCGACGTGAAGTTCGACACGTTTTCCGTGAACGTCACCGTGAAGGCAATGGGCGTGGTGGCCGTTGTGCCGCCGTTGCTCACCCCCGGCGTCGTGCTGGTGATGGTCGTCGTCGGGGACGTTGTGTCCACCGTGAAGGTGTTGGTATTGCTGTTGGCGCTGGCCGCGCTGCCGCTGATAGCCGCCGTAGCGTACACCGTGTGGCTGCCCTGGCTCAGGGCCGTGGGCTGAGTTTTGCTCCAGTTGCCCGACGCGTCGGCTGTCACCGTTCCGCTCAGGGCCGAGCCGTCCACGTACACCGTCACCGTTGAGTTGGCTTGTGCCGTGCCCGTGTAAGAGGGAGTGACGTTGTTGGTGGCGCTGCCGTTGGCCGGCGTCAACACCACCGGCGCACTGGGCGGGGTAGTGAACGTTGCCACCGCGCCGTAGCTGGTGCCCACCGAGTTGGTGGCATAGGCCCGAACGTAGTAGGTGGTACCGGACGTGAGGCCCGAGATGGTGGCCGAGAATGTACCCGTGCCCGTGCCGTTGGGGGCCTGCGTCACGCCGGTGCCGCCGATAGCGGGCGTGGTGTTGGTAGCGCTATAAACTACACCGCGGGCAGTTACCGAAGCCCCGCCGTCGGAAGACACGTTGCCGCCCAGCACCGCGCTGGTATTCGTAATGGTATTGGCCGCGGCTGTTGTCACCGCCGGAGGCGAAGCAAAGCTTACCCGTGCCGCGTAGGAAGTGCCCGTGGTCAGCGAGGTGCCGAAGTTCGCCGTGGGCACCATTTTGCCGCCAACCACGCCTTGGGTGCCGTTCACGGCGATGCCGAAGCTGCTATCGCTGCCGGTGCCGCCACCGCTCACCGCCCCGTTGCCGACGAAGGTGGTGCCGTTATCCGTGTATTTGGCAACAAACGCATCAGATGCGCCCGCGCTTGTCAGGGGGGTACCGGCGATGTTGGTCGTGCCATCGTAATCGGAAGTTATGTATACCAACGTGCCGTTCACCGCAATGTCTCCCCCAATTGAGCCGTCGACAGTGTCTTCGGAGTTAGCACCACCGTCGGCGATGGCATAGCCATTCACCAGGGCCGTGCCATTGTCAGTGTATTTCGCCACAAAAATATCGGTGCCTCCCGCCGTTGTCAGGGTACTGCCGGCTACCGAAACCACGCCTGCGGTGGCGGCGGTAACGTTACCCGTCACATAAATGGCGCCGCTCGCATTCACAGCGATGCCTTGGGCTCCGTCGGTACCGTCGCCCCCGCCCTTCTGGGCGTAGTTGGCGACGATGCTGCCCGTTGTGGTGGGAGCATTGTCGGTGAAGCGGGCCACGAAAATATCGTTCCCCCCCCCGTTCGTCAGGGTGCTGGAGCCGAAGACAGCCGTACCGGAGCTATTGAAACGCCCGCCGATGTAGATGTTGTTGCCGTTGAGGGCCAGGCAGGTGGCAATTTCGCCACTGGCACCACCGGCGCGGACGGCGCCACCGTTCGATAACGTTGTCCCGTTGTCGAGAAACTTCGCCACGTATACGTCGGCCGAGCCACCGCTTGTAAGCGCTGTGCCGCTGATAGTGGCATTTGGCAAAGAAGTAGAGCCGAAGTAGCCCGTCACGTACACGTTGCCGTTGGTCGGGTTCACGGCTATTCCATACGCATACTCCTGCGATGCGCCGGCGGTGCTGCCCAGCAGCCCACTCGCCGTAACGCTGGTGGTGTTATCGGTGAACTTGGCCACAAACATGTCGTAGCCCCCATTGTTGGTCAGCGTGCCGGCCCCCGTTGTAAACGTGGTGGCCCGGTATATGCCCGTCACGTACACGCGGTTGCCGTTCACAGCAATGGCATTGCCATAGTCGTTGGCATCGGTGCCGCCGGACGTGCCGCCGCCGCCGCTCGCGCCCCAGGCCCAGGTGCTGGCCCCGGAAGCCCACTTGGCCACGAACATATCCGCGTCGCCGGTGCTGGTGAGGGTGTTAGAGCCGAACGTAACCGAGCCCGTGAAAGAGCCGGTCACGTACACGTCGCCGCTGGCGGTGATGGCCACGTCGCGCACGTCGACGGCCGCCGAACTGAGCGCGCTTTGCCAGGTGGGGGCCTGCGCACGCGCGCCCCAAGCTGCCAGCAGTAGAAGCAGCAGCAGCAGTAGTTTTTGTCTCATATATTGAAGAGAAGCAAAAGTGAAAGTTAAATTATTAAAAATCAATTAATTAGAATTATACATGAACAGGCAATGCCACCGACACGGGTGCAGACACCATGCCCAGCACTTCGCCTACCTGCACGCCCATACCGGCCAGTTGCCCGCCGGTAAAGTATCCTTCGTCCAGGGCCAGCACGTCGAGTTGTAGCACCTGGTTTTCGCCGCAGGCTACCAGCAGGGCCTGGCCGGGGGCAGCCAGCACCACTGTGCCGGGGGCGGCCGCCACGGTTTCGGGCCGGGGCGTGGCCACCAGCAGCCGCAGCAGCTGGCCGCGCAGCGTGGCCAGTGCGCCGCGGTTCCAGGGGTTGGCGGCCCGCACCAGCCGGGCAATATCGGCGGCCGGCTCCTGCCAGTTGATGGCTACGTCGGCCAGGCCGGCGCGGGGCCAGTAGCGGGCGGCGGCTTCGTTTTGGGGTTGTTCGGGCAGGGGCAGTTCGCCGCGCAGGCCAGCCAGCAGCTGGCGCCCTGTTCCCACAGCCGCCAGGGCCAAATGGCCCCGGTGCAGGCCGTGCGTGTCGTCGGGTCCAATGGGTACCGGCGTGGCCAGCAGCACCGGGCCGGTATCGAAGTCCTCGGCCATGCGGTGCACCGTGACGGCCCCGGCCGGTTCGCCGTGGCGCAGCTGCCAAAACGTGGGCTCGGGCCCCCGGTAGCCCGGCAGGGCTGCAAAGTGGAAATTAAGAAAGCCCCGCGGCGGCAGGGCCAGCACCGCGGCCGGTATGCGCCACGGAAACGTGAGCACCAGTACGGCTTCGGCCCCGGTCGCGGCCACCCATTCGGCCAGTGCGGGCCCCAGGGTGGCCCGCGCCAGTGTGCGCGGCACCACGCCGGCCTGGGCCAGCAGCGCGGCTACCTGCCCGGCTTCCTCGCGGCCGCTGGCGGGCATGGCCACACCTGCCACCACGCCCTGGCTCAGCAGGTCTTGCAGCAGGGGCCAGCCCAGAAGACTACTAATGATGACGGCAACGCGCATAAAGTTTTTGGGGAAAGGAAAAAACACTGCCCGTCGGAGACCCGACGGGCAGTGTTTAGGCACGCGAGGGGTAGATGCCGGTCAGCGCGATGATGTAGTTGATGCCCAGCACCGGCTGGCGGTTCTCGTGAGGCTGGCTACTGCCGTTGTTACCCGATGTGCCCTGGGCGGCGCTGCCCATGGTGGCATTGGCCGGACCGGCCCCGTACTGGGCGTTGTTATCGGCCGTCAGGTAATTGCCTTTGGGGGTGCTGGGGTCGCCGAGCTCCGCCGTTTGCATGGTACCCGTAATGGGGTGCGTGTGGGCCGGAATCTGGTTCGTCGTCAGGGGCACCGACTCAACGCCTCCAGTCTGGCCCTGCGTGTAGGTAGAGCCACCCGTAAGCTGCCCACTGCCTACCGGCACGCGGCTGCGCAGGTCGGGCAGGTTGAAAGTTGTGACACCGTTGCCACCGAAGGTGACGCCCAGCAGGGAAAAGAGGGCCTGGTTCTGGTTGACGGGCAGCGCTTGCCCTTGGCAGAAAGCCCAGTTTCTGGGAGCGAAGGGAGCGCTCCAGGGGCGAATTTCGCCGATGTATGGTTCGTCCATATTATATAAAGACTGAAAAAGCTGGTGACTGGATAGGACTGGAGATGGAAAAGCCGGCCAGCCTTACGGCTGAGGCGGATAGATGCCTTCCGTGGAGATGATGAAATTCATGGCCAGCGAGGGCTGCAAGTTGCTGTGCGGCTGGCTGCCGCCGGTCACGCCCAGGGTCGCCGTCAAAGCCTGGGGGCTCAGCGTAGCGCCAGCCGTGGCCGCGGCCGCATAGGGCTTGGCGATGGGGCTGGTGGCCGGGAACTTGCCTACCGGGCCGGCAGATGCGGTGCCAGTAGTCACGGCTTGCAGCGGGGCATTAGCCGTGTGCCCGTGGACGGGCAACTGGGAAGTGGTCAGTGTCACGTTTTCTGTTCCCACCGTTGTTCCCAGGGAGTAGCTGCTAAGGCCTGGCCCTTGGCCTTGGGCTCCGACCGCCAGCCGACCGTTCATGTTGGGCACCGCGAACGTAGTTATACCATCGCCCCCGTAGGTAGTGCCTATCAAGGTGAAGAGGGTTTCGTACTCGGCGATTTGCAGTAGTTGGCCATTGCAGGCCACATAGCCCACGGGGGCAAAATTGAAGCCAACGGCGATAACCTGGCCGATATATGGAGTTGACATAAATAACCGCTTAAGCGCTGTTAGAATGGTGAAAGAGGAACGCCCGGTGGTTATTGCCGCTGCGGAAAAACACCCTGCAGGGCAATGCAGTAGTTCAGCGTCAGAAACGGCATGCGGTTTTCGTGGGGCTGGTTGCCCCCGACGGAGGAGCTAGTGCCGTTGAGCAGGCCCGCGGCCATGTTGCCACCGCCCCCCGAATCGCCGTACTGCGAGCCGAGCGAGGCGAAGTAGCCCCCAGCCGGCGTGGTGCTGGTGCCCGCGTCGGTGCTCACAGCCACCGTCGCGGCGAGAGTGTGGTTGTGTGCGGCCAACTGCGTATTGTTCAGCGTCACGCTTTCCGTCCCCGTCACGGTTCCCTGCGGATAATTCGAACTCATGCCCATCATGGCCCGGCCTCGCAAATCGGGCAGGGCAAAGGTGGTGGTGCCATTGCCACCGTATCGGGTGCCCAGCAGCGAAAACAAGGCAGTATTCTGGCTGATTGGCAATATGGCACCGTTGCACAGGGCCCACCCGTAGGGGGGGTAGCTGTATGGCAGCAGGCGAATTTCTCCAACAAAAGGGTCCATAGGTAAAAAGGGGTAAGAGTGGAAAATTGGCGTCAGCAAGCTGCTGGCGCTTGGAAAAACTATCAATAGATGGCCCCTTCGAGCGCCGAAAAAGCCAGCACCGAACGGTCCAACCTTGCCACCTGCTGCCTATACTGCGGTGTGGCGGGACCGATGCAGGTGCGCTAGGCGCAGCTCCAACACGGCGGTGGTAGTGGCCGGGGCATTGGCCACCTTAATGGCGAAGAGCTGCCCCAGCGGCGCTGCCCCAGCGGGCTGACGGTCGGCCGCGGCCTTCATCGTTGCCATTTCCTGGCGCAGGTCGGGCAGGGCGAAGGTGCTGCGGCCGTTGCCGCCGTAGGCTGCGCCCAGCACGGCAAACAGCGCCGGGTGCTGGGCCACGGGCAGCTCGCGGCCGTCGCAAAGGGCCCAGCCCGAGGGCAGCTCGGTGCCGGCCAGCAGCTTCACCACGCCAATGTATTCATCGCCGCCAACTACGGCCGAGGCCGGCTGTGGGGCTGCGGCCGTGGCTACTGGGCTGGCCAGCAAGGCCGTAGGCGTGGCCAGCAGACCGGTTCCGAGCAGGGCGCTCAGCCCTTTCAGCCAGCTCCGGCGCGACGCAAGTTGGGGCTGGGCCAGTGCCGAAACCTCTGAAGTAGTAACCTGAGTAGGGTGTGTAATCATATTTTAAATGGGATTCTAGTAGGAAAAGCAAGGTAAAGGTACACCTTGCCACACCATAACAAGCTGCTCAACATTAATTAATCTTAAGATTTAGAAGCCAGTGCATTTTGAGCGTGTTGCAAACGCAAATCCATCGCAAAAAAACAAACACTTTATTCCTATACTATCATCTTAAAAAGACGCTCAGCGCACTGGAAAGGCAGTTTGAAGAAGCATTTCTTCGTGTTTGGCATAGTACGCCCACGTTTACATAATAAATATATTATTTTATCGATATTACTTTAAAGTGGACCCAAAGTAGCCTGAAGGCTTCAAGAGCCAACAACACCACAAAATACCGGCACTGGCATCTGTGATAATAGCGTAGAAATACGTGGTTCGTGAACCCGACCCGGATGATTTTATCAATGCTGCAAAAGCATAACACCCACCGGTTTCGGCTGCCAGCGCAACCGAAACCGGTGGGTGTTATGAAGTTCTAAGGGTAGCTAAGTCCTTAGCCGAGCGCCGTTACGCCGGGCAGTTCTTTGCCCTCCATGTACTCCAGCAGGGCGCCACCGCCGGTGCTGATGTAGCTCACCTGGTCGCCGAAACCGAGCTGCTGCACGGCCGCGGCCGAGTCGCCGCCGCCGATGAGCGAGTAGGCCCCGGCCGCCGTGGCCTCGGCAATGGCGCGGGCCACGAACTCGGTACCGAGCGAGAAATTGCTCATCTCGAACACGCCCATCGGGCCGTTCCAGAGGATGGTTTTGCTGTTGCGAATGACTACGGCGAAGGCCTCGCGCGAGTCGGGGCCGAGGTCGAGGCCCATCCAGCCGTCGGGGATACTGGTGTTGGCAGCCACATCCACGTTGGCGTCGTTGGCGAACTTATCGGCGATGAGCGAGTCGCTGGGCAGCATCAGGTTCACGCCCTTGTCCTTGGCTTTCTGCATAAGCTGGCGGGCCAGGTCCACCTTGTCGGCCTCCAGCAGCGAGCTGCCGACGTGGCCATTCTCGGCCACGGCAAAGGTGTAGGCCATGCCGCCGCCGATGAGCAGGTTATCCACCTTATCGAGCAGCTTTTCGATGATGAGAATCTTGTCCGAAATCTTGGCCCCGCCCATGATGGCGGTGAAGGGCCGCTCGGCATTGTCCAGCACCTTTTTGGCGTTGTCAATTTCGGACTGGAGCAGGTAGCCGCCCACGCGGTCCTGCGGAGCGAAGCTATTGGCCATCACGGCCGTGGAGGCGTGGGCGCGGTGGGCGGTGCCGAAAGCATCGTTCACGTACACGTTGCCGAGCGCGGCCAGCTTGGCGGCGAAGGCCGGGTCGCCGGCTTCCTCCTCCTTATAAAAGCGCACGTTGTCGAGCAGCAGCACTTGGCCGGGCTGCAACGCGGCGGCTTTCTGGGCCGCTTCGGCTCCGAGCACGTCGCCCCCGAACTGCACCTCGCGGCCGTATTCCTGCGAGAGGCGCGCCACCAAGGCTTCGAGCGAATATTTCTGTTCGTAGCCGTCCTTGGGCCGGCCTAAGTGCGAGAGCAGCACCACGGAGCCGCCGTCGTTCAGGATTTTCATCACCGAGCGGGTGGCCATGCGGATGCGCGTGTCGTCGGTGATGCGCAGGTCCTTGTCGAGCGGCACGTTGAAATCGACGCGCATCACGGCGCGCTTGCCGGCGAAATTGTAGGTATCGAGGGTGTTCATGGGGTTGTGGGGACTTGGGGTGATACGGGCGCAAAAGTGCAGCGCTTTCGCAGATTTACCTGCTTACCGGCAAAACTCATTCGGGGTTGGGCGCAAGGTGATGGCGCACCAGCGCTTCAATCGGTGTTTCCAGAATCTGGCCCACGGCCATGCCGTGGCGGGCCGCCGCCGCAGCCAGCGCCTCACGGAAATGGTAGCCGATAGAGCCCACGCAGTTGAACGTATAGTTTTGGTAATCGGGGTATTGCGTAACGATTTGCGCAAAAAATGCGTCAAACGCCTCACCTACCACGGCCTGGCAATAAGGCTCGGCATAATGCTGGCCGGCAAACCGGGCGAAGCCGGCCAGGAAGCGGTTGGGCAAAGTCTGGTTGTAGAGCCGGTCCAACACTTCGCTGACTTCGCCCAACTGGTAGGTCTCTTTAAATTCATCGGCCAGGTTCTCGGGCAGTCGGCCGCGCAGGTAGTCGCGCAGCAATATCCGGCCGATGGACGTGCCCGAACCCTCGTCGCCCAGCGAGTAGCCCAACGACTCCACCACCTGCGTAATGCGCTGGCCGTCATACAAACAGGAGTTGGTGCCCGTGCCCAATATGGCCGCAAAACCCGGCTGGTGGCCCAGCAGTGCCCGTGCCGCCGCCAGCAAATCCTCGGCTACGTGCACCTGCCGCGCCTGCGGAAACACCTGGCGCAGCGCACCTGCCACTACTTCGGCCTTAGCCGGCGAGAGCACACCGGAACCATAATAATAGATGGCGCTGATGGGGGCCTGGCGCACCGCTGCGGGCACGCCCCGCGCCAGCGAGGCGGCAACGGCAGGCGTGTCCCAGAAATAGGGATTGTAGCCTTCGGTGCTGAAATAAACAGAGTTGGCGGCGTTAAGCAGGCACCAGCTGCAGGTGGTCGAGCCACCGTCGGCGAGGAGTAGCATAGTGCAGCGAAAGTACGCGGGAGCTGGCGGCTGGTGTATCTTTCGCCGTCTCAATTTATCCTGTTGTTATGTCGTCTCGCCGGAAATTTCTGCACACTTCCGCCGCCGGGCTGGCCGGGCTGGCGGCGGCTCCACTCGCCGCCGTGGCCTTGCCGGCCGCTCCAGCGGTGGGCAAGCCCATTGTGATTTCGACCTGGGACGCGGGCGTGAATGCCAATAAAGGCGCCTGGAAAATTCTCGGCCCGGGCGGTTACGCCCTCGATGCCGTGGAGGCTGGTGTGATGGTAACCGAGGCCGAGCAGGGCTGCTGCGTGGGCCTGGGCGGCAACCCCGACCGCGACGGCGTGGTGACGCTGGATGCCTGCATCATGGACGAAAAATTTAACTGCGGCGGCGTGGCCGCGCTGGAGCGCATCAAGCACCCCATCAGCGTGGCGCGGCGCGTGATGGAGCGCACGCCGCACGTGCTGCTGGTGGGCGAGGGCGCGCAGCAGTTTGCCGTGGCCCAGGGCTTTCCGCTGGAACCGCGCAAGCTGAGCGCCGATGCCGAGAAGGCCTATAAGAAGTGGCTCGAAACCAGTCAGTACAAGCCCGTAGTCAACATCGAGAATTCTAAAAGCCGGCCCAACGGTCCCGTGGGCGGCCCCCAAAACCATGATACCATTGCCATGCTGGCAATGGATGCGCAGGGCCGCATCTGCGGCAGCTGCACCACCAGCGGCATGGCCTTCAAGATGCGCGGCCGGGTGGGCGACTCGCCCCTCATCGGCTCCGGGCTGTTTGTGGACCCGGCCGTGGGCGCCGCCGCTGCCACCGGCCAGGGCGAGGACGTGGTGCGCATTGCCGGTGCCCACACCGTGGTGGAGCTCATGCGCCAGGGCCGCTCGCCGCAGGCTGCTTGTCAGGAAGCCATCGGGCGCATTGCCGCCATCAAAGGCGTGAAAGCGAAGGATATTCAGGTGGCCTTCATTGCCCTGAACAACCAGGGCCAAACGGGGGCCTACGCCCTGCAAAAGGGCTTTAACTTCACGGTGAGCACCACCGACACGCCGGTACTGCGCGACAGCGAGTTCCTGCTGAAATGAGCCGGCAACTGGAAATCTGTGCGGCTTCCCTGCCTTCGGCGCAGGCGGCACAGGCGGGCGGCGCACACCGCATCGAGTTGTGCCAGAACCTGGAGCAGGGCGGCATCACGCCGTCCTACGGCCTGATTAGGGAGGTGCAGGCACAAGTAAGCCTCCCGGTTTTTGTGCTGATTCGGCCCCGAACCGGCGGTTTTGCCTATAATTCCGACGAATTATCCATCATGCGGGCCGATGTTGGCATTTGCCGCGAACTGGGCTGCGCGGGCGTGGTGCTGGGCGTGCTCGACGAGGCCGGGCGCGTAGCCATGGCAGCCTGCCGGGCTCTCATAGCCGTGGCCGCGCCCATGCAAGTCACCTTCCACCGGGCTTTCGATGCCTGCCACGACCAAGCCCAGGCTTTGGAAGACGTTATTGCGCTGGGCTGCCAGCGCCTGCTCACTTCCGGAGGACAGGCCACGGCCGAGGCCGGTCAGGCCCGATTGGCGGCGTTGGTAACGCAGGCGGCTGGTCGTATTTCCATCATGCCGGGCGCCGGCATCACCGCAGATAATATTCAGGCACTTGCGAATAGGACCGGAGCGCATGAATTTCATGCCAGCGCCAAGCGGCGGGTGCCAGCCGACCCGGCCGCTGGGCTGTTTCGGGCCGAACGTTTTGAGACGGACGCGGTTTTGGTGGCCGAGCTCGTAGCAAAGCTGTAGCGCGGTCGTACCCGGCAGGGACTTTTAGCCCGCGCAAGTCGGTTGTTCACGCGCGGAATGAAAGTCCGCGCTACGGGTTCTTACCTTTGCCACACTTATGAAAATCGGTATTTTTTTCGGAGGCACTTCGCGCGAGCGGGAAATTTCTTTCGCCGGCGGTCGCACCGTGTTTGATAACCTGGACAAGGCGCTGTTTCAGCCCGTGCCCATCTTCGTTGATAGCCTGGGGCAGTTCATTCTGCTCGACTGGCAGTTTATTTACAAGGGCACCATTCGGGACTTTTACCCGCCGGTGAGCTCGCAGCCGCCGTCGCTGCACCATTTGCAGGTGTACATCGAAAGCCTGGGCGAGCTCAGCCACGACGAGAAATTTGAGGCCATTGCCAAAGTAGGCCGCAAGATTGACGCCGAGCAGCTACCGCTGCTGATGGATTTTGCCTTTCTGGCCCTGCACGGGCCGGGTGGCGAGGACGGCGCCATCCAGGGCATGCTGGAGTGGCTGGGCATTCCATACTCGGGCTCCGGCATTCTGCCTTCGGCGTTCGGCATCGATAAAATCGCGCAGAAAAACCTGCTGAAAGCGCTGGGCCGGCCCACGCCCGATTTCCGGGTCATCACGGCCGAGGAATGGGACCGCACCGACCACGCCGCCACCCTCGCCTATCTGGTGCGCGAGCTGGGCCTGCCGCTGGTGCTGAAGGCGCCGCGCCAGGGCTCCAGCATCGGCGTGAGCATCCTGAAAACCGACGATTTGTCCAAGTTCGAAGCCGCCATTGAGCGCAGCCTGTTCCGCAAAACCCTGACGCGGGCCGACTGGCAGCGCCTGGGCGAGCAGGACAAAGTGGCCTGGGTCCAGCATCTCACCGACATCCGCGAAGGCATCGGCCTGCCCGTGATTATGGAGGAAGCGGGAATCAGGAATCGGGAAGCGGCCCACTCCCCGCTTCCCGATTCCCGCTCTACTATCTACCATCCCGAAACTTTGCTCTTCACCCTCGACCAGGCATTCGAAACTGCTGAAACGGTGCGCCTGACCAATGTGGACGGCGAAACCCAGGTGCTGGTAGAGAGCTTCGTGGCTGGCCGCGAGTTCTCGTGCATTGTGGTGGAAGACCCCGACGGCGCGCCGCTGGCCCTCCCCCCCACCGAGATTGTAAAGGGCGAGGAGATGTTCGACTACCGCTCAAAATACCTGCCCGGCCTGGCCCGCAAAGTCACGCCCATTGACCTGCCGGAGGACAAAATCCAGGAAATCCGCGAGGCTTGCGAGGAGATGTTCCGCACGTTCGGCTTTCAGGTGTATGCGCGTCTGGATGGTTTCGTAGGGCACGATGGCCGGTTGTTCCTGAATGACCCGAACACGACTTCGGGCATGCTGCCGGCCTCCTTCTTCTTCCACCAGGCGGCCGAGATTGGGCTGAACCCCAGCCAGTTCCTCACTTACCTCATTCGCACCTCGCTGGCGGCCCGCCGCCGCGCCGGCCTGCGCCCGGTGAAGCTCGGGACGCTGCTGGAGCAACTCGATACAGCTGTGGCTGGCCGTCAGCACGAGGCCACCGAGCGCATCCGCGTGGCGGTGATAATGGGCGGCTATTCCTCGGAGCGCCACATTTCGGTGGAAAGCGGGCGCAATATTTTTGAGAAGCTGAGCTCGTCGGCCAAGTACGCGCCGGTGCCGGTATTCCTCACGGGCTCGGCCCAAGAGCACAAGCTCTACGTGCTGCCCATCAACGTGATGCTGAAGGACAACGCCGACGACATCCGCGAGAAAATCGAGCACGCCGAGGCCGGCGAGGCGCCGCATCCCATCCTGGCGCGCATCCGGCAGGAGGCCAATGTCATCACCAGCACCTACGCTGGGCAGGCCCTGGCCCTGCCGCGCCGCATTTCGTTCAAGGAGCTGGCGAGCATGGTTGATGAGGTATTCATTGCCCTGCACGGCCGGCCGGGCGAGGATGGTGCATTGCAGCAGGAACTGGAACGCTTCAACCTGCCCTACAACGGCTCGGGCGTGGCCAGCAGCAGCGTCACCATCAACAAATTCGAAACCAACAAGCGCCTGCGCGAAGCTGGCCTGCTGGTGGCCGAGCACCGCATGGCCAACAAGCTGGAGTGGCAGGCCGATGCCGAAAGTTTCTACCGCTCGCTCGAAACGCAGTTCGCCTACCCCTTCATTGCCAAGCCGGCCGACGACGGCTGCTCCTCGGCGGTGAAGAAAATCAAGAACCGCGCGGAGCTGGAAGCCTTTTGCCAACTCATCTTCCGCACCGAAGAAGACCTGCTCGAAGGGCCGGCCGAGGTGTTGCACCTGGGCTTTAAAGAAGAATTCCCGCGCAAGGATGCCTTCCTGGTCGAAACGCTCATCAGCCGTGACGGGGCGGCGCACTTCCTTGAAATCACAGGTGGCCTGCTCACTTCGTATGATGAAGACGGCCTGCTCGACATCGAGGTTTTTGAAGCCAGCGAAGCCCTGGCTACCGGCGAAGTGCTGAGCCTGGAGGAGAAATTTCTGGCCGGCGAAGGCCAGAACATCACCCCCGCCCGCTACGACGCAGACCCCGTGGAGCGCCAGCGCATCTCGAACGAGGTGAAGGCCGTGCTGCGCCGCGTGGCCGAGGTGCTCGATATTCAAGGCTACGCCCGGATTGACGCCTTCGTGCGGGTGCGCCAGGAGGGCGAGGTGGAGGTGCTCATCATCGAGGTAAACTCGCTGCCGGGCATGACGCCGGCCACCTGCATCTTCCACCAAACGGCCTTGGCGGGCTACACACCCTACCAATTCATCGATCGGATTCTGGAGTTCGGCAAGGAGCGGGCCGAAAAGGCAGTGAACAGTTAACAATGAGCAGTTATCAATGCGCAATGGCTCACCATTTCCCAACGCTGTGCCTCTTATCTTCCCAACCAACCATATCTGTTAACTGCTCACTGTTAACTGTTCACTGAACTTCAAATGGCTTTCCTCACCTCTAATACCCCGCTCGACGTTGTGAAGCACCTCGTGCTCATTGCTGTGGCGGGCCTGCTGCTCGTGCTGGGCTTTTTCTACGTGTATTTGCCCGTGAGCACCCACCACGGCGAAACCATCACCGTGCCCAAGGTGACGGGCATGAACGTGGCCGACCTCGAAGCCTACCTCGACGAGCGCAACCTCAACTACTTCGTGGACGATTCCAGCTACAGCCCTAACATTCGCCCCTTCACCGTGCTGGTGCAGGACCCCGCGCCGGGCGAAAAGGTGAAGGAAGGCCGTAAAATCTACCTGCAGGTGAGCATGAAAAACCCGCCGGTGATTAAAATGCCCAAGCTCACCGACGGCTCTTCCAAGAATGCCATGCTCATCCTCAAAAGCTATGACCTCGTGGTGGGCCAGATTCAGTTGGTGCCCGACCTGGCTTCCGGCGCGGTGCTGAAGCAGCTGGTGAATGGCAAAGAAATCGCGCCCGGCGCGCCCATCGCCAAAGGCACCAAAGTGGACCTCGTGGTGGGCGACGGCCAAGGCAACCAAACCTTCGCTGTGCCCAACCTCATCAACATGCCCGAGGATGAAGCCATTACCTTGCTCGTGGGCCAGGGCCTGCAAAAGGGCGAAGTATTTGAGCAGCCCGCCGAGGAAGGCCAGACGGCCGGCACGGTGGTGCGCCAGCGCCCCGTGGCCGGCCCCGATGCCACCATCCGGATGGGCCAGCTGGTGGATATCTGGGTGGCAAAATAAGTTGTTAATTTTCAACGCAAAGCGGTGCTTTGCGTCGCCGTACCCGGGCAGTTTTTTTCGCCGGGACGGCGGCGCGGGGCACCGCTTCGTCGTAATGCACTTTTCCGGACGCTTCAGTCGTTAGGCTCTCAACCTTCTGCTAACTATATGATGACACGATTCCACACGTTGTCCCGGCTTTTACTGCCGGCGTTGCTGCTGAGTGCGGGCACGGCGGCAGCCCAGCTTTCCCCATCCGAGCCCCTGTCGGCCGACCCGGGCCGGGCCGCTTTCGCGCCCACGGCCGCCTCCCGCGCCCAGTTGCGCGGCACTGCGGCCCTGACTCTGCCCTTTTTTGACGACTTTACCACGCCGCTCAACGGTGCACCCAACCCACTGAAATGGATGCCCACCGGCGGCGCGTTTGTGAGCAACCGCCTGGCCATTCAGCCCCTTACCCGCGGGGCCGCCACCCTCGACGGCCTCCGTGCCAACGGCCAGAGCTACAGCGGCCAGGTCAACAGCGTGTATGGCCCCATCGACTCTCTGGTGTCGCAGCCCATCGGCCTGGGTGGCCTCACGGCCAACGACAAGGTGGCGCTCAGCTTTGCCTGGCAGGCCGGCAGCATCGTGAGCGCGCCCAACTCCAACGGCAGCACCACGCCCGTGCGGCTGGAGCTGTTTGTGAAAACCGATGCCAACGCCTGGGAGCAGGTCTGGGTGTACAACGCCCAGCGCGTGCGTACCGGTTTCCGGCAGCAAGTGGTGCTGCTGAACCAGGCCAAATACCTGCACGGCAATTTCCAGTTCATGTTCGTTGCCAGCGGCAACAATTCCGATAACCACGACAATTGGAGCGTGGACTATGTCCTGCTGGACCGGGGCCGCACGGCCGGCCTGGCCGATACCACGTTTCAGGATTCGGGGGCCGGCGGCGGCCTCACGGGCGGCAATCCTTCGGGCGGAATGCGCAGCCCCCTGCGCCGGTTTGCCTCGATGCCCGTCTGGCAATTCAACGCCGCCACGCCGCCCAGCAGCGAGCTGGCCGCCAGCCTGGGCGTGAACTACAGCAACCTGCGCAGCAGCCTGGCCCCGCTCAACGTGAACGTGCTGGGCACCGTGCAGCAGCTGCCGGCCGGCCCGGTTATCGGCACCTGGCTGCAGCGGAGCCTGCCCCTGAGCACGCTGCCCCGCCTCACGCCCGTAACCGGCGCGGCCAGCGCCGTGGCCCCGCCCGCCACCCCCGATGCCAAGCGCCTGCGCTACACCATGGCCTTGAATTCGCAGGAGCAAAACCCGCTCACGCTGCCCAACGACACGATTTATCGGGACGTGGAGCTGGCTAATTACTATGCCTATGACGATGGCACCGCCGAAAGCTTCACCAACCTGCTGCCCTACCCCACCGGCCAGCAGTCGGCCTTCGCTTACCGCTTCGACCTGAACCAGCCCGACTACGTGCGTGGCCTGCGCCTGTACCCAGTATACCCCGGCTCCACGGCAGCCGCCGGCAACCGGACGTTCGACTTTGATGCCCGCCCCGTCACCATTAGCGTGTGGGGCGATTTGAACGGCCGCCCCGACCCCACTCCCCGGGCTTCCAAAACGGCCACCATCCCGGCCGCGGCCAATATTCCCGCCGGCTGGCAGTACTATCAGATTGACTTCGACCAGCCCGTGCCGGTATCGGGTATCTTCTACGTGGGCTTTTCGCAGCCTTCTACCTCGGCCGGCCGCATCCTGCCCTATGGCCTCGACCTTAACAGCAGCTTCCCGGCCCAGCACTTGGTACGCCGGGACAATGCTGGCGTGTGGGACACCACCAATTTCGCCTCCGGCCGCGGCGCCCTTATGATGCGCCCTGTGATGACCAATAACGTGGCTACCGCCACTACTGCGGGCCGCGCTGCCGCTGCCTACAGCCTCTACCCCAACCCCGCCGGGCACGCCCACGGCACCGTGAGCATTGCCGGGCCGGGCTTTGAACGGGCCGCGCTACTCGATGCGATGGGCCGTGTGGTGTGGGAGCAGCCCGCGGCCCAGGCCGGCAACACCACCCTGCCCCTGCCCGCACTGCCCGCCGGCCTGTATACTGTCCGCCTGACCCTGGCCGATGGCCGCACCATCGGACGAAAGCTGGTACTGGAATAGCCCCGCCCGGGTTTGTCAGTCAACAAAAAAGCCGTCCGGAATGTCCGGACGGCTTTTTTGTTGGGCTGCGAAAGCTGGTTTAGCCGAATTATTTGGCCGGCATCAGCACGGTGTCAATTACGTGGGTCACGCCGTTGCTCGACATCACGTTTGGGATGGTCACGGTGGCCATGCCGCCTTTGGCGTCTTTCAGCATCACGCTGCTGCCCGATTTCATTACCGTCAGCTGCTCACCTTCCACAGTGGTCAGCACCTGGCCATTTTTGAGGTCGGCGGCGGTGAGGCGGCCAGGCACTACGTGGTAGGTCAGGATTTTGGTGAGCGTGGGCTTCATCTCGGGCGTCACCAGCGAGTTCACAGTACCGGCGGGCAGCTTATCGAACGCGGCATTGGTGGGTGCGAACACGGTGAAGGGACCGGCGCTTTTCAGGGTCTCAACCAAGCCGGCAGCTTTCACGGCGGCTACCAGCGTGGTGTGGTCGGCGCTGCCGCCGGCGTTGTCCACAATGTCTTTGTCGGGGGTCATCATGGCCCCGCCCACCATTACGCCGCCGGTGCTGCTCATGGCGTCGCCGCTCATGCCCATGTCCCCCTTGCGGGGCATGGTTTTGGCCTTCATCTTGTCGCCGGCGTCCGATTTGCCTTTCACTTTCATTTTGCCGTCGTCGGCCATTTTTGTCTTCGTCGTCATGCCATCGGCTTTGGTCTTGGTCTTGTCGTCATCGCTCTTGGTTTTCATGTCCTGCGCAAAGGCAGTGGCTGAGCAGGCTACGGTGAGGGCAAGGGCAGTGAAGATGGTTTTCGTGTTCATGGTGATGGGAGTTGGAGTGAGAGATAGTGTCCAGGCTATACGTCGGCACGGCGCCGTTGGGTTTTAGCCTCCCGCGCTCACCAGCAGTAAAATAAATATAAAATATATTTAATATTTAACCTTCCATCTGTTGTCAGCTTCTGAATTTTCCGCGGTATTTCGGGCTTCCCGGTCTGGAGAAGGAGGTTGCCGCGGTGCGTTAAATAAAAAACCCCATTTCCGGGCTGGAAATGGGGTTTGTGGTGGCCACGTTAGGAATCGAACCTAAATCAAGAGCTTCGGAAACTCTCATACTATCCGTTGTACGACGTGGCCGGTACTTGATAGGAGTGCAAAAGTAGCCGCAAAAGCTCGGAGGGCCAAATTATGCTTCATTTTTCTGGCTAACGCTTTTGGCACCACCGCAACCCTGGCGTGCAAAAGCCGGTTAAGTCAATCAATAAGCTGCATTCTTTCACCTCCAATTCCTTCCCATGAAAAAGAACCTGTATACGGCCGATGCCTCGGCCGTGGGTGGCCGCAGCGGCCACGTGCGCTCCGCCACCGGCATCATCGACCTCGACATGTCGGTGCCCGAGGGCCTCGGCGGCAAGAAAAATGCCACCAATCCTGAAGAGTTATTTGCCGCCGGTTACGCCTCGTGCTTCCAGCAGGCGTTGCTCGTCATTGCCCAAAAAGGCGGCGACCGGCTCGACCCCGAAACCACCGTGCAGTGCTCCGTCACGCTGTTTCAGGACGGCGAAGCCTACGGCCTCAGCGCCGTGCTCGACGTGGACCTGAAAGCTTTCGACCGCGACAAAACCATCGACATGGTGCGCAAAGCACACGAAATCTGCCCTTACTCGGTGGGCACCCGCGGCAACATGGAAGTAGAGTTGAAGGTGAAAGGCGAACCAGTACCTGCCCTCACCGACAGCAAATAACTCCCGCACCCCAACACAAAAAAGGCCCGCCTGAATCATCAGGCGGGCCTTCTTATTTCGCGCTTTTCCTTCGCCCTTAGGCGTTGGCCAGCACTTCTTTCACGCGGGCGGCGGCATCCTTCAGCAGCACGGCCGAGTACACTTTCAGGCCGCTTTCGTCGATGATGCGGGCTCCTTCCTCGGCGTTGGTGCCTTGCAGGCGCACGATGATGGGCACGCGGATGTCGCCGATTTTCTTGTAGGCTTCCACCACGCCGTTGGCCACGCGGTCGCAACGCACGATGCCGCCGAAGATGTTAATCAGGATGGCCTTCACGTTCGGGTCCTTCAGGATGATGCGGAAGCCGGCTTCTACCGTCTGAGCGTTAGCTCCACCGCCTACGTCGAGGAAGTTGGCAGGCTCGCCGCCGCTCAGCTTGATGATGTCCATGGTGGCCATGGCCAGGCCGGCGCCGTTCACCATGCAGCCCACGTTGCCGTCGAGCTTCACGTAGTTCAGGTTGCTGTTCGATGCCTCTACTTCCAGCGGGTCTTCCTCGTTGAGGTCGCGCAGGGCAACGAAATCCTTGTGGCGGTATAGGGCGTTTTCGTCCAGCGTCACCTTGGCGTCAACGGCCAGGATTTTGTTGTCCGACGTTTTCAGCACGGGGTTGATTTCGAACATGCTGGAATCGGTTTCGTCGTAGGCCTTGTAGAGGGCCGTTACGAACTTCACCATTTCCTTCTGCGCCTCACCTTCGAGGCCGAGGTTGAAGGCAATTTTGCGGGCCTGGAAGCCCTGCAGGCCCACGGCGGGGTCCACGTGCTCGCGGTGGATTTTCTCGGGATGCGCCTCGGCCACTTCCTCGATGTCCATGCCGCCCTCGGTGGTATAGATGATGACGTTTTTGCCCAACGTGCGGTCCAGCAGCACGCTCATGTAGAATTCCTTGGTCTCCGAAGGACCGGGGTAGTACACGTCCTGCGCCACGAGTACTTTGTGCACCTTGCGGCCTTCGGCACCGGTTTGCTTGGTCACGAGCTGCATGCCAATGATGTCGTTGGCAATGTCCTTCACCTTATCGATGCCTTTGGCGAGCTTCACCCCGCCCCCTTTGCCCCGGCCACCGGCGTGAATCTGCGCCTTGATGACGTACCAGCTGGTGCCGGTTTCGGCGGTCAGCTTTTCGGCGGCGGCCACGGCCTCCTCGGGGGTGTCGGCGGTGATGCCTTCCTGCACGCGGACGCCGTATTTTTTCAGGATTTCTTTGCCCTGATATTCGTGAATGTTCATAAAAACGGGTAAGGGGTGGTGTTGAGCTACGCTACCTCGCGGTTTGGTGGCACGAAAGTACGGCGGCCGGCCCTGATTGTAGCAAACGAATGCGCGCCGCACGAACTTACTGCCCGTACCAGCGGGCCAAAACGGCCTCGGCGGGCTTGTGCTGGGGCGTGAAGTCGGCGTGGCGGCGGGCCGGGCCGTCGGCCGCCAGCCCGGGGTACCACTTCCAGATAAACATGCCTTTCAGCCACGGCAAGCCCCAGCAGGCCCGGAACAGGGCCTCGTAGCAGCGGGCCTGGGTGGCTTCGTCGGGCGTTTGCAGCATGGCCGTGCGCTCGGGCCATTCCCAGGGCCGGGCGGCGGCATCGGGAGTAGTTTTGTAACCCACTTCGGTGAAGACTATGGGCTTTTTGATTTTTTTCTGCCACCGGGCCAGCTTTTGCAGGTGCGGCTGCCAGCCACGCAACAGCGTATCGAGCGGCGGACTGGCAGCCGCACTCAGCGGAAAATACGCCTGAATGCCCACGTAGTCCAGCGCGTCCCAGAACCGGATTTGCTCGTACTCGCCGCTCCAGTTGGCGGCGTAGGTGAGCGGGCCGTGGTACACCCGCCGAATCTGTCGGATGAGGCTGCGCCAAGCTTTTTCGTGGGCCGGCTCGGTGGCGTGCTGCAGCTCGGTGCCGATGCACAGGCCGTCCAGGTGTGCGGCTTCGGCCAGCGCGGCATAGTGCAGCATAAAGGTGGCGTAGCTGGCAAACCACGCGTCCCAGGCGGCCGGGCTGGTCATGTTGATGTCGCCGGGCCAGGTGCTGCGGCCGCGCACCCATAGGTGCGGCTTGAGCAGCGTGCGGATGCCCTGCGCCCGCGCCAGCCGAGCAGTATAGTCAATGCCGGCGTCGCTTTCGCCCCACAGGCCGAAGCGGCCGCCGGGCCGGGCAGTGTGCAGTTGCACGGCGGGCTCGGCGGGGCCGGCCTGCCAGCCGAAGGGCATTTGGGAAATCCAGCTCACGTGGTCGCGCAGCAACGGGGCCAGCTCGGCAGCCGCGATGGAGTCGCCACCCACCCAGCTCACGCCGCGCATCAGGGTGCTGTCGACTACGAAGACAGGCTGCGTCACATTCTTGGACGGCGCAACGGCGTACTCCGCATCTATTGCGCGGGCGACCGGGCCACTTTCGCTGTGGTACGTCAGCCAGCAGGTCATCAGCTTATCCAGCCCGAATAAAGCGACCATCCCCAGCGCCAGCACGGCCATGAGGCGGCGCCACGAAAACGCAGGAACCGGCATGGGGGAAAACATTCTTATAAATGACACAGCTCAAAGCTACGCGCTGGCCAAAATTGCGTATAGTGGCGGGCTGCGTACCGTTCGGGTTTCTGCGTAGCTTTGTCCCTACCGCATTCTTCACGTCTATCGCTGCCCGCCGTTGCTGCAAGCTATCAACATTCACAAGAGCTACAATTCCCTGAACGTACTCAAGGGCATCGATTTGACGATTGAAAAGTCGGAAATCGTGAGCATTGTCGGTTCCTCGGGGGCCGGCAAGAGCACGCTGCTGCACATTCTGGGCACGCTGGACTCGCCGGATTCGGGCGATATCCTCTTTGATGGCGAGTCGGTGAGCGCGCTGGGGCGCAACGACCTGGCCCGGTTTCGCAACCGCCACATCGGCTTCATCTTTCAGTTTCACAACCTGCTGCCCGAGTTCACGGCCCTCGAAAACGTGTGCCTGCCCGCCTACCTGGCCGGCCGCTCCGAAAAAGAGGTGCGCGTGCGCGCCCGCGAATTGCTCGGCATGCTCAACCTGGAGCACCGCGCCGAGCACAAGCCCAGCGAGATGAGCGGCGGCGAGCAGCAGCGTGTGTCCGTGGCCCGCGCCCTGATTAACTCGCCCGAAATCATCTTCGCCGACGAGCCCAGCGGCAACCTCGATACCAAAAACGCCCAGGAGCTGCACCAAATTTTCTTCCTGCTGCGCAAAGAGCTGGGCCAGACCTTCGTCATCGTGACGCACAACGACCAGTTGGCCGAGATGGCAGACCGCAAGATTGTGATGCGCGACGGCCACATTCTGGAAGGCGGCTAAGGGCTAAGGTCCGTTTTCCAATCGTTGGTTAACAAAAAAGAACGTCAGGCCGTGCCCGCCGTCGCCCTCCTGCAATAGGGCGGCCGGCAGGTTTGGCCTGACGTTCTGGTTTTACGCGGGGCGGGCCTCAGGGCGCAGCCACGTACCATTTATCGCCGGAATCGTCGAAATCGTGGCCTTCGGCGTGGCCGCGGGTGGCGTTATCGCCGGCGTAGTAGTAGAGCGGGTGGCCTTTGTAGGTAAGCTGCTCGCGGGTGCCAGTGCTGTTGCCGTAGGGGCCGCTCGCAACGCTGGCTTCGCGGGTAATGGTGGCAAAATCAGTCGTTTTCAGGGATGAGGGCGCAACCGGCGTGCTCAGGTACAGGGCAGGCCAGATGGTGGCGCAGCCTCCCGTGCAGTTGGTGGGCTGAGTGGTGGGGCTGCTGTTGTCCTTGGCGAAGTAGTAAAGTGTCCGGCCCTGCCCGTCCACCAGAAATGTTTTGCTGGATACCACGTGCGTGGTTTTGTCCTCCACGTTTTTGCTGGCCAGCAGCACGTTGTAGGCCGGGTTCACCACGTGCCAGATGCCGCCAATGGCGTTGCCGCCGGTAAGGCCGGGGGCTTCGCGGGTGTTGGCGCCGCCGGTGGCCGGGGCGTAGTAGTAGAGCGGCCAGCCCTTATAAGTGGTTTGCGGACGCCCGTCGGGGGTATTCTTGGTAGCAAAATCAGTTGCATTCAAGCCTTTGGGCGCTTTCACGCTGGCTTCGTAGTACACCGGCCACTGGGGGTTGCAGGTGGCGCTGGTGCAGGTGTTGGTGCCGTCGATGTCGCGGGCGAAGAAGTACAGCGTGTTGCCGTTGGCATCGGTGAGGTAGTTGCCGAGCGTAGCCGAGGTGGCCACCTTCACGTTGGCCACGGCATCCGGGTCGTCGGGCGTGGCGGTGGAGTCCTTTTTGCAGCTGATAACCAACAGGCTCAACAAGCACAGGAAGGTCAGGCCAAGGCTAGCCGACCACAGGCGCAACGACGGATTATTTATTGATTTTAGCATGGCGAGTAAGGTGTAAGTAGTTGGTGTAAAATGGTTTGCATGAAAAATCACAGGTAAAAAACAGGCGCAGGAAAGCCCATACTCCCTTGGCCGGTAAAGCCGGGGAACAGCCACAGCAGTGCCGGGCACAGGAAAAATTGGGGGTAACAACAGGCAGCGCCAGGAGCAGCCGGGAGCGCAGCGCCGGCTTCCCAGGCCGGGCGCTGTTGGGCGGGCTTTGCTGAGCGCGTCTCCACGCGGGCCCTGGGAAGGCCCGCTGGCGTCGGGGTACATTCTCCTACTCGGAGCGGGACGGCAAAAGGTTGTTTGAGCAACGGTAAAATCAGTTGGCCGGCCCCGATGGCTACTGGTTTCGGGATGGCGTGCCCGTGGGCGCATTGTTAGCAAAGCTTACTTTCACCAACACGGCACCCATCCCAAGCGTATTAGTTTTAACTGATTTCACCAATGCGCACAATACACTGATAAACAGCAATAAAATTTACCAATATTTTTGGCAATTATGGCACGTTTCTTTCTACCTTTCGGTTATAAACCCGAACATCAGTTGGACACATTGCTAAAGAACAAAGCCATGAACGAGGCCCCTAAAACCACCAAGGACATTACCAAAAAAGTTAAAGTCGAGAGCTTTGATATCGCTCGCTCCGATGAAACGCTGGATTTGGCGAAGGACCTCGCTAAGTTCATCAAGGATAACAAGCTCACCACCAACGTACAAGGCAAGGAATTTGTGAACGTGGAGGGCTGGCAATATGCCGGTTCGCGCCTGGGCATCGTGCCCATCGTGGAGCACGTCATCAACGTGAGCAGCCCCGAGGAAATGAAGTACCAGGCCAAAGTGACGCTGTTTGACCTGCGCCACGGCGCTACGGTAGGCGCTGGCTTTGCAGTATGCTCGAACAAGGAGAGCGGCAAGAAATTCTATCAGGAATTTGCCATCATGAGCATGGCCCAGACCCGCGCTATTGGCAAAGCCTACCGCAACTGCCTGGCCTGGATTATCCGCGCCGCTGGCTACGAGCCCACGCCCGCCGAGGAAATGGACTACGACACTAACAAGTCCGTTGCGGCCCCCGCGCCGGTGGCCGCCCAGCCGGTACCCGCCATGCAGGTAGTGCCCGCCGAAACGTCGGCTCCGGCCGCTGCTGAGGCTGTTGCGCCGGTGCACTACGCCACGGCTTCGCAGAAGGAGGAAATCATTCGTCTGCTGAACCACCCGGTGATTACCCGTCCGGAGAAAACCAAGATGCTGCTCAACATCAACCGCCTCGATGAGGAGCGCGCCGTGCAGGCCATCGCCAAGCTGCGCAAAGCCATTGACGACCGTGAGAACGGTGAGAAGGTGGCCGCTTAATTAATCATTGTCCTTTCTTTCTTCTGCCAGCCCGGCGCCGCAAGGTGCCGGGCTTTTTTGTGGTCAGACGGCAAACCCACGGGGTACCTACTCTAACTCATGCGGTGCGACCAACGATGCTATGCCTTGAGATTCTTCCGTGAATAATTTTAAATCAGTAGCCGACGCAAGCCCAGCGCTCTGAGAAAGGTATTGGCTTCGTTGCATAGCAAACCGCAATAGGCTGCCAACAGCCAGCACTGAGCACCGAATCCAGGCAGGAAATCTCGCGTTTTTGGCTTGCCGACCAGGAGCAAAAGGGTAGGCTTGAATTTATTCCGACTGATGAATGGATTTCTGAAAAAAGATTCGTTTACTTTGCAATACAAAGTAATTTGAAAAACAATGAAAGACATCATCATTTCCTACCGGGAAGAGCATTCTTTCCGCGAGCGGGCCCTGCTGTGGCTGCTCGATAACGTCGTCACCGTGCATGCCATGGTCTACCGCCGCCGTCCGGTGTGGGGCCTGCTGCGCGAGGATATGCTCCGCTACCCCACTGGCACGTTGGGCCACGAGCTGGGGCGCTTCCTCACGCAGGAAAGCCTGCAGCCCGTCGACCGCATTGAACGGCACGACGCCTTCCACATCCTGCTGGATTTCTCGACCAGCCTGGATGACGAAGCGGCCATGCAGTTCTTTCTGGTAGCCAATGGCAAGATTTCGCCCTTTACCCTAGCCACTGCCGCGTTTACGATGCTGGTGATGCCGGATAAATGGGGATTGTTCATCCAAGCATTCCGCCGCGGACGCCGCGCTCGGTCCATTGCAAACTGGGATTTTTTATCCCTGCTGGACGAACCTTTTGCCGATGTGAAGGCGGCCATTTTTCAGCAGCCCGTTAGCAATGAGCGCCTGTTGAGCAAAATCCGTCCGCACGCGAAGGATAGAGCACTTCCTGTTCAGCTTTAATGGCTGGTCATTTCGACAATATTCGTCAAATGCCTCTTTCTTAATTTATTGGCAGCAAATTGAGGAAGAGGCATTTTGGGGTCGTGCGAAAAGGGGCTTTTGCATTTCCAGGTGCATAAGGCCGAGGATGTATCTTCGCCTCATGTCCTCCGCTCCTACCGAAACCTCCCCTCTGGCGCTGCTGCGCGAGCATTGGGGGCACACGGCGTTCCGGCCGGGGCAGGCAGAAATCATTGATTCCGTACTGAAAGGGCACGATACGCTGGCGCTGCTGCCCACGGGCGGCGGCAAGAGCATCTGCTTTCAGGTGCCGGCCCTGGCGCGGCCGGGCATTTGCATCGTGGTGTCGCCGCTGATTGCGCTGATGAAAGACCAGGTGGACAACCTGCGCAAGCGCGGGCTGAAAGCCGAGGCCATTTACGCGGGCATGAGCCACCAGGAAATCGACCACGCACTGGACAACTGCGTGTACGGCCGCAGCGTGAAGTTCCTGTACGTAAGCCCCGAGCGGCTGCTCACGGAACTGTTTCAGGTGCGGGTGGCCAAGATGCACGTGGGCCTGCTGGCCGTGGATGAAGCGCACTGCCTTTCGCAGTGGGGCTACGATTTCCGGCCGCCCTACCTGCGCATTGCCGAGCTGCGCGAGAAGCTACCGCCGGGCACGCCGGTCATCGCCCTCACGGCCACGGCCACGGCGCAGGTGCAGGCCGATATTGTGGAGAAGCTGAAGTTTGGGCCGGGCTCGGGGGTATTTCGGCAGAGCTTTGCGCGGCCCAAGCTCTCGTACTCGGTGCTGCACACCGAGGACAAGCTGCGCCGGCTGCTGGAAGTGGTGCGCGGCGTGGGCCCCAACAAAACCGCCATCGTGTATGCCCGCACCCGGCGGCAAACGGAGGATACGGCTGCGTTTCTGCAGCAGCACCGGTTTGCGGCAGCGGCCTACCACGCCGGTTTGCCTTCGGAAAAGCGCAGTAAAGTGCAGCAGGACTGGATTGCCGATAAAATCCGTCTTATCGTGGCCACTAATGCTTTCGGCATGGGCATCGACAAGCCCGACGTGCGCCTCGTGGTCCACCTCGACGCGCCCGACACCCTGGAAGCCTACTACCAAGAAGCCGGGCGCGCCGGGCGCGACAACCAGTTTGCCTTCGCCGTGCTGCTGGCCGGTCCCAACGATGCCGACGAGTTGCGCCGCCGCACCAACCAGTCGTTTCCGCCCCTGGATACGGTGAAGCGCGTGTACCAGGCCCTGGCCAACTACTCGCAGACGGCGGTGGGCGGTGGCGAGCTGGCCGCGTTCGAGTTCGACATGCAGCAGTTTGCCGAAACCTACCGCATCAAGGCCGTGGACGCGCACAACGCGCTGAAGATTTTGCAGCGCGAAGGCTTCGTGCAGCTCAACGAGGCCGTGAACCAGCCGGCGCGGGTGCATCTCGTTCTCAATCATCAGGATTTGTACGCCTTCCAGGTGGCCAATGCGCAGCACGATTTGCTGATAAAGGCGCTGCTGCGGCTGCACGGCGGCGAGCTGTTTTCCGATTTCCAGACCATTTCGGAGAATGCGCTGGCCACGCACCTGCGCCGCAGCGTGGTGGAGGTGCGCCAGCAGCTGCGCTACCTGCACACGGCCGGCATTCTGCACTACCAGCCCAAGCAGGAGTCGCCGCAGGCCATGTTCACCACGCCGCGCTTCGACTCGGCCAAGCTGCCCATCGACCAGGTGCGCATGACGGCCGCCCGCGACCTGGCCCGGACCAAAACCCACGCCGTGGCCCAGTACCTGAGCGGCACCCGCTGCCGCCAGATTCTGCTGCTCACGTATTTCGACGAGGCCGACCCGGCCCGCTGCGGCGTGTGCGATATCTGTCTGGCCGAGAAGAAAGCCGCGCAGGCGCTGGCCCAGGCACCCTCATTGCGCGAGCCGCTGCTGGCGCACATTCGGCAGGCGGCGGTTTTGCCGCGCGAACTGCTGGCCGCTTTTCCGCCCGCGCAGGCAGGTGCCATCACGGCGGCGGTGCGCGAGATGGTGGACCGGGGCGAGCTGGCGTATGCAGCCGATGGAAAATTGATACTGCCGTAGAGACGCATATTTGCGTCTCGTCGCGTGGGCCTCCCTGTCCGGTCGTTCATCAACACCGTTCAACGACGAGACGCAAATATGCGTCTCTACAATTGTTCTATTTCCTATGACTTTTCTGCATTGGCTGGCCGCGTTGCCGCTTTTCGCCGCCCTTATTGGTACCGATGCGCCCAGCCCGGCCAACCCCGGCCGCCTGGAGCACCTGGCCGATTTCCCCTCCAAATTTGTGAAGGCCCGCAACGTGGACGTGTGGCTGCCCGCGGGCTACCCGCAGCCCGGCACCCACTACGCTGTGGTGTACATGCAGGACGGCCAGAACCTGTTCGACCCCAAAAATGCCTACGGTGGCGTGGCCTGGGAAGTAGACAGCACGCTGGCGGCCCTGGGGCCGGCGGTGCGCCCGTGCATCGTGGTGGGCATCTGGAACACCGAGCGGCGCTTTCCCGAGTACACCCCGGCCAGGCCTTATGCGGCCATGAGTGCCGCCACAAAGGCGAAAATCGAGCAGGAGCGCCCTGGCGCACCGCTCTCCGATGCCTACCTGAAATTTGTGGTGCAGGAGCTGAAGCCCTACGTGGATAAGCACTTTCAGACCTCGTCCCGGCGGGCCGATACGTTCGTGGCCGGCTCCAGCATGGGCGGGCTGATTTCGCTGTATGCGGCGCTGGAATACCCCAAAGTGTTTGGTGGGGCGGCGTGCTTCTCCACGCACTGGCCGCTGAGCCTCAAGGAAAACATGCCGGATTTCACCACGGCGATGGTGCAGTATCTGGATAAGCAGCTGCCCCGCAGCAGCAAACCCAAAATCTATTTCGACCACGGCTCAGCGACGCTGGATGCGTGGTATGCGCCGCACCAGTTGCGCATCGACAGCGTGATGCGCGCGCACGGCTACAATGCCAGCAACTGGCTGAGCCGGCGCTTTCCCGGCGCGGCGCACAACGAGGCCGCCTGGAAAAAGCGCGTGGGGCCGGCGCTGCAGTTTCTGCTGGGACGGTAAGTAGGGTGCGGGGCTTGCCCCCGCCCGTCGTTGAATGGCTACTCTAGCTTCGTTCAACGACGGGCGGGGTAAAACCCCGCACCCTACGTTAATTAACCGGCCGAGTACTCCGTGAAGCCGCCCAGCAGGTTGCGCACATTGGTGAAGCCCTGCTGAGTGAGGTAGGCTTTGGCCTGCGAGGAGCGGCCGCCGCTTTTGCAATGCACGATGACTTCCTGGTCTTTCCAGGCGTCAAGGTCGTCGAGCTTGTCGGGCAGGGAGCTGAGGGGGATGTTCTGGGCGGTATCGATGCGGCCTTCTTCGTGCTCCCAGGGCTCGCGCACGTCGATGAGGTGGGGGGTTTCGCCGGCTTGCAGGCGCTGGCGGAGTTCGGTGGTGGTGATGTCGGCCATGGAATCAGGACGGGGTGAATTGGAGGGAATTGCGGGGCGAAAGTACGGCCGAAGTCTTCTTGGTTTCGTAATGGCCGGGCGGTCAGCCACCCGGCGCGAATCCATTATCTTTACAGCTTCCCTCTGCCCCCGCGCTTATCCCTCATCCCATTATCCCCTTCTCCGGTTTCGTATGAAACAACTTTTCGCTTCGCTGCTGGTGGGGCTGGCCCTGGTGCCCGCCGCGCTGCAAGCCCAAACCTTCCCGGCCATGCCGGCGGCTCCGCCCACCAACCTGCAGGGCCAGGCCCTGCGCGACTGGCTCCGCACCAACTGGTACGACGGCAAGCGCACGGTGCTTTCCTACGCCGGGGCCCGGGCCAAAATGTATAACTACGCCGACAACTACAACAACTCGGTGACGTGCGTGTACTCGGGCTACAACACGCCGGTGCCGCTCAACTTCAACAGCTCGAACTCGTCGCCGGCGGCCAACATCAACTGCGAGCACAGCATTCCGCAGTCGTGGTTCAGCTCGGCCAACCGCATGGTGTCCGACATGCACCACCTCTACCCCACCTACATTCAGTGGAACTCGAACCGGGGCAACAACCCCTACGCCGACATTCCGGACGCCACCACCACCCTCTGGATGCGCAATACCAGCAGCCAGACCACCATCCCGACCACCAACATCGACGAGTACAGCGAGGACACCAACTCGCAGTTTGAGCCCCGCGAAGACCACAAGGGCAACGTGGCCCGCACGGCCTTCTACTTCTACACAATGCACGACACCCAGCCGGAGCTCATTGCCACCGGCCACCAGAGCATCACCTCGCTGGCCCCGCTGGCCACCCTCTACGCCTGGCACCTCGCCGACCCGGTCGATGCCCACGAGATTGAGCGCAACCGCCGCGTGGCCGCCAGCCAGGGCAACTACAACCCCTACATCGAGCACCCCGAGCTGGTAGCCCTGGCCTACGGCCTGGCGCCTCCCGGCCCGGTGTTTACGTTTGCCTCGGCCACGGGCAGCATCACCGAAGGCAACACCGGCACCAGCACCTACACCTTCACGGTGAACCTGAGCCCGGCTGCCACCACCGCCACCACCGTGCAGGTAAACTTTGATGCCATGAACTCGACCGCTACCAGCGGTACGGATTTCACCTTCGCCTCGCCCGCTACCGTGACCTTCCCGGCCGGCAGCACCAGCCAGACCGTGACCCTGACCGTGAACGGCGACACCCAGCCCGAAGCCGATGAAACGGTGGTGCTCAACCTGACCAACCCCGCCACCGGCACCAGCCTGGGCGGCCCCAACGTGCACACCCTCACCATCACCAACGACGACGGCACGCCGTCCACGGTTAGCTTCGCTTCGGCCACGGGCAGCATTGTTGAAGGCAACACCGGCACCAGCACCTACACCGTGAACGTGGCCCTGACCGGCGCGGCCATCACCAGCGCCCTCACCGTACCGGTGAGCGTGGACGTGGCCAACAGCACCGCCACTTCGCCCTCCGACTACACCCTGAATACTACCAGCGTGACCTTCGCCGTGGGCGGAGCCACCACCCAGGCCGTGACCGTGACCGTGAACGGCGACGTGACCTTCGAGCCCAACGAAACCGTGCGCCTGCGCCTGGGCACGCCCTCCACGGCCACTGTGCTGGTGGGCCAGCCCAACGCCCACGTCCTCACCATCACCAACGACGATGCGGCCCCCGTGGGTGCGCCCTGCACCAAGCCGTATTTCTCGCAGTACACCGAGTCGAACGCGGGCAACACCAAGGTGCTCGAAATTTATAACCCCACCAACGCGCCCATGCCCCTGGCCGGCAAGAGCGTGGTGCTGTATGCCAACGGCGCTACCACCGCCACCACCACCCAGGCCCTGACCGGCACCATTGCCCCCTACGACGTGTACGTGATTGCCAACACCGGCGTGACCGATGCCGGCGTGGCCGCCCAAACCGACTTGCAGAGCGGCGTGGCCTTCTTCAACGGCGACGACGCCATTGCCCTCTTCAACGGCACCGACACGCTCGACGTGATTGGCGTGATTGGCCAGCGCCCCACCGAATGGACGGTGGCCGGCGGCGGCTCGACCCTGAACAACACCATGGTGCGCCTGCCCAACACCAACCAGGGCGGCCGCTGGAACGGCCCCTACGGCGCCGCCACCTGGACCGGCAACGGCGTGGATAACTACGCCGGCGTGGGCAGCTACACCAGCACCGCCTGCGGCACGGCCACGGCCACCCGCACGGCCGCCAACCTGCGCACCGCCCTCGAAATTTACCCCAACCCGGCTTCCGGCAGCGTGCAGCTCCGCCTGCCCGGCCAGTCGGCCGCCCTCTCCGCCACGGTGGAAGTGCGCGACATGCTGGGCCGCACCGTGCGCCAGCGCACCGCCCTGCTCAGCGCCACCGAGGCCGCTTCGGTGGACCTGCGCGGCCTGCCCGCCGGCCTCTACGCCGTGCGCGTGCTGAGCGCCGGCGTGGAATACGCCGGCCGCGTGGTGGTGCAGTAAACGGCTTCGCTCATAAAAAAAGCCCCCGGCCGGTTGGTCGGGGGCTTTTTTGTATCCAGCGAGGTCGGGTTTAGGCCAGAATATCGGCATACTCGGCGTGGTGTTTTTTCACGAAAGCGGCCATGAACTTGCAGCTGGTTTTGACCTTGAGCTTTTGGTCGCGGGCGTAAGTCAGGGCGGTGCGGGCCAGCTCGTCGGCCAGGCCCTGGCCGCGCAGGGCCTCGTCCACGAAGGTGTGGGTGAAGTCGATGACGCCCTCGGCGGGGCGGGCGTAGGCCAGCTCGCCGTCGTGGCCGTCTTGGCTGATGGTGAATTCCTGGTTTTCGGTATCGTGCTTGATGGGCATGGGTTGGGGGATTGAAGGGCGAAAAGCTGCGGCCTATACGCAAAAGCCAACGGCCGCCGCCGAATTGCGTACAGAGATACCAAAGCGGGCCCGGCCCGTTTGGTTTTCAATCCCCCTTCAATTTCTTCTGCATGGATACGCCCACTTCCCCCCTCCCGCCCGACAACGACCACCGGCCCCTCGACCAGCAGGACCGCGCCGCCGCCGCCCGCCTCAACCCCAACGACCCGGCCGTGACGGCTGCCAGCCCCGCCTTTGGTAGCTTCGGCCATGCCACCAATACCCCCACCAACGAAGGCCCCGGCCGCAGCGGGGCCAACGACAACCCCGACGAATTCAGCGAATTCTCGGACCGCGAAAAAGAAGCCCAAAACGCCCCCGATAATCCCGAGGACCAGCCCGGCCACGTCACCCAAAACCAGAACCCCGAGTTGGTGCGCGAGGTGCAGGCCGAAGGTGGTGACAACGCCGAGCTGCGCAAAGCCTGGGCCGAAGACGACCCCCGCTACGCCGGCGGCGGCACCCACAACACCCGCGAGGAACCCGCCGACGCCAACTACCCCACCAAAGACGAATAATTGTCCGTCATTGGCGCGCCCTTGCGCTCCGATGACGCCCACCATCAAGCCCCCGCCCTCATGGCTACCAACCCCAGCAACCCCAGCGACGAAACCTTCGACCCGCAGCCGTCGGAAGACGGCACTTCGACCCCTATGCTCGACGCAGCCACCTACGGTCAGCAGCTCGACGACAACAACGCCTCGGGCCAGGAGAAGGCCGACGAGATGGACGACTCCCTCCGCTCCGACACCGCTGAGATGCGCGCCGCCAACGGCCCCGCCCCTGCCTCATCCGACAACATCCCCAAGGAGCTCACCGACCCCAGCGACCGCGCCTTCACCCTGCCCGAAGAGCAGAAGTAATAGTAACCAGCTTCCCTTTCTTAAAAAGGCTTTCATCGTTTGATGAAAGCCTTTTTTTATGTCCGGCTGGCGGTCCGGCCAGCGGCTTGATACTGCCTGTAAGCTCAACTCTATGAATTGCTTCCAGCCTTATAAGCTTTTGACCGGCATCACACGATTGAATATAAATAATATTGTATATTTATTATATTTAAAACACGCCCGAACTATTTCCGCATTATGCAAGCGGATGAGGGCAAACAGCATAGCCACGGTGGTGAGCCGGGTGCATGCGCAACCACTAACCTAAGCCCGTTCGTTTGTTTTTCACCCTTTACCTCTCCTCCCAATGGATACGCCAGCAGCCCCCGCCCCGGCCCCCCAGCCCACCAACCAGAACCCCGCCCCGGCCGCGCAAGCCACGGCCCCAGCTGCAGAAGCCGCCGCCCCAATAGCGGAAACTACGCCCGCTGCGGCTCCCACAACAGCGACGGGTCCGGCTGCTCCGGCCGCCGTCATCGTTCCCGCGGCCGCTCCGGCAACGGCTACCGTTCCTGCTGCGGCACCAGCGGCGGCGGCTCCGGCCACGGAGGTCACCGCCCTCAACCACCTGGAAGTAGGCACCGCCGCTGCTGCCGCGGAGAACGCCACCCGGCTCACGTTTTCCATTCCGATTGAGATATCCGTAAGTACTCCACTGCAACAGCCCACCAACCCGCTGGGGCAACCGGCCAACGCCGCCCCTGCCCCCGCCGCCCCAACGGCCACTTCCCAGGCGCCAGCCCCCGAAAAGGGAGCCATTGGCTTCCAATACGCCGCGGCCCGCAACGACGCTCCCGATGCCCCAGCCAACCAGACACCCGCCGAGCCAGCCCCCCAGTAAGCACTGCACATCAACGCGAAAAAGGGCTTTCATCCATGGATGAAAGCCCTTTTTCGCATCTACCTACTAGCCCTACCACCGCCAGCTCAGCTGCGCGCCGCCGTACCACGCCCGGCCCGGCGCGGGCTGGAAATACCGCCCGCCAAAGGCGTTTAAATCATTTCCTAGGCTGTAGCGCCGGTCGGTGGCGTTATCAATGCCCGCGTAAACGTTGGTTTCCAGATGCCGGCCCAGCGGGTGCCGCCAGCCGCCCCGCGCCCCGAACACCCAATAGCCGGCCGCTTCCTCGGTGTTGGCATCGTTGAGCACGATGCGGGCCTGGTGGCTCAGGCTGGGGCTGAGGTAGAAGCCCAGGCGCTGGCTGAAATCGAGCCCCGCGCTCAGGGTGTGCGGCGCGGTGCCGGTGAGGCGGTTGCCACTCAGGTCGGCCCCGCCGCTGGCGTAGCTGCCGAAGCGGAAGTCGTTGTAGGCATAGCTGGCCCAGGCGCGAAGGCCGCGCCCGGTGGTTTGCACGTTGTCGGGCAGGTTTGGTATCTCCTCTACTTCGCGCCACAGCCAGCTGCTCAGGGCTGCTTCGAGGCCGCGCTGGTGGGTGCTGCCGGTGTTGCGGAACACGACCGTACCCTGGTCGGTGGTGCTGCTGACGATGGTTTGGCGCAGCTCCAAGTCGAAGAGGTTGATTTCGTAGGTCAGGTTGTTGCGGAAGAAACTGCCCCGCGCGCCCACCTCGTAGCTGGTGCCGCGCTCGGCCTGCAGGTCGCTATTGAGGTGGCCATCGGAAGTCCGGATTTCGTCGGTGGTGGGCGGCGAAAAGCCGGTGCTCACGCTGGCATACACCGACATGCTGGGGCTGAACTCGCGCAGCAGTGCCACGCGGGGAGACACCACGGGCCGGAAATCGCGGCTGAATTCATAGCCGTCGGGGTTGGTAGCGGCGTCGCTCACCCGCGCGGTGCGGTGGCGCAGGCGGTTGTAGCTGGCGGCCACGGTCAGCTGGAAACTGGCCGGCAATTCATAATCGGCCTGGGCAAAGGCAAAGCCGGTGGTGGTGGTGATTTCGTCGTCGTAGCGCAGCGCGCCGGGCGTGCCGCCGTTGTTTTGGTAGCTGCGCCCGTCGGTGAAGCCGGCCTGAAACTCGCCGCCGCCCTGCAGCCGCAGCACGCGCCCGGCCAGCGCCGTGCGGTAACTCAGGGCCGTGCGCCCGCCCAGCCCCACGCCAGTATTCCGCTCGTAATCGACCAGATACGGAGTCCGAATGACGGTGCCGCTACCGTACAGCGTGGTTTGCAGCTCCAATTTCTCACTGAAGCGGTACTCGTGCGTGAGCCCCAGCAGGCCCGTGCGCGAGGCATAAAATGCCCGCTGTGCCACGGTACCGGGCGCGGCGGCCGTGCCTGGGCGCGCCTGCCGCGGGTCGGCCGCCAGCTGGGCGCGGGTGAGGCCGCCGGGCAGCTGGTAGCTGATGTCGGTATAAAGCAGGTGGGCGGCCAGCGTAGTTTTGGGGCCGGCCACGGTGCGGGCATCGAGGGCGAAAACGTCGCGCTGCAGGGCGCTTTGCTGGCGGTAGCCGTCCAGGCTTTGGTGGGCGTACTGGGCACGGATGCTGCTGGTGGCGCTGCCCGTTTCGGCCGCGATGGTGCTGCGGCGTAGGCCGTAACTGCCCACTGTGGCCCCGGCCGCCACCCGGCTCACGCCCGCTGCTACGGCGGGCGTGCCAAACAGCGCCACGCCGCCCGTGCCCGCGCCGTACACGCTGCCGGCCGGCCCCTTCATCACTTCCAGCCGCCCGATGATGGCGGGGTCGAGCAGGTTGAGTGGCGTGCTGCCGCCAGCCTCAGTGAAGGGAATGCCGTTGTAGTACACCTTCACGTTGCGCACCCCAAACGGCGAGCGCAGCGTGCTGCCCCGGATGCTGAGCCGGTAGCTGGCCGTGGCGCGCTCCTCCAGCCGCACGCCGGGCAGCGTGTTCACGGCCTGCGTGAGCGCCGTGGGGCTAAACTGCTCAATCACATGGGCACCAATCACGCCCACGGCGGCGGCGGTGCGGCGCAGCGGCAGGCGCTGGCCGTAGCCCGTCACGGTAGCTTCGGGCAGGGCCACGGCGCGGGTAGTGTCGGGCCGGGTTTGGGCGCGGGCGGGCAGCAGCGGCAGCCAAAGCAGCAATAGCAACGGGTATCGGAAGGGCATAATGGGCAGGGCAAGCAGCACGACGCAGACCAGCGGAATACGTGAATTGTTGCCGCCTGACGAACGGTAGCGCGAACTAAAAGTTCGTACTACGCCCCGGCCTGCCCGTTCTTCCCCACCAGCAGCGCGTCAATTTCGGCCGCGTCGGGCAGGCCGGGGCGACGCCAGAGCTCCACGCCGTGGTGCATGAGCACGCTGGTGGGCAGCTGGGTCGGCGCAAAGCTGCGCAGGATGGCGGGGTAGCTGGCTTCGTCGATTTGCAGCACCTGCACGGCGGCCCCCAGGCGGGTTTGCAAGGTGGCGAGGTCGGCCGCAAAACCGCTTGGGGGCTGGGCCAGCGGGTACCGGACCGGCGGCAGCATCACCAGCAGCACAGCTGCCGGCGGGCGCTCAGGCTCAACGGCTTGGAAACCAGTCATGGCAGGGATTAAAACGCGGGTAAAATCTTTGCAGCAAAACTAGGCTGCCCCCCAAGGAGCAAACATGACAGCCGTCAGGCCGGGGCCCTGACATCCATCAGGCCGTTTCGCCGGCCGCCATTCCGGTGTTACTTTACCGAATCAATTGCCTGCCATGCCGCTCGACTTTTACCGCAACCCGCTCACCGACATTCTGTTTGAGCAGACCAGCAGCTTCGTGGGCCTGTACGACGTGCAGGCGGCCTGGTTTACGCGCGTGAACACTGCCGGCTACCGCCAGCTGGGCTACCCCTCGGCCCAGGCCCTCTACGACGACCCGGTGCGCACCCTGCTGCTGCACCGCCTCAGCCCGGCCGAGTGGGAGCAGCTGCGCGACGAAACGCTGGCCGCCGGCCACTACGAGCGCGAAGTGGAAATCCGGCGGCACGTGGGCACCCCGTTTTGGGGATACATGGAGCTTACCAGCCTGGCGCTGGAGGGCAAAGATTATTTCCTCGTGCGCCTCACCGATACCGGCCGCCTGCACGAGGCCGAGCGCAACCTGGCCCAGAGCGTGCGGCGCTTCGAGGCCGTGTTCACCCACGCCACCATCGGCATCATTGTGGCCACGCGGCAGGGAAACATCGTGCTGGCCAATGAGAAATCGCATCAGCTGTTCGGCTATCCGGCCGGGGCATTGGCCGAGCAGTCCATCGAAGTGCTGGTACCCGATGCCGTGCGCGGCCGCCACGAACACCTGCGCGCGTCCTTCAACGCGCACCCGGCGGTGCGGGCCATGGGCTCGAACCGGGCGCTGCTGGCCCGCCGCCGCGATGGCTCGGTGTTTCCCGTCGAAATCAGCCTGAGCTATTTTCACCTCGATGAGGAGCTGTACGTGGTGGCCTACGTGGTCGACATCAGCGCCAAGCAGGAGGCCGAGCAGGCCCTGCAGGCTGAGCGCCAGCGCGTGGACCGCCTCAACACCGAGCTGGAGCAGAAGGTGGCCGACCGCACCCACGCCCTCATGACCACGCTGGCCCAGCTGGAGCGCCGCTCCGAAGAGCTGGCCCAAGCCCTGGCCGCCGAGCAGGAACTGGGCGAGCTCAAGTCGCGCTTCGTGGCCATGGCCTCGCACGAGTTCCGCACGCCACTCACGGCCGTGCTCACCTCGGCCACGCTGGTGGAGAAGTACCCGGCCGCCGAGCAGCAGCCCCAGCGCCTGCGCCACCTCGACCGCATCCGGGCCTCGGTAAAGCATCTGACCGACATTCTGGAGGAGTTTTTGTCGGTGGGCAAAATCGAAGAGGGCAAGATTGAAGCCCATCCGGCCCAGCTGGCCGTGCCCGCCCTGCTGCGCGAAGCCGTAGCTGAAGTGCAGGGCCTGCGCAAGCCCGGCCAGCACATCGAGCTTAGCACCGACGGCCCCGAAACGGTGTGGCTCGATGCCTCGCTGCTGCGCAAGGTACTGGTCAACCTGCTGTCCAACGCCCTGAAATATTCGGCCGAAAACACCACCGTCCGGCTGAGCGCCACGGGCCGGCCCGGCCGCCTCACGCTGCTGGTGCAAGACCAAGGCGTGGGCATTTCGGCCGAAGACCAAGAGCATTTATTTCAACGGTTTTACCGGGCCCGCAACGTGGCCAATACGCCCGGCACGGGCCTGGGCCTCTACATCATCACCAAATATCTGGAGCTGATGGGCGGCACCATTGCCCTGCACAGCGAGCTCAACGTGGGCACCACCGTCACCCTTACCATTCCCTATGAAAACCATTCTGCTGATTGAGGACAACGACGTCATCCGTGAAAACACGGCCGAGATTCTGGAGCTGGCCGGCTACGCCGTGCTCACGGCCGAAAACGGCAAAGTAGGCGTGGAAAAAGCGCTGAGCACCAAGCCCGATTTGGTGGTGTGCGACATCATGATGCCCGTGCTCGACGGTTACGGCGTGCTCCACATTTTCAACCAGCACCCGCACCTGGCCGGCGTGCCCTTCATCTTTCTCACCGCCAAAACCGAGCGCACCGACCTGCGCCGCGGCATGGAGCTGGGCGCCGACGACTACCTCACCAAGCCTTTCGAGGAAACCGAGCTGCTGAGCGCCATCAGCAGCCGCCTGCACCGCTTCGGCAAGCTGCAGGCCGACTACGACCTGCGCGCGCCCGAGGGCCTGGGCAACTTCCTGGACGATGCCGCCGCCGCCGGCCAGCTCAGAGACCTCACAATTGACCGCCGCCCGCACTCGCTGCGCAAAAAGCAGGAGGTGTACGCCGAAGGCGACGAGCCCACGCGGCTCTACTTCGTGCAAACCGGCCGCGTAAAAACCGTGCGTCGCACCCCCGGCGGCAAGGAATTAATCACGGGGGTATACGGTCCCGGCGAGTTCTTCGGCTACCTGCCGCTGCTGGAGCAGGGCCCGCACGCCGACACTGCCCTGGTGTTGGACGATGCCACGCTGCTCTACATCCCAAAAGCCGATTTCATGGCCCTGCTGCACCGCAACGCGGCCGTGGGCCAGCAGTTTGTGCGCCTGCTGGCGGGGCGCGTGAGCGAGCGCGAGGAGCAGCTGCTGGGCATGGCCTACGGCTCCATCCGCCGACGCGTGGCCGACACGCTGCTGCGACTGCACGAGCAGGCCGGGGCCGCGCCGGAGGCCACCATCCAACTCTCGCGCGATGACATGGCCGCCGTGGTGGGCACCGCTCCGGAGTCGCTGATTCGGACCCTGAGCGAGTTCAAGCAAAGCGGCCTGATTGAGCTCACCAGCCACGGCATCAAGCTCTTGCGCCCCGAAAAACTGCGCCAGCCCAACTGGTAGTCCCACAGGCCTACTGAGATTAATCAGGCCCGTGGGCTGACATTCATCAGGCGGGGGGCGGGTGCGGGGCCGGAGCTTTGGGGTTGCCATTAGCCCCCTTTTGCCCGTGCCCGTTGCGCCTGCCCTTGCCCCTCCCCCGCCCCATATTAGCGTAGCCTGCACGCACTGCGGCGACGCCTGTCCCGATGCCCCCATTCGCCTGCCGGCCGAGCCCGGGCTGGCCTTTTGCTGCCAGGGCTGCCGGGCCGTGTACGAGCTGCTGGCCGCCAACCGCCTCTGCACCTACTACCGGCTCGACGCGCACCCCGGCCAAAAAATGAAAACCGTGGAGCTGCCCGGCCGCTTCGACTACCTCGATGCCGAAGCGGTGCAGGCGCAGCTGCTGGCTTTTCGCTCGCCCACGCTGGCGCGGATTACCTTCAGCATCCCCCAGATGCACTGCGCCTCGTGCATCTGGCTGCTGGAGAACCTATTCAAGCTCGACCCGGGCATTTCGTCGTCGCGGGTCAATTTCCTGCGCAAAGAACTGACGGTGAGTTACCAGCCCGCCGCTACCACGCTCAAAAAAGTGGTGAAGCTGCTAGCCGCCGTTGGCTACGAGCCGCAGATTACGCTGGCTGAGCTGGGCGCGCAGCCCCACGCCGCCAGCCGCACGCTGTACTACCAGCTCGGCATCGCGGCCTTCGGCTTCGGCAACGTGATGCTGCTGGCTTTTCCGGAGTATTTTTCTTTTGCCGGGCAGCTGCAAAGCACGTTTGGGCGGTTTTTCGGTGGGCTGAGTTTCCTGCTGGCACTGCCGGTGCTGCTGGTGAGCGCGCGGGGTTTCTACCGCTCGGCCTGGCAGGGGCTGCGGCAGCGCTACATCAACCTCGATTTTCCCATCAGCCTGGGGCTCACAGCGCTATTCATGACCAGCGTGTTTGAGGTGCTGACCCAGCGCGGGCCGGGCTATTTTGATTCGTTCACGGGGCTGGTATTTTTTATGCTCATCGGCAAGTGGGTGCAGCAGCGCAGCTACGACGCCCTGCGCTTCGACCGCGACTTTACGTCTTACTTCCCGGTGGCCGTGACGCGGCTCACGACGGCGGGGGAAGAATCGGTATCGGTGAAGGAGCTGCGGGCCGGGCAGCGCATCCGGGTGCGGCACCAGGAAATCATTCCGGCCGATGCCGTGCTGCGGCGCGGCGCGGGCCAGATTGATTACAGCTTCGTATCGGGCGAAAGCGAGCCGGTGGCCCGCCAGGCCGGCGACCTGCTCTATGCCGGCGGCCGCCAGATGGGCGAGGCCGTGGAGCTGGAAGTGGTGCGCGAAGTGTCGCAGGGCTACCTCACCCAACTCTGGAACAACCCCGCTTTTCAGAAAGAAAAACAGCCCTCGCTGGAAACCTACGCCGATAAAGTGGGACGCTACTTCGTGGGCCTTACCCTCACGCTGGCACTGGGCGCGGTGGCCTACTGGTACCCCCAAAACCCGGCCATGGCGCTGCGGGCCTTCACGTCGGTGCTCGTAATTGCCTGCCCTTGTGCGCTGTCGCTGGCCACGCCATTTGCGCTGGGGGCTGCGCTGCGGGTGTTGGGCCGCCGCAAATTCTACCTCAAAAACTCGGCCGTGGTAGAAACTCTAGGACGCGCCGATACCCTCGTATTCGACAAAACCGGCACGCTTACGGACGTAAAGAAATCGGTAGTGGAATACGTCGGCCCGCCGCTCAGCCCTGGCCAGATGCAGGCCGTGGCAGCGGTGGTGCGCCAGTCCACACACCCGCTCAGCCAGCGCCTGGCGACGGAGTTGCCGGCCAGCTCGCTGGCTGTGGCTGACTTTACCGAGACGCCCGGCCAGGGCGTGCGCGGCACCGTGGCCGGCGTGGTGGTTCGGGTAGGAACGGCGGCATTCGTAGGCGCAGCCGCCGCTGAGGCTGCTACCGAAGCGGCGGGGCCGGCGCAATCCGGCGTGTATTTCAGACTTGGGGAAGCCAGTGGCCGCTACCTTTTTCGCAACGTGTACCGCGACAGCCTGCGGCCGGTGCTGGCCGCGCTGGGCACGCGCTACCGCCTGGCCGTGCTCTCGGGCGACAATGATACAGAGCAGGCCCGGCTGCGCGAGCTGTTCGGTCCAACGGCCGAAATCCACTTCCGCCAGACGCCACAAAACAAGCTCGAATACATCGCGCAGCTCAAAAAAGCAGGCCGCACCGTAGTAATGGTGGGCGACGGCCTGAACGACGCCGGCGCCCTGCAATGCGCCGATGCCGGCATCGCCCTTACTGATACGCTCACCAATTTCTCGCCCGCCTGCGACGCCATTCTTGAAGCCGATAATTTCGGTCAGCTGGCCACTATGCTGGGCTTTTCGCGGACCTGCCTGCGCATTGTGCTGGCCACGTTCGCGCTGTCGTTCGTCTACAACGGCATTGGGCTCACGCTGGCGGTGCAGGGCCGGTTCACGCCCATTGTGTCGGCCATTCTCATGCCCATCAGCTCGTTGAGCGTAATGGTGTTTGCCACGTTGCTCGTGCGGCTGGCGGCACGGCGGCGCGGGCTCTAAATAGCCATTGGAACGATGTAGAGACGCAATATTTTGCGTCTCATCGTTGAACGGGCGGGACCGCGCCGAACCATGCAGTCATAGTAACATCAGCAACGACGAGACGCAAAATGTTGCGTCTCTACATCATTCAACCATGTCAATCATATTCCTGCTTATCGGCATCAGCTTGTTGGTGGCGCTCACGTTTCTGGGGGCGTTTTTCTGGGCCGTGCGCTCGGGGCAATACGAGGACGACTACACGCCCGCCGTTCGGATGCTGTTTGAGGAAGAAACGGAACCGGATATTCCGCCCGGCGGTTCGGCTGCCTGACATCAATCACGCCGTCGACCTGACTTTTGTCAGCTTTTCGATGCCAGCGCACCGGGACCTTTGGGGTACTAAAAATCCAATTCCCCCTTTATGCAGGCCGAACCGCTAGCTCCCGTTGCTGCCCCGCGCGCGCCCCTGATTCCAAGCGCTGTGAACCGGGCCGTTGACACTTTTTTTTACGACAACAAGATTGTTCGCAACTTCGGCATTGCCACCGTTATCTGGGGCATTATCGGCATGGCGGTGGGCGTGCTGGCCGCTTTCGAGCTGGCCCGGCCCGAGGTGAACATGGGCACGGCCTACACCACCTTCGGCCGCATCCGGCCGCTGCACACCAACGCGGTGATTTTCGCCTTCGTCGGCAACGGCATTTTTACTGGCGTTTACTACTCCTTGCAGCGCCTGTGCAAGACCCGGATGTTCTCCGACGTTCTTAGCAAAATCCACTTCTGGGGCTGGCAGCTGATTATCCTGTCGGCAGTGGCTACGCTGCCGCTGGGCTTCACCACGAGCAAGGAATACGCCGAGCTGGAATGGCCGATTGACATCGCCATCACCCTGATTTGGGTGGTGTTCGGCTGGAATATGTTTGGCACGATTGCCCGGCGGCGCGAGCGGCACCTGTACGTGGGCATCTGGTTTTACATCGCCACGTTCCTCACGGTGGCCGTGTTGCACCTCGTCAACTCGGCCGAAGTGCCCGTGAGCTGGCTCAAAAGCTACTCGGCCTATGCCGGCGTGCAGGATGCGCTGGTGCAGTGGTGGTACGGCCACAACGCGGTGGCCTTCTTCCTCACCACGCCCTACCTGGGCCTGATGTACTACTTCATGCCGAAGGCAGCCGAGCGGCCCATCTACTCCTACCGCCTGAGCATCATTCACTTCTGGTCGCTGATTTTCATTTACATCTGGGCCGGACCGCACCACTTGCTCTACACCGCCCTGCCCGACTGGGCCCAGAGCCTGGGCGTGGCCTTCAGCATCATGCTGATTGCGCCGAGCTGGGGCGGCATGATAAACGGCCTACTGACGCTGCGCGGCGCCTGGGACAAAGTGCGCGAGGAGCCCGTGCTCAAGTTCTTCGTGGTGGCCATCACGGCCTACGGCATGGCCACTTTCGAAGGCCCCATGCTCTCGCTGAAAAATGTGAATGCCATTGCGCACTTTACCGACTGGATTGTGGCGCACGTGCATGTGGGCGCGCTGGGCTGGAACGGCTTCCTCACCTTCGGGATGCTGTACTGGCTGTGGCCGCGCCTCTACAAAACGCCGCTTTTCTCGAAGAAACTGGCCACCACGCACTTCTGGCTGGGCACGCTGGGCATCCTCTTCTACGCCATTCCCATGTACTGGGCGGGCTTCACGCAGGGCCTGATGTGGAAGCAGTTCAACGGCGAGGGCATGCTGCAATACCCCAACTTCCTCGAAACCGTGCTGCAGCTGGTGCCCATGTACTACCTGCGCGGCATCGGCGGGGTGCTCTACCTCAGCGGCGTGTTTTTGTTGATGTACAACCTGTATAAGACGGCCCAGGCCGGCACGCTGTTGGCCAACGAAAAGGCCCAGGCCCCGGCGCTGCTGCCCGAAGCCCAGGACCCGCACGTGCAACCCGGCCACTGGCACCGCTGGCTCGAGCGCCGGCCCTTCCAGCTGGCCGTGGGCGCCACAGTGGCCATTGCCATCGGCGGAGCGGTGGAGATGATTCCGACTTTCTTGGTGAAGTCGAACGTGCCCACCATTGCCTCGGTGAAGCCTTACCGGGCGCTGGAATTGCAAGGCCGCGACCTCTACATCAAGGAAGGCTGCTCGAACTGCCACACCCAGATGGTGCGCCCCTTCCGCTCCGAAACCGAGCGCTACGGCGAGTACAGCAAAGCCGGCGAATACGTGTACGACCGGCCCTTCCTATGGGGCAGTAAGCGCACCGGACCCGATTTGCAGCGCGTGGGCCAGAAATACCCCAATTCCTGGCACTACAACCACATGTTGGACCCCACCAGCATGTCGCCCGGCTCCATCATGCCGCCCTACCCGTGGCTGTTCGAGAATACCATCGATTACAGCACGCTGCCCAACAAAATCCGGGTGCTGCAAGGCTTGAACACGCCCTATCCCGCCGGCTTCGATAAACTGGCCGTGGCCGATGCGCAAGCCCAGGCGCGGGGCATCGTGGCCGAGCTGAAAAAGGAGGACATCGAGGTGAAATCGGACAAGGAAATCGTGGCCCTGATTGCCTACCTCCAGCGCTTAGGCACCGACATCAAGGTGAAACAGTAGCGTGGACTTTTAGTCCGCGACCTCTCCACGACCTCAACATTCGCGGACTAAAAGTCCGCGCTACAACCATGGACAAGAACGTTTTGCAATCCATTGCCGGGATAGAAATCTACCCGCTTATCTCGCTGGGCATCTTCGTGCTCTTCTTCCTGGGGCTGCTGGTGTATGTGCTGCTGAGCAGCCGCCAGCACCTGCGCACCATGAGCGAGCTGCCCCTGCTCGACGACGAGGCAACTATCCAATCAACCCTAAACCACGACGTGTTATGCTAACCACCCGCACCCTCTCGCTGACTTTCCTGGGCCTGCTCACCAGCTTCGCGGCCGCCGCCCAATCCGCTACCCCAAACGAGGCTCCCAACTCAACTACTGTGCTGAGCTGGGTGGTGTGGTGGGCCGCCGGCGTGGTGCTGCTGATGGCCGTCGTGACCGCCGGTTCGGTGACTTCGGCCGCCAGGTACCGGTACGCAGCACAGCAGGCCGAGCCGGAAGCCACTGCCGCCCCTGAAGCCGCTCCCGCCATCGCGCCCAGCCAGGCCGTGCCTGTTGCAGCTGCGCTGGTTGAGGCCGCGCCGGTCAAAACTGCCACCCAGGAAGAGGTTTACGCATGATACGCCCCCACCAATTGCTACTGGGGGTTGGGGCGGTGCTATTGACTGCCCGCCCCGCCCTGGCCCAGGCGGCCGAAGCCAACGCGCTGTCAAGCCCCGATTCGCAACGAACCATGCTCTGGTTTGTGCTGAGCACGCTGGTGCTGGTACTGATGGTGTTTTTGCTGCTCTTCGTGGCCGTGATTGCCTGGCTGCGGCCGCAGCTGCGCCAGCTTTACGCCCTGCCCACGGTGCACGACACCTGGAGCGGCCGCGTACTAGGCCTGCTGGTAGGCGATGCCCGCCTAGTGCAGGGCGACGTGCGCGACGAGCTAATGGACCACGAATACGACGGCATCCACGAGTTCGACAACGACCTGCCGCCGTGGTGGAAGTACAGCTTCTACGCCACCATCGTCTTCGCCATCGGCTACGTTACGTATTACCACGTCCTCAAAACCGGCCAATTGCAAGGGGCCGAATACGCGGCCGAGATGCAGCAGGCCGCCCTGCTCATCGCCGCCACCCCCGACGACCCCAACCAGCTCACCACCTACCAGCCCCTGCTGGTACCGGCCGAGCTGAGCAGCGGCAAGGCCATTTTTGCCACCAACTGCGCGCCCTGCCACGGGGCCGGCGGCGAGGGCAAAGTAGGCCCCAACCTGACCGACGAATTCTGGCTGCACGGCGGCGAGGTAAACCACGTCTACAAAACCATCAAGTTCGGCGTGAACGGCAAGGGCATGGTGGCCTGGAAAGGCAAGCTCTCGGGCAAACAGATTCTGCAGGTGGCCTCCTACGTGCTTAGCCTGCAAGGCACCAAGCCCGCCAACGCCAAGCCCCCACAGGGGGAGAAGGAAGCACCAGGCAAGCCGGTAGCGAAGCTGTAACGCTATACCCCACCCCCCGGCCCCCTCTCCTTGGGGAGACGGGGGGCCAAACGACAAACAGAAGAAATCACCAAAAAGACCTTCGCCGCTCTGGCTCCTCCTCTCCCCAAGGAGAGGGGGCCGGGGGGTGAGGTGAACGCCAAAACAATGCCCGCCACCCAATTCAAGCCCGACGACTCGTACCGCGACTCCATTGCCACGATAAGTGCGGCGGGCGAGCGAGTGTGGCTCTACCCCAAGAAGCCCGCCGGCCGCCTCTACCGCTACCGCAAGGCGCTGAGCTACGGCTTTCTGGCGTTGCTGTTTGCCGGGCCGTGGCTGCGCATCCACGAGCTGCCGGTGCTGCTGCTCAACCTGCCAGCCCGGCGCTTCATCATCTTCGGGCAGATTTTCTGGCCCCAGGATTTTTTTATTCTGCTGCTGGCCACGCTCACGTTTCTGGTGTTCATCATCGTATTCACGGTGGTGTACGGGAGGGTGTTTTGCGGCTGGGTATGCCCCCAAACCATCTTTCTGGAGATGGTATTCCGCCGCATCGAGTACTGGCTGGAAGGCGACGCGCCCCAACAAAAAGCCCTCGACCGCCGCGCGCTGGACTTCGACAAGTTCTGGCGCAAAACCACCAAGCACGCGCTGTTTCTTGGCGTCTCGTTTTTAATTGCCAACACTTTTCTGGCCTACATCATCGGCACGGAGGAATTGGCTAAAATCATCACCGATTCGCCCACGGCCCACCTGGGCGGGCTGGCGGCGCTCACGGTTTTCACCGGACTGTTCTACGCGGTGTTTGCGCGGTTTCGGGAGCAGGTGTGCACCATTGTGTGCCCGTATGGCCGCTTGCAGGGCGTTTTGCTTGACAAGGACAGCCTCGTGGTGGCCTACGACTACCAACGCGGCGAACCCCGCGAAAAGCTGCGCAAAAACCAGCTGCGCACCGCCGGCGACTGCATCGACTGCCACCAGTGCGTGCAGGTGTGCCCCACGGGTATCGACATCCGCAACGGCGCCACCCAGCTCGAATGCACCAACTGCACGGCCTGCATTGACGCCTGCAACAACATCATGGCCCTGATTGAGAAGCCGCCGGGCCTCATCCGCCACGCGTCGGTCAATGGCATTGCCGAGGGCACCAAATTCCGCCTCACCGGCCGCGTAAAGGCGCTTTCCGGCGTGCTGGCTTTCCTGCTGATTGTGCTCACCGGCCTGCTGGTGTCGCGCTCCAACGTGGCGGCTACGGTGCTGCGCACGCCGGGCCAGCTGTTCCAGAAAACCGACCACGGCACCATCACCAACCTCTACAATATCTCGGTCATCAACAAAACCAACCAGCCCTACCCCCTCACGCTGCGCCTGCTGGAACCGGCGCAGGGCACCATTTCCCTGGTCAGCACCACCCGGCTTTCGCTGCCCGCCCAGGGCATTGCCGAGGGCGTGTTTTTCGCCGAACTGCCCCGCGCTGCGTTGCACCACACCAACCAGAAAATCCGCATCGGCCTGTTCAGCGGCGCCACACTGGTGGCGGAGGCGAGCACGAAGTTTCTGGGGCCGGTACAGTGATTTTTTGAATAAAGCAGCCCGTCATGACTCCCACCAAACCCCGCACCATCTGGCCCTACGCCGTTATTGCCGTGTTCGTGCTCTTTGCCGGCTATATCGGCTTTATGGTGCAGCAGGCCATGCGCACGAGCGTCGACCTCGTGAGCCCCGACTACTACAAGCAGGAGCTGGCCTACCAGCAGCGGATGGAATCGGTGGCGCGCACCGCCGCCCTACCCGCGCCCGTGCAGCTGCACCACGATGCCGCCGCTCAGCGCCTCACGCTGCAGCTGCCCGCCACCCTGGCCGGCCAAGCGGTGCGGGGCAGCCTCCACTTTTTCCGCCCTTCCGACCAGAAGCTGGACTTCACCCTGCCGCTGCAAACCGGCCCGGACCAGCAGTTCAGCACCGCCAAAATGCGGCCCGGCTACTGGCGCGTGCGGGTCGATTTCACGGCCGACAACCAGGCTTATTTCGTCGAGAAAGAGCTAATTATTCGCTAAAAACATGCTTTGGGCTGGCTTTTTATTCGGGTTGCTGGGCAGTTTTCACTGCGTGGGCATGTGCGGCGCCATTGCGCTGGCGCTGCCCGGGCCGGCGGCCGGCACCAGCCGGTTCCGTTACGTGAGCGGCCGCCTGCTCTACAACCTGGGCCGGGCCACCACCTACGCCGCGCTGGGCGCGGGCGCGGGCCTGCTGGGCCAGGGGCTGCGGCTGGCGGGCGTGCAGCAGGGGCTGTCCATTGCCTCAGGCGTGCTGATTTTGTTGCTGGTAGCGGTGCCGGAGCGCCACACGGCGCGGCTGGCGGGCCTGCTGGGTTTTGGCCGGCCATTGGGCTGGGTGAAGAACACACTGGGGCAGTTGTTTCAGCAGTCGGCCCTGCCAGCGCTATTTGCCACCGGGCTGCTCAATGGCCTGCTACCCTGCGGGCTGGTGTACTTGGCGCTGGCCGGGGCCCTGAGCGCGCCGGGCGTGGCGGGCGCGGCGGCTTACATGGCCCTGTTTGGCCTGGGCACGCTGCCGCTGATGCTGGGCCTCTCGCTGAGCGGGCAGTTGGTGCCGCTGGTGTGGCGCGGGCGCATGCGGCAGGCTGTGCCCTACGCGGCTTCGGTGCTGGCGGTGCTGTTCATCGTGCGTGGGCTAGGGCTGGGCATTCCTTATCTGAGCCCGCAACTAGCGGCCCCGGCCGTGGCGGCCGGGCCTCAGCCGACTACCGTTCATTACTGTCATTGAAGCACTTACAGAACATATTCAACTGCTCACAAAGCAGCTTTTCAATCACCTAACCCGGCATTCTGCGCTGCCAAAACCGCTTCCCGCTGTTCCATGAAAACCATTCTCGTTCCCCTCGACCACACCGCCGCCACCGAAGCCACCCTTGCCTACGCCAACAAGCTGGCCGTGCGCTGGCCGGCCGAGATTGTGCTGCTCTACTGCCAGCCCCTGGACGTGGTCACCAGCCTCGAAGCCCGGGAGCAGCACCTGCAGAGCCTGGTGGAGCGCCTGCGCTACCAGCAGCTCACCCGGCAGGACGGCCGCCGCATCCGCTACCACTACCGGGTGCTGGCCGGCTGCCTGCACGACCACATCCGCGCCGAGGCTACCCGCTGCGCCGCCGACCTCGTGGTGATGGGCCTGGAGCACATCGACTGCGGCCGGCAGGAAGCCCCTGGCAACCACGCCGCCGCCCTCACCGAACTGGTGGCCTGCCCCGTGCTGGTGGTGCCGCCCGGCCGCCGCGCCCTGCCCCAGCGCCTGGTGTTCCTGGCCGATTTTGGCGCCCTCAACCCCACCGTGCTGCCCCGCTTGGCCACGCTGGAAAGCGCTTTCCCAATGGCCCCACTCGACTTGGTGCAGTTCTACGCGCCGGCCCAGCGGCCGCAGCGGCGCAGCCTGCGCCAGGGCGTGGCCAAAGCCGCCGCCCAGCTGGCCTGGACGGCGCCCAGCGCCCTACACCTGCTCGAAGACGACGCCCCGCTGGAAGGCATCAGCGAGTTCTGCGCCCATATTCAGGCCCAGCTGCTGGTGATTGCGCCCGCCAGCCCGGCCCAGCTGCTGCGCTATTTCGATGCCTGCTACACCACCACGCGGGCCTACCACACCCAGATTCCGGTGCTGGTGCTGCGCGCCGCCGAGCGCCAGCCCGCCGTGCAGTGCTGCGACAAATGCGCCGAGCGCCTGGCCCGGCAGGCGGCCCCGGCCGGGGCCACGGCCGCTGCCGGTAGCCGCGCCGCCTACCACGGCGTGAACTGGGTATAGTCGCCGCCCCCGCCGGTTTTCTCTTCTTGTTTTTTGCTGATTTCACTTATGGAACCCTCCGTTTTACAACCCCAAACCCTCCCTGCTGCTGCGCCGCGCGCTATGGTTGAGCAGTGGATGCGGCAGTTTCAGGACTGGCTGTGCCACCGCCTTGAAGCCGCCGACGGCAGCGGCCACCGCTTCGTGCCCGAAGACTGGACCCACGCGGGCGGGGGCGGCGGCTGTACCCGTGTGCTGCAGCACGGCAACATTCTGGAAAAGGGCGGCGTGGCCTTCTCGGCCGTGTGGGGCGAGATGAGCGAGGCCGCTGCCCGCCAGCTGCTCATGCCCGACCGCCGCTACTTTGCCACCGGTGTGAGCGTGGTGCAACACCCGCGCAGCCCCCGCGTGCCCATCTCGCACATGAACGTGCGCTACTTTGAGGCCGGCAATGGCGAAGCCTGGTTTGGCGGCGGGCTCGATTTGACCCCGATTTACGTGGATGCGCTGCAGGCCCGCTGGTTTCATGAGCAGCTGTGGGAGGTGTGTCAGCGCCATAATCCCGACTATTACCCGCGCTTCAAGGCCTGGGCCGATGACTACTTCTACCTGCCCCACCGCCAGGAAACGCGGGGCGTGGGCGGCCTCTTTTTCGACCGCCTCACGGTGGGGCGCGACGGTCTGTTTGAGGAATTGTTTGCCTTCGTGCAGGACGTGGGCGAGCTGTACGGCCGCACCTACAGCGCCATCATGCGCCAGAACGCCGCCCTGCCCTACACCGAGCGCGAGCAGCAGTGGCAGCGCGTGCGCCGGGGCCGCTACGCCGAGTTCAACCTGGCCATCGACCGGGGCACGCGGTTCGGCCTCGAAACCGGGGGCCGCACCGAATCCATCCTCATGAGCCTGCCCCCACAGGCCGACTGGCACTACAACCTCGCCCCCGAGGCCGCCTCGCCCGAGGCTGCCTCGCAGCAGTGGCTGCGCCCGGGCATCGACTGGCTGGCCGTGGGCGCAGACGGGGTGGCGGCTTAGGCGGGCACCACCGTCAAGCGCACCGGAGCCGGCGTGAGGGGGATGGGCTTTTGGCCTGGCTGCGGGGCTGGCACCGCGGTGGACACCCACCCCACGCCCCAAGCCGCCGAAACCGTGGACGACACAAAAACCAGTTGCAAATGGTCGGCTGAAACTTGCATACGCCTGGCAGGGAGCTTTTGAACTCCTGCATTAATGGATAAAACAGCCCGATTTTGCGCGGCCCCAGCCCGTCAGCTGACTGGGCCTCAGGGTGCGCAATCAGCCGCGTGAGTACAGCCCTAAAGCTGCCTCATCCACCCGTGATGTTCCATAACCAGCATCACACCAAAAGCTGATTTTTATCACTTTTTCCAGTCGATGACTGGTTGAAGCCGGGCGGCGGTAGTGGTTCAGCCGGCCACACCGTCCGGCGCTCAGTCGCGCGGGTGGGCCGAGAGCAGCAGCACCGGCACCTTGGTGTAGCGCAGCACATGGTCAATCACGCTGCCGCTGACCAGCTTGTGCATCCAGCCGTGGCCCTGGTCCAGCAGCACCAGCAGGTCGGCGTTCAGGTCGTGCACCGCCTGCAACACCCCTGACGCGGGCAGCTCACTTCGCACCGGGCGCAGCTCGCGGCCGGGTGCGGCAGCCGCTAGCCCGCACGCCTGCGCCGCCGCAAAGCCAGCCCCAGTGCCGGCCGGAGCCCCCGGCGGCTGCACCGTCACGGGCAGAATTTCGCAATCCAGGGCATGGAGCACCGGAATTACGGCCGTGGCGGCGGGCTCCAGCCAGAAGGCCTGGTCGGCCTCAAGGGCCAGCACCACGCGGCGGGGCGGGTGCATGGCGGCATCGGGCAGGTGCTCGGGCACGAGCAGCAGCGGAAAGTTGGTTTGGCGCACCAGGGGCAGGGTGCGGTTGCTCAGCCACTCGTCGAGGTAGCCGCTGGTGGCCGTGAGGCCGGACACCAGCAGCAGCGGGTGGTGCTGGCTGAGGGCTTGCTCGATGGCGCTGGGCCAGTCGGCTTCCAGCAGCTCGGCGGTGGCGTGCACGGGCAGGGCATTGGCCACCTGCTGCAGGCTGCGCCGGGTAGCAGGCACGTACTGCTCGTCGAGCACGGGCAATACCGTGCCGTATTCGCTGACGATGGGCTGCGGCAGGAAAACGTGTATCAGGTGCAGGTCGGCCTTGAGGGGCGTGGCCAGGGCCGCCGCGTACACCCGGGCGCGCTCGGCCGCGAGCGAAAAATCGGTGAGGACAACGAAGTTGGGTTGCATAGCTTAAAGGAAGAAAAGGCGGCAGGGCAGCGGAGTCGATACTCCCGCAGGATTTTAGCTCATGCTGGGCATCCAGTCGGGCAGTTCGGAGGCTTCGGCGGGCAGCAGCAGCACGGGCACGGGCGTGTGGCGCAGCACCTGGGCCGTGACGCTGCGGTGGAACAGCCGACCCAAAAAGCTGCGCGTGCGGGCGATGAGCACCAACAGGTCGATGCGCGGGCCGTAGAGCGCCTCCACAATGCCGGTGGCCGGACTAGGATGGTGCGACTCCTGCAGCACCAGCGACGTGGCGGGCGGCAGCAGGTGGCTGGCCCGCACATCGGCCAGGGCCATGCGGCTGGACAGGGCCAGCGGCTCGGGGGCGGACGTGACGTGCACCACGGTGTAGGAGGCATGCCAGGCCGCCATGAGCGGGGCCAGGGCCCGGGCAGCGGCACTAAGCCGGAAGGGCTCGGCATCGACGGCGATGACTACGCGGCGCGGCAGGCGGGGCTCGGGCGCGTCTTCGGGCACCAGCAGCAAGGGGCGGTGGGTGGCGCGCAGCGCGGGCAGGGCGCGGTTGCGCAGCAGGTGGTCGAGCAGGGTGTGCTCCTCGCTCAGGCCCAGGGCCAGCAGCAGCGGGTGATGCTGGTGCACGGCGGCCGCCACGGCTTCGGCCAGGGGCTCGTGGGTGATGGTGACGCCGGTAGGCGTGGCCAGCTGTTGGCCCAGGGCTTCCAGGGCCTCAGCAGTTTCGGCCTGGCTTTCTTGAGCGTAGATACTGGCCAGGGTTGCCGGCTCGGGGTCCGACTCCGGGCCCTGGTAGAGATGCAGCAGCTCGAGCTGGGCCCGGAGCGGCGCCCCCAGCACGGCCGCCCACCGCGTGGCCTGCGCTGCCGAATCCGACAGATTGGCGAGTACCAGAACAGAAGGATTCATGACCGTGAACCGAAAAGAAATGACGTTTAAACACTGCGCACGCCCCTGCCCGGGCTACTCCTCGGCGGGCAGCACCAGCACTGGGACGGGGCTTTCCTGAATGAGCTGCGCCGTGACGCTGCGGTGGAACAAGCCGCCCAGCAGGCTGTGCCGCCGGGCCACCACCACCAGCATATCGGCTTCCATGTCGGCGGCCTGCTGCAGCACGCCCCCCACCACGGTGGGCTGCTGCATGTGGTGCACTCGGTGGGCTTCTACCTCCTGCAGCATGCCGCGCGGATAGATGCCGGCCAGCACGTCCGGCGCATCGTCCGGCGCGGCTTCGGTGGCCACGTGCACCACGTCGAGCGTGCCTTGGTTGGCCCGGAGCAGGCGGCTTAGCAGCTGATGGGTTTCGGGCAGCTTGAAGGGCTGGCCATCCACGGCCAGCAGCAGCCGGCGGGGCGGGCGCACGTCCCAGCTCACGGTGGGTACTACCAGCAGCGGAAAGGGCGCGTGCCGCAGCAGGTCCATGGCCGTGTTGGTCACAATTTCGGCCGGCATGGTGGCCGAGCCGGGACGGCCCAGCACCAGCAGCAGCGGATGGTGGCGGCGCACCACGTCTTCCACCGCTTCGGGCAGAAAATCCTCCGAGATGTCTACTTCGGTGGGCACGTCCTGGCCGGCGGCCAGGTGCTGCAACTGCCTGGCCGTTTGCCGCTCGGTGCTGGTGGTGTGGTGGCTGTATTCGGCCGGGGCCAGCAGGCCGTCGCGGCGCACGTGCAGCAGCACCAGGTGGGCGTGCAGCGGCACCGCCAGCCCGGCCGCGTAGGAGAGCGTGCGGTTGGAAACCGCAAAAAAATCGGTGAGGACGACGAGGGCAGGCGAATGTTTCATGGCCAGAAAAAAAGCAAGCGAAGTAAGAGAAAACAGGCAGCGCCCGGCTAGCGAAAGCCGCCGCCGGAAACGAGCCGGCAGGCCGAAACCGGCGGCTTGGCGGCGCTAAGCCGAACGGCGGGCGTTGGCTTCCAGGCGCCAGCCCAGCAGGGTTAGCACCCCGGCCAGCAGCACCGAACACAGGAGAAGTAGCGGTTGCATAGGCAGCACTCTTGAGGCGGAGAAAACGAGTTGGGATTGAGCGGGTGGCCATTCAAATATCAAGAAGTCGCACCCTCGCCGCCGTGATGTTAATCGCCTTACAGCATGATTTTTATCATAAACCAGACAGTAGCGAAACCCGGGCTAGGGCCGCAGGCCGAAAAGGGCCTGGCGCAGCGATTCGTCGCGGTGGTACACATCGGCCATGAAGCGGAGCCGGCCGTTTTCGGCGGTGCAGGTGGCGTAGCGCACGTACAGGGGCAGCGGGCGGTTCAGGCGCACATCGCGCGGGCGCGGCATCTCGGCGCACTCATCTTCGGTGGGCAGCTGCACGGGGCGGCCTTCGCGGCGCAACAGGTAGGCGGCCAGTAGCATGGGGTTCTGCAGCCGGATGCAGCCGTGGCTGAGGGCCCGGCCGGCCGACTTGAACAGCGCCCGCGCCGGCGTGTCGTGCAGGTACACAGAGTACGGATTGGCAAAGCGAAATACGATGTTGCCCAATGCATTATCGCAGCAGGCCGACTGCCGGACGGTGTAATTGAAGTTCTCCTCCGTGACATTGGCCCAGTTGATGTGCCAGGGGTTGCGGCCCCGGCCCTGGGCATCGGTGAGGCGGTAGTTGTTGCGGTACAGGTAGCCGGGGTCCTTCTTGAGGCGGGGCAGGATTTCCTTGATGGCAATGGACTGCGGCACGTGCCAGTCGGGGGCCAGCGTGAAGTGGCTAAGGCGGCTGCTGAGCGTGGGCGTGGGGGTTTCGGGCTTGCCCACCACCACGCGGTGGCGCCGCTGCACCGAGTCGCGGGCAATGACCTCCAGTTCGTAAGCGGGCAGATTGATGAGAATGTATTCGGCCTCCGGCGGGATGTCGTCCCAGCGCCAGCGTTCCAGGTTCAGGGCCACCTGCTCGTACTGCGCCCGGCGCCGGGCCGCCGAGTCGGGCGGCACCGGGGCGGCCAGCCACTGCGCCAGTGCCTGCTGCAGCTGGCGGTACTCGCGGTTGGCGGGCTGGCTGGCCTGCAGGGCGGCGGGCACGTTGTGGCCGGCCAGCGCGGCACGCAGCACCGGAGCCGGCTGCCCGGCCGGCCCGGCGGCCTTCTCCCCTGCCGATGCCGTGTAGGGCCGCAGCCGCCCGCGCCGCAAGTCGCGCAGGAAGGCCAGCACCGCGTCGCTGAGGTACACTTCGAGGCGGGCCTGCTGGGCGAGCGCCGGATGCCGGGTGCGGCCCACCGAGTCGCGCAGGGCCCGCAGCTGGTTGAGGCGGTAGTCGTCGGCGCTCAGGCCGTGCTCGGCGGCGCGGGCCAGCAGGGCCAGGGCCGCACTGGTGTTGAGGCTATCGGGGACGGTGCCCCAGGCCGGCGCATAGTCGGCCCCGAAGAATGCCCGCACGGCAGCCCCGGCCTGCAGGCCCCGGGACTCGTCGGCGGCGCGCAGGCTGCCGGCGGCTGTCGTGTCGAGCAGGGCCTGAATGTAGTGGGCCACGGACTCGGTGGGTGGTGGGCTGGCGGGTTTGGTAACGGCTGGAGCTGGCGGTAGCACCTCCCAACTTGGCACAAAGCCGCCACTTGGGGCCGTCAGGGCCAGGCACAGACAAACCGGCAGGGAGCGAAGGGCAGCCATCGGAAACAGCAGGCATAATTCTTTATAATAGTAATTAATATATATTTCTTAAACAAATAAGCGCTGGGCTTTCAGGCCGGGGCCGGAGATGAAGTATAAGGCCAACCTCGCCCTGCGGAACATGATAAAAATCAGGCGTTTTTACCGACTTATTATAGCTGACCGGCATAACGCAGGCCGGTTATTTGTCCTGCTCACTTTCCCCAGCCTTCTCCGCTTATGACGGCCTCCCTGCTCATCCTCACCGATTTTTTCCAGGCGGCCAACCAAGCGCTGGACTACGCCACCAACCTGGCCCGGCCGCTGCACGCGCGCCTGGTGCTGCTGCACGTGCGCCGCGATTCTGCGCTCGACCCGGAAGCCCTCACGGGCAATTTCTCGAACTTAAGCAAGGAAGCCGTGGCGCTGGCCCTCAGCAGCGTGGCGCGCGGCCTGCCTGTGCCCGTGGTGGCCGAAGTGGGCTACGGCCGCGTGGAAGTGGCCGTGGCCGATGCCGTGGCCCGGCACCACCCCGCCCTGATAGTGCTGGGCCGCCCCGACCACTCCGACCTGCCCGATGAACTGGTGCAAACCACCTCGCTGGAACTGCTGCGCCACTCCCCCTACCCCATGCTGGTAGTGCCCCACCTGATGATGACCAGCAGCGCCACTCCCCGGCGCGTGCTGATGGCCGTGGACGGGGAGCCCTTTAGCTTGGGCGCGCACGCCGGCACCATGCAGGAAATCTTCACGAAGCTGAAGGCCGAGGTGACCGTGCTGAACGTATCGGCCGGCCGCCACGAGCTGGACCCCGCCGCCCTGGAATCGGTGCGGCAAACCGGCCTTCTGCTCGACCTGGCCCCGGCGCACGCCCGCACCGTCACCAATGCCAACCCCGTCCGGGGCATTCTGCAGGTGGCCCAGCCGCACGACTTCGATTTGCTGGTGGTGGTGGCCCGCGAGCGCAGCTTCCTGGGCAAGCTGTTTCACCGCAGCGTGACGGCCCAGCTGCTGCTGGACAGCGCATTGCCCGTGCTGGTGCTGCCGGCGCAGTAGGCACCGCGGCACCTTCCGGGCATGGGGCGCGTAGTTTGCGGCTGAACCCCGCCCGTGTAGCGCCTTCCCATGCCCGCCCTCTCGCCCGACCTCCGCAAAGCCCTGCTTCAGCTGCCGCAAAAAGAAAAAGACCAGCTTCTGGCCCGCCTCGTGGCCCAGGATGCGGTGCTGACCGAACAGTTGGCCTTCCGCCTGCTCGAAGGCCCTGAAGCGCTGGAAACCCGCCGCGCGGTCCTGCGTGCTCAGGTCGACGACCCGGTGCGGGGCTTCCACCAAACACCTAACGACCTGCTGGTTATCCTACGGCAGCTGCAGGCGCGGCTGGCCTACCACGCCAAAATCACCGATGATGCCTTTGGCGAAGCCGAGCTCAGCTGGCGCTTGCTGGCCAATGTGTTTCGGCACCAAGCCGCCAGCACGGCCCGGCTGCACGGCCCCACCCAGCCCCTGCTGCAGCACCTGGCCAAGCGCACCCAGGAGGCCCTCCGCCAAACCATGCGCCTGCACGAAGACTTCCACCTGGAACTTGCTGAAACCGCCAACGCCGTGCTGGCCGCGCTGTGGGAGTCGGGCGCGGCCCCGCTGGCCCGGGAGCTGGGCCTGCCGCGGGCTTTTGGCGGCTAGGGTTCGGTGTTGGGTGTTGGGTGTTGGGTGTTGGGTGTTGGGTGATGTCAATCAGAACTCAATTGCAAGTCCAATTACCGAACACCCAACACCCAAAACCCCCAACCCTACAACGCCCGAAACACGATGGGCATAGTCACGCTCACCCATACGGGCTGGCCGTGGACTTTGCCGGGCGTCCACCAGGGCATGAGGCGCACGAGGCGCAGGGCTTCTTCGTCGAGGCCGCTGCCCAGGCCGCGCACCACGCGCGGGTCGTGCAGGTGGCCGGCCGGGTCCACGGTGAAGGTGACGTGGACTTTGCCCGACAGGCTGCGGTCGAGAGCAGCGGCGGGGTATTTTATCTTGCTGACAAGGAATTTAGCCAGCGCCGCATCGCCGCCGGGGAAGGCCGGCATTTCTTCGGCAGTGAAATAAACCGTAGGAGCCGCCGGGGCGGCGGTCCCGCCGTCAGTTTGGGCCGGCACGTCTGCCGAAGCCGTCTGGGCCCGGGCCAAACCACTGGCCGCCGCACTCAATCCAGCAATCAGCATGAAACGGCAAAGCATAAGGTGGTCCAGCTAAAATTATATAGCGCAAAGCTACGCGCCCCCCTTGCCGGCTCAGAGGCCTGAGAATTATCCTTTTGTTGTGGTAATGTTGGTAACATTGGCAGTGGGCGTACTATTGGTTCGGGCGGCATCCTTTCGGGTCCGAAAGCAGTACAATACCCTGCTAGCCCGCCCTTTACTCCGCCGCTTATGGTTCCCTTCCCTACTTCCGACGCGTCCGCTCCGCGCGACCCGCAGCTTTCGGCCGCCAACCTGCGCCTGGCTCTCGATGAGTTGGATGCCAAAATCAAGACCCTGCACAACCGCGCCCACGCCACGGCCGCCGGCTCGGCCAACACCTACGAGGCCCACGCCACCGCCCTCGAAGCCAAGCGCGCCCGCCTGGCAGCGCAGCTCGCGCAGGCCGGCACTCCTGCCTCCGGCTCCGAGCCCGGCCCCTGGCAGCAGCTGCGGCAAGACATCGAAAACCTGGGCCACGACGTACAGGCCTTATTGTAGCTGGTTGCTGTTGACTAATGGCTTAATCCTCTTCAAAAGCACTTCCCAAACGGATTTCCTCCCTTCAGTCCATCGTCTTTTTTACCGTTATGAATAAGATTTTCTCCTTGCTCCTTCTGGCCTTCGGCCTGAGCCTGACCCTTCCGGCCACCGCGCAGTCGCGCCCCAAGCTGAAAAAGCGCGCATTTTCCCACACTTCAGAATCAAGCAAGGGCAAAAACAACAAAGCCCATTTCCGTCGCGAAAATGGCCCAAACCTCCCGGTTATCGACTTAAAACCCCATAAGTTGGAATCCTTCAAAACTGCCAAAGCACCCAAGCCTTATAAATATTACAACCCGCGCTAGGGTCGCGTTGCCATGACCAGCCAAAGCCGTCGCTTCTGCCGAAGCGGCGGCTTTGCTTTTTCGCCTCCCGCCGATAATCCGAACCGCGGAGTAAGTCCGTAAGCACTTATCTTTAATTACAATATCACCGCGACGCTTCTGCCTGATGAAAAACACGTTACGCGCCCTGTTATTCTTGCTAATAATTGGACTGGGGCAGTCGGCAATGGCTTTGCCTGCGCCGCCCACCATCCCCGGCCGCGTGGTGCTCAAACTACGGCCCGGGCAGACTCCGGCCGTCCTGGAGGCCGCGCTTAACGCCCTGAGCGCCCACGGCCTGCAGCCGAAATTTCCGCACACCCAAGCCCCCAGCGCCGAGCGGCCGGGCAGCGTGGATTTGCGCGGCATCTATCAGGTTGAGCTGCCTGCCACCGTGCCGCTCGACCGCGCCCGAACCGTGCTGCTGGGCACTGGCGCCGTGGAGTACGTGGAGCCGCTCTACATCCGCCAGCCACTATACCAGCCCAACGACCCCCGGGCCGACTCCACCCTCACCAGTCTCACGGCCAGCCAGTTCTACCTCAAGCAAATCCGAGCCTACCGCGCCTGGGACGTGACGCGCGGCGACAGCAGCATCGTCATCGGCATCACCGACGGCGGCGTGCGCCTCACCCACGAGGATTTGCGCCAGCAAATCAAGCACAACTACGCCGACCCCGTGAACGGCCGCGACGACGACGGCGACGGCTACGTGGACAATTTCACCGGCTGGGACCTGGCCAACAACGACAACGACTGCGGCTACGACATCAACATCATCCACGGCTCCTTGGTGGCCGGCGTGGCCGCTGCCCGCACTGATAATGGCCTCGGCATTGCCGGCCTGGGCAACCGGTGTCGGTTTTTGCCCCTGAATATTTACCCCAACACGCCCACGGGCAGCTTTGCCGGCTACGAGGCCATCGTGTACGCCGCCGACCACGGCTGCCAAGTTATCAACATGAGCTGGGGCGCGCCGGGTGGCTACTCGCGCTTCGAGCAGGACGCCATCACCTACGCCGCCGTGAACCGCGACGCCGTGGTGGTGGCCGCCGCCGGCAACACCAGCGCCGATATCCTGTTCTATCCCGCTTCTTACGACCATGTGCTGTCGGTATCAGGCGTGAGTAGCACCGACCAGAAAAGCCCCGCCGCCACCTTCAACCACCGCGTCGACATGGTGGCCCCGGGCCTGAGTATCCTCACTACGCAGGGTTACCACACGGTATCGGCGGGTGGCGTGGCTGATGCCGACTACGTGGCCGTGGGGGGCACCTCGTTTGCCGCGCCGCTGGCGGCGGCAGCGGCGGCGCTGGTGCGGTGGCGCTTTCCGCAGCTCACGGCGGCCCAGGTGATGGCCCGCCTGCGCCAAACCACCGACAACATCGACGGCCTGCCCGCCAACGCGGCCTGGGCCGGCCGCCTCGGCACAGGCCGCCTCAACGTGCTGCGCGCCCTCACCGCCAGCCCCAAGGAGGCGCGCGTCATCGCCAGCACGTTCCTGCCCGCCCGGCCCGCCTACGCCCCCGGCGACACCCTGCGCCTGGCCGTGGACGTGCAGAACCTGTTGCAGCCGGTGGCCGGGCTCACGGTCACGCTCACCTCGCTCTCGCCCTACGTCACGGTGCGGCAAGGCAGCTTTGCGATGGGCAACATGGCCACGCTGGCCCGCGCCACCAACTTCACCGCACCCTTCCGGCTGGCCGTGGCCGCCAGCGGCATTCCGCTCAACACCACCGCCACGCTGCGCTACCGCATCACCGACACGGGCGGCTTCCAATACGACCAGTTCGTGGACCTGCTGCTGAACCCCGACTACGTGGTGCTTGATGCCAATGACCTGGTTCTCAGCCTCACCAGCCGCGGCAATCTGGCCTTCGACAACCTGGCCGGTACTGTGGGCATGGGCCTGAGCTACCGCACCAGCGGCAACATTCTGAGCGAAGGAGGCCTGCTGCTGGCCACTTCGCCCACCCGCGTGTCGGACCGGCTGCGCACCAGCGGCGGGCAGTCGCGGCAGTCATTTTTCAGTCTGCGGCAAGCCACCCGCCAGCAGCCCGGCCCCCGCGCCGACCAGGAAGCCCGCGTGGCTTTTCAGGACACCATTCCGGTAGCGGGCAGCCGCGTGCGCAGCGTGGGCGTGGCCGTGCGCCAGCGGGCCTACGCCTGGGCCATGCCTGGCCGCCGCGATTTTGTGGTGCTGGAATATTCACTCAAAAACCTAACCGCCGATACCCTCAAACCGCTCTACGCCGGCATTTTTACAGATTGGGACCTGCCCAACCCCGATGGCGCGGCCCGCAACGCCGCCGCCTACGACACGGCCCGCGCCTTGGGCTACTGCTACGCGCTGGGCGGACCGGCCGGCACCACGCCCCCGGTAGCCTACGCGGGCATCCGGCTGCTGCGCGGCGGCACGCCGGCCGTGTATTCCATCGATGGAGGTGCTCCCGCCGGCTCTCCCATCCGCCTGGCCGACGGTTTTTCAGTGGCCGAAAAATTCCTGGCCCTGAGCAGCGGCACCGCCCGCGCCCAGCGCACCGCCGGCCTGCCCGACGGGGCCGATGTGTCGCAGGTGGTGGGCACGCGCCTGGCCCGGCTGGCCCCCGGCGACTCCACCACGGTAGCTTTCGCTGTGCTGGCCGCACCCACGCTGGCGCAGCTCCAGGCCTCGGCCGATGCAGCGGCGACGGTGTACGGAGCGGTGCTGCCCACACGCCCGGCCGCTTTGCCAGCAGGCTTTAGTGTTTATCCCAACCCTGCTACCGGCTTGCTGCGGGTTGAGCTAACGGCCGGATTGGGCTTGCGCGAGCTGCTACTCTGCAACGCGCTAGGGCAAGTAGTGCGCCAACAGGCGGCTAGCGGCACGGCTGCTGCCCTCGACCTGGCAGGGCTGGCGCCGGGGCTGTACGTGTTGCGGGCACAGGGCACCGGCGGCATCCTCACCCAGAATGTGGTGTTGCGCTAGCAGGCAGCCACTCGCGTCAGCAATGTCATCACCCAGGTCATTTATCCACCGGTTAATGCACCGTCCAAAGCTCGTTCCAGCCGGTGGTGTAGCGGGGCGACCGATGGGCGGAGCGCCCCACCCAGGCCGGTGCTAGCGGCTGGCCCGCCGATGATTTAACCCCAACGGCTGCCGCCAGCTGCACCAGCGGCCGGCCGTAGCGGTTGTTCAGCGCATCCAAGGTTGTCATCAGTTGTTGGCGGCGCTGCTGGTCGGCCGCCGGGGCGCTAAACAGGCCCAGCTGCACCTGCCCCATCGGCTCCAAACCGCTGAGCAGGATGCCCGCCCGGTGGTAGGCCACGCCGGGCCGGGCCAGCTGGCGCAGTCCGCGCAGGGCTGCCTGTGTGAGCACCGCAGTGTCGCTAGTGGCATCGGGTAAATTGACCACGGCGGTGCGGGTGGCCGGGCCGGCCGTGGGCACGTAGCGGTCGGTGCCCAGTATTACCGTCACCAGATGCGCGGCCAGGCCGTGTCGGCGCAGCTTCACGGCGGCTTTGGCAGCAAAAGTGGCCACGGCCTCGGCCAGCACGGCGGCCTCGTGCTGCGGCCGGCCGAAGGAACGGGTGCAGGTGACGCTGTGGCGGCTGGCCGGGCCGGGGCTTAGCTGGGTGCCATCATCGTCCCATTCGGCCGGGTTCCAGTCGAGGCAGGGCTGGCCGTGCAGCTCGCGCCACAGCCGCTGCCCCACCACGCCGCCCAGGTGCCGGCGCAGCCAGGGCTCGGGCAGAGCCGCTAAGGCCGCGCCCGTATCGATATTCATTTCCAGCAGCTTGCGCGCATAGCGCCGGCCAATGCCCCACACGTCGGCAACGGCGGTTTGGGCCAGGGCGGCCTCGCACTCGGCGGGAGTGGCCAGCACCAGCACGCCCGTAGTGCGCTGGCGGCGGGCCAGGCGGTTGGCCAGCTTGGCCAGGGTTTTGGTGGGCCCGATGCCCACGCAGACCGGAATGCCGGTGTGCTTTATCACGGTTTCGCGCAGCTCTCGGCCGTATTTCATTAAGTCCGGCGCAAGCAGGTTCATACCCCGGAAATCCAGGAAGGCTTCGTCAATCGAGTAAACCTCCACGCCCGCCGCGAAGGTGCCCAGCACCTGCACCACGCGCCGGCTCATGTCGCCATACAAGGCATAATTGGAGGAAAACACGCGCACTTGGTGCTGCTCCAGCAGCGGGCGCACGAGGTGGTAGGGCTCGCCCATTTTCAGGCCCAGCGCCTTGGCTTCGTCGGAGCGCGAAATCAGGCAGCCGTCGTTATTGGAAAGCACTACCACGGGCCGGCCCTCCAGCTGCGGCGCAAACACCCGCTCGCAGGAAACATAGAAATTATTGCAGTCGACGAGGGCGTACATAGACCTGGAAGTTTAGTTCGGCGGGAAAATCCCGCCATCTATCGGTTTCTACCTATGTATGGGAATAGGAAACCTACGTTTGTAGGGTACCCTGGCTGCGGAGGGGGCTGGCTAGCGCCGGCCGGCCCCGGTGCCATTACCACTCAGCGAATGAATAACGTGCGTGACCACTCCCCACACCACCAGGCCCATGTCGCGGCTCACGGGCAGGGGCGGGTAGCGGGGGTTTTCGGCCACCAGCCAGGGCTGGCCGGCGCGCAACTGCAAGCGCTTGAGGGTGTGCTCGCCCTCCACCACGGCCACCACGATGCTGCCGTGGCCCGGGCGCAGGGCGCGGTCCACGGCCACAAGGTCGCCGGGCTGGATGCCGGCCCCGGTCATGGAGTCGCCGCTGACGCGGGCCAGGAAAGTAGAGGCCGGATTTCGGAACAGGAGTTGCGTGAGGTCGAACGGCGCGTCGAGTTGGTCGTCGGCGGGCGAAGGGAAGCCAGCCGGCACCGGGCAACTAAACATTGGCAGCTCCCGAGTGCTAAAATGAGAAGCAGCGATAAAATCGCCAATACATGTAATCATAACAATATTCAGGATATCAAGCAGCACCGTACCGCGCCCCTAATTACTAAATAAATTAGCCAATTGTTTCACCTCACCCTGCTCATTACACAACAAAATTTTATCAACCGCTTTAAAACATTCATGGTATAATCATGTTACAAACACTAAATTCCTAAACTAATCCCTAAAAAAGCCTAAATAAAATTCTTTCCAATTTTTTTAGTTTACCGTAATAATTGTATCTTTGGGTATGTCAAACGTCAAGCTCCCTACGCCGCTGCCCGTGCAGCAATTTGCCCGTTGCGTGAACGACGCGCAACGTCCGGCCGACTACGTTGGCGACTGGCCCGAGGCCGGCCGCGTGTACGCCGTGCGGGTATTGCCGCACGTGCGCACCGGTCATCCGCAGGTGCACGTTCTTGGTTTCTATGCCGAGCGTCCCTACGGGGCTTTTGCCGCCCACCGCTTCGAACAAGTGGCGGACGTATGGTTGAACTAGGCCGCGCCGGCCGTTCGCCCGATGGTTTCATCCCTTAAGACCCCGCTGGTTTCATCGCCGGCGGGGTCGGTTTGTTTTAGGGGGGTGGGTAATCACGGATAAAAGAACGTCATGCTTCGCTGCGCTCTGCATGACGTTCATTATGTCTATTCCAACACCCCGGCTACCGGCCGTAGATGTGGAAAATCCCTTTATCCGAAGGCGTCCAGAGGCAGGCACGCTGGCCGCTGGCTTTCAGGGCGTTGTTGGTCCAGGTGTTGCAGGTGTAGAGGAAGCTGTAGACGCGGTGGGCTTCGTAAAAAGCGTCGTCCTGGCCGTAGCTGTGACCTTTGATGTGCTGGGCGCGGCCTGCGGCATCGAGGGCAAAGCTGCGCTGAATGTAGGCAATCAGGCGGGCGTACTCGGCGTGGCTGAGATGGAGCGGGATGGTTTCGGGGCCGGGCGCGAGGCTATGGAAGTAGGTGGTGTGCATGGCCGAGGAGCCCAGCCAGAACGCGGCCACGAAGGCGGTGCTGAACTTGAGGTCGGCCCAGGTGGGCGTGTCGAGGTAAAATCCCTTGTCGCCCCAGCCAAAGGCGATGTAGCGCATGGTGCTGTCCTGCGAGGGAATGTTGGCGATGGGCAGCGACTGGCTCCAGTCAATCTGCTCGGTTTTGATGGGCAGCACAATGTCGGTATGCACACCGTTGGTGTGCAGAAAAACGGTGACATCGGCCGGGGCGTTGGGGTCGGTTTTGGCTACCGGAATGGCGGACAGCACCAGGGCGGAACCGATGTAGAGCGCCGCCACGCCGAGGATGCCGCCAATGGTATAGCCGGTGAATTTTAAGGTTTTACGAAGCGTAAGCGGCATGAATCAGGGAAAGCAGATTTATTGAGCGACGCCCGGACGCTGGCTGTCGCGGGTGTTTTTCTGCACGGCGATGGCCGCGAACATGCTCAGCAGAAACGACATGGCGTAGAAGCCCTTCTCGCTCAGGGTGAGCGTGGCATTCCAAAGCCCAACGGTGAGCAGCAGAATGCACAGTACGGTAGAAAACCAGCTCAGGCCGTAATAAATATTGGTCACGGGGATGCCTTCGAGGCGGTCGCGCACGCTTTTTTGCAGGGAAATGGCCGAAAACAGGCCGTACATGAGCACCGTGAAATAGTAGCCTTTCTCATTTAGCGGCATGGCGGCGTTCCAGAGGCCGATGATGAAGGCGGCCAGGCCGGCCAGCAGGGCCACCCAGGAAGCGGCGATGAAGGCGTTGGATGGTTGCGGTTGGGGGTTCATGGGTGCGTGGAAATGGTGGGGTTTAGCGCCGCCAAGTACGGCAGAAATTGGGGAAGCTCCGGGCCGGCGGCAGTCTGTACTTTTGCCCGGCTGCCGCCAGATGCAGCGGCTTCTCCCTCCCCTTTCCATGTGGACCTCAACCTCCGAGCGGCTGGCCGCCCTCGACGCCGAATGGCGGCAGCCCACGGCCCGCTTTCGTAACTTCCCGCTTATTGCCCGCTACCACGCGGCCGTGCAAGCGGAGCCTGCCTACCATCGCCTCGACCAGCAGACCTGGACTGACCTGAACGGCGACGAGCTGTTCACGCTGCTGGACGGCACTGTGAGCCGCGTGGGCCAGCAGTGCCTCTACCACCGCCTGCACAGCCCGCTGGATGATGCTCAGGCCCTACGGGAGTTCGACGAAGCGGCCGGGTTCTTCGCCGCCCAGCCCGCTGAGCGTGGCCAGGTGCAGCTGGCCCTTAGCTGCCTCAACTCCACTGCCGCCTACTACCTAGCCGACCTGCTGGCCGGTGAGCCGCTGCCCGAGCTGCCCTGGGCAGCGGCGGCTCCGGCGCTGGTTTTGCTGCTGCTGGCCACGGTGGTGGGCGGCTTCTGGATGCCGGTGCTGTGGCTGCTCACGGCGGGGCATCTGCTGCTGCACACAATACTGCACATCTGGAGCCGGGCGCGGGTGGTGGCCGGCGTGCGGCCCATGCTGCAGCTGGGCAGCCTCTACCGCGCCGGGCGCGACCTGAGCCGCCTGGGCCTGCCGCTGGCGGCGCTAAGCGGGCTGGCCGCGCCGCTAGGCCGGCTGGGCTCCCTCGTGAATAAGGTGGCTTTTTTGCAGTTCGAGGGCCAGCTGCAATCTGACCTGGCCGCCCTGCCGTGGCTGATACTGGAATACATCAAGATTGTGCTGCTGCTCGACTTCATCGTGTACCACCGTTGCCGGCGCGACGTGGAGCAGCACGCCGACGCCATCCGGGCCGTGTTTGAGGCCGTGGGCTATGCCGATTGCGCGGTGGCAGTGGCGGGGTTTCGGGCCAGATTTTCGCACTGCGCCCCGGATTTTACCACTGAAGAAACCGGCCTGCGCCTCACAGCCTCCTACAACCCGCTGGTGCCCGGCTGCGTGCCCAACGACCTGACCGTGACCGAGGCCAGTGTGCTGCTCACGGGCTCGAATATGTCGGGCAAAACCACGTTCATGCGTACCATCGGGCTTAATACGCTGCTGGCCCAGACCATTGCCACCTGCCCGGCGGCGGCCTACGCGGCTCCGTTCCGGCGGGTGGTGTCCAGCATCAACCTGGCCGATAACCTGCCCGAGGGCAAGAGCTACTACTTCGCCGAGGCCGAGGCGGTGCTCGGTTTCATTCGGCAAGCCGAGGCGGGCGGCTACCTGTTTATTCTCGACGAGCTGTTCAAGGGCACCAATACGGTGGAGCGCATCGCGGCCACGCAGGCGGTACTGGCGCACCTGCAAGCGCGCAGCCTAGTGGTGGCCTCCACGCACGACGGCGAGCTGGGCGCGCTCCTGGCCCCGGCTTTCACCGAGTACCATTTCTCCGAGACCGTGACCGAAACCGACTGGTACTTCGACTACCGGCTCAAGCCCGGCCCGCTCACCACCCGCAACGCCATCCGGCTGCTGGCCCGGGCGGGCTACCCGGCCGATATTGTGCAGCAAGCCCTGGCCCTGAGCCGCACGCTGGACGCGGCCGGCTGAGCGAGTTACGCCCTGCAACGGTTGAAACGGCAACTTTTTAGCCCCTCTGCCCGAACAAGCAGGCTATGAACTTTGCCGTTATCACCCCTACTCACCAGCGCCGCGAGCTGCTGCCCGAGGCCGTGGCCAGCGTGCGCGCCAGCATCAGCGCCCCCCTCGATTTTTCCTTTGAACACCTGATTTACGACAGCGGCTCGCGCGATGGCACGGCCGCCTACCTGCGCGAGGCCGCTGCCCAGCCCGGCCCGCCGCTGCGCCACTGGCACGCACCCGGCTGCCTGCTGGCCGGCGAAGGCCGCAACCGCCTCATTGCAGAAACGGCGCCCGATGCCTGGATTGTGCCCCTTGACGACGATGACATCCTGCTCCAGCGCACCCTGCACAACTACGCGGCCCAGATTCAGGTCCACCCCGGCCGGCCGTGGTTCGTGGCCGATTTCCTGCGCGTGGACGAAACGGGCCGCTACCTGCCCAACGAGGATTATTACGCCTGGCAGTTTGAGTCGCCCACGGCCATGCTCCACGCCATTTTCCGGGCCGAACACTTCATCCAGGGCAACGTGTGCTACAACCGGGCTTTCGTGGACGAAGTAGGCGGTTACGACGGCGAGTTAAAGATGGCCGAGGACCTCGACCTCTATGTGCGCTTTCTGCTGGCCGGGCAGCTGCCGGTGCTGTGCCCGCACATCAGCCACCTGCACCGCTTCCATGCCCGCAACGTGAGCATTGGGGTGGATGCCGAGACGCATAACGCCGATTTGCGGGTGATTTATCAGAAATATGCGAAGGAACTGAAAGCGCTGGGTATAACCGAACCAGGGAAGTAGCCGGACGCTTATTTTTGGGCTTTTGCCCGCCCCATGTCTGCCCCCGCACCCCAGGCCTTAGAAGAAGTGTACGCCATTCCGGCCGCCTACCGGAAGATGGAAAACACGCACATCCTGTTCTGGCTGCTGAAGGACATTGCCTGGTGCATGGTGTGGCGGCCGCTGGGCCTGCTGATGGTGCTGCCCACGCTAGGCATTGCCCTCGTCATTGCCTGGCGCACCCGCGCCTACGCCTCGGAGCTGGCCCACAACCTGGCCATCGTGTTCTGGATTACGGCCAATTCCTACTGGATGACCAGCGAGTTTTTTGGGTTCGATACCGTGCAGGTGGCCCCGCACGTCACGGGCAAGCACCTGGCGCTGGTGCCGTTTCTCATCGGGCTGGGCATTCTGCTGTATTACTACCTGGTGACAAAGCCCCGCGAAACCCGCGCCAGCCAGGTGGCTACGCTGTAATGCAACAGCGCGGTAGCGCGAACCATCCAGCTCACGCCACCGACCTTCTTTGTTCTGCATGACTCCCGACGACAAACAACAAACCCGCATCGAGCTTCGCGCCTGGCAGCTGAAAATGCAGCGGGCACCATCGTTTCTCAATAACTTTGCCCGGCGCGTGCAGGTGCGCCTCAATGCCTTCCTGCCCGAAAAGGTGCACCAGGCCATCACGGCCGCCATCCGGCAGATGGTGCGCGGCGTGCTTTTCGGTTCGCAGCACACCACCGGCAAGGTGCTGACCGATGCCTCTTTTGCGCAGCGCGAAACGGCCGTGCGCGGCCAGATTCGCAACTACCGCACCATGGCCACCGCCGAAGGGGCCATGACCGGCGCGGGCGGCTTCCTGCTCGGCCTGGCCGATTTCCCGCTGCTGCTCGGCCTCAAGCTCAAGCTGCTGTTCGATGTGGCCGCCGCCTACGGCTACAACGTGCACGACTACACCGAGCGCCTTTACCTGCTCTACGTATTCCAGTTGGCCTTCAGCAGCCAGCACACCCGCAACGCTACCTACCGCCGCCTCGCCGACTGGGACGCCTACCGCCTCACTTTGCCCCTGAACCCGGAGGATTTCGACTGGCGCACCTTCCAACAGGAATACCGCGACTACATTGACCTCGCCAAAATGGCCCAGCTCCTGCCCTTCGTGGGTGCGGCCGTGGGCGCCGTGGCCAACTACAAGCTCATCGACCAGCTCGGCGAAACGGCCATGAACTGCTATCGGATGCGGCATTTCGCAGCCCGGCAGCTGGAAAAGCCCTAGCTACTACCGCGCTGGTGCGGGCACGGCTTTCGTCCGAAAAAATGCATCCGTCTTTTGATTGAACTCGTCCGCGTGTTCCTGTAAGGTAGCGTGGCCGCTGTTCGGAATTATCCATAACCAGGCGCGGGGCAGGTTTTGGTAAATGGCCACCGTGTGCTCGGGCCGAATCACGTCGCGGTCGCCAGCAATAATGAATGCCGGCACCCGCACGCGCCGCAGCGCCGCCAGCGGAATATTGGGTTGAAACACGTCCAGACAAAACACCTTCCAGTCGTTCCGGCGCTTCGGGTCGGTGAATTTGGTGTTGCGGTTTTCCTGGTAGCCGCGCTGCTGCTGCTGCCACAGGCTGGGCATCAGGGCCGTCGAATCGGGCCAGAGGTTGGCTCCGGTAGCTACCAGCCGCTTCACCTTTTCGGGGTGGCGCAGGGCCAGCACCAGCGCGTTGATGCCGCCGTCGCTCCAGCCCAGCACGTAGGCCGAGTCAATGCGCAGACTGGTGAGCAGGCTGGCAAAGTCGTCGGCCATCATCTCGAAGCTCAGCGAGTCGCCGGGGTCCACGGATTTGCCGTGCGCCCGGCTGTCCACGGCAATGACGCGGTAGCGTTGGGCGAAATAGAGAATGTTTTTGGCAAAGGCCGAGATGTTGTCGCCGTTGCCGTGAATCAGGAGCAGCGGCGGACCCTGGCCGTAGGTTTCGTAGTACAGCTTCACGCCGCGCACCAATTGGTAGTGCCCGGCGGCGGGGTTGTTGCCGTAGGGGACTGTGGGCTGGGCGGCTAGGAAGTGGCTGAGGAGCAGGCTCAGCACAAATAGCAGTGTTTTCATTGCTGGAATAAAGAGTCATCAAACGGTGTCTGAGCTACTGGTTTCGGCCGCGAAAAGAGACGTGCGAAGAAAATGCCAGCCACCATAACTGCTGCGCTCAGCACCCACAGCCAATATCCAGTTCCATGACTCACAATGGTTGATTTACCACCTGCTTCGTTGACTAGTACTTTGTCAAAGACCAGAAATAACAGCATCAGCAGCAAGGTGGCCATACTGCTGATGGGTGTGAATCTAGGGGATATGAAAACCAGTACCCAGGTTGCCAGCAAAGTCAAGTTTGCAACCCACAGAATTGAGGCCAACTCGCCCATAAAAATGCCTAGCCCCCCTACCAACAGCAAGCTCATGGCTCTTGTGCATTCGCCGTTTTTGTCTGCTAAAGTGCAGTAAGCGTAATGCGATAGCGACATTGCGAAAATGGCTATGCTGATTACGACTGCCAGACGCCTTATTATCTCTTCGACGTGGTTGCGGTTCATGCTCAAACTTATGAGGTGGAAAAACAACAACGGCCGCCCCGGTTTCCCGAGGCGGCCGTTGCAGCTTAAGTAGCTAGCGCTACTCGCTTACTTCTGCGAGAGGTTGGCGCCGCTGGCTTCTTTCATGCGAATCAAATTCAACGCCGAACCAGCCTTGAACCACTCAATCTGACCTTCGTTGTAGGTGTGGTTGAGGGTAATGAGGTCGGTGTCGCCGTCGGCGTGGTGCAGGCGGGCCTGCAGGGGCTGGCCTTCGGTGAAGGTGGTCAGGCCGAGGATGTCGATGGTGTCGCCCTCCTCAATCAGGTCGTAGTCGGCCTTGTTGGCGAAGGTGAGGCCGAGCATGCCCTGCTTCTTCAGGTTGGTTTCGTGGATGCGGGCAAAGCTCTTCACAATCACGGCGCGCACGCCGAGGTGGCGGGGCTCCATAGCGGCGTGCTCGCGCGAGCTGCCTTCGCCATAGTTCTCGTCACCGATTACCACGGTGCCGATGCCGGCGCTCTTGTACGAGCGGGCCGACTGCGGCACGGTGGTGTAGCCGTCGCCCTGCACCGCGAAGTTGCGCACCTTATTGGCCTCGCCGTTAAAGGCGTTAGTGGCCCCGATGAGCATGTTGTTCGAGATGTTATCCAAGTGGCCGCGGTATTTCAGCCACGGGCCGGCCATCGAAATGTGGTCGGTGGTGCACTTGCCCTGGGCCTTGATGAGCAGACGCAGACCCATCAGGTCAGTACCTTCCCAAGCCTTAAAGGGCTCAAGCAGCTCCAGACGGTCGGACGACGGGTTCACGATAACCTGCACGCCCGAGCCGTCGGCGGCGGGCGCCTGGAAGCCGGCATCCTCCACGGCAAAGCCGCGCGGGGGCATTTCCACGCCCTGGGGCTCGTCGAGCTTCACGGGGCCGTTGGCACCTTGCAGCGAGTCGGTGAGGGGGTTGAAGGTCAAATCGCCGGCAATGGCGAAGGCCGTCACGATTTCGGGCGAGGCCACGAAAGCGTGGGTGTTCGGGTTGCCGTCGTTGCGCTTGGCAAAGTTGCGGTTGAAGCTCGTGATGATGGAGTTGCGGCGCTTGGGGTCGTCGGTGTGGCGGGCCCACTGGCCGATGCACGGGCCACAGGCGTTGGCGAGCACCACGCCACCCATGTCGGCAAACGTGTCGAGCAGGCCGTCGCGCTGCACGGTGTAGCGCACCAGCTCCGAGCCGGGCGTGATGGTGAACTCAGCGTTCACGGTCAGTCCCTTATCCACGGCCTGCTTGGCGATGCTGGCCGAGCGGGTGATGTCTTCGTAGCTCGAGTTGGTGCACGAGCCGATGAGGCCCACTTCCAGCTTCTCGGGCCAGCCGTGCTCCTTCACGGCCGCAGCGAATTGCGAGATGGGCCAGGCGGCGTCCGGCGTGAACGGACCGTTCACGTAGGGCTCCAGCGTGTTGAGGTCGATTTCGATGAGCTGGTCGTAGTAGCGCTCGGGCTGGGCATACACCTCGTCATCGGCGCGCAGGTGCTGGCGCACAGCGGCGGCGGCATCGGCGATTTCGGCGCGGCCGGTGCCGCGCAGGTAATCGCCCATCTTCTCGTCGTACGAGAACACCGAGGTGGTCGCGCCAATTTCCGCGCCCATGTTGCAGATGGTGCCTTTGCCGGTGGCCGAGAGGCTTTCGGCGCCATCGCCGAAGTACTCCACGATAGCGCCCGTACCACCTTTCACGGTCAGGATGCCGGCCACTTTCAGAATCACGTCTTTGGCCGAAGTCCAGCCGTTCATGCGGCCGGTCAGTTTCACGCCAATCACCTTGGGGAACTTCAGTTCCCAGGCCATGCCGGCCATCACGTCCACGGCATCGGCGCCGCCTACGCCAATGGCAATCATGCCCAGGCCGCCCGCGTTGGGGGTGTGCGAGTCGGTGCCAATCATCATGCCACCGGGGAAGGCGTAGTTCTCGAGCACTACCTGGTGAATGATGCCGGCGCCGGGCTTCCAGAAGCCGATGCCGTACTTATTGGACACCGAGGCCAGGAAGTCGTACACTTCCTTGTTTTCGGAGTTGGCTTCGGCCAGGTCGGCGGTGGCGCCGTCTTTGGCCTGAATGAGGTGGTCGCAGTGCACGGTGCTGGGCACGGCAGCCGTGGCCTTGCCGGCCTGCATGAACTGGAGCAGCGCCATCTGGGCGGTGGCATCCTGCATGGCCACGCGGTCGGGGGCGAAATCGACGTAGGAAACGCCGCGCTCGTAGGCCTGCTTAACATCGCCACCGTAGAGGTGGGCGTAGAGGATTTTCTCGGTGAGGGTGAGCGGGCGCGCCACCGCGGCGCGGGCCGCTTCGATGCGGGAACCCATGCCGGCGTACACGGCGCGAATCATTTCCAGGTCGAAAGCCATAGGATGCGTGTTATAATAGAGTGATTGCGCAAATGTAGCACTCCCGGCAAGTTGGACCTAGCCCAAATGCACGGATGCGGGTTTGCGAAGGATTAACGCGGGTTTTTGGGGTTGCGTTCGGGGTGAAGACGGGTTTTCACCGCAGAGGGCGCGGAGGTTTTCGCAGAAGAGCCGCAGAGGGCGGGCGGCAACCTATTGGTGGGGTTGGTGGTTGGTGGGGCTTGCGCGTGCATTTTTGCGCTTACTTATGAATAACAATCTTCTCCGCCTGATGGCGATGGCCACGCTGGGCCTGGGGGCCTGCCAGTCCAATACTTCCACTTCTGCTGAAACGGCTGCTGGCGGCGGCGCGGCCGCTCCAAAGCTCACGCCCGGCCCCTGGCGCGGCGTGCTGGCCACGCAAGGTCAGGAAATCCCGTTTCTGTTCGAGGTGAAAGACGAAGCCGGCCAGCCGGTGGTGTACCTCATCAATAAAGGCCTGAACGGCGAGGAACGGCTGCGCTGCGAGGACATCAAATCGGCCGGCGACTCGACCACCATTCGCATGCACGCCTTTGATGCGGCGCTGGTGGTCCGCGCCGATGGCCAGGGCAAGCTGAAAGGCACCTGGGTGAAATACGATTCGAAAACGCCCTACCGCGTACCGGTTACGGCCACAGCAGGCGCGCAGGAGCTGTTTCCGGTCGCGCAGTCAACCGAAAAGTCGGGCAACTTTGGCGGCACCTGGCGGGCCACTTTCGGCGAAGGCAAGGAGAGTTACCCGGCCACGGGCGTGTTTACCCAGCAGGGCAACCACCTCACCGGCACCTTCCTCACCACCACCGGCGACTACCGCTACCTCAGCGGCGTGGTGAACGGGCAGAAAATGGCCGTGAGCACCTTCGACGGCAGCCACGCCTTCCTGTTCACGGCTCAAAACGGGCCAAAGGAGCCAATTGACATCACCAAAGAATACGCCCCCAACACGCTGTTCGGCGACTTCTACTCCGGCAAATCCGGCCACGAAACCTGGACGGCCGTGCCCGACCCTAAGGCCAAGCTGCCCGATGCCGACACCCTCACCTACCTCAAAAAGGGCGAAAGCCGGCTGAATTTCAAGTTTCCGAACGTGATTGAAGGCAGCAGCATCTCCCCCACCGACCCCAAGTACCGCGGCAAGGTAGTGGTGCTGCAAATCCTGGGCTCGTGGTGCCCCAACTGCATGGACGAGACCAATTTCCTGGCCCCGTGGTACGAGAAGAACAAGGCGCGCGGCGTAGAAATCATCGGCCTGGGCTACGAGCGCAAGCCCGATTACGCGGTATCGGCGGCCAAGCTGCGCAGCATGCGCGAGCGGTTCAAGATGGGCTACGACGTGGCCTTTGCGGGCGTAGCCGACAAGGATTCGGTGGCAAAGTCGCTGCCGCAGCTGGCGAAATTTCTGGCTTTCCCCACCACCATTTTCCTCGATAAAAAGGGCAATGTGCGGAAGATTCATACCGGCTTCTCGGGGCCGGGCACGGGCAAGTATTACCAGGAAGAAATCAACGGCTTCAACAAGATCGTGGATAAGCTGCTGAAAGAGTAGATAAGGGCATCAGGGCCAATCCGAGAAGGGTTTGTCATTCCGACGAAGGAGGAATCTGGTAATTATATCCAGATTCCTCCTTCGTCGGAATGACAAACCCTTTTTTTAGTGCGGGAGAGGACAACCGGGGCACATTGCGTAGTATATTGTGATATGCAATTATTCTTCCGGCCGCAGCCTTGCGCAGTGGCCTGGGGGAGGCGGCATTTCTCTTCACCTCATTTATTCCGGCCATGAAAAACATCCTGGTTTGCACCGATTTTTCGCCCGAAGCCCACAATGCTTTTGAGGTCGCTTTGCAGCTGGCCAAGCGCACGGGCGGCCGTCTCACGCTGCTGCACGTGCTGGAAGAAGCCGAGGGCGTGGCGGGCGGTTTCAGCACGATGGGCTCGTCGGCGGGCGGCCACAGCGTCGACCGGATTTACACCATCAAGCTGCTGGAAACGACCAAGCGGCGAATGCACCTACTGCGCGATGAAGCGGCCATGCTGGCCCCCGAAGTACCGGTGCAGGACGAGGTGGAAATTGCCCGCGTCGGCGACGGAATTCTGCACGCCATCAACCGTGACCACCCCGACCTTGTGGTGCTGGGCGCGCGCGGCCACGGAGCAGTGGAGCACTTTTTTGTGAGTTCCACCACCGAGCGTGTCATTCGGCTGGCGCCCTGTCCGGTGCTCACGGTGAAGCACCCGCACACCGATTTCGACGTGCAGAATATCGTGTTTCCGTCTGATTTTGCTGCCGATGCCGCTAGCGCCCTGGAGGGCTTGCGCCAGGTGCAGGCCGACTTCCCCAACGCCACGCTGCACCTGCTGCACGTGGCGGCCGGCAGCAGCGGCCACGTGGCCCAGCAACAAATGGAGGCCTTTGCCCAGCAGCACCACCTGCTCAACTGCCAGACAGCCGAGGTGGACGCGGAGCGCACCAGTGTTGGCATCGAGGAATACGCCCAGAATGTGGGGGCTGACATGGTGGTCATTCCTACCCACGCCCGCTCGGGCCTCAGCCGCTTCCTGCGCACCAGCATTGCCGAAACCGTGGCCACCCACGCCTTCCCGCCGGTACTGACGTATCATTTAGCGGCGTAGGACCCAGCTGTTCTGGAATCCAAACTTTGCCTACTCTCGCACCCGCAGCCGTACCTGAAAATCGTGCTTCGGGCGGAGGGTGATAAGCGGCTGCACGGCCACGGGCGGCTGGCCGGCCACCCACTCGATATCGAACTGGCGCAGCAGCTCCAGCGTCACAAGTTGCATTTCGGTGAGGGCGAACTGCATGCCGATGCACAGACGCGGCCCGCCGCCGAAGGGCACGTAGGCATTGGCCTGCACTGGCCGCGCCGCGCCGGGCGCAAAACGACTAGGGCGAAATTCCTCGGGGGCTGCCCAATATTTTGGGTCGTGGTGGAGGCCGTGGAAATAGAGCGAAAACAGCGTGCCTTGCGGGATGCGCAGGCCCTGATATTCATCGTCGGCCAGGGCCACGCGGTCCACCATCCAGGCGGGCGGGTAGTGGCGCATGGCCTCCTGCACGGCATACAAAGCAGTGCCGAGGCGTGGCAGGTCCTCGAACGCGGGCGTGCGGCCGGCCAGCACGGCGGCCATTTCCTGCTGAATGACCACAGCCTCGGCCGGATGGTGGGCCAGCAGGTAAGTGAGCCAGGTGAGGGCGTTGGCACTGGTTTCGTGGCCAGCCACGAGCAGGATAAGAGATTCGTCGATGAGCCGGTCCGTCGGCATGGGCTCGCCGTTGTCCTCGTAGCGCACATCGAGCAGCATCTGCAGCAGGTCGTCGGGCGGGGTGCTGCCGGGCTGGGCGTTGGCCTGCTGGCGCTGGGCGATGAGGCCGCCCAGCAGCGTGCGCAGCTCGGCGGCCAGCGCATCGTGGTAGGCAAAGCGGCCCCGCAGCCGGAACCACGGCTTGAGGTAGGGCTGCCGGATGGAACGCACGAAAAATGCCTGAATCTCGGTAATCAGCCCCGCCAGCCGGTCCAATTCGGCCTCCGGGAAATTGGTGCTGAACACCGAGCGGGCGATGATGCGAAAGGTGAGGCGCGTCATCAGCTCGTGCACGGCCACGGTGGTGGCACCGCCCGCACTCGTGGCCTGCGCCACCAGCGGAGCCAGCGTTTCGGCCGTGATTTCCTGCATCAGGCCGGTGAGGCCCGCCACCCGCTGCCGGTGGAAACCGGGCTGAATGAGCCGGCGCTGCCGCAGCCAGTCGGGGCCGTCGTTGGTGAGCAGGCCGTGGCCGATATAGCGCGAAAAGCCCTGCGTGAACTTCGATTTGGCGTAGTTCCGGTTGTTTTTCTGCAGCACGTGCTGAATCAGGCCGGGGTCGCGGGTGAGAATGCTTTTTTCCACCCCGCCAATGAACAGCTCCACCGTGTCGCCATAGCGCGCCAGCGTATCATTCAGCACCGGCAGCGGGTCTTTGGCCAGCGCAAACGAGCGCAGCAGCGAGCGCCAGCGCGGCAGCCGGGGCAACCGAAACGTGTTTGCCGGGGCTTTTTCAGATGCGGGCAACTCAATCATAACACCGGGCCACACTTGGATGCGGCCCCCAAAAATAACCCGGCGCGGCGGGCAGCTCATCTTTTTTCAAACCAGCCGCGTACAGCCAGATAAGGCCCCGTGCCAACCTACTTTCTTTTTCCAAACTTCCCGCTCCTTATGTGGATTCATCAGCAACCCAACGCCCCCGCTCCGCTCGCCGACCTGCAAGGCCGCACCGTCGGCCTCAAGTTTGAGTGCAACAAGTGCCACACCGAAGTCTTCACCGACCTCATCGGGGTGCCTGCTCCCAACGACCAGGCCGACTCGCCCACCCACGCCGACAACCACGAAATCGAGGAAATAAAGTGCCCCGGCTGCGACATGACCCACACCCTGGAAGTCGACAGCACTTTTGATGGTGTCACCTTCAAAGTGAGCGAAGTGAAACCCGGCAGCGTGAGTTATCAGGTATCAAAATAGGACCACGGATTCATGTGGATTTTTCGGATTTCGCGGATTTTGTAGCCGACTTCCGATTTCCCTTTCTTGCTTTTTCTTTTTGAATTTGAATAAGAGAAACGAATAAAAAAAGCCTCTCGCATGAGAGGCTTTTTTTATTATGAAAGCATTAGTTG
>NZ_JAEDAE010000006.1 GCF_016056375.1 Hymenobacter negativus
TCATCCTGAGCCAAGATCAAACTCTCCATTGTAAAATATCTTCTACACCCAGGCGAACCTGGGCTGATGTCGAGTGCGAATCCGACTCGTATTGACGAGTTCAATGTATTCGTGTTACGCTTGTAATTTCTACTCCTCACATTGCTGTAAGAAGCCCTTACTATTTGTCTTTTCCAAACATTCAAAGAACGTGCATCAGCCCAGTTGGCGTGATAGTGCGACCGATAATCAGTCCGTTTTTCTTTCTTTTAAATCCCTCTCTTGCGATTGGGAGTGCAAAGGTAAGAAGAACTTTTTAATAGGCAAGCAAAAGGTGAAGATTTTTATTTTTCGCCGTTTCGCTTTTCAATTCATTTCCGCCTCCTATCGAAGCGGGGTGCAAAGGTAAGGCGCTTTTTTCGGCTTTCGCAAGAGCGGTCGAAATTTAATTTTCGCAGCTTCTGCGGAGCGGACACGGGAGGCAATACAAGACTGGCTGCCGTGAAGTTCCTGACCTGTCAAGTTTCTACTAGAGCAGCTGCTTTTCGCAGAACCCGATGCCCTGTTGGCGATTGGGAGTGCAAAAGTACGGGGATTTTTCCCGCGGGCAAGGGCTGCCGAACAACTTTTGTGGCTACGCAACGTATTCGGGCAGCTTTTGGCATGTCGCAGCATTTGGAATCAAGGACTTAGCGGGCGCTAACTTTTTTGAAAAAAGTTAGCGAATGGGCTCCGAGGCAAAAAATTCGGTGAGGGCTGGCCGATACTGGCGAGGGCGTTGGGCTTCGTATTGCTGGATGTGGCGCCCTAATTGGGCCAAAAAGGGCAGGCCGATACTCTCGTACTCGTAGGCGCCGTCGTTGATGATGCCGTCTTGGTTGACGTAGAGGACGGCGCTGAGGAGGAATTCGGACTGGTGGAGGGAATCGGCGAAGTAGGCGACATCGGCGAGGTAGCCGTGCGACATGCCGACGATGTTGTAGATGCGGAGGGCAGATTGGTGGGGAATTTCGGGGTTGCGGCCGTAGTAGAGGTATTTTTTGTAGGCGTCGAAATAGCGGGCGGGGGTGTAGGGATGGAAACCGGACTCGTGGGGGGTGGCGTGGAGGTAGCGGCGGAGGAAGGCGTAATCGTTGGGGGTAAGGTGGGGGCGCTGGGGGGTGGGGACGGATTCGGGGAAGAGGGTACTTTGGAGGAGGGCAGTGATATCGGGGAGCGGGAGGTGGTTGGCGGTGGTGAAATCGTAGGGCTCGGGGATGACACGGCGGCCGGCCTGGTGGGCGCGGCCTTTGAGGACGCGGCCGAGGGGGCTGCGGTAGGCGGTGGAGTTGTATTGGGCGGGCTGCTTATATATGGTGTCGCCCTGGGGGGTGTGGAAGCTGATGGGGTTGGTGTGGCGGTTGGCGGCGGTGTCGCAGGGGGCGAAGCGGCGGGTGATGCGGGCGTTAGGGTAGCCGAGTTCCTGGAGGCGCTGGTTGAGTGGGCGCTGGCCGAGGAATTCGTAGATGCGGTTGTAGGCGACGTTGTCGCTGACCAGGAGCATGCGCTTGATGTAGTTGCCGACGGTGGTTGTTCGGTCAGAATCGGCGGGGGCGGTGAAAGGGACGGGGGTCTGGCAACGCCAGGCAGTGCCGGTGGCCATGATGGTGCGGCGGTTAACGCCGGCTTGGTGGAGGTCGTTGAGCTTTTCGAGGGAGAGAACTACTACAGGAAGTTTGACCAAGCTGGCGGGATTGAAGTATTGCTGGGGATTGAGGTGATAGGTGTGCGGGATGAAAGTGGGACGGTTCTGGGCGTCGCGGTTGATTTGGGTATAGATGATTTGGAGCTCGTATTGGGGATTGGTGGCAACGCGCTTTAGCAGGGGATTGGTGTTTAGTAAGGAGTCTAGTAGTTGGGAGTCTGCTGGCGTTAACCTCCCCCCCCGGCCCCCTCTCCTTAGCAGAAGGGGAGTCAGACGAAATCCGTTGGCGGCCAAGGTTATTGTCAGTAAAAATGCTACTCCTATCATATAGTATATAGTGGCGCGAGATTGGCGGAGCGTTTTCATAGGATAGCAAAATAAAAAGGGCCGTGATGTTGCCACCACGGCCCTGTGGGGCTGTTTTACTGCGGAGTTAGTCGGCCAGGGGGACCAAGCGCTTGGCGAGGAGGAGGTTGGAGTCGGTTTGGCGCCAGTTGTAGCCGGTGCCGAAGGGGAGCGGTTTGGGTTTGTTCACCGTGTCGTGGTAGGCGGCGGTGAGTTCGGGCTGGTATTGCTTGGCGAAGAGGTTGATGGGACGCCGATAGGTGCCGTAGTAATTGAACTGCCAAGCGCCTTTCTGGAAGTATTTCATGGCGATGCCGGAATCGTCTTGCAGGATGTAGCGGCTGCGGCGAAGGACAGTGCGTCGGACTTTGTTGAAATACGACTTGTGCATGAGGTAGGTGGCCGACTTTACGTAGGTGGTGAGGGGACCGAGGTGACGTACGAACTCGAGCGGGGCGCTTTTGGAAGTGAGCTTCCAGTCGCTGAGGTCAGCGGAGAAGTAGTAGACGGTCTTAGGCTGGCCGTTGGGGTCGCGCAGCTTCATTTCGACGCCGGGGATGGATTTGGGGTCGATACGGGTAGTGTCTTTCGGTGCGTCTTGGAGCTGGCCGGCGGCATCGAGCTGGACCGGGCGGATGGCGGTGATTTGGTTGCCGGTGCGGGCAGCGAAGAGCATCATCAGGGGCAGGGCGCCGTCGAGTTCAACGGATTTCAGGTCCACGGCCATATCGTTGGTGCGGAAGAAACTGAAGTTGAGCACCGACCAGAGCGAGGTTTTGACGGCGGGCAGCAGCTTGGGGTTTTCGAGAGAAGTGCGGGCGGGGATGCTGCCCACGGGTTCGAGGCCCATCAGGACGTAGGTCTGGCTGGTGGGAAACATCGTGACGACGTTCAGAAAATCGGGGCCGCTGAAGGGGTAGAAGATAGTGGGGCTGCTAGCGTGCACCGAATCGAGCTCGGTATTGGCCCACTGCGTCATGCGGGCGGTGTGGGTGGCGCGGTACTTATCCCAGCTTTTGTCTTGGTCTTTGGCGAAGGCTTGCCAAGCGGGCGTGGCGGCCAGAGCAGCGAGGTCGCTGTGCTGGCTGGGCTGCAGGCCGCCGAGGAATAGAGCTACGTCCTGGGCGTAGGCCGTGTCGGGGGCGGTGAGGCGGTTGGGACGCGAGGTAGTAGCGGCGGTTTTAGCCGGCGTGGCGGCGGGCGACTTGGTGGAGTCGATGGCATCGGCCGTGGTGGCCATGGTTTCTTCCTTGGTGGAAGTCGCGGTTTCGGTTTTAGTGTTCGACTCGGAGCAAGCAGAAAGCAAGAGCAGAGCAGCGGGCAACAGCCGGAACGCAGCGGTGCGGAGGGACATCAGGTACAGGAATGATTGAGGGCGCAAGTTACGGCCGGTCGTTCTGACGGTGCGCCTCACCCCCCGCCCCCCTCTCCGATGGAAAGGGAGAGCCTGACGAGGCCGATATATTTTAATGGCTGCTTCGGCTGGAAGCTGGTTCAGCAGCCGGGCGGCCGAGGCGCGTGGTGATGAAATAGACCAATGCGCCAATAGCCAGCGTGGCCAGGCCATAGAGAGATTCCCACGGTTTGTCGCGCAGAATGAAAACCAATGTCCAGCCACTGAGGACCAGGAAAAGCAGTGGGGTGAAGGGGTAGCCCCAGGCGCGGTAGGGGCGCGGGACTTCGGGACGACGCCAACGAAAAATAAACAGACCGAGCACCGTGAGGAAGGTGAATAAGTTCAGAACGAAGCCAGCGTAGACCAATACGCCCTGGAAACTAGGCTTGAGGATGAAGGCCATGGTAATGCCGGTTTGAAGCAGCAGGGCGCGGATGGGAATGCCAGCCCGGCTTTTGGGAGCGAGAAAGTGCAGAGCGGGCAGGTCCTCCCCCATTGTCTGCACAATGCGTGGGCCGGCGAAAACCATTGAGCTGATGGTGGAAACCAACAGGGCTGCGATGACGCCGCCCATCAGCCGGCCGCCGAACGGACCGAAAAGCGAGGTGGCCGCCACAAAACCGACTTCGACCTGACCTTTCAAACCAGCTATTGGCGTGGAGCGCAGGAATACGTAATTCAACCCTACATATAATAGGAGTACCACGGCCGTACCAGTTAGCAGAATGCGCGAGAGGTTGCGCCGGGGGTTGTCGATTTCGCCGGTGACGTACACGGCCGCATTCCAGCCGGAATAGGCGTAGCTCACATACACCAAACTCACGGCGAAAGCGGGGCTGAGCAAGGCCTGCCAGCCGGCGGCATCGGGCGCGAAGCGGATAGGCTGCCCCTCTCCCACCACCATGCCGGCCCCGATGAACACAACCAGTACCCCAACCTTAAGGGCCGTAATGACGATTTGCAGCCGACTGCCGACGCGGGTACTGCTGCCGTGTACCAGCGTGAGGGCCAATACCACCGCCACCGATAGCCACTGCGGTTCCAAGCCCGGCCACACGCTTTTGGCGTACTGGCCCAGCGCCAGCGCGGCTAAGGCCGTGGGCGCCGCGAAGCCTACCGTGGCCGACACCCACCCCGACAGGAAGCCCAGCGCGGGATGGTAAATCTTGCTCAAATAATGGTATTCGCCGCCCGAGCGGGGCATGGCCGCCGCCAGCTCGGCGTAGCTCACGGCCCCGCAGAGCGCAATGAGGCCGCCCACCAACCACAGCATCAGCAGCGCGAAGCCACTTTCGATGCCCATTACCTGGAAGCCGAGACTGGTGAAAACGCCCGTGCCCACCATATTGGCAATGACGATGGCCGCGCCGGTGAGGAAGGGTATTTTATAGGGTGTACGGGTAAGCTCGGGCATGGTGCAAAGATGCAAACCAGTTGCCCCAAGAATTCAGTATAAAAAGAACGTCATGCTTCGACTCCGCTCGGCATGACGTTCTATTGTTCCAGTTTCCTTTATTGCGCTACGGCTTTCGGCTTTTTGTACAGCGGCACGGTGCTGCACGGCTCGCCATACATGATGCTGCTGGTGACGGGCAGCAGTTTTTGCATGATTGCCACGTAGGCGAAGGTGGGCACGGGCTTATCGCCGCAGCCTTTTACCACCACTTTGGCGTCGCGGTATTCTTCAGTGTCGATGGCAGCAATGGCTTCTTCGAAGAGCGACTGTTCCAGCGCATCGAGGTTACCGAAGACGTAGCGGTGAGCGTGGCCCTGCAGCTTGGTAGCGAGCAGCATGTAGGCCCAGGTGGGCACAATGGCATCGGCGGAGCAGATGATGGCGACGTTTTTGTCGTCATACTGCGTCCAGTCGTTGGTTTTGACGAACTCGCGGAAGTCCTTCTCGCGCAGCATCAGGCCGTGGAAGAGGTTGTCCTTAATATCATACACCACCCGCTCGCCGGGGTGAATGAACTCTTCCAAGTTGAGGGTAACAAGCCCGGAATTGGCAACGCGGTTGACGAAAAGGGGTTCCATGTAGTTTTTCGAATTTAGATAGAATGTCATGCTGAGCGGAGCGCAGCGAAGTCGAAGCATGACGGATAACTACTTCGCTTTTGGCGTCGTGGTGTACACTTCTTTCAAATAAAATGGCTCGTAGTAAGCCACGTCCTGAAATTCCTGCCGGTGGAATGCAGCTACGCCCAGTTGCCCCACCGAAATGGCTGAAGGCTCAATCCCCGCCAGAAATCCAGCGTTGGGATGCTCCCCCAGCACCGCCTGAAACTTCGCAGCACCATGACCGAAGAACAACACGGAACGGTGGGCCAATTGTTCGGCCAGCGTGTCAGCGTCGAGGATGAGCGGCGCGGGAGCTAGTACTTCCTGCCCCTCATGCGTGTAAAGCGCCGCGTACACCTCCTGCCGCCGGGCATCCAGCATGGGGCAGTACAGGTATTTTTCGGGCCGGGCCGTGACGGCTGCTACTTGCGCCGTCATTGCCCGCAACGTGCTTACAGCCACCAACGGAATATCGAGCGCGAAGCACAGGCCTTTGGCCGCGGCCCCGCCAATGCGCAGGCCGGTGTAGGAGCCCGGCCCGTCGCTCAGGGCCACGGCGGCGAGGTCGGCCAGCTGGTAGCCGGTATTGGCCAGCAGCTGCTCCATGAGCACCGTGAGGTGGGTGGAGTGCGACTTATCGAGCCGCAGTTCCGACTGACCGAGCAGGGAGCTGTCGTCAAGGCGGTGCAGGGCCACCGAGCAGACGGGGGACGAGGTTTCGAGAGAGAGAAGAATAGTACTGCTCACTGTAGCTTTGAAATTTCCGGCAAAGTTCGACAATGTATAATCTGGAATTGCTAAAGCAGGATTTGGAATCGACTTGGGGCTCAAGCACCGATAGGAAACTTCAGATACCTGACCCGCACAGAAAAATGGGGGAAGATTTTTCTGTCTTGGAATTTCCGCCGTCCGAGAAAACAGGCTGCTGGATTTACTCTACGTTGGGCATGTCAATAGACACACCAGATTCGCTAATAGAATTGCATGTCCTTTCCAACAAGCAAGATTCCTCTTTGATTGAACTGCCTAACCATTACCGCCTCATTTCATCGCAACGACACTTCGCTAGGTTTGCATCAGAGCGTCAATTTCGGCAAGCCTTGGCAAGATGATTCTTCCTGTAACCACGGCTTCATTTCGCTGCCGTATTTATTCGGAGAAGATTTAGAGATTTTCAATTTTGATAATAGGCATCTGAACAATCTATGGCTGCTGCCAATTACTAAAAGCGAGCGAGACTACAAGATGGAATTTGGTTGGGACGCATTAGAGGAGCGTTTTGACGATTGTGGACTAGATTATCTCAATCCGCAACGCCCAGCTTGCGCATAAAAAAGCAGGCACCTTTCAGCGCCTGCTTTCCTATTTAACGCAGTTCAAAATTACTTCGTACCAGCCGACTTGCGGGCGCTGGCTGCCTGGCCGGTGGGCTTCAGCAGGGCGGCGTAGCGGTTTGGGTCGTTGAGCACGGCCACAGCGGCAATGATATTCGGGTCGTCGTCGAAGCCGGCTTCGGTGCGACCCTTCTCGAAGTAGTAGCGCGACACGATTTCCTGCTCCAGCAGCTCCTTGATTTCGGGCTTGAAGCGTTGCAGGTCGTTGGCCTTGTTCACGGTCACTTTCTTGCGGATGGCTTCGAGTTCCAGCTTTACGTCGTCATAGTGCTTTTCCTCCTTCACCTTCTTGCTGAGGTCGGTGAGGGCCTTTTCGGCGTCGGTGCTGTAGCTGATGTTCTTGCCCTGCAGATAGGTCACGAACTTCTGGTAGTCCACGTCCGAGAGCTTGAACTGGCGGGCGGCGGGAATGGTGGTATGTTCGGCGCGGTAGCGGGTGGCGTAGTCAAAGAGGTAGCTTTTCTGGAGCAGGATGCGGGTGATATCCGCAATTTCGCGGTCCTGCACCTCAATGTCGGGCGCCACGCCGCCGCCGTCGTACACGGTGCGGCCGGCGGTGGTTTTGAAAGCCGTGCGCAGCGAATCGGGGAATTTGCCCAGCGTGCCGTCGTCGGCGCGGTGTGCATAGTCGATTTCCTGAATGCAGCGGCCGCTGGGGATGTAGTACTTGGCGGTCGTCACCTTCAGCTGCGAGTTGTAGCTGAGGGGGCGCGTGGCCTGCACAAGGCCTTTGCCGAATGTGCGCTCCCCTACGAGCACGGCGCGGTCGTAGTCCTGCAGCACGCCTGACACGATTTCCGACGCCGACGCCGAGCGGTTGCTCGTGATAATGGCAATGGGAATCTGGGTATCAAGCGGCACGTCGAGGGCCTTGTAAGTTTTGTTCCACTCCGTCACCTTGCCCTTGGTGCTCACCACGTCAAGGCCTTTGTCGATGAAGAGGTTGGAGATATTTACGGCCTCATTCAACAAGCCGCCGGGGTTGTCGCGGATGTCAAACACAATTTTCTTCGCGCCCTGCTCCTTGAGCTTGGTCACGGCCGTGCGTACTTCTTTGCCCGCGTCCACGGTGAAGCCGCCGAGCTGAAAGTAGCCCACATCGCCGGAAATCATGCCGGTGTAGGGCACATTGTCGACCTGAATTTTATCGCGGGTAATGTCGATTTCGATGGGCTTGTCCTGGCCGTAGCGCGTCACCATCAGCTTCACCATGGAGTTGGCCTGGCCCTTGAGCAGCTTGCTGATGTCGGCATTCGACTTCTTATCGACTACCACGCCGTTGATATCGAGGATTTCGTCGCCGGGGAGCAGGCCGGCTTTTTGGGCCGGGTAGCCTTCGTAGGCACTTTGCACCACGGTTTTGCCGTTGCGCTTCACCACCGAGGCCCCGATGCCGCCGTACTGCCCGGTGGTCATGGTGCGAAAATCCTCGATGTCGTCCTCCGGAATGTAGTTGGTGTAGGGGTCGAGCGAGCGCAGCATGGCGTCGATGCCCGTTTTCACCAGCTTAGCGGGCGTCACCTCGTCAACGTAATAGGTGTTGACTTCCTTGAAGAGCGTGGCGAAAATATCCAGGTTCTTGGCAATTTCGAAGTACCGCTCGTTATCGGAAGCGGCGCGGAACGATACCAGGCCCAGCGTGCCCACAGCCAGGGTAGCGAGTAGCTTTTTACGGATAGTCATACGGAATACGGGTAGCGGGTCAACAAGAATCTAGGGGGCCGGCGGTGAAGCGGGTGCTTCAATCGTCGTGCCCAGCAAACGATGGAACGCGGAAATTAATTTTTTTTCCACCAACGTTAGCGGACTTTTTTCCTTCCCCGTGAAGATAATACCCAGCAGAGCGATTTCGTGCCCGCCGGGTTGCTCCGTCAGCCGATATTTATTGAGCCGATACGCCTCGCGGATGAGCCGCTTGAGCCGGTTGCGGTCGACGGCCCGCTTGAAAGTGCGCTTGCTCACGCTGATGAGCACCTGCGGCGGGGCCGTGGTGGGCGCGGCCGCTTTTATCCAAACGATGCGCAACGGGTAAACGCCAAAAGAGGAACTCTGCTTGCTGAACAGCTCCTCGATGAGCTTTTTGCGGCACAGGTGTTCTTCTTTTGGGAAGATGTATTTTCTGTTAGCTGTTAGCTCGTGGCTATTAGCTGTTAGCTCGTTCACGTTGCGTATTGGTTGCGGCAGTTTCGCCAGCAGAAGTTGCTTTGAAAACGCCTAAAATAGCGAAGCCGCATTGCAGCGACAGGAATAACGCTGTCTCAGCAATGCGGCAATCTGCTAGCTAAAGGCTAAGGGCCGAATTACGGCTCCCGCTTTCAGCTAACGGCTAAAAAAGACTAGCGCTTGTGCTTGCCTTCGTCGGATACGGTGAGGCGCTTGCGGCCTTTGGCACGACGACGGGCCAGTACGTTACGGCCGTTGGCGGTTTCCATGCGGCTGCGGAAGCCGTGCTTGTTCACGCGCTTACGTTTCGAAGGTTGGAAGGTACGTTTCATATCAAAGAATCTTAAAAAGACGAGTTTCGAGTTGGGCCGGCAAAGGTACGGGCTTTGGTTGGAAAAGGCAAGGGCCTCAGCCACTTTTACGCGGGGGACGTTAGCGGGCAGTAGCTTTAGGCCCGTTTAACCCCGTTTTGGCGATGATTCACTACCGCGTTTCCTACGAAAACCCGCTCACGTTTTACCTGCAAATCCAGCTCACGCTGGATGTAGCCGCCAACGCCACCGCCCCGCTGGAGCTTCAGCTGCCCGCCTGGCGCCCCGGCCGCTACGAGCTGCAAAATTTCGCGCAGAAGATTCAACGCGTGGTGATTGAGGACGCCGCTACCGGCCAGCTTCTCCCCTACCGCAAGCTCACCAAAGACCGGTGGGAGGTGCCCAATGCCGCCGGCCGCACCGTCCGGGTGCGCTACAATTTCTACGCTCATCAGATGGATGCCGGCGGCTCCTGGCTCGATGAGACGCAGCTGTACCTAAACCCGGTGCAGGCGCTGATGTACGCCGAAGGCCGGCAGCTGGAGGAATGCGAATTGAAGCTGGCGCTGCCGGAAGGCTGGCAGCTGGCCTGTGGATTGAAGCAAACCGCGCCGAATGTGCTTTCCGCGAAAGATTTTGACCAGCTGGCGGACTCACCGCTCATTGCCAGCCCCACGCTCACGCATCAGCAGTACGAAGCGGGCGGACTGCCCTTCCATGTCTGGGTGCAGGGCGAGGCGCTGGTGAACTGGCCCAAGATGCTGGCTGATTTCAAAGCGTTTTCGGAAGAACAGCTGACGATGTTTGGCGGCTTTCCGGTGGCGGACTACCACTTTCTGAATCAGTTTCTGCCCTACAAGCACTACCACGGCGTGGAGCATCACAACTCCACGGTGATTACGCTGGGGCCGGCCGAACTGATTATGAGCGAGGGCCTGTACAAAGAGTTGCTGGGCGTGAGCTGCCACGAGTTGTTTCATACCTGGAACATCAAGAGCATTCGGCCGGCTGAGATGCAGCCTTACGACTACAGCCGCGAGAATTATTTCCGCACCTGTTTCATCGCCGAGGGCATCACCACTTACTACGGTGAGTACCTGCTGGCCCGCAGCCACGTGCGCACGCCGGCGCAGTATTTTGAGGAGTTGAACACCGTGCTGCGCAAGCACTACGACGATGCAGGCGGCGAAAATCTCTCGCTGGCCGACGCCAGCATGGACCTCTGGCTCGACGGCTACAAGCCCGGCGTGCCCGACCGCAAGGTATCGGTGTACCACAAAGGCGCGCTGGCGGCCATGCTCCTGGATTTGACCATCCGGCAGCTTTCCGTCCACGCCCGCAGCCTGGATGACGTGATGCGGCGGCTCTACGAGGAGTTCGGCAAAACCGGCATTGGTTATACCGAGGCGGACTACGTGCGCATCGTGAACGAAGTAGCTGGGCGCGACATGCACACCTATTTCGACAAATTCATCTACGGTACCGCGCCGCTACAGGAGCCGCTCGACCGGGTGCTGCACACGGTGGGCTGCCAGCTGCTGGTGGGCGAGAATGCTTCCGCTTCCGAAGGCCATTTCGGTTTCCGCACGGTGGTGAAGAACGAGCGCACGGAGGTAACTGCCATCTGGCCCAACTCGCCCGCCGCGACAGCCCTGACCGTTGACGATGAAATAGTGGCCGTAAACGGCCGCCGGGTAGACATGAACCTGCAAAGCCTGCTCAGCACCGGCGAAGCGGCTTACGAAGTGAGCGTGTTCCGCCAAAACCGGCTGCTGACGGTGACGCTGGCCGCCACGCCGGGCGTCAGCTTTGGGCAGCGCTACGCCATTGACCGGCTGGAAACGGCTGATGCAGCGCAGCAGCGCGGGTTTCAGCAGTGGCTGGGGTGGGAGTTTTAACACATTGATTCCAAAGCGCGAAAAGCCCCACCGGACGAATCCAGTGGGGCTTTTTCAATTATTGGCAAAGGATAATAGCTTAGTGCTTCGAGTCGCCGCCCTTGCCTACACTGCCCTTATCTACCGACATGGGCTTGTTGCCTTGGGGGTTGCTGCGGGTGTTGTGCACGCCTTTGCCGGCGCTGTTGCCGTCGGTGGTGTTGCCGTGGGCCGATACGTTGGTGGTGTTCGGGGATTGCACTTGGGTGCTCTTCCGTTTCGTATTAGCTGCTGGGTTAACGGACGTTTTATCGTTCTGCAGGTCGGTGTCTTTCTTGGCGAGTCCCATGGCGAGTTCAAGATTAGGTGGACGATGGAAAGGTGTACCCTTCTGCGACAAAAAAGTTGCGCCCCGGGGCATGCGTCGTAACGCATTGCCCCGGGGCGCATTCATTAAAATCAACCCGCCGGAACGGTGTCGGGCGTGCTTAGGCGGGCTGAGTGGTCAGTACCGAAGCCGGCATCACCTTCACCAGCTCGGCAAACTGCGCTTCGCGGGCCTCCACTTCCTCAGTCGAGAGATTCAGCAAACGCTCGGTGCCGAACTTTTCGACGCAGAACGAAGCCATGGCTGAACCGTGAATCACGGCACGCTTCATGTTTTCGAAGCTGATGTCGTCGGTAGCGGCCAGGTGGCCGATGAAGCCGCCCGCAAACGTGTCGCCGGCACCGGTCGGGTCGAATACTTCTTCCAGGGGCAGTGCCGGGGCATAGAAAATCTTGTTCTTGTGGAAAAGCAGTGCGCCGTGCTCGCCTTTCTTGATGATGAGGAATTTCGGCCCCATGGCCATGATTTTCTTGGCGGCCTTCACAAGCGAGTACTCGCCGGAGAGCTGGCGGGCTTCCTCGTCGTTGATGCTCAGCACGTCCACCATTTCGATGGTGGCGATAAGCTCTTCGAGGGCAATGTCCATCCAGAAATTCATCGTGTCCATCACAATCAGCTTGGGGCGGTTCACGAGGCGCTGGATGACGAGGCGCTGCACCTGCGGGGCCAGGTTGCCCAGCATGAGGTATTTGCAGTCCTGATAGGCATCCGGAATGATGGGGTCGAAATCGGCCAGCACGTTGAGCTCGGTCACGAGGGTTTCGCGCGAGTTCAGGTCCTTGGAGTAGATGCCCGACCAGAAGAACGACTTTTCGCCTTGCTTCACTTGCAGGCCTTCCACGTCTACGCCGTGCTCTTCGAGCAGCAGGATGTCGGACTGCGGGAAGTCATCGCCCACCACGGCCACCAGCTTCACGGGCTTCAGCGAATAGGAGGCCGAGAGGCTGATGTATGTGGCGGCGCCGCCGATGATTTTATCGGTTTTGCCGAAAGGCGTTTCCAGGGCGTCGAATGCAACGCTGCCGATGACGAGCAAGCTCATGTAAGTAAAATGTGGTGAATAAAAACGTCCAAATTAAAGCCGCATTAAAACGGATTCATTGCAAGCAACAAAAAAGTCCCCGGATAATTCCGGGGACTTTTTCTGATGGGTAAATAATGGGGCTCGAACCCACGACCTTCGGAATCACAATCCGACGCTCTAACCAGCTGAGCTATATCTACCAGGTTTGTTTTGGTGGTGCAAAGATAGAAAAAGAAGTGGAATGCGGCAAAAAAAGTTCTTCGTTGAGCAGTTGGTGCTTTCGAAAGAATGCCATGCTTCGCTGCGCTCTATACGACGTTCTTTTCTTTCGGCAGAAGAAAGCCAGCCGCAAAACCCCGACCTTTGCGGAATGGAACCCAATACCACCCCGTCGTTCAACGATTTCAAACTCAACAAACAACTCCTTACCGCCGTGGCCGCGGCGGGCTTCACTGAGCCAACGCCGGTGCAGGTGCAGACTATTCCGTTGCTGCTGGCCGGGCACGACGTGCTGGGCATTGCCCAAACCGGTACGGGCAAAACGGCCGCTTTCGGCCTGCCACTCCTAATGAAAGTGAAATATGCCCAGGGCACCAACCCTCGGGCGCTGGTGCTGGCCCCCACCCGCGAGCTGGCCATGCAGATTGAGAAGCACCTGAAAGCGCTGGCGGTGAACACCGACCTGCGCATTTTTGCTATTTACGGCGGCCTGGGACCGAAAACCCAGATTGAAACCATTGCCGAAGGCCTCGATGTACTGGTGGCCACGCCGGGCCGGCTGCTGGAAATTTACCTGAAAGGCGCCGTGCGCCTCACCGAACTGAAAACGCTGGTGATGGACGAGGCCGACAAGATGATGGACATGGGCTTCATGCCCCAGATTCGGCGGATTCTGGAGATTATCCCGCGCAAGCGGCAGAATGCCCTGTTCTCGGCCACCATGCCCGAGCGGGTGACGACGCTGAGCGAGGAATTTCTGGAGTTTCCGGTGCGGGTGGAGGTGAGCCCGCCGGCCAAAACGGCCTCCACGGTGAGCCAGGTGCTGTACGAAGTGCCTAATTTGCTCACCAAAATCAATCTGCTGCACTTTCTGCTTTACCGCGACGCGGAGACGATGACGCGGGTGCTGCTGTTTTGCCGCACCAAACAGCACGCCGACCAAGTGGCGCACTTTCTGGAGCGCAAGGCCCCGGCCGGCGAGGTGCGCGTGATTCACGGCAACAAGGGCCAGAATGCGCGGATGAACAGCATGGATTCGTTTAAAGCTGGCGAAGTGCGCTACATGGTGGCCACCGACGTAGCCGCGCGCGGCATCGACGTGCCGCAGGTGACGCACGTTATCAATTTTGATGTGCCAATTGTGCACGACGACTACGTGCACCGCATTGGGCGCACGGGCCGGGCGCAGCACACGGGCGCGGCCATCACCTTCGCCAACGAGGCCGAAATGGTGCACGTGGCCGAGATTGAGCAGCTCATCAACCAGAAAATTGAGTTGCTGCCGCTGCCCGAAGAAGTAAAGGTCGAAGAAACGCCGTTCGAGGAGAAGCAGAAAATGGGCCGCGAGCTCGACGACCGCCGCAAGAAGCTGGACCCGACCTTCAAAGGCGCTTTCCACGAGAAAAAGGAGTGGATTAAGCCCGGCGTGACGATTGACAAGCGCACCGGCAAGCCCTTTGTGGAAGGCCAGAAAAAGAGCACGAAAGGCTCGAAGGCCTTTGTAGGCAAGAAAGGTGGCTCGAACCCCGGCGTGAAGGCGCTGAAGCGGCGGGGACGGTAGGATGGGCTACTCCTTAAAGAGCTGTGGATGGCGCTTCTTTTGGTCTTCGTTTATCCGGTCCCAGGCCTTTTTGGTTATCACAACCAAGTCGTTCTTCGTGCAACCCCAGATAGAAATATATGCTTTTTAAATCACGTAGTATTGGTTCCAGCGAGGAAATTTCTCGTAGAGCATCAGCGTGCAAATATCTGTCGCAGTGATGTATGCGCCCGTTGAGGGCAGGTGGCTATGCATGGCTGACGTTTGTGCTTCGCCTTTGCCGTAATTAATGGCAATGATGTTCTTGTGCAGGCGAGTCATGCCAACGATGCTGTTATTTTTATCGAAATCAATTCGATAGTCATTACCAAAGACGACTACGCCTGACACTTGGGGTCCAGTCAGCGCATACACTTTCCGACCGGCCTCCGTGATGAGGGGAATAAGATTGAGGTTGGTATTCTTGAAATGTTTGAACAACGTGTCCTTGCTGACAACATCAAGCGCTTTGCGCCTGATGGCAAACAGATTCTTTTCAAGCTCATTGAGCGGCCGTGGCACACTGTCAATTTGCGCCGTTTGAGTGCTGAATGTGCTATCAAATGAGATGACAGCCAAGGTTTCCGGCTCGTCGCCCCTTGAGAAAAAAACACACCTGCCACCGGTGGCAATGGGATAAGAAAGGTAGCCACCTGAGTATTGCCTTTTGGTTTTCAGTTTTGCCAGGAAAATATCTGTTCCGTACCAAGAAGCTGCTTCCGAACGGTAAAGAAGCTTGCCTTCGGCAACAATTTCCTTGGGTGTCTTCTGACCTGAAGCGTGCAAGCTGCACCACAAACACAGAAACGCCAGTAACATTGCTCTCATAGCAAAACGGTCTGAGGGGGAAAATCGCTAAGGTAATTGCATTTCGCAGCCTCAATGCTTTACAAATGCCTAGCGGGCCTGCTTTGCACACGCCCTTCAGCCGAACGTACCAGCAAGCCTACTGTGCCTACTTACCGTGGTGTAGTAAATGCCCAAAGTGGATGCTGACGAAGGTGAGGGCCGCGCCCCAAAACACCGCGCTCAGAAACATGTGCAGCAGGATGCGCTGCCGCGGCACGCCCAGCAGCGTGGCGATGACCGTGCCGCCGATGGGCGACAGCAGAATGGGCGTGAGGAAGGCAATGCCACCCATCCCAAACTTGCGGAACACCTTGATGATATTGCGCGACTTCTTCGAGAAAATGGGCTCCCGGCGCAGGCGGCGCTGCTTCTGGCGGTGCTGCATCCAGACGCGGCCCACGCCGGAAAAGATGAACACACTGGTCATCATGCCGGCCACGGTGAGGGCCAGCGTGGGCCAGAAGTGCAGGCCCATGGAAGTACCGGCCAGTGGGCCGCCCAAAAACTTGACCGTGCTCAACAGGAACACGGACGCGCATTTAATGGCGGGGTGAAGCACGACGAAACGAAAAGGCAGGCGGGTGAGGGGGAAACGGCAACGCGGGGTGGGCGCCTTGCAAAGATACCCCGTTTGGCGGGGTAGGGTTCCATTATCAACTCCGGGAGATTGGGCGCTACAGCTTGCTGCCGTAGCTCAGGTCGCCGGCATCACCCAGACCGGGCACGATGTAGGCGTGCTCGTTTAGCTTTTCATCGATGGCAGCTACCCACAGCGTGGCTTCGGGAATTTCGCGGGCCACGTAGGCCAGGCCCTCGGGTGAGGCGATGACGGCGGCAATGTGCACCTGGCGCGGCGTGCCGAAACGGAGCATGGCGCGGTAGGTTTGCACGAGGCTTTTGCCGGTGGCTAGCATGGGGTCGGCCAGGATGAGGACCCGCTCGTCGAGGCTGGGAGCGGAGAGGTAGTCGACCTGCACCTGCACCTGGGCGGTGCCTTCGATGCGGTAGGCGGCCACGAAAGCGCTGGGCGATTGGTCGAAATAATTCAGGAAACCTTGATGAAATGGTAACCCGGCGCGCAGCACGGTGGCCAGAATAGGGAAGTCGTGGAGCAGTTTGCCGGTGGTTTCGGCCAGCGGCGTCTGGATGGCTTTGTCGGTGTAGCTGAGGTGGGCGCTGATGCGGTAGGCGATGATTTCGCCCAGGCGCTGCAGGTTGCGGCGAAAGCGGAGGCTGTCCTTTTGCACGTCTTTGTCGCGCAGCTCGGCCAGGAAGTGGTTGGCAATGCTGGGCTCGGCGCAGACGACGTGGATGCTGGCCCGGGCCTCGGCAGCATCGGGAGTAGCGGGGGCCGAAGCGGCGGAGGAAGAAAGCGGCGTGGCCATGCAAACGGGATTTTGGTGAAGATGGCCAGCCAAACGACTGGGCCGACACCCCGAAGTTGGCACAAAAACGGGCGGCAGGCAAGAAAGCAGGCCGGAATTCGTCTGCAACCTCCCAAGTCCATGGCGGGTTTGGGCAGGAACTGAAGCAGGACGACGGCCCCGCTTTTCCACCCACCAACGGCTTGCTGCGTAGGTTTGTTAAAAAATGGTGACGCCCGGCTTTTATCCCGGAAGCAGGACGTCGGTTTTATTCGGATTATCTGATTTTATGCCTAAATCTCTGCTACTAACGGCTATTGCGGCGCTACTAGCTGGCGCGGCAGCGGCCCAGACGCCGGCTGTGCCCCCCACTGAAACGCCCACGCCTGCTCCCGCCGCTACCGAAAAATCGCCTTGGCTGATTTTCGACCAGCCGCTGGATACAGTAGCTACCCCAAGTAGCAGGCGCCAACCCCGGGCAAAAGCGGGGCGCCCCGTCGCCGCGCCCCAGGCCCCACGTGCTGCTGCGCCGCGCCCGGCCCAGGTTTCGCGCAACGGGTTCGAGGCTACGCAGGGCACGACTTACGTGCCGCTCGACCAAGACACTTACCGGCTGATTGACCGCTACGCCATCAAGTTTGGCTCCGACTCGCTGCGCGACCCGCACACCAGCGTGCGGCCCTACACCCGCGCCGGGGTGGCCCACCTCGGCGAGCGCATTTTGAGCTCAGACAGCGCCCAGGCCTACCGCGCCGGCAGCCTCTCCCGCGCCGACCGCTTCAACGCCCAATACCTGCTGAAAGACAATTGGGCCAACTCAGCTCAGGGTGCCGACCTCAACCAGAGTACCCGGCCGTTCCTCAACTACTTCTACCGCGACCAGACCGATTTTTACCACGTCGACAACCCCGATTTTACGCTGCGCGTGAACCCGGTGGCGCTGCTGGCCATCGGCAAAGACAACAAGAACACCAACGGCACGAGCTACGTGAACACGCGTGGCGTGCAGATTGAGGGCACCATCGACCAGCGTTTGGGCTTCTATGCGTTTCTGGCCGATAACCAGGAGGGCGTGCCGCAGTACGTGCGCAACCGCGTAGAGCGCGACACCATTGTGCCGCACGAAGGCTATTTCAAGCCCTACAAAGTGGCGCAGCTGGGCCAGAACAACCAGTATGATTTCTTTTCGGCCCGCGGCTACGTGACCTATGCGGCTACCAAGCACATCAACGTGCAGCTCGGGCATGACCGGAATTTCATCGGCAATGGCTACCGCTCGCTGATTCTGTCGGACTACAGTGCGCCGTATTTCTTTCTGAAACTGAACACGCGCATCTGGAAATTCAACTATCAGAACCTGTTTGCGGAGCTGGCGGCCCAGAAGCGCAACGCCGACCAAGTGTACCCCAAGAAGTACCTGGCGCTGCACCACCTAAGCCTCGATGTGACTGATAATTTCAACATCGGCGTGTTTGAGTCGGTGATAGCCGGCTCGGCCAGCAACCGCTTTGAGCTGCAGTACCTAAACCCGATTATCTTCTACCGGGCCATCGAGCAGAATGTGGGCTCGCCCGACAACGCCATGCTGGGCATGGATTTCAAGTGGAACATTCTGCACACGGCGCAGCTCTACGGGCAGGTGGTGCTGGACGAGTTTAAGCTGAGCGAAATCCGCGCCGGCAATGGCTGGTGGAGCAACAAGCAGGCCGTGCAGGTAGGCGCCAAGTACATCGACGTGGCCGGCATCCGCAACCTCGATTTGCAGGCTGAAGTCAACTACATCCGGCCCTATACCTACCAGCACGTGTCGTATTACACGGCTTACACCAACTACCAGCAGCCCCTCGCCCACCCCATGGGCGCCAACCTGACGGAGGTACTGGGCGTGCTCAGCTACCAGCCCCTGCCCCGCCTGAACCTGGTAGCCAAGGCCATTTACACTGAGCAAGGCCTGGATTATGGATACGATGCCGCCGGCAGTATCATCACCGTTGGTCCACTTAGCAACGATGTTCCCGGCAGCGCCCTTACTACGGGCCGCCTGGCCAACTTCGGCGGCAACCCGCTCGTGCCCTACAACTCCCACCCGATGGACTACAACAACCGCACCGGCCAGGGCAATAAAAGCCGCCTGCTCCACACCGATTTCACGGCCACCTACCAGCCTCGCCTGAACCTGTTTCTGGATGCCAAGCTTATTGCCCGACACCAGACCTATTCCCTTACCCCGGCCGCCAACGTGAACGAGGTGTACGCCTCGCTGGCCGTGCGCTGGAACATTGCCCAGCGCCTGCATGAATTCTAAGCTGCGTTAGCCGCTGCCGAATTTGAAGTAACCGCTGCGTTTCGACGTCCTTCTTTCGGCTCGTCGCCATTATCTATGAAGACTTATTTAAGAATCCTTCAGTACGCCCGGCCGCTGCTGGCATTTCTGCCGCAGTATCTGCTGTACACGGTGCTCACTATTTTTTTCAGCATCGGCAACTTCACGCTGATTATCCCGCTGCTGAGCGTGCTGTTCGATAAAACAGACAAGGTGCCCATGCGCGCGCCCGACCACCTGCCCAGCTTCAAGCCCACCATTCAGTGGGTGACGGACACGTTCAACTACTTCTTTGCCGATGTGCTCACGGCGCACGGCAAAATGGGGGCGCTGGCCTTCGTGTGCGGCGTGGTGGTGGTATCGGTGCTGCTGAGCAACGTGTTTCGCTACATGAGTCTGCGGCTGCTGGCCAAGGTGCGGGCCCGCGTCATCCGCAACCTGCGGCGCGACTTGTACCACCGCATCATCAGCTTGCAGTTGGGCTTTTTTGCGGGCGAGCGGAAGGGTGATTTGATGTCGCGCTTCACGGCCGATGTGCAGGAAGTGGAGACTTCGGTAGTGAACACCTTCACGGCCGTAATCAAAGAACCGCTCACCATCATTGCCTATTTCCTGGTGCTATTCCACATGTCGGTGCCGCTCACGCTGTTCACGCTGGTGCTGCTGCCGGTGTCGGGCGGCATCATTGCTACCATTGCCAAGCGGCTGCGCACCCAGGCCAAGCAAAGCCAGAAAACGCTGGGCACGATGCTTTCGGTGATTGACGAGACGTTGGGCGGCATCCGGGTTATCAAGGCATTTAATGCGCAGGAGTACATCAAGGGCAAGTTTGAGGACCAGAACGACCAGTACGCCCGCACCTCGCGCAACATTGATAACACCCGGGATTTGGCCTCGCCGTTTTCGGAGTTTGCCGGGGTTTCGGTGGTGGCCGGGCTGCTGTATTTCGGTGGCACACTGATTCTGGGCGGGCAGTCGGCGCTAGATGGGGAGACGTTTATCGGCTACGTGATTCTGTTTTCGCAAGTATTGACTCCCGCCAAAGCCCTGTCCAGCTCCTTTGGCAACATCCAGCGCGGGCTGGTGGCCGGCGAGCGGGTGCTGAGCATCATCGACACCGAGCCCGCCATCCGCGACCGACCCGACGCCACCGTGCTGCCGCCCTTCGAACGCGAAATCGAGTTTCACAACCTGAGCTTCAGCTACGGCGAAACGCCCGTGCTCTACGACATCAACCTCCGCATCAAAAAAGGCCAGACCGTTGCCTTGGTGGGCGGCAGCGGCGGCGGGAAAAGCACCTTAGCCGACCTGTTGCCCCGCTTCTACGACCCCAGCGCCGGCCAGATTCTCATCGACGGCCACGACCTGCGCGCCTGCTCGTTGCACTCGGTGCGCGACCAGATGGGCATCGTGACGCAGGAAAGCATCCTGTTCAACGACACGATTTTCAACAACATCCGCTTCAACACCGCCGCCTCCGAGGCCGAGGTGATGGAAGCCGCCCGCATAGCCAACGCCCACGAATTCATCATGGCCAGCCCCGACGGCTACCAGACCGTCATCGGCGACCGGGGCTCGCGCCTCTCGGGCGGGCAGCGGCAGCGCCTGAGCATTGCCCGCGCCATTCTGCGCAACCCGCCCATCCTCATTCTCGACGAAGCCACCTCGGCCCTCGACACTGAGAGCGAAAAACTCGTACAAGAAGCCTTGCAGCGCCTGATGCAGAACCGAACCTCGCTCGTCATCGCCCACCGCCTGAGCACCGTGCAGCACGCCGACGAAATCGTAGTGCTCCAGCACGGCCGCATCGTGGAGCGCGGCACGCACGACGAGCTGCTGCGGCGCGAAGGCGGCGTGTACCAGCGCCTGAGTTCGATGCAAACCAACGCCGCGCTGGTCTGAGAAACCCCTATCTTTCGCCCTAAACCAACTTTTCCGCCATGCTCGCCCTCAAACGCATTGTCACCGTCGCCGTCATGATTTACCTGCTGCTGGCGCTGCTGTTCATTCTCGTTCCCGCCGTGCGCACCTCGGTAGCGGATATGGGCGCGGGCCTGTCGGTACCGGAAAAGGAACGGCAGTTTTTCTACGTCATGTTCGTGATTGGCGCCGTGCTTATGGCCCTGCATCTGCTCACCGAAAACCTCGACAGCGTGATGCTGCGCCGTACCGTAACGCAGCACGAAGGCAAAATCAACGAGCTAAAAGCCAAGCTCTACGACCAGCAGCAGCGTACCAGCATTACCGCCCCAGCTACCGGCCCGCGCACCACCGACGGCCGCAACCTCGACGCGCCAGTGGTGCGCGAGCAGCCCACCCAAAGCCAAGTGGCTGGCACTACCAGTACCACTGAGAATCGGACAGCTGACCACTTGCCCCAGCCTACCTTCCCCCAGAACGACCCCAGCCTGAGCAATACCGAGCCCGCTGACCGGCCGCCGCTGGCGTAATTCAAACAACTACCCGATATCGAATAATACAGTAGTGCCTGACGCCTCCCTCCCCGACCTCATCCGCGCCGAGCTAACCGAAGCCCGCGCCGTGCTCGACCGCTTCCTGGCCGACCCGGCCCACGTGGCCAGCATCGCCGCCGCCGCCGAGCTCATTGCTGCCAGCCTGCAGAGCGGCGGCAAAGTCCTGACTTGCGGCAACGGCGGCAGCCTCTGCGACGCCCAACACTTTGCTGAGGAACTCAGCGGCCGCTACCGCCAGAACCGCCGCGCCCTGGCCGCCATCGCCCTCACCGAAGCCTCGCACATGACCTGCGTGGCCAACGACTTCGGCTTCGAGTTCGTCTTCAGCCGCTTCGTGGAGGCCCTGGGCCGGCCCGGCGACGTATTGCTGGCCATCAGCACCAGCGGCAACTCGCCCAACATCCTCCGCGCCGCCGAGGCTGCCCGCGAACTGGGCATGACCGTAGTATCCCTCACCGGCAAGGATGGTGGCCAGCTCGCCGGGATGAGCGACGTGGAAATTCGCGCCCCCCACTCGGGCTATGCTGATAGGATTCAGGAAATCCACATCAAGGCCATTCACATCATGATTCAGCTGATTGAGAAGCTGGTGATTGGGTAAGCGTGGTTTCACGCAGTGTTTCGCAGGGTTAAAAGCGCGGTGTCCCGCAGTGTCGTTCAACGAAAACACTGCGGGACACCACGCTTTTAACCCTGCGAAACACAGCGTGAAATCTTCCTAGCTTTACAGTCTAACTCTACTGTGCCAATCCATTCCTACCATGCTTACCAAAACCTTCGGCTCGGCCGTGCAGGGCGTCAATGCCTACACCATTATTATTGAAGTGGTGGTTTCGGCGGGGACAGGTTTTAATGTGGTGGGCTTGCCGGATAATGCTATCAAGGAGAGCCAGCAGCGCATTGAGGCGGCACTGAAGTTTCGGGGATACCGCATGCCGCGCACCAAAACCGTGGTGAACATGGCCCCGGCCGACATACGCAAGGAAGGTGCGGCTTACGATTTGCCCATTGCGCTGGGCATTTTGCACGCATCGCAGCAGCTGATGACGGAGCACCTTCCCGAGTACGTGATTATGGGCGAAATGGCGCTCGATGGTGAGCTGCGGCCCATTAAGGGCGTGCTGCCCATTGCCATTCAGGCCCGCAAGGAAGGCTTTAAGGGCATTATCCTGCCCAAAGAAAACGCCGAGGAAGCCGCCATTGTCAACAACCTCGACGTGATTGCCGTGGGCAGCATGCAGGAGGCCATCGACTTCTTCGAGGGCCGGCTGGAAATCACGCCCACTGTGGTGGATACCCGCGACCTGTTTCAGCACACGGTGAACAAGTACACGGCCGACTTTGCCGATGTGCAGGGCCAGGAAAACATCAAGCGGGCGCTGGAAATCGCGGCCGCCGGCGGCCACAACGTGATTATGATTGGCCCGCCCGGTGCGGGCAAAACCATGCTGGCCAAGCGCCTGCCCAGTATTCTGCCGCCCCTGAGCATGCAGGAGGCCCTGGAAACCACCAAAATTCACTCGGTAGCCGGCAAGCTGGCGGGCGGCGGGCTGCTGAGCACGCGGCCTTTTCGGGCGCCGCACCACACCATTTCGGATGTGGCGCTGGTGGGCGGGGGCGGCAACCCGCAGCCCGGCGAAATCTCGCTTTCGCACAACGGCGTGCTGTTTCTGGACGAGTTGCCCGAGTTCAAGCGCACGGTGCTGGAAGTAATGCGCCAGCCGCTAGAGGAGCGCCGCGTGACTATTTCGCGGGCAAAAATCAGCATTGAGTTTCCGGCGAACTTTATGTTGATAGCCAGCATGAATCCTTGTCCCTGTGGCTATTACAATCATCCAGAGAAGGAATGCGTGTGCGGCCCCGGCGTGGTGCAAAAATATTTGAATAAGGTTTCCGGTCCGCTGCTTGACCGCATTGATTTGCACGTCGAGGTCACGCCCGTGACGTTTGACCAGATGACGGAATCGCGCAAATCAGAAACCAGTGCCGACATCCAGGCACGGGTGGACCAGGCCCGCGCGGTACAGGAAAAACGCTTCACCGACTACGTTGATATCCATTCCAACGCCATGATGCCGCCGCAGATGGTGAAGGACATCTGCCAAATCAGCGAAGACGGCCGTCAGCTCCTGAAAACCGCCATGGAGCGCCTCGGCCTGAGCGCCCGCGCCTATGACCGCATCCTGAAAGTGGCCCGCACCATCGCCGACCTAGCCGGCGCCGATGCGATTGAGATTAATCATCTGGCCGAAGCCATTCAGTACCGCAGCCTTGATAGGGAAGGTTGGGCCGGGTAACTTATTCGCTCATTCAGCTTTACCCCGGCCCTATTGATTAAGTGCTGGCGCTGGTGAGCCGGATAAACCGGGGCTTGGTGCGAGGCTGGCGCGCTGGGTGCGCACCCGCTGATGCCACCACCGGATGAGCGGTGCCCCCAGTACCGTGGGCCACAGGAAATTATAAGGAAACGGAATGAAGTGCAGGCTGGTGACCGAAAACGCCGATACCGCCGCGATATACGAGGCCAGAAAGCCCGAAATGTGATTCAGCAGCCACTGGTTTTTGGTCCAGTGGCCGGCGTTGGCGTAGCCGCGCAGCTGGCGGAAAGCCGTGCCCGCACCAAGGAAGCCGAACACGCCGACCGGGATATTGCGGGCGAAAACTGCATACCCCACCGTGCCCACGAACACCACCAGCCCCACACCCGCCACCGCCCAATCGAAGGCGGCCACGCGGGCATCCCAAGCCAGCGGTTTCAGGAACAAGGAGCGGTAGCCGAAGCCGGCCATGTACAGGCTGAACACGGCCGTGAGCAGCAAAAACAGGCTATGAATGTGCTGCGCACCCACCAATGCCGTGGTGCCGGCCACCGCCATGGCCCAGAAAAACACCCGCCCCCAGCGCCGATGCGCCGCCCCGCCCTTGCGCACGGCCAACGCCACCGGGGCCACAAAAAAGCCCGTGAAGCCGGCAGCAATGTGTATCCAGCGGTTGATTTCGAAAAGGGTTTCCATGGCGCAGTCGGCAGATGATGAATACTGCCGAAAGGTGGTCAGCGGAAACCCAACCGGGGAATTTCAGTGACTGAAACGCCGCTGGCGGCACCTGAAGCCGCGTTTTTCGCGGATAAATCTGGCCGGGCGTTAGCGTAAATCGACGGTAGGCTCGGGCCGGTGGCCGGGCAGCCGGGCTCCCACTTTAAACTCAATCACATCGGCCGCGCCGCGATGAATTTTCAAATCGACAGCGCCGAACACGGTGTTGGTGAAGTGGTATTTCAGGCCCAGCCGCTCGTAGTAGGCCGTGCTCGATTTGTAGGGCGCGTACACGTAGAAACCCAGGTGCGACACAAAGGCCAACCGGCCAAACAGCAGCTCGTGGCCCGCAAATACGCCCACTTTTTTCACGTCGGGCTGCTTGCCGCCGACGCGGGTAGTGTCCTCCAGCGTGGCTTTCAGGCTGCGGTCGTTGAAGCCTTCCACACCCAGCAGCAAGTTCGATTTGCGGTTGACGCGGCGCCCCACGGCCAGCGTCAGCGAGTTCACGAGGTACTTGTGCTTGTCGCCTTCGGTGCGCTGCTTGAAGCCCAAGCTGGTGCTCACGTTGATGAAATTGGTGCCGATTTCGGCCGGCAGCGGCCCGCCTGCATTGAACGTAGGAGCCGGGCGCAGCTCGTGGTAGTTCAGTCCCAGCACCACCGAGGGCAGGTTCACACCGAAGTTGGGCTTGGTGGTGGCCCCGTTGGAGTAGTGGTTGAGGCCCGCCCCTACCAGCAGGCCCAGATGCGGCGTGAGGGCGTAGTCGTATTCGAACCGGAACTGCAGCGTGGCGTTCAGGGCTGAGCTGGCAATGGTGTTCTTGTGGTTGGTTTCCTGATTATATGGGTTAGTGAGGTAGGCCAGCCCCGCCCCTAGCCGGAAGCTGAAATCGTGCTTCGGCCCGCGCGAAAACGTCTTGCTGATGTAGGGGCTGGCCGCAAAAGCGTAGCCCAGCACGGGGTTGTGAAAGTCGTAATACGTGAGCGCCAGCCCAATTTTGGGAAACCTATACCAGGCATGCCAGGGGGCCGCGCCGGTGGTCTGGCGCTGCAAATTGATTTCGAAGCCGGTGGGGTGCGAGGCCACCAAGTGCCGGATGGCGTAGGTGTGCGCCATGATAATGCTGCCCTGCGCATAGGCCCCCACTATAAACGGCGCGGGCGGGGCCACTCGCGCCACGGAATCCGGAGTCTGGGCGGCGGCCCAGGGCGTGGCCAGGCTCCACAGCAGCACCGGCAATATGGTATTCCTCAACTTCAAACTAGCGTCACCCTTCATTTCTATATCCTGGACCGGTGCCAAAAATAAGCTCCTGTAATGCTGATTGATAGATGCAAACCAAAAAAATAACGTGCTTTTCTACAACCCTGCGCAGCCGGGGCCGATATACACCCTGATTTTGAGCAAGGACAACAGATTGTCTTCAGAATTCATCTTATCATTTTTATCCCTCATGAAAAAAACCATCCTATCGCTGGCGCTGCTGGCTGGACTATCCAGCGCGGCGCAAGCCCAAACCGGCCTCAAACTCGGCCTCAAAGGCGGCTTCAATGGCGCCACGTTCTCCGGCAACGACTCGAAAGGCAACCAGTATAAGGCTGGCTTCGCAGCCGGTGGCCTTCTCAACTACGGCTTCTCGGACTTGATTTCGGTGCAGGGCGAATTGCTCTACTCCCAGAAAGGTGCTTCCATCGACGGCATCAATTACACTACGGCATCGGCCAGCACCACCAACGGTACGTTCAAATCGACCATTGGCTACATCGATGTACCGATTTTGCTGAAAACCACCATTGGCGAAGACGGCAAAGGCCTGTTCTTCGAGCTGGGCCCGCAGGGCAGCTTTGTTATCAACAACCGTGACTTCATTGAAGACGGCGGCGGCAAGCAGATTAGCTCTTCCAACACCAGCACCGACGACCTCAACAAGGTGGTGATTGGCTACGTGGGCGGCATCGGATACCAGATTACCAGCGGCTTCGGCCTGGGCCTGCGCTACGCCGGCGACATCTCGCAGGTCTACAAAGACGGGGCTTCCAAAAACATTTTCTCCTCGGCCGCCAGCGGGTTTAAAGGCAACAACCCCAGCGTGCGCAACTCGGTGTTCCAGCTCCAGGCGCACTACATGTTCGGCGGCAAATAGCCTTCGGTTCATCAGCTAAAAAGAGGCCCGACTTCCCCGTGAAGTCGGGCCTCTTTTTTTGCCCGATGGTCGGCGCTTTTTTTCTGCACGCCCGGTACAGTCAAATTCAGCAACCTATTTCCGATGCGGGCGGTATAAGCCCCATGCCTGATTATTCAGCGCTTTTAACCCTGACTATCAATATTTTCATCATTTCTTCATTATGAAAAAATTCATTCTTCCCATCGCCCTGCTGGCCAGCACCATTGGCGCAGCCCAGGCCCAGCAGCCGGCCAATACCATTGGCCTTAAGATTGGCTACGGCATCACCAGCTTGTCGGGGAGCAGCGCCGGCTATTCGTCCACAACCCACTCGGCCTACCAGGCCGGCCTGATGGGCGACGTGTACCTTGGAGAAGTCGTTTCCTTTCACCCCGAAGCGCTGTACACCAAACAGTATTTCGACACCAAAGACGTAGCCGCCTTCAATCGTGACATCGACTACATCAACGTGCCGCTGCTGGCCCGTTACCACGCCGATGGCCTGTTCTTCGAAGCCGGCCCGGAAGTAAACTTTGCCCTGTCGGGCAAAAACGAAGACGGCGCCGACATCAAAAGCCGCGACGTGACGTCGGTGGCCCTCGACTACGTGGTGGGCCTGGGCTACGAGCTGCCCGTGGGCCTCTCGCTGGGCGTGCGCTACGATGGCGGCATCAGCCACACCTTCAAGGATACGGCGGCCAATGGCCTGGGCACCGGCAATCTGCGCACCAGTACGTTCTGGTTCAACCTGGGCTACGCTTTCGGGGGCACGGGGCGCTAGCAGGCGCTTTCATAAGGCAAAAAGCCCGGGTTCCGCAATGGAAACCGGGCTTTTTGCGTTGCAATGGGCGTAGTAAACACTGAATGGTAAGCAAAATCACGCGCGGCCCAACCGTAGCTTTGCAGAATCACCTATCTACTTCGCTTATGAAAAAGACTCTTTTCACCCTCGCGCTGCTGGCCGGGCTTACGGGTGCGGCGCAGGCGCAGCGCAGCATTCGGGCGCGCAGCCAGCCCTCGAGCGGCTTGTCGTTGGGCGTAAAAGCCGGCGGCTCCCGTTCTATTCTGAGAACCTACGACGGCACGGCCTACGAAAGCATTTACGGCTACCACGCCGGCGTTTTTGCCAATGTGACGCTTAGCAAGCACTTTGCTTTTCAGCCCGAATTACTGTACTCGCAGAAGGGCGCTAAAATCCCGAATGATGCGAATTCGTTGGTTACGCGGCGCTTGCATTACGTAGACCTGCCCCTGCTTTTCCACGTCAACGCCCGCGGCTTCTTCCTGGAGGCTGGGCCGCAGGTGGGGGTGCTGGTGGCAGCTCAGGACAAGCTGGGCGAGGCCACCATCAAACTTAACCGGGAACAGTACTTCACCGCAGCCGACATTGGCTTTGCGGGCGGTCTGGGCTATCAGCGAAAGTCTGGCCTGGGCGCCGGCCTTCGCTATGTGGGTGGGCTCAGCAGCATCAGCAAAGCCACTTCACAAGGCGCCGTGACGATACAGCGAGACGCCCGCAACAGCGTGCTTCAGTTGTATCTGACCTATTCCTTCAATGCCACAAACTAGCCCTTGCGGGCACGCAGCAAAAAGCCCGGCTTCCACAATGGAAGCCGGGCTTTTTGCTGACTAAAAACGAACCCTCGCGACTACTGGGCCGCCGCGTAGTTGCGGTAGAAGTGCGGGATGGTTTCGATGCCCTTCAGGAAGTTGAAGACGCCGAAATGCTCGTTAGGTGAGTGGATGGCGTCGGAGTCGAGCCCGAAGCCGAGCAGCACGGTGTCGAGACCCAGCTCCGATTTGAACATGGCCACGATGGGGATGGAGCCGCCGCCGCGCGTGGGCACCGGGCGCTTGCCGAAGGTGGTTTCCATGGCATCGGCCGCGGCGCGGTAGGCCACCGAGTTGGTAGGCGTCACGACGGGCTCGCCGCCGTGGTGGGGGCGCACTTCTACTGTCACGCCCTGGGGCGCGATGCTTTCGAAGTGTTTCTGGAATTTCGCGGTGATTTCGTCCGAGGTCTGGTGGGGCACCAGGCGCATCGAGATTTTGGCGTGGGCCTGCGAGGCGATGACGGTTTTGGCGCCCTCGCCGGTGTAGCCGCCCCAAATGCCGTTCACGTCGAGCGTGGGCCGGATGCTGGTGCGCTCCATGCTGCTGTAGCCTTTTTCGCCGTAGCTGTCGGGCAGGCCGATGCTCTTTTTGAATTCTTCCTCCGAGAACGGGGCTTTGGCCATTTCGGCGCGCTCGTCGGCGCTCAGCTCGTCCACGTTGTCGTAGAAGCCGGGGATGGTAATGTGGCCGTTGGCATCGTGCAGGCTGGCAATCATCTCACACAAGGCGTTGATGGGGTTTTGCACCGCACCGCCGTAGAGGCCGGAGTGCAGGTCGCGGTTGGGGCCGGTCACGGTCACTTCGTGGTAGCTCAGGCCGCGCAGGCCCACCTCAATGCTGGGCACGTCGTTGGCCAGAATCCCGGTGTCGGAGATGAGGATGACGTCGGCCTTGAGCTTTTCCTTGTTGGCCTTCACAAAGATTTCGAGGTTGTTGGAGCCAATTTCCTCCTCACCTTCGAACATGAACTTAATGTTGCAGGGCACGCCGCCCTGGCCGTCGAGCATCATCATCTCGAAGGCCTTCACGTGCATGTACACCTGGCCTTTGTCGTCGCAGGCACCGCGGGCGTAGATTTTCTCGTCCTTGATTACCGGCTCGAAGGGCGGCGAGTTCCACAGCTCGTAGGGGTCGGCGGGCTGCACGTCGTAGTGGCCGTATACCAGCACGGTTTTGGCGCCGGGGCCGGCCACCAAGTACTCGCCGTACACAATGGGGTTGCCGGCCGTGGGGCAGATTTCCACGTTTTGCACGCCGGCTTCTTCGAGGCGGGTTTTGAGGTAGTCGGCGGCGCGCAGCACGTCGGCGTGGAACTTGGGGTCGGCCGACACAGACGGGATGCGGAGCCAGTCCATCAGCTCATCGAGGAAGCGGGTTTGGTTGTCGGCGAGGTAAGAGGCCATGCGGAGCGGGTATTAGTGGGGTTGGGAATGCGGCGGTAAAAGTAGCGAGTGCGGCGCGGGAAGTTACCGCAGAGAGCCGCAAAAGAGCCGCCGAGGTACGCTGAGCACAGCCGACGCGGGTGCTTACTGCCGGGCATCGAGCACCAGCTCGCGCACCATCACCTCGCCCAGCTTCCAGGCCTCGGCCCAGTCTTTCTCAGGGCTTTCAAAAGTGAGCAGGTAGAGCGTGTCGGTTTTGGCGTTGGCCAGGGCCATTTGATACACCACGCGGGGCTCGGCATCGGGCGGGGCGTCGCGGTAGCGCACGGTGCGTTTGTGCCAGGAGCCTTCGGTGGTGGCGGTTTTCTCCAATTGTCGCTGGCCGGGGCCGAAGCCGGTGCGCATCATCAGCAGCTCGGCGTATTCGGGGGCGGCGTGGCGGGTTTTGGCTTTGGCCTTGCGCACCACCTGCAGTGAGAGGCCGGTTTGATACTCGCCGGTTTCGCCCACCTCTTCCTGGGTGAGGTAGTAGGTGGGCACGCTTTTCTCGCCCTCGGCCTTGTAATACCAGCCGGCGGGCAGCAGCGCAGCAGCTTTGCTCTGGGGCAGCGGCTGCCAGCTGAAACCGGCGGGCGGAGCCGTCAGCCTGGCATTGTAGCGTTGCGCGGCAGCGGGCAGCGTGAGTAGTAGCGCTATCAGGGCCAGGAGGAAACGATGCATATTTTGGAAGAGACACTGACTGTAGAGACGCCTGTTTACGTCTCATCGTCGGCACGATGAACCACGAATGGCGCGCACGACGAGACGCAAACAGGCGTCTCTACCGCATACGTCCCTCCGCTACACTTTCGCATCGAGTCGGATTTGCTTTATCATCTCCTCGCCGAATTTCCAGGCCAACGGCCAGTCCTTTTCGGGGCTTTCGAAAAGCAGCAGGTAGAACGTGTCGGTGGCAGTGTTGGCAATAGCCCACTGCTGAATGATTTTGGGGCCGTCGGGCCCACTGGAAAGCCGGTAGCGCACGCCGTAGAGGCGCAGCGGCCCCTGCGCCTTGGTTTCCTGGCCCAACACCTGCTGCCCGGCCCCACGCCCGCTACGGGCCGCAAAGGCCCGGGCGTAGGCATCGGCTGGTTGTTTGGATTTAGCACTGATGCGCTGCACCACGTTCAGCGAAAGGCCGGTTTTGAACTGCTTGCCGGGCACAATCCGCTCGCGGGTAACGAAATAGGCCTGCGCGTCGCGGCTGGCTTCGGCCTTATAGTTCCAGGTGAAGGGCTTGAGGACGGCCGCGTTCACCTCGGGCAGCAGCTGCCAGTTGTAGCCTACGGGTGCCGCCACCGAGCGGCCAGCGGTGGGCGGTGGCAAGGTCTGGGCAGCGGCCGGGCGCATCAGCAGCAGGCTGCCCACGGCCAAAGCGAGGGAACGTAGCATAGGACAAGGCTCGAATGGTGGAGCTTGGCTATACGGTTGAGTTAGCCATTTGACCACGGGTTACCCAACCAGGCTAACGCTCTCGGGTAGTAATGCGCCCTTTGAACAGAATCAGTCTTTAAAGCGCAACCTGCTTGGTAGACTCAAGCAAACGGTTCCAAGTGACATTGAAAGGGAATTCGTGCAGCATCTCAAATTCCTCCTGCGAAAAGATGCGGTCAGAATCTGTCCACAAGCCATAATTGCGAGTAGTCGGAGCAAACAAAATGGGCTCGTTTTGCGCAGTGAATCCGATTTCGCGCATAGGGTATCCGGCTTCGTCTATCTCAACCAGCCAGTAACTCACTAAAAGAAGGCGCCTGTCGTCGTAGTCGGGACTGGCATTGAGCGGCATTATCTTCATTAAAACCCAAACAAGGGCTTACAGCAAGACGCCACCTTTTTCGGAGGGCTCCCTCTTTACTTCAGGCACTTTGATGACGGCCATTGAAAATCAGTTATTAACTGGTTCCTGCTCTCCCTTACTTATTCACTTCTTCGCCCACGGCAGCGGCACGCGGCTTTCCGTCCCGCTCCGCAGCCGCCCGATGTTGGCCCGGTGGGTGTAGATGAGCAGGGCAGCCAATAGGAAGCCTACGTACACCAGAAACGGCTGCGCCGGCCGAAACTGGGGCAACAATTGCAGCAACGCGAAGGTGACGCCCGCCGTCATGGAGGCCAGTGATACGTAGCGGAACAGCAGCAGCATCACGATAAACACAAGCATGCACACGCCCACCGTGGCCGGGGCCACGCCCAGCATCATGCCCAGGATGGTGGCCACGCCTTTGCCACCCCGGAACTGCGCAAATACCGGGTAGATGTGTCCCACCACGGCCAGCGCGCCGCAGGCCAGCCGGTAGTACAGCTCGTGCTCCGGCGCAATAGCGCCCTGCGTCACCAGCCACTGCGGCAGGAAATACGCCGCCACAAAGCCTTTCAACGCATCAACCAGCAGCACGAAGGAGCCGGCCTTGGGGCCGAGGACGCGGAAGGTGTTGGTGGCACCGGCATTGCCCGAGCCGTGCTCGCGAATATCGGCCAGGTTGAAGAAGCGCCGGCCCACCCACAAGGCTGTGGGAATGGAGCCGAGCAGGTAGGCGGCCAGCAGGGCCAGGGCAATGTAGAGAAGGTTCATAGAAGCGGGATGGGTGAGCAGGAAAGGCGCAAAATAATAGAACGTGGAGAGGAGCGCAGCCGCATAGCGGCGACCGGTTTGTAGAAGCAACGGGATTGGCTACGCAAAAGCCGCGTAGCGGCGACAGATTTACCCAAGGGTTCTGTCATCGCTACGCGGCTTTACATGATATGGCTAACCGACTGTTTGCTACAAACCGGTCGCCGCTACGCGGCTAGCTGTCGCCGAAGGGGTCATCCTCTTTTTTCTTTTTTGCCTTCTCTTCTTCCTTCTTCCTTTTTTCCTCTTCCTTTTTCGCCTTTTCTTCCTCCTTTTTTAGCTTTTCAGCTTCCTTGGCCTGGCGGTCGGCTTCTTTCTTAGCGTCGGCCGGGCTGGGGGTAGCATCGGCGGCCGGCGGGGTGGCCGCTGGGGTGGTGGCCGGAGTAGTAGCTCCAGCGGCAGCCGGCGTGGTGGCAGCCGGTGGCGTAGTAGCAGCCGGAGCCGGGTCATCGACCGCCTTTTCCTTCGTCTTCACCTTCTCCTTCACCACGGGCGGGGCGGGCTCGTCCAGCACACCGTCGCCGAAGGGGTCGTTGTCCTTAGCTTTCTTCTTCTTTTTGGAAGAAGTTTCCGGCGCGGCTTCGGCGGGGGCACTGCCGGGGTTGGCGCTGGCATCGGCGTCGCCGAAAGCGTCGTCGCCCTTGCCCTTTTTCTTCTTTTTCTTGTCGTCGACGGTGTCAAACTTCTCGGCTGGCGGCGGGGCCGATGGGCGGGCGGCCAGCTTCCCGCTCTTGCCCAGGAAATCCTTCTGGAAATGCGAGCGGAAGGCGTCCACGTCGGAGTAATCGCCCAGGAAGGCACCGTAGCTGGTGGCAGTCTGGTAGTCGCCTTTGGCCTTGCCGCCCACTTCGGCGTCGAAGGTTTCGTTCTGTGACTTGGCCAGCAGTAGGTTGTTGGCATACTTGAGGTAGTACCAGCTCTGGGGCTCGGGTTCGAGGTAAATCTCGACGAGGTCGGTGCCGTTTTCGCGGCGAATTTCAATCAGGCCGTCAATCATCGCATTCAGCGGCTGCTTGCCCACGCCGGCAATGCCAATCTGGCCCACCGAGTACCAAGCGCGCTTCTTCTCATTCCAGCGCAGGTTCACCTTGCTCAGCAGCAGGGTATGCATGAACTTGGGCGAAAGCTTCATGAGCGGGTCGGCGGTGCCTTTGCGCATGGTGTAGGCCTCCACGCCTTTGTCGCCGATGAACTGGCCTATTTTGTAGAGCTCGTTGGTGGAGCCGTCCTGCGCTTCGGGCGAGTTTTTGGTGATTTTGGCAATTTCCACGCCCATCGCATCAATGGCCTTTTGCGGCATGTTGATGTCGATGCCCAGCAGCGCGTCGATGGTGTAGCGGGCGCTATCGGGGTTGGCGGTGCCCACGCCGCTGCCCATCATCTTGTAGTCCTTGCTGGAATTGATGAAGGACATCGGCCCGCGGAAGCTGATGGTGTTGGTGGAATCGGCATAGGTGAGGGCCGCGCCTTCGTAGGCATTCACGTCGGTGGGGTCGTTGCGCGAGATGCTGTACTGGCCCTTGCGGTCGTCGTAACGCAGCTTGCCATCTACTTTGAAGATGGGCACGTCGGTGGTGTTGGGCAGGGTGGCCGCGTAGAGCGGGTACACCTTGTTGGTCTGGTCCGACATGAACAGGCCGGTCACGAGCGGGGTGCCGTCCTCGGCCTTGATGTCTTTCAGGTTCAGGCTGAAATTCTTGGGGTCGATGGAGTCCTTCACGGCAATCCACTCGGCCAGCGCGCGGTTTTTGCCGAACTGTAGCTGCACCTGGCCATCGAACACAAAGCCGCGGCGCTGCGAGTTTAACTGCACCGCGCCCCGGTAGCCAATGCGCGGCGTGAGCTTGAATTTGGCATTGGCGTCCACGTTGGCGCTGGCAATGGTAGCCGGGCCGGCAGCCACGTCGGCGTTGTCGTCAGCCTTTTTGCGGCCCAGCAGGCCCTTGCCACCTTTGCCGGTGCCAGCCAGCACGGCGTTGGGGTCAGGCTCGAAGTTGGTGAAGCGCAGGGCCACCGAGTCGCGGGCGGTTTTGAAGCTGTAGAGCGCGTTGCCGGTGAAGGCCACTTTCGACAATACTTCGATGCTGCCCTTGTAAAGTTTGTGGAACTTAGCCAACGAATCGAGCTCGATGCCGGCGTTCTTGAAGCGCTGCAAACGGCCGTTGGCCAGAATATTCACCTTGCCCGAATCGGGAATCACCCAGGCATCGGCGGCGGCGATGTGAGGTACGCCGCCCACCTTCATCTGATACTTGGCCAGGTCATACACGCCCGATGAGGCCTTAAACTTCAGGCCCTGCTGGTCGGGGTTGGTGGAGTAGAAATACGACTTGGTAGAGTCGGCCCCGGGGGCCACGCGCAGCTGCACCTGCTTCTTCTTGAAATCCCAGCGCCCGCCGCTAAGCGTGGTTTTGAACTTCGAGTAGGGCAAATCGATGCTGGCCTTGCTGCCTTCTTCCCGCTTAAAATCGGCAAAGCCGCGCTTCAAATCGTAGTCAAACGCCACGTCGTTAGCCGTAAGCGCGGGCTTGTTGGCCTCGGCCGATTTGATGCTAAGGGCAGCCTTTTTGCCCGAGTAGCTGTCCGATTTAAAGGTGAATTCCGGCGACTTGATGAAGGACTGCGGGCCATCGAGACGGCCGTTGCCGCCGGCATTGTGCGGCGTGAGCAGGGCCGTGCCTTTGAAACTGTAGCCGCCGGCCGTGGTAGGCGTTTTGCTCTTGGGGTCGGCCGTGGCCGAGTACAGCCGAATGGCCTCGCCCGAGCGCGGCGTGGTGAGGTACATCGAGTCCTGACGCACGTTCCAGTTCATGAGGTAGCCGGTGGGCAGGTTCATCTTGGGGATATCAACGCCCTCGGCCTTCTTTGCCGCGATGGCCCCGGTCTTGCCCACGGTCACCACCGAGTCGCGGTAAAACACGAACTGGTCAGAAGTAAACGTGCCGGTCTGATACGTAATAGTGCCGTTGGCCTGCAGGCCCTTACCGTCCATCTTCACCTTGTTGAACAAGCGGCCCCGGCCCTTATAGAGCGGGAAACCGTCTTTCGGCACGTCGTACACGAAGCCCAGCGAGCCGTCTTCCTGCATCGTGAGCTTGGTTTTGATGTCGGGGATGATGCCGCCGCTGCGGAAGGTGCCATCGAACCCAGCCGACGACTTGCCGATGCCATTCAGCGAATCGAGCTTGAACGGCGGAATATCGAACACCATCGTCGAGTCGTAGGCCCCGCCCAGCACGTCCTGCTTGCCGAAATACACGTTGGCCCCGCTCTTAGAGTCGAAGGACGGGTACTGGCCCTTCTTTTTGCGGCCCGATTTGTTCTTGGGGTCGTTCAGGTAGAGACGGCCGGTTGAAAATTTGCCCTTGTTGGTGAGAGCGAAGTCGGCGTGTTTGCCGGTGGGCTTGCCCTTGGCATTTTTGGCCTCGCTGCGAATAACGATGGAGTCAATTTTGGCCATGTCGACGTAAAACCCGTCGTAGTCAAACTTGAAATCGCGCCCCTTGAAGCGCATGGCCGATGCCACCACCGCGCCGCCGAAATTGATGTTCCGGTTTTTGCCGATGCGGATAATGGCGCTGTCCGGCTTCACGTACACTGTGGCCGAGTCGTCGGAGAAATTGAAGCGGTCCACGCCGCGCACCAGCAGCTCGTTGGTGTTCAGGTTGAGCGTGGCATTCCGGCCCGTGCCCGAGAGCGACTTGATGGCGATGTGGTCGTAGTCCTTTTTGTCGCGGGCCGAGGCCACGTAGTGCGAGCCTTTGGGCAGGATGGTCACGTCGCCGGTCTGGGAGTTCCAGGCCACGTAGCCGTCGCGGGCCAGGCCGGCCATGTCGGAGCGCATGTTGGGCACCGAGGTTTTCAGGTTGTCGGCCAGCTCACTCACGTTGATGGTTTTCACATCGCCGTGGGCCTGGCTGTAGCCCACTAGCATCTGGAGCGGGTGCAGCCGGTTGATGCTCTTGAGCTGCTGGTAGCGGTTGTTCGTGAAAAACTCCTTGCTCTCAAAGTCAGCCGAGCTCTGGTTTTTCGACGACAGCACCGCGAAGTCGATGGTAGGCTGGCGCAGGTTCCAGGTCAGCGCCTCCGTGCGGATGTCCATCTGATGATAAGAGTCGCTGTAGGGCGTGTTCTTATACAGCCCTTCCTCGCGCGAAAGCTTCAGCTGCTGCTTGCCTTTGAGGTATTTGAGCTGCGCGCCGGGGTGTGTCAGCGAATCTTTGGCCCCTTCGTAAATGGTGACGGCGGCCCGACTGGCCGTAATCACGGAGTCGCCGAGCACGTAGGCCCGCGAGGCGGCCTTGAACTTGGGCTTGCCGTCGAGGCTCACCGTAAGGTTGGCCAGTGAGCCATCCAGGGCCGCGCTCAGAATTTTGCCGCCGGCCATCGAAAGGCCGCCCCGGTACTGGATGTTGTCGCCCAGGTTTTTGATGCGGGCGTCGTTGGTGAGCGAAATGAAGCGCGGGTAGCCGGTGTCGGGCGCGCCGGGCTTACGCCGCACGCTCTTGTAGCTGAGGGCGCCTTTCACGGGCGCTTCCAGTACGGCCGGGTAGGTCAGAGTCACGGGTTGGGCCGTGAACTCGGGCTTGGTCATGTCGAAGTCGAATCCCGCCAGCTCGGCCGTCACCAGGTTGGTTTTGATGGACCACACAAACTGCCCACCCGTGGCAATGAAGCGGTTGGAATTAGGCACGGCCGTGCCGCTCACCTTCTTGATAAACACCGAGTCGCCGCCGGTGGCCATAAACAGGTCGGCATCCTTCACCACAATTACCGCGCCCCGGGCGGGCGGCGGCGCATACGCATCGTACACCGCCGAGGGCGTAAACGACGGAGCTGGCGCGTCAAAATCAGAGGAAGCCGGCGTGGTGGCAGTGGCAGCAGGTTTGGCGGCCGTGGCCGGGGTGGCCTTGGTAGCGGGCTTGGCGGCAGCCGTGGCTTTCTTGGCGGGCGCTTTTTTCACGGGCGCACCCCAGCCGTCGTCATCGCCCCAGCCGCCACCCGAGGGCGACGACCACATATCGGCCGTGTCCCAGCCACTGCTGCTGGCCTTTTTCTTGGGCGCGGGCTTGGCGGCGGCTTTCGCGGCAGGCTTGGCGGCGGTAGGCTTTTTGGCGGCGGGCTTGGGCGCGGCGGGCAGTGACTCTTCCTTCGGAGCGGGCGTGGGCGCGCCAAATTCGAGGTTCGATTCGGGCGCCGCGATGGGCGAGTAAGCAAACGAAACGGTGCCGGCCACGGCACGCAGCGTGTTGTAGCCCGAGCGGTAGAGGTAGCCGCCGTTGAAGAAGCGGTTGGTGCTAACGAGGAATTTTTCGGTTTCCTGCGGGGCTTCCTTGTCCAGGGTCTGGTTCAGTACGTCAAGGTACTGGTCCATCTGCTGGTCGTTGAGCTTGGCCAGGTTTTTCCCGTTCACGATGCTGGCAAACAGCATTTCGAAGTGGGGCCGGGGTTTGAACTTCTTGGCCAGCATGGTTTGCGACAGCGCCACGATGCGCGACTGCTGCGAACTGGTAAGGCTGTTGGAGGCCCACAGCTCCTTGAGGCGGGCGGCCGTCACGCGGGCCACGGCATTGTTGGTACTGGCCATCATGCCCTGCACGTCGTTGATGTACTGCGCGGGGTCGGTCGAGAGCTTGCCTACCTGGTAGCGCGGCGGGGTGGCCGCCGGGGCCGTGCCGGCGGGTACGGCGGGTTTGGTTTGCGCCAGTGCAGGTGCGGCAAAACCAAGCCACAGCCCCATCCACGCAGTTAAAACACCAATTACTTGCTTCATAAAGTCTGTTAATTCGAGAACAATGACCCGCTGGGACAGCTCTAGGCTGCGGCGCGTCGGGCGGTGCCGCCCTACGTCGCTCAGGCCCATCCTGCGGCGGCTCGCCCAGCCACACACGCAATCCAACGAGTGGTTTTTTCAACGCAAACGCCTGGCCCGAAGGATAGTGCCCGGCGCGGCACATAAAAACCCGGTACAAGTTAGGCACAATCAAAAAAGCAATCCGCCAACGGCTGGGCCTAAAGGGCTTTGCCTTTCGATTATCCCGTTTTTTCTCAGCAGTGTCCCTTTCCTTTTCTGCGGTCACCAGAGTAGCCGGCTTTACATTTGACGTATGACTTCCCCCTCCCCTATTCGCACCGCTTTGCTGGCCTACGGCATGTCGGGCAAGCTGTTCCAGGCCCCGTTTCTGGCCGCGCACCCCGGCTTCGAGCTCTACGGCGTGGCCGAGCGCACCGAGCAGCGCATGCGCCACGACTACCCCACCATCCGCAGCTACCCCAGCGTGGCCGAGGTGCTGGCCGACCCCAGCATTGAGCTGGTGGTGGCGAACACGCCCAGCAACACTCACTTCGACCTGGCCAGCCAGGCCCTGCGCGCCGGCAAGCACGTGCTGCTGGAGAAGCCCGTAGCCACGTCCGTCGCCCAGCTGCAGGAGCTGCTGGTGCTGGCGCGGCAGCAGGGCCGCCACCTGCTGGCCTACCAGAACCGGCGTTGGGACAGCGACTTTCAGGCCGTGCGCCGGGTGGTGGAAAGCGGCCAGCTGGGCCTGCTCTTTGAAGTGCATATTCGCTACGACCGGTACAAGCCAACCCTGAACCCCAAGAAATTCAAGGAGGAACCCGGCCCTGGCGCGGGCCTGCTCTACGACCTCGGCCCGCACATCATCGACCAGGCCATAAGCCTGTTTGGCAAGCCCTTCAGCGCCCACAAAACCGTAGGCAGCTACCGCCCCAACACCCAGGTCGACGACTTTTTCTCGCTGCACCTGCGCTACCCCGCCGGCCTAAATGTGTGGGTAAGCTCGGGCCTGCTCATTGCCGACCCTGTGCCTGCCTACGTGCTGCACGGCACCCAGGGCAGCTACCAAAAAGGGCGCACCGACGGACAGGAAGCCCAATTATTGCAAGGCCTCTCGCCGCTGGCCCCCGAATACGGCCACGAAAAGCCCGGCCAGGAAGGCCGCCTGACCCTGGCCGCGCCCGACGGCACCCTCAGCACCACACCCGACCCCGCCGCGCCCGGCGACTACATGGGCTTGTTTGAGTCCGTGTTCCAGGCAATTCGAAATGATGTTCCCTACCCTATCCGTGCCGAACAGCTGCTGTGGCAGAATGAGCTACTGGAGCAGCCCGCAACGCTGTAGAGACGCGACACTTCGCGTCTCGGCGTCCGCATCGTTTATCACGATTGCCGCTCAACGATGAGACGCGAAGTGTCGCGTCTCTACGGGGTCTTTCCTACCACCAGCCTATCGCCCAGCACCCGCTGCAAATCCGGCAAGTCGTAATGGCGTAGCACGCCCGGCAGCACTTCCGAATACACGTTTTTACCGGCCGGTTGCGTCAGTAGCTCCTGGTAGGAAGGCGGCATTTTATCCACCTTCAGGCGCGTGATGTCGGGCCCGAGCAGGGACACCTGCAGGGCCGGCACCACGGCTCGGCCGCTGGCGCGCAGCTCTACGGGTGTGCCGGCCAGCGGGTCGGCATTGCGCACGAATACCTGCAGGATGTCAATATCAGCGGCGCGCTGGAGGGGCAGCGGGCGGCCTTCGTGCAGGGCCAGCAGGGCGTTGCGGTACTCGCGGTTGTAGTATTTGGGGTCGATGGCGGCGCTGGGGTCGGCGGTTTCGCCCAGCCCGCGCAGGTCGGCCAGCACCACGGCCGTGCCTTGGCGAAGGTAGGCCTGCACTTGCGCCGCGCTGCTGTCGAGCACGGCCGCCTTGCCTCCATCGGCCAGCCAGATGAGGACTTTGGTGGGCCGCGCCAGGCCGGAGGGCAGGGCCAGCAGTAGCGGCAGCGGTGGCTCGCCCGGCCGGCGTAATACGAACTTTTGCAGGGTCAGGCCGGCCCGCCGCAGGGTGTCCAGCGGTCGGATTTCAACCCGAGCGGGCTGGCCGTCGCTGGTTATTGCCGAAGTATAACCCCGTTGCTGCTGCCGCACCGCCGCCACAATTTCGGCGGCGGTGGCTGGGCGGCGGGTGGCCAGTTTCTGAGCCTCGGCCAGATGCTGAGCAGCTAGCGCCACTTCATCCCGAAAGGCTGTATTGACCTGCCCGGTGGCTGTGCACTGCAGCTCTTTGGTGGTTGAAACCGGCAGATTCCCCTCCCGCACCGGCGCGGCATCGCCATAAAACCAGCGCCGGAACCACGCCACGGCTACTTCTCGCTTGGGCTGCGAAATGCCGTGGCCGTCGTCGTAGGTGAATAAATCGAGTTGCTCTGGCTTGCCGAGGGCGCGATAAATACGGCGGGTTTCGGTCGTGGCAGCTTCGATTTGGGTGTAGTCCACGAAATCGTAGCGGCCAGCCAGCACCAGCAGCGGCTTGGGAGCGAACATGATGGGCCAGTCGGCGATGTCGAGGCGGGCGCGGCCAGCGCCGGGCAGCTGCACGCAGCCGTCAGCGGGGCCGGTCAGTTCCAGGTTTTTTTCGCCGCTGGCCACGTAGCTGCACAGCGCGGCCACCTTCATGCGCGGCTCCAAGGCCATGAAGTAAGCCGTTTGGGTGGCGCCGCCCGAGTTGCCGAGGCAGCCCAGCCGGGCGGTGTCTATCTCGGGGCGGGTGAGCAGGTAATCGAGGCTGCGGGCGTTGTCCCAGAACTCTTCGCCGGGCGTGGTCTGGCCCAGCAGAGTCGCGTCGGCGTTTAAAAGCGTGTGCTCGGTGGTGCCACCACGGGTGAGCGCCTTGCCAGCAGCATCGGTGAGCTGCATTCGCTCGCCCTGCGAGATGGGGTCAATAACGAGCACCACAAACCCGTGTTGCGCTAGCAGAATGGCCGTTTTCTGGTACGAAACCGTGGCTTTCGATTCCTGCTCGTGCCCGCAGAACAGCAGCACGCCGGGCTTCTTGCCCTTGCCCGCTGGCACGTACAAATTGGCCGTAACGTGGTGTTTTGGCGTGCTTTCGTAGATGATTTTCTCAATCTGAAAGCCCGGCCGCTGCAGCTTGCCCGTCACCTGCGCCTGGAGCGGGGTGCGCGACGGCAGCGGCCCTAGCACCCGCCGGAAACGCGCCCGCACGCTGTCGCGGTAGGCGGTCGCGCCGGCCGCCGATTGCGCGGCCCGGTCCAGCTCGGCCGCGCGGGGCGCGTACTGCGCGTGCAGCTGCTGAAACAGGTAGGTGCTGAGGGTGGTCTGGGCCTTCCAGTCGAGCACGTTGGGGCCGGGCTGCTGGGCCTGGGCCGAGTGCGCAATTATCAGCCCCAGCCAGACCAGCAGCCCAATTTTTGCCCGCGTAGCCATGCTATCAGGAGGCAGCGACGGCCTGCAGCTCTTTCACCAAATCGGCGGAGCCCACAAAGAGAGGCGCGCGCTGGTGCAGGTCGGCAGTGGGCGGCACGTCGAGGACAACATCGGCCCCGGTAACGGCCATGCCGCCGGCCTGCTCGATGAGAAAGGCCAGCGGGTAGCATTCGTAGAGCAGGCGCAGCTTGCCGCCGGGCTTGTCTACGGTGGGCGGGTAGAGATAGATGCCGCCCGTGAAGAGGTTGCGGTGGTAGTCGGCCACCAGCGAGCCCACGTAGCGGGCCGTGAGGCGGCGCTCTTTGCAGGTGGTGAGGTAGGTCCGCACGAACTCGGGGTAGTCGAACCAGTTGCCCTCGTTGCAGCTGAACACCGGCCCGCGCTGCGGAATCTTGATGTCGGGGTGCGAGAGAAAAAATTCACCCAGCGAGTTTTCGTAGGTGAAGCCCGTCACGCCGTGCCCGGTGGTGTACACGAGCATGGTGCTGGAGCCGTACAGGATGTAGCCCGCAGCCACCTGTGCCCGGCCGCCCTGCAAAAAGTCCTCCTTGCGGGCCGGCCCGCCGATGCGCGACACCCGGCGGTAAATGCCGAAAATGGTGCCGATGCTCACGTTCACGTCGATGTTCGAGGAGCCGTCGAGCGGGTCGATGGCCACCACGTATTTGCCGTTGCGATTACCAGTTTCAACGATTTCCTCGTTTTCTTCTGAAAGAATAGCGCAGGCCTCGCCGCCGTTGGTGAGGGCGCGGATGAAGCGAATGTTGGCTTCCACGTCGAGCTTCTGCTGGGCTTCGCCCTGCACGTTTTGCCCGCCCATGGCCCCGGTGATGCGCGAAAGGCCGGCGCGGTTCACCTCACGGTTCACGATTTTACCGGCCAGGGCGATGTCGCGCAGCAGCTGGCTCAGCTCGCCCGTAGCGTACGGGAACTCGGCCTGCTTGCGCATGATGTAGCGCTCCAGCGTGGTGCCCACAGGCGTGGCGAGGGCGTTTTCAGTAAGGGTCTGGGACATGGGAATCAGTTGGCAGTTAACAGTGAGCAGTTAACAGTTTGTAGGAAATGTTTGGAAGGCTGTTAACTGCTCACTGTTAACTGCCAACTGATTTTAGCTGGCTTGTTTCTGGGCCTGCCAGAGCACTACCTGCCAGCCTTTTTTCTTGTCTTTGATTTGGACCACCACGTACTTGATGCGAGCCACGCTGGTGCTGCCATCGGGCTGGGGCGGCGAGGTGATGCGGATGGTGCCGTTCACGACGGCAGTTTTGTCGTCGTTATAGGCGCGCACGTTCAGGGCGTCTATTTCGATGTTGCCGTACTGGCTTTTGCCGTCCTTGATGCTCTGAATGTACTCGGTTTTGGTGTTCTGCACGCCGCTGCCGTGGGTGTACACTAGGTCGTCGGCGAAGGCCTTTTCTAGGAAAGCGTAGTCCTTTTTCACCTGCGCCTCAAAGCGCTGGCGTTCGAGAGCTTCGATTTCCTTGATAACAGCCATGTTTTTGGGTTTTGATACCTGAGAAAAGGCAAAGAGCGGCAAGGCCAGCAAAAAAGCCAGCAGCAACGACCTGGTTTTCATATAGTGAGAAATTGGAAGTACCCGAACGGCGCGGCCTTCGCGGCCGGTAGCGGAAAAGGCTGCGCGTTTGGGGGGTGTGTTTATTCGTCGTCGAGCTTGATGGGCTCCATGCGCGGCACCAGCGTGAACATCAGCACCCAGGCCAGCAGGTAGGCCGCGCCGCAAATGAAAAACATGATGTAGTACGCCTTGTCAATCTGGCCGATGCCTTCGTAGTACACGAACATGCGCTTCTGCACCAGCGCCGTGAGGGCAATGCCGCCCAAGCCGCCCGCCATGCCGCCAATGCCCGTGACTGAGCCCACCGCCCGCTTCGGGAACATGTCCGACACGGTAGTGAAGATGTTGGCGCTCCAGGCCTGGTGAGCGGCGGCCGCCACACCGATAACCAGCACCGCCAGCCACATATTCATGCCGCCCAGCCACTGCGCGGCGATGATGGGAAGCACACAGAAAGCAATAATCAGCATGGCCGTTTTGCGGGCCTGGAACGCGGGCATGCCGCGCTTGATGAAGCCCAGCGGCAGGTAACCGCCCCCGATGCTGCCGATGCTCGACAGGATGTAGACCGTGGCCGTAGGCAAGGCCAGCTCCGTGCCTTTCAGGCCGTATTGCTTGCCCAAAAAGTCGGGCAGCCAGAACAGGTAGAACCACCAGATGGGGTCGGTCAGGAACTTGCCCGCTACGAAGGCCCAGGTTTGGCGGTAGCCCAGCAGCGTAGCCCAGGAGGCTTTGGGCTTTTCCTCCGTTACGCCTTCGGCGGGCAGGCCGGCCGGAATATCCGCGTTGATGTAATCGAACTCTGCTTTACTCAGGCGTTTGCTGTTGGCCGGCGTATCGTACACCAGCATCCACAGCGCTAGCCAGATAAAGCCCAGCGCGCCGGTAATGACAAACGCCCACTGCCAGCCGTAGTGTGCGGCAATGAATGGCACGGTGAGCGGCGCCACAATGGCCCCCACGTTGGCTCCCGAGTTGAAGATGCCCGTCGCCAACGCCCGCTCGCGCTGCGGAAACCACTCGGCAATCGTCTTGATGGCCGAGGGGAAGTTGCCGGCTTCCATCACGCCCAGCGCCCCGCGCGCCACGCTGAAGCCGAGCGTGCCTGTGGTCAGGGCGTGGGCCATGGCGGCCACGCTCCACAGGGTGGTGGCCAGCGCGTAGCCCAGCTTGGTGCCCAGCTTGTCGATGACGCGCCCCACGCCGGCCATGCCCAGCGCGTAAGCTATTTTGAAGGTCAGCTCGATGTTGGCATAATCGGCCACGCCCCAGCCAAACGCCTTTTCCAGGTCGGGCTTGAGGTAGGAAATAACCGCCCGGTCGAGGTAGTTAATCGTGGTGGCGAAAAATACCAGCGAGCAAATGGTCCAACGGTATTTGCCGATGACGGCATTGGCCGTGGCCAGCGGAGAATCAGGCGGGGCCTGCGTGGAAGATGTCATCATCGAGTTCGGGAATTTGAAACCAGGGCACTACTCGGAATCAACCCGATGGTGCGCAAAGCACACCATCGGGCACTACTTTTTCAGGGTTTCGACCACCTGCATCAGCTGGCCAATGCTGGCGGCCAGGGCGTCGGTATCATCAGCGTTTTTAAACAGCTGCGAGCCCATGCCCACGGCATTCACGCCCGCACCAAACCAGGCGCTGAGGCTGGCCTCAGTGGGCTCCACGCCGCCGGTCACCATGAGCTTGGTGTGGGGCATGGGGCCGCGCAGGGCCTTCACATAGTCGGGGCCGACGAGATTGCCGGGGAAGATTTTCACCACGGCCGCGCCCAGTTCGCTGGCGTTGTAAATTTCGGTGGGGGTCATGGCGCCGGGCAGCCACGGAATGTCATGGGTGCGGCACACCTCTGCCACCTCGGCCGTGGCCAGGGGCTGCACCACAAACTCGGCTCCGGCGGTAATGAACTGCTCCGCCTCGGCAGCTTTATAAATAGTACCAATGCCGAGAATCATATCCGGGCACTGCTGGGCCACAAAATCCTGCAGTTCCATGAACACGGCCAGGGCTCGTTCGCCCCGGTTCACAAACTCGAACACGCGGATGCCGCCCGTGTAGCAGGCCTGCAAAATGCGCTGCGTGTAAGCGGTATCAGCGTGGTAAAACACCGGCACCACCGGATAGCGGAGCAGCGTGGCAAGAGTTTCGGCGGGAGTATGGCGGGGCATTGTTGGTTAATTTTAGCGCAGCAAACGGCCGCTGGTGTTGCCCTTCATGATTTCTTCCACCTCAGCCACGGTCACCAAATTGATGTCGCCGTGGATGGTGTGCTTGAGGGCCGACGCGGCCACGCCGAAGGTGAGGGCCTGCTGCGGGTTGTTGTAAGCCAGCGAGCCGTAGATAAAGCCGGCCATGAAGGCATCGCCGCCGCCAATGCGGTCCACGATGGGGTTGATGTCGTAGGTGACGGTTTCGAGAAACTGCTGGCCGTCGTAGAAAATGCCTTTCAGGCCGTTGTGCGAGGCGCTGTGGGTTTTGCGGCGGGTGGTAACCACCTGCTTGATTTGCGGAAACCGCGCCATCACCTGCCGGGCGACGGACACAAACTTGTTGTCGGTACCGGGCTCGGGCACGATGTCGAACAGGTCCTCGGCGTCGTTCTCGGAGCACACCACCACATCGCAGCCCGCCACCAGTTCCGACATCACGCTCTGGGCCGTTTGGCCGTACTGCCACAGGTTGCGGCGGTAGTTTACATCGGCCGATACGGTAATGCCCAGGCGGCGCGCGGCGGCAATGGCCTGGCGCGTAGCCTCGGCCGTGCGGGCCGAAATGGCGGGCGTGATGCCCGTCCAGTGCAGCCAGCCGGCATCTTTCAGAATTTCATCCCAGTTGAATTTGGCCGGGTCGAGGTTAGCAAAAGCCGAGTTGGCGCGGTCGTACACCACTTTACTGGGGCGCATCCCCGCTCCTACTTCCAGAAAATACAGGCCGAGGCGGTCGCCTTCGTACACGGTAGCGTCCATGTTCACGCCCAGGGCGCGGAACTGCTGGGCGGCGGCGTGGCCGAAATCATTGGCCGGGAAGCAGGTGACGTGGGCGGCGGGCACGCCCAGCCCCGCCAGCGAAGCACCCACGTTAGCATCGCCGCCGCCGTAGGTGATTTCGAGGTTTTGGGTTTGCGCGAACCGGTAATTCAGCGGCGGCGACAGCCGCATCATGATTTCGCCGAACGTGACAACTTGCTTCATTGATTAGGTGATTAGAACGGTGTAGAGACGCAACATTTTGCGTCTCGTCGTTGCTGATGTTGTTTAGTCTGCGGTGTTGCGCGGCATGAGCCGTTCAACGACGAGACGCAAAATGTTGCGTCTCTACACCGTTCGTCTAAGCGGTTACGGCAGCGGCTTCTACCACTTTGCCGAAACCGAAATACTCCTTGGCGTTGCCGTAGCAGATGTTTTGCACTGTGCGACCCAACAATTCCATGTCGGCCGGCAGCTCGCCGTTTTCCACGTCGTTGCCGAGCAGGTTGCAGAGCACGCGGCGGAAATACTCATGGCGCGGGTACGAGAGGAAGCTACGCGAATCGGTGAGCATGCCCACGAAGCGCGGCAGCAGGCCCATGTTGCTCAGTGCGTTGAGCTGCTTTTCCATGCCGTCCTTCTGGTCGAGGAACCACCAGCCGGAGCCGAACTGCATCTTGCCGGCCACCGAACCGTCGTTGAAGTTGCCAATCATCGTCGCAATCAGGTCGTTGTCGGCCGGGTTGAGGTTGTAGATGATGGTTTTCGCCAGCTTGTCCTGGCCGTCGAGCCGGTCGAGGAAGGTGGACAAGGCGCGGCCCTGCGGGAAGTCACCGATGCTGTCCCAACCCGTGTCGGGGCCGAGCTCGCGGAGCATGCGCGAGTTATTGTTGCGCAGCGCGCCGATGTGGTACTGCTGCGTCCAGCCTTTCTCCCAGTCCATCTCGGCCAGCAAAACCAGCACGGCGGCCTTAAACTGATGGTTTTCGGCGGGCGTCAGCTCACTACCACTCCGGATTTTTAGGAAGATGCTGGCGGCTTCGTCAGCCGTGTATTCGGCGGCGTAGATGTGCTCCAGGCCGTGGTCCGACAGGCGGCAGCCCACGCTGGCGAAGAAATCGTGGCGGCGGCGCAGGGCCGTTTCCAGGTCGGCGAAGGTGTTGATTTCCACTTCGGCCACTGCGCCCAGCTTGTCGAGGTAGGCGTTATAGCTGCGGGCATCGTCCACGGCCATTGCCTTATCGGCGCGGAAGGTAGGCAGCACGTTCACGCCGAAGCCGGCGGCGGCAATGGCCTGGTGGTGGTCCAGCGAATCGGCCGGGTCGTCGGTGGTGCAGAGGGTTTCGACCTGCATCTTTTTGAGCAGGTTTTGCACCGAATACTCCGGGGTCTGCAGCTTGGCGCTGCACTCGTCGTAGATGCGGCGGGCGCTGTCCTTGTTCAGCAGCTCGGTGATGCCAAAGTAGCGCTGCAGCTCCAGGTGTGTCCAGTGGTAGAGCGGGTTGCGCAGCGTGTAGGGCACGGTTTCGGCCCATTTCTCAAACTTTTCCCAGTCCGAAGTGTCGCCGGTGATGTAGCGCTCGGGCACGCCGTTGGCCCGCATGGCGCGCCACTTGTAATGGTCGCCGTAGAGCCAGATTTGGGTGATGTTCTCGAACTGCTTGTCCTCGGCAATCTGGTCGGGCAGTAGGTGGTTATGATAGTCGATGATGGGCATCTGCTTCGCATACTCGTGGTAGAGCGTGCTGGCCGTGGCGGTCTGGAGCAGGAAATCGTCGTTGAGAAAAGGCTTCATAATCAATCAGGAATGCAGCGTTGGCGCGCCGATAAATTCTTATGATTTCAGGGGTCGAAGGTAGGCCGGGGCGGGGCGCGGAACCCTCATGGGCCGTCCTGATTCCGGTATTTATTAGCGAAAACGGTTGCGTAGATTCTTTGGCAGGCTACAAGCTTACCCCGCGTTTCCACGGAATAAAATCGGTCTGGTCGTGGCGCATGGCAGCTACTTCCTCCCCGCTGGCCACCCGAATGACGTAGTCAAGAATGCGCTCGCCGGCCTGCTCGATGGTTTCTTCGCCGTCAATCACGGTACCCGTGTTCAGGTCGATGATGTCGGGCATGCGCTTGGCCAGGGCCGTGTTGCTGGCGATTTTCACCACCGGAGCAATAGGGTTGCCGGTGGGCGTGCCCAGGCCGGTAGTGAAGAGGACAATGTTGGCCCCCGACCCTACTTCGGCCGTCGTGGACTCCACGTCGTTGCCAGGCGTGCAAAGCAGGTTCAGGCCCGGCTTAGTCACCAGTTCGGGGTAATCGAGCACCGCCACCACGGGCGAGGAACCGCCCTTGCGGGCCGCCCCGGCCGATTTCATAGCGTCGGTAATCAAGCCGTCGCGGATGTTGCCGGGCGAGGGGTTCATGTCGAAGCCCGAGCCCACGGCCACGGCGCTGTCGCCGTAAGCCTTCATCAGGCTGCTGAACCGCTCGGCAGTTTCCTGATTCACGCTGCGGTCCACCAGTTCCTGCTCCACGCCGCATAGCTCCGGAAATTCGGCCAGGATGACCGAGCCGCCCAGCGCCACCAGCATATCGGAAACGTGGCCCAAAGCCGGGTTAGCCGAGATGCCGGAGAAGCCGTCGGAGCCGCCGCATTCCAGGCCGATGTTCAGGGCTTTGAGCGGAGCAGGCTCGCGACGGGCCTGGTTGGCAATCATCAAACCGGCAAACGTCTGGCGCAGCGCGGTACTGATGAGGGTTTCCTCGGTGCCGAGCTTTTGCTGGTCGAGGATGTAGAGCGGCTTGCTGAAGTTGGGGTCGCGCTTCGCGATTTCCTCCTGCAGCATGCTGGCCTGCGCGTTCTGGCAGCCCAGGCTGAGCACGGTGGCGCCGGCCACGTTGGGGTGCGTGATGTAGCCGGCCAGCAGGCCGCACAGCGTCTGGGCATCCTGGCGGATGCCGCCGCAGCCGCCCTCATGCGAGAGGAAGCGGATGCCGTCCACGTTCGGGAACGGGCGGCTGTTCTGGGTGCTGCCTTCGCCGGTCGCCAGGTCGGCGCTCAGGATTTCCTCCACCGATTTACCGGCCTGCAGCAGGCTGAGCAGCTGGCGGGTTTCGGGCTGGTAGGTTTTGCGGCGGGCGTAGCCCAGGTCAGTTATCAGGGCATCCTGCAACACCTGGATGTTGCGGTTTTCGCAGAATACCAGCGGAATCACCAGCCAGTAGTTGGCGGTGCCCACGCGGCCATCGGCGCGGTGGTACCCCTGGAAGGTGCGGTCCTGCCAGGCGGTCACGTCGGGCGCGGTCCAGGCGGCGCGCTGGTGAGCGTGCTCGTCGTAGCTGTTGGTAGCGTGCTTGATGTTGGCGGTGGTGAGGCGGCCACCGGGGCGAATGTCCTCGCGGGCGGTGCCCACGAGCACACCGTACATCGTCACGGGCTGGCCGGCCGTCAGGCCCAGGGGCGCGAGTTTGTGCTTGGCCGGAATGGCTTCGGCGGTGGTGACAAAGCCATTCTCCCACGGCACTTCGGTGCCGATGGGCAGGTCGACGAGGGCGACCAGCACGTTATCGGCGGGGTGAATGCGGGCAACCTGGTGTTTCATATCAATAGGTAATTATCGGGAAATCGTCGGGCTAAGCGCGGCCGCAGCATCTCTACCGCTTCGTTGCAGCGAAGGAAATTTCTTTCGTGGCAGAGACACTGGGGCTCACTCACTCAGCATCACGTTTTTCTTCGGCTCAATCAGGAATTAACAACCGCCGCTTTCCTGGTAAAAAACGCAGCCAGCGTGGCCGGCGCGCCTTCTTCCAGCAACTGCGTCAGGTAATGGCTCACCTTATCGGCAAAGCCGGGCAGGCGGGTAAGGTCATGGCCCCAGAGGGCGGTATTGCTCAAAGCGGCAGCGGTCAGCTCGGCGGGCGACGACTTGGCCCACAGTTCGGCGAAGTAGCCGGCGCGGTCGTCCTGAATGGTGTAGGGCTGGCCGTTGGCTTCGCCCTGGCCAGTGCTGGCGCCGGTGGCGGTGTTGCGCATAAACAGCAGGTAGGCCGCGAAGCCCAGCGCCACATAGTGCGGCACGGCGCGGTGCTGCTGGTAATAATGCAGCAGCGTGGGCACGTTGCGCATCTGCATTTTGGCGGTACCCTGCATGGCAATAGCCAGCCAGCGGTGCTCCAGGTAAGGGTTGCGGAAGCGGTCGAGGACCTGCATACCGAAGCGCTGGCCCACTTTTTCATCCACCGAAACGGGGATGCCGGGCAGCAAATCGGCCAGCATCAGGTTGTGGATGAAGCGCGCCAGGTCTTCGTTTTCCAGCGACTCGCGCACCGTGGTGCAGCCGGCCAGGTGGGCCAGGGCGTAGCTGAGCGTATGCGTACCGTTGAGCAAACGCAGCTTCAGCTCGCGAAACAGCGTGATGTCGGGCCGGATGACCACGCCGGCCGCAGCCGTGTGAAACGACAGCACTTCGCGTACCCGCTCGCCGCCCTCAATGGCCCAGAGCGAATAGGCTTCGGCCACCGTCAGCAGGTCGTCGCGGTAGCCCAGCTCGGCCTGCAGGGCCTCGTAGGCGGCGGGCTCGGGGCGGCCGGGCACGATGCGGTCGACCAGCGTATTGCAGAAGTCGTTGGCCGCTTCGAGCCAATCAATGAAGGCGCTGCCGAGGTCGTTGCGGTGCGCCAGTTCCAGTACAATAGCTTCGAGCTTGCGGCCGTTGTCGGGAATCAGCTCGGTGGGCACGATGACCAGGCCGCGGTTTACATCACCCTTGAAAGCTTCGAAACGCGCGTGCAGCACGGCCAGCAGCTTGCCGGGGAACGACGTGGGCGGCGTGAGGTGAATGTCCTCGTTCACCAGCTGAATGCCGACTTCGGTGGTGTTGGAAACCACGACCTGCAGGTCGGGGCTGGTGGCGAATTTTAGCACGTCGGCCCACTGGCTTTTGGCCGAGAGCACGCGGCTGATGCTGGCGCATACCACGTTTTCTTCCACGGGGCGGCCGTCGTCCACGCCGCGCACGCACACCGTGTACAGGTTGTCCTGGCGCTCGAAGGCCGTGGCGTCGCCGCCGTCGGTGCTTTTCACCACCACAATGCGGCCGTTGAACACACCCTGGCGGTTGGCCTCGTCAATCATGAAATCGGGCAGGCCGCGCAGCAGCACGCCGGTGCCGAACTGCAGGACCTTTTCGGGCAGCGTGAACAGCGCCGGAGCGGGCCAGGACACGGCGGCCGAAGTGTGAGGAGCAGCCAGTGCCAGTTGTTGGGTAAGCGTGTCCATGGAGAGGGGGTTGAAAATAAGGTTGGTGACTGAACGAAGCTAGAATTCGGGGCGGCTAGCGCCCTCCCGTACTCACCCGCTTCTGCCAGGCCGGATAGTCTTTTTTTAATAATTTTTCGGGCCAAACCCCGGCATACAGGTAGCCGGCGCGGCGCTCGTTTTCAATCTCGGTGAGCTGGTAGTGTACCTGGCTGTCGCGCCCCACGTAGATGGGCCGGTCGGTATCAAGCTCATAAAAGCGCGCCCACAACCTAGCGCCTGGCGTGGGCACAATGACGCGGTCTAGCACTTTTTTGGACGATGGCAGCGTGACTTCCTGCACCGCGTAACCGTCCATTTTCACCTTCTCGAACCAGGCTACGGCGCTATCAATGGCCTTGCGCACTTCCGGCGTGGGGTTTTCGATGCCCATCAGAAACCGCACGATGTCCACCGACTCATCGCCGCTCAGCGAAGCCAGCTCGAAGGCACGGGCCTTGGCCGGCTGCAGGGTTTTCTCGTCGTATTGGGCGCACCAGGCCGTGAGCTGGCCCCTGCGCACGTACTGCGTTTTCAGAATGCAGCTAATGCCGCGCTCCTCGGCCTTCGCGGCCTGGGGCACCAGCTTGGCATCGAGGCCGGTGAAGGGGGCTTGCTGGCGGGCCACTTTGCGCAGCACTTCCAGCACCCGCACCATGGCGTTGTCGTTGTAGGTAATCTGGTGGCGGTAGTTGCTGAAATCGGGGTAATACTGCGGGAAGCCGCCGTTGGCGTACTGCATTTTCAGCAGGTAGCGAATGCCGGTTTCGGCCGCCTGGCGGTAAGCCTGGTTGTTGGTTTTCTGGTAAGCCGCGGCCAGGTAGGTGATTTCGCGGGTCGTGGCGTTGTTGTCAATCGTGGCGTCGTTGCGGCCCTTGTCTTGGATGGTACTGGCCCGTTCGAAGGCACTCAGCGGGTGCGAGTAATCTACTTTTTTGTTGCCTACGGCTTTGGGCCAGCCGCCCACTGCCCGCTGGAATACGAGCATTTTTTCGGCAATGGTGTCTTGCACCACGGCTTGCGCTGGCACTGCCTGGGCGGCCCGGAAATGCTCCGAACCGCCCGTGGCTACCGCTTCCTGTTGGGTCGGCGTAGTTCCAAGTCCCACCTTGCCCAGCCCCGCCAGCAGGAGCAGTATTTGCAGCGTCATCATGCGTTGAAATGTGAAGGCCGAAGCCCGGTAATCAATCGTAGTTGCAGCGGTCAAAAAATCCCGACCTAACACCGGCCGGTATTCATCCCGATTAGTAGCCCATGTTCTGGCGCAGGCCAGGCGTTGCGTCGATTGTTTTTTGCGGAATGGGCAGCAGTTCCTTGCCTTTGCCGGGCACGTACTCAGCAGCCAGGCCGGTGCCGGCTGGGCCGGTTACGCCCAGGGCCGTGAGGCTGGTACCCTGCGTCCAGTTCACGCGGGTGGTGCCGGCAGGCGTTACGGATGGCAGCGCCTTGTAGAAGGAAGTAGCCCACTGTACTTCGCCGTTCACGGTTTTGTAGTAGGCGGAGGCAGGCAGCACCAGGTTGCCATAGAAGGTCGGCACGGCGGCCCCGGTAGCCATTTTGTTGATGCTGGCTTGCGTTTCAAGAATCTTGGTGCCCAGCAGGCCCCAGCGCAACAGGTCGTACTTGCGAATGCCTTCGCCGCCAAACTCCACCAGCCGCTCGTTTTGCAGGGCCGTGCGGAACGCAGCCTGCGTCGCGAGGTTGAGGTTGCGGGAAGCATTGGCCTGGTTTGCGCCAAAGCCCCGGCGGCGCACGCTCAGCAGGGCATTCACGGCGGCCGTGGTGGGGCCGTTCAGCTCGTTCTCGGTTTCGGCAAACATCAGCACCACGTCGGCGAAGCGGATGAGGGGCCAGTTGTAGCCCAGGTAGTTGCCGCTGCCCGTCACGGCCGGAATGTGCCAGTCGCGACGGAACTTGCCATCGTTGGCTTTGTCCAGCGCCACCCCGATTTTGTTATCGCTCGGGCCGCCCGTCGTGGTGGCCCGGTTGTAAGCCGCAATGGTCAGGTCACGGCGCAGGTCGGTCGAGTCGAAGGCGTAGAAGTAAGGAGGCGCCACCGTGATGGCCCCGCTCGAAGTCCCGTAGGTGGGCGAGTTCAGCTTCGGCCCGTTGTAGTAGCCCAGCTTGCTATCGGAGCTGGCGGCCGAGTTGGCGGTGCCGTGGCCCACTTCCAGCATCAGCTCGTGGGTGGCATCGGCCTGCTGATGGTTGATGCTCAGGAAAATATCAGAATAGCTAGGGTTGAGGCTGTGTTCGCCGGTGTGGCGGGTGCTCATCAGCTCCTGGCAGATGTCGTGGGCCAGCTGCAGGTAGGTTTTGTAGTCGCCCGCGCGGTTGTCCTCGCGGCCGTCTTTGGGGTAGTAGCCGCCGCGGGCCAGGGCCAGGCGGGCGCGCAGGGCCATCACCCCGCCACGCGTGAACCGCTCCCGCTCGGCCGAGCCGGCCGAGCGCCACAGCACCAGCTTGCTGGCTTGGTCCAGGTCGGCAATGAGCTGGGTGTAGGTGGCCAGGCGGTCTTCGTTCGGAAACTGCTTGCCCACGATGGAGGGCTCGCGCGGGGCCGGCACGTCGCCCCAGTTCCGAATCAGCTCGTGCATAAACTGCGCCCGCAGGGCCAGCACTTCGCCGTGCAGGTGGTGCAGGGTGGCCGAGTCGGGGCCGGCCGCGTACTGCGGCATCTGCGGAATGTACTTGATGCAGATGTTGGCCCGCTCCACGCCCTGGTAAAGCGCAATCCAGCCGTTTTCTACTTCTGCGTCGGTCGAGGATTCGGCGTAGCGCGCAATGGCGCGGCGGCCGGCCTGGCTGGCCCCCGATTGCCCGATGAATTCATCGGTATCGTAGGGGAAGTACAGGGAAACGGTTTTGCCGTAGGTGTTGTCGCCCGATAGCAGGTCATACACGCCCGTAACGGCCCCGCTGGCCCCGGACAGCGAGCTGAACGTGGCTTCGGTGGTGTTATAGGCCAGCGGCGTTACCTCCAGGTAGTCTTTGCACGACCACAGGCCCGCCATGCCGCAAACCACGGTGACGGCGGAGGCCAGGCGAAAAAGGGATGATTTCATAATCGGTGGGCGGATTATTGATTAGAAGGATAGGTTGGCCCCGAACAGGAAGCCGCGGCTGCGCGGATATGCTGCGTAGTCGACGCCGGGCGTGAGCGGGCTTTTAGGCCCCTGGCGGGTGTTGGCTTCGGGGTCGTAGCCCGAGTATTTGGTGAAGACGTACAGGTTGTTGAGCGTCACATACAGGCGCAACTGCGTCACCTTGGCCCGCGAGAGCACGGCTTTGGGCAGTGTGTAGCCGAAGGTGACGTTGTTGACGCGCACAAACGAACCGTTTTCGATGGCGTAGGAGCTCAGGAAGTTCTTGCGGGTGGGCGTCCAGATGCTGGCATTCTGGTTGAGGTTGCGCGAAGTTTCGGCGCTGGTGATGGTGGCACCGTTGGCATCAATGGTGCGGAACCGGTCGTTCATCGTGGCCAGCAGGTTGGCGTAGGCATAGCGGGACGTGGTGAACTCAATCTTGTTGGCATTGTACACGTCGTTGCCGTACACGAAATTCAGAAACACGCTGGCATCGAAATTCTTGTAAGTAAACTGCTGGTTGAGGCCGCCCACCAGTTTGGGGTTGGCATTGCCAATAACCTGGCGGTCGGCCTCGGTGATAACGCCGTCGCCGTTCAGGTCTTTGAGGCGAATGGTGCCGGGGGCCAGAGGGTTGCCGGTGGTGGCATTATCGTCCACTACGCCCGGCTTGGGCGTCCAGGTTTTGGTAGAGGCGTTGTAGCCCGTAAAGTCGTCGGCGGTATAGAAGCCCTTGCCGTTGCCGCTGGTGTAATCGACCACGTAGCCATAGAACTGGCCTACCGTGCCGCCCACCTGGGTGAGGAAGTCGTTGGAAATGTCGCTGCTGGCCCAACCCGAGTAGGAGAGAATGGACTGCGCATCGCCCAGGCTTTCAATCCGGCCGCGGTTCATGGCAGTGTTGGCAGTAGCCGTCCAGCTAAAGTCGGGGGTTTGGATGATGGTGCTGGTCAGCTGAAGCTCCAGGCCGCGGTTGGTGGTCGAGCCGATGTTGCGCGTCTGCGAGGTGTAGCCCGAAACCGAGGAGATGGGCACAGCCACCAGCAGGTCGTGCGTGGTGTTGTAGTAGGCGTCGGCAGTCAGCTGCAGGCGGTTATTGAACAGCGCCAAGTCAATACCTACGTTGCGCGAAGACGTCGACTCCCACTTCAGGTTGGGGTTGGGCAGACGGGTCGAAGCCGCGCCGTTGTAGGCCACGCCGTTGAAAACGTACTGGCTGTTGCCGGTCTGAAAAAGCTGCGAGTACAGGAAGTTCTCGATGCGGTTGTTGCCGGCTTCGCCCACGCTCACGCGGAGCTTCAGGTCCGAAATCTGGCTGATGTCCTTCATGAAGGCCTCGCGCGAGATGCGCCAGGCCGCCGAAGCCGCCGGGAAGTAACCCACCCGGTTGTTGGCCCCGAATTTCGAGGACCCGTCGGCGCGCACCGTGGCCGTGAACAGGTACCGCTCGTCGTAATTGTAGTTCAGACGGGCAAAGCCCGAAAGCAGGCGGTACTCGTCGCGGTCGGTGGTGGGCAGCGGCTGCGCAAACGTGCCCCCGGCAGGCAGCACGCCCTGGTTGATGTTGGCAATGGCCTGCTCAGGCGTGAGCTCCTTGGGCAGGTACTTGGTCTGAATATTCTGCTCGGTGCTCAGCTGCTGGTAGATTTCCTCGCCAATCAGGGCATCAAAGGTATGCTTACCCGTGATATAGTTGTAGCTCAGCACGTTCGAGTTGTTGATGCTCGTGGTGGCGTTGGTCAAAATGTTGGCGAAGGGCTGGCCGTTGAAGTTGCCCGCGGGCTGGCGCAGCGTGGGCGAATACTGCCCGTAGAAGGTTTCAATGGCCGAATTGGTGATGTCGATGCCGCCTGTCGAGCGGAAGGTCAGGCCCTTGGCCAGCTGCAGGCTGGCGTTGCCGGCCAGGTTCAGCACCTTGCGGCGGTTGCGGCGGTAGTCGTTGTCGATGGCCACCAGCGGGTTTACCAGGTTGCTGTTGGTCACGAAGTCCTCATCGAAAGCATTGGGGTCGTTCGAGCTGAGGTTGGGCAGCGTCAGAGGCGCGTAAATCACCGTGTTACGCAGACGGGTATTGATGGACGACGTGGACACGCCCTGCGGTGTGGTGCCGTTGGTAGAAGTGCCGGCGCCCTCAATAACTTGGTCGTTGTAGCGCACGTTGAAGCCCAGCCGCAATTTTTCCGTCGCTTTGTTATCGAAGCGGAAGTTGAGCAGGTTGCGCACGTAGCCCGAGCTCTGCTGAATGCCGTTTTCCTGGTTGTTGGTCAGGCTCAGCGAGTAAGTAGTGCCCTTGCTGCCCCCCGATACCGAGATGTTGTGCGTCTGCATCAGCGCCCGGCGGCCAAATACTTCCTGCTGCCAGTCAATGTCGGGCGCGTTGCGCAGGCGCTGCAGCGTATCGCTGCGGAAATTGGTGGTGCCAAACCGGGTTTTGAAAGCCGACAGGCCGGTGCTACCCAGCGAATTTGCCCGCTCGTACTGATAATCCACAAATTGCTGGGGGTTCATCACGTCCAGCGTTTTGGCCAGCTTCCGGAAGCCCACGAAGCCGTTGTAGTTGATAACCGTTTTGCCCTCGCGGCCGGTTTTGGTGGTGATGATAACCACGCCGTTGGCCCCGCGCGCACCATAGATGGCGGTTGCCGAAGCATCCTTCAGTACATCGACCGAGGCAATGTCCTGCGGGGCAATCACGGCCAGGGCGTTTTCTACCTGCACCCCGTCCACCACGTACAGCGGCGAGTTGTCCTGCGTTACCGAGCCGCCGCCGCGCACCCGCACCGTCACGTTGGCTCCCGGCGAGCCTTCCGAAGCCGTCAGCTGCACCCCGGCCAGGCGGCCGGTGAGGGCCTCCGCGGCCGAGTTCACCGGAATGTCCTTAATCTGCTTGGCACTCACCGACGACACCGAGCCGGTCACGTCGCGGCGCTGCACTTCCTGGTAGCCAATTACCACCACGTCGTCCAGCTGCTTGCTGTCCGAAGCCAGCGTAACGTTGATGGTGGACTGACTGCCCACCTTCACGGCCTGCGACACGTAGCCCACGTAGCTGAAACGCAGCGTGGCGTTGGCGCTGTTGGCGGGCAGCGTGATGTTGAAGTCACCATTTGCCCCGGTCGAGGCGCCGTTGGTGGTGCCTTCTACCAGCACGGTCACCCCTGGCAGGGTTTCGCCCTTGGCATCCTTCACAACGCCCTGGACCTGGCGGCTTTGCGCTGCGGCCAGCCCAATGCTCCCCAGGAGCAACAGCCAGAGCAGGAGAAGATGTTTTTTCATCACAATAAATAGATTTGGGTGGGAGTTTTTCTTAATCAGTTGGTTAGCGCAGCGTGTCGAGGGGCACGGCGTCCATGTCGGTGTATTCGCGGTTCTCGCCGGCCATGCCCCAGATGAAGGCGTAGTTGCTAGAGCCGCAGCCGGTGTGGATGGACCACGGTGGCGAGAGGATGGCCTGCTCGTTGCTCACCCACAGGGGGCGGGTTTCGGTGGGCTCGCCCAGCAGGTGCAGCACGCGCTGGCCCTGGGGCATGTTGAAGTAGAGGTAAGCCTCCATGCGCCGGTCGTGGGTGTGCGAGGGCATGGTGTTCCACACGTTGCCGGGCTTGAGCTGCGTGAGGCCCATCACCAGCTGGCAGCTCTGAATGCCTTCCTGGTAGATGTACTTGTAGATGGTGCGCTCGTTGGCCGTTTCCATGGCGCCCATTTCCACGGGCGTGGCTTCGGCCTGGGTGCGGCGGGCAGTGGGGTGCACCGCATGGGCCGGGGCCGAAAGCAGGTAAAACTTGGCCGGATTAGCCGCGTCGGCGCTGGCGAAAGCCACTTCCTTGCTGCCCATGCTCACATACAAGCAGTCCTGGTTGCCTAGTTCATAGACCGTGCCGTCGACGGTGATAGTTCCCGCACCGCCCACGTTCAGAGCGCCCAGCTCGCGGCGCTCCAGAAAGAAGTTGGCTTTCAGCGACTCTGGGCAGGGCAGCGTCAGCGCGGCCGTAGTGGGCTGCGCGCCGCCCACAATCATGCGGTCGTAGTGCGTGTAGGTCAGCTCGATTTCGCCGGCCGTAAAGATGTTTTCAATCAGGAAATGCTCCCGGATTCCGCTCGTGTTGAGCGTGGCAGTTTCGCGGGGGCCAATGGCAAAGCGCTGGGTCATTTTTAGTTAACAGTTATCAGTGAGCAGTGAACAGTTCTTCAGAAGACAATCGAACAAAACTGTTCACTGCTCACTGATAACTGTTAACTGGTTTTAGCGTCCCATCCAGCCGCCGTCGACGGTGAGGATGGTGCCGTGCACGTAGTCTGAGGCGGCCGAGGCCAGGAACACGGCGGGGCCGGCGTAGTCGGTGGGCAGGGCCCAGCGGCCGGCCGGAATGCGCGCGAGGATGGCGGCGCTGCGCTCCTCGTCCTGGCGCAGGGCAGCGGTGTTATCGGTAGCCACGTAACCGGGCGCAATGGCGTTCACGTTCACGCCGCGGCCGGCCCATTCATTGGCTAGAGCTTTTACCAGGCTGCCCACGCCGCCTTTGCTGGCCGCGTAGCCGGGCACGTTGATGCCGCCTTGGAAGGTGAGCAGCGACGCCGTGAAGATGATTTTGCCGCTGCCGTTTTTCAGCATCTGGCCGCCAATGGCGCGGGCCAGGCGGAAGGGCGCATCAAGGTTGATGCTGAGCACGGCATCCCAGTCTTCGTCGGAGTGCTCGGCGGCAGGGGCACGGCGAATGATGCCGGCGTTGTTGAACAGAATGTCGATAACCGGAAAGTCGGCCTGCACTTCCTTGATGAAGCCCTGCAATTCGTCGAGCTTGCCGAAATCGGCCTGGTAGCCTTTGTACTCGCGGCCCAGCGCCTGCACCGCTACTTCGGTCTCGCCGCCGGCGGGCATGTGGATGGATACGCCGATGATGTCGGCGCCCGCCTCGGCCAAACCGAGGGCAATGGCCTGCCCGATACCCCGATCGCACCCCGTGACGAGGGCACGCTTGCCGGCTAAGCTAAATGCAGAAGAAAATGCGGTCATAAAAGGGACGATGTTGAGACGATAGAGCAGCGCCGACGCCCTTGAAAATGCAGTTGGGGACGGTCCTGCTTCTTAAAGGTTTGGTGAAGCATCAGCCAAAAGCAAGAGTTGGACAATATTTTTTTGTGCAATCGTTGCCGGGAACGATGCCATGTGCCACTCCCCTGCCCATACCATCGCCTGAAATTGCTTCAGGAGCCGAAAAACCAATAAATTCGGCTTGCCTCCGCCACCACCAATGAGCAAGGCCCATTATTGAACTTTACCAATAAATCAAGTCTGTCGCAATTTCGCCGATGTCACTTATTGTCTCAACATACTTGTCATCCCAGGGCATAAAAAAGCCCCGGAAGTCAGCCGCTTTAAGGCAACCAGACTTCCGGGGATGCCGGTAAGAACCCGCTAAAATGGCTTATTGCGGCACGCTTGGCACCCAGCCGCCGAGCACGGTTTCGCGGGTGTAGAAAGCGGCCTGCTGCGGCGTGAGCTGGTGCGACCATAGGATGCGCGCTTTGGGTGCCGCCCCGGGACCGATGGACTTAAACTCACCAAAAAAAGCGTCCTGCTTGTTGCTTTCCTTGCCCCAGTGGTCCCAGCCTTTGGGCGTGATGAGATTGCTCAGCTCGCAGTTGAGCAGCACGGTTTTGGCGGCGGGTTTCCAGGGGCGGGCCAGGAACAGAGAGCCGGGCGTGCCCTCGCCCACAATCTTGCAGCGCTGCAGCACGAAGCCGTAGCGAATGCTGTCGGGTGTGGACGGGGCCATGATGACGGTACCGCCCGCCTTGCAAAACAGCGTGCAATCCTCGAACCAGGCCGTGGCCGAACCCAGGATAAAGTCGGTAGTGCCTTCGATGTAGCAGTTTTTGTAGTACTGGCGGCTGCCGTAGCCATAGGGGTACAGCGTGTCGCGGAAGCCCAGGAAACGGCAGTTCTCAAACTGGGCTTTGTCGCCGTACACCCACATGGCCGGGCCCTGGCCCACGGTGCCGGCCGTGTTCTCGAAGGTGAGGTTGGCGGCCGAAAACTCATTGCCAAACACACGGAAGCTGGCGGCTTCCGACGTGCCCAGGGGCTCGCCGTTGGCGGGGGTGCGGCCGTTGTAGTCGTCGTAGGTGAGCACGGTGGTGTTCACTTCCTCGCCCACCAGGCGCACCAGGTTCTGTTTTTTGGCCAGGTTGAGCTTCTCCTTGTAAACGCCCTTACGGATAAAGATGGTAATGGGCGTGGTGTTGTTTTTGGGTACTGCATCGAGCGCCGCCTGCACGGTGCGGTAGGCACCGCTACCATCCTGCGCCACTACGAATTGCTTGGTTTGGGCAAAGCCGGAAAAGCTCAGCAGTAACAGAACAAACAGTAAAAGTGCGCGCATGGGTAGGGGGTGGGATTAGGGAGAAAGAAGCGCCGGCGCGGTCAGCGCTTCCGGACCCTGCTAATTTATGGGGTTATTCTCCACCAGTCCAAATCAACATTGCCCGAATCATTGTTCTTGCCTATTCGACTGCAAAACAATCCTATTTTAGCCCCAATCCATTTTCCTTCCCGTGCCTGAAAGCTTGCACCAACAGGCTTGAATTCCTTGCCGTCGAGACTGTAGCTGAACTGACACCGCGCGCCAGCTGCCACCTGCACCCGCAAATAGACGGGGCCGGCGGCCGGTGCCAGGCTGATGGGTGGCGAGCCCGCTTCGAGCGTGAGCTTGTCGGCATCGTGGCAGGTAGTTTGGGCAATCTGCCACTGGCTGCCCTGGTTGGTAATGGCCAGGTAGGCGTAGTCCAGCCCCATCACGATGAGGCCCACCCGCTCGCCCTCGGTGCGCGGCGTGAAGGTGAGTTTGGTGGTGGCGGAGAACACCTCGGCGGGCAGTTTTTGCAGCAGCAGGTTGGGCACCTGCCAGAAGTTTTTGAAATCGGCGGGCAGCGGCTGCGCGTAGAGGCGTAGGAATCCCTGCGGGCCGTTGGGGTAGGCCCAGCCCATTTGGGGGTTAGCGTGCCACTGCCATTGCAGGCCCAGCGTAGTCGCGCTGAACTCGTCGGAAGTGGCGGGGGTGGCTAGCGGCTGGGGCGGCCCGGGCACGCGGGGCTTGCGGTGGGTGAGCACGGGCTGGCCCTTGCCGTCGCCATCCGGGTCGGTACCGATGACGGGCCAGTCGTTTTTCCAGACCATGGGCTCTAGGTGCACCACGCGGCCGTAGGCGCCCTGGTCCTGGAAATGCAGGAACCAGTCTTCTTTGCCATCCGGAGAATCAACCCACGCACCCTGATGCGGGCCGTTGGTGGGGGTTTTGCCCTGGTCCATCACAATCCGGTCTTCGTAGGGGCCGAACACGTGGCGGGAGCGCAGCACGGTTTGCCAGCCGGTGGGCACGCCGCCGCCGGGCGCGAATATGTAGTAGTAACCGTGGCGCTTGTAGAATTTTGGGCCTTCGATGGTGGGATGCTTGGCGTGGCCATCGAACACCAGCGCATCCTCGCCGACAACCTTCATTCCGTCGGCGCTGAGACGCGACACGGCGATGATGCTTTTGAACCCCGCCCGGCTGCCTGCGAAGGCGTGCACGAGGTAGGCTTGGCCGTTCTCGTCCCAGAGCGGGCAGGGGTCAATCCAGCCCTTCGCTTCCTTGATGAGGCGGGGCGTTTCCCAGAGGCCGGCGGGGTTGCTGGCCCGCGTCACGTAAATGCCGCGGTCGGGGTCGGGATAGTAGATGTAGAACTGCTTGTTGTGGTAGCGAATGGCGGGGGCCCACACGCCATTGCCGTGCTGCGGCAGCCGGAACTCGGCCACCGGCGGCTGCTCCCGAAACACGGCCCCGATGATAGACCAATTCACCAAATCTTTCGAATGCAGGATTTGCAGGCCCGGCACGCAGTTGAAGCTCGATGAAACGAGGTAGTAATCGGAGCCGACGCGCACCACATCGGGGTCCGAGTAATCGGCGTAAAGCACAGGGTTTTTGTAGGTGCCGTTGCCCAGGTCAGGCACCCAAACCTGGGATAGGGTCGATTGGGCGGCGGCCGGCAGGGCCAGGCTAAGCAACAGGGCCAGCCATTTAAAGGAGATTCTCATTTTTTGTATAGCTGGGTTAATGTCACTTCGCGCAGTGTTTCGCAGGGTTTGAAAACGCAGTGTCCCGCAGTGCTCCAACGGAAGACAACACTGCGGGACACTGCGCTTTTAAACCCTGCGAAACACTGCGAAACACTGCGTGAAACCACGCAGGTCGATTCGATACTACCAATAGACGGTGTAGAGCGTGGTGAGGATGACCAGAATAACGGCCGTACCGACGACGAAGCTGGGCTGTGGCCGGAACATGCTACGGTCCACTTCCAGGCCGTTGGTTTTCACGCCGCGGCTGGCTTCAAACAGGCTGATGATAATCATCCCAATCACGCAGAAGACGAACACGAAACCCATCCGGTCGAGGAAGGGAATTTCGTACACGCCGGCAGCATTTTTAACGGCGAAGCCAAATGGCGAGAGGAACGACAGGTCCATCATGCCGGGCAGGAACTTCAGGAAAATTGAGAGCAGGAAGCCGCCGATGGTAGCAAACAGCGCCGCGCTCGACGTCGTTTTCTTCCAGAAGAAGCCCAGGATGAACATGGCAAAAATGCCCGGCGACACAAACCCCGTGTATTCCTGAATGTACTGGAAACCGCCTTTTTTGTCGATGCCCAGGTGCGGCGCGATGAGCACGCCCAGAATCATGGCCACCACCACGGCAATTTTGCCGGTGCTCACCAGCGTCTTCTCGGAGGCTTCGGGGTTGATGATTTTCTTGTAAACGTCGAGGGTGAAGATGGTGGCAATGGAGTTGGCTTTGCCGGCCAGCGAGGCCACCACGGCGGCCGTGAGGGCGGCAAAGGACAAGCCCTTCAGGCCCACGGGCAGGATGTTGAGCAGCACAGGGTAGGCGCGGTCGGGGTTCAGCTCGCCGCCCGATACCATGGCCTTGCCGAATTCGCCGAAGATGTCCTGCTTGTAAAGCACGTAGGCCGCAATGCCGGGCAGCACCACAATCACGGGCATGAGCAGCTTGAGGAAGGCGGCGAACAGGATGCCGGCGCGGGCCGTGGGCAAATCGGCCCCGAGGGCGCGCTGGGTGATGTATTGGTTGCAGCCCCAGTAGTTCAGGTTCACAATCCACATGCCCCCGATGAGGACCGTGAGGCCCGGCAAGTCCATGTAGTTTTCGTTGTCGCGCTTGAAAATCATCTGGAAGTGGTCGCCGGCGTGCTGCGTCATCATGTTGAAGCCGTTGAGCACGCCCGAGGAGCCGTAGTGCTCTGCTACCAGGTTTAGGGCCAGGTACGTAGTAGCCAAACCGCCGAGAATCAGGAAGAACACCTGAATAACGTCGGTGAAGCCAATCACCTTCATGCCGCCGAGGGTGATAATGACCGCAAAACCGGCCAGCATGTACATGCAGAACGTGAGGTTGAGGCCGGCGATGCTGCTAATGGCAATGGCTCCGAGGTAGAGAATCGAGGTCAGGTTGACCACGATGTAGAGCGCCAGCCAGAACAAGGCCATAATCATGGCCACCGTGCTGTTGTAGCGCTGGCTCAGGAATTGCGGCATCGTGGCAATGTTGTTCTTCAGGTACACCGGGATGAAGAACACGGCCACGACCACCAGCGTGATGGCGGCCATCCACTCATAAGTGGCAATGGCCAGGCCCATCTTGAAACCCGAACCCGACATGCCCACAAACTGCTCGGCCGAGATGTTGGAAGCAATGAGCGAGGAGCCAATGGCCCACCACGTCAGCGAGCCTTCGGCGAGGAAGTAGTCTTTGGAATCGCCTTCGATGGTGCCGTCGTGGCCGGTTTTGCGCCGGTAAATCCAGATGCCGTAGCTGGATACGATGATGAAGTAGACGAAGAAAACGATGTAATCAATCGTAGCGAGCTGGTTCATTGAACGAGGACTGGAAATTTGAAGCAGCGCGACTACCCGCACTGGCGGGCGCAGCGTGGCGAGGCTATGGTAAAGTAATGTTCCGGCAAAAAAACCGCTTCTGAAAGTATTTTTTCAAATAAATGCCTGAGCGCAGCGCCAAGCGTACACAATCGGTTGTGTAAAGCATTTACCGGTTGTGCTTTGCCGCGGGGCGTGCGGCTTTTGGAGCCATTGGGGTATTTAACAAAAAAGACCGGGCAGGCCCGGTCTTTTTTGTTGATGCTTAACTAGGGGGCAATCTGCTTACTTGCCCAGCAGCCAAGTGGCCAGGTCCTTGCCAGCCTGGAAATTCTCGAACGAAGCCGGGATTTTGCGGCCGTCGGTGTATTCGTTGTACAGCCACGGGTCGCCGAGGACGAAGACTTTGCCCTTGCCCAGGCGGGCCGTGGCCATAATCACCTTGCCGTTGTTGGTGACCAGCGGCTGGGCCGGGGCTGCCACCGACAGCACCGAAAGCTCCTTGATGTAGGCCGTGGCGGCGTTTTTGAACACGGCTTTGCCGGAAGTCAAATCCACTTTGCCCTGCTCGAACTGCGAGCCCTGCACCATGTTCACGCTTTGGTTAGTGAACTGCACGCCGAAGTTTTTGGCCAGCTCGTTGAAGTGCTTGATTTCGCAGTTGGCCGTGTCATTGGCCAGCAGCACGAGGGTGCCGCCACCCTTCACCCATTCGGTGATGGCCTTGCTGTCGGCGGGCTGCACGTAGTTGGGCTTGGGCGACTCTTTGCGCGAGTCCGGGTCGACGATGATGTACACGCTCAGGGGCTTGAGGCTGGCGGCGGTGGGGGCCGTAGGCACGGCTACCGTCTTGGCACCCAGCTCGCGGAACTCATTGCCCCACAGCCAGAAACCGCCGTGCGTGCGCTCCTCCCAGGTGTAATGCCACTGCTCCTGCTCGCCCGTGACCGGGCTTTTGCGCGTCTCGTGGTTGAAGTAGTAATCCAGGCCCACGGTTTTGCCCTGGCCGAGCTTGTCTTCGGCCGCAATTTCCATCTCGGTACTGGCCAGAATGAACGGGCCGACGCCCTTCAAGTCATTCTTGCGCAGCGGCTCGGTGAGGTAGTATTCAAAGGAGCCGTCGCGGTAGGGCTTGCCGCCCAGGCCGCCCACGCTCACCGTGCCGTTGAATGCCAGCGCGCCGGTGGGCTCTGTTTCCACGAAGGTTTTCAGCAGGCCGTCGTAGCCCTTCTTGGCCACTTCGGCGTACTTTTTATCGAGGTAGCCCATTCGCACGCCCTTGGCCAGCGCATACACGAACATGCTGCTGCCGGAGGCTTCGGCGTAGTTCCCTTTGCGGCCTTCCTGGGCCATCACGAGGCTCCAGGTGCCGGTTTTGGGGTCCTGGTATTTGGCCAAGGCGGGAGCCAGCCGCTGCAGGGCCTTGATGAGCATGGGCCGCTGCGGGTGGTTTGCAGGGAAATAATCGAGCACGTCGACCAGCGCCATACCGTACCAACCAATGCCACGGTCCCAGAAGTTGGGGCTTTGGCCGGTGGTTTTGTTGGCCCAGGCCTGCTCCTTGCTTTCGTCGTAGCCGTGGTAGAGCAGGCCGGTTTTGGCATCTACCAGGTGCTTTTCGATGAGGGCAAACTGCTTGGCCACGTCGTCAAACCCGGCAGCCTGGTTGAAAACCTGGCTGTAGTTGGCGTAGAAGGGCTCGGCCATGTACAGGCCATCGAGCCACATCTGGTTGGTGTAGATTTTCTTGTGCCAGAAGCCGCCTTCCTTGGTGCGTGGCTGGCCGTCGAGCTGCTTGCGCAGATATTGCACCGCCTTGATATACTTCTCGTTGCCGGGCACCGACATCTGACTCACGAGCAGCAGGGCGCGGCCAGTGGCCATATTATCGAGGTTGAAATCCTCCTGCTTGTACCGCAGAATGCTGCCATCGGCCTGCACCGAGTAGTCGAGGTTTTTCTTGATGTAGTTGAAATATTTGGCGTCGCCGGTGCGCTCCCAGATGCGCTCCATGGCGAACATCATCAGGCCCTGCTCGTAGCCCCAGCCGGCCATTTTGTTCTTGCCGATGACCATCGAATCGGGGTGCCAGGTCATGAAGGCATCGGCCATGCGCTGAGAGTAAGCGGCCGGCCGCGCCGTTTGGGCGGTGGCGGTTTCGGCTAACAGCGCCAGGCCCAGCAGTGGCAGCAGAAATCGGGTGGTTGGTGTCATGGGGTGGGTATTTGGGTATTCGATAGAAGCAGAAGCCGTTTACCGCTGCGCGACGCTGACCGTTTTCTTGGCCACTTTGTCGCCCAGCTGCACGTCTTTCTTCGCCAGCTTGGTGTTGGTGTTCACTAGGCGAATGTCCTTGCTGCGGTCGCCGGTCACGCGCAGCAGCAGCTCCGCGCCATTGGCGTAGCGGATGCCGTCGAGAGTGATGTTGCGGCTGTTTTGCACTTCCATCACGGGCACGGTTTCGGTGGAGAGCAGGGTCACGTTTTTCAGGCGAATGTTTTCGGCCTCCTGGCACAGCAGGCCCTTTTTGCTTTCCAGCACCGCGTTTTCGATGCTGATATCCTTGATGCTCATTTCGGGCAAGCCACGTACCAGAATGCCGGTGGTGGCACCCTTGCAGGTGATGTTGCGGATGCGGAAGCCTTTGAACTGCGGCGTGCCCTCGTTCAGCGGCTTGGCGGCAATGACGGGCGGGGCGGTGCTTTCGCCGGCCAGCGGCACGGGGTCTTTGGCGGCGTAGTACATGTCGAACAGCACGGCCTCGCCGGCAATGTCGGTCATGTCCACGCCGTCCACGAAGATGTTTTCGACCACGCCCCCGCGGCCCCGGGCCGTTTTGAAGCGCAGGCCCACATCGGTGCCGATGAAGGTGCAGTTGCTCACGTACATGTTGCGCACACCGCCCGACATTTCGGAGCCAATCACGAAGCCACCGTGGGCGTGGTACACCTTGCAGTCGCGGATGATGAAGTTTTCGGTGGGCACGCCGCGCTTGCGGCCTTCCTCGTCGCGGCCCGATTTAATACACAGGCCGTCGTCGCCCACGTCGAAGGTGCAGCCTTCCACCAAGCCGTTACGGCACGATTCCAGGTCGATGGCGTCGGTATTCTGGCCGTACCAGGGGTTGCGGGCCGTCACGTTGCGCACCGTGATGTCTTCGCACAGCAGCGGGTGAATGGTCCAGGCCGGCGAGTTCTGAATGGTGAAGCTTTCCAGCAGAATCTGCTTGCAGCGCGTGAGGCTGAGCATGTTGGGCCGCAGAAAATCCCGGATATCATCGAAGTCGGCCGGATTCAGGCTTTTGCGCGGGGTGCCGGCCGCGGCCAGCATATTGCCCTTCAGCGAAGCGGCCGAGGGGTACCAGTAGTCCTTCTTCTCGTTGAGCACGCCGCCCGAGGCCACCAGTTTCTGCCACTGGCTTTCGTTGAGCTTGTTCTTCTTCACGGGCCGCCAGGCATCGCCCGCGCCGTCAAAGGTGCCGTTGCCAGTCACAGCAATGTTGGTCAAATCCACGCCCGAAATCGGGGCCTGGCTGCGTATGGCCTCCTCCCCTTCCCAGGTAGTTTTGATGAGCGGGTACTGGCTACGGTCGGCCGTGAACTGCACGAGCGCGCCGGTAGCCAGGTGCAGGTTTACGTTGCTTTTCAGCACAATGGGGCCGGTGAGCCACAGGCCGCGCGGCACCAGCACAGTGCCGCCGCCCACGGCGCAGGCGTCAATGGCCTTGCGGAAGGCGTCGGTGTTGAGGGTCTGGCCGTCGGCCACCGCGCCGTATTTGGTCAGGTTGAAGGTGTCTTTCTTGAAAGCCGTTTGCAGCACCACGGGCAGGTCGGCGGCCAGCTTGCCCTCGAACGGGGTACGGCTGAGGTGGCTGGCCAGCGCCAAGTGCTGGGTCTGCACGTCCTCGGCCACAATCTGGGCCACGCGGGTGGCGCCGTACTCCGAGAAGTGGGTATTATCGTTCTTGGCCGGGGCTACGGGATTGGGCTGGTAGTAGCCGTTGAGGTAGCTCCAGAACAGCGGGCGGGTGCCGGTTTCGCCCAGGGCCGAGTACATGGCCCAGCTTTTTTCGTGCAGGTCGATGAGCGGCACTTTCTGGGCCTTGGCTACTTCGCGCACCACGCCGGGGTATTCGCCGTGGTCGTCCTTGCGCTTGCCGGCATCGTCGAAGTAGCGCCGGCCCACCGGCGTGAGCAGTACAGGATTAGCGCCTTTGGCTTTGGCTTCCTGCACAAACTTAGTGAGAAGCTGGCGGTAGGCCGTCTGGGCCGGGGCCGAGCGCACGCTGTCCTCCACTTTCGAGTCGTTGTGGCCAAACTGGATGAACACCCAGTCGCCGGGCTTGAGGTCCTGCACCACTTTGGCCCAGCGGCCTTCGCGCAGGAAGCTTTTGGTGCTGCGGCCGTTCATGGCGGTGTTGCGGATGACCACGCCGCCGTCGAAATACTGGCCGAACTCCATGCCCCAGCCGCGCTCGGGCTTGCTGAGGTCGGCCTTGTCGGCCATGGTAGAATCGCCGACCAGGAAAATCTGCGTTTTCGGAGCATCAGCCGGGCGAAAGGCTGCCGTGAGGCAGGTGCCCAGCCCGGCCAGCAGCGCGACCAAGGTTGATTTCATCGGAGCAAAGGAAAGAGTGACACGGGCCCAAAACAGGCCCCGTGGGCAGTATCGCCCTATACAATATTAGGCCCCTTCCCCACCGCTACTCCCCTGTTCTCACCCGCTCAAGCGCTTTTTTTTGCGCAATCGTTGCCGGGAACGTTCTCAAATCGGCACCGGCCGATGGTGACCACGCCCTCATCGCAGCACTAACGGATGAATAAATATCCCTGGGGCTTTTTTCCAATATACAATGACAACGTTCCCGGCAACGATTGCGCAACTAAAGGCCACCGGTTGCTTGTGTTTTACCGTATAAGTGGCCAGATTGCAACGAATAAGCGTATTTCAGCGCTAGTTTGAGTACGGCTTGCACTCTGTCTTTTTGCTTTTGCATCCTTTCATTTTCACTTGCTAACTAAATTATGAAAAATCTTTTACTCCCGGCTTTGCTCCTAGCTGGCGGCCTCGGCCTGACGCAACAGGCAGCGGCGCAAACTACTCCTGTTTTCAAATTCTGGTCGCTCAAAGCCAATGCCCAGGACAGCGCGGCGCTTCGCTCGCCCAGCACCATGGCAGCCAGCAGCGTGACGCTGCGCAAGTTTGTGCTCTCAAACGGCACGGCAGCCGCGCCACCCAAGCCCTTTAGCTCGCTCTACGGCATGGCCTTCGCGCCGTCGGCCGATGGCGGTGGCTGGTCGACCGGTTCGGGTGGCACCGGCAGCACGCTGCGCCGTTATTACAGTGTGCAGGTGACGGCCACCGCGCCTACCGGCACCACGCTCCGGGCCGATTCCGTGGTGATGAACCTGACGTTTCTGAGCACTACCAGTGGCACCAACGTGGGCGTTGTGTACTCGAAGAACGGCTTTACTTCCCCCGCCGACTCGACGGAAGCTACTGGTAGCGCCCGCACTCCCTCGGGTACCATTGTGGGAGCAGCCAACGGCACCACGCTCTTCAACACCTTCCAGGTAACTCCCTCGATTGCCCTGCCCACCGCAGGCGCGGCTCCCGCTCCCAACAACCTGCGTTATGCCATTCCGCTGAACGGCGCAACCGGCGTAACCATCGCCCCCGGCCAGACGCTGACCGTGCGCATCTACGTGAGCTGCAGCAGCAGCAGCGTCGGCCGCTACGCTCTGCTGCGCAACCTGGCCCTCAAGAGCCAGCAGGCAGCTCTGGCTACCCGCGCCGGCCTGGCTACCACCAGCCTCGCCGCCTACCCCAACCCCGTGCAGAACCGCCTGAACGTGCCCCACACCGCCGCCGGCCGCGATGCCCGCGTGACGGTATTCAGCACCACCGGGGCCCGCGTGGCTAGCTTCAGCGCCCAGCCCGGCACCACCGAAACGGCCGTGGACCTGAGCAGCCTGAGCCGCGGCCTCTACCTGGTAGAGTACGCCGACGGTGGCCAGCGCAGCAGCGCTCGCATCACCAAAGAATAGTAAGCAGCGGCTTCCGTAATGCAAGGCGTCTCCGGGTTGACTGGAGGCGCTTTTGCTTTTGGGGCCAGCCGCATCGCACTACCGTGGCCTGGGCAACAACTTGTTGCCCAAACTATACCAACACGGTTACCAATCATCGGCATCGTTGCCGGGAACGATTGCACAAGTATTAGTCTGGCCTTCCTTTTTTTACGGCCTGATAATTTGATACTTCGCTGTTGTTTTACCTTTTCACTTCGTTTCCACCATTCAATTCCCACCGTACATGCTACAACAAATACCCGTTTCCACCAGGGCCAAAGCACCCAGCCGGGCTGGCTTTTTCCGCCGAGCTACTCCCCGGGTGCTCACCTGTCTTTCGCTGCTGCTGCCCGGACTGGCGTGGGGGCAGGTTCAAACCCCCACGGCCATTACGCCCATCAGCCTGGGCACCACGGCCTACACGCAGGATTTTAATACGCTGGCCAACACGGGCACTAGCTCAGCGGTGCCAGCAGGCTTCGGCTTTGTGGAAACCAACGTGGGCACCGGCACCACGGCCAATAACACGTACACGGCCATCACCATCACCTCCACGGGTTCGGGCAGCTCGGGCACCGGCGACACGTACAGCTACGGGAGCGGCACTACTGCTACCACCGACCGGGCTTTTGGCAGTGTGCGCAGCGGCAGCCTGGCCGCACAGTTTGGCTTTGCTTTCACCAACACAACGGGCGCTACCGTCACCAGTCTGGCGGTGAGCTACACCGGCGAAACCTATCGGCTGGCAGGTTCAAACCCCGCCCGGGGCGCTTCTGACCGCCTGGATTTCCAGTACAGCACCGATGCCACGTCCCTCACCACCGGCACTTTCACGGATGTGAACACCTTGGACTACGTGGGCCCGTTGAACAACGTGACCACCAGCACGGGCTACGATGGCAACGACGCGGCCAACCGCACCGCCGTGACCGGCACCATCACGGGGCTGAGTATTCCGGCGGGCGCCACCTTCTACATTCGTTTCGTTGACTTTGATGTGACCGGCGCCGATGACGGCCTGGCCATTGACGACTTCTCGATAACCGCATCTTCCGCTGTTGCCTGTAACGCCGCGTTCAGCTACAGCAATGCCTCGTACTGCGCCAGCGGCACCAACCCCACCCCAACGGTGACGGGCACCACCGGCGGCACTTTTTCTTCTACCACCGGCCTCACCATTGACGCGGCTACGGGAACCATCACGCTGAGCAGCACCACGCCCGGCACCTACACCGTGACCTACACGGTAAGCGCCACCTGCAGCAGCACGGCTACCGTCTCAGTATCGGGTTCGCAGTCGGCCGCTTTCAGCTATGGGGCATCGCCTTATTGCACAACCGTTACAGCCGGCCAACCGGCGGTATTAGCCACCGGCAGCACGGCCGGCACCTTTACTTCGACTACGGGCCTGACGCTGAACGCCACCACCGGTGCCATTACGCCTTCGACCTCAACACCCGGTACCTACACCGTGACCAATACTGTGGCAGCTTCGGGCTCCTGCGCGGCGGCCACGGCTACCACCACGGTAACTATCACAGCTCAGCCAACGGCCAACATCGGCTACGGGGCGAGCAGCTACTGCACCACTACTACGGGCAGCGTGGCACTAGGCATCGGCACGGGCAGCACGCTGGGCACCGTCACGGTGAACCCGGCCACGGGCCTGACCATCGCGGCCAACGGCGCCATCACGCCCTCGACCTCCACGCCCGGCACCTACTTCGTCACCAACACCGTGGCCGCCTCGGGCGGCTGCGCGGCGGCCACCGGCGGCACCACCGTCACCATCACCGCCCCCCAGACCGCCGGCTTCAGCTATCCGGCGGCTGCTTACTGCACCAGCGCAACAGGCGCAGTGGCGGCTACCCTGGCCACGGGCGCTACGGCGGGCACCTTTAGCTCGACCACGGGCCTGACTTTGAATGCTACTACCGGGGCAATCACGCCTTCGACTTCCACGCCCGGCACTTACACCGTGACCAATACGGTGGCGGCCAGCGGCGGCTGCGCAGCGGCTACCTCCACGGCTACCGTTACCATCAATGCCGGAACTTCGGCAGCGTTTGCCTACAGTGGCTCGACGTTCTGCCTGAGCGGCACCAACCCCACGGCCACGGTAACGGGCACCTCGGGCGGTACGTTCTCATCCACTTCGGGCCTGACAATTAATGCTACCACGGGTGCTATTACGCTCAGCAGCAGCACGCCCGGCACCTACACCGTGACCTACAGTGTAGCCGGTGCCTGCGCTAGCAGCAGCACCGCCACGGTCACGCTGACCAATGCGCCTTCGGCAACTTTCAGCTACCCCACGGCTTCGTATTGCACCTCGGGCACTACTGCGCCGGTACCAACTTTCCCCACGGGCAGCAGCACCGGCACCTTCAGCTCCACCACGGGCCTCACGCTTAACGCCACCACCGGGGCCATCACGCTGGCTTCGTCCACGCCCGGTACCTACACGGTGACCAACAGCATTGCGGCCGCCAACGGCTGCTCGGCCGCAACTGCTACTTCTACCGTAACCATTGTATCGCCGGCCACGGCCAGCATCAGCTACGCGGCCACGAGCTATTGTACTTCCACTACGGGTGCGGTGGCGGTGAGCCTCGGCACGGGCAGCACGGCTGGCACTTTCACGTCGGCCACTGGCCTGACGCTGAATGCCACCACCGGTGCCATTACGCCTTCCACTTCTACGCCCGGTACCTACACCGTGACCAACACGGTGGCCGCCAGCGGCGGCTGCGCGGCCGTGACCGGCACCGCCACGGTGACCATTACGGCACCAGCCACGGCCAACATCGGCTACGGGGCGAGCAGCTACTGCACCACTACTACGGGCAGCGTGGCACTAGGCATCGGCACGGGCAGCACGCTGGGCACCGTCACGGTGAACCCGGCCACGGGCCTGACCATCGCGGCCAACGGCGCCATCACGCCCTCGACCTCCACGCCCGGCACCTACTTCGTCACCAACACCGTGGCCGCTTCGGGCGGCTGCGCGGCGGCCACCGGCGGCACCACCGTCACCATCACCGCTCCCCAGACCGCTGGCTTCAGCTACGGCGCTACGCCCACTTTCTGCGCGAGCAGCACCACCAACCCCAGCCCCACGCTGAGCACGGGCGCTACGGCCGGCACCTTTAGCTCGACCACGGGCCTGAGCATTGCCACCAACGGCACCATCACGCCTTCGACCTCTACGCCTGGCACTTACACCGTGACCAACACGGTGGCGGCCAGCGGCGGCTGCGCGGCCGTAACCAGCACCGCTACCGTAACCATTGCTCCGGTACCGTCGGCGGCCTTCGCTTACGCCAACGCGGCTTATTGCGCCAATGCCACGGCTGCCACGCCCACCGTGACGGGTGCTACGGGCGGTACGTTCACTTCCACCACGGGCCTGACTATTAACGCCAGCACCGGGGCCATCACGCCCGCCACGTCCACGGCCGGCACCTACACCGTGACGTACACGGTGGCCGGCACCTGCTCGGCCAGCAGCACCCGCTCGGTGACGATAAACGCCGTGCCGGCTGCGCCCACCATCACGGTTTCGGGCACGCCGACTACGGGCATCACGCTCACATCGAGCGCCACCACCGGCAACCAGTTTTACCTGAACAACGTGCTGATACCCGGCGCTACGGCCCAGACCTACCTCGTCAACTCCGGCACGCGCAACGGTTCTTATACCGTGACCACGACCAATGCTGCCGGCTGCACTTCGGCCTTCTCGGCGTCGACAACGGTCACCGTGACGGCCGCCCGCTCGGCCGCGAATGGCCCGGAGCTTAGCCTTTACCCCAATCCCACCACTGGCCTGCTGCAGGTAGCCCTCACGGCTCCCGCCAAGGCGCTGGAGCTGTCGGTGCTCAATGCCCTCGGGCAGCGGGTGCTGGTGCGGAATGTGGCCGCTGGTGACCAGCACGCGGTGCTCGACCTGACGGCGCTGCCCGCGGGCGTGTACGTGCTGCAAGGCCGCACGGCCGATGGCACCACCACGCGTCGCTTCGTGCGGGAGTAGTCAGCCCGAAAGCTTGAAAAAAGGCCTGCCGAATACGGCAGGCCTTTTTTGTTTTAACCCAATTCGCACGAAGCATGTCAGTCGCCAGGTTTTGAGCATTGCTGGCACCGCCGACCAAGTATCTGGCGGGCGAGGTATCCGCCCCTTCGCTTTATCACATCCATCAAGCAAAAAGCCCTGCCGGATTTTCCGGCAGGGCTTTTTGCTTGATAGAGATAGTGAGCCCGAGCAAATACTTCCGCCATCCAGCGGATTACCCTTGTCACCAGGTTTACTTTCCTTTCACCGTGAGCGTGCCGCTGCCCATGGCGGGCGCACCATCGAGGCTCAGGCCTTCGGCCACGGCCTGAAAGGTGCCGCTGCCATCGGCGGTGAAGAAGTGCAGTTCGGCCTCGCCCTTGGCGTTGGTACGCACCAGGGGGTTCCAGTACAGGGTACTGGTGCGCGGGTCGGCGGGCGGGTTGGTGAGCAGGGCGTTGTAGCGGGGCTGATAAAACTCGCGCGCCTCGGAGAAGCCGGGCATCTTCACGATGGCAATGCCCGGCGCGGGGCCTTTGTCGGCACCCTTGTAGTTGGGGTCGGCGCGCTTGGTGTAAATGGCAATGGCCCCGCCCCCACCGCTGCCGCCAAAGATGGCCGCCTCGGCTCCCTTGAATACCTCCACCGACTCTACGTCGTTGGCCGGCATGTTGGCAATGAAGTCGATGTCGACCCGCTGCCCGTCCAGAATAAAGAGCGGCGAGCCCGAGTTTCGAATCTGGACCGACAGGTTGGGGGCCTGGCCCGTGATAACGAGGCCCGCCACGCGGCCCTGCAAAATCTGGAGCACGCTCAGGCCCGACTGTGCCGACGGAATATCGGTAAAGTCGACCACGGTGCCGCCCGTGGCCCCGTAGAGGCGGCGCGGGTCATCGGCCGGGATTTTAATGCGCTTGGCCGTCACGGACACGTTGCTCAGGGCCACGGTGCGCATCGCGGCGCGCTCGGGGTGCAGGTCGAGCTCGGCGGCCTGGGCCTGGCGGCTGCGGCGCACAAAGGCCGCCACCCCGGCCGGAGCAGCCGCCAGCGAGGGCAGCGGCGGCAGTACCTGGGCAGGAACGGCGGGGCCTTCATCGGGCCGGATGAGCACGTTGCTGCCGCCCTGCGACCGCCGCGCCTGGAGTGTGATAACGGCCGTGTCGACCACCGGAATGCCCACAAAACTGAAGCGGCCGTCGGCATTGGTTGTGCCGGTGGTAATGTTTTTGGAAGGCCGCGTTTGCAGGAAGGTAAGCTGGCTGTTGGGAATGGGACGGTTGCCGTGCTCGCTCACCACCTGGCCCACCAGGCTCAGGTCGTGCTCGGGGCCGAAGCGCACCGCTGGTGCCTGGCCGGCCAGCACCTGCTTCCACACAAAGCGCCGCCAGCCCTGGGTCAGCAGCAGGTCATCGAGGGCTTGGTTGGTGCCGGCCGTGGGGCTGCGGAAATAGTAGCCCGGGTTCTCCACGTAGCCCACCAGGTCGGAAGTCAGCAGCAGGTTCGAGGCAATGGTTTCGGCGTTGGGGTCGAGGGCGCTGAGGCCGGCATCGCTCACGCCGAGCGAGAAATTGGTGGCCACCGGCTGGCCCGCGGCATCGGTTACGCGCACAGCCAGTTGCACCGGCGCGTGCGGCCCGTAGCTGGGCTGGTCCGGGGTGATGCTGATGCGCAGCCCGGCCGGACCGTTCTGGGCAAAAGCCAGCCGCTCGCATTGTGGGGTGCCCTCGGCATCGAACAAGGTGAAGTGTACGATGCCATTGGGGTAATTCTTCTTGGGCATGCGCCACGCCGCGGGTACATCGCCGCTTAGGGTGCGGGGGCCGGGGTAGGCCACCACGCCGCGCACTTGGGTCATGAGCTGCACGGGGCCGGGGGCCGCCGCCCCGCCCACGCCCCGGTAGCGGGCTTCCACGATGAAGTTTTCGCCGCCGTCCACCACGTGCAGGGTGTAGCCGCTGGGCTGCACGGCGGGCAGCGGGTAGTCAGCGGTGCTGCCGTCGGGCAGGGTGAAGTGGGCGTGGTAGCGCTGGCCGCTGCCGGGCACAAAGGCAAAGCGCCCCATGCCCGCGTGCCGGCTGCTGAAGGCGGGCACCACCACGGCATTTTTATCATTCAGAATCTGGCCGCGCACGTCGAGGCCCCGGCCGCTGGCATCGGTGGCTTTGCAGGCCACCACGGCGGGCAGGCCTTCCACCAGGTAGCCGCCTTCGGGCATAAACTGCACGTCGGGGCGGGCGGCCGCCGCAGCGCGGGCGCGGGCGAAGGCCGTGGTGGGCGCGGCCGCCGCGCGGGGCTCCGAGCCAATGGGCGAGGCCGGCCACACGCTCAGCCGGCGGCTATACACGAATTCGTCGCCGGCGTTGCGCATCCAGTTGGTGTAGGCGCGCAGCACGTAGGTGCCGGCGGCCAGGGTGTCGGCAATGGCGAGGTCGCCGGCGGCGCGGCCGCCCTGCAGGCGCAGGGTGCGGCGGGCCACCACCCGGCGCTCGGGCGAGAGCAAGTCGACGTGCAGCACCTGATTGAGCGAGTCGAGCTCGTGCCGCGACGCATCCACCACGTAGGCGCTGAACCAGATGGTTTCGCCGGTGCCGTACACCGGGCGGTCCAGGTGCAGGTACACCTTTTCCTGCCGGGCAGCGGTGTAAAACTCGGCCACCTGCCGGGCTATACGGGGCAACAGCCCGTCTTCGGGCGGGTGCAGCCGAAACGCGGTGAGGCCAATGGCAACGGCTAGCCCGGCGGCCAGCACTCCTTTTTGCACACGCACTACTTTCATAGTTGAATTCAGTCGAAAACCGCTGGCCCACACGCACGGGCCAACCGCTAGATTACCGCACAAAGATGGCGACGACATGAAGCCCGGCCTACTTCTCGGCCTGGTTTTGGGGCTGCCAGTTGCATCAAGGAGCCCGGCAGCTTTGGTTTTAGCGGCACCTTGGCCAGAAAATCGGTGCTCTTGTTATAGATTTGGCCTGCTGAAGATTTCCTGAGTGCCCACCCGGCGGCGGCAGCCACGCTCATTCGCTGGCAGCCAAGACCGGGGCGGGCCTGCCGGCAAGCCGGATGCTTGCCCATTCAGGGAACCATTCGGCCCAAAAATCCGGTAGTTAGCCGGGGGCCGTTGGCTCTGGTGGCTGCGGCCGATACTTGTACTTCCTTACCCTACGCGCTTGGACCCCGTCACCATCAAGGATATCGCGCACGCCCTGAACCTGTCGACGTCGACCGTGTCGCGGGCCTTGCGCGACAGCTACGAAATCAGCCCCGAAACCAAGCGGCTGGTGATGGAATATGCCGAGCGCCTCAACTACCGGCCCAACCCCATTGCCCTCAGCCTGAAGGGCAGCAGCAGCAAGGCCATTGCCGTCATCGTGCCCCAGATTGCGAACAACTTCTTTTCGCAGGCCATCAACGGCATCGAGGCCATTGCCTACAACCGCGGCTACCACGTCATCATCTTCCAAACCCACGAGAGCTACGAGCGCGAAGTGGCCAACGTGCAGCAGGCCGTTTCGCGCCGCGTCGATGGCCTGCTCCTGTCGCTTTCCAGCGAAACCTCCGATGTGGCCCACCTCAAGGCGCTGGTAACCCAGGGCATGCCGCTGGTGCTATTCGACCGCGTGGCGGCCGGACTGGATGTGACCCAGGTGGTGGCCGACAACTTTGGCGGGTCCTACGCGGCTACCTCGCACCTGCTGCAAACCGGCCGGCGGCGCATTGCCCACCTCACCATTCCGCTCTACCTCAGCATTGCGCAGGAGCGGCTGGCCGGCTACCGCGCCGCCCTGGAGCAGTACGGTGTGCCTTTCGATGAAAACCTGGTGCGCTACGGCAGCTTCGGCCCCGACGAAGCCGGCACCCTAATCGACGAGTTGCTAGCCCTGTCGTCGCCCCCCGACGCGTTTTTCACGGCCAGCGACCGGCTGGCTCTGGGCACCTTGGGAGCCTTGCGCCAGCGCGGCATCGACGTGCCCGGCGAAGTGGCCCTGCTTAGCTTCACCAACTCGCAGTCGGCCCACCTGCTGAACCCGCCGCTGAGCACCGTGACCCAGCCGGCCCAGGAAATCGGTCAGCTCGCCGCCGAGCGCCTCATCGAGCTCATCGAGCGCAAGCACAAAAGCACCAGCCCCGGCGTGATGAAGCTGCCCACCACGCTGGTGGTGCGCGAGTCCTCCAGCTCGGTTCCTAAGCTGGTTTGAGTAAGGCATTCAGGAATGAAAAAGGCCCGGACGGTGATACCGTCCGGGCCTTTTTCATTCCTGAATGCCTTACTCGTGGGCGCACTTAGCGGTTAGGCTCACGTTGGCATCGGTGTACACCAACAGGTAGTTGCCCTTGGCCAGATTGCCGAGGTTCACCGGCGTAGAAACGCCGCCCACGGCGGGCGTGAGCGTAGCCACGCGCTGGCCCACGAAGTTATAAATCGTGAGGCGGGCTTCGGCGCCGGAGCGGGGGTGCTCCACGGTCAGTTGCTCGGCGGCGGGGTTCGGGAACAGGTGCAGGGGCTCCAGCACTGCCCCGGTGGGCTTGGTAGCCGTCACCGTAGCCACGAGGCCGTTGAGGTAGTTTTCGAGGTTGGTGTAGCCGTTGGCCGCGATGGTCTGGCGGTCGGCGGCGTTGTTGGGATTGAGGCCGTTGGCGGCTTCGTAGGCATCGGTCATGCCGTCATGGTCCGAGTCGGCAGGCGCGGGGCCGCAGGTCAGCACGGGCCAGGCTACCTGCGAGGTGCTGTAGGGCGTACCATGCGGGAAGCCGCCCTGCACGTCAATAATGCCGCCGGTGCGGTTCTGCACGTCGTTGATGATGCGTTGGTCCAGCGCATCGCGCACGGGCAGAATGCAGCCCACGCCCTGCAACACCGAAGTGTAGGCAGCCTGGGCGGTTTGGGTATTGAGGGGCGCAATGTTGAACGGCGTCAGGGCCTTTGACTGCACAGTATCGGCCAGGGTGCCGCCCTGCATAGTAGCGCCTTTCCAGTTAGCATTCGTGACCGCCGCATTGCCATCGAGGTAGTTGCCAGCCAAGTAAATCTGGGCGTAGGGCAGCAGCGGGGCCGTTGTTTGCTTGTACGGATTCACAACTTTAGAACGCGAGCCCGACGACGTGGCCGGGCCCGGCTTGTAGTAGTTGTTCACCATGTTGTAGTTGCCGCCCTCGCCACCATACACGTTGTTGGAGCCCCAGTCGTAGATGACGTTGTTGCGAAAATCGCAGTTCTCCGAGCCGATGGCCGCGCCGTAGCGGGTGCCGTTCCAGCGCGGGGTGCGGCTGTTGCAGTGCGCAAACAGGTTGTGGTGGAACGAGGCCCGCCGCCCGCCCCAGATGCCGCCGTAGCCGTGGCGCTCGTAGTCGGTGTCGCCGGTTTCGAAGTGGTAGGAGTAGTTCAGCGGCTCCGAAATCAGGTTCCACTGCAGGGTCATCGAGTCCGTAGCCGCGCCGTAGAACGTGAAGGCTTCGTCATCGCTCCAGCTCATGGTGCAGTGGTCGATGACAATGTTTTTGCGCTCCTGCATGCTGAAGGCATCGTCGTCGCCGCTACCATTCAGGGGGTTGCCGTTGGCGTCCACCAGCTTCTGGTACTGGTCGCCGAGGCGGAAGCGCACAAAGCGCACAATCACGTTGTCGCCACTCACCGTTACCTGCCGGTCGGCCAGGCAGATGCCGTCGCCGGGCGCAGTCTGGCCCGCAATGGTGGTGTTGCGCGGAATGCTCAGGCGCGCCGTGAGGTGAATGGTGCCGCACACCCGAAACACAATGGTGCGGTACTGCGCCACCGAGCTCGACTGGCTTAGTGCGTAGCGCAGCGTGCCCTGGGTGTTGGTATCGGCCAGGCTCGTCACCTCATACACCGTGGTAGGCGTGGCCGCTCGGCCCCGGCCGCCGCTAACAAACCGCCCCGCCCCTTCCACGCCGGGAAAAGACAGCTGCTGGGCCTGCACCGGCGCGCTGGCGGCCAGGCCGGCCACCGTGGCCACCAGGCCCAGGCCAACCCGTGCCACGGACCGGGTGGCAAAACGAAGCGAAGAAAATGGAGCGGATAGTAAAGTCATTGCGGGAAATAATGGGAGTCCGATAAAGGAATAACCGAACTAGCGCCGCTCCTTAACAGCAGCGTAAGCCCAGTAATTCGGTATGATAATATTACGTCCGCAATGGCCCGCAATATGCCGCAAAGGCCCTTTTTATTCGCGCAATCGTTGCCGGGAACGATGGCGCCCGCCCCGCCCAAACGCAAAACGTCCCGCTTCGGCACCGAAGCAGGACGTTCCTTCATTCTACCCTCATCCTATTCCTTCTCGAACACGGCCGATACCCAGCTGCGCAGCGTGCGGTGGCGCTGGTAGCGCAGGCCGTGCTTGCTGGCCTCGGCCTGGATTTTCGGGAGGTCTTCCTCGTAGAAGCCGCTGAACAGAATGGGCCGGCCGCTGGGCAGCAGGCGGGCGTATTCGTGCATGTCTTCCAGCAGCACGTTGCGGTTGATGTTCGCCAGAATCAGGTCGAACGGCTCCTCATTGGCGAGGGTTTCCACGCCGCCCAGGCGGCACTCAATGCCGTGGCAGTTGTTTTCGGCGGCGTTGTCGCGGGCGTTTTCCACGGTCCAGGGCTCGGTGTCGACGGCCAGCACCTGGCGGGCACCCAGCATTTCGGCCATGATGGCCAGAATGCCGGTGCCGGTGCCCATGTCCAGCACGCGCAGTCCCTTGTGGTCCACATCGAGCTGGTTTTCAATCATGAGCGCCGTGGTTTCATGGTGGCCCGTGCCAAACGACATACGCGGCATTATCACAATGTCGTAGTCGACGCCGGCCGGCTCGGGATGGAACGGTGCCCGCACCGACACGCGGTCAGCAATGATGAGCGGCTGGAAATTCTTTTCCCACTCGGCGTTCCAGTTCTGGCGGGTGATGACGCGGTGCGAGTGGCTGAGCTCGCCCTGGCCCTCGTAGCGGCTCATGACTTCGGCCACCGCGTCGGGGTTGAAAATATCCTCGGTAGTGTAGGCGCGGAAGCCGTCGTCGGTGTCCTCGAAAGTGTCGAAACCCACTTCGGCCAGCTCGGCCACCAGAATGTCGGCCAGCTCGCGCGGGGCTTCGACGGTCAGTTCAATAAAATCCACTTCGTTTAGTTATGAGTTAAAAGTCAGGCGTTAAGAGCTGTGAATCGAAAGAACTGAATTGAAACCGTTTATAAATTCAACTCATAACTTTTAACTCCTAACTCTTAACTCTCCTAATTGGTCTTGCAGCCGGCGAAGGAGCGCACGGTGGTGTAGTGAATGCTGAAATCGGCGCGGCTGCGGTCCGTGACCACCAGCAGCACGTAGTCGGCAAAGTCGCGGGCAGGCGCATCGGCCCACAGGCCGGCTTTATCGGCAAACAGCTTGTTGTTCTCCTTGAAAATCAGTACATCGGCAAAAGCTTCTTCCGGCTCCACGTACACCGTGCCGTAGCAATAGCTGCGCCGGCCGGGGTCGGTTTCGAGGTACACCGAGCCGTAGATTTTGCACGGCTCCAGCGGGCCAGCAGCCGGGCTTTTTGTGGGCAGCAGAGCCAGCAGAAGGGTGAGAATGAAGGAGAGCATGCTGGGAAGGATTGAGTTTTGAAGATTAAGGATTGAGCGTGGGATGTCAAATGCAATGCCGCGTTGCGCGTTCAACCCAACCCTCAACCCTAAAATTTCAACCCTGCTTAAAACGACCGGATAATCGTGGTGAAGTCGGCCGCTTTCAGGGCCGCGCCGCCGATGAGGCCGCCGTCCACGTCGGGCTGCGAGAACAGCTCCTTGGCGTTCTGCGCGTTGGCCGAGCCGCCGTAGAGAATGGTGGTATCGAGGGCGGCCTGGGCGTCGTAGGCGCGGGCAATCTGCTCGCGGATGAAGGCATGCACTTCCTGCGCCTGGGCGCTGGTGGCGGTGCGGCCCGTGCCAATGGCCCAGATGGGCTCGTAGGCAATCACAACCTGGGCAAACTCCTCGTTGCTGAGGTGGAACAGCCCGTCGGTGAGCTGCTTGCCGATGTAGCTGAACGTCTCGTCGGCTTCGCGGGTCTCCAGCGACTCGCCCACGCAGAAGATGGGCTTGAGGCCGGCCGCCAGGGCGGCTTTCAGCTTCTGGCCCAGCAATTCATCGTCTTCGCGGAAATACTGGCGGCGCTCCGAGTGGCCCAGAATCACGTATTCGCAGCCCACCGAAGCCAGCATCTTGGCCGAAACTTCGCCGGTGAAAGCGCCGCTTTCTTTCTGGTGGCAGTTCTGGGCCCCGAGATGGAAATTGGAAGCCTGGGGCAGCTGCTGGCCCACGCCGTGCAGGAACGGAAACGGCGGGCAAATAACGACCGTGGGCGCATTGGCTGCGCCCGATTCGCCGGCCAGGCTCGCGATTTCGCCTACCAGGGCCAAGGCCTCGGGGTAGGTTAGGTTCATTTTCCAGTTGCCGGCAACAAGTTTTTGGCGCATAATCGAGCGGGTCAGGTATGGGGGTTGGGACTGACCGCAAAGCTACGGGCCAAACCGGTGGCCGCGCACCTGCCTCGCGCCGCGCGCTTACTCGCTGGCGCGTACGGCGTTGCGGGCAGCAATTTCGGCCTCTACGGCGGCAGCGGCTTCGTCGCGCACCTGCCAGGCCGTTTTGCGGCCGCCCAGCCGCGAGAGCACGAAGCCCGCAATGGCCACCACCGTAGCGCCAACCAGCGCGGCCCAGCCCAGCTCGGGCACTTCGCGCAGCCGCACCACCCACACCGCCACCAACGCCCAGGCCACCACCAAGGGGAACACCATGTCGCGGAAGGCCCGGCCCATAATCAGCCCCAACGCCACCACCACGAAAATCAGCCCCAGCGTGAGCGTCACCGAAGCGCCCTCGGCCGTTTGCCAGCCCAGCTGCCGCAGCCCGATGGTGATATTAATAACCGAAGCCACCGAAATCCAGCCCAGGTACAGCGACAGCGGCACGCCCGCCAGCGCCGGGGCCGCATCGGCAAAAATGCGCCGCCGCGCCCGCCCATAAGCCACTACTAGACAGGCGAGAATGAGCAGCATCACACCTAGGCTGGGCAAAATCAGCTCGTAAGCAAACAAAACAACCCAGGCTCCCGTGGCAATATTGGCCAGCGTGAGCGGCTTGGCCAGGGCGTCGGGCAGCGATATTTGCCGCTGAGCCTGCAGCAGCTGCCACACCGCGTAAATGGCCAGGGCCAGAAAAATCAGCCCCCAGATGCTGAATGCGTAGCCCGCCGGCGTGAGCAGCGTGGGGTACTTGGCCGATACCATGCCCATCGTTTGCCCAGCGAATGGATGGGTATTCGAATAATAATTGAGGGCAATGTTGCCGACGATGGCCAAAGCTGTTAGCCAGCGCCACAGCCGGCCCGTGCCCGACCGATTAGCTGCAGCGTAGTGGTCCGGGGGCGTTGTAGCGGTGGGCATAATCACGGGGTGGGGTGAGAGGGGCGGCGAACTTACGTATTAATCCTAACTACTGGTTCTACGTTTCTTAGCCCGACCCGATTCACACGCTACAGTTCACAGCCATGGCATTGCCTGCCAACACATTAGCCGGCGCGCACCTAACAAACCGGCCCAACTGCAATAGTACATTTGGGCCGAGTAGTCAGTTGTCTTACTATCAACAGCTTAGGAAACCTTTTCCGCCAGAAAACGGGCCGTGTGGTTGGTGTCTTTCAGCTTCACCATATCCTCCGGTGTGCCTTCGAATAGCAGATGCCCGCCGTTCAGCCCGCCCTCGGGGCCGAGGTCGATAATCCAGTCGGCGCACTTGATGATGTCGATGTTGTGCTCGATGATGAGGACGGAATTGCCCTGTTCGATAAGTGCATTCAGTGCGCCTACCAGCTTGGCAATGTCGTGGAAGTGCAGGCCGGTGCTGGGCTCGTCGAAGATGAACAGTATTTTATCCTGCTGCAACGTAGCGCCTTTGGTGAGGAAGGACGCTAGTTTCACGCGCTGGGCCTCGCCGCCGCTCAGCGTATTGGCCGACTGCCCGAGGCGGATGTAGCCCAGGCCCACGTCCTCCAGCGGCTTGAGGCGCTCGGCCACTTTGGGCTGGCTCTGGAAGAACTGTACGGCGTCGGACACCGTCATTTCCAGCACCTCGTCAATTCCCTTATCCTGGAATTTGATTTCCAGAATGTCCTGCTTGAATTTGTGGCCGCCGCAGCCTTCGCAGGTCAGGTAGATGTCGGCCATGAACTGCATCTCAATTTTCACCTGGCCTTCGCCCTGGCACACCTCGCAGCGCCCGCCGTCTACGTTGAAGCTAAAGTGCGAGGGCTTCAGCCCCCGCGCCTTGGCCAGCGGCTGCTCCGAAAACAGCGTGCGAATCTGGTCGTAAGCCTTCACGTAGGTGACGGGGTTCGAGCGCGACGACTTGCCGATGGGGTTCTGGTCCACGAACTCGACGTGCGTCACCTGCCCGTTCACGCCCGTCAGGCGGTCGAATTTGCCGGTGCTCTCGCCCGCGCCGCCGCCCAACATCTTCATCAGGGCCGGCGCCAGGATGCGCTTGATGAGCGTGCTCTTGCCCGAGCCCGACACGCCCGTGACCACGGTCATCACGCCCAGGGGCAGCTTCACGCTCACGTTTTTGAGGTTGTTTTCGCGGGCGCCGGTCAGCTCCAGGGCGTTGCGCCAGGGGCGGCGCACCTTGGGCACCGGCACTTCCAGCCGGCCACTCAGGTACTGGCCGGTGTAGGTTTCGGTGTCTTGCAGCAGGGCATCCATGGTGCCCTGGAACATCAGGTTGCCACCGCCGCTGCCGGCCTCGGGGCCGATGTCGATAATCTGGTCGGCGGCCTCCATCATCTTCTCCTCGTGCTCCACCACCACCACGGTGTTGCCGAGCTGCTGCAATGAGCGCAGCACGCCGATGAGCTGCTCGGCATCCTTGGGGTGCAGACCTATGCTGGGCTCATCGAGCACGTACATAGAGCCCACCAGCGCCGACCCCAGCGACGTGGCCAGCGAAATGCGCTGGCTTTCGCCGCCGCTCAGCGTATTGCTCAGGCGGTTCAGGGTGAGGTAGCCCAGGCCCACGCGGTTGAGGTAGCCGAGGCGGTTGGTGATTTCCGTCACGAGGCGCTCGGACACTTTGGCGTCGTGCTCGCTCAGGCTCATGTTCTCGAAGAATTTCAGGGCCTCCGAGATGGGCAGCAGCACGATGTCGGCAATGCTTTTCCCGTCAATCCGCACGTATTGCGCGTCTTTGCGCAGACGCGTACCGCGGCAGTCGGGGCAAGTGGTGCGGCCCCGGTAGCGGCTTTGCAGCACGCGGTACTGGATTTTGTGGGTCTGCTCGCTCACCCACTTGAAATACTTGTCCAGCCCGTCAAAAAACTTGTTGCCGGTCCAGAGCAGGCGCTGCTCGGCTTCGCTCAACTCATTATAAGGCCGGTGAATGGGAAAGTCGAAGCGGATACCGTTTTTCAACAGCGGCTTCAGCCACTCGCCCTGCTTCTCGGTGCGCCAGGGCGCAATGGCACCTTCGTACACCGTCATGCTCTTATCCGGAATCACCAAATCCTCGTCAATCCCCAGCACCGAGCCGAATCCTTCGCAGGTCTGGCACGCGCCGTAGGGGTTGTTAAAGGAGAAGAAGTTGACGCTGGGTTCTTCAAACGTCATCCCATCCAGCTCAAATTTGTCGGAGAAGGTGCGGACGTCGTCACCGTTCAGGTGCACCACGCAGGTGCCGTGGCCCTCGAAAAACGCAGTTTGCACCGAGTCCGACAGGCGGAACAGCAGGTCCTCGTCGCCGGGCCGCAGCACGGCGCGGTCAATCATGATGTACACGTCGCCCTTCACCTCGGGCTGGCCCTCTCCTACCAGGTCCTCAATCTGAGACGTCACGCCATCCACCACCACGCGGCTGTAGCCTTTTTGCAGCAGCAAATCCAGCTCCTTGCTCATGGCGCGGGTCTTGTCGGCGCGATGCAGCGGAGCCAGAATCATGGCCCGGGTGCCTTCGGGCTGCGCGGCCAGAAAATCAACCACGTCGGCCACGTTGTCCTTGCGCACCTGCTCGCCGCTCACCGGCGAAAACGTCTTGCCCACCCGTGCAAACAGCAGCTTGAGGTAGTCGTAAATCTCGGTGCTGGTGCCCACCGTCGAGCGGTTGTTCTTGATGCTGACCTTCTGCTCGATGGCAATGGCCGGCGAGATGCCGCGGATGTAGTCCACGTCGGGCTTATCCATGCGGCCCAGAAACTGCCGAGCGTAGCTGCTCAGGCTTTCCACGTACATCCGCTGACCTTCAGCATAAAGCGTATCGAAGGCAAGGCTCGACTTGCCCGAGCCGCTCAGGCCCGTGACGACGATGAACTGGTTGCGCGGCAGGGCCACGCTGAGGTTTTTGAGGTTGTGAACTCGGGCGTTTTTGATGAGGATGAATTCGCGCGGGTCGAGATTATCAATGGCGTTGTCGGCGGGGGCCGAAACCTGCAAAGCGTCTTTTTTGGGCATAAACGAACTAACAGCGGAGAGGGGCCGGAAGGTTTCGGCCGGCGGCAATTGCTGTGGGTACGAAGGTACGGCCGGGGCGGAGGCAGGAATAAATTGTTTTTTCCATAATTAGAAATTTGTCTAATTATCTTCGTAACATTGCGTCATCGTCCATCAGCCCTTGCCATGCACACACTTACCCGCTTTTTCCTCGGCACGGCCGCTGCCGCGCTACTCAGCATCACCAGTGTCCACGCCCAAACCGCCCGCCCCAGCCTCACCGGCGACTGGGCAGGCACGCTCGGGCCGCTGGAATTCACCGCCCACCTCACCGACCCAGCCGGCGGGCCGCGCACGGCTACGCTGGATATTCCGGCCCAGCACGCGCAGGGACTGGTGTTGCAATTCACCGCACCGGCCGACAGCGTGTACCTGCGCCTGCGCCAGCCGGCTGCGCAGTTTGCCGGCCGCCGCTCGGCCGACGGCCAGCGCCTGGAAGGCGAGTGGCAGCAGGGCCTGCGCTCGTTCCCGCTCACGCTCAGCCGTGCCGCCGGCACTGCTAAGCCCACCGGCCCCAAGCGCCCCCAAACGCCGCAGCCGCCCTTCCCCTACCAGTCGGCCGAGGTCACCTTTAAGAATGAGAAGGCCGGCATCACGCTGGCCGGCACCTACACTCTGCCCGCCGACAAAGGCCCGTTTCCGGCCGTAGTGCTGCTCACCGGCTCGGGGCCCGAGGACCGCAACGAAACCATCCTCGGCCACCAGCCCTTCGCCGTGCTGGCCGACTACCTCACCCGCCACGGCATCGCCGTGCTGCGCTTCGACGACCGGGGCGTGGGCCAGAGCGGTGGCACGCTGGCCGGCACCACCAGCGCCGACTACACCACCGATGCCCAGGCCGCGCTGGCGTGGCTGCGCGCCCAGCCTGGCATTCGCAAAAACCAGGTGGGTGTAATTGGCCACAGCCAGGGCGGCACGGCGGCCATTGGGGCGGCGGGCCAGCCTGCGGGGCCTGATTTCTTGGTGCTGCTGGCCGCGCCGGCGCTGCCGGGCGATGAGCTGATTGTGCAGCAGTCGCTGGCCCTGGCGCGGCTGCAAACCTCGGACGCGGCCCAGCTGGCCACCACCGAAAAGCTGCAACGCACCATGACGCAGATTGTGCAGCAGAACCCCGACAATGCCCAGGCCCGCACCAGGCTGCTGGCGTATTACAACGGCATCAATCCGCAGCTAGCCGCCCAGGCCGAGCCGCAGTTGGCCATGCTCACCTCGCCCGACTACCGCCACCTGCTGGCCGACCGCCCCGCCCAGACGCTGGCCAAGGTAAAGTGCCCGGTGCTGGCCCTTGGCGGCGGCAAGGACCAGCAGGTGCCCGCCATCGCCAACCTGGCCGCCACCACCGCCGGCCTGAAAACCGCTGGCAACCGCGACGTGACCACGAAAGAATTGCCCGGCCTCAACCACCTGTTTCAGACCGCCCCCACAGGCAATCCGGCCGAGTACGGCACTATCGAGGAGACGTTTGCGCCCAGCGCCTTGGCCGTGATTGGTGACTGGATTGGGCTGCATACCAGGAAATAACACGCTTCTGCCTTCTGCTTATTCGCTTCCCTGACGGCCGCTCCACAAGAGCGGCCGTTGACATTTGTAACCGAGCCAATAAGCAGAAAATGATAATGCCGCTAAAAAACATTTGTTGTACTTTTCAACCTCCATTTGCCTCCCACTCCAAGTATCTACCCTTTTTATATTCCGATTCGATGATTAGATTATTACTTACCACCTTTGTTTTTCTGGGTTTAATAGCACAGCTACCCGCTACGGCTGTGGCTTCCCCTCCCACGCCTGCCCCCCTAAATGGCCAGTGGAAAGGCCCGCTGAAGCTGCTGGGCGGTGAAATTTCCATCATCATCACCATCGTGCCGCTCACCAACGGCACCTACTACGCCGCGCTCGATGCGCCCCAGCAGCGCATCAGCCGCATGCCGGTGGATGTGGAGCTGAAAGACGACAACCTGACCCTACGCATCGAGCAGGCTGGCAGCAGCTTCGTGGGCAAGGTGCTGGAAGATGGGGCCACCCTCAGCGGCACCTGGAAGCAGCCCGGCCTGACGGCCCCCATGGTGCTCACGCGGGCTGCTGCCTCGCCGCAGGCCGTCACCAAGTTCAAGGCCACGCCGCCCTACCGCGAGTCCGACGTCACGTTCACCAACCCCGTCACGAGAAATCGGCTGGGTGGTACGCTTACTATTCCGGCCGGCGAGGGGCCGTTTGCGGGCGTGGTGCTGCTGTCCGACTCCGGCCCGCAAACCCGCGACGTTGACGTGAATGGCTACCGCATGTTTGGCCAGCTGGCCGACTACCTCACCCGCCACGGCATCGCCGTACTCCGTTTCGATGACCGGGGCGTGGGCAAATCGACCGGCAGCTACGCCAGCGCCACCACCGCCGATTTCGTGACCGATGCCCAGGCCGCGATGGCCTTTTTGCGCGGCCAGAAGCTGGTGGCCGCGCACCGCGTGGGCCTGCTTGGGCACGGCGAAGGGGCCAACGTGGCCTTGCTGGCCGCCGCCGCGCCGGGCCGCGCGCCGGCTTTTGTGGTGTCGCTGGCCGGCTACGGGCAGCTCGGCAATGAAGTATTGCGCCGCCAGCAGGGCGAAATCATGCGCCTGATTGGGGCCGACCCCTCGCAGGTGAAAGCCGCTCAGGACGTGTACCAGCGCACGGTGGATGTTATTCGCCAGACGCCTGACAACGCCGTGGCCCGCCCCAAAGTAGCCTCGCTGCTGCTGGGGGCTAATATGGGCGTCGATGCCAGCATGGCCCGCGCCCGCGCCGTACAGCTCACCTCGCCGTGGTCGCGCTATTTTTTCGATTTCGACCCGCAGGCCAAGCTGCCCAACGTGCAATGCGCAGTGCTGCTGCTCAATGGCACTTCCGATTTGCAGGTTTCGGCCAAGCGCAACATGACGCCACTCTACAAATCTCTGCGCCGCTCCAAACGCACGGCGGCGGAGTACAAGCTCGACGGCATCAATCACCTGTTCCAACCCGCCCCAGCTCAGTGGCCCATGATTAACGGCGTGCAGCAAGCCGTCTTCTCGCCCGAAGGCCTGAAAATCATTCATGCCTGGGTGGCCCAGGAAACCCGCCCGCCCGGCGACCCGCTGCCCGTGACGGTGAAGCGTCCCGCCACGCAGCGCAAGGCCAGCCGCACGCCCAGCCTCAGCCGGGCGCGCAGCTAACTGGCTAGACAATCCGACGTTACCGTCGTTTTGCCTATACTTGCCCCCGCAAGCCGGGCCGCCTTTCTATACGTCGGTGACTTGCGGTTCTTCTTCCCTCCTCTACCCAATGGCTGCTCTACCCCCGCCGCGCCCAGGCTGGTCCTGGCTCAATTCGCGCCCCATTCGCTGGGTTCGCCACTATTTTGGCTATTCGCGGGGCGAAGCGCGGGGCATGGTGGGCATTTTGCTGCTCATGCTGGGCTTCATCATTGCCCCTATGCTCCTGCGGCCTGAGCTGCCGCAGTACCTGCCCGATGCCGACCAAAAAGGCCTGAACGAGTTGGCCGCGCAGCTCAAAGAGCACCGCGCCACCGACCAGGCTTACGCCAGCCGCTACCCGAAACGGGAATACAAGAAGTTTGAGCACAGCGGCTCGCGCTACCCTGCCGTGCCCCAAGTGCGCCTTGCGCCCTTCGACCCCAACGCCCTCACCGCCGAAGACTGGGAGGCGCGGGGCGTGCCGCACTTTGTAGCCAGCCGCATAGTGAAGTACCGTGAAGCCGCGGGCGGCTTCAAAGCCAAAGCGCAGGTGCAGAAAATGTACGGGCTGGAAGATTCCGTGTACCAACGGCTGGCCCCGTTTATGCAGCTGCCCGATGCAGCGCCCAAACGCGACTACGCCGCCAATAATAAACCCGGCCTGGATGGCAAATTCCCGCCCTTCGCCAGCACCGACGGCCTGCCCGCCAGGTTTCCCCGCAAACCGCGCAACCTCCAACCCTTCGACCTGAACCGGGCCGATACCACGCAGCTGATGCAGATTCGCGGCATCGGCTCGGGCCGCGCCAAGTGGGTGGTGAAGTACCGCAACCAGCTCGGCGGCTACCTGCGGGAGGACCAGCTGGACGAAATATTCGTGCTGAAGGACGCGCCCGACCTGCGCGACAGCCTAAAGAAATACACCTTTATCGCGCCCGGCTACGTCCCCCAGACGGTGAATGTGAATACCGCCAGCTTCGACGAAATGTACCTGCAGCCCTACATCGGCAAGCCCCGGGCACGTATCATTGTGGCTTACCGGCAGCAGCATGGCCCTTTCAAAACGGTGGAGGATTTGAAGCAGATTCCCATTCTGAAGCTGGCCGACTGGGAAAAGATGCGGCCCTACGTGCGCTGCGAGTAGCGGGCTGGGGATATTCTATCCAACGAAAGAGCGTTATCTAATTATTGGCAATGGTTGTATCGCAAGCTGTTAAACTTAACGGCTCGGCTTCCGACAACGGCCGCCGCTCCTTTATCAAACCGGCCGTTTAAGCAATGATTTCAGCTTCAATTCCCGACGCCCCGGTGCACATCTCGTCTGGGCCGGTGGCGTTGCTGCTCCTGGCGGCCGGGGCCTCCACCCGCATGGGCCGGCCCAAGCAGCTGCTGCCTTACCACGGCCGCACCCTCCTGCGCCACGCCGCCGAAACGGCCGTAGCCAGCGGTTGCGCGCCCATTGTGCTGGTGACCGGGGCACTGCATGAGGAGCTATTGACCGAAGTTGCGGGCCTGCCCATTCAGGCTGTTCACAACGCCGACTGGGCGACCGGCATGGCCTCCTCCATCCGCGCGGGCCTGGGCGCGCTGCCCGAAACCGCGCCCGCCGCCGTGCTCATCATGCTCACCGACCAGCCGTTGGTAACGCCGCAGCTGCTGCGGGAATTGATGGCCCGGCAGCAGCAGACGCAGGCCCCCATCGTGGCCGCGGCCTATGGCGATACGCTGGGCGTGCCCGCCATTTTTGCCCCAACCATGCTACCAGAGCTGCTTCAGCTGCAAGGGCAGCAGGGGGCCGGGAGGCTCATTGCCAGCCTGGGCGCGGCGGTGGGCCGCGTGCCCTTCCCCGCCGGCCTGCTCGATGTGGACACGCCGGAGGATTACGCTGCGCTACTGTAATACGCTATGTGTTAATCTTTTTACTTCGTACCCGACTCCAGCTTGCGCAGCTTATCGGCCCGCCAGGTGGTGATGGCCACCACCAGCAGCGTCATCAGCCCGCCAAATACCACCGAGCGTACCGTGCCCAGCAGCCGCGCCGCCGTGCCGCTCTCGAAGGCCCCGATTTCATTGCTGGAACCGATGAAAATATTGTTCACTGCCGATACCCGGCCCTTCATGTACTCCGGCGTGTAGATGTGAATGAGCGTGGAGCGCACAATCACCGACACGGAATCGAACACGCCCGTGAGGAACAGCAGGAACAACGACAGCCAGAAATTAGTAGACAGCGCAAACGCAATGGTGGCCAACCCGAAGCCCGCCACCGCCCACAGCAGCTTGCGCCCGGCCCGGCGTTTCAACGGGTAATACGTAAGGAACACCGCCATCAGCACCGAGCCGATGGCCGGAGCCGCCTCCAACTGCCCAAAGCCCTTGGCTCCCACCTTCAGAATATCCGACGCGAACACCGGCAGCAGCGCCACCGCCCCGCCAAACAGCACCGCGAACATGTCCAGCGACAGCGCCGCCAGCACCAGCTGGTTGCCGAAAATAAAGCGCAGCCCGCTCAGCACACTGTCTTTCAGGTTGAGGCGCTCGCCCTCCATGGGCGGCAGCGGCCGGTTGGCAATGCGCGCAAACTGGAACAGCGCCAGCGCCAGCAGCGCCGTGCTCACCACGTAGGAATTGGTGATGCCCACCGCCGCAATCAGGTAGCCGCCAATGGCTGGTCCCAGCACCGCCGAGCCCTGATAAGTGGTGCTGTTCCAGGTGATGGCGTTGGGCAGCAAGGCGCGGTCGGGCAGCAGCTGCGGCATAAAGGAAAACAGCGCCGGCCCCATAAAGCCCCGCGCCAGCCCACTCACAAAAATCACCCCGTAGAGCGGCAACGTGTACAGCGAATCCTTCGCCAGAAGGTGAATACCGTAGGGACTGGCGAGGCCAGCCAGCGCCGCCGCGCACAGCACCAGCACCGCCAGCGCCACCACCACAATGTTTTTGCGGCGCATCGAGTCGGCTACGTAGCCGGCATACAGCGACACCACAATGCTCGGAATGGCCTCCGACAAGCCAATCAGGCCTAGCGCCAGCGGGTTGTTAGTGAGGTGATAAATCTGCCAGCTCACCACCAGCCCCTGGATGCGCGTGGCCACCGTGAGCAGAACGCGGGCCGACACCAGCCGGCGAAAATCGGGCACGCGCAGGGCCGCGTAGGGGTCGTGGGCCGGCGAAGAATCAGCAGATGGCAGCATAGAACGAGCACAAAACCGCCTGTACGGCGGCCGGTGGCAAAGGTAGGTCCGTCCCGGCCGTGGCCGGTTGGTTTTGGCATACGGTTTCGCTTACCTTGTGACTTCCCATTCACCGTGACGCCCTGCCCCTGCTCATGCAAGATTTCGGCCTGGAAATAACGCCCCGCCCCGACTTGCCGGCTATTGTGGCCCGCTGGCAGCGCGAAATCACCGAATCGGAGCTGCAGCACGGCTACCTCGGCATTCTTGCGGCTGGCGACGCGCTGGGCTGCTGGCGCTGGCTGCTCGACCTGCGCCGCCGCGACGAGCTGGCCAGCCCGGCCCTCGCGGCTTGGGTCAACGCCGAGTTTTTTCCCCGGCTCCGGCACCGCTACGCCGCCCCCGTGCGCATTGCCTTCCTCATCTCGCCTCTGCGCGCCGCCACCGGGCAGTCGGCCAGCTCCGTCGCGGCCATCAGCGCCACTCCCCGCCCCGAGCAGGACTTCCAAACCGCGTTGTTTACCGACGAAGCCACCGCCTACCGTTGGCTTGCCATCGACCCGTAATAGTGAAGCCCGAATTTTATAGCTGCTCCGGAAACTTTTTTTCAAAAAAACGCCTAAACAAATTCCCTTAAAAACCGCCTAGATGAAGTTTTGAGGAAGGTTGCTCGAAATTTTCAAAAAGATTGTGGCATTTTTCCACCAATGCCTATTGCGTAATTGGATTCCGTTTCTCTACATTTGGTCTGATTCTAGCGGGGTAAAAACTACCACCGCCCGTCGCTCCCAATTTTTTTCTCGGTAACTGCATACTATGGCCTAAAGCTCTACGTTCTCCTATTCCGTAGCCCTTTATGGACCTCATGCAACCGAGCGACTCCGCGCTCATCTCGCTCTACCTGGCCGGCCAGGAATCCGCCTTCGCTATCCTGCTGGAGCGGCACCGCAGTCGTGTGTTCACGACCATCCTCCTCATCGTGCGCGACGAGGACGTGGCCGAGGACCTGTTGCAGGACACGTTCATTAAGGCCATCCACACCATGAAAAGTGGCCGCTACAACGAGGAGGGCAAGTTTGCGCCCTGGATTTGCCGCATCGCGCACAACCTGGCCATCGACTCGTTCCGGCGCGGCAAGCGCGTGCCCCACATCAGCCTCACCGACAACGAACGTTTAAACAACACCCTGACCATTGCCGACGACGGCCCGGACGATATTCTCGCCCGCGAAGAAACTCACACCCGCCTTCGGGCGTTAATCCAGGAACTGCCCGCCGCCCAAAAGGAGGTGCTACTCATGCGCCATTACGGCGATATGAGCTTCCAGGAGATTGCCGACGCTACCGGCGTGAGCATCAACACGGCGCTGGGCCGCATGCGCTATGCGCTGATTAACCTGCGGAAGAAGATGACCGCGAATTCCCTGCATCACTATGATTCAAACCTTACCCCATTCGACACTGCTCCAGTATGTGTACAACGAATTGCCGGTTGAAAGGCAGCGCGAGGTAGAGGAGGCATTGCAGCACGACCCGGACTTGGCCGCGACCTGCGCCGACCTCCTTTTGGCCCAGCGGGCGCTCGACGGCGTACGTCGCAACCCCCGGCCCGAAACCTCCGAGGCCATTTTGCGCTACTCGCGCACTTTCTTGAGCAAGTCCTGAGCCCATTCAATTTCTTGTGGCGGCCGCTCCACACCCCGCGCTGGCGGAGTTAGGCGGTTTACGCCTGTCATGCTGAACGCAGTGAAGCACCTTATCGCGTGAGAACGGCTTGTTCTGCCGTGATAAGGTGCTTCACTGCGTTCAGCATGACAGCCGAGAGCAGGGATAAGTGCGACTACCATACTTTTGTGGCATCCCCCACTCCCTCGCTGCATGACTCGCGCCAACCGGTTCCGCTACTTCCTCGATTACTTCACCACCAACTTCCCGGAGCCCAAAACGGAGCTGGAATACGGTAACCCATATGAGTTAATCGTAGCCGTAGTCCTCAGCGCGCAATGCACCGATAAGCGCGTGAACCTGGTGATGCCGCCGCTGCTGGCACAATTTCCCACCGCCGCGCACCTCGGTGCGGCCTCGGCCGAGGAAATATTTCCCTTCATCCGCAGCGTCTCTTACCCCAACAACAAGGCCAAGCACTTGGCCGGCCTGGGCCGGATGCTGATCGAAGATTTTGCCGGCGAAGTCCCGAGCCAGATTGACGAATTGCAGCGCCTGCCTGGCGTGGGCCGCAAAACGGCCAATGTGGTGGCTTCCGTCATCTACAATCTCCCCGCGATGGCCGTCGATACCCACGTTTTTCGGGTATCGCACCGCCTGGGCCTCGTGCCCAAAACGGCTACTACCCCGCTGGCCGTGGAGAAAGCATTGGTGCGCTACATTCCGGAAGAGCTAATCAACAAGGCCCACCACTGGCTGATTTTGCACGGCCGCTACATCTGCGTGGCGCGCTCGCCCAAGTGCAGCATTTGCCCGTTGGCCCCCAGCTGCGCCTACTTCGAGAAGCATTTCGGTAAGGCACTGGCCTATGTTCCCATCCCGGAGGCATAAGGCAGAATGGCTAAAAACGTAGGCTTAGCAGGTTTTTTAGCACACAAAGTTCCATTGTGAGTTCTAGAAAGCACAAAGGCATTTCGACCTGGCACAAAATCAGGTAGCGGCGGACTCCAGTATTCGCTGCACTTGGGCAGCCATTCGCTGGCGGTCGAATTCGCACGCTGCTAAAGCGCGTCCATTTTCCCCGGCCCGGGCCAGCATTTCGGGCTGGCGCAGCAGTTGCTGCAGCTGCGCGGCCAGTGCCGAAGCGTCGCCAGCCGGCGCGTACCAGCCGCAGGCATGTTGCTCCACCAGCGCTTTGGTCCAGCCCACGTTGGTCACCACCACCGGCGTGCCCACGGCCAGCGAGTCGTACAGTTTCGCCGGCGAGTTGGCATCCAGTACCGGCAGCCCCAGAAACGAAACCACCGACACATCGGCCAGTGCGAACCACCGGAAAACCTCGTGCCGCGCCTGCCCCCGCACCAGCCGGATGCGGCCCGGCCAGCGCACCGCCGCCGCCGCAATCAGCGGCTCAAAGAACCCGTGGCCCAGAAACAGCCACACCGTTTCCGCATCGGCCGTCACCATAGCCTCGGCGGCTGCCACCAGCGTTGGTATGTCGTTGGCGCGGCCGAAAGTGCCAGCATAGAGCACTACGCGCTTGCCAGCCAGGCACTGCTCCTGCCGCAGTTGCGCTACCGCCGCCGGCGTGGCACGGGCCGCCAGTGCCAGGTCGGTACCATTGAGCACGGTGGTCACTTTCGTGGCCGGTATGCCCAAATCCTTCACGTAGCGCGCCATATCCGGTGAGAGCGGCAGAATATGTCGGGCGCTTTTATACAGCCGCTTTTCCAGCTGATAAAGCTGCTGCCGGGCCAGCGCCGTGGGCACAGCCTCCATCGCAATGGGAAACGCCGGCCACAAATCCTGCACCTCAAACACCCACGGCACCCGCCGCCAGCGCGCCACCTGCGCCGCTGCCCAGGCCGCCGTCAGCGGCGTGCTGATGCCCCAAATCACGTCTGGCTTATCTATCCGCAGCCCCTCCCGCACGGCCCAGCCGGCGTATTGCGCAAAGGCCAGCGCCCGCCGGGCCGGGCCCATCTTGTTGTCATAGCGCACATCGGCTTCGCGGATTTCCACCCCTTCCGGCACCCAGGGGAATTGCTGTGTCAGCCGCTGGCCTTTCCAGGCGGGAGTAGTCAACAGCGTTACCCGGTGCGTTTTGGCGATGTGCGCCAGCAGCGTGTAATGCCGGCTGGTGGCCGGGCAGTCGGGGTTGGTGTGGTACTGGCTGAAAACGGCGATGTGCATGGGGCAATGAGTGAATGGGTAAGTGAGTAAATGAGTAAAGTGCTCTATGGAAACTTTACTCATTTACTCACTTACCCATTTACCGCTTGGGCCGGTAGTGCGAGTCGTTGAGAATGCGCTGGGCATTCTTTTCAGCCATCAGGCGGCCCAGCGTCACGTCGGGGTGCTCGGCCACGTACTTGCGGATAATTTGCAGGCCCACCCACTGGCCCACGCGGCCGGGGCAGGTTTTGTCGATTTCGGGCACGTTGGGCCGCTCGCCCACGTATTTCTGGAGCAGAAACGGCGTGGTATTGTAGAGCAGGTTTTTCTCCAGAAAATGTCCCCACACCCGGCCTTCGTTGGCATCGAGCCCAATCATCTCACGTTTGGTATAGCCCATCAGCACCGAATCGGGCGTGCAAGGCAGCACCAGACTGGCAAAATACAGCGACTTGCCCGCGTGTACCATGGCATCGAGCATAGTATTGGCCGTCAGCTCGTGGCGGTTGTACTTGCTGGCCACGTCCTGGGCCAACAGCGGCATCAGGCCGGCCGGCGTGTAGCGGCGCAGCATGTATTGGGGCAAATCGGGCCGTTTGCTGGCTTTGGGGCCGATAAACCAATCCAGGCTCATTACCAGCAGGCTATCATTCACATAGATATCTTTCGCCAGAAAGCCGCTCACATACGTTACCGTAGGCGGCACCCGGAAATCGGGGAAATAGTAATGCACCCGCCGAAACATCTCGCCCAGGTTGTGGCGCAGGGCGGCGCTATCCGGGAAGGCCGCAGCCGTTTCCCGGCCTACTTGCTGCAGCGCCGGGTTGGTAGCCAGATGCACCAGACTGCTATCCAGTTGCTTTTCAGTTGCGGGCTGTCGTTGCAAATAGTACCGCGCAAATGCCGGGTTGGCATCCATGAATTGCTGTGCCTGCGCTGGGGTTTTCAGCTGAAAAAAGGCCGGCTCCAAGCGCTTCATCCGCATGGGTACAGCGGCGGCATCCTCGGCCGCGTCGGGGCGGCAGCCTTCGGCAGGGCCGCTTTTGCAGCCGCCTAAGCCGAAGCTGATTCCTAAAAAGAGGGGCAGCCACCGCCGCCAGGCAAAATTATTCGTATTCACGCACGTTACTTTGAAGTAAAATTAGCCAAAAAACCTGTTGGCTGCCGGCAGTTGCCGACGGCAATTGAACGACAAACCCGTATGAAAAAACTACTGCTCGCACTTTTCACGCTCGCCGCTACCATTGGCAGCGCCTCGGCCCAGGTCGAAATTGGCCTGAAAGTTTCGCCGTCTATCACCAGCCTGCGGGCCGAGTCCACGTCTAAAAATAGCTTTGCCAGCGATGGCAGCCAGTTCGGCTTGAGCGGCGGCTTGGTGGTCGATTACTTTTTCGGCGAAAACTACGCTTTCAGCACGGGCCTGGAACTGGCGGGCAAAGGCGGCAGCATCCGCTACACCGACTACCTGAATAGTGGCGTCGGCAACGGAAACCCCGTTCCGGTTTCGATGAAAATCAGCACGCAATACTTGCAGCTGCCACTTTCGGTAAAGCTTTTCACCAATGAAATTGCGCCCGCCACGCGGCTTTATTTCCAGGTGGGCGGCTCACTTAACGTGCCCATTGGCACGCGCATCAACGGCAACAAGTTCTATACCGACCCGGTCACCGGCACTGAAAACAAAGCTGGCGACTACATCTACTTCTTCGACGCCGATGCCCTCATAGCAGCGGGAGCCGAGTATACCGTGGGGAAGAGCACCAAGCTTTTTGCCGGCCTCGGCTACCATCGGGGCTTGGTTGATATCGACCATTATTTTGAAAGCAAGCGCGGCATGAGCGACGTAACCATCAAAAACAGCTCGTTCGGTTTGGACTTAGGCATCAAGTTCTAACCCACCGCTAAGTCCTAACAAAAAGCCCCAGCCTCTAAAGAAGCTGGGGCTTTTTGGTGAAAAGTGATTCTACTCACTAATCCACAATCTCAACCTCGCGGTCCTGCAAGCGGCTCATGGCGGCGGCCGACGAGCGCAGTTGAATTTCCTCACCCCGCTCATCTTCGATGCGGTAGTCGGTGAGGCCCAGGCTGCTGTCATTCACCACTTTCACCCACTTATAATACTTCAGGTACCATTTCATTTGGCGCGAAATCAGCCCTTTGGTATAGTACGCGTACAAGAATGGGTGCACCGACAGCGTAATACCCGACTGGTTTTGGTTCACCAGCAGGTCGTCGATGCTGTTGTCGATATCATCCGTTACTTGGATAGAAGCCGAAATCTTGCCCGTGCCGCCGCAAGTGGGGCACACCTCGCCAGTCACGATGTTTTCGGCCGGTCGCACCCGCTGGCGGGTGATTTGCAGCAGGCCAAACTTGGTGATGGGCAACACGGTATACTTCGCCTTGTCGAGCTTCATTACGTCGCGCACGGCGTCTTCCACTTTCTTGCGGCTTTCGGCCGAACGCATGTCGATGAAGTCGACCACGATGATGCCGCCCATATCCCGCAGGCGCAGCTGACGGGCCACTTCTTTGGCTGCCAGCATATTAATCATTAGCGCGGTGGCTTCCTGGTCGTTTTCCTGGTTGCTCTTGCTGCCCGAGTTCACGTCGATAACGTGCAGGGCTTCGGTGTGCTCGATAACGAGGTAGCCGCCGCCGGGCACGGTCACGGTCTTGCCAAACAGCGTTTTCAGCTGCTTTTCAATACCGGTTTGCTCGAAAACCTTGATTTTCGAGTTGTGCAGCTTTAGCAAGCCGAGCTTATCAGGCGCAATTTTCTGCAGGTAGTCCCGCATTTCCTCGTACATCGCCGGGGCATCTACGGTAATGCTGTCGAACGACTCGTTCAGCATATCCCGCACCATCGACGACGTGCGACCCAGTTCGCCAAGCACTTTGTCGTTGGGCTTGGCAGTGCGTAGCGTGCTGTAGAGCTGCTCCCACTTTGCCACCATGTCCTGCATGTCCTTGTCAAGCTCCGCCACTTCGCGGCCTTCCGCCACGGTGCGGATGATTACACCGAAGTTCTCGGGCTTGATGCTGGCGATGAGGCGCTTGAGGCGGTCCCGCTCCCCTTTGCTCACAATTTTCTTGCTGACGCTGATGGTGTTCGAAAACGGCATCAGTACCAGGTAGCGGCCCGCCATCGAAATGTCGGTGCTCACGCGGGGCCCTTTGGTCGAAATAGGCTCCTTAATAATCTGGACAACAATCTGCTGCCCTTTTTTGAACACGCTTTCAGCCTTCCCTACTTTGTCGAGGGCGGGCTCAAACGTGAATTTCTCCAGCCCGGCGCTGGGCGCCCGGCCACTCTGTACCGTGCGCGCCCACTTCGTGAAGGAATGGTACTGCTCGCCGAGGTCGCCGTAGTGCAAAAACGCGTCTTTTTCGTAGCCAATGTCCACGAAAGCAGCGTTCAGGCCGGGCATCACCTTTTTCACGGTGCCCAGGAAGATGTCGCCTACTGAGTAGTTGGTGTCGTTGCGGTCGAAGTGGTATTCAATCAACCGCTTGTCCTGCAACAACGCTATTCGCTCGCCTTCCTGAGTAGAATTAATGACTAATTCATTACTCAAAGCCTTGATTTAGTTAAAGTAACCTACCGGTAATGCCATCGAAGGCCTACCCCGAAACTGGCAAAGGGAAGCCAGAACCTGACGGCTCTGGCTTCCCTCGCGAGCCACGGGAAAAGCATCTGGCGCGGCCCCACTCGGGAGGCTACGTGAGAGATAGGCGGCTGGCTCCCTTCCCGTTAGGAAAACTGCCGGCCGCCGCTACGCCCCGTGAGGCTTACTTCTTCTTGTGGCGGTTCTTGCGCAGGCGCTTCTTGCGCTTGTGGGTGGCAATCTTATGACGCTTTCTTTTTTTACCGCAGGGCATGATGCTTGGGGGTTAAGTTGGTGATTAATTGTGTCGTAGCTATTTCAGTTTGGCCATTTGCTCTTCCACCGAAGCGGCCAGCGCGGGGTCGTTGCTGAGGCTTTTGGCGGCGAGAAAGGCTTGTTTGGCTTCTTCTTTGGCGCCAGTCTGGGCCAAAGTTACGCCGAGGTAAAACTGTCCGTTCACATTTTTTGGATTGACTTTCACCAAATCCTGAAAACGCTTCACGGCTTTGTCGTACTGGTTGCTTTGCACCGCGAGGATGCCCATATTATACAGGGCTTTCTCGTTGCGGGGGTCGGCTTCCAGCACTTCGCGCAGGTAGGTAACGCCCTGCACGGGGTTTTCGGAGGCCATGTAGGCCATGCCGAGGTTGGTTTTGGCGTCGAGGTTGCCGGGTTGGTCCTTCAACACCTTGGTGTAAAGCTCCCGCGCCTTGCCGCCGAGCAGTTTCACCCGCTCGTCAGTAGCCGCAAAGCTAAACGCCTGGAAATAGGCATCGGCCGCCTGCTGCCAGTGTTGGGCGCTGGGTTTGGACAAGGCCACTTGCTCCAGGTAGTAGCCGGCGCTATCGAAACGTTCCACGTCGTTGTAGCGGCGGGCCAGGGTGGTGGCCACCGTGGCTTTGGCATCGGGCGTGGCAGCGGCCTGGTACTCGCCCAGCAACCGCGCCAGTTCCTGCCGTTGGGCGGGGCTGGTGGTGGTGTGCGGGGCGGCGTTGGGACCGTTGTTGTCGGTGGCGGTGGCGGGCACCGGCCCCGAGGAAGCCTCGGTTTTGGAGCCGTTGGTGGCCATACCGCCGCCGTCACGGTTGGCCGTGGCAGCAGCGTCCTTACTCAGCTCCGATTTACTCTCTTTCGGCTTCATGATGCCCTTGGGCAACACGTATAAGCCGCCCACCAGCGCGAGCGCGGCGGCGACGATTACCAATTGATGCGGAGCGGTGCGGGTAGTAGCCATTAGCTGAAAAAAGCCGGCCGCCGGGCTTTCCCTTGCGGAAAAGACACCGGCGGCGCGGCCGGCAATTCATTGTTGTTGTGAAACTGACCGGCAGTTAATCCGCCTGCTGGTTTCTTTAACCAACAAAATTAGGCTTTGGCCGCAACGGCTTTCACCTTCTTGCTGTTCTTAATCTTAGCCACGAAGGTTTTCGACGGCTTGAAGCTTGGGATGTAGTGCTCCTCGATGATGAGCGACGTGTTTTTCGAGATGTTGCGGGCTACTTTACGAGCACGCTTCTTGTTTACGAACGAGCCAAAGCCGCGCACATAAATGTTGTTGCCCTCGGTCATCGAATCTTTCACGACTTTGAAGAAGGCTTCAACAGTCATCAATACATCAGCTTTCTCGATGCCGGTCTTCGTGGAGATTTCGGCGATTACCTCAGCTTTAGTCACGTTGGTATGGTACTTAGAGTGGTTGAAAAAAATACAGTTTTAGGCAAAAAAGTCCCAAATTTCAGCGTAAGCCCTTGCCCGGTAGGCGGTTCGCCCTTGAATTGGGGCCACAAAGGTAACCCCATTTTTTTGTTTTACCAATCAACCTTCACAAACTAGGTGTTGGCCCAAATTATTCGCTTTCAAAATTTTGACCGCAAAAACCCATCAGCCTTCCTTCCTGGCCTCGGCCCTACTGGCCTGGTACCCACGCCACCACCGCGACCTGCCCTGGCGCCATACCCGCGACCCGTATGCCATCTGGCTGTCGGAAGTTATTCTGCAACAAACCCGTGTGGCGCAAGGCCTTCCCTACTACGAAACCTTCTTGGCGGCCTACCCTACGGTGCAGGCTTTGGCCGCCGCGCCCGAGGCCGAAGTGCTGCGCTACTGGCAGGGCCTGGGCTATTATTCGCGGGCTCGCAACATGCACCGCACGGCCCAGCAGGTAGTGACGGAATACGCCGGAAAGTTTCCTGGCACCTACGCCGAATTGCTGAAGCTGCGCGGCATCGGGCCCTACACGGCGGCGGCCATTGCGTCGTTTGCCTTCGATGAGGCCGTGGCCGTGCTTGATGGCAACGTGTACCGCGTGCTGGCCCGCATTTTTGGACTGCATTCCGATATCGTGGCGCCCAGCTCGCGCAAGGAATTCCAAGCCGTGGCCGACCAGCACATCCCCGCCAGCACGCCGGCCGATTTCAACCAGGCCATCATGGAGTTTGGCGCGATTCAGTGCACGCCGGCCAAACCGGACTGCCTCTTCTGCCCGCTGCAGCACCAATGCTGGGCGTTCCAGCACGGGCAGGTGGCGCTGCTGCCGGTGAAGAGCAAGGCCAAGGCCTCACGCACGCGCTATTTCCACTACTTCGTGCTGCGCCACGGCGAGCAGACATACCTGCGGGAGCGCCGCGAGAAGGACATCTGGCAAGGACTGTATGATTTTGCCCTGACCGAAACTACGGTGTCCGAGCTGCCGCCGGCGGAGCTGGCGCGGCAGCTGGATGCCTTGGGCGCTACCCTGGACACCAGCCAGGCGGCCGAGCCCAGCGCCGCCTACCGCCACGTACTGAGCCATCAGAAGCTGGAGGCGCGCTTTCACGATTTGCCTCTGGCGCAGCCGCTTCCTGCTACGACGCTTCGCGACCTGGGCCTGCGAGCGTACTCGCCGGCAGAGATTGAGGCCTTGCCCAAACCCAAGCTGATTGCTAATTATATTGAGCAGAAGCTTTAAGCCAGCCCCTCCCAATATTTTTGGATTTATTGGCAAAAATTATTAGCAAAAAGTATTGCTAATCGATTTTAAACTCTTATCTTTGAAGCAAGAACAAGCCGGGTGGCTCGTTCGACTGTGTATTTCCTAACGTGCAATAATATGGCCGGAGTGAACAAGGTGATTTTGGTAGGCAACCTGGGCAAAGACCCCGAAGTGCGCCATTTGGAAGGCGGTGTGAGCGTGGCTCACTTCACCCTCGCCACCAACGACTATTACAAGGACAAGCAAGGCAACCGCGTGGAGCGCACCGAATGGCACAACATTTCGGCGTGGCGCGGTTTGGCCGACATGGCTGATAAATTCCTCAAAAAGGGCCAGCAAGTGTACATCGAGGGCAAGCTGCGCACCCGCCAGTACCAGGATAAGGACCAGCAGACGCGCTACATCACCGAAATCATCGCCGATGAGATTTCGATGCTGGGCGGCCGGCCGCAAGGCGCGGCTCCGGCAGCAGGCGAGGCTAATGGTACGGCCGCTGCCGAGCCGCAGCACAGCTTCCGGCAAGAGCCGGAGCTGGACCAGCTGCCCTTCTGACTCCCGAATGGCGGACTGAGTGGCCTGTGGCTGCAACTGTCCAGAGCGATGATTGAGATGAAGCCCTGGCACTGTGCCGGGGCTTTTTTCGTTGCGATGGCAGTTACCTTTGAAACTACGTAGGCTGGGCCGTTTTGGGCCGGGGCCGCTTTTTGCATGAAATACCTTTCAACCTTGCCGGTGCTGACCGGGCTGATACTGCTGGCGGGCTGCTCGTCGGCCCCGGATTTTACGCCCAAGCCCAAGGGGTACAACCGCATCGACCTGCCGGCGCACCGCTACCGGATGCTGCCGGCCGGCCACCCGTATGAGTTCGAATACTCAACGCAGGCTGTCATTAAGCGCGATTCGTCGTACATGGCGCAGCCGCACTGGCTGAATGTGTACTACCCCAAACTGCACGCCAACGTGCAGATTACCTATATGGACGTGCAGCGCGACCGTCGCCTCTATAATAAGATGATGGAAGATGCCCGCAAGCTCACGGGCAAGCACGAAATCAAGGCCACGGCCATTGATGAGCGGATTTTGAAAACGCCGAGCGGCATGCGCGCCTCGGTGTTTGAGCTGCAGGGCGAGGTGCCGAGCCAGTTTCAGTTTTACACCACGGACAGTACCAAGCACTTCTTTCGGGGGGCGCTGTATTTCCGCACGGCCACGGCAAACGACTCACTGGCCCCGGTGATTGAGTACGTGAAGACGGATATGGTGCGAATGCTTAACACATTGAAGTATAAGTAGGGACGGAGAATGAGTAATTTCTTCAATACCCGGCTCGAATTTTTGCGCTCGGTGGGTAGCCTGCAGCGGGCGCAGTTGCTGGGCAAAGAATTGAACCTGTTTACCTACGGCGACCTGATTCAGCGCTACCCGTTCCGCTACCTGGACCGGACGCAGGTGTATAAGGTGGCCGACCTCAACGATGACTTGCCCTATGTGCAGGTGCGCGGCATGCTGCGCGGCAAGGAGCTGGTGGGCGAAGGACCGAAGCAGCGCCTGACCGCGAAGGTGGGCGACGGCACCGGCGAGCTGGAACTGGTGTGGTTTAAGGGCGTGAAATGGGTGCAGCAGTACACCAAAAACAACCAGGAATACATCGTTTTCGGCAAGCCGACGATGTTTAACGGGCGGCCGCAGATGGCGCATCCGGAGTTGGAGGAAGTGAGTGAAGCCAAGCCGGGCCAGAGCTTTTTGCAACCCGTTTACAACACCTCGGAAAAGCTTAAAAACTACCACCGCGTCGATAGCAAGGCCATTATGCGAATGGTGGCGGAGCTGTTGCGGCTGGCCTTGCCGCACATCACGGAGTCGCTGTCGCCGGCTTTAATTGAGCGGTATGGGCTGATGAGCAAGGCGCAGGCCTTGCAGCAAATTCACTTTCCGCAGAGTGCGGAGCTGCTGGCGGCGGCGCAGTTCCGGCTCAAGTTTGAGGAGTTGTTTTATGTGCAACTCAAGCTGCTGCGGCAGCGCGACCAGCGCAAGGTGACGCTGGCAGGCCAGATTTTTAATCAGGTACCGACGCTGGTGGACTTCTACAAAAACCACCTGACGTTTGATTTGACGGGGGCGCAAAAGCGCGTTATCCACGACATTTACAAGGACTTCTGCACTGGGCAGCAGATGAACCGGCTGTTGCAGGGCGACGTGGGCTCGGGCAAAACCATCGTGGCCTTCATCGCCATGCTGATGGCGGCCGACAACGGCGCGCAAAGCTGCATCATGGCCCCAACCGAGATTCTGGCCGACCAGCACTACGTGGGCCTGAAAGTGTACGCCGATGCGCTGGGCATCAAGATTGGCAAGCTTACGGGCAGCACCCGCACGGCCGAGCGGCGCGTGCTGCACGAGGAGCTGCGCAATGGCACCATGCACATGCTGGTGGGCACTCATGCCCTGCTGGAGGACGTGGTGCAGTTCCGCAATCTGGGGCTGACCATTATGGATGAGCAACACCGCTTTGGGGTGGCGCAGCGCTCGAAATTGTGGCAGAAAAACCCGCACGTCATTCCGCACGTGCTGGTGATGACGGCCACGCCCATCCCGCGCACGCTGGCCATGACCTTGTACGGCGACCTGGACGTGAGCGTGATTGACGAGTTGCCGGCCGGCCGGAAGCCCATCGTGACGGTGCACCGCTTCGATGCCAACCGCCTGAAGGTGTTCGAGTTTATCCGTGACCAGGTGAAGATTGGGCGGCAGGTGTACATCGTGTATCCGCTGATTGAGGAGTCGGAAACGATGGACTATAAAGACCTGACCGATGGCTACGAGAGCGTGGCGCGGGCCTTTCCGGAGTTCCAAATCAGCATCGTGCACGGGCGCATGAAGGCCGAGGAAAAGGACTACGAGATGCAGCGCTTCATCAAGCGGGAAACCCAGATAATGGTGGCGACTACCGTGATTGAGGTGGGCGTGAACGTGCCCAACGCCTCGGTGATGGTAATTGAATCGTCCGAGCGGTTTGGGCTGTCGCAGCTGCACCAGCTGCGGGGCCGCGTGGGCCGCGGGGCCGACCAGAGCTATTGCATCCTGATGTCGGGCTTCAAGCTGAGCAAGGACGCCCGCACCCGCCTCGAAACGATGGTGCGAACCAACAACGGCTTCGAAATTGCCGACATTGACCTAAAGCTGCGCGGCCCCGGCGACCTGATGGGCACCCAGCAAAGCGGCGTGCTCGACCTATTGATTGCCGACCTAGCCAAGGATGGCCGCATCCTGAGCGAAAGCCGGGCCGCCGCCCAGACGTTGCTTAGTGAAGACCCAAACTTGGCTAATCCGGAGAATGCCAATATCCGCCACCACATCGAAAGTCTACCGGCCACGGCCGTGAACTGGAGCCGGATTAGTTAAACGTTTGTGCTGAGCAGTGGGCAAAAAAAAACGACTTTGTAAAAAGTCGTTGGGGTGTTCTGCCTAGAACATCTCAGCAATGAGTCCGCTACCGCTCTGCTGCGGCTGGGCCTGCTGTCGGGTGGGCTGGACGGGCTCGGAAGTGAGCACCTGGTGAACCATGATAACCGAGGAGTTGGGTTTGGTAGCAGGTTCAACTGTTTTGGCTACGGTAGAAGGTGCTGACTCCTTAACAAGTCTGCCGCCAATGATAAGGGCCGATAACAGTGTGAACTTAAGTAGTGACTTCATAGGGATAGTAGATATTAGCGTTTGCAAAGGTAAGGCAAAACTGAAGTTTGTTCAAAAAATCCGTTAAAAAGGTCAAATAACTCGACCAAGCGTGGGGGTAACAGCTTGAAACGAGGCGCGCTCAATTGGTTCCGATTGAACCTTGGACGCTAACACGAAGTAAACGGGCTCCCTGTACGAAAGTGACTGCTGAAGTGTTATGCTTGAAATACTTTTTTGTTAGCAACCGCCTTCTCTTCCTGAAGGCATAACCGGCAAAAAGCAAAGTCGAAACTCAAAAGCAGGTACTTTTGGACACACAGGACCGTTGAAATCCATTTTTTTATGTTTCCAACACGCCAAAATTTTATGTTGCAGCGCGCAGTAATGGTCGGGCTAATGAGTGGGGTCCTGTTGGGCAACGCCGCATCGGCCGTAGCCCAGAAGGTGAAGTCGGCCCCTTTCAGCTACCTGCCCGAGCAGGGCACCGACCGCTACGACATGCGTGTGCCGTACAAGACGTTGGCGCTGGCCGATGGGTCGGGGTTTGTAATTCTGGCCCACCAGAGTGCCGGCGGCTATGCCGTAGAACGCTACGATGCCGACCTCAAAAAGCAGTGGACTACCACCATTCCAGTGGGCCCGGGCGAGACGCTGGAAGCCTTCGGGCGCGGCACGCAACAGGCCCTGGTGGTGCTGCACCACAAGGATGACAACGGCCAGAACCTGACCGTGGTACCCGTGAGCCTGCAAAATGGCCAGAAGGGCGCGGCCAAGATGGTAATGAGTGCTCCGGCCCGCGACCGCCGTCCCGGCGTGAGCATCTCGCCCGACGGCAATCGGCTGCTGGCTTTCCGTTACCTCACCAGCAACCAGCAGGTGAAGAGCATTGCGGCCACGCTCTTCGACCAAAGCCTGGCGCAGCTGGAGGAAAAAACGTACGATTTCCGGACGCTGAGCGACTTTTTCTCGCCGGCCGTGTATGTGGCCAATGACGGCACGCAGTACGTGACGCTCATCAGCGAGGGCATGAAGAAGCTGACGGTGCGCCGCTACCCGGCCGGGCCTTCCACCGAAATCAAGGTGCTGGGCGTGCCGGTGGGCGGCGTGTTTGGCGGCCGGCCGGTGACGGTGCGCGACGCCAAATTCACGGTATTGAACGACGGCAGCCTGTATGCCGCCGCGCTGTGCGCCGACTACCAAACCGGCGAATATTACAGCCTGAAGGTGGTGAAATACGATTTCAGCGGCAGCGGCGACATGAAATTCTCGCCGGAATTCCGCTTCACGCCGGCTTACCTGACGGAGGTGAGCAAGGCCAGCGGACTTGAGGTAAAACGACTCGATGACATCTACTTAGGCGAGTTGCTGCTAACGCCGGAAAAGCAGCTGGTGGTGGTGGCCGAAAAGCACTTTGAGGAAGGTGGCAGCGAAGCCCCGGTGCACGCGCGTGAGCTGCATCTATTTGGCTACAATGAGTATGGCGCGCCCACCTGGCACAGCATCGTGGCGAAGGACCAGGTGGCTCCGGCCGTGGATTCCTACACGGGCATTGGGTTTCGGGCGGCGGTGTTTGGCGGCACGGTGCAGCTGCTCACGCTGGAAAATATCAACAAAAAATCGGACCTGTACCTGCGCCGCGTGAACGCCCAAACCGGCGTGGTGAGTGCGCCTGAACGGCTGAAACTAAACGTGGCCGACGACCAGCAGCTGGCTTACGTGAAGGATTTCACTACTTGGCTGGACGAGAAAACCATCATTGGCGTGAGCCGACCCAGCAAGAAATCAGCGGCTTTGCAGCTGGAAAAAATTGTGGTGAAATAAGAACGAGGGCAATGCTATTGCATGGCCTGAAAAACAATAGTCAGGCACATGCATCATTGGTGCCGATTGGCGCAATCGTTCCCGACATCGTTCCCGGCATCGATTGCGAGAATATAGTTGAACAGGGGTATTGAGCTACGGTCGGGTTTGATTGACTTTGCCGGGAAGTCTTCTTTGCTGAAGATGCATTATCCCACCCTCTGTTCATCTTTTTCATGCTTAAACTTTTACTTGCTGCTGGCAGCACGACCGCCCGCAAGCGCGGTCTTGGCTTACACGTTGCCCTGCTCTTGCTGACGGGTGTCGGGCTGCCTTTTGGTGCGTGGGCGCAGTCGGTGCCCGTGGCGCAATGGGCGCTCACGAGCAACAACGCGTCGACTTATACCGCACCGGGCCTGACGGCCGGCACGCCTACACTCAAGCGACTGGTAGCATCTGCTAATGCTACTGTACTGGCCAATTCGGCCACTTACGGGCAAGCCACGGCTCCCACAGCCGATGGGCTATGGACGACGCCCGGGGGCACGCTGAGCCGCAAGTATTACCAACAGTTTACTATAACGGCGGGCACGGCCAGCAGCGTGCGGCTCGATTCGCTGGTGCTGACGGAAGCTTATTATGCGACGGGCAGCAATGCAAAGCTGGCCGTGGTATTCTCCAAAACTGGCTTCACGACCAATGATTCGACGGAAATAGCCGGTACTGGCACGGTGAATAATGGAGCATTGACCTTTCCCAGCACAGGACTGGGTGGCTTTGCCAAAGCGGTAGGAGTGGCGCAAAACAATGCGGGTCCGACCGCGCCCACTAACACCTACCGACTGGCGCTGAACACAACCGGCGGCGTTACCCTTGCCGCTGGACAGACGTTGAGCATCCGGCTCTACAACAGCTGCGGCAGCACCAGCAATGGCAAATATGTGATGCTGAAAAACCTGGCCGCCGTGGGACAGGTGCTCTCGGTTGGTACCATCACCACCACCACGGCTCAGGTATCATTTGCCACGCCGGCGGCGGGTGGCTATACCTACGGCATCAGCACTAGCCCGGCCGGAGGCACGGCCGCGCTGACTACTGCGCCCAGTGTCGGCAACAATTACGTAGCAACCTATACCCTCAGCGGGCTCACATCGGCCACGGCCTACGCAGCTACCGTGACGGCCACCCCGGCGGGCTCGCCGGCCGGCCCGACCGTGCCTGCCATCACCAGCCCCACCTTCACCACTACCAATGCCAACTGCCCCGACGTGAGCAGCGTGGCTGTGGGCAGCATTACCCAGACCGGGGCCAGCGTGAGCTTCACACCCGGCAGCGGCAACGCCTCGTTTGTAGTGACATACACGCCTTCGGGCGGTAGCACCACCACGGTGAGCCCTAACCCCACCGCCTCGCCGGTGGCACTGACGGGCCTGACGGGCGGCACCGCCTACACCGTGACGGTGCAGAGCGTGTGCGCTAGCGGCTCGGGCACGGCGCAGGCTACTACCTTCACTACCCTCACCTGCGCCGACCCCAGCGGGCTGGCCGTGAGCGGCATCACCAGCACCTCGGCCAGCCTGGCGTTTACGCCCGGCAGCGGCAACAGCAGCTACACCGTTTCATACTATCCCACCGGCTCGCCCGGCGCGGCCATGACGGTGAGCCCTGCTCCCACTGCCTCGCCGGTGGCCCTGAGCGGCCTGACGCCCGCCACCAACTACACCGTGACGCTGCAAAGCACCTGCGCCAATGGCGCGGTAGGCAACGTGCTCACCCGCACCTTCACCACGCGCCTGACCAGCTCGCCGGTATTGCAGCAATTTCCGCTCACGGCTAATGCCAGCGACGACCCAACCGTGCGCTCGGCGGGTGTGACGGCCAGCACCGCGACGCTTACCCCCTCGACCACGACCCCACTGGTACTGTCGGACGGCAGCTCTAAGGATGGAGAATCCACTTACCTGCCGGCCTATTCTGCTTTGGGCCAGGGCATTGCCCCTAATGCTGATGGCACCGGCTGGAATGGTACCGTGAGCCTGACCCGCTACGAGGAATTTACCGTGACGGCCGCCCCCGGCGGCAGTGTGCGCGCCGACTCGCTGGTGTTCAGCGCGGGTGGCTACGGCTCGACCATGAACGTGAGCGTGGCGTATTCGACCGACGGCTTTGCCACGGCCGGCACCTTCATCGCGGGTTCGCAGGCCACACCGGTGGCGCTTAATAAGGTGAGCAGCAACGGCTACTCGGTGCTCCGCCTGCCGCTGGCTGGCACGACCGGCGTGACCGTCGCGGCGGGCAACATTATTTCCTTCCGCCTCTATTACGCCCTGGGCACCAGCAGCAACCGTCATGCCCTCACCAAAAACCTGTACGTGACCGGAGTAGCCACAGCCGCCTGCCCGGCAGCTACGGCCCTCAGCATTAGCAATGTGACAGCCGCCGGCGCGCAGCTCAACTTCACGCCGGGCGCGGGCAACACCAGCTACACTGTAACCCTGACGCCGCAAGGCGGCACGACTACCACGCTGACGCCCGCGCCCACCGCCTCGCCGGTGGCACTTACGGGTCTCGATGCCTCAACTACCTACACGGCTACGCTGCAAACCAACTGCGGCGGCACGCCCGGCTACGTGCAAAGCGTGAGCTTCACGACGCCAGCCGCGAACTCGGCCGTGCTGCAGCAATGGCCCCTCACGGCCGATAACACCGATAATGCCGTGGTGCGCTCTTACGCCGTGGCGGCCAGCACGCCCACCCTCGCAGGCCTGGCGGCCTCTACCAACACCGCCAGCAGCTCACCCCCCATCCCGGCCAATTCCACCACCTATGCCCAGGCAGTTGCGCCGGCTGGCAACGGCGGTGGCTGGAGTAGTTCGCTCAGCAACACAGTGTATGAGGAGTTTACGCTGACGGCCGCCAGCGGCGACAATCTGCGGGTGGATTCGCTGACGTTCACAACGGCATTCTACAACACCGGCAATGGCCGCATTGCCGTGGCTTATTCGCTCGACGGCTTCGGCACCAGCTCCTTCGTGCTGGGCACGCTGGGCGCCCCGGTTACGGCCAACAACTACAACAGCAGCGGCTTCGGCACATACCGGCTGGCGCTAGGGGGCCTCACCCGCAGCAGCGGTCAGACGTTGAGCGTGCGCTTCTACTACGCGGCGGGCACTAGCAGCAGCGGCCGCTACGCGCTGCTGCGCAACGTGTACTTCTCGGGCGAGGGTTTCGTGAACAACCTGCCCAACCTGACCATCGGCGACACGCGCAGCGTGGCCAATGGCACCACTTACGGCAACGTGACGGTGCTGCCCGGCGGTACGGCCACCCTCGGCGGCCCGCTCGCGGCCCAGGGCGCTATCACGGTGCAAAGCGGCGGCATCCTCAACACCAACTGCCAGCCCGTGACGGGCCCGGCTACCTTCGCCCTGAACGCCGGGGCCGAGCTGCAAATCTGTGCGCCGGCCGGCATTGCGGCCAGCGGCAGCACCGGCGCGGTGCAGGTGACGGGCACCCGCACGTTCAGCTCCGATGCCATCTATACGTACACCGGCACGTTTACCAACGGGACCAACCAGCAGTCGGGCTCCGGCCTGCCGGCTACGGTGCGTAGCCTGAAACTCAACCTGGCCACGGCCACCGACTCGCTCCAGCTCAACAGCGACGTGACCGTGAACACCAGCCTCGTGCTCAGCCGCGGCGTGCTCAAAGGATACCTGCCCGATGGCTCGGGCGCGCACCTGCTCACGCTGGGCCGCAACGCCACCATCAGCGAAACCGCTACTAGCTTTGTGCTGGGCCAGGTGCAGTCGGCTACGCTCAGCTTCGTGGCCGATGGCAATTCCACCGGTTTTGGCGGCTTGGGGCTTACCCTCACGGCGCACACCGCCGGCGGCGCGGCCCTGCCCGGCAGCACCTACGTGGTGCGCACCACGGGCACGCCGGTTTACGGCGTCACGCCCGCGGCCGGGGCCAATGCCGGCATCACCAGCCGCAGCATCCGCCGCCAGTACCGCATCGTGCCCACCACCGAAACCGGCCTCAACATGGACCTGGTATTCGGTTACTCGCCCACCACGGCCGAACTGAACGGCATCCCCGCCGCCAACCTGCAGCTGTTCAGCCGACCCATTGCTGGCGGCCTGTGGCGGCCCGAAGGTGGCACCGCCAGCGCCAACAACGTCACCCTGACCGGTCTCACCCACCTCTCCGACTGGACGCTGGGCAACAAGGCTGCGCCGCTGCCCGTCACCCTCACCCGCTTTGATGCCGAGCGCCAGGGCCAGCAGGCCCTGCTCACCTGGGCCACGGCTACCGAGCAGAACAGCAAGGGCTTTGCCGTGCAGGCTTCGGCCGATGGCCGCGAGTTCCGCACGTTGGGCTTCGTGCCCAGCCGCCAAGCCAGCAGCAGCCAGGCCCAGTCTTACCAGTTCCTGACGGCTGCGGATAATCTGACCGGTACTGTCTATTTCCGTTTGCAGCAGGTCGATTTAGATGGCAGCAGCACCTTCACCGCTCCCAAAGCCGTGGTGTTTGGTACCGGCAACGCTTCTATCCTAATCGCCAGCCCCAACCCTTTTTGGGAAACCCTGACGCTGACCACTCAGGCTGCCTCGGCCGGGGTTGTTCCGCTGACATTCACCGATGCTACCGGCCGCACTGTCCTCAAGCAGTTGGTGGAAGTGCCCGCTGGTTTGGCCAAGCTGCCCATTATCAATCTTTCGTCCCTGCCCCGCGGGATATATGTGCTGCATATCACGCTGGACGGTAAGGCCCAGCATTTGAAACTAGTGAAAGAATGAGATTTATTTGCTGATACTTATTAAACAAAAGGCCGCTCCTGGATTCAGAAGCGGCCTTTTTGCTGGATTTATTTTTAGCTTACTCAACTGCCAGTTGCTGGCTGGCCGACTGCCCCCCTGCCATTACGCGCAGCGTGTAAAGCCCGGAAGCAACGCCCGATAAATCAAATGAAGCCCGGGTTTCGGTTCCAGCCAGTGGTAGGATGATGGTACGCACCTGCTGACCCAACCCATTCAGCAGCACCATCCGGGCCTGCGTGGCACCGGCCACGGCCGGCAGCACTAGGCTGACCGCGCGCTGCGCCGGGTTGGGGAATACTTCCAGCCTGCCGCTACCCAGCGCCGCTCGGGAGGCTAGTGCCCCCCGGAAGGAATAGGTGATGGGCGCGCCGGCCGTGTAGGTAACGGCAGTGCCGCTACCGCACAAGCTCCGTACCTGCACGGAATATGTACGGCCGGGCACCAGGCCGGTAATAATGATGGGTGATGCGGTAGAAGTCACCTGCCGCACCGAGTCGTTGGGCACGTAATACGTCACGGTGAACCGGGTATTGTTGGCTCCCGATGTGAAGCTGACCGCGGCCGTGGTGGCGCTGGTGGCCGTTACCACCACATTGGTAACCGCGCCACAGGGCACCGCCACCGTGGGGGTACGGAAGGTGAGGCCTGCTGGGACCGAAGTAGCGCCGCTGCAGTTGCTGAAAACCCGCACCACGTATTGTGTGCCGGGCGACAAGCCGCTGAGCCCGATTGGTGAGCCGGTCACGGTCTGCGTGACGGCATTGATGCTGTCGCCCCAAGCATAGTAAACTATGCGGTAGCTACCGGCCCCGGCGGCCCCATTAAAGGTGATGGACGCCGTCGTGGTAGTCAAGCCCGCAATGGCTAACCCGGTTGGCGCCGCGCAGCCCGTATTAGGATTGGAACCACTGCCCGTAGTCAGAAACCCAATCCAGGGCGAGGCCGTGGTAAGGCCGCCCGCGCAGTTGCTCTGCACCGACACCCGGTACCAGCGTCCGGCCACGAGGCCCGTCAGCATCACCGGCGACGTGGTGGTATTGACGTTAGTGATGCCCGCCGCCGTGCTGTCGATAGAATAAAAGCGCACCGTGTAGCTGGCGGCCGTGGCCGAAGGCGTGAAACTAACCACCGCACTGGTATTGGTTATGTTGCGGGTAATGACGTTGGTCGGGGGCGCGCAGGTCTGGGCTTGGGCGGCGGGTACCAGCCACCCCAACGCAACGGCCAGCATGACCAAAAAAGGCGTAAAGTTTTTCATAAGTACAGAAAAAAAAGAAGTTGAGGAACAATCATAAGCCGGGCGGCCGCGCTGTGCTTTTCTTCCAGACTAACCCGCACCGCAAAAGGCTTCCAGTTATATCGGATTCTTCCCAATATAGTTACCCAACGTCCTGTCCTTAAACCCGTTAATTAAATAACTTATCTAAAAAAAGGCCGCTCCCGAACTCGGAAGCGGCCTTTTTTAGATAAGAAATCCATGAAATATGCCGTTAATCCGGCAAATCCATGCTTTAAACGGCGTATTCGTTGGCGGTAATCAGCTTGGCAGCGATGCGGCGGCGCGACTCCTTCACGTTGATGAGCTCCGTTTTGGTGAAGCGCTTCAGGCCCATGAGCAGCAGGCGCTGCTCGTCGCCCTCGGCCATGCTGCCGATGGCGTCCTTGCCGGCTTTCTCCACGATGTCCACGGCATCGGCCAGGTACACGCGGGCGATATCAATTTCCACGGCCATAGCTTCTTCGCCTTTGGCCGCAGCTTCCTTCTCCACGCGGAGCAGGGTGCTCTCGGCGATGTAGGTTTTGATGGCCATATCAGCGATGTTCATCAGCAGCTCCTGCTCTTTGGCGAGGGTGGCGGTGAACTTCTGCACGGCCGAGCCGGCCACCATCAGGACGGCCTTTTTCAGGTTGGCGATGGTTTTCAGCTCCTTGCTGAACAGGCCGGTTTCCTCTTCCTGGCTCATGCTCGGGATGCTCATCAACTCCTGCTGCACGGCCTGGGCCGGGCCCATCAGGTCGATTTCGCCTTTCAGGCCCTTCTTCAGAATCATGTCAACGGCCAGCAGGCGGTTGATTTCGTTGGTGCCCTCGAAGATGCGGTTGATGCGCGAATCCCGGTAAGCGCGGTCCATCGGGTAGTCGGCCGAGAAGCCGTAGCCACCGTAAATCTGCACGCCCTCGTCCACCACGTAGTCGAGCACTTCCGAGCCTTCTACTTTCAGGATGGCGCACTCCACGGCAAACTCGCGGGCCGCGCCCAGCAGCGCCTCGTTGGCGCCTTTGCCCTCGGCCATGAGCTGCTGCTCCATGCGGTAGATGTCGGAACCTGCGCGGTAAATGGCCGATTCTACGGCGTAGATGCGGATGGCCTGCTGCGCCAGCTTGTAGCGAATGGCGCCGAACTTTGAGATGGGCATCTTGAACTGCACCCGCTCGTTAGCATACTTCACGCTCAAGTCGGCGGCCATTTTGGTGGCGCCCAGGCAGGCGGCGGCCAGCTTGATGCGGCCGATGTTTAGCACGTTGAAGGCGATGAGGTGGCCTTTGCCAATTTCGCCCAATACGTTTTCTTTCGGCACCTGCGCATCGGTCAGGAACACCTGACGGGTCGAAGAACCCTTGATGCCCATCTTGTGCTCCTCGTTGCCGAGGCTCAGGCCGGGCGTGTTTTTTTCCACGATGAAGCCGGTAAACTTGTCACCGTCAATCTGGGCAAACACGATGAATACGTCGGCAAAGCCGGCGTTCGTAATCCACATCTTCTGGCCGTTCAGCACGTAGTGCGTGCCCTCGGCATTGAGCACGGCCTTCGTCTTAGCGCCCAACGCGTCGGAACCGGAGCCGGGCTCGGTGAGGCAGTACGCGCCCATCAGGGTGCCGTCGGTGAGGCCGGGCAGGTACTTGGCCTTCTGCTCGTCGTTGCCGAAGTACAGAATGGGCAGCATGGCGATGCCCGTGTGCGCCGCAAACGCCACCGGAAACGAGTGGCCACCGCCCACGCCCTCGGTCACGCGCAGGGCCGTAGTGAAGTCCATGTCCAACCCGCCGTACTGTTCCGGAATGCTCACGCCGAACAAGCCCAACTGGCCAGCCTTCTCCATCAGGCCACGCATCAGGCCTTCCTCGTGGTTATCGAGGCGCTCGAGCAGGGGCTGCACTTCGGCGGCCACGAAATCCAGACAGGTCTGGTGCATCATGACCTGCTCTTCGGTAAAGTCGGCCGGGGTGAAGACGCTCTGGGCATCGGTCGGCTTGATAATGAATTCGCCGCCCTTCAGGGGGACTTGCTGCGTTACTTCCATGACGGTTTGGGGTGGGGTGTGGAGTTGAAAAGTATTAGGCTAGCCTACTAGTTAGAGAAACAAAAGGCCGGCGGGTTTAGTGTTGCAAGGTAAGAAAAAATGTTAGGCGTGCCTACTATATCAGCGAAAGAAAACCCCGGTGGGACGGGGCATTTCTTCTCGAACTTGTAATGTGGCAACCGCTTGGAATCAGGGTTTATCCCTTAACTCATCCAGAGCACCGCTTTTAATTTTCTCTTGGATGTCTTTGTATTGATACTGCATAAACGCTGCAATTGCCGACAAATAACTTACCTGGGTAGTCACAGGCAACTTATTCTGCTTCAAGAAGCCACTGTAATCAGCGAGAATCTCCGGCACCGACCCGTTTCTCAGAATTACGACCTTGCCTTTTTGATTAATGAAGAGCTGCCCAGAATCATGGACGTTCAAAATAAACATGTAGACACCGTCTGTAAACTGCTTCTGTGAACGGTTTAGGACATTGTAAACAGGAACATATACGTATGTCTCGCCTATTGTCATCGGGCTACCATCGCGCTTCTCGATGTATTGGTATAGTTGAGCAAGGGCAGAAGCAGGCAATTTAACTGCCTCTTTGGCGGCAAAATCAAAATGCTGTGCCTGCGCACTTTGTGCACCAAATGTTAAGAGCAGCAGTGAAACACCTCTATCGACACATGGTATTTGATTACTACTGCGGTAAAGATGCTTCACTGCGTTCAGCATGACGTTCCTTTTAGGGGACGATACAGAAAGCTACTTCAGCAGCTCGTAGATGCCGGCGACGCCCTGGCCGCCGCCCACGCAGGCCGTGACGATGCCGTACTTCTTGCCGCGCTCGCGCAGCTCATCGAAGAGCTGGATGCTGAGCTTAGCGCCTGAGCAGCCCAGCGGGTGGCCCAGAGCAATTGCACCGCCGTTCACGTTCAGCTTTTCAGTATCAATGCCTAGCTCGCGCACCACCGCCAGCGACTGCGAGGCGAAGGCTTCGTTCAGCTCAAACAAGTCGATGTCGTCGAGTTTGAGGCCGGCTTGCTTGAGCACTTTCGGCACGGCTTTGATGGGGCCCATGCCCATGATGCGCGGGTCGACGCCTTCGGTGGCATAGTTCACCATGCGGGCGATGGGCTCCAGGTTCAGCTCCTTCACCATGCGTTCCGACATTACGAGTACGAAGGCCGCGCCGTCGGAAGTCTGGGAAGAGTTGCCGGCGGTCACAGTGCCGTTGGCGGCAAACACAGGCCGCAGCTTGCCCAGGGCTTCTACCGAGGTGTCGGCGCGGGGGCCTTCGTCGGTATCCACCACGTAGGAGCGGTTTTTCTTCTTACCAGTGGCCTGGTCCAGGTAGGTTTCCTCTACCGTAATGGGCACGATGCTCTTTTTGAACTTGCCCGCTTCGATGGCTTTGATGGCCTTCTGGTGCGAGTTGTAGGAGAATTCGTCCTGGTCCTGACGGCTGATTTTGTAGTCGTTGGCCACGGCTTCGGCGGTGAGGCCCATGCCCATGTAGTAGTCGGGGTGCGCCATCGCCAGCTTGTAGTTGGGCACGGTTTTCCAGCCTACGGTGGGCACCATACTCATGCTCTCGGTGCCGCCCGCGATGATGCAATCGGCCATGCCCGAGGAGATTTTGCCCACCGCCATGGCGATGGTTTCGACGCCGGAACCGCAGTAGCGGTTCACGATGAGGCCAGATACGTTGATGGGCAGGGCCAGCAGCGAAATCAGGCGGCCCATTTGCAGGCCTTGCTCAGCCTCCGGCACGGCGTTGCCGACGATTACATCGTCGATGCGCGTGGGGTCGAGGGCCGGCACCTGGGCCACGAGGTGTTTGATAACGGCAGCGGCGAGGTCGTCGGGCCGGGTGAAACGAAGACCACCCCGGGGGGCTTTGCCCACGGCCGTGCGGTAGCCGGCTACGATATATGCGGTGTTAGACATATTATTTTGATTGTCATCCTGAGTGCAGCGAAGGACCTTATCACGCCGGCGCTGCGGAGGTTTAAGACGCTAACAAAGGCCGCCGTGATAAGATGCTTCCTTCGTCAGCATGACAAATTGAATTAATTGCGCAACGGCTTACCGGTAGTCAGAATGCTCTGAATCCGCTCCAGCGTCTTGCGCTCGCCGCAGAGCGACAGGAACGCCTCGCGCTCCAAATCCAGTAAGTATTGCTCGCTCACTTCGGTGGGCGAGGACAAGTCGCCGCCGCACATCACGTAGGCCAGTTTATCGGCAATAAGCTGGTCGTGGGTCGAGATGTAGTTGCCCTGCTGCATGGCGTACACGCCGGTTTTGAACATGGCGAGAGCGCCCTTGCCGTGCACCTTAATGTTGGTTTTCTGCACGGGCTGGGTGTAGCCGGCATCGGCCAGGTCAATGGCAGCCGATTTCGCGGCGGCGATAACGCGGTTGCTATTCAGCACCACTTCGTCGCCCCGGCGCAGGAAGCCCAGGTCGAATGCCTCCGCGGCGGAAGTCGAGACTTTGGCCGTGCTGATGGTCATGTAGGTGTTACGCAGCAGATTGAATTCGGGCTCGCCTTCCTCGTACTTGGCGGCCGTGCGCAGGGTCATTTCCTTGGTGCCGCCGCCGCCGGGAATCAGGCCCACGCCGAACTCCACGAGGCCGATGTAAGACTCAGCCGCTGCTACCACGCGGTCGCAGTGCAGGTTCAGCTCGCAGCCGCCGCCCAGCGTGAGGCCGTGCGGAGTGCCCACCACCGGGATGCTACTGTAGCGCATCCGCATCATAGCCTGCTGGAACTGCTGAATCATCATGTTCAGCTCGTCAAAATCCTGGTCGAGCGCCTGCATGTACACGAGGCCCAGGTTGGCACCGGCCGAGAAGTTCGGCGCGTCGTTGCCCACCACGAGGCCGCGATAGCCGGCTTCGGCCATCTCCACACCTTTCAGCAAGCCCTGAATAACGTCGGTGCCCAGCGAGTTCATCTTGGAGTGGAACTCCACGTTCAGGATGCCATCGCCGAGGTCGATAACTGAGGCCCCCGCGTTTTTCCACAGCACCTTGCCGCTGGCCCGCAGGTTGTCGAGAATGATGAAATTCTCCACGCCCGGAATGGCCTGGTAGGTCTTGGAAGCCTGGTCGTAAAACTTGCGCACACCGTCTTCTACCTTATAGAAGGTTGAATTACCGGCGGCCAGCATTTCTTCTATCCACGGGGCCACGGTGCGGCCGGCCGCTTTGGCTAGGTCTACGCCCGCCTGCACGCCCAGTGCGTCCCAGGTTTCAAACGGCCCCAGCTCCCAGCCGAAGCCGGCGCGCAGGGCGTCGTCAATCTTATACAATTGGTCGGAGATTTCCGGCACGCGGTTGCTCACGTAGGCGAACAGCCCGCCGAAGCTCAAGCGGTAAAATTCGCCCGCCTTGTCCTTGCCTGCCACCAGCACTTTGAACCGGTCGGCCAGCTTCTCGATGGTTTTGGTCATTTCCAGCGTGGCGAACTTCACCTTCTGGCTCGGCTTGTATTCCAGGGTGTTCAGGTCTAGCGCGTGGATTTCCGACTTGCCGCCCTCCCCTTTCACTTTCTTGTAGAAACCCTGGCCGGTTTTGTCGCCCAGCCACTTGCTCTCGCCCATCTTTTTCACGAAATCGGGCAGCACAAACACGTCCTTGGCCTCATCATCCGGCAGGCCCTGGGCCAGGCCGTTGGCCACGTTGATGGTCGTGTCCAGCCCTACCACGTCCGAAGTGCGCAGGGTGGCCGACTTCGCGTGGCCGATTACCGGGCCAGTCAGCTTGTCGGTTTCTTCCACGGTCAGGCCCAGCTTCTGCATGGTTTGCATGGCGTCGAGCAAGGCCCACACGCCCACGCGGTTGGCGATGAAGCCGGGCGTGTCCTTAGCCAGTACCACAGTTTTGCCCAGGTACAGGTCGCCGTAGTGTTGTAGGAAATCCAGCACCTCCGGCTTGGTGTCGGCCGTCGGAATGATTTCCAGCAGCTTCAGGTAGCGAGGCGGATTGAAGAAGTGCGTGCCCGCGAAGTGCTGCTTGAAATCCTCCGAGCGCCCCTCGGCCAGCAGGTGAATCGGGATGCCGCTGGTGTTACTGGTGATGAGCGTGCCCTTCTTGCGGAACTGCTCCACCCGCTCGTACAGGCTCTTTTTGATGTCCAGCCGCTCAATTACCACCTCAATTGTCCAATCGCAGGTGGCAATGTCCTTCAGGTTGTCGTCGAAGTTACCGGTCTTGATTTTGGCCGCGTCGGCCTTGCGGTAGAGCGGCGAGGGATTGGCAACGATTGCGGCCTGCAATGCGGCATTCACAATGCGGTTGCGCACGACCGGAGCCTCCAGTTTCAGACCCTTCTTTTCTTCGTCGGGCAGCAACTCTTTGGGGGCGATGTCGAGCAGCAGCACCTGCACGCCAATGTTGGCGAAGTGGCAGGCAATGCGCGAGCCCATGACGCCGGAGCCGAGCACGGCCACTTTCTTGATGGTTCGATTCATCCTCTTTGGGGGTGATGAGGTGGGGGTGGTAATGTAAGCGGTAAGCCCGTGCGCTAACGGCAGCGCCGCCAGGCTGTTGAGATTTTAAGACGCCGAAGACTCGGTGCGCGATGGCTTCAGCACAAACTCCTCAAAGAGGGTTTTGCTTTCAATCATGCTCGTAATCTGAGCCGAGACTTTGAAGAAGACATCGAGCTGGCTCTGCGGGATTTTTTCGCGGATTTTCAGGTTGAAGTGGCGCACTGTTTGGCGCGAAACTTCTTTTTTCTCCAGGCCCAGTTCGGTCAGGAAAATGCGAACCGAGCGTTTATCCACCGAGTCGGCCTGCTTATAAATCAGCCCTTTTTCCTCCATGCTGCGCAGGATGCGGGTGAGGCTGCGGGTTTCGAGACCCAGCAGCGGGGCAATTTTGGTGGCCGGCGTGCCGCGCTCCTGGTCGATATTGAGCAGCACGAAGCCGATGCTGGTCGTGATATCGTTTTGCGCGGCCTGGGTATTATACATCCGCGAAATCGCGTGCCAAGCCACTTTTATGTTGTAATCGACGGTTTCTTCGGGTTTCATGGGCGGGCTGATAGTGCGGTAAACTTACGAAGAATTTGTTAGGCTTGCATACTATATTCCAAAAAAAGAGGCACTCGTGGAGAGTGCCTCTGTCAGACGTCCTGTCGTCGCGCCGGTTACGGCACGATAAACGCAACCTGATTGGTTGAAGCGGCCGTCAGGCCATTATAAATTATGCGTCCGGTGAGGGGGTCGACGTAAGACGTCAGGACGGACGGCGCGCCATACGCTACAACGTAGACTGCTGTCCCGCTCGCAAAGCCGGCGCTGTTGAAGGTAGCTTTTGAAAAGCTAAAGCTTAATGGGCTGGTAGTCGTCGAAACGGTAGTCAGCAACGTGCCGTTGGCGGCCGTGGTACCGGGGCTACTGCTGGCGTATATCGCCAAACGAACAAAAGCGCCTTGCGCACCGGGGTTAGAGAACGGGACGTTCAGGGTTACCGAAGTGGTGGTTGGGTTGCTGACCGTGAGGGTGCCAAGCGTGGTAGTAGAAGGGGCCGAAATACTGCTGGTACCGAGAAAAGTTGGCTGGTCGCCGCCCACGTGGCCTACCCCGAGGCGACGCACGGTACCCAGGCCCGTGCGGCTGTAGCTTATATTGTAGGTGCCATTGCGCAGGTTAGTAAACTCGTAGCGCCCATCAGCATTGGTGGTGGCAGTGGCGGCCGGCGTCACGCCTTCCAGCGTAACTGTGACCCCGCTTTTGGGAAGTGCAACGCCGTATTCGTCGACGGGAGCGACAAAGCCGTAGAGCGAGCCCGTTAAATTTTGACCGGACGTGCCGTTGGTACCAGCCGCGCCGGTGGCGCCAGTAGCACCGGTAGCGCCCGTTGCCCCGGCAGGTCCCGGGTCGCCGTCTTTGCCTTTGCAGCCATTTAGCAGAAGCGCTGCGCTCAGGGCGAGGCAAGCAAATTTGGAGAAGTTACTCATGTATGAAAATGAAGTAGATGATGGAAAATAAAACTGTAAAGCTAAAACAAACAGCGTCCGCTTGATGCAAGCAGACGCTGTTTGTTTCATCGTTTCCTCATTTTCCGCCTACGAATACATCCCCTCAATCTCCTCCTTGCGGTTTTCGGTAATGACTTTGCGCTTCACTTTCATCGTGGGCGTCATTTCGCCGGTTTCCACGGTCCAGAGCTCGGGCGGGAGGGTGTTTTTCTTCACTTGCTCCCAGTGGGCAAAGCTTTGACTGTGCTTCGTTGCCAGTTCTTGGTTGGGCAGGGCACGTTGCCGCTTGCCTAGTGGGCCGTCCGCTCGTGCGGCTCCTTCTCGGCCCGGTCGTAGATGCCGGCAATCAAGTCCTTGTTGTTTTCGGTGATGACCTTGCGCTTCACTTTCATGGTGGGCGTCATCTCGCCGCTTTCCACGGTCCACAAAGTGGGCAGCAACTCGTGCCGCTTCACCTGCTCCCACTGCGCAAAGCCCTTGTTATACTTGTCTATTAAGTCTTTGTACAGTTTCACCACTTTCTCGTTTTTCACCAGTTCCTCGTTCGGAGCGTCGGGCACGCCGTTGCGCTTGCACCAGCCTTTTAGGTCGGGGAAAGACGGAATGACCAAGGCAGAGGCAAATTTCTGGTCGGCGCCCACCACCATGGCCTGCTCGATGAGCGGGTCCTCCTTCAGTTTGCCCTCGATGACCTGCGGGGCGATGTATTTGCCGCCCGAGGTCTTGAACATCTCCTTTTTACGGTCAGTGATTTTCAGGAACTTGCCATTCACCAGCTCGCCAATGTCGCCAGTGTGGAACCAGCCTTCCTGGTCGAACACCTCGGCCGTGAGGTCGGGCTTGTTGTAATAGCCCTTCATTACCGAAGCCGATTTGGTCAGAATTTCGCCATCGGCCGCGATTTTCACGTCCATGTTGTCGATGAGCGGGCCCACGGTGCCAATCATGTTATTCTCCGGCTCGTAGCCACCCACGGCAATCACCGGCGAGGTTTCTGTCAGGCCGTAGCCCTCCATCACCCGAATGCCGGCCGCCCAGAACACGCGCGCCAGCCGGGGCTGCAAGGCCCCGCCGCCGCTCACAATGCAACGTAGGTTGCCGCCCAGCGCCTCGCGCCATTTATTGAAGATGAGCTTATTGGCCAGCGCCAGCTGCGTATTATAGAAGAAGCCCTGGTCTTTCTGGGTGTCGTACTTCAGGCCCAAATCCAGAGCCCAGAAAAACAGGCTTTTCTTGATGCCTTCCAGCTCGTGGCCTTTCTGCACGATTTTATCATATACCTTCTCCAGCAGGCGGGGCACGGTGGTGAAGATTTCGGGCTTCACCTCGCGGAGGTTATCGGCGATGACGTCCATGTTTTCGGCGTAGTAGATGCTCACACCGTTTATCATGTACAGATACGTCACCATGCGCTCGAAAATATGGCAGAGCGGCAGGAAGCTTAGCGCTTTATCGTTCTTCGTGACGGGCACAAAACGCTGCGAGTTGCGGCAGTTGCTCAGGATGTTATCGTGGGTGAGCATCACGCCCTTGGGCTTGCCAGTAGTGCCGCTGGTGTAGATGAGCGTGAGCAAATCGTCGGGCTCCACGGCGGCTTTCAGCGGCTCCAGGTCAGCGGCGTTGCCTTTTTTGCCCAGCTCCAGCAGCTCACTAAAGTGGCGGGCACCCTCTACTTTATCGAAGGTGAAGATGTTGGCAGCGGGAATATCCAGGTCCTGCGTGGCTTCCTTCACCTTGTCGAACAGCTTTTTATCGGCCACGAACACGGCCCGCACGCCGGCATCGGTGAAGATGTACTTATAGTCCTCCACTGTGATACTGGGATACATCGGCACGCTGGTGGCCCCGATTTGGGAGATGCCGAAGTCGGCCATCATCCACTCCGGACGGTTCATGCTAATAATGGCCACCTTATCGCCACGCTTGAGGCCGAGCGACACGAGCCCGAGCGAGACAAGGTTGACCTGGTCCTGCAGTTGCTGGCTGCTGATGGGCACCCAGTTACCGTCGATTTTGGAGGCCAGGGCGTCGGACTTGGGCGACTCGGCAATTTGGTGGGCTAGGATATCAAAGGCGCGACGAACGTCCATGGGTGGGGTCGGATAAAGGCGTATTGCGTGAAATTCAGCTTAAATAAAGCGCTTTTTTTGGGTCTGCGCGATGGCGCAGTAACCACATCCGTGGCGCTGCTATTACGGCTAAAAACCAAATTGGCCGCGAAAACGCTCAAAAAGCCCCAAAACCCGGCTTTTTTCGGCGTAATTTTGGGCTCTAGCATTCCCGCTCCCAATGAATCTGGCCCTGTTTTTTGACCCGCTGCCGGAAACGCTGACCGAGGCCTCGCCCGCGCCTACCACGCTGGCTGCCTACGCCACCCGCTTCACCGAAACCTTCCCCGACTGGCGCACCGCCGACCTGGCCCTCATCGGGCTGGATGAGTGGCGCGGCAGCGCGGCCGGCCCACCCAATGCCCGCCGCCACGGCCCCAACGAAGTGCGCCAGCGCTTCTACCAGCTGCAAAAAGGCTCGGGCATGCTGCGCCTCGTCGACCTCGGCAACTTGCGCCCCGGCCTTACGCTGGAGGATACTTACCAGCGCCTGCGCGAAATCATCGGGGCGCTGCTGGAGGAAAACACAGTGCCTATTCTGCTCGGCGGCAGCCACGATTTGGACTACGGCCAGTTTCTGGCCTACGAAGCGCAGGACCGCACCATCAACGTGACGGTAGTGGACTCGCGGCCCGACATGGCCGAGCCCGGCCCCGGCACCCCGCCCGAAGAAAGCCATCTGCGCCGCCTGCTGGTGCACGAGCCCAACATCGTGTTCAGCTTGGCCCACCTCGGCCACCAGCAATACCTCACCCCGCCCGAGGTGATGGTGGCCCTCGAAAAGCTGCACTTCGACACCATGAGCGTGGGCGAGGTGCGCGCCGACCGCCGCCTGGCCGAGCCACTGGTGCGCCAGGCCGATTTCATGAGCGTAGACATTGCCGCCATTCGCTGGCAGGACTCGCCGGGCTACTACCCGGCCAATCCCTTTGGCCTGGGCAATGAGGAAGCGACGCAGCTCTGCTGGTATGCGGGTCATAATGAACAGCTCAGCTCGTTCGGCCTCTACGGCTACCGCGCCGACGTGGACCCGAACGGGCTGGCTGCCGCCACCATCGCCACCATGCTCTGGTATTTCGTGGAAGGATTCTACCACCGCAAACCCGAAACCGGCTTCGGTACCTTCCGCTTCCTCACCTACACCGTGGTGCTGCCCGGCAACCCCGACAAGCTGGTGTTCTACAAATCGCGCCGCGCCGAAAAGTGGTGGATGGAAGTGGAGCGCCTCGGCGACAACGCCACCAAGCGCGTGGTCCCCTGCACCTACGAGGATTACCTGAACGCCTCGCAGGGCGACCTGCCGCAGCGCTGGATTCGGCTTCAGGCGCTGTTAAGCTAGTTGAAACGTCACAAAAAGAACGGTCATGCTGAGCCTAGTCGAAGCATCTCTACCGCACAAGTAATCAATTTTGAACCAACGAAGCGGTAGAGATGCTTCGACTGCGCTCAGCATGACCGTTCCAGAAAACCAAACTGTAATTCCCACCTACACCAAAAACCAACTCGCTCTGCGCAATGGCCAGGACCGCGACGAAATCTGGGTGGCGTACCAAGGCCAGATTTACGACGTAAGCCGCTCGCGCCTCTGGCGGCGCGGCAACCACTACGAGCACTGGGCCGGCCAGGACCTCACCGCCGAACTGGACAAAGACGCCCCGCACACCGCCAACGTATTCGATAATTTCGCCGTTGTGGGGCAACTTCTATAGAACATGCTTTAGCTTGTTCGTCGCTTGAACTTTCCCTTTTTTCTGAACAAGCTAAAGCATGTTCTACACTATGATGACCACCGAAGCGCCCTCCGAATTCAACCACCTCGAAACGCTGTCGACCACCGAACTGCTGGCCGGCATGAACCGCCTCGACCACACCGTGCCCGATACCGTGGCCAAGGCCTTGCCGCAGATTGAGCGGCTGGTAGAAGCTACGGTGGCCCGGCTGCGCGATGGCGGGCGGCTGTTCTACATCGGGGCGGGCACCAGCGGGCGGCTGGGCGTGGTCGATGCCTCGGAGTGCCCACCCACGTTTGGCGTGCCGGCCGAAATGGTGGTAGGCATCATGGCGGGCGGTGATGGGGCCATCCGAGTGGCCGTAGAAGGCGCGGAGGACGATGCCGAGCAAGCCTGGAAAGACTTGCAGGTACACAACGTCACTGCCAAAGACGTGCTCGTGGGCATCGCCGCTTCGGGCCGCACGCCCTACGTCATTGGTGGGCTGCAGCGGGCGCGGGCGGCCGGCCTGGCCACCGGCTGCGTGGTGTGCAATGCAGGTTCGGCAGTGGCGGCAGCAGCTGAGTTTCCGGTAGAAGTGGTGACGGGGCCGGAATTTATTACGGGCAGCACGCGGCTGAAAGCCGGCTCGGCCCAGAAAATGACGCTCAACATGCTCACCACAGCCACTTTCATCCGCCTGGGCTACGTGCGTGGCAACAAGATGGTCGACATGAAGCTGTCCAACATAAAGCTGGTAGACCGGGGCGAACGCATGCTGATGGACGAGCTCGGCATTGAACAAGCCGAGGCGGCCGAGTTGCTCAAGCAGCACGGCAGCGTGCGCGCGGCGCTGAATGCTCGCGCATAGTATGCGTACCGTACATGGCCAGGCTTAGAATCAGCATTGGGCTACTCGGCTTGCTCCAGATGCTGCTTCTGCTGTGCCTGTATCAGCCGCTGCCCGAAACGCTGGACAAACCCTGGGTTGACAAAATTTACAATATCGTTTTCGCGGCCAACAGTATAGCACTGGTACTGACAGCATTTTGGGCTTTCAAACAGCGCCGAGCCCTGCTGGGCATCCTGGCGGCAGTGCTTGCTTTTCCGGGCCTAATGTTTTGGGCAACCGTTTTGACCAGCCTTTTAACGAACCGCAACGTGGAATAATAAGTTAGCAGGGAACACCTTTTGCGCTAAAACGGCAGCTGTTCCGGTAATGGCTGCCCCTGCCCTGCCAACCCATGCACACCATCGAGCCGCACTACAACTGGATTGAGCAATACTCGGCCTCCGAAGACCCTCGCTCCCCTCTCTTCGAAGCGGAAAATAGCCTCGAAACTTTCACCAATACCATCTACGGCTACTACATCCACCCGCAGTGGGACAGCCTGGGGTCGGATACACTGTTCTTCAAAATCCTGTTTGCCGATTATGAGGATGGTACCGCTGTGCTCGAATTCATCGGCGAGTGGAACGATGCCATCGAAAACGACATCATGGAGCTCAAGCGGAATATCATCGATATTCTGACGCATGAGGGCATTCGCAAGTTTATCCTCATCGGCGAAAACGTATTCAACTTCCACGGCTCCGACGACGACTATTACGAAGAATGGTACGAGGACGTGGAAGACGGCTGGATTGCGGGCATCAACTTCCAGGAACATGTGCTGCGCGAAATGAAGCAATACAACGTCGACAACTACATCAACTTCGGCGGGCAGCTCGACGACCTATCCTGGCGTACCTACGAGCCGCGCCGCCTCTTCGAAGTGGTCGATAACCTCCTGAACCGTCGCCTAGGCATGCCCGAGACTGAACTGTAGCGCTACAGCCTAAACACAAAAAAGCCTCTCCGTTGCTGGAGAGGCTTTTTTATTAACCAGGAGGCAAGAATTACTTCTTAACTTCTTCGGTCGTGGTGGTCGTGGTGGTGCCGGCAGCAGGAGCGTTAGCGTCCATTTTGTCAGCGTTGTCCTGGATGGCTTCGCCTTTGGCATCAGCCGAGTCACGTACGGCGTCAGCCTTGTCTTCCATGGCATCAGCTTTGGCTTCGCCAGCTTCTTTCACGTTTTCGCCAACTTGCTCCTGAGCATCTTCTTTCTTGCTGTCGCACGAAGTGAAGGTGAACGAACCGAGGGCCAGGGCGAGGAACAATACTTTTTTCATCTTGGGGTTTGTTTTAAATGTGGTTGATTTTCAAGCAACTTCCGAAGGTTGAGCCGAAGCTTAACTTCAAATTCGGGGCTTTATACTCTGGTTTGGAGAAGGTAACCCGCCGCCTGAAAAAAATTTGTGAAGAATGTGTGAGCCCGGCGTAGTCCCGCTTATTTCTTGCGGAACAGGATACCGATGGGCACGCCCGTAAAGTCGAAATGCTCGCGCATCCGGTTTTCGAGGTAGCGCGTGTAGTTGGTTTGCACGTACTGCGGCAGGTTGGCGAAGAAGGCAAACACGGGGTTGTGCGTAGGCAGCTGCGTCACGTACTTGATGCGAATCATCTTGCCCTTGAGCGCGGGCGGGCCGTATTTCTCAATCTCCTTCAGCATCACATCGTTGAGCTGCGAAGTCGGAATCTTGCGGCGCTTGTTGTGGTACACTTCAATGGCCGTTTCGATGGCCTTGTGCACGCGCTGCTTGTTCAGCACCGAGATAAAGATGATGGGGATATAGGAGATGGGCGCAATCTTTTCCAGGATTTTGGCCTCAAATTCCTTGGCCGTGTTGGTGTCCTTATCAGCCACCAAATCCCACTTATTCACCAGAATCACAATGCCTTTGCGGTTCTTATCGGCCAGGGTGATGATGTTCACATCCTGCGCCTCGATGCCGCGGCTGGCGTCCAGCATCACAATACACACGTCGCACTCCTCCAGGGCGCGCAGGCTGCGCATGTTGGCGTAGAATTCCACGTCCTCGCTCACCTTGGCTTTGCGGCGCAGGCCGGCCGTATCCACTAGGATAAACTCCTTGCCGAAGGCATTGTAGCGCGCCGAGATGGAGTCGCGGGTGGTGCCAGCAATATCCGTCACAATGCTGCGGTCTTCGCCCAGCAGCAGGTTCACGAGGCTGGATTTGCCCACGTTGGGGCGGCCCACCACGGCAATACGCGGGATTTCCGATTCCGGCTCCTCAATGCCGGGGTCGTCGAAGTTGGCTACCACGGCATCCAGCAATTCGCCGGTGCCGTGGCCGTTGGCGCTGCTGATGGCGTAAATTTCGCCATCGCCGAGGCCCAGCGAATAGAATTCGCCCACGCCGTTGGCGCGGAGGTTGGTGTCGGCCTTGTTAGCCACCAGGTAGATGGGCTTTTTGCCGATGTAGCGGCGCAGCACGTGCGCAAACTCCTCATCGAGGCTATGCACACCGGCATCAGCATCCACCATGAACAGCACCACGTCGGCCTCTTCAATGGCCAGCTTTACCTGCTTGTTGATTTCGCCCTCAAAAATATCTTCCGAATTGTGCACGTAACCGCCCGTGTCAATCACGGTGAAGTTCTTGCCAATCCAGTCGCCGTAGCCGTAGTGGCGGTCGCGGGTTACGCCGCTCTCGTTGTCCATGATGGCCTTGCGCTGACCCACGAGGCGGTTGAAAAGCGTGGATTTGCCCACGTTGGGCCGCCCAACGATGGCGACCGTGTTTTGCTTAGACATGTGGTGTTGGCCCCAGCCGCCGACCCGACCTAGATTCGGCAGTGCCCGGGGTATATTAGTTATAGATGGTCGGAATACGTGTTTTGTCTGTCATCCTGAGCGCAGCGAAGGACCTTATCACGCCAGCGCCGTTTTGCTTTTACCGCAAGCAGTTCAGGCGTGATAAGGTCCTTCGCTGCGCTCAGGATGACAGGCGGAGTATTTATTGATAGCCGAACCGACTCAGCGCTTTTGCATCGGTACGCCAATTCTCGTTCACTTTTACGTGCAGTTCCAGAAACACCTTTTTCAGGAAAAACTTCTCCATTTCCTCACGCGCCCAGGTGCCTACTTTCTTCAGTGCCTCGCCGCCCTGGCCGATGACGATGCCCTTTTGTGAGCTGCGCTCGACGTAGATGATGCCGCGAATGCGAATGATGGCGTCCTCTTCCTTAAACTCCTCAATCACAACTTCGCAGCTGTATGGAATCTCCTTCTTATAAAGCTTGAATATTTTTTCGCGCACCATTTCGGCGGCAAAAAAACGCTCGGGCTTATCGGTTAATTCGTCCTTCGGGTAATATGGCGGGTGGAGGGGCAGGCGCTCCAGCACCAGCTGCAGCACGCCGTCGGTACCGAAGTGGTTGAGGGCGGAAATGGGCAGAACTTCGGCGGCGTTGGGGAGCTGCTCTTTCCAGTAGGCCAGCTTGGCTTCCACCTCTTCCTGGTTGGCTTGGTCGATTTTGTTAACGAGCAAAATGATGGGGGTGTCCACCATCTTGCGCAGGCGCTCCACTACGGGTTCCTCGTCATGCTTCTCGTAGATGTCCGTTACGAAGAGCACCACGTCGGCGTCTTCGAGCGATGAGTACACGAACGACATCATGGCGTTGTGCAGCTCATATTTGGGCTGGATGATGCCGGGGGTATCGGAATAAATCAGCTGGAAATCATCGCCGTTGAGGATGCCCAGGATGCGGTGGCGCGTGGTCTGGGCCTTGCTCGTGACGATGCTGAGCCGCTCGCCCACCAGCGCATTCATCAGCGTGGACTTGCCCACGTTGGGCTTGCCAATGATGCTCACGAAGCCGGCGCGGTGGGGTTTAGTTTCGGGGTTCACGATGGATGGGTTTGATAATCAGGGCCGCAAAGGTACGGCTTGCGGGCCGGAAATGCTAGGATGATGCCGAAGTACCCAGCCGCGAAGGGCGTTTCAGCGGCGCAGAATTTCGCTTTTGGTCAATTCGATTTGCGGAAATCGTCAGCAAGAGCCTTTGGATGGGGCCGGACCTTTGTCAGGTTCTCCAACGCATCTGTCACCTAACCCGCAACCATATGTTTCTCGGCCATTTCGGCGTCGCTTTCGGCACCAAGACGCAACAGCCCCGCGTGTCGCTGGGCACCTTATTTCTGGCCGCGCAGCTGGCCGATTTGGTATGGCCCACCCTGCTCCTGTTCGGGGTGGAGCGCATGAGCATCGTGCCGCACGCCACGGCTACCAACGCCTTCGATTTTGTGCATTATCCCTTCACCCACAGCCTGCTGGGAGAATTGGTAGCGGGCCTGCTGCTAGGCCTGGTTTACTGGCTGGTGCGGCGCAATGCCCAGGGGGCGCTGCTGGTGGGCCTGCTGGTGCCCAGCCACTGGTTGCTCGATTTGATGGTGCATCAGCCCGATTTGCCGCTGTATCCGGGGGATTCGCCGCTGCTGGGATTTGGGCTGTGGAACCACTTTGCAATCACACAAGTGATGGAATTTGCGCTGTTGGGGTTGGGACTGTGGCTGTATGCGCGGCGAACCAGCCCGCGCAATGGCGTGGGCCGCTACGGTCTGCTGGGGCTGGTTGCCTTTCTGGTGCTGGTGCACTTGTCCAGCCTCTTTAGCCCACCGCCTGCTTCGGTTGCGTTCATCGGCTGGGGCGGGCAGCTGTTGTGGCTGACGGTGGCGCTGGCGTACTGGGTTGACCGCAACCGAGAATTTACCGGCGAAACGCGCCCGGCGTCTGCCCCGTCCATTTCTTAAAGGAGCGCACAAACACGCTCGGCTCGGAGTAGCCGAGCAGGAAGGCCACGTCGGTGATGCTTAGGTGCGGCTCGCGCAGGTGACGCTGGGCGAGGTCGCTGCGGACATTATCGAGTAGCTGCTGGTAGGTGTAGCCAGCTTCCTTGAGCTTGAGCTGCAGGGTACGCACACCCAGACAGAGCTGGGCGGCCACGGTGGTCAGGGTCGGCAATTCTCCTTTAAGCTGCCGCACAATTTCGCCCCGTACCCGCTCGGTGAGGGTGGGCGGCTGGTGCGTGGGTAGCTGGGCCAGCAGGGCCGCCGCGTGTTGTTCGAAAAGCGGAAACAGCGCCGGGTTGGCGTGTAGGACGGGTAGCGCCAGCGCGGCCGCATCGAAGGCTACTTGCGTCAGAAGCGTGTCGAATTCCAGATTGGCAGTACCAAAAGCTGCCTCGTGTTCCCGCGTATCGGCCGGGCGCGGGTAGGCCAAGCGCACGGCCTGCGGGGCTACGGGCTGGCCGGTGAGCGTAGCAAAAGCCGCCAGGTAGACGGACAGCTCCGAGTTCAGCACGTACTGCGGGTGCACGATGGCGGGACTGGTCAGCTCCAGCGTCAGCCAGATGCCGCCGGGCCACTCAGGGGCGGGCGTCTGGAAAGTGCGCACGCCCTGGCAGGCCACGTCCTGGTAGCGGCACAACTGCGCGATGGCCGCCCCCACGGTGGGCGCGTGCATCAGCACGTAGGCCAGCGTGCCAGCCGTGGCGAAATTAATATAGCCGCCGAGGTGCAAGTCGAAATACTGGTCGCGCGTAGCATCCATCACCAGCGGCCACAGGCGCTGAATGGTGGCTATTGGCACACGGGCGTCGGGGCCGGTAGTCGTAGCAGGTTCGAAACCAATGGCTTGGCTGAGTGCCGGCACGTCGGCACCGTGCTGGCCGGCCACCCATAGCAGCATATTGAGCGACGAGACGGCGAGGGTATCGGGCGGCATCGATAGCAGATGAATTTGGGTGCAATTACGGCCGCAGGGCCGAACCAAGCCCGCAACTGGCTGTTTCGTCCGCAATACGCTTGCTGCTCCCGAACTTTGCCCCAATGAATGCTCCTGCTACTTCCGGCCGCCGCATCGGCGTGCTCCTCGTCAACCTCGGCACGCCCGACTCGCCCAGCACACCCGACGTGCGCCGCTACCTCAACGAATTTCTCACCGACGGCCGCGTGATTGACATGGCCGCCGCCATTCGCTACCCGCTGTTTCAGGGCATCATCGTGCCACTGCGGGCGCCCAAATCGGCCAAAATATACCAGCAGCTCTGGGATGCCGAGCGGGGCTCGCCCCTGCTCTACCACGGACTCGATTTGCAGGCCAAGCTGAAAGAAGTGCTGGGCAAGGAGTACGTGGTGGCCTTCGGGATGCGCTACCAGAAGCCCAGCATTGAGAAGGCGCTGGAGGAGCTGCGCGACGCGGCCGTGGACCGCATCATCGTGCTGCCGCTGTTTCCGCAGTACGCGGCGGCCAGCACCGGCTCGGTGCAGGAAAAGGTGATGGACATTGTGAAAGACTGGTGGATAGTGCCCAGCATCAGCTTCATCAGCACCTTTGCCGACGACCCGGGCTTTATCAGCAGCTTTGGGGCGCGGGGTAAGGCCGAAATGGCCAAGCACGCCTACGACCACATCGTGTTCAGCTACCACGGCATCCCGGAGCGGCACGTGCTCAAGGGCAGCTTCAAGGGCTATTGCAAGCTGGGCACCTGCTGCGCCAGCTACAATAAGAACAACCGCTATTGCTACCGGGCACAGTGCTTTGCCACTTCGCGCCTGCTGGCCAAAGAGCTGGGCCTGCGCGATGACCAATACACCGTCACCTTCCAGAGCCGCCTGCAAAGCCGCCTGCGCGACCCCTGGCTCCAGCCTTACACCGACGAGGTGCTGAAAGAAATGCCCGCCAAAGGCATCCACAATGTGCTGGCCTTTTCCCCCGCTTTCGTGGCCGACTGCTTGGAAACGACCATTGAGGTGGGCGAGGAATTTAAGGAGATGTTTGAACAGGCCGGCGGAAAGCATTGGCAGCTGGTGCCATCGCTGAACTCCGAGCCGTACTGGGTGGATGCCGTGGCCGACATGATTCGGCAGAATTAGCGCGCTAATAATCGAATACCCAAGAGGGCGCTGTTGAGTATAGCTCGGCAGCGCCCTTTCTTATTTTTATATTTTCATTAGCAGGAGTTTCTGTAACTTTAAGGTTTCGTTCTCAAAAAATTCCCACCTAGATGCGCCTCCGTTACACTTTAGCACTTGCTTTTGGCCTATTGCCCGGTGCTCAGGCCCGGGCTCAACAAGCTGTCAAAATCCTATTTGATGCCACCAAAGCCCAAACTGCCGGCAACGCCGATTGGGTGATTGATTCTGATGTTTCGGGCAGCCCCCAGCGCCTGCCCACGCCCGCGCAAAGCACCGTGACGGCCAGCACGCCGGAAACGTACTGGACCGGCGCACTTTCTTCCTGGGGTATTGCGCTGGTGAAGCGCGGCTATCAGGTGGAAACCCTGCCCAGCAGCGGCCGCATTACCTACAACGACGCGACCAATGCCCAGGACCTGCGCAACTACGCGGCCTACATTGTGGACGAGCCCAACACGCGCTACACCGCGGCCGAGAAAACGGCTATTCTGAACTATGTGCGAAACGGTGGCGGCTTGTTCATGATTTCGGACCACACCATTTCGGACCGCAACGGCGACGGTTGGGACTCGCCCGCCATCTGGAACGACCTGATGGCCTCGGCCAGCCCCGCCAACCCTTTTGGCATCACCTTCGACCTGAACAACCTTGTGTTCACCACCGGCGTAGGCGCGGCCACCGCTCCCACTGACTCACTCCTGCACGGCCCGGCCGGCAACCCGGTGGCGATGGAATACCACAACGGTGCCAGCCTTACCCTCTCCCCCACTGCCAATGCCAGCGTGCGCGGGGTTTTGTTCCGGCCCGGCGCGGCCACTACCGGCACCACCGGGGCCATTGTGGCGCGGGCTCGCTACGGCCGAGGCCGTGTGGTGGCCCTCGGCGACTCGTCGCCGCCCGACGATGGCTCGGGCGCGCCCGGCAATAACCTATACGACGGCTGGGCCGCCGAGGCCAACGGCGACCATGCCCGCATTCTGCTCAATGCCACCATCTGGCTGGCCACGCCCAACCGCACCACTACCGCCACCCGCGGCGCCACCGAGGCCGATTTCAGCATTTATCCCAACCCCAGCACCGATGCCTTCTTCATCAGCGGCAATGTGCTGCCGACCGAAATTCGCTGCCACAATGCCGTGGGGCAGGAATTTGCCATAAGCAGTACGGCAGCCGGCGTTGGCGCCTTGCGGGTGCAAACGGCAGGGCTGGCTCCGGGCCTCTACGTGCTCAGCCTGCGCCTGCCCAATGGGCAGGTACTCACGCGCCGCATTGCGCGGCAATAATATCCGGCCGGTTTAAGAAGCCCGGCGGCGGCTGTAAAAGCTGTCGGCGTCGAACGAATCCTGCTCGTAGAAGCGCGGATTGGCCGGGGCAGCCTCCTTGCCCAAGGCCCGCAGCATGGCTTCTTCATACTCGCGGGTAATCTGAATTTCGACGTAGGGCGGGTAGCTTAGCACGGTCTCGGCATTGAGCGCGGGCACAAAAACATTATCCCCGTCCTCATCCAGCGAAGCGGCCCCAATGGGCAGCAGAATGTGGTTTTCATGCTCATTGATATGGAAGCTGGCGTCCAGCTCCACATCCAGGTAGCGCACTTTCATGGCCTCAGGCTCCACAATCAGCTCATACACGGTGCCCAAAGCTTGTCCGTCGGAGCCGCGCACGGTCCAGCCGCGCACGTCAGGGTTGTCGTCGGCTACTTCAAAATCGGTAAGGTCGCGCAAGCGGCGAAGGACGGGCGTTTCCATAAAACACTTTGTATTTGGCAGTGAGCATTCATTCGTTGGCTGACCGCAAGGCACCAGGCAAAGCCAGACGGCGAATGCCTGGCACGCGTTTCTAATTTAGCTGTTTCGGCTCGCTGAGGATGCGCACAGCGGCGGCGGCCTGGGTTAGAAACTGCTGGTTCTGGTGCTGCTCGACCGCCGTGGTGCTGCGGCCAGAGAGCTGGCCGGCAAGGCTTACCAAAGCGTTGGCTTGGGTTTCCAGGTCCGGGTAAGCCTTTTGCTGCATGGCCCGGATGAGCCCTGCCGCCGCCACGAAGCCGGGGCGCAGACTGGTATTAGGCTCCCCAAGGCGGGCGGTGGCACTGGTCAGGTTGTCGCGTTGCTCGGTGGTAGTGGGGTCGCGCAGGTCGTCGCGGTCGGTGAGGGACACCAGCACGCCGGTGAGCTTTTGCAGGCCGTTCAGGGCGTAGCCGGGGGCCGCCGGGTCGGAGGCCGCTTGCGTGGCCAGCGCGGAAGCCGTTTCGGAACCGCCTGCATCCTGCGAGGTATCCCCCTGCGGAATACTGTCAATGGCCGCCCGGCGCGTGGCCTGGTCTACAGCAGCGGCGGCAGCCAATGTGTCCGGCGCAGTAGCGGGTGCCGCTGCCTCCGGGGTCACAACGGGCGGCGCGGGCTCATCGGCCGGGTCGGGGCGCAGAAAGAAATAAGCGGCCACGGCCACCACAACGGCCGCCAGCAGCACCAGCAGCCACGGGCTGGGCGAAGATTTTTTGCGTTGAATGTTAATGTCAGCCATGCAGCAATGAGTTGTCGGCGTATTCTTACGGAAGGATTCGAAAAGTAGTCATCTCTGAACAAGACAGCAGTGTTTGCCCAAGCATCTGCTTCATTCTGCGCCAAAGGCACAAAAAAGTCCGGCCACATCTGAAATGCAGCCGGACTTTACCGTTCATTCAAGCGAACCAAGTCACTTACACCGCCACCGGCCGGTACAGCTTGGCCAGCACCGCTACGGCGTAGTCCACTTCGGCTTCGGTGTTCATTTTGCTCATCGAGAAGCGCACGGTGGCGCGGTCAGGGTCGCAGCCCAGCGCCTCTAGCACGTGCGAGCCGGCTTGCGCCCCACTCGTACAGGCCGAGCCACCCGAGGCCGCCACCTTGCTGATATCGAGGTTGAAAAGCAGCATCTCGCTGATGGCTGACGGCGGCAGGCTCACGCTCAGCACCGTGTAGAGGCTCTTATCGGCATATTCCGACAGGCCATTGAACTGCACGTCCTCCACCTCGGCGCGCAGCTTTTCAATGAAGCGGGTCTTCAATGCCTGCACATGCGCGTGGTGAGCGGCCAGGTCGCGTACCGCGATTTCCAGCGCCTTGGCCAGGCCCACAATGCCGTACACGTTCTCGGTGCCCGAGCGCACGTTGCGCTCCTGCGAGCCGCCATGGATGAGCGGGCTCACCTGCAGGCCACTGCGGGTGTAGATGAATCCCACGCCCTTTGGCCCGTGAAATTTGTGGGCCGAGCCCACCAGAAAGTGATTTTTCAGCTGCTGCACGTCGTGCCGGTAGTGGCCCATCGTCTGCACCGTATCGGTGTGGAAGACAGCATCGTACCGAGCGCAGATATCGCCGATAGCGGCAATGTCGTTCAGGTTGCCGATTTCGTTGTTGGCGTGCATCAGGCTCACGAAGGTGCGCGACTGCGTAGCCAGCAGCTCTTCCAAGTGGCCCAAATCCAGCGCGCCTTGCGCGTCGTGCTTCACGTAGTGCAGCTCAATCTCGCCGCTTTTGGCCAGCGCCTGCAGCGGGTGCAGCACAGCATGGTGCTCCAGCGGCGAAGTGATGGCGTGCTTCAGCCCCAGAGTCCGCACACTACCGAAAGCGGCGTAGTTGTCGGCCTCGGTCCCACCGCTGGTGAAGATGATTTCGGCCGGTGCGGCATTGAGTAAGTGGGCCACCGTCTTGCGGGCATTCTCAATGGCCGCGCGCACCTGCCGGCCCGGCCCGTGCAGGCTGCTGGGGTTGCCGTAGTGGTTCTGCAGAAACGGCAGCATGGCTTCCAGCACTTCGGGGTCGAGGGGCGTGGTAGCGGCGTTGTCGAAGTAGACGTAGGCGGGGGCGGTGGAGGAGTTTGTGGTCATAGATGTGATTTCAGCAGAAAAAGCCAGAAGCCGGGCGTGGGTGCACCCGGCTTCTGTTAAGCTATGCGCGAATACAAATTTCGGCTTTTCAACTGAAACCAGCCCACAGTAGCAGCTCCAATTGTGCAGAACACCGACTAATTAACTCTTTGCAGCGATAATCTCCTTGATGTCGCCAATGATTTTCTGGGCCAGATAATCGGCCGTGGAGTTCGAATCCGACTCGGCATAGATGCGAATGATGGGCTCGGTGTTGGACTTGCGCAGGTGTACCCACTCCTTGTCGAACTCAATCTTCACGCCATCAATCGTATTCACCGGCTGCTTGGCGTAGCGCTTTTCCATCTTAGCCAGCACGTCGTCGGTATTGATGTCGGCCGTCAGCTCAATCTTGTTTTTCGAGATGAAGTAGCTCGGGTACGAGTTGCGTAGGCGGCTCACCGTGAGGCCGGTTTTGGCCAGGTGCGTCAGGAACAAGGCAATGCCCACCAAGGCATCACGGCCATAGTGCAGCTCCGGGTAAATGATGCCCCCGTTGCCCTCGCCGCCAATAACGGCGCTGGTTTCCTTCATCTTCGTCACCACGTTCACCTCGCCCACGGCGGCGGCCGAGTAGCTGCCGCCGGCTTTCTCGGTCACGTCGCGCAGGGCGCGGGTGCTGCTCAGGTTGCTCACGGTGTTGCCGCCGCCCAGGCTGCGCAGCACGTAGTCGGCCACGGCCACCAGCGTGTATTCTTCGCCGAACATCTCGCCGTTTTCACTCACCAGCGCCAAGCGGTCCACGTCGGGGTCCACCACGATGCCGAGGTCAAAGCCACCTTTCTCCAGCACCTTGGCAATGTCGCGCAGGTGCTCGGGCAGCGGCTCAGGGTTGTGGGCAAAGTCGCCGGTGGGTTCGCAGTGCAGCTTCTCCACGGTGGTCACACCCAGCGCTTCCAGCAGCATCGGCACGGCGAAGCCGCCCGAGGAGTTCACGGCATCCACCGCCACCCGGAAATTACGGGCCTTAATAGCCGCCACATCCACCAGCGGCAGCGCCAGAATGGCCTTGATGTGCTTCTTCAGGAAATTATTGTCCGTAGTGTACTGGCCCAGCTTGGTCACGGGCGCAAAATCGAAGTCCTCGCTCTCGGCCGAAGCCAGCACCTGCTGCCCATCGGCTTCCGAAATGAATTCGCCGGTTGCGTTCAGCAGTTTCAGCGCGTTCCATTGCTTGGGGTTGTGCGAGGCAGTAAGAATGATGCCACCGGCCGCTTTCTTGGCGGGCACCGCCATTTCCACGGTGGGCGTGGTGCTCAGGCCAAGGTCGCACACATCAAGGCCAAGGCCCTGCAGTGTGGCGGCCACCAATCGGCTCACCATATCGCCCGAAATGCGGGCATCGCGGCCAATGACAATGAGCTTGCTGTCGGTGCTTTGGGTTTTAACCCAGGTGCCATAAGCTGCGGCGTACTTCACCACGTCGAGCGGCGTGAGGCCCTGGCCCACCGGCCCGCCAATAGTGCCCCGGATGCCGGAAATAGATTTTATTAGAGTCACAGAGGTAGGTAATTTGAAAGGTCAAAATTAGGCATTAGCAACCGGTTGGCGGCACAGAGTTTTATCTTTGGAATAATGGAAAACCTAACGCCCCCCACTAGTTCCCTCTTAGCCAGCACGCGCCGCCCGGCCCAACTCGAAGCCTTCGGCCGCCTGCTCGACGTGCTCGACCGCCTCCGCACCGAATGTCCCTGGGATAAAAAACAGACGCTGCAAACCCTGCGGCACCTCACCATTGAGGAAACCTACGAAATCAGCGACGCCATTTTGCGCGACGACCTGCCCGACCTGAAAAAGGAACTCGGCGACGTCATGCTCCACTTGGTTTTCTACGCCCGTATCGCCGCCGAAAAAGGCGCCTTTGATATTGCCGACGTGCTTAATGCCCAGTGCGAAAAATTAATTTACCGCCACCCGCACATTTACGGCGATGTGCAGGCCGACGATGAAGAAGCAGTAAAACGCAACTGGGAGCAGCTCAAGCTCAAGGAAAAAGGCAATACCAATGGGGTACTCGGTGGCGTGCCCACCTCGCTGCCGGCCCTGGTGAAGGCCATGCGAATTCAGGAAAAAGCCCGGGGCGCGGGCTTCGACTGGGAACAGCCCGAACAGGTATGGGCCAAAGTGCAGGAAGAATTAAATGAGTTTGGGGCCGAGTACCACCACGGCAATCCCGACCGGATGGACGCCGATAAAGCCGCCGATGAATTCGGAGACTTGCTCTTTTCACTGGTCAATTTTGCCCGCTTTGCCGGCATTAATCCCGAAGAAGCGCTGGAGCGCACCAACCGTAAGTTTATCAGCCGCTTTCAGTACTTGGAAACCGCCGCTGCAGCCAATAACGAGCGCCTTGCTGACCTTTCCCTGGCCCAAATGGATGTGTACTGGGAAGAAGCCAAACGCCGCTCAACTCAACCCAAAGGCACGGTTTAGCGTTGGGAAGACTTCATCAAACTTTCATTGCAATTCTGGCGGGTAGAGGGAAGTTTTCTTTGGTCAGGCCGCACTTTTTGGTTAGGTTTGCCCAGCTAAGACGGCTCGTCGGGTAGTTTAGACTTCGGTAAGTGCTATTTTAATCTCCTCATTACGGGATTATCGATTGTCTTTTTGCCGTTGCCTGCGCCCCCAACCAACTTTTTGCATTTTCTTTACCCACTCAATTCAACTACTTCACTCAATAACCCCTAACATTCCGGAACAATGGAACAGAAAAATGCCATGAATACGAGCCCCCGGCCCGCCGCTACGGCCGCTAAAGCCGAAGCCAAAAGCAGCGGTGGTGCCTCGCTGTTCTCCGTCCTGGTTATCATCCTGGCCTTCGTCATCAGCTATTGCGTTTACAAATTCGTTTTCGGCGATGCCAGCCACTTCCAAGGCGGCAACAACGAAAACAACCCCAACCCCGGCGACTACCTGGGCGTGGTATTCAAAGGTGGCTTCATCGTACCCTTCCTGATGACCATGTTCTTGTGCGTTATCACTTTCTCGATTGAGCGCATGCTCACCATCGCCAAAGCTAAGGGCTCGAAAGGTATCGAAAGCTTCGTACGCACCGTGCGTCAGAAGCTGAACGCCAACGACATCAACGGCGCACTGGCTGCTTGCGACCAGCAGAAAGGCTCGGTAGCCAACGTGGTGAAAGCCGGCCTGATGAAATACAACGAGATGGCCCGCGAGCGCGGCATGACCACCGACCAGAAAGTATTGGCCATCCAGAAAGAAATCGAAGAAAGCACTGCTCTGGAGCTGCCGATGTTGGAGAAAAACTTGGTTATCATTTCGACCATTGCTTCGATTGCCACCCTGACCGGTCTGCTCGGCACGGTATTCGGCATGATTCGCGCCTTCGCCGCTCTGGCGCAGGCCGGCACTCCCGACGCCGTAGCTCTCGCCAACGGTATCTCGGAAGCACTGATTAACACGGCTCTTGGTATCGGTACCTCGGCTCTGGCCATCATTGCCTACAACTACTTCACCAGCAAAATTGACGAGCTGACCTACAGCATCGACGAGGCTGGCTTCAGCATCATCCAAACCTTCGCTGGCCAGCACGGCCAGACCACGGCCACCCAGACGGTTTAATTCCGCTGGCGCAGCTACCGGCTGATGCACTAAAACGCGGGGCGATTCGTTCTTCGGAATGAATCGCCCCCTTTTAACCCCACCTCGCAATGCCCAAAGTAAAACCGCACCGTACCTCGCCGTCGCTTGATATGACGCCGATGGTGGACCTGGCTTTCTTGCTGGTGACATTCTTCATGCTCACCACCAAGTTTGCCCCCGAAGAGACTGTGGTGGTGGACACGCCGTCATCGACTTCGGAGCTTAAATTGCCCGAGAACAACGTTATTACGCTGACCGTCGACGCTAAGAAGCGGGTCTTCTTTGGTGTTGACGCTCCGCAAACCAAGATTCAGGCATTGCAGAAAGTAGGCGCTAAGTATGGCGTAAACTTCACCGCAGCCCAGGCCAAAGAATTCAGCAACCTGCCCAACTTTGGCCTGCCAATCAGCCAGCTGGGCTCTTACCTGAACATGGCCAAGGAAGACCGCAAGCAGGTAAATGCCCAGCAACCCGGTGTTCCGCTCGACTCGCTCAACAACCAGCTTATTGACTGGGTGCTGGCGGCTCGCACGGCCAACCAGGCCATCTTCCACAAGCCTACCTACATCGCCATCAAAGGCGACGGTAACGCTGATGTACCCACGGTGCAGCAGGTTATAAAGGTGTTGCAGGAGAAGGATATCAACCGCTTCAACCTCATTACGGACATGGAAAACAAGCCCGTAGCTGCTGCCAAGTAATATTGGTTGCTCTTACTGCTTCATTTTCTACTCTCCTCACTTAACTAAATCCCATGGCAGAAATTCAAGGCAAAGCCGACTCCGGTGGAAAAGGTGGGAAGAAGCGGGCCAAGAAAATGTCGACCAAAATCGACATGACCCCAATGGTGGACTTGGCCTTCCTCCTGCTCACCTTCTTCATGCTGACCACCACCTTCGCCAAGCCCAACGTGATGCAGCTCACGATGCCGGTGAAGAAAACTGACGATGTGGAGGACACGAAAATCAAGGCTTCGCAGGCCATGACCATCATCCTCGGCAAAGACAACAAGGCGTATTACTACTTCGGCCTGAATACGCCTAACGACAAAACCGTAGCCAAGCCTGAGTTGAAGGTGACGAACTTTGCTGCCAATGGCATTCGGCAGGTCCTGCTGGACCGCCAGCGCCAGAAGCCGGAGCCCATCATCCTCATCAAAGCGACCGAAGACGCCAAGTATAAAAACATGGTGGACATTCTGGACGAGATGAACATCACGAACCAGAAGAAATACGCGCTGGTGAAGGTACCCAAAGACGACCTGGACCTTATTAAAGATTCCGCCCTATGATGGACAATGCGCAAATTGCCAAGGCCAGCTTAAACGACATCGTTTTTGAAGGCCGTAATAAGGCATACGGTGCTTATGTACTGCGTCGCTTGTATCAGCGGCACGTTACCCGGGCACTGATTATCGCTACGTCGGTATTCGCGCTCCTCGTGTTTTTCCCGCTTATAGCTCAGTATCTGAAAGACAAGATGCCGAAGGAAGCGCCGAAGAACCTCAAGGAGAACGTACTGATGGACGCTCCGCCTCTTGATGAGACGAAGCCCCCGCCCCCCCCTCCTCCCCCCGAGGCTCCGCCGCCCCCTCCACCCAAGCTTACTACCATCAAATTCACCCCTCCGGTGGTGAAAAAGGATGAGGAAGTGAAGAAGGAAGAAGTACCGGACCAGGAAGAGCTGAAGGATAAGACGGTGGCTACCGTAACCGTAAAAGGTAACACGGATGCTCCCGACCTTTCCGAACTCTCCGGTACCGGCGACAAAGTGGTTGAAGAAGTAGTTGAGAACAAAGTCTACACCTATGTAGAACAGATGCCTCAGCTGCCCGGTGGTGGTGGCAACGCTGCTATCGTGAATGCCATCCAGAAAGCGGTGAAATACCCCCCGCTGGCGCTTCGCAACCAGGTTGAAGGTCGCATCTTCGTTAGCTTTACGGTGAACCCGCAGGGCGACGTTTCGGATGTGAAAGTGGTAAAAGGCCTGGGTTCGGGCCTTGACGAGGAAACGATTCGGGCGGTGAAAACCCTGCCCAAGTTTATCCCTGGCAAGCAGAACGGTCGGGCAGTAAGCGTTTCGTTTACCGTTCCGATTACCTTCAAAATTCAATAGGCTTTTATTCGGAGCTAATCTGAATTAATAAAAACCCTGGATTGAGCTTTATGGCTCGATTCAGGGTTTTTTATTGCACATAGGCTTAATGGCGCTTGGAGGAAATACTCTTTTCCAGATACTGGTAAATTGCATAAGCCGTTATATGGCTTCTAATAAAAGCATAGGCATCTGGGTTTGATAGATTCACTCATGAAACCAAAGCGAATAGTAGCCCGAATTCGTTAAAGACATAAAAGCACAGGCCTCTATGAAAAGCAGCTATTTTTCAGCTTTTTTGCAAACCGGTTCAAATGCGTCATTCTAAATAGCTGAACCTTTACCCACCTTTTCCGGGTTTATTATATATTCATTCCTGAATTTTCCTGTTTATGCTCAACCTACCTACTACCGAGGAGCGGCTCGGGAAGTCGCCCCAGCGGCTGGTGCGTTACTTTGTGCTCCTGATGGCCTTGGTTTACATGGGGCTCGGGGTGTGGCTCTGGTGGTCGGCCAATAGCCCTTCTGCTGGGGGTATAATTCAACTAGGCCCTGTTGCCCGACGGGTTCTGGGCTCCGTTTTTATCCTTTATGGACTGCTTCGCTTTAGCCGGGGCTACCAAGCACATTTTCGCAAACAACCAACTTCTGACTCTGACGATAATGATTAAGCGCGCTCACTTTTTGACTGCTGGCGTTACGGTGCTGGCCGGAGCTATTGCCATTGCTTCTTGCAACGGTCCAGGCTCGCCGGGAGCCCAGGATACCCCTACCAGCGGTAACGTTGCGGTGAGTGTCGATGAAACGTTTGCGCCTATTCTGCAAGCTCAGATAGATACGTTTGCCAAGCTCTACCCGAATGCTCATGTTAAGATGAGCTTTCAGCCGGAAGAGAAGGTGTTGCTGGACCTTATCAACGACAAGGTGAAGCTCGCCGTGGTATCGCGGGAGTTGAATGCAGAAGAGCAGGCCGACTTTGCCAAGCAAACCATTGTGCCACGCACCACGCGCATTGGCATCGATGGCCTGGCCATTATCCTTAATCGCAGCAATCCGGATTCGTTGCTGACAGTGGCGCAGCTAGCGGATATTTTTACGGGCAAAACCAGCAACTGGAGCCAGGTGAGCGGCAAAAAGGGGCTGGCAGCCATTAACGTAGTATTCGATGCGAACCGGAGCAGCACGACCCGTTTCGTACGCGACTCGGTGACGCATGGAGCCGCGCTTACCAATCGGGCTTTTGCGGCCTCATCGAACCCAGCCTTGCTCGATTATGTTGCAACCCACCCCAGCGCGATTGGGGTGGTGGGCGTGAACTGGATTTCGGACCGGGACGACCCCACCGCTATGAAGTTTGCTAACAAGGTGCGGGTGGCCAGCATCACGTCCCGTCCCAATCCCAAACCGAACGACTACATTCAGCCTTACCAGGTGTATCTGGCGGAAAAGACGCCTGAGCAACTGGCTCAGGACCCGGACTTGCAGAATTACCCGCTCCGGCGCAACCTTTACGTCATCAGCCGAGAAGCGCGGGCAGGATTAGGCACAGGGTTTGCATCTTTCGTGGCAGGCAAAAACGGACAACTGATTTTTCAGAAGTCGGGGTTATTACCGGCTCAGATGCAGGCCCGAATTATTACCACGCCTAAACTGTAAACACGCTTTTCGCGTACCAATTTCTCATTGCTTTTTCATCCTTTTTCTTCTCCTATGAGTTTCAAGCCCTGGAAACAGCCGCTGCTCGCTGCCGTTGCGATGGTAGCAGGTACTACGGCGGCCACCGCCCAAAACGTGCAAACCGCCCAACGCGATATTGAACTGGGCCGGTATAACGAAGCCCGCGCCATTTTGCGCCCCGGCTCTACGCCCGAAACTGCTTTCGAGCTGGGCCGCCTGTACCAGATGCGTGACATGCCGGATTCGGCTGCGTTCTTCTTTAATAAAGCTGCTGGCTCCACCCCTTTTGGTCAGGTAGCTGCTGGCCGTGCTTTGCTGGCCAAAGGCCAAGTTGCTCCGGCTGAAGCGCAGTTTGATGCTGCTGCCAAGGCCACGAAGAACAAAGACACCAAGGTGCTCACCATGATAGCACAAGCGTATGGTGAGTCTGACGGTAAAAACACTGGCAAAGCTCAAACATACCTGGATGCTGCTCAGGCCGCTTTCAAAAAAGATGACCCGGCGCTGATGGTAGCTCGTGGCGACGTGTTTCTGCACTCTGACCAGGGCGGTGGCGAAGCCATGACCAGCTTTGACCGAGCCATTGCAGCCAACCCCAGCTACGCGCAGGCTTACTACAAAAAAGGCGCTTTGAGCGTGCGTTCGCGCAACTTCAACGCGGCTCGAGAGAGCCTGAACAAGGCCGTAGAGCTTGACCCCAGCTACGCTCCGGCTTACCGGGAACTGGCTGATATGTACTACTACGCCGGCCAATATGACCTGGCTCTGAGCAGCTTTAAAAAGTATCAGGATTTGGCAGAACGTTCGTCAACCACTGACGCGCAGTATGCCTCGTTCCTGTACCTGACCAAGAAATACCCAGAAGCGCTTACGGAGGTAAACAAGGTGTTGCAGAGCGACCCGAACAACCTGACCATGAACCGTCTGAAGCCGTACCTGTTGTATGAAACCGGTGACTTCGCGGGTGCCAGCGCGGCCATGGACACATACATGAAAGTCGCTCCTGCCGACAAAATAATTTCGGAGGACTTGGCTTACAAGTATAAAATCATGAGCAAAACCGGCAAGGGTACCGAAGCCATTGCCGGCATCAGCGAAATCATTAAGAAAGACCCAAGCAAGGCTTGTGACTTCCAGAATGACTTGGCTGCTATCTATGCCAACCAGAAGGACTACAAAGGTGCTGCCCGCGTTTACAGCTACAAGCTGACCAATTGCAAAGGCGACCTGACCGACCAGTTCCGCCTGGCTACCGCCCTCACTGGCGACAAGCAGTACACCCGTGCCGACAGCGTTTACAACATCATCCTGACGGCGAAGCCTACGTATGGCCCTGGCTACCTGGCCCGCGCCAAGGTGAACTCGTACCTCGACCCCGAAGCCAAACAAGGCTTGGCCAAGCCGTACTATGAGAAATACATTGAGCTTTCGAAGGCTGAAGGTGCTGACCCTTCCAAGTTCAAAGAGGGCGTAGTAGAAGCCAATGGCTACTTGGGCGTGTATAGCTTCCAAAAGGGCGACAAAGCTGCTGCCAAAGGCTACTTCGAGCAAGTATTGGCTATGGACCCGGAGAACGCAGGTGCTAAGAACAACATCAAGATTCTCAGTGCTCCGACCAAGGCCACCAAGACTACTACCACGAAAACCGCAACAAAAACTACGGTTAAGAAGAAGTAATTGCTTCGGTAGTGATTGTAAAAAGGCCCCTTCGCAGCTGCGGAGGGGCCTTTTTTTATAGCCAAGGATGGTGTTTAGCTGGCCCAGGCCCGCCATTTTTCCAGTACGGCAGCAAAATCCTCTGGTAACTCGGCTTCAAACAGGAGTTGCTCACCGGAAGTAGGATGCACAAAGCCCAGGGAGCGGGCGTGCAATGCCTGGCGCGGCATCAACTGGAAAGCATTTTCTACAAATGCTCGATAAGCGCCATTGTTTTGGCCCACACGGATGCGGTCGCCGCCATAGGTTGCGTCCGAGAATAAAGGGTGGCCGAGGTACTGCATGTGAACGCGAATCTGGTGGGTGCGGCCAGTTTCCAACACGCAGCGCACCAGTGTCACCGGGCCGAAGCTTTCCAGCACCTCATAATGCGTTACGGCGGGCTTGCCTTGCTCGCCGCCGGGATAGACGGCCTGCACCTTGCGGTCGCGTACGCTGCGGCCGATATGGCCGGTAATGGTGCCTGTAGGGCCGGGTGGATTTCCCCACACCAAGGCCAGGTAGCTGCGCTGAATAGTATGATGGAAAAACTGCAATGACAGATGCGTCATGGCAAACTCAGTTTTGCCAATCACCAGCAAGCCTGAAGTATCCTTGTCGATGCGGTGCACCAGTCCGGGGCGGATTTCTCCGTTGCGGCCCGTGGGCAGGTTAGCAAGGTGATGTGCCAGTCCATTCACCAGCGTGCCCTGCCAATGTCCATAAGCCGGGTGCACTACCAAGCCAGCTGGCTTATTTACAATGAGCAGTTCTGCATCTTCATAGCGAATATCGAGGGGCATTTCTTCAGGTAATACCTTCCCCTCCCGGGGCGGCTCGGGCAACGTGACAGTGATAACATCTTGTGGCTTCACCCGGTAATTGGGCTTCACCGGTACCCCATTCACCTCCACGGCCTGCGCCCGGATGGCTTCCTGCACCTTATTGCGCGAAGTGTTGCGCAGCCGGTTGTGCAGGAATTTATCAATCCGCAGCATTTCCTGGCCGCGGTCTACTACAATGCGGTGATGTTCATAAAGCTCATCACCGCCTTCTTCGTCAGCTTCACTGTCGAGCAGCTCATCCGCATCAAATTCGTCGTCTATCATTTCCCAAAGCAGTGGTATATGAAAAAAGCCGGAGCGAGTGCTCCGGCTTTTTTGGCAGGCGGCGGTTGCCGCTTACTTCTTGGTCTTGGTCTTGGTCTTGTTCACACCAGGCGCCACCGGAGCGGTGGTAGCTGGCGAGGCCGGGCCCGATTTGATGGGAGCCTGAGCACCGGGTGTAATGCCCATTTTCTTCAGCACGAGGTCCGAAATGTCGCCGTCCTTAGGCGCGTGCAACAGCAGCGGGCTGCCACCACCATCGGAGTTGAAAACGTAGGTGAAACCGTTCTCGTCAGCCACGAGGTCGATGTTCTTTTGCAGTTTGTCTAGAGCGGGCTTCAGCAGCGTCTGCTGCTTCTGCTGCAACGACTGCTCGGCCGTGCGCTGGAACTCTTGAATGGATTGCTGCAAGCGCTGCAGTTCCTTTTCGGTGTCGGCCTTCACTACCTCCGTCATGGTGCCGGATTTCTGCTGGTAGTCCTTCACTTTGGTTTCAAACTCGGAGCTTTTGCTTTTCAGCTGAGCGGCAAGCTGGTCGTTGTAGGTTTTGAGTTCCGACTCAATCTGCTTGCTTTCGGTCATCTGGGATAACACGTACTGAACATCGGTGTAACCAATTTTCAGGGGGGCCTGGGCCTGCGCGGAAGTGGCAGCCAGGGTTCCGGCGGTCAGCAGAGCGGCGGCGAGCGTCAGACGAAAGATTTTCACGAGATTCATCAAAAGGAAAAAGGGTCAGAAAAATATTGGGGCAAAGGTAATTACTTCTTATTAGTCGGACGCGCTGGCTTGGTTACCGGCTTGGTACCAGGCGCAGCGTCGGGCGTACCCGAGTCCGATTCAAAGTTAGGGTCTACCGGTGTTTTGGGTGGGGCTACTGTTTTAACGGCGCCTTTGGGACCGGGCTGGTTGCGGTCTTCGGCGCCGAGGCCCAACTCTTCGAGCACAAATTCGGTGTAATCGTGTGCCGGATTGGTGTAGAGCATGGTTAGGTCGCCGGATTTATCGAAAACCACGGCCAGCGACTTCTTCTTGGCCACCTTTTCCACCGCCTCAAACACCTTGTCCTGCACCGGCTTGTTCAGCTCTTGGCGCTTCTTAAACAATTGGCCTTCGTAGCCAAACTGTTTATTACGGTAAGCTTTCAACTCCTGCTCCTTGAGCAGAATTTCATCCTGCCGCTTTTTCTTCATGGCCTCCGTCAGCACCACTTCCTCGTTCTGGTAGTTCCGATGGAGCTTGTCGAGGTCTTTTTGCAGGGTTTCTATCTCCTTCTGCCAGGTGTCAGACAGCAGGTTCAACTCCTGTTGAGCCTTGGCGTATTCCGGCATTTTGGCCATGATAAACTCCGAATCGACCCAGCCAAACTTTTGAGCGTGGGCTTCCGGGGCAATAATCAGCAACAATAAGGCCAGTAGCAGGCCACCAAAATTCTTCATACAGGAGGAAACGTGAAACTCCGCTTGCTAGTGCCTTGCTAGCGAATTTGCTGACCGATGATGAAGTGGAAATGGTTGGGGTCCTGTTTGGTGCCGGCGGCCGTGCCCACGGGCGGAATCACGCTGTCGAACCCGTGGCCGAAATCGAAGCCCAGCAGACCAAAGGCCGACATGAAGATGCGGGCCCCCACCCCGGCCGACCGGTACAGCTTATAAGGGTTGTAGTTCTGGTACGAATCAAAGGCATTACCGGCTTCGGCAAAGCCCAGCACGTACACCGTAGCAGCCGGGTTGAGGCTGACGGGGTAGCGCATTTCTAGCACGTATTTGTTGAAGGCAATGCCACCGGCTTGGTTGGCCTGCGCCGTCGGTATGGCGAAGGCCGCATTGGGGTCGTCGTAGCCGCGCAGGCCCACATAGTCGGTACCCACCAGGTAGTTGCCGCCGCCATTGTAGCCCAGGCCCGCGCCGCCCATTTTGAACCGCTCAAAAGGCCCGATTTGACGGTTTGAGTTGTACGTTCCCAGGTAGCCAAAGTGGGCCCGGGTATTCAGCACTAGCTTGCCCACAATCGGGGTAAACCACGAAGCGTCGAACATCCACTTGTGGAATTCAATCCACTGATTGTTGCTGGGATGGTCCGGATTAATCAGCGAATACGGCGGCGTCAGGTTCACGCTCAGGCTCAGCGACGAGCCCCGACGGGTGTAAGTCGGGTTGTCGATGCTGTTGCGGGCCAGCGTAGTGTTCAGGGTAATGTTATTGAACGTCCCCGTAGCAGCTCCAGCAATAACCGCGTAGTTCTGCGTCTGGTATTGACTGTACGACAGCGAGTTGCTGAGCGTAAAGTAGTCATCCGGCACGCGCAGCTGGCGGCCTAGGCCCACGGTGGCACTGTTCACCTTGATAAACTGGTCCGAAGCTGCATCCAACGCCGCACCGGTGCGTTGAACGCTGTGGTTCAGGCTGAACGAGAACGAGTTAGGCCGACGGCCGCCCAGCCACGGCTCGGTGAATGACAGCGAGTAAGCCTGGTATTGCAGACCATTGGCCTGCACGTTGAGCGACAGGCGCTGGCCATCGCCGGCGGGTACGGGCGTCCAGTTGCGCAGCGTACCGGCTTTGCGCAGCGAGAAGTTGTTGAAAACCAAGCCTACCGTGCCGATAAAGCCGGCGTAACCACCCCAACCGCCCGACAGCGTTACCTGGTCCGAAGGCTTCTCGACTACCGTGTAATTGATGTCAACCGTGCCATCGGCCTGATTTGGGATGGGATTAATGCCAATTTTTTCCGGGTCAAAATAGCCCAAAGTGGCAATTTCCCGCTGTGAGCGGATGAGCAGTTCCCGGTTGAATTTGTCGCCGGGCAGCGTGCGCAGCGTGCGGCGCAGCACGTGGTCGCTGGTTTTGGTATTGCCCGAGATGTTGATGTCCTTGATATGAGCCTGCACGCCTTCGTTCAGGCGCATCTCAATGTCAATCGAGTCGCCTTCAACTTTGGTTTCCACCGGGTCGATGGTGAAGAACAAGTAGCCGTCGTTGAGATACAGCGAAGAGATATCCTGCCCGGTTGGGTTGTAGTTCAGGCGCTTATCCAGTATTTCCTTGCTGTAAGTGCTACCGGGTTTGATGCCCAGCACGTTGGCCAGTGTTTTATCGTCGTAGAGGTAGTTGCCGTTCCACGTAATGTGGCGGAAGTAGTACTTGGGTCCTTCGTCCACGGTAATGCGCAGGGCCAGGCCTTTTTCGTCGCGCGTCAGCGTATCACTCACAATGGCGGCATCGCGGTAGCCTTCAGCGTTGTAAAACTCCAGCAGCTTCTTCTTATCCTCCTCGTACTCGCTACGCTGAAACTTGCCAGCAGTCAGGAACTTATAGGGTTTCCGCTCCTTGGTTTTCTTAAGCTTTCCTTTCAGCTTCCGGTCGGTAAATGCTTTATTTCCTTCGAAGGCAATTTCATGGATGCGCACTTTCGAACCCTTATCCACGTCGATGCGCAAAGCCACACTGTTCGATAAGCTCGAATCGGCAACCTGCACAATGTTCACCTTGGTATCGAGGTAGCCTTTATTTACGAAGAACTTGCGCACTTGCGTCCGTGCATTGTTCATCAGGGCATCCGTTACCACCTTGCCCCGAATCAGCGTAATCTTCTTGGTCAGGTCCTCGGTTTGCCCTTTTTTGATACCCGTAAAGGTGAATTTCGACAAGCGTGGCCGCTCCTTCAGGTTATAATCAAGGAAAATCTTGTTGCCTTCGATACGGGCTACCGTCACGCTTATGTCGCCGAGAATTCCCTGGGCCCACAGCTTGCGAATGGATTTGCCAATCTCCTCCCCCGGAACGCTGATAGGGTCGCCTACACGCAGGCCAGTCAGGCCAATCAAAGTATTGGGGTCGAGGTAACGGGCACCGCTAATGGTGATGCCCCCCAACTCATACTTTTTGGGCTCGTCGGCTCCAGGTTGCTGTGCCTGCGCGTGTATTGGCTGAGCTACCAAGCCTGCCAACACAGCCACCACAAGCGCACACTTGATAAAAAAATTACGCACAATAAACATTACAAAGATTTAAGATACAGTGATTTGCTCACTGGTTTTACCAAACCGCCGCTCCCGGCGCTGATAAGCCCGAATGGCCTCCTGGAAATGCTCCTTCCGAAAATCCGGCCATAGCAAATCGGTGATGTACAACTCGGTATATGCCAGCTGCCACAGCAAAAAATTACTAATTCGCTGTTCGCCACTGGTTCGGATAAGTAGTTCCGGGTCCGGCATTTTAGCCGTCACCAGGTAGCTCGCTACTATAGCTTCGGTCACTTGGCTGGGCTGGAGTTTGCCGGTAGCCACATCGTCAGCCATGCGCTTAGCAGCTTGGGTAAGGTCCCAGCGACCACTGTAGCTCAAGGCCAGCACCAGCGTCATGCGGCTGCCGTCTTTGGTCAGCTCCATTGCTTCGGCGAGCTCACGTTGGCAAGTTTTGGGCAATGTGGTTAGGTCGCCAATGGCCTCCAGACGAATGCTATTCTTCAGCAGCGTGGCCGTTTCCTGCCTGATAGTATGCACCAGTAGCTGCATCAACGCCATTACTTCCAGCGCCGGACGATTCCAGTTCTCTGTCGAAAAAGCGTACAGCGTCAGATATCGCACGCCTAATTCGGCCGCCTCCTCCACGGTTTCACGCACAGCTGTGATGGCGCTTTGGTGACCAAAGACGCGCAAGCCGCCTCGCTGCTTAGCCCACCGCCCATTGCCATCCATGATGACGGCAACGTGAGCGGGAATATTTTGAGTATCAATTTCGGCCTTGCCGGTCATCTTTGCGGTTTCGCTAAAAGAGCCCGCAAGTTACGGAAATGGTTGCATTTAGCAGCCGAATGCCAACAATGCCCTTCCTCTATTCTCCTCTTTCAGTTATACCTGTACCGGTTGCCAGAGTATAGCTAACTATTACTTTAACAGCTTCTTATTCTTCTTGTATTGGTTGGGGCAGCGGATTTTATAGAATGTATAGGATAAACTGACCCCACTATAATAATACCAATCCTGGTCATGAATATTTACCAGAAGCGGGTCTTGGGTACTTAAATGGTCGAGTTGGTCCGTAAATGTCTTGCGCACCCCCACTTCAAGTCCCAGATTCAGGTGTTCCGAAAGGGCATATTTTATGCCAGCCCCTGCCGGAATAGCCAACCCTAACATGCTGCCCTTTTGGTTAAAGCTTGCCTGTAGAAGGGGATTATTTGAAACCGTAGTGGTATTGGCGTAAAACCCTGCCAAGCCAGCGAACAGATATGGCGTGAAATGCACCTTATCGGTTCGATAATGGTAGTCCAGGAAATTGTATTCCACCACCGCTGATGCTTCGAACACGCTGCCTTTGGTATTGGCCTGCCGATAGGCCTGGAGCGGAGGCACTCCTCCATTCACGCCGGTCACGTTGTCGTCGGCTCCGCGCAGGAAGCCGGCCGTGAAACCGCCCCGCAATGTGATGGGCACCGACACATCCTTACGATAAAAGGCAGTGAAGGCGGGCCGGCTATTTTGCAGCTGAAAATCGGGTGATACTTCGCCCCTGTAATTGGTAGCACCAATACCAATACCTATTTCGCTGGTGTTCTGAGCATTAGCAGAACCACAAAAAAACGTACTCCCCGCCTGCACAAAGCAAGCGAGGAGTACGTTTTTGAAACCTGAATTCGTCATTTAGTAATTGCTGACTCGGAAAAAGAAACCTAAGCCAGCAGTCGCTGGCTAGCGGAATTTGGGGTTCTTGATACGGGGCGTCAAGATGTAGTTCAACGTTACACCTGTTACGATGTACCAGTCAGTTTTATTGCCCGTGTCACCACGTGCCTCGCCGGGATTAGTGAATCCGTTGAAAGTACCAGTGCCATCTTTCAAGCTCTTGGTGATGCCGCGGCCGAAATAGGCCGATGCGTCAGTAGTCAGCTTGGAAGGGTCAGCGTATTTGCCTCCCACGTCATCGAGGTAATCGGTGAACGTTTTGCGCCAGCCAATTTCCAAGCTGGCATCGAAGTTACGGTTGATACGGTAGCGGATACCGCCGCCGAATGGAATCGAAAACTGCGTCTTGCCATATGCAGTTGCCTGACCTTCGGTTCTCAAGGGCTGGAGGTCAACATAATTGCCCGTCCGGCTATCAAGACCTTGGGGATTGTGATAGAAGCCTGCTACACCGGCAAACACATAAGGAACAAAGTCCGGGCGCTTGAGGTAGTTGTTGCGGTTTTCGATAAGGTCAATAATAGCAACTGCCGAAGCTTCCAGAACATCGTTCCGGAAATTCATATTGCGATTGTTGCGGAAGCGAGCATCCGGGTCTTGGTCGTTGGCAAACGAGTCATCGCCCGAGATACGACCGTAGGACAAGCCGAAGCGGCCCGACAAACGTGGGTAGAAGCGACGGGTGATGGAAACGCCAGCACCAACCCGCGTAGCGCCCAAACGCAAGCTAGTGAAGCTAGTTACGGGCGTCAAATCCCCGAAATAGTTCATAGCATTCAGGCTGAAGCCTATGGAGTTGTATTGCTTCCGCTTGCTGAACTGCTGGGCATCCGCCTCCGGTGTTGCCACCAAGGCCAGCCCGAGCACGACGGCCGTAGAATACGTGAAAATATTTTTCATAAGGCAACTAAAATGATGATACTAGGTTCGGCGGGTAAGATGCAGTGCAGAGAGCGCACAGTTTCAGACGGTGACAAAAGTAGGGGTAATCGGGAACTAAAAAAAGTTTCGACAATTTTTTCAACAAAAAACTCTGTTTTCAAACCTGGATGCCGGCAGGGTTTCGGCGGTCGAGGCCCCAATTGAGTTTGCTGCGCAAGGTACTGAGGAAGTTAACGTGGTTAAGTTTTACTAGACGAGCATTGAAAGCTTCTCGGCGAACGGCAATCTGAACGGACGCTTCGACGGGCAGAGAGCGGGAATCGAGCGCCAGCATGTAGCTGGAGCTACGACCTTCTATTTCGAAGGAAATAACACTCTGGTCGGACACCACCAAGGGGCGCACATTCAGATTGTGGGGGCATACGGGAGCGATGATAAAATTGTTTGTCTGGGGCAGCATTACCGGGCCGCCGCAGCTCAGGGAGTAGCCGGTGGAACCGGTGGGCGTGGCTACCACGAGGCCATCGGCCCAGTAGGAATTCAGGTATTCGCCGTCAATATAGGTATGCACGACAATCATGGAAGATGTGTCGCGCTTGAGGACGCTGAACTCGTTGAGGCCAAAATTGAGGCTACCGAAGACGTCGGGGTCGGTATCGACGCGAATCAGGCTGCGCTCTTCGATGGTGAAATGGCCTTTGAAAAGTGCATCAATGGCCTGAGTGATGCGGTCGGGGGTTATGGTGGCGAGGAAGCCCAAGCGGCCGGTGTGGATGCCGAGAATGGGAATCTGGAGGCTGCCAACGTAGGTGACGGTGTCGAGCAGGGTGCCATCGCCGCCAATGCTGAGCACGAACTGGACGCCGCGCAGGGAATCGCCGCGGTGGAACTCGGTGGTGCCTGCGGGCAGGCGCAAGCGGTTGTCGAGGAAGGTGCGAAAGGCTTCGCCAATGCGGACCTCGGCCCGGCGGGCGGCCAAATCGTCGAGCAGGGCCTGAATGGCCGGGGCGGCTTCGTCGTCGAAAGGCTTACCGAAAATGGCGATTTTCATGCGGAGGAGCGAGCGGATTACGTAATGCGGCGGCGGGCTTACGTAACAAATAAATAACCTGGGTGGCGAAGTTGAAGCGGCTAAATCGGGAATTCTGCCCGAAAAAAATAGCCGGTTTGCCCTAATCCATTGAGGGTGTATTCGGCGGTGAACACCCGGTCGTAATAGGTGACGAGGTGCAAGCCGACGCCGACGGCACTCAGTAGCTGGTTGGGCAGGCGGTTTTGGGGCAAAGGATGGGGGGCGACGACGTAGCCGGCATCGGCAAAGATATTGAGATAGAGCGCGAGCGGGATGGTATTGACCTTGGGGTTGTCGATAGATGACAGCCGGATGGGCTGGGGCCGCAGCAGTGGGTACGAGACGCCTTGCTGCAATAGGGCGTAATGGCGGCCGTCGATAACGTACTGGTCGTAGCCACGCACCAGGTCGTCATAGCCGAGGGCACGGCTGTCGGCATAGGCGAGCCGCCGGGTGAGACGGGCCTGCCCGGTGAGGCCAACGCTGTAGTAGAACTGACGGCCGAGGGCCAGGTAGCGGGTGTAGTTGAGGTGCAGGGTGGTGATGCTGGGCGTGGTGCCGTCGAGGAAAATTCGATGCGTGAGTGCGGCCTGAGTATACTTGCCGGTGAGCGGGTAGGCAAAGGTGTTGCGCTGGTTGCGGGTACTGGTAAGGTTCAGGTCGAGGTATTCGCGCTGGGTACGGCCGAGGTAATAGGTGGGATTATAGTAATTGACCGAGTCACTGATTTGCTCGCGGTGGTATGAGACATTGATGGCCGTGAGAAACTGGACGGTGTGCCGGAAGCGCAGCCCGCCCGTGACGTAGAAGCGCTGAATAGGAAATTCGTCATCGGCCCGGAATGGAGTGAGACGGTCGGCTAGGGTGCGGTAATCGAGGGAGTGGCTCTGGTAATAGGACGCGCCGACGCCGAGGCCCAGCCGGCGGTAGTGACCCAAGCCGGGCGCTTCGTAGAACAGCTCGTATTTGCGATTGAAGCCCAACTGCAGATTGGCGATGAGCTGCTCGTTGCGGCCGCGAAAGTTGCTGCGCACCACGTGCACCCCGTAGTCGACGCGCCGCCAACGGTCGGCGCGGTCGAGCCAGGAGCGCAGGTTGCGGTCGGCCAATGAGAGAATGGGCACCGGGAAGGTGTACCACCGCTCCTGCACGCCAAACACGATGAGCAGCCGCCCACCGGTGCAGCTGGCCTGCACCACCACGGCGTGGAATAGCTGGAGGTTGAACAGGCGGCGGCGATTGGCTTCGAGGCGAGCCGGCAAATCTGCTAAGGCGAGGGTATCGCCTTCGTGAAAATCGAGTTCAGCCCGTAGAATACGCTCTTTGGTTACGGCGTTGCCGGCAAAAACAATGGTACCAACAGGCCCCCGGACAATGCCAGGACAGGGCACTATCTGCACAAGCGTATCGGCGGGAGCCACCACGGGACGCAGCGGGTGAGGCAAGGTATCGGCCTGAATCAGGCCCAAGGTGGCCAGCAGCATCCGCAACGAGAGAAGGATTCCGAACAGCACCCGACTTTACACGCTCAGGTAGCGCAGGAGAGCATCGTAGCGCTCCTGCTCGTCATCGTTGGCCACGGCGGTGCCGCTGAACTGAGCCGTAACCACGTAGCCAAACCGCTCCAACGTGGCCGTGATGCGGGTCAAGCTGTCAGTATTGAGCTTTAAGGTGAGGCGAATGCGATGGGGGTCGACTTCGTCCTGAGCAACCAGGGCGCTCATGATTTTCGCGTTGTTTTCCTCAACGTAACGGCTGATTTGAGTGAGCGAGTAGTCGCGCTCCTCCATAGTAAGGACGATGATGCCGCCCAGCCCGCCGGCCGGCTGCTGCCCGAAGGCGGCCAGCGCATCGGCGATGGTGACGACGCCGGCGTACTCGTGGCGCTCATCGACCACGGGCACGAGCTGAATTTTATTTTCAATGGCCAGCTCCATTACGCGGTAGAAATGCTGGTCGGGCCGCACGTAGGCATCGGCGTAGCCCAGGGGGAGTTGCGAAAGGGGGGTTTCGGGGTCGTCGAAATCGGCGAGGTCGGCTTCGGTGACGAGGCCGCGATATTGACGATTGTCGAGCACGGGCAGTTGGGCCACGTGAAACTCATCGAGCCAGCGCGCTGCCTTGCCCGCCGAATCGGTGCCCTTCAGGGGCGGAATCATTTCGTTGAGGAGGTCTTCGGCAAGCAGGGCGGGCATATGCGTAGCAGTTTAAGAGGGATGAGGTATAGATGCCGAATTGGGTGAAAAGAAATAATTGAAAGGCATAAATTATCACCGGGCAGGTGATGGAATAGTGAACAACAATCGAGCCGGCAGAAGGATATCGGCCTTTTAGGCAGCCAGGACCGGGGTGGCTTCGGTAGTACGCAGAAAATGCCGCAGGTAGGCATTGAAGCCGGCGGGGCGCTCCATCATGGGGGCGTGGCCGCAGTGGTCGAGGAAGCGCAGCTCGGCGTGGGGCAGCAGGCGCTCGAACTCGTGGGCCACGGGCGGCGGCGTGATGGTATCGTTCAGGCCCCAGACCAGGAGCGTGGGCACAGCGATTTTAGCCAGCTCCTTGCTTAGGTTGTGGCGCTGGGCCGAGCGTGCGATGGCAATGATGCGCAGGCACTTGGCGTTAGAATTGGTGACATTGAACACTTCGTCGACCAATTCCTGAGTAGCTACTTTGGGGTCGTAGAAGGTATAGCCCACCCGCTCCTGCACGTAGGCGTAGTTGCCACGCTTGGGAAAGGAGCCGCCCATGCTGTCCTCGAACAAGCCACTGCTGCCGGTGAGCACCAGCCGACTGACGCGGGCCGGGTTTTTCAGGGTGTAGACCAGGGCGATGTGGCCACCAAGGGAGTTGCCCAGCACGGTGAAACTGGCTGGCAAGGCAAGGGCCTTCACGAAGCCTTCGACGTAAGCCACCAGGCCCGGCACACCGGCCTGGGTGAGGGGCATGTCATAGACGGGCAGCAGGGGAATGATGACGCGGTAGTCAGGCGCACACTCCTGCACCACGTCCTGCCAGTTGCTTAGGGCCCCGAACAGGCCGTGCAACAGCAGTAGCACCGGCCCCTGGCCTTCATCCACAAATTCGTACCCGTGCTGGTGCTGGCGGCGCAATTCCATCTCGTTTTTCCTCAATTACCGGCGGTTTTGGCAATGATACAACAGCGGAGCCAATTGCCCAAAATTGCCAGTCCGTGCGGGGTGAGCAGGGCTTCGGGATGGAACTGGACGCCGTAGAGCGGCAGCGTGCGGTGGCGCAAGGCCATAAGCTCGGGCCGCGGGCCGGTGGTGTGGGCCAGGGCTTGGAGCACAGCCGGCAGGGGCTCGCTGAGAATGAGCGAGTGGTAGCGCGTGATGGGCTGCACAGCCGGCAGGCCGGCAAAAAGCGGCTCGGCGGTATCGCAGCGCATATCGGTGACTTTGCCGTGCATGGGGCGGGCGGCCCGCACCACTTCGCCCCCGAAAAACTCGCCCAGCGCCTGGTGGCCCAGGCACACGCCCAGCATGGGCACTTGCCGATGAAACGCTTCAATAACGGCCGGCATCACGCCGGCTTCGGCCGGGGTGCCGGGGCCGGGCGACAGCACGAGGCCATCGAAGGCGGGTACGTCCAGCTCAGCCAGCGGTACGTCGTTGCGGCGCACCACTACTTCGGCTTCCAACTGGCGCAGGTAGTCGGCCAGGGTGAAGGTGAAGGAGTCGAAATTATCGAGCAGCAGGAGACGCATTGATTATTTACGGAAAGGGAACAGAGTATAAGGAACGATGAAAAAACTTATTCCCAACCTCTTATTCCTTATCCCTAGTTTTTCACAAAGGCCGTCCGCATTCGGGCCAGCAGGTCCTGCCCGATGGGCAGCACGTAGCCCGTGATTTGCAGGGCCAGCGGGGTGGCTTGCCGCACGATGGGCAGCACCTCGGAGCCGGCCATCAGATTTGGGGAGAGCAGGTGCAGACCGGCCAGACCGGTGCCGTGCAGCAGCAGGCTGAGGCCGAGTATCCACTTGAGGACACCGGCCGCGCCGCCCAGCAGGTTGTCAAGCACGCCCAGCGGGGTGAGGTGCACGGCCGTTTTAAGCAGGCCGCCCAGCAGGTGCACGCCCCACATAATACCCACAAACACCAGCGCAAAGGACACCAGCGGCAACAGTCCGAAGGCATCGCCTACGTATTGCCGCACGAGCGGCACGGCCGCCGAAAGCAGGCTCAGTCCGCCCACCACTCCCAGCACGAAGGCCAGCAGCGAAACCACTTCCAGCACCAGCCCACGCCGGTAGCCTTTCACGGCCCCGATGCCGAGCGGAAGAAGCAGGAGAATGTCGAGGGCAGTCATGTTTGGGGTAAGAGGGTATGGGGATAGGAGGGCAGGCGGTATTCATAACAGGCAGCAGACTCCTGCCCTCCTACCCCCACACCCTCTTACCCCTACAAATTCGTGTTGTTTAGCAGGTGCCCTAGTACGTCGGATATGCGCTTGCCGTCGGCCTGGCCGGAGAGCTCGCGGGCGGCCACACCCATCACCTTGCCTAGGTCGGAAGGACCGGTGGCACCTACGCGCTGGATGATGTGGACCAGCTTTTCCACCAAATCGGCCTCGGTGAGCTGGGCGGGCAGGAATTCTTCGATGATGGCCAGTTCGGCCAACTCGGTTTCTTCGAGGTCGGAGCGGAATTGCTCTTTGTAGATGGCGGCGGCGTCGCGGCGCTGCTTGGCGGCTTTGTTGAGGAGCTTGAGCTCGGCTTCGGGCGTGAGGCCGGCTTCGCTGGCTCCCTCAGCGGTTTCGGCCAGCATGATTTGCGATTTGATGCTGCGCAGGGCGGTGAGACGCACCTTGTCTTTGGCGAGCATGGCCTGCTTGATGGCGGTGTCGATGGTGGTTTTGAGCATAAGGCGGGTTGGTGAATTAATGGATTGGTGGAATGGTGAGGTGGTGCCTGGAGCATACCCCACCGATGCAGGTCGGTGCGGACCGACGTAAATTTCGCCCTAAAGCTACGGCGGCCCACCCGCAAGCCTACTTTCCTGTTTTATTGGTCGCATTGGCTTCAGCTCGCCAATCCACCATCCCGCCAATTCACCTTCCCATGACCAAGCTCAGCGTTAACATCAACAAACTGGCCACCCTGCGCAACGCCCGGGGCCACAACCGCCCCGATATCCTGCAAGCCGCCCGCGACATTGAGCGCTTCGGGGCCGAAGGCATTACGGTGCACCCACGGCCTGATGAGCGCCACATCCGTTACCAGGACGTGCGCGACCTCAAGCACATTGTGACCACCGAGCTGAACGTGGAGGGCAACCCCACCCCCGACTTTGTGGCCCTGTGCCGCGAGGTGCGCCCCGAGCAGGTGACGCTGGTGCCCGATGCGCCCGACGCCATTACCTCCAACGCGGGCTGGGAAGTGGTGATGCACCAGCAGTTTCTGCGCGAAGTAGTGGCCGAGCTGAAGTCGTTCGGGGCCCGCGTCAGCATCTTCCTCGACCCCGACGTGAACCTGGTGGAAGCCGCGGCCGCCACCGGCACCGACCGCATCGAACTCTACACCGAAGCCTACGCCGTGCAGTACCTCGCCAACCGCGAAGCCGCCGTGGCCCCCTACCGCGCCACCGCCGCCCGCGCCGGCCAGATGGGCCTGGGTGTGAACGCCGGCCACGACCTCGACCTCGACAACCTGGCCTGGCTGCACCAGCAGCTGCCCGAGTTGGCCGAAGTGAGCATCGGCCACGCCCTGGTGTGCGATGCCCTGTACCTGGGCCTCGAAAACACGGTGCAGCTGTACCTGCGGCAGCTGAAGTAGCCCAACCAGAGCTGGCGCAGCCGCCCGACGGCCCGCCATCCTTCCCAAACCCACGTACCACCGCAGCTATGCCCCGCCACTCGCTTTCCGAATTCCAAAACCTCCCCTATCCGATTCTCGACGTGCGGGCTCCGATTGAGTTTGCGCAGGGCCACGTGCCGGGCGCGCTCAGTCTGCCGCTGTTTACGGACGAGGAGCGGGCCCGCATCGGCACCGCTTACAAGCAGGTGAGCCAGGAGCGGGCCGTGCACCTGGGCCTGGAGTTTTTCGGGCCGAAGATGTCGGCGATGGCCAAGCAGGCCAAAAAGCTGGTACCCGGCAAGGAGGTGCGGCTGCACTGCTGGCGCGGCGGCATGCGCAGCGGCGCGGTGCTGTGGCTGCTGGAGCTGGCCGGCTTCAAAGTGCACCTGCTCGACCACGGGTACAAGGAATACCGCCGGGCGGTGCTGGATTCGTTCGCGCAGCCCCGGCAGTGGCGGGTGCTGGGCGGCCTCACCGGCAGCGGCAAAACCGACGTGCTGCACGAGTTGGCGGCCACGCCCGGCCAGTACGTGCTCGACCTGGAGGGCCTGGCCCACCACAAGGGCTCCGCCTTCGGGGCCATCGGGCAGCCGGCCCAGCCCACGCAGGAGCAGTTCGAAAACAACCTGGCCGCCGCCCTGGCCCAGCTGCCCACCGATGTGCCCATTTGGGTGGAAGACGAAAGCCGGCAGATTGGCCGGCTCACCATTCCGGCCGCGTTGTTTACCCAGTTGCACGCCGCCCCGCGCTGGGTGCTGGAAGTGCCCCGCGCCGCCCGCGTAGCCAAGCTGGCCGCCGAGTACGGGGCCGAAGACCCGCAGCTGCTGGCCGAGGCCATTGAGCGGCTGCGCAAGCGCCTGGGTGGCCTGGCCACCCAGCAGGCGCTGGCTGCCGTGGCGGCCGGCGACTTCCCGCTGATGGTGGAGCTGGTGCTCGATTATTACGACAAGACCTACACCCACGGCCTGGCCCCACGCCCCGAAGAACCTCCCCGCACCTTTGTGCCCGTGGCCGGCTGCGATGCCGCCCAGAATACGGAGCACCTGCTCAGGGCTGCATCTGCAACAACGGCCTCAACGTCGCACTAAAAGAACTGTCAGTCGATAATGCGGTCGTGTTTCGGCGCGGCATCGTAATTTGTCCCCTGAATCAGCATTATTGCTCTTACCTTTCTTCCATCCTCCTGCCAGTTAAATCATCTCAATATTTCCCACTTTTCCTCTTTCTTCATGTTAACAAACTTACAGAGCCGGCTTAAACGCGCCGGGCGGCTGTTGCCGTTTGCGCTACTGCCGTTTGCGGCCCATGCCCAATTGGGCTACTCCTCAGCAAACGCGGTTAACACCGCAGGTACTTACACCGACCTGGGCACCACGGGCACGGTCATCGCCACTAGCAGCACCGATGATGCGAACTCGGCGGCCCAGCCTTTGGGCTTCACCTTCACGTTCAACGGCACGGCGTTCACGGATTTTGTGCTGAACACCAATGGCTACGTGAAATTGGGTACTGCGGCTCCTTCCGCGGCCACCCAGATTAACCCCATTGGCAGCGCCGACCCGCTGGATATTAACATCGTAGCGCCGCTCTCGAACATCGACCTGCAAACGTCGGCCACGGCTACGGCCGAATACCGCGTCTTCACTTCCGGCACCGCGGGCAGCCGCGTAACCACCATCCAGTGGAAAAACGTGGCGGATAAGCTTTCGGCCAGTGCTCCGGCACAGTTCGCGTCGATGCAGTTTCAGTTGAAGTTTTACGAAACCTCTAACCGAATCGAATTTGTGTACGGCACTTGGGTGGCCGGCACCGGTACGGCCACCGGCCAGCCGTTCCTGGTGGGCCTGAAGGGCACGACCAACGGCCTCGCCGACCGCCTGCTGGGTTCCAAAACCAGCAGCGCAACGGCCTGGACGACCACGACCTTCACGCCTGGCACCGTGGCCACTACGCTGCCCACGCACTTTGTGCGAAACACTTTCCCGCCCGATGCCGGCCGGACCTACCGTTTCCTGCCCACATCGGCCAACGATGCGGGCGTAGTTAACATCCAAACGCTGGGCACCGTGTCAAGCACCTACGGGTCGCCGGTGACGGTTAGCGCTTCTATCCGCAACGCGGGCAGCAACGCCCTAACCGCGCTGCCCGTCACGCTGACGGTAGCCGGAGCCACTACGTTTACCAACACCCAAACGGTAGCCAGTCTGGCTGCCGGGGCCAGCACCACCGTTACGTTCACGGCCTATCCGGTAACTACGGCCGGGGTGAATACGCTGACGGTAAGCGTACCTGCTGATGACAATGCCACCAACAACTCGGCTACTTACAGCCAGACTGTAACGGCCGCCAGCCAGGGCTATGTCGACACGACCCAGCCTTTTGCAAGCACCGCCGTTGGGATTGGTGCTGCCAACGGGGTATTGGCCGTTAAATATTCTACTTCGACTGCTGCCGCTGTCACCAGCATCACGCCTACTTTCACGGGGGCTGGCTCAGGTGCTACCACCTATCAGCTGCAGGTGTACGCGGCTGCGGCCACGGGCCCTGGCGCACTGCTTTATACCTCTGCCACGCTCACCCGGCCTACCGTTACGGGCCCGGTGGCTACTGCCATCCCGAACATCCCGGTTACCGGCAGCTTCTACGTAGCCATCAAAGAGCTTGACAACAACCTGGGCCTGGGCAACCAGGTAGAAGACCCGCTGCGCGCTGGTACGTTCTTCTTCACCACCACCGGTGGCACTACCTGGAATGACATCAGCGCCACCACGCTCAAAACCCGCCTGGCCCTGGACGTAACCCTGGGCGCCCCGGCGTCGTGCGGCACCGCCACGGCCCTGACCACTACGGGCATCACCAGCACGGCCGCTTCGGTTGGCTTCACCGCTCCTAGCGGCGCCACCAGCTACACGGTAACGTACACGCCCACCGGCGGCCCCGCTACCACCGTTACTCCGGCCCCTACTGCTTCGCCTATTGTCTTGTCCGGCCTCTCCCCAGGCACGACTTACACGGTAAGCATCATCACGAACTGCGCCGCCGGCCAGACCTCGTCCGCCGCTACCACCACTTTCACGACGCTGCCCACCGCACCCGCCAACGATGACTGCGCCAACGCCATTGCGCTCACGGTTGGTACTACCTGCACCAACACCCTCGGTACCAACCAGGGCGCTACTGCCAGCACGTCTCCAATCCCCGCGCCTTCGTGCGGTGGCCCCGCCCTTGGCCCCCTGGCCGACGTGTGGTACACCGTGACCGTGCCCGCCAGCGGCAACGTAGCAGTAACCACGAGCGCAGCCACCGGTAGCCCGGTGGATGACACCGTGATTGAGATTTACTCCGGAACCTGCGGCGCCCTCACTTCGCTGGGCTGCAACGACGACAACCCCGCTGGCACAGACGGTTTCTCGGCCCTGAGCGTGACGGGACAAACTGCTGGCGCCGTCCTGTACGTGCGTGTGCGTAGCTACAATGCTACTGCTACCGGCCAGTTCAACATCTGCGTTACCAACCCGGTTACGCTTGCTAACGACAACCCGAGCGGTGCCATCACCCTTCCGCTTGCTGCCACCTGCACGCCCACCAATGGCACCAACGTAGGCGCTACCACCACTACGGTAAGTGGCTATGTCAACCCTGGCTGCGGTATTGCTGCCAACCCGAAAGACGTATGGTTCAAGTTCACCACGGCTGCTTCCGGCGTGGGTAGCACCTCTGTTAACATCACGGTAACCGGCGCACCCGCCGGGCAGGTACGGGTATTCTCGGCCGCAAGCGCCGCGGGTCCTTTCACCTCGGTAGGTTGTGCCGCCGGCACTACCAACAACACTGTAGCGGCTCCTCTGCGCGTGGATGGCCTTACCCCCAGCACCACCTACTACGTTTTCGTGTCGGGCTACGGCTCCAACGATACCCAGGGTGCATTCACCATTTGCGCCGTAGGCCTGGCGCCACTGGCCACGCCCACCTATGTCACCCTGCCCTACACCGAAGGGTTTGAGGCTACTTGGGCAGATGATGCCTTGGCAACTCGCGATATCCCAACAGTTAACTGGCGCAACACCCCGGCTACCGGCAACAACTCCTGGCGCCGCGAAGACGACGGTTTTGCTACGCTGAGCGGCTCTTCGGCAAACTGGAGCTACCCCGACAACGAGCAGCCCACTACTGCCTTCCCCACCCCGCCCTACGTTACTCGTTCCAGCGTAGGCAGCCACTCGGCCCGCTTCCACTCGTTTGGTGCCGTTGACACGACCATTCCTGGCAAGCTGGACCTGTACGCCAACCTGAGCGGTACGGGTAACAAGCAACTGAGCTTTGACTTCATCAACCCGAGCGGTACCGACAAAGTCGAAGTTTTCGTGAGCACCGACGGTGGCCTCACGTTTGGTGCCACTCCGGTGCTCACCGCTACCACCAGCACTACTTTCACGAATAAAACCGTTACCATCGCCAGCACTTCGGCCACTACGGTTATCCGTTTCCAGGCCACTTCGGACTATGGCAACGACGACATGGGCATCGACAACCTGCGCCTGGCCGTGGTAACGGCTACGCAGAACGCTGCCCTGGCCGCTACCGTGAACCTGTACCCCAACCCGGCCCACCAGAGCTTCCAGCTCAGCGTGCCCACCAGCCTGCGCGCCGCTTCGGCCTCGCTGAGCAACACCCTGGGCCAGGTAGTACAGTCGCGTCAGCTGAACCTGCCCGCCGCTGGCGGTACCGCCGACTTCAACGTGAGCAGCCTCGCTCCCGGCGTGTACACGCTGACGCTGAAATCTGGTACTGACCTGGTAGTGAAGCGCGTGGTAGTGGAATAACTTCCACCCGCTCCGCATTCCATCGAAAAGGGCTGACCAACTGGTCAGCCCTTTTTTTGTAGCCCTTGCTTTGCTGAGCCCCTAGCTAATGGGCACTTTGCGCAGAATAGCCTCAATCAAATCCTGGGTCCGAATGCCATCGGCTTCGGCCTCGTAGGTGAGCAGGATGCGGTGGTTAAGAACATCGGCGGCTACTTCCTTGATGTCTTCGGGCAGCACGTAGTCGCGCCCTTCGAGGTATGCCACAGCTTTGGAAGCCCGGTGCAGGGCAATGCTGGCCCGGGGGCTGGCCCCGAACTGCACGGCCTGGCCAAATTCGGGCAGGTCGTAGTCGGCCGGCCGGCGGGTAGCAAACACCAGCTCAATCAGGTAGTTTTCGAGGGTATCCGAAATTTGCACCTGATTGATTTGCTGACGAATACCGAAAATATCGTCTTTGGTCAGAATAGGCTGCACATCCTCCACAAAGCTTAGGTTGGCCATGCGGCGCATCACCTCCAGCTCGTCGGCCTTTTTGAGGTAGTCAACGTGCACCTTCAGCATGAAGCGGTCTACCTGCGCCTCGGGCAGCGGGTAGGTGCCCTCTTGCTCCACAGGGTTTTGGGTGGCCAGCACCAGAAAAGGCAGGTCAAGCGGGTACGTGGTGTCGCCGATGGTGACCTGCTTTTCCTGCATGGCTTCGAGCAGGGCACTCTGCACCTTTGCCGGCGAGCGGTTGATTTCATCGGCCAGCACGAGGTTGGCGAAAATCGGCCCTTTCTTCACCTCGAAAACCGACTGGTTCTGATTGTAAATCATCGTACCCACCAGGTCCGACGGCAGCAGGTCGGGCGTGAACTGCACCCGCTGAAAGTGCAGATGCAGCACCTTGGCCAGGGTCGAAATAGTGAGGGTTTTAGCTAGGCCCGGCACTCCTTCCAGCAGGATGTGCCCGCCGGTAAACAGCCCAATCAGCAAGCGGCTGAGCAGGGGCTGCTGCCCCACCACCACCTTGCCCATCTCCGAAAATACCTGGCGAATGAGGGGATGATAGTCGACGGGAGACGTCGGCGCGGGGGGAGTATCAGAAGCAGGATTCATATGTAAGATAATGGGCAAAACAGTGGCTGCAAGGTAGGCACAAGGCCGGGGCTGTCCGGCACCTGCGCCCCAGATTCACTCAGCTATGCCACGCCCTCCGCCTTAGCACCTACATCTATTAAAACAATACGCATTCCTTTTGCATCATACTATAAATCAAGAATAAAGCCCTGTTAACGCATTCTAAACAGTAAAGCCAACGTAGAATTTGGCATCATTTAGAGGTATAATTAAAAGATTCTTCTACTTTTACATCCTCCTACTTTCACGTGCATTTATCAATTTACCCCACTGTCTGGCACCATCTTTATGAAGTCACTTTTCCTCAAGCGTTTACTTCCAGCCATGGCGCTGGTAATTGCTGCCAGCGCCATCGCCCTGGCACAGCCCAATAACGGTGGTCCGGGGGCCGACCCCGACCCGGACCCCACCAACACGCCCATCGACGGCGGTGTTTCGCTGCTGCTGGCCGGCGGCGTTGCCTACGGTGTCAAGCACTTGCGGGCGCGGCGCAAGAAGGTCTAGCTACTTTTATTTATTCCTTTAGCCGTCAGCAACACACTACTTAACGCCCCCGCCACTGGCTGGAGTGGCGTTAGGTAGTGTGTTGCTGACGGCTTATGCCTGGTTTTATGCCTACCTCTCCCGCCATTCGTGATTACGGTAGCCGGCAGTTGCTCCGCTTTTTGCTGCTAACCGGGGGCATGTACCTACTCTGGTTTTTTGGCTACGAACAGTGGCTGGCCCTCGATGGCCGCCTGGATTTGGCCCTGTGTGCCAACATTGCCCAAACCAGCGCCCGCCTGCTGCAAACCGCCGGTTTCGACGCAGTAGTGGCTCCGAACAATGCCTACCTGCTGCTGATGAGCGGCCACCCCTCCGTCATTGTAGGCATTCCCTGCAATGGACTGGTACTTTATGCGCTTTTCGGTGGGTTTGTGTTGGCTTTTCCTGGCCCTTGGCGGCGCAAGCTATGGTTTATTCCGGCGGGCATGGTGCTCATCTGGGTACTAAATATATTGCGCGTAGCAGCGCTGGCCATCAACCACAGCTATGCCTACCAGTCCGTCTATTTCAACCACCATTACACCTACACCTTCGTAGTGTACGGCTGCATTTTCGGCCTGTGGATGCTGTGGGCCAAACGCCTGGCCGTGTACGACCGCCAGCATTCCGCCCCATCTACGACTTTTGCAGGTGCCTGATTCTCTTTATAGCCAGCCTGCAACACGCTCCTCGCAGGTGGGACGCTGGACGCTAATAGCGCTGCTGCTGCTGGCCCTTCTGCTCATTGGCATCTACGACGACCCGACCCTCACCTTTCTGACGGTGATGTGGGAGCGGCTGCTGGCCGCCAGTGGCCTGCACCGCTTGGCGGCAGCTATGCAACAGGGCATCAATGGCGGTATTACCAAACGCCTGCTGCCCGCTGTGGCCACCTACGCAGTTCTTTACCTTGGCATCTGCCTGCTGCTGCTGCGACTGGTGCTAGCCCCGGCCCAGTGGCGTATGGCCGTGAAGCTGTACGCCGGCATTCTGGCCGTATATGTGGGCATTACCCTGGTGGGCAAGTTGGCCGGCGATGCCGTGTGGGCCTACCGGCTCAGCCGCCAGATTCTGGATTTTGTGGTGAGCCCGCTGCCGGTGGCGGGGCTCTACGTGCTGTTCCGGGCCGGCTTTGGCCCACGGGTTGCCCGCACTTAGGGTAAGGCAACGGCGCATCGGGCTGAGAGTAAGGACCTGTGCTGAAACAAAAACAGCTAAATATTTTTCTGTTTTTCAATCACAAAACCTCATTGCCGAGGCGCTGAGGCCGGTTGTGCATAAACCGAACAAAAAAACCGGGTTTAATTCCATCTTTTTGGAACCAAAATTGCGCACTGCATAAACACCTTAACCTGGGCCCTTTATCGTTCGATACGCTTGCCTGTGCCACCGCCTGTGCGGAAGGCGCCCGGGACCATTTTGTCCATTTTTTTCCTTCTGTTCAGCATGAAAAAACACTTACTTCTGGCCTTCCTTTTCATGTTCGCCGGCAGCCTGTTGGGGCTGACGCCGGCCCGGGCCTCGCACCTGCTGGGGGCCGACATGACGTACACCGCCCTGGGCAACAACCAATACCGCGTCAACCTGCGGGTGTACAACGAATGTTCGGGCATCCCAAACCCCACCTACACGCTCGAATGCCGCAATGGCGGCTGCAATGCCACGGCTACCGTAACGGCCACGCTCGTGGCGCAGGGCAGCCCGGTGATACCGCTGCCCCTGTGCCCGGGCACGCCCGGCAGCTGCGCCAGCCCGTCGTCGGTTTATTCGCTCTACAATTTCACTACCTACCAGGCCACCGTCACGCTACTTCCCGGGCAGTGGACGATGAGCACCAGCAACGCCGCCCGGCCCACGGTAGCCAATATTGTGGGCTCGCCCGACCTGTACACAGAAGCGTATCTGGACAACCGGGGCACCAACATTACCAACACTTCCCCGCAGTTTGATGCCCAGGATGTTCCGATTCAGTACGTGTGCGTGAACCAGCGCACCACGTTCGGCTTTTCGGCTATGGAGCCCGATGGCGACTCAGTGGTGTATTCGCTGGCAGCGCCGCTGATGGCTTGTGGGACACAGGCCACTTATACCTCGCGTCCGTACACTGGCACGCCTATCATCACTCTTACTACCAACCCTTTGTGTGTAATGGATGTTTCGGCATACCAAAGCGGCACTTTGTATTCGCCCACACTGCCCATGCCAGTAGGCTTCGATACGACAGGCACTTGCCCAATCAAGCAGGGGGTACCAATCTTTCGGCTGAACCAGGAGGCCCGTACGGTCACGTTTTTGCCGAGTTACTATGCGCCACCCACCTCAACAGCCGACGGCCGCAACAAGTATCAGGTAGCCATTGAAGCCACAGAGTACCGCCGCGTAAATGGGGTGCGCCGCGTAGTGGGCCGGATACGCCACGAGGCCATGCTTATTGTGATGGATTGCGGGGCGAACACCGTGCCCAGCCCGGCCCGCCTAAGCAGCGCCACGGCAGCCTCCCACGCCGTGGCCGTAAATACCGCCGACACCACCAAACTCACGGTTTATACCTGCAACTACGCCCGGGTCCGCCTCAACTTCACCGACCCCGACAACCTGCGCACGCCCAGCGCCCACCAGCAGCTCACCGTCACGCTGCCCACCGACCTAGCCACCAATTCGCAGCTGCTGGCCGGCGGCGACGTAGGTACCTTCAGCCTGAGCGGCAATGGCACCGAAAATCCGGTGGGCACCTTTTTCTTTCAGCCGGCTCCGACCACGGCGGGCAGTATCATTCGCATCAATGTGCGAATTGAGGACAACGCCTGCCCCGTGAAAGGCCGCCAGAACCGCGTCATCGTTATCAAAGTGCTGCGCCGGGGCTTTGCCGCAGCGGTGGCCGCCGGCGGCAACCCCAATCCCTTCATCTACACGGGCGGGTCGCTGGCTATCCAGGGCCTGGCCCAGCGGCCCGATTCTGTACGGCGCATTGCCCAGAACATGACGGCCGCGCAGACTTACACCTACCAGTGGCGCGTGCAGGGCGATGGCCTGAATACCGCCCAAGCTTCATCGCCCAACATCACCGTGACCCCGACGGTTACCAGCCGGTATTTCCTCACGGTGACTCCCACCATTGGTGGCAGTGGCTGCGGCGATACCACCTCCGTGCTGGTGCAGGTATTGTCGCCGCTGGTAGCGCCCGTCATTTCGCGGGCCGGCAACGTGCTCACCAGCAACTTCCCCACCGGCAACCAATGGTACCTCAACGGCCAGCCGATTGCGGGAGCTACGGGCCAATCCATTGTTGCCACCACCAGCGGCACCTACACGGTGCGGGCTACTGTCGTGGTGGGCGGCACCAGCTACACCACGCCTATGTCAGCGGCGCAAACGGTGCTGTCGGCGCAGCGGGCGCTGGCCGGGGCCAGCCTGAGCGTGGCCCCCAACCCCACGCCCGACGGCCGCCTCAGCGTGGTGCTCACCGGCTACCGCCTGCCCGTCGAGCTCACCGTGCTCGACGCCCTGGGCCGCACGGTGGGCCGCGCCGCCATTGCCAGCCCCAGCCCGCAGGGCGCCGCCCAGGCCCTGGACCTGACCGGCGTAGGCCCCGGCGTCTACGTGCTGCAGGTGCGCACCGCCGCCAGCCTCGAAACCCGACGCATCGTCCGCGAATAACTTCTGAAGTGGCCATTTGAGTGGCTGAGTATTCCCAAAGGTTGTCTTTGGGAATACTCAGCCACTTCTTGCTATTTCACTGAAATTCATTGATATATTACCCCCGATTTCAATCACCCGTTTCCTTCCACTTTTTCAATTTTTACCCATGAAGAACCGTTTACCCATTGTTCTATTCATCCTGCTTTTTGCGTGTGGTCTGCTGGGCGGGCTGCCGTCGGCACAGGCCTCGCACCTTTTGGGCTGCGACATGACCTATACCTCGCTGGGCAACAACCAGTACCGGGTGAAATTCCGCCTCTACCGCGACTGCTCCGGTATCCAGGCTTCGCCCTTCGTGCTGGAGTGCCGCAACGGCGGCTGTAATGCCACGGCCACCGTAACGGCCCCACTCGTGCAGCAGGGCCCCACTGTTACCGCTAATCCACTGGGACCGAACACGCCCGGCACCTGCGCCAGCCCGTCGGCCCTCTACCCGCTCTACGACTTCACTACCTATGAAGCCACCGTCACGCTGCCCCCCGGCCAGTGGACGATGAGCACGAGCCAAGGCTCGCGCCCCACCATCGCCAACATCGTTGGCTCGCCCGACCTGTATGCCGAAGCCTTCCTCGACAACCGCAGCAGCGGCAGCACCACGGTGGCCAACACTTCGCCCCAGTTCGACCCGCAGGATATTCCGATTCAGTATTCCTGCGTGAACCAACTCAATTCCCTCGGCTTCTCTTCCATTGAGCCCGACGGAGACTCGCTGGTATATGCCCTGGTGGCTCCACTGGGGGCTTGTGGCACGCTCATTTCGTATGCTCCTTACCTCAACCAGCCCGCGCCTGTGCTCATTAGCTCGAATCCGGTCTGCTTGTTCAGTCCGGTAGCATCGGGCAGCAACAATTTCTCTCCTACCCTGCCCCTCCCGGTAGCACTGGATACAACCGGCAGCTGCCCTCTGCTCACCGGGCGCCCACGCTTCAGACTCAACCAGACGGCCCGCACCATCACGTTCATGCCGAACGTGTACACCCCAGCTACATCGGCCGCCGATGGGCGCAACAAGTACCAGGTAGTGGTCGAAGTGACCGAATACCGCCGCATCAACGGCGTGCGCCGCGTAGTGGGCCGTGTGCGCCGTGAGGCCGTGGTTATCGTTATCGATTGCGGAGCCAACAATGTTCCGCGCCCAGTGGTGGCCGTGGCTCGCACTATCAACTCCGGCACCAGCACCTACAACTCTGTCGACTCTACGCAAATCAATGTTGCCTCGTGCAGCTTCTCCCGTGTCTCGCTCAACTTCACCGACCCCGACAACCTGCGCACACCCAGCGCCCACCAGCTGCTCACCGTTACGCTGCCGGCCGATATTAACACTAACTCTCAGCTGCTGTCCTCGGGCGACATTGGCTCGTTCTCCATTACCGGCAATGGTACCGAGAACCCGGTTGGTACGCTGTATTTCCAGCCTTCGCCCAGCATGGTAGGCCGGCTCATTCGCCTCAACTTCCGGGTTGAAGACAATGCCGCGCCCGTGAAGGGGGTGCAAACCCGCGTGGTAGTGGTGCGGGTTGTGCGCAACAACGCCGCCTCGCTGGTAACGGCCGGGGTGGCCGGCGGTGGCTCGGCCGACCTATGCGCCGGCGGCACGCTAGTGCTCCAAGCCAACGCCATGCGCCCGGACTCGGTGCGCCGCCTCTCCAACAACACCACCGTGCCCCAGACCTACGCTTACTTGTGGACGGTGCGCGGCGACGGCCTAAACCAAGCCCAGGCCACCAGCGCCACCATCAGCGTGGCCCCCACGCGCACCAGCCGCTATAGCCTAACCGTGTCGCCTCTCACCGGCTTCGGCACCAGCTGCAGCGATACCACGTCGGTACTTGTGCGGGTGCTGCCGGCCGCAGCCGCTCCGGTGGTTACCCGCAACGGCCTTGTGCTCACCAGCAGCTACGCCACGGGCAACCAGTGGTACCGCGACGGTTTGCCCATTGCCGGTGCCACCGCCCGCACCCTCACAGTTACCGCCAATGGGTCTTACTCGGTGCAGACCCTGGTAGCGGGCAGCGCCCTCGGTAGTTGCCTGTCGCCCTTCTCAGCGGCGCAAACGGTGCTGTCGGCACAGCAGGCGCTGGCCGGGGCCAGCCTGAGCGTGGCCCCCAACCCCACGCCCGACGGCCGCCTCAGCGTGGTGCTCACCGGCTACCGCCTGCCCGTCGAGCTCACCGTGCTCGACGCCCTGGGCCGCACGGTGGGCCACGCCGCCATTGCCAGCCCCAACCCGCAGGGCACCGCCCAGGCCCTGGACCTGACCGGCGTAGGCCCCGGCGTCTACGTGCTGCAGGTGCGCACCGCCGCCAGCCTCGAAACCCGACGCATCGTCCGCGAATAGCGTAATTTAAGACATAAAAAAAGCCGGTTCACTTCGCGAAGTGAACCGGCTTTTTTGCACTCTGAACTTAGTACCGGAGACGGGAGTACACCATTCAGTAAAGCAACGAAGGCTTTCATATACAAAACACGCCCTATTGTCCCAAAACAGCATAATCAACAAGTCGTCCCTCATTCTTTACTTTACTTTTTACGGTCTTATAAGGAATGTTTGTCCCCTATGTTGCCCCCCATTCCCCGATTAACCTTAACTTTACTGGAGCATACAAGCTCTAGTTATGGCTACAGTTTCTTTTGAACTCAAAGACCCTAAGTCGGAAAAGCCGACTGCAATCCGTATCCTTTTCAACCGACAGGATGGACGGCCCAGAATAAAAATCTATACGGGCGATAAGATTCTGCCAGCGTATTGGTCGGCAGGAGATATTCAACGCGCTATAACCAAGGCGCGAGGGATGGATGATGACGTGAAACGCGCTAACGAACTGATTAACCTCAGTAACGAGCGGATGGGCAAACGACTCCTAGATTTTTGGGGAGAGTGCCGTGCCAAAGGCTATTTACCCACTGATGCCGAACTACGTGCTGTTGTTGAGCCGGAAGCCACACAGGAAGTATTGGCTGAGCGGCCACGCCCATTACCTGATTTTTTGGCTTATAAAGAGCGCAAAGCCCGCACCCTACGTCCTAACACAATCAAGGCCATTGGCACGCTCTATAATCATCTGCAACGCTATGAAGAGGCTATTGGCAGGCCATTGGAGTATTCACACTTCACAGTGCAGTTCTGGCACGACTTCACCAGCCACCTGCTCGATGTGGGCAATCTGGTTGACAATAGTATCGCCAAGCATTTAGCCCATTTCAAGCCTTTTCTGAGCGATGCTTTTGAACAAGGTCGGAATCCCTTACAGGACTATAAACGCTGGCGGTGGAAGCGACGCGACCCCGACGTAGTGGCACTGACCCGCGAAGAGCTTCGTGACCTTGCAGGCGTGAATCTAACTATGCTGCCGGATGCTGCACGGTTAGAAAACGCCCGGGCACTGTTCTTAATTAGTTGCTATACTGGCCTCCGCTTTTCCGATGTAGCAGCACTCAAGCCCGAGCACCAAAAAGGCGAGTGGTTGCAACTCACAGCACAGAAAACAACTGAGAAGCTGACTGTGCCTCTACGGGGCAACTTAGCTCTGCCGCTGTTAGCCGATTTGTGGGCTGGGAAAATACGTGCCATTTCCAATCAAAAACTTAATAAGTATATCAAAGACGTGGCGCGTATGGCCAAGCTGAACGCCCCTACTGAGCAGGTAGAATACCGGGGCAGCCAACGCACAAGCACCACGCTTCCCAAACACGAAATTATCAGTTCGCACACAGGCCGCAGAACATTTGTGACGCTTTCGCTCGAAGGGGGCCTATCGTGGGAGACAATAATGAAGGCCACGGGCCACCGCGACTTCAAATCATTCCGCCGCTACATTCAAGTAACACCCGAACGGCTGTTGGCCGACTTTGCGCGAGTTTGGGCTGAACAGTAATCAGTTAACGCTCTCAACACCTATGGACATTTCTGTCAAGAGCCTTTGGTATAAAACCATGCGAGAACTGGGCCAATCCCCAGAGTATTATTCGCCGGAGATGCGGCAAAAGTATGCTGTACTCAAAGAGCAATTAGAAAGCGGGACTGATGGCCCTGATTTCCCCTGGGATGAGTATGAACGGTTAGTGGAAAAAGATTGGCACAGCAGGCTGCATGAAGGCGGAATGGCTAAGCGTTTTTTCCTCGAAATTAAAGCAGAGCTTGCGGCCTACACTGATGAAGTCAATCGCTTCAATAAGTACCCTCTGACTCGTGCCAATGAGCACAAACAGCTTGTCATCATTAACCGACTTGAGAAAAAAAAGGCGCTACTGGACGCCCAAATGGATTCACTGGACCGAATAATAAAGGCTGAACAGGAGTTGTTTGGCCTGCACTTGCCCCCATCTGCTCCGTCAACGCCAGCAAGTAGTGCATCCATCATTATCACCCTGGAGAGCCTGTGTTATGGCGAGGACATTCAAAGCCAAGAGGACCTAGCCAAAAAAATTGACAAAGTCTGGGGGCACGTAAAGGGCAAACTCACAAGAGTTGCCAATTCTCCCGCAGCATGTGCAGGGGTTTATAAGTTGCTCGTATGGTTAGGCAAGCTCCATTATGAAACTCCATCGAGCGATTGGAAGGCCGCGATTCAGGAGCGGTATGGGGTAATCATCCCTAAAGGCGTTGACGGCTACCGCATAGAACCAGCACCAAATTCTAAGCCTTTCACACGTGCCGTATGGCAGGCATATTCCTTTATAAAAGCAACTTATCCTGGTTGGGTTGCTGGCAAGAATTTACCACCAGTTTACCGCAATTTGCCAACGCTGGGGAAAGGGTAAGAAAGGCCCTTAATGTTGTACTGTAAGCGCAGCCAAGAGCAACTCAGTTCGGGCTTTCAACGCAAGCACCAACATATTAATGGCTACTGTAAGCCAAAATCACCAATCACCTTTGGGGCAAAGCCCTGCCTTGACGGCCTATACTGGAGGACCCGATTTTAACAGCTCAATTGCTGACTTGGCAGCTATTTTCTCTCAGTTCCAGTTTGTTCTTGAGCAGCGCGTTCGGCACATCGCCCGCGAAGAACACACACAGTTACTAGCTGAAATGGCCGCAGACGCTGTCTGCATGGACCGCAGTGAGGACAATTTGACGGTCAACCAGACTGCCGACATTCTTGGTATTCGTCCTCAAACCGTGTATGAATGGATTCAAGTTGGCAAGCTGAAAGCTCACCGTATGGGTAAGGGCAATCGCACCCTACGCCTCAAGCGAGGGGATGTGGATGCTGCGCTACAGGCACAGATTCAGCCCTGCGGGCGTCGCAAATACGCGCGTCGCGTCAATGTTTCACTTATGCGGAAGGATACCAAGGCAGGGGCAGCAGTATGCTAAATCGTGATGAGGTTTTCCGACGCACTAACAACGGGCGCGACGTTTTCTGGCACTACTTCGGCCAGGAACCCAAGGCAGGCCGCAACTTTCAGAATCCGTTTGTAGGCAAGCAGCAAACTCCTTCGTTTAACCTCTACCCCAATGAGGCAGGCGAATGGCGCTATAAGGATTTTGCTACTCAGGATGAGGGCTCTTGGCTTGACTTTGTGATGAATCTGCATGAACTTAACATGCCCGAAGCTCTAATCCGCATCGTGCAGGACTTGGGGCTGACGGACGGTGTGCATTACGAGGCGAAAGAGCCTCAGCCCTCTGTGGTGGCACACCGCAATACGGCGCGGCTTTTCCACGCGACGTACCGTGCTTTCACCGGCGAGGAACTGGGATATTGGCAACAGTACGGTATTGGTCCCGGTATTTTGGGAAAATACGGTGTTCGGGCGGTAGAGCAATACAACGGTACACGGGCAAATCAGACAGCCTATACCATTACCGCCCGTACTAACAACCCAATTTTCGCATATGATATAGGCGAAGGTTTTGTTAAAATGTATGCGCCTTATGCGGCCAACAAAGCCTACAAGTTCACCTGGCCTACCGGGCAGCCTACTGGCTATGTCTTCGGCTTGACAGAATTGAGTTCCCGGCAGTCCGTCATTTTACTGGCGGCAGGAGAAAAGGATGCCATGGCCTTGAGCGCCCATGGCTACGCAGCGGTCACCGTTGGCAGTGAGAATGTTCTGATTCGACCAGAATTGGTTACCGAATTAAAACGTCGTTGCGACGAATTACTCATTTGCTACGATGCCGATGAGACAGGCCGCCGCCGCGCTGCCGAACTAGCCGAGGAACATGGGCTTCGCTGGGTTGAATGGCCTGCCGAATTGCTACCGTATGGCAAGGATGCCGCCGATTTCTTTCGAGCCGTTCATCGCCAAGAACTCTCGCCAGATTTACTGCGGCATGCCATTGACAATGCACGCTCACCACTACCAGAGGCAAGTGTAATTGATGAGCAACAAGCTGTAGAACACACCCTACCCACGTTTGCGCTTGATGCCTACGAGCAATTGCCCGATTTCCTACGACGGGCTTGCGCTCCATTTGAAGGGCACGAAAAGGCAGTGATGCTGATGAGCTTGTTGGGCATATTATCCGGCTGTTTTTCAGGTGTAGGCGGATACTATGACCAACGCCGTTTCGGGTTGAACCTGTTCACGTTCGTTATTGCTCCGGCTGCAAGTGGCAAAGGAGTGATGAGTTTCGCGCAACGTGTGGCACGTCCTTACCACAAAAAGCTGCTGCACAAAAGCAACGAGGCCCGAACCGCCTACGAAGCCGAATGGCAAGCCTACAATGCCGCTGGCAAAGGCAAAGCGATACCTCCTTCGTCTACCCCGCCTCCGCATCAAATGCTTTACCTGCCTGGAGATACCACTGCTGCTGCGCTGATGCAAGCCTTGGCCGATAATGATGGACGTGGCATTATCTGCGAAACCGAAGCAGATACTCTCACTTCGGCCATGGGAGGTGAACACGGTAAGTTTGGTGACAAATTGTGCAAAATGTTCCAGCATGAGCCTACTCCCCTCATGCGTAAGGGTGATAAGTTGTATTTGGAATTGGAACGCCCGACCGTATCGATTGCACTAACCGGAACGCCTGGCCAACTACCCCGCCTCATGCCGAACGCCGAGAACGGGCTAACGAGTCGCTTTCTGTTCTATTCCTTTTTCCAGCCTCACATTTGGCGCAGCGGTGCTCCTAATGGCCGGCGCCCGCTTGAGCCATACTTCGACGAAATGGGCGAAGAATTAATTCGCATGATTGAGGCCACTCCAACGCTGGACGAAATGGGCACGGGAGGGGTTAATATCACCTTGTCCGAAGCAGATTGGAACCGTCTCGATGTAGCAGGGCAGGCCGGACTACTTGAGGCCGTTGAGGCCGCTGCTGACGCAGGTGCCAGTTCCGCGTATCGACTGGGTCTGATTGCCTTCCGAGTTATTGGGCTTTTAACAACCTTGCGCTGCTATGAGCACGGCGAGGTTCCGAGTGGCCAAATGCAAGCAGACGCACAAGATGTCACGACTGCCCTGCATATTATGGAAGTTGCCCGTGCTCATGCCCTGCACGTTTTGGCTACTTTGCCCGCAACTAAGTCGGCGCGTCCGGTGGGGAAACACATGCAAAAGGCGGGGCTAGTTGCTCAAGCAGTTTCTATGAAACGAGAAGGCATGAGCGTTCGTCAAATCGGCAAATCCCTGAACGTTCCACATTCAACGGTACAGGATTGGTTTAAGGCCGAAGCTGCATAGTGTACGGAAATACGTTGTCCGAAAAACCGGACAGCGAACAAACCGGACAGGCCATCGCCTCACTTTGTCCTTCAAACTCAAATCTGTATCAACATAAGCCCGGCCATTCGCTGGGCTTTTTGTTGATATGACAAACTCGACTGCATATCCTCCATGCCGGCGGAAAGCAAGGCCAGGCTGGACTTGGCCGATGTAATGTGCTGCGTAAAGCCCCAGCAGCGCCTTAGAGAAACAGCACAGGCTAGGCACTTCTAGTGCTCAGTCATCGTCATCCATTTGGTCACCTTCTTGGTACTCTTCGAGTTCTTCCATCCCAATCTCCTCTCCCTCTACCTCATAGATGAGTTGCATTATTTCTGAAGAGAAGCTGGTAAACAAGATTCGTTTCGTAATACGAAGTCCCGGATAATAACTACTGGGCTCGCGGAGCATCGAATGCAATTCGTCTCCTGACACAGGGTAGCTCCCCGTTAAAGCATAAAACCGCTTTACTTGCTCGTAGGCAGCATCTTGTGTCTCTCCCCAGTGTGCGTACTCTTCCCGCAGTTGGTCAGTCGCTTCGGGAAGGTTATGCATCGCTGCCCAGTATCGCTTGCGCATGGCCTTATTCATGCGTTGATTCCAGTAGATGATGAGACTCAAATTGGGGCTGAGGTGAAAGGGTTCTAGTCTCATTACACAAAAAATGAAGAAGACAAGGGCTGCATACCACCCAAGTTTGGTGAGGCTTCGTAACGGTACCGCTCGATACCCAGGGCGTAGGCAATGGTGACCTGCCGAGTTAGGCCGGAATGGCTCACGGTGATGCGCCGCGCATCGACACGCAGTTCCAGAGCTTCGACCAATAGGATGTCACCCAGTGCCGGTAGCAAGCCGCTCACTTGGTACAGGCCGGTCAGCGCCTGCGGCACATAAAAAGCGCCTTGTTCGATGTGTCCCAAAACGGATGAGGAAGCAAGTGCCGTATAGGCCAAGTCCTTTATTGGAGCTTCTTCTGCCAAACGCCCCCGGTGCTCCCACTCCTGTACAAAATCGGCTACACGAGGTGACCACTGCACGCTAACCATGAGGTCATGAGCTAGAAGCCAAGATTCATCTAAGTGAAGCATATTAGGAGTAATGAGCAATGAACAGGGACGCAAAAATACGCATTATAATCAAAATGCCACATTTATGATGCGTTTTGCACTTAGGTTGCAGCGGAGCTTGCCACCGTGAAATATGCAGCCGGCATCAGGGCTTTTGGCCACCACCTCCGGAGGCTACGACGAGCGCGGAAGCTCACGCAGGAGGCCCTGGCAGACTACGCCGACATTTCCCGCCCTACTGTGCAGCGCATTGAAAAGGGAGAAACTGCGGCTACACTAGAAGTGATGCTTGCCTTAGCTAATGCCCTGCAATTACCCTTGCGCGAATTAGTCGATGCGCCTGGCATTGATAGCATTGACCCAATACCGTAATAGCAGTTCGCTTTTCCGCTAGCCATTTCTGAAGGACAGCGATGCACACCCGGGGGCTAAGTGGTAGAAAGGCGGGGGTGGTCAGGCCCAAAAGAAACGAAAATGTCCGACCGGGTGGGGTCATTTTCGCACAGAGCCAACCTATTCGCATACGAAAAGCCTCCTACACTCCCTAAGAGTTGTGAAAGGGCGAGGAAACGGTGCGTAAACAGCCCGGTTATTCTTCGATAGAATAACCTAAATGGCCTCTATAGGCTCCTTTTCAACCTTTTTCAAAGGATGCGCTCAGAGTTGCGCACAACCTCGCGCAGAAACTAGCATAGTGCCACTCGAATGATTCGAATGGGTGACGCTCCCACAATAAAATTCTATGAGCACCCTACACACACGTAGCTGTTATGCTCACAACTAAGGCCTCTAATGTTTCCCAAAGAAATAAAAGGAGTCAAAACGGCGTATCCAGCCTTATCACCCTTTTCAACTATCATAAAATCTGATTGTTGTCAATAAATTTCAATAGGCAATCTACTGCAACTGCAAATGTCAGCTGAATCATCAATTACCAGCTTGAGCAAGTCAAAGAATCAGTCAATTACCCATTATTTTGACTATTATCATTCGACTTGCTTATAATACCTCTCGCCTCTTGTCCTTACTATATCAGTGCGGTAAGGACTCGCATCCAAGTATCCTGAGTTGCCTTAATCAATGAACACGGGCGTAACAGCCACCTTCACACCATTTGACTACTTCAATTGAATGTAGCGCGTTTATACTACCACCGTTTTCGTAGACTATTCCATGCCCTAGAGCGGGCTGCCGAAGAGGGCGTGGGCCCGTTGCCGTCCGGCGCCAAGGGAGGGGGCAATCAACCCCGGGGCGACGCCGATTTCTTGCAAGGCTTGTTCATTCCAGCAAGAGGCAGGGGCCGTCACCCAGACAACCCGCGCATTGCGCTGAAGCAGGGCCTTGAACAACGGGTAGCAATACCCGAAGTCCAGGTGGAAATTGCTCACGTCGAGCAGAAGGGGCTGGTCGGAAGGCAGCCCCTCGACGAACCGGGCCAGGGTGTCTTGCTGGCGCATGGCAATCGTCCCGTACATCCGGGCCTCAAAGGGCGCGCGCCGGGTAATCTTGCAGGGCAGGGGAAAGGCAAAGTATTGCTCCAAGTCTTCCACGTACTCCTGGTGCTGACGGGCCGGAAATTTGCGGCGGACCACCCCGAGCACGGCTTCCACCACGCGGTGTTCGGGCGTTTGGGGCCCGGGCGACCAGAAATGAAAGGCGTTCTGCTGGCTGTCCCGGGCGACCGTGTTGTACACCGTGACCCCGTCCGTCCCCGGGCGGGGGTGAGGGTCCAAGCGAAGCAGGTCCACCGGGTCCAGCGCCGCGAAAAACTGGCCCAGTTCCCGGGCCGTGAGGGGTACGCTGTCCGCGGCCAGCACCGGGCCCTCGTCCAGGGCCTGCGCCACGGTCAACGAAACCTGCCCCGCGCCGTTGGCCGCTTGGATGCGAACCCGGCAACCCGGCATAAAGGCTGGATAAAAGGCACCTTCGTACCGAAAGTGCTGGGGGAGGGCAGCGGGCGGTTCCCGCTCCGGCAAACAAGCGGATAGCCAGGCAACCGGCAGAAGGAACAGCAGACGTTTCATGTAGGAGGCGCGGGGCGGATGGCCACCGTAGGGGCTGTATAAGCCAAGACTGGGGTACGGAGAGAAGAATAACGAACAATAGTAGTTTCTAATGCTCCTTACCGTGAACCGCTGCCCATGGCCGCTTATCTAGCTTAGCTAAGTGAACCGACTGTCCGGATAAAGTTTAAAAAACTCGTCTACGATTGAAAGTTTACGAAACGCGCATTGGAGATGAGTTTCGTGAACGTCTTTGGAATAGATGCCTTCATCCGCGCGGAAGTCTTATTGGGTAACACAGTCGTGATAGGCTAGTCCCATTTGGTATGCGAAACGAGCGGACCAACTGGCCCGCTCGTTTCGTTCCCAGCCATCCAGACAGTTCGGACGGCCCGCCGGACCCGCTACCCCTTTTCAACTCTGAGGAGTATTTCCCGTTGAACGGAGCAGACCGTCGACTCGCCCTATGCTCTTACTTTCCCGCATTTCCTGGCTGCGCATGGTAGCCGCTTGGGGCGTTTTTGCCTTCCTCATGCTGTTGGTTGCCTACGGGCAGGCCATCACGGGTACCGGGCCGGTGTTGTGGCGCACGCTGCTGCTGGGGCCCTTGCTCTACGGGCTGATTGGGGCCCTGCTCACGCCGGTGGTGTTTATGCTCGCAGCGCGCTTCGACCTCACGGCGGGGCGGGCCCGCTGGCTGCCCTATCTGCTGGTGCACGCGGCCGCCAGCGTGGTCATCACGGTGGCGTACCGGGCCTTGTTCATGGCCACGCTCTACCTGGTGGGCGGCTCGGACGCGCCCGTGTCGTGGGCCACGATTCTGGCGGGGTTCAATTTCTGGATTCCGCTCTACTGGATGCTGCTGTTCGTGGCCTACGCCCTGGACTACCACGACAAGTGGCAGCGCCGCAACCTCGATGCCGTGCGCCTGGAAATGCAGCTGGTGCAGGCCCAGCTGCACGCCCTCAAGCAGCAGCTCAACCCGCACTTTCTCTTCAACACCCTTAACGCCATTGCCACGCTCATCGGCGACGAGCCCACCGCCGCCCAGCGCATGATGGCCAAGCTCGGCGAGTTCCTGCGCCTCGTGCTCGACCACACCGACGCCCAGCAGGTGCCGCTGGCGCAGGAGCTGCACTTTGTCGAACTGTACCTGGACATCGAGCAAGTGCGCTTTTCCGACCGGCTGGCCGTGACCTACGACGTAACTCCGGCCGCGCTCCCGGCCCTGATTCCGCACCTGCTCTTGCAGCCCCTGGTCGAAAACGCCGTGCGCCACGGCCTAAGCGCGGGCGGCACCGGCCGGCTGCACATCGCCGCCGACCGGCAGGGCCAGCAGCTGGTGGTGCAGGTGCGCGACTCCGGCCCCGGCCCCGCGCAGGCCGGCCCCCGGGGCGTGGGCCTGGAAAACACCGAGCAGCGCCTGCGTGCCCTCTACGCCGACCGGTACGTGCTGCGCCTGCTGCCCGCGGACGGCCAGGGCACCGTAGTCCGCATCGAATTACCCTTTCTCGTTTAAACGTTGGCCATGGACCCCATTCGTACCCTCGTTGTGGATGATGAGCCGCTGGCGCGCCGGCGCATTGCCCAGCTGCTGGCCGACCAGCCGGGCTTCGCTATCGTGGGCGAGTGCGGCACCGGTGCCGAAGCCGTGGCCGCGCTTTCCCACGGGCCAGCCGTGGATTTGGTATTCCTCGATGTGCAAATGCCTGATTTCAACGGCTTGCAGGTCCTGCAACAACTACCGGCTCAGCCGTTGCCGTTGGTCGTATTCGTGACGGCCTACGACCAATACACCTTGCAAGCGTTTGAGGCCCACGCCGTGGACTACCTGCTCAAGCCGCTGCACCCCGACCGTTTCACCCGCTGCCTGACGCACGTCCGCCAGCGGGTCAGCCAGGTGGCCGCGCCGGCGTGGGAGGGGCTGGTGCAGGCGCTGCCCGCGCCGCCGGTGGCCTTTTCGACCCAGCTGCTGGTCAAACAGCCCGGCCGTTTCTACTTCGTGCCCGTCGAGCAGGTGCACTACCTCGAAGCCACCGGCAACTACGTGACGGTGCACGTGCCGGGCGCCACCCACCAGCTGCGCGCCACGCTGACCCAGCTGGCCCGGCAGCTCGACCCGGCCCGCTTTCTACGCATTCACCGCTCCCTGATAGTGAATACCACCCACATCAAAGAGCTGCGGCCCTGGACGCACGGCGAGTACCTGCTCACGCTGCACGACGGTACGCACCTGACGTCCGCACGCAGCTGCAACGAAGGCATTCAGCAGTTCCTGCGGCAATTCGTCTCCTAAGTCCAACTATTAGCCGGACCAATCGCCTCAGACATAGTGCTATTCGTCCCGCTAAAAGGCCACTTCGTCACGGAGAATAGCCGTTGCCTAACTTTTGCCCGTATGAGCGAGGGTCGCGCTTTATGAGTGGCGCGGCTTCGCTTACCCGGCCTACATGTCTGCTACTACTACCCCGCTACCTGGTGCTGTTCCTTTCCTTCCGGCCACGGCCGAGCAAGCGTTAGTAGAGCGCCTGCTGGCCCGTGACGAACGCGCCCTGGGGCAGTTGTACGAGCAGTACGCCCGGAACCTGTTCACCGTCATTCTGCGGGTGGTGCAGGACGAGGCGCTGGCGCAGGATGTGCTGCAGGAAGGCTTGCTGAAAGTCTGGCTCAGCATTGGCAGCTACGAGGCCACGCGGGGCCGCCTGTTTACCTGGATGGTGCGGGTGTGCTGCAACCAGGCCATCGACGCCCTGCGCAGTCCGCGTTACCGCTTCCACCGCCGCAATCCGTCGCTGGAAGCCGCCGGGGCCCAGTACGCCCCGGCCCCCACGGCCTTTCATCCCGAGCACATTGGCCTGCGCGAGCTCATCGTTCAACTCAAACCCCGGCAGCGGGAGGTCATCGACCTGCTCTACTTCGGGGGCTGCACCCAGGCCGAAACGGCGGAGCAGTTAGCCATTCCCCTGGCTACGGTGAAAACCCGGGCGCGGGCCGCCCTAGTGGTGCTCACCCGCCTAGCCCGCTAGCGGCACCGGCTGGCCAATTAACCCGTCTTTTCTCTCATTTTTTACTTCATTCTCTGACCCGATGGCCAACCTGTACCGCTTTCGAATGCCCGCCCTCCTTGTTTCGGGCTTAGCCGTGGTGGCGGCCGCTGCCTGCCAGGGCAGCTCCGACACCAAGACCAGCACTGAAACCGCCATCACCCAAGCGGCGACGGACACCGCTGGCACTGGGGCCACGCCGGTTGCGCTGCGCACCGGCAACGCCGAGGCCGGCCGCGACGTGTACCGCAACGAAACCTTCGGCGACGAAGGCTTCTGGACCGATGCCGTGCGCATGCCCCAGGGCATGAAAGCCGCCAAGCTGACGGTACTCGACGCGCTGAAAGCCGGGGTCAGCTTCGACGTGGACGCCATGCCGGCCGACCTGAAAGCCGCCTTCGCCAGCGAGCTGAAAACCGACCACTCGCCCGCCCACGCGCCCAAACTCAACGACCCCGCCACCCTGGATGCGCTGGTGAAGGCCAACGCCGTCATCGGCATGGTGCCCAAGGGCGGCAAAGTGGGCGTGACCTGCGCCCTGTGCCACGCCATCACCGACAAGTCCATGTACGAGCTGACGGGCAAGGGCACGATTGGCCGGCGCATCGACGGCCCCACGCCGCACGGCCTGAACGTGGGCAAGCTGCTGGCCACGGCCGCCAACTCGCGCGCCCTGTTTCCCACCTTGCAGCTCCAGCAGCCCGATGGCAGCACCATTGGCCGCGCCCCGAAGGGCCTGACCGCCAAATCGACCGAGGCCGAAGTAGATGCTTACCTCAGCAACCCCAAGTTCTACCCCGTGGGCACCTTCGACGACTCGCCCGATGGCAACGGCAACTCCGTGCACATCACGCCTTTCTTCCGGCAGGATTTGGCCGCGCCCTACGGCTCCTCGGGCCAGAACGATAAGCTGGACGACTTCAACAACACGGTCTACACGGCCCTGTTCGACCAGAGCAACCTGCTCTCGCCCGGTGGGCGGCAGTTTATGCACGCCCTCGGCGCAGCGGGCGGCGACTCCATCGTGGCCGGCTACGCGAAGGTGCTGGCCGCCACGGGCGTCACCGGCTACCCGTTCGTGACGGCCCACCTGCAGGGCAAAGCCGGCGACCCGCCCACGCCCACCGGCAAGCGCGTGGACGAGCAGAAGCTGCGCGACCTGAACGCCTACGTGTCGAGCCTGCAAGCGCCCAAGGGCGTGGTGCACAATGCCGCGCAGGTGGCTACTGGCCGGGCGCTGTTCATCGCGCAAAACTGCACCTCCTGCCACAACACCAACCAGGGCGTGGCCGTGCAGTCCAAGCTCGTGCCGATGAACGTCATCTGGCCTGGCTACGCGCCCAAAGTGCTGGCCCAGCGCCAGGCCCCGCTCACGCCCATTCAGAATGCCCCCGGCACCTTCGATGACAAAATGGTGGTGGTGGATGCCAGCCCCGGCGGCGGCATGCGCGGCAACGCGCTGCCCCTGCTGCTGGACCTGGCCCGCAAGCCCGTGTTCCTGCACGACGATTCCGTGCACAGCCTCGAGGAGCTGCTGAACCCCAAGCGAGGCAAAACCGCGCCGCACCCGTTCTACGCCGTCACCCCAGCCGAGCGCACCGCGCTGATGGCCTACCTGAATAGCCTGGATACCGACAGCAAATAAATCATTACCCATCAAGTTATTGCCTTGTTAGAGGCGCGTCTAATTCGGTTGTTCCCCATTCTCCCTTCTCATGAGTTACTTCAAAGCCGGACAGGACGGCTAGGCGGGTGCTCAAACCAAAAAAGCCCCGGTCCTGCGAAGGGCCGGGGCTTTTTTTGGTGTGGTAGCGGGAGCCGCCCACTGGCTTACGGCCGGTTTACTCCCCGGGCGACCGCTGCGGTTTTCGCCGCGCCGACAGCAGCCACAGGCCGCCGGCCAGCAGCGCCACCGCGGCCCCCACGACGGCGGCTTTGGCCAACCCCGGGGCCGGCCCTTCTGGTCTCACCCGGGCAATGGAAGCGTCCGTGAAGGGCTGCCGGTTGGTGACGGCCAAAATCAGGCGCGCGGCTTCGGCGGGCTGGTCCCACTGCGGAAAGTGGCCGCAGTGCTCAAACCAATATAGGCGGGCGTCGGGGAATTTCGCCAGCGCCAGGGCCGACTGGCTGGGCAGGCACACCCGGTCCTGCCGGCCCCAGCCAATGACCAGGGGCGCGGGGATGCTGCCCTTGGGCGCGGGCCGCTGCACTTCGCCGTGCGCCAACTGGTCGAGCAACTCGTCGAAGGCGGGCGAGTGGGCGAAGCTGTACATCTCGTCGCGGGCCAGCTGCGCGTCCACGGCCCAGGGCCGGGCCGAAAACTGCGGCAGCAGCACGGTGCGTCCCACGGCCGAACCGGCCAGCGCCGGCATCACCGGCTGCAGGGCTGTCACCAGCTTCCCGGACAGGGACACCGAGTGATAGAAAACCGGAATCTGCCAGCCCTGCCAGAACCCGCCCGGGTCCAGCGACACCACCGCGCCGAGCACGCCGCCGCGCCGGGCCAGCTCCAGCACCAGCCGCGCGCCCATCGAACTGCCCACGGCGTCGATGCCGAGCAGGTCGTGTTGGGTGAGAAAGTCCGTCACCGCATCGGCCAAGGTGGCGATGGAGTGGATTCCTTTCAGTTTGGGGGTATCGCCGTGGCCGGGCAAGTCGACGGCAATGACGTCGCGCTCGGCCGCCAGCGGGTCGAGGATGGCGTTCCAGGACCGCCAGCTGCCGCCGATGCCGTGAACCAGTAAGAGGGGGCGGCCGGTGCCGCGGCGAACGAAGTGCAGGTCCATAATTGAAGAAGGGAAAAGTGTAACCCCTTAACGCAGGACCGTGATAAACGACTCACCGCATTGGTCCGCCTGATGTTTAAGAAAACGGTGGTTATTCTTAGCAAGAATAGCCAAACACGTCTCATTTGGCTAAAATCGCGTATTTATTAATTATGCGCGCAATATCGCGCACAACTGGTGCCTCATTATATTTACTAAGTCCCAATGGGCACTTTCACTATCACCTCTAGAAGCATTACTAGCAGCTCTGTATTCAAACTTTCTATATACTAATAATGACGTGTCTACTACTGATGCTAGTCAAGCCTATAATGAAAGCCAACGAAATGGTATTCGATTGGCCTGATGCTTTCGTACAATAGCAGTCGCAATGGGAAAAATATATTTATTTAAATATTCCAATAACTAAGTAAACAATTATAGTTGTAAGCCCAGCAAGAAGGCATAGGGCTGCGCTCATTAGCAACCTGTACCTGGTTTTATATGCCATTCTCTTGTGCTCTTTAAATACCTCTATATCAGCCATATCTATTACCTGGCTATTCGGAAGCAATCCAAGGAAACACTGAATTACAGAAGCAGCAAAAAACAATATTACAAGCAGCTTAACACCTTCAGCGTTTTCTAGCACTTTATCATAGAACACGCTAAGCCCCAATAAAGCAGAGCTTATTGTCAATATTTGCCTAGTAATATCATTGATAACAGCTAGGTTATCCTTGATTGACTCAGCCATCCATTCAACATAGAACTCCTCCTCTTCTGACAACTTTTGTCCCGTCTGCATACTATGGCATTTATTAATGGACGTTGGGCGTTATTGCTCAACCTTATTAGTAGCACCGCATTCTTTACATTTTAAGTACAAGTACTTCGGACTGCTTGAGCTGCTATTTATCGGTTTTTTAGGTGTCCACGCAAAAACAGTTTCCTCTCGGCTAGTGTCTTTAGTGCGGTAATCATTTTCCTCTCCACATCCGTGGCATTTGTACTTTGGCATCTTTCAAGTAGGTTTATTGAATTAATGTGCAATAAAGGAATAAAATACTGATTGACTTAGCCTATGCTACTTTTTATCGTCTAGCCGGTTCGAATCCAATAAAATGTTATTTGCTTAGTTAGGATAACACAACTACTCCAACAGCAGCAAATAACAGCGGAAAATAACGGCTATCAAACCGAGCTGTGTCCTTTAGAACTCTTTGTATATCAGCATCGCTTAGCACAATAGACAGGGGATTATATAATGGTGAGTATACACTGACTAACTGACAAAAGAAGCCTGTATGTAGGTCAGTGGCGTCAAATACCATGTCTATTACCACAGCCCCTCGCAACGATGCACGCGCTATCCAAACGTATTTAGGCAAAACTAAACCAGCCGTCTGCCGACGTTTTTGAGCACTTCCCACTTGACTTTGGAGAAGCTCTTCTTTGTATTTATTACTGAAAGACAAATAAATATCCCAAACTAATGGTGCTTTTGGTTCTGTTGGCAAGAGAATAGGAAGTAGAATACTAAATAAGTCATTAAATGGAGCAGCTTGCTGGTAAATCTGTTCGTATTGAATCCGGATTTCACTCACGAGGGGCACGGCAGCAGCCATCAACCATGCTTGCTCACGTACATCCCAATTACTGTTCTGAGGCCAAGCTGTTTCCAACATTCCGGTTTCTTCGTTGAAACCCAATCGGGAATAAGGACCGATACCATCGTCATGAACATACATGCGTTTGATTCCGTCGGATAGCAAGACCATGCTGTTTCCTGAAAAATCATAATCTGGTTCGGGAGAGCGGTAGCCGGTGGCTGTCACCAAATGCCCACCGAGGTTTTCAAACTTGATAAATAGAAGTACTGGCAGCCCCATACGTAAGTAAGCATGAATGAATGCTTTTGCCTCTCGTAACTGCTGGCCTCGCTCCTCCTTCTCTAATTCGTTTGGATATTTATATGTATTGCGCAGCTCTGACACCAGCCCTACAGACCGAATGGCGTTCAGAATCTGAAAAGTATCGAGTCCTTTGTTGGGAAAGCTGCGGCCACTGTGATTGAACAGGTTACCAGCTGCCTCGGTGATGTAGTAAGGTGAAGGCAGTGCCGTTTGGAATAGAAAGGCTGTTTTATGAAATGCCATCCATAAGGCGGTAGTGGCACATGCGCTCACATTGGTATCCTGCTGCTGGAAAATCAGAGTACTGACGGTGAGCGGCTGTCCCAGCAGGTTTAGATGATAGGGGCGCTGCACGGGGTAGTGGCGCTCCTTCTTATCGCCGTTTTGATAAGGACGTAGCAACGTGGCTCCTATAGGAGCAGGCAGTGGTTTCACTACAATATAGCCTATATAGGAGGCCCAGATAAGATGCTGCGGGTCGCCAAGGGCTGCCGTTAGCTCCTCCTCAGCAAACGCCTGCCTAAAGAAATGGATTCGCTTGCACCACCGCTCGTAGCGGGTGAAGCACAGAGCGTAGTAGTTAGCATAATCCGTCAGATATGACTGGCTCATGTAGGGCACCTCGACCAAGATGGTTTGCGCATTCCAGCCATCATCCTTAGGCCCTAGGTACTCGCGGAAACAGGCATAGTGCTGGCTGTGGCGAGTATCTGCCGGCGTTACCCAGTCGTTGCTAAGGGCTTCGGCTAAAGCATCTTCTGTGTAAGGAACGATTTGGTGAACTATCTGGGTAGCGGGCATCGGAAGGGAGAAAAAAAAACGGCGCCCCAATAATGGAGCGCCGTTCAAAAGTAGTAAGTACTGATTAGAAAGAAACCGGTACGTGTAGGCGAGTGCGGTCGATAACGGCCTTTTCCTGAAGCGATTTTACCTCCCGGAACGTTTGCTCTACGCGTTGCTGGTATTTGTGGCTTTGCAACTGCGCCTTCACCCGGCTCAGGTCGAGGGCAGTGCTGGACTTCGGGGAATTTGCCATAGGGAGAAGGAAAAGAGAATTACGAAAATGGAGTGCAAAGGTACGCATTACCTGGCGATAAATGCGTTACGGGAAGCAAGTAACGAATAAACCGCCGAAAACCAACCGCATTACAGTAGGCTTACGGTCAGCAACCAAGCGGGTTCAGCGACTGCAACCCGTTGTACGAATACCCCCGGTGACTGCCGACTGACAATTCATGAAAGCAGAGTAACAGTACTGTGTTATACCTCTTCAGCATAAGCTGTGCAGAGGCTCTCGAACAAGGACTTCATTGCTTCGAAGTGCTCATGCTCCCGTAGTGACTCTATATCGAATTGGAGGCAGCAAGCAATATCATGGGCTGAGAAATAGTTGGCATGAATCAATACCTCTCGAATCTGGTCCTCATCCAACGAATATTCACGTTCTTCAGGGTTGTGGCTTTCAAGCAAGAACTGGCTTAGACAGCTATGAAGTATCGGGCGCATCAATTCTTGGATGACCGCAAGCTGACGCAACACTTCAGCAATTTGTATGTCAGCTGCCGGCTTAGTCTGGTAGAAGATGTTTCCGTTGGAGTGGGCGATACTGTTACGGTCTTTTACCAGCTTAGTGAACTTGCCGATGTGTTGTTTCTCACAGTCTATAAGCCGCATGAACTTAAAGACGTTACTCTCCTGGGCTTTGCTGAAGACGAATGGCGAAGTAGCTTCCAGCATCACCTCCTCATCTTGATGGAACAGTAGAGCATTGGCGAATAAGCTTTGGCGACTGGTACGGATTTGCCACAGCGAACAATACACACCACTCATAAACAGCATGTGGTAGGCCAGTAAGGCAAATTGGTATTGGCCGGCTTCATAGTTGCTCGCAAAAGCATCCCAAAGAAAGCTCACGTAGTCCTGTTCGTTCTGATGCTTGAACGAGTTGGGTAGATAGTCCATAATTGGGGTAGCCTCTTCCATGATATGGCCTCCCAACTAGCTAACAGATTCTACTTGTTGAACGGCTGCGCCCCACACCCGTCCGATAGCAGACTGTATCCGCGTATCCATTCGCTCAATCAGTTCTCGGTTGGCGGCCACTAGCCGCTGCTCGGCTTCGATTTCAGCCACCAGCTGGCGCTGGATAGTAAGGTCGGGAAGGGGAAGCTGATATTCTTTGAAGAACCCACTCTGTACGCTTTCAACTGTTACGCCTGGCTTGATAGCGCGTCGCAGAATGTTCTCGCTTTCGCTTTTCATGAAGTAGAACAAAAACTCGACATCAAGCCCTTCTTTTTTGGGTTTAAAAGCCGTAATATCCTGATTAAAGCACATATCTTTGGTTGTCAATGCCAAAGGCAAGGCGTGCTTCAGAATACTAGAGCGTACAACACATAAAAGCGTATTGGCTGGCACTAGACGAGTTGCGCTTGATGCAACAGCCTCATTACTCACATGGTCTTCCGTATCAACCAGGAAGTCGCTTTTCATGTCTTTAGGCGAAACCCACGGAATACTTCCAGACCAGAAGGCTGCTTCTGCCTTAGAAGGTGTACCGCCGGAACTTGTAGCATAGTACTCCCCTAACTCCACCACGGGCCATTCCGGCTGCACGGCGATACGGGGTTGGTATGCAGTCAGCACCTGCTTTGCCCCGTTTATTACCCGCTGGTAACCCGTTATTTCCGCCACAATTTCCTGCTGCACCACCAGCGGAGGCAGGGGGATTTCTAGGGTACAGAGGGCACTCTTTGAAATTTCCTTAAATGTGCCGCCTGTAGCCATTGCTTCCATTTGCGGCACCAATTGCGTCATCATCAGAGCCACGAACTCAGGAATAGCCCGTGCTTCATCCACAATGCTGATATTTTTGAAGCCCTGATTAGTAGCCAACGGTACACGGGCAATGCCAATGCGGCCAATTGTAGCGCGGGTAGAAACTATAACGGTATTCAGGGGCAATACTTTAGCCGATGAATTGCGCAAGCCCTCCTCACTAATAGTGCGCTTTGTGTGCGTAATATCAGTGATAAAGTCATTCTGGGGTAAGTCTGCTAGTGTGGCCCAATTAATGCCGCCGTTCCAGTAGGCTTCTTCTGTTGATGAAGGGGTACCGCCGCTATCAACTTGAAATACCTCCTTGTTACCTAAGCTAACTAACTCAAAATCGGTAATCCGCGCACTACCATCTCGGTATCGCTCCCCACTAAGATTCCAGTCAACGTTTTCACCGATTCGGCTTTTCTCCACGAGGTGCAGCCCGTCCAGTTTAGAAGTCGTAGGTCCAATAGCAGTTTTGCGCAGGTGGTGAAACCAGGCTCGGAGCTTGGCCTTAGCTTCGGGCAGTTCCGACCCAATAGTTTCGCGCCGCTGGGCTCCCAGGCCAAAGCCGTCGTTAGTGATTTTGACAAACAGCACTTCCTGAGCGTGTCGAGCTAGGCGCTTATCGAGAATCAGCACCGAAGTTTTCACGCCGCTATACGGCTGAAATACGCCAGCCGGCAGGCTCACTACGGCTACTAGAGAGGTACGCACCAACTCCTTGCGTAGTGCCCGGTAGGCGGTGCCACTTTGGAAAATGATACCCTCAGGCACGATGATAGCCGCCCGGCCTTGAGGCGAGAGATGTTCAGCAATGTAGTCCACGAACAGCACTTCGGAACGATTGGACTGTATTGAAAACTGCTTGTGAGGTCGAATAACACCTCCGCCCTTCGGCGACATAAAGGGTGGATTTGCCAGAATTACGTCGAAGGTATCGTTCCAGTGCTCTTCGCTCGTGAGAGTATCATATTCTTCTACCGACGGATTGGGGAAGCCGTGCAGGTATAAGTTGGCTAGCGAGAGGCGCACCATGTCAGGCGAAATGTCGTAGCCCTGGAAGTTGCTCACCAGACGGGTACGCTCGTCGGGCGTGAGGGTATCACCGGGGCGTTGCTTCTGGTTGTTGGCTAAGATATGCTTGTAGGCCGAAATCAGGAAACCGGCAGTGCCGCATGCAGGGTCGAGCACGGTTTCATTTTTCTGCGGGTCGATGACATCCACCAAAAAGTCAATCAGGTGGCGCGGGGTCCGGAACTGCCCTGCGTCGCCCTGCGCACCCAACACCGAAAGCAGGTATTCGAAGGCATCGCCTAGGCGTTCGGAGTGGTCATAGCTGAAGGAATTGATTTCCTTGAGGAAGGCCCGCAACGTTTCGGGGTCGCGGTAGGGCAAGTAGGCATTCTTAAAGATGTCGCGAAACAGCGTGGGTATGCCGGGGTTCTCGTTCATCTTAGCAATGGCCTCCGAATACAGGTTAAGTATATCCTGCCCACCCATGCCGGGTGCCATGAGCTGTGACCATCCAAAGCGGGCATAAAGCCCCGCAAAATACTGGCGCTTACCGCCCAACAATTCTGAGTTGGCGTCCATGTCGTCCATGAACTTGTAGATGAGGGCAATGGTAATCTGTTCTACCTGCGACTTGGGGTCGGGCACTTTGCCCACCAGAATGTCGCGGCAGGAATCTATTCGGCGTTTGGTTTCGGTATCGAGCACGGGGAAACAGAAATGAGAAGTAGGAACGTGTTGCTGGCTTACAAAAAGCGGTTCAGCGGCACATAGTCTTTAATGTAGTTGGAAATGCGGTTGCGCCAGCCCTGGGGTACGGCTTCATAGTCCATCATGCCAAAACTGGGGTTGGTGTAGAGGCCGTTAAGATTCTTATCGTCGAGGATAGTGCGTAGGTGTCCATCGGTGATATAAGCTTTGAAGAAGTACTTCATGGCTACAATATGCTCGGCATCGGCTGGTTTGTAGTCTAGCACAAACCGGTCGAACTCTTCTTCTAACAGCTCATCCTTTGATTTGAAGGACGGAATACGGCCGAAAGCTTTTTCCAGCACTTCGCGCACGGTCAGCCGTCGGTCGAGGCCCGCCGCCCGGCGCAGCTTTTCAAGGTTAAAATATTCCTGGGGCTTATCGAAGAATACTTTAATCAGGTGTTCGGTGGCCTGTTGCCACTGGCCGGTTTCTACTTGGCGGCGTAGCTCATCATCGGCCTGCACTTGTTCCTCAAATTTCTCGAAGAACATCCGGTCAATCTTCATTCCTTCCAAGCCGATATGCTGCTCCTGTAAGGTGCGTACCGCGTCGGGGTCGAGGTGCTCATAGTTGCCGACCGTGGGTTGCCCACCGCCGAAATCATCATCCCGTTTGGCACTGGTGGTGCGAGCCGGCAGTTTCAGTACCTCGTCGTAGTTGAACCGCTCTTCGAAGTATTCACAGTTGGCAAAGAAGTCGAAGAGCTTAAACCGGGTTTTGTTGGGCTCGCGCATCAGCTCCTTCTGGTCCTGGTCGAACAGTTGTTCGAGGAAGTTGTGCTTACGAGTCCCCCGGCCCTTGATTTGCACAAAATCGGAGGGGGAGAAAATGGGCCGCATCAGCGCCAGATTCAGAATATCGGGGCAATCGTAGCCGGTCGTCATCATGCCCACCGTCACGCACACGCGGGCCTTACTGGTTCTGTATTCAGGCAGAACGTTAGCTGTGCCCAGCAGCCGATTATTGGCGAAGTTGATGGTGTACTGCTGTGCTCCCGGCACTTGGGAAGTTACCTGCACCGCGAAATCGGACTGGTAGCGACCAGGGTAGAGCGTATCGGCCATTTCATTGAGTAGCTGCGCCAACTTAGCCGCATGCGCCTGGCTCACGGCAAACACAATGGTTTTTCCAAACTCCCCGCTCACAGGGTCGCGTAGTCCGTGCCGCATCAGGGTTTCACAGAGCACCCGGTTGGTACCTTCCGAAAAGAACTTCTTTTCAAAATCGCGCTGGAAGTAGGTTTCTTCGTCGTCGTCGTTTTCCGTTTCACTGGCATCCAGCACGGCATATCCTTCATCTGAAAGCAGTTGCGTAGTAATATCGGTGCGAGCATCCACCACCACGGGATTTATCAGGAACCCGTCGCGCACACCATCCAACAGCGAGTAGCGAAACGTTGGCTGGCCCGATTCACAGCCGAATGTGCGGTAAGTATCCAGCATCATGCGGCGCTCCAGTTCACGCGGGTCGCGGCTTTTGGATTCCGCCGCGTCGAAGCGTTTGAGGTAGTCGCGGGGCGTGGCCGTGAGGCCCAGCTTATAACCGATGAAATACTCGAACACAGCCCGCGCATTGCCCCCAATGGAACGGTGGGCTTCGTCAGAAATCACTAGGTCGAAATCAGTCGGCGCGAACAGTCGCCGATACTTCCCATTAAACAACAGCGATTGTACCGTTGTCACCACGATTTCGGCCTTACGCCATTCGTCGCGCTGTTCCTTGTATATGATTGATTTAGCGTCGTCCTTCAGCAGCTTTACAAAGGCTTTATTAGCTTGGTCTTCCAGCTCCAGTCGGTCCACAAGGAATAGCACCCGCCGTGCATTGCCGGTGCGCAGAAATAGCTTGATAATAGCGGCTGCCGTGAGCGTTTTACCGGTGCCAGTAGCCATTTCAAAGAGAAAGCGGTTCTGTCCTTCATCCACTGCTACCTGCAACTGCTGAATGGCCCGCATTTGGTAGGGCCGCAAAAACCGCAGATGATTCTTCTCAATAAAATCCGGCCGCTCCGCTTCGTTCTTCCAGCCGGCTTCGTTGGCATAGTTCGGCAGCTGCGTGAGGGTGATGTAATCCTTGCCAACTACTTCGGCCACCAACTTTGTGGGGTTCGGCTCAAACTTCTTGTAACCCGCCACGGAGTCTGGTCCCGGAAACCGTGAAATAACGTAGGGACTGCCCTGGGTCAAATCCCAGAAGTAATGCAGATTGCCATTGGAGAGCAATACAAAACGGCAGTTCTGGGCACGCGCATACTTGCGGGCCTGCTCTTTACCCACAAGCGGGTCCTTATCCTCAGCCTTGGCTTCCAAAACGATTAGCGGGGCGCTTCTCTCATCCAGCAGCAGAAAATCAATAAAGCCGTTCTGTGTGCTCTCAAAATCATCACCCAATGCAGATACCTGCGACGTGGTAAGTTTGACATTCGGCTCAAGCACAATGTTGGCTTTGCCTTCATTGGAATCGAAGAAGCGCCATCCGGCTTCCTCCAATAGCTTATTGATTTTTATTCGGGCAGTAGCTTCTTTATTAGCATTAGCCATAGAGTAGATAGGCAAAGGTTAGTCGGGTACAGCTCTGTATGCTCAAATTTAGGTTCGAACTGCCGAGTTCAACACGAATTGCGCGCCATAATGAGCCAAGTACAAGTTACGCAAGTCAACCAAGCAACACTTCGTATCATACTCGGTCAACTCTATTCCCAGTCTTGGCACCGATGCCGACCGAGCGGTATATCCAGTGCTGATGTCTGCCTAGTTCAGTTCTATGGCACACACTGTGGAGACAATACCGATATGGTTTCCATCTTTATCCTACAATACTGGCAACTGTAGGTTAGCAAGAAATCACATGTGTAATTAAACGTGTAATTGAAAAACAAAACAGCCATCTGGCATCAAGAATAAATTACTGTTAATCAATGAGTTAGCGGCAAGATTCAAACTCGCGACTCTTAGCCTGGGAAGCAGTTGGGTTGAATCCAATGGCGGATTGAGGAATAAACGCATTTAACTACTTTGCCCCCTATGCTGTCCCCTAATACATAAAAAACCCCCTCTATGCTATAATAAAGGGGGTTTTGCGTACCGGAGACGGGACTCGAACCCGTAAGCCCGTGAAGGCAAGGGATTTTAAGTCCCTCGTGTATACCATTCCACCACTCCGGCGGGCTTGGCGAATGCCAAAACTACTTTAAAAAATCTGGACTCTGTTTAAACAAAAAACGCTGCCCGAGGACAGCGTTTTTTCGAACTTTTGGAGCGGGAGACGAGGTTCGAACTCGCGACCTCGACCTTGGCAAGGTCGCGCTCTACCAACTGAGCTACTCTCGCTTGAGGTTCAGAACAAGTGGCCTTGTGCTGAATGGTGCGACAAAGGTAGGGGCATTTTTTGGAGAAGCAAGTACCAAGTGTAGAAATATTCACGCCAAGGTTCTTTCTACTTCATTTTCAGGCCGAAAAATTTAACCTTTTCCTAACGTCAGCTTCAGCTCGTTCAGCTTCATCAGTGCCTCGATGGGCGTGAGCGTGTTCACATCAAGGTGCTGCAGCAACTCGCGGATGCGCTCCAGCGCCGGGTCGCTCGGCTCAAAGATGCTGAGCTGAGCGCGCGGCGCGGTGGCCACGGCCGCCGTGGTGCGGGGCTGCGGCGTGGCGGGCTGCCGGGGCGGCGGCACGGCAAGGCCGGTTCGCCCGTTGCCGGATTCGATGCCGGCCAGCACGTCATCAAACTCGGTGGCTGCATTGTTGTCAGCCCCCGCGCTGGTGCGCTCCACCTCGAGGTGGTGCATGATTTCGTTGGCCCGCAGCACCACCGAGGTGGGCATGCCGGCCAGCCGGGCCACATGGATGCCGAAGCTGTGCTCGGAGCCGCCGGGCTGCAGCTTGCGCAGGAACAGCACGCGGCCGTCGGCCTCCTTCACGGCCACGTTGTAGTTGCGCACGCGGGCGCAGTCGTCGGCCAACTGGTTAAGCTCATGGTAGTGGGTGGCGAAGAGGGTTTTGGCCTTGGCTTTGGGGTAGTTGTGCAGGTGCTCCACAATGGCCCAGGCAATGCTGATGCCGTCGTAGGTACTGGTACCGCGCCCGATTTCGTCCATCAGCACGAGGCTGCGGTCGGAGAGGTTGTTCAGGATGGAAGCGGTTTCGGTCATCTCCACCATGAAGGTACTTTCGCCCTTGCTCAGGTTATCGGAGGCGCCTACGCGGGTAAAAATCTTGTCGATGATGCCCACGGTGGCCGCGTCGGCGGGCACGAAGGAGCCGATTTGGGCCAGCAGCACGATGAGGGCCGTCTGGCGCAATAACGCGGACTTGCCAGCCATGTTGGGCCCGGTTATCACCACAATCTGCTGCTCGTCCTGGTCGAGGCAGATGTCGTTGGGGATGTAGCTTTCACCGGGCGGCAGTTGGCGCTCGATGACGGGGTGGCGGCCGGCTTTAATATCGAGCAGAGTACCGTCGTTCACCACGGGCTGTACGTAGCGCTGCTGCCGCGCCGTGAGGGCGAAGCTGGCCAGACAGTCCGTGACGCCAATGGCACGGGCGTTCTGCTGAATCTGGGGCACGAAATCGAGCGCCGCCAGCACGAGGTCGTTGTAGATTTTCTGCTCGATGACGAACAGCTTTTCCTCGGCGTTGAGAATTTTCTCCTCGTAGGTTTTCAGCTCCTCGGTCACGTAGCGCTCGGCGTTCACCAGCGTCTGCTTGCGAATCCACTCGGCCGGCACCTTGTCTTTGTGCGCGTTGGTGACTTCAAGGTAGTAACCAAACACCTTGTTGTAAGCCACTTTCAGCGACGAAATACCCGTGTTGCGCTGCTCCCGCTGCTGCAGTTGTAGCAGGAAATCCTTGCCCGAAAAAGCCAGCGCCCGCAACTCATCCAACTCGGCATCGACGCCGCTGTTCAGCACACCGCCCTGGTTGGTGAGGATGGGCGCGTCGGGCTTGATTTTGGTGAGGATTTCCTGGCGCAGGGTGGCGCAGGGATTGAGCTGGTCGGCCAGCTTTACCAGCGCCTTCACGCCAGAGGCGACCAGCCGCTCGCGCATGGGCGCCACGGCTTCGAGGGCGCGGGCTAGCTGCAGCAGCTCGCGCGGGTTCACACGGCGCACGGCTACTTTGGAAATCAGGCGCTCCAGGTCGTTTATCTGGCGCAAGTGCTGGGTGAGGTCGCCCAGCAATTCCTCATCGTCTACTAGGGCGGCCACGGTATCGAGGCGGCGCTGAATCTGGCTTACTTCCTTGAGGGGCAGCACTATCCACTTGCGCAGCAGGCGGGCGCCCATCGGCGTCAATGTCTGGTCGAGCACATCGATGAGGGGAACGCCGCCGGGGTGCTGGGCCTGCACCAGCTCTAGGTTGCGCACCGTGAAGCGGTCGAGCCACACGTACTTGTCCTCCTCCAGCCGGCCCAGGCTGGCGATGTGCTGGATGTCGGTGTGCTTGGTTTCGGCCAAGTAGTGCAGAATGCAGCCAGCCGCGATGACGCCTTCCTTCAGGTTATCGACGCCGAAGCCCTTGAGTGAGGTGGTGCGGAAGTGGCGCGTGAGGGTGTCGTGGGCGTAGTCGGCCCCGAAAACCCAGTCATCGAGCGCATACGTGCAGTAGTCGGGGCCGAAATGCAGTTCGAAATCCGAGCGGCTTTTCTTGCAGAACAGCACCTCAGCGGGGCTGAAATTCTGCATCAGCTTGCCCAAGTAATCGAGCGTGCCCTGGGCGGCCAGAAACTCGCCGGTGCTGATGTCGAGGAAAGAAATACCAGCTTCCTGCTTGCCGAAATGAATGGCGGCGAGGTAGTTATTCGAGCGGCGTTCGAGCACGTTGTCGTGCATGCTCACGCCGGGCGTCACCAGCTCGGTGATGCCGCGCTTGACGAGGCCCTTGGCTTCCTTGGGGTTTTCGAGCTGGTCGCAGATGGCCACGCGCTGGCCGGCGCGCACCAGCTTGGGCAGGTAGTTGTCGAGCGAGTGGTGCGGGAAACCGGCCAGAGCTACTTCGCTGCTGCTGCCCGCGCCGCGCTTGGTGAGCGTGATGTCGAGAATGCGGGCGGCCGTGACGGCATCCTCCCCGAAGGTTTCGTAAAAATCGCCCACCCGGAACAGGAGCACCGCGCCCGGGTGCTGCTGCTTGAGCTGGTAGTACTGCTTCATCAGCGGCGTTTCACTCACGGCCGGAATGGGCACGGTGAAGTGGTCGGGGCCGACGGACTTGATGACGAATTCTTTTTTGGGTGCAGGCAAGGCAACGGCGCGCGACCTTTGCAGGCCGCAGCATTTTGAAGTGAACAAGGAAAAGGCAATGGCTTCCGCAGCTGCGGACGCGGCCTGACGAAACACATCAAACCAGCGGGCCACGCTATTTTAAACCGACAAAGCGAACCGCAAAGTTCGCGCTATTTCGATGCGAAAACTCACAATGGCCGAGCTGAATCGGGCCTCGGTGGACGATTTCAAAAGTACGCCCAAAAGCCCCGTGGTTTTGGTGCTCGACAACGTGCGCAGCATGCACAACGTGGGCGCCATTTTTCGCACGGCCGACGCCTTTGCGCTTGAAAAAATATACCTCTGCGGCTACACGCCGCGCCCGCCCCACCGCGAAATCACTAAAACGGCGCTGGGCAGCGAAGAATCCATGGCTTGGGAATATGCCGCCGAAACCACGACCGCCGTGGCCTCCCTCAAAGCTGCCGGTTACCAAATAGCTGCCGTGGAGCAAACCACCGGCAGCGTACTCCTGCCGCAGTTTCGGCCCGAAGCTGGCCGGCCGCTGGCGCTGGTGCTGGGCAACGAGGTGTTCGGCGTAGAAGATGCCGTGCTCGCTCTGTGCGACATGGCTGTGGAGATTCCGCAGTTCGGCACCAAGCACTCGCTGAATGTGGGCGTAGCGGCCGGCGTGGTACTCTGGGATGCGCTGGTGAAACTGGGCGTGGTGTAAGTGCTGCCAAAACCATTGGCGTGCTGGCTCGTTTTCGGGCCATGCCCTCTCCCACCCCATCCGTCCGCCCCGACGACGCCCTGCGGGCTCTGCGCCCCCAAGTACCTGCCGAAACCACCGACGCCGAAGGCACCGTGGGCGCCTTCCTTCACGCCACGCTGCGCCCGGTGCTCAAGCTGCAAAACGACCTGCTACTTGCCGTAGTGGCCGATTTTGTGCGCGACCACCACATCAGCCTGCGGCCCACCGACCAGCATCACCAGCTCAGCGAACTATTAACCCGCAACACCAAGCTGCGCTACACCGTGGTGGGTCTGGTCAGCGGCCAGTTCACTGCTGACGAGTATGCCTTCTACCGCCAGCACCGCGCCGAACTGAACCGCCGACTGCTGGAAATGGCCCTGCGCCGTGTGCTCGACCAGGCAGACTCGGTGGTGGCTTTGGTCGGTTAGCGACTTCGCCGCAGAAGGCGCAAAAAGGGAGCGGAGGAATCGCAAAACGTTCTGCAATTCCTCCGCTCCCTTTTTGCGCCTTCTGCGGCGAAATTCTAGTCGTACTGCGAATCGCGCAGGTGCACGGGCTTGGTTTTCTTGCGCAGGCGCAGGTTCAGCATTTCCACCGTCAGCGAGAAGGCCATGGCGAAGTAGAGGTAGCCTTTTTCGATTTCCTTGTGGGCGGCTTCCATCACCAGCATGAAACCAATCATGATGAGGAAGGACAGGGCCAGCATCTTGATGGTGGGGTTGTTGTTCACAAAGTTGGCCACCACCCCGCTGAAGCTTAGCATGATGCCCATGGCGCAAATTACGGCCGCAATCATCACCAGCACGTTGTCGACCAAACCCACGGCCGTGAGAATGGAGTCGAAGCTGAACACGATGTCAATCACCACGATTTGCAGGATGATGCTCATCATCGATGCGCCCTTGCCGCCCATGGTTTCTTCCTCTTCCTCGCCCTGCAGCTTGGTGTGAATCTCGGTGGTGCTCTTGTACATCAGGAACAGGCCACCGGCCAGCAGAATCAGGTCGCGCCCGGTCACGCCAAACGGCTGGTCAAGCCACGGGAAATCGGGTAGGTTGAACAGCGGGTTGCGCAGGCTCACAATCCAGGAAATACTCAGCAGCAGGCCTATGCGAAACAGCAGCGCCAGCAGCAGGCCAATGGTGCGGCCGCGCGCCTGTTGTTCTTTCGGCAGGCGGTTGACGACGATGGAAATGAAGATGATGTTGTCAATCCCCAGCACGATTTCCATAAACGTGAGGGTGAGCAAGCTAACCCAGGTAGCAGGGTGGGCAAAAGCCGAAAAATCGTACATTATGGTGGGAAGAAGGGGCAGGGTATACGGTATAAGGCAAATGGGCTGGAGTGAGAACGGACGCCACTGTCCCCTATTCCCTTGCCCATTTTTCTTATTCCCTTTTTTCTAGGATTTCATGTTCACGAATTGCAGCGGCAGGCCGATGTCGGCCTTGCGGAGCACGGCAATGGCCGCCTGCAAGTCGTCGATTTTCTTGGACGTCACGCGCACTTGGTCGTCCTGCATCTGGGCTTCCACCTTCACCTTGGCGTCTTTGATGGCCTTGATGATTTTGCGGCCGAATTCTTTGTCCACCCCAGCGCGCACCTTGATGGTTTTCTTGATGAGCTGGCCGCTGGGCTGCTCATCGGCCGTGAAGTCGAGGCTGGTGCCGTCAATGCCCTGCTTCACCACGCGGCCGAGCAGAATGTCTTCCAGGGCCTTGATGCGCATGGAGTTTTCCGACGACAGCAGAATGGTGTTTTCCTTTTTGTTGAGCTCGATGCCGCCCTTGGTGTCGCGCAGGTCGTAGCGGGTTGCGAGTTCTTTAATGGCCGTGTTTACCGCGTTTTCGAGGGTTTGCGGGTCAACTTTGCTCACGATGTCGAAAGATGCCATGGCGGGATGGGATGTAGTTTTGAGAAGATAAACCGGGGCTGGCCGGGCCGTAAAGGTAACAAGCCGCATCGGCCCTGCTTGCGCCCGCACTTCACGTTTCCCTCATGAACCCAACTGCCGCCGTTCACGCGCCCCGCACGCCCGCCGAGTGGGCCGCCTACTACCAGCTGCGCTACGCCGTGCTGCGCCAGCCCTGGCAGCAGCCCCCCGGCTCCGAGCGCGTGCCGGCCGACGACGAGCCCGGCACCATCCACGCCCTGCTGCTGGCCGAAACCGCCGGCCCGCCGGCCGCGCTGGCCGTGGGCATGCTTCAGCCCACCGGCAACGGGCAGGGCCAAATCCGCTTCATGGCCGTGGCACCGGCGGCAGCAGGCCAGGGCCTGGGCCAGCGTGTGGTAGCGTATCTGGAAGCGCAGGCGCGGGCGGCAGGCCTGCGCGAAATCGTGCTACACTCCCGCGATAAGGCCGTCGGGTTCTATGAAAAGCTGGGCTATACGGTAGTGGAGCCTTCGCACCTGCTGTTTGGTGAAATCCAGCACTTCCTGATGCGGAAGCAGCTTTAGAACTTCTCGCGGCCGCGCCACAAGTCGAAGTACATCCGAAAATCGCCCAGCAGCGAATACCACGGGTGCTGAAACGTGGCCGGCCGGTTGTGCTCAACGAAGAAGTGACCCACCCAGGCAAAGCCGTAGGCCGCCACCACGCCGGCCGCCAGCCAGTTCCAGTTGCCGGTGCGCAGCAGCAGCGCCAGGCAGATGATGAACAGCGTGGTGCCCACAAAATGCAGCACCCGCGTGCCCCGCCGGCTGTGCTCGCGCAGGTAGCGGGGGTAAAACTCGGCAAACGTGAGCGGCTGCAAGGACATGGTGGAAATCAAGCAAGAAGTGAAACCACGGCTTCTCAACGTTGAAAATGCCGCCTTCAGCAAATGAAGCAATTTTTTCGGCAAACTTGCCAGGGCAATTCCCCCACCGCTATGTCTGACAAAGCTCCACTCATCACCGACCTCGCCACCATGGTGGCCGCCTACAACCAGATGAACCACTACGGCCGCGCCAACGGCATGGCACTGACGGTGAACACGCCTGGCCAGGCAGAATACCGCATGCGCATCCGCGACGAACACCTCTCCTCCCCCAACACCTGCCACGGCGGCGTGCTGGCCGGCCTCATGGACGCCGCCCTGGGTGCGGCCGCCCTCTCGCTGGCCTTCACCAAAATGGAGCTGGTGTCCACCGTCGAGTTCAAGATGAATTACCTGCACGCCGTGCACCTAAATGATGAGCTGGTGGCGTGCGGCACCGTCGACCACAGTGGCAACTCGCTGGTGGTGAGCAGCTGCGTGGTCTACCGCGTGAAAGTGGGCCACGACGACGTGGCCGTGGCGCGCGGCCTGGGCACTTTCAACCGCTACCCGGCCTCCAAGCGCGACTTCGCGCAGCTGCTGATGGGGTAGGAATTATCAGTTAAGACAAAAGAAGCCCGCCAGAATCATCTGGCGGGCTTCTTTTGTCTTAAGTAGGTAGCTGAATTACAGCTCGGCCGTGGCGTGTACACCTACGGGCTCGTACTCGTCGTCGCCGTCGGTCATTTGCGGAGCGGGCACTTTGCGCACGTTGCGGGCGCAGTCCTCGTCGCGGTGGTTGCGGCCCACGGTGAATTCCACCCAGTCGCCTTCGCGCAGGTCGTTGAAATCACCCTCGGTCAGGTCGGCGTAGCTGAAGAACAGGTTGTTCGGGGGCATTACCACGAAGCCAAAGCCGTTTTTCAGGTTCTTGATGGTGCTCATGCCGAGCGTGCCCACGGGGCCGGCGGCGGTGGGGCCGGTGGGGCGGGCCAGCTTGGGCGCGGCAGCCGTGCTAGGCGCAAAAGCAGCCGGCTCGGCCTGGTTCACGAACATGGCTTCCACCACCTCGTCTTGCTGCTGCAGGCCGCGGTCAATCACGTCGTGCATGGCCACGGGGTAAGTCACCTGCTCCAGCAGCTGCTGCGAGGCGCGCGTCACGCGGGTTTCGCCCTTGAAGTCTTCGTATTTGAAGTCCCAGTTCAGCAGCATCACGCGGGTACCCACGGTGTTGAGCTTGCGGATGAGGGGCACGTAGTCGGAATCGCCGGCGATGAGCACGACCACATCGAGGGTTTTGTGCAGGGCCAGTTCGAGGGCTTCGAGGCTCAGCCACACATCGATGCCTTTTTCCTGGAGGCGGCCGTCGCGGGTTTTGAGGGCCATGTAGTGCGTCTGCACGCCCAGGTTCATCAGAATGTCGTCGAGCAGGCGGTCGTGGAACAGGCGGTCCTTGTCGCGGGCTTCGGTGGCCGAGAGGCGGCCGCGGAAAAAGTGGGCATCGGTGATTTGCGCCAGGCGCACATCTACGTCTTCTTCTTCAGCTACTTGGTGGCGAATGTACTCGTGCAGGCCTTCGAGGCTAATGCGGGCCTTGCGCTCGTGCTGGAAATAATAATAGTCGCTAATTTTTAAGAAATAGTTGCCGTCATAAAAGACACCAACCCGAATCAAAGGGCTGTTCATCTGGTTCATGGGATGCGTTAAGTAAAGTTAGAGAAGTGTTTTGAGTGGGACTAAGGGTGTGAATCAAAGTAGAAACGCCGAAGCAACACGCGACGAATCATTCGTCGTCCGCTCCAGCTTTCAGTATAGTTCAGCAGAGAAACCCCGGGAAGGCCGGCCGCGCAAAGGCAGCAGCTTATTGGGATAAAAATTTAGCGTAATTGATTTTTAAAGATGCCGGCTGGCGAAAACGATTGAAAACGCAGAATAATAACACGGTTCAATACTAAATCGACCCTAATTTACCAGCATATCTGCTGCGAAGCTAACGGTATAAGCTGACTTATGCAACAGTGCCTGCAATCAGGCGGATGGCGTTTCTGGCGCCATAGCGCCAGCCAGCAGAGCTGTGCCGGGCTAAAAGCCCATGTGCCCCACTACCAGCCCCAGCACCAGCAGCGCATACCCTACGCAAATGCCTACTTCCAGCACGTTGCCGCTGGCTGAGCCAGTGCTGATAAGCGGAACCTTAAAGGAGTATTCGGAGACGGGTAAAAACCACCGCACGCCCGATTTGGTGAGGGTATCGGCCACCAGATGCGAAGCGTAGCCGGTGCCCGCGTACAGGGCCACGCCGCGCCAGCCGAGGTGCTGGTCGGCGAGGTGGCCGATATAGGTCCAGAGCGCGGTGGCCCAGATGGTGTGCGTCCAGGAGCGGTGCGCGGTGAAGGGGGCCAGTGCCACGAAAGTGCCCAGCAGGCTCAGCCAGAGCTGCTCGGTGTAGAGGCCAGCCACCACCGTGCCAAGGCCCGTGAACAGCAGCGCCAGCCGCCGCGCCGAGCCGCCCTGCATGCCCACCCCAATCAGCCCAAAGGCCAGCGCCACCGTGTAGTAGAGACGCTGCTGGGCACTGGCCGACAGCTGCAGGTAGGCAAATGCCCCAATAAGCACGCCGGCCCCGACGAAGGCCCAGCGCACGAACTTCTGGGTGAAGCCGAGGCGCTTGCTGAGGCGGCTTTCGGGGTGGTCGAGGTCGGGGGCGAGGCTGGAAAAGCCAGCCAGCGCAATGCCGGCCAATGAAAACGGAATGCCCGGGGCCAGCCCGGCCACGGCCACGCCAGTGATGAGGCCGATGGCCAGGTGGGAAGAGCCGCGCATAGAAGTGCAAAAAGATAGGTAGGAACGCGCCCTGGCGCGTTCGGCGCCAGGGCGCGATAAGGAAACTGGCTGCAATTTGGCGCCGTGCTGGCGTAATACAGCCATGATGCGGGCCATATCTGACGCAGGCCATGCGCATTTCAACGATTGAACGCGCCGTGGCGCGTTCCTACGGGCAGGCCCGGAAACCTTCGCCACCTTTGCCGTGTATTTACCCCGCTGCCCGACCGGATTTTTATCTGGCCGGGCTACTTCATTTGCCCTGTCTTAGCCCGATTTCTTGTGCAAGTAGCTGATTTTCTTCGCCTCTATCGCCTTTCCCCCGAACTGCAGGTGCTGGCCTCCCGCCTGCGCGGCGTAGCCAAGCCCGACCCTGGCAGCCTGCGCCTGCACCTGCGCGGCCTGGTGGGCAGCCAGGATGCCGTGGTGGCGGCAGCCGTGGCGCACGCCCAGCACCCGCACGTGTTCATTATGCACGACAAGGACGAAGCGGCGTATTTCCTGTCCGATTTGCAGCACTTGCTGCCCGAAGGACCGGAGGTGCTGCTATTTCCCAGCTCGTATAAGCGTCCCTATCAGTTTGATGAGACGGAGAATGCAAATGTGCTGATGCGTGCCGAGGCGCTGAACCGCATCAACACCACGCGGGCGGCCAGCACGAGCAACAGCGTGTTTATCGTGACGTATCCGGAAGCGCTGACGGAGAAGGTAATTAACCGACAAAGCTTGGTTAAAAACACGTTCAATGCCAAAGTGGGCGACAAGCTGGACGTGAATTTCCTAGGCGAATTGCTGGGCGAATACGATTTTGAGAAGACGGATTTTGTGTACGAGGCCGGGCAATATGCGGTGCGCGGTGGCATTGTGGACGTATTCAGCTACGCCAATGAATTGCCGTTTCGCCTCGAATTATTCGGCGATGAAATTGAGAGCATTCGGACGTTTAATCCGGAGACGCAATTGTCGGTGGACCCGCGGCCGAGCATCAGCATTATCCCGAACGTGCAAACCAAAATGCTGACCGAAACCCGGGAGGCATTCTTCGAATTTCTGCCCCGCACGGCCTGTATCTGGGTGAAAGACGTACGCCAGACCCTGGATGTGGTGACGGAATTATTCGAAAAAGCCGAAGCCAATTTTCAGCAGATGCTGAGCGAAAGCGGCGGCATGCAAATCGTGAGCAAGCCCGGCGATTTATTTGAATCGGGCAAGAACTTTAAGAAGGTGCTGGATGAATTTGCGGTAGTTGAATTTGGCAAGCGCTTTCACTTCAAAAACGCCGAGACGTTCCAATTCACCGCCAAGCCGCAGCCGAGTTTCAACAAGGAATTCGAGCGCATGGTGAAAAATATCAAGGAAAACCAGCTGCGGAATTTTGTCACGATAATTACCGCCGATACTGTGCGACAAGCCGACCGGCTGCGCACGATATTCGATGAATTAGACAACAACGTGCAATTTCAGCATTTGCTATTGGCGCTGCGCGAAGGCTATGTGGATGAGCAGCTTGAGTTGGCAGTTTACACCGACCACCAGCTATTTGAGCGATACTACCGGGCGCAGGAAGCGCGGAAATTCTCGAAGAAAAAAGCGCTGACGTTGCGCGAATTAAAAACGCTGCAACCCGGTGATTACGTGACGCACCAGGATTATGGAATTGCGCGTTTTGCGGGGCTGACGCAGGTGGAGATAAACGGGCAGATTCAGGAAGCAATTCGGCTGGTTTACCGCGACGATGACTTGCTGACGGTCAGCATTCACTCGCTGCACAAGATTGCCAAGTATAGCGGCGCGGAAGGCGCGCCGCCCACGATGAGCAAGCTGGGCTCGCCGGAGTGGGAGAACAAGAAGAAGTCGGTGAAGAAGAAGGTGAAGGACATTGCGGCCGACCTGATTCGCCTGTACGCCAAGCGCAAGACGGCGCCTGGCTTTGCGTTTTCGGTGGATGGTTTCTTGCAGGCTGAGCTGGAATCGAGCTTCCTGTACGAGGATACGCCCGACCAGGCCAAGGCTACGGAGGACGTGAAAAACGACATGCAACAGCCCCACCCCATGGACCGGTTGGTGTGCGGCGACGTGGGCTTTGGCAAGACCGAAGTGGCCATTCGGGCCGCCTTCAAGGCGGTGGCCGATGGCAAGCAGGCAGCTGTGCTGGTGCCTACTACCATTCTGGCCATGCAGCACTACAAAACCTTCCGCGACCGGCTGGCCACGCTGCCGGTAACGGTGGAATACATCAACCGCTTCAAATCAACCAAGCAGATTAAGGAGACGCTGCAGCGCGTGGCGGAGGGCAAAACCGATATTCTCATTGGCACGCACCGGCTTACCAATAAGGACATTAAGTTCAAGGACCTCGGCATTCTCATTATCGACGAAGAGCAGAAATTCGGCGTTAAGACCAAGGACAAGCTCAAGGAATTGAAGGTGAACGTGGACACGCTCACGCTCTCGGCCACGCCCATTCCGCGCACGCTGCACTTCTCGCTGATGGGCGCGCGCGACTTGAGCGTGATTGCCACGCCGCCGCCCAACCGCCAGCCGGTGAATACGGAGCTGCACGTGTATGACGAGCTTTTGATTCGGGACGCGGTTTCGCGGGAGCTGAAGCGCGGCGGGCAGGTATTTTTCGTGCACAACCGCGTGAAGGACATTGAGGAAATGGCCGGCACGATTCTGCGGCTGGTACCGGATGCCAAAATCACCTTCGCCCACGGGCAGATGGACGGCGAGATGCTGGAAAAGCGCATGATGAAATTCGTGGAAGGCGAGTACGACGTGCTGGTGAGCACCAACATCATCGAATCGGGCCTCGACATTCCCAACGCCAACACCATTATTATCAACCGCGCCCACCTGGCCGGCCTTTCAGATTTGCACCAGATGCGCGGCCGCGTGGGTCGTTCCAACCGCAAAGCTTACTGCTACTTGCTGACGCCGCCAGTGGCGCAGCTGCCGGCCGATGCCCGCAAGCGCCTGAGCACACTGGAGGAGTTTTCGGACCTCGGCGCGGGCTTCAACGTGGCCATGCGCGACCTGGATATTCGCGGCGCGGGCAACCTGCTGGGCGGCGAGCAGTCGGGCTTCATCAACGACCTGGGCTACGAAACCTACCACCAGATTCTGGACGAGGCGGTGACGGAGCTCAAGGAAACGGAATTCCGTGATTTGTTTTTGGGCGATGCGAATTCGCAGCAGCGGTTGCAGGCGGCGGCTGGCGCGGGCCGCGTGCAGGAATGCAACGTGGAAACGGACCAGCAGGTGCTCATCCCGGAGAAGTACGTGAGCAACGTATCGGAGCGCCTGCAGCTTTACGCCAAGCTCGACCGCGCCCAGAAGCCGGAGGAGCTACGCAAGCTGCTGGCCAGCATGGTGGACCGTTTCGGGCCGATGCCGCCCGAAGTGGAGCAGTTGGCCGATATCGTGCGGCTGCGCTGGCAGGCCTGCAAGGTGGGATTCCACAAAATCACGCTCAAGCGCGACACGCTGAAAGGCTACCTTGCGGCCGACGACGACCACAAGGCTTACTTCCAGGGCGAGCAGTTCGGCACCATCCTCAACTACGTGCAGACGCACCCGCGCACCGCCAAGCTGAAGGAACACAAGGAACAGCTGATTGTGACGTTTGAGGAAGTGCGGTCCATTCAGCAGGCCAAGCGCGTGCTGAGCGAGCTGGGCAGCGAGGAGGCGGTGACGGCTTAATTTGACGGCATGAAATCTCTGTTTTTCGGACTGCTGCTCGGGTTATTGCCGTACCTGGCCGCCGCCCAGACCACGCCACAGAACCTGCGCCTGAAGCACGAGCTGGACAGTATTTACGCCGTGGACCAGAAGTGGCGCAGCCTGTTGTTTGACCCGCACCGGCGGCCCCGGCCCGACTCGCTGGCCCGCGCTTTGGGCGTGACGCGCGAGAGCCTGCCCACCTACCTCCCGCGCCAGATGATGCGGACGGATTCGGCCAACCAGGTGCGCGTGAAGCAGATTCTGAAACAATACGGCTACCCCGGCAAGACGCTGGTGGGCGAGCCCACGAACGAGGCCGCGTGGTACGTTATTCAGCATTCCGATGCCATTGACCAGTACCTGCCGCTCGTCAAAAAGGCGGCTGGCAAGGGCGAATTACCGTTTTACCTCTACGCCCAGATGCTGGACCGCCAGCTCATGCGCACCGGCAAGGCGCAGCTATACGGCACGCAGGCGTTCGGCTACAGCGTGCTGAACCCCCAAACCGGCCGGCGTGAGGCCCAGCCGCCCTTCGTGTGGCCCATTCGGGACGCGGCCGGGGTGAACGAGCGGCGGAAAAAGGCCGGCTTCCCGACCACCGTGGAGCAGAATGCCGCTAATTTGGGTATTCAGTACCGTGTGTTGACGTTGAAGGACGTCGAGAAAATGCCCAAATAGAACCCGCTTATGACCATTCGCTGGCACTGCCTGCCCTTCGAAGCCCTTCCAAGCCTGATTCTCTACGACCTGTTGCGCCTGCGCTCCGAGGTGTTTGTGGTGGAGCAAAACTGCGCTTTTCAAGACATTGACCGGCTAGACATGGACGCCCACCACCTGCTGGGCTACAACGAGGCCGGCGAACTGGCCGCCTACGCCCGGCTGTTCGACGCGGGCAAGAGCGGCGAGCTGGCCAGCATCGGCCGCGTGATTGTGGCGCAGCCCTTCCGGCAGTACGGCCTGGGCCGCGAGCTGATGCGCCAGGCGCTGGCTTTCTCCGATGCATTGTTTGGCCCGCAGGCTAACAAAATCGGGGCTCAGCAGCACCTGGAGAATTTCTACAATAGCTTTGGCTATGAGCAGTGTGGACCGATGTACGTGGAGGACGGCATTCCGCACATCCCAATGTTGCGGCCTGCATAGCCAAATCATCCGAATCTGCGTATTTCGCACTCCGTCGTTTTTTATTTCCTGCTGCCTTCCATTCTGAGCTATGCCCGCCCTCGCTCCGGACCTGATATCCGTCTTTAGTGCCCTGCCCAGCGCCTGCGTACTGCTATCCCCCGAACTCATAATTGAGGCCGCCAGCGACAGCTTCGTCGCCATATCCAACCAGTCGCGCGCCGACATTGTGGGGCGGGCGCTGGCCGATGTTTTTCCCGACAATCCCAACGACCCGGTGGCCCATTCCGTGGCCGATGTGCGGGCCGCGCTGCAGCAGGTGGTGGCGAGCGGCCAGCCCAACGAGTTGCCCGCGCAACTCTACGCCCTGGCCGACCCTGAACACCCCGGCCAGTTCATCGAGCACTACTGGCAGGCCCGCCACACGCCGGTGCTCGACGAGCAGGGCCGCGTGACGCACCTCATCCAAACCGTGGTCAACATCACGGCCGAAACCCAGGCTGCCGCACAGCTGCACGATGCCCAGGTGCGTGAGAAGGCCGCCCGCGACGCCGCCGACTGGCAGCGCGGCGAGCTGGCCCGCATTTTCGAGCAGGCCCCGGTGGCCATTGCTACCTACCGCGGCCCCAATTTTGTGATTGAGCTGGCCAACCCGCTGGTGCTGGAGCTCTGGGACCGCACGCCGGCGCAGGCCATTGGCACGCCGCTGTTTGAGCTGCTGCCCGAAATCACCGGCCAGGGCTTCGACGACCTGCTGAACCACGTGATGGCCACCGGCGAAAACCACGTGGCCAAGGAAATGCTTTCCACCATCGTGCGCAACGGCCAGCCCGAATCCGTATACTGGGATTTCGTGTACCTGCCCCTGCGCGAAGACGACGGCACCATCACGGGGGCTATGGTGGTGGCCACCGAAGTGAGCGCGCAGGTGCAGGCGCGCCAGCAAATCCAGGACCTTAACGACCAGCTGGCGGCCGTGAACCGCGCCCTGCACGAAAGCAACGCCGAGCTGCTGGCCAACCAGGAAGAAGTGCTGAAAGTGCAGCAGCTGCTCGAAGGCAACGTGGCCGAGCGCACCCGCCAGCTCGAAAGCGCCCTGACCGAGGCCGAGCAGCACCGCACGGCCCTGACCCAGCAGCAAGGCCTGCTGAGCCAGATTCTGGGCCAGGTGCCGGCCGGCATTGCCACCCTTATCGGGCCAGAACACCGGTTTTCGTTCGTCAATGAGCACTACCAGGCGCTGTCGGGCAGCCGGGCACAACTGGGGCTGACGGCGGCCGAAGTCTTTCCCGAAGCTGTGGAACAAGGCTTCATTGGCCTGCTCGACCAGGTATACACCACGGGCCAACCCTTCCAGGGGCGCGACATGCCCATCGTTCTTACCGACCCCGCCACCGGCCAGCAGATAAACCGTCACCTCGATTTCAGCTACCAACCCCTGCTCAGCGACCAGGGCCAGACTTTGGGCATTCTGGCTTTTATCGTCGATGTGACGGATAAAGCCCTGGCTCAGCAACAGGCCGAAGCTTTGCAAGCGCAGCTACGTGGCGGGACCCAGCCAATTCATTAACCATGAAAAAGCCTCAGCAACAGTTGCTGAGGCTTTTTTGTCAGATGTGTTACAGGCTCTTTCTGCTACACCGCGCACCCTTCGGGGCCGCAGGCATCGCCATCGGCCACCACGGTAAGGGCTGGCTTGGCGGGCTTAAACTCCTCATAAACTTTTTCTAGCACCTCAGCAAATAGCTCGCTGGGCTGCGCGCCAGATACCGCGTATTTATCCTCAAATACGAAAAAGGGCACGCCGCGCACCCCGATTTGCTGGGCCTGATATTCATCGAGGCGCACCGCATTGGCGTAGGTACCAGCAGTGAGGGCTTCGCGGCTCTCGGTAGCGTCGAGGCCCACTTCGGTGCCAAGTTTCACCAACGTATCGAGGTCGCCGATGTTCTGGCCCTCGAGGTAGTAAGCGGCCATCAGGCGCTCTTTGGTAGCGTCTTGCCGGCCGTGGTGGGCACCGAGGTGAATGAGCTGGTGCGCCAGAAAGGTATTGGCCGGAATGGCTTTGTCGAACTGGTAATTCAGACCTACTTCTTTGGCGGCGTTGGTCATGTAGTCGTTCATGCGGCGGCCTTCCTCCACCGAAACGCCCTTTTTCTTGGCCAAGGACTCGTGGATGCTTTCGCCGGGAATGGGCTCGAAGTCGGGGGTGAGCTGGAAGCTGTGCCACACAACTTCTACTTCGTCGCGGTGCGGAAAGCCCTTCAGGGCGTTTTCAAACTTGCGCTTGCCGATGTAGCAGAACGGGCACACCACATCGGACCAGATTTCAACCTTCATATCGTTGGGGATTTTTTGCAAGGAGATACGTAAGGAATTAGAAGAAGCTGACGGGACGAAAAGTTTCGAGGGAGAAGAACAGTTGGATTAGCCCGTCATGCTGAGCGAAGTAGAAGCATCTCTACCGCAGTAGTAAACCTGATTACTTGTGCAGTAGAGAGGCTTCGACTTCGCTCAGCATGACCGTTCTTTTCACCCAGCAGTATTTATAGTCACAACCTTCGCCCCCAAAGCCCGGTTAACGACCCCGGCCCCAACGCGGTCAATTTCCATTCAACCCGACCACCACTACTCATGGAATATCAAAAATTAGGCTCCTCCGACGTTTCTGTTTCGCGCATCACCTTTGGCAGCTGGGCCGCCGGCGGCTGGATGTGGGGCGGCACCGAGCAAAACGACGCCGTGGGCGCCATCCGCGCCAGCTACGAGCTGGGCGTGACCAGCATCGACACCGCGCCCATCTACGGCATGGGCTTCAGCGAGCAGATTGTGGGCGAGGCCATTAAGAGCCTGCCCCGCGACAAGGTGCAGATTCTGACCAAATTCGGCATGCGCTGGGACCTGGCGAAAGGTGATTTCGCCATGAAAACCAAGGACAACAACGGCCACGACCTCGACGTGTACAAATACGCCGGCCGCGACAGCATCATCAAGGAATGCGAGGACAGCCTGCGCCGCCTCGGCACCGATTACATCGACCTTTACCAGCAACACTGGCCCGACGTGACCACTCCGATTGATGAGACGATGGAGGCCGTGAGCCGGCTCATCGAGCAGGGCAAAGTGCGCGCCGCCGGCGTGAGCAACTACTCGGTGGCTCAGATGCAGGAAGCCGAAAAGACACTTAGCATTGCCTCTAATCAGGTGCCGTACAGCATGGTGCGGCGCGACATCGAGGCCGACGTGGTGCCATACTGCCTCGAAAACAACAAGGCTGTTCTGGTCTACAGCCCTTTGCAGCTGGGCCTGCTGACCGGCAAGATGAAGCCCGGTCAGGAGTTCGGCGAAGGCGACCTGCGCCGGGGCCATCGTCTCTTCACCCCCGAAAACGTGAAACGGGTGAACAGCATACTGAACAAAATCCGCCCGCTGGCCGAAACCAAAAATGCCACCCTCGGCCAGCTCGTGCTGCGCTGGACGCTGGCGCAGCCCGGCATCTCGGTGGCGCTGGTGGGCGCCCGCAACCCCGAACAGGCCGTGCAGAATGCCCGCGCCATGGACTTCCAGCTCACATTTGAAGAAGTGGACTTCATCAATAAGCAGTTGCGTGAATTGAAGGAGCCCGCGGCTTAACCGATGCTATCCTTGCCCATCTTGAAAGGCGCTGCTCTTACGGGCAGCGCCTTTTCACTTTTTTTGTGGTCATTGATTCCTCCTTTCCATCATTATGGCTAATTCTATTTCTTTCCGGGCCGTGCTGGAGCCGGGCGGCCCCAGCTTCATGCCCACTCAAACCATTGTGGTGCCGGCCGAAGTGCTCGAAGCCCTCGGCGGCAAGGCGGCCAAGCGCGTCATCGTCGGCATTCGCGGGCAAGCGCTGCGGCTGGGACTGCTGCCGCTGGAAGGCGGCGGGCGCTACCTCATGCTGAACAAGGACGTGTGCAAAGCCGTGGGAATTGAGCTGGGCCAGGAACTGGAAATCAGCATCGGACCGGACCCGAACCCCGACCACGTGGACCTGCCCGACGAACTGGCCGAAGCCCTTGCCGCCTGGCCCGAAGCCGAAACGGCCTTCAACAACTACAGCGGGGCGCACCGCCGCGCCATGGCCCGGGTGGTGGCTGAAGCCAAGCAGCCCGCCACCCGGGCCCGCCGCGCCGTAACGCTGGTCGAGCGACTGGGTCGCGGGCTGCATCCATTTCGGGGCGACTGAGTGGGGCGCCTAGCGCTTCTCGATGCGCTGCACTGCGCTGCCCACCTTCAGCACGTATAGCCCGGCGGGAATGCCGGCCAGCGAAACCTCCTGCAGCTGTCCGCCCGTCAGGGTTTCGTGGCGCAGCAGCTGGCCCGTCAGGCTCAGCAGGCGCACCTCGCAGGGCGCGGCCGCCACGGCGGTCAGGTCGAGGGTGAGGCGGTCGGTGGCGGGGTTCGGGTAGAGGCTGATGGACTCGTAGCTGGCCTTCCGGCTCACGGTTATGACCGGCGAGTATTCGGCGCTGCCATCCAAATCAACCTGCCGCAGGCGGTAATAGCTCAGGCCGGCCAGGGGCGTGGCGTCGGTGGTGGCGTAGGCAGTGGCGGTGGTCGAATTGCCCTGGGCCGCCACATCGCGCACGGCGCTGAACCCCTCGCCGGTGGCGCTGCGCTCTACCACAAACTTGGCGCTGTTGCGCTCCGAGGCCGTATTCCAGCGCAGTTGCACCTTGCCATTCTCCGCTTCAGCCGTGAACGAAGTGAGCTCGACGGGCAGTGGCCGCAGCGAACAGAAAGTAGTGCTGCCCCCCACGCTCCCCGTTTGCGCGTCGAACCCGATGGCATTGCCGGAATCGCAGAAATCGAGCCGGCCCACCACGCCGAAAGCGCCTGCATTGGACGAATAGCCGGAAGTTGTGAAGCTGCCCCGATACGGCGCGGCCGGGCCCGTCATTTTTCCACTGCCCATATTTGAGAAGTTGGCAGTGGTCGAAACCACGCCGGCATTGCTCACGGTGCCGTAGTTCACGAGCTGGCCCGTCACCCGGAACGTGGCCCCGCGGCTGTTGGTCAGCAGCGAGTTGGCGCTGATGTCGCCCATGCCCTGCGTCAGGGTCATATCGCCGCTGTTGGTGATGGTGGTGTTATTGCCCATGCCCAGGGCGCGGTCGAGCGTAGCGGTAGCGCCCGCGTTGTTAACGAAGCTATTGGGACCGGTGCCGGGGAAGTTGAAGCCCCGCGTCCAGGTCGCGTTGTTATTGATGGCCAGGGCCGTGCCGGGGTTGAGATTCGCTGTCCAGCTGCCGCTGAAGTGGTTGATGGTCAGGCTACCGGTATAGTTCAGGTCAGAAGCCGTCCAGTTGCCTCGATTGTTGATGATAGTGGTGCCGGTGGGCGTGAAATAAGCCGTCCAGTTGCCGTCGTTGTTGATGGTGCCACTGGAAAGGTCGTTAATCTGACTGCTCCAGTTAGCATAGTTATTGATAACGATGCCGCTGGCTGCAAAGCGGTTGCCCACGTATCCGGTCCAGGTGGCATTGCTCACCGTGGTGCTGCCGTTGTTGATAGTAGTTGGGGCGTTAAGCGTAATATTTTGAGACGAGACATCGCCCAGGTTGGTTATCACTGTGCCGAGCACGCCACTTTTCACTATCAACGCCCCGGTTATGTCGCCCCCGTTGTTAGTGATAGTCGTGTTGTTGCCATCAACGGTTATCGTGCCTTCATACTTCACGTTGAATCGAATGGAAAGGGATTCGCCGGCTTTCAGGCTGAAGTCAGTTTTTTTAGCCGAGTTGCCCACGTCATACGTCTGAGCCTGAGCTGCACCGGCCATTGCCAGTAGCACTACCCCGATGTGCCCGCAACGACGGGCGCCCGTCATAAAAGAGCCTAAGCGGAAACCAAGTAAAGTCTGCATCATAAAGCCAAAAGAAAGATTGAAAAACCCTATTCAGTCCAAAATTAGGCACAAGTATTATTTATAATTGCATCAAGAATTTGTTTGAAATATTAAATACAATTCAATCATGCCAACTATTCTATATACCTCGATAGTGCTCGAAAAAATCATAAAAAAAAGCCCCTGCGAATGCAGGAGCTTTTAGAGTAAGGTTATGATTCCCTTTGCGTTTAGTCCTTGAGCACGATGCTAACCACCTTGCCGGGCTCGCTCACGGTGAACTTGCATTCGTCGAAACCGGGCGCGGCCACGGTGGGGCGCACGTTGTTGGAGAAAGCATAAGGCTCGGTGGGAATGCCGAGGAAGTTTTTATCGATTTTGTCGTTGTTGTTCAGGTCCTGGGTGATGGCCACGGCCCACTCGCCCTTTGGCAAGTCGACGGGCAGCGTGAACTCACTCTTGCCCATAGGCTTTACCGATTTGAAGAAAGCCCATTTGCCGCTTTTCAGAAAGCCTTCGCGGGTATTGTAGAAATACAGCCGGACAGCGGCTGTGGTGGATACCAGCGACGAAACGACCACCGTGACGGAGGAGGTCTCGGCGGGCGGCGGGGCGGGCACTGCGGCTCCCAACAGGCGGCTGCCAATCAACAACGAGCAAAGCGATAACACGTTCATAAGCGAATGAATTGACTGGTGACGAATGGAGGACGATGCGAACCCAACGCCCCTGCTTACGCAAAGGGTTCGATAACAACCGATTTCGCCCAGTTAAATCGTCTATTCACCGAGATTATGCGGCCTTGTGCAGCAATACCAGTCACCTCGTTCGTTTTCCGGTTACTATTGTGTTCCCACGCTTGCTTACCATCCCAATGACTGTCCGCCGCCTTTTCCCCCTGGCTTTGCTGATGACCTTCGCGCTGGCCAGCTGCGAAAAAGAAGAGACTGCCCTGCCCGCTCAGCCCGCCGCGCTGCTACAAAGCCGCTGGCAGCTGACGCAGATTGACAATTTTCCGGTAACGGCGTCCAGCTACTCTGAAACCGGCAAATCCTACCTCGAATTTGTGGAGCTGGGCACCTGCACCGTGGGCCTGGGGCCGTGCAATAATTTCAGCGGGCGCTACAGCCTGGCGGGTGGCGGGCAGGAGCTGCGCATCACGCCCCAGATTGCGACCCGCGCCGCCTGCCCCGTGCAGGACCTGGAAACGCGCTACCTCGATAACCTGGCCCTGACCAGCCGCTACGAAATCAGCGGCGACGAGCTGCGGCTGTACGATGCCACCGCGCCCGCGCCGCGCCTGCTGTTTCGGCGCACGGCGCCGTGAGGCGGGCAACCCCGGACCGGTAAAGTAGGTAAGCAGCCCGAATAGGTGGGCCAGCGTCTGGCCTGCATCTTTACCGTCATGGAAGGGTTAACGAAAATTGACGACCTCGGCAAGCCGCGCGTGGTGATTGTGGGCGGTGGCTTCGGCGGCCTGGAGCTGGCCAAGGCCCTAGCCGATGTGCCGGTGCAGGTGGTACTGATTGACAAGCAGAACTACCACGCATTCCAACCGCTGCTGTACCAGGTAGCCACGGCCGGGCTGGACGAGGGCGACATCGTGTCGCCGTTTCGCAAAATCCTGAATCAGCAGGACAACTTCTACTTCCGGCTGGCCGAAGTCACCAGCATCGACGCCGAGGAACAGGTGGTGGAAACCACCATTGGCCTCATCCGCTACGACTTTCTGGTGCTGGCCACGGGTGCGAACACCAACTACTTCGGCGATGCGGTGATGGCCAAAAACGCCATTGCCATCAAGACCGTGGAAGATGCCCTGGAGCTGCGCAACACGGTGCTTTCCAACTTCGAACAGGCCCTGCAGCTCGGCGATTATGAGCAACTGAACAGCATGCTGGACTTCGTGATTGTGGGCGGCGGCCCCACGGGCGTAGAAATTGCGGGCGCGCTGAGCGAGCTGCGCACCCACGTGTTCCCGAAGGACTACCGCGAAATCGACTTCAAGGAAATGGACATCCACGTGGTGCAGAGCGGGCCGGTGCTGCTGAAAGGCATGTCGGCCAACGCTTCGGCCAAGTCGCTGGAATACCTGAAGAAGCTGGGCGTGCAGGTGTGGCTCGATACGCGGGTGAAGTCCTACGACGGCTACACCGTGACGCTCAACAACGGCCAGCAACTCATTGCGCGCACCCTGATTTGGGCGGCGGGCGTGACGGGTGCGCCCATCGCGGGCCTCAACGCCGAGTGCCTGGTATCGGGCAACCGCTACCTGGTGGACGGCTACAACCGCGTGCACGGCTACGAGAACATCTTCGCCATCGGCGACATTGCCATCATGAAAACCGAGGCCACCCCCGAGGGCCACCCCATGGTGGCGCAGCCCGCCATTCAGCAGGGCGACTGGCTGGGTCGCAACCTCAAACGCCAGCTCAACGGCCAGCTCATGGAGCATTTTGTGTACCACGACAAGGGTGCGATGGCCACCATCGGCCGCAACCACGCCGTGGCCGACATCAAGCTCTTCGGCCGCGAATACCACTTGGACGGCTTCATTGCCTGGCTGGCCTGGAGCTTCATCCACGTCATGTCGCTGGTTAGCTTCCGCAACCGCGTGGCCGTTTTCTTCTCCTGGGCCTGGAATTACTTCACCCAAGACAAGGGTCTGCGCTACATCATCGGCAAAACCAAGGCCCCGCTGGTGGAGAAGGACATGGAAGAGAAGGCTATTGTGTAGAGACGCAATATTTTGCGTCTCGTCGTTGAACGTGAAGACGGAATGCAAACATAGAGACGCGAATACGTGTCTCTACAAAAACCCTCTCCCCATGCCCCTCACCGGCACGCTCAGCATCCTCACCGATATGTTTGCGCCGGCGGTGCTGGTGTCGGCCTGTGCGTCGCTCATCCTCACCACGTCGCAGCGCCTGAGCCGCAGCGTGGAGCGGCAGCGCGAAGTGGCCCGGCTGCTGCATCACCACCAGCGCCACCAGCCCGCCCCGGAGCCGGCCGAGCGCACCCACCTCCGGCTGCAATTGTCGTTTGCTATCCGGCGGGCGCGGATGCTCCAGCAGGCCATGACGGTGCTGCACCTCACGCTGGGGGTGTTCATTGCCAGCATCCTTAGCATTGGCGTGTTCGAGCTTACGCACAGCGCCGCTACCTGGGTGGTGGCCGCGCTCAGCGTGCTGGGGGCCGGGCTGCTGCTCGTGGCCAGCGTGCTACTCATCCGCGAGTCGCGCCTCGCCCTGGCCGATGTGGCGGAAGAAACCGCGTACCTGACGCGGCTGGAGTAGTGCGAGAAGCTACTGACTGGCATGCCTGTCCAACAACTATCCATGCAGCGTGTAGCTGAGGCCTTTCGACTACGTTGTCATGCTATCCGCGAGCAAGATGCCTCGACTACGCCCGGTATAGCGTTTTCTATGCCGGACAACGTGCTTTTGTCCGCCCGCAAATGCGCCGCGCCGTAGCTTACGGCCCGCAAACCCCTCCCCTACTCATGCCCGACCTCACTGTATCCTTTATCCAGACCGCGCTGCACTGGCACGATGCTGCTGCCAACCGCGCCGCCTTCGACCAGTTTTTAGCCCAGCAAACCGTTCCGGCCGACGTGATTGTGCTGCCCGAGATGTTCACCACCGGCTTCAGCATGGACGCCGCCGCCCAGGCCGAAACCATGCAGGGCGCCACCGTAGCCTGGATGCGCCAGCGCGCCGCCGACCATGACGCAGTCGTCACCGGCAGCGTCATCATCGAGGAAGACGGCCATTTCTACAACCGCCTGCTTTGGGTGCGCCCCGACGGCAGCCTGCGCTGCTACGACAAGCGCCACCTCTTCACACTGGCCGGCGAACAGCACACCTACACCCCCGGCCACGAGCGCCTGGTGGAGGACTGGCGCGGCTGGCGCATCTGCCCGCTGGTGTGCTACGATTTGCGCTTCCCGGTCTGGAGCCGCAACCAGCCCACGGCGCCCTACGACCTGCTGCTCTACGTGGCCAACTGGCCCGCTGTGCGCCGCACCGCCTGGATGACCCTACTCCGCGCCCGCGCCATCGAGAACGTGGCCTGCACCCTGGGCGTGAACCGCATCGGCGAAGACGGCAAAGGCTACGCTTACTCCGGCGACTCGGCTTTGATTGATGCCAAAGGCGAATACCTGGTGGAAGCCCACGCCCAGGACGGCATTTTTACTAACACGCTAAGCCGGACCGAGCTGGATGATTTCCGCGCTAGGTTCACTGCGCTGAATGACGGAGACGCGTTTGAGTTGCTGGGGTAATAAAGTCTGTCATGCCGGGCACCGCCTGTCATTGCGAGTGGAGCGTAGCAGAACGCGGCAATCCGTCCTCCAGATGCGACCAGCCTTGATATGTGACAAAGTATTTTTTTTAACAATAGGAAGCCCCGACACTGTGAAGTATCGGGGCTTTCTGGTAAAAGAAAAGGTCTGGTTTCGACAGGACGGATTGCCGCGTTGCGCTGCGCTCCACTCGCAATGACAGGCGGTGCCCCTACCGCACCAGCAAGCGCTGCACGGCGGCGGCTCCGTCAGTGCCTTCGGCGCGCACCAGGTACACGCCGGCGGCCAGGCCGGTGAGGTCGAGCGTGTGGCGGCGCTGGGCCGCATCAGCAGCCTGCACCACGCGGCCCGTGAGGTCGAGCACCGAAACGCGGGTGGGCAACGCGGTTTCGACGGTGGCCGTGGCGGTGGCGGGGTTGGGGTAGATGCTCAGAGCCAGGGCGCGGGCCGCTTCGGTACGGGTGGCCATGACGGTGCGGTTGCGAGTGCCGTAGCTCAGCAGGCCGCCAGCCTCAGTGCCTACAAATAGCTCGGGCGCGCCGTCGCCGTTGAGGTCGTTGGCGGCCAAGCCGTAGTGCGAGTAGTCGCCCAGGCCTAAGCGGGTGGGCTCGTAGAGCGTGGTGAGGGGGTTGTACTGCAAATCGGTGCGCTCCGCAAACAAAGCGGGCGACTGGTTGCGGTAGTCGGAAAACAGGCGCAGGTAGCCAGTGGCATCGGCCGTGAGCAGGTCGGGGCGGCCGTCGCCATCGAAGTCGGCCACGGTGGGGCTCAGGTTGGCGGGCCGGTCGCCCGAGGCGGTGCGAATGTGGCCGTAGTCGTTGTTCACCAGCACAAAAGCGCTGTCCAGCGGGCCGCGGCCACGGTTGCGGAAGTAGCGCAGAGCCATGCCCGGCTCGCGCACCTCGTTGGTCCCGATGAGCAGGTCGACGTAGCCGTCGTTGTCTACGTCGGTGAAGCAAGGCATGTCGTCCTTGGTATAAGGTAGCAGGCCGGTGCCGGTGGTAGCAAACTGGGGCTTGAAGCTGACGGCATTAGCCGCGTTGAAAGCCACGGGCCGGCCGGCGGCGGCCGTGTTCAGGATGTAGTAGATAATGTTGGCGCCCCGGTCCCAGGCGGCATAGGCCAGGTCGATGGCACCGTCGCGGTTCAGGTCAACGAGCACAGGCTTGAGGCCTTCCAGGCCCAGGGCAGCCAGGCCCAGGTAGTCGCTGGTCACGAACTGGAACACCGGCCGGGTGCGGGTGCCCACGTTGCGATAGTAGGTGAGGTTGGCGCGGTACACGTTGTTCACGCGGTCGGCGTGGTTGCCGATGAGCATATCGGGCAGGCCGTCGCCGTCGATGTCGCCGAAAGTGGGCGCGGCCCCCTCGCTCACGTCAATCATGTCGTTTTGCAGGAAACCGGCCGGCTGGTTGGTGTAAACTGGGGCGCCGCTGGTGGCCGAGTTGATGAATAGCTGCACATTGTTGCGCATGCTCACCAGGTCCGACACGTTGTTGAGCATGTTGGACGCCACCACCAAATCCAGCTTGCCGTCGAAGTTGGCATCGAACTGGTAGCCAGCCGGAAAGACAGGCACTCGCGCCGGCGTGGCCGCCGACGGAAAGCTGGCGCTGATGCCGGCCTGCGTGATAACCGGCACCGCTGTGGTGCCCATATTCAGCAGGCGGGCCAGTTCGGGGCAGTTGTCGCGGCCGTCAAGCAGGTCCTGGTCGCCGTCGCCGTCGAGGTCGACCAGCAGCAGGCTGTGGCCGCCGGTGTGGGTGGGCTTGCCGGCCGTGAAACACTGCTGGCCGGTGAGCTTGAACTCGGCACAGCCGCCACAGGACTGCACATCGCCCCAGTGGTCGGTGGTGAGCGTGAAGGTGAGGGCGCTGCCGCAGGTGCCGGGGCTGGTATTAATGTATTGCTCGATGAACGTGGCGCTGATAAAATCATACGTCATAATGTCGAGCTTGCCGTCGCCGTTCACGTCCTGAATGGCCGGCATATTATAGCCTCCGATGGTGAGGTTGGCCGTGCCCGTGAAGCTGCCGCCGAAGCGAATCTGGTTGGTGGCGAGGGCGAAGCTGGGCCGGCCATTCACCAGGGTATTGCGGAACACCCGGATTTCGCCCCCGTTGATGTAGGTAAACAAATCGGGGCGGCCGTCGCAGTCGTAGTCGCGCAGCAAGGCCCAGCCGCGGATATCGCTGGGGAAGAGGCTTTCGTACTGCGGGGCATACTGCCAGCGGCGGCCGTTGGGGGCCGTGGGCGCGGCCACGCTCAGGAAAGTATAGCAGCGGCTGCTTTCATGGTCGAAGGCGAACAGGTCCGGCTGGCCGTCGTTGTTCAGGTCGATGGTGCTGAACTGGGGCGTGTTGAAGCCACCGGCCCAGGCATTGCGCAGGGTATCGGTGCCCTGCACGACTTTGGCCGTGGCCCGGCTCTCAAACCCAAAGGCCGCACTGCCCGACTGGGCCCGGGCCACCCCGGAAAAAGCCAGCGAAGCCAGCACCAACGCGTAAAAACGATTCATCAGAAAGGAAGTGGTTAAAGGTGAAAAAGGATTCGCAGCGCGCGGTACAAAAATCACGCCCACCTTTGCAGCAAGTTACACCCGGTTTGCTTTTCCAGTTCCGCAGCATGTTGCTCTATTCCCGTTATTTGGCCGCCGGCGGCCTTGTCAGCACCGATTCGCGCCAGCCCCAGCCCGGCACCCTGTTCTTCGCCCTGAATGGCCCCAGCTTTCGCGGAGCCGATTTTGCCCCGCAGGCCCTGGCCGCCGGCGCCAGCCACGCCGTGGTCGACGACGTGCTGCTGGCCGCTTCGGACCCCATCCACTACACCTACGCCCCCGACCCGCTGGTGGCCCTGCAGCAGCTAGCCCGGCACCACCGCCGGCAATTCCACATTCCGGTGCTGGCCATTACGGGCTCCAACGGCAAGACCACTACCAAGGAGCTGCTCACGGCCGTGCTGGCGCAGCATTTCAAGGTGCTGGCCACGATAGGGAACTTCAACAACCACATCGGGGTACCGCTCACGCTGCTGCGCCTGCGCCAGGGCGAGCACGACTTCGCCGTGATTGAGATGGGGGCCAACCACCGGGGCGAAATCGCGGCCTACTGCGAATGGGCCGAGCCTACCCACGGCCTCATCACCAACATCGGCAAGGCCCACCTCGAAGGCTTTGGCGGGGCCGAGGGGGTGGCCCTGGGCAAGGGCGAGCTGTTCGACTACCTCACCCGCACCGGCGGCACGGCCTTCGTGAACACGCTGGATGCACGCTTGCCGTCGCTGGCGGCGCAGGTGCCTGTTATCCGCACCTACCCCCGCGTGATGGACGACTACCCCGCCACGCTGCTCTCGGCCGCGCCGGCCGTGGCCCTGCGCCTGGGCGACAATACCGAAGTGGTGGCCCAGCTCACTGGCGATTACAACTTCCCCAACCTGGCCGCCGCCGCCGCCGTGGGCCAGTATTTCGGCATCTCAACCGATATGATTGCCGCGGCTCTGGCCCGCTACAACCCACAGAACAACCGCTCGCAGCTGGTGCGCACGCCCGCCGGCAACGAGTTGGTGCTGGATGCCTACAACGCCAACCCCAGCAGCATGAGCGCGGCCCTGCGCAGCTTCGCGGCCCGCCCGGTGGCAGCTGGCCAAACCAAGCTGGTGTTGCTGGGTGATATGTTTGAGCTGGGCGACGACAGCCCCGCCGAGCACCGCAACCTCGGCCAGCTGCTGGCGGAGCTGCAATTGCCACAAGTATTGCTCATCGGTCCGGAAATGGCGCGGGCAGCCGCGCAAGCCGGCTCCGCGCAGCACTTCGCCACCAAAGCCGAGGCGGCCGAGTGGCTCCGCGCCCACCCCGTGCGCAACCGGCAGGTGCTGGTGAAAGGCAGCCGCGGCATGGCCCTGGAAACGCTGGTGGAGCTGCTGTAGCCTGTTATTGCGAGGAGGCACTACGAAGCAATCCGTCCTGTTCTCAGCAACAAGCCCTAAAATGTGATAAGCCCTGGCACTGTGCAGTACCGGGGCTTGTCACTTTATAAAATGGCTGGTTTTGGCAGGACAGATTGCCGCGCTCCACTTCGTTCCGCTCGCAATGACAGGCGGGAACTCAGAACGGGCTGTCGAGTTGGGCCAGGGTGGGCTGCACGGCGTCTTTAGGGGAAATTATGGCTTCCGACACGCCCCACTCGATGCCCAGGGCCGGGTCGTTCCAAAGCAGGCCGCCTTCGCTGGCGGGCGCGTAATAGTCGGAGCACTTATATAGAAACAGCGTGTCTTCCTCGAGCGCCACGAAGCCGTGGGCGAACCCGGCCGGCACAAACAATACGTTTCCCCGGGCCTCGCTCAGCTCGACTTGCACGTGCTGGCCATAGGTAGGCGAGTCGCGGCGGATATCGACCACTACGTCGAGGGCGCGGCCTTTGGCCACGCGCACCAGCTTGGCCTGGGCATGGGGCGGGCGCTGAAAATGCAGGCCGCGCACCACCCCGGGCTGCGATTTTGATTGATTGTCCTGCACCCAATCGAGGTCGGCGGGCAGGCCCAGGCTTCCCATCAGGCGGGCGCTGAAGGTTTCGTAAAAAACACCGCGCGGGTCGCCGAACAGACGGGGGGTGAATTCAATCAGGCCGGCGATGGGGAAGGTTTTGGTTTCCATTGGGGCAAAGGTAGAAGGTTAGGCAAGATGGTGTGGCGGGGTAAAGGAGGAATTAATGTTCGGCTGCCATCCTAAGCGCAGCGAAGGACCTTCTCACGTGAGCATTAGTCGCTCAAACGTGAGAAGGTCCTTCGCTGCGCTTGGGATGACGGAAGGGCGCTACCTCCGCTGCACGGCCGCCACCGCCGAGATGTATTTATCCAGCACCAGCCGCTCATCGAACTTGGTTTCGGCCAGGTAGCGGCTGTTCTGGCCCATGCCGCGCAGGTCGGCGTCGCTCAGGCGCAGCACCTGCAGCATTTTGGCGGCCAGGTCTTCGCCGTTGCGCACCTGGCAGAGGTAGCCGTTGCGGCCATCTACCACGGTTTCGCGGCAGCCGGGCACGTCGGTGGTCACGATGGGCTTGCCCACGGCGGCCGCCTCAAGCAGGGTTTTGGGGGTGCCTTCGCGGTAGCTGGGCAGCACGACGCAGTCGGCGCGGTGCAGGTGGGCGGCCACGTCGTCGGAGCGGCCCAAGTATTCGATGTCGCCGCTCTTGAGCCACTCCTCAAACGTGGCGCGGGGCACGCCCACGCCGCCGGCCTCATCGAGCCCGCCCAGGAGCTGGATGCGGGTGCCCGGCACGGCCTGCCGGATAATCTTAGCCGCCTCGAAGTATTCGACCACGCCCTTCTCATACAGCACCCGCGCCACCATCAGGAACACAAACGGCTGGTTACGCCGGAACTCGGCCGCGGGCTTGAACTTGTTGGTGTCGACGCCGGAGCCGGGCAGCAGGTCGGTGATTTCGCGCTTTACCAGGCCGTTATCGAGGAACAGCTGCCGGTCGTCGCCGTTCTGAAAAAACACCTTAGCCGGGAAGCGGAACGCGAAGCGGTAGAGCCCCAGCGCGATTTTGCTCACGAAATTTTTGACAATGAACACCGTGCCCAGCCCGCTCACGTTGTTGATGCTGGGGATGCCCGCGATGCGCGCCGCGATGCTGCCGTAGATATTGGGCTTGATGGTGTAGTGAAGCACCACATCGGGCCGCTCGCGCCGGTAGATGCGGTAGAAACGGCGCGTGAGGGCGGCGTCCTTGATGGGATTGGTGCCCTTATTTTCCATCAGAATGGGCACGAAGCGGCAGCCCAGCTCGGTTTCGAGGCGCGCCGAATAGTCATCGGGCGGGGCAATGGCCAGCACTTCGTGGCCGGCAGCCTGCAAGGCTCGCACGAGGCTGGCGCGGAAATTCCAAATATTCCAGCTGGTATTGATGACGATGGCGACGCGCAAGGGAGTGAGGGAGTGAGGGAGTGAATGAGTGCAAAGGTCGGGCCTACGAGGGTTAGAGTCGTGCGGTTATTTCACATGCTCGCTCAGTCACTCCCTCACTCATTCACTCTTTCGCCGGTACTTTGTGGGCTCTTTGCGTGTTGTGCCTGCTATGAATCTTCGTCTTCCGGTCTTTTTATTTCTTTTGGCGCTGGTGCCGCAAGTAGCGCCGGCCGCGCCGCCGGTGCTGCCCGGCCAGGCCATTTTCCAGAAAAACTGCGTGCGCTGCCACGGGGCCAACGGCAGGCTGGGCCTCAACGGCGCGCACGACCTCACCAAAAGCAACCTCAACGCTTTCGGCCGCACTTACCTCGTCACCAATGGCATGGGCAAGATGCCGGCGTTCGGCAAGATGCTCACGCCGGCCCAGGTGCAGCAGGTGGTGGCCTATTCGCTCACGCTGAAGTAGGTGCGGGGTCGCACCCGGTAGGGCTTGCCCCCGCCCGTCGTTGTACGGCCTTTGTTAGGTTTGCAACGTACCCCTTATTTGTTCAACGACGGGCGGGGGCAAGCCCCGCACCCTACTCAGACTCTTTACCTATGGCAACCACCCAATCCGGCGGCCGCAAGCACACCAACAGCACCCGCCACATCGGCGCCGTCGACGGCGTGAAGGGCCGGGCCGGCCGCCTCCTGCTGAAAGCATCCGACAACGGCACTTACGAAACCGCCAAAGAGCAGGAAACCGCCGTGCTCGTGAGCGTGCCCCCGCGCCGGCAGTCCGAAGCCCAAACCACCGAATACCTTGACGAGCTGGCATTTCTGATTGAAACGGCTGGCGCCACCGCCACCAAGCGCTTCGTGCAGCGGCTCGAAAAACCCGACATCCGCACCTACGTGGGCGAAGGCAAGCTGGCCGAAATCAAAGCTTACGTGCAGCACGAAGGCACCAGCATGGTGGTGTTCGACGATGACCTCTCCCCTTCCCAGTTGCGCAACCTGGAGGCCGAGCTGCTGGTGAAAATCGTGGACCGCTCGCTGCTTATTCTCGACATTTTTGCGCTGCGGGCCAAGTCGGCCACTTCGCGCACCCAGGTCGAGCTGGCGCAGTACCAGTATTTATTGCCCCGCCTCACCGGCCTGTGGACTCACCTGGACAAGCAGCGCGGTGGCGTGGGCATGAAAGGCCCGGGCGAGACGGAAATCGAAACTGACCGGCGCATTGTGCGCGACCGGATTGCCTTCCTCAAGGAGAAGCTCGAAGACCTTGACAAGCAGAGCCACACCCAGCGCAAGTCGCGCGGCGGCAACATCCGGGTGGCGCTGGTGGGCTACACCAACGTGGGCAAAAGCACGCTGATGAACGTGCTGGGCAAAGCCGAAGTATTCGCCGAAAACAAGCTCTTCGCCACCGTGGACGCCACCACGCGCAAGGTGGTGCTCGACAACACGCCGTTTCTGCTCTCCGACACCGTTGGGTTTATCCGCAAGCTGCCCACCAAGCTCATCGAGAGCTTTAAGAGCACGCTGGATGAAATCCGGGAAGCCGATTTGCTGCTGCACGTGGTGGATATCTCGCATCCCGGCTTCGAGGAGCAGATTCAGGTAGTGAACGACACGCTGGCCGACATCGGCGCGGCCGACAAGCCCACGCTGCTGGTATTCAACAAAATCGACCAGTATCGGCCCGACGATGCCGAACAGGACCCCTTCGGCGAAGTGCAGGAGGTGGAGGACGACGGCACCGCCCCGCGCCCGCCATTGGCGCAGCTGCAAGCCACCTACATGGCCAAGCTGCACGACCCGGTAGTGTTCGTGTCGGCCCAGGACCGTACTAACCTGGACGAGCTGCGCGAGCTGCTGGGCAAGCGCGTGGCGGCCCTGCACCAGCAGCGCTACCCCTACCAAGCCAACAACTGGGCCAGCGAATAGCACGACCAGTCCAGCGGCGTTATCAAATTGTTGCCGGGCCAGGCGGGCATGAACGTTACGTGAATATTATCGTAAGGGCGAAGGTCGGGCTTATCAGGCCCGGCCTTTTTCGTTATGAACCAGGTGCGTTTTCTTGGGTTGGGTGGTTTGCTGCTGCTAGGTTTGGGCCGGGCCGCCGCGCAGGATATTCCCGTGTACCCGCCGCCCGCGCCGCTCGATACGGCCGGCGTGCGCTCCGATGCCCAGACCTTTGCCAACTCGCAGGTGGTGGGCATGGGGCCAAGCAAGGGCCTGATTGTGAAATACGAGCGGATTCCAGGCAATTTCAGCCTGAAAAGCACGGCAGTGGGCGGAGGCGCTGATTACAACACGCAAGTCAGTAAAAACGCAAATCTTGTCATCAAGGCTTATGCGCCGCTGCTCAACCACCCGCACCTCAAGCTTATTCTGGGCCTGAATTACGACCGGCAGGAGTTCCAGTTCAGCACGCCCGCCACCACCGACCAGTACGGCCTTTACAGCAATATTGAGAACAAGGGCCTGAGCATTATCGGGGCGCAGCTGGCCGTGATTCGGCCCGTGGATGCGGTGCACTGGTACCTTTTCCGCACCAAAACCGAGCTCAACGGCGACTACAATTCCGACGAGCTCAGCGTGAGCGACTACCTCAAAGTCACTTCCGAATTTATTTACGGCTGGAAGCGCAGCCCCACCTTTGCCTGGGGCCTGGGGGTGCAGCTGGGCTACACGCTGGGCCGCCAAAGCATCTATCCTGTCCTGGTGTACAACCGCACGTTCAGCCCGCGCTGGGGCGTGGAGGCGCTGTTTCCGGCCCGGGTGCTGGTGCGGCGCAACCTCTCGCCCTCTTCGCTGCTGTTTGCCGGCTACGAGGTGGCCAGCAACAACTACAACCTCAAGCTGCGCACCCCTTTCCCAGCGCCCAACAACCCCAAGGTCACCTCGCTGGAGCTGCGCCAGATTGATTTGAAATTCCGCCTGCGCTACGAGCGGGAGCTATTGTCCTTCCTCTGGACGGGCATCGAGGCCGGCTACCGCTACAACTACCAGTTCAACGCTTTCGACCGCACCAATAACACCCGCGACCGCCTCATCGACAGTCAGCTCGGCGGCACGCCCTACGCCAGCCTCGACCTGTTCATCGTGCCGCCCCGGAAGCTGCTGCAGAAAGCCGAACGCAGCCGGAAATAAGGAAAAGGCCGCTTTTACTCTCCACCTGCACTAATTCTATTTCCTCTTACGCCTGGCTTTTGACGCGGTGTAAAGCCGTTTCACCCCTATCTGATAACACCTTCTTCCTCAACCACTCCCGCACGGGCTCGTCGTACAACTTCAGGCACGCATATGCCAGTGCCACAGCCGCCAGATAGACCAGTGCCGCTACGGGCAAGCCCGCACGCAAGGGCACTTTATGGGCGGCGACCCAGGCCGTGTAGGTGTAGATGAGCGGATAGTGCGTGATGTAAATCGGGTACGAAATATCGCCCAGGAAGCGGCACAGCCGCTGGGCCGCCCCCGGGAGCACCGCCCCGCTCGCCCCGAAGAAGATGATGCCGGGAAAGACGAAAATGATGCAGAGCGCATCGTAGAGCCCGTTTTGCCAGAGGTGCGCGGGGCTGCCGATGCGGGGCATGGCCAGCACCGCCACCACCGCCAGGCTGCACCACCAAAAGGCATGCCGTACCGCCCGCAGCCGCGCCAGCCGGAACAGCAGCAGCCCTGCAAAAAACGGGTACATCATGCGGGCGAAGCCGATGTGCAACTGCTCGGACTCCAGCGACCAGCCCCCGATGACGTCGCCCTGGGGACTAGTGAGGCCCAGGTGTAACAGCGCCCCCGCCGATAGCACCACCAAGATGCCCAACGCCACGGTGGAGAAACGGCGCACCACGGTTGCGTAGAGCACGTTAGCTACGTATTCGAAGAATAGCGACCAGCCCGGCCCGTTGAGCGGATAGGTTTCGTGCCAGCCTCGGACATCGAGGGACGGCGGCACCGGCACCATGAAACACCCAATAAGCATGACCAGCAGCATCTTCCATACCGGCGTCTGGCCGATGAGGGGGAACAGCGCCGATTCCTGGAAGTAGAAGAACCCCGCCCCAATCAGCATGCCCAGCACCACCATGGGTTGAAGCCGTACCAGCCGCCGCTTGAAAAAACTGCCCACCGTCATGTTGCCCCACCGGTCGTCGTAGGCGTAGCCAATCACGAACCCGGACAGCAGAAAAAAGAAATCCACCGCCAGGTAGCCGTGGTTAATCACCTGGTCGAAGTGGCTGGTGGCGTGGGCTTCGCACAGGTGGAAGGCTACCACCGTGAGCGCAGCCACGCCCCGCAGGCCGTCGAGAATGGGGTAATGGGGCTTGGTGGGTAGCGGGGCAGGCTGCATGCGGACGCGGGTTAGGCCGGAGGGGAGCACAAATCTATTGAAGATTTTAACTGATGCTCAGCAGGATATTCTCGACTAGGCATCGAATTACTCCCCGCTTTTCCACTGCCACCGCCGCTTATTTTTTGGCCAAGCGGCGCTTCTGGCCCTTCAGCCACGCATAGGTGGCCTCCTGAGCCCGCAGGGGCTTCTCGCCCTCCCCAGCGGGGATGAATGCATTCTCAAAGTCGCGGGCCTTCACGTTGTCGTGGCGCTGGAAATCGAGCAGCTGGCGCACTTCGGCGCGCAGCTCATCATTCAGAATGGGGAAGGCCACTTCCACGCGCCGGTCGAGGTTGCGGGTCATCCAGTCGGCGGAGGACACGTAGACTTTTTCCTCGCCGCCGTGGCCGAAAACATAGACGCGGCTGTGCTCCAGAAACCGGTCGACAATGCCGCGCTGGCTGATGTTTTCACTGAAGCCGGGCTGGCCCGGCACCAGCCGGCCAATGCCGCGCACGATGAGCTCGACGCGCACGCCGGCGTGGCTAGCCTCGTAGAGCCTGGCAATCATGGCCTCGTCCTCCACGGCATTCACTTTGAGAATGATGTAGGCGTCGTGGCCTTTCTTGGCCTGCTTGATTTCGTAGTCAATCAAGGCGTTGAGGCCGGGGCGCAAGCCGAAGGGCGCTACCAGCAACTGGTGCAGCTCGGGCACGGTGGTTTGGTCGCGCAGGTACTCAAACACGGCGGCCGACTCCTGGGTCAGCCGCTCATCGGCCGTGAACAGGCCGTGGTCGGTGTAGAGGTCGGCGGTGCTCTCGTTGAAGTTGCCGGTGCTGAAATAACCGTAGCGGCGCGTGGTTTCGTCGGCCTCGCGTCGGGTTATCAGCAGGAGCTTGCTGTGCACCTTGAACTCGGGCGGGGTGAAGATGACGTGCGCCCCGGCCCGCTTCAGCTTATCGGCCCAGAAGAGGTTGGATTCCTCATCAAACCGCGCTTTCAGCTCCACCACCACTGTCACTTGCTTGCCGTTTTTGGCGGCTTTCAGCAGGGCCTTTACCACGGCGCTTTTGCTGGCCACGCGGTAGAGCGTGATGCTGATGCCGGATACGCGCGGGTCGGCGGCGGCTTCGCGCAGCAGGCGCGTCACGTAGTCGAACGACTGGTAGGGCGGGTGCAACAGGTGGTCACGCTGGGCGATGGCCGCCAGCAGGCTGCCCGTGCGCGGCAGCGTGGGGTGCGGCAGCGCGGGCCGGGCCGGGTAGTGAAAATCGGCCTCGCCAAAATCGGGAAAGCCGAAGAAGTCGCGGAAGTTGTGGTAGCGGCTGCCCTCCACCAGTTCCTCATCGGTGATGCCGGTTTTCTGCTTGATGGCGCGCAGGACCTCCGCCGGCATGGTGGGGTCGAAGAGCATACGGGCCGGAAAGCCGGTGGCGCGCTTGGCTAGGCTGCTGCGGATTTTCTCCATCAGGTCGCCCGACACTTCTTCCTCGATGTCCAGCTCGGCATCGCGCGAGAGTTTCACGGCATTTACCTCCACCTGCTCATAAGCCGGAAACAAGCTGGCCGCGCCCACCCGGATTACGTCGTCCAGAAACAGCACGTACCGCTCCTCGCCTTCGTCGGGCAGGCGCACGAAGCGGCCGCCGTGGCGCTTGGTGGGCAGCTCCATTATCAGCACCCGCTCGTCGGCGTGCTTGCTTTTGGCTTTGCCGGTGGCAGCGGTTGGCTGGCTCAGGAAGAAGGTGAGGTAGACGGCCTGGTCCTTGAGAAAGAGGTGGTGCAGGGTGTCGTCAAGCGCCACGGGCGAGAGCAGGTCGCGCACGTTTTTTTCGAAGTAGCGGGCCGTCCACTCGCGCTGCTTATCGGAGAGTTCGGCCTCGCTCAGCAGGTGAATGTGGTGGCGGTTGAGCTCGGGCAGTAGCTGCCCGCGAAACGTGGCCCCAAACTCCTCCTGCTGCCGCGTCACTTCGGCCAGCACTGCCTTCAGCTGCCGCTTGGGGCTTTCACCCAGCCGGGCGCGGGTTTTCTTTTTCAGCTTGGTCAGTCGCCGCAGCGTAGCCACGCGCACCTTAAAAAACTCATCGAGGTTGCTGCTGAAAATGGCCAAGAACTTGAGGCGCTCCAGCAGCGGCACGGCATTACTCTGGGCTTCTTGCAGCACGCGGGCGTTGAAACGCAGCCAGCTCAGGTCGCGGGAAAGGGTTTTCATGGGTGGTTTTGTCATTGCGAGTTAAGCGCGGCGAAACGCGGCAATCCGTCCTGTCAATACAGACACTTCTTTTAGCGACCAGCTTACTTCGTTGAGTTTCGCCCTTTACGGCTGTCTTCACAAAAAGGCTTGTCGTGGAAGAAAATGCCTGGTGTTGACAGGACGGATTGCTTCGCCACGCTCGCAATGGAAGGCGGGCCCTGCCTACTCCGCGTTGCGCGGGTAGTCGTAGAAATAAAACTCGGCGTTCACCTTGCTTATTTCCGCCCACTGCTCGCACTCAAAGCGCAGGCACACCACGGCGGCGGTGGGCATCTCGTTGAGACTGGAGGGCGACAGCGCATTGGCGGTTTCGGTGATGGTGGGGTTGTGGCCCACCACCAGAGCCGAGGCCGCCGAATCGGGCAGGTCCTTGATGATGGCGAGAAAATCGTCCACATCGGCCCCGTAGATGCCGGATTCGACCACGATTTTATCGTGCGGGTATTGCATTTCGCGGGCCACCAGCACGGCCGTGCTCATGGCGCGCACGGCGGGCGAGCTCACAATCACGTCGGGGCAGATGCGGCGCTTAGCCAGGGCCTGGCCCATCAGGGGGGCATCGTCGCGGCCGCGGTCGTTGAGGGGGCGCTCCTGGTCGCTGAGCTCATCGAAGCTCCAGCTGGATTTGGCGTGGCGAAGGAGATAGAGGGTTTTCATGGGGGCGAAGCTAACGGGCTTTTGCTTACCCGGCAGGTTAGGAAAAGGTTATGCAGGTTGTTCAGGCAGCCGCAACCAAAAAGCCCCGCCACCAAACCGGCGACGGGGCTTTTTTCTGACTTTTCGATTATTCCACAATCAGCTTTTTCACCACCATTCCCATTTCCGTTGTCAGGCGCAGGGAGTAGATTCCGGGCGCCACGTTGGGCAGCGGCAAAACCTGAGCAGCCAAGCCGGCGGGCAGCACCCGCTGTTGCATCGTCCGGCCCAGAGCATCAACCAACGCGGCCGTTACCGGCTGGTGGCTCAGGCTGAGCGGCAGCTCGATGGCTACCTGATTTTTTGCCGGGTTGGGATACAACGCCACTTGCTGCGCCAGAGCCGCTGAGGCAACAGCCAGCGCCGACCGGGCCGCGAACACCAGCTCGAAGCGCGTGGTGTTGAGCGCGGCGGCATTAGTCACGGTGAATTGATAAATGGGTTGCTGCGTGAGGTCGGTGAGGGTGCCGAGCTGCACGTCGCGCAGGTACACGGCGGCGGTGCTCAGGTTCAGCAGCTGGGTGGCGGTGAGGGTGTAGGTGCCGGCCTGCGGCACGCCCACGGCCAGCGGCACCACGCGCTGAGCGGTGCCCAGAATGGGCTGTCCGTCGATGCTGAGGTTGTGGCCGGCCAGGCCAGTGGAGAGGTTGAGGCCGGAAGGGTTAGACAGCTTTCCAGCATCGTAAGCGGCATCGAAGCCGCTGGTGGCGCCGTTTTCGAAATACACGGTGGCCTCATCCACCAGCGGGCGGCCGACGCCTTGCAATGTGAGCTGCGCCAGAGGCCGAGTTTCGGCCGTGGCGCGCTGGAAGGTGGTGGCGCTGGGCGCAGTCAGGCGCTGGCCGTTGCGGAAGGTGAGGCTGGCCGACGACTGGCCGGCCGCCACGCGGGCAAAAAACGCCTGCCCCACCGGCAGCACCGGGTTGCCGATGTTATTGACGTAGCTGCGGTACTGCCCCGCGTACTGCGCGCTGCTACCAAACACGTAGATGGCATCTTCCAGGCCCGGGCGGTCGGCGGGTGCCACCCGCGAGTAGTCGAGCGGGGCCGGGTACGGGTTGCCCAGCAGCTGCCAGCCGCCGTCGGGGTAGCTGGTGCGGTTGCTGGGCAGGGCCAACTGCTGGTCGCCGCTGGTGAGCGTACCCTGGAAATCGACCGGTTCGCCGGCCCCAATATTCACGGTGTAGCCCCGGCCCACGGCCAGCGCATCGGTCAGCGCGGCCGGCGAGAACCAGCCTTTATCGAAGCTGCTCATGGTATTGGTGAGGGCCAGGCGGCTGTCGTCGTAGCCGAACACGGTTGGGAACGGCCGCACGCTGCCGGGCGCGGCGGCCGAGTTGTAAGCCGGGTTCACTACCGGCACAAAGCTGCCACCGCTGGCCGTGGTGGCCAGGTCGGCCACGGTGGTGTTGCTCACCGGCGCGGAATACTGGCGGTAGCCCAGCCCGGCATTGCCGCTCGGGTCGATGGCGCGCTGCACCGTGGCAGTGCCCAGCACCGCGCCGCCGCTGTTCACCACCAGCCCGTCGGTGGCCACGCCATTGCTCACGCTGGAAATCAGCGTCAGGGCCTGGCCGTTGGTGGTGAGGTTGCCTTGCAGCGTGAGCACGCCTCGAAAGCGGGCAGCGCTGCCCAGCGCGGCCCCGGCCGGCCCCACGCTTAGGTTCTGGACGGTGAGGACGCTACTGCCGCCCAGCGTCTGGCTGGCCGAGCCACTGGTGGCCAAGGTGCCGCCGGAGGCCGCAAAAGTGCCGTTGTTAATCAGGCTGCCCGTCAGGCTGAGCGTGCCGCCGCTCTGGCCGATGGTCGTTTCGGCGTTGATGGTGAGGTTGCGGGCCGTGGCCGTGCCGGTGCTCAGCAGCGGGTAGCGGCCGGTGGCGTTGGTTGGAATAAAAGCATCGGTGGTAGCCGTGGGCACGCCGCCGGTCCAGTTGGCGGCATCAAACCAATCAGTGCTTACCGCGCCGGTCCATAGCGTGGCAAACTCGTAGGCCCCCAGGTCGGGCGCGGCGCCGCTGTAGGGAAAGCCCACGTCGATGCCAGCGTCAATCAGGTCGCTGCCGGAGGCCAGGCGCAGCGTGGCGATGACCGGCAGGCTGCCGTCGGCCTGGCGCGGCGACCGCAGCAGGGTGGTGTCCAGGCTCACGAAGTCGCTGGGGTCCACCGTCACGGCGGGGTTCAGGAAGGTATTGTGGTCGGTAGTGTTGGCCCCGGGCGTGGCGTCGTAGTTGTTCAGGTCGCGGGTAGCGGCGTTGGTGGAGCGGGGCAGCAGGCTGATGTTGTTGCGCAGCGTGTGGTGGTAGCCGGGCACTTCGGTCTGGAAATCGGTGGCATTCCGGGCCTTGCGGTTCAGCATGTCGAAGTTCACGGCGTTGTTATAAGCCGTGTTGTTGAGCCAGGTGCTGCCCTCCAAATGGTGGTTGGAGTAGAAGCCGTTCGACTTGTTGCGCACCGACACGCAAAACCGGACGGTGTTGCTGGGCACCGGCGACGGAATGCCCGTCAGGGCCGTCGAGCCGTAGCCGCCCGCCTTGAAGCCGTTGCCATCGCCCCGGCTCACAAAGTTCTGGGTATAGCCGTTATAAAATGCCCAGCAGTTCTCAAACGTGGTGGCGGTGTAGGCCGAAATGCAGTCGTAGCCGTCGTCGCTGTTTTGCCAGGCGCGGCACCCGCGAAACACGTTGCCGGTGTAATCAATGCGGTTGGGGTGGCAGCCAAAGCCGTCCACGTTGCCGCCGTTGGCGGTGCCGGTCGAGTTGGGCACGTTGATGTTGTCGTTGTTGCGGTAGGCATCGCAGTTCAGAATGAGGTTGTTCGGGCCCCGGGTCAGGTAGAAGCCGATGGCCTGCCCGTCGTGCATGCTCAGCCGCTCATAAATGTTGTTGCCGCCCGCGCCGCTCTGCGAGAAGCAGATGGACAGCGTGTTGGTGGTGCTGGTAACCCGGGGCACCCGCACGCCCACCACTTCCAGCCCCCGCAGGTGGATGTACGAACCCGTCACCTCAAACGCGCTGACGCGGTACGGGGCCAGCACGTTGGTGGGGTTGGTGACGGTATTGGTGTTGGTGACGTTGGGGTCGACGCTGGCGTAGTTAAACACCGGCCGCTCGCCCGGATACGCCCAGTAGTTGATGCGGCCGGCCGTGGCCGAGCCACTTTTGCTCAGCAGCGTAATGTAGATGTAAGAACCGCTGGCAGCCGTGGAATGCCCCGAGATGTTCGCGTTACTCATCAGGTAAGTGCCGCCGCGCACCCACACCGTGTCGCCGGCCGACACCACCGTTTGGGCCTGCTGAATGGTGAGGAAGGGTTGTTGAATGGTGCCGCTGTTGGCGTCGTTGCCGGTGGGGGCCACGTAGTATTTAGCGGAAAATGCCGGGCCACAGCTCAGGGCCAGCAGGAGGGCAAGAAAGTAATGTTTGAACATAGAATTGGGATGGGAAGTGATGATGGGTTGAACTTACCGGCCTCCTTTGCCCATACTCTCCTGCACTGTTCTGACTGCCCATCAATCACTTCTGCGGCAGGGCCTGCAACCGAAGCAGGCGAAGCCCAGCGTACCTTTTACCGGCTCCTTTTCCAGCTTGCCCGTGCCTTCCCGGCCGGCTCCGGCCCGGCCGGGACCACTGCCTGATGCCTGGCACCCTGCCCTCACCTGCTTCCATACTTCCCTCCTACCTCCGCCGCTTCCAGAAGCTCCGCGTAGCCGCCAGCAAGGCGAAGTACCCTACAAGCCCGCACGGCTGCTAGCCGTGCTTGAAGGCATCGCCTACAGCTCCAATTTGGCCCAGGCGCAGGTCCAAATCACTGAGACGACGACGTATAATAGTGCCTTCACGGCGCGGCGGGCGGTACTGTAGCTGTCCGTAGTCAGAATCGTCATGCTGCCTGAAGCCGAAACATGACGTTCTTATAAACCCCAAACGCAAAAAAGCCCCGGCCAATTGGTCGGGGCTTCTTTGCGTTTGAAAGAATAGCTCAGAAAGGGTAAAACAGCTTATTGCAGCACCACTTTGCGGGTGAGCACCTCGCCCCCGGCCTGCACGCGTAGGGTGTAGAGGCCGGCGGCCAGGCCTGTGGTGGGCAGGGTTTGGGCGGGGGCAGCGGCTAGCGGCTGGCGCTGCACCACCTGGCCCAGGGCATTCAGCAATTCTACAGTGCCGAGGCCCAGCGGACGGGCCAGCTGCAGCGTGAGGCTGCCGGTGGCGCTTGGGTTCGGGAACACGGCCAGGGCGGTGCTGTTGGTCTGGGCGCGGGTGCCCAGCAGGGCCGTGGCCGCGATGGTGAAGCTGCCCGTGGCGTCGGCGCTGTTATAGCCGCTCACGGCCACGTAGTATCGCGTGCCCGCTACCAGGTTTGGCACCGCGATGGTCTGGGTGGTGCCAGCCCCGCCGCCCGCGCAAAACACTTCATTGAACGGCCCGGCCGAGCAACTGGCGCTGGTGAAGACGCGCAGGCCACCGGCCGCCGCACCCGCGAGAGTAATAGTGGTGCTGGTGCCGCTGGGCACGAAGGTGAACCAAACATCTTTGGGCAGTGGGCCACCCACGCAGCTGGGCGTGTTGATGCCGGTCTGGATGCTGGTGCTGGCTCCGCTGTTGGAAGCCGCGAGGGGGCTGGCGCTCAGGGCCAGGGCGGTGCAGGGCTCGTCGTTGGCGGGCGTGGGCTGGGTGAAGGTGATGGTTTGGGTGTTATTGGCGGCGTTGCCGTCGGGCTGGCCGTTGGGCAGGCTGCCGGTTACGGTGAGGGTATTGGTGCCGCTGGGGGCCACCACGCCCGTAGTAAAGGTGAGCTGACGGGTGGCGTTGGGGGCCACGCTCAGGCCGGTGAATGTCTGGCTGACGGGCGTGCCGCCGTTCAGGGCGTAGCTCAGCGTAACGCTGGCCAGCACCGACATGCCGCCGTTGCGGATGGTGACCGTGACGGGGTTGCTGGTGGGCAGGGCCGGCGAAGTTGGCGCGTCGATGCTCAGCACGGCCACATCGTTGGCCATCGGGGCAAACTCGTATGCGCCCGGGTCGGGCGGGCTGCTGCGCAGGGCGTTGGTGAAGTCGCGGGGCACGCGGGCCAGCGTGGTGCCGGCCCCGTCGAGGGCCACGGCGGTGGGCTGGAGGTTGCCGGCCGAGGCAGCCGTGAACTGCGGATTGGCCTGCACGCTGTTCTGGTCGTAAGCGGCGCTGTTGGCGGTGCGCCAGTCGGCCAGGGTGGCGTAGCCCACCGTGCCGAAGCGACCGGTGGAGTAGAGTGTTCCGGTGCCCACGTACAGGTCGTTGTAGTTCGAGACGATGGTGGAAGTCGTGGTCACGAAGTACAGGGCGTACTTGATGCCCGTGCCGCCGGTGCGCGTCACGCTCACGATGTTGTTGCGGAAATCGATGCCCGTGGCCAGTGTGGTCTGGTAGAAGCCGTAGGTGGTCTGCGTAGTACCCACGGCCGCCTGGTTGTCCAGCGAAACCGTGTTGTGGTAGTAGCGAGCGTAGTCCGAACTGGCGTTATAGAAGCCGTACTCCGTGCCCGCGCCGTTGAAGTTGTAGACGAGGTTGTTTACCACGTCGTTTTCGGTACCCGTGGTGCCGTCGCTGGACGTGAGGTAAATGCCATAGCTGGTGCCGGTATCGGCCGTATTGCCCGTGAAGCTGTCGTGCAGGCGGTTGCGCTCCACAGCCGTGCCCACCACGCCCACTAGGTACGCGCCGTAGTAGGAGCTCACATCGGAGCGGGTGGTGCGGTGAACGTTATTGGCCAGCAGGCGGGCGCCAGCGTGGCTTTCCACATCGAGGCCGTAGGTGTAGAAGTCCCGGATTTCGTTGTTGGTGATGCGCAGGCCGGTGTTGCGAGCTGTCGTGCTGGCGCCGGTCACAATCACGCCATAGTAGCCGCCGCTAATGGTGTTATTCTCGATGCGCAGGTTGTTGGCATTGCCCGCCGAGCTGGCCGAGGTCAGTGTGCCGCTGGCTGCGATGCCGGCGTTGGCCGTGCTGGACGTGGCCGTGCCTGAGGCCATCACCACGGAGTTACTCACGCGGTTGTTGTTGGCCTGCGCCACCAAGTGCACGCCAATGCCGTAGGTGGTGCCGCCCGACACGTCGATGGTCAGGTTGTTCAGCGTCACGTAGTCGGTGCCGTTCAGCAACACGGCCGCCGGCTGGGCGCTGGTGGCGGTGTAGCTCAGGGTTTGCTTGCTGCTGCCCCCGTCCACCACGATGGTGTCGGTGGCGCTTACGCCCGTCACGGCATTCAGGGCAAACTGTTCGTTGTATGGGCCATTTAGCACGTTGATGCGTACCGAACCCGTGATGCCGGCATTCAGCGCCAGCGCCGCATCGGTGAAGCTGGTGAAGTTGGTGCCGCCCGTGGGCAGGTTTTTGTTGATGGTGAACGTGCCGGCAATGGCCGTGTACAGCGTCACCGACTGGCTGTTGTTGCCGGGGTTGCTATCCGTCTGGCCGTTGGGCAGGCTGGCCGTCACGGCCAGGGCATTGGCACCTACTACTAGCGTGCCTTGGGTAGTAAAGCTCAGCGCCGTGGTCGCGCCCGAGGCCAGCGGGGTGGCCAGCGTGAAGGTTTGGCCCACGGCCGCCGCGCCGTTCAGCACGTACTCCAGCCGCACGGAAGTCAGCGGGTCCACACCGTTGTTGCGGATGGTAACCGTGACGGTGCGCGCGCCGGCCGTAACGGGCGCGGTGGGCGCGTCGATGCTCACCAGGGCCACATCGGCCGCCGGGGGCGTGAACTCAAATGCTCCCAAGTCGGGCGCGGTGGTGCTGCGCAGCGCCGTTGTAAAATCAGCCGGAACGCGGGTGAGCGGCGTGGCCGCGCCGTTGGGGGCGGCGGCTGTCGGACGCAGGTTGCCGGTAGTGGCGGCCACAAACTGCGGATTGGCCTGCACGCTGTTCTGGTCGTAGACGCCGCTGTTGGCGGTGCGCCAGTTGGCCAGCGTAACGTAGTCGATGCTGCTGAAACGGCCCGTAAAGTAAGTCGCGCCGGTGCCCACGTACAGGTCATTGTAGTTCGAAGTGATGGCCGAAGTGCCAGTGATGAAGTCCAGCGCGTATTTGAGGCCCGTGCCGCCGGTACGCGTCACACTCACGATGTTGTTGCGAAAATCGATGCCTATTGCCTGCGTGGTCTGGTAGAAGCCGTAGGTGTTTTGTGTGGCGCCCGTGGCCGCCTGGTTGTCCAGCGAAATCGTGTTGTAGTAGTAGCGGGCGTAGTCCGAACCGCTGTTGTAAATGCCGTACTCCGTGCCCGACCCGTTGAAATTGTAGATGAGGTTGTTTACCGCGTCGTTCTCATTGCCGGCCGTGGCGTCGTTGGTCGTGTAGTATAGGCCATAGGCGGCGGCGGTGCTGGCCGTGCTGCCCGTGAACGGGTCGTGAATGCGGTTGCGCTCCACGGCCGTGCTCACGTCGCCGGTCAGGTACACGCCATAAAACGTGCTCAGCGACACGGTGCGGGTGGTGCGGTGGATGTTGTTGCCGGTCAGTCGCGCGCCACTCGAGTTTTCTACATCCAGCCCGTAGAGGTAGAAATCGCGGATTTCGTTGTTGGTGATGCGGGTGCCCACGGCGCGGTTGGTGGTACTGGCCCCGGTCAGAATCACGCCGAAGTAGCCGCCGCTGAGCACGTTGTTTTCAATGCGCAGGTTGTTGGCATCGCCCACCGACGTGGCCGAGGTCAGTGTGCCGCTGGCCGCAATGGCCGCGTTGGCCGTGCTAGACGTGGCCGTGCCCGAGGCCATCACCACGGAGTTGCTCACGCGGTTGTTGTTGGCCTGCGCCACCAAGTGCACGCCAATGCCGTAGGTGGCGCCGCCCGACACGTCGATGGTCAGGTTGTTCAGCGTCACGTAGTCGGTGCCGTTCAGCAACACGGCCGCCGGCTGGGCGCTGGTGGCGGTGTAGCTCAGGGTTTGCTTGCTGCTGCCCCCGTCCACCACGATGGTGTCGGTGGCGCTTACGCCCGTCACGGCATTCAGGGCAAACTGTTCGTTGTATGGGCCATTTAGCACGTTGATGCGTACCGAGGCCGAAATGCCGGAGGTGTTCAGCGCTGTGGCAGCGTCCGTGAAGCTGGCGAAGTTAGTGCCCGCCGTGGGCAAGTTTTTATTGATGGTGTAGGTACCGGCCAGCTGTGCAAAAGCCGCGGGACCAGTCAGCAGCAATAGCAGCGCCGCCAGCCCACTGACCAGCCGCCGTCGGCGGCCCTGAGCAATCTGGGCCAAGTCCGGCAATAGAGTATTTGTGTTCATAAGCGAAAAGGGAAGAGTGTAAAAAGAGTTAATATGTTGATATGGAATTTTATGATTTCCACAAAACACGTTACCATAATTACAACCTTTTTATCAAATACGTAATTATCAGCACCTTTAATTCTATTTTAATATTTTTCCGGGTTGATTGTTTGTGACTACTTTTTTCAATTTCACATTGGTCAAAAAGAAACTTTCATGAATTTTTGATGAGTTTTCAATGAATGTGTTAATGGAAACAAAATTTGGTTGTCTCTGAAAAAGGTCCGTCTACCCGTGCCTGCCCATCGCCTCCACCTATTTTTGAGTCATCCGGGTGGCTGTATTTACCCCGCGCTACGGAGCGTACAAACCTGCCACCTCTTCGCGGCTACTCCGTAGCGTGGAGTGATTACGCTTGCTGGTCAACAGTTAAGTCGGGCCCTGAAAGCAAAAAAGCCCCGACCAACTGGCCGGGGCTTCTTGTTTTCAGTAGCTCGGAAAGGCTATTGCTATTCTTTCACGAAGCGCTGGTGCGAGGTCTTGCTGCCGTCGCTCACGCTCAGCGTGTAGATGCCGGTGCGCAGCGAGGCCACGTTCAACTGACCGTCTACGAAGGACAGACCTTTGATTTCGCTGCCGCGCACGTCGTACACGCGCACCGTGAAGGCCTGCTCGGGGTCCATGTTCAGCGGGCGGGCAATGGTCAGCACGCTGGTGGCCGGGTTGGGGTACAGCGTGTACTGGTCGGCCAGGCCGGTGGTGCCGCTGGTGCGGGCCGTAGTGCCGTCGAGGCGGGCGCCGCCGGTGATGCTCACGGTGTAGTCCTCGGTTTCGCCGTAGCTGTAGCTGCCGCAGCTGGTGGTGGCGCTGTTGTCGCTCAGCACCACGCGCATGCGGGTGTTGCCGCTCTTGGCCGTGGTGGGCACCGTGAAGGAGCCCGTGCGGGTGGCCGCGCTGGTGCTGGCGGCGGCATTCACCACCAGTTCACCGGCATCGGTGAACACGCCGTTCTGGTTGTAGTCGATGTACACTTTCACGTACTCCGAGTAGGCCGAGCCCGTGAAGCCCGCCGAGAAGCTGATGGTCTGGGCCGAACCGGCCGCGAGGCTGGTGCTGCTGGCCGTGCCGTTGTAGTAGCCGGCATCGGCGCCCGACGTGCGGCTAATGCTGCCCAGGGCTACGTAGTCGATGTACTCATACGAAACGCTGGTGCCTTTGCTGGCGCAGTAGGTAACGGTGGGAGGAGGCGTAGTGCCGCCCGAAGGAGCCACGCCGCCCTGCGAGGTGAGCAGGCCCACGCGGGCCCCGCCGGTGGCAAACAGCGCGTTCATGCGCTGGCTCTGGCCGGTCGAGAACATGAACATGGCCGCATCGTCCACGTAGTCCATGTAGTTCATGAACATGTCGCCGTTCGGGCCGTTCGAGCACGACACGTGCGGGAACACGGGCTTGCCGTAGTTTTCCGAAGCCTGGTTGGGCGTATCGGCCACATTGTCGGTGCCGGTGCAGGCGCCGTTGTCATCGCCCCAGATGTGGTTCAGGTTCAGCCAGTGGCCTACCTCGTGGCTGGCGGTGCGGCCCAGGTTGTAGGGCGAGGTCACGGTGCCGGTGCGGCCGAAATACACGGGCGAAATCACGACGCCGTCGGTAGCGGCCGCGCCGCCGGGAAACTGGGCGTAGCCCAGGATGCCGCCGCCAATGGTGCCCACCCACAGGTTGAGGTACTTGCTGGCGTCCCAGGCGTTGAGGCCGCCCGTGCTGGTGCTCTTGATTTTATCGGCAGTGCCCCAGCTGGTGGTGGTGCTGCTTTTGCGCTCGATGCCCGTGGTGGCGAGGCCCGCGGGGGTGCGCTTGGCCAGCACAAACTGGATGCCTACGTCGGCCACCTGGCCGGCAAAGGCGCTGGGGGTTTTGGTGTAGTCGGCGTTCAGCTTGTGGTAGTCCTCGTTCAGCACGTCAATCTGCGACTGAATCTGGGCATCGGAAATGTTCTCAGCAGTCGTGCTATACAGCACGTGCACCACCACCGGAATGGTCACCGTGACGGCAGCCGTGGCATTAGTCGCTTGGTTGCTTTTGGCAAACTGCACGGCTTGGTTGTTGATGGCGGCCATGCGCTGGGCCAGGCCGGGGTCGGCGGCCAGCTGCTGCTGGAGCACTTCAACCGAGGCACAGGTACGGTGGGGGGCGGGTGCCTGCGCACTGGCCGAATTAGAATTGAGCGCAAGACCCAAAAGGCTCAGCGCGGCAGCGTAAACATTTGCTTTCATTCAAATGGGGGTTTGGTGGTGAAAATGGTTTTTGGACCGGCAAGCTATTGAAAATATTGCAACGTTTTTACTCAAATACTGGATTTGATAACAATATTTTTAAGATTTTACACTTTTTGTATATTAATTTGATAATTATGATGAAAATTCTCTCATTTCTCTCCTGCCGCGCTTACTTTTTCTAACCGCAGCACTGATAGTCTGCTAATTGGGCAGACCGGCAAACGCCAAAAACAACGACGCCCTGCCCAAAGGGCAAGGCGTCGCGCATGCAAAAACCGGTAATGGCTACTCCTTCTCGAAGCGCTGGCGGCTTACCTCAGCTCCGGCACCGATAGTGACGTAGTACAAACCCTTGGGCAGGTCGCTCACGCGCACTTGGCCCCGACTATCGTAGCGTGCCTGGGTCATTTCATGGCCGGTGAAGTCGAATACGCGCACGACATACCGGGCAGCATCGGCACCCACAGGCAGGTCCAGCGTCAGCACGTCGGAAGCGGGGTTAGGATAGAAGGAAACGGGCGAAGACGTGGCCAGCGCGCGCGGCGCGGTGCCGCCCAGCGAAGTGAGCAAGCCCACGCGGGCGCCACCAGCGGCAAACAGCGCGTTCATGCGCTGGCTCTGGCCGGTCGAGAACATGTACATGCAGGCGTCGTCCACGTAGTCCATGTAGTTCATGCTCATGTCGCCCGAGTTAGAGCACGACACGTGCGGGAAGGCCGGGCAGCCGTAGTTTTCGGCGCCCTGGTTGGGGGTATCAGCCACTTGGTCGGAGCCGGTGCAGGCGCCCGAGTCATCGCCCCAGATGTGGCGCAGGTTTAGCCAGTGGCCTACTTCGTGGGTGGCGGTGCGGCCCAGGTCGTAGCTGCTGGTGTAGGTGCCGGCCGCGTACTTGGCGCGGCTGCCGAAGGCCGAGTACAGAATCACGACGCCATCGGTGCTGGCCGAGCCGCCGGGGAACTGGGCGTAGCCCAGCAGGCCCTGGCCCAGGTTGCAGGCCCACAGGTTGAGGTACTTGGTGGCATCCCAGGCATCATCGCCGCCGCGCTTGGAGTTTTTCACGGCATCGTTGGTGCTCCACGAGGCGGTTTTGGTGGCTTTGTGGATGATGCCCGTGGTAGCCGCGCCGGTGGGGGTACGCTTGGCCAGCACAAACTGCACGTTGGCATTGGCCACCAGGCCGGCGTAGATGCCGGGCGTTTTGGTGTAATCGGCGTTCAGCTTCTGGTAGTCTTCGTTCAGCACGTCAATCTGCGACTGCACCTGGGCGTCGGAGATGTTCTGGGCGGCCGTGTTGTAGAGCACGTGCACCACCACCGGGATGATGACCGTGCCGGCCGTGCTGCGCTGCAGGGCCGGGTTGGCCAGCAACTGCTGGGTCTGGGCTTCGATTTTGGCCATGCGCTGGGCCTGCGCGGGGTCGGCGGCGAGCTGGGCGGCCAGCACCTCCATGGTGCCGCAGGCGCGGCGCGTGATGGGGTTGGTAGTTTCCATGCCGGTAACCGGCGCGAGGCGCTGGGCATTCTGGGCCAGGGCGGGGGCGGCGCTGCCCAGAAGGGCCAGCGCAGAAAAGTAAAGTTTGTTCATGTAAGAGTTGGGCAATAGGGTAAGAAATGGTTGAACCGGGATACTAACTTATGAAAAAAAGGTTGCGTTTTCACACTTTTATTGTCAAATTATTTATCAATTAACCCAACCGTAATAAAAAATGGCAATGAAAACAGGAATCCTGTCTCCATTGCCATTTTGGTTATTTGCCGGATTTGTGAGGCCCGGTTCCTGCTTAAAAGAGGAAATCGAACCCAACGAACACCAGCTTCTCCTCCCCCACCGAATAGGTGGCGTTGATGATGGCGGCCTTGAGAATGTCGACGTAAACGCCGCCACCAAAACCGCTGTGAAAAGCATTGAGGCCGGTGTAGGTGCCAGTGTCGTTGTCGGAATACACCCGGCCGATGTCGGCCAGACCCATCACGCCAAACTTGCCGGGGAATAGGTAGGCGTTGAAGGAAAACAGCTCCAGGCGTGGCTCGAAGTTGGCGTAGATGGCCGTGCGGCCCGCGAAGCGCGTGCGGCGGTAGCCGCGCAGGTTGGTGGTGCCGCCCAGCGTGTTGGCCTGGTAGAAGCGGTAGTCGCCGTAGTTGTGCTGGTAACCGATGCGGCCGGCATACGTCAGGTGGAAAGGGAAATTGGGCGTGAGGTAGGCCCGCACCTCCGAGCTGAAGCGCCCGAAGCTCAGGCTTTCCTGGTTTAGCTGCCAGTTGTACTGGTACTCGTTGTACCAGCGCAGGCCGATGCGGGGGTTTTTGGCCGACGAGCTGGCGTCGAGGTTCAGGTATACCAAGCCGCCGAGGTACTGGTTGGTCTGAAAATCGGAGGAACGCACGCCGAAGCGACGGTTCTCGTAGGTAGTGACGCCGTTTTTGTTGGTCAGGCTGTCTTTGATGACGGAGCCAATGGGGTCCTTCTCGATGCGGAACTGGTCGTACTGCGGCCCGATGCCGAATTTGAGGAAGCTGAACAGCCGGCGCTCGAAGGTGGGCGCGATGGTGAAGCGGTCGAAGCGCACGCGGTAGGCGCTGTTCACGGTGCGGTTAGTGACCACGCCGCGGGTTTCGTCCTCGGTGGCCAGGTTGGCCGTGTTATTGCCAATGCCGAAGAAGTTGTACAGCAGTTGCGGGCCGTAGAACTGGGCCGCGATGTGCAAATCGGTCTTTTTGAAAATGCGGGTGAAATGGCCCGTGTACCGAATGTTATAAGCATCGCGGGCGGGCGCGAAATTGGCCGCGATGGTCTGCTCCCAGGAGTACGGCTCGCGGCGGAAGCCGTAGTGGCGGTAGGTGACGCCGCCGCCCAGCAGAATGCCGTCGTCGATGTTGTAGCCAAAATACAGGGCCGGCCCCACGTAGTCGAGGCGGTAGTCTTTCAGGTCGAAGCGGTGCGGGTAGTCGTAGCGGCTTACCTCGTAGCCGGGCTCCAGGCGCTTACGGGCTTCGGAGCTGGCGTTGATGACGTTGCCGGTGTCGGCGTCGTAAATCTGGGTTTTGTGGAGCAGGCCGCCCACGTGGTCGCGGGTGGTGATGGAGTCGCGGCCCGTGCCGGCTATGATGCGCAGCTTCACGCCGCGGTTCACGTCGCCCTTCACGTCGTACACGTCCTTGCCGCTGATGCCGTAGAGGCGCACCTCGTCGGTCACGGCATCATCAAAGGTGCGGTCGTAGAGGATTTTGGTCAGCTTGCCGTCCTTGTTAATCTTCTGCATCACCACGTGGGTTTTGCGATTATCCAAGCGCTCTACGGTGAACTTCTCGTTCTTTTTCGAGCCGCGCACTTCCACTATTTCGGCCAGCACGTCGGCGTAGTCGCCCGCCAGCTTGGGCAGCAGGTCGCGGCGGCTTTTCAGCTTGGCGATGATTTCCTTGCCGTGCAGGTCATAAATCTGCTTGGGCCACTTCTCCAGAAATGCCTTCTCAATCACCTCGTCGGTGAGGTGGGTTTTCATGTACTCGGCTTCCTTTATCCAGTCCTCGCGGGTCACGGCGCTCATAAACACCCGGTCGTTGCTCATGCCGGTCTGGTTCAGGCCCCGGAAGTCGGCGTAGTCGTAGCCGAAGTTCTGGAAGTTGCGGATGGCGAACTTGCGCGAAATCAGGTAGGGCAGCACGCCATCGCCCTTGAAGAAGGCAATGTCGCGGTCCTCGGGCACGGCCGTGAAGGTGCGGTCGCCTTCCTTGTCTTTGGTTTCGCTCCAGCGCCATTGGTCCTCGTGGCGGTCCCAGTCGCCAATCCACATATCGAAGAGGCGCGAGCGGGCGAAGGCTTTTTGGTTTACCTGGTTATCGTTGTCGTCGAGCAGGCGGCTGAGCATCTTTTCGGTGCCCACCAGGTTTTTGGCGAAGCCAAGGCTGGCCACGTTGTCCTGGTTGTCTTTGGAGTCTTCTTCCAGGGCAGCGGGCAGGTTGGCAAACTGCGCGTAGTACTGTCCCAGCAGCGGGTCCTGCGGAATGTAAACGGGCGTGGGATTGGTGTGCAGAATGCCGGCCGCGGTGCCCAACGGCGGCAGCACAAACGACGCATACGGGTGCTGAGCCGAAATCTGGTCCTGCAGTACGGCCTTGGCCAAGCCGGTGCGCAGCTGCTCGGGCAGCACGGCGGCGGGGTCTTTGTCGATGCCGCGCAGGGTGAAGTTGTGGCCTTCCTCGTTGCGCACCTTCAGCGAAGCGGTTTGCTTGCCGCCGCCGGTTTTGTAGGGCATCAGGCCGCCCTTGTCGTTGGCCAGGTCCAGGGTGCGAAATTTCACGGGCGTGGCCCACTCCTTGCGGTAATGTTCGCCCAGCAGCCAGTTGTGGAAGCCGCCGTGCTTGTTGTAGTTCGGGTTGATGGCCACCGTCACCGAGCTGTCGCGGAAATCGGGGCGCTTGGTCGGAATCGGGGCTTTGGCAATGGCGGCGGCCTCTTTTTCCTTCTTCTTTTCCTTGTCCTTTTTCTTTTGCTTGATGGCGTCCTCGGTCTGGGGCAGCTTCTTGCCGGTGGGCAGGCCGTTGGTGGTAGTCAGGGCCGTTTCGGAGATGGGCTGAGCGGGCGCGGTGGCAATGGCCCCGGTGGTTTTGGCATACATCGGCGTGCGGAACACGCGGCGGGCCGTCTGGCCGTTGCCTTCCGGAATGAAGTATTCGGTCCACACCTGGCCGTCGTCGTAGTAGTTCACCACGGCAAAGCCCTTCTCCTTGTCCGAGAAAATGGCCCCGCCGCCGTCGCCGGGCTTCACGTGCTGGGTTTTGCAGCCCGAGCCGCTAACGATGAAGTGCGTGCTGCCTTCGGTGTAGTACTGCAGGTTGTGCTCGTGCCCGGCGGCGTACACCACGTTGGGGTATTTGGCAAAAATATCGAGCAGGCCCTTGCGGTAAGCCTGGTACATGGGGTGCGGAATGTCCTGGCTGATGCCGCCGTACTTGCGCGCAAAGGGATAAATGGAGCCAATGATGGGCAGCGGCACAAACGCGTATTTGAGCACGATGCTGAGCGGGAAAATGTGGTCGGCCAGCGTGAAATAGCCGCCGTGAATGCCGTCAGAGAACAGCGGGTGGTGGGCAAACACCATGATGTGCTTGTCCTTGTTGCGGGCGATGATTTCCTCCAGCGCCGCAAATACATCGTCGTTGTTATCGGCGCCGCAGCTGCCGTTCAGGCCAAAGGGGCGGTTGGTGGGCGGGGTCAGAAACCACTGCGAATTGAGGGCAAGGAGCACCAGGTCGTCCTGCACGCGCACCTCAAACGGACCGGGGCAGCCGTCGCGCGGCAAAAAGAAATCGCCGGTGTAGGCAAACGCTGTCGAATCCTTGCGCATGTACTGCTCCACGAAGGCCTGCTCGCGGTTCACTTGGGCCAAGCCTCCAGCGGCGCCCTGAATCCAATCGTGGTTGCCGGGCGTCATGTACTTCTCGCCGGTGTAGCCCCGGAAAATGTCGAGCTGAGCGGTGAGGCGCTCTTCGGCATTTTTGCGGTCGTAGGCGCCTTCTTCGGGCATACCGAAGTTGTACACGTTGTCGCCCAGGAAGATGGTGGTGCTGTTTTTGCCGGCCTGCATGATGCGCTGGCGCAGGTAGTTCAGGCTGGGCTCGCCGCCCTTGGCCTTCGGAATGGGGTTGCCCACGTCGCCAATCAGGAACACGCGGTAGCGGATGCGGCTGGAATCGGGCGGAATGTTCTTCTGCCAGTTCACGCCGGCACGGCGGTAGTTGGGCCGGCTGACGTGCGGATTCTGGTCCGACTCGCCGGGCGAAGGCATCTCCCGTTGGGTCCCGCGGGGCTCCTTCGGCTCTTTGGGAGTTTTGAGCGCGGCTTGTTGCGCGGTGGCGACCAGCGGCAGGCAGCAGGCAAGCAGAAAAGTGAGGCGGCGAAGTAAGTGCATGAAATGAATTTACGAGGCGAAAAATGGGGTACGCCACCGGACCCAAACAAATACAGGAATAACGCGCCCGCCCGGCTGAGGGCCGGCGCTGTAGCGCCCGTTACGCAAAGCACGGCGGTGCGGTTTGGCCCAGTTTTTAACTTCCGGCCCGCGCTTCGCGTTGAAAGCCGGCGGACCCGCCCAATGCGCCGGCCGTAGCTTCGCGTACCATGAAAGAAATTACCCCCGAAACCGCTGAATCATCGGCCGCGCCCGCGCCAACGGCGCAGGTAGAAAAGCCGGTTCCGGCTGCCCCGCCCGCCCCCGCCACCGAGCTGCCGCTGGAGGCCGAGGCCGACAAAGCGCCCAAAGCCAAAGCTTCGGCTCTGGTGAAAGAAGCGCAGGCCTACATCACCGACCTGTTTGGCAAAGAGCTGCCGGCCAAGCTCACGTACCACACCCTGGGCCACACCGAGGCCGTGGTGAAGGAGTGCCGCGCCCTGGCCCCTGCCGCCCAGCTCAGCGAAGAGGACACCGAGAACTTGCTGCTGGCCGCCTGGTTTCACGACGCCGGCTACATTGATGTGTACGACGGCCACGAGTTCCGCAGCATGGAGCGCGCCGGGGCCTGGCTCGCCGAGCACGGCCTGCCCAAGGCCCGCATCGAGCTAATTCAGGAGCTGATAAAAACCACGCACCGCGACTCGCCGCCCGAAACCGAGCTGCAAAAGCTGCTCTCCGATGCCGACATGAGCAACCTGGCGCGCGACGACTACCGCTCGCGCGCCGAGCTGCTGCGCACCGAGTGGGAACTGGTGTTAGATAAAACCTACTCCACCCCGGAGTGGACCGAGTTGCAGCTCAACTTCATGCTGGCCCATAAGTACCTTTCCGAAGCCGGCAAGGAGCGCTACAAAAAGGCGCTGAAAAAGAACATCGAGGACCAGCGCGACCACCTCAAAAAGAAGGAGAAGAAGGACAAGAAAAAGACCAAGGAAAAGTCCGACACCTTCGCCGAGCCCAAGCGGGGCATCGAAACCATGTTCCGCACCATGTACTCAAACCACATGAAGCTGAGCGACATGGCCGACAAGAAGGCCAGCATGATGATTCAGCTCAACGCCGTGCTCATGTCGGTCATCATCACCTACCTGGGCGCCAAAATGGGCAAAGCCGGCGCCCTGGGCCCCATGATGAGCGGCAACCCCGTGCTGGCCATTCCGATGAGTATTCTGCTGGTTACGGCCCTGGGCTCGGTTATCACGGCCATCCTCTCGGCCCAGCCCGACGTGACGAGCTTTGCCTGGCTCAAGAAAAGCCCCGAAATCGCCACCAACCGCCGCGTCAATCTCCTGTTCTTCGGCCAGTTCACCAAGCTCAACCTCGACAATTTCCAGGGCGGCATGCGCGAGCTGATGCGCACCAAGGACATGCTCTACACCAACATGGTGACGGATATTTACTACCTGGGCGAGGTGCTGACGCGCAAGTACCGCCTGCTGCGCACCAGCTACACCATTTTCATGGTGGGGCTGATTCTGACGGCGCTTTCCTTCGGCATCGCGCTGCTGTATAAGATGTAGGGCTGGGGCGTCTGTTCTTATCTTTGTGCCACGGCTGCGTAGTTCAACGGATAGAATAGGCGTTTCCTAAACGCTTGATATGAGTTCGATTCTCGTCGCGGCTACTAAGCAGATTGCTTGCAGCACCCGTTCGGCCCTATGGCCGGGCGGGTGTTCTGGTTTTATTACCTTACCGGTCAACTAATGCTAAGGATGGTAAATTAGCCTTTCTCATACTCGCAATCCGTTGTCTATGAAACCGCTCATCACTGCCGAGGAATTGTATGGCTTGGGTCCCACCAAATCATTGGTCCTGATTGATGCCCGCTCCGGCCGTGAAGCCTACACGCAATACCAGGCCCAGCACCTGCGCGAGGCGCGCCACGTCGATTTAGACCAAGACCTGGCGGCGCCTGTGGCTAACGCCGCCCACGGTGGTCGCCACCCGCTGCCCACGGTGCAAAGCTTTGCCGAAGTCCTCGGCCGGCTGGGTATCGGCCCGGAATCACGCGTAGTTGTTTACGACGACAAGGCGGGTGCCAATGCCGCGGCGCGCTTCTGGTGGATGCTCACGGCCGTAGGCCACCGAGCGGTGCAGGTACTTGATGGCGGGCTGGCGGCAGCCCTCGCCTCGGGCTATCCAACGAGTGCCGGCCCTGAAGCACCGGATGCCAGCCCGGCTTACGCGGCCATGTCCTGGCAGCTGCCCACCGTAACCATTGAGGAAGTGGAGCGTGCCACGCAAACAGGCTCGCACCTCATCATCGATGTGCGCGAAGGTGCCCGCTACCGCGGCGAAATCGAACCCATCGACTTGGTGGCTGGGCATATTCCCACGGCCGTTAACATTCCTTTTAGCAGCAACCTGGCGGCCGATGGCAGCTACTTGGCGCCCGAACTACTGCGCGAGAAATACGCGCAGGCCATGGGCAGCCGCGAATCGGCGGAGGTGATAGTACACTGTGGCTCAGGTGTGACGGCCTGCCACACGCTGCTGGCGATGGCGCATGCCGGCCTTCCGGTTCCAAACCTGTACGTAGGCTCTTGGAGCGAATGGTCGCGCACGGAGCGGCCCATTGCAATTGGGCTGGCTTAGAAGCGCAGCATTCTACCTCTTGCCAAATACATCCCGCGCATAATCAGGAAAGAATCTCCCTTTGCCTAGAAGCAGGCAAAGCGGCGCTTAAATTGCCGCATGAAGAAACTCCTGCTGCTTCTTGCCGTTTCCATCTCCTCTCAGGCTCAAAAAGCTCCCAACGTTCCCGAAAACCTCGTGCAATACGTCCACCCTATCGTGGGCACGCAGAAGATGGGGCACACCTACCCCGGCGCCACGGTGCCCTTCGGCATGGTGCAGCTCTCGCCCGATACCGACACGCTGAGCTACGAGCAGAACGGCAAGTACAACCCCGACATCTACAAGTACTGCGCGGGCTACAACTACGATGATAAAACCATCGTGGGCTTCAGCCACACCCATTTCAGCGGCACGGGGCACTCCGATTTGGGCGACTTCCTGCTCATGCCCACCACCGGCCCGCTGCAGCTTAACCCCGGCACCGCCGACCGGCCCCAGAGCGGCTACCGCTCCGCCTTCTCGCACCAGAACGAGGTGGCCGAGCCGGCTTACTACAAGGTGAAGCTCGACGACCACAACATCGTGGCCGAGCTTACGGCCACTACCCGCGTGGGCTTCCACCAGTACACCTTTCCGGGCACTGAGCCGGCCCACGTCATCCTGGACATGATGGCCGGCATCTACAACTACCCCGACAAGAACGTGTGGAGCTACGTGCGCGTGGTGAACGACTCGCTGGTGACCGGCTACCGCCAAACTACCGGCTGGGGCCGCACTCGCACCGAATACTTTGCGATGCAGTTCTCGAAGCCCTTCCGGAGCTACGGCGCCCGCAAGTACGACGCCAAGGAAACCTACCGCGGCTTCTGGGGCCGCTTCGACCAAAGCAAGAACTGGCCCGAGCAGGCCGGCCGCCAGTTGCGCCTCTACTTCGACTTCGCCACCGTGGCGGGCGAGAAAATCAAAGTCAAATTCACCCTCTCGCCCGTGAGCATGGAGGGTGCCTTAGCGAACATGCGCGCCGAGCTGCCCGGCTGGAACTTCGACCAGACCCGCCGCGCCAGCCAGCAGCTCTGGCAGCAGGAGCTGCAGAAAGTGGCCATCCAAACGCCCAACCGGGCCGATAAGGAGAACTTCTACACCGCCCTCTACCACGCCTACCTCAGCCCCACCGTGTACCAGGACGCCGACGGCCAGTACCGCGGCCTTGACCAGCAAACCCACCGCGCCGAGGGCTTCACCAACTACACCACCTTCTCGCTCTGGGACACCTTCCGGGCTCTGCACCCGCTCTTCAACCTCCTGCAGCCCCAGCGCAACGCCGACATGGTGCAATCCATGCTGGCCCACTACGACCAGAGCCCCGAGCACATGCTGCCCGTGTGGAGCCACCATGCCAACGAAAACTGGTGCATGAGCGGCTACCACAGTGTATCCGTCGTGGCCGATGCCGTGCTGAATGGCACCGTGCCGCCCGCCCAGGCCGAGCGCGCCCTCGCCGCCTGCGTAGCCACCGCCCGCCACGGCTGGTACGACGGCCTCGGCGAATACGTAGCCCGCGGCTACGTGCCCAGCGAGCGCAGCGGCACCTCCGTCTCCAACACCCTCGAATTTGCCTACGACGACTGGTGCATTGCCCAACTGGCCCAAAAGCTCGGCCACCAAGACATCTACCAGGAGTTCAGCAAGCGCGCCGGCAACTGGCAAAACGTGTTCGACCCGCGCGTGAACGCCATGCGCCCGCGCCTGGCCGACGGCAGCTTCCGCCCCAAGTTCGACGTGCTGAGCACCAATGGCCAAGGCTTCATCGAGGGCAACGCCTGGAACTACACCCTAGCCGTGCCCCACGACCCCGCTGGCCTGATAGCCAAGCTGGGCGGCAACCGCCGCTTCGTGCCCCACCTCGATTCGCTCTTCACCATGAACCTGCCCGACTCGTTCTTCGCCGAAACCGAGGACATCACCCGCGAGGGCATCATCGGGGGCTACGTGCACGGCAACGAGCCCGCCCACCACGCCGCCTACCTCTACAACTACACCGACCAGCCCTGGAAAACCCAGGCCCAGGTCCGCAACATCCTTGCCCGCCAGTACCATCCCACCCCCGACGGCCTCGGCGGCAACGACGACTGCGGCCAGATGAGCGCCTGGTACCTCTTCTCGTCCCTGGGCTTCTACCCGGTGGCCCCGTCGTCGGGCCAGTACGCGCTGGGCAGCCCCCTCGTGCACGGCGCCGTCCTGCACCTCGAAAACGGCAAGGAGTTCACCATCCAGGTCAAAAACCAAAGCCCCAAAAACGTTTACGTGCAGTCGGCCACCCTCAACGGCCAGCGGCTGGCGCTGCCGTTTCTGGCGCAGCAGGACGTGATGAAGGGCGGTACGCTGGTGTTTGTGATGGGGGCGCGACCGGCGCGGAAATAGTATAGCAATAGATTAGAAAAACAGTTCGTTCTGTATTTATTCTGAGCGCAATCAAAAAATGTGATGCTCTTAAAATTTGCACCTATGACTTTTACCAAGCTGCTACTAGCAAGTGCACTCTTCAATTCAGGCACTTTGAATACTTCAAGCTACATAGGAGTTAAATCAATTCAAGGGTTACAGCAGAGTGACGATAGGGCGCTACGAAACGCTTGGACTTTATTCGCAAAAGCTGTAATAGCTGGCGATATGAAGATGGTAAAACAGCTGTCCGCCAGTTGCGTGCTTTGCAACGAAAGTGAATATATTGAATCTGCAAGTAATGCTCCTTACGTTAGCATAGACAGATTCATTGTTAAACTCAGCCCAAGAATCTTTGATACAAATACAAAAGCCAGATTGTTGAACTCGAAAAAGCTAGCGTTCAATTACGACAATAATCAGAACAAACGCTTGTACAGGTATTCTTGTGTAGCTAGCATATCAGAATTCAAATCCGCAACCATTCCCGAAGTACTTGTAGAAACAGTTGAGGAGTCCAGTCGGTCCGGAGGGATGCAGAAAGCCTTTGCATTTATCAAAACGAAGAATGGCTACAAGTTTTGCGGCTACTCAACAATTCCGTAATTCCACTAGGCAGCGGCTGGCGCAGCCGTTTCTGGCGCAGCCGTTTCTGGCGCAGCCGTTTCTGGCGCAGCCGTTTCTGGCGCAGCCGTTTCTGGCGCAGCAAGACGTGGCGAAGGTCGGGACGTTGGTGTTTGTGATGGGGGCGAAGCAGGCGCGGAAGTAGCAGCTATTCAGCGTAGGCCTCTGGTGGCAGACTTTGAAAATCGTCTATTCGCCGCTTACGCAAGAACCGTCTATACTCTTTCGTGTAAAATTTACCATCATCCTTTGCTTCCGGGTAAATCAATGGTTCCGCAGGCACTTGCTCATCGGTTGGTGCAGGTACAGTGAGTGGTTTAATCGATGCCTCATCCAGTGTTTTTCCGTTTAGGTGCTCGCTGTAGGTACGCAGGATGATACCAGACATGTCGTCTGGGCGATGTACTCCCAACCCCTCGAAATACTGCTGTAGCCTGGACCCGCCCCATAGCTGCCAACTGTTACGCATCCAAAGCCCAAGATTGAAGTGAAATTCTGCTAGGCCATATTCAGGGTCAGGATGCCTAAGCTTTTGTTTCAGTGTATCCGAAAGCATCTCATCAAGGCGCCTGAAACTGTCTTTTAGGTTTTGGGGGATATACACCCCATTTATAGAATCTGCTAGGATGTTGCGTTGCTTTCTACGCTCATCTACCTGTGTAACAGAATCTGCTTTAGCATTTATTCTACTGGTTTCTTTAGCTAAATCGAACGGCTGATTATTAAGATGGCGTAGATATGACAGGTAAATCAGATGATTGCGCACCTGCCAATCTAAATACCCCCAAGTATGTTGCTTTGGATTCATATATCGGCTTAAGAAAGCCACGAACCTGCTACCCTCGCCATCCCACTCTCCAACAACGAATATCCCACTCACATTCGCTAGGTCGCTTTCATTTAGAGCCTTAAACTTAGCCCTTGCCTTTGCGGTAAGCGTTCTATCTAATTGCTCATTAGCCTCAGCTAAATTCTGAGGTATATAAAACCTGTGCTTATTAAAAGCCACAGATTGCCCCAACGCTCCAAAAGCCTGCAGGAAGACGCAAAGACTCAAGACTATTCTTAGCATGTAACTACTCATTACGGTTTAATAGCTTGCGAACGCCAGAGTTGCATTACTACGATTCTAACAACAAAAAACCGCCCGCTAGCGGGCGACTTCATAACCCGACCGAAACTTACGCCGCGGCCAGTCTCTCCTTGCCGCCCCCGCTTATGAATGCCTTTTGTGAACAGCTCGGCCTTGCCTATCCCATCATTCAGGCGCCGATGGCGGGCGTATCGACGGTGGCGCTGGCGGCGGCCGTATCGGAGGCCGGGGCGCTGGGGTCGTTTGCCACTGGTGCCATTCCCGCCGCCGAAACGGTGGCGCAGCAACTGGCCGAATTGCGGGCGGCCACCAGCCGGCCGGTCAACGTCAACGTGTTTTGCCACCAGCCCGCCCCGCCCAATCCGGCGCACGATGCCCAATGGCTGGCCTACCTGCAGCCTTTCTTTGCCGCGCTGCACAGCACCCCGCCGCCCAGCCTGGAAGAGCTTTACCCCAGCTTTTTGACCAACGACGCCTTACTGGCCGTACTGGTGCAGGACCGGCCCCGGGTGGTGAGCTTCCATTTCGGCCTGCCCACCACCGCCCAGTTGGCCGCGTTGCGCCAGGCTGGCTGCCTCCTGCTGGCCTGCGTGACCTCCCCCGCCGAAGCCCGTGCCGCCGAAATTGCCGGTGTGGATATGCTGCTGGCCCAGGGCATAGAAGCCGGCGGGCACCGCGGCACCTTCAACCAGGAAATTGAACCCGGCATTTCAGCCTTGGACCTGACTCGCTACCTAGTGCGGCACTCGCGTCTGCCCGTGGTGGCCGCGGGTGGCATTATGGACGGGGCCGATATCGCGGCGGCCTTGCAGGCCGGAGCCGTGGCCGCCCAGCTTGGCACGGCCTTCGTGGCCTGCCCCGAATCCAGTGCCTCGGCGGCGTATCGGGAGGCACTGCTGCACCAACCGCCCCTGCTCACGGCCCTCACCGCCGTTATTTCAGGCCGACCGGCGCGGGGCCTGGTCAACCGCTTCGTGCGGGACGTAGACCAGCCCGGCAGGCCGCCCGTGGCCGCCTACTCGCGAGCGTATGCCGCTGGCAAAGCCCTGGTAGCCGCTGCCCAGCAAGCCAACGAGCCGGGCTTTGCCGTGCAATGGGCGGGCACCGGTGCCGGCCGGGCGCGGGCCTTGCCAGCCGCCGAGTTGGTACGCACCCTGGCCACTGAGCTTCAGTTGGCCTTGACTAATCCCAACACTTCCGGCCAATTATCAGAGCCCGGACCGATTAATCATAAACCGCCCGCTCCCCAACCGGAAGCGGGCGGTTTCATTTCCCGTACCCAAAGCGACTAAAGCCGCGGCATTGCCTGGTTTTCAGACTGCGCTTTTCAGAACATTTCAGAATGGCACACACCATCCTAATAGTAGCCTTACTACCAAGCCCGGCAATTGCCAATATTAATTAATTGACTAATTGCTATAAGAAAAAATGAAAGCAGTATTCTTTAAAACTTTTGCAGTGATAGTAATTATCACATCAATCCAATGTGCTGAATTATGTAGTATGTTAGCCCGCCCATATAACTAAGTTTATTAACGCCGCCACCCAATGAGTCCATCTAATACCTCTATTCTCGAACGCAGCAACGTTACCATTTCCGGCGCTTCCGGCCCTGGCACCCGAGCCATCGTGTTTCTACATGGCCTCGGTGGCGACCAGCACGACTGGCGCCTCGTAGCCCCCGCTTTTGAGGACCAGTACCAGGTTATCCTGCTCGACCTGATTGGGGCCGGACGGTCCGACCTCAATGCCTACCAGCCCGCTACGACTCACAGCACCTTAGAGGGCCATGCCAATGACCTGCTAGGTGTGCTCAGCGCCCTGGCCCTGCACGATGTGGTGTTTGTGGGCCATTCGGTGGCTGCCATGATTGGCGTAATTGCCGCCGTGCGCCAACCCCAGCGCTTTTCCAAAATGGTGCTCATTGCGCCCTCGCCCCGCTTCATTAACGAGGCGGGCTACGCCGGCGGCTTCGAGCAGAAGGATATCAACGAGCTGCTGGCGGCCATGGAGGCCGACTACCACGGCTGGTCGCACGGCATCTCGCCGGTGATGATGGGCCAGCAAGACAACCCCGAGCTGGTGCTGGAACTCACCAACAGCTTTGTGCGCACCAACCCCGAAATTGCCAAGCATTTCGCCCGCGTCACCTTTTTCTCCGACACCCGCGCCGAGCTGGGTTTCCTCACCATTCCCACGCTCATCATCCAGTCGGCCCACGACGTCATTGCGCCGCTGGCCGTGGGCCACTACATCAACGAGCAGCTGGCCGACAGCCGCATGGTCGTTATCGAAACCAACGGCCACCTCCCCCACCTTAGCGCCCCACAGCAAACGCTCTCTGCCATGGACCACTTCCTGCACCACGAAACGGTGATATAGGGAAGCGGGAGCGGGTTGTTTTTCCCGTTTGTCATGCTGAACGCAGTGAAGCACCTTATCACGTTGGAACGAATTGTTCAGGCGTGATAAGGTGCTTCACTGCGTGTACGCCAGATGAGCATGACAACTTTCTCTTGTTTGCTCTTCTTATCACAGCCGAATGCTGAAGGCCAGCGGCTCCACCGTCCAGGTCCCTACCGCGCCCCGGTACACCGCCCGCACACCCGCCTCGATGGGCGTGCGCAGCCGCAGAACGTTGAAGAGCACCAGCAAATCGGCCCCCACATTGCGGTAGTTGAGTTGCGCGGCCGTGCCCCGGACATCATTGCCCTGCGCAAAATCGCCGAACACGGTGGCCCGCAGGCGCTGCACGTACAACAGGCGGCCCAGCTCCCAGTGCGTGTAGCCCAGCGGCAGGAAATAGTCCACGCTGCTCACCCCGAGGCGGTCGAAGCTGGTATAGCCCTCGCCGCGGGGGAATGATACGGCGGGCGCAAACTGGTACTGCATCTGGTCCTGCCACTGGTAACCGGCCCGCACCCGGATGGCGTGGTGCCGCCAAAGTCCCGGCAGAAACACGCTGCCTTGCGCTCCCAATTGCCGCGCCTCCAGCCCGGTGCCAAATGGCGTGGTACGCCACGTGCCCAGAAAGGTGTAGCCCAGCGTGGGCGCGATGCCCCGCGCCGGGGCCTTGCGCTGCTTCACATAGCTGAGGGTGGTTTGCAGGGCATTGAGGGGCGCATTGGGGCTGACTTCGGAGAGCTTGCGGGCGGGCAGGTCGTAGCCATACACCTGCTCGTGCAGGAAATAGGTACCCAGCGACAGGGCCTCCAGGAACTTGGAATGCGTGAGGTTGAGCGGCAGCCGCAGCCCGGCCGTGAGGCGGGCGTACTGCCACTGGTCGCGGTAGACAGCGCCCCGGTAGAGGATGGCCGCATCGCGCCCGCCATACGTCACGTCGGCATCCAGCACCGGAAAGCGGCCCTGGTAACTCAGTGCGCCGGTCACGTTGAAGGTGCGCTCTACCTGGTCGTAGCCCAGCCCGGCGAAGGCCTGCGTGGTATTCAGCAAGTCCTGCGAGCGCAGGCCCACGCTCACGGTGTTGCCGCTCGGGCTCTGCACCACGCCGTAGCTGAACAGGTTGAAGGCATGCGCCAGCGGCCGGTACCGCCGCACCCCGTAGCGCGGGGCCGCCGAATCGGGCCGCGCGGCCAGCAGGCGCGGCACCAGTTTGCCGGCCGGCTCCTGCGCCGTGAGGGCCGCCGCGTAGGGCCCCGGAATATCGGCGGTGGCGGTGGGCACGGGTACCCAGGCCGTGGTATCGAGCGGCATTTCGACCACCCGCGCCCCGGTGGCCCGGTAGTCGTGGAAGGCCAGCGTGCGCCCATCGGGCGACACGGCCGCCTGGTACGCGCCAAAAGGCCGGTTCGTGACGCGGTAGGTTTGGCCGGTGCGGGTACTCACAGCGTAAATGTTGTCGATGCCCGACTGGGCCGAGTTGTAGAGCACAAAATCGCGCCAGGGCTGCGGATTGGCCAAGTTGAGGTTGGCCACGGGCAGCAGGGCTTTTGACGTGCCGACACTTGGGTCGAGCACGGTAATGGTTTTGCCGGCGGGGCTCAGCGTCACGGCCACCAGGCGGCGGCCGTCGGGGTGCCAGCGGGGCTGAATATATAAGTCGTTGGCGGGGTTGGGCAGCGCCTGGATTTCGGCCCCGGTCTGCGCATCCAGCATAACGAGCGTGTGGTGATAGTCGGCCCCCTCTCGCACCGCCACCAGCCGCAACCCATCGGGCGAAAGCGCCGCTGCCGAGTAGCGCTGACCCTTACCGATGCGCGTGAGCCGGCCGGTTTTCACATCCAGCATCTTCAGTTCGGAGGCGATGCGCTGGCCCCAGCGAGCATTTTGCTGAAACTCGGGCCACACGGCCCGCCCGCCACTTGCCGACAGCATTTCGGGAATATTCAGCTGGCCCGGTGTGAATACGGTTTGTTCGGCTCCGTGCCGGCTCAGCAGCACAAAGCGCGGAATGATGGCGAGGCCGGTTTTCAGGGCCAGCACCGTGCTGTCGTTCACGTACTGCGGGTACTGGTATTGGGTGAAAATCTTCCCAACCCCAGTCTGCTTCAGCTCCCGCACCGCCGTGGTGGTGGGCTGCTCCCGCTGCTGCACCCACCACAGCGAGTCGACTTCGGCCATGCTGCGCTCGTATACCTGCTCTACCCGCAGGCCCGTGGTGCGCCGGATGCCGTTGGAAAAGGAGAATGGGTAAAACGGAAACCGGTAATACTTATCCAGCACTTTGGCCCACACATCGGGGCCGTAGTGGGTTTTCAGGTACGACGTCATGAAGTAGCCCAGCACGTACCAGTCGGGCACATTGTCCACCAGCGAGCCGTTCACGGCCTTTTGGTAGCTGTAGTTGAAGCCGCTGTGCAGGTTGGCGCGCAGGCCTACGTTAAAGTTGGGAATGCGTCCGCGTCCGCTGCGCGTCAGGGCCGTTTCGGTGCCCACGGCGTCGCCCTCAAAAAACCACTGCGGCACGCCCACCGCCGCAATGCCCAGCGCCCCATCGCCAAACAGCGGCCCCAGCACGCGCCCCACGCCCTGCCGGGCCTTCTCAAACTGCCCCACGTGCCGGAACTCGTGCACCACCAGCCCATCGAGCCAATCCACGGTGCCCAGCCCGAAGCCCTGCTGCGGCGTGGTAAAAAACTCGGCGTGCCGCGGCAAAAACGTCACGAAGCCGTTGCTGACGGTGGTCTGGTTCTGCATCACCACCGCAATGGGGCGCGGGTTCACGCCTAGCGTGGCCACATCGGGCCCGTGCAGCTGCTCCAGCCGGGCCGCCGTGCGCTGCGCCGCCGAGTCAATCCCGCCCGCGTAGAGCACCCGAAAATGCGGCGTGCGCACCTCGCGCCAGCGCAATTCGGGTGGGTTTTGGGGAAGCACGGGCAGGCTTTGGGCGCGGGCCGGCGCGGCGAAAAACAGGCTCAGCAGCCCCGGCAGCAACAAACGACGCATAGAATGATGGGGATTCGGGAAACGAGGCCTAAAGAACGTCATGCCAGGCCGTCGCCACCGCATCGGCCTTGGCCAACCCATCAAAATCAGTAGTTTAACTACCTTGCATCTCTCGGTCACCCAACCTGTTTGAACTTTTGGGCACGGGAATCGTTAGGCTAAAAAAAAATCAATGTATCGACATCAAATGTAGCAACATTGATTATCTTTGTAATCTCAATTCACCTTTTCAACCCCCAAACGCCATGTCTGATACCGCAACCGCCGCCACTGCCACCAAATGGACGCTCGACCCTACCCACTCGGAAATCCAGTTTAAAATCAAGCACCTGGTGATTTCTACCGTCACCGGCTCGTTCAAGTCGTTCCAGGGCTCGATGCAGAGCGCAAGCGACGACAACTTTGAAAATGCCCAGGTTGAGTTTTCGCTCAACGTTGACAGCATCGACACCAACCAGGAAATGCGCGACGGCCACCTCAAAGGCGAAGAATTCTTCGACGCGGCCAAGTACCCGACCATCAAGTTTGAGTCGACTTCGTTTGTGAAAGACGGCGACGGCTACAAAGTGACCGGCAACCTCACGATGAAAGACGTGACCAAGCCCGTGACCCTGGAAGCCGAATACGGCGGCTCGGCCGTCGATTTCTACGGCAACCACAAGGCTGGTTTTGAGGTAACCGGCAAAATCAACCGCAAAGAGTTCGGCCTCACCTGGGGCGGCATCACCGAAGCCGGGGCCATCGTGCTGGGCGACGACGTGAAGCTGATTGCCAACGTGCAGTTTGCCAAGCAGGCTTAATTGCCGCCTTTCGCAGCTTATTCAAGCGGCGGCTTCTTCGGAAGCCGCCGCTTTTTTTGTGGGTAATGCAACGCTGCGCGGCAGCCGGCGGTCAGGGCGGTAATTCCGGTTCTTTCACTTTTCCAGCCCTGCTTATGCTTCGCTCACTTTCCTCTCTCTGCCTGGCCGCGCTCACGGCCGGCTCGCTCCTCGGCTGCAAAAAAGACTGCGCCACGCCCCAACCCAGCTGCTACAGCGGCACGGTGGTAGCCACCACCTGCATGCTGGGCGTTTTGGTCGATGTCGACCCGGCTTATCGCATCGGCGCGCGGGCGGTGTCGATAGTAGGCAACCGCTTTTTGGGCGACAACGTGGTGGCTGTGGTCAATTCGACCAGCTTGGGCAACCTGGGCCAGGTGGGCCAACAACTGCACTTCACCTACACCAAAACCCCGGCCCCGACTACTCCGACCATGACGTGCCTGGCGGCCGATGGCACGACTACCCCGGTGCCGTTCGTGACGCTCAGCAACCTCTCCACGGTGTCCTGCGACTCGGTTCGCGCGAAATAAGCGCCGGTCCGGATTTCGATTTTTGACCACAAAAAAGGCGGCCCGTTGGGGCCGCCTTTTTTGTTTATTCCGCGCCTAGCATTAGGCCGACAGCAGTTCCTTGTCCGGCACGCTCTGGTCTTTGAGAGTGGCGGTGCCGCGCTCCTTGCGCATGATGCGCGAGTAAAGGCTGATTTCCTGGTCGAACAGAAATTTAAAGAAGAGCTTGGTGTAGCTGGTGTGGGCCAGCAGCGGCTCGTAGAACTCGGGGGCCACGGTTTTGAGCTTGGGCAGGTTGTTCCACGGAATGCTGGGCATGTCGTGGTGCTCGTTGTGGAAGCCCACGTTGAGGTTGATGCCGTTGAGGCGGCCGTAGTAGGAATAAGTCTCCTGCTCGGGGCTGAGGGTGAGGTAGTGCTCCTGAATCCAGCGGGCGCCCAGCGGGTGCAGGCCCACCGAAAACCAGAAGCTGAGAAACAAATACAGCAGCGCCGTCCAACCGAAGAAGTAAACGATGGCCACGTCGAAGGCAATCTGGGCCACAATGTTAGCCGCCACGTACTTATCAATAGTGGCCACCTCGCGGCAGCGCGCCGTGCGAATCACCTGAAACAGCGGGAAGAAAAACAGCCAGATTGCCTTGCCAATGCTGTAGTTATGAATCAGTTTGGCTTCGTACCAGTCGGGCAGGTCGGCATCCAGTTCGTGCACGCCCTGAAACACGTGGTGCTTGATGTGAAAATTCTTGAAGCTGATGGCTGTGGGGAACACCGACGGAAAATTGGCCAGAATGCCAGTGGCCACGTTCTGCCATATCTTCCGGAACACCAGGTTGTGGGCCGCTTCGTGAATGACCACAAACAGGGTGTGCGAGAAAAACGCCCCCACCAGGTAAGCGGCCGGAATGGTCCAGTACCAGGCCTTGTCCCGCAGGAAATACGCAATGGCCACCTGGGCCAGCACGCAGCCCAGCCCGATGAGGAAGGTGGTGGGGTTGCGCGTCATCAGCTGCTTCACCTCGGGGTGGGCCTTGATGATTTGGCGGGTGCGGATGCGGTGCGGCTCGGGGGCCGTGGCCACGGTGAAAGCGGTAGGTGCTGATGCCATAAGAAGCAGAAAACGGGCACCGTGAATAGCAACGCGCCCGGCCTTTCAGACAAAAATACGGCAAATAGGTTCAGCGCGGGTCGCGCGCCTAGGGCAGGCTGCGCAGCCAGTCTTCGGCATCCTCCAGGCGGTCAAACATTTTTATCTCGAACTGGTCGCTGATGCGCTGGTGCAGGTCCTTCATCGAGAGCTGCCCGAACACGCCGGGGGCCAGCACCTGGGCAAAGTAGCGCAGGCCGGCCTGCATGATGCGCGGCGTCCAGACCTGAGCTACCCACTCGTTGGCATCCACGAAGCGCCCCACCAGCTCGCGGTGGTCGTTGAGCAGCTTGGCGCAGGGCTCGGCGTTGAGCATGTCGATGTACGCCATGCCGCCGGTTTGGATGGTGGCCAGGGTTTGCACGCCCGACCACTCCGCGTGAATCCAATTATTGACCCGGTCGCGGGTAGCGGTGAGGTACACGTGGCCATCGGGCCGGCGAAAAGTGAAGGTTTCAACAGGTTCCACGGGAGAGGCAGCGAAGGAGGACGATGTAAATCCCAAACCTACTGCAAAATTCCAGCAGCTACACCTGCGCCAGCCAGGCTTTGGCGGTGTCGATGTCGTCGAAGGTGGCAACTACCGGCTGGCCGCCCGTGAACTGCAGGGTGAGGTCGGTGGAGAGGCGGCTGTAGAGATTGGGCGAATATATCCAGGCGAAGTATTGCAGGCCGGCGGCCGTCATGGCCGGAAACCAGTCTTTGCCGGCCCATTCGGCGGCTTCGCTCCACATGCTGGTTACGCGGGTGTTGTCGTTCAGCACTTTGTGGCAGCGCTGCAGCTGCAATAGCCGCAGCATTTCCTCGCCGCCGTGCTGCACACTGGCCAGGTCCTGGTTGCCGTGCCAGTCAACCAGAAGCCACTCATTCAGATGGTCGTAGGAAATGGTGATGTGGGGTGCTTCAAGTAAAATTTGAGAGGACATAACGACAGTTTGGACAGCAATAGCGCCTGCTACGTGAAGTACGTAGCAAAAGATACGCATCCTGAACACACTCAGACTTTTTACACAATCCGAACACGCTCATGCCCTATAAACCCGCCAGCCTTCGATATAAATACGGATACGCTAATTCCACGAGTTCATAAATACAAGGCGCTATGGCCCGCAAAGTCGCAACCCAGGCCTCTGTGGCACGGCTCCATTCGCCAGCCCGGCTCATGTGCCGCCAAACCTCGCCAACCCGGACCGCGCCCGGGGCCGTACGTGGTACTCAAGGATAGTGGCGCAGGCTGTAAGGCTGGTGCCATGGCGGCGTCTACCAGCGCAACAAGTCCTTTTTGGCATTTCTTTCTCCGTCTTCTTCTCATGAAAAACCAGTTGAAATCCCTGCTTGGCATTGGCCTGCTGGCCTTCACGTTTGCCTGCGGCTCGCAGCAGCCCGCCGATGCCCAGAACCCGCCGCGCTCCACGACCGGCTTTGCACCCACCAACCTGACGGGGCTGGCCGTGGCCACCTTTGCGGGCGGCTGCTTCTGGGCCCAGGAGGAGGCATTTGAGCAAATAAAGGGAGTGAAGCAGGTGGTAAGCGGCTACGCCGGCGGCACCAAGGCCAACCCCACCTACGAGGAAGTGGCCGATAAAACCACCGGCCACACCGAAACGGTGCAGATTTACTACGACCCCAAAGTCATCAGCTACCAGAAGTTGGCCGACATTTTCTTTACCGCCTCGCACGACCCCACGCAGCTCAACCGGCAGGGACCGGACGCCGGCCCCGAGTACCGCTCGGCCGCGTTCTACCGCACCCCCGAGGAAAAGAAAATTCTGGAAACGACCATTGCCCGCGTCAACGCTTCGAAGGAATACGACAGCAAGATTGTGACCCAGGTGGTGCCGTTTCAGAAGTTCTGGCCCGCCGAGGACTACCACCAGGGCTACTACCGCCTGCACCCCGAAAACCCCTACATCGCCCACGTATCGGCGCACAAGGTAGAGCACGTGCAAAAGCTATTTCCGAAAGACCTGAAAAACCCGCTGTAAAAATCCGTTACAGCGGCCAGCTGTTCAGTTGGCGCGCTGCCCCAAAAGCCCTGGTCCGCAACGACCGGGGCTTTTTGGTAGCTGCGGCTCACCGGCTGCCAGCAGCCTATCTTTGAGAGCAGAAACGGCCCGTTAGGGGTTGGTTTCGGTTGCCTGCCCCGTCCGTTTATGTCTGTTGCTACCCCGACCGCGCTGGATTTTGAGCTGCTGTTTTCGCTGCTGCCCGCGCCCCACGGCGTGCTGGCGCCCAATGGCACGGTGCTGCACCTGAACGCGGCCATGGCCGCCCTGCTGCCGGCTGGCACCGCGCCCGGTGCGCTGATTGGCCAGCCGCTGGCAGCCCTGCATACCGCCATTGAAACGGGCGGAAGCCTGCTGGCGGCCCCTGCCACCTGGGGTCCGGCCCTGGCCGCCGCGCTGGCTGGCAGCCCGCAGGTATTGATGCCTGAGCTGGCGAATGCCGCCCCACCGCACGGCTACTGGGAGGCCACGCTCCAGCCCATTGCGCAGCAGCAGGCCCAGCACGTACTGCTGCGCCTGCTGGATGTGACGCCGCAGCTGCAAAGCCAACAAGCGGCAGCGCAGGAGCAGGAACGGTTTCGTTTTCTGGCCGAAAGCCTGCCTCAGCTCATCTGGGCCACCAATGCGCAAGGCGAGGCCGACTACACCAATCAGCGCTTCATTGCTTACACCGGCCACGACGTGCTGCAAATGGCCCCGGCCGAAAAAGCGGCGCTGTGGCAACAGATAATCCATCCCGATGACCTGGCCGGAATGTATGCCCAATGGGGCGCGGCCCTGCAAAGCACCCAGCCCTTCGAGCTGGAATTCCGGATGCGCGGCGTGGACGGTGAATACCGCTGGTTTCTCTCGCAGGTGGTAGCGCAGCGCGATGCCGATGGACAGGTGCAGCGCTGGTTTGGGCTGTGCACCGACGTGGACGCCCGGCAGCGTGCGCAATTGCAGGTAGGTGCCCAGCAGCGCCATATGCAGCGCATTCTCGACCAGCTGCCGCTCACCATTACTTCCATGGAAGCGCCCGATTTCCGGTTTACCTTTCTCTCGGCCCGTGCTCGTGAAATGATGGGTTCCCGGGTTAAAATCGGCGCATCGGTGGCGGAGAGCTTGCCCGAAATTGCCGACCAGGGCTACCTGAAGCTTTTGCAGCAGGTGGTGGCCACGGGCCAGCCCGTGCTGGGCCACGAAGAGTATTCGCTGCTGACCGACCCTGCCTCCGGCGAGCCCCGGGAGCACTACAACAACTTTGGCTACCTGCCGCTGGCCGGCGAACCCGGCGCCGCCCCCGGCGTGCTGGCCTACAGCCTCGACGTGACCGAGCAGGTGCAGGCCCGCCAGCGCAACGAAGCCCTGCAAGCCGAAGCCCGCGCCGCCGACCAGCGCCTGCGCCGCGTGACGGAAAGCCTGCCTTCCATCACCTTCATCAGCGACCAGGCCGGGGAGGTGCTCTACCTCAGCCCGCAGTGGTACGCCTACACCGGCACCCGGCCCACCGACGACTTGGCCGAGGTATGGGCCGCCTGCCTGCACCCCGACGATACCGCCCGCGTGGCCACGGCCTACAGCGCCGCGCTGGCCGCCGGTACGCCGTGGCGCTACGAGCTGCGCCTGCGCCGCCACGACGGCGAATACCGCTGGTTTATGAGCCAGGGCGTGCCCGAACCGTTGGCCGATGCCGTGGGCCGCTCCCGCCAGTGGTTTGGCTCCGACCTCGACATTCACGAACTGCACGAGGCCCGGCAGCGCCTTGAAATCAAGGACCAGCAGCTGAGCCAGATTCTGGCCCAGGCCCCGGCGTTCATTGCTACGTTTGAAGGCCCCGACCACCGCTATTCGTTCTTTAATGCCAGCTACAATCAGCTGATGAACCCGCGCCCCCGCCTGGGCCAGCCGGTGGCCGAGGTGCAGCCCGAAGTAGCGAAGCAGGGCTTCCTGCAGCTGCTTGACCGCGTGTACCAGACCGGCGAGCCATTTATGGGGCACGAAATGCTCATCCGGTTGCCCGGCCACCAGCCCGACGCCCCCAGTACCGAGCAGTATTTCGACCTGAGCCTGGTGCCCCTGCGCGACGACCAGAACCAGGTGTACGGCGTGCTGAATTTTGCCCTGGAAGTGACCGAGCGCGTGCACGCACGCCAGCACGCTGAGGCCTTGGCGGCCGAAATGAACCGCCGCAATGAGCAGGTGAATGCCATTACGGCTTCGGTACCGGTGTTCATCTTCAACTTCGCCCCCAGCGGCTCCATCACCTACACCAACCCGTACTTCTACGAGTACACCGGCCTGAGCCCGGCCGACGCCCCCGATTCGGCCTGGGAAGCCCTCCCACCCGACGACCGTGCCGCCGTGAGCGCCGTGGGTCAGGCCGCCATGGCCGCCGGCCAGGCCTGGGAGGCCACCTTCCGCTGCCGCCGCCGCGATGGCGAGCTGCGCTGGTTCCAGACCAAAGCCCAGCCCTACACCGATGCCGCCGGGCAGCTGGCCGGCTTCAGCGCGGCCACCGTGGAAATTCACGACCTGCACGAGCGCACCGAGGAGCTTACCCGCAGCCGCACCGACTTTGCCGCGCTGGCCGATAAAATGTCGCAACTGGCTTGGATGGCCGATGCCACGGGCCATGTTTTCTGGTACAACCAGCGCTGGTATGACTTTACGGGCACTACGCTGGAAACCATGCAGGACGCGGGCTGGCAGGCCGTGCACGACCCTGAGCTGGTGGAAGGCGTGACTGCCCGCTACCTGGCGGCCATCCGGGCCGGGCAGCCCTGGGAAGACACCTTCCCGCTGCGCCGCCACGACGGCGAGTACCACTGGTTTCTGAGCCGCGCCCGGCCCATTCGCGACGCGGCCACCGGCGCAGTGGTGCGCTGGTTCGGCACCAACACCGACGTGACCGAGCTACGCCGCCTGCAAACCCAACTGGCCGCGAGCGAAGAAGAACAACGCATTCAGGCCGAAAGTATTCCGCAGCAGGTGTGGACGGCCCAGCCCGATGGCACCGTGGACTTCTACAACCACCGCACGGCCGCCTACCTGGGCGAAGCCATGGAGAAAAACGGCGCGGCGCACTGGCTCAGCTTTGTGCACCCCGACGACCGCGTCCACATGCAGGAGCGGTGGCAGGCAGCCATTGCCAGCCAGCGCTACTACGAGGCCGAATTCCGCCTGCGCCGCTACGACGGGCAGTACCGCTGGTTTCTGGGCCAGGCCCAGGCCCGACGCGCGCCTGGCGGCGGCATCCTGAAATGGTACGGCACCAACACCGATGTGCACCAGCAGCGCCTGTTGCAGGAGCAGGTGCTGGCCAGCCAAAACCGTTTCAAGCAACTGCTCGAAGCCCTGCCCCAAATGGCCTGGACCTCGCGCCCCGACGGCAGCGTGAACTACTACAACCAGCGCTGGTACGACTTCACGGGCAGCACCTTCGAAACCATGCGCGACTGGGGCTGGGAGCGGTTTATTCATCCCGATGACCTGGCGGCCACCATGGCCCGCTGGAAGCACAGCGTAGCCACGGGCACCGACTTTGAGGCCGAGCACCGCTGGCGCGACCAGACGGGCCACTACCGCTGGTTTCTGGCCCGTGCCGAAGCCATCCGCGACAAGGACGGTGCCGTGGCCCTGTGGGTGGGCGCCAACACCGACGTGCACGACTTCAAGCAGGTACAGCAGCAGCTCGAACACCAGAACGCCCGCCTGACGCGCACCAACGAGGACCTCGACAACTTCGTGTACACGGCCTCGCACGACCTCAAGCAGCCCATCAACAACATGGCGGGCATCTTCGAGGAGCTGACCCGCACGGCCTACTTCCGCGACCCCGACGCCATCAAGCTCATCGGCTACTTCGAGCGCGCCCTGGCCCGGATTTATGCCACCATCGACGACCTCAGCGCCATTGTGCAGGTGCAGCGCCAGCAGCAGGAGATGCCCGTCGAAGCCGTGGACCTGGCCCAGCTGACGGGCGAGATAATGGCCAGCCTGCACGACCAGATTGAGCAGACCGCAGCCACTTTCGAACTGGACTTCGCCACTTTCCCGGTGGTTGATTTCGTGCGGCCCAACCTGCAAAGCGTCCTGTTTAACCTCATCAGCAATTCGCTGAAGTATGCCGCCCCCGGCCGGCCGCCACGCATCCGCCTCAGCAGCACCCCCGATGCGCTCACCGGCCGCCCCACTCTCACGGTGCAGGACAACGGCCTGGGCATCGACCTCGACCGCTTCGGCCCGCAGCTCTTCCAGTTGTTTCGCCGCTTCCACGCCCACGTCGACGGCACTGGCATGGGCCTCTACCTCGTCAACCGCATTGTGCAGAACCACGGCGGCCGGCTCGAAGTGAGCAGCGTGGTGGATGAGGGCACTACGTTTCACATTTATTTGTGAGGATTAATTTCTTTGTCATCCTGAGCGCAGCGAAGGACCTTATCACGGCTGAATAATTTGCAGTAATTCAATCAGCTTTAACGTGACAAGGTCCTCCGCTGCGCTCAGGATGACAAACGATTTTTGACTTTACCTACCAGCAATCCACCACTCCTTCCTCCCCTACCGTGCTCCAGTCCAAGCTCCCCGACGTTGGCGTCAGCATTTTCACCCAAATGACCCTGCTGGCCCAGGAAACCGGGGCCATCAACCTTGCCCAGGGCTTCCCCGACTATGACCCGCCGCGGGAGCTTCTGGAGGCGCTGGCCCGCCACGCCCTCACCCCCGGCCACCACCAGTACGCGCCCATGCCCGGCCTGCCCCGGCTGCGCGAGGCCATTGCCGCCCAGGTGGCCCGCCTCCACGCCGACGCGCCCGCCCCCGACCCGGCCACCGAAATCACCATCACGGCCGGCGCCACCGAGGCCCTGTATGCCGTGCTTTCCGCCGTGGTGCGCCCCGGCGATGAAGTGCTGGTGTTTGAGCCGGCCTACGATTTGTACGGGCCAGCCATCCGACTGCAGGGCGGCGTGCCGCGCTACGTGCGCCTGCCCGCCCCGCACTTCCGGCCCGACTGGGACGCCGTGCGCCGCGTGGTGTCGCCCCGCACCCGCCTTGTATTGGTGAATACACCCCACAACCCCAGCGGCGCGGTGTTCACCGCCGACGACTGGCACGAGCTGGCCCGCCTGCTGGATGGCACCGATGCGCTGGTGCTCAGCGACGAAGTGTACGAGCACCTCGTGTTCGACGGCACGCCGCGCATGAGCGCCCGCCAGCACCCGGCCTTGCGCGAGCGCAGCTTCGTGCTCTCGTCCTTCGGCAAAAGCTACCACGCCACCGGCTGGAAAGTAGGCTACTGCATTGCCCCACCCGCCCTCACTACGGAGGTGCGCCGCGTGCACCAGTTCCTCACCTTCGCCGTGAGCACGCCCACCCAGCACGCCCTCGCCGACGCCCTCCAGGGCGATGCCTCCGATGCCCACGCCCGCGGCTTGGCCGGCTTTTACCAGCAAAAGCGCGACGAGTTCCGCGCCCTGCTCGCCGGGGCCGGCTGGGACCTGCTGCCCGTGCCCGGCGGCTACTTTCAACTGGCCCGCTACGAGGCCCTGTCGCCCGCCAGCGACCTGGCCTTCGCCCAGTTTCTGGCCCGCGACAAGGGCGTGGCGGTGGTACCCGTCTCGGCCTTCTACCACGATGGGTTCGATGACGGCCTTATCCGGTTCTGCTTCGCTAAGGAATCGGCCACGCTGCAAGCGGCCGCGGCGCGGCTCCGCCAGTAGCCGGCCAGGGCTTCATTGCCGCGCTGCTGCGCTCGCAAAATTTTTACTGCCCGCTTTTTTCAGGAAAGGCGGGCAGTTTTATTTTTTTGGATTCCCGCCCACGAAAGCAGAAACGGCGAAAGCCCCTAAACTCCTTACCGGTAATGCTCTGGCACTAGCAAAAACCAGCGGGCTGCGTTGCAAAGCTCTGATAAACAAAAAAGCCTCATTTGTGCCGCTCTACCCCCTTCCGCGGCAACGGGATTGTAAGAAATAAGCAGAACTATTTGCTTACTCTCCTTACTTCACAAAGGGCCACAGCAAACTTTCATCAAATATAGATTCTTAGAAAAACCTATTTTTTATCCTTTCGCAATACTGCTGAGCTCATCATGTTGGCCCAAAGTATGCACTTACATCATGGCATGCACCTAAACACCTGATATCATATTCCAGAGAGTTTATTCGTCTACTGCCGCTTTCCGTTCGGCGATTATTTCCTGCCACTCGTCCCATTAATAGCTCGACGGCATTCACTATTTATTCCAAATTCCTATCTTTCGAATTATTCGAAGCTGGACCATAATCTGTTTCGGCTTTTTTCTATTCTCCTAACACTTCCCACCCGTGTCATTTGAACTAGAAATGGCGACCCGCCTCGCGGCTGGCGCCCCCGGCATTTCGCCAGCCCCATCCCGCGTTTCCTACGACCATGTGGTGCTGCCCGGCGACTTCCCCGACCCCACCGTCACTAAAATCGGCGATACGTACTGGGCTAGCGCCACCTCGGCCGAGTGGGGCGCGGTGTTCCCGCTTTTCACTTCTAAAAATTTACTTGATTGGGAGTTGGTGGGCCACGTTTTCCCCGAAAAGCTGCCCGACTGGGCCGGCTCCAATTTCTGGGCACCCGAACTCTATTACGAAAACGGCCGCACCTACATGTACTACACCGCCCGCAAAAAGGGCGGCATGCTGTGCGTGGCCGTGGCCAGCGCCGACCATCCTGCCGGCCCCTACACCGACCACGGCATCTTGGTGGGCCAGGAGGCCGGCTCCATCGACGGCTTCGCCATGCCCGACGAGCACGGCGACCTCTACCTCATCTGGAAGGAAGACGGCAACTCCTGCCACCAGGACACGCCCATCTGGGCGCAGCGCCTGAACGATGAGCGCACCGCCCTCATCGGCGAAGCCACCGAGCTGTTTGGCAACGACGCGAAGTGGGAAGGCCCGCTGGTGGAAGGCTCGGCCCTGGTGCGGCACAACGGCTGGTTTTATATGTTCTATGCCGGCAACAGTTGCTGCGGCAAGGGCTGCAACTACGCCACCGGCGTGGCCCGCTCTCGCAACCTACTGGGTCCTTGGGAAAAGCATGAGCAAAACCCCATCCTCGACCGCAACACCACCTGGAAGTGCCCCGGCCACGGCACCGTGGCCGAGCTGGACGGCCGCTGGTTCCTGCTGCACCATGCCTACGCGGCCGAGAGCCACGAGTTTGTAGGCCGCCAGGGCCTCCTCAGCGAGTTTACCTGGAATGAGCAGGAGTGGCCCGAGTTTGTGCACCGCAGCCCCCAGGCGCCGGCCCTCACCGACATGGGCCGCTTCAACGTGGCCGATGAGTTCGGAGGCGACTGCCTGGGCCTAGAGTGGCAGTGGCCCATTGGCCAGCAGCCCGCTACTGCCGTGCGCCACGGCCAGTTGCATCTCGCCGCGCACGACTCGCGCCTCGGGGCTCTGGTAGCGCGCCGCACCCATGCCGCCACCTACAAGGCGGCTACCACCATCGACTTCGCCAACCTGCCCGTCGACACTTTCGCCGGCCTGGCCGCCGTGGGCGACCCTTACAATGCCCTGGCCCTGATGGCAGGCAACGGCCAGCTCCAAATCTGGCACCTGAAAAGCGGCAAGCAGCAGTGCTTGGTTAATATTTTCATTGATGCCTGCCCCACTCTCACGCTGCGCCTCGAAGTGTGGGGCGGCCAGCGCTACCGCTTCGCCTACAGCACCGACGGGGCCACCTGGCAGCCCCTCCCCACCGAAAACTTCACCCTGAACGGCACCTACCTCCCGCCCTGGGACCGGGGCGTGCGCGTGGCGCTGGTGGCCCAGGGCACGGCCGGCAGCACGGCCACGTTCAACAACTTCATTATCCGCAACAAGCGGTAGGAATTTAAACCGTTCGAGCCCGAAACAACAACGCCCGACACTGCTGTGCCGGGCGTTGTTGTTTTCACTGCGTCGAAGCGGCCGTATTAGCGGCGGTGCTTGGTCTTGCTCTTCGTTTTGGAAGGCGTGGATTTCTTGGTGCTTTTGTGGGCCGTGCTTTTTTTAGCGCTGCTTTTCTTGGCTTTCGAAGAAGAGCTGTGCGAGGTTTTGCTCTTGGCTTTGCTGCTCTTGCTTTTCGAGGTGCTTTTGCTGCTGTGTGCGGACGACTTGCTCTTGCTTTTCGACTTACTCGACTTGCTTTTGCTGCTGCTGTGCGACGTGGCTTTGTGGGCCTTCGATTTGCTGCTGCGGCTGCTGTGGCGGGCGGCGCGGCGGGCTTCGGCGCGGGCCTCGGCGCGCGCTTCCGCTCTGGCTTCGGCCCGGGCTTCTTCGCGGCGGGCGGCGGCCCGGCGGGCGGCGGCGCGGGCTTCGGCGTGGCTGGCTTCGTAGCTGCGGGCGGTGCGGGCCGCGGTGTTCACGGCTTCGTCGGTGGCCTCGGCGTAGTGGGCGGTGGCGTCGGTTTCGGGGGCGGCGGTGTTGTCTTCGGTGCTGGCTTTTGGGGCTTCGGCTACAATTTTCTTGCGGCGCACCGGCATCAGAAAATCGCGCTCGGCGCGCTCGCGGAGGCTAAGGTTTTCCTCTCCCGGCAGCTTCGTGACGGGGGTCTGTTTCTCGGTTTGGGCTTGGGCACTGCCCCAGGTGAGCAGCAGCGCAAGGAAGACAAATAGGTGCTTCATAGACGGATAACGGAATAACAACGGAAGACAAAGCTACATCTTACCCCGGTTAAATGCAAGGACAGAGTGGCTTTAAACGCTGCCGGGGCCGTTTCTGCCGCTCAGGGGCCTATTTTACCCCACGAGCGGCTATGGGGCCACTTGCAGCCGCACGCCGGCCGACTGCGCGCCAAATTCGGGAGCGTACAGGCATTGCACCTGGCTTAGGCCGCCCGAAAAATCGCCGGCCTGGCTGGCCCGCAGCCGGTACTCAAACACGTGCGTGCCGCGCGGCACTTCGCTCAGGAAAAAGTTGGTAGCCGCGTCACGCGGCGACTCATAATAGCCCAGGCCATTCTGGTAGCGGTAGCCGCTGAGCTGGCCGATGGGCTCGAGGCCGGCAGCGCGCTGGTCCTTGAGGTGCACGTATTCGAGGGCGCGGTCGGTGCGCAGCACGAGGCGCACCACCAGCGCATCGCCGATTCTCAGGGGCGAGGCGGGCGTGAGCTTTTCCAGCACCGGGCCGGCGGCGGTGTGGGTTTCGCGGTAGAGCTGACGCTCCAGGCTGAGCGGCGTGGCGGCAGGCGTCACCTTGTCGATGTCCTCGAAATACTGCCAATAGAGTGCACCCCAGGCCACGCCCGCGTCGGACTTAGTGAGGGTGACTTTGCCTTGCGCGGGCTGCACCTCGGCGCCGGGCCAGCTGGTTTTGAAATAGCCGGTGCCGGCCTGCGCGGCTTCGGGCTTCACGGCCTGGCCGCCCACAGTCATTTGCAGGGGCTGGGCAGGCGTTAGCCAGTCGGTGCCGCGCAGCAGCAGGGCGTAGCAGGCATCGGCGGTGGCGCGGGTGCTTTCCCAGCTGTGGGTCTGCTTCTGTTTCAGCAGCCAGAGCTTCATTTCATCCACCGATTTCTGGTCGTTTTTGACTTCATCGAAGGCTTCGATGAACGTGGCCTGGGTTTCGGTGGGGGCTTCGCGCCAGTAGTAGCCGCCGCGCACTTCCTTCCAGTACATGCCCAGCTCGGGCGAGTGCAGGGCATTTTCCGAAAGGGCCCGCAGGATTTCAGCGGCGGCCGGGGCTTTCGCATCCTGGCGGAACAGGGCCAGCGCCAGTTGCGCTTGCAGGTAGCGCGTCTGGGCGGGCCAGAATTTGGCGGCCTGCTCACGGTAGTAGGCGAAGGCCGTTTTTGAGGCGGTTTCGGCGGACTGGGGCCAGAAGCTGCGGGCGTAGAGGGCCTGGATTTGCAGGTTGTTGAGGTGGTTTTCGGCCAGTTTCACGTTTTTCTGGCGGCGCAGGTCGGCGTAGTCTTTGGCCAGGCTGGCGTCAAGGTAGCGCAGGGCGTTTTGCAGGATGTCGCGGCCCACGGCATCCTTCCCGGCATCGAACGCCCCCAGTTTCTTCAGCTTGCCGAAACCGGCCACGATGAGCTGGGTGATGTACCGGTCCTCCGGCATTTTCTCAAACCACGGGAAGGCCCCGCCGGGCAGCTGCATGCGCTGGAGCTTGAGCAGGGCGCGGCTGGTTTCGCCCTGCAGGCGGGTTTCGTCGAACAGCTCGGTGAGGCGGGCCAGGCGGGCGGTTTCGCTCTGCGCGTCGCGTACCCAAGGCGTTTCCTGGAGCAGCAGGTTTTTCAGTTCCTGGTTTTGGGCCAGCTTGCTTTCGAGGGCGTTTTTCTGAGCGGCGGTGCCATTCTGTGCCTGCCGCGTCCACTCGGCTAGAATGGTTTTGAAGCGCGGGTTCGATTTGAGAATCTGAGCCGCGATGAGGTTGGCGTAGAGGCGGCTGAATACCTGCTCCGAGCACTCGTAGGGGTACTCCATGAGGTAGGGCAAGCTCTGCACGGCGTACCAGGTGGGGTTGGCCGTCATTTCCAGCGTGAGCGAGTAGTTGCGCCGCGTGGGGCTGCTGGTGCTGGTGAGCTTGCTCAGCTCAAATGTGCGGCTGCCGGGGCCGACGATGGGCAGCGGCAGGCTCTCGGTGATGAGAATGCGGTTCGGCAGTACGGGTAGCGTGTTTTCCTCCCCATCGGAGAAAGTGGTAGCAGGCTGCTTGCGCTTGCCTTTTTTGCCTTTTACCTCATCCTGACCACTGGCCTGCGCCACCACCCGGTACGTCACGGCGGCCGGCGCGAAATCACTCGGCAAACTGATTTCCCAGCCCAGCGCGGCGCTCTGGTGCGCGGCGGCCGACACGGCTTGCTGCGCCGGGCCTTTTAGCAGCTGGCTGGTGATATCCTGGCCTGTGGCCGCATCGAGTAGGAACAGCTGCGCGGTGCCGCTGGTGGCGTAGTCGGTTAGGTTCGAGAACTTGGCGGGGAAGGTGAAAGTGTCGCCTTGCCGCAGGAAGCGCGGCGCATTGGGCGTCAGTTGGATTTCCTTCTGCGTCACGAGCTGGCGGGCAAGTTGGCCGCTGTGCAGGGCTTTGTCGTGGGACAGGGCCAGCAGCTGCCAGCGCGTCACGGCCTCGGGCATTTGGAATTCGAGCACTACGTCGCCGTTTTTATCGGTGCGCAGGGCCGGCTGCCAGAAAGCCGTTTCGCGGAAATCGGTGCGAGTTGGGACGGTGGTGAGGTCAGGGGTGGCTGGCTTTGACTTTGGTACGCCAACGCCAGCAACTACTACTTCATTGAGTTGCTTGCCATCAGCAGCCATTGCGGCTGAGGCCATTGGCGCGGGTGCTGCTGATGGCATCCTGAACTTATAGTTTTTAATCATCGGCCCTTTTGAGGCTTCAATTCTCATTTTGCGGTAAAAATCATGGCTCGTTAATTCCCAGCCATTCAATTTGGGATAATCTGTATCGAATAGCTTCTCTGAGCTACTTGACTGGTAAAAAGAGTTAGACCTGAACTCCCCAAAATCCCCCATCCACCCAAACCGCGCCGGATAATATCCCGCGCCCAATTCCAACCCCATGAAGCTGTGCGGCCGGAAAATATCCAGGCTCTGGTCGTAGAGCGTGGCCAATAGCTCGGCATCGGCGGCTTTGCCGTTGGCCTGGTGGATGGTGACGCGCCAGGTTTCGCGCTGGCCAGGCTGCAGTCGGTCACGGAACGTAGCAATGGACAGCTGAAGTGGCTGCGGCTTTTCGGCCACCTGCACGGTGGCATCGTGGCGGTAGAGGCGGTTGTCGCGCACCTGCGTGGTGTGGATGTAGAGCGGGCCAACGGCCGTGGCCGCGCCGCTTTCGATGCTGAGGCGGCGCTGCTCGTTGGCATTTAACGTGAGCCATTCCTGGCGTAGCAGCTTGCCCTCGCGCTCCACTTCCAGCAGGATGCGCGCGCCGGCTTCGCTGCTGCCCAGCAGAACTTCGGTGCGCTGGCCGGGGGCCACGGTATCGGCCAGGGGCACGAACCAATCGGGCGTGACATAGGGCACTGCTGCGGCCTGCGAGTCGTAGAGCGTGAAATCGAGCTTAGCCCGGGCCGAATCGGCTCCGGCGGCGAGGGCTTCGAGGCGGTAGCGGCCGGTGGGCAGCTGGGTGAGGGCGGCTTTCAGGTCCAGCGTGGCGCTGGTTTTGGTGTCGAAGGGCTGCGTTTTCACCAGCTCGGCGGGGGCTTCGTTCGCTTCCGTTTCGGGAGCCGGGCCGGGCACGCCGGCCGGGTTGGGCCGGTAGCGGCGGGCCAGCAGGCGCAACGTACCGGTGGCGGGCAGCGGTTCGCCGGTGGCGTTGGTGCTGAGCAGCTTAATGATAGGCAGATGCTGCTTGTCCACCTCGCTGGGGCCGGTGAGCTGCAGGCTGAGCGGGTTGCGGCCGATGGGCAGGCTGCGGGTGCCGGTGCGGGTTTCGCCGGCCGCGTCGGTCACATCGGCGGTTATCTCGAAGAGGTAGCCCGGCTCCCAGCGGCGGCCAGCCTGCTTGGGCACCAGCGGCGGGGTGAAGGTGATGCTAAACCGGCCCTCGGCATCGGTGGCGGTGGTGCCGTGGGCAATTTCCTGGATGCCCTGCCCCCGGCCCGGCCCGTAGATGCCGCGCCCGCCAAAGCCGTAATCAAACAGCGGAAACAGCTCGCGGCGCGTCACGCGGTAGTTCACCGTGGCCCCGTCGGTGGCCTGCCCGGCGTAGGCACGGGCGCGGCCGTTGATGGTGAGCGGCTGGCCCAGCTGCGGCCGGCCCGGCACCGAGTCGATGCTGACCAGGAAAGTGGGCCGCTTGTAGTCCTCCACCGCGAAATAAAGGCTGCCGTGGTCGGTCTGCAGGCTCATTTGGCCATTCAACAGGCCGGTGGGCAGCACCACTGAGCCGTGAAAGCTGCCGAAATCGGAAGTGGTGAAGGGCAGCGTCTGTACGGTCTGGCCGTTCACGTCCACGAGGCGCACGCTCACTGGCTGGCCCACCAAAGGAAGGCTGATTTCGCGGATGGTTTCGGTGTAAATACCCTTGAAATACACCGTCTGGCCCGGTCGATAAATGGCACGGTCAGTAAACAGAAAGTTCTTGCGGTCAGGTTGCCCGGCGGGGAACTGGTCCGGACGGTAATAGCCAGTTAAATTACTCAGTCGCAATGTGTCGGCCCCACTTTGCAGTGTTGCTGCGGTTAACCGCTCGTCGGCCCGCGTTATTTCCAAAGCGGCTTCGCCATTCGCGGCCGTGCGTTGAACGGCACTCAGGCGGGTGGTGGCTTTGCTGGTTTTGTAATCGTAGCTGTTGTAAATGCCCTGTACTGCTACTCCCGGCAGCGGGGCACCAGTCTTTCTATTCAGCACTAACACGACCGTACCAGCCCGACCAGCGTCCCCCCGACTCACCCCACTCAACTCACTAGCCCCCAAAAACCCATAACTAGTCACCGCGCCTGGCCGTTGCTCTATCGGCCTATCCGCTTGGTTACTAATAATTACCAAGTAATACCCGATAGGCAGCGCCGCTCCCGCCGCCCCGAACTTCTGCTCCTTGTAATCCTGTGGATGCGCAGGCACCGGCACCGCCCAGGCAGCGGCCGGCCCCGCTTTTAAGGCCCGGGCGTAGCGCTGGACCACGCTGCGGTTCCGGGCATCGTACTGACCCGACAGCTCCCACTCCTTCAGCGAAATCCGGTAGGCCCAGGCGTGCAGCTCGGTCACGTTGCAGGCCGTCACATCCAGCCGCCAGGGCTGGTTGGGAATCACAATATCGGCCGCCGAAAAGGTTAATTCGGGTTGTTCAATCTGCGCCCGCAGCTGCCGCGCCCGCGCCGCGCCGCGCGACTTCGGAAACCGAGCCTCGGCCTCCCGCGCCAGGCGTACAGCAGCCACGTTATTGCCAGCCTCACGCGCCGCTTCGGCCCGCCGGGCCATAAACTCCGTGCTGATGGGCAGCATCTTGTACGCCTCGGCCATCCGCACCAGCGCCGGCTCGTACTGCGCGGCCAGGTCGGTGTTCTGCGTGAGTGAATGCAGATAATCAATCCGGCTCAGGTCCACGTCGGCCAGCGCGGACACGTTCTGCGGAGCCAGCTGCTGACGCGAGGCCGTGAGGCGCTGCAACAGGTGCAGCGCGTGTAGCTGGCCGTTCAGCGAGTCGGCCTCCGGGGCCAGCAGGCGCAGCGCGGCAAAATCCTGCGCCGTCCCAAACAGCTTGGGCTCTGTGAGCTGGAACTGCTGCTCGGGCCGGGTCACGTACAGTTCCTGGTTTTTCAGGCCCTCAATGGCGCGCTGGGCCAGCAGGTCGTACAGCGTAGGGCGCAGGGCGCGGCCTTCGGCGTCGCCGCCGGTGGCCAGGTCGCCGAGGTCGGCCAGGGTGGTTTTCAGCTGCTTTTGCGGCTCGTCTTCTACCGACTGGTAGTAGTGCCGCACGATGGCTGCGCCAAGCCGGCCTATGTCCCAGGTGGCGAGGCCGGTGCCGCCGTCGGCGGTTTTCTGGCCGTCGGTGGTCGGCGCAGCCCCGGCTGTGCGCTGGTATATGCGGTAGCGGTTCTGGTTGAGGTAGTTGGTGTACTGCTCGGCCAGCAGCGAATGCAGGATGGCACGGGCCGGAAAGGCGGCCGTTTTCACATCGGCTTCCAGCAGCGCAATGGCCTTTTCGTCAGCGTCTTCTTCTTTGGCTTGCAGCAGGCGGATTTTGTAGAGCAGCGCCCGCACGTAAGCCGCGCTGTTGTTCTCCTTTTTAGCCTGCTGGTAAATGGCTTCCACCAGCGGCGCGGCCGTGGCGGTCTGGTCCTTTTTCAGCAATGCGTCAATCTTCTTCCAGCGGGCGGCGTAGGGGCCGGGCGGCGGGCCGGGAGCGGCAGAGTCGGCACTGAAAATCATGGTCAGCAGCAGGCAGGCAAATAGGAACAAGCGCATAGGCGGGGCGGGCACAGGCAAAGGTTGGAGCCATAAAGATGCCCGGTCCGGCTTTATTGCACAGAGCGGGCCATTTTAGCTCACTTCCCGTCCATAACCGGTGCCGCGTTGGCATTGGCAACCCTTCAAGCCTTGAAATCCTGCCGATTGTCGTGCGTAATCAACGCATCCCTATAACAAGAAAAGCGCCGGGCTTCCCGGCGCTTTGGCAGTTTCTCTCAAAACCTCGTCAAAATCTGCAGGTGGCAAAGCCGCTCCTCAAGCCACCGAAGCGCTGGCCCCCACCGCATTGCCAGCCAGCACGGCCTCGGCCTGGGCAATGTGACGCTGCATGTGCACCACCAGGAATTCAAGCTGGTCGGTAAGCCGTAGCAAAATCAACGGGAATAAGGCGTTGGGAATCCGAATGGCGTTGGCATTCACCTGCCGGGCCAGTAGGGTGAGGCGCAATAGCTCATCCACCTGCCGGCTGAAAACCTCCGTGACCGTGCGCGGCAAGCGGGTGCCCGTGGGCGCATAGCGCTGGGGCGAAGTGTAGGTTTTGACGCTCGCCGGCGTGCGCATGGCATCGATGAATTTCTTGCCCAGATAGCCTTGCTTGGCCACGGCGGCCGGTTTCGAGCCCCGCTCCTGGGCGCGCTTGATGCGGGCCGCGATGCTGGGCAAGTAGTAACCCCCCACAATGTTGAGGTGCTCCAGGCACTGGCCGGCGCTCCAGCGGCTGGGGCTGGGGCGGCGGTTCAGCTCTTCGGCGCTCAGGGGGCGGAAACGCTGCTGCGCCGTCACCCGCAGCACCAACAGGTCATTGGTGAGCTGGTCAAAGAAATCAGAAGTGGCACGAGCGGCAACGGGCATAAAAGCAGAGGCTAACGAGTCGTAAACATACAATTTAGCAGCGGATTCCGAATAATTCACGGTGGATTTCCGCCTTGCCAAGCTCAACATTTGGGTTCGGGCTGGTATCTTGGCTGCATGGTAAAACAATGTTTTTGGTATTGTAGTGCATTGATTGCCTTGGCAACTGCTTTGCACGATGAAGTTCGGGCCCAAGCCGTACCCAATGCCGGCGAACGGGTGGAAAGCCTCGTCACCTTCGGCGCGCAGTCGGACAAGATGTGGGGCGACGATGATTTCACCCAAACCTTCTTCTTCCTCATCCCCGAAAAACAGCGCACGCCAGTCTACATCCGCGTTTTTGACCCCGACTGCGGCGGCAAAAACGATGACCTGAAAGGCGCCGCTAATACCACCACGTCGTTTAGCCTCTACGGCGGCCCGGGCACCTTCAGCGGCCCTCAGGCCCGCGACCCGCGCCCCACCAACCCCACGCCCACTGGCCGCCTGCTCAAGAGCCAGACCTTCGGCAACGAGCCGAAATACGACGGCAAGTGGTACACTTTCGGCCCGCTCAACCCGCTGGAAGGCGAGATGGTGGACGAGTTCAAAGGACACGTTTTCAAGCTGGTGGCCCGCGGCCTGACCGGCAACGACGGCAATCTGTACCGCTACTTTTTCAGTACCAGCCCCACCGAGAACGTGTCGGTGGAAGGCGGCAACGCCTTCACCTACGAGTATTGCTTCCGCCTGCCGGCCACGGCCAGCAAAACCACTGTGCACCTCTACCCCTTCGTGAACGACAAGGTGGTGAGCATCAAGCAAAGCAATTTCGACGCCGACAACGCGGCCACGCTCAACGTGTTCAGCATTGCCAAAAACGGCCAGCCCGGCACCATGAGCGGCGACGGCACCTGGAGCAGCAGCGTCTTCCAGGTTTCGCCCAAGGAGCACGGCCTCAGTCTCGATTTCCGCCTCACCTCCACCAAGCCCGCGCCCAACGACATGGTGTTCTACGTGACCGACCAATACGAAACCGCCATGCCGTTTTTTGCTATTCCGCTGGGCGGCCCGCCCCGTTACCAGTACGACATCAACGTGAAAGTGCACCGGTAAGCAGTTCGCTTTCGCAGAAATTCAGTGCATAAAAAAGGCCCGTCGATTAACCGACGGGCCTTTTTTATGCACTGAATTTTAGCTCATTGCTTTATTCATCGGCCTCTCCATTGCGGCCGGCGTTGCGTCTCGGGGCGCCGTGGTCAGCGCTGTCCTCGTCGCCGGTTCGGTTTTCCTGACGGGCCGCCGAGCCGTAGTTGTGAGCGGTGTCTTCGGCGCGTTGCTCCCCCTTGGCGGGCGAGCCAGCGGTGCTGCCGGCTTTGCTGTCGTCGTAGGCATCATTATAGGAGCCGCCGCGCGAGCCAATGCCCTGGCCAGCGTCGCCCTTATTGGCTTCGGGTTGCGTGTAGCCGTTGCGCTCGCTGCCGGTGTTGTTGTCAGGCACGCTGTTGGGTTGGTTGCGGCCCCGGTCGCCGTAGCCCTGACCGCGCTGGTTGGCCATCTCGGGCTGATTGGTGGAATAGGTGCCGGAATCGTGGCGGCCTTCCTTCTCGTTGGCACCACCCTCGGCAGGCATATAATCTGTTGTCTCGTTGCGGTGTTCGCCTTCGGCAACATTTCCGGTGCGCTGGCCAGAGGCATCGCCGGAGCGGAGCGACGTGTGGCCGTAATCAGCCGCAAAACCAGAGTCGACGCTTTTGGGTGAGCCATTATCGTTGAATCGCGGGTTACTACCATTACCCATCGAGTTTGTCGTGGTGCCGGCTTCGAAACCGTATTCGGTGCGGCGGTCGGGGCGGGCGTCGCGGCCGTCGTAGCTGCGGTAGGCGTTGTCCTGCTCGCCGGGGCGGCCGGGGCCGCCGTAGTAGTTGTCCTCGGCGGTGTTGTTGGGCTCGTAATCGGCCAGGCGGTTCTGGTTACCAAAGCCGCCGTGGGTAGTGCCGCCCAGGTCCTGCGCGCCAAACTCGCCCCGGTTGGGGTCGCTGTCTTGGTTTTCGCGGCGGTCCTGGTCGTGGTAGCTGCCCTGGGTGCTGTTGCCAAAGTTGCCGCCGTAGGAGCCTTCCGGCACCAGGTGGGCGGGGTCGGCGGCTTTGTTTTCCTGGGGCTGGCCGTCGGTGTCCACCGCGCCTTGCGCCATGCTGGTTTCGGCGTCTGCTAGCGCTTCGCTTGTCACCGGGACTGGGGTAGCGTGGCTGGTGGGTGGGCCACCGGGCTGGCCCACGCCTTCGCCGGGCCGGGTGTGCTTGGTGGCCGTGTTGCCCACCGGCCCGTCGATGCGGTTGCCGGCGATGTCGTTGGGCTCGGTATTCAGGTTTTCTTCGGCGTTGGTCATGGCGGTGGGCTGATGAGTGAGCGTTGGGGAAAGCATTAGCCAAGGGCTGCTCACCTATACGCACCACTGAACCCGTTGTTTTCAACGCCCTTCAGGCACCGGGCGGGGTGGGGTTTTCGGCAGTGCCATTTTACCTTTGCCCGGCAGCGGCCCGCCGCGCACCAATTCCTGGCCCATTGCCAGCCGGCTGCAGCGCAGCAAAACCCGATTCATTTTACCCTTACCTCACGCTCTATGCTTACCGGCACCGTTAAGTTTTACAACGACACCAAAGGCTTCGGCTTCATCATTGCCGACGACAATCAGGAAGAAATCTTCGTGCACCAAACCGGCCTCATCCACGAAATCCAAGAAGGTGACCGGGTGCAGTTCAATATCAAAGCCGGCAAGAAAGGCCCTAACGCCGTGGACGTTACCCGCGTGCAATAACATTGAAGCGCTGGTATCAGGCAGTTTGTAATTAGACCGCCAACGCAGCGTTATCTATTCAGAAAGCAAAAGGCCGGCCCCACATCATGCGGGGCCGGCCTTTTGCTTTTCGGGCACTTTTAAACCAACTATTTCTTTGCCACATGCTTAGCCACCCGCACCCCCACGGCCATGAGGCCGGGTAGCTGGTCTTGGCGCATGTACTGCTCCAGGGTCAGGGTGTAGTTGCCGGGCTTGGCAAAGTGCTGGTTGGGCAGCGCCAGGGCTTGCAGGTCGTAGATGTCGCCAGTGCCGCTGCCTTTGGGTTCGCCGGTTTTGGGGTCCATCAGCAAGATTTGGTGCAATAGCGGCGGGCCAGCCGGGCCAGCAGGACCAGTCAGCGTATGCTTCACATACAGGTTGTAAAATCCATAAGCCGAAGCAAACCGGACGTTGAAAAACACGTCATAGCGCGCCGTGGTATCTTCAATTGCAAAGGTGAAAGCGGGCTTCTGCTGCACGTCCCACGAGTATTTGGGGAAGTCCGTATTCTGCTCAAAAACCCGGTTGGGGTCGCAGGCCGTGAGCAGACTCAGGAGCCCACCCATCACAGCCAACTTCCATGCAAAACGCTGATTCATATTACTAAATGGCATTCAAAAACAAAACAGCGTTGATTTAAGAGCCGGCTGGAGCCGGGGCAGCGCTGGGCACGGCGCCACCTTCGCCGGCCGGGCCACGGCCACCGCGGCGGTTGCGGCCGCCTCGGCCTTCGCGGCGCTCGCCACCTTCGGCGCGGCGCTCACCACC
>NZ_JAEDAE010000007.1 GCF_016056375.1 Hymenobacter negativus
GGAATAACCGATGCGGCCCCGGCTCCGGCCGGCGACTACACAAAAAAGGCCTTTCCCGCGCGGGAAAGGCCTTTTTTGCGTTAAAACCGGCGCATTGCCACAACCTGCACACCGGCATTGGGGTTAAACCAGCCGGCTACCACCTGTTGCTTATTATGGAATTGGAATACGATGTGTTGATTATTGGCGCGGGCAGCGCCGGGCTGTCGGCGGCCCTCACGCTGGGGCGCTGCCTGCGGCGGGTACTGGTGGCCGATGGCGGCCCGCCGCGCAACGCGGCCTCGCCCGGCGTGCACGGCTTTCTCACCCGCGACGGCATTCGGCCGGCCGAACTGCTGCGCCTGGGCCAGGAACAATTAGCGCCCTATGAAACCGTAGAAGTGCAGTGCCTCCACATCGATGCGCTCGCGCGGCAGGGCAAGGGCTTTCGGGCCGTTGGCCACGGCACTGCCGACGATACGCCCATCACCGTGACGGCCCGGCGGGTGCTGCTGGCCACGGGCGTGAGCGACATTTTGCCGCCGCTGCCGGGCTTCCGTGAGCTGTGGGGGCGGGGGGTGCTGCACTGCCCGTATTGCCATGGCTGGGAAGTGCGCAACCAACCGCTGGCCGTGTATGGCCAAGGCCGCACCGTGACGGGCCTGGCCCTGCTGGTGAGCCGCTGGAGCCGCGACGTAATGGTGGTGACCGATGGCCCCGGCCACCTCACGCCCAATGCCCGCCGCCGCCTGCGCCGCGAAAAAATCAGCATTCGGGAGGAGCCCATCACCCGTCTCATCGGGGCCAAAAACGGCGACCTGCGCTGCATCGAATTCGCCAACGGCGACCAGCTGGAGCGGGCCGCGCTATTTCTGCACGCACCCCAGCACCAGCGCACACCGCTGGCCGCTAACCTGGGTGCGCGCCTCACCAGCAAGGGCGCAGTGTGGGTCGATTCCAAGCTTCATACCTCAATCCCTGGCTTGTACGCGGCCGGCGACACCAAACCTGGTACCCAGCAAGCCCTGCTGGCCGCTGCCGACGGTAACCACGCCGCCATCGTCATCAACGAAAGCCTGACGCGGGAGGAATGCCCCCGATAATTGTAAATGGTTAATTGTTAATGGGTGACGTGTATTAGCCGCCACCCATTAACAATTAACCATTTACCACTAAAAAACTACTTCACCATCTGGCCCAGCACGACCAGGGCGGCGCGGGCGCGGGTTTTCACCGTGGCCAACGGGATGCCGAGCTGCTCAGCCGCTTCTACCTGAGTGCAGCCGCCGAAATAAAGCAGGTCAATCACCTCGCGCTGTTTGGGCTTGAGCTTGAGGGTGAGCTCGCGCAGGCCAATGTGCTCGGGGTTGAAGGAGGCCGGGGCGTGCGCCCGTTGCGCCCCGCCCACTTCCAGCGGCTTAGTGCCGCTGTTGAAACGGTGCCGGGGGCTGCGCATGGCATCGATGGCCTGGTTGCAGCACACCCGCACCATCCAGGTAAACAGGCGGCCGCGCGTGGCATCGTAGCGGGCTATGCTAAGCCAAACCTTGAGCAAGCCTTCCTGCAGTACATCCTGCGCCAGCGTCTCATCGCGCACCAAGCGGTTGATGACGGTCAGGAGGTTGCGTGAATACTGGTCGTGTAAGGTCCGCAGGGCTTGCTCGTCGCGCGCTAGCAGGCGTTGCACAAGAATCTCTTCGTCCGTTGCCGGGAGCAACGTCGGAGTGTTAGTCATACAGGGAAAAAATGAAGATGCCTGGCTAATAGCTTAATAACCGCAGTGCGGGCCAGCCACCGGAGGAGAGATAAGCGGGAAAGAACAGTAGTGTATACGTAATAAAGAGGAGCTTAGGGGTGATGAGTTGGTAATAAATAAAGAGCTAATAGGTAATTGAGTGAGAACCTACGGTGCATTCCCAAAACCGGATTGACCTAGCGGAGCTTAAAAGTGGGCTGGGGTGCTTTAACCGGAACCAATGGGAATGGATAACATTGTGATTTGTAGCGGTTCGAACTGCCAGCATTCCGCAGTACAAACTACCATCGCAACCCAATGGTCGACGGGCTACATAAGAAGGCCAAAGCGGGTGGCCTAAATTTCCAGCCGTTGCCTAAGCTCCTCCGTACACCTTGCTACATCGCCGCTTACTTATGTCTCCCACCATCATTGCCCTGCACTACTGGGCCGGCTCCGGCCGCGAGTACGACCTGCTGCGTCCGTTGCTACCCCAGGCCAACCTGCTGACGCCGGACCTGCCCGGCTTCGGTGCGCAGCCGGTGCCGCCGGGGTTCGACTACTCGGTGCGGGCCTATGCCGACTGGATAGCGGCCTACACTCAAGAGCAAAAAGTGACGGATTTCACGCTCATCGGGCACAGCATGAGCGGCAAGATGGCTTTGGCGCTGGCCGCCCGCCAGCCGGCGGGCCTGCGCCGGCTGGTGCTGCTCTCGCCCTCGCCGCCGGCCGGTGAGCCCATGTCGGACAAAGACCGGGCCGCCTTGCTGGCCGCCTATGGCAAGCGGGAGGAAGCCGAAAAGACCTTCCATAAAATTACCCGCCAGCCCCTACCTGCCGCCGTGCGCTCCCAGGTAATTGCCGATAACCTGCGCAGCACCGAAGCCGCCTGGGCTACCTGGCTGTTGCAAGGGGCTCGCGAAGACATCAGCGCCCTGATGCCGCAGCTGCGCGTGCCATGCCACCTGCTGGTGGGCGACGGCGACACGTCCATCACGCCCGATTCGCAGCGTCGCCTCACGCTGCCGCTGCTGCCGGCCGGTACCCCGTTTGAAGTGGTGCCAAATACCGGTCACCTGCTGCCGCTGGAAGCCGCCGCCGAGGTGCGGCGGGCGCTGGGTTGAGAACAACGGATATTCCGACCAAAGGGAGGAATCTGAGCAAAACCATTAAATAGGAATGCTCAAATTCCTCCCTTTGGTCAGAATGACGCTTTGGGTTGGATTCAGCTTTCTACTCCAGCGCCCGGCTGCGGAACAGCAGGTAGCCGAGGTGGCCGTAAATACCAAACCGCTCGGCGGGGTCGTCGTAGAAGCGGGCGTGCAGAGCCAGCGGCCCCACCGGCGTCTGGAAGATGAGGCCGGTGCTGGCTGTCACGCGGGGCCGGTCGAAGCCCGACTGGCGCACGGCTTGCTGCAGGTCGCCCTGTTTCAGGGGCTGGCCGTTGAGGTGCACATATAGCTCGGTGCGCCACTCCAGCTTTTTGAGGAAGGGCTGGGTGTAGCGCAGGCCCACGGCCGCGTAGCGCGCCGAGCGGTAAGAGTCCAGAAACAGCGTGCGCGAATCGGGCAGCGGTGCAAACACCGGCGCCATGGTTTGCGACGAGCGGTAGTTGGTGAACGTGGGCTGGCTGCTGGCCATCAGCTCGCCAAAATAGCCCCAGGCGTGGCGGTCGCCTTTTAGCGTGAAATAGCGCTCCACGGTGGCCCGGAACTGCAGCCACTCGCGGTGCTGCGAGCTGCCCGGCTGCTGGGCCGTGGAGCCCGGCGTGTAGTCCGACGAGCCCGTGACGCCGCGCAGCGTGTACACGTAGCGGTGGCCACTGGTGGAGTACTGTTTGCGGTTCAGGGTGTTGCGGGCCAGGCGCAAGGCTGCAGTAGCACCGCGAAACACGGTGGCATCGAGCACGTCGGAAGTGTTGATTTCCTTGGAATTAGTGTACTCGTCTTTGGTTACGAAGGTAGCCAGGTCGAGCAGCAGCCGGCTGCGAAACGTGGGGCTGACGCCAAACTGCCCGCCCAGCTTGGTGTCCTGCTGCCGCACCTGGGTGTTGATAACATCGCGCCCCAGCACGCCGCCCGTGTTCTGGTAATCCCACTGATTGTACGTGATTTCGGGCTCGAAGAAAAAGGGTATCCGCGCCGGAACATTGATGCGAAACGAGCCGTGCGCGCCGTTGTAAAAGCGGCCCAGGCTCACGTCGGCAGAGGCGGTGTAGAGCAGCCGGCGCAGGTAGCGGAATTCGAGCCCGAAAAACAGGTTGTCGATGGGCCGGTTGCTGAGCACGAAGCCGACCTCGGTGCTCACGTTGTTGTTGCGCTGGGCATCGACGCTGAAAATGTAGCCCTTGCGCGCTGCATCGTAGCGAATGCGCGGGTAGATGTTCTTGAAATAGTCGTCGGCGGCCAGTCGGTAGTAGCCTTCCTCGATGTCATCGAGCGAATACTCGCGGCCCGAACGCGGAAAGAAGCGGGCGGCGTAGTCGTTCTGGTCGGGCCGCAGGCCGCGCACCTGCACCTCAATAAAGCGCGGCTTGGGCGCCAGGCCCTGAAACGCCAGCCGCCGTTGCTGCAAGCTCGTCGAATCGACGCGTCGGCTGATGCGGGCCTTGATTTTTTCCATGTTGCGGCGTGCGGCCGTGTCACCTTCGGCAATGAAGTCCTTCACCCGGTCGAAATCGCCCACGCCCATGCCGTCCAAGTCGGGCTGAATGTAGATGCCGTTTTTGCCTACGCTGCCCGTGTCGGCCACACTGGTGCCCAGGAAGGCCACGGTGCTGGCCAGCAACTGGTCGTCGTTTTTGGGGTATTTCTTGAAGGCCACGTCGCCCACGTTCACCCCGATGATAATGTCCGGGGCGAAGGTTTTCTTCATGGTGTTGGTGGGGAAGTTGTCGTACACCGCGCCGTCGTAGTAATACTTGCCGTCGAGGTTGCGGATGGGCCGGAACGCCAGCGGAAACGACATGGAGTTGCGAATGGCATCGGACAACGTCCCGCTTTTCTGCTCCACCACCTGCCGCGTAAATACCTCCGAGGCCATGCAGCGGAAGGGCACGAACAGCTTATCGAAGTCGTAGTTGGCGCTGGCCGAGGCCGGGGCCAGCAGGCGGGCCAGGGCCAGGTTCAGGTTCAAATCGTTCACTAGGTTGGTGCTGATGCGGGCCTTGAACGTGGAATCGATGGCAATGCCCAGGCGCAGGGCCGAAGGCGAGGGTTCGGCAGTGAGGAAGTTGAACGTTTTGCTTTCCAAAGGCTTGCCCGACGTCCAGCGCTGGAATTCGGGGCTGAGTACAATCTGCTCAATCTCCTCGGGCGAGTAGCCGGCTGCGTACATGCCGCCAATCACCGCGCCCATGCTCGTGCCCACGATGTAGTCGATGGGAATGTGGTTTTTCTCCAGCTGCTTGAGCACGCCCACGTGCGCCAGGCCTTTGGCCCCGCCACCGCTGAGCACGAGGCCCACTTTCTGGGCCGAAACAGTGAAAACAGAAAATGCCGCCAGCAGCAAAGCCAGTGGTAAACGAGTGCAGAAGTGACGCATAGAAGGCCGTAAATAACCAGCGCCAGAACTGCGCCGCTGCCGCTGGTACGCCGGGCCGGGCCGCCGGGTTTTTTCGGGGCCGGCGGCCGATGGTTTCACGTCCTTTACCGTCGAGTAAAAGCGTTATAATTAGGCGGTATGGCAAGAGTTTTCATTCCGATGTAGGAGGGGCCTGGGTCAAAACGTGCAAACGACTTACTCCAGATTCCTCCTGCGCCGGAACGACAAATGCTACGCCGCCTGGTAGCCAATGCCGCGCACGGTTTGCAGAAAATCGGGCGGGGCAAAACGGGCCAGGGCCTTGCGCACGTTCATGATGTGCACGTCGATGTAGTTAGAGCCCTCCGTGCCCTTGCCGATGTGTGCGCCCAGCTGCTCGCGGGTGAGGGGCTGGCCCCGGTGCCGCAGCAAGTGGTGCAGCAGGTCGAACTGCGAGCGGCTCAGGTCCACGGCATCCGAACCGTGGCGCAGGCGGCGGGCGGCCAAATCCAGCTCAAACCCGGCCCCGAAGCGGATGCGCGGCCGGGGCCGTCCAAACCGCTGACGGGCAATGCTGCGCAGCCGCCGCTCCAGCTCAAGCAGCGAGGTGGAGCGGGCCACGCAGTCGTCGGCCCCGGCGGCGAAGCCGTGCAGGCGGTCCTGCACCGCATCGGTGGCCATGAGAAGGATAAAGGAAGCCCGCGTGCCGCGCCGCTGGGCTTCGTAAAGCAGCGTCATCCCGTCGCCGTCGGGCAGGTTTTGGGCCAGCAGCACAAATTCGTAGTGGCGGGCGGCCAGCTTGGCCGTGGCGGCGGCCAGGGTAGGGGCGAGGTCGGTGACGTAGCCGGCGCGCTGCAAAAACCGCTGCACGGAATTGCGGCGCGTGTCGTGGGCTTCGATGATGAGAATAGCCATGCCGCGCTTAGTTGGTGGAAGTGGCCAGCACGCGCACCTGGGCATGCATGCCGGGTTTGAGCAGGTGGCCGGGATTGGGCAGCGTGCAGCGCACCTTCATCACCTTGCTGTCGTGGTCAAGCACATGAAATACCTGATTGATGCGCCCTTGCAGGGGTTGGTCGGGGTAGCTCAGCGTGGTAATTTCCACGGCCTGGCCCCGGCGTACCTGCGCCAGGTCCGACTCGAACACGTTGGCCATCACCCACACGCTGTCGAGGTTGGCCACGGTGAAGGCAGCCGGCACGTTGGCGGCGTTGAAGCGCAGGCCCGCCGCCAGGTTTTTCTCGATAACGTAGCCCGCTACGGGCGCTTTCAGCTCGTACTTTCCGCCCTGGGCCATGCCGTAGGTGTCGAGCTGGCGGTGGTTGCGGGTGGCGGTGCCGGTGGCGCGGGCTAGCTCGGCGCGGGCCCGGAATACGTCCTGCTCGGCGGCGAGGCCGTTTTGGAGCAGCTCTTCGGTCACGGCCAGGTTCTTGCGGGCCACGGCCAGCTCGGCGGTGCCGGCGGTGCTTTGGTTTTGCAGCTCCGCAATTTCAGCGCTTTGCAGCACGGCCAGCACCTGGCCCTTTTTCACTTCGTCGCCCAGGTCCACGCCCACGCGCAGCACCTGCCCGCCCACGCGCGGAAACACCCGCGCCGTGCGGTTGGCATCGGCCGCAATTTCCCCGCTCAGCACGAGTCCTTCCGGGGCGGCTTCGGTGGCAGTTTTCAGTTGGGTTACGACGGCCTGCGGCGCGGGCTCATCAAGGACATCCGCATCGGAAGGGGTGCAGGCAGTGAAAAACAGCAACCCCAGTACAGCCGTGAAAGCAAAGGCTTTTTCGGAATAATGGGCGCCCCGACGGGACGCGGGTGACTGGTTTGGTAGCTTCATGGCAGTGCAGCAGTTAGTGAATCTGCTGCAAGGCTACCGGCAGGTCATTAGAATACGATTAGAAAACAGGAACGGGATTTTTAAGCAGAACGTCATGCCGAGTGCAGTCGAAGCATCTCTACCGCGTGACTAATTGATTTTAGTACTGCGGTAGAGATGCTTCGACTGCGCTCGGCATGACGTCTGGTTATTCAAAAAACCGCGCTACGCAGTGGGCAGGCGCACCAGCGCCGTGGTGCCGTGGCCCAGCTGCGAGGTCAGCTCCAACTCTCCGCCGTGCTGCTCAATAATTTTGCGGGCCAATGGCAGGCCCACGCCGTGCCCGGCCACCGGCCGCGCGTTGCCGGCCCGGAAAAACGGCTGGAACACCTGCGGCAAATCCGTTTCTGCAATGCCAATGCCCTCGTCCCGAATGCGCAGGCGCACGCCGCCGGGCTCGTATTCCAGGTCGACGGCCACGGGCCGGGGCTCCGAGTATTTCAGGGCGTTTTCGAGCAGGTTGACAAGGGCGCGGCTGAGCAGGGCGCGGTTGCCGGTAAGCTCCAGCTGCTCGGGCTCGGCGGGGAGACAGCCGGTGTGCAGGTGCAGGCGCGGGCGCTGAGCCGGGTCGATGGCGGCGCAGGCTTCGGCCAGCAGCTCGTCTACCCGGATGCGGGTGTCGTGCTCGGGCAGCGGGGTTTCGGCCTGGGCCAATTCCAGCAGGTGGTTGAGCAGGGCATTGAGCTGAGTGAGGTCGGTGAGCAGGGCGTGCAGCGCGGCGCGGTAGGCGGCGGGCTCCCGCTCGCGGGCCAGCGCCAGCTGCGCCTCGCCGATGCTGGCGGCCAGCGGCGTGCGCAGCTCGTGCGAGGCGTTGCGCACAAAGGCGCGCTGGCCGTCGAAGCTGCTTTCGAGGCGGTCGAGCAGGCGGTTGAAAGTGTGGGCCAGGCGCGACAGTTCGTCGCGCTCGCGGCCCGAGAGGTTTTCGGCCACGCGCCGGTGCAGGTCGTGGGCCGAGATGCTATCCATCTGGTCGTTCAGGGCCGCGATGGGGGCCAGCGCCCGCCCCGCGAACAGCCGCCCGGCCCCGTAAATCAGCAGCAGGCTAAGCACGAAAATCGTGGCCATAATCGTGGCCAGGTATTGTAGCCTGGCCTCGCCGCGGATGTTTTCGGCCCCGGCCACCACCACGTACTGGCCCTGGTTGTCGCGGTAAAAAATGCCCACCGCTTCGCGCGAGCCATCCTCAAAATACTCCTCGTGGCCCTGCCGAATGCGGGCCAGCACGTCGGGCGGCACCTCCAGGCGGGCATCCTCCCGCACAAAGCGCACCTCGTCCCGGGCATCGTAGAGTTGAATAATCTCCTCCGGCAGCGTGCGCTGAAACTGTTTCTGAAACGCCTGGAACGCCGAACTGCGCAGCTCATCCTTTTCCAGGTAGATGTAGGCCGCCACCACCGCCCGCTCGCGCAGGCGCTGCCGGAAATCGCGCCGGCTGTAGTCGGCTTGGAGCAGAAAAGCCGTGGTGAGCACCCCTAACAGAATAAAGGCCACCACGCCCACGAAGAGCCAGGTCAGGCGGTTGCGGATGGTCATTGAGAAGGGTTGAGGGTTAAGTTTTGAATTTATCTGTCATTCTGAGCGCAGCGAAGGATGACAGACGGATGGCAGGCAAATCCAAACGTTCACAAAAAAGCTACTCCTGCCGCAGCACGTAGCCCGCGCCCGTCACGGTATGAATGAGTTTGGTGGGAAAGCCGTGGTCTACTTTTTTGCGCAGGTAGCTCACGTACACATCAATCACGTTGCTGCCCGCGTCGAACGACTCGTCCCAGCCGTGCTCCGCTATTTCGCCGCGGCTCAGCACACGGCCGGGGTGGCGCAGCAGCAGCTCCAGCAGGCTGAACTCGCGGGTGGTGAGGCGCAGCGGCTGCCCGGCCCGCGTCACGGTGCGGCTGGCGGTGTCCATCAGCACGTCGGCGAAAGCGAGTCGGGTGCCGGGTGCCTGCCCGCTGCCGCGCCGCGTGAGGGCGCCCACCCGCGCCACCAGCTCAGCAAAGTCGAAGGGTTTCACCAGGTAGTCGTCGGCCCCGTTGCCGAAGCCCTGCAGCTTGTCGGTGGTGGTGCCCAGGGCCGTGAGCAGCAGCACCGGCACCCGCGCATCCTGCGCCCGAATGGCAGCCAGCACTTCCAGCCCGCTGCGGTGGGGCAGAATCACGTCGAGAATAATGAGGTCGAAGGGCTGGGTGAGGGCCAGCTCCTGGCCGCGCTCGCCGTCGGCGGCTACGGTCACGGTTAGTTGTTCTTCTTCCAGGCCCCGCTTGATGAGGGCCGAAAGCCGGGGGTCGTCTTCAACCAGCAGAATGTTCATGGGCGAAAAAAAGGAAGTGGCAGAAATCCCAAAGGTCGACAGCGAATCATTACGCCGGGAAACCTACCGCCACCACCAGCCGCTGCTGTTGCTCCTGAAATGCCAGCTGCAGGCCCAGGCCGAGGGCCAGCCGCCCGGCTATCCAAAGCCCCAGGCCAGTGCCGGGGGCCAGCGGGTCGGCCTGGTACCAGGCGGTAGTAAGCTGAGCCAGATGCTCACCCAGCGGGGCCGCCAGCTCGTTTTCGATGTTGATAACGGGACCACGGCCTGCTTCAGCAGCTTGCAGGCGCAGCGCCACGCCGGTGCCGGGCCGGGCGTGCTTGCGGGCATTGTCGAGCAGGTTCAGCAGCATCGTGATGAGTTGGTCGGTATCGGTTTCGGCCGTGAGGGCGGCCGTGAGGGCGTCATCAGGCAGGTCAATAGTGAGCGTGCGCCCCGCCGCCCGGAAACGCGGCAGCTCCCGGTCGGCCAGCGCCAGCAGCAGCTCGTCAAGCGCTACGGGCTGCTTACTAACCGGCAAATCGGCCCCGTTGCCCAGCCGGCCCACCAGCAGAAAATCATCCACGAGACGACCCAGGCGGGCCAGCTCGGCGTCGTGGCCGGCCAGGGCGGCGCGGGTGGCAGGCGGCAGGCTGGGGTCGCGCCCGCTCACGTCGAGGCCGGTTTGCAGGGTGGCCAGGGGGGTGCGCAGCTCGTGAGCGGCGGCGGCCAAGAAGTTGGCCTGGGCCGTGGCCTGCCCGCGCAGCCGAGCCAGCAACTGGTTCAGGGTTTCGGCCAGCTCCTGCACTTCGTCGCCAGTATCGGGCACGGGCAGCGGCGCAATGTCCTGGGCCTGCTGAATGCGGCGGGCTTGCGCAGCCATGCGCCGCAGGGGCCGCAGCACCACGCCCGCCACCAGCAGCGCCAGCGCCCCGGCCAGCCCGGCGCTGCCCAGCAGCCCCAGGGCCAGCGTGCGCCGCACCCGGGCCAGGGCCTTTTCGAGGGGCGCAGCGGGGTGGGCCAGCCACAGCGTGAGGCGGCCGGTGGGCTCGGCATTGTCGGCCCCCGGGCCGGGAGGCGCGGCCAAGCGGGCCACAGCCACCACGCGGCCGTGCTTCAGCTCATGGCCCGGCGCCGCGGGCCGAGGCAGCCCGCCGGTATCGCCAGCCAGCCAGCGGGCCGAGCGAAACAGTTCGCGGGGTGGCTGCCCGGGTTCTTCAAACACCAGCCGCATGGTTTCACCGGTTTGGTCAGGCAGGGGCAGGGTGGGCTCGGGGTCGAGGCTGACGCGGCTGAGCAGCTGGCTGGCGCGCAGGCGCAGGCGGTCGTCGTCGGCGCGGGCCAGGAGGCGGCCCAGGCTGCGGTACTGGTAGCTGCCCGCCGCCAGCGTGGCTAGCCCAAACACCAGCCCAAACACCAGCAGCAGCTGCCCGCGCAGGCCCAGGCGGAAGCGGCGGGGTTTTGGTGTGGGGGAGGAGGTAGGCATGGATTGGGCGGGGTAAATTTTGGTTGTCATCCTGAGCACAACGAAGGGCCTTCTCATGTTCGCGCCGTTTGCTTTACTGCAAGCTGTTCAATCGTGAGAAGGTCCTTCGCTGCGCTCAGGATGACAGATGTAAGTGTATGGTAATGACTATCCCGCTGCCCCCGGCTCGCGCAGCCGGTAGCCCTGCCCAATTACCGTTTCCAGCAGCGCTGGCGCGGGCGCAAAGTCCCGGTCGAGCTTACGGCGCAGCTGCGAGATGTGCACCTCAATCACGTTCGAGCCCATGTCGTAGTCCACGTCCCACACCTTTTCGGCCAGGCGGGTTTTGCTCACCAGGCGGCCGGCGTTGCGCAGCAGCAGCTCCAGCACCGCAAACTCGCGGTTGGTCAGACTCAGGGTTTTGCCGGCGCGCGTCACCACCCGGCCCAGTGGGTCGAGTACGAGGTCGGCCAGGCGCAGGGCTTCGGCCCCGGCCGGCCCGGCAGTTTTGCGGCCGATGATGTGCAGACGGGCCAGCAGCTCATCAAACGCAAAGGGCTTACGCAAATAATCAACGGCCCCGGCTTCGAGGCCCTTCACCACGTGCTGCGTATCGGTGAGGGCGCTGAGGATGAGCACGGGCGTCTGGATGCCGAACTCGCGCAGGTTGCGCAGTACGTCGAGGCCGCTCTGGCCGGGCAGCATCAGGTCGAGCAGCACAGCATCGTAGGGCGTGGTGGCGGCTTGCTCCAGGCCCTCGGGGCCGGTGGCGGCCACGTCGGCCACGTGCCCGGCCTGCGTAAGGCCCTGCTGGATGAAGCCCGCCAGCCGGGCTTCGTCTTCGACGATGAGAATGCGCATGAGTAGAAAGGGGAGAATGAAACCGTGGGCGTACTACGCAAAAACATCATGCTGAGCTTGTCGGGGCATCTCTACCGTGGAAGTAATTATTACTCTCGTGGCAGAGATGCTTCGACAAGCTCAGCATGACGGGTTGATATAATCAATCAACAAACCCTCAAACGCTACCGCACCAGGTACTTCACGCCACCGAGCGCCAGCGTCTGGGCATGCACCACGCGGGGGGCAGTGGTGCCGGCCACGCGGGCCTCGCCGGGCTGGGCAGTGCGCAGGTTGCCGGTGGCTTCCAGCGCCGCGCCCACCGTCAGCTTATCGCCGAGCTGCTCGAGGGCGTGGGGCGGCAACTGCACCACGGTCTGGTCGCTGAGCACCACGCCGCGGATGCGGCCTTTGGGGTCTCGCCGCAGCTCCTTGATGCTGCCTTTGGCGGTGGCTGTTTCGGGGGTGGGCGGGGTGGTGGGGCGCACGGGCGGCGCATCGTTGATGGTTTGGCCGCCGCTGGTCAGGCTCACGAAGCGGAAGTGGCTGCGGCCGTCGGGGCCGGTGTGGCGCACGCCGCTCACCGTCACGGCGCTGCCGGCTTTGGCAGCGGCCTGCAGCTGCTGGCCCAGGTGGCGCGGGAAGCGCACGGTGTCCACGGCGCCGGATTCAGGCTTCAGGATGAAGGCGTCGTATACCTGGTCGTCGTTGTTGGCCACGTAGCTGCTCAGGGTGCCGCGCACGTCGGTGATGGTTTGCAGGCCGCCGCGCTCGCCACGGGGGCCGCCGTGGGGGCCTTTGGGGCCGTGCTCGCCGCGCGGGCCACGGGGTGGGCGGGGGCCGTCCGGGCCGTCGGGGCCTTCACCCTCGGCGGGCGGCGGGGGCGGGGTGGCCAGGTTGCCGGCAGTGGCTTTGGCCGATTTCGAGGTTTTGGTTTTGACTTTGGTTACGGTCTGGGCATCGGCCTGAAGGTGACCGGCGAGCAGAGCGGCGGCCAGCAGGGCTACCGAATAAAAGGGCTTGTTCATGGGATTATCGAAAAAACTAGGAGGCATGAAAAGTTGCGTTGTCAGCGTCGGCGAACTCCGGTTGCTCTTCCGACGATACAAAATTTCTACCGCGCCCTGAAGCCGGCCTGAAGGTCACATTAATTTTTCTTCAGGTGAATAATCAGCAGCTCACACCGCCAAAAATCGGTTGGCATTTTTCTTTCAATATATTTATCTCCAGCTACCTGCGTCGCGCACCGTCGCACCCAACCTGTGCCATTCCTTCATTCCACAACCCATGAAACAGTTCTCCTCTTTGCTGGTCATGCTGGCCGCTGGCTTGTGCGCCACCACCGCCCGGGCGCAGGCCTACCGGCCTTTCCGCTTCGGCCTCAGCTACCAGCTCAGCGCCACCACGCCCGGCGATACCACGCACGTGCTACGCCTGGTCAGCCGGCAAGCGCAGGGTTCCGATTCCCTTTTCATGTTCGATAAGCGCACCAGCCGAGGACGGGGGCTGCCGCAACAGGGCAACTGCGGCTACTACGTGCAGCGCAACGACAATCTATTCGGTACATCCCTGACGCAGCGGCCCGGGGCCGAATACGTCCTCACGGCCGCCAACGGCCGCACCTTCACACTGCGCCCCCGCACCGCGCTGAACCAAGCTTGGGCTGCCACCACTGCCGGCCTCACGGCCCGCGTCACGGCCCGCACATTGGGCACGGTGCTGGGGCAACCCGATTCGCTGGCCACCATCACCTTGTCGGACGGGGCTGTTATCACGCTCGGCAAGCGCCTGGGCTGGGTAAGCGGCCCGGCGCTGGGGCACTACCTCAATGCGCGGTTGCCGCAGGCCACCCTCACGCTCACGGCCCTGCCGGAGCTGGGCCTGGGCACCAATCAGCTGGGCGCTTTTGCCGTGTATGATTTCCAGCCCGGCGATGTATTTCTACGCAAAAACGTGAACCAGTACGCGCTGGGTCCCGGGGCAATATGCCAGACCCAAATCTGGACCCGCGACAGCATCATCAGCCGCACCCTCAGCACCAGCGGCGATGCGCTGGACTACCAGCTGCAACGCCGCACGCTCACCCGCAACTGCTCCGGCGCGCCCGTGCTGAGCGCCCCAGTGGTGCAAACCCTGCACATCACACGCACCACCGACCACCTCGACCGGCCCACCGGATTCTGGGAAGGCACGCCTTCAGCGGGCACGGGCGGCCTGGTGCACCTGCCCGCCTGGCGCACCGCCGACTACAACGGCCGCCTCGTGCAGCACCATGCGCATTATATGCAGTGCGGAACGCCCACCGCCGACAGCACTTCGCTGCTCAACGGCAGCAACCTCGATGCCGGGTATTCCGTGCGCACGGCCGCCGGCCTGGGCCAGACGCAGGAGGAATATACCAGCTTCACCATCGAAACCACCACGCTGCTCGGCTACCGCAAGGGTACCGAAATCTGGGGCCAGCTCACCACTTTCGCGCAGCTGCTGCCCGTGCGCGCCAGCCGCCCGGCCAGCACTACTGTCGCTTTTCCCAACCCTTTTGGCGCCGAAATTCAGGTGGCCTTTGCCTTGGCCAGTCCGCAATCCGTGGGCCTGACGCTGCACGATGCGCTGGGCCGCCAGGTGCGGGAAATAGCCGTCGCGCCGCAGCCAGCCGGCGCGCGGCAACTTACCCTACCCACCGCCGGGCTGCCGGTGGGCGTGTATAGCCTTCATCTGCGCTTTGCCGGCGAAGGCCGCACCGAAGTGCTGCGGGTAGTGAAAGCCGAATAGCGCTACCGGTTTACCACTTTTTGAAAATAACATACACGGCCGCTACCAGCAGGATGAAGCCCACGATGTGGTTCCAGCCCAGCTTGTCGGTCTTGAACACGAACACCGCGCACAGCGTGAACACTGTGAGCGTAATCACCTCCTGAATCACCTTGAGCTGGAACAGGCTGAACGGACCGCCGTTTTCCTCAAACCCCAGCCGGTTGGCTGGCACCTGAAACACGTACTCAAACAAAGCCAGTCCCCAGCTCACCATAATGACACCAAACAGCCCCAGTTTGGCAAACCAAGCCATTTTTTTGAACAAATGCAGGTGCCCGTACCAGGCAAACGTCATGAACAGGTTGGAGATGGTGAGGAGCAAAAGGGAATAAACGCCTTTCATGTAGCGGGTTGGTGAGGTGGTGAATTAGTGAGATAAGAGATGTTTGAACGTCGTGCGCAGCTGGTGTCAATTTGTCGAAGCATCTCTACTGCTGAGGCTACCTAATCGTTGCCACGAAGTAGGAGAGATGCTTCGACTGCGCCCGGCATGACGTTCTTTTGTTTCGTCAATCCGCCAGCCCACCACTCCACCATCATGCCCACCCTCGACCCCGGCATCGGCGAAAAATTCTCGCGCCGCACCAAGCGGGCCATCAACCACGACGGCTCGTTCAACGTGCGGCGGCGCGGCGGCCCGCACCGCCACGACCCCTACCAATGGCTTATTCAAATGGATTGGTATCCATTTATTGGCCTGGTAGTGGTGTTTTTTACTGTGCTCAACGTGGCTTTTGCTCTCGCCTTCATGGCTCTGGGCCTCGAAGACCTGCCCGGCGTGGCCGCCCCGCACGACGGCGTGCAGGATTTTCTGAGCGCGCTGTTTTTCTCCATCCAAACCTTTACCTCCGTCGGCTACGGGCATGTGTACCCTGGCACCAATGCCACCGGCTTCCTCAGCAGCGTGGAAGCACTGGTGGGCGTGCTCACCTTCGCGCTGGCCACGGGCTTGCTCTACGGGCGGTTTTCGCGGCCCACGGCGCGCATTCATTTCAGCCGCACGGCCATCATCAGCCGCCGGGCCGACGGTACGCCCTGCCTGCAGTTCCGCATCGCCAACCAGCGCAACAACATTCTCATCGACCTGCAGGCCCGCGTGCTGCTCAAAACCACCGACCCCGCTACCAACGACCAGACCTACGCCTTGCTGCCGCTTGAGCGCGATGCCATCAGCTTTTTCCCCCTGAGCTGGACCATCGTGCACGACATCACCCCCGACAGCCCGCTCCACGGCCTGCTACCCATCGATTACGAGCGCCTCGATGTCGAAATCATCATCCAGCTGAAAGCCTACGACGACACCTTCGCCCAGGACGTGCACGCCCGCAACTCTTACACCCACGACGAGATTGAGTGGTACCGCCGCTTCATCCGCGCCTACGAGGTGGGCGACGACGGCATTGCCGTAGTAGACCTGGATATGGTGCACCAGACGGAGGCGCTTGCTGTGACTGTGTAACGAGTGACTGAGTGAGGGAGTGGCTGAGTTATATACTAAACCGTCACTCAGTCACTCGTTACTCGTCGTGGCCGGGGGCGGCTACCGCCGGCGCGGCGGCTGTTTCCCGCGCTTCGCGGTCGAGCCGCTGCTTTTCGGTTTCCGAAGGCTGGCGGGTCAATTTATTTAAGTCGGGCGAGCCGCCGTCTACCCAGCACGTGTACCAGAAGTCACCGATGAGCGCCGAAGCGTAGCGTAGCTGGCGCTCCACCTGGCCATTGAGCCGGGCGTGGTAGGCCTTGCTGAAATCGCGCGAGTAGGCCCGTACCGTCTGGCTGCCGCGCTGTTCGTAGCCGAATTTCTGGTCTTCCTGATACTCCGCCGTGAGCTGTTTCTCGAACCGCAGCACCGAATCGACGGCCGCGTGCGAGCGGATAACGGCTGCCCAAATCGCGTCGCTGGGCCGCTCCAAGTACTCGGCCTTGCCACTGAACAGGTCGTAGTCGGCGCTCAGCAGCTCGGGCAGGCGCGACTCCCACAGCCCGTGGATGCCGCGCTGGCCAGTGAGCTGCCCATTGTAGTTGCGGGTGGTGTGCAGCGGCACGCAGGCGTCGGCCACGTAGTGCCCCATGTCGGCCGAGAGGCTCAGAATGCGGTCGGTATCCTTGGCCTTGAAGGCAGCGGTGAGCTGGTTTTTCATGCTCACCACGTTCCAGGGCACAATGCCGTGGCGCAGCAGCGAGTCCTCGCCGTAGCGGGCCACAGCGTCGGCGTATTTGCGCGGCAGCTTAAACTCGGCGCTGTCGCCGTAGCGGTCCACGTCCAGAAAGTGCTTGGGGGCCTCGCCCGGTACTATCGTGCGGCGCGAGTCGGGCCGCGTGGCGTTCACCGTCAGGTAGTCGATATTGGCTTTGTAAAAGCCAATCATGCCCGGCGGCAGCGTGTACACCGCCAGCCGGTTCAGCAGCCGGTGGCCGAAAAATCCCCACGCCTGCGCCTGGCGGGCCACGAAGAGCAGGGGCAAACAAATCAGAAGCAGGTAGCCGTATTTTTTCACGGCTAACAAGGTACGGGTAAGGCACTAAATTTCAACTTATCTGTCATCCAGAGCGCAGCGAAGGACCTTCTCATACTGTAATGTTCTAACGTGATAAGGTCCTTCGCTGCGCTCTGGATGACATGCGAATGGAGCGCTCTACCGCCGCCGGCCGTCGCCCACGAATTTCATGCGGTAATCGTGCCGCACGTCGCCTTTGCTGATGCGGGCCAGCTTGCCCTTCAGCAGCTGCTTCTTGAAACCTGACAGCTTATCGGTGAATAAGATACCTTCCAAGTGGTCGTACTCGTGCTGAATGACGCGGGCCGCCATGCCCGAGAAGGCTTCCTCGTGCACCTGGCGGTTTTCATCCTCGTAGCGCAGCACGATGTCGGCGTGGCGCGTCACCAGCTCCCGCACGCCGGGAATGCTCAGACAACCTTCCTCGAAGCCCCATTCCTCGCCGGTTTCGCTCACCATCTGCGGGTTGATGAAGGCGCGCTTCACGGTTGGCTCAGGCACTTCGCCCTCTTCCAGCTCGGCCAGGTCTTCCTCGTCCAGCTCCACCATCGGGCCCGAATCCATCACGAACAGGCGCACGGCTTTGCCTATCTGGGGCGCTGCCAGGCCCACGCCATTGGCCGAATACATGGTTTCATACATGTCGGCAATCAACTGCTTGAGCTCGGCGGCAGGCAGGTCGGCGGGAATATTTTTGGCTTTGGTCTTGAGGACGGGGTCGCCGATGGCAACAATGGAGTAAATCATTTTTTTAATGGTTAATGATTAGCGGTCAATGGTTAATGAAAACTCTGTCTTGGTGATTAATCATTCATCATTAACCATTAATCATTGATTCAGACTTCCCGCATGAGCGGCGATTCGAGGAATGATTGCAGAATTAGGGTGGCACTGATGCGGTCCACGGTGGCCTTGTCGCGCCGGGCCTTCTGGCCAAGGCCGCCGGCCAGCATGGTGGCGTGGGCCATGCGCGAGGTAAACCGCTCGTCGAGCTCGTGAATGGGCAGCTCGGGCAACTCGCGGCGCAGCGTGCGCAGCAGGCCCACCACGGCACTGGTCACGTCGGTGGGCTCGTTGAGCAGCGTGCGCGGCATGCCCACCACCACGGCCCGCAGGGGCTCACGCTGGTGGTAGGCCTTTACGTAGGCCAGCAAATCCTTGCTGTGGACGGTTTCCAGCGGCGAGGCAATCAGGCACAGCGGGTCGGTCACGGCCAGGCCCACGCGCTTATTTCCGTAGTCGATGGCAAGGATGCGACCCATGTGGTGGCGGGGTAAAACGAAGAAATTGAAAAGAGCCAGCCTTGCGGCCGGGTGCAAAGATACGGCGGGCCGAAAGCTCCCAATCCGCCGGGCAACCCCGGCCGTACTTGTTCCGAGTTTGGACCGTATCTGCGCCCGATTTGGAAAAAGACTTATCCAACGGGCAAAGGGCCAGGTTGGTCGAAGAGCAGGCGCAAGCTTATGGGTATAGTCATAGTTTTGATTCGTGGCAAAGGAATGTATTAAGAACTGGCGAATTGTAATTTGCCAGTAAAAACCCCGATTATTTGCCCTTTTATTGTAAATTATTGCATTGATTGAAGAAATAAAGAAATGGCTACTTTTCTGCGTTTGTAACTGGGAAAATTTCAATAATTTTGAATCCTATTTACTATTATTCTATTGATTATTACCTCTACACTAACAGCTTATGCCCACTTCTACCCCTGCTAACCGGGCAACTGGTGTGCCCGCCGGCTCGCGGCGGCGCGGCTGGCTGCGGCAAAGCTTATTACTGGTGCTGGCCATGGGCTGCGGCGTGTTGGTGGCCAATAATCCCTTCCGGCCTTCGTCGGAAAACCCCGATGCTACGGCCCGGGGTTACCTGCGCTTCAAGGAAATCCTGAGCTACGTGGACCGCGACTACGCCGACTCGGTGGATACCGAAGGCCTGGCCGACTACGCCGTGACCCAGATGCTGGAAAAACTGGACCCGCACTCGGTCTACATCCCGGCCCGCGACCGCGAAAAAACCGACTCCTTTCTGCAAAGCGACTACGACGGCATCGGCGTCGAATTCAACACCTTCCGCGATACCGTGACGGTGGTAGCCCCATTAAGCGGCGGCCCGGCCGAGCAAGCCGGCGTACAGCCCGGCGACCAGATTCTGAGCATTGCTGGCAAGCGCGTTTCGGGCGCGCACCTCACGTCCGGGCAACTTTCGCAGCTGCTGCGCGGCCCCCGGGGCAGCAGCGTGGCCATCGAACTGCGCCGCCGGCATCAGGGCCAGCCCCTGCGCCTGAGCATTGCCCGCAGCCGCATTCCGAATAGCTCCATTGATGCCGCGTACCTGGTTGACGACCAGACTGGTTATATCAAAGTAAGCCGCTTTGCTTCGAATACTTACGATGAGTTTAAGGCGGCCCTGGCCGACCTGCGCCGGCAGGGCCTTAGCCGCCTGGTGCTGGACCTGCGCGGCAACCCCGGCGGCTACCTCGACCGTGCCACGCGCCTGGCCGACGAGTTCATTGCCGGCTCGCGCAAAATCGTGTACACCGACGGCAAAGGCGACCAATACGACTCGCAGACCTACGCCAAAGTAGCCGGCGAATTTGAGGAAGGCTCCCTGGTGGTGCTCGTGGACGAGGGCAGTGCCTCGGCGGCCGAAGTGGTGGCCGGTGCCCTGCAGGACCACGACCGCGCCACGCTGGTGGGCCGCCGCACTTTCGGAAAAGGCCTTGTGCAGCAGCCAATTGCCCTGAGCGACGGCGGCGAGCTGCGCCTCACCATTGCCCGCTACTACACGCCCGCCGGCCGTTCCATCCAGAAGCCCTACGGCGCCAGCTACGCCGAATACAGCGCTGAGCTGAGCGGCCGCTCGGCCCGCGGCGAGCTGCAATCGGCCGATAGCATTCATTTTTCCAAAGCCCTGCAGTTCCGTACCGACCACGGCCGCACCGTGTACGGCGGCGGCGGCATCATGCCCGATGTGTTCGTGCCGCGCGATTCCGTGGCCCATTCCTTGTACTTCACCCGCCTGCTGAGCCACGGCGTGGCCCGCGCCTTCGCCCTGAACTTCTACCAGAGCCACAAGGCGGAGCTGGAAGGACTGCGCTTCGAGCAGTTCAACGCCACCTTCCGCATCTCGGATGCGCAGCTGGCCAGCCTGACCGCCCAGGCCGCCCAGGATGGCGTGGCGGCCGACGCGGCCAGCGTGCGCCGTTGCGGGCCGCTGTTGCGCAACCAGCTAAAGGCCTACATCGCCCGCAGCGCCTATGGCAACGTGGCCTACTACACCGTACTGCGCGAGCAGGATGCCGAACTGCAGCGCGCCCTGCACGTGGTGAGCGACAACACCGCGCAGCTGGCGCTGCTGGGGAAGTAGGAAGTGGGGAAACGGAATAGGAAATAGGAGAGCAGAAAAGGGAAGTTGCGTAATAGCTTCCCGCCTGACGTTGTGCTCGGCAGCTTCTCCCTTATTCCCTATCCCCTTACTCCGTACCTTCACGGCTCCAATCCCACCCCCTTCGTTATGTCGCATTACCACCGCCTCGGCCAGATTCCGCGCAAGCGGCACACTCAGTTTCGCCAGCCCGATGGCTCCCTGTATTCGGAGCAGCTGGTGGGCACGCTTGGGTTTCACGGCGTGTCGTCGCTGCTCTACCACGTGCACCCACCCACCCAAATTAAGCACGTGGGCGCACCCAAGCCCTTCGCGCCAAAGCTGATTAAGGACCGGCCGCTCCAGCCCGAGCACCTGCGCACGCTGGCCCAGACCACCACCGGCGGCGACTACCTGGCCGCCCGCCAAACGCTGCTCGGCAACGCCGATGTGACGATGAGCATCTGCAACCCCACGGACAAGCGGATGGACTATTACTACAAAAACGCCCAGGCCGACGAGGTGATTTTCGTGCACGAAGGCCGGGGCGAGCTGTGGAGCCAGATGGGCAAAGTGGCCTTCGAGCCCGGCGACTATGTGGTGGTGCCGCGCACCGTTATCCACCAATTGCACTTTGAGGAAGGCCCTGTGCGACTGATGATTATCGAATCGTTCAGCCCCGTAGAAACCGTGCGACGTTACCGCAACCACTTCGGCCAGCTGCTGGAGCATTCGCCTTATTGCGAGCGCGACATGCGCCCGCCAAGCGAGCTCATCACCGAGGAATTTCCGGAAGGTGACTACGTGATACACACTAAGAAAGAAGGCATGCTGCACGAGCTCACCTACGCGCACTCGCCGTTCGACGTAGTGGGCTGGGACGGCTATTTCTACCCCTACGCCTTCAGTATTCACGATTTTGAGCCAATAACCGGCCGCCTGCACCAGCCCCCACCCGTGCACCAGACGTTTGAGGGGCACAACTACGTCATCTGCTCGTTCGTGCCGCGCCTGTTCGACTACCACCCGCTCAGCATTCCGGCGCCCTACAACCACTCCAACGTCGATTCCGACGAGGTGCTGTATTACGTGGCCGGCAATTTCATGTCGCGCAAGGGCGTTGACTTAGCGTCCTTTACCTGGCACCCCACCGGGCTGCCGCATGGCCCGCACCCCGGCACCGTGGAGGCCAGCATCGGCAAGAAGGAAACCCACGAGCTGGCCGTGATGCTCGACACCTTCCGCCCGCTCTACCTCACCGAAACGGCCCTGCAATACATCGACGCCCGCTACCCCATGAGTTGGAACCCCGGCTTCGTGCCCGACCCGCCCAAATCGGCGGATATGATGGACTAGTGAGTAATAAAAAGGCCCTTATGCTGAGCATGAGGGCCTTTTTATTTTAGGCAAAACCGTTATCCTACTTCACCACCGCCACGCGGTTGTAGTGGTCAATCATACGAGCCACGTCGGCGGGCTGGTCGTATTGCAGGTGCTGGGCGTTGGCGAAGGTGCTGATTTCGTTGTCGCGCTTCCCAAACAGGCGCAGCACATCGGCCTGGTTGAGGGTGATGGGGTGCAGGGGTTCCGTGGGCTCGTTGCCGACGCCGACCAGCAACAGGGGCGCCATGGAAAGGCGGCCGGCTACGGCATCGGCCCCCGATGAATAGAGGCGGGCCAGCAGCAGCGGGCCCGCATCCACGGCCGTGAGCACTTCCACGAATTCGCGGCGGGTGCCGGCGCTGCCTTCCTTCACCAGGCGGGGGCGGAAGCGGCGCAGGGCATCGGCCCCGGTGCCGCCCATCTCGCCGATGTCGAAGCCGCGTAGGCTGCCCACAGGCCACAGGTGCGTCGAATCGGTGTTGATGGAATCCTGGGCTTCGAGCAGGCGCATGCCGGCGTGGAAGCGCAGGCCCGGCACGGGCCGGTAGCGCCCGTCGAAGGTGCGCAGAGCCCCCGGCTGGAAGGCGCCATCGCCGAGGAAGCCGGTGGCCTGAGTTTTGAGGCCGGCCCGCAGGGTGGCGGCGGTGGGGTTGCGGTTGCTTTGGGCGTAAATAGTGCGGGCTTCAGCTTGTTCCTTTGCGGCCTGGGCATTGGCCTGCTGTGCGCCGGCAAGCAAAAAAATGGCAGATAAGTAGAGGTGGGGTCTCACTAAAGGCACTAAAAAATGGTGAATGGAACAGGGGGCGTCAAAAATACGATAATTAGGCGGTTGCGCACCAATCAGACCCGTTTTCAAGCACCGTGCCATCCTTGGGGACTCCCTTCTGATTAAGGCTTCTTAAATGATACCTGGTTATAGTATTCCACCATGCGCAGCACCTGGCCCAGGTCAGTATAGCTTAACCCTTGATTGGCGGCCCAGGCAGTTATTTCGGGAGCCCGCGAGCCAAATAGCTCGCTCACGCTCTTTCGGTTGAGGGATATTGCCCGCAGGGGTTCTTTGGGCACCAGGTCGGTGCCGGCCAGTACCGTCTGGCCGATTTCGGTGCTTTCTGCCTTGGTTTCGGTGCGCAGAATGGGGTCGAGCTGGGCATCCAGGTGGCGGTAGATGTGCTGCACGGCCAGGACCAGGGGGCTGTTGTCGGACTGCGTCAGCACTTCTACAAAGTCGAGCTTGGTGCTGCCATTGCGTACCAGCTTGCTGCGGAAATGCCGCATATCGCTGCCCTTGCCCAGGTAGAAGCCGTCGAGGCTGCCGGGCGGCCACACGTGGCTGCCGGTCGAGTCGCGCACTTCCAGCAGGCGCAGGGCCACGTTGTATTTCATCGCCGGTACCCGCACGCGGCGCTTGTCGAGCAATACCAAAGTGCCGGGCAATTCCACCCGCTCCAGGTAGGCTTCGGGGGCATTCACCAGGTCTTTGCGCATCCGGGCCAGGGCTTCGGGCGAGTTGGCGCGCTGGTAGAGGTCCATGCCGAGTTCGGCGAGGTCGCGCGAGGACTGCATCTGCGCTCGGGCAGATGCGGACAGCAGCAGGCCGGCCAGTAACAGGCCGGTCCCAAGTTTTTGGGCAGTAGTCATGTAGATGAGCAATGGAAAGGTGACCAACGGGCAGGCCCCGTTGTGTTTAGCGGTTGCGGCCGTACTGCTCGTGGCTGCTCACCCAGTCGGAGCTCGAAATGGCCGCACCCAGGCTGAGCTCGCCGGCCAGCACCACGCCGGCCACAATTTCGGCAAACTTGCGCACCGTGCCCCGACCCACGCAGCCCAGCATTTGCAGGCACTCGTTTTGGGTGGCCAGGCCGGTGCCACCGCCGTGCGTGGCCACAATCAGGCTCGGAATGGTGATGCTGATGTACAAATCCCCGTCCTTGTTCACTTCCGAATACAGGATACCGGCCGACGATTCGCTCACGTTGGCCACGTCCTGCCCCGTGGCAATGAACATGGCCGTAATGCCGTTGGCCGAGTGCGCGCCGTTGTTATTGGCCCCCGAAATGAATGCGCCCACGTTGCTCACCTGCCCGTGGTAGGCCAGCTGCTCGGGCGTTACGCGCATGCGCTGCATCAGAATGTCGCGCTTTATCACGGCTTCGGCCACCACGCGCTTGCCCCGGGTCCGCATCACGTTGATTTGAGAGGCTTTTTTGTCGGTGGCAAAGTTCGATTCGAGGTAGAAGTGCTCAATTTTCGCGCCCTTGTAGTTCTCCAGAATCCAGGAGCAGGCGGCGAAGGTGGCGCGGCCCACCATGTTCTGCCCGGCCGCGTCGCCGGTGCTGAAATTGAAGCGCAGGTAGGCGAATTTATTGCTCAGGTAGGTATCGATGTACTGCAGCTTGGCCACGCTAGAGGTGCTTTCGGCTTGCGGCCGAATCTGGTCGATGCTTTCTTCCACCCACTTGCCAAAATCCCGCGCCCCGCGCGCATCATCAAACACAAACACCGGCGCCCGCTGCATGGCATCGCCAATGACGGTGCATTTCACGCCGCCGCACAGGTTCAGCACCTGAATGCCACGGTTGTAGCTGGCCACCAGCGTGCCCTCGGTGGTGGCCATCGGAATCAGGAAATCGCCCTGCGCGTGCTCGCCGTTCACAGTCAGCGGTCCGGCCAGGCCCACCGGAATCTGGGCCACGCCCATGAAATGCTCGCAGTTGCCCTGCAGCTGATGGGCATCAAAGGAGTAGTGCTTGAGGTGCTTAAATTCTTTCTCCGAAAACTGCTCGGCAAAGCGCTGACGGGCCGCAATGGCCGCCTCGGAGTAGTCGTCTTCCTCGGAGCGCGGAATGCGGGGCTTGGAGTTGGCCACGCCCACAATGGCGTCTTCCACCTCTACGTGCAAATCGCCGAAGGCATCGGTCGAAAACCACATCTGCACCGGGTGCATGCCTTCGGGCAGAGCCGGCATGTCCAGCATCACCGTGATAGCGCGGCCCACGGGCAGCTCCACGGCCTGTCCGTCGGCATCGATGGACGTGGCGGCGCGCTGCTCGCCGTTGCCCAAATCAACCCGGATTTTCTCGGCCGGCACCACCATCTCGCCCACCTGTACCTGCTTGAAACCGGTCACCTTCACGGTGTCGAGCCGGTTTTTGAGGCTGAAGGCCACGCCCGCGTTGTCGGGCAGGTTGTGCAGGCTGCCGCGGGTGTACAGCAGCTTGAGGAGCATGGGGCTGGGCGTGAAAACCATAGGGCGGGGAGGGTGGGGGTTAGCGTGGAAAGGTGAAGGTGGGGAATTTTGGCCGGAATGCGCAAGCAGGCCACGCTTATTTCAGCTTGAAGGTAATTGGCAACGTCATTCCCACGGGTACAGGAAGTCCATTTTGCAAGCCAGGAGTAAATGGTGGTAGCCTTCGCACCACAAGCAGCACCGCTTCATCGAAACGTGGATTGAAAGTTTTAACAATTTTAGCGTCGCACACCTGGCCATCAATGCCCACAGTGAAAGAAACGAAAAGCCGGCCTTCCGTCGCCACGATTTTGCCATTTTCTTGGGGCCATTTTATTCGCTGCTGGATGTAATCAATTACTTCACGATTGCTACCCCCATGCTGAAATATGGGCATTTGCTCGCCCACCATTCCAAAAGAAGGTAGCGGGTTCGTATCTGCAAATGTTGCCGAGTCGCGCTTCGTTGCGGCAAGCCGCTCCCGTTCGGGCTTGGCGGCTTGTTGCACATAGTCCATTGTAGTCCGCCGCACCTGCGCCAGGGCCTCGTGCGCCGTCAGGCCCTGGCCCACCACCAGCACCAGCGCCACCACAAACCACTTCAGGCGCCGCGTTAGCGTCGGCCGGGGCTGCAACACCTGCGCGGCCCAAAAGCGGCCGCACACTCGGCCATCGGGCGCGGTGGCGCGGGCGGCGGCCAGGTCGGCCACGGAGTTGGTTGAGTGGCTGAAATCCTGCACTACCCGCTGGCAACTGCTGCAAAAATGACCTTGCGCGTGAGCCCGAAATGCGTCGGGCTCAACGGCGCACGGCTGCAAAACGGCTTGAAAAGTGGGCAGTAGCAGCATGGAAGGCTGGAAAGAAGCGGGAAAAGATAGAAACTTTTGCGGTTGGCGCGGCTTCTGCAACGGCTGGGTTTGTTTTTTCTTGTGCGGTGGCACTCCGGTGCCGGTGGCCTGCTGCGGGAAGCAGCCTCAGAATACAGACTGACCATTAAAGCATTGCGCGGCGGTAGCCGTCAGTGTGGGCGCGCACTGTGGCGGTAGTTCACCTTCTGTTCACTTGCCAAACGCGTATTTGCCTTCCCGAAACTACCGTGCGGCGGCGCGGTTATAGCCGCCGTGCAACCGGGATGCTCCCGCCTAAAAACCGGCAGGGGCCACGCCGGACGTATTACCTTTGTGTGTCGCCCGGGAATACCCGGCGGCCGCCAATTTTCTGTTATGGCCCTATCCTCTGACTATCCACGCTTCACGCTCGGCAGCACCCTCACCGCCGAGCAGCGGGCTTTTTTTACCAAATACGGTTTCCTTCACTTCCGGCCCTTCGCCTCGCCCGAATACGTCCAGCAAATCCTCAAAGCAACGGAGGAGGTGCAAGCCAAGTGGCTGGCCGAGGGCGTAGAAAAAGTGAACGGGGTGCCCATCAAATACGGCCACGACGTGGACGGCTCGCGCATTGTGCAGCGCTTCGCCTTCGCTTCGCAGCACCACCCCGTGTTGCACGAATTGCTACAGGACGAGCGTTTCAAAGCCCTTTTCCCGCTCCTCGAGGCCGAAGGGGGCCGCGTGGGCGAAAACGAAAAAGACGGCCTCGTGGTGAACCACTACGTGAACGTGCCCGGCTCCGAATTCAGCCAGATGGGCTGGCACACCGACTCGCTGCGCGACGTGTTCTACGGCAAGCGCATAGGCCCCATGCTCAACGTGGGCCTGCACCTCGATGGCACCAAGGCCACCAACGGCGGCCTGCGCGTGATTCCCGGCACCCATCGCCAAGGCCTGCACAAGATGCTGTTTCGCAAGAAATACTACAAGGACGTGTTCTACGACCCCAACGAGGTGGCCATCGAAACCGAGCCCGGCGACCTCACCGTGCACGACGGCCGCATGTGGCACCGCGTGGCGCAGTCGCCGCTGGTGGGCCCCGAAAGCCGCCGCCGCGTGATGTACGTGCCCATCATCTCGGGCAAGTACCAGCCCAAGAGCGAGGACAGCCCCACGCCGTTTTACCTGCGCTTTTTGCACCTTGTTAAGTAACCAATGGGTGAATGGCTGAATGAGTGAATGGGTGAATGGGGTAGTATGGCCTGTCTCTCAATCCATTCACCCATTCACTCATTCAGCCATTCACTCATTGCATCTATGTACGCTCTCGTTACCGGCGCTTCGCGCGGCATTGGCCGTGCCATCTCGCTCCAGCTGGCCCAGCGCGGCTACGACCTGCTGCTGGTGGCGCGGTCCGAAGACCAGCTCACCAACCTGGCGCTGGAAATAGGCACCCGGCACAAGCGCCAGGCCCACGTGCTGGCCACCGACCTGGCTGCCCCCGCCGCCGCCGAAACAGTGGCCGCCTGGGCAACGCACCAAACCGAGCAGCTGGCTGTGCTGGTGAATAATGCCGGCTACGGCCTCTGGGGCCGCTTCGAGCAGCTTAGCCTGGTGGAGCAGCAGAACATGATGCAGCTAAACATGCACCTGCCCGTGGCCCTCACCCACGCCCTGCTGCCCGCCCTGCACAAGGCCCCGAAAGCGTATATTCTGAACGTGGCCAGCACCGCTGCATACCAAGCTGTGCCCTCGCTCTCGCTCTATGCGGCCAGCAAGGCGTTTTTGCTGAGCTTCAGCCGGGGACTACGCTACGAGCTCAAAACCAGTAATATATCGGTAACCTGCCTGAGCCCCGGCGCTACCACCACCAACTTTGCCGACCGCGCCGGCATGGGGGCCGAGCTGCAAGCCACTGCCAATAAAGTTTCGATGACGCCCGAAGCCGTAGCCCAGGCCGCCGTAAACGGCCTGCTGGCCGGCGAGGCCGAAATTATCCCCGGCGTGCTCAACAAGGTTTCAGCCGGCCTCACCAGCGTGGTGCCCAAGGGCATTGTGGAGAAGATTGCAGCCGGGATTTACGAGAAATATCTGTAGATAAACGCTGTCATTGCGAGCGTAGCGAAGCACCCGGAGGACAGCGTAGCTAATTCGTCCTGTTCTCAGCGACAAACTTGCTGATATAACCCCCCCCCAAACCTGCTCAGATTTGGGGGGGGTTATTGAGCAGAGCTGCTAACAGGCATTCGTTGCTTCGTAGTCCGCCCGGCCAGCCAGTAGGCGGCCCAGGCAAAGAATGGCGCGGCCAGTACATCATAGGAGTAGTGCACGCGTTGCACCAGCACCAGCAGGCCCACGGCCACGCTCATCAGGCCCAGTGTCCAGCGCCACTTGCGGCCCCGGCCGGCCAGTGTGAGCAGCACCATAGTGGCGGTGTGGCCCGAGAAAAACAAGTCGCGCACGATGGGCTGAGTGGTTACTTCAAAAATGCGGTCCATCACCGGGTCGCGCAGGATGACCAGGGCGGCGGGCGGCTCCAGCGGCAGTAGCCAGAGCGTGACCATGCGCATGAGCTGCAGGAAATAATAGGCCCACAGCGCCTGTAACAGCCGTTGCGGGCGGGGCAGCAGGTAGGCCAGCGTGGCCGCGATGGCACCGTAGATGAGCGCAAACGTGAGGGCCGAAACGTCGTGCACCGGCAGCAGCGCCAGCAGCGGGTCGGCCAACCGCTGGCCGGGGCGCGCCTGAATGAAATGGTAGAAGCCCGGCACCACCGGCAGCAGCCCCAGCAGGCCTAACACTACCGCGCCCAGCCGCAGCCGGAAACTCATCGAAGCCCAGGCCGCGGGCCAGGACCCCCGGCGAAACGGCGGGCGCGAGGAATCAACGGGCCGGGGCAGGGGAGGAGGAGTTAAAATCGTAGCCACAAATAATAATGGGTTCAGCTAATGGAAAGGCAATAAAACAGGGCGCAAAATTACGTTCCAGCCTGAACAGTAGCGCGCTGGTTGGCAACGGCGACGTAACATTGCCCACCGGCCAAAACGTGCCGCCCGGCTTTTATTCCTTACCCTTGGTTTTATGACGCGCTTTTTACTTTCTGCTTTGCCGGCCGGCCTTGTGCTGGCGCTGGCCGCTGTCCCGGCCGCCCACGCCCAGAATGCGGCCCTCGACGCCCGCATCGCTCAACTGGCCACCCAGGAAGAACCCAAAGTCATTGCTTGGCGGCGCGACATCCATGAGCACCCCGAACTGGGCAACCAGGAAACCCGCACCGCCGGCGTCATCGCCGCGCACCTCAAAAAGCTGGGCCTGGAAGTGCAAACCGGGGTGGGCCGCACCGGCGTGGTGGGCGTGCTGCGCGGCGGCAAATCCGGCCCCGTGGTGGCCCTGCGCGCCGATATGGACGGCCTGCCCCTCACCGAAAACAACGACCTGCCCTTCGCCTCCAGGGTGAAAACCACCTACCTGGGCCAGCCCGTGGGCGTGATGCACGCCTGCGGCCACGACACCCACGTGGCCATGCTCATGGGCGCGGCCGAGGTGCTGAGCCAGGTGAAAGCCGACCTGCCCGGCACCGTGAAGTTCATCTTCCAGCCCGCCGAGGAGGGCTCGCTGCCGGGCGTGGAAGGCGGGGCCAAGCTTATGGTGAAGGAAGGCGTGCTCGATAAGCCCAAGGTGGATGCTGTATTCGGCGTGCACATCAACGCCCAGACCGAAGTGGGCAACCTGACCTACCGCCCCGGCGGCGAAATGGCCTCTTCCGACCGGTTCACTATCAAGGTGCACGGCAAGGGCTCGCACGGGGCCTACCCGTGGAACAGCGTGGACCCGGTGGTGACCGCCGCCCAAATTATCGTGGGCCTGCAAACCATCGTGAGCCGGCAGGTGAAGCTGATTGACGACGCGGCCGTGGTCACAGTGGGCACCATCAACGGTGGCGTGCGCTACAACGTCATTCCGCCTGATGTGGAAATGTCGGGCACCATTCGGGCCCTAAATCCTGAGGCGCAGAAGCAAATCTGGGCCAGCATCCGCCGCATTGCCACCAACATTGCCGAGAGTGCCGGGGCTACCGCCGACGTCAGCATCGACCCCTACGTGCCCGTGACCTCCAACGACCCCGCCCTCACGGCTCAGATGCTGCCTACACTGCGGTCAGCGGCTGGCCCCGACCACGTGCGGGAGATAAAAGCTGTGACTGGGGCCGAGGATTTTTCCTTTTATCAGGAGAAAGTGCCCGGCCTGTTTCTCTTCGTGGGCGGCATGACCAAAGGTCAGGACCCCGGCACCGCCGCCGACCACCACACGGCCGGATTTCGCATCGATGAAAGCGGCCTCACGCTGGGCGTGAAGACCTTAGCGACCCTGGCCGCCGACTACCTCAGCGCGGGAATTGTTAGCAAGAATCAAACCAAATAATTATTCAGGCTAAAGGAATATTGCAATTTGATTAAGTGCAATTACTGCTTCATGGTTTGTTCATGAAACGTACAAGATTTCGGTTTTATTGCTAAATTAATGGCAAATGGCTCATTGGGCTGATAAAGTTGTCTAGGTTGCGGCTGCTTAGATGCAAAATAGTTAAAGTTTGCACTGGCTTCGAGTCCCACCAACAACCTATTTAGTTACATGAGAAAACAATACTCAGCTGCAGCATTACTGATGCTCGGCGGATTGGTCGCCACCACGGCCAATGCTCAGGACGCCGCCCGCGTTCAATCCTCCAAAGTGTTGGGCGAAGACAACCAGCCCGTGCTGGTGCAGCTCAGCGCCGAAGCTAAAATGGCCTCCCGGGGCATGAGCAGCGACCAGGTGCTGCGCCAGCAGCTCGCCCTCACCAACGCCGACCAGATGGTGCAGCGTGCCGCCGAAACCGACCAGCTCGGCTTCGTGCACCAGAAATTTGCCCAGTATTACCAGGGCATCCGCGTGGAGCACGCCGACTATACGGTGCACTCCAAAGCCGGCACCGTGGAAAGCATCAGCGGTGATTTTGAGAAAATCTCGGGCCTGAACACCACGCCGTCGCTGGGCGAGAGCGCCGCGCTGGACCGCGCCCTGGCCCACGTAGGTGCCCGTCAGTACAAGTGGCAGTCCAACGAGGCCGATGCCAAATCATACCTGCCCAAGGGCGAGCTGGTGATTGTGCGCGACGCCCGCGTGAGCTCCGAAACCGGCCCGCTCGTGCTGGCCTGGAAATTCAACGTGTACGCCTCGCAGCCCATCAGCCGCGCGTTCATCTACGTGGATGCCCGCACCGGGCAAGTGGTGTTGCAGGACAACATCATCAAGCACACGGCCGGCACGGCCACGTTTGCCACGGCCTACAGCGGTACTCGCTCGCTGGCCAACGAAACCACCACCGGCGGCTGGCACCTTAAGGAGTACACCCGCGGCCTGGGCATCGAAACCTATAACTGCAAAAAGAGCAACAGCTACACCGCCGCCACCGATTTCGTGGACGCCGACAACAACTGGACGGCCGCCGAGTACAACAACGCCAACTACGACAACGTGGCCGGCGATGCTCACTTCGGTGCCCAAGCTACTTACGACTACTGGAAGAACGTTTTCGGCCGCAACAGCTACGACAACGCCGGGGCCAAAATCAAGAGCTACGTGCACTTCGATGACGTGCCGGGCGGCGCGGGCTACGAGAATGCCTACTGGGATGGCGTGGAAATGACCTACGGCGACGGTGCCAGCACCTTCAAGCCCCTGACGGCGCTGGACGTGTGCGGCCACGAAATCGGCCACGCCGTGTGCGAAAAGACGGCTAACCTGACCTACGCCAACGAGTCGGGCGCTATGAACGAAGGCCTGTCCGACATCTGGGGTGCCAGCATCGAGCAGTACACCTGCGCTGCCCTGGGCCTCACCAAGTCGACCTGGGACATTGGCGAAGACATCATGAAAGCCGGCGGCGCGCTGCGTTCCATGAGCAACCCCAACCTCTACGGCCAGCCGGCTTACTACAAAGGCCAATACTGGGCGGCTACCACTTCGTCGCCGTCGAACGCCAACGACCAGGGCGGCGTGCACACCAACTCGGGCATCCTCAACTACTGGTACTACCTGATTTCGGTGGGCAAGAGCGGCACCAACGAAAAAGGCTTCGCCTACAACGTGGGCGGTATTGGCATCTCGGACGCGGCTAAAATCACCTTCCGTATGGAAAGCGTGTACATGACGGCCAGCTCGACCTACGCCAACGCCCGTACCTACTCCATCCAGGCCGCTACGGACCTGTTCGGCGCTACCTCGGCCCAGACGCAAGCCGTAACCAACGCCTGGTATGCCGTGGGCATCGGCGCAGCTTACAGCGGCGGCGGTACCGGCGGTGGCACCACCTACTGCACGTCGCAGGGTGCCAGCGTGGCCTACGAGTACATTGCCCAAGTGGCCCTCGGCAGCATCAACCGCACTTCGGGCGCTGATGGTGGCTACTACGACGGCACGGCCCTGACCACGAGCATCGCCCAGGGTTCGGCCCAGACCGTGACCTACAAGGCCGGCTTCGTATCGAGCGCCTACACCGAGTACGTGAAAGTGTACATCGACTACAACAAAAACGGCGTGTTCACCGATGCCGGTGAGATGGTTGCTTCGGGCACGGTTGCTTCGACTACGGCCGCTACCGGCAGCTTCACGGTGCCCGCTACGGCTACCGTGGGGGCCACCCGCATGCGCGTCGTGCTGAGCGACGCCAGCGCTACCACCAGCTGCGGCAGCTACAGCTACGGCGAAACCGAGGACTACACGGTGAACATCACCGCTGCCAGCGGTGGCGGCACCACGCCCACTTACTGCGCCAGCAAAGGCACCAGCGTGGCCTATGAGTACATCGACCTCGTGAACCTCGGCAGCATCAACCGCACTTCGGGTGCTGATGCCGGCTACTACAATGGCACGGCGCTGAGCACCACGGTGGCTGCCGGCTCGGCCCAGACCATCAACTTCTCGGCCGGCTTCACGGGCTCGGCCTACTCGGAGTACGTGAAAGTGTACATCGACTACAACCAGAACGGCGTGTTCACCGATGCCGGTGAACTGGTGGTGAATGCTGCCGCCAGCACCAGCGCGGCCACCCGCTCGGCCTCCTTCACGGTGCCCACTACGGCCAAGAGCGGTGCCACCCGGATGCGTGTGACGCTGAGCGATGCCAGCGCTACTACCAGCTGCGGCACCTACAGCTACGGTGAAACCGAGGACTACACGGTGAACATCACCGGCGGCACCGGCATCGCGGCTCTGAATGGCAACGCGGTTACCAACAGCTCGAAGCTGCTGTCCGTGTACCCCAACCCGGCCACCGACGTGCTGAACCTGATGCTGCCAGAGAATGCTGAAATCAAGAGCGTACTGGTGACCGACGTGCGCGGTGCCCGCGTGGAAGGCCTCTCGCTGAACAACGGCGTGCTGAGCATCGGCCGCCTGGCCCATGGCATGTACACCCTGACCGTAAGCGACGGCAAGCAAGTGTACCACCAGCGCTTCGTGAAAGAATAGTTCTCTTTCTGAGCCAATGAGAAAGGCCCGTCAGCATTGCTGGCGGGCCTTTTTTTATTTGGTGCAGAAGTCTGATGTTCAATTGATTTACTATTTGACCAATTTTATCAGTCTGCAGTGCAAAATTCGTTGTAATTCGCAATTAAATTTGGTTGTATGTGAAATAATAAAACTATTATTGAGCTTTTAATGAAAATATTGTTAAGTTGCGTAGCGGTTAATGGAGAAAATAACAAATCCTGAATCCGCGAATAATTTCCACCATCATCCTCTCTTTTTTTATGATTAACAAATACTCAGCTGCCACAATGCTACATACTCGGCGCATTGGCTACCAACGCCCAGGCCCAGGAGGCTCGCCGCATCCAAACCAAAGTATTAGGCGAAGACAACCAGCCCGTGCTGGTGCAGTTCAGTGCCGAAGGCAAAGCCGCCTACCGCGGCGTGGAAGGCAGCCAGGTGCTGCGCCAGCAACTGGCCCTGACCGATGCCGACCAAATGCGCTCGGCCCGTGTGAAAACCGACCAGCTTGGCTATACGCACGAGAAATTCTCGCAGTATTACCAAGGCATCCGTGTGGAGCACGCCGAATACACGGTGCACGCCAAAGGCGGCACGGTAGAAGCCATCAGCGGTGATTTTGAAAAGCTTTCGGGCCTAGACACCACGCCCAGCCTGAGCGCCTCGGCCGCCCTGACCCGCGCCCTAGACTACGTAGGTGCTCAGAAGTACATGTGGCAGGACCTGGGCGAGGAAACGCTGCTGAAGCAGGAAACCGGCAAGTCGTCGGCCAGCTACTACCCCCAGGCTGAGCTGGTGATTGTGCGCGCCGCCCGCACCACCAAATCGGAGAAGCTGAACCAGCCAGTGCTGGCCTGGAAATTCGACGTGTACGCGCAGGAGCCGGTGAGCCGGGCCTACATCTATGTGGATGCGCGCACCGGCGAGGTGGTTCTGCAGGACAATATCATCAAGCACACCAGCGCCACAGGCTCGTTTGCCACGGCTTATAGCGGTACCCGCTCCATTGGCGATGGCACCACCACGGGCGGGTATTTCCTGCGCGAAACCGGCCGCGGCCAGGGCATTCAAACCTTCAATATGAAAAAGGGCACCCAGTACGCCCGCGCCGTGGACTTCATCGACGCCGACAACAACTGGACGGCTGCCGAGTACAACAACGCCACGTTCGACAACGTGGCCGGCGATGCCCACGTGGGTGCCGAAGCCACCTACGACTACTGGAAAAACGTGCACGGCCGCAACTCCTACGATAACGCGGGGGCCATCATCAAGAGCTACGTACACTACAGCCGCAGCTACGAAAATGCCTACTGGGACGGCACGCGCATGACCTACGGCGACGGCGCCACCCGCTTCCGCCCGCTGACGGCGCTGGACGTGTGCGGCCACGAAATCGGCCACGCCGTGTGCGAAAACACCGCTAACCTGACCTACTCGAACGAATCGGGTGCGATGAACGAAGGCCTGTCCGATATCTGGGGAGCTTCGATTGAGGCTTACGCCGTGGCCAACCTGGGCTTTACCTCCAGCGGCCCGAAGGCCAAATCGACCTGGCTCATTGGTGAGGAAATCGACAAGCAGCAAGCTGCTTTGCGCTCGATGAGCGACCCCAAATCGCAGGGCCAGCCCGACTACTATAAAGGCATCAACTGGTACACCGGCACCAGCGACTACGGCGGGGTGCACACCAACTCGGGCGTTATCAACTATTGGTACTACCTGATTTCGGTGGGCAAGAACGGCACCAACGAGAAAGGCGTGGCCTACTCGGTAACCGGCCTCGGCCTGGATGCCGCCGCTAAAATCACCTTCCGCATGGAAGACGTGTACATGGTGGCCGGCTCGACCTATGCCCAGGCCCGCACCTATTCAATCCAGGCCGCTACCGACTTGTTCGGGGCCGGCTCGGTGCAAGTTCAGTCGGTGACCAACGCCTGGAACGCCGTGGGTGTAACCACCGGTGCCGCCCTGGTAGCCCAAACGGGTTCTACCAGCACCCCCGCCATCAGCAGCGGCGCGGCTTCGCTCACGGGCATGGCCTCGGCGCACGCCCTGAGCCTGTACCCGATGCCCGCTACCAACGAGTTGCACCTGCTGCTTGACGGCGGAGCCGAAATCGTGAGCGTGACCGTGAACGACCTGCGCGGTGCTGCCGTGGCTACCACCCGCTACGACGGTAACGGCACGCTCGACGTGAGCAGCCTGGCCAAGGGCATGTACGTTATCAACGTGAGCGACGGCACGCAGACCTTCCACCAGCGCTTCGTGAAAGAATAGTCCTTTTTCCGAGTTAATCAAAAAGGCCCGTCAGCAACGCTGACGGGCCTTTTTGCGATTAATGCTCAGGATGAAAGTCGTGGACTTTACTTCAGCGAGTAGTCCAACTTGAGCATCACTGTGCCGAAGCCGTCGTTGTTGGCCGAGGCGCCGCCGAGACGCAGGTTGATGTCGTCGAGCTGGTCGGTGGTGGTGAAGTAGTAGTTGCCTTCAAGGTTGGCGCGCAGCTTGTCGGTGAGGCGCACGCTGAAGCCGGCCCCGGCGGGGAAAGCCATGGCCATGGCCGGATAGTCGTTGCGCTCGGTGGCCAGGAAGGTGGTAGCGTCGTTAGCACGCTCCGTGCCCACGTAGGCGTGCGGGTTATACAGTAGCAGGCCCGCGCCGCCCTGCACGAACACCTGGAAAACCGGCGCTTCGGCCATGGAAGCCGCGAAGATGGACTCGTCGGGCAATAAATCGAACCGGAAGAAAACCGTGCCCAGGCCGTTGGTGCTGGTGAAGGCCAAGCCGCGCTCCCTGGCCTTGTCGCGCGCGCCCATTTCCACGTAGGAAAATTCGCTGCCCAGGTGCAGGTGTGGCGTGAGGCGGTAAAGCACGCCCAGGCTCAGGGCCGGGCCCAGGAAATTGTCGCCGGGGCTGCTGCCCAGGTCGCCGTTGTACAGGGCCGTGCCGCCGCCGAGCGTGACGTGCAGCGGCCCCCGGAAATAGGCCCGCTCCTGGCGGTTGTAGTGCCGCACCGGGTGATGGTACTGGGCCTGGGCGGTGTGGCTGCCAAGTGCGCCAACCGCCAGGCCTCCAAAAATCAACGAGCGAAACCGCATATTATCAACTAAGGTGAAACAAAGACCTACTATACGGAGCCCAACGCGCAAACCGCTGGAATCCGTCTGCCGGGCGGGTTTTATTTGAAGGTGCCCTGCGGGTCGGGCAGCTTGGCCAGCAGGTCGGTGATGAGGTCGAAATCGAGGCTGCTAACGTTGGCGTTCTGGCCTTTGTGCACGGCATCCCAGGCTTCGGCATACTTCTCCTGGTAGTAGAGGCCGCGGGCCAGCTGCTGCCAGGCGTTGGCGTTGGTGGGGTCGGCGGCGGTGGCACGCTGCAGCAGGGTGAGGCCCATGGCGAGGTCCTTTTTCTTCTTGGTCTGCCCGTAGCGGATGAGGTAGCTCGCGCCCAGGTCGCTCATGAGTAGGGTGCTGGTGGGGGCAATGCCGAAGCCCTTGCTTAGGAGGGCAATGGCGGCATCGGGGGTGGGCTGGCTGCTGGCAATGATACCCAGGCCGCGGTAGGCTTCGGCATTCTGGGGGTTGAGGAGCCAGGCCAGGTTGAAGCGGTAGGTGGCCGTATCGGGCTGGTTTTCGCGCAGGTACTCGTATCCCTTGTTGGTGAAAAACGTGCTGGCTTCGGCCGTCGAAGCAAAACTAGCGGCAATGGCTTTGAGCCGGGCCTCGCCGAGCAGCTGGGTGGCCTGCGTGGGGTTGAGGCCACCGAACAGCGGCTGCAGGCGCATGGGCTTGCCCGGGGCCGGGGTAGCCAGGCTGCCGTCGGGGTTCACGGTTGGGGCAGGCGCGCCCTTGCGCTGGGCCTGGGCGGGCGCGGCGCTCAGCAGGCTTGCCAGCAGCAGGGCAGCCAGGGCCGGCGACGTATTCTTAAGCAAAGTAGAAATCGACACGGGTGCGAAATAAATAAATGAGGAAATCCCGGCCCGGCAAAAAGCCAGCCCGTAGCCATTCTGACAAAGATAAAGCCAATGCCGCCAAGGCTCCGGCTCCGGGGCCGCGCCAGTAGTGGACAAACTGCCGGCCCGGCCCGGGCGTAGGTGAGGTGCTGGCGCCGGGATTCGGCCGCCGGCCTTTCCGCTTAATTCCCGCAGATGCGTCGTTTCTTTTTGCTGACTCCCGTGGCCGTGCTGCTGGCCGCCGTGGTAGTCGTTCTGGCCACCGAATACGTGGTGGCCCGCCCAAGCACCCGCACCAAAGACGTGGCCTACGTACCGGCCTCGGCTCCCGATTTTGATAAGGCGCGCCACATTCTGGACGTGTATTCGCCCAAAAAAGCGGCTCCGAACGGGAAGGGCTATCCGGTGGTGCTGTTCATCCACGGCGGGAGCTGGACGAGTGGGAATAAGAACATCTACACCTTCATCGGGCGGCGGCTGGCTAAGCAGGGCGTGGTGGCGGTGCTGATTAATTACCGCCTCGCGCCGCCAGTGCACGTGCCCGAGCAGGCGGCCGACTGTGCCCGCGCCCTGGCTTGGACGGTGCAGAACATCCGGCAGTACGGCGGCGACCCGCAGCGCGTGTTCGTGATGGGCCACTCGGCCGGCGGCGGGCTGGCGGCGCTGCTGGCTACGGACGATGCTTTGCTAGCCGCCAACGGCCTGCCTCAGAATCCGGTGAAAGGGGCCATTATGGACGACCCGGCGGGGCTGGATATGTACTCTTACCTCAAGGAAATGAAGTATGAGGGCGATGCGCAGTACAAAGTGCCCTTCGGCAACGACCCGGTGGTGTGGAAGGAAATGTCGGCCATCCACAAGATTAAGCCGAACCTGCCGCCGTTCATTTTCTACATCGGCGGCGAGACGTACCCAAGCATTAGTGGGAGCGCGGGGCGGTTTCGGGATAGGCTGAAGGCGACGGGGCAGGCACCGGCGTACACAATTATTCCCGGCCGGCACCACATTCCGATGGTGTTGCAGCTGTACTGGCAGCACAACGTTATTTACCAAGGGCTGCTGAAGCTGGTGGAGGCGGAATAGTGGGTTGGTGGAATAGTGGAGTGGTGGATTGGTAATCTCTAAGAAATCCACCACTCCACTATTCCACCAACCCACTACTTACCCAAACAACCCACCCTGGCGGGTGGGCTGCTCAAATTCGAGCAGCCACTTTTTGCGGTGCATGCCGCCGACGTAGCCCGTGAGGCTGCCATCGGCCCCGATGACGCGGTGGCAGGGCCAGACGATGGCCAGCGGGTTCTGGCCATTGGCGGCGCCCACGGCCCGGACGGATTTGGGGTTGTTCAGCAGTTTGGCCACGTCGAGGTAGGAGGCCGTGCGGCCGTAGCCAATGCCAGTGAGGGCCTGCCACACCTGGCGCTGGAAATCGGTGCCGAAGGTGGGGGCGTAGGTGAGGTCGAACTCGCGCAGCTCGCGGTTGAAGTAGGCCTGAAGCTGCTGGTGGGCCGGGCGCAGGCAGGCCGGAATGTTGGCTTCGGCAGTGGCTTCGGCGGCTTCGTTGAGAAACGTGACGGCGCTCAGGCCCGCATCGGAGCCGGTGAGGGCGAGTTGGCCGAGGGGCGTGAGGAGGATGACGGTAGCCATGTGCCAAAGGTAGAGACGCATACTTGCGTCTCGTCGTTGGACGAAATATTAACTGGCGCCCACGCGAGCTGTTCAACGACGAGACGCAAGTATGCGTCTCTACACCAATATAGCCCGGGGCTGGCGCACGGGTACGGCTTGGGTTATCACTGCCTGGGCCTGGAGCAGGGCTTCGGCGCTGGGCTGGTGCAGCACGCGGGCGGGGCCGGGCTGCGAGAGGTCAGCATCCCAGAGACCGGACCGGTGCCACTGGTCGAGGTGGTCCCAGTCGGGGCGGTCCACGATGGGGTAGAGGCAGATACCTTGCAGCGGCAGGCCTTCGCGGAGAATGGCGGCGCATTCTTCGGCAATCATGCGCAGCCACACGGGGCGGTCGATGCCGGGATGGCTGGTTTCGGTGAGGGCGAAGGGGCGGCGGTAGCGCTTGTAGGCCGAGCGCAGCAGGTTGCGCAGGGGCACCCAGCGCGGGTCGGGCACCTGGTCGTTCCAGCCCAGTTTGTGGGGGGTGCCGTTCTGCCACTGGTTGTCGTAGTAGTAGTTGAAGCCCACAATGTCGAGCAGGTCTTCGCGGCCGCCCAGCTCGGGGCACTTGCGGCCCGCGAGTATGTCGGTGGCCTGAAACTGGTTGTCGTGGGCTTCGCGGGCCCAGCGGCGCTCGCGGGGCGTGGCGTGCAGCGGCGGCACAATGTGCACCAGCGGCTCGGTGCTGAGCATGCGGATGCTGGGGTCGGCCTCACGCAGGGCGTTGGCACCTTCGATGTAGGCGCGCATGAGGCCGTATTTCACGTCCCAGCCCTGGTGATGGCAGTAGGGCGATGTGCCCCGCGCATCGCCCCCGAGCCAGGAAATGAAGCTGACTTCGTTGATGGGCGTGACGATAAGCACATCATCGGGCCGCACGGAGCGGTAGAAATCGACAAAGGCGCGGCAGAGCGCGGCAAAGCGCCGGGCAAACAGTGGGTGCAACGGTGTAAGGTCGTCGGGGTAGCCGAAGTGGCACAAGTCCCACACCTGCTGGATGCCGTGGCGCTGGCCGGCATCGAGCATGGTTTTCACCGTACTGAAATCGTAGTGGTAAGGCGTTTTCTCAATTTGGGCCCAGCGGATGCCTTCGCGCACGGTGCGCACATTGAACGGGTTGAGAGCGGTGTAGTCTTCGTCAATCAGCTGCAAATGGCCGGTGAGGGGCAGGAAATCGACGCGGTGGCCGAAGCAGTTGAGCTGGTCGGTGCACTCGTAGCCGCCCCACCAGAAGGAGCGAAACGGCGAGGCGACAGGGGTAGTAACTTTCATAGCGAGGGGCTGCGTGGAACAAGCGGCCGCCCGCATCAGCCCGATAGCTGTGGCGGGCGCACCCTTCCTTTACCCAAAAACCGGCGTTTTTGTTAATGCCGAACTTATTTAGATGGCGTTTGGGCAGGCTGGGCCAGGTTCTTGGCTTCAATAAAAATGCGCTGCACCTCGGGGTGCTCGGCCCGTATGGCGTCCTGCAATTCCTCTACGGCCGCTGCTACCTGGGTAGCGCTAAGGTCGTCGGCAAACTGCACGTCGAGGGCCAGAATCACGTCGTTCGGGCCGAGATACATGGACAGTGGCGAGCGGATTTCGCACACTTGGGGCTGGGCGCGGGCAATGCGTTCCAGGTTGGCCAGCGTGACGGCGTCCACGCCGGTGCCCACCAGCAGGCCCTTGGTGCGGCCCACCAGAAAGATAGCCACGCCCATTAGCAACAGGCCGATGGCAATGGACGCGCCGCCATCGAAATAGGGGTTGTTCAGCAAGTGGCCCAGAAACACACCCAGCCCGGCAATGGCCAGGCCCACCAGGGCGGCTAAGTTTTCCATCACCGAAGCAAAAACGGCCGGGTCGCGGCTGGTGCGCAGCATCTTCACAAAGCCCACGTTGCCGGTGGATTGGGCCAGCAAAGCCTTCACCGAAAGGTAAAAGGCGATGCCCTCAAAGAGAAAGGAGAGGCCCAGCACCACGTAGTTCCAGCCCGCGTCTTCGATGGGCTCGGGGTGCTGGATGTGCTTGATGCCCTCGTAGAACGACATGCCGCCGCCGATGGCGAAGATGAGCACGGCCACAATCAGGCCCCAGAAATACAGCTCCTTGCTGTGGCCGAAGGGATGCTCGGCATCGGGCGGGCGCTGACTCTGGGCGGTGCCGTAGAGCAGCAGGCCGCTGTTGCCGGTGTCCACCAGCGAGTGAATGCCCTCGGAAAGCATGGCCGACGAGCCGGTGAAATATGCCGCTACAAACTTGCTGATGGCAATGGCGACGTTGGCGGCGATGCCACCGTAGAGGGAAAGTTTAGAGGCGTTAGCGTCGGCCATAAGGCGGGGTAATGATGGTAGGAAAGCCCAAAGAAAAGCCGGACGGTTACGCCGCGCGGCTCGACAGCGACTTGGCTTCGATAAAAATGCGTTTCATTTCCGGGTATTTCGCCCGAATCACATCCTGCATGCTGTCAATGGCCTGTTCAATTTCCTCGGAAGTGAGGTGGTGGTCAAATTCCACATCGAGGGCCAGAATCACATCGGCCGGGCCGAGGTAGGAGGTAAGGGGAGGGCCCACCTGGTCGATGTTGGGCTGGGCGCGCACCAGGGCTTCGATGGCGTCTACGGTTTCATCATCGACGCCGGTGCCCACCAGCAGGCGTTTGGTTTTGTAGATAAGGAACAGCGCTACCAGCACCAGCAACAGGCCGATGGCAATGGAGGCTGCGCCGTCGAGGTAAGGATTATTAAGCAAATGGCCCAGGTACACGCCGACCAGCGCAATCACCAGGCCCAGCAGCGCGGCCAAATCTTCGAGCAGAATGGCGAACACCGACGGGTCTTTGCTGCGGCGTAGGGTGTCCCAGAAGCCGGCATCGCCGCGGTCGGCGTTGAAAGCCTTGAAAGCCAGAAAGCAGGAAATGCCCTCAAAAAGCAGCGACAAGCCCAGCACCCAGTAGTTCCAGGTGGGGTCGGTGATAGGGGCGGGGGACTTGAGGTGCTCGATGCCTTCGTAGAGCGACATGCCGCCGCCCACCGAAAACACCAGAATGGCCACAATCAGGGCCCAGAAGTACAGCTCCTTGCTGCGGCCGAAGGGGTGGCGCTTGTCGGCGGGCTTCTCGGCCTGGCGCACGCCATAAAGAATCAGGCCGCCGTTGCCGCTGTCCACAAGGGAATGAATGCCCTCGGAAAGCATGGCCGACGAGCCGGTGAAATACGCCGCCACAAACTTGCTGGCGGCAATGGCGACGTTGGCCGCAATAGCCCCGTAGATGGCCAGCTTGGAAGAAGAACCCGGTGAACTCATGGCCCGGCTTACGCGGCGGGCGGGGCCGGGGTTGGTGGGCCGCTACCGCCGCCGGGCCCGCCGCAGTGCCGCCGCCTGCACCACCCGTACCCCAAGCAGCCCCACCAGCAGCCCTGGCAGTAGTAGCAGCAACACCCAGGTATTGGCTTCGGGGTAGCTGCTACGGCTGAGGTTGGCCAGATTGACCATAAAATCGACGCAGTACCAGAAGGCGACGTGCACCAGCCGGTCCACCAGTTGAATGAGCCCGCTCATGCCCGCCGCTGCTTTAGCTGCCGCAGCGTCTGGGCGTTGCGCAGGGTGCCATACGTGAGCCACAGCAGCACGGCGGGCACCAGCAGCAGGTAAAACACCACATTGACCAAACCGTACCGCCCCCTGCCGCCCAGCGACAGCGCCGCGATGGTGAGCCGGTACAGCGGCCGGAGCCGGACGTAGGCCGGGCTGTTGGCCGCCGTGGCGTGTGGGCAGGCATGGGCGTAGCAGTAGCGGGTGCAGCGCGTGGCCACGTAGGCGGTGGTGGGCGGGTGCGAAGCTGTTTCATTCACCCAAAAGCCGAAAAGCAAGGGGAGGGCAGCAAGGCAGAAGGTGAGGATAAATGGACGCATAGAGCAATGTAGGACTGACGGGCAGAAATAGGCGAAAGTGGCGCGGACTTTTAAACCGCACACCGGTTCACTCACCGGCGCGGACTAAAAGTCTGCGCTACTTTCGCCCCATGTCCGCACCTACTCTGCAGCGCCGTCTCGGCCTGGTTCAAGCTACCGCCCTCAATATGATTGACATGGTGGGCATAGGCCCCTTTGTCACCCTGCCGCTCGTGATGGGTTTTATGGGGCCGAATTTCCTGCTGGCCTGGCTGGTGGGCGCGGCCCTGGCTTCGGTCGATGGCCTTATCTGGAGCGAGCTGGGCGCGGCCTATCCCGAAGCCGGCGGCAGCTACCGCTTCCTCAAATTGGCGTATGGCGAGCAGAAATGGGGGCGCTACATGTCGTTTCTCTACGTCTGGCAAACGCTCATTCAGTCGCCGCTGGTGCTGGCCTCCGGGGCCATTGGCTTCGCCCAATATTTCGGCTACCTCGTGCCGATGACCGAGTGGTGGCAGCCCAAGGCCGTGGCCGGCACGGTGGTTTTGCTGCTGATAATCCTGCTCTACCGCCGCATCGAGGACATTGGCAGGCTGGGCGTGGCCCTGTGGGTGGGCGTGCTGAGTCTCATGGGCTGGCTGATTTTCGGTGGCGTCACGCACCCCAACCACCACGTCGATATACTGCCGGCGGGCGGTTTTTCGGCCTTGCCGGGCCTGTTAGTTTCGGCGGCTATGGGGCAGGCGGCGGTCAAAACCATTTATTCTTACCTCGGCTACTACAACGTATGCCACCTCGGGGCCGAAATCAAAGGGCCGGAGAAGGTAATTCCGCGCAGCATTTTCCTGAGCATTCTGGGCATTGCGGCGCTGTATCTGCTCCTAAACTGGAGCGTGGGCACGGTCATCGGCTGGCAGGAAGTTCAGGGCTGGCAGGCCAGCGCCGGCGACAAGTCGCAGTTCATCATCAGCGTATTCATGGAGCGGCTGTACGGGCCCACCGCCGCCACCGTGGCCACGGCCATGGTGCTGCTGGTAGCGTTTGCGTCGCTGTTTGCGGTGCTGCTGGGCTACTCGCGCATCCCTTACGCAGCGGCGGCCGATGGCGAGTTTCTGCCCGTGTTCGGCAAGCTGCACCCCACCAAGCAATTCCCCTACATCTCGCTGCTGTTGCTGGGCGGCGTGGGCTTCGTGTTCAGTCTATTGTTTCGGCTGGGCGAGGTGATTTCGGCCATTTTGGCCATGCGCATTCTGGTGCAGTTCGTGGGCCAGGCCGTGGGCCTGATGCTGCTGCGGAAGCGGCGCGGCACGAGCGCGCTGCCGTTCAAGATGCCGCTCTACCCGCTGCCCGTCATTGTGGCCATCATCGTGTGGCTGTTCGTGTTCGTGGGCATCGCGCCGGCCGAGGTGACGTGGGGCGGCGTGCACTTCAAACTCTATTTCCAGCTGGCCGCACTGGGCATGATGGCGCTGGGCACGGCAGCCTTCCTGCTCTGGAGCCGGAGCTTGAAGCGCTGGCCGTTTGCGCAGTAGGAAATGAATCCAGGAAGTTGATTGCAAAAACAGCTAATGTAGAGACGCATAATTGTGTCTTGTCGTCTGCATTACCTGCACAATTACTGTTCAACGACAAGACGCAATTATGCGTCTCTACGCCGTTCTGGCGACTTCCTAAACGGCTTATTAACAATCGAAACTAGCCCAGCCAATGCCCCAGCCCGCCGGCCACCATCGCCCCAGTCAGGGTATTGATGAAATTAACCGCGTTGTTGCTCAGTACACCGCGCCGCTCCAGCGTCGCGCCCAGCACCGAGTCCATCAGGTTGCCGGCCGTGCCCGCCACTAGCAGCCAACCAAAGGCCAGCCCCCAGCCGAAGCCCAGGCAGTAAGTGGCCGCCAGCACTGCCGTGCCGGCCAGCCCCAGGGCCGTACCCTCTAGGCTTACCACGCCGTTGAGGCCGCGCGCATCGGGTCGTAGCGTGAGGATGTTGTAGTAGCGGCGGCCATACACGTTGCCCAACTCAGAGGATAAAGTGTCGGCGGTGGCGGCGGCGAAGCTACCGGCCAGCATGAACTGGACCAGCGGCGCAGCGGGTGGGTATTGCCAAGCCAGCAGGCCCAGTAAACCCGCCACGCCGGCATTGGCCACCACCTGGCCAGCAGTGCGGCGGCCTTTGTTTTCTTCGGCCAGCCCAAGGCGGCGCTTATCGGCCACGCGCCAGCCGGAAGCGGCGGTGCCCAGCCCGAAAAACAGAGCCAGCAGCGCCAGCCCCGTAAAGCCACTGCCGAGGTAAATCAACAGCCCCAGCGCCCCACCAGTGCCGGCAGCGGCCGTAGTCAGCTTGCCCGCACGCACGCTGTAAAACATGCCTGAGCCGAGCAACAACGATACCAAGCCAAGCCGGAATACATCCATTACCCCAGCCGCTTCTCGTAGCAAAAGAACCGCAGACCCGGCCGAAACGCCAGCGTAATCTCGCCCGCAAACCGGTAGCCCAGCTTTGGAAACAGCCGCTGCGTGGCCGCGTTTTCCGAGTTGGTATCCACACGCAATGTCCTCAAACCCTGCGCCACGGCCTGCCGCTCGGCTTCGGCCATTAGCGCCAGCGCCACGCCTTTACCCTGGGTGGCGGGGTCCACGGCCAAACGGTGCGTGACGAGGGCGGGCTCGGTCACGTCCCAGTCGGCCTGAGCGTATTCGGCGTCCTGGTCCTGGGTGAGGGCAGCTACGCCGGCCACCGCACCATCCAATTCGGCCACCCAGAGGTGATTTTGCGCGATGTCCGCCGTAAACACGGCCTCGTTTGGGTAATCGGCCGACCATTGGAAATTACCGCTGGCCTGCATCAGCGGCACCACCCGCCGCACCAGGTCCAGAATGGCAGGCACATCGGCCAGAGTGGCGCGGCGGGTGGTGAGCATATTCGTAGCCAATTGATTAGCCCCGACGCAGCACAGCGGCTGCTTCCTTGGCGAAGTAGGTCAGAATCGCATCGGCCCCGGCCCGTTTGATGCTGGTGAGCACCTCCATCATCGTGCGCTCGCCATCAACCCAGCCATTTTGGGCGGCAGCTTTAATCATGGCGTACTCGCCGCTCACGTTGTAGGCCGTCACGGGCAGGTGGGTGTGGTTTTTTACTTCCCGAATGATGTCGAGGTAGCTAAGCGCAGGCTTTATCATCACCATATCCGCGCCTTCGGCTTCGTCCAGCGCCAGCTCGCGCAGGGCCTCAAGCCGGTTGGCAGGGTTCATCTGGTAGCTTTTCTTGTCGCCTTTCTTGGGGGCCGACGACAGCGCATCGCGGAACGGGCCATAGAACGCCGACGCATACTTGGCCGTGTAGCTCATGATGCTGACGTGTGAGAAGCCATTCTCATCCAACACCCGCCGAATCCAGGCCACGCGGCCGTCCATCATGTCGCTGGGGCCGATGATGTCAGCGCCGGCGCGGGCCTGCGCCAGGGCCATCTGGCCCAGCACTTCGAGGCTGGGGTCGTTGAGAATTTCGCCCGAATCGGGGTCCACCACGCCGTCGTGGCCGTCGGAACTATAGGGGTCCATCGCCACATCAGTCATGATGACGACCTCCGGAAACTGGCGCTTGATATCGGCCACGGCTTTCAGGTACAGGCCTTCGAGGTTGGTGCTTTCGCGGGCCATCGGGTCCTTCAGCACCTCGTTGATGTTGGGGAAGGGCGCGAAGGCTTTCACGCCCAACTCCACGCACTGCCCGATTTCGTCAATCACGCGGTCGGCCGTGAAGCGCACGATGCCCGGCATCGACTTGATTTCCTCGGTTTTATTCTGGCCTTCGGTGATGAAGACGGGGTAGATGAAATCGTGGGCAGTGAGGCGGGTTTCCTGCACCATATCACGAATGACGGCGGACTTGCGGTTGCGGCGGGGGCGGTGGGTTGGGAGCATATGGCGGGAGCCCAACGCTACCGCGCGGGCCGAAAAATTTAGAAAAAAACGTTTGCTACAAAGCGAAATCAGCCTGCAAAGTTCGCCCGAAACCTCAAACTACCGCCCAAACGGGTCGAGGTATGCCACCAGTACCGCCAGCGCCGCCAGCCCGCCCACGATTATCCAGCCCAGCCCGCCACCGCTCAAAATCAGCCCGACGGCGGCAATGGGCAGCACCACCAGCCCCAGCACGCCCAGCACCGTGGTGCCCAGGCCGGCCTCGGCCGTGGCGCGGGGCCGGGCCAGCAGCGGCCGGCGGTGCAGGGCCGTTCGGCGCATTACCGGGAGCGGGCTCGCTACCGCAGTTTGAGTTGACGCTAGCACTGGCGCAGAATGTCGCAAGGCGTGGCTTTGCTTCCGGGCAATAAGTGGCGAAGTGGCTGCCTGCACATCCTGTTGAGCGGTTGACGTAGCCGCGGGCACTGGGGCAGATTCTTGCGTGGCGGTCGTTGCTGCCGCCGGCTTCACCTCCCGCACCCGCCCCGGCATCGGCTGAAACGAGAAGCTGGGCCGGCTGCTCTGGCAGCCACTGGCCAGGCCGCCGGCTACCACCAGCAAAGCCAGCAAACGGGAGTGAAACAAACGAGGGCGCGTAGCAAAAAGCATAGTGAGAAGCCGGAGGTGAGGTCTGAGCAGGGCTGTACGAATATTAGCCGGTTTCCGCTACCCCGTGGCCAGCTTTTGCGCCGCCTGCCAGCCGATGCCCGCCCCCAGGGCCACGCCCATGCCGTTGCAGCGCACGGCGGCCAGCACGCCCGGCCGCACCCAGTCGATGATGGGCGCCAGCGCCGGCCCAAACCCCATCACCCCGCTCCAGCGGTAATCAATGCGTGTCTGCTGGCCGGGCAAAATCACCTCTCGCAGCAGGTTTTCAAGATAGTGCTGCACGGTGCGCGTGAGGCCAGGCGCGGTGGTTTCTTCGGCCGAGAAATCCAGGTTGCGCCCACCGCCGAGCAATACCCGGTGGTCGGGCAACTGGCGGAAATAAGCGTAGCCGTGGTCATAATGGAACGTGCCGGGAAGCTGCACGTCGGGCAGCGGCTCGGTCACCAGCACCTGACCGCGGCCGGGCGTCACGGCCAGCTCGGGCAGCAGTTCGGTGGCGAAGGCATTGGTGGCCAGCATTACTTGGCCGGCCGCCACGGTCGCGCCGTTGGCCAGGTGCAGGTGGTGGCCGGCGGGGATGCTTTCCACGTTTTCCACGGCGCAATTGGTAAGCACGGGCACATCGGCAGCCCAGGCGCGGGCCAGCAGGGCGCGCATCATGCGGCCGGCATCGAGGCTGCCTTCGTGCTCGTTTTTGAGCAGTGTGACCACGCCGCCAAAACCGAACTGCCCAGCCTCCGCACTGGCATCACGGAAGGTGCGGGCATGGCCAATCACCGGGGCCAACAACACGTTGAAATAGTCGATTTTGTCGCGGCACTCGGCTGCCAGCCCGGCTTCTTCGTGCCGGAAAAGCTCGTAGCCACCCACCGGCCAGTAGTCCAGCGCGGTATCGCCCAGCAGCGCACGCAGCCGCGCCAGACCAGCCCAGCGGGCGGCCACTATAGCCTGCAAGTCGCCGCGCTTTTCCTGTTCTATCAATTCCGAAATCGACCCAAAACACGCGAATCCGGCGTTTTTGGTCGAAGCACCGCTGGGCAGTGGGCCGCGTTCCAGCACTACCACGCGCCAGCTGGGCCGTTGCTGCTTGAGATAGATAGCCGCCGTGAGCCCCACCAGCCCCGCGCCGATGATGGCCACATCGGCCGGCCCGAAGAAGGACTGGTGCTCCCAATAGGAGAGGTTGGCGTTGGGCATAAGAAAAACGTCTGTCATTGCGAGTGAAGCGCAGCGAAACGCGGCAATCCGTCCTCTCTTAGCGACCAGCCCTGAGATGTGACAATACTTTTTTCTAATCAGCAGCCTTAGTATTACACAGGATTGTCACATTGTCAGGTATTTACAGGGCATATTGCCGCATTCCACTCGCAATGACAACAGTTGATTAAAACGCCAGAATCACCTCCGCAATCACGTCGCAGGCTTCTTGCAACTGTGCCTCCGTAATCACCAGCGGCGGGGCGAAGCGGATGATGTCGCCGTGCGTAGGCTTGGCCAGCACACCGCGCTCCATCAGCGTTACGCACACGTCCCAGGCGGTGCGGCCGTCATCGGTGGGGTTGATGACCACGGCGTTGAGCAGGCCCTTGCCGCGCACCAGGTCCACTAGTTCGGGACGCTGGGCCTGCACTTGGCGCATCCGCTCGCGGAAGATTTCGCCCAGCGCAAACGCCTTTTCGGCCAATTTTTCCTCGGTTAGCACGTCCAGCGCGGCGCGCATCACGGCGCAGGCCAGCGGGTTGCCGCCAAACGTGGAGCCGTGCTGCCCGGGCTGAATGGTGAGCATGATAACATCATTCGCCAGCACCGCCGACACCGGCATCACCCCCCCACTCAGCGCCTTGCCCAGGATGAGAATATCCGGGTCCACGCCTTCATAGTCGCAGGCCAGCATGCGGCCCGTGCGGCACAGCCCGGTCTGGATTTCATCGGCAATAAACAGCACGTTGTGCGCCTGGCAAATAGCCGCCGCCTGCTTCAAATACCCTTCCGACGGTACCATCACGCCCGCCTCGCCCTGAATGGGCTCCACCAGAAACGCGCACACGTGCGGCTCCTTCACGGCTTCTTCTAGGGCCGCCAAATCATCGTAAGGAACCACTTGGTAGCCGGGCATATACGGCCCGAAACCGCCCGTGCTGTCCCCGTCAGTACTAAAGGAAATAATGCCCGTGGTGCGTCCGTGAAAGTTGTGCTCGGCCACAATGATGCGGGCCATATTCGGCGCAATGCCCTTCTCCTGGTAGCCCCACTTGCGGGCCAGCTTCAGCGCGGTTTCCACGGCTTCGGCTCCGGAGTTCATCAGCAGCGCCTTGTCGTAGCCAAACAGCTCGCACAGCTGCTTTTCGGCCGCACCCAGTTGGTCATTAAAAAAAGCCCGCGACGTGAGCGTGAGCTGCTGGGCCTGCTTCGTGAGTGCACCAATAATGCGCGGGTGGCAATGCCCTTGGTTAACAGCTGAATAAGCCGAAAGAAAATCGAAATACTGCTTGCCGTCCACGTCCCACAGCAGCGGGCCTTCGCCGCGGCTCAGCACCACGGGCAGCGGGTGGTAGTTGTGGGCACCGTACTGGTCTTCGAGCTGCATGAGCTCGGCGGCGCGGCTGGACGTGGCGGTGGGGGAAGCGGTGACGGACATGGCAAGGGCGGGAATTGGTGAGGCCCGAAATTACGGATTTTCGCCCCGCCCGCCGTGCGGCCTTAACGCAGCCGCATCCCTTCTACTTGGTGCGCGGTGTCGGTGTAGCGGCCCACGTAGTTGCCTTCTTCACGGCCGCTGGCTCGCAACAGGGTCCAGTCCACCACGGCGGTTTCGGGGAAAGTTACCGGCGTAGGCTCGGCCGGAGTAGCCGAAGCGGCGGTGGTTTCGGGCAGCAGCAGCGCCTGCACTGTGTTGCCGTGCCAGCCCAGCACCCGCGCCGACGCCTGCCGGAAGCTCGTGTCCGTCGCAATCACCCGCACCGACAGCAAAAACTGGTCGCCAATGGGCAGGCCCGCCAAAAATTTCTTCTTGGCCTGGGGCAGCGTACGCAGGGCCTCGCGCACCGGGTCGGCCAGGGCCGTTTCTTCGCGCGCCAGTGCCGGACGCACCCCGGCCGGGGCCGTATCTGCCGTCAACACCACCGGCGTGGGAGCCTGAGCAACGGTGGGAAAGGCAAACAGTAGGGAGGCCCCTAGCAGGAGCGACAATGTGAAACCGGTAGGCATTTTCATAGAATCGATTGCAAATTTCAGTAACACAAGGTACAACACCCCGGCCATTGAACGCCACCGGCTCTAACTTTGATTCACCGATGCCCGCTCCCGTTCCCCAGTCGCTCCAGCCCGGCGATTTTTACTACACGCCCGAAGGCTACCTCGTCTTCACCGAGCAGTACCACCGCCGCCGGGGCAGCTGCTGCCAGAGCGGCTGCCGCCACTGTCCCTGGAAATTTCGGCCCAAACCAGGCACTCAGGGCGCATCCGACGGGAAATAAGGGCGGGGTGTTTGGTGAATGCCAGACTTTTGCCGATATTTGCGGCCCGTTTCCCTGCTTTGTAAATAATTTAACCCTCCGATATCATGGCCCGTGTTTGTGATTTGACCGGCAAGCGTACCCGCGTTGGTAACAACGTTTCGCACGCTAACAACAAGACCAAGCGCAAGTTCTACCCGAACCTGCAGAAAAAGCGCTTCTACATCCCCGAGCAGGATGCTTGGGTGACCCTGAAAGTTGCTACGTCCACCATCCGCACCATCAACAAGAACGGCATCATGTCGGTCCTGAAGAAGGCCAAGGAGCAGGGCTTCATCGTTTACTAGATTAAAGTGATGTTGCGGCGAAATGTTGGCTGAAAGGCTGATTCTTCGCTTCAAATTTTCAAAGCCAGCGCCGATACGGTTGTCTTTCCAGGCAACCGTATCGGCGCTGGCTTTGTCTGTTGGCCGCTACCTTGTCTGGTAATCTGATTGTTCCCGCCAAATCCTGATGCTTATGCCGCTCCGGTTCTCTTCCCATTTCCTGTCGCCGCGGCCGTGGCCACAAGCTTCGTCATTGGTTTTTATCGGTCTGCAGGGGCTGCTGACCCTCTCGGCCCAAGCCCAGGCCCCCACATCCATCCCCGAGCCGCTGACCAATAATGCGGCCCCGGCCCGGCCTACCGATTTCCTCTCGCCCGCCTTCCACAGGCAGCGCCGCGAACTGCTCCGGTCCCAAATGCCGGCCAATAGCGTGGCCGTGGTGTTTGCTGCGCCCGTCCGCAACCGGGCCAACGACGTGGACTACATCTACCACCAAAACCCCGATTTTCACTACCTCACCGGCTACGAAGAGCCCGATGCCGTGCTGCTGCTTTTTAAAGAGCCGCGCACCGTGGGTGGCCAGCCCGGCGTGACCGAGGCCCTCTTCACCCAGCCCCGCGACCCGCGCCGCGAATCCTGGACCGGCCGCCGCCTGGGCGCGATGGGCACCAAAAACCAGCTCCTGCTCCAGTTTGCGGCCGATAACAAAGACTTCGAAGCCGCTGGCATCAAGTGGAATGACTTCGACAAGGTGCTATTCGACGGCTTACCCACCGATGCCCGCGACGATGCCGAGAATCCCGCCGACCTTTTCAGTCTAGTTAATACCTTCCGCCAGCAGGCCGGCCTGACCAACAATTACAATCCCACGGTTTCGGAGGCCGAAAACATGACCCGCCGCTACGGGCTGCGCAACGGCAAAGAGGCCGCCGGCTACCTCGGCGAAGCCGTAAAAAAGAATCCGGCCCTGGCAACCTCGCCTCTGCTCAAGGATTTCTTGGCCGCTACCAACGATGCCGCCCGCAAAGCCGCCATCGAAGCGCACCCGCCCGGCCGTCTCGACGATGCCACGCTGGGCGAAAAGCTCGGCGACCTGCGCGCCATCAAAACCCCTGAGGAGCTGGCCTTACTGCGCCGCGCTATCCGCATCAGCGCCCAGGGCCAGCGCGAAGTGATGAAGCTGCTGCGCCCCGAGATGGGCGAAATGGAAGTGCAGGGCCTGCACGAATACGTGTACCGCCGCTACGGCGCCGAGTTTCAGGGCTACCCCAGCATTGTGGGCGGCGGGGCCAACGGCTGCATCCTCCACTACGAAACCAACGACCGCCAGCGCCTCGACAACGACCTTGTGCTCATGGACTGCGGGGCCGAATACCACGGCTACTCCGCCGATGTCACGCGCACCGCGCCGCCCTCCGGCACCTTCAGCCCCGCCCAGCGCCAGATTTACGAGCTGGTGCTGGCTGCCCAGGAAGCCGGTTTCGCCGCCTGCCGCCCGGGTGCCAATTTTGATGCCCCCAACAAGGCCACTCAGGAAGTAGTGGCTGCGGGCCTCGTCAGGCTTGGCATCATCAAAAAGAAGGAGGAATTCCGCAAATACTACCCCCACGGCGCCAGCCACTACCTCGGCCTCGACGTGCACGACAGCGGCAGCTATGGCCCGCTGGTGCCCGGCAATGTCATCACCGTCGAGCCCGGCATCTACATCCCCGCCGGCTCGCCCTGCGACCCCAAGTGGTGGAACATCGGCGTGCGCATCGAAGACGACGCCTTGATTACCGCCACCGGCTACGAGAATCTCTCGGCCGAAGCCCCGCGCACGGTGGCCGATATTGAGAAGCTAATGGCCGAACCAAGCGCACTGGAAGGCTTCAAGCTGCCGGAATTGAAGTGACCAAGAGCATGAACTAGCAATTATGCTCCATTCGTTTATGCGACAGGTACTTTGCATTTTCCAAAATTCCCCGTACCTTTGCAGTCCTAAATTTTAAAACACACACCCCCGTCGAGATGGCCAAGAAAGGAAACCGGGTGCAGGTTATCATGGAATGCACCGAGCATAAAACCTCGGGGATGCCGGGCACCTCGCGCTACATCACCACCAAGAACCGCAAAAACACCCCTGAGCGCATCGAGTTGAAGAAATTCAACCCCATCCTCAAGAAAATGACCGTTCACAAGGAAATTAAATAACCTGAACAATGGCTAAGAAAGTAGTTGCTACGCTGAAAACCACCGAAAACGCCAAGAACTGGGCTAAGGTGATTCGTGCCGTGAAATCGGAGAAGACCGGTGCTTACACTTTCCGTGAGGAAATGGTACTGCTCGACAAAGTGCAGGATTACTTGGCTACCGGCAACAAATAGTTGCTGGCCGGGTTCGGCTTTGTAAAAGTTTAAAAAGTCCCACCTTCGTGGGACTTTTTGCGTGTAGGGGTATCACCCCGCTCCAATATCTTCCCTCCCTATGGGCCTCTTCGATTTTTTTAAAAAGGACAAGGAAACTCCTGCCCAGCAAGCCTCGCTTGATGCCGGCCTGGAAAAGACCAAAACCAACTTCTTCGAGCAGCTGAGCAAGGCCGTGGTGGGCAAAAGCACCGTGGACGAGTCCGTGCTCGACGACTTGGAAACGCTGCTGGTGCACGCCGATGTGGGCATCGAAACCACGGTGAAGGTTATTGACCGCATTGAGGGCCGCGTGGCCCGCGACAAATACGTGAGTACCGGCGAACTCGACCGCATCCTGCGTGAGGAAATCGCGGGCCTGCTCGAGGACAATAAGTCCGGCTCCATGGCCGTGCTGGACCGGGCCGGTAGCACCGGCCAGCCCTTCGTTATCATGGTAGTGGGCGTGAACGGCGTGGGCAAAACCACGACCATCGGCAAGCTGGCCCACCGCTTTCACTCAGCCGGCAAAAAGGTGGTGCTGGGCGCGGCCGATACCTTCCGCGCCGCCGCCGTCGACCAGCTCATCATCTGGGGCCAGCGCGTGGGCGTGCCCGTGGTAAGCCACGGCATGAACACCGACCCCGCCTCTGTGGCCTTTGATGCCGTGAAAACCGGCGTGGAAATGGGCGCCGATGTCATCATAATCGACACCGCCGGCCGCCTGCACAATAAGGTGAACCTGATGAACGAGCTGAGCAAAATCAAGCGCGTGATGCAAAAGATGATTCCCGACGCGCCGCACGAGGTATTGCTGGTGCTGGACGGCAGCACCGGTCAGAATGCCTTTATGCAGGCCAAGGAGTTCACCAAAGCCACCGAAGTCACGGCCCTGGCCATTACCAAGCTCGACGGCACGGCGCGCGGCGGCGTAGTGATTGGCATTTCAGACCAGTTCAGCATCCCGGTGCGCTACATTGGGGTGGGAGAGAAGATGACCGACTTGCAGTTGTTCGACCGCCACACGTTTGTCAATTCGCTGTTTAAGAAATAAGCACGGCCGGCTAGCGTTGGTGAGGAGCGAGTGGGCCGGGAATTTTGCGTCCCCGCAAATGCTTAGTAAGCCATGCTTCGTTCTAATTCCCTTATGCAGCGCCTCCCACTCTTTCTGATTTTATGCTTGCTGCTGGGCGTGGCGGCGTGCGGCGCCAAAAACGACGACCAGCCCCTCATTCCCTACGCGCCGGTGAACCTAAGCCTGGTACTCACCAACCAGGAATACGTGAACCTGCGCGCCAATAATGGAGCCGTGACGCTGCCCGTGAAAGGCCCGGCTGGTACCGGTGGGGTGAAGGGCGTAATTGTGGTCCGCCAAAACGCCAGCACCTATCTGGCCTTCGAGCGCAACTGTCCTTACCGTCCCTACGACGCCTGCGCCACGGTCAGTCTGGACAAATCGAGGCTCTTTATGCGCGATTCTTGCTGCAATTCGCAATTTGATTTACAGGGCCAGATAACCGGTGGCCCCACGCCCCGGCCGCTTAAACAGTACAGTACCAGCCTGCAAGGCAATATTCTCAACATTACCAACTGAGTTGCCGCAGATTTTTTTGAAAAAAAACAGATTGGGGCTTGTGTATCTTCAAAAGCCCGTTGTAGATTTGCACTCCGAAACAACAACAACCGGGTTTCGGACTAGAAAAAAGCTTCCTTAGCTCAGCCGGTTAGAGCATCTGACTGTTAATCAGAGGGTCCCTGGTTCGAGCCCAGGAGGGAGCGCTACAAGGCCACTTACGATACCGTGAGTGGCCTTTTTTATTTATTGCCCTCGGCTTAGCCCCCGGTTGATATCGAGAGCTTACTAAAACATCGCCTCGGTGCACCGGGCCAGGGCCGCCGGAGTGATGCCCAGCCCGTGTAGCTTGGTGGCGTACTGCTGGCCCATGCCCCACACGCCTTCCACTGCTACCAGTTGCCAGTCGCTGCCAGGCACAATACCGGTGCAAATTGCGTAGCCCGGTCGCCGGTGTGCTCTCCCCATTAAGCGTCAAAAAGCCCGTCGCGGCGAACGACGGGCTTTTCAACTTGGATAAAAAGATTAGGGGCCTTACTCCACCGTGAGGCGCAGGGCTTTGCTGCCGGCGCGCACCACGTACACGCCGGTGGGTAGTCCGGCGGGCAGCACCAGCGCCGCTGTGCCATTGGCATCGGCCGTAGCGGCCAGCACCTCGCGGCCCAAGGCGTCGTACACGCGCACCGTGGTACTCGGCGCCGCGCCCGTGAGGGTGGCCGCGCCGCCGTGCGTCGGGTTGGGGAATAGCGCCAGCGTGGCCGGGCCGCCCACTGTCACGGTGCGCGCAGGCGAATAACTGAAAGTGCCGTCCAAGTCCACCTGCCGCAGGCGGTAGTAGAGATGGTTAGTTTCGCCGGGGTACTGGCGGTCGAGGAAGTCGTAGCGGCGGACGCTGGTGCTGCTGCCGGCGGCAGCCACCTGGCCGATACGTTCGAAGCTGCGGCCGTCGCGGCTGCGCTCCACCTCAAACCGGTCGGAGTTCTTCTCCGAGGCCGTGGCCCAGGCCAGCGCTACGGTAGTGCCGCGCTTTTCGGCCGTAAAGCTCAGCAACTCCACGGGCAGCGGAGTGGGGCTGCCGGTGAGGTAGAACTCGGAGAAGTGGTCGGTCACGGCCAGCTCGGCCGCAAACCAAGCCGTGCCGGCCGGTGAGTTGGCCGGGGCGAGCAGCACCCGGCGCTCGCCGGAGGCTGCGTTGTTGGCCAGTTGGCAGTCCTCGTTGGGGCCGCTGTACTGGGTGGCTTTTAGGTTGGCCAGGGTGGCGGTGGGGTCTTCCACTTGCAAGCGCGCCTGCTCGCTGTTGAGGCCATAGAGGCGCAGCTGCACGGTGCGGCCGTCGAAGCGGCCGGCGCTGGCGGTGAGGTGCCAGTTACGGCCCAGGTAGTAGCGGTTGCCCGCATCCTGGCGCACGGGCTGGGACGGGTCGGCCAGCAGCACATCGATGGAGAGGTTGCCCAGCGAAGTACCGGTGTAGTTATAGGCCGCTACCACCTGGCCGCCGCTGCTCAGCAGGTAGTGCCAGGCGCCGTCGCCCACGCTGGCCGTGGCGGGCACGGCCGGGAGGCAGGCGCCCAGGGTGGCCCCACTGTACACGGCCAGTACGGTGAAGGGCGGTGCGCCGGCACTGTTGCCGAGACCGGGCGTGCTCACCACCACGGCGCTGATGCCCGGCACCGCGCCGGCCGGCACCACCGCCGTGAGCGAGGTAGCCGAAGCCACCGTTACGCTGCTGGCTGCCGCGCCACCAAACGAGACGGTGCTGCCCGCCGCGAAGCCCGTGCCCGTGATGGTAACGGGCATCCCCGGCAGCTCGGCTGCGGTGCTCAGCACTGTGACGGTGGGCATAGTAGTGCAGGGCGTGAGCGTGACGACGTTGGAAGCCGCCGACGTGGCCCCGTTGAGGCTGGCCACCACCGAGTAGGTGCCGGCCGTGTTGGTGACGAGCGGGTTGGTCGTTGTGCCGCCCGGCGAGAAGGTGAACGTGGCCCCACTCACGGGAGTAGGCATATTGGGGATACCGTCAGCGTTGAGGCGAATGAGCTTGGGGGCAGCAGCGCCGTTGTAGTTCAGGAATGAGCCGCCGGTTACCAGGATGTTGCCGTCGGACTGTACCAGCACCCGCCGCGCCCCGTTGTCGAGGCCCAAACCACCAGCGTTGAAGGTGCCATCCACACTGCCAGTGGTGGTGAGCCGCGCGATGCGGCTGCCAGGCCTAGTGAAGGTGCCGACTACCACTATCTTACCATCGGCCTGCAGCGCCAAGTGGTTCACCGTGCCGCTTAAGGCCCCGGCGTTGAAGGTGCCGTCGGTGCTGCCGTTAGCGGTGAGTCGGACAAGGTAGCGGAGGGATTGCGAAAAAGTACTCCCATGCACCAGCACTTTGCCGTCGGCCTGCAGGGCCAGCCCATACACCGTATTTTGAAAGCTGTTGCCGACGGCAAAGCTGGCGTCGGGGCTGCCATCGGCGTTGAGCCGGATGAGGTAGCTAGCCGTAGCGTCCTTGTACATGGTGAAGTCGCCGCCCAGCAGAATTTTGCCATCGGGCTGCACCACAATGCTGTTCACCACGCCATTGAGACCCACGGTAGCACCCGTGCCGGTGCCGAACAGAATGTCGGGGCTGCCGTCGGGGTTGAGCCGGATGAGGCGGTTGGCCGTCGCACCCTGATAGGTGGTGAAGTCGCCGCCCAGCAGAATTTTGCCATCGGGCTGCACTGCAATACTGTTCACGCCCACCGTGCCGCCGGTGAAGCCCGCACCGGCGCCGGTGTTGAAGGTGGCGTCGGGGCTGCCGTCGGGGTTGAGCCGAATCAGTTGGTTGGCCGGCGCGCCCTGATAGGTGGTGAAGATACCGCCCACCAGCAGCTTGCCATCGGCTTGCAGCGCGGCGCTATACACCGTGCCATTGAAGCCCGCGCCGGTGCCGGTGTTGAGGGTGGCGTCGGGGCTGCCGTCGGGGTTGAGCCGGATGAGGCGGTTGGCCGGCGCGCCCTTATAGGTGGTGAAGGCACCGCCCAGCAGCAGCTTGCCATTGGGCTGCTCCAGTGCCGCAAAGACGGCCAAATTAATGCCGTCCCCGGCAGCAAATGCCGGGCTAGCGGCCGTGGCCGTGAGGGTGCGCGGCTGGCACACATCCAGCGGCCCGGCCGGGCTCAACGTGGCCACCAAGTCCAGGGGGCGGGGCGTGTAGGTAAAGGACGTGGCCGTGGGCACGTTAACGCCCTGCGCAGAGGTGAGGGTAATGACGCCGCTGGCCGCCCGCACCGGCACCAGCACCGTGAGGCTGGTGGCCGTCTGTACTGCATTAGGGTCTAAGAGGGCTAGCTCATTGCTGCCGCCGAAGCGCACGCCGCGCACTTGGTTCAGGTTGGTGCCGGTGATGGTGACGAGCGTGCCCGCCGGTCCGCTCTGCGGCGAAAAGCCGGTGATGGTCGGCGGCAAGGCCGTATTGAAGCGAATATAAAGGTCGGCCATTGAGAAAATAGGGACCTGGCTATTAAAGTCATAGCCCGACTGGTAGCCGAGGTGCGGCGTGACCAAGTCGAGGGTGCCGTCGTTGTCCATGTCGCCTAGCGCCACGGAGGCCCGACTTCCCCCAGTGGCAAAGTCGGAGCCGCCGCTGAACGTGCCGTTGCCGTTATTTAACCGCACCGCCGCTTGCCCCGGAGAGTTGCTGCTACTCGAGTAGCCAGCCGCCGCCAGGTCGAGGTAGCCGTCGCCGTCCACGTCGCCCAGCGCCAGGGAGCCCGGCGTGAAGCTCACCGGATAGTCGGTGCCGCCCCCGAACGTGCCATTGCCGTTGTTGAGCCGCACGCTCAGCGAGGCCGCCGACCCACTGCTCGTCGCAAAGTCCAGGTAGCCGTCGCCGTTCACGTCGCCCACCGCCAGCTTATTGAGTGCGCCGCCCACGGGCACGTCAGTGCCGCCGCTAAAGCTGCCGCTGCCGTTGTTGAGCCGCACGCTCACCTGGTTGTTGTTGGCTATCAGGGCATCCAGGTCGCCGTCGCCGTCCACGTCGGCCAGCGCCACATCCGACGCTGCATTAGCTGTGGGGATGCTGGAGGCAGTAGAGGAGGCACTAGTGAAGTTGCCAGTGCCATCGTTGAAGCTGACGGACGCCTGGCTGGCGGCTATCAGCATGTCCAGGTCGCCGTCGCCGTCTACGTCGCCCAGTACTACGTGGCTAGGTCCAGTATATGAGTATAGATAAATATTTCGACCACCAGAGGGAAATTGACCTTGCGAGTTGTTCAGCCTAACGGTGATGCTGCCATTGTAAGTTTTTGGGGTTATGACAATGTCCAGGTCGCCGTCGCCGTCTACGTCGCCCAATGTAATGTTGCCGGGGTCAGAGAGCGGATTGCTGCCGGCCGCGTCAAACTGGCCGCCCCCCGCCCCTAGCCGCACCACTACCCCCGGGGATGGAAAGGCAGAATAAAAGCCCTTGCTGTAAGGGTCACTGGTTACCACGTCCAGCATGCCGTCGCCGTTCAGGTCGCCCACGGCTACCGCAGTCGCCGCTCCTCCCATGTTGAGCTGCGTCGGGGGGGTGAGGAAGGTGCCGGTGGCCGGGACCGTCCCGGCCGTAAATTCATGCACTTGGGCCAGCGCATTGTAGCCTGCCGTGCTCTGCACCGTGGCCGGCACCGTCACCATCACCCGTTCGCCGGGCGCAAACGGACGGGTCGGGTCCACGGTAATGAGGTTGCCGCTGGCGGTGGCATTGCCGCCGCGCACCAGTTGCCCACCGCTTTGCGAGCCAAACACGCGCACGTTGCCCGCCGTGCCCGTCGCAATGGGCTGCGAGAAGGTGAGCGCCACGTTGGCCCCCCGCGGGGCCGTGGGCAGGTTGCGCGCCGGCGACACGCCCGTGAGCATGGGGGCCTGGCTCACGGCTTGCAGCGGCACGCTGGCCGCGGTCAGGTAGAACTCGGAGAAATGGTTGGTCACGCTCACCTGGGCCGTAAACCAGTCGGCTCCGCTGAGCATGGTGGCGGGCGCGGGCAGCAGGCGCGACTCGCCGTTCGGGTCGTTGTCGACCAGGTCGCAGTTTTCGTTGGCGCCGCTGTATTGCGAGGCTTTCAGGCCGGCCAGCGTGGCGTTGGCATCCACCGCCGCCAGGCGGGTCAGCGCGCTGTTCAGCCCAAAGAAGCGCACGCGCACGGTCTGGCCGGTGAAGGTCTTGTTGGTGGCCGTGAGGGTGAAGTTGCGGTCGAAGTAGGCCTGAACGTTGGCGTCGGTGCGCACGGGCGCGGTCGTGGCCGTGCCCAGGTCGAGTATACCTGCCGACACGGTGCCCAGGTTGCGGGTGTCCTCGATGGCGGCCACCACGGCCCCGCCCGCGCCGGGCAGGCGCAGGTAGCGCCAAGTATTGGCCCCGCCGCTGCCCGTTATGCTCACGCTGGCCGTGGCCAGGCAGCCGCTGGCCGCCGTGCCCCGGTACACTTGCAGCACCTCGAAGGCCGGGCTGTTGGGGCTGCTGCCGGTGGCGGTGCTCACCACCACGGCGCTGCTGCCCGGCGTGGCGCTCACCGGCACCACGGCCGTGAGCGAAGTGGCCGAATTGTAGGTCACGCTGGCCGCGGCCACCCCGCCGAAACTCACCGTACTGGTGCTGGTGAAGTTGAGGCCCGTGAGCGTCACGGCCTGGCCCGGCAGTTCGGCCACGGGGCTCACCGTGTTGAGAATGGGCGTGGGCGCGCCCACCGTGAAGGCCGTGCTGCTGCCCGTGCCGCAGCCGGCCGCCACGGTCACGGTGCCCGCGCCGAGCGGGGCCGCAGCTGGTACTACGAAGGTGAAGCCCGTGGCCGTGCTGTTGGTCACGCTGGCCAAGGCGTTGGCCCCGTTCACCGTGAGGGCCGTGAGGCCGGCCAGGTTGGTGCCCGTCACCGTGACGGGGCTACCGCTCCCGGCCGTAGCAGGCGTGAAGGTGAGCAGGCTGAGGGGATTATAAATGAGTACTGGGCTGGTGCGCGTGGTGGTGCTGCCGTCGCCCACCTGGCCGGTGGTGTTCAGGCCCCAGGCCCAGGCGGCCCCGCAGCTTTGCTCGCCCGCCGAATAGCCGGTGCCCGCCGCGGCGCTCAGCCAGCTGGTGACGGCCGCCACGGCTTGCGGGGTGGTCTGGTTGGTGGTGTTGCCCAGGCCGAGCTGGCCGTTGGCATTGCTGCCCCAGGCCCAGAGCGTGCCGTCAGCCTGCACAGCCAGGCTGTGCGCGTCGCCGGCGGCGGCGCTCAGCCAGTTGGTGCCGCTGCCCACCGGCTGCGGCGTGTTTTGGTCGGCCGTGGTGCTGCCCAGGCCCAGCTGGCGGCTGGCGTTGGCGCCCCAGGCCCACAAAGAGCCGTCGGCCTGCACGGCCAGGCTGTGGGAGGTGCCGGCGGCCACGCTCGCCCAGCTGGTGCCGCTGCCCACCCGTTGGGGCGCCGACTTGGCCGTGGTGCTGCCGATGCCCAACTGGCCGTTGGCGTTGCTGCCCCAGGCCCACAACGAACCATCGGTTTTCACGGCCAGCGTGTGGCTGCCGCCGGCGCTGGCAGTGGCCCAGTTGGTATCGGTGCCCACGCGTTGCGGCGCGTTTTGGTTGGTCGTGTTGCCGAGGCCCAGCTGGCCGTTGTCGTTCAGGCCCCAGGCATACAGGGTATTATCCGACCGCACGGCTACCGTGTGGGAGGTGCCGGCGGCCACGCTGGCCCAGGTGGTGCCGGTGCCCACGCGCTGCGGCGTGTTCTGACTAGTATTATTGCTCAGGCCGAGCTGGCCGCTGGCGTTGCTGCCCCAGGCCCAGAGCGAGCCATCGGTTTTCAAGGCCACGGTGTGGCTGCCACCGGCGGCCACGCTGGCCCAGTTGGTATCGGTGCCCACGCGCTGCGGGGTATTCTGGCTGGCGGTATTGCCCAGGCCGAGCTGGCCGCTGGCATTGTTGCCCCAGGCCCAGAGCGAGCCATCGGCCCGCACGGCTACCGTATGGCTGCCGCCCGCAGCCAAGGTGCGGGCCCGCGCGAAGCTGGCTGTGGCTACCGGGGTGGTGCCGCCGCCCGTGGTGGCCGTCACGGGGCCGCTTTGGGCGCCGGCAGGCACTACCACCCCCGTTATCTGGGTGCCGGCGGCATTCACCACGAAGCCGCTGGTCACGGTTTTCACCCCAGCGCTGCCCGTGAAGGTGATGGCGCTGGTGCCGCTCAGGTTGGTGCCCGTGAGGGTGAGCACCGTGCCCGGCACGCCCAGGAACGGGCTCACCGCCGTGAGGGCGGGCTGCGGCACCGTGAAGCTGCTGGCGCTGGTGGCCGTGCCGTAAGAAGTAATCACCGAAATCGGCCCCGAAGTAGCCCCGGCCGGCACGTTCACCGTGATTTGATTATCAGAATTGACCACGAAGCCCGGCGCCAGCACGCCATTGAAGCGCACGGCCGTGGTGGTGTTGAACTCTGTGCCCGTAATGACCACTGGAGTGCCCGCCTGCCCGCTGGTGGGCGTGAAGCTGCTGATGGTGGGCACAACGCAGGAAATGGCGGCCGCGAAGCCGGACAGGTAATAATTCGTATTGCCGGAGGTGAAATTCAGCGTCAGCTGGCCGGTGGGGTTCGTGGCTGTCACGACACCGCCCGCGCTGCCGGCACCGAAGGAGCGAAGGAGGGGCGCGCTGGTGTTGGGGCCGTCATACACGCGCAGGACATCCGTACCACTTCTTGTGTTTATCTGGGAGAAGCTAATCCGCACCTTGGCCCCGGCCGTGCCGGGGCCGATGGTGGTCGTCAGGTTCTCGTCGTTGCCGTAGTTGCCGTTGGGCCCGCCCGAATCGTAGATGCTGCCCGAGCAGGTGGTGACGGCCGCTGTGCCGATAATAATGACGTCGGTGGCGAAGGGGCTGCTATTGCCCGTGCCGAAGCCGGTGGTGACACTGATGGGGCCGGTGGTGACCCCGGCCGGCACCTGCACCGTAATTTGGGTGCTGGAGTTGACCACGAAGTTTGGCGCCGCCAAGCCGTTGAATGCCACGGCCGTGGTGCCGATAAAATTCCTCCCCGTCAGGACCACGCTGGTGCCCCCCGTGCCGCTGGTGGGCGTGAAGCTGGTGATGACCGGGGGAAGCGGCATGAAGTCGGTGCTGCTGCTGCCCGCGCCGTTGGCGTTGCTCACGCTGATGCGCCCAACCGTGGCCCCGGCCGGCACCGGCACCGTAATTTGGGTGCTGGAGTTGATTACAAAACCCGGGGCCGGCACGCGGTTATTATAAACCGCCCCATTAAAGGCCACCCCCGTCGCGTTGGTAAAACCGGTGCCCGTGATGACAACCAAATCCCCCTGCCCCCCGCTGGAGGGCGTGAAGCTGCTCACCGTAGGCATGCCCGTGACGCAGGAAATGGCGGCGGTATAATTGGCGACGCCCGTTCTAAAAGTAAGTTGGCTGTACAAGCGAACCGTGAGCTGGCCGGTGGCATTGGTCGCCGTCACGGTGCCGGGGACGTCGTTCTGGTAGTATTGCCCGATGAGCGGAGCATTGGTGTCCGGCCCGTCGTAAATGGAGAGGACGACCGATTCATTCACGCTGAACTGCGAAAAGCTGAGGCGCACTTTGGCCCCGGACGTGGCCGGCGTCAGGGTAGAGGTGGCATTGCCGGCGGCGTAGCCGTTGTTAGGGCCGCGCGGGTTATACAGCGTGCCCGAGCAGGTGGTGATGGCTGCCGGGTTCGTCCAGTAGGTATCGGTGATAAAGTTGGTCGCACTGGTGCCCGTACCGGAGGCATTGGTGACACTAATGGTGCCGGTGGGGGCCCCGGCCGGTACCTGGGCCGTAATTTGGTTGTCAGAGTTGACTGTGAAGCTCGACGCGGCCAGGCCGTAGAAGGCCACGGCCGTGGTGCCGGTAAAATTCCTTCCCGTGACCACCACGCTGGTGCCCCCCGCGCCGCTGGTGGGCGTGAAGCTGTTGATGTACGGGAGCCTCACGCAGGAAATATTGGCGGAAAACCCCATCAGGTACATGCCGGGAGCATACGGATAGACTTTGAGAACGACGGTGAGCTGGCCCGTGGCGTTGCTAGCGGTCACGGTGGTAGGTGGGGGGTTATACTGGTGGAATTCCCCGATGAGTGGAGAATTGGTATCCGGCCCGTCGTAAATGGAGAGGCCGCCATCACCAGACCCCCCATACATACTCGTGAAGTTGAGGCGCATGAATGCTCCAGGCGTGGCCGACGTCAGGGTAGTGGTATAGAACGTAGTGTTCCGGGTGTAGTTCCCGGTGTTAGAGTTGGGGCCGTCGGGGTCATACAAGGTACCCGAGCAGGTGGTGATGGCCGGAGTCATCCAGTAGTCCTGTGCCCGGCCCAGCAGCGGCGCCACGAGCAGGAGCAGCACGACGGCCCAGCGCCAGCGCAGGAGGAGCGAAGGAGCCGCGCACCGCGAGGCACTTTCTGGCGAAAACAGTGAGGAGGCGTATTTCATAAAAATAAGCGGAGGAGCCAGGATAAATAATCAGAAGACTGGGGTGCGGTACCGAAGGCAGCTACCCTTCGTAGTGAAGTGTTCGCGTGGCCTAGTCGAGTGCGGTGGGTAGTGCCACTTGAGCCGGGGAGTGCTGCCGGTTTGTCGGGCTATTGGCTGCTTGCCAGTAAGCCCCGCGAGCACACGGGGAGTCCGCGCAGTCCCAGGCCAGCCGCTAGTAGGCAAAGCCTGCGGACACAAAAGCTGACCCGTAACTACCTCTTACAAAGTTGGAATCGAGGCTCCTTTAAAAAGGCACAATTCCCCGCCAATTTTGTCTTCTGCCGCATTTTGGCAGGGAATTACACCTTTCTGGCAGGCAAATGGCCTCCTTTCTTGGCCGCCAGCACACCTGCTCCGGCCATCCGGGCGGCGGCCTGCCTCCTCCGAAATGCTATTTTTTCGACTTTCGGTAGTCGCTGGGCCGGCGACCAAATCGCTCGGTATACAGGCTGCTGAAGTAGCTGGCCGAGGCAAAGCCCACCGCCTCGGCCACCGCCACCACCGTGCGGAAATCGCCGGCTTCGAGCAGCTGCCGGGCCTGGTTGAGGCGTAGCTCGCGCAGCCAGGCCGCCGGCGTGAGCCCGGCGCTTTCGCCCAACCGGCGGTACAGGGTGCGCTCGCTCACGGCAAGCAAACCCGCCAGCTCGGCCGGCCCAAAATTCTCGTCGGCCAGGTGGGCTGCCACCTGGGCCTGCCACTGAGCCAGTTGTTCGTTCGCCCCGGTTCCTTCGGTTGCCGCCGCTGATTCGGCAGCCGCCGTGCTCGGTACGGTGCCGGTGAACGGTGCCAGTCCGGCCGGGATGGCGGCTTCGGGCTGGGCGGCAAACTGGCGGCGCACGGCGTGGCGGGCCAGCAGCACTTGCACCCGGGCCAGCAGCTCGGCCGGTACGAAGGGCTTGGTCAGGTAATCGTCGACCCCCACCGTGAGGGCGGCCCGGCGGTGGGCCGCATCGGCCCGGGCCGTGAGCATGAGCACGGGCAGGCCGGCGCGGGCCGGGTCGGCCTTAAGCTGGGCCAGCAGCTCGGTGCCGCTCAGGCGCGGCATCATGGCGTCGGTGATTACCAAGTCCACGGGCGCTTCGCGGGTCAGCAGTTCCAGCGCGTCTTGGCCGTCAGTGGCCGTTAGCACCTCGTAGGTGGGCGCCAGCAGCCCGTTCAGGTATTCGCGCAGGTCGGGATGGTCTTCCACCACCAGCACGCGGGGCTTCGTAGAGTTAAGAGTTAGGAGTGAAGAGTTAAAAGTTGGGGATATCGACGCGTCGTCAGACACAGGCCCTATTTCCGCCCTCTTATTTCTTAAGTCCAGTTCGTTCACTCTTTCAACTCTTAACTCTTCACTCTCAACTCTTAACACCGTAGCTGGAAAGCGCAGGGTAAAGGCGGCGCCCTGGCCGGGCGGGCTGACCAGCGTGAGAGTACCCCCCAGCAGGGTAGCCAGTTCGCGGCTCAGGGCCAGGCCCAGGCCGGTGCCGCCCTGCGCCTGGCGTTGCTTGCCCTGGTAGAAGCGCTCGAACACCCGTTCCTGCTCGGCAGGCGCGATACCAGGGCCGGTGTCCTGCACGGTCAGGGTGTAATAGCCGTCGGGGGCAGGTAGGGCAGCCGTTAGCGTCACGGTGCCGCCGACAGGCGTGTGGTTCAAAGCGTTGCCGAGCAGGTTGGTCAGAATTTGCGCCACCTTGTCCGCATCCAGCAGCAGATGCAACGCCGCTGGCAGCCGTTCGGGGCCGTGCAGGGACAGGCCCCGAGCGGCCGCCAGCGGCTCGAAGGAGGCCAGCAGGTTGCGCAGCAGCAGGGCCACGGCCGTGGGCACGGGCTGCACCGCCAGTTGCCCGGCTTCGAGCTTGGTCAGGTCCAGGATGCGGTTCACCAATTCGTGCAGGCGCTGGGCTTGGCGGTGGGCCAGGGCCACGGCGGCGCGCGCGGCGGCGGGCAGCTTCTGGGCCGGGGCGTGCAGCAGGGTGTCGAGCGGGGCCAGCACCAGCGTGAGTGGGGTGCGTAGCTCGTGGCTGGCATTGGCAAAAAACTGGTTTTTGGCCGCATCCATCTCGCCCAGGCGCTCGGTCTGGGCCTGTAGGTGCTCAGTTTGCAGCTGGAGGTGTTCGGCCTGCTCCTGGAGGCGCTCGGCCTGGGCTTGCAACTGGACGGTCTGAACGGCCAACCGCCCATTGAGGCGGCGGGTGATGCGCAGGGCCAGTAGGATGGCCAGCGCTAACAGAGCCAGCAGCCCAGCCCCGGCCACGGCCAAGCGCACCGAGCGGGCCTGCTGGCGCTCGCGCTCGGTGAGGTGGGCAATTTGAGAGGCCTGTTCGCGGCTACGAAACCGGGCCTCGGAGGCGGCCAGGGCCGCAAACTGCTGAGCCTGGCGCAGGGTATCAGTAAGGGTCTGGGTACGGCGGGAATAGGCGTAGGCGCTGTCGTAGCGGCCGACCCGGGCATAGGCTTGGGTAAGCAATTCGGTGAGCTGGCTCAGCGGCAGCAGGCTGCCCGACTGCTGGTAGACGCGCAGCAGGGGCCGCAGCAGCACCACAGCGGCAGCCGGCTCGCCCATGGCCAAGGCAATTCGGGCCAGGGTTTGGCGGGGCTTGGGCTGGGGAGCGGTGCGGGGGTAGCGGGTGAGCAGGGCCACGGCCTCGGCTAGCAGGCTACGGGCCCGCTCGGGGTGGGTGGGCTGCTGCTGCCAGGCCATCAGGCCCAGGGTCAGGGATTTCACTTCGGCGTAGGGCTGGTTGCGGGCGGGCCAGCCGGCCACCGCGGTGTCAGACGAGGCCCCGCGGCGCAGCCAGGTGCGGGCGCGGCTCAGCCAGGGGGCCGCCTCGGCCGGCTGGCCGGCTTGCAGAGCCACCTGGACCGGTACCAGGTTCAGACGTGTGAGCAGCAAAGCGTTGTAGGGAGCGGCCCGCACCAGCGCGGTGGCCTCGGCGGCCAGGGCACTGGCGTAGGCGGGTGGCCGGCTGCTGTGGCCGTCCAGCAGCAGGGGCAGGTAGTAGTTCAGCAGCACGTCGGCCAGAGCACCCCCGCCCGGGTCTCGGTTGGCGGCTGGTTGTGCGTAGCGGCGATAGGTAACTAGGGCCTGCTCATACGCCTGCTCGGCCTGGGGGTAGTTGCCCTGAGCGGCGTAGGCTTCGCCTATCAGGCATTGCGTCCAGCCGATGCCACTCAGATTACCTTGCCGTTGGTAGAGGTTTCGGGCCCGCTCGTAGTAACGCAACGCCAGGGGCAGCCGGCCCAGGACGCGACAGGCCGAGCCGGCATTGGCCAGAATCCCGTCCAGCGAATGAGGAATCGGTCGGCGCGAGTTGGTGGGCCGGGTGGTGGCCGGGTCGGGCGCCAGGCTGCTGTCGGGTCCTACTCTCCGAAACTGCTGTGCTGCTTGTTGATAATAGTAGAGGGTGCTATCAAAGTTGCCTTTAACGTAGTGCTGCCCAGCCAGCTCGTTAGCCAACGCCACCACGGCGGCTGGCCGCTGCTGCCTTTGCCGCGCCCCGGCCAGCCGCCAGGCCCGCCCCAGGTAGTGGGCAGCGGAGTCGGGGCGGTGCTGGTCTTGAATAGCATGCGCCAGGCGCACATAGGCCAGCAGTCGCTCCAGCGAGTCGTTGGGCCACTGGGGGCGAGCAACTGGCCGGTGGGCTGGGTCGGTGACCCGGGGCGGCGGGGCCCAGCCACCGGATGGCGGGCGCATGTCGGTTTGGGCCTGGGCTAGATGGGTGGCAAGCAGCCCACCTAGCAGCAGATATACCCGCCCGCTCCGGCCCCAGGTCTGGCAAGCCCGGCGACAGCAAGCAAAAAACGGACGGCAGACCGGCAGCACAGTATTAAGCAATAAGTAGGACGAATGGCAGCAGCTTGGCAACTCGCCGGCACGGTGCACCAAACAATTCGGCCGCTTGGCCGGCCCAAAGTTGCGTAGGTACAGGCCACCATCCAACCTAACCTCTGCCAATCGGCGGCAGTTGGCTTTTTTTAGTCTAAAATTAGCAAAAAAACAGTAGTTACACCCAACATCTGCAGGGGTAGCTGGTGGAACTTTTTGAGTAGCATTATATCTCAAGGCCAAGCTGGGCCCGTTTGGTCAAGTCCTAGCTTTTTCCCTACCGCCTCCCGGAACTGTTACACAAAATCCCGGCGGTTGGGTCGTAGCTTGGTGCTGATAAACCGCATCCCGTTTTTCTCGTGGATAAGGCTAAACTTCTCAGGACTGGTGATTTCCAGTAAATAGTTGCCCTTGAGAAACATGGGAACCATGTCCATCACCTGCTGCAGGGGCTTTAGAAACTGCTTAAGCCGTCAAGCAGCGCGTTCGCATTTATACGCTGCAAGCCCGGTTGCCAAAACCGGCTAAGAAGGCGTATGGGGCGTGGCCATAAGTAGCGCTATTTTAGTCGTCTTGCCGGTGCGGCAGAGGCTAATTTGTAGCCTTTTATACTTTGGTTTTACAGCCGCTAGCGACCATAGTTTATATAACCAGCACCTGTGCTTACCGGCAGCACTTATTTTTGACAATTCATTCCCCTTGGGCACTGTGCTCGCGCCGAAGCTCTTATATCCTGTCTTTTCAAATTGCGCCCACGTTACCTGCCCAGACAACTCGGCATTTGTTGCCTGCTTGGAATGCTGTTAATGGGGCTGCTTTTGCCGGCACAGGCACGATTCAGCCCGCAGCAACTGGCGCAGTCCCAGCGCCGTTTGCAGGCAGGGCGCTTCGGGTATCGTTACTGGGATGCCCGCCACGATTCGCTACGGCGCGTGCTGGCCGGGCAGCGCGCCGATACCCTGCGCCTGCATACCCTCGACCACCTATTCAGATTAACCGATTTCTCGCAGGACCCGCTGCCTCTGATACGCCGCGAACACCAGCAGGCGCTGGCCATAGCCCGCCGGCTGCGCATTCCCGAGCAAGTGCCCTGGCGCCTGCTAGTGGCCTACGACCGGCTTTCCCAGGCACCCGTGCCCAACCTGGCGGCCATGCGCGACACCCTGCAGGCAGCCATCCGGGCCTACGACGCGCTGGGCGGCCACCCCATTCCCTTTCTGCTGGAAACCCTGGGCGGCACGCAGGCCCGACTCGGGCAACTGGACGCCGTCCGGAGCTTCTTCGAGCGGCAGCGGGCCACCTACCAGCAGCGTGGGGAGGCGATGAACGAGGCCAGCTGCTGCCGGGTGCTGAGCAGCTACTACCGCGTGCGGGGCGACTACAACCAAGCTATTAGTATGCGCATGCGGGCCACCGAGCTGTTCCGCGGCCGTTCGGTCATCCGGTACTACAACGAACTGGGAGTGGTCGGCTTGTTTTATACCGAGTGGAACAATGATGCCCAAGCACTGCCCTACCTGCGCCGCGCCGTAGCTTGGCCCGGCCTTGGCTCGGTATTTTGGGCCTTTCTCAACCGCACCATCGCCCGTGCCTACCTACGCTTAGGCAACTACTCATTGGCGCAGCGCTTCAGCTCCCAGGCGCTGCGCCCCCACTCGCCCGCCGAGCCGGTAGCGGCCTACGACCGCACCCTGGGCCTGGTGCAGCAAAGCGCCGTGTTGCTGGCCCTGGGCCGCCCCACCGCCGCCCACCCCCTGCTCATCGAAGCCCAGCACCTGGCCGACTCGTTGCACCTGCCCCTGCGCTCGAGCGGTGGCGACTGTGAACTAGCTGCCACCTGGGCCCGCTACTACGCCGCTCGGGGCGACGCGGACCAGACCGAGGCCGCTTGGCACCGGGCTTACCAGCAGGCCCGGCAGGCGCACGTAGCGCCCCTGCGCTTAGGCTACCTGCGGGCGCTGGCCGGCTTCTACCAGCACCGGGGGCAGGCAAACCGCGCCACGCCTTATGCTTTGGCCGCCCTGGCCCTGGCCGATACGCTCGACGCGGCCGAAGCCGCCACCCACGTGGCACGCTACGAGTTCGACCAAGCTGCGCAGGCCCAGCAGCAGCGCGTGGAGCGTCTGCGCCGCGCCCAACTGCTGAGCCAGGCCCAGGCCCGTCAGCAGCACACGGCCTTGAGCGGACTGCTGGCGGTGCTGGCAGTACTGGGCGGGCTGGCGGTGCTGCTGTGGCGCACGTCCCGCCGAAAAAGCCGCGACAACGCCCTACTGGCCGCCCAGCAGCAGCAACTCGAAGCGCAGGCCGAGCGCCTGGGCGAACTGGACGCGGCCAAGAACCAGTTTTTTGCCAACGCCAGTCACGAGTTGCGCACCCCGCTCACGCTGGTGCTGGGGCCGCTTGAAACCCTGCTCGATGACCCGGCTCAGAAGTTGCCTGCCGCCGCGCGCCGCGCCGTGGCTCGGGCTCACCGGCAGGCCCGCCGCCTCAACGAGTTGGTGAACCGCATCTTGGACCTGACCAAGCTACAGGCCGGCCGCCTGCCCGTGCAGGCCACGCCCACGGCCGTAGCCCCGTTGCTGCACCAAGTGGTGGAGCAGTTTGGGCCGTTGGCCGCATCCCGCGCGCTGGTCCTGCGCGGCCCCGAGTTGGTGCCCGAGGAGTTGCGCTTGCTGGTGGACGCCGACAAGGTAAACCAGATTCTGACCAACCTCCTCAGCAACGCGCTGAACCACACGCCCCCCGGGGGAACCGTGACCTTGGAAACAGCCTTGCCCGCTGCCGATGGTTTCTACACCCTGACCGTGCGCGATACCGGACCCGGCATTGCCCCGGCCGAGCAGGAACGCGTGTTCGAGCGCTTCTACCAAAGCCCACAAAACCAGACGCAGGGGGGCACCGGCCTGGGCCTGGCCCTGAGCCGCGAGCTGGCCGCGCTGCTGGGCGGCACCCTCACACTGGCCAGCGTGCCCGGGCAGGGCGCGGCCTTTACGTTGCGCTTTCCGGCGGTTGAGTTAGGAGTTAAGAGTGGGGAGTTAAGAGTTGAGGAGCCGGAATTGGGAGATGCAAAGGCAGAGGTAGACATTGAACGGAGCGAATCGAATCCAGTAGCGGATTCTATGCCTGCCCATTTCACGCCTTCTGTTACCCCACCAACTCTTAACTCCACGAAGCCTCGCGTGCTGGTAGTGGAAGACGAGCCCGACCTGCGCGAGTACCTGCACGAGCTGCTGGCCCCCACCTGCGAGGTGCTCACCGCCCCCGACGGCCAAGCCGCCCTGGAGCTGCTGGCCCGCGATGCGCCCGTCGACCTCATCACTACCGACGCCATGATGCCGCGCCTGAGCGGCACCGAGCTCATAGCGAAGCTTAAAGCTGACCCTCGCCTGACGGGCGTGCCGGTGCTCATGCTCACGGCCCGCGCCGATGCGGCCCACCGCCGGGCCGCCCTGACGGTGGGCGTCGACGACTACCTGACCAAGCCCTTTGCGCCGGCCGAGCTGCTGGCCCGGGTGCAGGTGCTGCTGGAGCGCCACGCCGTGCGCCGCCAGTTTGCCGCTCAGCCTCAGGAAGCTTCGGCCGAGCCGGACGCGCCCGCGGCTGCGCTCACCTCAGCTACGCCAGCCGCCTCGGAAACTGCCGCCGAAGCCACCGTCACCACCCCAGTTCAGGTGCCCGCCGAGGCGGGCGCGCAGCTGGCGCAGTGGGAGGCGCAGGTGGCCGGGCACCTGGCCAACGAGCAGTTCGGCCCGGCCGAGTTGGCGGCTTTGCTGGCCATGAGCGAGCGCACGCTCTACCGCCGGCTGGGCAAGCTGGCGGGCCTCACGCCGGCTGCCTGGCTGCGCGAACTGCGCCTGCACCAGGCCCGGCAACTGCTCGAAGCCGGCGACTTTGGCTCGGTGGCGGCGGTGGCCGACGCGGTGGGTTTCGCCACCGCCAAGTACTTCAGCGCCTGCTATGCGGAGCGGTTCGGCCGGCTGCCCAGCGAGTACGGCGCTGGCCGGGAATAAGTGCGCCACCCCAGAGGGACTGGTTTAGCACTGCGTGAGCCAGGCGGCCCGCAGCGCCTGCGGCGCCGACCGCATGGCCGAATTTCTGCCAAATGACCGAGGAATAAGGGGTAATGGGCAAGATTGGCAGGAATTCGGCAATGTGTCGAATGGGCAGTATTCAATTTTGCCGAATAATAATCCACGGTGTTGGTGGGACCGTCAGCTTTCTTTTTGAGGGAGTGCTGGTCCGGAGCTACGCCCGCGGCCGCGCGTACCGGGGCCGTTGCCTGCCGATTAGTCGTTTCCTCAATCCGCTATTTTATGACGTATCCTTTCTCGCTGCCCGGGCTGTTGATGAAGCGCCAGGCCCCGGCCGCCGGGCGGGCCACCCGCGCTGGCCGGGCCGTGCTGCTGGTCCTGCTGTTGGCTCTGCCACTACTGAGCCGGGCGCAATCCTCGACAAACATAGTCACACTAAATGCCAGTGCCATCACGACCATCAGTGCCACGCTAGGCTGCCACATCAATAATCCCGGCAGCCTGACGACGCAGGGGGTGGCTTACGCATTGGGGTCGGTAACGCCCTTGGTGACCGGCAACTCCGTATCAAGTAGCGTCACCCCAGGAGTGGATGCTTATTACTCCGTAAGTAACCTGCTGCCCGGCCGGCACTACAGCATGCGGGCGTTCAGCATCGATAGCCAAGGCAACGTTGAATACGGACCCTTTAATGGATTCGATACGCCACCGCTTGCTTACCAGCCTCAGGGCCCCGTCGTGACCGTGACGCCGGCCGCCTCGACCCTGAGCCCGGGCGGCACCCAAACGCTGACGGCCAGCACGACCCTGCCGGGCTTCAACCTGGCCGGCGCGAGCTTCAACGGCGAGGTGTTCGCAGTGCAGCTGCAACCCGACGGCAAGGTGCTGGTGGGCGGCAACTTCACGAGCCTGAACGACCGCGCCGCGCCCGCCTACCTGCTGCGCCTTAACGCCGACGGCACCCTCGATACGGGTTTCAGCCCTGGTCAGAACGGGCTCAATGGCAAGGTGTATAGCCTGGTGCTGCAACCCGACGGCAAGGTGCTGGTGGGCGGCGAATTCACGGCCCCGCGCAACCGGGTGCTGCGGGTGAACGCCGACGGCAGCCTCGACCCGAATTTTAACCCCGGCGGGGCCGGGGCAAACGACTTCGTGCGGATACTGGCGCTGCAACCCGACGGCAAGGTGCTGGTGGGCGGCAACTTCTCGACCTACAACGGGAGCGGCCCGGGCCGGCTGACGCGCCTGCTGGCCGACGGCACGTTGGACACGGGCTTCAACCCCGGCGGCGCGGGAGCTTCGGCCCTCGTCACGGTGCTGCTGGTGCAGCCCGACGGCCTGGTGCTGGTGGGCGGGCAGTTCACGAGCTACAACGGGGGCGGCCCGGCCCGGCTGACGCGCCTGCTGGCCAATGGCCTACCCGACCCGACGTTCAACCCCGGCGGGGCCGGCGCGACCTCGCCCGGCTCGACGGACGCTTCCCCCATGCAGGCGTTGGTGCTGCTGGCCGATGGCCGCATCCTGGCGGGCGGACGGCTCACGGCCTACAACGGCGACGCCAGCGTGCCGGACGGCCTGCTGCGCCTGCTGGCCAACGGCCTGCCCGACCCCACCTTCAACCCCGGCGGGACCGGGCTCAACGCCGGCGTGCGGGCGCTGGTGCAGCAGCCCGACGGCAAGGTGCTGGTGGGCGGCCTCACCTTCACCACGTACAACGGCAACGCCAACGCCCCCGACGGCCTGCTGCGCCTCAACGCCGACGGCACCCTCGACACTGGCTTCAACAACGGCTCCCCCAGGGGCGTCAACGCCTCTGTGTATGCGCTGGCGCTGCAACCCGACGGCAAGGTGCTGGTGGGCGGGTTGTTCACCACCTACAACGGCAGTGCCGTCGCCCCGCGCTACCTGATGCGCGTCAACCCCGACGGCAGCCTGGAAACTACGGTTACCGCCACCGCCGCCCTCGACGGGGTGACCTACACTTGGAACACCGGGGCCACCGGCCCCACGCTCACAGTGAGCCAGCCGGGCGACTACCTGGTGAAGGCCACCACCGCCCGCCAGGGCATGGGCTACAGCACCGTGGTGCGGGTGAGCGCGCCGCCGGCCACCGCGGTGCGGCTGACGCCCCCCGGCCCCTTGGCGCTGCCCGCCGGCGGCAGCGCCACGCTCACGGCTACCGCCACCCAGCCGGGGTTCAACGTGAGCGGCAGCGGCTTCAACAACGACGTGCGGGCCGTAGTGGTGCAGCCCGATGGCAAGGTGCTGGTGGGCGGGTTGTTCAGCACCTACAACGGCAACGCCAGCGCCCCGGACTTCCTGGTGCGCCTGCTGCCCGACGGCAGCTTGGACCCGACCTTCAACCCCGGCGGGACCGGGCCCAGCGGCGGCAGTCCGTATTTTTCGGGCGGTGTGTATGCCCTGGCCCTGCAACCCGATGGCAAAGTGCTGGTGGGCGGGCGCTTTAGTGCCTACAACGGCGACAACAATGCCCCCGACTACCTGCTGCGCGTCAACGCCGACGGCACGCTCGATACTGGTTTCAACTACGGCCCCAACACCGGTTTCGTCCACCCCCTAGTGGATGACAATGGCGTCGTGTATGCGCTGGCGCTACAGCCCGACGGCAAGGTGGTGGCGGGCGGGCGCTTTGAGGTCTTCAACGGGAGTAGTTGCCCGCACCACGTGGCGCGCGTGAACGCCGACGGCAGCCTCGATGTAAACTTCAACTTCAACGGGAGTGGCATCCGGGACGATTCTTTTTATAGCTCTGACGGGCTTGGCCGGGTGGAAGCCCTGCTGCTGCTGCCCAACGGCAAGATTATGGTGGGTGGCGTCTTCACCGATTACGACGACGACAACCGGGCCCCGAACGGACTGTTGCGCCTCAACCCCGAAGGGGACATTGACCGGCAGTTCAATTACAACCAGTATAATTTCACCACTCGTAATGATGGTTCCGGATTGGCGGGGCCATATGACCAAAATAAAGGGGCTGCATATACGCTGGCGCTGCAGCCCGACGGCAAAGTGCTGGTGGGCGGCAACTTTGACGCGTGGCTAATCTCCCCATTCCAAAGCCAGGCTTTCGGTAACGTGCACAATCTCATGCGCCTCAACACCGACAACACCGTCGATGGAACCTTCAACCCCCAGTCCCATGGGGTAGGGGCCGAAAACGCCGTGTATGCGCTGGCGGTGCAGCCCGACGGCAAAGCGCTGGTGGGCGGTGCCTTCACGAGCTACAACGGGACCCCGCGCAACTTCCTGATGCGGGTCGAAGCCAACGGCACCCTCAACAACGCGGATTCCTTCACCGGAATTAACAGCCCCGCGCTGGCGCTGGCGGTGCAGCCCGACGGCAAAGTGCTGGTGGGCGGCACCTTCGTCAACTTCAACGGCAGCAGCACCAGTTCCCGCCTGATACGCCTCCAGCCCGACGGCACCCTCAACAACGCGGACGCGCCGCTGGCCGGGGCCACTTTCGCCTTCAACCCCGGCAACGTCAGCGGCTCCACCTATACCGTGCGCACGCCCGGCACCTACACGGCCACGGCCACCGACCCGGCCACCGGTTTTGCTTATCCCTCCAACGCCGTGACCGTGACCTTCGCCCCCCTGCCGGTGGAGCTAACGGCCTTCACGGCCACGCTGGCCGGCCCCGCCGTGCGCCTGGCCTGGGCCACCGCCTCGGAGAAGAACAGCCAGGCCTTCATCGTCGAGCGCAGCCTCGACGGGCAGTCGTTTGCCGCCATTGGCACGGTAGCGGCCGCCGGCAGCAGCACCAGCGCCCGCGCCTACGAGCTGCTGGATGCCAAGCTGCCCAGCGGCGTGGCCACGCTTTACTACCGCTTGAAGCAGGTGGACGCCGACGGCACGTTCAGCTACTCGCCCGTGCGCACCGTGGCTCTGACAGCCGCGGCCACCGGCTTAGCCCTGTTCCCGAACCCGGCTCAGGGCGGGGCCGTCACCCTCATGGGCGCGCAAGCGGGCACGGCTGTCACGGTGTTTGACGCGCTGGGCCGCCCGGTGCTGGCTGCCGCCACCGATGCGGCCGGCACGGCCGCGCTGGCGCTGCCGGCCGGGCTGGCCACCGGCGTGTACGTGGTGCGCGTGGGCAGCAAGGCCCTGCGCCTCACGGTGCAGTAATGCTTGTGTCTAAGTACTGAAACAAACAGCCCCGGCCTCATCAAGAAGTTGATGACTGTTCCCAGGAGGGAGTGCTACGACAGAAAATGCCCGCCTTAACCGGTGGGCATTTTTGCGTTTATAAGGTGATAGAGCACGTATTCACTCCACCCTAAAAGCTGCAGCAGTCAGGATGCAGTACCAGTAAGGTATAAATCAGGGGATGCTATTAAGTGTTGTAGGATAAGACATCCCGAAGACCGGGCGATTATCACGCCCAAAGCTGCCCGCGCTGCCGACGACAACGAGCTGCACTTCTACGCCGGTGCCTCATGGCCCCGCCCGACTAGCGCCTGCTCGGCACCATCAAATTCCCGTGCCCACGAACCTGCTGGCCCAGGGCGAATGCCGCCTGTTTGGCCCGCAGCACTTACTTGCAGAAGCGGTGCGGCAATAGCTTTGAGGGCTTTTAGGGCTGGTCCGAGTGGACCCGGTTAATTGGTAGGGCCGGTGTCGACGCGGGCTTCTATCACCTGCTGCACCGCTGTGGGCACGGCCGAAAGTAAGTCGAGCCCAGTGGCGGTTTCGATGGCGTCGACGCTGGTGCGGTAGGTGGCCCACGTTGTGCTAAGAGAATTGTCGTTGGGCGTATCGATGGCAATAACGCGGGTGCTGGTGCTGACGCGCTCGGCGTCGTTGGTGCCGGTGGGCAACACCACGACGACTTTCCAGCAGCGGGCCGGTACCGTCACGCGGCCCTGGTCGAGGCTGGTGGCGTAGCCATTGGTGCCCGTGCCGCCCCGCCCGTAGCTCCCGCAGATGATGTAAACTTCGTTGCCGGAATCGAGTAAGCTGCGGGTATAATCCTCCAGGTTGGCCCAGGTTTGCTGGTTGTTGCGCGGGGCCTGGGGCATCATGTTGGTCATGAGGAACGTGGCCGAATTGTCGGCGACGGTGCTGGTGCGGTCGGCGCTGGGGCAGTTGTGGCCCCGGTCAAAGCCCGAGCCGCTGTAGCTGGTGGCCTGCACCTGGTACCAGCCGGTGGGCAGCGTGTTATCGGGCCGGAAATCGTCTTGGCGGGCGGCGCTGCCGCGCCAATCGGAAGTTAGGTGCCAGCTCGCCCAGTTCGGAATGCCCCGGTCGCGGTGGTAGCTCAGGGCGTACTGGGGCTTGAGCAGGAGGTAATTGGTGGGCTGTGTGGGGTCAGCGGTGGCCCCGCTGGGATTGCCGAGGGTGAGATGCTCGGGCAGGTTTTGGGCTGGGGCACCGGGGCCGGCGGGCGCTACGGTTTCGCGTTGGCAAGCGGCCAGTAGCAGGGGCAAGGCGAGGGCGAAAAAGCGAAAATCTCGAAGGAAATGGTGCATAGATTGGCAAGTAACAATGGCCCTTACGACGTGAATAAGGGGCAAAAAAGTCCTTGCATACGCTAATCTAAGCGGCTTTGTCGCTTTTACTCCGGTTTTGAGGTTGCTTCGTTGGTCCTATGGGCGCTAGTTGATGGACACAAGAACCAATTTTGACACCAACCAAACGGCTCAATACGGAAACACCGACTCGTAATACTTAATGGTTTCGGCGATGCCGTCCTGGAAATCGGTGAAGCGGAATAGCGGAAATACCTGGCGGAATTTGGCGTTGTCCATCACCTTTTTGGGGGCGCCGTCGGGCTTGCTGGCATCCCAGCGCAACTGGCCGTGGTAGCCGAACTTGGTCTGGATAATGTCCACCAGCTCGCGCACGCTCAAGCCGTCGTTCTGGGCCAGGTTGGTGGGCTGGTCGAGGCCGGGGCGGTCGGGGTTTTGCAGCACTTCCCACACCAGGCGGGCAAAATCGCAAGCGTAAAGCCACTCGCGGATGGGCAGGCCCGTGCCCCAAATCGAGAGCTCGGGCTGGCCCAGGTTTTCGGCCTTCACAAATTTCGAAATCAACGCATTGAGGGCGTGCGCTTTGTTGGGGTCGGTCGAGTCGTAGGGGCCATACATATTGGGGGTGAGCAGATGGACGCTGCGCACACCGTACTGCATCTCGAAGCACTCGGCGGTGGCCCACAGCAGGCGGCGGCTGGCCCCGTAGCTCAGCACGGAGCGGTGCAGGTGGCCGTTCCACCAGCCGCTTTCCTCAAATACATCGGCATCGGCCGGATAGGCGCAGTTGGCGATGGGGTTCACCACCAGCGCCTCCGGGCACTCCCGAGCCACGGCCTCGTACATGCCCAGAATCATGCGCGAATTATCGGCAATCACGGTGGCGGCCTTTTCGGTCACGTAGTTGAGGCTGCCCACGTGGGCCGCGCAGTTCACGATGTGCGTGGGGCGGTGGGCACGCAGAAACGCGGCCGTGGCGGCGGTATCGCGCAGGTCGAGGCCGGTGCTGAGCGACGCGCCCACGTAGGCCGCGCCGCGCTGGCAGAGCTCCCGAGCCATGTTGCGGCCGGCAAAGCCGGTGTGGCCAAACAGAACAACTTTCATGGCCGGGCTCACCATCCTTGCTTGATTACGTCCACGATGTAAGCGACCTGCTCGGCACTCAGCGCATCGTGCAGGGGCACGTGAATCTGGGTGTCGTCGAAGCGGCGCTGGCGGGTCAGGTCGGGGCGCTTGCCGCCAAACAACGCGTTGTGGTCGATGCCATCGTGCACAACCGACGAGGCCACGCCCCTGGCCCGCAGCGCCCGGATGAAGCCCAGCCGGTTTTCAACGTGGAAGCCGAACAGCCAGTGGGCGCTTTCGCGGTCGGGCTGGTGCACAAAGTGCGTGAGGCCGGGCACTTGGCGCAGGCCGTCGCGGTACTGCTGCACGCGGGCGCGCCGCGCCGTCATGCGCTCGGCAAAGCCGTCGAGGTTGGCCAGGCCGAGGGCAGCGGCATAGTCCGAGAGGTGGTATTTATATCCCACGTCGGTGAGGTCGTATTCGCGCTCGCCCAGCTCGTTCACCGGCGAGCAGGCCCGGTCGATGCCAAACCAGCGCCGCCGAAACACCTCGCGGGCCATTTCCGGCGAGCGGGCGCACAGCGCGCCGCCATCGCCGGTGGTGAGGTGCTTGATGGCCTGAAACGAGAAGCAGGTAAAATCCGAAATGGACCCGATGGCCTGGCCGCGGTAGCTGGCCCCGGGGCTGTGGGCCGCGTCCTCAATCACGATGAGGCAGTGCTTGTCGGCAATGGCCTGGATTTCGGCCAGGTCGCATGGGTAGCCGCCCCAGTGCACTGCCATAATGGCCTTGGTTCGCGGCGTGATGCGGTGCTCGATGTCGGCCGGGTCGATGTTGCCGGTTTCGTACTGGATATCGGCAAATACGGGCTTGGCTCCCACCTGCACCACCGTCAGGGCCGTGGCGATGAAGGTTTGCGGGGCCAGAATTACCTCGTCGCCCGCCCCGATGCCGGCACACTCCAGGGCCAGGTGCAGCGCACTGGTGCCCGAGTTTAGGGCCGCCGGGTGGCGCATGCCCAGCTCGGCGCTGAGCCGGGCCTCAAATTCCTGTACCAGCTTGCCCTCGCTCAGGTAGGTGCTGGACAACACCTTGCCCACGCGCCGGGCCGCGCCGGGGTGCACAAACGTGCTGAACATTGGTAGTAGCTGGCCCGTCGCCGGGGCCGGAACAGTGGCCCCAACAACCGGGGAGGGTAGGTAAGTATTGACCATCGCAGTGAGCTTGAAAATGTGGCTTAAATATAATAATATCTTCGGATATTCATTTGCTGTTTTCTGCAATAAGTTTTTTTGGAGAAAAAATAGTGGCTTGCGGTGAATGCAGGGCCTTTAGTTCAGCGCGTCATGCCCCTTGCCCGGCGTGCGCAACCGGCCGACGGCGCCGTCGCGCCGTCGGCCAGCGAGGGGATAGCCTGGCCGGCCAGCACCGACGGTGACGGAGCGGGCAGCCTTCGGTATCGTGTAATAGCGGAAATTGATTTAAAACAAAACCAATATCACCATATTGGCAGCAAGGACATGGTTACCCAATAATTGATATTAATAATCATAATATGCTGCAATTGACTCGTTTTGTACTAATTTATCCAATGTGATTTTATAAATAGAAAATTCTAATAATAGGCTTTTTCCGCGAACGGCTGAACCAAAATAAAATGGGAAAAGTTAGGCTCCCAAGTATCGGATATAGTATAGTTCCGATGCTGGGTTCGAGTGCTTGCCCATTAAATAACTATATGTTTCACTATGCTGCTCCCTTGCCGGGGCGGCGTAAACCCCTAAAAGTTGTTTGCATGAAAAAAATGCCCCTGTTCCTGGGTGTGGCCTTCGCCGCGCTGACCTTAGCCTCCTGCGAAAAAGAGCTCGAGCAAGTAAATAGCTCCCCTTCATCTGCCTCCGCTGCATCGACACTGGCCAAACCTGACTTGCTCACAACCGGCAACTGGCGCCAGACCGGCCTGACCGTGACCGCCGCCGGTGAAGGCACGGCCCCGGCCGCAACTTCCGACCTGTTTGCCCAAGCCAAACCGTCTATGCTGGTGCAGAGCGCCGTGTATAAGTCGGACGGCACCTACACGCTGCTGCGTGGCCCGCGCCCCGGCAAGCAAACCGCCGAGCCCGTGAGCGGTACCTGGCGTCTGACGGCTTCGGCCGACTCGCTCATCCTCACCCAGGCCGACCACACCCGTCGCTTCGCCGTGGCCGAGCTGACGGCCACCACGCTGCGCCTTACCCACTCCGAAGGCGCTGCCGGCAAAGGCTCGGTGTACACTTCGGTGTTCTCGCGCTAAGCGCACCATTTTTCCTGGGCATGCTGCACCGCCCGGCCACCATGGCCGGGCGGTGTTTTTTTGGCCCCTGGCCAAGCGCCGGGCTTAGCGCCGGCTGCCAATCATGCTCTCGGCCAGGGGGCTGTCGTCGTAGCCCGCCGTAAAATCCAGCAGCAGGTGCTTCAACTCGGGCGGAGCCTGGACCAGGTTGCTCACCCGGAAGTAGGCCGCGCTGGGGGCCAGGTAGCCCGGCGGCGCCAGCAAGCCGGTTCCGGAGCGAAAACTCATGCTCCAGTCCGGGAACAGCTGCGCGGTGCCGGGGCCTTCGCTCAGCACCACCAGGTGCTCATGGCGCGGGTCGGCGGCAATGCGGTCGTAGTACAGGTGCTGCACGGTGCCTTTTTCCCCTTCCAGCAGCTGGAGGAACTGGCCATTGGGCGCGTGGAGCAGGATGCCAGTAATGCCCCGGGCCGCATTGTAAGCGCGCGATTTCTGCAGCAGCTCCAGCAGCTCCGGCAAACTGAAGTTGGCAAGGGCCTGGCTTTGGTATAAGAGGTGATACAAGCCCATGACAGGGAAGCTGCTGATACCGCGGCGGCGGCTGTAACAAATGCGAACGAGAGGCTTACCTATGATACTGCTGTGGGCAACTGCTGGCCGTGGTGATGCGGAAAGCCGTCGGCAACCCGTGGTGCCAACGTGAGCCGGATTGGTGCATACTGCGGCCGGAGTGGAAGGTTCACAGATACTTAAGCTTGCAAAGAGCTCAAATGTACATATAATTTTAATGATTACATATTGCATATTAATTTGATTCAAAAAATAGGGATATACTATATAATAGCAGGGGAGGCAAAGGTTCGGCGTCGGCAACGCCTCGCTGAAACCATCGGTGACCCCTCGGGGCAGTGAAGCGGGAAGCCGGTGGCAGGCCCGCGGCAACAGCCTTCTCTATACGCACTTATGGTAGACGATATTGATGCAGAATTTAATATATTAAATAATGAATATTAAAAACTTCAATTGCTTGTGATTCAATCACAAGGCTTCGCAACGTATATGACTATTTATGTAAACAAAATAACGTGAAAAATATTTAGTCATATTAAATATTGATAATTAAATATTAAATCTATACCTTACTTCCATATTCATCCCGGAGCAAGTGTTTATCGGGGCAGTTAGCAACTTGTTACTTCCTGAGCTATGGAGCGTTACGTACGGTACTCGGATACTTCACGCTTTATTCTGCTGGCAGTGGACGGTGGCCTTATCTGGCTGGCCTTTCACATGGCCGAGTTTGTGGTGTGGCACTCGTGGTCGATGAAAGGCGAGACGCCCTTTTTCATCATCACGTTTGCATTGCTGTGGTGGCTGCTCTCGCGGCAGTACGCCAACGTGTACCGGCTCGACCGGCGCATTTCGTATGGCGAGAAGCTGCGGCACCTGCTCACGGCTTTCCTGCTGCACGGCGTGCTGGTGGTGGGCACGGTGGTGGCACTGCGCCTCAACTACCTCTCCACGCGCTACCTGTTGGCGGTTTATGGCTTTGCGGTGGCGGGCGTGGTGGTGGGCCGGTTTGCGGTCACGTTCTGCTACCGCGCTTGGCTGCGGTATTTCGCCCGCGTGCACAACCGTTTTGTGATAGTGGGGGCCAGCCAGAGCGGACAAGAGTTGTACCACGCCCTCACGGCCGATGATTCAGGCACGTACCAGTTCAAGGGCTTTTTTACGGATGAGGCACTGCCCACCAACCTGCGCGGCCTGCGGCGCGGCGCCGTGGCCGACCTGATGAACTACTGCCTGAGCACGCCGGTGGATGAAATCTACTTCGCGCTGCCGCTCGATAGGCACGACTTGATTGAGGAACTCTCGCGCTTCGCGGAAGACCATTTCCTGGCCTTTCGCATCGTGCCCGACTATAATGGCACGGTGGGTAAGGACGTGGGCGTGTATTTCCACGACCACCTGCCCATTCTCACGGTGCGGCAGGAGCCGTTGGGCTTCCGCACCAACCAGGTGCTGAAGCGGGTGTTTGACCTGGGGTTTTCGCTGCTGGTGATTCTGGGGCTGTTTCCCATCATTCTGCCGGTGCTGGCGCTGCTCATTAAGCTCGATTCACCGGGTCCGGTGTTTTTCAAGCAAATGCGGCCGGGCAAGCGCAACAAGCTATTCCCGTGCTACAAGCTGCGCACCATGCGCGCCGACCACCGCCAGACCGAGCTGCAGGCCACCAAGGCCGACCCCCGGGTGACGCGCGTGGGCAAGTACCTACGCAAGTATAATCTGGACGAGCTGCCGCAGTTTTTTAACGTGCTGCTGGGGCATATGTCAGTGGTGGGGCCGCGGCCCAACATGGTGTCGCAGCTGGAGGAATACTCCAAACGCAGCCGCACCTACCAGCTGCGCCACGCCGTGACGCCCGGCATCACGGGCTACGCACAGGTGAACGGCTTCCGGGGCGAAACCCGCGCCCCCAACGCCATGGAAAAGCGCGTGGAATACGACCTGAAATACGTGCAGAACTGGTCGTTTGGGCTGGATTTGCAAATCATCGGCAAGACCGTGCGGAACATGGTGCGCGGCGAGGAGAATGCTTATTGAGGTAGGATGGCGGAGTGGTGCATGAGTGGATTGTCCAGGCTTATAAACCCTCAATTCCCCACGCATCCACCAATCCACCAACCCGCTAATTCATCAACTCACCAAGCCAACCCAAGCCTGCTATGCTACCCAAACACGCTGTTCTGCACGCCAATATCTCGACGGGGCGCACCGCTGATTTCGTCGATACCATTCTAGGATTGGGCGCGGCGCGGGCGTCGGCCTACGTGTGCTTTGCCAACGTGCACATGCTAGTGGAAGCCGAGCGCAACGCCGAGTTCCGGCAGATTGTGAACAACGCGGCCGTGGCCGCACCTGACGGCAGCCCGGTGGCGGCGGCGGTGCGCTGGTTCCGGGGCCCGGCCCAGGAGCGGATGGCGGGCATGGACCTGCTGCCCGAGCTGCTGCGCCACGCCGCCGAGCGCGGCCAGTCGGTGTACTTCTACGGCACCACCGACGAGGTGCTGCAGGCCATGGTGTGGCGCGCACGCTGGGAACTGCCCGCGTTGCGAATAGTGGGGGCCTATGCGCCGCCGTTCCGCCCGCTGACGGACGAAGAGGACGCTGAAGAAGTAGCCGCCATTAATGCGGCCGACCCGGATTTGCTGTTTGTGGCGCTGGGCTGCCCGCGCCAGGAGCGTTGGATGGCGGCCCACCAGGGGCGCATCCGGGCGTGCATGCTGGGGGTGGGGCAGGCCTTCCGGGTGTATGCCGGCCTGGAGCCGCGCCTGCCGGCGTGGGCCCGCAAGCTGTGGCTGGAATGGGCCTTCCGGCTGTGGCAGGAGCCGCGCCGCCTGGCCCGCCGCTACTTCGTCACCAACACCCGCTTTGTGTACCTGATGGCCCGCGCCACGCTCGAAAACCTGGCCGGCTGGTTGCCTGCCGTGGCCTGAACGAGCCGCTTTTAGTCGATTTCATCCCCAACCTTTTTTCACATGAAAGCAGTGATACTAGCGGGCGGCTACGGCACCCGAATCAGCGAGGAAAGCGGCGTGCGGCCCAAGCCCATGGTCGAAATCGGTGGCAAGCCCATTCTGTGGCACATCATGAAGATTTACGCCCACCACGGCATCACCGATTTCGTGATTTGCTGCGGCTACAAGGGCCACATGATTAAGCAGTATTTCTCCGATTATTTCCTGCTGAACTCGGACGTGACCTTCCGGATGGACCGCAACGAGATGCAGATTCATCGCAACAACGCCGAGCCCTGGACCGTGACGCTGGTGGACACCGGCCTGGAAACCATGACCGGCGGCCGCCTGCGGCGCGTGCAGAAGTACCTTGATAACGAGACGTTTTGCCTGACCTACGGCGACGGCGTGAGCAACGTCGACATCGCGGCCAGCATTGATTACCACCGGGCACAGGGCGTGCTGGCCACGCTCACGGCGGTGCGGCAGCCGGGCCGTTTCGGGGTGTTCAACCTCGGCGACGGCGACAGCCACGTGAGCAACTTCATGGAGAAGCCCGAGGGCGGCGAAACGCCCTGGATTAACGGCGGCTTTTTCGTGCTGGAGCCGGGCATCTTCGACTACCTCGACCACGACCAGACCGTGTGGGAAAAGGCTCCACTGGAGCAGCTGGCCGCCGCCGGCCAGCTGGCCGCCTACCGCCACGCCGGCTTCTGGCAGCCCATGGACACGCTGCGCGACCGCAACATGCTGGAGGAGCTGTGGCAGTCTGGCAAGGCCGAGTGGAAGCTCTGGGACCAGGCCCCCGCTGCTACTGTGACTGCGCCCGTGCTCGAAACCATTCTGGCCGCGCCGCTGGCCGAACCGGCCGGGCGTGGCCGGGCGGCGACCACCAAAATGATGCCCAGCGACTAAACACACCGACCACGAACGCCGTGCTGAGCGCCGCTGGCGCATTGCCGCAGTTCCGCTGAGATAGAACGGAGCCCCTTCCCACGGCCGCGATGGGTTGGCGCACCCGGCACGGCATTCTGGCGGGTCGATGGCTGTAAGATGCTTCACTTCTAATGGATTACCTTATGAAACCCTCTCGCATTCTCATCACCGGCAACATGGGCTACGTGGGGCCCGGCGTGGTGCGCTACCTCCGACAGACCTACCCCAACGCCGAACTGATTGGCTACGACATGGGCTTTTTTGCCCACTGCCTCACCGGGGCCACCCGTTTGCCCGAGTCGCGGCTCGACCGCCAGGTATTTGGCGACGTGCGCACGCTGCCCTCGGGCCTGCTGGCTGGCGTGGACGCCGTGGTGCACCTGGCCGCCATTTCCAACGACCCCATGGGCACGGCCTACGAGGACGTGACGATGGACGTGAACTACCGCGCGGGCATTGCCCTGGCCAAACGCGCCAAAACCTACGGCGTGAAAAGCTTCGTGTTTGCCAGCTCGTGCAGCATGTACGGGCTGGGCGGCGAAGACGCCAAAACCGAAACTTCCAACCTGAACCCCCTCACGGCTTACGCCCGCTCAAAGGTGGCCAGCGAGCGCGACCTGGCCCCCCTGGCCGATGAAAACTTCCGGGTGACCTGCCTGCGCTTCGCCACGGCCTGCGGCTGGAGCGACCGCCTGCGCCTCGACCTGGTGCTGAACGACTTCGTGGCCGGGGCGGTAGCTACCGGCGAAATCAGCATCCTGAGCGACGGCACGCCCTGGCGGCCCCTCATCCATGTGCTGGACATGGCCCGCGCCATCGGCTGGGCTGTGACGCGCGAGGCCGGCAACGGCGGCGCTTTCGTGGCCGTGAATGCCGGGGCCAACAGCTGGAACTACCGGGTGCGTGAGCTGGCCGAAGCCGTGGCCGCCGCCATTCCCGGCACCCAGGTGCGCCTCAACCCCGACGCCGCCCCCGACCTGCGCTCGTACCGCGTCGATTTCAGCCTTTTTCGCCGCCTCGCGCCCGACCACCAGCCCATCCACACCCTGGCCGATACCATTGGCGAGCTGCAGCGCAAGCTGGTAGAAATGGGCTTCCGCGACCCCAATTTCCGCGCTTCCCGCCTGATGCGGCTGCGCGTGCTGGCCGCCCTGCGCGAGCAGGACGAGCTGACCGAAGACCTGACCTGGGCCGCTGGTCCGGCCAAGGCCGCCGTGCCGCCGCTGTACCGGCCGGAGCTGGTAGTAATGTAAACGAGCTAGGGGCGGGGTTTGCCCCCGCCCTACACCTACCGATTACTAGGCTGCTCCAATTGGTATGGCCACCAAAAAATAACTCTACACCTTCTCTGTAATGCGATGAAATTTACCGAAACTGCCCTTGCAGGGGCCTTCATTATCGACGTGGACCGGCTGAGCGATGAACGCGGCTTTTTTGCCCGTTCCTGGTGCGAAGACGAGTTTGCCGCCCACGGCATTGCCATGCCGCCGCAGCAGGCCAACCTGTCGTTTAACCCGCGCCGGGGCACGCTGCGCGGCATGCACTACCAGCTGGCCCCCTACGAGGAAACCAAGCTGGTGCGCTGCACGCGGGGTGCCATTCTGGACGTGATAGTGGACCTGCGCGAGGAGTCGCCCACGTTTGGGAAATGGATAGGAGTGGAGCTGACGGCCAATAACTACCGCATGCTGTTCGTGCCCGGCCGCTTCGCCCACGGCTTTCTCACCCTCGAAGACAACACCGACGTGTGCTACCAGGTGTCGGCCAAGTACACGCCCGGCGCCGAGCGCGGCCTGCGCTGGAACGACCCCGCCGTCGGCATCCGCTGGCCTTTTCAACCTTTGCTCATTTCGGCAAAAGACCAGGCGCACCCCGATTTCCAAGGGCTGGCCGTGCCAATGGCAATATAGCGTGGACGCTGCAACCCTGCTTTTCTCACCTTCCCTTCTGCATTATGATACTTGTTGACAATGCCCTGAAGAAACGCCAGCAGGCCGGCCAGCCCATTCGGGTGGGCATGGTGGGCGCCGGCTTTATGGGCCGGGGCGTGGCCCTGCAAATCTGCCGCTACGTGCCCGGCATGGAGCTGGTGGCCATCGCCAACCGCACCATTGAGCAGGCCCGGCGGGCCTACCACGAAGCCGGCGAACTGGTCACCAGCGAGGTTAGCTCGGTGCACGCGCTGGAAGCTTGCATCCAGCGGGGCGAGCGCGCCATCACCGACGATGCACTGCTGCTGAGCCGCGCCGAGGGCATCGATGCCATCATTGAGGTGACGGGGGCGGTGGAGCACGGCGCGCGCGTGGTGCTGGAGGCCATCCGGCACGGCAAGCACGTGGTGCTGCTGAACGCCGAGCTGGACGGCACGGCCGGGGCCATCCTGAAAGTGTATGCCGACCGCGCCGGTGTGGTGTACACCGTGAGCGACGGCGACCAGCCCGGCGTGACCCTTAACCTGGCCCGCTTCGTGCTGGGCCTGGGCGTGAAGCCGGTGCTGTGCGGCAACATCAAAGGCCTGCACGACCCCTACCGCAACCCCACCACGCAGGAGGGCTTTGCGAAGCAGTGGGGCCAGAACCCGAGCATGGTAACGAGCTTCGCCGACGGCAGCAAAATCAGCTTCGAGCAGGCCGTGATTGCCAATGCGCTGGGCATGGAAGTGGCCCGGCGCGGCATGTACGGCCCCACCGTGGCCCCGGGCACGCCCATCAGCAAGGCCGCAGAGTGGTACCCCACCGAGCGCCTGCTCGACGGCGGCCCCGGCATAGTGGACTACGTGGTGGGAGCCGAGCCCGGCCCCGGCGTGTTCATCCTGGGCACGCACGACGACCCCATTCAGCAGCACTACCTCAAGCTCTACAAGCTGGGGCCGGGGCCGCTGTACTGCTTCTACACACCTTACCACCTGTGCCACTTCGAAACGCCGAATTCGGTGGCGCGGGCGGTGCTCTTTGGCGATGCCTGCCTGGCGCCCGCCGGGGCCCCCAAGGTGGAGGTGATTACGGCCGCCAAAACCGACCTGCGGGCCGGCGACACGCTCGACGGCATCGGCCACTACATGACCTACGGGCTGGCCGAAAACTACGCCACTGCCCGCGCCGAAAACCTGTTGCCCATTGGCGTGGCCGAGGGCTGCCGGCTGCTGCGCGACATCCCCAAAGACCAGGTGCTGACCTACGACGACGTGGCGCTGCCCCCCGGCCGCCTCATCGACCAGCTGCGCCGCGAGCAGGAAGCTTATTTCAACCCGCCCGTGCTGGCGGCCACCACCGCGCCGCTCGTGCCCGCCGATTTTGCGCTGGCCAACCTTTAACTCAGCCCCGACTGCCTTTTTCTTCCTGATTACTCCGAAGCCTCGTCGCCATGAATCCCACCCTGGTTGAGTTTCTGAAGCACTCCGAACCGCTGTCCACGGGGCAAAATGCCCCCGCCACTGCTCCAGCTGCCACGCCGGCCCCGCCCGCCCCGCGCCCGGCTACGGCCCCGCTCACGGTGCTGGTGCTGGAGGGCGAGTACCGCCTCACCGGGGCGGTGCTGTTTTGCCTGAGCCGGCAGGCCCGGGTGCGGGTGCACTTGCTGTCGCGCGATGCGCGGAGCCCGTACCGGTTTTCGAGCTACGTGCACTCCTTCCATCTGCTTTCGCCCGATAGCCCGGAAAACGTGTTCGTGGCCTTCATCCAGAACGCGGCCCGGGCCACCGGGGCCGAGGTGCTACTGCCAGTGGACGTGGCCGGCATGCGCTTCGTGATTGCGCACCGCACGGCCCTGGCGGCGGCCACGCACCTGCTGCCGCTGCCGGCCGCCGCGTACTATGAAATAGCCACCGACAAGGGCCTGCTCGGCGCATTCATGCAGGAGCACAACATTCCCGCGCCCGACACCATCGTGGACATTCGGCACAACCTGGCGGCCAAGCTGGCGAAGTTTGCTTTTCCGGTATTGCTGAAACCCATTGAGGGCGCCGGGGGGCGGGGCATTGTGCGCTACGCTTCGCCCGAGGCGCTGCTGGCCGCCGTGGCCGCGCTGCCCGATAGCAGCCGCTACGTCATCCAGAACTGCATTGAGGGCTACGACATCGACTGCAACGTGCTGTACCAGAACGGCCAGCTCATTGCCCATTCCATTCAGAAAGGCCTGGTGGCTACCGGCGACGAATACGCCCCCACCGAGGCCATCGAATTTGTGCACCACGACGCCGTGCTGGCCGTGGTAGACCGCCTGATGAAGGCCCTGCGCTGGAACGGTGTGGCCCACCTCGACCTGCGCTACGACGCCCGCACCCAGCAAATCAAGGTCATCGAAATCAACACCCGCTTCTGGCTCACGGTGGTGGGCTCGGCGCTGGCGGCCGGGGTGAACTTTCCGGTGCTGGCCTGCCAGGTGGCGGCCGGGCGGGCAGTGGCCCCCGCGCCCTTCCGCGAGGGGCGCTACATCCCATTTGCCAACTACCTCAAGTACCGCTACGGCCGCCGCGAGCGCCGGCCCGATGACGTGCGGTTTTCGCTGCGCGATACCAGCGTGGGCGCTTTTCTGGGCGACCCGCTGACCAAGATTTACCGCTTCCTCACCGACGAGGACTAGGCCCGCTGCTAGGCTCCGGCCGGTGCTGCAGCAGCCATCGATACCTATTCATTTCTTCATCCACCTCACGCTTATATCCGATGCATCCGCACCAGTTTCGCCATGAAAAGTGTTTTAATTGTTGTTTTTTGCGCCTTGCTGCTGGTGGGCGGCCAGCCACTGCGCGCGCAGACACCGCCTGCGGGCTTCACATCCACCATTGTTTCCTCGGGCTGGAATGAAGCCGTCGGCTTCACCTTCAATAGCACGGGCAGCAAGATGTTTGTCTGGGAGCGGCCGGGCAAGGTGTGGGTGGTGGTGAACGGCCAGCGCCAGCAGCTCATCGACATCACCGAAGAAGTAGGGGCCTGGGGCGACCACGGCCTGCTGGGTTTTGCCCTCGACCCCAACTTCAACACCAACGGCTACATGTACCTGCTCTATGTGGTGGACCGGCACTACCTGCTGAACTTCGGCACGGCCAATTATAGCGCTACCACCAACGACTATTACAGCGCCACCATTGGGCGGCTCACACGCTACACGGCCACGCCCAGCGGCACGGGCTACACCGTGAACCCGGCCAGCCGCAAAATCCTGCTCGGGGCTACTAAGACCACGGGCATCCCCTCTGTTCACGACGGCCACTGCACCGGCTCGCTGGTGTTTGGCACCGACGGCACTTTGCTGGTATCAACCGGTGACGGGGCCCACTGGGCGCCGGATTTAGGCAGCTACAACGAAACGTACTACGCGGAGGCGCTCGCCGATGGCATCATCTCCGCCAAGGAAAACGTGGGCGCCCTGCGCGCCCAGCTGGTAGACTGCCTAAGTGGTAAAATCCTGCGTCTGGACCCTGCCACCGGCAACGGCGTACCCAGCAACCCCTTCTACGACGCGGCCAACCCCGCCGCTGCCCGCTCCCGGGTGTGGACGCTGGGCCTGCGCACGCCTTTCCGCATGAGCCTACGGCCCGGCACCGGCAACCCCGACCCCACGCAGGGCAACCCCGGCACGCTCTACGTGGGCATGGTGGGGGCCTCCACCTGGGAAGAAATTACGGTGGTGGACCGCCCCCGCGTGAACCTGGGCTGGCCGATTTTTGAAGGACTGACACCATATCCGGCGTTCACCAATTCGAACGTGTATAACCGCGACGCCCCCAACCCGCTCTACAACACAGGGGGCTGCACCAAACAGTTTTTCTACTTTACGGACCTCATCAAAGCGGCCACGCCGAGCGGCACGGCCACGTTCACCAACTCGTGCAATACGGCGCAATCGATTCCGGCCAGTATCCCCACCTTCGTGGACACCCGGCCGCTCATCGACTGGGCGCACAGCAGCACCGGGCCGGCACGCACGGGCACCTTCAGCGGCAGCACGCCTACTACCGCCAACATCGGGGCAGCGGGCTCGCCGGTGAGCGGGCCGCAGTTTGGGGGGAATTCGGTGACGGGCGGGGTTTTCTATCCTTACACCGACTTCCCGGCCCCCTACGCCAACTCCTATTTCTTTGGGGACTACGTGGGCGGCTGGATAAAGAGCATGACCGTGGATGCCAGCAACCAGCCCAGCGTGGTGCGCAATTTCGTGGACAACGGGGCCGTGCCGGTATTCTTCGGCACCAGCCCGGGCGAAACGGGCTTGTTCTACGTCAACTTTTACCCCTCGGAAATTCGCAAAATCAGCTACGTGACCACGGCCAGCCCGCCAGTGGCCGTGGCCACTTCCAATAAAACCTTTGGGATGGGGCCGCTTGCGGTGCAGTTCACCGGCAGCGCCTCCACCGACCCCAACGGCGGGGCGCTGACCTACCGCTGGGACTTCGGCGACGGCACGCCCACCAGCGCGGCCGCCAACCCCAGCCACACGTTTTCGCCGCCTACTTCGGCCCCCACCAACTACACCGTTACGCTCACCGTGACCAACCCGCAGGGGCTTAGTAACCAGGCAACGCTGACGATTTCGGCCAATAATACGCCGCCGCAGGTCACCATCACCAGCCCGGCCGCGGGCACGCTCTACCCGCTCACGGGCAACACCATCTACCAGCTGGCGGCCACCGTGACCGATGCCGAGCAGAGCGGACACCTGCTCAGCTACCAGTGGCAGACCATCCTGCACCATCTCACGCACCAGCACCCCGACCCGGTGGACACCACCCGGCAGACCAGCACCACCATTGGCCCCTACGGCTGCGGGGCCGAAACTTATTACTACACCGTTTCGCTGACCGTGACCGATGCCGGGGGCCTCTCGACCACCCAGGAAGTGCGCCTCGACCCCGATTGTACCACGCCCAGCTTCACGCTGGTGAATGCCGATGCCGCGACCGATGTCGACATTCAGCCCCTGACCAACGGCGCAATTCTGAACCTGGCCACGCTGCCCACCCGCAACCTGAACATTCGGGCCAATGCCGACCCCACCACCACCGGCAGCGTGGTCTTCGCCCTCACCGGCCCGCAGAACCAGTCCTTGACCGAATCAGCGGCGCCCTTTGCGCTATTCAGCGATGTGAACGGCGACTACAACCCCTGGACGCCGCCGGTGGGCAATTATCAGCTCACGGCTACTGGCTACAGCGGAGCCAATGGCACCGGCACCGCCCGCCCGCCCCTCACGATAAACTTCACGGTGACGGATTCGAACCCGCCCGGGCCGTTCACGCTCACCACGGCCACGGTGGGCACGGGCACGGTGGCGAAGAACCCGAACGCGACGAGCTACGCCAGCGGCACGAGCGTGACGCTCACGGCCGCACCGGGGGCGGGCTTCCAGTTCTCCGGTTGGAGCGGGGACGCGAGCGGGACGACGAATCCGCTGACGGTGACGATGAATTCCAACAAGACCATCACGGCCACGTTCATGGCGACTACGGGCGGCGGTTCGTACGCGTTCTACCGGGCCGTCAACCTGGGCGGGCCGGCCCTCACGCTGGATGGCAACGCCTGGGGCGGCAGCACAGCGGCCAACTACTCGACCAACGGCTCGGCCTTTGCCAACCAGGCCGTCACGCTGATTCCGGCCACCGATGCCACGCGGGCCAGCATGGTTCGGGATGCGGTGTTCGGCCCCAACCTGAGCGTGACGCTCTCGGCCGTGCCGGCCGGCGCGTACCAGGCCTACCTCTACGTGTGGGAGGACAACAGCCCCGAGGTGATTAACCTGTCCTTGAACGGGCAGAGCGTGCGTGCCAACTATAACACCGGCCCGGCCGGCACCTGGGCGCGGCTAGGGCCTTACAACGTGACGCTGGCCGCAACTGGCAGCGTGGCCTTCACCAGTACCGGCGGCTGGCCAAATTTCTCGGGCGTCGAGCTCTGGCAGCAAACCGGCGGCACCCCGACTACTTACACGCTCACCACCGCCACGGTGGGCAGCGGCAGCGTGGTGGCCTCGCCCGCGCAGGCCACCTACGCCAGCGGCAGCACCGTGAGCCTGACGGCTACGCCAGCGGCGGGCTACCAGTTCAGCGGCTGGAGCGGGGATGCGACGGGGACGGCCAATCCATTGACCGTGACGATGAACGGAAACAAGAACATCACGGCCACCTTCACCGCAACTACGACCACCAGCTACACGCTGACGGTGAACACCACGGGCACGGGTACGGTGAGCAAGAATCCAAACCAAGCCACGTATGCCAGCGGCACGAACGTGGTGCTCACGGCCACGCCGGGGGCGGGCTATGCTTTCACGGGCTGGAGCGGCAGCGCCACGGGCAGCACCAACCCGCTCACGGTAGCCATGACGGCCAACAAGACCATCACCGCCACCTTTACGGCTACCTCGGGCGGGCAGCAGCTCACCGGCTATGTGTTGGTGAATGCCACGAATGGCACCGACATCCAGGCCCTGACATCGGGCGCGACGCTGAACCTGGCCACGCTGCCCGGCAGCCTGAATGTGCGGGCCACCACCAATCCGACCACGGTGGGCAGCGTGGTCTTTGCCCTGAGCGGGACCCAAACCCAGAACCAGACCGAATCAGTGGCCCCGTATGCGCTGTTTGGCGACAACGGGGCGGGCACCTATAATCCCTGGACGCCGGCGGCGGGCAGCTACACGCTCACGGCCCGGCCCTACACCGGCGGCGGGGGCACGGGCACAGCCGGCACGCCCCTCACCATCACCTTCAGCGTGAGCAATGCGGCGGCGCGCGTGGCGGCGGCGGCTACTAGTTTCTCCGGTGTGGCCCTGGCTGTGGCTTACCCCAATCCCTCGCCCAACGGGCACTACCGCCTGCTGCTACCGGGCACCTTCCAAGGCGCGGTGCGCTACCGGCTGGTTTCGGTGCTGGGGGCCACGCTGGCCCAGGGCACGCTGCCGGCCGGCGCGCGCACGGCCGAGCTGGACTTTGCCCAGCCGCTGTCGGGCACCAGCCTGAGCTACCTGCTGCTCGACGACGGCCGTCTCACGGCCCGCCTCAAGCTGCTGCGGCAATAATCCCGGCTGTTGCCGGCCCAACTGGTCTTTTCAATCTGTCTTTTTTTCTGCAAATCCACTTTCTCACCACCATGAAATCTTCGCTCACCTGTTTTATGCTGGCATTTTTGCTGGCTTGCTGTTGCGGCCGGGCGCAGGCCCAGACTCCTCCCACGGGTTTTACCTCCACCACCGTTTCTTCGGGCTGGAATGAGGCAGTGGGGCTTACTTTCAATAGCACGGGCAGCAAGATGTTTGTCTGGGAGCGGCCGGGCAAGGTGTGGGTGGTGGTGAACGGCCAGCGCCAGCAACTCATCGACATCACCGAAGAAGTAGGGGCCTGGGAAGACCAGGGTCTGCTGGGCTTTGCCCTCGACCCCAACTTCAACACCAACGGCTACATGTACCTGCTCTATGTGGTGGACCGGCACTATTTGATGAACTTCGGCACGGCCAGCTATGACCCCACGGCCAACGACTACTACAGCGCCACCATCGGGCGGCTCACACGCTACACGGCCACGCCCAGCGGCACGGGCTACACCGTGAACCCGGCCAGCCGCAAAATCCTGCTCGGGGCTACCAAAACCAACGGCATCCCGTCCACTTTCAACGGCCACGTCACGGCGGCGCTGCAGTTCGGCTCCGATGGCACCCTGCTGGTGGCCACCGGCGACGGCGCTCACCCATACCCCGACTTCGGGGCCTGGACGGCCACCTACGCGCCCCAGGCCCTGGCCGATGGCATCATCAAAGCCAAGGAAGATGTGGGCTCGCTGCGCGCCCAGCTGGTGGACTGCTACAACGGCAAAATCCTGCGCCTCGACCCCAGCAACGGCAATGGCATCGCCAGCAATCCGTATTACGACGCCGCCAACCCCGACGCGCCCCGCTCCAAGGTGTGGGCCCTGGGCTTCCGCAACCCGTTTAGGATGACGCTGAAGCCCGGCACCGGCAGCACCGACCCCACCCAAGGCAACCCGGGCACCATTTACCTGGGCGACGTGGGCGCGGCCAACTGGGAGGAAGTGGATGTGGTGAGCGGCCCCCGGCAGAACTTCGGCTGGCCCTTGTTTGAGGGCCTGACGCCCTACGACGCCTTCACCACCTCGAACGTGTATAACCGCGACGCCCCCAACCCGCTCTACAATACGGGCGGCTGCACCAATCAGTTTTTCTACTTCCAGGACCTCATCAAGCAGGCCACGCCCACGGGCACGGCCACGTTCCCCAATTCCTGCAACACGGCCCAGACAGTGCCCAGCAGCATTCCCACCTTCGTGCACGTCCGGCCGCTCATCGACTGGGGACACCCGGCCACCGGGCCGTCGCGCACGGGCACCTTCAGCGGCAGCACGGCCACTACCGCCAACATCGGGGCGGCGGGCTCGCCGGTGACGGGCTCGCAGTTTGGGGGCAGCGCGTCTACGGGCGGGGTGTTCTATCCCTACACCGACTTCCCACTGCAGTACCGGAATACCTACTTTTTTGGCGATTATGTGGGCGGCTGGGTTAAAAACCTGACCGTGAACAGCAGCAACCAGCCCAGTGCGGTGGGCGACTTCGTGCCCAGCGGGGCCGTGCCGGTGGCCTTTGCCACCAGCCCGGGCGAAACTGGGCTGTTCTACGTCAACTTCTATCCGTCGGAAATCCGCAAAATCAGCTACGTGACCACGGCCAGCCCGCCGGTGGCCGTGGCCACTTCCAATAAAACCTACGGCCCCGGCCCGCTCGCGGTGCAGTTCACCGGCAGTGGCTCGAGTGACCCCAACGGCGGGGCGCTGACCTACCTGTGGAACTTCGGCGACGGCACGGCCACCAGCACCAGTGCCAACCCCAGCCACACGTTTTCGCCGCCCACTTCGGCCCCCACCAACTACACCGTCACGCTCACCGTGACCAACCCGCAGGGGCTTAGTAACCAGGCAACGCTGACGATTTCGGCCAATAATACGCCGCCGCAGGTCACCATCACCAGCCCGGCCGTAGGCACGCTGTACCCACTCACGGGCAACACCACCTACCAGCTGGCGGCCACCGTGACCGATGCCGAGCAGAGCGGACACCTGCTCAGCTACCAGTGGCAGACCATCCTGCACCACCAGAGCCACGAGCACCCCGACCCGGTGGACACCACCCGGCAGACCAGCACCACCATCGTGCCCTACGGCTGTGGCACCGAAACCTACTACTACCGCATTGTGCTCACGGTGACCGATGCCGGGGGCCTCTCGACCACCCAGGAAGTGCGCCTCGACCCCAATTGCAACGCCACCAGCTTCACGCTGGTGGATGCCGATGCCGCGACCGATGTCGACATTCAGCCCCTGACCAACGGCGCAATTCTGAACTTGGCCACGCTGCCCACCCGCAACCTGAACATTCGGGCCAATGCCAACCCGGCCACTACCGGCAGCGTGGTCTTCACTCTCACCGGCCCCCAAAACCAGAACCAGACCGAGTCGGTAGCGCCCTACGCGCTGTTCAGTGATGTGAATGGCGACTACAACGCCTGGACGCCGCCGGTAGGCAATTATCAGCTCACGGCCACGCCGTACTCGGGCAGCGGCGGCACCGGCACGCCGGGCACGGCGCTGACCGTCAGCTTCACCGTCACGGATACCGGCACGCCGGGGCCATTCACGCTCACCACGGCCGTGTTTGGCAGCGGCACCATCACCAAAAGCCCCAATCAGACCACCTACGCCAACGGCACCAACGTGACGCTGACGGCCACGCCGGCGGCAGGCTTTGCCTTCACGGGCTGGAGCGGCGGGGCCACCGGCACCACCAATCCGCTCACGGTGACGATGAACGCCAATAAATCCATTACGGCCACCTTCACGTCCACTTCCACGCAGCAGCTGACCAGCTTTACCCTGGTAAGTGCCGACAGCAACGCCGACATTCAGACCCTGACCGCTGGCGCGACGCTGAACCTGGCCACGCTGCCCACCCGCAACCTGAACATCCGGGCCAATACCAACCCCGGCACCGTGGGCAGCGTGGTCTTCGCGCTGAGCGGCGCCCAAACCCAGAACCAGACCGAGTCGGTGGCGCCTTACGCGCTGTTTTCGGACACTGGCGGCGCCTACGCCCCCTGGACGCCGCCCGTGGGCAGCTACTCGCTCACGGCCGCCCCCTTCACCAATGCCGGGGGTGGCGGCACGGCCGGCACGCCGCTCACGCTGGCCTTCAGCGTAATCGACCAGGCGGGCCCCACCTACACGCTCACCGTGAATACCGTGGGCAGCGGCACGGTATCGAAAAATCCGAACGCGGCCAGCTACGCCAGCGGTACCAATGTGATGCTGACGGCCACACCCGCCACCGGCTACACGTTCACGGGCTGGAGCGGCGGGGCCACGGGCAGCACCAATCCGCTCACCGTGGCCATGACCGCGAACAAGTCCATCACCGCCACCTTCACCGCCGTGCCTACTTATACCCTCACCGTGAACACCACCGGCAGCGGCACCGTGACCAAAACGCCCAACCAGACCAGCTATGCCAGCGGCAGCACGGTCAGCCTCCAGGCCACGCCGGCGGCGGGCTATACTTTCAGCGGCTGGAGCGGCGGGGCCACCGGTACTACCAATCCGCTCACGGTGACCATGACGGCCAATAAAACCATTACGGCCACCTTCACTGCAACAACGACCACCTACACGCTTACCACGGCCACCGTGGGCAGCGGCACCATCACCAAAAACCCGAACCAGACCACCTACCTGAGTGGCACCAATGTGGTGCTCACGGCCACACCCGCCACCGGCTACACGTTCACGGGCTGGAGCGGCGGGGCCACGGGCAGCATCAATCCGCTCACCGTGGCCATGACCGCGAACAAGTCTATCACGGCCACCTTCACCGCCACGCCAACAAACTACACCCTCACCGTGAATACCGTGGGCAGCGGCACGGTAACGAAAAACCCGAACGCAACCAACTACGCCAGCGGCACCAATGTGGTGCTCACGGCCACACCCGCCACTGGCTACACGTTCACGGGCTGGAGCGGCAGCGCCACGGGCACCACCAATCCGCTCACCGTGGCCATGACGGCCAACAAGACCATCACCGCTACTTTCACCGCCAGTGGCCAGCAGGTGACGAGCTTGATACTGGTGAATGCCGATTCCGACGTCGACATCCAACCCCTGACCACGGGCGCGGTGCTGAACCTGGCCACCCTGCCCACGCCCAATCTCACGGTGCGGGCCACCACCAGCCCAGCCACCGTGGGCAGCGTGCTCTTTGTGCTCAGCGGCGCGCAGTCGGTGAATCACAACGAAAATCTAGCCCCCTACGCCCTATTTGCTGATTCCAACGGCGACTACAATCCCTGGACGCCGGCCATTGCGGTGGGTAGCTACACCCTCACCGTCACGCCCTACTCCGCCGCTGACAATGGCGGCACGGCGGGCACCCCGCTCAGCGTGAGCTTCACGGTGACCAATCAAGCGGCCCGCGTCGCGGCGGCTACGGCTGCTTCGCCCACCAGGCCATCCCTTGGGCAGGCGGCTGCCTACCCCAACCCATCCGCCGATGGTCGCTACTTCCTGCGCCTGCCCGATGCCCTGCATGGCGCGGTGCGCTACCGCCTGCTCACAGCGCTGGGGGCCACCGTGGCCACCGGCACCCTCCCGGCCGATGCCCCGGTGCAGCGCCTCGATTTCTCCCATGAAATCAACGCCGCCGGGCTCTATTACCTGCTGCTCGAAAACGACCACGCCGCCGCCCAGCTCAAGCTGCTGCGGCAGTAGTCCCTGCGACCCCACTGCTTTCCCTCGTGGCCCGGACCGGGCCACGGGGGATTTTTTCATCCCCTCTATGTTTCACCGTTCAGGTCTGTGGTATGGTGCATCGGTTACACACGCTGTGGCTGCTAAGCGGCTGCTTCGCCGGACTATTGGCCGCGCCAGCCACCGCGCAAACGCGCATTCTGTTTGTCGGCAATAGCTTCACGCACGGCAATACTACCCCGGTGCTGAACTACAACGCCGCTGGTATTACCGACGAAAACTACGGCCTGCCACCCAGCAGCCCCCGCTACCAGGCCGACCCGGCCATGCCCGGCCCTTGGGGAGGCGTGCCAGGTATTTTCAAAAAAATGACCGACCAGGCCGGCCGGGCCTACGACGTGCACATGGAGGCCGTGAGCGCCGCCGCGCTCTCCTACCATTACACCAATGCACTGGGGGTGATGCAGCAAGGCCCTTGGGACCAAGTGGTGCTACAGGAGAATAGCTTCCAGCCCCTGCCCGTGGCCCGCACTGGCCGCCCCGCCGATTTTCTGAACTACGCCACCCGCCTCGAACAGGCCGTGCACGCCGGCAGCCCCGCCGCCAGGGTCTACTTGTTCCAGACCTGGGCCCGGGCCGATATGACCTACCCGGCCGGTCAGCCGTATTCGGGCCTGCCCATTGATACCATGGCGCGTGACCTGCGCCGGGCCTACGCCTACCTGGCCGGCCAAAATCCGCGCATCGCCGCCGTGGCCGCCGTGGGCGATGCCTGGCTGCGGGCCATACAGGCCGGCGTCGCCGTCCGTAACCCGTACAACAACTCCAACCCCGGCCTGCTCAGCCTGTGGGGGCCCGACAACCTGCACGCCAGCAAGTGGGGCTCGTACCTGGCCGCCTGCGTGCTGTTTGCTCAGCTCACCGGCCTCGACCCGCGCACGCTCGGCCCCGCCGAGCAGGCCGCCGTGGCCCTCGACATCACCGGTCCCACCGCCGTGGCCTTGCAGCAAGTCGCGTTTCAGCAGGTATTCATGTCCGCCGAGGCGCTGCCCGTGGTGCTCACCAGCTTCGCCGCCCAGCGCCAGGCTGCTGGCGTGCGGCTGCACTGGGCCACCGCCACCGAAGAGCAAAATGCCCGCTTCGATGTGCAGCGCAGCCCCGATGGCGTGGCTTTTGTCACCATTTCCAGCGTGCCGGGACATGGCACTACGCTACTGCCCACCCGCTACACCGTGCTCGATGCCTTGGCCCCGGTGTCCACGTCGTACTACCGCCTGCGGCAGGTAGATGTGAGCGGCGCGGCCACCTACTCGCCGGTGGTGGCGGTGGGGCCGGCGGCCGCGCTGGTGTCGCTCTACCCTAACCCCGCCCGGGAGCGGCTTTTCATAATGGGTCAGGCCGCCACCGCCTACCGCGTGCGCAATTCCCTGGGCCAGGTGTTGCGGCAGGGCTCCATGCCCACCGGGCAGGCCACCGTGGAGCTGGTCAGCCTGCCCGGCGGCCTCTACCAGCTAGAGCTGGAGACGGCTGCCGGGCAGGTACGGCGCACGTTTACCCGGGAGTAGCGCTGGGGCAAACCGCTTGGCTTGTGGCTTGGGTACGGGATAGGCATTACGAAACAAGCCGGGCCATCAGACTGAGCGTAGTCAGCCTGATGGCCCGGCTTGTTTGCCGCGTTGGCTCAGCTACGGCAGCACAAAGCGGCCCGCGTAGCTGCCGCCCGCATTGGTGAGGTGCAGCACGTAGGTGCCAGCCGCCAGCCCAGTCACCGGCAGTGTGCCACTGCCCGAAGCCGCCAGCCGGTACCGCCCCAGCCGCTGCCCCATGATGGAATACAGCACCAGTTCCTCGGTGCCGGTAGCAGGCCCAAGGAAAGTGTAGTGCAGCAGGCCATCGGCCGGCGTAGGCACGTAGGCCTGGAGCGGAGCCGGAGCCGCACCAGGCACCACGGTCACCACCCGCACCGGCGAGTAGGTGCTCGTGCCGTCCACATCCACCTGCTGCAGTCGGTAATACAGCTTGCTCAGGTTAGAAGGCAGTTGCTTGTCGATGTATTGGTAGGTCTGCGGCAGAATGGTGTTGCCGTGGCCGGGCAGGTGGGCCACCGAGATGAATTCACGCCCATCGACGCTGCGCTGCACCACGAATTCCTTGTTCTGCTCCTCGGTGGCTGTGTTCCAGCGCAACTGCACCGCGCCTGCTTGCAGCGGCTCGGCCAGAAACGCCGTGAGGCGCACCGGCAGCGCGGGAGCCACCACCACGAAGCTAATGGTGAGGCCCGACCCCTGGGTGCCACCGCCCTGCGCCGCGTCAAAAGTCATGGCCGTGAGCGTATAAGTGCCGCTTACTGGCGTCCAGGCGGCATAATCCCCGTTCAAATCGCTGTACAGCGCATATGGAGCCTGGTTTTCGATGCCCGAATGAGTTTGGGGGCCGGTGAGGTCAAAAGTCACGCTGCCTACCGTGGCCGGGTTGGTGTTGGCCCGGATGTTCAGGTTGGAAGTGGGCAGTGAGGCCAGCGTGAGCGTCATGCCGGACGTCATGGTCTGAATGTCGGTATCGGTATCGGCATTCACCAGCGTAAAGCTCGTGATGCCGCCCACCGAATTTACCACCGTGAAGCTGAGCGTGAGCGGCGCGCCGCTGTTTCCCGTCCCGCCCGGGTCGTCGAAGGGCGTGGCCAGCAGCGAGTAGCTGCCCACGGGCGGCGACCACGGAAAATAGTCGCCCTGATAATCGCTGAACAGCGCGTAGGGCGCAAAATCCTGCGTCTCGTTGCGGGTTTGGGCCCCGGTCAGGTTCATCACCACGCTGCCCGGCAGGGGCAGGTCGGTATCGGCCCGGATATTGACGTTGCGGGTGGGGAGCGTAGCTAGGTCTATTACCATGCCCGGCGTCATGGCAAAAAGGTCGGTGTCGGTGTCGGCATTCACCAGGGTGAAGCCCGTGATGGAGGCCGCCGCCGCCGCTGTGCCTGTGCCAATTATTTGAGTGGGCAATAAGGGGCTAATCCAAGTGAAAAGACTGATTAACAGCGGTAAGTAGACCTTGATTTTCATATCTGGAAAGCGTTAAAGTGGGTACTTCGTCGGCTCGCCCGGATGTTGGCATCGCCTGCCTATATCCCTAGATGAGTTATAACAAATATAATATATATAATTAAACAAAAAATATTAATTTTCTCATAAAGTTTCCCGCCAAGTGAGCGAATGCATGCCGGTTGCGGACCGGGCTACACCGGTTCGGCCACCCGGCGTTCGGGGTGCGCGCGCCGCGCTGGTCCCGGCTGAGCTGCCCGCTGCTGAATGCGCCGCCGCGTGGCCCAGATGCCGCGCCAGTGTTGCCACACGTAGCGGTAGGCGCGCAGCGAATGCCGCTCCAGCAGCAGGCAGTAGAGCAGAATGCCCAGCTGCCGGGGCAGCGCCCGCAGCCACAGGCCCGGCAGCTGCCGGGTGGGCGGGTTTTTGAGCAGCAGCAGCCACTGGTTTTTCACAGCATCGGCCTTGATGGTGCCGTTCAGGCGCAGGCGGCGGCGCAGGTCGGCGGGCCGGAACTCGCGCGGGTGCAGGGCCCGGCAGGCGGGCTCAAACAGCGTGGTCCAGCCATAGAGACGGCCGCGCCAGGCAATGTCCCAATCCTCTTTGTGAGCGAAAAAACGCTCGTCAAAAAACTGCCCGTCCACCCGCAAATCATCGATGAAGGCGCGGCGATAAAGCGGCAGCGCGCCATCGGCCCCATCTACCGGGCCGGCCGTGAGGGGCGTTTCGGAGAGCAGCTGGCCGTGGTGGCGCAGCCGGAAGCGGCCATCGGGCAAGGCCTCTAGCCCGGTACTGTCGATGCGCGGGGCGGCACCCGGGTTTTGCAGTAGCAGCCCGCACACGGTGCCCGCGCCGGGGTGGGCGCGCAGCGTGGCCATGGCCCGGCCCAGGTAGTTCACGGCCATCTCAATATCGGGGTTCACCAGCAGCACGGCCTCCGAAGTGGTGCGGTCGAGGGCGTAGTTGTGGCCGCCGCAGAAGCCGGTGTTGCGCGGCAGCGGGTGCAGGCGCACACGGGCATCGGTGGCGGCCAGGGCGGCCACACGGGCGCAGGTGTCGTCGGCCGAGGCATTGTCCACCACCCACACCTCAAAGTCGGCATACGTTTGGGCCAGTATCGAGCGCAGGCAGGCTTCAATGACGTCGGCGCTGTTCCAGCTGACGACGGAAATCAGAACGGAAGGCATGGCGAAATTTTGGAAGGTTGGAACAGTGCTACCGCGCTGCCTCACGCACTCACTGGCTGGCGCAGGGCCATTTCCACGGCTTGGCGAAGCGCATTCAGGTCCACGGTGAGGTCGTCCTGGCGGTCGGCGGTAGCGCGCTGGGCCGAAGCCGATTCCAGGGCGCAGATGATGGGGTAGTGCGGCATGCCCAGGCGGGCCGTGAGGTCGAGGTAGTCGGGCACCACCAGGTTGCGGGGCAGCAGCTCGATGAGCGGCGTGCCCTCGGCGCAGAACATGATGTTGACCAGGCCCGCACCCACCGGCCCCACCACCGCCCGCGCCCCGGAAAACAGGGCTGCTTTCTCGCGGAAGCTCAGCTCGGTGAGGGCGTAGCTCTCGAAGCCGTACTCGGCCAGCAGGGCTTCCACCTCAGCCTCGTTGCGCACGCGGCGAAAGGCGGCATCGCGCCGGCTCACGTACACCAGCGGGCTGAAGCGCGTGGCGCGGGCTGCCCCGGCCGCTAGGGGCCGGAAGGCATCCTTCATAAACTCAGCGGCCCAGCGCGGGGCGTGGCGGCCAGTGCCTCGCACCGGCGAGGTGAGCAGCAGCCGCTGGGCGCGCAGGTGCGTGGTGGTTTGCAGGTCGATAATCTGCTCGCTGCGAATGCCCAGGGCCAGCAGCGTTTCCATCACAAAGGCCTGCTCGCGGCTGTAAATCAGGAAGTAGTCGATTTCATCCCACAGCCCGGCTTCTTCCACCAGATGCAGGCGGGGCAGCGAGTCGAGCAGCCAGTGGTAGTAGTTGCCCATGGCCGCGCCGCCGCCCGAAAGCAAGCTGCACACCGTGCCCGATACCTGGCCCGGCGTGCGGAAATAGCGCTGCCGGAAAATGGGGTTTTCCGCTGGGGGGGCTACCGCGAAATTGCCCGCCGAAAACTGCAGCGACACATCGCCCACCAAGTGGTTATCGGCCGCCACCACGGCAATGGTACCGAAATTGTCGGCGTTGATGCGGGCATTGGGCAGCATCAGCACGAAGGCGGGGGCCACTTCTTCCTGCTCGGCAATGCGGTCGTAGTAAGCCGGGGCCAGCGATACAAACTCGTCGGGTACGGTAAGGTGCGAGGTATAGCCGGGGTACACTTCCACGTAATGCGCGCCGCTGCCGGGCTGGGCGGCCAGGGCTTTGGCGGTAGGGTGCACGCCGGTGGGGCGCAGGTGCTCGTTGTGCGGCACCAAGTCCCGCAGCAGCCGGCCGGTGCGCCGCTGGGCTCGGGTAAGGAGGTCTTGCATAGTCAGATAAGTTTGCTGGTGGGAGGAGTGTAGCCCGAATGGGGGTGCCGGGCCTCACAACACCTGGTGCAGGCAGCTGCTCAAGGCGTTGAGGTCCACGGTGAGGTTTTCGCGCCAGCCGGCGCGGCGGGAGGTAATGGGGCCGTCGGCGGCATCGGCCACGAGGTAGCGGTGGCGGTGGCCCAGGCGGTAGCACAGCTCGGGGTACTCCACCACCGTGAAGTGCTTGGGGAACAGCTCGACCACCGGCGTGCCAGCCGGAGCAAACACCAGATTGGCCAGGCCCGCACCGGTGGGGGCTACCACGGCCCGCGCTCCGGCAAACAGTGCCAGCTGCTGCTCAAAGCTGTAGTCGCTCAGCACGTGCGTCTCGAAGCCGTAGGGCCGCAGCAGGGCTTCCACGTCGGGCTCGTTGAGGACGTGGCGGGCGGGGGCGTCGCGCCGGCTCAGGTACACGTAGGGGCTGAAAGTTTGGGGCACGGCGGCGGCGGCGCGCAGCTCGTCGCGCAGGAAGGCGCAGGCCCACTGCGGGGTGTGGGTGCCCGCGCCGCGCACGGCCGAGGTCACCAGCAGGCGGTCGGCCACGAGGTGGCGGTGGGTGCGCAGGTCGAGCACCTGCTCGGGCCGGATGCCCAGGGCGCGGAGCGAGTCGGCCACGAAGCGCCGCTGCCCATCGTACACCAGAAAATAGTCGATTTCATCCCACAAGCCCGCTTTTTTGAGCAAGTGCAGGCGGGGCAGCGAGTCAATCAGCCAGTGGTAGTAGTTGCCCACGGCGGCCCCGCCGCCCGAGAGCAGGCTGGCCACCGTGCCCCGCACCCGGCGCGGCTCCGAGAACCAGCGCTGGGCAAACACGTTGTTGTCCTCTGGCCGGGCCAGGTCCGAGCGTTGCGCATCGTATTGAAACGAGGCATCGCCCACTAACCGGTTGTCGGGGCTGATGATGGCCACGCTCAGGGCGTTGTCGGCTAGCAGGCGGCCCTCCACCAGGCTCAGCACGAAGGCGGCCGGGGTGTGCTCCACGCGGTTGGGCTTGGCGTGCAGGCCGCCGTAGTCGGTGGTGTGGGCATACAGGTCGGGCGTCACGTTCAGGTACGACACCTGCGCGGGGTACACTTCGGTGTAGCTGGTCCCGCTGCCGGGGCAGGCGGCCAGGGCGCGGCTGCCGGGGTGCACGCCCACGGGCCGCAGGTGCTGGCGGCGGGGCAATAGCTCGCGCAGCAGGCGGCCCACCCGCTGCCGCCCCCGGTTCAGAATATCAGGCATTTTCACAGCAGAAAAAAGCTAAAGGCGGGAAGAGAAGGGGTGGCGGCCGGGCTATTCCACGGGCTGGCCCTGGCCGGCGGCCTGCCACTCGGCCGAAGCCAATACCTGGCGCAGGCCGGCTTTTAGCGAGAGGCGGTGGCGCCAGCCCAGGGCGTGGATTCGGCTCACGTCAAGCACTTTGCGCATGGTGCCATCGGGCCGCGAGAAGTCGAAGTGGATTTCACCCGCGAAGCCCGTGAGTTCGGCAATCAGCTCGGCCAGCTCGCGGATGGACAGGTCCTGGCCGGTGCCGATGTTCACGGGGGCGGCTTCGTCGTAGTGGTCCATCAGGTAGAGGCAGGCCTCGGCCAGGTCGTCCACGTGCAGGAACTCGCGGCGCGGCGTGCCGGTGCCCCACACGTCCACGCGGGGCCGGTTGTGCTGCACGGCTTCCTCAAACTTGCGCAGCAGGGCGGCCATCACGTGCGAGCTTTCCAGGTCGTAGTTGTCGTTGGGGCCGTAGAGGTTGGTGGGCATCACGGTGATGAAATTGCAGCCGTACTGCTCGCGGTAGGCCTCGCACATCTTCAGGCCCGCGATTTTGGAAATGGCGTAGGGCTCGTTGGTGTGCTCCAGCGGACCGGTGAGGATGTATTCCTCCCGAATGGGCTGCGGGGCCAGCTTAGGGTAGATGCACGACGAGCCCAAGTACAGCAGCTTGCGCACGCCGCAGCGGTGGCTTTCGTGCAGCACGTTGGCCGTAATCATCAGGTTTTCATAGATGAAATCAGCCCGCATGGTGTTGTTGGCGTGGATGCCGCCCACCTTGGCGGCGGCCAATAGCACGTATTCGGGCCGGGTTTCGGCAAAAAATCGGCCCACGGCGGCTTGGTTGGTCAGGTCGAGCTGGGCCGAGGTGCGGGTGATGAGGTTGGTGTAGCCCCGGCGCGTGAGTTCGCGCAGCAAGGCCGAGCCCACCATGCCGCGGTGCCCCGCGACGTAGATGCTGGAATTCTTTTCCATGAGTGATAAAGCGAAATCGAAACGATGCAACGGCGCGGTCGCGGGGCCAGCTACTCGTCGTGGTAGCTGAGCACGGCGTGGCCGGCTTCGAGCAGCACGGTGTCGCGCCGGAACAGGGTCAGGTCGCTCTGCACCATGTCGCTCACCAGGCCGGCCAGGTCGTAGTTCGGCACCCAGCCCAGCTCGGCACGAGCCCGGCTGGGGTCGCCGATGAGCAATTCCACCTCGGTGGGGCGGAAGTAGGCCGCGTCCACGGCCACCACTTCCTGGCCGGGGCGCAGCTGGTAGTCGGGGTTGTGGCAGGCTACCACGTAGCCCACTTCGGCCACGCCCTCGCCCGCGAAGTCTACTTCAATGCCCAGCTCGGCAAAGGCCAGCCGCACAAACTCGCGCACCTTGGTGGTCACGCCGGTGGCAATGACGTAGTCGCGCGGCTGGTCCTGCTGCAGCATGCGCCACATGGCTTCCACGTAGTCTTTGGCGTGGCCCCAGTCGCGCTTGGCGTCTAGGTTGCCCAGGTAAAGCTTGTCCTGCAAGCCCAGGGCAATGCGCACCACCGCCCGCGTAATCTTGCGCGTGACGAAGGTTTCGCCCCGGCGTGGGCTCTCGTGGTTGAATAGGATGCCGTTGCAGGCATACAGGCCGTAGGCTTCGCGGTAGTTCACCGTAATCCAGTAAGCGTAGAGCTTGGCCACCGCGTAGGGCGAGCGCGGGTAAAACGGCGTGCTTTCGCGCTGCGGCACTTCCTGCACCAGCCCGTACAGCTCCGAGGTGCTGGCCTGGTAGAGCCGGGTTTTCTTGCCCAGGCCCAGAATGCGAATAGCTTCCAGCAGGCGCAGCGTGCCCAGCCCGTCCACGTCGGCCGCGTACTCGGGCGTGTCGAACGAAACCTTGACGTGCGACATAGCCCCGAGGTTGTAAATCTCATCGGGCTGCACTTCCTGCACGATTCTAATCAGGTTCGTGGCATCCGACAGGTCACCGTAGTGCAGCTTGAAGCGCACGTCCTTCTCGTGCAAATCCTGGTACAAGTGGTCGATGCGGTCGGTGTTGAACATCGACGAGCGGCGCTTGATGCCGTGTACTTCGTACCCTTTAGCCAGCAGCAACTCGGCAAGGTAGGCCCCGTCCTGGCCCGTGATTCCAGTAATTAATGCGCATTTCATAAGCAGCGGTTAAAATGAGGTAGGAGATGACTTTCGGGTACCCCGGGATAGAGAAGGTGATAGCAAGATAGTAATTTATATCAACATTCATATATTGTTCATTGATTAATTTATTTTTTCGACAAATAAAACCCGATATTATACCGATATACCGAGGAGCGGTTGTGGTGCCGGCTACAAAGGCCGCGCTACAGTGCATTGCCCCGAAACCAAAAAAGCCTGGCCGCAGGGGCCAGGCTTTTGAGCAGGTGCGCGATGCGCAATTGAGAGAACTGACTAGGGCAGCGGGGTAGCCTGTTTCCAGAGCTCGATGCCCGAGAGGTTGGCCATGCCGCCGGTGGTGGCAATGTTCACCGTGCCATCGGTCACGTTGGCCGTGAAGGGGCCGAGGCGGTCCCAGTGGCCGGCCGAGCCGCTGTTGTAGCCGCTCAGTACGGTTTTGCCTTCGAGCGAGATGTTGAAGGTCTCAGCACCGTTGTCCTCCCATACGTAGAGGTACACGCTGTAGGTGCCGCTCGATACGCCGCTCAGGGCGATGCCGGTGCTGCTGCCGTACATCGACGAGCGAATCATGCTGGCACGGGTGGCGTCGGTGGCGGGCGTCAGGGTCACGTTCTGGTTCGAGAAGGTGGAAACTCCGGTGGCGCGGAAGTTGGAGGCGCTGGCGCTGGCCGCCCAGCTCTTGCCGTCGAGGGTGATGGCGCCACCGCCCAGGTTCACGGCCCGAACGAAGGTGGGCGGGGTGGTGGTCGGCGTGGTGGTCGTGGGAGCGGTAACGGTTACGCTAACGGCGGCCGAAGTGGTAGCAACAGCGGCGTTGTTGGTAGCGCGGGCCGTGAGGCTGAGCGTACCGGCCGTGGTGGGCGTGTAGCTGAAGGTATAAGGAGCCGTCAGGTCTTCGCCGAGCTTGGTTACGCCGTTGAAGAACTCCACTTTCGTGATGGTGCCGTTGGTGGAGGCGGCCGAGGCCGTCAGGGCGAGGGCCGTGCCTACGGTGCCGGTGCTGGGGGCGCTTAGGCTAACGGTGGGGGCGCTGGGCGTGGTGGGCGTAGTCGTGGTCGTGTTCTGCTTCCAGATTTCGATACCCGACAGGTTGTTGTTGTTGGAGCTCACCGTCCCGATGTTGATGGTGCCGTCGGTCACGTTGGCCGTGAAAGGGCCGAGGCGGTCCCAGTGGCCGGCCGAGCCGCTGCTGTAGTTCGACTGCACGGTCTGGCCTTCGAGGGTGATGTTTAGAGTCACGGGGTTGTTATCTTCCCACATGTAGAGGTACACGCTGTAGGTGCCACTGGCCACGCCGCTCACGGCAGCGCTGATGTTGGGGTCATACACCGAGGAACGAATCATGTCGGCACGGGCGGCGTCGGTGGCCGGGTTCAGCGTCACGCTCTGGTTCGAGAAGGGTGAGCCGTTGATTTGGAAGTTGCTGGCGCTGTTGCCGTCCTCATAGCTCAGGCCATCGATGGTGGTGGCCGTGCCGCCTACGTTAATGGCCCGCACGAAGGTGGCGTTGGTGGGCGTAGTGCCCGTGGTAGGCGTGGTCGGTGTGGTTGTGGTCGGAGCCGTTACGGTTACCGAAGAAACGGCGGTCGAAGTAGCGGCACCGGCGTTGTTGGTAGCGCGGGCCGTGAGGCTCAGGGTGCCAGCTGCCGTGGGCGTGTAGCTGAAGGAATAAGGAGCCGTCAGGTCTTCGCCGATTTTGGTAGCGCCGTTGAAGAACTCCACGGTGGTGATGGTGCCGTTGGTCGAAGCCGCGGTGGCCGTCATGTTCAGGGCAGTGCCTACGGTGCCGGTGCTGGCCACGCTCAGGCTAACGGTGGGGGCGCTGGGGGCAGTAGGCGTAGTGGTGCCGCCGCCGCTGGTGCCGCCCGCGCCGAGGGTGATGCCGTTCTGCGAGAGTTTCTGCGTCCAGAAGGTCCATTCAGCCTGCTCATCGGCCAGCGTCAGCGGACGGTCGGCAATGTGCGTGGTGCTGGTGCAGGTGGGGCAAGCGCCGGGGCTGGTGTCCTGGCGGTTCACGTAGGGCGTGTTGCCGCCCTGGTAGAAGAAACCAATGAAGTTATTGGTCATGTCGTTGTTGAAGAACACCGAACCCGACTGCTGGTAGGCGTTCCAGAGGCCGGCGGCAGCGTAACCGGCGGGCATCTTCGAGCCGTCGGGCAGCAGGCCGCAGGTCACCATGCGGTTATTATAGTAGTGGTTGTCGTGGCCCGAAGCAATGTTCATGGCCGCGCAGGTGCTCACCAGCTGGTTGTTGTAGCCATTGATAAAGGCCGTGGCCCCGCTGGCCGTCTGGGCGTCGCCGTCAATCGTGATGCCCGAGCCCGTGTAGCTCGACCCCGTGGCAGGGTAGGGGTAGGCGCCCTGCACGTAGTTGTCGTGCAGTTTCAGCGGGCTGCCCGAGGTGCCCGACGAGTTGTAGAAGTTAATGTTGTCCTCTACCAGCGACTGGTTGGGCTCGTTGATAATCTCGTTCCAGGCCACTTCGGCGCCGGGCACGTTCAGCGCACCGTTCACGCCCAGGAAGTTGCAATAGGTGCCGCCGCCGTTGCGGTAGCGGCCGTCCAGGTTTTTCGACTGGTTGTAGCGGATGGTGTAGGTCTGCGACGTAGTGCCGCTGCCGCCCCACTGGTAAATGTCGATGCCCGTGGTGTGCTCGAAGTAGTTGTGCTCAATTACCAGCGACTTGGCCGAGTTCACTTCCACGAAGCGGCCGTGGCGGCGGTTGTCCACGGTTGGGGTCTGGCCGTAGGCCTTGTTGTTGCGGATGATGAGGTTGTCCCCACCATTCTTACCGTCGATGATATCGCCGGGACCTACCAATACGCAGTTCTCGATAACAACGGGTTGCGTAGTCTGAATCGTAATAACCGGCACATCAGAACTGGTGCTACGGTAATTGCCACTATAGGTACCGCCCTGCGTAATCGTAAGAGGGCCGGAATAAGTAACGTTAGGAGCTTGCGCCATTACTGGGTTCACGCTAGGTGCTACCGCGAGGAAACAACCAATAGCTGCAGAAAGAATACCAGTAAGGGGGCGTGATACAGGGGAAAGAGCGAAGGTGTGCTTGAGATTTTTTTGCATTCTTGAAAAACTTGAAACGAAAAAAATGATTGGCATTGGCCCCTTCAACCCAGCCAAAAATCTATTTGTTCCAAGCCTTCTGATGGAATTTGTTATATATCATAAAATGCAATTTAAAATTGCGCTCCAGCGCTGGTGCACCCGTGGGACAGTTTTCTCAGCTTGGGAATGCCGCCTTTATAACCGCCGATTTGCCCGATAAAATTCATCAAAGCAGCCTCTGTAAAGCCCATTTAAACTTAATAGGGGCTTGTTGATTGCTTTGCAATGGCTCGTGGTTCCGCTGACGAAGTTCCCCTTTTCCAGAGCTATAAATGCTGCCTAACGGCGTATTCAACTAATATATATGATTGTTTAAACTAATTATTTGAGCTTAATAAAATTTTATAAACTTGACAAAGTGCAATAGTAATCAGGTTGTAGTGTTTAATATATGCAATATTATATTTTAAGCTGAAGTCGGCCAATACTTAATATTAATTGAATTAATTCAAGTCTGGCTATTACTGTAGTTTTGGTCTGAATGACGTCAGGATGCTCCGTAGGGACCCGCTATCGGCTCTGAGGGGCTGTTGAGGGGGCATTCTGGGCAGGGCCGAGGTGGCTGCCGGCCCCACGTGCACGTGCTGTGCCCGCAGCTTGCGCTGCCACAAGGCCCATTCGGCCTGCTCGGTTTGTAGGGTAACGGGGTTGGGCAGGTGGGTGGTGGCGGTGCAGGTGGGGCAGGCGCCGGTGCTCAGGTCCTGGCGGTTGGGCAGGGGCGTGCTGCCGCCCCAGTGCACAAACCCCACCACGTTGTCGCTGACGTGGTTGTGGAAAAATACGGTGGGCGGCTGCTTGTAGGCGTTCCAGACGCCAATGCCGGCGTAGTTGGCCGCCAGGCGGGTGCCATCGGGCAGCAGGCCGCTGGTGATAATGCGGTTGTGGTGGAAGTGGTTGTCGTGGCCCGAGGCGATGTTTAGGGCCGCGCAGGTGCTCACCAGCTGGTTGTCGTAGCCCTCCACCCAGGCCGTGGTGGTGATGGGCGCCCGGCCGGTGCCATCCAGGGTGATGCCCGAGCCGGCGTAGGTGTCGCTGGTGGCCGGGATGGGGTAAGCACCCTGAATGTAGTTGTCGTGCAAGCGGGCCGGACTGGTGCGGGTGCCGCCCGAGTTGAAGAAGTTGATGTTGTCCTCGACCAGCGACTGGTTGGGCTCATTGATGACCTGGTTCCAGGCCACTTCTATGCCGGCCAGGTTAGGCAGGCCGTTCAGCCCCAGAAAGTTGACCGGCGTGCTGCCGCCGTTGCGGTAGCGGCCGTCGATGTTGCGGGCCGAATTATAGCGCACGGTGAGGGTTTGGGCGGGGGTGCCGTCGCCGCTCCACTGATAGATGCTGATGCCACTGGTGTGCTCAAAATAGTTGTGTTCGACACGCACGGATTTGGCCGAGTTGGCTTCCAGAAAGTGCCCGTGGCGGATGTTGTCCAGGCTTTGGGCCAGGCCGTAGCCCTGACAGTTCACTATGGTGAGCTGCGCCCCGCTCCGGGTGGCCTCAATCAGGTTGCCGGCCCCGGCCAGCACGCAGCCGCTGAGCGTGACGGGCTCGGTGGTTTGAATGCTCACGCAGGGCAGGCTGGAATCAGTGCTGCCGAACGTGCCCGTGTAGGTGCCGCCCTTACGGACAATGAGCTGGGCCGGCCCGCTGGGGTGCCGCCCACAGGCCGACGCCAGGCCCGCACCGGTCAGGGCCAGCAGCACAAGGGCGCGGGCCGCCGGGCGCGGCCAGAAAGTGGGCAGGCTCATACTAATGCTACTTTTTCCGATTCCCAGCGCACAGTTTCCTGGTCTTCGAATACCACGAACTGCTCCAGCGACTCAACGGGGTGGTCGGGGCCGTGCAGGTGGCAGAGCGGCACCCGGCCGTAGAAGGAGGCCCACATCGAATACGTGCTCAGCGGGCCGATGATGTAGTCGCAGCCGGCCAGGGCGTACAGGTCTTCTAAGGGGTGGTCAGTCGAGCGGCCGGTTTCGAACTCGGCAAAGTCTTCGGCCGGAATGGGCTCGTTGGAAAACAGCAGGAAGCGCACCCGTGCATCGGCCGGGAACAGGGCGCGCATTTCGCGCATGGCCCGCACGTAGGTAGCGTTGGTGTAGAGGTAGGCCCCGCCGTACCAGCCGGCGTAGTCGCCCCGCCGGATGTGCACGCCCACCAGCACGTCGGCGTGGGCGCGGTTGGTGGCAATTACCTGGGCCACGGCGTCGCGGTGCGGCTTGATGGGGCGGAAGAAGCGCCGCAGCAGGTCGGCGTGGCGGGCGAAGTTGGGCTTGTCGCGGTACTGCCAGCCGTGCACCACCAGATGCTGTGGGCCCTGGGCCTGTGCCAGGTATTCGGGACTATTGAGGTCGACATCGCCGGTGGGCAGGTCGCCTACGAGGCGCACGCCCAGCAGGCGCGGCAGCCAGGGCAGGCGCAGGAGCACAGGCGGCCCCACGCGCCATTGCAACACACGGTGGAGTAAGTCGGGCACGGGCTGGTCGGGGTTGAGACGCACCGGCAGGCGGCCAAAGAAGCTGGTGCGCTGGCCCACCGTGCCTTCAAAATAAGGCGCGTAGCTTGCGAAGGCCGGAATAGCCAGCTCGTAGTCGTGCTCTACGGCATTGACCAAAAAGTGCGAGGTGAGCAGCAGGCAGTTGCCGAAACCGTGGAGGTCCTGGGTAAGAATAACCATAGCGTAGGGAAGGGGTTGGAAGTGAAAGGAAGCGGGCGCTTCTCATTCCGACGCAGAAGGAATCTGAGAGCTTTTGTTAGCTATATTTTACTCAGATTTCTCCTGCGTCGGAATGACTGTTTTGGCAATGACCATCAGTGCAGGAAATACCCGGCCAGTCGGCGGGCGTACCCGTTCAGCAGGAAATAAGGCAGGTAGGGGCGGGGGCAGTTTTTGAGGGAGAAATGCGTGAAGTTGCGCAGGTTGCCGCCGCCCCGAATACCGAACAGATGCTGCAAATACCCGCGCAGCGTGCGCTGGCGGCGGGTTTGCTCCTGGCCGCTTTCGTCGGGGTAGGTGCTAAGGCGGGCATCGTAGTTGCAAAACACTGGGAAGCCGTGGCGGCGGGCCACGCTGGTGTAGTCGAAATCGGCCAGGTAGTGCGGCAGGCGCTTCTCATCGAACAGGCCAATGGCCTCGATGACGGCTAGCGGGATGAGCAGGCCCCGGCCCGGCAGGTACGTGACGGGGTGCAGGCCGTGGCGCTCGGCGGGCGTGAGCTCGCGCAGCAGGTCGTGGCGGGTGTTGGTGCTCCAGTCCAGCCGCTCGCCGCCGTACACGGGCTCACCGGTGGCGGCGTCGAGCTCCAGCGCGCCCAGCACGGCGGTGGGGTGCTGGTCGGCGTAGGCCAGCATCCGCTCGATGAAATCGGGCAGGGCCAGTACGTCGTTGTTCATGGTGAGCACGCGGGTGGCACCCAGGGCCAGGGCGCGGCGGATGCCCGCATTCACGCCGGCCGTCCAGTAGAGGTTGCCGTCGCCAGTCACCACTTCCACCTCCGGAAACTCATTGGCCAGCACTTCGGCCGTGCCATCGGTAGAGCCGTCATCAACCACCACAACGCGGAAGTCGGTGCGGGTTTGCAGCCGAAGCGAGTTCAGACAGGCGCGGGTGTAGGGCAAGCGGTTGAAAACCGGAATGACAACGTACAGCATAAAAAGGCTTGCAGAAAAAGGGTGGGAAGGTGGAAATCAGGATGACAATTGGGATTGCACGGCTTCGGGGCGGTGCTTGCGGCGGCGCAGGCGCGAAAGTGGCAGCCCGCGCCGCCGGCCCAGCGTGAGCGGCTGGCCGGCCGGGGCCAGGTTCAGGTTGTGCAGCATGGTCAGGAGGCGGTCGAGGCGCTGGGGCCAGGTTTGGCGCAGGGCAAACTCGTAGCCGGCGCGGCCCATGGCGCGGCGCGCCTCGGGGTGGTCGTACACATATTCCACGGCCCGGGCCATGGCGGCAGTGGCCACGGCCGGCGACTCCACCGATACCTTAATAGCGGCCGCATCTGGCAGAAAGGTGCGGGCCCCCTGGTGGTTGAGTGTGATGATGGGCAGGCCCGTGGCCAGCGCTTCCATAAACTGCGAGGCGAACGAATCGCGCAGCGAACCGAACAGAAACACGTCGCTGGCAAGCATGGCGGCGTGCACTTCGGCCCAGGGCACGCTGCCGCGCCAGGTCACGCGGCCCATCAGGCCGTATTGGGCAATCCAGCCGGGCACGAGGTCGCGCATCGGCCCATCGCCCAGCACGGTGAGATGGAATCGCACCCGCTTATCGACCTGCGACAGCGCATCGAGCACCAGCGGCAGGGCCTTGTTGGGGTACAGCCGTCCCACCCACAGCAGCTGCAGCTCGGGCTGCGCCGGCCGCTCCGGAAACTCGGCCGCCCGGAAGGCTTCCGACAGGCCCGTATCGAGAAAAAGCTCCACCCGCCGGGCTCCCAAGCGCCGGGCCAGGTTGGCCGACTCATCGTTAGAAGCTAGCACCAGGGCGGCGTGGCGCAGGTTTTGGCGCAGGTTGTAGTCGAACGTGGTGAGCACCCAGGTGAAGGCCGAGCGCAGGGTTTCAGTCTGGAACCAGTCGGGCAGGTACTGGCGGAAGGCGATGGGAGCTTTCTGGGCGCCGCCCACCGGGCCGTACACCAGCGGCTTGCCCAGCCGCCACAGCCAGGAGCCCATTTTCAGGCTGCTGTAGGTGGCGTGATGCACCAGGTCAAAGTCGTTTTCCTGGTCCAGCCGCCGCGCCATCCGCCAGGCCGTGTATTGCCAGATGAAGTAGTGCAGGTACACGCCAAACTGCCAGCGGTACAGAAACTGCACCCAGCCGGGCACCTTGGGGTAGAGGAACTGAATGCGGCCGGCCGCGCCCTCGTGGGTATTGTTGGCGAGGAAGGTGGCAATGCCCAGCCGGCCATACGGGGTAGTGAGGCACCACACGCGGTGGCCGCGCTGCGCCATGCCCCAGGCCCAGTGGAAGCCGTTGCCGCACTCGCCGCCTTGGGCGGGGTTGCAGGCGTAGGAGGAGACGAGAACATTCATGACGACAATGCAGAAACAGGGTGAGGATGAGCAACCGGAGCCGCCACGGGCCGGGGCGGCGAGACGGGGGCAGTACTAGTTGCCGGGAGCAGCCGGGCCAGTAGCCGCCGCGCCGTGGCCCAGGCGCGGCCGGCCAGGTGCTCGCGGAAATGGCGGGCGTCGCGGCGGGCATCGCGCAGCACCACGGGCGGGTGGCGCAGCGGAAACGCCAGCTCGTGCGCGGCGGGGTGGGCGTCCTGGTCGTGGGGGTCGAAGGTGTGAGTGGCGTCGTCGCCGAAGCCAATGTTGGTGACCAGATTCACCGCCGGAATAATGGTGAGGCCGCCGTTGCAGGCCACCGCGAAGTGCCACTGGTAGTCCCAGATGTGGGGCGGCTGCGGGCCCAGGCGCACGGCCTCAAACTTGCGCAGCCAGTACTGCCGCTCCAGCCAGGCGGGGTAGATGTTATCCAGCTCGCCGCGCCGGCGCAGCTCGGTGAGCAGCGTGAGGTGCAGGTCGAAGTGCCGCCAGGCGCGCCGCCAGGTGGCCCAGCCCCAGCTGTGCACCCGCCCCGAGAAATGGTAGGAGTCGGCCTCGGGCGCGGCGGGCTGCCGGGCCTCGCAGGAGAGGTTGTTGCCACTGATGTGCATCACGCGGCTGTCGTAGCGGTAGCGGCGCAGCAGCTGCTTGCAAAAACTGAAAAAGCTGGCCGTGGGCAGGCAGTCATCTTCCAGGATAATGCCTTCCGGCTCTTGCTGAAAGAACCAGTCGATGGCCGTGGCCGGCCCCAGGCCGCAGCCCAGGTTATCGTCCCGGAACAGCGTCCGGACCGTGCAGGGCCAGTCGACTTCGGCTGCTATCAGGGCGCGGGTTTCACGGCAGAGGGCGGCATCGGCCGGGCGGCTGGGGCGGGGGCCATCGGCCGCTACGTAGAGGCGGGCGGGCTGGGCCTGGCGCAGGGCTTCCAGCACGCGCCGTGCCGCCTCGGGGCGGTTGAACACGATGAGCAGCACGGGCGTATCCCGCTCAGGGGCGGGCGAGGTCGGGAGCGTGGGCATGGCGGACGGTGGCAAATGAATCGAAACGGGGCAGGCGGGCCGGTTGTGGGACGGTCGGCGCGGGCACGGGCATCCGGCCGGGCTCGGCGGCCGCAGCCAGCGAGAGGCCCAGCAGCCCGAAGAAGTACAGGGGCCAGTCGTAGGAAATGCTGTAAACCAATGAGCTGATGCTGTACACGATGAGCACCGCCGAAGTGGGCGGCAGCGGGGCGCGGCTCAGCAGGCGGCGGCCCAACAGTAGCAGCGGCACCGCCACCGTGAGCAGCAGCCCGAGAATGCCGAAATAGAACAGCCGGTCGACGTAGAAGCTGTGGAAATGGTGGCCCGTGCCGTCGGCCCACACCTGCACCTGGCCGCCGCCATCCTCGGCCAGCGTGTAGAACTGCACCGGCAGCTCAAAGCCTTTCAGGCGCATGCCGGCAATGGGGTATTCTTCCAGAAAGGGCTTATAAGCCTCGAACTGCTTCAGGCGCCAACTGCCGGTGCCCTGCTTGTCGGGGTGCATGATGTCGCCGATGCTGGTTTCCAGCTTCTTCACCACTTTGGGGTCGCTGAGGGCCACCAGGCCGCCCGAAACCAGCACAAACAGCGGCAGCAGCACCATGGGCAGCAGCCGGGCCGAGCTCAGGCGGGCACCTTCCACGCGGCCCAGCAGCAGCAGCCCCGTGTTCAGGGCCAGCGCCGCGCCCATGGCCACCCACACCGAGCGGTGCTGCAGAAAGATGACCAGCGCCGCCCCCATAAAAAACAGTATCAGGCGCATCATCCCGCCTCGCGTCAGGTACTGATTGAGGTAGTAGAGCGTGGGCAGCAGCAACATCATGGCCGACGTGGAAGCAAACCCCCGCTCGTTGTCGAGAAAGGCCGACAAACTCAGCGCATCGGGGTGGTACACGGCCAGGTCGGCCAGCAGGCCCAGCATCACGGTACCCATCAGCAGGCCAAACGGTGGCGGCCCAAACCGCCGATAAAACGCATACAGGCCAAACACATGGCTTAATATCAGTAGCTTGGCGAAGACGTGCGGGTACACCATCCACGTGCCCCAGCCAGCGTATGACTCCAGCGCCAGCCCGCCCAATGCCGCCACCACCACCAGAAACCAGCGCCGCATCAGCGGCTGCATATACCGGAAATACAGCACCGAAAAGCCGCAGGAAGTAGCCAGCAGCAGCAGCCCAAATTTGGCCAGCACCGGCGAGCCTTCATCGGCCAGCGCAAACTCCGTGAAGGCCCGGTCCGTGATGAGCCCCCCCAGCACCGGCAGCACGTACAGAAAGCGTAGACTTAGCTTCATCTTGGAGTTTGGGTTTTTTTGAATGTTCATGCCGTGGTGTGCCGTTCGCTGGAGCCTCACCTTTGGCCCCTCTGCAGAAAAGAAAGGATACCGGCCTGGCTGTAGCGTAGACTCTGCGAGTCCGCGCATCGCACGGAGTAGTTCGGTCAGGCAGGCGCGGACTCGCAGAGTCCACGCTACAGACTTGCGATTAGCAAGCCACCATCGGCGAGTCCTCTCGGGCTTCCTCGTACACGCGGTGCGTATCGGCCACAGTGCGGTTCCAGGTGAAATCACGCACCCGGTCCTGGCCGCGGCGCACCAGAATCTGCCGCAGGGCGCGGTCGTAGAGCACGCGGTCTAGCTGTTCGTGCAGTTCGTCGGCATCGTGCGGGGCGAAGTAGAGGGCCGCGTCCTGCGCGATTTCCGGGAAGCACGAGGCGTTGCTGAGCACCACCGGGCAATGCTGCCCGAAAGCTTCGAGAATGGGAAATCCGAACCCCTCGTACAGCGACGGAAACACGAAAGCCCGCGCTCGATGGTAGAGGTGGTGCAGCTGGCCATCGGAGAGGTAGCCGAGTTGGTGGGCGTGCCCGGCTATGCCGGCCTCGCGCAGCTGGGCCATTTCTTCTTCGGTGAAGGGGCCGCCGCCGGCGCAGAGCAGGTGCAGGCCGGGGTACTCGACGTGCAGCATCCCGAAGGCCTTCACCAGGCAGCCGAAATTCTTGTAGGCCCGGCGGCTGCCGATGAAGAGCAGGTAGTCGTCGGGCGCGGCCACGGCCTCCTCGTAGGGGTAGTGGCGCACGGCGTGGCCGTGGTGCACCACGGTCACGTGGTCGGGCGGCACGGGCAGCAGGCGCAGCACGTCGGCCCGGGTGTTTTCCGATACCGTGATGATGCGGGCGGCGCGGCTGGCCAGCGTGCCCAGCTCCGGGCCGGGGCGCTGGTAATACTCGCTGAACAAGGCCGGAATCATGTCGTGAATGGTGATGACGAACGGCTTCTTGCCCAGCAAATCCAGAAACCAGGTTTGGTCGTTCACGGTGGGGTGAAACACGTCGAACTTCTGCCGCTGAATGGCCTTGCACGAGGCCCGGCGGTTGGCGTACTGCATCATGCGCCACAGGCCGGGCACCTGCACGCCGGGCAGCAGCCCGAGGTGGCGGGTGTGCTTGCGGTCCTTCAGGTAAATGTTGTTGCTGAGCACCACGGGCAGCTCGCAGGATACCTCCGGCCCGGCGTGGTCGATGAGTTCGTAGAAGTAGCGGGAAACGCCGCCCACATCCTGGATGGAAAACGTTTCGGGTTCGTACAGGATTTTCATAGCTGGGGCAGGGAGCTAGGCAAGCTCGGTTTCAGCGGTGGAGAAATGGGTGGGTTGGGTCTCGGCCGGCATTTCGGCTTCCAGTTCGATGGCAAGGGCGGTAGCGGGGGCGGGCACCATGGCCGGCGCATCGCCGGCCTGCCGGGCCAGGCGCGCGGACATGGCGTGCAGCAGGCGCGGTATCAGCTTGTCGGAGGCCGTGGCGTGGGGGCCGGTGAGGCGGGCCAGCAGAGCGCGCATCACGGTGCGCAGCTGTACCGGCGGGCGCACCAGCACCAGGGCGGCCAGTACCACGGCTCCGGTCAGTACCTCGGCCACCAGCACGGCCAGAGCGGGCGCGTGCAGGGCCAGCAGCCCCAGCCGCACCGCCCCAATGGCCCCGGCCGCCACGGCCCCGGCCAGCACCCCCGGCCCGTAGGCCCCAATCACCGCGAAGGGTGCCGCACCCAATTCGCGTCGCATGATATTGGAATAGAGGGCAGTGCGCAGCAGTTCGCAGCCCACCATGGCCCAGGCCACGCCCACCAGCCCAAACTCGCTGCCCACGAACAGCAGCACGGCCAGCGCCGCCAGGCACACCAGCGTGAGCAGCAGCTTGTGGCTAAGGGCGGCCGTGGCATCGCACACCACCCCGGCAAACATGGTGATGGCGCTCAGCACATACGTCACGCTGATGACCTGCAGAATGGGCACCGCCGCCAGCCATTTCTCGCCCAGCATCACGTGCACGATTTCCGGGGCGGCCACTACCGCGCCGGCGCACACCGGCGTAATTATCATGGCCACCAGCGTGATGCTGCTCAGATATACCTCGCGCAGCCGCGCCCGGTTGGCCTGCACCTGGCTGAAGGACGGGAACACCACCTTCGCCACGTTGCTGGAAAGCAGGTACACCGGCAGGCCAATCAGCAGCCCGCCGCGCGTGTAGATGCCCAGCGCCGCCGGCCCCAGCAGTCGCCCAATCAGCAGCGTGTCCAGCGACTGCGTCACGAACTCCACGAAGCTGATGGCCGACATCCGGCTGCCGTAGGCCAGTAGCGGCTTGTAAGCCTCCCAGCTAAACAGCGGCCGCAGCGTGTGCCGCACCGCGCCGTAGGCCAGGATGCTCATTATCAACCCCTGGCCCAGCGTGGCGCTCACCAGCGCCCACACCCCGAACCCCTGCCAGGCCAGCACCATGCCCAGCCCCAGGTAGCTTATCAGGAACGAAGCCATCTCGAAAATGGCCAGCGCCCGGAAGCGCATGGCCCGGTGCAGCAAACTCATGGCCGTGCCATTCAAGCCACTAAACAGGATGCCCAGCGCCAGCGCCCGCACCACAGGCACCACTTCGGGCTGGTGCACGATGGTGGCCGCCAGCGGCGCGCCCGCCACCAGCAGCCCCGCAAAAAACACCCCCAGCACCACCGACGACGTGAACGCCGCCCGCACGTCGCGCTCCGTCAAATCGGGCTTCTGAATGATGGCCCGCTCCATACCCATCTTGGCGAAATACACCCCGAAGCGCAGAATGACGCCCGCCAGCGCCACCAGCCCGAAAGCGGCCGGGCTCAGCAGTCGCGCCATCACGGCGGTGTAGCCCACCTGCAGCACCGAGTTCACGATGGTGGCCGTCATCGTCCACTTCACACCATTGACGGTGGCCACGGTCAGGTTTTCAGGTTCGTCGGTGGAAGCCATTTTGGGTGGTGAATTTTTGGCGCTCAGCATGACCGTACAAGGGGATATTTGTCAACTGCCTCAGTACCCATAGGCATAAGCCTTCTGCTTATACCGGTACTCGTAGTTGCGGCTGAAGTGCATGTCGTTGATAATCATGTAGAGCTGCTTGATGCGCTGCGACTGGTGCAGCTCGTTTATCTGGTTCACCAGGGTGCGCTCGGTGTAGTTGTGGCGCACCACGTAAATGTTGGCGTCGAGGAAGCGTACCAGCACGAAGTATTCGGCCACGAAGCCCACCGGCGGCGTGTCGAGCACCACGTAATCGTACTCGGCGCGGAGCTGGGTGATGAGCTCGGCCATGCGCGGGCGCTCCAGCAGCTCGGTGGGGTTGGTGGGTATCTGGCCGCAGGTTATCACGTCGAGGTGGGGGATGCCGCTGGGGCGGCAGGCTTCTTCCAGCGTGCTTTCCTCGCGCAGGTAGCTGGCCAGGCCGTGGGCCGGCACTGGGTCGAGGTCGAAGTAGCCGGCCACGGTAGGGCGGCGCAGGTCGGTTTCCACCAGCATCACGCGGCGGCCGGCCATTGCTAATTCGGTGGCAATGTTCACGGCGCAGAAGGTTTTGCCCTCGCCCGGAATCGACGATGTCACGCCCAGCACCTTCTTATCCAGCCCCGCCGCCAGGTACTGCAGATTCACCCGAATGGAGCGGAACGACTCCGCAATCGGCCCTTTGGGGTCCTGCAGCATCGTCACCTTGTCCTGCTTCGAGCCGTGCGCTACCACGCCCAGCAGCGGAATGCTGGTGACCTCGGCCAGGTCCTCGCGGCCCTGAATGCGGCGGTTGGCCTTGTCCAGCAGCAGCACCAGGCCAGTGGGCAGCAGCACGCCCGCCAGGGCGGCCATCAGCCAGGCCAGCATCGGCTTGGGCGACTCCGGCCCGGCGCTGGTTTGCTGCGCGGGGTCGATGATTTTCTTGTCCGTTGCATTCGTGGCCAGCGCGATGGCGGCCTCGTTGCGCTTGTCCACCAGGAAGTTGTAGTTCTTCTCATTGAAGTCGCTGGTGCTTTTCAGCGAGGTCAGCTGCCGTTCGCTTTCGGGCATCTGGCTCATTTGGCCGCGTATCTGGCCCAGTTGGCTGTCGAGGTCGCGCAGGGCAATGTCGTTGGCCTGGCTCATGTTGGCCAGGGTTTGAATGAGGGACTCCTTAGTGTTGCGGATGCGGCCGTCGAGCACGGTCAGCAGCGGGTTTTCGCCGCTGGCGGTGGCGCTCAGCTCGGCCCGTTTCTCGTTCAGGTTACTGAGCTGCATTATCAGGCTGTTGAGCACGGGGTCCTCGATGCCCGCGCTGCTGGGCGAAGCCACCTGGCTGGCGTTGCGGTTGGCGCGCAGGTAGCCCAGCATGTTCTGGTAGTACTTGCGGCGGGTAGCTACCTGGGCGCGGTCGGCTTCGAGCCCGCTCATGCGTTGGATGCCCGTGCTCGACTGCGCGGCCACGTCCAGCACCCCACGCGTGGCCCGGAAGGTGGCCAGCGCCTCGGCCGACTGCCGCCGCTGCCCCGAGAGCTTGTCGATTTCCTGGTTCAGAAAGGCCAGCGTTTTGCGGCCGGTCTGGTCCTTTTCGCGCAGGTCTTCGGCGATGTACTGCGCCATCAGCGTGTCCAGAAACTGCGTGCCCTTGGCCGAAACCGTGTTTTTGGTCGTCAGCTCGATGATGCGCGACTCGTGGTCGATGGGCCGCACGGCCAGGCTGCCCTGGTACTGGCCGGCCGCGCCGTTCAGGTCGTTCAGCACGAAGTAGTAGGCCGCCGGCTCCTGCCCAAACACCATGCTCGGGTCCTTCTGAATAACGGCCGTGAGCAGCCGCGTGCGCACGGTGTCGCCCCAGGCGGCCGTTTGGTCCACATTCACATCGGAGATATCGGAAATCCGCTCGCTGGTGGGCAGGCTGAACAGGGCACCTTTTTTGGCCGTGGCGCGCAGTCGGAAGCGGCCTGGCCCGGCCGGCTCCACGTAAATGGGCACCCCCGTGAGCTGCGGTGCCTGCAAATCGACCCACACCCGAAACGGCACCGCGCCCACCGCCCGCTCGCGCACCTGCAGCGGCCGCAGCTTGTTCAGCCAGGTGGTGGGCTGGGCGAAATAGCTCACCGCGTAGGGCAGTCGGGCCACGGCCTGCCGCACAAACTCGGCCGAAGTGAGCACGCCCACTTCGTCCTCCATTTTTGGACCTTTCTCGTGCACCTGCAGCAGCTGGAGCAGCTCCTGGGCCTGTTTCGAGCCGGTGCCCTGGTCGCCGAGCAGCATGGTGGAGCGGAAGGCATACACCGGCGCCTTCACCTGCAGATATAGGTAGGCGCAGCTGCCCGCCAGTACTAGCGCCAGCACAAACAGCGGCCAGCGGGTGCGCAGCTTAAAAAACAGCGCATGCAAATCAATCTCATCAGGAGCGGGCCGGGTTTCCATAGTCAGAAGCAGAAATAGGGTGGGGCGAGCAAGCGGGCGCAGGCACAAGGCCGGCTTAGTTCGCCTTGATGAAGCTCAGAAGCAGGATGATGGTCGATAAGCCGCCAAACACCAGTCCGAGGTTGTTGGCGTTGCCGCGGCTGGTGCGGGCCTTAAGCGGCTCCACATACAGGGCATCGTTGGGCAGCAGGTAGTAGTATTTCGAGCGCAGCAGGTTGGGGTCGGTCAGGTCCAGCAGCACCACCTCCGAGCCCTTGGGCGTCTGCCGAATCAGCTTCACGTTGGTGCGGTTGCCGAACTCACCCACGTCGCCGGCCAGGCCCAGGGCCTCCAGCACGGTGGCCTGCGAGTTGTACACGAAGTAGCGCCCGGGCGCGCGCACCTCGCCTAAGATGGTGAGCTTGAAGCTGGTGAGTTTTACCAACACGTTGGCCTCGCGCATGAAGCGGGCCACTTCCTTTTGAATGAGCTGCTGGGTTTCCTCCACCGTGAGGCCGGCCACCTTCAGCCGGCCCGCCGTGGGCAGGTTGATGCTGCCGGTGTCATCGACGGAGTAGCCGGAGGCGAAAATGTTGCCCGGGTCGCCGCTCTGAATGTTCTGCCCGCTGGTCACGCTGAACAGGTCGTTTAGGGCCGGCTGCACGCTCTGCACCCGGATGGCGAGCACGTCGCCGGGCTGCAGCCGGTACACCTGCCGCTCATTATCTACCTGCACCGCCGCCCGGGTCGAATAGTCCTTGCTCTGCAAATAAGGTAACTGCTGCTGCGACACGCACGACCCCAGCAACGCCCCCGCCATCAGCAACCCCAAAACCCATGTGCGGAAGTAAACCATTGAGCTCATAAACTGACCGTAGCGAAGCGCGAGGCCGGTGCCGAACCAACGCCTTTGCGCATCAGGTTCAAGCCTCGTTTCCCGCCTCGGGTAATGGAGATTAAGGGCTAATTTAATGAATTATTCGATATATAGTATAAATTATTTATTTTTCTGTATTAATCAGATTTTAATGGCGGTTTAATCTTGCTATAAACCAATGATTTTGCCGGCGAGTACTTCCACTTTACGCCGGTTCGAACGCAATAATCCCAGCAGCGGCTCCGGCCATTGGGGAGCTGCTGCTGGGATTGATTCGTGGCTGAACGCGGCCGGCCTACATCTACACGGCTACGCTGTCGATACCTCTTTGTAATGCAGTGGCTTGTAGGTCAGGTATTTTGATTCCTTCGGCCCGAGCTACGGTTACGTCGCTCATGCCCAGCGCCCCGAGCGTCCAGCGCAGGTAGGGCGTAGCAAAATCCGCCGTCTGCATCGGGCCTTCGGAATAAACGCCACCGCTGGCAACGGCCAAGTATACCTTCTTGCCCTTAACCAGCCCCTCGGGGCCGGTGGCGGTGTATCGGAACGTGATGCCCGCCCGCGTCAGGTGGTCAATCCAAGACTTGAGCGACGAGGGGATGGTGAAGTTGTAGAATGGCACCCCAATAACGAGGACGTCGGCGGCCATCACCTGCGCAATGGCCTCATCGGAGTGGCGCACGGCCTCTTGCTGTTCCGCCGAGCGGCCTTCAGCTGGTGTGAAATACGCTTGCAGGTGTGCTTCCTCAAGATGTGGGAAGGGGTGGGTAGCCACATTGCGCACTACCACGGTGCTACCGGGATGCGCCGCCAGCAGCTTGTCGATAATACCCTGGCTGAGGCGGGTGCTGAACGATTGAGCACCCTGGGCGCTGGAAATGATTTGCAGAATCTGCATAAAAAAAGGGGAAAATGAGGTGATAAGCTGCGGGCTGGTCTCCGTAGCCCATCGGCCACCGGCAACAGCCCGCCTACCGAATAGCCAAACTGTTATTTGGTATTCTGATTACCTCAAGTAATCAGCCGGGCGTTTGTTAGTAACTTGCCTCAACTACAGATTACGTGGCGGTAGCTTGATTACCGGCAGGTAATCAGACCTGTTCGCCCCATGCTTTATTGCCATGACCGTACCCAACGACCATTCCCAATGCGCCCCCACGATGCAGGCCCTGCGCCACGCCCTGCTGGTCGTCAACAGTAAGTGGAAGCTCCAGATTATTGTGGCGTTGCTGTCCGGTGCCCGGCATTTTCGGGGGCTGGAGCGCAGCGTGCCGGGCATCTCCACCAAGGTGCTGGCCAAGGAGCTGAAGGATTTGGAAGCCCACCAGTTCATTGCCCGCACGGTGCATCCCGGCCCGCCCGTGGTGGTAGACTACCAGCTTTTGCCCTATGCCCACTCGCTCGACCCTGTGATTGAGGTACTAAGAGCGTGGGGCATGCAGCATCAGCAACGGTTGGAGGCGGCGGCTGCGGTACCGGTTTAGTGGCGGTTATGTCCTTTCCAGCCCGTAGGTTTACAGAAGCTGGGGAAGTACCGGCGCGGGCTGCTGGTATCAGCTATTTATCGGCAATGCTCAAGATGCCTGCCTGGGCATAGCAGGCGCAAGCCGTCCCATTCCTTAAGAATAGAAACCCGCTGCCATGTCCCCGACCCTCGACTACCTGCAATACCAGTTTCGGTCCGACCTTCAGATACTGGTGGGCCGCTGGCTGCGCCAGCCCACCGACGAAGAATTGCACGCAGGCTACTACCACCTGCTCGACGCGGCCGAGGCCTGCGGGGCCCGCCTCTGGCTGGTAGATGGCCGCCGCCGTGCCCACGCCAACCAGCAAGGCACCCCCTGGATGATGGAAGAATTCCTACCCCAACTGCCCCAGCGCCTGGGCGGGGCCGTCTTCATGGCCTATTTGTTTATGCCCACGCATTTGTACGAGCTGGAGCACGATGCCACAGTGCCGCCGCTCACGTATTTCGACGGCCGCCAGTACCATGTGCAGCGCTTCACCGAAGAGCAGAATGCCATGCAGTGGCTGCGGGCCTGCGCCGCTGCCCAGGGCCAGCAGTGAAGCGGCTTATTTTAGATTAGTGTTCCGGTTGTTGAGGCGCACAACCTGGCCGGCGCGCTTGCCGCTGCGCTTGATGCGCGCGCCCTCGGCCTGCTCCAGTACCAAGCGGGGCAGCGTGCAGTCGGTAAGAGCAATTTCCTGGGGCGTGTAGCCGGCCGCGCCTACCACCAGCGTCTGGCCCTGGTACACGGGGTCGGTGAGGCGGAATTTGCCTTCCGAATCGGTCACGTACACATCGTGGGTGCCTTTTATGAGAAGCGTGGCGCCAATCAGCGGGCGCCCGTTGGGCTCATAGATAACGCCGCTGAGGGGGGCGCACGCCAGCCGCATGGCCGACCGGGCCGAGCTGCTGGCCGCGGGCCGCGACGACATCGCAATCCGGTCCTGGGCATTGCCGGACGGCGGCAGGGTGCTCGTACTGGCGCTTTGGGCAGCAACGGTCTGGCTGCTTCCTACGGCAAAAATTGTGACTGCGATGGCGAGGAAATATGAGCGCATGGGTAAGCAGAATTAAGAACTTGAGCAGGAAGTAATGTGAAGATATTGATTAATAATTAACTTATAACAATAATGATAATAATTTTTATCGGAATGGTGCTTTTCCTAATCCTCAGCGCGGAACTTATCTGAGCACCATACCAGTCAACTGGCGCGGTTTTTACTTGGTTTCAAAAAGCGAGGTTTCATGTCCTATTCACGCATTGGGGGGTAAGTTGTTGCCTCAATCAGCCAGTATGCCCAAATTTTTCGAACATTGTTTTTCTCGTCTGTGCTCAGCGCGGACGCTCCATTTACTGGCCCTGAGCCTATTGTTGCTGCCAGCGACGAGTTGGGCGCAGGGGCTGGTGGCTTTCCCGGGGGCCGAGGGCGCGGGACGCTTCACCACCGGCGGACGGGGCACGGCAGCGCAGCCCACCACGGTGCTCGAAGTCACAAACCTGCTTGATGATAATAAGCCCGGCAGCCTGCGCTACGCCCTGATGCTGAACGCGGCCAAAGCGCCGGCCCGCACCATCGTGTTTCGGGTGTCGGGCACCATTCACCTGCTTTCGCCACTTTACATTAACAAAGCAAATACCACCATTGCGGGCCAGACGGCCCCCGGCGACGGCATTTGCCTAGCCGATTACCCGGTTTCGGTGAAGGCCAATAATGTGATTGTGCGTTTCATCCGCTTCCGGATGGGCGACAAGAACCAGAACGGCGGCTTTGTGGACGGCGCGGGCGGCGACGATGCCTTCGGGGGCACGCGCAACAACCACCTCATCGTGGACCACTGCTCGATGAGCTGGAGCACCGACGAGGCCCTGAGCGTGTACGAAGGCGACAGCACCACCCTGCAGTGGAACCTCATTGCGGAGCCGCTGAACTACTCCTACCACTACGAAAAGGGCGATACCGACTTCGAGCGGCACGGCTTCGGGGGCATTTGGGGCGGGCAGCATTCGTCGTTTCACCACAACCTGTTTGCGCACTGCAAAAACCGCACGCCGCGCTTCAACGGCAGCCGCTACACGCACCCGGCCGGCTTCGAGAATGCCGATTTCAGCAACAACGTGATTTACGACTGGGGCGAAAACAACGTGTATGCCGGCGAGGGCGGCAACTACAACGTCATAAACAACTACTACAAGCCCGGTCCCAGCACCAACCCGCGGGTGCAGGCCCAGGTGTTGAACCCCTACAAAATCGACAAAGAGAAAGGCCGCCTGCCCTACGGCAAATTCTACCTGACCGGCAACTACGTGGACGGTGCGCCCGCCGTGACGGCCCGCAACTGGCGCGGCGTGGTGATGAACGGCGGCACCGCCGCCGACACCGTGCAGTCGAAAGTAACAACGCCATTCAACCTCGGCCCCGTTGCCCTGCAAACGGCCCCCGCCGCCTACGAGGCCGTGTTGAACGGTGCCGGCGCCATCTGCCCGCAGCGCGACACGCTCGACCAGCGCATAGTGCGCGAGGTGCGCACCCGCACCGGCACCATCATCGACGTGCAGGGCCACTACCCGCACGGCACGCCCTACAGCGTTTCGCAAAAAGCCTGGCCGGTGCTGAAATCCACCGCCGCACCCGCCGATACCGACCACGACGGCATGCCCGATGCCTGGGAAAAGGCCAACGGCCTAAACCCCAAAGACGCTGCCGACCGGGGCCTACGCGCTACGGACGGCTACACCAATCTGGAGAGTTATTTGAACAGCCTAGTGGGAATGGGCGGGAAGTAGGGCCTGAATAAAGCTAGCCCGTCATGCTTCGCTGCACTCTGCATGACCGCTCTCATCGCAATCAGTTGCTTCCATTCAGCCGGTATTCCGCCCGTTCAGCAGGCCGGAATACCGTTCGCTTAAATTCCGTTACGGCCGCTGAAACGGGCCGGTAAGTTTGGGTCATTCAATCACCATTCACCCCGAACTTACCCGATGAAAACTTCTGCTTTCGCCCGCCACCTGTCCTTGTCGATGCTGTTGCTGAGCGCGGCGGGTTCCGCTTTTGCTACGAGCCCGGCTGCCGCGCCCGCCACCAAAATTGCGGCCGACAACCCCGCCGCGCACCCCACGTTCACGGTGCGGGTGGTGGGCAAGGGCCAGCCCATGCTGCTGATTCCCGGCCTGAACTGCACAGGCGCGGTGTGGGATGAAACCGTGGCTCACTACCAGACGCAGTACCAGTGCCACGTGATTTCGCTGGCGGGTTTCGGTGGCACCGCCCCAGTGGCCGTGACTGACCCGTTGCTGCCCGCCGTGCGCGACCAGCTTCTGGCTTACATCAAAACCCATAAGCTGAACAAGCCTACCGTTGTAGGCCACAGCTTGGGCGGCTTCATGGCGCTGGCCCTGAGCGCGGCCCAGCCCGACGCCATTGGCCCGCTCGTGATTGTGGACTCGCTGCCCTTCTTAGCGGGCGTACAAAACCCGGCGGCCACCGTGGAAACCGTGAAGCCCCAGGCCACCATCCTGCGCGCCCAGGTACGCCAAGGCCACATGGCTCCCGCTGCCCAGCGCCAGATGGTGGCTGGAATGGTGACCGACACCGCCCGGCAAACCCAGATTGCGCGTTGGAGCACGGCTTCAGACCTCGCCACCACGGCCCAGGCCATGTACGACATGTACACCATCGACCTGCGCCCGGACATCGCCCGCATTCAGCAGCCAGTGCTGGTGCTTGGGTCCTGGGCCGCCTACGCCCAATACGGCTCGACCAAGGAAAGCACCCGCGCTATCTTCGCGCAGCAATACGCCAAGCTGCCGCAAACGCGCATCGAAATGTCGGAAGCCGGCCGTCATTTCCTGATGTACGACGACACCGCGTGGTTGCTGACGCAGGCAGACGCTTTCTTGAAACAGCCGGCCGTGGTGAAAAAGTAGTGCCAGCGGCCCGGGCGGCTTCGTCCGGGCCGCCGACAGGCGGCCCATTCGCTTAATTTATCGCCATTTCATTCGTCTTGCTTATGCCCCGCTCCTCATCCCGCCCGCGCTTGTATTGGATGCTCCAGATGGGCGGCTGGGGCGCGTATGGGTTGCTGGGCGGCGTTCTATCGGCCGTTTTTGGCAGGTTCAAGCCGATAATTATCCCTATCGAAATCATCGTGGCGGGCGCAATGCTGCTGGGCAGCCACTTGCTGCGGCTATACCTGCGCCGCCGGGGCTGGACGCAGCTGCCGCTGGTGGCACTGTTGCCCCGGCTGTTACTGGGCAACTTGCTGGTGGCGGTGGGCAGCATGGCCCTCACTGGGGTGCTGGTGACGCTGCTATACTGGGTAGTGGAGCCGCATAAGAACAGTACGGTCTTTCCGTGGCTGCCATACGTGGGCTACACGGCCAACTCGTTTTTCTTCATGCTGCTGTGGTCGGCGGCTTATTTCAGCCTGCACTATTTCGACAACCTGCGGCAGGCTGAAATCGAAAAGTGGAAGCTGGAGGCCGCCGTGCGCGAGGCCGAAATGCGGACCCTCAAGGCCCAGATAAACCCGCATTTCCTTTTCAACGGCCTCAACAACATCCGCGCCCTGGTGCTGGAAAACCCGGTGCGGGCCCGCGAGATGATGACGCACCTCTCGGACCTGCTGCGCTACTCCCTGCAGCTAAACACCCGCGAGCAGGTGCCGCTGGCCCGTGAGCTCGAAATCGTGGCCCACTACCTCACCCTCGAAAACTTGCAGCTCGAAGAGCGCCTGCGCTTCACCCTCGACGTAGCCCCCGCCACCTTGGAGGTGCTGCTACCGCCCATGACGCTGCAGCTGCTGGTCGAAAATGCCATTAAGCACGGCATTGCGCCCCGGCCGGGCGGCGGCGATATCCGCATTTCGGCCCAGCTGGAACGGCCTGGGCAGGTGCTCATCACGGTGCGCAACCCCGGCCGCTACCAGCCCAACCCGGCCGCCCTCGACCATACCGGCATCGGCCTGCCCAATGCCCACGAGCGGCTGCAATTGCTGTTCGGCCCCACAGCCAGCCTCGTCATCGGCGATGATGCCCGGCAGGCCAACACCGTCACGGCCGAGCTGCGGCTGCCTTTGCTGACCACTACTCCGGCCCTCACTCTCGCTTCTGCATGAACGTTCTAATTGTTGACGACTCGCGCCTGGCGCGCACCGAGCTGCGCCACCTGCTCCAGGCTTTCCCCGATGTGGCAGTGGTGGGCGAGGCCCGCCACGCTGACGAGGCCCGCGCCCAAATCGAGGCCCTGCGGCCCGACTTACTGCTGCTCGATGTGCAGATGCCGGGCCAGACCGGCTTCGAGCTGCTGGCCTCGCTGGAGGCGGCCCCGCACGTCATCTTCACCACGGCCTACGACGAATACGCCCTGCAAGCCTTCGCCGTGAATGCCCTCGACTACCTGCTGAAACCCGTGCAGGAAACCCGCCTGGCCGCCGCGCTGGCCAAGGCCCGCGCCCGCATCACGGCTCCGGTGCCAGCCCAGGTGGCCACGGCCGGACCCGCCGAGGAAGCCCCGCAGGCCCCGCTCACGGCGCAGGACCAGGTGTTTGTGAAGGACGGCGAACGGTGCTGGTTTGTGAAGCTGGCCGACATCAAGCTCTTCGAAATCAACGGCAGCTACACCCGCATTCACTTCGAAAACCACCAGCCGCTCATCCCACGCACTTTGCAGCAGCTGGAGGCGCGCCTCGACCCGAAAGTGTTTTTTCGCGTCAACCGCCAGCAGATTATCAACCTCAAGTGGATTGCCGGCATCGAGCCCTGGTTCAGCAACACGCTAAAGCTGACGCTGCGCGGTGGGGGCGAGGTGGAAGTGTCGCGGCAGCAGTCGGTGCGGTTTCGGGAGCTGCTGAGCCTGTAGCGTATGGCAGCTGACTATTAGCAGATTTCGGCAAACACCAGGCTGTTGCCGAACGGGTCGGTCACTTCTATCTGCATCACTTTGTCGCTCCAGGTGGTTTTTTGCAGCGCCGGGCTCGGGAAGACCGAGTCTTTGGTCGTCAGCCGGTAGTGGTAGGCAATCAGGCCGTTGATTTCGGCAATGGCTTTGGCGCCGGCGCAGCTTTCCTCGGGGTAATTGGTGAGGTGCAGCACGATGCCACCGCGCGATACCTGCATGTAGAGCGGTTCCCGCTCCGACCGTTCTTCCCAATCAATTCGGAACCCCAGCCAGTCGATGTAAAAATCGAGAGCCTGCTGGTAATCAGAAATCCGAAAGATGGGTGTGACCATTGGACAAGGTAACAGAACCGTGTGTTGGTTTTGTGCTGATATTTCGTGGAAATATAACGAAAAATCAGCAATATTCCCTACGCTGTGGTCTGACATACGCCCACCGTGCCTGTTCCAGATTGCCCGGCTGGTGCCGCCTACATTTAGCCCATGATTTCTCCCGCCGAATACGACCGGCTCGACGGCCTGGCCCAGGCCGCTCTCGTGCGCGCCGGCCAGCTCACACCCGCCGAACTGTGCGCCGCTGCCATTGCCCGCGCCGAAGCCGCGAACCCCCAAATCAACGCCGTGGTGCACCCGCTGTATGAGCCCGCCCGGGCGCGGGCTGCTGCCGGGCTGCCGGCCGGGCCTTTTGAGGGCGTGCCGTTTCTGCTCAAGGATTTTGGGGCGCAGTACGCCGGCGCGCCGCATACCTCGGGCAGCCGCGCGCTGCGCGGATTTATTCCTAAAGAAGATGCCGAGCTGGTGCGCCGCTGGCAGGCCGCCGGCCTCAACATCCTGGGCAAAACCAATACCCCCGAGTTTGCCCTGATGGGCGTGACCGAGCCCCTGCTGCACGGCCCCGCCCGCAACCCCTGGCACCTGGGCCACACGCCCGGCGGCAGCAGCGGCGGGGCGGCAGCGGCCGTGGCGGCGGGCATCACTCCGGTGGCCGGCGCGGGCGACGGCGGCGGGTCCATCCGGATTCCGGCGGCTTGCTGCGGGCTGTTTGGGCTGAAAATCAGCCGGGGCCGCGTGCCCACCGGCCCCGAGCAGGGCGAAAAGTGGCAGGGCGCGGCCGTAGAGCATGTGCTCAGCCGTTCAGTGCGCGACAGCGCAGCCATGCTCGATGCCACCCAAGGGCCGGATGCGGGTGCGCCCTATTTCCTACCCAATCCCACGCGGCCTTACCTGGAGGAAGTGAGCCGGGCGCCCGGCCGGCTGCGCATTGCCTTCAGCCTAGGCCATCCGCTGGGTAGCGCCCTGCACCCGGAGTGCGCCACCGCCGTGCTGGACGCGGCTAAGCTGCTCGAAAGCCTGGGCCACGACGTGGAGGAAGTGCCACTGCCGTTCGATGGCCGGGCCGTGGCATCGGCCTTTCTGATGCTGTATTTCGGCGAAACCGGGGCCAGCATTGCTGCGCTGGCCCGGCACCTGGGCCGCCCCGCCCGGCCCCACGACGTGGAACCCACCACCTGGCTGCTTGGTCTGCTGGGCCGCACTTACACTGCCGCCGATTTTGCCGCCGCCCGCCAGAGCTGGAACGACCACGCCCGCCGCATGGGCCGCTTCCACCAGACCTATGACCTGTTGCTCACGCCCACGCTAGCCACGCCGCCCGTGCGCATCGGCGAGCTGCAGCCCAAGCCGCTGGAGCAAAAAATGCTGAAGCTGGTGAATACCTTCGGACTGGGCGGCCTCATCCGGCGCTCCGGCATCGTGGAGAAGCTGGCCGAGCAGAACCTCGAAAAAACGCCCTATACCCAGGTGGCCAACCTCACGGGCCAGCCCGCCATGTCAGTACCACTGCACTGGACAGCCGACGGGCTCCCCTGCGGCGTGCAATTCATCGCCCGGCTGGGGGCCGAAGACGTGCTGTTTCGGCTGGCCGGCCAGCTGGAACAGGCCCGGCCGTGGTTTGATAAGCGGCCAGTGCTCGGAGGAGGGTAGCAGCTACTGCGGCATTATATCGTTATTCCACCACCAGTTTTTGCGTGGCTTGGCCGGCCCGTAACGAGTAGAGGCCAGCAGGCAGGGAGCCGATGTTCACCAAGCCATCGGCTGCCAGGGGCGTAGTCAGGCACACCCGGCCCGTCAGGTCATGAACGGTTACCAGCGTGCCGGCCTTAGTGTAGGGCAGCTGCAGCGAAGCGTGCGCTGGGTTGGGATAGCAGGCCAGTGCCGGCGGGGCAGCCGCTCGGGTAGCGGTGGCCGTAGCGCGGAAAGAAAATACGTTCAGATTCGCGGCATCCACGATGAAGGCTAAATTGTTGCCGTTCGCGCTCAACGCTCCGACGGATTCGTAAGGATATAATCCTCCTTCAGTAGCCCGAAGCACGGGAGCCCCAGGGGTGCTCGCGTCGAAGGCTTGCAACGTGTAGCGGTTGCCAACAGGGCTGCTCCGAATACCTCCCGAATTGGTGAAAACCGTGGTGCCGCTCACCGCCACTTGGTTGCCACCATTGTTGGCCACGCTACCGAGCAGCAGCGGTGCCAGCGGAGAACTCACGTCGTAAATCCTCAGCGTGGCATTTTGCACGCCGTAGCCTTTTGTGCCCTGCACGCTGGTAATGGTAATAGGCAAACTGCCGCGGTTTACGGGTAGGGCGGGGTTGCTCAGGTCTAAGATGGTGGTAAAGCTGTTGTTACGTAAGTAGAGAACATTGCCATTGAGCGACATATCCCCGGATGCGCCCGAATAGGTGCCCAAGACATTCATGTTGCTGTCGTATATATGAATCACGCCGTTGGGCATTCCGGCCACGCAAACAAAAGAGGCGCTGGCTACCATCGTCGGGGGTTGCGTTTGGGCAGTGGGGGTGCTTAATAACGCGCCATTGATTCCAACTGGAGCCGCCGGGTTGCTGATGTCGAACGCATAGACTGAAGCCATGGTGATATTCCCGCTGGCGTAGCCTATGCTATAGACTTTGTTGCCCACTGCTGCCACGTTGTGGATGCGCAGGGAATGCTGCGTGCTGCTGCGCAGTACTGGGGCAGTGGGCACGCTCACGTCGTATATATCCAAGGTGTTGTTGCCAAAGTTGGCCAGGCAGGCCCGGTTGCCACTTACGGCTATGTCGAGCACCGTGCTGGCCGGCACACTGGCTACTCGGGTTATACTTTGGGCCCGGGCGGCCGGAGTGCAAAGAGCCAGTAGAGTAGCTATGAGTAGGAATTGGCGCATGGTAAACGATTGGTTATGTGGAAGTATTGGCAATGCTGCGTAAAAGTAAGCCAACGGTGAAGTAAGCCGACAATCTATTCCTGTTTTTTTACCACGCTGATGCTGCCATCGCGTTCCAGGCGCACGGTCTGAGCTTGCTCGGGTGCGCCCAGGTTGCCGTTTTCGCGCACGCCTTCGCGCAGGTCTTCTTCCGTCAGGTTGTGCCGCCGCAGGTTTTCCTGGTTGAGCTGACCGTTTTCTACCAGCACTGTGCCTTCGCCTTTTACAAGCCGGCCAATGGTTTCGCTGCGAAACGCGGCCCAGGCCAATAGCCGGTGCAGCCCTACCAGCACGAAGCCCGCCAGCAGCGTGCCCCAGAAGGGCGAGGCCGCCACCACGGCCCGGCTCAGCACCGCGCCCAGCATAATCTTTACCACCATGTCAAAAGCGGCGTTGGTGCCGAAAGTGCGCTTGCCCGACACGCGTAGCAGCGCCAGCGCCACAAAAAACACCAGCACGGCGCGCACCGTCATTTGCAGGGCCGTGATGGTGTGCGAGTCGGCATTCGGCCCGAACAAAGTATCCCAAAGCTCTTTCATAGTACCAATGCTTAGTGCTGGGCTTGCCGCAGCAGGGCGTGGGCCTGCTCCGGGCCCACGCGGCGCAGCACCCGCAGCGTTTGGCCCTTCGCCTCATTGTAGGAGATGAAAAAATGCTCGATTTCGTGCAGCATTTCGTTCGATAAATCCGCGAGGGAGTGAATGCCTTTGTGCTCGCGCGAGTCGGCGGCCACGGCCAGCAGCCGGTCGTTGCGCACGGTTTCGCCGGTTTTTTCCTCCTGTTCAATCTCCAGCGCCCCAATGAGGCGGGCCTCCACCACGCAGCCCGGAAATGCGGGCGCCGCCAGCAGCAGCAGCACGTCGAGCGGGTCGCCGTCCTCGGCCAGCGTGGAAGGCACAAAGCCGAAATCGTAGGGAAAGCTGTGGCCCTCGGGCAGCACGCCCTTCAGCTTAAATACCTGCAAATCGGGGTCGAAGGCAAACTTATTGCGCCCACCTTTGGGCGTTTCTACCACCACGTGCACACGGGTGTGTGCGTGCGGAACGTGGGCCGGCAACTGATGCAGCGAAGGAGCCATAGCAGGGCAAGTTGAAATGGATGAATTGCTCAACAGCCCTGTTATGACGGCCAACATTACCCGGATGTTACTAGCGCGCAGCTTACCACACACCGTTGGAACGGGCATAGCGCGGAGCAACAAACGCTTGCGTATGCGCCCAATTTGCTACCACCAAAAAGCCCCGACTGCTTGCGCAACCGAGGCTTCCTGGTGAAATACCGAATGGTTTGCTACTTATCAAATGTCTCGTTCAGCACGCCGGCCAGGCGAATGCCGGCTTTCAGCACCTGCTGCTCCACGGTGGGGCCGAAGGTGGGATAGAAGTGCCAGTCGAACTTGGTAGGCGGGGTGGCCGCGCTGGCGTAGATGGGCGTGCAGAGCTGGTACGACTCGAACAGCCAGGTGGTCATGTCGTCCTTTTGCCACTGCTTGATTTGGGCGGGCGTGGCGTGGTCGTAGGCCGTGGCCATTTCGCTGTAGGTGAAGCCGGGATATTCAATCAGGGCCGTGTCCCACACGCTGTGCAGGTTGGTGTCTTCCTTGGCGCGCCAGTTTACCACAATGCTGTTGCCGCCCCGGTCTTCGGCGTGGCCCACATGCAGGGGCTGGTGCACGTCGCCCACCAGGTGAACCACAAACTTGAGGGCTACGAGCTTTTCCTCAGCGGTTTTCTTGGGGTCTTTCAGGTCGCGGCGAGCTTGCAGCAGGGCGGTGTAGGCGTTGGTGGGGGCGGCCGGGGCCAAGGTGGCCGGGTCGTTCAGCTGCTTCACGAAGGCGGCAAAATCGAGCCCGGTGGCCACGTTGAGGTAGTGCCAGGGAGCCGTGTCCTTGAACTGCGGGTCGTTGCGCAGCTCGTCGGCCCAGGTGCTCACCAGCGGCATGGTTTGGGTGCCCAGAATGCGGGCTACTTCGCGCTTGGCGGTGGCGGAGAGGTGGTTTTCGGCAATTTTAGCCACAGCCCGGTGGCCTACTACGCCCCAGGCCAGCAGGCTGAACGGCGCACACAACAAAGCCAGCAGGGCAACACTTTTTTTGAACATCAGAGAAGAGGGTGGGAGTGAGGGCGAGAGCAAGCGGTTTCCCAGTCTTTGGGACAACTTCCGGCGCAAGCAGAACCACAAAGCTAACGCCCGGCTGCAGCAGATACACGCCCGGCCCGCAAAGTATTTCTGCCCCGGTACAAGGCCGCAAAATTCGAAGCCGGAGAAGGTTTCCTGTCGTTATTTGGGTGCGCCAAACGCCCTCATCCGTTCCGCTTACCGGCTGCCCTTGCAAACTGTCGTCGATTCTCCCGCCCTGTTCATCGGCCGCGACGAGCCGAACCGCTGGCTCTACGTGGACTTGCGCGGCCCCTACGACGGCCCCCTGGCTCATGCCGCCTGCGAGCAGATGCTGGCCTGCCTGCGCCAGTGGCCCTGCCAAAAAATCCTGAGCGACGGCACCAACATCCTCGCCGTGCACCTGCCGCGCACCCAGTGGGGCCGCCTGTGGCTGGAAGAAATGCAGGCCGCCGGCCTGCGCTATTTCGCCTGGGTGCTGCCGCGCTGCCTGCAGGCCCGGCACGCCACCGAAGAGCGGGTGTACCCCATCAGCAACCCTCTGGTCGGCACTTTCGATGACCTCGCCTCGGCCTGTCTGTGGCTGCAGCAGCAGCGCGAGCACTAGCCGCTTGCTGGGTTGCCGCGTACACTGCCCGTCATCCACCTGTTGCCCATGTTCACCAATCCCGTCATCGACGACAATTTCCCGGACCCCACCATCATCCGAGCTGCCGATGGCTGGTACTATGCCTACGGCACCCAAACCAAGCGCGCCGGTGCCATCATCAACCTGCAAGTAGCCCGCTCCCGCGATTTGGTGGCCTGGGAATACCTCGGCGAAGGCTTGCCCGCCAAGCCCGACTGGGCGCTGCTAAGCCAGAAAATATGGGCGCCGCACGTGAGCGAGCACGGCGGGCGCTACTACCTCTACTATTCCACCCGGCCCGATGGCGCCGACTACTTCAGCCTAGCCGTGGCCGTGGCCGATGCGCCCGCCGGCCCGTTCGTAGACTGCGGCCGGCCCATGCTGCCCGGCCCCGGCTTCACCTGCATCGACCCCATGGCCTTTGACGACCCCGCCACCGGCCGGCGGCTGCTGTATTGGGGCTCAGGGTTCGGGCCCATATGGGTGCGCGAGCTGGCCGACGACCGCCTGAGCTTCGCCCCCGGCAGCGAGGCCGTGGCCGTGCTGCACCCCAGCGTTTCGCATGACGACCCCGCCGACTACCACCGCCTCATCGAAGGAGCCTGGGTGCACCGCCGCGCCGGCTGGTACTACCTGTTTTTTTCGGGTGATAACTGCTGTGGGCCACACGCCCACTACGCCGTGCTGGTGGCCCGGGCCCGCCACGCCACCGGCCCCTTCGAAACCTACGCTGCTGCTACGGCCAACCTCCATGCTGCCCTGCTCGCCGCCAATGCCCACTGGCACGCCCCTGGCCACAACTGCGTGGTGACCGACACCGCCGGCCAGGACTGGCTGGCCTGCCACGCCATCGACCCTCGCCAGCCCACCTTCGATGCCATTGACGATTCCGAAGGCTACTCGCGCCGCGTGCTCATCCTGGCCCGGCTGGAATACGATGCCGACGGCTGGCCCCAGGTGGCCGGTGGCTCGCCCGATTGGCTGCCCCAACCCGCGCCTATGAGCACCACTAGCTGATTTAAACTACCCGCGCCGGACCTTGTCTTTGTGGGGCCGGCTATCACCGGGAATTCATGCCAGTACCCTAGCTTAAGGCCGATTGCACCAAATCTACTGTTTTGCTATGATGCGTTACCTCGGGGCGGGCTTCCTGGCTACCCTGCTGCTGGGTGCCCGGGCCGGGGCCGCCCAAACGCGGCCCGCCGCCGACTCGGCCGGGGAGGTGGCGGGGCCGCCGTGCCCAGCGGCCGTGGTTCCGCGCCGTCGGGTGGGCTTCGTGATTTCGCTTGATAACCGCGAGTCCTTCGTACAGTCATCGGCCGTCACCATCATTGGGCTGAATGCGGGCGTGGTGCTGCCCGGCCGGCGCTGGCGGCTGGGCCTGGGCGGCTACACCCTCCGCCGCGACTACGCCGCCCTCTACATCTACCAGTACAAAAACGGCAAGCGCACCAAAAAAGCCCCCGATACCCTCACGCCCCAACTCGACCTCACCTACCTCACGCCCAACGTGAGCTACGTGTTCCTGCAGCGGCGGTGGCTCGAAATGAGTTTGCCGCTGGAAGTGGGTCTGGGCCGCAGCCACTATACCGTTACTGACCAAGCCGGCCGCACCACCACCGACAGCCGGGGACTGTTCGTACCCGTCGAGGCCGGACTTTCCGTCTTGGTCAAGCCGTTTCGCTGGGTGGGGGTGAGCGGCAGCGTGGGCTACCGCAAATCTGTGTTTGAAGTTGATTACAAGGACGATTTCGACGGCATGTACTTCAGCTACCGGCTCAACGTGTTTGTGGGCGCCATCTGGCGCGACCTGCGTCAGTACCGCCAAAACCGTCGGCTGGCCCACGAGCTGGCTCAGGTCCAACGCGGGCATTAAGGCCCTCTTCGTTCCGGTTTTCCGTATCTTGGGTGGCCCTCGCTCTTCCGTCTTGCTTATGTCGTTTTCGCTATTGATTAACCGTGTTAGAAGCCGCAAGTGGGCGGGCGTATTGGGAGTGCTGGGGTTGGCAGCTGTCCCGGCCGCTGCTCAGGCCCCGGCCGAAATGCGCTGCCTGATGCTGCCCCTGGAGCCAGCCAGCCGCGCCCGGCAGTCGGCCCTGGTTGTCGAAGCGCAGGTGCTTGATGCGCGTAGCTTCTGGGATGCCGGTCATCGGCACCTCTTCACGCGGCACCGTCTGCGGGTGTTTTCGCTGCTGAAAGGTCAGGTGGCCGACACCACCGGCCTCACCGTCCTCACTGAAGGCGGCCGCCTCGGCCTCGACCAGCAAATGCTGACCAATACCCTGCGGCTCACTCCGGGCCAGCAGGGCGTTTTCTTTCTGAAAGCCGCACCGTGGTCGGGGCTGCCGGCTGGCCCAACGGCCTACACACCAGTGGGCAGCGAGCAGGGTTTCATTCAGTTCAATCCCGCCGAGGGCACGGCTACTGAGCCGTTCCGCGTTTACAAGGCATTGGATACGGGCTTTTATCAGGAGCTGGCCAGTCTCACAGGGCAGGCGCGGCAGGTGTTGCAAGCCAACCCGGCACTTGTTAAAGCCACTGCGCCCGTGCACCGCGGTACGGCGGCCCCCACCATCGCCGCGTTTTCGCCCCTGAGCCTGACGGCCGGCACCGGGGCCGTGCTCACCATCACCGGCGACGGCTTTGGTAGCACCCGGGGCAGCGGCTTTGTCGAGTTTCGGAACGCCGACGATGGCGGCTCCACCCGCGTGAAGGCCCGCGACGACGACTATCTGAGCTGGACCAATAACCAAATCCAGGTGCGGGTGCCGTCCACGGCCAGCGGCGGCAGCCCGGTGAGCAGCGGCCACCCGGCCGGCTCCGGCCCCGTGCGCGTCACCACTTCCGACCAACTCAATGTGGAAAGTAGCTCGTCCCTTACCATCATCTACGCCCTCACCAATGTGGAGAGCACCGACGGCAAGCTGCTCCAGCGCCCTAACCACATTGCCCTGAATAATGCCGGCGGTATCACCTTTCACTTCGGCCCCAATTTCACGGCCTCGCCGGCCGCTGCCTGGCAGCGGGCCCTGGCCACTTGGCGTTGCCAAACGGGTATGAACTGGGACGCGGGCACCCCCAACGCCACCAATACCATTGCCGACGATGGCCAGAACGTCGTAGCCTTCGACCAGGGGGCCGAGCTTCCTGCCCGCGTATTGGGCCGCACCACCAGCTACTACAAAGGTTGCTATGCGTCCAATGGCGAGGTAGTATTCTGGGTGAAGGAAATCGACATGCAGTTCGATGACGCCTCGCCTTTTCAGTTTGGGCCGCTCCCGGCTGGCATCAACCAGGTCGATTTCGAGTCGGTGGCCGTGCACGAGCTGGGCCACGCTCAGCAGCTCAATCACCTCAACCTGCCCCGCGCCGTGATGCACTACGCCCTGAGTGTTGGCCAGACTACCCGGGTGCTGAACCCGCTTAGCGAAGTAGCCGGTGGCCGACAGGTACTGCGAGTGCGCAGTTTCCGCAACCTGGGCTGCAGCGGCCCGGCCCTGCTGCCGGCCCCGCTCACCGGCCTGAGCGCCCAGTACGCCGCCGGCACCGGAGCCACCGTTGCCTGGACCACCCGCGACGAGTGCTTTCTGAGCCGTTTTGTGGTGGAGCGCAGCCTGAGCGGTGATACCACCGCGTGGGAGCAGATTGCCATCGTGGCCCCGCGCCCACCCGCCAGTCAGTACCAGTACGTAGATGCCCAGCCGCCCGGCGGCCTGCACTACTATCGCCTCCGCCTCCAGCGGCCCGATGGCTCGCTCGACAACGCCGCGCCCGTAGTCCTCAGCTCAGAAAGCGCGAGTGTCAGCATTTTCCCCAACCCGGTAACCGAGTCCCGGCTGCGCCTCCAATACCCTGCCGCTGCCGATGGCACAGTGATTTTTTGGGTGTTCGACGCGCTGGGCCGCCGCATTCTGGCCTCAGCCCAAAATGTGCCCACCGGCCTGAACGTGCTCACCCTGAACCTGCCCGCTACCCGGCCCGGCCTCTATGTGTTGCGCTGGCAGGATGCACAAGGCCGCACGGGCAGCCAGAGATTTATCCGCCAATGAGGGCACGTAGTTCCGGTAATTCGGCGTAATAGCACCGAAATCGAGTTCAATAAAACGACCAAACCCCACCGGGCTTAAATCCGACGGGGTTTAATCTTCTCTTGCCACCTCAGGCGCTACAAGCTGCGCCCCGTGACCGGCGCGGCTGCGGCCGTTGCCCGCGGGGCCACCGCGTAGCGGCCGAGCTGGGCCTCGTCCAGGTTGCCGTTCAGCCATTCGTCTTCAATGGTCGCGCCCAGCTTTTTGTAGAAGCCGATGGCGGGCTCGTTCCAGTTCAGCACCTGCCATTTCAGGCGCACGGCCCCGGTGGCGCGGGCTTCGGCTACCACGGCATCAAACAGCAGCCGGCCCAGGCCGCCGCGCCGCGCCGCCTCCGTCACCACCAAGTCTTCGAGGTACAGCATCCGGCCCTTCCAGGTGGAGTAAGCCGTGTAAAAAAGTGCCAGCCCGATAATTTCCGCCGCCTCATTTTCCAGCACGAAAAAGCCGAAAATCGGAGCCGGCCCAAACCCATCGCGCTGCATGGCGGCCAGCGTGTTGGTCACAGCCTCCGGCGCTTTCTCATACTCGGCCAGCTCCTGAATCAGGCCCAGCACCTGCGGCAAATCAGCTTCCACGCCCCGGCGCAACACAATGTTATTTTCCATGATAGTCGAATCAAAAGCAAAAGAAATTGGGCCGCCACCGCCTCAGCAGTAACGGCCCAATGAATCGAAAGCAGAAAACCAGCAAATGACCCGAATCAGCGCGTCCACAACCGGAGGTCAGCGCAGCTAAAATCCGTGTAATCCGCGAAAATTCGAGCCAGTCCGTGATTACATCTGCGGCTGCATTTTCTTAATGTCCTCCGTGGCGTTCACCGAGTTCAGCTCGCGGAACTGCTCGGGCTGCTTGGCACCCTTAGTGGTGTCGGGAGCAGCGGGCAGCGGGGGCAGGGCGGTGGTGGCGATGTCATCGTCGCCCTCGGTGGCAGACGGGCCGCACGAAGGCAGCGTGAGCGACAGCAAAGCAGCGGCCAGCAGGCCGGGAAGGAGCGTTTTTTTCATGTGTTGAGAAACGAATTCGGGCGCAAGTTACGCACGCCCGGCGGGTTGCGATACGAAAATATTGCGCAAGCGGCCGAAGCCCCGGTCAGCAAAAACGCCAGATATTTGCCCGCCCATGCCCGTCTCTCTCTCCGTCGTCATCATCACCTTCAACGAAGCGGCCAACATTGCCCGCTGCCTCCAGGCCCTGGGCGACGTGGCCGACGACGTGCTCGTAGTCGATTCCTTCTCCACCGATGCTACTGTGGAAATCTGCCGCCAGCACGGCGCGCGCGTCCTCCAGCACGCCTTTGCCGGCTACGTCGAGCAGAAAAACTACGCCACCAGCCAGGCGAAATTCGACCATGTTCTGCAGCTCGACGCCGACGAAGTCCTGACCGAGGAGTTGCGCCAGTCCATCCGTCAGACCAAGCAAAACTGGCAGCACGCCGCCTACTCGCTGGCCCGCCTCACCAACTACTGCGGCCACTGGGTGCGCCACGGCGGCTGGTATCCCGACCGCAAGCTGCGCCTCTACGACCGCCGCCTGGGCCGCTGGACTGGCCTGCTCCTGCACGAAAAATTCGAAGTGGACCCCGGCCAGACCACCGCTTCGCTCCTGGGCGATGCCCTGCACTACAGCTACCACAGCATTGCGCAGCACGTCAGCCAGCTCAACAAGTTCACCAGCATCACGGCTCAGGAGCTGGCCCTGCGCGGCCGGACCAACGTCAACCTGTTCCACCTGCTGCTCAAGCCGCTCTGGAAATTCGTGCACGGCTACTTCTTCCGCTTGGGCTTTCTCGATGGTTTCGCGGGCCTGTGCATCGCCGGCATCTCGGCCTGGGGCGTGTTCCTAAAATTTGCTAAGCTGAAAACCCGCACCGAACAAGCCGAAGCATGAGCCCGGAAAACCTCTTCACCTTTCTAGTCTCCCGCACCGATGCCATCGGCGACGTGGTGCTGACTCTACCGGTATGCGGGCGGCTCAAGCAGCTGTTTCCCGGCTGTCGGGTGGTGCTCATCGGCCGCACCTATACCGCGCCCGTGGCCGCCGCCTGCCCGTGGGTCGATGATTTTCTGAATTTGGATGAGTTGGTGAAGCTATCCGAAACAGCTCAGGTGGAAACCCTTCGCGCCTACTCCGCTGCTGCTATCATTCACGTCTTCCCCAACAAAACCCTCGCCCGTCTCGCCCAAAAGGCCAAAATCCCCCTGCGCATTGGCACCCGCAACCGCTGGCAGCATTGGCTCACCTGCAACCGGCTGGTGGCCCTCAGCCGCCGCCACTCGCCCCTGCACGAAGCCCAGCTGAATCCCAAGCTGCTCCAGCCGCTGGGCGATGCTTCCGAGCCTTCATTAGCCGAAATAACGCATCTGGTACGCCTGCATGCTACCGAACCGCTGGCAGACATCTGGCGAGAAAGGCTGAACCAACGTCGTCCGGGCCAACTAAACATCATTCTTCACCCGCGCAGTCGAGGAAGCGCCCGCGAGTGGGGCTTAGAAAACTATGCTCGGCTCGCTCAAATATTACACATGGCTGGTCACCGTGTTTTTATCACTGGTACAGCAGCTGAAGGTGAGGAGTTAGGCCCATGGATGAAAGCCTACGCCATGTTTATTACCGATAACCTTACTGGCTTGTTGAGCCTGCCGCAGTTCATCGCCTTTATCGCCGCCGCCGATGGCCTCGTGGCCGGCAGCACCGGTCCGCTGCACCTGGCCGCCGCGCTGGGCCGCCACGCGCTGGGTCTGTACCCGCCCATCCGGCCCATGCACCCCGGCCGCTGGGCCCCGTTGGGCAAGCACGCCGAATTCATGGTCTTCGACAAGCCCAATTGCGACGACTGCCGCCAGCAGCCCGCCGCCTGCACCTGCATCCGGGCCATCGAAGCGGCCGCGGTGGCGGCGCGGGTAGCCGCCTGGCAGCCGTTACCAGTCGAACAATAAATGCTATTTGGCGGCGAACAATAGCCGATTCGTCTAGTTAGTTTGCGGCTTATGTGCCGTAGCGCAACCTAGCAGACGCTGCAATCCGTACATCGGGCAATGCGCCGCACGTTGCGCCTCGCTACTTTTGGCTCTTACCGGGCCGCCGGTAGCGTCGCGCAACGGGCGGCTTTGGCATGAAGCAACTCGGCCACCCTCCTTTCCGAGTAGCCTTATGTGCTAATACTGTTGTCATAATCCCCCATTCCTTCGTAGGTTTCGGCCTGCAATTTCCCCCGCCCACCTGTATGAGCGATTCCCCCGAACGGGTAAAACTAAGCAAAGAGGAAAAAGACCGGCGCTTCCAGGCCGAGCTCATGCCCGTGCTCGACCCGCTCTACAATTTTGCCTACCGCCTCACCCTCGACGAGGATGATGCCAACGATTTGGTGCAGGAAACCTACCTCAAAGCGTACCGCTTCTTCGAGTACTTTGAGCCCGGTACCAACGCCAAGGCTTGGCTGTTTCGTATTCTCAAGAATTCGTTTATCAACGACTTCCGCAAGAAAAGCAAGCAGCCCGCCAAAGTCGACTACAGCGAAATAGAGGGCTACTACAACCCCGACGATGTGGAGGCCGAAGGCGAAATCGGCGCTTCCTCGTCCGATATGCGTCAGCAGTCGGCCCGCGACCTGATTGGCGACGAAGTAGCCAGTGCGCTAAATTCTTTGCCGGTCGATTTCCGTACCGTCATCATCCTCTGCGACCTCGAAGGGTTTACCTACGAGGAAATGGCCAAAGTGCTTGATATTCCGATTGGTACGGTGCGGTCGCGCCTGCACCGGGCCCGCAATTTTCTCAAGGATAAGCTGGAGAAATACGCTCAGTCGATGGGCTATGGCAATGATGCAATCGACGACGACACGGAACTAACCGGGGCCGAGAATAATTAACGTCTTCATCAGGGACGCATTATTCTCGACTACCTACTTCATTGCTTCTCACCCCTTTCCTGCGTTTCAATTATGAACCAATCTGCTACTAAAGAAACCAATACGTCGGCCCCCATTTTGGCTAATGGCCCCGACTGCGAACGAGTGAATACTGTACTAGACCAACTCATCGAAGGCCAGCATCTGACCGCTGAGGACGAAGATTACCTCTACGACCACGCCACGGACTGCTCGCCCTGCTTCGACGACATCGAAAAGCAGCGCGTATTCATCGGTTTTTTGAACCAGCGCGTTACCCGGCAGCCCATTCCGGCTACCCTCCACGATGCCATTTTGGCCCGTGTAGGTGCGCAAATGGCCTAATACCGGTAGCTTTGCGTGATGCAAGGCAAAATCATTGTGTTTTCGGCCCCTTCGGGCGCTGGCAAAACCACCATCGTGCACCGCCTCATGGACCGGTTGCCCGAGCTTAGCTTTTCCATTTCCGCCTGCACCCGCGACCGCCGCGGCCGGGCCGAAGTGAACGGCAAGGACTACCATTTCATCTCCGTTCAGGACTTTCAGGACAAAATCCGCAACGACGAGTTTGTGGAGTGGGAGGAAGTGTACGAGGGCGCCTTCTACGGCACCCTGAAGTCCGAAATCGAACGCATCTGGGACAATGGCAAGCACGCCATTCTCGATGTAGACGTGAAAGGTGGCCTCAGCATCAAGGAGTTTTACAAGGACCGGGCGCTGGCAATTTTCGTCCGTCCGCCGTCCATCGAAGTTCTGGAGCAGCGCCTGCAGGCCCGCGCCACCGACTCGCAGTCCAGCATTTCTTCGCGGATATACAAGGCCAATTTCGAATTGGGCTTCGAAAGCCGCTTCGATGTGACTGTCGTCAACGACAACCTCGACGAAGCCACCGACCACGCCGAAAAGCTGGTGCGCCAGTTCATCAGCGGCGAGCCGGCCATCGTATGAGCGGCCGCCGGATAGGCCTGCTATTCGGCTCGTTCAATCCCGTGCACGTCGGCCACCTCATTCTGGCCGAGCACTTTGCCACGCGCACCGATTTGGCCGAAGTCTGGCTTGTTGTCACGCCCCACAATCCCTTCAAAGCCGCCGCCGACCTGCTGCCCGATACCCGGCGCCTGCACCTCGTGCAGCTCGCCATTGCCGGCAATCCGCGCCTGCGCGCCGAGGACATCGAATTCGGCCTGCCGCGCCCCAGCTACACCATCGCCACACTCGATGCCCTGCGCTTGCGCCACCCCACGCATGATTTTGTGCTCCTGATGGGCAGCGACAATCTCCCTGGCCTGCCGCGTTGGCACGAATCTGCCCGCCTGTTGGCCGAGGTCGATATCTACGTTTATCCCCGGCCCGGCTCGCCCAGCCCCGATTTAGCGCCCTTTCCCCGCGTTCAGGTGATGGCTGCGCCGTTGCTGGATATCTCCGCCACTTACATCCGCGAAAGCCTGCGCGCCGGCCGTAGCATTCGCTACCTCGTGCCCGCCGCCGTCGAAGCCAAGTTAGTAAAGTAGAACGGTTCCGCGCAGCACTGCTGGAAATACAAGCCACAAAAAAGCCCGACGATAATTCGCCGGGCTTTTTCGTTTTTAATCAGACTAAATCAGATGGTCATAATCTCCGATTCTTTCTTGCTGAGGACTTTTTCAACCTCGGCAATGTAAGAATCCGTCGTTTTCTGCACTTTCTCTTCGGCGCTCTTCACGGCATCTTCCGAAGCACCTTCCTTCAGCAGCTTGCGCAGCGACTCGTTCACGTCCTTGCGGATGCCGCGTACCCGCACCTTGCCGGCTTCCGATTCGTTTTTGGCTTGCTTCACCAGGTCGCGGCGGCGCTCTTCCGTCATCGCCGGGATGTTGAGCCGTACCCCTTCCGCATCAGAAACCGGGCTTAGGCCCAGGTCACTGTTCCGGATGGCCTTGGTTACTTCGCTAATCATGTTTTTCTCCCAAGGCTTGATGAACAGCGAGCGAGCATCCGGCGTCGAGATATTGGCAATCTGCGCAATGGGGGTAGGCGTGCCGTAGTAATCCACCCGAACGCCGTCGAGCATTGTCGGCGAGGCTTTGCCCGCCCGGATGCGGCTCATTTCCACGTTTACGTGCGCCAGCGCTTTGCTCATCGACTCGGCGAGCTCATCAAGATAAAACTGAATTTCTTCGTCCATTTTTGGAAGTGTTGAATTTTGAGGGTTGAATGTTGAATGATGTTGAGTTGGGGGTTGAAAGAGGTATGCAACCCTCAAAACTTAACAGTCAAAACTTCTTACGCTTGTTCCGGCAGCTTGCCCACCAGCGGCTGGAGCAGGCTTTGCGTGGGGTCGAGGAGGGGCTTGCGGCCATCGCGGCCGGGGCCGGTTCCGCCGTCGTGCACCAGTGTGCCCATGGCTTCGCCGTTCAGCAGGCGCTGCAAGTTGCCCTGCGTATTCATGTCGAACACAATGATGGGCAGGTTATTTTCCTTGCAAAGCGTGAAGGCCGTCATATCCATCACGTTCAGGTTCTTGCTCAGCACTTCATCAAATGTAATTTCGGGGTAGCGCGTGGCCGTGGTGTCCTTCTCCGGGTCGGCCGTGTAGATGCCGTCCACGCGGGTTCCTTTCAGCACCACGTCGGCCTCAATCTCAATGGCCCGCAGCGAAGCCGCCGAATCCGTGGTGAAATAAGGCGAGCCAATGCCAGCCCCAAAAATGACCACGCGGCCCTTTTCCAGGTGCCGCACGGCGCGCCGCCGGATATACGGCTCGCACACCCGCTGAATGGTGAGGCCCGACAGCAGGCGCGTGCTCACTTCCAGCTTCTCTAGGGCGCTTTGCAGGGCCATGGAGTTGATAACCGTAGCCAGCATACCCATGTAGTCGCCCTGCACGCGGTCGAGGCCAAAGGCTTCGGCTTCCACGCCACGGTAGATGTTGCCGCCGCCAATTACGACGGCCACCTGTACACCCGTGGCAGCTACAGTTTTAATTTCGGAGGCGTACTGCATCAGCCGCTCGGCATCGATACCGTACTGTTGCTGGCCCATCAGCGCTTCGCCGCTGAGCTTGAGGAGGATGCGATTGTATTTCAAGTCGAGAGGATTGAGTAAGTCAAGCTAATATTGGTTGCGGGCACTAGGCAAATTGCACCAGCACCTGGCCTTTCTGCACGTTGTCGCGCAGGGTCACTTTCACGCTGCCCACCGTGCCATCGGCGGGCGCTTTCAGAATATTCTCCATTTTCATGGCTTCCAGCACCAGCAGCGGGTCGCCCTTCTGCACTGTCTGGCCGGGCGTCACCCGAATATCTACGATGAGGCCGGGCATGGGGGCTTTCAGCTCGTTTACTTTGGTGGCGGCGGCGTTGCTCATGCCCAGGCGCTCCAACAGCAGGTCGAATCGGTCTTTGGCCGCCAGGGCCACGCGCTGGCCGTTCAGCTTCAGCACAATGTTTTTGGTGGCGTGGTCAATTTCTACAACTTCCGCATTGTAGGAGCGACCTTCGTAAAGCACATGAAACCGACCTTCACCCAAATCCACTACGTCCCAGGCCAATGGCTGGCCATTGAGCGTGATAGCGTCGGTGGCGCGATAGTCTACTTCCCAAACTTGGTCGGGGGCGGTGCTGATTTGGAACATCGAAAGCGGATGGGGTGGGAGGAAAGCGGGGTTAAAGGTAGCCCAAATCTCAAATTAATTCAGAAATTGAGGCGTTTTTCGCCTGTAGCTGTTGGCATGAAGTATCTGGTTCCGGGCCTTACCAGCCTGTTGTTATTCGTACAGTTTCTGGCGGTTGCGCAAAGAGGCACGTCCGGCTCGGGCAAACTGCCCAGCAAAGCCCCCGTTCATAAAAAAGTCGCACCCGCGCCGTCCGTTGCGCCGGCACCGGCCGGCATTGTGGTACCGTCGTGGCTGCCGTCGGAAGCGCCAATTCAGCCCGCCGCTACCATTCTCACCGAGGTCACCGATACAAAGCTCGATGTCCGGTTCGACTACAAGAAGCAGCACCTGCTGGGTACGGCCCTGCTCACGTTGCGCTCGCATTTCTACCCGCAATCGGAATTGGTACTCGATGCCAAGGGCTTCGATGTGCAGAAAGTGGAGTTGGTTAGCGACAAAAAAACGAAGAGCCTTACCTACAATTACAATCGCCGCAAGCTCGTCATTGCCCTCGACCACCCGTACCCGCGCAGCACACCTTACCAGGTGCGTATCGTGTACGTGGCTAAGCCCAACGAGCTGCCGCAAGGCGGTTCCGCTGCCATCACCAACGACAAGGGCCTGTACTTCATCAACCCGCTAGGCACCGAGAAGAACAAGCCCCGCCAAATCTGGACCCAGGGCGAGACCGAATCCAGTTCCTGCTGGTTTCCCACCATCGACAAGCCCAATCAGCGGATGACGCAGGAAATCAGCATGACCGTCGAAAAGCAGTTCAAAACGCTTTCCAATGGCTTGCTCACGTCCTCGCACACCAACCCCGACGGTACCCGCACCGATACCTGGAAGCTCAGCGAACCCCATGCGCCCTACTTGGCTACCATGGTAGTCGGCGACTTTGCCGTGGTAAGCGACTCCTGGCACGGCAAGCCCGTCGACTATTACGTGGAGCCTAAATATGCCGGCACTGCCCGCGCCGTCTTCGGCCACACGCCCCAGATGCTGGATTTTTTCTCCAAAAAGCTGGGCGTGGAATACCCTTGGGAAAAGTACGCCCAGGTAGCCGTGCGAGACTACGTGAGCGGGGCCATGGAGAACACCACCGCGTCCACCTTCGGCAGCTTTGTGCAGGCCTCTAAGCGCGAACTGCTCGACGCTAATTTCCAAACCTCCGAGTTTGTAGTGGCTCACGAGCTATTTCACCACTGGTTTGGCGATTATGTGACCTGCGAAAGCTGGGCCAACTTGCCCCTGAACGAGTCCTTCGCTGACTATTCCGAATACCTCTGGGCCGAGTATAAGTATGGGGCCGACGAAGCCGGCCTCGTACAGGAAATCAAAATCAACAACTACCTCGAAGAAGCCCAGAGCAAGCGTGAGCCCCTCATTCGCTACCGCTATCAGAACCGGGAGGACATGCTCGACCGTCATTCTTACGACAAGGGCGGCCGCGTGCTCCACATGCTGCGTAAATACGTGGGCGACGAAGCCTTTTTTGCCTCTCTCAATCGCTACCTCACCCAGAACAAGCTCTCCGCCGTCGAAATCTCCAAGCTGCGCGTGGCTTTCGAAGAAACCACCGGCGAAGACCTGATGTGGTTCTTCAACCAGTGGTTCCTCAAGCGCGGCCACCCCGAGCTGCGCATCACCCACAGCTACACCAACGGCCAAGTGAGCCTGCGCGTGCAGCAAACCCAGGATACGCTCTTCCAGCCCGTCTACCGCCTGCCCGTCACCGTAGCCGTCTGGACCGGTAGCAACCAGCCCACCGAGCACCACATCACCGTCACCAAAGCCGACCAAATTTTTCAGCTGCCCGCCAACCAAAAACCCAACCTCGTCAAATTCGATAGCGAGAGCCAGCTTCTGGCCCAGTTCGACGAAGAGCGCACCACCGATGAGCTGGTTTTCCAGTTTTACCACGCCCAGAGCTACCAGCAGAAATCCGAAGTGCTGGACCTGCTCCAGAATAAAACCGACCAGATGAGTGTGAGCAGTCTCCTGCGCAATGCCCTCAACGACAAATTCTGGAACGTACGCCGCCTTGCCCTCGACCACCTCCGCCGCTACCGTGGCCCCGAGCCCGAAGGCATGCGCAAGGACATTCAGCGCCTCGCTTCCGACCCCGTCTCCCGCGTCCGCGCCCAGGCCATCACCACCCTCGCCACTTTCCCCGACGGCAACTACGGTTCCATTTACGGCAAAGCCATCGGCGACAGTTCCGCGCTGGTAGCCGCCGCCGCCCTCGAAGTCCTCGCCAAAAAGCCCGAGCCCACCACCCGCCAGCAGGTGGCTGCCATCGAAAACACCACGAGCAGCCCGCTCCTCGTCGCCATCGCCAGCTACTATGCCCTCAACGGCAACCTCGACCAATACCCTTGGTTCTTGCGCCGCCTGCCCGACGTGACCGAAGGCGACCTCTACGCCTACTTCCAATCCTTCGGCACGCTCATGACCCACATTCCTCCCGTCGAACGCGACAAAGGCGTCAAAATCCTCGAAGATTACGCCCGTAATGCCCCGCGTTACGAAATCCGCTTGGGGGCCTACAAAAGCCTCGCGCTATTGCTTCCATCCATGCCCAGCCTCAAAGCCACGCTCCAGAATATTCGCGAGAAAGAAACCGATGACCGGCTCAGAGCATTTTATAACCTTATGTAGGAGCAACTTCCGTGAATGGGGCAAAAAAAGAACAACCTTTTTTTGCCCCATCCCTTGCCTGGTGTCAGAAAACCACTAATTTTGCAGCTCCTTACGAAACACTACTGCTTCGGTAGTAACCAAACGCAAGGGATTAGGCTCCTCGGCAATCGGCCGGGAAGCACCAAAACTGGGGGTATCGCATAGCGGCAATTGCGGGTGACTGTAACTCACCTCCTTCGGGTTCATAGGTTCGAGTCCTGTTACCCCCACTTTTTTACATGATGCCATCTGCGGGAGTAGCTCAGTTGGTAGAGCGGCAGCCTTCCAAGCTGCAGGTCGCGGGTTCGAACCTCGTCTCCCGCTCACGATTTCAGAATAAGCCGTTTTAGCTCAGTGGTAGAGCACTTCCTTGGTAAGGAAGAGGTCATGGGTTCAAATCCCATAAATGGCTCAGATTACAAATAAAGTCCAGCGGTCGGAGCAATCCGGCCGCCGGCACGGTTCTCTCAGGCAAGCGACGCACAGTTTTCTATTACAGTAGGGGCTGAGTCTCGCTTTCTTCGTGTAGGGTCCGATTTTTATCCTTCAAATTCACTTCACCACCTCTTTTTTTACTCTTTACAATGGCTAAAGAAAATTTCGACCGGTCCAAGCCGCACGTTAACATCGGCACCATCGGCCACGTTGACCACGGCAAAACGACCCTGACTGCTGCTATCACCATGGTGCTGGCAAACCAGGGCCTGGCCGAAAAGCGTGACTTCTCTTCGATTGACAATGCTCCCGAAGAAAAAGAGCGTGGTATCACCATCAACACTGCTCACGTAGAGTACTCGACCGCTAACCGTCACTACGCTCACGTTGACTGCCCCGGTCACGCTGACTACGTGAAGAACATGGTAACGGGTGCTGCCCAGATGGACGGCGCTATCCTCGTGGTAGCTGCTACCGACGGCCCGATGCCCCAGACCCGTGAGCACATCCTGCTCGCTCGTCAGGTAGGTGTTCCCCAGCTGGTAGTGTTCATGAACAAAGTGGACATGGTGGACGACCCCGAGCTCCTCGAGCTGGTGGAAATGGAAATCCGCGAACTCCTCTCGTTCTACGACTTCGACGGCGACAACATCCCGGTTATCCAGGGTTCGGCCCTCGGCGGCCTGAACGGCGATGCCAACTGGGTTCCCAAAATCAACGAGCTGATGGACGCGGTTGACTCGTTCATTCCGATTCCCGCTCGTCTGACCGACCTGCCCTTCCTGATGCCGGTTGAAGACGTGTTCTCGATTACCGGCCGCGGCACCGTGGCTACCGGTCGTATCGAGCGCGGCGTTATCAACTCGGGCGACCAGGTTGACATCCTCGGCATGGGCGCTGCTGCCGGCCTGAAGTCGACGGTTACGGGTGTGGAAATGTTCCGCAAAATCCTCGACCGTGGCGAAGCTGGTGACAACGTAGGTCTGCTGCTCCGCGGTATTGAAAAAGAAGCCATCCGTCGTGGCATGGTTATCTGCAAGCCCGGCTCGGTAACGCCCCACCAGAAGTTCAAGGCTGAGGTGTACGTTCTCTCGAAAGAGGAAGGTGGCCGTCACACGCCGTTCTTCAACAACTACCGTCCGCAGTTCTACCTGCGTACCACCGACGTTACCGGCATCATCACCCTCCCCGAGGGCGTTGAAATGGTAATGCCCGGCGACAACATCACCATCACTGTTGAGCTCATCAACAAAGTGGCAATGGAGAAAGGCCTCCGTTTCGCTATCCGTGAGGGTGGCCGTACGGTAGGTGCCGGTCAGGTAACCGAAGTTCTCGACTAAGCTTCGGCTTAATCAGTAAAAAAGCCGCCCCCAAACTTTTGGGGGCGGCTTTTTTTACGCTGAAACAGAAGAGGGTATTTGTTTTCTTCGCTGTTTCTCTTACCTTTGCACTCCCTTTAGCGAAATGCGCTTTTCGGGAATGTTTAAAAACGAGTGTAGTTCAAGGGTAGAATAGAGGTCTCCAAAACCTTTGATGGGAGTTCGAATCTCTCCACTCGTGCAATTTGGGCCGGTTGGTCCGCTCCATGTCAGTTCAGCGGCCACGCTGTTTTTTTCATCACAATGGACAAACTGAGCAATTACTTCCGCACCACCATCGAGGAGATGCGCTACAACGTAACGTGGCCCTCGACGACGGAACTCCAGAAGAGCGCCGGCTTGGTGCTGGTGGGCTCGCTCGTGTTTGCCATCGTAGTGGGCGTGATGGATGTCAGCTTTGAGTCGGTACTCAAAGCGTTTTACAACTCGTTTCGCTAATCAATAGTCAAGATGGGCGAATTGAAATGGTACGTGGTGCGCTCGGTGAGCGGCCAAGAGAAAAAAGCCAAAAATTACCTCGAAACGGAGCTCGGTCGGCATAACCTGACCGAGCTTGTTCCGCAGGTACTGATTCCGGTAGAGAAGGTATTCGAGATGCGCAATGGCAAGAAGCGTGTCCGCGAGCGGAACCTTTACCCCGGCTATATCATCATCCACGCCGACCTCGGCCACGGTGAGGTAGACCACATCATCACCAGCACGCCCGGTGTGATTGGTTTCCTCGGCGACAAAGACAAGAAGGACGCAACGAACAACAAACCCGTTCCGCTGCATATCTCCGAAGTCAACCGCATCCTTGGTATTGTGGATGAAGCCGAGCAGCAAGCCGACGCTACCCTCGATAAGCCGTACGTAGTGGGCGAACTCGTGAAAGTAGTAGACGGCCCTTTCAACGGCTTCTCCGGCAATGTGGACGAAGTATTTGAAGAGCGGAAGAAGCTGAACGTAGTGGTGAAAATCTTCGGTCGTTCGCAGCCGGTAGAACTCAGCTACACCCAAGTAGAAAAAGAGGCGTAGCCTTATCAACTATACCACGCCGGCTAATTGCTCCGGGTCGGCGGGGCTTCCAAACAGGAGTTTTCAATACTGAGGCAAGCGCGAGTTACGACGCAGGAGCCCCAGCCTAATCCATCCAAATGGCCAAAGAAATCAGAGGTTATCTGCGTCTGCAGATAAAGGGAGGCGCCGCGAACCCTTCGCCGCCGGTAGGACCTGCACTTGGTAGCAAAGGCTTGAACATCATGGAGTTTTGCAAGCAGTTCAATGCTCGCACCCAAGATAAAGCCGGCCAAGTTTGTCCTGTACTCATCACCATGTACACCGACAAGTCGTTCGACTTCGTGGTGAAGACGGCACCGGCTCCGGTGCTGCTCATGGAAGCTGCCAAGTTGCAGAGCGGTTCGAAAGAGCCGAACCGTAACAAAGTGGGCTCCGTGACGTGGGACCAGGTGCGTACCATTGCCGAAACCAAAATGCCTGACTTGAACGCTTTCCAAGTGGAAGCCGCCATGAAGCAGGTTGCCGGCACGGCTCGCAGCATGGGCATTACCATCAAGGGCGATTCTCCTTTTGCTGAATAATTAAACGGAGAAAAGACAGATGGCACAAGTAAGCAAAAAGCGCAAGGAAGCCCTTGCCAAACACGACCTGACGCAAGTGCGCAGCCTCGTGGAAGCCGCCAAAGTGGTGAAGGACATTACCTACACCAAGTTTGACGCCTCGGTAGATATCGACGTACGCCTCGGCGTGGACCCCCGCAAAGCGGACCAGATGGTTCGTGGCGTGGCCACCCTGCCCCACGGCACCGGCAAAACCGTTCGTGTACTGGCCCTCGTGACCCCCGACAAGGAGGCCGAAGCCACTGCCGCCGGCGCCGACTTCGTGGGCCTGGACGACTATATCTCGAAAATCGAGAAAGGCTGGACCGACATCGACGTAATCATCACCATGCCCGCCGTAATGGCTAAGGTAGGTCGCCTGGGCCGCGTGCTCGGCCCCCGTGGTCTGATGCCAAACCCGAAGTCGGGCACCGTAACGACCGACGTTGCTAAGGCTGTGCAGGAAGTGAAAGCCGGTAAAATCGACTTCAAAGTTGACAAAACTGGTATCATCCACTGCTCGGTTGGTAAAGTATCGTTCGATGAGAAGATGCTGGCCGAAAACGCGCTGGAAGTTATTCAGACGCTGGGTCGCCTGAAGCCTTCGTCGTCGAAAGGCACCTACATCAAGAGCATCACGCTCTCGAGCACGATGTCGCCCGCCGTTCCGGTTGACAGCCAAGTAAATTCCGCTAACTAATTAAATCAACCAAACATGACCCGGGAAGAAAAACAAGCCCTCGTGGATGAGTTGAGCGGAAAGATGCAATCGCACAACTCGTTCTACATCGTCGATGCTTCGGTGATGTCGGTAGCGAAAATCAACGAATTCCGTCGCCTAGCGTTCAACCGCGGCCTAGAGTACAAGGTGTACAAAAACACCTTCATCCGTAAGGCTCTCGACACGCTCGGCCACGACACGTCGGAGATGGATGCCGCATTGAAAGGCCAGTCAGGTGTTCTGTTCTCTACGGAGAGCGGCTCGGCTCCGGCCAAAATGCTGCGCGACTTTTACAAGTCGCAGGCATACCCCCGCGGTGTTGAGCCCAAGCCCGTGCTGAAAGGCGCTTATGTAGATGCCAGCATCTACATCGGCTCGAACCAGCTCGAAGGCCTAACCAGCATCAAAGGCAAGCAGGAACTGCTCGGTGAGCTCATCGGTCTGCTCCAGTCGCCCGCCAAAAATGTTATCTCTGCTCTGTCGAGCGGCGGCAACAAACTGGCTGGCATCCTCAAAACCCTCAGCGAAAAAGAGGCCGCCTAATCCGCAGCTTTTTCGCCCCTCTTTAAATTTTCAACAACACATTTTTTTAACAATCTACAGAAATGGCAGATTTGAAAGCATTCGCTGAGCAGCTTGTAAACCTGACGGTGAAAGAAGTAAACGAATTGGCAGGCATCCTGAAGGACGAGTACGGCATCGAGCCCGCTGCTGCTGCTCCCGTAATGATGGCTGGTGGCGGTGGCGCTGCTGCTGAAGAGGCTCCCGAGGAGAAGACGTCGTTCGACGTTATCCTGAAGGCTGCCGGCGGCCAGAAACTGGCTGTTGTGAAGCTGGTGAAAGACCTGACCGGTCTGGGCCTGAAAGAAGCCAAAGAACTGGTTGACGGTGCTCCCAAGCCCCTGAAAGAAGGCGTTGCCAAAGACGAGGCTGAGTCGCTGAAGAAGCAACTCGAAGAAGCCGGTGCTGAAGTAGAAGTTAAGTAGTTTCTGCTCCTGAAGCATCTCCGGACCCGCTTCGAATAAGGATTAGACCTGGCAACTTAGCCAGGTCTTTTCCTGTTTGTAGCGTGTCAACCGCGCGAGCTACCCGGTTCGCGCTTTTGCTATGTCAGCTAACCATCTTGTTGCACAGGCGGTTAGGGAGTGCAATGCACCGCTGATAAGCCGCCACCCCGGCTTCCCACTTTACGCTTCTGTGTCCATCTTATAATCCCCATCGCATTGGCTACACCGAAAGCACAGACGGCCGCCCTCAAGAAGACGGCCCCCGAGCGAATCAATTTCGCCAAGATTAAGAAGGTTATCGAGTACCCGGACTTCCTGGACGTGCAAGTGCGCTCGTTCCAGGAATTCTTTCAGTTGGAAACCGCTGCTGAGCGTCGTTCTAACGAAGGATTGTTCAAAGTGTTCGCCGAAAACTTTCCGATTTCGGATTCGCGCGAAAACTTCGTGCTCAACTTTATCGATTACCACGTCGACCCGCCGAAATATTCGGTTGACGAGTGCATCGACCGTGGCTTGACTTATTCGGTTCCGCTGAAAGCCAAGCTGCGTTTGATTTGCAATGATAAGGACAACGAGGACTTCGAGACGATTGAGCAGGAGGTGTTCCTCGGGAACATCCCTTACATGACCGTGAAGGGCTCGTTCGTTATCAACGGCGCTGAGCGTGTTATCGTATCGCAGCTGCACCGCTCGCCGGGCGTGTTCTTTGCCCAGAGCAAGCACACCAACGGTACGAAGCTGTATTCGGCTCGTATTATTCCGTTCAAAGGTTCGTGGATTGAATTTGCCACGGACGTGAACAACGTGATGTATGCGTACATCGACCGGAAGAAGAAATTCCCCGTGACGACGCTGCTTCGCGCCATCGGCTACGGCACTGATAAAGACATTCTCGACCTGTTCGGCTTGTCGGAAGAGGTGAAGTCCGACAAGAAAAACCTCAAGAAAGCCGTTGGTCGCAAGTTGGCTGCCCGGGTGCTCCGCACCTGGACGGAAGACTTCGTGGACGAAGACACCGGTGAAGTGGTATCGATTGACCGCAACGAAGTGTTGCTGGAGCGCGATGCCACCATTGAGGAAGCTGATATAGACGTGATTTTGGAGGCCGGTGCTAAGTCGGTAATTCTGCACCGCGAGAATGTGAACATTGCGGATTTCGCAATCATTTACAATACGCTGCAGAAGGACAACTCCAACTCAGAGAAAGAGGCTGTGGAGCAGATTTACCGCCAGCTCCGTAACACGGAAGCTCCGGACGAAGAAACTGCCCGTGATATCATCCAAAAGCTGTTCTTCTCTGACAAGCGCTACGACCTCGGTGAGGTAGGCCGCTACCGGATTAACAAGAAGCTTCAGATTGGCATGGACCAGGAGTCGCGCGTATTGACCAATGAGGATATCGTTCTCATTGTGAAGTACCTGATTGGTCTGAGCAACTCGAAGGCCATTGTCGATGACATTGACCACTTGAGCAACCGTCGCGTGCGCACCGTGGGTGAGCAGCTTTACGCCCAGTTTGGCGTGGGCCTGGCCCGTATGGCGCGTACCATCAAGGAGCGCATGAACGTGCGCGACAACGAGGACTTCAAACCGGTTGACCTGATTAACGCCCGCACCCTGTCGAGCGTTATCAACTCGTTCTTCGGTACGAACCAGCTGTCGCAGTTCATGGACCAGACCAACCCGCTGGCTGAGGTGACGCACAAGCGTCGCGTATCGGCACTCGGGCCGGGAGGTCTGTCGCGTGAGCGCGCTGGTTTCGAAGTACGTGACGTGCACTACACGCACTATGGCCGTCTTTGCACCATCGAAACGCCGGAAGGACCGAACATCGGTCTGATTTCGTCGCTGTGCGTGCACGCTCGCGTGAACTCGATGGGCTTCATCGAGACGCCTTACCGCGACGTGAAGTCAGGCAAGGTGGACATGAGCGAGAATGTAAAGTTCCTGACTGCTGAGGAAGAGGACACGCACCACATCGCCCAGGCTAACTCGCTGTTGGACGACAATGGCAAGCTGACGCAGGAGCTAGTGAAAGGCCGTTTCGAAGGCGACTTCCCCGTAGTGAGCCCCGAGGAGTACTCCTACATGGACGTGGCCCCGAACCAGATTGTATCGGTAGCTGCTTCGCTGATTCCGTTCCTGGAGCACGATGACGCCAACCGTGCGCTTATGGGCTCGAACATGCAACGTCAGGCGGTGCCGCTGCTCCGTCCTGAGGCTCCGATTGTGGGCACGGGTCTGGAAGGCCGCATTGCTACTGACTCGCGTGTGCTCGTAGTGTCGGAAGGCGAAGGCGTGATTGACTTTGTAGACGCCAACAAGATTATCGTGAAGTACGACCTCTCCGAGGACGACATCATGGTGAGCTTCGACGCCGAGCGGGTTACTTACGACCTCATCAAATTCCGTCGTACCAACCAAGATACCTGCCTCAACCTGACGCCGCTCGTGAAGCGCGGCGAGCGCGTGACCAAAGGCCAGCCCTTGTGCGAAGGCTACGGTACCAACCAGGGCGAACTCGCTCTGGGCCGTAACATGCAGGTGGCGTTTATGCCGTGGCAGGGCTACAACTTCGAGGATGCCATCGTCATCTCGGAGCGCGTAGTACGCGACGACATCTTCACCTCGATTCACATCGAGGAGTTTGAGCTGGAAGTGCGCGAGACCAAGCGTGGTGAAGAAGAACTGACTTCGGAAATCCCGAACGTGAGCGAAGAAGCCGTACGCAACCTCGACGACAACGGCATCATCCGCCTCGGCGCGGAGGTGAAGGAAGGCGACATCCTGATTGGTAAAATCACGCCGAAGGGCGAGACGGACCCCACTCCGGAAGAGAAGCTGCTCCGCGCCATCTTCGGCGATAAGGCCGGTGACGTGAAGGATGCTTCGCTGAAGGCGCCGCCCTCCCTGAACGGTGTGGTGATTGGCACCAAGCTATTCTCGCGTCCGAAGAAAGACAAAAACCTCCGGGCTAAGTCGAAGAAGGAAGTGGAAGACCTGAAGTCCACTTACTCGCAGGAACTGCGTGGCGTGAAAGCCATCATGATTGACAAGCTGGTGCAATTGCTGGAAGGCAAAACGTCGCAGGGCATCAAGCACCGCTTCGGCGAGGAGATGATTGCCAAGGGCGTGAAGTTCAACCGCAAGAACATCACCGAGGGCATGTTCCCCGAGAAGAACCCTTACAAGGACGAGAGCAACTATGCTGTTCCGGAAGAAGTGAACCTGTTTAAGGACCTGATTCTGGAAGGCTGGACGGCTGATGCCCGCGTAAATGGCCTGGTGCTGGAGCTGGTGCGTAACTACGCCAAGCGCCGCAACACCATCACCGCGAAATTCAAGCGTCAGCGCTTCACTTTGGAAGTGGGCGACGAACTGCCCGCCGGCATCGTGCAGTTGGCCAAAGTTTACATCGCCAAGAAGCGCAAGCTGAAGGTGGGTGATAAAATGGCCGGCCGCCACGGTAACAAGGGTGTGGTAGCCCGCATCGTGCGCGATGAGGACATGCCCTTCCTGCCCGACGGCACGCCGATGGACATCGTGTTGAACCCGCTGGGTGTACCGAGCCGCATGAACATCGGTCAGATTTACGAGACGGTACTGGGCTGGGCTGGTCTGAAAATGGGTCGTACCTATTCGACTCCGATTTTCGACGGCGCTACCGAGGACGAAGTAGCTCGCGAACTGACCGAGGCTGGCTTGCCCGACTGGGGCCGTGCTTACCTGCACGATGGTCTGACGGGCGACCGTTTCGACCAGCCGGTAACCGTGGGCGTGATTTACATGCTCAAGCTGGGTCACTTGGTTGACGACAAGATGCACGCCCGTTCCATCGGGCCGTACTCGCTCATCACGCAGCAGCCGCTGGGTGGTAAGGCGCAGTTCGGTGGCCAGCGCTTCGGCGAGATGGAAGTGTGGGCATTGGAGGCCTTCGGTGCTTCCAACGTCCTCCAGGAAATCCTGACCGTGAAGTCGGATGACGTGGTGGGCCGTGCGAAGGCGTACGAAGCCATTGTAAAAGGCGACGTTCTGCCCAAGCCGAATATCCCCGAGTCGTTCAACGTGTTGCTCCACGAACTGCGTGGTCTGGCACTCGAAATCACGATGGAATAGTGAGAAACGCTGGTTGCGACTGGGGCGAAAGTCTCGGCCGCAACCAGCACGCTTGCTTTCCGGCAGACAAGACGAGCGGCTGATTGAGCCGCTCTGGTAAAAGAAGATGAGAAAACGCTTCGGTGAAAGAGAAGCGGGGGCTGTTCCGAGATATGGTCAGTGCAGCATCAAAACCCCAGCAAATCCTAATTGAAGGCCTTTTCATCGGGCTGTTCTGCCGGTTAGATTTTAAATTTTCGACCTTTTAAAAGTGCCTTTGCTCAACATACCTATCTGTTTCGCAAAGGCACTTTTTGAAGTGTCAAACTGTTTGAAATCCTTGCGCCCTTCTGGCGAACGGCGAAGACTCAAGCAGCTCAAAGCCAACAGCTACTAGCTTAACCCCAATCAAATGGCTTTCGCAAAAAACAAGAAAGTAGTTCAGGACTTCTCCAAAGTCACCATCTCGCTGGCCTCGCCCGAAGCAATTCTGGAGCGCAGCACCGGCGAAGTAGTGAAGCCTGAAACAATCAACTACCGCACCTACAAGCCCGAAATGGGTGGCTTGTTCTGCGAGCGGATTTTCGGTCCGGTGAAGGACTGGGAATGCCACTGCGGTAAGTATAAGCGCATCCGCTACAAGGGCATCATCTGCGACCGTTGCGGCGTGGAAGTGACCGAGAAGAAGGTGCGTCGTGAGCGCATGGGTCACATCGAACTGGTGGTGCCGGTTGCTCACATCTGGTACTTCAAGTCGCTCCCCAACAAAATCGGTTACCTGCTGGGTCTGCCTACCAAGAAGCTCGACCAAATCATCTATTACGAGCGGTACGTAGTCGTTCAGCCTGGTTCGCTGGCTGAAGAAGGCGTACAAGTGCTCGACTTCCTCACTGAGGACGAATACCTGGACATCATCGACAAGCTCCCCCGGGAGAACCAGATGCTGCCCAACGAGGACCCCAACAAGTTCATCGCCCGCATGGGTGCCGATGCCCTGCACATGTTGCTTGAGCGCATCAATCTGGACGAGTTGAGCTACTCGCTGCGTGACTCCGCTGCCCACGAAACCTCGCAGCAACGTAAAGCTGAGGCCTTGAAGCGCCTGCGCGTGGTGGAAGCTTTCCGCGACGCCGCTACCCGTATTGAGAACAAGCCCGAGTGGATGGTAATCCGCATGGTGCCGGTGATTCCGCCGGAACTGCGCCCCCTCGTGCCGTTGGACGGTGGTCGTTTTGCCACTTCCGACTTGAACGACCTGTACCGTCGCGTTATCATTCGCAACAACCGCCTCAAGCGCCTGATTGAAATCAAGGCTCCTGAAGTGATTCTGCGGAACGAGAAGCGCATGCTGCAGGAAGCCGTTGACTCCCTGTTCGACAACTCGCGTAAGGTGAACGCCGTGCGCGCCGAAGGCAACCGTGCCCTGAAGTCGCTGTCCGATATGCTGAAAGGCAAGCAGGGCCGCTTCCGTCAGAACCTGCTCGGTAAGCGTGTCGACTATTCGGGTCGTTCGGTAATCGTCGTAGGTCCGGAGCTGAAGCTGCACGAGTGCGGTCTGCCCAAGAACATGGCGGCCGAGCTGTTCAAGCCGTTCATCATCCGCAAGCTCATCGAGCGCGGCATCGTGAAGACGGTGAAGTCGGCTAAGAAAATCGTGGACCGCAAGGACGCCGTGGTATGGGACATCCTGGAAAATGTGCTGAAAGGCCACCCGGTGCTTCTCAACCGTGCTCCTACGCTGCACCGCTTGGGTATCCAGGCATTCCAGCCGCGCCTCATCGAGGGCAAGGCTATCCAGTTGCACCCGCTCGTTTGTACGGCCTTCAACGCTGACTTTGACGGTGACCAGATGGCTGTGCACGTTCCGCTCGGACCGGCCGCTATCCTGGAAGCTTCGATGCTCATGCTGGCGTCGCACAACATCCTGAACCCCGCCAACGGCGCGCCCATCGCGGTACCGTCACAGGACATGGTTCTGGGTCTGTACTATGTAACCAAAGGCAAGCGCTCGACCGAGAACGAAATCATAAAAGGTGAAGACCGGATGTTCTACTCGGACGAAGAAGTTGTTATTGCCATCAACGAAGGTCAGCTCTCGAAGCACGCCTTCATCAAGGTGCGTACGAAAGTGCGCGACGAGAACGACGACTTGGTAATCAAAGTCGTTGAGACGGTGGCCGGCCGCGTGCTGTTCAACCAGCTCGTGCCTGAGGAAGTAGGCTTCGTGGATGAGCTGCTGACCAAGAAAAAGCTCCAGCAAATCATTTCGCTGGTGTTCAAGCGCACGGGCATGGCCCGCACGGCGCAGTTCCTCGATGACATCAAGACCCTCGGTTTCCAGTCGGCCTACAAAGGCGGTCTGAGCATGGGTCTGGGCGACATCAACATCCCGAAAGAGAAGGACGAGCTGGTGAAGCAGGCGCAAGCCGACGTAGCGGCCGTAACCCAGAACTACCAGATGGGTCTGATTACGGACAACGAGCGTTACAACCAGGTTATCGACATCTGGACGCGCATCAACAACCAGATTACGGAAACGTTGATGGGCCGTCTGGAGAAGGAAAACCAGGGCTTCAACTCCATCTACATGATGATGCACTCGGGAGCCCGTGGCTCGCGCGAGCAGATTCGTCAGCTGGGCGGGATGCGTGGCCTAATGGCCAAGCCCCAGAAGTCGCTGCAAGGCTCGATTGGCGAGATTATCGAAAACCCGATTCTGTCGAACTTCAAAGAAGGCCTCGACGTAATCGAGTACTTCATCTCGACGCACGGTGCCCGTAAAGGTCTGGCCGATACGGCTCTGAAGACGGCTGACGCCGGCTACCTGACCCGTCGTTTGGTAGACGTGTCGCAGGACGTAATCGTGAACGAGCAGGACTGCGGTACCCTCCGCGGCATCGAAACCTTCGCGCTGAAAGACAACGAGGACATCGTGGAGCCGCTGGCTGAGCGTATCCTGGGCCGCGTGACGGTGCACGACATCGTGGACCCGCAAAGCGGTGAGGTTATCCTGGCTTCGGGTTCCGAAATCAAGGAAGATATGACCCGCCGCATTGATGCCGCCGGCATCGAATCGGTGGAAATCCGCTCGGTGCTGACTTGCGAAAGCAAGCGCGGCATCTGCGCCAAGTGCTACGGCCGCAACCTAGCTTCGGGCCGCATGGTACAGCGGGGCGAGGCCGTGGGTGTTATCGCCGCGCAGTCCATCGGTGAGCCGGGCACGCAGTTGACCCTGCGTACCTTCCACGTAGGTGGTACGGCTTCGAACATCGCCGTTGAATCGAGCATTAAAGCCAAATTCGCCGGTGTAGTGGAATTCGAGGACGTTCGCACGGTGGCGACCACCGACGGCGAAGGCCGCAAAACCGACGTGGTGATGGGCCGCTCGGGTGAAATCCGCATCGTGGAGAAAGGCACCGGCCGCGTCTTCACCACCAACCACGTGCCCTACGGCTCGTTCATGCTGGTGAAGGAAGGCCAGGAGGTGGAGAAAGGTACCGAACTGAACACCTGGGACCCCTACAACGCCGTAATTCTGGCCGAGTTTGATGGTACGGTACAGTTCGACGCCATCACCGAAGGCATCACCTATCGCGAGGAATCGGACGAACAGACCGGTCACCGCGAGAAGGTAATTATCGAATCGAAGGCTAAGGACCAAAACCCGTCCATCATTGTGCGCCCCGGCAAAAAAGGCGATGTGGAAGGCCAGAAGGCTTACAGCATCCCGGTGGGCTCGCACTTAAACGTGGAGAACAACGACAAAATCACGGCAGGTCACATCCTGGCCAAGATTCCGCGCTCGGTGGGCAAAACCCGCGACATTACCGGCGGTCTGCCGCGTGTGACGGAGTTGTTCGAAGCCCGCAACCCGTCGAACCCCGCTGTGGTATCGGAAATTGACGGCGTAATCACCTACGGCACCGTGAAGCGGGGCAACCGCGAAATCTTTGTGGAGTCGAAAGACGGCGTAAAGAAAAAGTACATGGTGCCGCTGTCGAAGCACATTCTGGTGCAGGACAACGACTTCATCCGCGCCGGCATGCCGCTGTCGGATGGTGCCATCACGCCTTCGGACATCCTGAGCATTCAGGGCCCCGGCGCCGTGCAGGAGTACCTCGTGAACGAGATTCAGGAAGTGTACCGCTTGCAGGGTGTGAAAATCAATGACAAGCACATCGAAGTGGTGGTGCGTCAGATGATGCAGAAAGTCGTGATTCTGGATGCCGGCGACACGTCGTTCCTCGAAAACCAGGTGATTGATAAAATCATCTTCATGGCCGAGAACGACATGATTATCGACATGAAAGTGGTGACCGAAGCCGGTGACTCGACCAACCTGAAGCCTGGTCAGATTGTGACGGCTCGTCGCCTGCGCGACGAGAACAGCAGCCTGAAACGCCGCGACCTTGCCCTCGTGCAAGTGCGCGACGCGCAGCCTTCGGTATCGCGTCCTACGCTGCAGGGCATCACGCAGGCCTCGCTGGGTACGGCCTCGTTCATCTCGGCCGCTTCCTTCCAGGAAACGACCAAGGTGCTGAGCGAAGCCGCCATCCGCGGCAAGGCCGACCAGCTGCTGGGCCTGAAGGAGAACGTAATCGTTGGTCACCTCATCCCGGCCGGTACTGGCTTGCGCGAGTACACGCGTCAGGTAGTAGGCTCGAAAGAGGAAATGGAGGCTGCCCAAGCCGCCCAGGCCGCCGAAGCTGCGACTCCCGCCAAGCGCCCCAGCCGGGCTGGCAAGCGCGAAGTGTCAGCTGAGTAATCAGTCGTAGGTTTGTAAAGGAAAAGCCGACTGGGGTGACCCGGCCGGCTTTTTCTTTGTCCATACATTCCGCACCAATGAAACTCCCGGTACTTTTCGGCTTATTGATTTTCCTAACGGGCTGTTCTATGGATTCCAAGCATCCACCATTGCGAGAAGCAGCAAAATCAAAGTATGCGGTGGGGCAGGTATGGGCTTACAACACTCGCCCATCAGAGCCTGATGCCAAGTTGACGATTGTTAAAATCGAAGGCCAAGACAGCATTGGCCACATCATTCATGTTTATCTGGATAATGTAAAGGTTAAAACGTCATCGAATCCTGAGAAGTACAGCGAGACGATTTCGCACATGCCCTTTTCTGAAGCAGCTATCGATTCAAGTGTGACTAAGCAATTTGAAACAGTAAAAGAGCTTCCGGATTTTAAAGAAGGCTATGATGAATGGCGACAGAGCTTTGATGCTGGCCATGCTGGAGTATTCTCTATCACCGTTGGAAAAGCAGTAGAATACATGGAGACAACCATGCTGCAAGGGCACGATGCCAAGCAGTAGCCACACGTAATTACAACCTCGTAAAGAACACTACTATGCAACCAACCGACCAAAACCCGGACCCCAACGCCATCAACATCGAGCTTTCCGAAGCCATGGCCGAGGGCGAATACGCCAACCTCGCCATGATTGCGCACAGCAACAGCGAGTTCGTGATTGACTTCATCCGCATGATGCCCGGTCTGCCCAAGGCGAAGGTGAAGGCGCGCATCGTCGTCACGCCCGAGCACGCCAAGCGCCTGCTGCAAGCCCTCACCGAGAACATCGAGCGGTTTGAAGCCGCTTTCGGCACCATCAAGATGCAGGCTGAAGCCCCTAGCTACCCGATGAACTTCGGCGGCGCGGTAGGGGAGGCGTAAGCTAAACCAGATGCTTTAGCTGCGAAAGCGCCTCCATTTTCCAATGGAGGCGCTTTTGTTTTTGGACAAAACCGAAGAAGCGAAAAATTAACATCCTCAGTCTGTTTGCTATTGCCACGGAATACTCTTACCTTTGCAAGCCAAATTTTAGGGGCAAACGGCTCCAAACCAACCATTCTCTAAATGCCAACCATTAACCAACTCGTACGGAAAGGCCGTGAGGCTTTGACTACCAAGTCGAAGTCGCCCGCCCTTGATTCGTGCCCGCAGCGTCGGGGCGTGTGCACCCGTGTGTACACCACCACGCCTAAGAAGCCGAACTCGGCTATGCGCAAAGTGGCCCGTGTGCGCCTTACCAACGGTAAGGAAGTAAACGCATACATCCCCGGTGAAGGCCACAACCTCCAGGAACACAGCATCGTGCTGATTCGTGGTGGCCGGGTAAAAGACCTGCCAGGCGTGCGTTACCACATCATCCGTGGCGCCCTGGACACCGCCGGTGTAAACGGCCGCACGCAGCGCCGTTCGAAGTACGGCGCCAAGCGTCCGAAGCCGGGCCAGCCCGCCGCAACGGGCAAAGGTGGCAAACCAGCACCCGGTAAAAAGAAATAAATAGAATTAGTAGCAGGTAATAAGTATTGAGTAGCAGGCCAGTCCTGATGCTCGCTACTCAATACTTACTACTACATACTTACTACTACTATGCGTAAGAGCAAACCGAAGAAGCGTATCCTGCTTCCCGACCCCAAATACAAGGAGACGCTGGTAACGCGTTTCGTGAACTACATGATGTACGACGGCAAGAAAAACCTGGCGTACACCATTTTCTACGATGCCTGCGACCTCGTGGAGCAGCGCACCAAGGAGAGCGGCCTCGAAATGTGGCGTAAAGCGTTGAACAACGTGATGCCCACCGTGGAAGTGAAAAGCCGCCGCGTGGGTGGTGCCACTTTCCAGGTGCCGATTGAAGTGCGCGCCGACCGCCGCATTTCGGTGGGTGCCAAGTGGATGATTCAGTACGCCCGTCGTCGTGGTGAGAAAACCATGAAGGACAAGCTGGCCGGTGAAATCATCGCTGCTGCCAAAGGCGAAGGTGCTGCCGTTAAGAAAAAAGACGACACCCACCGCATGGCCGAGGCCAACAAGGCCTTCTCGCACTTCCGTTTCTAAACCAAGTGCGAATGAACGAATGAGTGAATGAGTGATTTAACCCTTAACGGAACCTAATCACTGATTCACTCATTCGCTTATTCACAAACTCACTCATTGTAATAATGGCCGTTAACAAAGACCTTTATTTCCTCCGCAACATCGGGATTATGGCGCACATTGACGCCGGTAAGACCACGACGTCGGAGCGCATCCTGTACTACACGGGTAAAACCCACAAAATCGGGGAAGTGCACGACGGTGCCGCTACGATGGACTGGATGGAGCAGGAGCAGGAGCGCGGCATCACGATTACCTCGGCTGCCACCACCACCTTCTGGAACTACCCAACCGATATCAAGGGCGACCCAACTGCGGAAACCAAGCAGTACAAAATCAACCTGATTGACACCCCCGGCCACGTTGACTTCACGGTAGAAGTAGAACGTTCGCTGCGTGTGCTCGACGGTGCCGTGGCCCTGTTCTGCGCCGTTTCGGGCGTAGAGCCGCAGTCGGAAACCGTATGGCGTCAGGCTGACAAATACAAAGTGCCCCGCATCTGCTTCGTCAACAAGATGGACCGTGCCGGCGCTGACTTCTTCAAAGCCGTAAACGAAATCAAGGAGAAACTGGGCGCAAACCCTATTCCCCTGCAAATTCCGATTGGTGCCGAAGAAACCTTCAAAGGCGTAGTTGACCTGCTGACCGGCAAAGCCATTGTGTGGGACGACAAAACCGAAGGCAAATCGTACGACGAAATCCCCGTTCCCGAGGACCTCGTTGACACGGTAGCCGAGTGGCGCGAAAAGCTCGTGGAAAGCGTGGCTGAGTACGATGACACGTTGATGGAGAAATTCTTCGACGACCCGGACTCCATCACCCGCGAAGAGATGATGGTGGTAATCCGCAAAGCGGTTATCGACATGAAGTTCTCGCCCGTGCTCTGCGGTTCGGCCTTCAAAAACAAGGGTGTGCAGACCATGCTGGATGCCGTAATGGCCTACCTGCCGTCGCCCCTCGACATGCCCGCCATCATCGGTACCAACCCCGAGAGCGGCGAGGAGATGGAGCGTCACCCCGACAACTCGGAGCCCTTCACCGCCCTGGCGTTCAAAATTGCTACCGACCCGTTCGTAGGCCGTCTGTGCTTCTTCCGCTGCTACAGCGGCGTGCTGGATTCGGGCTCGTACGTGCTCAACAACCGCACCGGTAAGAAGGAGCGTATCTCGCGCCTCATGCAGATGCACTCCAACAAGCAGAACCCCATCGACAAGATTCAGGCCGGTGACATTGCTGCAGGTGTTGGTTTCAAAGACATCAAAACCGGCGACACGCTGACCGATGAGAAGAACCCGATGGTTCTCGAGTCGATGAGCTTCCCCGAGCCGGTAATTGGTTACGCCATCGAGCCGAAAACGCAGGCTGACGTCGACAAAATGGGTATGGCCATCGCCAAGCTCATTGAAGAAGACCCCACGCTGCGCGTGAACACGGACGAGGAAACCGGCCAGACCATCCTCCGCGGCATGGGCGAGTTGCACCTTGAAATCATCATCGACCGCATGCGTCGTGAATTCAAAGTGGAAATCAACCAGGGTGCCCCGCAGGTTGCCTACAAGGAGATTCTCACCAAGGTGGTTGACCACCGCGAAACTTACAAGAAGCAGACCGGTGGCCGCGGTAAATTCGGCGACATCGTGTTTGAGCTGGGTCCGAAAGAAACCGAGCCGGAGAAACCCGGCCTGGAGTTCGACAACGCCATCGTGGGCGGCGTGATTCCCCGCGAATTCATCCAGCCCATCCAGAAAGGTTTCGAAGAAGCCATGAAGCGTGGCCCGCTGGCCGGCTTCCCGCTCGAAGCCATGAAGGTGCGTCTGTACCACGGTTCGTTCCACGACGTTGACTCGGACGCCCTGTCGTTCGAACTCGCCGCCCGTGACGGTTTCCGTGAAGCTGCCAAGAAGGCCGGCCCGAAATTGCTGGAGCCCATCATGGCTGTTGAAGTGGTTTGCCCCGACGAGTACACGGGTCCCGTAACCGGTGACTTGAACCGTCGTCGTGGCCTGATGAAAGGCATGGACACCAAAGCCGGTGCCCAGGTTATCAAGGCCGATGTTCCGCTGTCGGAACTGTTCGGCTACGTAACCGCGCTCCGCACGATTTCGTCGGGTCGCGCTTCAGCTTCGCTCACGTTCTCGCACTACGAGCAAGTGCCGAGCAACCTAGCCGATGGCATCATCGCCAAAACCAAAGGAGGTAATAAATGATTGACGGTTAGTGGTCAATTTTTATTAGCCACTAACCGCTAGTCATTCAATCAAAGCTTTTCAACAAGGGGGCAATCGGCCCCCAACCCAACCCAATGAACCAGAAAATTCGCATTAAGCTGAAAAGCTACGACCACAACCTCGTAGATAAATCGGCCGAGAAAATCGTGAAAGCTGTGAAGGCCACCGGTGCCATCGTAAGCGGCCCGATTCCTTTGCCAACCCAAAAGGAGAAGTTCACTGTGCTGCGCTCGCCCCACGTGAACAAGAAGAGCCGGGAACAATTCCAGCTTTGCACTTACAAGCGCCTCGTGGACATCTTCTCGACCTCGTCGAAGACCGTTGATGCCCTCATGAAGCTGGAATTACCCAGCGGCGTTGATGTAGAAATCAAAGTCTGAGGCATCGATTTCAGTCTTAATTGAGTTAAAGCCCCACCGCATTTCGTTGCGGTGGGGCTTTTTCTTTGGAACTTGCGGGGCCACTATTGATTCTTCATGCTTGCTGTCTTTTCTCTTGCGCGACTACACCGCTCTGCTTTCTTCTTCTGTGCCTGCATTATCATCAGCATTTTCTTAGTCAATTGGCTGAGGGTCGCGCTGGGTATTGCCATGGGAGGACTGGCCGTAACAGGCGTGGTGTTCGCCTTGGTACATAAGCGCATTGCTAACCGTGCGCTGTGGCCAGTCTTCGGTAGCATCGCAATGGTTTTCGTGTTGCATGTGCTGGCCGGATTTTACACGCAGGCCGGCAATATGGATGAGTATCGGTTTGACCTAGGGATGCAACTGCCATTTCTGATTCTTCCGCTTTCGTTCTGGTTATTGCCGCCGCTGCCTAGCCGTTACCTGCGCTGGTTATGGGAGCTTTTTATCGCTATGACAGTGATAGCCGCTTTGGGTGCCACTATCAATTATCTGTTGCATGCTCGGGAAATCAACGAATCCTACATGCATTCCAAAGTGATGCCGACCGAGCCGGACCACATCCGCTTCAGTATCATCGTTACAATGGCCATTGCCGCTGCCGTTCTACTTCTGGCTCATCAGGCAATTCCACACTCATGGCGCAATTGGGTGAAGGGCGCCGTTGTAGTCCTGGCTTTATTTCTGCACCTGCTAGCCGTGCGAAGCGGAGAAATGACCTTTTATGCTTTGGGAGGCATGGCTGTGCTATGGTTGGCTTTTTCCCGAAAGCAATGGCAGAAGTCGCTGCTTCTATTGGTTACATTGATGTTGCTGCCTACGGTGAGCTACTTGGCCTTTCCTACCTTCCGCAATAGGGTGTACAATACCCAAGAAGATGTGAGCAAGGTGCAGGAGAGTTCTGAAGGGAAAAATTTTTCTATATCCGCCCGCGTCTATTCATACCAAGCGGCTTTGGCTGTATGGCGTGACAACAAGCTGATAGGAGTGGGGAAGCCAAACCTTGAAGGTGAAATGGCTAGGCGTTATGCAAAGCTGCACCCGCAGCTCACGCCAGAATTTTATATCCTGCCTCACAATCAATATCTCTACAATCTGGCGGCGTACGGCGTTATCGGCTTGCTCGTGTTCTGCCTCAGCCTGTTTTATCCCGCGTGGTGGGCACGCCACAGGCATGCCCCGTTGCTGCTGGCACAATACGTCAGCATCGCATTGTCATTCCTGGTCGAATACACGCTAGAAACGCAGATTGGATTAGCATTCGTTGTCTTCTTCCTGCTTCTAGCCCTACAGGGACTAATGCCGTGCGAAGAAAGTGACCCTGCCTGGCGGCCAGCTTAAATAGGGCGTCATAACGGCTCCTTTAAGGAGCTAACAGCCTCATTGAGAAAATATTTCTCGGCTACATTGTGATAGCCCGGCCTTTTTCTCTATCTTTGCACTCCCTTAGCGAAAACGGCACTCGGCCGTTTTCTTTTTGTGTCATTTAATCATTAACAGAATGCCTGGCATTATCGGTAAGAAAATCGGTATGACAAGCCTCTTCACTCCGGACGGGAAAAACATTCCCTGCACGCTCATCGAAGCGGGTCCGTGCGTAGTGACGCAGGTTAAGACTATCGCGAATGACGGTTACACCGCCATTCAAGTGGGTTACGGTGAGAAAAAAGAGAAGAACACCACCAAAGCACTGGTTGGTCACTTCAAAAAAGCCGGTACCACGCCTAAGAAAAAGCTGGTTGAATTCCGCCTCGACGCTGAATCGACCTACGCCGCCGGCGCTACCATCGACGCTACTCTGTTCGAAGAGGGCGAATTCGTTGACGTAGTAGGCACCTCGAAAGGTAAGGGTTTCCAGGGTGTTGTAAAGCGTTACAACTTCCAGGGTGTTGGTGGCCAGACTCATGGCCAGCACAACCGTCTGCGTCACCCCGGTTCTATCGGTGCGTGCTCGTGGCCTTCGCGCGTATTCAAAGGGATGCGCATGGGTGGCCGCATGGGTAACGACCGCGTGAAAGTGCAGAACCTGAAGGTGATGCGCGTAGTAGGCGACAAGAACCTCATTCTGGTGAGCGGCTCGATTCCCGGCGCGAAGAACTCTTACGTGGTAATCGAGAAATAGACTAGTACGATGGAACTCGCAGTATATAACCTCAAAGGCGAAGACACCGGCCGCAAAGTGACCCTGTCTGACGCCATCTTCGGCCTCGAAGTAAACGAGCATGTGATGTACCTGGACGTGAAGCAGTACTTGGCCAACCAGCGCCAGGGTACGCACAAGTCCAAGCAGCGCAACGAGGTGCACGGCACCACGAAGAAGCTCAAGAAACAAAAAGGTACGGGCGGTGCCCGCGCCGGCAGCATGAAGTCGGGTGTGTTCGTTGGTGGTGGCCGCATGTTCGGTCCGCAGCCCCGCGACTACGGCTTCAAGCTGAACAAGAAGACCAAGCGTGCAGCTCGTCTGTCGGCTCTGTCGAGCCTGGCAAAGGATGGCAAAATCTCCGTTGTGGAGAACATTGCCCTCTCGGCTCCCCGCACCAAGGACTTCGTTGCCATCCTGGACGGCCTCAAGCTGAACAACGGCAAAAAGACCATGCTGCTTACCGGTGAGGCTAACAAGAATGTTCTCCTCAGCGCCCGCAACCTGCAGAAAGTGAAAGTGGCTACCCCGGTAGGCATCAACACCCACGACCTGCTGAACACGGACACGCTCCTGATTGCGGAAGACGGCTTGAAATCGTTGGTTGAACTTTATAGCACCGCCGAATAATGAGCACGCTGAAACGCCCCATCGTGACCGAAAAGGCCACCGGCCTGAACGAAAAAGGCCGCTACACTTTTGAAGTGGAGCGCACCGCCAACAAAGTGCAAATCAAGAAGGACATCGAAGCGCTGTACGGCGTAACTGTGACCGACATCAACACGATGCGCACCATCGGCAAAATGAAAACCAAAGGCACAAAAGGCGGTCAGGTGACCGGCCGTCGGGCCCACGGTAAGAAAGCCGTTGTGACCGTGAAAGAAGGCGACGTTATCGACTTCTACGGCAACCTGTAGGCCTCTTCAATTTTTCCGCCGCAAAAGCACAACTAGCTAGTAATGGCACTCAAAAAACTCAGACCAACAACCCCAGGGCAGCGCTTCCGCGTTGCGCCGGCGTTCGACGAGATTACGACGTCGACCCCGGAGAAGTCGCTCTTGACTTCCCTCAACAAAACGGGTGGCCGGAACTCCTCCGGTAAGATGTCCAACCGCTACATCGGCGGTGGCCACAAAACCCAGTACCGCATCGTGGACTTCAAGCGCGATAAAGCCGGTGTTCCGGCTGTTGTGAAGTCCATCGAGTACGACCCCAACCGCACTGCGCGCATCGCCCTGCTCAACTATGCTGACGGCGAGAAGCGTTACATCATCGCTCCGGCCGGCATCACGGTAGGCGCGAAGATTGTGTCGGGCCCGGGCGTAGCTCCCGAAGTAGGCAACACCCTGCCCCTGCGCGAGATTCCCCTCGGTACCATCCTCCACAACATCGAGCTGCAGCCTGGCCAAGGCGCCGCAATGGCTCGTTCGGCTGGCACCTACGCTCAAATCGTAGCCCGCGAAGACCGTTACGCCACGCTGAAATTGCCTTCGGGCGAGATGCGCATGGTGCTCGTGACCTGCATGGCCACGGTCGGCACGGTTTCGAACGGCGACCACATGAACACCGTGATGGGCAAAGCCGGCCGCAACCGCTGGGCTGGTCGTCGTCCGCGCGTTCGTGGTGTGGTGATGAACCCCGTTGACCACCCCATGGGTGGTGGCGAAGGCAAGTCGTCGGGTGGTCACCCGCGCAGCCGTAACGGTATTCTGGCTAAAGGTCAGAAGACCCGCAACAAGAACAAGTATTCGGAGAACCTCATTGTGAGCCGCAAAGGCAAGAAGTAATAGATGGCACGTTCACTAAAAAAAGGGCCGTACATTGACTTCCGGCTGGAAAAGAAAGTCACGGCCCTCGACACGGCCGGTAAGAAATCGGTGGTGAAGACCTGGTCGCGCCGCTCGATGATTTCTCCGGATTTCGTGGGCCACACGTTCGCTGTTCACAACGGCAATAAGTTCATCCCGGTGTATGTGACCGAGAACATGGTAGGGCACAAGCTGGGCGAATTCGCCCCGACGCGCAACTTCCGTGGTCACATCGCCAAAAAAGATAAAGGCAAGCGCTAAGATGGAAGCAGTAGCAAAACTCCGCAATGTGCCGACCTCGCCTCGCAAGATGCGTTTGGTGGCCGACCTAGTGCGCGGCAAGAAAGTGACGCAGGCCCTCGGCCTGTTGCGTTTCGAAGCCAACATCGGCGCCGAGAAGATTGAGAAACTGCTCCTGTCGGCCTTGGCCAACTGGCAGCAGCACAACGAAGACGAGCGCATCGAAGACGCCAACCTCTACATCAGCGAGATTTTCGTGGATGAAGGCCGTCAGTTGAAGCGCCTGCGCCCCGCCCCCCAGGGCCGTGGCCACCGCATTCGTAAGCGCAGCAACCACGTGACGCTGAAAATCGACACGAAGGTTGAGAAGGCCGGCTCGAAAGCCGCCCAGGCGCAAGCCGCTAAAACCGCTTCCACCGACAACGAAGCCAACGCCTAACCACACATGGGACAAAAAGTAAATCCAACCGGCTTCCGCCTCGGCGTGATTAAGGGCTGGGACTCCAACTGGTACGGCGGCAAGGACTTCGCCGAGAAACTAGTGGAGGACGAGAAAATCCGCAAATACATCAACGCGCGCATTCAGAAAGGCGGCATCAGCCGCATTGTGATTGAGCGCACTCTGAAGCGCATCACCATCACCATCAACACGGCTCGTCCGGGTGTGGTGATTGGCAAAGGCGGCCAGGAAGTTGACAAGATTAAGGACGAGCTGAAGCAAATCACCAGCAAAGACGTTCAAATCAACATCTTCGAAATCAAACGTCCGGAGTTGGACGCCAAACTGGTAGGCGAGAGCATCGCCCAGCAGTTGGCCGCTCGTATCTCCTTCCGTCGCGCCATGAAGATGTCGATTCAGGCTGCTATGCGTGTTGGTGCCGAAGGCATCAAGATTCAGTGCGGTGGCCGTCTTGGCGGTGCTGAAATTGCCCGTTCGGAGCAGTACAAAGAAGGTCGGACGCCGCTGCACACGCTGCGCGCCGATATCGACTACGCTCTGTCGGAAGCTCAGACCGTGTATGGCAAAATCGGCATCAAGGTGTGGGTAATGCGCGGCGAAGTGTTCGGCAAGCCCGACCTCTCGCCGAACCAGCAGCTCACCAACCCGGGCGGTGGCGAAGGTGGCGGTGGTCGTCGTGACGACCGCGGCCCCCGCGGCGAGCGTCGCGAAGGCGACCGTGGCCCCCGTCGTGACGGTGGTGCCGGTGGCCGTGGCGGCAACGACCGTGGCCCCCGTGGCGGTGCTGGCGACAACGCCGGTCCCCGTCGTAACGGCCCTGCCCAAGGCGGTGGTGCTACCGGCGGTGCCGCTCGCGGCCCGCGTCGCTAGAACAAAATCGAGTCATTTCGCTTCGTTTGCCGCTTTGGGTGAACGAAGCGAAATGTTCGGCTGTTCGCCCCTCTCTTTTAAGAACACTCTTTTTACAATAAATTAAAATGTTACAACCGAAAAGGACCAAGTATCGCAAGATGCAAAAGGGTCGCGTAACAGGCCTGGCCTACCGCGGCAGCTCCATTGACTTCGGTTCGTTCGCTATCAAGTCGCTGGAAGTGTCTTGGATTACGGCTCGCCAAATTGAGGCTGCTCGTATCGCCATGACCCGCGCCATGAAACGCGAAGGGCAAGTATGGATTCGCATTTTCCCCGACAAGCCGATTACCAAGAAGCCCGCTGAGGTGCGCATGGGTAAGGGCAAAGGCTCGCCCGAGTATTGGGTAGCCTGCGTGAAGCCCGGCCAAATCATGTTCGAGTCGGACGGGGTTTCGCTGGAAGTAGCCAAGGAGTCGCTCCGTCTGGCTGCCCAGAAACTGCCGGTGAAAACTTCTTTCGTGGTTCGCCGCGACTACACTGAAGCCGCCTAATTCCGATGAAGAACAAGACCGACCTCAAAGGCCTTTCCGCTGACCAGCTGAAAGAGCAAATTAAAGCCGAGCAGACCACGGGTCAGCAGCTGCGTTTCGCTCACGCGATTTCGCCCCTCGAAAACCCCGCCCGCCTGAAAGCCAACCGTAAGACTGTCGCCCGCCTGCTCACCGAGCAGAACCGTCGCAAAAGCGAGCAGTCCACTAACTCCGCTCAATAACCGATGGCAACCGACGTAACAACCCAAGACCAAGCCGTAGCTGAAGACTCGCGCAACATGCGCAAGGAAATCACCGGCACGGTAACGAGCTCGAAGATGGACAAGTCCATCACCGTGGCTGTGGTGCAGAAACAAAAGCACCCCAAGTACGGCAAGTTCGTGACCAAAACCACGAAATTCCACGCCCACGACGAGAAAAATGAGTGCGGCGAAGGCGACACGGTGCGCATCATGAGCACCCGTCCGCTGAGCAAGACCAAGCGGTGGCGCCTGGTTGAAATTGTTGAACGCGCTAAATAATTCAGTCCGATGATACAGCAAGAATCCCGCCTGACGGTGGCCGACAACAGCGGCGCCAAGGAAGTCCTCTGCATCCGCGTTCTGGGTGGCACGGGCAAGAAATACGCCAGCGTTGGCGACAAGATTGTGGTGGCCATCAAGTCGGCCATCCCTTCGGGCAACGCCAAGAAAGGCACCGTGAGCAAAGCCGTGGTGGTGCGTGTGAAGAAGGAAGTGCGCCGCAAAGACGGTTCGTACATCCGCTTCGACGACAACGCCGCCGTGTTGCTCAACAACAACGACGAGCCCCGCGGCACGCGCATCTTCGGCCCCGTGGCCCGCGAGCTGCGTGAGCGTCAGTTCATGAAAATCGTATCCCTAGCCCCCGAAGTAATCTAAACCATGGCTATCAAGAAAGCAGACCCCGTGCAGCTGCACGTGAAGTCGGGCGATACCGTGAAGGTGATTGCCGGCGACGAGAAGGGCAAAACCGGCGTGATTAAGTCGGTGAACCGGGTAACCCAGCGCGTTATCGTGGAGGGCCTGAACCTGGCAACGAAACACAACAAGCCGAGCGCCAAATCGCCTCAGGGCGGCATCACCAAGATTGAGGCGCCCATCCACGTGAGCAACGTGCAGGCTATTAACCCCACCACCGGTGAGCGGGTGCGCAAAGGCGCCGCAGCAGCAGCAGCTCCGGCTGCACCTGCCAAGGCCAAGCGTGCCACTGCCAAGAAAACGGCTTAAGCAGCCCCCTTCATCATGGCCCGTCTCAAAGACATTTATAAAAAAGACGTTGTACCCGCGCTCCAGGAGAAATTCCAGTTTAAGAGCATCATGCAGGTACCCCGTATCACCAAAATTTGCATCAACCGCGGCATCGGTGCTGCTGTTGCTGACAAGAAACTGGTTGATAACGGTGTAGAAGAGTTGACCCAAATCACGGGTCAGAAAGCTGTAGCGACCATCGCCAAGAAATCGGTGTCGAACTTTAAGCTCCGCGAAGGCATGCCCATCGGCGCGAAAGTGACGTTGCGCGGCGAGAAAATGTACGAGTTCATGGACCGTCTGCTGACGGTAGCCCTGCCCCGCGTACGTGACTTCAAAGGCATCAACGACAAAGGTTTTGATGGTCGTGGCAACTACACGCTCGGCGTGAAGGAGCAAATCATCTTCCCCGAAATCTCGATTGACAAAATCAAAGGCATCTCTGGCATGGACATCACGTTCGTGACCACCGCCGAGAACGACGAGCAGAGCTACGAGCTGCTCAAGGCGTTCGGCATGCCTTTCGCCAACGCTAAAAAAGACGCTTAATCTTCCGAACTCATGGCTAAAGAATCCATCAAAGCACGGGAGCGCAAGCGCATTGCCACCGTGGCCCGCTACGCTGAGAAGCGTAAGGCGCTGAAAGCTGCCGGCGACTACGAAGGTCTCGACAAGCTGCCCAAAAACGCTTCGCCCGTGCGCCTGCACAATCGCGACATGATTGACGGCCGCCCCCGCGGCTACATGCGCAAGTTTGGCATCAGCCGCGTGCGTTTCCGCGAAATGGCTCTTGCTGGGAAGATTCCCGGTGTGACCAAGTCGAGCTGGTAAGCTTCGATTTTCGCAATAAAGTTTTAATTCCCAAGTTGAGGTCTGCAAGGACTTCGGCTTGGGAATTTTGCTTTTATGTTCCTATCTGCCATTAGATTACAATACTTCAGTTCGTAGCGAGGCTAACTACTTTTTAATATGAAGCTTTCATCTTTTTGCCTGCTTTGCGGTGCCGGTAGTATCGTATTTAGTTGCGCCGAAAAGAAATCAGGAATAACTAAAACCAACATTCTTGGTGAATGGCGCAGGGTAACGCCTGCACCTAAAAAAGAATAGATTCGGAGGCTTTACCCCCGGGTGGATGGATAATTGGTTCGGTATTCGTGAAGTGAATAATCAACTGTTTCTTTCAAGCTATTAAGGGCACTACGGACTGAAACTGAATGTTGCTGGTGATACTCTTGCGTTTCGACAGGTCTGTATCATCTATGAGTCGAGGGGGCGAAAGCGACACATTGTGGATTCTCCCATTTGGAAAGTATGTAAGGATGAATTTGAATGATTTTGATGCAAGCCGCAAAGCATTCATAGATGCAAGGCAGTTGAAAAAGGCTCTATAGATGCGGTGAGCAAATTGCTTGAAAAGAATCCACCTAGCCACTTCCGTTTCTCAAGCTGCTGGGGCGGCGGGGGAACTAGGCAATAGCAGAAGAGCTACGGCGTTGATGTTGATAAAGGCATTGTGATACCACGCAGCCATTACTTTAACACGTTGCTTATGCGTATTCCTTACTTCTCTTCCCGCAGAGCTAACTCTTCGCCCAAGCCGCCCAAAAGCAAAACCCGCGAATGGGCCGACTCCCTGATTTTCGCCATCGTGGCCGCCACGCTGCTGCGTTGGTCGGCGGTGGAGGCCTACACCATCCCCTCGGAAAGTATGGAGGGTACGCTGTTGGTAGGCGATTATCTCATGGTAAGCAAGCTGCACTACGGCCCCATCACGCCCCAAACGCCGCTGCAAGTACCCCTCACACACCAAACGCTGTGGGAAGGCGGCCCGCAGAGCTATTCCGACCTCGTCCAGCTGACCACCTACCGCTTCCCCGGTTTCAGCACGGTGAAACGCAACGACGTGGTGGTATTCCACGTGCCCCACGAGCCGCAACGCCCCGCCGACCTGCGCACCAACCTCATCAAGCGCTGCATCGCCGTGGCCGGTGACACCCTGACGCTACGTCACGGTCAAGTGTTCCTCAACGGCCAGCCCGGCGCGGTAGCCGGCCGCCCCCAAACCACCTACTTCATGCAGGTTGCCGCGCCCAACGATGAAATCCTGGCCGCGCTGCACGCCCATGGGGTGGTCGACTACCGCGAGCCCGACGGCGTGCCCCGCGCCATCGTCAACCCCGAAACGGGCAAGCACGGCTTCGTCATTAGCTGCCCGGCCGAGGTGGCCGCCTACTTCCGCCGGCAGCCCTACGCGAAGTCGCTGGAAGTATTGCAATACCCCGTGCAACTCTTCCCCGACGTGGCCGACTTCGACGTATCGCAGGCCGCCAGCAGCGTGCCCAACCATTGGCAGCTCGATGAGTACGGCCCGCTGCCGGTGCCACGCCAGGGCCAGACTATTGTCCTCACGCCGGCCAACGCGGCCATCTATTACAAAATCGTGGCCCAGTACGAGCACAACGAGGGCATTACTTGGCAGCACAGGATGATATACCAGAACGGCCAGCCGCTCACGCGCTATACCATCAAGCAGAACTACTACTTCATGATGGGTGACAATCGCCACAACTCCGAAGACTCCCGCTTCTGGGGCTTCGTACCCGAAGACCATATTGTGGGCAAAGCCGTATTCACCTGGCTGTCCCTTGACCCCAATGCAGACTTACTGCACAAAGTCCGCTGGAGCCGGCTGTTTCGGTCGATTGAGTAGCGGCAACGCTCAACGGAAATTTGCATAGCACCCTTGCATAAGTGCTTCGCCTCCCGCTACCTTTGCACACCCAAAACCCGAGGCGTGCCTCAAAATCATTTGGCAGGTTGCCGAAAGAAACCATTGGCCGGACCGTCGCCGGACGTGCCAAGTAGTCTTAACCCGAAATTTCGTTAGGCGCCATTGGCAGCCGGGCGAAATTTTCTTATCTTTGCGCTCCGAAAAAAGCGGACGTATTTAATTATCAATGAACACTGACCCCATTGCCGACTACCTGACTCGGGTACGCAACGCCATCAAGGCGAACCACCGGGTGGTAGAAATCCCGGCCAGCAACATCAAAAAGGAAATCACGAAAGTGCTGTACCACAAAGGGTACATCCAGTCGTACCGTTTTGATGATTCGTCGGTTCAGGGCACCATCAAAATCGCCCTGAAGTACAACCCCACCACGAAGGCCCCCGCTATCACCAAGCTGCAGCGCGTTTCGACGCCCGGCTTGCGTCAGTACGTGGCCGCCGACAACCTGCCCCGCGTCCTTAGCGGCCTGGGTGTGGCCATCATCTCGACCTCGAAAGGCGTGATGACCGAAAAGGAGTGCAAAACCGAGAACGTGGGCGGCGAGGTGCTGTGCTACGTGTACTAGTCCGGAACCGCTTTAGCAAATTCAATTATGTCACGTATTGGTAAACTGCCGATTTCTGTCCCCGCCGGGGTCGCTATTTCGGTCGACAACAACAACGCGGTGACGGTGAAAGGCCCCAAAGGCACGCTCACTACGCAAGTAGACCGCGACATCACCGTAGCTGTGGAAGACGGTACCCTCACCGTAACCCGCCCCACCGAGCAGAAGCGCCACAAGGCCATGCACGGCCTCTACCGCGCCCTCATCAACAACATGGTGACCGGTGTTAGCGCTGGTTTCGAGAAAAAACTCGAGCTGGTTGGCGTAGGTTACAAAGCCTCGCTCGTGGGCAGCACGCTGGAACTGGCCCTCGGCTACTCGCATAACGTGTACATCGCCCTCCCCAGCGAAGTATCCGCTACCGCAGTAACCGAAAAGGGTAAGAACCCGATTGTGACGCTGAATAGCATCGACAATCAGCTGCTGGGCCAAGTGGCCGCCAAAATTCGTTCGCTGCGCAAAGTGGAGCCCTACAAAGGCAAAGGTGTGCGCTTCGTGGGCGAGATTATCCGTCGCAAAGCTGGTAAAACGGCCTCTAAATAAATTCGCATCATGGCATTTGATAAAGCAACTCGCCGCAAGCGGATTCAGCGCATCATCCGCACGAAAGTGTCCGGTACCACGGAGCGTCCGCGCTTGTCGGTGTTCCGCAGCAACACAGGCATTTATGCTCAGATTATCGACGACACGACCGGCCGTACCCTGGCTGCTGCTACGTCGAAAAAAGTAACCTCCGAAGGTGGCAATGGTGTAGCTCTGGCTGCTGCTGTAGGCCGGCAGCTCGCCGCCGTCGCCCAAGAGAAAGGCATCACGAAAGTGGTGTTCGACCGCTCAGGTTACCTCTACCACGGTCGCGTAAAATCATTGGCTGAAGGAGCCCGCGAAGGCGGCCTCAATTTCTAAACTATCATGGCGCAAGAACGCGACAACAATCGTCCTGGCGGAGACCGTCAGCGCAGCAACGACCGCGACCGGAACAAGGACAACTCCCGCATGGGGGCTGACTCCGACTTCAAAGAAAAAGTAGTAGCCATCAACCGCGTAGCGAAGGTGGTGAAAGGCGGTCGCCGCTTTAGCTTCTCTGCCATCGTGGTAGTAGGCGACGGCAACGGCAACGTAGGCTACGGCCTCGGCAAAGCCAACGAAGTAACCGACGCCATTGCCAAAGGCATTGACGACGCCAAGAAGAACGTGGTGAAAGTGCCCATGTACAAGCACACCGTTCCTCACCTCATGGAAGGCCGCTACGGCGGTGGTTTCGTGCTCATCCAGCCGGCTGCTGCCGGTACGGGTGTAATCGCCGGCGGTGCTATGCGCGCCGTGTTCGAGAGCGCCGGTATTAAGGATGTGCTGGCGAAGTCGAAAGGTTCGTCGAACCCTCACAACGTGGTGAAAGCGACGTTTGCAGCCCTCGCCAAAATGCGCGACCCGTTGCAAATCGCTCAAGCCCGTGGTATTTCTTTGGCCCGCGTTTTTAACGGTTAATTGACATGGCACAAATTCAAGTAAAGCTCGTGCGCAGCGCCATTGACCGCCCCGAGCGTCAGAAGCGCACCGTTCAGTCCCTCGGCCTGAACAAACTCAACAGCACCGCTACCCACGAATCCAACCCGTCCATCCTGGGCATGGTGAAGAGCGTGCAGCACCTGCTCCAAGTAACCGAACTGTAAGACTATTATCGTCATGCTTAATCTCAGCAATCTATCGCCCGCCTACGGCTCGACTAAAAACGAGAAGCGGATTGGCCGGGGCGAAGGCTCCACGCGCGGTGGCACGTCGACCCGTGGTCACAAAGGCGCCAAGTCACGTTCGGGCTACAAGCGCAAGTCCGGCTTTGAAGGTGGCCAAATGCCCCTCCAGCGCCGTGTGCCCAAGTTCGGCTTCACGAACATCAACCGCGTCGAGTACAAAGCCATCAACCTTGACGTGCTCGCTGGCCTTCTCGAGAAGAACAGCGCCACCACTCTGGATGCCGCTTACTTCGTGGCCGCCGGTCTGGTTTCGAAAAACGCCAAAATCAAAGTTCTCGGCCGCGGCGAAATCGCCACTGCTGTTGAAGTTCATGCTCACGCCTTCTCGAAATCAGCTGTTGAAGCCATCGAGAAAGCTGGCGGCAAAGCGGTAACGCTCTAATAGCTACCTTCGGCAATGAATAAGTTTATCGAGTCGATAAAAAACATTTTTGCGATTGAGGATTTGCGTACGCGAATCCTCAATACGCTTTTCTTCATTGCCATCTATCGCCTAGGCGTTTACGTGGTGTTGCCGGGCGTTGACCCCACGCAACTCAAGACCGGCGCCCAAGGCTTGTTTGGCATTCTGGATACGCTGCTTGGCGGCGCATTCAGCCACGCGTCCATCTTCGCGCTGGGCATCATGCCGTACATCTCGGCGTCGATTGTGTTGCAGCTGCTCACCATCGCCGTGCCCTACTTCCAGAAGCTTCAGAAGGAAGGCGAGTCGGGACGTAAGAAAATCAACCAGTACACCCGGGTTCTCACGATTCCGATTGTATTGGCTCAATCGGTTGGCTTCATCGCCACGATTAACGCTGAGGCCATCATCAACCCCGGCACATTCTTCACCGTTTCGACCATGATTATCATCACGGCCGGCACGTTGTTCTGCATGTGGCTTGGCGAGAAAATCACGGACAAAGGCATCGGCAACGGTATCTCCATGATTATCATGATTGGCATCGTGTCGCGTCTCCCCGGTGCCATCATCGGTGAGGCTGCTGCCAAAGGCGTCAACAAATCCCTCATTTTCCTGCTGGAAATGGTGGTGCTGTTCCTCGTGGTTATGGCGGTTATCGTGCTCACGCAGGCGGTTCGCCGCATCGCGGTGCAGTACGCTAAGCAAGTAGGTGGCACTACGCAGCTGGACGCCCAGCGTCAGTTCATTCCTCTCAAGGTGAATGCAGCCGGTGTAATGCCCATCATTTTTGCCCAGTCGCTGATGTTCGTACCCGCCATCGTGGCCTCGGTATGGCAGAACCAGAGCGATACCGCCAGCTACATCGGCGTGAAGTTTTCGGACTACACCTCGTGGCAGTACAACCTGACCTTCGGCCTGCTGATTATCATCTTCACTTACTTCTACACGGCCATCAGCGTTAACCCTAACCAGATTGCCGATGACCTGAAGCGGAGCGGTGGTTTCGTACCCGGCGTGAAGCCTGGCCGCGATACCTCGGAATACATCGATGAAATCCTGACGCGCATCACCCTGCCGGGTGCTGTAGCGCTGGCCCTCATCGCCATATTCCCCGCGCTGGCCTTGTTGCTGGGCGTAACCCGTCCGTTCTCGGCTTTCTATGGCGGCACGTCGCTCATCATCATGGTGGGGGTAGTGCTCGACACGGTGAACCAAGTGCAGAGCTACTTGTTGATGCAGCACTACGACGGCATGATGAAATCGGGTAAGCTGCGCGGTCGCACGGCCCAGCCCATTTCCATCGCCTCGTAACCAGCATAATGGCAAAAGGTCCGATACAATACAAAACCGAAGAAGAGATTGACCTCATGCGGGCGAGCGGCCAACTGCTAGCCCGGGCTCACGGCGAAGTCGCGAGTCTCATCAAGGAAGGAGTGACGACGCGGCAGCTTGATAAGCGCGCGGAGGAATTCATCCGAGACAACGGTGGGATACCTTCTTTCAAAGGTTTATACGATTTCCCCTACAGCCTGTGCCTCTCGCCGAATGCGGTGGTGGTGCACGGGTTCGCCACCGACGAGCCGCTAAAAAGCGGCGACATCATCTCGGTGGATTGCGGGGTGTTGCTGAATGGCTACCATTCAGATAGTGCTTACACCTACCCAATTGGGGAGGTGGCGCCGGAAGTGCTAACGCTGCTGAAGGAAACGAAAGCAGCCCTGTACAAAGGCATCGAACAAGCCGTGAGCGGCAACCGCGTGGGCGACATCAGCTACGCTATCCAGAACCATGTAGGCCCGTTGGGCTACGGGGTGGTGCGTGAGTTGGTTGGCCACGGAGTTGGCGCGAAGCTGCACGAAAGCCCCGATGTGCCGAACTACGGCAAACGGGGTTCCGGGCCGCTCTTGCAAACGGGGCTGGTCATCGCCATTGAACCGATGATAAACTTGGGCAAGAAGGACGTGGTGCAGGAGGCGGATGGTTGGACCATCCGCACCAAGGACCGCAAGCCCTCGGCGCACTTCGAGCACACCGTAGTAGTTAGAAAAGAAAAGGCGGAGATTCTCACCTCCTTTGAATACATCGAAAAAGCATTGCAGCAGTAGCCCTTATGGCAAAACAAGCCTCGATTGAGCAGGACGGAACCATCCTGGAAGCCCTCTCCAACGCCATGTTCCGCGTGGAGCTGGAGAATGGTCACCAGCTGATTGCCCACATTTCGGGCAAGATGCGGATGCACTACATCAAGATTCTGCCCGGCGACAAGGTGAAGCTGGAAATGTCGCCCTACGACTTGTCGAAGGGCCGGATTAAGTATCGTTATAAATAAACCCGTTTCCCTTCACAGGTCATGAAAGTAAAAACCTCGGTGAAAAAGCGTAGCGTGGACTGCAAACTGGTCCGCCGTAATGGCAAACTCTACGTCATCAACAAGAAGAACCCGCGCTTTAAGCAGCGTCAGGGTTAATTCAAATTTTTAGAACCCCGGAACCTTGGGTACTGAGTCGTTGGTTACTAGCCTTCGGCCCGCCTTCCAAGTAGTTGCCGGGTTTCTGTCCGCAAACACATAACCACACACAATGGCTCGTATCGCAGGGGTTGATATCCCGGACAACAAGCGCGGCGAAATCTCGCTGACTTACATTTTCGGCATCGGCCGGAGCAACGCCAGCAAGATTCTGGTAAAAGCTGGCGTCGACGTCAACAAGAAGGTAAAGGACTGGACCGACGAGGAGTCGGGTGCTGTCCGCGCCATCATTGCCGCCGAACACAAGACCGAAGGCGTGCTGCGCTCGGAAGTAACGACGAACATCAAGCGTTTGATGGACATCGGCTGCTACCGTGGTCTGCGTCACCGCAAAGGTCTGCCGGTTCGTGGTCAGCGTACCAAGAACAACTCGCGTACCCGCAAGGGCAAGCGCAAAACGGTGGCCGGCAAGAAGAAGGCAACGAAATAAATTTAACCGGGAATCGGCGCTGGCTCTGGCGGGTACCATACTCGCGCAGCCAGCGCCAACACCTCCCGCATTTTTTGCGATAACCAAATGGCACAAAAAAGAAAAGACAAAGCCAAGAAGCGCGTTGTCGTGGTGGAGCAGGTGGGCCAGGTACACATCCGTGCCTCGTTCAACAACATCATCATCTCCATCACCAACAACAACGGTCAAGTTATTTCGTGGGCTTCGGCCGGCAAAATGGGCTTCCGTGGTTCGAAGAAAAACACGCCCTACGCCGCTCAAATGGCGATGAGCGACTGCGGCAAAGTGGCCCACGACCTGGGCATGCGCAAAGCCGAAGTATTTGTTAAAGGTCCAGGCTCGGGCCGTGAGTCGGCCATCCGCGCCCTCGGCAACGTGGGCATTGAGGTGACCACCATCCGCGACGTAACGCCGCTGCCGCACAACGGCTGCCGCCCCCCCAAGCGTCGTCGCGTTTAGTTTTCCACTTCAGAAATTAGATTACAATGGCACGTTATACCGGCCCTACCTCAAAAATTGCCCGTCGCTTCAACGAGCCGATTTTCGGCCCGAGCAAAGCGCTCAACAAGAAAGCCTATCCTCCGGGCCAGCACGGCCGCGGCCGTCGCAAGAAGCAGTCGGAGTACGCTGTCCAGCTGATGGAGAAGCAGAAGGTGAAGTACATGTACGGCATGTTGGAGAAGCAATTCGAAAACCTGTTCCACAAAGCTGCAGCACTGCCCGGCATCACCGGCGACAACCTGCTCGCCCTGCTGGAAGCCCGTCTGGACAATGCCGTGTACCGTTTGGGCATTGCCTCGACGCGTCGCGCTGCTCGCCAGCTCGTTGGTCACAAGCACATCACCGTGAACGGTGAAGTGGTGAACATCCCTTCGTACCACCTCCGTCCCGGCGACATCGTGGCCGTGCGTGAGAAGTCGAAGTCGCTGGAAGCCATCACCACGAGCCTGTCGGTTCGCAACTCGCGCCAGTTCTCGTGGCTGGAGTGGGACGGCAAGGAGTTGGCTGGCAAGTTCCTCAACGCCCCCGCCCGTGAGCTGATTCCGGAGAAAATCACCGAGCAGCTCATCGTCGAACTGTATTCGAAGTAAATAACGCTACTGGTAGCGGCCCGGCAGTTTGTCGGGCCGCACTTGTGCTTATACTTCACCAATTTTTTTCTAATTTTTTACGCCCCACATATGTCAATCTTAGCTTTTCAGATGCCGGAGAAAGTGGTGATGGAGAAATCCGACGACTTCACCGGGACGTTTGAATTTAAGCCGCTCGAGAAGGGCTACGGCGTCACCATCGGCAATGCGCTGCGTCGCATTCTGTTGTCGTCGCTGGAGGGTTTCGCCATCACGTCGGTGCGCACTAACAGCGTGCTGCACGAGTTTTCGACCATCGAAGGGGTGATTGAGGACATGTCCGAAATCATCCTGAACCTGAAGATGGTCCGCTTCAAGAAAGTGAGCGATGCCATCTCGGATAAAATTACGGTGCGCGTGAAAGGCCAGGATACCTTCTCGGGCGCTGATATTGCCAAGTTCGCCAGCGGTTTCGAAGTACTGAACCCCGACCACGTAATTGCTCACCTCGACCCCAGCGTGGAGCTGGAGCTGGAGCTGACGATTGCCCGTGGCCGTGGCTACGTGCCCGCCGACGAGAACAAGCCGGCTGACCAGGTTTTCGGTCAGATTGCCATCGACGCTATCTACACGCCCATCAAGAACGTGAAGTATAGCATCGAGAACACCCGTGTGGAGCAGAAGACCGACTACGAGAAGCTCGTTATCGAGATTCAGACCGACGGTTCGATTCACCCGGAGGACGCGCTGAAAGGTGCGGCCAACATCCTCATTCAGCACTTCATGCTGTTCTCGGACAACACGATGACCCTCGAGGGCCCGCGCGTGACCGAAGACGAGCCGATTGATGAGGAAACCATGCAGATGCGCAAGATGCTCAAGACTCCCCTGGAGGACATGGAGCTCAGCGTACGCGCCAAGAACTGCCTCAAGGCTGCCGACATCAAGACGATGGGCGAATTGGTGCAGCTCGAAATTGCCGACATGATGAAGTTCCGCAACTTCGGCAAGAAGAGCCTGACCGAACTCGAAAACCTCGTGGAAGAGCGTGGTTTGGAGTTCGGCATGGACCTGGGCAAGTATCGCCTGGACGAAGACTAGTAGTTAGAATACCGGATGTGCTGATTGGCTGGACTTGTCCGGCGGGTTAGCACATCTTCTTTTTTATCCATTTACTATTTCACCAGTGTGCCCCAGGGGCAGCGGTTCTAATGAGGCCTTGAGGCCCGCCGTGGTCGCCGCCCGCAAGCACACATTTTTTCAAACGACCAATGCGTCACGGAAGAAAAATCAACCACCTGGGCCGGACTACCGCCCACCGCCACGCCATGTTGTCGAACATGGCTTCGTCGCTCATCCTGCACAAGCGTCTGACGACGACTGTGGCCAAAGCCAAAGCCCTGCGCAAGTACGTAGAGCCGATGCTGACCAAGTCGAAGGAAGACACGACGCACTCGCGTCGTATGGTGTTCGCCGCTCTGCAGGACAAAGAGTCGATTAAGGAGCTGTTTGGCAACATTTCGGGCAAAATTGCTAACCGTCCCGGTGGCTATACCCGCATCCTGAAGCTGAGCGATACCCGTCTGGGCGACAACGCCGATATGTGCATCATCGAGCTGGTGGACTTCAACGAAACCCTGATTGAGTCGAAGCAGGCTGCTGCCGATAAGGCTGCTGCTGGCACTACCCGTCGTTCGCGTCGTGGTGGCAAGAAGGCTTTGGGCGACGCTGCTACTTCGGCTACCGAAGTAAAAGGCGAAGCTGTGGCTCCAGCCGCAGTAGTTGAGCAGTCGGCTCCGGCTGACACGGCTACCGAAACGGTAAAAGACGGCGAGAGCCGCGAAGACGCTAAGGCTGACGAGGCCGGCGCTTAATTCATAGTAGTTGCTGCAAGATTGAAAGGGACGCTCCGTGAGGGGCGTCCCTTTTTTGTGCGAAAAATTCTGGCTACATACAGTGAAATAAATGACTTTATAAGACAGATTCAATCGTTAGCGCAAGCTTTAGGAGAGTGATGTAAAACGTTCTTTTAATACTGTAAGCGTGCTTATGCGGGTTGATTCGCGTACGTTTGCAGCATATTTAACTGTTTACAAAACGACTTGCTATGAGCTTCATCTCGCAAATTCACGCTCGCCAGATTTTTGATTCCCGCGGTAATCCGACGGTAGAAGTTGACGTAACGCTTGACTCGGGTGTGGTAGGCCGGGCGGCCGTTCCATCGGGCGCCAGCACGGGCAAACACGAAGCGGTAGAACTGCGCGATGACGACAAGTCCATGTATATGGGTAAGGGCGTGTTGAAGGCGGTAGAGAACGTAAATTCGCGCATTGCGGAAGAATTGGTGGGTTTCTCGGTGTACGAGCAGGCCCTGTTCGACAAGATTATGCTGGAGATGGACGGCACTCCCAACAAAGCCAACTTGGGTGCCAATGCCATTTTGGGTGTGAGTCTGGCCGCTGCCCGCGCGGCGGCGCAAGATGCGGGCATGCCGCTATACCGCTACGTGGGCGGGGTAGGGGCTGCTACGCTGCCGGTGCCGATGATGAACATTCTGAACGGTGGCTCGCACGCCGACAACTCGATTGACTTCCAAGAATTCATGATTATGCCCACGGGGGCGTCATCCTTCTCGGAAGCGCTGCGTTGGGGCACGGAGATTTTCCACCACCTGAAAAACGTGTTGAAGAAGCAAGGCTTTAGCACCAATGTGGGTGACGAAGGTGGCTTTGCGCCGAACATCAAGTCGAACGAGGACGCAATTAAGATTGTGCTGCAAGCCATTGAAACGGCCGGCTACCGCCCCGGCGAGGACGTGTTCATTGCGATGGATGCAGCGGTGTCGGAGTTCTACGAGGATGGTGTGTACCACTTCAAGAAAAGCACCGGCGATAAACTGACTTCGTCGCAGATGGTAGACTACTGGGCTGACTGGATGAAGAAGTACCCCATCATCAGCCTGGAGGACGGCATGGACGAGGACGACTGGAGCGGCTGGAAAGCCCTCACGGAGCGCGTGGGCAAACAGACGCAGCTGGTGGGCGATGACTTGTTCGTAACCAACGTAGACCGCTTGCAGCGTGGCATTGATGAAGGTATTGCCAATGCCATTCTCATCAAGGTGAACCAGATTGGTACGCTGACGGAAACCATCAATGCCGTGAACCTGGGCCGCCGCAATGGCTATAAGTCGGTGATGAGCCACCGCTCGGGCGAGACGGAGGACAGCACGATTGCCGATTTGGCCGTGGCCCTGAACACCGGCCAGATTAAGACCGGCTCGGCTTCGCGCTCGGACCGGATGGCCAAGTACAACCAGCTGCTCCGCATTGAGGAAGAGTTGGGCGAGGTGGCGTACTTCCCTGGCAAGAAGATGTAATTATTTCAGTGATTAAGAGCACAAACGGCCAATTTCGCACTAGCGAAATTGGCCGTTTGTATTACCTTTATATCGATGAATCTACCTTTCTTCATTAGCCCGATAGTTCGGGTAGTGCGCAGCTTCTATTTTCTGACCGGTGTGGGCTTTTTAGTCTGGATGCTGGTGTTCGATGCCAACGATGTGGGCAAGCAGTTTGACATCTACCAGAAGTGGAAAGAACTGCGTAATGAGAAGCAATATTACCTTGACAATATTGAGGTGGTAAAAAAAGAGCGAGCCGAACTGATGAGCTCGCCGGCGTTGCTGGAAAAGTTTGCGCGGGAAAAATACCTGATGAAACGCCCCGGCGAGGACGTATTCGTGCTGGTGCCCCAAAGCGAAAATTAATAGCGGGAAGTTTCGGTAGACACGGTATAACAATATTGTTGTGCAAAATCTGTTGTCCAGCCACTTCTGACATTACTACAAATTCCCTTTTCATTCCTAAACCTTTTCACATGAAGCAATCCTACGATGCGATTTTTCGGACACCTGTGCGCTGGTGCATATTGGTGGCCGTGCTGCTCTGGAGCCAGTTGGCGAATGCGCAGACTTACCTGCTGCCCACTTCGGGCATAAATACCGTGACCACTTGCGCGGGCACGCTCTATGACGATGGCGGCGCGTCGGGACCTTACTCGACCAACGCGTTGGGGGGGACCACGCTGGTCCCGGCCACCGCTGGCAATAAAATCCGCCTGCAATTCAGCCAGTTCAATATTGACCCTTACTACGATGTAGTGCGGATTTATGATGGCAGCTCGACTTCGGCACCGCTCATTGGCGAGTACACCAACTACAACCTGCCCCCGGCATCGGTGTACGCGACCAACGCAACGGGCAGCCTGACGGTGGTGCTCCAGAGTGACTACTACTACAGCCTGAGCGGTATTGAGGCGGCCGTGTCGTGCGTAACGACGGTGCCGCTGGCCGATTTGGCAGTGCAGGGCGCTTCGGTGAGCCCCCTGAGCACGGTGGCCGGCAATTCGGTGTCGCTGAGCTGCTCTATTTATAACATCGGGGCCGGGGTGGCCAGCAGCAGCAGCGTTGGCTATTATTTCTCGACGGATGCCACGCTGGATGCCAACGACGTACTGCTGGGTAATTCGACGGGGGCCTCGCTGAACCCGGGCTTGTCGAGCAGCCGCTATGCTTCGGTTACTATTCCGGCCACGACCGCGCCGGGCAGCTACTATATCCTGTTTGCTGGCGACTACCTGAGCCAGGTGAGCGAGAGCAACGAAAACAATAACGTGGCCTCGGTGAACGTGACGGTGACGGCACCCAGCATCGACCTGACTATTTTGCAGCCGTCAGTGACGCCAACGACTACGGCCGTGGGCACACCGATATCCATGAGCTGCTATATCCTGAATACGGGTAATGCCACGGCTGCCAGCAGTAGCGTTGGTTTTTATATTTCTACCAATAACACATTGGATGCCAACGATGTCCTGTTGACTTCGCAGTACGGTGGGTCCCTCACTACGACGTATTCATCGTCGCGCTACGGTACGGCCGCAATTCCGACGGGCCTGACGCCAGGAACCTACTACATTCTGTTTGTGGCCGACTATCAGGGCCAAGTAGCGGAAACCAACGAGACGAACAACGTGGCATCCGTTGCTATTACAGTAGCCCCTCCCGGTGTGGATTTGATAGTGCAGCAGCCTTCGCTGTACTATACTTCAACCGTGGCCGGCGGTACGGTGCAGGCTTCGGCATCGATATATAACCAGGGCAACGTGACGGCTACGAGCAGCACGATGGGCTTTTACCTCTCGACCAATACTACGCTGGATGCCAGCGACGTGCTGCTGTCGACCGTAACGGGCGGTTCGTTGGCTGCCAACTTATCCTCGTACCGCTCGGCTAACCTGACGGTGCCGGTGGGCACGGCGGCAGGCAGCTACTACGTACTGTTTGTGGCCGACCCCACGAACGTGGTGACGGAAACCAACGAAACCAACAACGTGAGCAGCGTGGCGCTGACGGTAATTGCGCCGACGATTGACCTGTCGGTAACCTACCCCTACGTTTCGCCGACAACGGTGGCGGCGGGGGGCAGCGCCAGCGCTTCGTGCTACCTCAATAACCTGGGCAATGCCACGGCCAGCCCTGCGAATATCAGCTTCTACCTGTCGACGGACAACGTGTTCAGCACGAACGACGTGCTGGTAGGCAGCCAGACGAATTCTTCGCTGTACGGCGGTGGTTACCTAAGCATCTACTCAACCATCACGGTACCGTCGGCTACGACTTCGGGCACGTACTACCTATTGTTTGTGGCCGACCCGGCTAATGCCGTGACGGAAACCAACGAGAACAACAACGTGGCCAGCACCACCCTGGTGGTAACGGCTCCGGGCATCGACCTGCAAATGAGCCAAGTATATGCCTCGCCCTACACCATTGGGGCCGGCGGCACGCTGAGCCTGAGCTCGTACATTTACAACACGGGTACCGTCTCCTCGCCGAGCAGCACGGTGGGCTACTACCTGTCGACGAACGCGACGCTGGATGCCAGCGACGTGCTGCTGAACACCGTGGCCGGCAGCTCATTGGCAGCCAATGCAAGCTCCTACCGCACGGCTTCGGCTACTGTGCCAGTGGGCACGGCGGCCGGCTACTACTACGTGCTGTTTGTGGCCGACCCGGCCAATGCGGTGACGGAAACCAACGAAACCAATAACGTAGCCAGCACCTCCATTCAGGTAATTGCTCCAACGATTGATTTGTCGGTGACCTACCCCTATGTGACGCCCACTTCGGTGGCGGCAGGGGCCAGCGTAAGCGCTTCGTGCTACCTCAACAACCTCGGCAATAGCGCTGCTACCCCGGCCAACATCAATTTCTACTTGTCGACGGACAATGTATTCAGCGCGAATGATGTGCTGGTGGGCAGCCAGCCAAACTCCACGCTGTATGGCGGCGGTTACCTGAGCATTTACTCAACCATCACGGTGCCGGCAACTACGGCTTCGGGCACGTATTACGTGCTGTTTGTGGCCGACCCAACCAATGCGGTGGCCGAAACCAACGAGAACAACAACGTGGCCAGCACCACCCTGGTGGTAACGGCTCCGGGCATCGACCTGCAGATGAGCCAGGTGTATGCCTCGCCTTACACCGTTGGTACTGGAGCAACGCTGAGCCTGACCTCGTATATCTACAACACGGGCTCGTTGTCGTCGCCGAGTAGCACTATTGGCTATTATTTGTCGACCAATTCGACACTGGATGCCAGCGACGTGTTGCTGACCACCGTGGCTGGTGGCTCGCTGTCGGCTGGGTTGAGCGCCTACCGGACGGCCTCGGCTACCATTCCGACGGCAACGGCACCGGGCTACTACTACGTGCTGTTTGTGGCTGACCCGGCCAATGCGGTAACGGAAACCAACGAAAACAACAACGTAGCCAGCACCACCATCCAGGTAACTGCGCCGAGCATCGACCTGCAGATTACGCAGCTGTACATGAACCTCACGTCGGTAGCACCTGGTACTTCGGTTGCGGTTACTTCCTACATCTACAATGCAGGCAACACGTCCTCGCCGAGCAGCAACGTGGGCTATTACCTGTCGACGAACTCGACGCTGGATGCCAACGATGTGCTGATGAGCACGACCACCGGCGGCCAGCTTGGGGCCTACCAGTCGTTGACCTCGTATGGCAACGTGACCATCCCGACGGGTACCGCTGCTGGCAACTACTACCTGCTGGCCGTAGCCGACCCCACGAACGTGGTGACGGAAACCAACGAGAACAACAACGTAGCCTATTACTACTTCACGGTAACGGGCCCCTTCACGGGTACCATTGTGCCTTTCTCGGGCACTAATACCGTGACTACCTGCAGCACCACGGTGTATGACCACGGCGGATTCGGCAACTATTCGGACAATGCCAACGGCACGCTGACCATCAACCCCGGCACGGCCAACAGCCGCATTCAGCTTTCGTTCAACTCGTTCGCAGTGGAATCCTGCTGCGACCGTTTGATGATTTACGATGGTCCGGATGCACAGTCGCCGCTGCTGGCTACGCTTACGGCCATGCCGTCGCTGCCCATCATGGCTACCAATTCGACCGGTGCCCTGACGCTGGTATTCACGAGCGATGGCAGCGTGACGGCCTCGGGCTTCGATGCTGCCGTGACCTGCGTAACGGCTCCCACGATTCTGCCCGACCTGCTGCTGACGCAGATTGGCGCTTCGCCGTCGTCGGTGCCCGCTGGTGGCAACCTGTCGCTGAGCGCTACCGTGGCCAACCAGGGTGGCGGTTCGGCGGCCAGCTCGGCCGTGGGCTATTACCTCTCCACCAACCAGACGCTGGATGCCAGCGACGTTCAGCTGGGTAGCAGCGCCGGTACCTCGCTGGCGGCCACGGTAAGCGCCAACCGCCAGTTGGTAGCCACCGTGCCGGCCAGCACCACGCCGGGTGCTTACTACGTGCTGTTTGTGGCCGACCCGCTGAATGTGGTAGCCGAAGCCAACGAAACCAACAACCTCGCGTCCCTGGCCGTGACGGTAACCACCGGGCTGGCCAGCCGCGAGCAAACCGCTGGCTACAGCGTGGCCGTAGCGCCTAACCCCGTGGCCAACGGCGATGCCTTGCGCGTGCAAATGACCGGTGTGGGCGCAACCTGCACGGCATCGGTGGACTTGTACAATGCCTTGGGGCAGCGGGTGAGCTCGCAGCAATTGCAGCTGGGCACCGGCCGCGCCAATCAGGCCGAGATTCCGACGCGTGGCTTGGCTACCGGGGTGTATGTGCTGCACCTCACCGGCACGAACCTGAACGTGACGCGCCGCGTGGTAGTCGAATAACCTGCGCAAGCTAACCGAGCCCACTAGGGCTCGGAGCGGGGGCGGCTGCCCGGACCAATGTCCGGGCCAGCCGCCCCCGCTTATTTTTGGCTATGCAAGCATATTCAGGCCGGAAGCAGAAGCGGTGGCTAACCAGTGCCAGGGCAAGCCTGCTGGCGCTGGCACTGTTAGTTGCGGGAGCGGCTAGCGGTGGGCTGAGAAAGGCGCAGCAGGACGCGGGGACCAGCCCGGCGCTCAGCCAGGGGCAGGCGGCCGGACAATTCCTACGGGCCGTGCTTCGCGCCAATTATTCGTCCGCTTACAACCGATTGGCGCCGGAAGTCCGGCAGGGTATTAGCCTCGCCCGGTTTACTGCGGCGGCCCGGCCCCTCTGGAAAAGTGGCCAGCGGCCCGGGCGCGGCACCGCCATCGAACTTTACAAGCTAGGCATGCGCCTGGGCGACAGAGGGAGCTCTCGGCTATTCTACAGCTTTTCTTTCGCGGCTGACTCCAGTCTGCGAATTCCCTCAGAGCTGCTGGAAGTTACTTTTCGGGACACCGCTACCCGGGCGGTGCTGGGGTTTAGCCTACGCCCGACTGACGCTACCCGGCCAAAAAAGCCCGCGACAAAAAAAGTGCAAAACCGGTAGCTATTGTCTGCTGCGGAAACGTGCCAATAACGTTGCAGAGCAGACAACTAGGGCAGACAGATTTTGCCCAAGCTAATGCCGGGGGTGCCCGCCACGGTTTCGTTGGCCAATACGGCAAACAGCACGGCTTCTTTGGCATCGGCGGGAATGCCAAGGGCATCGATGGGTGCGAAGCGAGCCGTGGGCAGGTGCCGTTGCAGGGCCCGGAGCAGTGCGGCATTGTGGCTGCCGCCGCCGCTCACGTAGCAGGCGGCATTGGATTGCTCGGCTTCTAGCAAACACTGCGCAACGGCGCGGGCTACCCCGGTAGCCGTTAGCTCAACCAGGGTGGCCAGCACGTCGGCGGGTGGGAGGGAAGCGGTGTCGGTTTTGATTTGGGCTTCGTGCAGATAGTCGGGACCGAACAGCTCCGGTCCGGTGGTTTTAGGTAGCGGTGCGGCGAAAAACGGGTGACTAAGCAATTCCTGTAGCAGGGCTGCATGAGCGGTACCGCTGGCCGCAATTGCGCCGTTTTCATCGTATTCCTGGCCCGGGAAATGCTGCCGCGTTACGGCATCGAGCAACGTGTTGCCAGGGCCGGTATCAGTGGTGAGGGGCTGGCCAGCGGGCCGGGCCGGTAGGTACGTGAAATTAGCAATGCCGCCGAGGTTGAGCAGCAGGCGGTTTTCGGTGGGAGAGGAAAACAGCAACTCGTCGGCATAGCCAGCCAGGGGGGCTCCCTCGAAGCCGTGAGCCACGTGTTTCTGCCGGAAATCGGCCACGGTGATGATGCCGGTGCGCGCCGCCAAATGGTCGCCATCGCCGATTTGCAGCGTGGCGTGGTGCGGGAAATTGGCCTGCTGATGCTGGTGGCGCGGCGCGTGCCAGATGGTTTGGCCGTGGCTGGCAATGAGGTCGACTTCGGCCGCCGCCACCAGCCAGGATTGCAGGCACCCCAGCACCATTTCCGCGTGCTGGCGGGCCACTTCGGCATTGAGAATGGTAACATCCTGCAACGCCACGGTGGGCTGCGAAATGGCGCGCAGCCGCAGGCGAAACTCCGCCGGGTAAGGCAGCGTGGCAAAATGCTCCAACGTGGTCTGCATCCCGGCTCCGTGCCCGACGCAGCGGCACAGCGCCACGTCCAGCCCATCGAGCGAAGTGCCCGACATCAGGCCAATGATGCGGCGGCTGGGCTGCCGGGCCAGCGAGAAAAGACGGACTAGGTACGGATTCACGGGAGGGCCTTTGAGAACTTTTGTGCAGGTATAAAAAGTGGTTTGTGCCCCGTTGTACCGATTGGCTGAAATCTAATCGATTTTCTTGCCGGCCATGGCCTGCTGGATGGAGATATTCATTACCCGCTCGGCGTAGGGGCGCGTCAACTCGTCGAGCTCATCCATGGCTTTCAGAATGGGGTCGCGGTCAGTGCCAGCCAGCGCGGCCTGCACCGTGGCCACTTGGGCGGCGGTAGCCGTCAGCTCCGCTTCGGTGAGGTGCTGGCGGTTTTTCCGGGTGAAATTATTCACCTGGTACAAGAGCTGCTCGGCGGCGGTGCGGGCCTCAATGAGCAGGCGCGCCGCCACGTCGTCTTTGGCGTTCACCAGCGAGTCCATCAGCATCTGCTCCACTTGGTCGTCGGTAAGGCCGTACTGAGGCTTGATTTCGACCTGCTGGCGCGTATTGGAGCGCAGCTCGATGGCTTCCACTTTCAGAATGCCGTCGGCATTCAGCAGGAAGTTTACATCAACCTTAGGCAGGCCGGCGGGCATGGCCGGAATGCCGGTGAGGGTGAACTCGCCCAGCTTGCGGTTTTGGCTCACGAGGTCGCGCTCACCCTGGTACACGGCAATTTTCAGGTTCACCTGCCCATCTACGCTGGTGGTGTACTGGCGGCCGGCTTTGGTCGGGATTTTCGAATTGCGTGGGATGATGGGGTCCAGCAGGCCGCCCAGCGTTTCGATGCCCAGCGTGAGCGGCGTCACGTCCAGCAGCAGCACATCGCGCCGGTTGCCGGCCAGGATATCGGCCTGAATGGCCGCGCCCAGCGCCACCACCTCGTCAGGGTTCAGCGAGTTATTCGCCGGCTGCCCGAAGAATTCCGAAACAGCGTCGTACACCAGCGGCACGCGGGTCGAGCCGCCTACCAGCAGCACGGCGTCGAGCTTGGGAGCAGGAAGCGGGGAGTGGGAAGCGGACGAAGGTTCGGTGGTGTGGCCCGCTTCCCGCTTCTCACTTCCCACTTCCAGTTTGGCATCGGCCAGGGCTAGGCGGCAGGCCGCAATGGTGCGGTCCACCAGCGGACGGATGAGGTCGTTGAACTGCGCACGGGTGAGCGTGACGGTAATATTCTGGCTGGCCTCATCGGTGAGGTGAGTCGTGAAATCGTCGTGCTGGCTGAGGTACTTCTTGGCCATCTCGGCGGCCAGGCGCAGCTGCTGCTGCAGGTGCGGGTTGGTACGGAAGGCCTCCGGCAGGCCGAAGGTGGCCGTCCAATGGTCCACCACGGCGCGGTCCAGGTCGTCGCCCCCGAGGTAGGTGTCGCCGTTGGTACTCAGCACTTCGAAAATGCCCTGCTGAATGCGCAGAATGCTGATATCGAAGGTGCCGCCGCCGAGGTCATACACGGCCACAGTCTTTTCTTCGTCGGGGTCGAGGCCGATGCCATAGGCCAGGGCGGCGGCCGTGGGCTCGTTCACAATGCGCAGCACTTCGAGGCCGGCGAGGCGGCCGGCGTCGCGGGTGGCCTGGCGCTGCGAATCGTTGAAATACGCTGGCACGGTGATTACGGCGCGGTTCACCGGGGTCTTGAGGGCGTGTTCGGCGCGGGCCCGCAGCTCCCGCAGAATGTTGGCCGACAGCTCGATAGGAGAATAGAATCGGTCATCGACCCGGATTTTGACCAGGCCTTCGGAGTTATCGTCGATAACCTTGTAGCCGAGCTGGGTGGCGTGCTGGCCCAGGTCGCGGTAGCTTTTGCCCAGCAGGCGCTTCACCGAGTAGATGGTGCGCTGCGGGTCGGTGAGGAGGTATTCGCGTGCCTCAGCGCCCACAATCGGGTCAGCCCCATCGGCGGGGAAGTGCACCACTGAAGGCACGATGGTGCCCCGGCCCAAATCGTTGATGGCGGTGGGCTGGTGGCTTTCGGGGTGCACGTAGGCCACGAGGCTGTTGGTGGTGCCCAGGTCGATGCCGACTATGATTTCTTCCTGCTGAAGGCTGCCGGTGGCCAGGTTGATTGCTACTGTAGCCATATAAACGAAGGGCGGCCACTGCCGGCAGCCCGAAAAATGAAAGTGAATGGCGCCGAAAAGCGCGATGCAAAAGTACGGGTTAAACCCCGCCATGTCCGGGTCGATATAAGGTCTGGCGTGGTGCCAGCAGCATTAACCAAAATTTTATGGAACTATTATTAGAAAAATCAAAACCGACGCCGCGAGTATGAACGTAAGGAAAGTACAACTGCGCAGCTAGGGCTAAAAAAACTAAATTATATGTTTTTGACAACTCTACTGTTCAGCTTGTAATGCTTTTTAGGTTTCCTTACACCTCACCCCAATCCCATTTTCAGATTTTATGAAAAATCTACTTACTCGCCCTCTTTTCCAGGCTGCTCTGCTCGCAACCGCGGCCGGAGGTGTGGTGGCTCTGAGCAGCCAGCACAACACACTGGAGGCCTCGAGCCACCGCGAAGCCCCCCTCATCGCCGACGACCCGTTGGCCGATAACACCGACCTCTACGCCTTCCGCTCGCCCGACTCGCCCAACAACGATGGCAACGCCAGCGTGACCATCATCGCCAATTACATTCCTCTGGAATTGCCCCAGGGCGGCCCGAACTATAACACGTTCGGCGAAAACGTGCGCTACGAAATCCACGTGAAAAACAACCCGGCCACGGCCGGTGACGACATCACGTACCGTTTCACGTTCACGCGCACCAACCAGGACCCGACCACGTTCTTCAATATCCGGCTGGGGCAGCAAAACCTGAAAACCACTTATACCTGCGAGAAAAGCGTAGGCGGTGGCGCCTTCACCACTATTGTAACCAATGGCGTGGTGCCTCCCCCCAACATCGGCCCGCGTTCCATCAACGGCGCTGCTGGCCTAAACCAGGCTGCTTCGTACTCGGCATTGATGACCAACGCCATTCAGACGCTGTCTGACGGCACCAAAATATTCTGCGGCGCGACGGATGACCCGTTCTTTGCGGACCTGGGCGGCATCTTCGACCTGGGTGGCATCCGCGCCCCCGGCGCAGCCCGCGACGGCTTGGCCCGCAAAAATACCCACGCCATTGCGCTGCAAATTCCGGTGACTGTGCTGGCTAAAGCAGGTACGCCTGCTCTGGGTGCTACAACCAACATTCTGGATTCGAACTACATCATCGGCGTGTGGGCTTCGGCCAGCCGGCCTTCTACCCGCGTGCTGTCGGCCACGGGGGCTGCGCCTACCACGTCGGGCAACTACGTGCAGGTGTCGCGCATTGGCATGCCGCTGCTGAACGAAGTTATCAACCCCATCGGGGCTAAGGATGCCTGGAACTCCGGTACTCCTTATGCCGAGGTTGCGGCTACGGACGATTACCTGTCGAACCCCGAGCTGGGCCTGTACATGGCCGATAATACCCCCGTGCCTCCTGCTGCTCCCAAGCCCGCCGGTCAGACGTATTACGGTGAGGCGGTACAAGGCCTCGGCCCGCTGCGTGTCCAGTCCAAATCGCTGGCTGGCCAGGCCCTGGGTGGCCTGGGCGGGGCTAGCTTCGCTGGCTTTGACTTCCGCAACGGTGCGGCCGGCCTGAGCGGCCTGGCCGGCAATGCTGCCCTGAACGGCACGGCGCTGGCGGCTAATACCTACGGCCCGTATCTGCTGCGCGCCGGCAAGCCGCGCTCGGTTGATATTCTGCCCATCTTCCACACGGGTGTTCCAAACCTGGCTCCCTACCAACTGGCTACCGGCAAAAACGGCAACCCGCTGGCAGCCGGCAAGCCTTTCATCAACAACTTCCTGTTGGTGGGCGGCTCAGCCAGTAACCCCGGTGGCGACATGCTGCGCCTGAACATGGCCGTGCCGCCCACGCCCCGCAACTCGGCTAACTTCAGCTCGGAAGGCCTGCTGGCCGCCGCCGTGCTGGGCCTGACGAATGCTACCTACAACACCACCACGACTGTACAGAACATCCCCAACATGGACGGCTTCCCCAACGGCCGCCGCCTGGAGGATGACGTAACCCGCATCGAACTGCAAGCTGTGGGTGGCGCGGTACTGGCTGCCATTGGCTTGTGGTACGATGACTATACCACGACTTCGACGAGCCCTGTTACCACCCAACTGGGCAACGTGCTGAACTTCAACGCTGGCATTACCGCCAATGACACCACGTTCAAAGCCTCTTTCCCGTACTCGCAGACGCCCTGGAGCGGCACCACGGCCCAGCGCACGGCGCTGGCACAGCGTTCGGCCGGTCTCGGCCTGTCGCCTAACCTGACGGTAGCCAATGCTTACCCCAACCCCTTCGCCGACCGCACCACGCTGCGCTTTGAATTGCCCACCAAAGGCACGATGAGCGTAGTTATCAGCGACGTGACCGGCCGCAAGGTGGCTACCATTGCCAAGGACAAAGCCTTCGGTGCCGGTGCCAACGAACTGGCCTGGACGCCCGGCCGCGATGTAGCTCCCGGCCAGTACATTGCTACGCTGTACAACGGCAGCACTGTGGTGCAATCGGTGCGCATCGAGCGCCACTAGCCTGCGCTGGAAGCTGATTGAAAAGAGCCGTCGTTTGGTCCTGGTTCGGGCTGGCGGCGGCTCTTTTTTTTAGGCGTTAAGTTTACGGTTACTCCTCCACACAGTCATCTTTCTCTGTTTTGAAAAAGTACTTATACCCCGGTTTATTGGTTGTTTTTGGCTTGATGGCGGCCGCCATCTTCTTTTTTAAGAAGCCGGAGGTTCGCACGCCGGAACTGAAAGACCGGCGTGGTAGCCTCTCGGTGGGCAACGAGTGGCTGAATACCAAGGCGGCCATTGAGGGCCTGCTGGCCAAGCTGCGTGCCAACCCTAAGGACCAAAAAAGCCGCCTGCTACTGGCCCAGGCCTACATGCAGGAGGGCCGCGTCACCGGGGACCACCCGTATTACGACGGTGCCGCCATGGGCCTGCTGGAGCAAGTGCTGGCCGCCGAGCCCGAAAACTTTGAGGCGATGTGCTGCAAAGCCTCCCTCTGCCTCACGCAGCACCACTTCGCCCAAGGCCTCGGCATTGCCGAGCAGGCCCAGAAGCTGAACCCCAACAGCGGCTTCGTGTACGGCCTGCTGACCGATGCCAACGTGGAAATGGGCCACTACGAGGACGCCATCAAGATGGCCGACAAGATGAATGCCGTGCGCCCCGACCTGCCCGCCTACGCCCGGGTGAGCTACCTGCGCGAGATTTACGGCGACGTGCCCGGGGCCATTCAGGCGATGGACATGGCCACCAAAGCCGGCTACATTGGCCTGGAGCAAACCGAGTGGACCCGCGTGGCGCTGGGCCACCTCTACGAAGTGAGCGGCGATACGGCCCGCGCCCGCGGCTACTACCTGATGGCGCTATCGGCCCGCCCCGGCTATGCCTACGCGCTGGCCGGCCTGGGCCGCATGGCGGCGGCTCATAAAGACTATGCCCGTGCCATCAAGCTCTACCAGGAAGCCCGCATTACGGTGAAGGATTATGCGTTTGCCGATGAGCTGACCGACCTGTACCGCCTCAACGGCCAGCCCGCCGAGGCCGATAAAATGGCGAAGGAATCCATCGACATGCTGGCCAGTGCGGCCAAGGAAGCCGATAGCAACGAGCAGATGGGCCACTACGCCGACCGCGAGCTGGCCTACGCCTACCTCAAAACCAACGAGCTGGACAAGGCGATGGAGCACGCCAAAATCGAGTACGACCGCCGGCCCGATAACATCGACGTGAACGAAACGATGGCCTGGGTGCTCTACAAGCGTGGCCAGTACGCCGAGGCCCAGAAGTACATGCAGGTGGCCCGTCGCACGGGCTCGAAAAACCCGGTGTTGCTGTGCCGCGCCGGTCTTATCCTCACCAAACTGGGCAAGAATGCCGAAGGCCAGGCCCTGATTGAAAATTCACTGAAAACCGCGCCCTACCTCAATCCCGAAGTAGAAGCCGAGGGTAAAAAGCTGCTGGCGGTACGGTAAGGTGGGTATTTAGTAGTCGGTAGTAAGTATATCAGACTCATATGAAAAATCCGGGCCAGCTACGCCGCTTCCGCCTGCCGCGCCGCGCCCTGGCGGCCCTGCCGCTGCTGGTGCTGCTGGCGTTGCCGGCCGCCGCGCACGTCCTCAATACGGACCTGAGCAAGCTGTCGCGCACGGAGATTTTCTGGACCTACCTGCAGCTGGGCTTCACGCACATCATTCCGCTGGGGTTCGACCACATTCTGTTCATCATCAGCCTCTACATCCTGGAGCCGCGCCTGAAGCCGGTGCTGATGCAGGCCACGGCGTTTACGGTGGCGCATTCCATCACGCTGGGGCTGGCCATGTACGGGCTTATTTCGCCGCCCTCGTCGGTAATTGAGCCGATTATTGCGCTGTCCATTCTGTTTGTGGCCATTGAGAATATCATCACCGACAGGCTCAATCCGTGGCGCTTGCTTATTGTGTTCGGCTTCGGGCTGGTGCACGGCATGGGTTTCGCCAGCGCCCTCACGGGGCTGGGGCTGCCGCAAAAGGACTATTTCGGCTCGCTCATCTCCTTCAACGTAGGCGTGGAGCTGGGCCAGGTGTCGGTGATATTGCTATGCTGGGCGCTGGTGGGCCGCTGGGCTGCCAACAAAAGCTGGTACAAGCAGCGGGTAGTGGTGCCGGTGTCAGTAGTTATCGGACTGATTGCGGCTTACTGGACCGTGGAGCGCGTGTTTTTTGCCTGAATAATTAATCGAGAACCATTCCGCCCTTGCCGGGGCTTTTCGCCGTAGATAGTGCGAACTCCGACCCGGCCCTCATCCATGATTTTTCGCCCCTACCTCACGCTGCTGCTGCTGCTCAACTACCTGCTGGTGGTGGGGGCGGGCCTCGTGGAGCGCCCGGCGCGGGTGATTGACCGGCCCTTTGCCTACGTGCACAGCCCGGACTGCCAGCTGAAGCATACGTTGCGGCTGGCCTGTTTCGATGACTGCAACGGCGTGCAGTACACGGTGCAGAAATACGGGGAGCGTCTACCATTGCAGCAGCTGCTTTCCACCTTCAAAGGCCTGGATACGCACTGCCTGACGGAAACGCGGGTGGTGTTTGCCCGGCCAGTCTTTACGGCCGCCAAGGTCCGGCGGGCGACCCGCGTAGGGGCCGTGCCCGTGGGCTACCGGGGCCAGGTTGAGTTGCCGCCCTGTCGGGGATAAGTTGAGCTTGGGTTCCGGGTTGGCTTGCAGCCAAACGGGGCCGCGGTATGCAGCGGGTGCCATTCGGTAGCCGCGCCGCTTCATCTTATCCAACCATCCGACGCTGCTTGCGGGCCGTTTGTGCCCGGGCGCGTTCAACTCCTCATTCCATGATTTTCCGGGCTAATTACTTCCAACCCGTAGCGGGCGCTACGGGCGTTGCTTCGCGTGTGCAGCTGCCCCCGGCGGGGCGCCTTACCACCAACCCACTCGGCCTGAGCAGCCGCCCCGCGCTGCCCGCTACTGCTATGCGGACCCAGGCGCGCGGCCACCTTGGCCAGCAGCGCACCCAGCACCAGGTGCAGTGCCGCGCCAACTGCATGAGCAAGGCCAATTTCTAGCCGGCTGCCTTTCCTCTTTATTTCACTGCGCGGATGGCAGGCGGCACTTCGGGGCCGCCTGCTACTCGCCTCGCTACCGGCCTGGATGAAACAACTTCTTACTGCCTTATCGACCTGGAGTCTGGCGCTCGGGTTCTTCTTGCTTACCCAAACCGCGCAGGCCCAGGGCACCGCCACGCTGCGTGGCACCGTGGCCGACTCGCTCTCGGGCCTGCCGCTGGCCGGCGTGAGCGTGGGCCTGACGGGCCAACCCGGCGGCACTGCCACCGATGCGCTGGGCAACTTCCGGCTGGGCGGCATTGCCCCCGGCACTTACCAGCTGCGCGTGGGAGCTTTGGGCTACCGCGCTCAAACCATGCCCCTGACGCTGGCCGCCGGCGAAACCCGCCGCCTGGCCCTCACCGCCGCCGCCACCACGCTCAGCCTGGCCGAAGTAACCGTGAGCCAGCCCCGCGACCCCAACCAGAGCCTGGCCGCCATCTCGCACATCGACCAGCTGCTGCGGCCCGTGAACTCAGCACAGGATTTATTACGCCTTGTGCCGGGCCTGTTTATTGCCCAGCACGCGGGTGGCGGCAAGGCCGAGCAGATTTTCCTGCGCGGCTTCGACTGCGACCACGGCACCGATTTCGCGGTGAGCGTAGACGGGCTGCCGGTGAACATGGTGAGCCACGCCCACGGCCAGGGCTACGCCGATTTTCACTTCGTAATCCCCGAAACGGTGGAGCAATTGAAGGTGTACAAAGGCCCGTACACGGCGCGGTTTGGTGATTTTGCCACAGCCGGCGCGGGCGAGTTCACCACCAAAACGCGGTTGGAGCACAGTCAGGTGAAGCTCGAAGTGGGCCAGTTTGATACCCGCCGGGCGCTGGTGATGCTGGACCTGCTGGGCCAGAACCACCACCTGCTCAGCAAGCGGCCGGAAAGTGCCTACGTGGCGGCCGAATACAACTTTACCAACTCGTATTTCGACCAGCCGCAGCACTTCAAACGCTTCAACGGCATGGGCAAGTACACGGGCCAACTCTCTGACAAAACGGCCCTCACGCTGCTGGGCTCGCACTTCACCTCGAACTGGGACGCCAGCGGGCAGATTCCCGAACGCGGCATCCGGGAGGGCATCATTTCACGCTACGGTAGCATTGACCCCACCGAGGGCGGCCGCACCAGCCGTACCAACGCCAGCGCGGCGCTCACCACCGCGCTGCCTCACGATGCCGTGCTGCGCCAGCAGGCCTACTATTCGAAGTACGATTTCAACCTGTTTTCCAACTTCACTTTCTTCCTGCACGACTCGATAAACGGCGACCAAATCGACCAGACCGACGACCGGCACCTGTTCGGCTACACGGCCACGTATGAGCGCGACGACCACCTCGGCGCGCGCAGCCTGCACAGCACGCTGGGCGTGGGCACCCGCAACGATTTCTCCACCCTTGGTCTGCGCCACACCGTGCGCCGGCAGGTGCTTGATACCATCAGCACCGGCCAGCTCTATGAGCGCAACATCAACGCCTACCTCGACGGAACCCTGGCCCTGACCGACCGCCTCACAGTGAACGCAGCCGTGCGGGCCGACTTCTTCACCTTCGATTTCCGGGGCCGGCGCACCGATGAAATCACGGGCGCACTGGCCCCGTTGCGTGGCCGCGTGGCCCGCGCCCGCGTGTCGCCCAAGCTCAACCTGTACTACCAGCTCACGCCGGCCGTGCAGCTGTTTGCCCGCTCAGGCTTCGGATTTCATTCCAATGATGCGCGGGGCGTGATTCAGGGCGTGAATGCCAACGTGCTGCCCCGCGCCATCGGCTCCGAAATCGGCAGCACGTTTAAGCCGTTGCCCAGCCTGGTGGTGAACGCGGCGCTGTGGAGTCTGCATTTGCAGGACGAGCTAGTGTACGTGGGCGACGAGGCCGTGGTGGAAAGCACCGGCCCTACTCAGCGCTACGGGCTGGATTTGTCGGTGCGCTACCAGCTGAGCAGCCGGATTTTTGTCGATGGCGACTTCAACTACAACCACGGCCGCCAGCTCGACGCGCCCGAAAAAGCCAACTACATTCCGCTCGCGCCCACCTTCACCAGCACCGGCGGCCTCACCTACCGGGCCCCGAAGGGCCTGAGCGGCAGTCTGCGCTACCGTCACATCGACAACCGGCCGGCCAACGACGACGGCAGCATCACGGCCCGCGGCTACTTCCTGCTCGATGCCGTGCTGGCCTACACCACGTCCCGCTTCCAAATTGGGGCTTCGGCCGAAAACCTGCTGAATGCGGAGTGGAACCAGGCCCAGTTCGCCACCCAAACCCGCCTGATAAACACGCCCAAGCGCGAGCCCCTCGAAGGCATCGACGAACTGCACTTCACGCCCGGCACCCCATTCTATGCCAAGCTTAATGTGAGCCTGTTTTTCTAGCCTGCTACTGTTTTTCCGCAGGCGCGTCAACAGCCTAAAAACAAAAAGCCTCTCCGGTTACTCGGAGAGGCTTTTTGTTTCCGAACGAAATGGCTTATTGCACCGCCACCTTCTGGCTCACGTGAAACTCTGGCACACTCAGCTGGTAGATGCCAGCTGGTAGCGTCTTTTTCACGCCGAGGCGCAGCTCGTTGGAGCCGTTGTAGAGGCGCACGGTTTCGGTGTGCACCAGGCGGCCGGTCAGGTCGTGCAGCTGCACGGTGGCGGCCTGCTCGCGGTTGGCGGTAATCACCACGTCGATGCGGTCGGCGGCGGTGGGGTTGGGATACACCAGCACTTCGGCGGTGGCGGCCTCCTGGGCGGTGGCCAGGGCGTTGGCGTCGCGGCGGCCGGTCATGGCTCCGGTTACCACGGTGGGGGCGGTGTAGGTCACCTTCACAAATGCGCCTTGGGCGGGGTTGGCGGTGCTCGCGTTTTTAGCTTTCAGCGTGTACCAGCCCTCGGTGGTGGGGGTGTAGGTGCCCGTGAGGGTACCGGTGCCGGTCTGGCTGCTCACCACGGTGCCGGCACTGTTGAGCACGGCCACCGTGAGGCTGCGCGTTGCATCCACGGGGTAGAGGTTGTAGGTGACGCTCTTGTTGGCAGCCACGTAGATGCGGCCGGCCGTGCGGTAGGCCGTGCTGGCGGCGGGCAGCGCGCCACCCTGGCCCAGCGAGCGGCTGTCGGAGTCGCCGAGGTCATTGGCCAGCTCCCATTCCTGGGTAGTGGTCAGGGCCGGGCGGGTGTAGCCGGTCACGGCGTTGGTGGGAGCCCACACCGAGTAACCGCGGCGGCCACCAGCGGCCGTGCCGTTGCACGGCGGCGTGTTGATGGCCACGGTCTGGCTGGCGCTCACCGTCACGGTAGCCGTGCCGTTGGCCCCCGAGTAGTCCTTGAGCACGGTGCCGGGGGCGAAGTCGCAGCTCACCGTGTTATTCTGCCAAGTGGTGTAGTTGTCGTTGATGCCGATGATGGCCTTGGTGCTGCGCTCAATCACGAGGTGGTCGGCGGCCTGCCAGCGCACTTTGTACGCGCCGTCCTTGAAGTGCAGGTTCTGGTGGCACCACACCAGGTTCACGAGGTCGTCGCGGGTGGGCAGGTCCACGGTGCTTTTGGGGCTGTGGCTGTAGCGCTTGCTGGTGTTGCCCACGTTGAACACGTCCTCAAAAAACAGCATCGGCGAGCCATCCATGGCCAGCGCGGCGGCATACACGGCCGAGAGGCGCGGGTCGAACGGGTCGATGTGCGGGGCCAGCTCCGAGCCGGTGTTCCAGCCGGTGTAGTTGCCGTTGGCGTCCACCTGCGGGCGCATGGTGTCGTGGTTGTTCACGAAGGGCACCGTGCGGTGCACATACGTCCCGCCGATGTTCACCACGCGGGTATTCTGCTGGTAGGTGGGTAAGGTGCCGATATCGAAGCTGCCGCCCTGACTCACAATCTGATACAGGCCATTGCGCAGCGAGAAGTCAAAGGTGCCGGCGCGGTTGTTCACGTTGGCCACCCAGCCGTCCATCTGCGAGGCCGAGCCCACCCATTCGCCCACGGCGTACATGGTGGCCCCGCCGCTGGCCCAGCCAGCGTTGCTTTGCAGGTTATACAGGAAATCCTCGCTGGCGAAGTCCGGGAAATGCTTCACTGCATCCATCCGCACGCCATCGAAACCCACCTGCTTCTTGTACCAAATCAGCCAGTTGCGGTTACCGGTGCGCATATAGTCGCTGGCCTGCGCGGGGTTGTAGGTGGTGGCGTTGGAGCTTTGGCCGTAGGAGCCGGGGTAGTAGCTGATGTCCGGCCCGAAGTAGGGCGCGTTCCAGTCGCCCGTGGTCGAGTTGTTGCCCTGGTTGGGGTTGAAGTTCTCCCAGTTCTTCGCGAAGCGGCCCGAGCGGCCGTAGTAGTCGGCGGCGCTTTCGTCGGTCACGGGCCGGCCGTAGCTCACATAGCGGAAGTTCTTGTACTTGCTGGTCGTGCCATCTTCCCAGGCGCCGGGGTCCTGCCCGCCCGCGCCGTTCGAGGAGCCCGCCCCGTCGTTGTGGTTCAGCACCACGTCCTGAATCACCTCCACGCCATTGGCGTGCAGCACGGCCACGGCGCGCAGCAGCTCGTCTTTGGTGCCCATGCGGGTAGCCAGGAAGCCCTTTTGCCATTTATCGCCCAGGTCGTAGTTGTCGAAAGGGGAGTAGCCATTGCCCTGGTTGGCGTTTTTGATGGTCGGCGGAATCCAGATGGCGTCCACGCCCATGCTCTTGAGGCGCGGTGCTAGGTCAGCGAGGTAGTTAGCCCAGCCGTTGGGGTAATTGCTATTCCAGAAATCCCACCAGAAGCCCTGCATCACCACTTTTTGGGCGTGGGCGCTCTGGTTGCCGGCCCCCAGCAAGGCCATCGCCAGGGCCAGCGTGAACCGGAATCGTTTGCGGAATGGAAAATGAGGAGAAAAGTGCATCATGTGTGGGAATTTGGGTTTTGTGAAGAAAGAGTAAGCGCAGCTTGCCAACCAGCAGCCACCTAAAAATCAGGTTTTGTTGCTGATTGATGGTGTCAAGGTAGAAGAAATGGTTTGCATGACCTCAAAATGACAAAATATTATTTGCGCATTCGATTGCACTTTTTAAATAATTGTGCTATGCGGATATTTATTGTTCATCACACCTCGGGTTAGTCCCGGTTCCACGCTTTATCTGTTGCCCGCCATCCGCATGTGGCCTAAATCATTTTAGTAAAAGAGCGGGCCGGCGTACGGTAGCTGTGGCGGCCGGCTGTAATTTCGGCTTATGGTTAGGTTGAAAGCAGCACGGGGTATTGCCAAAACGGCCGTCGAGAGGGCGCACTTGGTTAGTTGCCTGGCGGCGGCGCTGCTCACGGCCGGCTGCCAGCTGCGAGCCGAAGAGGCCCAGATGCCCGCTAAAAAAACCGTCTCAGCCGCTGCGCCTATCACAGCAGCCATTTCCCCTACTGCGCCGGCAACTGCCGATGTGCCCGATTCGCTGCGTCTGACGCCGGTACCCGCCCTGACTGCCGTCCCCGACACGTTGCACCGGGCCATCCAGCAGCTGCACGCCGCCCTTGGCCCTGCTGCCGCCGCGCTGCGCCCCGAAGTACTGGAGCAGGCGTGCGTGGGCTACCTCACGCTGCATCCCACCGGCCGTATCGAGCGGGCCGGCCTGCTGGCCGTGGCCGATATGGACCTGCCCAATACCACCGAACGTCTCTGGGTCATCGACCTCCAGAATGCCCAGGTAATACACCGCAGCCTCGTCGCGCACGGCGAAGGCTCGGGCCACCTACGCGCGCGTCGCTTCTCCAACCGGGAGTCTTCCGCCTGCACTTCGCTGGGCTTCTACCGCACCGGAGCTACCTACGATGGCATTCACGGCTACTCACGCCGCATCGAGGGCCTGGACAAGGGGCAAAATGCCAATGCTTTCGACCGCTACGTGGTGCTGCACGCGGCTGACTACGCCAGCCCGAAATACATCGAAAAATACGGCCACCTGGGCTACAGCCGGGGCTGCCCGGCCCTGCCGCCCGAGCAGTTTAAGGACATTATTGCCACGCTCCGGGTGGGCAGCATGCTACTCGTGAGCGGCCCCGGCCTGGCCTCGCGCTGGCTGGATGGCGGGGCCGCCGGGCGGCGCTTTTTGCAGCGCGGCTGGCGCTAGGCGGGCGGCCTGGTAGGGCAAAAACGGAATCATTTTGGCTAATACGGGGTTTAGGAATAGCCACCGGGATTTCTATTCCGTATAATGCTTTGGAAACAGTTGCTGCGTTTGCAAAGGCTGTTTCCTTTTCATCATCAGCTACTTCGATTATGCACCAGCACCAGCCCAGCATTGTTCAGCGCAAACGCAAAAGCCTGCGTCGTCAGCGTTTGGCACGGCGCGTTCTGCCGTTCTTGGCCTCGTTGTTTCTGGCCACGCCATTGGCGGGCAATATCCAGCAGTCGGTGGCCAGCTCGCGCAATGAATTGCAGCTGCCCAAGGTGGACTTCTCGCCTAAAGCGCAGTTCGACCAAGAGTTGCACGCCACCTACAACGCCCTCGGGGCGGAGCAGGAGGGCTTACGGTTTGAAACCTTCGCCAAAGCCATGACCGGCTACCTCAACCTGCGCCAGGATGGCAAACTGGACGAAAACAAGCAGGTGCTGACGGTTATCGATTTCGACCTGCCCAGCACCGAAAAGCGTCTCTGGGTACTCGATTTGGGCAAGAAGGAAATCCTCTTCCACACCCTCGTGGCCCACGGCCACAACTCGGGCGAGAACGAAGCGACCAACTTCTCCAATACCGACCAGAGCAACATGAGCAGCCTCGGCTTCTACGCCACGGGCAGCGAGTATGAGGGCAAGCACGGTCATTCGCTGCATCTGCAGGGGCTGGACGAAGGCTATAACACCAACGCTGCTGCCCGCTCGGTGGTGATGCACGGAGCCGACTACGTGAGCGAAGAATTCATCAAGCAAAACGGCCGCCTGGGCCGCAGCCTCGGCTGCCCGGCCCTGCCGATGGACCAGTACGCGCAGATTATTGATGCTGTGAATGGCGGCACCTGCCTGTTCCTGAATAAGTCGGATGCAGGCTATACTTCGCAGTACCTAAACCAGGACGTGGCCATTGCCGCATTGGTGCCCCAAGCGGCAACCAATGGTATTTCTTAAGTCCGAATGCATTTTGTGAAAAAGGCCCTGCGCATCAGCGCAGGGCCTTTTTTTTTGTTTGACCGGCTGAATTCAGGCTACAGTTTCACCCCAAGCTTTGCCCCCACGCCTTCCAAGTCCTTCACCACGGCATCGAGCAGCGGAATGCCTTCCAGCAACCGGTGGGCGGCCATTTCGCGCTCCGGGTCGCCGGGGATGAGGACCTTTTTGCCCTCCACGGCCTGCGCGCTGCGGAAGGTCGAAATCCAGTTATCCATGTGGGCCTTGAACTCGTCGGCGGGCCGGAACGCGTCTACGCGCATCGCCCCAAAAAAGTGGCCCAGGCCCTGGCCCACGGGGTTGGCCGAGGGCTGCAGAAAGGCCACGAAGGGCGGCACCCACGGCCCGTAGTTCGCGCCCGACAGCACGGCCGAGAAAATATCCACCACCGCGCCCAGGCCGTAGCCCTTGTGCGAGCCGGTGGCCCCGCCCAGCGGCAGCAGCGCGCCGCCGTTTTTCACGGCGTTGGCATCGGTGCTCGGCTGGCCGTCGGCGGTTTGAGCCCAGCCTTCGGGCAGGGGCAGGCCTTTGCGCTGGGCAATTTCGAGCTTGCCGTTGGCGGCGGTGGTGGTGGCCATATCGAGCACGAAATCGGGCTGTTCGCCGGCGGGTACGGCCACGGCAATGGGGTTGGTGCCGAGCAGCCTGTCCAGCGAATAAGTGGGCGCTACCAATGGCGAGGCGTTGGTCATGGCAATGCCCATCATGTCGTGCGCCAGGGGCAGCATGGCGTGGTAGCCGGCAATACCGAAGTGGTTGGAATTCTTTACTGAAACCCAGCCAGTGCCCACTTGCTGGGCTTTCTCAATGGCCACGCGCATGGCTTTGGGACCCACTACGAGGCCGAGGCCGCCGTCGCCGTCCACCACGGCAGTGCTAGGCGTTTCGTAGGTGATGCCCACCCGGGGAGTGGCGTTGATGCGGCCGGCCTCCCACAGCCGCACGTATCCCACGAGGCGGGCCACGCCGTGCGAGTCCACGCCGCGTAAATCGGCCGAGAGCAGGGTTTCGGTGGCCAGCGTGGCATCGTCGGCCGGGCAGCCGATGGCGCGAAAAACGCTTTCGGTGAAGGTGAAAAGCTGGCTGTAGGAGAAGGTTGGCATGGGGATTTATTAAAACGTCATGCAGAGCGCAGCGAAGCATCTTGCCCGCTCAACGCAATCAGTATGAGTTAGTGGTGGTAGGCAAGATGCTTCGCTGCGCTCTGCATGACCCACTGATGATGCCAGTTTATACAACCAACATCTCGGCCAGCAGCCCTTCCTTCAGCGCATAAGCCGAGGTGCGAATGCGCGTGATTTCCGTAATGCCCAACACAAAATCGATGAGCACGGCGGCCACCACCAGCATATCGGCCCGCATGGGCAGGATGCCGGGCAGGGCCTTGCGCTGCTCGTGGTTGCCGCTGAGCAGTTGGCGGTAGCTGGTTTGGAATGACTCCAGCGCCAGCTCAGTGCAGGGCGGCAGCTCGCCTTCGGTACGCAGGCGGCCGAGCTGCATATCGGCCAGGCTGTCGAAGCTGCCCGACGCGCCCACGAGGCTGGCCGGATGGTAGCGCCGAACGGCTTCGATGAGCGGCTCCAGCACCGTACTTAGGTAGCGCTGCTCCGCTTCCACGGCCTCGGCAGGAAACACGCCGCTGGGGTCGGGGAAAAACTTGTCGAGCAGGCGCTGAGCCCCGATTTCAAAGCTTTGCTTCCAGAAAATGGTGTGCTGGTTGGCGATGATGAACTCGACCGAGCCGCCGCCGATGTCCATAATCAGCTGCGCGTCCTCACCCAAATCCACGGCCTGGCGCACGCCCTGGCAGATGAGCTCCGCCTCCCGCTCGCCGGGAATAACATTGACCTGGATGCCGGTTTGCTCGAAGATGTCGCGTACCAACTCGGGGCCGTTCTTGGTGACGCGCATGGCGCTGGTGGCTGTGGCGCGCACTTCGGTCACTTCGTGCAGCTCCATTTCTTCCTTGAAACCAGCCAGCGTGTGCAGGGCGCGGTCGTAGGCCGCCGGGGCGATGATGCCCTGGCTGATGCCGCCTTCGCCGAGGCGAACGCCGGCTTTGGTGCGCAGAATAACCAGCGGCTTTTCGCCGGGTGTTTTGGAGATTTCCACAATAAGCAAGTGGAACGTGTTGGTGCCCAAGTCAATGAGCGCAAGGCGGCGATGGGCGTGCGGCGTGTGCATGTGGTTAGTATTGCGGAGTGTCTGTCGTCCTGAGCGCAGCGAAGGACCTTATCACGTTAGACCGTAACACAACGGTACCGGCGTGGTAAGGTCCTTCGTTGCACTCAGGACGACAGCCGAGTACGAAAGCCGAATATATTAGTTGGCAAACCGGCAGAATGTGCCCAGCGGCAGCTTGCGCTGGCCGGCATCGTGCAAATAAATCTCGCCCAACTCGCGCACGGCTTTTTCGCCGGGGAAAATGGCGGTGGTCAGGTTGTCCAAAATCAGCGCCGAGAAGCCCAGCGAGTACAGGTTCACAACGAAGAAATGGTCCTCGGGGTCGAGCAGCTGCTGGCTGAGCTTAAGCATTTCGTTGAGCTCGTCTTCGAGCTGCCATTTCTCGCCGTTGGGGCCGCGGCCGTAGGCGGGCGGGTCGAGGATAAGGCCCTGGTACTTGCTGCCGCGCTTCACTTCGCGCCGCACGTATTTCATGGCGTCTTCCACCAGCCAGCGCACGCCGTCGAGCTGGCTGGCTTCCATGTTGTCACGGGCCCAGAAGTTCACCTGTTTCACTGAGTCGAGGTGGGTCACGTCGGCCCCGGCAGCGCGGGCGGCCAGCGTGGCCGCGCCCGTGTAGGCAAACAGGTTGAGCACGCGCGGCAGCTTGGCGCGGCGCTTTTTGGTTTGATTATAAATGAACTGCCAGTTGGGGTCCTGCTCCGGAAACAGCCCCACGTGCTTGAACGACGAGAGACCCAGGCGGAACTTCAGCCGGAGCCCGTCGGGTCGCTCGTAGGCAATCACCCACTGTTCGGGCATGCTGGGCTTGAGGCGCCACTGGCCCTTTTCGGTGGAGCCGGGGGCGCGGGCGAAGGCGGCATCGGCCTTTTCCCACTCCTTAAGCGGCAGGTGCGGGTCCCAGATGGCCTGGGGTTCCGGCCGGGCGAGTATGTATTTGCCGAAGCGCTCCAGCTTCTGAAAGTTGCCGGAATCAATCAGCTCGTAGTCGGGCCAGGGGGAGGTGGTGAGGAAGTCGTACATAAGCAGGCCGCAAAGGTAGGGGCCGTGCCCGGTAGGGGCGAGGCGGGTGAGGTGCCGCGGCCGCAGCTTTTCGGATGCGGCTGCCGTATTTCAGCTCACCTCATTCCACCATTCCTACTCTTCATCATGTCCGAAATCACCCGCCTGCTCGACCAACTCCGCCGCGCCTTCGATGGCGAACCATGGTCTGGGCCTTCATTGCTGGATACCCTCAAAGGCCTGACTGCCGCGCAAGCCGCCCAGCGGCCCATTGCCAATGCCCACAGCATTTGGGAAATTACGCGCCACGCCGGCGTGTGGGCCGAGGTGGCCCGCCGGCGGCTGACTGAGGGCAAATTGGTACAGGTCAGCGATGCCGAAGACTGGCCGCCGACGCCCGAAAACCCCACCGAAACCGCTTGGCAAGCGGTACTAGCCGGCCTGCGCAAAACCCACGAACAGCTGCTGGCTGCCGCATCAACCGTTTCCGACGAAACCCTCGACCGTCCCATCAACACCATCATTGATGCGCGAGTGGGCTACGGCTCTTCCATTTACGTGACCCTGCACGGCGTGGCACAGCACTACCTCTACCACGCCGGGCAAATTGCGCTGCTACGCAAAGCAGTAGCCTAGTTATATGGCCGAATTTCCGCCCTTAGCCCAGCTTCGTGAGGTGACAGACCCTGTTCATCGAAGTGCGCAGGCCAAGCTGCCAACCGAACACTAGCTTTGCCGAATGCTGTCTGCCAACCGCAAGAAGTTAGCTGCATTAATCATTCTTCTGCTGGCCGGATTTGTTCTGGTGCTGTGGTGGCGACGCGTGCCCGTGCCCGGCATGGGCGTTATCCTGCCGCACGATACCTACACGCCAAAGCGCGAGGCTTTCTGGCCGCACCGGGGCCGAATTCTCGACCGCAACGACTCGGTGCTGGCCTACACCGGGCCGCGCTACCTGCTGGTGCTGCCACCCGGGGGGCGGCTCGATTCGACCCGCCTCAACCGCCTGCTGGGCTGGCCTGATAGCGCTTTCGAGTACCGCAGCCGCGACCTGCGCCGCCGCGAATTGCCATTACAGCTGGATTTAACGGCTGCCGAATACGACCTCCTGCGCCGCCACCAGAGCGAGTGGCCCAGGCTTAGGCTGCGCCAGTACACGGCCCGCAACTACGCTACGCACGTAGCCGCGCCCGTGCTGGGCTACGCTTATGCCAACGCCCAGCCCTTCCTGTACCAAGCGCAGCGGCTGGCGCGGGGCCGCTTCTACCGCCGGCGCAACGGCGGCCTCGAAACCTACTATAACGGCCTGCTGAAAGGCACTTTCGGCGCCTACCACCCGCTGCTCGACGTGCTGAACCAGCCGCACGGCACCTGGGCCACCGACACCATCTACCACCCTGGTCAGGACCTGCACCTCAGCCTCGACACCGAATTGCAGGCCTACGCCGAGCGCATCATGCGCGAGCGCAAGGGCTACATCGTGGCCCTGGAGCCCGCCACCGGCGAAATACTTTGCTACGTGTCGGCCCCAACGTATGACCCCGCCACCATCACCATGCCCGGCCGGGGCCGCGAGCGCAGCGCCCTGCTGCTGGCCGAAGACATGCCACTGCTCAACCGCGCCGCCCTGCAAGCCAGTCCGCCGGGCTCGGTGTTCAAGCTGGTGAACGCGGCCGTGGCGCTGCAACTGGGCAGTATTACGGCTGATACCGGCTTCCGCTGCGACCAGTCGCTCATCAACTGCGTGCACGAGCACCCCAACGCCCGCAACCTTACCCAGGCCCTCAAATACAGCTGCAATCCCTACTTCTACCAGGTGCTGCGCAACGTGGTGAACAACGTGCCCGATTCGCTGGCCCAGCCCGTGGACACCTGCGCTCAGCGCCACCTGAACCTGGCCGCCTGGACGCGCCACGTTAAATCCTTTGGCCTCGATACGCTGCTGGGCGTTGACTTGCCGCAGGAGCGCCCTGGCTTCATCCCCACGCCGGCTTATTACGATAAGCGGCGCGGCCGTTGCGGCTGGACCTACGGCAGCATCTATTCCCTCAGCATCGGGCAGGGCGAAATCAACCTAACCGGCCTGCAAATGGCCAACGTGCAAGCCATCATCGCCAACCGCGGCTACTACTACATCCCGCATTTTGTGCGCAGCGTGGGCACCGGCGGCCCGCTGCCGCGCTTTCGGGAGCAGCACCGCACGCTGGTTGATAGTGTCCATTTTGCCGAGCTCATCCCCGGCATGGTGGCCGCCCTGCGCCGCGGTGGCACCGCCGAGCTGGCCAACCTCGACGACGTGGGCATCAGTGTGGCTGGCAAAACCGGCACCGTGCAAAACGACGAGGGCGACGACCACGCCACCTTCGCCGGCTTCGCCCCGGCCGAAAAGCCGAAAATCGTGGTGGCCGTCTACATCGAAAACGCCGGTTTCGGCGGCCTCTCCGCCGCCCCCTGCGCTGCCCTGATTATGGAGAAATACCTGCGCGGCAACATCGCCAAAAAGCGCAAGCGCTGGGAAAACTGGCTGCGCTGCGGCGATTTGGCCGGGCAGGGGCACTGATTTGCGGCTAAAACGAGGTAGAGACGCATATTTGCGTCGCGTCGTTGAACGGCCAGCACCTGTATGATAATGTATAGTAAACGGTGCGAACGATGAGGCGCAAATATGCGTCTCTACCTCGTTCTGGATAACTTATTTCTGATGATGCAATTCCACAAATACCAAGGCACCGGCAACGACTTCGTCATGATTGACGACCGCGCCCGCGCCTTCGACGAAACCGACCACGCCCTTATTGCCCAGCTTTGCCACCGCCGCTTTGGCATCGGGGCCGATGGCCTGATTCTGCTGCGCAACAAGCCCGATTTTGATTTCGAGATGGTGTACTTTAACGCCGACGGCCGGCCCAGCTCGATGTGCGGCAACGGCGGCCGCTGCACCGTGGCTTTTGCCAAATACCTGGGGCTGATTGGCGAAACAACACATTTCCTGGCAGTAGATGGTCCCCACGACGCCCGCGTAGAGAATGACGGCACCGTGCGCCTCAAAATGATTGACGTGAACGCCCCCATCGAGGCTGAAATCGGGGAAGACGACGTGTTTCTGCACACCGGCTCGCCCCACCACATCCACTTCCTTGACCCCGAAGAGCACCCCGCACTGACCGAGTTCGATGTGTACGGCGCGGGCCACGACATTCGCCACGACCAGGCCTACGACCCCGCCGGCACCAACGTCAACTTCGTGGAAGTGCCCGTCGACCCCGCCCACGCCTGGCCCGTGCGCACCTACGAGCGCGGGGTGGAGAACGAAACCCTGAGCTGCGGCACCGGCGTCACGGCCGTGGCGCTGGCCGCCTCGCAGCGCGGCGCAGTGTCACCGGTGCGCCTGCAAACCATGGGCGGCGAGCTGGAGGTGAGCTTTGAGCATCGCTCCGATGGCGGCTTTGCCAACGTGTGGCTGAGTGGCCCGGCCGTGCGCGTGTTTGGCGGCGAAGTATAGAAAGCACTGTTTTATGGCATAAAAAAGAGGCCCTGATGCAAATCAGGGCCTCTTTTTTATATCGGCGACGAGTCGCTTAAGCGTTGGTCGTCGTGGTGAGGTTTACCTCAATGTTGCCTTTGGTAGCGCGCGAGTAGGGGCAGATGCCGTGGGCAGCTTCCACCAGCTCCTCCGCCTGCTTTTGCTCGATGCCCGGGAGGTTGACGTGCAAATCGGCCGAGATGCCGTAGCCGCCGTCCTCTGCCTTGCCGAAGCCGATTAGGGCCTCCACAGTCACGTTGTCGAGACGCACCTTGGCCTGGCGGGCAGCCACGCCCAGCGCCCCTTCGAAGCAGGCCGCGTAGCCGGCGGCAAAGAGTTGCTCGGGGTTGGTAGAGCCGGCTTTGCCGGGGCCGCCCATTTCCTTGGGCGTGCTCAGTGTCAGGTCGAGCACCTGGTTGTTGGAGGTAATCTGGCCGTCGCGGCCGCCTTTGGCTTTGGCCTGGGCCGTGAAGATTTTTTCGATTTTCATCGGAGATTGGTAAGAAAAAGTGGGTAAGCAATAAGTGTCGGCCGCTAGGCCAACTGGGTAAGCAAGTGCGTAAGGTGGGTGCGCAGCGATAGAATTTCGGCTTCCGATAGCTGCATTTTGTCGAGCATCTGCATCGGGATTTGTTGGGCCTGCGCCTCCAGCGCCCGGCCAGCCGGCTGCAGCGCGATAATGACCGACCGCTCGTCGCGCGGGTCGCGGCGGCGGCTCAGCCACTGCTTCTGCTCCATGCGCTTGAGCAGTGGCGTGAGCGTGCCCGAGTCGAGGAGTAGTTTTTCCCCCAGCTCCTTCACCGTCAGTTGCTCATGTTCCCACAGCAGCAGAAAAACTAGGTACTGCGGGTAGGTAAGGTCGAGGGCCTGCAGCAGTGGCTGGTAAGCCTTGGTAATGAGGCGCGACACGGCATAAACCGGAAAGCAAATCTGGCTTTCCAGCTTCAGCAGCGAGTCTTTGACGGATGGGGTAGGGGAGGGTGCCATGTGGTATCGCAAAGGTAAACGGATAATGGTTGTATAATGTTTAATTGTGCACAATTTATTTTTCTTGCTCGTCACATCCTACTCGATGTCTTGTGGAGCGGGGCGGGTGGTGGTTTACTTTTACCGCATGCACCTGCGCGCCCTCGAACCCGACGACCTCGAATTCCTTTACGCTCTGGAAAACGACCCCGACATCTGGGGCGTGTCTGATACCCTGGCACCGGTGTCACGCCACGCCTTGCGCGAATACCTGGAACACGCCGGCGCGGATTTCTACGTAGTGCGCCAGTTACGGCTGGTGATTACTACTGATATTGGCAGCCCGGCCGTGGGCGTCGTCGACCTGTTCGACTACGACCCGCTGCATCAGCGGGCGGGCGTCGGCATCACCATTCTGGCCCGCGAGCGGCAAAATGGCTACGCCCAACAGGCTGTGGAATTGCTGAAAAAACACGCCCGAAACGTGTTGCGCCTGCACCAGATTTACGCCACCGTAGGAGCCGACAACCTGCCCAGCATGAGGCTTTTTGCCGCTGCCGGATTTCGCCAGGTAGGCACGCGGCAGGCGTGGCTGCGCACCGCCACCGGCTGGCAGGATGCCGTAGAGTGGCAGTGCTTGCTGAGCAGCTAAAAAAATAGCATAGCCGTATATCTCATTGATAAAGTGAAGAATTGGTGAGCTTTAGTAAAGTAAGCTGGGCTATATCCTTTGGCCGGTGGGCTCCGTATAGGGTAGCAAGCGCCCCGGCCGGGTAGGTTGAGAGTACCTCCGGCGCGGCGCGAAAAACCCTCTTTCCTGCTACTTTTCATGCCCCCTTCTTCGACGGTGGATGCGCCCTTGCGTGCCTCCACCACCGCTGCCCGGCCCAGCGACCAAGCCGCCGAAAACAAACGTCCTTATGCCTTGCCCGACCTGGTGTGCTTTGCGCACCTGCACTGGGATTTTGTGTGGCAACGGCCGCAACATCTCATGTCGCGCTTTGCCCAACAGGGCCGGGTGTTCTACGTCGAAGATTCTTTTTACCACAACGACGACCTCATTGAGCCGCACGTCGAAATCAAAGACCGCGACAACGGCGTGAAAGTGGTGGTGGTGCACCTGCCCCACCGCCTGCGCGCCGATGAAACTGCGGCCGAACAGGCCGAATTTGAGGTGCTTACCCACTATTTCGCCGAACAAGGCGTCACGAAGTACATCTTTTGGTACTACACGCCCATGGCCTTGGGCAAGTCGCGCCAGTTCCACCCCGAACTCACCGTGTACGACTGCATGGACGAGCTGGCGGCCTTCAAATTTGCTCCGCCCGAACTCAAAAAGCGCGAGCAGGAGCTCTTTGCTAAAGCCGACCTCGTGTTTACCGGCGGCCATACGCTTTTTGAAGCCAAGCGCGAGCAGCACCCCGACGCGCACCCCTTTCCCAGCAGCATCGATAAGGCCCACTTCGGCCAAGCCCGTGGCCCGATGGCCGAGCCGGCCGACCAGGCCAGCATCGCGCACCCACGCATCGGCTTCTTCGGCGTGGTAGACGAGCGGCTCGATATTGAACTCCTGCGCCAGCTCGCACAAAACCACCCCGAATGGCAGTTTGTCATCATTGGCCCGGTGGTGAAGATTGACCCTGCCACTTTGCCCCGCACCGCCAACGTGCACTACCTAGGGGGGAAGGATTACAAGGAACTGCCGGCTTATTTAAAGGGTTGGGATGTAGCAACGCTTTTGTTTGCTGATAACGAAAGCACAAAGTTCATCTCGCCGACTAAAACGCCGGAATACCTGGCCGCCGGCAACCCCGTAGTCAGCACGCCCATCCGCGACGTGGTGCGGCCCTACGGCGACCTGAACCTGGTGCAGATTGCTGACAACGCATCCGATTTCGGCCGGGCCATTGCGAAGGCTCTCACCCAGCGCGATGATGCCGACTGGCGCCAGCGCACCGACGATTACCTGGCCACCATCTCCTGGGACCAAACCTGGCAGCAAATGGTGGACCTGATGCAGGACCGCCTGTGGGCCAAAAAGCCCGATGCCTCCACCACCGCCGTGGCCGGTGCGCCCCTCATGCCTACCAAGGTTTCGGAAGTATATCTGCCACCCGTCACGCCTGTTCGGTAAACGTATTGCATTGTTTACCTGATTTTTATTTTCTCAATCCGCTTTCAGTAACGTTCTTTCTTTACCTCATTTCCATCCCTGCACTATGTTTGATTACCTCATCGTTGGGGCCGGTTTTGCCGGCAGCGTGCTGGCCGAACGGCTGGCCACCCGCAGCAATAAAAAAGTCCTTGTAGTTGACAAGCGCAGCCACATTGGTGGTAATGCATACGACCACTACAACGAAGACGGTATCCTGGTGCACAAGTATGGCCCGCACATCTTTCACACCAATTCGAAAGACGTGTTCGATTACCTCGGCCACTTCACCGAATGGCGTCCCTATGAGCACCGCGTGCTCGCCTCGGTAGATGGCCAGCATGTGCCGATGCCCATCAACCTCGATACCATCAATAAGCTCTACGGCCTGAACCTGACCAGCTTCGAAGTAGAGGAATTCTTCGCCTCCGTGGCCGAACAGGTCGATGTCATCAAGACCTCGGAAGACGTGGTGGTGAGCAAAGTAGGCCGCGAGCTCTACAACAAGTTCTTCAAGAACTACACCAACAAGCAGTGGGGCCTCGACCCCTCGCAGCTCGATAAATCGGTGACTTCGCGCGTACCCACCCGCACCAACCGCGACGACCGGTACTTCACCGACACCTACCAGGCCATGCCCCTGCACGGCTACACACGGATGTTTGAGAATATGCTCAACCACCCGAATATCAAGGTAATGCTGAACACGGATTACCACGAAATCATGGACTTCATTCCCTTCAAGGAAATGATTTTCACCGGCCCGGTAGACGAATATTTCGATTTTAAATTTGGCAAGCTGCCTTACCGCTCGCTCGAGTTCAAGCACGAAACGCTCTGCAAAGACAAGCACCTGGCCGCGCCCGTGGTGAATTTCCCCAACGAGCACCCCTACACGCGCATCACCGAATTTAAGGCCCTCACCGGCCAGGAGCACCCCAAAACGGCCATCGTGTACGAGTACCCGCAGGCCGAAGGCGACCCGTACTACCCCATCCCGATGCCCGAAAACGCCGAGCTGTACAACAAGTACAAGAAGCTGGCCGATGAAACGCCGGGCGTACACTTCGTAGGCCGCCTCGCCACCTACAAGTATTACAACATGGACCAGGTAGTGGCCCAGGCCCTCACGCTCTACAAGAAGCTGACGGAGAAGGAAAATGCCAGCAAGCCGGCGCTCCCAGCTATTTCGGGCAGCACGTCGCTGGTGGAAAAGCTCATCAGCCGTTCGCCGAAGCAGGAGTAGCCTAGGCGTGCACCCGCAACGTCCACACTGCAGAAAAAGCCCCGCCAATTTGGCGGGGCTTTTTGTTTTGGGACGGTTTTAGCGGAACGCTCCGTAAATTTGAGGTGCGCCACCGCGCTTATCGCTATAAAAACTACCTGATGTTTGAATTCCTAGGCAAGACCGTCGCCAAAATATTTGGCTCCAAGTCGGAGCGCGATTTAAAGGAAATCGTGCCCTACGTGGCGCTGATTAATGCCGAATATGCCAAACTGGCCGGCTTGACCGACGACCAGCTGCGCGCCCAGACCGACGCCGTGCGTGCCCGCATTGCCGAGCGCCTCGCCGGCCTCGATGGGCAGATTGCCGGGTTGCACCAGCAAATCGACACGCAGCTGCAGCTGGACGTGGCCCAGAAAGAAGTGCTGTTCGAGCAAATTGACGCGTTGGAAAAGCAGCGCAACAAGGACCTCGAAGCCGTGCTGCTGGAAGTGCTGCCGCTCACCTTCGCCATTGTGAAGGACACGGCCCGCCGCTACAAGGAAAACGGCCAGATTGTGGTGACGGCCAATGCCCACGACCGCGAGTACGCCACCACGCACCCCAACTGCGTGATTGAGGGCGACAAAGCCATCTGGGCCAACAAGTGGACGGCCGCCGGCGCCGAAATCACCTGGGACATGGTGCACTACGACGTGCAGTTGATTGGCGGCGTGGTGCTGCACCAGGGCAAAATTTCGGAAATGGCCACGGGCGAGGGCAAAACGCTGGTGTCGACGTTGCCGTCCTTCCTCAACGCGCTGTCGAAGCGCGGGGTGCACCTGGTGACGGTGAACGACTACCTGGCCAAGCGCGACTCGGAGTGGAACGCGCCGTTGTTTGAGGTGCACGGCATCACAGTAGATTGCATCGATAAGCACCAGCCCAACACGCCCGAGCGCCGCAAGGCCTACCAGGCCGACATCACCTACGGTACCAACAACGAATTCGGCTTCGACTACCTGCGCGACAACATGGCGCGCGACCCCGAGGAGCTGGTGCAGCGCAAGCACCACTACGCCATGGTGGACGAAGTGGACTCCGTGCTGATTGACGATGCGCGGACGCCGCTCATCATCTCGGGCCCCGTGCCGCGCGGCGACGTGCACGAGTTCTACCAGCTCAAGCCGCGCATTCAGCGCCTCGTGGATGAGCAGAAAAAGCTGGTGCAAAACTACCTGGTGCAGGCCCGCAAGGCCATTGCCGAAGGCAAAACCGGCGTGGAAGAAGCCGACAAAAACGGCACCGGTGGTCTGATGCTGTTCCGTGCCTACCGCGGCCTGCCCAAGAGCAAGCCGCTCATCAAATTCCTCTCGGAAACCGGCATCCGGCAGGTGCTGCAGGCCACCGAGAACCACTACCTGGCCGACAACTCGCGCCAGATGCCCAAGGCCGACGAGCCTCTGTTCTTCACCATCGACGAGAAGAACAACCAGATTGAATTGACGGAAAAGGGTATTGATTTGATTACGGCGCAGGGCGAAGACCCCAAGCTGTTCATCATGCCAGACATCGGCATGGCCATTGCCGACATCGAGAAAAACAACGCCCTCTCGGCCGAGGAGAAGCTCCAGCAGAAAGACAAGCTGATGAGCGACTACAACGAGAAATCGGAGCGGGTGCACACTGTGAACCAGCTCTTGAAGGCTTACACGCTGTTTGAGAAGGACGACCAGTACATCCTGACCGAGGACGGCAAGGTGAAAATCGTGGACGAGCAGACCGGCCGTGTGATGGAAGGCCGCCGCTATTCCGACGGCCTGCACCAGGCCATTGAGGCCAAGGAAAACGTGCGCGTGGAAGACGCCACCCAGACCTACGCTACGGTGACGCTGCAGAACTATTTCCGCATGTACCACAAGCTGGGCGGCATGACCGGTACGGCCGAAACCGAAGCCGGCGAGTTCTGGGAAATCTACAAGCTCGACGTGGTGGTGATTCCCACCAACCGCGGCATTGCCCGGAAAGACGCCGACGACCAGGTGTATAAGACGGTACGTGAGAAGTATAACGCCGTGGCCCAGGAAATCCAGAAGCTGGTGGAAGCCGGCCGCCCGGTGCTGGTGGGTACGACTTCGGTGGAAATTTCCGAGCTGGTTTCGCGCATGCTGAAGCTGCGCGGCATCCAGCACCAGGTGCTCAACGCCAAGCAGAACCAGCGCGAGGCCGAGATTGTGGCCGCCGCTGGCTACCCCGGCACCGTGACCATCGCCACCAACATGGCCGGCCGCGGTACCGATATCAAACTGCGCGAAACCTCGCGCGAGGCGGGCGGCCTAGCCATCATCGGCACGGAGCGCCACGAAAGCCGCCGCGTCGACCGTCAGCTGCGGGGCCGCGCCGGCCGCCAGGGCGACCCGGGTACCTCGCAGTTCTTCGTGTCGCTTGAGGACAACCTGATGCGCCTGTTCGGCTCCGACCGCATTGCGAAGCTGATGGACCGCATGGGCATGGAAGAGGGCGAAGTGATTCAGCACTCGATGATTACTAACTCCATCGAGCGCGCCCAGAAGAAGGTGGAGGAAAACAACTTCGGCACGCGCAAGCGCCTGCTGGAGTATGATGACGTGATGAACGCCCAGCGCGAGGTGGTGTACAAGCGCCGCCGCAACGCCCTGCACGGCGACCGCATGGAAGTCGACATCCTCAACATGATTTATGACGTGAGTGAGGATATTGCCAGCGGCCACAAAATCACGGGCGACTTCGAGGACTTTAAGCTCAACATCATCAAGGTATTCGGCTACGATACCTACCTCACGGCGCAGGACCTCACCAGCCTGCAGGTGCCGGCCCTCACGCAAAAGCTGTACGACGAGGCCCTGGGCTACTTCCAGAGCAAGAACGAGCACATCGCTTCGAACTCGCTGCCGCTGGTGAACGACCTGCTGAGCAACGGCTCGCCCTACGAGAACATCGCCGTGCCCTTCACCGATGGCAAGAAGCAGGTGCAGGCCATTGCCAACCTGCGCCGCGCCCAGGCCACCGGCGGCCACGACATTCTCCGGCAAATGGAGAAAGTGGTGGTGCTGAGTGTGATTGACACGGCCTGGACCCAGCACCTGCGCCAGATGGACGACCTGAAGCAGGTGGTGCAAAACGCGGTGTACGAGCAGAAAGACCCGCTCTTGGTGTACAAGTTCGAGAGCTTTGAGCTGTTCAAGCGCATGATTGGTAAGGTGAACGAGGAGACGACGACTTTCCTCTTCCACGCCGACGTGCCGGTGAACACCAGCATGGTGGGCACCAACGAGGAGCAGGATTACTACCTCGAAGATGAGGAGCAGCAAACCAACTTCACGGTGGAGCACGAGAGCAGCCTTGACTCGCTCGGCGCTGGCCCCGAGGACATCGGACCCGACTACCAGTCGCCCCAGGTAGCCGAAAAGCAAATGCCCGTGCGCAGCCAGAAAGTTGCCAACCGCAACGACAAGGTGAACGTGCAGTACATGGACGGCCGCGTGGTGCGCGACGTGAAGTACAAGTCCGTAGAGCAGGACGTAGAAAGCGGCCGCGCTGTGCTGGTGGATTAGTCCTATCCGTTTTTTAAGTGGAAAATAAAACGCCCCGGCCGGTTGGTCGGGGCGTTTTTGCGTGCGCAGGATTAAACTAGCCGCTGCTGCGGTGGTCAACGGGAATACGCACAATCCCGAATGCCCTACCCTCATGAAACACCTCTTTACTCTACTGCGCCGCTTACTGCTAACCGCGCTGCTGCTTGTCAAATGCGGCCTGGAGGCCGCCCACGCCCAAGCCCCCGCCTGGCAAACGGCCACGGCCGTAGCCACGGCCAGCAACGGCGCCTATACCGTGACGGCCACCGCGCCCGATGCCACCAGTACCAACCTTTACGTGACGGGCTACTTCGCGGGCACCGTGGCCATGGGCGGGGCGCTGCTCACCAGTGCCGGGGCCACCGATGTATTTGTGGGCAAGTGGAACGTGGCCAACCAGCGCTTTGCCTGGGTGCAGCGGGCCGGCGGGGCCAACAACGACCAGGCCCTGGCCCTCACAGTGCGGGGCGTGAGCGTGTTCGTGGCCGGCACGTTTGGGGTGGCGGCTAGCTTTGGCACCATCAATCTGACGGCGGCCGGGGCCACCGACGGCTTCGTGGTGAAGCTGAGCGATGCGGGCACCAGCGCCGGTTTTGTATGGGCAGAGCCGGTAGGCGGCCTCAACGAAGACCGAGCCACGGCGCTCGACGTGAGCGGGGCCAACGTGTACCTCACCGGAACCTTCCGCAGCCAGACGGCCACGCTGGGCCGTCTCACTCTCAACAACCCTACCGCCGGGGCCACTACGCCTGGCCTGGCCCACGTTTTCCTCACCAAGCTCGCCGATGCGGGCACCACGGCCGGCTTTGTATGGGCACGGGCTTTTGGCGGCAATGCCGCCGACGATGCCGCCGCCGCTCTGGCCGCGAATGGCACCAGCGTGTACCTAGCCGGCGACTACACCGGCAACCTCAACCTGGGCGGTGGTACCACGCTGAGCAGCAATGGCGGGCGCGATGTGTACGTCCTCAAATTCACGGATGGCGGCAACAACCCCGCCCTGAGCTGGGCCAAAAGCGCCGGCGGCCCCAATGCCGACCTGGCCACCGCCCTGGCTTTAAGTGGTACCAACGTGTACGTGGCCGGCAGCTTTGGCGGTCTCGCCATTTTTGATGTAAACGGCGTGGTGAGCGCCGGCCCGGCCAACATATTTGTGGCCAAGCTGGCCGATGCCGGCACCAGCAGCACTTTTACCTGGGCGCAGCAGGCCGGCGGCACTGCCACCGACGGCGCCGCCGCTCTGGCCGTGAGCGGGGCCGATGTGTACGTGGCCGGCGGCTTCACCAGCAGCACGGCCACCTTTGGCACTGTCAGCCTGGCCAATAGCTCGACGGCCACGGCCCGCACGGCCGACGTGTTTGTGACCAAGCTGAGCGACAGCGGCCCCGCCAGCACGTTTGTATGGGCCCAGAAGGGCGGCGGCACCGGCGGCGATGGCGCTAATGCCGTGGCCGTGCTGGGCAGCACCGTGTATGTGGGGGGAATTGCCACACCGCCGGCCACATTTGGCACCCAGTCCATTGCCACGGTAGGCACAGCGAGCGTGGGCTTTCTGGCCTCGCTGGCCGCCAGTCCGCTGGCTACAGCCGATGCGGTAGCACTCCCTGGCTTCACCCTCAGCCCCAACCCCGCCCACGGCGCGGCCACGGTGCAGTTGCCCGCCGTGCCTGGCGCAGCCACAGCTACGCTCACCGTGCTCGATGCGCTGGGCCGTGCGGTGCGTACCGGCAGCGCGCCCACCAATGCCCGGGCCGCGCTCGACCTGGCCGGCCTCGTGCCCGGCCTCTATATCGTGCGGGTGCAGGCCGGCGGCAGCGCTGCCACCCGGCGGCTGGTGGTGGAGTAGCACTCGCTTGTGGCCGGGTAACAGGGACGGGAAAGGGGGAATGGGCGCCGGAGCAGCGGTACCTTTGGCAGTAACGGGTTGCTTCCAGGTCTAAAACCCGTTTCTATTCTTTTCCTGATGAACCCTTTCTATTCTTGTATTACTGGCGGCCGGGTGGCCGCGCTGGCACTGCTATTGGCTGCCACGGTGCCGGCCGCGCGCGCACAAGCCCCGGCCTGGCAATCGGTTTTTGGCCCGAGCCCCGTCACCAGCAACCGCTCGGAGGTGAACGCCACCGCTACCGACGCGGCCGGCAACCTGTACTTGGTGGGCGATTTCAGTGGCGCTATTCAGCTGGGTGCCACCACACTCACCAGTGCCGGGGGCGACAATGTCTTCGTGGCCAAGTGGAGTCCGGTGAGCCGCAGCTTTGTGTGGGCGCAGCGCCTGGGTGGCACCGGCGACGACTACGGCCAGGCAATTGCCGTGAGCGGCAGCAGCGTGTACGTGGGCGGGTTTTTTCGCAGCTCCAGCCTGGGTGCGGGCAGCTTCACGCTTCTGAACAGCAGCGCCCCCGGAAGCGGCTCGTCCGATGCCTTCTTGGTGAAATTCACCGACGCGGGCGCCAGCGCCAGCGTGGCTTGGGCCCAGCAGGTGGGCGGCACCAGCACGGAAGAAATTGACGGGCTGGCCGCCGTGGGCAGCAGCCTGTACGTGGCCGGTAGCTTCTCCAGCTCCACGGTGCAGGTGGGCGGCACCACGCTCGCCAGCGCCGGCACGTCCGATGTGTTCGTGGCCAAGTTCAACGATGTCGGGGCTGCCCCCAGCCTGGCTTGGGCGCAGCGGGCCGGCGGCCCCGGTTTCGACCAGGCTGACGCCTTGGCCGTGAGCGGCGGCAACGTGTATGTAGCCGGCACCTTCGAGATGACGGCCACCTTCGGCACCACGGCCCTCACCAGCGCCGCCGGTGGGCAGGGGCAGCCCGACGTTTTCGTGGCCAAGCTGGCCGATGCGGGCGCTTCGGCCGGCTTTGGCTGGGCGGTGCGGGGCGGCGGCCGCAGCGCCTTTGTGCGCGGGCTGGCCGCCAGCGGCAGCAGCGTGTACGCGGTGGGCGATTTTAGTGGCCCCACCGCCACCTTCGGCCCCGCCACTGTGGCCAATGCCGGCGGACAAAACGGCAACGACGCCTTCATTACCAAACTCACCGACGCGGGCACCACCGGGGCCTTTGTGTGGGCACAGGCCGGCGGCGGCTCCGACTACGACGAAGCCAACGCCGTGGCCGTGCGCGGCGGCAGCGTGTACGTAACGGGGCATTTTGCCAGCGCCACGGCCACGTTTGGCTCCACCGCCCTCACCAACCCCAACCCGGTGAGCGGCTACGATATTTTCGTGGCCCGCCTGCGCGATGCCGGCCCGTCTGGCAGCTTCGCGTGGGCGCAGTCGGGCGGCAGCACGGGCAGCGACTATGCCCGCGCCGTGGCCTTGGGCAGCACCACCGTGTACGTGGCGGGCTCGGCGCGCACACCGGCCACCTTCGGGGGCCAGACGCTGAATGCCCCGGTCTTGTACGCCACCGACCCCGTAGCCTTCGTGGCCACTCTCAGCGATGCCACGGGCCTGCCCATCGCCGACGCGGCCGCGCTAGCCGGCTTTGGCCTGAGCCCCAACCCCGCCCACGGTATGGTCACCGTGCAGTTGCCCGCCGTGCCCGGCGCGGCCACGGCCACGCTTACCGTGTTCGATGCGCTGGGCCGTGCGGTGCGCATCCAAAATGCCGCCATCAATTCCAAAGCAGAGCTGGACCTGGCCGGCCTTGCGCCCGGCCTGTATGCCATGCGCGTAGCGGCCGGCGGCAGCACCACTACCCAGCGGCTGGTAGTGGAGTAGCCCCGAAACCGCGCAAAAAAAGGCCCGCTGCACACGCAGCGGGCCTTTCCCTTTAGCCAATGCCAACATCCGCTACGCCTTTTTCGGGGCTTGGGGTCCTGCGGCGAGTCATTGACGGTGAAGCCGTAGTCGCCCATCTCGCGCAGGCGGGCTTTGTCCACGTTGCCTTGCTACATCAGCAGGGCTATAGTGACCGGGCACGCAGCCCCGGCCCCGGTCGCATTGCGCCGCTCGTAGAGCTTTTCGAGCTAAAACTCCACTGTTTTGGCTTCGGCATGCGCGGCCCGGGCAGCGGGTATTTTGGCGGTCGCCGTTTGCAGCTTTACTGCCTCCAATTTTAGGAAACATGAAATTATTTTTAGAAAGGGTGAAATAAAATTATGCAATGTCCGGCGCTGGCTCAATGCCGTGAGGGCCCTCCGTTTGCCCGGTCACTGTAGCCCTCTTGATGTAGCAATGCATTTTTCGGTCAAATGTGCGCGGCAAATGGCCTGCCTTGGACCGGATGCGCTACCGCCAGGTGCGGTGAACGAAGCGAATGAGTGTCTCAGAGCAGGGCAGGAAATTCTCGGTTTTTTAGCATAACTCTGGTAGCTTTAGGTGCCTTTTTTGCAAATGCTGTTTCATTCATTCCTTTTCACTTCATCACTTTTTGCGTTTACATGCTCCTTTCTTTACCCTCGTTTCATGCGTTGCGCTGCCCGAAAACCGGGCGGGCGTTGGCCCTGATACCGGCTCTACTGGCCCTGCTGGCCGCCCCGGCCGCCCGGGCCCAGACGCCCACCTGGCAAACGGTGAACACCCCTACCAGCGGTAGCAACGCCACCGACTACCCCACCATCCTAGAAAGCGTGCCCGACGGCAACGGCAACGTGCTTGTGGCCGGTACCTTCCAGGGCCGGGTGTCGTTTGGCAACACCACGCTGGTGTCGGCTGGCTACACCGACGGCTTCGTGGCCAAGTACAACCCCACCACCGACACCTACCTGTGGGCCGAGCGGCTAGGCACCGCCGCGCCCGACAACCTGACCGGCCTGGCCGTGAGCGGCACGTCGGTGTACGTGGTGGGCGGCGGCGGCGGCACCTCGTCCAGCACTACGTTCACCATCGGCACCCAGGGCCAGTTCACGCTGAGCAACGACACCTACGTGGTGAAGTTTACTGACGCGGGCACGAGCCTGACCTACGGCTGGGGCCAAGCCACGGTGTCCACCGTCGGCAACGAGGCGCGCGGCGTGGCCGTGAGCGGCAGCAACGTGTACCTCATCGGCTACCAGGGCACCGGCGGCTCCTCAACGATTGGCCCCCTGACGCTGGGCACCCTGACGCTGCCGGCCAGCAGCGGCGGCGAAAGCGCCGCCTACGTGGCCAAGCTGGTGGACGCGGGCAGCAGCGCCAGCTGGCTGTGGGCCAAGCCGTTGAATGCCATCTGCACCGACATCGCGGCCGTGGGCTCGGCGATATACTTCACGGGCTACTACTACTACAGCGGCCGCTTCGATACCACCACCTTTACCGCCGATACCTACTACGGCTATCAGGAAGACCTGTTTGTGGCACGGCTGACCGACAACGGCGCCACCGCCACCTACAGCTGGGTGCTGAGCGACGGCGACCGCAACAACAACGCCCGGGGCAAGGCCCTGACCGTGGCCAACGGCAACGTGTACGTGGTGGGCTCCACCAGCGGCAGCCAGGGCTTCGGCCAATACTACTCTGGCGGGGTGTATAATGCGTTTATCTGGAAGATGGGCACTTCTGGTTACTCCCAGTGGCAAACGCTGTGGCGGATGCCCGGCTTTGGCTCGCCCACGCTCAACGAGCTGAATGACGTGGCCGTAACCGGTGCCGACATTTTTGTGTCCGGTATCTTCGGTGGTAGCACTACCAGCATGGGCAGCGCCACGGCCACCAACGGGGGCAACACGCTGAACGCCCCCAGCTACGACGGGTTTGTGGGGAAAGTAATCGACCGAGGCACCACCTTCACCGGGGCCTGGGCCCTGGGCCTGGGCGCGGCCGGCGACGACTTCGCCCGCACCCTGAGCGTGGTGGGCAGCAAGGTGTACGTGGGCGGCACGGTGGTGCCCCCAGCGCAGTTCAGCGCCATCACCATCACCAGCAGCAACACCACGCCGCTCGGCTTCATCGCCGGCCTGCAGGCCACCCTCACGCCCGCCGTGGTGGGCATCAGCCCCAGCACCGGCGGTGCGGGCACCCTCGTCACCCTCACCGGCAACAACCTCACCGGGGCCACCGCCTTGACCCTGAACGGCGTGGGCATTACCGGCTTCACGGTCGTGAATGCCACGACCATCACCTTCACCGTGCCCGTGGGCGCTACCACCGGGGCCATTGGCGTAACCGTGCCCAGCGGCCCGGCCGTGAGCACCGTGGGCTTCACCGTCGTGTACCCCCCCACCGTCAGCAGCCTCAGCCCCAATCACGGCGTGGCCGGCACCACGGTGGTCGTGAACGGCTCCAGCCTGAACGGCGCCACCGCCGTTGCCCTCAACGGCACCGCCCTGAGCGGCTACACCGTGAACACCGCCGGCACCCAGCTCACGCTGACGCTGCCCGCCGGCGTGAGCACCGGCGACCTGGCCGTGACCACGCCCACCGGCACCAGCCAGCTGCCCTTTACGGTAGACGCGCCGACGGCCGGCCCCATCCTGCTCGACGGCTACCGCGAGTCACGCTACGGTGCTGCTCAGGCCGTGCAAACCAGCGCTACCGGCGTCGGCAATGCCGTCAACGGTTCGCAAACCACCGCCCTGCTGGGCTCGGAGCTGGACGCCGCCTACACCTACGTGCACGGCGACTCCCTGTACGTGTTCTTGGCCGGTAACCTGCAAAACAACGGCAGCACCGTCGACATCTTCTTCGACACCCAGACCGGGGGCCAGAACATCTTGGCCAACAACAACCCCAACGTCGACAACGGCGGCCTGAACGCCATGGCCGGCCTGCGCTTCGACACCAACTTCGCGGCCGACTACATGATGAGCGTAAAGGCCCGGGTGCAAAACGGCGTGATTGATACCTACTTTGCCACCTTGGGCACCGGCGGCACCAGCCAGAACCCCGCCAGCACCGGCGCGGGCCGCGTGGTGACCATGAACCTGGGCAGCGGCCGCACCGGCACCGTGGCCGTGGACATGTCGAATACCGGCGGCGTAAGTGCCACCACCGTAGACCCCGGCACCCCCGAGGCCGTGGTGACGGGCATCGAGTTCGTGCTGCCGCTGGCGGCCATCGGCGCGCCGGCGGGCTCGCTGAAAATAGCCGCCTTCATCAACAACGCCAGCCACGACTTCTTGTCTAACCAAGTGCTGGGCGCGCTACCGGCCGGCACCACCAACTTGGGCAATCCGCTCAACGTGAACTTCAACAACGTCGCCGGCAACCAGTACTTCACCACCACCCTGCCAGCGGTGCCCACGCAGGTGAGCACGGTGAGCCCGGCGAGTGGTGCCGTAGGCAGTACCGTTACCATCACCGGGGCTGGCTTCACCGGCGCTACCTCCGTGAGCTTTAACGGCGTCTCGACTACGGCCTTCACCGTGACCTCGCCCACGACCATCACCGTGACGGTGCCCGCTGGGGCCACAGCCGGCCTGGTGTCCGTCACGGCCCCCGGCGGCGTGGCCACCAGCGCCACCAGCTTCTGCGTACAATACACGCCGGCGGCCACGGCCGCCAGCCGCTGCGGCGCGGGCTCCCTGACCCTGACCGCCACGGGTGCCCCCACGGGTGGTACTTATGCTTTCTATAGCACCGCCACGGGCGGCACGCCGTTGGGCAGCGGGGCCAGCTTCAACACGGCCAGCCTCAACGGCACCACCACATTCTACGTGGGCATCTCGACGGGCAGCGGCGCCAATGCCTGCGAGGGCCCGCGCACGCCGGTCGTGGCTACCATCAACCAAGTACCCACCACCGCTATATCCGCCAGCGGCCCGCTTAGCTTTTGCCCCGGCGGCAGCGTGACCCTTACGGCTACCGGGGCCGATACCTATCGGTGGAGCACCGGTGCCACCACGCCCACCATCACGGTGAGCCAAAGCGGCAGCTATAGTGTGACGGGTACCAACACGACGGGGGGCTGCACGGCGGTTTCGGCGGCTACGCAAGTCACCGTGAACCCGGCCGCTACGGCCAGCATTACGGCTGGCGGCCCCACCAGCTTCTGCCAGGGTGGCTCGGTAACGCTGACGGCCAACGGCGGCGGCACCTACTTGTGGAGCACCGGCGCCACTACGCCCACCATCACGGTGAGCCAGAGCGGCAGCTATAGTGTGACGGCGACCAACGCCAGTGGCTGTTCGGCCACCTCGGCCGCCACCACCGTGACGGCCAACCCCCTAGCAGTGGCCAATGCCGGGGCCGCCGCCACGTTCTGCTCCGGTAGTTCGGCCCAGTTGGGGGCGTCCGCCGTGGCGGGCTACACCTACAGCTGGAGCCCGGCCACGGGCCTGAGCAGCGCCACGGCCGCCAACCCCAGCGTGAGCCTGGCCAATGCCAGCAATGCCCCCACCACCATTACTTACACGCTCACGGCCACTAACGCCAGCGGGTGTTCGGCCACCAGCACGGTGGCCGTGACGGTGAACCCGGCCGCAACGGCGAGCATTACGGCTGGCGGTCCCACCAGTTTCTGCCAAGGTGGCTCGGTCACGCTGACGGCCAGCGGCGGCGGTACTTACCGCTGGAGCACGGGTGCTACAACACAGAGTATTAGCGTGAGCCAGAGCGGCAGCTACAGTGTAACGGCTACCAACGCCAGCGGCTGTTCGGCCACCTCGGCCGCCACCACCGTGACGGCCAACCCCCTAGCAGTGGCCAATGCCGGGGCCGCCGCCACGTTCTGCTCCGGTAGTTCGGCCCAGTTGGGGGCGTCCGCCGTGGCGGGCTACACCTACAGCTGGAGCCCGGCCACGGGCCTGAGCAGCGCCACGGCCGCCAACCCCAGCGTGAGCCTGGCCAATGCCAGCAATGCCCCCACCACCATTACTTACACGCTCACGGCCACTACCGCCAGCGGGTGCTCGGCCACCAGCACGGTGGCCGTGACGGTGAACCCGGCCGCAACGGCCAGCATTGCGGCTGGCGGTCCCACCAGTTTCTGCCAAGGTGGCTCGGTCACGCTGACGGCCAGCGGCGGCGGTACTTACCGCTGGAGCAACGGTGCCACTACGCCCACTATCAACGTGAGCCAGGGCGGCAGCTACACCGTGACAGCGACCAACGCCAGCGGCTGTTCGGCTACCTCGGCCGCTACCACGGTCGTCGTGAATGCCATTCCGGCCCAGCCGACGTTCACCCAAACCGTCACCAGCAGCGGCATCATCCTGACCAGCAGTGCCCCTACCGGCAACCAATGGTACCTGGACGGCGTGCTGATTCCGGGGGCTACCGGCAACACCTACACCGTAAGCAGCCGCTCCATGAACGGTACCTACACAGTAGTAACGACCTCAGCCGCCGGCTGCGCCTCGCCGGCTTCGGTGGGTACGCTCGTGCTGGGTACTGCTCCCCAGGCCCTGATGGCCCAGGTGCAGCTTTACCCCAACCCCACCCGGGGGCAGTTTATCGTGCAGGCCCCGGCTCCGGCCCGCGTGCGCGTGCTGAATGCCCTGGGGCAGGTAGTGGCTACGAAGCTGGCCGCTTCCACTACGCAGTCCCTCGACCTGACCGGCCTCGCCTCGGGCGTCTACGCCGTTCAGGTGCAGCTAGGTAGCGATGTCGTGGTGAAGCGCATCGTGCTGGAATAAGCAGTTGCAGCCTTTGCAAAATGGCCCGCCCGGCAGTTGCCGGGCGGGCCATTTTGCGTTGAAGAAGAGGTCGGGCAGTGGCTAGCCGCCTGCCAGTAGTTGCCTGGCCGTATCTTCGCGCCATGAGCCAGCCCATGAACTTCGCTGCCCGAATCGACCATACCCTGCTGCGCCCCGATTGCGCAGAGGAGCAAATCATCCAGCTCTGCGAAGAGGCTGCCGCCCACGGCTTCGCCACGGTGTGCGTGCCGCCGTGCTACGTGGCGTTGGCCGCGGCAAAGCTGGCCACAACCAGCGTGGGCATCTGCACCGTCATCGGGTTTCCGCTGGGCTATGCTACCTCGGCCGTCAAGTTCAAGGAAGCCGAAGTGGCCTTGTATGACGGGGCCACCGAGCTGGACATGGTCATCAACATTTCGGCCCTGAAATCGGGCAAGACCGATGCCATTCAGGCTGAAATTCTGGATTTGGCCGACCTCTGCCACGTCAATCAGGCCCTGCTTAAGGTCATCATCGAAACCGCCCTGCTCTCGGACGAGGAGATTGAGCTGGCCTGCCGCCTGTGCGTGGGCGGCGAGGCCGATTTCGTGAAAACTTCCACCGGCTTTGCCAGCCGGGGCGCGTCGGTGGCCGACATCGCGCTCATGCGCCGCTCCCTGCCCGATACCGTGCGCATCAAGGCGTCCGGGGGCATCCGCACCCGCGAAGCTGCGCTGGCCCTGGTGGCTGCCGGGGCCGACCGCATCGGCTCGTCCAATAGCCTGGCCCTGATTGCTGAATCCGATGAACCGACTGCTGCCTAAGATGCTCGTCGCCTCCCTGCTCTTCGGGCTCACGGCCTGCGCTGGTGCGGCCCCGCAGGCTCCCCGCGCCAGCACCCCCGCCGATACCACGCTCAAAAAAGCTGCTACTGCTGCGCCCATGCCCGCCGAGGACGTGACGAAATACCGCCCGGTGTTCGCCGCGCCCAAAGCCACGCCCCTCGTTCCCACCGTGCCCTCCAAAACCACGGTGCTGCCCACTGCCCACGTCAACGCTCAGGTAGAACAGCGCCTGCGCGACCAGGCCTTCACCAATCAGAACGTGAAGTATGCCCAGGGCTACCGCCTGCTGGTGTACCTGGGCTTGGAGCGCGACCAGGTGATGGCCATTCGGCGCACCGTCATCGGCCGCTACCCCGACGAGACGGACTACATCACCTTCAAATCACCGGTCTACCGCCTCTACATCGGTGACTACCTTACCAAACTCGACGCGGCCCGCGCCATGGCCCGCCTGCGCGGCCTCACCCCCAAGCTGGAGCTCGAAGCCACCCAGGTGGTGCTGAACAAAAACCCGTAGGGGAGGAGCCTAGATTGATTATAAAGGCCGTCATGCCGAGCGCAGCGAAGCATCTTTACCGCAGTAGTAATCCTAATCGAAAGAGTTAGTGTCGAGGTAAAGATGCTTCGCTGCGCTCGGCATGACGGCCTTTCTTCCGGCCCCAAAACTGTCCAACCCCTACCCACTCCCATGCCCGACATCCTCATCCCTCGCATCCAGGCGCTGGCCGCCGCCCATGCCGCCGACACTGTGGCCCTGCGCCAGCACCTGCACGCCCACCCGGAGCTTTCGTTTGAAGAAGTGAACACCGCCGCCTTCGTCACACGGGAGCTGGAGAAGCTGGGCCTGAAGCCGCAGCCCATCGCCAACACCGGCGTGGTGGCCCTCATCGAAGGCCAGCCCGGCGGCTCCACCATCGCCCTGCGGGCCGACATGGACGCGCTGCCTATCCAGGAAGCCAGCGACGTGCCCTACAAATCGACCAACCCTGGCGTGATGCACGCCTGTGGCCACGACGTGCATACCGCCTCACTGCTGGGCGCGGCCCGCATCCTGAACGAGCTGAAAGGCGAGTTCAAAGGCACCGTGAAACTGATGTTTCAGCCCGGTGAGGAGCGCCTGCCCGGCGGCGCGTCGCTGATGATAAAGGAAGGCGTGCTGGAAAATCCGGCCGTGAGCCACGTGCTGGGGCAGCACGTTTTTCCGCACCTGCCGGCCGGCAAAATCGGCCTGCGCCCCGGTCGCTACATGGCCAGCACCGATGAGTTGTATCTAACGATAAAAGGCAAGGGTGGCCACGGGGCCATGCCCGAAATGAACCTCGACCCCGTTCTGGTGGCCGCCCACATCATCGTGGCTGCTCAGCAAATCGTGAGCCGGCGCGCCAACCCCAAAATTCCCTCGGTGCTGAGCTTCGGCAAGGTCATCGCCAACGGCGCCACCAACGTCATCCCCAACGAAGTTTACCTCGAAGGCACTTTCCGGACCCTGAATGAGGAATGGCGCGCCGAGGCCCACCAGCACCTGCGCAAGCTCTGCGAGGGCCTGGCCGAAAGCATGGGCGCGGTGTGCGAGCTCGAAATCCGCCACGGCTATCCGTACCTGGAAAATGAGCCCGCCCTCACCGCTCGCGTGCGGGCCGCCGCCGAAGCCTACCTCGGCCCCGAAAACGTGGTTGAGCTCGACCAGTGGATGGCCGCCGAGGACTTCGCCTACTTCTCGCAGGCCGCGCCGGCCTGTTTCTACCGCCTTGGCACGCGCCACGCCGATGGCCGTTTTGCCGCTTCCGTGCACACGCCCACCTTCGATATCGACGAGCAGGCGCTGGCCACCGGCCCCGGCCTTATGGCCTGGCTGGCCATCAAGGAGCTGGGGGAGTAAGCCCTACGTAGTCGCGGGCTTTTGGTCCGCCAAGGCATCTGCTCGTACCATTCGCGGATTAAAAGTCCGCGCTACCTTCCCTTTATGAACCGAATTCTGCCCCTCGTCCTGCTCTCGGCCGCCCTTTTGGCCCGGCCCGCGGCCGCCCAAACGCGCCGTTCCACTTCTGGCCTGCAGCTCTGGCCTGAAGCGCAAGCCGAGCTGGCCCTGCCCGGCAACGACTACCTGCTCCTGAGCGCCCGCGGCCAGCAGAACACCGACAACAACCACCTGCTCGGGGGCGACCCCAAACGGGTGCTGGGCTTCGACGAGCAGCGCCTGAACTTGGCGTACGAGCATTTCTTTGGCGAGCACTGGAGCCTGGGCGGCACGCTGGGCTATTTCAGCGCCAGTACCAAGGACTACGTGCTGATACCAGAAGTGCTGCTGCGCCACCGCAGCCCCGTCGGCCCGCTCACCTTCGGCCAGCGCCTGAGCGTGGAGCGCACTTTTCCCAGCGTCACTGGCGCCAAGGGCCAGACCAACGCCCGCCTGCGCGTCGACCTCGAAAAGCTGTTGCCCCTCGGCACGGGCAGCTTTGCCCTGCGCCCCCGCCTGAGCTACGAAGCGACCACCCACGTCCGCCTGCTAACCTCCGATACCGACCCCGACGAGCGCACCATCCAGTTCACCAGCCTACGCGGCGAAGTGGGCGTTCGGGTAGCCGGATTGTTTGATTTCACGCCCTGGTTTGCGTACCAGACCAATTATAGCTTTAGCCTGGCCAGCTATGATAGGTTTAACAACATCATCATCCCGGCTGGGCGTTTGAACGCCGTGACCCCGGTGCTGGGCCTTGACTTGCGCTTCACCATTCTTCAGGGCCAGGGTGCTGAGGGCCGCCAGCAACTGCCCACCCAACACTAATGCCGAGTTGATGACAAAATTTCAGGCTTGGCTTTAAGGGTAATTGTTATCTGAATAACTCTGGTGGCCGTTTTGTCAATTGGAGTAGGCATTTGATATTAGCATAATTTTCCGAAATAAGACAAATTGTCGCAAAAGTCTGCGCGTAAATCGATTGGTATAGAATTTAAGGAAGTGAGGTATGCCGCCAGCCGGCTGTGATTCTTTCACTTACTCTAACATTCTATATTTCAATGGCAACTCTGCTGTATAACAACCGCCCTTCTCTCCGCCCCAGCCGCGCTTTGAGCGCCATGCTGGCCGACATGCTCCGCGAGCCGCAAGCACCCGCCGCGCAGCCCACGCCTGCCTTCGTACCCGCCGCCGACATCCTCGAAACCGCTACCGGTTTTGAATTGCACCTGGCCCTGCCCGGCGTGAAAAAAGAAAGCATTAACCTTGAATTCCTCGACGGCCAGCTCGTAGTATCCGGCACCCGCCCAAACCCGGTGGCCGCTGCGAAAGAAGCTGACACTGTTGCCTCGGAAGCTCCCGCTGCCGAGAATACCGCCACCGTGGTGACGCCTGAGGCACCGGCCGCGCCTAAGTTCCGCCGCATCGAAACCAACTACGGCCAGTTCTCGCGCACCTTCCGCCTGCCCGATACGGTGAATGTGAAGGCCATCGCCGCCGAACTCACCGATGGTATCCTGCGCGTGACGCTGCCCTTCGACACGGAAAAAGTGACCACCCAGCACATCGAAATCCGCTAAGCGCGGGCCGGGTTGTAAAAAAAGGCACCTCTCGGGGTGCCTTTTTTGCAGCCACCAATGTTGGGCTGCTGACAAGCTGGTTTTGGCCTGTTTTCTGCTGAAAGCAACCTTCGCACGCGAAAGCGAATCCTTTCTGCGTTAAGCCGGAAATAACCTGGCTGGGCTCATCCGGTTTTCATTCGGCTGATGCTAAATTAGGCTCTCTGTTCACCCCATTTACCTTTTTCAAATTTTCCCTTACCCATGCAAGCAAAACAAATGATGCTCGGCCTGCTCGGTTCTGCCATTCTCGGCGGCGGCGTGGCCGTGGGGGGATACAAGCTGCTCGAGCCGGCCCAGGTGGCGCCTCAGGCCGTAGCCGCCGACCCCCAGGTGCGTTACACTTCCGAGATGCGGAGCACGCCCTACGCCGTGCCCGAGGGCCTGAATTTTGTGGCCGCCGCCGCCGCCGTGACCCCGGCCGTGGTGCACGTGATGACCGAATATGCCGCGCCGTCCGTCGACCAGCGCCAGCAGCAGATGGACCCCTTCCTGCGCCAGTTTTTTGGCGACCAGTTAGAGCAGTTTCATGGCCAGCAGCCGCAGGGCGGCGGTCAGGGTTCGGGCTCGGGCGTGATTATCGCCGCCAACGGTTATATCGTGACTAACAACCACGTCATCGACAAAGCCTCCAAGATTGAGGTCGTGCTCGACGACAAGCGCAAGTTTGAAGCCGAGTTGGTGGGGGCCGACCCCAACACCGACCTGGCCGTGCTGAAAGTGAAGGCCGACAACCTGCCCTTCGTGAAATACGGCAACTCCGACGACGTGAAAGTGGGCCAGTGGGTGCTCGCCGTGGGCAACCCATTCAACCTGAACTCGACCGTGACAGCCGGTATCATCTCGGCCAAAGGCCGGAACATCGACATCCTGCGCCGCAAGGACAACATGGGCATCGAGTCGTTCATCCAGACCGACGCCGTGGTGAACCCCGGCAACTCGGGCGGCGCCCTTGTGAACCTGAACGGTGACCTGATTGGCATCAACTCGGCCATTGCCTCGCACACGGGCAGCTACGAAGGCTACTCCTTCGCCATTCCCAGCTCGCTGGCCAGCAAAGTGGTGGACGACCTGCTGAAATACAAAGTAGTGCAGCGCGCCCTGCTCGGCGTGCAAATCCAGGAAGTGGACGCCAAGCTGGCTTCGGAGAAAAAGCTCAACACGCTGAACGGCGTGTACGTGCAGGGCCTGACGGCTGGTAGCGCCGCCGCCCAGGCCGGTCTGAAAAAGGACGACATCATCACCCAAATCAACGGCGTGGCCGTGAATACGTCGTCGCAGCTCCAGGAGCAGGTGGCCCGTTTCCGGCCTGGCGATAAGATTAAGGTGAGCTACCTGCGCGGTGGCACAGCTAACACGGCCGAAGCTGTGTTGCGCAACGCTACTGGCACCACTGGCATCGTGCGCGAGGATGCGATGGCAGCCGCCATCAAGTACGAAGGCGCGACCATTGCCGCCGTGCCGGCCCGCGACCTGGCCAAGCTGGGCTTGGAAGGCGGTGCCAAAATCAGTGGTATCAAGGGCAGCAACTTCCGCGAGACGGGCATGGCTGATGGCTTCATCATCACCCGCATCGATAAGAACCAAGTGACCAAGCCGGCCGATGTGAAGAGCTACCTCGACCAGGCCCGCGAAAACTCGGGCGCGCTGGTGGAAGGTGTGTACCCTGATGGCCGTAAGGCCTACTATCCCATCGGGCAGGAATAGCCCACTGTAGTTGAGTAATGGAAAAGCCCCTGCCGCATCGGCAGGGGCTTTTTTTGTTTATAGTCCGCTTACAATGCTGGAGTCTCATTTTGGGACAAGTTTGAGTTGACAACCCCGTAAGCCGGAAGTATTCATCCTGTGCTCACCATAAAGCGGATATACCATTGAACATCAGGAAAAAATATAAAAAATGCGTCTGTTTAAGTGCTTTTAGTTAGCCCCTATTAGTAGGTTCTAACGTAGTTATTATCCCAAGTCGGGAAATGAATGGCTTAGTGTTTCCACTTATATATACAGCATGCCCAGCTTTCCCTTGCCCAATGGAAAACGTAATCAACACCCTCTATATTCAGAACTTTAAGTCGATTCGGAGTGCTGTGCTGCACCCGCGGCGGGTCAATCTCATCATCGGGCAGCCCAATGTGGGTAAGTCGACGGTGCTCGAGGCCATGAGCCTGCTGGGGAGCTTTCCATTTGAACAGAAGAAGCGTTTTATGCGCAGCTTTATCCGATATGAGAAGCCGGCGCAGCTGTTTCACGACAGCCTAATGACCGCGCCTATCCGGGTGGAAACGGACCGCGACGTGTGCCTGCTGGGCCGCGTGGGCGAAGGCGACGCCAAGCGTTTTCAGTACGGAGCGTTCAGCCAAACGGCTTACCTGCTGCTGCGGGCCCAACTGGGCCTGCCGCTGCTGGAAGGCCGGAGCCGCACCCGAAGCAACGACGATGCGCTGTTATTATCGCGCCTGCACAGCCACCTGGCCAATGCCGCCACGCTGCCCGAGCCCGGCTTTATCTACACCGAGTTTGACCGCGACGGGGTGCCCGACCGGCCGGGCGCGGGCGGGCACTACCTGGCGTCGCGGCCGGCCTGGCAGCCCCGGGCCGTGAAATCCTACCGTTTCAAGCGTAACACCCACCTCGACCGCCGCTATGCTGATACCAGCCTGCGCCCACCCCACGGCAACAACCTGGTGCAGGTGCTGGAAGCCAGCGCCGACCTGCGCCACGAATTTGCCGCCCTCTTTGCCGACCATAACCTGCGCCTGCGCGTGCGCCCCGACGCCAACCGCTTCGAGGTGATGAAAGAGTTGGACGGCCTGAGCTTTGCCTACCCTTACTCGAGCAGCGGCGATACGTTGCAGCGTTACGGCTTCCACCTGGCGGCCATGGAATCGAACCGAAACACCGTGATTTTATTAGAAGAGCCCGAAGCCCATTCCTATCCGCTGTACGTGACGCAGCTGGCCGAACGCATCGCCACCCAGCAAACTAATCAGTATTTCGTGACCACGCACAGTCCGGTTTTCTTTGATGCAGTGCTGGAAAACATGGTGCCCTACGAGAATCGGGTAACGGAGCTGGCCGTGTTTGTGGTGCATTACAAGGACTTCCATACCAAAATCCGACAGCTGTCGGACGAGGAAATACGAGGCATGCGCCGCAACAGCCTCGACGTGTTCAATAACCTGCACCTGCTGGCGCAGGCGCCGCGCAAGGTGTAGAAAAACCGTTGAGGCGGGGGAGGGTTGTCCTTCCGACGCAGGAGGAATCCGATTGAATCCATTGGAACGGCTTTTCTCAGATTCCTCCTGCGTCGGAATGACAGTTTATGAGGAGTTGGCCAAGGCAGCTCGGGGCAGCTCTCGGCCAACTCCCCGGCAAACCGTAGCTTTGCCGCCGCAACATCCCACCCCCAACCACCCCATGAAGCAGGCCCTCGAAGAAGCGACCGCTGCCGACGTTACTGTTGAGCACCCCCACCACGACCCTCACGGCATTCAGGACGTGCTGCGCCAGCTGGGCGTGCAGGCCGATAACGCCGCCTATAGCACCGGCCGCACCTGGGGCGGTGCCCAGAATGCCGACCGCCGCGTCATCAACGCGCCCGCCGATGGCCGCCGCATTGCCAGCGTGGCCTTTGCCACCGCCGATGACTACGAAACCGTAGTAAAGGCCGCACAGGAAGCCTTCAAGTCCTGGCGCTTGGTGCCGGCTCCCAAGCGCGGCGAAATTGTGCGTCAGATTGGCAACAAGCTGCGTGAGTTCAAGGAGCCACTGGGCAAGCTGGTGAGCGCCGAAATGGGCAAAATTCTCCAGGAGGGCCTGGGCGAAGTGCAGGAAATGATTGATATCTGCGACTTTGCGGTGGGCTTGAGCCGGCAGCTGCACGGTTTCACCATGCACTCGGAGCGCCCCGCGCACCGCATGTACGACCAGTACCAGCCGCTCGGCATCGTGGGCATCATTTCGGCCTTCAACTTCCCGGTGGCCGTGTGGAGCTGGAACGCCATGCTGGCCGCCGTGTGCGGCGACGTGAGCATCTGGAAACCTTCGGAGAAAACGCCCCTCACGGCCGTGGCCGTGCAGCATATCATCAAAGACGTGCTGGCTGAAAATGACATTGCCGAAGGCGTGTTCAGCGTGATTATCGGCGATGCCAGCATTGGTGCGGCAATGGCGGCCGATAAGCGTATTCCGTTGGTGTCGGCCACGGGTAGCACCCGTATGGGCCGCAAGGTGGGCGAGGTAGTAGGCGCCCGCCTGGGCCGCGCCCTGCTGGAACTGGGCGGCAACAACGCCATTATCGTGACCAAAAACGCCGACCTTAAAATTGCCATCCCGGCCATTGTGTTTGGGGCAGTGGGCACGGCCGGACAGCGCTGCACCAGCACGCGCCGCGTGATTATTGAGGACAGCGTATTTGAAGAGGTGAAAAACCGCCTGCTGGCCATCTATCCCAACCTGCCCATCGGCCACCCGCTGCAAACGGGCACGCTGGTCGGCCCGTTGATTGACGCCGACGCGGTGAAGATGTTCGAGCAAGCATTGGTGGCCGTGCAGGCCGAAGGCGGCAAGCTGCTGACCGGCGGCGAGGTGCTAGCCCGCCCCGAGCTGAACGGCGGCCACTACGTGACCCCGGCCCTGGTGGAAGTGGAAAACCACTACCACACGGTGCAGGAAGAAACCTTCGCACCCATCCTCTACCTCATCAAGTACAGCGGCGACGTGGAAACGGCTATCGAGCTGCAAAACGACGTGCGCCAGGGCTTGTCGTCGTCCATCTTCACGCTGAACATGCGCGAGGCGGAGGCTTTCCTGGCCGCCAGCGGCTCAGACTGCGGCATCGCCAACGTGAACATCGGCACGAGCGGGGCCGAAATCGGCGGCGCGTTTGGTGGCGAGAAGGAAACCGGCGGCGGCCGCGAATCCGGCTCCGACGCCTGGAAGGTGTACATGCGCCGCCAGACGAATACCATCAACTACTCGACGGAATTGCCGTTGGCGCAGGGCATTAAGTTCGACGTGTAGCACACGCTTTGGCTTGCGCCGCAAAAGCAAAAAGGCCCCGCTGATGGATTCGGCGGGGCCTTTTTGCGTCTGGGCGTAGCTGGTTATTGCGGGGTATAGCGCACGTCGCCGTGGCCTTTGTAAACGAGGCCATTGGCATCGTAGACGACATAGTAGATGCGGTACAGCTCGTTCGGGCTCAAGCCTAATGATGGGTAATCAAAGCGGTGGTAAATAGCATAGGTAGTAAATGGGCCTAACCGTTCTATCACCTGATATTTACGGTTGACAAGAACTGCCTGTATATTATAGAGCTTGGGCACTGTGCCATTGGTCCCACGTTGAGTTTGCAATTCCCAAACAGCCTGGCCTTCCACCGAGGGGTTAGGATAGGCAGTGGTGTAGGAGATGATGCCAGGCTGTTGCGTACCGTTGAAGTCAAAACTCAAATCCGGAAAGAGGCCGCGTTCCTGCTTGTTCCACTCGCCGTCCGAAGTCCAGTCGGTGGGGTCGTTGGGGCCGGCCGGCAAGTTCTGGCCGGTGCGGTAGGTGATGCCTTCACCCTCTCCGAAATCAACAATAGGATTGGAGTCGGACTTGCTGCAGCCCATGAGGGTGGCGAGCAATAAAATGGGTAAGAAACGCTGACGCATGGAAAGGGATTGGTGATGCGAAAGCGTCAAAGGTAAAAATGGAAACGAAACCCGATTCTACAGCAGCTTACGCAGCGCCCACAGGCTCCAGACGATGACCATCAGGCCCACGCCCACAAACATCCAGCGGGTGGGCAGGCGGCCGGCCAGCCGGGCGGCAATGGGTGCGGCGGCCACCCCGCCCACGATGAGGCCCAGCACAATCTGCCAGTGCGAGATGCCCAAGATGGTGAAAAACGTGAAGGCGCTGGCAAAAGTCACGAAGAATTCCACCAGACTCACCGTGCCGATGACGTAGCGCGGCGTGCGGCCGTTCGTAATCAGCGTGCTGGTCACCAGCGGGCCCCAGCCGCCGCCGCCGAAGGAATCGAGGAAGCCGCCCGCCCCGGCCAGCCAGCCGGCATTCTTCACCTTCTTGCGCTTCTTCGCCGCTTTCTGGAAGGCTTTGGTGATGATGCGCAGGCCCAAAAACAGCAGGTACACGGCCAGAATGGGCTTGACGTAGCCAGCGTAGGTTTCGCCGAAGTGCGACAGCAGCAGCGCGCCGCTGACGGACCCGGCAATGCCCGGCAGCAGTAGCACGCGGAACAGGCGCTTGTTCACGTTGCCGAAGCGGTAGTGATTGTAACCCGACGCACCGCTGGCAAACACCTCGGCCGTGTGGATGCTGGCACTCACCGACACCGGGCTCAGCCCCAACGACATCAGGCTGATGGCCGACACCACGCCGTAGCCCATGCCCAGCATGCCGTCTACCATCTGGGCCAGGAAACCCACGGCCACAAACGTGTAGAACGTGCCCGACGAGCGCACCAGCTGCCACGCCTGCGCCGGGGTGAAGTAGTAGGAGAGGATGTTGATGAAAATGAACACCGCGAAGGTGATAAGCGCGCCCGTGGCCACGCGCCGCCAGTAGGCGGTGGCGGGCGTTTCGTAGGCGGGGCCGTGGGCCAGCTCGGCGGTCACGGCGTTCAGCGACTTCACTTTTTCGGCGAAGTCCCCCTTTAGCCGGCTGCGGATGATGGTCATCTGGCCCAGCACCGAGGCCAGCTCGGCGGGCAGCACTTCGGCCAGCACTTCGCGCAGGCGCTTGCCCACGGTGGGCGACTTGCCGTTGGTGGAAATGGCAATTTTCAAATCGCCCTTTTGCAGCACCGAGGAGAGGTAAAAATCGCAGAGCTCCGGTGTGTCGGCCACGTTGGTGAGGAGCTGGCGGGCCGCGGCCGCCGCGCCGATGTAGCGGTGCAGCGCCACATCGTCGGTGGCCAGGAACAAGAGGTCTTTGTCGTCGAGGTCGCGGTCTTGGTAGGGGCGCTGGTGCAACTGCACTTTGGGGTGGCGGGCGGCCAGCTCACGCAACTCGGGCAGGATGTGTGGCGCAACTACGGTCACGGCCGTGGCGGGGCTATTGCGCAGAATGGCCCCCAGTTTTTCCAGTCCCACGTTGCCGCCGCCCACCAGCAGCACGCGCAGGTTTTCCAGCTTCAGGAAGATGGGAAACAGGTTGTTGGCCGGTGGGGCAGTATCCGGCGGCGTTGCCACCGCCGGGCCGGTTTGGTTCGGGAAATTGGAATCCATAGCTCAGAAAGATAGAGAATTAAGCGTGAAAATCCAGCCCGTGCCGGGTAGCTTTCACAACATCGGTCCGCACCACAAAGTCGCCGAAGCCCTCGTTGGTTTGGCGTTTGGTAGCGTAGGCGGCCAGCAGGGGCGCGAGTTCGCGCAGGATGCCGTCTTCGTCCAGCATCTCGCGGTAGAGCTTGTTGAGGCGCTCGCCGGCGTGGTTGGCCCCGAGGTAGAGGTTGTAGCGGCCGGGGGCTTTGCCCACCAGCCCGATTTCGCCCAGATAGGGCCGGGCGCAGCCGTTGGGGCAGCCCGTCATCCGAATTAGAATACCGGCATCGGCCAGCCTGTGGGCGCGGATAACGGCGTCGAGCTTATCGAGCAGCTGGGGCAAATACCGCTCGGCTTCGGCAAAAGCCTGCGAGCAGGTGGGCAGGGCCACGCAGGCCAGGGCGTTGCGGCGCAGGGCGGTGAGCTGCTCGGCTTTGGGGGCTGCACCGTGGGCTTCGAGAATGGCCTGCACGCGGGTGCGGTGGGCGGGCTCGATGTTGACCAGCATCAGGTTCTGGTTGCCGGTGAGGCGGAACTCGCCGGTGTGGAAGGCGCTGATTTCGCGCAGGGCCGACTTGAGGCGGTAGCCGGGGCGGTCGAGCACGCGGCCGCCTTCCACGAATAGGACGAGATGCGAAGGGCCATCAGCAGAGCCGGTCCAGCCGAAGGCATCGCTGGAGCTGTGGAACTGGTAGGGGCGGGGCTCGGCCAGCGCGTAGCCCAGGCGCTGGTGCAGCTCGGCCACGAAGGCGGGCAGGCCGGCGTGGTCGACGGTGTACTTGAGGCGCGAGAGCTTGCGGTTTTCGCGGTTGCCCCAGTCGCGCTGAATGGTCACTATTTTCTCACACACGTCCACCACCTTTTCGGCGGGCACGAAGCCAATGAGGTCGGCCAAACGCGGGTAGGTTTCGGGCAGGCCGAAGGTCATGCCCAGGCCGCCGCCCACGGCCACGTTGAAACCCAGCAGCCGGCCGTTTTCCTCGATGGCGATGAGGCCGATATCGTTTGAGAAGATATCCGAGTCGTTGTAGGGCGGCAGCGCCAGGGCGATTTTGAACTTGCGCGGCAGGTAGGTTCGGCCGTAGATAGGCTCGGCGTCGTCGGTGGCTTCGGTGGTGTTCTGCAGCTCGCCGTCGAGCCAGATTTCGTGGTAGGCGGTGGTGCGCGGCGTGAGGTGGGCGCTGATTTCGGCGGCTACGGCCTGCACCTCGCCGTGCACCGCCGACTCGTGCGGGTTCACGTTGCACATTACGTTGCGGTTCACGTCGCCGCAGCCGGCAATGCTGTCCAGCAGCGCATCATTGAAGCCCTGGATGGTAGGCCTTAGGTCGCGCTTCAGCACGCCGTGCAATTGGAAGGTTTGGCGGGTGGTGAGCTTGAGGGTGCCGTTGCCGTAGGCGTCGGCCAGGGCATCCAGGCGCTGCCACTGGGCGGCGGCGGCCACGCCGCCCGGCACCCGCACCCGAATCATGAAGGAAAACAGCGGCTCCAGCTTCTGTCGCTTGCGCTCGGAGTCGAGGTCGCGGTCGGTCTGCTGGTACGAGCCGTGAAACTTGATGAGGTGGGTGTCGTCGTGGTTCAGCGCGCCGGTGAGGCGGTTGCTCAGGCTCTCGACGATGGTGCCGCGCAGGTAGCGGCTGGCGGTTTTGACGTGCTCGACTTCGGAGAGCTGCGGGGTTTGAGACATGGTTGTGGTGGTTGGCCTCACCCCCGGCCCCTCTCCGGTGGAGAGGGGAGCCACGGCGGCGCGAACGCAGATTTTGTTTATATCAGGGTGACGTTACAGAGTCGGCTAGCACCCCTCTCCACCGGAGAGGGGCCGGGGGTGAGGCTTTCGTTAGTGCAGTACCGTGGCGTCGAAAACCACGCTCACGTAGTACAGCGCCCCGATGGTGGGGCCGGCGGCGTACTGGAAATAGCGCTTGTTGAGGATGTCGGTGCCGCCGAGCTTCACGGTGGATTTCAGGGTGGGCACGCGCAGGTTCACCTGCGCGTCGAGTGCGGCGTAGGCGGGCACTTGGCCGGTGGCCAGCGGGCTTTCCCACAGGAAGGCGTCCTGCCAGCGCCAGTTCACGTTGAAACCGAAGTTTTTCACGATTTCGCGGTTGCCGACCGACACGTTGGTGGCCCATTTCGGGGTGTTGAAACCGGTCACAAACACATCAGGCTGGTCGTTTTTCGACAGCGCGTTGTAGTTCACATTGCCAGCCACGGTGAACTTCTGATAGAAGTTGTAGGTGAGGCCCAGCGTGGAACCGTAGCTGTGGTAGTTCTGGCGCGAGTTGGTGTACACGCGGTAGCGGTCCTGGCGGGCGTCGCGGTTGGCACGCAGGGCGGCCAGGGCGGCGGCATCGGAGCCCACGGGCACTTGCTGGCCGTTGGCGTCTTTGGGCACGCTCACCTCCACCTGGCCCAGAAAGCCGGAGTAGATGTTGTAGTAGGCGTCGGCATCGATGGCCAGGCGGTTGTCGAGGAGCACGCTGCGGTAGCCCACTTCGTAGGCGTTGATTTGCTCGGGCTGCTCGGTGGGCAGGTTGGCCACTTGCAGCAGGTTGCGGTTCTGGGGCAGCAGGGCGGCTTGGGCGGCGGTGCTGCCGGCGTTGGCCGCCACGTAAGCATTCACGGCTGCGTTGAACTGGTCGATGCTGGTGCGGGTATAGGAATTTTGCAGGTAGTTCAGGCCCTCGTTCACGCGGGCCAGGCCGCCCACGCGGCGCACGTTGCCGTTGTTCACGAAGGACAGCGCCTCGAACAGCGACGGAAAGCGCCAGCCATTCTGGTAAGAAGCGCGGAAGTTGTGCTTCTCGGCCAGCGTGTACACGGCGGCGAGGCGCGGGTTCACCTTGGCGGTGAACTCGGGGTTGTAGTCGACGTGCAGCGAGCCGGTCAGCTTCAGCTTATCGCCGAGCAGCAGCTTGGTGGCCTGGCCGAAGGCGCCGTACTTCTTGTAGTACACGTAGCTGCCGCCGGCCTGATTCCGTTCGGCCAAGGGCAGGCTGAAATCGACGAAGTTGTTGCCGTCGGGAATAATCTGATACACGCGGGCATCGGCGCCCACCAGCAAATCCACGAATTTCACGCGCGGCCCCAGGTTCCAGATGCCCTCGGTGTGGTAGGTGCGGCTGCGCTGGGTGAGGGCCGCGCCGCCGGGAATGGGCGCGCCGGGCACGTTCACGCCGCTATCCCAGTTGTTGGTGCTCACGATTTGGGCTTTCAGGGCGTCGAAGGCGGGCGTGCCGGGCTCGGCGCGGCCGGCGTCGGCGGCGGCGCGGGCGGCCGTCATGGCGGGCGCGAGGGCGGTGCCGGCTGCCAGCTGGCTTTGCAGCGTGGCCTTGAACTTGTTGCCCCACACGGCGTTCGAGCCGTTTTGCAGGTCGAGGTTCAGGGCCAGGGGGTTGAGGTTATAGGAGTTGCCGGTGTTTTCGAGCAGGGTGTAGGCGCGCACCACGAAGTCGCTGCCCTTCAGCTCCAGCTTGTGGTTCTGCACAGTCACGCCGTCAAGCTGAATCTTGTTGCCGCGCTGAAACACGCCATCCATCAGCCCGAAGCGGTAGCCGTAGCTCAGCTCCAGCTTGTCGGTCAGCTTGTAGTGCAGGCTGGCGTCGGCCTTGATGTTGCGCACGATGGGATTGGTCAAATCCTTCTCGTAATAGCCGGTGCGCGTCACGGTAAACGCCTGGTTTTTGCCCTGGTAGGGGATGGTGATGGTGAGCGAGGAGTTGGTGTCGTCGCCGTAGCGGTTCCAGAGGTCGGCCGCCGGGTTGGCCGCGCCGGCCAGTTCCGGGAAGGCGGGGTTGGAGGTGCTCAGGCCCTGCGGGTTCTGGTCGGTTTGGGTGTTGGCTAGCCAGTCAGTACCGCGCAGGTAGTCGAGGTTCACCTTGTAGGCCCAGCGGCTGCCCAGTGCCTGAGCGTAGCGGATGGCCGTTTCGGTGAGGGCGCTGGTGCTGCGGTCTGCAGCGCTGCCTACGTGGTTCACGCCCACTTTCTGGTACACGCTCAGGCCCTGGTAAGTGAAAGGGCTTTTGGTGGTGAGGTTAGCCATGCCGTTGATGGCATTCATGCCGTAGAGGGCGGAGGCCGCGCCGGGCGTCACCTCCACGCTGGCAATATCGAGCTCCGTGGGGCCGATGGCGTTACCCAGCGGCACGCCCAGCGTGGCGGCCTGCATATCGACGCCATCCACCAGCTGCATGAAGCGGAAGTTATTGGGGATGTTGAAGCCCCGGGTATTCGGTACTTTGAAGGTGAGGCTGCTGGTAAGCATCTGCACGCCCTTCACGTTCTCCAGCGCGTCGTAGAAGCTGGGCGCGGGCGTTTCCTTAATAGCGCGGATATCGAGCTTCTCAATGGCCACCGGCGATTTCAGCCGGCTTTCCTCCACCCGCGAGGCTGATACCACGACTTCATTAGTGAGCACGCCCTTGGCTTCGAGCGTCACGTTCAGCGGCTGGCTGCTGCTCACGATTTCCAGCTCCACGGCCTCGTGCCCCAGGGCATTGAAGACGAGCGTAAACGGATACGTCAGCTTGGCTTTGAGGGCGAATTTGCCCTCGCCGTCGCTCTGGGTGCCGGTGCTGGCCCCTTTTACGCTGATGCTCACGCCGGGCAGGGCTTCGTTGGTGCCCTTCTCGTGCACCACGCCGCTGATGGCAATGAGCTGCGTTTGGGCAAAGGCCGCGCTGAGGCTAGCCAGAAACAGGAGCAGAAAAAGGAGAAAGGAGGGGTAATAGGATTTCATGAATTGGAAGAGTTGCTGTTGAAGAAGAGGGGCTGGAAAGCGAACGCATTCGACAGCAACAGGGCATTGGGGGAGTTTTCATAGGGTTTGGTGGTGGGGCCTCACCCCGGCCCCCTCTCCGGGTGGAAAGGGGGAGCCACGGCGGTGTAGGCGCAGGTTGGTCAGAAGTGAGAAATAAGGAATTGGCTGGCACCCCTCTCCCCGGAGAGGGGCCGGGGGTGAGGCTTTTTAATACACGTCCTCCAGATAGCGGCGCTGTTTGCGCAGGTTCTTCACGTAGGCCGCCGCGTCTTCAGCCGAAAGGCCGGCTTCTCGTTGCACCACTTGCGCCAATGCCGTTTGCACGGCCCCGCCCAAACGGTTTTTATCGCCGCAGACGTAGAGCTGCGCACCGTTTTCGAGCCAGCCAAATACCTCGCGGCTGTTTTCGAGGAGGCGGTCCTGCACGTAGATTTTCTCGGCTTGGTCGCGGGAAAAAGCCACATCAAGCTTCGTCAAGCCCCCTTTTTTCAGGTGTTGCTGCCACTCGGCCTGGTACAGAAAATCTGTGGTGAAGTGCGGGTTGCCAAACAGCAGCCAGTTGCGGCCGGCGGCGCCAAGCTCCACCCGTTCCTCCACGAAAGCGCGGAAGGGCGCAATGCCGGTGCCCGCCCCAATCATGATGATGTCGGTAGCCGGGTTGGCCGGCAGCTTGAAGTACTCGTTGTGCTCCACAAACACGCGCACCTCGTCGCCCACTGCCACGCGGTCGGCCAGAAACGACGAGCACACGCCCTGCTTGCGGCGGCCGTGGGCCTCGTAGCGCACGGCTCCTACGGTGAGGTGCACTTCGTCGGGATGCGTGAGCAGGCTGCTGGCGATGGAGTAGGCGCGGGTCGGCAGCGGGCGCAGTGTGTCGGCCAGAGTTTGGGCGGTGAGCTGGTCGGTGGGGAAGTCGGTGAGCAGGTCGGCCACGTCGCGGCCGTAGAGGTAGGGCTGCAGGCGCGTGGTGTCGGCCAGCAGGCCGCGCAGCTCGGCGTGGGGGGCCAGGGCGGCGTATCGTTCCAGCACGTCGCGGGTGAGCACCGTGAGCTCGCGGCGGCTGGCCAGGGCGGCGGCGAGCGGTAGGCTTTCCGCCCCCAGCTGCACCAGTGCCGAGTCGGAGAGGCGGGCGGCGCGCAGCACTTCCTCCACCAACGGGTCGTGGTTTACGGAACGCACCGCCAGCGCATCGCCGGGTGCGTATTGCAAGCCCGAACCAGCCAAATCCAGCTCGATGTGGTACGTCTCCTTGTCCGAACCGCGCCCATTCAGCTGGATGCTTTCGAGCACCCGTGCCGGCCAGAGGTTTTCGCGGGTGTACTCGGTGATGGGTGAATGAGTGGATGTGTGAATGGCCGAATGAGTAGCGCCGACCGTGACCGCAGCGGCCGCAGCGGTGGCTGTCGCGGCCGTTTCGGCTGTCCCAGCTAGTTGGTTCAGCGCGGCCTCAATCCACTGGGTGGCGGCGGCCTGGTAATCCACGTCCGCATCCACGCGGTCGAGCAGGCGGGTGCCGCCCAACTCGGCCAGACGTTGGTCGAACTCCTTGCCCGTTTGGCAGAAGTGCAGGTAGCTGCTATCGCCCAAGGCCAGCACGGCGAAGCGCAGCTTGGGCAGTTTTGGTGCGCGGGGGCCGTGGAGGAATTGGTGCAGCTCCTCGGCCGCGATGGGTGGCTCGCCTTCGCCGTGCGTGCTCACCACCACAAGCAAGTTCTGCTCTTGCGCCAGCTGCCGGGCCGGGTAGTCGTTCATGTCGCGCACCTCAGCCGTGAGGCCGCGCTGCTTGGCAGCCTCAAAGGCTTGTTGAGCCACTTTTTTGCCGTTGCCAGTGTGCGAGCCATAGATAATGGTCAGCTTCTCGGCCGGAGTCGCCACGGCGGGGGCAGCCGCGACAGCTGCAACTGCCGCGCCGCCGCTGGTGGCCTGACCGTAGAAATAGCCACTCAGCCACACCAGCTGCTGCGCCGATAAGCCGGTGGCAAGCTGCCGAAGGTGCGCCTCGTCGAGGTGAGGAGGAAGGGTTGGGAAAGCTGACATAGTTCGTTCTAACATGGGCCTCACCCCGGCCCCTCTCCGACGAGGGAGAATGGAGCCACGGAGGCGGGGGCGATGTAGCACAGGCTTCCGCTAGTGCGTGGTTGGTGTTTGTTCTGGTAGTGCACAGGCGGAAGCCTGTGCTGTAGGTCGTTGGGCTCTCCTTATGCCCAAGCTTTCGCGGCTTAAGCGAACCGGGGCCGGCCCGGAGGGGGCGTGAGGTTACGCCACTTGCGCGTATGTCAGCAGCTCCGCTGGGACTTCGGCCGCTGCGGCTGCCGACGGCTTCATTAGCCGCACTACTTCGCCCAGCACAATCACCGCCGGGGCGCTCAGGCCGGCTGCGCTGGCGCGCCCGGCAATGTCGGCCACGGTGCCGGCCACGGCGCGGGCAGTGGGCAAAGTGCCGTTCTGGATGACGGCCGCCGGTAGCCCGGCCCCGCCGTAGCGGGCAAATACCTTTGCGATTTCGGCCAGTCGGCTCATGCCCATCAGGATAACCGTGGTGGTGCGGGGCGACTGGGCGGCTTCCAGCAGGGCGGCCGACAGCTGGTCGTCGGCCGTGGTGCCCGTCAGCACCCGAAAGCCTTCGCTCAGCCCCCGGTGCGTGGCCGGAATGCCCAGGCTGCCCGCCGCCGCCACCGCGCTGCTAATGCCCGGCACGTAGGCCGTCGCCAGCCCGTGCGCCTCGGCATACAGCATTTCCTCGCGGCCCCGGCCAAACACGAAAGGGTCGCCGCCCTTTAGCCGCACCACGTGGCCGTGGCGGTAGGCCTGTTGCACAATCAGGTCGTTGATGCCTTCCTGGGTATAAGCTTTGAAACCGCTACGCTTGCCCACAAAAATCAGCGGCACGCCGTGCCGGACGTGGGCCAGCAGCGCATCATTCGCCAGCGCGTCATACAGCACCACATCGGCCGTGGCTAGGGCTTTGGCGCCGCGTAGGGTCAGGAGGTCCGGGTCGCCGGGGCCGGCCCCTACCACGGTCAGACGAGGCAGGAAAAAGGGGAAATCAGCCATGATGATATCAAATGCTAGATGGAAAAAGCCGCTTCTGCTGGTACCTCATCCGTGAAATACTCCGGGTCGGTAGCCGCGACGAGGCCAGCGGCAAGTGTGGCCCCGGTCTGCTCATCGACCAAGATGAAGGCCCCCGTCACACGGTTTTGGTGGTACTCGTCCACTACCAGCGGAAGGGCCGTTTTGAGGCGCACTCGCACGATGTCGTTGAGCTTAGCCTCGTCGGTGCCCTGGCTTTCAAAGGTTTCGATGTTGGTTTTCTGCAGGATGGTGGTCACGGCGGCTTTCACGGTGGCGGCGTGGTGCTGCACCAGCAGCTTGCGGCCGGCGCGCAGGGGCCGCTCGTCCATCCAGCAAAGGGTGGCTTCCAGCTCGCGCACCACGGCCGGGTGGGCAGCGGTGGGCACAATGGTATCGCCCCGGCTCACGTCCACGTCTTCGCGCAGGCGCAGCACCACGCCCTGTGGGGCGCTGGCAGCCGCCACTTCCTGCTGGTTCACTTCAATGGCCTCAATCACCGTTTCCAGCCCCGAAGGCCAGATGCGCACCCGGTCGCCGGCCTGGTAAGTACCGCTCTGGATGCGGCCGGCGTAGCCCCGGTAGTCGGGCAATTCTTCGGTCTGCGGCCGAATCACATATTGCACCTGAAAGCGCGGCTCGTTGGGGTTGGCGTCGGTGGCGGCGGGCACGCTTTCGAGGTGCTCCAGCAGGCCGGGCCCCTGGTACCAGGGCAGGAAATCGGAGCGGCGCACCACGTTGTCGCCGTTGAGGGCGCTGAGCGGGATAGCCACTACGTTCGGCAGCCGCAGCTGCCCGGCAATAGCCTGATAATCGGCCACGATGTTGCGGAAAATAACTTCCTCGTGCCCCACCAAATCCATCTTGTTCACGGCCAGCACAAAATGTTGAATACCCAGTAGCGAAGCCAGCAGCGTGTGCCGCCGGGTCTGCTCAATCACCCCCTGGCGGGCGTCCACGAGCACAATAGCGAGGTCGGCGTTGCTGGCACCGGTCACCATGTTGCGGGTGTATTGCACGTGCCCCGGTGCATCGGTAATGATAAACTTGCGCCGCGGCGTGGTAAAGTATTTATGCGCCACATCAATGGTGATGCCCTGCTCGCGCTCCGCCTTCAGGCCATCGGTGAGCAAGGCCAAATCCACGGTGCCGCCCGCAGTAGCGCGGCGCTTTTCCAGCGTCGCCAGCACGTCGAGGGAAACGGAGTCGCTGTCGTACAGCAGCCGGCCAATGAGCGTACTCTTGCCGTCGTCGACGCTGCCGCAGGTGATAAATCGGAGAAGGTCCATGGTGCGTTCTGTATTGCGCTGGCGGGCAGACGGCCCCAGGCGTGGGGCCTCCCCCCTGGCCCCTCTCCGCTGGAGAGGGGGGCGGTCGATTATTTATTTGATTGATTCATTAGTTGACGTCAGGCATCCCTCTCCAGCGGAGAGGGGCCGGGGGTGAGGCCCCACGCCTGGGGCCGTTAGAAATACCCGTTTCGCTTCCGGTCTTCCATGCCCGTTTCGGAGAGTTGGTCATCGAGCCGCGTGGCCCCGCGCTCGCTCACTTTCGCCAGCAGCAGGTCCTGGATGATGTCGTCGACGGAGGAGGCGTCGCTTTCCACGGCGGCGGTGCAGGTGGAGTCGCCCACGGTGCGGAAGCGCACGCGGCGTTGCACTATTTCGTCGCTCTCGTCCAGGTTCAGGTGCTCGCTGAAACCGAGGAGCTGGCCTGTGGGCATTACCACGCACTGGCGTTCGTGCGAGAAATAAATGTCTGGCAGCTTGATGTTTTCGCGCTGGATGTAGTTCCACACGTCCAGCTCGGTCCAGTTCGAGATGGGGAACACGCGCACGTTTTCGCCCTTCTGAATGCGGCCGTTATAGATGTTCCACAGCTCCGGCCGTTGGCGCTTGGGGTCCCATTGGCCAAAGTCGTCGCGCACCGAGAAAATCCGCTCCTTGGCGCGGGCCTTTTCCTCATCGCGCCGCGCGCCGCCGATGCAGGCGTCAAACTCGAACTCTTCGATGACATCGAGCAGGGTATATGTTTGCAACGGGTTGCGGCTGGGGTACTTGCCGCCCGGCTCGCGCAGGCCACGCGCCCGGATGGTGTCTTCTACCCGGCGCACAATCAGCTTCTCGCCCAAATGCGCGGCCAGCTCATCCCGGTAGTCAATGATTTCCTCGAAGTTGTGGCCCGTGTCGATGTGTACCAGCGGGAAGGGAAACCGGCCCGGCCGAAAGGCTTTTTCGGCAAGTCGAGTGAGGGCAATCGAGTCTTTGCCGCCCGAAAACAGCAGCGCGGGCCGCTCGAACTGGCCGGCTACTTCACGTAGAATATGAATAGATTCAGCCTCCAAACGGTCGAGGTAATCGAGATAAGCAGCGGTTGGCATTGGCACAGGAAGTTATGGCCCGAAAAAAATCGGGCAAAATTGAAAGCCGGAAAAAGTTGGGTGGGATAGGGCCCGCGAAAGGTGCCCTTGGGGAAGAAAGAAGGCAGCGCCAGCGGCCCGGCCGCCGGCGCATGGGTTTAGGCCTAGCCCGGCATTCGCTCCACCACCGGGTCGAGGCCTTGGTGAACGGCGGTGGCGTGCAGGCCGCACTCCTTAGCAGCCGCGTCTTCCCACCACCAGCGGCCGGCGCGGAATTCCTCGCCCGGCGCAATGGCGCGGGTGCAGGGCGCGCAGCCGATGCTCACAAAGCCCTTGTGATGCAGTGGGTTAATTGGAATTCCATTGGCCTGAGCAAATGCTTCGCACTCGGCCCAGGTCCAGTCGAAGAGCGGGTGCACTTTGATGAGTGCGTGGCCAGCATCCCATTCGGCCGGGTGCATGGTCTGGCGGTTCTGCGACTGCTCGGCGCGGATGCCCGTCACCCAGACCTGCTGGCCGGCCAGGGCGCGGCTCAGCGGCTCCACCTTGCGGATAGTGCAGCACTCGTTGCGGTTTTCGATGCTCTCGTAGAAGCTGTTGGGGCCTTTCTGGGCAACCAGATCTTCGAGTGCGGCGGTTTGCGGCACGAAGACTTCGATGGGCTTTTTGTAGCGCAGCAAGGTCTTGTTCCAGGTCGAATACGTTTCCTGAAAATTGCGGCCCGTGTCGAGGGTGAAAACCCGGATGGGCAGGTCGTTTTCGAAGATGAAGTGCGTGATAATCTGGTCCTCAAGCCCGAAGGAGGTGGAAAACGATACGCGGCCGGGGAAGTGGTCGGCCAGCAGGGTCAGGGTTTCCGGTACCGAGCAATCGGGCAGGTAGCGGCGTAGGTCAGCGACCTGGCTTTCAAGGGGTAATGCCATGATGGGAGGGGAGTTTTTCTCCGCAGAAAAAACCGAAATGGGCCGTGAAGGCCGCAAAAACCCGCTACGCGTCGCGCAATGAATCAATCATTACCGGAAAGGAAGCGGGGTGGCCGTCGCAACGGCCGCCGGAAGAAAAGCCCAGGCTCAACAACCAGCAATCTTCCCCGGCATAGCGGCCAGGGAACAGCACATGCAACAGCACATTCGGCGCGGCGCGGCGAGGGTGGTGGGGTGCAGGCGAGGATTGGTGGATGTGCTCACGGCGTTTTTATATGTCAGGACTTGGCACCGTTCCAACGGGTGGGGGTTGCCGGCGTTTCGTCGAGCCTGTCTCTCCGCGCCTCTGTATAAAAATGATTAGCGCCCCAAACGGGGGTTGCTGGGGCAAATGTAAAGGACGAAAATGCGAAATGCCAAAATTTTGTTTCGCGGAGATGAAGCTGACCGCGGCGCTAGAGGTTTGGCGGCCGTGCATTCGCCGCGTAATTTGCCGTGCAACCCCTGAACCTGCCGCGTGGTCTATGGGTTGCTTAAGCACTTCTAATACCTCGTTTTCTGCATGGAAGCCCTCGCCCACTCCGCCTACGTCGACATCAACGCCCCGCTGGTGGAGCGCTGCCGCCTCAACGACCGCCAGGCCCAGGCCGAAATTTACCGGCGCTACTCCAAGGCCATGTTCAACGCGGCCCTGCGTATCACCGGCGACTATGCCGAGGCCGAAGATGTGCTCCAGGAGTCGTTTCTGAGTGCTTTTCGGGAGCTGAGCGGCTACAAGGGCGACTCGTCGTTCGGGGCCTGGCTGAAGCGCATTGTGGTGAACAAAAGCATCAACTGCCTGCGGCAGCGGCGGCTGGCGCTGGTGCCGCTGGGCGAGCAGCACCACGAAGAGCCCGCCGAATCCGCCGCGCACTCGCCCGAAGACGAAGCCGATATGCACTACCGCGCCGACGTGCTGCGCCGCTGCATTCAGGAACTGCCCGACGGCTACCGCGTGGTGCTCAGCCTGTATCTGCTGGAGGGCTACGACCACCTCGAAATCGCCGGCATCCTGGGTATTTCCGAATCTACTTCCAAATCGCAGTACAGCCGGGCGCGGGTTCGGCTGCGCGAATTAGCCGCCCAACGCGGCCTTAGCTAAGTTTTTATCCGTTATCACTAGTCGTTTAACCGTTCACTACCCTTCATCCGTTTTCGCCCGGCCGCGGTTTTCGTATAGCCCCGTGGCCCGCCCTGAACCTGGACGAACCGTGCGTCTGCTACTCATTCATGGATACCAAGAAAAATAATTCCCTTGAAACCTTCGTCGAGCGGCACCGTGCCGATTTCGACACCCACGAGCCGCGTCCTGACCTCTGGGCCGCGCTGGAGGAAAAGCTCAATGCCGCCACGCCCGCGCCCCAAATCCCGGCCATGCGCGTGGCCGAGGCTGTGGAGGTGCCTTTTGTGGCGCCCGTGGCCGCGGCAGCTCCCGTTGTTCAGCCCGAAGCCCGCCTCCGCTGGTTTCAGCGCTACGGCGTAGCGGCGGCGCTGGCCCTGCTCGTGTTCGCTGCCGGGGCCAGCGAGGCTTGGAAGTCTCGCAGTGCCGCGCCCGAAACGGCCGTAGCGGCCGCGCCTGCTGCCTCGCTCAGTGCCACTGCTACTGAACCCGACGCGGCGCTGTACCAGGGCGGCAACCCGCTCTCCCTCACGGCCGCCGAGCACACCACCGGCGCCGACAGCCAACTGGTGCGCGCCGTGCGTGGCATGGAAGCCTACTACACCAACCAGCTGGCCCGCCGCCAGGCCGAGCTGAGCCAACTAAGCGGCCCCGGCATGGCTGCCATGAATGCCGACTGGCAGCACGAGTTGGTGTCGCTTGATTCCAGCTACCGCGAGCTCAAGCAGCAGCTGCTGCACCACCCGCAGCCCGATGCCGTGCTCACGGCCATGAACCGCAACCTACAAATCCGCCTCGACATTCTGGACCGGCAGCTGAACCTGGGCAACAATGCTCAGGCAGCGCCCAACACTAGCTCTTACGTGCTGGCCGATAGCCGGCGCCAGGCCGAATGAACCATGACCTAGGCTTCCGAATGGGCCGCCTGTTGGTGCTGTGCGGCGGGCTGCTGGGCCTGTTGAGCCCGCGCAGCATTCAGGCGCAGGACCGCCAAACCCGCTGGGTGGTGGTTGGCCACGGCGTGGCCATCAACATTCTCACCCCCGAAGCGCGCCGCGCCGAAGCTGCCTTGTTTGGTTCGGTGCCGGAACCCGAGCAACAGCCTCAGCTGCAACCCCAGGCGCCGCAGAACCCGCTGGTGGACCAGACCGACGGCCAGGGCAGTGCCAGCCTGCAAGTGGAGCAGCGCCGCCACCTGGTGCGCAGCTACGTGGTGCCAAAAACCGGCCGGCCGTTTTCGCTCGATACGCGCTACGGCCGGGTGCAAATCAACACCTGGAATAAGAAGGAAATAAAGGTGGATGCCGAACTGGTGGCGCGCTCGGAGAGCAACGCCGGCGCCCGTCAGATTCTGGATGCGCTGGGCGTGCAGTGGCTTGATTACGACGCCAAAACCGGCGGCGTGGCCGTGAGTACGCAGTTTGGCCCCGCGTTGCGCGGCCGGGCCGGCGGCTGCCGCTACGAGGTGAACTACACCGTGTGGCTGCCCCGCACCACGGCCCTGAAAATCTACAACAACTTTGGCGAGGTGACCCTGGCCAATGATGTGAGCGGCTCTACTGAGCTGGCCGTGGAATACGGCACCCTGCGCACCGCCCGCCTCGAAGGCCCCCGCAACCTCATCCGCATCGGCAATGGCGACTGCCGCATTCCCTTTGCCAGCCGCGCCAGCATCGACGCCAGCTACGCCCAGCTGCGCCTCGACACGGGCACCACGGTGGACCTGCGCAACAACTATTCTGACGTGGACATCGGCACGGTGCAGGACCTAACCGTGCACAGCAAGTACGGCGACGTGGCCCTGGGCACCGTGCGCAACCTGCGTGGCTCGTCGGGCTACTCGCGCTTCACCATCGAAAAACTCGACGAAGCCCTTGATATGGCCCTGCGCTACTGCCCCGATTTTGTGGTGCGCGACATGGGGGCCAATTTCCGTCAGGTAAACCTTGACGGCGGTTTCAGCACCATCCGGCTGGGCTTTGCCGAAACGCCCGCTTTCCGCTTCGATGTGAGCACCGAGCAGGGCCAACTGCTGGTCGATAAAAACCTGGTGCGCGTGCTCTCGCAGGAAAACGGCCCGCAAACCAGTGACGTGCTGGGCACCTTTGGGGCCGCCGCCCCGGCGCGTGGTGCCGGCAACGTGAACATTAAGGTGCGCTACGGCACGGTGCGGTTCAGCAAATAGGGCGGTTTGATTGCTAGCGGTTACGGTCAACCCGTTCCTGAGCGTTGTGTATAAAAGGGCAGCAGCGGCCCGCCCGGCTCTAAGCCGGGCGGGCCGCTGAGCGTTAGGGCTATTGGGTAAGGAATCTGCCTGCCAGGATGGGTAAAAATGAAATTATGGATATGCTACTGTAGTGCTTATCTTGCACCAGGGAAAGTGTAATGCTTTGTCGAAATTATTGTAATCGGCCGCTTTCCTGGTTTCTGTTTCTGCGGTTTCATTTTACGCTTTTACCTACTTTTTATGGTGCAAAAATTACTTTCTTTTTCGTTGCGGGGGGCGCTGACGGGTGCCCTTTTTTTATTGTTGATGCTGGGGTCGAGGGCGGGATGGACGCAGCCCATCAGCGGCACCAAAGCCATTCCTGGGGATTACGCTTCGCTGACCGCCGCTTTTACCGACCTGACCGCCAAGGGCGTAAACGGGCCGGTGGTGTTGGAGCTGCAATCGGCGTATGTTCCCGTCGCGGCCGAAATATCCGGCGGCATTGTGTACAGCTTTACCGGGGGCTCGGCCACCAACACCATCACCGTGCGGCCCGCGGCTGGTGCCAACGGGCTCAGCATAAGTAGCTCGACCAACACTGGTCCCATGTTCAGCATCAGCGGCGGGCGCAACCTGATACTCGACGGCCGGCCGGGCGGGTCGGGGAGCCCGGTTTCGGGCACCATCACGGCCAATGACCTCACCATCGCCAACAGCAATACCGGCGGTGGTACCAGCGCCGTTGCCTTTACCAGCGACGCGACCTTTAACACCGTGCAGCATTGCCAACTGCGGGCGGCTACGGTGGCAGCTTTTGGCGGGGGCGTGGTGTACTTTGGCTCGGGCACCAACGGCAACAGCAACAACACCGTGCAGTACAACGACCTGCGCGAGTCGGCCGGTGGCACGCCCACCGCGGGCGTGCTCTGCACCAGTGCTAAAAACGCGGCCAACGCCATTCAGGGCAACAACATCTACAATTTCTTCCGCAACAGTGCTTCCGACTGCTACGGCATTTACCTGAGCAGCGCCGGCGACGGCTGGACCATTGCTGACAACAGCCTGTATCAAACGGCCAACCGCGTGGGGCCGGGCAACGCCTACATGTACGGCATCAACCTGGCGACAGGCAACAGCCACCTGGTTTCGGGCAACTACATCGGCGGGCAGGCCCCCACCTGCGGCACGGCCGGTGCGCCGCTCACCATCAACGGAACGGCCGCGGCTTACAAGTTTGCCGGGATTATTTCGGTGGGCTCTACCACAACGGCCAACAGCCTGCAAGGCAATACCATCGCCAATATTACGTGGCTGACTACCAGCGCCGGAGCAGGAACCGGAGGTATTTTTTCGGGTATTTACATCGGCACGGGCAGCGTGAATATTGGCACCGTGACGGGCAATAACATCGGCACGCTGGCGCTGCCTATTACGTGCAGCGAGGTGACCAATAACGGCGGGGTGTTGAATGGCATCAGCGTCAACAGCTCCGCTTCGGTGGGAGCCGTCAATATTTCCCAAAACACGATTCAGAACATCACGGCGGTGGGCGGAACCGCGAGCGTGGGTGCCTCGGTAAAAGGTATTTACGTGCTGGGCGGAACGGGGATTGTGCTGAGCCGAAACCGGATTTTCAATCTGGCGTCGACCGTTGTCAGCAACTCAACGGCCACCTGCTTTGGCCTGGACGTGCAGCCGGGAAACAGCGTCGTCAGCACCATCACTAACAACCTGATTGGCGACTTGCGCGCCCCGGCCGCCAACAGCAGCGCCAACGCGGTAATTGGCATCTCGCTGAGCAGCACCAGTGTGGCCAACGTGTACTACAATACCGTGAACCTGAGCGCCAGCAGCACCGGAACCGCCTTCGGCAGCTCGGCCCTGTCGGCCTCGACGGCCGTGAACCTGGACCTGCGCAACAACATTCTGGTGAACACCTCAACGCCCGGCAGCGCGTCGGGCCTGACGGTGGCCCTGCGCCGCAGTGCGGCGGCTACTGCGACGAACTTCTTGGAAACCTCGAACAACAACCTGCTCTACGGGGGAGCGGCGGCCGCCAACAAGCTGCTGTATTCGGACGGTACCGCCGCCGTACAAACGCTGACGGCGTATAAAAACCTGCTCACTACACTGGCGGGCCGCGAGTTGTACACGGTGACGGAACTGCCACCGTTCCAGTACACGGCCGTTACGGATGCGGCTTCGCTGGCGGGCTACCTGCACATTGCCGCCGGCACGGCCACGCAGGTGGAAAGCGGCGGGCAGCCGGTGGCAGGCCTCGCCACCGATTACGACGCCCAAACCCGTGCTACTGACTTTCCTGACATCGGTGCCGACGAAGGGTCTTTTCTTCTCAGCGACAAAACCCAGCCGGCTATTCGCTTCACCGCCCTGGGCAATGGTCCGGTGGCCGCTTCGCGGGCGCTGGGCAGCGTCGTCATTGCCGACCCCAGCGGCGTGGGCCTCGACAACAGCAGCCTGGCCACGGCCGGCCCCTACGTGTACTACCGCAAGGGCACGGCGGGCAACTATGTGCAAGCCGCCTACACCAGCGTGAGTGGCACGGGCAACACCCGCACCTTTGGTTTCACGCTCGACTACGCACTGGTGGGGGGCGTGGTGGCCGGCGATGTTATTCAGTACTACCTCGCGGCGCAGGACGCGGCGGCGACGCCTAACGGCGGCACGTTTGTGCCCAACGTAGGAGCCATTCTCACCAACGCCAACCCGCCCGGCACCACCAGTGCGGCCACCTTCACCGCCACGCCCAGCCAGTACACCATCGTGCCCACCATTCCGGCCACGGTGTACGTGGGCACCGACCCCGGCAGCGGGGCCACGTTCTACCCGTCCCTCACGAAAGCCGGCGGCTTGTTTGCGGCGCTCAACGCGGGATTTGTCACGCAGAATGTGACGGCCGTTGTGAATGCTAACTTGGCCGGAGAAGATGGGGCCAACGCCCTGAATGCCCTGACCACTGACGGAGGAACGTACTCGCTCACTATTCAATCGGACGGCACGGCGCGTACCGTGGTGGGCACCGGCGTGGCCACGGCCAACGCGGGCGGGCTCATCCGCTTCAACGGCGCGCAGAACGTGACAGTGAGCGGGGGCACGGGCGCGGCCCGCAACCTGTTGTTTCGGACGACGACCACCACGGGGGTGCCCGTGTTTGGCTACTACAACGACGCACGCTTTATCACGCTCAACAACCTGACCATCGAAAGCAACAACGTGGCCGGGCCTTTTGGCACCAACCCTGGCACGGTAGGCTTCTACACGGGGGCGTCGGGCACCGGCGGCAACCGCAATAACGTGCTCGACGGCTGCGAAATTCGCAACCGCAGCGACATTGCCGCCACCATCGCCACCAACCCCGGCCTAGCGGTGTACTCGGGCACCACTGCCACCACCGGTACCAACAGCAACAACACGCTGCGCAACTGCAACGTGTTCGACTTTGCCAACTACGGCCTGTACCTGGCCACCACCGGCGGGGGCGACAACTGGACGGTGGGTGGCACGGGGGCCGGCAACAATTTCTACCTCACCACGGCCACGACCACCAGCGCCGTGAGTCCGGTGTACGTCAATGCCGGGGCCGGGCACGTCATCACGTATAACAACCTGTACACCACCGGTACTATGTCGGGCAACTATACCGGCATCAACGTGACGGGCGGCAACGGGCTGGTTATTTCCAACAACACCATCGGCGGCTCGCAGGCCGGCGCGGGTGGCAACCCGCTCACGGCCAGCGGTTCGGGGCAGTTTGCGGCCATTTCGCTGTCGGCGGGTGCCGGCTCGGTAGCCAGCCCCTACGCCCTGGTGCAAAACAACGTCATCAGGAATCTGGCGCAAACCAGCCTCAGCAGCGCCTCAGTATATGGGATATACGTGTTGGGCGGGGCGGTCAATGTCAGCGGCAACATGGTGGGCGACCCCGGTGCCGTGGCTCCGGCAGTAGGCTTCACCGCCGCCTCCACCACGGTGGGCATCTACCTGAGCTTTTCGGCCGCGGCCTCGCTGGTGAATAACAACACCGTGGCGGGCATGACCCTGGTGAGCGGGGCGGCGCCGAGCAGCTTTTTCTCGGGAATTCAGTTGCAGAGCGGTGGCCACACCGTGAGCGGCAACACCGTGAGCGACCTGCGGGTAGCCAGCGGGGCCGGTGCTACCGAAACGCTCTACGGCCTGTACGTGAGCGGGTCGACGGCCGCCAGCATCCAGGGCAATGCGGTGAAGCGGCTGCAGGTGGCCAGCGGGGCCGGCGACAACGCCACCCTGGTGGCGCTGTACGCGGGCGGCGGCGGGGCGCACGCGGTGCAGGGCAACACCATTGGGGTGGGTACTGCCGGCGACGGGTTGGCCAACGGGGCGCGGGCTGCAGCGGGTTCGGTGCAAACAATTGGTATTCAGGCGCTGAGCGGTACTGCCTTGGTGGCTGGCAATACAATTAGTGATATGGGCAATACCAACACCGCCCCCACCACGAACAGCACCAACGTGACGGTGGTGTACGGCATTTCGGCGCTGAACGTGACCGGTCCGCTGGTGGTGCGCAACAACCGCGTGCAGAACCTATACAACGCCGCGCCCTACAACACGCTCGCCAACGTGCAGGAGGGGGTGCAGGCGCTGGCTTTCCGGGGCTCGACCACCAATGCCAGCTTCCAGAACAACCAGATAGCCCTGGTTGGCACCGCCACCTCGAACATCGGCGTGGTTGGCATTGCCAACGCGGCTACCGGCACGGGTAATACGGCCTACTACAACTCGGTGTATGTGAGCGGCATCAGTGGCGCCGGGGTGAAAACCTACGCCTTGCGCCACTACACCACGGTGTCGACGGCCAACCTGCTGCGCCTGCGCAACAACGTGCTGGTGAACGAGCGCACGGGCGGTGTCGGCAACTTTGCCATCGGGACCAGTTCGACGCTGGCCGGCGCGGCGGCAACCGTGGGCACCACAAATGCCGCCTCGGTTGATTCGGACTACAACGACCTGTATGCGGCGGAGAACACCGCCAAGCAGGGCGAAAACGGTGCCACCGCTCTGGCCTTTGGCACCGTGACCCCGGCCGTTGGCTGGCTAGGCCAAACCGGCAACCCCGACACCAACTCCAAGAACGTCAGGGTAAAATTCAGCGACCCCGCCGCTGGCAACCTCAACCTTGACGCCACCACCAACTGTCAGCTCGACGGCGCGGGGCTGGCCATCGCAGGCGTCGACGGCGAATACGACAACCCCGCCACCAGCCGCCAGACCACGCCCGACTTAGGGGCCGACGAGTTCAGCAGCGCGACGCAGGCCGCAGCGCTGGCCACCACCACCGCCCAAACGGTGTGCCCGGGCGGCGCGGGCACGCTCACGCTGAGCCTGGCCGGCAACGGCGGGCCGTTCACGGTGGTGTATTCCAACGGCACCGCCAATACGACCCTGACCGGCGCCACCAACGCCCAAACGGTGAGCGTGCCGCTGGTGGGCAGCACCACCACGTACACGCTGGTGAGCGCCACCGATGCCTACGGCTGCGCCCTGAGCGTGACGCCCGCCAGCAGCACCTTGACCTTGAGCGAAGCCACCACGACCACCTGGAATGGAAGCGCCTCGACCGACTGGTTTGCCGCCGCCAACTGGACCAACTGCGTACCGGGCAGCAATACCGACGCGACCATTGCAGCCGGGGCATCCAACTACCCCGTGCTGAATTCCGGCATCTCCGCCGTGCGCACCCTCGCCATTGCCAGCGGGGCCAGCCTGGCCCAGAGCGGTGGCACGCTGAAGGTGTACGGCAACCTGAGCAACACCGGCACCGCCAGCCTGACCGGTGGCACGGTAGCCTTGCTGGGCACCTCGCCACAGGTAACGGGCCTGAGCACGTTCTACGCCCTGGAGGTGAACCTGAACAGCGGCACCATGGCGCTAAGCAACCCCACCAGCATCAGCAGCCGCCTGACCATGACGCAGGGCGTGCTGAATACCAGCGGCTACGCCCTCACGCTGCCTGCCGGCTCCACGCTCTCCGAAACCGAAACCAGCTACGTGCTGGGCACCGTGAGCGCGCCCGGCCGTACCCTGGTGGCTGGAACGGCCGAGAACTTCGGCGGCATTGGCCTGATGCTGACGCCGGCCACGGGCTCCGCCAGCCCCGGCCTCACGCCGGTGGTGCGCACCACCGGCACGGCCCTCACGGGCGCGGGCACCAGCGTCAGCATCAAGCGCTACTTCGACATTCAGCCCGCCGTGAACACCGGCCTGAACGTGGCCATGGATTTCAGCTACTTCACCCACGAGTTGAATGGCATTCCGAGCGCCAACTTGGCCTTGTTTAAATCGGTAACGACCACGGCCGGGCCCTGGGCCAACCAATCGCCCATCACGGCCACCGGCAACACCATCAGCAAAGCCGGCATCGCCGATTTCTCCATCTGGACGCTCGGCAACAGTGCCAACCCGCTGCCCGTGGAGCTTACGGCCTTCACTGCCGAGCGCCAGGGCACCAGTGCCGTCTTGGCCTGGACCACCGCCAGCGAGAAGAACAACCGGGGCTTTGAAGTGCAGGTGAGCACCGACGGGCGCAACTTCCGCGAGCTGGGCTTTGTGGCCGGCGCTGGCAGCAGCATCGCCGCGCACGCCTACGCCTTCTCCGACCAGGAAGCCGGCAAAGCCGGCCTGCGCTACTACCGCCTGCGCCAGCTCGACCTGAATGGCACGGCCACGTTCTCGCCCGTCCGCGCCCTAACGTTCGGCCCGGGCGAGGCCAACGCCCTGCGCCTGACGGCCGCGCCCAACCCATTCCGGCAGATTCTCACCCTGACCGTGGACGTGCCCTTGGGCACTGCTGCCGCTCCTGCTCAGCTCACCCTGACCGACGCTGCCGGCCGCACCCTGCTGAAACAGGGCACCGCTACGCTGGTAGCCGGCCCCAACACGGTAGAGCTGCCCGAGCTGGCTGGCCTGGCCAGTGGCGTGTATTTCGTGCACCTGGCCCTGCCCGGCCAGCCCGCGCAGCACCTGAAGGTGGTGAAGGAATAACCGCCACCTGCCGTTGTTTGCTCAACGCCCACTGGCTTCTGTCAGGGGGCGTTGTTGTTGGGGGGAGGTAGGAGCGGGGCCGCGCTGATTACCTTCGGCCATGAAATTGTTCCTTCTGGCAGGGCTGGGACTGGTGGCGGGCCCGCTGCTGGCTCAGCCCACCGCTCCGGCTTCGCTCGTGTCCACCGCCCCGCACTCCACCCTGAAAACCCACGCCCTGCGCCTGCGCCCCGGCGACGACCTTCGCCAGCAACTCACGGCCTTTGTGCTGGCCAACCATATCCAGGCGGGCACCATGCTTACCTGCGTGGGCAGCCTCACGGTGGCCACGCTGCGGCTGGCTAACCAAGAAGGTCCTTCGGTTTATAAAGGGCATTTCGAGATTGTGTCGCTGGTCGGCACGCTTTCCACCAATGGCTCGCACCTGCATTTGGCCGTTTCGGATAGTACCGGGCGCACCATCGGCGGGCATCTGCTGGATGGCTGCAAGGTGTACACCACGGCCGAAATCGTGCTGGGCGAGCTGCCGCAGCTGGAATTTCGGCGCGAGAAAGACGACACGTTTGGCTACCAGGAACTGGTGGTGCGGCCCGCGCCTGCGCCGGTTGGTGAAAAGGGCAAAGCACGCAAGCACTAAAACGTACCTTCGCCCCATGACTAACGCCGCCGATACCCCGCAGGCCGCCGCTTTCCGCCGCCAGGTGCTGAACCCCATGAAGCTGCGGCTATTTATGCTGCGCAAGCTGCCCATGGCGTGGCTGGCGGGCCTGCGCCTCACGCAGCTCACGCCGGAGTCGGCCACGGTCACCATCCGCTACAAATACCTCACCCAAAATCCCTTCCGCAGCCTCTACTTCGCTTGCCTGGCCATGGCGGCGGAGTTGGCCAGCGGTATTCAGGCCATGATGCACGTGCAGGCGGGCGGGCCGGTTTCGATGCTGGTAGTAGGCATTCAGGGCGACTTTACGAAGAAAGCCGTAGGCCTCATCACCTTCACCTGCCCCGATGGTCCGCACATTGCTCAGGCCATTGCGGAGAGCCGCGCTACTGGCGAAGGCCGCACCGTGGTGTGCACCAGCACCGGCGTGGACGAGGCCGGCGACGTGGTAGCCGTGTTCAAGCTCACCTGGTCGTTTCGGGCGAAGAAGTAGGTTTTACGCGCTGCGTAGCCGAGTCTTATTTTAAAATCTGCCAGTGGATAAAAGAACCTGCGCCTATCGCAACAGCCACTCCAGCTAGTCGCTTGATACGGTCTTTTACAATCAGTTTACTGTTGTAGGCATTGGCAACAGCCAGGGGCAGAAAGTAGCCACGCCAAGCGTTGTCGGGACTTGAAAGAGCCCAGGTTTCGCCACAATTCGGGCACTGATAAAGCTGCTCAGGAGCCATAACGGCCAAACCCTGGGTTAGAATGCGTGGCAAAGGCAATAGCTGCCGATGCACCAGTTTCTGATGTAGCTCAGCTTCAAAAGCCTCGAATTCCCAGTAAGAGGGAAAACCGGCAAAGCCAGAAGAGAAGCAGCTTGGACACACGGTAAGTAGGGTTTTACTCCTGCACCGAGCTTATCACGTCTACCATGCCGTCCTCGCTCACTACCACGGCGATGCAGGGATAGTCGGAGCTTTCTATGTAGCGCAGGGCCGAGTTGTAACGGGCCCCGCGGGTGCCGTCGCCCCGGCCCGAGGCGCGGCCGTCGAGAATCACGCCAATGGAGTAGCAGTAGCCGTCGGGGTCGAGCAGCACCGCCCCGTCGATGCTGGTGACGAGGCGGGTGATGAGCGGGGTGAGCGGCACGGGCTCGATGAGCGTGCACTGCAGCTTGAGGCGGTCAGCTTCGGCCAGGGCTTCGGTGGTAATGACGAGAAGCGTGCCGTGCTTCTGGCGGCTGGCTTCGAGCACCACGTCCCAGAGACGTTCCACCTTGGGCGCATCGGTGAGGGCGAAGGTGCGTTTGAGCGACTTGCGGAAGGCCGTGCGGCTGAGGCGGGTGCGCGGCAGGCCGGGCAAGCCGTAGTGCGAGCGCATGAGCACTTGCCCGGCGTGCTGCAACTCCCAGGCGTAATGCGTCACGAAATTGATGACGAACAAGTCCTCGCGCACGGCATCGTAGTGGCCCACCTGCTTGCCCAGGGCGTACACGTTTTCGCCGTCGGCCAGCAGGTGCACGTCGGGCGTGGTCATCTCCAGCAGCTTGCGCACGGCGCGGTAGTCCGTGAGCTCGGTGGGGCAGGTGAGGGCAAATATCTCCTCAATGTTGGGGTGGCCGCGCCGGGCCATCAGCAGCTTGCCCACGCCCTCGGCCCCCTCGTAGCGCAGGCTGCTGATGGTGTTGCAGGTGGCAAACAGCTTCGTGACGGCCGGGTCGAGGCCCAGGGCCTGGGCCGGCGTGTCGAGGAACGTTTTGCCGGCGGCGCGCAGCAACTCCTCGCTCTCGCGGGGCCGCACGAAGATGCTGGCGCCCGGCTCGGGTTCGCTCAGCGCCTTCACGCCTTCCTCGTTGAAGCGGTACATGGCCGCCAGCAGCAGCGACGGGGCCAGCGGCTTGCCATCGGTGTAGTAGCGGGCGGGCTGCAGTGATGGGTAGGCCTTCAGCGGCTTGCGCATCAGGCGCAGCACCGTCACCACAAAGTAGCCGTTGATTTCGACCGGCCAGCCGCCAAAGTGCTGGTACTGGCCCTGTTCGTCAAGCTCATTCAGGGTTTCCTGCACCGCATCCCGAATGCCAATGCCCTGGTGCTTGCGCCGGATGGCGGCGGCGGGCACGTCGTCGCGGTCGGGGAAGGGCCAGGGGGTGGTAAGCTGCTTCACGCGGCCCCGGGCCACGGCATCCGAAAAGGCCGCGGCGGGCAGGCTGGTATCGGTGGGTTCGAGGCAGCGGGCGGGGTGCGCGTCGTCGGCGGGCAGGGCCAGCAATATCACGAAGGGCTTTAGGTCGTCGTCGAGGGCATCGAATAAGTCCTGGGCCAGGGCCTGGGCGCCCTCGCGGTAGCGCACCTGGTGGGGCCAGATTTGGGCGGGCGGCGTGACGGTGGCGGGCAGTTTAGAGACAACGATGGAGCAGGCGGAGAACATGGGCGGGGCAGGGGAGAAGTGGCAAAAAGCCCCCCTCACTTGGTAAGGAGGGGTTGTTTCAGCGCAGCTGAAACGGAAGGAGTTATAGGCGTTGACGAGTTTACGTAATGATGCCAGCAGTTGTCATCCAACGTCCGAAACCACCCCAGCGTCCGCTTCGCGGCTACGTCCCCTCCCTGGCGCGGAGGGTAGTTGCAGCCTACAACTGGAATAGAACAGGCAACACCATCTTTTGCTTCATCGGCTTGCCCTGAAACATGGCCGGCTCCCACTTCGGGGCGGCCTTTATCAGGCGCAGCGCTTCTTCGTCAAGGCCGGAGCCCATCTTCTTGATAACGCGCGCATCGGTCAGGGTACCATCCTTTTGCACCATGAATTCGACCATCACCTTGCCCTCTATTTTGCGCTTGCGGGCCAGGTCCGGGTATTTCTGATTTTTTTCAATCCACTCGAAAAAAGCCTGGTTGCCGCCCACGGGCTGGGTGGGGCGGTCGGGGGCCACCACGGCGGGGCGGTCGGGGTTGGCCGAGGCGGCAATGTCGGCGGCCGAGGTGGTGATGGGCCGCTCCTTGGCCGGCCCGCCGATGGTGACGGTGCTGCCCGGCGACATCACAAACGACACCGGCACCACCACGCGCTGGCGCACCACCTGGTTGCGGTGCTTGGCGGGCGTCCACTTGGGGCCGCTTTTGATGAGGCGAATGGCTTCGGCATCGAGCTCAGGCGACACGGGCGTTTCTACCTTCACCTCGTTCACGGTACCGGTTTTTTCCACCACGAAGCTCACCTTCACCGTGCCCTGAATGCCTTTTTGCATGGCACTGGCGGGGTATTTCTGGTGCGCGGCCAGAAACTGTGCGTAGCGCTCGGTGCCCCCGAGGGGCACGGCGGGCTGCTGCACCGAGTCGTACACGGCATTGGCCGAGGGCTTGGGCGGCATTTTGCGCTTCTGGGCGTGGGCCGACAGGCTACTAAAACTAAGGCCGCCAAGCAGCAGGAGCATTGGGATTTTCATGCGTAGAACAGGGAGAAGGGGAGGGGAAATGAAAAAGACAGTTTCAGCGCAAAGGCCGTGCCCGCCGAAATAGTGCCGGCGCGCTGCGCAAAGAACGGCAGCCCGCGCCCCGTCTGGTTTCGCCTTCCCTGCTATTATGACGTTCTTTGACGCGAAATACTGCATCCCTCAACGCATAATAGCATGACAACCGAAAGCCGCGCCCCCGAACCCGTGGGCGCCTACCCCTACACCCGCCGCGTGGGCAACCTGTTGTTTCTGTCCGGCGTGGGGCCGCGGCAGCGCGGCCAGAAGGCCATTCCCGGCGTGGAGCTGGACGCCGACGGCAATATCCTGCGCTACGACTTTGAAAGCCAGTGCCGCGCCGTGTTCCAGAACGTGCGCTACATCCTGGAAGAAGCCGGGGCCGCGTGGGACGATTTGGTGGACGTGACCGTATTCCTGACCAACATGAAGGACGACTTCCCGACCTACAATCACCTCTACGCTGAGTACTTTGCCACGGCCCAGCCCTGCCGCACCACCCTCGAAATAAACTGCCTGCCCACGCCCATCGCCATCGAGCTCAAGTGCATTGCCGCGCTGCCGAATTAATTGGGATTTAATGCTTTTAGTGCAACACCTCGGAAGTTTTAGCGGTAATTGCCCCCAATGTATATCCGTAAAAATCTTCGCTGGAGCGTAGTTTGGCGCCTGACGCGCCGCAGCCTGCTCATTTTTCTCATTTACAATACGTTGGTGTGCCTGTTCTACGGGCCGCTCAACGTGCACGTTCTCGACATTCCGTGGCAGCCCGTGGCGCTGCTCGGCACGGCTGTGGCCTTCTACATCGGCTTCAAAAGCAACGGTTCCTACGACCGGTTCTGGGAGGGCCGGCAGCTCTGGGGCAGCATCGTGAACACGAGCCGCGTGTGGGCCATCCGCACCTTCGATTTTGTGCAGGCCGTGCCCGACGGCGTCGGCCCCGACCCGCGCTACCTCACCGAGCTGCACCGCCGCCTGCTCTACCGCCAGATTGCCTGGGTGAATGCCCTGCGCCTGCACCTGCGCCGCCAAACCGCCGCCCTCTGGGACACCGAAGTGGCCCCCTTTCTGCCCCCCAACGAGGCCGCGCAGGCCAAAAACCTCAGCAACCCGCCCACCCACCTGCTGCGCCGCCAGAGCGTGGAGCTGCGTGAGCTCCATAAGCGCGGCCTCCTCACCGAGTTCCGCCAGGTGGCCCTGTCCCAGACCATCCAGGACCTGCTGAATGCGCAGGGTGGCTGCGAACGCATCAAGAACACGCCGTTTCCGCGTCAGTTTGCCTATTTCAGCTTCGTGTTTGTGTGGGTGTTCGCGGCCATTTTGCCGCTGGGTTTGGTGGAGGAATTCGACAGCCGCCTGGCCCTGGGCCAGTACCACGTCTGGCTGATGGTGCCCTTCTCCGTGCTCGTGTCGTGGGTGTTCAACGTGATTGAAGTGGTGGGCCACACCAGCGAAAACCCCTTCGAAAACGACATCTATGACGTGCCGATGACGTCCATCTGCCGCAGCATCGAAATCGACCTGCGCGAGCTGCTCGAAGAAACCCAGCTGCCGCCCCGCATTGAGCCGGTGAACGACGTGCTGTATTGATTCAAGGTAGATAGTAGAACGCAAATAAAGAACGGTCATGCAGCGCGCAGCGAAGCATGACCGTTGTGGTTTTTAGCATGACCGGTCGGTCTATTTCAATTCCTTGGCGATTCACACAACCCCAATTCGAAACTAAGCTCGACCTAACGCAAAACCGCTCCAGGCGTATGGAAAAACATCTTTTCATCCTTTTCCCAAACGCCTGATGCCACAAGTCCCTAACCCCGCCCGCACCTCGGCCCTTACCAAAACGTCGTGGTTTGGCACCGCGCCCGCCCTGCCCACCTTCGAGCCGCTCGGCGAAGACACCAGTGCCGACGTGGTGGTGGTGGGCGGGGGCATTGCCGGCCTCACCACTGCTTATTTGCTGGGCAGGGAAGGGGTGAAGGTGCTGCTGCTGGAAGACGGCGAGCTGGCCAGCGGCGAAAGCGGCCGCACCACGGCCCACCTCTCCAACGCCCTCGACGACCGCTACACCACGCTGGAAAACCTGTTTGGGCAGGAGGGCGCCCGGCTGGCCGCCGATAGCCACACCGTGGCCATCGCCACCATCGAAGGCATTGTGGCCGAAGAGAAAATCGACTGCGACTTCACCCGCCTCGACGGCTACCTGTTTCTGCCCCAGGGCGGCCACAGCCAGGAGCTGAGCGACGAGCTGGCCGCCGCCCACCGCGCCGGCCTCACCCAGGTAGCGCACCTGGCCGAGGCCAGTACCACGGGCTTTGAGCCGGGCGAATGCCTGCACTTTCCGCAGCAGGGGCAGTTTCACATCCTGAAATACCTGGCCGGGCTGGCCACCGCCATCACCCGGCAGGGCGGTCGCATCTGCACCCGCACGCACGTGAGCGAGGTGCACGGCGGCGCCAATGCCCGCGTGCTCACCGCCACCGGCCACACCGCCACCGCCACCAAGGGCCTCGTCATTGCCACCAACACGCCCTTCAACGACCGGGTGGTGATGCACACCAAGCAGGCCCCCTACCGCACCTACGTGGTGGCCGCCCGCGTGCCCAAAGGCGCCATCACCAAGGCCCTGTACTGGGATACGGCCGACCCCTATCACTATATCCGCCTGCAGGAAGTGGCCGCCGGCCCCCGCGGCGGTGCCGCCAATTACGACCTGCTCATCGTGGGCGGTGAAGACCACAAAACCGGCCAGGAAGACCACCCCGAAGCCCGCCTCGACTGCCTCGAAGAATGGGTGCGCGCCCGTTTTCCCGTGGTGAAGGACTTCGAATACCGCTGGTCGGGCCAGGTGATGGAGCCGCAGGACGGCCTCGCCTTTGCCGGCCGCAACCCCCTCGATTCGGACAACGTCTTCATCATCACCGGCGACTCGGGCCACGGCATGACGCACGGCACCCTCGGCCCGATGATTATCACCGACCTCATCCAGAGACGCCCCAACCCCTGGGCCGCCCTCTACGACCCCGGCCGCGTCACCCTGAAGCGCGAAAGCGCCCAAGAATTCATCCGCGAAAACGTGAACGTGGCCCTCGAATACACCGAACTGCTGACCAGCGGCGACGTAAAAGATGTCGATGAAATTCCCGTCGGCGAGGGCGCTGTGCTCCGCCGCGGCCTCAGCAAAGTGGCCGTGTACAAGGACAACCAGGGTGCCACGCACGAATGCTCGGCCATTTGCCCCCACCTGGGCTGCGTGGTGCACTGGAACAACCTCGAAAAAAGCTGGGACTGCCCCTGCCACGGCTCCCGCTTCACGGCCCTGGGCGAGCTGCTGAGTGGCCCCGCCAATACCGGCCTGGCTGCCGGGTAGTTTCAAGTAACATCCGCGAACCAATAAAATTAGTTCGGACCGCACGTGTAGAGCTTCCAAAGCGGTTACCCGCCGGTAGCAGCGTTCGGCTCCTGCGTAGCAACGCCTGTGCGGGGCGACACTCGTTGAACGTGTGTCGCCCCGCACAGGCGTTGCTGATTTTCGAATTCTGTCTTATCGCACTACTCCACTCCTCCAATGGACGATGGTAACTGTCTGCAGCACGAAGACGTAATTTTGGCCTGATGAAACGCCTTCTCCTGACTTTTGCCAATGCCCTCCGGGGCACGCTGCTGGTCGGCCTGGCAGGTGCTCTGGCCCTCGCCCTGCCCGCCTGCCAGGCCGACCAGCAGCGCCTGGCCCGGCTTGAGGCCGTGCAGCAGCAGCAAACCCAGGAGCTGGCCCGCCTGCGCCGCCAGCTGGCCGACAAGGAAGAAGAGGTAGCCGAGCTCGAAACCTGCGTCGACGACCTGGAAAGCGCCGTGTACGAAGACGATTCGACGGCTTACGACGACGAGCCCGACCGCCCGGCCCTGAAGCAGCTGTAGCAGCGGCAGGTTGCGGGTTCGCTAACCCATTTGGGCCATCTTCGCGTTAATTGCGGCATTACCCGCTTTCGCTGCATGAACGACCAGACGCGCCGGCTCCGCTACTTCTTTTCCGGCCAGAATTTTTCCGATGGGGTGCGCATCACGGTGTCCATTCTGCTGCCGGCCGTGCTGCTGGGGCAGTGGGGCCACTTTGCCGAGGGCCTGAGCATCTCGACCGGGGCCGTGTGCGTGAGCGTGACCGACACGCCCGGCCCCGCCGCGCACCGCCGCAACGGCATGCTGGCCGCCCTGGCGCTGGTGGGCACCACAGCCCTGCTCACCAGCGTGGCCGCCCTCAACGTCTGGACACTGGCCCTGGAAGTCGGCGTGCTGAGCTTTGGGCTGACCATGCTGCTGGTGTGGGGCGCCCGGGCCGGCGCCGTGGGCACCGCCGCCCTGCTCAACGTGGTGTTGCTGCTGGCCCACCCGCCCGCGCTGGCCGATGCGCCGGCCCACGCCGGCCTGCTCCTGCTGGGCGGCATCTGGTACGCAGGGCTGGCCATGGTGGCCTACCAGGTACGGCCCTACCGCCCGGCTCAGCAGGCGCTGGGCGAGTGCATTCACGCCCTGGCGCGGTTTCTGGACCTCAAAGCCAAGTTCTACAACACCGCGACGGCCCTGGATGAAGACTACCGCCAACTGGTGGCCCAGCAAGTAGTAGTGAACGAAAAGCAGGAGGCCGTGCGCGACCTGCTCTTTCGCACCCGCCAGATTGTGAACGAAACCACCACCACCGGCCGCCGCCTGGTGCTCACCTTCGTGGAAACGGTGGACCTGTACGAGCGCATCACGGTGGGGTACTACGACTATTCGGCCGTGCGCGAAACCTTCGGCCACACTAGGATTCTGGACGATGTGGCCCGGCTCATTCGGCACGTGGCCACCGAGCTCGACCACCTCGGCGTGGCCATCCAGACCAACCACGCCCACCCCGGCACCGGCCCCGTGCTCACCGCCGAGTGGGACCGCCTGCAGGCCCGTATCAGTGCCCTCGAAAACACCGCGACGGGCAATGGAAATACGTTGGTATTGAAAAAAATACTGGTGAACCTGCGCGACATCATCCGGCGCGTGGGCAACATCCGCCGCTACTTCGATGAGGCCTTGGCGGCTGCCGCGCCCGCCGCCAGCCGCGCCGCCGAGCACACCCGGTTTGTGGCCCGCCAGGAAATCGAGCTGCGCGCCCTGGGCCAGAACCTCACCCTGAAATCGGCCGTGTTCCGCCACGCCGTGCGCATGATGGTGGCCTGCCTGGTGGCCTACGCCGTGGCCGAAACCCTGTGGCACGGCCAGCACAACTACTGGATTCTGATGACGGTGACCATCATGCTCAAGCCCGGCTTCAGCCTCACGCGGCAGCGCAACACCGAGCGCATCATTGGCACGCTGGCGGGCGGGGCGCTGGGCGGCCTCATCCTGTGGGCAGTGCCGTGGCCCGAGGCCCGGTTTGCCATTCTGGTGGTATTCATGGTGGTGGCCTACAGTTTCCAGCGCACCGTGTACCTGGTCACGGTGGTGTTCCTCACGGCGTACCTGCTCATCATGTTCCGGTTTCTGGGGCTGAGCTACCTGGGCGTGGCGCAGGAGCGCATCGTTGATACACTCATGGGCTGCGCCATTGCGTTTTCGGCCGGTTATTTTCTGTTTCCGAGCTGGGAATCGGAGCAGTTGACCGATTACATGGCCGCCGCCCTGCGTGCCAACCTAGCCTACCTGCGCCAGCTGGCCGACCGCCTCGCTGGCCGCCCCCTCACGCCCAACGAATACCGCCTGCTGCGCAAGGACGTGTACGTGAGCGGGGCCAACCTGGCGGCCGCCTTCCAGCGCATGCTCACCGAGCCCAAAAGCAAGCAGCACCGCCCCACCGAAACCCACGAATTTGTAGTGCTGAACCATATTCTCTCTTCCAACATCGCGGCCCTCACCGGCACCCTGCGCGAGGCCGCGCCCGCCGTGCCGCCCTTCCCGCCCGACAGCCGCCGCGCCCTCACCAGCGCCGTGGCCGCCCTCAGCAAAAGCCTGGCTCGCATCGCGCCAGCCGCCACCCCGCCCCCCGTGGAGCTGGCCGCGCCCGAACCCAACATCTCGGTAGCAGCCGCCGACGACAAGCTGCTGCTGGAGCAGCTCACGTTCCTGCAGAAGGTGAGCGGGGATATCGGGAAAGTGACGGAAGTGCTGGCGGGGTAGGGGCGAAGCGGTACTTTGCCCGCCGTTGCCCGGAATCGTTGTTTTAGCGCGAACGATGGGCGAAGCACCGCTTCGCCCCTACACCTAGCACGGCAGGCGCACCCGCACCCGCGTGCCCACTTTTGGCACCTCAATAGCCACGCTGCCACCCAGGTAGGCCGCCCGGGTGCGCACGCCGCGCAGGCCGATGCCGGTGAGTGGCGTGTCCTCGCCCCGGCCGAAACCACGGCCGTCGTCGGACACGCATAGCTCCAGGGCGGTGGAGTGGCGGCGCAGGTGCACCCGCACCTGCCGGGCCTGGGCGTGGCGCACCGCGTTGTTCACCAGGTCGGCCACGATGCGGAAGGCG
>NZ_JAEDAE010000008.1 GCF_016056375.1 Hymenobacter negativus
GGGCGGTCTGCTGAACGGTGGCCTGGGCGGAATGCTCGGCGGCTTGTTTGGCGGCCGTTAGGCACGCGAATTCGCCCGGTTTTACCGGATTTTGTGGGCGAATCAGTGGTTAGGGTTTGGCCACCGGGGCCGCCACCACGGGCGCGCCGGCAAACAGGCCGCCGTGCTGCTCCACCACTTCGATGATGCTGTAATTAAGGTCTTCTTTTACGTTGAGGTACTCATCGTAGCTGGTGGTTTCCACAAAGTATTGCACGGTGACTTCCTTGCCGGCGGGCGTAAGGGCGTTGAATTTCATCTGCACGTCCTGGGTCACGAGTGGATGGGCCTGCATGGCCACCACGGCATCCGCAATGATGGCGTGGAGCTGGGCACTGGTGGTTTTCTGGTCGAAGGTGAGGGTGAAGCCCACGCGACGCGAGGTGCGCAGCGAAAGGTTATCCAGCGGCTTGTCAATCATGCTTTTGTTGGGCACGGTAACGTAGCTTTTTTCGGCGGTGCGCAGGCGGGTGCTGCGAAAGCCAATTTTCTCCACGGTGCCGCTCACGTCGCCGGCCGTCACAAGGTCGCCCACGCCGAAGGGCTGGTCGAGGAAGATGGTAAACGAGGCGATGAGGTTTTCGAGGCTTTCCTTGGCCGCGAAGGCCACCGCTAGCCCACCAATACCCAAGCCGCCGATGAGGGCCGTGACATTCACCCCAAACACCTGTCCCAGCGCCACCAGCACCGCGATGATGATGAAAAATACCTTCAGCAGGTCCTTGGCAAAGGGCAGAAACTGGTTGTCGAGGCGGGTGGGACTGCTGGCGGTTTCGCGCAGTGCAGCCCGGCGGGCCATCACCAGCAGGGCAAAATCGACGAGGCGCAGGGCCACCCGCGCCGCCGCCACAATGAAGGCCAGCGTCAGGGTTCGCAACAGCACCACCTCGTGCCAAGGCAGTTCGCCCGGACCGGCCGTGGGGCTGTGCGGGTACGTGAGCGTGGCCCCAGCCAGTTCCAGCGTCACGAGCAGCAGCAGCGTGGACAGCGGCTGGATAAGCAGGTCGTGCAGCTCTTCTTCCGTAACGCCGGCGGTGTAGCGCTTGGTGAGCGAAAACAGCAGCTTGCTGAGCAAACGCGAAAACAGCCGCCGGAATGCGCTACCTACCAACAGAATGAGTACCGCAATGAGGTATTGCCCGAGGGTATTGCCTAGGATTTGGTAATCAAGAAAGGCGGGTAAAGTCATGCAATAGCTCTGGTAACAGAGCGGTTTGATTTGGTAATGAACGTCATGAAAAAACAGTCATGCTGAGCGGAGCCGAAGCATCTCTACCGCAATACCATTCCTTACGATTAGGATTAGTTGCGCGGTAGAGATGCTTCGGCTGCGCTCAGCATGACGTTCTTCTTATTATCCCCTATTTGGCTCGAATGGCAATTACTGGGTCCAAATTCGCCGCCAGCACGGCGGGCACAATGCCGGCAATGATGCCAATGCCCACTGAAATAAGCAGCCCCAGCACCACCCGCGCCGCCGACATGGTGAGCGGCAGGGCATCCTGCGGAATCAGCGTCACAAGCCAGACCAGGAAGATGCCGGCCGCCCCCCCAATCAGGCACAGAAACACGGCTTCAAACAGAAATTGAAACAGAATGAAGAAGTTCTTCGCCCCCAACGACTTCTGAATCCCGATGATATTGGTGCGCTCGCGCACGCTCACAAACATGATGTTGGCAATGCCGAAGCCGCCCACCAATATAGCAAACGAGCCAATGACGCCGCCCACCAGGCCGATGACGCTGAACAGCTTGCCCACGGCCGAGGCAATCATCTCGGGGCGGTTCAGGGCGAAATTGTCTTCCTCGCGGGGCTTGAGGCCGCGAATGTTGCGCATCACGCCGCGCATTTCGTATTCCAGGTCGAGCAGGCCCACGTCTTCGTCGCGCCCTTTTACGGCGATGGTAGCGCTGGGGCCGCCGCCAAAACCGGTGGTACTGAGCGCGAACATCTTGGTGAACATCCCAAACGGGATGATGCAGTTGGCATCGTTGCTGGAGATAGTGATAAGCTTTTTGCCTTCCTTTTCCATCACGCCAATCACGGTGAAGGTCTGGCCGCGCGCCTTGAACTGACTGCCCAGCGCATTGCCATGCGGAAACAGGTTTTCGGCGATGGTAGCCCCGATAATGGCCACGGGCCGGGCGGCATCCATTTCCTGCACGGTGAAGTAGCGGCCTTCCTTGATGGGCACGTTGCTTACCACGCGAAAATCGTAGCTCACGCCCTGCAGCACGCAGTCGGCTACCGAGTTAGAGCCGGCTTTAAAGGTGTTGCCGCTGTTGGCGGCGAAGAGGGCGATGCCTTTGTTGTTCGGCCCGAGCTGCCGGCGCAGCTGCTGGTACTCGCGGGGCGTGGGTACGGGGCGCTGGAAATACTTCCACCACGGAAAATCCGAATCGAAGGCAAACGGCCACTTTGAGACGTAGATAATCTTGTCGCCCACAAAGTCGAGGCTGCTGCGCACGTTGGCTTCCAGCGAGTCGACGATGGTGAAAACGGCGATGATAGCGAAGATGCCAACCGTGACGCCCAGCAGCGACAGCACGGTACGCAACAGGTTGGATTTGAGAGCGTCCCAGGCAAAGAGAAAGCTTTCGAGGGTGAGGCGCAGATTCAGCATAAGGGCGGGCGGACACGGATAAAGCAGCTTCCGACCCCAAAAGACGGAAACCGGCGGGGAAGTTGCGCCCTTCCGTTGTGTGTGTTGTCATCCTGAGCGTAGCGAAGGACCTTATCACGCCTGAACTACCTAAACTACCGCAGGCCGCTCAGGCGTGATAAGGTCCTTCGCTACGCTCAGGATGACAGATGAATAAGTGGCTACTGTTTTCACCAAAAAAAACGAAATCCAAATAAAAGCCGTACTTTTGCCTCCCCAAAATTCCGTATCTTCCCCCAATTACTGCCCTATGGCGATGAAATTGCACGAGTTCAAATTTGAACTCCCTGAGGAGCTGGTGGCATTGCACCCCGCCCGCAACCGTGACGAAAGCCGCCTGATGGTGGTGCACCGCGCCACCGGCCAGATTGAGCACCGCAACTTTAAGGATATTCTCGACTATTTCAACGAGGGCGATGTAATGGTGTTCAACGACACCAAGGTTTTTCCGGCCCGCCTGTATGGCAACAAGGAGAAAACCGGCGCTAAAATCGAAGTGTTTCTGCTGCGCGAGCTGAACAAGGAGCTGCGCCTGTGGGACGTGCTGGTAGACCCCGCCCGCAAAATCCGCGTGGGCAACAAACTGTATTTCGGCGAGTCGGATATGGTGGCCGAGGTGATTGACAACACCACGTCGCGCGGCCGCACCATCAAGTTCCTATTCGATGGCACCGACGAGGAATTCCGCAAAGCGCTGTACGAGCTGGGCGAAACCCCGATTCCAAAAGAAGTTATCAACCGCGAAACCGAACCCGCCGACAAGGAGCGGTACCAGACCATCTACGCCGAGCACATTGGCGCGGTGGCGGCCCCTTCGGCCGGCCTGCACTTCACCCGCGAAGTGATGAAGCGCATGGAAATCAAGGGCGTGGAGCCGGCTTTTGTGACGCTGCACGTGGGCCTGGGCACCTTCCGCACGGTGGACGTGGAAGACCTGACCAAGCACAAAATGGATTCGGAGAACTTCATCGTGACGGCCCCGGCCTGCGAAGTGGTGAACAAGGCGCTTGATGCCAAGAAAAAGGTGTGCGCCGTAGGCACCACCACCATCCGCGCCATGGAGGCGTCGGTGTCGGCCAATGCCCGCATGAAGCCCACGCAGGGCTGGATTGACCGGTTCATATTCCCGCCCCACGACTTCAAAATTGCCAACTGCATGCTCACCAACTTCCACATGCCGGAAAGCACGCTTATCATGCTGGCGTCGGCCTTCGCCGGCTACCCGCTGCTGATGGAAGCCTACAAGGAAGCCATCAAGGAGAAGTATAAGTTCTTCAGCTACGGCGATGCCATGCTGATTCTGTAGGTTTGAGGGGCTTGGGGACTTCGGGACTTGGTTTTCGTTCTTGTCTCATTTGTCACTCAAGCCTATTCATTCTCTAGCTTTTGAGCGTCGGCATTCCTTCGGGAATGTCGACGCTTTTTTTGTTTGAACTTCGCATCGATGAAACTGAAGCGCTCCAGTACCCAGGCATCCAAGCCACTCCCCATCCAAGCCCCCAAGTCCCCAGGCTCCCAAGTCCCCAGATTTGCTATTCTGGTGGCGGGCGGCAGCGGCACGCGCATGGGGGCCGACCGGCCCAAGCAGTTTCTGCTGTTGCGCGGCGAGCCGGTGCTGCTGCACACGCTGCGCCGCTTTGCCGAGCCGGCGCTGGGCGTGACAGACATTGTGGTGGTGCTGCCGGCCGACCAGCTCGATACCTGGCAGGCGCTGTGCGCGCAATTCAGCGTAAACATTCCGCACCGGCTGGTGGCGGGTGGGGCCACCCGCTGGGCCTCGGTGAAGGCCGGCCTGGCTTCTTTGAAAGCCCACGCCGAGGGCCTGGTGGCGGTGCACGACGGCGTGCGCCCGCTGGTGTCGCGGCAGGTAGTGGAGCGCACCTATACGGCGGCGGCCACGCACGCCGCCGCCGCCGCCGCCGTGATGCCCAAGGACTCCGTGCGGCTGGTGTCGGCGCACGGCTCGGCGGCGCAGAACCGGAGCCGCCTGCGCCTGATGCAAACGCCTCAGACGTTTGAAATCGACCTGCTGCGCCGGGCCTACGCCATGCCCGAGCTGGCCAGCTTCACCGACGATGCGACGGTGGTGGACGACCTGTGCCGCGTGCAGCTGGTAGACGGCGACTACCGCAACCTGAAAATTACCACGCCCGAAGATTTGGTGGTGGCGGAGGCGCTGCTGGCGCAATAGCAGCTGATGATGCTGGTGCGTGAACGGCAGCAGTATTCACACCAAAAAGGCCCGTTCAAAGCTGGACGGGCCTTTTCTGTAGCAAGTGCCGAGCTATTTATTTGACGAGGCTGACGTGGTTGGTTTTGGTTTTGCCATCGGCTACCACCCGGTACGTGTAGATGCCGGTGGCCAATGACTCTCCTTTGAGCTTTACCGAACGGGTTTCGCCCCCTACCACTTCGCCATCAAAAAGCGTGGCCACCGCCACCCCAATGGCGTTGTAGACCTGCACAACCACGTGCCCCGACTTAGGCACCGAGAAATTAATGGTGGCATCCCGGTTGGTAGGGTTGGGGTAGGCTTCCGTCTGGATGCTCTGCTGCAAGACGGCCGCAGTAGCGGTCGAGCCTGCTGCTACCCGGCCAGCCGAAGCCGGGCAACTTTCGGCCTGACCACCACAAATGGTTGCGGCTGAAATGCACCCTCCGGCAGCCGCCGAAGCCGTAGCGGTAATGCTGAACCCTTTGCCGGCACGCAGCACAAAAACCAACGGCCCCGCGCTATAGGTAGTGCTTTGAGGATTTGCGCCGTCGGATTCCGTCAACAGGTACGTGGTGCCTACCACGGGGCTGCAAACCGTGAGGGTAGGCGAGGTGAGCGTGCCGCATAGTGTAGCTTCCTGAATAGTTACCGTGGGCCCGGCAGGTTTGGCATTTACCGTCACGGCCACGTCGCTGGTGGCGGCAGTACACACCGGGTTGGCCGAGCTGGTCACGGTCAGGCGCAGGGTCACGGTGCCGCTGCCTCCGCTTACCGCAACGGTCGGCGCGTAAGTACCGCCGTTGGTGATATTCACCGTCAGGCTACTGGGGTTGCTCTGCACAGCCCACGAGGGCGTACCGTTGCTGCCCGAGCCCGATAGAGCGAAGGCGTTGCCTGCTTCGACAGCACACTGCGCTGCTGGCGCGGTTCCCGCACTAGCCGTCGGAACCGGCTTCACCGTCACGGCTACATCGCTGGTCGCGGTACCGCAGGAAGGCGTAGCGCCGCTGGTCACAGTCAGGCGCAGGGTCACGGTGCCGGTGCCCCCTCTTACCGCAACGGTGGGGGCATAGGTGCCGCCGCTGGCGATGCTCACCGTCAGGTTGTTCGGGTTGCTCTGCACGGCCCAGGAGGGCGTACCGTTGCTGCCCGAACCGGCGAGCAAAAAGGAGTTGCCGGCCGTGACGGCGCATTGAGTGGCCGGTGCCGTGCCGGCGTTAGCCGTGGGGTTGGCATTTACGGTTACCACTACATCGTCGGGGGGCGACGAGCAGGTGGCCCCCACTTTTGTCACTGTGAGCGTGTAGGTGGTGGTGGCGCCGGGACTCACCGAAACCTGAGCCGTGGTGGCAAAAGGAGCCGCATTGCCTATGGCCCAGGAATAAGTGTAGCCCGACACGGCCGGGGTGCCAATGGTAGTAGAGCCACCGGCGCAAATGGCTTTGTCCGGGCCGGCATCAGCCGTCACGTTTATCTTGAGGTCCAGCGGAATGGGCTCCACGAAATCCGTCATGTTAGCCGACGAGGACTGGGATGATTTCGTGACCACCCACAGCGTTGAGATTTTCCCCACGCAGGTGGTTTGCACATTTCTGTACACGGCGGAAATATCGACGGCCACCTCCGCAAACAAATTGGTGTCATAGGACGAGCCTCCAAATGGTGCGTAGGGCACATTGCTCAGCACCACGCCGTTGGTGCGGCCAAAAGCAGCCCCAGCCGGCGGAGCCTGAATCTGCACCCACGTAAATGCCCCCGCCACCGACCGCCACTCCTCGTAGTAGAGGTTGGGCACGGTGCCGCCGTTCACAAACTCGGCCGTGATTTGAATATCCCCCACCGTGCGCCCGCCGTCCGGGCCCGCGCTGGTGAAGGAACCGTTGGTATTGCGGACCAGCGTTTTTTGCAGAAACTGGAAAGCCAGAAAGCTGTTGCCTTCCTTGGTGGCCCGGTCGCCGGCCATCATCACCCACGTGTCGCCGGCCAGGGTGCCCGGTCCCGTAGCAACTGCCGATTCCTCGATGAACACCAGGGCGTTATTGATGTCGTTTTTGGAAGGGTTCGGTCCCCCGGTTTTCCAGGTCACCGCCGTGTTGGGGTTCGAATCAATCTTGCTCCCACCCGAAAAGATGTCGTCTGTAGCCCCGTAAGAGTCTGTTTTATGAATCACCCGCTTCGGATTGGCAGTGGCGGGCACGGTGCCACTGGCCGACAGCACGCCGCCATACCCAGCGGCCGTTAGTGGGTTCGGCAGCCAGTCTCCGGCATTTGTGTAGCTAGCATCATCCCCAAAATAGGCGGTCAGGTCACCGTCAATCCCAAATCCGTTTGTCGCGGGTGTTGGCCGGGAGTTGGGGATGGGCACCGGGGCCACCCCTGGCGGCACGGCATTTTGGGCAAAAGCGCCAGTACTTAGCAGCAGCGCCGCAAATAGCACTCCGGCCGGGTGCCACAACTTCCAGCCCGGAAGAGCCAGAAAGCGAAGGAAACGAACGAGGAAGCTTGATTGGGCAAGCGAACGAGCAAGGGCGTGATAAGCGAGTTTCATGGGTGCGCAGGTAAAGGTGAATTGTTGACAGCAACAGCGCGAACGGACCGCAAAGCGGCCAACCCGGGCCTCCAGTGGAGAGCCGCAGGTGAAGCGAGACCAGAAAGCGGAGACAGTAGTCTGCCATTGCCTGGCTATTGGCCAGGAGAAAACCCCGTCAATCAGAAAGGGGGCTCCTTACCAGAATGCCACCCGGCGCGCTAAAGCGGCAAGTGGGCCGGCAAGCAGCGGCGATGTAATAAAGCTGTTGCTGATGCCCATATCAGCAAAGCGTTGGAATGACCGCCCGTGGGCTCAGGCAGTACGCGGAGGGCACAAGCATGGCTCCCAGCACAGGAGGACAGTCATGCTTTATTATTAATATTTAAATGTATATATTAATTTTGTTAATAAACATTATATTTGATTTTATTATTAAATTTTTTAATAAATCCATGTCAAATACTTTAGCCCTAGTTTCAATCATCTGTGCACATTAATGAGTAAAACACATCTGTATGAGGCAAATATAACTAGCAGCCAAGCGACCTCACCGAAATATAACAACCTTATGTATAACACATTAAACTAACATAGCCTGTATTCCATACTTCTCTTACCAATGGGGCCAGCAGCGAAGGCGGTTCGGCCAGGAAACAGATACAACCGCAGGGATGGCGCTCAGCCTCACTTTTGTATTTAGTGAGCACTCGATTGTGTTTGAGGGCTGCAATATCCAAATCGCATTGGACTGGCAGTGTTCCGGACTGCACCTGTGTAGCACTGCGCCCGCACTCCCCGAGCCTTGCGGCCGCTGATGCGCCTACCCGGCGGGCATAAAAAAAGGCAGCCCGTGGGCTGCCTTTTTTTATGCTTGAATGCTTGACCAGTCGGTTTGCCAAAAGGCGCTTACCGCAGGGCGATGGTTTTGGTATGACCATTCACGGTTACAGTAGCCACGTTGTCGCAGGTGCCAGTGCCGTAGTCCAGCGTCATGGTCTTGCTGTTGGTGTTGGTGATGCCAATGGTGCCCTGCACGAAATATTTGGGGCAGTCGGCGCGCTTGATGAGCGGGTTCTGGATGGTAGCGGTGTAGCCCACGTTTTTGCGGTTGGTGCCGGTGGCCGCGCCCGTTACGCTGTACACATCGTCCGAAACCTGCGGGGTATTGTAGCCTTCCTTGCAAGTAAACGTCCAGTTGGCCGTCCAGGAGTGGGTGCCGCCGTTGTTGGCCCGGATAATGCTGGCACTGTCGACAGCCACGGTGAACGAGCCCGCGCCGATGTCGGTGAAGGTACGGCGGGCGGTGTGCTGGTTATCGTTCACGAAATAGTTGCGGCGGGTAACGACGGCGCCGGCCGTGCGGCGGTTTACATCGGAGGTGAAGCGCACCAGGATTTTGCCCCGGCGGTAGCGCCCATCCACGCACAGGCAATTGGTGGTGCCAAAGTCGATGGTGAGGGTCTTGGTGTTGAAGTCGTAGCTGCGGGTGGCGCAGTTGCCAAAGCGGTTTTTGAAGTCGTTTTCGCCAATCAGGTAGGCCGAGCCCTGGGTCTGGGCATCAACGGGGCCCGCCATTTGGAAGGCTTCCGAGCTCATGGCCGTTTCGGAGTTGTCGTCGCTGCGGTCCTCGGCCGTGGTAATGTCGTCGGAAGGCGTGGCGTCGTTGTTGCGGTTGCAGCTGGCGGTGAGCAGCGCGCCGCTGGCGAGGCAGGCAAAGGCGAGTGAACGGAGAGAAAGGGTACGCATGACGGTGAGAGAAAAAGTAAGTATATGAATGGGAATGTTGAACGGCGGTTGTGGTCGGTTGGAAGCAAAGGTGCTGTGCAGGTTTAACCCAGCCGTAAAAAAACTTCTCGCGGCCCGCAAAAAACCCAGCCCGGGGGGAGTCGTATAGCTGACGTATTGGGCCATATGGCTTATTCCCAACTTATTTACCATGCGGCCCTCCCCTCTTCTCTCCAGGCCACTGCGGCTGTTTAAATGGGCGGCCGTGGCGCTGCCGCTGCTGGCAGCCTGCTCATCGGGCGACGGCAGCAACGATGCCGTGGACGCGGCCATGGCCCAGAACGAAAAGAAAATTGACGCCGCCGACATCACCAAAAAGCAGGAGGCCGACGCTGAATTTCTGGTAAAAAGCACCAGCAATGCCCTGCTCGAAGTAGAGCTGGGCAAGCTGGCGCAGGCCCGCGCCACCTCCCCCACCGTGCGCAGTTACGGGGCCCGCCTAGTGCCGCAGCGGCTGGAGCTGCTGGGTACCCTCCGCGCCCTGGCCGCTGCCAAGGGCCTGACTGTGCCCGCCGCCCTCGGCGACGACGAGCAGGAAGCCTACCACGAGGCCAGCACCCAGGCCGGCACCCAGATTGACAAGCACCTGATGGCGCTGCTGGTGAAAGCCCAGAAGCAGGACGAGGACGCCTTCGACGATATGAGCGACGATGCCTACGACGGCGACATTCGCGGTTTTGCGGCCAAATTCCACGACCCGGTGCAGGAACAGCTTGATGCGGCCAAAGAGACGGCCGACGTAGCCAAAAAGCTACCCTAAGCGGCGGTTTTTCAGCAAATTTTCATCAGTGCGGAATCATCTTACCGCATTCAGTTCACCAACCCATCCTCTTGCCATGAAACGCTCGTTCATCGCCCTGCTCAGTGCTGCTACGCTGCTCATTAGCGCCGCCGGCTGCAATTCTAACGACTCCGTGAAAGAAGCCCAAAAAGTTAACGAAGTGAAAGCCGACAGTGCCACGGCCAACACCGACATGGGCAAAATTGAGGAAAAAGGCATGGACTACGACTCCAAGTTCATGACCAAGGCCGCCAGCGGTGGCATGCTCGAAGTAGAAATGGGCAAGCAGGTGGCGGCCCGCGCCGTGACGCCCGAAGCTAAGAAATACGCCCAGCAAATGGTGGCCGACCATACCAAAGGCAATGCCGAACTGATGGCCCTGGCCGCCAAAAAGAACATTACCCTGCCCACCACCCTCGGCGATGACCACCAGAAAGTGTTGAAAGATGTGGTGGAAGAAAAAGGCGTGAAAATGGACCAGGAGTATATGAAGGAGATGCTGAAGGACCACGAGGAAGATGTGAAGGAGTACACCGATGCCTCTATCAAAGCCGCCGATCCCGATATCAAAGCCTTCGCCGCCAAAACCGTCCCGATGCTGAAAATGCACCTCGATATGGTAACCAAAATGAAGCTAACGGTGGACGCGGCTAAGTAGCTTTCCGCCCGGTATTTGCCTTCGGCAATCAGCCCGTTCCGGTTTTCCGGAACGGGCTTTTTTGTTTTTTTCGAACGCTACTTTATTGACATTCAACAGATGAGCTTAGTCGTAAAATAGCATTGGGGATGTAACATCTGCTGCTGAATCTTGCGTACTGCCTGTATTGCTGGTGCTTCTTAATGCTGGTTTGTTCTTCCGTTTTACGTTCCAATCACCCATTTCTTCAACATTATGAAACGCTCCCTTCTTCCGCTGCTGGCCTCGGGCCTGCTCACGCTGGCCGCCTGCGGCGACGCCAACAAATCGACCACCGAAAGCAGCACCGACAGCAACATGGCCAACACGCCCGCTGCCGGGGCCGACACTTCTGCCGCGGCCACGCCCGCATCGGGCGACAGCAGCGCTATGAGCGGCTCGATGGGCGGCGCGGCCAAGGCCGACCCCAACGGCCCGACCGGCCCTCACAAAGACGACAAGGAATTCATGATGACGGCCGCCCACAGCGACCAAAATGAGATTCAGCAAAGCAAAATGGCTTTGGCTAAGGGCGTGACCGGTATGGCCAAGGAAATGGCCAACAAGATGATTGCCGACCACACCAAATCGACGGCCGACCTGAAAAAGATTGCCGCCAAAAAGGGCGTGACCCTGCCCACCGACATGGACGCCGAGCACAAGGCAATGGCCCCGGCCATGGAAAAGCTGTCCGGCAAAGAGTTTGAGGCCAAGTACATTTCGCAGATGCAGACCGACCACCAGAAGACGGCCAACACCATGGCCGCCCACGAAAAAATGACCCAGGACGCTGACCTGAAAGCTTTCATCGGCAAAACCCTGCCCGTGGTGGAGCAACACCTGGGCATGGCCAAACAAAGTTCGGACATGAAGATGTAGCCCGCTCGGCAACATCAACCCTAAGCCCATCTGCCTGGCGCAGATGGGCTTTTTTTTGTTTCTTTCCGCAAAAAACTCCTTAAATCTATATTGATTTTTATGTCGCACGCGCCTGATACTGCCTTCGACCACCACGACCGTACCGAGTTTCAGCTTGAGCGCCTCATTCTGTTTTCGGATGCCGTGTTTGCCATTGCCATCACGCTGCTCATCATCGAAATCAAGGTACCCGAACTGCACGAGCGCACCAACCATGCGGCCTTTGTGTCGCTGCTGCGGCTCATTCCCAAGTTCGTGGGCTTTTTTATCGGCTTCTTTGTGATTGCCACGTACTGGGCGGCGCACCACCGCATCTTTCGGTTTGTGCGGCGCTACGACGACGGGCTGATTTGGCTGAACATCTTTTTCCTGCTCAGCATCGTGCTCATGCCCTTCACCTCGGCCTACTACGGCGAGTACCCGATGCTGCGTGTGCCGTTTGTGCTGTACTGCGCCAGTGTGATGGGCACGGGCTTGCTGCAAATGCTGATGCAGCGCACGCTGGCCAACCCCAAACGCAACTACGTGTACCCCGAGGCCCTCGCCCACCCCGACCTGGACCTGGGCCGTCCCCTGATTCCGACGGCAGTATTCGCCCTGGGCATTGTGCTGACTTTGGTGTTTCCTCACTCGTTCATCAGCCGCCCGGTCTTCATACTAATTTTCCCATTCATGATGCTCTACGGCAAGCGCTATAAGCGCCTGCAACGCGAGTACGAAGCCCGGCAGCCAGTGCACCAAACCCAGCCGGCGCAGCAGGAACAGCTTATTTAGCCGCGGGCCCGACGGCGGTGGCTTCCCATTGCAGCTCGTAGGAGTCGCAGCGCAGGGCGTTGATGTTCATGCGGAAGCGGCCGCTGGCGGTTTTGCCCACAATTTTGCCGCCCAGGTCGAAGCACCAAGCGGTGGCCCCGCCATTCGGCGGCTCGCAGATACGGCCCGCAATGGTGCCGTTGCTTACGGCAAAGGTGCCCTTGGTGGGGCCGGCCGCGCCCAGCATTTCCAGCTTCCCGTCGCAGCGCCAGTAGCCCTTGAAAGTGAAGTCGCGAATGGTTTTGCCGTCGGGCGCGAGCACGAAACTCAGGGTATTGCCTTTGAGGCCGTTACTGAATTTGCCTTCGAAACGGGTGCCAGCCTGGGGCGCGGCGGGGATGTTGGTGGCGCTCAGGAGCGTTAGTAATGGAAACAGTAACAATGTTCGCATAGCTGTGGAAATGAAAAGAGGCCGGCAAATAACCATTTGCCGGCCTCTTTCGCAATATCCTTTCCGGCTACGCCGTGGCGTATTTGCTCGTCCGGAGCTCCTCGGCCAGGAAGCGGGCGGTATGGCCCTTGCCAGCCTTGGCCACCTGCTCGGGCGTGCCCTGTGCCACGATGGTGCCGCCGCCCGCGCCGCCCTCGGGGCCGATGTCGATGACGTGGTCGGCCACCTTAATCAGGTCGAGGTTGTGCTCGATGATGAGGACGGTGTTGCCCTTGTCGGCCAGCTTCTGAAGCACATCCGCCAAGTGGTTGATATCCTCGAAGTGCAGGCCCGTCGTCGGTTCATCTAGAATGTAGAACGTCTTGCCGGTGTCTTTCTTGCTGAGCTCGGTGGCCAGCTTCACGCGCTGGGCCTCGCCGCCCGAAAGCGTGGTAGCCTGCTGGCCCAGCGTGAGGTAGCCCAGTCCCACGTCGTTCAGGGTCTTGATTTTGCGCAAGATGCGGGGTTGGAACTCGAAGAATTCCACGGCCTTTTCCACGGTCATGTCGAGCACGTCGGTGATGGACTTGCCCTTAAAGCGGACTTCCAGCGTTTCGCGGTTGTAGCGGCGGCCTTTGCAGGTTTCGCAGGGCACGTGTACGTCGGGCAGGAAGTTCATCTCGATGGTGCGGATACCGGCGCCCTCGCAGGTTTCGCAGCGCCCGCCCTTCACGTTGAAGGAGAAGCGGCCCGGGCCGTAGCCGCGGATTTTGGCCTCCGCCATCTCGCCAAACAGCTGCCGGATTTCGGTGAACACGCCAGTATACGTGGCTGGGTTCGAGCGCGGCGTGCGGCCGATGGGCGACTGGTCGACTTCAATCACCTTGTCGATGAAGTCCAGTCCTTCGATGCTGCCGTAAGCCAGCGGCTCCTTCTTCGAGTTGAAGAAGTGCTGGTTTAGAATCGGGTACAGCGTGTCGTGGATGAGCGTGGACTTGCCCGAGCCCGACACGCCCGTGACGGCCACCAGCTTGCCCAGCGGTACTTTCAGGGTCACGTTTTTCAGGTTGTTGCCTTTGGCGCCCTTCAGCACCAATTCGGTGCCTTCGCCCTTGCGCTTTTTCTTTTGCAGTTCGATGTGCTTCTGGCCGCTGAGGTACTGCGAAGTGAGCGAGCCGGAGTTGAAAATCTCCTGCGGCGTGCCCGAGGCCACGATGCTGCCGCCGTGGATGCCCGCGCCGGGGCCAATGTCCAGCACGTGGTCGGCGTGCAGAATCATGTCCTTGTCGTGCTCCACTACGATGACGGAGTTGCCGATGTCGCGCAGGTGCTGCAGGGCTTTGATGAGACGCTCGTTGTCGCGCTGGTGCAGGCCGATGCTGGGCTCGTCCATAATGTAGAGCACGCCCACGAGCTGGGTGCCAATCTGGGTGGCGAGGCGGATGCGCTGGCTTTCGCCGCCGCTCAGCGTCCGCACCGGGCGGTGCAGGTTCAGATAGTCGAGGCCCACTTCGAGCAGGAAGCCGATGCGCTTACGAATTTCCTTGAGGAGCTCGCGCGCAATCACATTCTGGCGTTCCGTCAGCCGGTCTTCCAAGCCCACAAACCACTGCGCCAGCTCGTTAAGGTCCATCACCGACAGCTCGCCGATGTGCTTGCCGTCCATCTTGAAGTGCAGGCTTTCCTTTTTGAGGCGGAAACCCTGGCACTCGGGGCAGGGCTGAGCCTGCGCGTACTGCGCAATCCACTCCCGGATGCTGTCCGATTCAGAATCCATCTGCCGACGCAGGAAGGGAATAATGCCCTCGAACGGCTCAGTGAAGGCACCTTTGCCACTGTCGGCTTCGTCCTCCGAGATGCCGTGGAGCAGGCGTTTCAGCAGTTCCTCGGGCAGCTTCTCAATGGCAGTGTTCAGGGTGGCTTTGTTCTTCTTGAGGATGAGCGAGAGCTGCTGGAAAATCCAGATGTCGCGGTACTCGCCCAGCGGCGCGATGCCGCCCCGGCTGATGCTCAGCTTGCGGTCGGGCAGCACGGCGTCCTCGGTGATTTCCTGCACCTCGCCTAGGCCGTTGCAGGTGGGGCACGCGCCGTAGGGCGAGTTGAACGAGAACGTGTTGGGCGCCGGGTCGTCGTAAGCAATGCCGGTGGCCGGGTCCATCAAAAAGCGCGAAAAGAACTGCGGCTGAGCTTTCTTGGCGTCGGGGTCGAGCACCAGCATGGTGCCCTTGCCGTGCGTGAGGGCGTTCTGCACCGAGCCCGAGAGGCGGAACCGGTCTTCCTCCTTCACGATGAGCCGGTCGATGACGATTTCGATATCGTGGATTTTGTAGCGGTCCACCTGCATCTTGGGCGTGATGTCGAGGATTTCACCGTCGACGCGCACCTTGGCGAAGCCCAGCTTGGCAATCTTCTGGAAATCTTCGCGGTAGTGGCCCTTGCGGCCCTTTACCACCGGCGCCAGCACCACCAGCTTCTTGCCGTCGAAGTGCTTGAGGATGTAATTGATAATCTGGTCATCGCTCTGCCGAATCATCTTCTTGCCAGTGGCGTAGCTGAATGCCTCAGCGGTACGCGCATAGAGCAGGCGCAGGAAGTCGTAAATCTCGGTGATGGTGCCCACCGTGGAGCGCGGGTTGCGCGAGGTCGTCTTCTGCTCGATGCTGATAACCGGCGACAGGCCCTCAATCTTGTCCACGTCGGGCCGCTCCAGCCCGCCCATGAAGCTGCGGGCGTAGGCCGAAAACGTCTCCATGTAGCGCCGCTGCCCCTCGGCATAAATAGTATCGAACGCCAGGCTGCTCTTGCCCGAACCCGAGATGCCCGTGAACACCACCAGCCGGTTGCGCGGAATCTGCACGCTCACGTTCTTGAGGTTGTGCTCGCGCGCGCCATACACTTCAATGAAAGGCGCATCGATGTGATGGGCCGCGCCATTGGCGGCGGTGGCCGTGGTGGGGGGCAGCGTCTCGGGCGTCTGGTGTTGCAGAGCTACTGCTACACTAGCCGGGTTGGGCTGGGTGGCAGCTGCAGCTTCCGGCTCGGTGAGGGCGCCAGCAAGCTGCTTTTTCAGCGCGGCGCCGTTGGCAACTGGTTTTTTCTTAGCGGGAGCGGCGGCTTTAGGAGCTTGGGCAACCGGGGTAGCAGTGGATTTTTTGGCCATTCAGGAACGCAGCGAATAAGTGCGTAAAGGTACGTAGATGGGGCGCCGAAGGCTAATCGCAAAGGCAACTTTGCCAGCTGAATTAGCTTTCGATGAGCTTGGAGCGTCGGGGTACAACAGCGCAACGCCTGCATTTGTCCCCGGCATTCTGACCGAAAATAAACCGGCGACGATTACGGGCATTTGGGCGACGTTTTTAGCCATTGAAGCTACCCTTTTGGGCACATTGGCACTTGCCTTGCATCTATCAGGCAGCAGCGCCGTTAGTGGCCTGTTAACCCATTTTATTCAACCACTTAGCATGAAACCCCTCGCAAAATTTGTTGGCGCAGCCCTGGTGGGTGTGTTTGCCCTGTTGGTCACGCCGGCCGCACAGGCGCAGGTGGGGGTGAATATTAATATTGGCACCCCCGCCTGGGGGCCGCAGGTTCCCTACGGCACGCAGTATTATTACATCCCCGAGATTGACGGCTACTACGACCTCTACAACCAGCAATACATTGTTTACCAAGATGGTTACTGGGTGCCTCTGCCCGAACTGTATGGCTACGACCCCTACCAGTTCCATCCTGTCATAGTAGACTACCGGGGCCCGCAGCCCTGGCTGCAGATTGGCTATTACCGCCAGCACTATGCCTACCAACCCTACCGCAACTACGGCCCTGGCCGGGGCTACTATAACGGCGGCTATGGCTACGGCCCCAGCTACGGCCGCTCCCGCTACGACAACCGCGGCGGCTACTCCTACGGCGACCGTGACCGTGATAACCGTGGCGGTTACCCCAACGGCCGCAACTACGGCGACCACGACCGCGACGACCATGGCGGCTACCGGGGCAACGACAACCACGGCCAGTACCCCGGCGGCGGCTACAACACCCCGCGCGGAAATTCCATACCGCAGCAGGGCGGTGGCGGCTACAACCCCGGCCAGGGTAATCACGGGGGCTTTGGTGGCGGCCAGGGCCAGCAGGGCGGTGGCCAGGGCAACAACGGCCGCAGCAATGGTGGCGGCAACCACGGCGGCGGCCGCGGCCGTGACTAGCTGTGGTGTGCACCAACGCTCAACCCCTGTTACGGACTGCCAGTATAAGGCATCCGGTGCTGGCCACAGCGCCGGATGCGACAATTCTCACGCTTAAGTCCTTCATTATGAAAATGCTTCCCACCCTCCTCTGCGCCGCTGTGCTTGGAGGCATCTCTTTGCTTGCCGCACCGGCGGCGCAGGCCCAGATTAACGTCAACATCAACACGGCGCCGCCCGTGGTGGTGGGCGCGCCGGCCGATGCCCAATACTACTACGTGCCCGAAATCAACGGCTACTATGATGTGCCGGCCCGCCGCTACGTGGTGCAGCGCAATGGCAAATGGGCGCGGGTAGAACGCATCGACGGCTACGACCCGCGCAACTTCCACCCGCAGTACATCGAGTACCGCGGCGCCGAGCCCTGGACCTACCGGGGCGGCAACCCACACGGCCTGCCGCCCGGCCAAGCCAAGAAAATGTACCGCGACGATGACCACCACGACGGCGACCATCGTGGCGACCACGACGACCATGGCAAGGGCCATGGAAAAGGCAAAGGCAAGCACTAAGCCACCGCACGTCGGCGAAGCCCCGCCCCACCGGTGGGGCTTTTTGCTGCAGCAGGGTTTGGCATCTTCCTTGTGAACAGAGACGTATTACCTTATCGTTTTATTTTGTAAAAAGCCATGAATTTCCTCCCTAAAACCCTGTGCGTGGCGCTGGTCAGCTTGTTTGCGCTGGCTATGGCCCCGGCCGCCAAAGCCCAGGTCAACGTGAACGTGAACGTAGGCCAGCCCGCCTGGGGGCCGCCCGTACCTCAGGGCACGCAGTTCTATTACATCCCCGAAATCGACGGCTACTACGACCTGTATGCCCAGCAGTACATCGTGTTTCGCAACGGCCAATGGGTACCCGTAGCCGTAATGGATGGCTACGACCCCTACCAGTTCCACCCCGTTGTGCTCGACTACCGGGGCCGTGAGCCCTGGGTGTACGTGGGCGCGCACCGCGACCGCTACCCCCGCCGCGTAGTGGTGGTGCAGCCCCGGCCGGTCATTGTGCGCCAGCACGGTTTGCCCCCCGGCCAGGCCAAAAAGCTCTACCGGGAAGGCTACCGTGAAGGCCGGCAAGATGACCGCGGCCACGGCAATGGCCACGGGCGTGGCCATGGACGCGACTAAGCGAATTTTTATTCACTGAAAACTAAAAAAGGCTGCCCGCACGGGTAGCCTTTTTTAGTTGAAATCTCAGCTTCACCCAGCACTTCCGGCCAGCGCGGCCCAATCGGTTTCGGGGCTGATGCCAGTTGGGCTGGGCATCTTATTTTGGCTGAACAACTCCGTAATGTAAAGCATGGCCGTATCGCGACCCATGCCAGCCACGGCCGTAATTTTGCCCGCCAGCACGTAAAAAGCCAGGAAATCCTGCTTCGCCACTTCGCCGTGGTAGAGGATGGCGTCCCAGTGCTCGGCGTGGCCTGCGTAGCGCAGGCTCTTGCCATACTGCTGCGTCCAGAAGAAGGGGGCGGCGGTGAATTCCTGTTGCTGGCCCAGCATGTTACGGGCGGCTATCTGGCCGTGCTGCTGGGCCAGGCGCCAGTGCTCAATGCGCGTGGGCGCGCCAGCGGCGGCTAGCGGGAAGCGGGCGATATCGCCGGCGGCGTACACGTTTTTGGCGGCCCGCAGCTGCGCATCAACGGGCAAGCTGCCGTCTTTTCCCAAGGCGAAAACATCCTTGAGGAAATCGGTGGCCGGGCGCACGCCCACGCCCAGCACCACGGCCTCGGCGGGAAGGATTTGGCCCGTTTTCAACTGCACGCCGCTCACGGAGCCGCCTTCGCCCAGCAGGGCCGTTACCTCGGCTTCGACTTCAAACTTCACGCCTTTTCCCTCGTGCAACTGGCGGAACATTTGCCCGATTTCCGGCCCCAGCACCCGCTCAAATGGCACTTTATCCTGCGCCACCACGGTCACCTGCCGCGTTTCGCTGATGAGGCTACTCGCCGCTTCCATCCCAATAAAGCTGGAGCCGATGACGACGACCTGCTTCGCGTCTTTGGTGGCTTTCAGGATGGCATCCGCGTCGGCCCGGGTGCGGAGGGTATGCACGCCGGCCAGGTCGTGGCCCGGCAGTTTGGGGAGTTTGTTAGGCGTGCCGCCGAGGGCCAGCAGCAACTGGTCGTAGCGCAGCGGCGGGCGGTTTTCAAGCTGGACTTCCTGCCGGTCCACATCCAGGCCGGTGGCGCGGGTATTTAGCAGCAGCTCAATGCGCTGCTGCTGGTAGAAATCCGGCTGACGCAGGGGCAGCGCGGCCGGCTGGGCCTTGCCCGCTAGGTAAGCTTTGCTGAGCTTGGTGCGGTCGTAAGGCGCATTTTCATCGGCCGAAATCAATACCAGTCGGCCCTGAAAGCCTTCCCTGCGCAACGCTTGAGCCGCAAACTGGCCCGCTGCCCCGCCGCCGATGATGACGAACGTGCGCGCATCGGCCGGGGCCGGAGCAGCGGGCGCGGGCGGAGTGCCGCCCACTTCGGCGGTAGGCGTTGCGTCGGGCTTATCAGTGCTGGCGGGTGGGCTTTCCGGCAGTTGCACCAGAATGCGGCCGCCGGCCTCGCGCACAGCAAAAGTGGGCAGGTCGTCGAGGGCCGGCGGCTCGCAGAGGTGGCCGTTTTCAACCTTGAAGCAGGCGTGGTGCCAAGGGCAAATCAGCTTCCCTCTTACCACGTTGCCCTTTTCCAGCGGCGCGCCGTAGTGCGGGCAGTGCGCGGCCAAGGCACGCACCTGGCCCTGCTGGCGGGTGAGCAGCACCGGTGGGCCATCGTTGGGCGTGGGAAAGGCTTTGAGGCCGCCCTCGGGCAGGCTGGCGGAGTCGGTGAGGTCGATTTCGGGAAGCATACGCGGCAAAGGGTTGGTGCCAGGTAGCAACGGGCTGCGGGCTGGTGGGGTTAATAATGCACAAAAAAAGCGACCCCGGTGGAGTCGCTTTTCTGCAATTCAATACCCGTAAGCACCGGGCTTAGAACGCCGCGTTCTTGGGGTAGCGCGGGAAGGGAATCACGTCGCGGATGTTGCTCATGCCGGTCACGAACAGCACCAGACGCTCGAAGCCCAGGCCGAAGCCGGCGTGCGGGGCGCTGCCGAAGCGGCGCGTGTCGAGGTACCAGTCGAGGTCTTCGGCGGGCACGTGCATCTCGGCCATGCGGGTGGTGAGCTTGGTGTAGTCCTCCTCGCGCTGCGAGCCGCCGATGATTTCACCGATGCCGGGAAACAGCACGTCCATGGCGCGCACGGTGCGGCCGTCGTCGTCCAGCTTCATGTAGAAAGCCTTGATATCCTTCGGGTAGTTGGTTAGGATGACGGGCTTTTTGAAGTGTTTCTCCACCAGGTACCGCTCGTGCTCCGACTGCAAATCGGTGCCCCAGTCAACTGGGAATTCGAACTTCTGCTTGGCCGATTTCAGGATTTCCACGGCCTCGGTGTAGGTGAGGCGCTGGAAGGCATTGTCCACCACGAAATTGAGGCGCGAGAGCAGCTCCTTGTCGTACTGCTCGTTGAGGAAGGCGAGGTCGTCGGCGCAGTTGGCCAGGGCATAGCGCACCAGGCTTTGGAGGAAGTCCTCGGCCAGGTCCATGTTTTCTTCGAGCTCGTTGAAGGCTACTTCGGGCTCAATCATCCAGAACTCGGCCAAGTGACGGGCGGTGTTGGAGTTTTCGGCCCGGAACGTGGGGCCGAAGGTATAGATGCTGCCCAGCGCCATGGCGGCCAGTTCGCCTTCGAGCTGGCCCGACACGGTGAGATTGGTCTGCTTGCCGAAGAAGTCCTGGGTGAAGTCCACGGAGCCATCCTCGGTGCGAGGCGGGTGCTCGGGGGGCAGCGTGGTCACGCGGAACATCTGACCCGCGCCCTCGGCATCGGAACCGGTGATGATGGGCGTGTGCACGTAGTAGAAGCCGTGGTCGTTGAAATACTGATGCACGGCGAAGGCCAGCGCGTGCCGGATGCGCAGCACCGCGCCAAACGTGTTGGTGCGCGGGCGCAGGTGGGCGATGTCGCGCAGGTGCTCCAGCGAAGTGGCTTTCTTTTGTAGCGGGTAGGCTTCGGCATCGGCCGCGCCCAGAACGGTGACTTCGGTAGCCTGGATTTCCACGGCCTGGCCTTTGCCCTGCGAGGCCACCAGTTTGCCACGGATGGCCACAGCGGCGCCGTTGCTCACGTCTTTGAGGCTTTCCTCGGGGAAATTCCCGGCATCGGCCACGGCCTGGATGGTGTGGATGGTGGAGCCGTCGTTCACGATGATGAACTGCACGTACTTGTTGCCGCGGCGGGAGCGAACCCAGCCTTTGACGAGAACTTCGCGGTCAAGGTCCTGGCTGGCCAGGAGCTCTTTGACGGTGGACCGTTTGAGGGACATAACTTGCGGGGAAGCGGATGAATCGGCAAAGGTAGGCCGATTAGGCGGTAGCACGGAACGCCGTGCGGACTTTGTAAGGCGGGCCACACCAACTTTTCATGCCAAACTTTAGTAAAATTGACCTCCGCCGCCCGCTTTCCGTACTTTCGTTATTATGCAACGCCTCGACTTAAAACAGCTCCTTTCGCAAAAGCTTAGCCCGCAGCAGATTCAATTTATCAAGCTGCTGCAAATCCCGACGGCGGAGCTGGAGACGCGCATCAAGGAGGAGATGGAGGTGAACCCGGCGCTGGAAGAAGACGAGCCCGACGACGCCGAAGAGCTGGACCGCGACGATGAAGACTCGGACGACGACGACCCGGACGCCAGTCTCGACAACGACGAAAACACGCTGGATGAGGACTTTGACGACCGCGGCAGCAACGATGAGGAAACGGCCGAAGAAATGCCTGAGCCCGACCTGGCGGCCAAAGAAGACCTGGCCTCGACCGACGACTCCCCCGACAACACCGACCTCGACCTGAGCGACTACCTGAACGACGACGAAATAGCGGGCTACAAGATGCAGGGCGACGGCCCCGGCGAGGAAGAAGAGCGCGACACGCCCTTGGCCGACACCAGCGGCTCGCTCCTGGATTCGCTGCTCGACCAGCTGCATTTTGCCGATTTGGACGAGCGGCAGGAGGCCATCGGTCAGCAGCTCATCGGCTCGATTGACGGCGACGGCTATATCCGGCGCGACCTCTCGGCCATTGCCAACGACCTGGCCTTTAGTCAGAACCTGGAAGTGACCGTGCCCGAGATTGAGGCCGTGCTGCGCGTGGTGCAGCAGTTCGACCCGCCCGGCATTGCCGCCCGCGACCTGCCCGAGTGCTTGCTGCTACAGCTAGAGCGCCGCCCGCAGGACGAAAACACGGTGAACGCCGAGCGCATTCTTACCGACACGTTTGAGGAGTTCAGCAAGAAGCACTACCCGCGCATTCAGCAAAAGCTGGACCTGGAAGACGACGAGCTAAAAGAGGCCATTAACCTCATTCTCAAGCTGAACCCTAAACCGGGCGGCAGCGGCCCCAGCGGCCTGGGCAAGACGCAGTACCTGATGCCGGACTTCATCCTGACCAACGACAACGGCGTCTTCAACCTGACCCTGAACGCCCGCAACGCCCCCGAGCTGCGCGTGAGCCCGGCCTATACCGAGATGTTCCGGACCTACGACAAGGCGGCCAAGAAGGACACCAAAATGAAGGAGGCCGTGACCTTTGTGAAGCAGAAGCTGGACTCGGCCAAGTGGTTTATCGACGCTATCCGGCAGCGGCAGAACACGCTGCTGCGCACCATGAACGCCATTGTGGAGCTGCAGCGCGACTTCTTTGCCGAGGGCGACGAAGGCAAGCTCAAGCCGATGATTCTGAAGGACATTGCCACCCGCATTGGCATGGACATTTCGACAGTGAGCCGGGTGGCGAACTCGAAATCCATCCAGACGGAGTTCGGGATTTATCCCTTGAAATACTTTTTCTCCGAGGGCATTGCCACCGATTCGGGCGAGGACGCCAGCAGCCGCGAGGTGAAAAGCATTTTGAAAGACCTCATTGGCAAGGAAAGCAAAGAGCGGCCGCTAAGCGACGACAAGCTGGAAAAAATGCTTAATGCGCGGGGCTACAACATTGCCCGCCGCACGGTGGCCAAGTACCGCGAACAGCTGAACATTCCGGTGGCCAGACTGCGCAAGGAGCTGTAAGCCACCGCCAGCCTGTGGGCAAAACTGTCAGTTGAGAGAGTAGAAAAGGCGAGTTGCTGTACCTTTCCGGTAAAGATTGGGTTTCCGTGCCCGGACGGCAGTGCATTGCCGGATGCGGCGGCCCTTCTTCTGCTCTCCTGACCCATGAAAACCGAACTTCCCAACGACCCGGCCGAATTGCGCGCCCTGCTGCTGGCCGAGCGCGCCCGCCGCGAGCAGGCCGAGGCCACGGTTGAGCAGCTGCGCTTTGCCAGCCGCATGCCCGAGCTCAACCCCAATCCCGTGCTGCGCGTGAGCGCCACCGGCCAGCTGCTGATGGCCAACCCCGCCGCCGGGTTGTTGGCCGAGGAAATGCGGGGCACCGGCCCTTCGCGGATACGGCCGCAGCTGGTGAACGCCGCCGTGCAGTGCCTGCGCACCGGCGAACTAGCGCAGCAGGAAATAGTGGCCAACGACCAGAACTACCTGCTCTTCGCGGTGCCGGTGGTGGAGGAGGGTTGTGCCATGCTTTACCTCACCGACATTACGGCGCAGCGGCAGGCCAAACAGCAAATGCGGGAGCAATTTGCCTTCTACGAGTCCATCATGGCCCACCTGCCGGCCGTGGTGACGGTGCTCGACCCCGACCAGCGCTACCGCTACGTGAACGCCTACGCCGAACCCGACGCGGACCAGCGCCAGGCCCGCATCGGCCGCACCTTTGCCGACCATTGCGCCAAGCACGGCCTGCCCGAGGAACTGGCGGCCCGCCGTTACCGCCTGTTTGCGCGCGCCGTGCAAACCCGAACCACGGTGAGCTGGGAAGAGCGCTGGCCCGATACCGCCGCCGACACCCATCGCAACTGGCTGTGCTACTACCAGCCCGTGTTTGGGAACGACGAAGTGCTACACCACGTGATTTGCTACGGCCTCGACATCAGCAACCTGCGCCAGGCTGAGGCCCGCACCCGCGAGAGCGAAGCCGCCGCCGAGGCCCAGCAGCTATTTACCAACCTGGTGCTCGACCTCAACCCCAACCTCATCTGGGTGCGCGATGCGCAGGGACGCACCGTGTTTGAAAACGGGGAGATGCGCGCCCAGCGCCGCCACATTGCCGAAGTGGCGGGGGCGGTGTCGATGGAGGCAGCCATGAGCAAGGAAGAAATTCAGGCGGCGGTGCTGGCCGACCAAACGGTGCTTCATACCGGCCAGCCGCTCACCAGCCTGCTCTCGGTGAAGCTGGCCGACGGCGAGATGCGCTGGTACCAAACCGTGCGCTGCCCGCTGGTACTGCCCGACGGCACGGCCCAGGTGCTGGGCGTGAGCACGGATATTTCGGCCCTGAAAAACGCCCAGCACGCGGCCGAAGCCGCCGCCACGGCCCGCGAGAACTTCCTGGCCAACATGAGCCACGAAATCCGCACGCCGCTCAACGGGGTGCTGGGCATGACCAGCCTGCTGGCCAAAACCGGCCTCGACGAACAGCAGCGTAATTACACCGCGGTGATTCAGCACTCGGGCCGGCACTTGCTGAACGTGGTGAACGACGTGCTCGACATGGCCAAAATCACTTCCGGCAACCTGGAGCTGGAAAAAGCGGCCTTCAACCTCTGCGACTCGATGGCCAGCGCCAGCCAGCCCCTGGTGATGCAGGCCGAGGAGAAGGGCATTCGGGTGGTGGGCACCATGCTGCGGGATTCATGCCCCCACCCCTGGGTACTGGGCGACTCCTACCGCCTCAACCAGGTGCTCATTAACTTGCTTTCCAATGCCATCAAGTTCACGCCGGTGGGCGGCACCGTGACAGTGGGCGGTTACTACGTGAGCGAAACCGAGGACACGCTCACCACCGAGTTCCGGGTGACGGACACCGGCATCGGCATTGCCGAAGACAAGCTGGAAAGCATCTTTAAAGAGTTCACCCAGGCCTATGCCGACACCACGCGGCAGTTTGGAGGCACGGGCCTGGGCCTGAGCATCAGCCGGGCGCTGGTAGCCCAGATGGGCGGGCAGCTCACGGTGCAGAGCGAGCCCGGCAAGGGCAGCTCCTTCGCCTTCCGCACCACCCTGCCCAAGGCCGATGCCGCTGCCCGGCAGGCGGCCCTGGCACCGCTGGCACCAGTGCAGGAAGCGGCCGTGCGCGGGGCCCGCGTGCTGTTGGTGGAAGATAACGCCGTGAACCGCGAAGTGGCCCAGCTGCTGCTGGAGGCCCACGGCGTGACGGTAGACGAGGCCGCCAGCGGCCTCGAAGCCCTGGAGTTGTTCGAAATAAACCGCTACGACGTGGTGCTGATGGATATTCAGATGCCCGGCATGAACGGGCTCGAAGCCACGGCCCGCATCCGCGCCCACGCCGATGCGCGGCGAGCGGCCACGCCCATTCTGGCCCTTACGGCCAACGCCTTCCGGGCCGATGCCGAAAAGTACCACGCCGCCGGCATGAACGACACGCTGCCCAAGCCCTTCGACGAAGCTGAGCTGCTGAGCAAACTGGCCTCTTTGATTGCCGGAGTACCCGGGCCGCTGGTAGACGTGAAACCCGCCACGGCTGCCCCAGTCGCTACGGCCGCGGTGCCCCCGCTGCCCGCTACTGCAGCGGCTCCGGGTGCCGTACCCGCCGCTGCACTCTTCGACCTGGCCCTGCTGCACCAAACGGCCCACGGCAATGCCACGTTTATCAACCGGATTCTGACTTCCTTCCACACCAACACGCCCACCAGCGTGGCCGACCTGCACACCGCCCTGGCCGCCGCCGACTGGGCTGCCGCCGCCGCCGTGGCCCACAAGCTGCGGCCGTCGCTCAAGCTCATCGGGGCCGGGCAGCTGGGACCGGTGATGGAAGTGCTGGAAAGCAAAACCGGCACCGATGCCGCCCGCCGCGAAGCCGCCGAGGCGCTAGCGGCCGGCCTCACCGAATTGCTAGCCGTTTTGCCAACGGCAGTGCCCGTGGCCTAATGCAAACGCCCCTGCTACTTCCGTAGCTGGGCGTTTGCATTAGGCCACGGGCAGGTGCAAAGCAACGTTACCGCCGCCCTACCCGCCACTCGGCCGCCAGCTCGAAATACGGCAGCACCCGGCGCGTCTCCTGAGCCAAATCCGCAGCCGTATAGCTGCTGCCCGAGAAGGCCCCTTTGCCCAGCGAGTAGGCCGAGTACGTGCGCAGCCACTGCAGCCAGATGCTGGCCGTGAGGCTGAAGCCGGCCGTGGCGCGGCGCTCCACTGCCACCTCCGGCCCCTGCTGCCGCGTGATGCCGTGCAGGTAAATCAGCTGCGAGGCCGGCCCGGTGGGGTTGTCGAGTTGCAGGGCGGCGCGGCCGTAGTTGCGCTGCTCCAGCAGGCGGTAGCCCAGGCGCAGGCTGGTGCTGCCGCGCTTGCCAACCCAGCTCTGCCGCCCGCCGATGGACAGGTCGTGCGTCACGCTGGTATCGAGCGGGCTCTCGCGGAAGCGCGTCCAGTCGAGCTGGCCCACGCGGTTTTCGCGGCGCTGGTAGTCAGCCAGCAGCAGCAGGCGGGGCCGCAACTGGTAGCTGATGCTCTGGGACTGTTCCAGCACGCGGCTGGCGCGGTTGCGGGCCTGCTCGGCAGCTTGGTCGCGCACTTGATAGCTTACCCAGAGGTGGTAGTTCGAGCGGATGCTCCACTTGCCAGGTGCCCAGGTGAAGCCCGGCTCCCAGTGCAGCAGGTGGTCTACATAGTTCTCGGCGCTCTGGCTGGCCCGGATGAAAACCGTTTGGCGGTACTCGCCTGCCACTCCCAGCGAGGTGCGGAAGGCCCCGGCCCAGCGGCCCGTCCAGGTGAGGCGCAGCAGGTGCTGGGCTTCGTCGCGGGTTTGCTGGTTGTCTTTGCTGGGCGCGTCCACGCGCAACAGCTGGGCCGTGCCCAGCATCGCCAGCGCGTGGCGCGGACTGGGCAGCCAGGTCAGATTGCCCAGCCACAGGATGGTTTGTTCTTTGATATCTTTCACCTGCTCGCGGGCCAGCGCGGCGGCCAGACGCGGCACGCTCAGAAAGCGGGAGTTTTCGAGGAAATACGACCGGGTGCGCTCTCGGTAATTGAAGCTGATGGACGACTGCAGCTTGGGCCGGGCAAAGCGCAGCTCCTGGCGGGTGTCCAGCTCGCGCTGGCGGTAGCCCACGTCCTGCAAGGTATCGGCCCGCTCGCCCAGCCGCCGGTACCGAAATGCCCGGTTGGGCAACAGCAAGCTGTTGTCTGAGCGCAACGTGGCAAACTCATTAATCCGATAAGAAGCCCCCGCCTGCACCGCCACCGTATCGGACTGAATGCGCTGCACCGAGCCCAGCAGGTAGTCTTCGGCGCGGTTGGTGCGGTAGCCCACGCGGCCCTGCACCACCAGCGGCGCACCTTCCAGCAAGGCCTGCTCGCCGGCCGCCTCGGCCACCAGCCGCTGCATGGTGCGCGGCCCCAGGCGGGCGCGCGTGCCCAGCACGCGCACCGCCAGCGGCGCGGCGGCAGGCCCATTGAGGAAGTACAGCGCCGCCGCATCAAAGCCCAGGGCGAAGCCCGCGTCCTCGCGGCCGTTGCGGCGGTCGGTGGCCAGGCCGCCCAGCAGCGTGAGGCGCATTTGGCTCAGCGTATCGGTGCCGGAGCCGGCGCGCAGGCGGCGCTGGTAGCCCAGGCGGCCCAGCCACAGGCCGGTGCGGGTGGCATTGGCCCGGCTTTGGTCGTAGTGGAGCTGCTGGCCCAGCTGCCAGTGGTTGGCCGCGTCCAGGGTAAATACGTCGGCCACGTCGGCCCCGTAGTCTTCCCGCACGAAAGGCGGCGTGCCCCGCGAGTCGTAAATCATGTCGGTGCCTACGCGGTAGCGCAGCTGCTGGCGCGCACCCAGCCGCAGGTAGCCCCGCGCGCCGCTGGTCTGCACGAAGGTGCTTACGCCCACCCGCCGCGCCCGGGCCACCAGCAGCAGCGCCGTATCGGCCCCGGCCGGCCGCAGGCCGCGAAATACCGGCCCAAATGCGGTAGCGCCCACCAATACCTGCGCCCGCCCCGCCAGCGGCAGTAGCGCCAGCAACACCAGCAGTCCGGCCACGCGCCAGCCTGCCGCCGCGCTCCGCGCTACGGTTGCCCTACCCGCCGAAAACCACTGGATTACCACGTTTGCCCGGCCCCCGACTTATTGCCTCGGCGGGCCGAAGCGGGAAGGTAATACACGGCGCGGCCTGGCCCCGAAAATAGTTTTTCGTTAGGTTAGCTGTCGAAACGCTGGCCCGTCCCCGGCCGCGCTGATGTAAATTTGCCCGGGGCCCTCCTGCCACTTCGCCTTTTCTACTATCGTTACCATGAATAATTATCCTATGAAACGCTTGCGGACAACCGTGCCGGTTGCGCTGGGCTTGCTGGCTGCTACGGCGGCCCAGGCCCAGCACGTGCAATGGGCGGCCCGCCTGGTGGCCGTGTCGTCGCAGAAATCCGAAGGCAAAGACCCCTTCTCCCCTTCGCAGGTGCTGGGCGTACCCAATGCCCTGCCGTTGGGCCAAATCAGCAACGATGCCTGGATTCCGCGCAAGGAAGGGCCCAATGAGTTTATTGAAGTGCGGTTTGCGCGCTCGGTGGCGGCCCAGCAGGTTACCATTGTCGAGAACTTCAACCCCGGCTCCATCACCAAAGTCGAGCTGGTGGATACCAAGGGCGTGCACCACGAAGTGTATTCCAACGACAACCCCGGCCCCTTGCCCGAGCCCTCCCGCACGCTGGAAGTGAAGTTCCCGGCCGCCGAGTACCGCACCCTGGGCGTGGTGGTGCGCATGAATACGGCCAAAGTCGAAGGCATCAACCAGATTGACGCCATCGGCATCGCCGACGTGGTGTCGACGATGGTAAAGCAGGCCTTCACCGGCGAAAAAGGCCCCGATGCCGTGAAGTCAACGCAGTTCGATTCGGCACTGGTGAACCTGGGACCGAACGTGAACACCCGCTACGTCGAAACCCACCCGGTCATCTCGCCCAATGGCCGCACGCTGTACTTCGCCCGCGAAAGCAACCCCGACAACGTGGGCGGCAGCCGCGACCCGCAGGACGTTTTCGCCTCGGCCCTGCTGAGCGGTAAAAACAAAACCTGGGGCCTGGCCAAAAACGTGGGCGGCCCCGTGAACACCCCCGACGACCCCAACGGCATCGCCTCGGTATCGGCCAACGGCCAGAACGCCATTCTCATCAACATCTACAACCGCGACGGCACCATGGACCCGCTCGGGTGCAGCCTCACCAAACACACCCGCATGGGCTGGACGCAACCGGTGCCGCAGGTTATCAAGGAGTTCGTGAACCTCGATAAGGAGCACGTCGACTTCTTCCTGGCCACCTCGGGCAAGGCCCTGCTCATGGCTGTGGAGCGCCCCGACGGCATGGGTGGGCAGGACCTCTTCGTGAGCTTCCCGGTGCCCGAAATGAACAACACCTGGACCAAGCCCAAGAACCTGGGCCCGAACGTGAATACGGCCAAATCGGACTTCGCCCCCTTCCTAGCCGCCGACGAAAAAACCCTCTACTTCGCCAGCGAGGGCCGGGGCGGCTACGGCAAGTCGGACATCTTTTACAGCAAGCGCCTCGACGATACCTGGACCAACTGGAGCCCGCCCCGCAACCTGGGTCCGGTGGTGAACTCGCCCGATTTTGACGCCTACTACACCATCTCGGCCGCCGGCCAGGATGCTTATCTGGTATCGTCGCGCAATGGCACCAATGGCTCCAAAGACATTTTCCGCATCTCGCTGGCTCCCGCCTTCCAGCCCGAAGTGGTGACGCTGGTGACCGGCAAAGTGCTGGACGTGAACACCGGCAAGCCCATCCGGGCCATCATTCACTACGAAAACCTGCTCACGGGCGAGGAAATCGGTGTGGCCGAAACCGACCCGGTGGACGGCTCCTACACCATTGTGCTGCCCAGCGGCGTGCAATACGGCTACCGCGCCGAGGCCAAAGGCTACATCGCCGAAAACGCCAACCTCGACGTGACGACCAAGGACAAATATTCCGAGCAGAAGCAGGACTTGTTCCTAGTGCCCTTCAACGTGGGCCAGACGGTGAAGCTTAACAACATCTTCTTCCAGCAGAGCAAGTACTACCTCACCACCAACTCCTACCCCGAGCTGCTGCGCCTCATCCGCATCATGAAGGATTATCCGACGGTGGAAATCAAACTCTCGGGCCACACCGACAACCAAGGTGACCCCGCCTTGAACCTCAAGCTGAGCCAGGACCGCGTGAACGAGGTAAAGAAATACCTCGGCAGCCACGGCATCAAGGCCGAGCGGGTAACCACCGAAGGCTTCGGCGACACCAAGCCCATTGCCAGCAACGACCAGGAAGAAACCCGCGCCAAAAACCGCCGCGTGGAGTTCACCATCACCAAGAAATAGCCCCGGCACCGCCGGAATGCAAAAAAGCCCCGGCACGCACTGTGTCGGGGCTTTTTTATCTTAAAAATGCTGCTATTGCCGCGCTTTGCCGGCCGCGCCCACGAAGGAGTCCAGGCGGCCTTCGGAGCTTTCCAAGCCCACAATTTCCATGAGTTCCTGGAAGTATTCGGCCACCTGCTGGCGGTCGGTGGCAGTCTCGGTGAGCGGGGCTACCCGGGCCAGGCCGTTGTCGAGGCACTTGAGGTAGGCCTCCTTGGTGGGCTGCTCCTTGGTCACGCGCAGGAAATCATCGGCCGAGATAACGAGGTAGCGGTTGAGGTCGGGGCGCACTTCGGCGTGGGCCTTGGTGGCTTTGCCAACCTTGGCCACTTCCGCTTTAGTGAGTTCTTTCAGGTCTTCGAGTTGGGTGATGGCCTGGGCTGGCACCTGGATTTTGCCCGTCTGGGCATTGGCGGCCAGGGTGCCCAGCGTCAGCAGGCCAGCTAGTATGGCATGTTTCATAGTAATGCGGTAAATGTTATGGAAAGATTACGAAAAGGCTAAATCGAGGCTATCAAGCACGATAATTCTCTCCGAAGGTACTAGCGGGCAGGCACATTATCCTCTTCAGGCCGACAGCCGGACCAAAAAAATGTCATTCCGACGCAGGAGGAATCTGAGTAAAATCATTGTTCAACGACCTCACTCAGATTCCTCCTGCGTCGGAATGACAACTCAGGAATAGCAACTAACCCAACCTAGTAGGCGCGGGCGAAGTAGGCGCGGCGCGGGCTGGGCTTGCCCGTCACCATGCAGACGCCTTCTTCGTCGGCTTCGTTCAGGGGCAGGCAGCGCACGGTGGCTTTGGTTTCTTCCTTGATGCGCTCCTCGGTTTCGGAGGTGCCGTCGTAGTGCGCCAGCAGGAAGCCAGGTTCCTCGTCCAGCATCCGCTTGAACTCGTCGTAGCTGTCCACGCGGGTGGTGTGGGCGGCGCGGAAGGTCTTGGCGCGCTCGTAAATATTGGTTTGGATATCGGTCAGCAGCTGGTCTACGCTGGCTACGATGTCAGCCAGGGGCAGGCTCATTTTCTCCTTGGTGTCGCGGCGCACCACTTCCACCATGCCGGCGTCGAGGTCGCGCGCGCCGATGGCCAGGCGCACGGGCACGCCCTTCAGCTCCCACTCGGCAAACTTGAAGCCGGGGCGCTCGGTATCGCGCGCGTCCAGCTTCACCGAAATGCCGCGGGCAATCAAACCCATCTGAATGGGCTTGATGCGCTCCAGCAGCGCGTCGAGCTCGCCGGTTTTGTAGATGGGCACGATAACTACCTGGATAGGCGCCAGCTTGGGCGGCAGCACCAGGCCCTCATCGTCGGAGTGGGCCATGATGAGGGCCCCCATCAGGCGCGTGCTCACGCCCCAGCTGGTGCCCCACACGTGCTCGCGCACGCCTTCTTTATTTGAGAACTGCACATCAAATGCCTTGGCAAAATTCTGGCCCAGGAAGTGGCTGGTGCCAGCCTGCAGCGCCTTGCCATCCTGCATCAGCGCCTCAATGCAATAGGTGTCCTCGGCCCCGGCGAAACGCTCGTTGGGGGTTTTCACGCCTTTCACCACGGGCAGCGCCATGTGCTCCTCGGCGAACTCGGCGTACACGTCCAGCATCTGGCGCGTTTCGGCCACGGCTTCTTCGGCGGTGGCGTGGGCGGTGTGGCCCTCTTGCCACAGGAACTCGGCGGTGCGCAGAAACAGGCGGGTGCGCATTTCCCAGCGTACCACGTTGGCCCACTGGTTGATGAGCAGCGGCAGGTCGCGGTAGCTCTGCACCCAATTTTTGTAAGTATTCCAGATGATGGCCTCTGAGGTGGGGCGCACCACCAGCTCTTCTTCCAGCTTGGCGTTGGGGTCCACGCGCAGCTTGCCGGGCTTGTCGGGGTCGGTCTGGAGGCGGTAGTGTGTCACCACGGCACACTCTTTGGCGAAGCCTTCGGCATTTTTTTCCTCGGCTTCGAACAGGCTTTTGGGTACGAAGAGCGGGAAGTAGGCGTTTTCGTGGCCGGTACGCTTGAACATATCGTCCAGCTGGCGCTGCATTTTTTCCCAAATGGCGTAGCCGTAGGGTTTAATGACCATGCAGCCGCGCACGGCCGAGTTTTCGGCCAGACCGGCGCGCTTCACTAACTCATTGTACCAAAGCGAATAATCTTCCTGGCGGGTAGGCAACTTTTTACTCATGGGAGGCATCTTAGGGGTAATTGAAAAAGTTCCCAGATTTGGTACAGGATTTGAATTGACCTTGGGGCACCGTTTCGGGGTCAAATTACGTTATTAAAGTGCGGACCTCCTTGCGGAAGCGCTTTGCACGCGGAGTGGCAGCGAGCAGCCTATCCTCCAATATTCTTCGTTGGCTTAGCCCTGATTTCGAACCGCTTCATCCTGCTTCCACCGTATAGTCCGTTACTTTACAGAAAGCCTTCCCATCCTTACCTTTTTTCATCATGAAAAACCTGCTCACCGCTTGTTTGCCCGCTTTGGCCCTGTTTGCGCTGGGCGGCTGCGCGGGTACTTCGGCCCTCACTTCGTCGGAAGACGACGGGGTCTATTATTCTTCCAAAGACCGCACCACGGCCGTGGTCAGCACCGCGCCAGCGCCGGCCGCCAATAACGAGGAGGCCAATCCGGACTACAACGGCGGCTCCACCAGCTCGTCCTCGGCCCGGCAGAACAGCTCCGGTTCCGACCAGTATTACGACAATACCTACACCTACATGCGGGGTGTGCCGGGCTACGGCTCGTCGAGCTACTACGGCCCGGGGCTGAGCTCATATTCGCCCTATAGCCCTTACACCAGCCTGGGCTACTATGGCGGCTACGCTTATGGCGGTGGGGCCTGCGGCTTTTCGCCGTATGCCTACGGCGGCTACGACCCGTTTTATAGCTCGTTCTACAGCCCCTTTGGTTACGGATATGGCTACGGGTACGGTTACCGCTCGGGCCTGAGTATCAGCTTAGGGTTTGGCCGCTCGTTTGGATATGGTGGCTACGGCGGCTACTATGGGTACAGTCCGTTTGGCTACGGCTACAGCCCGTATGGTTACGGCTATAGCCCCTTCGGCTACGGCGGTTACGGTGGCTATGACCCTTATTACTACAGCAGCCCTTACTACGGCGGGTATTATGGCCGGGGCGGCTACTACGGCAGCGTTTACAACGGCGGCGGCTTCAACAACAATGGTGTTAACAGCGGCCCAGGTACTGTTCGGACTTATGGCCACCGCAACGACCGGGCTTCGGACGGGCGGTATTCTTCGGGTACCGCGGGCGCTGTGCCCGGCACTGCTACTCCCGGCACGGCAAATGGCGGCGGCCGTGGTCGCAGCACCGAGCGAGTTATGTCGAACACCCCGGAATCGATGCCCGTGAGCACTGCCGATGCCGTGGGGCGCACCCGTAGCGAAGCCGTTTCGGCATCGCCGGCTACTCAACCCATGCGCGCCAACGATTCCTACAACCAGCCCCGGAGCATGGATGACAAGCCGCGCTACCGTAACATGGACACGCAGCCCGCCTTAGGCGCTCGCCCGGAGCAGGGCCAGATTACGGGTGATAATAGCCGGGGCCGCATGCGTACCGCCGAGGAGGCCATGCCGCAGGGCAACGGCCAGATGCAGCCAACCGCTGCGCCGCAGGATGGTCAGCGCCGGCGCGGGGGTTTCTTTCAGAATGTGTTTGGCGAGCCAATCAACAACGGCGGCGGTCAGGCGGCCGAGCAGTCGCGCCAGCGCACGTATGACCAGTCGCAGCAACAACGCACCTACGACCAGCCCCGGCAGCGCACCTATGAGCAGCCTCAGCAGCGTGCTTACGAGCAGCCGCAGCAGCGTACCTATAGCCAGCCCTCATATTCTGCCCCATCGGCTCCTTCCTATGGCGGGGGCGGCGGTGGGGGCGGTGGCGGCCACCGGGGCCGCGACTAACTGCTAAGCTGTATTTCTGCAAAATATTTCCCAAGTGAGCCGGCCCTTCGGCTGGCTCCTTTTCTTCCACCCCACCCATGAAAAAACGGATAATCTGGCTTAGCCTGGCCCTCGTAGCAGGGCAGGCAGGCCACGCCTTTGCCCAAGATGCCAGCGATGCGCTGCGCTATTCCCGCCTGCAATTTGGAGGGCCGGCCCGGACGCAGGGCATTGGTGGGGCCAACGTAGCCCTAGGAGCCGATTTTGGTAACCTCACCAGCAACCCGGCCGGCCTGGGCATGTATCAGAAATCAGAGGTGCATTTCACGCCCGGCATCGGCATCGGCCAGAGCGATGCCCGCATCGACGGCGGCACCACTGCTTCGCAAAGCGCGGAGAAAAACAGCCTGCACGTGGCCAGCCTGGGCGGGGTATTCACTACCCGCCGCCCAGACAATGACCAGACATCTGATTGGCGGGGCGGAGCTTTTGCTCTGGGTTTCAGCCGGGTGGCTGACTTTAATTCGGCGTCGAGCTATCAGGGCACAATCAACAACAATCAGTCGTACCTCTCGCGCCTGCAGCCCGCCGCCGATGCGGCCCGGGGTGCCACCGCCTTTGCCGACCTGGACAAGCAGGCCAGCTCCGGCACGTACACCTCCAACCTGGGGCTGGCTTACGGAGCTTATCTGGCCAACATCCGCAGCTCCCGTGCTGGAGCTGATTCGGCCGTGGTGCTGCGCAAGCAGGGCAACGCCCTTACCCAGGGTGAAACGCTGACCACTTCGGGCTCGATTTCGCAGTTCGATATTGGCTACGGGGCCAACTACCGCGACCGGCTGTACATCGGCGGCGCCATCGGCATTGTGAGTTCCAACTATACCCAGCTGCGCACGCTCACCGAGGCCGACAATGACCCCAACACCCACTTCAACAGCCTGACCAGCAATAGTCAGCTCAAGACCTCGGGCAAAGGATTTAACGCCCGCGTTGGGCTTATCTACCGTGCATTGGACAACCTGCGGGTGGGAGCTTCGGTGCAGACGCCCACGTTTATGCAGCTGACCGACACGTACAGCGAAACTCTGACGGCGAACTACAGTGCGCAGGGCACCGACCGCGTCCCCAGCGACCTCCCGGTTGGGGATTATTCGGTGTCGCTGCCCGTTAACGACTACGCCTATACCATCACCACCCCGTTCCGGGCCAATGGCGGGGTGGCGTACACGCTCGGCAAGCACGGGTTTCTGACCGGCGATATCGAGTACGTGGGCTACGGACAGGCACGCCTGCACAACGACTCGCAGAATGCCAACGGCGATAATTACTCTTTCGCCACCGAAAACAGCGACATCCAGGCCCGCTACAAAAACACGGTTAACCTGCGTTTCGGGGCCGAGGGCCGCTTCGACGTATTCCGGCTGCGGCTGGGCTACGCCCGCTACGGCGACCCGTACAAAGCCGACACCAACAACGAGCGGTTGCAAAGTTTCTACACGGCGGGGGCCGGCCTGCGCCAGGGCAATTTCTTCCTGGACGCAGCAGTGGTGTACACCACCGTCGACCAGCTTTACACGCCCTATTCTCTCAACAACGGCTTGCAGCCCGTCATCAAAGTGAACGGCAACCGCTACACCACCAATATCACGGCAGGCATCACCTTCTAGCCGAAGCCTAGATACTGAATAAAAAGGGCTGCCCCATACCGGGGCAGCCCTTTTTTCTATTTTATAACGGCTGCTATTTCTGCACGCGCACGGTGCAGGTAAGCACCGGAGCCGAACCCAGTACGAGGTCGGAAACGAGCAGCAGGCCGTAGCGGTCCGTAGTACCGTCGGTAATTTTGAAGGACAGCACCTGGCCTTTTTTCAGCGGGCCGGTATAGAAGGCGTTGGTGCCAAAGTCCTTATTGGTGGTATAGCCCGCCTGAAAATCAGCCGCCGCGGCTGCCATAAACTGGTCACTGTTCAGCGCGGTAGCGTGCAGGCCGGTAACGTGCCGCTTGGTCCAGATGGCGGGTAGTCGGCACACCGCCGTATCGATATTGGCGGGTGCCACCAGCCCAACGGTATTTCCCGTGCCGCCGGCCACGCAAATCAGGTCCACCAAGTCTTGGTTGGCCTCCACGGAGCGCTCCTGGTTCAGCACCGCGTACTTGGGCAACAGCAGGCCGTATTGCAGGTTGAGGAACACCCGGCTGCGGTCGCGCACGCCCCGGGCTACTACGGCCCGGCGCGGCACCGGCCGCATCACCGCGGTGAAGCTGTGCAATACCACCGCCGAATCGGCTTTGCGGGCCGTGAGGCGGTAGGCGCGGCTAGCCGAGGCTCCGGCTACGTCGGTGGCCGTGTACTGCCACAGCTCAGCGCCGGAGGTGGCCCGCGCCGCAAACTGATTGACAAACAGCGTTTCGCTGATGGCGTGGCCGTTGGCATTGCCGGCCCGGGGCTCAATCAGCGAATCGAGGTAGATGATTTCCTTCTTATCCGGCGCGTTTTTGGCGGGGTCGTATGAAGACAGGGGCACCGGGTAGATGATGGGCGTAATACCAGGCTCGTAAGTGACCTTGATGGTCAGGCGCTTGAGCGCATTGTCGTTGCCCACGGCGTACACCCGAGTCGTGAGTGTATCGTTCGGCTGCACCGTTTTGTTGCTGGAAGTCAGCGCGGAAATACCAACAAAGTCGAGTTGAACCGGCCGGGCCGTTTTGGAGCAGGCGGCCAGCAGCACGGGCAGGCAAAGCAGCAGGAATCGAAAACGCATAATGCAAAGGTAACGGGAGCCGGGCCCCGCAACCTTGCGGCCGGCTCCTACTACCTTTAACGTTCCGTTGCCGACCTTATTTCGATTTTGTTTTTATCGCCTATGCGCTTACGCTTTTTCGCGCTGGCGGCCCTGCTGGCCGCCAATGGTCCGGCCCTGGTGCCGGGCCTCGCTCCTACCCTCGCCCACGCTCAGCAGAAGCTGCCCCTCACCTTAGAAGACATCTGGGCCAAGCCCACGTTCCGCTCGGCCTCGGTGCCGGGCTTCAACTGGATGAATGACGGCCGCTACTACTCGGCCCTGGAAAACGGCAGCTTGGTGCAGTACGAGGTGACCACCGGCAAAGCTGTGCAAACCTTGGTAGCGGCCGCCGAATTGCAGCTGGCCGGCGCACCGCTCAACGTGGACGGCTACTCCTTCAACGCCAACGAGCAGAAAATCCTGTTTACCACGGGCACCGAGCCCATCTACCGCCGCAGCGCCCGCGCCAGCTACTACGTGTTCGACCGCGGCAGCAAGAAGCTGACGCCGCTGAGCGCCGGCGGCAAGCAGGGCTACGCCACCTTCTCACCCGATGGGCAGCGCGTGGCCTTCATCCGCGACAACAACGTATTCGTGACCGACCTGGCCACGATGCAGGAAACCGCCGTGACGACCAACGGTGTAAAAAACAATATCATCAACGGCTCAGCCGACTGGGTGTACGAAGAGGAATTTGGCTTTGCGCAGGGCTTTTTCTGGTCGCCGGATAGCCGGCAGATTGCCTTCTATACCTTCGATGAAAGCCAGGTGCCCGAGTACGACATGCAGGAATGGGGCGGGCTTTATCCCAAGGAATACCGTTTCAAATATCCCAAGGCCGGCGAGAAAAACTCGGTGGTGAGCGTGAGCAGCTACGACGTGGCCAGCGGCAAAACCACCCGGATGGACCTGGGGCCGGTGGCCGACCAGTACATCCCGCGCCTGATGTGGACGCGCGTACCCAACACGGTGAGCATCCAGCGTCTGAACCGCTTGCAGAACAAACTCGAAATCCTGCACGGCGACGTGACCACCGGCAAAACCAAAGTGGTGCTCACGGACACTAACCCTGCCTACGTCGAAATCAACGACGATTTGAACTACCTCGAAGGCGGCAAGCAATTCCTGTTCACCAGCGAGAAGGACGGCTACCAGCACCTCTACCTGCACGACATGGACGGCAAGCCGGTGCGGCAGCTCACGAAGGGCAACTGGGAAATCTCGGCCATCAACGGCTTCGACCCCCAAACCGGCTACGTGTACTACACCAGCACCGAAGGCTCGGCCCTGCAGCGCCACCTCTACCGCGTGAACCTGAGCGGCAAGGGCAAGCAGCGCATCAGCGAAGCCGGCCCGGGCACCGACGTGGTGAACATAAGCCCCGACACGAAGTACTTCCTGAACGTGCACTCCTCGGCGGGTGTGCCCACGGTGAGCAGCCTGCGTGAGGGCAGCACCGGCAAGCTGGTGAAAACACTAGAAGACAACGCCAAGCTCAAGCAAACCCTGACGCAGTACGACCTCGGCAAGCTCGAATTCCTGACCTTCAAAACCAGCGAAGGTGTGGAGCTGAACGCCTGGATGATTAAGCCCAGCAACTTCGACCCCGCCAAGAAATATCCCGTGCTGATGCACGTGTACGGCGGCCCCAGCTTCGGCACCAGCAGCACCCAGACGGTGCTCGACAACACTGGCGGCGGCACGGCCCTCACCAACTACCTCTGGCACCAGATGCTGGCCGAGAAGGGCTACATCGTGGTTTCGGTAGAAAACCGGGGCACCTCGGGCCGGGGCTCGGCCTTCCGCAAGGCAACGTACGCCAACCTGGGCAAGCTCGAAACCATCGACCAGGGCGAGGGCGCGAAGTACCTGGCCACGCTGCCTTACGTGGACAAATCGCGCATCGGCATCTGGGGTTGGAGCTACGGCGGCTACATGACCTCGCTGGCCATGACCAAAAACGCCGACCTCTTCAAGATGGGCATCGCCGTGGCCCCGGTCACGAACTGGCGCTACTACGACACCGTGTACACGGAGCGCTATCTGAAAACACCCCAGGAAAACCCCGGCGGCTACGACGACAACTCGCCCGTGCAGTTTGCCCAGAACCTGCGCGGCAAGTTCCTGCTGGTGCACGGCACCGGCGACGACAACGTGCACTTCCAGAACTCCATCGCCTTCGTAGATGCCCTCATCAAGGCCAATAAGGACTACCAGACGCTGTACTACCCTAACCGCAACCACGGCATCTCGGGCGGCAACACCCGCCTGCACCTTTATCGCCAGATGACGAATTTCGTGCTGCAGAACCTATAATACCGGTTCTGCTCATCCTATCTAAAGGCCGACCTGAAATATCAGGTCGGCCTTTTTGTATTCATTCAGACATAATAAATGGGAAATATTTGCATTTTTTAATGATTTTATTTAAGACCATAAATTCCCAGGCCCACACCACTGCACTGACTGGCAAGCACATAAAATCAAATAATTGAATAATCATTCGTATGCCATTGCTATAGTAACAAATCAAATAATTTATTTTATATAAATCTTCTAATACGGTACAATTAAGACAATTTTTTAATAAAAAATTGACATATTTTTGAACCTTCTAAAACACGGGGCCTATTGATTGAGGCCTCACACTCCTAACCTCTCAACTTTTACTGCTATGCGACACTATTACGTCAACACCCTTTTACTAATCGGAATTGCCGTGAGCACGGTCACCTCTGTGTTCGCTCAAACGCCGGTTGTCCCATCTGTTTCGGCTGTTGCAAAAGACCTGACTGCAGTCATTACTCCGGCCCAGCCTGTGGCAGTAGTAAACGCTCAACAACTCAATAATGGCAGTTCGGTCACTTGCGGCGCACCATCCTATCAGATACTGAAAGATGGGCCCGTTGCCGGCTCGGTTTACGGTGCCGCCTATGAGTATTATACGCTCTCCATGACGGCCCCTGCTGGCACGACGTTTACTTCCATCGATTTTGCCAGCTACGGACTGCCAATCCCTGGGCTCGATGAGAATTTTGGGCTACCGACTACTGGCTATGCCCTTGGTTCCTGCGATGCTGCTAACAGTGTGGACGTTGTAGGCTCGTACCTGCTTGGCCAAAATAGCGCTGCCATTCCGGCTGTAAATGCTACTTTCGGCATCGACCCTTGTGGCGTAGCCAAACGGCTTTACGCAAAAGCTTCGTACATTAATGGTACGCCTGCAAGCTCACTTGCCTTCACCGCGGCGGGTACTTACCCCGTAGTGCTCGTCGTGCAGGATGGCTGTGGCACGAGCATCGCCCGGGCTACAGTGACCGTAATAGATGCCCGGTGCGGCAACAAAAACAACAAGGTTAACCTGTGCCACAACGGCCAGCAAATTTGCATAGGAGAAGTGGATGTGCCTTCTCACCTGGCTCATGGAGACAGCTACGGAGAATGCCGCACAAACTTCTCACCTGCCGCGGCTAAGGTTGCGGCTTCTGCCGCCGACATGGTGGTGCAGGCTTTGCCTAACCCCACCACCGATGGCCAGTTTCAGGTGCACGTGCAGGCAGCCTCGACCGGCCCAGTACAGGTAAACTTATTTGATATGCAGGGCCACCTCGTCAGTCAGCTCTACAATGGCCGCATGGAACTTGGTGAGCAGCGCGACTTCGCCATTGACCGCCCCGATATGGTGAAAGGCCTCTACCTGGTGCGCGTAGAGAATGGCACCCAAGCTCGTTCGCTTCGGATTGAGGTGCAGAAGTAAGACCGCCCCGAACATAACATCACGCCAAAAGAAAAGCCCTGGCTTATGAGCCAGGGCTTTTCTTTTGGCCATCTGACAAGAAGGGTCTCGGAATTATTCCCAACCTTACCGCCGGATGCCGCGCACTACCCGCGCCTTGCCGAACATATCGGGCAGCACGCGCACGTCCTCAAAGTCCTCCGGCGTGAGTAAGGAAGCCGTTTCAGCCCCCAGGGCTTCATTGATTTCCAGGTAAATGCTTCCGCCGGCGCGTAGCAGTACCCGCCCCACTTCGGCCAGCCGGCGGTAGAATAGCAGCGGGTCCGCATCGGGCACGAACAGCGCGGTGCCGGGCTCCCAGGCCAGCACGTTGTCACGCATTCCGGGCCGCTCGCTTTCGCGCACGTAGGGCGGGTTGCTCACCAGCACATCCAGCGAGCCGGAGGCAATTCCCTGGGGTAAGCTAGTCAGAATATCAAGCTGCTCGAATGTCACCTGCGGCGCATAGCGGGCCGCATTGCGCTGGGCCACGCTCAGCGCTTCGGCCGAAATATCTACGGCCAGCACCTCGGCAGCGGGCAGCAGGCGGGCCAGCGCCAGCGCCAGGCAGCCCGAGCCCGTGCCCACGTCGAGCACGCGCAAGCCCACCCGGCTGGCCTGCTCCTGCTTGATGAGATACACCAACTCTTCGGTTTCGGGGCGCGGAATGAGGGTGGCGGGCGTCACTTCCAGCTCCATTTCGGCAAAGTGGGCAGTGCCTAGCACGTACTGCACCGGCTCGTGGGCCAGCAGGCGCGCCAATAGCAGCTCCAGCGCCGCTTCTGCGCCTTCAGCAACAGGCTTTTGGGCGTCCATCATGCGCTTTAGGGCATCCATTTGCAACAGGTGCTCCGCCACCAGAGCCGCGATGGCCTGCGCTTCGGGCTGGGCATAGATGGCTTGTAGCGCCGTGGTAATTGAGTCGGTGAATTGGCGAACGTTCATTGCGGCAAAGGTAGCGCCGCGCCCCAGCGGCGGCCCGGCGCTTACCTTCGCGCCCATGGAAAACGATGATGCCCTGTTCATGCGCCGCGCCCTCGATTTGGCACTGCTTGGCACCGGCCACGCCCGGCCCAATCCCCTGGTCGGCTGCGTGGTCACGCACGAAGGCCGCATCATCGGCGAAGGCTGGCACCAGCAATACGGTGGCCCCCATGCCGAAGTAAACGCTCTGGCCGCCGTAGAAGACCAGGAAATGTTGAAGAAAAGCCGCGTCTACGTGACGCTGGAGCCCTGCGCCCACCACGGCAAAACCCCGCCCTGTGCCGATTTGCTTATCGCCAAAGGCGTGCCCGAGGTGGTGATTTGCAACGAGGACCCCTTTCCACTGGTAGCGGGCCGCGGCATCGAGAAGCTGCGTGCCGCCGGCGTGCACGTCGAAACCGGCCTGCTGGGCGAGGAAGGCCGCTGGCTGAACCGGCGTTTTTTCACTTTTCACGAGAAAAAACGCCCTTATCTGGTGCTGAAATGGGCCGAAACGGCCGATGGTTTTCTGGCCGGCCGCTACTTTCAGCCGGTGCAAATCAGCTGCCCGCAGGCGGGGCTGCTCACGCACAAGTGGCGCACCGAGGAGCAGGGCATCTTGGTGGGCACGCGCACGGCCCTGCACGACAACCCTCGCCTGAGCGCCCGCGACTGGCCCGGTGCCCAGCCCACCCGCCTTGTCATCGACAAAAACCTGAGCCTGCCGCCCACCCATCATTTGCTCGACGGCTCGCAGCCCACCCTTATATACACCTACCGCCAGCCCTACCACAAGGCCAACCTCGACCTCGTGCACCTGTCCGAGGCCGACGACCTCATGCCCCAGGTGATGGCCGACCTCTACGAGCGCCAAATCCAATCGGTGCTGGTGGAAGGTGGCCCCACGGTGCTCAACGCGCTGATAAACGCCGGCATATGGGACGAAATTCGGGTCTTTCGCTCGCCCATGAAGCTGGGCCAGGGCATTGCCGCCCCACGCCTGGGCCACGGCGGCCTGCGCAGCGTCGAAAACGTTGGGACCGATGAGCTGTTCTGGTACGTGAACCAGTAAGTTTTTCTATTTCACGCCGGTCATCCTTAGCTTGCGAAGGACCATATTACCGCTGCATGGTTAGCAGCAAATTCAAAAGTGAGAACGTGATAAAGTCCTTCGCTGCGCTCAGGGTGACCGGACTCTGCAAGCAATTAATAACTGAAAATACCATGGCCGAAACCCTCGCCCTCGACACCACGCTCACCAAAGCCGAGCAATACCGGCAGCTGCTGCCCCAAATCGAAGCCCTCACCACCGGCGAGCCCGACCTCACCGCCAACCTGGCCAACACGGCTGCCGCACTACGCCAGGCATTCGGCTTTTTCTGGGTCGGCTTCTACCTGGTGAAAGGCGATGAGCTGGTTCTTGGCCCGTTCCAGGGCCCGATTGCTTGCACGCGCATTCGCCATAGCAAGGGCGTGTGCGGGGCCAGCTGGGCACAAGCCACAACCATCCTCGTACCCGACGTGGAGGCCTTCCCCGGCCACATCGCCTGCAGCTCCGATTCGAAATCAGAAATCGTGGTGCCCATCCTCAAAAACGGCCAAGTCGTGGCCGTGCTCGATGTAGACAGCGACCAGCTCAACGACTTCGACCACGACGACCAGGCGGCACTGGAGCAGCTGATGACGCTGGCCGCACAATGGTTCTGAACCACGGATTCATCCGGATTTTTCGGATTGCACGGATTTCGTAGACGAACCAACTAAACAACAAAAAGGCCACCGCGAGGTGGCCTTTTTTACTTAAAGCGTTTGCCGTAAGTGACGTTCACAAAATCCGTGCAATCCGAAAAATCCGGATGAATCCGTGGTCAGACCTTCAGCTGGCAAATTACCGTTTCGCCACCTTTCACCTTCTGGCCCAGCTCCACTTTCACTTCGGTGTCAACTGGCACGAATACATCGACGCGCGAGCCGAACTTAATGAAGCCAAACTCCTCGCCCTGGCTCACTTCGTCGCCCTCGTTCACGTACCACACAATGCGGCGGGCCATGGCCCCGGCAATCTGCCGGAAAAGCACCAGCGGGCCGGCATCGGACTCCACCACCACGGTGGTGCGCTCGTTCTGGGTGCTGCTTTTGGGGTGCCAGGCCACCAGGTAGTTACCGGGATGGTACTTAAAGTACTTCACCAGGCCCGAAATGGGGTTGCGCGTAACGTGCACGTTGATGGGCGACATGAAGATGCTGATTTGCTTGCGCTCATCTTCAAAATATTCAGGCTCGAATACGTTTTCAATCACCACCACCTTGCCATCGGCCGGAGCCAGCAGCAGGTCTTCGTGGGTAAACAGGTGCCGGAACGGGCTCCGGAAAAACTGAAGAATCAGCAGAAAGATGATGACCGTGGCCCCGGCAAAGAGCCGGTTCACCAAATCCTGGCCCCGATTGAACTGAAACATGAGCAAATTGAGCGCCAGCAAAATCAGCAGCGTAACGAACAGAATGCGTCGTCCTTCTTTGTGAATCTTCATATAGCACGGCTTGAAACGAACGCCCCGGCGTGGCTTGCGCCGTCCTTCGGTTCAGGAATTCGGTTTCAGATGAAAAAGCTACTCAGCCGCGCAGAACCGGGCCGACTGATGAGGTAAACGGTGTAAACGGAATATCCGGGCAAAGGTCGGTACAGAAATCAGAAAGGCACGAACCGAGCGGCCCGTGCCTTTCCAGCAAGCAAGTACGGAAGAACGCCGAATAAATCTGCGTTCTTCGCAAAATCTAGCTAACTATTTGATTAGAAGCCGCCGCGGAACTTATACGTCTGGGCTACTTTGTCGATGCTCACCACGTAGGCGGCGATGCGCATCGGAATTTTATATTTCTGGCTGGTCTGGTACACCTTCTCGAAGGCGTCGTTCATGATGCGGTCGGCGCGCTCGGTCACCATTTCCTCGGTCCACTTGAAGCCCTGGCGGTTCTGTACCCACTCGAAGTACGACACGGTCACGCCGCCCGAGTTGGCCAGAATATCCGGCACCACGAGGATGCCCTTCTCGTTGATAATCGGGTCGGCCGAGGCCGACGTGGGACCGTTGGCACCCTCCACGATGAGCTTGGCCTTAATGTCGCGGGCGTTGTGCTCGGTGATGACGTCTTCCACGGCGGCGGGCACCAGCACGTCCACGTCGGAGGTCAGCAGGTCGTCGGCGTCCATAGTGGTGGCGCCGGTGAAGCCTTCGAGGCGGCCGTTGTGGGCATTTTTGTAGGCAATGGCTTCGTCGATGTTGATGCCATCGGCGTTCCAGTAAGCGCCCGAAATGTCGCTCACGGCTTTAATTTTCAAGCCTTTATCGAAGAGCAGCTTGGCGGCCCAGGAGCCTACGTTGCCGAAGCCCTGCACGGCGGCCGATACGTCGGTCGGCTTCAGGTTCAGCTTTTTCAGCGCGGCCAGGGTCGACACCATTACGCCGCGGCCGGTGGCCTCGGTGCGGCCCAGCGAGCCGCCCATTACCAGGGGCTTGCCGGTGACCACGGCGGGCGAAGTGGCGCCTACCGTCTTCGAGAATTCGTCCATCAGCCAGGCCATTTCGCGGGGGCCGGTGCCCATGTCGGGGGCCGGAATGTCACGGTCGGGGCCAAACACGTCTTTCAGGGCCAGCGTGTAGGCGCGGGTGAGGCGCTCGAGCTCGCCGGGGCTCATGGTGGTGGGGTCGCAGATGATGCCGCCCTTGGCACCGCCGTAGGGGATATCAACCACGGCGCACTTCCAGGTCATCCAGGCTGCGAGGGCTTTCACCTCGTCGATGTGCACGTGCTTGTCGTAGCGGATGCCGCCTTTGCTCGGGCCGAGGATGGTGTTGTGAATCACGCGGTAGCCTTCGAATACGCGCAGCTTGCCGTCGTCCATCGTCACGGGCAGGTTCACGATGACCTGCTTATCGGGGGCTTTGAGCACGTTGTAGGTTTCGTCGTCGAGGCCGAGGATTTCGGCCGCGATGTTGAAACGCGACATCATGGATTCGAGCGGGTTTTCGCGGTCCATTATCGGAGCCGGCTCCTTGTACACAGTGTGAGCTGCCATTCGGGAAGGGGGTTTAGGAGTGTGGTTGGGTGGGAATATGAGTACGGTTTCGCGCCGCAAAGGTATTGCTTTTGGCAAGATGACGCAGGCAAAGCTTCCCAAACGTTTGGGAAAACATTAACCGCCTGTCATTGCGAGTGGAGCGCAGCGCAACGCGGCAATCTGTCCTGTCATAACCAGAAACGCTCTTTTAACAGAAAGCCCCGATACTTTGCAGTGTCGGGGCTTTCTGTTAAAAGAGCGTTTGTCACATCTCAGGGTTGGTCGCATTCAGAGGACGGATTGCCGCGTTGCGCTGCGCTCCACTCGCAATGACAGGCGGCTACCCCGCCAGCAGCTGCAGCAGCGCCAGCACCGGCAGCACCAGCAGAAACGCGTCAAACCTATCGAGCAGGCCGCCGTGGCCGGGCATAATGCTGCCCGAGTCCTTCACCCCCACGCTGCGCTTGAGCATGGACTCGGCCAAATCGCCAAGAGGCGCGAACACGGCCACCACGCCGGCCGCCACGAGACGGTGCATGAGGGGCATGTCGGGCAGCATGTAGCCGATGGCCCAGCCCACCAGCAGGGTCATGGCGAAGCCGCCGGCCCAGCCTTCCCAGGTTTTGCCGGGCGAGATTTGGGGAGCCAGCTTGTGCTTGCCAATGGCCCGGCCCACGGCGTACGCGCCGATATCGGAAGCCCAGATGAGGAAGAGCAGGGCGAAGACGCGGCGGTAGTCGTAGCCCCCTGGTTTGAAGGCAAGGACAATAAGTGCCGTCATTGGCACACTGATATAGAGCAACCCGGTAATGGCGGCGCCCATGTTTGCGAAAGGTTGACTGTACTTGGGCCAAAGAAACATTTCGCGAATCAGCAGAATCACCGTTGTTGCGGTGAGCAGCGCGCCTGGAATGGCGAACAATGTCAGCCAGGTTTGCGACTGCCAAAAGGATGCCGTGATGTGTTCCGCGAGTTTATTTCCTTCGGGTGAACCGTCCGTTTTGGCCAGCGAAATGATGCTGTCGCCCATCAGGTAGTAAGTACCGAATAAAACGCTCCCAAACAGCGCTAAACTCACCCCCACCCCAATCCACGTAGCCGGCGCGTAGCCGCCCGCCCGCATCATGCGGTAGAACTCCCAGAGCATGATGGCCTGCACGGCGGCGAAGAACAGCCCGAACGTGAAGGGGCTGAACCAGACGCTGCCCAGCAGCAGCACGGCTCCGATGACGCCCCAGATGACGCGCAGGCGCAGGTTGCTGGGGCCGGCGGGCGCAGCGGTAGTTTCGGGAGTGGCGGCAGGAATGGTCTGAGGCGTAGAGTCGGGCAAAGTAGGAAGGGATGTAGAGACGCATAATTGCGTCTCGTCGTTGGGATTGGTATTTATAAAGGTGCCGTTACGGACGTTCAACGCAAGCCGTTCAACCTAAAGGTCAGCGGAGCTAACGCCGAGACGCAGTTATGCGTCTTTACCGCGCACGGCTACGCCCTCGCTGCTGAGGGTGAGCATGGCGGTGGGCGCGGCCGGGGCCGTGAAGTGCCGGTGCAGCACGTAGAGCAGGCCGGCTGAGAGCAGCGCCGAAGGAATTACCAGCGCCCAGGGCAGGGCATCGGTCGAGTCGGGGTCGAAGCCCCAGCCGAACTGGCCGCGCTGGGCCAGGTAGAGGATGAACAGCTGGAAGGCATTTTGGGTGAAGTGCGCGGCCATGCTCACCAGGATATTGCCGCTCCAGAGGTACAGGTACCCCAGCACCAGCCCCAGCACGAAGCGCGGCACGAACCCGAAAAACTGAAAGTGAATGGCCGAAAAAATGGCCGCGCCCAGCCACACGCCCACGTGCGGCGAAAACCAGCGCACCAGGTTGCGCTGAATCACGCCCCGAAACACCAGTTCCTCGGCCACGGCCGGCACCAGCCCAATCACCAGCACGCCCACCCAAAACCGCTCGAACGAATTAAATTTCGTGAGAAACTTGGTGAGCACGGCGGCCTTATCCTCACTGGCTCGCGCCCACACCTCAAACCCGTGCATACTGGCCGGGAAATGCGCCCCCGCGTTCCAGGCAATGATGGTGGACATGAACGGCAGTGTCACAATAATCAGCACCGCCACCACCAGCAGCCACCACGCCGCCCCCAGCCGACGCGGGCTGAAATACTCGGCCCAGCCGTAGCCCAACGCCGAGGCCAGCGCCACCGCCCCACCCGCCAACGCACAGAACAGGAGCACGCCCTGCATCATCATCAGCAGGCTCCAGCCCTGTGGGTAGGCGGTGGGGTTCAGCACGGCCCGCTGCATTTCGGGTATCGACAGGCCAAAGCCCCACTGCGCCCAGGCGAAGATGATGGCATAGCCCACGCAGGCCCCCGCCACCATAAAGGCCAGCAGCAGCAGGATTTGCAGGCCGGGGTGTAGCGTGCGGGGTAGGAAACCTTTCATAGCGGAGTGCAAGTTGGGAAGGGCGTAAATTTGCGTAAATCTAACGTGTCATTCCGACCGAAGGGAGGAATCTGGGAAATCTGCCAGTGGCCAAGCTCAGATTCCTCCCTTCGGTCGGAATGACAACTATCGCATCTCTCGTGGTCAACATAGGTCCCAACATTCAGCTTCCCGATTTTCCGCTCCTGCTCGCGCCCATGGAGGACGTGAGCGACCCGCCCTTCCGCGCCGTGTGCAAGGCCCATGGGGCCGATTTGATGTACACCGAGTTCATCTCATCAGAAGGCCTGATTCGGGCGGCGGCCAAAAGCCGCAAGAAGCTGGACATCTTCGATTATGAGCGGCCCATCGGCATCCAGCTTTTTGGCTCCGATGTGGAGACGATGGGCGAGTGCGCCGCCATCAGCACCGAAGCCGGGCCCGATTTGATTGACATCAATTACGGCTGCCCGGTGAAGCAGGTGGCCTGTCGGGGCGCGGGCGCGGCCCTGCTCCAGGACATCCCCAAGATGGTGGCCATGACGGCTTCGGTGGTGAAGCACACCCACCTGCCCGTGACCGTGAAAACCCGCCTGGGCTGGGACGAAGGCACCAAAAACGTGGAAGAAGTGGCCGAGCGCCTGCAGGACGTGGGCATCGCGGCCCTCACCGTGCACGGCCGCACCCGCGCCCAACTCTACAAGGGCGAGGCCGACTGGCGCCTCATCGCCAAAATCAAGGACAACCCGCGCATTCACATTCCCATTTTCGGCAACGGCGACATCGACTCGCCCGAAAAAGCCCTCGAATACAAGAACCGCTACGGCGTGGACGGCGTGATGATTGGCCGGGCCAGCATTGGCTACCCCTGGATTTTCCGCGAGGTGAAGCACTTTGTGAAGACCGGCGAATTGCTGGCCCCGCCCACCCTAGAAGAGCGCGTGGCCGCCTGCCAGATGCACTTCGACCGTAGCATTGAATGGAAAGGGCCGAAGGTGGGCATCTTTGAGATGCGCCGCCACTACGCCCACTATTTCCGCGGCCTGGAAGGGGCCAAGCAGTGGCGCACCAGCCTGGTGAATGCCGAAACCTCGGCCGACGTGCTGGAGATTTTGCAGGAAATTGCCAGCAGCAACGCCGTGCTGGTGGGGTAGCACATCTGTCAACGCCTGTCGTCCTGAGCGCAGCAAAGGACCTTACCACGCCTGACCGAGTTTGCAGCAATCAGCTCTACTGCAAGCCGTTCTTTAGTGATAAGGTCCTTCGCTGCGCTCAGGACGACAGGCGTGTTGCATGATAACCTGTTTACTGCCGTTCCTTTGCCTGCCCCGTATTCCCGTTCATGCTTCCGATTTACAGTCAAAAAACCCGCATCAAAATTCTGGTGGCCGTGCTGGCGCTGCTCATTGGAGCGGCCACGGTCATCTACACCAACCTGCTGGTGCAGCGCGTGTCGGAACGGGAGCAGCAGCAGATTCAGCTGTACGCCAAGGCACTACAATTCATCATCAACTCAGAAACGGACACCAATACGTTTGTTTTCAACGAGATTATCAGCGGCAATACCACGATTCCGGTTCTGCTCACCGACGGTACCAACGTGGTAAGCGCCAAAAACGTGGCCATGCCGAAGGGCATTTCCCCCGCCGACTCAGTGGCGCGGCTCGGGGCTGAGCTAGCGCTGATGAAGAAGCAACATCCACCTATTTTGGTGAAATTCGGCGGCGAGCAGGTAAACTACATCTACTACCGCGACTCGCAGTTGCTGCGGCAGCTGCGCACCTATCCGCTGGTGCAGCTGGTGGTGATTGGCTGCCTGGCCGTCATTGCGTATTTCGCGTTCAGCGCGTCGCGTCGGGCCGAGCAAAACCGCGTGTGGGTGGGCCTGGCCAAAGAAACGGCCCACCAATTGGGCACGCCCCTCAGCAGCCTGGTGGGCTGGCAAAGCTACCTGCGCGAGAGCGACCGGTTCCGCAGCGAGCCCATTGTAGACGAGCTGGGTAAGGATATTAGGCGGCTGGAAATCATCACGGAGCGCTTCTCCAACATTGGCTCGGTACCGGTGATGAAGGATGAAAACCTGTACCAGACCACCCGCAACGCCATCGAGTACCTGCAAAGCCGAGTGTCGAAAAAGGTCGTCTTCAAGATTGAAACCGACCTGCCGATGGACACCCCCGCCCGCATCAACGTGCCGCTGTTCGACTGGGTCATCGAAAACATCTGCAAAAACGCCGTAGATGCCATGGAAGGCCGCGGTTCCATCACGCTACACCTGCGCCGCGTGCGCACCCGCCGCACCTGGTACCGACGCGGCGCCCCGCCCCGCCAGGTCGCCATCGACATCACCGACACGGGCAAGGGCATCCCCAAAAACAAGCTCGAAACCGTGTTTATGCCCGGCTTCACCACCAAGAAGCGCGGCTGGGGCCTGGGCCTGGCGCTGGCCAAACGCATCATTGAGAATTACCACGAAGGCAAGCTCTTTGTGAAATGGAGCGAGGTGGGGCGCGGCACGACTTTTAGAGTGGTGTTGAATCAGTAGTGGCCTAACGTAGGGAATCTCACCCCCGACCCCTTTCCTTAGGGAGAGGGGAGTCAAGGCGGCATAACCATATCCAATCGTCAGCCTCCCCCTCTCCCAGGTAGAGGGGGCCGGGGGTGAATTTTACGCCTACCGATTCGTAATCTCCACATACGCCTTGCCCGTCACGGGCTGGCCATTGTGGGTGCCTTTCACGCGGCACATTCCCTCCCAGTAATACATGGTGAAGGCGTGGAAAAACCGTAGGGCCAACTCCTGCTGCGGCACCAGCGGCTCCACCGTGAGGTCGTAGCCCTTGCCGGGAACCTGAACGCGCCAAGTGGCGGGGTATTTCTTTTTGGAGGTGGGGCTGGTCCAGTACGTGAGGGGCGTGAGCTGGAAATCGGGGCCGGAGAGGTGCACGCTGGGGCCGGTAGCGCCGCTGAAGGTGCCGTTATTGAGTTTCTGACCAGTGGCGGAGTTGCGCAGGGTGTTCAGCATAAATTCCTCTTGAGGCTGGTCGAGCTGGATGCTGAGCCAGTCCCAGCCCACGTTTTTGTCCACGATGCTGGTGCAGTTCCACTGCCGGTCGTACCACAGTTCGCCGGCTACCTGGCGGGTTTTGCCGGCTACCGTGAGCGTGCCGGTGGTGGCCAAGCGCGGAAAGGAATAGTAGCCGGCCAGGATGCCGTTGCCATAGTTTTCGTAGCCGGTGCCGCTGTGCAGCACTACGTCGCGCGTAGGCTTGGTGACGAGGTCGAGGGCGTAGCCGGCATTGGCCTTGCCGGTGAGGGCAGCTTGCAGGTGGTAGGCCCCCTCCTGCCCGTCAAACTTCCAGGTTTCGCCGCGCTGGTGCTCGCGCAGCCGCAGCGGCAGCGAGTCGGTGAGTAGCACGGGCAGCCGGCCCAGCTTATAGTCGAAGTGGAATTTCTGGCCCTGTGGGTCGGTGAGGGCCACGTTCACCATCTGCCAGTCCTGGCGGCCGTCTTTCAGGTTGAAGTGGAAGAAAACGTATTCCACACCGAAATCTTCGCCGGTGGCCTGGTCGCGCAGGTGGCCGGTGAGGTACCACCATTCCAGCGAGTTTTTGGGGTGCACGGCTTCCTCGTGGGGTAGCTCGGCGCGGGTAGCAGTGGGATTGAAGCGGGTGGTGGGACGCGGGGCGGCACACGCCGCCAGCAGGCAAAGGAGGGCAACACACAAAACTTTCATACCCTTTTAGAAGGTATTTTGGGGCAGAAAGGTTTGCTAAATACTCAGCGGAACATTCCCATTGTGTGGCGCGAGGGCTTGTGCCGCTTTTGCAACCGAAGCAGGTACGGCTGGTTGCTGACCTTGTCAATCGGAGCCGTCGCATATTGGTAGTGCAAACCCAGGCGCGAAAAAACTGTCACCTGGATAGCGGTAGTAGAATCCAACGCTTCTGGCGCTACTACAAACCGAAAACTACCCTTTGCGTCCGTTGTCGCAACTACTTCTTGGAAGGCATTTTCCGAATCTAGGCTGACTTCCAAACCACCCACGGGGCTTCCATGCTGATTGACAACGGTGCCGCTAATAGTAATGAGTTCGGTGACATTGTTTACCTCTTTCCGCTGTTGCGTTGCAGAATCGGCGGCTTCTAGCACCGGCCCGGCCACCTGGCGCTGTATCGGGCCGGCTGTACTGATTGCTTGAGCATGGCCCGCAGGCACTGCCACCGCGCCGAAGCCCAATAAGGCTGCGGTAGCAGCCAACCCGCGCCGCCAGCCTGCCACCGGCCGAGTCGGCAGCAGCAACTGGCAGTTCAACTGTCCATTGCGGAAACGCCCACACGATATGGCCGGATACTACCGCAGATAAGTCAGGATTTCCGCATCGCTCATGCGGGTGAAATCGGCTACAGTCTCCTGACAACTGGCACAATAGCGGCCGGCGGCAGTAGGTGCCATTGCATCCCATTTTTCGCGGCAGGGCTTCGAAATAGAAATCATAGCGTCAGACGTTGAGACTTAGCTTTTGTCTGCTGGTGAAGCTGAAGCTACTTCTGCGGCGGGGCCACGGGCGGCTCGGGCATGCGGATTTTGCCCATTACCTTGCCCCGGTTCGGCACCGAGTCCAGGTGCACGGCCAGCGCGGCGGGCTGGGGCGTGGCCTTCAAGTTGAGCACTACATCCTTCGGCTGAAAATCAAACGGACTGCCCAGGAATTTCAGCGTCACACTGCCACCGGCAATGGGTGCCCAGTCGCGGGCCATCACCAACTCGAAATTGCCCTTCTCGTCGGTGGTGGTGCCGAATTGGGTGTCGTTTATCAGCACCCGCACGCCGGCTACGGCGGGGCCGCTAGCGCCGTCCAGCACCTGGCCGCGAATGATGATTTGGCGCGCCGGGGCGGTGGCTGGGTCGGTAGCTACGGTGGCGGTAGTGGGCACGGGCGGCTGCTGGGGCGGCTTGGTGGCGCACGACGTGGCCGACTGCCAGCCCAGCAACGCCAACCCGGCCAGCAGCCAGCGCCGCCAGCGCGTGGCCGGAGCCGCCGGGGCCAGCTGCGTGGCATTAGTTAGGGCGCATACGCGCCGGCCGCCCTGCCGAGCCATGAAGGCCAGGATTTCGGCGTCGCTCATACGGGTGAAATCCACCACTTCGGTGGCGCAGGCGGCGCAGTGGCGGCCGGCGGCGGTGGGCGACATATTGGCCCAGGGCTGAGCGCAAGGCTGCGGAATGGAAATGCGGGGGAGAGTAGCCATGCGGCTAAAGTAGCAGTTTTGGGGAAAGCAGCGGGCAGTTGGCTTTAGTATCAGTTGCCGCGAAAGGGCCGGGTGAGCCAGTATTTGCCCCAGTAATACAAGGCGCGTGGGTGCCAGGGAGCAGGCGGACGTACTGGAATATACATTTCCATTCCGCCCAATACCTGGGTATCCAACTGCATTATTATCAGCTGACCTGTTCCTCCATAACGCACCAATCTTTCTTCCGTAACAAAACCGACACTGCTGAATACAAGCACTATGTCTTTATTCGATAGTGCTTGCGGAACAGCCAGGACAAAGCTGCCATCCGCCACGGTAGATGTGCCCGTCGTAGTGCCTTTTATCAGCACCGTAACACCTGGAATGCTTTCGTGCGCCCTGGCATCGATAACAGTTCCTCGCAATGCAACCGGCACGGCGGCTAATGAGTCGAGGTGCGTCGAAGAATCATCTAACATTGCAGGCGCACCCATTGTAACCTGCTGCTCCTTCGTAGCGGAGTCACGCAACGGCGCGCTTTTTTCCTCACCCACCGGCGCGGAGGGCACCGGACCGCCCCAGTAGTGGGCGCGCCACTCGGCCGGTGCTTGCGCGTTTGCCTCCGTGCCGCTTCCCTCCCGCAGGCCCCACAGCGCCACGGCCGCCGCCAGCCAGGCCCGCCACCGCGCCGTTGGGGCAACCGGGACGGCGCGCTGCAACGGCCGTTCCAGCTGCCCCGCCGCGAAGCGCCCGCAAATGCGGGGGCTCGCGGCACCGGCCAAGTAGGCCAGGATTTCGGCATCGGTTTTTAGGGTGAAGTCGACTACTGTCTGAGCGCAGGCGGCACAGTGGCGGCCGGTGGCGGTGGGCGTCATCGAGGCCCAGTTTTCGTGGCAGGGCTGCGGAATGTGGATGGAGCGGGCAGGGCGCATGGGCTGACGAGCAAAAGCGGTTTCTTACCCGATGCCTGCCCCGGCGGCATTGCACACGCCGGTGGCCAAAACCTTGTATCTTAGTCATCGCTCCTTCCACCTAGCCTCTCCGCCATGTTCCGCACGCCACGCCTCGCGCCCCTGGCGCTCCTGCTTCTGCCCTTGCTAAGCCATGCCCAGACGCGCTCTGCCGCACTCGGGCTGGAAATTCCGGCTCCGGCCCCGCCCACGAAGGGGCATTTCCTCTCAGGGGCCTACGTGGTAGGCAACTACACGCCGCTACCTACTGCTTCCGGCTACGGCTACGCCATGCAGCCCTACCTGCGCTACCAGCTGGGCAGCAGCGCCACGGGCCGGCCGCGCCCATTCGTGCAATACACCTTCGTGCCCTACCGCCTGCAAGGCCCCGGCACCGGCATGCTCTATAACCCCGATGCCCTCCCTACTAACACAGGCTTTTCCCCGCTGGCGCAGCGTCCCGTTCCTTTTGGAGGCTACGGCGGCACCAGCAATTACGGCGGACTGGGCGCTTTTTCGGTGGGCATTCCGATGCAGATTGGGCGCGGCTCGGCCGTGCTGAACATCGGCGGCTCGCTGGTCGAAAGCGCGTTTATGCAGTCGCTGCATCCGAGGTAGGCGGGGCCGCGCGGGCCGCAACCCGCGCCGGGGCGTTATCTTTTGCCCCTCAAACCCGCCCTCCCACCTTAGCATGAGTTCTGAAAAGTCGCTTTTCCGCCGCAAAACCATCGCGGCCATTCTGCAAAACCCACCCGCCGACCACGAAGGCCACGCCGCCCCTGGCGGCCTGGCCCGTCACCTCACTGTGCGCGACCTCACGGCGCTGGGCATCGCGGCCATCATCGGGGCCGGCATTTTCAGCACCATCGGCAAGGCCAGTCTGGACGGTGGCCCGGCGGTGTCGCTGCTGTTTGTTTTTACGGCCATTGCCTGCGCTTTTTCGGCGCTGTGCTATGCGCAGTTTGCGGCCACCATTCCGGTTTCGGGCTCGGCTTATACTTACGCCTATGCCTCGTTTGGCGAATTGGCGGCCTGGATTATCGGCTGGGCCTTGATAATGGAATACGCGGTGGGCAACATCGTGGTGGCCATTTCGTGGTCCGATTACTTCACCGGATTGCTCGATGGCGTCGGGATTCACATCCCGCTCTGGCTTACGATGGGTACCCAAACCGGCCATGCCGGCTACGAGGCCGTGCAAACGCTGGTGCAAAGCGGCAAAACGCTGACTGAGGCCATGGCTGCCGTCTCGCCGGCCCAGCTCGACGGCTACAAGGCCTGGATGCAGGCCCCAGCCCTGACCGACGGCTTCCATCTGGTGGTCGACCTGCCCGCCTTCCTTATCACCGTGGCCATCACGGCGCTGGTGTACGTGGGCATCAAGGAAAGCAAAAACGCCTCCAACCTACTGGTGTTGTTGAAGTTGATAATCGTCTTCATCGTGATTGTGGTGGGCGCGTTCTACGTGCAGCCGGCCAACTGGACGCCCTTCGCCCCCAACGGCGTGGGCGGCGTGCTGAAGGGCGTGTCGGCGGTATTCTTCGCCTACATCGGCTTCGATGCCATTTCGACCACGGCCGAAGAGTGCAAGAACCCGCAGCGCGACCTGCCCAAGGCCATGATGTACGCCCTCATCATCTGCACGGTGCTGTATGTCATTATCACGCTGGTGCTTACGGGCATGGTTTCCTACAAAGAGCTGGGAGTGGGCGACCCGTTGTCGTTTGTGTTTGCCAAAGTGGGCTTGTCGCGTCTATCAGGCTTGGTAGCCGTGAGTGCGGTGTTTGCCATGGCCTCGGTGCTGCTGGTGTTTCAGCTGGGCCAGCCGCGCATCTGGCTGACTATGAGCCGCGACGGCCTGCTGCCCACGGTGTTTTCCAAGATTCACCCGCGCTTCCATACTCCCTCGTTTGCCACCATCGTCACGGGTTTTTTCGTGGCGGTGCCGGCCCTCATTCTGAACATGGATTTAGTGGTCGACCTCACCAGCATCGGCACGCTGTTCGCGTTTGCGCTGGTGTGCGGCGGCATTCTCATCATCGACCCCTACGGCCGCTCGGAGGCCCGCTTCAAGGTGCCGTACATCAACGGGCAGTGGCTGGTGCCGCTCATTCTGGCCATCGGCGCCTTCCTGATTGTGCGCTACAATGCGGCCAGCAACCACGAGTTCATGCTCGACGTCACCGGCGCGCGCGGCTGGATTGCCCACGATGCGCTGAGCGGCAAGGTCACGGGCGGCTTCGCCCACCAGATTCCGACGCTGGTGTTCTTCCTGTTCTGCATCGGCCTGTCAGTGCTCTCGTTCCGCAAAAAACTGTCGTTGCTGCCCACTCTGGGCCTGCTCATCAACCTGTATCTGATGACCGAGCTGGGCATTAGCAACTGGACGCTGTTTTTCGTGTGGCTGCTGATTGGCTTGGCCGTATATTTCGGCTACGGCTACAAAAATTCGAAGCTGAACCGGATAGCGGCGTAATTGGTTGCCGGGCAGCCGAAAGTTTTCACTGGTCTTTCGCCTCAACCTCATGCACCTTTCTGCCGACACTTTTCAGCACCTGCTCGATAGCAACCCCCAAACGTTTTTTGCCTACGACATCGCCGCTGGCGAAGTGTGCTACGTGAGCGCGGCCTACGAAACGCTTTTCCCCGGCTTCCGGTGCGAAGACGTGGACGCCGACCTGCCCCGGCTGCTGAGCTTCCTGCCCCCCGATGACCAGACTTACGTCCGCCACTGCCTGGGGCAGCTGGCCGCCGGCCACCTCTGCGACGACCTGCTGCTGCGCCTGCAGCCCCGCCTCAACGTGCCCATGCGCTGGCTGGCCATGAAGGCGCAACGCAGCACCGCCCCCGATGGCCGCCTGCTGCTGACCGGCACCATCGAGGACGTAACGGTGGAGCAGGAGTACCTGCGCAACGCCGACAAGTACATGGCCAAGAAGAACACTACGCTCGAAATTCTGTCGCACGACCTGGCCGGTCCGTTCAGCATGCTCCAGCAGCTGGCCGAATTTCTGGAGGAGAAAACCCAGACCCTGCAAGATGCGCAGGTGCAAAAGATGCTGCGCGTGATGCGCGACACCTGCCGCGACAGCGTCAACCTTATCCGCGATTTTGTGGATGGTGAGTTCATGGACTCGGCCGCCGTGCAGCTCAAGCGCACCCGCGTAGACCTGGTGCTGGCCCTGCGCCAGGTGGTGGAAACGTACCAGGTGAGCGAGCACTTGGTGGCCAAGCATTTTGAGTTTCGGCCCACGCAGCCCACGCTTTTTGTTGAAATCGACAACAACAAGTTTTTGCAGGTGATTAACAACCTGATGTCTAACGCCATCAAGTTCACCCGCGAGGGCGGCCACATCACCGTGGGCCTGACCCAGCACCCCAGCCACGTGCTCGTGACCGTGGCCGACGACGGCATCGGAATTCCGGCCCACCTGCTGCCAGTATTGTTCGACCGCTTCACCCCCGCCCGCCGCCCCGGCCTGCGCGGCGAAAAAACCACCGGCCTGGGCATGCACATCATCGGAACCATCGTGCGGTTGCACCACGGCCACATCTGGGTGGAAAGCGAGGAAAACGTGGGCACCACGTTTTACATCAAGCTGCCGGCTACGGCCGGGGCGGCGGGTTGATAGTGGGAGGTTTCGTGGGCTAGGCCTCCTTTCTCACTCTTCGCCTGCACGGCACCATCCCCGCGGCCACTGGCCGCGAGCTGGCCGCCGGGCTGCGCCCCAGGCTCCCGCCCGAAGCCGAATTCTGGCAGGCGGGCTGGTTTAACTACGAGGTGCAGGACGAAGCCGAACTCACCCGCCTGCTGGCCTATGTGCGCGGCAATGCCCGGCAGGCGGGCCTGCCCGCCCGCTTCCAGGAGTGGCCGTATGTAAATGACTGAGCTGGTGGTTTGCGCATCCCTGTCATCCTGAGTGCAGCAAAGGACCTTATCACGGATGGTCCGATTAGATTAACCCGAACCGTTCAGCGGTGACAAGGTCCTTCGTCTTCGCTTTATGCGCGAAATGCTCAGGATAACAAGCCTATTTTCCTAACAGCGTCAACCCTCGCCGCCCGCCCGCGCGTACCTTCCACCGCTTATGCGCCTGCCGATACTGCTGCTGTTTCTGGGATTCTGCGGCTTCACGGGCCACGCCGCCCCTGCTCCGGCCGATACGCTGCGGCCCATCAGCCCCAGCAGGCTGCTGCGCTACACCTACGCCAACGACCTGTTTTTCCGCACCGATTACTACTTCACGCAGGGCATGACGCTCACGCTGGTGCACCCAATGCTGGCCCGCCTGCCGGTGCGGCCCCTGCTGGCGGCCGGCCCGCGTGGCAGCATGCAGCAGCACGGCCTCACGCTGCGCTACGATGGGTTTACGCCCCTTCGTATTCAGGACGCGTTTATTCGGGTGGGCGACCGGCCGTATGCAGCGTATCTGTACGGGTCGTTTTTCCGGGTCAGCAATCAGCCGGCCCGCCACCAGCGCCTGACTACGGCGCTGGAAATCGGCTTCATCGGCCCGGCCGCCGGCGGCAAGCAACTCCAAACCGCCATCCACCGCCTCACCGGCAATGCCGAGCCGCGTGGCTGGGATTACCAGATTCGGAATGCGCCCATCATCGGCTACCGCGTGGCGTTTGAGAAGCAGCTAGCCGCCAATCAGCACGTTGATTTGCTGGGTAATGCCGAAGCCTCCCTCGGCACGCTGTACACTTATGCCGGCACGGGTTTACGGCTTCGGGCAGGAAAACTCAATCCCTGTTTCGCTGATTTGGCCGTAACTAGTCCGGGCTATAGCGGGAAAGCGCACTGGCAACTCTACGGCGAAGCCACGCTGACCGGCCGCCTCATTGGCTACGATGCCACCTTGCAGGGCAGCCCTTTCACCAACCGCGACCCGTACACCCTACACGCCAGCGACGTGGGTCGGGCCATTTTGCGCAGTTCCGGCGGCGTGGTGCTGGCTCACGGCGGGCTGAGCTTTGCTGCCACGGCCACCTGGGTTTCACCGGAATTCGCAGGCGGCCGCTCGCACCGCTGGGGGCAATTGGGCATGACCGTGGCGTTTTAGCCGAGCGTTGTAGAGACGCATTGTTGCGTCTCGTCGTTGAACGGTGTTGATGAACGGTCAGGCGTCGCGGCGCGAATGACGAGACGCAAATACGCATTTCTACCGTGCTCGGTGGATGATGAGCACGCCCGCCAGAATCACCACCATGCCGGCAAAGTGCCACAGGTTGAACGCCTCGCCGTCGAGCGCGCCCCAGGCCAAGGCCACGATGGGAATCAGGTACGTGCTCGACGAGGCAAACAGCGCCGTCGATTGCTGAATCAGCCTGTTAAACAACACCATGGCTACGGCGGTGCTCATGGTGGCCAACAGCGCAATGTAGCCAAACGCCGCCCAGGCCCCTGGCACCGTGGCCAGCTTGTGCAGAAACCCGGTGCCCAGCAGCAGGTACGCCAGCGCCGGCCCGCCGATAAGCAGCAGCAGTACCGACGTGACGGCCACCGGAGTCATCGCACTCAGCTTGTGCTTGATAACATTCACACTCAGCCCGTAGCCCATCGTGGCAATCAGAATGTAGATGCCGTACCAGGCATTGCCCTCGCCGGCGGGCGTGGCATCGCCGCCGCTGCCGCCCAGTTGCAGCATTACCACCGTGCCCACCAGCCCCAGCGTGATGCCCAGCACCCGCAGCCCCGTTAGGCGCTGCCGAAACAGCAACGCTCCCACCAGCAGCGTGAATACCACCGTGAGGGCATTGAGCACGCCCGCCAGCCCCGAGGCCAGCCGGGTTTCGGCATACGCAAACAGAAAGGCTGGTATTAGCGTCCCCACCACTCCGCTCAGTGCCAGCCACTTGAAGCGGCTGCGCTCTACCCGCCGCACGTGGCGCAGGGCAAACGGCAGCAGCAGCAGCGCGGCCACGCTCACGCGGGTAGCACCCAGCTCCATAGCCGAAAACACCACCAACCCCTTCTTCATCAGAATAAACGACGTGCCCCAGATGGACGCCAGAACGAGCAGCAGCATCCACGCCACGGGCGAGGTAACGGCCGGCGCGGGTGCGGCCAGCGCCTCAGTCGCTTCGAGGGAGGCCGTCTCATCGGCCGCGCCCGGCAGCGTGGTTTCGGGCGCAGAAGCAACCCTGGCGGGCGTGGGCACGAGTGAGGAATGAGCGGCGGGTGGGAGTTTCGGCGACATGACGCAAAGGTACAAGCCCACGGTACGGCGGTCGGCGCGCCATGCGGCTCGCTGCGCCCCGGGGCTCACCTGATTTTTGTCATTCCGGCCAGACACTTCCGTTCTGATTGCCTCTGAACGGCCAAAGGCACCTGATATTCGTCAACTTTCCTTTCGAACCCTACTTATGCCCGGGCTGTTGTGATATCCTACCGAAATCCTGCCGTAATTTTGTAGTCCGATTTCGTGTCGATTCCGTCTATGTCGCATCCGTTCAAGGCCGTTAGCCTCTCCTTCAAGAAAGCCCCGCTTGCCATCCGCGAGTTGCTTTCGCTGGACGAGGCCGCCTGCCGCCGTTTCCTGAATACGCTGCACAATGAGCTGGGCCTTAATGACCTGCTCGTGCTGAGCACCTGCAACCGCACCGAGGTGTACTACGCCGCCGAGGACGACCGCAGCCGCGAAATCATCCTCGCCCTGGGCCACCTTAAGGACCGCGCCGACATCGGCCAGTTCCTGCCCTACTTCGACCTGCTGCCCGACGCCGACGCGGCCGTGCTGCACCTCTTCGAAGTGGCCATGGGCCTTGATGCTCAGGTAGTAGGCGACCTGCAAATCAGCAACCAGGTGAAAATGGCCTACCAGTGGGCCGCCGATGCCGACGCCGCCGGCCCCTTCCTGCACCGCCTGCTGCACACGGTTTTCTTCACCAACAAGCGCGTGCAAACCGAAACTAGCTTCCGCGACGGGGCCGCCTCGGTAAGCTACGCCGCCCTGGAGCTGGTGGAAGAGCTGACCGCCGACGTGGCCAACCCCAAAGTATTGGTGGTGGGCCTGGGCGAAATCGGAGCCGATGTGTGCCGCCACTTGGCCGCCAGCAAAGGCTTCGGCGAAGTGACGCTCTGCAACCGCACCCGCGCCAAGGCCGAAGAACTGGCCGCCGAGTGCAACATGCGCATCGTGGAATTTGAAGACCTGGTGCCCGCCCTCAAGGAGGCCGATGTCGTCATCTCGTCCATCAACCGCGCCGAGCCGTTCTTCACCAGAGAGCTGGCCGAAAACCTCGACGTGCTCAGCTTCAAGTTCCTGATTGACCTGAGCGTACCGCGCAGCATTGCCGCCGATGTAGAGCAGGTGCCCGGCGTGCTGGTCTACAACATCGACGCCATTCAGAGCAAAGCCTCGGCCGCGCTGCAAACCCGTCTGTTGGCCGTGCCGCAGGTGCGCGCCATCATTGCCGAAAGTATTGCCGGCCTGAATGACTGGGCGAAGGAAATGATGGTGTCGCCACTCATCCAGAAGATGAAGGCCAACCTCGAAACCCTCCGTCAGGAGGAGCTCGACCGCTACCAGAAAAAAGCCACCCCCGCCGAAAGCAAGCTCCTTGATGAAGCCACCCGCTCGCTGATGCAGAAGATTCTGAAGCAGCACGTGCTGCAGCTCAAAACTGCCTGCCGCCGCGACGATGGCGGGCAACTGGTAGAGTTGCTGGGCGAATTGTTCGATTTGGAGAAGACGGGCGAGGTGGCGTAGCCTCACCCCCGGCCCCTCTCCCGCGAAGAGGGAGCCTGACGATTTACTGACGAAAAAGGCCCTGAATCATTACAATTCAGGGCCTTTTTCATTCTTCTTGATGCCGTTGCATGAGTGCCGCCGTGGCTTCCCTCTCCGCAGGAGAGGGGCCGGGGGCGAGGCTACGCCATCATCTTCTCTCGTTCCTTGATGCGCAGGTCGTTGTTGGCTGCGGTGGGCACCACCGTCACCACCACGTATTTCGAGGTGGGTGTGTTGCTCACTTTGGCCACGCTGCCGATGGGTACTAGCGGGTTGGCCTCGGGAAAATAGGCGCAGACGTTGCCTTTCGGAATGTCGTAGGGCACGGCCACGAACTTCTCCACGCGCCGTTCTTCGCCTTTGTAATGGCTGGTGATGTCGATGAGGTCCTTGGCTTTGAGGCCCCGCGACGCCATGTCGGCTGGGTTCATGAACAGCACGCGGCGCTCGCCGTGGATGCCGCGGTACCGGTCGTTGTATTCGTAGATAGTGGTGTTGAACTGGTCGTGCGAGCGCACGGTCATCAGAATCAGCTGGTCGGGTGCTACCTCGTACTTCTCCAGCTCGGTTTTGGTGAAGTGGGCCTTGCCGTCGGGTGTGGTAAACTTTCGTTCGCGCGGGCCATTAGGCAGGTAGAACCCGCCGGGACGCCGCAGTTTCGTATTGAAATCCTCGAAGCCGGGAATGACGCGCGAAATATGGTCGCGAATGACGTCGTAGTTCTCCGTCATGGCTACCCAATCGGTCCTGGTTTTGTCGCCGAGCGTGGCAATGGCCGTGCCGCAGATGATGGCCACTTCGCTGAGTTGGTCGCCGGCCAGCGGCACCAGAATGCCTTTGTTCTGACTCACCACGCCCATCGAGTTTTCGCAGCTGGTCATCTGGTGGCCAGACTTCTGCATGTCGATGTCGACGTGGGCGAAGGTGGGCAGCAGCAGACTGGTTTCGCCGGTGGTGAGGTGGCCGCGGTTGAGCTTGGTACCCACGAATACGGTGAGCTTCTGCTTGCGCATGGCTTCGGCAATGAGCTCGGTGTCGGGGCCGGCAGCCAGCAGGTTGCCGCCCAGGCCGAAGTATACCCGGGTCATGCCCAGGTGCATGGCCTTGATGGCTTCCACCACATCAAAGCCGTCCTTGGTGGGCGGGGTGAAGTTGAACTCCTTCTGCAGCGCGTCCATAAAGGTCTTCGGCATGCGCTCCCAGATGCCCATGGTGCGGTCGCCCTGCACGTTGGAGTGGCCGCGCACCGGGCAGGTGCCCGCACCGGGCTTGCCGATGGCGCCCTTCATGAGCTGCAGATTCACGATTTCCTGAATGGTCTGCACGCCCTGGCGCTGCTGCGTGACGCCCATGGCCCAGCAGGTGATGATTTTCTGCTTATGGGCAATGAGGTTGGCCGCTTCCAGCAGCTGGCCTCGGCTAATGCCGCTAATCTCCTCGATTTCCTCCCAGCTGGTATTGCGGATATTCTGCTCGAAATCAGCAAAGCCAACGGTGAATTCGTCGATGAATTTCTTGTCGACTACCTGCCCGGGGTTCATGTCCTCGGCCTCGAACAGATGCTTCATAATGCCGCGCAATAGCGCCATGTCGCCGTCCACCTTCACTTGCAGAAACACGTCGGTGAGCGGGGTGCCGTCGCCCATCAGCGCGCCCAGCGCCTTCAGGGGGTTCATGAAATCCTGCGGATTTTTGAAGGCGACGAGGCCGGCTTCAATCAGCGGGTTCACGGCGATGATTTTGGCGCCGTTGCGCTTGGCCTTTTGCAGGGCCGTGAGCATGCGCGGGTGGTTGGTGCCCGGGTTCTGGCCGATGATGAGGATGACCTCGGCCTCGTGCAAGTCGTTGAGCGTCACGGAGCCTTTGCCCAGGCCCAGCGTGGGGCTTAGGGCCGAGCCGCTGCTCTCGTGGCACATGTTGGAGCAGTCGGGCAGGTTGTTGGTGCCAAACTCGCGGGCGAAAAGCTGGAACAGAAAGGCCGGCTCGTTGGGCACTTTGCCCGAGGTGTAGAACACGGCCTCGTTAGGTGAGGCGCAGGCGTTCAGCTCTTTGGCAATGAGGTCGAAGGCATCGGGCCAGGTGATGGGTGAGTAGTGGTTGTCGCCGGGGCGCTTCACCATGGGATGCGTGAGGCGGCCGGCGTTATTCTGGTCGCGGTCGGTCATGCGCGAAAGCTCGGCCAGGCTGTATTTGGCGAAAAACTCGGGGCCGGCGGCTTTGTCGTCGGCGTCCGACGCCGTGGCTTTGGCCCCGTTCTCGCAGAATTCGGCTACCGAGCGGTGCTCGTCGGGGTCGGGCCAGGCGCAGCTGGAGCAGTCGAACCCGTCCTTCTGGTTCAGGCCGAGCAGGGCCTTGGTGCCGCGCCCTACGCCGCCTTCCGTCCAACTGAACTGCATGGATTTGATGACGGCCGTGACGCCGGCGGCCACTTTTTCGCGGCCTTCGAGCCGGAGGCCGGTGAGGGCTTCGGGCGGCTGGGCCAATACCGGGTGCTCGTATTTGGCGTTGGCCACGTCGGGGGCGGGAATGTGGGCGTGAATGTGCGTGTCTTGGGGCTCGGTACGGTAATGGTCGGGCGCGGGGGCTTTGCCCTGGTCGGGGCGCTCACCGCTTTTAGGAGCATTCTCGGCCTTTTGCTCGTGGGCTTTGCCGGCTTTGCTGGGGTCAGTTTTGGGAGAATCTTCCATAATTCAGTGAACAGTTATCAGTGAACAGTTATCAGCCAATAGTCATCAATGCGCTTTTAGAACGGCATTGCTCACTGTTAACTACTAACTGAAATTAATGGCGGCAGTCCAGGTCCTTCTCAACCAAAATATGGAGACGCTGGTTTTCAGCGAGTGGCACATCGTGCGAAAACCCATTCTGGTCGGTTTCGACCCAATTTTTGGCTAGGGCAAACGGCACTAGTACGGTGAGCGCGCCCGGCTCGTAATGCACCTGCACAGGCTCTTCGTTGGGCAGCGTTTGGGCCGGTTCGGACCCGCGCTCCAAGGCGTAGGTGAGGCGCTGAGCGGGACTAAGGCCGAAATGCACGGCCCCTTCCACGCGGCCTTTTTCAGCGAATTCATCCAGCTCGCCCTGCGAAACGCGCAGGCGCAGGGTATCGTCTTCGATGCGGAGTTTCATGGGGTCGGGATTGGAGCTGAAAGTTAAACGGCTGGCATGGGAAGCCGTTGCCAAACTATAGTTATTGAGCAAGATTTCAGGCACTATACTTATCCCAGCCGCCAGCCGTGGCTGTAGATGTTGAACCGCTCGTTACGCACGAAGCCCAACACCGTCATTCCGAAGCTCTCGGCAGCCTGGATGGCCAGGCTGCTGGGGGCGCCCACCGCTGCCAGTATGCCAATGCCCGCCGCTGCCGCCTTCTGCACCAGTTCGAAGCTGACGCGGCCACTCACCAGCAAAATGTGCTGGTGCAGCGGCAGCCAGCCGGCCAGCAGCGCCGCGCCGATTACTTTGTCCAGCGCATTGTGGCGGCCCACGTCTTCGCGCAGCAGCAACAGTTCGCCCTCGGGTGTAAATAGGGCCGAGGCGTGCTGCCCGCCGGTTTGCTCGAAGCCAGCCTGGGCGACGCGCAGTTTCTCGGGCAGCTGGTGCACCACGGCGTAGCGCAGGTGCGGGCCGGTGGTGGGCAACACGGGGCAGGAAGTGGTACGCACGGCATCGATGCTGGTTTTGCCGCACACGCCGCAGCTGGAACTAGTGTAGAAGTGCCGCTCCAGGGCCGCAAAATCGACTTCTATGTGCGCGGCCAGCTCGGCGCGGACCACGTTGCCGGCTTCTTCCTCTTTCTTGACATCGGGGCAGGGAATGATGCCGAGCAGGTCGGCTTTAGTATGGATGAGGCCTTCGGTGAGCAGGAAACCGGCGGCGAGCTCTTCGTCGTGGCCGGGCGTGCGCATGGTCACGGACAGTGTGCGGTGCTGGCGCAGGCCGTCGGCTTCGTAGCCCACACGGATTTCGAGCGGCTCTTCGGCGGCGAGCTGGTCGGAAGCGGGCACGGCCGGGCCGTTGCCGCTCACTTTCTGAATGGTAGCGAATTCGTAGCTGGCGGCGGGGAGCAGGATGGCGGGGTCCATGTTGAATTTAAAAAATGTCATGCAGAGCGCAACATCTTGCCTGCAGTTAGTAAACCAATCCTCAAACGAAAAGGATTAGTGGCGGCGGGCAAGATGCTTCGCTGCGCTCTACATGACGCTCTTTTAGCACGCCGTTCTTTTTAGCATGACGTTCTTGCGTTGCCTTTCCAACCACTCATCTGCCCTCCTACCCAGCCTATGACACTCAAACGCCTCACCCGCAACCTCACCTTTTGGGTGCTGCTGGCCATAGTGGCCGGGGCGCTGCTGGGCCACTTCCGGCCCGCCGCCGCCGTGCAGATGGAGCCGCTGGGCAAGCAGTTCATCAACGTGGTGAAGCTGTTCATCAACCCGATTATCTTCCTCACCATCACGCTGGGCATTAGCACGATGGGGGATTTGAAGAAGGTGGGGCGCATTGGGGGCAAGGCGCTGTTGTATTTCGAAATCGTGACCACGCTGGCGCTGCTCATCGGGGTGGGGGTGGCGGCGCTGGTGCTGCCGGGGGCGGGCGTGAGCACCGGCAAGCTGGACACTGGGAAGGTGGGCGAGTTCACGAAACGCGCCTCGGAGTTCTCCTGGGGTCACTTTCTGGCCGATAACCTGACCTTGCAGGTGCTCATCGTGGCCATTGTGTTGGGCATTATTCTCAGCAAATACGCCGGCCGCAAGCCCATCATTCACTTCCTGAAGGAGTGTTCAAAATACGTGTTTCGGGGGCTGCACTGGGTGATGATGCTCGCGCCCATCGGGGCATTTGGGGGCATGGCCTTCACCATCGGGAAGTACGGCATTGCCACGCTGTTGCCGCTGGGCAAGCTCATGGTGACAGTTTACCTCACGATGGGCTTGTTCGTTTTTCTGGTGTTGGGGGCCATTCTGCGGTACTGCAACATTGGCATGTGGTCGTTTCTGAAATACATCAAAGCTGAGCTGCTCATTGTGCTGGGCACTTCCTCGTCCGAAGCCGGCCTGCCGGGCCTCATGGAGAAGCTGGAGGGCATGGGCTGTGCCCAGCCGGTGGTGGGGTTGGTGGTGCCCACGGGCTATTCCTTCAACCTGGACGGCACGACCATATACCTCTCGCTTTCGACCCTATTCCTGGCCCAGGTATTCCACATCGAGCTTTCCGGGGCGCAGATTCTGACCATGATGGGCATTCTGATGGTGACGAGTAAGGGCGCGGCGGGCGTGGCGGGCAGCGGCTTTGTGGTGCTGGCCAGCACGCTCACGGCCATGAAGGTGATTCCGGTGGAGGGCCTGGCTCTGCTGCTGGGCGTGGACCGGTTTATGTCGGAAGCCCGCTCCATCACCAACTTCATCGGCAATGGCGTGGCGACCATTTTCCTGGCCCACACCGAAGACGCCCTCGACCACGAGCGGGCCGTAGAGGTACTGGGCCGACGGCTGAAACCCCTGCGTTTCCGCAAAGGCTACACCAGCGGCGAATACCTGGGCGATGCGGCCGAACAAGCCAGCGAAGTGGCCCGCCTGCTGAAGAACCGGAAGTAGAGACGCAAGTAGGCGTCTCTCCCCCACCTTTGTACCCATGCAGCCCACGCTTTCGCCGCCCGCCCCTACCCGCCCGCCCATCCGCCTCGACCGCAACGAGCTGGCCGGCGCGTTTGGCGACCTCGGCACCGATTTGCCGCTGCTCATCGGGGTCATCGCCGCCTCGGGCATCGATAGCGCGAGCGTCCTGATTCTGTTCGGGCTCATGCAGGTATTTACCGGGCTGTGGTACCGAATGCCCATGCCCGTGCAACCGCTCAAGGCCTTCGCGGCGCTGGTCATTGCCCAGAAAATTCCCGGACGCGTCATTTTTGGCGGAGGGCTGGCCATTGGCGTCAGCATGTTTTTCCTGTCGGTAACGGGGCTGATTGATGCGCTGGCGCGGCTGGTGCCCAAGGCCGTGGTGCGCGGCATTCAGTTTGGACTGGCCTTGCAGCTGGCCACGCTGGCCCTCACCAAGTACGTGGGGGCCGATGGCGCAGCGGGCTACGCGCTGGCGGCGGCGGCCTTTGCCGTCACGGTGGTGCTGTTTGGCAACCGCCGCTGGCCGGCGGCGCTCATCGTCATTGCCCTGGGCGTGGCGTATGCGCTGGTATTCAAGCTCGATTTGGCCACGGCGCAGCGAGCCGTGGGCCTGCACCTGCCCACCTGGCACCTGCCCCAGGCGGCCGATATTCTGACCGGCGCGGTGCTGCTGGCCCTGCCCCAGATTCCGCTCTCGCTCGGCAATTCCATTTTGGCCACTAAGCAGGTGGCGCACGATTTATTCCCGGAGCGCGAGCCGCTCACCATCAAAAAAATCAGCTTCACCTACGCGCTGATGAATTTGGCGAACCCATTTTTTGGAGGTTTTCCGGTGTGCCACGGCTCGGGCGGCATGGTGGGGCACTACGCGTTTGGGGCGCGCACAGGCGGCTCAGTGGTCATTTACGGTGGCATTTTTCTGGTGATGGGGCTGTTTTTCAGCCAGGGCTTTGCCGAGGTGGTGCAGATTTTTCCGCTGCCGGTGCTGGGCGTGCTGCTACTGTTCGAGGCCTTGTCCTTGGCCACGCTGTTGCGTGATGTGAGCGGCAGCCGCAGTGACTTGCTGGTGTCGTTGCTGGTGGGCCTGCTCTGCGCGGGGCTGCCGTATGGCTACCTGGTGGGCCTGGTGGTGGGCACGGCCATCTACTACGCCATGCAGCGCGGCTGGGTGGGGCTGGGCAAGCACTAGCCGTTGCGGCCCCACCGCAAGCCTTGGCAAGGCTGACTACGCGTCCAAAGGTGGCGTTACCAGCACGGGCAAGGCCGCCGTTTCCTCGGCCAGAATCTGCACGGGCTGTTTATGCTCGTCCACGGCCACGAAAGTGAACAGACCGGTTACGGCCTTGTGGCGCTCTTCGCTGTACATCTGCTCCACAAATAGCTCCACGCGCACCTTCAAACTGGTGCGCCCCACGTGCTCGATGCCAGCCACCAGTTCTACCAGCGAGCCGCCGGGAATGGGGCGCGTGAAATCGACCCGCTCAGAGGAAACGGTCACCATTTTCAGGCGCGAGAAGCGAGTGGCCGCGATGAAGGCCACCTCGTCCATGAGCAGCAGCGTGGTGCCGCCAAACAGGGTATCGTAGTGGTTGGTGGTATTAGGAAAAACGGCTTTGAAGATGCGCGTTTCGGCGCGGGCAATGCGGTCGGCTAAGAACATGAGCAACGGGGAATAAGAGGTGATAAACGGCCTCCGTTTACGTTCAAGCCCTATTCTGAGAAAGCCAGCCACCGGCCGCACGCCACCCCGCCGCGCCCCAGGCGCAGCGGCACGGCACCGCCGATGCCAGCCCCAAAGCGCGAGGGCAGCATCACTCGGCGGCCGGCAGGTCTCCTGACTTGTTTCGGGCCGGCCCCGCCCTTCTCGGCCCGGGTTCAGCGGGCCAATGGGCATCAAGTGGGGCCACCGGCTCCGGCCCGAAATGGGCCGGAAAACTCACAGTAGCGCGTCTGTTCGGGAGTTGCACCCGATTCCCTTTTAATCTTTACCCCGGCCGAGGCCCAGGTGAAAAACCGTCCGCTGATTGAAGGAAATCAAACCGAGAACCAACGCAGCGAAGGTACGGGCGGGGCGGTAATGGCGCGGGGTTGTCATCCTAAGCGCAGCGAAGGACCTTGTCACGGCTGCGCCGATTGATTCACTGCAAACCGTGCTGACGTGGCAAGGTCCTTCGCTGCGCTTAGGATGACAGACGCATTTTTTACTCCGCCATTACCGGCACCTGCTCATTGGCCTTGCGCAGCGGCAGCTCCGGCACCAGCAGCGTGAGCAGCAGGCCGCCCACCACCAGCAGGATATCCACCATATACACCCGCCGGATGGCCGTGGCAAAGGCCGCCCGCACCACCGGGTCAGCCGCGCCGGCAGTGGTGGCGGGCACGGCCGGCCCCTCCGCTACCACCGCTGACGCGGGGGCGCCCGGTGCCTTTGCGGCAGCCGGCAGGCTATGGGCCAACGTGAAGGTGAGCACCGCCCCCAGCGCCGAGGCGGCTAGCGCCCCGCCAATCTGCCGGAAAAACTGGCTGGCCGAGGTGGCCTGGCCCATGAGCGCGGGCACGGTGGCATTTTGGATGGCCAGGGTGTAGAGCGGCATCGTCGGCCCCAGGCCCAGGCCGCAGACGGCCAGGTACACGAGCACCCGATAGTATTGCACCGTGGGCGGCATGGTGGCCAGCAAACTCAGGCCGACGAGCAGCAGCACGAGGCCGCCCAGCATCCAGCGCTTGTAGTGGCCGAAGCGCGACACCATCTGGCCGGCCAGCATCGAGCCCGTGACCACGCCCAGCGACAACGGCATGAGGCTGGCCCCCGCCCGCGTGGCCGACTCGCCCAGCACATTCACCATGAACAGGGGCTCGAAAATGATAACGCCCAGAAACGCCCCGCCCATGCAGAACAGCGCCGCGTTGGCCGTCCGAAACACCGGGTTTTTGAACAGGCCAAAGTTGAGAATGGGATTCTCGTGCCGCAGGCTGCGCCCCACAAACAGCGCCAGCGCCACGCCCGCCCCGCCCAGCAGCCCCAGCGTGAGCGCGCCCGCCCATGGGTAGAGCGCCCGGTTGAGTTGCAGGGCCACCACCAACGGCCCCAATCCTGCCATCAGCAGTGCGGCCGAAACGAAGTCGAAAGGTTTGGGTTCGGTGCGCGGGCGCAGCGGCGGCATCTGGGCGATGATGAACCAGAGGGCCAGCAGGCCCAGCGGCAGGTTTACGTAGAACACCAGTCGCCAGCCCGCTACGCCGGGAATGAGGTCGGTGCCTTTATCGGTGAGAAAGCCGCCCAGCAGCGGCCCCAGCACCGACGATGTACCAAATACTGCCCCCGTAAAGCCTTGGTAACGCCCCCGCTCGGCCGGCGCAAAAAGGTCGGCAATGATGATGAAGGCCATGGCAAACAACCCCGCCCCGCCAAACCCCTGAATGGCCCGAAACACCACCAACTGTGTCATGCCATCGCCTAGCACGGGCAGCGTTCCGAACTCGCCCGCCAGCCCGCACAGCCCCGAACCCACCAGGAACACGCTCACGGCCACAATCTCGATGGTGCGTCGCGAGTACATATCGGCTAGCTTGCCGTAGATGGGCACTAGCGCGGTGCTGGCCACCAGGTAGGCCGTGGCCACCCACGTAAACCGGTCGAGCCCATGCAAATCGGCCACGATGCGCGGCAGCGCCGTGCTTACAATGGTCTGGTCGAGCGAGCCCAGGAACATGGCCAGCAGAATGCCGGCGAAGGTGAGCATCTTCTGGCGGTGGGTGAGGGTTTCGGTCAAGGGAGAGGAAAATGGATATCCGGAGCAAACAAGACCGTCATGCTGAGCGGAGCGCAGCGTAGTCGAAGCATCTCTACCTCAATACCAGCTTAAATGTTAGGATTAGTTGCGCGGTAGAGATGCTTCGACTACGCTGCACTCCGCTCAGCATGACGACCTTTTTCCTTCCTCCCTATCCCCTATCTATCCCCACATCACACCCGTACCCTGCTCGCCACCGCCGACACGCACAATCCCATGAAGGCAATCAGCGCAAACGACACCCGCAAACTCGTGGCCCCGGCGATGAAACCGATAATCGGCGGCCCCAGCAGGAACCCGAAGAAGCCAATGGTGGACACTGCCGCCAGCGCCATGCCGGCCGACATGTGCGTGGACTTGCCCGCCGCCGAGTACACCAGCGGCACCACCGCCGACGTACCGAAGCCCACCAGCAGAAAGCCCAGCAACGCCGTGGGCAGCAGGGGCCAGGTCACGGCAATGCTCAAACCAGTAGCGGTGAGCAGGCCGCTGAGCTGAATCACGCGCTTCGAACCGAGGCGGTGGGCCAGCCAGTCGGCCCCGAAGCGGCCGGCCGCCATGGTGCTCATAAAGGCCGTGTAGCCCGCTCCCACCCAGTCCTTATCGGCCTGAATAACTTTTTTGAAATACACCCCACTCCAGTCGAACATGGCCCCTTCGCAGATGAGCGCACAGAAGGCAATAGCCCCCAGGCCGAGCAGCTCCTTATCGGGTTTCACGAAGATTGGCTGGTCGGGGTCGACGCCGCTGTCTTCGCGCACGGTGTAGCCCGCGCTCACGGCCAGCCCGGTGAGAATAAACAGGGAAATGAAGATGAAATGCACGCCCGGCGGCACCGCGTGCCCAATCATAAACGAGCCCACGGCCGCCGCCACAAACCCCGCCAAGCTCCACAACCCGTGAAACGAGGCCATGATGGGCTTATGCTGATACAGCCGCTCTACGCCTACGGCCTGGGTATTGACTGCGATATTGGTGAGGTTGCCGCCCACACCAAACACAACCAGGCAGGGCAGCAACTGCCACAGGCTGCCGGCCCAGCCCAGCCCCAGCAGGGCGGTGGCATACAGCACCACGCCCCACAGTACCACGCGGCGGCTGCCGTTTTTGGCCACCAGCCAGCCCGCCAGCGGCAGCGACAGTAGCTGCCCCAGCGGAATGGTCAGCAGCACGCCGCCAAGCGCCGCTTCCGAAATGCACATCTTCTGCTGCACGCTCGGAATGCGCGAGGCCCAGCTGGCAAAGCACAAACCCAATAAAAAAAACAGCGCCCCCACGGCCAGGCGGTGGGTTTTGCGGGAAACATAGCCGGCGGCCGGCGGCAACGAAATCATATCCATTATTCCAAAATCTGGTCGGCAATCAGCCGGCACCGGGGCTCCGGTTTCGGCAAATTACAAGCTGTCGCAACGCCGGCCAGCACGGCGAAGTTGCCTGTTTTGGAAAAGAGATGTTCGTAGTTCAGCAAACGTTTCCAACTTCAACCCCCATGCTAATCAATTCAAAATAAATCACTTATACATCACAAGGCAGCAACTATCCCCCAATCGTGGCCATGCTCTCGAAGCTGAGCTGGTGCAAGGGCCGCTGCCGCTCGGCCTCGAAGCCGTTGGCCGCCCGGTGGCGGAAGGCGGCCGAGAGCGCCGCTATAATTTCCTCGTCGGATTTGCCGCCGCGCAGCAGAGCGCGGGTATCGAGCACGCCCTGGTCGTAGAGGCAGGTTTTGATGCCGCCCTCGGCTGTGAGGCGCAGGCGGTTGCAGGTGCCGCAGAAGGTGCGCGAGTAGGCTGCGATGATGCCCACCGTGCCCCGGTGCCCCGCGATGGTGTATTCCGAAGCCGTGGCCCCGGCCGCCATGCTCACCGGCAGCAGCGCCCCGAAATGGTCCTCCAGGAGCTGGCGAATGCGGACGTGGTTCCAGGGCAGCGAGGCGGGCCCGGCTTCGTGGCTGCCGCCGTTGAAGGGCATTTCTTCGATGAAGCGCACGTCCACGGGCAGGTCGCGGCTGAGGGCAGCCAGTGGAATGAGGGCATCGATGTTCTGGCCGTCCATCACCACGGCATTGATTTTCACCTGAATACCGGCATCGAGCAGCGCGTGAAAGGTTTCCAGCACCTTGGGCAGCTCGTCGCGCCGCGTGATTTGGAAAAACCGTTCGCGGTCCAGCGTATCGAGGCTGAGGTTCACTGCTTTGACGCCCAGGCGAGCCAGGGCGGGCACATGCGGCGCGGTGAGCACACCGTTGGTGGTCAGGCTGATGTCCTCAATACCCGGCAGCTGGGCCAGGCGCTCCATGAAAGGCACCAAATCGCGCCGCACGAAGGGCTCGCCGCCCGTCAGGCGCACTTTGCGCACGCCCAAGCCGGCCAGCAGGCCCGTGAGGCGCAGCATTTCCTCGTAGCTCAGCAGCTCGTGCCTGGGCATGTACTTGATGCCTTCCTCGGGCATGCAGTAGAAGCAACGCAGGTTGCAGCGGTCCGTCACGGCTAGGCGCAGGTATTCCAGCGGCCGGCCGTGCTGGTCGTAGAGCGGGGTGGCGGCCGGCGCGGCCGGGGCGAGGAGAGATGGAAGCACGTTTATCACCAATTTTGCCTGGCTGTACGTAAGACAGCCGGCTTGCGGTAAACCCCGGACGCGGGAAAGGTGTTCAGGCCACAGCCCCAGGCGCGGTCAGCGGCCGGGTTTCGCCCCAGAATTTACGTCGAAAGATATGTCATTAAAAGTCGCCCTCTTCGGCATCACCCGCGACATTGTGGGTACATCCGTCATCGAGCTGCCGGCCCCCGCCCCCGCCACCGTGGGCGAGCTGCTGGCCGAAATGCGCCGCCAGTACCCCGCCCTGGGCGACCTGCGCAGCTGCGCCGTAGCCGTGAACAACGAGTACGCCACCAACGACCAGCCGCTGCACACGGTGGATGAAATTGCCCTCATCCCACCTGTAGCTGGCGGTTGAGGTAGTGCGGACTTTTAGTCCGCGTGTGCATGATGCCAGAATAATTCTAAACATTTCGATTCGCGGACTAAACGTCCGTGCTACTGCCTGCATGACCCCTCACCTCGCCATTACCGACCAGCCCATTGACATTGCCGCCGCCCTCGCGGCCGTGCAAACCGACACAGCCGGGGCGGTCAATTCCTTCATTGGCACGGTGCGCAACCAGTCGGGCGGGCGGCCGGTGCGCCGGCTGCACTACGAGTCCTACGACAGCATGGCCCTCACACAGCTGGGCCACGTCGTGGCGCAGGCTTATGAGAAGTGGCCCATGCTGCAGGAAGTGGCCGTGGTGCATCGCAAAGGCACCTTGGAGCTGGGCGATGTGGCCGTGGTGGTAGCCGTGGCCACGCCGCACCGCGCCGAGAGCTTCGCCGCCTGCCAGTTCATCATCGACACGCTGAAGCAGGTGGTGACCATCTGGAAGCGCGAGGAATATGAGGACGGGACCGAATGGGTGGCGGCGCACCCGTAAAACTTGATTCGGCTGTCAAGCTGAACGCAGTGAAGCATCTGAAAAAAGCCGTCGAGCCGCTTTTCTCAGATGCTTCACTGCGTTCAGCTTGACAGAACAAACCTTTACTTGCTCGGAATCAGATACCCCAGCGAAAGCTGGAAGGCCGAGTGGCGGGCGTTTTTCAGGTCGCCGTTGAAGTAAGTGTTGTTGTCGGATTTCACGAAGTCGCTGAAGGCACCGGTGTAGCGCAGGCTCAGGCTGAGGCCGTTTTCGGCTTCGTAGCCCACGCCGGCCAGGTAGCCCAGCTCGTTGCGATTGAGGCCGCTCACGTCGGTTTTATTCTGGGTTTCGGTGGTGGTAGGCGTGCCACCCAGGGCGGGCGTGGTCGTGGTTTTGGTCTGGTTGTTGGCGCTTAGCAGGTAGGAATACTGCGGACCGGCCTCGAAAATCAGGCCTGAGGCGCGCACCTTCAGCAGCACCGGCACGTCGAGGTAGTTATAGTTCACCTTGCCTTCGCGCTGCTGCTTTGCTCCAAACAGGCCGGTGTATTCGGTGGGCTTGTTCTCGAAGCCCTTCTGCGAATACAGCACTTCGGGCTGCACCGAGAAAAAGCCGTCAGAAGTGACGGGAATATTGAGCATGGCCCCGCCCAGGAAGCCGAATTTATTGTTATAGGTATCCTGATTCTGAATGTTGCCGGCCAGGTTAGAATAGTTGGCCCCGGCCCGCAGACCGATGCGGATGCTCTGGGCCTGGGCCGACGAAACAGCGGCCGTGGCCAGAAGCGTGGCGGCTAGAATGGTGCTTTTTTTCATCTTGATGATAGTAGGTTAAAAAATAGCCTCGGGGTAGCGACGTTCGAAAAGTGTGCCAACCCGCGTCATAAACGCATTTTATCCTCCGACAGATATGCCCGATGCTCACAAAAAAGCCTGACGGCCACGGCGGCAGTCAGGCTTTCAGGCAATTGCTGAGCGAATATTTTTTAGCCACTCTGGCGCACAGGCCAGGGTCAGCCAATGAGCTCCTGTTCGGCGGCGGCGCGCTCGGCGGGCGTGTTTACGTTGCGCAGCTCGGCGGGCGCGGGTGGTGCCAGCAGCTCGATATCGGAGTTAATCAGCGCCTTACGCGGGCAGGAGTAGCCCAGGCTCAGAAACCGCAGCAGCTGCCCGTAGCTGCGCGGCTCCCAAATGCTGACCAGCGGCTCCGGAAAGGCATCCCACGGGCTACGAAACGAGGTGGCCAGGCGCGCCGGCTGCCGGTTCGTCACCAGGTATTCCAGAGTTTCGCGGGTGAGGAAGGGCAAGTCGCAGGCCAGCACCAGCCAGGCCGCGTTGGGGTCGGCCTGGAAGGCGGAGAGGATGCCGCCCAGCGGGCCCAGGTTGAGGAAAGTATCGGGCAGGGCGGTGAGGCCGGCGGGCAGGTCAGCAGCCTGGTCGGGGCGCACGGAAACGCGCACATCGGGGCAGAATTCGGCCAGCAAAGCGGCGGTGTGCTGGCGTTGGTCGAGGCCGTGGTAGTGCAGGGCACCTTTGTCGGTTTGCATGCGCTCGCTACGGCCGCCGGCCAGCACCAGGCCACGCAGCACGGGCACCGCCAGCTGGTACCATTGCTTGATGAAGGCCGCTATTTTGGCCGTATCGTTCAGCGGCAGCACGGGCGGCAGCGGGGCGGCGCTGAGATGCTCCAGCAGCACGGCGGGCAGTTCGGTCTGGCCCCCGGCCAGCAGAATCAGGCGCACATCGGTGAGGCGGTCGAGCTTCTTATCGAGCGGCTTGCGCGGGTCGACGATGACCACCTGCTGGCGGGCGCGGAAGTGGTTGCCGTTCACCAGCACCACGCTTTCGTGGGCCAGCAGCTCGGGCTGCGAGAACCGGTCCAGCGCCCGTGTAAGGTTGAGCTGACGGTAGGTGATTTTATCTACCAGCTCAGCCGAAAGGCCGTTTTCGGCCACGTAAGGCACGGGCTTGGACGGGACCGCCGAAGCATCTTCGGCCGCTGCCGAATCGCCGGCGGCATGGTCGGCATCCACGTACCCAATGCGCAACTGCGGGGCCAGCAGCGGCAGCAGGCGGGCCACCAGCGTTTGAATGTCGCCGCAGGGCGCTCCTAAAATCGCCAGCTCGTGGCGGCCAAATTCGCCCATGTCGGGCCGGGCCAGGGTGGCGTGTTTAGTGCGCTGTACGGCTGAGTTCGCTAGACTATCCATGCTTGAATTTACGAATTTTCGGCGCGATGGAAGTCTTTCTTGCCGCCGGTTTTCTCGATAAGCTGCACACTATCAATACTGATATCATGCGAAAACGCCTTGCACATGTCGTAAATGGTGAGGGCGGCCACGGTGGCCCCGGTCAGGGCTTCCATCTCCACGCCGGTGCGGCCGGTGACCACGGCGGTGCACACCACGCGCAGAGCGGCGGGACCGTCGGGCTCGATGGTGATGCTGCAATCGTCCAGCCCCAGGGGGTGACAGAGCGGGATGAGGTCGGCCGTTTTTTTCGCGCCCATGATGCCCGCCAGGATGGCCGTGTGAATAACCGGGCCCTTGTGCGAGGGCATTTCGCCGGCCTGTACGCGGCTCAGCAGCTCTTCGCCCAGCACCACGCGGCAGTGGGCGCGGGCCACGCGGCGAGTGGGCGCTTTGGCGCCCACGTCCACCATTGTGGGCTGGTTGGCGGCGTTTACGTGGGTGAAATTCTTGGTCAGCATAGAGTGTAGAGACGTGTGAAGGTGCTTGAGCGTTGGAGGTAGCGCGAACTTTCAGTTCGCGTCTCCGCGCCACTGGTAACGCTGGTCGTTCGGGGACGCGGAGACGCGAACTGAAAGTTCGCGCTATGGCCCTTTGTTTCGGCGCAAACTATTGGGCCGGGCAGCCGTTTTCTACCCGGCACCGGGCCACACAGCCCGCGCCTACTCCGGCAAACCCGCCGCGCCGGTCCATTTGGGCCGCGCTCTTTCCCCTATTTTATTATGAGCAATATCGCATTTTTATTATGAGCAATATCGCATTAGTCGTGGGTGCCAGCGGCATCATCGGCAGCAACCTGGCCCAGGAACTGCTGGCCCACAACTGGACTACCTACGGCCTGGCCCGCCGGCCCGATGCCAGCATTCCTGGCCTGCAACCCGTGGCCGCTGATTTGATGAACCCCGCCAGCCTCGAAAGCGCCCTGGCCGACATTCGCCCTACGCACGTATTCATTACCAGCTGGATGCGCCAAGACACCGAGGCCGAAAACATCCGCGTGAACAGCGCCATGGTGCGCAACCTGCTGGCCGTGCTGGGCCCGAAACATTCGGTGCAGCACGTGGCCCTCGTCACGGGCCTGAAGCACTACTTGGGGCCGTTTGAGGCCTACGTGAGCGGGGGCGTGCCGCCGCCCACGCCGCTGCGCGAGTCGCAGCCCCGGCTGGCCCTCGACAACTTTTACTACGCCCAGGAAGACGAGGTGTACGCCGCAGCTGAGCGCGACGGCTTCACTTGGAGCATTCACCGGCCACATACCATCATCGGCAAGGCCGTGGGCAACCTCATGAATCTGGGCACCACGCTGGCCGTGTACGCCAGCATCTGTAAGGAAACGGGGCGGCCCTTCCGCTGGCCTGGCTCGCAGGCGCAGTGGGAAGGCTTGTCGGACGTGACCGATGCCCACGTTATTGCCAAGCAGCTGGTGTGGGCCGCCACCACCAAGGCCGCCCGCAACGAGGCCTACAATGTGGTGAACGGCGACGTGTTCCGCTGGAGCCAGTTGTGGGGCCGCCTGGCCGGATGGTTCGGCGTGGAAGCTGCGGGTTTCGATGGCACCATTCATCCGCTGGAAGCCGAGCTGGCTCAGGATGCGGACATCTGGCGCGAAATTGCCACTAAGCACGGCTTGGCCGAGCCAGATTTGAACCGCCTCGCCTCGCCCTGGCACACCGATTTGGATTTGGGCCGGCCCATTGAAGTGATGACGGACATGGCCAACAGCCGCAAGCGCGGCTTCACCGTGTTCCAAAGCACCGAAGACTCGTTCTTCGACTTGTTCGCGCAGCTGCATCAGGACCGGCTGATTCCGTAAGCGCCGCGCAGGCAGAACGTCATGCCGAGCGCAGCGTAGCATCTTTACCGCAATAATTGATTTTACTATTGCGGTAAAGATGCTACGCTGCGCTCGGCATGACGTTCGTTTTTAATTCTTAACTCACCCACCCATGCTCTCCCCCGCTGAAGCCACCGCCCGCGTCCTCGCCACGGCCCGCCCCCTGCCGCCCGAAACCGTGGCCCTGCCCCACGCCGCCGGCCGCGTCCTGGCCGGGACGCTCACGGCCGACCGCGACTTTCCGCCCTTCAACCGCGTGGCAATGGATGGCATTGCGGTGACCTTCGCTGTCTGGGCGGGCGGCCAGACAGAATTCGATATTGCCCATACTCAGTACGCGGGCGAGCCGGCCCGCCCGCTGCCCAGCCCGCAGCACGCCGTAGAGGTAATGACCGGCGCAGTGCTGCCGGCCGGGGCCGATGTGGTCATTCGCTACGAGGACCTGCTGCTGCATGACAACCGAGCCCGCATCCAGATTTCGCCGCCCGATGCGCCCGGCGTCAACATCCACCACCAGGCCGCCGACCGCCGCGCCGGCGATGTCCTACTACGGCCCGGCACCCGCCTCGGCCCCGCCGAGCTGGCCGTGGCTGCCACCGTGGGCGCGGCCGAAATGGCCGTGCTGCGCAACGCCCGCGTGGCCGTGGTGAGTACCGGCGATGAGCTGGTGGGCATCTCGGCCACGCCGCTAGCCCACCAGATTCGGCGCTCGAATGTGTATGCCCTGCAAGCCTTGCTTACGCAATCCGGGGCCGATGTTTCGCTGTTTCACCTTTCCGATAATGTGGAGGAGCTGCGCGTGGGCCTCACCAACATCCTGGCCGCCGGCTTCGATGCCGTGGTGCTGAGCGGGGCCGTGAGCAAGGGCCGCGCCGACCACCTGCCGGGCCTGCTGCGCGAATTGCACGTGGCGGAAATCTTCCACGAAGTGCAGCAGCGGCCCGGCAAGCCGCTCTGGTTTGGGGCGCGAGCCGGCGGGCCGGTGGTGTTCGGTTTGCCCGGCAACCCGGTTTCTACCTTCATCACGGCCTGCCGCTACGTGCGGCCCTGGCTACGCGCCGTGCAGCAACCCGAGGGCGCAGCTGAAACGGCCTCTATTGAAGCCCCCCAGCCAGCCGTGCTTACCGTCGACATCAGCTTCAAGCCCCCACTGACGCACTTCGTGCCCGTGCGCCTGACCGTGGACGCGGAGGGCCGCCGCCTGGCCACCCCGCTCCGCGTGGGCGGCTCCGGCGATATACTGGGGCTGGTGGAGGCTACCGCGTTTTTGGAGCTGCCGCCCGAGCCGGCCCTGTTTGCGGCAGGCAGCGCGTGGCCGGCGTGGGAGCTGTAGTAAGTGGGTTTTGGTTGGCGCACATCGGCGGCGCGCCAGCCAAAACCCAAGCCGGCCCTTACCCGGGCGCGATGCCCTAAGCTGTGAGTTGCCGCAGCCGCAGGTGTTGCAGCAGCATGATGGTTTTGCCGTCCTGGATTTCGCCGGTTTTCACCATCGCCAGGGCGGTTTGCAAGGGCATTTCGAGCACCTCGATTTCCTCTTCCTCAATGCCGCCGCCAGCGTGCTGCTCGGTGGCCGCCGAGTACTCGGCCAGGTAGAAATACAGGCGCTCCGTGACTGAGCCGGGGCTCATGTAGGCCTCCATCACCTTCTCAACGTGCGTGAGGCGGTGGCCGGTTTCTTCCTCCGTTTCGCGGATGATGGCCGCGTCCGGGTGCTCGTCGTCGAGCAGGCCGGCGCAGGCTTCGATGAGCAGGCCCGTGGGGTTGCCGTTCACGAAGGTGGGCAGGCGGAACTGTCGGGTCAGGATGACGTGGTCGGTGGCGGGGTCGTGGAGCAGGATGACGGCCCCGTTGCCCCGGTCGTAGGCCTCGCGGGATTGGGTTTCCCAGGTGCCATTTTTGCGTTGGTAGTCGAAGGTGATTTTGCGCAGAATAAACCAGTCGTCGGACAAGGTTTCCTGCTTGCGGAGGCGGATTCGTTCGTTCATAAAGCGGTCGAAAGTTCGTTTCTGTTCGTTCTTGTTTCTTTGCGATTGTTTAGAACAAGTAACACCCCGGCGATGAATTTCCAGCTGCGCAAGCAACACTTATTGGCCACTTTGGAGCAGCACGGCACGGTGCTGGTGGCCGAGGCCGCCCACCAGCTGGGCACCACGCCCATCACCATTCGCCGCGATTTGGCCCTGCTGTCCGAACAGGGACTGGTGCTGCGCACCCACGGCGGGGCCGTGCGGCCGGGCATCACGAAGCATCCGGTGGCCTTCACCGCCAAAACCACGGCCCACGGCGCGCAGAAGCAAGCCATTTGCCGGCTGGCCGCTCGCCACGTGGCCGAGGGCGACACCATTTTCATCGACTGTGGCAGCACCACGTTTCCGCTGTGCGCCCACGTGCGCCACCTCAAAATCCGCGTCGTCACCAACTCGCTGCCCGTGCTGTTCGAGCTGGCCGGCACGGCCGTGCAAGTGGTGATGGCCGGCGGCGAAGTCGATGCCAAGCGGCAGGCCACGCACGGCGCCATTACGGTGGAGCACTTGCAGCGCTACCAGGTCGATAAGGCGTTTATGGGCGTTGATGGCATTTCACTGAAGCGCGGCCTGAGTGCCAACAGCGAAAAAGAAGCTTCGATTTATCGGGCAGTGGCCGCGTCGGCCGGCCACGTGTATCTGCTCTGCGATTCGAGCAAACTGGAGCGCGACCAGTACTTCCAGTTTGCTCCCCTGGCCGCAGTAGGCACGCTCATCACTGACCAGCAGGCCCCCGCCGAGCTCCTGGCCCGGTACCGCGAAGCCGGCCTCACGGTGCTCTCGTAGCGCACGCCGGCGCTTGCGCTCCAACACGCGTTCCGTTGTATCTTCGCCCTACGCTGCTATCCAGAAAGACTGAGGGACCGGGCCCAATGACGTCTTGGCAACCTACCGCGAGTAGGTGCCAACTCCCGTTTCACCGCGTTTTTTTGGTGAAAGAAGATGACAGCCGGAACTGTGCTTCGCCGCACGGGTTTCTTTCTGGATACGCGCTTATGTAGCTATTCGACCCAGAAAAGAAATGTCCACCGCCACCCTCGCCGCCCCCTCCCCGCTTCCCGATTTGCTCCGCCAGCGCCTGCTGATTCTCGACGGTGCGATGGGCACCATGATTCAGCGCCACCCGCTCACGGAGGAGGATTTCCGCGGCACCCGCTTCGCCAACCACGACCGGCCGCTGCGCGGCAACAACGACCTGCTGAGCCTCACCCGGCCCGATATCATCAAGGGCATCCACGCCGAATACTTCGCCGCCGGGGCCGACATGGTGGAAACCAACACCTTCTCAGGCACTACCATTGCGCAGGCAGACTACGGCCTGGAGCACGTGGTGTACGAGCTGAACTACGAGTCGGCGCGCCTGGCCCGCGAGGCTGCCGAGGAGTACAGTACGCCCGAGCGTCCGCGCTTTGTGGCCGGCGCGGTGGGCCCCACTAATCGCACCGCCTCGCTCTCGCCCGATGTGAACCGGCCCGGCTTCCGCGCCGTGACCTTCGATGAGCTGGCCACTGCCTACCTGGAGCAAGTGCGCGGACTGGTGGACGGCGGTGTGGACACGCTGCTCATCGAAACCATTTTCGACACCCTGAATGCCAAAGCGGCCCTGTACGCCGTGCAGAAATTCTTTGACGAAGGTGGCCGCGTGGTGCCTGTGATGATTTCGGGTACCATTACCGATGCCTCGGGCCGCACGCTTTCAGGCCAGACAGTGGAGGCCTTCTGGAACAGCATCCGCCACTTGCCGCTGCTGAGCGTGGGCCTGAACTGCGCCCTTGGCGCCGACCAGCTCCGCCAGTACGTGCAGGAGTTGAGCCGCATTTCCGACGTGCACATCTCGGCCTACCCCAACGCGGGCCTGCCCAACGCCTTCGGCGGCTACGACGAGTCGGCCCAAGAATTCGCCGCGCTGGTGGAGGAATACCTCAAGGAAGGCATTGTGACGGTGGTGGGCGGTTGCTGCGGCACTACGCCCCAGCACATTGCCGAATTGAGCAAGCTGGCCGAAAAGTATAAGCCGCGTGAATTGCCCGCCGAAGTAACGCCTTCCACCCGCCTGAGCGGTCTGGAACCGTTTACCATCAAAGAGGAAAGCCTCTTCGTGAACGTGGGCGAGCGCTGCAACGTGACCGGCTCGCGCGCTTTCGCCCGCCTCATCCGCACTGGCGCCTACGAGGAAGCCTTGGCCGTGGCCCGCCTGCAAGTAGAGGAAGGCGCGCAGGTGCTCGACATCAATATGGACGAGGGCATGCTTGATTCGGAGCAGGTGATGACGACCTTCCTGCACCTCATCGCCTCGGAACCCGACATTGCCCGGGTGCCCGTCATGATTGACTCTTCGAAGTGGAGCGTACTCGAAGCCGGCTTGAAATGCGTGCAGGGCAAGAGCATCGTGAACTCGATTTCGCTGAAAGAAGGCGAAGCCGCCTTCCGCGAGCGGGCCCACACGGTGCGCCAGTACGGCGCTGCCGTGGTGGTGATGGCCTTCGACGAAAATGGCCAGGCCGACTCATTGGAGCGCCGCATCGAAATCTGCCAGCGCAGCTACGACATTCTGACGAAGGAAGTGGGCTTCGACCCGTCCGACATCATTTTCGACCCCAACATCCTGACCGTGGGCACGGGCATGGACGAACATCGCAACTATGCGCTCGACTTCATCGAAGCCGTGCGCTGGATTAAGGCCAACCTGCCCGGCGCGCTCACCAGCGGCGGTATCAGCAACATCAGCTTCTCGTTCCGCGGCAACGACGTGGTGCGCGAGGCCATGCACACGGCCTTCCTCTACCACGCCATCCGGGCCGGGCTGGACATGGGCATTGTGAACCCCGGCCAGCTCGGCGTGTACGATGAAATCGAGCCCCACCTGCTGGAGCTGGTCGAAGACGTACTCCTGAACCGCCGCGCCGATGCTACCGAGCGCCTCGTGGAATTTGCCGACACGGTGAAGCAGAAGGACAAGGCCGAAGTGAAAGCCGACGAATGGCGCAGCCTGCCGGTGCAGGAGCGCCTGTCGCATGCGCTGGTGAAGGGCATTACGGAGTTTATTGACGAAGACACCGAGGCCGCCCGCCAGGAATTGGCCCGCCCGCTCGACGTGATTGAAGGGCCGCTGATGGCCGGCATGAACGTAGTGGGCGACCTGTTCGGGGCCGGCAAAATGTTCCTGCCGCAGGTGGTGAAATCGGCCCGCGTGATGAAAAAGGCCGTAGCCTATTTGCAGCCGTTTTTGGAGGCTGAAAAGCAGGGCGGCGACCGCCAGACGGCCGGCAAAATTCTGATGGCCACCGTGAAAGGCGACGTGCACGACATCGGCAAGAACATCGTGGGCGTGGTACTGGCCTGCAATAACTTCGACATCGTGGACCTTGGCGTGATGGTGCCGCTCGAAAAGATTCTCGACGAAGCGCAGGCCCAGAACGTGGACGTTATCGGCCTCTCCGGCCTCATCACACCCTCGCTCGATGAGATGGTGTACGTGGCCCAGGCCATGGAAAAGCGCGGCATGAAAACGCCCCTGCTCATCGGCGGCGCCACAACGTCGCGCCTGCACACGGCCGTGAAAATCGCGCCTTCCTACAGCGGCGCGGTGGTGCACGTGAACGATGCTTCGCGCAGCGTGGGCGTGGCGGCCGGACTGCTCGGCTCGGGCGAAAAAGCTTACGCCCAGACCGTGGCCGACGACTACGCCACCCTGCGCGCCGACTACGCCAGCCGCCAGCGCGAGAAAAACTACCTCACCATTGAAGCCGCGCGTGAAAACGGTTTCAAGTCGGACTGGAACACGGTGCCCATCACCAAGCCCACCTTCCTCGGCACCAAAGTGCTGGAAGACTACGACCTCGCCGAGCTGGCTCAGTACATCGACTGGACGCCCTTCTTCCACACTTGGGAGTTGAAGGGCCGCTACCCGCGCATTCTGGAAGACGAAAACCTGGGCGAAGCCGCCACCAAGCTGTTTGAGGATGCGCAGACGATGCTCGCCCAAATTATTGATGGCAATTTGCTCACGGCCCGCGCCGTGCTGGGCTTCTGGCCGGCGAATACCAAGGATTACGACGCCATCGAAATCTACGCCGACGATACCCGCGAGGCCGTAGCCACCGAGTTTTTCACCTTGCGCCAGCAGGGCGAGAAAGGCCCAAAAATCCCCAACCTGGCCTTCTCCGATTTCCTGGCCCCGAAAGAATCGGGCCGCGCCGACTACGTGGGCGGTTTCGCCGTCACGGCCGGCATCGGCATCGAAAAGTTGCTGGAGCAGTACGAGGCCGACCACGACGACTACTCCAGCATCATGGTGAAGGCGTTAGCTGACCGCCTGGCCGAGGCTTTCGCCGAGCGCCTGCACGAGCGGGTGCGCCGTGAGTTTTGGGGCTACGCGCCCGATGAGCACCTCACCGGCGACGACCTCATTCAGGAGAAATACCGCGGCGTGCGCCCCGCCCCCGGCTACCCCGGCTGCCCCGACCACACCGAGAAAATCACCTTGTTCCAACTGCTCGAAGCGGAGGGGAAAACCGGCATCACCCTCACCGAAAACCTGGCCATGTACCCGGCCTCCTCGGTAAGCGGCTTGTACTACGCGCACCCCGATTCGCGGTATTTTGGCCTCGGCCGCATCGGCCTGGACCAGGTGAGCGACATTGCCCACCGCAAGGGCATGGCCACGGCCGAGCTGGAACGCTGGCTGATGCCCAACCTGAACTACGAGCCTAAATCGTAGGAACGCGCCACGGCGCGTTCGGACGCGTGGTTCGCTGTCCACACCGCCCACCCAAAATTGTTCAAGCCCCGAACGCGCCGTGCCGCGTTCCTATCCAGACCAATGAAAGTTACCGACCACCTCGCCCAGGCCAACGGCAAAACCCTCTTCTCCTTCGAGGTGCTGCCACCCAAAAAGGGCGAAAACATCCACACGCTCTTTTCGAATATTGAGCCGCTGATGGAGTTCAAGCCGCCGTTTATCGACGTGACGTATCACCGCGAGGAGTACGTGTACCGCCACCACCCCAACGGCCTGCTGGAGAAGAAAACCGTGCGCCGCCGGCCCGGTACGGTGGGTATCTGCGCGGCCATCAAAAACCGTTTCGACGTGGACACGGTGCCCCACCTCATCTGCGGCGGCTTCACGAAGGAGGAAACCGAAAACGCGCTGATTGACCTGCACTTTCTGGGCATCGACTCCATCTTGGCCCTGCGCGGCGACCCCATTAAATCGGAAGGCCACTTCAAGCCCGAGCCCGACGGGCACGCTTACGCCTGCGACCTCATCGGGCAGGTGGCCAACCTGAACAAGGGCGAGTATCTGGATGAGGAACAAGACGATACCTGGGCCACTAATTTTTGCATCGGCACGGCCGGCTACCCCGAAAAACACTTTGAAGCGCCCAACTACGCTTCTGACATTAAGTTTTTGAAGCACAAGGTGGACCGTGGGGCCGACTACATCGTGACGCAGATGTTCTTCGACAACGAGGAGTTTTTCAAATTTGAGCAGAAGTGCCGCGAGGCGGGCATCACCGTGCCCATCATCCCCGGCCTGAAACCGCTGACCACCAAAAGCCAGCTCACGATGCTGCCGCGGGCCTTTTTCCTCAACCTGCCCGAGCCGCTGGTGGAAGCCATCAGCCAGTGCCGCGACAACGAGGCCGCCCGCACCATTGGCATCGAGTGGTGCCTCAACCAGAGCCGCGAGCTGATGGCCCACGGCGTGCCCTGCCTGCACTACTACTCAATGGGCAAGTCGGAAAGCATCCGGCGCGTGGCCGCCGAGCTGTTTTAGGACGCCTTAAAAAGCGGTTGGAATAGATAAAAAAGCCCGTCATGCTTCGACTGCGCTCAGCATGACGGGCTTTTTTATCACAGCTTTTCATTCGAGCTAACTTTTCGGCCGGCGCGGCAGTACAGGGCACAGACGGCCGTAGGGGTCGTTATTTGCATTCTATTTACCGTATTCGTGCTATGAAAGGCAATCTGCGCAATCAACCGTTTACCCTGAAAATTGGCGGCGCATTAGCGGCCGCGCTGCTGCTCACCAACTGCGACTCGACGCCGAACGAGCGCCGGGAAGTGGCCCGCTCAGCTGGCCGCGAGCTTGACAGCGCCGCCCGCACCGCCGCGCACAAGCTGTCGCGCATCGGCAAGGCCACGGCCACATACAACGAGGCCAACCGCGCCCGCCGCGCCCGGCCCCTCGACCCACGCCAGCAGCTGGCCATGGAGGCCAAGCTGCTGGGCCCCTACAACGGCCAGATTAACGCCCTCACGCCTCAGGACCTGCCCGCCGCCTATGGCCAGCTGGTGCGCGAAACCCGCACCCAGCGCGCCACCTGGACCGACCGCGACTGGGACTATGCCCGCGCCGTGTACCAGCGCCTGAACGACCAGCTGAAGCAAGTCCGCATGGACATGCCGGCCCGCGACGAAGTGCGCGTGCGCGCACGCCAGGCCGAGTTTGTGAGTCTGCAGGCCGGCCACGCCGTGGATGGCATCGACGCCGCCACCCGCAAGCAGCCAAAATAGAATTATTAATTTTTAATTCATAATTCCTTCCCGTGTCCCGCCCCGATTCCGTCGTTTTTCTCGAATCGTTTTACGAGCCGATGGCGGCCAACCTGGCCCGCACGCGGCTGGAGGCAGCGGGTATTCCGTGCTTTCTGAGCAACGAGAATCTGGTGGGGCTGCTGCCGCTGTATAGCCCCATTACGGGCGGCGTGCGGCTGCACGTGCGGCAGGCCGACGCGGAGGCTGCGCTCGAAATTCTGCACGCCGAGCCCGAGCCCCGCGCCACCGGCCCGGACGTCGCTTCTTTCGAAGCCGACGCGCCCGACCCCGTGACGCCCCGCTGCCCACGCTGCGGGTCGTCGGATGTGGCTTGGGGGCCGGCCACGCGCAATACCTACGGGTTCTGGTCGGGGCTGCTATCGGTGCTGCTGCGGTTTCCGGTGCGTGGCAACCGGTTTCATTGCTTCCACTGCGGCAATGAGTTTGCTTAGGTAGCCGGCAGCAGGTTATCGAAGCTGAAAGCCAATACCAAAAGCGTCGGAATTGCCGTTATTGCAGCATGGCTGGCGAACACAACCGGCGGCTTGGGCTGCCATTACTTATTGGATTGGCGTTGCCGGGGGTGCCTGCGCTGGCGCAAGCGCCCCTGCCTTCCGGTGACGGCATCAGAGGCGACTACTACGAAGGGACGAATTTTGAAAAGTATGTCCTGACTCGTCGCGATGCGACCATCAATTTCAACTGGGGCCACCAGCCGCCCGCATCGGGGATGCCAGCCGAGGAGTTTTCGGTGCGCTGGACGGGCTGGCTGGTGCCACCGGCCAGCGGCAAATACGTTTTTCATGTTACCGTAGACGACGGGGTTCGGCTGTGGCTGAACGACCGGCAGCTGCTGAACGAATGGCGCGGACAGCCCCTAAGCGACTACACCGCCACGGCGGAGTTGCGGGCCGGCGAGCCGTACCACCTGCGGGTTGACTACTGCCAATACGGCCTGGATACCCGCATTTTTATTACTTGGGAGCGGCCCGACGTACCCCAGAAACCGCCGACTGCATCGTGGCGCAACTTCTGGGGCAAAATGGCCGAAACGCCAAAGTTGGCGCCAATTCCGACCAGTTACCTGTTCAGCCGCAACCCGCCACCGGCCGCCACCGGTACGGCGCCCCCCAAGCCAATAGTTCGGCCACCGAAACCAAGGCCGGCCCGCGTCATTTCTACGCCGCCAACTTTGGTACCTGTCCGCCCGGCCGCGGTGGTGCCTAAGCCGGTTCGCAGCCCCGCTCCCTTGCCCAAACCGGCCGCTTCCGTTGGAAGCAGCGGGGCAATAGCAGTTTCACCACCGGCTGCGGCCCCAACACTGCTTCTGGCCGATTCTGGCAGCGCGGCTTCGCTGACCGACCTAGCTGTTGGAGGCACAGTGACGTTGCCGGAACTGTATTTCGACCAGGGCAAGGCCGCGTTGTTGCCGCCTGTGCGCACGGCGCTGGATGCGCTGGCCGGCACCCTGCGCACTCGGCCGGAGCTGCACTTTGAGGTGCAGGGCCACACCGACAACGTGGGCAACGCCGAGCTCAACCGCCAGCTCTCGCAGCAGCGGGCCGAGACCGTGTGCCTCTACCTCACGGCCCACGGCGTGGGCACGGCCCAGCTGCGGCCGGTGGGTTACGGCGGCACCCAGCCCGTAGCCGACAACGCCGACCCTGCCCAGCGCCCCCGCAACCGCCGCGTGGTGCTGCGCCGGCTGTGAGCCACTGATAGGGTAGCACGGGCAAATAGGCGGGCCAGTGGCAGCCATTGGCGGGTTTTTCGCGTAAGCCAGGGCATCACGTTTTCCTACCAACATGCCTCCGAAGAAAACCCCAGCCGCTCCCGCCGCCAAAAAGCCCGCCGCCCCGGCTAAAAAAGCTGCCCCTACCAAAACCGAGCGCCGCCCCACTGCCAAGGACATGAAGGCCGCCGCCCAAAAGCTGCCCTACCCAGCCAAGCAGGCCGACATGAAGCTCCAGCCCGACTCCGACCTGGCCAACTACAAGGCCGCCGGCAAGCTGAAGGACAAAGTCGCCATCATCACCGGGGCCGACTCCGGTATTGGCCGGGCCGTGGCCATTGCCTTCGCCAAGGAGGGCGCGCACGTAGCTGTCGTCTTCAATGAAAACGTAGAGGATGCGGAGAAAACCAGGCAAATGGTGGAAAAGGAGAAGCGCAAGTGCCTATTGCTCCAGCTCGACGTGCGCGACCACGAGCAGTGCAAGCAGGCCGTGCGCCGCACCCTGGCCGAACTGGGCGGCCTGAACGTTCTGGTGAACAACGCCGCTTTCCAGATGAGCCAGGAGAAATTCGAGGACATCCCAGAGGAACAAATTCGCCGCACCTTCGACACCAACATTCTGGGCTACATCTGGATGGCGCAGGCCGTGATTCCGCACCTCCAGAAGGACGACTGCATCATCAACACGGGCAGCATCGTGGGCATCACCGGCATCCCCATTCTGGTGGATTATGCCTGCTCGAAGGCCGGCATTCACGCCCTCACCAAGTCGCTGGCGCTGTACCTGGGCGAAAAGGGCATTCGGGTGAACTGCGTGGTGCCCGGCCCGGTTTGGACGCCCAATATCCCCGGCACCATGCCCCGCGAGGAAATCGCCAAGTTTGGCCACGAAGTCGCCCTCAAGCGCCCCGGCCAGCCCGAGGAGCTGGCCCCAGCCTACGTGCTGCTGGCCTCCCAGGACGGCTCGTTTATGACTGGCAGCCTCGTGCATATCACTGGCGGCAAGCTCAGCAGCGACGAATAACGCCTGTCATCCTGAGCGCAGCGAAGGACCTTCTCACGTCCGCGCAGCTTGCACGAACTCAACTATGCGAACGTGACAAGGTCCTTTGCTGCGCTCAGGATGACAGACGTGTTTCAGGACCTATACCTGTTTAGCAACATTTTCGCGCTGCGGATAATCAACCAGCGAAGCCGCCGGTTACCTTGGCACTTGTCGCCCGCTTTCAGCGCGTTAGGCGCAGCAGCGACGGCATTTTTTGTCTTCTTCCACTTCAATTCCCACCTTGAACATGGCCGACAATTCCTCTTCGCTTCTCGACCGTAGCCGCACCGTGGCCGGCCCGGGCTACAACCGCTGGCTGGTGCCGCCGGCGGCCCTGGCCATTCATCTGGCCATCGGGCAAGCTTACGCCTTCAGCGTGTTCAACAAGCCGCTGGGCGCGCTCATCAGCGGCGACCCGGCCAAGCCCGCGCCCGACGACTGGACGCCCCTGCAAATCGGCATCACGTTTTCCATCGCCATTGTGCTGCTGGGCCTATCGGCGGCCATTTTTGGGAAGTGGCTGGAGCGCGTGGGGCCGCGCAAGGCCATGCTGGCCTCGTCGCTGTGCTTCGGCGGCGGCTTCCTCATTGCCTCGCTGGGTGTGCATCTGCACAATATCTGGCTGCTGTATTTTGGCTACGGCGTGGTGGGCGGAATTGGGTTGGGCATTGGCTACATTTCGCCGGTGAGCACGCTGATTAAATGGTTTCCGGACCGCAAGGGCGTGGCTACGGGCATGGCCATCATGGGCTTTGGCGGGGGCGCGATGATTGGCTCGCCGCTGGCCAACAACCTGATGACGCACTTCAAAGGCTCAGCCCCCATGGGCGTGGCCCCTACGTTCATTGTAATGGGCATCATTTACCTGATTTTTATGCAGTTTGGCGTCTGGACCATCCGCGTGCCCGCCGATGACTGGAAGCCCGCCGGCTACGTACCAAGCACTGAGCACAACGACATGATTACCACGGCCAACGTCTCGGCCGACAACGCCATCAAAACGCCGCAGTTCTGGATGCTGTGGGTGGTGCTGCTTTGCAACGTGACGGCCGGCATCGGCGTGCTCGAAACGGCCTCGCCGCTCATTCAAGAGACGTTTTCGGACACGGCCATGGGCGCGGGCAAGGGCGTGACCGCCGCTGCCGCCGCCGGGTTTGTGGGCCTGCTCAGCCTGTTCAATCTGCTGGGCCGCTTCTTCTGGTCGTCGGCTTCGGACAAGCTGGGGCGGAAGGTGGCTTATGCCATCTATTTCGGCCTGGGCACCATTATGTACGCCCTCATTCCAACGCTGGGGCACAACCTGCAGCTGACCTTGTTTGTGGCCGTGGCCTGCGTGATTATCAGCATGTACGGCGGCGGGTTTGCCACGGCCCCGGCCTACCTGTCCGACCTGTTTGGCAAGTACCAGGTGGGGGCCATTCACGGCCGCCTGCTCACGGCCTGGAGCACGGCCGGCGTGCTCGGCCCGCTCATTGTGCACTACCTGTCCGATAGCCGCAAGGCCGAAGGCTTTTCCGGGGCAGCAGCTTACCAAACCGTGTTTTACACCATGGCCAGCCTGTTGGTGGTGGGCTTCATTTCCAATATCCTCGTGCACGCCGTAAACGAGCGTTACTACGAAAAAGGCCCCGTGACGGTAGAAGCCGGCGCCCACTAAGCCTTTGTTTTTCAAACCCTAATTTGACCTCGATATGAATCCGCAACCCAACAACTCAACCCCTCCCGCTACCGAATCCGGCATGGGCGGCTCGGTGGTGCTGGCCTGGCTGGTGGTGGGCCTGCCCCTGGCCTGGGGCGTGTCGCAAACTTTCATTAAGGCACTGGCCCTGTTTAAGTAAGCACTGTTTTTCTATTGCGCTGAGAAGCCGCCAGTTTAAAGCCGGCGGCTTTTTTTGTGGGTTCTGTTTAAGAAATACCCCCGCAAACCTGCACCCTTTCGGGCGGTTTCACTCGTAAGTAATTATTAGCTGAGCCGTTGCCGGTGGTAGTGCGTCAGCCCAAGCCTTCTTTATGTCCGTTCCTACTTATCCCAGCGGCACCGTGCGCGCGCTGCTTGCCACGCCGCACGTATCGGAGGCTACCCGCACCGCCGTGCAGGCCCGCCTCGATGCGCCGGCTTACCCCCCGCAGTTCTTGGCCCCCGAAACCTATGCGCTGCTCGAAGCCGTAGCTGCCCGCCTCTTCCCGCAGCCCGACCGCCCGGAGCAGCCCATCCCGCTAGCCCCGGCCGTGGACCAGCGCCTGACCGAAGGCCGCGCCGACGGCTGGCGCTACGATGCCCTGCCGCCCGACCGCGAAGCCTACCGCCTGGGCCTGGGCGGCATCCAGGAAATCGCACAAGCGCAGTTCCAAACCGATTTCACGGCGCTGAGCGCAGAGCAGCAGGACACGGTGCTACAGGCACTGGCCGCTGCCACGCCCCCCGGCAAAACCTGGGAAACGCTGGATGCAGGCCGTTTTTTTGAAGAAATGCTGGCCGAGCTAACCGAAACCTACTACGCCCACCCACTGGCCCAGGAGGAAATCGGCTACGTGGGCATGGCCGACCTGCCCGCCTGGACGAAAATAGGCCTCAACGAGCGGGAAGAAAGAGAACCCGCGTAGGAACGCGCCACGGCGCATTCTTGACTGTAGCGCCGATAAATAACTGTATTCTAAAGAATGACCGCGCCGTGGCGCGTTCCTACCCCAAGTATATGCCCGACGAAGAAGTGCTCGAAGAAGGCGTCCTCAACCCCGTCAAGCCCGAAATTCAGGACCCGCTGCTGCAGGCCCTGCTGGCCGATGAGCCCGCTGCGGCTCCCGTAGCGGTTGATACTCCCCAGGAACAACCGCAGGCTATCGAGCCCGAAGCCGACGAAGTGGACTGCGTGGTGATTGGGCTGGGCGCGGGCGGCGCGCCGCTGCTGGCCCGCCTGGCCATGGCCGGCCTGAAGGTGGTGGCCCTGGAAGCCGGCCCCTGGCACACGCCCGAGAAGGATTTTGCCACCGACGAAAAAGCTCAGGATTTCCTGTTCTGGAACGACGAGCGGCTGGCCGCCGGCCACAACCCGCTGGCCATGGGCAAGAATAACTCCGGCACAGGCGTGGGCGGCAGCACGCTTCACTACACGGCCTACACCCCCCGCCCGCTGCCCGATGATTTGCACATTCGGCGCGACTTCGGGCAGGGCGAGGACTGGCCGGTGAGCTACGAAGAGCTAGCCCCGTACTACGAGGAAGTAGAGCAGTTCATCGGTGTTTCGGGCCCCACGCCATATCCCTGGGGCCCAGCCCGCCGCAAGGGCTACCCGCTGGCCCCGTTGCCACTGAATAGTGCCGCCCAATTGATGGTGCGCGGCGCTGAGAAAATGGGAATTCGCACCTCGCCGGCGGCTAATGCGGCGCTGTCGGCCCGCTACTATCAGGAGGGTGTGGGCTGGCGCGAAGCCTGCACCAACCGCGGCTTTTGCCAGGCCGGCTGCTCCAATGGCGCGAAGTCGAGCATGGACGTCACCTTCATTCCGCTGGCGGTGAAGCACGGGGCCGACATCCGCCCCAACAGCTTTGTGACGGAGATTGAGCGCGATGCGCGGGGCTACGTCACGGGCGTGGTGTACACCCAGAACGGCGAGCAGAAACGCCAGCGCTGCCGCCACCTGTTCCTTTGCGGCGGCTCAGTAGAAACCCCGCGCCTACTGATGCTGAACGAGTTGGCCCTGACCAGCGGGCAGGTAGGCCGCAACCTGATGGCGCACCCCGGCCTGCAGGTCTGGGGCACGTTTGCCGAGGAGGTGCGGCCCAACAAGGGCATTCCCGGCGGGCTGATTTCGCAAGACACGCACCGGCCGGCCGGGGCCGACTTCGTGGGTGGCTACCTGCTGCAAAGTATTGGCGTGATGCCCGTGACGTTTGCGGGCCAGGTGGCACGGGGCCGCAAGCTCTGGGGCCAGCCCCTGCGCGATTACATGCGCCAGTACAACCACATTGCCGGCATCAATATTCTGGGCGACTGCCTGCCGCACGCCGACAACTTTATGGAGCTGGCCGAAGAAAAGGACGCCCGCGGCCTGCCAAAACCCCGCCTGCACTTCACGGCCCAGGAAAACGAGCAGCGCATGAACGCCCACGCCGAGAAAATCATGCGCGGCATCTGGGAAGCGGCCGGCGCTACCGACATCTGGGCGTTTCAGCGCTATGCGCACGTCATCGGCACGGCTCGCATGGGGCTATCCGGCGATGATGCCGTGGTGGATGCCAACGGCCGCGCCTTCGACGTGCCCAACCTCTACATCTCCGATAATTCCACCTTTCCCAGCGCCCTGAGCGTGAACCCGGCCCTGACCATTATGGCCCTGAGCCTGCGCACGGCCGACAAGTTTCTGGAAAGCCAGCAGCGCCGGGACGTTCTAAGAAAACCCACCCCATGAAGTCTTTCCTCACAGAGATAAAAGAGCATTTCGGCGACGGCAACTACGAGGGCGACGAATACGGCGGCGCGCGCGGGCACAACGGCAACGGCCTGCCTACGGGCCTGCCCAACAATTTCATGTTTGCCACCGGCATCGAGTGCAGCTACCCGACCATCGACCATGGCAAAACCCGGCGCGACCTGCTGGCCGAATGCGACCACTACAACCGCTATAAGGAAGACCTGGCGCTGGTGAAGGAAATGGGGCTGAAGGTGCTACGCTACGGCCTGCCTTACTACAAAATCCAGCTCAGCCCGACGAAATACGACTGGGAATTTGCCGACCGGGCGATGGCCGAAATGCAGCGCCTGGAAATCACCCCAATTCTGGATTTGATGCACTTCGGAGTGCCCGATTTCATTGGCAATTTCCAGAACCCCGAGCTGCCGGTGCATTTCGCTGCGTATTGCGAGGAAGTGGCCAAGCGCTACCCTTGGGTGCGCTTCTTCACGCCCGTGAACGAGGTTTACGTGACGGCCAAGATGAGTGCCAAAGATGGCATCTGGAACGAGCAGCTGAAGTCGGACAAGGCCTTTGTGACGGCCCTGAAGCACATTGTGGCGGCCAGCATCATGGGCACGCAGCGCATTGCCAAGCACCGGCCCGATTGCGTGATTGTGCAGAGCGAGTCGGCCGAGTTCACCCACGAGCTGCGCGCCGAGCACACCTACGAGGTCCAGATGCAGAACAAGCTGCGCTTCGCCGCCCTTGACCTGCTCTATGGCCACCACCCCGAGGGCGACGTGCTCAACTACCTCTACGACAACGGACTGACCCGGCGCGAGTACGAGTGGTTTATGGCCGGCGAGCCGCCCGGCTACCAAATAATGGGCAACGACTACTACGGCCGCAACGAGAAAATCATGCTGCCGAACGGCGAAATCTGCACCAGCATGGACGTGCTGGGCTGGTATAACATCACCCGCGACTACTACCTGCGCTACAAAAAGCCGGTGATGCACACCGAAACCAACGTCCTCGAAGCCAAAGAAGCCCCCACCTGGCTCTGGAAGCAGTGGGTGAACATACTCAGAATGCGAAAAGAAGGCGTGCCTGTGCTCGGCTTTACCTGGTACTCGCTCATCGACCAGCTCGACTGGGACAAGGGCCTAGAGCGCAAAGTGGGCACCGTGAATCCCTGCGGCCTCTTCGACCTCGACCGCCGGCCTCGACCCGTGGCCGAAGCCTACAAAATGCTGCTCCAGGAGTACGGCCAGATTACCATCGTGCCCCACGGTGAGCTGTTTGAAGTAACCAAAGGGCCGGCCACGCTGAAGGTAGAGGTGTAGCTTGGACGCTATGGGTCTGCGTTCGATATTGCTGTAGCGCCTGGATGCGCGGGCTCACAGAGTCCACGATGGATTCACTCGCTCTACACCCGCCGAGCATTCTTTGCGCTACCATGAAATTTCAGCCCCTCCAAAACCAGTTCCGCCGCCTGCTCTGGCAGCACGCGCTGCTGCTGCTGCTGGGCCTGGCCCTCTACCTGCTCGACAAGCACGAGGGCCTGCCGCCCAACGTGATTACCGGCATCTTATTGGCCGCCGCAGCCGGCAAAACCGGCTACTTCCTGCTGCACAACTTTCGGGCGCTATCGGCCCTGCGCGAGACTTTCCAGCAGTTTGTGCTGCTCGTCTCGCTTAATCTGGGCATGATATCGCTGTCCTTTGCCCTCGATTTCTACTGCCTCTACCGCGTGAATGGGCTGGCCTTCAGCGGCCTGCGGCCGGGCACCGAGCTGGAGGTGTTCGGCCAGCTGTTCTACCACAGCGTGGGCACGCTCATCAGCAACTCGGGCGGCAGCATTGCGGCGGCGGCCGGCACCACGCAGGTGCTGCTGCTACTGGAGAAAATTGCCGGCTTCGTGTCCACGGTTTTTGTTATTTCCAACGCTTCCAACTACCTGCGCCCTGCGCACCGAACCAGGCGCCCCGCCCCGGCCGAGTCTCTGCCGGAAGCCGCACCCGCGACGATTTCGGCTCCGCAGCCGTAAACCGGGCGTATGCCTCCATCCTCCCCCTCCCTGCTCCTGCGCGTAGCCGCCACCTGGCCCCTGCCGGGCCTGGGCCTGCTGGTGCTGCCCGATGGTCCCACTCCACTGCTGCAGCCTTACGCTCTGCACACAGCGCTGGCAGTGGCCTGCCAGTTACCTGATGGCACCCAGCAGCTAGGAACTGCCACGGTGGAGGAAGTGAGCCACCCCGGCTCTGCTCCCGGGCCGGTACGCGGGCTGCTGCTCGATATGGGAACCGCCAGCCCGGTGCCGCCGGGCACTGAAATCTGGCTAACAGGATATAGCGCCGACGAGCTCCGGTAAGTCCCACACAGCCGTTTATCGACTCTCAATTGCCTCCGTCGACTTTCCGGAGGGCTTGGTAGACGCGCTTTGGCGGCGCGGGTGCGCCCTGGCTAGTTTCGACGCACCCGAAGGACGGGCCGGCCAGCTGGCCGTTTTTGCATTCCTTTTTCACGCTGTAGCTCATGTTCAAAACGCTCTTTTCACTCCTGGCGCTCGCCTTCCTACTATCCGGCCCCATGGCCTCGGCCCAATGCCGCGACCCCTGGATTGCCCAAGCCTACCGGCAGATGGCCAACCGTGCCCCCGTGGGCCAGGGCGAAGTCTGCGAGTGCAACATTCACCTCTACAACAACGGCACCTGGGGCAATTACAACGAGCTGGCCAGCTACGTGAAACAGTACTTGCAAAGCGGCGTGCGCCTGGGCTATGCCCCGTTGGCCAACGGCAACTTCGCCGTAGCCGTGCTGCAAGGCAACCAGGTTGCCGCTATTTCGGTGCTGAATTCGGGCGGCAATGTGGTGGCTTCCGGGGGCGGCAATGTGGTCGCTTCAGGTGGCGGCAATGTCGTTGCTTCGGGTGGTGGCAACCTGGTAGCCTCGGGCGGCGGCAATATTAGCGGGCTCAGTGCCAACACGCCAGGCTTCTCCTTCGGCCAGGCCCGGGGCGTGCTTGCCGCCGGCGAGCGCCGCCTACCCACCAGCGGCGGCGGTACCCTGGTCATCCGCTGAGGTCGTCAATATCCTATTTTTTGCTATCTGCTCCCCGCTTCGGCTTTGGCTGGGGCGGGGAGTTTTTTTTGGCCGCTGCTTCGCCCGGCTCATTGCCCAGAACGGCCCTTGCGCACTTGGTCGACGCGCGACAGCTATTCGCTTGGCAGGTTTAATCTTTCACCAGAAATTTTCCTGTTTTCGGCACGGAACTAGTTGGGAGCCGCTTGCGCTTTGCGTAAATTGCCGGACTACTTAAGGTTTTGGCATTTGGCTCTTTTATACTCCGTATGAAATTTCTTGCTCCGCTGCTCCTGGTGTGCCTCCTGGCACTGCCAGCCGCCGCCCAGCGTATTGTAATCAGTGGCCAAGTGGTGGAAGCTGCCAACGGTGAGCCGGTGCCGTTTGCGTCCATATTTATTCCTAAAACCAGCGCCGGCATCACGGCCGACTTAGATGGCAAATTCAAGCTGAGCGTGGCGGGCTCGCCCGATTCCATCGCGGTTTCGGCCATGGGCTTTGCCACGCAGCGCCGCAAGCTCAGCAATGCGGCCGTGCAAACGGTGCTGTTCCGCCTGAAAACCGGCGGCGTCACGCTCGGCGAAGTGTTTGTGAGCTCGCGCCAACCCGAAAACCCCGCCTTCCGCATCTTGCGCGAGGTGCAGAAGCACAAGCCCGAAAACGCCCGCACCTACCTGAAAGCGGCCGAGTACGACTCCTACAACCGCATCGAAACCAGCCTGATTGACGTGCCGGCGGCCCTTAACAACCGCAAGGCCATTCGCGACATTCGGGCGCTGGCCGTGCGGCAGGGCGCTGCCGCCGTGGGCGACCCCGACGCGCCGCTTCCGGTGTTTGCCTCCGAAGTGGGCTCGCGGGTATACCAGCGCAACAACCCCATTCGGCGCCGCGAAGACCTGCTGCACAAGCAGATGCGCGGCGTGGGTCCCCGCGAAGGCTCCATCCTGAGCCAGATGCTGGGCTCGAACTTCCAGAACTTCGACTTTTATCCGAACTGGCAAAACGTGCTGGGCAAGGATTTCATCTCGCCCATTGCCGAAGGCGGCCGCGGCACCTACGACTACGAGTTGCAGGACTCGGTGTTTGTGGGCAAGGATTTCTGCTACAAAATTGCCGTCACGCCCAAGCGCAGCCACGATTTGGCCTTCAAAGGCACCATCTGGATTACGCAGGAAGGCTACGCCCTGCGCCGCCTAGACTTGGTGGCCAGCCCCGAGGCCAACATCAACTTCGTGAACGACCTGCGCGTGTCGCAGGAGCTGACCTCGCCCGGTGAGGGCCCCGGCCTGCCCACGCGCACCAAGTTGCTCATCAGCGTGCGTCCCTACGAGAAGCAGGCGGCCATGCTGGTGCGCTACACCACGGTGAGCAGCAATTTCGTGCGCAACAAGATTCACGACGAAACCGGCTTCTACGACCAGCCCATCGTGTCGTCGCTGATGGAACCCGCCGATGCGCCCGCAGGCGGTTTGCTCAGCGGCCTGCCCCAGGGCGGGGCCGGGGGCTATTTCGATACCCACCGCCCCGACACGCTGAGCCTGAGCGAGCGCCAGGTGTTTGCCGTGCTCGACTCGGCCAAACAGTTGCCCTCGGTGCGTAACCTCCTCGACTGGGTGGACCTGTTTGTGAACGGTTACAAACGGGTGGGCAAACTCGACATTGGGCCGATTTCGACGCTGTACGCCCACAACGACTTCGAGGGCAGCCGCTTCCGCATTGGTTTCCGCACCACCCCGCTCATTAGCCGCGACTGGCTGACGCAGGCTTTCGTGGCCTACGGCACCCAGGATGGCCGCTTCAAGTACGGCGTGCGCGAAAGCTACATTGCTGAGCGCCGGCACTGGACGGTGTTTTCGGCCGATTTTAAGCACGACGTTGAGCAGACTGCTTTGCTTGATAACGACTTTCTTGATAACAACAACCTGTTTCTGGCGGCTTCGCGCTGGGGCCGCTTTCAGCGCCCGGCGCTGCGCGACATTGTGGCGCTGAGTGTGCAGCGCGACCTGTTTCACGGCTTCACCCAGACCCTGACGGCGCGCTACCAGTTCATCGACCCATTGTTTCCTTTGGCCATTGCGCCGCCCAGTGGCCCCAACGACACTCCGCCGTCCGACCTGCTGCACCTGAACGAATTGGTTTCGGAATCGCGCTACGCGCCCGATGAAACCCTGGTGCAGAGCGAAAACCGCCGCCGGGCCGTGGGCCTGAAACGGTGGCCGGTGTTCAACTTCCGCTACACGCTGGGCTCTATCGAATGGTACCGGGGCCACCACATGTACCACAAGCTCAACCTGGCCATTACCCACAGCGTGTCGGTGGGTTATTTCGGCCGGCTCAATTATCGCATCGAGGGCAACTACATTCCCACACCGCTGCCGTACATCATCCTGAAAGCTCCGTTGGGCAACCAGACCATTTTCTATAACCCCAACGCCTTCAACCTGATGAATTACTTCGAGTTTGTGACGGACCGTTCGGTGTCGTTGCGCCTCGACCAGCATTTCGAAGGGCTGTTGTTGAACGCCATTCCCGGCATCCGCACGCTGAACTGGCGCCTGGTGGGCACAGCCAACGTGCTGTACGGCAATCTGTCGGACAAAGCGCGCGATGCCAACGGCCGCTCCAATTACTTGCCTGGTGCTATTCGGGAGCCTTATGTAGAGGTAGGTTACGGCATCGAAAACATTTTCAAGTTCATTCGGGTCGATTTCCTGCATCGCCTCACTTATCGGGACCAGCCGGCGCCCCCGCCCCCGGGCCGGCCCGACAACAGCCACCAGAACTTCGGCATCCGGTTCGGGGCGCAGTTCCGCCTCTGATTTTTGGCAGATTCCGCCTCAACGGTCCGTCCGGCTATTCGCTGGGCGGACTGTTGTATTTTAGGGGCCTATGTGGTTACTCTCTTATTTACGCTGGCACGCGCAACGCCGGGCCGTGGCTAAGCGCCCGGTAGCGGCTCCAAACAGCCTGCTTGCCCGCGTCCGGCTGCTGTTGGTGCTGGCCCTGCTGGGCGGCCCGGCCCGTGCTGCCCAGCCCGAAGACACGCTGGCCGTGAGCCCGAGCAACCCCGCGCTCTACCTAGAAGAGAATTATTACAGCATGCTGGAAGACCCCACGGGCCGGCTCCGGCTGGCCGACGTGCAGTCGCCGGCTTGGAGCCACCGCTTTGTGGTGCTGCGCGGCTCGGGCCACCCGCCCAATATCCAGCATCCGCGCAGCACCTATTGGCTGCGCATCACGGTGCGCCACGCACCCGCCGAAAACGCCGCTTGGTACCTGGAGCTGTACGATTCGCACATCGGACAGGCGGTGTTTTATGGGCCACGGCCCGGCTCGGCCACGGCCTACGACAGCGTGGCCACCGGGGCCAGCCACTCCTTTGCCACCCGCCCACATCCTTACAAAAACTTCCTGTTTGACCTGCCACCCCGGCCCGGCGAAACCGCCACCTACTACCTGCGCCTGCACTCCGACACGCGCACCAGCTTCCGGGCCATGCTGCACAGCGGCGCGGGGCTCATCCCGGAGTTGTCGCTGCAATACTGGCTGCTGGGCATGTTCTACGGCGTGCTGTTCATTATGGTGCTGTACAATCTGATTCTGTTCTTCTTCCTGAAGGAACGCACCTACCTCTACTACGTGCTCTACGTGCTGAGTGGTACGCTGCTGTTTCTGACCGAGGACGGGCTGGGTTTCCAGTATTTATGGTCGGCTTCGCCCGAGTTGAATCACTTCGTCGGCGCGCTCGCCCCGGTGCTGCTGCTGCTCACCTTTGCCACCTACGCCAGCGGCTTTCTCGATACGGCATCGCGCCTGCCAGCCCTGCACCGCCTGGGCACGTGGGTGGTGGGCGGCAGCACGGCCCTGCTTGTGCTCGATGCCGCCGTGGTGCACTCCGGGTTCAGCTTCTGGCTGTACCTGCTGCCGTATGGCCTGCTGTACTACGCGGCCTTTCGGGCATATGGCAGCGGGCTGCGGCCGGCCCGCTACCTGCTGCTGGCACAGGCGTTGGTGGCCATCAGCCTCACGTTTCTCATCATGCGCAAGCTGGGTATCAACTTCTACAGCAACGTGTATACCGTGTACAGCCTCAACGCGGCCTTCGTAGTAGAAGTGGTGATACTAAGCTACGCGCTGGGCGAAAAGCTGAAGGGTCTGATGGACACTACCTTGCTCACCCAGAACCGCCTGCTCAAGCAGCTCCGCAAAAAGCACCAGGCCCAGGACCGCCTGGTAGAACAAATGCGCGAAAACCAAGCACTTAAAGACCAGCTTAACACCGAGTTGGAAGGCCTAGTAGCCCTGCGCACCGCCGAGCTTCGCCAGCAAAACGACACCGTGGCCGCCCAAAACCGCGAGCTGCTGCAAGCCAACGGCCTGTTGGCCCTACAGTCGGCCGCCATCGAGAAGCTCAACGGCGACCTCAGCCGCGACCTTCACGCCGAAAAGGCCGCCCGCATTGAATCGAAGGAAGTAGACTTCGGCGAATTCAGTCAGATATATCCCGACAAGGACGCCTGCCTGCGCTACCTCGCCGACCTGAAGTGGGGCCACGGCCGCTACCAATGCCGCAAATGCGGCCACGAAAAAAGCTGCGAAGCCCGCGAGCCCCACGCCCGGCGCTGTACTCGCTGCCGCTACGTGGAGTCGGCCACGGCGGGCACCTTATTGCAAAAGTGCAAGTTTTCTATTGTCAAGGCGCTGTATGCCGTGTTTCTGATGCACGCTCACAAGGGCAATTATTCTCCCTCCGAACTGGCCCGAATCCTGGACCTGCGCCAGGCCACCAGCTGGGCTTTTGCCCAAAAGGTATTGCAAGCCCTGCAGCGCCGCCGTCAGGCTCCCGACTTTGAAGAAGGGGAACCATGGACGCACGTACTGCTGGATGCCGGCACCGAAGCCGAAGTGGAGGAGAATGAAGCCGTAAAAGCCGTCGATTAAGCGTGCCTTAATTTCCGGTAACGTTTGTGACGGACTCCGCAATCGGTTTGCCCGCCTGGCTGCCTGATGGGTGGCATTTTAGCTTGGCACTCTGGAATCGGCGAATAATGTTGGTTTTATTTCAGTAAACTCTATTTTTTTTCATTGTTTTTTAGCGAGCGGTACGAAAACTGAAAACGCTTTAGCTACTTGTTTCAAGGGGGAATAGGAAATGAGTGCGTGTGCAGCAAGCGTATAAGCCCCGCTGACCGTGCTGGCAAAAACAGCCAAATCAGGCATTTCAGGGCATTTATTGAGTTGCATTTGCCAAACACACTCTTCTACATTTGGCCAACTGAATACTCCAGATGGCCCGGTTTTCTTCCCTTCTCCGCACTCGCTTACTAGCTGGCCAGTTTCCGGCACGGGTAGCTCAACGTCACTCTGTCGCGTGGCGCAGCTTGCTGTTGGCAATGCCACTCCTCGCGGCCTGCCAGCGGGGAGCCGTGCCCATGGCCACTGCCGCCGCATCTGCTGAAACCACCGTAGCCGAAATAGCGCCGCCTACTTTCAGCCCCCGCGTACAAAAGCTGCTGGCGCAAATGACGCTGGAGGAGAAAATCGGGCAGATGACCCAGCTGAATATTTCGGCCATAAACCACGACGGCTCCAACGGCGACGTCACGCTCGACTCGGCCAAAGCAGCAGCACTGGTCCGGAATTTTCATATTGGCTCGTTCATCAACGGAGAAGCGGTGCCGGCAGCGCAGTGGCTGCGCTATTCGGCCGCGCTCCAGCGCATTGCCATACGCGAGTCGCGCCTACACATCCCCATGATTTACGGCATCGACCACATGCACGGGGCCAGCTACGTGGGCGGCACGGCCATTTTCCCGCACAACGTAAACATCGGAGCCAGCTTCAACCCGGCTCTGGCCCGGCAGGCCGCCCGCGCCACCATCCTCGAATCGGCGGACCTGGGCCACCACTGGGTGTTTGCCCCGGTGCTCGATTTGGGCTTGAATACGTACTGGCCCCGCTTTTATGAGACGTTTGGCGAAGACCCGCTGGTGGCAGCCACGCTCGGCGCGGCTTTCACCATTGAGCTTCAGACCAATACCGAAATTGCGCCCTACAAAGTGGCGGCCTGCGGCAAGCACTTCATTGGGTACTCTGACCCACGCAACGGCTGGGACCGCACCAACGCCCTCATCCCCGACCAGCGGCTGCAGGAGTTTTTCCGGCCTTCGTTTCAGGCCGCAATCGATTCCGGCCTGAAATCCATCATGATTAACTCAGGCGAAATCAACGGCGAGGCGGTGCACGCATCCAAAGCCATTCTCACCGATTTGCTGCGCCGCCAGATGGGCTTCAAAGGCGTGGCCGTGACCGACTGGGAAGACATTAACCGCTTGGTGCGGGTGCAGAAAGTGGCCCCCAACGAAAAGGAGGCCACCTGGATGGCCATCGACGCGGGCGTGGACATGGCCATGACGCCCTACACCACCAGCTTCTGCCGCATTGTGAAGGAGCTGGTGCAGGAAGGCCGCCTGACGCAGGCCCGCATCGACCTTTCGGCGGGCCGGATTTTGCAGATGAAGGACGAAATCGGCCTGTTTGAAAACCCCATGCCCCGCGCCGACCGGCTCAGCCGCATCGGCGACCCGGCCCTGCGGGCCCAGGCTGTAGCGGCCGCCCGCGAATCGGTAGTATTGCTTAAAAATGAACGCAATGCGCTACCTCTGGCTCCGACCCGCGTGAAGCGCCTGCTGGTGGTAGGCCCCTCGGCCGACTCGCGCGCCAACCTCTGCGGCGGCTGGACCCTGGCCTGGCAGGGCCGCGCCGAAGACGCTTACCCCAAGGACGTGCCCACGCTGCTGGAGGCGCTACGCCGCGAATACCCGCAGGCCAAAGTCGAGATGCTGCCCTACCGCGATGCCGCCGGCAAAATGCAATTGGCCAGCATTTCCGCGGCCGCCAGGCAGGCCGATGCCGTGGTACTGGCCCTGGGCGAGCGGCCCTACACCGAAGGTTTGGGCAACACTTCGGACCTCACCCTACCCGCCGACCAGCAGCAGTTGGCCCAGGCGGCACAGGCCAGCGGCAAGCCCACGGTGCTCATCGTCATCGGCGGCCGGCCGGCTATCATCCGCGGCGTGGCGGAGGGCTCGTCGGCAATCATCTGGGCAGGGCTGCCGGGCTACGGAGGGGGCACGGCTTTGGCCGAAATCATCAGCGGGAAGACCAATCCAAGTGGCAGGCTGCCATTTACTTATCCGCAGTTTGCCGGCCACATCACCAACTACCACCACGACAACAACGAGAACAGTCTCGATTTGAGCGACTTCGGCGCGGGCTACGCGCTGCCGGGGGCTAAGTACAAAAGCTCGATGCTGACCGAGTTTGGAGAAGGGCTGAGCTACACGACCTACACATACTCCGGGCTGGCGCTGAGCGACTCGGTACTGACCGGCCCGGCCGCCCGGCTGCGCGCCACGGTGCGCGTAGCCAACACCGGCCCCCGCGCCGGCCAGGAAGCCGTGCTATGGTTCCTGACCGATGAAGTTGGCCGCATTGCTCGGCCGGTGCGGATGCTAAAGCACTTTGAAAAACAAACTTTTGTCGCCAGCCAAAGCCAACAGCTGGCCTTCGATATCGACCCGCTGCGCGACCTGAGCTACCCCGACGGCCAGGGCCGCCCGCAGCTCGAAACCGGCTGGTACACCCTGCGCGTGGGGTCCCAGACGGCCCGGTTCCGCTACGTGGCGGGGCCAGTGGCTAGTGCCACCCCGGCCGCGGGCAAAGCCACCGGAGCCGTACGCCCGATACCTGACCAATCGCGCACCGCAACGGCGGGCGCATCGCACTAACCAATTCGCTAATTCCCCGGCTGCTTTCTGACAGCCGCCGCCTCGCTTACGCTTTTTAAAACTCCCACCATGAAGCGAACTTTTTACCTGATTGCGCTGCTGCGGCGCACCACCGTATTGCTGGCCTGCGGGCTGCCGGTGCTGGCAACAAGGGTGCCGGCTATGGCAGCAAACCGCCCGGTAATGCGCCCGGCGGCCGATGTGCCTGTGAGCGGCCGCGTGACCGGGGCCGACGGCAATGGCCTGCCCGGCGTGACCGTGCTGGTGCGCGGCACCTCCATCGGCACCTCCACCGCACCCGATGGCAGCTTCTCCCTGACGGCTCCCGAAGGCAGCACACTGGTGTTCAGCTTCGTGGGCTTTGGCACTCAAACCGCTGTGGTAGCCAGTGGTACACCGGTGAGTGTTACGCTGCGCGAAGATGCCAAGCAGCTAACCGAAGTGGTGGTGGTGGGCTACGGCACCCAGGACCGAGGCAGCGTTTCCAGCGCTATTTCCTCGGTTTCGGGGCGTGACATTGCTACCCAGCCGGTGGCCGACCCCACGCAGGCGCTGCAGGGCCGTGCGGCGGGCGTGACCGTGACGCAGAACTCGGGGGCGCCGGGCGGGGCGGGCGGCACGCAGGTGCGGGTGCGCGGCATCACGTCGGCCGGCAACAACTCGCCGCTGTACGTGGTGGACGGCTTCCCGCTGCCGTCGTCGGACGCGGGCGGCAACAGCGTGGAAAACCAGCTGAACGCCATCAATCCTAATGATATTGAGACGATTGACGTGCTGAAGGATGCTTCGGCTACCGCCATTTACGGCCTGCGGGCCGCCAACGGTGTGGTTATCATCACCACTAAGCGTGGCAAGGCGGGCACGTCCAGCATCACCCTGGACGGCTACCGCGGCATCCAGCAGGTGTGGCGCAAGCTTGATTTGCTGAATGCGGAGCAATACGCAGTTATCAACAACGAAAGCATTCTGGCCCAGGGCTCGTCGCCGGTGCAGGAGAAGCTGCGCGACCCCAAATCCCTGGGCGCGGGTACCGACTGGCAGAAGGCCGTTTTTCGGCCCACGGCCGTGATTCAGAGCTACAACCTGAGCGCGGCGGGCGGCAGCGAGAAGGCGCGCTACGCAGTATCGGGCGGTTACTTCCAGCAGGACGGCACGCTGAACGGGTCTAATTTTGAGCGCTTTACGCTCCGGGCCAATGGCGACATCCAGCTCAGCAAGCGCGTAAAAATTGGCAACAGCCTGTCGGTAACGCACCTGAGCGACCGGCAGCTGAACACCGGCAACGACGAGTTTGGCGTGCTGAACAACGTGCTGCAGGCCCCGCCGGTGCTGCCCGTATACCGCCCCGATGGCACCTGGTACGAGGCTGTGAAAGCCGATAACTACGTGGAGCCCAACCCGGTGCTGCAGTCGTTGATTGCCAATACCAAGTTCAACCGCAACCGGGTGCTATCCACGGTATTTGCCGAGGTGGAGCCGCTCAAGTACCTGCGCTTCCGCACCAACGTGGGCGTGGATTTGATTTTCGACAACGGCAGCGGCTTCACGCCTTCGCTCGGGCCAAACTCGCCGCGCAACGGCCCGGGCACGGCGTCGGCCTACGCGTTTTCGAACTACAATCCCGGCTACCTCATCGAGAACACGCTGACCTATGACCGGCTGTTTGCCGAGAAGCACCAGGTAACGGTTCTGCTGGGGCAGTCGGCGCAGGAATTCAATTTCAACTCAGTGAGTGCCAACCGCGTGGGTTACCTCAGCAACGACCTGCAGCAGCTCAACAACGGCCCCCAGACTAATCAGACCAACAGCGGCACCAGCAGCCAGACGCGCCTGGCCAGCTACTTCGGCCGGGTGAACTACGACTTTGCCGGCAAATACATTTTCTCGGCCACGGTGCGCTACGACGGCAGCTCGGCGTTTGCTACGGGCTACAAGTTTGGTTTCTTCCCGGGCGCTTCGGTGGGCTGGCGCTTGTCAGAAGAGGAATTCATCAAGAACATCAGCGTTATCAGCAACCTGAAGCTGCGCGCCGGCTACGGCCGCGTGGGCAACCCGCTTAATGCCGGGCAGTTTGCGTACCTGGCTACCATCAACACCGGTATTACCTACCCCTTCGGCCCCGGCAACGTGGCCACGGGCACCCAAACCATCAACTCGGGTGCGGCCCCTACCCGCGCCCAGAACACGCAGCTGCGCTGGGAAGACAACGTGCAAAGCAACCTCGGCGTGGACGTGGGTCTGTTTGGCAACCGCATCGAGGCCACGGTGGACGTGTATAACCGTCGCTCGCCCAACCTGATAAACAACGTGCCAGCCTACCTCGTGACGGGCACTTATGAGGCCGTGCCCACCAACTCGTTGGTGTCGTACAACCGGGGCATTGATGTTTCGCTTTCGACCCGCAACCTAGTGGGCGGCGACCGGGGCCTGACCTGGACGACGTCGGCGGTGTTTTCGGCCTACAAAAACCGGATTGAGGACCTGGGCACGGGCGGCACCGCCTTCAACGGCGCCACCAACCGCAGCGGCACGGCCATTGTGCGCTACGACAAGGGGCAGGCTTTTGGCGCGTTCTACGGCTACGTGGCCGAGGGCCTGTTTCAGACGCCGGAGGACGTGAAAAACCACGCCACCCAGACCGTGAACGCCGACCCCGGCAAAAGCACCGGCCCCGGCGATATCCGCTTCAAGGACCTGAACGGCGATGGCAAGATTACCGACGCCGACCGCACCTTCATCGGCAACCCCAACCCCGATTTCACCTACGGCCTGAACAACACCCTGAGCTGGCATGGACTGGACCTTAACGTGTTCGTGCAGGGCTCGCAGGGCAACGACGTGTACAACCTGAACCGCGTGTACACCGAAGGCGGCCTATATAGCAACGGCAACAGCAGCACCCGCGTGCTGGGCCGCTGGACCGGCCCTGGCACCAGCACCGACGTGCCCCGCGCCATTGCCGGCGACCCCAACCAGAACCTGCGCGTGAGCAGCTACTTCCTGGAGGACGGCTCCTACCTGCGCCTCAAAACCCTGACCCTGGGCTACAATCTGCCCAAGTCCCTCACCCAGCGCGTGGCCGCCCAAAGCCTGCGCGTGTACGTGACCGGCCAGAACCTGGTGACGCTGACCAAATACACGGGCTTCGACCCGGAGCTGGGTGGCCGTGGCATCGACTTCGGCGTGTATCCGCAGTCGCGGGTGTATCTGGCGGGCGTGAACATCGGCTTTTAAGCGAAGGCGAGGAACAACCGCCTGTCATGCTCATCTGGCGTCCGCGCAGTCGAAGCATGACGGACGCTCCCCACTCCCCGATTCCCGCTCCCTACTCCCCGATTCCACACTTCTAATTCCCACCAGATGAACTTCCTCCCCAAAACCGCCGCCGTGGGCTTTCTGCTGAGCCTGGGCCTGCTGACAACCACGGGCTGCGGCGAAAAATTTCTCGAAGAAGCCCCGCGTGACCAGCTCACGACCCAGAACTTCTACCGCAACGAAACCGACGCCATCCTGGCCACCAACGCGGTGTACTCGCAGCTGAGCCGCAAGGGCCAGTATAATTACTCGCTGTGGGGCATCGGCGACATCATGTCGGACAACTCGAACACGGGCGGCGGCGGCGGCGGCGACGGGGCCGAGGAAATCCAGCTCGACCAGTTCAACATTCCCAGCAGCAACCCCATGACCAGCGCCCTGTGGGCCGGCTGCTACGTGGGCATTGGCACGGCCAATCTGGTGATTCAGAAAGTGCCGGGCATCACCAACATGAGCCCGGCCATCCGGACGCGGTGCGTGGGCGAGGCGCAGTTTCTGCGCGCCAAGTACTACTTCGACCTCGTGCGTTGCTTCGGCGATGTGCCCCTGCTCACGGCACCGCCCGCCAGCCCTGCCGACGCGGCCATTCCGCGCACGCCGGCCGCCAAGGTGTACGAGCAGATTATCAGCGACCTGACGGCCGCCAGCGGCAGCCTGCTGGGCAGCTACAGCGGCTCCGACCTGGGCCGCGCCACCAAATGGGCCGCCATGGGCTTGCTGGCCAAGGTGCAGCTCACGCTGGGCAACAAGGCCGAAGCCGCCCGCCTAGCCCAGCTCATCATCGCCACTGGCCCGCACAGCCTGTGGGCCAACTACGGCGACAACTTCAAGCTGGAAAACGAGAACGGCAAGGAGTCGTTGTTCGAAGTGCAGTTTGTGTACGACCCCTCGCAGTCCTACGATTTCAACCACCTGGGCTTTGCCGGCAACGAGTTTTTTGCTCCGCGCGGGCAGGGGCTGGCCCCACAGGGCGGCTACGGCTTCAACATCCCCGAGCCCAACTTCGTGGACGGCTATGAGGCCGGCGACCGCCGCCAGGCCGTCACCATCTTCAAGCCCGGCGACCCGTATCCGGCGGGCAGCACCTACCCTTCGCAGCCCGCCAAACTGGACGGCTCGCCCAACGGCTACAACGTGCGCAAGTGGCTGGTGCCCAAAACAGTGACCAACGTCTGGGACTCGCCGCTCAACTTCCCGGTGCTGCGCCTGTCCGAAATCTACCTCATTGCCGCCGAGGGCCTGGGCGCTACCACCGACGGGTTTAAGTACCTCAATGTGGTGCGCCGCCGGGCCTTTGGCGAAGACATGCTGAGCACCTCGCCCCAGCCCCACGACCTGAACAGCAGCAACACCGGCGACTTTTCGGCTGCCGTGCTGCGCGAGCGCCGCTATGAGCTGGCCTTCGAGGATGACCGGTGGTTTGACCTCAAGCGCACCGGCAAGCTGCTCACCAACGCCCACCTCATCAGCAAGGGCATCAAGCCTTTCAACGTCGTGCTGCCCATCCCGCAATCGGAGCGCGACGCCAACCCCAACCTGACGCAAAACGATGGCTACTAAGCGCGTCGGCTCATTCCCACCCATGCTACCCTCCGTTGTTATGCGTAGTTCTTTCCGTCAATCTGTATTGCTGCTGGCCCTGGGGGTCGTGGCGCTGGGCTCGTGCCGCAAAAAAGAAGTGGACTCGCTGGAAGGCCCCGTGCCCACCGCCGCCTTCACCGTGGCCCTGAACACGAGCGTGTACCCGGTGGTGGCCACCTTCACCAACACTAGCACCGACGGCTTCCTGTACCAGTGGGATTTCGGCGATGGCTCGGCCCTGGCTACTGGCGTTAATGTCACCCACACCTACACCCTGCCCCGCACCTACCAGGTGAAGCTGGTGGTGGCCGGCCGGGGGGGCACCGGCTCCAAGCCCATGGATGTCACCATTCCCTCTATTTGCAGCAACGCGGCTTTTTCGGCCCTTATCGACTGCGGCAAGAACAACGCCACCAGCTGGACGTATTCGGACCAGCCCGGCGCCATCAAGACCTTCGCGGCCAACGGCACCACGCAGCTCTCCGCCTCGGGCCTGCTGCCCGACTGCCAGGCCGACGACCAGTTTCAGTTCGACCAGACGTTCAGCTACACCTACGACGGCGGCGACAACTGCGGCGCGAACCTGAACGGCAAGAGCGGCTTCATTTTCCGGCCCACGGCCAACGGCCTGGGTCAGATTGTGCTGCAGCGCCCCAAATCCTTCATCGGCCTCACCGATTCGGTGGTGAACAAAACCTACGACATTGTGGAGGCCACGGCCACCGTGCTGCGCCTGCGCGGCACCAACCCCAACGGCACCATCACGGAAGTAACCCTGATGCCTACCCCGCCCCCGCTGCTGCTCACTGAGCGCCGGCTCACGGGCGGCAGCTCCCGCACCTGGGTGCTCGATAACACGGTGACGAACCCCATCACGGTGGGCACCGAGGCCGCGCCGGAATCTTACTACCCCAATGGGCCCACGGTGGCTGCCGGCACGCTGCCCGCCTGCCAGGCCGACGACGAATACACCTTCACCAGCAGCCACAGCTTCATCTACGATGCCAAGGCTGAGACGTTTGTGGCCGGGTCGTACTCGTGCCAGGCCCCGCGCTCGCTCACTACGACGTTCACGTTTGGGCAGGCGTCCGGCGCAGGCGTGGGGCAGTTTGTGCTGACGGCGCCCAACGCCTTCATCGGGGCCACCGACGCCGGGGCCGACCACACCTACCGCATCCTATCCATCAACAACCGCACGATGGTGCTGCGGGCCGGCGGCCCAACGGCCGACCCGGTGTTCACCTTCAAGATGCGGGTGAAATAAGCCTCCCACCTATCCTTTTCGATTTTCTCATGACGCTATTTCCCTTTTCCCCTCGCCTTGTTCCGGCCCTTGCGGCTCTGGCTCTGGCTCTGGCGGCCAGCGGCTGCACTCAGAACCCGCCCGGCCCCACCATTGTCGAAACCGCCGCGGTAACGCCGGAGCCTGTAAATGCCGCCATTATGCCCTATAGCAGCTACCGCACGCTGGTGTGGAGCGACGAGTTCGACGGCGCGGCGCTCAATGCCCAGAAATGGGTGCCCGAAATTAAGGACGTGTGGTACAACAACGAGCTTCAAGCCACCACCGAATCGCGTAATAATCTGTCCGTGACGAGTGGTAACCTGGTAATTACGGCCCAGCGCGAGGCCTACCACGGCCGCAGCTACACCTCGGCCCGCATCAATACCAAGGGCCTGCGCGACTTCACCTTTGGCCGCATCGATGTGCGCGCCAAGCTGCCCAAGGGCAAGGGTATCTGGCCCGCCATCTGGATGCTGGGCTCGAACGACAGCCAGGTGAGCTGGCCGGCCTGCGGCGAAATAGACATCATGGAGCTGCGCGGCAGCACGCCGCAGGTGAACGTGAGCACGATGCATTTCGGCAACAGCGTGGCCACCAAGCCTCAGCCGCTTTCTACTACTTACGCCCTGCCGGGTGGCGGCGATTTCTCGCAGGCCTTCCACACGTTCAGCATCATTCGGGCGCAGGACAAAACCGAGTTTTACGTCGATAGCGTGAAGTATTTCACGACAACGCAGGCGCAGATGTCGCCCTATCCTTTCAACAACCCGTTCTACATGATTTTGAACGTGGCCGTGGGTGGCGACTTCGACGGCAACCCCGACGGCACCACCACTTTCCCCCAGCAGATGCTGGTGGACTACGTGCGCTACTACAAATACAAGGAATAGCCCGGCCCGATATCGCCGTTCACTCCGGCCGGGGCCTGGTGAGAATCCCCCGCCGGATTGGGCGTTGGCCGCCGGCTCAGTGGGCCGGCGGCCAATTGGCTCCGCGATTTTCGGCATCAATGCCGCCCCGGAGTTATCCCCATTTTTCCACTTTCCCGCATGATTTCCACCTTACTGCCCGGCTTGCTTCTGCTGCTCAACGGCCCTGCGCCCGCCCCGAAAGCGGCCGCGGTGCCGCCGCGCTACACCTTCAGCAAGCTGGCTTGGAGCGACGAGTTTAACTACACCGGCCTGCCCGATTCCACGAAGTGGACCTATGACGTGGGCGGCCACGGCTGGGGCAATAAGGAAGAGCAATACTATACCAAAAAGCGCCGCGAAAACGCCCGCGTGGAAGGCGGCAACCTCATCATCGAGGCACGCAAGGAGGCGCTGGTGGCCGGCAACGGCTACACGTCGGCGCGGCTGGTGTCGCGCGGCAAGGGCGGCAGCCAGCTCTACGGCCGCTTCGAGATTCGGGCCAAGCTGCCCGGCGGGCGCGGCACCTGGCCCGCCATCTGGATGCTGCCCGACCAGAACCCCTACGGCAACCACGGCTGGCCCGACAACGGCGAAATCGACATCATGGAGCACGTGGGCTACGACCCCAACGTGGTGCACGCCACCACGCACTGCAAGGCCTACTATTTCCGCATCAACACCCAAAAAACCGGCATCACGAAGCTGCCCGACGCCATCACAGCCTTCCATACCTACTCCATGGAATGGACGCCCGAAACCATCACGGCGCAGGTAGACGGCCAAACCTACTTCGCCCACCGCAACGAGGGCACCGGCTGGGAAACCTGGCCCTGGGACCAGCCCTTCCACCTGCTGCTCAACATTGCGGTGGGCGGCGAGTGGGGCGGCCAGAAAGGCATCGACGAAGCCGCCTTTCCGCAGCAGATGATGGTGGACTACGTGCGCTTCTACCAGATGAAAAAGGAGTAGCTAACCCGACGAAAATCCCAATCCCAATTTTCACCTTCTCACCAATTCCCACATGAACAACTTTACCAAACTACTGTGTACCGCTGCTTTAGCTACGGGCGCAACCCAGGCGGCTTCGGCCCAAACCCTGTACGACAACTTCGAGTCGACGCGCATTGTGTCGTACCCGGTGGTAGAAGGTACACTGGTGCAGAACACGCCCAACCCCGGCACTAACACGGTGAACAGCAGCACTACCTGCGCTTCCTACACCCGCCTCGGCAGTGCCCAATACGCCGTGCTGGTGGTGAAGCCCAACAACGCCCGCATGGCCGACGTGGCCGCCTACGCCACGGGCGGGGCCAAGCGCATCAGCATCAAGTTCCGTAGTCCGGCGGTGGGCGTAACGGTGGGCGCGGTGCTGCAAAACAGCACGAAATCGAATTCGCTGCCCTACCCGGCCGGCAAGTTTGGCACCGAATTCACGGCCGTGACCACGGTGGCCAACGCCTGGGAAACCCTCACCTTCACGCCCAGCGTGGCGAGTGGCGGCAACTTCGACGCCACGGTGCTGTCGGGCGACATCGACCAGATGCTGTTTCAGGTAGCGCCCGGCACCAGCAACGCCGCTACGTACTACCTCGACGACATCATGGGGCCGGAGCTGGTGGCCGTGACGCCGCCCACCGGCAGCGGACTGGCCGTGCGCCAGCTCTACGACAACTACGAGGGTACCCGCGCCATCAAGTACATCGCCTACAAAACGGCCGGTGGCCTCAAGATTGATACCCTGAACAACGCGGTGAGCACCGCCAATCCCAGCGCCCACGTGGCCCGCTACACCCGCTCGACTCAGCAGTATGACTCCTTCGTGATGCAGCCCCGGGGTGCGGCTATTGCTGATGTCACGAACTTCAAAAACAACACTTTGCACATGACGCTGAAGGTATTCAGCACCACGCCGGGCACCGTTTACCAGATTACGCTGCAGGACTCCACGGTGGCTGGCGCCACCAACTACCCGGCCGGCCGCAACTCGGAATACACCGCCACCACCACGGCCACCAACGCCTGGGAAACCCTCAGCTTCAACTTCGTGAACGCGCCCAGCGGCACGCCCAACACCGGCCTGAACGAGATTGTGCTGCTGGTGGCCCCCAACACCACCGCCCGCCGCAAAATCTACATGGACGACTTTTTCGGCCCGAGCCTGGTGGGTTTCGTATCGGCCACCCGCACCGTGCAAACCACGTCGGCCGCCTTCGCCCCGGCTTTCCCCAACCCCACGTCGGGCCTCACGCAGCTGCCTTTCAGCCTGCAAAAGCAGGCGGTGGTGAGCCTGGCTGTTTTCGATAACGTGGGCCGCCGCGTGGCTCAGCTCATCGATGGCGAAACCCGTGCCGCCGGCCAGTTCACCGCCGAGCTCAACGCCGCCAAGCTGGCCCCCGGCCTCTACACCTGCCGCCTGACCGTGGACGGCGTGGCCCTGAGCCGCCCGCTGAGCGTGGAATAATTTGCCCTTTCTTTTCCACATTGAAAAGCTCCGGTCAATTCTGGCCGGGGCTTTTTTGTGTGCGTTTGAAAGCGGCCAGCGCGTACTTTCGGCCATGTCTGATTTTCGCCTTCGCGTGTTCCAGGCCGTGGCCCGGCACCTGAGCTTCACCAAAGCGGCCCAGGAGCTGTTTGTCACGCAGCCGGCCGTCACCAAGCACATCCACGAGCTGGAAAAGCACTACGGCCAGCGCCTGCTGGAACGGCGCGGCAACCGCGTGGCCCTCACTGAAGCCGGCCGCCTGCTCCAAAGTCACGCCGAGGCCGTGGCTGCCTCCGCCCAGCAGCTCACCGACCAGCTCCTGACTCTGCGCGACCCCGACGAGGCTGCCGGCCGCCTGCGCCTGGGCGCCAGCACCACCCTCTGCCAGTACGTGCTGCCGGGCGTACTGCCCGCCTTTCAGGCCCGCCACCCCAACGTGCAGCTCACCCTGGCCAACGCCAACTCGGAGCACATTGCCGAGGCCCTGCTGCGCGGCGAACTTGACCTGGGTTTCGTGGAAGGCCGCTCCCGTAGCCGCGACCTGCACTACGAATTGCTGCTGCCCGATGAGCTGGTGGCCGTGCGCCGGGCCACGCCCACCGGCCCGCCCGCCACGCCCCTGCCGCTAGCCGAAGCCCTGGCCCACCCGCTGGTGTTGCGCGAGCGCGGCTCGGGCACACTCGAAGTGCTGGAGTTTGCCCTGCGCGAGCTCAAAATCAAGCTCAACACGCTGCCAGTGGCTTTTTATTTCGACAACACCGAATCCATCAAAGGCTACCTCGAAGCTGCGCCCGAGGCAATGGGCTTTGTATCGTGCCGGGCGCTGGCCCGCGAACTCACCGCCGGCCGGCTCGAAATTGTGCCCGTGGAAGGCCTGCGCCTCACCCGGCAGTTTGAGGCCGTGTGGGTGCAGGGCAAGCAATTACCACGCGCCGCCCAGCGGTTTCTCAGCTTCGCCCAGCAGCAGCTTAACCCCAATGTATAACCACTGGTAATTTAGAATAACCTTTTTCAATTACCTATCCCCTAGGCGTCGCCGTAAATTTGAGGCACTCACTCTCCTGCCTCATGGCCCATCCCACCCTGTTGCCTCCTACCGCGCCGGCCCCCGCCAGCCCGGCCGATACCACTGGTATTTTCCGACACTTCCACACGCCCCATCTGGTACTGGGCCACCCCATTACGGGCCGGCAGGTGGTTTTTGGGCTGCTGTTGGTGTTCTGCCTCACGCCGTGGGCCTCGCCGCCGGTAGCGCTGGCGCTGGGCCTGCTGCTGGCCCAAACGCTGGGCAACCCATTCGCCCGCCAAACCAAAATGGCCACGGCCAAACTGCTGCAATACTCGGTGGTGGGCTTGGGCTTCGGCATGAATGCTCACGCGGCGGTGCAGGCCGGCCGCGAAGGCATTCTGTTCACAGTAGCGTCCATCTTCGGCACGCTGGTACTGGGATATTTTGCGGGGCGCTGGCTGGGCCTGGGCCGCCACGTCACGCATCTTATATCCTGTGGCACTGCCATTTGCGGGGGCAGCGCCATCGCGGCCGTGGGGCCGGTTATCAAAGCGAAGGACGAGGAAATGTCGGTGGCGCTGGGCACGGTGTTCGTGCTCAATGCCATTGCACTGTTCGCCTTCCCGCCCATTGGCCACGCCCTGGCCATGACGCAACAGCAGTTCGGCCTGTGGTGCGCCATCGCCATTCACGACACCTCGTCGGTGGTGGGCGCGGCCAAAGTCTACGGCGACCAGGCCCTGCAAGTCGCCACCACCATCAAACTGGCCCGCGCCCTCTGGATTATCCCGGTTAGCATCGGCACCGCCCTGCTTTTCAAACAGAAGGGCGTTAAAATCAAAGTCCCCTATTTCATCTTCGGCTTCATCGTGGCTATGCTGCTGAACACCTACGTGCCCGCACTGCAACCATTAGGACCAATTGCGGTGAAGTTGGCCAAAATCGGCCTCACGGTCACGCTGTTTTTCATCGGGGCGGGGCTGTCGGCGGCCACGCTGCGCACGGTAGGGGCCAAGCCATATTTGCTGGGCGTGCTGCTGTGGGGAGTGATTTCGGGCGTCTCGCTCTACGTTATTCTGCACACGATATAAGAAGCAGGGCCGAAAAAGGACGCCCTATCATCAAATAATCGTGCTGACGCCAATTTCCACGTTGTTCTTGTTCCACTGCTTCTCGTTGGAATCGGCAATCCAGAAGGCGATGTAATTGCCCACTTCCTCGGTGGTATAAGGCGCGGTAGGGTTCAGCTCGGGCGTCAGAATCCCGTTGTTAAGGGCCTCGTCCACGGCCTCGCGCACCAAGGCCGCTTCGGCAGGTAGCTCCAGATGCTCCAACAGCATCGCGGCCGACAGAATGGCGGCAATGGGGTTAGCAATGCCCTTGCCCTTCGCCTGCGGGTAGGAGCCGTGAATGGGCTCGAACAGCGCCACCGCCTCGCCGATGGAGGCCGAGGGCAGCAGGCCCATGGAGCCGGCAATGACCGAAGCCTCGTCGGAAATAATATCGCCGAACATGTTCTCGGTCAGAATCACGTCGAACTGCGTGGGATTGAGAATGACCTGCATGGCGGCGTTGTCCACAAACAGGTAATCCACCGTCACTTCTGGGTAATGCGAAGCCATTTCGCGCACCACTTCGCGCCAGAGGCGGGAGGTTTCCAGCACGTTGGCTTTATCAACCAGCGTCAGCTTCTGCCGGCGGCCGGCGGCGGCCTGAAACGCCAGGTGCGCGATGCGCTCCACCTCGGGGCGGCTGTAGGTGCAATGGTCATAAGCGGCCTCGCCGTCGGCGGTGCGGCCTTTGTTGCCGAAGTAGATGCCGCCAGTCAGCTCCCGGAAGATGACCAGGTCGGTGCCCTGGATGCGCTCCTTTTTGAGGGGCGAATGGGTCAACAGCACGTCGTAAGCCGTGACAGGGCGGATGTTGGCGAACAAACCCAATTCCTTGCGCAGGCGCAACAGGCCCTGCTCGGGGCGTACCCGGGCGCTGGGGTCGTGGTCGTACTTCGGGTCGCCGATGGCGCCCAGTAGCACGGCATCGGCGGCGCGGCAGGCTTCGAGGGTTTCGTCGGGCAGCGGGTTGCCAGTGGCGTCGATGGCACAGGCGCCCATCAGGTGCGAGCTCAGGTCGAAGCGGTGGTCGAACCGCTCGGCTACGGCTTCGAGCACTTTTACGGCTTGCCGGCACACTTCCGGCCCGATGCCATCGCCGGGCAACACAGCTATTCTTTTGCTTACCATCTTCTTAGTTGCTTACCAGGTCCAGGTTCGGTTTTGTTCGTAGGTTTCGATGGCGGGCTTCTGGCTCACCAGATAGTCGATGTCGTCGTAGCCATTAATCAGGCATTCCTTTTTATAGGCGTCGATGTCGAAGTGGAAGCTGTCGCCGGTGGCGGGCACGTGCAGCGTCTGCTCAGGTAGGTTCACCACGAATTGGGTGTCGCCGTCCTTTTCGGCGAGGGCAAACAGGCGGGCCAGCTCGGCCTCCGTCACTTGCAGCGGCAGCAGGCCGGTGTTTAGCGCGTTGCCCCGAAAAATATCGGCGAAGTAGCTCGAAATCACCACCCGAAAACCGGCATCATATAGCGCCCATGCCGCGTGCTCACGACTGGAGCCGCAGCCAAAATTCTTGCCTGCCAGCAGAATCTGGCCGGCATAGCTCGCATCGTTGAGCACAAAGTCGGGTTTCGGCGTGCCATCGGCGTGGTAGCGCCAGTCGCGGAACAAGTTTTCGCCGAAGCCTTCCCGCGTGGTCGCCTTCAGGAAACGGGCCGGAATAATTTGGTCCGTGTCGATGTTTTCGAGCGGCAGCGGCACGGCGGCGGAGTACAGGGTTTGAAACTTTTCCATGGCTCTAGTTCAAATACTGCGTGATATCCACAATCCGCCCTTGCACCGCCGTGATGGCCGCCACTAGCGGACTCGCCAGCAGCGTGCGGGAGCCCGGCCCTTGCCGCCCTTCGAAATTTCGATTTGAAGTGGCCACGCAGTAAGCGCCGGCCGGAATTTTGTCCTCGTTCATAGCCAAGCAGGCGCTGCAACCGGGCTCGCGCAGCTCGAAACCGGCGTCGGCCAGAATCTTGTCGAGGCCCTCGGCTCTGGCCTGCTGCTCCACCTGCTTCGAGCCGGGCACAATGATGGCCTCCACGTGCCCGGCTTTTTGCTTGCCCTGCACGTAGGCCGCCACCGCCCGTAAATCCTCGATGCGCGAGTTGGTGCAGCTGCCGATGAAAACGTAGTTAATTTCCTTGCCCAGCAGCGACTCGCCCCGCTGAAAGCCCATGTATTGCAACGACTTGTCGAAGCTTTCCGCCTCGCTGGCCGGTACTTCGCTGGGGATGTGGCCGTTCAGGGCGATGCCCATGCCGGGGTTGGTGCCGTAGGTTATCATCGGCGCGATGGCGGCGGCATCGAAGCGGTGCTCGGCGTCGAACACCGTGTCTTCGTCCGAAAACAGGGTTTTCCAGTAAGCCACGGCTTGGTCCCAGGCAGCTTCTTTGGGCGCATACGGCCGTCCTTTCACGTAAGCGAAAGTCGTTTCATCCGGCGCGATGAGGCCGCCGCGGGCGCCCATTTCGATACTCATGTTGCAGACCGTCATGCGGCCTTCCATGCTGAGGGCGCGCACGGCGCTGCCAGCGTATTCTACAAAGTAGCCGGTGGCCCTGCCCGTACCAAGCTGCGAAATCACGTAGAGAATCAGGTCTTTGGCCGTGACGCCGGGCCGTAGCTCGCCATCCACCGAAATGCGCATGCGTTTGGGGCGGCTCAGCAGCAGGCATTGGGTGGCCATCACCTGCGCCACCTGGCTGGTACCGATGCCGAAAGCCACCGCGCCAAATGCGCCGTGCGTGGAGGTGTGGCTGTCGCCGCACACGATGGTGGTGCCGGGCAGCGTAAGGCCCAGTTCCGGACCAATGACGTGCACAATGCCCTGGCGCGAGTGGCCCAAGCCGTATAGCTCCACGCCGTATTTGGCGCAGTTGGCTGTCAGCGTATCCACCTGCGAGCGGCTCAAAGGCTCTTCAATCGGCAGGTGCTGACGGCGGGTGGGCACGTTGTGGTCGGCCGTGGCCAGGATGCGCGCCGGGCGAAACAGCGGCAGGGCACGGGCTTCGAGCTCGTCGAATGCCTGCGGGCTGGTCACCTCGTGGATGAGGTGCCGGTCGATATACACGATGTCCAGACCGCCGGGCGCGGCTTTCACCACGTGCGCCTCCCAGATTTTATCGAATAAGGACTTGGCCATGGGAGTTGGGTGTAGAGACGCAATATTTTGCGTCTCGGCGTAAGGGTGGTTTTAGAGGGGAAAACGGGGGCAATATTGTTCGGACGAACCTTACGCCGAGACGCAAAATATTGCGTCTCTACATCGTGCGTCCTTCCGCTTGCGTGAAATCAGCGGCAGTGGGTGCTGCCTGCTGAATCACGGCGACGGCGTAGCTAATCCAATCGGCGCAGCGCTGGGGGAGCGACGCCGGTTGGTCGGGCTGGTGGTTTTCGGGGGAAGCGGTTAGGCTGGTATAAACTACTTCGTTGGCAAGCATAGTGTTAATTTTTAATCAATTAGCGGTTACGAGTTTTTCCTGCTCCACCAAGCGGTGCAAGTCTTTATCGACGACCTCGCGCTGGCGGTCGGCGAGCTGCAGGAAGCTGGCGTAGGCCTTGTTCAGCTCAGGCTTTTCGAAATCGTAGCCCAGCTTCTGGAGGCGGTAGGCCAGCGCGGCGCGGCCCGAGCGGGCCGTGAGCACGATGGACGAATCGGCCACGCCCACTTCGCGCGGGTCGATGATTTCGTAGGTTTCGCGGTGCTTGATGATGCCGTCCTGGTGGATGCCGCTGCTGTGCGAAAAGGCGTTGGCGCCCACAATGGCCTTATTGGGCTGCACGGGCATGGTCATCAGGTGCGACACGATGGCCGAGGTTTCGGCCAGCAGGCGGGTATTGATATTGGTATTTAGGTTTAGATAAGGGTGCTGGCGCAGTATCATCACCACTTCCTCCAGGGCCGTGTTGCCGGCGCGCTCGCCCACGCCGTTTATCGTGCACTCAATCTGCCGGGCGCCGTTCATCACGCCCGCGATGGAATTGGCAGTGGCCAGGCCCAGGTCGTTGTGGCAATGCGTGGACAGCCGCACGGTGTGGATGCCGCGCACGTTTTCGTGCAGGAATTTGATTTTGGCGCCGTACTCCTGGGGCAGGCAGTAGCCGGTGGTGTCCGGAATATTGAGCACCGTAGCGCCGGCCCGAATGGCCGCCTCGCACACTTGGGCCAGAAAGTCGTTATCGGTGCGGCCGGCGTCTTCGGCGTAAAACTCCACATCCTCCACAAAGCTTTTGGCGAGCTTCACGGCTGCAATGGCGCGGGCCAGCACGTCTTCGCGCGTGGTGCAGAGCTTGTGCTGAATGTGCACATCGGAAGTGCCGATACCGGTGTGGATGCGTGGATAGCGCGCCGGGCGCAGAGCTTCAGCGGCGGTGCGAATGTCATTTTCGACGGCCCGCGAGAGGCCGCAGACCGTTGCTTCGCGGGTTTGGGCGGCAATGGCCTGCACGGCGGCAAAATCGCCGGGGCTCGACACCGGAAAGCCGGCCTCAATCACGTCGACGCCGAGCTGTTCGAGCTGGCGGGCAATGAGCAGTTTCTCGTCGCGGTTTAGCTTGCAGCCCGGCACCTGTTCGCCGTCGCGGAGCGTGGTATCGAAGATTTGGATTTGCTGGGTGGCCATGCGATAATCGCCCGGAATCGAGGGGCTGCGGTTGTGAATAGATTGGCAAGAAGGCCCCCGCGCCAGCGCCGCAAAACCGTGTTTTTGGAAAATCTACTATTTCCAAAAGTTGGTTTTTATCAAATAACCATTTGCTTATCAAAAACTTGATTTATCATTCCATACAATGCCTACCAAAAGTCCGGAGCCCGTTTTTCAGCTGATAAAGTCCTTGACGCGGACCGAAAAGCGCCATTTCCGGCTGTTCACCAGCCGGCCGGGCGCGGGCGAAGACCTGAAATTTCTGCTCCTTTTCGATGCTCTCGACGCGCTGGAAACGGCCGACGACGCAGCTGTGCTGGCCCAGGTGCCCAGCCTGAAACGCGCCCAGCTGGCCAACCTCAAGGCCAACCTCTACCGCCAGCTGCTGGCCAGCCTGCGCGTGTACCACGCCGGCCAGAACCCCGACATTCAGCTGCACGAGCAGCTCGACTACGCCCGCGTGCTCTACAACAAGGGCTTTTACCAGCAGGCGCTGCGCATGCTGGAAAAGGTGAAGCAGGGCGCGCGCCAGGCCGAAATGCCGCACATCGTGCTGCTGGTCCTCGATTTTGAGAAGCTCATCGAAAGCCAGTACATCACCCGCAGTCTGAAGGACCGCGCCGATACCCTCACCGCCGAAGCCACCGACACCGTGGCCCACCTGGCCAACCAGCACGCGCTCAGCAACGCCTCGCTGCGCCTCTACGGGCTGTATCTCAAGGCCGGGCACGCCCGCAACCGCGCCGACCACGAGCGCATCACGGCGTTTTTTCGGACCCACATGCCCGCGGTTCCGGCCAACGAAGGCGGCTTTTTTGAGAAGCTGTATTTCTACCAGGCCCACGTGTGGTACCACACGCTCGACCAGGATTTCCGGGCCGGCTACCGCTACGCCCAGAAGTGGGTGGACTTGTTTGAGGCCGCCCCGCAGATGAAGGAGCTGCAAACCATGCTCTACATCAAGGGCCTGCACAACCTGCTGGCTTCGCTTTACAACCTACTTTACTACAGCAGATTCAAGCAGGTGCTGAACATCCTCGAAGAGTTTGCCGCCAACCAGACGCGCCGCAGCAGCCCGAACACCGAAATACTGCTCTTCCAGTACCTTTTCACCAACCGCATCAACGCCTACTTCCTTGAAGGCCGCTTCACCGAGGGCCTGGAAATCATTCCGGACCTGCTGGAGCAACTGGAGCGCTACAAGCCCCAACTCGACCTGCACCGCACGCTGGTGCTCTACTACAAAATTGCCAGCCTGTACTTCGGCAGCGGCGAGTTTGAAAAAGCCATAGAGTACTTGAACCTTATTATTCAGCACAAGGAGCTGAGCCTGCGCGAGGACCTGCAATGCTTCGCCCGCATCCTGAATTTGATTGCCCACTACGAGGCCGGCGACGACGCCAGCCTCGATTACCAGATTCGCTCGGTGTACCATTTCTTGGGCAAGATGGACGACCAGCAACCCATGCAGGTCGAGATTTTCCGGTTTCTGCGCACGGTGGGCAGCATTGCGCCACACGAGGTGCGCGAGGCGTTTATCCGGCTGCGCAACAAGCTCATCGTCATCGCCGCGATGCCCTACGAGGGCCGGCCATTTCTCTATTTGGATATCATTTCGTGGCTGGAAAGTAAGATTGCCGGGGTGCCGGTACAGGAGGTGATGCAGCGGAAGTTTCGGGGGATGAAGTGATGTAGCGTGGACCTCACCCCCGGCCCCTCTCCCGCGGAGCGGGGAGCCAGTCGTTAGCAGGATAAAAGCCGTCAGGCTCCCCCTCTCCGCGGGAGAGGGGGCCGGGGGTAAGGTGACGCCGGCCGTACCTTTGCGGTCCCATTCACGCGCTCAAAAACAATGTCGGCAACGACCTTCCTGCTGCTTTTCAACCTGCTTTTTGCTCTGCCGCCAGCCCCGAAACCGGCCACCGTATTCCCGGTGCCCAGCGGCGTGCCCAATCAGCTTTTCTACCTGCAGCGCGACCCGAATACTAACACCGTCATCTACCAGCTGAACGTGGACCGCGCCGGCCACCTCAACGAAGACGAGCCCGTGAACGTGTTCTGGATTCGCTACGACGAGCACGGCGAGCGCAAGGACCTCAACTTCATCCAGCGCAAGTTTGCCTACGGCCTCACGGCCGAAAAGCTGGCGACGGATAAGTACGAGCTAAAATTTGCGGCTTACAACAAGGTCCGGTTCTACCTGCTGCGCTCGCCCACGGACAAGGCGCTCCACGTCTACACCACCATCGCCGGCAAGCAGATTCAGCTGGAACGCGTGTTTTTGCGCATTGAGGGCGGCACGTTCTGGGTGCCGAATGTGAAGTACATCGAATTCAAGGGCCTAAATACGGCTACCCTCCAACCGATAGTGGAGCGGATAACGCTGTAGCGTGCACTCTGCGAGTCCGCGCTTCACTCCGTGTATCTTTGGCTACGGCCGTGCCCCTTGGCCCGGCCTCTTTTCTGCATGATTTCGGCCGCTTCTCTGCAAAACCTGTTCGGCATCAAAGCCAGCGAAACCCGCACTGTGGGGCTGTTTTTGCTGCATAATTTCCTGCTTGGCATTGGCTCGGTGCTGGTGTACGTGGCGGCCAATGTGCTGCTGCTCGAGCACAACCCCGAGCACAGCCTGCCGCTGGGCTACATCGTGGGCGCGCTGGCCATGATGGCCGTGGGCAAGGTTTACACCCATTTCGAGCATCATTACCTGCTGAAAAAACTGGCCGTACGCGTACTGCTGGCCGTGGTGGCGCTGGTGGGCGTGCTGGGCGTGCTGGTGGTGCTGGGGCATTCGGTGGCGGCGGCCGTGGCCATTATGGCCGGCTACCGCGTCATTTACTTGCTCACCAATCTCGAATTCTGGGGCGTTTCGGCGGTGGTGTTTGATGTGCGGCAAAGCAAGCGCCTGTTCAGCATCATCAGCTCGGGCGACATGCCGGCCAAGGCTCTAGGCGCAGTGCTGGCGGCCCTCATTCACGGCGACGCGCAGCTGCCAGTGCTGCTAGGTGTGTCGTTTGTGGCCTACCTGGGGGCGTTGCTCACGCTGCGCGCCACGCTTAGCTCGCACGTGGTGGAGGCTACGGCGCGGCCGGTACGGGCGGTGGCCCGGCCCCAGAAGAAACTGGTGCAGCAACTGTTCGGCGGCAGCCAGCTGGTGCTGGCTATGTGCCTGAGCTTGGTGACCATCGCGGGGGTGATTACGGCCGTGGAATACATGTTTTTCCTGAACGTGAAGCACAAATTTCATGCTTCGGAGGACGTGATGCAGTCGGTAGGCTGGATACTGGCGGCCACGTACTTAGCCGCCACATTCTTCAAGCTGCTGGTGAGTCGGCAGGCGTTGGAGCGCTACGGCGTGCAATGGTCGTTGCGGCTGCTGCCGGTGGTGGCGCTGGTAGCGCTGGCCGTGTTTGGCGGCTACAAGGTAGCCAGCGGCTACTCGGCCACCGGGCAGCTGGCGTTCTACTGCGGGCTGTACCTGCTGCTCGAAGTGCTGCGCCGCACCGTATTCGACCCTGTGTTTCTGGTGCTGTTTCAGCCGCTGGCCCCGCCGCAACGGCTAGCTGCTCACACGTTGGCCAAGGGCTTTTACGAGCCGGTGGGCATGGCGCTGACGGGCGTGCTGTTCTTCGCGCTGCGCTCGTCGGGTTTGCTCGATGGCAGCCTGCCGTTCTTCTGGATGGGCGCGCTGCTGCTGTTATCCCTGCTGTTTCTGCGCCGCACTTACTTGAATTATCTGGCCGAGTTGAAGGAAGGCCTAGGCCGCCGCTTCGCCGAAACCGCCGACCTGGCCCTGCCCGATGCGGCCCGCCACGTGGTGCTGGCTCATCTGCTCAGCCCCCACCCCACCGAGGTACTGAATGCCGTGGCTTGGCTGCGCAAGCACGAGCCCAAGTCGTTGCCCGAGCACACCCCGCGCCTGCTGGAATATCCCGACGAGCGGGTGCGCCTGGCCCTGCTGGCCACGCCCGAAGCCCGCCCCCTGCCCGTAGAAGCCCTCCAGGGCCTGGCCCTGCGCGACCCCGCCGCCGCCGTGCGTGAAGCCGCCGCCCATCAACTGGCCGCCGCGATTCCCGACGCGCCGGCCGTAGCCGCCCTGCTCACCGCCGACGACTTGGCTGCCCGCCAGGGAGCCATTCGGGGCAGTCTGGAAGCAGATTCTCAGCACGAGGCCGCCCAGCATAGCCTCTACCGCCTGCTACCGGGTGCGGGAAATAACCCTGGCCCCACGGCCGAACTGGCCGCGCTGGCTTTGCTTCGGTTTTTTCCACTTGATATTCAGAACGAGTTAATCAAACGCCAGCTAGCCAGTCCCAAAGTGGAAGTAGCACAGGCCGCCCTCCGCGCTATCGGTGCGACGGGGCATCTCGAGCTGGCTCACCACCTGCTGACGGCCATCAACGACAAGCACCGCTGGCAAACGGCCGCCGATAGCCTTGTGGCACTGGGCCCCGCCGTGGTGCCGCTGGTGCGCGAGGCCCTGCTGCACGACGCGGAGCCCGCCCACCCGCAGCGCTTGGCTTCGGTGCTGGAGCGCCTCGATACGTCGGCCAGCCGCGCCGCGCTGGTGGAGCTGGCCCGGCACCCGCACCTGTTTTCGCGCGGGGTGGCGCTGCGAGCGTTGCGCCGCTTCCCGGCCCGCACGGCCGACCGGCCGGTGTTCGAGCAATTGCTGCGCGAAGAATTTGCCCTGGCCGCGCAGCTGCTGCAGGGGCTGGTGAATACCGGCGGCAAGCACTTCGCAGCCACTATCGACTACGAGCTGACCTTGCTGCACCAGCGCGTGTTTGGCCTGCTGGCCCAGCTTTACGATGCCGAGCTGGTGGCCACCGCGCAGCGCAACGTGGCGCACGCCGCCCGCGAGCGCCAGGCCAACGCCCTCGAAATTCTCGACAACCTTATTCCGCGGCCCATTTATCAGGGCTTGCAGGCTTTGCTTGATGATTCGCCGGTGGCGGAAAAGGCCCGGCTGTTTGCCAGCCTCACGGCGCGTAGTGCGCCCGCCCGGCCGCACCCGATGGTGGCCATGGGCGCGGCCTCGGCAGCGGGCAGCGCGGTAGCCCCGCCCCCGCACTTGGTGGCCGAGGTGCCGCCCACCTCCGAGCCCCTGCCCACGCTGCTGCTGCGGCGCGGCCATGCCGCTTTCACGTCGTGGACGCTGAGCGTGGCCCTGCGCCACTGGCAGCCCACCGAACCCGATGCGCTGGAACTACTGCGCCCCTACCTCACTTCGCATTACCTGCTGCTGCGCGAAAGCGCCCAACTGGCTGCTGCCGCGCTGGCGGCCCACCGAGGCCAGCCCTTATCCGCCCTCAACCTGCCCGTCATGAGCCATTCGCACGCGACCACTGAGTCTAAAATCTCCGCTCTGGAGCGGGTGGTGGTGCTCAAAAGCACCGCCCTGTTTGCCACCACGCCCGAAAACGTGCTCAGCAGCATCGTGCCCATCATGAAGGAAGTGACATTCCGGGAGGGCGAGGAGATTTTTGCCAAAGGTGACATTGGCACCTCGCTTTTCATTGTACACGATGGCCAAGTGGGCGTATTCAACGGCCCGCAGCAGCTGGCCACGTTCGGGCCGGGCGACTTCTTTGGCGAGCTGGCCCTGCTCGATGCCGAGCCGCGCTCGGCCACGGCGGCGGCCCTGAGCGAGGTGCTGGCTTTCCGTATCGACCAAGAAGATTTCTACGACGTGATGGAGGAGCGCGGCGAAGTGCTACGCAACATCCTGCGGATGCTGTGCCAGCGCATCAGGACGCAAAACGAGAAGATGCGGGATTTGGTAGGGTAAACATCTGTCATCCTTCGCTCCGCTCAGGATGACAGATGTTTATCTACTCCACCACCTCGTAAATCTTCACCGGCAGGGCCTTGTTCTTCAGCGTTACCTCGCTCACAAACTGGCAGTGGAAAGACTCTTTCACCCGCTCGTACACGGCTTCGCTGATAATAATCTGGCCAGCTTTGGCGGCCGACTGCAGACGCTGCGACATGTTTACCACGTCGCCAATAACGGTGTAATCCAAGCGCTTGAGGGAAGCCGAGCCGATGTTGCCGGACACGACTTCGCCGGTGTTTACACCAATGCTCACTTGGGGGCGGTAGTCGAAGCCGGGGGGCAGCGGGGCTTGGCTTTGCTGCAGGGCGGTGCGGGCCGAGAGGGCCGCATCGATGGCACGGTCGAGGTGGTGTTCGCCGCGGAATACGGCCATCACGGCGTCGCCCATGAACTTGTCGACGTGGCCGCCCTGGGCTATGAACTCCTTCACCACCAGGTCAAAATAAGTATTGAGCAGGCTTACTACGTCGGTGGGCGGCAGCTTTTCGGCCAGGGCCGTGAAGCCGCAGATGTCGAGGAAAACCACGGTGGCTTCCACGGTTTCGGAGGCCAGGAGGCGGTTTTCGAAGTCGGGCCGCGTCATGAAATTGAGCACGGTTTCATCCACATACATCTTCAGGATGTTATTTTCCTGGATGGCACGTAGGGTGTCGCGCAGCTGGCGTACCTGGTCGGCGGTTTTTTCGATGGTCAGCTCCAGGTCGGCAAAATCGACGGGCTTCACCACGAAATCGAACGCGCCTCGGTTCATGGCCGTGCGCAGGTTGCCCATGTCGCCGTAGGCCGACACGATGACCGTTTTCATGGCCGGGTGCTCGGTGTGGGTGCGCGTGAGCAGCGTGAGGCCGTCCATCACCGGCATGTTGATGTCGCTGAGGATGACGTCGGTATCCGGGTTTTCGGTGATGCGCTCCAGGGCTTCTTGGCCGTTGGTGGCGAAGAGAAACTCGTAGGTACTCTCCCGGATTTTGCGCCGAAACTTCTGCTTGATAAGCAGTTCGAGGTCGGCTTCGTCATCGACCACCAGAATCTTGGTTTTCATAGGGGTTGGCAGAAGGCGAATAATTGGACGAAAATACGTCAGAAAAGGATGGCACTCATGTGGCCGCTGTCATTCCGACGAAGGAGGAATCTGAGGACTGTTCACTACTTGGTTTTCTCAGATTCCTCCTTCGTCGGAATGACAGCCTGTGCTCGGATGCTCTCTTACGGAAGCAGGTGCTGAAGCTTTTCTTTCAACACGGCAAAATCCACGGGCTTGGTCAGGAAATCATTGGCGCCCAGGCTCATGGCTTGCTGGTAGCTGGCGTTGTCACCGTAGGCCGTAATCATCATCATGGTGGTGGGCGGCATTTCAAACTCCTCCTTGACGTGGCCGAGCAGGTCGAGGCCGCTCATGCCGGGCATGTTGATGTCGGAGAGAATGATGAGGACTTCGGAGTGGTGGGCGCGCAGGTAGGTCAGGGCTTCCTCGCCCGAAAAGGCGAAACTGAAGCTCATCTCGCCGCTGCGGATTTCGCGGCGGAAGCGCTGCAGAAACAGGTCGCGCACATCGGTTTCGTCGTCAACAACCAGAATTTGCATGGGGCGGAGGCGGGGAAATTAGTCGGGCCAAAGGTAGGGCGCGGGGCGGCTTAGGCCGGCAGGCCGATGATGAATTCGGTGCCTTCGCCCTCGCGGCTTTGCACGGCCAGCGTGCCACCATGGCCCTTGGTCACAATCTCGTGGCTCATGGACAGGCCAAGGCCCGTGCCCTCGCCCACCGGCTTGGTAGTGAAAAAAGGCTGGAACACCTTGGCTCTTATCTTCTCCGACATGCCCGTGCCGTTGTCGCGAATACTGATTTCAACCTGCCCCGCCACCACCCGGCTGCTCACCGTGAGGGCCGGCTGGTACTCGCCCCCGGTCCCGTCGTGCTGGCGCTGGCGCTGCTGCACGGCATGAAAGGCGTTGGTAAACAGATTAATCAGCACTCGGCTCAAGTCCTGCGGCACTACCGATACCGGCGGCAGGGCGGGGTCGAGCTGGGTGATGAGCTCGGCGGTGAAGTTCTTCTCCTTAGTGCGCAGGCCCTGGTAGGCCAGGCGCAGGCTTTCCTCGATGAGGGCATTGAGGTCAGTGGGCAGGCGCTGGCTGGTGCCGGTGCGCGAGTGCTCCAGCATGCCTTTAATGATGGACGTAGCCCGCTGCCCGTGCTGACTGATTTGCTTGAGATTCTGCTTCAATCCGTCCAGGATTTCGCGTTCCAGGGTGGTGTCGCGGGTGGGGTTTTGCGGGTCGCCGTTTATTTCGTCCACCAGCTCGGTGCTGACTTCGGCAAAGTTCTTCACGAAGTTGAGCGGGTTTTGCAACTCGTGAGCAATGCCGGCGGTGAGTTCGCCCAGAAAGGCCATTTTCTCGCGCTGCACCAGCTGGTCCTGGGCGGTTTTTAGTTCGGCCAGCGACTGCTCCAGCGCCCGGCGGGCGCGCTCTTCCTGGCGGCCGTGGCGGGCCAGAATAAAGGCCAGCACCAGCAGGCCCACCAGCCCCGCCACCAGCCCGGCGGTGCGGTAGCGGGCGCGCAGCGCGGCTTGGCTAGCAGCCACTTCCTGCATGCGCTGCTGCTCGCGGTAGTTGAGGCTTTGCAGGCGCATCACCTTCTCCTGGCCAAACAGCGTGTCCTTCATCACCAGCATGAGGCTCTGGTACTTGAGGGCGCTATCGGGGCGGCCGCGCTGCCGAAAATCCTGGGTGAGCAGGGTGCTGGCGTTGAGCACGCCGCGCAGGAAGCCGTTGGTCTGAGCTGCCTGGCAGCCCAGCCGGGCGTAGTAAATGCTGGAATCGGCCTGGCCTATTTTCTGATACAATTCGGCCAAACCCACGTAGGCAAAATTGAGGCTGCGCAGGTGGTGCACCTTCTTCGATTCGGCAATGCTTTGGCGGTAGAAGGTGCGGGCCTGCGCCACTTGCCCGCTTTTGCGGGCCACGTTGCCCAGGCCGTACAGAATGTAGTTGGTGGGCGTGTGCAGGCGGCGGGCCAGGGCATAGGCGCGCTCCTGATAAATCCGGGACGAGTCAATCTGGCCGAACAAATCATACGCCAGCCCGATGTTGCTTAGCTCAATCACCATCCGGTGCTCGTCGTGCAGCTGCTCGCCAATTTTCAGGGCCCGGAAGTAATACCCCAAGCCTTGGCGCTTGTCGCGCAAATACACGTAGATGATGCCGATGCTGCGCAGGTTCTGGGCTATCAGGCCTTGGTCATGAGTAGCTTCGGCGATGCGTAGCGACTGCTGGAACACCTCCAGCGAGCGCGCCAGGTTGCTTTCGCGCAGGGCGGCCCCCAGGCGGTTGAGGGCCGCGCCCTCGCCCTGCTGGTAGTGGATGCGGCGGGCCAGGGCCAGCGCTTTGTTGGCATACACGGCGGCCGAATCGGTGTGCTGGGTCCAGAGCTGGTCACTGATTTGGCAAAGCAGCGTCACCCGGTCGTAGTCGGTTTGGGGCAGCGTCAGCAGATGGCGCAGGCTGTCCACGGCCGCGCCAGGCGAAGGGACAAAAGCCGCCGCCGGCCCTGGGCCAGCCAGCAGCACGGCCAGCAATATGCCCAGCCAGCCGAGCCTGCGAAAAGCTGAAACCCGGGTAATAAGAGAAATCAACGAACCGGTTCTTAGAAAGACAAACAATGAAAGCCGGCACTTATTCAATTAAGCAGCAGGCCAAAGCCCAGCCCTAACCGCTAAGTATGCGCCATAGTTCAGCGGCTTAGCATTGGGGGCTGGTGGTAGAACCAGAAAGAGACAATAGCGAGCAATTTAGCCCACTTGATTAATAGGCAAGCTAATCAGAAACTCTGTAAAGCTGCCCTCCTGCGACGTGACGGAGAGCGTACCGCCGTGGCCCTGGGTCACAATATCATAGCTCAAACTCAGGCCCAGGCCGGTGCCCTCGCCGGTGGGCTTGGTGGTGAAGAAGGGCTGGAAGATTTTGGCCCGCACGGCTTCCGGTATGCCTTGGCCGTTGTCGCGCACCCGGATTTCTACCTTGTCGCCCACCCGCCGCGTGCTGATGCCCACGGTGGGCGCGTAGCCGGCCTCGGCGCCGCGCTGCTGGCGCTGCCGCACGGCGTAAAAAGCGTTGCTGAGGAGGTTGAGCAGCACTCGGCCCAGGTCCTGAGCAATGGCCTCAACGGGCGGCAGGGCGGGGTCGAAATCGGGCTTGAGCGTGGCGTTGAAGGTTTTGTCCTTAGCGCGCAGGCCGTGGTAGGCCAGGCGCAGGTACTCGTCGGCCAGCTGGTTGATGTCGGTGGGGGTGCGCTCGCCGGAGCTGGTGCGCGAGTGCTCCAGCATGCCGCGCACGATGCTGGCCGCCCGCCCGCCGTGCTGGCTGATTTTGAGCAGGTTTTGCTTGAGGTCGGCCAGCAGCTCGGCTTCCAGCTCCAGGTCGCGGGTAGGCTTGGCTTGCTCTTCTTCGAGCTCCGTGATGAGCTCGGCGCTCACGTCGGCGAAGTTGTTGACGAAGTTGAGCGGATTTTGAATCTCGTGGGCAATGCCAGCGGTGAGCTCGCCCAGGCTGGCCATTTTTTCGGACTGCACGAGCTGGGCCTGGGTAGTGCGCAATTCTACCAGGGCACTGCTTAGCTCCTGGGCCTGGTGCGTGAGGGCGACGGTGCGCTCGGCCACCAGGCGCTCCAGCTCCGCGTTTTGGGCTTCAATGAGGCGCTTGGCTTTTTCTTCTTCTTCGCGCAGCGCCTGCTCTTTTTCGAGCTGCTTTTTCTGGCTGCGGGCAATGAAAATAAACGTAATCAGCCAGATAATGACGAAGCCCTGCGTGGTATCGAGGAAGGCATCGAAGCTCTTGGGAATCTTGCCATTGGAGTCTTCGATAATGATTTCGAGCACCTTGTAGACCACAAACGGGGCCATGGCAAACAGCAGCGTGCGCGCCGGGCGGTAGTGCCGCAGGGCCAGCAGCACGCCCAGCAGCCCAAACAGCACCAGCAACCAGTACACATCGCCCAAAATCGGCGACTTGAAATTGAAGGCCAGGGAGATGACAAACAACAACGCCGCCGGCGCCCAGATGTAGTTTAATGCTTTGTTCCAGCGGGGCAGCCGCTGCGGCAGGTCCAGAAACCGGCTCAGGCCGCGTGCCATGCCATACGCCATCGGGGCCAGGAAGAAGAGGTCGCCGTAACCAGCCGAGTGAGCCATAGAAAAAGGAGCGCAGAAGCAAGAAAGTAGAGCAGATGGGGCACGCGGGCCGCTACAAAGTTGGGCAGTGCGGCCGAATTTTCTTCGTATCGGGTTTTGGCTCCGCCCAAGCGGATAGAAATGTACTGCCCCGGCCGTTAGGCTTTGCCGCCCGGCGGCAGGCTGATGATGAATTCCGTGCCTTCGCCTTCCTGGCTTTCCACGGTCAGCGTGCCGCCGTGGCCCTTGGTCACTATTTCATGGCTCAGCGACAGGCCCAGCCCCGTGCCCTCGCCCACCGGCTTGGTAGTGAAAAAGGGCTGGAAGATTTTTTCGCGAATATGCGCCGGCATGCCCGTGCCGTTGTCGTGCACGGTAATTTCGATGGCGCCGGCGGCGGTCTGGCGCGTGCACACCGTCACGGTGGGCTGATAGGCTGCCGCGGCGCCTCCTTCCTGCTGGCGCTGGCGAACAGCATGCAAAGCATTGGTGCACAGGTTCACCAGCACACGGGTCAGGTCGGACGGCACCACGGGCACCGGGGCCAGATTGGGCGCAAAGTCCTGCACCAGCGTGGCGTGGAAGGTGGCATCCTGCACGCGCAGCCCCTGGTAGGCCAGCGCCAGGGCCTCGGCTACCAGGGCGTTGAGCTCGGTGGGCACACGCGGGGCGGTGCCGGTGCGGGCATGGGCCAGCATGTCGGTGATGATGGCAGAAGCGCGCTGGCCCTGCTGGCTGATTTTGAGCAGGTTTTGTTTCAGGCCAGCCATTATTTCCTGTTCCAGGCCGGCGGGCTGCGCGTTGGGGCTGTGGTCGAGCAGGCCCACGCTCACGTCGGCGAAGTTTTTCATGAACGCCAGCGGGTTCTGGAGCTCGTGGGCAATGCCGGCCGACAATTCGCCCACGAAAGCCCATTTCTCGGCGGCCACCAGTTGGCTTTGGGCGGCGCGCAGCTCGTCCTGCTGCTGCTTAAGCAGCGCATAGGCCCGCTGCTTTTCCCGGTTGTTGCGCCAGAGCACGGCGCTCAGGGTGCCCACGGCCCCCAGGCCCAGCAGAGCCCCCAGCAGCAGCCAGCCCTGCTGACGGTTGCGGGTCTGGATAAGCCGGCTATTGCTGGTGAGTATACCAATCTGGGCCTGTTTTTTGGCCAGCTCGGCGCGGTATTCCAGCACGGCAGCCTGCCGCTGCAAGTCACTACTGCTAAGGCTGTCACGGTACGCACCAAACAACTCCTCGTAGCGGTAGGCGGCCGCGAAATCACCGCGCCGGGCCGAGGCCTGGGCTAGTATCTGGCTGGCATCGCGGCTGTACTGCCGGGCCCCGCTGCGGCGCGTTGCCTGCAAACTCCGCAGGGCATAGATAATGGCGCTATCGGGGCGGCCGGTATGCAGGAACGCGCGGGCCAGTACGATCTGTGCCCGAGGCACTTCGCCCACGGTTTGCAGGCGCTGGGCACGCTGCAGGCTGCGGCGGGCGTTGGCAAACGCTTCGGGGTAATGGCCCTGGCGCTCCTCCATATCGCCGATGTTAATTTCCTCAAAAATCAACCCGGTTTCGTCATTGGTCCGCCGGAAGATGCTGGCATCCTGCTCGTAGCTGCGCTGGGCCGCCGCCCACTGGCCCTGCGCACGGTACAGGTTGCCCAGCCCGGTGTAGGCATGCCCGATGCCGTTCTGGTCGCCCGAGCGCCGGGCCCAGCGCAGGCCCTGCATAAGGTAGCGCCGGGCATCTTCATACTCGTGCAGGTAAGTGCTGGTAATGCCCAGTTGGGTATTGAGAAAGGCCAGCCACTTCTGGCTGTGGGCCGCTTTGGCCAGGGCCAGCCCCCGCAGGTTGGCTTGCAACGACTTGGCATACAGCCCTTGCTCCGAGTACACGCTCGACTGGTTGTAGAGGCTGCGGGTTTGCCCCAGCCGGTCGCCGCTCAGCTCAAAGTCGTGCCGGGCCTGCTCCGAAAGGCTTTCAGCCAGGGTGTATTCGCTGCGGTGGCGATGATAAAACCCCAGGCCCAGCTCGGCCTCGGCCGCGCCGGCGGTGTAGCCCAGCAGTTGCGCCAGCTGGCGCGCTTCCTCAAATAAGGCTGCCGACTCATCCGGAGCTTTGTTGCGCAGCTCCAGGGCCAGGCCATTGAGGCTTCTGACGCGCGCGGCGTCGGGCTGGGGATTGGCGCGCACTTCGGCCCGAAGGCTATCGATAGCGTGGGTTTGGAGTTGCGACTGAGCGTGCGCGGGCACAGACGCGCTCAGCAGCAAGCCGCCGGCCATGACTCCGCACAGGCCCCACGCCCGCACCGTGCGGCGCAGGCGGCTGGTCCAGCTGGCGGCACCCCGCGTCCGATTGGCTGACTTATCCACGGCTCAGGCGGGTAGTGTAATCAGAAACTCGGTGCCCTCGCCCTCGCGGGTTTCCACGGTGAGGGTACCGCCGTGACCCTTGGTCACAATGTCGTAACTCAACGACAAGCCCAGGCCGGTGCCCTCGCCGGGCGGCTTGGTGGTGAAGAAGGGCTGGAAGATTTTTTCGCGCACCTGCGGCGGCATACCCGTGCCATTGTCCGAAATGAGAATTTCTACCACTGGGCTACCGGTGGGCCGGCGGGTGCGCACCGTCACGGTGGGCTGGTAGCTGACGGGCCCGCCGGTTGCCTGCCGGGCCAGGTCGCGCTGGCGCTGGCGCACGGCGTGCAGGGCGTTGGTGCACAGGTTCAGCAGCACGCGGCCCATGTCCTGCGTCACCAGGGCCACCAGGCCCAGGCGAGGGTCAAGCTCCTTGCTCAGAGTGGCGTAAAAGTCTTTGTCGGTGGCGCGCAGGCCCTGGTAGGCCAGCGACAGCGAATCGGCGGCCAGGGCATTGAGGTCGCTGGGCACGCATTGGCCGGTGCCGGAGCGCGAGTGCTCCAGCATGTCCTTGATAATGGACGAAGCGCGCTGCCCGTGCTGGCTGATTTGCTGCAGATTCTGTTTCAGGCCGGCCAGAATCTCGGTTTCCAGCGCCGGGGCCTGGCCGTTGCTTTCGCCGTTCATGCCCTCCACGAGGTCGGTGCTGACTTCGGCGAAATTTTTCATGAAGGTGAGCGGGTTTTGCAGCTCGTGGGCAATGCCGGCCGTGAGCTCGCCCAGAAAGGCCATTTTTTCGGCCTGCACCAGCTGGCTTTGCGTTTGCCGCAGCTGGGCCAGGGTGCGCCGGTTCACCTGTAGCTGGCGGTAGATAAACAGACCCAGGCCCGATACCAGCAGCACGGTTACCAAGGCCCCCAGCAGCAGCCACTGGCCCAGGCGTAGGCGCACGGCCTGCACGGCCTGCGCCTGTTGTAGGCTGGCAATCTGCGCGTTCTGGGCCTGCTCCGTCCGCTCGCTTTCGTACTGCGCCACGTGAAAAGTGTTTTGGGCGGCATTCAGCGTGTCGGTCAGGGCTATGTAGGCGCGGGAATAGCGTTGGGCCTCAGCTGGCCGGTTGCGGTCATCATAAAAGGCGATAAGCTGCTTCAAATATTCGGGCCGCAGGCGCTCGATGCGGGCGGCCGTGGCCTTGTGGTAGGCTTGCAGCCAATGGCTTTCGGCGCGGGCATCGTCGTGCCGGGCCGTGTAGTACCTCGCCCAGGCGGCATCCAGCTCAAACTCGCCGGGCTTGCCCGACATGGGGATGTGCAGCGAGTCATCGAGCTGCTGGGCGCGCTTCAGGAGCTCGCCGGCCGGCCCTACGCGCTGCATCTGCAGCAGCACCCGGCCCTTTTGCACCAGCGCATAGGCCCGGCTGAGCTTGCGCTCGGCGGCATCGCCGCCGCGGGTGGCCAGCACCGAGTCCACCATGCGCAGGGCGGTGGTGGGGTGGTCGCCCTCGGCATATAGGCGCGACAAGGCTAGGAAGGTAAACACGCGCTCCATGCCCTGGATGCGCCGAAACGCGGGCAGGCGCAGGGCCTGGCCCAGGTACTGTACGGCCTTGGCGCGGTTGCCCCAGTCGGCGTACACGGCCCCGGCCACCAGCAGCTCGCGCACGTAGAGCGGCCGGTCGTAGGCGCGCACCAGGTCGGCGGCGCGCAGCGCGCTGTTTAGGGTGCGGTTGTAGTCGCCCATGCGCCGGTAGTAGCCGCCCTGCGATACATAGCAGGCGGCCACGTTTTCGGTGGCCCCGCGCAGGCGGTAGTACGCCAATTTTTCCTCGTAGTAGCGCTTGCGGGCGTCCGGGCGGTTCAGGCGGTTGTAGAGCGTCACCAGGTCAATCAGCAGCCACGGAATGGGACGGCCCAGGCGGTCGAACTCCGTCACGACTACTTTCATGGTATCCAAGGCAGCCGCGTCGGCGCCGCCCTGCTGCCAGAGCACCAGCCCGTTGCGCAGGTGGCGGTAGGGGGTCGCATCCAGCAGTTGTAGCTGCTGGTTCAGGCGCAGCAGTTGGTCGAGCAAGGGCAGGGCCTGCACGTTGGTGGGGTGCAGGTCGAGCAGGTGCTGCACCACCCGCAGGCGGGCAGTATCGGAGGTTTGTTGCGGCAGGGCGCGGGTCAGCGAATCATAATCGACCTCCCAATAGGATTGCCGAGCAGCCACCGACCCGCACATCACCCAGAAAATCAACGCCGTAAAAATCCATCTCATGGGCAAAGCTGGGTTTTGGCGGCGACAGAAAAGCTGATGACCTGCACGTATCGCATTCCGGGGCGCGCCAACGGCGGCCGGAACGAAAGGCGGTAGGGTTGGCGGGGCATCATCGCGGGTAGAAGCGAGTAAAAAATGGGTAAAATTATGGCCCGACCGCCGGGCCGGCCGTTAGCGCCAGGCACCGGCTATGCGCCGGTTTCCTTTGTTCCTGTAAAGATGAATTAATTACTCCACTTCCCTTATTATTAGCATCAACCCCAAAGAATACCTGGCTAATTTTCAATAAATTACCTTCTCACAAATCCATTATGGCGAGACAGTACACAGCTTCATCGCCAGTTAGGCGAATACGATATTTAATCAAGGTAGCGAATTATCTTGCCGCGCAATAAATCATATCTAAATTTATTACAGCGCCTCAATGCTTTAGGAGTGGCGCAGTAGTTGCGGGCGGCTTTCCGCGTGTTGCTTTTTTCGTTTTTTGGCCGGCGCGCCCGCCGGGTTTCATCGTCTCACCGCGTCCGTTCCCTCCGTATGCGAGCCCCATCTGCCGAAGCGTTTATCGTGCGCAAGCTGCGCCAGGGCCTGGCCCCCACCCTTTATTACCACAGCCTGGCCCATACCCTCGACGTGGCGCAGGCGGCCCAAACGCTGGCCGCTGCCGAAGGCGTGACCGACGGGGAAAGCCTGACGCTTCTCCGCACGGCGGCTCTGTACCACGATGCGGGCTTCCTGCACACCTATGACGGCCACGAGGCCCGAAGCTGCGACATAGCACGCGCCACGCTGCCGGAATTCGGCTATTCGCCGGGCCAGATTGAGAAGATTTGCGCCCTCATTACCGCCACCCAGTACCCGCAGGAGCCTCATTGCCACCTGGCCCAAATCCTCTGCGATGCCGACCTCGACTACCTAGGCCGCCCCGATTTTGTGCCCATCTCCACCAGCCTTTTCCGCGAGCTGACGGCCCGCCAACTCATCGCCAGCGAGCATGCCTGGTTCCAGCTACAGGAGCGTTTCCTCACGGGCCATCGGTACTGGACGGCCACGGCCCTGACCCTGCGTGCTGCCCCCAAGCAAGCCCGGCTCGACCACATCCGCGCCCGCCTGGCGGCCTGGCCCAGCCCGGCGACGGCTTAGTAATCGGCCAGGCCATTCCGAAGCGAGTACACTTCGGCAAAGCCACTGGCCAGCAGCAGTTGCGCGGCTTTTTGGCTGCGCATGCCGCTGGCACAATGCACCACTACCAGCACTTCGGGTTTCAAATCGGCTAGGTGCGCGGCCAACTGGCCCAGCGGAATCAACTGCCCGCCAATGCTGCGGCGGGCGTGCTCGTGCGGCTCGCGCACATCCAGCAGCTGGAGCGGCCGGCCGCTGGCTTGCCAGGTCTTTAGCTCGTCGGCCGAGACTTCGGGGGCGCGGGCCGGGGCCGCTTCGAGCGGCGCTTCGCCGCAAAACGCCGCGTAGTCGGGGGCCAGCGCGGTGCGCTGCTGGTTGGCCGCCACGGCCCGGAAACGGATGGCCTGGAAGCGCATGCCGAGGGCATCGAACAGCAGCAGGCGGCCGCTCAGCACCTCCCCTATTTCGAGGATAATTTTTAGCGTCTCGTTGGCCTGCATGGTGCCAATGAGGCCAGGTAGCACGCCCAGCACGCCGATTTCGGCACAGTTGGGGGCGTCGCCGGGGGCGGGCGGCACTGGGTGCAGGCAGCGGTAGGTGGGGCCGTTCTGGTAGTTAAACACCGAAACCTGCCCCTCAAACTTGAAGATGGCCCCGAACACCAGCGGCTTGCCCAGCACCACGCAGGCATCGTTGACGAGGTAGCGGGTGGCGAAATTATCGGAGCAGTCCACCACCACATCGTATTCCGCAAACAGGGCCAGCGCATTGGCCGCCGATAGCACCACCTGGTGCGGCTGCAATTCGATGAAGGGATTCTGGGCGTGCAGTTTTTCGGCGGCCACCACGGCTTTGGGACGGCCTACGTCGGCGGTGGTATAGAGCACCTGGCGCTGCAGGTTGCTGTCGTCCACTGTGTCAAAGTCGAGCAGGCCGAGCGTGCCCACGCCGGCGGCGGCCAGGTATTGCAGCACCGGGCAGCCCAAACCGCCGCAACCTACTACCAGCACCCGCCCTGCTTTCAGCTTCTGCTGGCCGGCCGCGCCAATTTCGGGCAGCAGCAAGTGGCGGCTGTAACGGTGGGTTTCGGCGGCGGAAAGCGGGGCGGTGGCTGGGGTCATTTTGGTGGCAGATTTTCGGTGCAGGATGTTGATTCGGTTAAACAATCGGCCGGGACGATTGGCGCGATATATCAGCAAATTTCGGGCAAATGCCACGCATCAGCAGCTATTGCGCTTACGGCTTCGCTCCGGCCAACGCTACAGCGGGCCGTTGCATTCAGGCCAGCCACCGCCCTACATTTGCCGGATTAGCCCCAAGCTCGGCCAATTGGAAAACGGAATTTCATACCCGCTTTCTAGTTAACATAATAATAAAATGGCTTGAAAAACTCGATTTTAAGCCACTGTAGGCTTGTTTGAGGCCCGCATAAATGGCATTCACGCCTAACCATAGCCTATTACCCGGCCGCCGCTCAGGTCTACTGCTCAAGCAATCGAATCAGCAACCGGCGTCCACATCAGGCTCTCCCCTCCAAGAGAGAGGGGTCGGAGGTGAGGTGTCTTGCCTGGTGCATTATCAGCAGTCTGAAATCAGAAAATCCAATATCTTCGCTACCCACGCTTTCTATTTGCCCTAGCATCTGGCTATGATACAAAAGACTCTGTTTTTCTTCGTGTTGCTGGGTGCGCCGCTGGCCGGATGGGCCCAGGTCGATACCGTGCGGGCCAGCACGCTGCCCGGCCCGCAGCTGGCGGAGAAGGCGTATAACAGCGGCCTGGTTAGCTTCAGCAAGCAGAGCTACCCGGCGGCCCTGGCCAGCTTCGACCAGGCCATTGCCGCCAAGCCCGATTTTGCGGCCGCCTACACCAACCGCGCCGCCACCCACTACGAGCTAAAGGAGTACCCGCAGGCGCTGGCCGACTACGACCAGGCCCTCAAGCTGGAGCCCGGCAACTACGCCGGCTATTTCGGTCGGGGCCGCACCCACGAGGCCCAAAACCAGCTCAGCGAAGCCGAAACCGACTATTCCGAAGCCGTGAAAGCCAAGGTCGACTACGCGCCGGCTTGGTACAACCGCGCCGTGCTGCGCTTTGAAAAAGGCGACTACCAAGCCGCCCGCGACGATTTCGACGGGGCCATCAAGGCCGACCCCAAGCTGGCCTACGCCTACCACGACCGCGCCAGCACCCAGCAGAAGCTCGGCAATTACGCCGCCGCCGCCCTGGACTATACCGAGGCGCTGAGCTTGCAGCCCGAGCTGCTTTCGGCCCTGCTGAACCGCGCCACCGCCGAGCGCCACACCGGCCAGTTGCCCCAGGCCCTGAAAGATTACGACGCTTATTTGGCGAAGAAAACGGATAACGCCCTGGCCTACAACAACCGCGGCAGCGCCCGCTTTGAAAATAAGGACTACGCCGGCGCCATTGCCGATTTCAGCCAGGCCCTGCAGCTCGACCCAAAGTACGCCTACGCCTGGAACAACCGCGCCGCCGCCCAGCTCAAGCTGGAGAAATACGCCGATGCCGCCGCCGATGCCAGCGCCGCCCTCAAGCTGAAGCCCGACTACGCCGAGGCTTACCTCAACCGCGGCCACGCCCGCGAAATGCTCCGCCAGGCCGATGAAGCCTGTCAGGACTGGCGCAAAGCCGCCGAGCTGGGCATTGCCGTGGGGAATAACTACGCCGCTGCCGCCGGCTGCGCAGGCGAGGCGGCGGAGTAGTGCTGTCAGTTCAGATTATAATTAAGCCCGTCATGCAGAATGCAGCGAAGCATCTTGCCCGCAGCAAGTAATTCCATCGCTCCAACGAAGCGGTAAAGATGCTTCGCTGCGCTCGGCATGACGACCTTTTATTCCTAGCCACCATGTATTTCCGCCTGCTATTCCTCCTGATTCTCGCCAACGCAGCCCGGCCAGTTGCGGCACAAAGCGTGGCCTTCACCAAGGACAACTTTGGCGATAACAAGGAAGGCTTGCGCGAAGCCAACCGCGAGCTGAAAGCCGGCGACGACGACTACCGCGCCGACCCACCGCGCTACGCCCAGGCCCTGCCGCACTTTCTAGCGGCCCAGGAATTTAACCCCAACAACGCGGCCCTGAACGTTAAAATCGGCGACTGCTACCTGAATTCGGCCACCAAAACCGCTGCCCTGCCCTACCTGCAAAAGGCGGCCAAGCTGGACGCCACCGCCGATGCCCGCACCCACTACCTGCTGGCCCGCGCCCTGCACCTAAGCGCGAAGTGGCGCGAGGCCATGGCCGAATACCAGCTGGCCACGCCCGTGGGCAGCAACACGCGCAACGGCAGCGCCGGCACCATCACGCCCAACGACTTGCAACGCCGCATTCAGGAATGCCGCAACGGGCAGCAGCTGATGGCCAAACCGACGCGGGTGTTTATTGATAACGCGGGGCCGGAGCTGAATTCGCAGGCGTCGGACTACGGCCCGGTAGTGTCGGCCGATGAGTCGACTATTCTGATTACGTCGCGCCGCGAGGGTTCGACTGGCGGCAAGAAGGACCCGGAGGGCAACGGCTATTTTGAAGATATTTACCAGTCGACCTGGAAGGGCAAGGCCTGGAGCCGCGCCGCCAACCTGGGCGCGCCCGTGAACACCGACGACCACAACGCCACCGTGGGCCTGGCCCCCGACGGCCAGCGCATGCTGGTGTACGTGGGCACCAACGGCGGCGACCTGCTCGAAACCACCCTCAGCGGCACGGCCTGGGACAAGCCCCGCCGCCTCAACAGCCGCATCAACACCAACGCCCACGAAACCTCGGCCAGCTATTCACCCGATGGCCGCTACCTCTACTTCGTGAGCGACCGGGAGGGCGGCGCGGGCAGTTCCGACATCTATAAAGTCGACCTCGACGGCAAAAACACGCCCGTGAGCCTGGGGCCGGCCATCAATACCGCTTATGGCGAGGAGGGCGCCTTTATGGCCCCCGATGGCAAAACGCTGTACTTTTCGTCGGAAGGGCACAACTCGATGGGCGGCTACGACATCTTCAAATCGGTGTTTGAAAATGGCAAGTGGAGCACGCCAGAGAACCTGGGCTGGCCCATCAATACGCCCGATGACGACGTGTTTTTCGTGACCTCGGCCTCGGGGCGGCACGGGTACTACAGCAGCGACCGGCCCGGCGGGCTGGGGGCGAAGGACATCTACCGCATCACTTTTCTCGGGCCCGAAAAACAGCCTTTGCTGAGCGAGGAAGACCAATTATTGGCCTCGCGCCTCGCGCCCATCAAGCAGACGGTGCTGGCCCCGGCGGTGGCGGTGGCCACGGCCCAGGTCACGATTCTGAAAGGAACCGTGACCGACGACGCCACCAAGCAACCGCTCGACGCGGCCATTGACCTGATTGATAATACCAGCGGCCAGACCATTGCCAACTTCCGCAGCAACGCCACCTCGGGCCGCTACCTCGTGAGCCTGCCTTCGGGCACCAACTACGGCATTGTGGTGCGACAGGACGGCTACCTGTTTCACTCCGAAAACTTCGACCTGCCCGCCGGCGCAGCTTTTGCCGAAGTGGTGAAGGACATCCCGATGAAGAAGCTGGAAGTGGGCACTACCATCGTGCTGCGCAACATTTTCTTCGATACCGGCAAGGCCACGCTGCGCCCCGAAAGCACCGCTGAGCTGGAGCGCCTGCAAAAGCTCCTCACCGAAACGCCCGCCCTGAAGCTGGAAATGGCCGGCCACACCGACGACGTGGGCGAGGCTGCCATGAACCAGGACCTCAGCCAGCGCCGCGCCCAGGCCGTGGTGACCTACCTCACGCAGCATGGCATCGCGGCGGCCCGCCTCACGGCCATGGGCTATGGCGAAACCCGCCCCGAAGTGCCCAACACCAGCAAAGGCAACCGCCAGCTCAACCGCCGCACCGAATTCAAGGTGACAGCAAAGTAGGTAGCGCGCACATTTAGTCCTCTGGTCCACTCGAATGCGCGGACTCGCAGAGCCCACGCTACAATCGAGCAAAACCCCGATTTCACCGAGCCTAACTCTGTGATAACCGGAAAGTACGCCCGCCGCTCATCGGCCCGTTCTACCTTGCAGTGTCAAACAACTGCCCATTCGGCAAGTGGCGTTTTCTGCTTGAAACTACTTCTCCGCTTTCTCTACATTCGCCGGCTGGGCTTCGTGCTATTGGCGTTGCTCAGCTTCCTATTGCTATGGACGCGGCCGGCCAGCGCCCAGCAGGCATACCTGCGCCAGTTTGGTCCTGCTGAAGGGTTTCGGCCCGCCTTTGTATATGCCCTGCTGCAGGACCGACAGGGCTACCTCTGGCTGGGTACCGGCGAGGGTCTCGTGCGCTACGACGGCACGCAGTTTACCACCTTCACAAAAAAAGACGGGCTGGCCGAGGACTTTGTGGTGTCGCTGCGCGAGGAGCCCGCCACCGGCCGGCTGTGGGTGGGCCATTACCAGGGCGGCATTTCAGTAAAAAAAATGGCCAGCGGCGCATTCAGCCCCGCTAAGCGCAGCGCCGTGCCCGCCGGCCTTAGACTGCCCGCCGATGGACCGCCCCCCATTGATTCTGCCGCCATTGGCCGCTACCTGCGCCGCTACCACCTGCGCCTACCCGAAGGCACCGAGGCCACCTGCCTGCTCGAAGACCGCGAAGGCAACGCCTGGCTGGGCACCGCCGGCCAAGGCCTGCTGCGGCATTCGGACCGGCACCTGCGGCTGGAACCGTACCCAGCTACCTCGACGGGCCAGCTGCCGGCCCTTGCTACAATGCATCAAAAAGGGTTGGCAGAAGCCTGGGCCGCTTTTGGCGGCAATCGGTTTTTTCAGCTTCACGCCAATCGCCTCGCTCCGGCTCATCAGGGTGATTTCGTGGCCCCGGCTCTGAGCGGCGGCTCGGTGAAAGCGCTGCTGCCACGCCCAGCGCGGCTAGGCGGCGGGTTCTGGATGGGTACCTCTACGGGCCTCTACATGGCTGCCACGCCTGGTCGTACCCTGCAGGCAGTAGCAGGATTATCAAACAACTCTGACATTAACGTCACGGCCCTGGCCTACGCGCCCGGCTCCGGCCTGTGGGTGGGCACCGCCGCCGATGGCCTCTACCTGCTGCCCGCCGATTCTTCGCAGCGCATCCGCCATTTCACCACTGCCAACGGCTTGCTGCACAACACTACCTACGCCCTGCTGGCCGACCACACCGGACGCATCTGGGTAGCAACGCACGGTACCGGCATTGCCGCTTACGACCCCGTGATGGACGATTTTGTGCATTACCGTCTCGGTTCTGTGGGGCTCGATGCCAGCAGCCTGGCCGAGGATGCCGACGGTCGCATTTGGGTGGGCACCGAGGGCCAGAGCATCTACTGCCGCCAGCGTTCCGGGCAGTGGCAGCAGCTCACTGCCGCCAGCCAGCTGCCATCAGACTACGCATACGGGATGCTGCCGCTGCCCGCCGCGCCTGGCCACGTCGGCCCGCAGCTGCTGCTGGTGCACCGGCAGAGCCTCACGCTGCTCGATTGCCGCACCCGTGCTTTCACCTCCCTCGCCGCCACCGACGACCCGCTGGTGCGCGACTGCCTCGGCCCGGCTGCTCTGGCCGCCGGCCCCAGCTCCGGCGCGATAGCGTGGCTGAGCACCCGCGCCGGCCTGCTGCGCGTGGACGTGGCCGCCGCCCGCCGCCTCGCGGCCGCCCGCCAGCCCGGCCTGGCCATTACCGCAGTCGAAGTCGACGGCGAAGCCCGCGTCCTCGATGCCCTGGGCTGGCTCTCGGCCACCCGCCACCGCGTCAATTTTACCTTTCAGGGTATCAGCCTCAATCCCGGTGCCGCCCTCACCTACCAGCACCGCCTGCGCGGCCTCTCCGACGAATGGAGCCGCCCCAGCGCCGCCCCCGAAGCCCAGTTCCCGGGCCTCGATGCCGGCCAGTACGTATTTGAGGCGCGGGTGCGGCGCGGCAATTCTGGTCCGTGGAGCCCGGTGGTAGCCGCTTCATTCGGCGTGGCCACGCCGGTGTGGCGTACCTGGTGGTTCCGCACGCTGGCACTGCTGGTGCTGGCCGGACTGGCCTACGGGGTGGTGCGCTTCCGCGAGCGCACGCTGCGCCGCACGCAGCTGGTGCTGGAGCGCACTGTGCGCGAGCGCACCGCCGAGCTACGCCAGCAAAAAGCCCATATCGAAGACATTAACGCCGATTTGGTGGTGGCCCGCGACGCGGCCGAGGCCTCGCGCCGGGCCAAGGCGCAGTTTCTGGCCAACATGAGCCACGAAATCCGCACGCCGATGAATGCCGTCATCGGCCTCACCAACCTACTGCAAGCCACCCACCCCAACCCCGAGCAGGCCGAATACCTCACGGCCATCGAGTCGTCGTCGCAAAACCTGCTGGTCATTATCAACGACATCCTCGACAGCTCGAAGATGGAGGCCGGCAAGCTGACGCTGGAACAAGTGCCCTTCCGCCTGCCCGAAGCCGTGCGCCGCCTGGGGGCCATGTTCAAGTTTGCCACTGAAAGCAAGGGCCTGTTTTTGAAGGTAAACGTAGCCGACAACGTGCCCGCCGCCGTGCTCGGCGACCCCGTCCGCCTCAACCAGGTACTGGTGAATCTGGTGGGCAACGCCATCAAGTTCACCCGCGCCGGCGGCGTCACGGTAACGGTGGAAGCAGTGGCCGGGCCGGATTCGCCAACCCATCAATCCACCAATCCGCGCATCCGCTTCGCGGTGCGCGACACCGGCATTGGCATCCCGCAGGACAAGCTGGGGGCCATTTTCGAAGATTTCTCCCAGGCCAACACCTCCACCACGCGCGAGTTTGGCGGCACCGGCCTGGGCCTGAGCATTGCCCGCAACCTGGTGCAATTGCACGGCGGCCAGCTCGGCGTGACCAGCGAGGAAGGCCAGGGCTCCGAGTTTTTCTTCGAGCTGCCCTACGAAGTGGCCGACGCCAGCGCCGCTCAGCCCGAAGCCCACGCCGGCCTGCTCACGCCCTTCGAGCCTGCCCTGCGTGTGCTGGTGGCCGAAGACAACGCCCTCAACCAGCTCGTGGCCCGCAAAACCCTTGAAGCCTGGAACGTGCAGGTCGTCATCGCCGACAACGGCCGCCTGGCCGTGGAGGCCGTCACGGACGCGGCCCAGCCTTTCGACGCCATCCTGATGGACGTGCAGATGCCCGAGCTCGACGGCTACGGCGCCACCCGCGAAATCCGCCGGCACTTTCCCAATGCCGACCAGCTGCCCATCATCGGCCTCACCGCCTCCGTGCTGCCCGAAGACCGCGCCCTGGCCCTGGCCGCCGGCATGAACGACACCCTCGCCAAGCCCTTCGAACCGGCCGTGCTCTACGCCCGCCTGGCCCACTTCACTTTAGGGCAGGAGGGTATGGGGGTAAGAAGGCAAGAAGTAACTGATACGCTCATCCAGCACGATGAATCTACTGAGAAACAATCAACTCATACCCTCGCCCCCTCCTACCCTCCTACCCTAAAAAACCCTCCTACCTTAATAAAGCCCGACTGGCACCTGCTCGAAGAACTGGCTGGCGGCAACGAAGGCTTCCTGCGTCAAATCATCACCACTTTCCTGTCCGAGGCCCCGGCCCTGGAGGCGCTGATGGCCGCTACCTGCCCCAGTGACCCCGCCGCGCTGGCCAGCACTGCCCACAAGCTCAAGGGCCAGGTGGCCTACTTCGGCGTGCCCGTGCTGCACACCCAGCTCGACGAGCTGGAACGCGCCGCCCGCCACCCGGCCCTGCCCTACTGCGAGCCGTTGCTCGACACCATCCGCCAGCAGCTGGCTGAGCTGTACCCGCAGTTGGAGGAGCGGGCCGGAACTTGAAAACTGAGCGGTACGCCCTACATTCGTTACCCAAACTCCCACTGTTTTGCTTTCTCATGGCTGTTTCAAATCTGCGTTGCTTGGTGGTTGATGACGACCCGCTGTCGGTTCAGATAGTGCTCAACTGCATTAATAACACGCCATTTCTGACGGCTGTTGGCAGCTTCACCAATCCCGTCGAAGCCGCCGAAGCGCTGCGCACCGCGCCCGTCGACCTGCTGTTTCTCGACGTGGAAATGCCCCTGCTCTCGGGCATCGAACTGCTGGGCATGCTCCAGAACCCGCCGCTGGTGGTGCTCATCACCAGCAGCAAAGACTACGCGGTGCAGGCCTTCGAGCACGCCGTGGTCGACTACCTGGTGAAGCCCGTCAGCTACGCCCGTTTTCTGCAAGCCTCCCAAAAAGCCCTGGAAATGGCCGGGCGCCGCGCCACCACCGCTGGCCCCGACGGCATTGAAGCGTCCGATGCCGACGCCGATTTCACCTTCGTAAAAGTCGACAACAAGCTCGTGCGCGTTGGCTTCGACGAAGTGCGCTACGTGGAAGCCCTTGGCGACTACGTACACATCGTCACGGGCCAGAGCAAGCTCATCGTGTACAGCACCATGAAGGCCGTGGAAGAGAAGTTTCCCAGCAGCCGCTTTGTGCGCGTGCACCGCTCATTTATCGTCAATTTCAACCGCATTCAGGCCCTCGAAGACAATTCGGTCATCGTGGAAGGCAAGCACATTCCCGTGGGCCAGACCTACCTGCGCGAGGTCATGCAGCGCCTCAACAAATTCTAGCCGCCGCGCCTTTTTTCCTTGCCGAACCTTCTGCTATGCGCTTTTCACCAGCCATTATTTCCGCCAAAACTGCGCTGCTGGCCGGCCTGCTCGTCTTAGCGGGCTTTGCCGCCCAGGCCCAGCAGGCCGGCGATACCACCAGCGTGGGCTGCGGTCCGCCCCTGCCGCGCATGCTGTGCGTCGACCTCGACGGCCGCCCGTCCATCGACGAGCCCGCCGGCCCCTTCACCTACCAGTGGCACATGGGCGACGGCACCACCCTCACCGGCCCCACGGTGAGCCACTGCTACAAAGAGCGCAAAAACTACGTGGTCGAGCTCGACGTCATCGTGGACAAAACCGGCGAAATCCGGCGCGGCCAGAAGTACATCCCCGTCAACCTCGTGCAGCAGGACATCGTAGACTTCACCGCCTCGGCCACCCGCGTGCGCGTGGGCCAGCCCGTATCCTTCGATTCGCCCGAGGCCCAGCTCCTTACCTGTCGCAACGTGCAGTTCATCTGGGACTTTCGTGATGGCACCATCGTGCAGAGCCGCACGGCGCAGCACGTTTTCCGCCGGCCCGGCACCTACGCGGTGCGCTTCAGCATGCGCGGCTACGGCTCGCAGGCCTGCGTAGCCAGCCACTGCGTCTCGCGCGAAATCGTGGTTGAGCCCTAAATGCCAGTGTGGCGTAGCGCATGGGCCGTTTTATTTTCCGGCGTCTGGTCCGCACCTTCCTCGCAATCTGGGCTCTGGCCTCGGCCGTATTTCTGCTGAGCCGCCACGACCTCGACACTGCCCTCCGTCTGGCCCTGCCCGATGCCGCCAGCCAAACAGGCACTAGCCCCGCCTTGCTCCCCCAAAGCCAGCAGGCTGCCCTACAAGCCCTCCGCCAGCGCTTCGGCCTCGATTTACCCGTTTTCTACGTGAGCTACGGGCCGGTTTCGCCCGCTGGAGCACCAGCCTGGCGCTGGAACGGCCGCCGCAACCAGTACCACCAATGGCTGCGGGACCTGGCGCGCGGCAATTTGGGTACCTCATTTAGAACGGGACAAGGCGTGGCCGGGCGCCTGCGTCACGCCCTGGCTTTCACGTTGCCGCTCACGGGCACAGCGGCCGTGCTTGCGGTGCTGGGCGCGCTGGCCCTGGCCCAGCGCCTGGCCACAACGCCGTGGTGGCAACGTCCTCTGCGCGTGGTGCTGGTGGCCGTGCACGGGCTGCCGCTATTCGTGGTAGCCCTGATACTGCTGCTGGTGTTTGCCAATCCCGACGTGCTGGACTGGCTGCCCGCCTACGGCTTCGGCCAGTCCAGCGACCTGGATTTGGACGCGGGCCAGCATCTGGCGGATATACTCCTGCACTTAATTCTTCCCGTGTCAGCCCTGGTGCTCACGGCCATGCCCGAACTCACGCTTCAGCTCACCGCCGCCATACAGCAGGAATTGGGCAGTGCCTACGCCACTACGGCCCGCGCCAAAGGCCTTTCCGAAGCGGCCGTAGTCCGGCGCCATGCCCTGCGAAATGCTCTGCTGCCCACCCTCGCCCAGATTGCTGAATTTCTGCCGGCCCTCGTGGCCGGGGCCGTGGTGGTGGAGGTGGTATTCGCCCTGCCCGGCATGGGCCGCCTGTTGGCCGAAGCCTCCGCCGCCCGCGACTACCCCGTGCTGATTGGCGGCGTACTGCTCACCGGCGCGGTTCGCCTGCTGGCCCTGCTCCTCGCCGACCTTTGTTACTTTTGGGTCGACCCTCGCATCCGTTGGCAGTCCTGACCACATTCCGTCCCACCTGGCTGCAACGGCTGGCGCTGGCCTGGCTGGCCTTGCTGGTACTACTGGCAGCAGCAGCGCCCCTGCTTCCCCTGCCCTACCCCCCCGGTGTGCCCGACTTGGCTTATATGGCCGAGCCACCATTCAGCGCCGCTCGCCACTGGCTCGGCACCGACCCTCAGGGCCGTGATGTGCTGAGCACGCTGGTATTCGGTGCCCGCACAGCTGTACTGCTCACCTTGCCGGCCGCCCTGCTGGCGGCACTGGTTGGGGGCTTGGCCGGGGCCGCCGCCGGCTTTTGGGGAAATACGGCCCGGGTTTCCTTGCCCTATTGGTTAATGGGGGCGGGCAGCGTGTGGTGGGGCTTGCAGCTGCCATCTCCCGTACTGGGCCTGGGGCTGATACTCATTGGCGCCATTCTGGCTACAATCTCACATTTCCAAAGCCGCACACTGCCCACCTGGTCCTTCCCAATCAATGCGTTGGTAATGGGTACGGCCACGGCCCTCGATACCGTTCCGCGGCTGATTGTAGTAGTAGCACTCGTCGCCAGCATTGGCCTGTCGGCTTCCGGCCTGCTGGCGGTGCTGGTCCTGACCACCTGGCCCCAGTTGGCCCGGCTGGTGCGCGCCCAAATGCTGCGCGTTCGCCAGTTGCCGTTTGTAGAAGCCGCACGGGCGGCCGGTCTTTCGGAGTGGCAAGTGTGGTTCCGGCATGCCCTGCCGCATGCCTTGCACCCGCTCCGCACCGCATTACCGCTGAGCATAGCGGGCCTGCTGGGCCTGGAAAGCACCCTGTCATTTCTGGGCATTGGCTTGCCCCCGGAGGTAGCTAGTTGGGGCCGGCTGCTCGCCACTGTGCGCGATGAGCCCAGTGCTTGGTGGGTGTTACTCTTCCCATCATTACTACTCACCATGAGCATATTAAGCCTTAATGCTCTGAGCCGCTTCTCAACACCCAAGGCTTAGTCGCTTGGCGGTTATAGGTGGCACTTATTTGATGCTTCCGAAGGGATTAAGCAGGTGAATTGAATGTCACAAACCGTTATTTTTTGTAATGACAAAGCAGCGATTCAATAGCTCAGCATTATAATACAATGGATTGAAAAACAGAATAATATTACAAATAAAACCTTTTTCCAAATCTTATAATTTAACATTTTATTTATTTAAAATAGAATCAATTCAATAAATACACCTAATTTATCTATGTCACAATTACCACCAATCTGTCCTTTTCCTGGCGTAGTAGAGGCCGTAACATTGTATTGCTTTTAATAAGAAACCCTCGTTACTCTCCTGAGTATCGCACCTTTTCTACCCCTCGTTTTATCTATATCCGTATGTATCTGCTCATCTACCCATCGTTAAGCACTCCTCGCCGGCCGAAAGCCCCGAAAGAAGCCGCTCGTCCTATTTCCGTAGGCATCGATTTCGTCACTCCCGACGGAATGGTAGTGCCCCGGGCCCTGGGCGAAGCTGCGCTACTGGGCCACACCGCAGTTTTGGTCGGGGGACTTCTGGTTGGAGTATGGCCCCAGGCTTAAGCCGGCATTTTCGCCGCTATTCCGCCTTTCCTGCTTTTTAATTTCCAGTCCCTAACTACCTACCCTATCTGGTATCATATTCTACCCATAATCCAGTATCTACCGCTCACCGGCTACCCCTGCTGAGCTTCAACCCGCCGTCTGCCCCGGCGGGTTTTTTTTTGCCCGATTCATAGGAGGTTAATACTCGCTAACGGGCTAAGCGCTAGCGTGCGCTGATTTCGTTTTGGGCGCTTACCAAGGCAATGCCTTCGGCAAAGGAGCGGGGCTGGTAGCTAAGGTCACGCTGAGCTTTGCCGATGATGAAGCCGGTGCGGGCAGGCCGCCGGGCCGGCTGCGTAAAGGTGGTGGCATCTACCCGCTCAATCAGGCCGGCATCAAGGCCAAAATAATCGGCTACGCGCAAGGCCATGGCATAGGGCGTGAGCATTTCCTCGCCGCTGATGTGGTAGATGCCCTGAGCAGACTGCCGGGCCAATAGCCAGCAGCCTTGGGCTAGGTCCTCGGCCAGGGTGGGCGTGCGCCACTGGTCGGCCACTACTTTGATGGGCTTGCCGGCGCGCAGTGAGTCGCGGACCCAGAGTACCAGATTGGTGCGGCCGTAGTCGTGCGCCACGCCGTACACCAGCACGGTGCGGGCAATGGCCCACGGGCCGGTGCTGGACTGCACAGCCAGCTCGGCGGCCAGCTTGCTTTCCCCATAGAAATTGACTGGCCCCGGGGTAGCATCTTCAGCCATTGGGCCGGCTTCGCCACTGAAAATGAAGTCGGTGCTGAGGTGTGTGAGGTGAATGCGCTGCCGGACGCAGGCCTGCACCAGGTTCTCGACGGCCGTCACGTTGTGCTGCCAGCAGGCTTCGCGGTTGAGCTCGCACTCGTCCACGTTGGTCATGGCGGCGGTGTGAATGAGGTGCGTGGGCTGCTCCTGGGCCAGCACCTGCTGCACCTGGGCGGCGTCGCTCACATCCAGCACCACGAAACGGACGTCAGGATAAAGGGCGGCCAGCTTATTACCCCCCCGCGACGTGGCCACGAGCTCTACCTCGGGCTGCTGCCGCAGCAGGGCCACCAGCTTCTGGCCCAGCAGGCCATTGGAACCCGTGAGAAGGATTTTCATGCGGTGCCCTTTGCAGTCGGTTACGGATAGGTGTAGCCGTATTCCTTCGTGATTTTTTTGCGTTTCAGCTTCTCCACTTTCATGGTCATTTTGGCGTCGCCCAGCGGGTGGTCGCGGCCGTCTTTCGGGAGCTTGGCAATTTTATCAATCACGTCGAGGCCCTGGATTACCTGGCCAAATACGGTGTACTGGCCATCGAGGAAGTGGGCGCCGTCGTGGTTTTCAACCAGATAAAACTGGGTGATGCTGCTGGGCGTGCCGGCCGGGCCGCCCATGCGGGCAGCGGCCACGGCCCCGTAGTTGTGCTTATGGCCGGGGGCGAGCTCGGCCGGGATGGTGCCTTCGTTGGGCTGGCCGAGGCCGTCGTTGCCGGGGTCGGCATCCTTGGAATTGGCATCGCCGCCCTGAATCATAAAGCCGTCGATGATGCGGTGGAAACTGGTACCGTTGTAGAATCCGCTCTGGGCTTTTTTCAGAAAATTGGCTTTATGCAAGGGCGTGTCATCAAACAAGACCAGGCGAATAACGCCCTGCGCCGTGGTGATGGTCACGACTTCATCCTTGCCCTTATGCTTGACGGGCTTGGCTGGCTTATCGGCCGCGAACGAGGGAGAGGTCAGCCACAGCAGGGCCAGAAACACGGTGCCAGCCCAAGAAAAAAGAAAGGATTTCATAAAAGGATAAATCAGGAATGCGGGGATAAGGCCCCAAAACTACACGGATTTGCAGGCCCCGACCAAGCGCCCGGGCTGCTTGCCCTTAACCGCGGTGCTCGCGGATGCTGGCCAGGATTTCGCGTCCGCCGCGTCCCAGCACGGCATCGGCTACCGATACGCCCAAAGCCTGGGCTTCGGCAGTGGTTTCGACGGTCTGAATTTCCTCCACGTACTCTTCGCCGTTGAGGCTGATGAGGCCGCCATGCAGGCGCAGCCGGCCGCCTTCGAGGGTGGCCAGGGCGAAGGACGGGATGCTGCACCCGCCCTCCATGGTGTGCAGAAAAGCGCGCTCGGCCAGCAGGCAGGTATGGGTGGCGGAGTGGTCGAGGGCGGCTTTGAGGCGCGCTTTCAGGGCTTCATCTAGGTCGGCGGCGCACTCGATGGCGATGCTGCCCTGGCCAGTAGCGGGCACAAACTGGTGGGCCGGCAGCGTATGGCGCACCAGGTGCTCGTAGCCCATGCGGTGCACACCGGCGAAAGCCAGTACCAAGGCATCAAACTGGCCTTCTTCGAGCTTGCGCAGGCGGGTTTGGAGGTTGCCGCGGGCTTCGGCAGTTTCGGCGTGGGGGTAGAAGCGGCGCAGTTGGGCCTTGCGGCGCGTGCTGCTGGTGCCCAGCACGATGCCCGGCTTATCGAGAGAGAAATGCTCGTCGTAGCTCAGCACCACGTCGTTCACTTGCTCGCGCTCCAGGAAGGCCAGCAGCTCCAGCTCGCGCGGGATGCTGCTTTGCACGTCCTTGGCCGAGTGCACGGCGAGGTGGGTTTCGCCGCGCAACAGGCTGGCTTCCAGCTCTTGGGTGAACACGCCTTTGGAGCCAATTTTGGCCAGGCTGCGGTCCTGCACGGCGTCGCCGGTGGTTTGCATGGGCACGATTTCGGTTTCGAAACCGGCTTTTTGCAGCAGGTGGGCAACGTGCTCCGTCTGCCAGAGGGCGAGGCGGCTGGCGCGGGTAGCAAGGCGGATGGTCATGCGGAAAAGGTTGGGGGTTGAGGGTTAAGCGTTGAGTGATTCACGCGAGAAGTTGAATCAGCCACTGCAGCTCATTCACCCCTCAGCATTCAACACTCAAGCCTTGAGAAAGCCGCCCAGTCGCAGCGAGCTATCCACAAACACCATTTTGGCGTTGGCGTTGCGCTCGATGTGGTAGTGGGCGTCGGTCAACTCTTTGGTTAATAAATCGGCGTTGCGAGGGGTCACGAATTTCGCGAAACCGGTAACAAACTGCTGCTCGCCATTGGCCAGGTGCGGCACAAATTTCGGGTCGATGCCGAACAGCAGCACCTTGCGCAGCAGGCCCAGCGAGTAGCTCAGCAGCTCCTTCTGATTTTCGCGGCCCAGCTTTTGGAACTCTTCGCTTTGCTTGATGATATCGGCCGCTTTTTGGCTGTAGCATTGGCGCATCCACTTCGCGAAGAACTCGAAGTAGTCGTGGTCGGCATTGGCGTCGCGGCTGGCGATGGCCGCCCCCAGGCTGCCTTCGGCTAGCTGGGCCACTTGGCGGGCTTTCACCTCGGGCACGTGGTAGACATCGCGCAGGTAGGCCGTGAGGTCGTCTTCCGAAAACGGGCGCACCACCACCGGCTGCACCCGGCTGATGATGGTGGGCAGCAGTTGCTCAGGCGCGTGGCTCACGAGCAGAAAGATGGTGGCGGGCGGCGGCTCCTCCAGCAGCTTTAGCACGGCGTTGGCGGCGGCGGGGTGCATGAGCTCGGGCAGCCAGACGATGACGATTTTGAAGCGCGCCTCAAAGGCTTTGAGGCTTACCAACTTCAGAATCTGCACGGCCTCGTCCTTGCTGATGTTGCCCTGCTTGTTCTCGGCCCCAATGTGCTGCATCCAGTCATTGAGGCCCTGGTAGGGATTGTCGAGCACGAAGGCCCGCCATTCTGCCATGAACTTGCTGCTCACCGCGTCCTTGATCACCGTTTTGGTGGTGGTTACGGGCATGATGAAGTTCAGGTCGGGATGGGCGAGCTTGGCTATTTTGGTGCAGGCCGGGCAGTGGCCGCAGCTGTCATCGGCATCGGCGGCACGGGCTTCGCAGTTCAGAAACTGCGCGTAGGCGAGGGCCAGCGCCAGCGCCGCGCCCCCCTCCTGCCCCCGAAAAAGCTGGGCGTGCGCCACGTGCTGCCGCTGCACCGACTGGCGCAGCAGGGCTTTGACGGCGGACTGGTTGGGAATGTCTTGGAACAGCACGGCTTAATTGACGCTTGGCTTCAGGAGCTTCTGACACGACTTGTGCTGCCAGAGTAGCTTGAGCGAGTTGGAATAATCAGTATCGAAGCGAAGCAGCTGGATTTCGGAAAGCACGAAGGGTGGGTTGCCATTGTCGCGCACCCGCACGGTGCAGTTTGGTGAAAACGTATCCATCCACAAATGCACCGCGTCAGCCTCATTCACCCAGCCGAAGAACGTGCATTCTTCCTCATCTGTGAATTCAACCAAGCCATAATGCTGCTCTACCCAACGCATCATATCAACCAATTCCAAAAAGGCAAAATTCGAGGGCAAGGTTGGCTGAACGCCTTTCAGCTTTAGCACCTGCTCGACTTGCTTGCGGTCCCGATGCGGCTTACGAGATACAATGTGCTCTTTTACCAATAAAACATAGCCGTCGATTCGGTAATCGTTTGGAATGGCGCGCAGCAAGAGCCAATCGTCGTTTTCGGCGAGCCACAGGCCTACCTCATCGGTTTCCCAGCCAGCCAGCTGCACGTATTCGACGCGGTAAGGCTTCATCTTACTTTGCCTTCTCCCAAATCCGGTCCTCGGCCGTCACCTCAAACACCACCTTCATAATTCCCCGTTCCACCGCATCATACGGCAGATTACGCCTGGCCATCACGCGCTCGGCCACCTCGTTCACTTTGGGCAACTGGAAAGTTTCGAAGCCTGCTGCGCCGCCCCAGCTAAAGCTCGGGATGAAATTGCGCGGGTAGCCGGCCCCGAAGATGTTGGCCCCCACGCCCACCACCGTGCCGGTGTTGAACATGGTGTTGATGCCGCACTTGCTGTGGTCGCCCATCATCAGGCCGCAGAAAGTCTGGCCGGTGTCGACGAAGCGCTTGGTGGCGTGGCTCCAGAGCTTTACGGGCGCGTAGTTGTTTTTGAGGTTCGAGGTGTTGGTGTCGGCCCCCAGGTTGCACCACTCGCCCAGCACCGAGTTGCCGAGGTAGCCCTCATGGCCCTTGTTCGAGTAGCCCATCAGGATGCTGTTGCCCACTTCGCCGCCCACTTTCGAGAACGGGCCCACGGTGTTGTCGCCACGCATGTTGGCCCCGGCGTTGATGTGCGAGCCCTCGCACAACGCCAGCGCGCCTTTGATGATGGCGCCCTCGTGCACCTGCGAGTTCTTGCCCAGGTAAATCGGGCCGTCCTCGGCGTTCAGAATAGCGGCCCGAATTTTCACGCCTTCCTCGATGAAGATATTTTCGGCCCCGTACACAATGGTGTGCGCGTCGCCCACGGGCTGCGAGGTGCGGCCTTTAGTGAGCAGCGCGAAATCGCGGCGGATTTCCACGCCATTGCGCAGAAACAGCTGCCACGGCCGGTCAATCACCGTCACGGGCTCGGCCACCTGCTTTTCCTCTTTCAGCCCATCCTGCACCAGCTCGGCTACCAGCGAGGCATCGGCAAGGTGGGCCGCCACCAGCAGCTCGTCGCAGTACAGGCCCTGGCCGGGCTGCAGCGCCAGCACCTGCTTCACCAGCACCGCATCGGGGCACACGGCGCCGTTGATAACCAACGCCGGGCCAGTCACCACGCCATCGGCGCACACCGGGAACTTGGCCTGCAGGTAGGGCTGCGTGAGGTAGCCCACGGTGGGCGCGGCCAGGTGCCGCTGCCACTTCTCGGCAATGGTGAGAATGCCGCAGCGCAGCGCCCCCACGGGCCGCGTGAAGGTAAAAGGCAGCAGGTGCGGCCGGATGGCCGGGTCGTCGAACAGGAGAACGTGCATTTTTCTTAAGCGCTTAGCTAATAGCCATTAGCTGTTAGCGTTTGTCAGGAGGTACAAATTTACGGCTACGGCTTTCGCCACGGGCAATAAAAAACTCCTTCCGGCGAAACCGAAAGGAGTTTTCGAAAAGCTAACGGCTAACAGCCAAGAGCTAGCAGCTACTAAATAGCAATTACTTGCTGGTGCTGTTCTGCTCTTTTTTGGCGTAGCGGCTGCGGAATTTCTCCACGCGGCCGGCCGTGTCGATGAACATGTTTTTGCCCGTGTAGAAGGGGTGCGAAGCAGAGCTTACTTCAATTTTCACCAGCGGGTACGTTTTGCCGTCTTCCATCGTGATGGTGTCGGTCGGCTTCATCGTCGAGCGGGTGATGAACTTAAAGTCCGAAGAGGAGTCCTGGAATACGACTTCCTGGTACTCGGGGTGGGTGTCCTTTTTCATATCGAGAGGTCGGTTTTTACCGGTTGAACCCTGCCGATTTTGCGGAAGGGACTGCAAAAGTACGGCTTAGCTCGGAAATACCCAACTCTGCGTCCAATATTTTCGCCGCAGCCGGCCGCGCCACCCCGTGCGACTGAGCTTGTTGACTTTCTGAAAAGGTTGTACATTTGAATTCGGCCCGCACTCAGAGCCGGCCCGTTGCGCGTGCTGAAACCTATACCCGTTCGCCGTCTGTTGCGCCGTTCCGGCCCCGTAGCGCTGCTGCTGGTGCTGTGGAGCGCCGCCATGGTGTACGCAGCCACGCTCACGGTGTTCACGGCGGCCTATTCCGGTGCCATCGTGCGGGTCGACTGGGAAGTGAATTCTGAAACCGACGTCACGGGCTTCGAGCTGGCCCGCAAAGGCGCTACTGAATCCAGCTACACCGTGGTGAATACCACCGCTGCCACCGGCATGCGGCACTACCAGTACCTCGACGCCAACGTGTACCGCACCACCGGCGGCACCACGCCCGCGCCGCCTTCGGCCGGCAATGGGCCTTACACCTACCGCCTCACCGTGCGCGGCCCCGGGGCCGACCAGAGCTACCTCACCGTACTGGCCGGCACGCCCAGCGCCGTGCAGCGCTCCTGGGGCACCATCAAGTCGATGTTCCGGTAAATTGCGGATTAATGGATTTGTGAAGTGGTGGATTAGTTCTCATGCAAAAGCCGCGTTATGGCAAACGCGGTTTTTTTATGCCATTTTTGACAATCCACTAACCCGCCATTCCACTACCATGCGCCTCTGCTTCGCCTCTAATAATGCCCACAAGCTCGATGAAATCCGCCCGCTGTTGCCGGCCGGCCTTGAGCTGCTGAGCCTGGCCGACATCGGCTGCCACGAAGAGCTGCCCGAAACCCAGGACACGCTGGAAGGCAACGCCCGCCAGAAAGCCGAATACGTGCGCCAACACTACGGCGTGGCCTGCTTCGCCGATGATACCGGCTTGGAAGTGACCGCCCTGAATGGTGCGCCGGGCGTGTATTCGGCCCGCTATGCCGGCCCGCAGCGCCTGGCCGAAGACAACGTGGCCAAGCTGCTGCAGGAGCTGGCCGGCCAGCCCGACCGCTCGGCGCGCTTCCGCACGGTGGTGGCGCTAGCCGGAGCCGACGGCACCATGCACGAGTTTGCGGGCGAGGTAGCCGGCGTTATCACGGAAGACCGGCGAGGCACTGCCGGCTTCGGCTACGACCCCGTATTTGCCCCCACCGAGGGCGACGGCCGCACGTTTGCCGAAATGAGCGGGGCCGAAAAAAACCGCATCAGTCACCGGGCACGGGCTGTGGCCGGGCTGGTAGCTTTTTTGAATGAGGAATAAGGAAAAGGGGATAGGGGATACGGGAAGCGGGATACGGCATAGGATAAGGCCCATCGTACCCTAGCGGTGTATCAACATACTGCTTCTTCTTCCTCCCTCTCCCATATTCCCTGTCCCCAAACTACCTTTGCCTGCTATGCAGACCCCCTACTTAATTGGCATTACCGGCGGCAGCGCCTCTGGCAAAACCACCTTCCTGCGCCGGTTGCTGGAAGCATTCCCGGAGGAACAGATTTGTCTTATCTCGCAGGACAACTACTACCACCCACGCGAAAAACAGCTGCGCGACGACATGGGGGTGGAAAACTTTGACCTGCCCGCCAGCATCGACGCCGCCGCTTATGCCGCCGATGTGCTCAGCATCAGCCAGGGCAATGAGGTACGCCGCAAGGAATACACCTTCAATAATGCCGCCGTGACGCCGCAGGAGCTGGTGTTTCGGCCCGCGCCCATTGTGGTGGTGGAGGGCATTTTCGTGTTTCACTTCGAGGAAATCGCCAAATTGCTCAACCTAAAGGTCTACATCGATGCTCAGGAGCATGTGAAGCTGCACCGCCGCATCATCCGCGACCGCGACGAGCGGGGCTACGACCTGGCCGACGTGCTCTACCGCTACACCCACCACGTAGCCCCCACCTACGAGCAGTTCATCGCCCCCTACAAGCACTACGCCGACATTGTGATACCCAATAACCGCCATTTTGAGCGCGGATTGGAGGTGCTGGTGGGTTTCCTCCGCACCAAGGTGAACGCGGAATAATAAGGTACTTTGAGAAGACTAAAACGGCTATGGCCGGTCGCGCTGCATAGCCGCGGCCGGCCATAGCCGTTTCATCTTTTTTGTCAACTTCATCAAAGTAGCAGTTAAAATAGATTATATTGGACGCATAAATCGCATTTGCGGCCGTCCGGCTTGAGTTGGCCCAGCGTTGAATTACTCCGTATAACCCTCTTTTACACCCTATTCCTACAACGATGAAAGGTTCTTTTTACTTAGTGGTGCTGGCAGTGGCGGGGTTGACCAGCTGTGATAAAAACGGCCAATCGGGCGTGCTGCAGCACCCGCCGGGAAACGCCGCCCTGCGCGTGGCCGTGACGCCCGACAAGGAATACGACGAAGCGTTCGAAGCCTCGACCCGCAAGCTCACCGACACCACTTACCTCATCATCACCAAGGCCGAGCGCGGCAGCGTGTTTGCCGTGCACACCGGCCCGCTGCCCACCGCCGACCACGCCGTGTGCTTTGCCAGCACCTACAATCCCGGCTTCCGGGAGTGCGTGCAGGAGTATTACCACAACGCCGGTGGCGTGGCCATTCAGAACAACGAAGCCGGCTGGTGGGCCACGCCGCTGTAGTTGTTAGGGCAAGAATTTTTAGGGCGTGATGGTAGGAGGGTATGGGGGCGGGAGTTATTACTATTGCAAAAACTCCTGCCCCCATACCCTCCTACCATCACGCCCTAAAGAATGTATAGCAAAGCAGAAATCACCCAATTGCGCCAGGCGTTCTGGACAACTTTTGGGCAATACATGGCCCCGATTCCTTCGGCCGAGGGCGACACTACTAATTGGATAAATTACAAGACGGGCCTCAAGCACGTGTATTTTCGGATGCAGGCCGATAAACGACAGGCCAGTATTGCCATCGAACTCACGCACCCCGACGCGGGCATCCGCGAGCTGTTCTGGGAGCAGTTTCTTGAGCTGCGCACGCTGCTGCACGAAACCCTCGGCGAAACCTGGACCTGGGAGGCCGACGCCACCGACGCGCAGGGCCAGCCGCTGAGCCGCATCTACCAAGACTTGCCCGGCGTGAACCTGTTCAGCCGCGACGACTGGCCGGCGCTTATTTCGTTTTTCAAGCCCCGGCTCATGGCGTTGGATGCGTTTTGGGCCGATGCGCAGTATTCGTTTGAGGCGCTAAAGTAAGCGGGCGCTATATTGCCGGCATGTCTACCAAAATTACTCTTGCGCTGGGCGTGGTGGCGCTGTTTGCCTACATCGGAGTTTCGTACGGCATCCGGCAACGCTTCCCGCTCACAGAAGTGGCCGCTGATACGGCGCTGAAAGGCCGCGTCAGCGGTGTCTTTCAGGTTCAGAGTACCCATTTCTTTTTCCTGAACGACAAGACGACCACCCGGTACGATTTCGACGACTTCGCACCGGTTCCGGGCCAGGAACTACTCCGGCAGGATGGCAGCCTGGGCGAATACCTGCACGTTGGCGACTCCATCAGCAAGCACCCCTATTCCGTGGAGCTGACCGTGCGGCGGGGCGAGCGCCTGTCGCGGTGGGTGTGCCCGCCGGCAGCCAACGGCCAGTAGATGCCGATTGGGCAACGGAGGCAAGGGGATTTGCAACCTCATTTCCAGCATAATGAGGCAGCTTTTGGAGCTGCCAGCAACCTCGTTGCGCCCATTCGCGCCAAATTGGTATCTTTGCAGACCCCGTTTGCCGCCATGTCCCAACTGATTGCTCGTTTTTGGTTTTCGCTCCGCTTCGCCTGGCTTGCCGCCACGGTGCTGCTGGTGCTGGGCCTGAACCAGCGGGCCGTGAGCGTGCTGCGCCCCGTGGGCAAGGCCGAAACCACCTGGGCCGCCCCCACCCGCGCCACCGTCGTCAAGCAAAAGGTGCTGCTGGAGGCTACGGCCTCGCTCAAGCATTTTGTGGCGCCGCTGGGCACGGCTTGGCTGCCGCTGCCGGCCACTGCGGCCACCTGGCTGCCCACGCTGCGCTGGCAGCTGGCCGCACCGCGCCCGCTGGCGGGCATTCGCGCCGGCGAGATTTTCCGGGCGCGGCTGCTGGCCGTGGCCCTGTCGCCGCAGGCCCCATAATGAAGTGTTGAGTTTTGAGGGTTGAATGTTGAATGACTATTCGCCGAATGGCTGATGGCTCACGCAACAGTCAATCCTCTTTTTTTCGCTTCGCTTATTCTCCGCTTTCAAACACGGGAATTCAACCCTCAACATTCAAATCTCAACACTTCTAAATAATGCGTAACAAAGGATTAATCATCGCGCTCACCCTCGTCGTCACGGCGTTGTGCGCGTACTTCCTGTTCTTCACCTACGTCTCGCGCGGGGTGCAGCAGAAAGCCGTGGCTTATGCCACCAAAAACGGCAAACTCGACGAAGCCCAGCGCCAGCACTACCTCGATTCGGTGTGGCGGGCGCCGGTGTACGGCCCCTTCACTTACCGAGAAGTGCGCCAGAGCGAGCTCGGCCTCGGCCTTGACCTGAAAGGCGGCATGCACGTGACGCTGGAAGTTTCGCCGGTGGAAATTGTGCGCGCCATGAGCGGCAACAGCAAGGACCCTGCTTTCAACAAGAGCCTGGCCGATGCCCAAGAAGCGCAGAAGACCAACTCGGGCACGCCATTCACGGCTCTCTTCGCCCAGGCTTGGCAGCAGAACGCCGCCGGCCGTCCCCTGGCCAGCATCTTCGCTAACACGACGAACAAGAGCCGCAACATCGACATCAACTCCTCGAATGAGAAGGTAATTGGCGCGATTGACAAGGAAGTTGAGGAAGCCATCGACCGCTCGTTCAACATCCTGCGCACCCGCGTCGACAAGTTCGGCGTGAACCAGCCCAGCATCCAGCGCGTGAAAGGCACCGGTCGTCTGCAAATCGAACTGCCCGGTGTGGACAACCCCGACCGCGTGCGCAAACTGCTGCAGGGCCAGGCCAAGCTGGAGTTCTGGGAAGTATGGAACCAGAACGAAATCGGCCCCTACCTGGTGGCCCTCGACAAGCAGCTGCAAGCCAAGGACGCCGTTGCGAAAGCCGGCCCCGCTGCTACCACCGACACTACCGCTACCGCCGCCGCTGGCGATTCGACCTCGCTGGCTGCCCAGCTCGCCAAAAAAGACAAATCCGGCAAATCGGCCGCTGACTCGGCCACAGCCAACAAGGGCGGTGCCCTCGCCAAGCTCTTCACCATGCCCGGCCGTCTGGGCGTGAACCTGCGCGACACCTCGGCGATGAACAAAATCCTGAACTCGGCCGAAGCCAAAGCTACCCTGCCCCCCACCCTGGCCCTGCTCTGGAGCCTGAAGCCCACCACCATCGACAAGCAGGAGTACCTGGAGCTGATTCCGGTGCGCAAAACCCGCGACGGCGTGCCCCCCCTGGGCGGCGAAGTAGTGAGCGATGCCCGCGCCGACCTCGGCCAGAACGGCCAGCCCGAAGTGCTGATGAGCATGACGCCCTCGGGTGCCCGCAAGTGGCAGAAAATGACCGCCGCCAACATTGGCAAGCAGGTGGCCATGGTGCTGGATAACTACGTGTGCTCGGCCCCCGTGGTGCAGAGCGAGATTTCGGGCGGGGGCACCAGCATCACCGGCAGCTTCGCGGTAGAAGACACCCAGGATTTGGCCAACCAGCTGAAAGCCGGTAAGCTGCCCGCTCCCACGCGCATTGTGGAAGAGGCCGTGGTAGGTCCGTCGCTCGGCAAAGAAGCCATCAACCAGGGCTTGTATTCGTCGCTGGCCGGTGTGGTGATTATCATGCTGTTCATGGCCTTCTACTATGGCCGCGCCGGTATCGTAGCCGACATCGCCCTCCTCTTCAACATCTTCCTGATTCTGGGCGTGCTGGCGCAGTTTGGCACGGCCCTCACGCTGCCCGGCATCGCCGGCCTGATTCTGGTGATGGGCACCTCGGTGGACGCCAACGTACTGATTTTCGAACGAATTCGGGAAGAACTGGACCACGGCCTCATCCTCACCGATGCCATCAACAAAGGCTACTCGCGTGCGTTCTCGGCTATTTTTGACTCGAACGTGACCACCATGCTGATTGCCGTAATCCTCGGCTTCTTCGGCACGGGTCCGGTGCAAAGCTTCGCCGTGACGCTGGGTATTGGCGTGTTGACTTCGTTCCTGTCGGCCGTGTTCGTGTCGCGTCTCATCATTGAGTGGATGGTGAAGGGCAACGAAAACCACCCGATGACCTTCAGCACCGCCATTTCGCGCAACCTGTTCAAGAACCTGAACTTCGACATCGTGGGCAAGCGCAAAATTGCCTATACCTTCTCGGCGGCCTTCATCATCCTCGGCTTCGTGCTGATGTTTGTGCAGGGCGGCCCGAACCTGGGCGTGGACTTCAAAGGCGGCCGTGCTTACGTGGTGGACTTCAACAAAACGATGGTAGCCTCCGACGTGGCCGACAAAATCCGCCCCGTGTTTGAAGGCGCTGGCCTCGAAGTGAAGCAGTACGGCGCCCCCGACCGCCTGCGCATCACCACCGGCTACCTAGCCGAAGATGAGAGCGTGGCCGCCGACCAAAAGGTAGTAGCCGCCCTCAACCAGGGCTTGCAGGCCTACAGCGCTGATGCCCCGGTTATCAAGTCGACGTCGAAAGTGGGTGCCACCATCGCCGACGACATCAAGCGCACCTCGGTGCTCTCTCTGGGCCTCACGCTGCTGGGCATCTTCGTGTACGTGCTGTTCCGCTTCGAGAAGTGGCAGTACTCGATGGCTGCCGTGGTGGCCCTCTTTCACGATGCCCTGCTCGTGATTGCGGCCTTCCCGATTGCCCGTCTCTTCGGCCTGAACTACGAGATGGACCAGATTTTCGTGGCCGCCCTGCTCACGGTTATCGGCTTCTCGATGAACGACACGGTGGTTATCTACGACCGGATTCGTGAGTACCTGCGCGAGAACCCCAAGCTGACCTTTGCCCAGGTGGTGAACCCGGCCCTGAACTCGACCTTCTCGCGCACCATGATTACGTTCACCACGGTGTTCCTGGTAGTGTTCGTGATGTACGTGTTTGGTGGCGAAACCCTCCGTTCGTTCTCCTTCGCCATGATTATCGGCGTGATTTTCGGCACGTACTCGTCGCTGTTCATCGCCACCCCGATTATTCTTGACACTTACGGCAAGAAAGAGGAGCGTGAGCGCAAGGCTGCTGGCGAGGACGTGACCGGCCTGCCCGGCGACGCACCCAAGCTGAGCACGGCCAACGTGTAACGAATTCCCTTATCAGGACGCAAAACGCCCTGCATCATTCTGAGAAAGCCCGGCCCTGTGCCGGGCTTTTTTTGTATCGAAGCAACCGAATTTGCTTACCTTCCGAGTGGTCTAATAAGAAGCCTGCTACCTGCCATCGATGCTGCACATTTCCCCACCTAATTCTGCCCCACCGCCGCTGTCCGAGCTGCTGGCTGCCTGCGTGCGACAGGAGCGAGTGGCCCAGCGTCGGCTCTACGGCCAGTTCCACGGCTTTGCGATGGGCATTTGCCTGCGCTACGCCCGCGACCGTGACCAAGCCCTGGAGGCAGCTAACGACGGCTTCGTGAAAGTTTTCCGCGACCTGTACCGCTTCGATGCCACCCGCCACCCGGACGATGTGCTGGGCTCGTTCCGGGGCTGGCTCAAGCGCATCATGATTCACACGGCCATCGACCACTACCGCGCCAATGAGCGCCACCAGCACCAGCAGGAACTCGACGACGCTACCCTGAACCAGGCCGACCAAGGCGCCACGCCCCTCGACTCGCTGAGCTACGACGAACTACTGGCGCTGGTGCAGCGCCTGCCGCCCGCCTACCGGGCGGTGTTCAACCTGAATGTGATTGATGGCTTCGGGCACGAGGAAATTGCTGAGCAGCTGCATATCTCCGTGGGCACTTCCAAGTCTAATTTATTTAAAGCCCGGGCCCATTTGCGGGCCATGCTGGCCCAGATTACCCCCTCTCCAGCAATTCGATATGTGGTCTGATAACGATATAGATAACGCGTTCCAACGGCTGAACCCGCCGGAGCCGGAACCAACACCTTTCCCGCTGGATGCCTGGCTGCGGCTGGAAACCGAGCTGGACAAGGCCGTGATTGAACGCGCCGTCCGGCGGCGGGTGTGGAAGTTTTTTGTGGCCGAAGTGGCCGTAGTGTTGCTGATTGGACTGGGCTGGATGCTGTGGCCAACCCAGCCCAGCCAGGTAGCTGAAAAGTCTTCGAAACCAATGGCGGCCGCTGGCAGCACAACGCCTGAGCATGGCTCGAACCAGCAGACCGCAGACCAACCGGATGTTGCCAGCGCAGCGACAGCGGCAGGTAGAAAAGCTCGTAATACTGAAGCAAGCACCAGCGCGCTAGCCAATCCCACGGCGGCGGCCCCAGAAACACAGCCTTTGCAACCGGTAGTGCCTTCGGCTACTGCCAGCACCGCATCAGTTGCGACAACATCGGTTCCTGCACCTGCAACGGCAGTTGCCCATCGGCGGCGCAAGCTGGCCGCGCTCCGGCCGGCCTATCTGGCTGGTTTTGCCTCCCGCAAAGCCCGGCAAGCCCGCGGCTACGAGCGCAGCGCAGCCGAAACGTCAGTACCTGCCGCAGCAACGCGGAAAATCAGTACCATCGCCCCAACAGTTGCCGGCTCCCCTGGCCAGCAGCCGACGGCGGGCAGTGCCGCCGGGCACGCCGCAGTACCAGTCGAAGCCAACGCGACGGCCGTTGCTTCGGGCCGGCAGCATCGCGAAAGCCCCTTGCCTTCGCTAAGCCGGGCGGCCGTTTCCGGCGCGGCAACGCCAGTTGATGCGGCGCCGGAAACGGCCGCTGAGACTGCAGCAGCAGTTGCGCCGCTGGTGCCCATTGCAACCCGGCTGGAGGTAGCTGCTACGGCTGGCCTGCCAGCCCCGCTGCTGGCCGCCGCCGCGGTGCCCGCCAACTTACCCATCCCGCTACGGCAGCCCCATTTCTACGTTGGGCTGGTGGCCGCGCCCGACCTGAGCACAGTTAAATTTGTGGACGTGGAGCGCCCCAAACTCAATGTTGGCGTGGTGCTCGAATACCGCCTCACCAACCGGCTGCTCGTGAGCACCGGCCTGCTGCGCGTCAACAAAGAATATTACGCCCGCCGCGAAGACTACGACTGGAGCGCCTACCCCCGAGCGGCCACCCGCAATTTCTACTGGGTCGACGGTGCCTGTACGGTGCTCGACGTGCCGCTGAACCTGCGCTATGATGCCGTGGTGCGGCCGCAGGCGCGGCTGTTTGGCGCTATGGGCCTCTCCTCCTTCTTCATGCAGCGCGAGCAGTACAGCTACGACTACACCGAGAACAACTCGACTTACCTCTGGGAGCGCAGCTACGTGAACGAGAACCAGCACCTGTTCAGCGTGCTCAATCTGTCGCTTGGCTACGAGCACAGCCTCGGCCCCCACTGGCGCGTGCAGGCCGAGCCCTACGCCAAGCTGCCCCTGGGCGGCGTGGGAGCAGGCAAGGTGCGCCTGACCAGCGGCGGCATTTTCTTCGGGCTGAAGTACGGCTTCTAGCCCCCGCGGCCGTCCAGAACGTGTATCGCATCGGTCCAAAATCACATCACTTTTTGTTGTTTCCACTTTTGTCCCTTCTTGGCATGCCCTTTCTCGCCTCTTTTTCTGTATCTATCCGGCCGGCTTTGCTGAGCGCCGTGGCCACGGCGCTGCTGGGCATGGCGGCCAGTTGCACATACTCGCACGGCGATCCCGCCCCGGCCTGCGACGTGCCCAGCGAAACCATCACCTACGCCGGAGTCATTTCTCCCATTTTTGAGGCCAACTGCCGGCGCTGCCACGGCGCGGCGGTGTACGCCACGCTGGGCGGCGGCAACGACTTCAGCAGCTACGCGGCCATCAGCAGCTACCCGCAGGGCACCCTGCTGGGCTCCATCAAGCACGCCCCCGGCTACGATTTTATGCCCAAAGACGGCGGCAAGATTTCGGATTGCGACATCGCCCGCATCGAAGCCTGGTATGCCAAGGGCAAACCCCAGTAACCCCACTCCCTCCCCTCTTTGCTATGAAACGCTCCTTCTTTCTGCTATCAGCCTGCTTGTTGTTCTCTGCGCTTGCGGGCGCACAGGCGCAGAGCAAGTACATGACCAAAACGGGGCGTGTGTCGTTTTTTTCGGCCACCCCGATTGAGGACATCGAAGCCAAAAGCCAGCAAACGGCGGCCATTCTCGATTTTGGGACGAGCCAGCTGGCCTTCTCCGTACCCATCAAAAGCTTTGTGTTCCGGCGCACCCTCATGCAAGAGCACTTCAACGAGAATTACATGGAGTCGGACAAATTTCCCAAGGCCACCTTCACGGGGCGTTTTGTGGGGTTTGATGCCGCTACATTGGCCACTGCCGGCCCGCACAATGTGCCGGTAGAAGGCGACCTCACCCTGCACGGCGTGACGCACCACATCCAAGTGCCGGCCAGCGTGGAACTGAAAGGCGGCCAATTGCTGGCCTTTGCTACCTTTCCAGTAGCTTCGGCCGACTATAATATTGAGATTCCGCTGCTGGTGCGCAACAACATTGCCAAGGTCGTGACCGTGCGCGTGGCCCTCTCCTGCGACCCCGTGGCGGGGGCCGTGGGTGCCGCCACCGCGCCCCGCTAGTTGCCGTCGTTCTGTTCTTCGCTTTCTTTCCTGCTTTCCTTATGACTCAAAATCTTTACCCTTCCCGTGGCTTCCTGGGCTTGTTGGTGGCCGGGCTGCTGGCACTGGCCAGCCCCGCCCGCGCCCAAACCGACCTGCTGCAGGACCTCGAAAGACAAACCGCCGACTCGACCAAGCGCGAGGTGGTGGCGGCCACGTTCAAGGGCACGCACATCATCAATGCGCAGTCGGTCGAAACGCCGGGCCAGGGCACACTGGCCTTCCTCATCCAGCACCGCTTCGGCACCCTGAATAGCGGCGCTTATAATTTCTTCGGCCTCGACCAGGCCGTACTGCGCCTGAGCTTCGAGTATGGCCTGACCAATCGGCTGGCCGTGGGCATCGGCCGCAGCAACATCGAAAAAACCTTCGACGGCTTCCTAAAATACCGGGCCTTGCGGCAAACCAGCGGGGCGCGGCCCATGCCGGTATCGGTCACCCTGTTTGCCTCGGCAGCCATCACCACGCTCAAGTTTGGCACCCTGCCCACGGAGCGCACCACGGCGTCGCGCCTCGACTATACCTACCAGGTGCTGATTGCCCGCAAGGTTAGCTCGGGCCTGTCGTTGCAGCTCATGCCCACGCTCATCCACCGCAACTACGTGCCCCTGGCCGGCATGCAGAACGACGTGTATTCTATCGGCGGAGGACTGCGCCAGAAGCTCACCAAACGCATTGCCCTCACCGCCGATTATTTCTACGTGCTACCCGGCTACGCGGCCGACAACTTCCGCAACGCCCTCGGCGCGGGGTTCGACATCGAAACCGGCGGCCACGTTTTCCAGCTGCACGTCACCAACGCTCAGGGCATGACGGAGAAATTCTTCGTACCCCAGACCAGCGGCGATTTCTTCAAGGGCGACATCTACTTTGGCTTCACGGTGGCGCGAAATTTCACGGTCAAGTCGCAGCTAAAATAACTTAGCATCACGCCATCAAAAAGGCCCGCCTGATAATTCAGGCGGGCCTTTTTGATGGCGTTAAATTGCGAGCAATTACACCGTAATACCTTCGGCCACTACGCTTTGCACCTCCGGCACCATACGCTTGAGCAGGTTCTCGATGCCCGATTTCAGGGTAACTGTGGCCGAGGGGCAGCCGGAGCACGAGCCTTGCAGGTTCACGGTCACGATGCCTTCGTGGTAGCTTTTGAAGGTGATGTTGCCGCCGTCCTGCTCCACAGCGGGGCGCACGTAGTTATCGAGCAGGTCGATAACTTTCTGGGCAATCTGGCCTTCCTGCTGGGTGGGGTCGCCGGCGGTGGCAGCTTGAGCGGCCTTCTGCTCGGCGGCGGGGTCCACGAGGAAAATGGGGCCGCCGGCCTCCACGTAGCTTTTCAGGAACTGCCGCAGCTCGGGGATGAGCTGGGTCCAGGCCAATTCGGGCTGCGATTTGGTGACAGTAACAAAGTTCTGGGCGATAAACACGCGGCCTACGTAGTCGAACCCGAACAGCTCCTGCGCCAGCGGCGAGTTGGCGGCGGCTTCGAGGTTGGGGTAATCCACGCTCACGCCATCCACCAGCAGGTTTTGGTTGAGGACGAATTTCATGCTCTCCGGATTGGGAGAGGCTTCGGCATAAATGGAAACAGCAGACATAGTTTCGGGGCTTAAAATCAGGGGGAAGCGCCGCCGTGGCGGCAGCTGCAAAGGTACAACCGCGACAGGGCCGTAGAGGTTGCAAATGTACCTACATCATTTCAGTTATACTCGGTTGGCACGGGCGCGGAGCAGCAAATCGGCCAGCACGAGTTGGGTCATGGCTTCCACAATGGGCACGGCGCGGGGCAGCACGCAGGCATCGTGCCGGCCCCGGCCCACCAGCGTGATGGCCTCGCCCTGGTCGTTGATGGTTTGCTGGGGCTGGAGCAGCGTGGCCACGGGTTTGAACGCCACGCGGAAATAAATATCCTGACCGTTCGAAATGCCGCCCTGGCTGCCGCCACTGTGGTTGGTGCGCGTGCGCACGGCCCCCACTGCGTCAGTATAAAACTCATCGTTGTGCTGCGAGCCGGGCAGTTTCGTACCCTCAAAGCCGGAGCCAATTTCAAAGCCCTTCACGGCATTGATGCTGAGCATGGCCTGCCCCAGCAGGGCCGGCAGCTTGTCAAACACCGGCTCGCCCAGCCCGGCGGGTACGTGCCGCGCCACGCCCGTAATCACGCCGCCCACGGTGTCGTGCGCCGCCTGCGCAGCCCGGATGCGCGCTTCCATGAGGGCAGCCGTTTCGGGGTGCGGGCAACGCACCAGGTTGCTGTCGATGAGGCTCAAATCAAGCAATTCGTAGCCCACGGGTACTTCCACTTCCCCCACGGCCGAAACGTAGGCTACCGTTTCGATGCCGAAATGGGCCAGCAGCTTGGCCGCCACGGCGCCGGCGGCTACGCGGGCGGCCGTTTCGCGGGCCGAGCTGCGGCCGCCGCCGCGGTAGTCGCGGCGTCCGTACTTGGCGTCGTAGGTGTAGTCGGCGTGGCTGGCGCGGTAGGCGTGCGCTATGTGCGAGTAGTCGTCGGAGCGCTGGTCGGCATTGGGGATGAACAGGCTGATGGGCGTGCCCGTCGTCACGCCCTCAAACAGGCCCGACTGAATGTGCACGGTATCAGCTTCCTTGCGCGGCGTGGTGAGGTCGGACTGGCCGGGCCGCCGCCGGTCGAGCGCGGCTTGAATGTGGGCGGCATCCACGGCCACGCCCGCCGGGCAGCCGTCGATAATCACGCCGATGCCCGCCCCGTGCGACTCGCCAAACGTGGTGATGCGAAAGAGAGAGCCGAAGGTATTGGACATTTTTTGGTGCTTGGTTTTTGGTGCTTAGTGCGTGGCACCATTCATAAATCCTCGCAAAACTACGCCCGCCGCCCGGCCCGCCACCAGCCAAAGGCCGCCACGCCCGCCAGCCCGATGAGCAGCCAGTCGGCATAGCGCCGCACGTCGCGGTACACGTCCAGTGGCTGCATGGTGGTGTCGGCCCCAGCCAGCGCCGGGCCGTAGAACGGGTCATCCGCGGGGCGGGCCAGTGGTTCCACGGCGGCTACCACGCCCTGCACCAGGGGGCGCAAGCCGGGCCGTAGCACATTGTAGCGGCCCGTATTGGGGTTGAACACTGTCAGGTGCAACAGGCTGTCCAGCGGCAACACGCCGGGCCGCCGGGCCACCAGCCGGTACCGGAATAGCTTGCGCCCACCGCCCGGCGCAGGCTCCTCGCGCACTTCGGGCCCGTACACGTCGAGGCCAGGCCAGGCGGCCACCGTTGGGGCCAGCACTGCCGCCAGATTGCCCTGCCCAGCCACGCCAAAGGTGTACGTGAACGACTCGCCCACCCGAAACTTGGTCCGGCTGATGGCTTCCTGCAATTCGAAGCGGCCCACGGCCACGGGGCCGCCAGGCGTGGCCTGCGGCAGGGGCTGCACGGCCACCGCCAGGCCGGGTGCGGTATAGGTTTTGTAGCCCGCCAGGCGGTTGTCCTGGCCGGGCTCGGGCTTTTTCAGGAGCTTGAACTTCACCATCGTCAGGGCCAGGGGCGGGAAGCGCAGGGGCTGGGCGGTGAGGGGGTAGTAGAGGTTTTCGGCCAGCCGGAAGCGCAGGTATTTCTGGCCCAAGTGCCGCACGGTGTCGGGCGTCACGCTGGGTTCGGGGCCGGGCTCCTGCCAGGCGGTGGGCTGGTGCAGTTCGTGCAGCAGCGGCGGCAGCTGGTCGGTAAAATCGTGGAAGGCCAGCAGAGCTTGGTCCTCGGGCTTGAGGTAGAAATACAGCCCCACGCGCACGCCCTCGCCCACGAACACGCGCGACCGGTCGGCCACCACGGCCAGAAAGGCGTGGTCGGCGCGTTCCTCGTAGAGCACCGGCTTGGGCTTGCCAAATAGCTTGTCGAGGTCGCCCACGGCCTGCAGCGGCGCGGTGGGGTTCACTGGTTTGGTAATGGAACCGGGGTTGGGCAGGGCCGGCCCCACCCGCACGGTGGCGGCCTTGCTGCGCAGCAGCACCCCGTTCACCGTGAGTTGGAAGGGCTTGATGACGATTTCGCCCTCGCCGTAGGGCACGTAGCGCTGGGTAATGGTGAGGTCGGAGAAGCGCCGGCCCTGCACAATGCGCGTGGTGGTGGTGCTGGTTTTGCCGGTTTTCTTGAAGCCGTCCAGTTCCGGAAACTCCGAATACTTGTCGAGCACGCCCCCGCGCAGCCGGAAAGCCAGCGTGAAAACACCCGTGACGGGCAGCGTGGCCGGCCCGGGCAGCAGTTCTACATCGGCCGGATTAGTGGCGGGGAGCTTGGGCTGAGCGGCTGGCGCAGCCGGGCCAGGCTTGGCTGGGGGAGCCGGTGGGGCCTGGCCCAATTCGGCCAGCCAAAGCCCCGGCAGCAGCCCCAATGCCCAAAAAAGTCCTCCCATAGTTGCTAGCGCATTATCACCCGCTAAAAGTAGCTCAAAACGCTGGGTTCAGCCATTCTGGCTAAAACCACAATTCATTATTTGCCACCCGGCGGCGGGGGCCATAACAAAAAATACGGGCATAATCAATCCCTATCCCCACCAGTTGCCGTATCTGCTTTCAAATCACCCATACGGTTGCGGTTTAATCTTATTACAGACGGGCTCCTGGCACCGTCCGGGATTGTATTGCCTTCTCCGTTGGTTCCAATTTCCACCTAACTACTTCACGCTCATGTCTGACAACCTCCAGCCCCGCGGCTCCGACGATACTTCGTTCGCTCAGCCGCTCTACACTCCCATCAAGCGTCGTTCGTTCTTTATGTATGCCGGCGCTACGGCTGGGGCCACGGCCCTGGTACTGGCCGGTTGCTCGAAAGACTCTGACAACGCTACCCCTTCGCTGCCCGCCGGCAACAGCGTTACTTCGAGTGGCGCCATCAGCCTGGGCTCGGGCGATGTGGGCGTATTGAACTTTGCTTACGCGCTGGAACAGCTTGAAGCTGACTTCTATAGCAAAGTAGCAGCTTTATCCAACGGCTCAACCCTGCTCGGGTCTGATTTTGCCTACTTCCAACAAGTAGCCAAGCACGAAGCCATTCACCGCGATTTCTTCAAGGCAGCCCTCACCCGCGACGCCAGCAGCCAGGTACTTCGTGGCCTCACGCCCAAATATCCTGCCCCAACGTTCACTGACCGCACCAACATCCTGGCGACGGCCAAAGCCTTTGAGGACCTGGGCGTAGCAGCCTACAACGGTGCCGGCAAGCTCATCAAAAAGGCTGACTACCTGGTTATTGCCGGTCAGATTGTATCGGTTGAGGCACGCCACGCCGCTTATATCCGCGACCTGATTACGCCCGGCTCGTTTGCGGCCGACGAAATCGTGAACACGACTACAGGCCTGGACGATTCCAAAACGCCCAAGGACGTGCTTGCTATTGCCCAAGCTTATATCACGGAAACGCTCGACGGCAGCTACGTTGGGGTTAATAGCTAAGCGTCCTTTCCATCACTTGTAATTCTCCTTCGCCATGGATTTCTTCAAAATAATTGACCAGCTTTCGGAAGTAGACGCCGACGTAATGGGCCGCTTCGATTCGCGTCGCTCCGTTTTTAATTCTCTGGGCAGCATGGCCAAGCGCACCGCGCTGGCTGCCACGCCCTTGTTTCTTGGCTCACTTTTCCAGAAAGCCTACGCCGGCACTACCTCCACTGCGGTAGAAGTGCTGAACTATGCGCTGACCTTGGAATTGCTGGAAGCCGACTTCTACCGTCAGTTCATCGCCACCGGCTTTATTCCGACGGGTGCTCCGGCCAATGCCATTGCCCAGATTAAGAAGCACGAAGATGCCCACGTCAAGCTTCTCAGCGGTGCTATCAGCCAGATGGGTGGCAAGCCCGTAGCGGGCACTGACACCACGGGTGTACGCTTCAAGGGCTTGCCGGCTGGCATCCCCAACACTTACGCGGGCTACCTGAGTGTGGCTCAGCTGCTGGAAGACGCCGGGGTGCGTGCATATAAAGGCCGCGCCGGCGAACTCATCGGCACCGATTTGTTGACTACGGCGCTGCAAATCCACTCGGTGGAGGCCCGCCACGCCGCCCACATTCGCACCATGCGCAGCCAGACGCCTTGGGTAAGCCCCACCGACGACTTGGCTAGCCATCCCGTGTACACCAGCGGCCTTACTTCGGGCAGCACGGCACCCACCTCCATTACCGCCGGGGGCAGCAGCTACGGCATTCCTGCTTATTCGGCTGCCAGTCCGGTAGAAAACAACACCACTCAGTCGGGTGTAGCCATTACCACGGCTCTGGCCAACCAGTACACGGCTGCCGATGCCGCCGCCTCGTTCGACGAGTACCTGCAAGCCGCCGAAATACTGGACGCTTCGCGCGCTGGTGGTTTGGCATTGTTGTCTTAGAGTCTACAGTGCGCTGCTTTTTAGCAGCAATTGTTTCAAAGCCGGTTCCGCACACGCGGGACCGGCTTTGTGGTTTATAATATCCGCCGAGGCCGGGGTTTCGTTTCCGGGGTGTGCAACGAGTTAGCTTTGTATCGGCATCTTCTAACCGAATCCGCTTCAGCCTTCGGGAAATGGGCTGGTTGCGGGTTTCGCACCGGCCCGGCCCCGAGCCAATGGCTTTCGCAGTTGCCCCTCCTTTTGCTCATCAAACGCTATTTTCTCATGTCCGATACGCTTCGGCCCACTGATTCTCAAAGCCCGCAGCCGGTGCAGCCCTTGCTGGCACGCATCAAGCGCCGGTCCTTCTTTATGTATGCCGGCGCTACGGCCGGGGCTACGGCGCTGGCCCTGGCCGGCTGTTCGAAGGATGAAACCACGCCCAGCAGTGCCGCCACCAACGTCAGCTTCGGCACTGGCGATGCCAGCGTGCTCAACTACGCCTACGCCCTCGAGCAGCTCGAAGCTGCCTTCTACGCCAAGGTGGCCGCCCTCACCACCTCGCCACTGCTGGCCGCCGAAGTGCCGTATTTTGCCAAATTGGCCACCCATGAGGCCATTCACCGTGACTTTCTGCGCACGGCCATCAACCGCGACTTCGGCGGCACCATCATTCCCGACCTCACGCCGAAATTCGACAGCATCGACTTCACCAAGCGTGTGAAGGCCGCTACCGATACCAAGCTGGGCATTCTCGATGCCGCCAAGGCATTTGAGGACCTGGGCGTGGCGGCCTATAATGGCGCGGCCAAGCTTTTCAAAGGCTCGGTGTACTTGGGCATTGCGGGCCAGATTGTGTCGGTCGAGGCGCGGCACGCCGCCTACGTGCGCGACCTGATTACCCCCGGCTCCTTTGCCACTAACGAGGGAACCGATGTGCTCGGCTTCGACCGGCAGCTGACGCCGACCGCCGTATTCGCCATCGCGCAAACCTTCGTGGAGCAAAAGCTCGACGCCAGCACCATCGGCCAGTAATCCTCTTCTTCCGACTTCTTTTTTGCCATGAATTTTTTCAACATCATCGACCTGCTGGCGGAAGCTGACCCCGACGTACTGGACCGTTTCAGCTCGCGCCGCGCCGTGTTCAACTCGCTGGGCACTGTGGCCCAGCGCGCGGCCCTGGCCACCTCGCCCCTGTTTCTGGGCGCTTTATTCCAGAAGGCCTACGCCGGCACGGCCTCGCTGCCCACCGACATCCTGAACTACGCCCTGACCCTAGAGCTGCTCGAAGCCGACTTTTACCGCCAGTTCCTCGCCGCCGGCCAGATTCCGGCCGGCGCGGCCTTCGATGCCATCACCGTCATCAAAACCCACGAGGACGCGCATGTAGCCTACCTGCACGATGCCGTCATCAAGGCCGGAGGCACGCCGGTCACAGGCTCAAGCACAGCCGGCATCCGCTTCAACCCCAGCCTGCTGCCCGCCACCTACGCCGACCAGCTGAAGTATGCCCAGGTGTTGGAAGACACCGGCGTGCGCGCCTACAAAGGCCGCGCCGCCGAGCTAATTGGCACCGATTTGCTTACGCCGGTGCTCCAGATTCACTCCATCGAGGCCCGGCACGCGGCGCATATTCGCACCATGCGCGGCCAGCAGCCTTGGGTGAGCATTGGCGACGACCTGGCCGCCGATGCCAACTACAAAGCCGCCTATACCAGCGGCGTAGCCAGCAGCACGCGCACCACCGTCGCCCTCGGCGGCACCACCTACGGCATCCCAGCCTTCAACCCGGCCCAGCCCAGCCCCCAGGAAAGTAATTTGCAGCAGGGAGCGGCCGGCACGAAACTCGCCCTGCTCATCACCACGGGCATCGGCAGCACCACGTACCTGCCCGATGATGCCGCTGCCGCCTTCGACGAGCCCTTGCAGGCCGCTGAGGTACTGGACTCTTCCCGCGCCGGCGGGCTGCTGGCTTAAGCCATAACCACACTCTGAGCGGCACTCTTTCGGCTGCCAGCCGGTTCTGCCCCGCGCAGGACCGGCTTTGTTTTTTAGGGCTTTGCAACCAATGGATGGGTAGCGAGTACCTTTGTAATGGCTGGAACCCGGCTTCTCGGGTTAGCGGGCTGGCTTGAATACTTTACGAATGTCTGACCACACTTTTTTGCCCGCCTGGCGGGAGCAGTCGCTGGGGCGACGCGTGTTTCTACGGGTTTCGGCGGCTTCGGCGGCCTCAGTGGCTCTGATTGCGGCCGGCTGCTCGGGTACTACTACCACCCCCACTCCTGCCGACCCTTACCAGCTGGCTCTACCAGCCGGCGACTCGGGCCTGCTGTACTACGCCTACCTGCTGGCCCTGGCCCAGATTACGCTCTACCAGAAAGTAGTAGACGCTCCGCCCACGGACCTGACCACTGCCGAGCGCGCCGTTTTTGCCGACCTGCGCGACCATGAGGTAGTGCATCAGAAAACCATTAGTTACCTCATCGACACGACGGGCGCTACGCAACTGGTTCCTACCGACTTCGTGTTCAATCTCAGCAAATTCACGCTCAGCACCCGCGCGGGTGTGCTGGCAGCCGCTCAGCAGGTTGCCGACCTCGTGGCGGCTGCTTACCCGGTGCTGCTGACGTTGTTCACCACCAGCAGCGTGCCGCAGCGCACCATTCTGCTCAAGATGTCGTCGGTGCAGGCCCGCCAGGCCGCGGCAGTGCGCGACCTGCTCACGCCCGGCTCCTTTGCCAACAGCGACGTGGTGGACAGCGCCGGCCAGCTGCTCACCAAAACCCCTACCGAAGTGATGACGGCACTGGCCCCCTACTTCGCTCCTTACGTTATTTCCGTGGCCAGCCTGGCTGTTCCTGTATGAAGCTGATTTCCATTCTTGACCACCTAGCGGCTGCGCCCGCCACTGCCGCGCCGGCCCCCCGCCGCGCCCTGCTGGCCCAGCTGGGGCGGGCCGCCGTGGCGGCACTGCCGCTGGGGGCAGCCCTGCCCGCCGCCGCCGCGCCAGCCGATACGTCCTACGATGCCGTGACGCAGCTGCTCCAGCTCGAACGCACGCAGGTTGCTCTTTATACCCAGGCCCTGGCCGCTACCGGCCTCATCCCGGCGGCGCAAACTGCCGATTTTCAGCGCCTGTTGGCCCACCAGACCCAGCACGCCGCCCTGTTCCTCAAAGCCCTGCAGGATGCCGGAGCCATTGTACCCGCCCTGCCCCGGTTCGATTTCAGCGGCAAGCACGGCGTGGCCACCAACCCCGAGCTGTTTCCTAACGTGCTCACGAACTATGACGCCTTCCTGGCCCTGGCCCAGCAACTGGAAGACCTGAGCGTGCGCCTCTACCAAACACAGTCCATTAATATCAGCGACTCGCAGCTGCTGCGGGCCGCGCTGCGCATTCACGCCGTGGAGGCCCAGCATTCGGCCCACATTCGCGGGCTGCGCAAGGGCCGGGGCGCAGTAGTGCAAAACTGGCCCAGCGAGGAAGACACCGCTATAGTGCGTCCCGCTGCCGCCCAAGCCTTGACCACGGCCGCTACGGGCGGCGAAGAAAATGGTGTTCAGTACGTAACGCCGGGGGTGCCAATTCCATTCGCTTCTTTGCTGCTCATCAGCACCAACACGGCCATTCACGACCCGGCGCTGGCCGAGGCTTTTGATGAGCCCGTAAGCAGCGCAGCAGCTCAGGCAGCCCTGAATTTGTTCGTGTAACCCGCACTTATAAAATTTTGGCTTTTTATCCAAAAAGAGTGGCCCTGGCTGCTCTTTTTGCGTATCCGGCCCGCTAGTGTTCCACTTCAGGAGCACCATGGATTGTGAAAATCTTAAGTATATATATTAACTTTAATATCCGACAGCAAGTCTTATCAATTAATATTGCTGCGCTTCTACTTACTATTTCACCGTCCTTTTTTCCCCACCCTATGCTGGATTACGTGAAAATGATTCTGACCAAGGTCAGCTTCAACAAAGCCCTGTTTGAGAAAGAACTGCGCAAAGCCCTCAAAATGATAAAGCCCGCCGAACTGCCTGACTTCCGCACCTGGTGCTACCGGCAGTTTGTGCGCCTCTACCGCCGGGTGCTCAAGCGGGTATTTGCCAGCACCACGCCGGAAATCGGCCTGGCCTAGGAAAAGCCCCCGCGCGGGCCGACGCTATTCGGCCACAAACCTGATGTTGCGTTTCAGCCCTTCGTAACCCGTGCGCTTCACGGCCGACTGACGGAACAGCTCCGTAAATAATTCGTGGGTGATTTCGCGCCAGTCGCCGGGCGTCAGGTCTTTGAGGCCGGGCGCGGGGTTGAACTGTGGCTCGTTGTGCGGCTTCGCAAAGCGGTTCCAAGGGCACACGTCCTGGCAGATGTCGCAGCCGAAAATCCAGTTGCCAAACTGCCCGGCCACCTCGGTCGGAATCTGGTCTTTGAGCTCGATGGTGAAGTAGCTGATGCATTTGCTGCCGTCTACCACGTAGGGCTCGGTGATGGCTTGGGTGGGGCAGGCATCCACGCACTTGGTACAGGTGCCGCAATAGTCGCGGATGGGGCCGTCGGCGGGTAGCTCTACATCCACAATCAGCTCGGCAATGAAGTAGAACGAGCCCGTGCCGGGTGTTATTAGGTTCGAATTTTTACCTACCCAGCCGAGGCCGGATTTCCTGGCCCAGGCCTTGTCCAGCACCGGCGCCGAATCAACGAAACACCGCCCGCCAATGGCACCGATTTCAGCTTCCATGTCGGCCAGCAACGTTTTCAGCTTGTCTTTGATGACGAAGTGATAGTCGCGGCCGTAGGCGTATTTGCTGATTTTGAGGGTGTCGTCGGGCTGCTGGGTTTCCGATGCGGGGTAGTAGTTGAGCAGCAGCGAAATCACCGATTTGGCCCCGTCTACAAGCAGGCGCGGGTCGAGGCGCTTGTCGAAATGGTTTTCCATGTAGCCCATCTTGCCGTTCATGCGGCGCGTGAGCCAGGTTTCGAGGCGTGGGGCTTCTTCCTCCAGGAATTCCGCTTTCGAAATGCCGCAGGCCATAAAGCCGAGCTCGGCAGCACGGCGCTTGATGAAGGGAGCCCATTGGGACTGGGGAAGCATGGGCAATGGAATTGATAACAGGTAAAAATAGGTCATCCTGAGCGCAGCGAAGGACCTTATCACGCTTAGCCGACTGTGCTGAACAATCTTTTAGGCGTGATAAGGTCCTTCGCTGCACTCAGGATGACGGACAATATAAGGCGACAGCCTTACGAGGTTATCTCATCAAACAAGCTCGCGCCGTTATTGCCGCGCAAGTGGTTTGGCAGCAGGCGGCCGAGGTGCTGGTACGCGGCCTCGGTGGCCTCACGGCCGCGCGAGGTGCGCTTGATGTAGCCTTCCTGAATCAGGAACGGCTCGTACACTTCTTCGATGGTTTCGCCTTCCTCACCGCAGGCGGTGGCAATGGTGCTGATGCCCACCGGGCCACCCTTGAACTTGTCGATGATGGTGGTCAGGATGCGCTTGTCCATGTCGTCGAGGCCGCGGGCGTCTACATCGAGGGCGTTAAGGGCAAACTGCGCGATTTCGACCGTGATGGTGCCGTCACCCTTGATTTGGGCGAAGTCGCGGGTGCGGCGCAGCAGGTTGTTGGCGATGCGGGGCGTGCCGCGCGAGCGACGGGCAATTTCAAAGGCCGCGTCCTCGTGGATGGGCGTGCCCAGAATCTCGGCCGAGCGCTGCACAATGCTGGTCAGCAGCTTGGAGTCGTAATACTCCAAGCGGGCCGAGATACCGAAACGTGCCCGCAGCGGGGCCGTGAGCATGCCCGAGCGCGTGGTAGCGCCCACCAGGGTGAAGGGCGACAGCGAAATCTGCACCGAGCGGGCATTCGGGCCCGAATCGAGCATGATGTCGATGCGGTAATCCTCCATCGCCGAATACAAGTATTCTTCCACCACGGGGTTGAGGCGGTGGATTTCGTCGATGAACAGCACGTCGTGTGGCTCCAGGTTGGTGAGCAGGCCAGCGAGGTCGCTGGGCTTGTCGAGCACGGGGCCACTGGTCATCTTGATGCCCGAACCCAGCTCGTTGGCAATGATGTGCGATAGGGTAGTTTTGCCCAGGCCGGGAGGGCCGTGCAGCAACACGTGGTCGAGGGCATCGCCGCGCATTTTGGCGGCGGCCACAAACACTTTCAGGTTCTCCAGAATCTTGTCCTGGCCCGTAAAATCGTCGAAACTGAGCGGCCGGAGGGCTTTGTCGATGTCCTTGTCGGTGGCATCAAACCCGTCGGTGCCACCGGTAAGATAGGCTTCGCGCATAATGATATTGCTAAAATGATTGGTCGGCGCTTGCTAAGCGTATGAGTAACTAAATCAGCAGCGAAAAAGCTCCTTGCGTTGAATAAAAATCGGCTGTCATCCTGAGCGCAGCCAAGGACCTTATCAGGTTGGAGCGGCTATTCTGATGTGATAAGTTCCTTCGCTGCTCTCAGGATGACAAAAGGCCTCCAGAGGCCCCGTTCCTACTCGTGCAGCAGCACTTCGATGTCGAGGTGCAGCCAGTCGGTTTCCCAGGATTTGTGGTTGAGGCGGGCCGAAAGGTGCTTGCCGGCATCGAGCAGGCGGGCTACGGTCTCGTTGCGGCCCTCGGGCAGGTAGCCGAGCCAGACGTTGGCGGGGTCGGTGGCGGGGGCGGTGTGCACCTGCACGGCCCAGTCGTCGTAGTGGTTATCGGCTTCGCGGCTTAGGTGCAGGGCCTGGCCCACCTTTAGCTTGGGCTCGTATTTTTCCAGGTTGGGGCGGTGCGAGGTGCCGGCCACGAGGCATTCGAGCAGCACAAGGGGTTCGGAAGCAGGGACGACTTTCATCATGGGGCCAAATTACGGCACCGGGATGGCTTCTGCTACCGGCACGGCGGCCACAGCCGGCGTAACAAGCGGCGGAACCGGCCCGAAACGACTCCGCTTGTACCGCGCCTTGATGTAGTGGTTGCTGGGCATTTCCACGAAGCGGTGCAACAGGTAGCTCAGCACCATGCTCAGCACGAAGATGAGAGCGGCCAGCACGTACATGTTATCGAAGAGCCCGCGGTGGTCGTTCTCATACTTCAACCAACGGATTACCAGCTGGTGAATGAGGTAGAAGCTGAAACTGATTTCGCCCAACAACACCATCGTCCGGCCAGACAGTAGCGTCGAAAGGTAGCCCCGCTGGTAGGAAAACGAGAGGATTACGAAGGCAATGGGCAGCCAGTAGTAGCACGAATACCGGTACACGATGGCAAAGTCGCGGTGAAAGTGAAACACCGTGACGAAAGCCGCTAACGACAACACTTCGAGCGCGGTAGCACCCAGGCGGGAACGGTAGGCCCGGCCCACAAAGCCCTGCTTGTAAACCTGATGCAGGGCAATGCCCAGCAGAAAGTCGACCAGCCGGAAGAACGGATTGATGTAGAACAGCTTGTGGTACTCGTCTTCCTGCGATACCTGCATCAGAAACGGCACCGCGAGAAACAGTACCCACCCAAAGCGGAGCAGCAGCTTGTTGCGGACCAGCAGAAACACCACGAACGGGAACGTGAAGTAGAAGAACATTTCATCCGAAATGCTCCACGACGGCCAGTTGTAGGAGAAATAGTACGGCATCTCCGGAATGAATGCCTGCAACAAGGTGGCGTTGGTGAACAGCACGTTGAGCCCGGTGGCCATGTTCTGGAAAGGGCCCGCGTATTCCTCGGCCGAATACAGCATAAGGCCCAGGGCCAGCAGCATGGTGACGAGGTGCAGCGGGTACACCCGGGCAATGCGGGCCACCCAGAATTCGCGAAACGACACCCGCCGGCTCAGCAGCCGCTCATCGTAGTTCAGCGACAGAATGAAACCGCTCAGGATAAAGAAGAAGCTGACCCCAATAAAGCCCTCGCCCATTACCAGCTCGTACCAGTGGGCATACCGGGGGTAGGTGGCCGCATCGAAGAACTGGATGTGGCTGGCAAACACCATGAAGGCAAACAGAAACCTCAGCGAGGTGAGCGGCTTAATCATTGAGCTGTGCGTAACGGGACTGCGCCCGCATGGGTTAGTGATTGGGTGATTTATCTGCCGGCCACTGGGGTAGAGAGGCGCTGGCAGGACGTGAATACCCTGGATTACGGGGCCGATGCCGTGCGTGGGAAAGATTAACTGTGAAGCGCCTGCCCCAACAGACAGTTCTGGTTGAAACTGTACATCAGATAGCTGAACTGCTCGCTGACATTGCTGTTCGCACTGCCGCTGACTAAGTTCGTTACCGAAGTTTTGCACCGATAACGCTGCTTAACAAGAAGTAAAACTACGGTACGGATGGGAGTTTTACAGTGCAGACATAGTTGGGCAGGGCGCATTTTCAGGTTTTCTTCCCAATTTACCGTAGCCATCGTGCGTGGCAGCCCAGCCCTTCCCCATGGCCGATTTTGATGACGACGACTTGGATGCAGCTTCTGAAGAAGAGCATGCTGCCGAGCAAGCCGCACAGTTTGAAGCCGAATTGCAACGGCAAATTGCCCTGCTGCCGCCCCAACTCTACGAAACCATGCAGCCGCTGCTGCTGCTGGGCAGCGTGGCCAGCTACATGCTGCTGGGCCACGACGACGACCCGGTGCCCCTGGCCCTGAAGGAGCTACTTAGCTACGACCTCGACACGCTGCAGCTGGTGGTGGCCGCGGCCGACAACCACAGCCTGGCCCGCCTGATGGCCGCCCACACCCTCCAGCTGTTCGACTTTGTGGTAGTGGGCCGGCTGGTGTTCGAAAGTGCCCTGGACGAGCCCCTGCGGGCCTACCTGTCCCGCCACCAAGCCCCAGAAGGGGGGTTCGCCGGGCCGCGCCAGTACATGCTCACCTTCGGCGAGTCGCTGCTGGAAAACATTGCGCAGTACCTGGCCGGGACCGATGCCGAGCTACGCGAGGAGTTGCACCTGCGCCGCCTGCAAACCGAAAGCATCTTCGCCCGCCTCGACGACACGCTGCGGCCCTACTATCCGCCCGGCCACTCGCCCGAAGAAATCCAGGCCGAGGCGCTGGACGCGGCCGACGAAGCCGAAGACGCGGAAGAGCCGGCCGTGCACGTCACCTTCAACGCAGGCCAGCGCGTGACGCTGAGCACCGCCCTGCGCCTGCCCTACATTTTGGCCGAACTGGGCGAAACTGCTTTTGGCCGGGCGCTGGGCGGGGTGCGCCGCCTGCGCCGCAAGGCCCTGGAGCGGCTGGCCGCCCGCCTGGCCGCCTCCGATGCCGAGGAGCCGCTCAGCCTCAGCCGCTCGGAGCTGCTGCGGCTGTACCAGGCGGCGCAGGTGTGCGCCCTGAGCACCGTGACCGACGTGATGGCCACCGGCAGCCTGGAAGACGTGATGCGCAACGCGGCGGCCAGGAGTGAAGAAACCGCGGAAGAAATAGCCGCCTCGGCCCACCATGCCCGTGAAGTGCTGCTGCTGCTGATGGCCGGCTTCGTGGAAGTGGTCGAAGTCAACCACCCCGATGATGAGGAAATAGCCGAGGCGAAAGCCGAAATCTCGCAGCTAGCCGAGCTGCTGGCCGAGTGATGATTCGGCCGCCCGCAGCCAAGCTTTACGCTTGCTAAAATTGTAGCACTCCTTTCCAACCACATTCCCTATGACAAACTTTTACTCACTCCCCCGCTGGACACTGCGCACCGGCTTGTTGCTGGCCCCGGCGGGCGTGGCGCTGGCCCAGGCTCCCGTCATTACCTCGGTTATTCCGATGGCTAATGCGCGGGCGGCGGCTCGCAGCGGCCCCGTCACGGTTAACTTTAACCAACCGCTCACGGCCGCTTCGGCGGGGTCGCTCAAGGTGTTCTCGGCCCAGCAGGGCGGGCTGCGCTCGCGTGGGGCCACGCCGGCGGTGGCGAGTGGTAGCACGCTGAGCTTTGCGCCGACGGCCTATGATTTTCGGCCCGGCGAGACGGTGCAGTACACCGTGACCACGGCGGCGGCTGGCAGCGGCGGGGCGCTGGCCCAGGGCCGGGTGGGGCAGTTTACGGCGGCGGTTGGCGGCACGGGGCGGGGATATTTTCAGCCCGGTAATGAGCCTGCCGTGGGCGGTATGCCTGCTTTTATGACAGCGGCCGATGTGAATAGCGACGGTGCCCTGGACCTGCTCCTGTGTAATATGGGCAGTGCTGCCGCCCCAGGTTCAACAGTAAGCATAAGGCTGAATATGGGCAATGGGACTTATAGCGGCACGCTAAATGTGCCAGTAGGCAACATGCCGAGCGGTATAAATACAGGTGATGTAGACGGAGATGGCGACATCGACTTCGTGGTGGCCAATCAGCTCAGCAACACCGTAAGCGTGCGTCTGAATGATGGCAGTGGGGGGTTCACGGGTGGCCAGGAAATAGCCGTGGGTCCTGCTCCCTACTCGGTGACGCTGGGCGACGTGGACGGGGACGGCGACCTGGATTTACTGGTCCCCAACTCGGGGGCGAATTCTGGCACTACCACCGGTAGCGGCACTGTAAGTCTATGTCTCAATGCTGGCAACGGCACTTTTGGTGGTGGCCAGAACGTGCCCTCGGGCGGCTTCAGCCCATGTAATGTAGTAGCCGCCGATGTGGACAATGACGGCGACCTCGACCTGCTGATAGAAAACTATGGTGGTAACAACGTGAGCGTACGCCTGAATAACGGCACCGGTAGCTTTAGCGGCACCCAGAACGTGGCGGTTGGCAGCATTCCGCTGAGCATGGTGGCCGGCGACGTGGACGGCGATGGCGATGTAGACTTGCTCACGGCTAACTTTTATGGCAATACCGTGAGTGTGCGCTTAAACGATGGCAGCGGCATATTCTCAGGGAGCCAAGAAGTGAGTGTAGCAGGCGGTCCGCTAGGCATGGCTTTAGGCGACGTGGACAGCGACGGCGACCTAGACCTGCTTGTGCCTATTGCCACTACCACTCCTTACTCCCCCAATAATCCGGTGAGCTTACGCCTTAACAACGGCAGCGGCATCTTTGGCGGCAGCCAGGAGATGGCCGTAAGGGGTATACACTCTTTTATAACAATTGGCGATGTAGACAGCGACGGCGACCTGGATTTCATTACCGATAACGGCACCAATACGGTGAGTGTGTATCTAAACGGTGCTACGGCCTTGGCGACTAGTAATGGCCTGCCCACGCTGCAGCTACTAACCCTCTACCCCAACCCCGCCTATGGCGCAGTAGCCCTCACCGGCGCCGCCCCCAACGCCCCGCTCACGGTGCTCGATGCGCTGGGCCGGGTATTGCTCACGGCCACGGCTGATGCGGCTGGCGCGGCGCGGCTGGTGCTGCCCGAGGGTCTGCCGGCTGGCGTGTACTTAGTGCGCAGCGGCGGGAAGGTACGCCGCCTAACCGTGGAGTAAGCCCAGGCGGAATCCTGACGCTGCGTAAGTTGCGGGGGCATTCATTTCCTCCTCCCCTCCCTTTTTATGAAAAAATTCCTTCTCCTGGCTTCTTTGTCGCTGGCCGTGGCTGGCTCGTGGGCGTTTTATCCCAACGCAGCGCCCGCCCCTACGGGCTACCTGATGGTGGTGGGCAGCGGCCGCCCGGGCAATGAGTCCTATGTGCCCGAAATCATTACCATTCAGCCCGATGGCAAGCAGCAGGTGCAGCGCCTGACCAACGTGAAGCCCGGCACCGACCGCACCAGTACCGACGTGGCCGTGGCCCTGCATCATGCCGAGGTATTACAGGTGAATGCCTTGGCCGCCAAAGGCTGGCGGTTGGTGAGCGTGGCCCAGAGCACCGTGGGCGTGGGGGCTACCACCGAAACCGTGTACATGATGGAGCGGCGCTAACACGTTCTGCTAAAACAAGAACCGGCCGCCTCAGCAATGAGGCGGCCGGTTCTATTACCGCTGTTCGGCTAAAACGGGCCCTATTTAAATGCCTGAATACCCGTAATATCCGCACCCGTAATGAGCAGGTGAATGTCGTGCGTGCCCTCGTAGGTAATCACCGATTCGAGGTTCATCATGTGGCGCATGATGGAGTACTCGCCGGTGATGCCCATGCCGCCGTGAATCTGACGGGCTTCGCGGGCCACGTGCAGGGCCATGTCGACGCTGTTGCGCTTGGCCATCGAAATCTGGGCGCTGGTGGCTTTGCCTTCGTTTTTGAGCACGCCCAGGCGCCAGGCCATGAGTTGGGCTTTGGTGATTTCGGTGAGCATCTCGGCCAGCTTCTTCTGCTGGAGCTGGAAGGCACCGATGGGCCGGCCGAACTGCTCGCGCTGCAAGGAGTATTTCAGGGCCGACTCATAGCAATCAATGGCTGCGCCGATGGCGCCCCAGGCAATGCCGAAACGGGCCGAATCGAGGCAGGACAGCGGGCCTTTCAGTCCATCTACGTTGGGCAGGATGTTCTCTTTGGGGATTTTCACGTCCTCAAACACCAGCTCGCCGGTGCAGGAGGCGCGCAGGCTCCACTTGTTGTGGATTTCGGGCGTGCTGAAGCCTTCCATGCCGCGCTCCACAATCACACCTTTGATGCGGCCCTGCTCGTTTTTGGCCCACACCACGGCCACTTGGCACTCGGGCGAGTTCGAAATCCAGAGCTTAGCGCCGTTCAGCAGGTAATGGTCGCCCATGTCCTTGATGTTGGTAGTCATGCCGCCGGGGTTCGAACCGTGGTCGGGCTCGGTGAGGCCGAAGCAGCCCAGCCACTCGCCGGAAGCCAGTTTGGGCAGGTACTTCTTGCGCTGCTCTTCGGAACCGTAGGCGTAGATGGGGAACATTACCAATGAGCCCTGCACCGAGGCCGTGGAGCGCATGCCGGAGTCGCCGCGCTCAATTTCCTGCATGATGAGGCCGTAGCTGATGTAGTCGAGCCCGCCGCCGCCGTATTCCTGCGGAATGGTGGGGCCGAAGGCGCCCACGTCGCCAAACTTGCGCACGATTTCGCTCGGAAAGTGCGCGTCCTGCGCCCACTTTTCGATGTTGGGGCTGATTTCCTTCTTCACGAAGTCGCGGATGGACTGGCGGATGAGGAGGTGCTCCTCGGTCAGCAGGCCGTCGAGGTCGAAATAATCAGTGAAGCCGTTGGCATTGGTGCTGCCTTTCTGGGCAGTGTGGGCCTTGGCCTGGGGGGAGAGAACGTCAGCTTCGGATGACATGGGGCGGGGATTGGGGTGGTGAGGTGGGAATTTGGGCAAAGATAACAGGCTGACCGGAGCCGCCGGAGGTTGGCAGGGCCGGGCGGCAGACGAGGTAGCCGGCTTACATTTCGGCACTTTTACCAGGCTGGCAGACGGCTGCTCGCTTGCCGGCTTCGTTAAAAGCCTACTGCCCTTCTTTCTGCTCGCCGCGCCATGCCCAACCCAATGCCCACCCATCATCCCGAAAAGCTCAACGAGCTGGAAGCTACCGCTATTTGCGGCAACGACATATCATCGTCGTGCCTGTATGTGTCGGCGCTGGCCATTTCCTACGCCGGGCAATATGCCTGGCTGGCGCTGCTGATAGTGGGCATCGTGTTGTTTCTGTTTCGCAAAATCTATGGCGAAGTGGTGGGGGCCCTGCCCCTGAACGGCGGGGCCTACAACGTGCTGCTGAATACCACTAGCAAGCGCAACGCCGCGCTGGCGGCATGTCTCACCATCCTGTCGTACATGGCCACGGCCGTGCTATCGGCCAACGAGGCCATGCAGTACCTGCACACGCTGTGGCATGGGCTGCCCATTATCGGAGCTACCATGGGGCTGCTGGGGCTGTTTTTGCTGCTCACCATTTTGGGCATGTCCGAGTCGGCCATCGTGGCGGTCATCATTTTCATTACGCACCTTACTTCTCTCACGCTGCTGGTGGGGGTGGCGGGGTGGTACCTGGCCACCCACGACCTGCACACCCTGGTGCTCAACTTCCAGGTGCCGGTGAAGGGCGGCAGCATTCTGAATGCGCTGTTTTTCGGGTTTAGTGCGGCCATGCTGGGCATTTCGGGGTTCGAGAGCTCGGCCAACTTCGTGGAAGAACAAGCCCGGGGCGTGTTCCAGAAAACGCTGCGCAACATGTGGGTGGTGGTCACGGTGTTCAACCCGCTCATTGCGTTTCTGGCGGTAGCGGTGCTGCCGCTGGCGTCCGTGGGCCAGCACACCGAAACGCTGCTCTCGTACCTGGGCACCGTCACGGGCGGGCCGTGGCTGGGCACGCTGATTTCGGTGAATGCCGTGGCCGTGCTGAGCGGGGCCGTGCTCACGTCCTTCGTGGGCGTGAGCGGCCTGATGAAGCGCATGACCCTGGACCGCATCCTCCCGCAATTTTTTCTGAAGGAAAACGGCCGGGGCAGCAACTACTTCATCCTGCTGGCCTTTTTCCTGCTCTGCATTTCGGTGCTGCTCATCACCAACGGGCAATTGGGGCCGCTGGCGGGCGTGTACACCATTTCGTTTTTGTCGGTGATGGCCTTCTTCGCCCTCGGCAATTTCCTGCTGAAGGGCAAGCGGCCCAACCTGCCGCGCCCGGTGGTGGCGGGCATCGTCACAGTGACGCTGGCTCTGGCCGGTGTGCTGCTGGCTCTGTTCGGCAATGTCAAGATTCACCCCGAGTACCTGATTGTGTTCCTCGAATACTTCCTGCCGGCCCTGGCAATAGTTTCCATCATGCTCAACCGCATTGCCATTCTGCGGCTGCTGCTGCTGGCGGCCGAGTGGCTGGTGCAACACCTGCCGCGGGTGGCGCGCCTGGCCCGTCTCAAAATTCAGCGGCACCTGCGCGAGCTGGCCCGGCAGGAATTCGTGTTTTTTACGAAAGGCGACAACGTGGCCAACCTCAACAAGGTGATGACTTACGTGGTCGAAAACGAATTTACCAACCGCCTCAAAATCGTCACCCTGCTCCAGCCCGGCGAGAAATACCCCGAGGAGCTGCTAAACGACATCAAAGTGCTGGACCGTGCCTACGAACAGATTGAAGTCGACTTCGTGACGATGGAAGGCCACTTCGGCCCGACGCTGATTGAGGAGTTGTCGAAGCGCTGGAACATCCCCAAAAACTTCATGTTCATCGGCTCGCCCGGCGACCGGTTCCCCTACCAGATTTCGGAACTGGGCGGCGTGCGGCTCATCATCTGAACCACGGATTCATTCGGATTTCACGGATTTTGTGGACAGCAATATAGAGCTTATAGTAAATCTGCACAGAATCAACAAAAAAGGCCACTCATTGAGCGGCCTTTTTTGTTGGAATACTACGTTGATAAATCGTCCACGAAATCCGAAAAATCCGAATGAATCCGTGGTCTAGAAACGCAGATTCAGCGAAGCCAGGAAATTGGTCTTGGCTTGTGGATAAACGTAGTTGAAATACTGTGTCTGGCCGCCGTACACGTAGCCGTAGGTGTAGCCGTTATTCACGTACTCGGTGGCGAAAACGTTGTTGACCAGCAGGGCCATTTCTACTTCGCGCAGGCCAGCGAAGGCCGCCGGGTGCCAGAGGTAGCGCAGGCGCACATCCTGCACGTAGTAGGGCGCGATGCTGCGGCTCGCGGTGCTGGTGTTGTCGAGGTACTGGCGGCCGGCGTAGCGGGCCAGCGCGGCCAGTTTCAGGCCGGCCACGGGCTCCACCTCGGCGGTGTACGCGGCGGTGAGGTCGGGCGAGAAGGCAATGTTGGTTTGCTTGAAATACGTGGCCTTCTCGCCACCCTGGTCGTAGTCGGCCAGGTAATCGGTGTAGTTGTTGATTTTATTGCGGCTGGCCGTGGCCGTGGCCGTGAGCGTGAACTTAGACACCGGCTGCCAGGCAAGCTGGCCCTCCACCCCGGCGCGGTACGAGTCGGCCACGTTGGTATGAATGGGGTTGCCCACATCATCGAGGTGGCCCGACAGCACGAGTTGGTTGCGGTAGCGCATGTAGTAGCCGTTCAGGCTGGCCTGCACCTTGCCGGCGGTGCGGCGCAGGCCGGCTTCGTAGTTGAACAGCGTTTCGGCGGTGGGGCGGCGCTCGGCGGGCGTGTCGGTGTAGTCGGTGCGGGTGGGCTCGCGCTGCGCCACGGCAAACGAGGCGTAAAGCTGCGTGCTACCCGTGAGTTGATAGGTGAGGCCGGCTTTCGGATTCAGAAAGCGAAAGTTGATGGCTTGCTGGCTCTTGGCACCGTCGGGGCGGCCATCGGGCGCAAACAGCTCGTAGCGCACGGTGCGGTACTGCAAGTCGCCGAAGATGCCCAGCGCGTCGGTCAGGCTCACGTTGGCGCGGGCATAGACGTTGAAATCCGTCTTGTGGGCGTTGGGCTCGTCGTAGTAGCGGGTGCCGGTTTCGGGGATGTTGAGGCCGCGCTGGGCCCAGGTCAGCTCATCAAAATGCTGCCCCCGGTAGCCCACGAATGCGCCGCCCAACGTGGCCTCGGTCAGGCGGCCGGTGGTGGGGCGCAATTGCAGGGCGTAGGTAGCGCCGTATAAATCGGTCTTGAGCCAGCGCCGGCGAATAACGTCGGTACTCGTGAGCGTATCGAGGCTGCCACTGGCATTGGGCTGGAAAGCAGGCCCGCCGATGCCGTACTTGGCGAAGCCCTGGTTGGCTTTGTATTCCTCGTAATAGCCGCCGCCCCGCGTCCAGAACGGCGTTACGCTCAGGTTGAGGGTGCTGGTAAGCTGGCGCGAAATCAGGAACTGGTAGTAGTCCTGCTGGTAATTGTCGGTCTGGTTTTTATAGCCCGGCTGGTGCTGGCCGGCGTCGGTGCCGGCTTCGTTGTAGCGGCGGTTTTTGTGCAGCAGCGAATCGGCCAAGCCGTACCAGCTTTGGTAAGTGGTTTCGTAGCCGGTGAGGACGAGGGCGCGCAGCAGGGTCTTTTCGTCGGAATACGTACCGGCCAGGTACAGGCTTTTCAGCCGGCTCCAGCCCCGGTCAATATACCCCTCACTCTGCACCCGCGAAGCGCGGGCATCCACTGTGAAGTGACCGTTTATCAGCCCGGTGCCAGCCATAATGGTCGATTTCCAGGTGCCAAACGAGCCCGCCGAGTTGTTCACCTCGGCGTAAGCTTTGGAGCGCAGGCCCAAGGTTTCCACATTCAGGCTGGCCCCGAAGGCACCCGCGCCGTTAGTGCTGGGCCCGGCCCCGCGCTGCACCTGAATGCTCTGGGTGGATGAGGCCAAATCCGGCAAATCGACGAAAAACACGCCGTGGCTTTCGGCTTCGTTCACCGGCACGCCGTTCAGCGTCACGTTGATGCGGGTGCCGTCGGTGCCCCGAATGCGGATGCCGGTGTAACCTACGCCAGTGCCCGCGTCGGAGGTCGTGACCACGCTCGGCGTCTGGTCGAGCAGGTAGGGAATGTCCTGGCCGAAGTTGCGGGCCTGCAGCTGGTCGCGGCTCACGTTCTGGTAGGTAGTGCCGGTTTTGTCGGTGGCGCGGGTGGCCGTCACAATGGCCCCGGGCGTGAGGATGCGACGGGCAATGGCCGTATCAGTGGGCACGGTGCCGGACGCGGGGACTTGCGCCCACGCCGGCGCGGCGGCCAGCGCGCACAGCGCCACCCCCGCAAGGAGTACAGTTTTCAAAAAAGAGTTGGGTAAAAAGTGGAACGCGCCGTCGCCCCAGGGGTCGGAGCGGCCGCGGAATCGTCCGTGGATTGTTTATTCCCTTCGCCGGCATTACCCGGTTCAGGTTCGATGGGTATCATCTCAGCCGATGTCGTGCACAACATCAGCACCCCTAAACATGGCGCAAAGATATAACCTGCCGCTTTGGGGCGCATCTTTTTTATTTTTCAGGACGGGCGCAGGCGGCGGTTTGCTGACTGTCAGTTAATTTAGGGACGTCGGCCGGCAGAACGCCGGGCCGGGGGCCTACGTTATAGACTCCGCACCGCTTTAGCCGCTTTCGCCATGTTCAGCTTAGTCTACGCCGTCGCCTTTTGCGCCTTCTTCCTGTTTGTGCTGGTGCTGCCGCGCCGCCGCCGCGTAGTGCCCCCGCCCCCGCCCAGCGACGGCGACGACGATGGCGGCGAGCCCCACGACCCCGGTCTGCCCGACCTCGACCTGCCCCCCGGCATCTCGCGCCCCATCAATGACTGGGAACCAGACTACAACCGCCGTAGGGTAGAGATTTAGGATGCGATTTCAGAACAGCGGAGTTAAAAGGCTAAAGCCCCGTCGAACGCGGATTTAGCCTTTTACTCCGCTTTGTTTATGGCTTGCTCATAGCGCCACGGCCATGCGCACATAGGCCACGGGGCCTTTGTAAAACGTTTCGCCCTCGGGCCGCAGTCCGAACCGGGCGTAGAAACCGGCGCTGTTCTGCCGGGCATCGCACCAGATGCGGGCAGCGCCCAACCGCAGGGCCTCGCCAAAAACATGCCGGAGCAGCGCGCTGCCGATACCCTGCCCCTGGCAGTCGGGCCGGGTGGCAAACTTGCGAAAACGGGCCGTCTCATTCTCCACGAACAGGGAGATTACCGCCACCAACTCCTCTTGTCGAAAAGCGCCGAAGTGGTGGCCCGTGCTGTCATCTTCAATTTTGACGTAGGCCAGGGGCTTATCGGGCCACAGCACCTGGTGGCGCAAGGCATACGTGTCCTCCGGCCGGATGAGGCAGATATCAAAAGAGTCGTGCATTGGCTAACGGCACTGAAATCAGCCGACGGTGATGGTGTAGGCGGCGGTGAACGTCTGGCCGGGCTCCAGGGTCAGGATGCCTTCTTTCTGGCTTAGCTCGCCGGGCTTGCCGGCGGCGCTGGCAATGCCGTGCCAGGGCTCGACGCACACAAAATTGGCGCCCGGACCTTTGGTCCAGAGGCCGAGGTAGGGAAAGCCATCGAACTGGAAGCGCACGAAGTGGGCCGACTTATGCGAGCGCAGCGTGAGGCCGCTGAAATCGTAGTGCTTGAACACCAGCGCGTCATCGGCAAACAGGTTGTAGCTCAGGGGCAACTCCCGTTCTTCGGTGAGCACGGGAGCAGTTTGGCCCGTGAGCAGGCCGCCCTGCAGCAGGTGGCGCTCCAGGGTCACGGGGTGGTCGAATTCGAAGTAGTAATCCTCGAATTTTTCATCCGGCAGCAGCGGGCAGCGCACGGCCGGGTGCGCCCCAATGCTGAAAAGCAGCGGTGCATCGGTGGCCGGGTTGCGCACGTCCCAGCGCACGGTGAGCTCGGTGTCGCGCAGGGTGTAGGTGATGGTGAGCTCGAAGGCGAAGGGGAATACGACGCGGGTGGTTTCGTCGTGGTGCAGGCGGAACACCAGCTCGGTGGCCGTGTGGCGCACCACGGCAAACTCCTGGTCGCGGGCGAAGCCGTGCTGCGGCAGCTTGTAGTGGCGGCCTTCGTAGGAGTAGGCGTCATCGGGCAGGCGGCCCACCAGCGGGAACAGCACGGGCGCGTGCCGGGCCCACACGGCGGGGTCGGCGGGCCAAATGTATTCGAGGGCGTTGACGGTGGTGCGCAGGCTGGTGAGCTCGGCTCCGTGGGCGGCAAACGTGGCCTGGCAGGCGGGCGTGCTGAGGGTGTAGTGGGCGGGACGGTAGGCCATGCGGGGTTCTTCTAAAATAGGAGCAGAATCAGCGGCAGAATATTGGGCGGCCGTGCGCAGCAGCTCATCTACCAGAAAGCGGGCCTGGGCAAAGCGGCGCTCGCCGGAGCCGGAAATTTCGGCAAAGTTGGACATGCGCTCGCTCAGCTCGCGGCGGTAGAGGTCGTAGAAATGTTGGCGCAGGTGCGGGTGCTCGCGCAACGGGTCGGGCTCCCAGGGCAGGTCCACGCCCATTAGCAGGGCCAAGTCGTACTGCTGCTGGTCGATGGTGCGCAGAATCCACTCGGGGCAGGAGCCGAAAGAATGCTCGGACCAGATTTTTATCACCAGCAGGTCGCTGTCGCAGAAAAACAGGCCGTTGCGGGCGCGGGTTGCGGCTTCGGCTTCGGCGGCGAGCTGGCCGCGGGCTATTTCCTCCAGGTCCTCGGGGGTATAGTGCGGGCCGGACAGGGCCAGGTATTCGCGGGCAAACTCGGGGGCAAAGGAGGTGCCGTAGTGCGCCGCCAGCTGGGCGGCCAGCGTCGATTTGCCCGTGGACTCGGGGCCGGTGAGAGAAACGCGCAGCAACGTATTGGGTGGGTGGGGCAACGGACGCGGTGAAAGAGGAAACAGCGGGCAGGCAAGCGTCGGGAGTCATCATCTGGGTGGGATGACGCGGGTGTCCCCCGGCGCAATTAATCAATTTATCAGCGGGCCGAAACCGCTCATACGGCAGCCGGTGTGGATGGTACGGCAGTGGGGTGCACTAATTCGCGCCGCCACTGCCAATAGCCGTAGGCGGCCAGCCCCAGGTAGAGCGCATAGAGCAGGCTGGTAGGGTAAAGGTCTTTGTACCAAAGCACGGGCACGTAAATCAGGTCGACCAATATCCAGATGAGCCAGTTTTCGAGGCGCTTGCGGGTGAGCAGATACTGGGCCACGATGCTGCCGGCGGTGGTGAAGCTGTCGAGGTGTGGCAGCGAGGCATCGGTGTTATAGTGCAGGTAGTAGCCGAAGCCCAGGGTGAAGGCCACGGCGAAGGCCAGGCCCGCCAGCCACTCGCGGCGGGTGGCGTGCGTCACGCCCAGCTCCGTGGCGTTGCGGCCGCCGTACAGCCACTCGTACCAACCGTAAATGCTGAGGGCGATGAACAGAACCTGGAGGTAGCAGTCGGAATAGAGCCGCGCCCGGTAGTAGACAAAAACGTAGAGCAGGCAGCTGATGATGGCCACCGGGAAGTTCCAGATGGACTCGCGCGCGGCCAGCCACACGCAGGCAAACCCCGTGGCCACGGCCACCAGTTCCAGCGCAGTGGTGGCGTGCCAGTACTGCACAAACGAAGTCGGAATATTGAGCAATAAAGGAGCAAACACGCGGGCACGGCCTGGTATGAAGCCGCAAGGTAGAACGCGACGGGCCTATTTTTACGGCTTCAATCCCCGCTCCATGTCCAGCTCCGCCCTAGAAATCAGCCCCGAAGACCTGCACCGCCGCCTGCAAGCCGGCGACGACATTCAGCTCATCGACGTGCGCGAGGAAATGGAATTCGAATATTGCCACCTGCCCGGCAGCCTGCTGCTGCCCCTGGACGAGCTGCCGCGCCGCGCCGCCGAAGTCCGCACCGAGGGTCCGGTGGTGGTTATTTGCCACCACGGGGTGCGCTCGGCCCACGCCCTGGGCTACCTGCGCCAGCGCCTGGGCCGCACCAACGTCATCAACCTGCGCGGCGGCGTGGCCGCCTGGGCCGAGCGAGTCGACCCGGCGTTTCCCACGTATTAGGGCCAGCCGCGGCCGCCACTTGCCGGGGTTCGTTGTTATCCCTGCTAACCGCTGCCGCTCTTCATGCCCGCCTTCCCGCTGCCCACCAGTCCCCTCCCTGCCCCCAACGCCCCTACCCTTTCGGACCGGTTGGCCCTGCGCGAGCGGCCCGAAGGCCTGCCCCTGCTGCGCCAGCAGTGGAGCGAGCTGCTTTTTCTGCACTGGGCCGTGCCGGCCGAACTACTGCAGCCGCACCTGCCGCCCCGCCTCAAAATTGACCTGCACGAAGGCATGGCGTGGCTGGCCGTGGTGCCGTTTCAGATGAGCAAGGTGCGGACCCGCCTCACGCCCGAGGTTCCGGGCACCAACGCCTTCCTGGAGCTGAATGTGCGGACTTACGTGCATCTGGACGGCGTGCCGGGCGTGTGGTTTTTCTCGCTCGATGCCACCAGCGCGCTGGCCGTGTGGGTGGCACGCACGTTTTTCCGGCTGCCCTACCTGCGGGCCGATATGCGCATGGAACGGCCCAGCGCCGATTTGCGGCAGTTTACGGCCACGCGCACCCACGGTGGAGCGCCGGCCGCCAGCTTCCGCGCCACCTGGAAAATCGGCGCGCCGCTGCCGCCCGCGGAGCCGGGCTCACTGGCGTTCTTTCTCACCGAGCGGTACGCCCTCTACACCAGCAACAAGGCCCGCACCAAGCTCTACCGGGGCCGGGTGGCGCACACGCCGTGGCCGCTCAGCACCGCCCAGGTGCTGCACCTGGAGTCGAACCTGATTGAGGGGCATGGCCTGCCCACGCCGGCCGGCAAGCCTGTGGTGCACGCCGGTGGCCCCGTGAGCGTGGAGCTGTGGCCCATGCAGCAGGTGTAGCACGGCTACTCCCGCAGCCAACGGGTCATTTTTGGGAAGCCTTCCGTCGTCGTTAGTCCCATCCAGACCAGCAAGGGCAGGCCGGGATAGATGCCCTGGCGAAAATTGTTCAAAATCCAGTTGCTGGCGTTGCGGTAGCCGTCGGGGTGAAACACGATTTCGGGTGGCATTCCGATGACCTCGCTGGCAGCATAAGACCAGAGCATGGCCACGATTTCCTCGCCATCGATGCCGTTTTGGTCGGGTTTGCCGGCCATCACATTGCCTGCCAGCTGGGCGCGCTCGGCGGCGGGCGTCACGGCCAGGTGGCCGGCCTCGTGGAGGATGTCGCCGGGGTAAAGCAGCTTGGCCGGGTCAATCAACAGGCCGCCGTTTTCGATGAGGATGCCGGGCAGGAAGGTCTCGACGCTCAGCTCAACTTCCTGGGTTGGGATGCCGATTTCGGCCAAAAACTGCCGCATGGCGGGCAGGTGGGCGAGGGCGGCCGCATCAGCGGGCAGAGAGGCGGCGGGATGATTAGACATGACGAGCAATATGGCGTTGGGCCAAACTTACGGCGACGGCCGCTTCGGCAGTGGCGCAGGCTTCCTGAAGCAGCCCCAAAGCCGGTGCTGCTATTTGGCTAATGGCAGCCATTGCAACCGCCACTGCGCCCGGGCACACCTTGCCCGCCGGGCAGTTTCCGGCTATCTTTCAGCATGCAGCACCAGGAATTTGCGCCTCCCGAAGAACTTCGAAATACCATCAAGTGCTTCTGGCACAACCGCCGGGATTTCGGCGACCTTCCATCGACGTTCGAGGTACAACCGGATGGCTACGCGGAAATTATTTTTCAATTCGGCAGTGCCTTGAGCATTGCGACCCCGGCCGGCTGGCAGCCTCTGGCTTCCCCGTTTCTGATGGGGCTGCTCAACCAGCCGGCGCTTTTGCGCACAGCAGGCCCGCTCGAAATTATCGGTGTTCGGTGCTTTCCCTGGACGGTGTTCGATGTGCTGGGCCTGCCGCCCAACAAGGCCGGCGGGCGCCTCGTGGAACACCCCATCGCCCAGCTGCAAGCCCCGCTGGCTGAACTGATGCAGGCGGGCCGGCTGGCCGAGGCACTGGCGCAGCTAACCGGGTATTTCCTACAGGCCGGATTGCCGGGCACCGACGACCCGCTGCTGCTAAAAGCGGGCGCGGCAATGCGCGAAGCCAACGGCACCCTGCCGGTAAGCCAGGTAGCGGCCGCAGCCCACGCCACGGTCCGCACCCTGGAGCGGAAGTTCAAGCAGGCGGTGGGCCACACGGTGAAGGACGTGGCCGGCCTGATGCGCTTCGAGCAGGTGCGCAACCAATTGTGGCGGCACCCGGCGGCCAGCCTGGCCGGCCTGGCGCAGGAGCTGGGCTACGCCGACCAGGCCCACCTCAGCCGGGAATTCAAGCGCTACAGCGGCACGACGCCCGCCGCCTTCGCCCGCCAAGCCCGGCACGGGCAGCAGGCCATCAGCCACGATTTTGTCGCGTTTGTACAAGCCTAACGCCGGGGCCTTCCGGAATTTTGTGCGGCAAATTATTCACCCCGAAAGCCGCCCTCAACCGCATGGAATCCGCCCAAAATCAATTGGTTTACGATGTTATCATTTCCGGGGCCGGGCCGGTCGGGCTGCTGCTGGCCTGCGAGCTGGCCCTGGCCGGCTGCTCCGTGTTGCTCCTGGAAAGAGCCGAAAACCCGCACTCGCCCCTCAAGCAGCTACCGTTTGGAATACGCGGGCTCTCGGCCCCCACCATTGAAGCGCTTGACCGCCGGGGGCTGCTGCCGGAGCTGGAACTGCACAAGCGCCTGAAGAGCCCCCACCAGCACGCCGGGGAAGGGGCTCGCCGGCAGGTAGGGCACTTCGCCGGCATTCCTTTTCACGAAGGCGATATCGACTTCACGCAGTGGAAAAATCGCCTGCCCGGCTCGACGCCAACCAGCCTGATTTCCGAAATGCAGGAGCTGGAAACGGTGCTGGCCCGCCGCGCCGAAACCCTGGGCGTGGTCATCAGACGCGGCCTGGCCCTGACGGGCTTTCAGCAAACCGCAGATGCGGTGACTGTTCAAGCCGGCGACCATTCCTTTACCGGCCACTGGCTGGTGGGGTGCGATGGCAGCCGCAGTGCGGTGCGCAAGCTGGGCGGGTTTGATTTTGCCGGCACGGAGCCGGAATTCACCGGTTACACCGTGAAAGCGGACCTCGCCGACCCTGAGAAACTCCGGCCCGGCCGCAACCTGACGCCCAGCGGCATGTACCTGCAATCGCAGCCCGGCTACCTGATGATGCAGGACTTCGACGGCGGCGCGTTTCACGATGCCGGCCAGCCCATCACGCCCGAACACGTGCAGGAAGTGCTGCGCCGCATCTCGGGCACCGATGTGACCGTCAGCGCCCTGCACACCGCCACCACCTGGACCGACCGGGCCCGGCAAGCCACCGCCTACCGCCACGGCCGGGTGCTGCTGGCCGGCGATGCTGCGCACATTCATTCGCCCCTTGGCGGCCAGGGCCTGAACCTGGGGCTGGGCGATGCCATGAACCTGGGCTGGAAGCTCGCCGCCACCATTCGGGGGCAGGCCCCTGCCGGCCTGTTGGACAGTTACTGCGCCGAACGGCACCCCATTGGGGCGCAGGTGCTGGATTGGTCGCGCGCCCAGGTGGCTCTCATGAACCCCACCCCGCAGGCCCGCGCCCTGCAGGCCATCGTGCGCGACCTGCTGAATACGCGCGACGGGGCCACCTACTTCGCCGGCCGGGTGTGGGGCATTGCCACGCAGTACGACTTCGGAGCCGGCCACCCGCTGGCAGGCCGTAGCGCGCCCAACGTTGAGCTCGAAGACGGAACGACAATGGGCGAGCTCCTGCACGACGGCCAAGGAGTCCTGCTTGATTTCGATAGAACGGCATCTCTCAAGGCATTGGCCGGCGCCTATAGCAAACAGCTGAAGTATGTTTCGGGCCGGGCAAAAGACCAGCTAGGCTTACGCGCCGTTTTGGTACGCCCCGACGGTATTGTTGCCTGGGCTTCAGCCGCCGATGAGGCCCTGGATGGCAACGACTGGCAGCAGGCAGCCGCGCGCTGGTTTGGGGGCCGCGCCGGAGCGGAGCAGTAGGCCGCAAGGGCACTGCTTCAGCAAACGGCAGGCTTGCGGCTGTTAGCACCCAAGGCCTCGCACAACAGGCCGTAATTTTGGGACGATGCCCAACGCCTTCGTCCTGCCGCCCCTCCCCGACCTGCCCATCATCGCGGCGCTGCCCAAACTGCGGGCTGCGCTGGCCGCCCACTCCCGCGTGGTGCTGGAAGCGCCGCCCGGCGCGGGCAAAACCACTGTGGTGCCGCTGGAGCTGCTGGCCGCCGAGTGGCGCAATCCCGACGATAAAATCCTGGTGCTGGAGCCGCGCCAGCTGGCCGTGCGTGGCGCCGCCGCCCGCCTGGCCCAGCTGCTGGGCGAGCCCGTGGGCCGCACCATCGGCTACCGCGTGCGGCTCGATAGCAATGTGAGCCAGGAAACCCGCGTGGAAGTCATCACCGAAGGCATTCTCACGCGCATGATTCAGGACGACCCGGCGCTGGAAGGTGTGGCGGCGGTGGTATTTGATGAATTTCATGAGCGGAGCTTGAACGCCGATTTAGGTTTGGCGCTGGCGCTGGATGCCCAAGCCGTGCTGCGGCCCGAGCTGCGCATCCTGCTAATGAGCGCCACGCTGGAGGCCCGGCGGCTGGGCCAGTGGCTGCCCGCGCCGGTGGTGTCGTCGGCCGGGTTTCTGTTTCCGATTGAAACGCATTACCTCGACCCGCGCCGAGCTTCCGCCTTGCCCAACAAGCCCGCCGAGCGGCTGGCCGAGCTGGTGCCCGCACAAGTACGAGCAGCTTTGAACGCCCACCCGCAAGGCGACATCCTGGTTTTCCTGCCCGGCGTGGGCGACTTGCAACGCAGTGCCCGCAAGCTTCAGGATGCCTTGCCCGACCACGTCGTCCTGCACTTGCTGCACGGCGAATTGCCGCTCGAAGCGCAGGACGCGGCCCTGCGTCCGGTAAGCGGCGGCCGGCGCAAGGTCATCCTGGCCACCAGCATTGCCGAAACCAGCCTCACCATCGAGGGCGTACGGGTAGTAATTGACGGCGGCTTTGCGCGGGTGCCGCGCTTTGTGCCGCGCACCGGCTTCACCACCCTCGAAACCGTGCCCGTGGCCCGCGCCGCCGCCGACCAGCGCCGGGGCCGCGCCGGCCGCCTTGCCCCCGGCACCTGCTACCGCCTCTGGACCGAAGCCGAGCATCACAACCTGCCGGCCCACCGCCCGCCCGAAATCCACACCGCCGACCTCAGCAGCCTCGCCCTGGAGCTGGCCCTCTGGGGCGCGGCCGAGCCCACCAGCCTGCGCTGGCTGGACGTGCCGCCAACGGCGGCGTTTGCGCAAGCCACTGAGCTGCTGCTGCGACTGGGAGCTTTATCAGGGCAGGAGGGTAAGGGAGTAGGAGGGTATGAGGCTTCGAAAGCAGAACCATCACAAATAACTCCTGCCCTCCTACCCTCCCACCCTTCTACCCTAATAAAACCCACCCCCCACGGCCGGCAGCTAGCCGTGCTGGGCCTGCCGCCACGCCTGGGCCACCTCGTGGTGCGCGGGCAAGAGTTGGGCCACGGCTCTGCTGCCGCCTCCTTGGCCGCGCTGCTGGCCGAGCGCGACCTGTTGCGCTGGGCCGCCCCCTCCGACACCCGCCCCGCCCCGCCCGACCTGCGCCTGCGCCTCGAAGCCCTGGCCAGCGGCCGCCCGCCCTTGCCCGGCCTGGCCCTGCACCACGCCACCCTGCAACGCGTGCGCGACGTGGCCCGCAACCTCACCGGCCGCCTGGGCAAAACCGCCAAGCCACCAACCCACCAATCCGCTCACCCGCCTGTGGGCCTGCTCACCGCGCTGGCCTACCCCGACCGGTTGGCCCAGCGCGAAACCCACGACCGCCTGCGCCTTGTGACCGGCCAGCGGGTGAGCCTGAACACCATCGATGTAGACCCACAAGCCACCTTTTTCGCTGTGGCGCACCTGGCAGGCACAGCCTCGGCCCCGCGTGCTACGCTGGCCGCTCCGCTCGGGCAGGATGAGCTGGAATTAGCCTTCGCCGACCAAATTACGACCACCGACGAGGTGCGCTACGATGCCACCACCCAACGCGTGACCGGCCGCCGGGTGCGCCGCCTGGGGGCCTTGCTGCTCGAAGAAAAAATTATTGGCCAGCCCGATGCGGTACTGGTGGCACGGGCCCTGCTGAATTATTTGCAGGAAGCCGGCGTGAGCAAGCTGAATTGGACGCCCGCCGCCCGCCAGCTGCAGCAGCGGCTGGAGTTTCTGCGGCAGCACTTCCCAGGTTCTGATGCTGCGGAACCCTGGCCGGCTTTTGACGATGCCACGCTGGCACTGGAGCTGGCCGACTGGCTCGGGCCGCACCTCGACGGTCTCAAAACCCTCGACCAGGTGCAGCGCCTCGACCTGTATGAACCGCTGCTGGCCCGCCTGCCCGGCGGCTGGAACCAGCGCCAGGAGTTGGACCGCCTTGCTCCGGCCGCGCTGGAAGTGCCCAGCGGCTCGCACATCACCTTGGACTACAGCGACCCTGCCGCCCCCGTGCTGGCCGTGAAGCTGCAGGAATTATTTGGCTTGACGGAAACGCCCACCGTGGCCGCCGGCCGCGTGCCGCTGCTACTGCACCTGCTCTCGCCGGGCGGCCGCCCGGCGCAGGTAACGCGCGATTTGCGCAGCTTCTGGGAGAAGGGCTATTTCGAAGTCCGCAAGGACTTAAAGGGCCGCTACCCCAAGCATCCCTGGCCCGACAAGCCGATGGAGCACATTCCGACGCGGCTCACGAAAAAGCGGCTGGGGCAGTAGCGCAGGGCTGAGTCAACGGCTTTTACCCAGTTGAAGAATTGGCTAAAAAACCATTTCGCCGCCAAAAAACCGTCACGTAACTTCGTAGAAAATCAAGCTTTTTCCACAGTTACATGGCTTCTACTGCTACTCCCGAAGCGCCGGTTATTGCCGGCGACCAACTCACGCCGGGCTGGCTCAAAATTGTTTGGCTTTACCTGATGCTGGTGCCCGCATTGGTGTGGGGCTTTTCCAGTTTATCCGGGCCGCGCAGCCTGGCCTCGGCCCTGATTACGGTGGTAACGGTAGGCTTCGGGCATTCCATCGGCCTGCACCGCGGCATTATCCACCGCTCGTACCGCTGCGCGCGGTTCACGCGCGGCATGCTGGCCTACTTATTTGTGCATACCGGGCTGGGCGGGCCGCTGTCGTGGGTGCGGGTGCACTATTTCCGCGACTACTGGCAGAACCGGCTCGACTGCCCGGCCTACTTCCGCTACGACCACTCCATCGCGAAGGACTACTACTGGAATCTGCACTTCGCCCTGAAATCGGGCGACATCGGCCGCTACGAAATACCCGACGAAGACTTGTACGACCCCTGGCTGGCCTTCCTCGAAAAAACCTGGTATCTGCACGTATTGGCCGCGGCGGGCCTTATCTGGGCCTTTTTCGGATTTGAGGCGATGATAGTGTGCGTGCCGCTGCGCATCAGCATCACCATTCTGGGGCACTGGTTTGTGGGCTTCATCTCGCACAAGTACGGCTACGCCCGCTACGACATCGACGACGCCACCGAGCACGGCTACAACAACTGGGTGCTGGGCGCGCTGTCGTTCGGCGAGGGCTTCCACAACAACCACCACGCCCACCCCAGCTCGGCCAAAATGAGCACCGAATGGTACGAGCTGGACCTGGGCTGGTACCTGGTGGCCGGCCTGCGTGCCGTGGGCTTGGTGTGGGACGTGCAGGTGGTGGGCCGCGACCACACCCAGAAAGCCCGCGCCAAAGAGCGCAGTTTCCGCTGGCGCTGGCCCTGGCAGGACTAGCGGACTAGTGGGATAGCGGGTTGGCGAATGGAATCAGGTGTGCGGATATAGCCTAACCCACCAATCCACTAACCCACCATTTATCGCATCTCATTGTCATCCAAAAAGTTCTTGCCGTCGGCGCGGGGCGAATAGTGGCGGTGCAGCCAGCGGCTAAGGCCGCCCAAGCCCGGCAGCAGCACCCGCTCGGTGATGTTGGCCTGGTCGAGCTTGTCGCGCACTTCCCACTTGAGGCGAGCCGGAATGATGATGCGGAAGTACAGCTCCGGGCGGTCGGCCAGCCAGTCGTGCAGCACGCTCTGGGCCGTGCTCATCAAGGAAAACAAGGCGTACTGGTGCACAATACGCGCGTCGAGGCTGGGCGGCTCCAGAAACAGCACGTAAGGCTCGGCCTGCAGCTCTTCGAGCTCGCGCAGGCTGCTGCTCACGGGTTGCAGCAGCTCAGAAGTAAACACGTTGGACCCCTCCCCCTGCAGGGCCTGGCGCAGGCGCTGGGGCAGGTGCTCGGCCGCTTTCACGTAGTTCAGCGCCCAAATGATGCCGTCTTCGTGGTAGGCGGCCAGGTCGTCGGTGGCGAAATGCAGGGCCACATAAGGTGAGTACGTCCAATCGAGCAGGCGGGTGGGCAGGCCGTGGTGCTGCGCCAGCGCCAGCCAATCCCAGGTGCTGGTGGTGGCGGTGGGCAGGCTGTTTTCGCGGGCGTACTTGCGGAAGTTGCGCAGCAGGTGGTGCTCCAGGTTCTGATATTCACCGCCCAGCCGCTGCAAGCTGGTTTCGAGTTGAAAATGGCGCGAGCGGCCGCCCCGGTACACAAACGGCGACCGAAACCGCCCAATGCGCGCATCCCAGGTGTTCTGGAACAGCAACCGCTGCAGGTCTTCCCAGGAAGTGGCTTCGTAGTCGTTGTTGGCAGAAAGTGGCATGGGGCGAAGATACGCGGGGCTGGAAAGCTTGTATGCAGTAGGGGCAGGGCTTGCCCCCGCCCAGTCGTCAGAACCGACCCAACGATTCCCTTCAACGACCGGGCGGGGGCACGCCCCGCCCCTACCTCATACGTTGCTTACTCCCCCGCCGGAAAATCGGCCGCGTCGCCCACCTCAGCGTACTGCTCCAGCTCCTTCGCAATGCTTGCGAACTTCTCGCGGGCACCCTTCACGGCTGCTTTGCCAAGGGGCAGGTGCAGCGGCGGATTCTCCAGCTGTACCACGTCGTACATGGCCTTGGCAGCGCGCACCGGGTCGCCGGGCTGCTTGCCGCTGTAGCCCTGAATGCCGCGCAGGTTTTCGCCTACGGTGGCCTGGTAATCATCGATTTTGGTATCGGCAATGGTGGCCGACTCGCCGGCCCACTTTGTGCGGAAGCCGCTGGGCTCGATGTTCGTCACCTTGATGCCCAGCGGCCCCACCTGCTGGCTCAGGCTCTCGCCAATGGCCTCCAGGGCAAATTTCGAGGCGTTGTAGATGCCCACGCCGGGGAAAGTTTTCAGCCCGCCAATGCTGGTGATGTTGAGCACGTGGCCGCTGCGCTGCTTGCGCAATTGCGGTAGCACGGCGCGCAGCACGTGCAGGGCACCGAACACGTTCACATCGAACTGCCGCTGTACTTCCTCGGCCGGCACTTCTTCGATGCTGCCCATCGAGCCGTAGCCGGCGTTGTTCACGATGACATCGAGCTGATTGAATTTGGCGATGGCATCGGCAATGGCGGTTTTGACGGTGGCCTCATCGGTCACGTCGCACACCAGGCCGAGGGTGCGGCCTTCGGCTTTCTTGGTGAATTCGTCGGCTTGCTCGGGCTTGCGGAAGGTGGCGGCCACGCGGTCGCCTTTTTCGAGCACGTAATCGGCCAGGGCTTCGCCGAAACCGGACGAGGCCCCGGTAATAAACCAGGTTTTGGCAGTGGAATCAGACATAATTGGTTTGAATAAAATGGTAGCTGCTAAGACGGGTTGGAGCCGTGAATTGTTTGCCGGCATTTTGGTGTAGAGACGCGACACTTCGCGTCTCGTCGTTGAGCGAGACCGAACGACACCCGCGCGGCGCAGACAACAAGACGCGAAGTGTCGCGTCTCTACACAGCTCCCTACCCCCTACCGTACCTTTGCGGCCCAGATTCGCTCAGCCTTCCCAATCCCACCCACTCCCTATGAAAAAGCTTTTCTCGCTACTGCTGGCGCTTATTGGCTTCACTGCCCAGGCCCAGGTTACATTCAAAATCACGGCTGTGCCGGCCAACACGCCGGCCAACGCCACCCTCTACATCGCCGGCACCTTCAATAGCTGGAACCCCGGCAGCGCCGCCCACGCCCTTACCCATAACGCCGACGGCAGCTACCAAATCACGCTGCCCGCCGCCACCGGCACCATGGAATACAAGTTTACGCGCGGTTCCTGGGCCGCCGTCGAAACCAACGCCTCGAATGGCTCGGTGCCCAACCGGAGCTACACCTTTAGCACAGCTCCGGCCACCGTGCTGTGCCAGGTGCTAAACTGGGAAGACCTCGCCGGCGGCACACCCGGCACGGGCACATCCACCGCCGCAGCCAATGTGAGCGTGATTTCGACCACGTTTGCCATGCCGCAGCTGGGCCGCACGCGCCGCGTGTGGCTCTACCTGCCGCCCGGCTACGCCACCAGTGGCCGCCGCTACCCCGTATTGTATCTGCAGGATGGCCAGAACGTGTTCGATGCCGCCACTTCCTTCGCCGGCGAGTGGGGCGTGGACGAGGCCCTGAACCAGCTGGCCGCCAGCGGCCAGGACCCCACCGGCTGCATCGTGGTAGCCGTCGACAACAGCGCCAATCGCCTCGACGAATACTCGCCCTGGAACAACCCGGCCTACGGCGGCGGCCAAGGCGATTTGTACATCGATTTCTTGGTGCAAACCCTCAAGCCCTACATCGATGCCAACTACCGCACCCTGCCCGACCGCGCCAACACCGGTATCGGCGGCTCCAGCATGGGCGGGCTCATTGCCACCTACGCGGCCCTGCGCGAGCCTTCGGTATTTGGCAAAGTGGCGTCGTTTTCGCCGGCCTATTGGTTTGCCTACCCGCAGCTGGCTGCCTACGTCCACCAGCACCCGGCCAACCCCAACACTCGTTTCTATTTCGTGAGCGGCACCACCGAAAGTACCACCATGGTGCCCCAGATGCAGGCCCTGCGCGACTCGCTGCAGCGCGGCGGCGTGCCGGCCGCCAACCTCAACTTCAACACCCGCACCGACGGCCAGCACGCCGAATGGTTCTGGAAGCGCGAGTTTCCGGCCGGCTACTCCTGGCTGTATGCGCCTGCCACGGCCACTGCGACGCGCCCGGCCCAAACCCTCGCCGTGAGCCTCTACCCTAACCCCACCGCCCGCGAATTGCGCGTATCGCTGCCCGCTACCCTGGCCGGCGATGCCCTGCTCGAAATCAGCGATGCGCGGGGCCGGGCCGTGCTGCGCACCCGCGTGCGCAACGGCCAGGCTGTAGACGTGAGCCGCCTAGCCTCCGGGCTGTACCTGTCGCGCCTCACGGCAGGCAGCGCGGTGGGCACCAGCAAATTCACCAAAGAATAATCATAGTGCGGCGGGCAGGCGGGCTTCTAACCCAACTTCCCGCCGTATCTTTGCCTGGCAAAAGGCCTAAACCCCCAACCCCTTTTGCCATGGCGGACTCCGCAACCCCCAAAATTGCCTTCGAGGCCCTCACCTACGACGACGTACTGCTGCTGCCAGCATACTCCGAGGTTTTGCCCCGCGACTGCGACACCGGCACCCGCCTCACCACCAACATCCGGCTGCAAACCCCACTGATTTCGGCGGCTATGGACACCGTGACGGAGTCGGACATGGCCATTGCGCTGGCGCAGGAAGGTGGCCTGGGCATTATTCACAAGAATATGTCCATCAAGGCGCAGGCCGAGCAGGTGCGCCGCGTGAAGCGCAGCGAGTCGGCCCTGATTCAGGACCCTTTCACCCTGCCGCCCACCGCTACCCTGGCCGACGCCCGCCAGCTCATGCGCAAGCACAACATCGGCGGCATCCCGGTGGTGAACAGCGGCCACGTGCTCGAAGGCATCCTTACCAGCCGCGACCTGCGCTTCGAGAAGGACATGAACCAGCCGGTCACGACCGTGATGGTGCCGCTGGCCCGCCTCGTAACGGCCCCCGCCGGCATCACCCCGGCCGCCGCCGAAACCCTGCTCACCGACAGCAAAGTCGACAAGCTGCCGTTGGTTGACAGCGAAGGCCGCCTGGCCGGCCTGATGACTTACAAAGATATTCGCAAGCGCCGCCGCGCCCCGCACGCCAGCAAGGACCAGTTGGGCCGTCTGCGTGTAGGGGCCGCTGTGGGCGTCACGCCCGACCTGCTCCAGCGCGTGGCCGCCTTAGTCGAAGCTGGCGTGGACATCGTGAGCCTCGACACCGCCCACGGCCATTCCAAAGGCGTTATGGATGCCGTGCGGGCCATCAAAGCTGCCTACCCTACCCTAGACGTGATGGCCGGCAACGTGGCCACCGCCGCCGGGGCCCGCGCCCTGGCCGACGCCGGGGCCGATGTTGTGAAAGTGGGCGTGGGCCCGGGCTCCATCTGCACCACGCGCATCATCGCCGGCATTGGGGTACCGCAGCTTTCGGCCGTGCTCGAAGCGGCTAAGGGCCTGGAAGGCACCGGCGTGACGCTGGTAGCCGATGGCGGCATCAAGTTCTCGGGCGATGTGGTGAAAGCCCTGGCCGGCGGTGCGGCCGCCGTGATGGTGGGCTCGCTGCTGGCCGGCACCGAAGAAGCCCCCGGCGACCTCATCATCTACGAAGGCCGCAAGTACAAGAGCTACCGCGGCATGGGCTCGGTGGAAGCCATGGAAGACGGCAGCAAAGACCGGTACTTCCAGGATGCCGAGGACGACGTGAAGAAGCTGGTACCCGAGGGCATTGTGGGCCGCGTGCCGTTTAAAGGCAATGTATCGGAGGTGATTTATCAGTTGGCGGGCGGCCTGCGGGCTGGCATGGGCTACGTGGGCGCAGCCAACATCGAGGCCCTGCAGGCGGCGCAGTTCGTGCGCATCACCGGGGCTGGCCTGCGCGAAAGCCACCCGCACGACGTACAGATTACCCGCGAAGCACCGAATTATTCGAGCCGCTAGCCCGATTGGTACTCCGCCATAGCTGGATTAGTGCTTTGAATTACAATGGGCAATACTGGCTACGGCCGGTATTGCCCATTTTTTATGCTTTCCAATGGATGGAGCCTTTTCAGGCAGCCGATTGTATCTTGCATGCCGGTTGAGCGTCGGCGACGGCGCGGCGGGCTGGTGTGCTTGTGTTATTCCTGGTTTCTGTCTGTGCGTCATCCGTTACTGTACATTGGTTTTCTCTTAGCGCTGCTGAGCGGAGCGCTGGCCGTCGGCAATCTGTTGGCTGACGGCGGCCCCGGAGCCGCGCCGTGGACCACTTGGCTGCTACTGCTGGCGGACCTGGGCACGCTTGCGGTACTGCTTAAGCTGTTTTTCCGGGCCCCGGCAGCCTCTGCGACCTCGAGCGTTGCCACCCCGGCTGCCCTCCGCGAAAGCGAGGTACTAAGCCTGCAGCGCTTGGCCCAGATTGTGCAGCGGGGCCAGACCTCTACCGAGGTGTACACTGTCTTGCTGGAATCGGCAGTGCAAACCGTGCGGGCCGACGCCGCCTGGCTCGACCTCGACGCCAACCATACCGGCACCGACGACACCAACGCCACACAGTATTACAACATCGTGCCCGCGCAGGCCGAGGCCCTGCGCGCCGGCCTGCGTGCTCACCCCTTGGTGGAGGGTGAGCACGTGGTCAACGACCTGAACCGCCGCCCCGGCTTTCTGGGCACCTCGCAGGCCTACCGCTCGCTCATTCAGCTACCGTTGCGTGGCCTGCATTTCAACTACGGCACATTGTATTTGCTGAAAGTGGAGCCCGGCACCTTCAACCGCGAAGATGTCAGCATCCTCCAGACTTTCACCGGCCAGGCCGTGCTCAGCATCGAAAACCTCGAGCTGATGCGCGCCTCGCTGGCCAATCAGCGCACTCAGGAAGAGCTAAAAATTGCTTCCCAGGTTCAGGACAGCCTTATTCCTAAAAACCTGCCCACCGATAACTGGTTCGAAATCAGCTCGCACTCGCTGGCGGCTAAGGAAGTGGGCGGCGACTTCTACGATTTCCTGCACCTGCCGGGCCGGCGACTGGCCGTCATCATCGGCGACGTGAGCGGCAAGGGCGTGACCGCCGCCTTCCACATGGCCCAGATGAAGGGGATTTTCCACTCGCTGATGCAGGAAAACCCGCTGGCCAAGAACGAGCGCGACAAATTCCCGGTGCCCAGCAAGTTCATGGCCCAGGCCAACACCGCCCTCATTCACTGCCTGGAAAAATCATCTTTCATTACATCTTCGCTCTATATTATTGACTATGAGCAGGGTGGATTTGTATTTGCCCGCGCCGGTCATTGCCACACGCTTTACTACCACGCCCTGCGCGAGGAAGTTTTTTACTTCGACTCGGCCGGCCTTGGCCTCGGCATCATCCGCAACGAGAGCTACGAGAAGCACATCAAAAACCAGTTTTACGACTACAGCCCCGGCGATGTGATGGTGATTTACACCGATGGCATTGTGGAGGCGCGCGGCGGCTCCGGCACCGACGAGTACGGCGAAGACCGCCTCAAGCTGCGCCTGGAGGAAAGCTATTTCCAAGAGGCCGAAGACATTAAAAACTTCATCCTCGACGACCTCAACGCCTTCACCCACGGCTTCCCCATCCACGACGACCAGACCCTGCTCGTGATTAAATTCAAGTCGGCCCAACCCCTACCGTAGGCCTGACGTATCGCCCTCATTATGAAAGTTACTGCCCAACCCTCCGCCGATACCCTCACCCTGCTGCTTGATGGCGAGCTGGATGCCAGCTCCGCCATTGTGCTTGACACCGAGCTGGCCAAGCCCGACATTCTCAACTATCGCAAGGTCCTGATTGACTGTGCCAAACTCAGCTATATTTCCTCGGCTGGCCTGGGGGTTTTCATCTCGCACCTCCAGCGCTTTCAGGATGCCAACGTGAAGCTGGTGTTCTTCAACATGCAGGAAAAAGTATTCAACGTGTTTGAAATCCTGGGCTTGGATGCGCTGATGACCATCGTACCCAGCCTCACCGAAGCCGAAGCCGCTTAATTCAGTTAAGGGTTAAGAGTTAAAAGTTATACGGTTGAATTCGTCGTCTTTGTCATTTCAACTGCCAACTCTTAACTCCTAACTTCTAACTCTTAACTTCCCATGAAGTCAGCTCTCCGCATTGCCTGCTCGCGTGCCCACCTGCAACAGGTGCGCGATTTCGTGCGGAATTATCTCAACACCCGGCCGCTTTCCGAGGTGATGGTGAACCAGGTAGTGCTGGCCGTGGATGAGGTGGTGGCCAACTTCATCATCCACGCCAATGGCGAGGATGAAACCCAGTTTCTGGACCTTACCCTGGCGTTTGATAAACAGGACCTTAACGTGGAAATTGCCGACAATGGCGACACCATTTTCCTGCCCGGTCCCACGGCCAGTCCCGATTTCCACGCCTACATTCAGCAGGGCCGCAAAGGCGGCATGGGCATGACGCTGGTGAACCGGCTCATGGACCGCGTGGAGTTTTTCACGCGTGGCAACCACACCGTGTGCCACCTCAGCAAGCACCTGGCCTGAGCCCTGCTTTTGCCTCTTATTTTTGAGACCGTTGTGCCCGGCACGACGGTCTTTTTTTTATCCCGCCTCTCCGGCCGAGAACATGCGTCATTCCGCCCGGATTTTAGTTAATTTCGCACCGGTAATTTTATGCCCGCGCCGCTACTTACTACTGGCTTAGCGCTTTTGTCTTCTAAACTTTCCTATGCATAAACGCATTCTGTACGCCGGCGCGGCCGTCGCTACGCTGCTGGCTGGCTGCCAAACCACCAAACCGGCCGCTTCGGCCACCACGGGTTCTACTGCGGTCGGTCCGGCCGTTGAAACGCTGGGCAACTACCCGGTACCGGCCAACGAGTTTGCCTACGTCTACCGGAAAAACAACAGCTCGGCCCCCGACTACGGCACCCGCCAGAGCGTGAATGACTATCTGGACCTCTACACCAACTTCCGCCTGAAAGTGCTGGAAGCCGAGCAGAAGGGCCTCGATACCACGCAAGCCTTCAAGCGCGAGCTGGAGGGCTACCGCCAGCAACTGGCCCAGCCCTACCTTACCGAAAAAAGCGTGACCGACCAGTTGGTGCGCGAGGCTTACGACCGCATGGGCCAGGAGGTAAACGCCTCGCACATCCTTGTGCGCGTATCGCCCGATGCCACGCCGCAGGATACCCTGATTGCCTACCAGAAGATTGTAAAACTGCGCGAGCAGGCTCTGTCCGGCGCCGATTTTGGCCAGCTGGCCCGCGCCAACAGCGAAGACCCTTCGGCGCGGGAAAACGGTGGCAAGCTGGGTTACTTCACGGCCATGCAGATGGTGTATCCGTTTGAGTCGGCGGCCTACAAAACGCCCGTGGGGCAGGTGTCGCAGCCCATCCGCACGCGCTTCGGCTACCACATCATTAAGGTGAACGACAAGCGCACGGCGCAGGGCGAAATCAAGGTGGCCCACCTCATGATTCGCATGAACGCCAATGCCGCCAAAAACGACTCGCTCACGGCCAAAAAGAAAATCGACGAGCTGTACAGCCGCCTGAAAAAGGGCGAGAACTGGGACAAGCTTGTGGCTCAGTTCTCGGAAGACGCCGGCTCGGCGGCCAACGGTGGCGAGCTGCCGCCCTTCGGCACCGGCCGCATGATTCCCTCGTTCGAGGATGCCGCCTTCAAGCTGCAAAAGCCCGGCGACATCGCGCCCCCAGTCCAGACGCCCTACGGCTGGCACATCATCAAGCTGATTGAGCGCCAGCCCTTGGCCAAGTTCGCCGACATGGAGCCCAGCCTGAAAAGCAAGGTGGCCAAGGATTCGCGTTCGGAGCTCAACAAAGCCGCTTTCCTGAAGCGTGTGCGCCAGGAAGACCAGTTCTCGGAAATAGCCGCCGCCAAAACCTATGCATTCAGCAAAGCTGATACGGCACTGGTAGCTGGCCGCTTCAAATACACGGCCCCCGCAGCTACAATGAAGGCTGCGAAAGGTGCATCCAACGACAATTCAACCCTTTTCACCATCAAGGGCAAGCCCTATCTGGTGAAGGATTTCCTGGCTTATGCGCAGCAAAACCAGCGGCCCCGCACGGGCGCACAGCCGGCTTTCGCCATGCAGCAGCTCTACGACCAGTACGTAGAGCAAAGCCTGACCGACTTCGAGAAAAACAGCCTCGACACCAAGTATGAGGACTATCGCATGCTGGTGAAAGAGTACCGCGACGGCATCCTGCTGTTCCAGTTGATGGACGAAAAAGTGTGGAGCAAGGCTATTGAGGACACTGTGGGCCTGAAAAAATACTTCGCTGACAATCAGGCCAAGTACCAGTGGGACCAGCGCGTGCAGGGCACCGTGGTGAGCGCCGCCACACCCGCCTTGCTGGCCCGCGTGCAGCAGGCCATGAAAGCCGGGCGCTTCCCGCTCACCCGGAGCGTGCCTCCCCGCATCACCTTCACCAACGGCACGGCGCTGGCGAAAACCGGCGTATTAGCGCTGGATGATATCAGCAAGCGCATGAACCAGGATACCAGCATGCTGGTAACCATCACCGGCCGGGTGAAGAAGGGCGAAAAAGCCAGCCTGGCCAACGCCCGCGCCGACTCAGCGGTGCGCCAGCTGCGCCGCCGGGGCGTGGCCGCCGGCCGCATTCGCAAAGTGGTGCAGGCCAAGCCGGGCACCGATAATTCGGCGCAGGTGGCCCTGTTCAGCGGCAGCCCCGTCGCCATCGAATCGGAGCTGAACGAGTTGAACCCGTTGTCGGTGCAAATCAGCCAGAAAGTGTTCCAGAAAGGCGATAACAAGGTGATGGATGAGCTGATGAGCAAAGGCCCCGGCACCTACAACGTGCAAAAGGACGGCCGCTATTACGCCGTCACCATTGACCGCACGCTGCCCGCCGGCCCCAAAACCCTGGCCGAAGCCCGGGGCCAGGCCACGTCGGACTACCAGACCTACCTGGAAAAAGAATGGATTGCCCAGATGCGCGCCGCCCGCCCCGTGAAAGTGAACGAGGCCGAAGTAAGCAAGCTGGTAACCAAGTAATCATTGGGTGAATGAGCGAATGGCTGAATGGGTGAATGACCAATAAACATTCACCCATTCAGCCATTCGCTCATTCACCTAGGCTTATCTGCAACCTTCCCGGCGGGCTTGGGCTCCTTGTTTTTGCCTGCCAACGGATTTATGGTGAAATTTGTGGGGCCGTTTGGGTGTTAGCCCCGCACGGACCAGGCCGGGACATCTGTCCACTGGCTTTTCAATACGACTTTATGCTTGTTAATGTGAATCGCGCTGTAGCGTCGGCCCTGCTTACTCTATTGCTGTTACTGGGCTTTGCGCCCGCTTCCCAAGCCCAGTTGGGTATCAGCCGGCCGAAGGGCCAGCAGTTGCTCGACGGCATTATTGTGAAGGTAGACAACCAAATTGTGCTGCGTTCCGAAGTGGAGCTCATCTACGCGCAGGAAGTGGCCCGGGCCGAAGGCAAGCCGCTGCCGCCGGATTTGAAATGTAAAATTCTGCAAAGCCTGGTGCTGAACAAGCTGATGCTGGCCCGTGCCGACGTGGACTCCGTGACGGTGGAGGACAAGCAGGTGAACGGGGAAGTAGACCGCCGCATGGCCTATTTCGCGCAGCAGATTGGCTCCGAAAAGCGCCTCGAAGAGCAATACGGCAAGTCCATCAAGGCACTAAAAGACGACTTAAGGCCCCAGATTAAGGACCAGCTCACGCAGCAGAAAATGCAGGAAACCATCACCGGCAAGGTGGCGGTGACGCCGCGCGAGGTGGCCGCTTACTTCACCCGCATTCCGAAGGACAGCCTGCCCTACTTCAGCACCGAGGTGGAAGTGGGTCAGATTGTGGTGCCGGCGCAGGTGAACGACAAGGCCAAGCAGGCCGCCATTGCCAAGCTCAATGATATCCGGGCGCAAGTGCTGGCCGGGGCTGATTTTGCGACCCTTGCCAAAGCCAATTCGGAAGACCCGGGCTCGGCGAAGGAAGGTGGTTACCTGGGCTTTTTCAAACGCGGCGAGCTAGTGCCGGAATACGAAGCGGCATCGATGAAGCTGGAGCCCGGCCAAATGTCGCCGGTGGTGCAGTCGCAATTCGGCTTTCACCTCATTCAGTTCATCGAGCGCAAAGGCAACACGTATTCGACGCGCCACATCCTGCTGAAGCCCGAAACCGGCTCGGCCGACGTGAGCGCCTCGGCCAAGCTGCTGACGCGCCTGCGCCGCCAGATTCTGTCCGACAGCATCACCTTCGCCAAAGCTGCCAAGGACAACTCCTCCGATAAAACCAGCAGCAGCAACGGCGGCCTGCTCGCCAACCGCCAGGACGGCGGCTCGCGCCTGCCCCTTGACAAGCTCGACCCCGCCATCTTCTTTACAATCGACACCATGAAGGTGGGCCACATCACCCCGCCCATGCCCTACCGCACCGACGACGGCAAGGACGCCATGCGCATCCTGTGGCTGAAATCGAACACGCCGCCCCACCAGGCCAACCTGCAGGACGACTACCAGAAAATTGCTGCCGCCGCCCTCAACGAGAAAAAAACGAAGGCGCTAGACGAGTGGTTTGCCAAAAACCGCGGCACGGTGTACCTCGAAGTGGAGCCGGAATACGCCCAGTGCAAGGTGCTGGACGTGGCGGAAAAATAACTTTCTGGCGCTTCGAAACGTCATGCAGAGCGCAGCGAAGCATCTTGCCGCCATCAGTAATTGATTTTACTACTGCGGTAAAGATGCTTCGCTGCGCTCGGTATGACGGGCTTTCTCCTTCCTCCTAAAAATCTCAATGGCTCAATTCCAAAACGATAAAGAAGCTGCCGATGCCTTGGCCGCCTCCTTCCAGAAGCTGCGCCAGGAAATCGGCAAGGTCATCGTGGGGCAGGACGAAGTGGTGCGCCTGGTGCTCACGGCTGTGTTTTCACAGGGCCACAGCTTGCTGGTAGGCGTGCCCGGCCTGGCCAAAACGCTATTGATTCAGACCATTGCCGACTCGCTGGATTTGTCGTTCAACCGCATCCAGTTCACGCCCGACTTGATGCCCTCCGACATCGTGGGCTCGGAAACGATGAACCAGCAGCGGGATTTTCACTTCGTGAAAGGCCCCATCTTCGCCAACATCATCCTGGCCGACGAAATCAACCGGACGCCGCCCAAAACCCAGGCCGCCCTGCTCGAAAGCATGCAGGAATACGCCGTGACGGTGGCCGGACAGCGCTACCCGCTCAGCCGTCCGTTCTTCGTGCTGGCCACCCAGAACCCCATCGAGCAGGAAGGCACCTACCCCCTGCCCGAAGCGCAGCTCGACCGCTTCATGTTCAACATCGAATTGGGCTACCCCACCTATGCCGAGGAGCTGAACATCGTGAAGCAAACCACCTCCAACGCCAAACAGACGGTGAACAAGGTGCTGCACGCGGCCGACATTCAGGCCTTTCAGGAGCTGGTGCGCCGCGTGCCGGTGGCCGACAATGTGGTGGAGTACGCCGTAGGGCTTGTGCACAAAACCCGCCCCAACACCGAGCGCGCCCACGCCCGCACCAACCAGCTGCTGGAGTGGGGCGCCGGCCCCCGCGCCTCGCAGCACCTCATTGTGGGGGCCAAGTGCAACGCCCTGCTCAACGGCAAGTACTCGCCCGACATTGAGGACGTGCGCGCCGTGGCCGTGCCGATATTGCGCCACCGCCTCGTGCGCAACTTCAAAGCCGAAGCCGAAGGCATCGGCGTGGAACAGATTGTGAAAGAGTTGTTATAAGGGACTTGGGGTCTTGGTTTCTTCGCCAGACTGTAAGCCAACCAAGTACCCAAGCCCCTAAGTACCCAAGACCCTAATATGGAAGCCCAAGCCTACTATCAGCAATTTGAGCGCAACGTGCGCATCATCCTCGACGCCCTGGCCGCTGGCCTCGACCTGCGCACCACGGCCCTCGAAACCAGCCTACCCATCGAAGTGTACGTGCTGTGCGAAGTGCTGAATCAAGGTGCCGGCGAGGACTTCGCCCTGAGCGCGAGCGGCGTGGCCCGGCTGGCCGAGTTCCAGCAGCAGTTCATGAAGCACGAGGGCCAGACGCTGGCCGCCATGCAGCGCGTGCTGGCCGACAAGCGCGGCACCATGCGCACTCCTGAAGGCCGCGTGCTGGTGAAGGAAATGCTCATCCGCCGCCTCGAATTCTTCAACGAAGCCGCCCGGCAGGTGAACGTAATGCGCACCCAGCAGTCGCTGGGCAGCCCCAGCCAGTACGTGGGCGTAAACAAATAGCCCGCTTATTTCTTGTAAAAGGGCCGCATCCGGGCACGGATGCGGCCCTTTTTTTCGTAGTTCGCTGCCTATGCTGTCACGTGCCCCGCTTTACACCGAACGCCTCTGTCTGCGCCCCTACGAGCCAGCCGACGCCGACGCGTTTTTCGCGCTGCTGCACGCCGACCGCCCCCGCTTCCAGCCCTCCTTCCCCGACCGCCTGCAGGCCGTGCGCTCTGTGTCCGATGCCGTGGTTTCGCTCCGCGCCTTTGCCGAGGACTGGCGCACGGGTCGCTTCTATGTGTTCGGCATCTGGCACCGCGCCACGGCCGAGTACGTGGGCGATATCTGCCTGATGCCGCAGCACAAGGGCCAGGCCGAAATTGGCTACTATCTCTCGGCCCGGGCCGAGGGCCACGGCTATGCCCGCGAGGCCCTGGCGGCCATCATTGCCTTTGGATTTGAGGCCGTGGGCAGCCAGCGGCTGCTGGTGCGCTGCTTCTTAGGCAATGCGCGCGGGCAGGCCGTGGCCCGCGCCGTGGGTTTCCAGCCCGAGCCGCCGCCTAAGCGCCCCATGTGGTTCCGTAATTCCGATGCACTGAGCGAAATCCGGCGCTTCTGGCTAGCAAAACCTTAGCTCAAGCTACTGGCCCACCCGTACGCGCCGGCCCACGTTGCCCAGCAGCCAGTCTTGCCGGAAGTTGAAGTACATCCCGAAAGAATAATCGAGCAGTTTGGCATTGAGGTCAAAGACCGGCTCGACCCGCGCCGTGAGCGCCGCACCGTCGGAAATGCGGAAATCGCGCAGCAGCCGCACCATGATAATCTTGCGCTTGGGGTCCAAAAAATCCGGGTTCGACACCGTGCGCGAGGCGCTTTGGTACAAATCGCCCCCCAGCGGTGCCATGAAGCGCGAGCCCTGCCAGTAGCTTACCATCACGTCAGCGTAGCGGGTTTCCAGGGTGCCGTTCAAATACAGGCCCCGGCCGTACTGAAACGGAAACTGGCCCTTGGTGAAGGAATAATCCTGGTAGCCGAGCACGTAGCCGTTGAACCGAAAGGCCCGCACCGTGGGCCCGCTCAGGGCGCGGCGCGCTTCCAGGCCGAAGGCTTCGTTGAACACCGTTTGCAGGGGCTTGTCGAGCGTATCAATCTGCCCGCCGTGGTGAATGGCCGTGAACTGAAACGGCAGGGCCACCGTCCACTGGCTGCCGTCGGGGCTGATGCGGTAGCTCGTGCTCAGGCCACCGGCCACTTCCTCCTGGTAGTTGCTGTAGCGGTACTGTTGGCGCTGCCAGTCCACCCACTGGTCCACAAACAGCCGCTTGCCCTGGTAGCGCATCTGAATACCTTCTTCCAGCGGATTCAGCATCACCCGCTCAAAGTTGAACATCGGCTCGATGTAGTTGTGGTGCAGATTTGCCCGGATATTGCCCAGAATAATCTGCTGCTTGCCCGTGGTCCAGGTGGCCCGGAATGTGGGGCGCACTGCCTTCAGCACGGGGTTGCCGAAATCTTTCCAAAGGAAGATGCCACCTTCCAGCCGCAGGTCTTTGGTAGGATAATACACGAGTTGCGGGTTCAGCTGCGTGCCGTACAGCGTGTAGCCGTCCACAATCTTGTTGAAGTATTCGTTGTCCTTGAAGAAGGTGAAGGCATTCATAGAAACCCGTAGCTCACCTGAATTACCCATTCCGGAAATAGAATCATCAAATTGCTTAGACGTTTGGAAAAGCGGAGTTAAGCAAACGAATTCGTCTCTGGGAGCGCCAGGGCGAGCAGATGTAAATGCCCGATTGTCCAGTTGCGCCTGTACCGTTTCTACTCTAATTAGCACAGCCACAAGGGCAACTAATATTTTTAGATAATTCCTCATATATTTCCGCTTTCTGCGGCACGATTCCGGGAGTCGTTGTGTTAGAAAAAGCCGCCGCAAAACAGCCCGTTTGGGGCTTTTAACAAAGAATAGATTTATTCGATTGCGGCCCGGCCAAAACCGTTAACTTTACCAAACCTAACCCGTTTTTTTTAAACACCCCACATGGCACTAGCTACCAAAGCGGCTCCGAAAGCCGACAAAGCTGAAAAAGCAGAACGCGGCGACATGAGCATCGCGGCCGAAAAGATGAAAGCCCTCCAGCTCACGCTCGATAAGCTGGACAAAGCTTACGGCAAAGGCACGGTGATGAAGCTCAGCGACCAGAAGGTAGGCGACATTCCGGCCAACAGCACGGGTTCGCTGTCGCTCGACATTGCCCTCGGCATCGGCGGCCTGCCCAAGGGCCGCATCGTGGAGATTTACGGGCCGGAATCGAGCGGTAAAACCACGCTCACGCTGCACGCCATTGCCGAAGCCCAGAAAGCCGGCGGCATGGCTGCCTTCATCGACGCCGAACACGCCTTCGACCCCATCTACGCTCAGAAGCTGGGCATCGACACTGCCAACCTGCTCATCGCCCAGCCCGACAACGGCGAGCAAGCCCTCGAAATCGCCGACCAGCTGATTTCGTCGGGTGCCGTGGACATCTGTGTGATTGACTCCGTGGCCGCCCTCGTGCCGAAAGGCGAACTCGAAGGCGACATGGGCGACTCGAAAGTGGGCCTGCACGCCCGCCTCATGAGCCAGGCCCTGCGCAAGCTCACCGGCACCATCAATAAGACGGGCTGCCTGTGCATCTTCATCAACCAGCTGCGCGAGAAAATCGGTGTGATGTTCGGCTCGCCCGAAACCACCACTGGTGGTAACGCCCTGAAATTCTACGCTTCCGTGCGCCTCGATATTCGCCGCATCGGCCAGATTAAGGAGGACAAGGACAACGTGACCGGCAACCGCACCAAGGTGAAGGTGGTGAAGAACAAAGTGGCGCCGCCCTTCAAGGTGGTCGAGTTCGACATCATTTACGGCCAGGGCATCTCGAAAGTCGGTGAGATTGTGGACCTCGGCGTCGACATGGGCATCATTGCCAAGTCGGGCTCGTGGTTCAGCTACGGCGACCAGAAAATTGGCCAGGGCCGCGAAGCTGTGAAGACCCTGCTGCTTGATAACCCCGAACTGGCCGACGAAATCGAAGCCAAAATCCGCCAGATGGCCAAGGGCGACGAAGACGTCATCCCCGTGGACATGAGCGGCCCCGAAGATGGCGACGACACGCTGTAAGCACCATCGCGTCTTCCGCGAATAATCCAAAGCCCGTTGCAAATCGCAACGGGCTTTTTTTATGTTCGTACCTTTACCTTAGCTCCGGGGCTGGCATTACGTTTGTCTAGGGCCAGGCTGCCCCTTCTTTTTATTATAGTTATTGTTATGACGCGCCGCTGGTTATTTCTTACTCCTGCCCTCCTGGTACTACTGGCTTCGGCCCAGCTCGCAATGGGGCCTGGCGATGCTGTGCGCAGCGTTCCGCAGAACAGTTTTGGCCGCGGGGAAAACATCAAGTACACGGTGCACTACGGCCTCATCAACGGCGGCGAAGCCACCGTGGAAACGGCCGGCAGCCTGGAGCGCGTGAACGACCGGCCCTGCTACAAGGCCACCGTGAGCGGCAAAACCACCGGTTCGTTCGATTTTTTCCTGCGCATCCGCGACCAGTGGCGCGCCTACATCGATACTACCAGCATTCTGCCCATCCGCGCCCAGCGCGACATTGCCGAGAAAAACTACCGCAAGAAGGAAACCGTGGATTTCGACCACCTGCACGATGTAGCCGAGGTGCAGGACCACAACAAGGATAACCCCAAGCGCACCACCGTGAAGGTGGCCAACAATACCCTGGAGCTCGTGAGCGGCTTTTATTACCTGCGCACCCTCAACTTCGACCGCATGAAGGTGGGCGACGTGGTGCGGATGCCTGGCTATTTCGACGGTGATAATTTCATTCTGGACGTGGTGTACAAGGGCCGCGAAGTAGTGGAAACCAAAGCCGGCGACGTGCGTGCCTTCAAACTGGTGCCCAAAATGCCCAACAACAAGCTGTTTCGGGGCGAAAACGCCATTTCGGTGTATCTCTCCGACGACCGTAACAAGATTCCGGTGCTGTTTCAGGCGGAAATGTTTGTGGGCACGGTGAAGGTAGATATGGTGCGCTACCAGGGCCTGAAATGGAAACTGAACCTGGCCAACTAGCCCGGGCCGGGCAGTCCACTCAGTCATTCTTCATAATTCATTGCCGGCTTGGCCTCATGGGTTACTTTCGTAGTAGCCATGAGTTCCATCCCGCTGCTTATCGTCAATTTATCCCCGGTTCCGCTGGTGGTGGCGTGTATGGTGGGGCTGGTGCGGTACCGCCGGTACGAGGCCGTGCGGCGCTATTTAGTGTGGCTGTCTTGGCTGGCCCTACTGGTCACGGCGGTGGCCATGTGGCTTCAGCGCCAGCACCGGCCCAATCTATTTTTGGCCCCCATCGATACCGCCATTGAATTCACGCTGCTAGGGCTGATATACCGACGGGTGCTGTGGCCGCATCCCGTGGCCCGGTATCTGCCGGTTGGCATTGGGCTGTTTGTGGTGGGCACGGCGCTCACCAGCTGGCCCCAGCCTGGCACGGTCGAGTTCAGCCCCATCCAGCATTTCATCGAAAGTGTGGCCATGCTGCTGCTGGTGGTGCTGTATTATCGGCGCGTTCTTAAAGCCCTTCCGGTGTCATTGGCACCACTGGAACGCGAGCCCGTGTTCTGGATTTCGGCGGGCGTGTTTCTGTATTTTTCGGCCAACAGCCTAATTTTTCTTACCAGCAACCTGGTCCTGTTCCATTCCAAAGAGCTCAGCCTGAACATCTGGGCCATTCATGCCCTGCTGTATGCTTTTCTGAATGGCTTTTTCATTGTGGCGCTGTGCCTCCCCTCTCAGCTGCCGGACGTCACACAATCGTAACATGACGCCGGCCGCCGCAGGCGGTACTTTTGCGGAAACATTGCCTTGCTTCACCTAAGCCCCAACGCCGTGACTGCTGCCAAAACGCCCGTGTACAAGATTCTCGTGGTTGATGACGACCCGGACATTGTCGAGCTGCTGGAGTTCAATCTGAAAAAAGAGGGCTACCAAACCGCCTCCGCTTCCGACGGTCGCAAAGCTCTGGACGTAGCCGCCGAGTTTCACCCCGACATCATCCTGCTAGACGTGATGATGCCCAACCTCGACGGCATTGCCGCCTGCCGCCTGCTACGCGAAAACCCGAGGTTCAAGGACACTTACATCCTGTTCCTCACCGCTCGCGCCGAGGAGTTTTCCGAAGTGGCCGCTTTCGAGGCCGGGGCCGACGACTTCATCGCCAAGCCCATCAAGCCGCGCGCCCTGCTCGGCCGCTTGGCCGCCGTGAAGCGCCGCGACCAGGACCCCCACGCCGCCGTCGATGCCATCGATATCAATGGCCTGCGCATCGACCGCACCGCCTTCGCCGTGTACCAGGACGGCAAGAAAATCACCCTGCCCAAGAAGGAGTTTGAGCTGTTGTCCTTCCTGGCTGCCTCGCCCCACAAGGTCTTCAACCGCGAAGAGCTGCTCCAGAATATCTGGGGCAACGACGTGTTTGTGCTGGCCCGCACCGTGGACGTGCACGTGCGCAAAGTGCGCGAAAAAGTGGGCGACCACCACATCCAGACCATCAAGGGCGTGGGCTACAAGTTCAACGCGGACTAAATCAGTCACCTATATTGTTCTGTCATCCTGAGCGTAGCGAAGGACTTTCTCACGGTTGAACCATCGTTGTTCGGGCGTGAAAAGGTCCTTCGCTGCGCTCAGGATGACTTATTTTTACCCGAACAGTTCAAAATGATATGAACCTCTCCTCTCGCACCATTGCCATCCTTATTGCGCTGCTGGTGGCGTGCGTGCTCACCACCTATGCTCGCATTGGCCCCACGCTGCCGTTTCGGGAGGCTTTTCTGGCAGCGGGCATCACGGTGGCAGCGTGCTTTTTGTTGATATACTTGTCGTTTGAAGCCCTGATTTTCAAGGAAATCAACGGCATCTACGCTGGCTTGGAGCACATCAAGCGCAAGGAATTCAAGAAGCTGAGTAACAAGTTCCTGTTTCGGCCCGAGCCCGTGAAGCGCGTGCGCGATGAAATCCTGCAAATGGCCGAGCGACGCCAGCAGGAGCTGGACGAACTGGTGCGCCTGCAGGCCCTGCGCCGCGAGTTCCTGGCCGACGTGTCGCACGAGCTCAAAACGCCGCTTTTTGCCGCCCAGGGCTTCGTGCACACCATTCTCGATGACGAGGACGACGAAATCGACCTGGCCACCCGCCGCAAGTTCCTCGCCAAGGCTGCTGCCAGCCTCGACACGCTCGATGCGCTGGTGCAGGACCTGGTCACCATCGCGCAGCTCGAAAAAGGCGTGGTGCGCATGCGCCGCCAACGCTTCGATTTGATTGTGCTGGTGCGTGAAATCTTCGAGCTATTGGAGCAGCAGGCCGCCCGCCGCGGCACCCACCTGGAACTATTTCCACCAAGCTTGCCTGAGACCGGCCTGCTGGTAGTGGCCGACCGCAACCGCATCCGCCAAGTCCTCATCAATCTGATTGACAACGCTATCAAATATGGCCGCGACAAAGGCCGCGTCGTAGTTTCATTGGTCGAAAGCGGCCGGTCCGTTCGCATTGCCGTGCGCGACGACGGCGCGGGCATTGCCCCCGAGCATCAGGGGCGCATCTTCGAGCGTTTTTACCGCATCGACAAAAGCCGCTCACGCGAGTCGGGTGGTTCCGGGCTGGGGCTCGCCATCAGCAAGCACATTGTGGAGGCGCACAAGTCCACCATCAAGGTGAAAAGCACGGTGGGCGAAGGCACCACGCTGGAATTCAAGCTGAATAAGCCCAAAAGCGGCGCGGTGGGAAGCGCGGCCTGAGGCCGTCGTACCTTTGCGGTCTCTTATGAAGCTCCCGAATTTCTCCGACCTCGTTATTTTCGAAAACGACGACTACCTCGTTGTCAATAAGCCGCCGTTTCTGGCCACGCTCGACGAGCGGGTGGGCGGCGCGCCCAACATGCTGCGCCTGGCCCGCCAGCACCACGACGACATTCAGGCGGCTCACCGGCTCGACCGCGAAACCAGCGGTGCGCTGGCCTTCGCCAAAACCCCGGCGGCTTACCGCCACCTGGCCATGCAGTTCGAGAACCGCGAGGTGAAAAAGCAGTACCACGCCGTGGTGTGGGGCACCCCGCAGCTCGACCACCAGTTAGTGGAACGCAGCATCGAAACCACCAGCCGCGGCAAAGCGCGCCTCGCCTACAAGGGTAAACCCGCCGAAACTTACTTCACCACCCTCGAAAACTTCACCCGCCACTCGCTCATTCTTTGCGAGCCCGTCACCGGCCGCATGCACCAGATTCGCCTGCACCTGATGTACCTGCAGGCCCCGATTATTGGCGACAAGGACTACGGCGGGGAGGACTTCTACCTGTCTTCGCTGAAGAAAAAATTCAACATGAAAGAGGGCGAGGAAGAGCAGCCGTTCATCAAGCGCTTTGCCCTCCACGCCCTCAAGCTGCAATTCACCGGCCTGGACGGCGAAGAAATATCAGTAGAAGCGCCGTATCCGAAAGATTTCCGGGTGCTGATAGATACGCTGCGGCAGCTGGCGTAGCCCCAGTGGCCGATGCAACGGCCTAAACAGCGCGCCTATTTAATCCGCTCAAAAACCGCTAGTTGGCAAGTTCCCCGGTCAGGATGACTGGCATCCCGAATGATGGCATCATGCCAACGCAGGCGGAACGCAGAGTCCTGTTGAAGCATTTCCAGCGGAATGTGGGCTTCGGTCTGCGCGTACACATCGTCCCAGACCACCAGGGAATTTACCGGCAACGTCTCCAGAATAGGGTGCCAGTCCTTGGTTAAAGGCGGGCAGCGGGCGGCATCGAAAGGGTCGACGCCGAGTGCGGGGGCCACGTAGGGAGCCTCAAATGCGATGGGCGGCAGCGGTTGCCCCGCATACGCCTGGTGCAGCCAGGCGGCCGCGCGTTGGGCCAGTTCCTGGTCGGGCGCGCGGCTGAAATCGCGCGCGGGCCGAATGGCGTTGCGGGCCCCGGTAAATAGCCAGCCCACTACCGCCACGGTGGCCACCAGCCGGATGCGCTGGCGGGCCGTTTCGGTGCGGGCCCACTCCGTGAGCAGCGCCAAGCCATTGAGGGCTACCACGGCGGCCAGGGGCGCAATGCCGGCCAGCACCCGCGCCAGCCCCGCGGAGTTGAACAAGCCCATGGCCCAGAAGATGGTATGCGCGGCCACGAAGACTGTGATACTACCGTATATCAGCAGCAGCTCGGCGGAAAATAATGGCGACTGCCGCCGGGCCGGCTGGCCCAGGTCGCGCACCATACGGGCACCTCCCAGCCCAAACAAAACCGTGAGCACCCAGCCCAGCAGGTTAGGGATGTTGCGCAGAAAGTGGCTCCACTCGCCATGCCCGTAGGCTGATATTGTGCCGTAGGGATTATGACCAAACACCCAACCCAGCTCGCCAAATGCCACCGCCCCAATGGCTGTATATAGTACATAGCCCAGCAGTACCAGCGGCAAGCTGCGCCATTGCCGCTGCCACGCCAGGTACACCACCCACAGGCCAATCAGAATAAAGCCCTCGGAGCGCGCAAATGGCAGAAACGACACCGCCGCCGCCGACCAACCCGGCCGGCCGGCCACGGCCAGCCACACCGCCCCCACCAGCACCAATCCAAACAATGGTTCGGTGAGACCGGAAAACTGAATCAGGAAATAGTCGGGGGCCGCGTAAGCAAACAAAATGGCCAACTCCGGCACGGGCAGGCGCAAGGCCTGTGCGATGCGAAAAGCGCACCAAGCCGAAGCGGCTACCACCACGCACTGAAACGCTTTCATTCCCATGAACCCGGCCTGCGCCGGGCCCGCCGCCAGCAACGTAAGCAGCGGCTTCGCCCACGAATCCAGAAAATTGAGTGGGTGTGCGAATGCGTAGCGGGCAAACAGGTAATGATTGATGCTATCGCCGGAATCATGCGTGCCTTTAGTGAAAAAGGCAACGACGAGGGACAAGGCGAATAGTCCGGCCAACAACAGCCGGGCCCGGCGGGTAGCAACAGCGAAAACCGGCACAGCGACAGTGAAAAGCATAGGTAATGGCAAACCGTAAAAGTACGTCTGCGCGCAATGAGCCCCTGCTTACTCCATTACATACTCCCCAGCTGGCCGCGGGCCTGGCAGCGATAAATATAAATTCCAACTCCCGTGGAACGGCTTGCCACAAGGTTTCCTAGAAAAACTACTGCGCCACGTTTGCCTATTTCCCGATAAATCAGTACCTTTGTGTCCGTTTTTCCCGAAGCCCTAGCGGCTCCGTACTCTTATTCAATAGTTTAGCATACCTTTTTTTCGACTCATGGACCACCTGAGCTTCAAGACGACCCACGTCAATAAGGCCAACGCCCAGAAGAGCTGGGTTATCGTAGACGCCAGCGTGGCCCCGCTGGGCCGCGTTGCCAGCCAGATTGCCAACATCCTGCGTGGCAAGCACAAGCCTTCGTTCACCCCCAACTCCGACTGCGGCGACAACGTCATCGTTCTCAACGCCGACAAGCTGCGCGTGACCGGCAAGAAAATGACCGAGAAGGTCTACATCACGCACTCGGGCTACCCCGGCGGCCAGAAGCGTCGCACCGTGCGCGAGCAGATGAACCGCGACTCGCGTCGTGTAATTGAGCACGCTGTGAAAGGCATGCTGCAAGACAACCGCCTCGGCGCCGCTCAGTACCGCAACCTGTACGTGTACGCCGGTACCGAGCACCCCCACGAAGCTCAGCAGCCCGTGGCCATCGAACTGACCAACCTGTAAGCCACAACGGCTCACGCTTTTTTAATTTTTCCACTAATGGCAATTACCAACACCTCTGGTAGAAGAAAAACCTCGGTGGCCCGCATCTACATGCAGGCCGGGCAAGGGAATATCACTATCAATGACCGGGACATGAAATCGTACTTCAGCAACGAGTTGCTGGAGAACGTAGTGAACCAACCCCTGGCAATCCTCGAGCAAGTCGGCCAGTACGACATCAAGGTGAACGTGCGCGGCGGCGGCATTTCGGCTCAGGCCGAGGCTATCCGTCTGGCTATCACCAAGGCTCTGGTTAGCGACAACGAAGAAGTTCGTCCTGCTCTCAAGAAGGAAGGCTTCATGACCCGCGACCCGCGCATGGTGGAACGCAAGAAATTCGGCAAGCGCAAGGCTCGTCGTTCGTTCCAGTTCTCGAAACGCTAATCCAGGAGGAAATATATCATGGCCCAGACTACCTATAAGGACCTGCTCGACGCAGGTGCCCACTTTGGTCACCTCACCCGCAAGTGGGACCCCAAAATGGCGCCGTACATCTTCATGGAGAAGAACGGCATCCACATCATTGACCTCAACAAGACGCTGGTTTCGCTTGACTACGCAGCCCAGGCTATTCGCAACATCGCGAAGAGTGGCCGCAAAATCATGTTCGTAGCCACGAAAAAGCAGGCGCAGGAAATCGTTACGACGGAAGCCGAGCGTTTGAAAATGCCTTTCGTAACCGACCGGTGGTTGGGTGGTATGCTCACCAACTTCGCCACGGTTCGCAAGAGCCTGAAGAAGATGGCCACCATCGACAAGATGGTAAAAGAGAACACCGCTTACGCCGCACTGGCTAAGCGCGAGAAGCTGATGATGCAGCGCGAGCGCGAGAAGCTCGACCGCGTGCTCGGTGGTATCGCCGACCTCGGCCGTCTGCCCGCTGCTCTGTTTGTAGTGGACGTGAAGCGCGAGCACATCGCCGTGAAAGAGGCGCAGAAACTGGGCATCCCGGTTTTCGCTATCTGCGACACGAACTCGAACCCCGAATTGGTACAGTTCCCGATTCCCGCCAACGACGATGCCTCGAAGTCGATTCAGCTCATCGTGAGCGTGATTGGCAAGGCCATCGAAGACGGCCTGTCGGAACGTAAAGTTGACAAAGAAGATGCCGACCGCAAGGAAGCCGACGAGGCTGCCATTGCCGAAAAAACGGCTGCTGACGAAGAATAGTCCCTTCTTAGCTCTTTGAAAAAAGGGAACCTTCGAGTAGTCTAGGCTCCGGAGGTTCCCTTTTTGATTTCAGGCCGATGTAGAGACGCATACTTGCGTCTCGCGCCAGAACGGAATCGGCCGCTTGTTGCAAATTAATTGTTCAAACGGGAGACGCAAATATGCGTCTCTACAACCCCTCCCCTACTTCCAATGGCCGCTATTACCGCCGCAGACGTAAACAAGCTCCGCACCATGACCGGTGCCGGCATGATGGATTGTAAAAAAGCCCTGACCGAAGCCGATGGCGACTTCGAAGCTGCGCGCGACATTCTGCGCAAGGCCGGTCAGAAAATCGCGGACAAGCGCGCCGAGAACGAAACCTCGGAAGGCTTCGTGACCGTGGCCGTGAGCGAGGATGGCACTAACGGCAAGCTGGTGGCCCTGGCCTGCGAAACCGAGTCGGTAGCCAAAGTGGCTAACTTCCGCGAACTGGTGCAGCGCATCCTGGATGCTGCTGTGCGCACCAACGCTACTACCAAAGAAGAGCTGCTGGCTGTGAAAGAAGATGATGGCCTGACCATTCAGGAGCACATCACCGACCTGACCGGCAAAATCGGCGAGAAGCTGGACCTGACCTACGTAACCCTGACCGGCGAGAAAGTAGCTTCGTACATACACTCGGACAGCAAAAAAGGCGTGCTCGTAGCCCTGAAGAACGTGGGCTCGGCCGACGCTGCTGCCGTGGGCCGCGACGTGGCCATGCAAATCGTGGCCATGAAGCCTGTTGCCGTTGACAAAGACGGTGTGGACTCGGCTACGGTGGAGCGCGAAATCGAAATCGGCAAAGAGCAGGCGCGTGCCGAAGGCAAGCCCGAGGCAATGCTGGAGAAAATTGCCCAGGGCAAGCTGAACAAGTTCTACAAAGAGCAGACCCTGCTGAACCAGGAGTTCGTAAAGGACGGCTCGATGACCATCGCTCAGCTGCTCGACAGCAAGTCGAAAGGCATGACCGTAACGGACTTCAAGCGCGTGGCTATCGGCGCTTAATTGCCGTTTTTAGTTGAAAAGGGAAAGCCCCGCTGGCATTGTGCCGGCGGGGCTTTTTATATATCCGCTGAATTGCGCCCAGGCAGTAAACTCAGTACAATTTCAGGAATGTCGTCATCTATGACCATACCGTCTATATATATACTGGTTTCATCAGCTCGCATTAGTTGCCACTTCTGAAGCACTTCTTCGGCTTCTTCACCAGCACTCATGAACATATGAGTCCAGGGTGGCGGGCAGTATTGATTCCACATACTTGATAACGCACTTAAAGCCTCATAAAGGTCTTTATTGCGCTCTATCAGCTGATTTCGCAACTTCTCATTTTCTGCCTTCAAACTAGCAACTGCCTCTTCATTATCCATTTCGCAAACTACTCAATCCTTTGACTTCTGCCACGCCCGCACTCGCGCCTTAGAATTCTCGCGGATGTTCATGTAGAACAGCGCATAGTCGGCGATGTGGCGGGAGTAACGCAGCTTCTTCTTACCGGAGGGCGGGAAGTGGGGAAATCCCTTGAAGCGCGGCGCATGTACCCAAAGCTGGCCGTGATGAATCTGGGCGTCGGTGAAATTGGGGTGGACGTGCTTGAAGCGGATGCTAACAGCGCCGCGGTTGAGGCTGGCCGGGGCGAGGGTAGAATCGAGCGTCCAGGTGAGGGGGTTGACGGCGATGCTGGGCTGGAACATGGATGACTCGTGGCCGGCATCGGAGGTGTTGTAGGCGACGTAGCAGTCGGTGGCCAGCGAGTCGGCGCAGGGCTTGAGGGTGGTGAATTCGTTGGGCTTTACCTGGAAACCGATGAGGTAGGCGGCCACGAGCTGGCGGCGCAGCGGGGTAGGCTTATCGAAGAATTCGTGAAGCAGGCGCGTGGCGTGGTCGGTGCCCTGGCTGTGACTGGCGATGATGAACGCGCGGCCCTGGTTGAAGTGCGCGAGGTAGTACTGGAAGGCGGAGCGCACGTCAGAGTAAGCCAATTCCAAGGCTTTCTCACCGTTCGGCTCCTTATCGAGGAAGGAGAAGAGCGTGGCCTGGCGATAGCGCGGCGCGTAGATGCGGCCGGTGGCATTGAACACGCTGGCCTGCTGCTTGATGGTGGTGCGGTCAGTGTACTTGTTCAGCCACTTTTTGCGCACGTCGCCGTTCCAGTGCCGGGGCGAGTAGTAGGTGGTAGGGTGGATGAAAAATACATCAACGGCGGCCGTGGCCTGCTCGTCGCGCAGGGTGGAATGGCGCGGCACGGCATCGGCCGAGTCTTTTTTGGTAGGCAGGGCGGCCCAACTGCTGGCCTGGGCGTAATCGGGGGCCGGCGGGGGGGTGTATTTCTCAAAATCCCGGCCCGGCTTGAGCAGCAGCCGGATGCAGCCGTTCAACGGCAGGAGTAACAGCAGAATCAGCGCGGTGCGGAGGCAAGGGGGTAACCGGAGCATATTTCAACTTCATACAAGGCGCCGCCTGACGCCGGAACCTCACCCCCGTCCCCTCTCCACAGGAGAGGGGAGCCGGACGATGGCATGGAGACTCAGCGGGACGTTCCTTAATTTTTTACTGAACAGCCACCGGCCAATGCTTCAACTCGCGCGGGGTGCCGTCGGCGTTATAGAGCAGCGTCAGCGGCTCAGCAGGCTTGGCTACTACATCGGCCAGGGTGATGTTCCAGCGCAGCCACATTTCGGCCAGGGTTTGGGTGTAGGCGCTGTTTTCCCAGGGGTTGAAGATGGCACCGGTCACGTCGTCGATGAGGGCGTCGAACACAAGTTGGGTGTCGCCGGGGCGCGGGTGGCGCGGGTAGATGTCGGGCACGACGTGCAGCAGGTGCGCGGCGTAGTACACGCGGGCTTTGAACTCGGCAATCTGAACCGGATGCAAGGGGCGCTGGGCGTCGGCGTAGACTTTGCGCATGGCTTGGCCCACGAGGCCAATATCGACCAGGCAGGCAACCAGCACCGTTTTATCGAGCTTGATGCTGAATACGAGCGTATTCAGGTCGTCGTCATACTCAAAAGGCGTTACATCTTCGGTGGGGTCGGCTTCTAATACGAAGACTGAGCCGGGCACGAAATCGGCGTATTCAGTAGGCACGCGCAGGCCTTGTAGCAACTGGAAAAACGCTTGAAAGCGACGCACCAGCGCGGCGTTTTCGGCCAGCGGGTATTTAGGCTTTATCAGGGGTTCGAACTCGTTCAGCAGCTCAGTGATGAAGATGCCGTAGAACATTTTGCCCATCCACAGAAACAGTGTGTCGTCGCCGAGGGCGCGCAGAGCGGCGGTACCCTGCGCGGCGGCAGCTTCTACCCTACTCTCCAGCTCGGCGATGCGCTGGCGGGCGGCGGGGGCGGCAGGCAGGCGCAGGTCTTTGATGAGAGCGGTGCGCTGGTCTAGGAGTTGAATGGGGCGCTCGGCGAGGTTATAGCGGGCCTGTAGCCATTCGGCGAAGACGGGCACGGTATCGTCGGGCCCGACGGGCTGGCCGCTGAGGAAGCAGGTTTCGGGGCCGAAGCGCATGCCATCGAACGGGTCGTAGGGCAGCAGGTCGGAGGGAGATAATAGAGCCATAAAAAGCAGTAGCGCGAACTTGGTGTTTCGCGTCGCCACGCGGCCAGCCGGAAGTTTCCGGGCAGCGCGGGGACGCGAACTACAAAGTTCGCGCAACAATGGTTACGGCGGAATGCCGCCTGTTTACTTCGAGAGAGTGTTGCCCGCTTTGATGAGCTGCTTGCTCAGGTTGGTGAGCGGCGCAGCATAGTCGCCGCCGGCCTCGTCGGCTACTTTGGCGGTTTCGGCGCCCAGGCTGGCGAGGATTTCGGCGATGTCGTGGGCGGGCGTTTTGCTGTCCGACAGCATGTCGCTGAGCTGGCTGAGCTCCTGCTTGATTTTGGCCAGACCGGGGCGGTCGGAAGCAGCCAGTACGGCAGCCCAGCGCTCCACTTCGGTGAGGCCCTGTGGGCCGGAGTTAATGGGTGTGCTGGCCGTTAGGAACGTGAGGGTGTCGTCGAGCAGAGCAGTATTTTGCTGGTCGCTCACGGCCATGGGCACGGCGGGCGTGGCGGGCGTTTGCGGAGTGGCGGCGGTGGAATCCATGGGAATGCGAAAATAAAAAGATGCGTGAGGGCTATACTGTTGCGGGCCGATAAAAGTTAGCTGGGCGATTTACGCAGGCTTGGGCGGCGGTTAGGCCGTGCCACGCGCGGCCGGCGCATGGGTTACCTTTTTCCTCCCCGTTGATTAACCGTCAAATCTCACTCTCAAATTCAACGACCATGAAAATCTCCGTTAAAGCCCTCTTCGTAGCCGCCGCCGTTGCCTTCACCGCCACCGCTTGCGAGCAAACCAAAACCACCGAAACCACGACCACCACGCCCGAAGGCACCACCGCTACCGTAGTTACCGATAGCACCGCCACCACGGCTACCGAAGCTGGTGCCGCCGCTGGCGCTGCTGTGGACAACGCTTCGGCCAACATGAAAGAAGGCATGCAGGAAGCTGGTGCCAAAATGGATGCCGCTGCCGACAAAGCCGGCGCTAAAATGGACGCCGCCGGTGCCAAGATGGACGCCAAAATGGATGCCGCCGGTGCCAAAATGGACGCCATGGGCGACGCTGCCGCCAAATCGGCCCAGCAGACCAAAGAGAACATGAAAGAAGCCGCCAAGAAGTAATTCCAGCCGGTTTTAATTTCCTAAAAAGCCCCGCACAAGAGATTGTACGGGGCTTTTTTATGCATTTCGCTCAGGCATTGGCTATTTCCAGGAGCACGTCGTAGTACGGACGGCCCAGGGTGCGGGCGCGCAGCCAGGAGTAAAAACTAATAACCTGAAGGTCTTCGCGCTCCTCGGAAATGAACGGGGGCAAGTGGGTCACGCGGTTGCCGAAATCGTGGTCGTGCGCGGCGTTGGGGTTTTCGATGAGCTCGCGCACTAGGCCGAGGTAGGTAAGCACGGGGCGATAGGGGCCGCCGGCGGGTGCGGCCTCGGTGGCGGCGGCCGCATCGGCGGGCACGGCGGGAAACAGGTCGCGGATGGTGCGCTCGATGGCGCGCAAGCGGGTCAGGGCCTGCTCGGCGTTGTCGAGCTCAACTTGGATGAGTACTTCGCCGATGTTGCGGTTTAGCAGCCATTCCAGGCCCAGGTGCTGTTCCAGCCAATGGTCGGTGCGGGCCAGGCTGAGCAGGGCCTGGTTGGCTTTGGCAAACTTGCCTTCGGCGAAGTAGTGGAACGTGAGCTGGAAGCGGGCCGTGAGGTCGTCGGCGGTAGTGAGGGTTTTGGGGCCGCGCAAAGTGGCTTCGAGCAGGCCAATGCTTTCGGCATTGCGGCGCAGAAAGGCGTAGTTGGCGGCCAGCAGGAAGGTGAAGCGCGGCGCAAACTCGCTGAACTGCCGGCCCGTTCCGGCGCTCATCAGGGCGGTGCCTTTTTCCAGATACGCCACCGACTCGGCAAAGCGGCGCGAGCGGTACAGGGCGTGGGCCAGCATGTAGAGTAGCTTGAGCTGGTGTCCCCGCTGGGCCGGCGCAAAGCCGTGGCGCCGCTCCATGAGGTTATAGCAGCGCTCGATGAATATGGCAAACGACGTGAAATCGCGCCGCACCAGCATGGCACTGCGTGTGATGGACATGAGCCGGCTCAGCAGCGAGGGCGAGCGGGCAAAGGCTTCCTGCAAGTCGTACTCAGCCAGAATCTGCTGCAAAATGGCATCAACGGCCACCGCGGCCCGGCCGCGCACCCGCGACTCGCGCAGGCGCTGGCGCAGCAGGCTGTCGGCAATGTTGGCGCGCTCTTCCTCGTCGGCGGCTTTTTTGTTGGCCCGGTAGCGGGGCAGAACGTCGTCGAGCGGCGCGGCGTGGGGCGACCCGGCGTGCTGAATTTGCAGATTATACACGGCGTTCAGCTGCTCGTACTGCTCGGTTTCGCGGCCCAGCTTCTCGGCTTTGCGCAGGGTGGCCCAGGCCAGGCGCGGAATACCGGCCTCGAAGAGGTATTGGGCCAGGGTGAGGTGGCCGCGCACGGTGGCGGCGGCCGTGGTATCGAGTTGGCGCTGGCGCAGCAGCAGGTAGTCGGTGAGGTGGCGCATGAGGCGCTTGCGCAGCGCGTAGTAGGCCACGGGGTTGGGCTCGTTGGGGTAGAGCTGGGCAATGAGCTGCTCGGTCTTCAGCTCCCTGGCCCGCACCAGCAGTTCGTATAGGCGCGAATCGAGGCGGCCGACGGTTTTGCGGCGCTGCCGCTGAATGAAGCGGCCGAAATCGCGGCGGTCGTCAGGGCTGAGGGTGAGCAGGGTAGTGCGCAGGTCGTCCATGGATGCGGCAGGCAGGCTTTTTCGATTATTCAGCGCTCGGGCTAATATCCTTTTTCAATAATACTAAAACCTAATGTTCAGCATTTTGAATCCAATTAACCCAATTATACAAGGTCTAACAATGTGCAAAATACGGTTGAAAACCGGCTGGCAAATGCGCCACCTTTAGCCATGTTTTCACCCTTAGCCCCTCGCGCCATGTTTGCACGCCTACTCTTCTTGTTTTCCCTGCTGGTGCTGCTGGCCGGCCCGGCCCACGCCCAGGACTTTCTCACCAAGCGCAACGGCGACGAAGTTGCGGTGAAGGTGGTTGAAATAACCCCGGCCGAAGTCAAATACCGTCGCGCCGACAACCCCGACGGCCCGCTCATCAGCATCTGGCGCACCGACGTGTTCATGATTCGCTACGCCAACGGCACCAAGGAAGTGCTCAACGCGGCCCCGGCAGCGGCTGCCGGAGTCGGCGTGCCCGTATCGGCCGCGGCGGCGCGCGCGGCTTTTCCGGCCGAAGTGCCCACGCTCAGCAATGCATCGCCTGACGATGCTATTTTGGACGAGCCCATTCGGCTCGATGGCCCGCGCATTGGCTTTACCGTGCTCTCGGCCAGCGTGCTGGACAAAGCCCGCGAAAGCGTGCCCGACCTCAACCCTTTTCTGACGCAGTTTGGCTGGCAGTTCGAGAGCCGCCTGTTTCGGATGCCCAACGGGGTGAGTGGGCTGGCCGAATTTGTGCCGCTGGTGGGCGGGCTGGAGCAGGGCAAATTCCTCCCCAGCATCAGCGGGCTGCTGGGCATCCGCGGGGCCAAGGGCCTGGAGTTCGGCGTGGGGCCGAACCTGACGCCACTGGGCACCAATCTGGTGCTGGCCATGGGTACTTCGTTTCACTCCAATGGCATCAACTTTCCGGTGAACGTGGCCGTGGTGCCGGGGAACGGCGGCGCCCGCATCAGCCTAATGCTGGGGTTCAATGCCCGGCATCGGTAGTTCATGCGTTCTGCTTGCACGCTCATAGTTGTGGGCAAAGTATAAAATTCCGGCATTCGGCCCGCCGCCTCAACGCGCCTAAACGCCTTGCGTACAAGCTCAACACTTTCACCACAGCCCACCCTTATTTCCTCCTAACCAATTTCCCTTTTCACTCATGGACCTCAACAGCAATAACGTTAACGACAACACCGAGCTGCAAGCTCGCGGCAACTGGAACCAACTGAAAGGCGAAGCCAAACAGAAGTGGTCCAACCTGACTGACGACGACCTGACTTATAACGAAGGCAAACAGGACGAGTGGTTCGGCCGCCTGCAGGAGAAAACCGGTGAAACCATCGACAACATCAAGAACTGGTTCAACGAAAAGACCGACAACGCCACGGCTTCGACCACCGGCACCGAATACCGGGCTCGTGGCGACTGGAACCAGATTAAAGGCCAGGCCAAGCAGAAGTGGGGCAATCTCACCGACGACGACCTGACCTACAACGAAGGCCAGCAGGATGAGTGGTTCGGCCGCCTGCAGGAGAAAACAGGCCACGCCATTGATGACATCAAAGGCTGGTTCCAGCGCACGTTCTAAGGCATTCTTTCCCCAACGCAGTAGCGCGGCTTCCAAACAATCCAGCGCTACTGCATGACTCAAAAAGCCCTTTCTGGAGACAGAAAGGGCTTTTTATTTGAATCACAGCCGAACTACACGTTGGCCGTTTCGGCCACGTAGTCACTCAAATACTGGTACCGCTCTGTGAGCTGGCCGGCTTTGGCGATGGTGGCGCGGGCAATAACGCCCTCGGCGTCGGGGCCCAGCAGGTGGGGCAGCACTTTATCGATGAGCTGGCGGCCGAAATCGCGGCTGGCGTTGCGGGGCAGTTCACAGGGCAGGTTATCTACGGCCATCTCGGTGATGTTTTCCGGGCGCGAATAGGCCGGCTCCAGCTCGCCGGTAATGGGGTTGTAGTCGAAAGCCGGCTCGGCGATGGTGCTGCTGCGCTTGGTGGTGGGCACCGAGCCGTTCACGTCGCAGGTCACGTCGGCGATGGTGTTGATGCGGAAATCGGGTTGGCGCGTGTCGGCTTCGGTGAACAGCAGCGGCGCGGCTGGGTGCCAGTAGGCGCAGGCAATGAGCAGGTCGGTCACGGGCAGGAAATTGCCGAACGTGGACTCGTACTCTTCCGGGTGTTGGTGGAAATTCTGGGTATCCCACACGCGGCCGTCGCGGCGGCGGTTGTAGTCGGAGCTGCGCAGCTGCGTGTACACCGGCTCGTTGAAATCGAGGTAGAGGTAGTCGTACACACTCACGCGGCGGATGCCCATCCGGTCGAGCACTTCGAGCGCGCCCTGGGCCACGCGGCCCGAGCCCGTCACGGCCATTTTGATGGGCGGCAGCTTCTTCACCTTGAAAAATTCCTCCTGCATGTCGTCCATGTCCACGCACTGCCAAGCGGGTTTCAGGTCGTAGAGGTTGTGCTTGCGGCCGTAGGTCAGCAGGCCATTGTAGGCCCCTACAATGCCGGCGTAGCGCCCGAACGCCACGATGCGCTCGCCGTGCTCGTTGGTCAGCAGCTCGTAGTCAATCAGGGTAATGTTCTTTTTGAGCACAGCTTGCAGCAGCTTGCGGTTGGCGGGCTGCTTCTTCACGGTGTGCGAGAAGAAGAGGTAGGTTTTGTTGGGAATGAGCTGGTCGACGGGCACTTCCTTAACGCCCATCAGCACGTCGCAGGCGCTCACGTCGTCGCGCACTTCCAGGCCCAGGTCGCGGTATTCCTGGTCGGCGTAGCTGCGAATGGGGCTGCTTTGCACCACGATTTGCAGGCCGGGAAAGCTGGTCTGCGCCTCCACACACTTCTTGGGGGTGAGGGGCACGCGCTTATCGGGCGGGGTTTTGCCTTCGCGAATGAGGCCGATGGTGAGGGACATGGAATGGGGTGGGAATTGGAAGAGGAAATGGAAAACGCCTGTCATCCTGAGCGCAGCGAAGGACCTTCTCACGTCTGCATAGCTTGCCGCACTCAAGATTAAGCAGGCGTAACAAGGTCCTTCGCGGCGCTCAGGATGATAGACGGATTCGGTGAAGCTACAAGGCACCATCGAACCAGACAATCGGCCAAAATTACGGCTTTGCCCGCAGTTCGCCGGGACGTTTCGGGCGTACCTTTGTTAAGGAATCTGAATCCGTAACCCCACCCGCCTAACCGGCTTCCCACCAACCCATTCCCGTCTTTATGTCGTTGAAATTCTCGCCAGTCGACGTTTTTGAAGCCCGCCACAACGCGCCCGGCACCGATGCCCGGGCGGCGATGCTCCGCACCATCGGCGTGGACAGCATCGAGCAGCTCATCGCCGAAACCGTGCCGCCCGCCATTCGCCTGAAACGTGCCCTCGACCTGCCCGCCGCCCTCAGCGAACGGGCTTTTTTGGCGAAATTTAAGCAGATTGCCGGCCAGAATCAGGTATTCAAATCCTACATCGGCCTCGGCTACCACGACACCACCCTGCCCCCCGTTATCCAGCGCAACATTCTGGAAAATCCGGGCTGGTACACCGCCTACACGCCTTACCAGGCCGAAATTGCCCAGGGCCGCCTCGAAGCCCTCATCAACTACCAGACGGTAGTAATTGACCTCACCGGCCTCGAAATTGCCAACGCCAGCCTGCTGGATGAAGGCACCGCTGCCGCCGAGGCCATGCACATGCTGCACTCGCAGACCAAGAAAAAAGGCGCCAACCAGTACTTCGTGTCGGAGCAGGTGCTGCCCCAGACCATCGACCTGCTGCGCACCCGCGCCACCCCGGTTGGCATTGAGCTGGTGATTGGCAACCACCGCCAGATTGACCTCAGCAACGAAGGCTTCTTCGGCGCGATGGTGCAGTACCCCGCCGCTGATGGCGAGGTGTTCGACTACAAAGACTTCATCGCCCAGGCACAGAAAAATAACGTGTTTGTGGTGATGGCCGCCGATTTGTTGGCTCTCACGCTGCTCACCTCCCCTGGCGAGTTGGGCGCCGATGTCTGCGTGGGTAACTCGCAGCGCTTCGGCGTGCCGATGGGCTACGGCGGCCCACACGCCGGCTTCTTCGCCTGCAAAGACCAGTTCAAGCGCGTGATTCCCGGCCGCCTCATCGGCCAGAGCGTGGATGCGGCTGGCAACAAGGCCTACCGTATGGCCCTGCAAACCCGCGAGCAGCACATCCGCCGCGAAAAGGCTACCAGCAACATCTGCACCGCGCAGGTGCTGCTGAGCGTGCTGGCCGGCATGTACGCCGTGTACCACGGCCCGCAGCGCCTCCAGCAGTTCGCCACCAACACCCACCTGCTGGCCCAGACCCTGGAAGCCGGCCTGAAAAAGCTGGGCGTGGAGCAAACCAACGCACACTATTTCGACACGCTGAACCTGCGCCTGGAAAGCGCCGAACTGCAGCAGGCGTTGAAAAAAGAAGCCGAAGCCGCCCGCCTCAACTTCCGCTATTTCGACGAGGTGCGCGTGGGTATTTCGCTGAACCAGAACACCGAGCTGCACGATGTGGCCGACATTCTGGACGTGTTTGCCAAAGTGCTGGGCAAGGAAGCCGACCAGCTGGCCGAAGCCGTAGCAGCCGACGAGCTGCGCGTGCCCGCCAGCCTCATCCGCAGCAGTGAGTACCTCACGCACCCGGTGTTCAACACGCACCATGCCGAGCACGAGATGCTGCGCTACATGAAGCAGCTCGAAAACAAGGACTTGAGCTTGGCCCATAGCATGATTGCGCTGGGCTCGTGCACCATGAAGCTGAACGCCACCGCCGAGATGATTCCGGTGACCTGGCCCGAAATCGGCGGCCTCCACCCCTTCGCTCCCATCGACCAGGCCAAAGGCTACGAGCAGATTTTCAGCGACCTGCAAGCCTGGCTGTGTGAGGTAACCGGCTTCGCGGCCGTGAGCCTGCAGCCCAACTCCGGCGCGCAGGGTGAGTACGCCGGCCTGCTGGCCATCAAAGGCTACCACGAGGCGCGAGGCGACCACCACCGCAACGTGTCGCTGATTCCGGCCTCGGCCCACGGCACCAACCCCGCTTCGGCCGTGATGGCCGGCATGCAGGTAGTGGTGGTAAAAAGCACCGAAGACGGCAACATCGACGTGGCCGACCTCAAAGCCAAGGCTGCGCAATACGCTGACAACCTGAGCTGCCTGATGGTGACCTACCCCAGCACGCACGGTGTGTACGAGGAAACTATCATCGACATCTGCGAAACCATCCACCAGCACGGCGGCCGCGTGTACATGGACGGCGCCAACATGAATGCCCAGGTAGGCCTCACCTCCCCCGCCACCATTGGGGCCGATGTGTGCCACCTCAACCTGCACAAAACCTTCTGCATTCCGCACGGCGGCGGCGGCCCCGGCGTTGGCCCCATCGGCGTGGTGGCCGACCTCGTTCCCTACCTTCCTGGCCACGCCGTGGTGCCAGTAGAAGGCCGCACCAGCGGCTCGGTTTCGGCTGCGCCGTGGGGCTCGGCCAGCATCCTGCCCATCAGCTACGCCTACATTTCGATGATGGGCGGCGATGGCCTGAAGCGCGCCACCGAAACTGCCATCCTCAACGCCAACTACATCAAAGCCCGCCTTGAGCCGCACTACCCGGTGCTTTACACCGGCAGCCACGGCCGCTGCGCCCACGAAATGATTCTGGAATGCCGCCACTTCAAAAAGGCCGGCATCGAAGTAGAAGACATTGCCAAGCGCCTGATGGACTACGGTTTCCACGCCCCTACGGTATCATTCCCCGTAGCCGGCACGCTTATGATTGAGCCCACCGAAAGCGAAAGCAAAGCCGAGCTCGACCGCTTCTGCGACGCCATGATTTCCATCCGCAAGGAAATTGCCGAAGTGGAGGCCGGCCGCGCCGATGCCAAGGAGAACGTGCTCAAGCACGCCCCGCACACTGCTGCCACGGTGCTGGTGCACGAGTGGACGCGCCCATACACCCGCGAGCAGGCCGTGTACCCCATGGAGTACGTGCGCGCCAACAAGTTCTGGCCCGCCGTGGCTCGCATCGACTCAGCCTACGGCGACCGCAACCTGATTTGCAGCTGCACCCCGATGGAGGAATATGCCGACCAACAGGAAGAGCTGGTGCAGGCCGATAAAGGCCCGTCTTATTAGGTTAAGAGTTAGCAGTTAAGAGTTAAAAAAAAGCCCGTCTGACAATTCAGACGGGCTTTTTTTTAACTCTTAACTGCTAACTCTTAACTTACTTGCGGTTGCCCCGCTCGTTGCCGCGCTCGCCGAAGCAGCGGCGGTCCATGTAGCCTACTTTAGTTTGACCGTCTTTATCGAGCCGGACGCGCACGAAATAGGCGTTGATGGTATCGGTTACCTGCACCTCGTTGCCGGTGGTGGTTTGGGCCAGGATGGCAGACGTTTTTTTCATGCCATCGTACACCGGGCAGTCCACGATGGTATTGTGCGCTACGGGGGTACGGTCGGCGGCCGCTTTACCCATTTCGTCGCGCGTGGAGGTGCAGGCGGCAAACAGACTGGAAACAGCCAAAAAGAGTAGGGCAGTTCTTTTCATCAACGAGGAAAAAGCAAGGGTGGGGATTTTGGAGGTAAGGTAGGACAAATTCCCGTGATGGCAATATTTTGTCTTCTTATTTGAATTCGCTTACCCACGGCCCAAACCCATAAAAATGGAACGCCAAAACCCTCTTTTCCGTTAATATCACAGCCTCCGGAAACACCCCGTTTATCCTCATAAACGGCTTTTTAGGGGCATTACTCCACCCCGTCTTCCTTTCTTATTTTTATGAATCGCATCACCCGTTTTCTGGCCCACCCAGTGGCCTTGGTTGCCGCCAGCTTAGTGCTGTTGCTGGGTCCCAGCGGCTGCACCACGGCCTCCCGCGTAGGCGTAACCAATGACTTCGACCATGCTGTAAACTTCCGGGCTTTCAAAACCTGGGCCTGGTACCCGCAGCAGCCCCGCGACGCTGAGGGCGGCCCGGCCAAGGGCTACGAGTCGTTTCTCGACAAGCGCATGCGCGCTTCGGTAGCTTCGGAGATGGCAGCTAAGGGCCTTACCGAGGTAACGACCGCACCCGATATCTACGTGGCTTACAGTGCCCGCGTGGAGGACAAACAGCAGGTTTCGCCCTACTACAATGGCCTCGGCTACCCATACGGCTACGGCTATGGGTACTACGGCCGAGGATACTCGCCTGTAACGCAGTACAAGGCTGGCACTGTGGTGATTGATATCATCGATGCCCGCCGCAAGGAGCTTGCGTGGCGTGGCACCGGCCAAGCCCAGGTCAACCAGAACACCATCGACGAAGCCGAAACCCACCGCATCGTAAACGGCATTCTGAGTACCTACCCGCCGCAGGATAATAACGCCCGCCGCTAAGAAGCGCCAGCCGTTCGACAGCAAAAAGCCCGCTCAAATTGAGCGGGCTTTTTGTTTATAAATGGTAAAGGAAGTCGTTAAACCGGCACGTTTACGTGGCGCTCGGCGTGGTAGGAGCTGCGCACCAGCGGGCCGCTCTCCACGTACTTCAGGCCACGACGCAGGCCTTCTTCCTTGTAATGAGCAAATTGGTCGGGGGTGATGAACTCGGCTACTTCGAGGTGGCGCTTGGTGGGCTGCAGGTACTGGCCGAGAGTGAGGATATCGAGGCCGTTGGCCACAAGGTCGTCCATGGCCTGGTACAGCTCGTCGGGCTTCTCGCCCAGGCCCAGCATGATGCCGGACTTGGTGCGGTGGCCGGCCAGCTTGGTGCGGCGGATTTGCTCCAGGCTGCGGTCGTAGCGGGCCTGGGGGCGCACGAGGCGGTAGAGGCTGCCCACGGTTTCGACGTTGTGCGAAATCACTTCCTGGCCGCCCGAAATCATTACCTCCAGCGCGTCCCAGTTGGCTTTCACGTCCGGAATCAGGGTTTCGATGGTGGTTTCGGGCGAGAGCTGCTTGGTGAGCACCACGGTGTCGCGCCACACGCTGGCGCCGCGGTCCTTCAGCTCGTCACGGTTCACGGAGGTGATGACAGCGTGCTTCACCTTCATGAGCTTGATGGCCTCGGCCACGCGACGGGGCTCGTCGAGGTCGTACTCGGTGGGGCGGCCGGTGGCTACGGCGCAAAACGAGCACGAACGGGTACAGATGTTGCCCAGAATCATGAACGTGGCCGTGCCCGCGCCCCAGCACTCGCCCATGTTGGGGCAGTTGCCGCTCTCGCAGATGGTGTGCAGCTTGTGCTCGTCGACGAGGCGGCGCACGGCGGCGTATTCTTCGCCCACGGGCAGCTTCACGCGCAGCCAGTCGGGCTTGCGGGGGCGGGCAGGGGCAGCCGTTTCGGGCTGGATAACGGGCAAATCAATCATAAAACGAATTATGAGTTATAAATTATGAATTATGAGTTGGCAGCAGGGAAGAAGCGGATGCCCAAGCACAACAAAATTACGAACGAAGTGCTTCGACGCCGGCTCCGGGCGCAAACTCATCATTCATAATTTATAACTCATAGTTATTTAGGACCGGTGCCCGAAATACAGCGTCAGGTACACGGAAGGGAAGAACTTGCGGTTCAGCGCGTCGGTGTCGGACAGGGTGCTGGGGCTGAGGATGAGCAGGCGCTTGGTGAAGCCTTCGACCAGGAAGCCTACTTCCAGCCCCGTTACGGCGTCGCGGTAGCGGCCATACTCGAAGCTGAGGCCGCCGCGCAGGTGGAAGCCGGGCACCACCTGCGTCTGGCCAATGCCGCTAAATAAGGGGCCGTGGTCGAGAATGGCGCCCGTGATGGTGTGTTTGTACGGGTCATACTGCTCGTTCACGATTTCATCGGTCGAGAGGTTGATGACGTTCGTGCGCGTGGCGGTGCGGTCGTAGCTAATGTAATAAGGCATCAGCAAGCCGAAGGACGGGCCCACGCTGAGCAGGCCGTTTACCTGCACGCCAGCATCGGCAGCTTTGCGAAACAGGATGCGCTGGAGGCCCACCGAAGGCCGCAGCACAAATGCGTAGTTGGTTTTGCGGTTGATGTAGGTGCCGCCAATGAGGGAGTTGATGCGCTCTTCCTTGGCGTTTTTCAGCATCACGCCCTCCAGGCTCCAGAAGCGCAGCAGGCGGTCGTCCAGTACCCGCGTGGAGCGAATGGACGCGCCGCCCAGCAGCCCGCCCTGGGTGTTAAAGTTCACCCCGAAAACAAACTCCTTCTGGTACGACTGCTCATCGGAAGGCGCGTCGGAAATCATATCGGAACGCAACGGGGCCGATGAGGGGCGGGAAGGCTCGGCCGATGCGGGCGCGGTTGGCGCGGGAGTAGCTGCCGGCGCAGGGCGGCGCTCCTGAGCTTTTGCCCCGCCGGCCATGAGCAGGCCGGCAGCCAGCAGGCCCCAGCGGTAGGTAGGTGCAGAAAAAAAACGCATAATCTTCAACCGAAAAAGAACCCGAACCGACGCCGAAAACGCGGCGCACCAAGTAATACGTAAATTAGCGAAAGAACAAACAACTCTGTAAAGGTAACTTCCTGATTTGATGAGCACCGCCACTGCCCGCTACGCCGGCAACCTCCGCACCGAAGCCACGCACGTTGCCTCGGGCAATGTTATTCAGACCGATGCCCCCGTGGACAACCACGGCCGGGGCGAAGCCTTTTCCCCCACCGACCTCGTGAGCACGGCCCTGGGCTCGTGCATGATGACGGTGATGGGCATTGTGGCCGAGCGCCACCAGTGGGATTTGGTGGGCAGCACCTTTGCCGTGCAGAAGCACATGAGCACCGAAGCCCCGCGCCGCATTGCCCAAATCGATGTGACGTTTACGCTGCCCGCCAGCCTCACGCCCACCGAGCGCGCCCTGCTGGAGCGCTCGGCCCACACCTGCCCGGTGGGGCTGAGCCTGCACCCGGACGTGCGGCAAAACATTGTGTTTGAGTACAAATAGCACGGGGTCGGAAGAAAGGAACGGCTGCCTGGTTTCAACGCATGAAACCGGGCAGCCGTTCCCTCATTTGGCGCTGGCTACTAGCCGTTCACGGCCTGCTTCACATCGGCGAGGCGGATGCCCATGTGCGAGGCGTCGTAGGCACACTCGCCGTCCTTTATGAGCAGGAGCTGCGGCGACTCGTGGCGAATGCCGAACTGCTCGGCTACCTGGGCCGATAGGGGCCGGAAGCGCAGCAAGTCAAGGTAATAGATGGGCAGGTCGAGGCCACTGTCGGCCCACTGGCGCTCAATTTTGCTCTTGGCTGCCGCGCTAATGGAGCAGGTGGTGCTGTGCTTGAAAATGAGCACCGGCTGCTCGTGCGAGGCTTGGGCGAGCTGGATAATTTCGTCGGGTTGGGTGAGGGGAAGCCAGGGAGTGGACATTGTGATGCGATGAATTGGATGAAGGACTGGGGCCGGATGAATGGCGCAGGTTTGGTGCGCGGGTACATTACAACAACTTACGGCCAGTAGATTCCCGCCGGGCGGCTCATTCTTTTTAGTTGGCCTTTTCCTTCCGGTTACCGGATTGGGCGGGCGGGCGTTGCAGGTTGTTCTTTTTGCGGCGCAGGCCCAGAAAGCCGGGCGGCTTCACGTTGGGCGCGGTGCCGGATTTGTAGTTGAGGTCTTTGCGGATTTCGGGCACGGGCTGGGTGCTTTCGCCGCGCTTGAGCTGCCCGCGGGTTACGTCGAGGTGGCTGTCTTTGTAGGGCGAGTCGGTGCTGCGGTCTTCGCGCAGGGCGCGGCGGTTGGCGGCTTTTATTTTGCCGGGCTTCACGCGCTCAATCTGGGCCTGGGCCGGCGCGGCATTCAGCAGAAGTACGGCCACGGCCAGCAGCCCCAGCAGCCGGCTAAGGCTTGCCCCCAGGCGCAGGGCTTGGCGCGGGCTCCGCAGCCGGCTCCGGCTTGGGAGCGGGCATGGCTTCATCGGGCAGTTCCTGTTCGGGCGTCGTGCTGGGCTGCTTGGGCGCCGGCCGGTGGTCGGGGCTGTAGTTGGGTTTTGCATGGAAGCCGTATTTGAAGAAGTTGCGGATAGACTCGATGGGGTGGAAGCCTTTGCTCACCTTGTGGCGCTTGCGGCGGTTCAGCTTGGGCTTTTTCATGAGCCCGTGCTTGTCGTATCGCACCGTGGAGCGCTCGGGATACACGCTGCTCTTGGCGGCGGCGGTGCTGGCGCTGGCCGTGGCCCCATCGTTGCTGGGCGTCGAGACATCGGTGGCGGCTTCCGGTGCGTCGGCACCCGCTTTCTTCTTGGCCGAGGCGGCCGATTTGGCCAGGTCGTTTTGCAGCTTTTCGTGCTCCTTCTTCTCTTTCTGCTGCGCAATGAACTCCGGCGAGGGCTTGGGCGTGGGCAGCCGGTACGGGTGAAACACCTTGTGGTAAAGCGTGCAGCTACCCAGCGCACTCAGCAGCAGCACGCCCAGCAAGGACCGGAATACGACGGAGGGTAAACAGTATTTCACCGCAAAGCAGACAGAACCAATTAAATCAGAAACAGAAAGATACGCCGGGCCCGCGCGAAAACCGCGCCAACCCGGCGGCTAGTAGTTGCGCAGGGCCTGCACCTGCTCGCGCAGGCGCTGCTGGGGCAGAAAGGCGGCCTCCAGCGGCGGCGCAAACGGAATGGCCGTATCCAGCGAGGCCACGCGGCGCACCGGCGCGTCGAGGTGCTCAAAGCAATTCTCGCCAATCCAGGCCGCAATTTCGCCGCCGATGCCGCCGGTCAGCGTGTCTTCGTGCAGGATGAGGACGCGGCCGTTTTTCTCCACGGTTTTGCGCACGGCTTCCTGGTCCCAGGGCAGCAGGGTACGCAGGTCCAGAATGTCGGCCGACACGCCCAAATCCTGGCAAGTTTGCAGGGCCCAGCGCACGCCCATGCCGTAGGTAATGATGCTCAGCTCGTTGCCCTCCTGGGCCAGCGCGGCCTGGCCGATGGGCGTGGTATAGTACGCCTCCGGCACGGGGCCGGACAGGCTGCGGTACAGCATCTTGTGCTCGAAGTACAGCACCGGGTTGGGGTCTTCGAAGGCGGCGCAGAGCAGGCCTTTGGCGTCGTGCGGGTTGCTGGGATACACCACTTTCAGGCCGGGCACGTGCGTGAACCACGCCTCGTTGCTTTGCGAGTGGAACGGACCGGCGGCCGAGCCCGCGCCGGTGGGCATGCGCACCACCACGTCGGCATTCTGGCCCCAGCGGTAGTGGCTCTTAGCCAAGTTGTTCACAATCTGGTTGAAGCCGCAAGTCACGAAATCTGCAAACTGCATCTCGACCATGCTTTTCTTGCGCTTGATGCTCAGGCCCAGTCCGATGCCCACGATGGCCGACTCGCACAAGGGCGTATTCCGCACCCGCGCTTTGCCGAATTCGGCCACGAAACCTTCCGTGATTTTGAACACGCCGCCGTAATCGGCAATGTCCTGGCCCATGAGCACGAGCTCGGGGTAGCGCGTCATGCTCTGCTTCATGCCCTCAGAAATAGCATCGATGAAGCGGATTTCGCGGGCCGTGCCGTCTTTCGGCGCATCCGTGGCGGGCGCGTCGAAGGGCTGGTACATGTCGGCAATTTCCTCCTGAATGTCGGCCGTGGGCATCGGCTCGGCGTCGGCTTCCTGCAGGCCGGCCTCGATAGCGGCCTTGATTTTTTCGCGGATGCCGTGCTTGGCCGTTTCGGTGAGAATGCCTTCGTCGAGCAGCCACTTCTCGAAGTTTTCGACCGGGTCTTTGGCGGCCCATTCTTCCATCAGGCTCTGGGGCACGTACTTGGTGCCGCTGGCTTCCTCGTGGCCGCGCATCCGGAACGTGAGGGCTTCCACCAGCACGGGGCGCGGGTTTTGGCGGAGGTCTTCGGCTAGGCGCTTCACGGTGGTGTACACTTCGAGCACGTTGTTGCCATCGACCTGCACGGCTTCCATACCGTAGGCGGGGCCTTTGTCTACGAAGGACTTGAAGCGGAACTGCTCGTTGCTGGGCGTGCTCAGGCCGTAGCCGTTGTTCTCAATCATGAAAATGACCGGCAGCTGCCACACGGCGGCCACGTTCAGGGCCTCGTGGAAGTCGCCCTCCGAAGCGCCGCCGTCGCCGCTGTATGTCAGGGTCACTTTCGGTTTTTTGTCGAGCAAATCGGCCAAAGCAATGCCGCCGGCCACGGCCAGCTGCGGGCCGAGGTGCGAAATCATGCCTACGATGTGGTGCTCGTTGGTGCCGAAGTGGAAGCTGCGGTCGCGGCCCTTGGTGTAGCCGGTGCGCTTGCCCTGCCACTGCGCAAACAAGCGGCCCAGCGGCACCTCGCGCCCCGTGAACACGCCCAGGTTGCGGTGCAGCGGCAAAATGTACTCATCGGCCTCGAGCGCCAGCGTGCTGCCCACCGAAATGGCCTCCTGCCCGATGCCCGAAAACCATTTGCTCACCTTGCCCTGGCGCAGCAGAATCAGCATTTTTTCCTCAATCAGCCGGGGCCGCAGCAGGTGCTGGTAGAGGTGCAGGAGGGTTTCGTTGGAGTGGTCGTGGCGGTCAAAAGTCATGACGAGGTGGGTGGGTTTGGGTGGGCAAAGGTAGGAAAGCAGGGCGCGCACCGGGCTACTTTCCGCACCGGCCTCTGCGCAGTTCATTTCCGCCCTCATCTTTTGCTCAGAACTCCGTCCGAATTTTACCCGGCAGGTCCGGCACAGCTTTCCCGCTTTTCTTATTAAAAAAGACCGGCGGGCCGGCAGCTATGGAGAATTGCGTGCCGATGGATGAAAATGGGTAAGAGAGCAAAAAGCATAGGAATCCTAAGAGAAAATCAGCACCTTGAGCCCCAACTGTCATTCATCTCGTTTCCAATCTTCTACAGTTGTGCTTATTAAACACTTTTTACACTGATAATCAGGTAACTACTGTTCATCTACTTGCCATTAGTGGCGCACCTGTTACCCTGGCAGTTCTTTCCCTGCCCGTATTTTATGGCCGACCTGCTTCCGCTTACTTGCGTCATCGTCGACGACAACGAGATGAGCCGCCTGGCTCTGGAGCATTTTGTGGCCCTTACGCCCGGCCTGGAACTGGCCGCGACGCTCCCCGACGGCCTCACCGCCCTGCAATTCCTGCAAACGCACCCGCCGATTGACTTGCTGCTGCTCGACATCGAAATGCCCCACCTTACCGGCCTGGAGCTGATTCGGATATTGTCGCAGCCGCTACCGGCCATTGTGCTGGTCACCTCGCACCACAGCTTTGCCGCCGAGGCCTTTGAGCTGCCCGTGGCCGACTACCTTGTGAAGCCCGTGGACTACGCCCGCTTTCTCCGGGCAGTGAAGCAGGTGCGAGCCTTGCGGCCGGCCCTTGCGCCTCCCCTCCCCGCGCCGGAAAACTCCAATGTGTTTGTCAAAGTCAATGGCCGGCTGGTCCGCATCAATTTCGATGAGGTGTATTACATCGAAGCCCTGTCCACGTACTCGGTGCTGGTCACGGCTACGCACAAGCACATTGTGCACCTCACGCTCAAAAGCCTGGAGGAGCGGCTGCCGTTCAGCCACTTCGTGCGGGTGCACCGCTCATACATCGTGAACACCCGCCTCATCGATGCCATTGATGACCACCAACTCACGCTCGGCCCCTATACCGTGCCCGTGGGCAAGCTGCACAAAGCCGAGCTGATGCGGCGGCTGGCCCCGCTTTAGGCGGCGGCTTCCAGCGCGGCCAGCTCGGCCGGCATGGCGGCCAGCACCCGGCCCACCACGGCGGCCAACTGCTCGACGGCTTCCGCCAGTACCTCCGGCGCGGGCAGCGTGGCCGGCGTGGCCTTGGGGTGGGCCCGGCCGAGGGTTTCCAGCGGCGCGGCTGCGGCCACCACGCCCAGAGCCAGCAAATTGGGCTTGATGTGGTGCGCGATTTCGGCTACCTGAGCCCAGTGCCGGGCGGCAGCGGCGGCGCGCAACTGCGCCAGGCTCAGCGGCATGTTGGTCTGGAAGGAGCGCAGTATCTGCCCCACAAAAGCGGCGTGGCCCTGCGACTGCTGGCGCAGGCGTGCCAGGTCGTAGAGTGGCTCCGCGGGGGCAGCGAGCAAGGCCTCCATCTTGTGGTACAGCACTTCTTCATCGAAGGGCTTGGCCAGGTAATCGTTCATGCCAGCGGCCAGGTACTGCTCTACATCAGAACGAAAAGCATTGGCGGTAAGCGCAATAACCGGCGTATTGGCCCGCCGTGCATCGGGCAGCTGGCGCAGGTTTCGGGTCACGTCCACGCCGCTCATACCGGGCATCTGGATGTCCATCAGCACGATGTCGTAATAGTTGGCTTCCAGGCAGGCCAGGCCGGCGGGGCCGTCCACGGCTTCCTCCAGCACCACGCCCCAAGGGGCCAGCGTCATCTGGGCCACGGCCCGGTTTATTTCGTTGTCTTCCACCATCAGCACGCGCACCCCGGCCAGCCGGCCGGTGTCGTAGGCAGCGGTGAAGCCCCGCGCCTGCGCCGGCACCGGAGCTTTGGGCAGCGTCACGGTGAACACAAACGTGGTGCCTCGGCCCACGGCGCTGGTCATGGTGAGCGTGCCGCCCAGCTGCGCCACCAGGGCCCGGGCAATGCTCAGTCCCAGCCCGGTGCCGCCAAATTGGCGGCTGGTATCGGCATAAGCCTGGGTGAAGCTCTCGAAGATGCGCTCCTGCTGGGACGGGGCAATGCCAATACCGGTATCGGCCACGCTGAACCGGACCGTTAGGGTGTCGGCCGTTTCGGCCACCAGCTCGCTCGACGCGTTGATGATGCCCCGCTCCGTGAATTTGAGCGCGTTGCTGACCAGGTTGATAATAATCTGGTTGAGGCGGTGCGCGTCGCCAATTACCCAGGGCTGGGGGCAGCTTGTGCGCAGCGAAGTACCCTCGAAAACCAGGCCTTTCTCGGTGGCCTGCAAGGCCAGCGGCTGCAATGCAGCGCTCACCGAATCGCAGAGGTTGAACGCCACCTGCTCCATTTCCAGCTTGCCGGAGCTGATTTTGGCCATGTCGAGCACGTCGTTCACCACGCTCAGTAGGTGCTGCCCGGAGCGCTGCATGATGTCGATGAGCTGCTGCTGACGCGGGTCGAGCGGGGTTTTGGTCAGGTGGGCCGCCATGCCCAGCACGCCGTTGAGCGGCGTGCGGATTTCGTGGCTCATGTTGGCCAGGAAATTCTGACGGGCCGTGGCGGCGGCCTCGGCCGCCAGCTGGGCGGCCTTCAGCTCGGTGATGTCGGTGCTCACGCCCAGTACGTGCACCGTGCCGTCGGGACGGTGCAGCGGGCGCTTGGTGGAGTGGTACCAGCGCACGCTGCCATCGGCCAGCGTGAAGCAGTCTTCCACCACTATTTCGCGATTGCCATCCATCACCTGGGCATCGATTTCGGCGAAGCGGGCCAGTTCCTCGTCGCGGGTGCGGTGGCGGCTGTCGGCATCGCCGCTCAGCTGGGCGGCCGCGTGAAGCTCCTGAATGGCGCGATTCTGAAAGAGAAACTTGCCGGCCCGGTCGCGCACGAAAATCATGCTGGGCGTGGTGTCCAGCACCTGCCGAGTAAATGCCTGCTCGTCGGCCAGGGCCTGCCGGGCTTGCTCGCGGTCGGTCACATCCAGGCCGTAGCCGATGAACCACGCCAGCGCGCCATCGGGCCCGAACACTGGTTGCAGGCGGCGCAGAAAATGGCGCGGGCCACTAGGTTTGGCCACTACTTCGGTCCATTCCACCACCTGGCCGGCACAGGCGCGGTCGAACAGGGCGCGGTGCCGGGGGGTAAATTCGGGCGGACAGCCGGGCTGCGGGGCCAACTCGGCCAGGGTTTTGCCCTGGGCTGCCTGGCGGGCGGCGGGGTCGGCCATGGCCGCCGGGTTGAGGTACTGAAAGCGTAACTCGGCATCCACCACCCCTATTTCGGCCGGCAGACTATTGAGAATGGTTTCATAAAAAGCCAGCTGCTGCGCGGCTGACGAAGCTTGTTCGCGGGCCAGAGCCAGTTCCTTTTCAAGAGCCGCGATGCGGGCCGTTGCCTCGGCGAGCGTAGCGGATGCTTCGAGGGATGTAATAGCGGGTAATGAATCGGGCATAGAACAAGGGCATAGGCAGCTAAATAAAGGTCCGGCAGAAGGTGTACTTAGAGGATAGTTCGTGCTCGAATGGCCGATTTAGCCGGACCAATGGCATTTTTTTCTGGTTAAAACTGCCGGGGCCTTTTTTCAACGTAGCGCGTCTGGGTTTCGTGTGCCTGGCATTTGGTGCCCGAATGCCTCTATTGAACCGGCAGAGGCAGGGGACCGGCAAGTCTGTTTCTGAGGCGCGTCATGTTTTTGTCCCCAACCGCAAACCCGCCGTGCTTTTTCGAGGTTAATCAGCCTCGGGCGCGGCTCGTACCTTTAGCCCTTTCCATTGCTTTTACTATGATTCATTTTACCGAATTCACCCTCGACAACGGCCTGCGCTGCATTGTGCACGAAGATTTCAGCACGCCGATGGCCGTGCTCAACGTGATGTACGACGTGGGCTCGCGCGATGAGGACGCCGAGCACACCGGCTTTGCGCACTTGTTTGAGCACCTCATGTTTTCGGGCTCCGTCAACATTCCCAGCTACGATGAGCCGCTGCAGCGCGTGGGCGGCGAAAACAACGCCTTCACCTCGGCCGACGTCACCAACTACTACCTCTCGCTGCCGGCGGCCAACCTCGAAACCGGCTTCTGGCTCGAAAGCGACCGGATGCTGAACCTGGCCTTCTCCGAAAACGGCCTCGAAGTGCAGCGCAAAGTGGTGGTGGAAGAGTTCAAGCAGAGCTACCTCAACCAGCCCTACGGCGACGTGTGGCTCCAGCTTAAGCCCCTCGCCTACCGCACCCACCCCTACCAGTGGAACACCATCGGCAAGGAAATCTCGCACATCGAAAACGCCGTGATGGACGACGTGCGCGGCTTTTTCAAAAAGCACTACGCCCCGCAAAATGCCGTGCTGGTGGTGGCCGGGGCCGTGAGCGCCGCCGACGTGCGCCAACTGGCCGAGAAGTGGTTTGGGCCCATTCCTGGCGGGCCGGCCTACCAGCGCCAGCTGCCCCAGGAGCCCGTGCAGGCCGAGGCGCGGCACCTCACCGCCCACGCGCAGGTGCCGCTCAGCGCCTTGTACAAGGCCTACCACATGCCCGCCCGGGGCGATGCCCGCTACCACGCCGTGGACCTGCTCAGCGACATGCTGGGCCACGGCAAATCGGCGCGGCTGCACCAGCGGCTGGTGAAGGAGCAGGCGCTGTTCAACAACATTTCGTCGTCGCTCACCGGCTCGCTCGACCCCGGCCTGCTCGTTATCAGCGGCAAGCTGAACGAGGGCGTGGACATTAAAGCCGCCGATGCCGCCGTGGAAGCCGTGGTGGCCGAGTTCCTGACCCAGGACGTGGATGCCCACGAGCTCGAAAAAGTAAAAAACCAGGCCGAAAGCAGCCTGGTGTTCGGCGAAATCGACCTCCTGAACCGCGCCATGAACCTGGCCTACAGCAAGCTGCAGGGCGACGCCAACCTGGTGAACGACGAAAGCCGCCGCATCCAAGCCGTGACTGTGGCCGATGTGCGCGCCATGGCCCAGCTGGTGCTCCGCCCCGAAAACTGCAACACGCTCTACTACGAAGCCGCCGCCGTGGCCGAACCAGCGTAGTCGGTAGAGGTTTCAACCAAAAAGAAAGGTCACGCTATTTGTAGCGTGACCTTTCTTTTTGCGTGTTTGCTGCACCAGCGGGGGCTTAGCGCTTAGCTTTCACCTTGGTTTTGCCGGGCGCCACCGGCACGTTGCTGTCGCGGCTGAGGGTGCTGTTGGCGGGTTTCACGTAGCGCGGGCGCGGGGTGCGGTTGTCGTTGTAGCCGCCGTTGTTCTGGTAGCCCACCTGCTTGCGCATGGGCATGCTGGGAGCCAGGTACGACATCGTGCCGTTCTTGATGTCCTCGGGCACGCCGGCCCCGTAGGGCTTGCCGGTGTGGGGGTTGATGTTGGGAGCTTTGCGGGCGCCCCGCGCCGAGTAAGGCGCAATTTTCTTGCGGGCGGCGCGGGTTTTGGTTTGCGCGTTGGCTCCGGTTACGGCAAAGGTGACCAGCAGCAGCGTGGCAAAAAAGTAACGGAACATCGATGGAATTCTGAAAAGTGAAGTGATACAAAAATAGCTGCGCCGACAGGCCGATAAGCAGGCCGGCTCCCCTCATACGCACCACGGCCCGCTACGGGTGAGGTCGAACGACGGAAGCCGACTGGCAATACGAAAAGTGGCCCGGCCGGGATTTACCCAACCGGGCCACTGCTAGGCCGAATTAGTTGCCGAGCGTGGTTTGCGTGGCGGCCGTTTTGCGGGGCGGGCGCACGCTGTAGGGCACCATGCCGTTGCTGGTGCGCATGTGTACCGGCATGCCAGGAGCGGCATACACGTTGGCGTTGTCAATCTCGCCGCGCGAGGTGCTGGCGGCGGGGTAAGCGCTGCCCCAGCCGCCGTCGGTGGTGGTTGCGGTGCTGGCCACGGCGGTCTGCATGGTTTCGAGGGGAGGCCAGCCGTCGTTCATCACGGGCGTGGTGGGGGTGGTTTTGAGGGCAACGCGGCGGGCTTTTTTGGCGGCGCGGGCGGAGGCTTTTACCGATTTATCCGTCTTCTTTTTGGCGGCGACGGGCGTAGTCTGGGCGCTGGCTTCAGCCAACAGGAACACCGACAATGCAAGGGTAAGGATGGAGCGGAACATGGCTGAAGTGAAAAGAAGCTGAGAAGAAAAAGTTGATTCGTTTAGCTGCCAGGGTACATTTCGAAAAGCGTGCCAACTTATTCGGCTTTTTCCCCGGCCCATGCAAAACGGCCCGATTGGTGCGCAAATGCGTACCAATCGGGCCGTTTCATCGACGTAAGCCCGGGTTCTACCGGGGTGTGAGCGTGGTGCCGCCTTTGGGCCGGGCGGGAGCCGGCCCGTTGTAGCTGCCTACTTTCTTGGGGTTATCCACGTTCACGGGCATGCCGGGGGCGGCATATACGCTCTGGCCCTTGCCGTCGGCGCTTTCCGTGGAGCCCACCGCGCCGTTGCCGCCGGGGCCAATTTTGGTGCGGTCACCGGTTTCGGCCGGCGCGGGGCTGGCAGTGGTGTTACGCGTCACCATCTTTTTCGGGGTGGCGGTGCGGGTGGTCGTGGTTTTGCGGGTGGCGGTTTTGGTGGCGGGGGCCGTTTGGGCCGATGCTTCGGCCGCGATGGCCAGCGCCAGTACCAGGGTGAGAACAGAACGGGTCATGAGCGTGAGTTGGGGGTGGTGAGGGAAACGGCAGTGCCGCGCGGCAACGCAGCTACAGGCATACGCGAAACCCCGCCGCGAGGTACACCCCAGTTTACCATGCCGACCCAATTAAATGGCTGCGTCCGGAAAATGCCGGGAAATACTGGTGCACGAAAAAGCCCGGCCGCTCCTTTTCAGGCAGCAACCGGGCTTTTGGCGGTGAGCTTTCCAACAGCTTTTTCATGTTGAAACGCTACCAGAATACGTTTACCAGCCCAGCGGCTCGGGCGCTTTTTTCTTGGGAGCAGGGGCAGTTTTGGCAGGAGCCTTGGCGGGTGCGCCGGCTTTGGGCGCGGCAGCCGTGGGGGCCATTTCGGCACCGTTGGCGGCGTTGCCAGCCCCGCTGGCCGCCTCGGCGGCTACCGGAGCGGCAGCGGCGGGGGCAGGTGCCGCGGGCGCGGCAGCGGCCTCAGTCGGGCGCGGGGGCCACGGCTTGTCGCGGCGGGGCTTGCGGTTGAGGCGGCGCTCGCGCGCAGCAATGGCATCGTCTTCCATCACGTGGCGGCCGCCGCGCATCATCACGGGCGCGCCGGGTGCCACCGAGATGCCCTGGCCAATGCTGGCGCTGCTGGGCGCGCCACCACCACCAAAGCCGCCTTTATCGGCCGCAGCCGGAGCGGCCGCCTCGGGCGCGGGCGTAGCGGCCGGCGCTTCGGGAGCTACGGCGGCATCACCGCCATTCTGCGTGGCCTTCTGGCCGGCAGCAGTCGAGGAACTACTCTTGGTGGTTTTCTTGGCCGGAGCTTTCTTGGGAGCATCCCAGCCCCCGGTGTCCCAGCCACCGCTTTGGGCGGCGGCGGAAGTAGCTAATCCTCCGCTGATAAGTAAAAAGAATAGGGCGCGCTTCATGGCAGGAGATTTTTGTAGATGATTTATAAACGGCGTAACTGAATGTGTTTGCGAAACGTTCGGCCAAGGCCGGAGCCTTGCCGTAACTTTGCGGGCTATGATGCAGGAATCCATTGCCGCGCTGACGGCCGAAATTACGACGGCCGAACTGAATAATCCCGCCGCCCTCGATGCGTTTCGCATCAGCTACCTCGGCCGTAAGGGCCGGCTGGCCGACTTGTTCGACCAGCTCAAGACCGTGCCCGCCGAAGACAAACGCGCTGTAGGCCAGCAGCTCAACGCCCTGAAGCAGCAGGCGCAGGCCCGCTTCGACGAAGCCCAAGCCGCCGCCGAAGCGGCAGCCGATAACGCCCCCGCCAACCCCGATTTTGATTACACCCTGCCTGTGGTGCCCAACGCCCTGGGCACCCGCCACCCCCTGAGCCTGGTGCGCGAGGAGATGCTGCGCATCTTCGGCCGCATTGGCTTTGCCGTGGCCGAAGGCCCGGAGATTGAGGACGACTGGCACAACTTCACCGCCCTCAACTTCCCCGAAAACCACCCGGCGCGCGACATGCAGGACACGTTCTTCGTGGCCCCGGTATCGCACGCGGCCGGCGCGGCCGACGCCGGGGCCACCGGCGAAGCCGCCACCGGCGCGCCCGACCTGCCGCACCTGCTGCGCACCCACACCAGCACTGTGCAGGTGCGCGTGATGGAAACCGAGCCCCTGCCCATCCGCCGCGTGATGCCGGGCCGCGTGTTCCGCAACGAGGCCATTTCGGCGCGCGCCCACATGATGTTCCATCAGGTGGAAGGCATTTTCATTGACGAAGGCGTGAGCTTCGCCGACCTCAAGCAAACCGTGTACTACTTCGTGCAGGAGCTGTTCGGGGCCGACATCAACATCCGCTTCCGCCCCAGCTTCTTCCCCTTCACCGAGCCCAGCGCCGAGATTGACATTACCTGCCTGATTTGCAAGGGTAAGGGCTGCAACATTTGCAAGTATTCAGGCTGGGTGGAGATTGGCGGCTGCGGCATGGTGGACCCCGCTGTGCTTGAAAACGCTGGCATCGACCCCGAGAAATACTCGGGCTACGCCTGGGGCATGGGCATCGAGCGCATTGCCATGCTCAAGTACCAGATTAAGGACCTGCGCCTGTTCACGGAAAACGATATGCGCTTCCTGCGGCAGTTTGAGGCGCTCTAACTCAACGACAACCGAACTAATTAGCCCAGTTGGGCATTCTAGGCAACCCATCCCGCCCCGGATGGGCACTGGCAATATTGTGATTCATGAAAGTTAGAAATCAGACCCAGAATAAGGTAAACGTCATCACCCTCGGCTGCTCGAAGAACATCGTGGACTCGGAAGTCCTGATGGGCCAGTTGCAGGCCAACCAGTTCGATGTGACGCACGAGGCCGAGAAATCGGACGCCAACATCGTCATCATCAACACCTGCGGCTTCATCGACAACGCCAAGCAGGAAAGCATCGACACCATTCTGCGCTACGCCGACGAAAAAGAAGCCGGCCGCCTCGAAAAGCTCTACGTAACGGGCTGCCTCTCGCAGCGCTACAAAGACGAGCTGGAGGTGGAAATTCCGCAGGTGGATGCCTATTTCGGCACCCTGGAGCTGCCCCAGATGCTGAAGACGCTGAACGCCGACTACAAGCACGAGCTGGTCGGCGAGCGCCTGATTACCACGCCCAAGCACTATGCCTACTTCAAAATCGCCGAGGGCTGCAACCGCCCCTGCTCGTTCTGCGCCATCCCGCTGATGCGCGGCAAGCACGTGGACCGGCCCATTGAGGACCTGGTGAAGGAAGCCAAGCGCCTGGCCGGCATGGGCACCAAAGAGCTGATTCTCATCGCTCAGGACCTGACCTACTACGGACTGCAGCACTACGGCGAGCGCAAGCTGGCCGACCTGCTGCGCAACCTGTCCGACGTGAACGGCATCGACTGGATTCGCCTGCAGTACGCCTACCCCTCGCAATTCCCGCTGGATGCGCTGGACGTGATGGCCGAGCGCGAAAACATTTGCAAATACCTGGATATGCCCTTGCAGCACGGCTCCGACAACATGCTAAAAACCATGCGCCGGGGCATCACCAAGCGCCGCACCATCGAGCTGGTGGACACCATTCGGCAGCGCGTGCCGGGCATTGCGCTGCGCACCACGCTCATCAGCGGCCACCCCGGCGAAACCGAACAGGACTTCCAGGAAATGTATGATTTCGTGGAGCAGACGCGCTTCGAGCGCCTGGGCATCTTCACCTACTCGCACGAGGAAAACACCCACTCGCACACCCTCGTGGACGACGTGCCGGCCGAGCTGAAGCAGGAGCGCGCCGACGCCATCATGGAGCTGCAGCAGGGCATTTCGATGGAGCTGAACGAGGCCCGCGTGGGCCAGACCTACAAGGTGCTGTTCGACCGCAAGGAGAGTGGCCACTTCGTGGGCCGTACCGAATTTGACTCGCCCGAGGTGGACAACGAAGTGCTGGTGCCGGTGGAAAAGGACACGTTTGTGCGTCTGGGCGACTTCGCGAATGTGAAGATTGACTCGGCTTCGGATTTCGACCTGTACGGCCACCTGGTGTAGAGACGCATACTTGCGTCTCGTCGTCTAGACCAATTCACCGGTTATCGCTCAACGACGAGATGCAAATATGCGTCTCTACCTCCCCCGCATGAAAGCCCGCCTCAACCAGCAGGACATCGAGTACCGCGTGGAGGGCCCCGCCAGCCCCGGCGCGGCCGAAATCCTGCTGGCCAATGACGTCGACCTGACGGCCACGCAGCCCTGGGCGGCGGCCGGCTACACGGTGGCGCCCTGGCTCACGCCGGCCGAAAATGCCACTCTGCGCGAAGGCCTGATTGAGCTGGTACGCACGGCCGTGCGCAATGCGGGGTTTGATATTCCGGCCGACTGGCCCGTGACCGAATACCACCGGCTGGTTGGCGACGACGATGCCCGCCACCTGGCCGTGGTGCAGCAAACCACCACCTGCCCGCTCGCAGCCCTGCCCCTGCCGGTGGCCACGCTCGAAGCGCGGGTGGCTGAGCTCTGCGGCCGGCCCATCAGTGCCCATAACCCGGCGCTGGGCCGGGCGCAGTTTCACCTGCGCATTGTGCGGCCCCGGCGCTCCGACAACAACCCGCTGCACCGCGACGTGTGGCTGGACCGGCTGCGCAATGGCATCAACATTTACTTCCCGCTGGCGGGCAGCACCGCCGATTCGTCGCTGGCGCTGCTGCCCGGCTCGCACTGGTGGCCCGAAGACCAGCTGACGCGCACCCACGCCGGGGCCGTGTACAACGGCGCGCAGTACAGCGTGCCTGGCGTGGTGGCCTCGGCCCAGCCGCTGCACCTGCTGCGTCCCAACCCGGGGCCGGAGGAGGTCATGATTTTCTCGCCTTACCTGCTACACGGCGGGGCCGTGAATTTGAATGAGGACGCCACGCGTCTTTCGCTGGAAATGCGGTTTTGGGCGGCTGAATAAGCGTGGGGTTTAACTTTTCGGCCGGGGCCGGGTTTTGTGCGGACTTTTGCCATTGGCCCGGGTTCATACCGAACCCGGCCTTGCTCGTATTCCCCTCATGCCTACTCGCTGTACCACACTGCCCTACGCCGAAACCGGCGCATTCTCGGGCCTGCTGACCGATTACATTGCCCAAAACCCGGCCCTGGCGCCGTTTTACCACCGCTTTCCGGCGCTGGAAAACTTCGCCGCCCAGATTGAAGAGAAGAAGGCCAGTTACTCGCCCGAAGCCCGCAAGCGGCTGGTGGCCGCCCTGCGCGACCAATATGGCTTGGCCCCCGAGCCGGAGCCAGCCATCGAAGCCAACCTGCTGCTGCTGGCCGAGCCCACCACCTTCACCGTGACGACGGGGCACCAGCTCAACCTGCTCACGGGGCCGCTGTATTTCATCTATAAAATTGTGTCGGCCATCAAGCTGAGCCGGGAGTTGAAGGCGAAATACCCGCAATACGATTTCGTGCCGGTGTACTGGATGGCCACCGAGGACCATGACTTTGCCGAAATCAACCACTTCTCGCTTTTCGGCAAAACCTATGCCTGGGACGCGGCCGGCACCGGCGGCCCGGTGGGCCGCCTCCCGCTCGACGGTCTCAGCGAGCAGCTGCTGAGCCAGCTACCGCCTGAGGTACCGGCCGCTTTCCATAAGGCTTATTCCGAATCGAAAACGCTGGCCGAAGCCACTCGCAAGCTGGCTGATTCCCTCTTCGGCGAGTTCGGCCTGGTGACACTGGACGCCGACCGCCCGGCCCTGAAACAGGCTCTGGTACCGCTGCTGGAAAAGGAAATTGGAACGCACGCCTCAAATGCCGCCGTGCAGGCCACCAACGCCCGCCTGACCGCCGCGGGCTACAAGCCGCAGGTGTATTCGCGGCCCGTGAACCTGTTTTTCATCACCGACGAAGGCAAGCGCGAGCGCCTGGAACCCGACGCCAGCGGGGCCGACTGCGTGGAAGTGACCATCCGCAACACCGCGAAATGCCACAGCCAGGCCGAATTGCTGGCCCTGGCGAAGGCACACCCCGAGCAGTTCAGCCCCAACGTGGTGCTGCGGCCGGTGTACCAGGAAATTCTGCTGCCTAACCTGGTGTACATCGGCGGCGGGGCCGAGGTGGCATACTGGTTCCAGCTGAAGGAGGTATTTGCGGCGTTTGGCGTGCCGTTTCCCATTGTGCTGCCGCGCAATTCGGCCGAGTACATCAGCCGGGCCAACGCGGGCAAGCTCAAGAAGCTGGGGCTGACTACGCACGAAATTTTCCGGCCGCTGCCGGAGCTGAAGAAGCAGGTGGGCGCGGCCCTCGGCCAGGAAGAAATCAGCCTGAAAGAGCAGCAGCAGGCCCTGGCCGCATCGTTCCAGCAGGTGCAGGACCTGGCCCAGCGCCTCGACCCCACCCTGGTAAAAACCGTGGCCGCCGAGGCCCAGAAAGCCGCCGCCGGCCTCGCCGGCCTCGAAAAGCGCCTGAGCAAGGCGGCGGAAATGAAGCACGAAACCGCCTACACCCAGCTGGCTGCCCTCAAGGACAAGCTATTCCCCGGCGGCGGCTTGCAGGAACGCAGCGAGAACGTGCTCAGCATCCTGATTAATAACCCCGGCTTTATCGGGCAGCTCATTGAGGCGTTTGAGCCGCTGGCGCTGGAGTTCACGGTGCTGGAGGAGGAATAAGTATTTTTGAAGCTAATCATTCATTAGGCTTCTGCTGTGAGATTTTTGCGGCCACTTCCTGCATTCTTTGGACCAACGGCGGCCGTGCCGGGCATCAGCGGTAAGTGGATAGGGAGGCTGGCTGCCATTGGCGGCATGGTGCTGGGCGTGGTACGCCCGGCAACCGCCCAGGCCAGCTATACAGGGCAGCTCGGTGGGGCTCGCGTTGAAATGTTGTTGGAACAAATTATTCTCCCGCGGGGAATAGGCGTGTACCTCTACTCAAAAGTCGGGACCCCTATCGTACTGAATAGCAACATACGCCACGGAGCTCTCGTCTTGACGGAGTACACTGCCGACCGCCCGATTACGCAGCAAACCCTCTTCAAAACCAAGTACAAGCCGACCGCCACATTCACCATTCCGGCCTTTTCGTTTAGCACCCCGGTACTGCACGGAACCTGGCGCAGCCTGACCACAAAACGGCAGCTTCCCCTAACGCTGACGCTAACAACCGGCCCCGATGATGCGGGTACGGCAGCGGCGCCGCCCACCGCGCTGCAAATGGATGCCGCACCAGATTATTATTTTAAAACGCTGCTGACAGGCAAAAGCAACGACCCGGCGACCCGGGTGAAAGCCGTGCAAGTCATTGAAAAGAAAACCAACCGCATAATTCAGCAATTTCCGGTCAACTGCCGGGCCATTGGGTCGCACAACGTATCAGTTGACGATTACAACTTCGACGGGTTGCTGGACTTCTCCATTTACGAGGATGACGCGGAAACACCGGATTTGGCTTCGTTTGGCTACAACAACAGCACGAGTCAGTATTTTTTGTACGACCCTGCTGCCAAGCAATTCATTGCGAGTGGTTTTCAGGGAATCGGCCTCACCTTCGATGCCAAGAAGAAGCGAGTATATAAATACACACCAACTAACACTTACGGAGTCGTAACTGAAGCGGAATACCGCGTGGTAAATAATCACCTCGTGCTGATAGGTAAGCGCACCTTCGAACGGTATCCACATCTCAAGGACTTGTAGTCAGCGAGCGTCGCGCCTGCAAATAGCCATGTCCACCACCAAAGTCACTTTCCGCCGCGCCGCCCTTGCCCGTCGCCTGGCCCTGCCGGCCGCCGAAGTCGCCCAACGCAGCCAGCAATTGTGCGAGCAACTCTTCCAGTATTTCCCGGTGGCGCAGTGGCGCTGGCTGCACCTGTTTCTGCCGCTGGCCCGGCGCAATGAGCCGGATACGTGGCCGATTATCCACCGCATCTGGACTGAAAAGCTGCCGGTGCGACTGGCCGCGCCCGTAGTGCAGGCCGATGGTATTTCGCTGCGCCACTATGAATTGACGCCGGCCACGCCGCTACAGTCCAGCCGCTGGGGCATCCCGGAGCCCGCCGCAATAGCTGATACGGAAGTGCCCACCATTGCTTTCGATGCCGTGCTGGTGCCGCTGCTGGCCGTGGACCGCGCCGGCCACCGCATAGGTTACGGGGGAGGATTTTACGACCGATTTCTGGCCCAGTGCCGGCCGGATACGCAGTTCATCGGCTTGAATGTGCTAGATGAGCCCCCCGTGGCCGCCATTCCCGATGTACTGCCCACCGATGTGCCGCTCACGGCCTGTATCACGCCGGGCGGCGTGTGGCGGTTTTGAGGCATCCGGCAAAAACGCAGTATTAATCTATTTATTATACGGATTGAGAATAAATTATTATTCATAATATTCTCACAATAAGGCAATAATGCGCTGCGTTGGCCGGGTATCTTTCACCTAATATCCGCCACATTATGATGACCAATGCCCAGCTGGCCACGGCCAGCCTCGACGACATCGTGTTCGATGGTCGCAACCGCCACTACGGGGCCTACGAGCTTCGGGCCCTCTACCAGCGCCACATGACGCGGGCGTTGATTATTGCCACGGCTATGCTGGCGCTGCTGCTGGTGTTTCCGCTGCTGGCGCAGCTGCTGAAGGAGGACGTGGTAGTAGCGCCGACTGATGCTGACAAAGGCAAGGTGACGCTCATTGCGCCGCCGCTAGCACCTGAAAAGGTGATTACGCCACCTCCGATAACCGCACCGCCCAAGTCAGTGCTGCCGGCTGCTCCTGTCCAACATCTGGCCACTACGCGTTTCACCGAAATGAAAGTTGCGCCCGATGACCAAGCAACGGAAGATGTACCAGACCATAAGCTATTGGAAAATAGCACAATTTCCGCCGTCACCACCCCTGGCGAGAATTCGACAGCCGACCTGGGGCCCCTGACCGACAACAGCGGACCCAAAGAAATAGGAAGTGATGTAGTAAAAGAATCCGCTTATTTCTACGTGGAGCAGATGCCGGAACTGCCGGGCGGTGGCGGCCAGAAAGCCATTGTAGCAGCTATTCAGAAGGCCGTGAAATACCCGGCATCGGCCCTTAGCAATCAGGTTGAGGGGAAGATATACGTCAGCTTCGTGGTGAATTCCGTGGGCGACGTTTCTGATGTAAAGGTGGTAAAAGGCTTAGGCTATGGGCTTGATGAAGAAACCATCCGTGCAGTAAAAACCCTGCCCCGATTCACCCCTGGCAAGCAAAACGGCCGGGCCGTCAGCGTGGCTTATACCGTGCCTATTAGTTTCAAAATTCAGTAAATCAGTTCAGCCCTCTGAACCAAAAAGCCCGCCGTGCAAACGCAGCACGGCGGGCTTTTTGCGTCATTACTTCGTCGCCGCGTCCACGCTCGTAATGCGGGCCTGGCCCCACGGCGCGATGCTGACACGCACCCGCAGCGGATGCAGGCGGCCGGCTTTTTCGAGGCGCAGGCCACTGCCTTCGGGCACATAGTAGCGCTCCAGGTTGAAGCGCAGGGCGAATGAGCCCCGGTACACATCCGTGACCCAGCCGCGCAACACCGCCTGTCCTGCGCCAGCCTTAGGCGCTTGCGGATACACGCCCACGGCCGTGCTGAGGCTGTCGGCCCCCGTGGCTAGCAGCACGAACACGGCCTGCCGACGTTGGGGCGCCCCGGAGCCGTGCCAGGCGCTCAGGGGGGTGGCACTGATGGCGTAGTGCAGGCGTACAAAGTCGCCGTAGAGCAAATCCTTGGGGTCGATGGGCGTGGTGGCTAGGATTACCCGCTGGCCCAGGGCCGTGGTGGCGTAGCCCGCGCCGGCCACGCCCAGCACGTAGAGCACCTGCGCGGCCACCAGCGCCCGCAGCAGCGGGCGGCGGCGCGCCGGGGCCGAAAACCAGGAGAGCAGGTCGGTCACGTTAATTATGAGTTATGAGTTGGCTCGGGGGCTTCAGGTGCGGCAGCTGATGTTGGCGGCGTGCCGGCCTGCTGGGCGACCAGTGGCGCAGCGGCAGCCAGCACCTGAGCATTGCGGCGGCGCAGGTACCAGCTCAGGCCCAGCAGCAGGACGCCGCCCAGCAGGAAAAACAGCGACTTATCCATGAAGCCCCAGGTGAGCTTGAAATAGGCCACCGCCGTAGCGGCCACAAACAGCACCGCGCCAATGGTAAGCTGCTCGGGGTCATGCTCGCGGTTGGCGCGGGCCAGCACCGAGCCGGCGTGGGCATACAGCACCACCAGTGTAGCCACGGCCAACGACAGCCCGCCCGAGAGGTAAAACCCCGGCAGCAGCAACAGCCACTCAGGCAGTGTACCGAGGCGGCCCCGCGCCCGCTTGCCGGCCACCGACACGGCCAGCACCGCCACCAACGCTGCCAGGTAGGGCAGCAGCGGCGGCCGCAGGATGTTGGCATAGGCGTCGGCCTCACCAAAAATGGCCAGCCCGAACATGAACAGATACGCCGCTACCAACGAGGGCACCTGCAGGGCCCGCCCGCCGGCGCGGTTGGGCTGCCAGTCGCCGGCTGCGTAGATGAGCATGGCCGGCACGAAAAACCAGGTGATTTTGGAATGCTGCACAATGATGAACAGCCCCGCCTGCCACAGCAAGCCCACCGCCAGGACGGTGGCGCTCACGGTATCGGGCCGCCGCCACCAGTAGTAGCCCATGCCGCCCACCACCAGCCAGGCCGTGACGTAGCTGAAAATTCCCAGCGACTCGACGCAGTACGTCTGCACCGCTGCGCCGATGAGCACCGTGAGCAGCACCAGCAGCCGCGAGCCGTACACATAGCTCAGGGCGGTGCCGGCTATCACCCAGGCCAACAAGCCGCTGGCATCGTAGCCCACCAGCTGAAAAAGCTGGCTGGTGAGGATGATGCTGGCCCCGAATAGCAGCAGCCCAAGGCCGATGAGGCCGTGACCAAGGTCGGGGTTGCCACGGCGCAGGAAATAGGCCCCGGCGCTGTAGCTGCCCAGCAGACTGCCCAGCAGCAGCGCCAGCCGCAGGGCTGCGGGCAGGCCCTGCCAGTTGGCAGCCACCACGCTCAGGCCGCTCAGGCCCACCAGCACGCTGCCCAGGATGGGGAGCAGGCCCAGGGCGGGCGCTTCTTGCGGGTAGCGGGCCAGCAATTGCTGCCGCTGCGCCTCGCTAATGAGGCCATCGGTGACCCAGCCGGGGCTTTCGGTATCGAGAAATTTGCGGGACATGGCCGAAATGTAACGCCAAGTTTGGCCCTGAAACAGAGTGGCGGGGGGAGTAGCAGGGTTTGATGGTGGCAAAAGCACCGGGCGAGAAATGCCAAACCGGCCGGCTCAACGGTAAAAACCTGGCTGAAGCTCATCGAAATTTTGCGTGGGTTCGCGGCTTTTTTGGGTTGATTGGCCAGATTCGGAGCGGCGGCAGAGACGTGAGGCGGGTTGTTTTGGGCATTCTTCACTCTCAAGCCCACGCTTATGAAACTGATGCTTCCGCTTTGTCAACTGGCCACGGCTCTGTTGCTCTGGCTACCATTTGCCAGCCCCGCCCAAACGCCCGCCCCGGCGCCGGCCGAAACGGTATTTGCCGGCGTGCCACAGGAAAACATTGTGGGCGAGGCCCCGGACTTCAAGCTATTCGACCAGAAATTCTACGACAACCAGCTATTTTTTCTGGGCGAATCGCACGGCGTGCAACGGCCGCAGGAGCTGGATTTCGCCCTTCTCAAACACCTCAACCAGCGCGCCGGCGTGCGTACCTACCTGGCCGAAGTAGATGCCCCCAAAGCCTACTACCTGAACGAATACCTGCGCACGGGCCAGGACAGCACCTTGCGTCGCGTGTTCCGGAGCTGGGTAGCCGGACGGGCGCAGTGGGGCAATCAGGATTTTTACCACAAAATCCAGCGCATCCGGGCTTTGAACCAGACGCTGCCAGCGGCCCGGCGCATCCGCTTTGTGGGCATCGACGGCTTGCAGGACCTGCCGCTGGCCGCCGACTACGTGCGGGCACTACTGCCCCGCCAGCCGGTGCCCGCCCCACTGCGCGGTCAGCTAGACTCAGCGATGACCCTGCTACGCGGCACGGCGACCGGCTCGCTGGCGGCCCTCGGCGCGCGCACCGCGCAGGAGTTGGAGCGCCCGGCGGCACGGTACCAGCAGGCCCTCGGGGCTGATAATTACGCCAACCTGGCGCTGTTGCTGCGCAACCTCGCTTACGCCGGACAGGGCCTGAGCCGCGAGGCCATGCTGTTTGCCAACTTCGAAACCGTGTACCGCACCAAGCGGCTGGACCGCGAAAAGCTCTACGGCATGTGGGGCCTGGCCCATGTGCTGCAAAGCCCCGTGCAGGGCAATTTTACCATGCTGGCGGCCCGCATCCGTCAAAGTACTCTGCCGCTGCACCACAAGGTGGCCTCAGTGCTGTGCGTGTTCAGCGGCTGCCAGATGCTATACCCCAGCGCCGGGCTGCCCGCGCCTTGGCAAACGCCCAGCCAGCCCTACAGCATCACCGACAAATTCAACCACGACGGCCCGCTGGTGGTGCTGGAAGGCCTGGCCGAGCTGAAGCAGCGCACCGCGCCCGGCAGCAGCACCCTGTTCCGGCTCGATGCGCCGGGCGCGGCCAGCCTGCGCCAGCCCATCCGGCTGCGCTACGCGCCGGGCATGCCCGCCGACCAGCAGTTGCAGTTCCAACCCCAGGTGCCGGCAGCGGCCTACGCGCAGTACCTGCTGCTGGTGCGCGACTCGGGCCCGGTGCAACCGCTGCGGCCCGCCACCGGCCCCGTTGGCCGCCGCTAACCCCGCATCCGGGTGCATATTGCCAACCGGCCCGTTTTTTCCATTCCGCATGAGCTCCTTATTTACCGGCCAGCGGCCTTCGCGCTCCGACCTGCAGCTGGTGGCCGCCTACTGGCTGGTGGTGGCCCCGGTGCTGCTGCTGCAGTACCGGGCCGATACCGGCGGCGGCGCCAGGCAGGTGCTGCCCGTGGTGGCGGCCACCGTGCTGTTCGATACCGCCACCGTGGCGCTGCTGGTGGGCGGGCTGCTTCCGCTGTTTCTTCGGGGGCGGCACTGGCTGGGGCTGGGGCTGCTACTGCCGTTTCTGGTGCTGAGCGGCAGCGCCTACCTCGGCCTGTATGGCCGGCTGCTGGGGCATCCCATCAGCCTGGCGGGGTCGCACATTGTGCTGGGGGCCGTGGCCCACGCCAAAAGCTACGGTCTGCTGGCCGTGCTGCTCACCGGCAAGCGCTATTTTGAGGCCCAGCGCCATGTACTGCTGCTGCAAAAGGCCCAGGCCGAAAGTGCCCTGCGCAACCTCAAGGCACAGCTTGACCCGCACTTTCTGTTCAACAACCTTAACGTGCTGCGTGGCCTTATTCAGGAAGACCCGGCGGGCGCCAACGAGTTTGTGACGCGGCTGGCGGCGCTCTACCGCTTCCTCATCCGGCACCAGCACGAGGACGTGGTACCCTTGGCCGAGGAGCTGCAGTTTGCCGACGAATACGTGTACCTGCTGCGCCACCGCTTCGGGGCGGCCTACGAATTCAGCCAGCAGCTGCCCCCGGCGGCCGACGTAGCCGAGCTGTTGCTGGTGCCCGGCACCATTCAGCTGCTGCTCGAAAACGCCATTAAGCATAACGCCGGCAACGAAGACGTGCCCCTGCTCATTAGCCTCGAAGCCACGGCCACGGCCCTTACCGTGCGCCACGCCCGCCGGCCCAAGCGCACGCCCGTGGAGTCGGCCGGCACGGGGCTGGCCAACTTGCGCGAGCGGTACCGGCTGCTGTTTCAGCAGGAAATCCGGGTCGAAGCCCTCGCCGATTCATTTACGGTCACCATTCCGCTGCTGCGCCAGGCCCGCCGGGCCGCCGTGGCCCAGCCGCTCGTTAGCGCATGAATATCCTGATTCTGGAAGACGAGGAGCCCGCTGCCCGCCAGCTCACGCAGCTGCTGGCCCAGGCCGGGTACGCCACCCCGCCGCCCGTGCTCCGCAGCGTGGAAAAGGCCCTGGCCTGGCTCCAAACCCATCCCCTACCCGACCTCATTCTCTCGGATATTGAATTGCTCGACGGCAACGTTTTTTCGCTGTACGAGCAGTTTCCCGTCGCTTGCCCCATCATCTTCACCACGGCCTACGACCAGTTTCTGCTGGCCGCGTTTCGGGGCAATGGCATTGCCTACCTGCTCAAGCCCTTCACCTTGGAGCAATTGCAGGCTGCCCTGGCCAAGTACGAACGGCTGCGCACCAGTTTCGCGCCACCGCCGGCTGCCACGCCCAGCCTGCCGCCCGACGTGATGCGCGAGCTGACCCAAGCGCTGCGCCAGCACAGCCAGCCGACCTACAAGCAGCGCTTTTCGGTCCGGATGCGCAACGGCCTCCACCTGCTCCAGACCGACGACATCGCCTACCTGCAAGCCGACGAAGGCGTGACTTTCGCCATCGACGGGGCCGGCACACGCTACCCCCTCAGCGGCACGCTGGCGGAGCTGGAGCGCCAGCTCGACCCCAGCCGCTTCGGCCGCCTCAACCGTTCCGAGCTGGTGAATGTAGCCTTCATCGAGCGGGCCGAGCCGTATTTCAACAACCGCCTCGCCGTGAAGCTGCGCGCGCCCGGCGTCACCCTCACCACCAGCGCCGCCCAAACGCCCGAGTTTCGCCGCTGGCTGGAGGGGTAATTGTAGCGTGGACTTTGCGGGTCCGCGTGTGGCGGGTGTCGTTCGGGCAGGCGCGGACTCACAGAGTCCACGCTACGGCTTCATTTCCGTGCCCGCGTCATTTCGCGCTTGCCGGGCGGGCCGGGCAGCTTTTCGGTGAGCCAGCCAGCAGCGCGCAGGTTGCGCCGGAACTGGCCTTGGGCGCAGTAGCTCACCAGCACCGCGCCGGGCGCAGCGGCGGCATGGAGCTGGGAAAATATGGCCTCGCTCCACAGCTCGGGCTGTTTTTCGGGGGCGAAGGCATCGAAATAGATGAGGTGGTAATGCACGGCGGGCAGCATGGCGGCTTGCAGCGCCTGGTGCAGTTTGCGCAGCCGGAAGCCGGGCCGCAGCTCTACCAGCACATTCCAGGGCGCGGCGTGCAACTCAGCAAATAGCTCTTTGAGGGGAGTGCCCCGCTCGTCCCACTCAGGCTGCAGGGCGGCTACTATGGCGGGCGGCAGCGGGAAGGTTTCGAGGCCGTCGTACTCGATGGCGGCGCCGGCGGCCTGGGCCGCATCCAGCGTCAGCAGGGCGTTCAGGCCGGTACCGAGGCCAATTTCGAGGATACGCAGGGGTTGACCGGTTTCGGCAGTGGCAGGGAGCAGCGGCAGCAGCCCGTGCCGGATGAATACGTGCGCCGACTCCTGCCGTGCCCCGTGCTGCGAGTGGTAATGCTCGTTCAGGGCCGGTACAAACAGCGTGGCCGAGCCGTCGGCCGTGCGACGCACTTCTACCTTTGGCTCGTCAGAAAAAGATGGATTATGGTTGCCTCGTTGCTCGTTTTCCAATTCACTCATTCGCTCAGTTACTCATTCACTCCTTGCAAAGATGCCCCGCGTAAAAGTAGCCCTGCCCGCCGCCTTCCCCTTCGCCACCGACATTCCGGTCCGCATCACCGACCTCAACTATGGTGGGCACCTCGGCAACGATGCCCTGCTGGGCCTGCTGCACGAGGCGCGGGTGCATTTCCTGCGCTCGGTGGGCCTGGACAGTGACTACGATGCCGTTACCAAGCTCGGCCTCATCATGGTGGACGTGGCCGTGGAATACAAAGGCGAAGCCTTCCACGGCGACGTGCTGCGCTTCCAGATGGCCGGTAACGACCTCAGCAAGTACGGCTTCGACGTGGTGTACCACGTGCACAACCAAGCCGGCAAGGAAATAGCCCGCGCCAAAACCGGCATGCTCTGCTTCGACTACAACATCCGGAAGTTGCGCCCGCTGCCGCCGGAGCTGGCCGCGCGGCTATAACTGTTATTCCGAGCGCAGCGAGGAATCTGAGCCAAACGCATTACCCAGATTCCTCGCTGCGCTCGGAATGACAGCCGCGCCGGGAACCCAACGCCCTGTTGGCTTGTATCTTTGCACTATGCTGCTAGAATTGCCCCTCGCCCCCACCGTTAAGAAGCGTGATATCCGCAAAACCTCGCCCGACGAGCTCAAGGCCTTTATGGTGGAGCACGGCGAGAAGCCCTTCCGCGCCAAGCAGGTAACGGAGTGGCTGTGGAAGAACACGGCCGCCACGTTTGAGGAGATGAACAACATCTCAGTGGCCACCCGCGAGCTGCTCGACCAGCACTTCGTCATCAACGGCGTGACGGTGCAAAACAAGCAGCTCAGCAACGACGGCACCATCAAATCGGCTTTCAAGCTCTACGATGGCAACGTGGTGGAAGGCGTGCTCATCCCGCACGACACGCGCATGACGGCCTGCATCAGCTCGCAGGTGGGCTGCTCGCTCACGTGCAAGTTCTGCGCTACGGGCTACATGGACCGCAAGCGCAACCTCGACGCGGCCGAGATATACGACCAGGTGGTACGCATCCGGGAGCAGTGCGAGGCCCAGTACGGCACGCCGCTCACCAACATCGTGTACATGGGCATGGGCGAGCCGCTGCTCAACTACGCCAACGTGGTGGAAAGCGTGCGCCGTATCACCGCGCCCGATGGCCTGAACATGGCCCCGCGCCGCATCACCATCAGCACGGCCGGCATTGCCAAGATGATTAAAAAGCTGGCCGATGACGACGTGAAGGCCAACCTGGCCCTCTCGCTGCACGCCCCGACGGACGTGAAGCGCAACGAAATCATGCCCATCAACGAGGCCAACTCGCTGGCCGCGCTGAAGGAAGCCCTGCAGTACTACCACCAGAAAACCGGCCGCAAAGTCACGTATGAATACATCGTGTTCGACGGCTTCAACGACGGGCTGGACGACGCAGCCGAGCTGCTGAAAATCAGCAAGTGGCTGCCCTGCAAAATCAACCTGATTGAGTACAACCCCATCGACAACGCCAGCTACCAGAACGCGGAGGCCGACAAAATCACCGCCTTCCACAAGTTCCTGGCCGACCGTGGTGTGCAAACCAATATCCGCCGCTCGCGCGGCAAGGACATCGACGCGGCTTGCGGTCAGCTGGCGGTGAAGGAGGAAAAGACGGCGGCTTAGAATCGGCGGCGCTTACGTTCCCAAAAGGCCGGGCCTTGCTGCATTGAATTTGCAGCAAGGC
>NZ_JAEDAE010000009.1 GCF_016056375.1 Hymenobacter negativus
CCCACCGGCCTGGTGCGCGTGGTGAATGGGCATTAGCCGCGCGATGTAGGGGCGGGGCTTGCCCCTGCCCCTACATCGCGCGACTTGCCCGCGGGTCTTTCACCCCGCCCAACGTTCTTTTGTGCTTTGGCGGCACTGTGGCTGCTTCCTCTGCTTCTCCCCTTCCATGCGTTTCCTCCCCTTCGCCCTCCTGCTGCTGGCCGGCCCGGCCCTGGCCCAGCGCCCGCTGCCCCTGCCGCGCAACCTGCAAGCCCCCTACACCAAAGGCACCCGCGCCGAGAGCGGCCAGCCCGGCCCCCGCTACTGGCAAAACACCGCCGACTACGACCTGGCCGTGAATTTCAACCCGGGCACCCGCCTCGTGTCCGGCACGGTCGACATCAAGTACATCAACAACAGCCCCGATTCGCTCCGGCAAATCTGGTTCAAGCTCTACCCCAACCTCTACCAGAAGGGCGCGCCCCGCAGCCGCGCCATCGCCCCGGAGGACGTGAGCGACGGCGTCAAAATTTTTAACCTCACCATCAACGGCGAGAATTTTGACGTGAGCAAGCTCACCCCCGACGCCACCAATATGCCCGTGACCTTGCGCCGCGCCCTCAAGGCCCACCAGGTAGCCACGGTGCGCGCCACCTATGCCTACACCCTGAACAAAGGCTCGCACCAGCGCACCGGCGAGATTGAGCCGGGGGCCGATTTCGTGGCCTACTTCTTCCCGCGCATCGCCGTGTACGACGACCTCGACGGATGGAACCGCGTGCCCTACACCGGCGACCAGGAGTTCTACAACGACTTCTGCAACTTCAAAGCCGCCATCACGGTGCCCAAAAACTTCGTGGTCTGGGCCACCGGCGACCTCACCAACCCCGCCGAAGTGCTGGCCCCCAAATACGCCCAGCGCCTGCGCGACGCCGAGCAGCAAGACGCCGTGGTGAGCATCATCGGCGAGGACGACGCCAAGCGGCACGACATCACCGCCCAGGCCGACCAGAACACCTGGCGTTTCGAGGCGAAGAACGTGACCGACTTCGTATTCGCCACCGCTGACCATTACGTGTGGCAGAGCACCAGCCTGGTGGTGGACCCCGCCACCAAGCGCCGCACCCGCGTCGATGCCGCCTACAACCCCAAGCACGAGGACTACAAGGAAGTCATCAACTTTAGCCGCAAAACGGTGGAGGCTATGAGCTACACCTTCCCCCGCTGGCCCTTCCCCTACGCCCACGAAACCGTGTTCGACGGCCTCGACCAGATGGAGTACCCGATGATGGTGAACGACAACCCCACCGCCACCCGTGAGGACGCCATCACCCTCACCGACCACGAAATCTTCCACACGATGTTCCCCTTCTACATGGGCATCAACGAAACCAAGTACGGCTGGATGGACGAGGGCTGGGCCACCATCGGCGAGTGGCTGATTTCGGGCATCATCGACCCCAAGCTCGACGACGACTACGGCGTGGCCCGCTACGCCCAAAACGCCGCCACCGAGAACGACCTGCCCATCACCACGCTCAGCACCCAGCAGACGGGCATGCCCTTCTTCCTCAACTCCTACCCCAAGCCCGGTATGGGCTACCTCTACGTGAAAGATATGCTCGGCGACAAGCTCTTCACGCAGGCGCTGCACACCTACATCACCACCTGGAACGGCAAGCACCCCCAGCCCTACGACTTCTTCAACAGCATGAACGCCGGCGCGGGCCGCAACCTCAACTGGTTCTGGCAGCGCTGGTTCTTCGATGACGGCTACCCGGACCTGGCCATCAACAAGGTTACCAAAAGCACCGCTGGCTACGACGTTCTCGTGCAAGCCAAAGGCAGCAAGCCCGTCCCCGTCGACCTAACCGTCACCTTCGCCGACAACACCACCCAGAAAATCCACCGCAGCATCGCCGTCTGGGAAACCGGGGCCAACTCCGTCACCGTGCCCGTCCCCACCAAGCAAGCCGTGAAGCGCATGACGCTGGGCAGCACGTTGGTGCCCGACAGCTACCCGAAGGATAATGTGTGGGAAGGGAAGTAATGGCACCTCTAGACAAACTAGCGCCTCCTCTGCGGCGCATCCTTGAAATGGAATTGGCAGCTGGTAATGAGATTGTGGAAGTAGTAGCTGACCCGGGCTGGCCTTCTGATTGTGAGTTATTCATTGGACTGAAACGAAAGTTTAGTAGAATGCACGAGAAGCCTTCAGATGTCACTTTTAATCAGATTGATGATTACCACTATTGGTTTGCCGACTACAATTACAATGGGAGCCAGCAACTTCTAACTTGCCAATTTGCCCCGCCTATTTCAGGCTTTGAGCTATTCCTAACGAGGCTTGGGAAAATTTTTGCGCGGTAGAGATGCTTCGACTTCGCTCAGCATGACGTTCTGCTTCGTTCGTGCCCTACCTTTGCCTGCAGTGATGGGTCGCCTCACCGCGGCGCTTTCGGGCGACGAGGAAAGTCCGGGCAACGCAGAGCACCTTGCTTCCTAACGGGAAGGACTGGCGCGCATAACGCAACCCAGGACAGCGAGTGCCACAGAAAATTACCGCCTACGTGCCAGCCTCCAAGCCGGTGCCGGTAAGGGTGAAAAGGTGCGGTAAGAGCGCACCAGCGGGCGGGCAACCGTCCCGGCTGGGTAAACCTCAGGGGTTGAAAGACCAAATAAGCTGGTACGCCGGCGCGGCCTTCGGGCGGCACCGGCACCGGGCGGCTCGTCCGGCGCCAGCGGGTAGGTTGATGGAGCCTTTCCGCGAGGACTGGCCTAGATAAATGGTGAGGCAGGGGCTTCGGCCCCGGACAAAACCCGGCTTACAGACCCATTACCAATCATCAAAAAGGCCACTCCCGCACGGGAGTGGCCTTTTTTGTTGTAGCGAAATGTCGCTCTCCGGGCCGACCGCCCTAGGCGGTCCGACCGGTTGTTATGTGAACGAAATCGATGAACGAATCCGTTGGTTCTTCCACCAGTCAGACCGCCTAGAGCGGCCGGACCAACAGGAGACGTTACTTCTTAGCAGCCCGCACGGCTTTCACTTCGGCCGGGGTCACGGCGGTGGCCTTATTGCCGAAGCTATTGCGCACGTAGGTGAGCACGTCGGCCAGCTGCTGGTCGGTGAGGTAGGCCTGCGAGGGCATCACGCCGTGGTAGTCCTCGCCGTTGATTTCCTCTCCCTTGAGACCGTTGAGAAGCACAGTTATCAGGCGGGTTTTGTCGCCCAGCACGTAATCGGTTTTGGCCAGGGGCGGGTTCATGCCCTCCACGCCAAGGCCGTCGGCCTGGTGGCAGGTGAGGCAGTATTGGGTGTAAATGGCCTTGCCCTTGAGCACCCCGGCTGCGGCGGCGGGCTTTTTGGCTGAAGGTTTAGGAGCCGGCTTTTTCTGGGCGAAGGCCGGGGCGCTGGTCAGGGCCAGCACAGCCAGCAGAGCAAAATACCTCTTCACAAGCATGCTTATTTCTTGGTGTACATGATGCGGTAAATCGTCCCGGCTTTGTCGTCGCTCACGTAGAGCGAGCCATCCGGGCCCTGGGCCAGGCCGCAGGGTTTGTGGTCGGCGCGGCCACTGGCCACCTTTTCAGGAGAGCCGGCAAAGTTGTCGGCAAACACTTCCCAAGGGCCACTGGGCTTGCCGTTTTTGAAGGGCTGAAACACTACGTAATAGCCTTTCTGGGGCTCCGGGGCGCGGTTCCAGGAGCCGTGGAAGGCGATGAACGCACCGTTGCGGTACTTCTCGGGGAACATGGTGCCGGTGTAGAACAGCAGGCCGTCGGGAGCAGTGTGGGCGGGGTAGGCGGCGGCGGGCTCCAGGTACTTGGGGTCGGCCAGCTTCTTGCCGTCGCCACCGTACTCGGGGGCCAGAATTTTCTGGTGCGTCAGCCCGTTGTAGTACAGGAAGGGCCAACCGGCATTGGCCCCCTTCGTGATTTCGTAAAGGCACTCCGCCGGCAGCTCAGCCGACTGCTTGGTGGTGTACATATCGGGAAAGATGTCGTGGAGCTGGTCGCGGCCGTGCTGCATCACGAAGAGCTGATTGTTCTGCGTGTTCCAATCCAGGCCCACCACGTTGCGAAGGCCGGTGGCGTAGCGCGTGCCCGAGCCGTAAGTCTGTCCCGCCTTGTCGGCCCGGAACTGCCAGATGCCGCCCGCCGAATCCAGAATCGGGCAGTTCTGCCGGCCCATCGAGCCTTTTTCCCTATCCTTCACCTGGCAGGAATTCGAATACGCCCCAATGTTCACGTAGAGGTTGCCCGCGTTGTCAAGCACAATGGATTTGCTCTCGTGTTCGCCCCGGTTCAGTAGGCCCGACACGATTTTCTCAGGCTGCGTGGGGTTGGTCACCTCCCCTATCGCATCCAGCTTATAGCGGTACACGTCCTCATCCGAAGAGGCGTACAAATACCCGCCCTTGGCGTAAATGCCCGTGCCTCCGTAGCTGCCGAAGCCGCCTGCCACGGTGGCTTTGCCAGTGGCATTGGGCTTCAGTTCGAGGATGCCTTTGCCGTCTTTGGGCCGGTTCAATTTCACGTAGATGTTGCCCTGGGGCGTCACGGCCAGGTGCCGGGCGCGGCCGCCGGTTTCGGCCACTACCAGCGCGCCAAATCCGGCGGGCAGCTTCAGGCCGGCGTTGTTGGGGTCGGCGGTCACGGCATCGGGCCGGCTGGTGAGGGAGTAGAGGCCGAGGCTGCTGGCCAAAGCCGTCGTGAGCAGCAGCGGGCGGGTGAGGGTGTTTTTCATGCGAAGAGTATGGGTTTGGAAGAACGTGTAGAGACGCATATTTGCGTCTCGTCGTTTAATGGTCAGTGCCTAGAATGTCCAGGATTACCGACAACAAACGAACTGTGCGGACGACGAGACGCAAATATGCGTCTCTACCTCGCTCACTATCCGTCCTTAAACTCCTAGCGCCGCTTTTCGTTACCTTCGCGCCGCTCTCTTTGCATCCATTTCCGTTTCCTTATCCATGCCCCGCATCCTCATCATCGACGACGAAAAAGCCATCCGCAACACGCTGAAGGAGATTCTGGAATTTGAAAACTACAAAGTTGACCAGGCCGAAGACGGCCCCGCCGGCCTCGACCTGCTCATCCAGCAGAAATACGACGTGGTGCTCTGCGACATCCGCATGCCCAAAATGGACGGCCTCGAAGTCCTGACCCGCGCCCAGGCCATGGGCACCGACGCCGCCTTCATCATGGTATCGGCCCACGGCAGCATCGACACCGCCGTGGAAGCCACCAAAAAAGGCGCCTACGACTTCCTGCCCAAGCCGCCTGACCTCAACCGCCTCCTCGTCACCGTCCGCAACGCCCTCGACCGCACCAAGCTCGTCACCGAAACCAAGACGCTCAAAAAGAAGCTCTCCGTCACCAAAGGCTCTGAGATGGTGGGCTCCTCGGCCGCCCTCGGTGCCGTGCGCAAGGCCATTGAAAAGGTAGCTCCCACCGATGCCCGCGTGCTCATCACCGGCCCCAACGGCGCCGGCAAGGAGATGGTGGCCCGCCAGCTACACGAGCTCAGCAACCGCGCCAGCGGCCCGATGGTGGAAGTAAACTGCGCCGCCATTCCCTCCGAGCTGATTGAAAGCGAGCTGTTCGGCCACGAAAAAGGCTCCTTCACCTCGGCCGTGAAGCAGCGCATCGGCAAGTTTGAGCAGGCCGATGGCGGCACGCTCTTCCTCGACGAAATTGGCGACATGAGCCTCTCGGCCCAGGCCAAAGTGCTGCGCGCTTTACAAGAGAATAAAATTACCCGCGTAGGCGGCGAAAAGGAAATCTCGGTTAACGTGCGTGTCCTCGCCGCCACCAACAAAGACCTGCTCCAGGAAATCGCCGACAAAAACTTCCGCGAAGACCTTTACCACCGCCTCTCGGTCATCCTCATCCAGGTCCCCGCCCTCAACGACCGTCGCGAAGACATCCCGGAGCTAATTCAGAAGTTCCTCAACGACATCGCCGCCGACTACGGCAACAAGCCCAAGAAAATTGACGCCGCCGCGCTGGAATATTTGAAGGGCCTCGACTGGCGCGGCAATATCCGCGAGCTACGTAACGTGGTGGAGCGCCTTGTAATTATGAGCGACGACACGATTTCGGAAGGCGACGCGAAGGCGTTTGCAGGTAAATAAACGCTGATAATAAACCGTATTGATTGGCCGTGTTGCATTAGAGCAGCGCGGCCAATTTCTTTTCTAACCTGCTAATCATCCATTGATTCGTGGCTTATTTATCTACTAAGTCTATTCTCTCCCTTCGTTATCAATGGATTGCTTTTGCAATAGTCATTGCGTTAGGTATAGCTTTCGACAATTACCTAAAGTGGGATATCTTTCATAATTCACACGCCTTTGCCATTCATAAAGGCCGCACTATTTACGGTATATTTCAATTCATTATTTTTGGATTTTTCGCATTAACAACTTTCGGACGTAAACAGATTCTATGGATAATTACTATTGCAATAATCACCACCAAATTAATTCTCTTTTTAACCTTTCTGGTTCGGGACTACCATTACTTCTACCAAGCTTATAATTTATTTTACTATCAAATATTTAGTATTGCAGGTTATCACTACGACCTGTGGAAAGTCCGATGGATTGGAAGGTTGTTATTTGACAATAACCCTATCAGCTACGCATTTATTATTAGTCTGTATGTCTACTGGATTAACTGCTGCCGAAAGATATTAGGCCTCTACACCATCTGATTGCACCCGCGCACGTCCGAATTATCCATCCGGCCCAGCACTTCAAACGAGCCGTCCGGGTGCATGCGGGCTAAGTCCTTCGTTTCGATAAAAGCACAGGAATCAATGTTGGCTAAATCAATCACATTGATGGCCCCATCCTTTCTATCACCAATCGAAAACGGGTCCGAAGGGTCGCGTAGCAGCACGCGCAGCGGCGCGGGGCAGTGGAAGCGGCCGTCGCCCAGCGAATAGGCTTGGCTCAACAATTCCGTCATGCCGTACTCGGAATGAATACCGGCCGGGCCAAACGCCCGCTGCAATTCGGCGTGCAGTTCTTCGCGAATCATTTCGCGGCGGCGGCCCTTCATGCCCCCGGTCTCGAGCACCGTGAGGTCCTGCAGCTCCGGCGCGGGGCCGGCTTCCAGGACGAAATCCAGCAGCGCATAGCTCACACCGATGAGCATGACGCGGCGGCCGGGTACTTGCTTCGCATCGGCCAGCGCGGCGCGCAGGGCGGCGTGGTCGTGCAGGAAAAAGGCCGGCTGCGCCTGGCCCGATTGCTGGGCGAAATAATCCACCATCGCCACCAGCGAGGAATTGCCCTGCTCCAGATACGACGGCAGCAGCGCCAAAAACGTCCAGCCCGTGAGCGGGCCATAGTATTGCTCGAAAATGCGGGCCGCGTTTTCGCGGTACAGCGCGGGCTCGCGCACGAGGTGGCGGCTGCGCTGCTGCAGCGTGGTGCCGCTGCTCAGGAATACTTCCTGCGGTGCCCATTCCGTAGGCTCTGTGCGGACTTCGTGGGTTTTAAAAAACTCGATGGGCAGGAATGGAATATCGGTCAGCCGGGCCACAGCAGCGGGGTTGCGCCCTAGCTGCGCGAGGTAGGCCGCATAGGGCGGGCAGTGGGCCGCCTGGTGCCGGAACAGCGCCAGCGCGGCCGCCTCGAATGTAGCGGCCGAAACCTTGGGCAACCGGGCCAAAAAATCAGAACGAAAACTCATGAGCAAACAAGGACATTAGCCGTTACCACCGAACCAACCATCTTGGCTATTCGTTGGGAAGAACGTACTTTGGGGCCGCTTCGGCCGTTGTGCTTCTGACTTCTCACTTCCTGTATTTATGAACCTGTTTCGTACCCTGCGCGGAGTTACTCTTCTTGGCTTGGCCGGGACGAGCCTTAGCGGCTGCCTCAGCGCCCCCAGCTATTCGAATACGCCCGAAATCGAGTTTAGAGACGTTAAGGTAACACGTATTGCGGCCGCCAATGGCAACGTGGGCCGCGACACGCTGGAATTCGTGCTCGGCTTCCGCGACGGCGACGGCGACCTGGGCCTTGGGCCGGAAGACCTCGCCGTGGCACCCTTCAACACCAAAATCGGCGGCCATAACAACAGGGGCTACAGCTATAACTACTTCATACAGCCCTACAAAAGGAACCCCGTTACCAAGGCTTTTGATTTTTTTGTAACGCCAGCCCAGCCCCCGTTTCCCGCCGGCGTACAGGGCGAATACGACAGCCAATACCCCCGCCTAAACGGCGCCGACGGCCGTGCCGCGCCCCTGAAAGGCGAGCTGCGCTACAAGCTGCCCATTTCCCTCGACGGCACGGTATTCAATCCCGGTGATGTATTCCGGTTTGAAATCAGCATCCTGGACCGCGGCCTGCACGAGAGCAACCAAATCACCACCAGCGAGGTGACGCTTTAGGCCGACCCGGCGGGCCGGCCTATTACGCTAACACCTTAGTAGATAGCCGGAAACTGCTCCGGCGCGTCCTCGCTCATCATCTCGTAGATGGTGTCGAACACGTCCTCGGCGTTAGGCTTGCTGAAGTAGTCGCCGTCGGAGCTGTAGGCCGGGCGGTGGGCCTGTGCGGCCAGGCAGCGCGGCTGCGCGTCGAGGAAGCGGTAGGCCTGCTGCTCGTCCAGCACCTGCTGCATCATGAAGGCCGTTCCGCCGCCGGGCACGTCCTCGTCGGTGAACAGCACGCGATTGGTTTTCTGCACGCTGTCGGCGATGAGGTGGTCGGTATCGAAAGGCAGCAGGGTTTGCACGTCGATAACTTCCACGGAGATGCCCACGTCGGCCAGTTGCTTAGCAGCATCCATCACAATGCGGCACATCGAGCCGTAGGTAACGACTGTCACGTCGGTGCCTTTTTGCAGCACCTCGGGGCGACCCAGCGGAAGGGTGAATTCGCCCACGTTGCTGGGCGTTTTCTCTTTCAGGCGGTAGCCGTTCAGGCACTCAATTACGATGGCGGGCTCGTCGCTGCGCAGCAGCGTGTTGTAGAAGCCGGCGGCCTGCACCATGTTGCGCGGCACGCACAAATGAATGCCCCGGATGCTGCCCAGAATCATCTGCATGGGCGAGCCCGAGTGCCACACGCCTTCCAGCCGGTGCCCGCGGGTCCGCACGATGAGCGGGGCCTTCTGCCCGCCCTTGGTGCGGTACTGCAGGCAAGCTAGGTCGTCGCTCAGAATCTGGATGGCATACAGCAGGTAATCAAGATATTGAATTTCGGTGATGGGCCGCAGGCCACGCAAGGCCGCGCCAATGCCCTGCCCCACAATGGTGCACTCGCGGATGCCGGTATCGGTCACGCGCAGCTCGCCAAACTTGTCCTGCAAACCGGCAAAGGCCTGGTTCACATCGCCAATCTTGCCCACGTCCTCGCCGATGGCGAAGATTTTGGGGTCGCGCTGGAAGTTGGCATCAAAGCAGGCCTGCAGCACCTCGCGGCCGTCCACTACGGCCGCATCAGCGGCGTAGGTAGCGGCCACTTCTTCGATATTGCCCACGGCCAACTCACTCTGGCTGAACAGGCTGGAGTTGTAGCGGTCGGCATTCTCGGCCAGCAGCTGCTCCAAGTGGCGCTGCACTGAGCGGCGGCCGAAGCTGCGCTTTTCGTTGCGCACCTGGCGCAGGGCGCGGCGCAGCGTCCGCACGATATCGGCCCGGATGGGCGTGGGGTTCGATTTCAGTTGCTCCACCAGCTCGTGCATGGAGTTTTCGGTGCCGGTATCGGCCACCAGCTTATCGAGCAGAGCTACGGCCTCGTCGCGCTCGGCTTTGATGGGGTCGAAGAAGGCGGCCCAGGCAGCCGTGCGGGCCGTTTTGATAACGGCAGCGGCGGTTTTTTCGATTTCGTCGAGCTCCAGCTCGGTGGCGTGGCCCTCGGCCAGCAGCCACTCGCGCAGCTTGTGTAGGCAGTCGTGGTCCTCCTCCCAAGTCAGGCGGTCCTTGCTCTTATATCGCTCGTGCGAGCCGCTGGTGCTGTGGCCCTGCGGCTGCGTAAGCTCCGTGACGTGGATGAGAACGGGCACGTGCTGCTCGCGGCACACGGCGGCGGCGCGCTGGTAGGTGTCCACCAGGCCGGCATAGTCCCAACCGCGCACTACGTAAATTTCAAAGCCCGACTGGCCTTCGCCGTCGCGCTGCAAGCCCATCATGATGTCGCTGATGCTCTGCTTGGTTGTCTGGTATTCAGCTGGAACGGAGATGCCGTAATGGTCGTCCCACACGCTCACCAGCATGGGTACTTGCAACACCCCGGCCGCGTTCAGCGCCTCAAAAAACATACCCTCCGATGTACTGGCGTTGCCGATGGTACCGAAAGCCACCTCGTTGCCGTTCACAGAAAGCGTGTCGAACTGGTGCAGCTCGGGGTTTTGGCGGAACAGCTTAGAGGCGTAGGCCAGGCCCAGCAGGCGCGGCATCTGGCCGGCGGTGGGCGAAATATCGGCCGAGGAATTTTTGGTTTGGGCGAGGTTGGTCAGGTTGCCGTCCTCGTCGAGCATGCGGGTGGCAAAGTGGCCGTTCATGGCGCGGCCGGCGGTGGCGGGCTCGGCTTCCACGTCGGGGTTGGCGTAGAGTTGGGCGAAGTATTGCTCCCAGGTCAACTGGCCGATGGCCGCCATAAACGTCTGGTCGCGGTAGTAGCCGGCGCGGAAATCGCCGTTCTGGAAGGCACGGGCCATGGCCAGCTGCGGCACTTCCTTGCCATCGCCGAAGATGCCAAACTTGGCCTTGCCCATGAATACTTCTTTGCGGCCGGCCAGCGAGGCGTGGCGGCTTTCCCAGGCCAGGCGGTAATCGGTGAGAAAGTCGGCCTTGGTGAGGGGCGCGGCTAGCGCGGGCACGGCGGTTTCGGCTGCGGACATATAATAAGGGTCAGGATACGTGGGAATTTTGGAGCGGAAGAGGCGGGCGGCCGGGGCCGTGGTGCAAAAATACGGAATCGGGGCCGGGTGGGTGGCGTGGCAGGGTTTGGCCGTATATTTGGGGTGCAATGGTAATACGTATTCCGTGCTGATTGTCAGCCCGGCACTGTTTCCACCGGCTTTCTTTTTCTCATTCAAAACCGCCCGCCCCGGCTTTTGATTACCGGCTCAGGGTTTAGAAATCATGAAGAAACTTCTTACTATTTGCCTGCTGGCATTGGCCGGCGCGGCCCACGCCCAGGGCGTGATGCAGTTTTCGACCGACAACCACGACTTCGGCAACGTGCCCGAAGGCACGATGGCTACCTACGAGTTCAAGTTCAAAAACACCGGCAATCAGCCCGTTGTTATTGCTAACGTGCAGGCCAGCTGCGGCTGCACTACCCCGGACTGGACCAAAACCCCGGTGCTGCCCGGCAAGATGGGCGTTATCAAAGCCATGTATAGCAGCGCTGGCCGCCCCGGCGTGTTCAACAAAACGGTGACCGTGACCAGCAACGCTACCGAGGCCAGCAAGGTCCTCAGCATCAAAGGCACGGTGCTCACCAAAGACCAGATTAAGCCCACCCTGACGCCGGCCCAGCTGGCCGCCTCGCCCCACCTCGTGCTGGACCGCAGCGCCCACGATTTCGGCAAGATGGAGGCCGGACAGCAGCCCATTGCCCGCTTCACGGTGAAGAATACCGGCAAAACTGAGTTGGTGCTTGGGGCGCTTTCGTCGGGGTGCTACTGCGTGGGCTACAAGAACAACCCCGCCCCCATCGCGCCCGGCCAGAGCGAAGTAGTGGAGCTTCTCTACAGCCAGCGCCAGCTCGGGCAGGTGAGCGACGCCGTGACCATCAGCTCCAACGACGTGAGCGGCGACGCCAAAATCACGCTCAAGGCCAACATCGTGCGCGACCTCAGTGGCAACAGCATGGTGAAGGAAAGCGGCACGGCCGTTCCGTTTAAATAATTACGGGTTTCTGCCCAGCCTATAAACGGGCTCCGGCGACTGGCCAGCACTGCATTGTGCTGGCCGGCTGCCGGAGCCCGTTGCTGTTTCAGGGCCAACTGGTCAAAATGCTGCAGCGTTGATAGTTGAGAGCATTTTGTGTTTCTACCTAATCTGGGATGAATGAATTATATTTAAATATATTATAATGTATATTTATATGTTTTATAAAACGAAGCACCATGCCTTTCTTTGCACCAGTTGGGCGGCAAAGCCGCTTCCTCACCGCCACCGGCTGGCTGCGGTATGTGCTGGGCGGGCTGCTATTGCTGCTCTTTGCGGTGGGCGGGGCACCGGTCCCGAGTAAGAAGGGTCTGCGCACCAAAAACGTCATTATTGTGGTTATTGATGGCCCCCGGTACTCCGAGACGTGGGGCAATATTCCGGGCAACATTCCCAACATGTCGACCACGCTCAAGGCCAAGGGCGTGTTCTTTCCCACGTTTTATAACAACGGGTACACCTACACCAACTCCGGGCACACGGCCCTGACTACGGGCATCAACCAGCCCATTGACAATTACGATAAGGAGTTTCCGCAGCAGCCTTCCATCTTCCAGCTGTGGCGCAAAGCCACCGGCAAGCCCGCCACCGCCGCCTGGCTGATTACCAGCAAAGACAAGCTCTACATTCTGGCCAACACCCTTAACCCCGAGTGGAAGGACCAGTATCCGCCTTCCGTCGACTGCGGCATCAGCGGCCCGGGCACCGGCTACCGGGCCGATTCGCTGACGCTGATAGCCGTCAAGCGCATTCTGACGCAGTACCAGCCCAACCTGGTGCTCATCAACTTTATGGAGCCCGATGGCTACGCCCACGCCGGCAACTGGCCCAATTATATCCGGGGAATTAACCGCGACGACCGGTATGTGCAGCAGCTCTACGATTTCCTGCAGAAAAGCAAAGCCTACCGCAACAACACGGCCCTGTTCGTGACCAACGACCACGGCCGCCACCTCGACACCGTGCCCCCGGGCTGGACGGAGCACGGCGATGGGTGCGAGGGCTGCCGCCACATCAGCCTGCTGGCTCTGGGGCCGGATTTCAGAAAAGGCCGCACCGTGAAGGATACCTGTACGCTGGTCGACGTGCCGTCTACCGTGGCCTACATGCTGGGCATTCCCTTCGCCCAGGGCCAGGGCAAGTCAATTGATGCGCTGTTTAAGCGCTGATACTCATATGAATTCAACCTGCTTTTCCAGGCTGAGCCGTCATTAGCCCGGGCTGCTTGCTTCGCCGGGCCGGTTGTCTTTAATGGGCCGCGTTGCGCGGGCCCGCTGCCGTGATGATTTCGCTGCTGTTGGTTCTGGTGTGCTACGGCCTACTGCTTGGGCAGCCGGTGCTGGCACCGGCTGGTTGGCCGGCGCCGGCGCAAGCAAAGGCCTATGCCCCCGATAACTCCTTCTTCGCCAGCGCGGAAATCGTCGAGCTCACGCTTTCACTGCCGCTCGAGCAGGTTCTGAAAGACCGCGGCGCTAGTCCGGGCCTTCATCCGGCCAGTATCTCCTATCGCACCGCCAATGGCAGCACGCAAACGCTGGCCGTGCAGGTGCAGGTGCGCGGCAACCGGCGCAAAGACCCCGCCGTGTGCGGCTTCCCGCCGCTGCTGGTCAGGTTTCCGCCGCCCAATGGGCATAGCTCCCTCTTCGGGGCGGTAGCCGAACTGAAGCTGACCACTCACTGCCTGTCCGACGACTACACCCTGCGGGAATACCTGGTATATAAGCTCTATAACGCACTGACGGACTTTAGCTACCGGGCCCGACTTTGCCGCATTACCTACCGCGACAGCAACGGACGGGAGGATACTTCGGTCCACTACGGCTTCTTTCTGGAGAATACCGAGGCGCTGGCGCGGCGCAACCAAGCCACGGTGGTCCCCAAACCCTTATTCATCGGCATGGAAAACCTGGACCAGCCGGCCACGGCCACGATGGTCCTGTTCCAGTTCATGGTTGGCAACACGGACTGGTCGGTGCCCTACCGGCACAACATCCGCCTGCTGTCCCGCAGCCTGGCCACTCCGCCCGTGCCAGTAGCCTTCGATTTCGACTACAGCGGGCTGGTGAGCGCCCCCTACGCCGTGCCGCCTGAGCAGCTCGGCATCGCCTCGGTGCGGCAGCGCGTGTTTCGGGGCTACGATTTTCCGCCGGAAATATTGGCTGCCGTCCGGGGCCTTTTCAATACCCGCCGCGCCGCGCTCTACAACGTGTACCTGGCCTGCCCATATCTCAGCCACGAGGAGCAGGAATTTGCTACCCGATACCTAAACGGGTTTTATAAAATTCTCAACGATTCCAAGGACTTCGAGCGCCAGATAGTGCGGGTGGGGCGGCAAAACGAAAAAAGATACACCCATATCCGGGGCTTCGACTGACTGAAAGCTCTGCCAATTTGGCGGGGCTTTTTTTGGAGCGATTTTAGATCGATGTTGGTACATTAATTCGATCAATTCATAGCTTCCCTATGGCAGACTCAACCAGCAGTGCCGCTCCCGCAGCCAGCGCCCCCTACGTAGTTCCGGCACAGACGCGTATCGGCCACATCCATTTGCAGGTCACCGACATCGACAAGGCCCTGGGCTTTTACCGCGACATTCTGGGCTTCCAGGTGGTGCAGCGGTTTGGCAATCAGGTGGCGTTTATTTCGGCCGGCGGCTATCACCACCACATTGGGCTCAACACCTGGAACAGCCTGGGCGGGCCGCCCGCCCGCAAGCAGGGTGCGGGGCTCTACCACACGGCCATTCTTTATGCCACGCGGGCTGAGCTAGCCGGCGCGCTGAAGCAATTGGTTAAGGCCAACTACCCCATCACCGGCTCGGCCGACCACGGCGTATCGGAAGCCATTTACCTCGACGACCCCGACGGCAATGGCGTGGAACTGTACTGGGACCGGCCCCGCGAGCAGTGGCCCATGACGACCAACGGCGAAGTGCAGATGTACACCCGCGCCCTGGACCTGAACGCGCTGCTGGCGGAGGCGTGAGTTGAACCAAATTTTGGCGCGTCGGGTACTAGGCCCGCGCCCTATCTTTGCGGCTCGAAAGCTCACTTCTCCCCCACCCCATCACTTCCCCCTTCGCTCATGATTATTGGCGTTCCCAAGGAGATTAAAAACAATGAAAACCGCGTGGGCCTCACGCCCGCCGGCGTAGCCGAGCTGCGCAAACACGGCCACAACGTGCTGGTGCAACACACCGCCGGCGAAGGCTCGGGCTTCTCGGACGAGGAGTACCAGACGGCCGGCGCGACCATCCTGCCCACCATTGCCGACGTGTACGGGCAGGCCGAGATGATTATCAAAGTGAAGGAGCCGATTGCTGAGGAGTATCCGCTCATCAAGGAGAACCAGCTGCTCTTCACGTATTTCCACTTCGCCAGCGGCGAGGAGCTGACCCACGCCATGATTGAGCGCAAGGCCATCTGCCTGGCTTACGAGACCGTGGAGCTCAGCAACCGCGCCCTGCCCCTACTCATTCCGATGAGCGAAGTGGCCGGCCGCATGGCTCCGCAGGAAGGCGCCAAGTACCTGGAAAAACCTCTGAAAGGCCGTGGCATCCTGCTCGGCGGTGTGCCCGGCGTGAAGCCCGCCAACGTGCTGGTGCTGGGCGGCGGCATTGTGGGCACGCAGGCTGCGAAAGTAGCCGCCGGCCTCGGTGCGCAAGTGACCATCATGGACATCAGCCTGAACCGTCTGCGTGAGCTCGACGACATCATGCCCAAGAACGTCATCACGCAGTATTCCAACGAGTACAACATCCGCGAAGCCATCAAGACGGCCGACCTGATTGTGGGCGCGGTGCTGATTCCCGGCGCTAAGGCTCCGCACCTCATCACCCGCGACATGCTGAAGACCATGCGTCCCGGCACCGTGGTAGTGGACGTGGCCGTGGACCAGGGCGGCTGCATCGAAACCTGCCACCCCACCACCCACGAAAACCCGACCTTCATCATCGACGACGTGGTGCACTACTGCGTGGCCAACATGCCCGGCGCGGTGCCCTACACCAGCACCCTGGCCCTGACCAACGCCACCCTGCCCTACGCCGTGAAACTCGCCAACCAGGGCTGGCAGGAAGCCTGCCGCCGCGACGAGGCCCTGCGCCTTGGCTTGAACGTGGTGCACGGCGAAGTGGTGTACAAAGGCGTAGCCGAAGCCTGGGGCCTGCCCCTGGTGAACGTGGAAACCGTGCTGGAACTAGCCGCCGTATAGATTATAATTAGTCTTAGCTGTCATTGCGAGTGGAGCGCAGCGCAACGCGGCAATCCGTCCTCTCAAAGCACTAAGCCCTAAGATGTGAAAAGCCCCGACGCCTGCAACGGCGTCGGGGCTTTTCACATCTGTTTTGAATTGACACAATTTATCGGGGCCTTGTCACAATAGCTGACTTGTCGCTTCGAGAGGACGGATTGCCGCGTTGCGCTGCGCTCCACTCGCAATGACATACGCTGAATAAATGATTCCCTCTCCCGCCATTCGCCTGCTGCTGCGCCGCTTTGCGCTGCTGATGGCCGTTTATACGCTGCTTCGCCTGGGTTTTTACTGCCTCAATCTGGTCACGTTTCGGGGCATTGCGCCGGGGGCAGTGGTGCAAGCATTTATGCACGGGTTGCGGTTTGATGTGGCCGCGCTGCTCTGGATGAACCTGCCACTGGTGCTACTGTCGCTACTCGTGCCGGTGGATGCGCGGCGAGGGCAGCAGTGGCTGCGCGGATTGTTTGTGCTGCTCAATGTGCCAGGCTTTCTGCTCAATATTATTGATTGGGAGTATTTTAAATTCATTGGGCGGCGGCTGAGCAACGAGTGGAGCACCATTGGCCACGACATTGCCCAGCAGGCCGGCCAGATTGGCTTGCACTACTGGTACCTAGCCATTCCGCTGGCCGGGCTGGTGTATGTGCTGTGGCGGCTGTGCCCCATGCCCACGCCGGCCGAGCTGGCTGCGCCGGCCGGCCGCTGGCGCTGGGCGCAGCGCACCGTAGAATTTATGCTGGTGGTGGGACTGGTGGTGCTGGGCTTGCGCGGCGGCTGGCAGCTCAAGCCCCTGCGCACCGGCATTGCCTTCGAGCAGCAGCCTGCCGTGCTCGGGCACCTGGCCCTGAACAGCACGTTCACGGTGCTGAAATCTTTTGATGAAGTGCAGATTGACCGGGTAGGATATTTCCCTACGGCCACGGCGTTGCGGCCGGCCCTGAACGCCGCCCCGCTGCCCGCCCGGCCCGCCGCATCTACCGTCCCCGACAACGTGGTGGTGCTGCTGATGGAAAGCTTCGGCTCGGAATACAACGGCGTGGAAAACGGTGGGCGGGGCAGCTTCACGCCGTTTTTTGATTCCTTAGCCGTGGCCCCCGGGGCGCGGCTGATGCGCGAGAACTACGCCAACGGCCGCCGCTCCATCGAGGCGTTACCGGCTGTGCTTGCGGGCCTGCCTTCGCTGATGGATGAGCCGTTTATCACCTCCAGCTTCCAGACAGCGGAGCTGCACGGGCTGGGCGAAATCCTGGGCCGCCACGGCTATAGCACGGCCATGTACCACGCCGGCTCCAACGGCACCATGGGCTTCGATATGTTCAGCGGCATTGCCGGGATGCAGCACTATTATGGCCTGAACGAGTACCCCGGCGCCGCCGCCAGCCCCGATTACGACGGCCACTGGGGCATTTTCGATGAGCCCTACCTGCAATACTTCAACCGCCAACTCACGGCCACCAAGCAGCCCTTCCTGGCCGCGCTGTTCACGCTCAGCTCGCACGAGCCGTTCTCGCTGCCGACGAAATACAAGGGCAAATTCCCGGTGGGCACGCAGCCCATTCACCCCACCATTGCCTACGCGGACCTGGCGCTACGCCGCTTTTTTGCGGCGGCCCGCCGGGAGCCTTGGTACGCGCACACGGTATTTGTGCTCACCGCCGACCATACTTCGCAGTCGGACCGCGCCGGCTACCAAAACCCGCTGGGTGCGCACAAAACGCCGCTGCTGTTTTTCCGCCCCGGCCAGCCGCTGCCGGCCGCCAACCCGCACCGCATCACGGAGCAAATCGACGTGCCCGCCTCGGTGCTTGATGTGCTGGGCCTGGCGCAGGAGCAGCCGGCGCTGCTGCCCTTTGGCTCATCGGTGTTTGATGCGGCCAGCCCCGGCCGCGCCATTTTCCGCGACGGCGACTCCTACTACCTCGTGCATTCCGACTTCGTGGCCGAGCTGACCAATAAGAACGAAGTGCGCCTCTACCCCTATCAGACTCATTTCATACCCAATGAACCCGTGGCCAAACCCAACCCGGCATTGGTGAAGAAGTACGGCGACGAATTGCGCGCCTGCGTGCAGTTTTACGTGAACGGGCTGTTGGACAATCGCCTATATAAGTAATTGGTAATTAACAGGTCTCGACCAAGCTCAACCCTTGCGCATTTTTCTGCGTTAAAGCCAGACCAATTGCTGCGATTCAACCATCGCGGGCATTTTGTTTCACTAACCTTTCGGTCCTATGAAAAAGCAACCCCTCATCCTTGCCTTGTTCCTTGCCGTTTGCGGTTTCTCGGCCAATGCCCAGAGTAGCACCAGCACGACCACCACGCGCCAGACCACGGTAACGCCCGCCCCGGCCACTTACCCAGCGGCTACGCCCGCTCCCGCTACGTCGACCACCACGGAATCGACCACTACGACCACCGATGCAGCTCCGGCCACCATGCCTGCCACGACTACGGTAATTGAAAAACCCGTGCGCGTGATACCGGCCGATGCCCGCGTGAAGGACAAGGGCAAAAAAACCAAAATCAAGCGCTAGGCTCGGTTCTCACCGCCCCTTGCCACTCAAAAGCCCGGCCGCAGCAGTTGCGGCCGGGCTTTATGCTTTGTTGCTCATCACCTCGCAACGGCGGCGGCGGATACGTCCCACCTCCCTCATGCCAGGCATTACAGCCAGGCCAACCCCGCGCACTGAAGCCGCTGATGCAAGCTTTATTTGCAAGCCCGTTTGGCAAATGGCGGCACCTTTCCTGTTAGCCCCACGCTCTCATTTTGAATTCTTGCATTCACCCATGCGTCCGAATTTTCTTCTCTTCATCAACCGCCTTATTCTAGCGGGGCTATTTTGTTTAGGCGTCCGGCCAGCCCTTGCTCAGGGCGAAAACAACAACTGGTATTGTGGAGACAAATTAGGCATAGGCTTCGTACCCCAGCCGACGTGGCTTCGGACCAGCAGCATAGAAAGCCAGGAGCCTAACTCCACCATTTCGGATGCCGCCGGCAATCTGCTTTTTTACACCAACGGGATTACAATCTGGAACCGAAACCACGGCGTGATGACCAATGCCTGTGCTACTTGCGACGGATATCCTGCCGGGCTGCTTGGGCACACCTCAGCGCAGCGCGGCGCACTCATTGTATCCCGGCCCGGCACCCCAGGACATTACTATGTGTTCGCTACCGATGCCCGAGAGCACGGCTTAGCCAATGGCGTGACCTACAGCGAAGTCGATATGAGCCTGAGCGGGGGACTGGGCGGGGTAACCGCCGTGCGCAACGTGCAGCTGCCAACGGGCGCCGTCATGTGCGAGGGAGTAGCCGGGATGCAGCACGCCAACCGCCGCGACGTTTGGGTAGTCGTGCAAGGAGTGAATAACGGCCTTGCCTATAGCTTTTTGGTTACGCCGGCCGGGGTCAGCCACGTGCCCGTCACCAATCCCATCCCGTGGAATTCAGGGCTCGGGTTCCTCAAATTCTCGCCGGACGGCCATCGCATTGCCCGTTCATCGGGAGATGCCCGGCTGGAGCTTTATGATTTTGATGCCAGTACCGGCCGTATCACCAATCCCCAGGTAGTGCAGACCACGGACCCCGAAAGGCCGGGGGAATACAGCGTGTCGGGACTTGAATTCTCTCCCGACAACTCCAAGCTTTACCTGGCATGTAGCATCCCGCAGATTTTAAAAATCCAAGGCAAGCTTGTTCAATTGGATTTACAAGCGGGTTCTTTGGCCGCTATCCGGAGCTCTGCCCAAACCATCAGGCCCCGCACGGGGGACATTGACAACGTTCTCAATGCGGTAGAGATGGGGCCCGATGGCCGAATCTATGTCGGCCGGAGCAGCTCCACTTATCTGGGGTGTGTGGTGCGCCCTAATCAGCGCGGCGCCGCCTGCGTGTTTCAGGCCGATGCTTTGCCCATTGGCTTTCGATTGGCTTCGGAGTATGGGCTGCAAAATTTCGTGCGGCCCCAGCCACCCGAAGTAGCGTTCAACGCGGAGCCCGCGTGCCTGGGTGCCCCCATGCGGTTCACCGTCGCCACCATTCCTACCAACCCTTCTACCATACCGCCCACCTACACTTGGCACTTTGGTGGTTTGCCCGGCACAATCGGTACCGATTCTGCTTCCGGGCCCACGGTCTTCCACGCATTTGCCCAGACCGGCACCTACCTTGTCCAGCTCACCATTGTAGTGGGTGGCCAGGCCTACACCAGCGCCCGCTACGTCACCGTCGACCCCCGCCCCCGCGTCACCCTCAGTCGGGAAGCAACCGTATTGCGCCAGGGCAGTTCGCTGCAATTGCGTACCAAAGAAGAGTCCCTGCGCAATACTTATCGGTGGTCTGATGGCTCCACGGGCAGGTTCTTAACCGTGGCTGCCCCCGGTAAGTATTGGGTAGAAGTGAGCAATGAGTACGGATGCACCGCTGCCGATACCATTCTCATAAAGTCGGGCTCGCTTCCGAACATCATCACGCCCAATGGCGACGGCCGGAACGAGACACTCGTTATGCAGGGCTGGCGCGCGGCCGACTGGCAGGTAGATATCTACAACCGTTGGGGGCGCCGGGTGTACCATCAGGAATCTTATCAAAACCTATGGAATGCCTCCGACCAGCCGGCCGGGGTCTATTATTATTACTTTTCAAATCTCACCTCAGCCGAGCGCCTCACCGGCTGGGTAGAAGTAGTCCGTTGATAACGAATAGTCAAAGAGCAAAACACTTGGATACCCGGTTTGCCAGGCATTCAGGCACTTATAAATAAACTTATAAAGTGGTTGCGTCCGCAAACGTCGGTATCTCCTCCAGCCGCTCGTTGGTGCGCGTCGCAAAATTGACTCGCCAGCAGTAGTGCACCAGGCCGTTGGTGAGCAGCAGCAGCGGCGCGCCGATGGTTTGGTTGTAGGTGGTAGCCTGCCGGGCCACGGCCGCATCAATGGCCACGGAGGGCGCTTTGCACTCCACCAGCAGCAGGGGCTGGCCGCTGGGGTCGAGGGCCAGCAGGTCGGTGCGCTTCTGGCGCTGGTTGTAGCGAAGGCCGCGCTCCAGGGCCAGTAGGCCGCGCGGATAGCCCAAGTGGTTGATTAAATAATGGACGACATGCTGCCGCACCCACTCCTCGGGCGTGAGCACGACGTGCTTGCGCCGCAGCCCATCCCAGATGAGTGGTTGATTTGTGGCCGATTGCGTAAGTTTGGCCTCGAAAGGCGGCAGGTCCAGGGCTTGCATCACCTCCAAAGGTAGGGGTCTGGTATCGAGTGACTGAGCAACTGAGTGGCTAAGTGACTCCGAAACGCATACCCTTTTCTCACTCCCGAACTTAGCCATCCCGCCACTCAAAACACTTTTATGAAGACCAAAGAAGAAATTGTCAATAACTGGCTGCCGCGCTACACCGGGGTGCCGCTGAGCGACTTCGGGCAGTACATTCTGCTCACCAATTTCAGCAACTACGTATACATGTTTGCCGAGCAGTTCGACTGCGAAGTGCGCGGCCTCGACAAGCCCATGCAGACGGCCACGGCCCACGGCATCACCATCATCAACTTCGGCATGGGCTCGCCGATGGCGGCCACGGTGATGGATTTGCTCTCGGCCATCAAGCCCAAGGCGGCCCTTTTCTTGGGCAAGTGCGGGGGCCTGAAGAAGACCAAGCTCGGCGACCTGGTGCTGCCCATCGCGGCCATTCGCGGCGACGGCACTTCGGATGACTACCTGCCGAAGGAGATTCCGGCCCTGCCCTCTTTCCGGCTGCAGCGCGCGGTTTCGTCGATGATTAAGAAGCACGAGCTGGATTACTATACCGGCACGGTGTACACCACCAACCGCCGCGTGTGGGAGCACGACCAGGATTTCAAGGACTACCTGCGCCGGGTGCGCGCCCTGGCCGTGGACATGGAAACGGCCACCATTTTCGTGTGCGGCTTCATGAACGACATTCCGCACGGTGCCCTGCTGCTGGTGAGCGACAACCCGATGACACCCGAAGGCGTGAAAACCTCGGAATCGGACTCGAAAGTGACGGCCAACTACGTGAAGCAGCATCTGCAAATCGGCATCGAGTCGCTGCAGGAGCTGCAATTTTCGGGCGAGTCGGTGAAGCACATGCGCTTCGAGTAAGGACCGCAGATTCTAACGGATTTGACGGATAAGAACAGATTCGATAATCCGTCATAACAGCACGTCATGCTGAGCGCAGCCAAAGCATCTCGCGCGGGGTAGTATTTCTTTTCTTGTGATTGGATTTACTATTGCACGCGAGATGCTTTGGCTGCGCTCGGCATGACGTTCTTTTTTTCATTCTCACCAGGATTTTCCCGCTTAAGATTCTCCGCATGGCCCTATTTCCTCCTACTGCTTTCCCCAAAATCACCGCGCCACTGCTGGCCCTGGCGCTGCTCAGCAGCTGCGGCGCCAAGCGCGAGGCGGTGGATTTGCTCGTCACCAACGCTACCGTTTACACGGTTGATTCGACCTTCTCGAAAGCCGAAGCTTTCGTAGTGAAGGACGGCAAATTTGTGGCCGTGGGCCCGGCCACCGATTTGAAAGCGAAATATCAGGCGGCAAAGGAGGTAAACGCAGAGGGTAAGTTCATCTATCCCGGCTTCTACGACGCGCATTGCCATTTCTACCGCTACGCCATGGGCCTGACCGGCGCCGATTTGGTGGGTACCAAATCCTGGGCGCAGGTCATCGAGCGGCTGCAGGAAACCCGCCGTAAATACCCCAAAGCGCGTTGGTTAACCGGCTGGGGCTGGGACCAGAACGACTGGCCCAACAAGCAGTTTCCTACCAAAGACACCCTGGACCGGTTGTTTCCGGACGTGCCAGTCTACATCACCCGCGTCGATGGGCACGCGGGCCTCGCCAATCAGAAGCTGCTGGACCAGGCGGGCATCACGGCCCGCACCCCCATCAGCGGCGGCGTGATTGGGCGCAATGCGCAGGGCCGCCTCACGGGCCTGCTGGTCGACAAAGCCCAGGGCCTGCTGGGCAGCGTGTACCCCGTCACCACCGCCGCCGAAGACACGCCCTTGCTGATGCAGGCCCAGCAGAACTGCCTGGCCGTGGGCCTCACTAGCCTAGCCGAGGCGGGCCTTGAGAAGATGGATATCGACATATTGGATTCGTTGCAGCGGCTGAACCAGCTGCACCTGCGCTTCAACGCCATGGTCCGGGCCTCGCCCGAGAACGTGGCGTATTACTTAAAGAAAGGACCAGTCCAGACCGACCGGCTCACCGTCAATTCCTTCAAGGTGTTGGCCGATGGGGCACTAGGCTCGCGGGGCGCCTGCCTGCTCAGCCCCTACACGGATAAACCCAAGGAAATCGGTTTCCTGATTCAGACCGTGAAGGAATACCGAGCGTTGGCCCGGCAGTTGGCCGCGTCGAAGTTCCAGATGAACACCCACGCCATCGGCGACTCGGCCAACCGCATCATTCTCAACATTTACGGCGAAGCGCTGAAGGGCCAGAAGGACCGCCGCTGGCGTATCGAGCACGCCCAGGTCATCACCCCGGCCGACATGCCCAAGTTCGGGCAGTTCGGCATTGTGCCCTCGGTGCAGCCCACCCACGCCACGTCGGACATGTACTGGGCCGGCGAGCGTCTGGGTGCTGAGCGCCTCAAAACCGCTTATGCCTACAAAGAATTGCTGAAGCAATACGGCCAGCTGGCCCTGGGCTCCGACTTTCCGGTGGAGAACATTAACCCGCTGTTTGGCTTCCACGCGGCCGTGGCCCGGCAGGATGCCAAGAACTACCCCGCCACCGGCTTCCAGATGGAAAACGCCATTTCGCGCCCCGACGCACTGCGCGGCATGACTACCTGGGCCGCCCACGCCGCCTTCGAGGAGAAGCGCAAGGGCCAAATTAAGCCCGGCATGCTGGCCGATTTCGTGGTGCTGGACACCGATTTGCTGGCCGCGCCGAAGGAAAAGCTGCGCGGCGCACAGGTGCTGCAAACGTGGATTGGCGGGGAGAAGGTATTTAGGCGGAAGTAGGGCCCGTCTGTCATGGCGAGGTCGCAAGCCGTGGCGCCCGAAGGACAGGCGTAGCTAATCCGTCCTCTCAGGTGCGACCAACCCTGAAATGTGATGAAGCCAATTAAAAAGCCCCGGTACCGCAGTGGTGCCGGGGCTTTTTCACATTATTAGGGGTCTGGTTTTGACAGGACGGATTGCTTCGCTGCGTTCGCAATGACAAGCCTGCCCCACCTCGCAATGACAGGCGCGTGGCCCTTATTTCTCGTCGGCGCTGGGGCCGTAGAGGCCTGGCACCGGAATGTCGAGCAGGCGCAGGTACACCGTGAGCTGGCCGCGGTGGTGGATGCTGTGGTTGAGGCCCATGATGCGAATGGCTGCCCCTTTGGGCATTTCCATGATGGTGTGCTCGCCGCGGTGCAGCTTGAAGTTGTGGGTCAGTTTCTCATCGTCGCTGCTGCGCAGGGCTTCGCGCAGGGTCTGGGAATACTCGTCGAAACGGGCCAGCAGTTCCTCGGGGCTGGTGGGCGTGGGGCCGGGCTTGGGCGCGTTGGGGTCGAGGAAATCGCGCGCGTCGTGCTGCACGAAAAGGGTGTTGAAGGCCAGCAGGTTTACCACGTGGGTGGCCAGCTGCCACAGGCTCATGCTCTTGGGGTGGGGCTTGTAATCGGCCTGCGCAAAGGGCACCCGCTCAAGGACTTTGCGGGTTTGGGCCAGCTCGTGGTCGAGCTCGGCGAGGATGTTTTGCTGGATGGAAGAGGTGTACATGCGGGAAATAGGGTGAAGTGTAGCACGGACTCTCAGTCCGCGAGTCAAAGCTATTCCATTTGCTGTAACTCGCAGACTAAAAGTTCGCGCTACAGTGCTACCGCGTCATCGGCGCGCCCATTTCGGCGGCGGCCGAGGCGGGCGGCGGGCCCGGCACCGCTACCGGACCCAGCGAGTCTTCGCGCAGCTTCTTGCCGCGCAGGCTCAGCAGGAAGGCCAGACCCAGGATGAAAAACACGATGAGCGACAGGATGCTGTTGCGCATTGAGCCGGTAATCTGCCCAATCAGCCCGAAGGAAAGCGTGCCAATGACGATGCCCAGCTTCTCCACCACATCGAAAAAGCTGAAATAGGCGGCCGTGTTGGGCGTGTTTTCGGGAATAATCTTGGAATAGGTGCTGCGCGAAAGGCTTTGCACCGCCCCCATGGTGAGGCCGATAACGGCGGCCAGCGCGAAGAAGCTCCAGCCCTTTTGCACGTAGTAGCCGGCCACGCAAATCAGCATCCAGATGAACACGGCCCAGCTCAGGGCGCGGGTGTTGCCGATGCGCTCGGAGAGCTTGGCGAAAAGCCAAGCCCCCAGGATGCCCACGATTTGCAGCAGCAGAATGGTGACAATGAGCGAGGTACTGTCGAGCTTGAGCACCTTGTCGCCGAAGATGGTGGCCACGTACATTACGGTTTGCACACCCATGTTGTAAGTGAAGTAGGCCAACAGGAAGCGTTTGAGGTTAGGCAGCTGCTTGAGTTGGTCCCACACCTTGCCCAACTCGCGGAAGCCGTTGAGCAGCCAGCCGTCCTCGCTCACGGGCGCATCGGCGGGGCGGCCGGTATCGGGCGGCAGGGTGAAGAACGGAATCTGGGCAAAGCCCACCCACCAGATGCCGGTGAGCAGGAAGCTGAGCCGGGTGGCCATGCCCGTGCTCATGCCAAACAGGGCCACGCCCTCGGGCCCGCCCGCAATGTGCGGCCCCATGATGATGCCCAGGCAGATAACCAGCAGCAGCACCGACCCGATGTAACCCATCGAAAACCCGCGGGCCGAGAGCGAATCGAACTTCTCCTCGCTGCTGATGATGGGCAGGTAGGAATTGTAGAACACGATGCTCCCCGAGAAGCCCACTGTGGCCGAAATGAAGATGAACGTACTGAGCGTGAGCGTGTCCTTGGTGAAGAAGTACAGCGCCGCGCACGAAGCCGCCCCCAGGTAGCAGAAGATTTGCAGAAACAGCTTTTTGCGCCCCGAGTAGTCGGCCAGCGAGGTCAGAAACGGGCTGACCAGCGCGATGATGAGGAAGGCGGCCGAGATGGCATAGGTGAGCAGCGACGAGCCCGGCAGCGTGTAGCCCAGGAAGTTCACCACGTCGCGCCCCTGGGCATCCACGGCCTGGGCGCCCCAGTAAATCGGAAAAATCGAGCTGGTAATCACCAGCGGGTACACCGAGTTGGCCCAGTCGTAAAACGTCCAGCCGGTGGTGATGCGCTTGTTGTCTTTTTCGACCGCGCCAGCGGCGGCGGCAGGGTGCGTCGGGGTTGGGGTCATAAGGGAGCGCCGGAATGTGAGGGGTTGCGCCGGGGAAGGTAACGGGTTTTTACGGCTCAGGTTGGGCGGGGCGGGAATGCCGGCGACGGGCAGGGCTTTGCCAACGCCTGCGCAAGTTGCATTTGCCCATGGCACTGAAGAAATTTTTAGAACAAGGCAATAAATATTCAATATTTACTATATTTAAACTGTAAGAGCAACCCCGCTCTTGCGCAACTACTTCAGCTATGGCTATATCTTCCTTCCCCCCGCGGGCCGGCTGGTGCCGCGCTGCTGCACTCCTGGCCTTTGGCATGCCGCTGCTACTGGCTTGCAGCAAAGACGATGACTCGCCCACGCAGCCTGCCACCACCTACGGCAATTCCGTGACCATTGGCACCGGCGCGGCCCGCAGCTTTGTATCATCAGATGCCAACGGCATGCCCACCGAAATTGGGGTGGCCGTGAGTGAGGCCGCTTTGGGCGGCCTGCCCGCCACGCCGGCCACCGGCACCATGTACGACGTGCCCCTGCCCGCCACCAGCGCCACCACCCAGATGCCGTTCGACCACATTTCCTTCGACTGGAACCCCAACGGCCACGAGCCCCTCACCATCTACGGCTTGCCGCATTTTGATGCCCACTTCTACATGCAGCCCATGGCGGCGCAACACGCCATCACCCTCGACGACCCCAAGGGCGACATTTTCCCGGCCACCAACAAGCTGCCTGCCGGCTACATCACCCCGCCCAACGTGGCCCCCGGCCGCACCGTGCCCATGATGGGCCGCCACTGGGTAGACCCCACCAGCTCCGAATACACGCCGGGCGCAACCTTCACCCACACCTTCATATACGGCACCTACGACGGGCACGTCACCTTCGTCGAGCCCATGTTTACCAAGGCCATTCTGGTTTCCAGCGTGAGCATCGAGCGGGACATCAAGCAGCCCGTCGCGTATGAAGTTCCGGGCAAATTCTTCCCCACCAAATACACCATCCGCTACAACGCCAGCACCAAGGAATACATTATTTCGCTGAAGGACCTAGTACTGCACTGAGGCAATGTAGTGCAGTAAGGCTTTTGCGCCGCCTTGCCCGGGCTTTCTGAGCGGGGCGGGGCGGCGCGTTGGGGTCTGCTTGAAATACGGGTACAGCTGGCCAGGTCGGGAGTGGAAAAACCTTCCGGTGCGCCAATGGCAGCGCTACCGAAGTTACCAAATCACTAAGCAGGACGATAAATCCAGGAATTCACCGGAACTTCACGCCAGGAAAGTCAGGCCCTGCCCCCAGCGGGGCCTTTTGCTGTCCATTTGCCCTTCTTTATTTCCCCACCTCCACCCCTTTTCATGCGTCGTACTCTTACGCGTTGGCTCTGCTTAGGCAGTGCCTTTTTTACCTTTTCCAATGCCCTGGCCGGCACGCCGCCCGTGGCCCCCATACCGACCGATGCCCACCCGCTGCGCTTCGTGCCCAACCAGCGGCAGTGGCAGAGCCCCATCCTGTTCGCGGCCGACATTCCGGCCGGGCGCCTGTTTCTGGAGCGCGGCCGCCTGCTGGTGGCCCGCTACGACGCCCCGGCCGTGGACCGCCACCACCACGCCGCCCCCACTGCCACCCACGAGCGCATTGCCCACCACGCCTACGCCGTGAGCTTTGTAGGAGCCAATGCCCGCCCCGACGTGCGCGGCGAGCAGCCTACCGGCGAGCACATGAACTACTTCCTCGGCAACGACGAAAGCCGCTGGGCCCGCAACGTGCCCGCCTTCACCGACGTGCGCTACAAGCAGCTCTACCCCGGCACCGACCTGCGCCTGTACTCGCGCGGCCCGGTGATGGAGTACGATTTTGAGCTGGCTGCCGGGGCCGATGCCCGCCGCATCCGGCTCCGCTACGACGGGCAGGAGTCGCTGACCGTGGTGGATGGCGCGCTGCACATTGGCACCAGCGTGGGCCGCGTCACGGAGCAAAAGCCCTATGCGTACCAGGTGGTGGACGGTCGCCGCGTTGCCGTGCCCTGCCAGTACGTGCTGGGGCCGCAGCACACGGTGAGCTTCGGCCTGCCGAAGGGCTACGACCACAGCCGCCCGCTCGTCATCGACCCCGTGCTGGTGTACTCCACCTACTCCGGGGCCACGGCCGCCCTCAACTGGGGCTACACCGCCTGCCCCGACTCGCTGGGCAACCTCTACGCGGCCAGCATCAACTTCACGGCCGGCTATCCAACCACCCTGGGTGCCTACGACACGAGCTTCAACAACGGCGACAACGACATCGTCATCAGCAAATACAACCCCAGCGCGGCCACCGGCACCAGCAGCCTGTTATACGCCACCTACCTGGGCGGCAACCAGGAAGACTACCCCCACAGCCTGGTGGTGAACAGCGCCAACGAGCTGGTGATGCTGGGCACCACCAACTCGACCAACTTCCCCATGCCCGGCGCGCCCTTGCAGCGTAGCCTGGCTGGCGGCACCGATATGGTGCTGGCCAAGCTTTCGGCCAACGGCAGCCAGCTGCTGGGGGCCACTTACATGGGCGGCACCGGCAACGACGGCCGCCTACTGGCCACATCCAACCTGCTGGCCAACGCCGGCGATGATTTCCGGGGCGATGTGATTACCGACCGCCAGAACAACGTGTACTTCACGACGGTGACGCGCTCCAGCAACTTCCCCACCACTGGCGGCGCGGTCTTCGCCGGTGGGCACGATGCCGTGGTGGTGAAGCTGAACGCTGGCCTGACGGCCCTGCGGTGGAGCGCCCTGCTGGGCGGCTCCGGCGACGACGCCGGCTACAGCATTCAGCTCGACAGCGTGAACAACGTGTACGTGGCCGGCGGCACCACCAGCACCACCCTGCCCAACACCGCCGGGGGCCTGAACGCCACCTACCGGGGCGGCCCGTCGGACGGCTTCGTGAGCCGCCTCGTGCAAAACCTGACCACCTTCGGCGTGGCCGTGCAGCAAACCACTTACCTGGGCACCAGCAGCTACGACCAAGCCTTCTTCGTGCAGCTCGACCGTAAAAGCGCCGTGTACGTACTAGGCCAGACCAACGGGGCCTACCCCGTCACCACCGGCACCTACCGCAACGCCGGCAGCCGGCAGTTCATCCACAAGCTCAGCGCCGACCTGCGCACCACAGGCTACTCCACGGTGATTGGCAACGGGGCGGGCACGCCCACCACCGCCAACCCCTACCCCACCAACCTGGCCCCCACGGCCTTTCTGGTCGATAACTGCGGGCAGATTCTACTGTCGGGCTACGGCGCGAGCAGCATCGCGGGCATGCCCACCACGCCCGACGCCCTGCAGCGCACGGCCACCAACAGCACCTCCGGCGCGGCGGCCGATGCCAACCTCAACACCTACGGCTACCTCTACGTGATGCAGCTCTCGGCCAATGCCCGGCGGCTGGTCTACGGCACGTATTTCGGCACGGGCACTACGCACGTGGATGGCGGCACGTCGCGCTTCGATAAGAAGGGCATTATTTACCAGGCCGTGTGCGTGCGCTTCCAGCAAGGCAGCAGCGGGGCCATTGCCCCGGCCATCATCACCACGCCCAACGCCTACGCCCGCACCCAGACGCGCACCAGCAACCAGACCACCAGCGCGGCCTTCAAAATGGACATTGCCCGCTTGGATGCCAGCTTCGTGCCGGCGGCTAACGGCGTGGTGAATACCCGCGTGGGCTGCGCGCCGCTCACGGTGCTCTTCACCCGCGCCACGCCTTCCAACAACGGCACCACCTGGAGCTTTGGCAACGGCCAGACTTCGACGCAGGCCAACAATGTAAGCGTGACCTACGCCGCGCCCGGCCGCTACCCGGTCACGCTCACCGCCTACGACTCGACCAGCTGCCAGGCTGCTGTGGTGGGCCGCGATACCGTGACGGTATTTGGACTGCCCCGCGCCGCCCTCGGCCCCGACCAGACGGTGTGCCCCGGCGGCAGCGCCACGCTCACCGTGGCCGGCGCTATGCCCGCGCAAATCGCCACCTACACCTGGAGCCCGGCCACCGGCCTCAACACCACCAGCGGCCCCAATGTGGTGGCCTCGCCCGCTGCCACCACGCAGTACATCGTGACGGCCACCACGCCCGGTGGCTGCATCAGCCGCGACACCGTGGTAGTGAACGTGCGCAGCCTTTCCGTAGCCATTCCGGCCGTGGCGGCCCTCTGCCCCGGCACCACCGCCACGCTAAGCACCGCCGATGCCGGCACCGGCGCTACCTACACCTGGAGCCCTGCCGCCGGCCTCAGCGCCACCACCGGCCGCACCGTGACGGCTAACCCCACTGCTACGACGACTTACACCGTGCGCTTAACCACGGCTACCGGCTGCACCGGCAGCGCCACCGTGGTGGTCACCCGCCTGGGCGTGCCTGTCATCCGGCTCCATACCGCGCCCCTGCTGCCCATCGCCGGCAATCTGGTTACCTTCAACGACACCTTGCCGGCTACCTCCTTGCTCACCAACCGCCGCTGGGACTTTGGCGATGGGCAAACGGGCACCGGCCTCGCGCCCACGCACACCTACGCCGCGCCCGGCACCTACACCGTGCGCCTGAGCGCCGATGTGGCCGCCACCGGCTGCCCGGTCACATCCACGCTCACGCTGGTGGTAGCGCCTGCCCGTGCCTTCGAGTACCCCAACGTCATCACCCCCAACGGCGACAGCAAGAACGACGACTTCCGCCCCTACGTGAGCACCGAGCCGGTGACGCTGCAAATCTTCACCCGCTGGGGCCGCAAGGTGTTTGAGCAGGCCAACTACACCCAGGGCTGGGGCAGCGCCCCCGACGTGGCCGCCGGCATCTACTACTACCAGCTGCGCACTGCCGCCGGCCAAACCTGGAAAGGCTGGCTCGAAGTGGTGAAATAGCTTAGATACGAGACAAACAAAAAGCCCGTTTCCAGCTTGGAAACGGGCTTTTTGTTTGCTTGTGCTGAGAGGATGGGATTCGAACCCACGATGAGCTTGAGACCCATACACACTTTCCAGGCGTGCTCCTTCGACCACTCGGACACCTCTCAGGATGGTGGTTGATGGGGCAAAGATAGGGGGACAAGGGCAGTTATCAGTTATCAGTGAGCAGTTATCACCAGAAAATGGCCTGCTGCCAAAGCATGCTAACTGCTAACTGCTAACTGTTCACTGCTTTCAAAGCGTTATCTCGCCCCGCAAATCGATGGTCAGCAGCTCGCGGGTGCGGTCCTCGCTCAGGCCCAGGCCCAGCACGAACATGAGCTTGGTGACGGCTGCTTCGGTTGTGATATCCTCGCCGCCCACGATGCCCATTTCGGCGAAGCGGGCGCTGGTTTCGTACTTGCCCTGCACCACGCGGCCTTCCTCGCACTGGCTCACGTTGAGGAGCCACACGCCCCGCCGGCGCGCCTCGGCCAGGCAGTTGAGGAACCACGCGGCGGTGGGCGCGTTGCCCGAGCCGTAGGTTTCGAGCACGCAGCCGCGCAGGCCCGGCACACCCAGCACGGCCGATACCACCGCCTCCGTAATGCCGGGGAACAGCGGCAGCACGGCTACGCCGGTTTCGAGCTGCTGGTGCACCTTGAGGTGCGCGCCGGGCAATAGGCGAATGCTCTTATCGTCGAACTCCAGGCCGATGCCGGCGCGGGCCAGCGGGGGGTAATTCTCGCTTTTAAAGGCCGCAAATTGCTGACTTTCGACCTTCTTGGCCCGAGTGCCGCGAATGAGCACATCGTTGAAGAATACGCACACCTCGGGCACGCGCACGGTGCCGGCGCGGGGGTGCCGGGCCGCCGCGATTTCCAGCGCCGTGATGAGGTTGCGCTGGGCATCGGAGCGGTTGGCGCCCACCGGCACCTGCGCTCCGGTAAACACCACCGGCTTGCCCAGATGCTCCAGAATGTAGCTCAGCGCCGCCGCCGAATAGGCCATGGTATCGGTGCCGTGCAGCACCACAAAGCCATCGAAATCAGCATAGTGCCGGCCGATGAGCTGGGCCAGAAAGAGCCAGTCGGCGGGCGTTACGTTGCTGCTGTCGATGGGTTCGGGCAGGCTCAATAGCTCCAGCCGGAAGGGCAGGCGCGTGAGCTCGGGCATCTTGCGGTCGAGCCGGCCGAACTGCATGGGCACCAGGCCGCCGCTGCGGTTTACGGCCATGCCCACGGTGCCGCCGGTGTAGATGATGAGCAGACGCGGGGCGGTGGCGTCGGCCGCGTCGGCGCGGGTGGGCAGGGGCAGCAGGGGCAGGTCGAGGTCGGGCATGGGTGGGAAGCGGACGGCAGCCGGGTGGGGAGCCCGGCGGGGTGGCGAAGGTAGGGCACTTGTTTTTTTTCCCAACAAACAGCCCCGGCGAGCTCTCCACCGTATTGCCTGCGGCACCCTCACCAATTTCTATGAATCCAACCGACTCTTCCCCTGCCAAACCCGTTTCCGACGTCATCATCATCGGCGCGGGCATCATGAGCGCCACGCTCGGCGTGCTGCTTAAAGCGCTTGACCCCAGCCTCACCATCAGCGGCTACGAGCGGCTGGATGCCGTGGCCGCCGAAAGCTCCGACGCCTGGAACAACGCCGGCACCGGCCACTCGGCTTTCTGCGAGCTCAACTACACGCCCGAGCGGCCCGATGGCTCGATTGACATCAGCAAAGCCGATAAAATTGCCGAGCAGTTCGAGCTCAGCAAGCAGTTCTGGGCCTCGCTGGTGCAGGAAGGCCAGCTGCCCGACCCCACGGCCTTCATCCACAGCATTCCGCACATGAGCTTTGTGTGGGGCGCGGCCAACGTGGAATACCTGCGCAAGCGCCACGCCGCGCTGCTGCACTCGCCGCTGTTCCAAGGCATGGAATTCAGCACCGACCCCAAGCAGATTGCCGAGTGGATTCCGCTGGTAATGGAGGGGCGCGACCCCGCCCAGCCGGTGGCTGCTACCCGCATGGCTGTGGGCACCGACGTGAATTTCGGCGCACTCACCCGGGCACTGTCCGACCGCCTGAAGGGCTTGCCGGGCGTGGATTTGCACCTGGGCCACGAAGTGGAGGACTTCCGGCACAAGGACGACGGCATCTGGCGCATCAAGGTGAAGAACCTCGCTACCGGCCAGAGCAGTATTGCACGCGGGCGCTTCGTGTTCATCGGGGCCGGCGGGGGCTCGCTGCCGCTGCTCGAAAAGTCAGGCATTCCGGAAGCACGGGGCTTTGGCGGCTTCCCCGTGAGCGGGCAGTGGCTGAAATGCCAGAACCCGGCCGTGATTGCACGGCACGAGGCCAAGGTGTACGGCAAGCCGGCCCTTGGAGCACCGCCCATGTCGATGCCCCACCTCGACACGCGCCAGATAAACGGCCGCAAAGAGCTGTTATTCGGCCCCTACGCGGGTTTCAGCACCAAGTTTCTGAAGAAGGGCTCGTACACGGATTTATTTAAGTCGATTGAGTTGGGCAACATCCGGCCGCTGCTCTACGCCGGGGCACGCAATCTGGGCCTGACCAAGTACCTCATCGGCCAGGTGCTGCAAACGCCCCAGGAGCGCACCGCCGCCCTGCGCGAATATTACCCCGAAGCCAACCCCGACGACTGGCAGCTCGAAGTGGCCGGCCAGCGCGTGCAGGTCATCAAAAAGGATAAAAAACAAGGCGGCGTGCTCGAATTCGGCACCGAAATGGTGACGGCCGCCGATGGCTCCATCGCGGCGCTGCTGGGCGCTTCGCCGGGGGCCAGCACGGCCGTGGCCATCATGCTGGAGCTGGTGCAGAAGTGCTTCCCCGCGCGCGCCGCCTCGCCCGAGTGGCAGGCCCGGTTCCGGCAGCTGGTGCCGTCGTTCGGCCAGAAGCTGGCCGATAATCCGGCGCTGGCCGCCGCCGTGCGCGAGCACAGCCGCGAGGTGCTGCGGCTGGAGGCATAACGGTAATGATTATTGGTCAGTGGTTAATGATTAATGGTAAGCTTGCCATTATCCATTAACCACTGACCATTATCAGACTACCGGTTATTCATCACCCGAAACTGCTCGTCCAGCTCGGCACGCGAGGCCAGGCGCACCTTCTCGGAGCTGCCATAGCCCACTTCCTGCTCGCCAGCCGCTAGGCGCGCCATCACCGAATCGGCAAATTCGTCCACGTTTACGCCGAACGTGTGCAGGCCCGGCCCGCCGAGGTCGGTATTTACGGCCGGGGGAACGATTTCGAGCACCGAGATGCCCGAAGGAGCCAACTGGTGGCGCAGCGAGAGCGTGAAGGAATGCAGGGCCGCCTTGGTCGCGCTGTAAATCGGGACAAACGCCGCCGGCGCAAACGACAGCCCTGAGGTGACGTTGATGATGGTGGCACCCGGCTGCTGGCGCAGGTGGGGCACCAGCAGTGTGGCCAGGTGAATGGGCGCCTCCACGTTGATAACCAGCTCCTCGCGGCGTTGCTCCCAGTCGGTAGCGGCGTCATCGGCCAGCTGGATGCGGTTTTGGATGCCGGCGTTGTTCACCAGCACGTTGAGGGCGGGGTATTCGGCGGTGGCCCAGCGCACCAGCTCGAGCCGTTCGGCCACATCTGCGACGTTGGCCTGGCGTGTGATGAGGCCGGGGTAACGCTGCTGCGCTTCGGCCAGCTTATCGGCCCGCCGGCCCACGACAATGACGGTGCTGCCGGCCCGCAAAAAACGGACGGCCAGCGCCAGGCCAATGCCCGAGGCGCCGCCGGTAAGCAGGATGGTGTTGGTGGCTAAGTTCATGAAGCGAAATAGGGATTTGAGGAGCAGGCCACTAACAAGCCAGCCGCCCGGTTGGTTAGCACGGCAGCCCCACAGGGCCTTATCTTGCGGGCTTATTGCCGGGCTTATTAAGTCCGTCCCTCCCCTTTTGGAATATGATTAAACTGGAACCCTTCACCTCCGACGATTTCACCCAGCTCATGGAATGGGTCGACGACGAGCGGCTGATGAAAGAGTGGAGCGGCTCGATGTTTTCCTTCCCCCTCACCGAGGCCGGCTTGAGCTGGTACATCGAAGGGGCCAACGATGTACACGACCCCAACGTATTCATCTACAAAGGCGTGGATTCCAAAACCGGCGTCACCGTCGGGCACATTTCGCTCGGCGGCATCAGCGAGCGCGACCGGGCCGGGCGCATCACCCGCGTGCTGGTGGGCAACAGCACCGAGCGCCGCCGGGGCATCTGCCAGGGCATGGTGAAGGCGCTGCTGCGCATTGGGTTCGAGGACCTGAAATTGCACCGCATCAGCCTGGGCGTCTACGATTTCAACCACGCGGCAATCAACTGCTACCTCAAATGCGGCTTTCAGGAAGAAGGCCGCATGCGCGACGTGGTGCGCCACGGCGACGGCTACTGGACGCTGGTGGAAATGGGCATTCTGGAAGACGAGTGGCGGGCACTGCACCCGGCGGCTTAGCAGGTCGTTGTCATTCCGACGAAGCAGGAATCCGAGGGATGCCATTCAAGCAGTTTTTCTCAGATTTCTGCTTCGTCGGAATGACAGGCTTGCAGTGGCTTAATCCAGAAACCTCGTTCCCGTCAGCACTTCGCTCAGCGCCCAGAGCCGGGCGGCGTTTTCAGGCGTATTGAATGGATGCTTCACGGGTTCGGCCTTTTTCTCGTCAAAATAGCCGCCGCTGATGGCCGCCACCTCCGGCGCGGAGGCCAGGAAAATGCTGGTTTCAGCCCCCTTGTCCACCGAAATCATGAAGGGACGGCCCAATTGCGTGAGGAAGCCCATCAGCCCGCCCGAGCCGTTGCCGAAGCCGCTAGCTACCACGCCGGGGTGCAGCACGTTGGTAGTCACGTTGGCGATGCCGTGGGTGCGCAGGCGGCGGGCCAGCTCCTGCGTGAACATGATGTTGTAGAGCTTGGTATTGGCGTACACGCGCAAGCCGCCGTAGCTCCGCGCCGACTGAAAATCAGCCAATTCGGGCCGGGCAATGCGGTACACTTTCGAGGCCACGTTTACGATGCGGGCGGCGGGGCTGGCCCGAAGCTTATCGAACAGCAGGGCTGTGAGCAGAAACGGGCCGAGGTGGTTGGTGGCCACGCCCAGCTCGTTGCCTTCGGGCGAGAACTGGCGCTCGGACCCAAAAATCAGCCCGGCGTTATTCACCAGCACGTCGAGGCGGGGGTAGCGGGCGTTGAATTCGGCGGCGGCGCGGCGCACCTGGCCCAGGTCGGCGAGGTCGGCTAGTAGAACGTCCACCTTATCGTGGCCGGCAGCGGCTTTAATTTCCTGCTGGGTGTCGGCCGCTTTTTCGGCGTTGCGGGCCAGAATGATGACGTGGGCACCCATCTTGGCCAGCTTAGTGGCCGTGACTTTGCCGATGCCGGACGTAGCTCCGGTGACGAGGATTAGCTGGTTTTGAAGGTCGGGCATGGTATGGGCGTAGGGTTGTTTTTCGGGTAAACGTAACCCGGGGCCAAATGCTTGGTTTATTTAGGCGAAACGTCCTGCGGCGTGCCAACGAAGCCTGCCGTTCATTTGCCTTTCGTCCCCTTCTTCCCTGCCCATGAAAGCCCTCCTGCTCATTGATATTCAAAATGATTTTCTGCCCGGCGGCCGGCTGGCCGTGCCCGCGGGCGACACCATCATTCCGCTGGTGAATGAGTTACAACCGCATTTCGACCTGGTGGTGGCTACCCAGGACTGGCACCCGGCCGGCCACGAGAGCTTCGCCAGCAGCCACGCCGGCCGCAGTCAGTACGAGCAGATTGACCTGCACGGCCTGCCCCAGGTGCTCTGGCCCGACCACTGCACCCAGGCCAGCGACGGCGCCGAGCTGGCCCCCGCCCTGCGCACCGAGCGCATCGAAGCCATCTTCCGCAAGGGCATGAACCCGGAAATCGACAGCTACAGCGCGTTTTTCGACAACGGCCACCGCAAAAGCACCGGCTTGGCCGGCTATCTGCGCGGCCGGGGAGTGACCGAAGTTTTCGTGGCCGGCCTGGCCGCCGATTACTGCGTGTACTACTCCGCGCTGGATGCGCTGGCAGCCGGTTTCGCCACCACCGTCGTCACCGATGCCACCCGCGCCATTTCGGCCGAGGGCTGGGCCACGGCACAGGCCGATTTGCAAGCAAAAGGGGCTCACCTCGCGGCGAGCCCCTCCCTGCTATCAATGCCAGCGGCATCCTGATTTAACGCATTTTCTAGGGTTTGAGCAGCTTCACGGTGGCGGTGCCGCTGGCGGTGCTGGCGCGCAGCAGGTAGACGCCTGCCGCGCCGGGCAGCGGCACGCTGAGGCGGCTGGTGGCACTGGCGGCCACGGTTTGCCGCCATACGATAGCGCCCAGCGCGTTGCTCACCTCCAGCGTGATGGGCTGGTTTTGGGCACCCTGGATTTCGATTTCGGCCCGGCCGCCGGGCACGGGATTGCCGAAAACCTGCACTTGCAGGCCGGTGGCAGCGGCCGAGCGCGTGGCCGTGGCCGTGGCACACTGCGCGGGCACGTCGAGCGACCAGTCGCTGGCGGCCATGTTGGTGAGGGTGCCGGGGTGGGCGTGGCCGGAGGCATCGGCAGCCGTCAGGTTGGGCGAGTCGTTGCACTTCCAGTAAGCAGCTAGGGCAGTGCTGGTGGCGGGCACGCCGCAGGCATTGGCGGCCACTTCGGTGGCGGTGAGGGCGCGGGTCCAGGCGCGCACTTCGTCGAGGCGGCCGTCGAGGCCGCGCGAGGCGGCGTAGTTGCGGCCCAGCGTGAAGGGCGCGTTGGCAGTCAGGCTGCCGCTGGCGGCCTGCGAGTTATCGAGCACGCCGTTGACGTAGAGCTTCATGGTGGTGCCGTCGTAGGTGCCGGCCAGGTGCGTCCACTGCCCGGCCGTGAGGCGCGCCACCGAGGCCAGCTTGCGGGTGCTGCCGCCAATCTGGGCCACAAACTGCACCTGGCTGGCGTCGATGCCGGCATCGCCGAGGCGCAGCATCAGCGTGTTCACGCCGCCGTCTTCCATGCCCATCAGGCTGGAAATGTAGGGCGACGTGGCTTTGAAGGAGTTAGGCTTTACCCAGCATTCGAGGCTGAAAGCCGCGCCGCTCATGTTGATGATGCCAGCGTCGACGTACTTGCTCAGGCCGTCGAAGCTGAGGGAGGTGTTGCTGCCTGCGGCCGGGGCTGTGAGCACGGTGATGTAGGCCGGGCGGGTAAGCACGTTCTGGCCGGTTGCGTTGCTGGCCGTGAGCGTCACGGCGTAGGTGCCGGCGGTGGCGTAGGTGGCGGTGGCGTGCACGGCGGTGCTGCTGGCGGGCGTGGCGCCGGGCAAGGCCCAGGTGTAGCTGGTGGCGTTGGTGGACGAGTTGGCAAAGGTGACGGGCTGGCCGGTGAGCACGGTAGTGGCAGTGGCCGCGAAGTTGGCCACCGGGGCCACGGCGGCGGCCGTGCCGTTGTACAGTTTCAGCTTGCCCAGGTTGAAGCGGTAGGCCGTGAGGGCCGTGGCGGAGGTGGCCTGCACGCCAATGATGGCCAGCTCGCGGTTGGCGTAGGCGGCCAGCGGCACGGTGGTGCTGGCCCACAGCGTATCGGCCAGGGCCGGCACGTTCACGTATTCGGGCGTGGTCAGGTTATCGCTGAAATACAGGGCCAAGCGGGTGCTGCTGGCGCCGGCGGCCAAGCCTTTGTAGGTTAGGTCAAGGTTGGTGGTGGCGGTGATGGGCAGCTTGGTTTGGTAGAGCTTGACGGTGGTGCTGGCCCCGGCTGCCAGGCTGCCGGCCAGTTTCACGCTGGTGCCGCCGTACCAGGCCCGGCTGAAATCGAACCCCACGCTAACGGTAGCTGCGCCGGTGCGCGCCCACTGCCACGAGGGCAGGATGGCCTGCTTGGCCATGTCGGTCCAGCCCTTCACGGCCACCGCGCCGTTGTTGGCGAAAATTTTGCCCTGGCCCACGCAGAAATTGGTTTCGAAGGGCAAACTGGTGATGGCGCAGCGCACCGGCTGGTAGTAGCCGAAGCCCTGCCAGCCCGTGGCATCGGCGGTGGTGATGTCTAGGTCATCGCCGGAGAAGAGGCGCACTTCGGTGTTGTAGAAGTTCTGGTAGTCGGCCGGGTTGCTGTTGAAGTTGTTCAGGCCGCCATTGAAGGTGAGGTTGGGCGCGAACACAGCCAGCGAGGTGCGCGGGGTGGCGGGGCTGCCGCCGGTATAGTAGTTGCTCAGCCAGGTGGTGCTGTTGAAGAGCTGCTGCGGGTTGCGGCCGGGCCAGATGTCGGCTCCGCTGTACACATCGAACGGGCTGCGGCCGATGCTGGCGGCCGTGGTTACGGCCGTGTTGATGGCCGTGGGGCCCGACCAGAAATAGTTGGTAAAAATGGCGTCGCTCACGCGGTCGGCACCGCTTTGCAGCAGCGGGGCGTTGCTGGTGTTCAGCGTGTTCTGATAAGACACCACGCCGCTAGGCAGCATCGAATCATACCAATGGATTTCCATGCCGGCAGGCCGGATGGCTTGCAGTTGCTTGAGCAGGTTAATCAGCTCGGCGGCCTGCGCGGCGCTCAGGCGGGATTCTTCGTTGAAAAACCAGCCGTCGAAGCCGTAGTAGTTGGCCACGTCTACCAGCTTTTGGGCGCCGATGTAGTTGCCGGCCGCGTCCTTCTGGGTGAGGGCCACGAAGCCCGCCGCGTCGGTGAAAATGGTGCCGATAATCTTCACGCCGTTGCGGTGGGCGGCCTCGACCCAGGGCCGGCACGGGATGCCGATGGGGCTGGCAAACCACGTCAGTACGTCGATGTATTGCCAGTGGGTGAAGTTGTAGAGGTTGAACTGGGGCTGCTCGTTGAGGTAGCCCACGAAGTTGTTCATGCCGTCGGGGCACCAGTTCACTTTGGAGCTAAAGCTCTGATTGGGGTTGAGCTGGGGGGCCAGCGAATTTTGGCGAGTGGCCAGGGGCACGGTGCTCACGTTGGCCGGCACGGCGGTGGAGCCGGTGCTGGTCCAGGCCATGAGCTGAGCCGGAGTGAGGGTGGTGTACTGAGCGGCCGGCTCTATCTGGGCCTGCGCGGCGAGGGTGGCCGCCAGTAGCACCAGCAGCAGGCAGAATCGGGAGTAGCAGTGTTTCATGGGGTGGTAATGAGGGTAATGGGGGTGGATGGAGACGCCGGGGCTAAGCAACCCCACGGCAAGGTAAAGCCCAACCACTCACGCCCCTACCCTGCTCCGGAAGAAATTATTTCCCCGCCGTCACCGCATTAGCCCACGAAAAAGCCCGCCGGGAATAATCCGGCGGGCTTTGCTGGTTTCGAAATAGCCTGAGTGCGGCCGTTAATCACAGCTTTTTGCTCAGCAGCATGCCCGAATAGGCGTAGCCGTTGGCATTCAGGCCCTGCATGGGCATGAAGGACATGCCGTGGCGGCCAGCCACTTTGTGCAGCTGCGGCACTAGGATGCCCATGGTGGTGCCCACGGTGTAGCCCACGATGTTATCGGTGAGAAAATGCTTGCCGGCCTCGATGCGAAAGTAGGCCACGGCCGCCGGCACCACGGCCGCCGCGCCCCACACGAAGGGCTCGCCCGCGTAGCCGGGGTTAAAATCGTGCAGGACTTTGGCGGCGAAGAAGGTGGCCGTGGCGGTATGGCCCGTGTGGCCGGCAAAGAACGAATTGGTGGCGATGGCCCCCGAGCGGCCGCCCCCGCCCTCGGGGCCGTAGAGGTAGGGCCGGTAGCGGTAGATGTTGCCTACCGAAGTGGTAAACAGCGCATCAGTGGCCAGCATGGTTTCGACGTAGAGGCCCAGAACCTGTCCGTAGTGGCTGCGCACGTCGTCGTTGAGGGCCAGCAGGCCGGGGGCGATAACCAGCGTGGGGTAGCAGATTAAGTCGCTGGCGGTTTGGGCGCGGTCGCTGTACCAGCCGGCCGAGAAGCGGTCGATTTTAGGCACGTCGTTTTTGTTGAGAGCGGCCAGCTCGGCATCGCTCAGGCCACTTTTTTGCTGCACGCGGTACAGCCCGAAAGCACTGACCGCCCCCAGCCCCAGAATGACGGGGCCATCGACGGCAAAGCGGGTGTGATAGGGCGAGCCGGCCTGGTTTTGGGCTGAAACAGTGGGCGCTGCAGCCGTCAGCAAAGTGCCAGCTAAGGCGAGAGAGGCAAAAAACTTCATCTAAAGACAATCTGGTGATGAAGCCCGAAACGGAGAATCACCGCGCAGGGTTGGTCACGGCTGCGCTTTCGGACGCAGCCGTTCCTAAGCCGCAGGCCGCCTTCGCCCAACCCAGTTTACAGGTAAGACAGCCACCAGTGCGCGTGCCGCTGCTTGTAGCCCTGGTACCAGCGGCAAGGCCAATACAGCAGCAAAACCACTGCCGCCCACACCACATACGCCCGCAGCAGGCTGGGCTGGTAGCCCGCAGGCCAGTCCTTGGGCTGGGCAAAGGAAAAATTAAAGGGCTTGCCGAATTGCAGCCACGACCACAGCAGCGCGCCGCCGCTGATGAGGCAGAAATGCATCAGGTAGTAGCCCATGGGCACTTTGCCGTAGGTGCCCAGCCACCGCGAGAGGCGGCCGGGCAGGTCCTCGGTTACCGAGAGCAGCAGCAGCGCCGTGCCCAGCGTGAGGCTGAGAAATAGCAGCGACGGCGGGTATTTGGTGATGTTGAGAAACGAGAGCACGGTGTAGAGTGGTCCCCGCTCCTGCACGGCCCAGGGCTGCGGGTCGCCGTACACGTTGGCGAAGCGGAGCCCCGCGAACAGCAGCAGCACGCCCGCGCCGGCCAGCCGCAGCCGCCGCTTGCGCACCGGCAGCGGCAACTGAAACCACGGCCCGATGCAATAGCCTGCCGCCAGCACCGCCACCCAGGGCAGGATGGTGTAGGCCACCAGCACGGGCAGCTTCGGAGTGAGTTGGTAGAGGAAGGGGCTGTCGTAAACCAGCGCCGGCAGCAGCGTGGCAGCCGTCACGGGCTGAATAGTGGGCAGGGCGTTGTGGCCCATAATGACGGCCAGGGCCAGCGTGGCTGTCAGCCAGCGCGGCAGCCAGATGAAGCCGGCCAGCACCACCATGCCCCAGCCAATGGACCAAATTACCTGCAGCAGAATCAAATCGTAGGCGCCCCATTGCAGCAGAAAGTTGATAACTACAATTTCCATGAAAATCAGCCACAGGCCCCGCGTGAGCAGAAACCAGCTCACCCGCCCCCGGTCGGCCTGCTTCTGCTGGTACAGAAATACGCTGGTGCCGGCCAGAAACACGAAGGTGGGCGCGCAGAAGTGCGTAATCCAGCGCGTGAAAAACAGCGCGGCCGAGGCGTGGGCTACGTCTTCGGGCCGCACGGCGGTGGGCGTCCAGAACTCGCGGATGTGGTCCAGCGCCATGATGACCATGGCCAGGCCGCGCACCACATCGATGGCCTGCACGCGGGGCGTGGCGGCCCGGCTGGCAACGGGCGAGGGTGGCAGGGCAGTAGTAGTCAGTTCCATAGGCGGGGTGGTTGGCGGATGAGTCCGGCAAGTTAGGGGATTTTGGGGAGGCTGGTAATGAGCGGCCAGCAACGGGCGGGCGGGTTTCCACGTTGCCACAGTTCCGCTTGTTTCGCGCCTGCTTTCATGCTCTTTCGTCTGCTGCTTTTTCTGCTACTGGCGGCCCCGGCTGCACCGTCTGCCGCCTACTCCGTGCTCACCCACCAAGCCATCGTCGACACGACCTGGGCCGACTGCATCGCCCCGCTGCTGCAGCGCCACTACCCCGGCGGCACCCCCGCCGAGATGAACCAGGCCAAAAGCTACGCCTATGGCGGGGCCATTTTGCAGGACATGGGCTACTACCCGCTGGGTTCTACGCTTTTCACCAACCTGACGCACTACGTGCGGGCCGGCGACTTCGTGCGCAACCTGCTGCGCCAGGCCCGCAACCGCAACGAGTACGCTTTCGCGCTGGGCGCGCTGGCCCACTACGCCGCCGACAACGTGGGCCACCCCGAGGGCACCAACCAGATTATCCCGACGGTGTACCCCGATTTGAAGGCGAAATTTGGCGCCATCGTCACCTACGAGCAGGCCACCGTGCGGCACACTGAGCTAGAATTCTCCTTCGATGTGGTGCAGGTGGCGGCCGGCCGCTTTCGCAGCCAGGCCTACCACAAGGCCATCGGCTTTCGGGTGAGCAAGCCGGTGATGGAGCGCGCCTTCCGCCAAACCTATGGGCTCGAAATGAAGCAGATTTTTCTGAATGTGGACGCCAGCGTGGCCACCTTCCGCTTTGCCGTGAACCACCTGCTACCGGCGGCGGCGCGGGCTGCCTGGCAGCACAAGCACGATGAAATACGGGACCTGAGCCCCCGCGCCCGGCGGGCCGACTCGCTCTACCACAACAACCGCCGCCAGTACCGCCGCGAGTTCGGGCACGACAACGAGCGGCCGGGCTTCGGAGCGCGCCTGATGGCCAGCGTGCTAAGCGTGCTGCCCAAAGTTGGCCCCCTGAAGCCCTACGCTTTCACCCTGCCCGATGTGCCGGGAGCCCTGCAGTTTCACCGCAGCTACCGCGCCTCGCTGGCCCGGTTTTGTGCCCTCACCCACGAGCAGCCCGCCGACACCACCCGTACCCTGCCCCTGCCCGATACCAACCTCGACACCGGCCAGCCCACCCGCCCCGCCGCCTACGCCCTAGCCGACCAGACCTACGGCGAGCTGCTGCGCAAGCTGCAAAAACGCAAATTCAAGCACCTCACTCCCGCCCTGCGCGAGGCGTTGCTCAGCTACTTCGCCAGTGGCGTGCCCACCCCCGCCCAGGAGCAGGAGCACGACGACGTTAAAAAAGAGAAAAAAGCCCAGAAGAAACTCCACGAAACGCAGGCCGCCCTGGCGGCTTTGCAGGCCCGACCCACGCCCTAGCTCCACCACATCGGCCCCCATGGACATTCGCCCCCGCGACGACGCGCCACCTTGGCAGCGGGTTGCTTACCGCGTTATTTTTGAGTCGGATACTCGCGCCGGGCGGGCGTTCGACATCGTGCTGCTCATAGCCATTGTGCTCAGCGTGCTGGCCGTGATGCTGGAAAGCGTGGGCCGTATCGCGGCCGAATACGGCCATTTTCTGCGGGTGGTGGAATGGGTGTTTACGGGACTGTTTCTCGTCGAGTACCTGGTGCGGCTGCTGGTGGTGCGCCGGCCGCTGGCCTACGCGCTGAGCCTGCTCGGCATTGTCGATTTTCTGGCCATTGTGCCCGCGCTGGCGGCGCTGGTGCTGGCGGGCAGCCACTACCTGCTGGCCATTCGCACGCTGCGGCTGTTGCGGGTGTTCCGCATTTTCAAGCTGGGCCGCTTCGTGGGCGAAGGCGAGTTTATCGTGCAGGCGCTCAAGGCCAGCCGCTTTAAAATTCTGGTGTTTCTCACGGCTGTACTCACGCTGGTTGTCGTGGTGGGCACGCTGATGTACGTGGTGGAAGGCGGCCAGCACGGCTTCACCAGCATTCCGAAAAGCATTTACTGGGCCGTGGTGACGGTGACGACGGTGGGCTACGGCGACATTTCGCCCGTCACGGTGCTGGGCCAGTCGCTGGCCTCGGTGCTCATGGTGATGGGCTACGCCATCATTGCCGTGCCCACCGGCATTGTGTCGGCCCAGATGGCCATTCCCTCAACGCTGTCCACCCCGCCCGCGGTGGCTTACAAACAAGCCGTTTGCCCCGCCTGCCAGGCCGATGGGCACCACCCCGATGCCAAATTCTGCTGGCGTTGCGGGCACACGGTGTAGCTTGGGCCGGGGTATCGCAAGCGCCGGCCGGCTAACCTTTCCGGGCTGGGCGGGGTACACTCTGCTCACCCCGCGGCCGCCCGGCCGGCCGCGCAACTGGCACTTATGAACGAAACGCTGGCCCACCTGCTTTCGCATTTTCCCGATATTTTCACGGGCCTGGCCGTGCTGCTGGGCGGGCTGGCCGCCGGGCTGGTGGTCCGGTTTGTTATCTTCGCCGGACTGCGGGCGTATGACCGGCGCGAAGATTCGGCTCTGGCCCGCTCGGTGATGCGGCACCTACGCATGGCCAGCGCGTGGTTTCTGCCGGTGCTGGCCATTTCGCTGCTGCTGCCGCTGGTGCCGCTACCGCCCAAGCCATTCGAGGTGCTGCGCCGCTTCGTGGAGTTCGTGCTCATTCTCACCTTTGCCTGGGGGCTGATTAAGACGCTGGACGTGTTTCAGGACCTGGTGCAGCTCCGCTACCAGCTGGGCTCGCCCGATAATTTGCGGGTACGCAAGCTGTTCACGCAGCTCCAGTTTCTGAAGAAGCTGGCGGCCTCGCTGGTGGCGTTTGTAGCGGTGGGCCTGGTGCTGATGAGCTTCGAGACGGTGCGCCGGCTGGGCACGGGCCTGCTCACCTCGGCTGGTATTGCCAGCGTGATTGTGGGCTTTGCGGCGCAGCGTTCCATCAGCAACCTGCTGGCGGGTTTTCAGATTGCCTTCACCCAGCCCATTCGCATCGACGACGTGCTGGTGGTGGAGGGCGAGTGGGGCCGCGTGGAGGAAATCACCTTCACCTACGTCGTGCTCAGCATCTGGGACGAGCGTCGGTTGGTACTGCCGCTCAACTACTTCATCGAGAAGCCCTTCCAGAACTGGACGCGCACCAGCGCCCGCCTCACCGGCGCAGTCTTCCTCCAAACCGACTACACCGTGCCCATCGACGCGCTGCGTGCCGAGCTGCGCCGCCTGCTCGAAGCCACGCCGCTCTGGGACGAGCGGGTGTGCGTGCTGCAAGTCACCGACTCGAAAGAGCGCACCCTGGAGTTGCGCGCCTTGGTGAGCGCCGCCAACGCCAGCGCCCTCTGGGACCTGCGCTGCCTGGTGCGCGAGGGGCTGGTGGCGTATTTGCAACGGGAATTTCCCGCCAGCCTGCCCCGCACACGGGCCGAGGTAGACGGTCCGCCGGTGATGGGCGCGGCTTTATAACAAAGCTGCGGAGCAGCCGCGTAGCGGCGAAAGGTTTGTAGAAAATGTGCCAAATGGTGTGGTAAAATCGCGTAGCGGTGACAGAAACGGCCGAAACCTGTCGCCGCTATGCGGCTCAACGGCCCCAATCATTCGGTTTCTACAAACCCTGCGCCGCTACGCGGCTACTCCACAATCTGGGTTATTTAGCGGCGGGCTTGGAGGCAGAAAAAGGTGCGTCATCGGCGGCGGTACCGCGCGTGGTGGCGGGCGCGGGCACCATGTCAAAATCTAGCGTGGCACCTTGCTGCAAGGCGGCGTGGCCGAGCCAGTTGTGGCCGTAGGGCTGGCCGTTCATTTTCAGCTGGCCGATGTAGCGGTTGGCGGCGCTGTTGGCGGGGGCGTTCAGCACCACTTCGTGGCCGTTTTCGAGGTGCAGGGTGGCTTTGGGAAAGAGCGGTGCGCCGAGCACGTACTGGTCCGAAGCCGGGCACACGGGGTAGAAGCCTAGGGCCGAAAACACGTACCAAGCCGAGGTTTGGCCGTTGTCTTCGTCGCCGCAGTAGCCGTCGGGCGTGGGGCGGTAGAGGCGGTTCATGATTTCGCGGGCCCAGTACTGGGCTTTCCAGGGCTGGGCGGCGTAGTTGTAGAGGTAGATAATGTGCTGGGCCGGCTGGTTGCCGTGAGCGTACTGGCCCATGTTGGCAATCTGCATCTCCCGGATTTCGTGGATGACCTCGCCGTAATACGCCTCGTCGAAGATGGGCGGCAGGGTGAACACCGAGTCCAGCGTGGCCAGAAAGGGCTTAGGGCCGCCCATCAGGTTCATCAGGCCCTGCACGTCGTGAAACACCGACCAGGTATAGTGCCAGCTATTGCCCTCGGTGAAGGCATCGCCCCACTTGAAGGGGTTGAACGGGGTTTGGAAGGTGCCGTTCTGGTTGCGGCCGCGCATCAGGCCGCTCTGCTTGTCGAAGAGCTTGCGGTAGTTCTGACTGCGCTGGGTGTAGAGGGCAATTTCCTTTTTGGGCCGTTTCAGGGCCGTGGCCAGCTGCGCGATGGCAAAGTCGTCGTAGGCGTATTCGAGGGTGCGGGCGGCGCTTTCGTTGATTTTCACATCGTAGGGCACGTAGCCGAGCTTGTTGTAGTAGCTCACGCCGGCGCGACCCACGGCTTCGAGCGGGCCGGCGTTGTTAGCCCCGTGCGTCAGGGCCTGGTAGAGGGTGTTGATGTCGTAGCCGCGCCCACCTTTGAGGTAAGCCTCAGCCACTACTGAGGCAGAGTTGTTGCCCACCATGATGTTGCGGTAGCCAGGGCTGCCCCATTCCGGCAGCCAGCCGCCCTCGCGGTAGGCATTGGCCAGCCCAGCCTGAATTTCGGCATTCACCGACGGATACATCAGGTTCAGCAGCGGAAACAATGCCCGGAAGGTGTCCCAAAACCCGGTATCGGTGTAGAGGAAACCGGGCTGCACCTGGCCATTATACGGGCTGTAGTGCACGGCCTGGCCGGCCGCGTCCAGCTCATAAAACTTGCGCGGAAACAGCAGCGAGCGGTAGAGGCAGGAGTAAAACGTGCGCTGCTGCTCATCGGTCCCACCCTGGATTTCGACCCGGCCCAGGGCCTTGTTCCAGGCGTCGCGGGCCTTTTGCTTCACGGTTTCGAAGTCGTCGGTCCCGATTTCCAACAGGTTGCGCTCAGCCTGCTCGGGGCTGATGAACGAGGAGGCCACACGGGCCTGCACCTGCTCGCCCCGGCCGGTGCGGAAGCTAACCACCGCGCCCGCGTGGGCGGCCGTAAGCTCGGTGCCGGTGCTGGTCAGGGCATTATCGTTGACCAAATGGGTGGCCGTGAACGGGCGGTCGAACTCGACGATGAAGTAGTTTTTGAAGTTGGCGGGTACGCCGCCCCGGTTTCGGGTGGTGTAGCCGATGATGCGGTTCTGGGCCGGCAGCAGCTTCACAAAAGAGCCTTTGTCGAGGGCATCGAGCAGGACGTAGGCGCTATCGGTTTTGGGGAAGGTGAAGCGGAACCGAACGGCGCGCTCGGTGGGCGCCAGCTCGGTGGTGATGTTGTAATCAGCGAGGTACACGCTGTAGTAGTAGGGCCGGGCGGTTTCGGCCTTGTGCGAAAACCAGCTGGCCCGCTCGTCCTCCCCCACCCTGATTTTGCCGGTGCCGGGCATGAGCACAAACTGCCCGTAATCGTTCATCCAGGGCGAGGGCTGGTGCGTCTGCTTGAAGCCCCGGATTTTATCGGCCCCGTACTGATAGGCCCAGCCGTTGCCCATTTTGCCGGTTTGGGGCATCCAGCAGTTCATACCCCAGGGCCGCGAAATGGCGGGATAGGTGTTGCCGTTCGAGAGGTCGGGCTTGGAATCGGTGCCCATGAGCGGGTTCACCAAATCGGCGGGCGCGAGGGATTGGGCGGTGGCCGTATTGGCCCCGATTAGAACGATGAGGAAAGCCAGTAACCGAAGGCGCATAGCGAAACAGGCAAGAAGAGCGGGAATAAAGATTGTGCGAATCAGGCAAACCTGCAAAACGGTCATGCCGAGCGCAGCGAAGCATCTTTACCGCAATAGTAAATGAATTGCGTTGAGCGGTAAAGATGCTTCGCTGCGCTCGGCATGACAGCCGTTTTGTAGTTCGATGTGCGTTGTCCACCGGCCCGGCTATTTCGCCTCGGCTTTGTGCAGCAGGCGCACTACCAGGCCGGTCCAGCCGGTTTGGTGGCTGGCGCCGAGGCCGTGGCCGTCGTCGCCGTGGAAGTATTCGTGGAAGAGCAGGTGGTCGCGGAAATGCTCGTCGGTCTGGTGGATTTCGGTGGTGCCGAGGGCGGGGCGGCGGCCGTTTTCATCTTTCAGAAATAGGCGGGCGAGGCGGGCCGAGAGCGCATCGGCCACCTGGGCCAGGGTGTGCAGCTGGCCCGAGCCGGTGGGGTACTCCACGGTGAAGGCGTCGCCGTAGTAGGTGTGGTAGCGCTGCAGCGACTCAATAATCAGGTAATTAACCGGGAACCAGACCGGGCCGCGCCAGTTAGAATTGCCCCCGAACATATCCGACTCCGCCTCGCCGGCCACGTAGGCCACGGAGAAGCTGTCTTTTTCGCCCATGTGGTACCAGTAGGGATTGTCGAGGTGGTAGCGCGAGAGCGAGCGAATGCCGAATTCGGAGAGGAATTCGGTTTCGTCGAGCATGCGGGTGAGGACGCTGCGCAGGCGCTTGCGGCGCATGAGGCCCATGAGGTGGCGGGTGGCCTGGCCGGGCTCCTGCCAGCGGCTCACCAGCTCGGCCAGGCGCGGGCGGCGCTGGATGAGGGCCAGGGCGCGGGCGTAGAATTCGGGCACGGTGGCCAGCAATTCCTCGTCAATCACCTCCACCGCAAACAGCGGAATCAGGCCCACCATGGAGCGGATGCGCAGGCGGGTGCGCGAGTCGTCGGGGGCGTGGAGGACGTCGTAGTAGAAATGGTCTTCCTCGTCCCAGAGGTTGAAATGGCCGCCGCCGCCGCGCGTCATGGCCTCGGCAATGTGGAGAAAGTGTTCGAAGAATTTGGTGGCCATTTCCTGGTACACGGGCGTGGTGCGGGCCAGCTCCAGGGCCATGCGCATGAGGTTGAGGGAGAACATGGCCATCCAGGAGGTGCCGTCGCTCTGCTCGATTTTACCGCCGGTGGGCAGCGGGGCCGAGCGGTCGAACACGCCGATGTTGTCCATGCCCAGGAAGCCGCCTTCGAAGATGTTGCGTTCGTCGCGGTCCTTACGGTTCACCCACCAGGTGAAGGTCATGACCAGCTTGTGGAAGACGGCGGCGAGGAATTCGGTGTCGCCCTGGCCATCGTGGAGCTTGCGGTCCATCTGGTACACGCGCCAGGTAGCCCAGGCGTGCACGGGGGCGTTTACGTCGCTGAAATGCCACTCGTAGGCGGGCATCTGGCCGTTGGGGTGCAGGTAGCCGTCCTGGCAGAGCAGGCGGAGCTGGTGCTTGGCAAAGTCGCTGTCGACCATAGCCAGCGGCAGGCAGTGGAAGGCCAGGTCCCAGGCCGCGTACCAGGGGTATTCCCACTTGTCAGGCATCGAAACGATGTCAGCGTTGTGGAGATGGCGCCAGGTGGCGTTGCGGCCAGTGAGGCGCTGGGCGGGCGGCGTGGGGCGGGCGGGGTCGCCGTCGAGCCACTGGCTCACGTCGTAGTAATAAAACTGCTTGCTCCAGAGCATGCCGGCGAAGGCCTGGCGCTGCACGTTGCGGGCATCGGCGTTGGTGAGCCCCTCCTGGATGCAGTCATAGAACTCGTCGGCCTCCTGCCGGCGCAGGGCAAAGAGCTGGTCGAAATCGGCGAAGGGGGCGGCGTGCTCGGGCTGGCTGAGGCGCAGGCGCACGGTTTGGGGCTGGCCGGGCTGCACGGTGAACTGGTAGCGGGCAGCGGCTTTGGTGCCGCGCTGGGCGGGGTTCACGGCCGTGGTCTGGCCTTGCACGATGTACTCGTTGATGCCGTCTTTGAAGTAGCGGCCGGCCTTGTTTTTCTTTTTGCGCTTGCGGCCGAAGAGCGTGGGGCTGGTTTCGTTTTCGCAGAAGAGCAGCTCGGCGGGCTGGTCGCAGTAGAGCTGGAAGCGGCCGAGGTCGCGGTGCTCGGCGGCCAGGGCATCGGGGGCGGCGCGGCGGATTTCGGGGCGGTGGTCGTCGTAGCCCAATGTCCAGGTGTTGCGAAACCAGAGCTGGGGCAGCACCGTGAGCGGCGCGGCCTCGGGGCCGCGGTTGTGAATGGTGAGCTGGACAAGAATATCCTGCGGGCCGGCTTTGGCGTACTCAATAAAGACGTCGAAGTAGCGATTTTCGGCGAAAATGCCGGTGTCCAGGAGCTCAAATTCGGGCTCCAGGCGGGTGCGGGCAGCGTTTTGGGTGCGCAGCTCGTCGTAGGGGAAAGCAGCCTGGGGGTACTTGTACAGCATCCGCATGTAGGAGTGCGTGGGGGTGCTGTCGAGGTAGTAGTACTGCTCCTTCACGTCTTCGCCGTGGTTGCCCTGGCCGTTGGTGAGGCCGAAGAGGCGCTCCTTGAGCTGGTTGTCGTGCCCGTTCCAGAGGCCGAGGGCGAAGCACAAGAGCTGCTGCTCGTCGGAGATTCCGCCGAGGCCTTCTTCGCCCCAGCGGTAGGCGTAGGCACGGGCGTGGTCGTGGGTGATGTAGTTCCAGGCATCGCCGTGGGGCGAGTAGTCTTCGCGCACGGTGCCCCACTGGCGCTCGGTGAGGTAGGGGCCGAAGTGCTTCCAGGGGGCGGTGCGGGTGCGGGCTTCGAGGAGGCGGATTTGTTCTTGCATAGCGGGGTCAGAGGCAGGCCTAAGCACGCGCTTACGCAAGGCGCGGGGCCGATGGTTGGTGCGGGGCGGACTTTGCTTCCAGCGAGCCCGCCAATGATTGCTGCACCGTGCCGGGGCTGTTTGGGCTACCACTCAGGCAGTACGGCGGCAATTTTACGCGTATTTATGCAGTCATGAAATACCTGCTGTTTGCCGCCTTTCTGGCCGCTGCCCTCCTGCCGCCCCCGGCCTTTTCGCAAAACCCCAGCCCGAAGCAAGGCAGCCCGACACGGTCGGGCAACCCACTTTTCCCCGGCTGGTACGCCGACCCCGAAGCCACCATTTTCGGCAAGCAGTACTGGATTTACCCCACCTACTCGGCCCCGTACAATGAGCAAGTGTTTATGGACGCCTTTTCCTCGTCCGACCTAGTGCATTGGACCAAGCACCCGCGCATCATCGACACGGCCAACGTCAAATGGGCTAGGCGGGCCATGTGGGCGCCTTCCATTGTGCAGAAAGACCAGCGCTATTACCTATTTTTCGGGGCCAACGACGTGCACGAGGGCGAGGTAGGCGGCATCGGGGTGGCGGTGGCCGACCGGCCGGAGGGGCCATTTCGCGACTATCTGGGCAAACCGCTCATCGGCAGCATTCACAACGGCGCGCAGCCCATCGACCAGTTTGCGTTCCGCGACGCCGACGGGCAGTACTACCTGATTTACGGCGGCTGGTCGCACTGCAACATCACGCGCCTCAAGCCCGATTTTACCGGCTTACTGCCTTTCGCGGACGGTAGCACGTTCAAGGAAATCACGCCGGAGCACTACGTGGAGGGCCCTTTCATGTTCCGGCGGGGCGGCAAGTACTACTTCATGTGGTCGGAAGGTGGCTGGGGCCTGCCCGACTACTCGGTGGCTTATGCCGTGGCCGATTCGCCGCTGGGGCCGTTTCAGCGGGTGGGCAAAATCCTGCAGCAGGACCTGGCCGTGGCCACCGGCGCGGGGCACCACTCCGTCATTCAGGTGCCGGGCAAAGACGAGTGGTACATCGTGTACCACCGCCGGCCGCTGGGCGATACCAACCGCAACCACCGCGTAACCTGCATCGACAAGCTCGTATTCGATGCGCAGGGCCGCATTCAGCCGGTAAAGATTACCACGGAAGGCGTGGCGCCGCAGAAGCTGTAGCAGCAGAGTGAGGCCCTTGCTGCTACCGTGAAACCAATAGTTTTAGCTTAGCTGAAGGTCTACCCCGTGCCTTGGGCTACCTGACCCAACTGCCTAAACTAAGGCACAAAAAACGCCAGGCCATGTGGGCCTGACGTTTCTCGCTTGGTAGTTGTTGGGGTTGCTGGCTAATTACTTCAGCTTAATACCCTGGTCAGCCATGGCCTGCTCGGCTTTGGCCTGGTTGGCCATGTACTCGGCGTGCTGGGCTTCGGTGCGCTTCGAGCCGAGGCTGGCGAAATGCTCACGGAGCTTGTCGGCGGGCATATCGGCCCCGTAGGACGGGGTGCCGGGCTGCTGGCGCCACGACTCGTGCAGGGTGCCGTCGTCCACGGCGTCGAAGCCCAGTTCTTCGACCAGGGCCATTACTTTTTGCTTGGCGGCGGCATCGTCGGAGGCCACGGGCAGGGCGATGCGGCCGGGGGTGCCGGCGGGCACGCCTTTGTTCTGGAGGTGGTCGGCGTAGATGTTGTTGAACACCTTCACCACCGGGCGGCCCAGGTGCTGCTGCACCCACTCGCTCTCGGTGAGGTCGCCGGTTTCGAGTTCCGCGATTTTGCCGTCGCGCAACAGCGGGTAGTAGTTGCTGGTGTCGACGATGGGCACCTCGGCCGGCACGCCGGCAAACAGGTCCTTGGGCAGGTCGGGAATGTTTTTCAGGGGGATGGTGACCACGATGAGTTCGGCACCCTTGGCCGCTTCATCGGCTGTGACGGGGGTGGCGCCGGTTTTCTGGGCCACGTCGCCCAAGGTTTCGGGGCCGCGCGAGTTGGCGATTTTAACCGAGTGGCCGAGGCTGGTGAGCCGCACGGCAAGGGCGCTGCCGATGTGGCCGGCGCCGATGATTCCAATGTTCATCTTGTGAAAGTTTAAGCGGTGTGTGCCGCCACGAACTGCGGCGGCAGGTAGCTTAACAGCGGAAGAAGCAAATTGCTTTTTTTGGCGGGCAACATCAGCATTCAACTGGTCCCTTAAATCCGCTGTTTTCTCGCAAAAAGATAAATACCCAGAATAATCAGCGGAAACATCGATAGAAACGCCACGGTGTTCCAAGGTGGCGGAATAGGTTCAGCAAAACCTATTCCGCCCAGTAGCCAGCCGCAAATCACCAGAATGCTTCCACCTATTCTTTCCCAATTCTTGTTGCTCATGATAAAGATGGAATCTTCGCGCCACGCTCGCGGGCCACGTCCTGGGCCAACTCGTAGCCGGCATCGGCGTGGCGGAAGATGCCCATGCCGGGGTCGGTGGTGAGGACGCGGCGCAGGCGTTCGGCTTTTTCGGGGGTGCCGGTGGCTACTATCACCATGCCGGAGTGGGTGGAGTTGCCGATGCCCACGCCGCCGCCGTTGTGCAGGCTCACCCAGTCGGCGCCGCTGGCGCAGTTGGCCAGGGCGTTGAGCAGGGGCCAGTCGGCCACGGCGTCGGAGCCGTCCTTCATGCCTTCGGTTTCGCGGTTGGGCGAGGCCACCGAGCCGCAGTCGAGGTGGTCGCGGCCGATGACGATGGGGGCCGAGACTTCGCCCCGCGCCACGAGGTCGTTGATGACGAGGCCGAACTTCTCGCGCTCGCCGTAGCCCAGCCAGCAAACCCGCGCCGGCAGGCCGATGAAGGGAACCTTGGCCTGAGCCTTCTCAATCCAGCGAGCCAGCAGCTTGTTCTCGGGAAAGGTTTCGAGCAGGGCGCGGTCGATGCGCAAGATGTCCTGCGGGTCGCCGGAGAGGGCGGCCCAGCGGAAGGGGCCTTTGCCCTCGCAAAACAGCGGCCGGATGTAGCCGGGCACAAAGCCGGGGTACAGGAACTGGCCGTTTTCGTCGCGCACGTTGAGGCCGCCTTTTTCGGCCTGGCCGCGCAGGTTGTTGCCGTAATCCACGGCGATGGTGCCGCGCCGCTGCATCTCCAGAATGGCCTCGACGTGCTTCACGATGGACGTCAGCGCCTGGTGCTTGAACTCTTCGGGATTGGCCGTTTTCAGGGCCAGCACCTCCCCTATTTCACCTTCGGGAATGTAGTCCATCAGGTCGTGGGCCGAGGTTTGGTCGGTTACGATTTCGGGCAGGAAGCCCAATTCCAGCAGGCGCGGCAGGATGGTGGCCGCGTTGCCGGTAAGGCCCACCGACCAGCCTTTGCCATCGGCTTTGGCACGCTCGCACAGCTCCAGGGCGTGAGTGAGGTCGTTGGCCTGCTCGTCCACGTAGCCTTCGCGCACCTTCTGCTTCACCCGCTCGTCAATGGGTTCGATGACGAGGCAGACGCCGTCGTTCATGGTTACGGCCAGGGGCTGCGCGCCGCTCATGCCGCCCAGGCCGGCCGTGAGGGTGATAGTGCCGCGCAGGCTGCCGCCGAAATGTTTATCCGCCATCGCGGCAAACGTCTCGTAGGTACCCTGCAAAATGCCCTGGGTGGCAATATAAATCCAGGAGCCGGCCGTCATCTGGCCGTACATCATCAGGCCCATTTTGTCGAGCTCGTCGAAGTATTCCTGGGTGCTCCAGGCGGGCACGATGTTGCTATTGGCGATGAGCACGCGCGGGGCGTGGGGCCAGGTTTTGAGCACGCCCACAGCCTTGCCGCTTTGCACCAGCATGGTTTCGTCGGCTTCCAGCTCCTTCAGCGTCTTCACAATGGTCTGGTACTCCTTCCAGTTGCGGGCGGCGCGGCCGGCACCGCCGTACACAATCAGCTCATCATAAACCAGCGAAACGGCGGGGTCGAGGTTGTTTTCCAGCATGCGCAGGGCGGCTTCGGCTTCCCAGGTTTTGCAGCGGAGGGTAGTGCCGTGCTTGGCCTTCACGGTTTCCTCGGGCTTGAACTCGTAGAACATCGGACGCTTACCGTCGTGCTTTTGCGGGGCCGCGCCGGTGGCGGTGGAAAGAGAGTTGGCTTCGAGGTTGAGTTCGGGCGTTTGGGTAGTGAGGGTCATTGGGTGGGATTTTGGGTGGTGCGGCGAAGATAGGGAAATGTAGCGTGGACTCTGTGAGTCCGCGTATAACCTGCATTGCCTGTCCCAAACACGCGGACTCACTGAGTTCACGCTACAATTCCTTCCCATGAGCACCGACTATAAACCCATCGACTGCAACTTCTATGATGAATTAGAAGCCGCCGCCACCCAGCGCCGCCGCGTAGACCTGCAGTATTTCAACGACCTGCGCCAGCTCTGCCTCGGCTCCGGCGTAATCGACACGCTTTTTATCCGCGACAAAGTCGAATTCATGCGCCTGAAATCGGGCGAGGAAATCCGGCTCGACCACCTCATCCGCATCGATGATAAGCAAGCGCCGGGCTATGCGGACTACCCCGATTTCAGCTGCGGCTGCTGATTCTAATTGAAAATCAAGCCGCCACGGCGGGCAGCGTCAGGGTTAATTCCGTGAACTGGCCTTCCTCGCTTTCCAGGGTGAAAGTGCCGCCGTAGCCTTTCGTGATGATGTCGTAGCTCAGCGACAAACCCAGGCCGGTGCCTTCGCCGGCGGGCTTGGTGGTGAAGAACGGCTGAAACACCTTCTGCTTCAGGCTCGTGGGCACGCCGATGCCGTTGTCCCGAACGTGGATTTCAACCTGCTGCCCCGTGCGCTTCGTGCTCACGCTCACCTCGGGCTGGTAGCCGGTGGGATGGCCTTCCTGTTTTTTCTGCACCGCGTAGAAGGCGTTGCTGAGCACGTTCAACAGCACCCGGCTCACCTCCTGCGGCACGGCCAGCACGCGCCCCAGGCGGGGGTCCAGGTTGGTCGTGAGGCGGGCCTCAAAGGTCTGGTCTTTGGCGCGGGCACCGTGGTAGGCCAGCTGGGTGTATTCCTCGGTCAGGGCGTTCAGGTCGACGGATTCTTTCTGGCCGGTGCTGGTGCGGGCGTGCTCCAGCATGCCCCGCACGATGGCCGACGCCCGGCTGCCGTGCTCGCTGATTTTTTTGAGGTTCTGCTGCACGTCGGCCAGCAATTCCTGCTCCAGCTCGGGGTCGCGGGGCTGCTGGTGCTGGCACTCGCGCAGCTCGGCCACCAGCTCGTTGCTGACTTCGGAGAAGTTGTTGACGAAGTTGAGCGGGTTCTGAATCTCGTGGGCGATGCCGGCCGTGAGCTCGCCCAGGCTGGCCATTTTTTCGGACTGAATGAGTTGGTTCTGGGTGGCTTTCAGCTCCGTCAGGGTGTGTTGCAGGGTTTCCTTTTGCTCGCGCAGCTGGTGGTTGGCCAGTTGCCGGGCACGGTTGGTGCGGATGAGCACAAACGCTACCCCGGCCAGCAGCGCAACGCAGGCCACCAGCGCCACCACAAACTGCTGCTGCCGCCGGGCCACCTGCTCCCGCACCCGCCGCTGCCGGTTGAGCTGCTGAATCTGGGCTTCTTTTTTCAGCAGGTTTTGCTTGTACTCCAGCGCGGCCAGGCGGCGGGTGGTGCCCTCCATGGTCAGGCTGTCCTTGTAGGCGCTGTATTGCAGGAAGTAGCGGTAGGCCCGGGCGTAGTCGCCCTCCTTGGCGTAGGCTTGGCTGAGGGCCTGGCTGCTGTCGCGGCGCTTGCGGCGGGCGGCCAGCTGGCGCACCACCTGCGGCGGGGTGGGCTCGCGGACGAGCAGGGTATCGAGCCAGTGGTCCATCCGGCGCAGTTCCACCCGAATATCATGGCCGTGCATAGGCTCCTGCATGGCCAGCGCCGCGCTTTTGGGCAACGGCCCCAGCCGGCTCCGCACGCGCTGCTTTTCCAGACGGGCAATTGCCGCCGCATTGAGCGGATTGAACTCCGTGTCCTTCAGCACCCGAATAACTTTCGGCGCCGGCACGCTGCGGCCCATGGCATCGCCTAAGGCCTCCAGCAGCGGCCCATACGCCCCGGCCGCCGAGGGCGCAAGGTGGCCGAAGCGCCGCTGGAGCCGGCTGACCTGGTTCAGGGCCCAGCCGGCTTCTTTCAGGTCGTGCAGCTGGCCGGCCAGCGCTTCGGCCTCCTTCAGCAAGCCGTCGGCCTGCGGAGATTCCTGCTGCAGTTTGATGCCCGCCAGCTGAGCCAGCGCCACTACCTGCCCGGGCAGGTACGCCAGCCGGCGGGCGCGCACGAGCAGCGAATCGGCAGCTTCGGCGGTGCCGACGGACGCACTCAGCGCCGCTTTCAGGCGCACCACTTCTCGGGGCAAGGGCGTAGGCGCACGCGGGGGCGCCGGCGGCCGTTCGGTGCTGTCGGCAGCGGGCACGTCCTGCGCCCGTCCGGGAAATCCCCCCAGCCCCAACGTGAGCATCAGGAGAAAAAAGCCACCAAAGCGACGGAGCTGCTGCATGAGAAGGGGCACGAAAAGCGCCTGAAAAACCTACACACTATTCTGAGTAAATATATTAATTTATATTGTTATATACTTCAGCTTTATGAGCGCGGCTAGACCAATGGGCACGGACCTTAATCGCGCTCCTGGTCCACGCTGATGCCACCGTTGGTGGTCACAGCCTTCACGGTAGCGCCGCCCTGGCCCAGGCTGGCTTCCACCTCTTTGTGGAACATGCCCGACTTGGTTACCGGCAGCTCGGTGCGGATGCCGCCCATGTTGGTGCTGGTGAAGAGGCGGGCCGAATACGTGCGGGGCAGCTTCCAGTGAATGCCGCCGTTGGTAGTGGCCACATCCAGACCTTTGCCGTCCCACTTGCTGCCCGTGAGGGTGATGTTGACGCCGCCGTTGGTGGTTTCGCCCTTCACCTGGCCGCCCAGGTTGGCGAGGTTTACGCCGCCGTTGGTGGTTTCGAAGGTGATGGCCGAGTTGAGGTTATCGAGGCTGATGCCGCCATTCACGGTATTGAGGGCCAGGGCGGTGGTGCGGGGCACGAATATTTCGTAGCTCACGCTCCAGTTCTGGTCCTTGTCGGGGTCAGCGGCGCGCAGGGTGTTGTTGGCCGTGCCGATGGCGATGCGCTTGACGCGGTCGGTGGCTTCTTTTTCGGTGGTGGCCCAGGCCTGCACCCGGGCGCGGATGCGGACGTTGGGCCCATCCCAGCCGTGGACGGTGATGCCGCCGTTGGGGTCGGCGTTCACGCTCAGGGGCTGGCCGGCGGGGGCGCTCATGGTCAGGTCGCGGGTTTCGCAAAAGCCTTTCATCAATTTGTCGCCCCGGTTCCAGGAGTTGTTTTCGCAGGTGGTTTTGAACTGGGGTTCGGTGGTTTGGGCGGTGGCGGCGAAGGCACCGCACACCAGGGCGAGTACAGAAATCAGGTTTTTCATGGGGGTTGGGAAGTGAAGGTTTGGGGACGAAATAATGATGCGCTACGGACCGGGCCAGTTGTCAGTGGAGGCGGCCAACAAAAGGATTACCGGGCTTCGACCGATTCGTTACACGGCCCAGTCAAACTATTTTTCATCACCCCAACCAGCCGCTCACGGAGCGGGAAACATATCCCGCCGGCAAAATCTGCGTACAGATTTGCTCCACCAACCCATCTCCCGCCCTATGGATACCCTAGCCGCCGGCGTCACGCAGCTTCGCATTCAGCGCTTTGTCAACGTTTATTTTGTTGAAACCGGCACCCCCGGCGAGTGGGTGCTGATTGATACCGGCCTGCCCGGCAGCAAGAAAACCATCCTCGCCGCTGCGGACAAACTGTTTTACCCCGGCTCCCACCCCGAGGCCATCATCCTCACCCACGGCCACCTCGACCACCTGGGCTCGGCCAAAGAGCTGGCCGACCACTGGAACGTGCCCATTGTAGTGCACCCGCTCGAGCTGCCCTACGTAACCGGCCAGGCCCTGTACCCGCCCCGTGACCCCACCGTGGGCGGCTCGCTGGCCTTCATGAGCCGTTTCTTCCCCACCCAGCTGCCCAACCTGACCGACCGCGTGCAGGCCCTCGACGCCGACGACCCCAGCACGCCCTTCCTCATGAACTGGCGCTGGCTGCACGTGCCGGGCCACGCCCCCGGCCAGCTGGCCTTCTTTCGCGAAGCCGACCGCGTGCTGATTGGGGCCGATGCCTTCGCCACTTGCCACCACGACTCCGTGCCGGCCATTTTGCTGGCTGCGCCCAAAATCAGCCGGGCCGGCACGCCGTTCAACTACGATTGGGAAGCCTCGCGTAAATCGGTGCAAACCCTGGCTGCGCTGGAGCCCAAGGCCATTGGCTGCGGCCACGGCCCGGTTATCATCGGCCCGGAGGCAGCCGCTGGCCTGCACCAACTGGCCGATAACTACCCAATTCCGACCCACGGCCGCTACGTGAACGAGCCCGCCCGCACCGATGCCAGCGGCGTGGAACACCTCCCGCCCGCACCCAAAGACACGCTGCCGCTGAAAGCCGCCATCATCGGCGGGAGCCTGTTGGCGGCCGGCGCGGCGTGGCTGCTCACCGGCCGCCGCAAACACAAGAAGTCGAAAGCCTATAAAAAGGCCTACAAAGCCGCCAAAAAATCTGGTAGCTATAAGTCATTCACTCCCCCGCCGCTCTACCGAGGCGGCGTGGGCAGCTAAGCGCTGTTATGATTTCAACTGCCCCGCCACGCCCGTCAGATAGGCGGTGATGATGGTGGCGGCTAAGCGGGCGGTCTGGTTGTCGCGGTCGTAGAGCGGATTTAGCTCCACGATTTCGAACAGCCGGACCGCTTCTTTTTGGCCGGCCAGAAACGCGGCTTCCACCGCCTGTCGGGGCGTGAAGCCATCGGCACTTGGGGCCGAAACGGCCGGGGCGAAGGCTTCGGCGCAGCCATCAATGTCGAAGCTCACGAAGGCGGGGCCAGCCGTGGTGGCACGTTGCAGGGCGTGGCCGACGTACAGCTCCATACCGCCCTCCTGCACATGGGCCAGCGGCACAATGTGAGCCTGCTGCCGGTGCAGAAACTCGATATCTTCCCGGGTATTGAGGTTGGAGTGCAGGCCAATTTCGGTGAACCGCTCGCCCGGCAAAAACCCTTCGCGCAGCAGCCGGCCAAACGGGGTGCCGCTGCTGATTTCGGGCTTGTCCTTCACGTCGGCGTGGGCATCGAAATTGATACCGCCCACCGGCTGCCCGTCATTGGCATCCCAGAGGCCGCGCACGGTGGAGTAGGTGCCGTCGTGCGAGCCGCCCAGCACCACCACGTGCGGGTACTGGCGCAGCAGCTGGCCCAGCCGCTCCCGGATGTGGGCGTGGTTCTGGGCGTGGTCGGGGTGGCGCAGGGCAAGGTTGCCGGCATCGGCAATGCGCAGGTTGTCAAGGCTAATGCCGTGCTCCAGGTTGTAGGTTTTGTGGTAGCGGCGCAGCTCGCGGCGGATGGCGGCGGACGCACAGGCCGCACCGGCCCGGCCGCCTTCCAGCACGGTGCCGAAATCAATGGGCAGGCCCACGAGGCACACGTCGGCTGCGGGCAGTTCGGCGGCGGGGTGGATAAGTTCGCGAAGGAAAGTAGGCATGCCCCAAAAGTACGGAACCGGCCCGGCGAAGCAGTCGGAATGGAATTTCCTGGCTACTGCCGCGAGTAGGCCATGCCGTTGAAATTGAACAGCGTGACCTTGCCTTTGCCGTCGCCCACCGGGTAGGCCACGTTGCGCACCGTGTGGCCCTGCGCATCGGTGAGGGTCAGAAACCAGCCATCAAGCCGCCAGTGGCCGGTATTGGCCGAGGTGCCGCCAGTTTCGGCCACGCTGCGGTCCGTGACGGACGTGACCGTGGCTACGCCACTGCCCTGGCACGTGCCGTCGGCCTTGAAAATGAGCGCTTTCGAAACCGTGGCCTGCCCCATCGCCGAAGCAACCGTGGAGGTGCCGCCCTCAAATTTCCCCACCAGTTGGCTGGGGCTCTTGAACGGCCCCACGGCCGAGAAAATGCTCGCCCCGCTCCAGCTGAAGCCGCCGCCCAGCATGTTCATTTCGGCTGTTTCGGGCTTGGGATAGCCGTTCCAGGCAATGGACAGCGTTTTGCCCGTCACCGAATAGCGGCCCTTCGATTTGGCGGGCGTGGAGGCCAGTTCGGCCGCGCTCAAGCCCACGGGGTTCTCATAGGCCAGGCCATCGGGGCCGAAGTAATAGCTCATGGTCATAAAATTGCCCAGTACCGACTTCGTGACAAAAAACAGGCCCACGGGCTTGTTGCCGACCATATGGCCGGCCACCGGCGCAGGACCGGGCGCCACGGCCAAATGCGCCTGAGCGCGGCCCGCAATCAATAAACTTAGCAGGACGAAGCGAAAAAGGGCGGGGTGAAAATGGAGCATGAGCATAAGGTTGTAATTAGCAGCAGCTGATAAAGAGCTTTGAGTTTCTACTGGGCCGTGGTTTTGTAAGTAGTTCCGTTGAAACGGAAGTAATAGGCCTTGCCCGTTTTTTCGTCCAGGCTGGTGGGGAAGGCCAAGTTGCGAATGGTGCCTTGCCCGTCAGTCAGAGTCAGAAACCAGCCGTTCAGGCTCCAGCGGCCCGCTTGTTTGGAAGCCGACGAAACGTTGGTGACCGAGCCGGTATTCGCTTCCAGGTGCCCGTCGGTGAGGTTGTCGCGGGTGAAGGTGCCGTCGGCCTTGAAATTGAGCGTGCGGTACACCGCCAGCGAGCTGGCGGTAACGCTCACGGCGGCATTGCGGCCCTCAAACGTGCCCAGAAGCTGACGAGCGTTGCTGAACGGCCCCACGCAGACAAACCCGCCATTCCAACTGAAACCGCTTGGGTCGGACTTATACTCGTAGGTTTCCGACTGGCCGGCGGCCCAACGCACTGTCATCTGGTTGCCGTTCACGGCGTAGGTACCACGCCAGCGAGGGTCGACGGCGGCCAGGCCCGCGGGCGAAAAATTGGCGGGGTCCACATACACCTGACCTGCCGGCGTGAAATAGTAAATTCGCTCATTACTAAACACATTCATAAAGAAGAATAGCCCTACCGGCTTGCCGCCCGTGGTCCGGCCGGGCAGGGGCGCCACCACAGACGCGGGCGCAACGGCGGGAGCCGGCCGGGCCGCAACGGGTGCCGGAGCAGGTGCAGCCGGGCGTGGGGCGACGGCCGCCGGGCGCGCGGCCGGGCCACGGGCCGCGCCACTCAGGGCGTTTTTGCGAGCCAGCGCTTTGGTCATGCCATCGGAGTCGTCCACGCTCATGTAGGCTTCGTAGGCCTGCTGGTAGGCGGCGGTGGCGGCGGCTTTGTTGCCGGCGGCTTCCAGCTGCTGGGCTTTGGCAAAAACCGTGGCGCCGGGCGGCCCCTGATAGGCCGGCTGGGCGGCGGCACTCATCAGGCTAATGCTCAATAGCCCTAAGCTTAGCACGGCGAGCCGCCAAGTGCTGCGCAGGGAGAGTCGGGCCGAATTGGGTTGATACTGCATCTGAGGTTCGGCTTGCTTACAACCGCTTGTAGGCCACGTTATTGAAATAAAACCGCGTCACCTGCCCGGTTTTGTCGTTGGTTTCGATGGGGTAAGCCACGCCGCGCGTGGTGCGGCCGGCGGCATCGGTGAGGGTGAGTGTCCAGCCGGCCAGGGCCCAACGGCCTGCCGCCTCCCCTGAGCTGCCGACGTGGGCATTGCTGCCGCTGGTGTTGGTGGTGAAGGAGGAAGCGCTGCTGCCGCTGTAGCTGCCGTCAGCCCGGAAGTTTAGGCTGCTCACCGCCGCCGCTGCGCCGCTGCTGCTGCTCACCGAGTTGCCGCCCTCGAAAGTGCCCACCAGCTGCCGGGGGTTGGCAAACGGACTCATGCCCACGAAAATGCCCATATCCCAGGAAAAGGAATTGGTCGAAGGATTCTCAAAAATGGCCTTTGAGGTGTTGCCATCGGCCCATTTCATCACGAGCTGGCCGCCGGCCAGGCTATAGGTACCCCGGGCGTTGGCGGGCAAGCCGGCCAGACTCGTCGGCGTGAAGTCGACCGGATTATTATACACCTGCCCGGCCGGCGTGAAGTAGTAAGTGGCTTTTTCGAGCGAATGAAACGCCATGAGGTAGCGTGTCATGAAGAACAGGCCCACCGGCTTCCCGCCCACCACCTTGCCCGCCAGCGGCGCGGCCGAAGCAACGGGCGGAGTAGTGCATGCCACAGCAGGCCAATCCTCCGCGGCAGCGTCGCGCGGCGCGGCCGCCATCGAAAGCACCGCGCCAAACAGGGCACCGCAGCGCACGGCGCTACGCCAAAAGACGAAGATTCTCATGAGCTTGCCGGAAATAAAGGTTGCTAAATACCGTGAGTCATTTTTTTAAAGACCAATCATTCATCAGAGAAATTAGCTACCCAGCTTCACCGTGCCATCGTCGTTAAAAGTGCGCTTCACGGACTCTGAGCCTTTCACTACCAAGCCAAATACTTCACGGCCGCCGTTGGCATCCTGGTTCAGTATCATGCTCAGCGAGAGGGCGGGCTCGCTGTAGCTGAAGGTGCCGCCATAGGTTACCGGCTTGCCTTTCGAATTGGTATAGGTGAACTCGATGTTCTGACCCTTGATGGTGTACCGCCCCGTTTCGTCGAAATGGTAGCTGCCGTAGGGCCCCGGTATTTGCAGCTTTTTCTCGTAGCTCCCCGCCGCTCCCAACGTGAGGGTGCCCCCCACCCCACGCGTGTTGGTGGGCTTCTGGCCGTGGGCGGGGTCGTACACCAGATACACCGTGTAGGTGTACGTCCCGAAGAACTTGGGTGGCAGCCCGGTAGCCCATCCTAGTTGGGAGGCCGCCGAAGCCGTGGCACCGGTAGGCTTTTTAGGGGGTGCGATGGTCTGGCAATGGGCCGCTTCCGACATCGTTGCCAGCAGCAGGACGCAAAACAGTTTGTTCATGTAGCAGATAGGAGGAGAAATAGTGAGCAGAAGCAAGGTAAGGCCGGCACTCTGGGAAGAAAAGTAGCCGCGCGTTACCTTGCGCCGACAAGGAAGTCGAGCAAGGCTGATGGAAAGTCGATGTACTTGCTCCTTGGTCGATAAACCGGCGCCGCGGCGTTCTCCTTCTGCTCATGTCTGCTTCTCCCCCCTTCAGTTGCCTGGTTCTGGACGACGACCTGCTGGTGCGCGACCTAGCCGTCGGCTTCGTGGAGCAAATTCCTTCCCTGACGCTAGCTGGCAGCTACGACGACCCGCTGCCGGCTTTTGAGCACCTGGCCCGCACGCCCGTCGACCTGCTGATAACCGACATCGAGCTGCCCCGCCTCAACGGCCTCGACTTGGTGCGTGCCCTGCGCCAGCCGCCACTGGTCGTTTTCATGACCTCGCACCCGCAATACGCCCTGCCCACCTACGACCTCGACGCCGTCGATTTCCTGGTGAAGCCCCTGCGGTTCGACCGGTTCCTGCGGGCCATTGATAAGGCACTGCTCCTGCTGCGCGCCCGCGCCGCCAGCCCTGCGGTGCCTGAGCCAACGCCGTCGCCCCTTGCCGATACCGACGCGTTTTTCATCCGCACCGAGTTCCAGTATCTGAAGCTGCGCTACGCCGACGTGGCCTACGTGGAAGCCATGCGCGACTTTGTGAAAGTACATCTGCTCGACGGCACGGTGCACATCACCTTGGTCAGTCTCAAGCACATGGAAGAGCAGTTGCCGGCCGCGCTGTTTGTGCGCACGCACCGCTCTTATCTGGTCAACGCTCAGCACATTGCCGCCGTCACGGCCCAGGATGTGCGCGTGGGCAAGGTAGACGTGCCGCTGGGCCACACCTTCCGCGAAAGCGTGCTGGCGCAGGTGGTGCAGCAGCGCTTGCTCAGCCGCCACCCCGGCAAGGCTTCGTAGCTACTTGCTGGTCAGGATTTTCGCTAATTCCGAACCGCTATTTCAGCCACTGCTGGTACTTCTGCCAGCGGCAGCCCCAGCGTGAACGTGCTGCCTTGGCCGGGACCAGCGCTGGCCATCCACAGCTGGGCGCCGTTGCGCAGGGCCACGTCGCGGCTCAGTTTCAAGCCCAGCCCAGAGCTGCGGGGCTGGCCGGCCCCGGCGGCGCGGCGCTCCGGCGTTTCGGCCGGCACTTGCTGGCGGGGCGTGGGCACGGGCAGGCCCAGGCCAGTATCAGCTACGGCCAGCTGCCAGGTGCCGGCCTCGCGCCGGGCCGATACCCGCACGGTACCGCCTAGCGGCGTAAACTTAATGGCGTTGGATAGCAGGTTGCGCAGCATCAGACGCACGGCCGACGGGTCGGCCCAGACGTGTTCCTCGCCGGTCAGGTCGTGGTGCAAGGCCACCTGGCCGGCCTCCGCAGCGGGGCTCAGCAGGTCAAAATTTTCTTCGACCACGGCGGCCAGCGCCATGTTTTCGGGCTGGGGCGGGCCGGTGGCGCGCATTTGCAGCGCGGCCCAGTGCAGCAGGTTTTCGAGCAGGGCCAGCGTGTGGTCGAGGGTGCGGGTGAGGCGCTGGGTGTATTGGGCCAGCTTTTCGGGCGGCAGCGGCGGGCCGCTCAGCAGCCCCACAAAGGCGTGCAGCGAGTGCAGCGGCCCCCGCAGGTCGTGGCCGATGATGGAAAACAGCTGGTCTTTGGTCGCGTTAAGGGCGGTGAGCTCGGCGCGCTGCTGTTCAATCTGCTGGTTTTTGCGGCCCAGCAGGCGGTTCAGCCGCCACAGCACCAGCCCGCCCACGGCGGCCGCCACCAGCCCCAGCCCCAACCCCCACAGCTCGCGCTGCTGCTGGCGCAGGCGCAGCTGCTGGGCTTCGGCAGTGCGGGCCAGCATCTGGGCATGGTCGCGCTCCTGTCCAAGCTGGAAGTCGCCCTGCAAGCGCCCGATTTCTTCGGCTTTAGCCTGGCTGAACAGGGTGTCGTGCGCGGCCTGGGCCTGCTCGGCGTAGGCCAGGGCCTGGCGGTAGTCGCCGCGCTGCTTGAGGACGTGGGCCAGGGTTTTGGTGGCTTCGTATTTTGCGTTGGCACTGCCAATGCGTTGGGCAATGGCCAGCGCCTGACGCGCCCGAGCCTCGGCCAGCGCAGGCTGGTGGAGGCGGTCGGCCATGTCGGCCAGCTCGTTCAGCACGTACACCGAATTATCTTGGTCGCCAGCGGCTTGCAGCAGCTTCAGGGCGCGTTCGCGCACCTGCTGCGCTTCGGGCAGGCGGTGCTGCTGGTCGAGCCAGTCGCCGAACGAGCTCAAGACCACCCCCAGCTGCGCCTTCTCGCCAAAGCCCTCCGACACCCGGATGGCTTCGCGGAACAAGCCTTCGGCCTTCGGCGAATGCAGAGCCATGTAGCCGCTGGCCAGGTTGGTGAGGCAGTCGGCCAGCGCGCCCGGGTTGGCCGACTGCCGCACCAGCGGCAGGGCCTGTTCCAGATAATCCACCCCGCGCTGGTACTCAAACCGCCGCAGGTACACGTTGGCAATATTGTTCAAGCAATTGACCTGCAGCAGGGTATCGCGCAGCACCCGGGCCTGGCGCAGCGCGGGCAGCAGTGCCGCCAGCGCGCGGGGGAAGTCGCTGCGGCTGCTATAGATGATGCCCAGGCCGTTGCGCGTCTGAGCCTCGCTACGCACGTCGCCCCGGGCGTGGTAGAGGCGCAGGGCTTCTTCGCAGGCGCGCAGGGCCCCGGGGTAGTCGTCCTGCTCGTTGGCGGCCTGGCCCAGGGCCAGCAGCAGATTGGGCAAGTCGGGTTGGCCGGGGGTGCGGCGCGCCAGGGCCACGCCTTCGGTGAGGTAGGTGCGGGCCCGGACCAGATTGCCGTGCACCAGTTCGGCTTTGCCCAGCATACGCAGGGCCAGGGCTTCGCCTTCGCGGAAATTCAGACGGTGGGCCAGTTCTTTTGATTGCAGCAGCAAGGGCTGGGCCTGGTCAAAATGCCCTTCGCGTAGCAACAGCTGGGCCTGGTGGCGCAGGGCGCGCACCTGCGCGGTATCGGCCGGGGGCAGGCCGGCGGCCAGCAATGCCAGCAACACGACGGCTCCGCCCACGCGCCGGTACATAAAACAAAATCTTATGATTCGCCCAACCGCGTGCTTCAATTCATTACCAAGGCTTTCCATCCCGCATAGTTAAATAGAAATCCGGCAATTGCAAATATGCTTTTCCGGGCGCAGTCTTTGCCTGAACGGTGCCTGCTTCCAACCGGCCCAAACCCTATCCGGACCTACCTTCGAAAAACCATTTCGGACGCTGCTCATTCCTTCGCTTCCATGTTTTCTCGTTTTTCGCTGCCTTTGCTTGTTGCCCCTGGTCTGCTTCTGGCTTGGCCGGCAAGTGCCCAGGCGCCGGCCCAATCCGCTGGAGTTCCCCTGCCTACTTTTTACACCACCTACCGCTACACGGCCTATACCGTGTACGACACCACCAGCCTCGACCCGCCCACCCGGGTGAGCGGCGTGGGCGGCACGCTCACCCTGCGCCCGGCCGGCACCTACGAAAAACGCTTCACCATTCCCGGCAACAACAACGTCCCGATGCTGTTCAAACAGGATGGCACGTTCACTCTGGCCGGCGACAGCGTCCGCTTCGCCTTCCACGACCAGAAAGGGGCCGATGTGCAGCGCGGCACCTTCCGCTTCAACCCCGCCACCCGGCACCTCACCATCACCATCCTCGGCTACCCGGCCGGCAACCGGGGCGTGTACGAGCTGGTGGCCACTGAGCCCGCGCCTGCCGCCAAAATCGAAAAAAAGCGCCGCCGCTAGCCCCCGCCGCGCCCGGCATTTGGCTCCCCCCGCGCCTTCTGGCTAACTTGCGGCCTGTTTCACCGAAACCCACTTCGGTGAAGCCCGCGCAGCCCCGGCTTCGCGCCTCCAACCCTCATTCACTCAGTTACTCAGTCACAGCAAATGGGACGCGCATTCGAATTTCGCAAAGGCCGCAAAATGAAGCGGTGGGATAAAATGTCGAAAGACTTCACCCGCATCGGCAAGGAAATCGTGATGGCCGTGAAAGAAAACGGCCCCAACCCCGACACCAACGCCCGCCTGCGCGCCGCCATGCAAAACGCCAAGGGCGTGAACATGCCCAAAGACCGCGTGGAAGCCGCCGTGAAGCGCGCCAGCAGCAAGGAAGAAAAAGACTATTCCGAAGTGGTGTACGAAGGCTACCTGCCCCACGGCGTGGCCGTCGTCATCGAAACCGCCACCGACAACCCCACCCGCACCGTGAGCAACGTGCGCCTCATCTTCAACCGCAACGAGGGCACGCTGGGCACCGCCGGCAGCAGCGACTACACCTTCACCCGAAAGGGCGTGTTCAAGCTGGCCGCCGAGGGCCTCGACCGCGACGAGCTGGAGCTGGAACTCATTGATTTCGGTGCCGAAGACGTGTACGAAACCACCGAAGAAGACGAGCACGGCGCCGAGCACAAGTTCATCGTGGTCGAAACCGCCTTCACCGATTTTGGCCAGATGCAGAAGGCCCTCGAAGCCCAGGGCCGCCACGTGGTGAGCGTGAACCTGCAGCGCGTGCCCAACACCACCGTTACCCTCAACGACGAGCAGCTCGACGAAATCATGACCATCATCGAGAAGTTCGAAGACGACGAGGACGTGCAGGCCGTGTACCACACCGTGGGCTAAGGCTGTATTAAATTGTCATGCTGAACGCAGTGAAGCATCTGAGCAAACGGTAAATTAACCGGCATTGCTCAGATGCTTCACTGCGTTCAGCATAACAGGGCTTCCGTTTACCACCCCGATTCCCTCCCCGCCATGCCGCCCACCGCCCGCCCCCTCGCCTACCGCCCCGGGCTGGACGCCGTGCGTGCCGTGGCCATTCTGCTGGTCGTCGTCGGCCACTGGACGCTGCCTTCCTTCCCCATGAGCCTCATGGGCAGCATGACGTTTTTCGTGCTCAGCGGCTATTTCATCTCGGGCATTGTCTGGAAACAGGAAGTGTACGTGGGCGCGCCTGGGCGCTGGGGGCGGCGGCTGGGTGTGTTTTACCTGCGGCGGCTGGTGCGCACGCTGCCGCCCTACTACCTGTCGCTGGCGCTGGGCTTTGCGCTGCCACTCGTCACGCTGCACCAGTACCCCGGTTGGTTTCTGGTGCCGGTGTCTAACCTCTTGTTCTACCGCTTGCAGCACTGGGGCGAAGGCGTGGGCCACTACTGGACCATGGCCGTCGACGAGCAGTTCTACCTGCTATGGCCGGTGCTACTGGCCGTGGTACCCAGACGGGTGCGCTGGCTGACGCTGGTGGCAGCCGCCGGCCTCATTTTCCGCATTGCCTGGAGCACCTGGGTACGGCCCAACCTGGCCTTCGCCCTGCTCCCCGGCTGCCTCGATTTGTTCGCCGCCGGGGCCATCCTGCGCCACGCCGAGCAGCTGCCAATGGTGCGGCGGCTGGCCCGTTTCCAGTGGGTTGCGCTGGCCTGGCTGGCCTGGGCCGCCCTCTGGGCCGCGCTCTACCTCACCGGTTCGCACTACATCTGGCAGCTCATCTACGCCAGCGCCGGCTGCCTGCCCGCCGCCCTTACCCTCAACTGGGCCCTGCACCAGGCCACCCGCCCCGCCGCCGAAAACCGCCTGCTCACCGCCCTACGCTGGGTGGGCCAGCGCAGCTATGGTTGCTACCTCTACCACTTGCTGCTGCCTGTTTTCTACCAGCGGGCCGTGTTCCGGCTGTTTCCGCTCGCGGGCGAGCACGGCGCGAGCTCACGGGCTTTCTGGCTGAGCCCAACTATGCTGGTAGTAGTGCTGCTGCCCCTGTTGCTTCTGATGGCCGCTGGCTCGTGGCGCTGGCTCGAAGCCCCGCTCAACCGTTGGAAAGAACGGCTGGCTTATTCCTAAAACCGCCAAAAGCGCCCCTTTTTCGTAATCCTGCATTGGCATTGCGTTAGGCGCAAGCTCGGGCTGCAACCCAAACCACCCGGCAAAACCTCCTACATTTGGTCTGCCAATCCTTCGTCCTGCTCAAAACCAGCCCCAACCCTTATGCTCAACTACCTCATCAATTCCTTCAAGCGGAAAATGGCCCGCCGCATCACCCAAAAGCACCCCATGGTGCTCGATACGTTTGCCATTCCCGGCATCGGCAACGGGCAAGTGCAATTTGCTAACTGGGAAAATCCGCTGGTTGAAAAGAAGGTATTCACGAAGGAGACGGTTGACTTTTTCAAGAAATTCCTCCACCCCGGCGACTTCGCCATCGACATTGGGGCCAACATTGGCCACACCACCGTGCAAATGGCCCTGGCCACCGGCCCCACTGGCCTCACCCTCGGCTTCGACCCCAACCCCTACGTCTTCGAAATCCTGCAGCGCAACGCCACGCTCAACCCCGAGCTGGCGCGCATCGGGGCCCACAACCTCGCCATCTCCGAGCAGGACGACGAGTTCTACTACAACTCTTCCGAAGCCTCCTTCAACAATGGCGGCATCTCCAAAACGCCGAACAACAAACACGGTAAATATGCGCTCAGCACGAAAATAAAGGGAGTTAATCTGGAGTCATTTCTGGAAAAAGAATACCCCGATTTCCTCAGCAAACTCACGCTAATCAAAATCGACACTGAAGGCTACGACAAGGAAATTATCCGTTCCATTTCCAGCCTCATCACCAAATACAAGCCGGTAATCATTTCCGAATGCTTCGGCAAAAATTCCGATGAAGAGAAATTCGAGCAATTTAATCTGCTGGAATCCCTGGGCTATTCACTGTTCTATTTCACCGATTTTGTCGCTACCACAGAGATTATTCCTATCAAGCGCAAAGAAGATATGTTGAAATACAAACACTTCGATTTTTACGCGACGCCCAACGCTTAAATTTCAATAATTACCTTATAAAAAGGCCGCCGCTGAAATTTCAGCGGCGGCCTTTTTAATTAGTCGGGTCTAATTAACTAATCCACGTTGTCGTGCAGAAACCGGTTATCGCCCAGCAGCTCATTATCATCCGATAAGTTGAAACGGGAAATATTCTGGGCCGAGCTAGGCTCCACGTTTTCGAGTTTCACCTGGCGGCGCAGGTAGGCGGGCGTGTCGTACTGGCTCACTGCCTCGGGCGGCAGGCCGTTGCTGAGCTCCTGCAGGCGACGGCGGCGCTCCAGCGCCTGGGCATCCATGGCAGGACGCGGGCGGTGTGCCTCTGGACCGATGGCGGGGACAGCGGCGGCGCTCGACGTGAGCACGGGCTCGGTCGGGGCGCTGGCCGGAATACCAGCCAGCGGCGGCGCGTTGTGCGCCGAAGGTCCGTTTAGGTCATGCATCACGCGAGCCGGCTCCGGCGCGCCGAAGCTAGGCACGAACGGGGCCGAAGTAGCCGGCGCACTCGGCGCAGCCTCCGGACGCGGAGCTTCTGCCACCGGAGCCGGAGCTACAATCGGCTCCTGCGAGGCGGCGCCTCCCATTGCCGGCGTGGTAATGGAATGTGCCTCGCGGGCAAAACCTGTGGCAATTACCGTCACCCGAATGCTCTGACCCAAGCTGTCATCGATGCCGTGGCCGAAAATCATTTCGGCGTCCTGCCCGGCTTTCTCCTGGATGTACTCCGTGATTTCCGTCAGCTCGTCCATTTCCAGCTCGTGCTCTACGCCCGACATGATGGAAAGCAGGATGCGCTGCGCCCCGTGAATGTCGGTGTTATTGAGCAGCGGCGAGTTCAGGGCTTCCTCGGCAGCGCGGCGGGCGCGGTTTTCGCCTTCGGTCACGCTGCTGCCCATCACGGCTGCCCCGCTGTCCTTCATCACCGTTTTCACGTCTTCAAAGTCCACGTTCACATCAGCCGTTACCGTAATGATTTCGGCGATGGACTTGGCAGCCGTGGTCAGCACGGTATCGGCTTTGGCGAAGGCGGCACCCATCGTCAGGTTGCCGTAAATCTGCGGCAGCTTGTCGTTGAGAATCACCAGCACCGTGTCGCAATGCTCGCTCAGCGCCTTGATGCCTTCTTCGGCCTGCTGGCGCTTCTTCTTGCCTTCGAACATGAACGGGGCCGTCACGATGCCTACCGTGAGGATGCCCAACTCCTGCGCCACCTGCGCAATTACAGGGGCAGCGCCAGTACCGGTGCCACCGCCCATCCCGGCCGTGATGAAAAGCATCTTGGTGCCTTGGTTCAGCAGGTCGCGGATTTGCTCCTTGCTCTCAATGGCGGCCTGGCGGCCACGCTCGGGCTTGGCACCCGCGCCGAGGCCTTCGGTGAGGTCGACGCCAATTTGCAGCTTGTTGGGCACCGTGGAGCTTTGCAGCGCCTGGTGGTCGGTGTTGCAGATGATAAACTCCACGTCCTTGATGCCCTGCTTGTGCATGTGCTTCACGGCATTGGAGCCACCGCCGCCAACCCCAATCACCTTGATGATGGACTTGCTCTGGGCGGGAATATCGAATTTGTAATTCATAATTTTTGAGTTATGAGTTTTGAATTATGAGCTATGAGTTATGAATCAGCGACCTTTTCGGTTTGCCAATTCATAACTCATAATTCATAACTCATAACTAAATACTAGTAGGATTTATCGTCGTAATCGTCAATCAGCAGCCCTTTGGTGCGGGTGATGATGTCCTTGAAGAAGCGACTGGCGGCACCGGGCTCTTTGGGCTTGGCGGGCTGCGGCGCGGGGGCCGGAGCCGCTGGCGTAGCAGCACGCGTTTCCACAGGCGCGGGCGCAGCCGGAGCTACGGGTGCAGCGGCTGCCGGGGCGGCATAGTAAGAAGGCACGACTACCTGCTCCTCTTCGTAGCTGGGGCGCGAAATCTGACGCTCGTCGAGCGAATGGTAGCCCGACAGCACGAGGCCTACGGTAGTAGCGTACATCGGCGATTTTACGGCCTCAATACGGCTCTTGCCGAGGTGCTGGTTGGGGTAGCCGATGCGGGTATCGAGGCCGGTGATGTACTCGGTTAGCTGCTCCAGGTTTTGGAGCTGCGAGCCGCCGCCGGTGAGCACGATGCCGGCCGACAGCTTGTCGTGCAGGCCCATGCGGTAGATTTCGGCATAAACCAGCTCCATGATTTCCGACATGCGGGCCTCAATGATATAAGCCAGATTTTTCAACGAAACCTCCTTGGGCGGGCGGTTAGGCAGGCCGGGGATGCTCACGATTTCGTAGTCGCTGGCTTCCTGGGCAATGGCTTTGCCGAACTTCACTTTCAGCTGCTCGGCTTGGCCGGGGGCCACGTTGCAGCCGGTTTTGATGTCCTGCGTGATGATGTTGCCGCCGAAGGGCAGTACCGCCGCGTGGCGGATGATGCCATCTTTGAACACCGCCAAATCGGTGGTGCCGCCGCCAATGTCAATCAGGGCCACGCCAGCCTCTTTCTCCTCCTCCGAGAGGATGGACATGGAGCTGGCGAGGGGTTCGAGAATCAGGTCGGCGATTTCGAGGCCGGCCTTGGTCACGCACTTGTTGATGTTGTTGATGGCCGTGCTCTGGGCCGTGATGATGTGGAAGTTGCCTTCCAGGCGCACGCCTTCGTAGCCCACGGGGTCGGAAATACCTTCCTCGTAGTCCACTTTGTAGTCCTGCGGCATCACGTGGATGATTTGCGAGCCGGGCTGGGTCACCAGCCGGTACATGTCCTGCGTGAGGCGCGCCACGTCGTCCGGGCCGATGGTGTCGTGCGAGTTTCGGGTGATGCTGCCGTTGTGCTGGAGGCTCTTGATGTGCTGGCCGGCGATGCCGACGTTTACCACTCCAATGCTAATTCCGGATTGTTCTTCGGCCTGCCGAATGGCCCGTTTGATGGCGTCTACGGTCTTGTCAATATTGAGCACGATGCCGCGCGAAACCCCTTCGGACACGGCTTTGCCCATGCCCAGAATTTCGAGTTTACCGAACTCGTTTTTGCGGCCCACCAGGGCAACGATTTTTGTGGTACCAATGTCGAGCCCGACGACGATTTTGTCTTGTTGCATAGGATGCGGTGCTGGCGAGCAGTGAAAAAGCGGTGGGTTGGGAATGAAAATCAAAGACCTAACGGTCTATTTTTCAGCAAATTGCTATTCGCAAATAATCTGATTTTGGTATTCGACGTTTACGCGGTGGTAGGTGTCCCACCCCAAAACTGACGGAATTTGACGGTAAAATACCATAAGCTTCGCGAATTTTTCAGAAATATTTTCGGGGAGCCCGAATTCAATACGTTGGTCGCCCACTTGCTGCGTGAACGACAGCTTGCCGCCGGGCTCAATAAACACCTCCGAAACCTGCGCTTTCCAGAATTCGTGCTCGTCTACGTAACGCAAAAACTCCAGGTAGCGCCGCCCGGTGCTATCCTGGAAAAATCCAGTTGGCAGACTACCTCCGCCGGGTCGCGCCACAGTGGCCACGCGGGCCGTAAACAGGGGCGAAAGCGGCAAGGCGCGCCCTTCGGCATCGACGTAGGTATCGAGGCGGGTGTCGGGGTGCGTGAGGCGGGCGATGGGGCGGTTCTGCCGCACATCGGCGTGCAGGTTGCCGGCGAGGTCACGGTACACCTGGGCATCGCGCACGAAGGCGTGCGCTTTCAATCGAGCTTCCAGTTCGCGCAGGCGCGGGCCTTCGGGCTGGGTACCGATAACGGGCTCTTTACCGCCCTTGGTGAGCAGGGCCGTGACTCCGCGCTCAGAAATAAAATAGTTATCGAACTCGTTGGCAATGTTCACCTTCACGGCATCAACCGAGCGGTTGGCCTGGCGCACGGCGGCGAAAGCGCCCAGCGCGCCCAGCACCAGCAGGCAGGCAGCGGCCACGAGTAAGTTTCTAACGGTGCGTTCCAAATTCAGGGTATGAGGGTGCGAGGGTAGGCGGGTATGAGTTGGAATTTTCTGTCATCCTGAGCGGAGCGAAGGGCCTTCTCACGCCATAACAAGCTGTTCAACGGTGGGAAGGTCCTTCGCTCCGCTCAGGATGACAGGCGATTTAAGGTTCTATTTCCACCGTTCTGTTAGTATCAATTTAAGCTGCGGCACTAGTGTGTCGATATCCCCCGCGCCTACCGTGGCCAGCACATCGAACGACGGGTCGGTTTGGGCGGCGGCGAGGGCTTGTTCTTTGGTCACGAAGGCCTTGGTGGGAGCGGTAATTTCGGCCAGGAGCATTTCGGCGGTTACGCCGGGTAGCGGCTTCTCGCGGGCCGGGTAAATATCCAACAAAAACACCTCATCTGCAATACTTAAGCTCTTGGAAAAACCAGCGGCAAAGTCGCGGGTGCGGGTGAATAAATGAGGTTGAAAAATGACGCGCAACCGTTTGGTGGGGTAGAGTGCTCGCACCGAACGCAGGAAGGCCTCGATTTCGCGTGGATGATGGGCGTAATCGTCTAAATAAACGTTTTCGGGGGTGGTAACCACGAATTCGAAGCGGCGTTTTACGCCCCGGTAGGCGGCCACAGCGGCGCGCAGAGCCTCCTCCCCTACACCCTGCAGCTGGGCCACGGCGGCGGCGGCCAGCATGTTTTCGACGTTGTGGTAGCCGGGTACTGCCAGCTCCAGGCCGGGCACGGCGCTTTCGGGACGGTGCAGGTCGAAGTGGAAACGGTGGCCTTCGGCGGTGATGTTGGCGGCGTACAGGTCGGGGCCTTGCTCCGGCGTGAGGCCATAGCGGATGACGCGGGTGCCGGGCGGCACGGCGGCGGCCACGCTGGCATCGGCAGTGTGGTTGAGGAGCAGGATGCCGCCGGGCTTAATCTGGGCCACGAAGCGGCGGAACGACTCAATCAGGGCCGACTGGTCGCCGTAGATGTCGAGGTGGTCGGCATCGGTGCTGGTCACGATGGCCACGTCGGGGAACAGCGTGAGGAAGCTACGGTCGTACTCGTCGGCCTCCACCACGATGGGCGCTTCGGGCGTGGCGGGCAGCAGTAGGTTGCTCCCCAGGTTCACCGAAATACCGCCGAGGAAGGCGCCAGCGTCGAGGCCGGCGTGGTGCAGCAGGTGGGCCACCATGCTGCTGGTAGTGGTTTTGCCGTGGGTGCCGGCTACCGCAATGGTGTAACGCCCTTCTGTGAGCACGCCCAGCACCTGGCTGCGCTTACGAATGTCATAGCCCTCAGCCTTTAGCCAGGTCCACTCCACGCTGTCGGCCGGGATGGCGGGCGTGAGGACCACCAGTGTCTGTGCGCGATGTTCGCGGACTTCGGCCGGGATGTTCGCCACGGCATCGGCGTAGTGAATGGCAATGCCTTCGGCGGCGAGGGCGCGGGTAAGGGGCGTTTCGGTTTTGTCATAGCCGCTCACCTGGTGGCCGTTGGCGCGGAACCAGCGGGCCAGGGCCGACATGCCAATGCCGCCAATGCCGAGGAAGAAAACGTAAGGAAACTGATTCAAGGGGTTGTTTTTGTATTGTCTGAACGTCATGTAGAGCGTAGCGAAGCGTGACGTTCTATTTCTTAATCAGCTTCAACAGTTCGTCCACAATTGTTACGGTTGCATCGGGCCGGGCCAGTTCGCGGACGCGGGTGCTGAGCTGCTGTTGCCGCTCGGAGTCGCTTAGGAGGCGGAGGGCTTCGTCATACAGGCGCTCAGGGGCGTGCTCGTCGGTGATGAGCACGGCGGCACCTTTGCTGACAAGGGCCAGGGCGTTTTTGGTTTGGTGGTCTTCGGCCACGTTGGGCGAGGGAACCAGGATGCTGGCCTTGCCGGTGAGGCAGAGCTCGGACACGGACAGCGCGCCGGCACGGCTGATGACAACATCGGCGGCGGCGTAGGCCAGGTCCATGCGCTGGATGAACTCCAGGGCGTGGAGGCCGGCGGCCTGGTCGGCCTGCTGCCGGGCTTCGGGAAAGTAGAGTTTGCCGGTTTGCCAGAGGAGCTGGATGCCGGCTTCGCGCAGGCGCGGCAGGGCGACGGCGGTAGCTTGGTTGAGGGTGCGGGCGCCGAGGCTGCCCCCAATGATGAGTAGGGTTTTCTTATTGGGGTCGAGGCCGAAGAACTTCAGAGCTTCAGCGCGGTCGCCGTGAGAAATTTCGGCGCGGACGGGGTTGCCGGTGAGCACGAGCTTATCGGCCGGAAAGAACTTCTCCATGCCATCATAAGCCACGCAAATTTTATTCACTCGCTTGGCCAGCAGCTTATTCACCAAGCCGGCGTAGGAATTCTGCTCCTGAATGAGCGAAGGAATGGCCCGCGATGTGGCCGCCAGCAGCACCGGAGCCGAAGCGTACCCTCCTACCCCGACCACGGCATCGGGCCGGAACTCTTCAATCAGCTTGCCGGCCTTGCGCACCGAGCGGAATACGCGCACCGGAAACAGCAGGTTCTGGGGCGTGAGGCGGCGTTGCAGGCCCGTGATGTCGAGGCCCACGATTTTGTAGCCGGCGTCGGGCACGCGGGTCATTTCCATACGGCCGTTGGCCCCCACGAAGAGGATTTCGGCATCGGGCAGGCGGCGGCGCAGCTCGTTGGCAATGGCTACGGCCGGGAAAATGTGCCCGCCCGTGCCGCCGCCGGAGATGATAAAACGAAGGGGAGAATTGTTCATGGGTAACGAAACGTCGGGGAAAGCGTCGGGCTGAGCGTGGCCGCAACCCGACGGTGACCATTACGCATACTGGGCGCGCTGGCTGGGAATCCGGGCCGTGTCTTCCGGCTCACCTGTCATGGGGCGGATTTCACGCTCGCCGCGGCTTACGGCCAAGATGATGCCGATGCTGATGCCGGTGAAAATAAGCGAGGTACCGCCCATGCTCAGCAGCGGCAGCGGCAGGCCCGTGATGGGGCCAAGGCCCACGGCTACGCCCATGTTCACCAATGCCTGGAGCACAAGGCTGAAACTCAGCCCCGCCGAGAGCAGCCCACCAAACGCGCCGTAGCTGTTCATCACCGTTTTCAGCCCTCGGTAAAGGAAGGCGAGGTAAAGGAACAAGATAGCAAAACCGCCCAGCAGACCATATTCTTCGATGATAACGGCGTAGATAAAGTCGGAATAAGGGTGGGGCAGGATGTTGCGCTCGGTGCTTTTGCCGGGGCCCTTGCCCACAATGCCGCCCGTGGCAATGGCGATGTAGCTGTGCTCGAGCTGGAAAGGCGTTTTCTTGGTCTTGTCGGTGAAGTTGGTGACGCGCGACATTACCGTGCCCAGGCGCTGGCCGGCCGCGAGGCCCGCACCGCCCAGCACCACGAAAATGCCTACCATCACGGCCATGTGCTTGAGCGGCACCCTGCCGATGAACATGAGCAGCATGCAGGTGGCAAACAGCAGCAGCGCGGTCGAGGCATTACTCAGGATGATGAGGCTGCAAATGGTGCCCACCCACAGCATCACCGGCAGCAGCGTTGACTTGAAGTCGTCGAGGTGCTGCTGGCGGCGGCTGAGCATGCTGGCCAAGTGCGAAATCAGCGCCAGCTTGGCCAGGTCAGACGGCTGAAAGGTCTGGTTAATCACCGGAATGGTCATCCAGCGCGAGGCCCCGTTGGTTTCGCCGCCCATGAAAAACGTGAACAGCAGCAGCGGCACACTCAGCAGCAGCGCATAGAGCGACCAGCGCGAATAGTGGCGGTAGTCGGCGCGGTGGGCCAGCCACATGCACAGCAGCCCCAGCATAATCAGGCTGGTGTGCTTGAAGAGGAAGGCTTCGGTGTTGCCGTTCATCTTCTTATAAGCCAGCGTGCCGGTGGCCGAATACACCACGGCAATGCTGATGAAGGAGAACAGCAGCACGATGGCCCACAGAATGGGGTCGCCTTTGAGGTTGCGTTGCAGCCAGTCTTTCATGACAATGAGTGAATGAGTGAGAGGGTGAATGAGTGAATGTTGGGATTGGGCGAATAGGTAGGCGTGAAACCGCCATTCACTCATTCACCCATTCGCTGCTTCACGCATTGAATGAATTGCTGGCCGCGGTCCTCGTAGTTTTTGAACAAGTCGAAGCTGGCGCAGCAGGGCGAGAGTAGCACCACATCGCCGGGAACAGCGAGGGCAGCGGCGCGGGCCACGGCATCGGCCATGCTCTGGGTTTCCTCCACGTGCGAAACAATGGGGTCAAACGCGGTGCGCAGCTTGGCGTTATCCACGCCGAGGCAAATGAGGGCCTTCACGCGGTGCTCAGCCAGGTTGAGCAGGCTGCGGTAGTCGTTGCCTTTGTCGGTGCCGCCGGCAATCCAAATGATGGGCTGGTGGATGCCATCGAGAGCGTACCAGGCGGCCTCCACGTTGGTGGCCTTACTGTCGTTGATGAAGCGGACGCCCTTGATTTCACCCACCAGCTGCAGGCGGTGGTCGGCATTGTGAAAAGTGGCCAGGGCGGCTTCAATCTGCTCGGGTTCGAGGCCGGCCACGCGGGCGGCGAGCACGGCGGCCAGGGTATTCTGGCGGTTGTGCTGGCCAATGAGCGGCGAACCTGCGGTATTCACCTCCACCCCGGCGTCCTCGTCAATACCGGGCGTGAGGTTGGTGCAGAGCATATCTTCTGACACATAGTAGCCGGCGAGGTGGATGTCGTGGCGGTGGTGCAGGCTGAAGGGCAGTTGGCGCGTTTCGAGAAAGGCCGACTGGAAATACTGGCCCGTCACCTCATCATCGGCATTGTAGATGAAAGCGCCGTTACTATCCAGGTTGCGGGTGATACGCAGCTTGGCCTGGGCGTATTGTTCGAGCGAGTAGCCGTAGCGGTCGAGGTGGTCGGGGGTAATGTTGAGCAGAATGGCAATCCAGGGCTGAAATTCGTGGGTGTCATCGAGTTGGAAGCTGCTCAGCTCCACCACGTAGTATTCGAATTTGTCTTCGATTACTTGCTCGGCCAGCGAGTAGCCTACATTGCCGGCCAGGCCCACGTTCAGGCCCGCCGATTTTAGCAGGTGGTAGGTGAGCAGCGTGGTGGTGGTTTTGCCGTTGGTACCCGTGATGCAGATGCACTTGGCGCGGGTGTAGCGGCCGGCAAACTCAATTTCGGAAATAATTGGGGTGCCCTTCTCGCGCAAAGCCTGGATAACCTGCGCTTTTTCGGGGATGCCGGGGCTTTTCACCACCTCGTCGGCCGCCAGAATTTTATCCAGCGAGTGCTGGCTTTCCTCAAAGGCAATGCCGGCGGCAGTGAGCTGCTGCTTGTAGTCGGGCTGAATGGGGCCGCGGTCGGACACGAAAACCGTATGGCCTTTGGCCTGGGCCAACAGGGCCGCGCCCACGCCGCTTTCGGCCGCTCCGAGGATTACAATATGCATATTGGGGACTTGGGGTCTTGGGGACTTAGGGTCTTGGTTTTTTGGAATCTGGACAGGCGGAATTATTTCAGAGCGGAATCCCAGGCGGCTGAAGTATCGGAATCGAATCCAAGTACCCGAGACCCTAGGTTCCCAAGTGCCTTCTACCGCAGTTTCAGGGTAACCAAGGTAATGACAGCCAGCATAATACCCACAATCCAGAAACGCGACACGATTTTGGATTCGTGGTAGCCCAGCTTCTGGTAGTGGTGGTGCAGCGGCGACATGCGCAGCAGGCGGCGGCCCTCGCCGTATTTCTTGCGGGTGTATTTGAAGTAGCTCACCTGCACAATAACCGACAGGTTTTCAATCAGAAACACACCGCAGAGCACCGGAATCAGCAGCTCTTTGCGCACAATGAGGGCCAGCACCGCGATGATGCCGCCCAGCGCCAGCGAGCCCGTGTCGCCCATGAAAACCTGCGCCGGATAGCTGTTATACCACAGAAAGCCGATGCAGGCTCCCACAAACGCGGTACAGAAGATGACCAGCTCACCCGAATCAGGAATGAACATGACATCCAGATAATCAGCCAATAAGGCGTTGCCACTCACAAAGGCGAAGATGGCCAGCGTGACCCCGATGATAGCCGAAGTGCCGGCCGCCAGGCCGTCGAGGCCGTCGGTGATGTTGGCGCCGTTGCTCACGGCCGTAATCAGGAAGATGACGATGGGGATGTAGAGGAAGCCGTAGAGGCCATTGAAGAACGTGCCGGCCGTGGCAAACAAGTCGCCGTAGTTCAGCTCGTTGTTCTTCATAAACGGCACGGTGGTAATCATCAGGTGCACGTCTTTGAACACTTTGCTGGCATCGACGGCCGAGAACGTACCGTTGGGCAGTAGGTACTCGCGCACCGTGATTTCGTTGCTGTAGAACAGTACCCAGCCCACCGTGATGCCCAGGCCCACCTGGCCCAGCACTTTGAAGCGGCCGCTCAGGCCTTCCTTGTTCTTGCGGAAGACTTTGATATAGTCGTCCAGGAAACCAATCAGGCCCAGCCACACCGTGCTCAAAATCATGAGAATGATGTAGATGTTGCGCAGGCGGGCCAGCAAAATCACCGGCACCAGAATGGCCAGGATAATGATGAGGCCGCCCATGGTGGGAGTGCCTTTTTTCTCGTTCTGGCCCTGCAGGCCGAGGTCACGGATACTTTCGCCCACCTGCTTGCGCTGCAGCAGACGGATGAGGCGGTGCCCGAACGTTTGGGCAATGAGCAGGGAAATAACCACCGCCAAGCCGGCGCGAAACGTGGTGTATTGAAACACGCCGGTGCCCGCCAAATGGAAATGTTCGTGCAGGTAACGGAAGAGGTAATAAAGCATTCGGTAATCGGTTAGCGGTGGGGCTTATTTGCCCAGCGCGGCAAAAGTTTCGGCAAGTACTTCCTTATCATCGAAGTGCGACTTCACGCCGCGAATTTCCTGATAATTCTCGTGGCCCTTGCCGGCCACCAGCACAATGTCGTGCGGGCCAGCCAAGCGCACGGCGGCTTCGATGGCCGCCCGGCGGTCGGCCACGGTCTGCACTTTGGTCGAATCAGGCGCGGTGACGCCGGCCTGCATCTGGGCCAGGATTTCGGCCGGGTCCTCGAAGCGGGGGTTGTCGGATGTGAGAATGACTTTGTTGGAAAGCCGGGCCGCCAGGTTGGCCATGATGGGGCGCTTGGCCGCGTCGCGGTTGCCGCCGCAGCCCACTACCGTGATGATGTGCTGGCTGGGCTGGCGAATTTCGTGCAGGGTTTGCAGCACGTTTTCGAGCGCGTCGGGCGTGTGGGCGTAGTCGATGATGCCCGTAATTGCCTGCGTGCCTGACACTACCGGCTCGAAGCGGCCGGGTGCCGTGGTCAGGCCAGAGAGAATGGTGAGCACCTCAGTGGGCTCCTCCCCCAGCAGCACGGCCGCGCCGTACACGGCCAGCAGGTTGTAGGCGTTGAACACGCCGATGAGGCGAAACAGGATTTCGCGACCTTCAATTTCAAGGTGCAGGCCGTGAACTTCGTTGGCCACCAGCTTGGCCCGGAAGTCGGCCGCCCCGCGCAACGAGTAGGTGGCGCGGCGGGCGGCGGTGTTTTGCAACATCACCGGGCCACGTTTGTCGTCGGCATTGGTGAGGGCGAAAGCGGTTTTGGGCAGGTGGTCGAAGAAGGCTTTTTTGGCCTTCAAATAATTGTCGAACGTACCGTGGTAGTCGAGGTGGTCGTGGGTGAGGTTGGTGAAGATGCCGCCGGCGAAACGCAGGCCGGTGATGCGGTGCTGGGCCACGGCGTGGCTGCTCACCTCCATGCAGGCGTGGGTGCATCCTGCGCCTACCATGCGGGCCAGCAGCGCATTCAGCCGGATAGCATCGGGCGTGGTGTGAGTGCTGGGAATAACTTCCTCGTCAATCTGGTTCTGCACCGTGCTCAGCAGGCCAGTGTGGTAGCCCAGCTCGCGCAACAGCTTGTGTAGCAGGGTAGCGCAGGTGGTTTTGCCGTTGGTACCGGTCACACCCACTAGCGTGAGCTGGCGCGAGGGGTGGCCGTAGAAGGCCGCTGCCACGTGGCCCAGTGCTTCGGCCGAGTCGGCCACCAGCACGTAGGCCGTGGCGGGGTTCAGCACGGCCGGCAGTTCCTCGCAGATAACGGCGGCCAGCCCTTCCTCTACGGCTCCTTCAATGAACTTGTGGCCATCGGTGGCGGTGCCGCGCAGGGCGCAGAAGGCCATGCCCGGCCCGGCTTCGCGCGAGTCGAGGGTGAGGCCGGTGATGGGTACGTCGGTGGGGCCGTGCTGGGCGAGCACGTTCACGTCGGTGAGCAGGGAGAAGAGCGGCAGGGAAATCATTAGGTGAGTTATGAGTTAAAAGTTATGGGTTAAGAGTTGAGGCACATGGCTTATCTAACTTTTAACTCTTGACTTTTAACTGATTTAAGCGCGGCGCACAGCCGGTTTAGCCGGCGCGGGCTTCTTGGCGTTTTTGCTGGGGGCGGGTTGCCGGGGTTCTTTTTGCTTATCGGCTTCTTTCGATTTGTCGGCCGCTTTAGCCGCAGCAGTTGCTGTAGGCTTGGCAGTGGCAGCCGGCTTAGCCGAAGGCTTGCTGGGTTTGGCGTTCGGCTTCACGCCGGCCGAACGTTCGGCTACGGTGGGCTGCACGTGGGCCTTCTCGCCGTCGGCAAACGACTTGCGGGCTTTGGCGGGCTCCATGTCCACGGGCACCAGCAGCTTGTTCTCGGCGAGGTCGGTGTGCTCTGGTTCGGGCAGGGCCACAGGCGCGGCAATGCGCGGGCCGGATTCTTCCAGTGTCAGCGTAATCAGGTCGCCGCGCTTGATGGGCGTGCCCGGAGCCAGCGACTGCTCGCGCACCCGGCCCGAACCCACGGCCTTTACATGCAGGCCCCGGTTTTCGAGCAGAAACAGGGCATCACGCAAACTCAGGCCGCGAGCCAGCGGCACGCGGTTGGGGCGCACGGGGTTCACCACCAGCGCCACGGTGCGGGCGTGGAAAGCAGTATCGGAAGCGCCGCGCACCCACTCCTCGCCGCCGGTGGCCTGGGTGTTGCCCACCAGGCCCAGCTTCTGGCACACGAGGGCCAGTTCATCCTGCATGCCGGCACGCACCAGCGGCACATGGCTCTTGTTCAGGCGGGCTTTGGCCAGCAGCGGGCGCTGGCTCAGCAGGTCGCGGGCCATGCACTTGTCGGCCACCTCGCGGAACACCGGCGCGGCCACGTCGGCTCCGTAGATGCGGCCGTTGCGGGGCGAATCTACTACCACGATGCAGCTGTACTTGGGCTTGTCGGCCGGGAAGTAGCCGCAGAAGCTGGTCGAATACGTCTTGGTGTACTGGCCATTCTTGAATTTCCAGGCCGTGCCGGTTTTGCCGGCAATGCTGTAGTCCTTGGGCCGGATGCTGCGGGCCGTGCCGGCTGTCACCACCCCTTCCATCATCGACTTCAACTTAGCCAGCGTGGCATCGGAGCAGATTTTGGGGTTCAGCACCTTGGTTTCGTTGTGCTGCAATACCTGGTCGGCCTGCTTGATTTCGCGCACAATCATGGGCTGCACCTTCACGCCACCGTTGGCCACGGCGTTGTAGAAGGTCAGCGTTTGCAACGGCGCCAGCTTCAGCTCATAACCGATGCTCATGGTAGTGAGCGAAGTGCGGCTCCAACTGCGGTCTTTGGTGTCCTTCACGTAGGGCAGCGCCTCGCCGGTCATCTGGAAACCCAGCGGCTTGTCGAGGCCAAACTTCTTTAAGTAGTCGGTGTACTCGGTGGGGTTGCCCGAGAAGTATTTGTCGACCAGCTTGGCCACGCCGATGTTGCTCGACTTCTCAAACACCTGCTGCACCGTGATGCGCCCGTAGCCGTGCGAATCCGATTTCACGGCCCCGCCCACGTACATGCGGCCATTGCCGGTGTCCACCATGTCGTCGAGCGTCAGCTCGGGGTGCGCCTCAAACAAGGCCATCATCGAGGCCAGCTTAAAGGTGGAGCCCGGCTCGGTGCGGCCCTGGTCGGCGAAGGCGTAGTTGTAGTCCTCTTTATAGGTATCGTCCGATGCCTTGCCTAGGTTGGCCACGGCCTTGATTTCGCCGGTCGCCACTTCCATCAGAATCACGCAGCCATACTGGGCGTTGTTATCGACCAGTGACTTGTAGAGGGCGTTTTCGGCCACGTCCTGCAGGTTGATGTCGAGTGTGGTTTTCACGTCGTAGCCCGGCAGGGGCTTGATTTCGGTCCCGTCATACACCGGCTTGATGCCGCCGGGCACGCGCTCAAACAGCGCCTCGCCCGCTTTGCCGGCCAGGCTCTGCTCGAAGGTGTACTCCAGGCCCGCGCCGTGGTGGTCCTCGTTCACGAAGCCGATGGTACGCTGCGCCAGCCCGCCAAATGGCCGGAAGCGCTTGTCCACCTTCTCAAAAATGGCCCCGCCCCGGTTTCGCTTCTCGCGGAAAACTGGCCAGGTCGCCATCAGCTTCTTCTCCTGAAAGTTGATTTGGCGCGAGTTGAGGCGGATGTAGCGCTGCTTGGCCGAGTGCGCATTCACCAGCCGGCGGCGGTACTCCTGCACGCTGCGGTCGCCGAAGAAATGCGACAGATGCCAGGCCAGCGAGTCAATCCCGGCCTTGAACACGCCGTCTTCCACCACGCCCGGGTCCCAGGCCACGCGGTAAAACGGCAGCGAAGTAGCCATAATACTCTCGTTATCTGAGTAAATATTGCCCCGCGTGGCTGGCACCGCCTGGTAGCTGATGCGCCGCTCCTGCTCCAAAGCGCGCCACTTAGCGCCTTCCTGAAACTGAATTTTGGTCGCCTTCCAAAAGATGGCACTTGAAAATACAGCTACCCCCAAAAAGGCCAGCCGTACCCGCGTAACTATCGACTTCTTAACACTGCCTTTCATCGGGAATGAGCTTTAACGGTCTGCTTATCTGCCGATTGTTTCTTGTGCGAGTTTGTACCCTTTTGTGCCTTATTCTTATTGTAGGGCTTATTCGACTTCTTGCTATCGTTGTGCTTGGCGTTTTTCGCAGCCCGAGGCGCGGCTACGGCTCGGCGCGAAGCCTGTGGGGCAGCCACACTACGCGGCGCTGGCGCAATCGGCACCGAGTCGCCATCCAGCGCCTGGGGCGGGGCAATGATTTCGGGTCCGCTGTCCACGTCCGTGCCATCGGCGGGGCGCTTGCGGCCGGCGAGTTGGTCGGCGCGCAGGGCGGCGGTGGAGTCACGGTCGGCGCGAGCGGCCAGGGTATCGGCCGTTAGCACGGGCATCAGCTCCAGCTCGGCGGCGTCGAGGTGGCCGGCGGGCACGGTAATGCGGAAGGGTGGCGAGGAGCTTTCGACCAGCCCAATAGCGGCCACTTTGCGGGCCACTTCGCTTTGCTTGCTGGCCTCCATGTAGTCCGATTTCAGGGTAGTATAGTCGGCCCGCAAGTCCTCGGTTTCCTGCTTGAGGCGCTGGATGTTGCGGTTCATGCGGTTGCCGTAGTGCGTGTTGCCGATATAAAGCAGCACCAGCAGCATCACAAACAGCAGGTGCGGCAGGAAGCGCACCGGCAAGCCCTCGCGGAACAAGCCGTCGACACTCGTGGCCCGGTCGAGCAACGAAAACAGGCTCCACGAGCTGCGCGGGGCCGCTTCGGCTTCGGGTTCGCGCTTGGGGCGTTTTTCGCGCTTGGGGGCGGGGGCCGGCGTGGGTTCGGGCTCGGGGGCTACGTACTCGGCTACGGGAGGTGCGGGCGCTACCTCCGGCTCGGGCGCGGCTACCGGACGCGGCACGTTGGCGCGGCGCGGGGCATCGGTGGGACGGAGCGTGTTAGCGGCCATCGGCAAGTTCTAGTTTCTAATTGCAACCCGCAATTTAGCACTTCGGGCGCGGCTGTTCAACGCTACTTCAGCCGGGTCAGCTTCTTCGGGTTTGCGGTTCACGGCTTCAAAGGGCTTGCTTTCATTACCAAAGAAGTCTTTTTCGACCTCGCCGAAAAACTTGCCCTTGGCAATGAAGTTTTTCACCAGCCGGTCTTCCAGCGAGTGGTAACTCATTACCACCAGCCGGCCGCCGGGGCGCAGCACGTCGGCGGTTTGCAGCAGCATCTCCTGCAAGGCCTGCATTTCCTGGTTCACCTCGATGCGCAAAGCCTGGAAAACCTGGGCCAGGTACTTGTTCTCCTTGCCGCGGGGCGTGCAGGGCTGAATGGCCTGCTTGAGTTCGGCAATGGTTTCGAGGCGACGGCCGCGCCGGGCCGTGCCCACGGTAGCGGCCAGCGTGCGGGCATTGGTCACCTCGCCGTACATCCCGAAAATGCGGTGCAGGTCAGCTTCTTTGTAATCGTTGAGGATATCGGCAGCCGTCAGCGGACCGTCGGGGTCCATACGCATGTCGAGCGGGCCGTCGAAACGGGTCGAGAAGCCGCGCTCAGGCGTGTCGAACTGGTGGGAGCTCACGCCGAGGTCGGCCAGCAGCGCATCCACGGGCAAGGCCCCGGCCTGCTGCAGTTCGGCCGCCAAATCGCGGAAATTGGCTTTGATAAAGGTGAACTGCGGGCGGGCCAGCTTGGCAGCTTCGGCCTCAGCGTCGGCGTCCTGGTCGAAGCTGTAGAGGTGGCCGGTGGTCAGCCGTTCGAGGATGCGCGCCGAGTGGCCGCCCCCGCCGAAGGTTACGTCCACGTAGCGGCCATCGGGCTGCAGGTCCATCGCAGCGAGGCACTGGGCCAGCATCACGGGGCGGTGGTAGGCCTGGTCGTTGTCGTATTCGGTCGTGCTCATGCAGCCAGGCCGCCGAGCGGCGGGGTTTCAACGGATAAGAATTTCTGCGCCAACTTACTAAAGCTCTGCTGGTCTTTGATAAGGAACTCGTCGTAGCGGGCCGGGTCCCAGATTTCGCAGCGGTTGCCCAGGCCCACGATAATGGCTTCCTTTTCGATGCCGGCGTAGCGCAACATGCTGCGGGGCAGCATAAAGCGGTTGATGCTATCGAGCTCGACCTCGGTCATGCCCCGGAAAAAGTTGCGCTGAAACTGGCGGTACTCTTCGTTGAACTCGTCCAGCGCCATCACCTTCTCGTGAATCACGCGCCAGGCGGCGCGCGGGTACAGCACCAGGCAGGGCTCGAAGCCGCGCACCAGCACCAGTTGGTTGCCCGACTGCTCGGGCAGATTGCCCTTCACTTTGGCCGGCAACACCAGCCGTCCCTTGGGGTCGAGCTTGCATTCGTATTCGCCGGAGAGCAGGTTCATGGGCACGGGCGGCCGGCTGGGAAAACGGCGACATTAGCAAATGTACGGGAACCCCTGCGAAAATCAACCACGATTTACCATTTCCTACCACAAATACAAAAAGGCCTTTCCAGCGTTTTAAAACCAGTTTTCTCAAGCTTAATGTGCGTTGGCACCAGCCACCGAGCAGAGGATTGAAGCAGGCGATGAAGGGGACGAGGCTAGCGGGACGCCCGGTATGTTGCACCTGCCCGGGCCGGATTCCATACACCGGATAAGGGGCACCGGGCCGTACCTTTGCAGTCGTTATGCGTCCTCATTCCCTGTTCCGTCGCTTCGTCAGTGTTCTGCTGGCCGTGCTGGTGCTCATCACCTCGGTGGGCCTCACGGTGCAGCGCCTGACCTGCCGCATGAGCGGGCGGAGTACGGTAGCCATATCCGTAGCCGGGCGGGCCGAGCTGCGCGGTTGCATGGGCGAGCTGGCCCCGGCCACGCCCAAAGCCGCCGATGGCTGCTGCGATTTCAGCAAGCACGAGCACAAGCTGAGCAGCCCGGCGCATGAGTTGGCCGCCAAAATTCTGGTACCGACTCCGGCGCTGTTGGCCACCGTGCACGCGCTGAGCTGGCCGGTTTCGAAAGCCACCGCATTTTCGCTGGCAGCGGCTGCCCCGCGCTGGTTTGCGGCCGATGCCTCGCCCCCACCCCTCGGGGGCCGGGCGCTGCTGGCCTTTGTGTGCACCCTGGAAGTCTAGGTTTTTCTGAGTTTTTCCCTGCTGCATTAGTGGCGGAGGGAACGGCCGTGGCTATTTACAACGGCTATTCAATCAGGAAATCTTAACTACCAGATTGTATGAAACTTATCAGCGGAATCTTTCCGCACATTTTAGTACCTGCGCTATTCACGGTTTGGCTACCCACCGGGCAAGCGGCCGCCCAATCGGCGGCCATTGCGCCGGTGCGCGGTGAGGTAACGGAGGCCGGCAAGGCTACTCCCCTGCCCGGCGCGGTGCTGCGCTGGCTCTACGACGCGGCCGAGGCCGGCGCACCGGTTATCACCACTACTTCGGATGCGGGCGGACACTTTGTGTTGGTGCGACCGGCGCGGGCAGCCTCGCGGCTGGTAGTGCAAGCCCTGGGCTACCGGCCCGATACGCTGGCTGTACCCGTGAGCGGCGCGCCCTACCTGCGGGTGGCCCTACGCGCCGGCGCCGAGCTGGGCGAAGTGGTGGTGACGGACCGTGCCCCGGCCTACTCTTCCCTCACGCCGGCCAACGTGCAGATGATTTCGGGCCGCGACCTCACCAAATCGGCCTGCTGCAACTTGGCCGAGAGCTTCGAAACCAACGCCTCGGTAGAAGTCACGACTTCGGATGCGGTTTCGGGAGCCAAGCAAATTCAGCTGCTCGGGCTCGATGGCAGCTACTCGCTGCTGACCGTGGACAACCAGCCGGCCCTGCGCGGGCTGGCCGCCCCCTACCGCCTGGGCTACCTGGCCGGGCCGTGGATTGAGAACATCGAAATCATTAAGGGCACGGGCTCGGTGGTGAATGGCTACGAGGCCATTTCGGGCCAGGTAAACGTGAAGCTGAAGGAGCCGGAGAAAACCGACCAGCTGCTGTTCAACGCCTACGCCAACGACCTCGGCAAATTCGATGTGAACCTGAACACCTCGGCCCGCATCAGCCCGAAGTGGAGCACGGTGCTGCTGCTGCACACCGACCACCTCGGTAACCGCGTGGACCGCAACAAGGACGGCTTCCTGGATTTGCCGCTGGCCACGCAGTTCAACGCTTTTAATAAGTGGAAGTACATCTCGGGCAAGGGCATTGTGAGCGAAGCGGGCCTTGGTGCGCTACGTGAAACCCGACAGGGGGGCCAGCTCGATTTCCGTGATACCGGCGAGGCGTCGTTTACGCAGAATTACGGTACCACGCAGGCCACCACCCGCTACACCGGCTACGCCAAAACCTCCTACACTTGGCCCGCGCGCCCCTTCCAAAGCCTGGGCCTGCTGCTGACCGGCACCGACCACGACTTCACCTCGCGGTATTCTTACGGCTACCAAACCCTGCATACCGACCACGACCCCAGCCTGCCGGCCTACCCTGTCACAAACCGCAGCTCGCGGACATACGATGGCAGCCAGCGCACCGGCCAGGCCACGCTACTGTTTCAGAGCGCGCTGGGCAACACGGCGCACGTGTACCGCACCGGCCTGAGCTTCCTCTACGACAACTATGACGAGCGCCTGACCGCCGGCCGCAGCTACCTCACCGACACGCCGGCCTCCGTGGAAGCCCGCGAGCACCGCACCCGCCGCGAGCTGGTACCCGGCGCCTTCGCCGAATACACCTACCAGAACAGCCGCAACCTGACCGTGGTAGCTGGCCTGCGCGCCGACCATCATAACCTCTACGGCTGGCAACTGACGCCCCGCCTCAACGTGAAGTATGATGTGTTGAAAAACACGGTATTGCGAGCCGCCGCCGGCAGCGGCTTCCGCGTGGCCAACCCCATTGCCGACAACGCCGCCATGCTGGCCAGCGCCCGTGAGTTTGTCATCGCCCCCGGCTTGCGGCCCGAAAAGGCCTGGAACTTGGGGGGTAGCGCCACGCAGTATTTCACGGCGCTGGGCCACCCGGCTACGTTCATTCTCGACTACTACCACACCGAATTTGTGAACCAGACAGTGGCCGATATGTACACTGACCCCGGCATCATTTCCATCGACAACCTGCAGCCGGGCGGCCGTTCCTTCGCGCGCAGTCTGCAAGCCGAGCTTCAGGTAGAACTGCTGAAAGGGCTGCAAGTGAAGGGCGCATATAAATACCTGGATGTGCGTAGCACCTACGGAAACAGCCTGTTAGCCAAGCCCCTCACTCCTGCCCACCGTGCCTTCCTGAACCTGGGCTACGCCAGTGCCTTCGATAAATGGCGGGCCGATTTTACGGTGCAGTGGTTCGGGCAGCGGGCGCTGGCGCACATCACCGACGAGCATGCTCACGGCACCGGCCATGTGTACGCCCCCGCAACTGCTCCTCGCTACGCCCTGCTCAACGCCCAGCTGACGCGGGCTTTCAAGCGCCTAGAAGTGTATGCGGGAGTCGAAAACCTTACCAACTACCGCCAGCCCAACCCCATTGAGGGCGCCAATAACCCGTTTGGGCCCACGTTTGATGCCGCCATGGTGTGGGGGCCGGTTTACGGCCGCCTCACCTACGCGGGTCTGCGCTATCGCATCGAGTAAAGCGTGGGAAGCCTTAGCTGAGGTTTCCGCGCAATCAATTTTTCCGGCAGCAATTTTGTTAGGTTGCTGTCACCCGCTTTTAATTTTTAATAATGAAATTCCTCCTCCCGCTTTCGCTTTCGTTGCTCGCGCTGTTTAGCTTCTCTTCCTGCGCTCAGGCTCAGACTACTCCAGCCGCAGCACAAGCCGTTACTAACGGCCTGGCCACGGCCCAATTCAAAACCTCGGCCGTGTGCGACATGTGCAAAGCCCGCATCGAAAAAAGCCTGGCCTACGAGAAAGGCGTGCAAAGTGCCGTACTCGATGTGCCCACCAAAGTCCTCACCGTGACTTACAAGGCCGACAAAACCACGCCCGCCGCCCTGCGAACCGCCGTGCAAAAAACCGGTTACGACGCCGACGAGCTCACCGCCGACGCCCGCGCCTACAACCGCCTGCCCGATTGCTGCAAAAAGACCAACGCGGTCCACTAAGGACCACGGATTCATCCGGATTTTTCGGATTCCACGGATTTTGTGGACGGTTTGTAAGCAGTTTAGGAATTACTGTTCAGCAAAAAAGCCGCTTTAATAAGCGGCTTTTTTGTATTCTGTGGGATACGTCCACAAAATCCGTGAAATCCAAAAAATCCGGATGAATCCGTGGTCTAGTAAAACGGTTCTGCTTCCTGTAATCGCCGGGTCACGTAGGCCCCGGCGGGCGTGACGATTCCGGCCAGGAAATGCGCGACCAGGGTGTGGTGCATCTGGACGGGCGACAGGAACTCGGCATCGGCGGAGCGGAGGTTACGCATCTGCTGCTGCCAGAGGCGCGCCAGAAAGTCTACGTCGAGGTCCTCCTGATACAGCTGCTGGGCAATACCCTGGCACAGATTGGCCCGAACATAAGCGAACATGTGAGCGTTGCGTTGCACCTGCCACTGTTGCCACACCGCAGGGTACAGCGCTTCGGCATCCCGAAAAAATGCCGTGTTCCCCTGCGCCATTTTCTGGTTGACCAGCACCCGCACGGCTAATAGCTCTTCGACCGCAGTAGAGCATTGTCGGCGCAGCTGCGCCAGTTCGGCGCGCATCTGCTCACCGTAGCTTTTGAGGACGGCCTGCACCAGTGCTTCCTTGCCTGCCGGAAACTCGGCGAGCACGGCGCTTTCGGGCTGGTCGAGCCGGGCGGCCACATCGGCCATCGACACAGCCGCGATGCCAGCCTGGAAGTACAGCGTCTGCGCCATTGCAACGGCGTGGGAACGGTCCAGCCCAACGGGCGGCTCGGCTAAGGCATTGGACGGCATGGACATGGCTGACAACTATAAATGAGCAACCCTAATGGTGCCCGCCTATAAGACGCTTTCAGAACGTATTTGGTGGCATTCTGCGTATTCTGCCGGCTACATAAATCTACGGGTGGGCCATTTTTCAACCCCAATCGACCGGCTGCATCGTTCAACAGCCCCGCTGTGCACGGTGGAAAATCCAAAGTCTACCGCCCACAAAATCTGTGGAATCCGAAGATTTCCGGCGAAACGGAGTCCGACGCAGCCAATTCGTGGTCAGGCTTTAGCCCGCCACAAGCGCCACCACGGCAAATACGGCTGGTCGTGGTGTTCGTAGTGATAACCAAAGAAATAACAGCTCACAAATGCCCAAACGTGGTGCCGAAACTGGCTGCGCGACTTGTGCGGATTATCCGTTGCGTGCTCACCCCGGTGTGGCAGGTAGGTTCCGAAAAAGAATAGCTGCAAGGTAGCCAGCACCGCCGGTATCATCCAGAAGGCGATGACGTTGGCCTGGGGAAAGAATAGCTTAAGGACGTTGTAGGTGGCGGCCATCAACAGTATCTGCCACCAGGTCACGTAGTTCCACGCGAAGCGCAGGAACCAGGGTAGGAAACCCGGGTGACGGCCGTCGTGAAAATCGGGGTCGGCAGCGGTTCCGACGTGGCGGTGGTGGGCGTGGTGCTTGGGCAGCTGCCCGGGAAACCAGTTGTAGGCAAAAAGCCCGGCAGCCAGCGTGCCCAGTGCGTTATTTAGGCGCTTGTTGGGGCTCACCACGCCGTGCATGGCATCGTGCGCGGTAATGAACAGGCCAGTGTAGAAGTGGGTTTGCAGCAGGGCTAGCAAGTAGGGCGCGGGCGAGTACCAGTCGGGCTGGTACCGGGCCAGCAGGAAGCCCAGCAACGCCGCCCACAGCACCACAATCAGCCCGCCAATGGCCACGCCGGTAGTGCCGACGGGTGCTGGCGCTACGCGCTTGGAGGGGATTGCTGCGGTGGGATTCACGCCGAAATTATAGAGACAACAGCCGCTCGCGCACCTGCTCCATCAGCCACATCGGGGTGCTGGTGGCCCCGCAGATGCCCACCGACTGCCCTGGCCGGAACCAGGCCGCATCGATTTCGGCCACGTTGGAAATGAAGTGAGTGAGCGGGTTGGTTTCCTTGCACACTTGGTACAGCACCTTGCCATTGGAGCTTTTGGTGCCCGACACAAACACAATCTGGTCATACTGCGCGGCGAAGCGGCGCAGGTCCTTGTCGCGGTTGCTCACCTGCCGGCAGATGGTGTCGTTGGCATTCACCTGGTAGCCCCGCGTTTCCAACTGATTCTTAATATCATAGAAGCTGTTGGTACTCTTGGTGGTTTGGCTGTAGAGGGTGATATTTTCGGGCAACTCGTGGCTCAGTAGCTCGTCAAGGCTTTCGAACACCACGGCATTGCCGCTGGTCTGGCCCAGCAGGCCGAGCACCTCGGCGTGGCCGTGCTTGCCGTAGATGAAGATTTGCTCCTTCTTGTCGTAGCTGGCCTTGATGCGGTTTTGCAGCTTCAGCACCACCGGGCAGCTGGCGTCAATCAGGGTCAGGTTGTTTTCCAGGGCCATCTGGTAGGTGGCCGGGGGCTCGCCGTGGGCGCGAATTAGCACGGCCTCATTGCGCAGCTCGGCCAGCCGCTCGTGGCAGATGATGCGCAGGCCCCGCTCTTCCAGGCGCTGCACTTCCTCGTCGTTGTGCACGATATCGCCCAGGCAATAGAGGTAGCCCTGCTCGTCGAGCAGGTCTTCAGCCATTTGAATGGCGTAAATCACGCCAAAGCAAAAGCCGGAATTGGGGTCGATTCGAACGCTGAGGTGTAGGAAGGGCATACGCCAGAACTAACCACGAAGCCCCCCGCAAGGTTGCGGAGTACGGGCGGGTTGTGCCGAAAATACGTTAGCCGGGCTTAATTCAGTTTGCACTACCCCGAAAGCGTTGCGTAAGCCTGAGCTTATGCGGCACTTCTACTCCTTCACTTTGCTCAGGCGCTGGGCCTCTTCCTCACTCACGTGCCCGCGACCTACTAGGAAGCCGCGCACTGTGCGGAACGCCTCCGCATCGAGCCCAGTGCCGGGGTGGTTGAGGGCGGCGTTAAGCAGCATTTCCTTGTCTTCCTCCACGTGCTTGCTCAGGCCCAGGAAAGCGGGCAGATTGCTTTCGACCGAAAAGCGCAGGAAGCGGATTTCGGGGTTTTGCGGGTCGAGGCCTACGGCTTGCTCAAAGGTTTTGGCCGCGTCCTGCACGTAGGTGAGCTTGTTGAACATCGACGCATCGCGGGCCCGGATGGCCTCGGAAGCGGCTTTGTAGCCCAGCACCAGCGCGTCGCGGTCCTGATAATCAGCCAGGAGCTTGTAGAATTTTTCGCCGGCGGCTTTGTCGGCGGCGGCCTGCTCGTAGTGGCGGCGCAAAATGGCAGGATGGTAAGGGGAAGTCGACGACACGGTGTGGGAGGTGAGGTTGGAGGAGAATGGACGGACGGCCTTGGCGACCGGGCGGGCGGGCCCGGAAACCGGCGGCATACCGCCGCCCCGCCGAGCACTACTACGCAAATCGGCCGCCAAGGACGACGCCCCAATCCCTACAATAACCGCAAGAAACAGAACCTTGGGAATTCGCATATTCGGCAAAAATACGGCGTGAGGCCGCAACGTAGCTGGAATAAGGCAAAAGCCGGGCCCAAAAATGGCTTCAGATGCGCGACAGCCGGTAGCGGAAATACGAGCCCAGCAGCAGCAGCAGCTTGGTATTGTCGGGCACACGCACCCGCTCGCCCAGGATGCGGGCGGCCGGCAGCTTCTTGATTTTATAGAAGAGCTTGAGGTAGTAGACGTAGGCCAGGTACACGCCCAGCTTGGCCGAGCGCGGCAGCTGCTGGATGCCCGCGTAGGCCGCCTCAAAATCGGCTTTGATGTCGGCCTCAATCTCGGTTTTGGTGGCGTCGTTGAAACGCGAATACACCACGCCGGGGAAATACACGCGGCCCCGGTCCTCGTAGTCGGAGCGGATATCGCGCAGGAAATTTACCTTTTGAAACGCCGAGCCCAGGCGCTGGGCCGGCTCGCGCAGCCGGTCAAACATGGCCGCGTCGCCGTCGCAGAAAATGCGCAGGCACATCAGCCCCACCACTTCGGCCGAGCCGTAGATGTATTCCTGGTACAGGCCGGGGTGGTAGTTCTGGTCCTCCAAATCGAGGGCCATGCTGTGCAGGAAGGCTTCGATAAACTCCCGGTCGATGCCATACCGCTGAACCACGTGCTGAAATGCTTGCAGCACGGGGTTGAAACTCAGGCCCGTATCCAGCGCTTCATAGGTCTGGCGGCGAAAATCGTCGAGCAGCGCGGCCTTGTCGTGGTCGTGAAAGGTGTCCACGATTTCATCGGCCCAGCGCACGAAGCCATATACGGCGTACACCGGCAGGTGCAGCCGCTCATCGAGCGTGCGAATGCCCAGCGTGAACGAGGTGCTGTAGCGCCCCGTGATGAGCTTGCTGCACGCCAGGCTGGTATCGGTGAAGAGTTTAACGTGGTCCACTTATTTGAATTATGAGTTATAAATTATGAATTATGAAATGGCAGAGTCGGCGACGCTAACTCATAATTCATGACTCATAATTCAGAATTCTCTTTCAGCACTTCGCCCGCCACTACCTGCCCCGAAATAAGCGAGGGCGGCACGCCCGGGCCGGGCACGGTGAGCTGACCCGTGAAATACAAATTACTGACCTTTTTGCTTTTCAGCGTGGGCTTCAGAATAGCCGTTTGTTTCAAGGTATTAGCTAAACCGTAGGCGTTGCCTTTGAAGCTGTGGTAGTCGGCGATGAAGTCGCGGTGGGCATAGCTGCGCTTGTACACCACGTACTCGCGGATGGGGTGGCCGCAATGCTTTTCGAGGCGGTCCATCAGCAGGTCGTAGTAGCGGTCACGGGTGGCCTCGTCGTCGGTCAGGCCGGGGGCCACGGGGATGAGCAGGAACAGGTTTTCCTGACCTGCGGGGGCCACGGTGGGGTCGGTTTTGCTGGGCACCGAGGCGTAGTAGAGCGGCCGGGTGGGCCACTGCGGCTGCTCGTAAATCTCGCGGGCGTGCTGGGTCAGGTCCTCGTCGAAGAAGAGGTTGTGGTGGCGCAGCTTGTCGAGCCTGCGGTTGACACCGAGGTAGAACAGCAGGCTGGATGGGGCCATCACCCGCGAATCCCAGTATTTCTCGTCGTAGTGGCGGAACTCTGGTTTCAGCACCTGCTGCTCGACGTGGTGGTAGTCGGCCCCGGCCACCACAGCATCGGCCGCAAAGAAGCCATTGGCAGTGCGCACACCGGTGCTGCGGCCATTCTCGACCACGATTTCTGTCACTTCCTGGTTGTATTCGATGCGCACGCCTAGCTCTTCGGCCAAGCGCACCATACCTTCCACAATTTTGTGCATCCCCCCTTTCGGGTACCAGGTGCCCAGCGCCAGGTCGGCGTAGTTCATCAGGGAATACAGCGCAGGCGTATTTTCCGAAGTTGCGCCGAGGAAGAGGATGGGAAACTCAACCAGCTCCAGCAGGCGCGGGTCGTTGAAGAAGCGCCGCACGTGCTTGTGCATGCTTTGCAGCACGTCCATGCGCACCATGTCGATGAGCAGTTTGGGGTCGGCAAATTCGAAGATGGAGCGGCTCGGCGCGTACACCAGCCGGTTGATGCCTACTTCGTACTTGTAAGCGGCCTGCTTCAGAAACTCATCCAGCCGGGCGGCGCTGCCGGGCTCGTAGCGCTCAAACAACGCCCGCAGTTCGCTCATTTTGGCCGGAATATCCACGGGTTCCGGCCCTCTGAAAATCACCTGATAAGACGGGTCCAGCCGCACTAGCTCGTAGTAGTCAGCCACTTTCTTGCCGAAACGGGCGAAGTACTTCTCGAACACATCGGGCATCCAATACCAGCTCGGGCCCATGTCGAAGGTGAAACCCTGGGCGTGGAACACCCGCGCCCGCCCGCCGGGGCCTTCGTTTTTTTCGAGGATGGTGACGCGCCAGCCGGCCTGGGCCAGCGTGGTGGCCGCCGCCAGCCCGGCAAAGCCCGCCCCGATGACGACGGCTTGTTTGGTATCAGTAGGTTGCGAAGGGAAGGGCAAGGGCTAGCAGTAACGGAATCGGTGGAACGGGCAGACGAAATACGCTCAAAAAGAAGCCGCCGGCCCAGCGCCGCAGATGCAGCAGCAGGCCGGCGGCCACCGCGCGGGCGCGGCAAAGGCTAGTCTTCTAGGGTGTCGGCGGCATCGGCAGCAGCCGAGGCACCTACCGGGGCATACACGTGCAGGGCCGATTTCAGGTCCTTGCGGGCAATGTGGATGCGGTTTTTGACGGTACCAATCGGGATTTGCAGCTTCTCGGCAATCTCCATATACTTGTAGCCGATGTAGTACATCATAAATGGCGTGCGGTAGTCGGTACCGAGGCTGGAAATGGCCTCGTTGATGTCGCGCACCACAAAATCGGACGTAGCGCCGTTGTGGGTGATGTAGTTCTGGTCGGTGTTGAAATACTGGAAATACTCCGTCGAATCAATGTTGGAGCTGCGCTTGGTAATCTTGTTGTAGTTGTTGATGAAGGTGTTGCGCATGATGGTATACAACCACGCCTTCAGGTTGGTACCGGCTTTAAACTTGTCCTTGTTGAGCAGGGCTTTGAGGAGGGTTTCCTGCACTAAATCCTTGGCGTCGTCAGCGTCTCGCGTCAAATTCATGGCGGCGGGCCGGAGCGTCAGCGAAATCTTCTGCACTTGCGAGGTAAATTCGAGCGAATTCATGCTGTTTAGCTTTTCGTGACCGTTTGTTAAACAAATATACGAGCCGGTCGCCATACCGGCTAGCCCGGGCCCAAAGAATTTTGCTCGGCGCGCCTACTTTTCGTCGTAGGCGCGGCAAGGTACGGCCGGCTCCGGTTTTAGCCCGGTGAACTTGCCCCAAAAGCCCGTGATGTTTATGTGAAGTTTTCGGGCGTAGCTACGGAGTGGGCCGCCAACCGGTTTGCTCCGTTCAGGCCGCTACCGGCTCGGGCTCGTGCTCCCCCACCAGCGCCAGGAAATCGGTCATCAACTCCGGCACCACGCAGTTTTTGGGCAGTTCCAAGCCCTCCTGCCGGGCCAGCGGCCCATAAAGCACAAGAAGCTTATCGGGGCACATGGCGGCCACTTCGCGGGCAAACTCCCCTATTTTGCTGCGCTCGGGCTGCGAGGTGAGCACCGTGGCAATGGCATCGGGGCGGTAGGTTTTGCACACCGCATGCAGTTCAGCAGTGGGCAGGTTTTGGCCCAGGTACAGGGTGTGCTGGCTGCGCGCCCGCAGGGCGTAGTTCATAAACAGCAGCGCCAGCTCGTGCATCTCGTTGGCGGGCAGGAACAATACCCAGCGCCGAGCCGAGGTGGGCACGCAGGGCAGGGCATCGGTGGCGGCCAGCAACTTCTGGCGCAACAAATGGGCCAGCAGGTGCTCCTGTGCCGGGTTCACCGTGCCGGCCAGCCACATCAGGCCGATGCGCTGCAGGAGCGGATAAGCCACGAAGAGCATCATCTTTTCGAAGCCCAGCTGGTCGGTGGCTTCGTTGAGGAGGTAATTGAGGCGCTGCTCGTCGAAACTGAGCATGGCAGCCAGCAGGGCATTCACCTGCTGGTGGTAGTCGTGGGCATCGTTGCAGCAGGCCAGCACGGCCGCCTGAATCTCGGCATCGCTGAGGCAGGCCACCTGCGAAATGCGCTTGCCCCGCCCGCACAGCGTGCTCACGTTGAGCAGGCGGCGCAAATCATCGTCGCAATACATGCGAATGTTGGTGGCGGTGCGCACCGGCCGCAGCAGGCCGTAGCGTTGCTCCCACATTCGAATGGTGTGCGCCTTGATGCCCGAAAGCTGCTCTAAGTCGCTGATGGAGAAATGGCCCATTGGGATAATTAAAAATTGTTATCAGAGAATTAAAAATCAGCGTGCAGAATCCGGGCTATAATTCGGCGGCTCGGGGGTCGTTTTTAATTTTCTCTTTAATTCTTAACTGATGTTGTTTTCGGGCCAGTTCCAGGTATTTGGGTGAAACCCACAGCAGACCAAACTCGGCCGAGCCATCGCGGCCCGTGGTTTTGTGGTGGGTTTTGTGGGCCATGTTGAGTGCCCGCAGGTAAGTATTCTGTGATTTTTTCCAGAAGCGCAACCGGCCGTGAATCAGCACATCGTGCACAAAAAAATAGACTGTGCCGTAGCAGGCAATGCCCACGCCCACCCAGAACCACCAGCGCCCACCATTGTCGCCGGTAATGAACAGGGCGGCCGAAATGGCCCCGTAAATCAGAAAAAACAGGTCGTTGCGCTCTACCGGGTGCGGGTGGCGCACGTGGTGCGAGCGGTGCAGAAACCACAGCGGCCCATGCTGCACAAATTTGTGCATAAACCACGCCCAGAATTCCATGAATCCGAAGGTGCTAAGGGTGATGCCAATGGCGGCCAGGGCTGTCATGCGGAGGTAACCGTTGCGGAGAAAAAGTTGTTTGCCGGAAACGTAAAAACGCCGCTCTGGTCCATTTCGGGCCAAAGCGGCGTTCAAGATACTACTTTCCCGGGGGGCGGTGGCAGCGGCAAGGCCCGGGGCGCCCTACCAGCCAATCTTTTCCTTGCTGAGAAAAGCGGCAATTCCCTTGCGGCAGTCGTCGGAGCCGCGGGCTTCGGCGTTGCGCTGGGCCGCGTAGCGCAGGCCCTCTTCGAGGTCGAGTTCGGGCAGGTGGGCCAGCATTTCCTTGGTGACTTCCATGCTCTGGCCCGAGTTTTCGCGGCACAGGCGCTGGGCGAAGGCGTGCACGTTGGCCGCTAGCTCTTCTTTGGAAGCCAGGAAGGTGATTAGGCCCATGTCGAGGGCAGTTTGGGCCGAAACGGGGTCGCCGGTGAGTAGCAGCTGCTTCGTGCGCGACTCGCCGATTTTGCGCAGCAAAAACACGCTCACAATAGCTGGTAGAAAACCGATTTTAACCTCGGTGTAGCCAAACTTGGCCTCGGGCACGGCAAAGGTCAGGTCGCAGATGGCGGCCAGGCCGCAGCCGCCGGCCAGCGCATGGCCCTGCACCTGGGCAATGACGACTTTCTTAAGGGTATAAATCTGGTGGAAGAGCTGCATGAGGTGCGTGCTGTCCTCCAGGTTATCGGTGTAGCCGAAGCCCTGCAGCTCTTGGATGTAGGCCAAATCGGCCCCGGCGCAGAATACCTCGCCGGCCGAGCGCAGCACAATGACCTTGGCATCTTCGTCGTTTTCGGCGAACTCAAAGGCCTGTTTTAGCTCGGTTACTACATCGGCATTCAGGGCGTTGCGCTTGTCGGGCCTATTGAGGGTGATGTAGCCGATGCGGTCCTGGGCTTCGTACTGAATGTAGCGGAGGGCTTCGAGTTCGGGAGTGAGCAGGTTTTCCATAGGGGCGGGGTTGGCGCAAACGGATGGTTACAGCTGGGATGCCGTCGGCCGAGGAAAGGTGGCATCTTCCTGGGCAATTAACGCAAAAAATATACGGATGGACTGCCGTGCTCGGCCAAGTACCCGACCAAACCGGCGAAACGTGCTGACTGCCGGCCCATTGGCGGCCTTGGGCCTAACTCGGAGCGGGCCGGGCAGGCGGTTGCCTGCGGCGGCAACTTTAGCGGGCAGCCAGCGGCGGCGCGCACCGAAAAGCGCCCCGCGCCGTGACGTCCCAGGTGCGGAAGCCTTGGGCACGCAGCAGGGAATCCTGCCGGGCCACGTACCAAATTTTGCAGCTCGAATCGAACACCACCCGCACCTGCGGGCCAAACACGGCAGCAACGGTTTCGGGTTTCAGGCGGGCGTTGCGGCGCAGCACCAGCACATCGACGGGCGCGGGCCGGGTGGCGGTGGAAATCTGGTTGGAAACGAAAGCCACTCGCAGGCCGCGCCAGCGGGCCAGCACCACGGGGCCGGGTCGGAAATACAGGGCCGGCTTGGCGCTGTCCGGGTCGCTGAGGCGCTGCACGGGCACGGTGCAGCCGCGCCAGCCCACGCGGTAGGCCGTGCGCCGCGCCGCCCGCCGGATGATGCCTGGCAGCAGCCGGTAGGTACGCTCGGTTTCGGTAAGCGGCAGCGAGTCGGGCGTGACAAACTCGGCCGCCGCGCCCTGCCAGAACCCCACCGCCGAGCGGCGCGGGATGCTGTACACAATGAATTCTTCGGTGGGCGCCACGGCGCGGGCCTCGGCCACGCGGCTACCGCCGTAGCAGCACAGCAGCAGTGCCATGCCGCGCAGCCAGCCCAGCCGGCGGGTATTCAGCCACGCCAGCCCGGCCCCGATGATGCCGAAAAGCAGCACTGTTTGGAGGGCCGAGACGTGAATGTCGCGCACGACCCAGCCGGAGAAGTAGCGACTTATCAGGAAGATGTATTCGTTGAACATCCATACCATCGATTCAAATGCCCACGCTATAAAACGTGGCAACAAATCGAGCCACCACGCCGCGCCGGCGGGTAGCAGCAGGCCAATACCAGCCATCAAGCCCTTCACCGCCAGCAAGGCCAGCCCCACGTACACTGCCCCGCTCGAAATAGGCACGGCCACAAGGTTGGAAAACAGAAAGCTGAACGGGAACTGATGGAAGTAATACAATCCCAGGCCAAACGTGGCCACCTGCGCTGCCAGCGACAGCGCCACGGCCTGCCACACCTTATCAAGAAACCAGCCGCTGCCGCGCCAGGCCCATTGCACCGCTTTGGGCTGCCAGGGCCGGCGACGGGCGTAGAAATACGCTTCGACATCAAGCCAGCCGGCAATGCGGGGCTGCACATACACAATGCTGAGCACCGCCAGAAACGAAAGCTGAAACCCCACGTCGGCCACCAGAAACGGGTTCCAGACCAGCAGCCCAAACGCGGCCACACCCAGCGTGTTGAAGATGGAATCCTGCCGCCCCAGCGCCCGGCCAATGATGATGACCGTGAACATGACCGTGGCCCGCAGCACCGACGCCGACAGCCCCGTGAGAAAGGCGTAGCTCCAGATTACGCCCAGCCCCACCAGCGACGACCACAGCAAAAAGCCCTTCACCCGCCCAAACAGCTTGCGCAGCACCCATGACATGGCCGCGAACAACAGCCCCACCTGCAAGCCGCTCACGGCCATAATGTGCGTGGTACCGGTGGCGGTATAGGCCTGCTTGGTGGCCAGGTCCACGTCGTCTTTAATGCCCAGCACCAATGCCGAGGCAATGGCATACTCACGCTTGGCCGAGATGTAGTGCCGAAAAACGCCGTCGAGCTGCGCGGCTGCACGCATACTCCAGTAAATCAGAATATTCGGCGGACTATTTCGCAGCACCCGGTATTGGTCCGGGTGAATGTATTGCTGGTGATACACTTGCCGGTACTCCAGGTAGCGGGCGTAGTCGAACTCGCCGGGGTTGAGCGGGGGCTTGCTGGGGTCGGGGTGACCGCGAATGAGCCAAACCTCGCCATACTGCGGCTGCGCAATGCCCGCTACCCGCGGCAATGACACCCGCACGCCGCCCGTGGCCCGGCGCCAGCGGCCGGCCACGCGCACGGCCTGCACTTTCAGGGTGGTGGCGTAGGTGGCGGCCCGCACCACGGTGGCTTCGTCCACCACGGCCTGGTAGCATTCCACTGTGTCGCCAAAGCGGTAGAGGTGGTCGGCGCGGCGGCTTTCGGTGGCGCGCTGAGTGAGCGTGGCCCCAAGCGCGACGATGCTGAGCAACGACAGCAGGCCAGCGGCATCGGCGGCGGCGGGAGTTCGCTGGCGCACGGCCCAGAAAATCAGCACCATGCTGCATCCGGCCAGTACCACAGTAGCGGGCCACAGCTCCGGCCAGCTTGCGCCAAGGTAGAGGTAGCCCACAATGCCGAGGATGAGCGCGGGGGTGTAGCGCACGAAGGGAAAAGTGGCCCAGGTAATCATCAGCAGGTAGAAAAAGGAAAGGGTATTGGGCTGGCAATGTACCGGTTTGAGCCGGAACAGCCAAGATACGGCCCGGCCGTGCCTGCCCCGAGCCGTATCTTGGGCCTTCGAAGTTCCCCTCCCCCGCCCATGCTTTCCCTGCTCCGCCGCCTCAAGCTCAGCTACGCTGCCTACAACGTTTTTCAGCGCCGCCGGCTGGCCCACAACCTGCCCATCTACCAAAAGCTGGGGTTAAATAAGCGCTACTTCTCCCCCATCAGTAGCCGCGATTTTGCCCACCTGCCGGCGGGCGCGGGCCTGCCCACCGTGGCTCCGCTGGCCGAGCGGCTGGCCGCCACTCCGGCCTTCGCTGCGCTGCCCGCGGCCAGCCAGGCCAGCCTGCGGGCTTTCGAGGACAACGGCTTTGCCATCCTGCCGGGCTTTTTTGGCCACGAAACCGTCGATGGCATCAACCAGGAGTTGCATCAGCTCATTGCCACGCGGCAAATCAGCGTGCGCTACGTCAACAAATTCATGTTTGCGTTTCGCAAGTCGGCCCGCATCCAGGCGGCGGGCGAGGGCGCGCTGCGCGAGTTGGTGGCCGCGCTGCTGGGCCACGAAACCAAGCTCTTCCAGAGCATCAACTTCCTGACCGGCAGCCAACAGCGCACGCACTCCGACAGCATCCACATGAGCACCTTCCCGCTGGGCGGCATGGCAGCGGCTTGGGTGGCATTGGAGGATATTACGCTGGACAACGGCCCGCTGCACTACTACCCCGGCAGCCACAAACTGCCCTACTACCTCAACGCCGACTACCAGAACGAAGGCACCGAGTGGCTCATCGGCGATAAAGCCTACACCGAATACGAAGCCTACATCAACCAAAAAATCCTCGAAGCCGGCCTGCCCAAACAGATTTTCCTGGCGCGCAAAGGCGACGTGTTCATCTGGCACGCCAACCTGATGCACGGCGGTGAGCCCCACCGTGACCCGGCCCAGACGCGCAAAAGCATGGTATTTCACTACTTCAGCCAGGCCCACATCTGCTACCACGAAATTACGCAGCGCCCAGCGCTACTGTAGCAACAACGTCTTGCTGAGCGCATAGCATCAACATTAAGCTGCCCTTATCCCAGCACCATTTTGAAGTGCTGAATCCCCGCTTCCTCAAACATCTCCCCTTCCTTCCGAAATCCGTGCCGCTCGTAGAAGCGCACGGCGTTAATCTGCGCGTTCAGGTACACTTCGGCATCGGGTAGCTCGGTTTGCACGTCGGCCAGCACGGCATGGAGCAGCGCGGCCCCAATTTGCTGGTTGCGGAAACCTTCGAGCACGGCGAAGCGCTCTAGCTTCACGCCGTTATCGGTTTCGCGCCAGCGGGCGGCGCCGGCGGGTGTGCCGTCTTCGGCGCGGGCCAGGTAGTGGCGGGCGTCGGTGCGGTCGTGAAGGTCATTTTCGAGGGTGGCGGGCACACCCTGGCCTTCCACAAACACTTTTTCGCGAATGGTGAAGGCGGCGTCAAGGTCGCGCAGGTCGGTGATGCGGTAGGCGGTGGCGGGCATGAGTCAGATACATAAAATTGTCATCCTGAGCGCAGCGAAGGACCTTATCACGCTGGAAACTCCTGACGTGATAAGGTCCTTCGCTGCGCTCAGGATGACAGTTGATTATTATTTATAGCGCCTGCTCGTGGTTCACGGGCAGCTCCGTTTCTTCGGCCCCCGGCTGGTCACCATCCAGCAAACCTTGCTCGCGCAGGCGGCGCTCGTGGCGCTCGTCACGGCGGGGCGCGCCATTGGCCTGGGCCTGACGGGTCATTTCTTCGGTGTCGTACTTATCGTAGGCTTCCACGATTTCCTTCACCAAGCGGTGGCGCACCACGTCTTCGGAATTCATCTCGACGTAGCCAATGCCCTGCACGTTTTTCAGGATGTCCATGGCCTGCATCAGGCCCGACTTCTGGCGGGTGGGCAGGTCAATCTGGCTGCGGTCGCCGTTTACCATCACCTTGGCCGTGGGACCCATGCGGGTCAGAAACATCTTAATCTGGCTCGGCGTGGTGTTCTGGGCTTCGTCGAGCAGCACGAAGGCGTTGTTCAGCGTGCGGCCGCGCATGTAGGCCAGCGGGGCGATTTCGATGATTTTATTTTCCTGGTAAAACTTCAGCTTTTCGGCCGGAATCATGTCCTCCAAGGCGTCGTAAATCGGGCGCAGGTAGGGGTCCACCTTCTCCTTCATGTCGCCGGGCAGGAAGCCCAGGCTTTCGCCGGCCTCCACCACGGGGCGCGAGATGATGATTTTCTTCACCTCTTTGTTCTTGAGCGCGCGCACGGCCAGCGCCACCGAAATATAGGTTTTGCCGGTACCGGCTGGGCCGAGGGTGAAGGTCAGGTCGTGGGCCATCACGGTATCCACCAGCTTTTGCTGGTTGGGCGTTTTGGCTTTGATAACCCCGCCTTTGGCCCCAAACAAAATGACGTCGGGCGAGGCGGCCAGAACCCGGCCCTCGGCTTCTTCGGAAGTGGCGGAAAGGTATTGGTTGACGGTTTTATCGGTAATCTGGCCGTACTGGTGGTAGTGCTCGATGAGCGAGGAAAGCAGGTCGTTGATGCGGGCAATGACTTCCGTCTGGCCCTGGATTTTGATTTCGTTGCCGCGGCTGATGATTTTGGAGCCGGGGAAAGCGGCGGCCAGCTGGCGGATATTCTGGTTGTCGGGGCCGAGGAAATCGACCAAAGACATGTTTTCGAGGGTGATGATTTTTTCGACCAAGTTGGAAGAGAGGGGGAAAGAGAAAGGGTGTGGGAAAAAGGGCCCGTTTTCGGCCCGAATCGGCTACTTTTGCCCCGATTCGGGCGCTGGAACAATACTACGAAAAACTACGGAACACAGGCATGGGGTTGATTACGCTGCTCACCGATTTTGGCTACCGCGACCATTATGTGGCGGCCCTAAAAGCGCGGCTGCTGCACCTGGCCCCGGCGGTTCCGGTCATCGACATCAGCCACGGCGTCGAACCCTTTAACATCGCGCACGCCGTTCACGTTCTCCAAAGTGTGTTTCGGGATTTTCCGGTGGGTACGGTGCACGTCATCGGCGTGGCCGACCACGGGGCGGGGGCCGAGCCCGGCTGGCTGGCCGCCGAATTTGAAGGCCACTACTTCGTGAGCGGCGACAACGGCATTCTGGCCCTGCTGGCCAATGGCACGCCCGAAAATCTGGTCGCGTTGCCGGCCGCCGTCACCGCCTCCCCCACCCGCGATGTGCTGCTGCCCGCCGCCGTGGCCCTGGCCCAGGGCGCGCTGCTAAGCGACCTAGGCCCGGCCGTTACGACTCAGCACCAGCTCAACAACCGCCAGCTGCGCCTGCAGGACCACCGCATCACGGGCCATGTGGCGCACGTCGACCACTACGGCAACCTTATTACCAACATCTCCCGCACGGCGGTGGAGGCCGTGGGCCACGGCCGCCCGCTGGCCATCCACTTCGGCCGCGACGTGGTGCGCGACCTGCACCCACACTTTTCGGCCGTGCCCCCCGGCGAGGCGGTGGTGGTATTTAATAGCCAGAATTTTTTGTGCTTGGGCATTTGCCAGGGCAATGCGGCGGAGTTGCTGGGGCTGAATTTTGACTCGCAGGTGGACGTGCGGTTCCAGGCGGAGTAAGATTTCGGCTGTCATTGCGAGCGAAGCGCGGCAAACGAAGTTCAGCGTAGCTAATCCTTCCTCTCAGCGGCGACTGATTCTGAGCTGCGACAAAGCCCTATTCGACACAGGTATTTTCAAAGCAAAAGCCCCGACTCAATTCAGAGCCGGGGCTTTTCACATTATCAGGGTAGTCGCTGAGAAAAGGAAGGATTAGCTACGCTGAACTTCGTTTGCCGCGCTTCGCTCGCAATGACAAACGACACCTCTCGATGCCCGTCGTTCTATTTCAGCGCCCCTTTCAGGTCGCTCACGGCTACGCCTTGGGCATCTTTCGCTTCGGGAACCACGGCGGCCATGCCGAAGAATTCGTGCGTGGTGCCGTCATAGAGCTTGTAGTTGGTTTTCACGCCGGCGGCGGTGAGCTTATCGGCCAGCGTTTTGCCTTCGCTTTTCAGCGGGTCGTAATCGGCGGCGATGATGGTGGTGGGCTCCAGACCTTTCAGGTTAGCGGCCACGAGGTTGATGCGCGGGTCTTTCAAATCAGCCGGGGTGCGCTGGTAGTTCTTGAAGAACCACTCCATGCCGCCTTTGTTGAGGGGCGCGGTCTGGGTGTTGGCCTGGTACGAAGGCGTATTGGTGTCGGAGCCGGCAATGGGGTACACCAGCACCTGGTACTTGGGCAGGGCCACTTTCTTGTCGCGGGCCATGATGCTGACGTTGCAGGCCAGGTTGCCGCCGGCACTTTCGCCTACTACGGCCACTTTGTTGGGGTCGCCTTTCATGCTGGCGGCGTTTTTCAGCACGTACTGGTAGGCGGCGAAGGCATCATCGTGGGCGGTCGGGAACTTGTGCTCCGGGCCTTTGCGGTATTCCACCGATACCACCACGGCGCCCACCTGCTCGCACAGAGCCTGGGCCGAGGCGGCGTAGGTATCATTCGTGGCAATAACCCAGCCGCCACCGTGGTAATACACGATAACCGGGTACGAGCCGGCGCCACCTTTGGGCGTGTAGATGCGGGCCTTCACGCCGGGCATCAGGGCTTTGGTCACGGTGTCGCAGTTCAGGGGCGGCGCGGGAATGTTGCTGGCGCGCATCTGCTTCATGGCCGCGTCGGCGGCGCTGGGCTGCTTGCGGGCCTGCGCGGCAGTGAGTTCGGGCAGGGGCTTGTTGTTGAAGCTCATAAGCTGCTCGATGACGGCCTGCATCTCGGGCTTGAGATTGGGTCCCCAAGCGGGCTTGGGGCCGGTGGGCTTCACGGCGCCGGTGGCGCCGGTGCTATCGGCCTTGGCCGTTACCGCCGAGCTGTCGGAAGCGGCGTTGGTGTCTTCCGATACTACGGTAGCCGTTTTGTCGGCTTCGGTGGCGGTGGGCTGGCTGTTGCAGCTGGCCAGAAACAGGCTACTGGCCAGGGCGGGGGCGGCCAGCCACGCAAAGGCCAGTGGACGGGTTGAGGAAAGCTTCATGATTGAGAACAGAGAAAGTATGAAAGAATGAAGAAATGGTGTTGTGCTGCGGTCTTACGCCTAAAGGCTCCCCGGGTTGGCGACAATTGTTTATTTCTGGCCGACAGAATTTTACGAAATCAATATCTCTATCCCTTTGCGCAAACCTTAGCGCACTCATAAATAGAAGTTTACCTTGTTTGGAAGGTTAGGCTGGCGTAAATTCGCTGTCTTGATTCCCGCTCAACAATTCCCGGTACTGATTCCTCAATGAGAAAACGTTACGCTTTGCTGGCGCTGTGGCTGCTGGCCCAGCTGGGCGGCTACCCGGCCCAGGCCCAAACCACCATCAAAAAGGTTGTGCTCCAGTCCTTTTGGTGGGATTATTACAACGACACGTACCGCTTTAAGTGGGCTGATTACCTGACCGAGCTGGCCCCGCGCCTGAAGGAAATGGGCATCGACGCGGTGTGGCTGCCGCCCACGCCCAAAAACAAGAATGCCACCAACGACGTGGGCTACTCGCCCTTCGACCCCTACGACCTCGGCGACAAATACCAGAAGGGCGACGTGCGCACCCGCTTCGGCTCAAAAGACGAGTTTCTGCGCCTGGTAGCCGTGCTGCACGCCAATGGCATCGAAGTGATTCAGGACGTGGTGCTGAACCACACCGACGGGGCCGGCGGCCCCAACGGCGACGGTGGCCAAGACCCCGAGCCTAACTTCTCGCTGGCCAGCAACAACGGCTACAAAACTTTCCGCTACAGCTCCTTCGCCACGCCCTTGCCCGAGGCCGGCGACAACGGCGCGGCCTACGCTGCCCGTCAGGGCCGCTGGCCCCGCAACTACGCCAACTTCCACCCGCAACTGGGCCACCAGAGCACCAGCGGCGACCAGGCCGCCCCGTACTTCGGCCCCGATTTCTGCTACGGCAACGATGGCGGCAACGACGGCTACGGTCAGCTCAGCCCCAATTACTTAGCACTTTACCCAGGCGCGTTCAATCCGGTTCAGAGCGCCGGCTACAGCCAGACCCAGGCCCGCAACTGGATAGTGTGGATGAAGAAGCAAACCGGCGTGGACGGCTTCCGCTGGGACGCGGTGAAGCACTTCAGCTACAACGCCCAGCAGGACCTGAGTTTCAACCTGAAGTACAACGCCGGCTGGGCCAACGGCGGCGAGGGCATGCTCAACGTGGGCGAATACGTGGGCGGCAAGGGCGACCTCGACAGCTACGTGACCAGCGTGAAGGGCCAGAACGGCGGCAACGACTTCCTGATGGGCACCTTCGATTTTGGCTTGCGCGGCGCTATTTACGGCATGGTGAGCGGCGGTGGCAACTATGATTTGGGGCAGATTCCGAGTCAGCAGCAGGACCAGCGCGTGGCCTACTACGCCGGCTCGAACACTTACGTGCACCGCACCGCGCCCTTCGTGAACAACCACGACACGTTCCGGCCCCAGCTCAGCGCCACCGGCAACTACACCGGTTGGAACTCGGGCGACGAGCTGGCGGCCCACATCGACCCGTTCGACGCGCGCCTCTCGGCGGCCTACGCCATTGCCTTTGCGGTGGACGGCAACCCGCACATCTTCATCGAAGACCTGTTCAACCTGGGCAGCACGGGCAAGCGCTACGCCCACGTGCCCACCTCCACCACCGACCTGCCCACCCGCTCCGACCTCGTGAACCTGCTGTGGTGCCACCAGCACTTGGGCTTCAAGGACGGCTCGTATAAGGTGCGCTACCAGGCGCAGGACTATCTCATCATCGAGCGCAGCACTAAGGCCATCATCGGCATCAACGACAGCTACGACAACTGGCAGGAAAACTACGTGGATTCGGACTTTGCGCCCGGCACTGTGCTCAAGGACTATTCGGGCGCGAATGGCAATTACACCTACACCGTGCCGGCCGACCAGCGCGTGCGCATCAACACGCCCCCCTGCAACGGCAGCGCCCTGCTGGGCCGCCGGGGCTATTCGGTGTGGGCTCCCGTGGGCCAGGACAATTCGACCTACACCCCACCCCGCGCCACCGAAACCACCCAGGAATGGGAAATGGCCGACGACCTCGGCGACCTGAACTGCAGCGGTCTGGGCCAGGGCGGCGCACTCCCCTCGAACTCGACCAACACCCGGCTGGTGGGCAAAATTTATACTCAGGCCGGCCAGCCCGTGAGCTACAACCTCTATCCCGAAGCCGGCGGCAACACCCGCAGCCTCACCATCGGGGTGTATAACCTGCGCGGCCTGCTGCTGAGCAGCGCCAGCGGCACCACTGTCGCCACCGGCACCTACACGCCGAGCACCACCGGCTGGCTGGCCCTGAAAGTGCGCAACGCCACCGCCACCGTGGCCGGCCAGCGCTGCTTCGTGAAAGTGAGCTACACAGCCCCAGCCACCGTGAACACCCTCACGGCCCCCGCCCCCACCAACCAGGTGGCCATCTGGACCAGCAACGACGCCTCGGCCGATGCCACCGACTGCCGCAACTGGGAAGCCGGCGTGACGCCCACCGCCAGCACCGACGTGCTGGTACCGGCCGGCACCAGCTTCGCCCCCACTCTGCCCGCCGGCACCCTGGCTGCCCACAGCCTCACCGTGGAAAGCGGCGCCAGCCTGACGTTGGCCGCTGGCACCACCCTACGCGTGAGCGGCAACGTGGTGGCCGCCGGCCCAATAACCGGCTTTGGTACGCTGGAGCTGAACGGCAGCACCGAGCAGACCCTGAGCACCGGCAGCAGCACGGCATTGGCCCTGAATAACCTAATCATTAACAACTCCGCCAACGCCCGCCTGCTCAGCCCCGTGAGCGTGAGCGGCGCGCTGGCTTTCACGGCTGGGCATCTGGCTATTGATAACCAGAACCTGACATTGGGTAGCACAGCTACCGTGACCGGGGCCGATGCCAGCCGCTACGTCATTACGCCCGACGTGGCCGTGACGGGCGGCTTCGTGGTGCGGCCCGTGCCGGGCGATGGCTCGGCCGTGGCCTTTCCGGTGGGCACGGCAGCTTCGTTTACGCCGCTCACGCTGACGAACAGCGGCGTCAGCACCACGTTCCAGGTGCGCACCTTTAGCGGCTTGCTCACCAACGGCACCAGCGGCACGCCTTACGCCCGCACCGCCGAGTTCGTGAACCGCACCTGGGAGGTGACGCCCGCCTTGGCCACCGGCCCGGTGGTAAACATGAGCCTCCAGTACAACGCCGCCGACCAGAACGCCAGCTTCGTGCCCAGCCAGGCCAGCATGTACCGCAACCACGGCGGCGCGGGTGAAGCCTGGACCGAGTTGGGCCGCGCCACCGTCACCGGCAGCGGCCCGTTCGTGGCCACCTACGCGGGCATCAACTCCTTTTCGAAATTTGCCCTCGGCAATTCTACTACGCCACTCCCGGTCACGCTCACCCGCTTCGAAGGCCGCCGCACCAGCGCCAGCACCGTGCGCCTGGACTGGGCCACGGCTTTGGAGAAAAACAACGCCGGCTTCGACATCGAGAAATCGGCCGACGGCCTGCAGTTCCGCCGCCTGACCACCGTGCCGGCCCGGGGCGGCAGCCAGCCCACCGCCTACACCTACGACGACCTCAACGCGCCCACCGCCGCCTATTACCGCCTGCGCCAGCGTGACCTCGACGGCAGCACGAATTACAGCCCCGTGGCCTACGTGCCCGCCACCGCTAGCCCCTACGTGGTGCTGCCAAACCCCAGCCACGGCGACGCAGTGCAGCTGATTGGCGGCCCCGCCCTGGCCGATGACGCGCCCCTGCACCTCACCTTGAGCTCGGTGCTGGGCCGCACGCTGCTGGCCCCCGCGCCGGCCCCGCGCGCGGCGCTGGCAGAGCAGCTTAACTCATTCCTGCGTCAGGCCGCGCCGGGCGTGTACGTGGTGACGCTGGTTGGCCCCGACGGTCTGCCTCAGCGCCTGCGCGTGGTGCGGGAGTAGAACGATGTAGAGACGCGACACTTCGCGTCTCGGCAGCCGGGCCATCTCAATAATTGGTCAAGGCAAGTTGTGAAACGCGGAGACGCGAAGTGTCGCGTCTCTACATCATCCCGGCAAATTCAAGGCTCATAAGCCCCGGCTCCCGTTGCGGAGCCGGGGCTTTTTACTTTTGCCGCTTCAATTCCCACTTCCCGAATGCTGATTCGTATTGTTCGCATGAGTTTTGAGCCGACGCAGGTGCCGGCCTTTCTTGCCCTTTTCCGCGCCACCGAACACCGAATTCGGCAGCAGCCCGGCTGCCGCTTTCTGGAGCTTTGGCAGGATGCCGACAACCCCGCCATCTACTGCACCCACAGCCATTGGGACGATGCGGCCGCCCTCAACGCCTACCGCAAATCCGCGCTGTTTGGCGAGGTATGGCCGGCCACCAAGCGGCTATTTGCCGCACCACCCGTGGCTTTTTCGGTGAATCCGGTGTTGTAACCGTATTAGCTTCCTAAATAAACTCGCTTTATAATATGTCTCCCGATTACTTCGCCTTCTACGGCCTGCCCCAATCCTTCCGGCCCGATGAAGCGGCCCTCAAGCGACTCTACTACGCCAAAAGCCGCGAAACCCACCCCGATTTCCACGCCACCACCTCGCCCGAAAACCAGGCCGAGATGCTGCGCCAGGCCACCCTCAACACCGACGCCTACCGCACCCTCGCCGACCCCGACCAGCGCATGGCCTACCTGCTGCGCCAAAATGGCCTGCTCGAAGAAGGCAAGCAGGAGCAGCTTCCGCCCGATTTCCTGATGGACATGATGGACCTGAACGAGGAATTGATGGAGCTGGAAATGGACGCTGACCCGGCCGGCATCGCCAAAGTGGCCGCCGAAGTTACCGCCCTGACCGATACCCTCGACGCGGGCATCGAGCCGGTTCTCGCTGGCTATGAGCAGCTCCCCGCCGACCACCGCCCGGCCGCGCTCCAGCAAATCCGCACCTACTACCTAAAAAAGCGGTATCTGTTGCGCATCCAGCAGCAAGTTGCTACCTTTGCAGCCCGCTCCTGATACCGGCAGAGCGGATTTGTTCTAAAAAGTTCATCCTGCCCGGATGGCGGAACCGGTAGACGCGTTGGTCTCAAACACCAATACCGCAAGGTGTGCCGGTTCGACTCCGGCTCCGGGTACTTTTTACGGTTCTCTTTACTGAAAACCGCCTTTAATCAGCCGAAAACCGGCCCTGCTCTCACCTGAGCGGGGCCGGTTTTCGGCTTTCTGCATATGAGCGTTTAGCAACCATTTAGCAAATGAATTTCTCTGCTAAAATCAAACTCCGCAAGCCCGTTCGGGCCGACGGCACCTGCCCGGTGCTGCTCCAGGTTATCATCGGCAAGACGATATGGCCTCACAGTCTGAAACTTGGCTGGCCACCCCAGCTCTTCGACGAGGAGTTGGGCCGCTGCCTGACGAGCCTTCCCCCTGCTCAGCGCGGGCCGGACTACAAGGCGGTGCTGGAGCAAGCCACGGCCGACGCCGGCGGCACGCTGCCGCTGCTGGCCAAGCGGGCCCAGGACTACAACCTGCTCATCGGCCAGGCACTGGCCAAGGCCAACGAGGTATTCGTGAGCTGGCGGCTGAGCCAGCAGGTGCTCACGCTCGAGCGCTTCAAGCAAGACTTCAGCACGGCCGGCAGCAAAGACGACTTCCTGACTTACTTCAAAGCCAAAATCACCGAGCGCTACCGCAAGGGCAAGATTACCCAGACCACGAAGAAGAACCACTTCAGTACCTACAACGCGCTGCTGGCCTTCCGGCCCTACATTCCCTTTAATACCCTTACCCCGGAATTTGCCGATGACTTTGACGCTTACCTAAAGAAGCACGTGCGCGGGCTGAACACGCGCTGGGGCCGGCACAAGGACGTGAAAACCTACCTGGCCCTGGCCAAAAAAGACCGCATGAAGTTCGAAGACCCCTACGCCGACTTCAAAAATAAGGATGTAGCCGGCCAGTGGCGGCCGCTGCGCACGGCCGAACTGTCAGACCTGGAGGCGTATTATAAGATGTGCGCGCCCCGCACGGTGCACCGGCGCGTGCTGGCCCGGTTTCTCTTCAGTTGCTTTTCCTCGCTGCGGCTGGGCGACTTGAAGAACATCGAGAACGCGGCCATCGAGAACCGGGAAATGACATTCAAGGCCCAGAAGACCTATAGCAAGACGCTGGCCGAAACGATGCTGCCGCTCACGCGCAAGGCCCTGCGCTACCTGGAGCAGGCCCAGACGGAGGAAGAGTTGCCCGGCTTCTACAACTACGCCGACCAGTACACCAACCGGGCGCTCACGGCCATCGGCCAGCAGCTCGGCATCGAGTCGCGCATCCACAACCATGTCGGGCGCGAAACCTTCGCCACCGAGTTCATCCGGCGCGGCGGCAAGGTGGAGGTATTGCAGAAGCTCATGGGCCACACCAAAATCACCACGACCATGAAGTATGTGCACGTGGACAACGATATGAAGCGGGACGCCATTAACAGGCTGGATGAGCAGGATAAGGACTGAATGAGAAGCGGTGACCTCTATTTATATTGAACAATATTGCACCTTATAAACGATGCTTTCACTACCTTCTGCACAAGAATTGAGCTTAACCCATGAACCCTCAACTATCCAATCTGATTATTCCCATTGTGTCGCTCTTAGGGTCGGTAGCAGTTGTGCTAATTTCTACTTGGGGCAATTTAAAATCAAAGAGTATCGATGTTAAAGAAAAGTTCGAAGACCGAAAGCAAGAGCTACGGAAGATTTATATCAGCCGCAAGCTTGATGCTGGAGAGGCAATCATTGGTCGTTACACGCAATTCATCCAACAATTGGATTTATTCAATTCATACTTAGCTTTCGTGAATTCAGATAAGCCGAATGTCGTATTCGAATATGGCGGAATCGATATTAGTATTCAGGCAGAAAATCTTTTAGCTCTTTCTCTTTACAACGAGAAGAATCACTCTTATTTTTATTATAATAACGATAGCACCAATGATAGGCTAGAAAATATTATCACACAGCATAACCTAGTACTGAGAATTTTAGCCGGTATGATTGCTACAAAGACAAAGGCAGATGGGACAGGTTCTGCGAATGCAAACGACGATATTCTCAAAGAAGCATTACCTCAGTATTTGTCATTGAATAGGATGTTAAGAGAGCTTTTGGGCGAGATTATGCAAGACATAAGGAATGAAACCGTGAAGTATGACATTCCTACCTAGGCAAAAAAAGCCCGACCGCTAGGCCGGGCTTTTTTGTGCATGATGAGATAAATCCGAAAAAGCCCCTAGTCCTCCAGCCCGGCGAAGTAGCCGGGCTCTTCGGCCAGACGCTCCAGCGTGTAGCAGAGTTCTTCGCGGGCGGGCAGTGGGTGGCGGGCCTCGTCGGCCCAGTACGCCTCCCAGTAGGCATCGGCTACGGCGCGGGGGCTGGTGATGAGCAGCTGCCGGCGCAGCTCGTCGAGCGCGGCCGCGCTGAGCACGCCCAGGGCACCGACGTAGCGCAGGCAGCCCTCCCGAGCGGGGGCAGAAGCGGGGGCAAAACCGGGGGCAGGTGCAATCATGATGCAATATGGCAGGGAAAAAGCAGGAGGAATGGTTACGCTTGCGCGAAAAAGACGCGCAAAGCAGCCCGCAGCCCCGCGATGGGGCCGACGTAGCGAAAAGCACCCGCCTTCATTAGTTCAGGATTTCGCCGTGATAGCCGATGCGTCCGGCGCGCTCCAGCACCATGAGCCACACCTGGCCCAGCACCTGCGCGCGCTTGGCCTCGGTGGTGGCCCGCGCGAAGAGCAGCGGCAGAGCGGCCGCGCACTGCTGGTCGAGTTGGGGGTGTTTCAGGAGCCGGGCCAGGTCGTGGGCCTGCGCGGCCTGGAGGCGCTCGCGGCGGGCGGCTTCGTGCTGCACGTTGCGCAGCCAAAGGGCTAGGCGCTCGGGGCACTCGCATTCGTAGGCCGAATGGTTGCCCACCAGCTGCTCGTCGGGCGTGAACAGGGGGTTGTGTACGAGGGCGGCCAGCAGGTCCGCCCGGAGCCCGCACACGCGGGCCGCGAGAACAGCGGCGGCTGTTCCCGGCGTTACATGAGTTTTCATGTAATTTTGGGGTAAGGTTTTCACGAACCCAATCGTAGTACCTGCGCTAACAGGTGCTATATCGGAGGTCACCCCTGCCAGGGGGTGGCCTCTTTTTGCTTACTAGGATTTGGGCGTTCCACTTGGAACTGAGCAAAGGTATATACGTTGTGAATACGAATCTAGTACACGGTACACAACTGTCTACCTTTTGTATATACTTTTGCAGCATGAAAACGCCTAAGCCCGTGCGAGAACTGCAATTGAATATTAAGGCCAACGAAGCTGAGAAAGCTTTGCTGGAAAAAGTTGCGAAGGCTCGTGCTCTTAGCTCGTCCGCACTCGTCCGTATGCTAGTATCTGATGAGGCTCGCCGGCTTGGTATCGAGTAGAACTGGTATCATATGAAGCACGAAGCCCCGCGCCGGAGAGGACGCGGGGCTTTTTTGTATTACTACGAGAAGTTGTGAATAACCTTACCTCTAATTGTACCGACCTATTACTCTATAAGCCCGGCTCGCTTTTTCAGTGCTGTCAACTTCTTGACATCTGGATAAAGCCCTTTGAAGAACTTCTCTACGTTCTGAATCTCAATTATTTCCTCAACCATTAATAGATAAACTCTTATCCTAACTTTATCTATGCTATTATAATATTTCAAACCAGCATTTATGAGCTCATCTCTATTAAAGTTTTGATTTTCGTACACTTTCAGTTCTTTTCCTATCTCAGAAAGTTTATTATAAAAATCGATAATTTCGTTTTTACATCCTGTACTAAGCCAAAAGCCTTTATGAATGACTGATTGCAGCTTATTCATAAAGGCATGAAATGATTCATCACTTTCGAAAAACTTAAAAATTGCTCCCACGCTCTCCGGTTTTTTATTGACAAGTTTTTCGACATTGACTACATGGCTTAAATTATTAAGTATGGACTCGATATCGTCGTATGCAGACAATCTCTTATCTATCATCTTTTTATAATAGTCGTTCTTAAAGTCTTTGTCCTTTGATTTAAGAGCGATATAAGCAGAGGTAAGAGAAGCCAAAGCAGCAATGATTGCTGCGAATAATGTATAGTTGGTGCCCGTTGACTGCTGGGGCTTAGCCTCAGAGGCAAGGGTCAAATAGATTGGCTGGTTGGGTTGGCTCTTCACCACCGCAGAGGCTGGAGCCGCTTTTGGAGCGACAGCAGGTCTTGGTGGGACCGTCTGCTGAGCAGGGGGTGCGGGTTGGGCATGACCAGCAAGGGCTGCCAGAGTTAGCAGGAGGGTTAAGAGTCTCTTCATGGCTGCGAAGTAAGCACTGATATCCTTGGAAATATAAAGCCCCGCGCCGGAGAGGACGCGGGGCTTTTTTGTGGGTATTAGCTTTTAGGAGGAATTAAGAATTTAGTAACAGGAAAATCCTGTAATTACACAAGGGAAAAATCTAGTCTTTATTGATTAAATCTGATTTCAACACTCTTTTAGCAAATTTATCAATGTAGTCAACCACTTTATTTGCGAAGTCAATGGGGCTTTTTTCTATGATATCTTTTCCAATACCAATCATATTCAGGCTCCCGGTATCGTCCCGAGTGACACGTATGATTATTTGTTCTTCCGGAGACACATTCTTCCGATTAAGGTGCTCTTTTTTAAAGGAACATCTTAGATAGAAATATTCTGGAGCCTGTGCACCAAATGTCAATTCTTCAAAAAGTGGCCTATAAGACATTGCATCTATAGATTTCATAAAACTCTTGAAGAAATCATTAGCCATACGTACATTCTCTTTTGTTTCATCTGAAAAAGGCCCTTTATTGAGATTGACCCCCTCAGCCTTGACAATCAATCTGTTAAGAACATTTTTATCCTCAACTCCAACTTCTTCAACCTTTGCAACATCAATTTGAATAGGGTCAAATTTTTCTGCCCCTTTTAATGTTTTTAAGAAAGAATCAGGATTACCATAATCACTAGGCGAATAAAGTTTTTCATGGTGAAAAGTCACAAGAAAGACGAAAGCTATTAATATTATCATCGGAAATCCGATAATAAACCAAATTAGCGGAAGTCTCTCTGATGCCCCCTCTAATTTTGAGATACTTATGCTTAATACTAAGCAAGCAATCCCGTATATTAAGGAAACAAATAGTGCAATTATACCTAATGGGTTTTGAGCTAATCCCTTAGCATTTTCTATGAACTTCATCTTTTTTAGGATTGGTGGTTAAATATTGATTTTGGAATCAAACATATATGCATCATCGCCACCGGCACGCCGGTAGTACATGAATTTGAACCTCTACTCGTTTACATGGTACACGAGAGGCCCCAGTTAGCAGCATGCCGCTACAAGGTATGCTTCCCCAGCCACTCCAGCGCCACCCCGCCCAGCGCGCCAAAGCCGGCAGATTCCAACTGGGCCGCTAAGTGGTTCAGCAAGCTGGGCTTCTCCTCCTTGATGGTGCTGAGGGCCGCCCTTATCTGGTCTTCTGCATCGACAGCGGCAATGCTAGCAGTAAGGTGACGCTGCAAGGTCTGGACAGCTTCGACGGCTGCCCGGCTGCCCTGGGCCTCCCCGAGCAGGTCTTTGAACAGGGTGCTGGTGTGGCCGATTTGGGCCATTTGAACATGCCCATGCACGGCATTCTGCTGGGCAGATAAGGCAATCAGGGAGTCGATATGGCCTGCCTGCCTGTCAAGCTGCTTGTCCTGACGGTCAAGTTGTTCAGACTGCTCGCCAATGATGCGCTGAAAGTTGGTCACTACCTGCTCATGGTCGGCTCTCATGGTATCGTTCGTTCGCAGCGCTAATTGATACATGCTCGCACTTGAACGCAACTCCAACTTTACCATTTCCAACTTTTGCTCAAGCATCGCCACCTGCAATGGGTTGTCCAGCAACGCGGAAGGCGGCTCCTGCTCTTGCACGACCTTCAGGTACTTATCTAGTACTTCCTCCGCGACCTTTACTTCGCCATCGGGTAATGAAACGTGCATCCGCACCGTATTTCCGTCCTGCTCAATGCGCACACGTGCGTTAATATTTGGGTACTTCTGCTTCAAAATATTCCCAAAATTTGAGAGCACTGTTACCCCAGCCTGATAGAACTCTGGCGGAAATACTAGAGCACGGTCCACAGATGAGTTACTATCAATTGGTAATTCCTCTACAATCAACTCGTTTTCATGCAAAGAGCAAAAAATAAAGGCCATAGGGGCACTGTTTTTTATTGGAGATAACTCCCCTAATCGTGCTCGACAATCATCTTCCACAAATGGATTACCTATGCCCATGTGGCCATTTTCATCTCGGGACACTTTAAATAGCTTTTTAACACTTTCATCTGGCACTATAACTATAATTACCTCAGCCTCATTCAGTGCAACAGCTCTTGGGGATAGGACATAAATTATCTCATTTAACTGACCGGCAATAAATTGATTGCTCAGGCAATAAACTAGCACCTTGTTTTTAGTTTGCCCACCAGCAAGATGTATAGTAGATTTCACTTTTTTATTTAGGTCGCTTTCTTCCCAACCCTTTTTACCAAAAATGTTATCGTAAACAAATCTCAGGAAGAAAGCATTGTCGGGTTCTGCCTCCGAATAGCCCTCATATAATTGACTTTCTTCACGCTCAGAACCTTCATGATCATCAGAATTTTCTTTTAAAAAAGCACTAGGCTGTATGATAACGTCAGCAGTTATCATGGACAATACTTGCTTGATGCTTTCCCATTCTTCAGGCTTATTGTTAGTCAACAAGTCCCACCCTTTGCCAAGGCTTAATACACGAACCGGGTACATAATTAGAGAAGTAGAATGTTTGGGACAAACATAAGCACTTCTTAACGAGATGATATAACAATGCTGTCCCGCTTTGCCTGGCACCTCAAATTAGCAACATTCAACCTGCCACATACTTCGCCACGGTACTGGCCGACATGCCCATCGCCTTCCCAATGGCATAGTTGCTCATCCCCTCCCCCTTCAGCCGGCGCACCTGCTCAATCTGCTCCGGGCTCTTGCTCGGTGGCCCCATCTTCACGCCCTGCGCCACCTTGCGGGCCATGCCGGCCTTGGTGCGCTCGCTCAGGCGCACCCGCTCCTGCTTGGCCAGCGTGGCCAGTATCGAGATGATGGCATCCTTGAACAGCCCGGTCGAGTCGAGGTACTGCTCGGTGAGTGACTTGTAGCCCACGCCCCAGCTTTCGAGCTGGTTCAGGTACTGGAGCGTCGGCAGCGCTCCCTCGCGGCTGAAGCGGTCGAGGCTCCAGAACAGCACCAGGTCGAACTTCTTGCGGTGGGCATCGGCAAACAGCGCCTTGAACTCTGAGCGGTTGCCGGTACCGCCCGATTCCTCCTCGACATACTCCTTATAAATAGAGTAGCCGAGCGCGGCGGCGAAGCGGCGCAGGTCGGGCAGTTGGTTCTCGGTGCTCTGGCCCTTGTCTTTGGTGGAGACGCGGGCGTAAATGGCGACTTTCATTGTATCCAAGCCGCTATTTTGGCCTGAAGCTGCGTTTCCAGCTCATGTTCCGAATTGTACAGGATATGCTGGAACGGCTTTAGGTCGAAGTGGCTATTGGCCAGAAAATCCTGGGTTTCGCAAGCGTATATAATGGGCTTACCTAATCCCAGCGCAAAGCCAGCCTCAAAATAGATGCCATTGCGCTGACCAGTAAAGTCAGAAACACAGAACTTACAAGCCCGAATTTCAGCGATAATGCGGTCATTTATTGTCTTGTCGCTATCAATATGCCGAGTATCAATCATGACCGGCTCATAGCCCGCAGTTTGGATAGCGCGCTCTATTGCTGCTCTGGCCTCTTTGCGGTCATCGGCGAATGACATGGCGACAAAGCAATTCTTTGAACTACTACCCTCTCTCTCGAGTGAACCCAGATAGATTAGACCATCAAAGGTCAGACCGGCATAAAAGTATGTCCCAGAATGATGCAACGTAATTAGCCCCTTTGCTTTCAGACTACTTAAGTAGAATTCAAATTCCGTGACATCCTTAATATACAGGCCCTGAACCTGCTTCTGGAGTCTTATGGTATTCCCATGACTACCAGCATCGAATTCAACCTTGTTCCCCGGTGATTCAGCTTTGTCATTGATGTGCTTCAACAGCCAATCCAGTTTCATTTGGGGCGTGTGCGGCACCGTTGAGGACATCAACCGCTGCCGCACCAAGGAAAGGGTAATTTCTTCTTTCGGCTCAAACAACCGCAATCCATTTTTTAGGGCGCTGGCTACCAAGTGCTGATTGCGCCGCCACCATTCGTCAGTATCCCATCGACCAGTGAAAGCATCTTGTTCAACGATATATTGAAAATAGCTGGAGCCATCCACGCTGAGTAGGTAGCTCCATAAGCCTTTTTGAAAATCGTAGTTTCGGTTAAGGTCTGAAATGGCAAGTCCGGATAGAGGACAAAGTATTTCGGGCATCGTGGAAAGTTGTAAATGGCAGTTCTCAAAGCTACAGGTTTTGAATGGAATTCAAGCACCTTTTGGCATCCAATAAGGGGTGTCGAAAACCACCTGCAAAAACGGCCTTCTCGGCCCCAAAAACGGCCCTAGCAAACTACGCCAAAAAGGGCCCGTTTTCTGGGCGGTCTTTGGTAGCTTTGAACAACAGTGTACACCTTAATGAATAATAAAACGGTCCATGAACCCACAACCTCCAACTCCACTATCTAATACAGAAAAACTGGCTTATTCTACTGTCCGAATCGAAAGCACTGATTCTAGCGGGGGGATTAGTAACGGCACCGGATTTTTCTTCAACTTCTTGCTGAATCCAGAAAAGAAAACCGCCATTCCCGTCATCTTAACGAATAAACATGTTGTAAATGGAGCTGTTAAAGGAAGATTCGTTCTGACAAAAGCAGATGCAAATGGTAAAGCCCTTGACGACCAGCATTTCCCCCTTGATGTTAGCGCATTTGGGCAACGCTGGATAAACCATCCTGACCCAGATGTTGACTTATGTGCATTTCCGATAGGCGCCTTGCTTACTCAACTAAGGTCCATGGGTCATCTGTTTGCCATTTCCTACCTTGATTCAAGTATCATATTAAAAGCAAGCGAAGAGGCATCCCTTGACGCAATGGAAGAAATCCTTATGGTAGGATACCCGAACGGAATTTGGGATGATGTCAACAATAAGCCTATTTTCAGAAGAGGAGTAACCGCCACCCATCCCGCTAAAAACTACCGTGGAAAGAAGGAATTCGTCATTGATGCCGCCTGTTTCCCTGGGTCCAGCGGTTCACCCGTTTTTATACATAATGTAGGCTCATATGCGATGAAAACTGGCTCCTTGGCGATAGGTAGCCGTACCAAGCTGCTGGGATTGTTGTATGCCGGTCCTCAACAAGATATAACTGGTGAAATACGGATTGTCGATGTCCCAACGGCGCAAATGCCCATGTCTATGTCAAGGGTGATGATTAACCTAGGGTTTGTCATCAAAGCAGAAAGGATTATCGAATTGGAAGAGAAGTTTAAAAATCCGACACAATAAATGTTGTTTGGGTCATGAGAGTCGCCATATACGCCCGCGTATCAACGAAGGACAAAGGCCAGACCACCGATAACCAGCTGCCGGACTTGCGCCGGTATGCCGAGGTGCAGGGGTGGCATATATATAAGGAGTATGCCGAGCAGGAATCGGGCGGCACCGCCAACCGCTCCCAATTCCAGAAACTCTTTGCCGATGCCCACCAGCGCAAGTTTGACATGGTGTTGTTCTGGAGCCTAGACCGCTTCAGCCGTGAGGGAGTGCTGCCCACCCTTCAACATTTGAACCTGCTGCAGAGCTACGGCGTGGGCTTCAAGTCCTACACCGAACAGTATCTGGACTCGACGGGCATATTTAAGGATGCCGTCATTTCCATTCTGGCCGTGGTGGCGAAGCAGGAGCGGGTACGGCTGAGCGAACGTACTAAAGCCGGACTGGCCCGTACCAAAGCCAAAGGCACGGTGCTCGGCCGCAAATCAGCGGCGCCGAATGTGATTGAAGAAATTCAGCGGCTGAGCAAGGAGGGGCGCAGTGAACGGGCCATCGCGCTGGAGCTAGGCGTGAGCAAGGGCGTGGTGGGTAAATACAAGGTGCAGTAGGGGCTTTTTTCTGTCCTTCGCTTCAGGCGGGCCGGAAGTGAGTTTTGGGGACTCAATCACCCCAACCACTTCAACAGCCTCGTTATGAAGCGCACGTTTTTCGCACTCGCTGCCGGTATGGCCGCTCTGATGGGTGCCAACCAGCCCACTACTACCACCGCACCGGACACCGCACAGCACAAGGCCGGCGCGACCACCAGTACACCCGCTAAGCGGGTACCCCAAACGGATTCCACCCAGCCCATGGCGCAGGCCACTCAGCCCCGTACCATTCGACCGCGCCCGATGGCGCTGGGTGGTCCCGTTTATTATCCTGCCAAACCCGGCCTGCGCAAGGTGAAGTATGGCAAAAGCCGCTGGATTATTTTATCCTAGTGATTTATAGCTGACTTATAATTCGCTTACAAGTCACTTACAAATGATGTCATAAAAAAGCCCCGCTCCATGATTGGAGCGGGGCTTTTTGCCTTAAATCGGCCTAATGCTTACCGCAAACTTAGCTTGGCTGGGATATGCTTTATCAAAAGTCAGATGCTCAAAGCCGTTGTCAGCTGCTAAGGTCTTAATTTCTTTAATAAAGGCGTCTGACGCTTTACATCCGAACGTCACACCAACCAGAGCAGCCTTTTTAAAGGAGTGTAGCCCTGCATCTTGAAATTTCATTACGCGATACTCGTTTTCGTATTCCCAGTCTTTTGATTTGGTCGTTACCATCTCCCTCACACTGGCACCTTCTGGCGCTCGGATATGATTCAAACGGGGATAATTGTCTCTGTATTTCACCTTAAATGGAAAGACAAAGGCATCGGGGTCAGCCGCAACATCAAATTTTAGGCAAAGGCCACGGTGAGAATCACTGTAATGCGCCCACATCAACAAACTATGATTATTAGGGCCAAAACAACAGATTCCAGTTCGCCCCAAAGACTCACGTGCGGCTTCATTCACAACAGTCCGCAATAGAGATGGGTTGTCCATGTATTTTTCTACCATTCTACGTCCTTCGGCGCGGCTAAAGTGCGAGTTATTACGCTTGATGAAGTGCATCAACTCAGCTTTCGTGCAGGTTGTGTCTATTGTTAGTTGGCAGTCGAATGGGTCATTGAATTGATGAGGTTTAGCAAAATACAATTTGCTCTGCGTGAAAATCTTTTTAGTGTTTTCTCCGGTATCGCGATATTTGTATAAATGGCCCGGAATCCTTTCATGAGCAATATCCTGTAATACCAATTCAGCTGGGGTAAACGGGGAATCAGAAGTTAGCCGGGTAATGGTAAGGGGTAGCATAAGAGTTAAATTTATGGGTTGTCGTTAATTATCTAAGGCATCCATTCTATCAATTTCAGCCTGCTTCATGGCTTCATCGACGTGCACATACTTCATCGTGGTGCTGAGCTTGGAATGCCCCATCAATTTCTGGAGCACGGCCACGTTGCCACCGTACCGGATGAAGTTGGTGGCAAAAGTTTCGCGGCCCACGTGGTTATGCAGGTGCGTCTGGATGCCGAGCACGGCCGCCATTTCCTGCAATTGGCGGTTGGTGTACTGGTCGGAGTAATCGAAAAAGCCCTCGGTGCCGTTCTCCTGCTGCGCCTCGCGCAAGTAGCGCAGCGCCTTTCGGGTGAGGGGCAACAGCAGTTCTTTGCCGTATTGCTCCCGGCCCTTGTGCGTTTTGATGTGCAGCTGGCGGTCATTGAGCTTGGCCTGGCCGATGGCTTTCAAATCACCGAGGCGCAGCGAGCTGGTGCAGGAAAAAAGAAACTTCTGTAGAACGCGGCGGTGGGGATGGCACGGGGCGCACAGCTTATAGTAGGCTTCGAGTTTATCAAACTCGTCTGGCTGCAGGGCCTTCCAGCTGCTTTCGCCCTGTTTGGGCCGAAAGTGCGCATACGGGTCTTCGAACGGGATTTTGTCGCGCTTGGCGTAGGCCAAATAGGTTTTCACGTCCCTGTGCCGGCCCCAGCGGGTGTTCACGTCGCCGTGCCCATTGCGTTTGAGCCAGCCCTCAAACTCATCGGCGAAGCGGTGGGTAAGCGTGTTAAACGGGATTTTCTTCCGGAAATCGGCCAGCTTGTTGTAGGTGGAGCGGTGGTTCTTCCATGTGCTTTTATTGATTTCGCCGCGGTCGAACCGTTCGTTGATGCGGGCGCTCATAAATACCAGAAAGTCGACTTTGCTGCCGCCTGTTTTGTATTCGGTGAGGAACCGGGCTTTGTCGAGAGCGACTTCGCCCATGCGTGCATCCCGAAAAACCTTGTTTGCCCGGCCGAGCGCCTGACCGATAATCAGGTTGTGGTCGGCGGCCTGTTTTTCCCAATCGGCACCAAATACTTTTTTGGCAGCAGCCACGGCTTCCGCATAGCTCGGGCCCTGCTGGGCCTTTGGCAGCTTTGTGAGGCAGGTGCCGGTGTCCTCATCAACGAGCAGCGCGGGCCAGGTGATGCCGAGGGCAACCGGCACCACTTCGCTATCGAGAACGACTTGCATTCGCACCTGGGTGGTGCCATCGGCGCGTGCCGGCGGGCGAACCCGAATCTTAGCTGAAGCCCCCATTTGGGATTTGTAAGCGAGTTGTAAATTTTTGTAAGCAGAAACGCCAGAAACAAAGCCCGCATAACTGCGTTGAGGCTCCATTTCTGGCGTTTTGTGGCAAAAAGTACCCGGAGCCGGAGTCGAACCGGCACACCTTGGCTAGATAGACTAGCCACCAGCAGCCACAATATTTTATAAAATACTGAAAACACCACCCTTCTCCCGAAATTTGCCCTCCCTATTAAAAGTAAAGCCCATTCCCCAAAAAACTGCCAGTGATACACGCAACGGAACGAGAAGAGAGAGAATACCTGGAAGAAATTAAGGAGAAGCTGACACTGGCCATCCGACGGGTGGATGGCTCCGTGAAGCAGTTTTCGGACGAGCTGCGGGAAAAAAAGCAGTACATCCACGAGCACCAGTCCGGCATGGACGATGCTGACATGGTGGCCGCCGGTCAGTCCGTCAATCGCATGGCGTTTACGGGCGAGGCGGCTGTGGTGCGGAAGCGCAAGCTCCTCAAGCTGGGCCAGTCGCCGTACTTCGGCCGCATCGATTTTGTGCCGCAGGGCAAGGCCAGCTTGCCGGTGTACATCGGCATTTACTCCTTTATCGACGAGCAGCAGCGCCAAAGCCTGATTTATGATTGGCGGGCGCCCGTCTCTTCCATGTTCTACGATTTTGAGTTGGGCGACGCCTCCTTTACGACCCCGGGCGGCGAGGTGAAGGGCACCATCGAGCTCAAGCGGCAGTACAAAATCCGGGATGGCCGCCTGGAGTTTATGATTGAAAACGACGTCAACATTCACGACGACGTGCTGCAGCGCGAGCTGGCCAAGTCTTCCGACGACAAGATGAAGAACATCGTCGCGACCATTCAGCGCGACCAGAACGCGGTGATTCGCAACGAGACGGCGCAGGTGATGGTCATTCAGGGCGTGGCGGGCTCGGGCAAAACCTCCATTGCCCTGCATCGCATTGCGTTCCTGCTTTACCGCTACCGCGAAACCATTCGGGCAAAGGACGTCCTCATCATCTCGCCCAATAAGGTCTTCGCCGACTACATCTCGAACGTGCTGCCGGAGCTGGGCGAAGAGCACATTCCCGAGCTGGGCATGGACGAGCTGGCGGCCGACCTGCTCGACCATCAGTACTCGTTCCAGACCTTTTTCGAGCAGGTATCGACGCTGCTGGAAAAGCACGACGCCGCGTTCATCGAGCGCATCCGGTTCAAGTCGTCGTTTGAATTCCTGAGCCAGCTCAACCAGTACCTCCTTCACGTTGAGAACAACTACTTCACCGTGAAGGAGCTGCGGGTCGGCAAAACCATTGTGCCCCTGCCGTTTCTGCTGGCCAAGTTCAAAACCTTCCACCGCGTGCCGCTCCTAAAACGGTTTGCCCTAGTGGCCGAGGAAGTGCGGAACTACGTGCGCGACGCCGCCAAGCGGAAGCTCACCAACCACGAGAAATCCACGATTGGGGAGGCGATTCCGCGCATGTTCCGGTTCCACCAAGTGCTGGACCTGTACCGGGATTTTTACCGCTGGCTGGGCAAGCCCGAGCTGCTGAAGCTCGACCACAGCCTGCGCCTAGAGTACGCCGACGTTTTCCCGTTGATTTACCTGCGCCTGCGCCTGGAAGGCATCAGCACCTACGACAACGTGAAGCACCTGCTGGTGGACGAGATGCAGGACTACACGCCCGTGCAATACGCCGTGCTGTCGCGCATGTTCCTGTGCCGCAAGACCATTCTCGGCGATGTCAGCCAGACGGTTAATCCCTACAGCTCGTCTTCGGCCGAAATGATTGAGCGTGTCTTTCCACAGGCCGAGGTGGTGAAGCTGTTCCGCAGCTACCGCTCCACGGTCGAGATTACGGCCTTCGCGCAGCGCATCACGCCCAACCCCAATATCATTCCGCTGGAACGGCACGGGCCGGAGCCGGTGGTGGCCCGCTACGGCATCCCGGACGAGGAGATACAGGCCATCAAGCAGTTAATCAGCAGCTTTTCAAGCTCCAGCAATCATTCGCTGGGCATCATCTGCAAAACCCTTCGGCAGGCCGAGCAGGTGCATCAGGCGCTGGAAGCCCCGGGCATTTATTTGCTAACCGACGAGTCCACAACGTTCCAGGAAGGCGTCATCATCACCACGGCCCACCTGGCAAAAGGGCTGGAATTTGATGCCGTTATCGTGCCGTTTGCTTCCGCCCGCACTTACAAAACGGAGGTCGATAAAAGCATGCTTTACGTGGCGTGCACCCGGGCCATGCACCAGCTCACGCTGACGTATTCGGGTGAGATAACCCCGTTTTTGTCAGTCTGAACAGGTTTCTCTACACCTACCGCTTCTCCCAGCGCGCGGTAAACTCCTGCTTGCTGCAATACATGTACTGGCGCGAAACCGGATTGATGATGACAATCTCGGCCGGGCGCTCCTCATCGGCCGGGCTCAGGCCCAGCTCGAGCTCGTATTCCTGGCCATTGCGGAAACCGGCGTAGCCATCCATGCCGCGAAACGCATACTTCTTTTTCTGAAACTCCATGCGGCAAAGGTAACGCCCCGGCGCACGGCGCGGCCAGGGGGTGCGGACCATTTCGGCGGCCGCCTAGGCGCGATTAATTCTGCGCGTTGGGGGCGGAGACGGGCAGCGGGGCTAATTCGTTTTCGGCCGGCGTGTAGCTCATCTGGAACAGGCGGTCCTGGCAAATGTGCTGTTCGCCGGTGGGCTCCGTGATAACCCAGTCGCCCGCGAAAACGGTGAGGCGGCCCTTGCGGTTGGTGAGGTAGGCGTGCGGCGGCACGGGCAGCAGGCTTTCGGTGCCCGCAAAGCCCGGCACCTCGTCGGTCACGCCGGCCACCTGCTGGCCCGGAAACCACTGGTGGGCTTCAATCAGGTTGGTATCGGTGGGGAGGCGCGTGAAAAAAGGCATGGCGGAGCAATGGGCAACGGGCTGATGGGCAGTGGGCCAAAAAGCGGTGTTGAATACAGTGTCAATGCCGCTTTTTCTACAAGATTAAGGTGCGTCAGGTGAATGTTTTATGAGGCGCAAAAGTGGATAGCTCGAGTTTTGGCCCCGCCCATCTGCTTTTTTTTCGCCCGGCAATTCATTGCTATTTTCTGTCGGCGGGGCTCGTTTTTTTGCGACTGAACTGCCGGGCCCGGCAGCTTTTGTGCATTTTTGCATCTTCTATTTTAACTTCTCTTATGACTGGTTTTCCTGCATATCGCGGCCGCCTACGCTTGCTAAGCGGGCTGGGGCTGCTTTCCATTACGCTGCTGGCGGGCTGCGCGCGGCCGGCCGGGGGTAGCAGCACCGCCGCCAAAGACTACTGGCTGTACGTGGGCACCAATGTGGGCAACGAGCAGGATAACACCATTTTTCTTTACCGCGTGGATGCCACCACCGGCGCGTTCACCCGCGTGAGCGCCCAGCACGGCGGGGCTAGCCCTACCTACCTCACGCTCTCGGCCAACCACCATTTCCTGTATGCCGTGAGCGAAACCCAGACGTACCGGGGCGCGCCGGGCGGTGGGGTCAGCGCCTTTGCCGTGGCCCCGCGCACCGGCGATTTGAAACTGCTCAACCAGCAGCCTTCCAACGGAGCCTCGCCCTGCTACATCAGCCTCGACCACACCGGCAGAATGGCCCTGGTGGCCAACTACGTGGGCGGCAACGTGAGCGCGCTGCCCATAGCGCCAGATGGCCAGCTGGGCGCGCCCACTACCGACCAGCACACCGGCAGCGGCCCGCACAAGAACCAGACCGCCTCGCACGCCCACTGCCTCCTCCCCGACCCGGCCAACAAGTTCGCCTTTGCCGTAAACCTGGGCACCGACCGCGTGTACGCCTATCGCCTCGACCCCGCCAAGGCCCAACTCACCCGCGAGGCCGCACCGGCCTTTGTAGCTAAGCCCGGCGCGGGCCCGCGCCACTTGGTTTTCCACCCCGATGGCAAGCACGCTTACCTCATCAACGAGCTGAATTCGACCGTGACGGCGCTGGCATATAATGCCACTGCCGGGCGTTTTCGCGAGCTTCAGACGCTGTCGGCGCTGCCGGCCGGCTACACGGGCGAGAATTCCTGCGCCGACATTCACGTGTCGCGCAACGGGCTATTTCTCTACGCTTCCAACCGCGGCCACAACAGCATTGCGGTGTTTGCCATTGATACCAGCAACGGCACGCTGGTGCCCATTCAGGACGTTGACACGCAGGGCAAAACGCCCCGCAACTTCACCCTCGACCCCAGCGGCCGCCTGCTGCTGGTGGCCAACCAGAACTCCAACAACGTGGTGAGCTACCGCGTCGACCCGCAATCGGGCCTGCTCACGCCCACCGGCCAGAGCACGGAGGTGCCTTCGCCCATGTTTTTGCAGACGACGGAGGATTTCGGGCGGTAGGCCGGCGCTGTCATTCCGACCGCAGGGACGAATCTGAGTAAAACCGCTGAACGGCAATGCTCCGATTCCTGCTGCGTCGGGAGGACGGCTGCTGCGCTGGCCGAGGATTCCCCGCCACTCGCCGAATCGCGGCAACGTGGCAGGAAGGGGCACGTAAGCGGGCGCACCGGACGGTATTTTGCCCCAACCGGCTCTTTCTTCCCTTTCATGCCCGAACCCTACGATACCCAAACACCCCGCGAGCTGCAGTTTCCGCTCTACGTAAAAGCCCCGCTGATACTGCTGGGCCTGGCGCTGCTGGTGTTCACGCTGCACATTGCCAGCGACATCATTTTCCCGCTGTTTTTCGCGGCCATTTTTGCCATCATGTTGCACCCGGTGGAGCAGTGGCTCATTCGCAAGCGGGTGCCGCCGCTGCTGGCCATCTTGCTCACGGTGGTGCTGGGCGTGGCGGCGGTGCTGGGCGTGGTCTATTTCATTAGCATGGAAGCTGCGCAGCTCTCGGACCAGATGCCGATGTTCAAGAAGAAGTTCGCACAGACGGCGGCCCAGGTGCACGAGTGGCTGCAATCGCGCTTCGGCGTGAGCGACCAGAAGCTGCAGGGCTGGATGAGCGAGGCCGGCACCAAGGCCCAGGGCCTGCTGGGTGGCACCCTTTCCACGGTTTCGGGCATTCTCGTATCGTTCACGCTCATACCGGTTTACATCTTCCTGCTGTTTCTATACCAGAAGCGGCTGGTCGATTTTCTGGTGCAGGCCTTTTCGGGCCACCGCCGCGACACCGGGGTGAGCGAGGTGCTGCGCGAAAGCAAAACCGCTATTCAAAGCTACATGGTAGGCCTGCTGATTGAGGGCGGCATCGTGGCCGCGCTCAACGTCACGGTGCTGTTCATCATCGGGGTGCCCTACGCCCTGCTGCTGGGCGTGATGGGCGCGCTGCTCAACTTCATCCCTTACATCGGCGGGCTTATTGCCATTGCCCTGCCCATGCTCATGGCCTTCGTGGCGCAGGACGGCTACGGCCACGCCCTGGCGGTGCTGGGGGCCTATATGCTCATTCAGTTTATTGATAACCACTACCTGATTCCGCGCATCGTGGCTTCCAAAATTCAGGTAAATGCCCTGGTGGCCATTGTGGGCGTGCTGGTGGGCAACGCCATTGGCGGTGTGGCAGGCATGTTTCTGGCCCTGCCGGTCATTGCAATTTTAAAGATTGTGTTCGACCGCATCGAGCCGCTCAAGCCCTGGGGCATGGTGCTGGGCGACGAGGAAACCCCGCGCGGCCGCAAAATCAACCCCGCCAAAAAGGAGGTGCGGGCCGCCGAAAAAGGCGAGGCAGTACCGGAAACCGACCCGGCGTAGCCAGAACAGACTTGTCATTCCGACCGCAGGGAGGAATCAGAGCATTGCCGTTCATCGGTTTTACTCAGATTCCTCCCTGCGGTCGGAATGACGGTTTTGTTTAGCGGCTCAGCTCGGCCCCGTACAACCATTTTTCGGCTTCTTCCAGCGTAGAAAAGCGCCGAAAAACCAGGCCCGCCGGCGCCGCGCTCACCACCGACTGCGTGGAGAGCCGGTGCATGGGGTCGGCCCCTTCCACGATGGCGCAATACTGCGCCCGCGCCTGGTTGATGGCCCGCGGAATCCATTGGCCGGTGAGCCACGCCTGGGCCACGCCGGAAAGTGGGGCGCGCTGGCCGTGGTCAGAAAGAATTTTGCGGGTGTTGGTGCTCAGCATCAGGCTCAGCACCTGCTCATAAAAAGCCTGAATGGCATCCAGCGCCGCCCGCTCGGGCGACCACGCCAGGCGCACGAATCCTCCGGGCTGGTAAAATACCTTGCCGGCGGCATTTTGAAAGAACAGCGTTTCCTGAGCGCGAAGCGGCAATGGCATAGAATGAAGGGCAGACGAAAACTGCGGCGGTAGTGCGCGGTTTGGGAAGTAAACAAAATTACGCCCGGGCCGGCCTCCCCACGCCTCTATGCCAACAAATTATGTAAGCTCCCGTAAGCAGACCCGGCCATTTATTATTTTAGGCTGAACATCTTATCCTGTTTCTATCTCTATCCCAACTTGTTATTTATCTAGTAGCATGCGATTATATTTTGAGAACCCGGTTGGGCGCTTGCTGGAGCACCCCGACGGCTATGCCCTGGTGCAATACACCGAAGCGCCCCGCGATTTCGCTGTTTTTCAGGCTTTTCTAACCCACACCCACCACCTACTGCGCCGCCACGGCTGGCACAAGATGCTGGCCGACCAGCGCTACATGGCCCCGTTCACCGACGAGGAGCGGCAGTGGATTGGCCAGGATTGGCTGGCCCGGAGCGCCAGCGACGGATACGCCCTGTTCGGCGCCATCATCATCCCCACCGACGTGTACGCCCGCTTGGCCTTGGACCAGGTGATGAGCACCATGCTGCAGCAGTCGGCCCTCACCTACCGCCTTTTTGCCACGGAGGAGGAAGCGACGGAGTGGCTGCGCCAACTACCCGAACCGAACTAGCCCAGCCGCAGGTGGGCCGTGGCGGCGGTGCTGCCGCCCGCATCGTCATCGGTCACAAGTAGCAGCTCGAACTGTCCGTCGGCCAGCTGCTGGCGCACGGCTAGCCCCTCTACTTTGCCGAAATACGGGCGGCCATCGGCCCAGGCCAGTCGCGCAAACGTAGCGGTGTGCGCCGCCACGTCTACCACGCCCACGAATGAGCCGAGTACCGCACCATCAAGCACGGCATCGGCGGTGTTTTCTACCGAGGCCGACACGAACAGTAGCCCGTCCACGAACGTGGCCCCGGAAAAGCCTGCCGGGCAGCCCTCAATCTGCGGCAGCTCGAATACCAGTTGATGCACAGCGGGCGGGCTTGCCCCCGTTGGATTTGTTAGAAAAGCCAGCGTTTCAGCCAGCGGCAGCACAAAAAGCAGCGCCGCATCGGCCCGGCCCACGGTGCGCTGAAACAGCAGCAGCTCGGTGGCAGTAGTAGCGGCAGCTTCGAGGTTGAGGAGTACGCCGGCGGGCAAATGGGCGACGAGGGCAGCATACAGAGCCGTTAGGTCCACCGTTTCGGGCAGCTGCGGCCCTTCGGCGGGCACAAACCAGCCGCGCGCCCGGTTGGGCCGGCTGCCCGAACCGAGCAGTAGCAGGCCGGCGCGGCCGTCGGGCCAAGCCAGGGCCACCATGCACTCCAGGTCGGGCTTTATCGGCTTGGCGATGCGGCCGGAGGCGAAATCGTCGGCCGCATCAAACAGGACGATGCGGCCCGTGGGGGCCAGCGTGGCCGCGTCGAGTTGGTAGAGATAGGGCGAATCGTCGCCGATGACATAGGCCACGGAGCCAATAATTTCGACGCCGGAGGCCGAAGGCAGGCCCGGGAGCTGGTTTTCGGAGATGATAGTGGCCGTCATGGTCGTGGAGCGGGACGTTTTTGTAATGCGCCGGCCAGGCCGGGCGATACAGCCCGCAAGCCCAGGCCAAATATCAACCCGTTCCGCTTCCTATCTTGCCGCCGCGCTCGCCCCACGCTCCTTTCCATGCCCGATTATACGCCCGGTCTGCACATCCTGGCCACTTTTGCGGCGCCGCCCGCCGCCCTGCGCGATGCCGACAGCTGTCGCGCCTTCTTCGATGCCCAGGTGCTGGCCTTCGGGCTCGAAAAAGTGGGCGAGGCCTACCACAGCTTCCCGGCCGATGAAGCCGGCCCGGGAGGATTCACCGCCGTGCTGGCCCTGACGGAATCGCACCTGAGCATCCACACCTGGCCCGAGCACGGGCTGGCCACGTTCGACGTGTTTCTTTCCAATTTCCGGCGCGACAACGCGGCCACGGTGCGCGGCATCTACGCGGCCACGCTGGCGTTTTTTGAAGGCACTGAGCTCACCAAAACCGAAGTGCGCCGATGAGCGAAACTGCTACGCCCCAGCCCGAATCGGCCCAGCTGGACTGCCCCGAGTGCCACACCAGCATCACGTACTACGACGTGGCAGGCAGCGAATACTACGCCTGCCCCAACTGCCACGCGTATTTTCGGTGGTCGGGGGAGGAAACGCCCGAGGTATTCGGGAATTACAAGGATGCGCCCAAAACTTCGCCGGTGCTGCCGCTGGGTACTTTGGGTATTCTGGATGGCGCGCTCTACCGCGTGGTAGGCGTAGTGAGCCGGTGCGAGGCTAACCACCGGCAATACAGTTGGCGCGAATACCAGTTATTTCAGCCCGAGACCGGCCGCTACGTGCAGTTGGCCGAATATAATGGCCACTGGACACTGATTTGGGCCGCCAGCCACCTCGACAAGAACCGTGAGGATTTCAAGCTGGCCGATTTTAAGCTGTTCAACAAATACCAGCCGCGCATAAACTGGGCGCTGGGGGAGTTTGACTGGGACATCGAGCGCGACGATACCCTGAATGTGGCCGAACATATCAACCCTCCGCGGCTGCTGGTACAGGAGCGCCGTGGCAAGGAACAGCAGTGGTACCGGGGCCGCCACGTAGCGCCTGATGAACTGGCCTCAGCTTTTAACATCAGTCGGAGTTCGCTGCCGCACCAGGAAGGTACGGGCGCGGTGGAACCCGCGCCGGGCAGCAACAGCCACTCGGCCCTCTGGACGCTGACAGGTATTCTTACCGCGGCATTGGTACTCATTCAACTCGTGCTGGCGGTGCGCACTACGTCCGTACTTAGCCAGACCATTCAGGTGGCTCCCGATACTACGGCCACGGCCGCGCCCGGCACCGGCCGCGTGCTGGTTTCACCCTCCTTTACCCTCGACCATCAAACGGCCCTCGATATTGAATTGAATGCCACGCTAAGCAATCAGTGGCTGGAATTGCCCGTGAGCCTCGTGAACGAGCAAACCGGGCGCGGCTTCGAGTTCACCAAAAACATTGAATTTTATAGCGGCGTCGAAGGCGGTGAAAGCTGGAGCGAAGGCAGCCGCAGTGCCGATGCCGTGCTTTCGCGGGTGCCGGCCGGCCGCTACCACCTAAATTTCTATCCTTTCACTGAAAAAGGTGTAACCCCCGAAATCAGGGTGAATGTATGGGCCGACCCGGCACTGCCTTCGAATTTTTTCGTGGTGCTCGGGCTAATACTTCTGGTGCCCGGGCTCCAGTTGTTGCGCCGCCACTCTCACGAGCGCAGCCGCTGGTCCAACAGCGACTACAACCCTTATGCGACCGAAGAATAAGTCAAACGGTATGCTAGAAAATCTGCTCAACTTCCTGCGCCCGGTGCGCTTCTACGCGCTGCTGTTGCTGCTGCCGCTGGCCTGGTTTGCCTGGGGCACGGCCACCGGCACCCGCCTGCTCGGCGACGACAACGAGAGCACCGAAACCCTGAACGCGCCCGGCTCCGGCGGCCACGGCCACGCCGGGCGCGGCCTGTATTTCCACAAGTAACCGCCTTTCCCATGGAATACCTCAACGCCAAAGCCCTCGCGGCTTCCGTCATTTATTCGCTGCTCGGCATCATCATTCTGGTGGTCAGCTTTTATGTATTCAACAAACTGACGCCGGGCACCTTGCGCAAGGAGATTATGGAGGAGCACAACACTGCCCTGGCTATTCTCGGCGCGGCCTTTATGCTGGCCGTGGCCATTATCATCAGCGCCGCCATTCATGGCTGAGTTGCTGGATGCACCCGCCCCGGCGGCCCCGGTCGATGCCCGCGCCGCAGGCGGCCCCGAAGCGCGGCTGCCGGGCCTGTTGCTGGCGGCGGTGGCCGTGATTGCCACCTGCGGGCTGATTTATGAGCTGATTGCCGGCACGCTGGCCTCCTACCTGCTGGGCGACTCGGTCACGCAGTTTTCCACCATCATCGGGGCCTATCTGTTTGCGATGGGCATCGGCTCGTGGCTCTCCAGGTTTCTGGAAGGCTCGCTGCTGCGCTGGTTTATCAGGCTCGAAATACTGGTGGGGCTGGTGGGCGGCTGCATGGCCCCGCTCCTGTTCCTGAGCTTTGAGTACGTGGCCTCGTTTCGCCTGCTGCTCTACACGCTGGTGGGCCTCACGGGCGTGCTGGTGGGGCTCGAAATTCCGCTGCTGATGCGAATTCTAGAGCACCGCTACCCTTTTAAGGACCTAGTGGCGCGGGTGTTCACCTTCGATTACGTGGGCGCACTGCTGGCTTCGCTAATATTTCCGCTGGTGCTGGTGCCGCAACTGGGGCTGATTCGTACCTCGCTGGTTTTCGGGGCGCTGAACCTGGCCGTGGCCGCCGTGGTGCTGGCCCGCTTCCCCGAAACGCGGCCCTACCGCCGGCGCTTCGGGGTGGGCATTGCGGTGGCGCTGCTGGGGCTGGCGGTGCTGTTTGGCTTCGCCAACAAGCTGCTGGCCTACACCGAAAACCTGGCTTTTCAGGACCAGGTTATTTACTCGAAATCAACTCCCTACCAGCGCATCGTCCTCACCCGCAACCCGCGCGAGCTGCGCCTGTTCCTCAACGGCAACCTGCAGTTCAGTTCCGCCGATGAGTACCGCTACCACGAAGCTTTAGTGCATCCGCTCATGCAGGCCTTACCCCAGGCCCGCCGCGTGCTGGTGATGGGCGGCGGCGACGGCCTGGCCGTGCGCGAACTGCTGAAATACCCGCGCCTGACCAGTATCAAGCTCGTCGACCTCGACGCGGGCATGACTGAGCTATTCAAGCACAACGAGCTGCTGCTGGGCCTAAACAAAGGCTCCCTCAATAACCCCAAAGTGCAGGTCATCAACGCCGACGCCTACCAGTGGATTCGGCAGGACACCACGCGCTACGATGCCATCATCGTGGACTTTCCCGACCCCGGCAACTACTCCATCGGCAAGCTGTATTCGGCCGCGTTCTACACGGCGCTGGCCAAGCGGCTGGCTTCAGGCGGGCGGCTGGTGGTGCAAAGCACCTCGCCGTTTCTGGCTCGGCAGTCGTTTTGGTGCGTGGCGCACACGCTGGCGGCCGTGGGCCTGCACACCATCCCCTATCACCTCTACGTGCCCTCCTTCGGCGAGTGGGGTTACGTGCTGGCGGGCCCCGACACGCACTGGCGAGGCGATATGAGCCCGCTGCCGGCGGGGTTGCGCTACATCACCCCGGCCACCATTCACGACATGCTGCGCTTTCCGCCCGACATGAGCGAAGTGCCGACGGAGGTTAACCAGCTCAATAACCAGGTGCTGGTGCGGTATTTTGAGGAAGACTGGGGGCCGTATGTGCATTAACCTTACCCCCCGCCCCCTCTCCTTGGGGAGAGGGGAGCCTGACTACCGTAGCGCATGCTTTAGCTTGTGATTAAAAATAAATTATAACCCGGCACAAACTAAAGCATGTGCCTCAAGCCGCGCTGCCTAGGCTCCCCCTCTCCCCAAGGGGAGGAGGCCGGGGGTGAGGTAAACCGCTAGATAATGCCCACCCGTCGCTCCTTCCTGGCCCAAAGCGGGGCGGCCCTCACCGGGGCGCTGTTGCTGCCGGCTCTCCCCAGCTGCGCACCCACCAACCCGCTGGCCCACATCAAAGGCCAAATGCGGGGCCAGGACGCTGCCACTGGCCACCTGCTGCGCGACCCCGGCCGGATTCCAGCGCCCACCCAAACCCTTGACACCGATGTGCTCATCATCGGTGGCGGGGTGGCGGGGCTGTCGGCGCGGCGCTGGCTGCACCTGCACGGCCAAACTAACACGCTGCTGGTGGAGCTGTCTCCCGAAACCGGCGGCAACGCCAGTGCCGGCCGCAACGCCGCCTCGGCCTACCCCTGGGGTGCGCACTACCTGCCCGTGCCTGATATGCGCAATACCGAGTTGCTGGAGTTTCTGCAGGCCGCCGGCACGCTCACCGGCTACGCGCCCGACGGCCGGCCCATTTACAACGATTACCAGCTCTGCCACGACCCCGAGGAGCGGCTCAACATCGAAGGCCATTGGCAGGAGGGGCTGGTACCCGCTTTAGGGCTGAGCGCCGCCGACCAGGCCCAGGTGGCCCGGTTTTTCAAGCTGACTGAAACGCTGAAAACCACTGTGGGCCGCGATGGGCATGACATTTTCCGCATCCCGCTCGACCAATCCTCAACCGACGAAGAATACCGCCAGCTCGACAAAATTTCCTTCGCCGCCTACCTCGACCGCGAGGGCTTTACCGCGCCCGCCCTGCGCTGGTACCTCGACTACGCCTGCCGCGACGACTACGGTGCCCACGCCGCGCAGGTATCGGCCTGGGCCGGGCTGCACTACTTTGCCAGCCGCAAGGGCAGCGCCCACAATGCCACCGGCGCCGACGTGCTGACCTGGCCCGAAGGCAACCACTTCCTGACGGAAAATCTGCGCCGCCAGGCCAGCGCCCCCATCCATACCCAAACCCTGGCCTACGACCTACGCGAAACTGCCAGCGGCATCGAAGCCCTGATTTACAGCGTAGCCACGCGCCAAAGCACCCGCGTGCGCGCCCGGCAGGTGCTGCTGGCCACGCCGCAGCACATTGCCCACCACCTGCTGGCCGCCGTACCCGGCCACCAGCTGCCGCCCCCCGGCGTGCTGCACCACGCGCCCTGGCTCATTGCCAACCTCACCGTAGCGGGCCTGCCGCAAGGCCCCGGCCGCCCCCTGAGCTGGGACAACGTGCGCTACGGCAGCGCCTCACTGGGCTACATCAACGCCACCCAACAGTCAATCAAACAGGACGATGGCAGCCCGAAAGTCATTACCCTCTACTGGCCCCTGACCGACGAAATGCCCGGCCCCGCCCGCCGCCGCGCCTACCAAACCAGCTATGCCGAGTGGCTGCCCCGCGTGGTGGCCGAGCTCGAAACTTACCACCCCGGCGTGATGCCCTACATCCAGCAGGCCGACCTTTGGGTGTGGGGCCACGGCATGGTGGCGCCCACGCCGGGCCTGCTCTGGGGCGCGGCGCGGGCGGCGGCCAGTCAGCCGGTGCACGGCCGGGTGTTCTTTGCGCATACCGATTACAGCGGCATTTCGATTTTTGAAGAGGGATTTTATCAGGGGATTCGGGCGGCGCGGGAGATGCTGGGTACCGGTAGAAAGCCGTTGTCATCCTGAGCGGAGCGAAGGACCTTATCACGTTCGCACCAACTGATTTACTGCTCATAGTTCAGACATGACAAGGTCCTTCGCTCCGCTCAGGATGACAAACAAATAACCTGCAACTCCTTCTTTCATGCCCCAACCCTGGATTCGCTCCCCACGCTACGACGGCCTGCTCATCCTCGCGCCGCCGTTTCTGGCGCTCCTGGTGGTGCTGGGGCTGCCGGCGCCCTACCGGCACTCGGCGGCGATGCCGCTACTGGCCTGGGTGGCGCTAGTGGTGCTCATCGATGTAGCCCACGTGTACGGCACGCTGTTTCAGACCTACTTCGACCCCGTGAACAGACGGCAGCGGCGCACGCTGCTGTGGGTAGCTCCGCTGGCCTGCTACGCGGCGGGCGTGGCCCTGCACAGCCTGGGCGGACTGGTATTCTGGCGGGCGCTGGCCTACCTGGCAGTGTTCCACTTTATCCGGCAGCAGTACGGGTTTCTGCGGATTTATAGCCGGCACGATGCGCCGGCGCCCGGCCGCTGGCTGGCCACGGCGCTGATTTATTACGCCACCATCTACCCGCTGCTCTACTGGCATTTTTCGCCGGGGCGCAACTTCAACTGGTTTGTTGATGGGGATTTTGTGCAACTCGACTGGCCGACGGGTCGCGCCATCGCCACGGGGCTTTACGTCGGATTGATTGCCGCTTACACGACCCGCGAAAGCTGGCTTTGGTGGCGTACCCGCACCTTTAATATGCCGCGCAATCTGCTGCTGGCCGGCACGCTGGTATCGTGGTACGTAGGCATTGTGCTCTTCAACGGCGACCTGGCCTTCACGCTGCTCAACGTGGTGTCGCACGGCATCCCCTACCTGGCGCTGGTGTGGGCCGGTGGGCCAAAATCAGCCCAGGCGCCCGCTCCCATCAGGCGCGGGGCGTGGGCCGGGCGCTACGGGCTGGCCGTTTTCATTGGGGCTGTCGTGCTGTTCGCATTCCTCGAAGAAGGCCTTTGGGACGGACTGGTGTGGCGCGAGCACGGCACGTTGTTCGGCTGGTTTCAGCACTTGCCCGCCATTGCCAGCCCCGCGCTGCTGATGTGGCTGGTGCCGCTGCTGGCGCTGCCCCAATCCACCCACTACGTGCTCGACGGGTTCATCTGGCGGCGGAAAAAATAGCTTGGACGCGGCGAGCCCGAGCTACTTTCTTACTTCACAATCACCAGTTCCACACGGCGGTTGAGGCGGCGGGTTTCTTCGCGGTCGTTGGCGTATTTAGGCTTCGAGCCGCCAAAGCCCACAGTGGTAATGCGGTTTTCGGCCACGCCGCGGCCCACAAGGTAGCGTTTCACTTCGGCCACCCGGTCTTCGGAAAGTTGCTGGTTTTTGTCGGCCGGGCCCACATTGTCGGTGTGGCCTTCGAGGCGCACTTCGGTGGCGGGGGCAGCTTGCAGCGCAATGGCGAGGCGGTTGAGCTCGGTGTAGGCCGAGCCGAGCAGCGTGGCCTTGCCCTGGGTGAAAATGATGCTGGGCAGGTCCACCTTGGCCCCCACGGCGGCGGGCAGCAGTAGAATATCGCGCCGGGGCGAGCCGGCCGCCACCAGCGTGTCGCCCATCGTGAGCAGGCCCGCGCCGTTGGCCGAGAGGTAGTAGCGGCCGGGCAGCAGCGACATCTGGTAGTTGCCCTGGTTATCGGCCGTGCTGGTGGCCAGGAATTGCGGACTGGTTTTGCTGGTGCCCAGCAGGTTGGCCTTCACCAGTGCCCCCGGCACCGGCTGCTTGGTGCGGGCATCCAGCACGCGGCCGCTCAGGAACGCGCGGCCGGAATTTTCATTGGCTTCGGCCACCACGGCCGGCTTGGGCAACGAGTCGGGCGGCACGGCGCGGCCCGTGCGCCAGATGTCTTTGGTGCCGTTAGGCGTGGCCGAGGACGAGTAATAAGCCGTTTTGCCGTCGGGCGTGAGGCTCAGGTAGGCGTTGAAGCCGGGGCCGTTCAGGGCCGGGCCGAGATTGCGGGGCTCGCTCCACTTCGTCCAGCTCTCATCGAGGCGCTGGCTCACGAACATATCGGCCGAGCCATAGCCCATGTGCCCGTAGGAGGCGAAATACAGCGTTTTGCCATCCGGTGCTAGCCAGGGTGCGAAATCGAAACCGGGCGAATTCAGCACCGGGCCCAGGGTTTTGGGCTCGGTGTAGCCGCCGCTACCGTCGGGGCGGCTTAAGTAAATATCGTTGCCGCCCTCCGAGTCGCCGCGCTCCAACGAGAGCAGCAGCGTCTGCCCATCGGCCGACATAAAGAACCCCGTGCCCGTCACCGCCGAATAGAAGTTGGCAATGCGCAGTGCCTCAGGGCGGGTGGTTTTGGGCGTGGCCCCGGGGGCCACGGCGGCGGCCTGGGCCACGCGGCTCAGCCCCTCGTCGCGGAAGGTGCCGTCGCGCTCGTAGGTACCGCGCACCAACAGCAGCTGGCCGCCGGTGCCGGTGGTGGCTTCCACGGCGTTGTTCTGCGGGGTGTTCAGGCCATCGAGGCGGGTGGGCGCGCCCCAGGTTTTGCCCTGGTCAGGGCTCTGGCTCAGCCAGGCGTCGCCCGAGTCGGTGTTGCCCTCTGTGTTGCCGGCAAACTTGGTGCGGGCGAAGTACAGCGTCTTGCCATCGGGGCTTAGCACGGGGTGCACTTCGTTGCCGGGCGAGTTCACGCCGCCGGCCAGCGGCTGCGGCGGGCCGAAGGGCGAGGGACCTTCCAGCACGTTCAAGCGCAGCCGGAACAGGTGCCACTGCTGGCTGGCGCGGCCGTTGTTTTTCTGGGCCACCACGGGCGTGCCGTTGAATTTGTCTGCCGCTGCCAGCGCGGCGCAGCGGGCTTCGCTGCGGTTTTCGAGCTGAAAGCTACCCGCCGGGCCGGCCGGCACCAGCCGCCACTGCTGCTGCTCGCTGCCCTGGAAGGGACGCTGCACCAAGCCCATGTTCTCGCCGGGCTTGTCTACGGTGAGGCACTGGCCGCTGTGGCGGGCTTCGATGCGAAAATATTCGCTGCCTTGCCGGATGGGCACCAAGCGCCACTGCTGGCTGTTGGCGTGCGTGAACTCCCACTGCACGGCCGCCGCGCCGCTGGCCGTGCTGGCGCTGGCAATGTCGAGGCAGCGCCCGCTGCCCCGGTCAATCAGCCCGTAGTAGGCCCGCTCATCGGGCACGAACGGCGTTTGGGCGGAGGCAAAAAGGGGCAGTAACAGCAGCAGCGACAGCAATCGAAACATCATGTGGGGCGCACCGGAAGGCAGCACGCGTGGTTGAATTACGCAAAAGAACGGCGAAATGACGGAGCACAGCGGCCCGCGCCACCGCCCGGGCCCGACTGACAACGCGGAACCGCCGTTGGCAGTACACGTAGTTCAACCTCCATTTATCAATGTAATTCCCACGCTTTCTTCTTGATTGTATGCGCAAAGGCACCCAAGTCACCTGGAAATACGGCACGGGCACGGCCACCGGCAAGATTGAGTCGGTGCACAAAGAACCCATCAGCCGCACCATCAAAGGCTCCGAAATCCACCGCAATGGCTCGGCCGATGACCCCGCCTTCGTCATCGTGCAGGAAAACGGCGACCGGGTGCTCAAGCTCAAGAGCGAAGTGAAAGCGGCCGCATCACGCTAAGACAATGGTCCATTAACGAAAAGAGCCCCACCAGCAGTTGCTGGCGGGGCTCTTTTTGAATCTGGGCAAACCCAATTAGCGGTTGTGCGGGTCGGGCTTGATGAACGCCTCTTCTTCCATCTCGGTGGGCACCACCACCACGCCCTTCTGGAGCATGGAGTTTTTCTTGCCGTAGAGGAAGTACACCACAAAACCGAGCAACATCCAACCCAAGGCCAGTTTCAAGGTGTTCGAGTCGAGGGCAAGAATCATGAGCGTGCAGATGGCCGCGCCCAGGATGGGCACCAGCGGGAAGCTGGCCGACGAGAGCGGCGAGCGGAACGGCCGGGGCTGGTCGGGGTCCGACTTGCGCATCAGCCACACGCCGATGCTCACCAGCACGAAGGCCAGCAGCGTGCCAAACGAGGTCAAGTCGCCGGCCACCGAGCCGGGCACAAACGCCGCAAACGCGCCCACAAATACCAGCAGCGCCAGGTTCGACTTGTAGGGCGTGTTGAAGCGCGGGTGCAGGTCGGAGAAGGCTTTAGGCATGAGGCCGTCCTTCGCCATCGAGAAGAACACGCGGCTCTGGCCCATGAGCATCACCAGAATTACGGAGGAGAAACCCAGCAGAATGGCCACCGTCACGGCCGTGCCGAGCCACTCGTAGCCGGGCATGTGCGCCTTGATGGCGTAGGTCACCGAGGCCTCGCCGCCCAGGGCCGGGTCGGCAAATTCGCGCCAGTTGGCCACCCCCGTCAGCACGTGGCCGAACAGGATATAGAGCACCGTGCACACGGCCAGCGAGCCGAGAATACCGATTGGCATGTCGCGCTTGGGGTTTTTGGCTTCCTGGGCGGCCGTGCTCACGGCATCGAACCCGATGAAGGCAAAGAACACAATGGCCGCGCCGCCGAGGACGCCGCCCCAGCCGTGCTTGTTCCAGGCTGTGTACTCGCGCACCACCACGCCAGCGGCGTTTTTCACAGGTGCGGCATTGTCGGGAATCAGGTAGGGCGTGTGGTTGGCGGGGTTGATGAACTGCCAGCCTACGGCAATGAACACCAGCACTATGGCTACTTTCAGAATTACCACAATGGCGTTGAACATGGCCGATTCCTGCGTGCCTTTGATGAGGAGCAGCGACAGCGCCACGATGATGAACAGGGCCGGCAGGTTGATGAGGCCGTGCTCCAGCGTGCCGTTCACCACGGCGCTTTCGAAGGGCGAGTGGCTGAGATTATACGGTATACTCGTCCCAAACACCTGCAACAGCTTGTTTAGGTATTCGCTCCAGGCAATGCTGACGGTGGCCGCGCCCAGCGCGTATTCCATAATCAGCGCCCAGCCGATAACCCAGGCCACAAACTCGCCCATGGTGGTGTAGGCGTAGGTGTAGGCCGAGCCGGCAATGGGAATCATGGCGGCGAACTCGGCGTAGCACAAGCCGGCAAACACGCAGCCGATGGCGGCCACGATGAAAGCCAGCGTCACGCCCGGGCCGGAAGCCTGAGCCGCCGCCGCGGCGGTGCGCACAAACAGGCCCGCCCCGATGATGGCGCCCACGCCCAGGGCCACGAGGTTGCCCGCGCCCAGCGTCCGCTGCAGCGTGCCGTGCCCGGTCGAGTTGGCCTCGCCCAGCAGCACAGACAGGGGTTTTTTGGCGAAAATACTTGCCATGTGTTAGGTGTAAAGAGAGAAGAGGTGTGAAATAAATGAAGGAATTAAACGCTCCCGCTAAGCCCGTTGGGCAATGAAACTGCCCCCGGGCGCTTGTGGCGGAGCCGAAATATAGGCAGCATTTTCCCACCGCCGGGGCGCTGACCCTGCGCCGGGCCGGTTATGGGGCCCGGCGCACGGTCAAAATCACGGCATTAAACCCGCTCCGGCAGTGTTCATCCAAGCGACGGCGCTACTTTCGCCTCCTTAATTTAGCAACACCTCCCCCTACCATGAAAAAGCTTCTCCTTATCCTCGCGGCCAGCGCGGCCACCGCCGGCACCGCCTTCGCTCAAACGCCCGCCACCGCTCCAGCCCCGGCCCAGACCGGTACCTCGGCTCCCGACCAGCTGGCCCAGCGCCGCGCCCAATACCTAGGCAAAGAGCTTGGCCTCACCGCCGACCAGCAAACCCGCCTGGCCCCCATCCTCATGGCCCAGCGCCAGCAGCTGCAGCTCCTGCGCGAGCAGCGCACCACTGGCGGCCGCAAACAGGGCACCGCCCAGGACCTAAAAGCCAGTGAGGCCCGCGCCGATGAGCAAATTAAAACGGTGCTCACCCCGGAGCAATTCACCAAGTTTGCGCAGATGCGCGACCAGCAGCGCGAGAAAATTCGCGAGCACCGCGCCAACAACGCCACAGCCCCAACCGGCCAACCCGAATAAGGCGGCGCTTGGTCAATGAAAAGCGGCCGTGCGTCGATGAATTGGCTTTTGGAACCGGCCGACGAAATGCTGGCATAACGCTTGTAATTACCCTGGCAGGCAGCCAAGCCACCTTCGCAATAGCTTGGCACGCTCCCTCCTCAACCACCCCATTTTTGCTTTTCCCCGACATGAAAAAGAACCTGTTTCTGCTTGCCGCCCTCGCTTTTGCTACCGCTGGCACCAGCTTTGCCCAAACGGCCGTGAAAACCACCGGCACCGATGCCAACCAGACCGCCCGCCACTACGCCAAAGGCAAGCAGGGCCCGAAAGACCCCGCCAAGATGGCCGACCACAAAGCTGGCAAAATGGCCAAAGAGCTCGGCCTCAACGCCGACCAGGAAGCCAAAGTGGAGCAGCTGATGCTGGCCCGCCAGCAGGAAAGCGCCGCCCTCAAAGCCAAGTACGCCGCTGACAAAAACGCTGGGCGTACTGAAATGAAAGCCGCCCACGACCGCTACGAGACCCAGCTCAAAACTATCCTGACGCCGGAGCAATTCGCCAAGATGGACAAGATGAAAGCCGAGCACCACGGCGGCCACGGCAAAGGCCACGACGGCGGCAAGATGAAAATCAAGGCCAAAGCCTAATCCAACGCCATACGAAAAAGCCCCCATTCTCGTCGAATGGGGGCTTTTTCGTATGGCGTCATTGCCAAATCACCCTACTGCTAAGGCCAAATGGTGATGCGCTGAGCCTTTTGACCCGCGCTTTCCACCTCCACAATGTGGTAGGTACCGGCTGGCAGACCGGCCAAATCTATTTCGGTGGCCCCGGCTTGCACGGTGAGCTGCCGCTGCACCCGGCCCATTGCATCGTACACAGCAAGCCGGCGGCTAGCGGCGGCTGCCGTCAGATACACCTTGCCGCTGCTAGGATTTGGGTACAGCGGGTTCGTTGCTTTGGCATTGGGGCTGGTTGCCAGCGCTTGCCCCTGGTACCTAGCAAACACGTTGTTCTCCCCTGCTTCGTTTCGGCCAAGAGCCCAGACCTGCGTCGGGCCGGCTACCACGAAAGCGCGGTGGCTGAACACCGCTTCCAAGCTTTGCCAGGTCCGGCCTTCGTCGGTACTGATGGCAGAGCCGATGCCAGTGGTGTATTCCGGAAAGCTGCCGCCACCGCTCAGGTACGTGCCGGCGCTGCCGGGAACCCCGGCAATTACGCCGGTGCGGAGGGGCCCGCTAAACGAGACTGGCAGCCAGGTAAGGCCTCCGTCGGTGGTAGCCGCGAGCTGGCCGGTATCACTCAAGGCAATTCCATTATCATGGGTACGAAAAGTAACCTGCTTCAACCCACTGCCGAAGCCTGACACGCCCGTGCCCCAGGTTTGCCCGGCATCGTCGGTAGTGAACACCCGGCCGGTTGTGGTGGTCACCCATATTTTACTGCCCAGCATGGTTACGGCACGCACGGTTTCGGCAGTGGTCAGGGCGGGGGCAGTACTGGCCGCTGCCCAGGTAGTGCCGCCATTGGTTGTTCGGTAAAAGAGCCCGCCCGCGGCTGCACTACAAACCACTAGCCCGGTATTGGCATCGATGAAACGTACCAGCCGCGGATTGGTGGGGCCAGCCACCGGCGCCAGCCCTCCCACACCTGAAGTTGTGCGCAGCAACTGATAGGTGCCCGAGGCCTGGTTCCGGGAAACTACCCAGGCCTGCGATGCATCAAGCGCGCATAAGTCAACGTATTCGTCGCCCGAAAGCGGATAGGAATTATGCCACGCAACCGTCGGTCCGGTTTGCCAGGTAGTTCCGCCATCCAGGGAGTTGAAAACCTGTGACGTCCCATTCCCCAAGCCATAGTATTGGTCCCGCAGTGCCCATAGCGTCCCTGGCACAGGCATCTGGGCCGGGAATATGGTCTGATTGGCATTGCTGGCGAAGGCGGACGGCATGGTCAGGCTTCGCCAGGGATTTTGGCCGTGGGCCGAGGTGGCGCAGGTCAGGGAGCCGGCAAACAGGAGGCTAACGAATTGGTTTAGGTGCTTCATGAGGAAGGATATAATGTGGGAAAGCGAAGTAAAAATAGTCGTTTTAGCGCTTTCTTTTATACCGGGAATAACGGCTTTTACGGTTCAGCCCACGAGTCCTCTGGCAAAAGTCTTAACCACAAAAAGTGGCCGGCCTAGCTGCCCATGTTTTATATTTGAACTGTCCCTTTTATCTTGATTGCCGGCCGATGGTAGGTGGTTAACACTCACTACCAGCGCGGTACATTCGTTTTAACCACCCATCTCATGCCTCCTCTTCCCAGTAGCACGGCTTCGGCCGTGCAAATCCAGCAGTTTTACGACAAGGGCCTGGCCCACGCCAGCTACGCCGTGCGCTGCGGCCGCCAGGTTGCCATCATCGACCCGGGCCGCGACCCGCAGCCCTACTACGACTTCGCCGACGAGCACGAGGCTCGCATCGTGGCCGTGATTGAGACGCACCCGCACGCCGATTTCGTGTCGTCGCACCTGGAAATTGCCGAAGAAACCGAGGCGCCCATCTATTGCAGCAGGCTGGTGGGGGCCAAATATCCGCACCAGAATTTCGATGATGGCGACCGCATCAAGCTGGGCAGCTACGAGTTGCACGCCATCAACACCCCCGGCCACTCGCCCGACAGCATCAGCATTCTGCTCATGGACGAGCTGGCCCAGAGCCGCGCCGTGTTCACCGGCGACACGCTGTTTGTGGGCGACGTGGGCCGGCCCGACCTGCGCGAAGAAGAGGCCGTGGGCGGCCACAAGCGCGAAGAGCTGGCCGCCCAGCTCTACCGTAGCACCCGCAACAAGCTCATGACCCTGCCCGGCAGCACCAAGGTGTACCCCGCCCACGGCCCCGGCTCGCTCTGCGGCAAAACCACCAGCCCCGACCTCGACTCCACTATCGGCAAAGAGTTGAAAACCAACTACGCCCTGCAGCCCATGTCGCAGGACGAGTTCATCAAAGTCCTGCTCGAAGACCAGCCCTTTGTGCCCAAATATTTCGGCCACGACGTGGCCCTGAACAAGCAGGGCGCCCCCAGCTTCGAGGACAGCATCCGGGCGGTGCCGCACCTGAGCAGCGATGCCCCGCTGACGCCCGGCGTACTGCTCATCGACACGCGGCCGGCGGCCAAATTCCGCGCCGGCCACTTGCCGGGCGCCATCAATCTGCAGGACGGCGGCAAGTTTGAAACCTGGCTGGGCTCGGTGGTCGGCCCCAAAGAGCCGTTCTACCTGCTGGCCGATTCTAAAATTGCGCTGGACACGGTGATTCGCAAAACGGCCAAGATTGGCTACGAAGGCAACATCAAAGGCGCGCTACTGGCCCCCACCGCCCTGCCCGCCACCTCCCCTGCCGTGGAGGTAGATGCGGTGCGCGAGCACCCCGAGGCTTTCACCATCGTAGACATCCGCAACCGGACCGAGGCCAAAACGCCGGTGTTTGACAACGCGCTGGTTATTCCGCTGCCCGAGCTGCGCGAGCGCGCCCACGAGATTCCGACCGATAAGCCCGTGCTCATTCACTGCGCGGGCGGCTACCGCTCGGCGGCTGGGGCCAGCATTGTGCAAGCCGCCCTACCCGGAGCAGAAGTGCTGGATTTGGGCGAGGCGATTACGGATTTTCAGAAGCAGGCGGCGCATTAACCATTCCTGGCTTCGTAACTAAAGAACGTCCTGCTTCGTGTAATCGAAGCAGGACGTTCTTCTTTTCAAACGGTTCACCCCACGGCCTCAGTCAATCACCGCATCCTCCGGCACGGCTGCCACCGGCGCGGCTTTCGGCTTCTGGCTCACCAGCCACACGCCTAGGAAGATAAGCACCGCCTGCCCGGCCTTGCCCCAGGTGAGGTGGTCTTTGCCCAGGCTCACGGCGATGAGTACGGCCAACACCGGCTGCAAATAGATATACACGCCCAGCAATGCCGGCGAGGCGTATTTCAGCGCCCAGTTATTGAGCAGATAGGCCAGGATGGTGAGGAACACCACCATGTAGCCGATTTCGAGCCAGATTTTGAGCGGGAAGCTGGCGTAGTTAGCATGTAGCGCCTCGCGCCAGCCAAAGGGCACGGCCACAACGGCCCCCACCAGAAACACCCGCGCCAGCACCGTAAATGCGTGGTACTTGCGCATGAGCGGCTGCACCAGCACCAGGTACAGGCCAAACACGGTGGCATTGGCCAGAATGAACAGGTTGCCCAGCGTGGCGTGCGGATAAATGGCCGCCTGCGCGTTGCGGCTGAGAATGAGCGAGGCCGCCCCCGCCGCCCCCACCCCAATGCCCAGCACGCGCGGCAACGTAATTTTTTCGCTCAGCAGAATGGCCGAGGCGATGACCACCACGATGGGCGCGATGGTTTGCAGCAGCGAGGCGCTGATGGGCGAAGTCAGGTTCAGCCCCGAAAAAAACAGCAACTGATTCAGTCCAATACCCAGCACGCCGCAGATGATGGACCGCCGGTTATCGGCCCAGCCGATGATTTTGTCCTGCGGGGCGATGAAGTATTTAATAAGCGCAAAGAAGCTCGACGCCCCCAGCACCCGCAGCGTTACGATGCCGAACGGGGTCATGTAAACGGGCATCACGTCTTTCGACAGCGAATAATTGGCTGCGTAGATGACCGCGACGAAGAACAGCGCCGCGTGAACGCGAAATTGATTGGGCATAAGTAAGGAGAGTAGCGCCAACTTTGTGGCTCGCGTCCGCGCGCTGTCTGAACCACGCCGAGCGAGAATCGTTCTAAAACACGAACCACAAAGTTGGCTCCGCCGTCTTCGATTCGCGCTCCTTCGCTACTTCCCATGTCCTCCCTCTTTCCCGACGACGAACCCGCCGCCTTCACCCCGCCGCCCGCGCCTGCCGCCGATGCCCCCCTGGCCGAGCGCCAGCGCCCCCGCCGCCTGGCCGACTACTCCGGCCAGCAGCACCTGGTGGGCGAAACCGGCGTGCTGCGCCGCTATTTGAATTCTGGCCGCCTGCCCAGCCTCATCCTCTGGGGGCCGCCCGGCGTGGGCAAAACCACCCTGGCCCACCTACTGGCTTCGGAGCTGAAACATCCTTTTTCGGCCCTGAGCGCTATCAATGCGGGCGTGAAGGACGTGCGCGACGTGATTGAAAAGGCCAAGCGGCAGCGCGGCACGGTCCTTTTCATTGATGAAATCCACCGTTTCAGCAAGGCGCAGCAAGATGCGCTGCTCGGCGCGGTGGAGCATGGCACCGTTACGCTCATTGGCGCCACCACGGAGAATCCTTCGTTTGAAGTCATTCCGGCTTTGCTCTCGCGCTGCCAGGTGTACGTGCTGGAGGCCCTGAGCGCGGAGACCCTGCGCGGACTGGTGCAAAAGGCCCTGACCGAGGACGAGGCCATGAAGCAGAAAAAAGTCAGGCTGAAGGAGGACCACGCCCTGCTGGCCCTGAGCGGCGGCGACGCCCGCAAGCTGCTCAATCTGCTCGAAATTGTGGTGCAAAGCACGCCGCCCGACAAAAAGGGCGTTATCGAAATCACCGATGCCGTGGTGCAGCAGGTGGCTCAGCGCCCCCTGGCCCGCTACGACAAGGGCGGCGAGATGCACTACGACGTGATTTCGGCCTTCATCAAGTCCATGCGCGGCTCCGACCCCAATGCAGCCCTCTACTACCTGGCTGTGATGCTGGAAGGCGGCGAGGACGTGAAGTTCATCGCCCGCCGCATGCTCATTCTGGCCGCCGAAGACATCGGCAACGCCAACCCCAATGCCCTGATGCTAGCCACAAGCTGCTTCCAGGCCTGCACCGTCATCGGCCTGCCCGAGTCGGACTTGATACTTGCCCAGACGGTCATCTACCTTGCCACTTCGCCGAAAAGCAATGCCGCTTATATGGCTATTCGCGCGGCGCAGGCCGAGGTGAAGGCCCACGGCGTGTACCCCGTGCCGGTGCCCCTGCGCAACGCCCCCACCCGCCTCATGAAGCAGCTCGGCTACGGCAAGGAGTACGCCTACTCGCACAACGGCGAGGGCAATTTCGAGGAGCAGGAGTTTCTGCCCGAGGCCCTGAGCGGCACCCGCTTCTACGAGCCGGGCCTGAACGCCAGCGAGGCCAAAATCCAGGAGCGCCTGCGCGGCTGGTGGGGCAAAAAATACGGGTACTAACGCCCCGGCCCGTCACATCGCGCCCCCGGGCTTTCTCACCCCGCCCAAGGGAGGGCCAAACGGCCCGCGCGGCCTACTTTTGCTTGTTCTCAATTTTCTGCACTCATGCGCCAGTTTTTTAAATACGTCCTCGCCACCATTGTGGGCCTTGCGGCTTTTGCCTTTCTCGGGTTTGTGCTGATGGCCATCGTCATCGGGGCCGCCGTGAGCAGCTCGCACGAGCCCAAGGAAACCGCCGCCAACTCGGTGCTGGAGCTTAAGCTCAACGAGCCGCTGAACGAGCGCGGGCGCGAAGGCCGCTTCGGCGGGTTTGGCGGGGGCGGCAGCACGGGGCTGGTGGAGCTGAAGGAAGCCATTCACCGCGCCAAAGGCGACGGCGACATCAAGGGCATTCTGCTGAACCTGGGCATTGTGCAGGGCGGCATGGCTTCGCTGGAAGAAGTGCGCAACGCCCTGCTCGACTTCAAAAAGAGCGGCAAATTTGTGGTGGCCTACCACGAAATCGCCTCCGAAAAGAGCTTCTACCTCTCTTCGATGGCCAACGAAATCTACCTCAATCCGCAGGGTACGCTCGAATTCAACGGCCTGAGTTCAGAGGTGATGTTCTACAAGCGCCTGTTCGACAAGGCCGGCATCCAGCCCTACATTTTCCGGGTGGGCTCCTTCAAAAGCGCCGTGGAGCCGTTTTTCCGCGAGAACTTCTCCGACTCAGCCCGCTACCAGACGGTGTCGTTTCTGAACTCCATCAACGGCTACATGATTGGCGAGGTGGCCAAAACCCGGGGCATTAACCCGGCCCGCCTCAAGGTGATTTCTGACTCGATGCTGGTGCACAACGCCCCCGACGCATTGCGCCTGCACCTCGTCACCAAGCTCGGCTACTTCGATGAAGTGCAGGACTATATGCGCCGCAAGCTGGACCTGGCCAAAAACAAAAAGCCCAGCCTGGTGAGCCTGTCCGACTACACCGACCACGACAACGGCATCGACGAGCGCGAAGGTAAAACCAGCGGCCGCCGCATTGCCGTGATTTATGCCGAGGGCGACATCGTAACCGGCAAGGGTTCCGACGACAATATCGGTAGCACCAAATTTGCCGAGGCCATCCGCAAGGCCCGGCTCGACGACCGGGTGAAGGCTGTGGTGCTGCGCATCAACTCGCCGGGCGGCTCCTCGCTGGCTTCCGACATCATCTACCGCGAAGTGCTGCTGACCAAGCAAGTGAAGCCCATTATCGCCAGCATGAGCGACGTGGCGGCTTCCGGCGGCTACTACATTGCCATGGCCTGCGATACCATCGTGGCCCACCCGAACACCATTACGGGCTCCATCGGTGTGTTTGGCGTGCTGCCCAACATCCAGCCGCTGCTGGCCGACAAGCTCGGCATCACTGTGGACCGCGTGACGACGGGCAAGTTCTCAGACCTACCCACCATCACGCGCCCGCTCACGGATTTCGAAAAGCGCACGCTGCAGGAAGAGGTGAACCGTATTTACGCCGACTTCACCAGCAAGGCCGCCCGGGGCCGCCACATGCCCGTGGAGCGCCTGCGCCGCCTGGCCTCGGGCCGCGTCTGGAGCGGTATCGAAGCCAAAAACAACGGCCTCGTGGACGTGCTCGGCGACTACGATACCGCCCTCAAAATCGCCGCCGCCCGCGCCCACCTCCAGGCCGACGATTACCGCGTGCAGCGCCTGCCCCGCCAGAAATCGGCGCTGGAGGACTTTGTGTCCATGTTCGAGGACGACGATGCCGCCAAGACCCGCGCCCTCAAAACCGAGCTGGGGCCATTGTATCCCGCCTATGCTCAGTACCAGCAGCTGATGCAGATGCGCGGCGTGCAGGCCCGCCTGCCGTACACGCTGGATATCCAGTAAGGCTATTTGCCGCTCAACCATCGATAAAAAAAGCCTGTCTATTGAGACAGGCTTTTTTTATCGATGGTTACGAAAACATGAGCTACGGTTCGTTGCCGTAGCCCCTTGCGTCATTTTGCCTGCGTCAGGGCAGCGCCAACAGCTTAACACTATAGTGCTTTGGAGCGCAGAATGCCTATTGCATTTATTTCGAACGATAAATATCGGTGCACCGGTAGCCATAGCTAGCTCCGGCGTGCGAGGTCTGCGTGAGGACGATGGAATCGCCCTGCGGATACATGTCTAGTATGGTATTGTCGAGCGATGAATAGATTCCCGGATTGGGGAATTTTGGCATATTGACCATATAGGAAGTATGGTTGCTATATGCAGACCGAAATGTGCCTGAATATCCGTTGATGGTCAAGGAATTGGCGGTAGTCTGAATAATATTCAAACTCATGAAGGGCAATGCTTCATAACTCGTAGTGTATCCTATCTGACCACTAGGCGAGTACGTCATGGATACGTTGGTACGCGTGCCCTTGGCATTATACGTTTTGTTGATAGGCGCAAACGCTACATTGAGGCTTTGGGTCACGGAATCAACGGCTGACTCCGCGTTGTAAGCCAGCAAGGTGACGCCGTAAGTTCCGGCTCGGTAATAAGTATGACCAGGGTTAGGCGTAGCATCCGTCGTGCCATCGCCGAAGCGCCAAACGTAGCGAGTTGCGTTTTGAGAGGTGTTGGTAAAAACCACCGCGCTACCGGTCTGGCTCGCAGCCGGAAGCGTAAAGCCTGCTTTGAGAATCAGCTTCTCTGCTGCCTGAGGTGACGAGTTGTCTTTTTTACAGGCCGCTACAGTAAGTGCTGTGCAGGCTGCTATGAACAGAAAGTTTATTTTCATGTGGAAAGGAATTGAGGTAGTGAAAAGCCGCTGCAATTTACTCTTTCTTGAGCAGTATTAAAGGTCGAAACCAAGCCCCCGATTCATGGCTGGTTAAAACATACTTAAGCCCGATGCGCTATTTCGAAAAAAGCTGTTTTAGCTATTTCAGGCTGCCTGGGTGCCTGCTGTGCTAGGGGCGGCGTTTGCCCCGGCCTACCTGCTCATTCGACTGATTGGAACCTCTGGTGTATAGCCTGATGAAGATGCTGTCCCCCTGGGTGAATCCCACATGGTTGTCTTTATCAAGCGCTCCATTGTTGAGCGTGAATGCAAAAGGGTAATAAAAGTGCGGGTTAAGGCCTTGATTCGCGGTATTATAGGTCAACGTAGGAGCCCAGCCAGTTGCTCCGAAAGTTGCGATTATCTGGTTTTGTCCATTTTTGCTAATTGTAACGGCTTCTTGTCTGGTAGTAGTGGACCCAGCGCCGGGAAGGAAGACTTGTGAAGTGGAAACAATTTGACAATCGTAGGTTCCTTCGATGGGCGTGGTGGAGGGCACCGCGAAAGGCACCTCGGGCGGAGCTGTCTCTTGCGAGCAAGCACCAATTCCGAGTGCCAGTAAGACGAAGTAGCGCTTAAACTTCATAACAAGGCCAGGAAAGGAAAATGAGAGAAGTTTCAGCAGCGGTGCATTGGCAAAATTCTGTCTGGAGGGTATTGCCAATGGCAAAAAATGTTTTTCGGCTGGGAAAGAGAACGTTGAAAGATGCGTTCTGCAAGGTAGCAGTACCTGCACTAATTTCAAGGCCGAAAGCACAAAAGCGACAAGTCTGCCAGCTGGTTGGTATTGATTCGTAATCATACCGTTACAAACAGGCTGCTTTTTCCATTTTTTAGATGCACATGCAACACCTCCGCGAAGCCGCTGCCTACATCCAGGCCAACTCCCAGGCCTTTCAGCCCGAAACGGGCATCATCCTCGGCACCGGGCTGGGCGCGCTGGCCAACGAGGTCGACGTGGAACACGAAATCAGCTACGCCGACATTCCGCACTTCCCGGTGAGCACCGTGGAAAGCCACGCCGGCCGGCTGCTGCTGGGCCGCATGGCCGGCAAGAAGGTGGCGGTGCTACAGGGTCGCTTTCATTACTACGAGGGCTACACCATGCAGCAGGTGGCCATGCCCGTGCGCGTGCTCAAGCTGCTGGGCATTGCCCGTCTGCTGGTGAGCAACGCCGCCGGCGGCCTGAACCCCGATTTCAACCTCGCAGATTTGATGCTGATTGACGACCACATCAACCTGCAACCCACCAACCCGCTCATCGGGGCCAATCTGGATGAAATGGGCCCGCGCTTCCCCGACATGTTCGCGCCCTACGACGCCGACCTGCTGCGCCGGGCCGAAGCTGCGGCCCAGGCGCTGGGCCAGGCCGGCACCACCCGGCGCGGAGTGTACGCCAGCGTGCCCGGTCCCATGCTCGAAACCCCGGCCGAATACCGCTACCTACGCACCATCGGGGCCGATGCCGTGGGCATGAGTACGGTGCCTGAAGTCATTGCGGCCCGCCACCTCAATCTGCCCGTGCTGGCCGTATCAGTCATCACCGATTTATGCGCGCCCGGTCATCTCAAGCCCGTGGTGCTGGCCGATATTTTCGCCGCCGCCGGCGCGGCCGAGCCCCGCCTCACGGCGTTGATAAAAGCGGTGGTGGCGGGGCTGTAGTGCCTGCTTTAGCTTGTGCAGAGCCCGGCTAGAAGCAACCAGGCCCGGACAATGTCCGGGCCTGGTTGCTTATTATCAATGCCCTACCTCCGCTTATGGCTGGGCCGAGAATGTGCGCTCTTCAACCGCACCGGTCTTGTTTGTGAACGTGTAGCGCAGCTCGGTGGCCGTGAGGGCGGCCACGGCGTAGTCGTTGCTGGTGCCTTTGTTGTCGAGGAGGTGAAGCACCGTGTTGTTGCTCATCAGCATCCAGGTGCCGGGGTAGGTGGTGCCGTCGGCTAATAGCTTCTGGGTGTAGGTGCCGTCGGTGCGGAAGGTGAGCGAATACTGGTCCTTGATGCTCGAGCCGGTGCCGGTGACCTGACCTCCTTGTTTGATTTGGTCGAGGCGCCAGCTGCCAGTGGTCAGCTGCTGGGTGGAAGAGGTGGCGGTGGGCTGCGGCGTGGCGGCCGAGTCTTTTTTGCAGCTGCCGAGGCTCAGGGTAAGCAGGGACAGGGCGAGAACGGGGTAACGGAGCTTGTGCATGGGAAGAAAGGAAATGGGGTTGGGAATGCACAGTAGATGCCGCCCCGGCCTGAATGGTTGCTTAGGTGCTGCCTAGTTTTTTCTGGCTGCTTACTTCGCCAGAATCTTTTGGGCCGTGGTGCCGCTCAGCACGCCGAAGATGCCAATGCCACCCTGCACGTTGCCGTAGATGGCGGAGGGCTGGGCAAAGGGGTTACCGTTGGCCTGGCGCGCGTCGCGCACCGATTGTCGAAAGCGGAACATTGCCCGCTCGGTGTGGTAGAGCGTGGCCGTTACGGTATCGCCGGGATAAAAACGGTAGCTGGTGCCCAGCACGAATTCCTGCCCGTTGAGCAGCCGGTCTTCTACCGACATATCCACTTCCGGGCTTTTGAGTAGTGCGCCCCTGGCCGGGTTGCCCTTGTGCAGCTGCAGGCGGTAGCAGTCGTCGAGCGGGGCCGGGTCGCGGAAGCTGGTGAGAAAGATGGCCTTGCGCTCGGAGCCGGTTTTGTCGTTGAACTGGTAGCTCACCGAATCGATGGGTACGGGGGCCAACATGGTGGTGGTGGCCGTGGCGTGGCGGCCCTTGGTGTCCACCACATCAAGCTTGAACACGTCGCCAGCCTTGGCCACCAGCGGGTCGCGGCCAATGTGGGAGTGAAATTTCACGCCCGCGGTGGTGTCAATCAGTGCCCGGTAGTTGGGGTTGAAAGGCAGCGGCACCAGCGTGCCGTTGGGCATGGTGAGCGTGACGGTGACATCGGTGGGCACCTGCGGCAGCACCGAGCTGATGTAGGGCACCGACGTGGTGACGGCCAGCTCCGGCACCTTGCCCGGCTGCAGGTAGCATTCCACCACCAAATCGGAGGAATAGGCCGGCAGCGGCACGTTGATGTCGTTTTGCAGCTTGCCGCAACCGGCCAGCGCCACACAACTAATCACCAGCCAATTCATCTTCCTTTTCATAACCAATTCGAATAAAAACACCTGTAATCAACGCCCCCAAAATCCGTGAAATCGGCCCTAATCCGAGCCAATCCGTGGTCAGAAACGGAAATTGTAGGTCAGCGAAGGGATGACCGGGAACAGCGACACCTGCTTGGCCTGGAAGCCGGTGGTGCGGCCGCTGGCCTTGTCCTTCACCGTGTCGAAAAACACGAAGTAGGCGTTGCGGCGGTTGTAAGCGTTATAAATGCTCAGGGTGAGGTCCTGGTCGCGCCGGGCCCCGATTTTGTACACCACGCCGAGGTCGAGGCGGTGGTACGGGATGAGGCGGTAGGAATTGCGGTCGGGGTACACGGGCACCGGGCGCGGGTCGATGCCCACGCTGGAGCCCGGAATGTCCTGCACCCCAAAGCGGCCCAGCGGCAGCGTGGTCAGGTTGCCCGAGGTGTAGATAAAGCTGGCCGTGAGGTTGATGCGCGGGTTTAGTTGATGTAGCACCACCACGGTCAGGTTGTGGCGCCGGTCGTAGTTGGGGTGGAAATCGCGGCCGCCGTTCACGCCGTTGGTGCCGTTCTGGGGCTGGAAATTGCGCCAGCTCCAGGCCAGCGTGTAGCCAATCCAGCCGGTGGTTTTGCCGGTTTTCTTCTCTAAATAAAGCTCGTTGCCGTAGGCCCAGCTCTTGCCGAAAATGAATTCCTGGTCCAAATCAGGGTTCACAAACAGCTGCGCACCATCGCGGAAATCGACTTGGTTGCGCCCCCATTTGTAGTACAGCTCGTTGGTGAGCAAATACTTGCCGCCGCCCAGCAGGAAGCTGGCCCCGCCGCTCACCTGCTGCGACTGCTGCGGCTTCACCGACAGCCGCGAGGGGTACCAGATATCCGTGGGCAACGACGCGCCCGAGTTCGTGACCAAGTGCACGTACTGGTACATCATGGCGTAGTTGAGCTTGAACGAAGTCTTGTCGTTCAGGGCGTAGCGGGCGGCGGCGCGGGGCTCGAGGCCGCCGTACTGGTCGGTGCCGCTGCGGAAACCGGTGAGGCGCAGGCCGCCTTCGAGCTGGAGCTTGTCGGTGGCCTTGTAGTTGTCGGAGGCGTACACCCCGCCGTCGAGGCCGAAGTAGTGCACGTCGGAGCCGATGCCGAGGCGGCCGTCGCCGGTGCTGGCGCTGAGGCGGCCCACCCCGAACCGGTGCTGCGTGAGCACGGCCCCGAACTTGATTTGGTGCCGGTCGTTGGGCGCGTACTCGAAGTCGGTGCGCCCGGTGTAGTCCGTGATTTGCGAGCCCAGGTTGAAGTTGAACACGTTGGCCAGCTGGTTGGTCAGCGTGTACTTGTAGTCCGACACCGACGCGGTGGTATTCACGAACAGCTTGGGCGAAAACGTGTGGTTCCAGCGCAGCGAGCCAATGGTATTGCCCCACTGGAAGCTGAACTTGAAGCCGTTGGGGCTGCTAAAACCGAAGATATCGCGGCCCAGGTAGCCGGTCAGGAACACCTGGTCCTTTTCACTGAGCGTGTAGTTGGCCTTGGCGTTGAAATCGTAGAAATAGTAGTCGGGAATGGGGCTGTAGTCCTCCTTGCCCTCGTTGGCCTTGTTGAGGGCCCGCGTGAAAATGTCGAAATACGTGCGCCGGCCGCTCACAATGAACGAGCCTTTGCCCTTATTGATTGGCCCTTCGTAGGTGAGGCGCGACGAAATTAGGCCTACGCCGCCGGTGGCCACGAAGTGCTGGCGGTCGCCCTCGCGCAGCTTCACATCGACCACCGACGACAGCCGCCCGCCAAACTGCGCCGGAAAGCCCGACTTGTACAGGTCCACACTCTGCACAGCATCAGAATTGAACACCGAAAACAACCCAAACAAATGGTTGGGGTTGTACACCACCGTGTTATCGAGCAGCACTAGGTTCTGGTCGGCCGAGCCGCCGCGCACAAACAGGCCGCTGGTGCCCTCGCCCCCGCTCTGCACGCCGGGCTTCAGCTGCAGGGTTTTCAGAATATCGACTTCGCCAAACAGCGCCGGCAGCAGCTTGGCCTCCTTGATGCTGAGGTGCTCGACGCCCATTTGCGTGGTTTTGAGCTTCTGCTCCAGCGTCGCGGCGCCTTCCACCACCACTTCGCCCAGCTCGTTGCCGCTTTCTTCGAGATTAAAGCTGAGGCGCTCGTTTTTTTTCAGGTTCACCTCGCGGGTGATTTGCTGATAGCTGATGAAGGCGATGACGAGCTGGTGATGCCCGGCGGGCAGGCTCAGCGAGTAGTGGCCGAGGGAATCGGCGGCGGTGCCGGTGTTGAGGGCGGGCACGGCCACGCTGGCGCCGGGCAGGGTTTCGCCGCGCCCGCCCCGCACCGTGCCGCTGATGGTGAACCGAACCGCCGTCTGGGCCCAGCCGGAGCGCGGCCATGCCATCCCCAATACAAACAATAACAAGTAGTAACGCCGGGCAGAGCTAAAAATCATACGGTAGCAATCGGGGAACGCGCAAAGGTAGCGACCTCCCCAACGCCGGTAACCGGCGGATAGTTTATCGCCCGCGCCCCGGCGGGCTACTTGCCCACGTAAGGCTGCAACACCTGGGCGATTTGGGCGGCCGGCACTACGCCCGCCTGCCGCCATACCGGCTGCCCCTGGTGGAACAGAATCAGCGTGGGAATGCTCTGCACGCGGTATTGCTGGGCCACGGCCTGGTTCTTGTCCACGTCGATTTTAATAACGCGCAGCTTGCCGCCGTGCTGGGCAGCCACCTGCTCCAGAATGGGAGCCATGGTTTTGCAGGGACCGCACCAGGTGGCGTAAAAATCGACCAGAACCGGCATGCCGGGGCTATTGATGAGTTCGGGAAAAGACTTGCGAGGCATGACGATGGATAATTAAGGCGAGAGGCCGAGGGGATTGAACCGGTTATAACGCAAAAAGCCCGGCACGTGGCCAGGCTTTTGGTTTTTTGCGGCCGGAATTGGCTTAGCTACTTGTTGATAACCGTTATGTCGTTGGCTACTTCGGGCAGCGTGAAGCGGCCGCCCACGGCTTTCACGCCCTTCACGCGGCACTCCCAGGTATAGCGGCCGGGGATGGCGGTGGCCGCCTCGCCGGTTTCGGCCTTGAAGTACTGGGGGTCGGAGGGGTCGGTGGGAAACAATACGTCTACGCCGGTCTGGCCTTTTTCAAGTTCTTTCACCAACAGATAATCCTTGCCGGTTTTTTCGCTGTGCACGATGAAAGTAGCCGTGTATGGGCCGAGTTGGCCGTATTTATCCAAAATACCCAGCTTGATTTGGGCGGTGGTGCTCACCATCCAGGTTTGCGCGCGGGCTTCGGGGGCTGAGCCCAGTAGCAATATCATCATCAGGGCCCCGGTCAGCCAGCCGGCCAGTGGCCACTGTTTGGGAATTAAGAAGGAAGGTACAGGTATCATCACGGTTAAAATAAGGAGAAAAAGGGTGAAATGCAGTGCAAAAGAACGGGTGGTAATATGCGCAGTCAGCGCACATTACCCGCCAAGATAGTGTGTTGATAACAAATCCGCAACTTGCAGCGAGCGCAGCCTGTTAAGGTTTCAGTCAAATTGTTCATGCCCGACTACTATTTGCGGTATGCCCAGGCAACGCCCAAGGTCCAATCAATGGCCGCCCAGTCCGGCACCCGCCGCTGCTGCTATACGCTGTGGCCTTTGCGAGCGGGAGGTGCAGGCCACTTCCCGCCACCACCTCGTGCCCCGCGAAGAGGGCGGCAAGCACGGCCCCACCGTCGACTTGTGCCAGCCCTGCCACAGCAGTGTGCACCGCTTCCTGAGCAACCGCGCCCTGGCCAGGCAATACGCTTCCGTGGAAGCCCTGAGGGAGGCCGAGGAGCTGCAAACCTACCTGCACTGGATTCGGAAGCAACGCGTGGAGCGCATCAGCAACCGGCGCGGGCGGCGGTAGCTGCAGTTGCGCGGATAAGGCATTTTTGACGGAGCTTTGCCGGATGAACCGCTATTTCGTGCCTTTCGCGCAGCTTCGGCAGCAGCCTAGTATTGTGGTGGATAGCGTGGGCCTGGGGGCCGTGCTCACGCTGGCGCACTGGCGCGGGGCGGCCACGCCCGCAGCCCTGCGCGACGATACCAGCGCTGGCTCGGCGTTGCGGGCCCTGCACCAGCCCGCCACGCCGGGTCTGGAGGCGGCAGCCGTGACAGCCAATCATTTTGATATCGACGGCTTTATCGGCGTGTGGAGCCTGCTGAATCCCGGGTTGGCCTTGGCACAAGAAGAACTGCTGCGCATGGTGGCCGTGCTGGGCGACTTCCGGGAAATCGACTTTGCCCACCCGCTGGCCGATGACGCGCTGAAACTGGTGTGCTGGCTGAATGCTGAGGAAAAAGCCCGGTTCTATGAGCCCTTCGGCGCGCCCATTCGGCGGCGGCGCGAAGACGAAGCTTCAGCGGAGAAGTTCGATTGGTTCTTGCCGCGCTTCGCTGAAGTGCTGCAAAACCCGGAAGCCGGCCGCGCCGCCTGGCAGCCCGAATACGACCGGGTGCAACAGGCGGCAGCCATCATCCAAAGCCCTGCAACCACGCAGCAGCACTACCCGGAAATTGGGCTGGTGGTGGTGAATACGCCCGCGCCAGTGCCGTACTACGCCCTCTTCGGCCCAACGGCGGGCTACGACATTGTGCTGAGCCAGTACGACGGCAACCGCTACGAACTGGAATACAAGTACACCACTTGGATTGACCTGGCCAGCCGCCCTACCCTGCCGCGGCTGCCGCTGGCCCCGCTCGTAGCCCGCCTGAACGCGCTGGAAACCAGCGGCCGCGCCTGGGCCGCCGATGGCATCACCGACACCGGCCCGCTGCTGCGCCTGACCGGCAAAAAGCTCAGCAAAGCTGAGCGCTACGCTGCCCCCGATGGCCGGCCGATTTACGCATCGTCCATCGCGCCGGAGGTACTGGAACGGGAAGTAGTGGCGTTTTTTCGGGCTGGCTACGAAGGGATTGAGCCGAAGAAATACTGGACCTGGCCGGAAGTGAAGGCGGCCGGAATGTAGAGACGCGACACTTCGTGTCTCGGCGTTCGCGCCATTTAAGCGTCTCATTCAACGGGAAGACGCGAAGTGTCGCGTCTCTACACCGCGCAGTCGGTTTCTTCGCCGCGCACGTCTACCAGGTGCACCGAGCTGTTGCCGCCCGCGCCGGGCCGCACCCGAATCTGAGTACCGATGCGGTCCTTCAGGTCGGAAACGTGGGAAATGATGCCAATCATTTTGCCCGAGTGTTGCAGGCGCTCCAGCGCATCAAGGGCCGTATTCAGCGCCTCGGGGTCGAGGGTACCGAAGCCTTCGTCGATAAACAATGACTCAATACGGGCCTTATGGCCGGCCAGCTCGCTCAGGCCCAAGGCCAATGCCAGGCTCACCAGAAAGCTCTCGCCGCCCGAGAGCGACGCCATGGGGCGCACCGTGTCGGCCTGGTCATGGTCGATGATTTGCAGCTCCAGGTTGCGATTGGGCGTTTTGAAAATGGTGTAGCGGCCGGTGAGCTGGCGCAAGCGCAGGTTTGCCAGCCGGGCCAGGTGCGAGAGCGTGAGGCCCTGGGCAAACTGGCTGAACTTGTCGCCCCGCGCCGAGCCGATTTGCTCGCTGAGGTCCTGCCAGCGCTGTTCTTCCTGCTGGCGCAAGAGCAACTCCTGCAAGCCGGCCGCCTGCTGAACCCGGGCGTCGTCGTCCAGCTTCAACTGGTTGCCCACGGCTCCCAGCTTCTGCTGCAGGATGTCGTCAGCAGCCGAAAGGGTGTTGAGCTGGGCCGTGAGCTCGGGGGCGGAGTGCGGCGTGAGGCCTGCTTCGGCGTGGTGGCTGAGCTCGGCGGTGAGGTCGGTGAGGCGGCGGGCAGCGGCAGCCTGGTTGGTCAGGTGCTCCTGCCGAAGCTGCTGGAGGCGCTGGGCTTCGGCGGCAGGCAGCAACAAGGCGCGCGCTTCGGCGGCGCTGGCGAGGCCGGCAGCGGCCAGGGCCGCGGCGAGCTCGGCCTGGCGCTGGGCAAAGGCGGCGCGGTGCGTCACCAACTGCGTTTGCAGGCTGTCGCGGCGGTTTTGTTGGATTTCGAGAGCCTTCTGTTGTTCAGCCAGCTGATTTTGACTGATTTGCTGAGCGTTGGCTAGCCGCAGGGTGGCCTGACGCAGCAACTCCGCTTCGGCGGCGGGGTCAGGCCCGGTGTAAGAGGCTTGCCGCGCCTGCTGCTGCTGCTCAAGCGCCTCCTGGTCGGCCGCAAGGACAGCGGCGGCAGCGGCAAGCTGTGCTTCCTGCTGCTGCAGCGCCTGCAGATGGGCATTGCGCTGGCTGTTTTTTTCCAGCAGCTGCTTCCCCAGTTCGCTGAGCGTGGCCACCTGGGCTTCGTAGTGGTCGGCCCGCTCCCGCAGCGTGGCCAGCAGGCCGTCGTAAGGCGGCTGGGCGGGCAGCTGCAACTTGTGTGGCTGGAGGAAATCCCGAATCGAGCTTTGGAAAATTTCAGCCTGTTCCTGCCAATGCACCAACTCATCAGCCAACTTGGCCAAGTCGGTTTCGATGGCCGCCAGCCGGTCCAGCAGGCGCGGAATCTCGCGCTGCGCAGCGGTAATAGCCTCGCCGGCCTGCAGGTATTTTTCGCGCAGCTCGGCCAGCTTTTCATCCAGCACAGCCAGCCGGCGGCGGGCGGCTACCGCAGTTTTCTGCTCTTCGTCAGCGGCTTCTAGCAGCGCACGCACGGCGGCGGGGTCAGCCGGCTGGGCAGGCACGGGCACCAGCGCTGCGGCCATTCCAGCCGCTTGCTGACGGGCAGTTTCGGCAGCAGCAGCGGCATTTTCCCGAAGCTGGTGCCGCTGGCGTTGCTCGGTTTGGTGGCGGGTGAGGGCTGTGGTGGCCTGGCGCAATTCCTCGTCGAGCGCGGCCAGGGCCTGCGCCTGCTGGGCCACGCGCAGCTCCTGCGCATCGGCTTCGGCCGTAAAATCGGGGGTGAAAGCATGCTCCAATGCCCCGCACAACGGGCAGGGCTGACCAGCTTCCAGGTGCTGGCGGTGGGCGTTGAGGTCGGCCAGGGCCTGCTGCGCCCGAAGCTCGCGGCGGTAGCTGTCGAGGAGCTTCTGACCATCGGCCCGACGCGTCTCGAGGTGGGCAGCGGCGGTTTCGGCGGCGGTCAGGGCCGGGGCTTGCTGGTCAATTTCAGCGGCCAGGGCATCGGCACGGGTCTGGTGTTCGTGGGCGGCCTCGGCTTTAGGCAGCAGTTGTTGCAGGGCTTGCCGGTGGGCAGTGAGGTCGTCGGCTCGCTGAACGAGGGCGGCGGCCGTCGTGCCGACTAGCAGGGCGTCGCGCTCGGTGCGGCAAGGCTGGCCTTCGTCTTTAATGGCCTGCTGGCGGGCCTGAGCCTCGGTTTCGAGGGCCCGCTGGCGGCGCAGGTCGGTGGTGGTTTGGTCTTGAGCTTTGCGCAGTTCAGTGCGGCTGGCTTCGCGGGTGGCTATCTCCTTCTGCGCATTTTGCAGGTCAATGATTTCGCGGTCCAGCGCCAGCACCTGGTTTTTCAGGTCGATTTCGGCACTGTGCTCGATGAGCCAACGGTCCAAGGCTGCGTTGCGGGTTTGCAGAGTTTCAATGGCCAGCGTCTCGCGGCGCAGGTCGGCTTCGGCCTGGTCGTAGGCTTTCCGGTTTACATCGTGGGCTTCGCGCTTTAAGTTGAGCTGATGCAAGGCCGCGGCAATTTCGGCGTCCTGCTGCTGTGCTTTGCTGAGCAGCGGGCGCAGGCGGTTTTCGTCGGCCAGCGCGGTGGCGTGGGCGGCAGCAGCAATGGTGTGGGCAGTGGCGGCAGCATCAGCGGCCAAGCGCAGGCGGGGTAAAGATTCGGCCAGCTCCCGCAGTTGCGCTTCGTCGCTGGTCACTTCCTTTTCGGCGGCTAGTGCCAGCTCCAGCGGCGTATCCACGGCGGCGGCGCGGGCGTGGCCGTCCAGCCGGGCAAACTCGGGTTGCAGGGTTGCGCCGTCGCGACGCAGGCGCTCCGTTTCGCGGGCTGTGTCGCTTAGCTGGCGGTCGAGTTGGTCGAGAATGGTGCGCCAGGTCAGGCACACAGTCAGTTCCTGCTGCTCCAGGTGGTGCCATTCGGCCTGCTGGTGCAGCACATCAAGCTGGGCTTCCAACTCAGCCCGCTCCTCTTCGGTCAGCAGCCGGGTAGCGTCGAGCTTGGCGCGCAGCAGCTTGGTTTTCAACTCTTCTTCCTTGGCCTTCTCAAATGCCGCCACGCTCAGCCGCGAGTAGATGCCCACATTGGTCATCTTTTCCAGCAATGCGCTCCGCTCCTTTTCGGGCGCGTGCAGGAAGCGCGCAAATTTGCCCTGGCTCAGCAGCACCGATTGCTCAAACTGCCCAAAATCCAGCCCCGACAGCTCCCCCACCCGCTTCGGCACCGCCTCCTTGCCGCTGATGACGGCTACATTGGAGGGGCTCATTACCAGCGTCATGGCATCGGCATTTAGCGCACCTTTGTCTTCGCCGCGCACCTTGCGCTTCACTTCCCAGCGCGAGCGGTAGCGTACGCGGTCCACCACGCCGGTGTCGGGGTTGGTTTCGTGCACTTCAAATTCTACCTCCGAAAAAGCGTCTTTGGCGTGGCGGCTCACCATCTCGCCCACCTGACGGTCGTGGCGCGGCACGCGGCCGTAGAGGCCCACGGCAATGGCGTCGAGCAGCGTGCTTTTGCCCGCGCCGGTGGGGCCGGTGATGGCGAAAAGCCCCGTGTCCGCCAAGGGCGTTTCATCAAAGCGAATCAGGAACGGTCCGGGCAGCGAGTTTAGGTTAGCAAAGCGGACGCTGATAATTTTCATAGCATAAAATTAAGCCCGCAGCTACCAGCAGTGGGCTGGCGACTGCGGGCAAAAAACCGGCCCAGGCCGACCGCCGGGTTATTTGGTGGTCGCTTTTTTGCGGCGGGCATCTTCCGCCAGGTAGAACGTGGCTTCCTTCTGATAGGCCTGCAGGTCCCAACTCGATTGGGCCCGGGCCAAGTTCACCATCGCCGACTGAATGGCGGTACGTTGCTCGGGAGTGCACAGCTCACTGGTCGAATCGGCTAGCAGCGCGGTGTGGAAGCGGTCGAGCTGCGTTTCTATAGCGGTTACCTGCTCGGCTCCTTTTTTGGGCAGCATTGCGGCCGGGGTGCGCTGCATCGGAAAGGTTTGGCCCCGATAGGTTGCCGTGGTGGTATTGGTGGCGATAGGTTCTCCTTTTTTGCCGGCCCGACTAGCCAGCCTGATGCCGGATATAATTCCGTTGGCGAGGGCCACCTGGGCGTAGGCTTCGGTTGCCGTGCTCAGGATGAAAGTGAGAGCAGCAATGGTCAGTACTATTTTTTTCATGAGTAGAACGAATACGAAAGTCAAAAGTACCGCCTAAAATTCACTATGGATAGGGCTACGCATCCGTTCCGCCCCAGGCCAGCGGGTCAGCTTCGGCCAGCAACTGGCGCAGCTCGCCGAAGGTGGCGGCGAGGGCGGCAGCCCGCTCGGGCGGCAGGCTGGCTACGCGGCGGCTAAACACTTCGTCCACGGTTAATTCATGCAGCAAGGCCAGCGGTATCGTGCTTTCGGCCAGGTCGGCAGCTTCGGTGGCGCGCTGGTGGCGCACGCCGCGCGGGGCCAGCACCTGGGCTTTCTGCAGCTGCAATACGGCCTGCACGCGGCGCTGCACTTCGGCGGGCGTTTCGTCGGAGCGCACCAGCACATCGGCCCAGGCCACCAGCGGGAAAGCCGAATTATCAAAAGCCAGAATGTCGGCCTCCACCTCTTCCAGCGTGCCGTGGAAGCGCTGCAAGCGCCGCGTGACGGGCACGGGCAGGCTGGTGATGGCAGGCGCGCCGGCCCCGCTAAACTCCAGCAGCAGCACCTGCTGTTTGTCGTCGGCTTCAGTAAAGGACAGCGGCACCGGCGAGCCCGAGTAGCGGATGTGCGCCCGCCCGCCCACCACCTGCGGGCGGTGCAGGTGGCCCAGCGCCACGTAGTCGAACGTGGCCGGGAAATGCTCGGCCCCAATCAAACCCAGCCCGCCGATGTGCACATCGCGCTCGGCTCCTTCGCGGGCCTCACCGCCGGCCGCGTAGAGGTGGCCGGTGGCCAGCACGGGCACGTCGTGCTCACGCTGACGCACTACTGACTCGTGGTCGGCCAGGGCAGCGTAGTGGCCGGCAATGCTCTGACGGATACGGAGCTGGCGGTCGTCGGAGGTTTCGCCGGCCACGGCCAGGCGGATGTCGCGGTCGCGCAGGAAGGGCACGGCGCACACCACCAGCCCCGGCCGGCCATTGGCCGCGCTCAGGTGCAGGATTTGCTCGGCCGCGTCGGTGGGCACGCCGCCCACTACGTGGATGCGCAGCTGCCGCAGCAGCCGCCGCGAGGCGTTGAGCATGGTGGGCGAATCGTGGTTGCCGCCCACCACCACAATATCGCGGCAGCCGGTGGCCTGCATCTTCACCAGGAAGGTGTAATACAGCTCCTGCGCGGTGTAGGACGGCGTTTGGGTATCGAAAATATCGCCGGCTATTACCAGCACCTCAATGGCCTGGGCCTGCACCGTCAGCAGCAGCCAGTCGAGAAAAGCTTGTTGCTCGGTGGTGCGCTCCTGGCCGGTGAGGAAGTGCTGGCCGAGGTGCCAGTCGGCGGTGTGAAGGACGCGCATTTGAAAAAGTAGCGGTAGTTGAGAAAGGCGAAGCACTGCTGCAACGAAAACCGAAGCAGAAAATTCACCCACAAAGTTCGGCCAAAGTCCACAGACGGATTTGGCTTTCTGGCTGGCCTGTTCAATAAAACCAGCCAAAGGCATGACGCCCTGGTTTTACAACTGCCCTAAGGAGCACCCCGTTATTCTGACGAATATCCGGGTGGCGGGGCACTCATCCCGCTTTCATCAAGTTGGTATTAACATGCACCGCCAATTCGTTGGTCTGCGCTTCACCCTATTCCATTCTCTATGAAACATTCGCCGCTGGCCCTGGCCGGTATTCCCATTGCCCCCTCCCTCGACTCTACCTTGGCCGACGACGGCGTGCGCCCCCGCCTGGCGCCCGACAAGCAGCGCCTGGTGCGCATTTCGGCCCTGGCCGTGCTGGTGGCCGTAGTCATCAGCTTTGTGGCCCGCCTGCTGGTGTACCTTATCAACCTGGTTACCAATCTGGTTTTCTATGACACGGCCTCGGTAGAATACCATAGCCCGGCTGATAACCACCTCGGCCTCTGGGTTGTCCTCATGCCCGCGCTGGGCGGCCTGCTGGTCAGCCTGATGGCCATTTATGGTTCAAAGGCCATTCGCGGCCACGGCATTCCCGAGGCCATGGAGCAGATTCTGACCAACCAGAGCCGCATCAAGCCCTCCATTATGTACCTGAAGCCGTTGTCGGCGGCCATTTCCATTGGCACGGGCGGGCCGTTTGGGGCCGAGGGGCCGATTATTGCCACGGGCGGGGCGCTGGGCTCCACGCTGGGCCAGCTCATCAAAATCACGCACCACGAGCGCAAGGTGCTGCTGGCGGCAGGCGCAACGGCGGGGATGTCGGCTATTTTCGGTACGCCCATCGCGGCGGTTTTTCTGGCCATCGAGCTGCTGCTGTTTGAGTTTTCGCCGCGCTCGCTGCTGCCGGTGGCGCTGGCCTGCATCACGGGGGCGGCAGGGCACCACTTGCTGTTTGAGCAAGGCCCGACGTTTCCCATGCCCGCGCTGCTGGCCCCCAGCAATGGCGCGCTGGCGACCTACAGCGCCATTGGCCTGCTGATTGGGCTGGCCTCGGTGGGCATCACCAAAATCGTGTATTTCATTGAGGACCTGTTCGAAGAGCTGCCCATTCACTGGGCGTGGTGGCCGGCGCTGGGCGGACTGGCCGTGGGCGGCATCGGCTACTTTGCGCCGCGCACCATGGGCGTGGGCTACGAGAATATCACCGCCGTATTATCCGGCAATGCTCCCCTGAGCTTGCTGCTGACCCTGTGTTTGTTGAAGTTTGCCTCGTGGGCCATTTCGCTGGGCAGCGGCACGTCGGGCGGCACGCTGGCGCCGCTGCTCACCATTGGCGGGGCCACGGGTGCGTTGCTGGGTGTGGCCACCCGGCACTTCTTTCCGGCCTCGGATATCGTCATTCCGCTGGCGGCGCTGGTGGGCATGGCCGCCATGTTTGCGGGCGCGTCGCGGGCACTGCTCACGTCCATCGTGTTTGCGGTGGAGGGCACGGGCCAGGCGCAGGCCTTGCTGCCGTTGCTGGGTGCCTGCACGGGCGCTTATCTGGTGTCGTTTCTGCTGATGGGCAATACCATCATGACCGAAAAAATAGCCCGGCGCGGCGTGAAAACGCCCGTCGACTACGAACCCGACCTGCTCGACAAAGTAAATGTGGGCCGCGTGCTGCAAAACGGCATGCTGGCCATCAGCACCGACAATACCATTGCCGAAGTGCGCACCTGGACCGAGCGCGAGGCCGAACACACCGGTCCGCACTTGGTGGTGGTGAACCCCGACGGCGCTTTCGCCGGCATTGTGAGCACGGTAGCCCTGGCCGGCTGGCACGCCGACGAGAACGCACCCATCAGCGCCCTGCTCCAGCCCCGCTCCTCCACCCTGCTGGCCACCGATACCCTACGCACCGCCGTGGAGCGCATGGCCCGCGAAAACGTGGACGTACTGCCCGTACTCGGCAGCAAGGCGCAAGTGAACGGCGTGATTTCTTACCGCGACATCCTGACGGCCTACAAAAACCGCCTCGACGATGATGGCAATATGGTTCCCAACATTTCGCTCAAACGCAAGAGCCTACGCGTGTTGCTGCGCGGCCAAGCCATGTTTCAGAAGCAGAAATCGGAGATTGAGTAAGCCGCTCGAAATTGGCTAATTCATCAAAAAGCCTCCCGCATGGTGCGGGAGGCTTTTTAATTGTCCTGGTTAATCAGGTTCACCACCAACGTTACCATTGTGGCTTTGTCCTCCGGCTTGCTCTCAGCAATAAGCAGCGTGAGGGCCACCAGCGCATTGTCGGCCAGCCGGCGCGAGCCGTCAGGATGATACAGGCAATTGTTGCGGTCCAGAAACCAGACGAATAAGAAGGCTGCGATGCGCTTGTTGCCGTCCGAAAACGAGTGGTTTTTCACCACGAAATACAGCAGGTTAGCGGCCTTCTCTTCCACACTTGGGTACAAATCCTCACCGCCGAAACTCTGGTAAATCGAGCGTACAGAGCTTTGAAATGAGGCATCCTTTTCCCGCCCAAACAGAGTGCTGCCGCCGAACTGCGTGCGCAGGCTGTCCACTGCTTCCAGCCCAGCTTCATACGTCAGCTCGAAGGGCTCTTCAGTAGCTGTGCCGCGCACCCGCAGGCGTTGATGGTCGTATTGGTCGAGCACGTCGAGGGCCCGGGCGTAGTCGCCCAGCACCCGCAGCAGGGCATCCGACTGGTCCGAAGTCAACTCCTGATTCGCGGCTACTTCGCCTTGCAGCTGCACCAGCCGCTTGAGGTCGGCCAGCTGGCGGGCGCTTTCGCGCAAACGCTTCTCGTTTAGCGCGTAGCCTTGCACCAAGTATTGGCGCAGGATATTGGTGGCCCATTGGCGGAAGTGCGTGCCACGCAACGATTTCACGCGGTAACCGACAGAAATAATGACATCCAGATTATAATACTTTACCGAGTATTTCCTGTCTTTTGAGACAAGTGTCAAGGAATCCTTGACACTTGTCTCATCGCTCAATTCCCCCTCACGAAAAATATTTCTAATGTGCAGGCTCACGTTCTGCTTCGTAGTATCAAACAACTCAACCATCTGGGCTTGCGACAGCCAAACAGTCTCGTGGTCCAACTGCACTTCCAATTTAGTTTGCCCATCAGGCGCTTGATAGAGGAGAATGTTATCGGTATAATTCATAGGAGTCAGCATTACTAAAGCAAGGTAATGGATTAAAATTATGCCTAAACGCAAAGAGGCCCGACTGAATCAGCCGGACCTCTTTGCGTTTTAAGAAACTCGTTTCTACAAATGAATCACCTCGCCATACGCCGCCGCGGCGGCTTCCATAATGGCTTCCGACATGGTGGGGTGCGGGTGCACGGCCTTGATGATTTCCATGCCCGTGGTTTCCAGCTTGCGGGCCACCACTACTTCGGCAATCATCTCGGTCACGTTCATACCAATCATGTGGGCGCCGAGCCACTCGCCGTATTTCTTGTCGAAGATGACTTTCACAAAGCCGTCTTTGGCACCGGCGGCACTGGCCTTGCCCGAGGCCGAGAAGGGGAATTTGCCCACCAGCACGTCGTAGCCTTTGGCCTTGGCTTCGGCTTCGGTGTAGCCTACGCTGGCGATTTCGGGCGAGGCGTAGGTGCAGCCGGGAATGTTCTGGTAGTTGAGGGGCTCGGGGTGGTGGCCGGCGATTTTCTCAACGCAGATAATGCCTTCGGCCGAGGCCACGTGGGCCAGCGCGGGGCCGGGTACGATGTCGCCGATGGCATAGATGCCGGGCACGTTGGTCTGGTAGAAGTCGTCCACAATCACGCGTCCGCGCTCTACTTTGATGCCCAGCTCTTCCATGCCGATGTTTTCGAGGTTGGTAGTCACGCCCACGGCGCTCAGCACCACGTCGCAGTCAATCTGCTGCTCGCCTTTGGCGGTTTTGATGGTCACTTTGCAGCCTTCGCCGCTGGTGTCCACTTTGGTTACTTCGGCGCTGGTGAGCACGTTCACGCCAATTTTGCGGAACGACTTCTCCATCTGGCGCGACACTTCCTCGTCCTCCACGGGCACGATGCGGGGCAGATACTCCACCACCGTCACTTCCGAGCCCATGGTGCGGTAGAAGTAGGCAAATTCAACGCCGATGGCGCCGGAACCTACTACCACCAAGCGCTTGGGCAGCTGCTCCATGCTCATGGCCTTGCGGTAGCCGATGATTTTCTTGTTGTCGACGGGCATGGTGGGCAGCTCGCGCGAGCGGGCGCCGGTGGCCAGAATGATGGATTTGGCCTCCACCGTTTCCTTGCTGCCGTCGGCCTTGGTTACTTCTACTTTGCCGGGGGCCAGCACTTTGCCGGTGCCCATCACGGTTTCGATTTTATTTTTTTTGAACAGGAAGTTTATGCCCTTGCTCATGCCGTCGGCCACGCCACGGCTGCGGCCGATGACGGCGCCAAAGTCGTAGCCGATGCCTTCGGCTTTCAGGCCGTAGTCGGCGGCGTGGTTGAGGTACTCAAACACCTGCGCCGATTTGAGCAGGGCTTTGGTGGGGATGCAGCCCCAGTTGAGGCAAATGCCACCCAGCGACTCGCGCTCGATAACGCCCACTTTCAAACCCAGTTGCGACGCCCGAATGGCGGCTACGTACCCGCCGGGGCCGCTGCCGACCACGACCAAATCAAATTGCAATGCCATAGAATACTGCGAAAGAAAAAAGAAAACCGGGCCCGGCTGGGGGGCCCACCCATTTCGAGCCGTAAAGATAGCCGCCGCGCCGCGTCGGGATTGTAGTCGCCGCCGGGTTATCTTGCCAACAAGATTTTGGCGCGCTTTTGGCCGGCAGCCAATTTTCTGATTTTCCCGTATAAGGCCCGGCTACGGCACAGCTTGCCGGCGCTCCTCACTCTGCATTCCATGAAATTACATTTTCGCGCTCCTGTGGCGGCCCTCGGGCTGCTGGCTTTCCTCACCAACTGCGCCACCACCGTCACCGAAAAGGAGAAACCGACCAACACCAGCCAGCTCATGACCATGCCGCCCGTGTCGGACGCCCGCCGGCCCGATTCGACCGGAGCAGCCACTTCGGCCACCGACGCCCGCACCACTGGCGCTGACAACGGCATTGCCGCCACACCTGCCACCGCCGTGGCTTCGGATGCGGCCTCGGCCGCCGCGCTGGCCGCCGACCGGCCCGACCCGAACGCGCTGTCGGCCTCGGCCGCCTCGGCCGAGCGGGAGAAGGAGAAGAAAATGACGGCCCTAGACTACCGCAACATGCTGGCCAATGCCGACGCCATCATTAAGGTTGAGCCCAAAAGCTCGGCCGCTTACCTGCAGCGGGCCAAGGCAAAAAGCTACCTCAAGAACTACGCGGAGGCCCTGCCCGACTATGCCACGGCCATTAAGCTCCAACGCAACAACCCCGACGCGTACTACAACCGCGGCGTGAACCGCCTGATGATGAAGCAGTACAAAGCCGCTTCAACCGACTTCTCGGGCGCTATCAAGTACCGGCCCGATGACAAAGAGTCGTACTTCGGCCGGGGCGTGGCCAAGATGCAGATGTACCAGTACAAGCCCGCCGTGGCCGATTTCACCAAAGCCATCCAGCTCGATTCGACCTACGCCGACGCCTGGGAGTACCGCGGCATCAGCTATTCATCGTTCGATAAGCTTTCCGAAGCCCGCCGCGACCTGGAGCGCGCCACCAAGCTGAACCCCGAAGCCGCCAAGAGCCTGCGCCGCTACGTGGGCAACGACGAGGGTCACGCGCCCATCAAGCCCGCCCCGGTGGCCAAGCCCGGTACCGGCTACCACCCCCGGCCCGGCGCGCACTAAAACGGCGCTCACCGTCTGCCATGCCGAACGCAGTGAAGCACCTTAGCACGCTCGAACGACTTGTTCGGACGTGATAAGGTGCTTCGCTGCGTTCGGCATGACACTTCCCCGTGCTACTTCCCCCCGAAAAACAACTTGAAGTAAAAGCTGGGCTGGCGCAGCCGCTCGCGCAGGTCCAAATCCATGAACATCATGGACAGGGTTTCGGCCAGCGTGGGATTGTTCACGGCGCGGTTGGCCACGATATTGAACAGGCTGGGAAAGTTGAGCAGGCGCTGCATCACGCGGCTCAGGCGCAGTTCCTGGCCGAGGCGGTTGTAGACGGCCTTATCGTAATTTTTCAGGAACTCGGGGCTGAAATCGGCTTTTTTCACGGCTTCTGCGGCCCAGATGGCGGCGTGGCGGCCGCTCACCATGGCGTGCGAAATGCCCTCGCCCGAAAACGGGTCGATAAGCGAACCGGCATCGCCGAGCAGGAAATAGCCCGCACCGGATAGCGCCCGCCGCTTCGAGCCCAACGGCAGCCCGAAACCTTTGACCGAACCCAGCCGCGTGGCACCGGCGAAGCGCGGGGCCAGCGTGGGGTGCGTGGCCAGAATCTCGTCGAGGCGCTGGCGCAGGTTGATTTTCTTGGCGGCCACGGTTTTGGAGAGCATCCCCACACCCACGTTGGCCTGGCCGTTGGGCAGCGGAAACACCCAGAGGTAGCCGGGCAGGAAGTCTTTGATGAAGTGCAGCTCAATGAAGTTATCGGGGCTCATTCCCGCCACGCCATTGTAGTAAGTGCGCAGGCCGGCGCAATAGTGGTCGGGCTCGAGGGCGTGGCCGGCTACTTTGCGGGCAAATTCGGACTGGGCACCGTTGGCCACGAGGAGCAGGCGGCAGGTGGCGATTTCCTGGCCGGCTTTGTCAAGGAGCTGCCAGCCGGCGGGGGTGCGCTCGGTGCGGGCCACGTCCACGTTTTCGCGGAAGTCAATTTCGGGGCGCTGCCGCACTTCCTCGACCAGGAAATTATCGAAGTCGATGCGCTTGGCGACGTGGCCGGCGGTGTGGTCGGTGGCTTTGTCGAACCGGGGCTTGAAGGGTATGCCGAGCTTGCGGCCGTTGGGCGCGATGAAGTCGATGCCCCAGCTCGGAATCTGGATGGGCGAGGCAGCCAGCTTGGCGTGGAGGCCGGGCGCAATGCGCTTCAACTCGTTGATGACCTTGCCACTGAGGGCGTCGCCGCAGGTTTTGTCGCGCGGGAAAGCGGCGCGGTCCAGTAGCAGGCAGGGCTGGCCGGCGTTGGCGAGGTGCAGGGCCGCGGCGGCCCCGCCGGGGCCCGCGCCCAGAATGCAGATGTCGTAAGTTGTCATTCCGAACATATTGCGCCTCAAGCAATGTCGAGGAATCTGAGTAAAGTGGAATACAAAGGACGCTACACAATTCAGATTCCTCGACATTGCTTGAGGCGCAATATGTTCGGAATGACAGGCGGCCTTACCTTCGCCCCATGACCAACACACTCACCGGAAAAGTGGCCCTCGTGACGGGCGCTTCCAAAGGAATTGGCCGCGCCATCGCGGCGCATTTTGCCCAGCTCGGCGCCGATGTCGCCTTCACGTATTTATCCTCGGTGGAGAAGGGCCAAGCCCTCGAAACCGAGCTATCGGCCACCGGCACCAAGGTGAAAGGCTACCGCTCCGACGCGTCCGAGTACGCCCAGGCCGAGCAATTAATTGACGCCGTGGTGGCCGATTTCGGTAAGCTCGACATCCTCGTCAACAACGCCGGCATTACGCAGGACGGGCTGCTGATGCGCATGTCTGAGCAGCAGTGGGACCAGGTGCTCACCGTCAACCTCAAGTCGGTGTTCAATCTCACCAAGGCCGCCACCAAGCCCATGATGCGCGCCAAAAGCGGCTCCATCATCAACATGACCAGCGTGGTGGGCCTCAAGGGCAACGCTGGGCAGGCCAACTACGCCGCCAGCAAGGCCGGCATCATCGGCTTCACCAAATCGGTGGCGCTGGAGCTGGGCTCGCGCAACATCCGCTGCAATGCCATTGCGCCGGGCTTCATCGAAACCGAAATGACCGACGCCCTCGACCCCAAGCAGGTAGATGAGTGGCGCAAGGCCATTCCGCTCAAGCGCGGCGGCCGGCCCGAGGACGTGGCCAAAGCCACGGCGTTTCTGGCTTCGGATGACTCGGCCTACATCACCGGCCAGGTGCTGCAGGTGGACGGCGGCATGCTGACGTAAGAATTTCAGCTTATCGGACTCAACAGCAAAGGGACACCGCACCAAAGTTGTGCGGTGTCCCTTTGCTCTAAGGCCTCTTTGCGCTGCTCCAAACAACAGCCTCACGGCCTTATCAGCTTGATTTGAGCGCGCTGCTTCCGGCCTTCCAGCAGCAGATAGTACAGGCCGGAAGTGATTAATTCGCGGGAGAAATTGAGCGGCTGGGTGGCCTCGGTCAACTGGCCGCTCGCCAGCTTGGCTCCCAGTACCGACACCAGCGAGTAGGCCACTGGCCCCTCAAAATCACTGGGCAGCAGCACCCACAGCCGGCCGTCGCCGGTTGGGTTGGGGTATGCTAGAGGGATGGCGCTGCTGGTAGGGCCGGTTGCTCTCACCTCATCCGGGCGGCTGCTAAGACCGGCTGACGGGGCCGGCTGTGTGGAGCTGTTAAAATCTGAGTTAAGGATAGTTCGGGCCGCGTCGGCATTCTGGCGCCATACTTCTACCCCCGACAGGTTGGCGTAGCCGCCACTGGTGCTGAGCACTAGGTTCCCGTTGTCAGTGACGGTGGCGGGGTACGGTCCCAGCCGGCTCCAGTGGCCGGCCGTGCCACTGTTGTAGCTGGCCAGCACTACCTGGCCCTGCACGCGCACATCGAAGGTTTCCGGGCTGTTGTCCTCCCACACGTAGGCGTACACGGCGTAAGTGCCCGCCGGCACGTTGCGCAGAGTAGCGTCAATGCTGGGACCGTACACCGACGAGCGAATCATGCCGGCGCGCAGGGCGTCGGTGGCGGGGTTCAGGCTTACATTCTGATTCGTAAATTCAGTACCCGTGACGGTGAAGTTGGCCGCGCCCGTAGCGGCTTCCCAGTTTTGGCCGTCCAGCACCAGCGCGTTGCCATTGATATTCAGGGCGCGGTAAAAAGTTAAGTCAGTGCCGCTGGTGGTTGTAGCCGTAAAGGTGGCCGTGATGGCCTTGTTGGCCGTCATCGTGACGGTGAGCGGGTTGGTGCTGCCCGTGGTGTCGCCGCTCCAGCCGCTGAACTGGTAGCCCGCTGCCGGTGTCGCCGTCAGGCTTACGCTCGCGCCGCTGGCATACGTGGCCTGGTCCGGATTTTTGGTCACCGTGCCGCTGCCAGCTGTACTAACAGTGAGCGAATAGTTGGCCGGAGCGGCCTGGTTCGATACGCTAAAGCTAATGCTGAGCGGCGTGCCGGCCGTGCCACTGCCACTACCCGCCGTGTAAGGAGTAGCCGTGAGCGTATAGTTGCCCACTGCCGGCGTCCAGGAATTGAATTTGCCCGCGCCATCGTCTCCAAACAGCGCATACGGGGCCACTGATTCGGTCTGGCTCCGGGTTTGCGTTCCGCTCAGGGCAAAGACAACACTGCCTACCGTGGCCGGATTGGTTGTGGCCCGAATGTTCAGGTTGCGGGTGGACAAGGCGGCCAGGTTGAGCGTCGCGCCTGCCAAAATCACTTGAATATCCGTGTCAGTATCGGCATCTACCAGAACATAGCTCACCACACTTTGGCCGGCAGCCGTGAAAGTAGCGGTGACAGTCTTGTTGGCCGTCATCGTGACGGTGAGCGGGTTGGTACTGCCCGTGGCGTCGCCACTCCAGCCCGTGAAGGTGTAACCGGTGGCCGCCGCCGCTGTGAGCATGATGCTGCTGCCGCTGGCGTAGCTGGCTTGGTTAGGGGTCTTCGTTACCGTGCCGCCGCCAGTGGTGGCAGCGGTCAGCGTGTAAGTCGTTGGGGCCACGGCCGTGAAGGTGGCCGTGATGGATTTGTTGGCCGTCATGGCCACCGTGAGCGGGTTGGTACTGCCCGTGGCATCGCCACTCCAGCCCGTAAAGGTGAAGCCCGCTGCTGGGGTTGCCGTCAGGGTCACATTGCTGCCGATGGCATACGTGGCCTGGTCCGGATTTTTGGTCACCGTGCCGCTGCCGGTGGTCGCTACCGACAGGGAATACGTGGAGGGACTGGTCATAGCACTTAGCTGGTTGTAAGCTACTTGCTGCAATGCCACGGCATCGGCCGGCGCAATGCCCAGGTCGGCAGCGGCAGTTTCACCGCTCCCCAGGCTACGCGGGTCCGCCCCCGTGATTTGACCAAACAACACACAGGCGCTCAGGTACGAGCCCCATTTGCTGGCGTGGAAATAACTGGTCCACAGGTCGAGCTGGCCGGCTGTGGGATTATAAGGGTTGGGCATGGCCACCCCCGTTTGCATGGCCAGCTGCCAGGCATCGCCCACCGGCGCCACTGCTTCAAAATGCCCGTTCTGTGCAAATAGCTGGTTATAGGCGTTGTGCAGGTCCGTGCCCATAGCGCTAATGGGCTGCCCCGAATATGGCTGGCCGGCCGGGTAAGTGAGGTCTGCGCGCGCCCAGGTTTCGTATAGGTACACCTTGGCCGCCGCGTTTGCCGAATGAACCGCCTGCTCCAGCTGCGTAGCATAGGTAAAAAAGTCGGTCGGGTTGCCGCCCTTATTTGTCGGCAACGGGCCGGTGCTTAGCTCCTGCAGCACCACTTTATCCCAACCGGCTGCACGCCCGATAACCGAGAGGGCGTTGGTATAATGATAGGAAAGGCCCACGCCATTGATGGCTTCGATGTGCACTTCATAGGCCAGGCCCGCTTCGTCGGTGAACCGCTTGAAAATGCCCGGTACGCCACCCCACGGCCCCGTGTCGTCGCTTTCGTGCCGCGGGGAGTTTGCGGGCACCCCGTAGTTCTCGTCGAAAATAGCCGCGGCGTTGTAGTTGAGCACGGGTGCGACGTAGCCGTGGGTGAAGCTGTTGCCCACAAATAGAATGCGGGTTTGGGCCAGCGCCGTGCCGGAACCGGCCAGCATGGCCAAGCCTGTGCATAAGGCGGCAATCAGTAATTTCAAATCACGGCAGGAAGCGTACGGAATGTGCATGGCGCATCGATTAATCAGAGTTAGAAATTATATGTTACTATGTTTTTGGACATGGGCATACGCTGCCAGACCTTGAGGCATGGTTTAGCAACGGGCTGTTAGTAGAAAGTAGAAGAGGCAACGTGGGCCGTTCAGCCGCACCTGCCCGCAAGCAGCGCCTAGCTTTGGCGATGCGCGGGTCGCACTCCCTCCATTTTCATGGGCTTATACGACCTTATCCGCCACGAAGTCGACGATTTGTCATGCCGGAGCTTTGGCGCCAGTCGAATAGCAGCAACCTTGGCCCGCCAGGCAGACGCGCCTTTCCATGATAAATATTATTGTTTTTCAATTATTTGCATTAGTAAAATGTCCACCTTTTCAAGCACAAGCGCGCTTTAATATCATCGATGAAATATTTAATTATTATTATTAATTATCTATACTCTCAATTCAGGTATGCTTCGGCGGCCCGCTGGTGCTAGGTTGGTGCTGCTTTATTCCGAAAAGGGATTTTCAAGCGGCTTCACAGTCCCGCTCCTGTCCCCGGCTTTGGCCACAGCCAGTAAGTTCGCGGGGCGTATAATTTTGTTGGCAAACCGTGCGCCCGGCACCAAACAGCCAGCCACGCCCAGCCGTTGAAGCAGCGGCCGGCTGCAACTTTAGCGGCGCGGGCCGACCTTTAACGCTGATTCAATCCGATTTTCGTTTGCTGACCACTCAATATTCCTCCTGGTTTATCCTGCTCTGCCTGGCCGTGGGCGCGGGCTACGCGGCCCTGCAATACTCAGCCAACGCGCCCTGGAGCAAGCAGCGCAACTACGCGCTGGCGGCCCTGCGCTTTGCGGTGGTGAGCTTTTTGTGCTACCTGCTACTGGCCCCGGTCATCCGCACCACCACTACGCACACCGAAGCGCCCGCGCTGGTGCTGGCCGTCGACAACTCACAGTCGGTCGAATTATTCACGCCCAAAAACGTGCTCAGCCAGGCCACCACCGGCCTCGCCCGCCTTGCCGAAACGCTGCGCAGCAAGGGCTTCACGGTCGAAACCCGTACGCTTACCTCCACCCCCGCCCGCCCGGCCCGGCTCGATTCGCTGCGCTTTTCCGCGGCCACTTCTGACCTCGACCAGCTCCTTAGCGGCACCCGCGATGCCTACGAGGACCGCAACCTGGCCGGCGTGGTGCTCCTGAGCGACGGCCTCGTGAACCGGGGCCGCAGCCCCGCCTACTCCGATTTCAACTTCCCGATTTACAGCGTGGCCGTAGGCGACACCATCCCCAAGCGCGACTTGCGCCTGACTGGCCTCACCTATAACCGCGTGGCCTTCAGCGGCAATAAATTCCCCATCGAGGCCGAGCTGGGCTTTGAAGGCTACGCGGGCGGGGCAGCTACGGTGGAATTGCGCGAAGGCAATAAGGTGCTCGACAGCCGCCGCGTGGGACTGCCGGCCGGCCGCCGCCGCGTGCGGACCACTTTCCAGCTCACGGCGCCCGCGCCCGGCAAGCGCCGCTACGAGGTACACATCGTGCCCCAGGCCGGCGAGTTTACCGAGTTGAACAACGCCCGCACGGCCTTCATCGAAATTGTGAAGGGCAAGCTGCGCGTGCTGCTGGCCGGCGCGGCCCCCCACCCAGACCTGAAGGCCCTGCGCGCCGCCATCCTGGCCAACGACAACTTCGACCTCACCCTGGCTCTGCCCGGCGTGGCCCCGCTGAAGGACGGAGCCGACTTCGACGTGGCCATTTTGCACCAGCTGCCGGCCCAGGGCGGGCTCGGCAATGAAATTCTGGCCCAGGTGAAGGCCCGCAAAACGCCGGCGCTCTACATCATCGGGGCGCAGTCTGATTTGGGCGCTTATAATCAGCTCGGGGCGGGCCTCACCGTGCAGCCGCGCGGGGCGCAGACCGATGAGGTGACGCCGCTGCCCAACCCCGGCTTCGCCCGGTTTGCGACGGACGAGGAATCGGCCCGCCGCTTTGCGCAGTACCCGCCTGCGCCGGTGCCGTTTGGCGACTTGCGGCTGGGCACGGGGGCCGAGGCGGCGCTCTGGCAGCGGGTGGGCCGCGTGCCCACCCAGAAGCCACTGCTGGTTTTTGGCGGCTCTACGGACCACCGCCAGGCCACGCTGCTCACCGATGGCAGCTGGCAGTGGCGCCTGAGCGAGGCCGTGGCCCACGACGACAAGCCCGAAGCTTACGACCGCCTCATCATCCGCACGCTCCAGCTCCTCACCCAAAACGCCAACAAGAAGCGCCTCGACGTGTACCCCACGCAGGACGTTTTCGGCACCCAGGACGACGTGACCCTCGGAGCCGAAACCTACAACGCCGTATTCGAGCGCCTCTACAACCAGCAAATTGACCTGACGCTAACCGACGAGAAAAAGCAGGCCCGCCGCTTTTCCTTCGCCAACCCCGAGGACGGCTCGCCCCTGCACCTGGGGCCGCTGCCGGCTGGTCTTTACCGCATTCAGGCCCGCGCCACGCTGGGCGGCCAACCCCAGCAGGATGTGGGCGAACTGCTGGTGCAATCGCAGCCGCTCGAAGCCCTGGAATCGAAGGCTGACCACAACCTGCTGGCGCAGCTTTCGCGCCGCAGCGGCGCGCGACTGTATTACCCGGCGCAACTAGATAAGCTGGCGCAGGACATCATCAAGGCCAACTACAAGCCGGTGATTACGGCCGAGGAAGACCTGAAGGACCTGATAAACCTGAAGTGGCTGTTCTTCGTGATTATGGCTTTCCTGACGGTGGAATGGGCCGTGCGGAAGTATTCGGGCAGCGTATAGGCGGAACGTCGAACGGTGTAGAGACGCAAGTATGCGTCTCTACACCGTTCTTTTGGCATCTGCGTAAAGTAGAAACGCCCTCACTGCGTCCTCTCTCCTACTTTACCGAACCGATATGAAACTACGAGTCATCCTGACCGGGGCCACCGGCATGGTGGGCGAGGGCGTTCTGCTCGAATGCCTGGCCAACCCCATCGTGGAGCACGTGTTGGTGCTCACGCGCAAGCCCACCGGCCGCACCCACGCCAAAATGCGCGAATTGCTGGTGCCCGACCTTGCCAACCTAAGCGACGTGGAAAGCCAGCTCACGGGCTACAACGCCTGCTTTTTCTGCGCGGGTGTGTCGTCGCTAGGCATTTCGAAGGAAGAATACGAACGCATCACCCACGATATGACAGTGGCCGTGGCTGAGACGCTCGCGCGGCTAAATTCGGATATGACTTTCATCTACGTATCCGGCGGCGGCACCGACAGCAACAGCCGTCAGCACTGGGCCCGCGTGAAGGGTCGCACCGAAAACGAGCTGCTGACGCTGCCCTTCTATGCGGCTTATATGTTCCGGCCGGGCTTTATGAAGGCCACGCCCGGCCAGCGCAATATTCTGAAGTATTACGGGGCCATTGCCTGGCTTTACCCGCTGGCCCGCAAGCTGACCCCGCAGTTTGTGAGCACCATGCAGGAAGTGGGCCAGGCCATGATTAACGCGGCCGATTTCGGCTACACCAAACCCGTGCTCGAAGTTCGCGACATCGTGGCCCTGGCCCACAGCACTGCCGCACCGCGCGACTAAGTACATGCGCAACTTCTTAAAGAAACTCCTGATGGCAACCGGCGGCATCCTCGGCACCTTACTAATTGCGGTGGTGGCCTTCACCAGCCTCAGCCCGCAGCTGGGGGGCACGCCCACCAAGGCCGACAAAGCAGCCTACCTCAAATCGGGTCATTACGATGCGCAGGAGGACAAATTCGTCAACCTGATTCCGACGCGGGAAATGACCGGCGGCAGCATGCCCTCAGTGATGTGGAAATTCCTGTTTCACAAATCGCCGCAGGCCGCCCCGCCCGCTCCCCTGCCCCAGCAGCCGCTCGATTCGCTGGCCATCACCCGGAAGACGCCCGAAATGGTGCGTGTGACGTGGTTCGGCCACTCGGCCAGCCTGATCGAAATAGCGGGCCAGAACATCCTGCTCGACCCCATGCTCAGCGTGAAAATGGGCCCCGTGAGCTGGGCCACGCCCAAGCGCTACAACCCCAGCTTGGCCATCCGGCCCGAGCAGCTGCCGCCCATCGCCGCCGTGCTCATCTCGCACGACCATTACGACCACCTCGACTACGCCACCATTCGCAAAATCAAGGACAAGGTGGGGCATTTTTACGTGCCGCTCGGCATTGGCCCGCACCTGCTGGCGTGGGGCGTGCCGGCTGCGCGCATCACCGAAATGAACTGGGGCGACAGCGCCACCATCCCCGGCCTCGTGCTGCGCTGCACGCCCAGCCGGCATTTTTCAGGGCGCGGCCTCACCAACCGCAACTCCACGCTGTGGTGCTCCTGGGTGATGCAGGCTCCGGCCAAACGGGTTTTTTACACCGGCGACGGCGGCTACGGGCCGCATTTCGCCGCCATTGGCCGGCAGTACGGCCCGTTCGATTTGGCGTTGGTGGAATGCGGGCAGTACAACGAGAGCTGGGCTGAAATCCACATGAAGCCCGAGCAGAGCGTACAGGCCGCCCGCGACGTGCGCGCTGCTGTGATGCTGCCCGTGCACTGGGGGGCCTTCACCGAGAGCCTCCACGCCTGGAACGAGCCCGTGACCCGCGCCACCGCCGAGGCCGCCCGCCTGGGCCAGCCCATCACCACGCCCCACTTGGGCGAGCCCGTAACTTTGGGCACCGAGCTGCCGCAGCAACGCTGGTGGTAGGAACGCGCCACGGCATGTTCAATCGTCGGCAGCGCATAATCTTTCCTTGCCGCCAAACGCTTCCTTACGTGCCCTGCCGCCGAACGCGCCATGGCGCGTTCCCACACCTGTGCATTACTTGAAGCATGCGCTACATTCTGCTCAATAAGCCCTACGAAGTCCTCACCCAGTTCACCGACGAGCACGGCCGCGCCACGCTCAAGGATTTCGTGCCCGTGCCTAACGTGTACCCCGTCGGCCGCTTGGATTTCGACAGCGAGGGCCTGCTCCTGCTCACCGACGACAAGCAGCTCCAGCACCGCCTCAGCGACCCCAAATTCAAAGTCCCGAAAACCTACTGGGCGCAGGTCGAAGGCACCGTTTCGGCCGAAGCCTTGCAGCAGCTACGGCGCGGCGTGCAGATAAAGGAAGGCCTCACTGCCCCCGGCGAGGCCACCGAGCTGCCCGAGCCGGCCCACCTCTGGGCGCGCAACCCACCCATTCGCTACCGGGCCAGCATTCCCACCAGTTGGCTGGAAATCCAGATTTCGCAGGGCATGAACCGCCAAGTGCGTAAGATGTGCGCCGCCGTGGGCCTGCCGTGTCTGCGGCTGGTGCGGGCGGCCATTGGCCCGTTGGGGCTGGGCAAGTTGCAGCCCGGCGAGTGGCGCGATTTGACGGCAGCGGAGGTGGATTCGCTGCGCAAAATATCCGGGGTAGGCCGGCGTTTCTGAGCCCAACTATGCTCAAACCCTCCCGCCGCTGGCTCCTGTTGTTGCTCCTCACCGGCTTCACCGCCATGAACGCCGTGGCCTTCTTCCACGCCTGGCGCTTCACACATTTCTCCAACGAGCCCGGCCTGCACTCGCCTAATCCCGAGCAACTCAGCCCCGGCCAAAAGCTCTGGCTGCTGCTCACCGGCATCCGCAACCCCAAGCCCCACAACGGCCCCCGGCCCGGCTTCCCGGTCGAAACCGTGCGCATCGCCAGCCCCAACGGCCCGCTCGAAGCCTGGTATGCCCGGCCCGACAGCGGCCGGGCGCGCGGCACCGTGGCCCTGTTTCACGGCTACACCAGCAGCAAGTCGCACCTCACCCACGAGGCCGGCTACTTCCGCCGCCTGGGCTATAACGTGCTGCTCGTAGACCAGACCGGCAACGGCAACTCGGCCGGATTCCGCACCACCGTGGGCTACCGCGAGGCCGACGACGTAGCGGCAGTATATCACTGGCTAAAAGATTCCACAAAGTCGTCAGGCTCCCCTCTCCATCGGAGAGGGGCCGGGGGTGAGGTTCCGGCGTCAGGCGAGCTAATTCTCTACGGCGTGAGCATGGGCGCCGTAGCCATTCTCCGCGCCGAGGCCGAGCTAGGCATCCACCCCACTGCCAACATCCTCGAATGCCCCTACGGCAACATGCGCCAGACGGCCTACAACCGCTTCGCCTCCATGCACGTGCCCGGCTTCCCGATGGCCGATTTGCTGGTGTTCTGGGGCGGCGTGCAAAACGGCTTCTGGGCTTTCGGCCTCAACGCCGAGCATTACGCCAGCCAAATCCACACGCCCACCCTTCTGCTCTGGGGCACCGCCGACCCGCGCGTCACCCGCGCCGAAACCGATGCCATCTTCGCCCACCTCGCCGGCTCTAAAGTGCGCCACGATTTCGAGGGCATTGGCCACGAACCTTATTGGAAACGTTATGGGGCGGAATGGGAGCGGCAGGTGTGGGTGTTTCTGAGTTCAGCACATCTAGAATAGCGGTTCAATCAATTTTCTTCCGGCTGCTCAATTCAGGTCTCGTAGCTTGAAAGAAACTTCCGTTGCCAATGCCTCTTTTCGATGCTCCTGATATTCTCAGCTGTTTTTAGTGAATCCAGAAAATGGCTTAAAATCTTCAATTCATTATCGTCGGGGTTACCCAAAAACGGCGTGGGATAAATCGCATTTCCGTAGCAGTTACGCACTTTTTCCGGAGTGTCGTCCACTATTAAAATTCTGTTTATATCAAACCCGAGCCGCCGCACTTTTTTCAGCAGCTTGGCATACTCGTAGTGGCTGGCTCCGTCCAGATTATAGTAGCCATATTCATCAATTTGGGGCACAACCAGTGGTGTGCAGCGCGAGCGACCCCACACGAATACCAGCTTTATTTCAACCGGAAATATTTGCTCAACCACCTGCTTCACGTAATCGTCGCTAGCCGATGACCAAACGGCTATATCAAATATCTCCGCGCAAGAAGCCAGAAAGGCATCCAATCCCGGCCTTCTGTACACGTAATAATGGTAGAGCTGAAACGCGTAATCGTCGCCCAGCTTGGTAGCAGTTGCGTGGATGAGTGTTTCGTCAAGGTCCAGAATCAATAGAATTTTACTTTCCATAGCTAGTAGCAAGGTAATCCAGACTTCACTTCCGCCCCCTTGTCAGGAAAATTTTGGCTGTTTGCAACAAATCCCGCCACCGCGTCGGATAACCTCCACCTTACCCGCCGAAGCGGTGACAATCTGTCACCAAAACGACGCTGGTACGTTGCTTGTAATCCCCCGGTAGCGGCGGCAACGCGGCACTCCAACCTGACAAATTCCACTCTTCTTAACCCAACACACCCCCTATCATGGGCAAAATAATCGGCATTGACCTCGGCACCACCAACTCGTGCGTAGCCGTAATGGAAGGCAACGAACCCGTTGTAATTCCCAACAGCGAAGGCCGCCGCACCACCCCCAGCATCGTCGCTTTCCTCGACGGGGGCAAGGGCGAGCGCAAAGTGGGCGACCCGGCCAAGCGCCAGGCCGTGACCAACCCCAAGAATACGATTTCCAGCATCAAGCGCTTCATGGGCCGCCACTTCAACGAGGTGACTGCTGAGCAGAAGCACGTTTCCTACGAAGTAGTGGCCGGTGCCAACAACACCGTAGCCGTGAAAATCGGCGACCGCAACTATACGCCGCAGGAAATCTCGGCCATGGTGCTCCAGAAAATGAAGCAAACCGCTGAGGACTACCTCGGCCAGCCCGTAACCGAAGCCGTTATCACGGTACCCGCTTACTTCAACGACGCCCAGCGCCAGGCCACCAAAGAAGCTGGTGCCATCGCCGGCCTCGACGTGAAGCGCATCATCAACGAGCCCACGGCCGCTGCTTTGGCCTACGGCTTGGATAAGAAGCACAAAGACCAGAAAATTGCCGTGTACGACCTCGGCGGTGGCACGTTCGACATCTCCATCCTGGAACTCGGCGATGGCGTGTTTGAAGTGCTGAGCACCAACGGCGACACCCACCTCGGCGGTGACGACTTCGACCAGGTTATCATCAATTTCCTGGCTGACCAGTTCAGCAGCGAAAACGAAGGCCTCGACCTGCGCAAAGACCCCATGGCCCTCCAGCGCCTGAAAGAAGCCGCTGAGAAAGCCAAAGTGGAGCTTTCGAGCTCGACCGAAACCGAAATCAACCTGCCTTACATCACCGCCACGGCCTCGGGCCCCAAGCACCTGGTGGTGAAACTGAGCCGCGCCAAATTTGAGCAGCTCGCCGATGACCTCGTGCGCCGCTCGATGGAGCCCGTGAAAAAGGCCCTGCAAGACGCCGGCTTGTCGACTTCCGACATCAACGAGGTTATCCTCGTGGGTGGCTCGACCCGCATTCCCCGTATTCAGGAGGAAGTGGAGAAGTTCTTCGGCAAGAAGCCTTCGAAAGGCGTGAACCCCGACGAAGTGGTGGCCATCGGTGCTGCCATCCAAGGCGGTGTACTGACCGGCGAAGTGAAAGACGTGTTGCTGCTCGACGTGACTCCGCTTTCGCTCGGCATCGAAACGATGGGCGGCGTGATGACCAAGCTCATCGAGTCGAACACCACCATCCCGACCAAGAAATCGGAAACCTTCTCGACAGCTTCGGACAACCAGCCTTCGGTAGAAATCCACGTGCTGCAAGGCGAACGTCCGCTGGCCGCGCAGAACCGCACCATCGGCAAGTTCCACCTCGACAGCATCCCGCCCGCACCCCGTGGCGTGCCGCAAATTGAGGTAATCTTCGACATCGACGCAAACGGCATCCTGAACGTAACCGCCAAAGACAAAGGCACCGGCAAGGAGCAGAAAATCCGTATCGAAGCCAGCAGCGGCCTGAGCGAGGACGACATCAAGCGCATGCGCGACGAAGCCGCCGCCAACGCCGAAGCCGACAAAGCCGAGACCGAGCGCATCACGAAAGTGAACGCCGCCGACTCGATGATTTTCCAGACCGAGAAGCAGCTGAAAGAGTACGGTGAAAAGCTGAGCGGTGGCAACAAAACCGCCATCGAAGGCGCTCTTGCCGACCTCAAATCGGCCCACGAAGCCAAAGACCTCGCTCGTATCGACACCGCCATGGAGGCCATGAATGCCGCCTGGCAGGCTGCCTCGCAGGAGATGTACGCCGCTGGCGGCGCCGAAGGCGGCCAGCCCGGCGGGGGCTTCCCCGGCGGCGACGGCCAGCCCCAGGACGGCAACGGCCAGGGCCAGCCCGCCGGCGACCACGTGACCGACGTGGACTACGAAGAAGTAGACGGTAAATAAGGACCGCAGATTGTAACGGATTTGACTGATTACACAGATTCAGATTCGTTTTAGGAAAGGCCGGAGGCGTATGCTTCCGGCCTTTTTTTGTAGGTTTATGGCATGTTGACTTGCTGGAATTGTAAGCTTTGGCTGATTGGGCTTCTGGTGTTTTTGAGTAGTGCTGCTGCAATGGCGCAGGATAAACCAGCGCTAGGAGGCTCGGGGGCCGCACCAGCTGCCAAGATTTCGGTGCGGCCGCTTCCTGGCCACGCCAGCACGGCCGACACTTCCCGGTTTCCGCTTACTTACTGCATTGCATTACCGACCATTACCCCTGCCGAGCAGTGGGAGAAAGACTACGCCCGCTACCAGCGGCTACTGCCTCCCGAAATCAAGAAGACCCAGCTGGGCCTTGATTTTATGGCACCCAACGGCGTAGATACCTGGTGGTGCGCCAACTCGGCCAGCCCCTACGCCCAGTTGGATACGGCCACCCGCATTGCCGACGCCCAACGCCTGGTTGGCGAATGGCACGGCGTGGCCAACCGGCTTATCACGCACATCGACTCGTTTTCGATAGCCGACCAGAAGTTTTACCGCAGCGTGGCCGCGAAGGACACCCCCGGCCCGTTCACGGTCCGGTTCACGGAGAGTAAGCTGGAGCTGAAGCCGGCCTCGCTGCGCCGAAACCGAAACCACCGCAACTACGTGCTGCTCAACCAGCGCTACCTGCTGCTGTACGGAACAGCGAAAAGCAGTGGCAACGTGTCGCTGGTGGGGCTGGACCCGGCGGGCCGGCTCGTGTTTCACACCAGCACCGTAGTCGAGCGCAAAGTGCGCGGCCAGTTTCTCACTTACCAAACGGTAACCCGCCAGCTCATTTGCGAGCGCACGCCATAAATTGGCAGTCCCCCATAGCTTTTTCCATGCTTGACTTTCTACCATTCCAGTCGTTTCCCTCGGCCGAGGCGGCCCAACCGTTGCTGACGATGCTGCGGCAGCGCGCCATTCCCTTCGAAACCGGCACCGACACCGGCGAGCCCGTTTTCAACCCCGCCTTCACCTTCAACAACACCTACGCCACCTTCGTGGTGAAGCTGCACGGGGCCGACTTTGAGTGGGTGCGCCGCTTGCAGGAAGAGGCTAACCGCGACGCCCTCGCTTCGCTCAGCCCCGACCATTACCTGTTCAGCTTCTCCGATGCCGAGCTGTTCGACCTGCTGGCCAAGCCCGACGAGTGGAGCCCCCTCGACGTGAGCCTGGCCGGGCAGCTGCTGCGGCAGCGGGGCCGCGATGTATCGGCCGATGCCGTCCGGCTGCTGCGCGAGCACCGCGTGGTGGAGCAGAACCAGCCGGAGCGGAACAACACCGGCCGCATTCGCCTGGGGTATTTGTTTGCGTTGCTGGGCGGTTTTGGGGCCATTTTTATGGGTTGGGAGCTGTACTCGCACAAGAAAACTCTGAACGATGGCCGCCAAATCCCCGGCTATTCGGCCCGCGACCGGGTGCACGGCCTGCGCATTATGACACTTGGGGCGGCCAGCCTCATCCTCTGGATTGCGTGGCGCGTGGCGATGATGCCGCAATAGCCGGGCTTACCTTTGCAGCCATTGGCCCCGCATTCGCGTAAGCACGCCCACGGCGGCGCTTAGTGCCAGTCCTGCGTCTATTTCGATTTTTTGCTTCCCTTTTTATGAAAGTTTCTTCCTTCCCGTCTCCCGCCCGCGCTCTGGCTTTGGGCTCGCTGCTCATCACCGCCGCTTCGTGCAGCGTGAGCGAACAAGTAAAAGACAAGCCCACCGGCAAAAACGTCTCGACCGAAGCCCTCGAAAACGAAGCGTACAGCCTGATGCAGTACCGGCTCAATTTCATCGACGAAGCTAAGCTCGGCGGCCAGGACATCTTGTTTGTGCGCCAGGCCACCGACATTGCCTCGCCCCAGCAGGCCCAGCTCCAAACCGCGCTGCAAAAGGGCAACCTGCCCCTGCACCTCAAAATGCGCGTTTACGCCAAAAATCCCAGCGCCACTACCAGCGTCCAGCTCAAGCAGCTCGACTACAAGCTACTCCTCGACGGCAAGGAGCTGACCACTGGTACCACCGGTGCGGACACCTCCGTAGAGTCCAGCGCAATCGAAACCCTGCCCATCAGCGTTGACCTCAACGTGAAGTCGGCGCAGCTCGCCGGCAGCACCCCGGCCGCCTTCGCCGCCGGCCTCACCGATTTCACCGCTGCTAACCGCCGCCTCACCGTGCAGATTCGGCCTATGTACGTGGGGGCCAACGGACGCCAGGTGCCACCCACCAACTTTGAAACCGTGGAACTGGTGACGGCGAAAAAAGCCGCAGTAAAGTAGCGCGAAACGCACGGCGCTACCCGCGCTGCCTAAAAAAGAACGTCATGCTTCGAGTTTGCTCGGCATGACGTTCTTTTTTTAATAGCCCTTCGGCCCGCATTACTCATTGCCGGCCGCCACGTCTTCCACGCCTTCTTCAATCTTCTCCTCGGCCTCCTGGTGGTCGTCGGAGTCGGCGGCTTCGAGTTCGTTTTCCTGTTCCTGCCAGCCCTGCGGCTCGTAGCTGAGGCGAATGTAGATGGGGTAGTGGTCGGAGCCGATGTGGGTGAGGCGGCGCAGGTCCTGCAAGCGGAAGTGGGCCGAGTGGAACACGTGGTCGAGGGGCCAGCGCAGCAGCTTGTAATCGGCGTGGAAGGTGGGCAGCAGGCCGCGCCCGATGCGCGGGTCGAGCAGCCGCGACAGCCGCCGGAACAGCTCCGACGTGTGCGACCACGCCACGTCGTTGAGGTCGCCGGCCACGATGGTGGGTCCGTCGTGGTGCTGAATGACCTTGCCCACCACTAGCAATTCCGCGTCGCGGCGGGCGCTGGTTTTCGATTCCTGCGGAGCCGGCGGCTTGGGGTGCAGAAAGTGTAGGTTGACGGTGAGGCCGCTGGGCAGCCGCACGCAACCGTGAAACGACGGAATATCGGGGTCGAGAATGTAGTGAATCCGCGGTTCCACCAGCGGCAGGCGCGAGAACACCAGCATGCCGTAGGTGTTGGGCAGCGGGGCGTGGCAGGTGTAAGGGTAGTCTTTTTCGATGCGCTGAAGCTGGCTTAGCCACCAGTCGTCGGTTTCCACGGCCAGCACCACATCGGGCCGCAGGTGCTTGATGTGACCCAGCAGGCGCGAGGCATCCCGGTTATACATCAGCACATTGGCCACAATAATGCTGAGGTGGTGAGCGTCATCATCGGCCGGGCGGCTGGCATCGGACACCTGTTTGCGGTGCAGCGGCGTGTAGGGCCAGATGCGGCTGAATTGGTACACCACCGCCACCGCCAGACTCACCACAAACAAGCTGTTGCCGAAGCTACGCGGCGTGGGCAGGGCCAGCGCCGCACCCAGGCTCAGCAGCAATGCGGCCACAATTTGCAAGCGCGGAAAGTCGCAGATGCGAATCCACCACGCGGTTTGACGGAACACGGGCAGCAGCGTCACGAGTAGGCCCGCGCCTCCGATTACCCATACCACCCAGTGGCCAGTGGTCAGCATTGCAGAAAGAAAAGTGGGCATTAAAAGGGAAGCGGGTCGGATTGAATTATTGAGTATAGTGGGCCGCCGTCTGTCATCCTGAGCACGGCGAAGGACCTTGTACCGCTGAACAATTGCTGTAATCCGGCAGTGCGAGCGTGATAAGGTTCTTCGCGGCGCTCAGGATGACAGACGGCTGCGCTCGGCATGGCGTTTACCGCTCCCTACACATCATCCTGAAACCCACCCTTGCGCAGTTCCTCAATCGTGCGCATCACCCGGTCCTTGAGGGCAGTACGGTATTTTTCCAGCGCATCGGCCAGCCGGGCGTTGCCGATGGCCAGCATCTGAATGGCCAGCACGGCGGCATTGGCGGCGTTGTCGAGGCCCACGGTGGCCACTGGCGTGCCGGCCGGCATCTGAATCATGCTCAGAATCGAATCGAGCCCCTGAATGGACAGCGTGCTGTTGATGGGCACCCCAATCACGGGCAGCGTGGTGAACGCGGCCACCATGCCCGGCAGGTGGGCCGCCCCGCCCCCACCCGCAATCAGCACGCGCAGGCCGCGCTTGCGGGCGCTTTCGGCGTATTCTACCATGCGGTGCGGCGTGCGGTGCGGCGACACGAGCGTGATTTCGTAAGGCACCCCGAACTGGCGGCACACCTCGGCGGCGGCCGACATAATTTTCAAATCGGACCGCGACCCCATAATAATGCCTACCAGGGGCGTTTCGGTGGTCGGGCGGTCGTGGTCAGGGCCGTTCTGGGGGGCGGCCGAAGCGTCAGGAATCATAGCAATGGGTGAGCGGGGAGCGGAAATGCAACCTATGGGCAAAGCGCCCCGGCTGTTGAGGCGGCAAAATAGGGCTTTTCTGTCCGGTCCGCCCCTTCTCCTACCTTTGTTGCCTATGGAAATTCTGCTCGCCACCTTCACCACCCTGTTTTCCATCGTCAATCCGTTCGGGGCGATGCCGGTTTTCCTCACCCTCACGGCCGACGACCGCGCCTCCGAACGCGCCCGCACGGCCCTGCGCGCCTGCATTTATATGGTGGCCGTGCTGAGCGTGGCGTTCTTTGGCGGGCAGTACATTCTGAATTTCTTCGGCATTAATATTCAGCACCTGCGCATCGCGGGCGGCATTCTGCTCATCCGCTCGGCGTTCGACCTGCTCACGCCGGGCGGCAACCGCGACCGGGTGGGCCCCGAAGCCCTCGAAGAAAGCAAGCAAAAGGACGATATCAGCTTCACGCCACTGGCCATGCCCATGCTCTCCGGCCCGGGCTCGATGGCCATCTGCATCGGCCTGATTCGGCCCACCTACGTTGACAAAGCCATGACCGTGGCCGGCTTCGCACTGGTGGCGCTGGCCGCTTTTATTGTCCTGATTTTTTCGCTGCGCCTCACGCGCGTGCTCGGCAAGCCCGGGATGGCGGCCATGTCGCGCATCATGGGCTTTATCACGCTGGCCATCGGAGTCAACTTCCTGGCTTCGGCCATCGGCGTGCTGTTTCCGGGCCTGACGCGGTAAGCCAAGTCAGTTGTTAGCTGGACAAGGCGGACTGCTCCGTGTCTGTCCGCGCTACTTTTGCCCCGCCCATGCTCAACTCTGTCATCTTCTATTCGCTCGATAAGGCCATTCGCAGCTACCGGCGGCTGGCTCAGGCCAACATCGACCGGGCCGGGCTGGACATTACCATCGACCAGTGGCTGGTGCTACAAGTGCTGCTGGAGCACGACGACCTGACCCAGCAGGAAATCGCGGAGCGGGTGTTCAAAGACCAGGCCTCGGTGGCGCGTATGCTGAGCCTGCTCCTGAAGCGGGGCCTGCTCTCGGCCGTGCCCCTGCCCCACGACGGCCGCCGCACCCGGCTGCGGGTAACGGCCGACGGCCACGGCATGCTCGCCGCCGTGCAGCCCATTGTGCTTAGCAACCGGGCACTGGCGCTGGCTGGCATTCCGGCCGCCGACCTAGCCTTATTGCAGCAGGTGCTGGAACGCATTGCGCGCAACTGCGCACCGGCCGCCGAATAACGCACTTTTCTGGAAAGACCATTTGCCTGCGGGCTAATGGCAAACGCACCACCGTGCAACCTTTATGATATATCATAATCTTTTACTTGTTGCTGCCTCAAACTGCTTTCTCTGACCGTCATCTTTTTCTCTGCAATTCCTTTTTCATCATGAAACGTCACCTCTTTCCATCCGCTATTGCCAGCCTGTTGCTGCTGATGATTGGGCTGCTAAATGGGCAGCCGGCCCAGGCCCAAACGGGCACCGCCGTGCGTGGCAAAGTACAAAGCGCCGGCAGCAAGCCTGTTGAATTTGCCACCGTTACCCTGCACCGCGCCGCCGACTCAACGGTGGTGAAAACCGAGTTCAGCGACGCGCAGGGAGTCTTTTTGTTTGAGCGGGCTGCGGTGGGCCGCTACCTGGTTTCGGCGGCACAGGTGGGCTTTGACCGGCAATGGACCAAGCCCTTTGAAGTGGCCGACCAGGCGATAGAGCTGCCCGCGATGCAGCTCGCAACCAGCGCCGCAACCCAGCTGAAGGAAGTGAAAGTAGTGGGCCAGAAGCCGCTGTACGAGCATGAGGCCGACCGCACCATTGTGAACGTGGAGGGCTCGACGCTGGCGGCCGGCAACACGTCGCTGGACGTGCTGCGCCGCTCGCCGGGCGTGACCGTGGACGGCAGCGACAACCTGGCCCTGCGCGGCCGGCAGGGTGTGCTGGTGCTCATCGACGGCAAGCGCCAGCCCATGACAGGCACCGAGCTGGCTGACTACCTGCGGGCGCTGCCGGCCGAACAGCTGAAAAGTATCGAGCTGATAACCAACCCACCGGCCAAGTACGATGCGCAGGGCGGCGCCGGCATCATCGCCATCAACCTGAAAAAAGACCAGCGCCTGGGCAGCAACGGCACCCTGAACCTGACCTACGGCCGCAGCCAATACAACAAATACACGGGCGGCCTGAGTCTGAACCATCGCCAGAAGAACCTTAACCTGTTTGGCGCTTACAACTATGCCGACCGCTCGAATCTGGCTCAGCTCACCATTCACCGCGACTTTTATGGGCGGCCGGTGGGCGCCGACCGGCCCCTGACCGGCACCACCGACCAGGACAACCGCCTGCCCAACCGGCAACGCTCGCAGAGCTGGCGCGGCGGCCTAGACTACAACCTGTCGGAGCGCACCACGGTGGGTGCGGTCGTGAGCGGCCTCGACAACCACAACTCGGCCGATGGCACCAACTTTTCGGTACTGCACGACCTGGTGCGCGGCACCACGCAGAACTATAACTCCCTCAATACGAGCACGGGGCTTTCGGGCAACGTAGCCGGCAACCTCAACTTCCGGCATACCTACACCAATGCGTTTGGCGCGCAGGAACTCACAGCCGACGTGGACTACGCCCGCTACCGTTCCAGCCGCGACCAGCTGCTGACCACCTTTTTGGTGAACGAGCCTAACCAGGCCAGCAGCAGCGACCAAGAGGGACATTTGGCCATTCAGTCGGCGAAGGTGGACTACACGCACCCGCTCAACAAGGAGCTGCGGCTGGAGCTGGGGGCTAAATCCAGCCTCGTGACGGCCGATAACGACCTGAAGTTTTTCACCAATAACCTGCTGGATTTGAACCGCTCGAACCGCTTTCGCTACGACGAGAACATCAACGCGGGCTACGCCAACCTGAGCTATAGCAAACCGAAATTGACCCTGCAGGCCGGTCTGCGCGGCGAGCACACCCACGCCGTGGGCCGGCAGGACCGCGAAGTGGAGTTTAAGGATTTCACCCGCAACTACTTCCAGCTGTTTCCGAGCGCGGCCATAAAGCGCCAGCTCAGCGAGAACCACGAGCTGGCCCTGTCGCTCAGCCGGCGCATCGACCGGCCCAGCTACGGGCAGCTCAACCCCTTCCGCCAAATCATCGACCGCACCACCTTTGGCAGCGGCAACCCCACCCTACTGCCCCAAACCAGCTACAACTTTGAACTCACGCACACCTTTCGGCAGAAGTATAGCGTGGGACTGAGCTACAGCCGCACCACCAATCCGCTCATCGGCGTGGTGCAGCCCGAAACTGACAGCACGGTGCTCTCCACCACGCGCAATCTCTCGCAGCAGCACTACTACGCCCTCACCCTCACGGCCCCCGTAGACATAACCAAGTGGTGGAAGGTTTACAACAACGCGGTGCTGTACTACAACCGCTTCACCGGCGAGCTGGCCGGCACCAACCTCAACCGCGGCGGCGTGAGCGTGGAACTGACGTCGAACCACACCTTCACCTTCGGCAAGGGCTGGACCGCCGAGCTGAACGGCAGCTACGAGTCTCAGCAGGTGTACGGCTTCCTGGTGCAGCAGCCCAACGGAGAAGTAAGTGCCGGCCTCCAAAAAAGCCTGTGGGACCGCAAGGGCAGTCTGAAGCTGACCATGGCGGACATTCTTTACACGCGGCCGGTACACGTCACTTCCACCTACGACAACTACGTGGAGCGCTTCTACCAGCGCCGCGATAGCCGCTTCGTGACGCTGGCTTTCAGCTACCGTTTTGGTAATGATAAGCTGGCGCCCACGCGCCGCCGCAGCGGCGGGGCCGAGGACGAAAAGCGCCGCGCCGGCTAAGCAGAGGCTGGTCGTACCTTTGCGCTTCCTTATGCTGAAAAACGACCTTTTCCTGCGTGCCGCCCGGGGCGAAGCCACCGAGCGCACCCCCGTCTGGCTCATGCGCCAGGCCGGCCGCATCCTGCCCGAATACCGCGCCCTGCGCGCCCGCCTCTCCGGCTTCAAAGAGCTGGTCGAAACCCCCGACCTGGCCGCCGAAGTCACTATCCAGCCCATCGATGCGCTGGATGTGGACGCCGCTATCATCTTCTCCGACATCCTCGTGGTGCCCGATGCCATGGGCCTGCCCTACGAAATGGTGGAAGCCCGCGGCCCCCTCTTCCCCGCCACCATCAAGTCGGCGGCCGACATCGACAAGCTCCGCATCCCCGACCCCGAGGAGGGCCTCGGCTACGTGCTCGAAGCCCTGCGCATCACCAAAAAAGCGCTGAATGGCCGCGTGCCGCTCATCGGTTTTGCCGGCGCGCCCTTCACCATCCTGGCTTACATGATTGAGGGCCACGGCTCCAAAACCTTCAGCAAAGCTCGCGGCTTCCTCTACAAAGAGCCCGCCCTGGCCCACCGCCTGCTCGCCAAAATTACCGCCACCACCATTGCCTACCTGCAAGCCCAGGTAGCCGCCGGTGCCCAAGTGGTGCAGGTGTTCGACTCGTGGGCCGGCATTCTGCCGCCCGCGCACTACACCGAGTTTTCGGCCCGCTACATCGCCGAAATCTGCGAAGCCCTGGCCCCGCTCGTGCCCGTTACGGTGTTTGCCAAAGGCGCTTGGTGGGCCGTGCCCGAGTTCGCCGCCATGCCCTGCCGCACGATAGGCCTCGACTGGAACCAGACGCCCGCCCAGGTCCGCCTCGAAGCCGGCAACAAAACCCTGCAAGGCAACCTCGACCCCTGTGCCCTCTACGGCACCTCCGAGCAGGTACGCGCCGCCACCGAAGCAATGCTCCGCCAGTTCGCCGGCGGCCCCCACATCGCCAACCTCGGCCACGGCGTGTATCCGGATACGAATCCGGACAATGTACGCGTGTTTGTGGAAACGGTGAAAGCCTGGCGGGGCTAGAGCAACATTTCCTCGCTAAATAGAGATAGTTGTGAAGCCGTTGGCAGACAAGTTCAATTCTTGGTGGTTGTATCAGGCTTCATTCAAGAATCTGCTGCACGATGCCAATGACCCAGACGACCAATTTGATGGATTTAATGCTTTTATTGCAATAGAAGCTCGTTCCATCGAAGATGCCATTGAATGGGGTGATTATCTATCAAAACGTTATGCTGCGGAAGCCCCTAATTTACCATTTATGGGCTCTTGCGCAGAGCTTTTTGTTGAAGACCCTAAATTAGATACTTCAGGAATCCCCTTTATCGAGTATGGGTACGACGCATCAGACGAGGAAATTGGCTGGTAAACGCAATAATTCATAACCAACCCGAATGGACGTAAAAGACAGCAACGGCACCCTGCTCGCCGAAGGCGACTCGGTCACCCTCATCAAAGACCTCAAAGTGAAAGGCTCCTCGCTCACGCTCAAGCGTGGCACGGTGGTCAAAAACATCCGCCTCACCAACAGCATCGCCGAAATCGAAGGCCGCACCGGTGGCAGCACCATGGTCCTCAAAACCGAGTTTTTGAAGAAGGCTTAGTTCGGATATAACTGGTGAACAGAAGGAGGGATTTCTGTGGCTTACTTTAGGCCACAGAAATCCCTCCTTTCACTTTTCAGCCAGTGCATATGCTTCCTCAATTACCTTCCCGAATCGCGGCTTCGTGCGCCGCGCTAGCTTTATTCGCAGCCTTGGCCAGCTGCACTAAGCAAAAAGAGGACGCGGCTCCTACGTCAACATTTACCGGCAAAGTAGTGCTTCACGACTTGACAGGAAACCTACTTACAGACCACAGCGGCACCGTAGTCAAACTTTACGATGCCCCCGGTACCAGTACCACCACGGCTGCCGACGGCACTTTCTCCTTGGCGAATGTCGCGGCGGGCCCTCACCGCTTACAGTTTGAAAATTATGTGAAGGCCACGCCAGTGACCATTATTTACGGCACATATTATACCGATGAGATATCAACTGCTGCGCCGGTCTATGCACTACCTGCGACGATACATCTCGGACAGAAACCTTTCTATACCTCATATAAAGTCACTTATCGCAGCGACAAAGACAATCAGCGCTTTATCATCAACGGCATTCGTAATCTGATGACTCCGACCATTACCCCATCCCAATATCACCGGGTTTTCCTAGACATTCCAGTTGGCTACGATGGTGGAATAGACTTGCATTACTTTAGGTATTCCAAATTATACCGCAATAACATGCCGTCGGGCTTTTCAGATACTATTTCGTTTGCAACCCTCACAGCCAAAAATGTCCGACAGTCCTCTGCGATGATGGTTATGAGCGATAACCCCAAAGCAGACTCCTGCATTGCGCCTTTTCCCAGCGGCTTTCCTAATAACAATAGCGTTACGTTCGCGCGTTCATATCCGGCAGCGTCAGGTACTTCTGGTTATATTTTCTTTTCATGGGGGCGATAGATGCACCGAAAGAAAGATGGCACGGTTAAAAGCTTTTTAGCACGTTTGTTTATGAGTCATGAAAAGTCCATCAACGGCTTGTTGTTGGACTTTTTTGTGGGTATTGCAGAGAGAAAATCCAGTTTGTGCCTTTACCGCAACCCCGCCTCCCCTGCTTCTTCCAGCAGCCGCTGCTTCTCGATGGGCACCACGCCCACCTGCTCGCACACCAGCCCGCCGCCCAGGTTGGCCAGCGCCGCCGTGAAGGCTGCCGGCTGCCCCAGCGCCACGCACAGCGCCGCGATGCTGATGACGGTATCGCCCGCGCCCGACACGTCGGAAATGGTGCGCAGGTGGGCGGGTAAGTAGGTTTTTTGGTCGTCTTGCTGGGCAAATACGCCGTATTCGCTCAGCGTCACCAACACGATTTCGGGCATCAGTACCTCGCGCAGCCGGGCCACGGCGGCCTCGAAGCCGGCGCGGTCGGTGTTAGGCTCGCCAAATTCTAGCTTCAGGCCCTCGCGCAGCTCTTTCAGGTTGGGCTTGAAGAGAGTGCAGTGGCGGTAAGCCAGGAAATTCTTTTTCTTGGGGTCCACTACTGTGGGGATGCTGCGCTGCCGGGCCCGAGCAATGCACTCGGTGATGATGGCCTCGCTGAGCACGCCCTTGTCGTAATCCTCGAAAATCACCACGTCGGCGCGGGCCAGCAGGTCGTCATAAGCGGCCAGGAGCTGGTCGGCTTCTTCTTGGTTGAGGTCGGTTTCGATTTCGGAGTCGATGCGCAGCAGCTGCTGGCCGTGGGCCAGGATGCGCTGCTTCACCGTAGTGGGCCGCGCTGCGCTGCGGATAAGGCCGTCGGCGGGCAGGTCGTGGGCGTGCAGCAGGTCCAGCAGCTGGTCGCCGCCTGCGTCGTCGCCAATCACGGCGCAGAGCAGCGGCGTGGCGCCGAGGGCCTGCACGTTCAGGGCCACGTTGGCGGCCCCGCCGAGGCGGTTTTCGGTGCGGGCCACGTGCACCACGGGCACGGGCGCTTCGGGCGAGAGGCGCGTGGCGCGGCCCCACACGTAGGCATCCACCATCACGTCGCCGATGATGAGCACGCGCAGGTTATTGAAGTCGTTGAAAAGCGTTTGCAGGGAAGAATCGGAAGTAGGCAAACTCAAAACAAAAAACTGTCATCCTGAGCGCAGCGAAGGACCTTATCACGTTTGTGCTTGTCGTAGTAGTTACTGCAAACCGTTCGTGAGAAGGTCCTTCGCTGCGCTCAGGATGACAAAAGTTGATACATGATTAATTAAACCAGCTTTGCCAGGCTGGCTTTTATGCGGCGAAACGCCTCCACCAGCTTGTCATCGGCGGCAGCAGTGCTAAAGCGCATGCACTCCGGCGCACCGAATGCATCGCCCGACACAGCCGAAACGTGCGCGTCGTTCAGCAGGTACAGGGCCAAAGCCATTGACGATGCAATGGTACTGCCGTCGGGCGCGGTGCGGCCGAAATAAGCCGAGACTTCGGGGAAAATGTAGAACGCGCCGCTGGGCGTGGGCGTGTTGAGGCCGGGAATGTCCTTCACGATATCCAGCACCAAGTCGCGGCGGCGGCGGTAGGCGGCCACCATCTCATCGGCGGAGGCGCGGCCCCCACGCAGGGCGGCCAGGCCCGCCCGCTGGGCAATGGAGCAGGTACCGGAGGTAATCTGGCTCTGCATTTTCTCGCAAGCCGAGGCGATATCCTGCCGGGCGGCCAGGTAGCCCAGGCGCCAGCCCGTCATGGCGTAGCCTTTCGAGAAGCCATTCACCGTAATAACCCGGTCCTTTATTTCATCAAAATGGGCCAGGCTGGCGTGCTCGCCCACGAAGTTGATGTACTCGTAAATCTCATCGGCCAGGGCGTACACTTGCGGGTGACGGGCCAGCACTGCGGCAATTTCGCCCAGCTCTTCGCGGCTGAAAACCGCGCCCGTGGGGTTGCAGGGCGAGGAATACATGATGAGCTTGGTGCGCGGCGTGATGGCGGCTTCGAGCTGTGCAGCGGTCACCTTGTACTCGTTTTCGAGGGTGCCCACCAGCGTTACGGGCACGCCTTCGGCCAGCTTCACCATCTCCTCGTAGCTCACCCAGTAGGGCGCGAACACGATGACTTCCTCGCCCGGATTGACCAGGCTGAGCACGACGTTGGCCAGGGCCTGCTTGGCCCCAGTGCTCACCACCACCTGGCTGGGCTGGAAATCGAGCTGGTTGTCGCGCTTGAATTTGTCGCAGATGGCCTGCCGCAGCTCCGGGATGCCGGGCACGGGCGTGTAGAAGGTGTAGCCGTCGTCGAGGGCCTGCTTGGCGGCGTCCTTGATGTACTGCGGGGTTTGGAAATCGGGCTCGCCAAAGCTCAAGTTGATGATGTCAATGCCTTTGGCCATCAGCTCGCGGGCTTTTTTGACCATGGCGATGGTAGCCGATTCGTTCATCGCCAGCAGGCGGTGCGAGAGGGGGGAAACGATGGCGGAAGTGGCGGTATCGGGCATATCTGACAATGGCGAGTGGGACGGCAAAGGTAATTCAATTGTCAATGGTCCATCTGTCATCCTGAGCGGAGCGAAGGACCTTATCACGTTTGAAGGAGCAATTCGCGCAAACGTGATAGGGTCCTTCGCTCCGCTCAGGATGACAAACGTAAGCCAGATGACAGGCGAGACGGCTACTGCCCCAGGCGGCGCCAGCAGCGCCAGAGCACGCTCAGGTCGGTGCCCGGCTCGTAGTCTTTGGCGTAGAGCAGCTCCAGGCGGCGGAGCGTCACCTCGTTGAGGGGCGTGGCGGAGTTGGCGGCATCGGCGGGCGATAGCACGGCGGGCACGGCGCGGGCCGGACCTTCGAGGTGACGCAGGCCTACCCAGGTGCGGCGGCCCAGCAGCACCGACGCGCAATTGCGCAGGAAACCGGCTTTTTGCGCTTGAAACCAGACCAGCACCGGGCTCAGCGCCAGCAGGGCGGCGCTGCTGAGCAGGTCGAGCAGGCGCTTGGCGCGGGCCTGCTGGGGCTGATAGAGGTTAAGAGCAATGTCGAGGGTGTAATAGTCGCCGGGCGCGTCTTTGCTGCTGCTGCCGATGATGTACTGGCTGTCTTCAGGCAGGATTTTGTAGGCCACGGGCGGCTCGGCGGGCAGGCCCAGCATGAGGGCGATAATCTGGCTGGCGGGCAAATCCTTGCCGCAAAATATCAGCTCATTCAGCCCGTAGAGACGGATAATGTCGTCGAGTTGGCGCAGCTCACCCAGGGCTTCGCCCGATGAATGAGTGACTGAGTGGCTGAGCGACGGGATATCAAGTCCGGGTTCAGCCGGCTCCTCCCCCACGCTCACGTAGCCAATCACGCGGGCCGACACCTGGGCGGCATCCAGCAGCTGGCGCACGCGGCGGCTTTCGGGGCCGGAGCCCACGATGGCAATGTTTTTCTGCCGCCGCTCGCTCAGGTGCAGGTTTTTATACTTGATGAAGTGCGCCACCAGCTGCCGCCCCACCAGTGCCGCCACGGCCCAGGCGCCGCCCAGAATAATCAGTGCCTTCGAAAACCGCCAGGCATCCAGAAAATTCGAGGCGGCCGAAATCAGCAGCGTGCCGATGAATATGCCGCGCACCACCCGCGAGGTGCGTACCGGCTGGTCGTAGCCGCCGCTGAGGTAGGCCGAGGTGAGCCAGACCGCGATGTAGGCCGGCACCGCTACCGCCATGTATTGCGGCGGGTACGCGCCCGGCACAAACTTGTGGTTGTGCTCCCAGTAGGTTTTCAGAAAGTACATGCCGCCCCAAATCAGGCCGGCATCGAGCAGCAGCGGGGCGGCGCGCACGGCCAAGCGTTCGGCCACGGCGGCGCCGGCCCGCAGCCAGATGGCCGCGTTGATGAGCAGCGAAAACAGGCCCGCCCGGCCAGGTGCGAAGTGCTTCTGAGCAAAAATCACCATCGCCCGGTAGAACACAAACACGTAGTTCACGCTGGTGCGCTTCGTGCTTTCGCCCTTGTAATGAATGATGCGGGTGCCGGGGAAATAATAGTTTTTCCAGCCGCCCTGCGTAAGGCGATACGAGAGGTCGATGTCCTCGCCGTACATGAAATAGTCCTCATCAAGCAGCCCCACCTCGTCCAGTGCGGCCTTGCGCAGCAGCATGAACGCCCCACTCAGTACCTCAATTTCGTGCGTTTCCTCTTTATTCAGAAAGCCCAGGTGATAGCGGCCGAAGGTGCGCGATTTCGGAAACACGCTGGCCAGCCCAAACATCTTGTAGAATGCCACGGCCGGCGTGGGCAGGGCGCGCTTGCTTTCGGGCAGGAATTTGCCTTGGCCGTCGAGCATTTTCACGCCCAGGCCGCCGCAGTCAGGGTGCGCGTCCATGAAATCGCAGCAGGCGCGGAAGGTGTCTTCCTCCACCACCGTGTCGGGGTTCAGCAGCAACTGGTACTGGCCGGTGGCGCGGCGCAGGGCCTGATTATTAGCCTTTGAGAAGCCTGGATTGTCGCGATTGGCAATAAGGATGACCTCCGGAAACCGCGCCCGTACCATCGCCACTGAGCCGTCGGCTGAGTTGTTATCGACCACAAATACCTCCACCGGCTGGCCCAGCTTCTCCACGGCCCGCCGCACCGAGAGCAGCGCCTGCTCCAGGAAATAGCAGACGTTATAATTAACAATGACGACGGAGAGCTTGACCACGGGGCGCGAAATTACGGGCATAACTGTCATTGCGAGCGTAGCGACGCAATCCGTCCTGTTCTCAGCGCCCAACTTGAAGATGTGATAAGCTTTTTTAATCCAACCAAAAAGCCCTGACACCAATGTGGTATCAGGGCTTGTCACGTTAGAAAGAGACTGGCATTGACAGGACGGATTGCGTCGCTGCGCTCGCAATGACAGGCCAGCCCCTACCGGGCCTGACGCAAACGGTCGACGATGCTGCGGCCGAGGGTAATTTCGTCGGCGTATTCCAGTTCGCCGCCCATCGGGATACCCCGGGCAATGGTGCTGATGTGCACGTTGGGCAAATCGCGCAGGCGGCGCGAGAGGTAGAAGGCCGTGGTGTCGCCCTCCATCGTGGGCGAAATGGCGAGGATGACCTCGCGCACTTCCGAGTCTTCGGCCGAAGCCCGTTCCACCAGCGAATCAATGTGCAAATCGGACGGGCCCACGCCTTCAATGGGCGAAATCACGCCGCCCAGCACGTGGTACACGCCCTTATACTGGCCGGTGTTTTCGATGGCAATGACGTCGCGCACGTCCGAAACCACGCACACCAGACTGTGGTCGCGCAGCTTGTTGGCGCAGATGCCACACTCCTCGGCGTCGGAAATGCTGTGGCAGGTTTTGCAGTAAGTTATTTCAAAACGCATCTTGGCCAAGGCCTCGGCCAGGGTGGCCGTGGTGTCCATTTCGGCCTTCAGCAGGTGCAGAGCCAGGCGCAAGGCCGTTTTGCGGCCAATGCCGGGCAGACGCGAAAGCTCGCCAACGGCGTTTTCAATCAGTTTGGAGGGGAATTCCATTCAGAGGATTGGTGGATTGGTGGATTGGTGGAGTGGTGGGCTGGCGGATTGATGGATTGTTGATGCAGCACCAACAATCCATCAATCCGCCAGCCCACCAC